>NZ_CP071644.1:0-4800000 GCF_051131985.1 Pseudomonas sp. Z3-6
CCAGCTCCCATGTATGCGCGCATCAACTCATCTGCAGCACGATCATCTTGACCATCATCGAGCAAAACCTGTCCAAGACGCAGGTGCAAAAAAGGATTTCCAATCCCGCCAGGGCAAGACATTGCGTACTGCAACGCTTCGCGAGCGGAGGTCGTAAATCCGGATAGGAAGCAAGCGTCAGCGATAGCCGCTAGGATCCAGGTTGCAGCCTCCCAATCATTTTTTGGGGAAGGGATTAATGCCCACGCCTTGTTATATTGGGCTACTGCTTCCTCAAAGCGGCCTGGCTCGGCCAGCAGATCTCCGTCACTACTGAATTTCAGTATTTGCGAGTGTAGATCCGGACTTAATTCTCTATTTTCGTTCGTCATTGTCCACTCCATAGATTTGGTAAAAATCGGTGGGCATCCTATTAAGAAGCAAATCTCTGCTAGTTTCCGGTACATCAGACAGACCGCATTGGCTGTCTTGGGGCTGCCGCGCAGCCCAGCGGGGATGAATCCCCTCGCCACAGAGTTTTGTGTGTTGACTGCTTGGTGGGCTGGTATTGAGGACGCGGTGGGCTTTCTTGTGAGTGCTGCGCACTCAAGCGGGAGCAAGCTCCCTCGCCACAAAAGCAGTTTTGTGTGAAGTCAGGGGTGGCGGTCCAGTTTTTTGAGGAACACGGTCATTTCTTTTTCGGCTTGTTTGTCGCCGTGTGCGCGGGCGGCTTCCAGGCCTTGTTCCCAGGCTTGGCGGGCTGCGGCGGCGTCGCCTTGGCCTTGGTGGGCTTTGCCTAGGAGTTTCCAGGCTGCTGAGTACTTGGGGTCGAATTCGACGCAGCGTTGGAGGTGTTCGGCGGCGCGGGGGAAATCGCCTAGGTCGAGGTAGCCTTTGCCCAGGCCGAAGCGCAGGAGGGGGTTGTCCATGCCCTTGGCGAGCATTTTTTCCAGGGAGTCGAGCATGGGGGCGCTTCCTCGGGGGTGTCAGTGATTGATCTGTTGGCCGTTGGTGCGCTTTCGCGAGCAAGCCCGCTCCCACAGTAGATCTTTGTTGCTCACCATTGTCGTGAACAACAGCAAACCTGTGGGAGCGGGCTTGCTCGCGAAGGCAGAGGACCAGCACCGCAGATGCTGGATCAGAAGAAACTCAACCCCACATGAAACAGCTTCTCGACATCGCGAATGTGCTTCTTGTCCACCAGGAACAGGATCACATGGTCGCCGGTCTGGATCACGGTGTCGTCGTGGGCGATCAGCACTTCTTCGTCGCGGATGATCGCGCCGATGGTGGTGCCCGGTGGCAGGCCGATGTCGCGGATGGCTTTGCCGATCACTTTGCTGGATTTGGCGTCGCCGTGGGCAATCGCCTCGATGGCTTCGGCCGCGCCGCGGCGCAGGGAGTGGACGCTGACGATGTCGCCGCGGCGTACGTGGGCGAGCAAGGTGCCGATGGTGGCCAGTTGCGGGCTGATGGCGATGTCGATGTCGCCGCCCTGGATCAGGTCGACGTAGGCCGGGTTGTTGATGATGGTCATGACCTTTTTCGCGCCCAGACGCTTGGCCAGCAGCGAGGACATGATGTTGGCTTCGTCGTCGTTGGTCAGGGCCAGGAAGATGTCGGCGTCGGCGATGTTTTCTTCCAGCAGCAGGTCGCGGTCGGAGGCGCTGCCTTGCAGCACCACGGTGCTGTCGAGGGTGTCGGAGAGGTAGCGGCAGCGTGCCGGGTTCAACTCGATGATCTTGACCTGGTAGCGGCTTTCGATGGCTTCGGCCAGGCGCTCGCCGATCTGGCCGCCGCCGGCGATGACGATGCGTTTGTAGTTTTCATCGAGGCGGCGCATTTCGCTCATGACGGCGCGAATATTCGCCTTGGCGGCGATGAAGAACACTTCGTCGTCGGCTTCGATCACCGTGTCGCCCTGGGGCAGGATCGGCCGGTCACGGCGGAAAATCGCGGCGACGCGGGTTTCGACATTCGGCATGTGTTCGCGCAATTGGCGCAGTTGCTGGCCCACCAACGGGCCGCCGTAGTAGGCCTTGACCGCCACCAGTTGCGCCTTGCCCTCGGCGAAGTCGATCACCTGCAAGGCGCCGGGGTGTTCGATCAGGCGCTTGATGTAGTTGGTCACCACCTGCTCGGGGCTGATCAGCACGTCCACCGGGATCGCTTCGTTGTCGAAGAGGTCGGCGCGGGTCAGGTAGGCGGCTTCGCGCACCCGGGCGATCTTGGTCGGGGTGTGGAACAGGGTGTGGGCGACCTGGCAGGCGACCATGTTGGTTTCGTCGCTGTTGGTCACGGCCACGAGCATGTCGGCGTCGTCGGCGCCGGCCTGGCGCAATACCGTCGGCAAGGAACCGCGCCCTTGCACGGTGCGGATGTCGAGACGGTCGCCGAGGTCGCGCAGGCGTTCACTGTCGGTGTCGACCACGGTGATGTCGTTGGCCTCGCTGGCCAAATGTTCCGCCAGCGAACCGCCGACCTGCCCTGCACCCAGGATGATGATTTTCATCCATTCACTCCTATCGAATCGGTTTTAACCGCGTGCGGCGGCGATTTTGATCAGCTTGGCGTAATAGAACCCATCGTGGCCGCCTTCCTGGGCCAGCAACTGGCGGCCGTGAGGCTGCTTGAGGCCGGCCTGGGTGGCGATGTCCAGCTCACGGGCGCCCGGCGTGCGGGCGAGGAAGGCTTCGATCACTTCGGTGTTTTCGGTCGGCAAGGTCGAGCAGGTGGCGTAGAGCAGCATGCCGCCCACGTCCAGGGTCTGCCACAGGGCATCGAGCAGTTCGCCTTGCAACACGGCCAATGCGGCGATGTCGTCCGGCTGGCGGGTGAGCTTGATGTCCGGATGGCGACGGATCACGCCGGTGGCCGAGCACGGCGCGTCGAGGAGGATGCGCTGGAACGGCTTGCCGTCCCACCACGCCGCCGTGTCGCGACCGTCGGCGGCGAACAGTTCGGCGTCCAGGCCCAGGCGTTCGAGGTTTTCCTTCACTCGCACGAGGCGCTTGGCTTCCAGGTCCACGGCCACGACGCCGGCCAGTTTCGGCTCAGCTTCGAGGATGTGACAGGTTTTGCCCCCTGGCGCGCAGCAGGCGTCCAGTACCCGTTGGCCGGGCGCCAGCTCCAGCAGGTCGGCGGCCAGTTGCGCAGCTTCGTCCTGGACGCTGATCCAGCCCTCGGCGAAGCCCGGCAGTGCGCGCACATCGCCTGGGGTTTCCAGGACGATGCCGTCGCGGCTGTACTGGCACGGGATGGCCGGGATGCCCGCCTCGCCCAGCAACGCCAGGTAGGCATCGCGTGTGTGGTGGCGACGGTTGACCCGCAGGATCATCGGCGGATGGGCATTGTTGGCGGCGCAGATGGCTTCCCATTGCTCGGGCCAGAAGGCCTTGAGGGACTTCTGCAACCAGCGCGGATGGGCGGTGCGGACCACCGGATCGTGCTCCAGTTCGGCCAGCAGGGTTTCGCTTTCCCGTTGGGCGCGGCGCAACACGGCGTTGATCAGGGCCTTGGCCCAAGGTTTTTTCAGCTTGTCGGCGCAGCCCACGGTTTCGCCGATGGCGGCGTGGGCCGGGACGCGGGTGTAGAGCAGTTGATAGAGGCCCACCAGCAGCAGCGCCTCGACGTCGGCATCGGCGGCCTTGAACGGCTTTTGCAACAGCTTCGCCGCGAGGGCCGAGAGGCGCGGCTGCCAACGGGCGGTGCCGAACGCCAGGTCCTGGGTGAAACCGCGATCACGGTCTTCGACCTTGTCCAGCTGGGTCGGCAGGGAACTGTTCAGCGAGGCTTTGCCGCTGAGGACGGCGGCAAGTGCCTTGGCGGCGGCCAGACGCGGGTTCATGAGGCGTCCGCCGCTTGGCCGAGGACGGTGCCGACGGCGAATTTCTCACGGCGGCTGTTGAACAGGTCGCTGAAGTTCAGCGCCTTGCCGCCGGGCAGTTGCAGACGGGTCAGGCACAGGGCCTGCTCGCCACAGGCAACGACGAGGCCGTCCTTGCTGGCGCTGAGGATTTCTCCTGGTGCGCCCTTCCCTTCGGCCAAGTTGGCGGCCAAGACTTTCAGGGCTTCACCGTTCAAGGTGCTGTGGCAGATCGGCCAAGGGTTGAAGGCCCGCACCAGGCGCTCCAGCTCGACGGCCGGGCGGCTCCAGTCGATGCGGGCTTCGTCCTTGTTCAGTTTGTGCGCGTAGGTGGCGAGGCTGTCGTTCTGCACTTCGCCTTCCAGCGTGCCAGCGGCCAGGCCGGCGATGGCTTGGACCACCGCTGGCGGGCCGATCAGCGCGAGGCGGTCGTGCAGGCTGCCGCCGGTGTCTTCGGCGCTGATGGGGGTGCTGGCCTTGAGCAGCATCGGCCCGGTGTCCAGGCCGGCTTCCATGCGCATCACGGTCACGCCGCTTTCGGCATCGCCCGCCTCCACCGCACGTTGGATCGGCGCCGCACCGCGCCAGCGCGGCAGCAGCGAGGCGTGGCTGTTGATGCAGCCCAGGCGCGGGATGTCCAGCACCACTTGCGGCAGGATCAGGCCGTAGGCGACCACCACCATCAAGTCGGGCTTGAGCGCCGCCAGTTCGGCTTGGGCTTGCGCGTCGCGCAGGGTCGGCGGCTGCAACACCGGCAAACCATTTTCCAGTGCGAGTTGTTTGACCGGGCTGGGCATCAATTTTTGCCCGCGACCGGCAGGACGGTCCGGTTGGGTGTAGACCGCGACGATTTCGTGGGGGCTGGCCAGCAGGGCCTTGAGGTGTTCGGCGGCGAACTCGGGAGTGCCGGCAAAGACGATGCGCAGTGGCTCAGTCATGGAAAACTCTCAATTACAAAGCAGTCGCAAAAAGAAAAAGGCTTGCCGCGGCAAGCCTTTGAAGAGGGGCATCAAGCGTTCTGGCGATGGATCTTTTCCAGTTTTTTCTTGATCCGGTCACGCTTGAGATTAGACAGGTAATCGACGAACAACTTGCCGTTGAGGTGGTCGCATTCGTGCTGGATGCACACCGCCAGCAGGCCTTCGGCGATCAGCTCGTAAGGCTGGCCGTCACGGTCCAGGGCCTTGATCTTGACCTTCTGCGGACGGTCGACGTTTTCGTAGAAGCCCGGCACCGACAGGCAGCCTTCCTGGTATTGGTCCATCTCGTCGGTCAGGGTTTCGAACTCGGGGTTGATGAACACCCGGGGCTCGCTGCGGTCTTCGGAGAGGTCCATGACGACGATACGCTTGTGCACGTTGACCTGGGTCGCGGCGAGGCCGATGCCCGGCGCCTCATACATTGTTTCAAACATGTCATCGACCAGCTGACGCACTTCGTCGTCCACTACGGCCACCGGTTTGGCGATAGTGCGCAGGCGCGGGTCCGGAAATTCGAGAATGTTCAAAATGGCCATAAGCTTGATAAATGCACGTGTGAGGTAAAGTCGGGTGGCTGGCCTGGCGTGTGTCGGGATGCAGGCTACCGTTGTAAAACGTTGCTCTTGAACAGAGCGAGCCACGGGGGCTCTGGCGTTTTACGCGAACGCACATAATAAAGGGATTCACCGCATGAGGAAATCACTACTCGCCCTGCTGCTCCTGGCCTCGGCCGGTATCGCGCACGGGCAAGTGCAACTTCGGGAAGGTTTTCCCCAGCAATACACGGTGGTGACGGGGGACACGCTGTGGGACATTTCCGGTAAATACCTGCGCGAGCCGTGGAAATGGCCGGAGCTGTGGCAGGCCAACCCACAGATCGAAAACCCCAACCTGATCTATCCGGGCGACACCCTGTCGCTGGTCTACGTCAACGGCCAGCCGCGCCTGACCCTCAATCGCGGCGCCTCGCGGGGCACCATCAAGCTGTCGCCGCGCATTCGCAGTTCGCCGGTGGCCGACGCCATCCCGAGCATTCCGCTGCAGGCCATCAACAGCTTTTTGCTGAGCAACCGCATCGTCGACACGGCGGAAGATTTCAACAAGGCGCCCTACGTCGTCGCCGGCAATGCCGAGCGGGTGCTCAGTGGCATGGGGGACCGGGTCTTTGCTCGTGGTGCGTTCGATGAGAGCCAGACGGCGTACGGCATCTTCCGCCAGGGCAAGGTCTACACCGACCCCGAGACCAAGGAATTCCTGGGCATCAACGCCGACGACATCGGCAGCGGCGAAGTGGTCGCCAGCGAGGGCGACGTCACCACCCTGGCCCTGCAACGCACCACCCAGGAAGTGCGCCTGGGTGATCGCCTGTTCAGCGGCGAAGAGCGCTCGATCAACTCGACCTTCATGCCCAGCGCGCCGAAATCGGACATCCAGGGGTTGATCCTGGACGTGCCTCGGGGCGTGACGCAGATCGGCGCGCTGGACGTGGTCACCCTGAACAAGGGGCGGCGCGACGGGCTGGTGGAAGGCAACGTGCTGGCGGTGATGAAGACCGGCGAAACGGTGCGCGACCGCATCACCGGCGAGCCGGTGAAAATCCCCGATGAACGGGCCGGCCTGCTGATGGTGTTCCGCACTTACGACAAACTCAGTTACGGCTTGGTGCTGTACGCCTCGCGATCGTTGGCGATCCTCGACAAGGTGCGCAATCCGTAACGGGTCTCACAAGTTACCAACAGAGTTATCCACAGCTTGTTCCCGTTTCAACGGAACGATAATGATCAAGGATTGATCACATGCCTTTGCCTGAATCTGCTTCGGTTCCGCCTGCGGAACTGGAGGCCCGTCTGCGCTTGCATCGCTTGCCGGAGCTGGGACCTAAACGTTTCATGACCTTGATGGAGGCCTTTGGCTCGGCCTCCAAAGCCATCAGCGCGCCGGCCAGCGCCTGGCGGGCGCTGGGGTTGCCGGCCGCGTGCCCCGAGGCCCGACGCGCCCCGGACATACGCGACGGTGCCGCCCACGCATTGGCCTGGCTAGACGGCCCGGCCCAGCATTTACTGATGTGGGACCAGCCTGACTACCCGGCGCTGCTGGCACAGATCAGCGACGCGCCGCCGCTGCTGTTCGTCGCTGGCGCCCCCTCGATCCTGGAAAAACCGCAGCTGGCGATGGTCGGCAGTCGCCGGGCATCGCGTCCCGGAATGGACACGGCGGCGGCGTTTTCCAGAAGCCTGGCCGGCGCTGGTTTTGTCATCACCAGTGGCTTGGCGTTGGGCATCGATGCGGCGGCCCATCAGGCGGCGCTGGACGTTGGCGGATGCACCGTCGGCGTGCTCGGCACTGGCCTGGAAAATTTTTATCCACAGCGCAATCGTCGGTTGGCGGACGCGATGATTGCCCAGGGCAGCGCGGTGGTTTCGGAGTTCCCGCTGGACGCAGCGCCCAACGCCAGCAACTTTCCGCGCCGCAACCGGATCATCAGTGGTTTGTCCCTCGGGGTGCTGGTGGTGGAGGCCAGTGTCGCCAGCGGCTCGCTGATCACCGCCCGTCTGGCGGCGGAACAGGGTCGCGAGGTGTATGCCATTCCAGGGTCGATCCATCACCCTGGGGCCCGGGGCTGTCATCAACTGATCCGCGACGGGGCGGCACTGGTGGAAACCGTCGAGCACATTCTCGAAGCGTTGCGCGGTTGGCAGCGGCTGCCGCTGGCCGCCGAGCCTGTGCCCGTGACCCATCCGCTGCTGCGCCTGCTGCATGCCGCGCCGCAGAGCAGCGAGGCGTTGGCCGATGCCAGTGGCTGGGGTTTGCCCAAAGTGCTGGCGGCGCTGACTGAGCTGGAAATGGAGGGGCGCGCCACTCGTGACAACGGACGCTGGTTCGCACGCTAGGTTTTATGGGGAAGATCGGTAAACTGCCCACAGCCTTAATTGCGTTGCGGGAGAATCTTTCATGGTCAACAGTTGGCGTGTGCAACAAGCCGCGCGAGAAATTCGCGCCGGGGCGGTGATTGCCTATCCAACCGAAGCGGTCTGGGGCCTGGGTTGCGACCCATGGAACGAGGAGGCCGTGGAACGCCTGCTGGCGATCAAGTCGCGGCTGCCTGACAAAGGCCTGATCCTGGTGGCGGACAACATCCACCAGTTCGACTTTCTGTTCGAAGACTTCCCCGAAACCTGGATGGACCGCATGGCCAGCACCTGGCCAGGGCCCAATACCTGGCTGGTGCCGCACCAGAATCTGCTGCCGGAGTGGATTACTGGCGTGCACGACACCGTCGCGCTGCGGGTCAGCGATCATCCCACCGTGCGTGATTTGTGTTCGCTGGTCGGGCCGCTGGTGTCCACCTCGGCCAACCCCCAGGGGCGCCCGGCAGCGCGCACGCGGATTCGCGTCGAGCAGTATTTCCGCGGGCAGATCGACCTGGTGCTGGGCGGCAACCTGGGCGGGCGCAAGAACCCCAGCGTGATTCGCGACCTGGCGACCGGCAAGGTCGTGCGGCCGGACTGAGCCCGAACACAAACTCTGCACTTGCATAAACCACTGTGGGAGCGAGCTTGCTCGCGATGGCGCCAGGTCAGTTGGCATTGATGTTGGCCGATCCACCGCTATCGCGAGCAGGCTCGCTCCCACAGGGTTTTGTGTTGCACACAGTACTTATGAACACCACCAAACAAGTGTGGGAGCGGGCTTGCTCGCGAAGGCGTCGGCACATTCAACATTGATGCAAGCTGACCCACCGAATTCGCGAGCAAGCCCGCTCCCACAGGGTTTTGTGTTGTACCCAGTATTTATGAGCACCACAGAGCAAGTGTGGGAGCGGGCTTGCTCGCGAAGGCGTCAGGTCAGTTGGCATCGATGTTGGCTGATCCACCGCTATCGCGAGCAAGCCCGCTCCCACAGGTACTGCATGTACCCTTGGGTACCCAATCTCAAGGCAGGAGAACGGTCGACCCCGTCGTGCGCCGCGCTGATAACTCGGTATGGGCCTTGGCCGCTTCCGCCAGTGGATAACGCTGGTTGATATCCACCGTGAGCTTGCCGCTGGCGATCATCCCGAACAACTCATCCGCCATGCGCTGCAGGTTTTCGGCGTTGTTGGCGTAGGTCGCCAGGGTTGGGCGGGTGACGTACAGCGAGCCCTTGGCCGAGAGAATCCCCAGGTTCACGCCATCCACCGCGCCGGAGGCGTTGCCGAAGCTCACCACCAGGCCACGGGGCGCCGTGCAATCCAACGACGTCAGCCAAGTGTCCTTGCCAACGCCGTCGTACACCACCGGGACTTTCTTGCCGTCAGTCAATTCCAACACGCGCTGCGGGACGTTTTCCTTGCTGTAGTCGATGACTTCCCAGGCGCCGTGGGATTTGGCGATGGCGGCCTTTTCCGCCGAGCTGACAGTGCCGATCAGCTTCACGCCTAGAGCCTTGGCCCACTGGCAAGCCAAGGAGCCCACGCCACCGGCGGCCGCGTGGAACAAAATGGTTTCGCCACCCTTGAGCTCATAGGTCTGGCGCAACAGGTATTGCACGGTCAGGCCCTTGAGCATTACCCCGGCGGCCTGTTCGAAACTGATGGCTTCGGGCAGGTGCACCAGGTTGGCTTCGGGCAACACATGCACATCGCTGTAGGCCCCCAGCGGGCCGCTGCCGTACGCCACCCGGTCGCCAACCTTGAACCGCGTAACGTCTGCGCCGATCGCCTCGACCACGCCCGCGCCCTCGGCGCCCAGGCCAGAAGGCAACGCCGGTGGCGGATACAGGCCGCTGCGGTAATAGGTGTCGATGAAATTCAGGCCGATCGCCTTGTTGCTGACGCGCACCTGCTGCGGGCCGGGCTCGGCAGGCGAGTAATCGACGTACTCGAGCACTTCGGGACCGCCGTGGGAACTGAACTGGATACGTTTGGCCATCTTCACTTTCTCCTTGTCGCAGGACTTTTTACCAAGCCTGCTATCGGACTCCTAAGCTTGACCGTCGTCAACTGTGGCGTGGGCAAGTGCGGTGGTATCCTGTGCGCCCATTTGCCACCGGCCCGCTATACGCCGCGTAGCGTAGCCCTGATCAAGGTGATGTCATGTCCACTCGCACCGAGGCCGTGAAAGCCTACCTGCTCGACCTGCAAGACCGTATCTGCGCCGCCCTGGAAACCGAGGACGGCGGCACGCGCTTCGTCGAAGACGCCTGGACCCGGCCTGCCGGCGGTGGCGGTCGCACGCGGGTGATCGAAAACGGCACGGTGATCGAAAAGGGCGGCGTCAACTTTTCCCACGTCTTCGGCAGCGGTCTCCCACCGTCGGCCAGCGCCCATCGGCCCGAATTGGCCGGTCGCGGCTTCGAAGCCCTGGGCGTGTCGCTGGTGATCCACCCGCACAACCCCCACGTGCCGACTTCCCACGCCAACGTGCGCTTTTTCATCGCCGAAAAGGAAGGCGAAGAGCCGGTCTGGTGGTTTGGCGGTGGCTTCGACCTGACGCCTTATTACGGCGTGGAAGAGGATTGCGTGCATTGGCACCGCATCGCCCAGCAAGCCTGCGAACCGTTCGGCCCGGACGTCTATTCGCGCTACAAGGCCTGGTGCGACAGCTATTTCCACATCAAGCATCGCAACGAGCCCCGTGGCATTGGCGGCCTGTTTTTCGATGACCTGAACGAGTGGGACTTCGACACCAGCTTCGCCTTCATGCGCGCCATCGGCGACGCCTACATCGATGCCTACCTGCCGATCGTGCGTCGTCGCAAGCACGATGCGTTCACCGCCCAGCAACGGGAGTTCCAGGAATACCGCCGCGGGCGCTACGTGGAATTCAACCTGGTCTACGACCGCGGCACCCTGTTCGGGCTGCAATCGGGCGGGCGCACCGAATCGATCCTGATGTCCCTGCCGCCGCAAGTACGCTGGGGCTACGACTGGAAAGCCGAGCCGGGCAGCGAAGAAGCGCGGCTGACCGAGTATTTCCTGCAGGATCGCGATTGGCTGGCTACGGCCTGAACGGGGATTATCCATGGACCGCTACGTTGTAATGGGTAACCCGATCGGCCACAGCAAGTCGCCGTTGATCCATCGCCTGTTTGCCGAGCAGACCGGGCAACACCTGGACTACAGCACGCTGCTGGCACCGCTGGAGGATTTTTCCGGGTGCGCCCAGGCATTTTTCCGCGAGGGGCGTGGGGCGAACGTCACGGTGCCATTCAAGGAAGACGCCTTTCGCCTGGCCGACAGCCTGACCGAGCGGGCCCAACGGGCCGGGGCGGTCAATACGTTGAGCAAGCTGGCCGACGGTCGCCTGTTGGGTGACAACACCGACGGCGCCGGCTTGGTCCGCGACCTGACCGTCAACGCCGGCTTCAGCCTCAAGGGCAAGCGCATCCTGTTGCTGGGGGCCGGCGGCGCGGTGCGCGGGGCCCTGGAACCGCTGCTGGCCGAGGCGCCGGCCTCGGTGATCATCGCCAATCGCACGGTGGAAAAAGCCGAATTGCTCTCCGAGTTGTTCGCCGACCTGGGGCCGGTTTCGGCCAGTGGCTTCGACTGGCTGCAAGAGCCGGTGGACCTGATCATCAACGCCACCTCCGCGAGCCTGTCAGGGGATGTGCCACCGATTGCCGCCAGCTTGATCGAGCCCGGCAAGACGGTTTGCTACGACATGATGTACAGCAAGGAACCGACTTCATTCTGCCGTTGGGCCCGTGAGCACGGGGCGACAGTGGCGATGGATGGCCTGGGCATGCTCGCCGAGCAGGCGGGCGAAGCCTTCTACCTGTGGCGCGGGGTACGCCCGGACACCGCGCCGGTGCTGGCCGAGCTGCGCCGCCAGTTGGCGCTATGAACGGTGAACTGAACCTGTGAACTGTGAACTGTGAACTGTGAACTGTGAACTGTGAACTGTGGCGAGGGAGCTTGCTCCCGCTCGGGTGCGAAGCGCCCGCCTGACTGACCGCACGACATTTAAGGTTGGCAAGCCCTCTAGGACTGCTTCGCAGCCCAGCGGGAGCAAGCTCCCTCGCCACAGGGAATGTCTGCCTTGAGCACAGGGGATGTCTGCCTTGAGCCCTAGTCTTCGAAATGAATCGGGCACGCCTGCGCCCCTTCCAACTTCAACAACTCCTCCACCACCTGCGGCCGGGCCATGCGCAACGTCAGGCTACGCCCCTGGCCGCGCAGGCGCCGGGCTTCCTGATGGAGCATTTCCACCCCGGAATAATCAATGAAGTTGATCTGCTGGGCATCGATGACCACCCGCTGCGCCTGCAACCGTTGCAGGCGCACTTGCAGGTAATGGCTGGCGCCGAAAAAGATCGAGCCGCCGACCCGCAAAATCTCCGCCTCCCCTTCGCGAAAATGCTGTACCCGGGGCTGCGAGGTGCGCTTGAGGTAAAAGAACAGCGAGGCCAGTACACCGGCATAGATCGCGGTTTGCAGTTCCAGCAGCAACGTGGCCAGGCAGGTCAGGCTCATCACCACGAATTCGGCGCGACTCACGCGGTACAACGCGCGGATACCCCGGTGATCCACCAGCCCCCAGGCGATCAGCAAAATGCTGCCAGCCATGGCGGGAATCGGGATGTGCGCGATCAGTTTCGCCCCGGCGACCGCAAACAACGCCACCCACAAGGCCGAGAACACCCCGGCCAGGGGCGAACAGGCTCCGGCTTCATAGCTGAGGCCGGAACGGGTGAAGGAACCGGCTGACAATGATCCGGAGAAAAATCCTCCGACAATGTTGGAAAGCCCCTGCGCCCTCACCTCCTGATTCGCATCGAGCAATTGCCCGGACCGTACCGACAATGAACGAGCGATAGACAAGCTGGTGACCAACCCGAGCATGCCCACCGCGACGGCACCGGGCAGCAGACGCAGGATCAGCTCCAGGTCCAGCGGCAGCAAAGTGAGCGGCGGCAGGCGCCCGGCGAAAGCACTGACCAGCGCCACATGCCCGAACATCGCCGGCCACAACCAGACCACCAGGCTGCTGATGACTAAAGTTATCAACAGGCTCGGCCAGCGCGGCAGCAAGCGCTTGAGCAGGACACCCAGAATCAAAGTGCCCAATCCCAGCAGCAGCGATGGCTTATCCACAGCCCCGATGTGGTCGACCAGCATCAGCAGGCCCCTCAACGCCGTGGCTTCGTTCGGCAGGTCGAGGCCCAGCAGGTTCGGCAACTGCCCCAGGGCAATGACCACCGCCGCGCCCAGGGTGAAACCCAGCACCACCGAGTGGGAGACGAAATTCACCAGCGCCCCGAAACGCAGCAAACCCAGCAACCATTGGAAGATACCCGCCAGCACCGTCAGCAGCAGGATCAAGGTGATGTAGTCCTGGGATGCGGGCACGGCCAGGGGACTGACGGTGGCGTACAGGACGATGGAAATCGCCGCCGTTGGCCCGCAGATCAGGTGCCACGACGAACCCCACAGGCAGGCGATCAGCACCGGCACGATCGCCGCGTACAAGCCGTACTCGGGGGGCAGACCGGCAATCAGGGCGTAGGCAATGGACTGCGGCAACGCGAGAATCGCGCCGCTGAGGCCGACGATCAGGTCACGGCCGACACTGGCCCGGGTCTGCCGGGGCAGCCAGCTCAGGAAGGGAAAGAGTGAATGGCGCGTGGGGATTGCCATGGGGCCTCAGGGATGGGGTTTGGCGCAAGAGTATCAGGTGAACCCATGTGGCGAGGGAGCTTGCTCCCGCTCGGTCGCGCAGCGGCCGCAAAAAATCGGGACCGCTGCGCAGTCCAGCGGGAGCAAGCTCCCTCGCCACAAAAGCCGCTCGCCATTATGCCTAGAGCTTGGCCTTCACCGCCGTCAACGCGTCCTTGCCATCCAGGGTCTTCACACCGTCCAGCCATTTATCCAGCACCGCCGGGTTGGCCTTGATCCAGGCCTTGGCCGCATCGGCGTTGCTGACCTTCTTGTTGACCACCTCGGCCATGATGCTGTTTTCCATTTCCTGGGTGAAGCTCAGGTTGGTCAGCAGCTTGCCCACGTTCGGGCAGGCCTGTGCATAACCTTTGCGCGTCAGCGTATAGACGCTGCCGGTGTCGCCGAAGTATTTCTCGCCGCCCTTGAGGTAGTGCATTTTCAATTGCACGTTCATGGGGTGCGGGGTCCAGCCGAGGAAGGTCACGAACTTCTGTTTTTTCACCGCCCGGGAGACTTCCGCCAACATCGCCTGCTCGCTGGACTCCACCAGTTTCCACTCACCCATGCCGAAGTCGTTGGTCTTGATGATTTCTTTCAGCGAGAGGTTGGCCGGGGCGCCGGAACCGATGCCGTAGATTTTCTTGTCGAACTTGTCGGCGAATTTGTTCAGGTCGGCAAAGTTATGCACACCCGCATCCCAGACGTAATCCGGGACCGCCAGGGTGAATTCGGTACCGTCCAGGTTCTTGGCCAGTTGCGTAACGTCGCCATTGGCCACGAATTTGTCATAGAAGCCCTGCTGCGCCGGCATCCAGTTACCCAGGAACACATCCACCTGGCCGTCCTTGAGGCCACCGAAGGTGATCGGCACGGCGAGGGTGTCAACCTTGGCCTTGTAGCCCATCCCGTCCAGCAGGAAACCGGTGATGGCGTTGGTGGCGGCAATGTCGCTCCAGCCCGGATCGGCCATCTTCACCGTTTCGCAGCTCTGCTCGGCCCAGGCCGAAACACTGCTCAATGCCAACAGCCCAGCGGTCAGTACTGTGGATAACTTTTGCATGGCTTTGCCCCTTACGTTATTGGTTTTGGCAGGGTTGTGGATAACGGGCCTTGCGCTCCAGATCGTCGAGGTCGATGTGGTTGCGCATGTATTGCTGGCTGGCGTCCACCAGCGGCTGGTGATCCCAGCTCTTGAGTTTGCCCAGGGTCAGCGCCTGGGCGACGAAACGGCGGCGGCGTTGACTGGCGAGTACCTGTTGGTGAATCGTCGGGATATCCCACTTGGCGCGGGCTTCGGTGAGAAAATCGGCGAATAGGGTTTGATGCTCCGCAGATTGGCTGAGATCTTCCAGTTCCTTGGGGTCATTGCGAACGTCGAACAGCAGGCACGGGTCATCTTCGCTGTAGATGAATTTCCACGGGCCACGACGAATCATCATCAGCGGGCTGATGGTGCCTTCGGCCATGTATTCACCGAAGACTTCATCATGGCCGCCCTGCCCTTGCAGGTGCGGCACCAGCGAACGGCCATCCAGCGGCAAGCCCGGTTCCAGCGTGCCGCCGGCCAGTTCCACCAGGGTCGGCAGCAAGTCGGCGGTGGACACGGCCGCGCCCACCCGGCCGCTGGCGAATTGCCCCGGTGCGCTGATCAGCAGCGGTACGCGAGCGGCCATTTCGAACCAGTGCATTTTGTACCAAAGGCCTTTTTCGCCGAGCATGTCCCCGTGATCGCCGGAGAACACGATAATCGTATCGTCCAGCAGACCGGTGTCTTCCAGGGTTTGCAGCAGCTTGCCGACGTTGCTGTCAATGTAGCTGCACGCACCGAAATAGGCGCGACGGGCGTCGCGAATCTTATCCACAGGCAGCGGCTTGTCCCACAGGTCGTAGACTTTCAGCAACCGCTGGGAATGTGGATCGAGGTCCGTTTGCGCCGGGGTCTGGGGCAATGGGATGTCGTTGTCGTCATACAAATCCCAGAAAGCCTTGGGAATTGTGTACGGGTCGTGTGGGTGGGTCATCGACACGGTCAGGCAGAACGGCTGGTCACCGTCCTCGCGAATGTGGTCGAACAGGTACTGCTGGGCCTTGAACACCACTTCTTCATCGAAATCCAATTGGTTGGTGCGCACGCAAGGCCCGGCCTGCAACACCGACGACATGTTGTGGTACCAACTGGGCCGCACGTCCGGCTCGTCCCAGTTCACCGCCCAACCGTAGTCGGCCGGGTAGATGTCGCTGGTCAGGCGCTCTTCGTAGCCGTGCAGTTGGTCGGGGCCACAAAAGTGCATCTTGCCGGATAACGCCGTGCGGTAGCCGAGGCGGCGCAGGTAATGGGCGTAGGTCGGCACATCTGCGGGAAAGTCCGCCGCGTTGTCGTACGCGCCGATCTTGCTCGGCAACTGGCCGCTCACCAGGGTAAACCGCGATGGCGCACACAGCGGGCTGTTGCAATAGGCGGCGTCGAACACCACGCCCTCGGCGGCCAGGCGCGACAGGTTCGGCAGCTTGATCGGTGAAGGACCGTAGAACGGCAACATTGGCGCGGCCATTTGATCGGCCATGATGAAAAGAATGTTCTTGCGCTTCATGTATTCGCGGCATTCCATAGTAGGCAGTTATGCGACATTGCTGGGATTGAGCATGTAGCCCCCGGGTTTTGGGGTAAAGCCCATGCAGGATAATGACTAGGATAAGCAAAGCTTATGTATGACGCCCTGGGTAACCTGTCCCTGGAACTGTTCCGAGCCTTTGAAGCCGCGGCCCGCCAACAGAGCTTTACTGCGGCGGCGATTGAGCTGGGCACTACGCAACCGGCCATCAGCCAGCAGATCAAGCGCCTGGAAGAGCAACTGGGTACGCGGTTGTTCAACCGCATCTACCGCGGAATCGAACTGACCGAGGCCGGGACGATCCTGTTCGAGCAGGTGCAGGCCGGTTTGCAGAGCATCGATGCCGGGCTCAGCGCCATCACCGCCCAGCACCAGCACGAGGTGCTGCAAGTCGCCACGGACTTCGCCTTCGCCGCCTATTGGCTGATGCCGCGCCTGCATCGCTTTCACGCCGCCAACCCGCAGGTGGACGTGAGCCTGGTGACCAGTGAACGCAACCACAACATGCTCCGCACCGATATCGACGTTGCCGTGCTGTTCGGCGACGGTCGCT
Source organism: Pseudomonas sp. Z3-6 (assembly GCF_051131985.1). Lineage (NCBI taxonomy): Bacteria > Pseudomonadati > Pseudomonadota > Gammaproteobacteria > Pseudomonadales > Pseudomonadaceae > Pseudomonas > Pseudomonas sp. Z3-6. Next base: position 16,628 of record NZ_CP071644.1, read on the forward strand.
TCAAACAGGGCGAAAGTCGCTGGCTGTTCAGCGAAGAAGTCTTTCCGGTGTGCAGCCCGCTGCTGCTCAAGGAGCGTCCCCTGCCCTTGCCCGCCCAGGCCTTGGCGGAATTTCCTTTGCTGCATTTGCGCGCGAGCAATAGCAACAGCTGGTTCGACTGGAGTGGTGTATTCCGCGAATTGGGCATCACCTCGCCGCCGGCGCCCGGGCAGTTGCGCTTCGACAACTACACGCTGCTCATCCAGGCGGCGATTGGCGGCCAAGGCGTCGCGATTGGCTGGCGTCACCTTGTGGATAACTTACTGGCCCAGGGCCTGTTGTGCCGTCCGATCGCGGAAACGGTGCTGTCGCGGCTGGGGTATTACGTGGTTTTGCCCCAGCGTAAACGGCGCGGTGTGTTGATCCGGCAATTCGTTGATTGGCTGATGGAAGAACAGGCTAACAGCGCCGAGTCGCTCACGGGATTGCCGTTGCCGTCGATTGCTGTTTGAGTACGTGGCCGTCTTTTTGGGGCCGCTACGCGGCCCAGCGGGAGCAAGCTCCCTCGCCACGGGATGTCCATCTCTAATTGACGGGCACGAAGCTGACGTGCTCGCCCACGTGCAGGTTCAGGCGCAGCTCGTCGGCGATGCCGACCGCCACGCGGTTGAGCCGCTCCAAGGTTTCGGCCAGGCCAGGTTCCAGGCTGGTGCTGACCTGGCTGAAATGTTCGATGCCCAGGCCAGGCGCGGCGTAGGGCGCGTTGATCAGGGTCCACTGCAAGGCACTGCTCTTCAGGGCGTCGAGCATTTCTTCGGCGGCGTGGCGCTGCAAATCATCGTCGGCCTGTTCTTCGTCCAGCAGCGCAAAATCGCCCACCAGGAACAGCCGTGTAATGTTCACCGCCTGCATGCCGGCGATCAGGGCATCCACCGCCAAGACCTGCTCCACCGGGCCGGGAACCAGGGTGCGCTCCACCTGTTCGCTGTTCATCGGCAACCCTGGCGCGTTCAACAGGCACACCACGGCGCTGGCGCCGGCGACACTTTGCTTGACCCGCTCCGGGTCGAACAGATCGCCGGTCTTGGTCCGCAGGCCCGGGCGTGGGGCCAGGGCGGTGAGGTCATCGAGAATGGCGATGACCTCATGCTGGCGCCGTAGCAGTTCAGCCATCAACGCACTGCCGAGGCTGCTCATGGCACCATAGAGCACCACTTTGATGACCGGGGTTTCGGCGTTTTTCATGGCTGTTTTCCTCGTTGTCCCGCCTGTAAAGGCTCTGACCCGCGGCAAACGGCGAGGGTTCGGCCTCTTTTCAAGGAGAAACAGATGCAGCGGATCAAGGGCTACCACGCTCACGTGTATTTCGACGCCAATACCCTCGACCAGGCGCGGGCGCTGTGTGAGGAAGCGGCGCAGTTGTTCCCGCTGAAAATGGGCCGCGTCCATCAACGCCCGGTCGGCCCGCACCCGGACTGGAGTTGTCAGTTGGCCTTCGATCCGCAGTACATCGGCGTGGTCCTGCCGTGGCTGGCCCTGAATCGCAAGGGGCTGGTGATTTTCCTGCACCCGGAAACCGGCGATGACCTGGCCGATCACACCGACCATGCGATCTGGATGGGCGCGGTGCGGCCGTTGAATCTTTCAGCCTTCAAAGCAAAAACCTGACTGCTTTTGTGGCGAGGGAGCTTGCTCCCGCTCGGTTGCGCAGCGGCCGCAAAATCCTGGGGCCGCTGCGCAGCCCAGCGGGAGCAAGCTCCCTCGCCACAAAAGCACAGCAGCACAGCAGCACAGCAGCACAGCAGCACACAACAACACCGCAACACGGCTCGCTTGGCCAGTCATCAACCATTGCAGCGGCGAAAGGCTGCTGAAAGCTTGCGCGATTAGGATCGCCTCACCTACCGGCAACAGACCGGTGGCCTACAACGAGTCTTTCTGATGCTCGTTCGGCCTTTTTAACAACAACAATGGTGATTCTGATGTCCGCTGCTACCCGTCCCGCTGCACCCACTCCATCCGTCCGCCCCGTGCTTTGCATCCTGCGCTGACCTGTCCGGTTCGCCTTCCATAGCCGCGCCACGCCTGGAGTATTTCCCATGCTGACTTTCCTTGGCTTCGCCATGGTCATCACGTTCATGTTCCTGATCATGACCAAGCGCCTGTCCGCGCTGATCGCCCTGATCGTCATCCCGATCCTGTTCGCCCTGTTCGGTGGCTTCGCGCCGAAGATCGGCCCGATGATGCTCGAAGGCATCACCAAGCTCGCCCCGACCGGGGTGATGCTGATGTTCGCGATTCTGTATTTTGCCCTGATGATCGACTCCGGCCTGTTCGACCCGGCCGTGCGCAAGATCCTCAAGCTGGTCAAGGGCGACCCGTTGAAAGTCTCGGTCGGTACCGCCGTTCTGGCGCTCGTCGTTTCCCTTGATGGTGACGGCGCGACCACTTACATGATCTGCGTGGCCGCGATGCTGCCGCTCTACAGCCGCATCGGCATGAGCCCGCGCATCATGGCTGGCCTGATCATTCTCGCCGGCGGCGTGATGAACATGACCCCGTGGGGCGGTCCAACCGCCCGGGCGGCCAGTGCGCTGCATGTGGACCCGTCCGACATCTTCGTGCCGATGATCCCGGCGATGCTGGCCGGTGTCGTGGCGATCCTGGCGATTTCCTACATGTACGGCAAGCGCGAACGTGCGCGCCTGGGTGAATTGCACCTGGCGGGCGATGAGATCGACCACAGCGAAATCAGCGTGTCCCAGTTCCCGGACGCCCGCCGTCCGAAGCTGATCTGGTTCAACGGCGCGCTGACCCTGGCCCTGATGTGCACCCTGATCGCTGGCCTGTTGCCATTGCCGGTGCTGTTCATGGTGGCCTTCAGCATCGCGATGATCGTCAACTACCCGTGCCTGCAACAGCAGAAAGACCGCGTCGCGGCGCACGCCGGCAGTGTACTGGCGGTGGTCGGGCTGATTTTTGCGGCAGGGATTTTCACCGGCATCCTGTCCGGCACCGGCATGGTCGACGCCATGTCCAAGAGCCTGCTGGCGGTGATTCCGGAATTCCTCGGTCCTTACCTGGCGGTCATCACCGCACTGGTGAGCATGCCGTTCACGTTCTTCATGTCCAACGATGCATTTTATTACGGGGTGTTACCGGTTTTGGCCGAAGCCGCCAGTCATTACGGCATCACCGCCGTAGAAATGGCCCGTGCCTCCGTCGTTGGCCAGCCCGTGCATCTGCTGAGTCCGCTGGTTCCGTCGACTTATCTGCTGGTGGCCCTGGCGGGAATCGAGTTCGGCGATCACCAACGCTTCACCTTGAAGTGGGCAGTACTGGTTTGCCTGTGCATAATGTTCGCCGCCTTGCTGATGGGGATTTTTCCGCTGTTCAGCACTCTATAAAAGCAACGCCCGCTGCGTCGCCCCTCTCGGGTAACCGAAGGCGCGGCGCGGCCTAACACTCGCTCAAAGGAACTCACATGGAATGGCTGACCAACCCGGAAATCTGGGTTGCCTTCTTTACCCTGACCGCCCTGGAAATCGTCCTGGGCATCGATAACATCATCATGATCTCGATCCTGGTCAGCCGCATGCCCAAGCACATGCAGGCGCGCACCCGGATTTTCGGTCTGGCACTGGCCATGATCACGCGGATCCTGTTGCTGCTGTCCATCACCTGGGTCATGCGCCTGACGGCCGATTTGTTCGAAGTGTTCGGCCAGGGCATCTCCGGTCGTGACCTGATCCTGTTCTTCGGCGGCCTGTTCCTGCTGTGGAAAAGCTCCCAGGAGATGTACCACGCGCTGGAAGGCGAAGATGAAAGCAGCGACGCGCCTTCGGGCAAGGGCGGCAACTTCATCTACACCATCATCCAGATCGCGATCATCGACATCGTGTTCTCCCTGGATTCGGTCATCACCGCGGTCGGCATGGTTTCCCATGTGCCGGTCATGGTCGCGGCAATCATCGTCGCCGTACTGGTGATGATGCTGGCCTCGGGCACCATCAGCACGTTCATCGACAAGCACCCGTCGCTGAAGATGCTGGCGCTGTCGTTCCTGCTGGTGGTCGGTACCGTGCTGATCGCCGAGTCGTTCGACGTGCACGTGCCAAAAGGCTACGTCTACTTCGCCATGGCGTTCTCCCTGGCGGTGGAAGCAGTCAACATCAAGATGCGCACCGCGATGGCGCGCAAGCGCAAGCAACAGGATCCGGTGAAACTGCGCAAGGACATGCCGGGTCAGTAAGGTAGAGGGCAGTGAATGAAAGGGGCTCTTGGAGCCCCTTTTTCATGCCTGCGGGTAAGTGGCCAGGTCATTAAGCTGGAATGCATCCCCCTGTGGGAGCGGGCTTGCTCGCGAAGGCGGTGGATCAGATAGCACCGATGCGACTGACCTACCGCTTTCGCGAGCAAGCCCGCTCCCACAGGATCTTTGTCGTTCTGGACGACCTGTTTTCATGACAGTTTTGTTTCAATCGATTCTTTAGCTGTGCAATGCTGGCGCCCGTACCGTTCGCCAACTACAGCTTAAGTACAAGAACGAAGAATGTCGCATCACCCATTTGTTCCTTTGGGACGCTAACAGGGGGCCTCTCATGCTGACCCTGCTCAATTTGCTCTCCGCCGTGGCCCTGCTGATCTGGGGCACGCATATCGTGCGTACCGGCATCCTGCGGGTCTACGGCTCGAACCTGCGCCACGTCATCAGTCAGAACATGTCCCGGCGCTGGCTGGCGTTCATCGCCGGCATCATGGTCACGGCCATGGTCCAGAGCAGCAACGCCACGGCCATGCTCGTCACCTCGTTCGTCGGCCAGGGCCTGATGGCGCTGACCCCGGCCCTGGCGACCATGCTCGGCGCCGATGTCGGCACCGCGTTGATGGCACGGGTGCTGACCCTCGACCTGTCGTGGCTGTCGCCGCTGCTGATTTTCCTCGGGGTGATTTTTTTCCTCTCGCGCAAACAGACGCGCGTCGGGCAAATGGGCCGGGTCAGCATCGGCCTGGGCCTGATCATCCTCGCCTTGCAGTTAATCGTCGAAGCCGCGGCGCCCATCACCCACGCCCAAGGCGTGAAAGTGATCTTCGCCTCACTGACCGGCGACATCCTGCTCGATGCGTTGGTCGGCGCGCTGTTCGCGATGGTCTCCTATTCCAGCCTCGCTGCCGTGCTGCTGACCGCGACACTGGCCGGCGCCGCGGTGATCAGCCTGCCGGTGGCCATCGGCCTGGTGATCGGCGCCAACATCGGCAGCGGCATCCTGGCGTTCCTCAGTACCAGCATGCAGAACACCGCCGGACGCCAGGTGGCGCTGGGCAGCCTGCTGTACAAACTGATCGGGCTGGTGCTGATCATTCCGGTGCTCGATCCGCTGGTGGGCTGGCTCGATAGCCTGGATTTCAGCCCCCAGGAAACCGTGATCGGCTTCCATCTGCTCTACAACGCCGTGCGGTGCCTAGTGTTGCTGCCCAGCGTCGGCCCGATGGCCAAGCTTTGTGCCTGGCTGCTGCCGGAGCGGCCCGAGACCAACGGCACGGCCAAGCCCCGCCACCTGGACGCCACCGCCCTCGCCACCCCGAGCCTGGCCCTGGCGAACGCGGCCCGGGAAACCTTGCGCATCGGCGACCTGATCGAAAACATGCTCGAAGCCATGCTGGACGTGCTGCGCGGAGCGCAAACGGCGGTGACCCAGGACGTCCGGCGCATGAGCGATGACGTCGAAGCGCTGTGCAGTGCCATCAAGTTGTACATGGCGCAAATGCCCCGTGAGGACCTCAGCGAACAGGACAGCCGCCGCTGGGCGGAGATCATCGAACTGGCGATCAACCTCAAGCTGGCCAGCGACCTCATCGAGCGCATGTTGCGCAAGGTCCAGCAGCAGAAAACCTCGCAACGTCGTTCCTTTTCCGAGGTCGGCCTGGAGGAATTGGCGGGGCTGCACAGCCACTTGATCGCCAACCTGCGATTGGGCCTGTCGGTATTCCTCAGCGCCGACCGGGAAAGCGCCCGGCAGTTGCTGCGTGAGAAACGTCGCTTTCGAGCGCAGGAGCGGCGCATGGCCCACGCCCATGTCAGCCGTTTGCAACGCAAAGTCGTACAAAGCATGGAGACCAGTTCCCTGCACCTGGAGCTGATCGCTGACATGCGACGCCTCAATTCGCTGTTTTGCGGCAGTGCCTACGTGGTGCTAGAGACGTCCGAGATCGGCGCGCTGGCGGCCGATGAAATTAGCGACATTACCCATTCGCCGTGAACGACTGGCGCATTGATCAGTCAGTAACAATGTCAGTGAAAAACGTCAGTCAAAAACAATGGCTCGGGCCTGAAACCGTTCACCGGCCCGCCTGCTCCCGTTGTCATGAACACCGCATAGATTCGATAGGGGGAGCGAGCCGACTCCGGGCGACACTCCGCCGTTGACGGCCTGCCCGACACCATGGACCTCCACCCAGCCGCCAGGAAGCCTTTATGCGTTGTCTGTTGCTCGCCTTTCTTTTGCTCGGTTCATTGCCCGTGGTTGCCCTCGACCGGTTCCAGGTCGAAGGCTATACGCTGCCCAACGGCCTGCAATTGCTGCTCAAGCCGGGCACCGAGCGCGGGCACGTGGCGATCCGGCTGGTGGTGGGCGTGGGCCTGGACGACTTCAGTTGCGCCGACAAGGAACTGCCGCACCTGCTCGAACACCTGCTGTTCAGCGGCGTCGACGAAAGCGGCGAAGGCGGCCTGGAAGAGCGCATGCAAGCCTTGGGTGGCGAGTGGAACGCGTTCACCAGCAACGCCGACACCACGTTTGTCATCGAGGCGCCGGCACGCAATCAACGCAAGGTCCTGGACCTGCTGCTGGCGCTGTTGACCCGCACCCGCATCGATGAAAAAGCCCTGGAAGCGGCCAAGCGGGTGGTGGAGCGCGAAGACGGCGGCCACTACACCCACCTGCAACGCTGGCTCGATCGCCAAGACCTGGGCCACAAGGCCAGCAATCAGTTGGCGGTTGAGTTGGGCCTGCGCTGCGCGGAACGGCCCGAGGTCCAGCGCCATACCCTCGCCCGCCTCGAACAAGTGCGCAAGGACTGGTATGCGCCGAACAACATGACGCTGATCATCGTCGGCGATCTCGACCGACTGCTGCCGGCCTACCTGGAACGCGCCTTTGGCGAGCTCGAACCGGTGGAGCCCAGTGTCCACGAGGCGCTGCCGCAGATCCGCTACAAGGCGGTCACCAAGCGCAATCTGATCCGTGGCCTGGTCGGCGACAGCGCCAAGCTGCATTGGCTGTTCCCCGAGCCGGTGCTGGACGAGCAACATGACGAGACGTTCGACCTGCTCAAGGATTACCTGGATTGGGCGCTCTACCGCCAATTGCGCCTGGCCCGCAGCCTGTCCTACGGGCCGTGGACCGAGCGCGAAGTGTTCGGCGGCGTTGGCTTCTTCAGCCTGAACGCCGACCTGTCCCGCGAGGACCTGCCCGAAGCCGAACAAGCCCTCGAAGAACTGCGCAAGACCTTGCTCAAGGATGGCCTGGACCCGGCCAGTTTCGTGCGCATCAAACGCGCGGCCATCGCCCATCAGTCCTGGGCGGTTCAAGGCAACAGCGCCCTGGCCGATTACTACTGGAGCGCCCTGGGTGACTACGAAGACGGCCGCTTCGCCAACCCGGCGGTCCGCCTGCAGGGGGTGAGCCTGGAACAGGCCAACACGGCCCTGCGCGAACTGCTCAAGGACCCGGGGTATTTGCGCATCGAGAAGCCGTTGCTCAGTGATGATGAGCTTGTCTGGGGGCTGGCTGGTTTGCTGGGGTTGCTGCTGGTGGGGATTGGGTGGCGATGGAGTCGCAGAGCGCGACCGACGTCTGATTGAGCGAGCGTGCTCGCGATAACCCTCGCTCAGGAGCACTCAAATCCCGTGGCGAGGGAGCTTGCTCCCGCTCGGCTGCGCAGCAGTCGCAACCCCGGGCAATGCGGTCTGTCTGAAGAAATGCAGGGGCCTGCTTCGCAGGCCAGCGGGAGCAAGCTCCCTCGCCACAAAAGATTGCCACGGTAGGCGTCGCGCTCCTCGCCTTGTCATCGTCCTGGCGATACTCTGTCAGGGATATTTCCTACGACTTACTGTGAAACCACTGAATGCAAAACCTGACGGTCTATCTCCAGCGCATCCTTGAATTGATGAAGCGCTACCCAGGGGTCATTGCGCTCGGTGGTTTCATCTCCGGGGTCGGCAGTTTCATGCTGGTGGACCGCCAGCAGGGCCTGGCGACCTGGATTGCCATCATGATGCTGGTGAGTTGGCTCTGGCTGATGGTGGAGAACAGCATGACCCGGCTGTTCACGCGGATTTTCAAACGGGAAATCCCCCAGCCGCTGTTGCGCTATGCCACGCAGATGATTCACCAGGAAAGCCTGTTTTTTGTCCTGCCGTTCTTCTTTATCACCACCACCTGGAACAGCAGCCAGCTGCTTTTCACCGGGCTGCTGACCATCGCGGCGCTGATTTCGATCACCGATCCGCTGTACTACAAATGGCTGGCGCCCCGGCGCTGGGCGTTCCTGGCGCTGCACACGCTGACGCTGTTCGCCGCCCTGCTCACCGCGTTGCCGGTGATCCTGCACCTGACCACCGACCAGAGCTTCAAGCTGGCGCTGGGCACTGCCATGTTGCTGTCGTTTCCCAGCCTGGCCTCGATCTTCCCGATCCGCACCGTGCGCAACGCCCTGGCGATCCTCTGCATCACCGTGGGGATTGGGGCCGCTGGGTGGATGCTGCGCTCCTGGGTGCCACCGGCCACGCTGTGGATGACCGAAGTGGCCATCAGCACCCAACTGGAGGACCGCACGCCGGGCGCCAGCCTCAAGCAGGTCAGCGCGGCGCAGATCCGCGGCAATGGCCTGTACGCCTACACGGCCATCAATGCGCCGCGAGGGCTCGACGAGCGGATTTATCACGTCTGGCAGTTCAACGGCAAAGAAGTCGACCGCATCGCCCTGGACATCCATGGCGGGCGCAAGGAAGGCTATCGCGCCTGGACCCACAAGCAGAACTTCCCGGAAAATTCGACCGGCAAATGGCAAGTGCGAGTGCTCACGGAAAACGGCCAGATGATCGGCGTGCTGCGTTTCGAGGTGACGGACTGAAGGTCCTTCGGACCTTATCGCGAGCAAGCTCGCTCCCACGGGGATTCGCGGTGACCTGTGGGAGCCGAGCTTGCTCGCGATGGCAGCGCCTGGGTCTATCCGCTACACCGAGGTGTTTGCATCGCGGGCAAGCCTTGTTCCCACAAGCTCAGCTTCCACAGTGGTTCTGAGGTGTAGCCAATATTTATGTCCGGCTCTGGACCCTGTGGGAGCCGAGCTTGCTCGCGATGACGGCGGCACATCCAGCAGCGCTGTCAGCTGAATCACCGCTATCGCGAGCAAACTCATTCCCGCCGCTTAGCCAAAGAACCAGTAGCACACACCAATCGCCGCCACGACTCCGGCGAACTCCGCCAGCAACGCGCAGCCCACGGCATGACGCGCCCGCTGGATGCCCACGGCACCGAAATACACTGCCAGCACGTAGAACGTGGTCTCGGTGCTGCCCTGGATGGTCGCGGCCACCAGGGCCGGGAAGCTGTCCACGCCGGAGGTCTTCATGGTCTCGATCAACATGGCCCGGGCGGCGCTGCCAGAGAACGGCTTGACCATGGCAGTCGGCAAGGCATCGACGAACCGCGTGTCCAGGCCGGCCCACTGCACCAGGTGACGGATACCGTCCAAGCCGAAATCCAGCGCGCCCGAGGCCCGCAGCACGCCGACGGCGCAGAGCATGGCCACCAGGTACGGCAGCAGGCTCTTGGCAACGTCGAACCCTTCTTTGGCGCCTTCGACAAAGGCTTCATACACCTTGACCTTGCGCAGTGAGCCCACCACCAGGAACAAGATGATCAGGCCGAACAGCGTCAGGTTGCCGAGGATCGATGACAACCCCGCCAGCGCCGTGGCCGAGAGCGTCGCCAACAGCGCCATGAAACCACCCAGCACCAGCGCACCCGGAATCAGGTAAGCCAGCACCACCGGGTCCCACAGGCGCAGGCGTTGCATGAACGCCACGGACAGCAGCCCCATCAGGGTCGAGGCGCTGGTGGCGAGCAGGATCGGCAGGAACACCAGGGTCGGATCCGGCGCGCCTTGCTGGGCGCGGTACATGAAGATGGTCACCGGCAGCAGGGTCAGCGACGAGGCATTGAGCACCAGGAACAGGATCTGCGCGTTGCTGGCGATGGTCGGGCTGGGGTTGAGGTCTTGCAGGGCGCGCATGGCCTTGAGGCCGATGGGGGTGGCCGCGTTGTCCAGCCCCAGGCCGTTGGCGGCGAAGTTGAGGGTGATCAGGCCGATCGCCGGATGGCCCGCGGGCACTTCCGGCATCAAGCGCAAGAACAGCGGGCCGAGGGCCTTGGCCAGCCAGTCGACGATCCCGGCCTTTTCGGCGATGCGCAGGAAGCCCAGCCACAGGGTCAAGGTACCGAACAGCAGGACCATCACCTCCACCGACAGCTTGGCCATGGCGAAGATGCTTTCCACCATGGCCGCGAAGATCCCGGCGTTGCCGCCAATCAGCCACTGCGCCAGCGCCGACACGGCTGCCACGATAAAGAAGCCAAGCCACAGGCCATTGAGCATCGGTTAAGTCCCCCGGAAGATGCCGCGAATGATAGCGGGGCTGGCAGAAACGACAAACCCCGGATTGCTCCGGGGTTTGGTTGGCACTGCACAGGGATCACAAAGATCTTCTGGGAGGCATCCCTGTGAGAAGCACCTGTGGGAGCCGAGCTTGCTCGCGATGGCGTCGGATCAGTCAATATTCATGTTGGCTGACACACCGCAATCGCGAGCAAGCTCGGCTCCCACAGTGACCGGGGTTGTTCAGGCACTTTGCTGCTGGCCCAACCTCCCTCAGCGATTAGCGGCTGGAAGTTTCCCCCGCCGGCAGTGGCTCCTTGCTGCGCCAGTGCGGCAGGGAGTTCCAGTAGCGCTGGCCCTTGGCATCGTCGTACATGCCTTCCCAACGCGCGATGACCAACACCGCCAGGGCGTTGCCAATAACGTTCAGCGCAGTACGGGCCATGTCCATGATGCGGTCGACACCGGCGATGAAGGCCAGGCCTTCCAGCGGAATACCCACGCTGCCCAAGGTAGCCAGCAGCACCACGAACGACACGCCCGGCACGCCGGCAATGCCCTTGGACGTGACCATCAGCGTCAGCACCAGCAGCAATTGCTGGCTGATGGACAGGTCGATGCCGTACAGCTGGGCGATGAAAATCGCCGCGATGCTCTGGTACAGGGTCGAGCCATCAAGGTTGAACGAATAACCGGTCGGCACCACGAAGCTGCAGATGGCTTTCGGCGCACCGTAGGCTTCCATCTTCTCGATCACGCGCGGCAGCACGGTTTCGGAACTGGCGGTGGAGTAGGCCAGCACCAGCTCATCCTTGAAGATGCGCATCAGCTTGAGCACCGAGAAGCCGAACAGGCGGGCGATCAGGCCCAGCACGACGAAGGCGAAGAAGGCGATGGCGACGTAAACCAGGATCACCAGTTTCGCCAACGGCAGCAGGGAGGCGAAGCCGAAGTTGGCGACTGTCACCGCGATCAGGGCAAACACACCGATCGGGGCGTATTGCATGATCATGTGGGTGACTTTGAACATGCTTTCCGACACGCCCTGGAACATTTTCACCAGCGGCTCGCGCAAGTCCGATTGCAGGCTGGACAGGCCCAGGCCGAACAAGACGGAGAAGAAAATGATCGGCAGCATCTCGCCACGGGCGACGGCGGCAAAGATGTTCGACGGGATCAGGTTGAGGATGGTCTCGATGAACGCATGTTCATGCTGGACTTCCGCCGCCGTGGCCTGGTACTTGGAAATATCCACCGTACCCAGGGTGCTCATGTCGATGCCACTGCCCGGCTGGAAGAAGTTGGCCAACAGCAGGCCGACGACGATGGCGATGGTGGTGACGATTTCGAAGTAAAGGATGGTCTTGAGACCGATACGCCCGAGCTTCTTGGCATCACCCACTCCGGCGATGCCGACGATCAGCGAGGAAATCACGATCGGGATCACGATCATCTTGATCAGACGGATAAAGATATCGCCCGCCGGTTGCAGGACGTTGCTGATCCACCAGGCCTTCTCGGCACTGAAATGGTTGAGCAGCGCGCCCAATGCAATCCCTAGCACCAGACCGATGAGGATCTGCCAGGCGAGGCTTAGTCGTGCCTTCTTCATATCGTTACCCTTACTTCAGTTGGACTCGGACAGGGGCGCGAATGGCTCGTCGATGACGAAAAACATTCGCGCCCCTGCCCCCGTATAAGGTCACCCCGAGCACGCGCGAGCGGCTTACTGGCAGGCGAAAAAAGGCGCAACTATTGCGATGCCAGGGGGGATCGTCTAATGCCGTAAACGCCTACCCCATGCCGAATCGGCATGAGATTTTCCAAACGAAACCCGCCTTGCAAGCGGTTCGAATGCGCCATTTATGCAGGCATAAGTGCCGTGGAGCGGCCATTTCAGCGTAGCTGGGCTGATTCAGCCTGGGTTGGGAAACCGATGAAATGGCAACGCATCGAGGCGCAGCCCACGAGACAATTTATCTCGGCATTCTCCGATATACGGTCGAGGAAAGGGCAATAAATTGGCGGGAGGAGACAAAATGCCGCATCGCGGCCGGCGTATAACGCCAGAAGAACCCAATCGCTCTGGCTCACGCATTGTGCGACACGAAGCTCTACGCAAGTTCGCCAAGCCATGCGGGCTTTGCGAACTTGCGTCGCAGCTTTTACCTGACCCGGCCCTTTCGCAGGCACCCCTTGTGCCCGTAGGTCACTCCGACGCTCATCCGTCAGAGCATCCCGGCCCCCTGGTCATGCACCGGCCCTCCTCGGGCTGTGCAGCAGGGAAAAGCAGGGCTGCTTTTCCCGTTTTCAGAATCAGTACCAGTTCGGATCTTTCTTGAGTTGTTCCATCAACAGTTCTTGCATACCTTCATTGGGATTACCGAGGAAACGGTAATCGGCATGACGGGTTGGGGACTTGTCGGCGGGCAGTCCGGCAGGGACTTCCACCAACATGGCATAGGCCTCGTCCTTGTCGAAACTGAAGGCAACGATCAGACGCTTGTTGCGGCACGTCGCCTGGGCTTCACAGAGCGGCCCCACCAAGTACTTGTCGCCGTCTTCCTCGACAGCATTCATCTGTTCCGAATCGCCTGTCAGGTTCATCACCCATTCCGGCAGGCGTTCTTCTTTTTTCACGACGTGCTGCCAAGTCTCGCGGTATTGCGGGTCCGCCTGCAGCACTTGGTTGACGCGCATCTGTCCGTCATTGGCAGCCATTGCCATGGCACTGCCGCCCAGCAACAGGGCGGCGGCCAGTCCTTTGAATGAAACGCTCATGGTCAGCCTCGGCCACGACGGCCAAAGAAGAAGGAAGCAATGAACATCACCAGGAACACGACAAAGAGAATCTTGGCGATGCCCGTGGCGGTGCCTGCGATACCACCGAAGCCCAGTACGGCGGCGATGATGGCAATGATCAGGAAGGTAATTGCCCAGCTCAACATGGTGATTCTCCTTACGCTTTTCTATTTAGTGAGGGTCTGGCGGTGATGGTTCCGGCGCAGTGGACGACCGGTACATCGGGTTAAAACACCCAGCGCTCTTCACGCGGCATGTCGGTCATTGGCTGAACCTGATCGACATCCATCATCCGCATGGCAGAGGAAGCGTCCTTGAGGTTGCTGACGGCGCTGAAGTGGGTTTGTGGGGCGCGATGAATCGAAACTTGCGGCGCTTCTGGTTGCTGACGCTCCTGCCAGAGCAACCATTGCTGGCCAATCACGAGCGTGACCAACAGGGCCAGGGCTGCCCACAAGCCCTGCTGGAGGTGCAGAGAAGAGAGTCGAAATTGGGCGGCGCTTTTAAATTGGGCGGCACTTTGACGATTCATCCTGAAATTCCTCCCCACCCGGGTGTGGTGTCTGGTTGAGGCGCTTATACGCCAACGTTGACCAGAGCATTGCAGCCGCCGTGCCAGGATTTTGTTCAGATAAATCTCTTTAAAATCAATATGTTGTGGAATCACCACAAAACTCAGGGAACGCATCCTGCACGATGGCCCGCGCGCCTGTCGTGCGTATTGCACGAGTGGAAAAAGAAAACGCGTCAGGTTGTTTTGGAACTGCCTGTCAGACGCAACCGTCGGAATCAGCGATACGAACCGTCCGACCCGTAGGAAGCAGAAAAAAAGGAACTCAAATCAGGCTTTTAGGAGTCAGACATCCACAGAGGCACGCTCGGTGGGTAATATCCCCTCAGAATCGACCATGCAACTTGCCCGATTTTTCTGACACTAACCAACATCATTCATTAAAGGAGCGTAGGAAAAATGGAATCCGCCACTGAGCACCAAGGCCGCATTCTGCTGGTAGACGACGAGTCCGCCATCCTGCGTACGTTCCGTTACTGCCTGGAAGACGAAGGCTATACCGTCGCCACGGCCAACAGCGCTGCCCAAGCCGACGCACTGCTGCAACGCCAGGTGTTCGACCTGTGTTTTCTCGACCTGCGCCTGGGAGAAGACAACGGCTTGGATGTCCTGGCACAAATGCGTATCCAAGCCCCGTGGATGCGAGTGGTGATCGTCACCGCCCACTCGGCCGTCGACACCGCGGTCGATGCCATCCAGGCTGGCGCCGCCGATTACCTGGTCAAGCCTTGCAGCCCGGATCAGCTGCGCCTGGCCACCGCCAAGCAACTGGAAGTGCGCCAACTGTCGGCAAGGCTCGAAGCCTTGGAAGGCGAGGTGCGTAAACCCAAGGACGGCCTCGACTCCCACAGTCCGGCGATGAAAGTCGTGCTGGAGACCGCGCGCCAAGTGGCCAGCACCGACGCCAACATCCTGATCCTCGGCGAATCCGGCACCGGTAAAGGCGAGCTGGCTCGAGCGATCCACGGTTGGAGCAAGCGCGCGAAGAAATCCTGCGTCACCATCAATTGCCCGTCACTGACCGCCGAATTGATGGAAAGCGAGTTGTTTGGCCATAGCCGAGGGGCGTTCACCGGCGCCAGCGAAAGTACCTTGGGCCGGGTCAACCAGGCCGACGGCGGTACACTGTTTCTCGACGAGATCGGCGATTTTCCACTGACTTTGCAACCAAAGTTGTTGCGTTTCATCCAAGACAAGGAATATGAGCGGGTAGGGGACCCGGTCACCCGCCGCGCCGATGTGCGAATTCTCGCCGCCACCAACCTCAACCTCGAAGACATGGTGCGCGACGGGCGTTTTCGCGAAGACCTGCTGTATCGCCTGAACGTCATCACCCTTCACCTGCCGCCGCTGCGTGAGCGCGCCGAAGACATCCTGACCCTGGCCGATCGCTTCCTGGCCCGCTTCGTCAAGGAATACGCGCGCCCGGCCCGGGGCTTCAGCGACGAGGCGCGGGAAGCGCTGCTAGGCTATCGCTGGCCCGGCAACATCCGCGAACTGCGCAACGTGGTCGAGCGCGCCAGCATCATCTGCCCACAGGAAAAAGTCGAAATCAGTCACTTGGGCATGGCCGAGCAGCCTGTCAACAATGCGCCGCGCATCGGTGCCGCTTTGAGCCTCGATGAATTGGAAAAGGCCCACATCGGTGCGGTGCTGGCCACGGCCGATACCCTCGACCAGGCGGCCAAGACCCTGGGTATCGATGCTTCCACGCTGTATCGCAAACGCAAGCAGTACAACCTGTGAGCGACACCTTATGAAACTGGCGATGAAGCTGCGCACGCGACTGTTTCTCAGCATTTCGGCGCTGATCACCGTGGCCTTGCTGGGGCTGGTGCTTGGCCTGGTCAGCGTGATGCAGATGGCCAACACCCAGGAACAATCGGTACGCGACAACTTCATCCTGCTGGACCTGGGCCTCAAGCTGCGCCAGACCCTGGGCGATCAGTTGATGATCATGCTCGACGACAAGCCCAACCTGGCTGCGCTGGAGGCGTCCAAGCAGCAATACCTGGCGTTGATCGACGAGGGGATTGCCCACGAACGAAAACTGGACGATGCAGCGGTCAGCTTCAGCCGGGCCAAGGCCGACTATGTCGAGTTTCTCGAGGCTTTCACCGCGTCTCGCCAGCAGGCGAGCCAGCTCACCGGTATCAAGGCGCTCACCGAGAAATTCAACGTGCTGCGTAACGGGTTGATCGAGGGTTATCGCGAGGCCTTGACCAACATCAGTGAAACCCAGGACCGCGCCCGGAAACGTGCGATGTGGATTTCCGGGCTGCTGGGCCTGGTGGGGCTGGCGGTGCTGGTCATCGGCTTTATTACGGCCCACGGCATTGCCCGGCGTTTCGGCGCGCCGATCGAGGCGCTGGCCGCGGCGGCGGATGACATCGGCCAGGGCAATTTCGAGGTCACGCTGCCCATTTCTTCCGCCGCCGAGTTGAATCTGCTGACCCGTCGTTTCGGGGTCATGGCCCAGGCACTGCGCGAACACCAAGCCACCAATGTCGATGAACTGCTCGCCGGCCAGCAACGTTTGCAAGCCGTGCTCGACAGCATCGACGACGGCTTGCTGATGATCGACCGCCAAGGCCGGTTGGAACACCTCAACCCGGTGGCCCAGCGCCAATTGGGCTGGGATGAGGCGCGCCTGGGCCAAGGGCTGGGCGAGGCCTTGGGACGCTTGGAACTGGATGAAGAATTGCACCTGGTATTGCGCGGTGGAACCCTGGAGCGCGCACCGGAAGACCTGAGCATCGAGGTCGACGGCGAATCGCGGGTGCTGACCTACAGCCTCACGCCGGTCAGTCATACCCAGGGCCACATCCTCGGCGCGGTCATGGTGCTGCATGACGTCACCGAACAGCGCGCCTTCGAACGGGTGCGCAGCGAGTTCGTCCTGCGTGCCTCCCACGAGCTGCGAACGCCGGTGACGGGCATGCACATGGCATTCGGCCTGTTGCAGGAACGCCTGCACTTCCCGCCGGAGTCCCGCGAGGCGGACCTGCTTAACACCGTCACGGAAGAAATGCAGCGGCTGATGCAACTGATCAATGACCTGCTGAATTTCTCTCGCTACCAGAACGGCCTGCAAAAGCTGACCCTGGCGCCTTGCTCCATCGACGACCTGCTGGAGGACGCCCGGTTGCGGTTCGCCGAACAGGCCCACGCCAAGGGTATCGAGCTGCTCGTGGCCATCCAGGGTCCGTTGCCACGGTTGCACGCCGACGCCGGGCAGCTGGATCGCGTGCTCGACAACCTGATCGACAACGCCATGCGCCACACCGGCGAAGACGGCCAGATCCGCTTGCAGGCCCGACGCCATGGCGAGCGGGTGATCATCAGCGTCGAAGACAACGGTGAAGGCATTGCCTACGGCCAACAGGGACGGATCTTCGAGCCTTTCGTCCAGGTCGGACGCAAGAAGGGTGGCGCCGGTCTCGGCCTGGCCCTGTGCAAGGAGATCGTCCAGCTCCACGGCGGACGCATGGGCGTGTATTCAAGGCCGGGGCAGGGCACGCAGTTCTACATGGCGCTGACGGTCTGACTCACGGCTTAGGCTTCATCATCAAGGCGACGTCCGCGCAGGCGTCGGCCGCGGGTAATCAACTCAATGAGCTGCACCGCGCTAAGAGCATGGGCGAACAGCCAGCCCTGGCCGAACCTCACCCCTTCGCTGCTCAAATAGGAGGCCTGGGCTTCATGCTCGATGCCTTCGGCGATCACTTTGAGTTCCAGGGCGTGGGCCATGCGAATGATATGCGGGGCCACGCCGCTGCTGGCGGCATCGTGGCCCAAGGCGTCGATGAAAGCCTTGTCGATTTTCAGGCAATCCACCGGCAGGGTCTGCAAGTAGGCCAGGCTGCAATAACCGGTGCCAAAATCGTCGATCAATACCTGGTGCCCGACATCACGCAGCGATTGCAGGTTATCCCGGGCGACCAATACATCGATCAGCCCGCGCTCGGTCACTTCGAAGGCAATCTGGTTCGCCGAGACCCGATGCAGGGCTAACAGGCGCGCGATGACTTCGCCTATACGCGGCACCATTACATCGCAGGCCGCCAGGTTCACCGAGATATACAGCTGCGGATTGGCCCGCAACAGCTGGCCCAATTGGTCGAACAGCCGCTGCAGCACGAAATCGGTGATCTGGCGGATCTGCCCGGTGTTCTCGGCCATCGGGATAAACAAGTCCGGGCTGGTCAGGGTGCCGTCCGGTCGTCGCCAGCGCAGCAAGGCTTCGGCGCCGACGCAGTTGCGGCTGTCGAGGTCGAAAATCGGCTGGTACAACACCTGTAGTTCACCGCGCCGAATGGCCCCGTGCAGTTCGGCATCCATGGACTGGCGGTGGCGTGCCAGGAGATACACCTGGAAACCAATCCCCAGGCCCAGCACCAGGCTGATGGGCAACATCCACCAAGCATAGGGCGGAACCTTGAAACCGTTGCGCTGGGCAATCAGCACTAGCTGATATTCCGGGCTGTCGGTGGGCATCCGATAGATCAGCCGGGTCTGCGTTACCTGCAAGGCATTTTGGCTTTTCGGTGGCCAAGGCTCCGCGGGCGGCCAGCGTTGTTGGGTGCCCAACACGGGAATGGCCCGCTCGCCATGATCCAGGACCACTAGAAGACTGCTGCCGGGTGGCAGGTCGACCACGTCGGCCAAATGTCCACGGGAGGTCGCGACGCGGAAATTGCCGCGCCCTAGCATCAACGCCGCGCGGTCTTCATTGGGTTCGGTGGTGGTATTGAGCCAATAACTGTAGGTCGGGCCCCGGAGGTCGGGCGGGCGGGTCACCGACAATCCACTCGGGCGCGGGCGATTGGTACAAACGCCGCTGCCATCGATGTACACCGCTTCATAAACGAAACGGTAGTTGAAGCTGACCTCGCGCAAGGTTGCGATCATGTCATCGTCGCAGCCGCGCAAGGGCTGGTTTTGCAGGTCGTCGAGGCTTTCACGCAGTTGCCCGAAGAGCTGTTCCAGCCGGAGCAGGAAGCGCTCGCCCTGGGCATTCATCTGGTCGCTTTCACGCTGCTGGATCTGCTGCACCACCACGAACAGACTGCCCGCCAGCAGCAGGACGGTACTCAGGGCAGCCGCTATCATCGCCAGGAAAAGGGGGCGATGGAGCCAGCTCTGTAGGTTTTCGCGGGCAGCCGTCATCATCGGTAATCCGAAAGTTACCAATGAGTTATAGCCTCTGATTTGGATTTGGCCCGATTCGTCGGACGGGCGTCATTATTTTGTCTGGTTGAGCACCTGCAGAATCGCCGCGCTTTGCGCGTCCGGTGTGCCGTCGAAGCGGGTCGGACGGTAGTGCATCTGGAAGGCGGCCAGCACCTGTTGGGTGGCCACGTCCCATTCGCCGGTCTGGGGCGTTGGGTAGCCCAGGCGGGCCAGTTCGGCCTGGAACCAACTGGCGGACGGTAGCTGCGCGGCGAAGAGTACCTGCTGGCGCGCGACTGCCTGCTCGTCCGGCCATACTCCCAAGCCCGCCTGCGCCAGGCGCTTCCATGGAAACAGCGGGCCTGGATCGAGCTTGCGCAGGGGCGCGATGTCGCTGTGGCCGATGATGCTGCGCGGGTTGAGCCCGTTGCGCTTCAGGATGTCCTTGAGCAACACGGTCAGCGCCTGGACCTGGACTTCGCTGTAGGGATACCAGAGACGCCCGGTGGGCGTGTCGATGAAACCCGGATTGACGATTTCGATGCCAATGGAACTGGAATTGAGCCAGGTCCGACCTTCCCATTCACTTTCCCCGGCGTGCCAGGCACGTCGGCTTTCATCCACCAACTTGTAGATGGTTGCGTCCTTATCGTCGCCAATCAGGTAATGGGCACTGACTTCGCCGTGGGTCAGCAGGGCCAGGGAACGTTCCAGGGAAGCCGAGGTGTAATGCACCACCACGAATTGGATGCGGTTGTCATGATTGACGGAAGGGTGACTGGTGTCGAACCGCGGGCCGCTGGTGCAGCCGGCCAGGACAATTAAAGCAACGATGAGCGAAAGAAATTTCATGGCGGAAGGCATTACGCGCTGGAAGTAATGCAACAGTGTAACGTATCGCCCCGCGATGATCCGGTGCGCGGGACGATAATAAACAAATTGGAACAATTAGCCCTCAGCCCAACTCCACGCGGTTGCGCCCGGCATTTTTCGCCCGGTAGAGCGCCTGATCGGCTCTTTTAAGCACTGAATCGCTGTGTTCGCCCGGCTTGAAGGCCGTCATGCCCACCGATACCGTCACGGTCACCGGCTCGCCCTTGAAATGGAATGGGCAAGCTTCGATGGCCAGGCGCAGCGCCTCGGCCAGCTTGGCGCCAGCGGCGAGGGGCGTATCCGGCACCAGCAGGACAAACTCTTCGCCACCGAAACGCGCGATGAAATCGCTGCCACGAAGGCGCTTGCGCAGGACTGAAGCGATCAGTTTCAACACCCGGTCGCCGGCCAGATGGCCGTAGTTGTCATTGATGCGCTTGAAATGATCGAGGTCGAGCATGGCCAGCAGCAAGCTGTTGCCGTGTTGCTGCCACTGGCCAACTTCATGTTCCAGCCGCTCGGACCAGGCAGCACGGTTGGGCAACCCGGTGAGCGGATCGACCAGCGCTTTTTGCCGTTGCTCTTCGAGATTTTCCCGCACGACCTGGGCATCCTGCTCCATCAGTGCGACACGATCGGCCAGGCTTTTCAGGCGCGTCGAGACTTCCTGCTCGCGCTGATCCCGTTGTTGACGGTGTTGGTCCATCGTGCCGAGCAAGCCTTCAAGATGATTCTCCAGCACCTGCTTGAGGCCTTCCAGGTCATCGGCTTGTTGCACGCTGCTTTGCAGCCCGTCCACCTGTTCGCGAATCTGGGTGTCCATTTGCCGGGAGGCCGACAGGTTGTCGGCGTGGTCTTCACTGGCGGCTTGCAGGCTGCTCTGGAAGGACTCCAGCCGATCATTGAGGCGCTGCAAGTACGCTTCGAACTCATGCTGGCCAGTGTCGGTGATGGCCAGCATCAATACCGCCAGATCATCGAGGATCGGTAGCAGTTCGTACCAATTCAGCCCATTTCGCAGCCGCTCACGCATGGCTTCGGCTTGTGGGCGATGGCGTTCGGGCAAGGTCAGGTCGCCCAACAGGCCCAACAAGGTGTCTTCAATGTGTTTGGCGACCGAGCTGTAGGACGGCTCCGGCGAGTCGGGCAGGGCGTACTGGGCGTCTACGATATCGGCTGCGGCCAGGGGGTCGTCGGGCTCGACTTCTGTTGGCGGCGACGAGGAGGCGGGAAGGGCCTGAGGCTCCTCCTCGGGCATCAGTTCGTCGGGATTCTCCAAGCTGGACGCTGCTACCGGGAGCTCGTGGGCGACCGGTGTTTGCGGCGGGGCGGGCTCGATTGCTTCGTCCAGCTCGCTGGTTGGCTGAATCACTTCGGCGACGGGTGTCGGAGTGGGCGTCGGCGCGACTTGGGACTGCGGCGCAACCGGGCCGACCGGTTCGGGCGTCGCCTCGGCTGCTTGCTCCGCGACCAATGGCTGCGGTGCAGGCCCTGGTGCGACGGAGGCTGCATCATCTGCCGGCTCAACGGCTACCGGCAGAGTCGTTTCTGACGCAGGCGCCACGCTGGCCTGGGCAGGCTCGTGGGGCTGCGGCGTCGCTTCCTCATGGCCTTGGCCGCCAAACAGCCGTTGCAGCAGGCCGGGTCGATTCGGTTCGACAGGGGCGTCCAAGGCGCTCAGGGCCTTGCCTTGCAAACCGCTCAGTTCGCTGAGCAGCAGCGGAATCTCCCGGGCCTGGCCGGCTCGGTCCTCCAGTTGCTTGGCAAACTTCTTCAGCGGCCGGCTGACTTCTTTGGGCAACGGCAGCCTCTGCAACTGGGCGACCAGGGCCGTCAACGCAGCGCTCGTCTGCTCGACCCGGGTTTCGCGGCGTTGCTCGGAATCGAGTACGGCTTTCTCCAGGCGCGGCAGCAGGGCAGCGAGGCCGGCATCCATGTCATCGGTGCGCACTACCTCGCGCATCTCTTTCATGCATTGATCGACAGCCCGGTCAGTGCCCTCGGCGGCCAGGGTGCTGCGCACCAGGCCACGACGCAGCAAGTCGAGCCGAGCATCCCAGCGGCGCTCGAGCTTTTCCTGCTGTTCGATGCTCTTGAGGTATTTCTCTCTCCAGCGTTCGGCGTCGTCGCTCATTCATTCGGATCCGCGAGGGCAGTACTCAGCGCAGGGAATGCATCGGCCGTGAGCGAACCCGGCAAACGAATTTCTACCGCGACCGGCAGGTGATCGGAAATGGGTTGGGCCAGCACCTCGACGCGTTCGAGGGTCAGGGTCGGGCTCAATAGAATATGGTCCAGGCAGCGCTGGGGGCGCCAGCTGGGGAATGTTGCTTCCAGTTGCGGGGCGAGCAAACCGAGATCGCGCAAGGGCGAGGTCTGCAGCAAGTCGGTGGCGTGAGTGTTCATGTCGCCCATCAGGATCTGATGTTTGTAGCCGCCGATCAGCTCGCGAATGTAGGCCAGTTGCATTGTCCGGGTACGCGCCCCGAGGGCCAGGTGCATCATGACCACGATCAGCGCCTCCGGACCTTCGCCGAAACGCGCCAGGATCGCCCCGCGCCCCTTGGGGCCCGGCAGCGGATGATCTTCAATTGCCCACGGGCGCAGGCGACTCAACACGCCATTGCTGTGCTGGCCGAGGCGTCCGAGGTTGCGATTGAGTTGCTGGTACCAGTAGGGAAAAGCGCCCAGTTGGGCCAGGTGTTCCACCTGGTTGACGTAGCCTGACCTCAAGCTACCGCCGTCGGCCTCTTGCAAGGCCACCAGGTCGAAGTCCTTGAGCAGGTCGCCGATTTTCTGCAGGTTGCCGGCACGCCCGGTGTGCGGCAGCAAATGTTGCCAGCCGCGGGTCAGGTAATGCCGGTAGCGCTCGGTGCTGATGCCCACCTGGATATTGAAGCTGAGGAGCCGCAAGCGGCTGTCGCCAGGCAGGCCCGTGGACGTGACATGATGCTCGTTGACCCGTGGTTCATGTAGGCCAACGATGCGTTCGGTACTCCAGCGGGCCATGGGCGTGGGCCGCGCTTAGTTGGCAGCAGCCTTGGTGGCCGCTCGCTCTTTGGCGATCAACTGGTCGGCCAGTTGCAGGGCTTGTTCGGCACCGCCGGCAGAGCCGATGTCAAAGCGGTATTTACCGTTGACGACCATGGTCGGTACGCCGGTGATTTCGTATTTCTTCGCCAGCTCGCGGGCCTTCTTGATCTGGCCCTGGATAGCGAAGGAATCGAAGGTGGCGAGGAACTTGTCCTTATCGACGCCCTGGGTGGCGAGGAAGTCCGCCATCTCATCTTTCTTGACCAGCTTCTTGCCTTCTTTCTGGATCGCGTTGAATACCGCAGCGTGAACCTTGTGCTCGACGCCCATGGCTTCGAGGGTCAGGAACATCTGGCCGTGGGCGTCCCATGGGCCACCGAACATGGCCGGAATGCGGACGAAATTGACGTCCGAAGGCAGTTTTTCAGCCCATGGGTTGATCACCGGTTCGAATGCGTAGCAATGCGGGCAGCCGTACCAGAACAGCTCCACGACTTCGATCTTGCCAGGCGCTGCCACCGGAACGGGGTTGGCCAGTTCGACATAGGGGGCGGCGGGCTTTTCAGCCGCTTGGGCAGTCACGCCGAACAGGCTGGCGGCGACGAGCGCGGCGCTGATGATCAGATTACGCATGCTTTACTCCTGGACAATGAGGGGGCCTGGCAAGGCCTGTTTCTAAGACAGACCGTGGCGGGTTCAAGTTCTCTAGTGTAACGGCAGCGGCCACAAAAAAGGGCGGCCAAAGCCACCCTTTTGATGCTCGCATCGACAGATTAATCGAGCGTTAACGTTGCAAGAGGTGTATCCCCTCGCAACGGCCTTAGTGCAGGCCCTGGATGTAGCTGGAAACGGCGGCGATATCTTCGTCGCTCAGCTTGCGGGCAATGGTGCGCATGGTCATTGCGTCACCGTCGTTGGCACGACCGCCTTCTTCCTTGCGGAAATCGGTCAATTGCTTGGTGATGTACTGGGCATGCTGACCGCCCAAGTGTGGGAAACCGGCAGCGGCGTTGCCCTTGCCGTCAGGGGAATGGCAGCCAGTGCAGGCTGGCAGGCCTTTTTCCAGGTTGCCGCCGCGGAACAGCGCTTCACCGCGAGCCACGAGTTTTGGATCGGCGGCGCCGACGCTGCCCTTCTGGCTGGCGAAGTAGGCTGCGATGTCCTCCAGGTCCTGATCGCTCAGGTTGGTCAGCAGGCCGGTCATTTCCAGCACGACACGCTTGCCGTCCTTGATTTCCTTCAACTGCTTGGTCAAGTAGCGCTCGCCCTGGCCCGCCAGTTTCGGAAAGTTGGGCGCCATGCTATTGCCATCCGGGCCGTGGCAGGCCCCGCATACGGCCACTTTCGCCTCACCGGCCTTGGCATCGCCAGCGGCGTGGGCTACGCCGGATATCCCCAAGGTCAACAGCAGACTCACGATCAGTTTGTTCATCAGCTAATCCAACTACGGCTAAGGGTTAAAGAGTTATGGACCGGGTTCACTCGCTCATCCACTGGATGATGGCTCGGTAATCCTCGGCACTGCAGTCCATGCACAAACCACGCGGCGGCATCGCCTTGAAACCCTGGGTCACGTGTTGCACCAGCGTCTCCATACCTTTCGCCAACCTCGGCGTCCAAGCTTCCTGATCGCCCTTGCGGGGCGCCATGGGGAGTTGGCCGGAATGACAGGCACCACAAACACGGTTGTACACAGCTTCCGGATCCTGTGTAGCCTGAGCGCTGTAAAGCGGCATCAAGACACCGGCAGCTAGCAGCCATTTCGTCATAAAACGACCTTTTCAGGGTTGGGAACGAGCTGCGTTCTAATGCGCAATTTCGGTCGGTCGCTCCCGTGAGCTTCATCCTACGCTGGGACAAAGCGCACACAAAATCTGCGGCATTATATACTGGCGTCACTGAAACGGAAACGACACAGCTTGCCGCGTCCATTCCCGACGCCGCCCACATCGGAAATCCCATGCAACTGAAGAACCCTATCCTCGGCCTGTGCCAACAGTCCACCTTCATGCTCAGCGCCGCCAAAGTCGATCAATGCCCAGACGACGAAGGCTTCGAAGTGGCGTTTGCCGGCCGTTCCAACGCCGGCAAATCCAGCGCGCTGAACACCTTGACCCATGCGAGCCTGGCACGCACCTCGAAAACCCCGGGTCGCACGCAGCTCTTGAACTTCTTCAAGCTAGACGATGAACGGCGTTTGGTCGACCTGCCCGGCTACGGCTACGCCAAGGTACCGATCCCGCTCAAGCAACACTGGCAGCGTCACTTGGAAGCCTACCTGGGCAGCCGCGAGAGTCTGAAAGGTCTGATTCTGATGATGGATATTCGCCATCCGATGACCGACTTCGACCTGTTGATGCTCGATTGGGCGGTCGCCAGCGGCATGCCGATGCACATCCTGCTGACCAAGGCCGACAAGCTCACCTACGGCGCGGCGAAAAATACCTTGCTCAAAGTGCAGTCGGACATTCGCAAGGGCTGGGGCGACGCGATCACTATCCAACTGTTCTCGGCACCCAAGCGCATGGGCTTGGAAGAAGCCTATACCGTGCTGGCGGACTGGATGGAATTGGCGGACAAGGGCAGCGAAGAGGCCGAATAAACCAAATCGCAGGCAAAAAAAACCCCGGACTTCTTATGGGGAGGGGGAAGTTCGGGGTCCAAGTTCCGGACCGCTAGGGCGGGGTCCAGATATCTGCCAACACTTAACACAACATAGGAGCATTGAAGGGCTTCACCAGCCATTCAGAATCTCTGAGTGGCGATTCACGGGTTTAGTTCAGATTTTTTTTGGAAATAACCGTAGGAATTTTCCGAGCTAACGAAGCCATCGCTGGCATTGCGGTGACTCCCTGTGGCGAGGGAGCTTGCTCCCGCTGGCCTGCGCAGCAGGCCCCTGCATTTTTCCAGGCGGACTGCATCGCCCGGTTTGCGACTGCTGCGCAGCCGAGCGGGAGCAAGCTCCCTCGCCACAAAAGCCCTAGGCCTCAGGACGTGGGAATCAGTGCGCCTCGTCCCAGTTATTGCCCACGCCCACTTCCACCAGCAGCGGCACGTCCAGCGTGGCGGCGGCGCTCATGTGCTGGCGGATCTCTTCGCGAACCTGGTCGACCAAGTCTTCACGCACCTCCAGCACCAGTTCGTCGTGGACTTGCAGGATGACTTTCGCATCCAGCCCTGACGCCGTCAGCCAGCCATCCACGGCAACCATGGCTTTCTTGATGATGTCAGCCGCCGTGCCTTGCATCGGCGCGTTGATGGCGGTGCGCTCGGCGCCTTTGCGCAGGGCCGGGTTTTTCGCGTTGATGTCTGGCAGGTACAGGCGACGACCAAAAATGGTTTCGACGAAACCTTGCTCGGCCGCCTGGGCGCGGGTGCGCTCCATGTAGGCCAGCACACCTGGGTAGCGGGCGAAGTAGCGGTCGATGTAGGCCTGGGACTGCTTGCGATCGACGCCAATCTGCTTGGCCAGGCCGAACGCGCTCATGCCGTAGATCAAGCCGAAGTTGATCGCCTTGGCGCTGCGGCGTTGGTCGTGGGTGACGGCTTCCAGGTCGACGCCGAACACCTCGGCCGCCGTGGCCCGGTGCACGTCCAGGTCATTGCGAAAGGCGTGGAGCAACCCTTCATCCTTGGCCAGGTGCGCCATGATCCGCAGTTCGATCTGCGAATAGTCCGCCGCCAGCAGCTTGTAGCCTTTCGGCGCAACGAACGCCTGGCGGATGCGCCGGCCTTCGGCGGTCCGAATCGGAATGTTCTGCAGGTTCGGATCGATGGACGACAAGCGCCCGGTCGCGGCGACGGCTTGCTGGTAATTGGTATGGACGCGGCCGGTGCGGCTGTTGATCTGTTCCGGCAAGCGATCGGTGTAGGTGCTCTTGAGCTTGCTCAGGGAACGGTACTGCATCAGCACCTTGGGCAGCGGGTAATCCTGCTCCGCCAGTTCGGCGAGCACCGCTTCGGCGGTGGAAGCCTGGCCCTTGGCGGTTTTGCTGAGCACCGGCAAGCCGAGCTTTTCGTACAGGATCACGCCCAATTGCTTCGGCGAACCGAGGTTGAATTCCTCACCGGCGATGGCAAACGCCTCACGCTCCAGGGCCACCAACTTCTCGCCCAACTCGACACTTTGTACGCCCAGCAGGTTGGCATCCACCAGCGCGCCCTGGCGCTCGATGCGCGCCAGGACCGGCATCAGCGGCATTTCGATGTCGTTGAGCACCGGGCCCAGGCTTGGCGTGGCGGCCAGCTTTTCCTGCAAGGCCTGGTGCAGGCGGAAAGTCACGTCGGCGTCTTCGGCGGCGTAAGGGCCGGCCAGTTCCAGGGAAATCTGGTCGAAGGTCAGTTGCTTGACCCCTTTGCCGGCGATGTCCTGGAAATCGGTCTTGCTCTGGCCCAGGTATTTGAGCGCCAGGCTGTCCATGTCGTGACGGGTCGCAGTGGAGTCCAGCACGTAGGATTCCAGCATGGTGTCAAAGGCGATGCCCTGGACCAGGATGCCGTTGTTCTGGTCACCGCCAATGGCGCAGTTGGCCAGGATGTTGGTTTCGAACTTGGCGTGCTGGCCAACCTTGAGCTTGTCCGGGTTTTCCAGCAGCGGCTTGAGCACCTTGAGCACTGTGTCGCGGTCCAGTTGCTCCGGCACGCCCATGTAGGAATGGGTCAGCGGGATGTAGGCCGCCTCGAACGGGGCCACGGCGAACGACAGGCCAACGAGTTGCGAATGCTGGGCATCGCCGCCGTTGGTTTCGGTGACAAAGGCAAACAGCGGCGCTTTTTCCAGTTTCGCCAGCCACGCGTCAAAGCGCGCCTGGTCGAGGATGACCTCATACTTGGCCTCGGCAGCGCCGGGCTGTTCGTCGGCCACTTCGACGATCTCCTGGCCGGAACGCTTGGCGTCCCGCTGGTTTTCTTCGAACCAGCTCTTGAACTCTAGCAACGTATACAGCTCGGCCAGTTTCTCGTGGTCGGGCGTGCCCATTTGCAGGTCGTCGAGGCCGACATCCAATGGCACGTCGGTCTTGATGGTCGCCAGTTCGTAGGACAGGAATGCCATTTCCTTGTGTTCTTCGAGCTTGGCGGCGAGGGTCTTGGCGCCACGGATCGGCAAGGTGGCGACGATGTCCAGTTGCGCGTACAGCTCGGTCAGGCCGCCGTTGACGCCCACCAGCAGGCCGGAAGCGGTCTTCGGTCCGATACCCGGGACGCCCGGGATGTTGTCGGACGAATCGCCCATCAACGCCAGGTAATCGATGATCTGCTCCGGAGCGACGCCAAACTTCTCCTTCACGCCAGCCACGTCCAGGGCGCTACCGGTCATGGTATTGACCAAGGTAATGTGCCCGTCGACCAACTGCGCCATGTCCTTGTCGCCGGTGGAGATCACCACCGGACGGTCGGCCGCCGCGCTGCTGCGGGCCAGGGTGCCGATCACGTCATCGGCCTCGACGTTGTCCACGCACAGCAACGGGAAGCCCAGGGCCTTGACGCTGGCGTGCAGCGGTTCGATCTGCACGCGCATGTCGTCGGGCATGCTCGGGCGGTTGGCCTTGTATTCGGCGTACAGCGCATCGCGAAACGTCCCACCCTTGGCGTCGAACACCACGGCGAACGGACTGTCCGGATACTGCTTGCGCAGGCTCTTGAGCATGTTCAGCACGCCCTTGACCGCACCGGTCGGCAGGCCTTTGGACGTGGTCAGCGGTGGCAGCGCATGAAAGGCGCGGTACAGATAAGAAGAACCGTCCACCAGGACGAGGGGGGCTTGGCTCATGAGCAGGATCAACCTTTTCGGCGGGTCCGGGGCTAGAATAGCGGGACCGTTGACGACAAAGGGACAAGGTTATCATGCGTACACTAAATCGCCTGTTACTGGCTGGCTTGTTTGCATTCACCCCGCTGGCCGTCATGGCGGCGGATGACGCGCCCTCGGCGGACCCGGATGTCACCATCCGCACCGAAGGCGATAAAACCATTCAGGAATATCGGCAAAACGGCTTTTTGTACGCGATCAAGGTCACGCCCAAGAACGGCAAGCCTTATTTCCTGGTACGCGCCGACGGCACTGATGCAAACTTCATCCGCTCGGACCAGCCGGATATGCTGATCCCTTCGTGGAAAATCTTTGAGTGGTAATACCGCTCGCGACTTCAACCGGCGCCCGCTGAAGGGCGCCCGTACTGGCAGTTTAACCATGTCTGTGTTCACGCCCCTGGCTCGGCCCGAGCTGGAAACCTTTCTCGCCCCTTACGGGCTCGGCCGCTTGCTTGATTTCCAGGGGATCGCCGCTGGCAGCGAAAACACCAATTTCTTTATCAGCCTGGAGCAGGGCGAGTTCGTCCTGACCCTGGTCGAGCGCGGCCCGGTGCAGGAAATGCCGTTCTTCATCGAACTGCTGGACGTGCTGCACAACGCCAACCTGCCGGTGCCTTACGCCTTGCGCACCACCGACGGCGTCGCGCTGCGGGAGCTGGCGGGCAAACCGGCGCTGCTGCAACCGCGCCTGGCCGGCAAGCACATCAAGCAGGCCAACGCCCAGCATTGCGCCCAGGTCGGCGAATTGCTCGCCCATCTGCACCTGGCGACCAAAGGCAACATGATCAAGCGCAAGACCGATCGCGGCCTGGACTGGATGGAGGAGGAGGGCGGCAAACTGCTTTCGCACCTCGACGCCGAACCGCGTCAGCTGCTGGAGGCTGCGCTGGAAGAAATTTCGTTGAAGAAGGTCGGCATCCTGGCGCTGCCCCGGGCCAACATCCACGCCGATCTGTTCCGCGACAATGCGATGTTCGAAGGCACGCACCTGACCGGGTTGATCGACTTCTATAACGCCTGCTCCGGGCCGATGCTGTATGACGTCGCCATCGCCCTGAATGACTGGTGCTCGGATGACGACGGCGTGCTCGATGGCGCCCGGGCCCGGGCGTTGCTGGGTGCTTATGCAGCGTTGCGGCCGTTCACGGCTGCCGAGGCCGAGCTATGGCCGACCCTGTTGCGCGTGGCATGCGTGCGGTTCTGGTTGTCGCGGTTGATCGCCGCCGAATCGTTTGCCGGGCAGGATGTGTTGATCCATGACCCAAAGGAGTTCCAGCAGCGCTTGGCGCAGCGGCAGACGGTTCATACGGTGTTGCCGTTCGCCCTCTGACACTCGGTGGATCTGAATGCCTTTGTGGCGAGGGAGCTTGCTCCCGCTCGGTTGCGCAGCGACCGCAAGATCTTTAGGGCCGCTTCGCGGCCCAGCGGGAGCAAGCTCCCTCGCCACAGGTTCTGCGTTGGCAGGCTATAACGACTCCAGGCACCCCGCCAAATCATTGCCCAACTTCTCCAACAACTGCTCATACCCCTGCGCCGTCGCCGGGGTATAGCCGCCCAGTGCATCCAGTTCCGCCAGTTTCACCGGCAACCCGGCCACCAAGGTTTCGGCCAGGCGCGGGCGCAGGGGCGGTTCGCTGAAGACGCAGGTCTTGCCCACCGCCTGCAAGCGCGTGCGCATCGCCGCCACGTGCTGGGCGCCGGGCTGGACTTCGGCGGCCACGGCGAACACCCCGGCGTGCTTGAGGCCGTAGTTGTCTTCGAAATAATCGAACGCCTCGTGGAAGACGAAGTACGGCTTGCCCGCAACCCCGGCCAGGCGCGTCTTGAGGCGCGTGTCCAAGGCATCGAGGCGCTGGTTGAAGCCCTTGAGGTTGTTTTGATAGCGGGCCGCATTCGCTGGATCCGCCGCGCTCAGGTCAGCCGCCATCCTGGCGGCGATCACCCGCGCATTGTGCGGCGACAGCCACAGGTGGGCGTCCACGGTGCCGGGGCGATGGTCGTGATCGTGATCATCGCCCTCATCATGGTCATGATCCTCGTGGGACGCGCTGTCCTGGGCGAAGTGACGCAACTTGAGCCCGGGCAGCTCCTGCACCGCAACGGAGGGCAGGGTACGACCGTTCAACACGCGCGGTAGGAAACCTTCCATGTCCGGCCCAATCCAGTACAGCAGGTCCACCGACTGCACCTTGCGTACATCGGAGGGCCGCAACGCGTAGTGATGCGGCGAAGCCCCCGGGGGCAGCAACACTTCCGGAACGGCCACGCCGTCCTGCACGGCGGCGGCGATCAGTTGCAGCGGCTTGATGCTGGTGAGGACCTTGACGTCGGCCTGGGCCGGGCCGATCAGTAGAAAACTTGCGACAAAAGCGACAAAGAGCGAAAAAAATCGGGACACGATGACCACTCGTAGAGGCGAGAACGGGTAACATAATAACGTCTCTCACTAAACTCGTCGCTGCCCATGCCTATTACACCCCTTGCCAGTCGTCCCCACGATCACTCCCACTGCGTGCACAGCGCGCTGTCCGAGGCCGACGCCATCTGCGCGCGCCAAGGGTTGCGCCTGACCGCCCTGCGGCGGCGCGTGCTGGAACTGGTCTGGCAAAGCCACAAGCCACTGGGCGCCTACGACATCCTCGCGGTGCTCAGCGAGCAGGACGGCCGCCGCGCCGCGCCGCCAACCGTCTATCGGGCGCTGGACTTCCTCTTGGAAAACGGCCTGGTACACCGGATTTCGTCGCTCAACGCCTTCGTCGGCTGCAACCATCCGGAGCACGCCCACCAAGGCCAATTCCTGATCTGCCGCGAATGCCACGCCGCCATCGAGCTGGAACAGAAATCCATCAGCGATGCCATCGTCGCCAGCGCCAGGGATGTCGGCTTCGTCGTCGACACCCAGACCGTCGAAGTCGTCGGCCTCTGCTCCGGCTGCCAGGGGGCCTGATGAGCAACGCGCTGATCCGCCTCGAGCAGGTGGCCGTGACGTTCGCCGGGCAGAACGTGCTGGACAACATTCACCTGAGCGTCGAGCCGGGGCAGATCGTGACCTTGATCGGCCCCAACGGCGCCGGCAAGACCACCCTGGTGCGCGCCGTGCTGGGTTTGCTCAAGCCCGACAGTGGCAGCGTCTGGCGCAAGCCCAGGTTGCGCGTCGGCTACATGCCGCAAAAACTCCACGTCGACCCGACGCTGCCGCTGTCGGTGCTGCGTTTCCTGCGCCTGGTGCCTGGGGTGGACCGCGCCCGGGCCTTGGCTGCGCTCAACGAGGTCGGCGCCGAACAGGTGATCGACAGCCCGGTGCAAAGCGTGTCCGGTGGCGAGATGCAACGCGTGCTGCTGGCCCGCGCCTTGCTGCGCGAACCCGAATTGTTGGTGCTCGATGAGCCGGTGCAAGGCGTCGACGTGGCAGGGCAGGCCGAGCTGTACAGCCTGATCACCCGCCTGCGCGACCGCCATGGCTGCGGCGTGCTGATGGTCTCCCACGATTTGCACCTGGTGATGAGCACCACCGACCAGGTGGTCTGCCTCAACCGCCACGTCTGCTGCTCCGGGCACCCCGAGCAGGTCAGCGGCGATCCGGCCTTCGTCGAGTTGTTCGGAAAGAACGCACAAAGCCTGGCGATTTATCACCACCACCATGACCACGCCCACGACCTACATGGCTCGGTGGTCAGCGCCCCTTCTGCTTCCAAACATGTTCATGGAGACGGCTGCAAGCATGGCTGATTTTCTGTTGTACGCCCTGCTCGCAGGCTTGGCACTCGCCCTGGTCGCCGGTCCGCTGGGTTCGTTCGTGGTCTGGCGGCGCATGGCCTATTTTGGCGACACCTTGTCCCACGCGGCACTGCTGGGCGTGGCCCTGGGGTTTCTGCTGGATGTCAGCCCGGCCATCGCGGTGACCGTTGGCTGCCTGTTGCTGGCGGTGGTGCTGGTCACCCTGCAACAGCGCCAGCCACTGGCGTCCGACACGCTGCTGGGCATCCTCGCGCCGAGCACGTTGTCCCTCGGGCTGGTGGTGCTGAGCTTCATGCGCGACGTGCGGATCGACCTGATGGCCTATCTGTTTGGCGACCTGCTGGCGATCAGTCCGACGGACCTTGCCTGGATCCTGGGCGGCAGCGCGGCGGTGTTGCTGCTGCTGGTGGCGCTGTGGCGACCGTTGCTGGCGGTCACCGTCCATGAAGAACTGGCGCGGGTCGAGGGTTTGCCGGTGGTCAGCCTGCGCTTGGCGCTGATGCTGTTGATTGCGGTGGTCATCGCCGTGGCGATGAAGATTGTCGGTGTGTTGCTGATTACGTCATTGCTGATCATTCCGGCGGCTGCGGCACAGCGTCACGCCCGCTCGCCCGAGCAAATGGCCTTGGGTGCGAGCCTGCTGGGCATGCTCGCGGTGTGCGGCGGCCTGGCCCTTTCCTGGTTCAAGGACACCCCGGCCGGCCCGTCGATCGTGGTCAGCGCCGCTGCGTTGTTTCTGCTGAGTTTTGTCCTGCCCCGTCGAGGGGTGTAGACTTGCTCGCTTTTTGCGCAAATAGAGAGTCGCAGGAATGAAGCCGTTCGCCTCCCGTTATCTGCTCCTTGTCGCATTTTCCCTGCTGCTGGGCGCGTGCCAGAGTACTCCGCCGGTCACCCAGGCCCCCGATACGCGGGGCCCGGCCATCGCGCAGCTCGAACAAAGCTTGGCCAGCAATGAGCTGGCCACCGCTGAAGGCCAGTTGGCCGCCTTGCAAGCCCAGTCGCCCGAAGACCCGACGCTGGAACCGTACCAGCGGCAATTGGCCGAGGCGTACCTGCGCCGCAGCCAGATCGACCTGCAAAAAGGCGATGTCAACGCCGCCGCCACCGCCCTGAGCCGTGCCCGAGCGTTGATGCCCAAGGCCCCAGCGCTCACTGGCGAGGTCAACAGCGCCATTGCCGAAGCCCGCAAGGCTGATCTGGAAAAAGCCGAGGCCGACCTCAAGGCCGCCGAAGCCAAACCGGTCGCCAAGGTGATCGACCCGAGCGCACCCAGCACTACCGTTGCGCTCAACATAGCCGATATCCAGCAAATGCGTCGGCAATTGGACGCCATCGCCGCCGATGTGGTGAATTATCAGTGCGACGTCAGCATCCAGGCGCCGCGTACCGATGATTATCCGTGGTTGGCGACGTTGCTGAGCAAGCGGGTCAAGAAACTGGATCCGGGGTTTGACCTGAAGCTGCAGAAGCAGATTTTGCGCAGTGTGCCGGCGCAGGTTGTGCTGACGCCGCGTAAGCCCTAAAAAGCTTCGTCGGAACGCCGCCCGGAGCAAGCTCGCTCCCACAGTGGTTTTGTGTCGATCACAAAATCTCATGTGGGAGCGAGCCTGCTCGCGAAGGCGTCCCTACTAGCAACAAGCTTCTTTCAGGCAGCCATCAAGCCGGAACCGCCTTCGCCTTGGGCTCCCGCGCCCAAACCCGATGCTGAGCAATCGCCGCGAAAAACCGCGAAAAACCGCTCGCATCCGCATCTTCGATCAACCCCGCATCCACCTCCAGCTTCAACTCCACCAACAACTGCCGGGCCTCACCATGAAGCCCGATGGCTTTCAGATGCTTGTAGGCCTCCAGCACGTAATGCAACGCCACGCCGTCGCGACTCAAGGCCTTGATCGACTCCGCGCCACCGGGCACGAACACCGCGTCAAAGGCAATCGACGGCAAGCCTTCCATGGACGCATCCACCGCCAGGGTTTTCCCATCGGCCGTGGTGACCGGCGCCGAGGTCGGCCCCAGCACTTTGGCGTGGGCGCCCTCAGCCTCCAGAGCCTGCTTGAGCGTATCGATGATTGCGCCATCGACACCGTTGGCCACCAACACCGCCACTTTGCGCGTCTTGATGTCGCCGGACAGCAGGTTCGCCTGGCTCAAGGCCGGGGATTGCTCCAGCGATGGCGTTGGAACATCGACAGTTCCAGCGGTCGGTGCCGGCAAGCCGAGGTTTTTCGCTACCCGCCCGGCCAGTTCCAGGTCGATGTTGGCCAGGATCTCATTGACCTGCCGCGCCCGGATGACCTCCCGCTCGACCTTGCCCAGCTCGAAGCTGTAGGCGGCGATGATGTGCTCTTTTTCGTGGGGGCTCATGCTCTTGTAGAACAGCCGCGCCTGGGAGAAATGATCGGCGAACGAATCGCTGCGTTGGCGGATCTTGTAG
The DNA here is from genome assembly GCF_051131985.1 of Pseudomonas sp. Z3-6. Lineage (NCBI taxonomy): Bacteria > Pseudomonadati > Pseudomonadota > Gammaproteobacteria > Pseudomonadales > Pseudomonadaceae > Pseudomonas > Pseudomonas sp. Z3-6. Next base: position 51,703 of record NZ_CP071644.1, read on the forward strand.
GCATCGATACGCTCTGGGTAACTTTCGAAGCCGCCGTCCTGCGGGCCGGGCGGGGTTTCTTTTGGCCAGCCGCCGTCAATGGAGTTCGGCTCGTAGGACGCACGCCCCTTATCGATGGTGGTGCGGTGCATCGCGTCACGCTGGCCGTTGTGCACGGGCGTAATCGCACGGTTGATTGGCAGCTCATGAAAGTTCGGCCCGCCGAGTCGGCTGATCTGCGTATCGGTGTAGGAAAACAGCCGGCCTTGCAGCAGCGGGTCGTTGGAAAAGTCGATGCCCGGCACGATGTGCCCAGGGCAGAAGGCGATTTGCTCGACTTCGGCGAAGAAGTTGTCCGGGTTGCGGTTCAGCACCATCTTGCCCAACGGGGTGATAGGCACAAGTTCTTCGGGAATGATCTTGGTCGGGTCAAGTAGGTCGAAGTCGAATTTGTGCTCGTCCTCCTCGGCAACGATCTGCACGCCGAACTCCCATTCCGGGTAGTCGCCCATCTCAATGGATTCCCACAGGTCGCGACGGTGGTAATCGGTGTCCTTGCCCGCGAGTTTCTGGGCTTCGTCCCACACCAGGGAACAGGTCCCGGCCTTGGGTCGCCAGTGAAACTTGACGAAGCTACTGCGGCCTTCCGCATTGATCATACGGAAGGTGTGCACCCCAAAGCCCTGCATCGTGCGTAGGCTTTTTGGAATGGCCCGGTCAGACATCGCCCAGATCACCATGTGGGCCGATTCCGGCACCAGCGAGACGAAATCCCAGAACGTGTCGTGGGCCGAGCCGCCCGTAGGAATTTCGTTATGGGGCTCGGGTTTTACCGCGTGGACAAAGTCTGGAAACTTCACCGCGTCCTGAATGAAAAACACCGGCATGTTGTTGCCCACCAGGTCGAAGTTGCCTTCGTCGGTGAAGAACTTCACGGCAAAGCCGCGCACGTCCCGCACGGTGTCACCGGACCCCCGTGGACCTTGCACGGTGGAAAAGCGCACGAACACTGGCGTCTTTTTACTCGGGTCTTGTAGGAAACCAGCCTTGGTCAGGGCCGCATGGGATTCATAGGCCTGAAAGTAGCCATGGGCACCGGTGCCGCGGGCGTGAACGATGCGCTCCGGGATGCGCTCATGGTCAAAGTGCGTGATTTTCTCACGCATGATGAAATCTTCCAGCAACGAGGGCCCGCGTGGGCCGGCGCGCAAGGTGTTCTGGTTATCGGCGATCTTCACGCCCTGGTTGGTGCGCAGCGCCTGCTCGGTGGCGTCGGAGCGAAACTGTTCCAGGCTTTCGAGCTTGGCGTTGGTGTTACCGCGGTCCAGGGTGTCGGTCCCGGCCAGCTGGCTCTTGTCGACCGTGGGCTTGTTGATACTCATCAGGCATGACTCCTCTTTGCGTTCCTCGCTGTGGCCAGGACTCTTGAGTTCGATGCCGCAGGTGCAGGACCCGGGCATTTGGAGTGGCTTAATGAGTGACCCATGCCGTTTGGCTGTGTTCCTTTTTTATGGCCTTTGGTCGCGTTATTGCCAAATGACTGGTCCGATCGCAAATAAATGCTAAGAACCTCTATACGGACAGGCTAAAATGCGCGCCCGGCTAACCGCTGATCCTTTTCCAACGCGCCCCACAAGGTTCGCTACGTGATCGAGTTTCAAAACGTCCATAAAACCTACCGGGTTGCCGGTAGGGATATCCCCGCCCTGCATCCGACCAGTCTGACGATTGAGAACGGTCAGGTCTTCGGCCTGATTGGCCATTCCGGTGCAGGAAAAAGTACCCTGCTGCGCCTGATCAATCGCCTGGAAGATTCCACGGGCGGCAAGATCATTGTCGACGGCGAAGAAGTCACCGCCCTGGACGCCAGCGGCCTGCGCCGCTTCCGCCAGCAAGTCGGGATGATCTTCCAGCACTTCAACCTGCTGGCGTCCAAGACCGTGGCCGACAACGTGGCACTGCCGCTGACCCTGGCCGGCGAGTTGTCCCGCAGTGACATCGACCGCCGCGTCGCCGAGTTGCTGGCGCGGGTAGGGCTGTCCGACCACGCCCGCAAATACCCGGCGCAGCTGTCCGGCGGCCAGAAGCAGCGCGTCGGCATCGCCCGCGCCCTGGCGACCAAACCCAAGATCCTGCTGTGCGACGAGGCCACCAGCGCCCTCGACCCGCAGACCACTGCCTCGGTGCTGCAACTGCTGGCAGAGATCAACCGCGAGCTGAAGCTGACCATCGTGCTGATCACCCATGAAATGGACGTGATCCGCCGCGTTTGCGACCAAGTGGCCGTGATGGACGCCGGCGTGATCGTCGAGCAAGGTCCGGTGGCCGAGGTGTTCCTACATCCGAAGCACCCGACCACCAAGCGTTTTGTCCAGGAAGACGAGCAGATCGACGAAAGCGAACAGCGCGACGACTTCGCCCACGTCCCAGGGCGCATCGTGCGTCTGACGTTCCAGGGCGACGCGACCTACGCGCCATTGCTCGGCACCGTCGCCCGGGAAACCGGTGTGGACTACAGCATCCTGGCCGGTCGCATCGATCGCATCAAAGACACCCCCTACGGGCAACTGACCCTCGCCATCACCGGCGGTGACATGGAGGCGGCGTTTGCCCGCTTCACCGCGGCTGATGTCCACATGGAGGTGCTGCGCTGATGGAATTTTTTGCAAACGTCGACTGGCTGGAAATCTGGCTAGCCACCGGCGACACCTTCCTGATGCTGTTCGGCTCGCTGCTGTTCACCGTGCTGCTCGGCTTGCCCCTGGGCGTGTTGTTGTTCCTGTGCAGCCCGCGCCAGTTGCTCGAAGCCCGCGGCGTTTATGCGCTGCTGTCGCTGATCGTGAACATCCTGCGTTCGCTGCCGTTCATCATCCTGTTGATCGTGATGATCCCGTTCACGGTACTCATCACCGGCACCTCCCTGGGCGTGGCCGGCGCGATCCCACCACTGGTGGTCGGCGCGACACCGTTCTTCGCCCGCCTGGTGGAAACCGCCCTGCGCGAAGTCGACCGCGGCATCATCGAAGCCACCCAAGCCATGGGCGCGACCACAAGGCAGATCATCGTTAACGCCTTGCTGCCAGAAGCCCGCCCGGGCATTTTTGCCGCGATTACGGTGACAGCGATTACGCTGGTGTCCTACACGGCCATGGCCGGTGTAGTCGGTGCCGGTGGTCTGGGCGACCTGGCGATCCGCTTCGGCTACCAGCGTTTCCAGACCGATGTGATGGTGGTCACGGTGGTGTTGCTGCTGGTGCTGGTGCAAGTCCTACAGACCGTGGGCGACAAACTGGTTGTGCATTTCTCTAGAAAATAAGGCCTCGCGGCCAATAAACCATGAGCCGGCCATTCGCTGGCAGGCGCCAAGAGCAGGCGCCCCACAAGGAGTTAGCTGAATGAAAAAACTACTGGTTGCCTTCGCTGCCGCCGCCGCGTTTTCCGCCCACGCCGCCGACACCCTGACCGTCGCGGCCACGCCGGTGCCGCACGCGGAAATCCTCGAATTCATCAAGCCGGCCTTGGCGAAGGAAGGCGTGGACCTCAAGGTCAAAGTCTTCACCGACTACATCCAGCCCAACGTACAGGTGGCGGAAAAGCGCCTGGACGCCAACTTCTTCCAGCACCAGCCGTACCTGGATGAGTTCAACAAGGCCAAGGGCACGAACCTGGTGAGCGTGGCCGGTGTGCACCTGGAACCCCTGGGCGCGTATTCCAGCAAGTACAAGGCACTGACCGAACTGCCGGGCGGCGCCAACGTGGTGATCCCGAACGACGCCACCAACGGCGGCCGTGCGCTGTTGTTGCTGGCTAAAGCTGGGGTGATCAAGTTGAAGGACTCGGGCAACATCCTGTCCACCACCAAGGACATCACCGAGAATCCAAAGGATCTGAAATTCCGTGAGCTGGAAGCGGCGACCATTCCGCGGGTGCTGACCCAGGTGGATCTGGCGTTGATCAATACCAACTATGCGTTGGAGGCCAAGCTTGATCCTTCCAAGGATGCGCTGGTGATCGAAGGTAACGACTCGCCTTATGTGAACATCTTGGTGGCCCGTCCGGATGACAAGGACAGCGAGGCGATGAAGAAGCTGGTTGCGGCGCTGCATACGCCGGAAGTGAAGGCTTTTATTCTTGAGAAGTATAAAGGCGCGGTTTTGCCGGCGTTTTGAGCTGATTAGGTGGTGAAAAAACGGGGCTGCGTGGGAATGCGGGCCCGTTTTTTATGCTCGGAAATATGCGTGTCGCGCAGAGATTCGCAAGATCGGCATTCATCAAATTTGATTGACCGAGTGTCCTGCAACAATACTGATCCCAACGCATGAGGGGTGACTCTCGTGCCTACCTTCCGAGGCCCGCTTGAGAGAAATCTCTGTGGGCTTTCGTGTTTCTAGAGCGTTAATAAAGCGAACCCGACACAAGATGTCAGGTTTGCTTTTGGGAAGAATGTTTATCTGCTATCGCGGGTCAACGTTATCCAACACCCGATTCGCCAGCAACGAACTCAGCTCAATCAGTTGCTGGATGCCGAGGAGGATGTGACGGCGAGGGCCTTCCAGGTCGAAAGCCAAGTTGCTGACCATCGCATCAGCTGCCGCCAGGGTTTCGCTGAGGTTGGCGAGGAGGGATTCGTTGTCGGCGTTTTTTGTGACGGTGAAGAGCTGGTCCGGTTGGGACGTATCTTCGGATTTTTCCGGTTTTGGTCGCAGGTAATAATCCAAGGCGCGATTGGTGGCTTCGTCGTGTTTCTTGGCTTTGGATTTGGTTCTCGGGGTAGCTTGGTCCGCCTCTGGCGGATTCGGGGTAGGCTTGAACATGTACTAAGTCCTGTAAGTGATGCCGCAACCCTCTAGCTACTAAACAAGGGGTGGCAGCTGTACGCAGGTTAGTAGACCGGGGACTTAGCAAGCCGGCGCGCCCGAGGGCGCCCTGCGCACAACCGCCATCAAATACAGGCATGGAAATACCTGACTGATAGGAGCCTTGCACCTTACTAAATACCAACGGGCTACTAAACCCGACCACTGATGGGCAGTGGCAGGAAAACAATAGAGCCCTGGGGACAAGGTGCCAAGCCGGCGAATTCTGGCGTAGTTGTAGGCAAAGGCGCAAGGATGTGTGGCTCGGTGAAAGGATTACAGCGCAAGAGTAAACAGATCGTCTAATTACTCCTCGATACCGTGGCGAGGGAGCTTGCTCCTGCTCGGCGGCGCAGCCGTCACAACTGATTTATGCGGTTTGTCTGTAGGAATGTGTCGGTCTTTTTGGGGCTGCTGCGCAGCCCAGCGGGAGCAAGCTCCCTCGCCACGAATGGTTGACCGGCTTGAGGATGCGGGGAGATGCCCCTCGCTCGATACGGAGGCTACTTGTCTTTCGGTCCCAAAAGGAGGGGCGGAGGGCCGATCCATAGTTCCGCTTCATTGTTCGACAACCCTCATGATAAATTCCCGCCGCGACCTCTAATCGATAGAGGGCATTCAGGGAGAGAAATCAGTGATCAAGTCTTTGTTGGTTGGGGCGTTGCTGGCAATGGCATCCGCATCGGCATCCGCGATGAGTTGCGATAACCCTAGAAACGCCTATGACAGAACCTACTGCGCGTCGCTGAAAATGGTTCAGTCGGATCAGGACATCAACGATCAATACAAGAAGACGATGAGTGCCCTGAACCCGGATCAAAAGAAAAAGGTGAAAGCCGCTCAAATCCAGTGGATCAAAAATCGTGACAGCGCCTGCTCCAACGATGGCCTGCTCTATCTGGACTGTGCCAACGAGAAGACCGAGGCGCGCATCGTCATTCTCAAGGCTGTCGAGCGCGAGTGCCGTGCTGCCGGTTGCGACGACGCCAAGCTGTCGCAAGTCGAGTAACCGATAAGCACGTCGGACTTGCCGTCGTACTCCAAGAAAAAACCCGACTTTAAGCGTCGGGTTTTTTCTTTGTGATCCGTGCTACGCAGCGCCACGCTCGACCATCGCGCGCCATGTTTGGACACTAGGACGTTCTTGCATCCTGGCGTGCCACGCGCGCAGTGCGGCACATTCATCAGGCACGGGGAGCTGCACCAGCGAGGCGAAGATCATGCCGCCCAATACCGCAATGTCGGCCATCGAAAATCTGTCGCCCGCCACAAAGGGCTGGTCTTTGAGCAAGTTGTCGAAATAGCGCATACCTCTGATCGCCTTATCGCGCATCCGGCCGCCCCACTCGGCATTCTGGTACAGCTCGACCTCTGGGCCGAGGCCCGGCGTGGCATGGTGGAAGTATGTGCTGACGGCGTCGAGAAACTCGATCTCGGCACGCTTGGTCATCATGTGGATGAGGCCTTTTTCAACAGGCGTTTCGCCCGTCAGCGTCGGTTCGCCGACCAGGCTGTCCAGGTACTGGGTAATCGCCGTGCATTCGGCGATCCGCGTCCCATCGCTCAGCTCCAGGACGGGCAATGTCCCCGAGTAGTTGATGGCGCGGAATTCCGGTTTCTTATGCTCACCGGTCCAGAGATTCACTGGAATGAATTCGATTTTTGGCAACAGGCCTTTTTCCGCCAGTGCAATGCGCACGCGGGCGGGGTAGGGGCCGTTGAACCAATCGTAGATTTTCATTTCAGGAACCGTGGAAATGTCAGCGTGTGGATGTGAAGAAGACATGATTGGAATACCTGCCTGTCAATTGGTAGGTAAAAGACTGGACCGATATTTTGGCACTGTCAATCCCCTACCTGACAATTGGCAGGTAAGCGAATCTGGGCGTAGAATCGCATTCAAATGAGTGCATCGACTAGGTAAACGAGGCTGCAACGTGAACGAAAATGCTCGAGAAGCCATCTTGGCGGCGGCGAAATCCGCTGCCCAACTGCACGGTTACAGCGGGATCAATTTCCGTAGCATTGCCGACCAAGTAGGCATCAAGAACGCCAGCATTTACTACCACTTTCCGAGCAAGGCGGGGTTGGCTGCTGCGGTCGCGGAACGCTATTGGCGGGACGTGCAGCGGGCACTAGACGAGATACGCGCCGCCAATGCCGAGCCAAAAGTGTGCTTGCAGCTGTACCCGTCCCTTTTTCGAAAATCGCTTGAGGACGGCAACAGGCTGTGTCTGTCCAGCTTCATGGCCGCCGAATACGAGGACCTTCCCGATGAAGTCTTGCGGGAAATCCGGGCATTTGCGGACGTTAACGTAACGTGGCTCGCCCAGGTGTTGGCGGATGCCGGAATGGGCAGCGCAGCGGAGTGTGAACGTAGAGCCCTGGCCATTTACACCGCTGTGGCGGGTGCTCAGTTAATCGCGCGGACTCGGGCGGATGTCGGTCTGTTCGATGATCTGATTTTGAGCTACCGGGAGGCAGGATTGATCCCGGCCTGATTCCTGTAAAGAAGATGATGCAGTTTGTTTGTAGGAATGGTTGGGGCTGCTGCGCAGCCCAGCGGGAGCAAGCTCCCTCGCCACGGGGTTTCGGTTCAATCGGGGCCTTGGGTGTAATTCAGTTGTTTGCGTTGGTGGCAGGGTGCCACAATCGCCGTTTTCGTTGCGTCACGATCAGGTGGATCAAATGGATGGCCCAAGATCTCGGAACGGCCAGGCTTCTTTCATAGCCGAGCAGGTGCGAACGGACCGATTGCAGCAACTGTTTCGCCAGTCCGTTTCTGCGGTTTTCGGCAGTTACCTGGCTGCCATCATGCTGAGTTGGCTGTGTTGGGATCGGTTTGAGCACAGCGTCATTTTTTGGTGGATTGCCATCCTGACCGCATCGACGCTGTTGCGTATCGCGATGTTTGTCGCCTATTTCCGCAGCGACGAAAGTGAACGTACACCGCAACGCTGGGAGCGCCGATACTGGGTCACGCTGGTGTTATCCGCCAGCATCTGGGGCGGCGGGGCGTTTGTGCTCATGCCGGCGGATGATCTGTTGTCCCAGGCGTTGGTCATGCTCTTCACCGTCGGAATGTCCGTCAGCGCGGTGTCCTGCTATTCGGCTTACCGCGACATGACGCTGGCTTCCATTGGCGTGGTGCTGTTCCCTTGCACCGCCTGGCTGCTGTTTCAACCGTCGCCGATTCAAGTCGGCATGGCCCTTTCGATCCTGGTGTTTGCGGCATTTGCCGCCCGGGCCACGCACAAAATGTCCGAGGCACTGGAAATCGCCTTTCGACTCACCCGTGAAATGGAACAGGCGAACAGCATTTCGACCCGTGCCGCACAAACCGATGAACTGACCGGCCTGAAGAGTCGGCGGGCTTTTTTCGAGCATGCCCAGCAGCTATATGACGAATGTAAGAGCAGCCGGTTAGGGTTGTGCGCCGTCATGTTGGACATGGATCACTTCAAGCACATCAACGACACCTACGGCCATCAAGTGGGAGACCAGGTTTTACGCGAGATGGGGACGGTGATCAGTTCATCATTTAGGGCAACCGATATCCACGGACGACTCGGTGGGGAAGAGTTCGCCATTCTGCTTCCGGATACGTCCATCGAAGTCGCGACCCAAATTGCAGAACAGCTCATCGATACGATTTCGGGCTTGGTGATCGAGCCTGTTCAGGGCATATCCGCCAGCCTTGGCGTGGCGTCGACGGGGGCCTGTAATAAGGACCTTCACAGCTTGATGAACGATGCGGATAAGGCCCTGTATCGGGCGAAGGCGTTGGGGCGTAATCGAGTGGCGGTTGCTTAGTTGGGTTGATTTGTATTAACAGTCGGAATTCGATCGTTCCTCACGCTCTGCCTGGGAACGATCTCAATAGACTGGGCCTGCCTTTGTCGATGTCGGCTACGCGGATCGAGCTTCGGCTTTAGACAGGTCTATGGAAGCTCTGATGGCATCAATTGCGTCTTGAGCGAGCGCCATAACGATCGTTGTACTGGTTTCAATCCGACTGATGATGTCTTCTCTCGGACCCTGCTTCCAGGCAGCGCTTGCATAAAAAACTGCTTGAGATACCTGGCGATGGCTTTCGTTTTCATAGGAGCGAATCAGGTGATAGCTGTCACTATCATGTAATGAGCAGCCATAAGAAACGACATCCATGCCCGCCTCCAGGTGAAGCGGAACACTGACATTCTGCATTACTTTGTGAAAATCCAATCCCGATCCTGGGCTTAAGGTGTACGTCAGGATTTCAATAATTCGAGTCATTCCAAATCTTCCATGTGGCGTTTCCACGGGAGCATCCGCGCATTTCAGCTTACGCCATCAGGGCGAGCTGCGTTACGGCACGCGTTGGATGATCGAGAAGCCCATCATCGGCCTGTGAGTTTCCCTCCCTTTGAGAGTCTGCAATTGCGCGGGCCCTGCTGATTCCCTAGGCGCGTCCTCCCCTTGCTTCACCTCGCGGCTCACGCGGGCTGGCGATACTGCAAAGCCTAAAAAATAAATTTCCTTCCATATCAACTAGTTAATTCAGATTCAAAAGATTTTCCAAAATTTATCTTGCGCGCAAATTATTCATCCGTTAACTTTATCGCAACTAGTTAGCGCGCAAACATTTAGCGCCAAACTAAATCGATCAAACCCATCAGCAAGCGAGGAAACACCATGAACGTTCTCTACACCGCAGTCGCAACCTCCACCGGTGGCCGTGATGGCCGTGCTGTTTCCAGCGACAAGATTCTCGACGTGAAACTGGCCACTCCAAAAGCCCTGGGCGGCGCTGGTGGTGAAGCTACCAACCCTGAGCAGTTGTTCGCCGCCGGCTACTCGGCCTGCTTCATCGGCGCATTGAAGTTTGTCGCCAGCCAGAGCAAACGCAGCATTCCTGCTGACGCCTCGATCACGGCACACGTCGGCATCGGCCAGATCCCTGGCGGTTTCGGCCTGGACATCGACCTGCACATCAGCCTGCCAGGCCTGGATCAAGCCGATGCTCAAGCGCTGGTCGACGCGGCTCACCAGGTTTGCCCGTACTCCAACGCGACTCGCGGCAACGTCGACGTCCGTTTGCACGTGACCGTCTAACTCACATCATCTAAAGGATCAGGACATGAACACTCTCGGCAAAACTCTCGTTGGCTCGCTTCTGGCGCTGTCGCTCAGCAACGCGTTTGCGACTTCTTTTGTTCAACCTACGTTCGCTGAGGGTGGTTCGGATCGCCTGATCGAAAGCCGTGTCGCTGAAGGTGGCTCGGATCGATTGATCCAGAACCGCGTCGCTGAAGGCGGCTCCGATCGACTGATCCAAAACCGCATAGCGGAGGGCGGCTCGGATCGACTGATCCAAAACCGCATAGCCGAGGGCGGCTCGGATCGACTGATCCAAAACCGCATAGCCGAAGGTGGCTCGGATCGACTGATCCACAACCGTGTCGCCGAAGGTGGCTCGGATCGACTGATCGAAAACCGCGTGGCCGAAGGCGGCTCGGATCGTCTGATGGAAAACAGAGTGAGCTGAACGATCCCTTCACCACTCCGAAAGCCGGTCGAACCCACCCATGTTGCTTCCAAAACAAAAGCGCCGCTTATCTCTCACGAGGAAGCGGCGTTTTTTTTCAACGTGGCATAAGTCCTAGACGATGCTATCCACCACACCGCCATCGACGCGCAGCGCCGCTCCGGTGGTGGCCGAGGCCTGTTCCGAACTGGCGTAGATGATCATGTTGGCGACTTCCTCGACGCGCGCCGCGCGCTGGATGATCGAGGTGCTGCGGTGCTCGTTGACGAAATCTGCCGCGACCTTTTCCAGGCTTTCCCCGCTGCGCTCGACGTCTGCCTGGAGCATCTGGGCAACGCCTTCGGAAAGGGTCGGCCCTGGCAACACCGAGTTCACCGTCACACCCGTGCCGGCGAGGCGCTTGGCCAGGCCGCGAGCGATGGACAGTTGCGCGGTTTTGGTGAAGCCGTAGTGGATCATGTCGGCAGGAATGTTCACGCCCGATTCCGACGAGATAAACACAATCCGCCCCCAACCGCGCTCGACCATGCCCTGGGCGTAGGCCCTGGAAATTCGCACGCCGGACATTACGTTGGTTTCGAAGAAGCGCTGCCATTCGCTGTCTGGCGTTTCGAAGAAGTCTTGCTGTTTGAAAATGCCCAGGTTGTTGATGACGATATCGAAGCTTGGGTGCTTGGTGACGAGTGCCTGGCAACCGGACTCATGGCTGAGATCGCCGACAAAGCCAGTCGCCCTTGAAGAGAGGGTGCCCAAGCGTTGCAACGCATCCTCCACACTGCTCTCGCTGCGACCGTTGATGACCACGTGGGCGCCGGCTTCCAGGAAGCCTTTGGCGGTCGCAAAACCTATACCGCTGGTGGAACCGGTGACCAGGACGTGACGTCCGGTGAAGTCGATGTTCATGAGGGGACTCCTTGATGAATAGACCAGAGGAAGTGCGATCGTTCTGGCTGGACAGTCATCCAACGGACGTAGAGATGGCGTTGCCATCCCGACGTCGCCGATATCGCAGGTCTTTAATCATGGACACAATTGAGGCTTTGCGCCTCTTTGTGATCAGTCAGTCATCAGGAAGCCGACCACACGGCCAGTTCATAACCATCCGGATCGATAAAGTGGAAACGTCGGCCACCCGGAAAAGCGAACACTTCACGGCAGATGGTCGCCCCTGCGGCTTCGAGCCTGGATTGAGTGGCTTCAAGGTCATCGGCGTACAAGATGATCAACGGGCCGCCCGGGCGCACCGGTTCGCCGGTCGTGAAGCCACCGGTCAGGCGACCGTCGCTGAATTCGGTGTAGGTCGGGCCGTAGTCGACGAAATTCCAGCCAAACACACCGCCATAGAAGTCTTTGCTTCGGGCGATGTCGTTGACATTGAACTCGATGTTATCGATCTGACGGTCTTTTCCGCGAATGCCCATTGATGCTTCCTTGGCGAGTGGGGACAAGCAAGCTTAGGGCATCAGCCGACATTCATGTAAATGTGCCGGCCTCTTCGCGAGCAAGCTCGCTCCCACAGGGGTTGGTGGTGTTTGCTCATGGGGTGGGGCTGCTGCGCAGCCCAACGGGAGCAAGCTCCCTCGCCACAAGATTCGGTAGACCAACCTTTCAGGCCTGCGCGCTGAATCGCTGTGCAGCACGCCGTGCAAGCATCGCGGCTTCGGTCTCTCGCGTCGCCCGTTCGCCTTTGTAGGCCAGTTGGTTGAAAAACAACCCGTCCGAAAACTCCTGGGGAGACACCGAGCCTCTGGGTTTGAGCATCGGCGCCAAGTCGATGGTGTTGGCGAAGTTTTCCTTGGTCAGGTTGTAGCGGCCCAAGTAGCTGCCGGACCAGGGCGAGTCGGCGTCGACCATGTCGATAGAGGCGTCGCGGAACGCAACGGCTGCGGTTTTCAGGTCGCTGGATTCATTGAGCAAATCGGTCAGCCGCTGGGTGTCTGCGCTGCTGAGTTGGCCGGCCGTGTTGAGCACCTTGAGTCGGCCATCGGCCTCGACGGTGAAGCCGTACTTCTTGCCGGCCAGGTCCGGATGGGTTGCCGACAGCGTTGACTGGAAGGTCTCGAAAGAGGTCTTCAGGGTGTTTTTCGCGCTCTCGGCAAGTGCGGCGAATCGAGGGAAGTCTGGCGATTGGGAGCGACCGACCCAGGTTTCGATGACCACTGGCGATTCCACCATGATCTGGGCGTCGTCACTGGGGTGGTAGATCGCTGCAGGGCCGGCGTTTGCCAGCTGCTTTACGGCGTCTGCGGGAGGATTGGTTACCAGCTTCTGGTCGGAGCGGGTGAGGTTGGTGTTGGCGGGAGCGATAGCGGCAGAGCTAACTGAGAATTCCATTTCATCGGTCCATGATTGGCGGATACATCGGGTTATCGACAGCGGGGGACCGAGCTTTAGGAGCGAGGGCTGCTGCGCAGCCCGGCGGGAGCCAAGCTCCCTCGCCACAGGAGAGTGGCGTCCGTGGTTATGCGGCGGCTGACGGGGCGCTATCGCGAGCAGGCTCGCTCCCACAGGGATTTGGGATGGATGTGATGCGTGTGAATGACCTGGAAAAATTGTGGGAGCTGAGCTTGCTCGCGATGGCGGCGGCGCATTCAACATCGATGCAAGCAGACCCACCGCTATCGCGAGCAGGCTCGCTCCCACAGGGATTTGGGATGGATGCGATGCCTGTGAATGACCTGGAAAAACTGTGGAAGCTAAGCTTGCTCGCGATGGCGGCGGCGCATTTAACATCGATGCAGGCAGACCCACCGCTATCGCGAGCAGGCTCGCTCCCACAGGGATTTGGGATGGATGCGATGCCTGTGAATGACTTGGAAAAACTGTGGGAGCTGAGCTTGCTCGCGATGGCGGTGGCACATTCAACATCGATGCAGGCAGACCCACCGCTATCGCGAGCAAGCTCGGTTCCCACCGGGGTCTTGGGTGTTCACAGTTTCTGCATCCACCATAAATCCCAAGCCGCCTCGCTCATATGAAGCAACAGGCCTTCAGTACCACCGCGCCTCGCCCGGCGGGCGTTTCTTGAAGCGTTTCATGCTCCACATGTACTGGCTTGGGTAGGCCCGTACATAGCGCTCCACCACTTGGCTCATGGCGGCGCACGAGGTTTCGGTGTCGGTGCTGTACATCGCGTCCGGGGCGGCTTCGAGGATGACTTTGTAGCCCGAGCCGTCCGGCAGGCGCAGGGCATGAAGGAACACGCCGACTGCTTTACCGCCAGCCAGCATGTTCGGCACGAACTTGCTGGTCAGGGCCTGGGTGGCGAAGAAGGGCACGAAGATGCCGGCGGATTCGGACGGTTCCGGGTCGGCGGGAATGCCCACCTGGCCGCCTTTGCGCACTTCCTTGATGACGCTGAGAATGCCTTCCTTGGTCGACGCCGCGACTTTGTTGCCCAACTGTACGCGTTGTTTTTGCAGCAGTTCATCCACCGCCTTGAGCTTGGGCGGACGGTAGAAAATGATCGGTTTGCACTGGCTGCAATAGAAGTGGTTGAGCACTTCCCAATTGCCCAGGTGGCTGGTGATGCCAACCACGCCTTTTCCGGAAGCCAGGGCTTCTTTCAGCACTTCCAGGCCTTCGACTTCGCGCACCAGTTCGATGGAACGCTGGGCCGGCCAGATCCAGGCGCAGGCGCTTTCGGTCAGGGATTTGCCGATGTCCTTGAGGCTCTGGCCCACCAGGCGTTCGCGCTCGGCCGGGTCCATCTCGGGAAAGCACTTGGCGAGGTTGATCCGCACCACGTCGCGGGAACGGTTGGGAAATTTCCACATGAGCCAGCCAATCGCCGAACCCACTGCCTGCACCGCTCGCCAGGGCAGCAGCGCAAACAACCGCAGAGCGCCGACCAGCAAGGCGCCTTTCAACTTATCCACAGGTCACTCCTGAATGTATGGGCCGTGTTGCGAGCCGGCTATTCTAACCGCCGTTTACCAACTCGGCGTAGCGGTCGCAGTCCTGGGTGTGGTCCATGACCATGCCCGAGGCCTGCATCAACGCATAACAAATGGTCGGGCCGACGAAAGTGAATCCGGCTTTCTTCAGGCCTTTGCTCATCGCCACTGCCTCGGGCGTGATGGCCGGCACTTCGGTGCGGTCCTTGAAATGATTGATGATGGGTTGGTCGCCCACGAACGACCAGAGGAACGCCACCGGGTCTTCCAGCGCCAGCCAGGCCTGCGCATTGCGGCGGGCGGCCTTGAGCTTGAGACGGTTGCGGATGATACCGGGGTCGAGCATCAGTTCATCGATTTCCGCATCGCTCATTTGCGCCACCCGCTGCACATCGAAGCCGTACAACACTTCCCGGTAGCGCTCGCGTTTGCGCAAAACGGTGATCCAGGACAACCCGGCCTGGAACCCTTCGAGCAAAAGCAACTCGAACAAACCCTGCGCATCGCGCAGCGGCGTGCCCCACTCCTGATCGTGATAAGCCATGTACAACGGATCGTCAGAACACCAAAAGCAGCGTGGCATAAGGCTCCAGGGGGCGTGCGCACGAACGAATCGGGTATACTCCCGCTCTTTAAATCGCAGCCCAAGAAACAGGTGAATTTCGTGAGCCAGCCTACGCCAGCCGTGCGTACCTTCCAAGACTTGATCCTCGCCCTCCAGCAATACTGGGCCGAGCAAGGTTGCGTGGTACTTCAGCCCTACGATATGGAAGTAGGCGCCGGCACTTTCCACACTGCCACGTTTCTGCGTGCCATCGGCCCGGAAACCTGGAACGCCGCTTATGTGCAGCCCAGCCGCCGCCCGACTGACGGCCGCTACGGCGAAAACCCGAACCGCCTGCAGCACTACTACCAGTTCCAGGTGGTGCTGAAGCCGAACCCGGAAAACTTCCAGGAACTGTACCTGGGCTCCCTCAAGCACGTCGGCCTCGACCCGCTGGTGCACGACATTCGTTTCGTCGAAGACAACTGGGAATCGCCAACCCTGGGCGCCTGGGGCCTGGGCTGGGAAGTCTGGCTCAACGGCATGGAAGTGACTCAGTTCACTTACTTCCAGCAAGCGGGCGGCATCGAGTGCTACCCGGTTACCGGCGAGATCACCTATGGCCTGGAACGCCTGGCCATGTACCTGCAGGGCGTGGATTCGGTCTACGACCTGGTGTGGGCCGACGGCCCGTTCGGCAAAGTGACCTACGGCGACGTGTTCCACCAGAACGAAGTGGAGCAGTCCACCTACAACTTCGAACACGCCAACGTCGAGAAGCTGTTCGAGCTGTTCGATTTCTATGAGAGCGAAGCCAAGCGCCTGATCGAGCTGGACCAGCCGCTGCCGTTGCCGAGCTATGAAATGGTGTTGAAGGCGTCCCATACCTTCAACCTGCTGGACGCACGCCGGGCGATTTCCGTGACCGCGCGCCAGCAATACATCCTGCGTGTACGCACCCTGGCGCGTTCTGTTGCGCAAGCCTACCTGCTGGCCCGTGCCAAGCTGGGCTTCCCGATGGCGACCCCGGACCTGCGTGATGAAGTGTTGGCTAAGCTGGAGGCTGCACAATGAGTGCTCAAGATTTTCTGGTTGAACTGGGCACCGAAGAACTGCCACCCAAAGCCCTGAACACCCTGGCCGATGCGTTCCTGGCCGGTATCGACAAGGGCCTGCAAGCCGCCGGCCTGAGCTACGAAGCCAAACAGGTGTACGCCGCGCCGCGCCGCCTGGCCGTGCTGATCACCGCCCTGGCGACCCAACAGCCGGACCGCAGCATCAACCTCGATGGCCCGCCGCGCCAGGCCGCGTTCGATGCCGACGGCAACCCGACCCAGGCCGCCCTGGGCTTCGCCAAGAAGTGCGGCGTGGACCTGAGCGAAATCGACCAGAGCGGTCCGAAGCTGCGCTACAGCCAGAGCATCAAGGGCAAGCCGACCGCCAGCCTGTTGCCGACCATCGTCGAAGACTCGCTCAATGACTTGCCGATCCCCAAGCGCATGCGCTGGGCTGCGCGCAAGGAAGAGTTCGTACGTCCAACTCAGTGGCTGGTCATGCTGCTCGGTGACCAGGTCATCGATTGCACGATCCTGGCCCAGAAGGCCGGTCGCGATTCCCGCGGTCACCGCTTCCATCACCCGCAAAGCGTGCGCATCACCTCGCCGGCCAACTACCTGGCCGACCTGCGTGCCGCCTACGTGCTGGCCGACGCCAACGAGCGCCGCGAGCTGATCAGCAAGCGCACCGAAGAGCTGGCCACCCTGCAGGAAGGCACCGCCATCGTGCCGGCCAGCTTGCTGGACGAGGTGACCGCGCTGGTGGAATGGCCGGTGCCGCTGGTGTGCTCGTTCGAGGAACGTTTCCTTGAAGTGCCGCAGGAAGCACTGATCACCACCATGCAGGACAACCAGAAGTACTTCTGCCTGCTGGACGCCGAAGGCAAGTTGCTGCCGCGCTTCATCACGGTCGCCAACATCGAAAGCAAGGACCCGCAGCAGATCATCGCCGGTAACGAAAAAGTCGTTCGCCCGCGCCTGACCGATGCCGAGTTCTTCTTCAAGCAAGACAAGAAACAACCCCTGGAAAGTTTCAACGAGCGCCTGCGCAACGTGGTGTTCCAGGAGAAACTCGGCAGCGTCTACGACAAGGCCGAGCGCGTGTCCAAACTGGCCGCGTTCATCGCCCCACGCATCGGCGGCGATGCCCAGCGCGCCGCCCGTGCCGGCATCCTGTCCAAGTGCGACCTGTCCACCGAAATGGTCGGTGAGTTCCCGGAGATGCAAGGCGTCGCCGGTTACTACTACGCCCTCAACGATGGCGAACCGCAGGATGTGGCCCTGGCACTGAACGAGCAGTACATGCCCCGCGGTGCCGGCGCTGAGCTGCCGACCACCCTGACCGGTGCGGCCGTGGCAATCGCCGACAAGCTCGACACCCTGGTGGGCATCTTCGGCATCGGCATGCTGCCCACCGGCAGCAAAGACCCGTATGCCTTGCGTCGCGCGGCGCTGGGCGTGTTGCGGATCCTGATCGACAAGCAATTGGACCTGGACCTGAACGACGCCGTGGCGTTCGCCGTCAATGCGTTCGGCAGCAAGGTCAAGGCCGCCGGCCTGGCCGATGCGGTGCTGGAATTCATCTTCGACCGTCTGCGTGCGCGTTATGAAGATGAAGGCGTCGACGTTGCGACCTACCTGTCGGTGCGTGCCCTGAAGCCGGGCTCCGCCCTGGACTTCGACCAGCGCGTACAAGCGGTGCAGGCGTTCCGCAAATTGCCGGAAGCGGCAGCGTTGGCGGCGGTGAACAAGCGCGTGTCGAACCTGCTGGGCAAGGCCGAAGGCAATATCGCGGCCACCGTCGAAGCCAAGTACTTCGACAATGCCAACGAGTTCTCCCTGTATTCGGCGATCCAACAGGCGGACCAGGCGGTCCAGCCGATGGCGGCAGCGCGTCAGTACAGCGAAACCCTGGCGCGCCTGGCGGCACTGCGCGAGCCGGTGGATGCGTTTTTCGAGGCGGTGATGGTCAATGCCGAAGACCCCAAAGTACGGGCCAACCGTTACGCGCTGCTGGCGCGTCTGCGTGGGCTGTTCCTCGGCGTCGCCGATATTTCGCTGCTGGGGTAACGCTTGAAACTGCTGATTCTCGATCGGGACGGGGTGATCAATCACGACTCCGACGCTTACATCAAATCGGTGGAGGAGTGGCTGCCGCTGCCCGGATCGATCGAAGCCATCGCGCAGTTGAGCAAGGCCGGCTGGACGGTGGCGGTGGCCACCAACCAGTCGGGCATTGGCCGCGGTTACTATGACCTCACGGTCCTGGACGCCATGCACGAGCGCTTGCGCGCCCTCGTGGCGGAGCAGGGCGGGGAAGTCGGCTTGATCGTCTATTGCCCGCATGGGCCGGACGACGGCTGCGATTGCCGCAAGCCCAAGCCGGGCATGTTGAAAACCATTGCCGCGCATTACGATGTGGCTTTGGCAGGTGTGTGGTTCGTCGGTGACAGTCTCGGTGACCTGGAGGCGGCCAAGGCCGTCGATTGTCAGCCAGTTTTGGTAAAGACCGGGAAAGGCGAGAAGACTCTGGGCAAGACCCTGCCGGTGGGCACCTTGATTTTTGACGACCTGGCGGCGATTGCCGCTGAACTTATCCACAATTAGAGCTCCCAAGACATCCTGATCAAGGACTGTTCGGGAAGCGCTTAAACAGGCGGGCAGTGCCCGCAACGGTAAACGCCGCTATGTCGATATTGCAGGCCATCAGAAGCTTCCTCTTTTACCTGCTGCTGGGCACCAGTTCCTTGTTGTGGTGTTCCTTGAGTTTTTTTATCGCGCCTTTTTTGCCGTTCCGGGCGCGCTACCGTTTCATCAACGTGTACTGGTGCCGCTGCGCACTGTGGCTGAGCAAGGTGTTCCTGGGCATTCGCTATGAAGTGAAGGGCGCCGAGAACGTGCCGGACCGGCCCTGCGTCATTCAGTCCAACCACCAGAGCACCTGGGAGACGTTCTTTCTCTCGGCCTATTTCGAGCCGTTGAGTCAGGTTCTCAAGCGTGAACTGCTGTTCGTACCGTTCTTCGGCTGGGCCATGGCGATGCTGCGCCCGATTGCCATCGATCGCGACAACCCCAAACTGGCGCTCAAGCAAGTGGCGAAGAAGGGTGATGAGCTGCTGAGGGACAATACCTGGGTGCTGATCTTTCCCGAGGGCACCCGTGTTCCTTACGGGACGGTTGGAAAGTTCTCCCGCAGCGGTTCCGCATTGGCGGTGAACGCTGAACTTCCGGTGCTGCCGATTGCACACAATGCTGGCAAATTCTGGCCAAAGGCTGGCTGGATCAGGACGCCGGGGGTCATCACCGTGGTGATCGGCGCGCCGATGTATGCCGAAGGCACTGGCCCCCGCGCCATCGCCGAGCTCAATGACCGCGTACAAGCCTGGAATGAACAGGCACAACGGGACATGGGCTCGCTTCCTCCCGGCCCTGTGGCGGAAGTCCCTACGGAACAAGCCGCTGTTTGAGATCTGTGGATAACCTGTGTACCGTTTTTTCGGAATTCGTTGTTTTTATGCTGTATGTATTTGTTTTTAATACATATTTCCTAAACACATAAAAGCCGTGTTCAGGTGCATAAGTTTTTATAGCACTCAAAAGATCGCAGCCTTCGGCAGCTCCTACAGGTTGTAATCCAATCCTGTAGGAGCTGCCGAAGGCTGCGATCTTCATTCTTCCAACAGCGGGAAGCGCAGGCTGAACGTCGTCCCCTTGCCCACTACGCTGTGGCACTCGATTTTCCCCTCGTGATGGTCCACCACGGCCTTGACCATCGATAATCCCAGGCCAATGCCATCCACCCCTTGGGCCGACGAAAATCGTCGATACTGGCTGAACAGGTCCGGCAGTTCTTCGGCGCTGATGCCTTTGCCCTGGTCGGCGACATTGCAGATCAACCAGCCCGACGCGCAATGCACCTGCAGGGAAATGCAGGCGTCGGGCGGGCTGTACTTGATGGCATTTTCCAGCAGATTGAACAGCGCACGGGTCAGCAACGATTGATCCGCCCTCACCATCGCCTCTTCATCTTCCAGTTCATGAACCAACTGGATGCGCTTTGCCTGGGCGATGGGTAGCGCTTGGTCGAGCACATCCAGCACCAGCATCGCGAACAGCGTGGGTTGGAACTGATACGCCTCGGATTCCGCCTTGGCCAATTGCACGAAGCCCTCGGTCAGGTCCAGCGCGCGACGTACCTGGCGCTCGATCTGGTCGAACAACGGATGATCGCCGCCCGCCTGGTGCCGCTGCACATCGAGCAGCGCAAGGATTGCCGAGTGAGGCGCGCGTAAATCATGGGAGAGGAAACGCAGCATGACGCTACGCTGTTCTTCCGCCTCGCGTTCGGCGCTCAGATCCGTGAGGCTCAGCAACCAGCCAATCGGCGCATCGCCATCAACCGGGAACAGCGCCGCCCGTTCCAGGCGCAAGCTGCGCTCGCGAATATCGCGAAACTCCACCAAGGGCAGTGTGGATAACCGGTGATGCGCCCCATGCTCCAACCCGGGATAACCCAGTTGCGCGAGATGCTCGAGCACATCGCCGCCCGCCAGGCCATGGCCGAAAAGCTCACGGGCCTTGCGATTACCGAGCAGCAACTTGCCTTGAGGATCGCTGATCATAGTCGCCACGGGCAGGTATTCCAGGCCGTCGGCGATGAAGCGCCGGGTGTCGCGGGTTCGGCTCATGGCTTGTTCCAGGGCCATGATTTGCCCCTGCAAACGGTCGCTGCCGGTGTACGAAGTACGACGACGTTCCGGGAAGACCTTGGGCTCCGCGTCCAGACGCGCGAGCTCCCAGCCGAAATAGGCCAGCACCACACTCAGGCGCCGCCAATTCCAGATCAAGTAGCCGAACATGATGCCCAGCACACTAGCCATGGGCGACCACCACCAACCCTGCGCACCCAGTACGGCGCTGATCAGCAAGGCCAGGCTCATGCCGCCCACGGTTGTCCACAGGGCCAGGCGCGGGCGCAACAGCAACAAACCCAACACGCCCGCCACCAGGCACACCGACAACAACGCAGCACCTGAATGGTCACCCGTTGATTGGCTGCTCAATGACAGCAAGGCCGTCAACGGCAACAGCAGCAGACTTATCCACAACCACTCCCGCACCAACTGGCGGAACAACCGCTGGACCTGGGTGGGCTCACGACTCTCACGGCGACGCTGGTTACTCATAGGCCTCCTGGCCGAACTCAAGAACTGGATTTCTTCACAGGTCTGTATCAAGCCCACGACTATAACGAACTCGATGGGTGGCGCGCTGCTGCCTTTCCCTCCGTGCCGCGAGCCGGTATTGTCGCAGCCAGCGACAGGTCAATGGATCAGCCCCTGGCGGCCTTTCATTGCCACCTGAAGATGTCCGTTATTTTCGAGATCAAGGAATCGCATTCCATGCGTGTCGCCATACTGGACGATGAACCGGCCGAGCTGCGCCGGGTAGAGCAGACCTTGCAACAAATCCCCGGCAGGAACGAGCCAGCCTGGACCCTGCACAGCTTTGAGCGAGGCGAAGACCTGTTACGGCAATTGCGCCGGGAAACCTTCGACTTGTTGATCCTCGACTGGCAACTGCCCGACCTCAGCGGGCTCTCGCTACTGCGCTGGACCCGCGAACACATGGATTCGCCACCGGCCGCCATCATGCTGACCAGCCGCGACGGCGAACACGACATCGTCCAGGCCCTCAACGCCGGTGCCGACGACTATGTGAGCAAACCCTTCAGGCCCAACGAGCTCAAGGCCCGAGTCACCGCTGTGCTGCGCCGTCATAACCTGCAACGCGCGCCCGCCAGCGACGTGCTGGTGTTCAACGACCTGGCGTTCGACGACGCCGAACTGACCATCACCCGCGCCGGCATTCCCATCAGCCTGACCGAACGGGAATACCGCCTGGCCCGGTGCCTGTTCGCCAACCTCGGCCGACCGCTGTCCCGGGAATACTTCTACGAGCGCTTCTGGACCCACGAGGAAATGACCTCGTCCCGCCCGCTCGACACCCACATCTACCGTCTGCGCAACAAGCTCGGGCTGACGGCGGATCGGGGTTGGCAGTTGCTGACGATTTATGGGTATGGGTATCGGTTGGAGAGTGTCGCGGCGGGGAGTGAGGCGTCTGTCGCAAGTTAAAAAAGATCAGTTGGATACCTCTGTGGCGAGGGAGCTTGCTCCCGCTGGGCTGCGCAGCAGCCCCTTTTCTGTGAGTGCTCCGTCCTCAAGCGGGAGCAAGCTCCCTCGCCACAACGAATATCAGCCGATCGTCCGCACCAGGCTCCCAGCCTTTGCGATCCGGCGGCGCTGTATCAGCAATCCGGACACGACCACCAGCCCGCTGAGCAGCCCCGTCGCCAGGATCTCCACACGGTGGGCTTCCTGGAACAGCATGATGGTCAAAGCCCCGACGATGAAGATAATCACCGCGTAGGTCAGGCCGGGGAACAGCCACATGCTGAAGGCGATTTTTTCACCACGGGCTATACGTTGCTTGCGCATACGCAACTGCGAAACCGCGATGACCAGGTACACCAACAACGCAATGGCACCCGAACTGGCCAGCAGGAATTCAAAGACCGCCGCCGGTGCCACGTAGTTGGCAAACACCGCGAGGAAGGCCGCACCGGTTGACAGCATCACCGCCCAATAAGGCGTACCGCTCTTGTTAGTGCGCTGGGAAACGACCGGCGCATCACCGCGCTTGCCTAACGAGAACATCATCCGGGAGGCCGTGTACAGCGCCGAGTTCAAGCAACTGGTGACCGCCACCAACACCACGATATCGACGATCAGCTTGGCATTGGGAATGCCCATGCGTTCCAGCACCGTCTGGTAGGAGCCGACGCTGGCCAGGAGTGGGTCGTTCCACGGCACCAGGGCCACGACGATGAAGATGGAGACGAGGTAGAACAAGCCAATCCGCCAGATCACCGAGTTGGTCGCCTTGGAAATCTGCTGGCCTGGGTTCTTCGATTCGGCCGCGGCGATGGTCACGATCTCGGTGCCCATGAACGAAAACATGGTGGTCAGGATCGCCCCCAGCACCGCGCCCATACCGTTGGGCAGGAAGCCCTGGGTGTCGAACAGATGCGAAACGCCGCTGACCTGGCTGGAGGGCAGAAAACCAAAGATCGCCATCACACCCAGCCCGATGAAGCCAATGATCGCCAGCACCTTGACCAGGGCGAACCAGAATTCGAACTCGCCGTAATTCTTCACGCTGAACAGGTTGGTGACCGTCAACAGCAGGGTAATGACCAGCGTGAAGGCCCAGATTGCAATGTCCGGGAACCACGCATGAAGAATCGTTGCGGCAGCGTTGGCCTCCAGCGGAATCACCAGGACCCAGAACCACCAGTAGAGCCAGCCGATGGTGAAACCGGCCCAGTGCCCAATCGCTCGGTCCGCATACGTCGAGAAGGAGCCGGTGTCCGGCGAAGCCACTGCCATTTCGCCGAGCATCCGCATCACCAGCACCACCAAGGCACCCGCGGCAGCGTAGGCCAGCAGCACGGCGGGACCGGCCGCAGCGATCGCGTGGCCGGAGCCGACGAACAGGCCGGCGCCAATCACACCGGCGATGGAGAGCATCGTCACATGACGGGGCTTGAGCCCTTGCGTCAGATTATCGGAAGTTTGCGTACCACTCATTGAGACAACCCTTGGCATTTGGATTTATTCGTACCACCTCGATTTCATCGTTTCCTGTAAATTTAAAAAAACGATGTGTATGTTATTAAACACGCAAGTTTTACGCCAGAAAACCTGAGGCCCCCGGTAGCCGGGGCTTTTCACAGATTCCTAACCCATTGAGAATGAAGGCTTTATGCCAGGATGTTACCCAGCTACCCCGTTTGTGACCGATGGGTCCGAGAAGAAGCGGACATTTTCAAGCGTAAAAAAAAGCCAACGCATGTGCGTTGGCTTTTGTTGGAGCGGAGCGCTGCAGAAGAATCAGAAATCCAGGTTAGATACCGCCAGCGCGTTGCTCTCGATGAAGTCACGACGAGGCTCGACCGCATCCCCCATCAGGGTGTTGAAGATCTGGTCCGCGCCAATGGCGTCTTCGATGGTCACTTTCAGCATCCGGCGCGAGCCCGGGTCCATGGTGGTTTCCCACAGCTGATCCGGGTTCATCTCACCCAGGCCTTTGTATCGCTGGATGGTGTGGCGCTTGGTGCTTTCGGCCATCAGCCATTCAAGGGCTTCCTTGAACTCGGTCACGGCTTTCTTGCGTTCGCCACGTTGGATGTAGGCACCTTCGTCCAGCAGCGTGCTCAGTTGCGCGCCGAGGGATACCACGGTCTTGTAGTCGTTGCTGCCGAAGAAGTCGCGGTTGAAGGTGACGTAGTTCGACAGGCCGTGGGAGATCAGTTCGACCTCCGGCAGCCAGACGTTACGCTCACGGTCTTCACGCAGGCTGGCTTTGTAGACCAGGCCGGATTTCTCAACCGTGCGCAGGCGTACTTCGTACTGGGCCAGCCAATCCTGCATCGCTGCATGATTGGACAGTTGCTCCAGGCTCACGGCTGGCAGGTAGATGAAGTGCTCGGTCAGTTCCTGTGGGTACAGGCGCGACAGGCGCTTGAGGGTCTTCATCACCAGGCGGAAGTCGTTGACCAGGCGCTCAAGGGCTTCGCCGGAAATGCCTGGGGCATCTTCGTTCAGGTGCAGGCTCGCGTCTTCCAGGGCCGACTGCGTCATGTACTCTTCCATGGCGTCGTCGTCTTTGATGTATTGCTCTTGCTTGCCTTTCTTGACCTTGTACAGCGGCGGCTGGGCGATGTAGATGTAGCCGCGCTCGATCAGCTCCGGCAATTGACGGAAGAAGAACGTCAGCAGCAGGGTACGGATGTGCGAACCGTCGACGTCAGCATCGGTCATGATGATGATGTTGTGATAGCGCAGCTTGTCGATGTTGTACTCTTCGCGGCCGATGCCACAGCCCAGCGCGGTGATCAAGGTGCCGACTTCCTGGGAAGAAATCATCTTGTCGAAGCGCGCCTTCTCCACGTTGAGGATCTTGCCTTTGAGCGGCAGGATGGCCTGGGTGCGGCGGTTGCGGCCCTGCTTGGCGGAACCGCCAGCAGAGTCACCTTCCACGAGGTACAGCTCGGACAGGGCAGGGTCCTTTTCCTGGCAGTCAGCCAGTTTGCCCGGCAGGCCGGCGATGTCCAGCGCACCTTTACGACGGGTCATCTCACGAGCCTTGCGCGCCGCTTCACGGGCACGGGCGGCGTCGATCATCTTGCCGACCACCAGCTTGGCTTCGTTCGGGTTCTCCAGCAGGAAGTCGGAGAAGTACTTGCCCATCTCCTGTTCAACCGCGGTCTTCACTTCGGAAGACACCAGCTTGTCCTTGGTCTGGGAACTGAACTTCGGATCCGGCACCTTCACCGAAATGATCGCGGTCAGGCCTTCACGGGCATCGTCACCGGTGGTGGCGACTTTATGCTTCTTCGCCAGGCCTTCCTGTTCGATGTAGTTGTTCAGGTTACGGGTCAGCGCCGAACGGAAGCCCACCAGGTGAGTACCGCCGTCACGCTGGGGAATGTTGTTGGTGAAGCACAACAGGTTCTCGTTGAAGCTGTCGTTCCACTGCAGGGCGATTTCCACGCCGATGCCATCTTCACGCTGGACGTTGAAGTGGAACACCTGGTTGACCGGGGTCTTGTTGGTGTTCAGGTATTCAACGAACGCACGCAGGCCACCTTCGTACTTGAACAGTTCTTCCTTGCCGCTGCGCTCGTCCTTGAGGACGATGCCGACACCGGAGTTGAGGAAGGACAGTTCACGAATCCGCTTGGCCAGGATGTCCCAGCTGAAGTGGATGTTCTTGAAGGTTTCGCTCGAGGCCTTGAAATGGATCTGGGTGCCGGTGGACTCGCTGTCACCAACGATCGCCATCGGTGCCTGGGGCACGCCGTGGACATAGGTCTGTTCCCAGATCTTGCCGCTACGGCGAACCGTAAGAACAAGCTGTTCGGACAGTGCGTTCACTACCGAAACACCTACGCCGTGCAGACCGCCGGAGACCTTGTAGGAGTTGTCGTCGAACTTACCGCCGGCGTGGAGGACGGTCATGATGACCTCGGCGGCGGAAACGCCTTCCTCTTTGTGCACGTCTACCGGGATGCCACGGCCGTTGTCGCGAACGGTGATGGACTCATCCGGGTGGATGATGATGCTGATGTCGTCGCAATGGCCGGCGAGGGCTTCGTCGATGGAGTTGTCGACCACCTCGAACACCATGTGGTGCAGACCGCTGCCATCGTCGGTGTCACCAATGTACATACCGGGACGTTTGCGTACGGCATCCAGGCCTTTCAGCACTTTAATGCTCGTTGAGTCGTACGTATTTTCTTCGCTCAATGCCTTCACTCCCGATGGTCGTGGGTCTGGGTGATACGGCCCTGTTCCACGTGGAACAGGGCGACTGGCGTTTCCGTCTGCCAGCCTTCCCTCAATAATTCGTGGTCTACACAGGTGATGAACACCTGGCAGCGTAAGTCTTCCAGCAAGCGGCACAGGGCGCGACGGTGGGCTTCGTCCAGCTCGGACGGCAAGTCATCCACCAGATAAATACACTGACCGCGACGGGCCTGGCTAACCAGATGCCCCTGGGCGATACGCAAGGCACACACCACCAACTTCTGCTGCCCCCGGGACAAGATGTCCGCGGCGTTATGTGCGCCCAATCTGAGGCGCAAGTCAGCGCGTTGTGGTCCAGCCTGGGTATGGCCCATCTGCTGGTCTCGCTGCAGCGAGCCAGCCAGCACGGTGCTCAGTTCCCGGTCCTTGTCCCAGCCTCGGTAATAGCTGAGCGTCAGGCCCTCAAGCTCAACCAGTTCGCTCAAGGTCTGCTCGAAGACCGGTTTCAAGGCTTTGATGTAAGCGCGGCGGTATTCATCGATTTCAGCGCTGGCCTGACACAGTTCCCTGTCCCAAACCGCTTGCGAAACGGCGTCAAGTGTACCATGCCGCAGCCAAGAGTTTCGCTGGCGCAGCGCCTTCTGCAAGCGTTGCCACGTCGACATGAAACGCGGTTCCACGTGGAACACGCCCCAATCGAGGAACTGCCGGCGAATCTTCGGTGCGCCTTCCAGCAGACGGAAGCTGTCCGGGTTGATCAGCTGCAACGGCAGGATCTCGGCCAGCTGTGCCGCACTGCGAGCGTTCTGCCCATCGATGCGGATCTGAAACTCGCCTTGCCGATCTCGCGATATCCCCAGGGCGCTGTGGCCGCCTTCCGCCAGCTCCACCTGGCCAAACACCGTGCACGCCAACTGATCGTACTGGATGACAGGTAACAGGCGGGTGCTGCGAAACGAACGGGCAAGCCCGAGCAAGTGCACGGCTTCCAGGACGCTGGTTTTGCCGCTGCCGTTGGCGCCGTAAAGGATATTGATGCGGGGGGAAGGGGAGAAGGTCACCGGGTGCAGATTGCGCACCGCGGTGACCGAGACGCGACTTAAGGACATCTAGCTGATTCTGATTACAGACGCATCGGCATGACAACGTAAGCCGAGTCGTCGTTGTCGGACTCTTGCACCAGCGCACTGCTGTTGGAGTCAGACAGGATCAGACGCACTTGCTCGGTAGTCATCACGCCCAGCACGTCGAGCAGATAGCTGACGTTAAAGCCGATTTCCAGGGAGCCGCCGTTGTACTCAACGCCTACTTCTTCTTCCGCTTCTTCCTGCTCCGGGTTGTTCGCCTGGATCTTCAGCTGACCATTGGCCAGTTGCAGACGAATGCCACGGTACTTCTCGTTGGACAAGATCGCGGTACGGCTGAAGGCTTCGCGCAGCGCTTGGCGATCGCCCAGCACCAGCTTGTCGCCGCCTTTTGGCAGCACACGTTCGTAGTCCGGGAACTTGCCGTCCACCAGTTTCGACGTGAAGGTGAACTCGCCCGTGGTGGCGCGGATGTGGTGCTGGCCCAGCACGATGCTGACATTGCCGTCCGGCTCGGTCAGCAGGCGGGCCAGCTCCAGGATACCTTTACGCGGCACGATCACCTGATGGCGATCCGGCTGGCCGATATCGGCCTGCATCGAGCACATGGCCAGGCGGTGCCCGTCGGTGGCAACAGCGCGGATAACGCCGGCCGACACTTCCAGCAGCATGCCGTTGAGGTAATAACGCACGTCCTGCTGGGCCATGGCGAAACTGGTGCGTTCGATCAAGCGACGCAGTTTGCTCTGGTCCAGGCTGCAAGTCAGCGAACCCGGGCCTTCTTCAACGGTCGGGAAATCGTTGGCTGGCAGTGTGGACAAGGTAAAGCGGCTGCGACCGGCCTTGACCACGAGCTTCTGCTCATCGACCTTGATGTCGATCAGCGCGTCGTTGGGCAGGCTCTTGCAGATGTCCATCAGCTTGCGCGCCGGCACGGTGATGGAACCCGGATCAGCCGGTTCCTCAAGTTGCACGCGACCGACCAGCTCGACTTCCAGGTCGGTACCGGTCAGCGATAATTGCTGGCCTTCGACAACCAGCAGCACGTTGGAAAGTACCGGCAAGGTCTGGCGGCGTTCGACGACGCCTGCGACCAGTTGCAGGGGTTTCAACAGGGCTTCGCGTTGAATGGTGAAATGCATGGTCTAGTCCCTTGCCTTAAAAGCTGCGCTGGTGGTCATCAAGTGGTCAGAGTACGCAGCAGGTTCTTGTAGTCCTCGCGGATGTCCGCGTCGGATTCCTTAAGTTCGTTGATCTTGCGGCAGGCGTGCAACACGGTGGTGTGGTCGCGTCCGCCAAACACATCGCCGATTTCCGGCAGGCTGTGGTTGGTCAGTTCCTTGGACAGGGCCATGGCCACCTGGCGTGGACGTGCCACCGAACGCGAACGGCGTTTGGACAGCAGGTCGGAGATCTTGATTTTGTAGTATTCGGCAACCGTTCGCTGAATGTTATCCACAGAAACCAATTTGTCCTGGAGCGCCAGCAGGTCCTTCAAGGATTCGCGAATCAGCTCGATGGTGATATCGCGACCCATGAAGTGCGAGTGAGCGATCACCCGCTTGAGGGCACCTTCGAGTTCACGCACGTTCGAGCGAATACGCTGGGCAATGAAGAAGGCGGCGTCGTGAGGCAGCTCGACCTTGGCCTGGTCGGCTTTCTTCATCAGGATCGCCACCCGGGTTTCCAGTTCCGGCGGCTCGACGGCCACCGTCAGGCCCCAGCCGAAACGCGACTTGAGGCGTTCCTCGAGGCCCTCGATCTCTTTCGGGTAGCGGTCACTGGTGAGAATGACCTGCTGCCCGCCTTCAAGCAATGCGTTGAAGGTGTGGAAAAACTCTTCCTGGGAACGTTCCTTGCGGGCGAAGAACTGAATGTCGTCGATCAGCAAGGCATCCACCGAACGGTAGAAACGCTTGAATTCGTTGATGGCGTTCAGTTGCAGCGCCTTGACCATGTCGGCCACGAAACGCTCGGAATGCAGGTACACGACCTTGGCATTCGGGTTCTTCTTTAATAAGTGGTTGCCCACGGCATGCATCAAGTGGGTCTTACCCAAGCCTACGCCGCCATACAGGAAGAGCGGGTTATAGCCGTGCTTGGGGTTGTCCGCCACCTGCCAGGCCGCCGCGCGGGCCAGTTGGTTGGATTTACCTTCGACGAAGTTTTCGAAGGTAAAGGTCCGGTTCAGGTAGCTGGTGTGCTTGAGCGCGCCTTCGACCTGGACGGTGCGCTGTTCGGCTCGCACCGGTGCCTGCTGGGAGCTGGCGCCGGCCATAGGGTCGAAGCTGTCCCGGGAAGGCTCTTCGCTGACTTCGGCAACCTTTTGTGTATTGCGCTTGCTCGAAGCAGGCGCGGGCGCCGGGGCTGCATGGTTGTTGACCGGTGCCGGCGCAGCCTGCTGGGCCTGTGACGCGGCGGCAGCCAGCGGCGCATTGGGCGCGGCGCGGGGTGCCGAGCTGCGTTTGCTGCCTATTAATAAGGACAGCGCAGGCGCCATGCCATTGCCATGCTCGTCGAGCAGTTCCATGACCCGGCCCAGGTACTTTTCGTTGACCCAGTCGAGAACGAAACGGTTCGGTGCATAGACACGCAACTCGTCGCCTTCGGCTTCGACCTGTAGTGGACGGATCCAAGTGTTGAATTGTTGGGCAGGCAGCTCATCGCGCAAAAGCTCCACGCACTGCTGCCAAAGTTCCACTGACACGGATATCCCCTAAGTTGAAAGCCGGTGAGGCAAAAACAAGCGGCCATTGTAGCGAGCAGACGTGCACTTATCCACACGCAGCTTGCTCATCGGCCATGATTTATCAGTGCGTTAACCGAGAGAAAGACGACCAGCGGTCGGTGGATAAGCTCTGTGGATAACCGCGCCTGAGGTCGTTGCACAACTGGGGGCGAAACTCGGTGGATAACCGGCCTGTGGATAACCAGGCATTTCACCCACAGCTTATCCGACAGCGCAGCACAGGCTGGCCACTGCTTTCCCGTGTAGTTGTCATTCTCTGTACATGGCGGATTACAAGGTCTTGGCATGGTTATCCACAGATAAGTGGCGGCCTAGCTTTTATAAGCTTTACAGAAAAGCTTTAAATAATTCCCTTCTTTATATCTATATCTAGCGCTCGGTGATGAATCCGCGAAAAACGCCTGGATATCTATTTAAAGGAAACGCTGGTTGGAAATTGACCTAGAGGCTTGCTTTCTCTAGAATCCCCGGTCTCTTAAAACGGGGGCCATTCCGGCCCGTTGTGGACGAACCAGGTAACACGACAATGAAACGTACTTTCCAACCAAGCACTATCAAACGCGCTCGTACCCACGGTTTCCGTGCTCGCATGGCTACCAAGAACGGTCGTGCCGTCCTGTCGCGTCGTCGCGCCAAAGGTCGTGCGCGTCTGGCAGTTTGATAATCCGGCACTGGAGGTGAGTCAGGACTTCAGTCGGGAAAAGCGTCTGCTTACCCCCCGGCATTTCAAGGCAGTCTTTGACTCCCCTACCGGCAAGGTTCCGGGGAAAAATCTCCTGCTCCTTGCGCGCAGTAACGATCTCGATCACCCCCGACTAGGGCTGGTCATCGGGAAAAAGAGCGTCAAGCTCTCCGTTCAGCGCAATCGCCTCAAACGTCTGATGCGCGAATCGTTTCGCCTGAACCAGGATTCACTGGTCGGATGGGACATCGTTATCGTCGCGCGCAAAGGTTTGGGTGACGTAGAAAACCCCGAATTGATTCAGCATTTCGGCAAGCTCTGGAAGCGTCTGGCACGCAACAAGCCAGTACCAGCAGTCAACACCGAAACTGTAGGGGTAGACAGTCCCGATGCGTAAACTGGCACTCGTTCCGATCCAGTTTTATCGCTATGCCATTAGTCCTTTGATGGCCAGTCACTGTCGTTTCTACCCCAGTTGTTCCTGCTACGCGTACGAAGCCATAGAAAATCATGGCCTCCTGCGCGGTGGCTGGCTGACCTTTCGTCGTTTAGGTCGCTGTCATCCGTGGAATCCCGGCGGTTATGACCCGGTTCCGCCTATCCCTACCTCCCGTTCTTCTTCGATGGCCGAGTAATCATGGATATCAAACGCACGATCCTGATCGTCGCCCTGGCAATCGTGTCCTACGTCATGGTCCTTAAATGGAACCAGGACTATGGCCAGGCTGCCCTGCCGACTCAGAATGTTGCAGCCAGCAATACCGCACCGAGCCTGCCGGATGCTCCAGTTGGCAACAACGCTGCCAGCAATGACGACATCCCGCGCGCGGCAAGCGATACCAGCGCTCCTGCCGAAGCCCCAGTGGCCGTAAGCAAAGATCTCATCCAGATCAAGACGGACGTGCTCGAGCTGGCAATCGATCCACAAGGTGGTGACGTCGCCCAGCTGAAGCTGCCGCTGTACCCACGTCGCCAGGATCATCCGGAAATCCCGTTCCAGTTGTTCGACAACGGTAACGAGCGCACCTATCTGGCCCAAAGTGGCCTGATCGGTACCAACGGTCCGGATTCGAACCCGGCCGGTCGCCCGATCTACTCTGCCGAGAAGAAGACTTATCAACTGGCTGATGGCCAGGACCAACTGGTCGTGGACCTGAAGTTCAGCAAGGATGGCGTCAACTACACCAAGCGTTTCACTGTGAAACGTGGCATGTACGACGTAACCGTCTCTTACCTGATCGACAACCAGAGCGCCCAGCCTTGGTCCGGTGCGATGTTCGCGCAACTCAAGCGTGACGCCAGCGACGATCCTTCTTCCAGCACCGCCACCGGCACCGCGACTTACCTGGGCGCAGCCCTGTGGACAAGTTCGGAACCGTACAAAAAAGTGTCCATGAAGGACATGGACAAGGCTCAGCTGAAGGAAACCGTCCAAGGTGGCTGGGTTGCCTGGCTGCAGCACTATTTTGTAACAGCCTGGATCCCGCAGAAAGGCGACAGCAACGTCGTCCAGACGCGTAAAGACAGCAAAGGCAACTTCATCATCGGTTACACCGGCCCGACATTGACTGCCGCGCCCGGTGCAAAAGCCGAAACCAGTGCCGTCCTGTACGCCGGTCCAAAAAGCCAGGCCGTGCTGAAAGAGTTGTCCCCAGGCCTGGAACTGACCGTTGACTATGGCTTCCTGTGGTTCATTGCCCAGCCTATCTTCTGGCTGCTGCAACATATCCACAGCCTTGTCGGCAACTGGGGTTGGTCGATCATTTTCCTGACCATGCTGATCAAGGGGATCTTCTTCCCGTTGTCGGCCGCCAGCTACAAGTCGATGGCGCGCATGCGTGCAGTGGCACCGAAACTGGCCGCCCTGAAAGAACAACATGGCGATGACCGGCAGAAAATGTCCCAGGCCATGATGGAGCTGTACAAGAAAGAGAAGATCAACCCGCTGGGTGGTTGCTTGCCAATTCTTGTCCAGATGCCGGTTTTCCTCGCGCTTTACTGGGTTCTGCTGGAAAGCGTGGAGATGCGCCAGGCGCCGTTCATGCTGTGGATTACCGACCTCTCGATCAAGGATCCGTTCTTCATCCTGCCGATCATCATGGGCGCGACCATGTTCATCCAGCAGCAGCTGAACCCAACGCCTCCGGATCCGATGCAGGCGAAGGTCATGAAAATGATGCCAATCATCTTCACCTTCTTCTTCCTGTGGTTCCCGGCGGGTCTTGTGCTGTACTGGGTTGTGAACAACGTGTTGTCCATCACTCAGCAGTGGTACATCACGCGTAAGATCGAAGCGGCGACGAAAAAAGCCGAGGCGTAACTTGCTCTGTGGATAACCACACAAAACGCCCCCTAGTGGGGCGTTTTGCTATCTGCCACTTTTGTCTGGATACCGGTTTATGAGCGCACCGCGTGAAACCATCGCCGCCGTCGCCACCGCCCAAGGTCGCGGTGGTGTCGGCATCGTCCGTATTTCCGGGCCGTTGGCCAGTGTCGCGGCCAAGGCCATCAGCGGCCGTGAGCTCAAGCCGCGGTTCGCCCATTACGGCCCGTTTTTCAGTGATGACCAACAGGTGCTCGACGAAGGACTGGCCTTGTATTTCCCGGGGCCGAATTCGTTCACGGGCGAAGACGTGTTGGAACTGCAAGGGCATGGCGGCCCTATCGTGCTGGACATGCTGCTCAAGCGTTGCCTTGAACTGGGCTGCCGCCTGGCCCGGCCGGGGGAATTCAGTGAACGCGCCTTTCTCAACGACAAGCTCGACCTGGCCCAGGCGGAGGCGATTGCCGATTTGATCGAAGCCAGTTCCGCACAGGCCGCTCGCAACGCCTTGCGTTCGTTACAGGGAGCGTTTTCCCAGCGTGTGCATAACCTCACCGAACAATTGATCGGCCTGCGGATCTACGTCGAAGCCGCCATCGACTTTCCGGAGGAGGAAATCGACTTCCTTGCCGATGGCCACGTGCTGAGCATGCTCGATAAGGTGCGCGATGAGTTATCCACAGTTCTGCGCGAAGCCGGGCAGGGTGCCTTGCTGCGCGATGGGATGACCGTGGTGATTGCCGGACGGCCGAATGCCGGCAAGTCCAGCTTGTTGAATGCCCTGGCCGGTCGCGAAGCGGCGATCGTCACCGAGATCGCCGGCACCACCCGGGACATCCTGCGTGAACATATCCACATCGACGGCATGCCGCTGCACGTAGTGGATACCGCAGGTTTACGCGACACCGATGACCAGGTGGAAAAAATCGGCGTTGAACGGGCTCTGAAGGCCATTGGTGAAGCCGACCGGGTATTGCTGGTGGTCGATGCCACCGCGCCGGAAGCCGACGATCCATTTGCCTTGTGGCCTGAATTCCTCGAGGTCCGCCCGGATCCGGCGAAAGTCACCTTGATCCGTAACAAGGCCGACCTGACCGGGGAAGCGATTGTCCTTGAGGTCAGCAACGACGGCCATGTGACCATCAGCCTGAGCGCGAAGTCAGCGGGTGAGGGCTTGGAACTGCTGCGCGAGCACCTCAAGGCCTGCATGGGCTACGAGCAGACGTCGGAAAGCAGCTTCAGCGCCCGGCGGCGGCACCTTGAAGCGTTGCGCCATGCCAGCGCGGCCCTCGAACACGGTCGCGCGCAGCTGACCTTGGCAGGGGCAGGGGAGTTGTTGGCTGAAGACTTGCGCCAGGCGCAACAGTCCCTGGGGGAAATTACCGGCGCCTTCAGCTCCGATGACTTGCTGGGACGAATCTTTTCCAGCTTCTGCATCGGTAAATAACCCCACCGGACTGACGACGAACCCGTGGCGAGGGAGCTTGCTCCCGTTCGGCTGCGAAGCAGTCGTAAACCGGCAGGTGTGGTGTGTCAGGTACTCCGCATTCGGCGGGTTTTGGGGCCGCTTCGCGACCCAGCGGGAGCAAGCTCCCTCGCCACAGGCCTATCGAGCGCAACACAAACCCGCTACCACCTCTCTTTTTTGAACTGATTGCCGTTAATGGCGGCTTGCCTGTGGGCGCTTCGGCGACCCCTTGTCGGCTGTTTTCTGTGGATTAAGGCCTGTGAATAACTGCTATTGAGGTCGGTTGATAAACCGCCTTCAAAACTGAAGATAACCGCCTCTGTGGATAACCACCTCATTCATCCACAGGCTTACACCGGTTATCCAAGCCCCTCAGTGGCACATGACCACAGGGTTTTGAATCTCTGTACACATTGCAAATAAAGGCCTATAGGATGTTATCCACAGATATTGGGCTCAGTAAGAATAAACATAAAAACAAAGATTTTATAAATTTCTTTCTTTTTTATTTTTTTAACCGCGAGTTCTCCACAGCTGGTTAAATTTTGTGCAAAGGGTTCTTTAGAAAGGGCGAAGTCCCTATACTTGCCGACCTGGTTCGAAAAACGCCCAGGGCCAGACTCAAAACCTAATTCCGAATTACCTGAATAAAGCAGGCACGAGGTGCGTGGTGGATTTCCCTTCCCGTTTTGAAGTGATCGTCATCGGCGGCGGTCATGCCGGTACCGAGGCAGCACTTGCATCAGCGCGCATGGGGGCAAAAACCCTGTTGCTGACGCATAACGTGGAAACCCTCGGCGCCATGAGCTGCAACCCTGCCATTGGCGGGATCGGCAAAAGCCACCTGGTCAAGGAGATCGATGCCCTTGGGGGCGCGATGGCCATGGCCACCGATAAGGGTGGTATCCAGTTTCGCGTATTGAACAGCCGCAAAGGCCCGGCCGTGCGCGCCACTCGCGCCCAGGCCGACCGAGTCCTCTACAAGGCCGCTGTCCGCGAAATCCTGGAAAACCAGCCGAACCTGTGGATATTTCAACAAGCGGCCGATGACCTGATCGTCGAGCAGGACCGGGTACGTGGTGTCGTCACACAGATGGGCCTGCGTTTCTTCGCCGATTGCGTGGTGTTGACCACCGGGACCTTCCTCGGCGGACTTATCCACATCGGTTTGCAGAATTTTTCCGGCGGTCGCGCCGGGGATCCGCCGTCGATTGCTCTGGCTCACCGTCTGCGTGAGTTGCCATTGCGCGTCGGGCGCCTGAAAACCGGTACGCCACCTCGCATCGATGGCAAGTCCGTGGATTTCTCGGTGATGACCGAGCAGCCTGGCGATACGCCAATCCCGGTGATGTCGTTCATGGGCAACAAGGAACAGCATCCACGGCAAGTCAGTTGCTGGATCACCCATACCAACGCCCGCACCCACGAAATCATCGCGGCGAACCTCGATCGTTCGCCGATGTACTCCGCCGCCGGTGAAATCGAAGGTGTCGGCCCGCGCTATTGCCCGTCGATCGAAGACAAGATCCATCGCTTTGCCGACAAGGAAAGCCATCAGGTGTTCATCGAACCGGAAGGCTTGACCACCCATGAGCTGTATCCGAACGGAATATCCACAAGCCTGCCGTTCGACGTGCAGTTGCAGATCGTGCAATCGATCCGTGGCATGGAAAGCGCGCACATCGTGCGTCCGGGTTATGCGATCGAGTACGACTACTTCGATCCGCGCGATTTGAAATACAGCCTGGAAACCAAGGTTATCGGCGGTTTGTTCTTTGCCGGGCAGATCAACGGCACCACCGGTTACGAAGAAGCGGGTGCCCAGGGTTTGCTCGCCGGCGCCAACGCCGCACTGCTCGCCAAGGGCAAAGAAGCCTGGTGCCCGCGCCGCGATGAGGCGTACATCGGTGTGCTGGTAGACGACCTGATCACCTTGGGTACCCAGGAACCGTATCGGATGTTCACCTCCCGCGCGGAATATCGCCTGATCCTGCGGGAAGACAACGCCGACCTGCGCCTGACCGAGAAAGGTCGTGAACTGGGATTGGTGGATGAAGCGCGCTGGGCCGCGTTCTGCCAGAAACGCGAAAGTATCGAGCTGGAAGAGCAGCGCCTGAAAAGCACCTGGGTGCGTCCCGGTACCGAGCAGGGCGATGCCATCGCGGCGAAATTCGGCACGCCGCTGACTCACGAATACAATCTGCTGAACCTCCTGAGCCGCCCTGAAATCGACTATGCCGGGCTGGTGGAAGTGACCGGCCAGGGCGCCGAAGATCCACAGGTGGCCGAACAGGTCGAGATCAAGACCAAGTACGCCGGTTACATCGACCGCCAGCAGGACGAAATCGCCCGTCTGCGCGCCAGTGAAGACACCAAGCTGCCTGTGGATATCGATTACACCGGCATTTCCGGGTTGTCGAAGGAAATCCAGAGCAAGCTCGGTGCGACCCGTCCAGAGACCCTGGGCCAGGCTTCGCGCATTCCCGGCGTCACGCCGGCGGCGATTTCCCTGTTGATGATTCATTTGAAAAAACGCGGCGCCGGCCGCCAGTTGGAGCAAAGCGCTTGAGTTCGATGGTCACCTCGCAACACGCTGAAGAGTTATCCACAGGTGCCCGTCAGCTCGGCGTCAGCCTGAGCGAAGCCCAGCACACGCAATTGCTGGGTTATCTGGCGCTGTTGATCAAATGGAACAAGGCCTACAATCTGACCGCCGTGCGCGATCCGGATGAAATGGTCTCGCGGCATTTGCTCGACAGCCTCAGCGTGATGTCCTTCATCGAGAACGGTCGTTGGCTGGATGTCGGCAGTGGCGGCGGCATGCCGGGCATCCCGCTGGCGATCCTGTTTCCCGACTCGCAAGTGACCTGCCTGGACAGCAACGGCAAGAAAACCCGCTTCCTGACCCAGGTCAAACTCGAACTCAAACTGGATAACCTGCAAGTTATCCACAGCCGCGTCGAAGCGTTCCAGCCTGCCGAGCCGTTCAACGGGATCATCTCCCGGGCGTTCAGCAGCATGGAGAACTTCAGCAACTGGACTCGCCACCTGGGCGACGCCGATACGCGCTGGCTGGCAATGAAGGGCGTTCATCCGGCCGATGAGCTGGTAGCATTGCCGGCAGACTTCCACCTCGATAGCGAACACGCCTTGGCCGTACCCGGTTGCCAAGGCCAACGCCATCTGCTGATACTGCGCCGCACGGCATGATTGGGAACACAAGCAAGAATGGCTAAGGTATTCGCGATAGCGAACCAGAAGGGTGGTGTGGGCAAGACCACCACCTGTATCAACCTCGCAGCATCCCTGGTCGCGACCAAGCGCCGGGTGCTGTTGATCGACCTCGATCCACAGGGCAACGCCACCATGGGCAGCGGTGTGGATAAGCATGGCCTGGAAAACTCCATCTACGACGTCCTGATCGGCGAATGCGATCTGGGCCAGGCCATGCACTTCTCTGAACATGGCGGTTATCAACTGCTGCCGGCCAACCGCGACCTGACGGCGGCGGAAGTGGTACTTCTGGAAATGCAGATGAAGGAAAGCCGCCTGCGCAGCGCCTTGGCGCCGATCCGGGAAAACTATGACTACATCCTGATCGATTGCCCGCCGTCGCTGTCGATGCTGACCCTCAACGCCCTGGTGGCCGCCGATGGGGTCATTATCCCCATGCAGTGCGAGTACTTCGCGCTGGAAGGGTTGAGCGACCTTGTGGATAACATCAAGCGCATCGCCGAACTGCTGAACCCGGAACTGAAGGTCGAAGGCCTGTTGCGAACCATGTACGACCCGCGCCTGAGCCTGATGAACGACGTTTCGGCCCAGCTCAAGGAACATTTCGGCGAGCAGCTCTACGACACCGTCATCCCGCGAAACATCCGTCTGGCCGAAGCCCCGAGCTACGGCATGCCGGCCCTGGCCTACGACAAACAATCCCGTGGTGCGTTGGCTTACCTGGCCCTGGCGGGCGAGATGGTTCGCCGTCAGCGCCGCAACCCACGCACCGCTGCAGCCCAGCCAACTTAAGGAAACCCCATGGCCGTCAAGAAACGAGGTCTCGGACGTGGACTGGATGCACTGCTCAGCGGTCCGACTGTCAGCTCGCTGGAAGAACAGGCCGTGCAGGCCGACCAGCGCGAGTTGCAGCACCTGCCCCTGGACCTGATCCAGCGCGGCAAATACCAGCCGCGCCGGGACATGGACCCGCAGGCGCTGGAAGAACTGGCCCAGTCGATCAAGAGCCAGGGCGTGATGCAGCCGATCGTGGTCCGGCCGATCGCCAATGGCCGCTTCGAGATCATCGCCGGAGAACGTCGCTGGCGCGCCAGCCAGCAGGCCGGCCAGGAAACCATCCCGGCAATGGTCCGTGACGTCCCGGATGAAACGGCCATCGCCATGGCGTTGATCGAGAACATCCAGCGCGAAGACCTCAACCCGATCGAGGAAGCCGTTGCCCTGCAGCGCTTGCAGCAGGAATTCCAGCTGACCCAGCAACAAGTTGCCGAGGCGGTGGGCAAATCCCGCGTGACCGTGGCCAACCTGTTGCGCCTGATTGCGTTGCCTGAAGTCATCAAGACCATGCTGTCCCATGGCGACCTGGAAATGGGTCATGCCCGGGCATTGCTCGGTTTGCCGGAAAATCAACAGGTTGAAGGGGCGCGACATGTTGTCGCACGCGGCCTTACCGTGCGCCAGACCGAGGCACTGGTTCGTCAATGGTTGAGCGGTAAACCCGCCCCTGTCGAAGCACCAAAACCTGATCCGGATATTGCCCGTCTTGAACAGCGCCTAGCCGAGCGCCTGGGCTCTGCGGTGCAGATTCGCCACGGAAAGAAGGGCAAAGGGCAATTGGTGATTGGCTATAACTCTCTCGATGAGCTGCAAGGTGTTCTTGCGCACATTCGCTGAAACAATTGCTCTTGTAGCGCGCAGTCGGAAATCACTACCTGAAGGTTGAATAGGGGCAGAACCGCCCCTATACTCTGCGCGCATTTTGTCGGCACAAATTATGCCAAGTTATTGAATTATGGCGGCCGACTATTGGAGAGCAAAAGCGATGGAAACCCGCACGCCAAACCGCTTGCCGTTCCATCGTCTGGCAGTTTTCCCGGTTCTGATGGCTCAATTTACCGTCGTACTGATCGCCACATTGGCGCTCTGGCAATGGAAAGGAGTCGTCGCCGGATACTCAGGGCTTTGCGGAGGCCTGATAGCCTTGCTTCCCAATATTTACTTTGCTCACAGGGCCTTTCGGTTTTCCGGCGCCCGAGCAGCCCAGGCTATCGTCCGGTCTTTTTATGCCGGCGAGGCGGGGAAACTGATTTTGACGGCAGTGCTGTTTGCATTGACGTTCGCAGGTGTGAAGCCATTGGCGCCGCTGGCTGTATTCGGCGTCTTCGTGCTGACCCAACTGGTCAGCTGGTTCGCTCCCCTGCTAATGAGAACAAGACTTTCGAGACCTTAGGGCGTTTGAGGCAACCATGGCAGAGACAACCGCTTCGGGCTATATCCAGCACCACTTGCAGAACCTGACCTTCGGTCAGCTACCCAACGGCGGCTGGGGCTTCGCCCATACCGCAGCAGAAGCCAAGGAAATGGGCTTCTGGGCTTTCCACGTCGATACCCTCGGCTGGTCGGTCGCACTGGGCCTGATCTTCGTTCTTCTTTTCCGCATGGCGGCCAAGAAGGCGACTTCCGGTCAGCCAGGTGCACTGCAGAACTTCGTTGAAGTACTGGTCGAATTCGTCGATGGCAGCGTGAAAGACAGCTTCCATGGGCGCAGCCCGGTGATCGCACCGCTGGCACTGACCATCTTCGTCTGGGTGTTCCTGATGAACGCCATCGACCTGGTACCGGTCGACTGGATTCCTCAGTTGGCCATCCTGATCTCCGGCGATGCACACATCCCATTCCGCGCCGTGTCGACCACCGACCCGAACGCGACCCTGGGCATGGCGTTCTCGGTTTTCGCACTGATTATTTTCTATAGCATCAAGGTCAAGGGCATCGGCGGCTTCATCGGCGAACTGACCCTGCACCCGTTCGGCAGCAAGAACATCCTCGTTCAGGCCCTGCTGATCCCGGTGAACTTCCTGTTGGAATTCGTGACCCTGATCGCCAAACCGATTTCTCTGGCACTGCGTCTGTTCGGCAACATGTATGCCGGCGAACTGGTGTTCATCCTGATCGCTGTGATGTTCGGCAGCGGCCTGCTGTGGCTCAGCGGCCTGGGTGTAGTCCTGCAATGGGCGTGGGCTGTGTTCCACATCCTGATCATCACCCTGCAGGCGTTCATCTTCATGATGCTGACCATCGTCTACCTGTCGATGGCGCACGAAGAAAACCATTAAGGCCAGTCTCGACTAGTCTGATGTCCTTCCCGGTCAAACGGGAAGGAGCCCGAACCGGGCTGAGAAACGATTTGTTTTACCGCTTTAATCTAAAAAACCTAAACCATACGACGTAAAAGTCGGGAGGAAAGATGGAAACTGTAGTTGGTCTAACCGCTATCGCTGTTGCACTGTTGATCGGCCTGGGCGCACTGGGTACCGCAATTGGTTTCGGCCTGTTGGGCGGCAAGTTCCTGGAAGGCGCCGCGCGTCAGCCAGAAATGGTTCCAATGCTGCAAGTCAAAATGTTCATCGTGGCCGGTCTGCTCGACGCCGTGACCATGATCGGTGTTGGTATCGCGCTGTTCTTCACCTTTGCGAACCCGTTCGTTGGTCAAATCGCTGGCTAATTACTCGGATGTCTCGAGTAGATTGGTGTGATGGACAACGTAACTGCGAGGTGTTGGCGTGAACATTAATGCGACCCTGATTGGCCAGTCCGTTGCGTTCCTGATTTTTGTACTGTTCTGCATGAAGTTCGTATGGCCTCCGGTCATTGCGGCATTGCACGAACGTCAAAAGAAGATCGCTGATGGTCTGGACGCTGCCAGCCGTGCAGCTCGCGACCTGGAGTTGGCCCATGAGAAAGTGGGTCAGCAACTGCGCGAAGCGAAAGCTCAGGCAGCTGAAATCATCGAGCAAGCCAAGAAACGCGGTACCCAGATTGTCGACGAAGCCCGTGAACAGGCTCGCGTCGAAGCTGACCGTGTGAAGGCTCAGGCTCAAGCCGAGATCGAACAGGAACTCAACAGTGTCAAAGACGCGCTGCGTGCCCAAGTGGGTGCCCTGGCCGTTGGCGGTGCTTCGAAGATCCTGGGTGCCACAATCGATCAA
This sequence comes from Pseudomonas sp. Z3-6, assembly GCF_051131985.1. Lineage (NCBI taxonomy): Bacteria > Pseudomonadati > Pseudomonadota > Gammaproteobacteria > Pseudomonadales > Pseudomonadaceae > Pseudomonas > Pseudomonas sp. Z3-6. The sequence goes on from NZ_CP071644.1 coordinate 93,463, forward strand.
AACGCGCACGCAGAGCTGGTTAACCAACTGGCTGCTGAAATCTAAGCGAGGGCGATCATGGCAGAACTGACCACGTTGGCCCGACCTTACGCTAAGGCGGCCTTCGAGCACGCTCAGGCCCACCAGCAACTGGCCAATTGGTCAGCCATGCTCGGCCTGGCTGCAGCGGTGTCGCAAGACGACACCATGCAGCGCGTGCTCAAGGCCCCGCGACTGACGAGCGCAGAAAAGGCCGCCACGTTCATTGACGTGTGCGGCGACAAGTTCGATGCCAAGGCACAGAATTTCATTCACGTCGTTGCCGAAAACGACCGTCTCCTGCTTCTGCCGGAGATCGCCACTCTTTTCGACCTGTACAAGGCCGAGCAAGAGAAGTCGGTAGACGTGGAAGTGACCAGTGCTTTCGCATTGAACCAAGAACAGCAAGACAAACTCGCCAAGGTTCTCAGTGCACGACTCAACCGGGAAGTGCGCCTGCAAGTCGAGGAAGACAAGTCCCTGATAGGGGGCGTTGTAATCCGCGCCGGCGACCTGGTTATCGATGGCTCGATTCGCGGCAAAATCGCGAAACTTGCCGAAGCATTGAAATCTTGAGTTTGAAGGGGCAGCAGAGCAATGCAGCAACTCAATCCTTCCGAAATAAGTGAAATTATCAAGGGCCGCATCGACAAGCTCGATGTGACCTCCCAAGCCCGTAACGAAGGCACTGTCGTCAGCGTATCTGACGGTATCGTGCGGATTCACGGTCTGGCCGACGTCATGTACGGCGAGATGATCGAGTTTCCGGGCGGCGTCTACGGTATGGCCCTCAACCTGGAGCAAGACTCCGTAGGTGCCGTTGTACTGGGTTCCTACCAGTCGCTGGCCGAAGGCATGAGCGCCAAGTGCACCGGCCGCATCCTCGAAGTTCCGGTTGGTAAGGAACTGCTGGGTCGCGTCGTCGACGCACTGGGCAACCCTGTTGACGGCAAAGGTCCGCTGAACAACACCGAGACCGACGCGGTCGAGAAAGTTGCTCCTGGCGTGATCTGGCGTAAGTCGGTAGACCAGCCTGTACAGACTGGCTACAAGGCTGTCGATGCCATGATCCCTGTCGGCCGTGGCCAGCGTGAGCTGATCATCGGTGACCGTCAGATCGGTAAGACCGCTCTGGCGATCGACGCGATCATCAACCAGAAGAACAGCGGCATTTTCTGCGTCTACGTAGCCATTGGTCAGAAGCAATCGACCATCGCCAACGTGGTTCGCAAGCTGGAAGAAAACGGCGCCCTGGCCAACACCATCATCGTGGCGGCCAGCGCATCGGAATCTCCTGCGCTGCAGTTCCTGGCACCGTACTCCGGTTGCACCATGGGCGAATACTTCCGCGACCGCGGTGAAGACGCGCTGATCGTTTATGACGATCTGTCCAAGCAGGCAGTGGCTTACCGCCAGATCTCCCTGCTGCTGCGCCGTCCACCAGGCCGTGAAGCCTACCCAGGCGACGTGTTCTATCTCCACTCCCGTCTCCTGGAGCGCGCATCCCGCGTTTCGGAAGAGTACGTAGAGAAGTTCACCAACGGCGCAGTGACCGGCAAGACCGGCTCCCTGACCGCTCTGCCGATCATCGAAACCCAGGCTGGCGACGTTTCCGCGTTCGTTCCGACCAACGTGATTTCCATCACCGACGGTCAGATCTTCCTGGAATCGGCCATGTTCAACTCCGGGATCCGTCCTGCTGTGAACGCCGGTGTTTCGGTATCCCGTGTGGGTGGTGCCGCTCAGACCAAGATCATCAAGAAGCTGTCCGGTGGTATCCGTACCGCCCTGGCCCAGTATCGTGAACTGGCGGCATTCGCCCAGTTCGCTTCTGACCTGGACGAAGCGACCCGTAAGCAACTTGAGCATGGTCAGCGCGTTACCGAGCTGATGAAGCAGAAGCAATACGCACCAATGTCGATCGCTGACATGGCGCTGTCGCTGTATGCCGCTGAGCGTGGGTTCCTGACTGACGTTGAAATCGCCAAGGTCGGCAGCTTTGAACAAGCGCTGATTGCTTACTTCAACCGCGATCACGCCGACTTGTTGGCCAAGATCAACGTGAAGGGTGACTTCAATGACGAAATCGACGCTGGCATGAAAGCCGGTATCGAGAAGTTCAAGGCCACCCAAACCTGGTAAGCCGCAGCGGGAGTCGCAAGGCTCCCGCTTGCTAACCTGATAGGTGTTACATGGCAGGCGCAAAAGAGATTCGCAGTAAGATTGCGAGCATCAAAAGCACGCAAAAAATTACCAGCGCCATGGAAAAAGTGGCGGTCAGCAAAATGCGCAAGGCTCAAATGCGCATGGCTGCTAGCCGCCCTTATGCGGAGCGCATCCGCCAGGTTATTGGTCATCTGGCCAACGCCAACCCGGAATATCGCCACCCGTTCATGATCGACCGTGCTATCAAGCGCGTCGGTTACGTCGTGGTGAGCAGTGACCGTGGTCTGTGTGGTGGCTTGAACACCAACCTGTTCAAGGCCCTGGTCAAGGACATGGCTGTAAACCGCGAACAAGGCGTCGAGATCGATCTGTGCGTGATTGGTAGCAAGGGTGCGGCTTTCTTCCGCAACTTCGGCGGCAACGTCGTCGCTGCTATCAGCCACCTGGGTGAAGAACCGTCGATCAATGACCTGATCGGCAGCGTCAAGGTGATGCTGGATGCTTACCTGGAAGGCCGGATTGACCGCCTGTCCGTGGTATCCAACAAGTTCATCAACACCATGACGCAACAGCCAACCGTGGAGCAATTGGTTCCACTGGTGGCGACCCCGGAACAGGAACTCAAGCACCACTGGGACTATCTCTACGAACCGGATGCCAAGGAGCTGCTTGACGGCTTGATGGTCCGCTACGTGGAGTCGCAGGTCTACCAGGCGGTGGTCGAGAACAACGCAGCTGAACAAGCGGCGCGGATGATCGCGATGAAGAACGCTACCGACAACGCCGGTGATTTGATCAGCGATTTGCAGCTGATCTACAACAAGGCGCGTCAGGCTGCGATCACCCAAGAGATCTCGGAAATCGTCGGCGGCGCTGCCGCGGTTTAACGGTTCAAATATTCAGAGGATCCAGCTATGAGTAGCGGACGTATCGTTCAAATCATCGGCGCCGTTATCGACGTGGAATTCCCACGCGACAGCGTACCGAGCATCTACAACGCGCTGAAAGTACAAGGCGCGGAAACTACCCTGGAAGTTCAGCAGCAGCTGGGCGACGGCATCGTTCGTACCATTGCGATGGGTTCTACCGAAGGCTTGAAGCGCGGTCTGGACGTTGTCGACTCTGGCGCTGCCATCTCCGTACCGGTCGGTAAAGCGACCCTGGGCCGGATCATGGACGTACTGGGTAACCCGATCGACGAAGCGGGTCCGATCGACACCGAAGAGCGCTGGGGCATTCACCGTCCTGCGCCATCCTTCGCTGAACAGGCGGGCGGCAACGACCTGCTGGAAACCGGCATCAAGGTTATCGACCTGGTTTGCCCGTTCGCCAAGGGCGGTAAAGTCGGTCTGTTCGGTGGTGCCGGTGTAGGCAAGACCGTAAACATGATGGAACTGATCCGTAACATCGCCATCGAGCACAGCGGTTATTCCGTGTTCGCGGGTGTGGGTGAGCGTACTCGTGAGGGTAACGACTTCTACCACGAGATGAAGGATTCCAACGTTCTGGACAAAGTGGCACTGGTCTACGGCCAGATGAACGAGCCGCCGGGAAACCGTCTGCGCGTAGCCCTGACCGGCCTGACCATGGCCGAGAAGTTCCGTGACGAAGGTAACGACGTTCTGCTGTTCGTCGACAACATCTACCGTTACACCCTGGCCGGTACCGAAGTTTCCGCACTGCTGGGCCGTATGCCTTCGGCCGTAGGTTACCAGCCGACCCTGGCTGAAGAGATGGGCGTTCTGCAAGAACGTATCACTTCGACCAAGGAAGGTTCGATCACTTCGATCCAAGCGGTATACGTACCTGCGGATGACTTGACCGACCCGTCGCCAGCGACCACCTTCGCCCACTTGGACGCCACCGTCGTTCTGTCCCGTGACATCGCTTCCCTGGGTATCTACCCAGCGGTTGACCCACTGGACTCGACTTCGCGCCAGCTGGACCCGAACGTGATCGGCCAGGAGCACTACGACACCGCTCGCGGCGTCCAGTACGTGCTGCAGCGCTACAAAGAGCTGAAGGACATCATTGCGATCCTGGGTATGGACGAGCTGTCGGAAGCCGACAAGCAGTTGGTATCCCGCGCTCGTAAGATCCAGCGCTTCTTGTCGCAGCCGTTCTTCGTGGCTGAAGTCTTCACCGGTGCCTCGGGTAAATACGTTTCCCTGAAAGACACCATTGCTGGCTTCAAAGGCATCCTCAACGGTGACTACGACCACCTGCCAGAACAAGCGTTCTACATGGTCGGCGGCATCGAAGAAGCGATCGAGAAAGCCAAGAAACTGTAATCCCGGCGCCCGGCAACGGGCGCTAATTTAGGTTGAGGCAATCAGATGGCTATGACAGTCCATTGCGATATCGTCAGTGCGGAAGGGGAAATCTTCTCCGGTCTGGTCGAGATGGTGATTGCGCATGGTGAGCTGGGGGATCTTGGTATCGCTCTGGGTCACGCACCGCTGATCACTAATCTGAAACCGGGTCCGATCCGCTTGATCAAGCAGGGCGGGGAAGCCGAGGTGTATTACATCTCCGGTGGTTTCCTCGAGGTTCAGCCGAACATGGTCAAGGTCCTTGCCGACACTGTGCAACGTGCTGCCGACCTGGACGAAGCCTCCGCTCAGGAGGCCGTCAAGGCCGCCGAGAAGGCCCTGCACGAGCGAGGCGCGGAGTTCGACTACGGTTCTGCTGCTGCACGTCTGGCAGAAGCCGCAGCCCAGCTGCGTACGCTTCAGCAGATCCGCAAGAAGTAAGCGGCTAAGCCGTCTGCTTTCTGTGCGATTGATTAAAAAGGGTAGCCTCGGCTACCCTTTTTTCTTTTCCCGACATTCATTACCTGGTCGCAGCCGCTGACCACCCAGGATTGGTAGCCAGTCATGTCTCTTGAAATCGTTATCCTCGCGGCCGGCCAAGGCACCCGCATGCGTTCGGCGTTGCCCAAGGTCTTGCACCCGATCGCCGGCAATTCCATGCTCGGTCATGTTATCCACAGCGCCCGGCAACTTGATCCACAGCGCATTCACGTGGTGATCGGCCATGGTGCCGATGCGGTGCGCGAGCGCCTGGCGGCGGACGACCTGAATTTCGTCCTGCAGGACAAGCAACTGGGCACTGGCCATGCCGTGGCCCAGGCCGTGCCGTTCATCACGGCCAATACGGTGCTGATTCTCTACGGCGATGTGCCGCTGATCGAAGTCGAGACCTTGCAGCGCTTGCTCAAGCAGGTCGCGCCACAGCAGTTGGGTTTGCTGACCGTCGAACTGGATGATCCCACCGGCTATGGCCGCATTGTGCGCAACGCCGACGGCCAAGTGACGGCAATCGTCGAGCAAAAAGACGCCAACGAAGCCCAGCGCGCGATCACCGAGGGCAACACCGGTATTCTCGCGGTGCCGGCCGAGCGCCTGGGTGACTGGATGAGTCGTCTGTCGAACAACAACGCCCAGGGCGAGTATTACCTGACCGATGTGATTGCCATGGCCGTTGCCGACGGGCTGGTCGTCGCCACCGAGCAGCCGCTGGACGCCATGGAAGTGCAGGGCGCCAACGATCGCCGACAACTGGCCGAGCTGGAGCGCCACTACCAACTGCGCGCCGCCCGCCGCCTGATGGCCCAAGGCGTGACCCTGCGCGACCCTGCCCGTTTTGACGTGCGCGGTGAAGTCAGCGTAGGTCGCGACGTGGTCATCGACATCAATGTCATTCTCGAAGGCAAGGTCGTCATCGAAGATGACGTGATCATCGGCCCGAACTGCGTGATCAAGGACAGCACCCTGCGCAAAGGCGTGGTGATCAAGGCCAACAGCCATCTCGACGGCGCGGTCATGGGCGAAGGCAGCGATGCCGGCCCGTTTGCCCGCTTGCGCCCAGGCTCGGTGCTGGAAGCCCGGGCCCATGTGGGTAACTTCGTCGAGCTCAAGAACGCTCATCTGGGCGAAGGCGCCAAGGCTGGCCACCTGACCTACCTGGGTGACGCTGAAGTCGGTGCGCGCACCAACATCGGCGCCGGCACCATCACCTGCAACTACGATGGCGCCAACAAGTGGAAAACCGTTCTAGGCGAAGATGTTTTCATCGGTTCCAACAACTCTTTGGTGGCGCCTGTGGATATCTCCAGCGGTGCGACCACGGCGGCCGGTTCGACCCTGACCCAGAATGTGGATAACGGCCAATTGGCAGTCGGACGCGCCCGCCAGCGCAACATTGATGGCTGGAAGCGACCAGAGAAAATCAAGAAGCCCTGAAGTTATCCACATCCCCCTTGTGGGAGCGGGCTTGCTCGCGAAAGCGGTGGTTCAGCCAATTAATTCGTTGCTGACCCAACGCATTCGCGAGCAAGCCCGCTCCCACATTCGATTTGCGGGATTTCTGAATTTTTCTATCGGCGCCTTGACGATACCGTCGCAATAGGTTTTGATTGCTTACGTTATCTTTCGAATCGAAACTTAAGCCGCCATGTCGAAACGCAACACGCCACAGCGCCGTCACAACATCCTTGCTTTGCTCCAAGAGCAGGGCGAGGTCAGTGTGGATGAGTTGGCCAAGCGCTTCGAAACCTCGGAGGTTACGATTCGCAAGGACCTTGCCGCCCTGGAGACCAATGGCCTGCTGCTGCGTCGCTACGGTGGTGCGGTGCCGATGCCGCAGGAGTTGGTGGCCGATAACGGGCAAACCGTTTCCAAGTACAAACTCGCCATTGCCCGGGCCGCTGTGAAGCGGATCCGCGAACATGCGCGGATCATCATCGACAGCGGCAGCACGACCGCCGCCATGATCCCTCAACTCGGCCAACAGCCGGGCCTGGTGGTGATGACCAATTCCCTGCATGTCGCCAATGCCTTGAGCGAACTGGAGCACGAACCGGTACTGTTGATGACCGGCGGTACCTGGGACCCTCACTCCGAGTCGTTCCAGGGGCAGGTGGCCGAGCAAGTGCTGCGTTCCTACGATTTCGACCAGTTGTTCATCGGCGCCGACGGCATCGATCTGGTTCGAGGTACCACCACCTTCAACGAACTGCTGGGCCTGAGCCGCGTGATGGCTGAGGTTGCCCGGGAAGTGATCGTGATGGTGGAGGCCGACAAGATCGGCCGCAAGATCCCCAACCTGGAACTGCCGTGGAGCAGCGTCCATACCCTCATTACCGATGATCGCCTGCCCGTAGAGGCCCGCGATCAGATTCAGGCCCGCGGCATTACCGTGATCTGCGCGCCTGTCAGCCAGGAGAAGTAGCATGTGTGGAATTGTCGGCGCCGTTGCTGAACGCAACATCACTGCCATCTTGCTTGAAGGTCTCAAGCGTCTCGAATATCGCGGCTACGACAGCGCGGGTGTAGCGGTGTTCACCCAAGACGAGAAGCTCGAGCGCATGCGTCGCCCAGGCAAGGTCAGCGAGCTGGAACAGGCGCTGGACGCCGAACCACTGCTCGGTCGCCTGGGCATCGCCCACACCCGTTGGGCCACCCATGGCGCGCCATGCGAGCGTAACGCTCACCCGCATTTCTCCGGCGACCTGGCGGTGGTGCACAACGGCATCATCGAAAACCATGAAGCCCTGCGTGAACAGCTCAAGGCGCTCGGTTATGTGTTCACTTCGGACACTGACACTGAAGTCATCGCCCATCTGCTCAACCACAAGCTCAAGGACCTGGCAGACCTGACTGTCGCCCTCAAGGCAACCGTCAAGGAACTGCACGGTGCCTACGGCCTGGCGGTCATCAGCGCGAAACAACCCGATCGCCTGGTGGCAGCCCGCAGCGGCAGCCCCTTGGTCATCGGCCTGGGCCTGGGGGAAAACTTCCTCGCTTCCGATCAGTTGGCGCTGCGTCAGGTCACCGACCGCTTCATGTACCTGGAAGAAGGCGACATCGCCGAGATTCGCCGCGACAGCGTGCAGATCTGGGACCTGGATGGCAAAAGCGTGGAACGTGAAACCGTCCAGTACCGCGACGGGGCCGAAGCCGCCGACAAGGGCGAGTTCCGCCACTTCATGCTCAAGGAAATCCACGAGCAACCGGCCGTGGTGCAACGCACCCTGGAAGGCCGCCTGAGCCAGAGCCAGGTGCTGGTCCAAGCGTTCGGTCCACAGGCGGCCGAGTTGTTCGCCAAGGTCCGCAACGTGCAGATCGTCGCCTGCGGCACCAGTTACCACGCCGGCATGGTCGCCCGTTACTGGCTGGAAGAGCTGGCCGGTATCCCGTGCCAGGTCGAAGTCGCCAGCGAGTTCCGTTATCGCAAGGTAGTGGTGCAACCCGACACGCTGTTCGTCACCATTTCCCAATCCGGCGAAACCGCCGACACCCTGGCTGCCCTGCGTAACGCCAAGGAACTGGGTTTTCTCGCCAGCCTGGCGATCTGCAACGTCGGTATCAGCTCGCTGGTGCGTGAGTCCGACCTGACCCTGCTGACCCAGGCCGGTCGTGAGATCGGCGTGGCGTCGACCAAGGCGTTCACCACGCAACTGGTGGGTCTGCTGTTGCTGACACTGTCCCTGGGCCAGGTCCGTGGCACGCTGGGTGAGGGCGTCGAGGCCAAGCTGGTGGAAGAACTGCGTCGCCTGCCGGCCCGCCTGGGCGAAGCCTTGGCCATGGACAGCACTGTGGAAAAAATCGCCGAGCTGTTCGCCGAGAAGAACCACACCCTGTTCCTGGGCCGTGGCGCGCAATTCCCGGTGGCGATGGAAGGAGCCTTGAAGCTCAAGGAAATCTCCTACATCCACGCCGAGGCCTACCCGGCCGGCGAGCTCAAGCACGGCCCGCTGGCGCTTGTGGATAACGACATGCCCGTGGTCACGGTCGCGCCGAACAACGAGCTGCTGGAAAAGCTCAAGTCCAACTTGCAGGAAGTGCGCGCCCGTGGCGGCCAGTTGATTGTCTTCGCCGACGAGAAGGCCGGCATGACCAACGGCGAAGGCACCCACGTGGTGCACATGCCGCACATCCACGACATCCTGTCGCCGATTCTCTACACCATCCCGCTGCAGTTGTTGTCGTACTACGTCGCCGTGCTCAAGGGCACCGATGTGGACCAGCCGCGTAACCTGGCGAAATCGGTCACGGTCGAGTAAGGCCGGAGCGCGGGCCAGGGAGCTAGCCTGTCGGCTAGGATCCGAAACGCTCAAAAACCAACCCCCTGAAATTCAGGGGGTTTTTTATTGGGAGCAAAAAACTTCAGGCCGACTTCGCCCAAGGAGCAACGATTCGATACGCCTGGTTCACCCGCCCTGTTCGTCGTATTCACGGTACGCCGCTGAACAACTGCGTTGACAACGTGAGGCATAGGTGATGATATCGAGTCATACGACAACGTATGACATCAAAAATAATAAAAACGAAAGGCGCAGTCATGTTTTCTACATTTGCCGCCCAGCGAATTTGCAGTCCATCGGCCCCACGCGTTATCGCCGTGCGCCCGCTATCTTCTTTTTTACCTTCCGAAAAACCCTGCCCTCCAATGCAGTCGAATTCCGCGATCTCAACGCTCGATCAGTCTCGCCTGGCGTTAGTGCTGGGCCTGTTCGTTTCCTGCTCAACTTCAAACCCACAATGAATGGCCGTACCCGGAGAACAATAATGAAGAAAACACTCTGCGCCTCTTTGATCGCCTCGTTCCTGAGCCTGACCGCCGGCACGGCAGTGGCCGCCGACGCAAGCGATTGGCCAAGTCGTCCGGTACAGGTCGTAGTGATCGCCAACGCCGGCGGTGACACTGATTTCAACGCACGGATGATGGCCAAGTACTTCACCAAGGTCACTGGCAAGACCATGGTGGTCACCAACATGGCCGGTGGGGGCGGCACCATCGCCGCCGATGCGGTCAAGAGCGCAGCGCCGGATGGCAATACCATCCTGTTTACTCACACCGGCCAGTTGATCGTCAACGAGGTCGCGGGGCTGTCCGAAGACCGTTTCGATGCGTTCGATATTTCCTGCATCGCTGGCGTCGACAAGGGCGCTGTGTTCGTCTCGGCGAAAAGCTCGGGCATCGACAGCCTCGACCAGCTGATCGAGAAGGCCAAGGCCAAGCCCGGCACCATCACCTACGGCACCGAGATGGGTAACTTCTCTCATCTGCAAGGCTTGATGTTCGAGAAGCTCGCCGGCGTGAAATTGAAAATGGTCGACAGCGGCACCGTCTCGGAAAAAATCGTTGCCTTGCTGGGCAAGCGCATCGACCTCGGTGCGATCAGCTATGGCTCGGTCCAGGATTACATTTCCAGCGGCAAGATGACCGCCCTGGGCCAACCTAACGCTGAGCGCAACGCGCTGCTGGGCGACGTCAAGACCTTCAAGGAACAAGGCGTGGACCTGGTCCTGGACAAGCCTTACGTCGTCGCTTTCCCGAAAGGCACCGACCCGGCCATCGTCAAGAAAATGGCCGACACCATGAAGAAAATCACCGAAGAGCCGGAATATGCCGAAGAACTGAAGAAGTCCTTCAAGCAGCCGGTCAGCTTCCAGGGCACCGAAGAAGCCATCGCTACGTTGAACAAAACCCGCGACAGCTTCATGCAGTTCAAGGACGAGATGCGTAAAGCCAAATAATTTTGCGTAACGGTTCGGGTGCGCGCCGCGCTGGCCAGCACCCGACACCCCGTCCTTCCCAGCAAGAGGAGCCTGTATGGATTCCTATAAAAGAAACGAGTTGATCGCCGGCCTGGCCATGCTCGGCGCCGGCATCGCTTACTTGGTATTGACCATGAACCTGCCGCGTCGCGGGACGGTCGATGCCGCGTTTGTCCCTTGGGTGCTCGCCGTGGCGTTGTGCCTGTTGGGTGCGTTGCAGTTGTGGGCCTGGCGAAAGCTGCCGGACAAAAGTGCCGAACCGGCGGAAAAGCCCGAGGCGATCGATTACCCAACGGTTATTAAATCCGTGGCATTGGTGCTGCTTTATACGGCGCTGATGGAGCCGGTGGGTTTCGTGATCACCACTGTGCTTTATCTCTATGCCCAGTTCATCGTACTCACTCCGGCGGATGAAAAGGTCAAGCACCTGCGATACGCGTTGATCGCGGTCGTCTCGTCTGTCCTGATCTTTTACATCTTTCGTCATGGCTTCGACTTGCTCCTGCCTGTCGGTTTATTGGATTTCTAGGGGACGGCCATGATTGAGCTCATGCAAACAGGCTTCGCAGCCGTACTGACACCCTACGTTTTTCTGCTGATCACCCTTGGCGTTGCAGTGGGGATCGTTTTTGGCGCGGTGCCCGGCCTCTCGGCCACCATGGCGATCGCGCTGTGCTTGCCGCTGACGTACTCGATGGGCCCCGGCCCTGGCCTGGCGCTGTTGGTTGCGTTGTTCGTTGGCGCTACCTCGGGAGGGCTGATATCGGCGATATTGCTCAACATACCGGGAACGCCGGCCTCCATCGCGACGACGTTCGATGGTTGGCCGCTGATGAAGAAGGGACTGGGCGTGAAGGCGCTTGGGATTGGCGTGGTGTTCTCGTTCCTCGGCACGATTTTCAGTATCGCCGCGCTGATGTTCATCGCCCCGATCCTGGCGGAACTGGCCCTGAGCTTTGGCCCGCACGAATATTTCTCCATCGCGATCTTTTCGCTGACGTTGATTGCCACGCTGTCCACCGGCTCGCTGGTCAAAGGCTTGTTTGCCGGTGCCCTGGGCTTTGCTTTCTCCACCGTGGGGATCGCCCCGGTCGAGGCTATCCGTCGGTTCACCTTTGACCTGCCGAGCCTCAATGGCGGCTTCGCCATGCTCACCGTGATGATCGGTATGTTCGCGGTCGCCGAGGTGCTGAAGTTCGCGGAAAGCGCGCGCCTGAGCCACCGAGCCAAACCCCAGCACGTCAGCATGAAAGGCGTGAAAGGTTTTGGTTTTTCGATGAAGGAGTTCGTCGGCCAACTGCCCAATGCCACCCGTTCATCCTTGATCGGCCTGGGCATCGGCATCTTGCCCGGCATCGGTGCCGGTACGTCGAATATCGTCTCCTACATCGTGGCGAAGAAACGTTCCAAGACCCCGGAGGAGTTCGGCAAAGGCAAGATCGACGGCGTGGTCGCCAGCGAGACGGCGAACAATGCCGGTATTGGCGGCGCGATGATTCCCCTGCTGACGCTGGGCATTCCCGGCGACACCACCACGGCGGTGATGCTCGGTGGTTTCATGATCCACGGCATCCAGCCCGGGCCTCTGCTGTTCATCAGCCAGGCACCGTTGGTCTATACGATCTTCGCCGCGCTGATCCTCGCTTCCGTGCTGATGCTGGTGCTGGAGTTCTACGGCCTGCGCATGTTCATCAAGTTGCTGGCGGTGCCCAAGCACATCCTGTTGCCGATCATCCTGGTGCTTTGTGTGGTCGGTGCCTTTGGCCTGAACAGCCGGATCTTCGACGTCTGGGCGGTGCTGCTGTTTGGCTTGCTGGGGTATGGGTTCGTCAAGGCCGGTTTGCCGATTGCACCGTTCATCATCGGTTTCATCCTCGGTCCGATGGCTGAAACCAACTTGCGTCGCGGCTTGATGCTGTCCGATGGCAATTTCGGCGGCTTCCTGACCAATCCCATCTCGGCGGGCTTCCTCATCCTGGCCGCCGCGTCCATCTCCTGGCACCTGGTGACTGTCATTCGCAACCGCAAAAGTGCGGCGATTGAATTGATGCGCAGCTAGCCCATTGCATTCGCTGCTGTAACACGACGCCGTGTTGCAGCAGCCGAACCCAACCGTTCGGAGCACAGTCATGCAAGACACGCCTCAAACGCCTTCGGCCGACGACGACCGCATTGCCTGGGTGCGCGTGGCCTCGGTTTTCCTGCCGTTGGCCAACCCCATCAGCGACGCCAAGGTGTTGACCGGTCGGCAAAAGCCAATGACCGAAATCGCCATTCTGTTCGTGGAAATCGAAACCAGGGACGGCCACCGTGGCCTGGGGTTCAGCTATTCCAAGCGCGCCGGTGGCCCCGGGCAATTTGCCCATGCCCAGGAAGTCGCCCCCAGTCTGCTTGGCGAAAACCCCAGCGACATTTCCAAGCTATGGGACAAGCTCTGCTGGGCAGGTGCCTCGGTGGGGCGCAGCGGCTTGGCAACCCAGGCGATCGGCGCATTTGATGTCGCCCTGTGGGATTTGAAAGCCAAGCGGGCCAATCTTTCCCTGGCTCGCTTGCTGGGTGCCCATCGCGATTCTGTCCAGTGCTACAACACATCGGGTGGATTCCTGCATACACCGCTTGATCAGTTAATGATCAATACTGACCTCTCTCGGGAGAAGGGTATCGGCGGGATCAAGCTCAAGGTCGGCCAGCCTGACCAGGCGCTGGATCTGCACCGGGTCAGCACCATCCGCAAACACCTGGGGGATGACTTCCCTTTGATGGTCGACGCCAACCAGCAATGGGACCGGCCCACTGCGCAGCGCATGTGCCGACGCCTTGAGCCGCTCAACCTGGTCTGGATCGAGGAACCGCTGGATTGCTACGACGCCGAAGGTCATGCCGCGCTGGCCGAGCAATTCGATACGCCGATAGCGACCGGTGAAATGCTCACCAGCGTTGCCGAGCATTGGGAATTCATCAAGCTGCGTGCGGCGGATTATCTGATGCCCGACGCGCCTCGTGTCGGTGGCATCACTCCCTATCTCAAGGTCCAGGCATTGGCCGAGCAAGCGGGGCTGATGATCGCGCCGCACTTTGCCATGGAATTGCACATCCATTTGGCCGCCACTTACAGCCGCGAGCCTTGGGTGGAACATTTCGAATGGCTGGAGCCGTTGTTCAACGAGCGCATGCAAACCCGTGATGGGCGCATGCTGGTGCCCACTCGGCCTGGCCTTGGGCTGTCCCTGAGCGAGCGCGTGGCGGGCTGGACGGCCGGTCAGGCAGAGTTTGGGCAGCGTCCGTAACCGGGAGAGGAAGTATGTCGTCGTTGAGCGATGAAGTGCTCCAGCGGATCGAGCAAGTGGTCGGGCAGGCAGGGTTGGTGCGCGACCCTGAACTGATGCACCGCTATCTGACGGACTGGCGTAACGCCTATCAAGGCCGGGCTGCGTTGGTGGTGCGCCCGGCAACGACCAAAGAAGTCGCCGAGGTTGTCCGCATCTGCCATGACGCCCAGGTTGCCTTGGTGCCGCAGGGCGGCAACACCGGGTTATGTGGCGGCTCGATCCCTGATGCCTCCGGCAACCAAGTGGTGTTGTCCTTGACCCGTATGCGGCGCATCCGTGAAATCGACCTGGCCAATGAAACCATCACGGTCGAGGCCGGGGTGATCCTGCAGCAGCTACAGGACGCCGCCAGCCAGGCCGGTCGCCTGTTCCCGCTGTCGTTGGGGGCGGAGGGCAGTTGCACGGTGGGCGGTAATCTGGCGACCAATGCCGGCGGCACGGCGGTGCTGCGCTACGGCAACATGCGTGAGCTGACCCTCGGGCTGGAAGTGGTGCTGCCTGACGGTCGTGTCTGGAATGGCTTGCGAGGCTTGCGCAAGGACAACACCGGTTACGATCTCAAGCATTTGTTCATCGGCTCGGAGGGCTCGCTGGGCATCATCACGGCGGCGGTGCTGAAACTGTTTCCGGCGACCCACAGCACCGCGACAGCCTGGGTGGCGCTGCCTTCGCCGCAAGCGGCGGTGGACTTGATCGGCCATGTGCGCAGCCTGTGCGCCGACCGCCTGACGGGCTTCGAGATGATGTCGCGCCAGAGCCTGGAGTTTGTCCTGGACCATGTGGCGGGTTGTACGGATCCCTTGGAAGCGAAGCACCCTTGGTACGCCTTGATTGAACTGCGCGACACAGTGCCCGATGCGCCCTTGGCCCTGTTGCTGGAAAACGGCCTGGCCCATGCCTTCGAATGCGGTTGGGTCATCGACGCGGTATTGGCCTGCAGCCAGGCACAGGCCGCCGCGCTGTGGGCACTGCGCGAAGGTATTTCCGAGGCGCAAAACCATGAAGGCCCCAGCCTCAAGCACGACATCAGCGTGCCCGTGAGTCGGATACCGGAATTCATTGAACGCACCGACAAAGCCCTGCAACAGGACTTTCCCGGCGTGCGCATCGTTTCCTATGGCCACATGGGCGACGGCAACCTGCACTACAACATCAGCAAGCCGGTCGGCGATGACGACGCCTCGTTCAAGGCCCGCGAACACGCGATCATGCAAGTCATCTACCGGATGACCAGTGCCTTCAATGGCAGCATCAGTGCTGAACATGGGCTGGGACAAGCCAAGCCTCATGCCGCAGCCCAGTTCAAGGATCCCCTGGAGATCGAGCTGATGCGTGCCATCAAACGCACGCTAGACCCGGCGGGGCTGATGAACCCTGGCAAGGTCTTTACTGCCGGGCTGGAGTGATTGAAAGTATTTTTCGATTATTCTCGCAATGATGAAAAAATATTTTCATCCGGCGATCTGACCGACATTCACCGAGAACTGGAAGCCGCTAGAAAACAACAGCATCCATTGCAACTGGTGGCCGATAGCTGGCAACGTTACCAAGCCTTGCAAGAGCAATACATGAATTGAAGCGACAGCGAGCTCTTGGAATCAGAAAAACTAGCGCTGGGCAGCTTCAGGGTGGCCGGTCTATAGTCGTTCTATAATTGTCTATAAATGCCCAATGAGACGCGATGTCTAAAAAAATAATTGGGCTATAGTCGCTCTATAATTTTCTATAGAATCCCGCCAGAGGTCCCCAATGGTCGAGATCGTTTACCACCGTCCCGTTTTGGCTGCCCGCCTTTCAAAGCTGATCATGCAGGTTGCCATTGGTAGCGCTGCCAGTTCGGGCGTCTTTCTGGCTGCTCCTCGGCGTACGGGAAAGTCCACCTTCGCTCGAGAAGATTTGCGGCCAGCATTGGAGGCCGCAGGAGCGATCGTACTGTATGCCGATCTTTGGAAAGACCTGACGAAAGATCCTGGCTTGGTCATCGTAGAGGCTGTCCGAGAAGCCGTTGGCCAGAGCGAAGGATTCGTGACCCGTCTGGCGAAAAGTGCTGGTATGGAGAAGGTGACTGTCGGTGGCCTGAGTTTCAGTCTGGACAAGATTGGGCTGGGCAGGGATATCGACTTGACCACCGCGCTCGCGGCGCTTTCGGATGAGTCGAAAAAGATCATCGTCCTGATGATCGACGAAGCTCAACATGCTATCACCACGGATGAAGGCGTTGCGGCGCTTTTCGCACTGAAAGCGGCAAGGGACGAGCTAAACAGTTCGAAGCACCACGGTCTTCGCATCGTGTGCACCGGATCGAACCGTGACAAGCTCGCCATGCTCCGGAACAGTAAGGACCAAGCTTTCTTTGGGGCCTCCATGGTTCAATTTCCAACCCTGGATCAGGATTTCATAAACTGGTTCTGCGCGAATATCGACCTCGCCTATCCGCTCGATCCCTCTAATGTGTTCGAGTTGTTCAAGGAGAGTGGTTACCGACCTGAGTTGCTAGGTGCCGCCGCCGATGAAATCAGGTTCGATTTTGCGTTGGATCCTGCAACCATCCCCGAGCGATTCGCAGTGTTGGTTCGGGCACAAGCTGACGAGCTCAACGCAAACCTTAAGAAAGTTCTCCATAGCCTGACCCCTATCCAGTCCGCCGTTATCCGTGTCATGAGTGCCAAAGGCGATAACTATGCGCCCTTCGAGGCACCTACCATGGAACTCTATGCGAAAGCGATGGAGCAGGCTGGTATCGCTGAACGCGATATAAAGGTCGAAGTGCCGGGTGTTCAGCAAGCGCTCATCGCCCTTCAGGAAAAGAAGCTGGTCTGGAAAGCCTCTCGTGGGGTCTACGCGGTTGACGAGCATGTCATCGTGGACTTATTGGGCGAGGCCGGATTGCTCGAAGGCCTCTCCTAAGCTGTTTTCTGATCTAGCAGAGACTCCATGGCCTCTGATATCGGGCCAGGAAGGTGTGCTGGCCATACGCAAAAGTCACTCCAGAAAACACCGATCAAAAAGATAAACGCTAGCCGGTTTGAGATTTTCCACCGTGCGTTGCGGGCGTCCGCCGTCGCCGGCTTTTTTGCGGCCGGTTTCCTGCAAATAGCCCGCCTCGGTCATCTTCAGCAAGCGCTGGCGCATGCTGGTCTTGAGCACTGGGCGGTCGAGTACTACGGAGAAGATGTTCACCGCTTCCGGCGCGCTGAATTCCGGGCCCAGGAACATCAGCGGCAGGCTGCTGTAGAGGGCTTTGGACAACAATCGCTCCTGGACCGTCGCCACCAGGCGGTTGTGATCAAAAGGGAGTTTGATCGAGGCGTTCGCGACGTCCTTGAATGGGAAAAACCCCTGGTGTTCGGCGAGCTGGACCGCTTCGCTGACAATCGCCAGGTAGAACGTCGAGGACGACCAGCAGCGCGGATCGCGGAACGCGTCGCCGACGGTGCCGACCTGTTCGATCCACGCCAGCGGCATGCCGACCTTGTTTGAATTGCGCAGGCGCTCCACGGCGTCGTTCAGCGTGAGGTCTTCGACGTCCCCGTTGACCACGATCCCGGGCAGCGCCCAATGGCCGGCGAACGGCTCGGCTTCCCGTCGGTTCAGGAGGATTTCCAGCGCCTGGGTCTCCCGGCAACAGCGCAGCACACAGAGGTCGATAGTGTGCAGATAACCGCGCGCAGGGGCTGTGCTAGTGGGCATGTCGATTTCCGTGGGTAGCGTAAAGGTCATAGTTTAACGGGTTCATGCCGGGTGCCATCCAGTCGGTGGGAAGCGGCTTGCCCAAGGCCAGGCGCTCGCGAACCCCGGTGCTGCGCACGTGGATCTTTTCCTCCACGCAAAGGACAGAAAACCGCTCCAGCAATTCCTGGCCGCGATAGAAGGTCGGCAGCGAATCCGCGACATCCTGGCCCACCACCAACGCGATCCGCTTGCCATCCAGGGCCAGGCTGTCGGCGAGGTGGGTGAGCAGGGTGTAACTGTAGATGGCGCCTTCGACGCCACGGGCCACAACTTGCTCCACCCGGCTTGCACGCACTTCGGCGCAACACAGCGGCTGCACGTTCTCGACGATCGATTCCAGCCAGTTCAGGCGCACCTCATAGTCGACCATTTGCTTGCCATAAGGATGCCGGAAGCTGGGGACCACCAGCACGCGCCTGGCCTGGCGTGAGGCCTCGATCATCACTTGGGCGTGGCCGGCGTGAGGGGGATTGAAGGCGCCGCCATACAGGGCAATCTCGAACATGGCCTATCCTCTTCTGGTACATGACGTGTACTCTAGCAGCAAAGTCTTTTTGATGGAAACCTGCTTTTTTGGCGCTACTTCATTGGATAAGTATGAGTCATCAAAAATATTTCTCCGAATAGCTTGTTATGAAAGTACACCTTATGTACTCTCGTGGCCATGAAGAGGAGAAACCCAGCATGAACAGCCTGACCCGGAAAACCGCTTCCTTCGATGTCGATGCGCAAAAGAGCTTCACGCCGCTATGCCCCGATGAGCTCCCGGTGCCGGGCGGTGACCAGATTGCCGGTGAGCTGAATTTCATCGCGTCCCTGGCCAGCCTCCGCATCGGCAGCAAGGACGCCCATTCGCCCAAGGCCCCTTGGGTGGTCGCCGATCACGCACAGATGTTCGTGCCGACCGGGCTGGAGCACGCCGACATCACTTGGGTCAGCCACTGCGTTCCCGGCACCGAAGGTTTCGCCTTGCTGGACCAACTGCCGACCCCCTACGACTACGACTATTTCGTCTGGAAGGGCGTCGAGCCGGATTTGCACCCGTACGGCGCCTGCTACCACGACCTGCACGGCAAGCTGTCCACCGGGGTGATCGAGTACCTCAAAGGCCAGGCTGTGGAGCAGGTCATCGTTGGTGGGCTGGCGCTGGACTTCTGCGTCAAGACCACCGCGCTGCAACTGGCCGCCGCTGGCTTCAAGGTGATCGTTCACCTTCCGGCCTGCCGGGCCATCAGTGAGCAGGGGGCCGTTCAAGCCATTGCCGACATGCAGCAAGCGGGCATCTCGGTCGCCGCGACGCGCGAAGACATCCTCCGCTTGGCAAACGCATAAGGAACAGACATGGACAGTGCATTCGACACAAACAGCGGCACCATCCAGAGTCTTCTGGATACCGACTACTACACCTTCACCATGATGCAGGCGGTCTTGCACCAGCACCCGAATGTCGAGGTGGAATACCAGTTCATCGTGCGTTCCAAGGAGCGGCTCGGTCACCTGATCCCGGACATTCGTGTCGAACTGGAAAAACTCGCCGGGTTGCAACTGCGCGAGGGAGAGCAGCGGTTTTTGTTCAACAAGCGTTTCCGTGAGTACCTGACACCGGACTTCGAACAGTTTCTCGGCCTGTTTCGCTTCAATTTGCGCTACATCCACGTTTCGGAAGTCGACGGCCAACTGCACATCCGCGTCCGCGGGCCGATGCTGCACTGCATCATGTTCGAGCAACCGGTATTGGCGATGGTCAGCGAACTGCGCAACCGCGAGAAGTACCCCGAAGTCGAGTTGGCCGACGTCACTCGCAAGCTGTACCAGAAGTTCGAATGGCTGGAGAAAAATGCCAGCCGTGAAGAGCTCGCCGAGTTTCGCGTTTCAGACTTCTCCACCCGGCGGCGGCTGTCGTTCTGGGCCCAGCGTGAAGTGGTGAACGTCATGCGCAGCGATTTTCCTGGCGTCTTTGTCGGCACCAGTAACGCGCACCTAGCTTACGAGTTCGATCTCCCCCTGATCGGCACCATGGCCCACCAATGGCTGATGGTGCACCAGCAACTCGGGCGTTTGCGCGAGAGCCAGAACGCGGCGTTGGAAAATTGGGTGCGCGAGTATCGCGGCCGCCTCGGTATCGCCTTGACGGACTGCATCAGCACCGATTTTTTTCTCAAGGATTTCGACCTGTACTTTGCCAAGCTCTATGACGGCCTGCGCCAGGATTCCGGTGACCCGATCGTCTGGGCGGACAAGGTGCTGGGGCGTTACCAGGCGCTGGGCATCGACGCGCGCACCAAGGACCTGATGTTCTCCGATGGCCTCAATTTCGAGAAGTGCCTGCCGATCCTGCGTCATGTTCGCGGCAAGGCCAAATTTGGTTTTGGCATGGGCACCAGCCTGGCCTGTGATGTCGACGGTGTCGAACCGCTGAGCATTGTCATGAAACTGGTGCGGGTCCACGGCGAGCCGGTGGTGAAGTTCTCCGACGATCCGATCAAGAACGTCTGCGAGGATGCCTCGTTCCTGCGCTACGCCGCCCAAGTGTTCAACGTCGCCCTGATCAATCCACAAATGGGAGCCTGATATGACTACGCTCGCGCAAGAACGCATTGCCCGGGAGCTGGGCATCGACCGCCAACTTACTCGGGGTGGCGAAGCCACTGAGATTGCTCGCCGGGTCGAGTTCATCAAGCAGATCCTGCGCGAGTCGGGCTGCCAGTCCCTGGTGCTGGGGATCAGCGGCGGCGTCGACTCGCTCACCGCCGGCCGCCTGTGCCAGTTGGCGGTGGAGCAACTGCGGGGGGAAGACTACGCGGCGCGGTTTATCGCCGTCCGACTGCCGTACAAGGCCCAGGCCGATGAGCAGGACGCCAAGGCGTCCCTTGACTTCATCCGACCGGACGCGATCACCACCAGCAACATCGCCGCGTGTGTCGACGGGCTGATGGGCAGTATCGCCATCGACGGCTTGCAATCTTCGGCCGAACTCACCGACTTTACCAAAGGCAACGCCAAGGCCCGGGCACGGATGCTGGCGCAATACGCCATTGCCAACTTGAGCAACGGATTGGTGGTGGGAACCGATCATGGGGCGGAGGCGGTGATGGGGTTCTTCACCAAGTTCGGCGACGGCGCTTGCGACCTGGCACCGCTGTCCGGGCTGACGAAAACCCAGGTGAGATTATTGGCCGACGCGATGGGTGCCCCCGCGTACCTGGTGCGCAAGGCGCCGACCGCGGATTTGGAGGACCTGGCGCCCGGTAAGTTGGATGAAGTGGCGTATGGCTGTAGCTATGAGGAAATCGATGCGTACCTGATGGGCGAAGAGGTGTCGTCGCAGGCGCGACAGATCATTGAATGCGCCTACCTCAAGACAGCCCACAAACGAGCATTGCCACGCGTCCCTGCATCGTTGTAATAGGGTTCTAAATGCAATGCTGTTCACTTAAGGCAATCGACAAACCCGTGGCGAGGGAGCTTGCTCCCGCTGGGCCGCGAAGCGGCCCCAAAACCTGCCCAATGCGGAGCATCAGGCATACCGCCCACGCCGGTTTACGACTGCTTCGCAGCCGAGCGGGAGCAATCTCTGGCCACAGGTCCATCATTTCTCTCAAGTGAACAGCATTGGGTTCCAAAGGAGACTTTTGACCTTGAACGGAGTGGGTAAATGACACAGGCAATCGGCATCAAGGACCGTGTACGCATCAAGCACGTCGAAGTCCTCTCGGACGACTGGTACGTGCTGCGCAAGACCACCTATGACTACCTCGGCCGCAATGGCCAATGGCGCGAACTGACGCGTGAAACCTATGACCGCGGCAACGGCGCCACCATCCTGCTCTACAGCAAGGCCAAGCAAACCGTGGTGTTGACCCGGCAATTCCGTTTCCCGGCCTTCGTCAACGGGCATGATGACCTGTTGATAGAAACCTGCGCCGGCCTGTTGGACAACGACGATCCGCACACCTGCATCCGCAAGGAAACCCAGGAGGAAACCGGCTATATCATCCAGGACGTGCGCAAGGTGTTCGACGCCTTCATGAGCCCGGGCTCGGTGACGGAGCGGGTGCATTTTTTCGTCGGCGAATATTTTGACGAAGACAAGCAGCACGAAGGCGGTGGCCTGGAAGCCGAAGGCGAGGAGATCGAAGTGTTGGAGCTGTCCCTCGACCAGGCTTTGGGCATGATCGAGACCGGGGAAATTTGCGACGGCAAGACCATCATGCTGTTGCAGTACGCCAAGCTGCACCGGTTGCTGGATTAGCCCCGGGCCTGCTGTGGGCGGGGCGCGCCGCTGCCGAATCGTTCGCGATAGGCGGTGGGCGGCAAACCGACAGCGTTGCGGAACGCCGCCCGGAAACTTTCCACCGACCGATAGCCGCAAGCCTGGGCGATGCCGGCCGTGCTCTGGTCGGTGCTTTCCAGCAGCTCCCGGGCCCGGTTCAAGCGTTCCTGTTGCAGCCAGGTCTTGGGCGGCAGGCCGGTGGTCTCGACGAAGCGCCGCAGGAAGGTGCGCTCGCTCATGGCGACGCGGGCCGCCATGTCGCAGACGCTCAAGGGTTGATCCAGGTGCTCGCGAAGCCACTGCAGGACGCGGCTCAGTTCGTTGCGTGGCGACTTGCTTACGGGGGCGACGATGAATTGCGCCTGCCCGCCGGTCCGTTGCGGCGCCATGACCAGGCGACGGGCCACGGAGTTGGCGACATGCGTGCCGAAATCCCGGGCGATCAGGTGCAGGCAGGCGTCAATGCCCGCCGCGCTGCCGGCTGAGGTGATCAACGGTCCGGAATCGACATACAGCACGTTTGGATCAACCTTGATCAGCGGGAATCGCTCGGCCAGTTCCGCGCAGAATTGCCAATGGGTGGTCGCGGTCTTGCCGTCGAGCAGCCCGGTGGCGGCCAGGGCAAACACCCCCGAGCAGATCGACAACAGGCGTGCGCCGCGGGCGTGGGCGCGGCGCAGTGCTTGCAGCAACGCCTCGGGAGGCGGTTCGTGGTGGCTGCGCCAGCCGGGGATGATGACGGTTCGCGCGCTGTCCAAGGCTTCGAGCCCCGCGTCGACGGCTATCCGAAGGCCGCCCAGCGCATGCATCGGTGCTGGATCGACGGCGACGATTTGGTGGTCATACCACGCTACATCCAGTTCCGGGCGCGGCAGGCCGAAAATCTCCAGGGCGATGCCAAATTCGAATACACACAAGCCTTCATAAACCAGGATCGCCACGGTTCCGGGGTGAGCGTGCATTTGGCGTGATTCCACCGTTTATTGTCTTGCGCCGCACTGTAGCGGACTGGCCCGTCTCCCTACAATCGATCGCAGGCAATCAGGGACACCGAGACGGTTGAGCCTTGCAAAGGTGGATAAGGGACGGAAAATGAAGAAAATCGCCGTGGTGGGCTGCACCGGTGCAGTGGGCATGACCATGCTGCAATTGCTTGAAGATACCGACTATGAAGTGGTCTGCATGGCCTCGGGGCGTTCGGCCGGCAAGCGCTTGGCGGTGGGGCGGGCGCGACATCTGATCGAGCCTTTTTCCCTTGAAGGTTGCGCCGCGTGCGATATCGTTTTCCTGTGTGTTTCCGGGGCCTTTGCCTTGGAATACGGTGAGCGCTTGGCGGAAAATTCCTACGTCATCGATAACTCATCGGCGTTCCGTTATCACAACGATATCCCTTTGCTCGTACCGCCCATCAATGGGCAGCGCTACAGGGGCGAGAAATTGGTCGCCAATCCCAATTGCTCATCAGCCATCGCACTGATGGTGCTGGGTCCGCTGCATGACGCGTTCGGGCTGCAGAGCGTGATCATCTCTACGTACCAGGCGGCCAGTGGGGCGGGACAGCCGGCGATGCTGGAACTGCGGGAGAAGGCTAAGTCCTTCAGCGACTATGGCGACCGCGATGACAGCGAGCACTTCGCCCATAACCTCGCCTTCAACGTGATTCCCCAGGTCGACTCGTTCGAAGCCAACGGTTACACCCGTGAAGAAATGAAAGTGGTCTGGGAGTTGCGCAAGGTGCTCGATGAACCGGCATTGGCGATCAGCACCACCGCGGTCCGGGTGCCGACCTTGCGTTCCCATGCCGAAAGTCTCAGCCTGCGCTTCAACACCCCCATCCAGTCGCTGGCGCAGGTGCGCGAGCTGTTACGCAACGCGCCAGGGGTTGAAGTGGTGGATGAGCCGGAATACGGCGCTTATCCGATGCCCATGACCTCGACCTACAAACACGCGGTGGAAGTCGGACGGATTCGCTACAACCTGATCTACGGCGAGTACGGGTTGGACTTGTTCATCAGCGGCGACCAACTGCTGCGCGGGGCGGCATTGAATGCATTTGAAATCATGCAATTGATCAAACATTGATCAGGTCCGACTCCGAACATTGGAACGCGCAGCCATGGCTGCGCGTATTTTGTTCAGCCGGATTGGACCTCGCTGTCTTCCTGCATATCGTCCAGGTATTGCGGCTGGTCCGTCTGGCTTGCCTGATCCGGCAGTTCGGTCACGACGCTGAAGTCGCTGATCTCGATGGCGCCGACCCCATGACCGAGCAGATGGAAGGAAAACGCCTTGCGCTGCTGTGGGTTGTCGAAACTGATGTTCATCACCAGTGGTTGGTCGGGTGTCACCGCCACCTCGGTCGGCAGGTCCATCGGCACATCCTGCTCGAACTCCTTGGCCTTGAGGGAAATGTAGGCGGCATGGTCAGCTTCCACGGCTCGGATGGTCAGGCTGACGCGGGTCTGCGAGCCCTTGGGCATTTCCAGGTATTGGGCACCGATCAGGTTGTCGGTCCAGTCGTTGGTGACCTGGGCCGGCAACGGGATTTTGTCCGTGCTGCCGAACTGATAATGCTGGTTCAAGGGCGTGCGCAACAGTGTCTGGTCCAGGGCGGTGGCCCGGGCGCTGATCAATCGGGCACGCTGGCCGCTGTATTGCCCGCCATAGATGACGCGGTCGGCGATGAAGCCTTCGCTGGTGTAGTCACGGCAATGCTGGAGGAAATCGCATTCGGTAAACGTGCCCTTGCCATCGTGGTAGCGCAGCTTGCCGTTGGTGAACGACATGATTTCCCGACCCGTCGGGTAGTCCCTGAACATCGAGCGGCCGGACAACGATTTGGGCACCGCAAAGCCGAAGTAATCGAGGATCGAGGCGGTCAGGTCCACATGCCCGTAGGTGCCTGACTTGATCCGGGGCAATGGTTCCGGCGCCAGCGTCAGGTTGAACCCCCAGGACGAGGCCAGCCGCACATCGTCGATGCCATGGGATTCGTCCGAGGTGATGACCACCAGGGTATTGTCCAGGATGCCCTGGCGTTCCAGGCCCGCCAGGAAGTTCGCCAGTGCGTCGTCCAGGTAACCCACCGCCGCCTGCTTGGCCGTGTCGTAGCGTTGCAGGTAGTCGTCCGGCGCGGAGTAGGGCTGGTGCGTGCCCACGGTCAGCAGAGTCAGCATCCAGGGCTTGTCCGCTTGTTGCAGTTGCCCGACGTAGTCCAGCGCGCCTTCGAAGAACGTCTTGTCGTCCTTGCCCCAAGGAAATTCCAGATAGGCGGGGCGCGTGAACCACTCCATGCCCAAGGTCGTGTCGAAGCCGATGTGCGGCATGATTCGGTCCTTGGCCATGAAGCGCAGGCCCGCGCCCTGGAGGAAATGCGTGGAAAAGCCGTTCTGGCGCAACTGGGCCGGCAGGCAGGCTTGGTTGCGCTGGGTCTGGTTGAGCATTTCGACGCCTTTGGGCGTGCCGTCGTCGAGCTTGTCGTAATCGCCACACAGCATCGCGTACAAGCCACGAATGGTCTGGTGGCTGTGCAGGACGTAATCGGGGGTGTTCATGCCGCGCTCGGCCCAGGCGCTGAGGTGTGGCATCAGGTTTTCCTGATAGCTGCTTCTCAAGGCCTGGCGATTGGCACTCACATAGGCGCCGGGAATGCCTTCCAGGGCGATAACCAGCACGTTGCGCGCACGCCCCGGTTCGGCCAGCAATTTGCGGCCATCGAGGTCCAGGCGGGTCAGCCCTTCCATGGGCGGGATTGGGTCAACGGTGTCGCCATCGAGCCATTGCCGGGCTTGGTCCTGCCCGGCGGCGATCCCCGCCGTGACGAGTTGGTGGGGCAGGTTGAACACATTCCATTGGTCCGCCTCACTGGGGCGCCAGGCTTGCAGTGCGCCGTGGCTCAGCAAGAGCAACACCGGCACGGCCCAGGCGCGGCGCGGCAAGCGTGGCGCCTGGTGGGGGCGGCAGGTCCATTGGCTCACCAGCCACAACGCCAGGGCTGCCAACTGGATCGCGGCCAGCCACGGATGGGCGAAGCCGCCGCTGGTGGAGTTTTCAACGAACTGCGGGTCGGTCAGGTAATGAATATCCGAAGGACCGGGCATCCGCCCGACCGCGCTGACCAGCTCGATGCTGGCCAGGGTCAATGCGCTCCAGGCCAGTAATACCGGGAATGCCAGCCACCCGGGACGGCGATGGAGCAGCACGATCAACAACCCGCCGATACCCAGGTCCGAGAGATAACCCAGCGGGTCGGACCAACCCAGGGCGAGACGCAGGCCCATGGGGACCATCAATACGCAGCCAATCAGGGCGATGAGCGAGGCGCGGGGATGGGTTGAAGCGCGATAAAGAACGTTCACAAAAGCAGGCCTTTCGGTTGAAGTCATTCTACTGAACGGACACTGCCCCTGTGGGAACGAGCCTGCTCGCGATAGCGCCGGATCAGCTGAGTTCATAGTGACTGACACACCGCCATCGCGAGCAGGCTCGCTCCCACAGGGGGCTTCCGTCGGTCATGAAACTGTCATGAAGAGAGATGGTAGCAAGGGCTGTCGCCCCTGGCCGGGCCAATGGTCCGGTGTCCGGCTGCGCTACGCTGTGGTTCACTGGCACAGGCCCCTACAATGGCCGTGTCGCGCTGCTTTGAGGCGTGCAGAAAACTTGTATCAGGATTTCTCATCGGGGGGATGGATGGACAGGTTCCAGGAAATGCAGGTTTTCCTCGCCGTGGCCCAGGCTTCGGGGTTTTCGTCGGCGGCGCGGCGCCTGGGCCTGTCGGCGGCCAGCGTCACGCGGGCGGTGGCAGCGTTGGAGCAACGCATCGGCACGCCACTGCTGGTCCGTACCACTCGCAACGTGTACCTGAGCGAAGCCGGCCAGCGCTTTCTCGAGGACTGTCGGCGGATCCTGAACGATTTGCAGGAAGCCGAGGATTCGGCGGCTGGCAGTCACGTCCAGCCCCGCGGGCAGTTGACGATTACCGCGCCGGTACTGTTTGGGCAATTGTTCGTCACGCCGCTGCTAGTGGATTACCTGCACCGATTCCCCGAGGTCAGCATCAACGCCTTGTTGTTGGACCGCACGGTCAGTCTGGTAGAGGAGGGCATCGACGTTGCCCTGCGCATTGGCGAGCTGCCGGACAGCAACCTGCACGCCGTGCGGGTCGGTGAAGTGCGGCGGGTGGTGTGCGGCTCCCCGGATTTCTTCGCGCGCCACGGGCGGCCCCGGCATCCGGATGACCTGGAGCGAATGCCCGTGGTGGCGTCATCGGCCATTGGCCAGGTCAAAAGCTGGACCTTCATCGATTCAGGCCAACCGTTGGCCGTCCGGCCCGTGCCGCGGTTGGTAGTGACGGCCAACCAGGCGGCGATTACCGCCGCTTGTCAGGGACTGGGGATGACGCGAATCCTGTCTTATCAGGTGGCGGGCAACGTGGCCGCCGGTGAGCTGGAAATCGTCCTGGCCGATTTCGAATTGCCGCCGCTGCCGATCCATGTGGTGTACCAAGGCGGGCGCAATGCGCCGGCGCGGGTCCGCAGTTTTGTCGATTTTGTTGTCAGTGCATTGCGCGAACATCCAGCCTTGAGCGGCTGAAGCATTGTTTCTCTGGCTGAAACAATGGATTGCATCTGCAGGTGATTCTCTTGTTTTTGCCTTGGGCGGAAGATGACCCCATCGACGCCGTTGTGCTGATGGCGTCACTTCCAGCGGAGTCGACCATGAACCCGATCAAGCACTATCACTTCCCGCTTTCCGGCCATTCCCATCGCGTTCAACTGATGCTGTCGTTACTCGAACTGCCGGTCGAGGAGATCTTTGTCGACTTGGCCAAGGGCGCGCACAAACAGGCGGATTTCCTTGCGCTCAATGCGTTTGGCCAAGTACCGGTCATCGATGATAACGGTGTGGTGCTGGCGGACTCCAACGCGATCCTCGTGTACCTGGCGCAAAAATATGGCAAGGGCCGCTGGCTGCCCACCGATCCAGTCGGTGCCGCCCGGGTGCAACGCTGGTTGTCGGCGGCGGCCGGGCCGATCCATGCGGGGCCGGCCACGGCGCGGCTGATCACGGTGTTTGGCGCGGCCTACAACGCTGAGGACGTGATTGCCCGGTCCCACACTGTGTTGAACGTCATTGATCAGGAATTGAGCGCCCGTGCTTTCCTGGCGGGTGACGCGGCGACCGTCGCGGACATCGCCGGCTACAGCTATATCGCCCATGCACCGGAAGGCAATGTGTCGTTGGAGGACTACGCCAATGTGCGGGCCTGGCTGGCGCGGATCGAAGCCTTGCCCGGGTTCGTGGGCATGCCGCGGACGGTTGTCGGGTTGCAAAAGCATTCATGAGCACTTGAATGGGTGTGGCGAGGGGATTTATCCCCGCTGGGGCGCGAAGCGGCCCCCTAGAAGTATCGGCCGTCGCGGTTTGTCAGAACGAGAGCAAGGGGCTGCTGCGCAGCCCAGCGGGGATAAATCCCCTCGCCACATAGGATTGCGTCGCTCTATCGTGAGGTGGGATCAGGCGTAGGAAAGCGCCTTTTCCTCCAGCAGTTCCTCGTACAGCTGCACCCACTTGTGGCCCATCTCTTCGGACGTGAACAGCTGACGATAACGGGCTTCGGCCCTGGCCCCCATTGCCTGGGCCTGCGCCGGGTTTTCCCACAGGGTGCGCATCGCCTCGCGGAATGCCTCGGGGTTGCTCGGTGGCACCACCAGGCCGGTTTCTTCGTGGATATTGATGTAGCTGGTGCCAGTGCCGATTTCGCTGGAGATCATCGGCTTGCCGAACATCGCGCCTTCGAGCAGGGAGATGCCAAAGGCTTCGGAGCGCAGGTGCGAAGGGAACACGATGGCATAACTCAGTTCCAGCAGCGCAACCTTGTCTTCGTCCCCCAGTCGCCCGAGGAAATGCAGGTTGCGCAGGCCCAGTGCCGCCGCCTGGGCATGCAGTTGTTTTTCCAATGGACCGGCGCCCACGATGACCACGGGATAATTCACGCCTTTGAGGGCGTCGAGCAGAATGTGCAGGCCTTTGTAATAACGCATCACCCCCACGAACAAAAAGAACCGCTCACCCAGTCTGGCCTTCCACCCCGCCATGCGCTCGGCGTCGGGCTGTGGATAACTGCTCTTGTTCAGGCCGTAGGTGATAATCCGGGTCTTGGCCCTGTATGCCTTGAGCACATCGCTGGTATGCACATAGTTCGGCGAGGCTGCGACGATCCGATCCGCGCCGTCCAGGAAACGTCGCATCAGCGGTCGATAGAGCGTGAGCAGGTGCCGTTGGCGAACGATGTCCGAATGGTAGGTCACGACGTAGGGTTTTTTCGCGGCGCTGCAAAAGTGCACCAGGTCCATGAACGGCCAGGGGAAGTGGAAATTGATCACGTCCGCTTCGGCGGCCAGTTCACGGAATTTCTTGAAAACGCTGTAGGAGAAGCCGGTGGATGCTAGCTGGAAGTCCATTCGAGCTTGATGAACCACATGCTGGCGGATCTTGATCGGCTCCGACGCCGGTTGCCCGCTCAGGGCCAACACGGTGTTATCGATACTCAACCGGTCGGTGCTGTCGCACAGCTGGAAGATAACCTGTTCGATGCCACCCATGGAGTCTGGCAAATAGGTTTTGTAAAAGTGCAGGACTCGCATTCAACCTCCCAAGACCTGGCGATACGCCTGAGCCGTGACCTTTGCACAGCGCTCCCAGGAAAACAGCGCTGCCTGTTGTAAGCCTGCTTCCCGACACGCCTGCCAGTGCGGGCGATCCTCAATCAACCGCTGCATGGCGTCGCGCATGCCTTGTGGATCGTCGGGCTCGCAATAAATGCCAGCCGCCCCGGCCACTTCCGGCATCGCCGAGCAGCGGGTGGTCATTACCGGCGTGCCGCTGGCCATGGCTTCAAGCACCGGTAGGCCAAAGCCTTCGTAGAACGACGGGAAAATCAGTGCCCGGGCCCCCGCCAACAGCTGGGCGACCTGTTCGTCAGGCAGATACCCCGCCAGGCAGACATGACCATCTGCCAGGGCGCGTTTCAACTCATCATTGAGCTGTGCCTGTTGCCATCCGCTCATTCCTACAATGAACAAAGGAAAAGCCTGACGTATGGACTCAGGAAGCCCGGCATGAGCGCGCAAGGCCAATGACAGGTTCTTGCGTGGCTCCAGGGTGCCGACACAGAGAAAGTATCGGCCGTGCTCCAGCCCATGGGCCTTGAGCACGCTGTCGATCGCTTCCGGTTCGCGCGGGTGGAAACGTGTCGCCACCCCAAGCGGCGCGACCCTCAGGCGCTCGGC
The DNA here is from genome assembly GCF_051131985.1 of Pseudomonas sp. Z3-6. NCBI lineage: Bacteria > Pseudomonadati > Pseudomonadota > Gammaproteobacteria > Pseudomonadales > Pseudomonadaceae > Pseudomonas > Pseudomonas sp. Z3-6. The sequence goes on from NZ_CP071644.1 coordinate 123,836, forward strand.
GGGAATGCCGAAATATTGCTGGGCTTCATCGGCGATGAATTGCGAGTCGGTCAGAATCAATTGGGCCTGTTCCACTGCGCGGCTGAGCCGTCGCTCGATTTCCTTCAGGCGTGCCGGTGGCTGCGTCTCGGGGTAGCGCAGGTGCGTGAGGTCATGGAGGGTGATCACCGTCGGCCCTTCGAAAGCCAACGGCCACAGGCTGGGTTCGTGATACAGGTCGATAGCCTTTGAACGGCCTTGATCGAAGCGTTTCTGCTCCAGCCAGCGCCGCGCTTGGTAGGCGCCCGGAACCCGTCGCAGCAACGGGCTCAGCTTGGAATAGCCTGGCTTGGCTGTTGGTGGCAACTGCGGGCTCCAGCCCCAACCGTGGAACAACGACAACTGTACGTCCGGCTCCCGCGCCAAGGCAGTCGCCAGTTCCGCTACGTAGTGGCCGATACCGGTGCGGGGCGCCTGGAGAATGCGTGCGTTGAGGGCTATCCGCATGTTGTTTCCCTGTCGACGATCGCTGCACCAATAATGTGGCCCTCGATTCGCTCCACCAATTGCGCACTGGCCTGGCGCCAGCTCAGCCATTGCCATTGATCCAGGTTGCGCTTGGCCGGGAATACCCCGGTGCGCTCCATGTCGATGACCAGGTTCGCCAGGCTTTGGGGATCGTCGAGATCGAAATAGGCCATGAACTCTCCGCCGATTTCCCGAAACACTTCAATGTCGCTGCCCATCGCCGGCAAGCCGCGTTGCATGGCTTCTACCAACGGCAGGCCGAAGCCCTCCACATAGGACGGGAACACCAGCGCCGTGGCGTGTCGGTAGGCGTGTTCCAGGCTTTGGTCCTCCAGGTTGTTGAACATGAACAGGCGGCTGTCGAGCTGCGGATGGCGTTGAATGCGCTCGATCAGGGCTTCGCATTTCCAGCCGATCTTGCCGACGATGCAGAGTCGCGCTTGTGAACCGGCGGCCCAGGCCCGTTCGAAGGCATCGAGCAGGTAAGCGTGGTTTTTGCGCGGCTCGATGGTGCTCACCATCAGGAACACCGGCTCGGGGCGCTTGAACAGCCGCAACAAGTTCGGGTCGACGGGTTGGGTGGCGTCAACCAGGTCCAGTTCGCTGCCCAGGTGGAAATAGTCGAACCAGCGCTTGCGCACCTCTTGCTCGCCAATGCGCCGGACCATTTCCTGGCGAAGCTGGTCGCGGATGGTGGTGGAAATGGCGATGTAGCCGTCGGCGGTGCGGGCGATCCAGTCGAACCAATGGTTGAACACCTTGACCAGTCCGGCGTCGCAGAATTGCGGATGGGTCAGGGGAATCAGGTCGTAGACCACTGAGATGATCCCGACGCCATCACGCTTGAGCTGTTCGGCCAGGGGAAAGAAACCTGAGTGCCAGGAAGAGTCCAGCAACACCAGCTGATCGCCGGCCCGATGTGCCAGCGGTACGCTGCGTGCCGGGACTGGCTTGCGTTTGAGGAGACGATCGAGGATTCGAATGGGGAGGCTCAAGCACGCCAGGGAGAACAGTCGGCAAGCCACGTACAAGAAGCGGCGAGCCCAGATCGACTGGCTGAAGGGGCGCCGTTGTTCGAGGGTCCGCTGCCTGAGCCAGAACAGGTTGGCGAACTGTACCAGCCGTGCTCGCAGACTGGCCAGATCCAGTCCGTTCGTGGGCAAAGGGGCCAGGCTTTTCACTTCGTACAGCTTGCCCTGCAGCATCACCACGGGAATGCATTCGCGCTCCCGATCCTTGGCCGGCAATTCACGAATGACGTTGCGCACCACTCGCTGGATGCCGGAGTTGTCATTCGGGTGGTCGTATACATAGGTGCAATCCACCAACAGACGGCTCATGGCAACTCCTTTTGCGGTACCGCCTCGACGGCCGTTTGGCTCGAACGCTGGATACTGGTCCGGGCCTGGAGCCAGGAACAGCCGACGAAATCCTCCTGGCGATTATTGATCACGTGGAACACCAATCCGTAGTCGCGCCATTCGAAATTACGGTCCAGGTGCGAGTCCAGCCGCGACAGGCTGAGCGCGACGGAGTAATTGCCCTTGCCCAGGCGCATGTCGAAACTGAAGCGGAAGGTGATCTGTTCGCCGGCCTTGAGGTCGGTCACGGCCTTGTCCTGGCGATGGGTGTTGATGCCGTACATGGGCTGGCCCAGGCGGTCCTTGATCAAAAAGCCCAGTACCAGCCGTTCGATGTCCTGGCGGATCTCGACCCGCACTTGCAGCACCATCGGCTGGCCGATCTCGGCCACTTCCACCGACTGCCCCTGGCTGTTGAGCAACTGCACATCGACGATGCCGGCCTCGCCGGTGCCGGAAATGGTCCGCACCTGACCGCTGGCGAGCATTTCCTGGCGGACCACTTGGCCTTCGCGCTGGGCCAGCATCGCGTTGTAGTAATCCATCACCTCTTCCGGTTTGCCGCGCATGGCCATGCGCCCGTGTTCGAGCAGGATCGCGGTGTCGCAGATCGACTGGATCGCCGAGCGATCATGGGACACGATCAGCAGCGTGGTGCCGGCCTTGCGGAAGCTGCGGATGCGCTCGAAGCTCTTGTGCTGGAAGTAGGCGTCGCCCACCGACAGCGCTTCGTCGACGATCAGGATGTCCGGGCGCCGGGCGGTGGCGACACTGAACGCCAAGCGCATCTGCATGCCGCTGGAATAGGTGCGTACCGGCTGGTCGATGGCCTCGCCGATTTCGGCGAAGCCCTCGATCTCGGGCATCAGGGCTTCGATTTCCTCCACCTGCATGCCCAGCAACTGACCGGCCATGAACGCGTTCTGGCGACCGGTGAAATCCGGATGAAAGCCCATGCCCAGTTCCAGCAACGCGGCAACGCGGCCTTGTAGCTGGATGTGGCCGCAGGTGGGTTGGGTGGTGCCGGTGATCATCTTGAGCAACGTACTTTTGCCGGCGCCGTTGACCCCGACGATGCCAACGGCTTCCCCGGGCTGGATCTCGAAATCCACACCCTGGAGGATCCAGTGCAGGTGGTGACGCTGGCGGGAAAAGGGAATCAACCACTCCAACAGCCGGCTCCAGCGGTTCGGATACTGCTTGTAGGCCTTGCCCAGGCCGGTGACACGCAAATGTCCCATCAGAGTTCATCCACCATTTCACCGCCGCGCCGGCGAAACATGCGCAAGCCCAGGGCGCACAACAGCAGGGCGAGCACCAGCAACGGCACCAGCGAACTCCAGACCGGCCACTGGTTATAGAGAAACAGGTTCTGGTAGCTCTGCATCAGGGCGGTCATGGGGTTGAACGCGAGCAGTTGCTGGATCGACGGCGGCAGGATCGTCATCGGGTAGACGATCGGCGTGAACCAGAACCAGAATTGCAGGCAAATGCCGAACAGCTGCCCGACATCGCGGAAAAACACATTGAGGATCCCCAGCAGCATGCCCAGCCCGGCGGCGAACATCACTTGCAGGGCCAGCAGCGGCACCAGGGCCAGCAAGGTCATGCCTGGCCAGCGTCCGGTGATCAACAGGAAACCGAGAAACAGCCCAAGGATGATCGCGAAGTTGATGCCCGCGTTGAAGAGCACGATCACCGGCAGGCAGATCCGCGGGAAGCTGATCTTTTTCAGCAGGTTGGCGTTTTCCAGGAACATGCCCTGGCTGCGGGTGGTGATTTCCGCGAACAAGCCCCAGGTCAGCAGCCCGGCGCAGAGGTAGACGCTATAGGCCATGCCATCTTCGACCCCGGGCAGGCGGGCACGCATGATGTGGGAAAAAATCACCGTGTAGACGAGGATCATCGACAACGGGTTGAGCACCGTCCACAACGCGCCGAACAACGAGTTGCGATACCGCGCCTGGAACTCGCGCTTGACGCTGCCCAGGACGAAGCCGCGGTAATTCCACAGGGAGTGGGGCAAGCTCAGCAACATGCGTCGACCCTGCCGTAGTGGTCTTCGAAGCGAACGATGTCGTCTTCCCCCAGATATTCGCCACTTTGCACTTCGATGATCACCAGATCGATCACGCCGGGATTCTCCAGACGATGTTTGTGTCCGGCCGGGATGAAGGTCGATTCATTCTTGGCGACCAGGTGCGAACCCGAGCCATTGTTGGTGACCTTGGCCATGCCTTCGACCACCACCCAGTGTTCGTTGCGATGGTGGTGCATTTGCAGCGACAGCGACGCGCCAGGCTTGACCACGATGCGCTTGATCTTGAAGCGTGGCCCTTCTTCAAGCACGGTATAACTGCCCCATGGGCGGCTGACCGTGCGATGCAGGCGATAGGCTTCGTGCGCCTTGTCCTTGAGTTGCCGGGCGACGCGGCGCACATCCTGGGCGCGGTCGGCATGGGCCACCAGCACGGCGTCGGCGGTGTCGATGATGATCAGGTTTTCCACGCCCAGGGCCGCCACCAGACGGCCTTCGCTCTGGACGAAGTTGTGCTGGCTGTCGATGAACAGGGCCTCGCCGGTGGCGCGGTTGTTCTGCGCGTCGGCGGGCACCAGGCCGGCGACGGCGCTCCAGGAACCAATATCGCTCCAATCGAATGTGGCCGGGATCACCACGACATTGGCGGAGCGCTCCATCAGGGCATAGTCGATGGAGATGTCTGGCATGTCGGCGAAATGCGCCGCGGACAATTCCTGCTGCACGCACCCTGAGGTTTCCACCGCCGTGCTGGCCGCGACGCAGGCGCGCGCCTGTTCCAGCAGCTCGGGGGCGTGGGCTTGCAACTCCGCCAAGAGGGTCTTGACCGAGAAGCAGAACATTCCTGAGTTCCACAAGAAACGGCCGCTTTCCAAATACTGCGTGGCGGTCGGCAAGTCGGGCTTTTCGACGAAGCGAACGACCTTGGCCGCGCCCTTGGTGTCCAGCGGCTGGCCCCGTTCGATATAGCCGAATCCGGTTTCCGGCGCCGAGGGCAGCACGCCCAAGGTCACCAGGTGACCGCTCTTCGCCAGTTCCACGGCGTGCGCCACCGATGCCTGGAAGGCCGCCTCGTCCTGGATCAAATGATCGGCCGGCATGACCACCAGGATCGCCTCGTCACCATGCAACGCCTGAATGGCGAGGGTGGCCGTGGCAATGGCCGGCGCGGTGTTGCGGCCCGTGGGTTCGAGGACGAAGTGACCACGGTGACGTTCCAGGTGGGCACTTTGATAGTGATCGCGGCTCTGGAAATAGTATTCGCGATTGGTGACCGTGACGATATCGCCCCGGCCATCGAACAACCCCGCGGCACGCCGGTAGGTTTTGCCCAGCAACGATTGGCCGTCGGGTAAGCGCATGAACGGCTTGGGATGACCCTCGCGGGACACCGGCCACAACCTCGTCCCGGCTCCGCCGGAGAGAATCACAGGAATGAGCATGGCCTACTCCTTGGCGACGCGTTTCATGTCCGCATCCATCATCATGCGGATCAGGGTGTCGAGGTCGGTCCGGGGCTTCCAGCCCAGGACGCGTTGGGCCTTGGCCGGGTTGCCGAGCAACACCTCGACTTCGGCCGGGCGGAAAAACGCCGGGTCGATCTTGACGAAGTCACGGTAGTCCAGGCCCACATGTTCGAAGGCGATCCTGCACATCTCGCGCACGGTGGTGGTGACGCCAGTGGCCACTACGTAATCGTCGGGGGTGTCCTGTTGCAACATCAGCCACATGGCCTCGACGTAATCGCCGGCAAAGCCCCAATCGCGCTTGGCGTCGATATTGCCCAGGCGCAACTCCTGCTGCTTGCCCTGCTTGATGCGCGCGGCGGCGTCGGTGACCTTGCGGGTCACGAACTCGATGCCGCGCAGCGGTGATTCGTGGTTGAACAGGATGCCGCTGCTGGCGTGCAGGCCGAAGCTTTCCCGGTAATTGACGGTGATCCAGTGGCCGTACAGTTTCGCGACGCCATAGGGACTGCGTGGGTAAAACGGGGTGTGCTCGTCCTGCTGCTCGGCCTGGATCAGGCCGAACATTTCGCTGGTGGAGGCCTGGTAGAAACGGGTCTGCGTACTGAACTGGCGAATGGCTTCGAGCAGATGGGTGACCCCCAGCCCGTCGACGATGCCGGTGGTCACCGGCTGGTCCCAGGAGGCCGCGACGAAGCTTTGCGCGGCCAGGTTATACACCTCGTCCGGCGCCGACTTGATCACCGCCCGCTGCACCGAGCAGGCATCGGCCATGTCACCGTCCAAATAAACGATGTCTTGTTCGATGCCCATCTCTCGCAGCCGCCAGCGCGAGTCGCTGCTGCGTCGCGCCACCAGACCGTGGACTTTGTAACCCTTGTCGAGCAGCAACTTGGCCAGATACGCGCCGTCCTGGCCGGTGATCCCTGTGATCAATGCACTTTTCATTCTTGTTGTACCCGTATCTCCCAGTCGGACAGGATCGCCCGCAAGGATTGTTGTGTTGTTGTTTCGGGCGTCCATCCGGTGGCCTGTCGTAGCTTGGCAGGGCTACCACAGACGCGACGCTGTTCTGCGCGGCGAAGACGCGCAGGGTCCTGGATCAGTTGCACATCGACCTGGGCGATATCGCCCAGTTGTTCGATCAGGCTGCGAATGCTCTGCTCGCGACCCGAGCAGATGTTGTAGACCTGCCCCGGGGCGCCTTTTTCCAGCAGGCTCAGGTAGGCCGAAATCACATCGCCGACATCGAGGAAGTCGCGGGTCACGTCGATATCGCCCACCTGCAACCGGGCCGGTTGCAGGCCCAGCTTGATCAGGCTGATTTGCCGGGCGGCGCTGGCAATGACGAAGCTGTCCTTCTGGCCGGGGCCGATGTGATTGAACGGGCGAGCCACCAGCACCGGCCAGCCTTCGCTCATGCCCCATTGCAGGCTCAGCAGTTCGGCCGACAGCTTGCTCACGGCGTACGGGTTGCGTGGGGCGGGTGCTTGCAGTTCGGTAATCGGCAGCCGGTCTTCGCTGACCTGACCATAGACGTCACCGGAGCTGACATACAGGAACGTGCCGGTGAACCCCCGGGCCTTGAGGGCCTGGAGCAGGTTCAAGGTGCCCAACAGGTTGATGTTCAGGGTGCGTGCCGGGTCGCGGAAGGCTTCAGGGACAAAGGTCTGGCCCGCCAGGTGGATCACGGCGTCGGGAACCTCGGGCCAGAGGCCCTCCAGGGTCTTGGCATCCGTCAGGTCGTAGCGCGCGGCGACAGGCATCACCTGCCAGGCCGAATCATGACCGTTCAGTCGAGAATTGAGGTGACGTCCAACGAAGCCGCTGAGGCCCGTAACGAACAGACGTTTTTTCAAGCACCAGCCCCCTTTACGGTGACTTCGTCTATCGCGAATGGAGTAGGAAATTTCCGTAAGATCGGGGAAAAGTCACTCAACGATCAGCTTAGCGAAGCTTTTGTTGTAGTTGTTTGGTTGCCAATCTGTGCCAATTTCGCCGCAATTTCAACAGCGCAAACCGTGACTGACCAGTTCTCATATTTATAGCGGGTTTATTCACATCGAGCGGTTCACGAACCCTTGGCGGATGTGTTTAGAATGCCCCTCGTCACACTTGCCCCTGGTTCCGATCTTCGGATCAAACCGCAAGGGACGGGACCATTAAAAAAACAAGAACGAGACGGGTAGCAAGATGAACGACGCGTGGCGGCTCCCGGGCCGGCTCGATGCGTGACTCGACCGTCATGAAGTTGGGGCTGCCGGGATGGCGGCGCCATGATGGGATGCCATGAATTTCATTCTTTACTCGGATGTAAACGATCACTCCATCAGTCAGAGCCTCGGTCGCCCTGAGTACAGCTATTACTTCGTGCTCAAGGCCTATCGCCCCGTGCTGGAAAGCCTGGGGCCGGTGCATGTGGTGTCGTCGGTCGCAGAGGTCGATCCGCTTTATCAAACGTTGCGGCAGGCCGGACAGGACTGCTTGTTCCTTTCGTTTTCCCCCCCGCACAAGACCCCGCTCGACCTGCTGTGCCCGATGGTCTGCGTAGTGGCCTGGGAGTTCGATTCGATCCCGGCCGAGCACTGGGATGACGACCCGCGGCATGACTGGAGCCGCACGCTGGCCCGTCATGGCCGGGTGATTACCTTGTCCAGCCACACGGCCGAGGCGATCCGTCGGACGTTGGGTGAGGATTTCCCAGTGCTGGTGTTGCCCACGCCACTGTGGGAGCGTTTCGCGGCGGTTCGTGAGCAACACCCAAGCCGGCCGGTCAACCCCGGAACGACCTTGCAGATCAAGGGTTGCATCATCGACAGTCGGCCCCTCGGGTTGTCGGCGGATGGCTTGATCGCGCCGATTTTCGAAGGTGAGCCGGAACCAGAGCCTGGCATTGATCCGGGCATCGTACCGCCGCCGCTGACTTGGCGGCGGCGGGCATTCATTTCCCGTCATTACCTGCGCGAAGTCGTCCGCGCCTTCACCGGCGGGAGCGAGCAGGGCCCCGTCTGGCTGTTCAAGCACAACCTGCTGTGCTGGTATCGCGAGGCGGTCCGCGACCTGATTCCGGTGCCGGTACGCGTTGCCACCAGCCGGGTCCTGAGGGGGCCAGCGCCGCCGTTAGTCGTCGAGCCCGTTCCTGAGCCCGCGCCACCGGAACATCCCCAAGCCGTCCTGCCGGACACCAGCCAGATGGCGGAAACCGACGTCAGCGGGGTGGTGTACGTCAGCGTGTTCAACCCTGATGACGGTCGCAAGAACTGGCATCAGTTGATCACCGCCTTCTGTTGGGCGCTACGCGACGTCGAAGACGCCACGCTGGTGCTGAAGATGACCCAGAACGATCTGTCGACCTACTACGTCGAGCTGCTGACGCTGCTGTCCCAGCTGTCGCCATTCAGTTGCCGGGTGGTGGTGATGCACGGTTACCTGGAGGACGAACAGTTCGCCCGGCTGTATGGCGCGGCGAGTTTCTACGTCAACGCGTCCCGTTGCGAAGGCCTGTGCCTGCCGCTGATGGAATTCATGTCCTGCGCCCGCCCGGCCATCGCGCCGGACCACACGGCGATGCGCGACTACATCGATACCGAAGTAGCCTTCATCGTCAAGTCCAGCCGCGAACCCACGATCTGGCCGGAAGACTCGCGCATCTTGTATCGCACCCTGCGCCATCGGCCCGACTGGGGTTCATTGAAACTCGCCTATGAACAGAGCTACGCCATGGCCAAGCACCAGCCGCAGGCCTACCAGGCCATGGCCGTTGCCGCGAGCGAGCGGATGCGCCGCTATTGCGGGTTCGCCCCGGTGCAGCAGCGCCTGGCGGATTTCCTGGCGGCGCCAGGCTGTGATGAAGGGCTGTCGCGGGTGGCCCAGGCAGGTACCGCCTCATGTTGATCATCATTTATTCGGAAACCAACCAGAGCAACATCCTGGAAAACCTCGGCAAGCCCGAGTACAGCTATTACTTCGTGCTCAAGGAGTTCCGCCCGGTGCTGGAGCGGTTGGGGCAGGTCGTCGAAGTGACTCGACCTGACGAAGAGGTCGACCCGCTTTATGCCGATTGCCTGGGGCGCGGCGAGGATTGCGTATTCCTGTCGTTTTCACCGCCGCACCGCACTGCCGCCCACTACGCCTGTCCGACGATCCCGGTGTTTGCCTGGGAGTTCAGCACCGTCCCCACCGAAAGCTGGCAGGGCGAGCCCCGGCACGATTGGCGGGTGGTCCTGGGCGCAACCGGCATGGCGATCACCCATTCCAGCTTCACGGTCAAAACCGTTCGCGAGGTGATGGGGGCGGACTTCCCCATCGCCGCCGTCGCCGCGCCGGTATGGGACCGCTTTGCCGCCCGTGGGGCGGCGCTGGCCCAGCGGCCGACAGTGGATCACATGCGCCTGCAATTGCACGGCCTGTTGATCGACAGCCGCACCACCGACCTGCGGCCGTATGGCCCACCGGCGCATCAGGCCGGTATGCCGCTGGTGCTGGACGGCCCGGCCGAGGATTGCGAGTTACTGCTGGACGGTGTGATTTACACCTCCGTGTTCAATCCTTACGACGGTCGCAAGAACTGGAAGGACATGATCAGCGCGTTTTGCACGACATTTCGCGACGTTGCCGACGCAACCTTGGTGCTCAAGCTGACTCATCACGACGTCAGCGCCGCGCTGACCGACATGCTCCACCATGTCTACAAGAACCAGTCGTACCGCTGTCGCATCGTGCTGATACACGGTTACCTGGCGGACGCGGACTACGAACGACTGGTGGAAGCCACCCGGTACGTGGTCAACAGTTCCTACGGCGAAGGGCAGTGCCTGCCGTTGATGGAGTTCATGTCGTGCGGCCGTCCGGCGATTGCGCCGCTGAACACGGCGATGGCCGACTACATCGACCCTGACAACGCCTTCATAGTGGAGTCGACCGAGGAATTGACCGCCTGGCCCCACGACCCGCGTGCCGCATACCGCACCCTGCGGTATGTCACCGATTGGGACTCGCTGTGTTTGGCCTATCGCGCCAGTTATGACGTGGCCAAGAACGACCCCGAGCGTTATCGCCGGATGTCGGCCCACGCCGTGCGCAGCCTGGAAAAATTCTGCAGCCAGGCCAACGCCGAGCAGCGTTTGCGGGCGTTTTTTGAAGCCATACCCGAGCGGCACCGGAACGCGCAGCAACCATGATCCGCCGATGGCTGGCCGGGCTCAGGCCTCCGGTCGAACCCTCGCCACCGCCGACGGCGGCCGTTTCGCCCCGGGATGCCGGCCTCTACGACGCGATGCTCGACGGTTGGTTTTGCAGTGAAACCGGTGAGTTGCTCAAGGGCTTTGCCATCACGGCCGAGGATACTTTACTGGATGTCGGCTGCGGCGAAGGCGTGGCGACCCTGTTTGCAATGCGCCAGGGCGCGTCCGTGATCTTTACCGACAGCGAACAGGACAAGGTGCGCGACCTCGCCCGCCAGGTCGAAGCCCAGGCCGCCGCGCCGTTCCTGGGCCTGGTCAGCAACAGCCTGCCGCTGCCCCTGGCCGATGGCTGTGCGAACAAGATCGTCTGCATGGAAGTGCTCGAGCATATCCATGATCCAGCGCCGTTCATGGCCGAACTGGTGCGCATGGGCCGGCCCGGGGCGCAGTACCTGCTCAGCGTGCCGGCTTCGGTGGGCGAGCATTTGCAGCAAGGCATCGCGCCGCCGGGCTACTTTCAAGCGCCCAACCATGTACAGATTTTCACTGCCGAACGATTCGCCGCGCTGGTGGAAGACGCCGGGCTGGTGATCGAGCATCGTCAGGCCAGCGGATTTTTCTGGGTCATGGGCATGATTTTCTTCTGGGCCAGCGAACGGGCGGCGGGCCGGGACCTCGAGGGGGCCGTGCGCGACCGTATCCAGGCGCCGTACCCACCGTTGATGGAGCGCTGGGCGAGGCTCTGGCAGGACCTGCTGGCGCAGCCCGACGGCTTGGCGATCAAGCAGGGGCTGGACCGGTTCATGCCCAAGAGCCAGGTCATCATCGCGCGTAAACCCGATCGTTCTTCCGGGAGTCCTTCATGAGCAGCAAGCGGATCATGGACATCGAGTTGTTGCGCGCTGTTGCGGTGATCGGCGTGTTGTTCCATCACCTGCAAGGCATGCCATTTCCTGGCGGATGGCCGCGCCTGGCGGCCCTGGCCGACAGTTTCCAGCTGTGGTGGGGCGTGGACCTGTTCTTCGCGATTTCCGGGTTTGTCATCGGACGCAGCCTGATCCCGCAGTTGCGGCGCTGCGACAATCCCCGGCAATTCTGGGCCATCACCCGGGACTTCTGGATTCGCCGGGCGTTTCGCCTGTTGCCGTCGGCCTGGCTCTGGCTGCTACTGGTGCTGTTCGCGGTGTTCTTCCTGAACCGCTCCGGCGCGTTTGGCAGCGTGCAGGCCAACCTGCAGGCGACGCTGGCCGGTTTCCTGCAATTCGCCAACCTGCGTTTTGCCGATGCGTTCATGCAGTACGAATACGGCGCAAGCTTCGTGTACTGGACGCTGTCGCTGGAAGAGCAGTTCTATCTGATCCTGCCGTTGCTGGTGTTCGTCTCGCGTCGCTATCTGGTGTGGGTGTTGCTGGCGGTGGTGCTGGTGCAATTCTTCACTTGGCGGGCGCTGTGGTTGTCGGTGATTCGTACCGATGCCTTGGCGCTGGGTGTGTTGTTGTCGATCTGGAGCTTGCGGCCCAGCTACTGGCGCTTCGAGCCCACGTGGTTGCGCCGCCCCCCCTTGGGCCTGCTGCTGGTGCTGGGCCTTGGCAGCGTGATGGCCTGGATCGCCACCGAGCACTTCAATTTGTCGTTCTACCGTCTCGGGGTCATTGCCGTGCTCAGCGCCGTGCTGGTCTGGGTGGCCTCGTATGATCGGGATTATCTGTTGCCCCGCGGTCGACTGAAAACGGCGCTGACTTGGGTGGGCAGTCGTTCCTATGGGATCTACCTGATCCACATCCCGGTGTTTTTCCTGCTGCGCGAATTGTGGTTTCGTTTCGCCCCCTTGGGCTCGCCGGACCCGGCAAGCCATCCCTGGCCGGCCCTGGCGTGTGCGTTGTTATTGATCGGGCTGTTGAGCGAGCTCAATTACCGCTGGGTCGAAATGCCCATGCGCAACCGTGGTGCCCGGCTGGTTGAACGCCTGTCCGCCGCCCGAACCGTCCTTCCTCTCCCTGGAGCCCCGACATGCTGAGCCTTTTGAAGAAACTCACCACGGGCCTGCCCGCGCCCGCCGAGCCGGCCGCCGAGAAAGTCGACCCGTATATGCTCGGGCTGCACGATGCGATGCTCAGCGGCTGGTTCAACCAGCAAACCGGCGAACTGTTCACGGGTTTCCCGGTGACGCCTGAAGACACGCTGCTGGACGTGGGCTGCGGCGACGGCGGCAACGTGCATTTTTGTGGAATGCGTGGGGCGAAGATCATCATTGCCGACATCGACGCGGCCAAGGTCGAAGCCACTCGCCAGCGCTTGAGCGACACCCCCGCGCGCGAAGTCGAGTGCCACGTGACCGACTGCAACCCGCTGCCGATTGCCGACGCCACGGCCACCCGGGTGGTATCCACCGAAGTCATCGAGCACGTCGACGACCCGGCGCAATTCCTCGCCGAGCTGGTGCGGGTCGGCCAGCCCGGTGCGCTGTACCTGCTGAGCGTGCCGCACCCCAGTTCCGAAGACCTGCAAAAGGACATCGCCGCGCCGGAGTACTTCCGCAAGCCCAACCACATTCGCATCATCAGCGAAGAGCAGTTCAAGGCGATGGTCAGCGAGGCCGGCTTGGAAGTGTTGAGCCACAGCCAATACGGATTCTATTGGTCGATGTGGATGCTGTTGTTCTGGGAGGCCAAGGTTGATTTCAGCAACCCCGACCACCCGTTGCTCAATCATTGGGCCGACACTTGGCAAGCCATACTGAATTCGCCGCGTGGTGTGGAGATCAAGCAGGCGCTGGACGCGGTGGTGGCCAAGAGTCAGGTGATTATTGCGCGTAAGCCTGGCGCGCTCCCCTAGCAGCAAGGGCGCCTTTTGTGGCGAGGGAGCTTGCTCCCGCTGGGTTGCGAAGCGACCCCCATTTGGTGGGCGCTGCGCACCCAAGCGGGAGCAAGCTCCCTCGCCACAGATATTCGCCAGGATCCGGGGGGCGTAATCTGCCAGACTTTTATGGATGGTAAGGCTTCATGACGTTTCTTTCCCGGCTCGCCCTGGCCCTCGCCGCGTTGCTTCTAGGGGGCTGCGAACAATCTCCGGCGCCGGCCCTCGATCAACAGCTCTATATTTGGCAACGCCAATGGACCCCGGCCCACGGGCTGGCGCTGCGCCAAAGCCAGGGTGACTTTTCCACGTTGCGGGTGCTGGCGTTGCAGGCGTTCCCCGGGGCGGGCTGGCGTCGTGCGCGGATCGATCCGGCCTTGCTCAAGGCGGACGGCCGTCCGGTGATCGCCGTGATTCGCCTGGACGGCCAGCTCAAGGCCCTGGACCAGGACGACGTCATCGCGCAAATCCAGCAAGTGCTGGGCGATTGGCAAGCCCAAGACCTGACCCCAGTGGGCGTGGAGATCGACCACGATGCTGGCAATGCGCGGTTGCCGGCCTATGGACAATTCCTCGGCCAACTGCGGCACAGCCTGCCGGCCAATCTGCGGCTCAGCATCACGGCGCTACCGGCCTGGCTCGACAGCCCCGCATTGCCGGGGTTGCTGGAAACGGTGGACAGCAGCGTGCTGCAGGTCCACGCGGTGAGTGATCCACGGCAAGGCCTGTTCGATCCGAAACAGGCCCGGCGCTGGGCGCAACGCTGGGGTGAACTCACCTCGCGGCCGTTTTACCTGGCCCTGCCGGCCTACGGCGTGGCGCTGCTGACCCAGGAGAGCGGCATGCCGGTGGTGGAAAGTGAAGTGCCGATCGACCGCGGCGGCGAGCGTCAGGAATTGCTGGCCGATCCGCAGCAAGTGGCCGGGCTTGCGGCAGATTTGCGGGCCGATCCGCCGCAACATCTTGCCGGGCTGATCTGGTTTCGCCTGCCCTTGGCCGGTGACCGGCGGGCATGGAGCCTGACCACCCTCGGTGCTGTCGCTCGGGGCGATCATCTGGACAGTCGCCTGGCGTTGCAGTGGGAGCAGCAGGACGGCTTGTACGATATCCGCCTGGTCAACCAGGGCAATCTCGACAGTCCCTGGCCCCAGCGCCTGACGCTGACTGTCGGCGCCTGTGACGGTGTCGATGCCCTGGCTGGTTATACGTTGCAACAAACCCCCGGACTGCTTACCTTCACCCGCATTCAGGAAGGCCGCTTGGCGGCGGGTAGCCAACGGGCAATCGGCTGGGCGCGCTGTACGAAAATCGACCAAGGAGGTTTCAATGTTTACCCGTGAGTGGCCTCGTCACCTGCTGTGCCTGAGCCTATGCCTGCCGCTGGGCCCGGCGTTGGCCTGCGGGCCGGATTTCCCGATGCGCCTGCTGGATAACCGCGCCCAGACGCTGGCGGAATTGCCCGAGGGCAGCTTTCGCTTCGAGGTTAGCCGTCTCGGCCAGGCGATTGCCGGACTCAAGCCGGCCACCGAGGCGACGCGCAACCCGGACTACAGCTATGACGACCTGCCTTCCTACGTGGAGCAACGCACCAAGGCCGAACAGATTGGCCTGACACCGCCGCAACAAGCGGTGGTGGAGCGCTTGCGCGCGTTGACTGACATCGACCAGGTGGCGGCTGAAGCGGCCAAGCTACCGGATGAATTGCGCCTATATGCGCTCGGCGCGGCGGCTTTTAATGTCGGTGAACATCAGCGCGCCGTGGAGGCCTTCCAGCAATTGCTGGCATTGCCGGCTGATCAACGTCGGTTGCGCAGCACCTGGGCCGCGTATTCCCTGGGACGGGCCTTGTTCGCCGTGAGCACCGAGGCGGGCAGTGGCGACCCCGTGGCCTTGCAGGACCAGGCGCGCGCAGCGTTTCGCCAGGCCCGGGAAATGAGCATTGCCGGCTTCAGCGATCCGTTGGAACTGGGTATTGCCAGCCTCGGTGAAGAAGCCCGGGTGGCCTACACCGCAGACGACTGGGACAGCGCCATCGGCCTGTACGCGATCCAGAACCTGCAAGGCTCACCGGTCGGCTACAGCTCGTTGCTGCAATTGGCACAAGGCTTGAGCGTCCAGCCAGATGAACGCTTGAGTGAATTGCTCAAGACCAAGTCGGTGCAACGACTGGTCACCGCCTATCTGCTCAGCCGCGTCGGCTGGTGGGACGGTGAAGAACCGTCGGGTGAGAAAAGGCTGGTCAAGCTGTTACAGGCCAACGCTCGGGACAACCTGGACGATGCCGACCGTTTGGCGGCGGTGAGTTACCAGCACGGCGATTACGCCAGCGCCCAGGCATTTGTGCAGAAGGCTGCCAACACAGGCCTGGCCTGGTGGCTGCGCGCCAAGCTGGCCTTGCGCGATGGCGACAAGGCGGCCGCGGCGGCAGCTTATGCCAAGGCTGCCCAGGCCTTTCCGAACGATGAGTCCTGGGGCAACCGTCGTACACCGGATTGGAACTACGAGTCGGTGCAGCCCAAGTGCCGGGTCGAGGGTGAAAGCGCAATCCTGGCCTTGCAGCGCGGTGATTATCTGCAAGCCTTCGATCAGCTCTATCGCGGTCAGGGCAACTATTGGTACGACGCCGCCGCCGTCGCCGAGCGGGTGCTCACGGTGGAGGAGCTCAAGCAGTACGTCGACGTCCAAGTCCCGGCGCCACCGGCGTTGAGCCAGGCGGATCGAGACAACTACGTGCCGCTGCCCGTGGCTGCGAGCCTGCGCAATCTGCTGGGTCGGCGTTTGCTGAGGGAAGGGCGCTTTGATGAGGCGCCGGCTTATTTCGATAACCCAGAACTGCAGAACAAGGCCCGCGCCTATGGGCAGTTGCGCCAGGATGCAGAGTCCAAATGGTGGCCAACCCGGCGGGCCGAGGCCTACTACTACGCATCCCGGATGGCGCGCGAATGGGGCATGGAGCTGCTGGGTTACGAAATGGCGCCGGATTACGCCAGCCTGGGCGGCAACTACAGCCTGGAACCGGTCGAGCTGAAGGTCGGGCCGCTGGTGGCCGAAGGGGAAGTGCAACGCCAGCAGGCCAGCGCCGCGCAGCCGGACGTGCGTTATCACTATCGGTTTGTCGCTACGGCGCTGGCGAGCCAAGCGGCGGATTATCTGCCGCACACCAGCCAGGCGTTTGCGGCGGTGCTGTGCAAAGCCGTGGGATACAACTCCAGCCTTGAAGAGCAAAGCGCGTTGTACCAGCGTTATGTGAAGGACGGTCCGTATGTGGTTTGGGCCGGGGATTTCGGCCATCAATGCCAGGAACCGGATTTCAGCTCTGCGAACAAACGCTACGTGACCCAGGCCTTGGACCCGATCCGCTCGACGCTGCGGCCTTACAAGGTTTGGCTGCAAGTGGGAGGGGCCGTGCTGGTGGTGGCGATGGCGTTGGGGCTGATCAGCCGGCGCCGGCGCAAGGCGCGGATGTCGGCCAGCTAAACTAACGGCCAGCCGAACACAAATTGTGGCGACGGAGCTTGCTCCCGCTCGGCTGCGCAGCGGCCGTCATTTTGCGAGTCCGCTGCCTGACCTGGGAAACGATGGGGACCGCTTCGCGGTCCAGCGGGAGCAAGCTCCCTCGACACAAAAGATTGTTCGCTCCAGCTTTGCGTTGTTCCTACATCTGCGTCGCCATCCCCTCCACATTCATGGCCGCCTGGCGCAACGCCTCCGAGCGGGTAGGGTGGGGGTGGCAGGTCAGGGCGATGTCCTCGGCCGAGGCGCTGAACTCCATGGCCACGCAGTACTCACCGATCATCTCGCTGACGCTCGGGCCCACCAGGTGCACGCCAAGGATTTCATCGGTGCGTTCATCGGCCAGGACCTTGGCGAACCCTTCGGTCTCGTGGTTGATCTTGGCCCGGCTGTTGGCCGTGAACGGAAACTTGCCGACCTTGTAGGCCCGGCCTTCAGCCTTGAGTTGTTCTTCGGTCTTGCCGACGCTGGCCAGTTCCGGGCGGGTGTAGATGACGCTGGGGATCAGCCCATAGTTGACCTCGGCGGCCTTGCCGGCGATCTGTTCGATGCAGGCCATGGCTTCGTCTTCGGCCTTGTGGGCCAGCATCGGTCCGGCCGTCACGTCGCCAATCACCCAGACGCCGGGCGCTTCGGTGCGGTGACGCTGGTTGGCGAGCATGCCGCGTTTGTCGGTGCTCAACCCGACGTTCTCCAGTCCCAGCCCTTGCGTGTAGGGCCGACGACCGATGGCGACCAGCACATAATCGGCGTCCAGGGTCTGTGCTTCGCCGCCCGCCGCCGGTTCGACCTGCAATTGCACGCCGCTGGCCGAAGTAGCGGCGCCGGTGACCTTCGCACTCAACTTGAATTGGATGCCTTGTTTAGCCAAGGCCCGTTGCAAGGTCTTGCCAGCCTCGGCGTCCACGCCCGGGCAGATGCGATCCAGGTATTCCACCACGGTGACCTGGGCGCCCAGGCGCC
The DNA here is from genome assembly GCF_051131985.1 of Pseudomonas sp. Z3-6. Taxonomy (NCBI): domain Bacteria; kingdom Pseudomonadati; phylum Pseudomonadota; class Gammaproteobacteria; order Pseudomonadales; family Pseudomonadaceae; genus Pseudomonas; species Pseudomonas sp. Z3-6. The sequence goes on from NZ_CP071644.1 coordinate 141,723, forward strand.
GCCAGACCGAGCCCAGTTCCAGGCCGATCACACCGGCGCCGATCACCACCAGATGCCGGGGCACCTCACCCAGGGACAAGGCACCGGTGGAATCGAGGATGCGTTGGTTATCAATGGTCACGCCCGGCAGCGACATGGGCTCCGAGCCGGTGGCGATGACGATGTCCTTGGCGCTCAGTTCGGTCTTGGTCCCATCGTCAGCGGTGACGGTCACCTTGCCCGGCCCGTCGATATGGCCCCAACCTTTGATCCAGTCGACTTTGTTCTTGCGAAACAGAAACTCGATGCCTTTGGTCAGGCCCGCCACGCTGTCGTCTTTCTGCTTCATCATTTGCGCAAGGTTGAGGGTGGGGCTGACTTCAATGCCCAGGGTGGCGAACTCCGCGCCCGTGGCCGCTTCGTACAGTTCCGAGGCATGCAGCAGCGCCTTGGAGGGCATGCAACCAACGTTCAGGCAGGTGCCGCCCAGGGTGGCTCGACCTTCGACGCAGGCGGCCTTCAGTCCCAACTGCCCGGCCCGAATCGCTGCGTTATACCCGCCCGGGCCGCCGCCCAGAATGACCACGTCGTAGTTGCTCATCGCTGTTCTCCCGCTTGGCCTGATAAAAAATTATGGCTGTAATATGAGCGTTTCCAGAGATTACGGTCAAGGCTTAAGTCAAGCGGCCAGCGAGGCCCTTGCCATGAAGAATTCAAAACGGAAATTTCACAGCAATCGTTATAAGGTAACGACCTATAACAGAGTGTCGGTGGCGTCTGCCCACGGGCCCGGATTTTGATCGCCACAAGTGCTGGGGTGGTATGCAAGTCGATCTAGCTATCGAGGGGGCACAAGTCGCCGAATGGCCGCGTTTTCAGCAAGCGTCGTTCCAAGGGCGCCGCTTGAAACGGATCGCCTTCGCCTTGGGAAGCGTGGCGGGCGTGGGCCTGGTACTGGCGTTTTTCATCGGGGTGTTTTCGCCGCAATCACTGTGGCCAGCCTTGTTGGTCAGTCAAGGCGCGGGGCTACTGGTGCTGGTGGCAGGCTTGCAATCGGCCTGGTGGGTGACGTTATGGCGCAGCAAAGCGCTGCTGCCGGCTGTGGATAACCTGCCGATTGAAAACGTGCCTGTTGATAACCTGGGTTGGTATGAGCGGTTGCTGGACCGCATCGGCGCACGCTCGGTCGGCCTGCTCAAGCAAATCGGTGCGCCTGCGCTGTGGCTGGCCGGTTGGGCGGTGCTGGTATTACTGAGCCTGGAGCAAGCCTGGGACTTGCAACTGCCCGCTGCCACCCTCGGGGTCTCGGCCAGTGTGGGGGCGGTGCTGTCGTTGTTGTTGGCGTTCGGGTTATTGGTATTCGAGCGGCAATTGGCTCAGCAATCCACGGCGCAATGGCCGGAAGCGCCGGCGCTGGCGCAACTGACCCGAGTGGCGATCATCGGGCTGGTGCTCGGTGCCTTGTGCTTGCTGTTCGCCACCGAAACGTCTCTCTGGCCGCTGCGCCTGGCGGTACTGATGGGGCTGTTGCCAGGGTTGGTGGCGGCAGAGTTGTTGCTGCGCGCGGTGCTGTCGTTGTTTATTCCGCGCCGGGACAGCCTGGAACCGACGCTGCTGGGGCGCAGCGTCATCGCCGATCTGCTGCGCTGGCCGCCGCAACCGTTGCTGGCCTTGCAACATGAGCTGCACAACCGTTTCGGCATCGATCTGCGCCAGGTCTGGGCCTTCAGCTACATGCGCCGGGCTTTTTTGCCGGTGTTGGCGCTGGTGGTGCTGGTGGGCTGGTTGTTGACGGGCGTACATGAGGTGCCGCTGCAAGGGCGGGGCATCTATGAGCGTTTCGGTAAACCGGTAGAAGTATTCGGCCCCGGCTTGCACGTCGCGTTGCCTTGGCCGTGGGGCAGGGTGCTCAACGTCGAGAACGGTGTTGTGCATGAGCTGGCGACCAGCGTCATGGATAACCAGGCGGTAGTCGAGGCTGCGCCGGCGGAAGGCCCGGCGCCGGCAATTGCCAATCGGTTGTGGGACGCCAGCCATGTGAACGACAAATCCCAGGTCATTGCCAGCCGTCGTGCCGATCAACAGAGCTTCCAGATCGTCAACATGGACGTGCGTTTTGTCTATCGCATCGGCCTGACTGACGCCGCGGCATTGGCGGCGACCTATAACAGCGCCGATGTGCCGACGCTGATCCGCAGCACCGCTAGCCGCATCCTGGTGCATGAATTTGCTTCGCGCACGTTGGATGGTTTGCTGGGTGCGGACCGTGTCAGTCTGGCCGACGAAATTGGTCGCGCCGTGCAGGCGGATTTGCAGTCGCTCGACAGCGGTGTGGAAATCCTGGCGACGGTGGTGGAGGCGATTCATCCGCCGGCCGGTGCAGCCAATGCCTACCACGGCGTGCAGGCAGCGCAGATCGGCGCCCAAGCATTGATCGCCCGGGAGCGTGGTGCGGCGGCGGAACAGACCAACCAAGCGCAGTTGCAGGCCAGCATCGCCCATGACCAGGCCACTGCCACGGCCCAGGAAATAAACGCGACCGCCCGGGCGGCCGATTTGCGTTTCAGCGCCGACCGCAAAGCCTACGCCACGGCGGGGCACGCTTTTATGCTGGAACACTATTTGAGCCAACTGAGCCAGGGCCTCGGCGATGCCCAGTTGCTGATTCTCGATCATCGCCTGGGCGGCGGCGGCAACGCGCCGACCATCGACTTGCGTACCTTCACGCTGCCGGCCGACCCCGCGTCGCCGCGTAACCCTGCCTCACCAGGAGCTGCCCATTGAGCCAGTCCTCTTCACACGGTCACCACGACCACGCCGGTCACGATCACGGCCATGGCGGTCATCACCACGGCCATCATCACCACCCTCACGGCGATCCGCAGCAAGCCGGTCCGTTTCCTTGGCGACGGATGGGCTGGGCGGTGTTGTTGATGACGTTCGCTGTCGCGGCCGCGAGCCTGGTGCAGGTGCGTTCGGGGGAGGCCACGGTCATTACCCGTTTCGGTAATCCGGCCCGAGTGTTGCTGCAACCCGGCCTGGGGTGGCGCTGGCCGGCGCCGTTCGAGGCGGCGATCCCGGTGGACCTGCGATTGCGTACCACATCCAGCGGCCTGCAGGACGTCGGTACTCGCGACGGACTGCGGATCATCGTCCAGGCGTATGTGGCTTGGCAGGTGCAGGGGGACCCGGACAACGTGCAGCGTTTCATGCGCGCAGTGCAGAACCAACCGGACGAAGCGGCGCGACAGATCCGCACGTTTGTCGGCTCGGCGCTGGAAACCACGGCCGCCAGTTTCGACTTGGCGAACCTGGTCAACACCGATGCCAGCCAGGTGCGCATCGCCGATTTCGAAGCCCAGCTGCGTCAGCAGATCGATCAACAATTGCTCACTACTTACGGCGTGCGTGTGTTGCAAGTCGGCATCGAGCGCTTGACCTTGCCCTCTGTGACACTGACCGCAACGGTGGATCGCATGCGAGCCGAGCGCGAGACAATCGCCACCGAGCGCACCGCCATCGGCAAGCGGGAAGCGGCGCAGATTCGCTCCGCCGCGGAACGTGATGCCCGGGTGGTGCAAGCTGATGCAACGGTGAAAGCTGCCGATGTCGAAGCGCAGTCCCGGGTAGAAGCGGCCGAGATTTATGGTCGGGCATACGCTGGCTCCCCGCAGCTCTACAACTTGCTCCGTTCGCTGGACACCTTGGGCACCATCGTCGGTCCTGGCACCAAGCTCATTTTGCGCACCGATGCCGCGCCGTTCCGTGTGCTGGTGGACGGCCCTGCTTCCGTGGAAGGCAAAGGTGGAACACAACCATGAGTGTGGTTCCACGTGGAACAAACGAGTTATCCAGTCCGTGGATCCAGGCCGGGCGCCTGGCGTTCCTGGCGCTTTACGCCGTGACGGTGTTGGCGGCGTTGGCTTGGGTTTTTTCCAATGTGCGGCAAATCGATCCGCAGAATCGCGCGGTGGTCCTGCATTTTGGCGCCTTGGATCGCGTCCAGAATGCCGGTCTCTTACTGGCGTGGCCGCGTCCCGTGGAGCAAGTGATCCTGCTCCCAGCCGCGGATCGGGTGCTTGAGCGGCGGGTGGAAAATCTGCTGCGCTTGGATGCGGCCCTGCAAGCCGATCGTGTCGCCAGTTTCGCCACGCCGGTCAGCGATGCGTTGGCCGGTTCTGGTTATTTATTGACCGGTGATGCCGGCGTGGTGCAACTGGATGTGCGCGTGTTTTACAAAGTCACCGACCCTTACGCTTTCGTCTTGCAAGGCGAACATGTCCTGCCGGCACTGGATCGGTTGGCGACCCGCAGTGCCGTGGCGCTGACGGCGGCCCGGGACCTCGACACTATTCTGGTGGCGCGCCCCGAACTGATGGGCAGCGATAACCAGGCCGCCGAACGGCGCGAACGCTTGCGGGGTGATCTGGTGCAAGGGCTTAACCGACGCTTGGCTGATTTGGCGGCGACAGGGCAGGGGCTGGGCATCGAAGTGGTGCGGGTCGATGTGCAATCGAGTCTGCCGGGGCCGGCGGTGAGTGCGTTCAATGCGGTGCTGACCGCCAGCCAGCAGGCCGACAAAGCCGTTGCCAACGCCCGCACCGAAGCGGAAAAACTCACCCAGGCCGCTCGCCAAGACGCAGACCGTGCCGTGCAAGTCGCCCATGCCCAGGCCAGCGAACGGCTCGCCAGGGCTTCGGCCGACACGGCCACGGTGCTCGGCCTGGCGAAGACCCAAGGCAGCGATTCGCAAATGCTGCTGCGCCTGTATCGCGAACGCATGCCCGCCATCCTTCGACAGGCCGGTTCAGTGACCACGGTCGACCCAAAAGACGATTCTCGTCTGATCATCCAGGGAGCCGGCCAATGAGCGCCCAAACCCCCGCAGCACCGATGTTGTCCTCGGCGGAACAACGCACCGCAGTTCGGCAATTGACCTTGGCAATGGTCGCCCTCGGCTTGCTCGCATTGGGCCTGGCATGGCGCGGCTGGTCGCCGGAGCAGAGCGGTGTCAGCCAACTGCTGTTGGGGTTTGCCTCGCTGTTGGTGGCCGTGCCGGTGATGCGTTCGGCCTGGTACAGCTTGCGTTACCCAAGCCTGCACGGGATCACTGACCAACTGATCGCCCTGGCGATGCTCGGCGCCTGGGCCACCGACGACCTGCTGACGGCGGCGTTACTGCCGATCATCATGATCTTCGGCCATGTGCTGGAAGAGCGCAGTGTCATTGGTTCCCAGGAAGCGATCCATGCCCTTGGCCAATTGACCCGCAGCCAAGGTCGCAAAGTGCAGGCCGATGGCTCGATCATTGATGTCGACAACGCGACTCTCCAGCCTGGCGATGTCGTCGAGGTGCGCGCCGGCGACCGAGTGCCGGCCGATGGCCGGGTGTTGTCTGGCCAGGCCAGCCTCGACACCGCGCCCATCACCGGTGAATCGGTGCCGCTGGAGGCGGTCGTTGGCACCGAGGTCTATGGCGGGGCGATCAATCTGGATGGCCTGCTGCGCCTGGAAGTGACCCGCACCGGCGAAGAATCCACCCTGGGCAAAGTCATTGCCCTGATGCAAAACGCCGAACGTTCCAAGCCACCCATTACCCGTTTGTTGGAGCGCTACGCCGGCAGCTATTTGGTATTGGTGTTGTTGTTGGCGGCGGTGACTTGGTTCGTGACCAACGATGCCCAGGCGATGTTGGCGGTATTGGTGGCGGCGTGTCCTTGCGCGTTGGTGCTGTCGGCGCCAGCCACGGCCATTGCCGGCATTGCGGTGGCGGCCCGCCACGGGATCCTGATCCGCAGCTCGGCCTTCCTGGAAGAGCTGGCGGACCTGACCTCGTTGGTGGTCGATAAGACCGGCACCTTGACCTACGGCGTGCTGCGTCTGCAATCCATCGAACGTGCCCAGGATGCCCACGCATCATTGTTGCTGCCATTGGCCGCCAGCCTGGGTTCGGCCAGCAGTCATCCGGTCAGTCGTGCATTGGCGGGGTTGGTGGAACAGGAAAATGGCCTGCCGCTGTGGGATATCCGCGAGCGTCAAGGGTTGGGTGTGGTCGCCATGACCGCACAGGGGGAAGCGGCCCTCGGTCGGCCGGAATTGTTTGCACAGCTGGGCATTCAAACATCGGCGATCCCTGAGCACGACGGTCCGATTGCCGGGCTGGCCTTGGACGGGCAATTTCTTGCCTGGCTACTGCTGGCCGATAGCGTCAAGCCGGAGGCGCAGATGGCCATGGCTGAACTGCGGGACTTGGGTCTGGGCCGCCAGCTGCTGTTGACCGGCGACCGCCAGAGCGTGGCCGCGACCCTGGCCCGGGACGTCGGCATCGGCGAGGTGCAAGCCCAGGCCTTGCCGGAAGACAAACTTGAACGGGTCATGGCTGAAATCGACCATGGGTTCCGCCCCATGGTGGTAGGCGATGGCATCAACGATTCCCTGGCGCTCAAGGCCGGGGTGGTAGGTGTGGCCATGGGCGCGGGCGGTGCCGACATCGCCCTGGCGTCGGCGGACATCGTGTTGATCGGCAGCGACCTGCGGCGCCTCGGCACCTGCGTGCGGTTGAGTCGCCAGTGCCGACGCACGCTGCAGGTCAACGTGATCATTGGCTTGGGTTGGACGTTGGCCATCGTTGCTTTTGCCGCTTTCGGTTGGCTTGGCGCGGCGGGGGCGATGATCGCAGCGTTGCTGCACAATTTGAGTACGCTGCTAGTCTTGGGTAATGCCGGGCGCTTGCTGCGCTTCCATGAGCCATTGCTCAAGGTCCAAGCGAAAGGCACCGTTGGATAGCTCCAGGCGAACTGTGCGTCACACGCGCAGTCTGCTGTTGGAGAGGGCATACCGCCGCGGGACTTACCCGTCACAGGGAGTGTTATGGGACAGCGATAGAAAAAGGCTATAAATTCGATAGCCAGCTATTTTTCTAACATGGTCTACCCTCATTTCAGACGTCTGAAACAAGGGGGATTATCCATGCTCGCGCAACTTCCACCGGCCTTACAGAATCTGCATCTCCCGCTTCGGCTGCGGCTCTGGGATGGCCATGAATTTTCATTGGGTGCCGATCCCAGCGTCACGATTGTGGTCAAGGACCCACAAATGGTCGCGCAATTCACCCACCCCAGCCTGGACGCATTGGGGGCGGCGTTTGTCGAAGGCAAGCTGGAACTCGAAGGTTCGATCCACGAAGTCATTCGGGTCTGCGATGAATTGAGCCAGGCATTGGTGGAGGATGATGCCGGTAACCAGCCGGTACGTTCCGTCCACGACAAGGAAACCGACGCCAAGGCGATCTCCTACCACTACGATCTTTCCAACGCGTTCTATCAGCTGTGGCTCGACAGTGACATGGTCTATTCCTGTGCCTACTTCGAGACGGGCAGCGAAACCCTCGAACAGGCCCAGCAAGCCAAATTCCGTCATCTGTGCCGCAAGCTGCGATTGCAGCCAGGCGATTACCTGCTGGACGTCGGTTGCGGTTGGGGCGGTCTGGCGCGATACGCCGCGCGGGAGTTCGGTGCCAAGGTCTTCGGTATCACCCTGAGCAAGGCGCAGTTGGCCCTGGCCCGGGAACGGGTCAAGGCCGAAGGCCTGGAGGGTCAGGTCGAATTGCAACTGCTGGATTACCGCGACCTGCCCCAGGACGGCCGCTTCGACAAAGTGGTCAGCGTCGGCATGTTCGAGCATGTCGGCCATGCCAACCTCGAGCAGTACTGCAAGACGTTGTTCGGCGCCGTGCGAGAGGGTGGGTTGGTGATGAACCATGGCATCACCGCCAAGCACACCGATGGGCGTCCGGTCGGTCGCGGCGCTGGCGAGTTCATTGAGAAGTACGTATTCCCCAACGGTGAGTTGCCGCACCTGTCGATGATTTCCGCGCAGATCAGCGAAGCCGGGCTAGAGATTGTCGACGTGGAAAGCCTGCGCATGCACTACGCACGCACCCTCGATCACTGGAGTGAACGCCTGGAGGACAACCTTGAGGCGGCGTCCAAGGAAGTGTCGGAGCAGGCGTTACGGATCTGGCGACTGTACCTGGCCGGCTGCGCCTACGCGTTCGCCAAGGGCTGGATCAATCTGCACCAGATCCTGGCGGTGAAGGCACACGCCGACGGCAGTCACGAGTTACCCTGGACCCGGGACGATCTTTACGTCCCTTAAAGAATCGGCGAAATAAGCCGGGCGATTCGCATGCCGATCTTCTGCAGGCGGTGGGTCTCCCGGCTTTCCTGTTTGTCGATTTCCTGGGCCTGGGCGAAGTCCTCTTCAAGCATCTGCTCGACCTCGCTGGCGAACGGAATATCCACGGTGAGCAGCATGACTTCGAAGTTCAAGCGGAACGAACGGTTGTCCAGGTTCGCACTGCCGATGGCGCTGATTTCCCGGTCGATCAGCACCACTTTCTGGTGCAAGAAACCCGGCGCATAACGGAACACCCGCACGCCGGCCCGAACCGCTTCAAATGCATATAGGCTGGACGCTGCGTAGACGATCTTGTGATCGGGCCGTGAGGGCAGCAGGATGCGCACATCCACGCCGCGCAGTACCGCCAGGCGCAAGGCGGCGAACACCGCTTCGTCGGGGATGAAGTATGGCGTGGTGATCCACACGCGTTCGCTGGCGGCGTGAATGGCCTCGACAAAAAACAACGAGCAGGTTTCATAGTCATCGGCCGGGCCGCTGGCCAGCAACTGGCACAGTACACCGTCGTCTGGGTAGCTGTCTGGCAGGATCAATGGAGGCAGCGAACGGGCCGCCCAGAACCAGTCTTCGGCGAACGACTCCTGCATGCTTGCCACCACCGGCCCGCGCACTTGGACGTGGGTGTCGCGCCACGGCGCCAAGGGTGGTTTTTCGCCCAGGTATTCGTCACCGACGTTGTGCCCGCCGACGAACCCCTGCACACCGTCCACTACCACGATTTTGCGATGGTTGCGAAAGTTGACCTGGAACCGATTGAGCCAGCCACTGCGGGTGGCGAACGCTTTTACATGGACGCCGCCGTCGCGCAAGGCTTGCACATAACGGTGGGGCAGGGAGTGGCTGCCGATACGGTCGTAGAGCAGATACACCACCACGCCCTCGGCGGCTTTTTTCAAGAGCAGTGTGTGCAGGCGTTGACCGAGGCGGTCGTCATGGATGATAAAAAACTGAATCAGCACGGCCTGTCGTGCCTGGTCGATGGCCTGGAAAATCGCTTCGAACGTGGCATGGCCGTTGACGAGCAACCGCACCTGGTTATTCGCCAGGCACGGTGCGCGCCCCAGTTTCGGCATGGCCCGCAATGAAGCGTAGGCCTGGGAGGCGCGAGCGGTCAGGGCTTCTTCGACCCACGGCCGCCAGTTCAGCTCGGAGATCGCCTTGCGCATTTCCTCGTTGGCTTGCCGGCGCGCCTTGATGTAGCCATCGAAGGTGCTGCGGCCGAACACCAGATATGGAATCAACGTCAGGTAGGGAATGAAGGTCAGCGACAGGGCCCAGGCAATCGAGCCTTGGGCGGTGCGTACCGTCAGTACGGCATGGACAGCGGCGATGGAACCCAGGGTATGGAGCAGCGCGATCAGGTAACCGAAAACATGCGGGCCGAAATAATCCATGGGGCAGCCTTGCTCCTGAAGTTTCAATGCTTAACAGACCATGTTCCAAGGTGAATGTCGCTATTTAATTCACAGGTCTTGGCCCTGAACCGAAGCCTGTCGGTGGCGTCTAACGGCCACTTGTCCTCTGGAGTTTGTGCAATGAATGTTCGTCTGCTGGGTGTGGCCTTGGCGATGGGTTTGTCGGTTCCGATGGCGGCTCAGGCGCAGATGCTCCAGCCGGGTTTGTGGGAATTGACCACTAGCAACATAAAGGTCGATAACCAGAACCTGCCGGACCTGCAACTGATCCTCGGCCAGTTGCAAACCCAGATGACCCCAGAGCAACGGGCGATGCTGGAAAAGCAGGGGATCACCATGGGCGGTAAAGGTATTCGCGTGTGCCTGACCCCGGCGCAGGTGCAGACCAATGATATTCCGCTGCAAGACCCGCAATCGGGTTGCAAGCAGCAGATTACCGAGCGCACCGGCAATCAGTGGAAGTTTCGCTTCAGTTGCCCGAAAGCCCAGGGGAATGGGATCGCTACGTTCCAGAGCGATCGTGAATTCACCACCAAGGTCAACGGTACTTTTAACGCCACCGGCATCCAGCAGAATGGCAGCCTCGACACGCGCGCGGTGTGGCTGGGGCAGGATTGCGGAACGGTCAAGCCGAGGGCTTGAATCGTAAACGTAATCTCTTGGTGAACCTGTGGGAGCAAAGCTTGCTCGCGATGCGGGCAACTTGGTTTATCGCCAAGCGCGTCATCGTTCATCGCGGGCAAGCCTTGTTCCCACAAGTGCTTGGTAAGGGCAGCCTTACCACAAGTGCTTGATCAAGGCCGACTCAGCGCCTCATACAATGTATTGAGGTTGTACTCGAACAGGCCAGTGAACGTACTGGCCGGTCCGCTGGCGGCGAGTGCATCGGAGTACAGCGTGCCACCGATGTGGGCGCCGCTCTCGTCGGCGATCTGCTTGAGCAGGCGCGCGTCCTTGATGTTTTCCATGAACACCGCTTTGACCTTCGCCTGACGAATCTGGGTAATCAACGCCGCAACTTCTGCCGCCGAGGGTTCACGCTCGGTGGACAAACCCTGGGGCGCCATGAACTCGATGCCGTAGGCCTGGCCCAGGTAACCGAATGCATCATGGGACGTCACGATCTTGCGATTACCGGCAGGCAATGCGCCGAGCTTGGCCTTGGCTTCGGCGAGCAGGGCGTAGATCTTCTTCAGGTACGCCTGGCTGTTGCGTTCGTAATCGGCTTTGTTGGCCGGGTCGGCCGCTTCCAGTGCCTTGGTGATGTTGCTGACGTACAGCTCGGCGTTCGCCAGGTTGTGCCACGCGTGCGGATCGGGAATGGTCTCGCCATCCTCCTCCAACGACCGCGGAATAACGCCGCGGCTGGCGCTGATCACCGGGGCGCTGGTTTCGGTGCTGGTCACCAGGCGGTCCAGCCACGGCTCGAAGCCCAAGCCGTTCTTGATGATCAGTTTTGCCTTGAGCAATGCCTTGGCGTCGTCTGGCGTGGGTTCGTAGGTGTGTGCATCGGCGTCCGGCCCGACCATGTTGGTGATTTGAATATGCTCACCGCCGACCTGCCGGGTCATGTCGGCGAGGATGCTGAAACTGGTCACGACCTGAAGTTTTTCGGCGGCGGACAGGGACATGGACAGCATCAGACTGAGTAGCACGAGCAGAACGCGCATCGGGAGACACCTCATTGGGATGTGAGCAAAGGCGGGCGGCGCAGTAAACCGTGCACCGGACCGAACACCACCGACAACAGATACAACACGCCTGCCACCAGAATGATGGACGGCCCGCTGGGCAGTGAGTAATAGAAGGACAGCAACAGGCCAAGCCAGACCGAGAGGCAACCGAGCAGCCCGGCGATGAGCATCAGCAGCGGCAGACGACGGCTCCAGAATCGCGACGCGGCGGCCGGCAGCATCATCAAGCCGACCACCATCAGTGCGCCGATGGCCTGGAAGCCGATCACCAGGTTCAGCACCACCAAGGTCAGGAACACGCCATGGGCCAACGGACCGAGACGACTGACGGTTTGCAGGAACAGCGGGTCCAGGGTATCGAGCAGCAACGGTCGATAGATCAACGCCATCGCCACCAGGCTGGCGCCGGAAACCCACAGCATGCCGTTGAGTGTCGGTCCGTCTACCGCCAAGGCCGAGCCGAACAGCAGGTGAAGCAAGTCCAGGCGTTTGCCCGCCATGCCAAGGATCAGCACACCCGCGGCCAAAGAAATGGGATAAATCGCCGCGAGGCTGGCGTCCTCTCGCAGGCCGGTGCGGCGGGTAATCCAGGCGGCGAGTCCGGCCATGCTCAAGCCCGCGCCCAGGCCGCCAATGGTCAACGCTGGCAGGCTTAGTCCGGCAAACCAGAAGCCCAAGGCAGCGCCAGGCAAAATGCCGTGAGCCACCGCGTCACCAATCAAGCTCATGCGCCGAAGAATCAAGAACACACCCAACGGCGCCGTGCTGCACGCCAACACCAGGCCGCCCAGCAAGGCCCGACGCATAAAGACAAACTCTAGGAAGGGTTGCCAGAAATGCGTGGCCGTGAGCATCAAGCCACCCACGTTTGGGGTTGTTGGGCAATCAAGTCGATACTGCGACCCAGCACGCAGCCAGTGTTTTTGATCAGCAGCGTATGGGGGACATGTTGGCGTACCGCTGCCAAATCATGACACACCACCATGATCGTTCTGCCCGCGGCATGCCATCGATGAATGTGTTTCCACAGCAGCGCCTGGCCTTGTTCGTCGAGGGCGGCGTGGGGTTCGTCGAGCAACAGCAAAGGCGCTTCGGCCAGGCTCAGGCGAGCGAGCAGGGCGCGTTGCAACTCGCCCCCGGACAACGCCATCAAGGGACGATGTTCAAGGCCGCTCAGTGCCCAATCCTTGAGTACGGTTTGCAGCAACTGTCTTCGCATCGCAGGCGTGTGCCGATTGCCCCAGGAACCGGCGGCCACCAGTTCTTGCAAGCTGATGGGAAATTGCCGATCCAGATGTTGCTGCTGTGGCATGAATGAGACGCCGCCACGTCGTGGAACATTTAGAGCGACCTTGCCGGAGAGCGGTTTTTGCAGTCCTGCGAGCACTTTCAGCAAACTGCTTTTGCCTGAGCCGTTGGCACCGATGATGGCGGTGAGGCTGCCTTCCGGTCGCTCCATGGCGAGCGGCGGCGTGAGCGGTTGGCCGGAAATGCCCCAGCGCAGTGCTTGGCAGTTGATCATGATAGGTCTCGGTTCCAACGGCTTTGAGCCACGGCGTCATGGGCATGGAGGCTTTCGGCATGAACGACGCGTACCTCCAGGGCAGTGATCCCGGGGGACCGGGCCAGGGCCGTGCTCAGTCGCCGCGCAGCGTCTTCGCAGAACATCAGGTTTTGGCCGTTGGCCAGGGCGAATGCTTGTTCATCGGCGCGTTTGACGGCGGTCTGCACAGCGGTGCCGAGGGCTGCTTCGGCTTCGTCGATGAACGACTGTAGGGGCAATTCCTCAACATCGGCGTCCAGGCGCAGGGTCAGGGTTGCGGTACTACGCTGGCTATGTGGGGTGGCGACGATCCCATTCGATGAACCCAACCAAGCCAGAATTTCAGCGTGCTCGAGTTTCTTGTTGGCGAAATCGTCGACGAATTGCTGCTGAATTAACTGCCGCGAAAGGGCGGCCGAGCATGGGCAAGTCGAGGAATAGGGAATCTGGATTTTCAGTTCCACGTGGAACATTGTGTTTTTCAAATGAGCTTCAATGCTCACCGGATAGCCTTTCCAGCCCATCAACGGGCTGATTAACGCCGGACGCTTGAGCAGCAGATCGGTGTGCACGCTGAGCGAAGCCGCAACGGACAAACCTTCATGACTGTCGAGGAATTGCTTCAGGATTTGGCGCATTAGCGATGGTGAAAGTGGCCTTTCCTCAAGCAACCCTAGCGCCAGGTATAAACGTGACATGTGGATACCGCGTGCTTCACCGTCATCAAGGCTGACGCCGGCGTCGGCCGTCGCACTTAGACGCTGACCGTCAATCAATACCGGTGTTGCGATGCCACACATGCCCACCCAATCAAGGGGCAGGGTTTGACGTGAAACCTGCGCAGCCACGTCGGGCAACGTTAACGCATTCATGGCTGAGACCCATCGAAGGTTCAAAATTAGATGTTATAGTATAACGGTATAATTAAAGAAGCCTTTTTCCATGAAGGGAGTTTCATCTTCCTAAACGTTCATGTTCCACGTGAAACATCAGCGCGGTGAAGCCTGACAGCCGTTCATACGGCCGCATACAAATGATCCGCCGCTACCGCCCGAGCTTGAAAAGCGATTAAGGGTTGTCCAGCCCACACGCCGGCTGTAGCCAACCCAACTTTCTCCATCCGATGCCAAGCCCGTAAAGAACGTAAGCTGACCGTAACGGCTGTTTGTTTGCGCCCAATAGCGGCGACCGACGGCTTCAAAACCGCGCAAATAAATTGTATTTCCCGCGGTCGCGACGCTGTAGGCATTGCCTTGTTCATCCACGCAGGCCAGCAAATTCGCGCTTCGGGTGCAGTTCGCCAATAGTGGACTTTGGGCCGCCGCGCTCAGCGCCCATAACAACAGCGGACCCGCCAAAACAAACTTCAGATGGTTACGCATGGATTGATCTCGGACAAATGAGAGCCGGCGGGGCTGGTTGAATTGTGTTGTTATACTATAACATTAAGAGAACCAGGCCCTGAACCCAGCCAAACCCTGGAAACGAGCCGTCGTCGAAGCGGCCGTCCGATGAGGATATACCGATGCCCAATCGCCTTCCTGTAACCGTGCTTTCCGGATTTCTCGGTGCCGGTAAAAGCACGCTGCTCAACCACGTCCTGCGTAATCGCGACAATTTGCGGGTCGCCGTAATCGTTAACGATATGAGCGAAATCAACATCGATGGCAGCGAAGTCCAGCGAGATGTCACCCTGAGTCGTTCCGAAGAGAAATTGGTCGAGATGAGCAACGGCTGCATCTGCTGCACGCTGCGTGAGGACTTGCTTGAAGAAGTCGGGCAGCTCGCCAGGGAAGGGCGTTTCGATTACCTGTTGATCGAATCCACGGGGATCTCCGAGCCGTTGCCCGTGGCGGAAACTTTCACGTTTCGTGATGAAGAAGGCCGAAGCCTGGCCGACGTGGCGCGACTCGACACCATGGTCACGGTGGTTGATGGGGTGAACTTCCTGTTGGATTACCAAGCTGCCGAAAGCCTGGCCTCAAGGGGCGAAACCTTGGGAGAAGAAGATGAGCGTTCGATCACCGATTTGCTGATCGAACAGATCGAGTTTGCCGACGTCATTCTGATCAGCAAGATCGACTTGATCAGCCAGCACGAGCGGGAAGAGTTGAGCGCGATTTTGCGGCGCCTCAACGCCCAGGCACAGATCATTCCCATGGTCATGGGAGAGGTGCCCCTGGGCCGAATTCTCGACACGGGGCTTTTTGATTTTGAACGCGCCGCCCAGGCGCCCGGCTGGCTACAGGAACTGCGTGGCGAACATGTGCCAGAAACCGAGGAATATGGCATCGCCTCGACTGCCTACCGTGCCCGCCGGCCGTTCCATCCCCAACGGTTCTTCAGCTTCATCGACCGTCCGTGGCCCAACGGCAAGCTCCTGCGTTCCAAGGGTTTTTTCTGGCTGGCCAGCAAGCCTGAGGAGGCGGGCAGTTGGTCCCAGGCGGGAGGCTTGATGCGGCATGGTTTCGCCGGGCGCTGGTGGCGGTTCGTGCCGAAGAATCAATGGCCGCAGGATGAAGAGAGCACGGTGACAATCATGAAGAACTGGCTGGCCGCCACGGGCGATTGTCGCCAGGAACTGATCTTCATTGGCCAGGACATCGATTTTGCCCAACTTACCGCTGAGCTGGACGATTGCCTGCTCACCGATGCGGAAATGGCCCTCGGCGTTGAAAGCTGGCGGCTGTGGCCCGATCCGTTCGGCCCATGGCATGAAGAGGTCGCAGCGTGATGCTGGCGCCGGCTTTGAAAAAAATGATGCAGGTCCGGCAGGTCCAAGGCGACACGCCAGGCATCTTCACGAAGATCCTGGAGGACGGCACCAACCTGGCAGTCTGGCAGCGGCAGCTTCCTGCACACATCGGCGATTTTGCCGCCATGGTGCTGGCGATGGACCAGCCACTGGCCGAATCCCGTGTGCTCGACTTGCCAGAGGAAGACACCCAGCCGGCGCTGCACGGCCTGGCTGCGGGTTTCAGCGACCTGCAGGGCTATGAAGGCTTTATCGCCGATGTTTCCTGGCTCGTCAGCGCGTTTGCCTGCCTGCTGGGCGCCCAACGTGTCGGTTTGCGTCTACGCACCCTGGATAAGGCCATGTGCCCGCGCTTCCATGTCGACCACGTGCCGGTGCGGTTGCTGACTACCTATGCGGGTGTCGGTAGCCAGTGGCTTAAGGAAGAGGTCATGGACCGCCGGCGCCTGGCACAGCCTGAAGCCGGGCCGGTTGATCCGCGCGTGATCCAGCAGTTTGGTTGCGGTGATGTCGGCTTGCTTAAAGGCGAGAAATGGCACGGTAATGAGGGGTTTGGCCTGATCCATCGCTCGCCGGAGCCCGCGCCGGGAGAGCGTCGCCTGATTCTCACGCTGGACTGGCTGGCTTAAGGCTTTAGCCAAGTTCCCTGGCTTTTCCCCTCACAAAATGGCTGCAGGTAAGCGGCATCGGTCGCCACGCCGTAATAGTGAATATCCTGGCGGTAAGGCATATTGGCGACCTGGGCGTTGCTGCACACGCCGAACGCGCCGCCAGGGCATTGATCGACGTATTGCACCTCGACTTTCTGGCCGGCAAGGTTTGGCTGGCAGAAACCGTCGGCAAACAGCTTCTGCGGGATGTTGCGGTTCTGCTGGCAGACTTTCACATCCAGTCGTTCCGCCTGGCTGTGGACCACACAGGCCTGGGCCAATGCCTGGTTCGACGTCAATGCCAGTAACAACCAGCCGATCATCCGCATGTTCACCTCCATCGAAAGTCGTCGATTATGTTGCAGCACATTCCCACCCATGTCATCGCCGGTCCCTTGGGCGCCGGCAAGACCAGCCTGATCAGACATCTGCTGGCCCAACGCCCGGCCAATGAGCGCTGGGCGGTGCTGATCAATGAGTTTGGCCAGATCGGCCTGGATGCCGCGCTGCTGACCCAGGCTGGCGATGGTATCGCACTGGGCGAAGTGGCCGGCGGCTGCTTGTGCTGCGTCAATGGCGCGCCGTTTCAGATCGGTCTTGGGCGTTTGCTGCGCAAGGCCCAGCCGGATCGGCTGTTCATCGAACCCTCGGGCTTGGGACATCCGGCGCAGTTGATGCGGCAGTTGAGCGAAGCGCCATGGCTCGGCGTGCTGGCGGTGCAACCCTGTGTGCTGGTGTTGGATGCCCGGGCGATGGCGGACGGCAAACCCTTGCCCGACGCGCAGCGACAAACCCTGGCGGATGCCGGACTGCTGGTGCTGAACAACTCCGACACCCTCACCCAAGCCGACCGAGAACGGTTGACGGCGCAACTGCCAGGGCGGGCGTTGTACTGGACGCAACAGGCTGCGCTGCCGATCGATCGATTGCCAGGCCTTGCGGCTCGGGGCAGTGGGGCTGTGGATAACTTGAATCTACCGAAGCGCTTGGGCCAGATACCGGCCATCTGGCCCGACCCGACGATGCCGATCTGTTTGTATCAGCAGCAGGAAGGTGGCTGGAGTATTGGTTGGCGCTGGCACCCCAGCCAGCAATTCGACGCAGCGGCATTGACGCGATGGCTACAAGGCCAAGACTGGAAACGGGCGAAGATGGTTATCCACAGCCTCGACGGTTGGGTTTCAGCCAATGCGTTAGAAGCGGCGGCGCTGGGCTGGCAGGCCAGCGAATGGCGCCAGGATTCCCGGATCGAGCTGATTTTCGATCAGCCGCAAGACGTCGATCACCTGCAAGCCGGTCTGGCGAACTGCCGGTGTGCCTGAATCAACCCTGTTTCAAGGCTTCCACTTGTTGTGTTCCTGGCGCCACTGGCTCAACTCGATGACTTCGGCCCTGGGCCTGGTCTGGACCGGTTCAATAGGGGTTGGTGGTGTTTCTTCGAACGGCATCGGGTAGGGCGCCAGTTCTATGTGTGCGCTGTGGGCACCGAACTGGGTGATGGTGCCCGAATGGCGGCTTTCGCCGGTGACGGTGAACTCGAAGGTGTAGACGCGAGCCAGGCGTCGTCGACCATTGGCGTCCTTTACGAAGCCGATTTTTTTCAGCGCCACGTTGCCGTCCAGCAGCTCGATCTTGAGGTTGGCGCAATGCTGCATGACCCTCGCCAACGCCCGTTCGCGCAAGCCATGGTTGTGCCACAGCCAGGCGCCGCCGCTAGCCAGCAGCATCAGCACGAAAATATTTCCAAGGGTCAGCATGAACGAAGTGCTCCGACAAGTTGCTGTCAGCTTAACTGTCTCGCCGGTCTGTCGTACAGGCTGCGTTTAGTCGCATACTGCGCGGCTTGAATTTCAATCGTTTTACGGAAACTTCCCGCATGAAACGTACGCCTCATCTGCTTGCCATTCAGTCCCACGTGGTGTTCGGGCACGCCGGCAATAGCGCCGCAGTGTTTCCGATGCAGCGGGTCGGTGTGAACGTCTGGCCGCTCAATACCGTGCAATTTTCCAATCACACCCAGTACGGCCAATGGACCGGCGAGGTGCTGGCGCCCGAGCAAATACCTGCATTGGTAGAAGGCATCGCCGCCATCGGTGAGCTGGGGCATTGCGATGCGGTGTTATCCGGTTACCTGGGCAGCGCGGCCCAGGGGCGGGCGATTCTGACGGGCGTGGCGCGGATCAAGGCGGCCAATCCAAAGGCGCTGTACCTGTGTGACCCGGTCATGGGGCATCCAGAGAAGGGCTGTATCGTGGCGCCCGAGGTGAGCAAATTTCTCTTGGAAGAAGCCGCTGCCGTGGCGGATCTCATGTGCCCGAACCAACTGGAACTGGACAGTTTTTCCGGGCGCAAGGCGCAGTCGTTGCTGGACTGCCTGGCGATGGCTCGCGCGCTGCTGGCCCGTGGGCCGAAAGCGGTGCTGGTCAAGCACTTGGCCTACCCCGGCAAACCCGATGACAGCTTCGAAATGCTGTTGGTGACCGCCGAGGGCAGTTGGCACCTGCGCCGTCCACTGTTGGCGTTCCCGCGCCAGCCGGTGGGTGTGGGTGACCTGACCTCGGGGTTGTTCCTGGCACGGATACTGTTGGGGGACAGCCTGGTGGCGGCGTTCGAATTCACCGCCGCTGCGGTGCACGAAGTGCTGTTGGAAACCCAGGCCTGCACAAGCTATGAACTTGAACTGGTCCGTGCCCAGGACCGGATCGCCCATCCACGGGTGCGGTTCGAGGCGGTGCCGATCAGCCTCTGATCAATGCAGGCCATGCGAGCCTGCTCGCGATAGCGGTGTAACAGCGACATTGATAGTGAATGTGATGCCCCTTTCGCGAGCAAGCCCGCTCCCACCTACTCGAGTTGGGTGTCGATGGCCCGCGACAAAGGCACTCGGTTAACTGTGGGAGCGGGCTTGCTCGCGAAAGGGGCGACTCGGTCGAATGGACAGTCGCTCCAGTTAAGGCCCGTCCGCCTTGATCTCCTGGTAGCGCCTCTCCAGTTCCTGGCGAATCTGCCGCCGTTGCTGGGCTTGTTCGTAGCGGCGCTTTTCTTCGCTGTTTTGCGGCTGCAAGGGCGGCACGGCAGCGGGTTTGCGCTGGTCATCCACCGCAACCATGGTGAAGAAGCAACTGTTGGTGTGACGCACCGAGCGTTCGCGAATATTTTCGGTCACGACTTTGATGCCCACTTCCATCGACGTGTTGCCGGTGTAGTTCACCGAGGCCAGGAAGGTCACCAGTTCGCCGACATGAATCGGCTCGCGGAAGATCACCTGGTCAACCGACAGGGTCACCACGTAGCGCCCGGCATAGCGGCTGGCGCAGGCGTAGGCGACTTCATCGAGGTATTTGAGCAAGGTGCCGCCATGGACATTGCCAGAGAAGTTGGCCATATCGGGGGTCATCAACACCGTCATCGACAGCTGGGCGTTTCCGGGTTCCATAACGTACTCACGGTTCAAGGCAGTCATTCGGGAGTGCACCTCTGCGGATGCTGGTGAGTGGCCTGCAAACAGGTCACCCCGTTTTAAAAACCACCGATATCGGGACGCTGCGCCTGTGCTTGCCGTCACGCGCCGATGGATCTGTTTCCATATATTGCACCGTCTTTTTGTCGGAAGTCGCGGTGTTACCCTTCAAAAGCCCCTTGCGAGGGCAATTCCTACAGCGGAAACGGATTTCTCCAGCTCGGCAGTGCGTCATTTGAACAGGGAGCCCCGACATGCATGCCATCAGTTTCATCCAGGATCTGGCGATCATCATGATGGCTGCGGGGCTGGTAACCGTACTCTTTCATCGTTTCAAACAACCGGTGGTACTGGGCTATATCGTGGCCGGCTTCATCATTGGCCCGCACACGCCGCCGTTTGGTTTTATCCACGACGAAGACACGATCAAGACCCTGGCCGAGCTCGGGGTGATCTTCCTGATGTTTTGCCTGGGGCTGGAATTCAGCCTGCGCAAACTGTTCAAGGTCGGCGCCACGGCCTTCATCGCGGCGTTCCTCGAAATCGTGTTGATGATCTGGATCGGCTATGAAATCGGCCGCTGGTTCGAATGGAGCACCATGGACTCGCTGTTTTTGGGCGCGATCCTGGCCATTTCCTCCACCACCATCATCGTCAAGGCCCTCAACGACCTGAAGATGAAGAACGAGCGCTTCGCGCAGTTGATCTTCGGGGTGTTGATCGTCGAGGACATCCTCGGTATCGGCATCATCGCCTTGCTGTCGAGCATTGCCGTCAGCGGCACCGTGAGCTCCGGCGAGGTGTTTTCCACCGTTGGCAAGTTGTCGCTGTTCATGATCGTCGCGTTGGTCATCGGCATTCTGCTGGTGCCGAGGTTGCTGGCCTACGTGGCGAAGTTCGACAGCAACGAAATGCTGCTGATTACCGTACTGGGCCTGTGTTTCGGCTTCTGCCTGCTGGTGGTGAAGCTGGAATACAGCATGGTGCTCGGGGCATTCCTGATCGGTGCAATCATGGCCGAGTCCCGGCAACTGCTGAAGATCGAGCGGTTGGTGGAGCCGGTGCGCGATCTGTTCAGCGCGATCTTCTTTGTCGCCATCGGGCTGATGCTCGATCCGGCGATATTGCTGCAATACGCCTGGCCGATTGCGGTGATCACGGGCGCCGTGGTGCTTGGCAAGATGTTGTCGTGCGGCCTCGGTGCCTTTATCGCCGGCAACGATGGGCGCACCTCGTTGCGCGTTGGGATGGGTCTTTCGCAGATCGGCGAATTCTCCTTCATCATCGCGTCGCTGGGGATGACCTTGCAGGTCACCAGCGATTTCCTCTACCCGGTAGCGGTCGCCGTCTCGGTGCTGACCACACTGCTGACGCCTTACTTGATCCGGGCCGCCGACCCGCTGTCCGTCAAGTTGGCAACGGCCATGCCGCAACGGCTGACGCGAGTGCTGGGGATGTATGGCGAATGGCTGCGTAGCATCCAGCCCCACGGCGAAGGTGCGATGCTGGCGTCGATGATCCGGCGGATTCTCCTGCAGGTAGGCGTCAACCTGGCGTTGGTCATCGCCATTTTTGTCTCGGGGGGATATTTCGCCGAGCGGATGTCGGCTTACCTGCAAGCCTGGATCAGCGATTCGAGCTGGCAAAAAGCATTGATCTGGGGTGGGGCGTTACTGCTGTCGCTGCCGTTCCTGATCGCTGCTTACCGCAAGCTCAAGGCATTGTCGATGTTGCTGGCGGAGATGGGCGTGAAGCCGGAGATGGCTGGCCGCCACACCCAGCGCGTGCGCCGGGTGATCGCCGAAGTGATCCCCATTCTCTCGCTGCTGGTGATTTTCCTGCTGTTGGCAGCCTTGTCGGCCAGCATCCTGCCGACCAACAAGTTGCTCGTACTGATCGCCGTGGTGGCGACTGCCGTGGCGGCACTGCTTTGGCGTTGGTTCATCCGCTTGCATACGCGGATGCAGGTGGCCTTGCTTGAAACCCTGGACAACCACAAGGAGTCGTCCGGGCATTGACCGGCAGCGGGGCTCAGCTTTCCAGCCAGACGTCCCGGGCCCAGTGCCAGACCGATTCCCAGGTTTCCTCGGCGACCAGTTCTTCTTCGGCTTGCCACAACACCACCGTGCCGTCTTCTTCGACGCAGTAATAATCATCGCCGTCCTGGCAGATCGGGATCAGGCTGCGGTCGACACCGGCATCCCAGGCATTGGCGGCCACATCCGGAAGGTAGGTGTGGGACTGTGGATCGGTGACGGTTACCGGTTCCAGGCTGCCGTAGACGACGTCGCTGACGGTTAGCAAAAACTCCCTGAAGACGAACGGGATATCGATGAACAGCTGCTCTTCGATCTCTACCAGCATGTCTTCGTCGGGCAATTCCAGCGGGACCGGTACGGGCTCGTTGGCTTCACGCAATTGTTCGATGATTTCTTCCACGTCCGGGGATCCTCTTTCTCGATGGCGCGGTTTTATATGGAGCGGTTTATACAGTAGCTCGCTATAGATGCAACCGCGAAATAGAAAACCCCGGCCTGAGCCGGGGTTCTTTTATTTCAACATGCAAAAACGGTAAAGGTTCAACCGTTCTGGCGGATACCAGCCACCAGCCAAGGCTGGTCATCGCCCTGGGCACGTTCCATGTTCCAGCTTTCGCTGAACGCTTCGCCCTTGTCGAAGCGAGAATCCTTCGACAGACCGCTGAAGGTCAAGGTGGCGATGGTCTTGTCGGCGCGATCGTCGACACCATCCAGTTGCACCTGCAGGTTGTCGATGTAGGTGGACTGGAAGCCGTCACCCAGTTCGGCCCGTTCGCGCTTGAGGAATTCCAGCAATTGCGGGGTGACGAACTCGGAGATCTTGTCCATCTCGTTCGCGTCCCAATGTTGCTGCAGGGCCATGAAGTGGTTGCGCGCGGCTTCGATGAAGCGTTGTTCATTGAACCAGGCCGGCGCATTGATCACCGGACGAGCGGCCACAGGCGCTGCCGAACCACCGAAGATCGAACCGCTGGCAGGCTGCTGGTTGAACACTTCACGCTGCATCGGCGCGTGGCCAGCTGGAGCGAGTTGCTCCTGCTGCTTGCGACGACGAGCGGCAATGAAGCGGAAGACCAGGAAGGCGATGACCGCCATGATCAGGATGTCGAAGATCTGCATGCCCTGGAAGCCGTCACCCATGAACATGGAGGCGAGCAGGCCACCGGCAGCGATGCCGGCCAGGGGGCCGAGCCAGCGCGACGCGCCGCTGGCCTTGGTGGCAGCGCCCGCGGCACCGGCCGCGCCTGCGGTGGCAGCGGTAGAGCCGGCGGCAGAAGACGGCGCCATCTGGCTGGTCTGGTGAGTCGGGGCTGCTCCCGAACTTTTACCACCGCCAAAGCGCTTGGCGGCATTGGCGTCGATGGCCATCGTCAGGCCGATGCACAACGCCATGGCGATGCTAAGAAAACGTTTCATATAAAGGCATTCCCATTTGTGGATAGCACGCGCGCCATGTTGCACAGCTGAAGTGTTGCTGGCTAGCGGGAGAGTGTTTCGGGCTTTTGCGTGACAGCTTAGGTTCAGCTTCGGCTGTGCAAGAAGGCTTGTTCGCTTTGGGCTGTAGGAAAGGGGAACAAGTTCTATCGGAAACTACAATGTGGGTGGGGGTTTTATACCTGTGGGAGCAAGGCTTGCCCGCGAAGCGGTGGCCCATTCGACAGATGTGTCAGACCGATCGCTATCGCGGGCAAGCCTTGCTCCCACAGGAGGCACAGAGGGTGCTTCCTGTGGGTCTTTAGATCGCTTCGAGCTTGGCATACCCCAGCATCAGCCACTTGCTGCCTTCGCTGAAATTCACCTGCACCCGGGCCTGGGCGCCGGCGCCTTCGAAGTTGAGGATAACGCCGTCGCCGAATACCGAGTGCCGCACGGTCTGGCCGAGGCTGAAGCCGGTTTCCGGGATATCGCTGCCGCCAAACAAGCTGCTGGTGCTTTGTTGCTGGCCGCCGCCGAACGGTCGGCTGACACTGTTGGACAGCCGCACTTCCTGGATCAAGCCCTTCGGCACTTCACGTACGAAGCGCGACACTTTGTTGTAGGTCTCGCTGCCATACAAGCGTCGGGTTTCGGCGTAGGTCATGACCAGGTTCTGCATGGCGCGGGTGATACCGACATAGGCCAGGCGTCGTTCCTCTTCCAGGCGTCCCGGCTCTTCCAGGCTCATCTTGTGAGGGAACAGGCCTTCTTCCATGCCCACGAGAAACACGTAAGGGAATTCCAGGCCCTTGGCGCTGTGCAGGGTCATCAGCTGGACGCTGTCTTCATGTTCGTCGGCCTGGGTGTCGCCGGCCTCCAGCGAGGCGTGACCGAGGAAGGCCGACAGGGGCGACAGGTCTGCGTCTTCTTCGGTGTTCTCGAAGTTGCGCGCGGCGCTGACCAGTTCCTCGAGGTTTTCCACCCGGGCCTGGCCTTTCTCGCCTTTTTCCGCTTCGTGGTAGGCGATCAGGCCGGACTGCTCGATGACGGTCTGGGTCATCAAGTGCAGGGGCATTTCCCCACACTTGGCGGCCAGGTCTTCGATCAGGTCCATGAAGGCCTTCAGGGCACCGGCGGCGCGACCGGTCACGCCTTTGTTGGTGACCAGCTGGCGCATGGCTTCCCACATGGACACATGGCTGTGGCGCGCGTGATCGCGAATCGCCTCGACGGTTTTCTCGCCAATGCCCCGCGTAGGCACGTTGATGACCCGCTCCAGGGCCGCGTCGTTGCCCCGACCTTCGATCAGGCGCAGATAGGCCATGGCGTTCTTGATTTCCGCACGTTCGAAGAAGCGCTGGCCACCATAGATGCGGTAAGGGATCCGTTCGCGCAGCAAGGCCTCTTCCAGCACTCGCGACTGGGCGTTGGAACGGTACAGGATGGCAATGTCGCTACGGGCCAGGCCGGTTTTCAGCGCGCTCTCGATGGTTTCCACCACGTAGCGGGCCTCATCGTGTTCGTTGAAGGCGGCATAGAGGTTGATCGCTTCGCCTTCGCCGCCATCAGTCCACAGTTCCTTGCCCAGGCGCCCGGTGTTGTTGGCGATCAGGGCGTTGGCGGCTTTGAGGATGCCGGCGGTGGAGCGGTAGTTCTGTTCCAGGCGGATGACTTCGGCGTCGGGAAAGTCCGCCGAGTACTGGTGAATGTTCTCGATCTTGGCGCCGCGCCAGCCGTAGATCGACTGATCGTCGTCACCCACCACCATCAGGCTGTCGCCGCCCTTGGCGAGCAGGCGCAACCAGGCGTATTGCACGGCGTTGGTGTCTTGGAACTCGTCCACCAGTACATGCCGGAAGCGCTTTTGGTAGTGAGCCAGCAGGCCCGGGTGGTCGCGCCACAGGTCCAGGGCCCGCAGCAGCAGCTCGGAAAAGTCGATCACCCCGGCACGCTGGCACGCCGCCTCGTAGGCTTCGTAGATGCTGCGCATGGTTGCCAGGAACAGGTCGCCGCTGGCCTGGATATGCTGCGGGCGCAGGCCTTCGTCTTTCTGGCCGTTGATGAACCATTGGGCCTGGCGGGCCGGCCAGCGTTGTTCGTCCAGGCCCAGCTCGCGGATCACCCGCTTGACCAGGCGTTGCTGGTCGTCGCTGTCCAGGATCTGGAAGGTCTGGCTCAGCCCGGCCTCCTGCCAATGCGCCCGCAACAAGCGGTGCGCCAGGCCGTGGAAGGTGCCGACCCACATGCCGGCGGGGTTGATGCCCATCAGTTGTTCGATGCGATGGCGCATCTCCGCCGCGGCCTTGTTGGTGAATGTCACCGACAGGATCGAATGGGGCGAGGCGTTCTCGACCTGGATCAACCAGGCGATACGGTGCACCAGCACTCGGGTTTTACCGGAGCCGGCACCGGCCAGGACCAACTGACGACCCACGGAGGCGGCTACGGCCTGACGTTGGGCATCGTTGAGGGAGTTCAGCAGAAGGGAGAGATCATCGCGCATCGGAGCATTCTAGGGTGCGGCGTCACCCCGGGCAAACCGAGCTTTGCATCGGCCGATAAAAGACCGTTTGGTGATGACCGGCGAGTCACGGGCTACAGGCATTGGCAGGACTCGCTCGGGAGGGGCGCCATCCAATGAAATAGCGACTTTTTTCAATGTTTTTATGAGCTGGGGCAGTGTGGGATGGCCCATGGCTTGTGTATGCTCGGCGCTTGTTTCGGGTTCTCCACGCTCCTCTCTATAAGAACAAGAACAGTGCCAATGACCCTCAATTCCGATCCGGCGGGCCCCTGTATGGAACCGCGGGTCATCTGCAAGCAGTACGCCACGGAGATGGCGGTCGAGCGCACACGTCTGCTGTATCAGGGCTCACTGCTTCCTACATTGTTCATGCTGCTCAACGGTCTGGTCTGCGCCGCACTGTTATGGGAGCCGCGGCGCTATTTCCTGGTCAGCGTCTGGCTCGTCTGGTTGTTGTCACTGGTGGCGTTGCGGGTGATCCAGGTGGCGGCTTTCGATTCGGCAATGCCAAGCCGCCAGGCCCACCCGATCTGGTTGCGTATGTTTTTGCTGGGCTCGGCGATGACCGGCCTCACGCTGGCTGGTGCTGGCATCGCGTTGGTCCCGGCCGACAGCTTCCAGCAGCAGGCCTGGGTGTTCGGCCTGATTGGCGCGGCCGCGTTGTCGGCCAGCGTGGCCTATGCCGTGAGTCTTCCGGCGTTCCTGTCCTTTGCCTTGCCCTGCCTGTTGCCGGCCATCGGCTATCTCTTCTGGGGTGGCGATGAGCAGCAGCGGGGGTGGGGCTGGCTCGGGCTGATTGTGTTGGTTTCCTTGAGCGTGGTGGCTTGGCAAGTCAATCGCCTGATTCAGAATGGCATGTTGCGCCGTTTCCAGAACCAGGCGTTGATCGAGCATCTGCAGCAAACCCAAACCCGCGGTGCGATGCTCAACGAGGCGCTGGGCCGGGAGGTTGAGCAACGGCGCTCGGCCGAGGAAAAATTGCGGGCGGCCCAGGTGGGCCTGGAGGCGCGGGTCGCGCAGCGCAGCCTTGAGTTGGAGGCCGCCAGCCAGGCCCTGAGCAAAAGCGAGGCGCGCCTGGCCCTGGCCCTCAAGGCCAGTGAGCTGGGGTTGTGGGATTGGAACCTGCAGACTGACGAAGTCCATCACACCCAGCTCAAGGAGTTGTTCGGCCTGGAGCCCGAATACGTCACGGCGATGCTCAGCCATCTCACTCCGCGCCTGCACCCCCAAGACCTGCCGGCGCTCAAGCGGGCCCTGGTCGAACACCTCAAGGGTCGCAGCGAGGATTACCAGATCGAATACCGGGTGCGGCACGGCGATGGCCATTGGGTCTGGATTGAAGACCGTGGCCGGGCCGTGGAGCGCAGCGCCAGCGGACGGGTGCTGCGCATGGTCGGGACTCGGCGCGACATCAGCGCGAGCAAGGAACTCGAGCAGCAACGGCAGCTGGCGGCCACGGTGTTCGAGGCCGCCAGCGAAGGGATTGTGATTTTCGACCCCAACTATGTGCTGCTCGCGGCCAATCAAGCGTTCACGCGAGTCACCGGTTTCAATATCGATGACATGCTTGGGCGCAACGTCGTCAACCTGCCGTGCAGTCGCGACGCGCGCCGGCACTACCCCATCATTCGTCAAGCGCTCAAACAGCATGGCACCTGGCAGGGTGAGCTGGTGGAGGCGCGGGCCAACGGCGAGTTGTACCCGCAATGGCTGCAACTGAACGTCGTGCGCAATGCTCGGGGAAATATCAGCCATATCGTGGGCTTTTTCGCCGATCTTTCGGCGCGCCGCGAATCCGAAGAGCGCATGCGCTACCTGACCCATTACGACGAGCTGACCGGGCTGGCGAATCGCTCCCTGTTCCGCGAGCGCCTGAACGAAGCTCATCAGCGGGTGCGCCAGGGTGGACGGCGTAGCCTGGCGTTGCTGCATATCAACCTGGACCGTTTCAAACTGCTCAACGATAGCCTCGGCCATGACATCGCCGACCAGTTGTTGCAGAAAATGGCGCGGCGCTTGATCAATGCACTGCCCGAGGCCGACACCATTGCCCGGTTATCCGGCGATGAGTTTGCGGTGTTGTTCGATGCCTACGGCAGCCTTTCCAGCCTGGCGCGGGTGGCGACCCGGCTGGCCGCCAAGCTGCGCGTGCCGCTGACCATCGAAGGTCATGAATTGGTGCTCAGTGCCTCCATCGGCATCAGCTTGTTGCCAGACAACACGCGAGAAATTGCCACGCTGGTCAGCCAGGCGAACATGGCCATGCAGCACGCCAAGCACCTGGGGGGCAACAACTTCCAGTTCTACACCGAGAGTCTCCAGGCCAGCACGCTGGAGCGCCTGCAACTGGAAAATCAACTGCGCAAGGCCTTGGAAGAGCAACAACTGAAGGTCTTTTATCAGCCCAAATTGTGCCTGGCCACCGGTCGCCTGAACGCCGCCGAGGCGCTGGTGCGTTGGGATCATCCGGCCATGGGCCGAGTCCCGCCGGGGGATTTCATCGGCTTGGCTGAAGAGACCGGGCTGATCGGACCGATTGGCGAGTTCGTGTTGCGCCAAGCCTGTTGGCAGGCGTGCGAATGGCAGCGCCAAGGACTTGAGCCGATCAGGGTGTCGGTCAACCTGTCGGTGCATCAGTTGCGCCAGGGCAAGCTGGTCAGCCTGGTGCGACAAGTGCTGGAGGAAACCGGCCTGGCGCCCCAGTACCTGGAGCTGGAGTTGACCGAGAGCCAGTTGCTCGACAGCGTTGAACACATCATCGCCACGTTCCAGCAATTGCGCGACCTTGGGGTCAAGCTGGCGATCGATGATTTTGGCACCGGCTACTCATCCCTGAGCTACCTCAAGCGTATCCCGGTGGACTACGTGAAGATCGACCAGGCGTTCATCCGCGGGCTGGGCGAGGGCAGCGTGGACACCGCCATTACCCGGGCAATCATTGCAATGGCCCATGGCTTGTCGCTCAAGGTAGTGGCTGAAGGCGTTGAGCGCCAGGAGCAGCTTGAGTTCCTCAGGAACGAAGGTTGCGATGAGGTTCAAGGGTATCTGATCAGCCGGCCGGTGGAAGCCGAGGGGTTGGCCAAGTTGTTGCGGATGGAACACTTGGCTGAGTGAACCTGATCGCCGATTGAAACTTCCCGTCCGACGACGAATGCGTCGGGCGGGAAGTTGTTTGTGGCCGAATGCTTAGTGGGTGATTAGAATTTCATCAATGTGGTGCAGCAACTTTCCTTCGAAAAAAATACTGACACTGGTGACGTTGGATTTACCCAGCTCTTTGTATTCGACAACCTTGTCTGTGAGCACTTGTAGCGAAACCCCGTCGGAATTTTGAAGTATCAACTCCAATCGTAGATCAAAAGATTTGTCCTGTTTGGCGCTCCGGACCAGCGTCGGGATAACGCCGGAATTTGCTACGGTTACGGTGCCAAAGGTGCGGAAAGATGCAGCTCCTGGCATACGATCGATTTGTGCTGTCCAATCTTTAGTTGTGATTTTCATAGTGGTAATTCCTTTAGTTAAAGTTGATTGCTTCCTGCGGGAGCCAATATAACGGCTTTGACTTGATGGTGTTAGCTAAGTGGCAGTTGGTATTGTAAGGAGAAATGAACTTTCAATGGCCTACTTGGTTTTGGCTTGAGAGCTACTGCCTAGGGTTGTAGGGATTATATATTGTTGGGAACTGCAAGTTGTTGAGTGTTTGGCTCATTGGAAATAGACGCTATTGCCCACGTTGGAAGCTCTGGCCGGGTCGGGAAGTCAGGCGATCGACAGCGCAGAGGCTTTGCGCTACGGCCCAGACTGCTACATCGGGCAATCCTCGGCCAAAACAAAGGGGCAGCGAGGTAATCCAGTTACGTTTTGGACGGGCAAAGCGCCAATTCTTGTAGTATAACTACAAGCTTGCTACATCCCGGCATCTGCCCATAACAAGAGTCCAGCCCCTTGAACCTGTTGCAACACATCGCCCAGTCACGCCACTTGCTGCGCAAGTCGGAGCTGAAAGTCGCCGATCACGTACTGCTTGATCCCGCGGCCGTGATGCATAGCTCCATGGCCGATCTTGCCCACAGCGTCGGCATCAGCGAACCGACCATCGTGCGTTTCTGCCGGGCCATCGGTTGCTCGGGCTTCCAGGACCTGAAACTCAAGCTGGCGCAAAGCCTGGCCGCCGGCGCGAGCTTCGGTCAGTTTGCGATCCATGAAGATGATTCAGTGGCGGACTACAGCCTGAAAATCTTCGACACGACCCTGCATACCCTCATGGAAGTTCGCGAGAAGCTCGACCCGGTGGCGTTGCAAAAAGCCGTCACGGCCATGTCCCAGGCCCAGCGTGTCGAGTTTTATGGCTTCGGCGCCTCGGGCGCGGTGGCCGCCGATGCCCAGCACAAGTTCTTCCGGTTGCTGCTGACGGCAGCGGCCTATTCCGACCCGCACATGCAGGCCATGTCGGCAGTGACCTTGAAACCCACCGATGTGGCGATCTGCATTTCCCAGTCGGGGCGTTCCAAGGACCTGCTGATCACCGCGAACCTGGTGCGCGAAAGCGGTGCCTCGTTGATCACCTTGTGTCCGAGCCAGACGCCGCTGGCAGAGCTTTCCACGGTGAACCTGGCCATCGACGTGCATGAGGACACTGAGATCTACACGCCGCTAACCTCGCGCATCGCCCATCTGGTGGTGATCGACGTACTGGCGATGGGCGTCGCCATGGCTCGTGGCCCGAGCTTGGTCAACCACCTCAAGAGCGTGAAGCGCAGCCTTCGCAGCCTGAGGCTGTCGCCCAAGTCGGTGAAGGCGCTGGACGACTGAATCCCAAGCCCTGAGGTCGAGGGGCTTTTGTGGCGAGGGAGCTTGCTCCCGCTGGGCTGCGAAGCAGCCCCCAACGATTTTCCCAGATACACCGCATTGGCTGGTTTGCGACTGCTGCGCAGCCGAGCGGGAGCAAGCTCCCTCGCCACAGGGGATCATTTCCCCTGAATTCATCGTTCTGTAACGCACGCGCCGCCAAACCGTCATCCCTCATCGTCATCGTAAAGCTCCCGTATACGTCTTGGGAGTCTCGACATGACCCAGTCCTACGAAGAACGCAGCGCCGTCAAAACCCGTCGTCAGCAGGAAGACCAACGCCGCATGGCGTTCCGTCGTGCAATCGAAGACCGCTATGAACAGCGTCAGCTTCTGGCCGAGATCAGCGAACTTCCTGACGCGGTAGAGTTCAATTACTGGCAGGCAACGCCGGCGGCTTCCCGTCGAAACGCTCAACCAGGCCGATGATCTGAGCGCGCTCGCCGCGAACGAAGGCCAGGAAGGCATGGGCCACCGGTGACAGGCGCTTGGCCCTGGCCTGCACCAGGCACCAACTGCGGTACAGCGGCAATTCCTCCACCGGCAACTCGATGAGCGCGCCGGACGACAATTCCCGGCTCACGGCGTGGCGTGTCAACAGCGCCACGCCCAGCCCGGCTACTACGCATTCGCGCTGGGCCTCCGCCGACGCCACTTCCAGCGTCTGGGTGAAGTGCACTCGTTTCTCCTTGAAATATTCCTCACAGGCCAGTCGCGTGCCGGACCCCGGCTCGCGCAACAGCAGCGTGTAGGGCTCCAGGTCCTGCAAGCGCAGCGGACCCAGGTGGCACAGCGGATGGTCGGGCGGCGCCACGGCGACGATCGGATTGTTGAGAAAGGGCAGGAATTCCAGGCCCATGTCCTGGGGCACCATGGACATGATCACCAGGTCGTCACGGTTGTCCGAGAGCCGGCGGATGACCTGGCCGCGATTGACCACCGTGAGGTTGAGGTTGACCTCCGGATGCTGGCGCTTGAATGCGGCGAATAGATGCGGGACGAAGTACTTGGCGCTGGACTCCACCGCCAGCTTCAGTTGGCCTTGCAGCGAACCCTGCATGTCCGAGAGCTGCATATCGAGGTTTTCCAGGCGCCCGAAGATGTCGCGGCTGGCACGTTGCAGGGCTTCGGCGGCTTCGGTCATGTAGAGTTTTTTGCCGACGTATTCGAATAACGGCTGGCCAATCAGCTCTTCCAGAGATCGAATCTGTAGGCTAACGGCCGGTTGTGTGAGAGACATTTCGTCGGCTGCACGGCTGTAGGACCTCAGGTCGCACACCTCGTTAAAAATCTGCAATTGGCGCAATGTCATACGCATCAACGACTTACGCATCTTTTAAGTACTCTGGTGTGGGGCGGACAGCTCAACTATAAGTCTTTGCTTATGCATGACCCAATAATTATTCATTTTTGTTAATCCACAGCCAGGACTAGTGTGGAGCTGCGACCAATTGTTACATCTGGTCACGCGTCGGCCTGGATCCCAGGCCGTGGTATCACCGGCTCAAGGGAACCTCCAATTGATAACAAAGATCCTGATCGCCAACCGTGGTGAGATTGCCGTCCGCATCGTGCGCGCTTGCGCCGAGATGGGCATTCGCTCGGTCGCGGTCTACTCCGACGCGGACCGTCATGCGTTGCATGTCAAGCGTGCGGACGAGGCCCACAGCATCGGCGCTGATCCGCTGGCCGGCTACCTCAACCCGCGCAAACTGGTGAACCTGGCGGTGGAAACCGGCTGTGATGCCTTGCACCCCGGCTACGGTTTCCTTTCGGAAAATGCCGAGCTGGCGGACATCTGCGCTGAACGCGGCATCAAATTCATTGGCCCGTCGGCGGAAGTCATTCGCCGCATGGGCGACAAGACCGAAGCGCGTCGCAGCATGATCAAGGCCGGTGTGCCGGTCACGCCGGGTACCGAAGGCAACGTGGCGGGCATCGAAGAGGCCCTGACCGAAGGTGATCGGATCGGTTACCCGGTGATGCTCAAGGCCACCTCTGGTGGCGGCGGTCGCGGTATCCGTCGTTGCAACAGCCGTGAAGAACTCGAACAGGCCTTCCCGCGGGTGATTTCCGAAGCCACCAAGGCGTTCGGTTCGGCGGAAGTGTTCCTGGAAAAATGCATCGTCAATCCCAAGCACATCGAAGCGCAGATCCTGGGCGACAGTTTCGGCAACGTGGTGCACCTGTTCGAACGCGATTGCTCGATCCAGCGCCGTAACCAGAAGCTGATCGAAATCGCCCCGAGCCCGCAACTGACCCCCGAGCAGCGCGCCTACATCGGTGACCTGTCGGTGCGCGCCGCCAAGGCCGTGGGCTACGAGAACGCCGGCACCGTGGAGTTTTTGCTCGCCGAAGGCGAGGTGTACTTCATGGAGATGAACACCCGGGTGCAGGTGGAACACACCATCACCGAAGAAATCACCGGTATCGACATTGTTCGCGAACAGATCCGCATCGCCTCCGGGCTGCCGCTGTCGGTCAAGCAGGAAGACATCCAGCACCGGGGTTTTGCGTTGCAGTTCCGCATCAACGCCGAGGACCCGAAAAACAACTTCCTGCCCAGCTTCGGCAAGATCACCCGCTACTACGCCCCGGGCGGCCCGGGTGTGCGCACCGACACGGCGATCTACACCGGCTACACCATTCCGCCGTTCTACGATTCGATGTGCCTGAAACTGGTGGTCTGGGCGTTGACCTGGGAAGAAGCGATGGACCGTGGCCTGCGAGCCCTGGATGACATGCGCCTGCAGGGGGTCAAGACCACCGCCGCGTATTACCAGGAAATCCTGCGCAATCCGGAATTCCGCAGCGGCCAGTTCAACACCAGCTTCGTTGAAAGCCATCCTGAACTGACCAACTACTCGATCAAGCGCAAACCCGAAGAGCTGGCCTTGGCCATCGCCGCCGCCATTGCCGCCCACGCAGGCCTGTAAGGAATCATGACAATGTCCAAGAAGATCCACGTTACCGACACAATCCTGCGCGACGCTCACCAATCGCTGCTCGCCACCCGCATGCGCACCGAAGACATGCTGCCGATCTGCGACAAGCTCGACAAGGTCGGCTATTGGTCGCTGGAAGTCTGGGGCGGCGCCACATTCGATGCCTGCGTGCGCTTCCTGAAAGAAGACCCGTGGGAACGCCTGCGTCAACTGCGTGCCGCGTTGCCCAACACTCGCCTGCAAATGCTCCTGCGCGGCCAGAACCTGCTGGGTTACCGCCATTACAGCGATGACGTGGTCAAGGCGTTCGTGGCCAAGGCCGCGGTCAACGGCATCGATGTGTTCCGTATTTTCGATGCGATGAACGACGTGCGTAACCTGCGGGTCGCCATCGAAGCGGTGAAAGCTGCCGGCAAGCACGCCCAAGGCACCATCGCCTACACCACCAGCCCAGTGCACACCATCGACGCGTTCGTGGCCCAGGCCAAGCAGATGGAAGCCATGGGGTGCGACTCCGTGGCAATCAAGGACATGGCCGGCCTGCTGACCCCGTATGCCACTGGCGAGCTGGTGAAAGCGCTGAAGACCGAGCAATCGTTGCCGGTGTTCATCCACTCCCACGACACCGCCGGCCTGGCTGCGATGTGCCAGCTCAAGGCCATCGAAAACGGTGCCGATCACATTGACACCGCGATCTCCAGCTTCGCCTGGGGCACCAGCCATCCGGGCACCGAGTCGATGGTTGCGGCCCTTAAAGGCAGTGAATTCGACACCGGGCTGGACCTGGAGCTGTTGCAGGAAATCGGCCTGTATTTCTACGCCGTGCGCAAGAAGTACCACCAGTTCGAAAGCGAGTTCACCGCGGTGGACACTCGCGTCCAGGTCAACCAGGTGCCGGGGGGGATGATTTCCAACCTCGCCAACCAGCTGAAAGAGCAGGGCGCGCTGAACCGGATGAACGAAGTGCTGGCGGAAATCCCGCGGGTACGCGAAGACCTCGGCTTCCCGCCGCTGGTGACCCCGACCTCGCAGATCGTCGGCACCCAGGCGTTCTTCAACGTGTTGGCCGGTGAGCGCTACAAGACCATCACCAACGAAGTGAAGCTTTATCTGCAGGGCGGCTACGGCAAGGCGCCGGGCTCGGTGAGTGAGAAGCTGCGTCGCCAGGCCATCGGCAGCGAAGAAGTGATCGACGTGCGCCCGGCCGATTTGCTCAAGCCGGAAATGACCAAGCTGCGCGGCGAAATCGGTGCACTGGCCAAGTCCGAAGAGGACGTGCTGACCTATGCCATGTTCCCGGACATCGGTCGCAAGTTCCTCGAGGAACGCGAAGCCGGCACCCTGACCCCGGAAGTGCTGCTGCCCATTCCTGAGGCAGGCAGCGTGAGCTCCGCGGGCGGTGAAGGTGTGCCGACCGAGTTCGTCATCGACGTGCACGGCGAAACCTATCGCGTCGACATCACCGGTGTGGGCGTCAAGGCCGAAGGCAAGCGTCACTTCTACTTGTCCATCGATGGCATGCCCGAAGAGGTCGTGTTCGAACCGCTCAATGAATTCGTCGGCGGCGGCAGCAGCAAGCGCAAGCAAGCCACTGCGCCAGGCCATGTCAGCACCACCATGCCGGGCAACATCGTTGATGTCCTGGTCAAGGAGGGCGACGTGGTGAAGGCCGGCCAAGCGGTGCTGATCACCGAAGCCATGAAGATGGAAACCGAAGTCCAGGCGGCCATCGCCGGCAAGGTCACCGCCATTCATGTGGCCAAGGGCGACCGGGTCAACCCGGGCGAGATCCTGATCGAAATCGAAGGCTGATCCAAACGGCCTCGATGCATTGTTTTACCTCGGGGGAGCAGGTGCTCCCCTTTTTTTTCGCCCGTCAGAACATCATCCGCCATTGGCCGGTCAACGCGCCGTTGCGGTTGTCCTGGCCCGTTTCGCCGCTGTAATTCAGTCCCAGGGTATGACGTGGCGATACGGCCAAATCTAGCCCTGCCTGCCAGAGCAAGCTGTCACGGTCCAGTTCGACGCCTTTGACGGTATAGATGCCACTTCCACTAGCCATACGCTGATGTGAGGTGCCCCTTACGTCGCCATACAGGTGCTTCCAGCCGACATCCAGTCGCGGCGTCAACCGCATGCCTCGGTCGAAAACCAAAGGGCGGGCGAGGCGCAGGCCGAGGTCGCTGCTGTAGTGTTCCTGTGCCTGGCCGTTGTACTGCAACGCGGCGTCCCCACCTTTTTCGGTATAGGCATCGCGTTGATAGCGCTGGTAACCCACTTGGACATAGGGTTCGATATCGAAATGTCCAACATCCAGGTTGTAGCCGATCTGTCCAAAGACCTGCTGTGTCGTGGCATCGTAACGACCCTTCAAGCGATCCCTGAATCCGTTGAAGGCAACGTGGCGCTTGGTGCTGCCGTCATGACTGCCATAGACAGCGCCCAGGCGCAGCGCCAGCGGCCCGTCCTGGCGCAAGGCGTACGCGCCGGCGAGCCAACTGTCCAGGGCCCCGTCGAACTGATAACTGTCCATCCGCGTCTGGGTCTTGCTGCCGATGATGCCCAGCCGCCAATCGGGGCTGACAGCCCAATCAGTTCCCAGCATCAGGCCCTTGGTCGAATGCTTGAGGGCGAAGTCGCCCAATTGCTTGGCGAGGCTGCCGCTGTTGCCGATGGCTTGGACCCAGACTTGGCCGTTGTCGTACCCATCCGCCGGACTTCTCCGGCTCATGGCCGAGAGCATTCCGGTGCCGATTGGCGCGATGCTGCTCAAGGTGGCATTGCCCAGATCGGCGGTGTCATAACCGCCCAGTTGGTCGATGGCATCGGCGGCGGTGGTCAGGTTGGTGCCAAGCAGGGCGTTGATGGCGGCGTTGGGTTTGGGCACAGGTTGGGTGGCCGACGATTGAGCCGCAGGCGTTGGCGCGGCGCCGGCAGTTTTTGGTGATTCGGTGAGTTTTGACGTTGGGCGAGTGGCTTGCGGCTCGTCGGCCGGGGACGGTACTGGCGCTGAAGTGCCGCTAGGTACTGGCGGCGATGGTTCGGCTGACTGTGGCTTCGGAATAGCGCCTACAAATTCTTGGCCGTTGGGATTTGCCGTGACGTTCTCAAGGGGCACTTCGTTGCGAGCGAGGACCAGTTCCACTTGTTTCTCCGTGATGTAGTCCGGTGTAGCCGTCATGAAAGCGAGTTCATTGATGACCTTTCCAAACTTCCCATCGATCTTGTCCGCCTTGATCACGACGTGCTTGCCGGCTTCGGTGGATTCGCCGGATACGGCGGTGATCTTCAGCGTCGCATTGCCCAAGGTAGCGGTGCCGCCAACGTTGATCGTGGCGCTGCCTTTCTCTGCATCGATTCCATAAACCAACGTCGCGCTCTTGGATAATTTGAAATCGTTGATAACCGAAGGGGCTCCCGTTACAGGATTGACTTCCACCAGGCCGGCCACATCCAGCGCGTCGACCGTCCCGCCACCGCTGAACGTGCCATTTTTTCCCACGAACACAGGCCCGGCCACCGTGCCTTGGTTCACGAGTTCGCCAAGAATGTGCATCGCTCCGTTGATGTCACCGGTGTTGATCAATTGGGCGTTCGAATCAATCAGGCTGCGGCTGTCGAAGGCCTTGCTGTTTGACCATTCGCCTCGCTTTAAATACAGGTCCTGGAAATTACGTATTTCACCTAACTCGCCTCCCTTGGCGATATCCAGTTGCAAGACGTTGGCGCCACCGCCGCCGTCGGTGAGCCCGATGAGTTCGCCTTGCCTGGTGACAAGCACCAGATCGTTACTGGCGTCCTTCGACAAAGGGACTTCCTGGATTTTGATGACTCTCTGGGTATGGGTATCCGGCGCAGCCGCGAACACCTTGAGACGAGCCTGCATCTCGCCGGTTGTTTCGAAGGAATGGGTTTCCCCGGCAACTGATTGAGCCATCGAAACATCGGCACAACCAAGCGCCAAGGCGATTGCCAGCGCAAGATGTTGGGGCAGGTATGTGTGTTGGGTAGGCATCGAATGTGACCTCTGATGAAAGAGGTCGCACTTTAAAAATTTCACCCTGTGCGGCGATGCCAGCCATCTCCTCGCCGTGGGAAAGATTCGGCGGATGAAATGTGTAGGCTGCTTGTGCTGCGATCAGCGTGTTGGTTGGTTGGCTTTCATGGTCCGGAGCTTTGCCCTACGACCCTTTCAGAAAAGTGTACGGACCGGACACATGGTTAACGGGGCGCCCGAGATCGACGTCCACCGCTAGGTGGCCTGATAGCCGACCTAGCTATTGGTGGGATCGCGTTTCTTCTGTGGGAGCGAGCCTGCTCGCGAAAGCGGAGGATCAGTTTGCGGTGATGTTGGATACCCACAAGGGTTTGGGAAACGGCACGGTCCGGTGGCGAGGGAGCTTGCTCCCGCTGGGGCGCGCAGCGGCCCCAAAAAAGCGATGAGCGCTGCGCACTCAAGCGGGAGCAAGCTCCCTCGCCACAAAAGCTTCCCAGCCATCACGCCACAGATTGATCAACGGTAAACGCTGTGGGAGCAAACTTGCGATAGCGGTGTTTTAGTTACATGGATGTTGGACTTGCTGACCCCATCGCGAGCAGGCTCGCTCCCACAGGAGAAACGCGGTCCCCATCAAGAGCCAGATCGGCTATCAGGCCGCCTCGGCGTGGACGTTGATCTCGGGCACACCGAGCCTAGGCGAGGTGCCAAGTGGTGGGGCAAAAGCGTTTGGCTTACTTTTGACTGGGCCGGCTTCCGGGCTTTTCGAAAGTGACTCGCCGTCAGGGCGAAACCTTAAGTGGCCGTTACCGCAGCAATGGATATACCCACCAACCTTAAAACCCCGACTCAACGATTATTCAGATAAGCCTTCCCATAATGCCGCTCCATCCGCGCCTGAATCAGCTCCAACGCAATCGACATCAACCAGTAAATAATCGCCGCCGTCGTCAGCATCTCGATATACCGATAACTGGAACGACCATAAGACTGCGCCAAAAACATCACCTCCCAAACCCCCATCACCG
Organism: Pseudomonas sp. Z3-6; assembly: GCF_051131985.1. Lineage (NCBI taxonomy): Bacteria > Pseudomonadati > Pseudomonadota > Gammaproteobacteria > Pseudomonadales > Pseudomonadaceae > Pseudomonas > Pseudomonas sp. Z3-6. The sequence continues at coordinate 180,215 of NZ_CP071644.1, forward strand.
AGATCAGCGAGGAATCCTTGAGCATGGAGATGAATTGATTGGTGGTCGGCGGGATGATGGTGCGCATGGCCTGGGGCAGGGTGACGCGCCAGAAGATCACGGTTTCGCTCAGGCCCAGGGCGAGGGAAGCTTCGCGTTGGCCGTTGGGGACGCCAAGGATGCCGGCGCGGAAGATTTCGCTCAGGTAGGCGCCGTAGTTAAGCGACAGCGCGATGATCCCTGCGGCGATGGCGCCGGGGACCACGCCCAGTTGCGGCAGGCCCAGGTAGATCAGCAGGATCTGGATCAGCAACGGCGTGCCGCGAAAGAACGATGCGTAGAAACTGGCGATGCCGAACGCCACTGCACTGCTGGACAGCCGCGCCAGGGCGGTGATGAAGCCCAGCAATGACGAAGCGACGATCGAACACAGGCACAGGAACAACGTCAGCACCGCGCCTTGCAAAAAGCCATTGGGCGCCAGGTGCACACCTAGCAGGTTTGGCAGTTTGTCGAGGATGATCGAGAACTTCAGGTCGAAGCTCAGGAAGAAACTCGCGAACAGCACCAGCATGACCGCCCAGGTCAGATACAACCGTGTGCGGAAACCGAAGATTTTTTGCAGGCGTGATTCAGCCGCCGGTGGCGGTGGCTGAGGCGGTGGAAAAGAAGTCATTGGGTGATGTCGGCGCCGATCCATTTCTGCGAGAGTCTGCTCAAGGTGCCGTCCTGTTTCAACTGGGCAAAGACTTCACGCACCTTGCTGTCCCATTGGGCGTCGCCCTTTTCAATGGCCACCGAGTTCGGTTCGGAGTAGAGCGACGCGCCGGCCAGCTTGAAGCGCTTGTCTTCGGTCAGGCGCGGCTGCGCGGTCACCAGGTTGGTCAGCACCGCGTCCAGGCGCACCCCGGCGCCCAGGCCCAGGTCCTGGAAAGCCACGTTGTCGGTGTCGTACGGGGCGATCTGCACGTCCTCGAACGGGTAGCTCAGTTGGGTGTCCTCGGCGCCTTCGATCACCAGGTTCTTGTTCAGGTAGCTCTCGTAGCTGGAGGCGCTGGTCAGGCCAACCTTCTTGCCGCTCAGGTCCTTGGCGCCGTGGATACGGTCGTCCTTGGCGTTGACCACGATCACCGCTGGCGAAGCGTAATACTGCACCGGGAAGTCGAACACTTCGGCGCGGGCCTTGCTCGGCGTCATCGAGCAGATGCAGATGTCATAGCGCCCGCTCCAGTGACCGGCCGCGATCACGTCCCAGGACGGCGTTTCCAGGCGCAGTTTCACGCCCAGTTTCTGCGCCACGGCCTTGGCGACGTCCACGTCAAAACCGTCGAGCTGGTTCTGATCGTTGAGGAACGAGAAAGGCGGATAACTTTCCATCAGCACACCAACCAGCTCTTTTTTCTGTTCGATGCGATCCAGCGTGGCGCCGGCGAATGCTTGCGAAGAGGCAGCCAGCAGCGTCAGGCCCAGGGCCAGCAATGGTTGTAATTTCATGTGAGGGCCCTGTTAGAAAAATAAGTTGTAGTTCTCTGAATGGTGCGTATTAAATAGTTATAAGAACAACTCCGGTAGTGAGTATTTTTCATAAGCTTATGAGTGAATCGCATATGGGCGCAGTAACGACAGTTATTCTCGATGGCGGCATGGGCCGTGAACTGCAACGCCGTGGCGCGCCGTTCCGACAGCCCGAGTGGTCGGCGCTGGCCTTGAGCGAAGCGCCTCAGGCCGTTGAGGCCGTGCATGCGGCTTATATCGCCAGCGGCGCCAACGTCATCACCAGCAACAGTTACGCCGTGGTGCCGTTCCATATTGGCGAGGCGCGTTTCGCCGCCGAAGGCCAGGCCTTGGCCGCGCTGGCGGGTGAGTTGGCCCGGCGCGCAGTGGAGGCTTCAGGTAAAGCGGTGCGGGTAGCTGGGTCGCTGCCGCCGCTGTTCGGTTCCTATCGGCCGGATCTGTTCGACGCCTCCCGCGCCAGTGAATTGCTCGCGCCCCTGGTGAACGGCCTGTCGCCCCACGTCGATTTGTGGCTGGCCGAGACCCAAAGCTCCACGGTCGAAGCACGGGCGATTCATGCCGGGCTACCGAAAAACGGCAAGCCGTTCTGGCTGTCGTTTACCCTGAAAGACGAAGACACCGATGAAGTGCCACGCTTGCGTTCCGGCGAGCCGGTGGCGGACGCCGCGGCGGTGGCGGCGGAACTGGGTGTCGAAGTGCTGCTGTTCAACTGCAGCCAACCGGAAGTGATCGGCGCGGCCATCGATGCGGCGCGGGACACCTTCGAGCGCCTGGGGGTGAGAATCCACATCGGTGCCTACGCCAACGCCTTCCCGCCGCAACCGAAGGAAGCGACGGCCAACGATGGTTTGGACCCGCTGCGCGAAGACCTCGACCCACCGGGTTACCTGCAATGGGCGGCGGACTGGCGCAAGCGCGGGGCCAATCACCTGGGCGGCTGCTGCGGGATCGGGCCGGAGCACATTGCCGTGTTGGCGCAACAGCTGGACTGAGCAGTCGGGCAGGACATCCAAACTTACGATTCTCGTCGCTTGCGCGGCGATGCCTATACATATGTATGCCGTTTTCGCTTTTGCGACGGGATAGGGTCCGGTTTCCTCAATCAAACCGGGCCCTTGAATGTCTACTTTTTCCGAAGATGCGCCAGGCGCGCCATCGAATCCCCCTGTTGTCCCTCTCAAACCCACCGACGTGTTACCCAGCGGCCCCGACAGCACGGCTCAAGCCGACTTGCTCAGCCCCAAGGGAAAAGAGCAGGCCAGGTTATTGGGTTTGCTGGATACCAACCAAGCGAAACTGGCGCGTCTGTTCGCCAGTCTTCCGACGTTCGACAGCGTGCTCAAACGTTTGCTGGTCAACACACTCCAGACAAAAATCCCCTCGCGTAAGTTACGCACCTCACGGCCTGATGAGATTGATCCGGACTTCTGCTATGTGGGGCACTTCACGGCTGACTCCAACGGCGGGCGCTCGCTGACGACTTCGCAGAGTTTTACCGACGTCCTGTGGCGTTGCATGCAGACGGATACGCCCGAGACCTATAAGGGCAGCGGTGTGGGTTTCTTCACCCGTCCAGACTCGGCGAAGGAGGCCGACAGCCTGTTTGTCGATCCGCTGGACGCGCAGGATCTACGGGCCATGGAGGCGGTGCTCTACCTCGCCAACCCCGCCACGAATGAGCGCGTGAAGCGCCAGTTTCGCGACGACTTGGCCCAGTTTCGCAGCCGCCCCTACCGCGAAGACAACCTCGAGCTGCCCACCACGGCGGCCGCCTTCGCTCATTGGCTTTCCCTGCGATTCCTGCATCTTTTCAACCTTTACAAAGTCGATCGGCGGCCGGCCGCCCAACTCACGCCCAGTGAGCGCATCCAGCAGAAAGATGAAGACCGCCTGCTGGACATCATCACCACCCATCCTGCCAAGGCGGACCGAAACCGGTTGCTGCTGGCCCCTATTCCCCACGTCTACACCGTGATGCTGGCCATGGGGACGGCGGCACCGCAGAAATGGCCTGCCGCGATGGTGATCAAGTTTACCGATCGCCTGACGTTGTTCCTGTATTCCCTGGAAGGTGGGTTACAGCGATTCCGCTCGGTACAAGACCTGATCAGCAACGTGCACCCGACCCACGACGGGCAGGAGCGCACCATCCTGGATATAACGACCGAACTGTCCGGGCATGTGTTTGAGGTGGCGGCGGATGACCTGCTGCAGTTGCAAAGCACTGCACTGAAAACGGCACTGAACGCGCCAGGCAACGAGACGCTCGCGTTGAACACCTTCGCGCAACGCGTTGAAAGTGCGCTGGGCCTGTCCATGTTGTCGCTCGCCGAGCCCTTGGCGGTGCGCCAGCAAACCCTGGTGGAAAACAATCGCCCGGGTTTCTACAAGGCTGCGACCCGCTCCGAGCAAGCCCATTATCGTCGTCTGGAAGGGCAGGTCTTCAAGGCCGTCTACGCCTTGGGCGGCGGAGTCCCGACGCTGCTGCAGTTCACTCGCCAGCAGATCAGGCAATACCTTGAGCGCACCGTATATCCGGGCATCGAGCCGGACCCGGACAAAACCACGATCATGCTGTTCCAGGGCGGCAGTGCCCGTCCAAGCCAGTTTCGTAGCAGCAGCCTGACCCAGTTGATGCTCGATAACCTGCGCCCGCATCAATACCCGAATGCAATGCGGGAGGTCCTGCCGGTGTATCTGCTTGACCGGCATGGCCAACGTGTCCGGCATCCGGCCAATGGTTTTTTTGTCACGTTGACGGGCACGCAACTGGCGCGGATGGCGAACCATCTTGATGTCGGGGGCCGTTATGAAACGCTGCTGCGCAGGGAGATGAACAAACCTCAATACAAGGCCGCGTGGCAAGCGGCGTATCTGGCCAATTTGCAATTCAAGGGCTACGAGGCCGCGCTCAGGGGCGACGAGGTGTTCAAGGCCTCCCTGCTGGATAAGGCTTTCAATCCACCGAGGTCACGCAAGCGGGTGGCTCTCTGGCTGGACGCGGTCCTGGGTTCACCGACAGCGGCGGGGCGTGCGTGGGTCGACGGGCGCAAGGTCTGCGTCCATGGACTGGTATTGGGCGGCAGCGTGGGGGCAGGAGGGCAGCAAGATGCGCTGAACAATGCGGTCAGCATCGACGGTGTATTGATTTTTTCCGATCACGACGGTCCGGATATCCAGGGCACCGTGGGCGTTTATTTCCCGGACAGCCCCGGTGGTGACGATTTCCGCGAGTTCGCTGACCTGAGCGACGGCATTGCCGGGCTGTTGCCGGAAGAACAATGGCAGGCGTACTTCCGTTCGCGCATTTCCACGCTGGATCCCGGGCAGATCAAGCGCTTGTTGGGTCAGCAAGGCGGTCGACCGTTGATTCGTGGGGTGCTGTTGAGCGGCGATCTGTTTGAGGTTCTTCATAAGGCCTATGTCGAATTCCAAAGCGCCTACGCGGATCACCGCTCCAACAGCAACCGGGACATCAGCCATCAAACCGCGGCGAAGCTGGCGATGATGACGGTCGAGATCATCTTCGACTTGGCCGGCCTGCTGCTGGTGCCCGGTTTCCAGATGCTCAAGCGCGCCATCAAGACCGGGTTGCTGGTGCTCAAGACCGGTGCTGTCCCGACGAACCTGCCCACCCTGGCGTTCGTCGATCGCGTGGCCAACCATGTGCAGAAAGGGCTGGCCGGTGGGGTGAGTGTTCCGGTACGCGGCAAGTCCACTTTCCTGGCGATGACGGGTCGCCCAAACCCGGCCGAAGCGTTGGCCGGGCTGCCGCTGGAAGAGGCGCTTTATCGCCGTTATGCGGTGACGGATACGTCGTTGCTGCAAGGGGTCACGCCGGATCCCCAGGGTTTTTATCGCCCCACGCTCACACAGAACGCCACGGGGAGCGTGACCCGCCCGGTGTATGTGCGGCAACCCGACGGGACGGTGTTCCGGGTGCACGACCATACGCGGTTGAGGGCCACCGAGGCCACCATCGTCGACCCTGTCACGGGCTTGAGCATCCGTTCCAGTGGCGTGATGAGGAGTACCGTGGCGCGGATGCCCGATGGGGAATGGCGCGCGGTAGGACACGGCTCGGGCGGCGGCAAGCGCTCGCCGTCCCCCCAGCCAGGCCCTTCAAACCCTAAGCGGCCTGCCGCATTGCCTCGCAGCGCTTCCAACCTGGTGCGTACGCCAAACGAGTGGGACGTCGAGATCATGGACCTGGTCCCGGCCCTCGTCACCCAGCTGCCGAATTGGCCACGCAACCGGAGCTTGTTGATCATCGAGCAAAGGCCGGAGCGTCAGGACTGGTCGGTACGGTTCACACCGGGGCAGGTTGAACGGGCTTATCCGGCCATTGATCATCCGCTGAGATCAGACACGGATATCGTCTTGAGCCGGATCGGTGAGAACCATTACAACCTGCTGCTGGGTGAAGAGGTCGTCGCCAACCTGCTGCTGGGTGAAGAGGTCGTCGCGTTCGATGCCGATGGTGACTGCTTCTTCAATGCCGTCGCCCGGGGATTGAACGAGGGGCAGGCACAGCAGAGGTTTTCGATGCAGGGATTGCGCAATGACGTCGCCGACTACATCGACCTGCATCCGCAAGTGAATGATTACCTGGTGGTGCAACCCTCCGGGATCCAGCAGATGCTCTCTGATAATGCACCGACGCTGGCAGACATCATGGGCGAGCAGGCGGTGCTCGATCTCACCCAAGTCATTTATGGAGGTGTCAATCCACACCGCTTGTTCCAACCGATTCGGGACTACTTGAACCTGCATGTAAGAGCGATGGAGCGCAGGGTCTTGAACCAGGCTCAGGTGGCTGACTTGCCGCCGGAGATCCTGCAACACATCGGGCACCTCCTCTCACCCCGCATGCCGGGTCGCCTGCTGCTCAGCAGCATTCCGTATTACACGCAGAAGAGTCAGGCCTTGCAGGCATTCTTCGAGGATGTGCTGTTGCAGCCCATCGCCAGCCGGGAAATCGCCGAATTGCTCAATAATGAATACCTCATGCTCTCTCAGGACGTGGTGCACGTCATGCTCGAATACGGTGTCCGGGCCCGTGACCTGACAGACCATCACCCCCGCAATGAGATGGCCTACGTCAAGTACGACGAGGCCGTGCACGGCCAGCTCACTGACGATCAGCTCGACCAACAGCTCGATGGTGCCCTTTTGGTCGATCGCGACGACCTGGAGAAAGTGGCGAGACGATTCGAGCGTGAAACGGGCACGCGTATCGATGACGATATCTACCTGATGGATCAGTTCGTTTACTACGACAGGGTCGATGACCTCACGGATTTGCTCATCGTGTCCCTCGAGCGTTACCCCGTCTTGTTGGCACGGACCCGGATCCTCCTGCGCAGCCCCGTGATCGCTTCCAACCTGGGCGGCCTGTTCCCGGTGAAACAGCTCGCGGCATGGATACGAGATCCGGCGTTGAATGACGCGCGCCTTCAAATCATCGCCGAATATGCCAGTAGCCATTACCAGGAAATAGTGAGAACGGGCCGCATTGATATCGATTGGATGCGACCGTTCGATGATCGCAATCTGCATAATCTTGTTCGCCAGCAGGACGAACTGGTGAGTTTTTGGGATTTTCTCCCAGGCTTTCAGTATCTCGAAGACAGCAATATGTCGACGGCCGTGGGTTTGTTCAGCATTTCAGGCCAGATGGCTTCCAATAACCGGATCGCAATTTTTTTCGAGACCCCGAACCTATGGCGAGCCATTCAAGCGATGCCGGGCATCTCACCGCGCGGCGCCCGGCGAATCTGGGAGGACTTGGTGGGGCCGCAGTTCAGCGATGAGAATATACGGCGAACATTGGCGCAGCGTGGTTCGTTGAGTTCCGAGTCGGCTTTCACCAGCGCATTGATCGACAGCCTGACTCTGGACGAAGCTCACGCCCATCGGATCATTCTCGGCGCTTATGGCGTGACCCCACGGCAAGTCCTGCGTTTTATGAACAATTTTGAGTTTACAGGGGCGCTTGCAGACCATAGCCGCCTAGCGCTCGCGCGTTACCTGGCTCGTCATGGATCGATCCCGGATTGGGCTTGGCAGTATGCTCGAGCGGGGGTAACGCCCGAATCGCTGCGATCGTTCCTGGCCGCACGTAAAACGTCCTGAAAATGATTGCTTACGGTTTTTTCGGGCTTGGTCGCGACCCGATATATATGTATGTCATGTCTGGTTGATTAACGCGTTAGGTTTTGGCCTTCAATCCACCATGGACGGTCAAATGCCTATTGATTCCAGAAATGGATCCGACGATTCGTCGATCTCTGTCGTTTCCCTGCTATCCGCCAGCGGCCAGGCCGCTGGTCCACCCACAAGTGTCCAGGAACAGGAACAGGAACAACTCAGACAGTTGAACCTGCTGGACGCTAACCAAGCAGCACTGACCCGTTTGTTCGCTGGCCTGCCAACATTCGATACGGTACTCAAGGACTTGTTGGTTAAAGCCATCAAGGCAACCATTCCAACACACAAGTTTCGTAGCTCATTGCTTGAGCGTATCGATCCGGATCACTGGTACGTGAATCATTATGCAACTGATTCGAACGGTGAGCGGTCGTTGACTGCCTCGAAGAGCTTTTCTGAGGTTATGTGGGATGGTGTATCAACCGATTCACCTCCTGCTTACACACTGGGTGAGGTGGGGTTTTTCACCCGTCCAGATGAGGTGGATGAAACCCATAGCGTATTTGCCGTGCCGGTGGATATGCCCATGCTCCGAGCCATGGAGTCGGCATTGCATATTGCCAATCCGCCAACCAATGACCACGTGAGCCGTCAGTTCCGTGCTGGACTTGCGCACTTTCGTCACCCTGTAAATGACGGGGACTGGCTCGGTTCGACAACCTTGAAGACGGTAGAGGCGGCCTTCGCCCATTTGCTTTCCCAGCGGTTTTTACATTTTCTCGACTTGTACAAGGCTGATCGGGATCCCGCTGCCAAATCAGTCCAGGGCTTGCGCACGTTGCACGGTGACGAGGATCGCTTGTTGGACCTCATCACCACCCACCCTGCGAAAGCGGACAGAAACCGATTGATGCGAGCGCCCATACCGCAGGTATATGCGGTCATGCTCGACATGGGCGTCGATACACCGCAGCAATGGCCTGGTGCGATGGTTATCAAGCGAGCGGACCAACAGATGTTGTTTCTTTACTCTCTGGAGCGCGGACTGCAACGGTTCGGTTCTTTTCAGCAATTAGTCGCTCGCGTGCTGCCTGTTTATAAGGATCAACAACGCAAGGTCCTGGATATTTCCACTGAACGCACTGGACATGTCTTTGCCGTCGCGGCGCAAGAGCTGTTGGATTTGCAAAGCGCTGCTCTCGAAACAGCATTGAATGCGCCGGAAAACGAGACGGTCGCGGTGAGGACCTTTGCAAGGAATGTCGAGGATGCGCTGGTTCTACCCACGTTAAGCCTTGTCGAGCCGCTGATTTTTCGTGTCGCTACGCAAATCGAGAACAACCGGCCCGATTTCTATAAAACCGCGACGCCTTTGGAGCAAGCCCACTATCGCCGTTTGGAAGGCAAAACTCTAAACGCGGCCTACCGACTGGGCGATGGCATTGAGACGTTGGAGCAGTTCGCCCGGCGAAAGATCAAACAGTATCTCCAGCAAACCGTGCATACGAATATACATCCCGATCCGGACAAAACAATGATCACGTTTTTTTCCGGGAAAACTGTTGACCCCAGGAATTCCCGCATTACCAGCTTGACCCAGTTAATGCTTGATAATGTGCGTCCACATCAATATCCAAATACCCTGAGAGAGATACTGACCGTCTACTTGGTCGACCGGCATGGCCAGCGTATACGGCACCCAGCCACCGGTTTCCCGATTACTTTGGCAGGGGATGAACTCGCCAGGATGGCAACCACACTCGATGTCGGTGGAAGCTACGAAACCCTGATTCGCGAAGTGTTGAATAAACCTGCCTATAAGGCGGCGTGGCAGGTAGCTTACTTGGCCAATATGAAGCTCAAGGGATACGAAGCGACGCTCAAGGGAAGCGAAGTATTCAGAACCGAGGTCGTGGACGACTCCCGCAAACCAGCGAAGTCCAAGAAACGATTGGCTCTTTGGCTCAGAGCCATAGCGCAATCGCCGACAGCAGAAGGGCGTGCCGAAGTCGGCGGACGACACGTGAATGTCTATGGTCTTCTACTGGGGGGAAGCGTTGGCATTGGTGGGCAGAACGGGACGATGGGCGATGCGGTCAGCATCGAGGGTGCGCTGATTGTTACGGATCAGGACGGGCCGGTCATCAAGGGGACCGTCGCTGTTTATTTTCCTGACAGCCCTCAGGGTAACGATCTCCATGAGTTTTCTGATCTGAGCGATGGCGTTGCAGCGCTTCTGCGACAGGAAGAATGGCGGACATACTTCCGTTCGCGTATTTCCAGTGCCGATCAAGAGGAAATAAAAAAAATGCTGGGACAGCATCGCAGTCGCCCCCTGATTCGGGGCATGTTGATCACCGGTGACTTTCTCGAGACCTTTCACCAGGCGCACGTCAACTTCCACAGCGCGTATGCGGATCACCGTTCCACCAGTAACCGAGACATGCAACGTCAAGCGGCGCTCAGGATCGGCATGGCGGTGGTGGAAAGCATGATGGATCTGGTCGGTTTGCTTTTTACCCCTGGCTTTCGATTACTCAGTAGTGCGGTGGAGGTTGGCTACAGCGCATTCAGAACCGGTATTCCAATGGATCTGAAGACCCTGATACATGTGCATAATCTCTCATCGCGTATAAACCAACGCTCCGTTCATGGCTGGGTCCTTCCGCTAAAGGGGCAGGCCTCCCCCGTGACGGCCGCGGCTCGTCAGAGCCAGCGAGAAGCGCCGGCCGGCCTGCCATTGGAAGAAACGCTGTATCGCCGCTATGCCGTGACGGATCCAGCCTTGATCCAAGGGGCGTCGCCGGATGCCCAAGGTTTTTATCGCCCCTCCATTACCGACAATGCTACCGGTAGCGTTAGCCGTCGCGTGTATGTTCGGCAACCCGACGGGACGGTTTTTCGGGTGCACGATCACACCCGGCTGAACGCCTCTGAAGCTACCCTTGTCGATCCAATGACGGGCTTGAGCATCCGCTCGAGCGGCGTGATGAGAAGTACAGTCGCGCAGATGCCCGATGGCGAATGGCGCGCCGTAGGGTTCGGCCAGGGGGGAGGAAAACGACGAGCAGGCAGCTCTCCCGGACCAGGCCCTTCAGACCCCAAGGTGCCTGCTTTAACGAGTATTTCCGATGTAATCCGCACGCCGGGTAGTTGGGACAATGAAATCATGGACCTGGTGCCCGCAATCATGACTCGTCTCGGGAGTTGGCCGAGCAACCGAAGCCTGCTGATCAGGGATGAAATAGCGCGGAACAATCAATGGTCGGTGCGATTTACCCCAGGCGAGAATGAACGTATCTATCCGCTGCGCCATCACCCGGATCAATTGCCCAACGATGTCGTCCTGAGCCGGGTCAGGACCAATCATTACCGCTTGATCTTGAATGATCGCACGGTGGATATTCCTGCCGACGGGGACTGTTTCTTCAATGCCATTGCCCAAGGGCTGAATGAAGGCCAAGCGCAAGGTAGGTTCACGATGCGGGGGCTTCGCAATGAGGCGGCTCGTTATATCGATCAACATCCAGAGTTGGCACATTATCTTCCGGCACAACAAGGCTCCGGCATGCAGCTGGCGCTATTTCACAATGCAGCGCCGCTGAAAGACCTGTTGGGTACCGCCGCGTTCAGAGATCTGACACAAATCATCGATGGCGGTCCTAACCCGCATCAATTATTCCAGCCGGCCTTGAATTACTTGAGCAGTGCTATCAATAGCGCAGGCCGTAGGGTATTGAACCGAGCGCAAAGCGGCGTTCTACCGGCGGAAATATATCAACAGATTGGCCGATATTTATCAGTGCGGGCAGCCGGTCCGCTGCGTCGCTGGTATGGGCCCCTGACGTCACGAGAACGGCAATCCCTGCACGACTTCTTGAAAAATGTCTTGTTAGCGCCCGTTCAGCATCGGTATATCGTCCAGTTGATCGAAGAGGATCATTTCTTGTTAAGCCATGATCAGATCCACATATTGCTTGAGTATGGTGTCACCGCTCGGGAGCTGGTGTTTAATCATCGCGTCGCTGACGACGCCTTTGTCCTGTTCGATCAGGAGACGCATGGTCATCTCGATGAGGATGAACTCGAAGAACTGCTCGACGGCGTTTCGCTGGTGACCAGCGATGAGTTGGAAGAGTTGGCACAAAGAATCAGGCAGACAACCGGTCGGGTGATTGATGATCAGGCAGAGCTGCTTAATGCGTTCATAGACCACACCAATGCGGACAACACCAGGAGCCTGTACCGCCAAGCTCTTAGTCGCTTTCCTGCCCTGCAAAGGCGGGCTGAAATATTACTGGGATCCCCCATCGTTGCCTGGACGCTGGGTGACAAGCTGAGCGTGAGCTTGTTTGCAGAGTGGTTGCGCGATACCACGCTGTCCAATGTACGACTTCGCCTGATTGCCGAATATGCCAATAGCCGTTATTCGGAGTTATTGAACACCACGGATCTTGATATTGACTGGATGCGCCCGTTCAACGATCGAAACCTGGGAAGTATCATCGCTCGCCGGACTGAACTGGAGGCTTTCAGGATTTTCTTAGGCAACGAGCAAGAAGTCGGCGACGAGCCTGCCTGGGTCTTGAATTTTTTTAGTGCTCTTGGGCAGCGTGCGTCCAACGCCAGGATCAGTCTGTTGTTCGATACGCCTGGCTTATGGAGCTCGTTACAGCGATTCTCTCTCGATAGCGCCAGGCAAATTTGGGAGGATTTGATTGGGCCACACTTTAGCGATACACACATTCGGCTGGCGCTTGGGCAGCCTGGGGTATTAAGTTCTGAGTTGCATTTCGCGTTGGCGTTAGAGACCAGTCTTACTTCAGAAGAAGTCCGTGCGAACCGGATTATTCGTGGGCTTTTTAGCCTCGGCCAACGGCGGGCACAGCAATATTTATATAACTTCGACTTCCCAACGAATCGCTTGGGACATAGTCGTCTGGATTTTGCATTGCACTTGGAAAATCATATGCGAATGCCCGACTGGGCTTGGCAATATGTTAGGGACGGCGTGTCGGCGGATTCCCTGAAATTGTTTGGAGACCCTAAGGCACCAAAACCAGACGCAAATAAACCCGCTGATTGAATACCAGGCCGACTCCTCATCGCGCGCTCGCCTGCGATGGGGAGTCGAAAGGTATCGCAGGCTACATTCGACATTGCGCCAGACTGTGAATTTGCCCACCCTCGCGCTGATTGCCCTCGCTCAACCATCGCTCGAACCCTGCACGGACCGTCGGCCATTCAGAATCCAGCATTGAGTACCACGCCGTGTCGCGGTTCTGTCCCTTGAGCACCATGTGCTGGCGGAACACCCCCTCAAATGTGAAGCCCAGCCGCTCGGCAGCGTATTTGGAACGGGCGTTGGCGTTGTTGCACTTCCATTCCAGGCGGCGATAACCCAAGGTGAACGACTCTTTGGCCAGCAGATAAACCGCCTCGGTGCTTTTCGGCGAGCGCTGCATCGGCGCGCCGAACGTCACGTGGCCGATCTCGATGCGGCCTTGGGCCGGGACGATGGACATCAGGCTCAGAATGCCCTGCACCTCGCCGTTGGCGCGGTCGATCACGCTGAAAAAATACGGGTCGATATTACTCGCGTGTTTGTTTAGCCAGGCATCGAAGGCGCTGCGATCCTTGAAAGGACCGTAGGGCAAATAGTCCCAGAGTTTGGGATCGGCACCGGGGCCTTCCAGCGCTTGCCACAAATCGTCGGCGTGACGCGCCGGGTCGAGTTTCTCAAGGCGAATGAACCGTCCTTCGAGCAATCGCGCAAAGGGTGCGGGAGCGCCTTTCCAATGGGCCAGTGATGTCGACATGTTTTGCTTCCTACAGGGCTTTGCGAAATTGGATGAAGCCTGGGCGTTCGGCGATGCGCTCGTAGAGCTGGATCGCGGTCGCGTTGGTTTCGTGAGTCAACCAGTGCACCTTGCAGCAACCGTCGGCCGTGGCGGTAGCGTAGACGAACTCGATGAGCTGGCGACCCACACCGGCGCCACGGCTCTGTTCGGTCACCAGCAAGTCTTGCAGGTAGCAGGAATTCTCGATGCTCCAGTTCGAACGGTGATAGATGAAGTGCACCAGGCCCACCGCCGTGTCGCCCTGCCAGGCCAGGGCAGCATGGGTCGGTTCGCTGTCATCAAGCAAGCGCTGCCAGGTGCTTTGGGTCACCGCGTCCGGCAATTCGGTGTTGTAGAAGCGCAGGTAGGCTTGCCACAGCGGCAGCCAGGCGGCGTGGTCGCCGGCGCTGACTTGGCGGATGTCGAGTGGGCTCATGTTCACTCCTTGGGCAGTTGTTCAGGCATCAGGTGAGCGAGGGCGCGATCCTGCGGATCGGGGCTGGCGGCGAGGCCGTTGCGTACCCCGGCGGCATCCGCGGGGCTGCGGTTCTGACTGAGCTTGCGCTTGCCTTCCAGGCGCAGGATGGGCAGGGCGAAGCCGACGATGGCCTTGAGCATACTGTCGATGTACTCGGTTGGTGCGTCATCGATTTTCCACGGCTGCTCGCGGCCGCTTTCGTGGCGGTCGGTGAGGGCGCCTACCAGGTTGCGCAAGCGATGCGCGTCGCTGAATACCTCAGCGCTGCCATAGGCGTGTACGGCCACGTAGTTCCAGGTCGGCACGACTTTGCCGTGTTCGGCCTTGCTCGGGTACAACCCAGGGCTGACGTAGGCTTCGGCACCAGCGAATATCACCAGGGCTTCGGCCCCGGCTTCTAAATCGCGCCATTGTGGATTGGCCCGGGCCATGTGCCCGTACAGGCTGCCGTTCGGCCCTTGTTGCGTATCCAGCAACAGCGGCAAATGGCTGGCCTGCAAACCGTGTTCGCCCTGGGTAACCAATACTGCCAGGCGACAATCGCCGATTAGTTGGTGCAACTGGGGCAGGTCTTCGACGGCAAAGGTTTTAGGGTTGTACATGATGATTTTCCTTGGCGAATGCGAGCATCCTAGGCAGGCTATTGGTCTGTTGTAAGAGCCACTTCCGATCAATTCGATAGGTCCATTAATGAGGACTGTCATGCACTACACCGCACCGCCACTCTCGTTCAACCCCGCTGGCATCGAACTGGACCGCCGCCAAGGCCTCAGTCGCCAGCTTTATCAGGCGTTGCGGGCCCGGGTGCTGGACGGACGCCTGGCCAGTGGCACGCGCCTGCCGGCCAGCCGTGACCTGGCGGCGGCCTTGTCGATCTCGCGCAACAGCGTGGTGCGGGCCTACGACCAGCTTTACGCCGAGGGTTTCATCGAAGGGCGCGTTGGCGACGGTACTTACGTGGCGAAACTGTCCTCGCCGACGCTGCCACTGAAAAATATATCCACAAAAGTATCCACAGGGTTTTCAACAAGCTTACCCACAACCTTATCCACAGATTGGCTGGATTTACCTGTGGCTCCATCCAGTAAAGTTATCCACAGCGGTGCGTTGAACCGCGTCGAAGAACACCATTTGCCTCAGCCGCCCAGTGGTCCGCCGCGAGCGTTCAGGGTCGGTGTACCGGCTTTCGATCTGTTCCCTTTCGATGTCTGGGCCAAGCTGAATGCGGCGTTCTGGCGAAAGCCGGATCTGCAACAGTTGTGTTATGGCGATTCCCAAGGGGACGCACGCTTGCGCGGGCTGATCGCCGCTTATTTGCGCAGCTCCCGGGGGCTGCACTGCACGGCTGAACAAATTGTGATCACCAGTGGCGCCCAGCAGGGCATCAGCCTTTGTGCACAGCTGCTGGTGGACCCGGGCGACGTCGTGCGGTGGTGGACCCGGGCGACGTCGTGGCGGTGGAAAACCCTGGCTATCGCGCCGCCGGGCATGCGTTCGCCGTGGCCGGTGCCGATGTCAGGGGTGTGCCGGTCGATGGCGGCGGGTTGGATTGCGCGGCGCTGGGTACGTTGAGCCACTGTCGGCTGGCCTACGTGACGCCGTCCCACCAGTATCCGACCGGGGTGGTCATGAGCCTGCCACGGCGATTGGAATTGTTGGCCTGGGCCGAACGCAACGATGGCTGGGTCGTCGAGGACGACTACGATGGTGAGTACCGCTACAGCGGCGCGCCCCTGGCGCCCTTGGCTTCACTTGATCGCCAGGGTCGGGTGCTTTACGTCGGCACGTTCGGCAAAGTGGCGTTCCCGGCCCTGCGCCTGGGCTATCTGGTGCTGCCGCCAGGCTTGGTCGACGCCTTCGCGCGGCGGCGCGCCGTGGATGTGCGTCACTCCGAAGTCAGCACCCAGGCCGTGATGGCGGAGTTCATGGCCGCCGGGCATTTCCAACGACATATCCGGCGCATGCGCCGCGCCGCCTTGGCGCGGCGGGATGCCCTGCTGGCAGGTTGGCCGAAGGCTGTACCGGGCGTCGGCGCCATGCCCACGGTCGTGGCCGGGCTGCATGCCACGGTTCCCGTGGATAGCATCGAGCGTGAAGCTGAACTGATCGCCCAGGCGGCAAGCGCAGGTGTGGAAATCAATGGCCTGAGTGGCTATTGGTTACCTACTACGCCTGCAGAAGTCCGCGCCGGTCTGGTGCTGGGCTTTGCGGCAGTCCCGCCAGGGGCGATCGGCACCGCGCTGGCGAGCTTGATAAAGGCCTGGAAAATCTGACGGCACGTAACCGGGACATCAATCGCAGGCCGGGTTATTACCTATGATTTGCTCTCTGGAAAAAACACCTGTATGGCCTGATCATAGGCAATTTCGCTGCGGTAGTGCTCGATCAACTGACGTTGGCTCAGTCCATCCGTAGAGACATCGGCGACCTCCGATTTGACCTGCTCCAGCGTCTTCAGGCGTGCCGAAACAAACCTACGGTCGGGGCCCCAAAACGTGGAGTAGTGGAAGTCAGCGAACCAGAGCGCCTTACCGGTTTTCCAGTCTTTGATTTCATATCTGTCCAAGTAATGTTTTTGCGGTTTTTTGATACGTTTTCGCGCGATCCGTTTGGTGATGTGAATCAGTTTTCGCTCCTTCAACCAGATCAAACCACTCATGGTCGGTGGGCTCTGTTTGATAAGGCCCAGTACGGTGTCGTACTCCTGGCTCCACAGCGCCGTCGATTCTTTTTTGAGTTGCAAGCGCAAGGACTCCGCCAAGCGTTGATTTTCCGCTGACGGTTCAACCGTTTCATTCGTGACCACACTTTGTACTTGATCAAGGGCCTTTTTGATTGCTACCCCGACTGTTTCCAGCCGGCGCGCATGCGCGCTCAGGATCATTGCGACGCCAGCAGGGGTGCGTTCTGGCTGTTGCAAGTCTTTCTCGATTTGCGCCTTGAAGGCCGGTAGTCCGTCGATCAGCGCTTGGCCTTTTTGAATGCTCGTCTTAAGGGCCGGGACCGCCAATGGTGTGTCGGACGGTATATGCTGGGCCCATTCACCTGTTTCCTTACGGCGGAACGTGGCGATGATTTCACTCGTGAATGGATTCTTCACATCGACCCAACCCGTCTCTTCGTACGAGCCGGATAAGCGAGGCTCACCGCTGACGAGGCCCCAGAAGCGGGCCCTGATCATTTTTTTCCGAGGTCCGGGGCGTGGTTTATAAAGAGCGCCCGATCGTTGTCCATCGCTTCGCTTATCAAGGGTTTTGGCCAAATAAAGCAACGCTTGTTTTTTGAGATCACCTATTCGCTGTCGCAGGCGACTGAGATGTTGCAGGTCGGTGCTGCCTTTGTATTCGCTGTCGATGTAGTCGAGGTGTTCGTCGATGGCGGTGAACTGTTCCGTCAGGCCGCCGAGCGCATCGATTTGCTCATCCAGCCGGATCTCGCTGCGCTCATCGATCGCATCATGCAGGGTTTGGGCGGCCACTATTGCCGTGTCGATCAGTTGGTTTATTTCGCGCCAGCCTTCGGGCATCGTGGCGACGCTTTCAAGGGTCAGGCAGAGATGGCGATACATATCCAGTTGAAGGAACCGTAAATCGTCGCTCACGTAGAGAGGCATCGTTGCGCGATGGTCCCGGATGATCTCAACGCCTCCACGTCCCAGTCGCTTGAGCTCGGAAAAGCGTGTCTCCATATAGTCCAGACGCTCGATCATGTCGTCGCCGAGAGCAATCATGTTGTTGGCTGCGTCGATGTGCTGTTGCTCCAGTACTACGTCCCGAGACTGGGCCATGCTCAGCGCTTGATTCATGGCAGGGGCAAAGCGCTCTTGCAACACGGCCATTTCCGCAAAGGTGAAGTGGATTTGCGCGTCCAGATAGGCAACGCCTATTCGGGGGAAATCGGGCCTTGATTGAAAGACCGGCCATTCCATCAATCTCTTCAGGGCTTCATCATAGTAGTGCCGTTGCTCTGCCAAGGTCCTCGAGTAGACGTCACGGAAAATCGCTCTGGTTGCGCTGGAGGCTTGCTTAAAGGCTTGGGCATCTGCGGTCAGCAAGCGCTCGTTGCTCAGTTTCTGTTTTTCAAATGTAGTGAGTTCAGCCAGCAACTGGACGTTCCGGCGCTGTGCGCTGAGGACGACTTGTTGCATGACACCTTTTGACCCGACGCCGCTTAGGCGTAATCGGCTATCGATTCGCCATTGACCTCGTTCATCCCTGATCAGCGCAGGTCCGGTGCGTGTTTTGTCTGCAATGTTGACTTGCTCTGTCTGGACCGTGACCTCGAACCATTTGTCCGACATCTTCGTGTACCAGTGCCCATCCTTCTGGTAGAGGCCCTTGAGCGCGCCTTCGCTCTCTGGCAGTCCTGGGTCGTCGGGGGCCTCGATGCTGAAACTATCGAGCAGGCTGATGTCCTTCCTGGCTTTACCCATCAAGACGCCACTGGTATGGATGATGTCGTAGTGATCTTGCGACAGCTCTTGTTGGGCAAGCGGCGCGAGTGCCTCGATCACGGGCTTGGGTTTGAGCTCGGGCACACCGATTTCCGGTTCCGGCAATGGCTTCACTGCGGCGGTTTCCGGAGCTTCTGTTGGACGACCGCGGTTGTTTGACTTGCGACGATCGATTGCAGCATTGACGACACCCAATGCCACGTTGAGCAGTAAATCGACGAAGATCTCCCACTTGGCCTGGCCCTTGACCTGGTCCTCGGCTATTCCATCGTTTTGCGTCAATTGTTCAAGGTCATTCATTATTTGCCAGAGCCAGACCGCTGTGTTCGCGGTGGTGCCGAGATAGGGCAGCGCCAGATTTAAAATCAGCCAACCCGCTTGTTTGAAAGACGCCCAGCGGCTCTCGCTGTCAGAGACAGACTGACGGTCGGCGAGTGTGACCAAGGCGTCGGCATTGGCCTTGAACAATAGCGGCATGAAGTCGCTTCCCAGGGATTCGTCACTGAGCGTGACAGGGCCAGCGTTGGTTACTGACGTGATGGGAGCCGCCACGAAATCCACGACGGCCCAAGGCGAGGGCAAGGTTCCCGGAAAAACATATCTGCCGTAGGTATCCCGTACACCGTCGGGCAGCCACGCCAGCACCGATTGGCGCAAGGAATCGGTTTGTTTGATGGCGTATAACAGGTTGCTGAACGAGGGGAACTGCCACAGCTGCGGTTCGAGCATCGGGCGGTAGAGCAGGCAAGGACCGGCGCTCGACGTCTGCGGGCCGATCACGAACATATTGGCAACGATGTCCTCGGAAAGACCCAGCTGAAGCTCGGGCACGAACGCCAATTTGCGCAGGACAATGGCTTGGCCTTCAACCTTGCGGTTCGCTTCCAACGTTTCCATCAGCGCCGCGACATAACGACAACCGCGGTCATCTATGTTGCCTTGGCCCCGCAGTTTGGCTTCCAGCGCCAGCAACGGCAGCTGTACGCGTAGCTGTTCGGTGTACAACTTTTCCCGACGGCTCGACTCCGCCGGATCGTCAAGCAGTTTGGTTTTGACCAACTGCGGATAGACGCGGCCGATATCGACCTGAGTGATGAGGTTTTCAAGATAATCCACGGTGACCCACTCGGGTAACTCGGTCCCGTCACGAGCGCTCACGGTTCTATTGCCAGATGGCAGTGCGATCAAGTTTTGCAAGGCCAGTTCAACGAGGTTGAACGAGGTCGTGTCCGACTGGAACGGGACGACGAAGGTTCCCCAGACAACGGGGCTTTCTATTTCTACCTCGATGTTTTCCGGGGCTGGCGTCGAAAGGGTGCCCTGATCGGATCGCATTTGGGCTTTCAGGGCATTCGACGCGTACTCTTTAATGGCCGGAATATCGTCCAGGTAGGTCTTGCCGGCATGGGAACTGCTCAGCGCCGACAGATCCTTCATGTACTGGGCAAACAGTGTCTGGTCGGCTTCGGATGCTTGCTTCAGCCACTCGGGTATTTGATGTTTGAACCAGGACTCTCCGGGCCCGGTCGTCAATCCGAAAGCGGATGGTTCGATTCCTGCTAAGGCCCGATTCAACTCCGCGTGGCTGAGGCCGAGGATCCGGACCTGCATGGCGATAAGCCCGCAGGCCTTGCTGTCAAAAACGTTGCCGCTGGGCTCATAAAACTGCCACCTTATTTTCATCCCGTCCAGATCACCCAGATGGCTCGGAAGCGACCGTTCAAATGCATCGCGTGAGTCGAACCTCTCGTAGCCATTGAGCAATGAATGCGTAAGAACAACCTCCTTGTTGTCGATCAGGCCGACCAGCACGACTAACGAATTTTCGTTCACGCGGATCGTTCGTCCGTCCTCGACGGCTTCGACGTCAACCAGGTAGGCGTGGCTGTCATACTTATCCTTGCGGTCTGCGGGGACGGGGTGGAGAAACAGCTGCCTGGCCATGTCGCATTCAGTCTCCGTCCAGCCCTTCACCTGCTTGACGTTCCAGATTTTGCGCAGCGTGTCGGACATTTCCTGCCAGCGCGCAGCGTACTTGCCGAATGGAGTGTTCCAGTAAGCCAGTTGTTTTTCCTGGCTGGCCGCCGGCATGGCGGGCACCAACTCGTTGATCAGGCGTCCAATCTGGTCGATGCGTACCGGCAAATACGCCTCCGGGACGGTGATGGGGAGCTGAGTCAGAAAGTGCAGCCCATCAATCAACAACGTCGGCTCGTTTGAGTCCGCTCGCTCGGCGAGCAAATCACTGAGCGATTGGTAAATGGTGGGGAGCGCCACGATTTCACCGTCAATGATGTCCCAGTCCGGTGTGCCGAGAACAGTTGCGTAGGGGTCCAGGTCCAGAGAAGGGTAGAGGTCTTTGAGCGCGCGCCGCAGGAGTTCAGCGGCAACGTCCGGATAGCTGGGGCCTGCAAGTAACTGGTTGAGCAACGCCCCCCTGATGCTTGCGTCGGATATAGGGTCTGTGTCGGTAGCATCGAGTGTCATTTGAGTAGTCCCTTATCTCAAGATATGAAAAACCCGAAGCCGAACGCTTCGGGTTTTTCATGCTAGGGAGGCACGGGACGGCGCAGGTGGTAATTATGTATAGGCAGCCATTTTTCGCTTATTGACCGGACTTTATTCGTGTCCAAGCCCGCGTCCGGGCCCGCTCGGCGTCCCTGGGCAACGGCTGCAGCGTATACAGCGTGGCCATCGCCGCTTCCGTCGGATAGAGGTTGGGATTGCCGCGGATCGCCGGGTCGACTTTCTCGGTGGCGTCCTTGTTCGGGTTTGGATAACCGACAAAATCACTCACCGGCGCAATCACCTGCGGTTGCAGCAAATAGTTGATGAAGGTGTAGGCGTCGTCCGGGTTTTTCGCGCCTTTGGGGATCGCGAGCATGTCGAACCAGATCGGCGCGCCTTCCTTGGGCAAGCGCATGTCCACCGTCACACCGTTCTTGGCTTCCTTGGCCCGGTTGGCCGCCTGGGAGAAGCTGCCGGAATAACCCACCGCCACGCAGATATCACCGTTGGCGATGTCGGCCATGTACTTGGACGAGTGGAAATAAGTGATGTACGGGCGCACCTTCATCATCAGCGCCTCGGCCTTGGCGTAGTCCGCCGGCTGCTTGCTGTTGGGGTCCAGGCCCAGGTGCTGCAAGGCCAGGGGCAGTATTTCCGACGGCGAATCAAGCAAGGCCACGCCGCATTGCTTGAGCTTGCTGATGTTCTCTTCCTTGAAGATCAGGTCCCAACTGTCCACTGGCGCGTTGGCGCCCAGGGCGGCCTTGACCTTGTCCGGGTTGAAGCCGATCAGGATGGTGCCGTACATGTAGGGCACGGCGAACTTGTTGCCCGGGTCGTTGGCTTCGATCAGCTTCATCAGCTTGGGGTCGAGGTGGTTCCAGTTCGGCAGCTTGCTGCGGTCCAGGGGCTGGAACACCCCGGCTTCGATCTGCTTGGCCAGGAACACGTTGGACGGCACCACCACGTCATAGCCTGAGTTGCCCGTCAGCAGCTTGGCCTCCAGGGCCTCGTTGGTGTCGAAGATGTCATAGACCAGCTTGACCTGGCTGTTCTGCGCCTTGAAGTCCTCCAGGGCCTTGGGCGTGATGTAGTCGAACCAGTTGTAGACGCGCAAGGTGCGCTCCTCGGCCTGGACAGCGCCGCAAAGCAGCGCGGCGCACACGGCTGGGGCCATTAAACGCTTGAGTCTGTTCATGCTGTTGTTCCTCATGGGGCGCTTTGGAAACCTTCAAGAACGTTCACGGCATTGATGCCGATTTCTGCCACCGCGTAGCCGCCTTCCATCACGAACAGCGTCGGCTTGCCGAGCGCCGCGATGCGCTTGCCCATCGCCAGGTAGTCCGGGCTGTCGAGCTTGAATTGCGAGATCGGGTCGTCCTTGAACGTGTCCACGCCCAGGGACACGACGATGACATCGGCGTCGTAGCCCCGGATTTGCCCACAGGCCTGCTCCAGCGCCGCGCTCCAGGTGTCCCAGCCGGAGCCGGCTGGCAAAGGGTAGTTGAAATTGAAACCCTCACCGTCGCCCTCGCCGAGCTCATCGGCATAACCCAGGAAAAACGGAAACTCCGCCTCCGGATGGCCGTGGATCGACGCGAACAACACGTCGCTGCGCTCATAAAAAATCGATTGGGTGCCGTTGCCGTGGTGGTAATCCACATCCAGGATCGCGACCTTCTTATGGCCCTGGTCGAGAAAGGCCTGGGCGGCAATGGCCGCGTTGTTGAGGTAGCAATAACCCCCCATCAAGTCGCCAGCGGCGTGGTGCCCCGGTGGGCGGCACAAGGCAAAGGCACTGCGCGCCCCACGCTGGATGTCCGCCTGGGCGGTGAGGGCCACTTGCGCGGCGCTGTAGGCCGCCTGCCAAGTGCCGGCGGTGATCGGCGCGCCGGCGTCGAAACTGTAATAACCCAACTGGCCGTGCAGGCTGGTGGGGATGACCGTGCGAAAGGTCCGAGCCGGCCAGGTGAAGGGCAGCAAGTCGCCGTCGCGGTTGTACTTGGCCCAGCGGTCCCAGGCGCCTTTGAAAAATTCCAGGTATGCCGCGCTGTGGATACGCTGGATCGGCCCCAGGCCAAAATCCTGCGGCGCCTCCACCGGCCCCAGCCCCTGCGTCTTGACCCGCTCCAACACATGATCGGCCCGGGACGGCATCTCGAAGCAAGGCATCAACTGCCCGTCCATCAACTCGCAGCGGCCGTGGTGCAGGTGGTGATCGTCTGAGTAGATCGTCAGCATTTTGTTGTTCTCCGCATGGCTGGTCGGTTTGGACACAGTCTTGCGGCGGGAGGGGTTTTGGAGAACGGCAGGAGAGGCCAAAAGGGGATCGAAATGGCCAAAAGGTTTGACCGTAAATCGCCCCTTGTTGGCGCGGGTGTGCGCTGGTTCGGGGCGTTGGGGACCAAGGCTATCTGAGGCCATATAATGATGGGGTAGCGAAGAAGTGCTGAAGCGAGCCTTCCAGCTTGAAAGCCAGCTTCGTTTTTTGTTGCCAGTTGCTAAATAAAAAAGCGGCCGATGGACCGCCTAATGCTTACTTTGTGGGGGTTACGCGCTGGCAGATAGCTTGACCAACCGCGAGCCTGCGAGTGCACCATCAGGCTCATCGGAGGACCCACGACGGATGCGGTCGAGTATCCGCAAGTCCATTGAGTTTGTGACACGAGCTTTGCGCAAGCCGCGTACGTACAAGCAGTCAAAGTTGTCCTGCCCTTTATGTTTGCCGGCCTTCCCGCGTTGGGTTGCTTTCAATTTGCTCATTTTTCGATCACCTCTGAAATGATGCTATTACTCATCAAGAGTCAACACAAGGGCACCGTTTACCATCTGAAATTCATTTTCGAGGTATATAGGGACTGCGCCGGGTAACGGGCTATCCATTTCAATGAGTTCCGCACCAATGATCTTGCGGTACTGAGTAACGGCAAGCACGCAAAGCTGGATGACTCTTCTCTTCAACGGGTGTGAACCACTCTCCCGCTTGGGATGGCCTTCCAGTAGCTTGATCCGTACAACGGTGCGTTTGCCGCTGGGTGTGGCGAAGCATAGACCGCACAGTAGATTCCCGTACCACAGCGCAAGGTCAAGATGTCGGGCATCGCTTTTGATGATCTCTGGAGAGTCATGCCAGGGGAAACCATGGTCTGATTCCCATAGATTAAATTGTTCGAGCGCATCAGCATCGATGTTGCCGAAGCGCACCAGTGCAAAATCAACACCAGACGCTCGTTCAGGATCTGCTGGTTCTTGTGCTAGCAACGTCAATAGCTCGTTGGAAGCTGTGCGGGCCGCACAGGCATAAGCCCGCCATTCCTCATATTTGCGCCGTATAACTTTCCCCACTTCCAAATCCTTGATATCAACTTTTTTCGCACCCCCCTCTAGAAGAATGTGATGCTTAAAGTGGTTCAGCAATTACTGACGGGATTGGCCGCCAAGCCGTTCGCTGATGTCAGCGACGAGGAGACGATAGGGGTTGAGTGTATGGCCCACAAGTCGGCGGGTTCCGGTGTAGTTGTAGGCAAAGGCGCAAGGCTGCGTGGCTTGGCGGAAGGGCTGAGCAACCCGTCAGACGCGCCTTACAACCCGTGGCGAGGGAGTCTTGCTCCCGCTGGGCGTGAAGCGGCCCTAAAATCTTGCGGTCGCTGCGCCGCCGAGCGGGAGCAAGCTCCCTCGACACGGGTTGGTGGTGCTGCGGCTAGCGAGGGTCGACGTTATCCAGCGCACGGCTGGCCAGCAATGAACTCATCTCGATCAGTTGCTGGATGCCGAGGGCAATGTGGCGGCGGTGGCCTTCCAGGTCAAAGGCCAGGTTGCTGATCATCGCGTCGGCGGATGCCAGGTTTTCGCTGAGGTTGGCGAGCAGGCATTCGTTGTCGGCGTTTTTTGACACGGTGAAGAGCTGGTCCGGTTTGGATGCATCTTCAGACTTTTCCGGTTTCGGTTGCAGGTAATAATCCAAGGCGCGCCTTTCTGCTTCGTCTTGTTTTTTCGTTTTGGATTTGGTGGACGTAGAGCTGCGATCTGCTTCGGGGGGATTCGGTGTTGGCTTGAACATGTGCTGATACTCCATGGTTAAGCCGCAACCTCTTCCCTACTAAAAGAAGGGTGGCGGCTGTACGCAGGTTAGTAGACCGGGGAGATCAGCATTGCCGGCGCGCCGAAGCGCCCTGCGCACAGCCACCATCAAGGACAGGTAGGAACCTGCTTGGACGGAGAGCTCATGCATCCTACTGACACAACCCCGGGCTACTAAACCCGACCACTGATGGGCAGTGGCAGGGAAACGATAGAACCCATGGGCAAGGCGCACAAGCGGGCGGATTCTGGCGTAGTTGTAGGCAATGGCGCAAGGATGCGTAGCTGGGCGGAAGCGTTGCGGCGGGAGAATAAACAAGCCTCGGTAATGCCCAGGAATCGGGGCGATGGAGCTTGCCCTTGCTCGGCGGCGCAGCGGTTTTTCTGTAAGAATGTGCCCGCTTTTTTGGGGCCGCTGCGCAGCCCAGCGGTGCGGTGCGACGTTTCACTGAATCCCCTCGCCACAAAATGGGCACCCACCGCCAATCCCCTGTGGGAGCGAGCCTGCTCGCGATGGCGCCAGCACATGCACACCCGATCTGAAGGCACGCACGGCCTGTGGCGAGGGAGCTTGCTCCCGCTCGGCGGCGCAGCCGTCGTATTGGCCGCCATACCGATCAGATGATGAAATCGAGATCCAGCGTATACGGTTCGCCAATGGCATACCCGTGACCACCACGGATCAATTCCCCGTCGTCATTCATGGCCGGCGCCATCGCCAACTGCTCCGCCACCCTGTTCTCCGGATGCGCCTGCCAGCGAGCCAGGTTTTGTGCCAATTGCTCAGGTTGTTCCGACAAACTCCCGTAGACATCTTTTTCACTGACCGACGCGGTGCGCAGCGTCGCCAGGCGCGCACGGGTGTTGTGCATCTTGTCGACCTCGCGGATGAGCGCAATGTTGACGGCGCTTTCGCTACGCCCATTGGGCGCGCGCCTTCCCGTCAGGTAACGCTCTTCATCCCGCAGCTGTTGGGTAATCCGCGTCAGTGCATTGTCGATCCATTCATATTCGCGTTTTGTCGCCAGTGTGCTTCCGCGGATTTGCGCTTCCTGCCAGCGCCGCAGGGTCGCCCAGCAAGCGGGAATGTAGCTGGGGACCATGAAGTGATCACCGGTCTGGATGAGTTGGGCCAGCAATGCCGGGCGGTTCGGCAAGCCATGTTTATGCTTGAGGGCCACCTCGCAGGCGGCGTGTTGGGTGATGGTGTCGCACTGGGGCATCCACAGGATTGAAGACCGCTCCTTGCGATCGAACTCCACCGGCAGGAAGTGCCGCAAAAAGCCGTGGTGCTCGTAGCGCTCGCCCGTCAGGTTAGTGATGCCCGCGACGAACACGGAAAGGCCGACCGGTACGTTGACGAATGCAAGGGCCAACCCTGTGCCATAAACATCGCTCTTGGTATTCATCCAACTGCCGGGGACGCTGGGTATCGGGTCGTTGTGGTTGACCATTCGGTAATGCACCAGGGCTTCGGCGTTTTTTGTGAAGGTGGCGTCGGCGGCGCGAGGGGCGCCGTAGGTGTAAAGCTGGAGGGTGTAGCCTTCTGGTCTGCGCCGCAGCATTTCTGAAAGGAGTAACGCCACCGCGCCGCCCAGGCTGTGGCCGCATATCAGCAGTTTTTGGCCGGCGTAGAACCTGTCCAGATAGCTCGTCACGAAGGCCGCAGTTTTCTTGGCGGCACCATAGAACCCTTGATGCACCTGGCCGACACCTTCTTCAAACGGCACTTGGAGCGCATCGGCGTCGCGCAGGAAGTCGGCGGTTTGCTGGGTGCCACGTACTGCTATCAGGATCAGTTCGTCGTTGTGGGTGATGTAGGCCTGGGTGTCGGTGCTTTCTTGCTTGTCGGTGTCATCGAGAAAATGGACTTTGGCGGGATGTTCCTGATGTGCACCCAATTCCGGATCGTTGACCGCGTAGAGGGCTGGGTCGAACGGCACGATCTCCAGGCGTTTGGAGTAGGGCACGTCTTCATAAAGCGGGTGATAGGGCTTTGTCTGTTCCGGATAGAACTCCCCGAGTTCTTCGCACTTGGCCAATGCATCCGCGAACCAATTGCCCACGCTTGGTTGCTTGGTGAAGCTCAGCGGCGTTGTTATCGGAGCCTTGTCAGGTGTTTGCCCGAAGGGGCAGTAGGTCAAGGTCGACATGAGCGCCAGTTGATACAAGTTGAGCGCGCAGAATTCAGGGGCGATGGACAGCATGGGGCGCAAGGCGCGCAACGGGCGAACTTCCAACACCGTGTGTTTTTGCGGCATCAGCGCTACGCCGAGCTTGCCATGTTCACCCATCAGGCGTGCCGGCCCCGAAGGGGCTGGGTAATGGCGGTACACCTCGGGGGGCAAGTGCGCGACATGCTTGACCAAGTGCCGTACTTCCACTTGGAAGTAATCGTCTGCACAGGCTTGTGCGGGATTTTCCCGGGTGCGTGTGGCGTTTGGGTTCAGGTAGCGGGTTTGCTCGGCGCGGACTTGTAGTTCGGTGATTTGGAGAGGGTAGTGCGGTCTTGTCTGTAGAAATGAGTAGACCTCTTCAACCCCTTGATACTTCTGATCAAAATGCAAGGCAATCGGTCCTGCATGGTGGTTGGCGATCTTGCCGACACCCATGACATCTAGGTTGCCAGGGTATTTTTGTCCTTCTGAGTCGGTAGCGACATAAGCCAGCCCTGCATAAGGCTCACCAGAGCCAAGCTCATCGACGAGCTGAAAACTGCTCCACTTACCTCCCACAGGGCAGGTCAGATTGCGATGGCTCAGCCGTGACTCCAGTTCTTTTTGCAATGACGTCATACGCGGATTTCCTTATTCCGTACAACCGGGGTAAATAGTGCATTTCTGTCCGTCGGGCATTTGAAAGCCGCTGAAGTCCTTGTAATTGCCGTAACAAAATGCGTATTGGTCCTCAAAGTGTTTGCCCATGCAGCGTTTCCAACCGTCAGGCACCTTCACCCACGTGTCTCCAATGGCGGGTCTTTCTTCGTCCGCCAACTTGATCTTCATCCTCACGGTTTTACCCGGTAGCTGATCAAGGGTGTACGCCGAGAAAGGACGTCCACGCCCAAGCTCGCCTTGTGGGTTGGTTTTTTTGCAGTCGAGGATTTTTCTTAGAATGCGGGGCTTGCCTGAGGTGCGGAACAACCATTGGCATTGGCCGTAAAAAGTGCTTTCACCCGCTTCGCTGAACGTGCCTTTGTATTGTGTTTCCAGCTCATCGCGAATCACGACGTTGGCTGAGTCTTGACTGATATCGCTCCAATCCTTGCCATAGGCGGAGTTGATTTCGAGCTCAATGCGGCTGATCACCAGCGGGCAACCCATACGGGTTCGGCGAATAACGATTTCGGAGTCGGGTTTGTATGCCTTACGCCACTCCCTGTTGAATACCGGCGCTTTGTTATACCGGGTCTCGACGGTGCAGGTTTCGCTTGGGGCGGGCACGTAGTACACCGCTGCCTGGTAGGCAAAGTCACGCGGTAAATCTGCCGTAAAAGTAAACGTGTTCGGCTGTGTGTTGGCACAACCTGCCGTCATCGCCAGGCCGCTCAAACTTGCAATGCACAAAGCCTGTTTCATGCCGGCGTATCTCCCTGCCAAAACCCTGCCATCAGGCGCACCCGTTCAAAATGCTCGTCGGGGCTTTCAGCTGAACGTACTTGCCAATACGGCGCCAGCGCCTGGGCGGGTGCTTGCAGGCGCTGGGTCAATAAAAACTCCAACTGCTCGGGCGCCTGCCACTGCCAGGCCTCGGCCTGATCGAGCGTGGCACGCAACCACGCCTCCGGGTTTTGTTGCTCGGCCAGTGTTGCGAAGGCCTGGACATGCTCGGCCAACAGGAAGCGACGGGCATTGACGAGCCGAACCTGCATCGCTTGCTGCGGGGTAACGGGCACCTGCAGCCAAAGAGGCGAATCAGGCACCGGATAGGTTCCTGGCGCCGGGTTATGCGTGCTTGACCAGTGATTGCCCTGCCAATAGCAGACACTGATCGCTGGTCCGAGGTAGGCCGGATAGTCTTCAACGGACAGGTGCTTGAGCGCCCGGGACAGTACACGGTTGTCATGGAAGCGGTACAACGCCTGATGGGGGCGCTCTCCGATGATCAGCCGTTCCCGCCAGTGCTCCACCAGTGTAGGCAGCTCCCCTTTGGGAAGGCTGGCAAACCATCCCCAGTGGCTGTCCGGTCGGTCGAGCAGTTCATTGATGTGTTCGTCGCCGGGCCTATCGAAGGTGAAGACAAAGGGGCCGGCGTCAGCGAGGTCAGCAACCAGCGTTTGGCCGTACACGCTCAAGTATTGGTCAGGACGACTGTTCTTGAGCAATGTCTGGCGCGTGGGGTGCTCATGTTCTGAGTCCAGGACGAGGCACAGGGCGTGGCCGAGGCGTTGCTGTTCGATCAACCATTGATGGGGGAGTGAGCGAGTCATGCGGCGGCGACTTCCATTAGGCAGAGACCCTCGCGGCAGGCCTCGCAGATCGGACAAAAGTCCAATCCCGCTGCTTTGCTGGCTGTTATCAGCGCGCGTTGAGTGGGAGCGAATACTGGGGCTGGAGCCGCCAAGGGATCGGTCAAACCGGGTCTGAATGATGAGGCAGTGGCGCCGGCCATGGGGGCGCCGCCGAGTTGTATTTCACTGCTGCTGTAGATACCACTGTGATCGATCACGATGTGCTGGCCCCCGGCTTTCAAACTGAGGGTTGCGCCTGCTTCAAGGACCACATGAGCGCCTGCCTTGATATGAATTTGCTGCCCGGCCTCGACGGCCAGTGTCTGATCGACATGGGTGTGGCGGTTGGCGACGCGCAGGTAGTCATTGCCTTCGACCTGGACCGTGCGGTCGGCGGCCGTGGTCCGATGCTCTTCGGCGTGCAGGACAGTGATGCTGTTGCCCTTGATGGTTTCCCGTCGCTCGTTGCCAATCTCCAATCGGCTGTCGTTTTCGATTTTTTGTTCCATGTCACGCTGAGCTCGCAAATAGATCAGTTCCTGACCTGCGCGATCTTCCAGATGCAGCTCGTTGAAGCCCTTGCCGTCCGGTGAGCTGCGAGAGCGAAACACAGTACGGGTCTTGTGCGCAGGCAACGGGTAGGGCGAGGCATTGGCGCTATTGGTCAGGCATCCGATGATCAACGGCTTGTCGGGATCGCCCTCCATGAAGGCCACCAATACCTCCATGCCCACCCGCGGGATCGTGGCGCCCCCGTAGCTGTCACCCGCCCAGTTGGAGGCCACTCGCAACCAACAACTGCTGCCGTCGTCGACCTGTCCCGCACGATCCCAAAAGAACCTGACCTTGACCCGGCCATACCGGTCGCAGTGGATATCTTCGCCCTGGGGGCCGGTGACGATTGCGGTCTGACTGCCCGATATACGTGGTTTCTTATAGACCCGCTGCGAACGGAAGATCGCGTCCCAAGGCGTGGCAACGAAGCGATTGCGGTAGCCCTGATTGAAGCGATCTCCAGCCTCGCCAGCGTTACTGGAAGTGATTTCCTCCAGCACTTGCGGCTGTTTGCCTTCGTGATGCACTTCGGTCAGGAGCCATAGATCATTCCATTCCTGGCGAGGGTGCTCACTCAATGTCAGGAAGTGCCCCGTCCTCAATGCTGGCTGATCACTCTTTCCTTCGGCCTGGCGGTAGTCGACGCGATGGCGTTCCAGGGCTCTCTGGCTCAATAATCTGCCGCGTTTCTGCTGGGTAAAGTCGCCCGGATAGTCATAGGCTTCCAGGTCTGGTTGAACGTTTTCGACGCTAGGCTGACAGCTGCTCTCCAACAGGAATGTCGCCTTCTCGAAATCGTAATCACGGCGCGTGACGCGGCTGGTCCGGGTCTCCAGTCGCAGGCCAAATCGATGGATGACCGGCTCGTCGTCAACCATGCCGCTGCCGTGTTTATAAACAGTGCGCTGCTCAAGCCGAGGGAATACGGTCTGGTTATCACCAAATACCAGGTGATGGTCCGATTCACTGTACTGGAAGTGATAATGCAGGCCTTCTTCGTGACACAGGCGCTCGATGAAGTGCAAGTCGGATTCGTGATACTGCACACAGTAGTCACGAGGCAAATAACTCGCACTTAACTGGAAGCGATGGGCATCGGTGAGAATGCCGTGTTCCTTGAGAATCAACGTGATGATGTGCGGCACACTGGCCTGTTGGAAAATTCGCTGATTGATGCGGTGCTCCAAGTAAGCCAGGCGTGGCGCTAATCTTATTGTGTAATAAGTCAGCCTTTTACCTGAATCGCCTTGCGCAGCACGATAAATCACCCCGTGAACACCGCTTCCCTGTTTATCAAATGCTAAAAAGGCCTGTTTGTTTAATAAATGTTCCAGGTTTATATCCCTTCGTTCGCTGACAAGTTCAATGTCGAATGAATAGGGGGTGCTGATGGCTTCGGAACCTTCGAAGGCCAGGACTTGGAAGTCGTGCGTGAGGTCACGGATCGTGAGGCGGAAGTTGGACAGATCAAAGGTGGGTAACATGGCGAACGTCCTTGGGTTGTGGCTTTAGCTCCTGATTCCATTGAAGCAGTCCTGACGGATGATCGCGTAGGCACCGGTAAAAAAAGAAAGGGATGTAGGAATTTTCTTCATGGGTAAAAGAGATTGCGACAGAAATAATTTGAAGCGGTTTGTCATTTTTTGAAAGGTAAATTCCATCATTTCCAATACTGGCTTGACGTGGGAAGTTTTCACTTGGGCTCCATTTGGTTTTGTTTCTTTAAAAAAAGGAAAGCTCCTACTTTTTTATTCTGAAAACCTTGGCATTCTTCGCGGCGTTCGGCAGGTAAGAGAGCGGTGAGCGTTTGGGGCGAGGCGGCTGGGATTGTATTTGGCGAAATCTCCTACAAACGAAGCTGAATATTTACCTTGAATAACCATGCCGTCCAAATAACCCACGCCACACACCGAACTTTCAGGGGGGTAAATGTCGTATTCCGAAAATCTGTCCGTCCATTATTTGATGCTCGCCAAGACTCCCGTTTCCAAGGACAGTTTTGCGGGTGCGGACGTGCGTTTTTCAAATGAATACGAAGTCTTGGAAAGCGAGGTGGGCAAAGCCCAGTCGATGCACGCAAGTGGTCAGGTCGACTGGTTGAAGGTCCTTGAGGGAAGCGAAGTGCTGTTGCGGACCCAGTCGAAGGATCTACGTGTGGTGGCTTGGCTGGTTTGGGCGCTGTATCAGCGAGAGTCGTTTCAAGGGCTGCTAGCGGGTCTCGGTCTTTTGCAGAACTTATGCAAGCACCATTGGCTGGACATCCACCCGCTCAAGAATCGAACCCGTGCCGCCAGCATCAATTGGCTGTTGCCTCGCCTGGAACAAGCGTTCGGCGATGACATTGCAATCAAGGAGCAGTTGCCGATGTTTCGCCATCTCGCGGAACAAATGGAGAGCCTCGACGCTGCTTGCACCGCCCAATTGGGTGACGACGCACCTCTGCTGCTGCCGCTGTGTCGGCGCCTCGACAGTATGATCCAGCGAGCCACCGGAAACCGGCCGCAGCCTGGCGCCATTGGAACGGTTGTGGCTCAGGTAAAGCAGGTTGCCACCCAGCTGCTCGCATCCGGCACTCCGATCGAAAACGAAAAAGAAGCCCACAAAGCGCTGCGCGCCCAGCAGGAGGGTGCGCGTCCGTTATGCGCGTGGTGGCTCAAACAAAAAGCGACTGACGCTCGTGCCCTGCGCCTGAATCGCACCATGCTCTGGCTGGCCATCGATGTATTGCCCGAGCGCAATGCCGAGCAGGTCACCCAGCTGCGCGGCCTGCCAGCGGACAAACTCAAGGTTTACCAAGATCGTTTCCAGCAGGGTGATTACGCAGACCTGCTTGTGGAGATCGAGGCGAGCCTGGCGACGGCACCGTTCTGGTTCGATGGCCAGAGGCTTGCCTGGGAATGCCTGCAAGGGTTGAACGCCGAGTTGGCCATGCGGGAAGTGGAAGTCCATTTTGCGTTATTCATCCAGCGCCTGCCGGGGATTATCGAATTGCGCTGGCATGACGGTACGCCGTTCGCCGATCCGGCCACCCGGGGTTGGATCGCTGCCCAAGTCAAGCCTCACCTGCAGAGTCCCGGCGCGGCACCCACGGCCGATGTCCCCGACAACCTTGCGCCTTGGGAAGGGGCGCTGGAGGAGGCCGAGGCGATCCTGCGCAACGACGGTCTCAAACCCGCCGTTAAGTTGCTCAGGCAAGGCATGCAAAGCGCCAATGGAGCGCGCGCGCGATTTCTTTGGCACTTCGCGTTGGCTCGTGTGTGCTTTTCGGCCAGGAAATACGAACTCGCCAAGGTCCAGTTGGAGGCCCTCGATCAGACGCTACGAAACGCAGGCCTGAATGCCTGGGAGCCGCTCTTGGAGCTGCAGGTGCTGCACCTGTTGCATAGCTGCTGCGAGTTGTTGCCACAAAACCACTCTGTACGTGAATGCAAGGAAGAGACCCATCGCAGGTTATGTCACCTCGATCTGGAACGGGTCATTGAATAGGCCTCCGGGTCCCAAATTGAAAGAAGGAGAAAATCATGGCCAAAGAAGGCTCGGTCGCCCCTAAGGAACGTATCAACGTTACCTTCAAGCCTGCCACCGGCGGTGCTCAGGAAGACATTGAACTGCCGTTGAAACTGTTGGCGATCGGTGATTACACCCACCGCTTGGATGAACGCAAGGTCGAGGATCGCAAGCCGATCGGCATCGACAAAATTACCTTCGACGAAGTGTTGGCCAAGCAAGAGCTGAGCCTGACCCTGAGCGTACCGAATCGTCTCCAGGCAGAGAGCGGCGTTGAGGAGCTGCCTGTACAGCTGCGCTTGAACTCGATGAAGGACTTCAATCCGGCGAGCCTGGTCGAGCAAGTACCGGAACTCAGCAAGCTGATGGCGCTGCGCGAGGCGCTGGTGGCACTCAAAGGGCCGTTGGGCAACACGCCGGCATTTCGTAAAGCCATCGAAGGCGTACTCGCCAATGACGACTCCCGCCGCCGCGTACTGGATGAGCTGGGCCTGGACACCACAGCGAAGAGCGCTTGATTTCTTTCAGCCAAGGAAGCCGAAACATGAGTACCCATGCAGTACAGCAGCAGAGCCAGGACAACGCGGACTACAGCATTCTTGAAAGCATCATCGCCCAGACGCGTCTGACTCCGGACGATGAAGCCTACGACATTGCCAGGCGCGGTGTGTCCGCGTTCATCGAAGAGCTGCTCAAGCCACAAAACAGCGGCGAGCCGGTCAAGAAGGCCATGGTTGACCGAATGATCGCCGAGATCGACGCCAAGCTCAGTCGCCAGGTGGACGAAATCCTCCACCACCCGCAATTCCAGGCGTTGGAATCGGCGTGGCGCGGTTTGCAGTTGCTGGTGGACCGCACCGACTTCCGCGAAAACATCAAGATAGAAATGCTCAATGTGTCCAAGGACGATTTGCTGGACGACTTCGAGGATTCGCCTGAGGTCATGCAGTCGGGCCTGTACAAGCATATCTACACCGCTGAGTACGGCCAGTTCGGTGGGCAACCGGTGGGCGCGGTCATCGCCAACTACTTCATGTCCCCAAGCTCGCCGGACGTGAAATTGATGCAGTACGTGTCCAGTGTCGCCTGCATGTCCCATGCGCCATTCATTGCTGCGGCCGGTCCGAAATTCTTTGGCCTGGAGAGTTTCACGGGACTGCCGGACCTCAAGGACCTGAAAGATCATTTCGAAGGCCCGCAATTCGCCAAGTGGCAGAGCTTTCGTCAATCGGAAGACGCTCGTTATTTCGGCCTGACCGTCCCGCGCTTCCTATTGCGCAACCCATACGATCCGCAAGAGAACCCGGCCAAGTCGTTCGTCTACAAGGAAACCGTTGCCAACAGCCACGAGCACTACCTGTGGGGCAACACGGCGTACGCATTCGGCACGAGGCTGACCGACAGCTTCGCTAAATTCCGCTGGTGCCCGAATATCGTCGGCCCACAAAGTGGTGGCGCGGTCGAAGATCTGCCATTGCACCACTTCGAAAGCATGGGCGAAATCGAAACCAAGATCCCGACCGAAGTACTGGTGTCCGATCGCCGCGAATACGAATTGGCCGAGGAGGGCTTCATCTCCCTGACCATGCGCAAAGGCAGTGACAATGCCGCGTTCTTCTCCGCCAGCTCCGTGCAGAAATCAAAGTTCTTCGGTAACAGCGCCGAGGACAAGCATGCAGAGCTGAACTACAAGCTCGGCACCCAGTTGCCTTACATGATGATCGTCAATCGCCTGGCTCATTATTTGAAAGTTCTGCAGCGCGAGCAATTGGGGTCCTGGAAAGAACGCACGGACCTGGAGCGTGAGCTCAATAACTGGATCCGCCAGTACGTGGCCGACCAGGAGAACCCAAGTGCCGAAGTCCGTGGCCGTCGTCCGCTGCGTGCCGCGAAGATTGTAGTCAGTGACGTGGAAGGTGAACCGGGCTGGTACCGCGTCGGCCTCAACGTAAGGCCGCACTTTAAATACATGGGCGCCGATTTCACGCTGTCACTGGTCGGCAAACTGGACAAGGCGTAAGCACCCATGACTTACGGCAGTCTTTTCGAACGACTGGCTGATGATTCTGAAAAGCGCAGGGGTTTGAGCCGCGAGGTTTGCGTTGTCACATCCGTTGCTGCGCATCTGGCCAAGATGCTCAGTACGCGGGCAGGTAGCGTGCAGACACTCGCGGATTATGGACTGCCGGACCTCAATGACATGCGCTTTAGCCTGCACGACGTGGGGAGCCAAGCCCGCAGGGCAATCGAGACCTTCATCAAGGCCTACGAACCACGTTTGCGCGATGTCTGTGTCGTTTTAATGCCGAGCAACGCCGATCAACTTCGCCTGTCCTTGCGCATCGACGCGTTACTGGATGTGGACGGGGTCAGGCGACAGGTCAGCTTTTCCGCGCGCCTGGACGGCAGCGGTCAGGTCAAGGTCAGACAAGGATAGCCACTGATGTCGTTCAATCATTACTACCAGAGCGAACTGACGGCGCTCCGCCAGTTGGGTCGATGTTTCGCCGAGCGCAACCCGGCATTGGCGCCCTTTCTCGGGCAGGCCGGACGGGACCCGGATGTAGAGCGGCTACTGGAGGGGTTTGCATTCCTGACCGGACGGCTGCGCCAGAAGCTAGACGACCAGTTGCCGGAGCTGAGTCATTCGCTGATGCAACTGTTGTGGCCGAACTACATGCGGCCATTGCCGGCCTTCGGCATTTTGCAGTTCGATCCGCTGCAGCGATCTGGGCCCGCGTTTCGGGTCGAGCGCGATACCCCGGTCGAAAGCAAGCCGGTCCAGAAGGTGAGTTGTCGTTTCCTTACCTGTTACCCCACCGACGTCCTCGCGCTTGATCTGACCCAGCTGAGTTATTCGGTAAAAGGGGAGGGGTCGCTGTTGAGCTTGCATCTTCAGATGCGTTGCGACGGTCATTTGGGCGAGCTACAACTGAGCCGCTTACGCCTGCATTTGACTGGCGAACGCTACATCAGCCAGATGCTTTATCTAAGCCTGCTGCGTAATCTTGAAGGTATCGAGCTGATCCCGTTGGACGGCACCGGCGCGGCCCTACGGACGGCAGATGGCAGCCCGACGACGTTCAGGCTCCCCGCTGACCGTGTACAGCCGGTCGGGTTTGCCGAGGAGGAAGCGCTGGTCCCGTACCCGCTGAATACCTTTCGTGGCTATCGCTACCTGCAAGAATATTTCGCTTTCCAGGACAAGTTCCTGTTCGTCGACATCAATGGCCTGGACCTGATCAACACCTTGCCGCATGGCAACATCGAGCAGATGCGAGGCCTGGAGCTGCGCTTCGATATTGGCAAAAGTAGTATCCAGCGAATGCGCCCGACGCTGGATAACATAAAGCTGTACTGCACGCCGATCGTCAATCTGTTCAAGCATGACGCCCACCCGATCCGCCTGGACAGCAAACAAGATGAGTACCTGCTGTTGCCGGCTGATTACGACCAGGAGCACTGCGGTGTGTTTTCGGTCGAAAGCGTCACTGGCTGGAGTCCCGGAGGCCTGGGTTATCAGGCCTATGTGCCGTTCGAATCCTTCGAGCACGATTCAAGCTTCGATGTGCCCCACAGCCGCCCCTATTACAGCGTTCGCCAGCGGTCTTCCTTGATGCACGACGGTCTGGACACCTGCCTGGGCTTTGGTGTCCGGCACGCTCACCCTCATGAAACCCTGTCGATCGAATTGATGTGCACCAACCGGAACCTGCCGCGCCAGCTCAAGCCCGGGGACATCGATCAACCCAGCGAAAAAAGCCCCGAGGGGCTGAGTTTCCGCAACATCGGTCCGGTCACGCCAAGTTTCGCGCCGCCACTCAACCGCGACTTCCTCTGGAAGTTGATCAGCAATATGTCACTCAACTATCTGTCCCTGGCCGACGTCAATGCGCTCAAGGTGATTCTCGAAACCTACGATTTTCCGCGTTACCACGACGAACAGGCAGAGAAAGTCAGCAAGCGTTTGCTCAATGGACTCAAGTCAATCCGGCACCAGGCGGTCGACCGCTTGCACCGGGGCTTGCCGGTGCGTGGCCTGCGCACTGAACTGACCATCGATTCACTGGGTTACATCGGCGAGGGCGACCTGTTCGTCTTCGCTTCGGTCCTCAACGAGTTTTTCGCGTTGTATGCCAGCCTCAATTCGTACCACGAGTTGCGGGTGAACAGCACACAAGGAGAGGTGTACCAATGGACACCCCGCATGGGCCAACAGCCGCTTCTATAAACGTGCTGACGCAAGGGATACGCGAGTACTCGTTATTCCAGGCCGTGTTGCTGGTCATTGATCGGCTGGGCGAGGCTCATCCTGGTTTGGACGATAAAGCGCTGTATGACCGATTGGAGTTTCAGGCCAACCCAAGCCTGGGATTCCCGTCCAGCGACATTGATCGTGTGGAGTTTTTTGAAGAGCACGGCCAGGTGCGGGCGCGTCTGCGCTTGAACCTGATCAGCTTGGTGGGTGCGGGTTCGCCGTTGCCGGCGTTCTACGGTGAGCAGGCAGTAGGAGAGGAAAACGGCAATCCAACACGCGACTTTCTGGACGTCTTTCACCATCGTCTCCAACGGCTGATGCTGCCGATCTGGCGCAAGTATCGTTACTGCGCAAGTTTTCAGAGCGGCGCCCGAGATCCGTTTTCCGAACAGTTGTACGCACTGATCGGTTTAGGGGGCGAAGAGATTCGCAAGGCCAGCCAACTGAACTGGAAACGTCTGCTGCCGTACCTGGGCTTGCTGAGCCTGCGTGCCCATTCAGCGGCGCTGATCGAGGCCGTACTGCGTTATTACTTCAAGCACGCCGAACTGAACCTCGAACAGTGCGTCGAGCGGCATGTGGACATCCTTGACGAACAGCTTAATCGCCTGGGGAGCGCCAACAGCCTGCTCGGTCAGGACCTGGTGTTCGGCGAGCGAGTGCGCGACCGCAGCGGCAAGTTTCGGATCCATATCAGCGAGCTGGACTGGCAGCGCTTCCACGAATTTCTGCCCATTGGAAACGGTTACCAGCCGCTGTGTTCGCTGGTGCAATTCACCCTGCGTGATCCCCTCGAATATGACATTCGCCTGGTCCTGCGCCAGCAGGCAATTCGTGAGCTGTGTATCGGTGAACAGAACACTTGCCGCCTGGGATGGACCAGTTGGCTGGGGCATGAGCGCGCTGATGGCGTGGTGACCCTTGGCAGTAAAATTCATTAGGAATGGATGACATGATCAATGTAGACCTTCAGCAACTGATCCAGGCATTGGACGCTGAAACCAGGCGTGACCTGGAGCGTTCGGCCGAGCATTGCGTGGCCCGTGCCGCGGACAAGATCCTGGTGGAAGACTTGATGCTGAGTCTGCTGGAGCGTCCCCAGGGTCTGCTCGCGCGCGCCTTGCAGGACGCCCAGGTCAGTGCAGGCGAGTTGAACGCGGCCCTGCAACCGCGGATAGGGCACAGCGCTTCGCGCAACCCGGTATTCGCTCCGGAACTGGTGCAGTGGTTGCAGGATGCGCTGCTGGTGGCCAATCTCGAACTCGGCCGCAGCGACGTCGGACAAGCAGCGTTGCTCCTGGCGTTGCTGCGCAACCCGCTTCGCTACGCCGGGAGTGCTTATTTGGCGCTGCTTAACCGGTTGAACGTTGATCGCCTGAAAGGGTTCGCCTTGTCGCAACAGGCTCAACCGGTTGCCGGCCAGCCCATCACGACGCACGGCTCCCTGCTGTCGCGCTTTACCCATGACCTGACCCGACAGGCCCGCGAAAGCCAACTTGACCCGGTGCTTTGCCGCGACGGCGAAATCAGGCAGATGATCGATATCCTCGTTCGTCGCCGCAAAAACAATCCAATCGTCGTCGGTGAGGCGGGGGTGGGCAAGACCGCCATCGTCGAGGGGCTGGCGTTGCGCATCGCCGCCGGGGAGGTTCCGTCGGTGCTTCAAGGCGTTGAATTGCTTTCACTGGATATGGGGCTGCTGCAGGCTGGGGCCAGCATCAAGGGAGAATTCGAGCGTCGTCTCAAGGGGGTGATCGACGAGGTCAAGGCTTCGCCAAAATCCATCATCCTGTTCATCGACGAGGCCCATACCTTGATCGGCGCGGGTAACAACGCCGGGGGCACCGATGCGGCCAACCTGCTCAAGCCTGCCTTGGCCCGGGGCGAGCTGCGTACCATCGCGGCGACCACCTGGGCCGAGTATAAAAAATACTTTGAGAAAGACCCGGCCCTGGCCCGTCGTTTCCAAGCGGTGCAATTGCACGAGCCGACCGTCAGCGAGGCAGTGACCATCCTGCGTGGCCTGGCCCGGGTCTACGAAAACAGTCATGGCGTCTACCTGCGCGATGACGCGGTGGTCACGGCAGCGCAATTGTCGGCCCGCTACCTGGCCGGTCGTCAGTTGCCGGACAAGGCGGTGGATGTGCTCGACACCGCCTGCGCTCGCGTGCGGATCAGCTTGGCCGCGGCCCCACAAAGCCTGGAGCGACTACGTGGCGAGTTGGCCGAAGGCGCGCGCCAACGCCAGGCGCTGCGTCGCGACGCAGAGGCTGGCCTGCCGGTTGATCTTCAGGCTCTGGAGGCGCTGGAGGTACGTCTGGCAGCCATCGAGGACGAGAGTCACACGCTGGAATTCCAATGGACCGAGCAACGTATCCTCGCGGAACGTTTGCTGTCGCTACGTCAGCAATTGGCCAGGGCACGGGAAAGCGCGGTGGATCAAGCCCACGGTATCGAGGCGCTGGAAGCGGCCGTGCATGAAACACACGACTCGCTGGTGGCCGCACAAACCCAGGAGCGCCTGGTCAGCTTTGAAGTTTGCCCACGACTGGTCGCCGAAGTGATCCATGCCTGGACCGGTGTACCGCTGGCGCAACTGGCGCGCGAGCACAATCTGAAGGTGGCCAGTTTCGCCACAGACCTGCGTGCTCGTATTCGTGGCCAGGAACCGGCCATACAGGCGCTTGATCGCGCGATGCGCGCCGCCGCCGCAGGCTTGAACGAACCCGACGCCCCGGTAGGCGTATTTTTGTTGGTGGGCCCAAGTGGCGTCGGCAAGACTGAAACAGCACATGCCTTGGCCGACCTGCTCTATGGCGGTGAGCGTTTCCTCACAACGATCAACATGACCGAGTTCCAGGAGAAACATACCGTTTCCCGACTGATCGGAGCGCCGCCGGGCTACGTCGGTTTTGGCGAAGGCGGCATGCTCACCGAAGCTGTGCGGCAAAAAACCTATAGCGTGGTGCTGCTCGACGAAGTCGAAAAAGCCGACCCGGATGTGTTGAACCTGTTCTACCAGATCTTCGACAAAGGCCTGGCCAATGATGGGGAAGGGCGGGAGATCGATTTTCGCAACACCCTGATTCTGATGACATCGAACCTGGGCAGTGAGTGTATCGACGAGCTGTGCGAAAACGGCGCACGACCAAGTGCCGAGCGCCTTGAGGAGTCCATTCGCCCGATCCTCAGCGACCATTTCAAGCCAGCGTTGCTGGCCCGCATGCGCGTGGTGCCGTATTACCCGGTCAGCGGGCCTGTGCTGCGTGAACTGGTGGAAATCAAACTCGACCGCCTGGGCCAGCGATTGCGTCGACGTCAGTTGGGCTTCAGTTATTGCGAGCACCTCGTGAGCCACCTGGTCGAGCGCTG
Organism: Pseudomonas sp. Z3-6; assembly: GCF_051131985.1. Lineage (NCBI taxonomy): Bacteria > Pseudomonadati > Pseudomonadota > Gammaproteobacteria > Pseudomonadales > Pseudomonadaceae > Pseudomonas > Pseudomonas sp. Z3-6. The sequence continues at coordinate 221,360 of NZ_CP071644.1, forward strand.
CAGTCGCAATGACCGTGGAGCGCGGCTGATTGGTCAATTGCTCGACCAGCACCTGATGCCGCTGGTTGCCGACCGCTTGCTCGCGGCCATGGCCGGCGGCGAACCGCTACGGCATGTACGCGCGGTGCTCAAGGGTGAAGCCAGTGTCGCGTGCGAGTTCTCCTGAAGTGGGCGCTCTGTTCAAGAAACTCTCGCAGCCACTGGACTATGCCGAAGCGCTCTTGGCGCAGTTCTCCAACCTCTCGCTTTTGACGGAAGGTGAGGCGTTGGTGGGGAATTTCATCCAGGGTGTGTCTCGGCTCAGCGGTTGTGAGCTGGTGCAGTTATACCTGCTCGACACCACCGGTACACGCCTGAAAATGAACACCGAATGCCTGGAAGGCCAGTTGCATTTTCGTGACCCGCAAAGCCTGCCTTCCGATTACCAGGCTGAACAATTGCTGCAATTCTCCCTGGGCCAGAACCGTGTGGTGTACCTCGGGTCGTTGAGCGACAGCGTTCACGAAACCCGCTTTCTGCCAGCCCGGGCCACACCTTGGCAGTCACTGCTTTGTGTTCCCCTGGTCGACCCGCAGGGTAGCGTCGGTGGCTTGTTGTTGTGTGCCAGTGCTCAGCATCTCGACTTGCATGGCGTCGCTGAGTCCCTGGGGCATCTGGGGGCCTTCGCCCTTGGCCAGATGCATCTGCTGCAGCGTCTGCACCGTCCGGCCGAGACACCTGTTACTTCAAGCCTGCCGAGCGGCATCAGCTACGGCCTGATCGGCAGGAGCGTGGCCATGCGCAAGACCTGCTCACTGATCAGTAAGGTACTGCACAGCCCCTATACCGTCTTGCTGCGGGGCGAAACCGGCACCGGCAAGGAGGTGGTGGCCCGGGCCCTCCATAACCACGGCCCGCGTCGATCCAAGGCATTTATCGTGCAGAACTGTGCGGCGGTCCCCGAGAATTTGCTGGAGAGTGAGCTTTTCGGCTATCGCAGAGGGGCGTTCACCGGTGCCGATCGAGACCGTGCCGGGCTGTTCGACGTGGCCAACGGCGGCACGCTGTTGCTGGACGAAATTGGCGATATGCCGTTGTCCCTGCAAGCCAAGTTACTGCGAGTGTTGCAGGAGGGCGAAATTCGTCCTTTGGGGTCCAACGACACCCATCACGTCGACGTACGCATTGTTGCCGCGACTCATCGCGACCTTAAGCGATTGATGGATGAGGGCAAGTTCCGCGAAGACCTGTATTACCGTCTCGCACAGTTTCCGATCCAGCTACCGGCGTTGCGTCATCGCGACGGTGACATCATCGAACTGGCGCGGCATTTTGCCGATAAGGCTTGCACGCTGCTGCAGCGTGATCCGGTGTGTTGGTCAGACGCGGCGCTCGATCACCTGTCGGCCTACGGCTTCCCGGGGAACGTCCGGGAACTCAAGAGCGTCGTGGAAAGGGCTGTGCTCCTGTGCGAAGGCGACGAACTGCTCATCGAGCACTTTGCATTGCACATCGAGACCCCTTCCGAGCGCGGCCGCATCAACCTGCGTGAGCGGATGGAGCAGATCGAACGTGGTTTGCTGATCGATTGCTTGCGCGAGAACTCGGGCAACAAGACCCGCGCCGCCCGCGAGCTCGGCCTGCCGCTGCGCACCTTGATCTATCGCCTCGCGCGTCTGAACGTCCAGCGCGGTGATTTCAATGATTGACCCTTCTTTCGCGCTATGGGTAACCGTTCCAGCCCGATCCTTTCATTCTGGAGACTTCTTGATGCCTGTCTTTCCCTGGCGAGCCGTCCTGTCGGCGATTCTCGTGTCATTGGCCCTGGGCGGTTGTAACGCCAATTACAAATTCAACGACAGTGGTTATCGCCCTCTGGGTGATCCGCAGGCAGTCAATCGCGGCAAGTGATGCCAAGGAGCTTTTGATAGATGGAACTTGTTCTTGAAATGCTCAACGCCAGCCAGTTCGTCCCGTCACGGCTGTGCCGGAAGACCTTCGGGCCGACCGGCGGCGTGATCGGGCGGGGCGAGGGCTGCCACTGGCTCATTCCTGACCGCGAGCGCCTGTTGTCCAAGCGTCACGCGCAGGTCAGCTTTCGTGACGGCGCGTTTTTCCTGACCGACACCAGTGGTAATGGTACGACCCATCGCGAAAGCGGCGTGCGCCTGCCCAGGGGCGAGTCGGTACCCATACTGGATGGGAATGCCTACATCATGGGCGATTTCGAGATCCTCGCACGGCTGGTCTCCGGGCCGGCGGACAAGCCTGCCGAAGCGAGCCGCCCGAGGCCGATCGACAGCCTCATTCCCGATGACGCCTTTCTGGAGCTCGATCCGTTGAAGGCGTTGGATCAGCAGGACCGGGCCTTGCTGGACATCGATGAGCTGATAAATCCTGCGACCGTCCCGCCGGACGCCCTTGGGCGGCCGGATTATGCGCGTATCGATATGGAAAGCCTGCTCTTGCCGGAGCTGGTGGGAGCGCCAGTCGAACCAGGGCCTGCCCCCATCCCGCCCACCGAAACTATTGGCCACCCCCACGACGGCTTTTGGCAGCGCTTCGGTACGGCCTTGGGCATGGATCTCGAAAGCCTGGACGGCAAGGCCCGCGAAGCCCTGGCGATCAACGCCGCGCTGCTGCTCAAGCAAAGCATTCAGGGCTTGCAACAGAGCCTGCGTATTCACTCGGGGCTGAAAAGCGAACTGCGCCTGGCCCAGACCTATGAAGAACAGGTTCGCTTGATTGCCAGCCTGCAAATCGACCACCACGGATGATGTCCATGCTGCACTGCACGATGCACCTACCCAAGATTTTGACTGCGCTCGCCACGACTCTGCTGCTGGCCGGTTGCACCACGCTGTCGCCCTTTTCGACGATGACCAAGCTCAGCCTCACCCTGACGGCCAATGACCGACTCAACCCTGATCTCAATGGCCGGCCATCGCCGGTGGTGGTGCGGTTGTTCGAACTCAAGCATCCGGTGGCTTTTGAGAATGCCGATTTCTTCAGCCTCTATGAGCGTCCGAGGGAAACACTGGCCCCTGATCTGGTTGCCAGCGAGGAGTTGGAGCTACGTCCGGGCGAAACCGTCGAGCTCAGGCTCGGTATCACCGGGGATGGCCGTTACGTCGGCCTGCTCGCGGCGTACCGTGACCTGCCACACGCCCGTTGGCGCTATACGCTGCCAGTGGCTGCGGCGCAGTTGACCGAAGCAAGCTTGACCCTCGACCAGGAGGGAATCGCCAACACGCTTGAGCGACTGGCCAAGGTGGCTGACCGATGAATCACGACAAGGTCATCTGGCAGGAAGGCATGCTGTTGCGCCCCCAACATTTGCAACACAACGATCGCTACTTCGACCACCAATTGAAGGTTCGCACCCGGTTGCTGGCCAGCTACGCCTGGGGCTTCCTGGCGCTTGAGATCGATCTGCAATTCCTCAACATGGGGCAACTGGTGGTCAGCCAGGCCAGCGGGGTCCTGCCGGATGGCAGTCTGTTCGAACTGGGTGGCAACGCCGAGCCGCTGGCCTTGGAAGTACCGTCCAATACCCGCAATACCCCGATTTACCTTGCGCTGCCATTGGTGACCGGCAATCACATCGAGTCCCGTCGTCCAGAGCAGTCAGACGTGTTGGCACGCTACACCGTCTACGACGCGCAGGTGAACGACTCCAATGCCGGAGAGGCCGGAGGGAGCCAAATCAGTTGCGGTCGTCCGGACTTGCGCCTGCTGTTGGGCGAGCAGCAGAGTGATCATGCGTTCGTGAAGCTCAAGCTCTGTGAAGTGCTCGATACCACGGCCGATGGGGTGATCAGGCTCGATCCGAACTTTGTACCGACCTTCATCCAGGCTCGCGCTTCCCACTACTTGCTGTCGTGTCTCAAGGAGATCATCGGCATGCTTGCCCATCGAGGCGACACCCTGGCTGAGCGGATCCGCTCCAATGGCAAGGCCGGTGGTGCGCAAGTCGGCGATTTCATGATGTTGCAACTGATCAACCGCAATGAACTGTTGCTGCGTCATGACCTGGATCTGGAGCAGGTGCACCCCGAAACGCTGTACCGAACGCTACTGGCCCTGCTGGGTGACTTGGCAACGTTCTCCAGTGACAGCAAGCGTCCAACGCTTAGCAACCGCTACCAGCACAGCGACCAAGGCGCATGTTTTCGAAGCCTGATGCAAGCGATTCGCCAGGTCTTGTCGATGGTGCTCGAGCAACACGCTATTGAACTGCCGCTGCAGCCGCGCCAATACGGAATCATCGTCTCGCCGCTGCAGGACCTGTCGTTGCTGGACACCGCTTCATTCGTGCTGGCGGCAAGTGCCCACTGTGACAGCGAAGAGCTGCGCCATCGATTGCCGGCGCACCTCAAGGTCGGTTCGGTGGAGCACATCCGCCAATTGGTCAACCTGCATCTGCCCGGCATCAAGATCAGGCCTTTGCCCGTGGCCCCGCGGCAGATCGCGTTCCATGCCAACAAAACCTATTTCATTCTCGAACCCAACGCCGAAGACCTGGCGCAACTGAAGCGCTCCGCAGGTTTTGCGTTCCATGTCAGCGGTGATTTCGCCGAGCTTGAATTGAATTTCTGGGCCATCAGGAACTGAACCAAATGGATAAGGAACATCTTCAGGATGAAACAACGGTCCTGCTCGACCAACATGGACAACGCCCTGCTTCAGTGCCTTTGACTGACGCAGCCCCGCCGCCGCGTTTCGAACAGTTGCAAGAGCGAATGATCTACGCCGCGCACCTGCCGCAGCCCCAGACGTTCACGGTCAGCCTCAATCCGCTGGTCGCGGCGGCGTCCGGATTGCTGTCGCACATGGTTCAGCTCAAGCACGGTCGCGAACGCGAGGACCTGCACGCCCTTAAAGGGGAACTGAAGCGGAGCCTGGAACAGTTCGAAGCCTGTGCCTTGCAGGGCGGTGTTGAAAGCAGTCAGTTGATCGCCGCGCGTTACGTGTTGTGCACCGCGATTGATGAGGCGATTGTCACCACGCCGTGGGGCCACGGGGGCGGTTGGTCACAGATAAGTTTGCTCAGCACCTTCCACAACGAAACCTTTGGTGGCGAGAAAGTCTTTCAATTGCTTGAGCGCTTATCGAAGAACCCCCTCAAGCACTTGCCCATGCTGGAGTTGTTGTACTTGTGCCTATCCCTGGGCTTCGAAGGCAAATACCGGATTCAGACCCGCGGGATGCTCGAACTCGAAAGCCTGCGTGACGCCCTGTATCGGTTGATTCGCCAGACCTGCGGCGACACCCCACGTGAACTGTCACCTCACTGGGAGGGCTTCGGCGGCGCGCGGCGCCGTCCGATGCGCATTGTCCCGACTTGGATGGTCGCGGCTTTCACGCTGGCCTGCCTGGGGGTGATGTACGCAAGTTTCGCCTGGGTATTGGACGAGCAACGCAAAAGCGTATTGCAACCTTATCAACTGTCAGAACCGGTCGCCGCTCAGCCGCTGCCGTAAACAGGGACGTGTCATGAAATCGCTTTTCAGGAAAATCAGTGCCTGGGTGCGCCAGACCTGGGTTTGGACGCTGCTGCTGGTGCTTGGTGTCGCGCTGTTGGTGTGGTTCGCCGGGCCACTTCTGGCCGTCAATGACTACAAGTTCTGGGCGAGCCCGACGGCGCGACTGCTGACTGTCACCGTGCTTGCGCTGGGCTGGGGCCTTGGCATGGTTTTCGTCAACGGGCGAGCCGGTTCAAGCGCGAATTCCCAACAAAACGCCCCCGATCAGGCTCGAACCCTGCATCAGGCCAGGATTGATGATGAGCGGCGCGAAGTGCGCTCGCGCTTCAAGCAGGCCTTAACCACGTTAAGGTCCTCGAACCTTTATTCCGGCCACGGCGATCTGCCCTGGTATCTGCTGATAGGCCCGCCTGGCAGCGGTAAAACCCATCTGCTGGAGTGCTCGGGTCTGGATTTTTCGTTCAATAGGCTAACGCGAAGCGCGGTCAGCAACGGATCCGGTACTCGGCATTGCGATTGGTATTTTGCCGAGCCCGCCGTGCTGGTCGATACCGCCGGACGCTACCTGACCCAACCGGACAGCGAACTTGACGGCAGCGGCTGGACTGTATTGCTCGAACTGTTGCGCAAGCATCGCCGCAGTCGCCCGTTGGGTGGTGTGCTGGTGACCGTGCCGTCCGAGGTCCTGTTACTGGGCAGCGAGGATGAAGTTACTACACTGGCCCGCCAGATTCGTGGTCGCCTGCAGGAACTGCAACGGCGACTGCGCATCGATGTCCCGATTTACCTGATCCTGAGCAAAGCGGACAGCGTGCCCGGTTTTAACGAGTTCTTTGATTCACTGACTCGCGAGGAAAACGACCAGGTACTGGGCGCGAGTTTCAGCCGGGACTCACGCGGCAGTGACATCACCGTGTTACGTGCTGAGTTCGAGGCACTGCTGCATCGGCTCAACAGCCAAATGATCATGCGCATGCATCAGGAGCGCGATACGTTGCGCCGTAGTCGCATGCTTGATTTCCCCCACCAACTTGGACAACTCGGCACCAGCCTGAGCCTACTGGCCGAGCAGGCATTCAGCGGCAATGTCGGGACGTTGCGTGGTTTCTATCTGACCTGCGCATCGTCGCCGGACCGCTCGGCGGCCCTGACCTCCGAACCTGGCAACGCGGGCGTGGGTGCCAGCCTTACTGGTCGGCGCTCGCGGTTCATTCATCACCTGCTCAGTCGGGTGATTTTTCCGGAAGCTGATCTGAGCGACCTCGTTCAGCGCGAACGCCGTCGTATCCATTGGGGGCAGCGGGCGTTGTACCTGGGGGCGCTGACGGTCGTTGGCCTGTGCGGGCTGTTGTGGGCGAGCGGTTTTTCAACCAATCACGAGCGCTTGGACAGCCTGCGTACGCTGGCGCAGCGCTGGGTTCAGCAACAATCGACCCCAGTGAGCACCGATGATTGGACCGCGATGCTCGAATCATTGGATATCCGCTTCGAGGCCACTCGGGTTTTCCCACCCTACAATGCGGTGCCGTTGCATGAGCGTGTCGGCCTGTATCAGGGTGAAGCGACCAAGGCTGTGGTCAACGACGCATACGAGCGTGAATTGCAGGCGCAACTGCTGCCAAAGATCGCGCAGAGGTTGGAGGAACATGTCCGCAACAACCGGGATGATCGCGGGCAACTGCTCGATAGCCTGCGCGCGTACTTGATGCTGGGCTTGAAGGAGCGTCGCGATGTCGCCTGGCTCAAGAATCGGGTGGCCAAAGACGGATCGCTTCGTTACCCCGGCAACATGGCGCTGCAAGAGCGTTTGAATGCTCACTTTGCGCGCCTGTTGGAGCTGCCCTTCATTCAGGTGCTCAACGAGCCACTGGTGACCCAGGCCCGGGAGGCCCTTCGCCGTGAGTCCTTGGCTGCCGTCGTGTACAGGATGCTGCATGAACAGGCCAGTCATCTGCCGCCATATCGACTCAACCCACACCTGGGGTCACAAGGGGCGCTGCTGGTCGGCACTGACCATGAGATTCCCGGTATCTATACCCGACAAGGTTATGAACGCTACTTCTCGGTTCGAGGTGCGACCCTCGTCACCGAACTGCTGCGGGACAACTGGGTGCTGGGAGAGAGTGAGCGTCTTAGTGCTATGGACATGCGGCGCCTGATGGTCGAGCTGGAGCAGCTGTATTTTCGTGATTATGCCGACCACTGGAGCGAGGCGGTCGGCCAGGTCGCCCTCCAGGCCATCAGCAATGCGGGCGAGGGCGCCGAGCAACTTGCGGGCCTGACCTCGGCTCATTCGCCGATTTTGCGGCTGCTGGTACAGGTGCGCGAAAACACCCGCTTCCAGACTGTTGCCGAGGCATTCGACGACCTGCCGCCAGCGGCGGGGAAGCAAGGAGCAGCCGATAAGAAACTTGCCGCCGTGGCGGGGAAAGCCGCTGCGTCCCTGACCGAACATCTGCCGGACACTGCGCAAAAATCCTTGCGACGGCGTTTCGAACCGCTGCATCGCCTATTGGATGAGGAGGGTGGGCCCACGGCTGATCTGGTCCAGGCCTTGCGTGCCCTCGATGAGGTGCAAGTGCAATTGGCGAGCCTGGCCCGGGCCAGTGCGCCGGAACAAGCCGCGTTCGAACTGGCCAGGCACCGCATGGATGGCCAGCGCGATGGGTTGAGCAAGCTGCGCAGTGCCTCTGCTCGCCTGCCGCGACCGGTCAATGGGTGGTTCAACGTACTGGCCGAGGACAGTTGGCGTTTGGTCCTCAACGACGCTTATCGTTACCTGAACCAGCGGTATCAGAGCGAGCTGTACAGCTTTTATGGCAAGGCGATCAACAAGCGGTACCCGTTCAGCGCCCACAGTGCCAGCGACGTTGCGCTCAACGACTTCCGGGTATTTTTCAAGGACCAGGGCATCGTCGATCGATTCTTCAACCACTACATGCAGCCCTTCATCAGCGGCCCCGAAGGAAACTATCGCCTGCGCAGCATCGACGGCCAGAGCTTGCCGATGTCCCGGCTCTACCTGGATCAGATGGCGACCGCGCAGACCATCCGCCGGAGCTTTTTCGCCGACAACCCGAACGAACCGCGAGTGCAGTTCAAGCTTGAACCGTACACGTTGGATCCAGCGGTGAGCCGTGCTGAATTCCGCTTTGGCGACCAGACGCTTGAATACCGCCACGGTCCGATCCTGCCGATGGCGTTTACCTGGCCAAGTGACGCGCAGGATGGTCGAACAGCCTTGGTGTTGGACAAAATGGTCGGACGCGGCATCGGCATAGAAAAAAATACCGGGCCGTGGTCACTGTTTCGTTTGTTCGACCTGATGCAGAGCGAATACCTGACCGGGCGCGATGTACGCGTGTTGAAGGCGGACTTGGGTGGCCTGCGTGCCAATTATTTGCTGACGAGCCAGCGCACACCGAACCCTTTCGACATGAGCGTGCTGCGCACATTCCGTCTGCCGGCGCAGCTTTGATTCCGCCATCAGGCCCCTGGCGCAGCGCCGCGCGTACGCATCCCGGCAAGACCCGGGCACGTAATGAGGATGCCTTTCTCGACAGCTCACAATGGGGAATGTGGGCTGTCGCTGACGGTATGGGCGGCCACTCGGGCGGTGACATCGCCAGCCAGTTGATCGTGGCCAACCTGACGGAACTGCCAGTCTGCCGGGACTTGGATCAACGTTCCAAGGCGGTGCGTCAATGCCTGCGCTGGACCAATCGGCGGCTGAGCCAGGAACTTACCGTCACCGACGATCATCCCGGCATTACTGGCAGCACGGTGGTGGTGCTGTTGCTGGAAGGGAACCGCGGCGTGTGCATTTGGGCGGGCGATAGCCGTTGTTACCTGTGGCGCGGTCGACGGTTGTACCAATTGACCAAGGATCATTCATTGCAACAGCAACTGATGGACACGCAACACATCAGCCGCGATGAGGCCGGTGCTCACCCTGCGGCCAAAGCGTTGACTCGCGCAGTGGGCGCCGCGCCAGAACTGAAGTTGGAGGTGTTGGAACTGGATGTTCACCCGGGCGATACGTTCCTGCTGTGCAGCGACGGCCTGTATCAGGGCTTTGGTGCAATGGCCCTTGGCAACGCCTTGAGCCTGGCTTCGCCATGTAAGGTCCTGGAGCAGCTTTTCGATGTCGTCTTGCGTGGCCCGGCGCGGGATAACCTGACCGCCGTAGTGATCCGAGCGTGAATGAAGAGGGTGGCCATCCTACGTATTTCGCCTTTGCCAACCCGGTGTCCGCTGTGGCATCCGGTCAGCGTTGCCTCAGCGAAGCGCCGGACCTACTCGCGGGACGCTATCGCCTCGAACGCTTGCTGGGGGCGGGCGGCATGGGTGTTGTTTACCGCGCGCGGGATTTATTGCATGAACAATATGCCGACCCCGATCCGTACCTTGCGTTGAAAATGCTCAGTGGAGCATTCGACGAATCAGCCGATGCGAGTGCGCTGCTCTACAGCGAGTTCGCCCTGATGCGGCGATTGCACCACCCAAATATCTTGCGTCCCTACACCTTCGAAGTGGATGCCGCCCAACGGCGGGCTTTCATCACCATGGAGTTGATGCGCGGGCTGACCCTGGACCAATTGCTGTGCGAACGCCCCCTGGGGCTGCCTTGGCCCGAACTGAAGGCGATCGCCGTGCCGCTGCTCGATGCCCTGGCATATGCCCATGGACGTGGTGTACTGCACGGCGATATGAAGCCCAGCAACATCCTATTGAGTGAAGAAGGCCTGCGCCTGTTCGATTTCGGCTTGGGCCTGGCCGAGGAGGGTCCTTCGCAGCACCTGCCGAACCTCAACCGTGAACGCCTCAACGCTTGGACCCCAGGTTACGCGGCGCCTGAACTGCTTGAAGGTGCGCCCCTATCAGCGAGTGCCGATGTCTATGGCGTGGCTTGCGTGTTGTATGAACTGGCGAGCGGCAAACACCCGTTCCGGCGCTTACCCGCCACTCAGGCTCGCGATGCCCGGCTGGATCGTTCACTCAAGGCACCGCGCAACCTGCCCAGGCATTGCTGGCCGGCGCTGCGAATGGCGTTGGCGTTTGATCCAGGGCAGCGTCGTATTAGTTCGGCTCGATTGCGTGATGCCTTGGGTGGAGTGTCGTCCTGGTGGTGACATTCTCCCTGTGTGCGAGCTTGCTCGCGAAGGCGGCAGCACGGTACGCACCAGGTCTTAAATGACACTCGGTCCCCGTGGCGAGGGAGCTTGCTCCCGCTCGGCGGCGCAGCCGTCGTAAACCGGCTGATGCGGTGTGTCTGTAGGAATGCGCCGGCCTGTTTTGGGGCGGCTACGCCACCCAGCGGGAGCAAGCTCCCTCGCCACGGGATTTGCGTTTCGGATCAAATCCTGTGGCGTTCGCGCATCGGCATTTCACCCGTTTGTAATGGGGGCCGTGATCGATGCGCTGCAGCGCTCGTCGGCCAACGGCACGTCGCTCCTTGGATGGCTGTCAAAGCTTGTCCAGGCTAGACACCGTTGTGGTGTAGAAGGCCACGCCCGACTTGTCGATGACTTTTATTCTGCCGCCTTCCTCCTTCAGGTCTTTGAGGTACGGACCGAACGCTATTTCGTCGGGCGCGGTTCGCAGGATTTCTTTGTCGAGTACCGGTGTGTCTTTCCTCAAGACCTTGAGGTTCATGAGGAAGCAGTCGATGGTTAACTGGCACTCCAGGGCGCAGACATAGTCCGACCCTTTTATTTTTTTCTGCTTGAAGGTCCACTCGTTTTTATAGTGGTTGCGGCGGAACTCATCCATTGCGTTTTTCAGCAGATCAAGCGGCAAGGCTATGTGCGGGCGGCATGTTTCCAGGCCTTCCAACAACCGTTGTATAAAGAACTCATTGAGCTCGTTGACCGATGTGCATTTTTTATACTGTTCGGTATCCAGGCTGACATTGACGATGAGCGCGCCGCTGGAGTTTACATAGGGCTCGTTGACGGTTTGGCGGGTGCCGACAAAGCAGATTTTCTTGAAGTTGGGCGTTTCGAATTTTTCTGCACTCAGGTGGCGCTCAAGAAAATTGCAGATCGATCGGCTTTGGTCGCGAAACGGATGAATAATGTCGTCGCTGAATTCGCCCAGGTCGGGGTATAGGTAAATTTCTTTTAAGATCATGATTTTGACGCTCACGCCGCCGGTCTATCTAAGCGGCACAGGTAAGCGGCGGGTTAACGGCCTTAGGCTCTCACGGTCCGTCCAAAGCCCTGGGAAGACTTCGAACTTCAGATCGTCGCGGTTAACGCCAGTATCGAAATAGCGGCACAACCTGTCGCTCAAGTCTTCATCTCCCCACATATTGGTGAGCTCGTATTTCTCAATGACGTGGCGGTTTTTCGAAAGCTTCAGATCTTCTTTCAGTGCGGGCACCAAGCTGTAATCGGCAGCGCAATCTGTGCCGATATCGATCAGGTCGGCGCCACGAAACGGGAAACCACCTTCAAAGTTGACGTGTGGCCTGAGCCAATAACGTTCATGGTCTGACAGGGTCAAGGAGGTTGTGCAGGTTAGTTTTTCCACCGCCAGCCGTTGGGTAACCACTTTTCCTACGAAGCCGCTGAATAAAATCATGCTGTTATCCAGTACGAGGTCGGGCCAGGTGCCGTCCTCGCTTTTCACGTCGTAAAAACGCATGACTGAATGCTTGGTCATTTGACCCAAGGTGTATAAATCGTCTCGCAGTTTGAGGCTGACTAGATCGCCTTCCTTCAAGGTGATGCGCTTGGCCATGGGTTCACTCCATTCCGAATATATTGATGATGCTCACGAGCACCGGCCCGCCCGTGCTCCTCGACCTTTGCTGGCGTTTCAGATCAAACCCTGTGGCGTTCGCTGGTTTATTCCTCGTCCAAATCTTCCTCATCGATCAGCCCTTGAACGAAGCGGAGGAAATTCGAGCAGACCAGCTTTTCGGATTGAGCCTGATTCTCTTCAGGGCTGAGGTCGCTATCGAAGCTATCAGTCGTGAAATAGCTAACGGCTTCGGTATCAAGGTTCAGGCAAAAGAAGTTGCCACCCCAGTCATTTGCGAAAGGTAAGAGGTGTGCAGGAAGTACCTGTTTCTTCAGCATCAACTGGTAGGTGGACAACACCGTGGATTCACCATGAGCGATCGACTTGAAGGTAGCCACTTCGATGGGATCGAAAAAGTCTTCGCTGACCCAATAAGCTCGTTCCGGCATGCCGCCGTTGTACTTGAGGTAATGGTTTCGAAAGGGAGCCGGTAGCTTCTTGCCGATGACGGACTCCAGATAATCCAGGTCCGCTGGCGTAAGGGCTGCTTCGCCACCTGAGAATGCGTTTTCAAGCACAGCGATCTCCGAGTATGGGTAGGGATGCGTTGCTGAAGAGGCTCTGCCAACATTCCGCTCGACTTCTCCTATAGCTATTAAGCATTTTCACTCAAGTAGGTTTTTCGCTAACGCCAAGTCGAACTGCTTATTCCCAAATATCGATTTAGTAGCCAGGGCTTTCTTGAGCACATCCGAATCCAGGCTCAGATTGTTTTTGTGCGCTGCAAAGACAATCGTCAGGAATGGAAACGCATAGTTATCCGGCTCGGCCAACACGTCATCGATTAATGCGGGCGAGCCAAGAACGCTGTGCTCTGCCTTGGGCAGGAAAAATTTTTCGAGCCGTTCGCTTATTTTTTTGACGGTTGCGCTGATGGCTTGAGAGGACGGGGTTCTGATGATGCCGCCCAGCTCGTCACCGAATTGCTTTGCTTCCTCCGACAAGGAACTCTTCGACAAAAACGATGCGTTCAACAGCCGGCTTTCGTAGGGCGGGGATTGCTCTTTGCAGAAGCTGAAAGCCTCGCAGGTATAGATCTCCAACCCCGCGTAATAGCCGTCGGCCTTGGTCAAGTGTTGAACGTAGATTTCCCCAAGCTTTTCCTTGGCAGCGAGCAGGTCAAGTTTGTTTTTGCTGGCCTTCAGGTCCAAGTGGGGTGACGTTGTTTGCTTCAGCGCCGCCAGTAACTCCGCTTCTAGGTGCTTGCGAATTTCCACACTCATGACGTAGACCTGAGCGAGTCTCGTGGGGCAATCACTTCATGCTCATCCGTTGGCTCGATCGGCATATAAATGTCAAAGCTTGTCCGGGCTAGAAACCGAGGGCTCTAGAGCCATGCTTTGGTCAGGCCTTTTTTTCCAAGTAAAACTTCAGATATTTTTTGGGTCTTTCTTGAAAGGCTCGAGCTTTGCCGAAGCTGTAGGCGTCATCAAAGTACCTATAAGCCTGCGCGTGGTCTCCCAGCTCAAAATAGACCATTCCCAGGTTAATCAGCGGCCCTGTATCGATATCCGATTCCCGGCCATCCAAGGTCTTTTGTGCCCAGTCTTTAGCAGCCTCGAAATCCCCATTGTCAAAATGCAGGTTGAAAAAAGAACCTGTGACCCAGGCTGACAAAGGTGTCCATTCCAGCTTCGGTTCAGGAAGCAATTCCCAAGCTTTTTGGTACAGGGCTTGAGCTTCATTTTTTTTGTTTTGCTCATCGAGTTCATTACCCGACGCCATGATGCGCATTACTTCGTCTGCCAGCGTCGGGCTTTCATCTGCCAAGTCTTTCATATGACGTTCCTTTACTAGTAAATGGGCTTTTCTGCGGGGCCAATAAAATCGCCGGGGTCCCTATATCGATCCGTCAGGAGCGCGCCTTTGGAGCGGTTATGGGAATAATATTCCAGCTCATAATTGTCAGGGTCGCGCATCCATCCCCTCACTTCTTTGGTTTTAGCCCCATGGAAACCGCCTTTGGAGTTCCAGTATTTAACGGCATCCGTTTTATGAGCCATGTCGGCGTCTTTAATGGAATACCATTTCTTGTCGGTGCTCTGGAATCTCATGTTTTTCCCGGTGCCGATTATTTTACCTTCGGCTCTCATCCGCGCGATCACCGCTTTGCCGGTACGGCTGCTCTTCCCAGGGGTTCTGCCTACAGAGTTCAGGCGACAAGATAGACCCAATGGATCGATCCATCCAAAGGGGTTGGGACTGTAGGCGTAAAAATTCAGACCACCGTTCAACCCAATCGGATCCGGCGTAGTAAACCGCCCCACATCCGGATCATAAAACCTGAACGTATTGAAATGCAGCCCGGTTTCCCGGTCCAGGTACTGCCCCTGGAACCGCAAATTCTGCTCTTCGATGTAATACGGCTCGCGCACCTCTTCCAGCGTGTTGCCCCACACCCGATACGTCGCCAGCCAAACGTTGTGTCCGTCGGCTTCGGTGAGTTGTTCCGGCAGGCCGTTGAGGTCGTTGTGGTAGTAGCGGATCTTTTGCAGCGGGCCGCTGCCGTCGACGCGGGCCAGGGGTTCGTAGCCGTCGTCTTCGTAGAGGTACAGGCTGGTTTGCTGGTGGCGGTGTTCCTGCAACAGACGCATGCCGTCCCAGGTGAAGCGGGTTTCCCCCAGCGGGTAACCATTGTTGTCGTGCTCGGCCTTGGCGATGCGCCGGCCCAGCGGGTCGTAGGCCATTTTCACCACGCTGCCGTTGTCGTTGCGCACTTCAATCAAGCGGCTTTCGGCGTCGTAGGCGAAGTGCTGCACGCCACGTTTGGCGCTGCGTTTTTCGATCATCCGGCCAAAGGCGTCGTAGCGGTAGCGCTTGTCCTGGTAGGTCAGCAGTTTGTTGTGCACCACCAATCCGGCGCCGGGGGCCGGGCCGTCCAGCAGGTTGGCGGCGGCGTCGTAGGTGAAGGTTTCGCGCTGGCCGTGCAGGCTGTCCTGGCTGGCGATGATGCGGCCGGTGGCGTCATAGTGCAGGAGCTGGCGCTGTTGCGCGGCGGGTTGCTGGTCGAGTTTGCCGATGAG
The DNA here is from genome assembly GCF_051131985.1 of Pseudomonas sp. Z3-6. NCBI lineage: Bacteria > Pseudomonadati > Pseudomonadota > Gammaproteobacteria > Pseudomonadales > Pseudomonadaceae > Pseudomonas > Pseudomonas sp. Z3-6. The sequence goes on from NZ_CP071644.1 coordinate 236,655, forward strand.
GTTATCGGCGGGGTCGTACTCGAAGTGTTTTTGCACCGCCGCCGGCAACAGCGAGGGTTGGCTACTGTGGCGGCGTTGTCGCGTGCGCAGGCGGCCGCTGCGGTCGTATTCGCTGCGGGTGCTGATCTGCCCTTGGGTGCGCAGCACTTCGCGGTGCAGGCGGTCGCGTTCGAAGTCGCTGATGACCTGGCCGTCGAGATTGATCTGGTGCAGATGACCACTGCCGTAGTACAGGCGGTTGACCCAGCGGCCATCGGGCAGTTGGGTCTGGATCAGGTTGCCGAGTTCGTCGTAGTGGTGTTGCAGGCTGCCGCCGGCGCTGTTTTCGGCGAGCAACTGGCCGAGGGCGTCGTAGGCGAAGCTCAGGGTTTGCGCGTTGCCCTGCAGGTCGGTGAAGGTGACGGCGGTGAGTTGGTCCAGCGGGTCGTAACTGTATTCAGTGCGGCCATCGTCGGTGACTTTAGCGATCAACCGGCCCACGGCGTCGCGTTCCAGGCGATGGACGATGGGCGCCGGCGGTGCTTCGGTAATAATCGCCAGGCCCGTGCCGTATGGCGCAGGCATCGCCGTTACTGCCGCGACGTTGTCGAGGCGGTCGTAGTCGTAGCGCTTGGCGCTGCCATCCAGGTCGTGTTGTTCGATCAACCGATCGCCGATATCCCAGGCAAACCGGTAGCTCTCGCCATTCTCGTTGGTCAGCGCTTGCAGCCGGCCGAAGCTGTCGTAGGCGAACTGCACCTGCCGGCCCTGGGCGTCGGTGCGTTGGCGGACCTGACCGCGGCGGTTGTGCTGGTAGAGCGTGGTATGCCCGGCCGGGTCGGTGTAGCTGATGAGTTGGCCGGCGGTGTCGCGCTGGTAATGCTCGGTGCGGCCGTCCGGCAATTGGCTGCCGAGCAGCCGGCCTTGGGCGTCGTAGCTGAATTGGGTGCGTTCGCCGAGGGCGTCGGTGATGGTGTGCAGGTAACCGCGCGCGTCGTAGCTGAAGCGCGTCGGGTAACCCGAGCAATCGACGTGTTCCACCAGTTGGCCGAACGGGTTCCAGCGCAGCTTTTTGCTTTTGCCGGTGGCGTCGATGATTTCCACGACCTGGCCGTGGGCGTCGTAGCGGTAGCGGGTGATGTGGCCCAGCGGGTCGGTTTCCGCTGTGCAGTTGCCGCGCTGATCGTAGCGGTATTTCCAGCTGTGGCCGGCGGCGTTGGTGTCCGCCAGCGGCAGGGCCCAATGTTCGAGCCATAGGGTAGATTCGCTGCGGCCCAACGGGTCGGTTTCGCTGATCAGGTTGCCGGCGTCGTCGTAGTTGAATTGATACTGACCGCCCTGCGGATCGGTAGCACTGAGCATCTGGCGCTCATCGTTCCACTCGAACAACCACGTCTGGCCGAGGTTGTCGCTGAACCGGGTGATCTGGTGCTGGCTGTTCCAGTGCCGAATGCTGACCCGTTGCAGGCTGTCGATGATATGGGTGATGCCAGCGGCAAGGTCATAGTCGAATTGGTAGGCGTCGCCTTCGTCGGTCCAGTGCCGGACCACGCGCCATTCCTGGTCGTCGATCAGGGCCCATTCGTAGGAGCAGTGCAGGCCGCTGGGCAACTGGTGCTCGACCATCCTTTGCCCGGCGTCGTAGCGGAAGCGCCGTTGGACCTGGCCGGTGGCATCGCGCACTTCGGCGAGGGTGTTCGCCGCGTCGTAGGCGTAGCTGACCAGCACTTCGCGGGATTGGTCGGGGTAGAGGCGCTCGATGTGGGTGACGCGTTCGCCTTCGCGAATCAGCTCGACTTGCACCAGGTCGAAGGTGTCGCGCAGCCGCACCAGGCGTCCGGCCTCGTCGTAGTCGAGGTGGATGCGGTTGTCGTTGCGGTCACCCAGTTGGCTCAGGCGCAGGTGCGAAGGGTTGGCGGGCGAAGGTTCGAACAGACGGTACAGGCCGTCTTCGCTTTCGATCAGCAATGGCCCATCCACATGGCGGCGCACGGCCAGGCCTTCGCCGGCGCTGAACACCGCGCCGCCCAAGGGAATGGAGCCCATGTCGATGGGCCGGCCTTGTTCGTCGGTGTAGACCAGGGTTTCGCCGCCGTCGGGGTGGGGCAGGATCTCTACTTGGACTTCGTAGGCCACGCTCCAGCCGGCGCCGAACAAGGTATCCCGGCGTTCGTCGCGGCTGTTGTACACGCGTTGCCAGTCGATGGGCAGGATGCCGGGCAAGACGAAATCCAGCTCCTCGTCACCGCCCAGCACTTTGGCCCCGGTGGCGGCATGCACCGGGTTCGACGAACCCATGGCCGCATTGGCCGCTGCGTTCGCCGCGCTGCTGGCGGCCATGGACACCGCGCCGCCCACCAGCATGCACGGCAGTTTGCTGAAGAACTTGCCCTTGCCGCCCTTGAGCATCAGCAGCGCGGTGACTGCCAGGCCGACGCCCGGGGTCTTGCCGCTGCGAATCTCGCGTACCACCACCGAACCGCCGCCGATGGTCACGTTGGGCGAGATCAGCCCGGCCGACACCACCGTCGCATCGCAGGTGCTGCGGTCGCCACTGCGCACGGCGGGCTGGCCGTTGATGGTGACCTTTTCCGAGCCTTCGGCCATGAACTGCGGTGGCATCGGTGGGTGCTTGGTGCAGATCACCAGGTCTTCTGGCCGGGTCTCCGTACCGGGGGCCGGCGAGGCGACGGTGGGGCGCCACATCTGCGAAAAGAATTCCCCGGCCATGTCCAGGTAACTGGCTTCGGCTTCTTCTTCCGGCTCGGGCATGTCCAGTTCGGTGCCGGCCGGCGCGACGTGGGACACAACAGCGCCGGCGGCGCGGGCCGAGGGGATGTTGTTGGTAAAGGTATCTTTGGAGCCGGTGAGGATGTTGGCCTGCACCGTGGGCGGAAAGAGGGCGTTGCCGATGCCCTCGCATATATTGCTCAGGCCTTTGTCGGCCCCGGTCTTGCTCATGGCCAGGCCGACAATGGTGCCCACCACCAGGCCCAGGACGAAGCAGCCCAGGCCGCCGGTGACCACGGTGATGCCCGTGGCCGCGACCACGGCGGCGGTCGCCAGGGCGGTGATCGCGATGTTCGCCGCCACTTCCAGGACGCCGCCGAGGATGTCGGCCATCATCGAGGTATGGTTGAGTGCATCGCCCAGGCGGGCGGCCCAGAGCGCGTCAGACATGCAAGTCGCTCAGGTGGACAGGGTGGCTGTGGAGTGTGTGTTCAAGCAATTTGATGCCTTCCATTGCGCCGGTGTCCTTGTGGGTGACGTCATGCTGATTGATGCCATTTCTGGCGCTTGATCCGCTTTGGTTTGAGGCGATTACAGAGCGGGTGCTTTTGTTCCATCTTCAACTTCCCAACCACCGTCAATCCCCTGTGGGAGCGAGCCTGCTCGCGATGGGGCCTGATCAGTCAACCTCATCAGCGTCTGACCCACTGCTTTCGCGAGCAAGCCCGCTCCCACATTTGATCCGGGGTGAGTTCGAATTCCCTGGCCGCCGCTAATCCCCTGTGGGAGCGGGCTTGCTCGCGAAGGCGTCGGTACATCCGGCACCCATATAGCTGACCCATCGCAATCGCGAGCAGGCTCGCTCCCACGGGGATGGTCGTCAGGCCGGGGTATCGAACACCAGCGAACCCTTGATCGTCGCCCAATGCGCCGCTTCGGCATCGCCCAGTTTCTCGGCTTTCACGTAACTCAGGGCCAGCATCTTGCGGGTGCCGGGCAGTACCAGTGCGAGCTGATACTGGAAAACCTTTTCATTGCCTTTGTTGAACTGGCTGCGCAATTCGATGGCTTCGACTTCCTGGTTGGCGCCCACGCGCACGGTGGCGCCCGGCTGGCAGCGCAGTTGCTGGACCTGTTTTTCCAGGCGCTTGAGTTGGTCGTCGAGGTTGCTTTGCAGGGTCTCGCCTTCGGCCAGCAAGCTGCGGCTGACGATCAGGGAAGTACCCAGTTCAGGAAACTTGAGGATATTGATCGTCGCGTCCAGCAACTCGCTTGGCGGCAGTTGGAGCTGGAATTCGTTGAGGCGGTAAGTCATGGCGCTTGAATCTCGAAGTTAGCCCTTGGGGAACGCGGCGCTGATGTTGGCATCGATACTGCCTTTGACGCCCTGGCCGTCCGGCGTGGCGCCCGGGCCGCCACCGTTGTTCAGGTGCAGCACGCCGCCGGTGTTGAACTCGGCATCGCCGCTGGCGTAGAAGCTGATCTGCACGCCGGTCAGGTTGATCTGGCCGCTGGCGTTAAGCTCCAGGATGCTTTCCCCGCACACCAGGCGCAGGTTCTCGCCCACTTCGATGACGTAGCTCTGGCTGATGCTGTCGGTCTTGCGCTGGCCCACCGAGAGGATGTCCTCCTGCTTGACGATGCGCAGGCGGTTGTTGCCGATGGTCACCGTTTCGTTGTGGCCGATGCTTTTGTTGCGGTCATGGCCCACCGAATGGCTCTCGTCCACCTCGACCACGATGTCCTGGTTGCGCTCGGCATGGATGTACAACTGCTCGGCGCCTTTCTTGTCTTCCATGCGGATTTCGTTGAAATTCGCCGGTGTGCCGCCCTTGCTCGAACGGCTTTTCATGCCGCTCTGGGTCGCGTTATCTGGCAGGTCGTAGGGCACGGTCTGTTCGGCGTTGTAGACGCGGCCGGTGATGATCGGGCGGTCTGGATCACCCTCGAGAAAGCTCACGATGACTTCCTGGCCGATGCGCGGAATTTGCATCGAGCCCCAGTTTTTCCCGGCCCAGGATTGCGACACCCGAATCCAGCACGAGCTGTTCTCGTTGGACTGGTCGTGACGGTCCCAATAGAAATGCACCTTCACCCGGCCGAACTGATCGGTCCAGATTTCCTCGCCCTTGGGGCCGACTACCAACGCGGTTTGCGGGCCTTTGACGATGGGGCGGTGAGTAATCGCCAGCGGACGATAACTCTGCTGGGCGTCGATGCAGGTCAGGCTGCTTTCGAACTGCGCGGTTGGCGCGCCGCTACCGGTCTCGCCGCTTTCCTGGGAGAGGTAATAGCGAGCGCCGACGATCAGGTACTCGCGGTTCTGGTCCTGGCGGCTAAAACCCGTGAGGCTGAACAGATGCCCCGAGCCCAGGCCCCGGGCATTGCCCGCCAGTTCGACTTGCTCGTGCAGGGTCTGCAAGGCCTCGATGCGGGTGCGGGCGTAGTGTTCGCCGTCCTCGCTTTGCACATAGGTGCCGGGATAGTCGTAGAGCGGATAGTCGCCGGCGGTGTGCGGACGGGGCATGGCCGAGCGCACGTCGATGCGCGCGCTGGGGCGTTGGAAGTCGTAGTCGTTGAGTTCCAGCGAACCCGGTTGGACTTCCTGGGCCAAGTGCCAATCATGAATATGATCGCGCTCGCGCTGTTGCTCATTCTTGGGGTAGTAGGGCACCGAACCGTAGCCGGGTGCCGTGGTGTGGGCGCCATAGGCATCGGCCAGCACCAACACGTGACGGCCCTGCTCGTGACGGAAGAAATAGTAGATCCCTTCCTGCTCCATCAGCCGGCTGACGAAATCAAAACTGGTCTCGCGGTACTGCACGCAGTATTCCCACTCCCGATAGGGGTGGCTCAAGGCATCTTCGAAATCGGAAAAACCCAGGTCGCGGAACACCTGCTTGATGATCTGCGGGATGGTCAGGTTCTGGAAAATCCGGCAATCGGAGGTGCGGGTCAGCAGCCAAAGCCACGGGCGCAAGGTGGCCTGGTAGCTGGCGAACTGGCCCTGGTCGACGTTCTGGCTGCAACGGGCGACGATGCCATGGAAGTAGCGCTCGCCACCGCCATCGAGCTGCAGGCTCACGCACATGGGCTTGCCGAGCAACTGGTTGAGGTCGATGGCGTTGTCCAGCGAGTGCAACTGCAACTCGTAGTTGAACAGCCGCCCCAGCTCTTCGCCGCCGCCCATGTCCTTGAGCAGCAGAACCTCGGGTCCGAGGGGGCTGGTGACCTTGGCCAGGCGTGTGGCTTGGTTGAATAGCATCGGTAGTCCTTATCGCGGCCGCAGTCCATTTGACGCTGCGCAAGATTGCCGGCTTTTGATGTTCAAGATCAAGAGAGCGCGCCTTTCGACAGCGTGTGCACAGGCATGTAAACGCCAGAGTAGTGACGCTGATCGCATAATGTAGTTTGTTACGCGGGGCAGAGGAACCCGGTTCTTGATTGTTCCCAGGCATTACTTGAATATCTGCTCCTTCGCGCGTCACCTCACGTCCATGGAAAGCGATTACTGTGACCTCTTACCGCATTCAAGAAGCCGATCTCGAAATCCCCGATGCCTGGCAGGACCAGAGCATCAATATTTTCAAGCTGCCGGCCGTCGGTCCCGCTAAAGAAGCCAGTTTCGTGATCAGCCGCGATGCCACCCAGGGCGACGCGCCCTTTGCCGAGTACGTGGACCGCCAGCTCAAAAGCGCCGAGCAGCAACTGCCGGGCTTCAAGCTGGTGCAGCGCTGGGACACGGTGTTGCAGGGGCTCACCACCACGTTGCTGGATTACACCTGGCAACGGGAGGGGCGTGAACTGATGCTGCGCCAGGTGTTCATCGAGCGTAAGCCGGCGGTGCTGATCACCACCTTGACCACTACACCGAACGATTTCCCTTATCACGAGCCGGCCTGGAAGCTGGCGATGCATTCGTTCAAGCCACAGCCTCCGATTGCCTGAGCATCGACACGTCCCACTGAGTACTCATACACATCATGGATGCACAGGCTGCAGCACGTCTGGGTGATGAAATAGCCCACGGGTTCGGGTTGGCCGCGATGGTCGCCGGAGCCGTGGCCGGCGCCTTGATCGGCGCCGCGGTCGTTGCCGCGACGGTGGCCACGGGTGGAGTGGCCCTGGCGATCATGGCCGGCTCGATTGCCGCCGGCGGCTTGTCGATGTTCCAGATCGTCAAAGGCCTTTCCACCATCTTCAACCTGCCCGAGCCCACCACGGGGGCGTTGATCATGGGCAGCTTCAACGTCTACATCAACGATCGCAATGCCATGCGGGCGGGCGAAGACGTTTCGTCGTCCTGCACCGGGCTGCCGATGAACCACCCGATCTGGCCCTTCCCGGTGTTGATCGCCGAAGGCAGCGCCACGGTGTTCATCAACGGCAAGCCGGCGGCGCGCCTGCACAGCAAAATGGTCTGTGGCGCTCATATCAAGACCGGCAGCCCGAATACCTTCATCGGTGGGCCGACGGTGTCGGTGGCGTTTGTCCTGGATCTTGAAGGGTGGATGCACACGGGGTTGGAAGCGTTGGGGATGCTGGCCATGGGGGGCGCGGCGATTCTCGCGGCCATGGCCGGCGTTGCCGCTTTAGTCGGTTTTGTGGTGATCGGCGGCACGATGATGGCTGGCATGGCGTTGCTAGGGGATTTGGGGGATCGCTTGGGGCCGGGTTACCGGGACCTGCTGCAGGGCGTCGCGGGAATGGCGCTTTTGGGCCTGGGCCCGAAAATGGCAAAAATCGGTACGGCGCCCAAACCGCGCTCGGTGAGCTTCAAACCGGGCTACACGTCAGAGGATATCGCTGCGATACCCAAGTTGAGCCGGCCCAATCCTGCCGATTACCTTGAGGCCTCCTATATCGACAAGCATCTCAAAGTCTTTCAGGATGAAGGCGGTGCGTTTCTGTTTACCCCCGATGACATTGCCAACCCCATGTATGGAACCTTTAGCGACACTAAGTACGTCATGGCCAAGTCAGACCTGCACGGTGTGGTCGCCGAGTTTAAGAAAACCGGTGATCTTTCCATTCTGGAGACCGCTTTGGGTTATGAACCGGGCAGCTTCACCGGCAAGGAGATCTACATGATGAACCTGGAAAATCCCAAGGTTGTCATGCCCTCCGGTAACGAGCGCGGAGCGAACCCGTTATGGCGCCCTGGCGGCCTGACCCATCCCGGCGGTATGCGTGAAGCGGTATTGGATAAGGTGGCCATCCCACACAATAACGACATCAATTTCCTGCTCGCGAACCCGGATGTAGTGAGAATCCAATGAGTGCCACCCTAGATAACGTATTGCTGTTGGCCCTGGCCAATGATGAGCTGGATAAATTCCTTGTCGGCGAGCCGTTCTACTTCCAAGAAGCCCAGAACGATAACGAAGAACCGCAGAACATCGTCGCGGCCTTCGATTTGCTGGTGCTGCGTTACTGGCAACAGACGCGTGACCCTCAGTTTCCTGGGCGTTTCGTGGCGGCTTTGCTCAAGATTCTCGCGACTTACCCGGATCGTAATCGGGCGATTTATGTCGCTGCGGTGTGGGTCTGGTACTACCGGTTTTGCCTGAGCAAAAAGCAGGCGCAGCCCGAGGGGCTTTATGCCGACCTGTTCGAGGTCGATATGGGGGCCGTGGCGCTGGCCCTCCAGCGGCAGCTTGAGCTCAACAAGGCTGAGCTTGTTCAGGACACGCGGTGGGCGGGCGGCACCTGGAACAGCCAGAACGGCTTGTGGGGGCCACTGATGCGCACCGCCCTGGTTGTCCGGGACAAGCTGGGCGGCCCTGACTTTGTGCCGGCCAATCTCTGAGTGATGAATGATGTGCTGAAAGCCTACGTGGAAAGAGCCGACGGTGACTCGATTCGAGTTCGAATCATGGATAACACACTGGACTCTCCCCTGGGTGCCCTCGGGTTTTCGAATGCGACAGAACAAGCTATCTACCTTTTGCGCGTCGCGGACGACAAGCAGAAGGCTAAGGTCTTCGATGAGCTCCGTTCATTGGGCGTGGCCTTTTCGGCGGGCAAGGAATGGTGCCCCTCCGAAGTGTTCAAATATCTTCGTGACGAGCAACTGCTGAGCGGCAAGTACTTGCGAGTCGCGTGGACGCAGCCCGGTCAGTATCGGCTTACGAACGAGTGAAATTTGAAGATAGACTCTGTGGCGAGGGAGCTTGCTCCCGCTTGAGTGCGAAGCACTCACAAAGGGGGGCTGCTTCGCAGCCCAGCGGGAGCAAGCTCCCTCGCCACGGGATCATCGTTTACTTAAGTGAGCAGCGTTGCAGCCAGGGGTTGCTCCGGTGGTGAACATCAGTGTTTGGCCCTTGTTGGGAACAACGCCTTCACTGCCGCATCGATAACACCCTTGATGCCCTTGCCCTTGGCATCCACTTCGCTGGCGCCTCCGGAGTTGAGGTCCAAACGGCCGCCGGTGTCGATGTTGCCATTGCCACTGGCGTAGATGTTGAAGGCGGTGCCCGAGATGTTGATCTCGCCACTGGCATTGAACTCCAGCACGCTTTTGCCACACACCAGTCGAATCTGCGAGCCCGCTTCCACGAGATATTGGGTGCTGATGCTATCGCTCTTGGTGCCGCCGACGACCAAGGCATCGTTGCGCTGCACGGCCCGCAGTCGGTCTTGGCCAATGCGTACGGTTTCGTTGTGGCCGATGCTTTTATTGCGGTCGTGGCCTACCGAATGGCTCTCATCTACCTCGACCACGATGTCCTGGTTGCGCTCGGCATGGATGTACAACTGCTCGGCGCCTTTCTTGTCTTCCATGCGGATTTCGTTGAAATTCGCCGGCGTGCCGCCCTTGCTCGAACGGCTCTTGGTGCCGCTCTGGGTGGCATTGGCGGGCAGCGCATAGGGCACGGTTTGTTCGGCGTTGTACACGCGACCGGTGACGATGGGCCGGTCGGGGTCGCCTTCAAGGAAGCTCACGATCACTTCCTGACCAATGCGCGGTATCTGCACCGAGCCCCAATTCTTGCCGGCCCATGCCTGCGACACCCGAATCCAGCACGAGCTGTTTTCATTGGATTGGTCGTGACGGTCCCAATAGAAATGCACCTTCACCCGGCCGAACTGATCGGTCCAGATTTCCTCGCCCTTGGGCCCGACCACCAACGCAGTCTGCGGGCCCTTGACGATCGGGCGATGGGTAATCGCCAAGGGGCGATAGCTTTGCTGGGCATTGATGCAGGTCAGGCTGCTTTCGAATTGTGCTGAAGGCGCGCCGCCACCGGTCTCGCCGCTTTCCTGGGAGAGGTAATAGCGAGCGCCGACGATCAGGTACTCGCGGTTCTGGTCCTGGCGGCTGAAGCCGGTGAGGCTGAACAAATGCCCCGAACCCAGGCCCCGGGCGTTGCCCGACAACTCGACTTGCTCGTGCAGGGTCTGCAAGGCCTCGATGCGGGTGCGGGCGTAGTGTTCGCCGTCGGCGCTTTGCACGTAGGTGCCGGGGTAGTCGTAGAGCGGATAGTCGCCAGCGGTATGCGGGCGCGGCATGGCCGCACGCACATCAATGTGTGCACTCGGGCGCTGGAAGTCGTAGTCGTTGAGCTCCAACGAACCCGGTTGGACTTCCTGGGCCAGGTGCCAATCATGAATATGATCGCGCTCGCGCTGCTGCTCATTCTTCGGGTAGTAGGGCACCGATGCATAGCCGGGTGCAGGGGCGTGGGCGCCATAAGCGTCGGCCATCACCAGTACATGACGGCCCTGCTCATGGCGGAAGAAGTAGTAAATGCCTTCCTGTTCCATCAAGCGGCTGACGAAATCAAAACTGGTCTCGCGATACTGGACGCAGTATTCCCACTCGCGATAAGGCCGGCTCAAGGCGTCTTCGAAATCGGAAAAGCCCAGGTCGCGGAACACCTGCTTGATGATCTGCGGGATGGTCAGGTTCTGGAAAATCCGGCAATCGGAGGTGCGGGTCAGCAGCCACAGCCACGGGCGCAAGGTGGCCTGGTAGCTGGCGAACTGGCCCTGGTCGACGTTCTGGCTGCAACGGGCGACGATGCCATGGAAGTAGCGCTCGCCACCGCCATCGAGCTGCAGGCTCACGCACATGGGCTTGCCGAGCAATTGGTTGAGGTCGATGGCGTTGTTCAGCGAATGCAACTGCAACTCGTAGTTGAACAGCCGCCCCAGCTCTTCGCCGCCGCCCATGTCCTTGAGCAGCAGAACCTCGGGCCCGAGGGGGCTGGTGATCTTGGCCAGGCGGGTGGCTTGGTTGAATAACATCGAGGGTCTCGTGCAGGTTGAATAGCTAAAGGAGCGCAATCCCCCAATGTGGGAGCGGGCTTGCTCGCGAAAGCGGTGTGTCAGCCAACATCAATGTCGCTGACAGATTGCATTCGCGAGCAAGCCCGCTCCCACAGGGGATAGAGGTGTTCCTAACAGTCAAGCCGCGTCGCTGAAATCGTACTTCAGTTCGTTGTCCACGGCGCTGATCCGCACGCCGGCCAGGGCCTTGCCTTCGAGCATGCGGGTCAGGAACTCGCGGCTCATGTCCGGCAGCAGGCTGTTGGTCAGGATGGTGTCGATCATGCGCCCGCCGCTTTCGGTTTCGGTGCAACGCGAGACGATCAAATCGATCACCGCATCGTCGTAGTCGAAGGCGACTTTGTGGGTGCTTTCCACGCGCTTCTTGATGCGGTTGAGTTGCAGGCGGGTGATGGCCTTGAGCATCTCATCGCTGAGCGGGTAGTACGGGATCGTCACCAGGCGGCCGAGCAAGGCCGGCGGGAAAATCTCCAGCAGCGGCTGGCGCAACGCCTTGGCGATCTCTTCCGGCTCGGGCACGTTCTGTGGGTCCTTGCAGACCTGGGCGATCAGCTCGGTGCCGGCGTTGGTGGTCAGCAGGATCAAGGTGTTCTTGAAGTCGATCACCCGGCCTTCGCCGTCCTCCATCACGCCTTTGTCGAACACCTGGAAGAAGATCTCATGCACGTCCGGGTGGGCTTTTTCCACCTCGTCCAGCAGCACCACGCTGTACGGTTTGCGCCGCACGGCTTCGGTCAGCACACCGCCTTCGCCGTAGCCGATGTAGCCCGGTGGCGCGCCCTTGAGGGTGGACACGGTGTGGGCTTCCTGGAACTCGCTCATGTTGATGGTGATGACGTTCTGCTCACCGCCGTACATGGCTTCAGCCAGGGCCAGGGCGGTTTCGGTCTTGCCCACGCCGGAGGTGCCGGCAAGCATGAACACGCCAATCGGCTTGCTCGGGTTGTCGAGGCCGGCGCGGGAGGTCTGGATGCGCTTGGCGATCATCTGCAAGGCATGGTCCTGGCCGATGATGCGTTTTTTCAGGTGCTGGTCGAGGTTGAGCACGGTTTCCAGTTCGTTGCGGGCCATGCGGCCCACGGGGATACCGGTCCAGTCGGCGACCACCGAGGCCACGGCCTGGTAATCCACGGTCGGCAGGATCAACGGGGTTTCGCCTTGCAGGGCGGTCAGGCGCTGTTGCAGGTCCACCAGTTTCTCGCGCAGTTGGTGGCTTTCGTTGTCAAAAGCTTCGCTGTTGTCTTCGCTGTCCACCACGCCGACGCGTTCGCGCAGGGTCGCGCGGGTTTCCAGCAGTTCGTCCACCAGGGTTTTCTCTTCGGCCCAGCGGCTTTCCAGCTCGGCCAGGCGCTCGCGCTCGGCGCTCAGCAGGCTTTCGCTGTGGGTCTGGCGAGTGCCGATGACCACGCCAATCGCTTGTTCACGGGCGATGATTTGCAGCTCGGTTTCCAGGGCTTCGATACGCCGACGGCTGTCGTCCACTTCAGCCGGCACGGCGTGCAGGCTGATGGCGACGCGGGCGCAGGCGGTGTCCAGCAGGCTCACGGATTTGTCCGGCAACTGGCGCGCGGGAATGTAGCGGTGGGACAGCTTGACCGAGGCTTCCAGGGCTTCGTCGAGGATTTGCACCTGGTGGTGTTTTTCCATGGTCGAGGCCACGCCGCGCATCATCAGCAAGGCCTTGTCTTCCGACGGCTCGGCCACTTGCACCACTTGGAAGCGGCGGGTCAGGGCTGGGTCTTTTTCGATGTGCTTCTTGTACTCGGCCCAGGTCGTGGCGGCCACGGTGCGCAAGGTGCCGCGGGCCAGCGCCGGCTTGAGCAGGTTGGCCGCGTCGCCCGTGCCGGCGGCGCCACCGGCACCCACCAGGGTGTGGGCTTCGTCGATGAACAGGATGATCGGCTTGGGCGAGGCCTGGACGTCTTCGATGACCTGGCGCAGGCGCTGTTCGAACTCGCCTTTCATGCTTGCGCCGGCCTGTAACAGGCCCACGTCGAGGCTGCGCAATTCCACGTCCTTGAGGGCCGGTGGCACGTCGCCGGCGACGATGCGCAGGGCGAAGCCTTCGACCACGGCGGTCTTGCCCACGCCGGCTTCACCGGTGAGGATCGGGTTGTTCTGCCGGCGGCGCATGAGGATGTCCACCAGTTGGCGAATCTCTTCGTCACGGCCGACGATGGGGTCGAGCTTGCCGCTGCGGGCCTGCTCGGTGAGGTCGACGGTAAAGCGCTTGAGGGCCTCCTGCTTGCCCATGGCGGCCGGGGCCATGGCGCCGCTGGCTTCGCCCGGCACGGCGCCGGCGTTGAACCCGTCGCTGGCGGTCAGGGCGTTTTCCGGCGAGTCGCCGACGTATTCGTCAAAGCGCTCGCTCAGGGCTTCGACCTTGACCTTGTCGAACTCCGACGACAGGCCCAGCAGCGCGTGGCGCAGGCTTGGTGTCTTGAGGATGCCCAGCACCAGGTAACCGGTGCGCACCTGGCTTTCGCCGAACATCAGGCTGCCATAGACCCAGCCGCGTTCCACGGCTTCTTCCACGTGGGAGGACAAGTCGGTGATCGACGTCGAACCCCGTGGCAAACGATCCAATGCCTCGGTGAGGTCGCGGGCCAGGCGCGCCGGCTCGATGTTGAACTGGCGGATGATGCGGTGCAGGTCCGAGTCCTGCAGTTGCAGCAACTGGTGAAACCAGTGGGCCAGTTCCACATAAGGGTTACCGCGCAACTTGCAGAACACGGTGGCGGCTTCGATGGCTTTGTAGGCCACGCTGTTGAGTTTGCCGAACAACGCGGCGCGACTGATTTCACCCATGCTCATGGCTCCTTGAGGTCTGTGAGGTGTTGGCCTGTTCGGCGTAATGCCGGGCCAGTATTAAATCGTTGGCATCTTTTTCAGGACGTCCCAGCCAGGTGTTGAAGCCCAGGCGGAAACGGCCATTGAGTTGTAGTGCGGGCACTTCGGGCTGTTCCAGGACCAGGTTCAGGTCCCAATCCAACTCGTGGCCCAGGTATTCGGCGACCCAGGCCACCAGCTCGTTGAACGGTTGGCTGCCGGGCAGCATGCCCATGTAGTCAACGAGCTTGAGTGGCCCCAGGCGAATGCGGAATTTGTGCTGGCGGTCCCACACGAAGCGGCCCAGGCAGAAGTCCACGCCCAGTTGCGCGTTGACACCGACGCGGCTGCGTTCCGGCAGTTCCAGCCATTGGCCGACGTACTCTTCGATTTCCACCGGCAGGCCGAAGTACTCGCTGAGGATCGCTTTCAAACCGTCCGGGTAGCGGGTCTGCGCCGACAGGTGGCCGCTGTAGTGCAGTTTCGCCGTGTCGGGGATCAGCCCTTGGTTGAGCAGGCTCGGCATGCCCCGACCGCTGAGGGCCGCCAGCCGCGCCGACCAATAGTCATCGTTGGGGCGGTCGTGGCTGACCGTCGGCCGCGCTTCGGCCCAGGCCCGGTAGAACAGGCTGAGCAGGCGATGGTGGAACACATCGAGAAAGCGCTTGCTGGTGCTGTCGCCATTGTTGCGCTGGCGCTCGCGCACGTATTCGGTGATGTGCAGCGGCATCGGGCCGTTGGGGCCGCCGAGGCCGAAGAAGAACTGCTCCAGGCGCGCCGGCGTACCGTCGCCGCCCGGTTGCACCGAGGCGAGGGTGGCCGGGGCGAAGGTGCAGTCGGCCTGTTGCCCGAGGCGCAACGGGTCATCGGCCAGGCGCAGGGAATGGCCCAGGCGCGGCAGCTCGGGGGATTCGCACTCGATGCGCCGCAACGCCTGGAAGAAGTCGTATTCCCAGGGTTCCTGGTGCATCGCCTCCAGGGTACTCACAGGGTCGGACGACGTCCGGGCTTGGCTTTCCATCGCATGATCTCGCCGCGTTCGGTGGTACGGATCACCGTCTCGGTAAAACTGTTGATCGACACGTAGCGTGCCAGGAAGCGCTCGAACACCGCACCGAGCAGGAACACCCCGGTGCCGCGAAACGCGTTTTCATTAAATTCCAGGGTGATCTCCAGGCCTCGACCGAACACGATCGGGCCGGGCATCGGCAAGCGCCGGGTGCAGGCCTTGCTGCTGACTTCCCGCAGGCCTTCGATCTGCAATTGCAAGGCCGCGTCGTTGCTGTCGCCGTACAGGCGCAGCAGTTCGCGCAGGGCGGCGGCGCCTTGGCCTTGTTCGCTCAACGACAAGTAGTTCAGCGACAACTGGCTGATCAGCCGCCAGGCCTTGGCGTCGTGGGCATGGCTGGCCCGTGGTCGACTGGGTCCGGCCACGCAGCGCACGGCGCCCACCGGGGCACTGTCGGCGAGGGTGAAGTCAGTCTTGCCGTTGCCCACGCTCATGAACAGCGGCAGGTCGCGGTTGGTGCACAGCGCGGTCACGCCGAGTTGGCGCAGGTCATGGCGGTAGGGCGCTTGCTGGCTGTCCACCAGGCTGACGAAGGTTTCGCTGCCGATGTAGGTCGAGCGCGGGCCGTTGCGTCGTTGGTCGCTGGACAGCACGCGCGGTTCGCGCCGTACGGTGTAGTAGGCCTGGTCGCGGCCATAACGGGACGGATCGCGCACGGCGTAGAACGGCAGGAACGGTTGCTCCGGCCCGGTGCCGTGGCCAGTCAGGCCACTCAGGGAATGCACTTCGAAATCCATCGGCCGGGTGCGGTCGGCGATCACGTGGTGTTCGTTGACCCGCTCCGACAAGTGAATGCGGTCCAGGCGCTTGGGAAACAGGTTGATGGCCGGGGTGCAGAACGGCAGGAACTGCGAAGCACCGACGCTGCCTTCCAGGCTCGGATCGTGACGGTCGAACAGCACGATCAGCTCCAGCTCCTGGCCGTCGCAGCGCTTGACCGCACGGCCCAACTGGGTGAAGTCGACAAACAGGAAGCGGTGGGGCAGGGCGAAGTATTCCTGCAACAGGCGATAGCCCTGGAAGGCCCGCGACACCACGGGCAGGGCGGCGTCGGCATCGTCGAAGCCGCGCGAGCGCAACGCATCCTGGGGCAACCGCTCCACCCAGTCGCCGCCGGGCTTGCGGGCGAACACCGCGCAGGCATTGCCCAGCAGTTGTTCGTAGAGGCGGAAAGGCTGCTCATCGGCGCCGCTCAAGTACAGCGGCAGGTTGTCCAGGGCCAGGCTGTTGAACGGCAGTTCGGCGCCGGTGCGCAGGGTCAGGCGCAGGCCGGCCTTGGCCTTCGGTTCACTGGCGGCCAGGCGCCCGAGCACGGCGGACGGATTGCCGAAATACTCGGCCTGGCTGACCTGCAACGGCCACAACGTCACCGCGTGGGCGGTGCGGTACTCACAGCAGGTCTGGGTTTCGCGACCCAGGGCGGCGCGCAGGACGGTGTCGCGAGGCAGCGGGAAACCACTGCTCAGCGAGCCTTCGTCCGGGTCGGCCTGCATTTGCACCACGGTCATCGACGGCGTCGGCGCCAGGTAATGCGGGTAGGCGATTTCTAGCAGGTTGTGGGTGAAGGTCGGGTACTCGGCGTCGAGCTTGAGCTGAACCCGGGCCGTCAGGTAGGCGAAGCCTTCGAGCAGGCGCTCGACATACGGGTCGGCGCAGTCCATGCCGGCCAAGGTCAGCCGACTGGCGATCTTGGGATATTCCTTGGCGAACTCCGCCGCGCTTTCGCGCACATGGTGCAGTTCCTGGTTGTACAGCTCCAGCAGGCGCGGGTTCATGGGCGTCTCCGCTGGTCGGCGTTGACCACGCGCACATGGCCGGTTTCCAGGTCCAGGTCGGTCTGCAGCATCAGCCGCAGCGGCACCGGCTGGGCCCAGAGGTCGCCTTCGATCTCGAAACTCAACGCGTTATGGTTCATCTCGGCCGTCGCCCGGGCCCGCACTCGCAGGGTGTGGCGCAGGATCCGCGGTTCGAAGGTGGCAATGGCCTGGTGGATCAAGGTTTCCAGGGCCGAGACATCGACGTTCGACGCGCTGTTGCCGGCCAGCGCCGGCAACCCGAAATTCACCACCGAAGTGCCTGCCGGGGTATGCAGCGTGGCATCGGCGTCGAGCAATGACGTGGTGTTGAGCAGCCACGCCAGGTCACGCAGCACCGAGGCCTTCAATTGGGTCAGGGAGAGCACGCGCTTGTCGGCGCTTTCCTTGGGGTTGGTCGGATCGTCGTCGGTCAACCGGTCCAGCAGGGACGGTTGCAGGCGATCGCGGGTGGCAATTTCGGTTACCACGTGAAAGGCGCTACATACATTTTTTGGTCGCCGCCGGAGCCGCAAGCCGCATAGACGCTGACCGTTCCCGCCTCGAAACCTGCCGGCATCTGACGAATAGCCTGCATTTTGCTCAGGCAATCGCGGCTGGGGGCCGGCATGTGTTCACTGCGCCAGACCGCCAATATCGGAATGTCATTGAACATTTCCACGCGCAGCTTCTGCTGTTTATCCAGGCTGAAGCCGCACGGCCATTCCATGTCCAGCTTCATGCGGCTCTGGTCGGGCTTGACCAATGTGCATTGGCCTTGGTCGTCAACCAGGCTGAGCGACTGACCCACGAAAACGGCCTTGGTCGTCAGCGTATCGGCATGCTCGGCGCATGCGCTCAGGCTGACCAGGCTCATGGCCAGGCCTGCGGCGAGCAGGGGCTTTTTCATTACGCGAGCTCCCAGAACCAGACGGCTTTGGATCTGTAGAAAAGATCGTTGGTTTGGGTCAGGCCACGGTTCCATAAATCGATATGGTCACCGGTACGGCCTTCTGCGGACTCCCCTGATTGCTGGAAGCAGTCCTTGAAGAAAATCAGTCCGGTTTTTCCCATCAATTTGCGACGTTCCTCGGCACTGTTGCCCAGGATGGTTGGCCGTCCGAGATGATGTTTCCACAACCAATTGGCCAGCGATTCGGCGCCCCTGGCGTGTTCATGCGCACACTTGGGTTCGGTGTAGGTGGATTTGTTGACCTTGATGGTCTTCTCCGCATTGAGCGTCAGGCTCATGCGTATGGCGCATTGGTTTGCCCAGGGGCCTTCACAAGGTTTTGCGTCGGGGTGGGCCACCAGCAGATCGGAATACGCTTTCCACAAATTGACAAACGAAGGCTTGGCCATGACTCAGATACCACGTGGGAAAGGGTTGGATTCGAGCAAGCACCAAACACCCCCGGCGCGTGGCACCGGGGGCGTGTTCGATTACACCTTGATGTTCTGACGGATGTTCCAGCCGAACTTGACCGGACCGCCTTCCTTGGTGCCGTCGGCTTTCTGTGGCTGGTAGTCCACCAGCACCTTGGCGAAGTTCAGGGTGACGTTTTCGGTCAGGCGATCATCGCTGCCCGAGCCGCCAGTGCTCAGGGACGTGACCAGCACTTCTTCCAGGTTGATGATCATGTACTCGACCTGGCTTTCACCGCCGGCCTTGCGCACGGTCAGCTTGACCTTGTCGATGTGCTTGCCGCTGGCGCAGTGCATCATCAGGTTCGGCGACGCCTTGTCGACGTACTTGGTCAGGGACAGGTCCTGGACGTTGACCTTGCCCGCACCACCGCCGCTGCCGACGTGCATGTTGCCGGACTGGGACATGCCCCAGCTCCAGTTCAGGACGTCGATCTCGTCCTTGTGGGCCTTGTCCATGGACTCGCCCTTGATGTCGCCAATCTTGATGAAAATATCAACAGCCATGTTTTCTCCCTGTGTGGTCTTTACCACATTGTTTGGTTGACGCTGACCTTGCGAAATTACTTTGAATGTCAGTCAAGACACCGAACCTGTGGGAGCGGGCTTGCTCGCGAATGCGGTGGATCATTCAACATCGACGTCGACTGACCCGACGCTTTCGCGAGCAAGCCCGCTCCCACACAGGAGCGAGCCCTTTCCAACTAAACCTCTGTTTACGCGCCCTTGGCCGAAGGCAGTTTCGATACCAGGCGCAGCGACACGGTCAGCCCTTCGAGCTGGTAGTGCGGGCGCAGGTAGAACTTGGAGTTGTAGTACCCCGGGTTGCCTTCGACTTCTTCGACGATCACTTCAGCAGCAGCCAATGGATGCTGGGCCTTGGTGGTCTCGGTGGAGTGCGCCGGGTCACCGTCGACGTAGTTGAGGATCCAGTCCTGCAACCAGCGCTGCATCTCGTCCTTCTCTTTGAAGGAACCGATCTTGTCGCGCACGATGCACTTGAGGTAATGGGCGAAACGGCAGGTGGCGAACAGGTACGGCAGGCGCGCGGCCAGGTTGGCGTTGGCGGTGGCGTCCGGGTCGTCGTATTCGGCCGGTTTCTGCAGCGACTGGGCGCCGATGAAGGCCGCGAAGTCGGTGTTTTTCTTGTGCAGCAGCGGCATGAAACCGTTCTTCGCCAGTTCCGCTTCACGGCGGTCCGAGATGGCGATCTCGGTCGGGCACTTCATGTCCACGCCACCGTCGTCGGTCGGGAAGGTGTGGGCTGGCAGGTTTTCCACTTCGCCGCCGGACTCCACGCCACGGATGCGCGAGCACCAGCCGAAGTGTTTGAACGAACGGTTGATGTTCACCGCCATCGCGTAGGCAGCGTTGGCCCAGGTGTACTTGGAGCTGTCGGCGCCGTCGGTGTTTTCTTCGAAGGCGAAGGCTTCCACCGGGTCGGTCTTGGCGCCGTACGGCAGGCGCGCCAGGAAGCGCGGCATGGTCAGGCCGATGTAGCGCGAGTCTTCCGATTCACGCAGCGAGCGCCAGCCGGCGTATTCCGGAGTGGTGAAGATCTTGGTCAGGTCGCGCGGGTTCGACAGTTCCTGCCACGAGCCCATGCCCATCACGGTCGGCGAAGCCGCGGCGATGAACGGCGAGTGCATGGCCGCGCAGACTTTCGACAGTTCGCCCAGCAGTTCCACGTCCGGTGGCGACTGGTCGAAGTAGTAGTCGCCCACCAGGCAGCCGTAAGGCTCGCCGCCGAACTGGCCGTATTCTTCTTCGTACATCTTCTTGAAAAGCGGGCTCTGGTCCCACGCGGTGCCCTTGAATTTCTTCAGGGTCTTGTGCAGGTCGGTCTTGGAGATGTTGAGCACGCGGATCTTGAGCTGCTCATCGGTCTCGGTGTTGTTGACCAGGTAGTGCAGGCCACGCCAGGCGCTTTCCAGTTGCTGGAAGTCCGGGTGATGGATGACCTGGTTGACCTGGGCGGTGAGCTTGGCGTCGATGGCGGCGATGATCGATTCGATCGACTTGATGGCGTCGTTGGACACCAGGTCGGTCTGCGCCAGGGCCTGCTCGGCCAGGGTGCGCACGGCCGTTTCAACGGCTTCGCGGGCACGCTCGGTCTTGGGCTTGAATTCTTGCAGCAGCAGGGACGCAAACTCGCTGGTTTCTTGGGTGGCGCCCAGGTTCTGCACGCCTTCGCGGGCGGTATTGTCAGTCATGATCATTGGTCCTGTGCTGGCTTCGGCGCGCTCGCCAGAGCCTGCAACAGCGCTGGGTCCTTGATCGCCTTCATGATGATTTCTTCGGCACCGGTCTTGCCGTCCATGTAGGTCAGCAGGTTGGCCAATTGGGTGCGCGCTTCGAGCAGCTTGTTCAGCGAGTCGACCTTGCGGGCGACGGCCGCCGGGCTGAAGTCGTCCATGCTTTCGAACGTCAGGTCCAGGCTCAGGTTGCCTTCGCCGGTCAGTTCGTTAGGCACATGGAACGCCACGCGCGGCTGCATGGCCTTGAGGCGCGAGTCGAAGTTGTCGACGTCGATCTCGAGGAACTTGCGGTCGGCCACCGGTGCCAGAGGCTCGGCGGGCTTGCCGGCGAGGTCGGCCATGACGCCCATGACGAAGGGCAACTGGACCTTTTTCTCGGCGCCGTAGAGCTCGACGTCGTACTCGATCTGCACTCGAGGCGCGCGGTTGCGCGCGATGAATTTCTGAGAACTTTGCTTCGCCACGTTGCTGCTCCTGGTCGCTTGAGCGACGGTGTTGGCGTCATCGGGGGTGCCGGTGACGTGACTGCGTGATCCGCTCGCTTTTTATTCGCTGTCTGGGCCGCGCAGGTTTTCAAATTGGCTCATGCCGTCGGGAATCAGGTTGCGCACGATGGCCGCGAAGTCGGCGTGCACCAGATTCTTGGCCCGGTTCAACAGCACCGGCAGCGGGCTGGAGGGCTCATGACGGGTGTAGTAAGCGAGAATCCGGTCCAGGCTGCGCAGCACATCGTCGCGGTTGTTGATGTCGCCGCTGATGGTGCTGGTATTACGCGGTGCGCTTGTGACACTTGCATGTTCGGTGGGCGCTGCGCTGTCGTCGCTGACGGGCTCGGCCTGGGCGCTGTCGCCGCTCTGCGGGGCGAACTGACCGAGAATCTGCAGGGCCATTTTCAGCGGCTGCTTCAACGGGCCGAGGTCCACGCCTTGGGCGGAACCGACCTGGTCGCTGACTTGCTGCTCGATGGCTTCGGCGGCACTACGGGCTTCGAGCAGGGCGGCACGGATGATCTCCAGCTGCTCGGGATCGCTGTCGAGCAGGGCCCCGGCGAGCTGTTCGGCGCCGAGGTTTTCATCCGGGAAACTTTGCAGGCCGCTGGCATTGGCGGCGGCGCGCAGGCTGACGGCACCGAAGGTGCGCGAACGGGTCAGGATGCTCTCGCGCAGCAGGCGGATAGTGACATCGGACGTCAGGCCGGCGAGGGCATTGATGCGCACGGTGGGGTCGTTGTCGTCATCGGCGTCCAGGCGCGGATGCAGTTCGGCCCAGTATTGCTTGAGCAGCTCGCTGATCAGCGTCAGCACACGGGCCATGCCCGGCAGGCCTTCGAGGGCCAGGGAGCTTTGCATCAGGTAATGGGTGATGCGCAGGTCTTTGCTGCGCGCAAGCAAGTCCAGGCTCTGCTGCTGGATGCTGCGCCATTCAGGGGGTTCGGCAGGCAGGATCGAATCGCCCATGCTGCGCTCGGGTTGGCCCCGGGAGTCGCGTTCCAGGCGCAGGAAATCCGCGTCATATTCCAGGTCTTCACCGCACGGCGAAGTCGCGGAAACGGCGGCGAGCAGCAAAGGCACATCCACTTGGATCGATCTCCCTATCACCCGCTTGAAGAAGTCGGGCAGTTCACACGCAAGTTTCGGATGAAACTCCACATGTTCCTTGACGGTAATGGCCCTTTAGATCTTTGATGATTTTAAAGTGCCATCATGTATATTCAAGAAGTTGTGCATTTTTGGTGTAGTACTTATCGCTTGTCAAGGTAAGCTATTTCGCCTGTGTATGCCCTATGTAACAGTTGTGATGCGCTTAACAGCCTGCCCGACCCACCGGTCGAAGCGGCAACTGACGTGGGGTTTTTGTCACGCAAGCCGGTTATGATCAGCAATCATGCTGGCAAAAAGCCGTTCCCACGGTTGTTGGCAAGGTTGCCGGCGGGTCGTCAGGGCCTCAAACCCTCACTCCCGCCCGCGCGCGAAGTATTCAGCAAGGAGGCAAGATGCCGCTGTGTTTGACTATCACTAGTTATCACAAAATTACCCCAGGCCAGTGTTCTGAAAAGTCCATGGACCAGGGGGTGATGGCAATTGGCCGCAATTCCGATAATGACTGGGTATTACCGGACCCCGAGCGTCTGGTTTCCGGTAAACATTGCGTTATCCAATACAAAGACGGGCGTTATTACTTGACCGATAACAGCACCAATGGTGTGGAATTGGTCAAGGCCGGCGTGCGCCTGCGCAAGGGCAACAGCGAACCCCTGCAAGACGGCGAAGTGATCCGCATCGGTGATTATGAAATCCAGGCTCGCGTGGATTTCAGCCTGCCGGTCACCGACAGCAACCCGTTCGCCGAGTCCCCCAGCAGTTTCGAGGCCTTGATGGGGCAACAGAGCGCGCCGGCGTATGCGCCGTCTCCGATTCCCGGACCGTCACCGGTCCAGGTGCCTGCGCATTTCCAGGGTGTGTCGGCCATGGACACCCTGCCGGACCTGTTCGATTTCTTGGCGCCGAGCAGCGTCCCGCCGGCCACCCAGCCTGACCATGTCCCGGCCGAGCAACACAATTTCCGCCCGCCGACACCGATTGCCCAGCCGAGCCCGCCGCCGGTGATCGAGCCGGTGATGCCGCCGTCTGCCTCGGTGATACCCGACGACTGGGACCCGTTCAGCGACAAGCCTGCGCCGGTGGCGGTTGCGCCGCTGCCCGTGGCCCCGCCGCCGGTCCCGTTACCGCCGGAGGTCGAGCCAGTCGCGACGCCTGTTGCGCAGCCGCCGCTCGCCGACATCTTTGCTGACATCATTGCACCGCCGCCGGCCCCCGTGCCTGAAGCGTCGGTCACCCGCGTCGAGCCCCCGGTCGCACCGCCTGTTGCGCCTGTTGCGCCTGTTGCGTCGGTTACCCCGGTGGCTCCGACTGCTCCGGCCGAGTCTGCCCAGCCCGACTTGCTGCAAGCCTTCCTGCGCGGTGCCGGGCTGGATCAGTTACGCCTGGACAAGGCCAACGCCGAAGCGCAGATGGAAAACATCGGACGCAGTTATCGGTTGATGGTCGAAGGCTTGATCGATGTCCTGCGCGCCCGCAGCAGCCTCAAGGGTGAGTTCCGCATCCAGCAGACGATGATCCAGCCGGTGGAAAACAACCCGCTGAAGTTCGCCCCCAATGTCGATGAAGCCCTGCTGTTGCTGTTGCGCCACGGCAACCAGGCGTTCATGGCTCCGGACGCGGCGGTGCGCGACAGTTTCGATGACTTGCGGGCCCACCAACTGGCGGTGATGGCCGGTGTGGAAGCGGCCATCAAGCATTTGCTGGGGCGTTTCGAACCGTCGCAACTGGAAGAACGCATGGCCAAGCCCGGTGGGCTGTCGGGCATTTTCAGCGGCTCGCGACAGGCCCAGTACTGGCAGCAATTCACCGAGCTCTACAGCAACATTTCCCGGGAAGCCCAGGAGGATTTCCAGGACCTGTTCGGTCGCGAGTTCAGTCGCGCCTACGAAGAACACAGCACACGACAGCGACGCCGTTGAGCGGCGTCGCCTTATAACAATACTGATAAGCCCACAACGGATAGCTCAAACGTCATTGAGGACGCAGGATGATTCCCAGGTTTTTACTCGCAGTTGCCACCGTGCTTCTGCTGACGGCGTGCGCCAAGGATGCGGCCAACCCCCAGCCCGAAGAAGCTGAGGCCGACACCGCCGCCATCGAGCTGCATTTCCATGCCATTGCCGGTCTCAACCCCGGCGCCACCGGCCAGCCGGCCCCGGTCCGGGTGCGCATTTTCGAACTGAAAAATGCCGCGACCTTCGGCCGCTCCGATTATTTCGCCTTGGCCGAACGGGCCCAGGCCACGCTGGGCGCCGACCTGATCGACCAAGACGAGGTGCTGATCCAGCCCGGCCAGCAATTGAGCCTGCAACGCGACCTCGACCCGGCAACGCGGCACATCGGAATACTGGTGGGCTATCGCGAGCTGGACCAGTCGCTGTGGCGCACGGTGATGAATGTCCCGGCGCGCGAATACACCGAATACCAGATCAGCCTCGATGTGCGCGCCGTGCGCAGCGCCGTCGTCGTTCCCCCATCCAGCCCTGCCCAATAAGCAATCGGAGCCCCCATGTCCTGGAACAATCGCGTGGTCTGGTCGGAAGGCATGTTCATTGGAACGCAGCACTTCCAACAGCATGACCGTTACCTGGAAAACCTCATCGACGCCCGCAGCCGCCCGTTGTCGGCCGGCGCCTGGGGTTTTTCCGAATTGCTGATCGACCAGGGCCTGCTGGCCCAGGGCAAGCTGGCGATCATCTCGGCGCGGGGCCTGTTGCCGGACGGTACGCCGTTCAATATTCCCCAGGATGACCTGGCGCCAACCCCGCTGAACGTCGATGACAACCTGCGCGATGGCCTGGTGTACCTGGCCTTGCCACTCAAGCGTGCCGGTGCCCGCGACACCGTGGATGAAGGCGAAGACCTCGGCGCTGCGCGGTATGTGAGCCAGGTCTGCGAAGTGCGCGACGACAACGCACCGTTCGAAAACCGCGCGCCGGTGGCCCTCGGCTCCCGGGCGCTGCGGTTGTTGACCGAACAGGATGGCATCGGCGACTACGCCGCCATCGGTGTGGTGCGCATCAAGGAAAAACGCGCCGACCGTGCGTTGGTGCTCGACGACGCCTACATTCCGCCGCTGCTGGATGTCATCGCCTCCAAACCGTTGGCGGCGTTTCGCAGCGAATTGCTGGGCCTGCTGCATCAACGCGGCGAAGCGTTGGCCGGGCGGGTGGTGGCGTCCGGTGCCGGTGGCGCCTCGGAAATTGCCGACTTCATGCTGTTGCAACTGGTCAACCGCGCCCAGCCGCTGATCCAGCACCTGAGCCAGTTGAGCCCGCTGCACCCCGAGCGTTTCTACAGCGAACTGGTGAGCCTGGCCGGGGAGTTCTCCACGTTCACCGCCTCCGGGCGACGACCGCAACAGTACCCGCCTTACCAGCACGATGACCTGGCGCTCAGCTACGCGCCAGTGATGCAGGCCCTGCGCGAAGCCCTGTCGATGTTGATCGACAGCAAGGCGACGCCGATTCCGATTGTCGAGAAAGCCTACGGCATCCACGTGGCGATGCTGGCCGACAAGACCCTGCTCGACAGCGCCAGCTTCATCCTGGTGGTGCGCGCCGACGTGCCGGCCGAAACCCTGCGCAGCCGCTTCGGCCAGCAGAGCAAGGTCGGTTCGGTGGAACACATCCGTGACCTGGTCAATCTGCAATTGCCGGGCATCGGCCTGTTGCCGTTACCGGTGGCGCCACGGCAGTTGCCGTACCACGCCGGTTCCACCTACTACGAACTCGACCGGGGCAGCGACCACTGGCAGCAGTTGAGCAACTCCGGCGGCTTTGCGTTCCACATCGCCGGCCAGTTCCCAGGGCTGAACCTGGCGTTCTGGGCGATCCGAGGATAAACCGCGATGAGCAACGACGATCGTACCCAGTTCATGCCGACGCCCGGTGGCCGTGGCGCCGATCCCTTTCGCCCGGATCCTGGCCGGCCCCATCCTGCGCCGGCGTCCGCGCCGCTGTCGATGCCGGCCGCGCCGGTCCTGACCGGTAAGGCCGAGGGCCTCAACCCGCTGGAAAGTGCCGCCGGCCCGTTGCTGGCCTTGCTGACGCGCCTGCGCAACACCATCGCCCACCCGGCGCCGGCCAGTTTGCGTGCGCAACTGCTGGCCTACCTGCGCCAATTCGAAGAGCGCGCCGAGGCCGCCGGCGTGGTGCGTAACGATGTGTTGCTGGCCCGCTACGCCTTGTGCACCGCCCTCGACGAAGCGGTGTTGAGCACCCCATGGGGCGGCACCAGCGACTGGGGCAAGCAAAGCCTGCTGATCACCGTGCACAACGAAGCCTGGGGCGGCGAGAAGGTGTTCCAGTTGCTGGAGCATTGCCTGCAAAGCCCGCGCGAGCGCCTGTATCTGCTGGAACTGCTGTACCTGTGCATGTGCCTCGGCTTTGAAGGTCGTTACCGAGTGATGAACGACGGTCGCAGCCAACTGGAAGCGTTGCGTGAGCGCACCAGTGCGGTGATCCGCAGCGCCCGGGGCGACTACGAGCGCGAGCTGTCGCCGCACTGGCGTGGGGTCACCGTGGCCCGCGATCGCCTGGCGCAATTCATGCCGCCATGGATCGCCGTGGCCATCGGCGTGGCCCTGCTGCTGGCATTGCTGTTCGGCCTGCGCATGAAGCTCGCCTCGGATGCCGAGCCGGTGTTCAAGAACATTCATTTCCTCGGTGAAATCCCGGTGCAGACCATCGACCGTCCCGTGGTGCAGCCCAAAGTGATCGAGCGCCCACGCCTGGCCGGCTTCCTCGCCGACGAAATCCGCGCCAACCGCATTGCGGTGGAAGATGCCGTCGACCGCTCGGTGGTGACCATCCGTGGCGATGAACTGTTCGCCTCGGGCAGCGCCAGCATCAAGGACGATTTCCAGCCATTGATGCTGCGCATCGCCGATGCGGTGCGCAAGGTCAAGGGCCAGGTCCTGGTCACCGGCCACAGCGACAATCGCCCGATCGCCACCCTCCGGTTCCCGTCCAACTGGGCGTTGTCCGAAGCGCGGGCGCAATCGGTGCTGCAAATTCTCTCGGCCAAGACTGGCCAGCCCGAGCGCTTCAGCGCCGAAGGCCGCAGCGACACCGAACCGTTGGCATCCAACGCCACCACAGAGGGGCGTGCGCGCAACCGTCGGGTTGAAATCACAGTATTGGCGGAGGGGGTCGAGTGAAGGCGTTTTTCAGTTTTATGACCCGCTGGGTCATCCCATTGCTGGGGCTGATCGCCCTGAGCCTGATCATCTGGTTCGTCGGCCCGCTGCTCGATTGGCTGGTGCCCGAAGGCCGGCGCTGGGCCTTGATCATTCTGGTGTTCGCGGTGTGGATCGCCTATCGGGTGTTCCGCATCATCCAGGCCCGCCGTCAGGCTGCCGAAGTGATGCGCAGCCTGGCCGCGCAAACCCCGCCGGACCCGACCAGCATCGCCACCGCCGAAGAACTCGAAACCCTGCGCCAGCGCATGGACGAAGCCTTGGCCCTGCTCAAGAAAGCCAAGCTGGGCGGTGACGAGCGCCGTAACCTCTACGAGCTGCCGTGGTACGTGATCATCGGCCCGCCGGGTTCGGGCAAGACCACCGCCCTGGTCAACTCCGGGCTGCATTTCCCGCTGGCCGCGCAATTGGGCGCCGGTGCCGTGCGCGGTGTCGGCGGTACGCGCAATTGCGATTGGTGGTTCACCGACCAGGCGGTCCTGCTCGACACCGCCGGCCGCTACACCACCCAGGACAGCGACGCGACCATCGACAAGGCCGCGTGGCTGGGCTTCCTCGGCCTGCTGAAAAAACAACGGGCCCGACGTCCGATTGACGGGGCGTTCATCGCCATCAGCCTGTCCGACCTGCTGCTGGGCAGCGACGCCGAGCGCGCCGCCCACGCCGCGGCGATTCGCTTGCGGATCCAGGAGTTGTACACCCAACTGGGCGTGCGCTTCCCGATCTACCTGATGCTGACCAAGCTCGACCTCGTGCCGGGGTTCATGGAGTATTTCGACACCCTGAGCAAGGAAGAGCGCGCCCAGGTCTGGGGCATGACCTTCGCCCTGGACGATGGCAAGAGCAACGACAGCCCGCTGGCGTACCTGCAAAGCGAATTCACCGGCCTTGAGCAGCGCCTCAACGACCGCCTGGTGGAGCGCCTGCAACAAGAGCGTGACCCGGCGCGGCGTGACCTGATCTACGGCTTCCCGCAGCAGTTCGGCGCCTTGAAGGATTGCCTGCAAAGCTTCCTCGAGGGCGTGTTCAAACCCAACGCCTTCGAAGAGCGGGTGTTGCTGCGCGGCGTGTATTTCACCAGCGGCACCCAGGAAGGCAGCCCGATCGATCGCCTGATCGGCTCCATGGCCCAGAGCATGAACCTGGACCGCCAGCACCTGGCGCGCCAGACCGGCACCGGGCGCAGCTACTTCATCGAAAAACTCTTCACCGCCGTGGCCTTCGCCGAGCGCGGGCTGGTGGGCGTCGATCCGAAAGTCGAGCGTCGACGCAAGTGGATCGCCCGCGGTGTGCTGGCCTCCACGGTGGTGTTGGTGCTGGTGGTCAGCACGTTGTGGTGGGTCAGCTACCGGGCCAACCAGGCCTACATCGCCCAGGTCGATCAGAAGGTCGCGCCATTGGGCCAGACCGTGCAGAACCTCAGCCCGGCACAACGGGATGTGCTCGCGGTGTTGCCGCTGCTCAACGCGGTGAAGCACCTGGCCGACGACGCCCCGAGCTGGGCCGAAGGCCTGGGCCTGTACCAGGGTGACATGCTTGAAGCCGAGTCCGGCAGCGTCTATCGCAAGCTGCTGATCGCGGTGTTCGCGCCACGCCTGCTGACGCGCATCGAAGAGCAACTGCACAGCGGTGGCAATTCGGATTTCCTCTACGAAGGCTTGAAGGCCTACCTGATGCTCGCCGACACCGAGCATTACGACGCCGACTTCATCAAGGCCTGGATCGCCCTGGATTGGGACCGCAGCCTGCCGCGGGACTTGCCAGCCGAGCAGCGCCAGGCCCTGACCGGGCATTTGCAGGCGCTGTTCGAACGGCGTCCGCCCCTCGCGCGCCTTGACCCACGCCTGGTCGAAGACCTGCGCCGCCAGTTGCAGCAATTGCCGGTGGCCCAGCGGGTCTATGACCGGATCAAGCGGCAGAAACTGCCCGAAGGCATCCCGGACTTCCGCATCAACGAAGCCGCCGGGCGTGACGCCGCGCTGGTGTTCAGCCGCAAGAGCGGCAAGCCATTGGGCGAGCCGTTGAGCGGGTTCTTCACCGTCAAGGGTTACCGCCAGGGCTTTTTGCTCAGCAGCCTGAGCCAGACCGGCACCCTGGCCGAAGAGCAATGGGTGCTGGGCCACGAAGAGGCCGACCAGCAGAACGTCGCCAGTTTGGCCGCCGACGTGCGTCGCCTGTACTTCCAGGATTATCTGCGCCAATGGGACGCCTTGCTGGCCGACATCGACTTCGTGCCGATCACCAGCGTGGCCCAGGCCGCCGATGTGCTGCGGGTGATTTCCGGCCCGACCTCGCCACTGAAAAAACTGCTGGTGGCGGTGGCGAAGGAAACCGACCTGCAACAGGATGAACGCCTGCTGGCCGCCCAAGGCGCGCCAGTGGAAGGCGGTGTGGACAAGCTCAAGGAACGCCTGGGCAGCTTGCTCGGCCAGGAGCAGGCGACGCAAAACGCACCGGCGCAAAGCGATGACCCGATCACCGCGCACTTCGCCGAGCTCAACAGCATCGTCAGCAAAAGCGAAGGCGAGCCGGCAGCCATCGACGGCTTGCTGGCGGATATGAACGCCTTGTACGTGCAGGTCAGCGCCATGGTCGGTGCCAGCGGCGACGCCTTGCTCGGCGAAGCCAAGAACCAGGCCTCGGCCGCCGCCACCCGCGTCAGCCTCAACGCCGAACGCCAGCCGCCGCTGGTGCAGGGCCTGGTCAAGTCGGTGGTCAACTCCACCACCAACAGCATGATGGGCGGGGTGCGCAACCAACTGAACGCCGCCTGGACCAGCGAAGTGGTGAACATCTATCGCCAGTCCCTGGCCGGGCGCTATCCGATGTCGCCAGGCAGCGCGCGGGACGCGACCCTGGATGACTTCGGCCAGTTCTTCGGCGTCGGCGGGGTGATGGACAACTACTTCCGCAAGTACCTGCAACCTTACGTCGACACCTCGACTCCGACCTGGCGCTGGCAGCCGGGCGCGGCGCAGAAGCTCGGCATCGCCCCCGGCGTGCTGCAGACCTTCCAGCGCGCGGCGACCATCCGCGACGCGTTCTTCCGTTCCGGCGGCACCCAGCCGATGGTGCGTTTCGAACTCAAGCCGGTGGCGATGGACTCGACCATCACCCAGTTCCTGCTCGATCTCGACGGCCAGCAACTGAGCTACGACCACGGCCCGAGCCGCCCGACCGCCATGCAGTGGCCGAACCCGGGCAGCATCGGCGTGGTGCGGATCTCGATCATGCCGCCGTCGTCCAACGGTCGCTCCGGCATCACCCTGGATGGGCCATGGGCCTGGTTCCGACTGTTGGAGCAATCGGACCTGACCGCCGGCAACTCGCCGGATCGCTTCAACCTGCGGCTGCGGGTCGACGGCGCCAGCGCCTCTTATGAGCTGCGGGCCAACAGCGCCTTCAACCCATTCAAGAGCCGGGTGCTTAGCGGCTTCAGCCTGCCGGAGCGGCTATGAGTACACCGGGCTTCTATGGAAAGTTGGCCAGCCGCGGTGACTTCGTCAGCCGTGGCTTGCCCCAGGGCTTTATCGGCCCGTGGGATTCGTGGCTGGCGGCGGGTTTGCTCGCCAGCCAGACCAGCCTCGGCGAGCGCTGGCTGGACGCCTATCTGGTCAGCCCGCTGTGGCGCTTCATGGTCGCGCCGGGGGTGTGTGGCCCGGACGCCGCTGTTGGGGTGGTGATGCCGAGCATCGATCGGGTCGGTCGTTATTTTCCGCTGACCATTGCCGTGCTGCTGGAGCCCGACGCGGACCCGGCCTCGGTGGTGGGCGGTGCGGACGAGTGGTTCGAGCGGGTCGAAAACCTGTTGTTGAGTACGTTGAGCGTCGAGGCCAGTTTCGAGGCGTTCAACGAACAACTGGAAACCCTCGGCAGCCCGATGTACCTGCCGCGCACGCCGAGCAGCCGTTTCGCCAGCCTGCACCGCTTCGATGCCAGCGACCCGCAGCGGCGCATGAGCGCCCTGGCCGAGGCGGCCTGTGAAGGTGTGAGCCTGTGGTGGGGCCAGGGATCGGAGCGCATTGCCCCGGGTTTGATGCGCTGCCAGGGATTGCCGGCGGCGGCTGATTTTGCGCAATTTTTGCTCGGCCAAGAAGGTGTTGTGTAGATGCGTCCAAGTGCCGGAAAAGCAATCAAGTCTGCAAGCAAGAGCCATGTCGGGATGGTCCGCCAGGTCAATGAAGACGCCTGCCTGGACCTGCCGGAAAACGGCCTCTGGGTCGTTGCCGACGGCATGGGCGGGCACGCGGCGGGCGACTACGTCAGCAGCCTGATCGTCGACAGCCTGCGCGGCATTGCCGTGGGGCGTTCGCTGGACGAATACGTCGCGGCGCTGCAAAGCGACCTGCTGCGGGTCAACGCCGCCGTGCGGGAGGAAACCGCCAACCGTGGCGTGACGATGATGGGCAGCACCGTGGTGGTGCTGGCCGTCCGCGACCTGCGTGGCATGTGCCTGTGGGCCGGTGACAGCCGTTTGTATCGCCTGCGCGACGGCGTGCTCGAAGGCATCTCCCGGGACCACAGCTATGTCCAGGACTTGCAGGACAGCGGCCTGCTCAGCGAAGCCGAGGCGCGCGTGCATCCACGGGCCAACATCGTCACCCGGGCCATCGGCGTCGAGGCGCAACTGAACGTGGCGCTGACCGAACTGTTGCTGGTGCCTGGCGACAGCTACTTGTTGTGCAGCGACGGGCTGACCAAGACCGTCGAGGACGATGAAATCCGCGAAGTGTTGAGCCACGACGAGCCCGGCGAAATCGCCAGCAGCCTGGTGTCCCTGGGCCTGATGCGCGGCGCGCCGGACAACATCACCGTGGTGGTCGTGAAGGTGCCGTCATGAGCTTGACCTTGAACATTGTCATCCCCGGCTACGACATCGAAGGGCCGATCGGCGAAGGCGCGATGGCCAGTGTGTATCTGGCGACCCAGCGTTCGCTGGAGCGCAAGGTGGCGTTGAAAGTCATGGCCGCCGCCCTGGCCGCCGACCCGACTTTCTGCGAGCGTTTCCTGCGCGAAGGCAAGACCCTGGCGCGCTTGTCGCATCCGCACACCGTCACCATCCATGACATCGGCAACGTCGGTGAGCTGTATTACATGGCGATGGAATACCTGCCCAACGGCACGCTCAAGGAACGCATCGCCGCGGGCCTGACGCCGGAGCAGGGCCTGACCTACATTCGCCAGATCGCTTCAGCATTGGGTTATGCCCACGGGCTGGGCCTGGTCCACCGTGACGTCAAGCCGGCCAACATCCTGTTCCGCGCCGATGGTACGGCGGTGCTCTCGGACTTCGGCATCGCCAAGTCCCTCGACGACCGCACCCAGTTCACCCAGGCTGGCTTTGCTGTGGGTACGCCCAGCTACATGAGCCCGGAACAGGCCCGTGGGCAAGACATCGACGGTCGCGCCGACCTGTATGCCCTGGGCGTGGTGCTCTACGAAATCCTCGTCGGCAAACTGCCGTACACCGGCAACGACGCACTCTCCACGGCCCTGGCGCACCTGACCGAGCCGTTGCCGGAGTTGCCGGTGCATCACGGCCGTTACCAGGACGTGTTGCGCAAGTTGCTGGCGAAAGACCCGGCGGAGCGTTTCCCGGATGCGGCGGCGTTGCTGCGGGCGTTGGATAACCTGCCTGAGGCATCGGCGGAAGCGACGCTGATCCGGCCGTTGTCGTTTGAACTGCCGGCCACGCCGCCGGCGGTGGATGACTTGGCGGGTTTGACGCCCATGTCCATCGATATTCCGAGCGGCCCGGCTTATTCCCCACCGCCGTCACAACCGCAGTCCAAACCCGTTCCGCCGCCGATAAAACCGACGGTTCAATCCTCGGTGTCGGAGCAGCGCAAGGGGCCGGTGTTCGCCCTGGCCGCCGTCGCGGTCGCCGTGGCGCTGGCGTTGGGTGGCGCGGGTTATTGGTGGTTGGCCGGTGACGATGGCAAGGACGTGAAGACGCCCGTGGCCACGAACACCTCGGTCAAACCACCGGAAGTGAAGCCGCCGAAGGCCCCGGAAGTGCCGGCGGTCAAACCGCCCGTCGTCCCTGCGGCTCAGCCCCCCGTGGCGACCGAGGCCGATGGCGGCCAGCGTCCGCTCTTGATGGCCGGCAAGAAAACCCTGTTCCAGCGCGTGCTCAGCAAGCCGGGGGCGAAACTCGCCGAGGCGCCGGGCGCCGCACCGGGCAAGGCCCTGCCAGCGTTTTCGGTGTTGTATGTGTACCAGCGCAAGGACGTGGATGGCAGCGCCTGGGTGCGCGTCGGCGCGGCCACTGACGGGCGCAGCGACGGCTGGTTGCCCGCCGCCCAGGTCAGCGACTGGAAGCAGAGCCTGGTGCTCAAGTTCACTGAACGTTCCGGCCGTGCGCCGGTGATGTTCCTGCGTCAGCCCGGCGAGGTGGAAAAACTCCTGGCTAACCCTTCGGCGGCCAAGAACGTGCTGCTCAAGGCCCAGCAGAGCCCCCAGGAAGACCAGCAAGTGCTGGCCCTGGAACCGGCCGCCAGCGCCGTGCCGCAGAGCCAGTTCTACCTGTTGCCGATCTTCGATTCCCGCGAGAGCCTCGATGAGAACGGCCAGCCGGTGCAGTTGCTGAATGTGGCGTCCATCGATCCGGGCAACACGCCCAGGGCTTCGAACAACAACACGCCGATCACCACTGCCAACGCCGACGCGTTCCGCACCGCCGTGGTGCTGGTGGTGGACACCACCGTGTCGATGCAGCCCTACATCGATCAGGTGCGCGATGTGGTTCATCAACTGCAAACCCGCATCGCCGAGCGCGGCGAGTTGGACAGTGTCAGTTTCGGCATGGTGGGTTTTCGCAGCAGCATCCAGAAAACCCCGGGCCTGGAATACGTCGCCAAGACCTTGATCACCCTCGAACAGGGCCGCGACCCGCAACGCTTCATGGAGCTGGCGCGGCAGGTCAAGGCCTCCACGGTGTCGAGCCATTCGTTCAACGAAGATGCGTTCGCCGGGGTCATGCAGGCCGTCGAAGGCATGGACTGGTCCGGTTACGGCGGGCGCTTGATCCTGTTGGTCACCGACGCCGGCGCCCTGCGCAAGAACGACCCGTTTGCCGCCACGCAAATGAACGAGGCCGAAGTGCGCCAGGCGGCGCTGGGCAAGCAAATCAAGATCTACGCCCTGCACCTGCTCAGCGACGCGGGCAAGAAAACCCATGCCGGCGCCCAGAGCCAATACCGGACCCTGACCGCCGACGCCAACCCGCAGATCGGCGACCTGTACATTCCAGTGCCGGGCGCCGACGTGCGCAAATTCGGCGAGCGGGTCGACGAGATCGGCTCGGTGTTCGCCGACCTGGTGCACCAGGTGCGCAGCAATAAGCCGCAAAGCGTGCCGCTGCTCAGCGCCGCGCCGAGCCTGGCCGACAAATCGGCGGCGGTCGGCTACGCGATGCACATGGACTTTTTGGGGCGTAAATCCGCCAGCCAGGCGCCGCAACTGGTCAGCGCCTGGACCGCCGACCGCGACTTGACCAACCCGGCGCTGCCGGCGTTCCAGGTCTGTGTGATGCTGACCAAGCTGCAACTCAACGACCTGCAGCAGTCGCTGAAGCTGATCGTCGACGCGGCCCGCAAGACCCAGAGCTCGCCCAAGGATTTCTTCCAGGAAATCGCCAGCGCCAGTGCCTACATGAGCCGCGACCCGTCGGCCCTGCGCAAGGGGGGCAACCTCGCCGATGGCGGGATTCTCGGCGAGTACCTGGAAGGGCTGCCGTACCGCAGCAAGTCGCTGAACATGACCCAGGACCTGTGGCTGTCCTTGAGCGTGGCCGAGCAGGAAGATTTCATCGACGAGCTGGATTCGAAAATCCGCCTCTACGAAACCTTCCACAACGACCTCGCCAACTGGGTGCGCTTCGGCGACGCCGAGCCGGGCGACGCCTTGTACCGCGTTCCGTTGTCGACGCTGCCGTGATGCTGACCCTGAACGCCGTGCACAAAAGCCGGGGCGCCGGCAGCCAGCGCTACAGCCTGGTGATTCCACGGCTGTATTTGCGCGGCGGTGAACAACTGGCGGTGGTCGGCCCCAGCGGCTGTGGCAAGAGCACCTTGTTGGATATGTTGGCGCTGGTGTTGGCGCCGGATCAGGCCGGGCAGTTCGATTTCACGCCCGCCGACACGCCGCTGGACATCGCCAAATTGTGGCGTGCGTCGCAACAGGGCACCTTGGCCGAGCTGCGCAGCCGTTACCTGGGTTATGTTCTGCAAACCGGCGGCCTGCTGGGTTTTTTGGATGTGCGTGGCAACATCGCGTTGTCGCGCAAATTGCTGGGCTTGAAGGATGACGCTAGCGTGACGCGCCTGGCTGGGCAGTTGGACATTGCCGATCAACTGGACAAGAAACCGGCGGACTTATCCGTGGGCCAACGCCAGCGGGTCAGTTGTGCCCGGGCGTTGGCCCACGGCCCACGCCTGTTGCTGGCCGATGAGCCGACCGCCGCCCTCGACCCGCTGAACGCCGAGCGCGTCATGCAGTTGCTGGTGGCCCAGGCCCGCGAACACGGCGTCTGCTGCGTAGTTGCCACCCACGACGAAGCGCTGGCCCGGGCCAGCGGTTTGCAGGTACGGCGCATCAGTTGCCGTCGCGATGCCGACGGCGGTGTCACCGCCACCCTCGGGGAGGCTTGCTGATGCGCGGCGCGCTGGTGGCTTCCCTGGCCTGGCAGGATTACCGCAACGATGCCTGGCTGTCGGCCTGCTCGGTGCTGGCTTTGGTGGCCGTGGTGGCGCCGTTGCTGGTGCTGTTCGGCCTGAAGTTCGGCCTGGTCAGCAGCCTGACCGAGCGCTTGCAGAACGACCCTGCCACCCGGGAAATCATCCCCTTGGGCGGCGGTCGCTTCAGTGCCGAATTCGTCGAACAATTGAGCCAGCGCGGTGATGTGGCCTTTGCCTTGCCGCGCACCCGGCAGATCGCCGCCACGGCGGATTTGAGCAGCGAGGCGTCGGCTGTCACGGTCGAGATGATTCCCACCGCCGCCAACGATCCGTTGTTCGATCACTTGCCGGTGCCCCAAGGCTTGGATCAAGTGGTGCTCAGCCAGACCGCCGCTGAAAAACTCGGGGCCAAGGCGGGTGATTGGCTGCAGGCCAGTTTCGGCCGGCAGGTGGCCGGTCGCAGCGAGGCCCAGCGCACCCGCGTGCAGGTGCTGCAGGTGCTGCCACTGGAAGCCTTCGCCCGGGACGGCCTGTTCGCGCCGCTGGCGTTGCTGGAGGCGGCCGAGGATTACCGCGACGGCCGTGCCGTGCCTGCGTTCGGCTGGCCGGGCGATGCGGTGGGCGAGGCCGGGCAGCGCGTGTATCCGGCGTTTCGCTTGTATGCTCGCAGCCTCGGCGATGTCGAGCCGTTGCGGCAGTATTTCGCCGGGCAGAACCTGTTGGTATCGACCCAGGCCCAGACCATCGCACAAGTGCAATCGTTGAGCCGCAACCTGTCGATCGTGTTCTGGATCATCGCCGGGTTGGCCTTGGCCGGCGCGTTCGCGGCGATCTTTGCCGGTGCCTTGGCGGCGGTCGAGCGCAAGCGTCGGGAATTGTCGGTGTTGCGCCTGTTGGGGGTTTCCACCGCGGCGCTGTTGCTGTTCGTGGTGTTGCAGGCGCTCTACAGCGCCACGTTTGCGGCCCTGCTCAGTGCCGGCCTGTATGGCCTGGCGCAGTCGGGCCTGAATTATTTATTTGCACAGATGCCCGGCGAATACGCCAGTCATCTGTTGGTGCGTCACTACACCTTGGCCCTGGTGGCCGTGCTCGGCGTCAGCGCCGTCGCGGCGGCTTGCGGCGGCTGGCGAGTGGCGCGCATCCAGGCGTGTGAAGGAATTCGCGATGTATAAGTTATTAGGCGCCGCCGTGGCGCTGAGCCTCGCCAGCCTGACATGGGCTGATGAAGCCACGGACAAGCTGGACAACCCCAAGCCATTGCCCGACGACGTCAGCCTGCCGCTGCCGTGCGAAGGCCAGATGGTGTTCCGCTACGTCTACATCCTCGCCCAGGGCACCCTGGACGACCGCGAGATCAGCCTCGGCTACCCGTTCAGCGAAGGCGAGGCGGGCTATCAGCAGTCGTTCATTTCCGGCTACCGGCGCGACTTCATCAACGGTCAGTTCACCCTCAAGGACCTGCCCAAGGACTGGAACACGACCATCACGCCGTTGATGCCCAAGACCGACGCCAAGACGCCGCTCAAGCCGATGCTGTACTTCATTGGCAAGTACGAGGTCACGGCCCGGCAATACGCCCAGGTCATGGCCCAAGCGCAATCACTGGCCAGCGGCGAAGCGGCGCCAGCCTGCGAAACCTTGCAAGCCGAGTTGCCTCAAGGCGTGGCCGGGCGTTTGCCCAAGGTGAAACTGTCGAAATTCGAGGCCGAGCGCTTCTCGGCGGTGTACAGCGCCTGGCTGATGAAATACCACAAGGACCTGCTGCCGGTGAGCGGTCGCGGCACCTCCGCCGAAGACGGCGGGCTGGGTTTCGTGCGCTTGCCAACGGAAGTCGAGTGGGAATTCGCTGCCCGTGGCGGCCAAGCTGTGAGTCGTCAGGACCTGGAGGGGCGTCTGTTCCCTCGGCGCCTGGAAGGCAGTGAAAGCGACGGGCCCCTGGCCGATTGGGCGGTGTTCAACCAGGTCGCCGGCGGCACTGGCCAGGCGGCGCGGCTGATGCCCATCGGCACCAAGCTGCCGAACCCCATCGGCTTGTTCGATGTGGTGGGCAACGCGGCCGAGATGGTCCAGGAATCCTTCCAGTTGGTGCATGCCGGTCGCCGCCAGGGCGCCTATGGCGGCTTCGTGGTCAAGGGTGGCAACTACCTGGAAGGCGAGGGCACGCTGTTCACCGGCATGCGCCGCGAGTACCCGTTGTTCACGGCAGATGGCACTGAGCAAAGCAACGAGACCACCGGTTTTCGCGTGGCCGTCGGCGCGTTGTCGGCGCCGCGTTCGCGCTACAAGGAATTGTTCGCCCAATGGCAGAAAGAGGGGCGGCTCGCGTCGCTGACCGACGCCATCGACGACGCCGACGACCCGACCAAGCGCCTGGACAGCATCATCGCCGCCAGCGTCGATCCGCGCCTGCAAGCCGAACTGGGCCTGGTCAACGAGGAGCTCAAGCGCAACGTCTCACTCATCGCCCAGCAGCGCGAGGAAGCGGCGGGCAACCTGATCCAGTCCTCGGCCCTGGTGGCCGAGACCGTCAACAACTACAACATTCGCCTGACCAATCTGCAGAACAGTCGGCAAGCCGCCTTGGACGCCAAGGACGAGGCCAGCGCCACGCTGTTCGCCACGGCCATCGACAACGGCCGCAGCGCGCTGGATGGCGCGGTGGCGATCTACATCGACAACCTGGCCACCGGCACGCGCTACACCGATGCCGTGATCCAGGCGCAGTTTCAGCGCATCAAGGAAGAATTGGAGCGCAAACCGGTGCTGGGCAAGAGCCTGGTGGCGCGTGCAACGTTATTCGTTCGTCATGTCGGGGATTATCGTCAGCAAAAACGAGCCGACCCGGCGGCGATATTGAAGGAATTGCTCGCATCGAACGCTCAGCGGTCTTGAGTGTTCGTTGTCAGCGAGCTTGGAAGGGACTCAGGCGGCGATAGCGCCGTGCTGAGCTGGTCAACACTTAAAAGAGAACACAACTATGCTTTTCTCCCGTAAACCTTTGGCTTCGGTTTCCAAGCGTCACTTGCTGATGGTCGCTGTCGGCTTCAGCACCGTACTGACCGGCTGCGCCACGTCGCCGACGTCCAAGGTCGCGTCGAGCACCAAGGTCGAGTACTACCCGAACTGCTACGAGCCGGTGCAGCACTTGCGCGCCACCGAAGGCAACATGACCAAGTCGGTTGTCACCGGTGCGGCCGTTGGCGCGGTCGGCGGGGCGCTGCTGGGCGCCCTGACCGCTGACAAGGAAGACCGTGGTCGCAACGCCGCCATCGGTGCCGCGGGCGGCGCCTTGGCCGGTGGTGCCGCCGGTTATTACACCGAGCGCCAGAAGCAGATCGCCGATGACAACATGCGCATCGCTTCCTACGCTGCTGATGTCAGCAAAAGCGCTTCGGACATCGACCGTAGCACCGCCTACGCCAAGACCTCGCAGCAGTGCTACCAGAACGCGTTCAGCAAACTGGTTGCCGACCGCAAGGCCAAGACCATCAACGACACCGAGGGCCGTAAGCGCCTGGCGGAAATCGTCGCTGGCCTGAAAGAGTCGAACGACCTGATCGTCGCGGTCAACGGCAAAGCGTCCGAAGACCTGAACAACTACACCCAGGCCTACGAGAAAGACCTGCAGCAAGTGGGTGTGCAGCGTACTGACGTGGTGACTGTGGCCACTGCCGATACCACGCAGGTTGTGGCGCAGACCAGCACCAAGACCAAGAAGAAAGTGACGCCGGCGAAGAAGAAAGAACTGCCAACCGTGCCTAAAGAAGCGGTCGCCACTGAGAAAACCTTGCAGGACGCCAAGGCCAAGCAAGATCAAAGCAAGCAGGTTGCCAGCGCGGGTACCACCCAGGTCAACAGCATGTGCAAAAACCCGGACCTGGGCGACTGGGCACCGGTTCCTTGCCCGAATGTTTGATTGAGTGAGGGTGGCTGATCATCCCCTTGGGGAGTGATCACTGTGTGAAACCTGTGGGAGCGGGCTTGCTCGCGAAGGCGTCGGTTCAGTTGGCATCAATGTCGACTGACCCACCGCCATCGCGAGCAAGCTCGCTCCCACAGTTGTTTTTGGGGTGATCGAAATGTCCGCAAAGCCCCCAATCCCCTGTGGGAGCGGGCTTGCTCGCGAAGGCGTCGGTTCAGCTTGCATCATTGTTGCCTGACACTCCGCTATCGCGAGCAGGCTCGCTCCCACAGTGGATTGGGCTCCGGTTCGAAACAGAACCCTGTGGGAGCAAAGCTTGCTCGCGATGGCGCTGGTTCAGCCTGCATCAATGCAAAGCTCTATACCTTGGCCCCAGGCGCCACCGCCTCCTTGGTTTCCAGATGATCCAACGCCCGCTCGATCAACAACTGCACCCCATCGGCCATGCGACTGATCGCCAGGGCGACGCAGCGGCGTGGGTCATTCACATCGTTAATGTCCGAGGGTTTGGCAGGGGAAAAGGAGCAAAGGATCGCAGCCTTCGGCAGCTCCTACGGAAATCGATGTAGGAACTGCCGAAGGTTGCGATCTTTTGATTTTGAATTCGTGACTTAGCAGTCATCTTTCGCGAAAACCAGCTGATCTTCCGCTAAAGCGATCCGATGATGGCGTTGCGCCGAAGAATCGCTAAACTGCCAGCCATTGATCTTTTCTCACGAGGCTGTGCCCATGAAATTTCGTTTTCTGTTGTGGATGCTGGGGTTGTTGATGGGCAAGGCCAGCCGGACCAACCCGGCGTTCCAACAGCAGTTGGGCGACAAGGAGTTGGTGTTCCAGTTGCAAACCCTGGATGGCAAGGTCGCCCGGCATTTCACCGTGAAGAACCAGCGCATCACCAGCCAGTCCGGGGTTTACCCGACCCCGGCCTTCGCCATCGCCTTCAAGGACGCCGCCTATGGCTTCGCGACGATGCAGGCCAAGAACAAGCAGTTGGCATTCATGACGGGGATTCAGGACAAGTCGATCCAGATCAAGGGCAACCCGGCGCTGGTGATCTGGTTCCAGGGGCTGACCAAGTACCTGAAGCCGAGGAAACCTAAAGCCAAGTGACTCCCCTGTGGCGAGGGAGCTTGCTCCCGCTGGGCGGCGAAGCGGCCCCAAACGGATTGACACGGTCTTCCAGGCAGATCGCGTCGGCAGGTTTTGCGGCTGCTACGCAGCCGAGCGGGAGCAAGCTCCCTCGCCACAAAAGCTCTTCAGTCAGCAGCCAATGAGCTCATCAGGCAGTTAGCCATCAATGAGCTATGAATCAGCCGGGCATCAGTGGCCGAACTGCGAAGCCAGTTCCCGCAGCAGCACTTCGGCCTCAAGCACCTTGCTGACCACATCGTTGGCCTTTTCCCGGGTCAGGCCCACACGTTCGAGCAACGCATCCGGGATGTCTTCATCCGGGCCGGAGCCGATGCTGCGCGAGCGCAGCAAGCGCACGGCCAGGCATACCAGGTTCGGGTAGGCGGCGTATTCGCCGTCGTAGTGCGGGTCGTGCTGGAAGCGCAGGGCGGTGGCCAGTTCGTCGGGCATGTCCCAGTAGCGCATCAGCCAGGCGCCGATCTGCTCGCGGCTGATGCCCAGCAAGTGTTGCTCCACGTAGCTGTGGCACAGGTGCGGGTTGACCTCCAGGTGTCGGCAGATCAGCGAGAAGTGCGGCGGGAACACATGGGCCAGCAGTAGATAACCAAAGTTGTGCAGCAGGCCGGACAGGTAGGTCAGGCCGCCTTCGGGACGCTGGGCCCGCGGCATGGCGCGGGTCAGGCCTTCGATGACGGCGGCGGTGTAGATCGACTGGTGCCAGTACGGCGTGGTGTGTTGCGGGTGGTCCTTGGGCAGGCTCAGGGTCTTGCCCAGGGCCAGGCCCAGTGCCAGGTTGATCACCAGGTCGAAGCCCAGCACGCGGACGATGGCGTCTTCCACCGAGCGAATCTTGCCGGGCGAGGCGTAGTAGGGCGAGGCGGCCCAGCTCACCACTTGCGCGGCCAGGGCTGGATCGGTCTCTACCACACCGGTGATGTCATCGATGGTGGCGTCGGGGTCGACCCGCAGCTTGATAATTTTTTGCGCGGTTTCAGCCAGCGGCGGGATCTCGATGGTTTCTTCCAGCCGTTGCTGGATACGCCGGGCGGTAAACGCTTGCACAGCCTGGGTGATTTCCGCGCGGTCGTCGTGCGGGCGGTCCAGGTTGGGGGTGATGTTGCTCACGGCTTCGCCAAATGTCGCGGCGCTGGCCTTGGTGAGCATGGTCTTGAACGCTTCGCTGGTCACTTCCAGCAGCAGCCCCGGCTCGCCGGAGTTGATCAGC
Organism: Pseudomonas sp. Z3-6; assembly: GCF_051131985.1. Lineage (NCBI taxonomy): Bacteria > Pseudomonadati > Pseudomonadota > Gammaproteobacteria > Pseudomonadales > Pseudomonadaceae > Pseudomonas > Pseudomonas sp. Z3-6. The sequence continues at coordinate 278,787 of NZ_CP071644.1, forward strand.
AATTTGGGTTCGCGCAGCAGGCTTTCTTCGTACAGGCACGGTGAGCTGGTCAGCGCCGGCAGGCCGGGCAGCAGGCTCAGGCTGTGTTTGCCGAGCATGCGCTCCAGGCGTTCGGTCGGCACCGCCGTGAGCTTGCGACCGGTGAGTTCGGCCAGGCGATTGAGGTCCAGCAGCTGGCTTTGTGGAAACAGCACCATGAGCGCGCCAACGGCATCGTGCAGCAACACCGCCTGCACCTTGCGGGCTGGGTTCAGGCCGGGTCGTTCGAGTACTTCGTCATAGCCGATGCCCAATTTCTCGAGCAACAGCCGAATAACAGACGGAGCGTGCGGGGCTTCGGGGACGAGGGCAGCTTCTGTCATGGTCTGTATCCGTTTTCCTACAAGTTGGTCAGTATAACCAGCTTGTCCGGCACGCGGGTCTTGAAAACTGAGCGCGTGCTCACACTTGGCCGTATTGCTGCCCATGACGCAGCCAGCGATCCAGCAGCGGGCTGACGTGGTCGGGCCAGCGTTCCAGCAGGGCCTGGGCGGCGTCGCGTACGGCAGGGAGCAGATCGGCGTCGCGCATCAGGTCGGCTACCTTGAATTGAAGCAGACCGGTCTGGCGCGTGCCGAGCATTTCACCGGGGCCGCGCAATTCGAGGTCTTTTTCGGCGATGACGAAACCGTCGTTGGTTTCGCGCATGATCCCCAGCCGTTGGCGCCCGATCTGCGACAGTGGCGGGTGATAGAGCAAGACGCAATGGCTGGCGGCGCTGCCCCGGCCCACCCGGCCGCGCAGCTGGTGCAACTGCGCCAGGCCCAGGCGCTCGGGGTTTTCGATGATCATCAGGCTGGCGTTTGGCACGTCGACGCCGACCTCGATCACCGTGGTGGCGACCAGCAGTTGCAGGGCGCCGGCCTTGAATTCAGCCATGACCGCGGCTTTTTCGACGGGTTTCATGCGGCCGTGGATCAGCCCGACCTTCAACTCGCCGAGGGCGGCGGTGAGGTCCTCGAAGGTGGTTTCGGCCGCCTGGCAGGTCAGCTCTTCCGACTCTTCGATCAACGTACACACCCAATAGGCCTGCCGTCCTTCGGCGCAGGCGCTGCGCACGCGCTCGATCACTTCCACTCGTCGGGTATCGGTCACCAGCACGGTGTTGACCGGTGTACGGCCGGGGGGCAGTTCGTCGAGGATCGAGGTGTCGAGGTCGGCGTAGGCGCTCATCGCCAGGGTCCGTGGAATCGGCGTGGCGGTCATGATCAGTTGGTGAGGGCACATGCGCCCACCCACGCCTTTCTGCCGCAAAGCCAGGCGTTGTTGCACGCCGAAGCGGTGCTGTTCGTCGATGATCACCAAGGCCAGGTTCTTGAACTGCACTTCATCCTGGAACAGCGCATGGGTGCCGACCACCATCGGCGCGCCTTCGGCGATCTGCGCCAGGGCGGCGGCGCGGTTCTTGCCCTTGAGCTTGCCGGCCAGCCAGGCGACTTCAATGCCCAGTGGTTCGAGCCAGCGCTGGAAGGCGATGAAATGTTGCTCGGCGAGGATCTCGGTGGGCGCCATCAACGCCACTTGATAACCGGCTTCCAAGGCCTGCAGCGCGGCGAGGGCGGCAACCACGGTCTTGCCGGCGCCGACATCGCCCTGGATCAGCCGCAGCATCGGCTCGGGCTGGCTCAGGTCGTAGGCGATTTCGTTGCCCACGCGTTGCTGGGCGCCCGTTGGGGTGAAGCCGAGGTTGGCCAGGTAGCGGGCCGGCAGGTCCTTGGCCTTGGGCATGGCCGGGGCGCGCAGGGAACGCAGGCTTTCGCGCAGGCGTTGCTGGGACAGTTGATGGGTCAGCAGTTCTTCGAACGCGAGGCGATGCTGGGCCCAGTGATGGCCGAGGGCGAGTTCGTCGACGTCGGCATCGGCGGGCGGATGGTGCAGGTAGCGGATCGCATCGGCCAGCGGCGCCAACTGGTAATCCCGGGCCAGTTCCGTGGGCAGCCAGTCGGGCAGGCTGCTGGGGCCCAGTAGCGTCAGGGTTTGCTGGCAGAGCTGGCGCAAACGTTGTTGGGTCAGGCCTTCGGTGAGCGGATAGACCGGGGTCAGGGTTTCATCCACGGGCGGCGGCTCGTCACCGGTAATGCTGCGGTATTCCGGGTGATAGATCTCCAGCCCCGACGCCCCGGGCCGTGCTTCGCCGTAGCAACGCACGCGGGTGCCGCGCTTGAGACCTTCCTTTTGCGCATTGCTGAAGTGATAGAAACGCAGGCTGAGCCCACCGGTGCCATCCTGCAGGCGCACCACCAGGCTGCGACGACGGCCCATGACTACATCGGCGCCGCTGACGGTGCCTTCGATCACCGCGTCCTGCCCCGGGCGCAGATGGCCGATGGGCACCACGCGGGTGCGGTCCTGATAGCGCAACGGCAGGTGAAACAGCAGGTCCTGGAGGTTTTCCAGGCCGACCTTGGCCAGTTTCTCGGCCATGGCTTCACCGACACCCTTGAGTGTCGTGACCGGCACTTTCGACAGCTCAGTCATGGCAGCGGCTTACTTGGCAGCGGGCGGCTTGGCCACGGAGCACAGGCGGATCGAGTCGGCGAGGATTTCGATGGCCTTGGGCCGCGGGAAGCTGGCGCGCCAGGCGATGGCAACGGTGCGGAACGGCACGGGTGGCGTCAGCGGGCGGACTTCGATCACGCCAGGGGAGTAATGATGGCTGTCCACCGCCGACAGCGGCAGGATCGAAATACCCAGGCCGGAAGCGACCATGTGGCGAATGGTTTCCAGGGAGCTGGATTCCACCGTGGTGTGCTTGGCGCCTTCGCTGCCCTTGGTCAGGGTCGGGCAGGCTTCGAGCACCTGGTCGCGGAAGCAGTGGCCCTCGCCGAGCAGCAGCAGGCTCTTGTCGTTGAGCAGGGCGGCGTCGATGGTTTTTTTCTGGGTCCAGGGGTGCTCTGCCGGCATCAGGACGTAGAACGGTTCGTCATAGAGCGGCAGGGTCAGGACGTCGGCTTCGTTGAACGGCAGGGCGATGATGATCGCGTCCAGCTCGCCGTTGCGCAGCTTGTCGCGCAGCACGTGGGTGAAATTTTCTTCGATGTACAACGGCATCTGCGGGGCGACCCGGTGCAGTTGCGGAATCAGGTGCGGGAACAGGTACGGGCCGACGGTGTAGATCGCGCCGACTTTCAGCGGGGCGGTCAATTGGTTCTTGCCGGCCTGGGCCAGTTCGCGAATGCCTTGGGCCTGTTCAAGGACCTTCTGTGCCTGGGCGACGATGCCTTCGCCTACCGGGGTCAGGCGCACGGCGCTTTTGCTGCGCTCGAAAATCAGCACACCGAGTTCGTCTTCAAGTTTTTTCACACCCACCGACAGCGTCGGCTGGCTGACGTGGCAACGCTCGGCCGCATGGCCGAAATGCTGCTCTTGGGCGAGGGTCACGATGTAGCGTAATTCTGTGAGGGTCATGGCGAGCGTCCGTGAAGTTGCGAGCCAAGCATACCGGCTGCAATCGATAGACGCACGTTATCAGACTGGGGGTGCGGTGGGACACTGGCGAATGTCTGTGGGGCGTTGCTGGATATGAAAAAGGCATCTTTCGATGCCTTTATGTCGGTTGTGCTCATTGTGGCGAGGGAGCTTGCTCCCGCTGGCCTGCGCAGCAGGCCTCTGGTGCGGCGAACGCGGTCTGCCTGATGCAGCACATTCGCTGGTTTTGGGGCCGCTTCGCGGCCCAGCGGGAGCAAGCTCCCTCGCCACAGGATTCAACCTGCCATCGGATTGCCAGATTGAGTCAACGCCGGCGCTTGTCGATGGAGTACACGAACGGTGCCGTCAGTTCGATGGTGCCGTTGGTCAGCAACTCCGCCGGTGGCTTGGGCAACGGCTGGGCGCGGCGGATCATTTCCAGGGTGGCCCGGTCCAGCAACTCCGTGCCGGAACTGCCCACCAGTTCGAATGACAACACGTTGCCGTCGGCATCCACCACGAAACGCAGGCGGTTGGTGCCTTCCTTGTTCATCTGTTGGGCCCTGGGCGGGTACTTCTTGTACTTGCCCAGGTGCGCCAGCAGCGTGCCCTGCCAATTGGCCTTGGCAGCCGATTGCGCGGGCGACGGGCCAGGCGCCGGTTGCGCGGACTTCTCGGCCACTGACTGGGTTGGCGGCGTGTCGCTGGGTTTCTGCTCCGACGGCTGTTCCTTCGGCGGCTCGGGTTTTTTCTCCACCGGTTTGGGCTTGGGCGGTTGAGGCTTGGGCTTGGGCTTGACCGGCTTGGGCACGGCGATTTCAGGCTTCGGTGCTTCGGCGAGTTTAGGCAGCGGCAGCTCTTCCACCGGCTCGGGCGGTTGCGGCGGTGTGACGACTTTTGGCGGTGCCGGTGGCGGCGGGGCTGGAACCGGCGCCAGCTCGACCATCATCGCCTGGGGCGGCAACTCGATGGGTGCTCGCGTGGTCCAGTTCAGCGCCAGGGCGATGGCGAGCGCATGCACGCCCAGCACCACTGCCAGGCTACCGCTGTAACGCGTCAGCTTTTGGCGCGTCGTGATCATTTTTTAGGCGCCGTCTCGAGTCCGACCAGGCCGACTTTCAGGTAGCCGGCGCTTCGCAGCGCGTCCATCACGCTCATCAGGTCGCCGTAGTCCACGCCTTTATCGGCCTGGAAGAAGATCGTCGTGTCCTTCTTGCCCTGGGTCTTGGCGTCGAGGGTCGCGCCGAGGACGTCGGCCTTGACCTCTTCCTCACCGAGGAACAGGCGCTGATCGGCCTTGACGCTGAGGAACACTGGTTTCTCCGGCCGCGGCGAAGGCTTGGCCGTCGACGCCGGCAGGTCGACCTTGATGTCCACGGTGGCCAGTGGGGCGGCCACCATGAAGATGATCAACAGCACCAGCATCACGTCGATGAACGGCGTGACATTGATTTCGTGGTTCTCGGCCAGATCGTCGTCTGCGCCTTCTTTCAAATGCAGGCCCATGGCCGATTACCCCACTTTCACCATGTGTGGTTGCGAGCCACGCTCGGGCGGCAAGTGGTCGAGGTCACGGCTGACCAGCAGCAGGACTTCAGCCGAAGCGTCGGAAACCTGGGCCTTGTAGCCGGCAATGGAGCGGGCGAAGACGTTGTAGATCACCACCGCCGGGATCGCCGCGACCAGGCCCAATGCCGTTGCCAGCAGGGCTTCGGCAATACCCGGAGCGACGACGGCGAGGTTGGTGGTCTGGGTCTTGGCGATGCCGATGAAGCTGTTCATGATGCCCCACACGGTGCCGAACAGGCCGACGAACGGCGCGGTGGAACCAATGGTGGCGAGCACGCCGGTGCCGCTGCTCATGTTGCGACCGCAGGCGGCGACCAGGCGCTCGAGGCGGAAGCTCACGCGCTCCTTGATGCCTTCCTTCTCGCGGCTGTTGGCCGACAGGCGCATCTCTTCGAGGGCGTCATGCACCAGCAGGTTGGCGAGGGTGCCTTCCTTCGCCGCGGTGGCGCTGGCTTCCTTGAGGGTGGCGGCTTTTTTCAGGGCGGCGATTTCACCGCGCAAGCGACGCTTGGCACCCAGCAGCTCGAAGCCTTTGGCGATCCAGATGGTCCAGGTGATGATCGAGGCGATGGCCAGACCGATCATCACGATCTTCACGATGATGTCGGCGTTCTGGTACATGCCCCATGGCGACAGGTCGTGGGCCATGCCCAGGGTATTGTCGGCTTCGAGCACTTCAGGTGCATCGGCCTCGACGGCTTGGGCCGGGTCGGTGGCGGCCGGCGTCGCAACGGGAGCGGCTGGATCGGCAGGCGCCTGGGCAGCAGCAGGTGCGGCGGCCGGAGTCGTCGCTGGGGTCGTGGCGGGCGCCTGTGCATCGGCGAAGGCCACGGCAGGTGCCAGCAACAGGCTGAACAACAAGGCGGCTACCGTGCTCCAGGCACGAGGTCGATTGGTTGGCGAAGCGGGGGATAGAGAGCGTTTCATGCTGGCCGGACCTGAGAAAAAAGGAGGTTGATGTTCTTCCAGGCCTCGTGGGCCGAGAACAAAAGTGGCGAGCATTATTGCAAGTAATTCTTGTTAACAAAAGTAATACAGTTACTTTTTTTGTCGCATGGCTAGCCGCTCATCCCCCACGGAGGCTAGTCTGCGGCTTTGCCAGAGGAGTTCTTGATGTCCGCGCCTTCTGTTTTGATCGCCGGCTGCGGTGATATCGGCGGCCGCCTGGCCAGCCAGTTAGTGGCCGAACATTGGCAAGTCCATGGCCTGCGGCGCACGGTTTCGAACTTGCCGGCGGGTGTCATCGGGGTGGCAGGGGATTTGTTCAGCGAGCAATGCCCCGCCGACTGGCCCACCGGGTCCCTGGATTACCTGGTGTACAGCGCGGCGGCCACCGACCATGACGAGGCGGGCTATCGCAGCGCTTACGTCGAAGGGTTGCAGCATGTGCTGGGCTGGCTGAAGCAGCATGGCCAACGGCCCAAGCGCCTGTTGTTTGTGTCCAGCAGCAGTGTGTATGGGCAGCAGCAGGGCGAATGGGTGGATGAAACGTCGCCCACCGTGGCCGGCGGATATTCCGGTCGATTGATGCTCGAAGCCGAGCAAGTCGCCCTGGACAGCGGCATTCCGGCCAGTCGCGTGCGCCTGACCGGCATTTATGGTCCAGGTCGGGAGTGGTTGCTGAGCCAGGTGCGCCAGGGTTATCGCGTGGTGATCGACCCGCCGCTGTACGCCAATCGTATCCACGCTGACGACGCGGCCGGCTTGCTGGCGTTTCTGCTGGAGGCTGATCGCCAAGGCAAGGTGCTGGACGACTGCTACATCGGCGTCGACAATGCCCCTGCGCCGTTGGCCGAAGTCGTGGGCTGGCTGCGGGAATTCATGGGTGTTACCGAGTGGGCCGAAGATGCCAGCGTGCGGCGCGCCGGCAGCAAGCGCTGCAGCAATGCCCGGGCGAAGGCCTTGGGCTGGACGCCGCGTTATCCGAGTTTTCGCGAGGGGTATGCGGCGATTCTGGAAGGGCGCTGCTGATTCGCCTGACACCCCAAAGCACCTGTGGGAGCGGGCTTGCTCGCGAAGGGGCCCTGACATTCAACATCTTCGTTGACTGTCATGCCGTCTTCGCGAGCAAGCCCGCTCCCACATGAGAGTTGCGTCGTGGCTCCTACTGCTTTTCAAGCACCCACTGCCGATCACCCGGCGTGAACGAAGGCATTTCATCCGCCAATGCCGCATTCACGGTCTGGAAAATCTCCAGCTTCTTGCCGTCGCGGGCAAAGATCCATGTATTGCCCTGGCCGTTTTGTTGCAGCCAGATGTTGTCGTTGCCGCCGCTCATGGAGGCGCAATCGCCGGCCAGGCACAAGGCGTAGCGATCGGCACCCGGCAGGCCGCTGACCTGGCCGTCGGGCTGGAATTGCACGGTGGCGCCCTGGCCGGGGCCGCTGGTGATGTTCCAAGTGCCACCGAGGTAAGCGGCATACAGCGCGCGCTCGAAACTGGCACCGATGGGTGCGCCTTCCGGTACCTGCACTTGCGCGCGGTCGAACACCTGCTGCGGTTCGTTCTCGGTGGCGGCCTGGCTCAACTGGTCGCCGTCGCGCTTGAGTTCGCTGGCGGAGCTGCCGTAGAAGTCGACTTTCCAGGCGCCGTCTTCTTCGCCCAGCAACTTGCCTTCAACGTTCTCAAAACCGTTGGTGTAGCGCGCCTGGCCGGCCCGGGTGTTGACGTCCCATTCCAGGTTCGGGCCATAGCCTTGCAGCGCTTCGCGCAGCGGGCCGCCCTTGGCGGCAGCGTCGATGGCCGCCTGGTTGATCCAGGTGCCGCTGATGTCACGGTCGGCAGGGTCGCTGGCGCAGCCGCCCAGAAGCAGGGCTGCCAGCGAGAGAGCAAGCGCTTTGCGCATGGTGGAATCCTTTCAAGACGAAAACGGCGCAGCGGGGGAAGCTGCGCCGACCTTATTACTCGAGGACCAGGATGGCATCCATCTCGACCTGCGAGCCCTTTGGCAGGGCCGCTACGCCGATGGCGGCGCGGGCAGGGTAGGGCTGGTCGAAGTATTTGCCCATGATCTCGTTGACCTTGGCAAAGTGGCTCAGGTCGGTGAGGAAGATATTCAGCTTGACGATGTCCTTGAACGAACCACCGGCAGCCTCGGCTACGGCCTTGAGGTTTTCGAACACCTGCACGGTCTGGGCTTCGAAGCCTTCCACCAGTTCCATGGTTTTCGGGTCCAGTGGGATCTGGCCCGACATGTACACCGTGTTGCCGGCCTTGATCGCCTGGGAATAGGTGCCGATGGCGGCTGGGGCCTTGTCGCTGGTGATTACGGTCTTGGTCATCGATGACTCCTTGTAAGGAATAGGCTATTGAGGCGTTATGCGCGCATCCGGGTGATGCGGATAACGCCGGTCAGGGCGCGCAGCTTCTTGATTACGCGGGCCAGGTGCACACGGTCGTGCACGCTGACCACCAATTGGACGACGCTGATGCGACCATCGCGCTCGTCCATGCTGATTTTTTCGATATTGCCGTCGGCGGCGTTGACGCTGCTGGCCAGCAGGGCGATCAGGCCGCGCTGGTGTTCCAGCTCGACTCGCAGCTCGACATTGAACTCGCCAGTGACATCCTTGGCCCACGAAAGCTGGATGCATTTTTCCGGGTTGTGGCGGATTTCGCTGATGTTGCGGCAGTTGTCCAGGTGCACCACCATTCCCTTGCCGGCGGACAGGTGGCCGACAATCGGATCGCCCGGGATCGGCGTGCAACACTTGGCATAGCTGAGCACCAGGCCCTCGGTGCCGCGAATCGCCAGCGGGCCTTCGGGGCTTGGCAGCTGTTCGCCTTCGCCGAGCAGGCGACGGGCGACGACATAGGCCATGCGATTGCCCAGGCCGATGTCTTCGAGCAGGTCTTCGATCAATTCGAGACGGTATTCGTGGAGCATCACCTGCACCCGCTCACCCGGAATCTTGTCCAGGGAGCTGTCGAAGCCGTTCAGGACCTTGTTCAGCAGGCGTTCGCCGAGGCTGATGGATTCGGAGCGACGTTGCAGCTTCAGCGCGTGACGGATGTGCGTGCGGGCCTTGCCGGTGACCACGAAATTGAGCCACGCCGGGTTGGGGCGCGCGCCGGGGGCGCTGACGATCTCCACCGTGGAGCCACTTTGCAGCGGTTCGGACAACGGTGCCAGGCGGCGGTTGATGCGACAGGCAATGCAGCTGTTGCCGACGTCGGTGTGCACCGCATAGGCAAAGTCCACGGCCGTGGAGCCCTTGGGCAGCTCCATGATTCGGCCCTTGGGCGTGAAGACGTAGACCTCGTCCGGGAACAGGTCGATCTTCACGCTCTCGATGAATTCCAGGGAGTTGCCGGCGCGCTGCTGCATTTCCAGCACGCCCTTGACCCACTGCCGGGCGCGGGCGTGGGTGCTCTTGGGCTGTTCGTCACCGCTGGATTTGTAGAGCCAGTGGGCGGCGATGCCGTTGTTGGCCATCTCTTCCATTTCACGGGTGCGGATCTGGATTTCGATCGGCACGCCGTGCATGCCGAAGAGCGTGGTGTGCAGCGACTGGTAGCCGTTGGCCTTGGGGATCGCGATGTAGTCCTTGAAGCGCCCCGGCAACGGTTTGTACAAATTATGCACAGCCCCCAGCACGCGGTAGCAGGTGTCGACCTTGTCGACGATGATCCGGAAGGCGTAGACGTCCATGATCTCGTTGAAGGCCCGGCGCTTGCCGCGCATTTTCTTGTAGATGCCGTAGAGATGTTTCTGGCGCCCGCTGACTTCGCCTTCGATGCCGTCGATGGCCAGGCAGTGGCTCAGGGACTCTTCGATCTTGTTGACGATTTCCTTGCGGTTGCCCCGGGCGCGCTTGACGGCCTGGTTGATCCGCGCAGAACGCATCGGGTGCATGGCCTTGAAGCCCAGGTCTTCGAACTCGATGCGGATGGCATGCATGCCCAGGCGATTGGCGATGGGGGCGTAGATTTCCAGGGTTTCCTTGGCGATGCGCCGGCGTTTTTCGCCGGACAGCACTTCCAGGGTGCGCATGTTGTGCAGGCGGTCAGCGAGCTTGACCAGGATCACGCGGATGTCGCGTGCCATGGCCATGGCCATTTTCTGAAAGTTTTCGGCCTGGGCCTCAGCCTTGGTCTCGAAGTTCATCTGGGTCAGCTTGCTGACCCCGTCGACCAGTTCGGCCACGGTTTCGCCGAACTGCGCTTGCAGCGCTTCCTTGGCAATGCCGGTGTCTTCGATCACGTCATGCAGCATCGCCGCCATCAGGCTCTGATGGTCCATGTGCATGTCGGCAAGAATGTTCGCCACCGCAAGCGGGTGCGTGACGTACGCCTCGCCGCTGCGTCGGCGTTGGCCGTCGTGGGCTTGTTCGGCGTAGAAATAGGCTCGGCGGACCAGGTTGACCTGGTCCGTGCCGAGGTAGGCCGATAAGCGATCGGCGAGGGCGTCTATGCTCGGCATGATGGTGACTCCTGCCGTTTGCTGTGACCCCGCGCCGTGCTACGTCGACCAGGCATAGGCTTAGACCGCCTCGTTGGACTCGTCCTCGAACGCTGCGAACAGCGGTTCGTCTTCGACGATCTCAGCGTTGGCGATGAACTCGTAGCTCATCAGGCCTTCGGCGATTTCACGCAGCGCTACCACGGTAGGCTTGTCGTTTTCCCACTGGACCAATGGCTCTTTGCCGCCGGTGGCCAGTTGACGGGCACGCTTGGTAGAGAGCATGACCAGCTCAAAGCGGTTTTCCACGTGTTCTAGGCAGTCTTCAACGGTTACGCGGGCCATGGTATTCCTCGGAGCGAATGCAATATGCGCGCTGCCCGGTTGGGCGAGCGGACTCGACAGTTTAAAAAAACACCAGCGTTTAGGGAAGCGCTGATTTTTTAACCAAACCCCTCGGCGCGCTGCGAGTACCAATGTAAAGCCGTCGCAGCGGTTTTGGGAAGGGCTGTTCAGCCCAGTAGTTCGGCCAATAATTTACCGAAACGTTGCTGCTGGCGTTTCTGTTGCAGCTGGCTGGCGCGGAAAATCGCCTTCAGGTCGTCCAGCGCGTGGGCGAAATCGTCGTTGATGATCAGATAATCGTAGTCGACGTAGTGGCTCATTTCGCTGACCGCTTCACGCATCCGGCCTTCGATGATCTCGTCGCTGTCCTGGCCGCGGTTGGTCAGGCGCTGGCGCAAGGCCTGTTGGCTCGGGGGAAGGATGAAGATCGAGCGGGCCTGGGGCATCAGCTTGCGCACCTGCTCGGCGCCTTGCCAGTCGATTTCCAGGATCAGGTCATGGCCTTCGTCGAGGGTCTGCTGCAGATAGCTTTGCGACGTGCCGTAGAGGTTGCCGAAGACTTCGGCGCGCTCCAGGAAGTCGCCGTGCTCGGCCATTTTCACGAACTCTTCGCGGTCGACGAAGTGATAGTTCACGCCGTTGACTTCGCCTGGGCGCATGGCACGGGTGGTGTGCGAGACCGAGACGCGGATCTGCGGCTCGGCGTCGATCAGCGCCTTGACCAGGCTGGTCTTGCCGGCGCCCGAGGGCGCGGAAATGATGTAGAGAGTGCCGGTGCTGTGGGTCATGTCGGGTTAGCCTTACTCAATGTTCTGCACTTGTTCGCGCATTTGCTCGATCAACACTTTGAGGTTGACCGCTGCCTGGGTGCTGCGCGGGTCGAAGGCTTTGGAGCCCAGTGTATTGGCTTCGCGGTTGAGCTCTTGCATCAGGAAGTCGAGGCGGCGACCGGCCGCGCCGCCGGACTTGAGCACCCGGCGGACTTCGATGATGTGGGTGCTCAGGCGATCCAGTTCTTCGGCCACGTCGCTCTTTTGCGCGAGCATGACCATTTCCTGTTCCAGGCGTTGCGGGTCCAGCTCGGCCTTCATGTCGGCGAAACGATCGAGGACCTTCTGGCGCTGGGTGGCGAGCATCTGCGGGACCAGCTCGCGCAGGGTGCCGACGTCTTCTTCGATGGAGGTCAGGCGCTCGTTGATCAGCCGGGCCAGCTCCGCGCCTTCACGCTCGCGACCGGCCTTGAGCTCTTTCAGGCCTTGGTTGAACAATGCCAGCGCTTCCGCGTTCAGCGCCTGGGGGTCGCTCGCGTCACCCACCAGCACGCCGGGCCAGGCCAGGACTTCCAGCGGATTCAGGGCCGCGGGGTTTTTGATCAGGCTGGCGACGGTTTCGGCGGCAGCGACCAACTGCGCGGCGCGCTCGCGGTCCACTTGCAGGGGTTTGCCAGTGCTTTCTTCGGTGAAACGCAGGGTGCATTCCAGCTTGCCTCGGGACAGGCCCTGGCGCAGCGCTTCGCGTACGTTGCCTTCCAGGTCGCGGAAGGACTCGGGCAGGCGCAGGTGCGGCTCCAGGTAACGGCTGTTGACCGAGCGCAGCTCCCAGCTCAGCGTGCCTTGGGCCCCGGCTTTCTCGACGCGGGCGAAGGCGGTCATGCTGTGCACCATGGGGGTTCCTCGCAATGCAGGCCGGCCACAACCAATGGGTGCGGGGCCTGGGATCTGTGGATAAATGCTGAAGGACAGCAAAGGCGCGGGATTGTAGCGCAGTGGGACCCAAGCGCCCAAACAGCTCCGGCAACAAACCGCTGCAGCCCGTCGGCCGGGGCTTCGGGCGCGTTCACCGGTCGCGTCAGCTTTTTTAAACTGCCCTCTGGCGGCCCACGGCTCTATAATGTCCGGCAGTTTTCCGTCCTCTGTACAGGTGTTCCCTATGAAACGTCCAAGTGGTCGCGCTGCCGATCAGCTTCGCTCGATCCGCATTACCCGCAACTACACCAAACACGCCGAGGGATCTGTACTGGTCGAATTCGGTGATACCAAGGTCATCTGCACCGTCAGCGTCGAAAACGGCGTACCACGGTTTCTCAAGGGTCAAGGCCAGGGCTGGTTGACCGCCGAATACGGCATGCTGCCGCGCGCCACCGGCGAGCGGAACCAGCGTGAGGCCAGCCGTGGCAAGCAGGGCGGCCGCACCCTGGAAATCCAGCGTCTGATCGGTCGTTCGCTGCGCGCTGCGCTGGACATGTCCAAGCTGGGCGACGTGACGCTGTATGTCGATTGCGATGTGATCCAGGCCGACGGCGGCACGCGTACGGCTTCCATTACCGGGGCCATGGTTGCGCTGGTCGATGCCTTGAAAGTGATCAAGAAGCGCGGCGGCCTCAAGGGCGGTGACCCGCTCAAGCAAATGATCGCCGCCGTGTCCGTGGGCATGTACCAGGGCGAGCCGGTGCTGGACCTGGATTACCTGGAAGATTCCGCCGCCGAGACCGACCTGAACGTGGTCATGACCAGCGCCGGTGGTTTCATCGAAGTCCAGGGCACCGCCGAGGGCGCGCCGTTCCAGCCGGAAGAATTGAACGCTATGCTGGAATTGGCGAAGAAAGGCATGAACGAGATCTTCGAACTGCAAAAGGCCGCCTTGGCCGACTGATCGTTGTGCGCTTCAGACAAGGAGAATGTCATGAGTGATGAGCAAGTCCTGTTGCCCCAGCCGAGCAAAGAAGTGCGGCAATGGGCGATGTTTTGTCACCTGTCTGCACTAGTGGGAATTTTCATTCCGTTCGGTTCGCTGATCGGGCCGCTGGTCATCTGGCAGATCAAGCGTGAATCCGACCCGTTCATCGATGCCCAGGGCAAGGAGGCGCTGAACTTCCAGATCACCGTGGCGATCGCCGCGGCGATCAGCCTGCTGCTGATGATCGTGGTGATCGGCTTCTTCCTGTTCGGCCTGGTGGCCATCGGTGCGCTGGTGCTGACGATCATTGGCGGCGTGAAGGCCAATGAAGGGCAGCCGTATCGGTATCCGTTTACCTGGCGGTTGGTTAAATAATCTTCCACGCTGCTCAGAAAATGCCCCGTCTTATCGGGGCATTTTTTTTGACGTCTTAATTGTTTCTCTTTATGTACGATGCCCTTTGCGCACAAAGTTGTTGTGCTTGTATATTGGCCTTACATTTTTAGTCACAACTGCACAGTTTCAGGGCGGTCTCTGTGCTTGGCAATAAGACTCTACGATTGATAGAGTTGGCCCAAGTTATATTCCTTCAGAAATATTTCGATATATTCAGACCATTGAAGGTCATTGAATTTAAAGACAATTAGTGTTGAGGAACAACCTGTTCAAGAGGCGTGTCCAGGTAAAAAGTTCGTCCTTGAAAAGATATGAAAAAAGATTAAGTAATTATGTTTCAGCTCGATTTCTATGGAACCCTTGTCGCCGCCTCGTTAGTGCTTCTGTTGGGGCGCGGCCTTGTTACACGTGTTGGTTTTCTGCGTGCCTACAATATCCCTGAACCTGTAGCGGGTGGGCTGGTAGTTGCCCTGGCGCTCTTGGCTATGCGGGGACTTGAAGTTGAAGTTCGGTTTGATACTTCTCTGCAAACACCGTTGATGCTGGCGTTTTTTGCCACGATCGGCCTCAGTGCAGATTTGGCCAGCCTGAAGAAAGGCGGGCGCGTCGTGGGGGTTTTCCTGCTCGCGGTGGTTGGTCTGCTGGTGGTTCAGAATGCCATGGGTATCGGGCTCGCAAAAGCGCTGGGGCTCGATCCGTTGATGGGGTTGCTGACAGGCTCGGTCACCTTGGCGGGCGGTCACGGTACAGGCGCGGCGTGGGGGTCGGTGTTCAGTGAGAAATACGGTCTGGCTTCCGCCTCCGAACTTGCGATGGCTTCCGCGACGTTTGGCTTGGTGTTGGGTGGCTTGATCGGTGGGCCGGTTGCGCGGTTGCTCATCAAGCGTGTCCAATCACCCGGCGGCCTTGAGCCAGAAAAAACCCGGATGCCCAAGGGCTTCGAGCAGCCAAACAAAGAGCGCTCGATAACGGCGTTTTCGTTTATCGAGACACTTGCTTTGATCGCGGTCAGCCTGTTGGCCGGCACGCTCTTGAATGGGCAGCTCCACGGTACTGCATTCGAATTGCCGACGTTCGTTTGCGTCTTGTTCGTAGGAGTGGTCTTGCGCAACGGGCTTTCGGCACTTGGCTTGTATCAAGTATTCGAACGAGAAGTATCCGTGCTTGGCAACGTCAGCTTGTCGTTGTTCCTGGCGATTGCCTTGATGTCACTCAAATTATGGGACCTGGCCTCATTGGCCTTGCCGATCTTCATCATCCTGGCGGCGCAGACATTGGTTATGGCACTGTTTGCGATTTTCGTGACGTTCAGGATCATGGGCAGTCACTACGATGCCGCGGTATTGGCGGCGGGACATTGCGGTTTTGGGCTGGGCGCCACGCCGACGGCCATCGCCAACATGCAAGCTGTGACGCAGCGCTACGGACCTTCGCAAATAGCGTTTCTGGTGGTGCCGATGGTGGGAGCGTTCTTCATCGATATCATTAACGTCATCGTCATCAAGTTGTACCTGGCCCTGCCGTTTTTCGCCGTGACTTGATGTTCTGGGCGGTAGCGTGCTCCATGAAAAATGCCCGTATCTTGCGATACGGGCATTTTTTGTCCGGTCTACCGGAGGCTATCGCCGATACGCTTAGATGGTCAGCGTCCAATCGTAATCCACGATCAGCGGCGCATGCTGCGAGAACCGTGGCTGGCGCGGCAGGCGGGCGCTGCGTACGAAGCGGCGCAACCCGGGCGTCAGCAGCTGGTAGTCGAAACGCCAGCCGAGGTTGAGCATCTCGGCCTGCTCGTTGTCTGGCCACCAGCTGTACTGGTCGCCTTCACGGCTGACTTCACGCAGGGCGTCGACATAACCCATGTTGCCAATGATCTCGTCCATCCAGGCCCGTTCCGGCGCCAGGAAACCAGGAGATTGCTGGCTGTCGCGCCAGTTCTTGATATCCAGCTTCTGTTGCGCCACGTACAGCGAGCCACAATAAATGTACTCGCGACGTTTGCGCCGCTGTTTATCAAGGTAACGGGCGAAGTCGTCCATCAACTTGAATTTCTGATTCAAATCTTCATCGCCGTTCTGCCCCGAAGGGAGCAGCAAGGTCGCGATGCTGACCTTGTCGAAATCGGCTTGCAGGTAGCGCCCGTAGCGGTCCGCCGTCTCGAAACCGAGACCGTTGATGACAGCCTTCGGTTGCAGCCGCGAGTACAAAGCCACGCCACCCTGGGCGGGGACTTCGGCATCGCAGGCATAAAGGAAGTAACCATCCAGTTGGAAGGCTGCATCGTCCAGTTCAAAGGCGGAGGCGCGGGTGTCCTGCAGGCAGATGACGTCGGCATTCTGTGCTTGCAGCCAACTGAGCAAACCACGCTCGACTGCAGCCTGAATACCATTGACGTTCACACTGATGATCCGCATAAATGGCCCCAAAAATCACGTGCGTGTATGATACACGCCGTGTACCTATTTAGCTAAATCCGCGGTATTTGAGGCTTTTTTCATGCAGGCGTATCAGCGCGATTTCATTCGCTTTGCCATCGATCGCGGCGTTTTGCGCTTCGGTGAATTCACCCTCAAGTCCGGGCGCACCAGCCCGTACTTCTTCAATGCGGGCCTGTTCAACAGCGGAACCGCCCTGGCACAGTTGGGCCGGTTCTATGCCGCAGCCATCGTCGAGAGCGGCATCCCGTTCGACGTATTGTTTGGCCCGGCCTACAAAGGCATCCCGCTGGCTGCCACCACCGCTGTGGCCTTGGCCGAACACCACGGCCGCGACCTGCCCTGGTGCTTCAACCGCAAGGAAGCCAAGGCCCACGGCGAAGGCGGCAGCCTGGTCGGCGCGCCGCTGACCGGCGAAGTATTGATCATCGACGACGTGATCACCGCGGGCACCGCCATTCGCGAAGTGATGCAGATCATCGGTTCCCAGGAAGGCGCCAAGGCCGCTGGTGTGCTGATCGCCCTGAACCGCCAGGAGCGCGGCAACGGCGAGCTGTCGGCGATCCAGGAAGTGGAGCGCGATTTCGGCATTCCAGTGGTCAGCATTGTGTCGCTGAACCAAGTGCTGGAATTTTTGGCCGATGATCCGCAGCTCAAGCAGCATTTGCCGGCAGTGGAAGCCTACCGCGCCCAGTTCGGCGTCTAAAAACCAAGGCCCCGGAAACAGGGCCTTGTTTTTTTCAGTGAATGTTCACTCCCGTAAATGAAGGGCGCGAAGTAAGGCATCCACTTGCCCGAAAGCATCCTGCTGCCACTGATCTGGCGTCCGATCCTCAAGGATCTGGCTGTCTTCGACGAAACGCCTTACGGACGTCGGGCCATAACCGTCGGCAATATCAAATTTCTGGCAGATGTACAGAAAGCCTTGCTCGCCACTTCCGGTTTCAAGTACGGGGCGGCATTCCTGCGCGAGCGCTGCTATGCCGCCCGGAAAATTGCGAACGCAATAGTAAATGTCGTAGGCGTCTTTCTGCTTGTGTCGTCCATTAAGGGCATAGCCTTTCATTGCGAGCAGTGCCGGGATAGAGCACACGGCAACCTCGACTCGATTTGTACCGCCGGTAGGCATAGGTCCTTCAATTGCGACCATCTGATAAAACCGCATTGCCAGGTCGGCACCGTCGGCACGTTGAACTGCAAAGTCGCTCAGAATGGGCGGTTTGTTTTGAATGATCGCAGCATCGCGTGGCATCAAGAAATCCACGATCACATCTATCGGGGCTCCCCCGTCATCCACGGGAACCTGGCGAACGAGTTGAAAGCGTCGTAACTCTCCTCTCTGCTCGTACCCATTGCCCATCAAGGCTTCGACCAGAGTCGCGTACTCGCCATCACCCAGTGCTTCTGCATCAAGGCTCAAGTCGACATCGAGTGTACCGACATGCTGCATATCGTCATTTGCAAGGAGCAGCCATGGCACTGCACCGCCAATCACTGCGAACTTTCCTTTGAAGCTACCCAGGATCTGACCCATTTCGACGAGTACTGCTTTAACTGCCACCGTCGTCCTGTCTTCATAATCCGAGGCCGATTGAGGTTCCTGCGGTACTACCGGGGCCATGTCAGTTTTTCCTGGCGTAGATATTCGGCCGCTTCCTTTGCGCGCTCGCCAGCAATGGATAGGTCCAAATAGGTTTGAACGGGGCTGGTGCATATCGCATCGGGCGCCGCTTCGACGACGTCCAAAAGGAGCCCTTCGTCCTTAGGGAGGGTAATCACCACATTTTCACCCTTGGTGACGGGGACCAGTTGCAAAGCTGTGATTAATTTTTCCAGGCCTTCACTGTCGGCGTAAAAATAATTCGTGCTGACTCGGGCGTAGGGGGCGAGCCATTGTGCGGCGGAAAACGAGGAAAATACCGTGCGTCCATTGCCTTTTTCGCCGATTACGCTGCGTGCCGCATTCTCCAGGGAGCTGCCGTGTAAGGCGGTATAGAATTTTTTACGCTCCCCGGATGGAGCCTCATAGGCTTGGACCCATGCATCCAGAAGCGATTGAGGATCGCACAGGAAAAATCCATCGCGTGTTGCTTGTCCCCATTCGCGATCAAGTAGGGCCGTGCGCACATTGCTGACTTGGCCCAAGCTCACATTGGCTGCCTCGGAGAGTTCTATCACACGCCATGCATGATCGGGCTCGCGCAACATCGTACGAAGGATCTGTGCTGACTTCGGCTTGAAGAGAGATTTCAGCCCTCTGTTTTCCGAGGGCGGCTTTTCTGCGACTTGGTGGTCGATGAATACACCATCGAACGACAGCCAGGCATTGCCCTCCAGATCCAGATAACCCACGCCTTTTTCCCGGCATGCCTGTCTCGCAGCAAGCGAAAGGTAGGGGGCTATCACGATAGGCGTGATCTCTGTACTCCTTTCACTGACGTAGTCGCGAAGTTGGAGTATGGCTGCGGTAACAAATCGGGGCTGTCCGTTGGCTTTGATGTCGCAGGCCAGGAAATGCGATTTTCCCGAAGCGACTATTTCAACGATGAGATCAGGGGCCCAGGTTTTGGCTGGCAGCGAGATCTTCACGCTTTTTATCTCGATGACCGGTACTTTGCCTAGGAGGTCTTGAAGCGCCTCTTTCGCGTTTATTGTGAGTATTTTCATTGACAGAGACCTTTTCAACGAATGCTGAAACTACCAATTTCAGTGAAAGTAGTCCACGTATTTCAGCAAAATGGGTGGTTTCAGCGTTTGTTGAAATGGCATCATCGCTGAAAATCAAGACAGGGTAAGCTTGATGTCTTCTTGCTCGCGAAAAAAAACGCGAGCCCTGCCAGTGCAAAATGGACTTCATGTTTTGAATCCACTTTGAAAACTGCCAAGGATCGCGATTTTGGTGTGTCAGCTATCAGGGACGCTTGCGATTGCTGATCAACGTACCCACGCCGGTATCGGTGAAGATCTCCAGCAGGATCGCATTGGGCACCCGGCCGTCGATGATCAGCGAGCTGCCGACGCCGCCCTGTACCGCTTCCAGCGCGCAACGAATCTTCGGCAGCATGCCGCCGTAGATGGTGCCGTCGGCGATGAGGTCATCGACCTGCTGGGTCGACAGTCCGGTCAGGACCTTGCCCGACTTGTCCATCAGGCCGGCGATGTTGGTCAGCAGCATCAGCTTTTCAGCTTTCAGTGCCTCGGCAACCTTGCCTGCCACCAAATCGGCGTTGATGTTGTACGACTCACCGTTGGCGCCCACGCCGATGGGCGCGATGACCGGGATGAAGTCGCCCTTGACCAGCAGGTTCAGCAGGTCGGTGTTGATGCCGACTACTTCGCCCACATGACCGATGTCGATGATTTCCGGCTGGGTCATCTCCGGGGTCTGGCGGGTGACGGTGAGTTTCTTCGCCCGGATCAGCTCGGCGTCCTTGCCCGTCAGACCGATGGCGCTGCCGCCATGGCGGTTGATCAAGTTGACGATGTCCTTGTTGACCTGGCCGCCCAGGACCATCTCCACCACATCCATGGTCTGTGCATCGGTCACGCGCATGCCGTCGATGAAGTGACTCTCGATCGACAGGCGCTTGAGCAGGTCGCCGATCTGCGGGCCACCACCGTGTACGACCACCGGGTTGATGCCCACGGCCTTCATCAGCACGATGTCGCGGGCGAAGCCGGTCTTGAGCTCCTCGCTTTCCATCGCGTTGCCGCCGTATTTGATCACCAGGGTCTTGCCGACGTAGCGTCGGATATAAGGCAACGCTTCGGACAGGACCTTGGCGGTGTTGGCGGCGGCTTCGCGTTCGAGGGTCATTCAGGGCTCCGGTAGTGCTTCAAAAAATCAAAACGGTAGTTGGAGATCAGGTGCAACACGTTTGAGTTGGGCGTGGAATACGTCCTTGATGCGCTGCAGTTCCGCCTCGTTGTCGGCTTCGAAACGCAGCACCAGCACCGGTGTGGTGTTGGAGGCGCGGACCAGGCCCCAGCCTTGTGGGTAGTCGACCCGCACACCGTCGATGGTGGTCAGTTCGGCGCCTTCGCCCCACTGGGCGTCGTGCAGAGCATCAATGATGCTGAATTTGCTCTCTTCGGTCACATGGATATTGATTTCTGGCGTAGAAATATCGTTCGGGAAGGTCGCGAACAGTTCTTCGGCCGTGGATTTTTCCTTGCTGAGGATCTCCAGCAGGCGCGCGGCGCTGTAGATGCCATCATCAAAACCGAACCAGCGTTCCTTGAAAAAGATGTGGCCGCTCATTTCGCCGGCCAGCAGGGCGCCGCTCTGTTTCATTTTCTTCTTGATCAACGAGTGACCGGTTTTCCACATGAGCGGGCGACCGCCATATTCCTTGATCAGCGGCACCAGGCGACGGGTGCATTTCACGTCGAAAATGATCTCGGCATCGGGGTTGCGCGCCACCACGTCCTTGGCAAACAGCATCAGCAGGCGGTCCGGGAACACCACGCTGCCGGTATTGGTCACCACGCCCACGCGGTCGCCGTCGCCGTCGAAGGCCAGGCCCAGGTCGGCGTTGGTTTCCTTGACCTTGGCGATCAGGTCTTCGAGGTTTTCCAGCTTGCCCGGGTCCGGGTGGTGGTTGGGGAAGTTGCCGTCCACGTCGCAGAACAGCGGGATAACTTCGCAGTTCAGGGCTTCGATCAGTTGCGGGGCGATCACGCCGGCCGCGCCGTTGCCGCAATCGACTACCACTTTCAGGCGGCGGGCGAGCTTCACGTCCTTGACGATCTCGTCGTTGTAGCGAGGAAGGATATCGACCTTGGTCACGCTGCCCTGGCCGCTGCTCAGGTCGTTGGTCTTGAGGCGGGTATGCAGGGCCTGGATCTGCTCGTTGGCGAGGGTGTCGCCGGCGATGACGATCTTGAAGCCGTTGTAGTTCGACGGGTTGTGGCTACCGGTGAGCATCACCCCGGATTTACCGGCCAGCACGTTGGCGGCGTAATACAGCGCGGGCGTCGGCACCAGGCCCACGTCGCTGACGTGGCAGCCGCTGTCGGCAACGCCTTTGATCAATTGTTCGACCAGCTCGGGGCCCGACAAGCGGCCGTCACGGCCGACGCACACGTTCGGTTCGCCCTGGGCCAGGCTCTGGGAGCCAATGGCGCGGCCGATCCAGTAGGCGGTTTCGGCGGTGAGGGTTTCCGGTACCACGCCACGGATGTCGTAGGCGCGGAAAATGCTTTCAGGGAAGATCGGGGCGATTGCGGCTGGGGTGTTCATGGGCGGGGCGCTCTATCAGGAAAGTGACTGGACAGGCCGACACTGGGTGTCGGCAGGCTCAAGCTGAAGGGTATGACGGCGTTTTTGACAGAGAGTTCGTGGTGGGAAAGTGCCATGAGACAGCGGTACCCCGGCCTCGCTCGCCTAATACATTGATTCCGGATGGGAAACCTAGCAGAAAGCCATTGCGCATTTTTTGTCCTGAAACAGAAGCTTCATGAGCGGGCCGGGCAGGACGCCGGGCCCGCAATCGAGCGGTCAATGGCTGCCGGAATGTCCAAAACCACCGGCGCCGCGCTGGCTCTCGTCGAATTCGTCGACCAGTTCGAAGTGGGCCTGGACCACCGGCACCAGTACCAACTGCGCGATGCGCTCGCCCACGGCAATATTGAAGGCCGTTTGGCCGCGGTTCCAGCACGACACCATCAGTTCGCCCTGGTAGTCGGAATCGATCAGGCCCACCAGGTTGCCCAGCACGATGCCGTGTTTGTGGCCCAGGCCCGAGCGCGGCAGGATCAGCGCGGCCAGGCCCGGGTCGCCGATGTACACCGACAGGCCGGTAGGAATCAGTAGGGTCTGGCCTGGCTCCAGGATCGTGTCCTGCTTGAGCATCGCCCGTAGGTCGAGGCCGGCGGAGCCTGGTGTGGCGTATTGCGGCAGCGGGAATTCGCTGCCGATGCGTGGGTCGAGGATCTTGGCTTGTAGAGCGTGCATGACATTAAACCTGGTTCAGACGTTCGGCGATGAAAGTGATCAGCTGGCGGGCAATCTTGCTCTTGCTGGTCTGGGCGAAAAGTGTGGCGTGCAACTGGCGGTCGATCACGCTGCAGGCGTTTTCTTCGCTGTTGAAGCCGATGCTCGGGTTGGCCACATCGTTGGCGACGATCAAGTCGAGGTTCTTGTCCTTGAGCTTGCGGGCGGCGTAATCGAGCAGGTGTTCGGTCTCGGCGGCGAAGCCGACACTGAACGGTCGGTCGGGGCGGGTGGCGATGCTGGCCAGGATGTCCGGGTTGCGCACCATTTGCAGGAGCAGGCCGTCGCCGCTTGTAGGGTCTTTCTTCAATTTTTGCGGGGCAACGACTTCGGGGCGGTAGTCCGCTACCGCAGCCGAGGCGATGAACAGGTCGCAGGGGATGGCCGCTTCGCAGGCCGCGAGCATGTCCCGGGCGCTGACCACGTCGATGCGCGTGACTCGGTCCGGGGTCGGCAGGTGCACCGGACCTGTGATCAGCGTCACCCGGGCGCCGGCTTCGACGGCGGCTTCGGCCAGGGCGAAGCCCATTTTTCCGGAGCTGTGGTTGGTGATGTAGCGCACCGGGTCGATGTTTTCCTGGGTCGGCCCGGCAGTGATCAGCACATGCTTGCCGGTCAGGGCCTGGCGCTGGAAGCAATCGGCGGCGCACTGGGCCAGGTCGGTAGCCTCAAGCATGCGCCCCATGCCGACGTCGCCGCAGGCCTGGCTGCCGGAGGCTGGGCCGAAGACTTTCAGGGCGCGGCTTTCCAGCAATTGCAGGTTGGCCTGGGTGGCCGGATCGCGCCACATGGCCTGGTTCATGGCGGGGGCGACGGCGACCACGGCGTCGGTGGCAAGCACCAGGGTGGTCAGCAGGTCGTCGGCGATGCCTTGGGCCAAACGGGCGATCAGGTCGGCCGTGGCCGGGGCGATCAGCACCAGGTCGGCCCACTTGGCCAGTTCGATATGGCCCATGGCGGCTTCGGCCGCCGGGTCGAGCAAATCCAGGTGGACCGGGTGGCCGGACAGGGCTTGCATGGTCAGCGGGGTGATGAACTCGCTGCCGCCACGGGTCATGACGACCCGTACTTCCGCGCCCTGGTCGATGAGTCGGCGAACCAGCTCGGCGCTCTTGTAGGCGGCAATGCCGCCGCCGACGCCCAGAACGATGCGTTTCCGATACAGCCGCTGCATAGGCCTGCCTTTCGATTTCAGTGGTCAGTGCAAGGCGAACCCCTTGGCAGCAGCCTGCCAGGGTGCAAATCGCCTGCAAAAAAGATGGGCTACGATATCACAGCGACCGCTACGGAACAGCGGCGCCCACAATCAGGGAGATGCCATGAGTATTCGTGACTGGCCCGCGGCCGAGCGACCGCGGGAGAGGTTATTGGCGCTGGGGGCGGGGAGTCTTTCGGACGCCGAGCTGCTGGCGATTTTTTTACGCACCGGGGTGTCAGGCAAAAGCGCGGTGGATCTGGCGCGACAACTGTTGATTCAATTTGGCAGCCTGCGCGCGCTGCTTGAAGCCGATCAGATTACATTCAGCAATCATATGGGGCTCGGGCCGGCGAAGTTTGCCCAGTTGCAGGCGGCTCAGGAAATGAGTCGGCGGCACTTGGCTGAGCGGGCACGGGAAAAGACATCACTGGAAAGCCCATTCGCGGTGCGTGAATACCTCAAATCCATGCTGCGCCACGAACCCCACGAGGTGTTCGGTTGCCTGTTTCTCAATTCCAAGCACCAGGTGCTGACCTTCGAGGCGCTGTTTCGCGGTTCTATCGACAGCGCCAGTGTCCATCCCCGGCAGGTGGTCAAGCGCGCCCTGGCCCATAACGCCGCTGCGTTGATCCTGTGCCACAACCACCCCTCCGGCAACGCCGAGCCCAGCCAGGCCGACCGTGTGCTCACTGAGCGGCTCCAGGAGGCCCTGGAGTTGATCGATGTGCGGGTGCTCGACCATTTCATCGTTGGCGATGGGGAACCGTTGTCGATGGCGGAGCGGGGGTGGATGTAGGCCGGGTCTGACGAAGCGAGGCCCTTTGTGGGAGCAAGCTCGCTCCCACAGGGACCATTGCAACTTCAAATGTCCGTGGGCTGGGGTTACTTGAGGCTGACCTTGGAGTAGTCCTGCCGCCCAAACGGGCTCACCCCATAACCCTGCACATCCTTGCGGGTAAGCGCGAAGGCAGTGGGGTGGGCCAGGGGTAGCCACAGGGCCTGCTGCTGGATCTGGGCCTGGGCCTGTTCGTAGAGCTTGGCGCGCACGCCTTGTTCGCCGGTGGTCTTGCCGGCGCTGATCAGTTTGTCCAGGTCCGGGTTGCAATAACGGGCGAAGTTGGTCCCGGACTTCACCGCCGCGCAGGAAAACTGCGGCGTGAGGAAGTTGTCCGGGTCGCCGTTGTCGCCGGCCCAGCCCATGAACAGCAGGTCATGCTCGCCGGCCTTGGCGCGGCGGATCAGTTCGCCCCATTCGATCACGCGGATTTCCGCCTGGATGCCGACTTCCGCCAGGTCCGATTGCAGCAGCTGTGCGCCTAGGCTTGGGTTGGGATTGAGCAGGCTGCCGGAAGGGCGCGTCCAGATGGTGGTCTTGAAGCCTTCCTTCAAGCCGGCCTTGGCCAGCAAGTCGCGGGCCTTGGCCGGGTCGTGGGCATAGCCCGGCAAGTGCTTGGCATAGCTCCAGGTGTTCGGTGGGTAAGGGCCGCTGGCGGCTTCGGCGGTGCCTTCGAAGACGGTCTTGAGGTAGCTGGCCTTGTCGAAGGCCAGGTTGATGGCTTGCCGCACCTCGGGCTTGTCCAGGGGCGGATGCTGGCTGTTGATCGCCAGGAACGCGGTCATGAAGGCCTCGGTCTGGGCCACGCTCAGGGTCGATTCCTGCCGGGCGGCCTGCACATCCAGCGGCTTGGGCGACAGGGCGATCTGGCATTCGTTGCGGCGCAGTTTCTGCAGTCGCACGTTGGCGTCCGGCGTGATGGCGTATATCAGCGGGTCCACCTGGGGCTTGCCGCCGAAATAGGCGTCGTTGGCCTTATAGCGAATCGAGGCGTCCTTCTGGAATCGGCTGAAAATGAACGGGCCGGTGCCGACCGGCTGGCTGTTGAGTTTTTCCGGCGTGCCGGCCTGCATCAACTGGTCGGCGTATTCGGCCGAATAGATGGAGGCAAAACCCATGCTCAACGTCGCCAGGAACGTCGAGTCGGCGTGATCGAGGGTGAAGCGCACGGTCAGCGGATCCAGGGCGTCGATTTTCTTGATCAGCGCCGGCAACTGCATGGACTGGGCGTGAGGGAAACCGCTTTGCGCGACCTTGTGCCACGGGTTCGCCGGATCGAGCATGCGTTCGAAGCTGAACTTCACGTCCTCGGCGGTCAGGTCGCGGCGCGGCGTGAAGTAATCGGTGCGGTGGAACTTGACCTGCGGCCGCAGCTTGAACACGTAGGTCAGGCCATCGGTGGAGACTTCCCAGCGCTCGGCCAGGCTGGGGACTACTTTGCCGCTGGCGGTGTCGAAATCCACCAGGCGGTTCATCAGCACGTCGGCAGAGGCATTGGTGGTGGTCAGGGAGTTGTACTGGACGACATCGAACCCTTCCGGGCTAGCTTCGGTGCAGACGCTCAGGGCGGCGGCGAATACCTGCGGGGTGATCAGCAGAGGGGCGAGCAACAACGGTAGGGCAGCGAGGCGCATGGTCGGTTTCCTGTGCAAGTCGAAGGCCCATCTGCGAGTGCAGTCTGGAAAAGGCCTACCCTAGTGGGCTCGCTGCCAAATGACTATCCCCTTTTTGCATTTTCCGGCACGCTGCGGCGACGTTTGGGTGGCCAAAACCTGTCGTATGTGAAAAAAACCTGCGTGCGGCGACGAGCGGTAAGGGGTGGCGCCAGCCTCTGTCCCCGCCGTCCCGGGCGGTTGGCCGATGATTCTCCAGGAAGACAAATCACATCGGCTGTTGTTGCACTGTGGTCTTTCTGGTATAAAGCAGCGCTCTTTTCTAGGGGCCCGGTTCCTTCACTGTAGGTGTAGCCGGTAAGACCCTTAAAGAAACGCGGCGCCTGGCGCCAAATGACTGAGAGATTAAGCGGCCAACCCATGCCGGGTTGGGCATGTGGTTTTAGAGGGCTGAGGCATGTCGAGAGTCTGTCAAGTTACCGGTAAGGGTCCGGTGACTGGGAATAACATTTCCCACGCAAACAACAAAACCCGTCGTCGTTTCCTGCCGAACCTGCAGCATCACCGCTTCTGGGTTGAAGAAGAGAAACGTTTTGTGCGTCTGCGCGTATCTGCCAAAGGCATGCGCATCATCGACAAGCGTGGCATCAGTGTCGTGCTGGCCGAACTTCGTCGCGATGGCAAGGTTTAAGGGAGCTAATCATGCGTGAATTGATTCGTTTGATCTCGAGCGCCGGTACTGGTCACTTCTACACTACCGACAAGAACAAGCGTACTACCCCGGACAAAATCGAGATCAAGAAATATGATCCGGTTGTTCGCAAGCACGTGATCTACAAGGAAGGCAAAATCAAGTAATTGATTTTTCCCTTCTTACGAAAAAGGCCCGTATCGCGAGATACGGGCCTTTTTTGTTGTGTTTTGGTCCTGTGGATCAACCGCATTTAATGCCGACGATGATTCCGTCGACATCCGTTACAAGGTTGATGCGTCGCGGGCGCAGATCGTAGGTTATAGGGTGTTTCGGGCCTGCGGGGCGAACCTGGGCCCCGTTGGCCAGCGCGCGAACTTCTTCACGCAGCTCGCGGGTGTATTTTTGGCCAATGGTGTACTGGGCGATAGCGATATCGCACTGGTCGTCTGGCATCGGCACGACAACGGTGTCGTTTTGATTCGGCATTTCTAGCTTCCTTGCTGATCGTTAAAAAGAAAAGGCACTCACCGGTTGGGTTGGTCGCGCATCCTGCGCGTCCCGCTGCGACGATAAATTGCGCGGTGCCTATGGCAGGTTTTAATCGTCACCGTGGCGATTGACCAATGATTAAGTGTCACGGTCTTTTACGGCGCGGTCTTGGCCTGTTCAAACACCACATAGATCTTGCGGCACGGCTCCAGCACTTCCCAGGTGCCCTTGAACCCCGCTGGGATCACGAAGCGGTCGCCGGCCCGCAGGGTCTTGGCGTTGCCGTCATTGTCCCGCAGCACGGAAACGCCCTGGACGATCTCGCAGTATTCATGCTCGGTGTAGTTGACCGTCCACTGGCCAATGGCGCCTTCCCACACGCCAGCGTTCATTTGCCCACAGGGGCTGCTGTAGTGGTTGAACACGGCTTGTTCGGGATCGCCCTTGAACACCTTGGCCGGGTCCGGGCGATAACGTTCGGCGGTGGTATTGGCCTGGCTGAAGTCGACGATGTCCTGAATGCTCATGCGGGTGATCCCCAGTGATCGCTTGGAAAGGCCTCGAGTCTATGTTTATTAAAACGAACATCGCAAGGCCGTTTGCCACCGTTGTGTCAAATATATTGAAACATGACCAGCCGCTGGTTTAGGGTGGCGGGTGCCCCGTACCAATTACAGCGCCGAACAGCGCCGAAAGCAGGCTGGCCGGGCAGAATTCTTTTGAGCGCTGCGCATTGCGCGGCGTTCGTACTCAATAAGAGGAGGACACACGCATGACCACCCTGACTCGTGCCGATTGGGAACAACGCGCCCGCGACCTGAAAATCGAAGGCCGCGCCTTTATCAACGGTGAGTACACCGATGCGGTGTCCGGCGAAACCTTCGATTGCCTCAGCCCGGTCGATGGCCGCCTGCTGGGCAAGATCGCCAGCTGCGACGTGGCCGACGCCCAGCGTGCCGTCGAGAATGCCCGCGCCACTTTCAACTCCGGCGTCTGGTCGCGCCTGGCGCCAAGCAAGCGCAAAACCACCATGATTCGTTTCGCCGGCCTGCTCAAGCAGCATGCCGAAGAGCTGGCCCTGCTTGAAACCCTCGACATGGGCAAGCCGATCAGCGACTCGCTGAACATCGACGTGCCCGGCGCGGCCCAAGCGTTGAGCTGGAGCGGTGAAGCCATCGACAAGCTCTACGACGAAGTGGCCGCCACGCCGCACGATCAATTGGGCCTGGTGACCCGTGAGCCGGTGGGTGTCGTGGGCGCGATCGTGCCGTGGAACTTCCCGCTGATGATGGCCTGCTGGAAGCTCGGTCCGGCGTTGTCCACCGGTAACTCGGTGGTGCTCAAGCCGTCGGAAAAGTCCCCGCTGACCGCCATCCGCATCGCCGCGCTGGCGATCGAGGCCGGCATTCCGAAAGGCGTGCTGAACGTGCTGCCAGGCTACGGCCACACCGTCGGCAAGGCCCTGGCCCTGCATATGGACGTCGATACGCTGGTGTTCACTGGCTCGACCAAGATCGCCAAGCAATTGATGATCTATTCCGGTGAATCCAACATGAAGCGCATCTGGCTGGAAGCCGGCGGCAAGAGCCCGAACATCGTGTTCGCCGATGCTCCGGACCTGCAGGCCGCGGCCGAATCCGCTGCCAGCGCCATCGCCTTCAACCAGGGCGAAGTCTGCACCGCCGGCTCGCGGCTGTTGGTGGAGCGTTCCATCAAGGACACGTTCCTGCCGCTGGTGATCGAAGCCCTCAAGGGCTGGAAGCCGGGCAACCCCCTGGACCCGGCGACCAACGTCGGCGCCCTGGTGGATACCCAGCAGATGAACACGGTGTTGTCCTACATCGAGGCCGGTCACAGCGACGGCGCCAAACTGGTCGCCGGTGGCAAGCGCATCCTTGAAGAAACCGGCGGCACTTATGTCGAGCCGACGATTTTTGACGGCGTGAGCAATGCCATGAAGATCGCTCAGGAAGAGATTTTCGGCCCGGTGTTGTCGGTCATCGCCTTCGACACCGCCGAGCAGGCCATTGAAATCGCCAACGACACGCCGTATGGCCTGGCTGCAGCGGTATGGACCAAGGACATCTCCAAGGCTCACCTCACCGCCAAGGCCCTGCGCGCCGGCAGCGTATGGGTCAACCAGTACGACGGCGGCGACATGACCGCACCGTTCGGTGGCTTCAAGCAGTCGGGCAACGGTCGCGACAAGTCGCTGCATGCGTTCGACAAATACACCGAGCTGAAGTCGACCTGGATCAAGCTTTGACATGGGCGGCCCCGGACCCTGTCCGGGGCTCCATGCAGCGCTGATTCTTTTGTGGGAGCGGGCTTGCTCGCGAAAGCGGTTTAACATTCAGCAACTAAGTTGACTGGCACTCCGCCTTCGCGAGCAAGCCCGCTCCCACATTGGTTGAGAATGAGCGGAAGATTGGCGGTCGAAACAGATCCCCTGTGGGAGCGAGCCTGCTCGCGATAGCGGTATGACAGTCGACGACTTTGTTGAATGTTGCTCCGTCATCGCGAGCAGGCTCGCTCCCACATTTGTTTTGCGTAGGGCTTGAAACATCACTGTCCACAGGAGCGTGGAAATGCGTTGGGCAACCTATTTCGCCGTGTTGGCGTCTGTCCTGAGCGTCGGCCTGGCCCTGGGCGTGAGCATGCCGCTGGTATCGCTGCGCCTGGAGGGCTGGGGTTATGGCTCGTTCGCCATTGGCGTGATGGCTGCGATGCCGGCCGTGGGGGTGTTGCTTGGGGCCAAGGTGTCGAGCCGTCTGGCGGCGCGGTTCGGCACGGCGGCGTTGATGCGCCTGTGCCTATGGGGTGGGGCAGTGTCCATCGGGCTCCTGGCGCTACTGCCCAGCTATACAGTCTGGTTGCTGTTGCGCCTGATGATCGGCGTGGTTCTGACCTTGGTGTTCATTCTGGGTGAAAGTTGGATCAATCAGTTGGTCATTGAAAAATGGCGTGGACGGCTGGTGGCGCTATACGGCAGCAGCTACGCCCTGAGCCAGTTGTCTGGCCCGCTGCTGCTGGGCGCCCTGGGGACCGATCATGACTACGGGTTTTGGGTGGGCGTTGGGCTGTTGTTGATCGCACCCTTGTTGCTGCTGGGCCGTAGCGGTGCACCCAGCAGTGAGGCCGGCAACGTCACGTTCAGTGATTTATGGGCGTTCTGCCGCGGCTTGCCAGCGATTGCCTGGGCGGTCTCGTTGTTCGCTGCGTTCGAGGCGATGATCCTCACCTTGCTGCCCGTGTATTGCCTGCGCCAGGGCTTCACGGCTGACATCGCGCTGGCGATGGTCAGTACCGTGGTGGTCGGCGATGCCTTGCTGCAGTTGCCCATCGGTGCCCTGGCCGATCGTGTGTCTCGCCGGGCTCTGTTGACGGGGTGTGCGGTGGCATTGATGTTATCGAGCCTGGCGGTTCCGCTGCTGATCGATACCCTGCTGATCTGGCCGCTGTGGGTGCTGTTCGGCGCCAGCGCAGGCGGTTTGTTCACGTTGTCGCTGATCCTGATCGGCGAGCGTTACCGCGACGATGCGCTGGTTCGGGCCAACGCCCATGTCGCGCAACTGTGGGGGCTCGGTTGCCTGGTCGGCCCGCTGGTGGCGGGGGCGGGCAGCCAATGGATCAGCGGCCATGCGCTGCCTTTGTTCATGGCGGCCGGGGCGTTCGGGCTGGTGATCCTGCTGGTTCGCCAGGGGGCGTTTGGGAGCACCCAGCCCGCTTGAACACCCGAAACCCTGTAGCAAGGGGGACTTTTGTGGCGAGGGAGCTTGCTCCCGCTCGGTTGCGCAGCAACCGCAAAGCCGGGACTGCTTCGCAGTCCAGCGGGAGCAAGCTCCCTCGCCACAAAAGCGGTCTGCCACAAGGCAGGCTGTCCACAAAGCGGTCTGCCACAAAAGCGACCTGTCCGCCTCTAAAGCATCCGCTCCAGTCCGATCGTCGTGCTGAACCAGGCATTGAACCGGCGCCACCAACTGCCCGGTTCTCGGGCCAGGTCGTGGATCTGGCCGTTATCTTCGGTGGTCCACACAAGCGTTCCATCTTCCAGCCTCGCCTGGTAGCTCAAGGCCGGCGCCATGCCTTGCAAGGCCAGCTCACGGACTTGTCCGGCGAGTTCAGGGCTGTCCACCAGCACGCCGACTTCGGTGTTCCATAGCACCGAACGCGGGTCGAAATTGAACGAGCCAATGAAGGATTTCTGCTGGTCGAAGATGATCGCCTTGCTGTGCAGGCTGGAGTCCGATTCGCCGTAGGACTTGCTGTAGAACAAGTGAGCGCTGCCGCCGGTGTCGCCCGGTTGCCGTCGCAACTCGAACAGGCGCACGCCATGTTGCAGCAGGGCCTTGCGGTACGGCGCGTAGCCGCCGTGCACGGCGGGCACGTCGGTGGCTTCCAGGGAATTGGTCAGCAGGCTCACCGACACACCGGCGTCTGCGCGACTGGTCAAGTACACCAAGCCTGGCTGGCCGGGGACGAAGTAGGCGGAAATCATGATCAGTTCTTTGCTGACGCCCGTCAGTTCGGGGGCCAGTTGGGTGGTCAGCAATAGCTGCGGGTCCGGTTCACCCTTGGCCAGCACTTTACTGGGCGCGTCCCACAGCGCCTGGTTCCAGGCCCAGATCAACTGGTCGCGCCACGTATCCAGGCGCGGTTGGGTCTTGTAGGCAGTCAATTGCTGGTAAAGCGCGTGGTTTTCCTTGTGGGTCTGCTCCAGCGACTCTTGCAGGCGCAGCCGACTGTTGGCCAGGTCCTTGGGCGTGGGGCGATGGGACAGGAACTGTTCGATGGGTTTGCTCAGGGCGCTGTTCCAGTACTGGTCGAAACTGTGGCCCAATTGTTCGGCCACCGGGCCGACGCCGAGCAGGTCGATGTCGGTGAAGTTCAGGTTGGGTTCGGCGTCGAAATACTCATCGCCCAGGTTGCGGCCGCCGACGATGGCCATGCTGTTGTCGGCCAGCCAAAGCTTGTTGTGCATCCGCCGGTGTTGCAGCGACAGGTTGAACAGGCGCCCGAGGCCACGGGTCACGCCGGTAGCGCGTCCGAGGTGCAGCGGATTGAACAGGCGGATCTGGATCTGTGGGTGAGCGGCAAGGGTCGCGATGATCTGGTCGAGGCCATCGCTGGTGGTGTCGTCCAGCAGGATCCGCACGCGCACGCCGCGGTCGGCGGCCTTGAGCAATTCATCCACCAGCATTCGAGTACTGATGCCGTCGTGGACGATGTAGTACTGCAAATCCAGGCTGCCTTGGGCGTTGCGAATCAGCTCGGCTCGGGCGGTAAAGGCCTCGGTGCTGTCCGATAGCAGCCGAAAGCCTGAGCGTCCTTCGTGGGGCGCGGCCTGGGCCTGGACCGAGCGGCCGAACGAGGATTCGGCGGCGGGCAAGGCCTGGGAGGGCTCACGGGTGACATCAAGACCGGCGCAGCCGCTCAGCAGTGAGGCGACTAACAGCAACGCAGGCAGGATCGGTCTGGATCTCACGTAGGATCGTTCCGCTTGTTGGTGGTGATCGGCTGTTGGGTGCTGCTTCCCTGGTTAACTTTCAGACGACATCGCGCTGGGTTTCGTTCAACAGTGCGATGGCGGCCGCTCCGACCTTGCGCACAGCCTCTTCGATCTGGGCCGTTGGCTTGGCAGCGTAGTTCATCCGCAGGCAGTTGCGGTACTTGCCCGATGCCGAAAAGATGCTGCCGACAGCGACCTGTACGCCTTGGTCCAGCAGGACTCGATTGAGCTTCAGCGTATCGAAGCCGTCGGGCAGTTCCACCCACAGCATGAAGCTGCCCCGCGGGCGGCTGGCACGGGTACCCGCTGGGAAATAGCGGCTGACCCAGTCAATCATTGCGTCGCGATTGCGCTGGTATTGCGTGCGCATACGCCGTAAATGGGGTTCGAAGTGCCCGCCCTTGAGAAACTCGGCAATGGCGATCTGCGGCTGTGGCGCGGTAGAGCCGGTGCTGATGTATTTCATGTGCAGCACCCGCTCCAGATACCGGCCTGGCGCGACCCAACCAATGCGCAGGCCAGGCGCCAGGGTCTTGGAAAACGAACTGCAGAGTAAGACGCGGCCGTCTTCATCGAACGACTTGATGGTGCGTGGGCGAGGGTAGGTGTAGGCCAACTCCCCATACACATCATCTTCAATAATCGCCACGTCGAAGCGTTGCGCCAGGTTCAGCAGCGCGCGTTTATTGGCGTCGGGCATGATGTAGCCCAATGGGTTGTTGCAGCTGGGAGTCAACTGTATGGCCTTGATAGGCCATTGCTCCAGGGCCAGTTCCAGCGCATCCAGGCTGATGCCGGTAAGCGGGTCGGTGGGAATCTCCAGGGCTTTCATGCCCAGGCCCTTGAGGGTTTGCATGGCCCCGTGAAAGCTGGGTGAGTCCACCGCGACGATATCGCCTTGTTCGCAGGTGGCGCGGATGCTGACCGACAGGGCTTCATGGCAGCCGGTGGTGACGATCAGGTCATTGGGGCCCAATTGGCAGCCGGAGTCCAGCGACAGCCGGGCGATCTGCTCGCGCAACGCGAGGTTGCCGTAAATGTTGTCGTAATACAGGCCCGGCATGTCTTGTCGGCGGCTGATCTGCGCCAGGCTGCGTAGCAGCGGTTTCATGGTCGGCGAATGGATATCCGGCATGCCTCGGCCCAGTTGCACCACGTCCGGGCGCGGCACGGCGCGTATCAGTTCCAGCACCTGGTCCCATTGGGAAATGTCCACGGGGCGCTGGGCCGGGCGGCCAATCACCGGCAGGTCCGGCAGTTCACGGCTCACGGGCACGAAATAACCTGACTTGGGTCTCGGCATCGCCAGCCCGCTGTCTTCGAGCACGCGATAGGCCTGCTGCACCGTACTCAAGCTGACCCCATGCTCCGTGCTCAATGCCCGTACAGAAGGCAGCCGGTCGCCAGGACGGTAGAAGCCCTGTTCGATGCGGGTGCCGAGCAGTTCGGCGAGGTTCACATAGAGGGTCATGGTGCGCTCCCGATGAGATGAGCAACTGCAACCGATACAGTTGAGTTGGAAAATGACGATTCAGTGCCGGAAATACCAAATCTGTATGCTTATAAAAGAATTGGGTTGAATCTGTATTGCTTTTAGCCGTCCGCGCATCATGAAACCTCTGGCTACCCAAGTAAACAGGAGCGATCAAAATGAACGGCTTGAGCGATGTGCGGCTGACGTTACACAGTCAGGAACTGGCGGCAGGGCAAGAGAAAGGGCTGCGCAGCGCGACATTGCGCAATGCACCGTCCGGCCTCGGTCGCTGGGGCCTGTTCTGGCATCGTCTGCATACACGCAAGGCCTTGTTGGAACTTACACCCGAACAGTTGCATGACGTCGGGCTGAGCCGAGAGCAGGCGCGGGAGGAGGGGCTGAAGCCGTTCTGGCGGCTTTGACGTGATCAAGAACCTGTGGCGAGGGAGCTTGCTCCCGCTCGGTTGCGCAGCGACCGCAAAATCGTAGGGTCGCTGCGCAACCCAGCGGGAGCAAGCTCCCTCGCCACGGTTGTTGGGCTAGACCAATTCTTTCAACCGATGCCACAACATCCCCAACGCCAACAACGGTGAGCGCAAATGCTTGCCACCCGGGAAGGTCATGTGCGGGACCTGGGCGAACAGGTCGAAACCGCTGCTCTGCTGCTCGCTGATGGCTTCGGCCAACAATTTGCCGGCCAGGTGCGTGGCATTCACGCCGTGGCCGGAATAGGCTTGGGCGTAATACACATTGGGCTGGTCCTTGAGCCGGCCGATCTGCGGCAAACGGTTGGCACCGATGCCAATCATCCCGCCCCATTGATAATCGATTTTCACATCCGCCAATTGCGGGAACACCTTGAGCATCTTCGGGCGCATGTAGGCGCCAATGTCCTGCGGGTCGCGGCCGGAATAGTGACAGGCCCCGCCGAACAACAAGCGACGATCGGCCGAAAGCCGGTAGTAATCCAATGCCACCCGTTGGTCGCAGACCGCCATGTTCTGCGGCAACAACGCCTGTGCCTGCGCTTGGCTCAAGGGTTCGGTGGCGATGATGTAGCTGCCGGCCGGCAACACTTTACCGCCGAGTTGCGGGTTGAGTCCGTTGAGGTAGGCGTTGCAGCCCAGTACCAGCGTCTTGGCGTGGACCGAGCCCTGTTGGGTGTGCACCTTCACTTCAGGGCCGTAGTCGATACGCGTGACCGCCGATTGCTCTAACAGCCGGACCCCCAGTTGCTGCGCGGCGGCGGCTTCGCCCAAGGCCAGGTTAAGCGGATGCAGATGGCCCGAGCCCATGTCGATCAATCCGCCGACGTAGCGATCCGAGCCTACGACGCTGTGCATTTCGTCGGCTTGCAGCAGTCGGGTCGAGTGGCGATAACCGAGGCTGCGCAGTTCTTCGGCGTCTTCGGCGAAGCCTTCCAGATCGCCGGGTTTGTTGGCGAGGTCGCAGTAGCCCCAGGTGAGGTCGCAAGGAATCTGGAAGCGCTCGACCCGCTGCCGAACGATTTCCACCGCCTCAAGGCCCATGAGCTTCATCTGGCGCACGCCGTCGGTGCCGATGATGGGCGCGAACTGGTCGAGGCCATGGCCGACGCCACGGATCAATTGGCCGCCGTTGCGCCCGCTGGCGCCCCAGCCGATCCGGTGCGCCTCCAGCAGCGCCACGCTCATGCCGCGTTCAGCCAGTTCGATCGCCGTGTTCAACCCGGAGAACCCGCCGCCGACGACGCAGACGTCCACCCGCAACTCCCCCTGCAACACCGGATGGTCCGGTTGCGGCAGGCTGCTGGCGGCGTAGTAAGAGGCGGCGTGCGCGTGGTTCGGGACAGGTTGCTGAACACGGGCGTTCATGTGCGTAATCCTGATTGTTCTGTTTGAGAAATTTTACGGAGCATAAGCCGGGGATTCCTCCTCGGGCAACACCGGTCGGTTGGCGCTGTCTGGTCCGCGGCTTTTAAGGCAGAATCCCGGACAGTCCTTCTCGGTAACCGTCTCGATGAGCTGCAACAGTCAAAAAATTCGCACGCTACGCCAGCAGATTCCCTCGTTCGAGTGCGTACCGGGCTGCCATGACTGCTGCGGTCCGGTCACCACCTCGCCCGAGGAAATGGCCCGCTTGCCCCGCAAGACCCGCGCCGAACAGGATGCGGCCATGGAAGCGCTCGACTGCGTGCACCTGGGGCCCAACGGTTGCACGGTCTATGACGAGCGTCCGCTGATCTGTCGGCTGTTCGGCACCACGGCGACCTTGCCGTGTCCCAATGGCCGGCGACCGGTGGAACTGATTCATCCGCGTGTGGAGAAGCAGATTCATGAATATATGGCCAGCACTCGGCAGGTATTGGTCTAGCGGTCTGGCATACCGAGTCGCGGCTTTCGCGAGCAGGCTCGCTCCCACAAGGGCTCTCTGTAGTTCGCAAGAAAGCGTTCGCCACCTACCTGTGTGGGAGCGAGCCTGCTCGCGAAGGCGGCCTTGGGGGCTGCCATCAATCCGGAATCGGCAGGTTCAAGCTCTCCTTCACTTCTTCCATCACGATGTAGCTCTTGGATTCGCGCACGTGCGGCAGTTTGAGCAGGATGTCCCCCAGCAGCTTGCGGTACGACGCCATCTCGGAAATCCGTGCTTTCACCAGGTAGTCGAAATCTCCTGACACCAGGTGACATTCCAGCACGTGAGGCAATTTCAGCACGGCGCGTCGGAATTCTTCGAAGGTGTCGCCGGATTTGTAGTCGAGGCTGATCTCGACAAATACCAGCAGGCTGCCCTTCAAGTGCTGCGGGTTGAGCCGGGCGTTGTAGCCCATGATGATCCCTTCGCGCTCCAGGCGCCGCACCCGTTCGGTACAGGGCGTGGTGGAGAGACCGACCTTTTCCCCCAGCTCGGTGAAGGAGATCCGTCCGTCCGCCTGGAGGATCCGCAGGATGTTGCGGTCGATCTTGTCCAGCTCGCGTTTGGTCTGGGTGTTGGTACGCACAGGTGATGCGCCTCCATGAAAAGGGGTTTTGCCGAGAATTCTCGCCAAATATAGGTGTTTATATAGTGAAAAGCACTGGCTGATCTTTTTTACACTGCGCCCATCAAAGCTATGTACAACAAACGTCAGCGGTTATCCGCGATGAGGGCATCAACATGCGCGTTCTGGTCTTGGGTAGCGGCGTCATCGGTACCGTCAGTGCTTATTACCTGGCTCGTGCCGGGTTTGAAGTGGTGGTGGTCGACCGTCAGCCAGCACCTGCCATGGAAACCAGTTTCGCCAATGCCGGTCAGGTGTCGCCGGGTTATGCCTCGCCGTGGGCCGCGCCGGGCGTACCGCTCAAGGCCATCAAATGGCTGCTGCAACGCCATGCGCCACTGGCGATCAAGGCCACTGCCGACGTTGATCAATACCTGTGGATGGCACAAATGCTGCGCAACTGCACCGCCAGCCGGTATGCCATCAACAAGGAACGCATGGTCCGCCTGTCCGAGTACAGCCGCGACTGCCTCGACGAGCTGCGCGCCGAAACCGGCATCGCCTACGAAGGCCGTAGCCTGGGGACTACGCAGTTGTTCCGCACCCAGGCCCAGCTCGATGGCGCGGCAAAAGATATCGCCGTGTTGAAAGAGTCCGGCGTGCCGTTCGAAGTGCTCGACCGCGAAGGCATCGCCCGGGTCGAACCGGCCCTGGCCAATGTCACCGACATCCTGGCGGGTGCCTTGCGCTTGCCCAACGACCAGACCGGCGACTGCCAGATGTTTACCACGCGCCTGGCGGAAATGGCGGTGAAGCTGGGCGTGCAATTCCGCTTCGGCCAGGACATCCAACGCCTGGACTTCGCGGGTGATCGCATCAACGGCGTGTGGATCGACGGCAAGCTGGAAACCGCCGACCGTTATGTGCTCGCCCTGGGCAGCTATTCGCCGCAACTGCTCAAGCCCCTCGGGATCCGTGCACCGGTGTATCCGCTCAAGGGTTACTCCCTGACCGTGCCGATCACCAACCCGGCCATGGCACCGACCTCGACCATTCTCGACGAAACCTACAAGGTCGCGATCACCCGCTTCGACAATCGCATTCGGGTGGGCGGCATGGCGGAAATCGCCGGTTTTGACCTGTCCCTCAACCCACGTCGGCGCGAAACCCTGGAGATGATCGTCAACGACCTTTATCCTCAGGGCGGCGACCTGGCCCAGGCCAGTTTCTGGACCGGCTTGCGTCCGACCACCCCGGACGGCACGCCAATCGTAGGCGCCACACCGTTCAAGAATCTGTTCCTGAACACCGGCCATGGCACCCTTGGATGGACCATGGCCTGTGGTTCCGGTCGCCTGTTGGCCGACCTGATGGCAAAGAAAAAGCCGCAGATCAGCGCCGAAGGCCTCGATATTTCCCGTTACGGTAGCAAACACCAGGAGTCTGCAAAACATGTCAATCCAGCGCCAGCTCACCAATGACCGCATGAGCCAGGTTGTCGTGCACAACGGCACTGTTTACCTGGCCGGGCAGGTCGGCGACGACATGAACGCCGGTATTGAACAGCAGACCCGCGAATGCCTGGCCAATATCGAACGCTTGCTGGACCTGTCCGGGACTGACAAGACGCGGCTGTTATCGGTGACGATCTACCTGAAGGACATCGAGGCCCATTTCGCAGGCATGAATGCCGTCTGGGACCAATGGTTGCCCAAAGGCGTCGCCCCGGCCCGTGCCACGGTTGAGGCCAAGCTGTGTGAACCGGAGATTCTGGTGGAGCTGTCCGTCGTGGCCGCGCTGCCTTAATTCCCGGCCGAAACGATCCCTCTTCCGGCGCTGCGGGCGGTTCATGCCGTCAGCCCGCGCCGGTTTTTTATTGATGACCGCCTAGAAGCCTGCCGCCATGCGTCCTGCCCGTGCCCTGATCGATCTCCAAGCCCTGCGTCACAACTACCAATTGGCCCGCGAAGTCACGGGGGCCAAAGCCCTTGCGGTGATCAAGGCCGACGCCTATGGGCACGGCGCGGTGCGTTGCGCCGAGGCGCTGCAGGACACGGCGGACGGGTTTGCCGTGGCCTGCATCGAAGAGGCCCTGGAATTGCGGGCCGGCGGGATTCGTGGGCCGATCCTGCTGTTGGAAGGGTTTTTCGAAGCCGATGAGTTGCCACTGATCGTCGAGCACGATTTCTGGTGCGTGGTGCATTCGTTGTGGCAGCTTGAAACGATTGAAAAAGCCCCTCTGAGCCAGCCGATCACCGTCTGGCTCAAGCTCGATTCCGGCATGCACCGGGTCGGCCTGCATCCGACGGATTACCAGGCCGCCTACCGTCGCCTGCTCGCCAGCGGCAAAGTGGCGAAGATTGTGTTGATGAGCCACTTCGCCCGTGCCGATGAACTGCACGATCCCAGCAGTACCGAGCAGTTGGCGATCTTCGACAAAGCCCGCCAGGGCCTGGTGGCGCCGATCAGCCTGCGCAATTCACCAGCGGTGCTAGGCTGGCCGCAGATACCCAGCGACTGGGTGCGCCCGGGCATCATGCTCTACGGGGCCACGCCTTTTGATGAGCCCAACGCTGTCGCCTCGCGCTTGCAACCGGTGATGACCCTGGAGTCGAAGATCATCAGCGTGCGCGAATTGCCTGCCGGCGAGCCGGTGGGCTATGGCGCTCGCTTTGTGACCACGCAACCGACCCGGGTGGGCGTGGTCGCCATGGGTTATGCCGACGGCTACCCACGCCAGGCCCCCACCGGTACGCCGGTGCTGGTGGAGGGGCAGCGCAGCCAGTTGGTGGGCCGGGTGTCGATGGACATGCTGGCTGTCGACTTGACTCATTTGCCCCAGGCCGGGCTCGGCTCGACCGTGGAGTTGTGGGGCAAGCACATCCTCGCCAGCGATGTCGCCAAGGCCGCCGACACGATTCCTTATCAGATTTTCTGCAACCTGCGGCGGGTGCCACGGCTCTATTCCGGGGCCTGACACGAAGCGCAACCTACCGAAAGTCGCTTCACCGCACAGGATTCGGGTCAAAGTGTTGTAAATACTGAACGCTGTCGCCATGATAACGCTCACTTTCCACACAACCTGATTCCCTGGAGGCTCCAGCATTGGACGTCGGTGAACGACTGCAATCCATTCGTAAACTCAAAGGCCTTTCCCAGCGTGAACTCGCCAAGCGCGCGGGCGTCACCAACAGCACTATTTCGATGATCGAGAAGAACAGCGTCAGCCCCTCGATCAGTTCGCTGCGTAAGGTCCTTGGCGGGATTCCCATGTCCATGGTCGAATTTTTCTCCGAAGAGATCCTCCAGGAGAAACCGACCCAGATCGTCTACAAAGCCAACGAACTGATCGACATCTCCGACGGCGCCGTGACCATGAAGCTGGTGGGCAGGGCACACCCGAGCCGGGCGATTGCCTTCCTCAATGAAATCTATCCACCGGGTGCCGATACCGGTGAAGAGATGCTCACCCATGAGGGCGAGGAAACCGGGATCCTGGTGGAAGGGCGGCTGGAATTGGTGGTCGGCGTCGAAACCTTCGTGCTCGAAGCCGGCGACAGCTATTATTTCGAAAGCACCAAGCCGCACCGTTTCCGTAATC
This sequence comes from Pseudomonas sp. Z3-6, assembly GCF_051131985.1. Taxonomy (NCBI): domain Bacteria; kingdom Pseudomonadati; phylum Pseudomonadota; class Gammaproteobacteria; order Pseudomonadales; family Pseudomonadaceae; genus Pseudomonas; species Pseudomonas sp. Z3-6. The sequence goes on from NZ_CP071644.1 coordinate 319,420, forward strand.
CGTTCGACGTGCCGGCGCGACTGATCAGCGCAGCCACACCGGCCAATTTCTAGACCGAGAGGCGCCAGGCCCGCGTGGCCAAGGCGCCCGCTTGTTGGGCTGTCATGACAAACAAGACCCTTGTGACTTTGGGGTTGTTTCAGAGTGACAGGCTTACCGCTATACTTGCGCCCGCCTGCAAACCGTGGCCGCAGGCGTGACTAGCCACCATTGAGGGTGTACGCGTGAACCTAATTATGAAAATGCTGGCTGCACCAGCAACCGTATTGGCCCTATGGGCTGCGACCGCTCAAGCGGCGCCGAACGACGAAATCGCCAAGCGCCTTGAACCCGTCGGCCAGGTCTGCGTCCAGGGCAAGGAATGCAAGGGTATGGAAGTCGTGGCTTCGGCTGGCGGCGGGGCTGCCAAGACGCCGAAAGACGTGATCGCAAAACACTGCAACGCTTGCCACGGCACTGGCCTGCTGGGCGCGCCGAAAATCGGCGACAAGGCTGCCTGGAAAGAGCGCGCCGACCACCAGGGTGGTCTCGATGGCATCCTGGCCAAGGCGATTACTGGCGTGAACGCCATGCCGCCTAAAGGCACCTGCGCCGACTGCTCCGATGACGACCTCAAGGGCGCCATCAAAGAGATGTCTGGCCTGTAATACGCCAACATCTTTCACAAAAAAGCCGCTTACGAGCGGCTTTTTTGCGCCTGGGATTTTTCGGGGCTGTTCATCGCAACCAAGACCCGGCAAGCTCGGTCCAACCCACATTCATGGAATGTCCTGGAGGGTCCGATGGTGCAGTTGTGTTCAATCGAACAGGCGGTGGATGACGTGCTCGAGCGCCTGCCGGCGCATATTCATCTCGGCATGCCCCTGGGGCTGGGCAAGCCCAACCTGTTCGCCAACGCGCTGTACCGGCGCATCGCAGAACTGCCCGAGCGACAGCTGACCCTCTACACCGCCCTGAGCCTGGGCCGGCCGAACCTGGGCGACGGTTTGCAGAAGCGCTTCCTCGAACCCTTTATCGAACGGGTCTTCGGTGATTACCCCGAGCTGGATTTCTTGGCGGACCTGCAGCGGGACAGCCTGCCGGCCAACATCCGCGTCCAGCAATTCTTCATGCAGCCCGGCAGCCTGCTGCATAGCACGTCGGCCCAGCAGGACTACGTCAGCAGCAACTACAGCCATGCGGCCCGGGACATCAACGCCGCCGGCTTGAACCTGGTGGCGCAACTGGTGGCGAGCGCCCCGGAGCACCCGGATCGCCTAAGCCTGAGCTGCAACCCGGACATCACCCTCGACCTGCTGCCGATGATCGCCAAGCGGCGCGAGGCCGGGGAGACCATTCTCATGGTGGGCCAGGTCCATAGCGACTTGCCCTACATGCCCGGCGACGCGGAAGTCGGCATCGACGCTTTCGACCTGTTGATCGACGAAAAGGACAGCCACTCGTTGTTCTCCACGCCGAACATGCCGGTGGGTTTCCAGGACCATTTGATCGGCCTGCACGCCAGTACGCTGGTGCGCGATGGCGGTACGTTGCAGATCGGTATCGGCTCGATGGGCGACGCATTGACCGCGGCACTGCTGGCGCGCCAGGCCGATAACGCCGGCTACCAGGCGTTGCTGGCGGACCTGAACCTTAGCCAGTGGGCGCAATTGATCGAGCATGAGGGCGGGGTCGAGCCGTTTGCCAAAGGGCTGTACGGTTGCAGTGAAATGTTCGTCAACGGTTTGCTGGCGCTGGCGGAGGCCGGGATCATCCGGCGCAAGGTCTACCCCGACGAGGCGACCCAGGAGCGGGCCAATGCCGGGACGCTCGACGAGGCGGCGCAACCCGACGGCATCTGCATACACGGCGGATTCTTCCTCGGCCCGCGCAGCTTTTACGAGCGTCTGCGCGAGCTGCCGCAAAGCCGTCTGCGCGAATTCAACATGACGCGCATCAGTTACATCAACGAGCTGTACGGCCAGGAACAGCTCAAGCGCCTGCAACGCCTTGATGCCCGTTTCATCAACACGGTTTTCACCATGACCCTGATGGGCGCCGGGGTCGCCGATCAGTTGGAAGATGGGCGGGTGCTCAGCGGTGTGGGCGGGCAGTACAACTTCGTTGCCCAGGGCCATGCGCTGGAGGGCGGGCGCTCGATCCTGCTGCTGCGCAGTTGGCGTGAGGCCGGGGGCGAGATCAGCTCGAACATCGTCTGGGAGTATGGCCATTGCACGATTCCCCGGCACCTGCGGGACATCGTGATCACCGAATACGGCATCGCCGACCTGCGCGGCAAGACCGACGCGGCAGTGATCGAGGCGTTACTGAACATCAGCGACTCACGCTTCCAGCCCGGGTTGATCGAGCAGGCGCAAAAGGCCGGCAAGCTGCCGAAGGATTTCCGTCTCGATCCGCGGTTCGCCGACAACACCTCGGAGCGGTTGCAGGCGATCCAGGCACGCCATCCGAACCTGTTTCCCGAGTATCCGCTGGGCTGTGATTTCGATGGGCTGGAGCGGGACCTATTACGGGCGCTGAACTGGCTCAAGAGCAAGTTCAAGCTCACTGAGATCCTGGAGCTGGGCAAAGCCGCGCTGGATGCACCGGAGCCCTGGGAATATGCCGGGCATCTGGAGCGGATGCAGTTGACGAGTCCCGAGGGGTTGAAGGAGGAATTGGCCCAGCGGTTGCTGCTGGCGGGGCTCAAGGCGACTGCGCCATAGCGGTATATACATTCCCCTGTGGGAGCGGGCTTGCTCGCGAATGCGGTGTATCAGTTAGCATTGATGTGGCTGACACACCGCATTCGCGAGCAAGCCCGCTCCCACAGGGGTATGAGGGGGTTATTCGATGAAGGTCACAACCCCACCCGCCAGCGACTTCACCCGAGCCAACGACTCGACGCGATAGCCCTGTGCATCCAATTCCGCGCGGCCGCCCTGGAATGACTTCTCGATCACGATCCCCAGACCTGCCACGGTGGCGCCGGCCTGCTTGATGATGGAAATCAGCGCCTGGGAGGCTTTGCCGTTGGCCAGGAAGTCATCGATGATCAGCACCCGATCACTGCTGGTCAGGTGACGCGGGCTGATGGCGACGGTACTTTCGGTCTTCTTGGTGAACGAATACACGGTGGCCGACAGCAGATTCTCCGTCAGGGTCAGGGACTGTTGCTTGCGGGCGAAGATCACCGGCACGCCAAGGTTCAGCCCGGTCATGATCGCCGGGGCAATGCCCGAGGCTTCGATGGTGACGATCTTGGTAATGCCAGAATCCTTGAACAGCGCGGCGAATTCGTCGCCGATCAGCTTCATCAATTGCGGGTCGATCTGGTGGTTGAGAAACGCATCAACCTTCAGGACCTGGTCGGACAGCACGATGCCTAGCTCGCGGATTTTCTGGTGCAGGGCTTCCATGAAGCCTCCTCTGATGGCGCGTGAGCGCCTGAAGTCGATGAAAAAGTAAATGATTCTAGCGCTTTAACATCGCGCGTATATCCGCCAGGGCACTGTTGCCGCGAACGACTTTGACTTCCGTTGGCGTGTCGTCATTGCCTTCCCAGGCCAGGTCGTCCGGCGGCAGTTCATCGAGAAAGCGGCTCGGTGCGCAGTCGATCACTTCGCCGTATTGCTTGCGCTTGGCGGCGAAGGTGAAGGCCAGCGTCTGGCGTGCCCGGGTAATGCCGACATAGGCCAGGCGCCGTTCTTCCTCGATGGTGTCGGCCTCGATGCTGGAACGGTGCGGCAGGATTTCCTCTTCCATGCCCATGATGAACACGTAGGGAAACTCCAGGCCCTTGGAAGCATGCAGCGTCATCATCTGCACGCCTTCGGCGCCTTCTTCCTCTTCCTGCTGGCGCTCGAGCATGTCCCGCAGCACGAGTTTGCCGATGGCGTCCTCGACCGTCATGTCGCCGTCTTCGTCTTTTTCCAGGGTGTTCTTCAACGCCTCGATCAGGAACCAGACGTTGCTCATCCGGTAGTCGGCAGCCTTGTCGCTGGAGCTGTTGGTGCGCAGCCAGTTCTCATAGTCGATATCCATGACCATGCTGCGCAGCGCCGAGATCGGATCTTCCCCGGCGCACTGCTCGCGGACCTTGTCCATGAAGCGCTTGAAGCGCGCCAGGCGATCGGTGAAGCGGCTGTCCAAGTGCTCGCCCAGGCCGATTTCATCGGTGGCGGCGTACATCGAGATCTTGCGCTCGGTGGCATAGTTGCCGAGTTTTTCCAGGGTGGTCGAACCGATTTCCCGGCGCGGCACGTTGATCACCCGTAGGAAGGCGTTGTCGTCGTCCGGGTTCACGATCAGGCGGAAGTAGGCCATCAGGTCCTTCACTTCCTGGCGTCCGAAAAAGCTGTTGCCCCCCGACAGGCGATAAGGCACCTGGTGATGCTGCAATTTCAGCTCGATCAGCTTGGCCTGGTAGTTGCCGCGGTACAGGATCGCAAAGTCGCTGTACGGCCGGTCGGTGCGCAGGTGCAGGCTGAGGATTTCCATGGCCACGCGCTCGGCTTCGGCGTCTTCGTTGCGGCAACGGATCACGCGGATCTCGTCGCCGTGGCCCATCTCGCTCCACAGCTGCTTTTCGAACTCGTGGGGGTTGTTGGAAATCAGCACGTTGGCGCAGCGCAGGATGCGGCTGGTGGAGCGGTAGTTCTGCTCCAGCATCACCACTTTGAGCGACGGGTAGTCTTCCTTGAGCAACATCAGGTTTTCCGGCCGCGCGCCGCGCCAGGCATAGATCGACTGGTCATCGTCACCCACCACGGTGAACTGGTTGCGCTTGCCGATCAGTAGCTTCACCAGCAAATACTGGCTGGCGTTGGTGTCCTGGTATTCGTCCACGAGCAGGTAGCGGACCTTGTTCTGCCATTTTTCGAGAATGTCGGCGTGGTCCTGGAACAGCTTGACCGGCAACAGGATCAGGTCGTCGAAGTCCACCGCGTTGAACGCCTTGAGCGTGCGCTGGTAGTGGGTGTAGACGATGGCGGCCGTCTGCTCCTTGGGGTTGCGGGCGTTTTCCAGGGCCTCGGGCGGCAGGATCAGGTCGTTTTTCCAGGCGCCGATCATGTTCTTGATCTCATCCACGCCGTCGTCGCCCGAATATTCCTTCTGCATGATGTCGGTCATCAGGGCCTTGACGTCGGTCTCGTCGAAAATCGAGAAGCCCGGTTTGTAGCCCAGCCGCGCGTGTTCCTTGCGGATGATGTTCAGGCCCAGGTTGTGGAAGGTACAGACTGTCAGGCCGCGACCTTCGCCGGCGCGCAGCAGGCCGCCGACCCGCTCTTTCATTTCCCGGGCGGCCTTATTGGTGAAGGTCATGGCGACGATGTACTGGGCGCGGATGCCACAATTCTGGATCAGGTGCGCGATCTTGCGGGTGATCACGCTGGTCTTGCCGGAGCCTGCACCGGCGAGCACCAAAAGAGGGCCGCCGACATAGTTCACGGCTTCTTGCTGCCGGGGATTGAGTCGGGACATGACAGGGTTCAGGGAGTCGTTTGCGAAATGGGCCGGCATTTTAACAGGCTCAGAGAATTGTGCTGCTCTGTCCGACTTGTGACGCACACAGGATTGTCATTTGCCGCTTTTGTCACTTTCACGCAGGATGTGGAGCCAATTGGGTCCTGCGTAGCATTTCGAGCGGAAAAAACCACCGAAAAGCGCGTGTTTGAGAACCATTGGCATTGGTCATTGCCCATCGGCAGGTCATAATGCCCGGCGCCTACCACCTTGCAGAGTCTAGGGAGTCAGCTTGTCAACGCCTGTCGAACCCTTGCGTTTGCTGTTATTGGCCCAAGAGCCAGAGTGGGCAGCAATCTTGCGCGAGTGCCTGGTGCCCTTGGGGCCATCGGTCGTGTTGATCAGCGCCCCGAGCTGGGAGTCAGTCTGCAGCCTGTTCGAAGACAATCGCAATGCGGTGTTGCTGACCGTTGCGGCGTTGCAACCGGCGCCGGGTCGTTGCAGCCTGCCAACCATCCTGTTGCTTGAGCACGAGCCGGCGGCTGCCCCCGACGGTGTCAGCGACTGGTTGGTGCGCGACGTGCTCGACGGTGCGACCCTGCGTCGTTGCCTGCGCCATGTGCGTGAACGCGGCGTGCTGGAAAACACCTTGCAGCGCCTCGCCGAACAGGACCCGTTGACAGGCATCGCCAATCGCCAGGGCTTCCAGACCTTGCTGGCGGCGCGCCTGGCGGAAAACGACGGCCGTGGCCTGGCGCTCGGTCACCTGGACCTGGACAACTTTCGCCACGCCAACGACGCCCTCGGCCACCAGGCCGGTGACCGCTTGATCCTGCAAGTGGTGTCGCGTCTCAAGAGCTCGCTCGAGGCCGGCGATCAATTGGCGCGATTGGGCAGTGATGAGTTCGCCCTGTTGATCGACACCCGCCGCGCACCACAGCGGGCCGAGTGGATGGCCGAGCGTATTACCGAGGCCTTGGCCGAACCTTATTGGGTGGACGGTGAAAGCTTGCTGATCGGCTGTAGTCTGGGCGTCGCCCATGCCCGCGCCCAGGCCGGCGCCGATCCGCTGATGTGGCACGCCCACATCGCCATGCAACAGGCCAAGAGCACCCAGGGCTGCACCTTTCATATCTTCAACGAGCGCATCAATCGCAATGCCCGCAGCCTCGCCGACCTGGAAAGCGAGCTGCGCCGGGCACTGCGCCGCGACGAGTTGGAACTGCATTACCAGCCCCGATTGAACCTCGATGGCGGCCACATCGTCGGCCTCGAAGCCCTGGTGCGCTGGCGTCACGGCGAGCGCGGCTTGCTGCCGCCGAGTGAGTTCGTGCCGCTGGCCGAACAGAGCGGCCTGATCGTGCCGCTGGGCTACTGGGTGATTTCCCGGGCGCTGCGGGACATGCAGGCCCTGCGCGAGCGAGGGCTGGCGCCGTTGCACATGGCGGTCAACCTGTCGTTCCGGCAGTTCCAGGACAGCCAGTTGCTGCCGACCTTGAGCCGGCTGATTGCCGAGCGGGGTGTCGAGGCGCAATGGCTTGAATTCGAACTCACCGAAACCGCCGTCATGCGCCGCAGCGAACTGGTCAAGCAGACCATGGATGCCTTGGGCCGCCTGGGGGTGCGCTTCTCCCTGGACGACTTCGGCACCGGCTTCTCGTCGTTCGTGCACCTCAACAGCCTGCCGATCGCCTTGCTCAAGATCGACAAGAGCTTCGTCGGCGGCATGGAACAGCGCGAAGAGAACCGCAAACTGGTGCACGCCATGATCAACCTGGCCCACAACCTCAACCTGGAGGTGGTGGCCGAAGGTGTGGAAACCCAGGAACAACTGGACCTGCTTCGCGGTTTCGGTTGCGACCAGGTGCAGGGTTTCCTGATCAGCAAGCCGTTGCCGTTGCCGGAGTTGGTTGAATATTTGACGTTCGAGGGTGATCAGCAGTCGATGCTGGAAATCAGCTGACACAAAACCCTGTGGGAGCGGGCTTGCTCGCGAAGGCGGTGAATCAGTCGATATATGTCTGGCTGATACGCCGCCTTCGCGAGCAAGCCCGCTCCCACATAGTGAACCTCAGTCGGCTTGGATGCTTTCGAAACGCCGCAGTCCAGGCTCACTGCGAATCATCCGTTTCATCTTCCATTCGAACGCCAGCGTCAGGCTCACGGCCGCACAGGCCAGCCCCAGGGCCAGGCCCCACCAGACACCGGTTGGCCCCCAGTTCAAGTGGAAAGCCATCCACCACGCCGACGGCGCACCGATCAGCCAATAGCAACCCAGGCCCACCAGGAAGGTGGTCTTGGCGTCCTTGAGTCCGCGAATGCAGCCCATGGCGATGGTTTGCGTGCCGTCGAACAGCTCGAACCACGCCGCCACCGCCAACAGGCTCACCGCCAAGTTGATCACCTCGCGAAACGCCGGGTCGTCGTGGTCCAGGAACAAGCCGATCAATTGATGGGGCAACAACCAGAACACCATGGCGAACGCCAGCATCGCGGCCGCGCCGAAGCCGATCCCGACCCGCCCGGCCAGGCGCGCCATCAGCAGTTGCCCGGCGCCGTAGTGCTGGCCGATGCGCATGGTGATGGCGTAGGACATCCCGGCCGGCACCATGAACGCCACCGAGACGATTTGCAGGGCGATCTGGTGAGCCGCCAACGGCGTGCTGCCCATGGTGCCCATGCACAGCGCGGCGAACGCGAACAGCCCGACCTCCACTGCGTACGTGCCGCCAATCGGCAGGCCCAGGCGCCACAGTTCCTTGAGGTATTGGCGGTTGGGCCGCGACAGCCCATCCAGCAGCGGATAGGCACGGTAGGCCGGGTGCCGATGGATGTGCCAGGCCAGCGCCAGGGCCATGCAATTGGCGACGATGGCCGTGACCAGGCCGATGCCCATCAAGCCGAGTTTCGGCAGGCCGAACATGCCGGTGATGAGCGCGTAGTTGAGCAGGAAGTTGGCCACCGTACCGCCGAGGCTGATCACCATTACGGGTGTGGCTCGGCCGATGGCGCTGGTAAAGCCGCGCAGGGCCATGAAGCTCAGGTAGCCGGGCAGGGCGAATGGCAGCGCCAGCAGGAACTGCCCGGCGGACAGTACGTTGGTTTCGGTCTGGCCGAACATCAGCAGCACCGGCTTGAGGTTCCACAGCAGCAACCCGGCCATCAGCGCCATCAACCAGGCCAGCCATAATCCGGCCTGGGTCAGCCGGGTAGCCCCCTCGATATCGCCTGCGCCCTGGCGAATCGCAACCAGGGTGCCCACCGCGGCGATCACACCGATGCAGAAGATCGACACGAACGAATAGGTGGCCGCCCCGAGCCCACCACCGGCGAGGGCTTCGGGGCTCAGGCGCGCCATCATCACGGTGTCGGTGAGCACCATCAGCATGTGCGCCAACTGCGAGGCAATCAACGGCCCCGCCAGCCGCAGGATGGCCCAGAGTTCGGTACGCACCGGATGCCGCATGATCATCACGCTCCCTGTTCAAAGAAGGCAGTAAAGCGACGATTCTCGGCGCTCTAGACGGATTGCACAAAAGGATAAAAAAGATCGCTGGCATGATTAAAACTCATGCTGGGCGCGTTTCTGGTAGGGTTTGCAAACACCGCCATGGAGCTTTTTGCGATGCCTCGTCGTCTTCCTCCGCTTTATGCGCTGCGGGCATTCGAAGCCGCGGCACGCTACAGCTCGTTCACCCGGGCCGCCGAAGAGCTGTCGATTACCCAGAGCGCCGTCAGCCGGCACATTCGCACCCTGGAAGATCACTTTGCCTGTCGGCTGTTCCAGCGCAGCGGTCGCAACTTGCAATTGACCGAGGCGGCACGGCTGCTGCTGCCGGGCGTGCGCGAAGGTTTCATGGCGCTGGAGCGGGCCTGCCACACCTTGCATGGCGAAGACGGCATCTTGCGCATGAAGGCACCCTCCACATTGACCATGCGCTGGCTGTTGGCGCGCCTGAGCCGTTTCCGGCATCTGCAGCCTGGTAACGAAGTGCAACTGACCAGTGCCTGGATGGACATCGATTCGGTGGACTTCAACGTCGAGCCCTTCGATTGCGCCGTATTGCTGGGCAACGGGCATTTTCCGGCGGACTGGGAGGCCAGTCTGCTGTTCCCCGAGGAGTTGATTCCGGTGGGCGCGCCGAACCTGCTGAACGATCAGCCCTGGGATGTGGCGCGGTTGGCCAGCGCCGAACTGCTGCACCCGACGCCGGATCGCCGGGACTGGCGCAACTGGTTGCAACGCATGGGCCTGGCCGACAAGGTCTCGCTCAAGGGTGGGCAGGTGTTCGATACCCTGGAGCTGGGCATGATCGCGGCGGCACGCGGCTATGGGGTGTCCATGGGCGACCTGCTGATGGTGGCCGAGGACGTTGCCCAAGGGCGCCTGAGCCTGCCATGGCCGACGGCGGTTGCCAGTGGCGAGCACTATTACCTGGTCTGGCCGAAAACCCGGCCGGGGGGCGAGCGTTTGCGCCGGCTCAGCGACTTCCTCCAGGGTGAGGTCAAGGCCATGCAGTTGCCCGATGTGCAGCGTCTGGGCTGAAACGTTGCAGTTGGCGTGCTAGCCACTTGGCATTAATCCGTCCAAACCGCTCAAGTATTTGGCTTTGCCGCCGAATCCGTGAAGATGGAACCCTCGTTCAGAAAGGGTCTACTTACACCTCACCCGAATAAAATGCCGAGCGTGCGACGTGATCAGGATGATCCGGTCTCTCGGCCAGGAGCCGTCATGTCTCAACCCCGCGCCCGGATCGCCTCGCAGCTAGGCCTTGCCCTTGCCGTGATACTGGCGGTCGTGATCTCCGGCAGTACCGTCTTCGCCCTGCGTTCGCTGGACACCGCCAACCTTGCCACCCGTGAAGAGCACTTGGCCAGCGAAGCGCGCCTGATGGCCGATCAGCTCAATACCTTCCACAGCACCTTGCGTGAGAGCACCCAGCGCTTGGCCGGCCTGTTCGAAAAGCGCTTCAGCGCGGGTTTGACCGTGCATCCAGACCAGCCGGTGACGGTGGCGGGCGTACAGACCCCAGGCTTGAACCTGGGCAGCGAGGTGTTGAACAACAACTTCAAGGAAGTGGATGACTTCAAAGCGATGACCGCCGGTGTGGCCACGATATTCGTGCGCAGCGGCGACGATTTCATTCGCGTCAGCACCTCCGTCAGTAAACAGGACGGCACGCGGGCCATCGGCACTGTGCTCGACCGCGCCGGTCCAGCCTACGGTCCGGTGATCAGCGGGCAGAGCTACATCGGCCGGGCCCTGCTGTTCGGGCGCTTCTACATGTCGCAGTACACGCCCGTACGCGACAGCAGCGGCAAGATCATCGCCGTGTTGTATGTAGGCTTCGATTACACCGATGCGCAAAACGCGCAGTTCGAAAACCTCAAGCGTTTCCGCATTGGGCAGACCGGTTCGCTGGCCTTGTTGGATGAGCAAAACAAATGGCTGGTGCCGCCGGCAGGTGTACAGGCGCTGGATAATGCGACCGTGGCCATTACGGGCCTGATCAAAAAACCGGGCAAGGGTGCGTTCTGGGCCGATACCGCCGAAGACTTCTACAGCGTTGCCGTGCCGTTCGAGGGTGGGCCGTGGGCGGTGGTGGCGAGCATGCCGAAAACCGAGATCCGCGCCGTGACCTGGAGCGTCGGTACGCAGTTGGCCATCGGCAGCCTGCTGGCGATGCTGTTGGCGGTCGGCTCGGCGATGTGGTTGTTGCGTAGCAAATTGGCACCGCTGGGGGATTTGGTGCGCCAGGCCGAAGCATTGGGCGCTGGCGACCTGAGCGTGCGCCTGAACGTATCGAGCCATGACGAAATCGGTCAGCTGGCCCGTGCCTTCAACCAGATGAGCCAGGCCCTATCGACCATGGTCGAGCACATCCGCAAGGCCTCCCAGGAGGTCAACAGCCGCGCCCAGGCCCTGTCCGGGTTGTCCAGCGGGGCGTACGAGGGCATGGAGCAGCAGTCCGGCGAAATCACCAGCATGGCGGGCGCGGTGGAAGAGTTCAGTGCGACCTCCTTGAACATTGCCGACAACATGGGCAACACCGAACGTCTGGCCCAGGAGAATGCCCAGCAAACCCGCATTGGCCGGACCTCGATGGATGAGGCGTCGTCGTCCCTGGAACAAATTGCCGGCGCGCTGAACAGCACGGCCTCGGTCATCAATACCCTGGGCCAGCGTTCCCAGGAGATCGGCGGCATCGTCGGTGTCATCACCTCGATTGCCGAGCAGACCAACCTGCTGGCCTTGAACGCCGCCATCGAGGCCGCCCGCGCCGGCGAGCAGGGCCGTGGTTTCGCCGTGGTGGCCGATGAAGTCCGCAGCCTGGCGTCCCGCACCCGCCAGGCCACAGACGAAATCTCCAGCATGATCAATAGTATCCAGCAGGAAACCGGCAATGCCATCAGCACCATGGAGCAGGGCAACCTGCTGATGCAGGAAGGCTTGTCGCGCAATGCCAACGTGGCCTCGGCCCTGGCGCGCATCGACGAGCAGAGTCGCTCGGCAGGCCAGCAATTCGCGGCGATCACCACCGCCACCCAGGAACAAAGCAGCACCGCGACCCTGCTCAGCAGCAACCTGCAGAGCATCGCCATGGCCAACAGCGAACAGCGCCAAGTAGTCTCGAACCTGGCGCTCACCGCCAAAGAACTGGAAAAACTCGCCCAGGACCTGCGCCAAGAGGTGGATCGGTTCCGCTGAGGCCTCTGCAACCACCGCGAGCAGGCACCCCCGCGATTAATGTGGGAGCGAGCCTGCTCGCGAAGGCGTCTTGTCAGTCACATCTCTGTAAGCTGACCCACTGCCATCGCGAGCAGGCTCGCTCCCACAAGGGAGTTTACGGGTGATCCCTCTTCTTGCGCCTGCCTGGAATCAGTGTGGGAGCGGGCTTGCTCGCGAAGGCGGCAGTCCAGTCACCCTCATCTCAACCTGACCCACCGCTATCGCGAGCGAGCCCGCTCCCACAAAAGCCCTCAATCCAATGGTCCATCCTTTTTTAAGATTATTGCTGTTTTTTAGCTTGCTGAAACGTTTCTTCAAGTCTATAAAAACCGCACAACTCCAATAAAAGGTCGTGACCATGACTCCGCTCAAACTGCTCGTTACCCTTGGCGCCTTGGGCGCTGCTTCCCATGCGATGGCTTGGGATTACGTCCTGCTGGATACCGATAAAGCCGCCCAACCCTGGCAAATCACCAGCCAGCAACTCGGCGTGAAGACCGACAAACCCTTTTCCGTGACGATGCGCACCCTGCACGGTGGTCGGCAGGAAGGTGTCAGTGTGGTCGACATCGACAACGGCACCCTGAAGCTTTCAGTGGTCCCGACCCGTGGCATGAATGTGCTGCAGGCATCGGTTGGCGACGTGCGCATGGGATGGGATTCGCCCGTCAAGGAAGTGGTCAACCCGGCGTTCATCGAGCTCAACGGCCGAGGCGGGTTGGGTTGGCTTGAAGGCTTCAACGAGCTGGTCACCCGCTGCGGCTACGAATGGGTCGGCCATCCCGGCATGGACAATGGCGAGCTGCTGACCCTGCACGGTCGCGCCGCGAATATTCCGGCTAACAAAGTCACCTTGCACATCGATGAGAAACCGCCCTACGCCATTACCCTGCGGGGCGAGTTGAAGGAGCAGGCATTCAAGAAGGTCGATTTCTCGGTGCAGACCGAACTGGTCACCGAGCCCGGCAGCGTGACGTTCGCGCTCAACGACACGCTGACCAACAACGGCGATTACCCGAAGGAATACCAAGCGCTCTACCACAGCAATTTCAGCACGCCTTTCCTGGAGCAGGGCGCTCGTTTCGCGGCACCGGTCAAGCAGGTCTCGCCGTTCAACGATAAGGCCAAGGGCGACTTGGCCGACTGGCAGACCTACCGGGGTCCGACCAAGGATTACGACGAAACCGTTTATAACGTCGTGCCCTACGCCGACGCCAAGGGCGACACCCTCACGGTGTTGCACAACAAGGCCGGCAGTCTCGGGGTGTCGGTGGGCTTCAACACCAGCACGCTGCCCGTGTTCTCCCTGTGGAAAAACACGGATACCCAAGGCCAGGGCTACGTGACCGGGCTGGAGCCCGGCACCAGTTTTTCCTATAACCGCCGGTATCAGCGCCCCTTGGGCCTGGTGCCCACCATCGCGCCGAAAGAGCACAAGCAATTCCAGATCCACTACAGCCTGTTGGCAGACAAGGGCGCTGTGGATAAGGCGCTCAAGCGCATCGATACGATCCAGAACGGTCAAAAAACCGAGGTTCGGCAAACACCGTTGGTGGACCTGAGCAAACCATAAAGGGGTTCAAGCCGTAGCCGGCCGGTACTGCAACGCTTCGGCCAGGTGCTCGCGGCGAATGCTCCCCGCTTGCTCCAGGTCCGCCAATGTCCGGGCGACCTTGAGCAAGCGATGGGCGGCGCGCAGCGACAGCGTCAGCCGCTCGCAGGCGGTTTCCAGCCAGGTTTCATCGGTTGTGGATAACTTGCAATGCCGGCGCAACCCCGGCAGATCGAGGAAGGCATTGGCGCAGCCCTGGCGTTCCTGCTGGCGCTCCCGGGCTTCGGCGACGCGCTCGGCGACCGTGGCCGTATCGTCCCCGGGTTCGCGCTTGGGGTTCAAGGCCGTGGCTTCCCGGGCGACGGTCAGGTGCAGGTCGATGCGGTCCAGCAGCGGGCCGGAGAGTTTGTTGCGGTAGCGCTGCACCATGTCCGGTGTACAGGCACAGCGGCCACTGGGTTCGCCAAGATATCCACAGGGGCAGGGATTCATCGCCGCCACCAACTGGAAGCGCGCCGGGAAGCGCACCCGGTCACGGGCGCGAGACACCACGATGTGCCCGGACTCCAGCGGTTCTCTCAAGACCTCCAACACCTTGCGGTCGAATTCCGGCAGCTCATCCAGGAACAGCACGCCATGGTGGGCGAGGGTGATCTCCCCTGGCTGCGGTTTTGACCCGCCACCGACCAGCGCCGGGCCGGAAGCCGAGTGGTGTGGCTGGCGAAACGGACGTTGCGGCCAATGGCTCAACGGCACGCAACTGGCCACCGACTGAATGGCTGCGACCTCCAGGGCTTCGCTCTCGGCCAGTGGTGGCAACAGCCCGGGCAAACGGCTCGCCAGCAAGGTCTTGCCGGTGCCCGGTGGCCCGCTGAACAGCAGGTTGTGAGCCCCTGCGGCAGCAATCAGCAACGCCCGCTTGGCCGCGGCCTGGCCTTGTACTTCATTCAGGTCGGGGTAGGGTTTGCTGGCCGAAAGCAGTCCATTGGAAATGAACGGCTCGACCGGCGTGTGACCGTTGAAGTGCGCCACCGCTTCCAGCAGATGGTCCACGGCGATCACCTTCAGCCCCGAGGCCAGGCAGGCTTCCTCGGCATTGGCCCGTGGCACCACCAGTATGCGCCCGGCCTTGCGCGCCGCCAGCGCCGCGGGCAATACCCCGCGCACCGGGCGTACTGCGCCAGACAAGGCCAGTTCGCCGAGGCATTCCACGTCGTCCAAGGTCAGGGTCGGCACCTGCACGCTGGCCGAGAGGATGCCCAGGGCGATGGCCAGGTCGAAGCGGCCGCCGTCTTTTGGCAGGTCCGCCGGCGCCAGGTTCAGGGTGATGCGCCGCGCCGGAAAATTCAGCCCCGAGTTGATGATCGCGCTGCGCACCCGATCCTTGCTTTCCTTGACCGCCGCTTCCGGCAGGCCAACCATCGTCAGCGACGGCAAGCCATTGGCCAGGTGGACTTCAACGGTAACGGCAGGCGCCTCGACCCCTACCTGGGCGCGGCTATGGACAATGGCAAGCGACATGAATCGTTCCTTGAGTGAATGGGGCGCCGCGTCCTGCGGCTCTTGAAGATTAGTCGTGGGGATGAACTTGGGCGCAGTAATTGAGGGGAGAAAATTTGGCAGGATGTTTCGAGGGTGAGTGACAGCCGAGGAGCGGCCAACACCCTATCGTTCAATCCGTACCGCCGCGAATATCCGGCCGTCGCCCTCTGCTAGACTCGATTTTGCCCAGTCGGCACTTGGCGGTATCAACGGCACAGCGAGGAAGTGGCCATGAACGATCTGCTGGCTCTGTTAACCGACAAGCGCTTCATGCCTCACGGGCATTGCTACATGTGGCGTCCGGATCTGCTGTGGACCAATGTGATCGCCGACGGCTTGATCACCCTGTCCTACGTCACCATCCCCTTTACCCTCCTGTACTTTATCCACAAGCGCAAGGATGTGCCGTTCGATTGGATGCTGGCGGCTTTCGGCGTGTTTATCCTGGCCTGCGGGACCAGTCATGTGATGGAGATCCTGACCATCTGGCAGCCCTATTACTGGCTGTCGGCGCTGGTCAAGGTGATCACTGCGATCGCCTCGGTGATTACCGCCATCCTGCTGGTGCGGTTGGTGCCGGCGGCCCTGAAGATCCCCAGCCCGCAGCAACTGGCCAAGGTCAACGACGAATTGCGCGAGGCGCAGGCCGAACTGGTGACCACTGCGCGCCGGGCCGGCATGGCGGAGATCGCCACCAATGTGCTGCACAACGTGGGCAATGTGCTTAACAGCGTCAATGTGTCAGCCCAGGTCCTCTACGATAAGGTGCACACCTCCAAGGGGCCTGCGGTGGCCAAGGTCGCCCAGTTGATGAAGGACCATCCCGATGACCTCGGCGACTTCATCAGCACTGATCCGAAAGGGCGCGCGCTACCCGACTATCTCGACAAGCTGGCCGACGCGCTGGCCGTCGAGCAGCAAGGCATGATCGCCGAGCTGGCGCAATTGACCCGTCGAATCGACCACATCAAGGAAATCGTCGCCACCCAGCAGTCCTACGCTGGCAATGCCAGTGTCTTGGAGCCGGGCTCGTTGCGTGAGCTGGTCGAGGATGTCGTGCGCATTTGCGATGTGTCCCTGGCCCGCCACCACATCACGCTGATCAAGGAATTCAGCGATACCCCGCAAATGCCGTTGGATAAGCACCGAGTGCTGCAGATCCTGGTCAATCTGATCAACAACGCCAAGCAGGCGCTGGACGCAGGTACGAACCGGCCGCCGCAGATCGTCTTGCGCCTGAAGATCGTTGACGAGGGGCGCGTCCGGGTCGAGATCGAGGACAACGGCGAGGGGATCGCGCAGGACAATCTGGCGCGGGTGTTCGAGCACGGCTTCAGCACGCGTGTCGACGGCCATGGTTTTGGCCTGCACAGCTGCATCCTGGCTGCGCACGAAATGGGCGGCGATCTGACCGTGCAGAGCGCCGGGCCGGGCTGCGGCGCGCTGTTTATCCTGGAGCTGCCGCTGGCACTGACCCCGGACCCATCTCAACATGTTGCGAGGGGTTGAGTGGCCCGCAGGGGCTGCTTATTCCTGTGCCGGAGCCAGTCGCGCTTCCAGCTCCGCGACCTTGGCCTCCAGGCTTTCGAGCCGTGCCCGGGTCCGGGCCAGCACGACCATCTGGCTGTCGAATTCTTCCCGGCTGACCAGGTCCAGCTTACTGAAGCCGCTTTGCAGCAGGGCCTTGAACTGGCTTTCGATTTCGCTTTTGGGCAGCGGCGTGTCACCACTCAAGAGGCGGGAGGCGTGGCCGCTCAGGGCGTCGAGGAGGTCTTTGGGCGCAAGCATGTGCAGGTGTCCTGGAAACGATGGCGGGCAGTGTACCACGCAGTGTCTATAGTCAATTCGCAAGCCGGGGATGCACGCTTTTCGCGCATTGCGCCGGGCGTTGCTGCACTGTTGTTGTGCGTAACGTTGCGGTTCATGCCGCAGTGCACGTCGAGCAGGTGGCCAAGAGATTGAAATCAGAGGGTTTGGGTGCAGATGGCAAGGTTTCTGCTTAGAGGCTGATGACCCATGCACTGATGCAGTCGCTGTGACGAATGCAGTGCAGCAGGCGGAACGGGGAGTTTCGTCAGGATCGGTTAACTGGCACCTGTCGGGCAACTTGGGCCGACGACGCGTTACAAAGCCAGGCACTGCGCTTAGACTTGAGTCGGGTTTGTTTTCCTGGGGCAAGTCCACCAATTCGGGAGAAAGTTTCATGAAGCTAGTCACTGCCATCATCAAGCCGTTCAAGTTGGACGACGTGCGCGAGTCGTTGTCCGAGATCGGCGTGCAGGGCATTACCGTTACTGAGGTCAAGGGCTTCGGTCGGCAGAAGGGCCACACCGAGCTGTATCGCGGCGCGGAATACGTGGTCGATTTCCTGCCCAAGGTGAAGATCGATGTCGCCATTGACGACAAGGATCTTGACCGGGTGATCGAGGCAATCACCAAGGCCGCCAACACCGGCAAGATCGGTGACGGGAAGATCTTTGTGGTCAATCTGGAACAGGCTATCCGCATCCGTACCGGCGAAACCGATACCGACGCCATCTAAGCCGCCAAACCCAACGCCCCAGGAGAAAACAATATGACTCTGCGTAAATTCGCAGGGCTAGGAGCCCTGTTGTCCTTCGCAATGCCTGGCCTGGCCATGGCAGAAGAAGCGGCAGCCCCTGTCCTGAACTCCGGCGACACCGCCTGGATGCTCACGGCCACGATTCTTGTACTGTTCATGACCATTCCCGGCCTGGCACTGTTCTACGGTGGCATGGTCCGGTCGAAAAACCTTCTTTCCGTGATGATGCAGTGCTTTGCCATTACCGGTCTGATCAGCGTCCTGTGGGTCATCTATGGCTACAGCATCGCGTTCGACACCACCGGCATGGAGCAGGGCGTCGTCAATTTCAACTCCTTCGTCGGTGGCCTGGGCAAGGCGTTCCTGGCGGGCGTCACGCCGGCGAGCATCACCGGTCCGGCGGCGCTGTTCCCTGAAGCGGTGTTCATCACTTTCCAGATGACCTTCGCCATCATCACCCCGGCCCTGATCGTCGGCGCATTTGCCGAGCGGATGAAGTTCTCCGCCATGCTGATCTTCATGGGCGTGTGGTTCACCCTGGTGTATGCACCGATTGCGCACATGGTCTGGTCCGGCAACGGCGGCCTGATGTGGGACTGGGGCGTGCTGGACTTCGCTGGCGGCACCGTGGTGCACATCAACGCCGGTATCGCAGGTCTGGTGGCGTGCCTGGTATTGGGCAAGCGCAAAGGCTTCCCGACTACCCCAATGGCGCCGCACAACCTGGGTTACACCCTGATGGGCGCGGCCATGCTGTGGGTCGGCTGGTTCGGCTTCAACGCCGGTTCTGCTGTCGCCGCCAACGGCACCGCCGGCATGGCGATGCTGGTGACCCAGATCGCGACCGCTGCGGCGGCGCTGGGCTGGATGTTTGCCGAGTGGATCACCCACGGCAAGCCAAGCGCACTGGGCATTGCCTCGGGCGTGGTGGCCGGTCTGGTTGCAATTACCCCGGCTGCCGGTACCGTGGGCCCGATGGGCGCCTTGGTCATCGGCCTGGCGGCGGGCGTGGTGTGCTTCTTCTGCGCTACCACCCTCAAGCGCAAGCTCGGTTATGACGATTCCCTGGACGCCTTCGGCGTACACGGCATCGGCGGTATCCTCGGCGCGATCCTGACCGGTGTGTTCGCCGCTCCGGCACTGGGTGGCTTCGGCACCGTGACCGACATCGGCGCGCAAGTGTGGATTCAATTCAAAGGCGTGGGTTTCACGGTGGTCTACACCGGGATCGTCACCTTCATCATCCTCAAGGTGCTGGATGCCGTCATGGGTCTGCGTGTCACCGAGGAAGAAGAAGCCGTGGGCCTGGACCTGGCTCAGCACAACGAGCGTGGCTACAACCTGTAAATACGCGCCCATAAAAAATGCCCGGTTCGCCGGGCATTTTTTTGCCTGGAATTTGTCATTGCTCACAGGATGCGGCGGTTTTTCCGACGCCTTTTGTTGTGGATGCGACATGGGTTTTTATACCGCCAAAGGCTTACATCGAAGCAAGAATATTAGGGCCTTTGTTTTTTCCCAGAGCGCGCTAGAATGCGCGCCGAACGTGCGGAGAACTGTATGTGGCAACAGACGCTGATAACCCTGCGGGCAAGGCCCCGGGGCTTTCATCTGGTGACGGACGAGTTGCTGGCCGGCCTGCCTGAACTCAAGGCGTGTCGTGTTGGTCTGTTGCATCTGTGGCTGCAGCATACCTCGGCCTCGTTGACCATCAACGAGAACGCCGATCCGGCGGTACGTCGAGACTTCGAACGATTTTTCAATCGGCTGATCCCACAAGGAGCCGCCGGTTATGAGCACAACGACGAAGGCCTGGACGACCTCCCGGCGCACTTCAAGGCCAGCGTGCTCGGTTGCCAGCTCAGCCTGCCGGTTACGGCAGGAAGGCTGGCATTGGGAACCTGGCAAGGTGTTTATCTGGGCGAGCACCGTGATCACGGCGGTGCTCGTAAAGTCCTCGCCACCTTGTACGGTGAAGAGGCATAACCGCTGATTGCCGGCGGATGTTGAATTTTTTCTGGCAGCCTTCGAACAGATGGCGAAGCTGGGCTATAACTAATCTGCTTTTCGCAAGTCATGAGGTAGAACATGAGCGACGATGATCTGGAAAACGACGACCTCGAAGTAGGCGACGAAGACGAGACCGAAGAAGGCCTTGAAGTGGCGGCGGAAGACGTTGCCGAAGACGATGGCGCCGACGTTCCGGCTCCTACCGCCAAAGGCAAGGCCAAGGCGGCTGTGTCGGTCGACGAATTGCCGAGCGTAGAGGCCAAGAACAAGGAGCGTGATGCGCTCGCCAAGGCCATGGAGGAATTCCTGGCCAGGGGCGGTAAAGTGCAGGAAGTGGAGGCCAACGTGGTCGCTGATCCGCCCAAGAAGCCAGACAACAAGTACGGCAGCCGCCCTATCTGAGTGTCTGCTTCTTGCTTGCTGAAAAAGCCCGCCGTCGCTGCGGGCTTTTTCATGGGCGCAGAGCTTCGGTGCACCGCAGTTCCAGGGTGGGAGCGAGCTTGCTCGCGATGACTTCAGCCCAGACAACCCAATCCGGTGGTGAGGGAGCTTGCTCCCGCTCGGCTGCGCAGCAGTCGCTAAACCGGTCGAAGTGGTCTGCCTGGAAATACGCCGGGGCCCGCTTCGCAGGCCAGCGGGAGCAAGCTCCCTCGCCACGGATCGGTTTGAGGCTCAGGCGGCGGATGGGGGCCGTCTTCGCGAGCAAGCTCGCTCCCACATAGGGATTTGAGGCGCTGCGAAGCAGGGGGTCAGGGCTGGCTATGCCACCCTGCCAATAACCCCGGCAGTTCGGTCAGGCTGCGAATTTCCGCGTCGGGCGCGTGCGCGGCATCCCAGGCCTTGCCCGTCGGGTTGAACCACACCGCGCGCAGGCCGGCCTGTTGGGCGCCGGCGATGTCGTCGCCCGGGTGATCGCCGATATGCACGGCCGTCTGCGCCGTTGCACCACCGCGCTGCAGGGCTTCGTGGAACAGCCGGGCGTCTGGCTTGGCGATGCCGATGTCTTCGGCGCACAGGGCAAACTTGAAGTAGTCGGCCAGCCCGAGGCGACGCACATCGGCGTTGCCGTTGGTGACGACGCCAAGGGCGAACTGGTTGGCGAGGATTTCCAGGGTTGGCTCGACGTCGGGGAAGACCTCCAGTTGATGCCGGGCATGGAGGAATGCCTCGAATCCCTGGTCTGCCAACTCCGAGGCTCGCCACTGATCATAACCGGCGTCTTGCAGCGCCCGGAACAGCACTCGCCGGCGCAGTGCACTGATGCGGTGCTTGAGGTTCGGCTCTTCGCTGAGCACTTGCGTGCGGATCGCCCACAGGCGCTCCACCGGGAAATCGCCCAGGTCGGGCGCGTTGTCGGTCAGCCATTGGCGGAGTACGGCTTCGGCGCTGGCGATCACCGGGGCGGTGTCCCACAAGGTGTCGTCCAGGTCGAAAGTGATGAGCTCGATGGTCATGATTCGTCGCCCTTGATGCGTTTGGCCCTGGGGTGGGCACTGTCATAGACCGTTGCCAGGTGCTGGAAATCCAAATGGGTGTAGATCTGTGTGGTCTTGATGTCCGAGTGACCCAGCAGCTCTTGCACGGCGCGCAGGTCCTGGGAGGATTCCAGCAGGTGGCTGGCGAAGGAATGCCTGAGCATGTGCGGGTGCAGGTTCTGCCCCAGCTCGCGTTCGCCGGCGGCCTTGACCCGCAACTGGATCGCCCGCGGGCCGAGGCGCCGACCGCGTTGGCTGACGAATACCGCATCGTCGGCAGGGTTGGCCAGTGCTCGCAG
This sequence comes from Pseudomonas sp. Z3-6, assembly GCF_051131985.1. Lineage (NCBI taxonomy): Bacteria > Pseudomonadati > Pseudomonadota > Gammaproteobacteria > Pseudomonadales > Pseudomonadaceae > Pseudomonas > Pseudomonas sp. Z3-6. Next base: position 341,036 of record NZ_CP071644.1, read on the forward strand.
GGGCAGCCACTGCTTCAGGGCTTCCCGGGCCTTGCGGCCGACGGGCAGCAGGCGCGTCTTGCTGCCCTTGCCGAGTACCTGGACCATGCCGTCGGCCAGGTCCAGTTGATCCAGGTTGAGCCCCGTCAGCTCTGAAAGCCGCAGGCCGGAAGAATAGAACAGCTCGAGAATCGCCTGGTCGCGCCGGGCCAGGAAATCATCCTCGACGGCGCCTTCAAGCAATTGCAGGGCGCGGTCGGTGTCGAGGGTCTTCGGCAGCCGGCGTTCGCCCTTGGGCGGCGCCAGGCCGGTGGCCGGATCGTGATCGCACAGGCCTTCGCGATTGAGGTAGTGGTACAGGCCACGCACCGCCGATAACAGGCGCGCCAGGCTGCGGGAGGATTGGCCTTGTTGATGCAAGCGGGCGATCAGGCTGCGCAAGCGCTGGATGTCCAGGGCCGACCAACTGCCGATGTTCTGCTTCTGGCACCAGCCCAGCACTTTTTCCAGGTCGCGGCGATAGGCCGATAACGTGTGGGGCGACACCTGGCGCTCACTGCGCAGGTGTTCGCAGTAGGCGTCCAGTTGCCGTTCCATCATCAGCGTACCGGGCGCAGCGAGCCGGCGACCCTTGGCAGCACCCGGCCGGTGACTTCGGCGATGTAGCTCAGGAACAGCGTGCCCACCGAACTCTTGTAGTGCTGCGGATCGCGGCTGGCAATGGCCAGCACGCCGTGCACGCCCTGGTGGGCGATGGCGACGACGGCAGTGGAGCCGATCTGCTTGCGTTGTTCTTCGCCAAACAGGAAGTCCAGTTCATGCTCGCGCAGGCTGCCGCTGACACTTTTGTCTTCCGTGAGCAGGCCGCCAATGGCCGTCTGCGCTTCGGCGTGGGTCACCCAGCGGCCCACCGGCATGGCGTTGTCGCCGAAAAGGATCAGGCTGACGAAGGGCACCTGGAAATCCTGGCGCAGGCTGTCTTCGACGCTCATGACCAGGTCTTCAAGGGTGCTGGCGTCCATCAGGGCCAGGATCAGCCGACGGGTCTTGTCGAAGAGCCGGTCGTTGTCCCGGGCCACGTCCATCAGGTGCGACAGCCGATGGCGCATTTCGATGTTGCGCTCGCGCAGGATTTTCATCTGGTGCTCCACCAGCGACACGGTATCGCCGCGCCGGTGGGGGATGCGCATCGTCGCAAGCAGTTCTTCATGCTCGACGAAGAAGTCCGGATGAGCCTCCAGGTAAGCAGCCACGGCCGCGGTTTCTGGAAGACTGGGGGATTCGTCGGGCTGTGGGGCTGGAACCTGTGGCTGATCGGTCATGGGTTTGGCTCACTCAAAGACGAACTTGTCCTTCGTATACGCGCACTGCCGGGCCGGTCATCATCACCGGCTGGCCAGGGCCTGCCCATTCGATGGACAGGCGCCCGCCGGGCAGGTCGATCAACAATGGCGAATCCATCCACCCCTGGCTGATCGCAGCGACGGCGGCGGCACAGGCGCCGGTCCCGCAGGCCTGGGTTTCCCCGGCGCCGCGTTCCCAGACGCGCAATTGTGCGCGGTGGCGGTCGATGACTTGCAGGAAACCGACATTCACCCGCGCCGGAAAGCGCGAATGGTGTTCGATTTTCGGCCCCAGTTCATGCACCGGGGCACTGTTGATGTCGGTCACGCGCAGCACGGCATGGGGGTTGCCCATGGAGACCGCCGCCAGCTCCACCGGGGTGCCATCGACGTCCACCTGATAGCTCAAGGCCTGGGCCGGCGCCTGGAACGGGATGTCCGCGGGCACCAGGCGCGGAGCGCCCATATTGACGCCGATCTGGCCGTCGCTGCGCACATCGAGCTCGATGATGCCGCTCTTGGTCTCGACGCGGATCTGCCGCTTGGCGGTCAGGCGCTTGTCCAGCACGAAACGGGCGAAGCAGCGCGCGCCGTTGCCGCATTGCTCCACTTCCGAACCGTCGGCGTTGAAGATCCGATAGCGAAAATCCACGTCCGGGTTGTTCGGCGCCTCGACGATCAGCAACTGGTCGAACCCGATGCCGGTGTGGCGGTCGCCCCATTGCTTGGCATGCTTGGGCTGGATGTGCGCGTGCTGGCTGACCAGGTCGAGGACCATGAAGTCATTGCCCAGGCCGTGCATCTTGGTAAAACGCAGCAGCATGGTTTTACTCCGGCAGCAGGCTTTCGCCGGCAAACAACTCGGCTACCGTCTCGCGGCGACGCACTTCGAATGCCTGATCACCGTCCACCAGCACCTCGGCGCAGCGGCCGCGGGTGTTGTAGTTGGAACTCATGACAAACCCGTAGGCACCGGCCGAATGCACGGCCAGCAAGTCGCCTTCTTCCAGCGCCAGCTCCCGGCCTTTTGCCAGGAAATCACCGGTTTCGCAGATCGGCCCGACGATGTCGTAGGGGCGGGCCGCGGTGTCGCGAGGGCGCACGGCGGTGACGTCCATCCACGCCTGGTACAGCGCCGGGCGGATCAGGTCGTTCATGGCCGCATCAACGATGGCGAAATCCTTGTGCTCGGTGTGCTTGAGGTATTCGACCTGGGTCAGCAGCACGCCGGCATTGGCCACGATGTAGCGGCCGGGCTCGAACATCAGCGCCAGGTCGCGACCGTCGAGGCGTTCACGCACGGCCTTGATGTAGTCGGCCACCAGCGGCGGCTCTTCATCGCGATAGCGCACGCCGACACCGCCACCCAGGTCGATGTGACGCAGGTAGATGCCGCAGTCGCCGAGGCGGTCGACCAGCGCCAGCAGGCGGTCGAGGGCATCGATGAACGGTTCGAGGGTGGTCAGCTGCGAGCCGATGTGGCAATCGACGCCCAGCACTTCCAGGTTCGGCAGTTGGGCGGCGCGCACGTACACATCCTCGGCGTCGGCAATGGCGATGCCGAACTTGTTTTCCTTCAGGCCGGTGGAAATGTACGGATGGGTGCCAGCGTCGACGTCCGGGTTCACCCGCAGGGAAACCGGCGCGCGGACGCCCAGCTCGGCGGCGACGACTTGCAGGCGCTCGAGCTCATCGGTGGATTCAATGTTGAAGCAGTGCACGCCGACTTCCAGGGCGCGGCGCATGTCTTCGCGGGTCTTGCCGACGCCGGAGAAGACGATCTTGTCGGCGCTGCCGCCCGCGGCCAGCACACGCTCGAGCTCGCCACCGGAGACGATGTCGAAACCGGCGCCCAGGCGTGCGAGGACGTTGAGCACGCCCAGGTTCGAGTTGGCTTTTACAGCGAAGCACACCAGGTGCGGCATGCCTTCGAGGGCATCGGCGAATGTCCGATATTGCGCTTCGATGTGGGCACGGGAATAGACGTAGGTCGGCGTGCCGAAACGTTCGGCGATCGCGGACAGGGCAACCCCTTCCGCGAACAGCTCCCCGCCACGGTAGTTAAAAGCGTCCATGGCGTTCCCTTAGTAAGTGGTGTGGGTGTCGTGCGAGTGTGACTTGGATTGCGACGACTTGGCCTGTTCTGCTTGTTCTTCGGGAGACTTGCTGTCATCAGGCAGGTACAGCGGACCCTTTTGACCACAAGCTGTCACGAGGCAGGCAACCGCGACGAGCGCAGCAAGGGAAGAGATCAGGCGCTTCATGGCGAAATCCTTGAAAATGCGTTAATTGCGCCGGAGTATACCGGCCACCCGTCAGCTTGCCTATGCAACGGGGCGCCCGTCCGGCGGCACTGGGGTCGTCAGTCGGTATATCCTTTGCAATCGCCGGGAAGCGTCCGTATCTTGCGGCGCTTGAGCATGAGCAGACATTTTCGAGGTTGCCGCAATGAGTTTGACTGAAGCCCGTTTTCACGATCTGGTCGATGCGACCCAGCAAACGCTGGAGGATGTGTTCGATGACAGTGGCCTGGACATTGACCTGGAAATCTCCGCCGGTGTCCTCACCGTCAAGTTCGAAAACGGCAGCCAGCTGATCTTCAGTCGCCAGGAGCCGTTGCGGCAGTTGTGGCTGGCAGCGGTCTCCGGCGGCTTTCATTTCGACTACGACGAGGAAAGCGAACGCTGGATGTGCGACAAGAGCGAAGAGCAGCTGGGCGAGATGCTCGAGCGCATCGTCAAGCAGCAGGCTGGCGTTGAACTCGATTTCGAAGGCCTGTGACGGCGTGAGCCAGACCGCCCTGCCACGGCCACCCAAGCCGCTCTACAGCAACGTCAGCCCCGCCGTGCCGTCGCCGTGTACCGGCGTGTGCAAGTTGGATGAACGCAAGGTCTGCCTCGGATGTTTGCGCCATGTGGAAGATATCCGCGAATGGCGCTCGGCCGACGACGAGCGCCGGCGGGTCATTTGTGCCGAGGCGCTCAAGCGCAGACTCTTGAAGTAGCCAACACCTGATGGCCAGGCTTTTTGTGGCGAGGGAGCTTGCTCCCGCTCGGCTGCGCAGCAGTCGCAGTTTTTTGGGGTCGCTTCGCAACCCAGCGGGAGCAAGGGTTCGGTGGTGTCCATGGGCAGGGCAAATCCTGCCCGGGTTGTTTATTTATTGAGCTGTGGTAGTGTCCGGCTACGCCTCAACTTATCGAGGCCCGTGAAAACCCCGCCTTTTTGTGGCGGGGTTTTGCTTTTTTTGTGCAGAAGAAAGGAGTCTGCCTGGATCATGACCGCACCTTCCATCACCCTTACCCGCCTGGACGTACAGCGTCTGGAACGCCTGATCGACAGTCTTGATGAAACGCTGCCGGGCGTGATTGCGTTGCAAACTGAACTGGATCGCGCCGAAAACGTGGTGGGCCACGAAGAAGTGCCTGCCGATGTCGTGACCATGAACTCGCGTGTGCACTGCCGCGAAGAAAGCAGCGGCAAGGACTATCACTTGACCTTGGTTTATCCACAGGACGCCAAGGCCGACGAAGGCCGGATCTCGATCCTCGCGCCGGTGGGCAGTGCCTTGCTGGGCCTGAAGGTCGGCCAGCACATCGACTGGCCGGCCCCGGGCGGCAAGACGCTGAAGCTGACCTTGCTGGACGTCGAATACCAGCCCGAAGCCGGCGGTGATTTTCAGCTCTGAGTGCCCGGGCGCATCAGGCCAGGGCCAGCGCCTCGTTCAGGGCGCGTTCCAGGTCGGCCTTGTAGCGCAGGTACAAGTTTGTTGAGCAGGCGCCGTCGCCCACCAGTCCCGAGAGGTCCAGGTCAGTGATGTAGCAGCGATAGCGCTGGGCTTCGCGGCGCTGTTCGACGATCTCCCTGGCGACCACGCGGAACAGCTGGTCGCCATGCTCCAGTTCGGAAAACTCCTGTTGATCGCAGTACAAGGTGACGTGCACCTGCCCGTGCGCCGCTTTGCCGATGATCGCCTGCACGTCATAGAACGGTTTGTTGACCGGCATCTGCGGGGCTTGCCGCGCTTCGATCCGTCGTGCCCGGCCACCTGAAGGCAGCAACTGGTAGTACAGGGTTTCCAGGCTCAGCGGCTGGGCGGCATCCAGCGGCAGCAAGGCGTCGCGGCGGTACAGCACCGATTGCACAAAGCGCTGCAGCGGTACCAGCAGGCTTTGTTCGTCGTGATACGGCACGCGTTGTTGCCACAGCGCGTTGAATTCATCGAGCACGTACAGGTCGGCTTCGTCCTCGTTGGTCCGGTAGAACACCTGGATGCACTCGGGCTGCCCCATGGGCAGGATCAGCGCCAGGTCATGGTCTTCCAGCGCCATCGGGTCCAGGTGCAAGGGGCTGTAGGCCGTCAGTTCTTCGCCCAGGTAATCCATCAGCGCCGACAAGCTGCCCAGGGCTACGTGATTGACCTGGCCGGGCACCAATTCCAGCACGTGATAGTGCTGCTGGACCTGAAGCAGATAACGGTAATTGAGCCTGCTCAATAACAGGGTCTGGGCTGTTTCGATGACCTCCTCGACGCGCCGCGCAATGAACTGGGCGCGGTTGTGGCAGAAGCAGCGCACCTGCAAGCGCGGCTGGCGCTGGGTGACGGGCAGGTCGTTGAGGTAGTCGCGCAGGCAATCGAGCAGGGCGTGTTCGCCGTCGAAACGCTTGACCAGCACCTCATTCCAACTGTTGAGGGTGACTTGGTCGAGGGTCAGCACCAGGTTTTCCCGGACCCCGGCATAGCTCAGGGAATCGGTACGCTCGGTGGTCATCAGAATGTTCAAGTCGCGGTGGTGCTTGAGCGGGTCGACGCCGACGTTCACCAGGATCAACACTTCGCTGGGCACGCTGGCCCGCAACAACTGCGCTTCGTCCACCGTAACCAGGGGCAGGGCGATGGATTGCTGCAGGCTTCCCAGCAGGTTGAACAGTTCGAACTCGCTCAGGTCGCTGCTACCTGGGTGTAGCGCCAGGCGCGTGCTGCTGTCGATCACGCCGTTGCGATGACACCAGGTCAGCAGTTCCAGCAACTCCCGGCAGCGCTTGATCGGCGCGAAGTTCTCCCACTCCAGGGCGTTGAGGCTGCCGTTGTACAGGCCCCACTGGTTCTGCCCGGGTTCTTTCTTGTTGGGCGACTGGACCAGGGTCAAGGTGTCTTCGGCCAGGTCCGGCGCGATGCCGGGGTTGATGAACTCGACCTTGTCGGCCTTGCGCTCGAAGGCGGCGTACAACCGCCGGCCCAGCACGTTGAGATCGCGCTTGTTGATCAGGCTGACGGTTTTCTCGGTGCGGGCGAACTGGGTCAGGAAGCGGTAGCTGTGGGTGAGTTCGTTGACCAGGGCGCGCCGCTCGTGGGTGACCTGGCGGACTTTCCACTGGCTGCGGCTGTCCAGCAAGGCCAACTGACGCTGGTCCCAGCCCCACTCCCTGGCCAGGCGCTCAAGCAGTACCCGTTGCCAGCCATTGCTGCGCGCCTGGCCGGTGAGTTTGCGATTGACCTTCAAGTACAGCGCGCGGCGGATCAGCTCCAGGCGTTCGGGTTCGCCACGGGCATTGAGGTATTCCTCGATGCGGCGGTAAACCAGCATGTATGGGTCCAGCTCTTCCAGGTCCAGGCGATTGGCAAACACCGCCTGCTTGAAACGCAGGCTCAGGCAGCGCACGTTCGGGTGTTCGCTGGCATAGACTTCGGTCAGCAGCAGCTTGAGCACGGACTTATAGGGCGATTCGATGCCCTTGAACAGTTGCCAGAGCCCGGCACCGACGAATTCTCCCGGCGGGATGTAGGCCAGATGCCCTAGGTCCAGGGTTTCATCCGCGCGAATGAAACGCTTGGACATCAGCGTATGGGTGTATTGCTCGTAGTTCTCTTCTTCATAGACCGGCACCAGCCACCAGATCGGTGTGCGCCCGGCCAGCCAGATCGCGGTGCGGTAGAACTCGTCGAGCAACAGGTAGTGCTGGGTGGTGCCGCAATCGTCGGAACTGAGCTGGTTGTCCCGCTCGCCCCGCACAAAACGCGCCGGGTCGATCAGGAAAAAGTGCGCTTCGGCGCCCTGGGTCGCGGCCCATATCTCCAGCAACTGGCATTTCTTGCGCAGCTCGGCCAGCTCATCGTCGCTCAGGTCCGGCCCGTGGCAGACCCACACGTCCATGTCGCTCTGATCGGCCTGGGCCAGGGTGCCGAGGCTGCCCATCAGGAACAGGCCCAGGATCGGGCGAGGCGGGTTGCCGCCGTGCCGAGGCTTGTAGGAAAACGAACGGGTCAGCCGCTGGGCTTCGGCAAGGACGTCGGCGTCAGGCTCGTAGTTCGACAGTCCGGCAGGCGTGCTGCCGGAGACGTAGCCGGGCAGCAGCGGATGGTTGACGTGGAAGAACAGCGGCAGCAACGTCAGCACGCCTTGCTGGCGCGGCGACAGGCCTTCGAGGGCGCGCTCCATCCGCACGGTGTTGAGCTTGAGGAAACGTGCGCGCAACTGGCTCAGCACCTTGCGGTCGATTCCTTCGTCCAGATCGGGGCGTATTTCGTGGTTGCGGGTCATGTCGGCTCAAACCGGCTCGCGGCGTCGAACGTGGGGTGATGGCAGGTTAGCGCCCGGTCTTGGGAATACTTAAGCTGAAAACAGGATTTTGAGGTTGGTTTTTTACGCAGGGCGCCAGTGCGCCGGCGGAAATCCCGTAGAGGAGATTTCCGTGGGCGGCAGGGGGGATCAGGCGGTTTCTTGAACGCTGAGAATAGTCAGGACGGTTTGTACATTCTGCGCGGCATCACGCCCAAGGCTGGTCAGGTAGCCACCATCGGGTTGATCGATCAGCTCTTTTTCGAACAGGCGTTGGGCAGCGGCAATCGCTTTAGGGGCAGCGGTCTGATGAATTTTCAGGCCTTCCTGGGAACTGTCCAGGTTGAAGAGTGCGAGGATTTCCAGTTCGGCAACCAACTCAGGGGTAAGCGACATAAGGACTCCAGACTTTCTAGGAATTTGGTCGACAGCGTCACTAAGGTGAGCGCACTCGGCCGAGCTGTCCAGTGTCAGTGTCATGCTTTTTTTGTTTAAAGCGATTCTTTTGTGGCGAGGGAGCTTGCTCCCGCTGGGACGCGAAGCGGCCCCAATAGCTTGACGACTGCTGCGCAGCCGAGCGGGAGCAAGCTCCCTCGCCACAAGAGCGGTCCAGTTTTCACAAGAGCGGTTCAGTTTTTTTCCGGCGGCAACTCGGGGAGGGCACGCAAGGCGGCTTCGTACCACTCGGTATTGAACGGGCGGTCCTCTTCCAGGATCGCGTCGATTTCCACCGCGAGCACATGGGCCATCAAGTTGAGGATTTCTTCGCGCTCATAACCCACCAGGGTCAATTTATTGAAAACGGCCTTGGCCGCTGGCGGGTTGTCACTCTCGATCTGGTTTTCAATCGCCTCGATCAGCGTGTTCTCGACGAACGCTTCTTCTTCGTTGTCGATATCGGTTGGCTCGCTCATGGCAGGCTCCTGTAGGAAAGGCCGCCAGTTTACCTGCATTCAGCGTCGTGATGCGCCTGGCAGGAAACGCCTCGACGGTCTATAACGCAAGGCTGCCCACCCCGCACGGCCTGGAGGCTTTGTAATGCTCAAGCTTTATGGTTTCTCCGTCAGTAATTATTACAACATGGTCAAGCTGGCGCTGCTGGAGAAGGGCCTGCCCTTCGAAGAGGTCCAGTTCTTCGGCGCCCAGACCCCGGAAGCCCTGGCCATCAGCCCGCGCGGCAAGGTGCCGGTGCTCAAGACCGAACAGGGTTTTATCAACGAGACCAGCGTCATCCTCGAATACCTCGAGCAGACCCAGCCGGGTAAAGCCTTGCTGCCAGCCGACCCGTTCGAGCGCGCCCAGGTGTTGGCCTTGTGCCGGGAAATCGAGTTGTACATCGAGCTGCCCGGACGGGCCTGCTATGGCGAGGCGTTCTTCGGTATGCAGGTGGCCGAGGCCATCAAGGAAAAATCCAAGGCCGAATTGCTGCTGGGGTTCGCCTCGCTCGGTCGACACGGCAAGTTCTCGCCCTACGTGGCGGGCGACAGCCTGAGCATTGCCGACCTGTATTTCTACTACAGCCTTTCGCTGGCTTTGCAGGTGGGCAAGAAGGTCTTCGATATGGATCTGCTGGCGGACATGCCGGCGGCCAAGGCACTGATGGAGCGGTTGGGGGAGAACCCGAACGTGCAGCGGATCGCGGCGGACAGGGAGGCAGAGATGCCGGCGTTTTTGGCGAGGATTGCCGCCAAGAAGTGAGTTTTGTGGCGCCTTCTTAAAGGACGCCTTCGCGAGCAAGCCCGCTCCCACATGGGATCTCCATATTCACCAAGATTTTGGGTCCACTGGAGATCCCATGTGGGAGCGGGCTTGCTCGCGAAGCTTTTTAGCTTTTTAGCGGCTGGCGAGCAGCGCCTGGCCACGCACCACGGCTGCCTTGACCTGCGCCGGCGCGGTGCCGCCGATGTGGTCGCGGGCATTGACCGAGCCTTCCAGGGTCAGCACGGCAAACACGTCCTGCTCGATCTGATCACTGAACTGGCGCAGTTCGTCCAGGCTCATTTCTGCGAGGTCCTTGCCACTGTCTACGCCGTATTTCACGGCATGGCCGACAATCTCATGGCAATCGCGGAACGGCAGGCCGCGGCGTACCAGGTAATCGGCCAGGTCGGTGGCAGTGGAGAAGCCGCGCAGGGCCGCTTCGCGCATCACCGCGTGCTTGGGCTTGATGGCCGGGATCATGTCGGCGAAGGCCCGCAGCGAATCGCGCAAGGTATCGGCGGCGTCGAACAGCGGTTCCTTGTCTTCCTGGTTGTCCTTGTTGTAGGCCAGCGGCTGGCCTTTCATCAGGGTCAGCAGGCCCATCAGTGCGCCGAACACCCGGCCACTCTTGCCGCGCACCAGTTCCGGCACGTCGGGGTTTTTCTTTTGCGGCATGATCGAGCTGCCGGTGCAGAAGCGGTCGGGCAAATCGATGAATTGGAACTGCGCGCTGGTCCACAGCACCAGCTCTTCGGAGAAACGCGACAGGTGCATCATCGCAATGCTTGCGGCGGCGCAGAATTCGATGGCGAAATCGCGGTCCGAGACATTATCCAGAGAGTTGCCGCCGACGGCGTCGAAGCCCAGCAACTGCGCAGTGTATTCACGATCGATCGGGTACGTGGTGCCGGCCAGCGCGGCGCTGCCCAGGGGCATGCGGTTGGTGCGCTTGCGGCAGTCCACCAGGCGCTCGTAGTCGCGGCTGAGCATTTCGAACCAGGCCAGCATGTGATGCCCAAACGTTACAGGTTGGGCGGTCTGCAGGTGCGTGAAGCCCGGCATGATGCTCTCGGCCTCGCGCTCGGCTTGCTCCAGCAGGCCTTTTTGCAAGCGCGTGATTTCGCCCAGGATCAGGTCGATTTCATCCCGCAGCCACAAGCGGATGTCAGTGGCGACCTGGTCGTTGCGGCTGCGGCCGGTGTGCAGTTTCTTGCCGGTCACGCCGATGCGGTCGGTCAGGCGTGCTTCGATATTCATGTGCACGTCTTCAAGGTCGACGCGCCAGTCGAACTGGCCGGCCTCGATTTCAGTTTCGATGGTCTTCAGGCCGTCGATGATGCTGTCGCGCTCGGCATCGGTGAGCACGCCGACCTTGGCCAGCATGGTGGCGTGGGCGATCGAACCCATGATGTCGTGGCGATACAGGCGCTGGTCAAAATTGACGGAGGCGGTGAAGCGGGCGACGAAGGCGTCGACGGGTTCACTGAAGCGGCCGCCCCAGGACTGATTGGTCTTGTCAGTGCTCATGAATTCGCTCGTGATCGGCTGTGGAGAAAGTAGCGGTTAAAGGCTGCGGCGGATGATAGCAGGGTTGCCGGGACTGGCGCTGGCACTGGTCGGAAGGTTTTTCCGATCGGGCCTTGGGATCCAAGAAGGGTTTCGCACAACGATATTTTTCGATTGAGCAATATCGTCGTGGCAACCGTCTACAGTGGACGGTAGGACTTTTGCTTTTTCCATCCGTGGCGCACCGGAAAAATAGAAGAAGGGGGAGCTCATATTGGTCAGATCGACAGTTAACAATCCCTACGGCGACGCCGTGCGACAACGGGCCTCGGGCATCGGTCGGCAAGCGCTGGTAAAGATAGACAACCGCCTCGCGGCACTTTTTGGCCCTCGAACGAGTCTTAGCGTGGATCGCGGTGACGGATGTCACTTCCCCTGTCTACGCTATCCTTGTGCGAGACTCACGCAGGAATCCAGCGCAATATGAATGTCCTGATCGTTGATGACGAACCACTGGCCCGCGAGCGCCTGAGCCGAATGGTTGGCGAACTCGAGGGTTACAGTGTCCTGGAGCCGAGCGCCACCAATGGCGACGAGGCATTGGCCCTTATCGACAGCCACAAGCCGGATATCGTGCTGCTCGACATTCGCATGCCTGGCCTGGACGGCCTGCAAGTGGCGGCGAAGTTGTGTGAACGAGAATCGCCGCCCGCCGTGGTGTTCTGTACCACCCGGGACGACTTCCCACCCGAGGTGTTGCAGGCCGGTGCCGTGGGCTATCTGGTCAAGCCCGTGGCGTCCGAGGCGTTGCTCGAAGCCTTGCGCAAGGCCGAGCGGCCCAACCGCGTGCAACTGGCGGCGCTGACCCGCCCGGCCGCCGAAAGCGGCAGTGGCCCACGCAGCCACATCAGTGCGCGCACCCGCAAAGGCATCGAGTTGATCCCCTTGAACCAGGTGGTCTATTTCATTGCCGACCACAAGTACGTGACCTTGCGTCATGAGAGTGGCGAGGTGTTGCTGGACGAACCCCTCAAGGCCCTTGAGGACGAGTTCGGCGAACGCTTCGTGCGTATCCATCGCAACGCCCTCGTGGCCCGCGAGCGCATCGAGCGTTTGCAGCGCACCCCCCTTGGGCATTTCCAACTGTTCCTCAAGGGCCTCAATGGCGACGCGCTGATTGTCAGCCGACGGCATGTGGCCGGCGTGCGCAAGATGATGCAGCAGCTTTAGCCGGGCGGTCCAAGGCGTTCAAAGCGTTTCATTTCGGGGATCTGGCGGCCAGGGAGGCCTTGAGGTCGTGATTCAAATCAAAGCGGTTTTGGCTGAGCTGTTATTATCTGCCGTATCTTTTAAGTACGGATTGATCCATGTCCCCTCGCGAGATCCGCATCGCCACCCGTAAAAGTGCCTTGGCCCTCTGGCAGGCCGAATACGTCAAAGCCCGCCTGGAAGCGGCCCATCCCGGGCTGAGCGTGACCCTGGTGCCCATGGTCAGTCGCGGTGACAAGCTGCTGGATTCGCCGCTGTCGAAGATTGGCGGCAAGGGCCTGTTCGTCAAGGAGCTGGAAACTGCGTTGCTGGACAACGAAGCCGACATCGCCGTGCACTCGATGAAAGACGTGCCCATGGACTTCCCCGAAGGCCTGGGCCTGTTTTGCATCTGCGAGCGAGAAGACCCCCGCGATGCGTTCGTCTCCAACACGTTTTCCAGCCTTGAGGCGCTGCCTGCCGGGAGCGTGGTCGGCACGTCCAGCCTGCGTCGCCAGGCACAATTGCTGACGCGGCGCCCGGACCTGCAAATCCGTTTCCTGCGTGGCAACGTCAACACACGCCTGGCCAAGCTCGATGCCGGCGAATACGACGCCATCATCCTCGCCGCCGCCGGCTTGATCCGCCTGGGCTTCGAAGACCGCATCACCTCGGCCATCAGCGTCGATGACAGCCTGCCGGCCGGCGGGCAAGGGGCGGTGGGCATCGAGTGCCGTAGCGCCGACAGCGACATCCATGCCCTGCTGGCGCCGCTGCATCATGCAGACACCGCCACGCGGGTGTTCGCCGAGCGCGCGCTGAACAAACATCTCAATGGCGGTTGCCAGGTGCCAATCGCCTGTTACGCCGTGCTGGAGGGTGAGCAGGTCTGGTTGCGCGGTCTGGTGGGGGATCCCAACGGCGGCCGACTGCTTAGCGCCCAGGCGCGGGCGCCGCGCCACGATGCCGAGGCGCTGGGTGTACGCGTGGCTGAAGACCTGCTGAGCCAAGGCGCCGCCGACATCCTCAAGGCGGTCTACGGCGAGGCCGGCCACGCGTGACGGGTTGGCGGCTGTTGCTCACCCGGCCGGCGGACGAGTCGTCGGCGCTGGCGGCGGTTCTGGCCGAAGCGGGGGTCTACAGCAGCAGCTTGCCGTTGCTGGAGATCGAGCCGGTCCCGCTGTCCGATGCCGGTCGCGCGATATTCCAGGCGCTGGATCAATACGCTGCCGTGATCGTGGTCAGCAAACCGGCCGCACGCCTGTGCGTCGAGCTGCTGCGCCAATACTGGCCCCGGCCTCCGGATCAACCCTGGTTCAGCGTGGGCGCGGCCACCGGACAGATCCTCGCCGATGCCGGCCTCACCGTGTTTTATCCCGATCACGGCGATGACAGCGAAGCCTTGCTGGAACACTTGGTCTTGCGCCAGGCTGTATCGCGGCCCGACCCCAAGGTCTTGATCGTGCGGGGCGAAGGCGGCCGCGGCTTGCTGGCAGAGCGTTTGCGTGAGCAAGGTGCTAGTGTCGATTACCTGGAATTGTACCGACGCCACTTGCCCAGTCATGGCGAAGGGGCATTGCAGGCATTAGTCGAAGCGGAACGCTTGAACGCCCTGGTGGTCAGCAGTGGGCAGGGCTTCGAGCATCTGCGGCGGCTGGCCGGCGATGCGTGGCCGGCCCTGGCGCGGTTACCGTTGTTTGTGCCAAGCCCAAGGGTGGCCGAGATGGCGCGAGCCGCCGGGGCCCGAACAGTTGTGGATTGCCGTGGCGCCCATGCCGCGGCTTTGCTGGCGGCGTTACGGGAACACTCCGTGCCGTTTTCTAATGCAAAGGATGGATACGTGAGCGAAACAGCCTTGCCAAAAGAAGATCTAGACCAGCCAGCGATCGATGCGCCGGTTGAAACCCCGCCTCCCGTAGCGCCGCGTCGTGGCAACGGGGTGGCCGTTGTTGCACTGTTGCTCGGTGCTGCCGGCGTAGCCATTGGCGGCTGGGGCGTATGGCAGGTGCGTCACCTGCAAACCAATAACCAGCAGCAGTCCGCCCAGGTCCAGGCGCTGAACGACCAGGCCCAGACCCTCAAGCTCAACGAGCAACGCCTGAGCGAGCGCCTGGCGCAATTGCCCCCGGCTGAAGAGTTGGAAGAGCGGCGGCGCCTGGTGGCCCAGTTGCAGAGTGACCAGCAACACTTGAATCAGCGCCTGGAAACCGTGCTCGGTGCCAGCCGCAAGGACTGGCGCCTGGCAGAGGCCGAGCACCTGTTGCGCCTGGCCAGCCTGCGTCTTTCCGCCCTGCAAGACATCAACAGTGCCCAGGCGCTGGTCCAGGGCGCTGACGAAATCCTGCGGGAGCAGAACGACCCTGGTTCGTTCGCCGCCCGCGAGCAAATGGCCAAGACCCTCGCTGCGCTGCGCAGCACCGAACAACCGGATCGCACCGGGCTGTTCCTGCAACTGGGCGCCTTGCGTGACCAGGTGCTGCAACTGACCGAACTGGCACCCGAGTACAAGGATCGCGGCGAATCGCTGCTGGGCCTGACCGCCGATGGCGATGGTGCCAGCCGGTGGGCGCAGTGGTGGGATCAGATCTCGCGCTATATCCGCATCGATTTCAACGCGGACGAGAACGTTCGTCCGCTGCTGGCCGGGCAGAGCCTCGTACAAGTGCGCCTGGCCCTGAGCCTGGCGCTGGAGCAGGCGCAATGGGCCGCCCTCAACGGCCAGGCGCCGGTCTACACCCAGGCGCTGACCGAGGCGCGGGATGTGTTGAAGAACAACTTCAACCAGGACAACCCGCAAAGCAAAGTCATGCTCGAGCGCGTGGGTGAGCTGTCCAAGCAACCGGTGACGGTGGTCACCCCGGACCTGACCGGCACGCTGAGCAGCGTCCAGGCCTACCTTGAGCGCCGCAACCTCAATGCCGAGGAATCGGTCAAGCCGCTGCCCGCGCCTGGCGCGCAGGAGGCCACGCCATGAAACGTCTCTACGTGATTCTGTTCGTGGTCATCGCCGCCGCCGGCTTGCTGGGCGTGGCGATTGCCGAGCATTCGGGTTACGTGCTGGTGGCGTACAAGAACTTCCGTTATGAAGCCGGCCTGTGGGTCACCCTGGCGCTGGTGGCGGTGCTCTGGCTGGTGTGGCGAGGCCTGAGATTCCTGATCGGGCTGGTGACCACTTCCAGCGGCGTGGTCAACCCGTGGTCGCGGCGCAACCGCAGCCGTCGGGTGCAAGTGGCGATCGAACACGGCCAGTTGGACCTGGCCGAAGGTCGCTGGGCCAGTGCCCAGCGCCACCTGCACCGTGCCGCCGAAGCCGAGCGCCAACCGCTGCTGTATTACCTGGGTGCTGCCCGCGCGGCTAACGAACAAGGTCTTTACGAACAGAGCGACAGTTTGCTGGAGCGCGCCCTGGAGCGTCAGCCCCAGGCGGAGCTGGCCATTGCCCTGACGCACGCGCAACTGCAGACGGACCGGGGCGACACGGACGGGGCATTGAGCACGCTGCAGGCCATGCATGAGCGTCATCCCCATAACGTCCAGGCCCTGCGCCAATTGCAGCGACTGCATCAGCAGCGCGGCGACTGGTCGGCGGTGATCCGGCTGTTGCCGGAGTTGCGCAAGGATAAAGTCCTGCCGCCGGCTGAATTGGCTGAACTGGAACGGCGTGCCTGGGGCGAAAACCTCACCCTGGCGGCCCACCGTGAAGAGGACGGCAGTGTCGGTTTGCAGTCGCTCAATCGGGCCTGGCAACAGCTGACCTCCGCACAGCGCCAGGAACCGGCGTTGGTATTGGCCTATGCCGAGCAACTGCGTCAGTTGGGCGCTCAGGTCGAAGCCGAAGAGGTGCTGCGCGGCGCGCTCAAGCGTCGCTACGACAGCCACCTGGCGCGTCTATATGGGCTGGTTCGTGGCAACGATCCGATCCGCCAACTGCAAACGGCCGAGGGCTGGCTCAAGGACCACCCGGCCGATCCAAGCCTGTTGCTGACCCTGGGGCGCCTGTGCCTGCAGAACAGCTTGTGGGGCAAGGCGCGGGATTACCTGGAAAGCAGTTTGCGGGCCCAGCGCAATCCCGAAGCCTGCGCCGAACTGGCGCGCCTGCTGGCGCAACTGGGGGATGCCGAGCGCAGCAACCAGTTGTTCCAAGAGGGGTTGGGGTTGCTGGATGAGCGCCTGCTGGCTGCGCCGCTGCCGGTTCCGGCTTAGGTGTTGTCCACTTGAGAGGGGTATGACTCATTCTTGAAAAGGGTATGAACCATTGTGGCGAGGGAGCTTGCTCCCGCTCGGCTGCGCAGCAGTCGTAAAAAACCTGCTCACTGTTTTCCTGACGCACCGTGTTGAATGGCTTTGGGGCTGCTGCGCAGCCCAGCGGGAGCAAGCTCCCTCGCCACGGGTTGGTGAACCTTAAATGCGCTGTTGCGAATACGGTTTTGGGGCTTTGGTCATACCATCAGTAAAGTCCTACAGCTCATCGCGCCGTATCCTTCTCGGCCTGTTGGGAATTCCCTACACCCCTGGTGAAGTGTCTGCGCGGGGCTGCCTTGAAAGGCCCGAGGGCTTTCCTCTACCGTAACAGCTTGTCTCTTCTGTTACGGAATCGCCATGTCTTTGGCCAGCTCACGTTTCTTGTTTCTCATGGCTTCCATCGCCGCCGCCCTGGCTTTGGGCATTAGCACGTATCTGGAATATTCGGTCGGCCTGGCGCCTTGCAGCCTGTGTGTCTTGCAGCGGTTGTGCCTGATGCTGTTCCTGGTGAACAGTCTCGTGGCCTGCGTACAGGGTCCAGGCCAAAGAGGCACGCTCTTCTACGGTACGGCAGGGCTGGTTTTTGCAGCGGGGGGAATGACCCTGGCCTGGCGTCAGGTCTTGATGCAAAGCGATTCGTTCGAGCCGTTAGCTGATTGTGTTGCCCAGCCCAAGCTGATGGATTCGTGGTGGTGCGCGTTGCATCGTATCTTTGATGGCACCGTCGACTGCGCGAATATCACTTGGACGTTGTTCGACATGAGCATCCCCGAGTGGAGCTTGTTGTTTTTTCTTGCGGTGTCCAGCGTGATGACCTATCTGCTGCTGCGCCTTGCCTGGAGTGCTCTGGTACAACCGCTCAGCGGCGAGACGTCGCAGTTGGTCCGGGCCGTGGATTAAACACTTGTATGAACTTTATCTCCTGCGTACCTTGAAGCCGTTGTCGTGCGGGCATAATCTGGCCCGCACGTGTTATTGGAATTGTGCCGCTCGATCATGTTGTGTCTGGCTTGTCCCTGTTCCATCAGGCGTGCACAGGCTGCGAGGGGCATGACTCACAAGGGAAGAAATCACCATGCTCGAAAGTTGTCAGAATGCTCAGGAACGCTGGGGTGGGGTGCATCTGTTGATCGATCGCTGGCTGCAAGAGCGTCGCGAACTGATTCGGGCCTACGATGATCTTGGCGACAAGCCTGAAGCCCTGAGCGAAAGCCGCAAACCCTTGCAAGAGTTCTGCGGTGTGCTGGTCGACTATGTGTCTGCCGGTCATTTCGAGATCTATGAACAACTGACGGGCGAGGCCAAGGCCTTCAACGACAAGCGCGGCCTGGAACTGGCCGAGACGATTTACCCGCGCATCGATGTCATCACCGAGAAGCTGCTGGCGTTCAACGACCTGTGCGATGAAGGCAAGTGTGTAGCGGAAAAATTCAAGGAGCTGGGCGGCTTGCTGCACGAGCGTTTCGAATTGGAAGACTGCCTGATCGAAGTGCTGCACAACGCCCACAAGGAAGAAGATACCGTCCAGGCCTGAGGCCTCGCGGTCATGAAAAAACGGTGCGCATTGCGCACCGTTTTTTTATTGGGTCAACGTCAGGTCGTCGCGCCCAGCAACTCGATCTCAAACACCAATGGCGTGTACGGCGGGATCACATCCCCGGCCCCTTCAGCGCCATAGGCCAGGGACGACGGAATCACCAGTCGCCATTTCGCGCCGACCGGCATTTGCGGCAATGCACTGCGCCAACCGTCAATCACACTGTCGAGGTTGAACCATTGTGCCTGGCGGTTGGAATCGAATACGGAGCCGTCCGGCAGTCGACCGGTATACAGCACCTGGACCTTGCCATGAGGGCCGGCCTTCGCGCCATGGCCTGGCTTGATTTCGGTCAGCAGGATGCCGTCTGCCAGTTGCTGGACGCCGGGTCGGTTCTTTTCTTCGACGAGAAATTGTTGCTCGGTTTTCAATGCGGCTTCGGTTTGCGGCGTTGTCGAAGGCGCGTTCAGTTGCGCCTGGTGCTCGGCCAGGATTTGTTCGATGCGCTCATCCTTGAGCGCCAGCGGCTTGCCCAGGTAGGCCTGTTGCAAACCTTCAACCAAGGCTTTGATCTGCAGGTCCGGCACGTCCTGGCGCAGGCGTTCGCCGAGGCTGGCGCCCAGGCTGTAAGCCAAATCGTGGGCATCGTTTGCGCTGGTTTTTTCAGCGGCCTGGACCGTGGCGCAAGCCATGCACAGGAGTAAAAACAGGTGACGCGACATGTGTGCTCTCCGGCCTCGAATCGAGGAATTATGCCAGTGCCGATATCTGTAGAGGTGGATTGCCAAGGCACTGGCGCAGAAGATTTTTCCTCCCTTGCAACGCAACGTCTTGTGTACTGTCAACATGCCCTAGCGGCGGTTGCAGCAGAGGTCTAGTATGAGCCGCACTCACGTCAGTCAGGAGGTAAACCATGTCGGCCACCAAGAAGCCTGTAAACACTCCGTTGCACTTGCTCCAACAACTCTCGGGCAGCCTGCTCGAACATCTGGAAAATGCCTGCTCCCAAGCGCTGGCTGATGCTGAAAAACTGCTCGCCAAACTGGAAAAGCAACGCGGCAAGGCGCAGGAAAAACTGCACAAGTCGCGCACCAAACTGCAAGACGCAGCCACCGCTGGCAAGGCCAAGGCCCAAGCCAAGGCTAAAGACGTCGTGAAAGAACTCGAAGACTTGCTCGATGCCTTGAAGGATCGTCAGTCCGAAACCCGCGCCTACATTCTGCAACTCAAGCGTGATGCCCAGGAAAGCCTGAAACTGGCCCAGGGCGTCGGTCGCGTGCAAGAAGCCGCGGGCAAGGCGCTGTCGCTTCGTGCTGCCAAGCCTGCCGCTGTATCGGCCAAGAAGCCGGCGGCTAAACCCGCCGTGGCAAAAGCACCGGCAAAAGTCGCTGCCAAGCCTGCCGCCAAAGCCCCGGCCAAAGTCGCTGCCAAGCCTGCCGCCAAAGCACCGGCCAAAGCCGCCAGCAAGCCGGCTGCCAAACCCGTCGCTGCCAGCGCTGCAAAACCTGCGGCGAAAAAACCAGTCGTCAAGGCGGCTGCCAAGCCCGCTGCAAAAACGGCGGCCGCTAAACCTGCCGCTGCCAAGCCTGCTGTAAAAGCGGCTGCTAAACCTGCCGCCAAGCCTGCGGCAAAAGCTGTCGCCAAACCTGCCGCTAAAACAGCCGCCGCTAAACCGGCTGCCAAAGCGCCGGTAAAAGCCACTGCAAAACCGGCTGCCGCCAAGCCTGCTGCCAAACCGGCAGCGAAGCCTGCGGCAACCAAAACGGCTGCGGCCAAGCCCGCTGCAAAAACCGCTGCCAAGCCAGTCGCTGCCAAAGCCCCTGCCAAAACCGCGGCTAAACCCGCTGCCAAACCGGCCGCGGCCAAGCCTGCAGTTGCGAAGCCAACGGCTGCCAAGCCAGCCGCCGCGAAACCAGTTGCTGCCAAGCCCGCCGCGAAACCGGCCGTGAAAAAACCAGCCGCTGCAAAACCTGCGACTGCGCCAGCCGCCAAGCCCGCAACATCGGCTCCGGCTCCGACCGCGGCACCTGCGCCAACCGCCAGCACGCCGGCCGCGGCGACCAGCCCAGCTGCCGTTGCGCCGACCGCCAGCAGCACCCCAACCAGCGCTTCCTAAGTGCCGGACACCGCGACGCGCAGCTGATGCAGCGCGTCGCGGCTCGCGGGTTCGGCATTCGCCGCCAGCCCTTGCAGCCATTGCGCTGAATCGTTCTGTTGTGCCCCCGGCCAATCCATGGCCAGCGCTTCCAATCTTTCCAACAATCGCCGTTCGGCGGCCAACTCCAGCTGCTTGACCTGTTCGCGCAGGCCATTGAGTGCCGTGTCCTGAAGGGCGCCGGCTTTCCATTGGTTGCGAAGCGTACGCAGTGGCCGCACCACCTCGGTCTCCCACGGCTCGGCCATTCGTCGAAGTCGCTGCAGCCGGTGTTCATTGCAGGCCACGCCGCGCTGCGCCAGCCACAGGCCACAAAGCAGCAGGCAGACGTTGGCGCCGGCGTCTTGTGCCGCCAGGCACGCAGGCTCTACGCCAGGCTTGGCATAGAGGTCGAGGGAAAAACTCCACAGGTCAGGGGACATCGTGCTACTCGCGCCAGTTGCGAGCGAAGCTGGTAGACTCCGCCGCCATTATGATCCGACTTCAGAACCTGACTTTACAGCGTGGCCCGCAACGTCTGCTAGAAGACGCCGAGCTGACCCTGCACGCCGGCCACAAAGCCGGCCTCATCGGTGCCAACGGCGCCGGCAAATCGAGCCTGTTCGCCTTGCTGCGAGGCGAGTTGCACCCGGACTCGGGCGATTGCCTGCTGCCGGCCGACTGGCGCATCGCCCACATGCGCCAGGAGGTCGACACCCTCGAGCGCCTGGCGGTGGACTACGTGCTCGATGGCGACCTGCGCCTGCGCCAGGTGCAACGTGACCTGGCGGCGGCGGAAGCGGCCCACGACGGTGCCGCACAGGCCCGCCTGCATTCGGAACTCGACAGTGCCGATGGCTACACCGCCGATGCCCGCGCGCGCAAATTGCTCGCCGGGCTGGGCTTTACCAATGAGCAGATGGATCGCCAGGTCGGGGACTTCTCCGGTGGCTGGCGGATGCGCCTGAACTTGGCCCAGGCATTGATGTGCCCTTCGGATCTGTTGCTGCTTGATGAGCCGACCAACCACCTGGACCTCGACGCCATCATCTGGCTCGAAGACTGGCTCAAGAGTTACCCAGGCACGCTGCTGCTGATTTCCCATGACCGCGATTTCCTCGACGCGGTGGTGGATCACGTGGCCCATGTCGATCAGCGCAAGCTCACCTTGTATCGCGGCGGCTACAGCGCCTTCGAGCGCGCGCGTGCCGAACGCCTGGCCCAGCAACAGCAGGCCTACGAGAAGCAACAGGCGCAACGTGCGCACATGGAAAGCTACATCGCCCGCTTCAAGGCCCAGGCCACCAAGGCCCGCCAGGCCCAGAGCCGGATCAAGGCGCTGGAGCGGATGGAAGAACTATCGGCGGCCCACGTCGATTCACCGTTCGATTTTGTCTTCCGCGAATCGACCAAGATCTCCAGCCCATTGATCGACCTGTCCGACGCGCGCCTGGGCTACGGCGACAAGACCGTGCTGGAGAAGGTCAAGCTGCAACTGACCCCTGGAGCGCGGATCGGTCTGCTGGGCCCCAACGGTGCCGGTAAGTCGACCCTGATCAAGAACCTGTCCGGCGAACTCGAGCCTCTGGCCGGGCGCCTGACCCGAGGTGAAAACACCGTCGTCGGCTACTTCGCCCAGCACCAGCTCGACTCCCTGGATTCCAAGGCCAGCCCGCTGCTGCACCTGCAACGGTTGGCGCCGACCGAGCGCGAACAGACCCTGCGCGATTTCCTCGGTGGTTTCGATTTCCGCGGGGCGCGCATCGACGAGCCGGTGCTGAATTTCTCCGGTGGCGAAAAGGCCCGTCTGGCACTGGCATTGATCGCCTGGGGCCGACCGAACCTGTTGCTGCTCGATGAACCGACCAACCACCTGGACCTGGAAATGCGCCTGGCCCTGACCATGGCCTTACAGGAATTCAGTGGCGCGGTATTGGTGGTGTCCCACGATCGGCATTTGCTCAAGAGCACCACGGATAACTTCTTCCTGGTCGCCGATGGCAAGGTCGAGGAGTTCGACGGTGACCTGGAGGACTACGCCCGTTGGCTGGTGGAGTACCGCCAGCGCAACGCGCCGGTCAGCAGCACACCGGTCAACCCGGACAAGACCGACAAGAAAGCCCAGCGCCAGGCCGCCGCCGCACTGCGCCAGCAACTGGCGCCGCACAAGCGCGAGGCCGACAAGCTCGAAGCCGAGCTGGGCAAGCTGCATGAAAAACTGCAGAAAATCGAAACCAGCCTGGGCGACAGTGGTCTCTACGAGGCAGCGCGCAAGGATGAGTTGCGTGACCTGCTGGCCGAACAGGCCAAGCTGAAGGTCCGGGAAGCGGAGCTCGAGGAGGCTTGGATGCACGCGCTGGAATTGCTGGAAAACCTGCAAGCGGAGCTGGAGGCGTTGTCCTGATGGAAGCGTTGGCGTTGCCTGTCCCTGTCATGTGGATCGAGCCGATCTGGCTCGGTGTGCAAATCCTGCTGATCCTGGTGGCCGGTTATGTCTCGCAGCGCTTCGTCGCGCGTGCGCTCACGGGCCTGGGTGAGCGTTACCCGCTCCCACCCCAACTGGTGATTATCCTGCGGGGTGTGCTGCGCTGGCTGATCATGGGCACTGCGGTGCTGGTGGTGCTCGAACGCCTGGGTGTCTCGGCCACGGTGCTGTGGACGGCGCTGTCGGGTTTTGTCGCGGTGGCAGCGGTGGCGTTCTTCGCCATCTGGAGCGTGCTGTCCAACCTGTTCTGCGCCGTTTTGATCTACACCGTGGGACCCTTTCGCCTGGGCGATGTGGTCGAGTTGGTGGATAGCACCGACAAGCCCGGTATCAAGGGGCGCGTGGTGGCAATCAATCTGCTGTACACCACGCTGATCGAACCCGAGGAACTCGGCACCGGCAGCGCGATGGTGCAAGTGCCCAACAGCCTGTTCTTCCAGCGCTCGGTGCGGCGCTGGCGCGGCAGTGAGGCGTTTCCGGTGGGTGGGTTCGTCGAATAACGCATAGGGCCGCTACGCGGCCCAGCGGGAGCGAGCTCCCTCGCCACGGTGTTTGCATCGACTCAAATGCGTGTGCAAAAAACGATGGTCAACGGCGTGACGGCGCATTAGCTTAGTCGTTTCGACGAATCCGAGCCGGGGAGTGCAATGGTGCTGGAAACATGGTTGGCGTTTTTCGCTGCGTGCTGGGTGATCAGTCTTTCGCCGGGTGCCGGCGCGATTGCATCGATGTCCAGCGGTCTGCGATATGGCTTTTGGCGCGGTTACTGGAACGCCTTGGGCCTGCAATTGGGCCTGGCGTTGCAAATCCTGGTCGTTGCCGCCGGTGTTGGCGCGATCCTCACGGCGTCGGCCACTGCGTTCTATGCCATCAAGTGGTTCGGCGTGGCCTACCTGGTCTACCTGGGGGTCAAGCAGTGGCGAGCCATTCCCGGCGACATGACCGACGACGCGGCCCCACGGCCCATAGGTAAGCCCCTGGCGCTGGTGTTTCGCGGTTTCCTGGTCAATGTCAGCAACCCCAAGGCGCTGGTGTTCATGCTGGCGGTGTTGCCGCAGTTCATCAATCCCCATGCACCGTTGATCCAGCAGTACCTGATCCTGGGCGTCACCATGATCGCCGTCGATCTCATCGTCATGGCCGGGTACACCGGGTTGGCGTCTAAAGTCCTGCGTCTGTTGCGCACACCGAAACAACAGCGGCGGATGAACCGTGCCTTCGCGGGTATGTTCATTGGCGCGGCGGGTTTGCTTGCGACGATCAGAAAGGCTGCTGCATAAAGCAAAACCTGTGGCGAGGTAGCTTTTGTGGCTGGCTTTTGTAGAGGGCTTTTGTGGCGAGGGAGCTTGCTCCCGCTGGGCTGCGAAGCGGCCCCAAGATCTTGCGGTCGCTGCGCAACCGAGCGGGAGCAAGCTCCCTCGCCACAAAAGCATTCAGCTCATCACAGAAGCTAAAACAGCTAGCTCGCCACAAGAGCCGCTAAACAGCTACCCGACGGTATGACTCAGCGCAAGATCACCGGCGCCGTATCCCGAGGCAGGTTATTGCGCTGTACCGGTTCGCCAGGTTGCTCGTAGCTCGGGCCGCCGAGTTGTTCGCTCAGTTGCCGCGCCACGTCTTCACCCAGGGCCTTGGACACTTCGCGGACCACCCGCGGGCGGTTGAGGCTGATGCGTGCGTCCCGGTGGTTCAGCAACTTGGTGTCCTGGCCTTCGCCCATGGCCGTGAAGGCCGAGGTGATCTCGTAGGTCTTGGTGTTGATCAGGCTGAAGTCCGCCACCAGGGTCAACGCCAGCACAGCCGAGTAGCTGTCGGTATGGGCCAGCTCGTTGATGTCGCGGGTGAAATCGATGTCCGACACGGTGCCGAACAGCACGTAGTCGGCACCCTTGAAGTTGCCGGCCTTGATGCGCTTGATCACGTCATACACGTCGCCACTGGATGCCGCCGTGTGGGGCGTGCCCTGGGTCAGCTGGAACATGCCGCTGCGCAGGATCTCGCCCTTGATGTCGCCGGTGAACTTGCGCAGTTCGCCCTGCTCGATGTAGCTGCTGGTGGCTTCCATCTCGTCGTAGCTCGAGGAAGCGCTGGCGCTGTAGGGGGTCGCCTGGAAGTTGCTCTGCGCCGAAACGGTGTGGATGTATTCCTCCACCCGTTCCTGGTACGCCAGGTCGGTTACCGCGACTTTTGGGGCCGCCTGGGCACTGAATGCGCAGGCCAGGGCCATGATGCCTATCCATGTGCGCATGGCTTAGCGCTCCGTGGTCTTGCGGATTTCTTTTTCGTCCATCCACTCGGCCAGACCGCTCTCGACGTCGATCAATTGCAGGCTGAATTTGTAGAAGACGTCCTTGTAGTCGCTGCTGCGCTTGACGATCGAGCTGATGGAGCCCTCGAGGCGGTACTTGGCAGCGATCATGTTGCCGGTCTTGGCCACGGTGCTTTTCTTGTACAGGCCGCTCTGGTTCTGCAGCTTGAGCTGGTCGACCTGGCTTTCCATGGCGGTGTTGTCGCTGGCGAAACGGGCCGCGCCGGTCTTCATCAACTGGGTCTTGATGCTGGTGGTGATTTCGCGGGTGTCGATGTATTCGCTGGTCTTGTTCTTCACGTCATAGACCTGGACAACCGGGCGACCCTGCAGGATGCCGGACTGGGCCAGGGAGCGGGTCATGGACTCGGCGATCATTTGCAGGTCGGTGGAGCCGAACTCGTTGGTCACGGTTTCCACGGCCTTGGTATCGCCGTAGCTGATGTTCTTGTTGCCCAGGACCGGCGAGTTGTTGGCACAGCCGCTGACCAGCAGGGCGGCGAGGGCGAGGGAGGAAATGCGTACGAACATGTGGGGGCTCTCGAAAACTGAATGAATATGGGCTTAGGTGCAATGCCGATCGGTAAAGGAACTTGTGCCGACGGTCCCTGTGGCGAGGGAGCTTGCTCCCGCTCGGTTGCGTAGCGACCGCAAGATCTTGGGGCCGCTTCGCGGCCCAGCGGGAGCAAGCTCCCTCGCCACAGGTCCGGTGCTGGCTTGACCGACCGGGATCAGGCTCAAGGGGTATTGATTTCCAAACGGAAGTCCACGGCCTTGGGTGTCGGTGCGATGGCCGGCAGGAAACTGGTCTGTTCGCCATACATCGTCAGGCTTTTCCAGGTTTCTTCTTCGGCGATCGGAAAGCCTTCCGGCCCCAGCCAGGCAAAGCGGTAATACATCGTCTTGTTGTTGTAGCTGGTATTGCTCAACTGGACATTGACGGTCATGTAGCCGTTTTCCCGGGCCACGCGCATGGCGCCGACCACGATGTTCTTGGTCTTGCCCATCGCCACGACCTTGCTGGCGGCGCTGCCCGGCTCCGGTGGCGGCGGGGTGGCGCAACCGGCCAGCAAGGCCAGGGCGCCGACGGCGATCAGTTTTAAACGCATGTGAACAAGACTCCGTTCTTAAGGTTGCTTGAGGGCAATGGCGGTCGGGTTGGCGCTTGGTATCACCTGGGCCGCCAGGCCGCCGGCGAACACTTGGTTACCCACCGCTCGCAGCGTGATGACCTGGTAGCGCTGGTCGACGGTGACCTTGACCACCGAACCGCCCACCGCGCTTGGCAGGGTGACCTGGTGCTCGCCTTTCTTCAGGCGCAGGCGCACCACTTGGGTGTAGTCGGGCAGGGTGCGCCAGGTCCGGGTGTCGGCGCCTTCGAGTACCGCCGAGGTAAGACCCACGGCCAAGCCGGCCAAGGGATTGGTTTCGTTGATTTGCTTTTGCGCCACGCCACGGGTGACGGCGCGCACGGTGGTGCGCAGGATGATGCCCGGCATGTCGTCGCGCAGGGCCCGGCGGGACATGGCGGTGGTGCTGTTGAGCTGGGTCAGGTCCAACTGGCGGCCATCGACACCGATCTGGCCGAAGGTGGCTGTGGAGGTGTCAGGCTTGATCAGCGGGAACGACAACGGTGTGATGACCAAGTTGCCGCTGATCGGCAGCGGAAGGGGAATGCGGATCGAGTCCCGGGACGGCGCCAGGCCACTCTGCACCACGATCAGGATGTCGCTGTCATCGCTTTTGGCGGCAGGCTTGTCCAGGTCGCGCAGGGCCTGCTCCAGCAATGGCGTGTTGGGGCGCAGTTCGGCGGCCTTGCGATAGCCCGGCGCGGCCAGGTCTTTTTCACCCAGGGCTTCGTAGACGAAACCGGCCAGGTAGTGGCTGAACGCGCTTTGGTAACTGTTTTTGAGGCCGACGACTTCCGGGGCGTCGAGGCTGGCCACCGGGTAACCCTGGAGGTCCTTGTATTCGGTCCTGACCCCTTGTTTCTCGGCTTCCTCCTCGCGCTTGAGGTATTCCTTGTCCCGCAGGTCGGCGATCACCGCTTCGCGTTCGTGGGTCTTCTTGATCTGGGTCCGGGCGCCGTCGAAGTCGTTCACTGCCAGCAGATTCAAGGCCATCTGCGTGGTCAGCATGACCTTTTCGTAATCGTAGCCTTCGTAGCGGCGGACTTTATCGTTGACCAGGAAGCTGCCGAACTGGGCCAGGTACTTGGCTGTGTCGAGCTTGACCGCATCCTCCCACTGGCCGACCTGCTGATCGGCGCTGTTCCAGGCGGTCTGGCTGCCGGACAAATCGCCCTTGGCACGCAGCAGCTCACCTTTCTCGAAGTAATACAGCAGGTCTTTGTCCTGGCTGGAGTTGTTCTTTTCCAGCAGGGTCAACGCGCCGTCGACGTTGCCGGACGCCAGCTGCTGGTTGGTCTGGGCCAATTCGCTGTCGTAGTTGCGAAAGGCCGAGCAGCCGGACAACAAGGTGATCGCGCCGAGGGCGACCGAAAGAACGGCACGGGATGCCATGAACATTTTCTTCCCTGATAGCAGCCGGGGGTGTGCGGGCCGGGCTGGAGCGATCCCACGGACGAGCGTCGAAACGCTGTCGGTTCCTCATAAAAAGAGGAGCTTTTATGCCATCGAATGATAAGAAGGCCGCGGGATTATAAACATGGCGCTTGGCTATGTAATGGCTTTTCAATTGCGAAATGCTGTTTTTGTGACATCACCTCCAAAGCATGAAAATCCGATGAAAATCGGCTCCCCAGGCACATCCGCCCTTGAGCCAAAGCCATTGGAAGTGAACAATGTGTTACTTCTTATTACCAACCGAGAGTCATTCATGACTGCGCCGTTCCGTTTGCTGGCCTGGCTTGTATTGCCATTGCTTGCGCTGTGCAGCACTTCGCTGCTGGCCGACACCCTCGAAAGTGCCCCCCAGGCGCTGCATTTATTGGATTACATCGGGGCGGATTACCCGGCTACGGTCGAGGCAGGCAAGGTCATCGACGAGGCGGAGTACCGCGAGCAGTTGGAGTTCACCCAGGCGCTGGAAGGGTTGATCGTCGGGTTGCCGGCCAAACCGGAAAAGGCCGAGTTGGTCCAGGGCATCGGCGCCTTGCGCACGGCGATCACCCAGCGCCAGGACGGCGGCGAAGTCGCCCGCCTGGCGCGGCAGCTGGGGGCCAAGCTGGCGGTGGCATATGAAGTCAGCCAAGCGCCGGTCATCACTCCCGATCCCATTCGCGGTGCGCCGTTGTATGCGCAGAATTGTTCGGTGTGCCACGGTGCCAGCGGTGCCGGCGACGGTCCTGCCGGTGTTGGCCTGGAACCGCCGCCCGCCAACTTGCGGGACGCCCAGCGCCTGGATCGCCTGAGCCTCTATGGGATCTACAACACCCTCGGCATGGGCATCGAAGGCACCGACATGCCGGCCTTCGCCGATCAGCTCGACGACCGTCAACGCTGGGACCTGGCGACCTACATCGCCAGCTTCAGCGCCGACCCGGCCGCGGCCAAAAGTGAACAAGTCTTTAACCTCGCTGACCTGGCGCGCCAGACCCCGGGCGAAGTCCTCGCCGCGCAAGGCCCGGCGGCGGCGGCGACATTCCGTGCCCAGCGTGCCCAGCCGCCACAGGTGCAACGTGGCCCGGCGCAGTTGCTCGACTACACGGCCGCTACTCTGGACAAAAGCATCGCGGCGTATCGCGCCGGTGACCATGACCAGGCCTACGACCTGTCGGTCGCGGCTTATCTGGAAGGTTTCGAGCTGGTGGAAAGCTCGCTGGACAATGTCGATGCCAACGTGCGCAAAGACACCGAAAAGGCCCTGATGGCCTACCGTCAGTCGCTGCAGGACGGTCTGCCGGTGGAGCAGGCCGAACAGCGCCTGGACGCGGCCAAGGCCAAGTTGAAAGCGTCCGCCGACTTGCTGGGCGGCGATGGCTTGAGCTGGTCGCTGAGCTACATCTCCGGCTTGCTGATCCTGCTGCGTGAAGGGTTGGAAGCGATCCTGGTGCTGGCGGCAATCCTGGCATTCCTGCGCAACACCGGCCAGCAGTCGGCGGTGCGCAGCGTTAACGTCGGTTGGGGCCTGGCGCTGCTGGCCGGCCTGGCGACCTGGGGCCTGGCGGCGTATGTGATCGACGTCAGCGGTGCCCAGCGCGAGTTGCTCGAAGGCGCGACGGCGTTGTTCGCCAGCGTGATGGTGCTGTGGCTGGGCGTCTGGATGCACGACCGTCGCCACGCAGCGGCCTGGCAGGACTACATCAAGAGCAGCCTGGTGGGCGGCGGTGGTCGTTTTGGTTTTGCGATCCTGGCGTTCTTCTCGGTCTATCGCGAACTGTTCGAAGTGATCCTGTTCTACGAAACCCTGTGGCTGCAAGCGGGCCCTGCCGGGCACAACGCGGTGCTGGCCGGCGGTGCGACGGCGCTGGTGTTGCTGGTGGGGTTGGCCTGGGTGATCCTGCGCGGCTCGGCGAAACTGCCGCTGACGCTGTTCTTCAGCATCAACGCCGCGTTGTTGTGCGCGCTGTCGGTGGTGTTCGCCGGTCATGGCGTGAAGGCGTTGCAGGAAGCCGGGATTTTCGGCACCCATCCGGTGGCGTTCTTCGACTTCGACTGGCTGGGCATTCATGCCGATGCCTATTCGCTGGCCGCGCAAGTGGTGGCGATCGTGGCGATCGTGGTGCTGTATGGGCGCAGTTGGGTGGCGGAGAAGCGTCGGGTGCAGGTTTCCTGAAAAGCGGCATTCGCTGCGCTCATGATCGCGAGCAAGCTTTGCTCCCACACAAGCCTGCTCCCGCACAAGCCTTGCTCCCACAGCCAGCACTTACCTGTGGGAGCAAGGCTTGCCCGCGATGCTTTTTAATTTAGAGGAAGCCACTCAATGCGCGTATGGATCGACGCCGACGCCTGTCCCAAGGCGGCGAAGGAACTGGTGGTCAAGTTCGCCTTGAAGCGCCGGTTCGAGGTGGTGCTGGTGGCTGGCCAACCGCAGATCAAGCCGGCCCTGGCCTGTGTGAAGTTGATCGTGGTGCCCAGCGGCCCTGACGCGGCGGACGATTACCTGGTGGAGCACGCCGTGCCGGGTGAGCTGGTGATCTGCAGCGACGTGCCCTTGGCCGACCGGTTGGTAAAGAGGGGCGTCGCCGCCCTGGATCCGCGGGGCAAGGAGTTCGACGCGCAAAACATGGGCGAGCGCCTGGCGGTGCGCAACCTGTTCACCGATTTGCGTGAGCAGGGGCATATGGGTGGCGGCCCGGCGGCGTACAGCGAGCGGGACAAGCAAGGATTTGCCAATGCGCTGGATCGGATCCTGACTCGGTTGACTCGAGTTTCCTGAGTCTTGCCTCAATTCCCTTGTGGGAGCGGGCTTGCTCGCGAAGGCGTCGGTTCAGTTGGCTCATCGATGACTGACACACCGCATTCGCGAGCAAGCCCGCTCCCACAGGAAGAAGGTTCAGGAGCGGTTGCGGGGTCAGGCGTCGTTCTCGTGCGTCAATTCCAACACCCGGTCCACCAGCTTGTTGATGCCCGAAGCCGCTTCGCTGATGTTCTGCGCCAGCATGTAGGCCGGGGTACTGACCAGTTTGCGCGCGCGGTCCTCGACGATGTCGGTCACCGCGCAGTCTTCGTGGGTACCGCCCATTTTGCTCACGGCCGCCGCCGTGTCCGGGTCGTTGCCGATGGTGCAGGTCACCCCCGGGCCATAGATTTTTGCTGCCAGGGCCGGGGAGATGCAGATCAGCCCCACCGGTTTACCGGCCTCGGCAAAGGCCTCGGTCAAGGCCAGGACTTCTGGCTGGACCGTGCAACCGACGCCTTCGACGGCAAAGTTGGAGAGGTTTTTCGCCGAGCCAAAGCCACCGGGTACGATCAGCGCATCGAAATCGTCGACGTTGGCGTCACGCAAATCCTTCACGTTGCCCCGGGCGATCCGCGCGGACTCCACCAACACGTTGCGGCTCTCGGGCATCTCCTCGCCTGTCAGGTGATTGATCACATGCAACTGGGCAATGTCGGGGGCGAAGCACTGGACCTGCGCCCCGCGCTGATCGAGGCGCAGCAAGGTGATCACGCTTTCGTGGATCTCGGCGCCGTCATACACGCCACAGCCGGAAAGGATCACTGCAATTTTTTTGCTCATGGGCTTTTTCTCCAGATTCATGGCGTTAAATGTCTACTAATTTGTCACTCGTTGCCATAGGGGGATCGGGCAGCTACACCTAACCTGCCGGTTATCTCCCTGCCTCGCCTGCCCGGGTTGCGTCATGAACTTCATCCTGTATGCCGTGCCGTTCTTCTTTGTGCTGATTGCCGTCGAGTTGTTGGCCGATCGCTGGCGGGGCGTGAGCCACTACCGCGTGGCAGACGCGATCAACAGCGTGAGCACCGGCGTGCTGTCGACCACCACCGGCCTGCTGACCAAAGGCGTGGGACTGGTGACCTATGCCTTTGCGTTGAAGCACCTGGCCGTCATCGAGCTCCCTGCCGACCGGGCCTGGACCTGGGTGTTTGCCTTTGTGCTCTACGACTTCTGCTATTACTGGCTGCACCGCATGGGGCATGAGCGCAACATCCTCTGGGCCGCCCATTCGGTGCATCACCAGAGCGAGGACTACAACCTGTCCACCGCGTTGCGCCAGACCAGCACCGGCTTCCTGTTGAGCTGGGTCTTCTACGTCCCGCTCGCCGTATTGGGCGTGCCGTTGGTGGTCTTCGTCAGCGTTGCGGCGTTGAATCTGCTGTACCAGTTCTGGGTCCACACCCAGCACATTCCCAAGCTCGGCTGGCTGGAGTGGTGTTTCGTGACGCCGTCCAATCATCGTGCCCACCATGCACAGAACCCTCTCTACATGGATCGCAACTACGGCGGGGTGTTCATTATTTGGGACCGTCTGTTTGGCACCTTCCAGGAAGAAGACGATAACGAGCCGGTGATTTTTGGCGTGACCACGCCGCTGGCGAGCTGGAATCCGTTGTGGGCCAACCTGCAGTTCTATGCCCAGCTGTGGGCCGATGCGCGGCGAGCGGGGCGCTGGTGGGACAAGCTGCGAATCTGGTTCATGCCCACCGGTTGGCGTCCGGCGGATGTCGCGGCCCGGTACCCGCTGAACAAGCCGGACTTGAGCCAGTTCCGCAAATTCGAAGTGCCGCTGGACCTGCGCCAGCAGTGGTACGCAGGGCTGCAGTTCGGCGTCTACATTGCCTTGGGCAGTTATTTGATGAACCTTGAAGGCAGCCTGCCGGTCGCCGCCCTGGTGCTGGGTTGGGGCGCGGTGGCGTTCGGTCTGTTCGTGTTGGGCGTGGCCCTGGAGAATCGCCCGTGGGCGCTGAAGCTGGAGCTGTTGCGGCTGGCGTCGAACCTGCCGCTGGTATGGCTGGCGCCCTTGGCCGGGTTGTGGCCGGCCAGCGCTGTGATGAGCCATGGGGCCTGGGTCGGGCTGCTCAGCTACAGCCTGCTCAGCGGCATCGGGCTGTACTGCTGCCGCAGCCGGTTTACTCGGTTGGCGTCGTAGGCTCGGCAGACTTGGCTTGTTCGAGTCGCTCGGCTTCGAGGACTTTCTTGGCCAGCCGCGCATTCTTGATGCGCCGGCGCAGCCACAGGACCAGGCCCAGCACCAGCAGCGCGCCGAGCACCCACAGTTCGTATTTCTTGATGCTACCCAGCATGCCTTCCAGCACCGCGCCGAAGTGGTACGCGGCGGCGGCCAGGGCCGTGGCCCAGATTGCCGCGCCGATGCCGTTGAGCAGCAGGTAGCGGCCCGGCGGGTAGCCTGACAGGCCGATGGCCACCGGCATCACCGTGCGCAGGCCGTAGACGAAGCGGAAACTCAGGACCCAGATGTCCGGATGCCGGCGGATGTGCTCCAACGCGCGATCGCCCATCAACTGCCAGCGCGGCTTGCGCGCCAAGAGCTTGCGGCCGTGCTTGCGCCCCAGGAAATACCACAGCTGATCGCCCGCGTAGCTGCCGCAGAACGCCACGACGACCACCAGGTTGATGTCCATGTAGCCACGGAACGCCAGGAAGCCTGCGAGCACGAGGATGGTTTCGCCTTCGAAGAACGTGCCGATAAACAGGGCCAAGTAGCCGAAGTCATGCAGAAATTGTTGGAGCATTGTCTGGGTGCTGGCGAAATGAACGCGCAGCCTAACCCTTCGGGCACATTCAGGAAAGTATCGAAATGTGTCTCGACGTGAACAATTCCTACAGAAGACAATGACTGCGACTACCGGTCGCGCTTTCGCACAACTGTCACGCGTTCGTCATAATGGCCGCTTATAACTGTCACGCTCGCCCGTCTGCGGGCTCAGGAGTCTGCCGTGAGCTTTACCCCCGCCAATCGTCTGTTCCCTGCTACCCGTCTGCGTCGCAACCGCCGTGATGAGTTCTCTCGTCGGCTGGTGCGTGAAAACGTGCTGACCACCGATGACCTGATCCTGCCGGTGTTCGTGCTGGACGGTGAGAACCGTCGCGAAGCGGTGGCGTCGATGCCCGGGGTGGAGCGCCTGACCATCGACCTGCTGCTCGAAGAAGCCGCCCACTGGGTCGAGCTGGGCATTCCGGCGCTGGCCCTGTTCCCGGTTACGCCGCCGGCGCTCAAGTCCCTGGACGCCGCCGAAGCCTGGAACCCGGAGGGCATTGCCCAACGTGCGACCCGTGCCCTGCGTGCGCGTTTCCCGGAACTGGGGGTGATCACCGACGTGGCGCTGGACCCGTTCACCACCCACGGGCAGGACGGTATCCTCGACGAAGAAGGCTATGTGCAGAACGACATTACCGTCGATGCGCTGGTCCGGCAGGCGTTGTCCCATGCCGAGGCCGGTGCCCAGGTGGTAGCGCCGTCGGACATGATGGACGGGCGCATCCAGGCGATCCGCGAAGCCCTCGAGGTCGCCGGTCACGTCAATGTGCGGATCATGGCCTACTCGGCCAAGTACGCCAGCGCCTATTACGGCCCGTTCCGCGATGCGGTCGGCTCGGCGCTGAACCTGGGCAAGGCCAACAAGGCCTCTTATCAGATGGACCCGGCCAACAGTCAGGAAGCCTTGCACGAAGTGGCGGCTGACTTGTCAGAAGGGGCAGACATGGTCATGGTCAAGCCTGGCATGCCCTACCTCGACATTCTTTGCCGGGTCAAAGACGAATTCAAAGTGCCGACCTTTGTTTATCAGGTCAGCGGCGAGTACGCCATGCACATGGCCGCGATCCAGAACGGTTGGTTGGGCGAAGGGGTGATCCTGGAGTCCTTGACCGCTTTCAAACGCGCAGGCGCTGATGGCATCCTGACTTACTTTGCCGTGCGCGCCGCCCAATTGTTACGAGAGCAGAAATAGCCTCCCAGGAACTTGCGATGAATACCGAAGGACTCACAGAAGTTGCCGTAAAAGACGCTCAACCCGTGGTCGAGCCAGTCGCCGAGACACCGCCGGAGCTGGAGCCCGCTCCCCCGGCTGTGGTCGAGCCTGCCCCGGCGCCGGCGATTGCTATTCCGAACCTGGATGACAGCAGCCTGTACATCCATCGCGAGCTGTCGCAACTGCAGTTCAACATCCGCGTGCTGGAGCAGGCGCTGGACGAGTCCTACCCGCTGCTGGAGCGGCTGAAGTTCCTGCTGATCTTTTCCAGCAACCTGGACGAGTTTTTCGAAATTCGTGTGGCCGGCCTGAAGAAGCAGATCACCTTCGCCCGTGAACAGGCCGGCGCCGATGGTCTGCAACCGCACCAGGCCTTGGCGCGCATCAGCGAACTGGTCCACGGTCATGTGGACCGGCAGTACGCGATCCTCAACGACATCCTGTTGCCGGAGCTGGAAAAGCACCAGGTGCGCTTCATCCGCCGGCGCAACTGGAACACCAAGATCAAGACTTGGGTGCGCCGCTATTTCCGCGACGAGATCGCACCGATCATTACGCCGATCGGCCTCGATCCGACGCACCCGTTCCCGCTGCTGGTCAACAAGAGCCTGAACTTCATCGTCGAGCTGGAAGGCATCGACGCCTTCGGTCGCGATTCCGGCCTGGCGATCATCCCGGCGCCGCGCCTGTTGCCGCGCATCATTCGTGTGCCGGAAGACGTCGGCGGCCCCGGGGACAATTATGTGTTCCTGTCGTCGATGATCCACGCCCACGCCGATGACCTGTTCCAGGGCATGAAAGTGAAGGGTTGCTACCAGTTCCGCCTGACCCGTAACGCCGACCTGTCGGTGGACACCGAGGACGTCGAAGACCTGGCCCGTGCCCTGCGCGGCGAGCTGTTCTCCCGTCGCTACGGCGATGCGGTGCGCTTGGAGGTGGCCGACACCTGCCCCAAACACCTGTCCGACTACCTGCTCAAGCAGTTCAACCTGCACGAGACCGAGCTGTACCAGGTCAACGGCCCGGTCAACCTGACCCGACTGTTCAGCATCACCGGCCTGGACAGCCATCCGGAGCTGCAATATTCGCCGTTTACGCCGCAGATCCCGAAATTGCTGCAAAACAGCGAGAACATTTTCAGCGTGATCAGCAAGCAGGACATCCTCCTGTTGCACCCGTTCGAGTCGTTCACGCCGGTGGTCGACCTGCTGCGCCAGGCCGCCAAGGACCCCCACGTCCTGGCGGTGCGCCAGACCCTGTATCGCAGCGGCGCCAACTCGGAAATCGTCGATGCCCTGGTGGACGCCGCGCGAAACGGCAAGGAAGTCACGGCGGTGATCGAATTGCGCGCCCGCTTCGACGAGGAATCCAACCTGCAACTGGCCAGCCGCCTGCAAGCGGCAGGCGCGGTGGTGATCTACGGCGTGGTCGGCTTCAAGACCCACGCCAAGATGATGCTCATCCTGCGCCGTGAAGCCGGTGAGATCGTGCGTTACGCCCACTTGGGCACCGGCAACTACCATGCCGCCAACGCCCGCCTGTACACCGACTACAGCCTGCTGACCTCCGACGATGCCTTGTGCGAGGACGTCGGCAAGCTGTTCAGCCAGTTGATCGGCATGGGCAAGACCCTGCGCATGAAGAAACTGCTGCATGCGCCGTTCACCCTGAAAAAGGGCATGCTCGACATGATCGCCCGGGAGACGCAGTTCGCCCTGGATGGCAAACCGGCCCACATCATTGCCAAGTTCAACTCGCTGACCGATCCGAAGATCATCCGGGCGTTGTACAAGGCCAGCCAGTCGGGCGTGCGCATCGACCTCGTGGTGCGGGGCATGTGCTGCCTGCGGCCGGGCATTCCGGGGGTGTCCCACAACATCCACGTGCGCTCGATCATCGGGCGGTTCCTGGAGCACACGCGGGTGTTCTACTTCCTCAACGGCGGTGAGGAGCAGATGTTCCTGTCCAGCGCCGACTGGATGGAGCGCAACCTCGACAAGCGGGTCGAGACCTGCTTCCCGGTGGAAGGCAAGAAGCTGATCCTGCGGGTCAAGAAGGAGTTGGAAAGCTACCTGACCGACAACACCCACAGCTGGAGCCTGCAGTCGGATGGCCGTTACATCCGCAACACGCCGACCGGCAACCAGAACCCGCGCAGCGCCCAGGCGACCTTGTTGGAGCGTTTGAGCAGCCCGGTGTTGGCGGTTCGTTAAAAGCTCGAAGGTTGGGTGGCAGGCTTAGCTTTTGTGGCGAGGGAGCTTGCTCCCGCTGGGCCGGTCCGACGCTTCGGGCGCAGCAGCCCCAACTCTTGGGAGGGCTTCGCCCTCCAGCGGGAGCAAGCTCCCTCGCCACAATGGATTGCAGTTGGGCCACTAGGGACTCCAGCAAGCAATCAGTGGATGTTCAACACAATCCCGACCCGCGTCAGCCATTCCGCTTCCTGGGCGAAGTCGGCCTGGGTCAGTTGGTTCTCTTCCAGCCAGCCGTCGGGAAACATCACGTCCAACTGATCGCCGTCGGCATGCAGGGCCACTTGCGGCATTTCCTGGGTGCCACGGATGTGGTGGAACAGGATCGCAAAACGCAGCAGCACGCACAGGCGAATCAGCTTGATGCCGTCGTCGCCGAACTCGGCGAATTTATCCTTGGGAATGTTGCGCCGATGGCCGCGTACCAATAGCGCGAGCATCTGCTGGTCTTCCCGGGAGAAACCCGCCAGGTCGGAGTGCTCGATCAGGTAGGCGCCGTGCTTGTGGTAGTGATAGTGGGCGATGTCCAGGCCCACTTCATGGACCTTGGCGGCCCAGCCCAGCAACTCACGCCAGACCCCGTCGTTAAGGTCCCAATCGTCGGCGACCTGGTCGAAGGCATGTAGCGCCTTGCGCTCGACCCGTACGGCTTGTTCCAGGTCGACGTGATAACGCTCCATGAGCGAGCCCAGGGTGCGTTCACGCACGTCTTCGTGATGATGCCGTCCCAGCAGGTCGTAAAGCACGCCTTCGCGCAGGGCGCCCTCGCAGTGGTCCATGCGTTGCAATTCGAGGGCGTCGAAAATCGCTTCGAGGATCGCCAGGCCCGCCGGGAAAATCGCCCGACGGTCGGGCTTGATGCCTTCGAAATCGATCTTGTCCGCCTCACCGAGCTTGAACACCCTGCGCTTGAGCCAGGCCAGGCCCTCGGCGTTGACTTCGCCAGTGCCGTGGCCACCCGCCTTGAGCGCCAGGCCGATGGCCCGGATGGTCCCCGAGGAGCCGATGGCTTCGTCCCAGGTCAGGCGATGCAGGGCGTGTTCGATGCTCATGATTTCCAGGCGCGCCGCCGTATAGGCCTGGGCATAGCGGGCCGGGGTGATCTTGCCGTCGCGGAAATAACGCTGGGTGTAGCTGACGCAGCCCATCTGCAGGCTTTCGCGCAGCAGCGGCTCGAAGCGCTGGCCGATGATGAACTCGGTACTGCCCCCACCGATGTCCGCCACCAGGCGCTTGCCCGGGGTGTCGGCCAAAGTATGGGAAACGCCCAGGTAGATCAGGCGGGCTTCTTCACGGCCGGAGATGACTTCCACCGGATGGCCGAGGATGGCTTCGGCGCGGCGGATGAACTCGCCCCGGTTGCGTGCCTCGCGCAGGGCGTTGGTGCCGACGATCCGCACCGCGCCCAGGGGCATGCCGTTGATCAGTTGGGCGAACCGCTTGAGGCAATCGAGCCCGCGCTGGATGGATTCTTCGCTCAGTTGGCGTTCTTCATCGATGCCGGCGGCCAGTTGGACCTTCTCGCCGAGCCGCTCAAGAATGCGAATTTCCCCGTTCTGGGCCTTGGCGACGACCATGTGGAAGCTGTTGGAGCCCAGGTCGATGGCGGCGATCAGGGACAGATTCTTGGCTTGGGATGGCGGCATGGTCAAAAAGTCTCGGTCGATAACCTTGCCATCCTGCCACGATCGACCGCTTACGCCAACGCACCTGAAGCAAACCCTTGAGCCAGAGCCATTCGCAGGATGCTTCTGTGGCAGTAAAGATCAGGCAGGCTCGACCGTGCCGATGAAGTTAGCCAGTTCGGCCGTCTGCGGATTGGCGAACAACACCTTGGGATCGCCCACCTCATGCACCTTGCCCTGGTGCATGAACACCAGTTTGTCGCCGACTTCCCGGGCGAAGCGCATTTCATGGGTGACCATGATCAGCGTCATGCCTTCCTTGGCCAGTTGTCGCACCACGCTGAGCACTTCGTTGACCAGCTCCGGGTCCAGGGCCGAGGTGATTTCGTCGCACAGCAGCACTTTCGGCGACATCGCCAGGGCGCGGGCAATCGCCACCCGTTGCTGTTGGCCGCCGGACAAGCGGTCGGGGAAGGCATCGAATTTCTCGCCCAGCCCGACCCTTTCCAGCATCTGCCGCGCCAGCTCGGCCGCCTTGGCCTTGGGCACTTTTTGCACAACCTGCGGCGCGAGCATGACGTTCTCACCGACCGTCAGGTGCGGAAACAGGTTGAACTGCTGGAACACCATCCCGACTTTCTGCCGCAGGCTGCGCAGGTCGGCGCGGGCCGCATCGAGGTATTCGCCGTCGACTTCGATCACGCCATCGTTGATCGACTCCAGGCCATTGAGGGTGCGCAGCAAGGTGGATTTGCCCGAGCCGCTGCGGCCGATGATCGCCACCACCTGGCCTTCCTCGACACTCAGGTCGATGCCTTTGAGCACGTGATGATCGCCGTAGTATTTATGCAGGGCGGTAATTCTAAGCAGAGGCATGCAGTCTCCTTTCCAGGTAGCGCGCACTGAGGGACAAGGGGTAGCAGAGCAGGAAGTAACCGAGGGCGACCAGGCCATAGACCATGAACGGCTCGAACGTGGCGTTGGCGAGCATGCCGCCGGTCTTGGTCAGTTCGGTAAAGCCGATGATCGACGTGACAGCCGTACCTTTGACCACCTGCACGGAAAAGCCCACGGTCGGCGCCACGGCGA
The DNA here is from genome assembly GCF_051131985.1 of Pseudomonas sp. Z3-6. NCBI lineage: Bacteria > Pseudomonadati > Pseudomonadota > Gammaproteobacteria > Pseudomonadales > Pseudomonadaceae > Pseudomonas > Pseudomonas sp. Z3-6. The sequence goes on from NZ_CP071644.1 coordinate 380,398, forward strand.
TGCGCAGGGCCTGGGGCAGGATCACGTAGCGCAACTGTTCGAGCGGGTTGAGGGCCAGGCTTGCGGAGGCTTCCCACTGGCCATCGGAAATCGAGTCGACACAACCGCGCCAGATCTCCGCCAGGTAGGCGCTGGTAAACAGCGTCAGGGCAATCGCCGCCGCCATCCACGGTGAAATCTCGACGCCGGCCAAGGCCACGCCAAAGAACACCAGGAACAACTGCATCAACAGTGGCGTGCCTTGGAACAGCTCGATGTAGGTGCGGGCGATGTTGCGGGGCAGGGCGCGTTTGGAGATGCGCAGGACCATCACCAACAAACCGATCACGCCGCCGCCGATAAACGCCACCAACGACAGCGCCAAGGTCCATTGCAGCCCGGTGAGCAGGTTGCGCACCACGTCCCAGAAAGTGAAATCGCTCATTGGCTGCTCCTGGCAATGTAGCGACGCCCGACCCAATTGAGGAACTGGCGGATCAACAGCGCCATGCACAAATAGATCAGCGTGGTCAGCGCGTACGTTTCGAACGCGCGGAAGTTGCGCGACTGGATGAAGTTGGCGGCAAAGCTCAATTCTTCGGTGGCGATCTGCGAACAGACCGCCGAGCCGAGCATCACGATGATGATCTGGCTGCTCAGGGCCGGCCAGACCTTGCCCAGCGCTGGCAGCAGCACCACGTGGCGGAAGGCCTCGAAGCGGCTCATCGCCAGGGCCGCGGCGGCTTCCAGTTGCCCCCGTGGGATCGCCTGGATGCCGGCACGGATGATCTCGGTGGAGTAGGCGCCAAGGTTGATCACCATCGCCAATACCGCGGCCTGCCATTCGGAAATCTGCAGGCCCAGGGACGGCAAGCCGAAGAAGATGAAAAACAGCTGCACAAGGAACGGCGTGTTGCGGATCAACTCCACGTACACGCCGAAGATCGCCGCGAACGGGCGAATGTTCCACGCCCGCACCACGGCCCCGACGATGCCCAGGCTGACCCCGAGCAACGTGCCGATGGCCGTCAGTTCCAGGGTGAACAACGCACCGCGCAACAGCAGCTCGGTGTTTTGCACCACCGGTAGAAAATCGAACTGATAAGCCATGCTCAGCCTCTCAAGCGACGGTCAGAGATCGGCCGGCAGCGGCTGCTTGAGCCAGGTCTGGGAGTTTTTCTCCAGGCTGCCATCGGTCTTGGCGGTGGCCAGGATCTGGTTGACCTTGTCCAACAGCGCCGGCTCGTTCTTGTTCACGCCCACGTAAACCGGTGAGTCCTTGAGTTTTACCTTCAGCGCCGGAACACGCTTGGGGTTGCGTTCGCTGATGGCGACCATCACCACGTTGCCGCTGGCGATCAGGTCCACCTGGCCGGCCAGGTAGGCGGCGATGGTCGAGTTGTTGTCTTCGAAGCGCTTGATGGTGGCGCCTTCGGGGGCGACTTTGGTCAGCTCGATGTCTTCGATGGCGCCACGGGTGACGCTGATGGTCTTGCCCTTGAGGTCGTCCAGGGTGTTGATGGCGGCATCAGGCGGGCCGAACACGGCCAGGTAGAACGGCGCATAGGCGCTGGAAAAGTCGATGACCTTTTCCCGCTCCGGGTTCTTGCCCAGGCTGGAAATCACCAGGTCGACCTTGCCGGTGGTCAGGAACGGGATGCGGTTGGTGCTGTTGACGGGGGTCAGTTCAAGCTTGACCTTGAGCTGGTCGGCCAGCAGCTTCGCGGTGTCGATGTCCAGGCCGCGGGGTTTCATGTCCGGGCCGACCGAACCGAAGGGCGGGAAATCCTGGGGCACGGCGACCTTGAGGGTGCCACGCTTGACCACGTCTTCCAGGCCGTCGGCGTGGGCAGGCAGCTGACAAAGCATCAGGCTGGCGAACAGGGCTGTGAGCAGGGCGCTGCAACGCTGAATCATGGCGAATCTCCGCAATCGGTGATGTGATTTCTGCGTTCGGACAGAGCACAGGCCATGCCAAGCCGGCTCTTCATCGGTCAAAGCCACGGTTTTGCTGGTGGGAGGCGGTCTTACTGGTCTGAACAGTTGCGCCGCGTTTCGCACCTTTATCGGGCGTCGGCATTTGCCGCCGAACCCTGCTGGGGCACGACTTGCCGGGCGCGGCGAATAGCTTTACAACTAGCCGCTCACTGGCCCGGTTCGTCTGAAAAATCATGAATTCCATCGCTCGTGCCGTTCCTGAAGTGGCGCTGCAAGCCATCCGCAAACTGATCGTCGATGAAGGCTTCGGCCCCGGCGATGCGCTGCCGTCGCAACGGGACCTGGCGCTGCAACTGGGGGTGAGCCGGGCGTCGTTGCGCGAAGCGCTGTCGTCCCTGAGTGCCTTGGGCATGATCAGCGTGCAGCCGGGCAAGGGCGTGTTCGTGCAGGCACCGGTAGAGGCTCCACGCAGCGAGTCCGCGCCGGGGTGGCCGTTCGCGGCCCAGGCTTCGCCGGTGGACATCTTCCAGTTGCGCTACGCCCTGGAAGGTTTCGCGGCGGGGTTGGCGGCGGTGACGCTCAGCGCCGATGAGCTCGACCGGTTGCAAGACAATGTCGAAGCCATGCGCCGGGAATTGAAGGTCGGGGATTTCGACGCCGCCGCGCGGCTGGATTTCGAATTCCATCGGCGAATCCTGCTGGCCAGCGGCAACCAGGCGATGCTGAGCATCCTCACCGCCAGCGCCGACATCTTCCTGGAGAGCCAGAAACTACCGTTCATCCGGGCGGAGCGGGCGATGGAAACCTGGCAGGAGCATCGCAAGATCCTGCGCGCCCTGGCCCGTCGGGCGTCAGGCGCCGCGCAAAAAGCCATGCAGGAACATGTACGTAACGCTGCGCTGCGTACCGGCATTTCCTTTGTCGCTCCCGTAGCTTCTTGAACCGGGCCATACTCAAATACATCGTGCGCCATAGCGAGACTCAATCAACTGCGGCTTCCTGAACCCTGGAAGGGCCGCTATGATGGGCCACGTTTTTTTGCTGATGACCCCGGAGATTTCCATGAGCAGCGATCTGATCAAACACGTTAGCGACGCTAGCTTCGAAGCTGACGTTCTCAAGGCCGAAGGCGCGGTACTGGTCGACTATTGGGCTGAGTGGTGCGGTCCTTGCAAAATGATCGCTCCGGTCCTGGACGAGATTGCCGAGACCTACAAGGGCAAACTGACCGTTGCCAAGCTGAACATCGACGAAAACCAGGAGACGCCGGCCAAGCACGGCGTGCGTGGTATCCCGACCCTGATGCTGTTCAAGAACGGCAACGTCGAAGCCACCAAGGTCGGTGCCCTGTCGAAGTCGCAACTGGCTGCTTTCCTCGACGCCAACATCTAAGCGCCGAATGCCACTGGAAAAGCCCCGCAAATCGCGGGGCTTTTTCGTTATTCGGGGCTAGACGCTTGCAAACCCAGGTGGTACATTCGGCCCCGCACTGGTTTCTCCATTGCCCCCTGCAAGCCGTCGCCGACGCTCTCCTTTCGAATAAGTACGCGATCCTGTCGCCTTCTCCGCGGCGCGGCCTCATTAAGCCAAAAGCTTAATTTCCCCCCTCCATAAATGATTACGTCATTCCTATATGAATCTGACTGAACTCAAGCAAAAGCCGATTACCGAACTGCTCGAATTGGCCGAACAGATGGGCATAGAAAATATGGCCCGTTCGCGCAAGCAGGACGTGATTTTCTCCCTGCTCAAGAAGCACGCGAAAAGCGGCGAGGAAATCTCCGGTGATGGCGTGCTGGAGATTCTCCAGGACGGCTTCGGCTTCCTTCGCTCCGCAGACGCTTCCTATCTCGCCGGCCCAGACGATATCTACGTCTCGCCGAGCCAGATCCGTCGCTTCAACTTGCGCACCGGTGACACCATCGTTGGCAAGATCCGCCCTCCGAAGGAAGGCGAGCGTTATTTCGCCCTGCTCAAGGTCGACACGATCAACTTCGATCGTCCGGAAAACGCGAAGAACAAGATTCTCTTCGAGAACCTGACCCCGCTGTTCCCGACCGTGCGCATGAAGATGGAAGCCGGCAACGGTTCCACCGAAGACCTCACCGGTCGTGTCATCGACCTGTGCGCACCCATCGGCAAAGGCCAGCGTGGCCTGATCGTGGCGCCGCCGAAAGCGGGCAAGACGATCATGCTGCAGAACATCGCGGCCAACATCGCCCGTAACAACCCTGAAGTTCACCTGATCGTGTTGCTGATCGACGAACGTCCGGAAGAAGTGACCGAGATGCAGCGCACCGTGCGCGGCGAAGTGGTCGCCTCGACGTTCGACGAGCCGCCAACCCGTCACGTGCAGGTTGCCGAAATGGTGATCGAGAAGGCCAAGCGCCTGGTCGAGCACAAGAAGGACGTGGTGATCCTGCTGGACTCCATCACCCGTCTGGCCCGCGCCTACAACACCGTGATCCCGAGCTCCGGCAAGGTGCTGACCGGTGGTGTCGATGCCCACGCGCTGGAAAAACCGAAGCGTTTCTTCGGCGCCGCGCGGAACATCGAGGAAGGCGGTTCGCTGACCATCATCGCCACCGCACTGGTTGAAACCGGTTCGAAGATGGACGAAGTGATCTACGAGGAATTCAAGGGCACCGGCAACATGGAGCTGCCCCTGGACCGTCGTATCGCCGAGAAGCGTGTGTTCCCGGCCATCAACATCAACCGTTCCGGTACCCGTCGCGAAGAATTGCTGACCGCCGATGACGAGTTGCAGCGCATGTGGATCCTGCGCAAGCTGCTGCATCCGATGGATGAAGTCGCTGCCATCGAGTTCCTGGTCGACAAGCTGAAGACGACCAAGACCAACGATGAGTTCTTCCTGTCGATGAAACGCAAGTAAATCGTCAGGACAGGCCAGCAAGAGCCGGGGAAACCCGGCTTTTTGCTATCTGTGCATTCACTATTCTGGACGGGCGGCGTTAAACTCGGGCCCCCGAACGCCACGGCGACCATGAGGCTTTTGCATGCAGTATCGCGACTTGCGCGACTTTATCAGTGGGCTGGAACAGCGCGGCGAACTCAAGCGCATCCAGGTACCGGTGTCCCCCGTCCTGGAAATGACCGAGGTCTGCGACCGCACCCTGCGCGCAAAAGGCCCGGCGCTGTTGTTCGAAAACCCGACGGGTTATGACATCCCGGTGCTGGGCAACCTGTTCGGCACACCGGAGCGCGTGGCCCTGGGCATGGGTGCCGAAGCGGTCAGCGAACTGCGCGAGATCGGCAAGCTGCTGGCGTTCCTCAAGGAGCCCGAGCCGCCCAAAGGCCTGAAGGACGCCTGGTCGAAGCTGCCGATTTTCCGCAAGATCATTTCCATGGCGCCGAAAGTCGTCAAGGACGCGATCTGCCAGGAAGTGGTGATCGAGGGTGACGATGTCGATTTGGCTATGCTGCCGGTACAGACCTGCTGGCCGGGCGACGTCGGCCCGCTGATCACCTGGGGCCTTACCGTTACCAAAGGCCCGAACAAGGACCGCCAGAACCTGGGCATCTACCGTCAGCAGGTGATCGGCCGCAACAAGGTCATCATGCGCTGGCTGAGCCATCGGGGTGGTGCGCTGGATTACCGCGAGTGGTGTGAAAAACACCCCGGCCAGCCCTTCCCGGTGTCGGTGGCCCTGGGCGCGGACCCGGCGACTATCCTCGGCGCTGTCACGCCCGTGCCCGACAGCCTTTCCGAATATGCCTTCGCCGGCCTGCTGCGGGGCAACCGTACCGAACTGGTGAAATGCCGCGGCAACGACCTGCAAGTGCCGGCCACCGCCGAGATCATCCTTGAGGGGGTGATCCATCCTGGCGAAATGGCCGACGAAGGACCGTACGGCGACCACACCGGTTACTACAACGAAGTCGACAGTTTCCCTGTGTTTACCGTCGAGCGCATCACCCATCGGATCAAGCCGATCTACCACAGCACCTACACCGGTCGTCCGCCTGACGAACCGGCGATTCTCGGCGTGGCGCTGAACGAAGTGTTCGTGCCTATCCTGCAAAAGCAGTTTCCGGAAATCACCGATTTCTATTTGCCGCCGGAAGGCTGTTCGTATCGCATGGCCGTGGTGACCATGAAGAAGTCGTATCCGGGGCACGCCAAGCGGGTGATGCTCGGGGTCTGGTCGTTTTTGCGACAGTTCATGTACACCAAGTTCGTTATCGTCACCGACGACGATATCAATGCACGGGACTGGAACGACGTGATCTGGGCCATCACCACGCGCATGGACCCCAAGCGCGACACGGTGATGATCGAGAATACGCCGATCGACTACCTCGACTTCGCCTCGCCGGTGTCAGGCCTGGGGTCGAAGATGGGGCTCGATGCCACGCATAAATGGCCCGGTGAAACCACCCGTGAGTGGGGCCGGGTTATCGTCAAGGATGAAGCCGTTACCCAACGGATCGATGCCATCTGGAATCAGTTAGGAATAGATTGATGCGTGTGACCTTGCAGCCTTCCGGCGCGGTGCTGGAGATACAGCCGGCGGAGCGGATTCTCGATGGCGCGCGGCGCCTGGGCTATGAATGCCCGCAAAGCTGCCGCAACGGCAACTGCCACGTCTGTGGCGCGTTGCTGGTGGAAGGCCGTGTGCAACAGGCGGGCGAGGTGCGCGATCACGGTGAGATCTTCACCTGTATCGCCGAGCCGCTGGAGGACTGCGTGGTGCTGTGGGACGGCGTGCTGTCGCCGGGTGAGTTGCCGGTACGCAACCTGGCGTGCCAGGTCATCGAGTGCGCCGACGTAGGCGGTGATGTCTGGCGAGTGCGCCTGCGTGCGCCGGCGGGCAAGCCGCCGCGCTATCACGCCGGGCAGTACCTGATGATCGAGCGGGAAAACGGCGAGAAATCGGCTTTTTCCCTGGCCTCGGCGCCGCATTCCGGGCGCGAGCTGCAATTGCACGTATTGGTGCGCGAAAGCAGTGCACAGGCGCTGCTGGAGCAACTGCGACGCAACCCCAGCGTGCGCGTCGAAATGCCGTTTGGCGACACGCATTTGTCCGAGCTACCGCAAGGCCCATTGGTGCTGATCGCCGCTGGAACCGGCATGGCGCAGATGCACAGCTTGATCGAGCACTGCCGCGCGGCGGGCTTCAAGCACCCGGTGCACCTGTATTGGGGCGTGCGGCGGCCGGACGATTTCTATGAAATCGAGCATTGGGACGAATGGAAAAAACTGCCGAACCTGTTCCTGCATAAAGTTGTCAGCGACTTGTGTGGCTGGGAAGGGCGCTGCGGGATGCTCCATGAAGCGGTGTGCGAGGACATCAGCGATCTTTCCGGCGTGCATGTCTACGCCAGCGGCTCGCCGGCCATGATCTACGCCACGCTCGATGCCCTGGTGGAAGCCGGCATGGATGCTCATCAGATGCGTGCGGATGTGTTTGCGTATGCGCCGCGCGCCTGAGCCGCATTCATCCTCCCAGGCTTAGGTCTGCTTTTTGTGGCGAGGGAGCTTGCTCCCGCTCGGTTGCGCAGCGACCGCCTCTTTTGGGACTGCTTCGCAGTCCAGCGGGAGCAAGCTCCCTCGCCACAACAGCAGATGTCCATCCATCGATATAACATCATATATTTCGTTTCGATATTTAGCCTTGAGGCTAGATACCGATAACGTATATAGGGTACGCAATGGCATTTAACTTGCCTGAATTCCCCTGACCGTCAACACCATGACGGCACCCTGACTACCTTCCGCCCCCGCGAGGAGCCAACCGCTAACGGCCATGACCGCTATCGAATCCGCCATTACCTGTGCCTTGTACCCGCCACGACTCGAACTGGGGCCGCAGCTGACCCGTGAACAATTGCTCGCCTCGATGCAATTGACCATGAGTCTCCACCAGGGCGGTCCGGTCTGGTTGTTCGCGTACGGTTCATTGATCTGGCGGCCGGAATGCACGGCGGTGGAGCGGGTGCGCGGCCGGGTCCATGGTTACCATCGCGGTTTATACCTGTGGTCCCATGAACACCGCGGCACCCCGGAATTGCCAGGATTGGTGTTCGGATTGGATCGCGGCGGTTCATGCAGCGGTTTCGCCTACAGGTTGCCGGAGGAAAATCTCGAGGACTCGCTGTTTGCCCTGTGGCAGCGCGAGATGCCGGTGCCGTCCTATCGCCCGCACTGGCTCAGTTGCCGTCTCGAGGATGGCAGCCGGGTGCAAGCCTTGGGTTTTGTGTTGGAGCGACACCTGCCCAGCTATGCCGGCAACTTGCCGGACCATGTGCTGAGCCAGGTGTTCGAAAGCGCCTGTGGGCGTTACGGCACCACTCGCGATTACGTCGAGCAGACCGTACACGCCCTGCGCAGCCACGCCATGCCAGACCGGAACCTGGAGGCGCGGCTCAGGCGCTGCCAATCAGCGCTGGATCAGGCGACCGCTTCGCGGCTCTGACTGGCGATTTGCTTGTGCCATAGGGTTGGCGCGAGGAATGCCATCGCCAGCAGGCAGGCACCGACCAACAGCACAAAACCGCCATCCCAGCCAAAGTGGTCCACGGTGTAGCCCATGGCGGCGCTGGCCGCGACCGATCCACCCAGGTAACCAAACAGACCCGTGAAGCCCGCGGCGGTACCGGCGGCTTTCTTCGGCGCCAGCTCCAATGCCTGCAAACCGATCAGCATCACCGGGCCGTAGATCAGGAATCCGATGGAAACCAGGGCGATCATGTCGACGGTCGGGTTGCCGGCCGGGTTCAGCCAGTACACCAGCGTTGCCACGGTCACCAGGGCCATGAACACCATGCCAGTCAGGCCACGGTTGCCACGGAAGATCTTGTCGGACATCCAGCCACACAGCAGCGTGCCGGGAATGCCCGCCCACTCGTAGAAGAAATAGGCCCAGGAGCTCTTGTCCACCGTGAAGCCCTTGGCTTCCTTGAGGTAGGTCGGCGCCCAGTCCAGCACGCCGTAGCGCAGCAGGTAGACGAAGACGTTGGCCATGGCGATGTACCAGAGCATCTTGTTGCGCAGCACGTACTTGACGAAGATTTCCTTGGCGCTGAATTCGTTCTCGTGGCTGGCGTCGTAGCCTTCCGGGTAGTCGTTCTTGTATTTCTCGATCGGGGGCAGGCCCACCGATTGCGGGGTGTCGCGCATGGTCGCGAAGGCAAACACCGCAACGACGAGCGCCACGGTAGCGGGCACGTAGAATGCCGCGTGCCAATCATTGAACCAGGCCATGCCCAGCAGGAACAGCGGGCCGATCAGGCCGCCACCGACGTTGTGCGCCACGTTCCACACCGACACCACGCCGCCACGTTCCTTCTGCGACCACCAGTGCACCATGGTCCGTCCGCTTGGCGGCCAGCCCATGCCTTGGGCCCAGCCGTTGATGAACAGGAGGATGAACATGATGGTCACGCTGGACGTTGCCCAGGGCGCGAAACCGAACACGAACATCACCCCCGCCGAGACCAGCAAGCCGAAGGGCAGGAAGTAACGCGGGTTGGAACGGTCGGACACCAGGCCCATCAGGAACTTCGACAGCCCATAAGCGATGGCGATGGCCGACATGGCCAGGCCCAGCTGGCCACGGGTATAACCCTCGTCGATCAGGTACGGCATGGCCAGGGAGAAGTTCTTGCGCAGCAGGTAATACCCGGCGTAGCCAATGAAGATCCCTGCGAAGATCTGCCAGCGAAGGCGTCGGTAAGTGCTGTCTATTTTTTCTTCAGGCAGGACTGCCTGGTGTGCTGCAGGTCGAAAGAAAGCAAACATTCAAGTGCTCCAGGTTCTTGTTATGGCGGCGGATGCGAATGTTACAGTTTCGTTACCGAAAATAGCATCGCTCGTTGTCGCATAAAAAGCAGAAATTTCGATTGATCATGTTCTTAAGTGAACATGTCGTTCAGACGTAAGCGAAGGGCGTCGTAGGAAATGCCTTCGCGACGCCCTTTCATGCGCCGCATCGGTGAATACGGGGCAAAGCAGTGGGAAACATCCTTCGCCCAAATGGGAAGTCTCGCTATAGGGTCCATGAGCCATGGCCTTTACCCTTTACGTTTCTGCCAGGTCTGGCATTTCAACTGAGGGGTAGGGGCAATGAGGTGGTCCGTGGTGATGCTGTTGCTGTGCTTGGCCGGTACGAGCGGGGCAGCGGAAATGTTGTTGGTGCCCGAGCACAATCCCAGGCCGGATTACCCGACGGCCCTGGTCCGCAAGGGCATCATGGGTATGGCCCGGGTCGGCTTCATGGTGCATGCCGATGGTCGTGTCGATGAGGTCACGATCTTGCACAGCGATCATCCGGATTTCGCCGAAGCGGCACGGGAGGCCGTGAGCCAATGGCGCTTCAAGCCTTGGCCGGTGGATCTTGAACACCCGGCGAAGACGCATGTCGTAGCGCCCTTCGAGTTCCGCCTGGATGACTTGCCACTGGACGCCAATAAATGGATCAAGACGTGGAAATGCTCGGACATCAACGCCCACGCCAACGGCCAGCTATGGGTGCAGGACTTGCTCCCGTTCCATTACACACGCCTTTACTTATCCAATGTGTTTTTCGTCAAACAGCTACCGGAAGCTGAGCGCCTGGCGTTGATCGCTCGGTTCAACAGGCTCTTGCCCTCGATCGTGCAGCGTTGCGGGAGTTTTCCAGCGGCGCGGTATGTGCGGATGCTGCCGAAGGAGGTTCGTGAGTTGCTTTAGCCTCGTTTTTAGGGCATCGCCGTTGGCGATGCCCCTACTTGTTATTCTGGCTTGAAACCGGGTTTTCCGTTTTGTTCTCGCCAGATTTTAATTTCATTCAGGATTCCTTCCGGACTGTCTTCTCGACCTTGTTTAGGGTAGAAAATAAGTGCGGATTTTTCTGGGTGCTCAGTAACCTTCTCAAAATGCTTTGCAAGTTTACTGGTGTATTCACCCAGCTCATCTCCAGTAAGTTCGTTATTGTCTTCGAAAAATTCCTTAAGAAAGGATAGAAACTCTGCTTCGGTATAGTCCTCGATTTTTTCTTTGAAGATCATGGCTTTGTTCCTTTTTTGTGAAGCTCAATATGTTCTTTAGGTGTCATGATGCTCAGGTTGTCTAAATCGTAAACTGCACCGCCCTTGGAAATCCATTGTATATGATGAATTTCAAATTTGTTCCTTTCACCTACGTGGTCGTCTGGAGTTGTGAACGGGGCAGCGCCGTTACGCATCAGTTTCAGGTTGGATCTACTGAACTGTGCTGATAATTTTTCATCATTGGCTACCCTCTCCCAAAATTTTTCTCGGAAGGCATCAAAGTCTCTGAAGTCCTGACCTCGAAGTAGATTTGCTATCTCGCGAGGAATGGGGGCACCAACGCCGTGCTCGCTACTTCCTAGCCAGTGTTCCCCAACCTCCTGACCTGCTCCAGTCACCGTCCCCGGCTCATATCGCGGCCCGGTACGACTCGCCATGACATAGACTGGCTGGATTCCCGATTCCATTGGGAATACCAGCACATAATCGTCAATGTCAGCGTCATCGCACGTTGGATGCTCGTCTATTCTCCCCTCTATCTGGGTAATCCTGGCCCCGGGAAGGATCCTGATTTCCGGCTGCGTCACAGGCAATTCGGTCGATCCAAGGAGACTATCCCCTGGAGGGCTGTTCGGCGTCCAAGTCAGTGTCCTTGGAAGAATCCCCTCGGTCGTGAAAGTGTAGAGATTGGTGTGTGGATCCAGTGTTACGTATCTGATCCGAACCTCGTTGGATAAACTTCCACCGGTCGGTGAGAGATAAAACTGAGTATGCTCCCCGCGAACAGATGACACGACGCGAAGCGGTAGGTGGTCTGTTTCAGCATTTGGAGTTAGTTTGAAACCCTCGTCCAATTGGGACAGTGGAATGCTAACCACCACTGGATTACGCTGAAGTTCGCTATTGCCGATTGTCGGAGAATATGACACCGCCACGCCAAATACCGTCAATGGACCACCGGCCAGGGTGGCACTCGCTTTCTTCAGTAGGTCGATGGCGCCTTGCAACGAAACGGGCGAACCCTCATACCCAGCGATCAAGCCGTCGGGAGTCGTCATGAGTGGCCGCGCGGAGGCCATCGCGCCGCTGGCGGTGGACAGTTGTATATTTTCGATGTGATGCTTCAACCGAAAGGTCGCATCGATATCGGCTTGTGCTTTACGCAGCGACGTCTTTCGTGAATCACTCGTCAATACATTGCCTACTGCATGCTCTGCTTTGGTTGCGTCCTGGTGCGCGACAGACAATTCCCGGTGTTTTTGCTGCATCCAAGGCAGTTTTTGATTGATGTCTTCAGGCTGGGCTTGGTTGAACTGATGAAGTAGCGCGTTAAAACGGACTGCCAATGCCGCCGCGATTTTCTGTTTTCGTTCTTGTTCGGCTCGTTGCGCCTCAGCTCGGGCTTGGGCTTGCTTTAGAGCTTGTGCTTTTTTCTCGGCAGCAACACGTAGCTGTTCTTGTAAGCGTTCGGCTGCTAAGGCCCGGTCGATGAGTCCAGCAAAGGCGTTAGTTGTTTTCGTTAAATGTCGAACGGATTCGGAATGAAGAAGGGATACATGGTAGTCCTGCCATCGCTTTCCTAGGTTTGTTTTTGCCTGTAGCGCCACAAGATTGCTGAGGGCTTCGAGCTCAGGTTTACTCAAGGGAGGCTTGATGTTCGGATTGGCTTTCGCAAAAGCAGCGATAGCTGCACGCTCAGTTGCAATCATCTTGGCTAAGGCTGCTTTGTAGTTCCTAAGCGACTGGGAGGCGGTTAGCCCGCCTGTTGCACCCAGCGTTGATGAGACTTTTTTTAGTAAAAATCCTGGTAGAAGCCGGAGGTGAATATTTTTTTCTTGATTGATAATCCTAAGTTTTTCATTTGCTGCTGATGCGGAATCACTTTGTCCGGATTTGACAGCAGCCAGCTCGACTTTTTTTGATGCGTGTTCCAGTTGCCCAGCAAGGATGTCGTTTTGCAATGAAAGCCGTTTCAGCTCCAACGCTGATCGGTACGCGTTGTCGATCGCTGAGTAAGCGACGGCGATATTGGGTGGGGAGGTCTGCAGGCTTTCCATTACTCTTTTGAAGGACAGTTCCTTCATTAGGAAGAATGGATTATGACCATATAGCGAGTAAGCGCTTTTGGTGCGTGCTTGATATTTGGATTCTTTGGATTGAATAGCCTTAAGCGTTGCATCCTGTTCTGTCTTCGCTTTTTCCAATGGCGAAAGTGGGCGAGCGCCTATAGCTGATCTTTTTGCTTGTTCGAGTTCTTTGATGGTTGTCTCGGTAAGTTTTATAAAAGTATTACGATACTCGGCGTCGATGACTTCGCTATTTGCTATACGCTCCTTCATCATGTCATCCCACGCGTGGGGAATAGACGCGTTGTGTCTTTTTGAACTTCTAGTGACTCCTCTAGGAGGCCCCTCGTACAAACCCCAAGCCCCTTGGAAATATCCGCCAGTGAAATTTTCACCTCTGATCGATAAAGGGCCTATTTCGTATGAGCCGGGTCCCAGTTGCTTATGAGGTCCTAAATAGGTGTTCGCATCGCACATATGACTTATCCATGTCGGTTCGTCCGTGACTGAATGGCTCCCCGCTGCTGCGGGGGGCTTTGTGTGTGAGGAAGGTTTGCGCATTTCTTTGGCGAGGATGCGGTATATATCTATCGCCAAATCAAATTTTATTTATGGCTGCCAAGAATTCCGACATGGGTCAAATGGAATAAAAAAAGGCCAGGGCCACCCTCATCGGTGGCCCTGGCCTTTTTGTCTGATGCGGTTTCAACGCACCTGCACAACCACCTTCCCCACCGCCTTGCGCTGCCCCAGGTCATTGATCGCCTGGGCGGCGTTGCTCAGCGGATACACCTGGGACACCAGCGGCTTGAGCTTGCCCTCGGCGAACCAGCCGAACAATTGCTGGAAATTGGCGGCATTGTCCTTCGGTTGGCGCTGGGCGAAAGAGCCCCAGAATACGCCCACTACGGCGGCGCCCTTGAGCAAGGCCAGGTTCACGGGGAGTTCCGGGATGCGTCCGCTGGCAAAACCCACCACCAGCAACCGGCCGTTCCAGGCGATGGCGCGGATGGCCTGGTCGAACAGGTCGCCGCCCACCGGGTCGTAGATCACGTCGGCGCCCTGGCCGTCGGTGAGGCGCTTGATTTCATCCTTCAGGCTGGTTTCGCTGTAGTTGATCAAATCGTCGGCACCGGCCGCCTTGGCCACTGCGAGTTTCTCCGCGCTGCTGGCGGCGGCGATCACCCGGGCGCCCATGGCCTTGCCGATTTCCACGGCCGCCAGGCCAACGCCACCGGAGGCGCCGAGCACCAGCAGGGTTTCGCCGGGTTGCAGGTTGGCCCGTTGCCTGAGGGCGTGCATCGAGGTGCCATAGGTCATGCTGAAAGCCGCGGCGGTGTTGAAGTCCATGGACGCGGGAATCGGCAACACGTTGTAGCCGGGGACCGCCACCTGTTCGGCAAAGCTGCCCCAGCCGGTCAGCGCCATCACCCGGTCGCCGACTTTCAAGTGGCTGACGTTCTCACCCACCTGGCTGACCACGCCCGCCGCTTCGCCGCCGGGGGAAAACGGGAAGGGTGGCTTGAATTGGTATTTGCCCTCGATGATCAGCGTGTCAGGGAAATTCACCCCGGCGGCGTGCACGTCCAACAGCACTTCGTTCTTCTTGGCGACGGGGCTGGCGACGTCTTCCAGCACCAGCGATTCGGCGGGGCCGAATTCTTTGCACAGCACGGCTTTCATCAGGGCTATTCCTTTGGGAGTGATGGCCGATAAGTGTAGGTGTGAGAGATAACGGGTCAACGAGCATGCCCCGCCCTGATAGCCGGCCATAAGCTTGTGCTTGAACGGCGGGTCGGTATGCTGGGCCGCAAACCGGATGAGGAATCGATTGTGAAAGCGTGGATCATGTTGATGCTGGCCCTGTCGCTGCCTGTGGCGGCGATGGCCGAAGAGGCCAAGGAAGCGAAAGAGGGCGAGGCACCGAAAGTCAGTTATATCACCCTCAGCCCGCCGTTCGTGGGCAACTATGGCTTGGACGGCACGGCGAAGCTGAAGGTCTACAAGGCCGACGTGGCCCTGCGCGTGACCGGTGATGCCGCCGCGGCGGCGGTCAAGGCCAACGAGCCACTGATTCGTAACCAGTTGGTGGCGTTGTTTGCCCAGCAGACCACCGAGGGGATGAACAACCTCGAAGCCAAGGAAAAACTGCGTCAGGAAGCGTTGAAGCAGACCCAGCAGGTGATGAACGACGAGACTGGCAAGCCGATGGTGGATGATTTGTTGTTCAACAACCTGATCATTCAATAGGTTTTGTGGTGGCTGGGCGGGCCCTATCGCGAGCAAGCTCGCTCCCACAGTGGATCTCCAGTGGTCCTATTTTGTGAACAACCGAGACCCCTGTGGGAGCGAGCTTGCTCGCGATAGCGGCCTACCGGACAGCGAATCACTCAAGGCTTCAGCGCAACCACCGCCGCCCACTGCTCCGCCGTCACCGGCATCACTGACAGCCGCGAGCCTTTCTGCACCAGCGGCATTTCCGCCAGGGCGGTCTGTTGCTTGAGGCAGTCGAGCTTCAGGACGTGGCGGAACGTCTCGACATGGGCCACGTCGATCGCGGTCCAGGGGTTTTTGTCCGGGCTGGCCTTGGCGTCGAAATAATGGCTGTCCGGGTCCAAGGCGGTCGGGTCGGGGTAGGCCGCCTGGATGATTTTGCCGATCCCGGCGATACCGGGCTCGGGGCAGCTGGAATGGTAGAAAAAGAATGTATCGCCCACCGCCATGGCCCGCAGGAAATTGCGTGCCTGGTAGTTGCGAACCCCGTCCCAACGGGCCTGGCCAAGCTTTTCCAAGCCCTGGATGGACAATTCGTCAGGCTCGGATTTCATCAGCCAATAGGCCATGATTGCTACTCCTTGGCGGTGTGGAAAAAATAGTTCAGCGATTTTATGACAAACCGACAGTCGGTTGACGCCAGAGTTTGCGTGTAGGGGCCGGTTGCCGCAAAATGCCGGCCTTCCAAGCTTGACGCTGCTGCACGGCCAATAAGAAAACCGCTGCTGTCATCGTGTGTGATATGCCTTGAGGGGGGCAATCGATGAAACGCAAACCGGATTTGTTGTGGATCTTGGTCATTCTGTTCGGTCTGGGTGTCGTGACCACGGGTTACGCCCAAAGCCTGTGGGCCAACAAGACCGAGGCGCCGGTGGATATCACCCAACCCGCGCCATCGCTCAAACGCTGAACCCGCTTTCCAGGCGCCGCGGATGACCGTGGCGTCTATCCCGCGATATACCACCGCCTGTCGCTGACCGTTCCCTGTAGCGGTACGTCCCAGCTTGCCTGCGCCAATCGTTCGACCTTCTGGCATTCATGGGCCAGCCCCAATAGCGTTGGCTTGCGCCACTGCTTGCGTCGCGCCAGGTACGCCAGGCTGCGGTCGTAAAAACCGCCGCCCATGCCCAATCGACCTCCCGCATCGTCAAACCCCACCAGTGGCAACAACACCAGGTCCAGCGTCCAGACCTTGCGTTGCCGGGCGACGTTCTTGCGTGGTTCAGGGATACGAAACCGATTGGGCTGCATCTGTTCGCCGGGGTGGATGCGTTGGAATACCATCTTGGTCTGCGGCCACGGGCTGAGTACCGGCAGGTAAGTGGCCTTGCCCCGGCGCTGGGCCGCGCGCAGTAGCAGGCGCGGGTCGATTTCGCCATCGTTGGGCAGGTACAGGGCGATGTGCTTTGCACGGCGAAACAGCGGGTGCTGGGCCAGTTGTTTGTACAGCCCGCGGGCGGCTTGCCGTTGCTGGGCGGGCGTCAGAGCGCGACGGGCCTGGCGCAGCAGGCGTCGAAGTTGCGGGCGGGGCAGCAGCGCGGGTTCGGTCATATCAAGGCTTCACGCAGTGGCGATGTCACAGCGTAACCGCAAAACAGGGTGCCCAGAAATGCCTGCGCCAGAAACGACAATGCCAGTTCATATGAACTGGCATTGTCTGGAGTCAGGCTCCCCGGATGAACCGCTGTCGGCTTAGCCCTTGAACCCGAAAGTTCAAGGTGGAAGTTGCAGGAGGCGTTAAGGCTTTCCGTCAAGCGGACATGCACACCGGCCCCAACGTGCAACCCCCGTGGTTGTGCGTATCGGCTCAGGGACATCACCAACTGGCAAGCACCCCAGGGAGTGACGCGAGTATACCCCAGGCAGCTTCGCGAATCAGCCCTTGGCGACGTCTGGATCGGTGGCGAGCACCAGATCCACCCGATCGAGCAGGTCGCGCACCTGTTCACGGGTCGAGCCGCTGACCTGTACGTCCGGCGTGTCCTGGCGATGCAACAGGTCGTGGGTGATGTTCAAGGCGGCCATCACGGCGATGCGATCGGCGCCGATGACTTTGCCGCTGCTGCGGATCTCGCGCATCTTGCCGTCCAGGTAACGGGCGGCACTCACCAGGTTGCTGCGCTCTTCCTGGGGGCAGATGATCGAATATTCTTTGTCGAGGATCTGCACGGTAACGCTATTGCTTGAACTCATGAGTCTTGCTCCAGGGCCTTGAGGCGCGAAATCATCGATTCGACCTTACGCCGGGCGATTTCGTTTTTTTCAATGAGGTGCGCGCGTTCCTCGCGCCAGGTTTTTTCCTGAGCTAATAGGAGTCCGTTTTGGCTCTTAAGTTGCTCGACCCGGTCAATTAGCAGTTCGAGTCTGGCCATCAGCGCTTGCAGGTCGGTGTCTTCCATTGTGTCCACTGAAGATTGTGTCTGATGGAGGGTATGGGTCGCACAGCCTCTGATAGTCTTGGCGAGTCTGTCGATGTAGGATACAAGGCCTCCATTCTAGACATAGCGCCGTCTGGCGCCTAGCTGCCCATGCCCATTCAGAATTCCCCGTATCAAGCATTCGCCACCCTGCTGAGCACCAGCGGTCATCCTGTCTCGCCCGCCGAACTGCATGGCCTGTTGCTCGGTCGCAGCTGCGCCGGCGCCGGCTTCGAGGCCGACGGCTGGTTGGCCGACGCCGCCGAGCTGTTGGAAGGCGAGCCGGCGGACAACGTCCGTAACGCGCTGATCGGCCTGCAGGAAATGGTCAAGGGCGAGTTGACCAGCGACGACATGACCGTCGTCCTGCTGTTGCCCACTGACGACGCCCCCCTGGCCGAGCGCGCCGCGGCGCTGGGGCAGTGGTGCCAGGGCTTCCTCGCCGGCTTCGGCCTGACCCGCCGCGAATACGCGCTGAGCGAAGAAGCGAAGGAAGTGCTGCAGGATCTGGCCGCGATTTCTCAGGTCCAGGATGCCCTGGAAGAGTCCGACGACGGCGAAAGCGACTACATGGAAGTGATGGAGTACCTGCGGGTCGCGCCATTGCTGCTGTTCACCGAGACCAAGAAAACCGATGCAGCGGCCCCCAAGCCGTCCTTGCATTAATTGTTAGAGGGAACCCCGTCTGCCCATGATTCATATCCCGAAATCGGAATACAGCCGTCGCCGCAAGGCCTTGATGGCGCAGATGGAACCCAACAGCATCGCAATCCTGCCCGCCGCCGCCGTTGCGATCCGCAACCGCGACGTCGAGCATGTCTACCGCCAGGACAGCGACTTCCAATACCTCAGCGGCTTTCCCGAGCCGCAAGCGGTGCTGGTGCTGATGCCCGGCCGCGCCCATGGCGAATACATCCTCTTTTGTCGCGAGCGCAACGCCGAACGTGAGTTGTGGGACGGCCTGCGCGCCGGCCAGGAAGGCGCGATCCGTGACTACGGTGCCGACGACGCTTTTCCCATCGCCGACATCGACGACATCCTGCCGGGCCTGATCGAAGGTCGCGACCGGGTGTATTCGGCCATGGGCAGCAACCCTGAATTCGACCGGCACCTGATGGAGTGGATCAACGTGATTCGCTCCAAGGCCCACCTTGGCGCCCAGCCGCCGAACGAATTCGTTGCCCTGGATCACTTGCTGCACGACATGCGCCTGTATAAATCGGCGGCGGAACTGAAGGTCATGCGCGAAGCGGCGCGGATCTCCGCCCAGGCGCACATCCGGGCGATGCAGGCGGCGCGCCCGGGGTTGCATGAGTTCAGCCTGGAGGCCGAGCTCGATTATGAGTTTCGCAAGGGCGGGGCGAAGATGCCGGCCTACGGCTCGATCGTCGCGGCGGGGCGCAACAGCTGCATCCTGCACTATCAGCAGAACGACGCGTTGCTTAAGGACGGCGACCTGGTGTTGATCGACGCCGGCTGTGAAATCGACTGCTACGCCAGCGATATCACGCGTACCTGGCCGGTCAGCGGCAAGTTTTCGCCCGAACAGAAGGCGATCTACGAAGTGGTGCTGGCTGCCCAGGAAGCCGCGTTTGCCCAGATCGCACCGGACAAACACTGGAACCAGGCCCACGAAGCGACGGTCCGGGTCATTACCGAAGGGTTGGTGCGCCTGGGACTGCTGGAGGGTGAGGTGGACGATTTGATTGCCAGCGAGGCCTACCGGGCGTTCTACATGCACCGCGCCGGCCATTGGCTAGGCATGGACGTGCATGATGTGGGCGAATACCGGGTCGGCGGCGAATGGCGGGTCCTGGAAATCGGCATGACGTTGACAGTGGAACCGGGCATCTATATCAGCCCGAACAACCGCAGCGTCGCGAAAAAATGGCGCGGCATTGGCGTGCGCATCGAGGATGACGTGGTAGTGACCAAGACCGGTTGTGAAATCCTGAGCCGAGGCGTGCCGAAAACGGTCGCCGACATCGAGGCCCTGATGGCCGCCGCCCGGACGCAAGCGGCATGAGCCGGATCAACGTGGCGATCATCGGCGGCGGCCTGGTCGGCGCGAGCCTGGCCCTGGCCCTGCAGGCTGGTGCCAAGGCCCGGGGCTGGAAGATCATGCTGATCGAGCCCTTCGCCCCTGGCGACGCCTGGCAGCCAAGCTACGATGCCCGGTCCTCGGCATTGTCCTACGGTGCCCGGCAGATTTATCAACGCCTGGGTGTCTGGCAAGAGATTTCCCGCCGCGCCGAACCGATCAAGCAGATCCATGTGTCCGACCGCGGGCGGTTTTCCACGGCGCGGCTGTCGGCCATGGAAGAAGGTGTGCCAGCGCTGGGCTATGTGGTGGAAAACGCCTGGCTCGGCCAGTGCCTGTGGCAAGGCCTGGACCCGGAAGTGGTCAGTTGGCGCTGTCCGGCGCAGGTGACGCGCATGGAGCCATTGGTCGGCGGTTATCGCCTGACCCTCGACGACGAAACCACCCTGGAATGCGATCTTGCGGTACTGGCCGATGGTGGTCGCTCCAGCCTGCGCGAGCAGTTGGGCGTCGGCGTGCGCAGTCGCCCATATGACCAAAGCGCCTTGATTGCCAACATCACCCCCAGCGAAGCCCACAATGGCATGGCCTTCGAACGCTTCACCGATGACGGCCCGATGGCCTTGTTGCCGCTGCCGGAGAATCGTTGCGCGCTGGTCTGGACCCGCCAGGGCATGGACGCACAACGGCTGGCAGCCCTCGACGAGCGCAGCTTCCTCAGCGAATTGCAGGGCGTGTTCGGTTATCGCCTGGGGACGCTGAAACAGGTGGGCGTGCGGCACTTGTACCCGCTGGCGTTGGTGGAGGCTGAAGAGCAGGTCCGTCCGCACCTGGCAATCCTCGGCAACGCCGCCCACAGCCTGCATCCAATTGCCGGGCAGGGGTTCAACCTGTCCCTGCGCGATGCCCAGGCCCTGGCCGATGCCTTGCTCGACAGCGACGGCGAGCCCGGAGACTTTGCCGTGTTGCAGGCTTATCGCGAGAGCCAGCGCACGGATCAGGCCCTGACCGTGGGCTTCTCCGACCAGGTCACGCGCCTGTTCGGCAGCAACCTGCCGCTGGTGTCCCTGGGCCGTAACCTCGGCTTGCTGGGCCTCGACCTGTTGCCTCCGGCCAAGCGCTGGTTCGCCCGCCAGGCCATGGGTTTGGGGACGCGTCCCGATGCGTGAGGCTGGCGTGGTCACTTCTTTTCATGGGCGACTGACGTCGCCAGCAAAACAGGCATAGAGCATGGAATTGCGTGCAGATCTGCTGATTGTCGGCGCCGGTATGGTCGGCAGCGCCCTGGCGCTGGCGTTGCAGGGCAGTGGCCTGCAAGTGCTGTTGCTCGACGGCAGCCCGATGAGCGTCAAGCCCTTCGATCCCCAGGCCGCGTTCGAGCCCCGGGTCAGCGCCTTGTCGACGGCCAGCCAGCGAATCCTCGACCGCCTGGGCGTCTGGGACGGCATCACCACCCGGCGTGCCAGCCCTTATACCGACATGCACGTCTGGGACGGCAGCGGCACCGGGCAGATTCATTTTTCCGCCGCCAGCCTGCACGCCGAGACGCTTGGGCACATCGTTGAAAATCGCGTGGTGCAGGACGCGCTGCTGGATCGGTTGCATGATTGCGACCTGGGCCTGCTGGCCAATGCCCGGCTGGAACAGATGCGTCGCTCCGGCGATGATTGGTTGCTGACCCTGGCCGATGGCCGCACCCTGCGCGCGCCCCTGGTCATTGCCGCCGACGGCGCGAATTCGGCTGTGCGCCGCCTGACCGGCGTGGCAACACGCGAATGGGATTACCTGCACCATGCCATCGTCACCAGCGTGCGCAGCACCCGGCCGCATCGAATGACGGCATGGCAGCGCTTCACCGATAACGGTCCGCTGGCGTTCCTGCCCCTTGAGCGTGACGGCCAGCATGACTGGTGCTCGATTGTCTGGTCCACGACCCCCGAAGAAGCGCAGCGTTTGATGGCGCTCGATGACACTCGATTCTGCAACGAGCTGGAACGCGCCTTCGAAGGCCAGCTCGGTCCGGTACTGAGCGCCGACCCGCGCCTGTGCGTGCCGCTGCGCCAGCGCCATGCCAAACGCTACGTGGCCGAAGGGCTGGCGCTGATCGGCGACGCGGCCCACACCATCCATCCGTTGGCTGGGCAGGGGGTGAACCTGGGCTTCCTCGACGCCGCCGTGCTGGCCGAAGTGCTGTTGCAAGCGGCCGCACGCGGCGAGCGCTTGGCGGACGTGAAGGTGTTGAGCCGCTACGAGCGGCGCCGCATGCCCCACAACCTGGCGCTGATGGCCGCGATGGAGGGCTTCGAGCGGTTGTTCCAGGCCGATCCGCTGCCGGTGCGCTGGTTGCGTAACACCGGGTTGAAACTGGTAGACCGCTTGCCTGAGGCCAAGGCGCTGTTCGTGCGCGAGGCGCTGGGGTTGATTGGAGATTTGCCGGATCTGGCCAAGGCTTGAGAGGTGGGTTGGGCTTATGGCCCTATCGCGGGCAAGCCTTGCTCCCACAAGCTTTTGCTTCCCCCGGATGTCCGATGTGGGAGCTGTTGTGGGAGCAAGGCTCGCCCGCGATGGCTGTCGCAAAACACTGCACAGCTCAAGGCTGCAACATTTGGAAATGTGTCCGCCTACTGTTCGATTGTGATGACAAATGTGAGTCCTTATCATTTGCGCTTCGCTCACCATCCAGAGACCGCTACCATGTTGGCAACCAAACGCCTGCTGTCCGCCCTCGCCTTGACCCTGATCGGCACCACTGCCGCCCAGGCCGCCGATGAGGTGGTGGTCTACTCCTCGCGCATCGATGAACTGATCAAGCCGGTCTTCGACGCCTACACCAAGAAAACCGGCGTGTCGGTGAAGTTCATCACTGACAAGGAAGCGCCGTTGATGCAGCGGATCAAGGCCGAAGGCGCAAACGCCACCGCCGACCTGCTGCTCACCGTCGATGCCGGTAACCTTTGGCAAGCCGAGCAGATGGGCATTCTCCAGCCGTTTACCTCCCCGGTGATCGACGCCAACATCCCGTCTCAATACCGCGCGTCCTCCCACGCCTGGACCGGCTTGAGCCTGCGGGCGCGGACCATCGTCTATTCCACCGAGCGGGTTAAACCCAGCGAATTGATCACCTATGAAGCGTTGGCTGGCAAAGAGTGGGAAGGCCGTCTGTGCCTGCGGACCTCGAAGAAGGTCTACAACCAGTCCCTGACTGCCACCCTGATCGAAACCCACGGGGCGGAAAAAACCGAGGAAATTCTCAAGGGCTGGGTCAAGAACCTGTCCACTGACGTGTTCTCCGACGACACTGCGTTGCTTGAAGCGATCAACGCTGGCCAATGCGATGTCGGCATCGTCAACACCTACTACTATGGCCGCTTGCACCAGCAGAAGCCGGACCTGAAGGTCAAGCTGTTCTGGCCGAACCAGGCTGATCGTGGCGTGCACATCAACCTCTCCGGCATTGGCTTGACCCAGCATGCACCGCATCCGGAAGCCGCGAAGAAGCTGGTGGAGTGGATGACCACGCCAGAAGCACAGAGCATTTTCGCCGACGTGAACCAGGAATTCCCGGCCAACCCGAAAGTCGAACCGTCCAAGGAAGTGGCAGCCTGGGGCAAGTTCAAGGCCGACACCCTGCCGGTGGAAGTCGCGGGTAAACGCCAGGCCGAAGCCATTCGCATGATGGATCGCGCTGGCTGGAACTGAGACCCGTCCTGTTCAGTTCATTGAAAACAGGTGGCGAGGGAGCTTGCTCCCGCTGGAGGGCGAAGCCCTCCCAGAGTATCTGCGGGCCATGGCCCGGAACTTTGGGGGCTACTTCGTAGCCCAGCGGGAGCAAGCTCCCTCGCCACGTGACCATTTAACGAGAGTTTTCCTTGGCCCACCCCGCCCAACGCCGTTGGTACCCCCTGGTCTTCGCCATCGCCGCGTTGGTCCTGTTGCCCTTGAGCGTCTTGCTGCTGTCCTGGCAGAGCATCGACCAACAGATCTGGTCCCACCTGTGGGACACGCAAATGCCACGCCTGCTAGGCAACACCCTCACGTTGATCCTTGGCGTGGGGATCGGTGTGACGCTGTTGGGGGTCAGTCTCGCTTGGCTCACCAGCCTGTGTGAGTTCCCGGGGCGACGCTGGCTCGACTGGGCGTTGATGCTGCCGTTTGCGATTCCGGCTTATGTGCTGGCGTTTGTCTTCGTGGGTCTGCTGGATTTTGCCGGCCCTGTGCAGACGCTGATGCGAGAGTGGTTCGGCAGCGGCCTGCGCCTGCCTCGGGTTCGTTCCACCGGCGGGGTAATCCTGGTGCTGGTGCTGGTCTTTTACCCTTACGTCTATCTGCTGGCACGCAGCGCCTTCCTGGCCCAGGGCAAGGGCCTGATGGAGGCTGCCCGGGTGCTGGGGCAATCGCCGTGGCAGGCGTTCTGGCGCGTGGCGCTGCCGATGGCCCGGCCGGCCATCGGTGCAGGCGTGGCGCTGGCGCTGATGGAAACCCTGGCGGATTTCGGTGCGGTGTCAGTGTTCAACTTCGACACCTTCACCACCGCCATCTACAAGACCTGGTACGGATTCTTCAGCCTATCCAGCGCAGCCCAATTGGCCAGCCTGCTGTTGTTGGCGGTGATGCTGGTGCTCTACGGCGAACGCCGGGCCCGCGGCGCCAACCGAGCCAGCAACGAGCGGCCCCGGGTCAAGGCGTTGTACACGTTGCGCGGCTTCAAGGCCGTGGCGGCCAGTGGCTGGTGCTTCCTGGTGTTTGCCTGCGCGTTTGTCATCCCGGTGCTGCAATTGGTGGTGTGGTTCTGGCAACGCGGCCGTTTCGACCTGGATGAGCGTTATGCCGGGCTGATCGTCCACACCCTCTACTTGGGCGGCCTGGCCGCGTTGGTCACCGTCTGCGTGGCCTTGCTGCTGGCGTTCGCCCGGCGGTTGGCGCCGACCCGCCCGATTCGTGCCGGCGTCGGCCTGGCGAACCTGGGATATGCCTTGCCCGGTTCTGTGTTGGCGGTGTCGATCATGCTCGCGTTCAGCTACCTGGACCGTGAGCTGGTCATTCCGCTGTCGACCTGGCTCGGCGGCGCAGGCAAGCCGTTGCTGCTGGGCAGCCTGTCGGCGCTGTTGTTGGCGTATCTGGTGCGCTTCCTGGCCGTGGCCTACGGTCCGTTGGAGAGCAGCCTGGCGCGAATTCGTCCGTCCTTGCCCGAAGCGGCACGCAGCCTTGGGGTCAGTGGGCCACGACTGTTTTTCAAAGTGTATCTGCCGTTGTTGTTGCCCGGGACATTGAGCGCGGCGTTGCTGGTGTTCGTCGATGTGCTCAAGGAAATGCCCGCGACGCTGCTGATGCGCCCGTTCGGCTGGGACACGCTGGCGGTGCGGATCTTCGAGATGACCAGCGAAGGGGAGTGGGCCCGGGCCGCGTTGCCGGCGCTGACGTTGGTCTTGGTGGGGTTGTTGCCGGTCATCGGATTGATACGACGTTCGGCCCATCGAAACAGCTAGGTGTCAGTCCTACTTCATGCGGCTACAATGCGCGGCATTCGGTGCGGTCCGTCTGTCGGACCGGGCAACTGAGAGCGTCAGAAAACTCCTTTTTTCAGGCGTTCGCGCTACGCAGTGTCCGTCCGCACCTTCGCCAAGCCCGGAAGGAGAAACCCATGGGACAGCGTACGCCTCTGTATGACCTTCATCTCGCCCTCGGCGCGAAGATGGTCGATTTTGGCGGTTGGGATATGCCTTTGCACTACGGCTCGCAAGTCGAAGAGCACCATCAGGTGCGTCGCGACTGCGGTGTGTTCGATGTATCCCACATGACCGTGATCGATGTCGCCGGCCCCCAGGCCAAGGTCTGGCTGCAGCGCTTGCTGGCCAATGACGTCGACCGTTTGCAGGGCTCAGGCAGTGCCTTGTACAGCGCGATGCTCAATGAGCGCGGCGGCATTGTCGACGACATGATTATCTACCGTGTCGAGGACGGCTATCGGCTGGTCTTCAACGCCTCGACTCGCGATCAGGACCTGGCCTGGATGCAGGCGCAGCTCGGTGACTACGACGTGCAGTTACATGAGCGCCCCGAGCTGGCGATGCTGGCGATCCAGGGCCCCCACGCCCGGCAAAAGATTGCCGAGTTGGTCACGCAACCGCGTGGGCAAATCATCCAGCAACTCAAGCCTTTCGAAGGCCGCGCCGACGGCGAATGGTTCATCGCCCGGACCGGCTACACCGGCGAAGATGGCCTGGAGATTGTGCTGCCCGCCCAAGAGGCCCCGAGTTTCTTCAACGACCTCGTAGGGGCCGGCATTTCGCCCATCGGCCTCGGCGCCCGCGATACCTTGCGCCTGGAAGCCGGCATGAACCTCTACGGCCAGGACATCGGTCAGGACGTTTCGCCCCTGGCCTCGAACATGGCCTGGAGCATCGCCTGGGAACCGGCGAGCCGTCCGTTCATCGGGCGCAGTGCGCTAGAGGCCGAGCTTGCCAGCGGTGTGCAGCACAAACTGGTCGGGCTGGTGCTGGAAGAGCGGGGCGTTTTACGCGCCCATCAAGTGGTTCGCATCGCCAATGTTGGCGAAGGAGAGATCACCAGTGGTAGTTTTTCTCCTACGCTTAGCAAGTCGATTGCCCTGGCACGTGTTCCGATGGAAACCGCCGACCGGGCCGAGGTGGAAATTCGTGGTAAGTGGTACCCGGTACGGGTGGTCAAACCGACCTTCGTCCGCCATGGCAAAACCCTGATCTAACCTTTTGCGGCGGGCCGCTGGCCGCTGACACTTTCTCTTGAGGACACAGAATATGAGTGATATCCCTGCCGACCTGCGGTTTGCCGAAAGCCATGAGTGGGCCCGTCTGGAAGCTGACGGCACCGTCACCGTGGGCATCAGCGACCATGCGCAGGAAGCCTTGGGCGATGTGGTGTTTGTCGAGCTGACGGAAATCGGTAAGGTCTTTGCCGCGGGTGACCAGGCCGGTGTGGTTGAGTCGGTCAAGGCCGCTTCCGACATCTACGCCCCGGTTGCCGGCGAAGTGGTCGCGATCAACGAAGAGTTGGGCGGTTCGCCGGAGTTGCTGAACTCCGATCCGTACGGCGCCTGGATCTTCAAGCTCAAGCCAAGCGACAAGGCTATGCTGGATAAGTTGCTCGATGCGGCAGGCTACAAGGCCGCAATCGGCGAATAACCCGGATCTAATGTGGGAGCGGGCTTGCTCGCGAAAGCGGTGTGTCAGGTTCAGTAGTGTTGACTGATACACCGCTTTCGCGAGCAAGCCCGCTCCCACAGGGTACTGGGGATAGCTTCGGGATGTTCACGGAGCAAAAAAATGCCGCTCAATCGAGCGGCATTTTTCATGGGCCGGGAATCACTCCTGGGCGACGGCGTTTTTCGCCAGGATCGCGTTGGCCAGTTCCATGTCGGTGGCTTGCAGGCCTGGGTTGTCGGCACGCACTTTCTGCATCGCTGCCTCCAGGTAAGGGCCGCGGATACCGCCATCACTGGCGACGAAGCTGCCGGCATCGTCCTGGGCGGCGACGATCAGCTTGTTATCCTTGAAGGTCAGGTAGGTGGAACCGGTGGTCGCACCGGATGAGATGACGTTACGCCAAAACGTGTCGGCCATTGCCGAGCCAACAGGAAGAGACAGCAAGGCTAGGGTAGCGACAGCAAGTTTGAGACGCATGATAGGTGACTCCACTGGGTTAACTATGACGTTGGATTACCTGCGTCTCGATTCAGTTCCATGACTTGTCAGTCAGCCCGCTCCACTTGCAATACCGCGCCTTCCTGGGCCACCACCTTGACTCGCGTACCAATGGGCGACTCGGGCCCCTTGGCCAGCCAGACGCTGTCGGCCACCTTGATCTTGCCGCGGCCCTCGACGATCGCTTCATGCACCAGGAAGACCTTGCCGATCAGTTCCTGTCCGCGCAGGTTCAGGAGCGGCTGATCGCTTTGGCGCACCGCGCTGCGCTGGCGTTGCCACCAGTACAGTGCCGTGGCGATGGCAAACAGGCCGAACAACAGGAACTGCAGCTCCCACGGCATCTGCGGCAGGATGAACGTGAGTACGCCGACTGCCGCGGCGGCCATGCCGATCCACAGCAAGTAGCCACCGGCGCCGAAGACTTCGAGGATCAGCAGGATCACGCCCAGCGCCAGCCAGTCCCAGTACGACATGTGTTGCAGGAACTCCCACATACGCGCGCCTCAGGCTTTCTTGCTGTCGAAGGTGGCCTTGACGATCTCGCCGATGCCACCGACCGCACCGATGACCTGGCTGGCTTCCAGCGGCATCAGGATCACCTTGCTGTTGTTGGCCGACGCCAGTTTGCCCAGCGCATCGATGTATTTCTGCGCGACGAAGTAGTTCACGGCCTGGACGTTACCGTCGGCAATGGCCTGGGACACGACCTGGGTGGCCAGTGCTTCGGCTTGCGCCTGGCGCTCGCGGGCCTCGGACTCCAGGAACGCGGCCTGGCGGCTGCCCTCGGCCTCGAGGATCTGCGCCTGCTTCTTGCCTTCGGCGGTGAGAATCGCCGACGCGCGCAGGCCCTCGGCTTCGAGGATCTGGGCACGCTTGATCCGTTCGGCTTTCATTTGCCCCGACATGGCGGCCATCAGGTCGGCCGGCGGGCTGATGTCCTTGATCTCGATCCGGGTGATCTTGATGCCCCACGGCGCCGTGGCTTCATCGACGGTGCGCAGCAGTTTTTCGTTGATGCCGTCGCGCTGGCTCAGCATCGCATCCAGCTCCATGGACCCCAGCACGGTGCGGATATTGGTTTGCAACAGGTTGCGGATGGCGTGTTCGAGGTTGTTGACTTCGTAGGCTGCCTGGGCCGTATTGACCACCTGGAAGAAGCACACGGCGTCGATCTGTACCGTGGCGTTGTCGGCGGTGATGACTTCCTGGGGCGGGATGTCCAGCACGCTTTCCATGACGTTGATCTTGCGCCCGATGCGATCCATCACCGGGATGATGATGTTCAGGCCGGGCTTGAGCGTATTGGTGTAGCGGCCGAACCGCTCGACCGTCCATTGGTAGCCCTGGGGTACGACCTTGAAGCCCATGAAGAGAATGACGACCACCAGGCCGATGAAAAGTAAAAGTACGCTACCGATCTGCATGACGGTTCCCTGTGCGAATTGAGATGGACCTGTGAGCCCTGAGTGTAGGGCAAGCGGCCATTATCCTCACTCTGTGGCAGCAAAGCTTGCTCGCGATGCAGGCGCCTCGCTTCCCAGGGAGACCGCGTCATCTTCATCGCGGGCAAGCCTTGCTCCCACGGTGAGGTCAAAACCCTCTCGCCACAGGTGCTGCCGCTATTACTTCTGCTCGCTCTGAGGCGTAACCCGCAACACTTCCTCGACCGTGGTCAAGCCTGCCGCGACCTTTTGTGCCCCTGACAGCCGCAGGCTGCGCATGCCTTCCTTGAAGGCCTGGCGGCGCACCGCCAGCAGGTCGGTGTCGGGGTGGATCAAGGCCTTGACGCTGTCGGTCAGTTGCATGATTTCATAGACGCCGGCGCGGCCGCGGTAACCGGTGTCGCGGCATTCCAGGCAACCGACGGCCTGCTGGGCATTGCTCGGCAGCGGTGCCTGCCAGGGCCGGGTCAGGGTCTGCCAGTCGTCTTCGTTCAGGGTCAGTGGCGCCTTGCATTGTGGGCACAGGGTGCGCACCAACCGCTGGGCCATGACCCCGAGGACGGTGGCCTTGATCAAATAATGGGGCACGCCCAGCTCCAGCAGGCGACTGATGGCGCTCGGTGCGTCGTTGGTGTGCAGCGTCGACAGGACCAAGTGACCGGTGAGCGCTGCCTGGATCGCCATTTCAGCGGTTTCCAGGTCTCGGATCTCACCGATCATGATGATGTCCGGGTCTTGTCGCATGAGGGCCCGCACCCCGGCGGCGAAGCTCAGGTCGATGTTGTGCTGGACCTGCATCTGGTTGAAGGACGCCTCGACCATTTCGATCGGGTCCTCGATGGTGCAGAGGTTCACTTCCGGCGTCGCCAGCTTCTTGAGTGTGGTGTAGAGGGTGGTGGTCTTGCCGGAACCGGTCGGCCCGGTCACCAGGATGATGCCGTTGGGCTGGCGGGTCATGTCCTGCCAGCGGCGCAGGTCGTCGGCGGAGAAACCGAGCTGGTCGAAATCCTTGAGCAGCACTTCCGGGTCGAAGATACGCATGACCATTTTTTCGCCGAACGCCGTGGGCAAGGTCGACAGGCGCAACTCCACTTCGCCGCCGTCCGGGGTCTTGGTCTTGACCCGGCCATCCTGGGGTTTGCGTTTTTCCGCGACGTTCATCCGCCCCAGGCTCTTGAGGCGGCTGACGATCGCCATCGTGACCTGCGGCGGGAATTGGTAGACGGTGTGCAGCACCCCGTCGATGCGAAACCGCACCGTGCCCTGCTCGCGGCGCGGTTCGATGTGGATATCGCTGGCCCGCTGTTGGAAGGCGTACTGGAACAGCCAGTCGACGATGTTGACGATGTGGGCGTCGTTGGCGTCCGGTTCCTGGTCGCTGGCGCCGAGGTTGAGCAACTGTTCGAAATTACTCAGGTTGCTCGGTTGCTGATCGACCGTGGTGGCGCCGCTGACCGATTTGGCCAGGCGATAGAACTCCACGCTCAGGCGCTGGATATCCACCGGATTGGCGACCACCCGCTTGATCGGCAACTTGAGCACATGGGTCAGGTCGGCTTCCCAGCTGTTGACGTAGGGTTGTGCGCTGGCGACGGTGACGGCGTCACGATCGACCGCCACCGCGAGGATCTTGTGGCGCTGGGCAAAGGCATACGACATCAAGGGCGTTACGGCCGCCACGTTGATTTTCAGCGGGTCGATGCGCATGTAGGGCTGGCCGGCCTGCTGGGACAACCACAGGGTCAGGTTCTCAAGGTCCAGGCGCTTGCCGGGCCGACTGAGGTCGTCCAGGTGCTGGTTGGCAATGAACTCCAGCGGATGCAGCTGGCTGTTGGCGCTGTGGCGCCGGCGGGCGTTGAGCGCGGTTTCGGCCGAATCCTGGCTGATGAAGCCCTGGGTGACCAGTTGGCGCAGCAGATCATTGAGGTCCAGCCAGCGGTCCTGAGTGGCGTGTTTGGTGGACATGCGGGTTCCTATTGGACAATTGCAGCAAAGCCGCGATACAGACGCCTCGGCGTCCTCGCTCGGTCTGCAAAAGAATAGTCCCGACCCGGTGGTCCGTTGGGCCACTACCCGACCAATGCGTTACCAATTCTTGCCCGTGGGGGGCTCAACCGGCCGCTTGGGTCGGCTCAACTCGCGCAATATCAGCGTCTTGCAGGTCCACCGAGCACATGCCGATCAGGTTACGTAATTTTTCTGCGATGACCTGGGCACGGTGCCAACTCAGGCCGTCCATGAGGATGTCCAGCGATAGCAGATCGTCGAGGCGCTCGACGCGAACCTGCTGTGGGGTCAGGCCCTGCAAGGCAAACAGGTTCAATGCCCGGCAGAGCAGGTCCGGCTCGGCCTCTGCCAGCATCTGATAGTGCACGCGGCAATGGGCATTGGCGGCGTGCCAGACATCGGCGCGGGTCGGGGTGGTGGCAACGGCTTCGAGTGGGGGCATGTGCGATCTCCTTGGCGGCGGAGAAATATTTACATGCGTCGCCGGGTATTTCTTATCTAAGATGAGTACTTTCGGCGATGTTTCGAATCGCTTGAGTCTCCAGATCATTCATTTTGGGTTTGTCTATGCAAAGCGAGCTGGATAGCTATGACCGCAGGATACTGGCCCTGCTGCAAGAGGATGCCTCGCTGTCCAGCGCGCAGATCGCCGAGCAAGTGGGTTTGTCTCAATCGCCGTGCTGGCGGCGGATCCAGCGGATGAAGGAGGAGGGCATCATCCGCGCCCAGGTGACCCTGCTGGACCGCAAGAAAATCGGCCTCAACACGCAGATCTTCGCCGAAGTGAAACTCAACGCCCATGGCCGTTCGAACTTCACCGAATTCACCGAGGCGATCCGCGGCTTTCCCGAAGTGTTGGAGTGCTACGTGCTGATGGGTTCGGTGGATTTTCTGCTGCGCATCGTCACGGCGGACATCGAGGCGTATGAGCGATTCTTTTTCGAAAAGCTGTCGATGGTGCCGGGGATCCAGGAGGTGAATTCGATCGTGGCGCTGTCGGAGATCA
Organism: Pseudomonas sp. Z3-6; assembly: GCF_051131985.1. NCBI lineage: Bacteria > Pseudomonadati > Pseudomonadota > Gammaproteobacteria > Pseudomonadales > Pseudomonadaceae > Pseudomonas > Pseudomonas sp. Z3-6. The sequence goes on from NZ_CP071644.1 coordinate 412,241, forward strand.
AGTCGACGACGAGTTTGCCGGTGGTGCGCTAGTTGGATCTGAGGTGAATGTGCCGGCCCCTTCGCGAGCAAGCCCGCTCCCACAATGGTCCTCCGCCGTACACACATGTTGTGTTCGCTGAAGATCCAGTGTGGGAGCGGGCTTGCTCGCGAAAGCGGTACTCCAGACGCAGAAGATCTTTCGGTTACAGGCGCAACAACGTCTTCCAAGCCCGATTCTGATACACCGCAATCGCCTGTTGCTTGCGCGCATCCAGCGTTTCGTCGGTGATCGGTTGGTTGGCCAGTTGTGCCAGCTTGTTCAGCTCACCGTAGAGCCGATCCATTTCCGGGATCTCCAGCACCTGGCGGGCATGGTGCAGCCAGGCCTGGATGCGTTCGATGCGCGGCAGTTGTTCGGCCAGGTCTTCCGGTTGCTGTTGATAACGTTGCAATTGCAGGGACGAGGACTCTTCGCCCAACAGGCGTGGCAACCAGCTGCCCAGTTGCGCCGCGCCCTGGCGATTGCCGCGGGTGTTGCGCTCGGCGGCCCAGCTGCGGGCCAGCAGCCAGCGTGACGTGTTGAGGGAAAACAGGCCCCAACGCGGGTCTTGCAGCTCTTCGAGGAACTGTTCCGGCGCGGCCTTGCGCACGTCTTCGTCGTCCAGGCCGGCCTGGACCAGCGGGCGCCAGTCTTCCAGCAACGCGTCCAGGGCCAGGCGCAAGTCGTGGGTCGATTGGCGCGGCGCGGCCTGGCCGAGGCTGCTGAGCAGGGCGCGCAGTTCGGCTAGGCTTTCCACCCAGTCCTGCAGCAGGCGCCAATGGCCGTTGAACCGGTATTGCTCGGCCAGGCGCTGGCTGCTGCCGAGCAAATGCCAGCTCAGCGCGGCGAAGGCATCGTCCAGCGGCGTTTCGGCAGTCAGTTGCGGGGCTGGCAGGCTCAAGGCGTAGCTGCCCGCGTCATGCAGGCGATAGCCACGCTCGGCCTTGCTGATGTCGCAGGGCATCAGGGGCAGGGTCATGGCCAGCTCGGCGGCCAGTTCCAGCAGGGCGGCGGGTTCGCCTTCGCGCAGTTCCAGCTCCAGTTCGCAGATTTCTTCCTTCTGCTTGCCGACCACCACGTGGCCCAGGTCCAGGGCGGCTTCGATGACCACTTTGCTTTTGCCACGGCCCCAAGCGATTTCAGCGCGTTCGCGAACGAAATCGGTGGTGAAGATGGCCTTGAGGGTTTTCTTGTCCAGTTCGGCCAAGGCCTCGGGCCAGCATTCGCCGTCGAGCTTCTTCAGGTCGAGCTTGGCCTTGGGCAGGTGCCAGTCGTATTCGTTGCGCTCGGACAGGCCGGCGACGCTCTGGCCGCGGGTCTTGAGGGTCTGGATCACCTCTTCGCCGTCGCGACGCAGGCGCAGGGCGACCTTGGCCCGGGCCAGGTCACGCTCTGGCGTGTCGAAATACTGGTTCATCAATTCGTGGCGTTCCCAGCCACTCTTGTTGCGTTTTTTCAGCAGCGGATGCTCGCGCAAGGCTGCCAGGGTCTCGCGGCTGACGCGGAGTTTGATTTCGGTTTCTTTCTGCATGGCCGGAAAATCCAGGGATCGGGTGCGCAGCCGGGGGAAGGTGTGGCTGCCAAGGCCGTGCAGTGTACAGGACTGACTCGCCCTAGGTTTATTCCTGGGTCCAGATGGTTCTATGATGAACGCCAATCTGTATGCCCGGAGCCAGCGATGCCTTTGCCGTCCATGAAAGATCAATTCGCTGCCCTGATCGCCACGCCTTCGGTCAGCTGTACCCAGCCTGGGCTCGACCAGTCCAACAGCGCCGTCATCGAGCTGTTGGCCGGCTGGCTCACTGAGCTGGGGTTCTCCTGCGATATCCAGCAGGTCAGCCCTGGCAAATTCAATCTGCTGGCCAGTTTCGGCAGCGGTCCCGGCGGCCTAGTGCTGGCCGGCCACAGTGACACGGTGCCGTTCGACGGCGCCTTGTGGCAGACCGATCCGTTGAAGCTCACTGAGGTCGATGGCCGGTGGGTCGGCCTGGGCAGTTGTGACATGAAGGGTTTTTTCGCCCTGGCCATCGAAGCGGTCAAGCCGCTGCTGGACCAACCGTTCAAGCAACCGCTGCTGATCCTCGCCACCTGTGATGAAGAAAGCTCCATGTCCGGCGCCCGGGCCCTGGCCGATGCCGGCCGGCCCTTGGGGCGGGCAGCGGTGATCGGTGAGCCGACCGGCCTCAAGCCAATACGGATGCACAAAGGCATCATGATGGAGCGCATCGACATTTTCGGGCGTAGCGGCCATTCGTCCGATCCGCGCCTGGGCCACAGCGCGTTGGAGGCCATGCACGATGCCATGGGCGAATTGCGCGGCCTACGCCTGCAATGGCAGCGTGAATTCCGTAACCCGCAGTTCAGCGTGCCGCAACCGACCCTGAATTTCGGCTGCATCCACGGCGGCGACAACCCCAACCGGATCTGCGGCCAATGTTCCATGGAATTTGACCTGCGGCCTTTGCCAGGCATGGACCCGCAAGTGCTGCGGGCGGCGATCCAGCAGAAGCTCAACCCCATCGCCGAGCGCCATCAAGTCAAGATCGACTACGCGCCGCTGTTCCCCGAAGTGCCGCCGTTCGAGCAGGCCGAGGACGCCGAATTGGTCCGCGTGGCCGAACGACTGACCGGCCATCGTGCCGAAGCAGTGGCGTTCGGCACCGAAGCGCCTTATCTTCAGCGCCTTGGCTGTGAAACCCTGGTGCTCGGTCCTGGCGATATCGCCTGTGCCCACCAACCGGGCGAGTACCTTGAAATGTCACGTTTGCAACCTACCGTGGAGCTGTTGCGGCAGTTGATCGGCCATTACTGTCTGACGTCGGCCACGGCCGATTAAATTGCGCCCTTGCGGGCCCGTATTCATCACATGAGGAGAGCGCGCGTGTCGCCAAGCCTGTTCCGACGATAACCACCAGCCCGTTGTGCGTTCTGTTTCGTCTTTTTTTGGCTGTTATTTATTACAGGTCCAGGTTCATGCCCGAATACGTCAATTGGCTTCGTCATGCTTCGCCCTACATCAACGCCCACCGCGATTGCACCTTCATCGTCATGCTGCCCGGCGACGGGGTGGAACACCCTAATTTCGGCAACATCGTCCATGACCTGGTGCTGCTCCACAGCCTCGGCGTGCGCCTGGTGCTGGTCCATGGTTCGCGCCCGCAGATCGAGACTCGCCTCGCTGCGCGGGGCCTGACGCCTCACTACCACCACGGCATGCGCATCACCGACGCGGCGACCCTGGAGTGTGTGATCGACGCGGTCGGCCAGTTGCGCATCGCCATCGAGGCGCGCCTGTCCATGGACATGGCGTCCTCGCCCATGCAGGGCTCGCGGCTGCGGGTCGCCAGCGGCAACCTGGTCACCGCCCGGCCGATCGGCGTGCTCGAAGGCGTGGATTACCACCACACCGGCGAAGTGCGCCGGGTCGATCGCAAGGGCATCAACCGGCTGCTGGACGAGCGCTCCATCGTGTTGCTGTCGCCGTTGGGTTATTCGCCCACCGGAGAAATCTTCAACCTGGCCTGTGAAGACGTCGCCACCCGGGCGGCCATCGACTTGGCGGCCGACAAGCTGCTGCTGTTCGGTGCCGAACAGGGGCTTATCGGCGAGGACGGACGGCTGGTGCGGGAATTACGTCCGCAACAGGTCCCAGGCCACATGCAACGCCTGGGCAGCGACTATCAGGCCGAACTGCTGGACGCGGCGGCCCAGGCCTGTCGTGGTGGCGTTGCGCGCAGCCACATCGTCAGTTATGCCGAGGACGGCGCGCTGCTGGCCGAATTGTTCACCCGCGATGGCAGCGGTACGTTGGTGGCCCAGGAACAATTCGAAGTGGTGCGCGAAGCGGCCATTGAAGATGTCGGCGGCCTGCTGGACCTGATCAGTCCGCTGGAAGAGCAGGGGATTCTGGTGCGTCGCTCCCGCGAAGTGCTGGAGCGCGAGATCGAACAGTTCAGCGTTGTCGAGCGCGAAGGCATGATCATCGCCTGCGCGGCGCTGTACCAGATCGCCGATTCGGATGCCGGGGAACTGGCCTGCCTGGCGGTGAACCCGGAGTACCGCCACGGTGGCCGAGGCGACGAACTGCTGGAGCGGATCGAAACCCGCGCCCGCGCCCAAGGGCTCAAGACGCTGTTCGTACTCACGACCCGTACCGCCCACTGGTTCCGCGAACGTGGTTTCGAGCCCAGCAGCGTCGACCGTCTGCCGGCCGCGCGAGCCTCGCTCTACAACTATCAGCGTAATTCGAAAATCTTCGAAAAAGCCCTGTAACCCCTGGCGCGCTCCCTGCGTGGGAGTGTCGCAGGGGGCGTCTTTTTGATTTCAGACAATGAATCGCCTGACGCATAGCCATCAAGCTCCCATCTCAAGCAGCCTCGGCGCGAAAGGATCAAGGGATCCCTCTACGCCGGGGGTTTCCCGCTGAGCGCTTCTCGACAAAAAGCCATTCAGTAATCCGCCGGCTGGCCGATACGCCGGACCACGGTTGATGAAGCTTTGATGGCAGCTATATGTCGAAAAGAGCTGAAAACTGGCAGAACAATTCTTTTTGGATTTATAGAGAATCCATTATCCTGCGGGCCGTGTAGCGGGGTTAGACCATGGTCGTAGACACAATTGGTTACGATTGACTTGTCAGTCACGGTCTGGCGCTAATCGCGCATCCGCGGATTCCGGGCGTTCGATCCGGAACCAAAGACACACAAGAATTAGAAAACGAGAGGAGCGAAGCATGAACAAGTCCACCTTGGCCCTGGCTGTGGCCGTTGGGGTTTTGGCGCAGCAGGCAGGCGCCGCCGGTTTTATCGAGGACAGCAAGGCTACCTTGGGTCTGCGTAACTTCTACATCAACACGGATAACCGTGATGGCACCGCCAATCCTTCCAAGCAGGAGGAATGGGGACAGGGTTTCATTTTTAACTTCACTTCCGGCTACACCCAAGGCACCGTCGGCTTCGGCGTCGATGCTATCGGTCTGGTGGGTGTGAAGCTGGACTCTGGTAAAGGCACGGCCTACAACGCAACCAACAATAAGGGTGGCACTGTCTTCCCTAGCGAAAGCGACGGTCGTGCGGTAGATGATTTCGGCAGCCTGGGTCTGACCGCTAAGGTCAAGGTTTCCAAGACGGAACTGCGCCTGGGCACCTTGCAGCCGAAGCTGCCTGTAGTGACCTTCAACGATGGTCGCCTGTTGCCACAAACTTTTGAAGGTGGTCAGATCACCTCCAACGATATCGATAACCTGACTTTGGTTGGCGGTAAGTTGGAACATGCGAAAGGTCGTAACTCGACCAACAACGATTCGCTGACAATTGCTGGCTCTAACGGCGCGACCACAACTGCTACCAGCAACCAGCGTAGCAATGAGTTCTACTATGCCGGCGGTGACTACAAAATCACCAAGGATCTGACGGCTCAGTACTATTACGGCAACCTGGAAGATTTCTACACTCAACATTTCCTGGGCCTGGTCCACAACCTGGCGCTGCCAGTGGGTAGCCTGAAATCCGATCTGCGTTACTTCAACAGTGATTCCGATGGCAAGAACGCCAGCCAGGAAGGTCGTCTGACGGGGTATCGCGCTTCTGGCTTCCAGAACAATGGTGGTGAAGTAGACAACCGTACCTGGAGTGCAAAATTCACTTACAGCCTGCAAGGCCATGCGCTCAGCGCCGGTTATCAGCGTGTGAATGGCACCAGCGACTTCCCATTCCTGAACCAGGGTGACGGTGCATCTGCCTACCTGATCACTGACGTTCAAATCGGCAAGTTCCAGCGTGCTGGCGAGCGTACCTGGCTGGCTCAGTACGCCTATGACTTTGCAACTGTTGGCGTGCCAGGCTTGACGACTTCGGTCATCTACCTGAAGGGCGACAACATTGCCACTGCTACCGGTGATAAGAGCGAGTGGGAACGTGACTTCACGCTCGGTTACGTTGTCCCGGATGGCAAGTTCAAAGGCCTGGGCTTGGCGTGGAGAAACGCCTCGCTGCGCTCTGAAGTGGCCAACCAGCGTAACCAGGACGAAAACCGCCTGATCGTGAGCTACACGCTGCCGATTCTGTAATTAGGCGTAAAAAAGCCCCGCCCGGCAATACGCCGGGCGGGGCTTTTGTTTTTTTGGTTCAATGAACCGGAGATTGCTTTATTCCTTGGTGTTCACCGCGTCCTTACGCAGTATGAACGCGCTGAACGCCAGGAAATCGCCCAGATGCTGGGTAATGATCGCGACCATGATCGGCAACTGCAGGGCTTGGTAGTCATGCACGGCGATGTTCCTGAAACCCACCATGTTCTTCAGGTTTCTAACCAGCCCTTCTTCCACCCAGCCACCTTGGAAAAGCAGTTCGAATGTATCGCGGGCACTTTGCGGGACACCCAATCGTTCACGTCGGATCAAATGCTGTCCCATGTCCAGTGCCGCTTCACACGCACGCTGGATGTTCAGGACTGCCGAATCCTGGCGAGTGAAATCGGTGGCAAACGTAGCGGGATCTTTCTCGTATTCCTCCCGCACCCTTGCGACGCAACGCTCGATACTCGCTGCTTTATTGATCAGTACGTCATCGGCCATACACGCTGCCTTCTTCCTGAATATCCTTGAGCAATCCTGCCCGAGCCTCATCGAGAGCGGTTTTTTCGCTGAGAATAAAGCACTCGAACAACCCAGCCTGTACATCTTTGGCCCAGAGCCTCTGTCCTCGGGTCACGATTTGGTACTGCATGACGGTCGTTGCCCCGCGTAGATCGATCAGGTCCACGGGGCTGCCCGCGATATCCGCCAAATCACCTGAAAGCTGCCATAACGACACAGGATCGACTTCGCCGGATAAAAGCACAGCCAAATCGACATCACTGTCAGGCCCGGCGGTGCCCTGCGCATGGCTGCCGAACAGGTAAACCGCCAGCAGTCCAGGGAGGTGGTTTTGCAGATGAGTCAGCAAGGCTTGAGTGTTCATGCTGCCTATCCTAGCCGCTCGTCCTGAAATCGCGTCAATAATTTCCGTAGTGTAGGTACAAAACAAAAAAAGCCCCGCCCGGCAACACGCCGGGCGGGGCTTTGCGTTTTCGAGTAGGGCCCACCCCTGTAGCCTTCCTCGAATTTCTCCTCTTTTCAGCAACTCGAGGCCTTCTCGAACCTCGCTGACGATCTTGTGCCGGTATGCGAAATGGCGCCAGTGAACAGTTTTTTATATTCACTAATGATCTAGATAAATGGATATTCATTCTTTTTAAAGCAATCGAAACCGGTGCAAAGTTTGGGCTCACAACAATTCATCCAGGAGCCGCACCATGAGCCTCAGACTCGGCGACATCGCCCCCGACTTCGAACAGGATTCCAGCGCCGGCAAGATTCGCTTCCACGAATGGCTCGGTGACAGCTGGGGTGTACTGTTTTCCCACCCGGCGGATTTCACGCCGGTATGCACCACCGAATTGGGCCTCACGGCCAAGCTCAAGGACGAGTTCGCCCAGCGTGGGGTCAAGGCCATTGCCCTCTCGGTGGACCCGGTGGACTCGCACCACAAGTGGATCGAGGACATCAACGAGACCCAGAACGCCGTGGTCAACTTTCCGATCCTGGCCGATGCCGACCGCAAGGTCTCTGATCTGTACGACCTCATCCACCCCAACGCCAGCGACACCTTGACCGTGCGCTCATTGTTCGTGATCGACCCGAACAAGAAGATTCGCCTGACCATTACCTATCCCGCCAGCACGGGTCGCAATTTCAACGAGATCCTGCGGGTGATCGATTCCCTGCAATTGACCGACAACTACAAGGTCGCCACCCCGGCCAACTGGCAGGACGGCGATGAAGTGGTGATCGTGCCGTCGCTCAAGGATGAAGAAGAACTCAAGCAGCGTTTCCCCAAGGGCTATCGTGCCGTGAAGCCTTACCTGCGCCTCACACCGCAGCCTAACCGTTGACGCAACACCTGACTCTGAACCTGTGGGAGCGAGCCTGCTCGCGATAGCGGTGTACCAGTCGACATCGACACTGGCAGATCCGACGCCATCGCGAGCAGGCTCGCTCCCACAGTTTGATCTTCTGTGCACCAAGGGTTTTGGCCGTTTCGACGGCCTTTTTTATTGCGCCAAGGAAAGTGAATCACATATCCCTTAATCGCATAACCAAATGAATAAATATGATTTAAAGATATATAAATCCCCTGTTATGGTTTGCCCATGCAGCGAGATCGCCCACCGCGAATCGCACGTGACAGTTAAGGAAGGGTAGGCATGTTGGTCGTCTCACTCGGTGGCAGTCCCAGCCAACGCTCCCGCTCCGGGGTGCTGCTGGAACGCTCGCAACGTTGGTTGCAACAGCAAGGTGTGGAGGTGGTGAGCTATCAGGTGCGCGATTTCCCGGCCGAAGATCTGCTCCATGCCCGTTTCGACAGCCCGAAGGTCGTCGACCTGCTCCAGCAGATCGAAAATGCTGACGGCCTGGTGATCGCCACGCCGGTGTACAAGGCGTCTTTTTCCGGTGCGCTGAAGACCGTGCTGGACCTGCTGCCTGAGCGGGCCCTGGCTCACAAAGTGGTGTTGCCCATGGCCACCGGCGGCAGCATCGCCCATATGCTGGCGGTGGATTACGCCCTTAAACCGGTGTTGTCGGCGCTCAAGGCCCAGGAAATGCTCCATGGGATTTTTGCCGAAGACAGCCAGATCGCTTATGGCGAAGGCAGCGCCCAGGCCCAATTGGCGCCGGCCCTGCAGCAGCGTCTGGACGAGGCGCTGGAACAGTTTTACAGCGCCATGGCCCGTCGGCCCCGGCCGTTGGACCCTCATGTATTGAACGAACGTTTGCTGAGTGCTCGCTGGAGCATTTGAACCCGAACACCCCTGATTCAACTCACCTTACTCAGCCGCCAACGGCCCAGCAGGTGCAGCCAAAACCCCACAGCAAAAAGGAGAGGCGCCATGCGCACTGTCATTTTGCGTCGCGGGCTGGTCGCTCTGTTTGCTGCGGCTGTGTCCCTCGGCGTCATCACCCAAGCTCAAGCCGAGACCTTGCGGATTGGTTATCAGAAATACGGCACCCTGGTGCTGCTCAAGGCCAAGGGGTCGTTGGAAAAACGCCTCGCCGCCCAAGGCGTGGACGTGCAATGGACCGAATTCCCCGGAGGTCCGCAGCTGTTGGAAGGCTTGAACGTCGGCTCCATCGACTTCGGCGTGACCGGTGAAACGCCGCCGGTGTTTGCCCAAGCCGCGGGCGCCGACCTGCTTTACGTTGCTTACGAGCCGCCGGCGCCCACCAGCGAGGCCATCCTGGTGCCGAAAGGCTCGGCCATCCAATCGGTGCAAGACCTCAAGGGCAAGAAGGTCGTGCTGAACAAAGGCTCGAACGTCCACTACCTGCTGGTGCGGGCGTTGGAAGATGCTGGCCTGAAGTATTCCGACATTCAAACCGTTTTCCTGCCGCCAGCCGATGCCCGTGCCGCGTTCGAACGGGGCAGCGTAGACGCCTGGGTGATCTGGGACCCGTACCAGGCGGCCGCCGAACAACAGTTGCAGGCACGCACCCTGCGTGACGGCAAAGGCATCGTCGATAACCACCAGTTCTACCTCGCCACCAAGCCCTATGCGCAAAAAAATCCCCAAGTCATTACCGCCCTGGTGGAGGAAGTGCGGGCAGTGGGGGAGTGGTCCAAGGCCAATCCTGAAGACGTGACCAAACAGGTCTCGCCGCTGCTCGGCCTGCCGGCGGACATCACCCTGACGTCGGTGAAACGCCAAGGCTATGGGGCGCTGTTCCTCACGCCGGAGGTGGTGGCGGCGCAGCAGAAAATCGCCGACAGCTTCTACCAGCTCAAATTGATTCCCAAGCCCTTGAGCATCAAGGACGTGATCTGGACGCCGCCGGCGGCCGTTGCGAACGCGCAGTAATTCGACCCCTTAGGAGACCACTCCATGAGCCTCAATATTTTCTGGTTCCTGCCTACCCATGGCGACGGCCATTACCTTGGCACTGCCGAAGGCGCCCGCGCCGTCGATCACGGTTACTTGCAGCAGGTCGCCCAAGCGGCGGATCGACTGGGTTTTGGCGGTGTGTTGATCCCCACCGGGCGTTCCTGCGAGGACTCCTGGCTGGTGGCCGCTTCATTGATTCCCGTGACCCAGCGCCTGAAATTCCTCGTCGCCCTGCGCCCCGGGATCATTTCCCCGACGGTGGCGGCACGGCAGGCCGCGACCCTCGACCGGTTGTCCGGAGGGCGGGCGCTGTTCAACCTGGTGACCGGCGGCGACCCGGATGAATTGGCCGGTGACGGCCTGTTCCTCGACCACGAACAACGCTACCAGGCCTCGGTGGAATTCACCCGCATCTGGCGCCGGGTGCTGGAAGGCGAGACCGTGGATTACGACGGTGAGCACATCAGCGTGAAGGGCGCCAAGCTGCTCTATCCGCCGATCCAGCAACCGCGTCCGCCTCTGTATTTTGGCGGCTCGTCGGAAGCTGCCCAGGACCTGGCGGCCGAACAAGTGGAAATGGTGCTGACCTGGGGCGAGCCGCCGGCCGCCGTTGCGCAGAAAATCGAACAGGTACGGGCCAAGGCTGCGAAGCTCGGACGTACCGTGCGCTTCGGCATCCGCCTGCATGTGATCGTGCGGGAAACCAACGCCGAAGCCTGGCGAGCGGCCGACCGGCTGATTTCTCACCTGGACGACGACACCATCGCCCGGGCCCAGGCCTCCCTGGCGCGCTTCGATTCGGTGGGCCAGCAACGCATGGCCGCCCTGCACGGCGGCAGTCGCGACAAGCTGGAAGTCAGCCCCAACCTCTGGGCCGGTGTCGGCCTGGTACGCGGCGGTGCCGGCACGGCGCTGGTGGGCGATGGCCCGACCGTGGCGGCGCGGGTCAAGGAGTATGCCGACCTTGGCATCGACACCTTTATCTTCTCCGGTTATCCCCACCTGGAAGAGTCCTATCGCGTGGCGGAACTGTTGTTTCCGCACTTGGATGTGGAGCGCCCGGAGTTGCCGAAAAGCCAGGGCTATGTGAGCCCGTTCGGTGAAATGGTGGCCAACGACATCCTGCCCAAAGCCGCGTCCCAGAGCTGAGGCGGCCATGAATAAAATCATCCACAACCTCGCGCCCTGGGCGGTGCCGCTGCTGTTGCTGGCGGTCTGGCAACTGTCGGTGTCGGCCGGTTGGTTGTCCACGCGGATCCTGCCGGCACCCGTGGCGGTGATCGAAGCCGGCGTCAACCTGGTGCGCAGCGGTGAGATCTGGACGCACCTGGCGATCAGTGGTTGGCGGGCGGCGGTCGGTTTCCTGATCGGCGGCGGCATCGGCCTGGCCCTGGGCTTTATCACTGGCTTGTCGAAATGGGGCGAGCGCCTGTTGGACAGCTCCGTGCAGATGGTGCGCAACGTCCCGCATCTGGCGCTGATTCCGCTGGTGATCCTGTGGTTCGGCATCGATGAGTCGGCGAAAATCTTCCTGGTAGCCCTGGGCACGTTATTTCCGATCTACCTCAACACCTACCACGGCATCCGCAACGTCGACCCGGCGCTGGTGGAAATGGCCCGCAGCTACGGCTTGTCCGGCTTCAGCCTGTTTCGCCAGGTGATCCTGCCGGGCGCCTTGCCTTCGATCCTGGTGGGCGTGCGCTTTGCCCTGGGCTTCATGTGGTTGACGTTGATCGTGGCGGAAACCATTTCGGCCAGCGCCGGCATCGGCTACTTGGCGATGAATGCCCGTGAGTTCCTGCAAACCGATGTGGTGGTGCTGGCGATTCTCCTGTACGCGGTGCTGGGCAAATTGGCCGACCTGGCCGCCCGTGGGCTTGAGCGGGTCTGGCTGCGCTGGCATCCGGCGTACCAAGTGAACAAGGGAGGTGCCGCATGACCGCCCAACAACCTCCGCGCCTGCTGCGTGGCATCCCGCTGGCGGTGCGCAACCTGCAAAAAACCTTTGGCACGCGTCAGGTATTGCGCGACATCGACCTGCATATCCCGGCCGGGCAATTCGTGGCTGTGGTCGGTCGCAGCGGTTGTGGCAAAAGTACCTTGCTGCGGTTGCTGGCCGGCCTCGATCAACCCACCGACGGCCAACTGCTGGCGGGCTCGGCGGCCTTGAGTGCGGCGCAACAGGACACGCGGTTGATGTTCCAGGAAGCGCGTCTGCTGCCGTGGAAAAAAGTCATCGACAACGTTGGCCTCGGGCTCAACGGCAACTGGCGTCCGCAGGCCTTGCAGGCACTGGAAGCCGTCGGCTTGGCCGACCGTGCCCAGGAGTGGCCGGCGGCATTGTCCGGCGGCCAGAAACAACGGGTGGCCCTCGCCCGCGCGCTGATTCATCAGCCACGGCTGTTGTTGCTCGACGAACCCTTGGGCGCATTGGACGCCCTGACCCGTATCGAGATGCAGCAACTGATCGAAAACCTCTGGCAGCAGCACGGTTTCACGGTGTTGCTGGTGACTCACGACGTCAGCGAAGCGGTGGCGATTGCCGACCGGGTGATCCTGATCGAGGACGGCCAGGTCGGCCTCGACCTGCCCATCGACCTGCCACGCCCACGGGTTCGCGGCTCTCATCGCCTGGCGAGCCTGGAAACCGAAGTCCTCAACCGTGTGCTGTCCTTGCCCGGCCAACCGCCGGAACCCGAACCCGTTTCACCCTTGCCTACGCAATTGCGTTGGGCGCAATGAAGCAGCTTCAAGCGGCAAGCTACAAGCCGCAAGAAGAAGCACAGCGCTTTTACTTGCAGCTTATAGCTTGCCACTTGCAGCTCATTTCGACCCCAGGAGAAATCGTATGACCATCAAAGCCATCAACGTACGCAACCAGTTCAAAGGCACCATCAAGGAAATCGTCGAAGGCGACGTGCTGTCGGAAATCGACGTGCAGACCGCCTCCGGCATCGTCACGTCGGTCATCACCACCCGTTCGGTCAAGGAGTTGGAACTGGCGATCGGCAGCGAAGTGATTGCCTTCGTCAAATCCACCGAGGTGTCTATCGCCAAGTTGTGAACGATGCTTGACCCACGGCCCCGGACGGCGAGAGCCCTTCGGGGCTTTTGGGCTGCGCACGCATGCACTTTGTTGAGGTGAGGAGGGGGCTGCTGCGCAGCCCAGCGGGAGCAAGCTCCCTCGCCACGATGAGGTTGCTTCTGGGGATTAGAGGGCTTCGCGCTTGGGCAGATACGGCGGCAGGTACAGCCCCAGGTACGCATCGAATACCCGCATGCCTTCTTCGGCCATGCGTGGGGTGATCTGGCCGTGTTGTTGGACCGAGCGGGCGTAGACGCGGTCGCCCAGTTCCATGGCCAGGGCGAACACATCGACGTCGTCGGGCAGGGGTGGCAGGGCGAAATGGTGATCGAAGACCTTGTGCAGCAAGTCGCTCAGCTCGAGGTCGTGCTGGCGGTCGGCCTGGGTGACTTCGGTCAGGCCGTGCTGGGCCAGGATCAGTTGGCGAGCGGCGGCGTCCTGGCTGTAGATGGCGAGCATGCGTTGTTCCACCAGCCGGGACAGGTCGTGCCAATGGTTCAGCGCGGCATGATCGATCGGTGCTTGCAGGCCCGCGCGGAAGGCGGCGTGGACATCGGCGGTCAGGGCTTCGAGCAGGGCCGGGACGCTGGCGAAGAAGTGGTACACGGAAGAGGGCGGGATCCCGGCGCGCTCGGCGACGCTGTAGATCGACAGGCTGGCCACGCCTTCGGCGGCAAGCAGCGTACGGGCGGCATCGAGAATGGTGTCGATCCGGGCCTGGCTGCGTGCGCGGGGCTTGCGGGGTGTGGCGATGCGCGTCATGGACGTCTCCTGCGGGGCTGCCGGGCATTGTACGCAGAGCGAGCGGATGGTCCATACCCGGACTTGTGAGCAGAGCAACTCCTGTGGCGAGGGAGCTTGCTCCCGCTGGGCTGCGAAGCAACCCCGAAACCAGTCGCCGCCGTGGTTCAGGTTGACCGTTTCAGCATTTTTGGGGCTGCTGCGCAGCCCAGCGGGAGCAAGCTCCCTCGCCACAATGTTCGGCGGCAGACATAAAAAAACGCCGCAGGCCATAAGGCCTGCGGCGTTTCTTTTTGACCGCAACCGCTTACACGGTATGCAGGTACCAGTTGTACTCAAGGTCGGAGATGGAGTGTTCGAACTCCTCCAGCTCGCTTTCCTTGCAGGCCACGAAGATATCGATGTATTTCGGGTCGATGTACTTGGCCATGACTTCGCTGTCGTCCAGCTCGCGCAGGGCATCGCGCAAGTTGTTCGGCAAGCTTTGCTCGTTCTGCTCGTAGCTGTTGCCTTCCACCGGCGCACCGGGCTCGATCTTGTTGACCAGGCCATGGTGCACCCCTGCCAGCACGGAGGCCATCAGCAGGTACGGGTTGGCATCGGCACCGGCGACGCGGTGTTCCAGGCGCACGGCATCGGCCGAGCCGGTCGGCACGCGCAAGGCCACGGTGCGGTTGTCCAGGCCCCAGGTCGGCGAGTTCGGCACGTAGAACTGTGCGCCGAAACGACGGTAGGAGTTGACGTTCGGGCAGAGGAAAGCCATCTGCGCGGGCAGGGTCTCGAGCACACCGCCGATCGCGTGACGCAATGCGGCGTTCTGCTCGGGATCCTCGCTGGCAAAGATATTCTTGCCGTCTTTATCCAGGATCGAAATGTGGACGTGCAAACCATTGCCTGCCTGGCCCGGATACGGCTTGGCCATGAAGGTGGTGTCCATTTCATGGTCGTAGGCGATGTTCTTGATCAGGCGCTTGAGCAGGACCGCGTAGTCGCACGCCTTGATCGGATCGGCCACGTGGTGCAGGTTCACTTCGAACTGCGCCGGGGCACTTTCCTTGACGATGGCGTCGGCGGGAATGCCTTGCTCCTTGGCCCCTTCCAGAATGTCCTGGAGGCAATCGACGTATTCGTCGAGGTCATCGATCAGGTAGACCTGGGTCGAATGCGGGCGTTTGCCGGAAATCGGCGAGCGGGGCGGTTGGGGGCGTCCATTCACGTTCTCCTGGTCGATCAGGTAGAACTCCAGCTCGAACGCGGCGCAGATGGTCAGGCCCAGTTCATCGAACTTGGTCACGACCTGGCGCAGGACTTCGCGCGGGTCGGCGAAGAAAGGCTCGCCTTCGAGTTCGTGCATGGTCATCAACAGTTGCGCGGTAGGGCGCTTCTGCCAAGGCTCATTGCACAGGGTGTCAGGGATTGGATAGCAGATCCGGTCGGCATCACCGATGTCCAGGCCCAGGCCGGTGCTTTCCACCGTAGAGCCATTGATATCCAGGGCAAATAGAGAGGCCGGCAGGTTGATGCCTTTCTCGTAAACCTTGTGGAGGCTGGTGCGTTCTATGCGCTTGCCGCGCACCACACCATTCATATCCGCAATCAGAAGGTCAACGTACAGAACCTCAGGATGTTCCTTAAGGAACGCGTTCGCTTCGTTAAGCTGAACGGCACGCGGGGGTACCGACATGATGCAACACCTTTGTTGTTAAAAATATCAATCATTGATCTCTTCGAAAGCCAGTCAACCCGAACGGCATGCCGAAGTCAAGCAGGGCCTTTTTTGCCCTAAAAAAGCACCTGCGAGGCTTTTTTGGGGCAATTTAGGGCGTTTTTTTCCCTTTAGGGGCCTTGGCGCCCGCAGGCTTGAGCGGGCCGTGTTGTATTTTTTACGGGGGTGTTGTGTAAAAAAATGAACAAGGCTAAGCTCGATTCAAACCCATAACAGCAATAATACCGGGGTGCTTCATGTCTCGCCTGCCGTTAATCGGCGTCACCACCTGCTCCAAGCAGATCGGTCTGCATGCTTATCACACCAGTGGCGATAAATATTCCCGGGCTGTCGCGACAGCCGCCAAGGGCTTGCCAGTGCTGCTTCCGTCCTTGGCGGATCTGTTCCAACCGTCCGATATTCTGGACGCCTTGGACGGTATTCTTTTTACCGGCTCTCCTTCTAATGTAGAACCTTTTCACTATCAGGGCCCGGCCAGTGCGCCCGGCACTGCCCATGATCCTGCACGGGACGCCACCACCCTGCCGCTGATCCGCGCCGCTGTCGAGGCGGGCATCCCGGTGCTGGGCATCTGCCGTGGTTTTCAGGAGATGAACGTAGCCTTTGGCGGCAGCCTGCATCAGAAAGTTCATGAAGTCGGAACCTTCATCGATCATCGTGAAGACGAGACTCAAGCGGTGGAGGTCCAATACGGTCCTGCCCATGCCGTGCATATCCAGCCCGGCGGTGTACTGGCAGGCCTGGGATTGCCTCAATCGATAGAGGTCAACTCGATCCACAGCCAGGGCATCGAGCGCCTGGCGCCTGGGTTGCGGGCCGAAGCGGTGGCCCCCGACGGCCTGATCGAGGCTGTTTCGGTGCCAGAAGGCAAGGCTTTTGCTTTAGGTGTGCAATGGCACCCCGAATGGGAGGTAAGCTCTAACCCGTACTACCTTGCGATTTTCCAGGCATTTGGCGATGCCTGCCGAGCAAGGGCAACACAACGCGACGCGGATGCGTCAAACAACGCCTGACGATTAATAGCAGTCAGGAAACTCACGCCTAGAGGCATTTATGAGTAACAACCTCGACCAGCTCACCGATTGGTTGAAAGACCACAAGATCACAGAAGTCGAATGCATGATTGGCGACCTGACCGGTATCACCCGGGGCAAGATCTCGCCGACCAACAAGTTCATCGCCGAAAAAGGCATGCGCCTGCCCGAGAGCGTGCTGCTCCAGACCGTGACGGGCGACTATGTCGAAGACGACATCTATTACGAACTGCTCGACCCGGCTGACATCGACATGATCTGCCGCCCGGACGAGAACGCCGTGTTCCTTGTGCCTTGGGCCATCGAGCCCACCGCCCAGGTCATCCACGACGCCTACGACAAGCAGGGCAACCCCATCGAGCTGTCGCCGCGCAACGTGCTCAAGAAAGTGCTCAAGCTCTACGCCGACAAAGGCTGGCAGCCCATCGTCGCGCCGGAAATGGAGTTCTACCTGACCAAGCGCAGCGACGACCCGGACTTCCCGTTGCAGCCGCCCATTGGCCGCTCCGGCCGCCCGGAGACCGGTCGCCAGTCCTTCTCGATCGAAGCGGCCAACGAATTCGACCCACTGTTCGAAGACGTCTACGACTGGTGCGAATTGCAGGAGCTGGACCTCGATACCCTGATCCATGAGGACGGCACGGCGCAGATGGAAATCAACTTCCGTCACGGCGATGCCTTGTCCCTGGCCGACCAGATCCTGGTGTTCAAGCGCACCATGCGCGAGGCGGCACTCAAGCACGACGTGGCCGCCACCTTCATGGCCAAGCCCATGACCGGCGAGCCGGGCAGTGCGATGCACCTGCACCAGAGCATCATCGACAAGGAAACCGGCAAGAACGTTTTCTCCAATGAAGACGGGACCATGAGCGATCTGTTCCTGCACCACATCGGTGGCCTGCAGAAATTCATCCCCGAGCTGTTGCCGCTGTTCGCTCCCAACGTCAACTCGTTCCGCCGCTTCCTGCCGGATACGTCGGCGCCGGTGAACGTGGAGTGGGGCGAAGAGAACCGCACCGTGGGTCTGCGCGTGCCGGATGCCGGGCCGCAGAACCGTCGGGTGGAAAACCGCTTGCCGGGCGCCGACGCCAACCCGTACCTGGCGATTGCCGCCAGCCTGCTGTGTGGCTTCATCGGCATGGTCGAAGGCATCAGCCCGAGCGCGCCGGTGGTGGGCCGCGGCTACGAACGCCGCAACCTGCGTTTGCCGCTGACCATCGAAGACGCCCTGGAACGCATGGAAAACAGCACCACTATCGAGAAATACCTGGGCAAGAAATTCATCACAGGCTACGTCGCGGTCAAGCGGGCCGAGCATGAAAACTTCAAGCGCGTCATCAGTTCGTGGGAGCGGGAATTCCTGCTCTTTGCCGTCTGAAGCGCCGGGCGGGGCTGCTTCAGGCAGCTTCGCCCTCACCGATAACAGGAGAATTCGCATGACCCGCAATAACCCGCAAACCCGTGAATGGCAGGCCCTGAGCAACGATCATCACCTGGCGCCGTTCAGCGACTTCAAGCAGCTCAAAGAGAAAGGCCCGCGCATCATCACCCACGCCAAGGGCGTCTACCTCTGGGACAGTGAAGGCAACAAGATCCTCGACGGCATGGCTGGCCTCTGGTGCGTGGCCGTCGGTTACGGTCGCGCGGAGCTGGCCGATGCCGCCAGCCAACAGATGCGCGAATTGCCGTACTACAACCTGTTCTTCCAGACGGCCCACCCGCCGGTGCTGGAACTGTCCAAAGCCATCGCCGACATCGCCCCTGAAGGCATGAACCACGTGTTCTTCACCGGCTCCGGCTCCGAGGGCAACGACACCATGTTGCGGATGGTCCGCCATTATTGGGCGATCAAGGGCCAGCCAAACAAAAAAGTCATCATCAGCCGCAAGAACGGTTATCACGGCTCGACCGTCGCGGGCGCGAGCCTGGGCGGCATGACTTATATGCACGAGCAGGGCGACCTGCCGATCCCGGGCATTGTCCACATTGCCCAGCCTTACTGGTTCGGTGAAGGCGGCGACATGAGCCCCGAAGAGTTCGGCGTTTGGGCGGCCAACCAGTTGGAAGAAAAAATCCTGGAGATCGGCGTAGACAACGTCGGTGCGTTCATCGCCGAGCCGATCCAGGGCGCTGGTGGCGTGATCGTGCCGCCGGACAGCTACTGGTCGCGCATGAAGGAAATCCTCGCCAAGTACGACATCCTGTTCGTGGCCGACGAAGTGATCTGTGGCTTTGGCCGTACCGGTGAGTGGTTCGGTACCGACCATTACGGGTTGAAACCGCACATGATGACCATCGCCAAGGGCCTGACCTCCGGCTACATCCCCATGGGTGGGCTGATCGTGCGCGACGACGTGGTCGCGGTGCTCAACGAAGGCGGCGACTTCAACCACGGCTTTACCTACTCCGGTCACCCGGTGGCCGCGGCGGTGGCCCTGGAAAACATCCGCATCCTGCGCGACGAGAAGATCATCGAGCGTGTCCACAGCGAAACGGCACCCTATTTGCAACAACGCTTACGGGAACTGAACGATCATCCGCTGGTGGGTGAAGTACGTGGGGTCGGTTTGCTGGGGGCGATCGAACTGGTCCAGGACAAGGCCACGCGCAAGCGCTACGAAGGCAAGGGTGTGGGCATGATCTGCCGGCAGTTCTGCTTCGATAACGGGCTGATCATGCGCGCGGTGGGCGACACCATGATCATTGCGCCGCCGCTGGTGATCAGCAAGGCCGAGATCGATGAGTTGGTGACCAAGGCGCGGCAGTGCCTGGACCTGACCCTCAGTGCGTTGCAAGGCTAAGTGCTAGGCTCTGAGCGAGGTGCCTGCAAGGGCCTCGCCCAGCGTGAACAAAAGGCTGGGCTTGTGTTGAAAGCCTGGCCTGTAACTTGCCAGACTACCGCCTGTTCAAGTTGCCAGAGAGCCGGCTACTGAACTGTGGCTAAAAAGAATAACTGGAGCATCAATCCATGAAGGCATTAGGTATGAAGATAGCTGGCAAGACCCTCCTCGCCATGTCCCTGATGGGCGTGATGGCGGGCGCCGTCCAGGCGGACGACAAAGTGCTGCACGTCTATAACTGGTCCGACTACATTGCGCCGGACACCGTTGCCAAGTTCGAAAAGGAAACGGGGATCAAAGTCGTCTACGACGTGTTCGACAGCAACGAAACCCTGGAAGCCAAGTTGCTGGCTGGCAAATCCGGTTATGACATCGTGGTGCCGTCGAACAACTTCCTGGCCAAGCAGATCAAGGCTGGCGTCTACCAGGAGCTGGACAAGTCCAAGCTGCCTAACTGGAAGAACCTGGACACCGACCTGCTCAAGGCCGTCGGCGATGCCAGCGACCAGGGCAACAAACATGCCTTCCCTTACATGTGGGGTACCATCGGCATCGGTTACAACCCCGAGAAGGTCAAGGCCGCATTGGGCGTCGACAAGATCGACTCCTGGGACACCCTGCTCAAGCCCGAGAACATCGCCAAGCTCAAGAGCTGCGGTGTGAGCTTCCTCGATTCGCCAACCGAAATGATTCCGGTGGCCCTGCATTACCTCGGTTATCCGACCGACAGCCAAGACAAGAAACAACTGGCCGAGGCCGAGGCGCTGTTCCTCAAGTTGCGTCCATCGATCGGTTACTTCCACTCGTCCAAATACATTTCCGACCTGGCCAACGGCAACATCTGCGTCGCCGTGGGTTACTCGGGTGATATCGAGCAATCCAAGAGCCGCGCTGCCGAAGCTGGCGGCAAAGTGAAAGTGGCCTACACCATTCCGAAGGAAGGTGCCGGTTCGTTCTATGACATGGTCGCCATTCCCAAGGATGCCGAAAACGTCGAGGCCGCTTATAAGTGGATGAACTTCATCCTGCAGCCGGAAGTCATGGCTGAGATCACCGACAACGTGCGTTTCCCTAACGGCAACAAGGCCGCCACCGCTCTGGTGGACAAGGAAATCTCCGGTGACCCGAGCATTTATCCATCGGACGAAGTGAAGGCCAAGCTGTACGCCATCGCCGACTTGCCAGCCGCGACCCAGCGGATCCTGACCCGCAGCTGGACCAAGATCAAATCCGGTAAATAAGCCGGCCTGAAGCACCCTCCTGTTGTCGCGGCCAGCGCGGCGGCGGCAACAGGAACCCATAAATAACTAAAAGTTTTGCGGGATCGGTTTATCGAGGGTAAGTTGCGCGCCGGTTTTGTTGCAGGGCCCCAGCAAGGGTCACGTAACGGGGGCAACTTGGGCCCAACTATTTAAGAGGACCTCCACGTGCCAGTCTTTTCTTTGTTACGCAACGCCTTGCTGGTGGGCGCCGGCCTGACGCTCGCCGTCAGTGCCCAGGCTGCCTCCACTGTGCATATTTATAATTGGTCGGACTACATCGGCGAGACCACCCTGGCGGATTTCGAAAAAGCCACGGGCATCAAGCCGGTGTATGACGTGTTTGACTCCAACGAAACCCTGGAAGGCAAGTTGCTGGCGGGGCGCACCGGTTACGACGTGGTCGTGCCGTCCAACCACTTCCTGGGCAAGCAGATCAAGGCCGGGGCTTTCCAGAAGCTCGACAAGGCGCAGTTGCCCAACTACGCCAATCTCGACCCGGTGCTGCTCAAGCGCCTGGAAAAGAACGACCCGGGCAACCAGTACGCCGTGCCTTACCTGTGGGGCACCAACGGCATCGGCTATAACGTCGAGAAAATCAAGGCAGTCCTGGGTGTCGACAAGATCGATTCGTGGGCCATGCTGTTCGAGCCGGAAAACATCAAGAAGCTGTCCAGCTGCGGCGTTTCGTTCCTCGACTCGGGTGACGAGATGATCCCGGCGATGCTCAATTACCTGGGCTTGAACCCCAACAGCGAAAACCCTGAAGACTACAAGAAGGCCGAGGCCCAACTCCTCAAGATCCGGCCTTACGTGACCTACTTCAACTCCTCCAAATACATCTCCGACCTGGCCAATGGCGAGATCTGCGTGGCCGCCGGTTTTTCCGGGGACATCTTCCAGGCCCGCGAACGTGCCAGCGAAGCCGGCAAGGGCGTCGACATCGCCTACGTGATTCCCAAGGAAGGCGGCAACCTCTGGTTCGACATGCTGGCGATTCCCCGTGATGCCGGCAACGTCAAGCAAGCCCATGCCTTCATCAACTATGTGCTCAAGCCTGAGGTCATCGCCCAGGTCAGCGACGTTGTCGGTTATGCCAACCCGAACCCCAAGGCTGGCGAACTGATGGACCAGAAAGTACGCACCGATGAAGCGGTTTATCCACCGCAAGCGGTCGTCGACAAGCTCTACGTCAACTCCGAGTTGCCGCCCAAGATCCAACGACTCATGACCCGCAGCTGGACCAAGGTCAAGTCGGGTAAATAAACGTCAACACTCTTGTTCGCCTCCTTGGGGCGAACTGCAAATTCTGTGGGAGTTTCGTAAATGGCAGTTGCCTCCGGCGCCTATAAGAAAGCCCTCGAGGGCGACCAGACACCCAAGCAGGTGCTGGTCAAAATCGACCGGGTCACGAAGAAGTTCGACGAGACGATTGCCGTGGACGATGTGTCCCTGGAAATCAAGAAAGGCGAGATCTTCGCCTTGCTCGGCGGCTCGGGATCGGGCAAATCCACCTTGCTGCGCATGCTGGCCGGTTTCGAGCGGCCCACCGAGGGACGGATTTTCCTCGACGGCGTGGACATCACCGACATGCCGCCCTATGAGCGGCCGATCAACATGATGTTCCAGTCCTACGCCCTGTTCCCCCACATGACCGTGGCGCAGAACATCGCCTTCGGCCTGCAACAGGACAAGATTCCGAAAGCCGAGATCGATGCCCGCGTGGCGGAGATGCTCAAGCTGGTGCAGATGAGCCAGTACGCCAAGCGCAAACCGCACCAGCTGTCCGGTGGCCAGCGCCAGCGGGTGGCCTTGGCCCGTTCCCTGGCCAAGCGGCCCAAGCTGTTGCTGCTCGACGAGCCGATGGGCGCCCTGGACAAGAAGCTGCGTTCGCAAATGCAGCTTGAGCTGGTGGAGATCATCGAGCGGGTCGGCGTGACCTGCGTCATGGTGACCCACGACCAGGAAGAGGCCATGACCATGGCCGAGCGCATCGCGATCATGCACCTGGGCTGGATCGCCCAGATCGGCAGCCCGATCGACATCTACGAAACCCCGACCAGCCGCCTGGTCTGCGAATTCATCGGCAACGTCAACATCTTCGAGACCGAAGTGGTGGACGACGCCGAAGGCCACGCGGTGCTGACCTGCAAGGACCTGGACCGCAGCATCTACGTGGGCCACGGCATCAGCACCTCGGTGCAGGACAAGTCCGTGACCTACGCCATTCGCCCGGAAAAACTGCTGGTCACCTCCGAGCAGCCGACCTGCGAGCACAACTGGTCCAGCGGCAAGGTCCATGACATCGCCTACCTGGGCGGTCACTCGGTGTTCTATGTCGAGCTGCCGAGCGGCAAGCTCGTGCAATCCTTCGTCGCCAACGCCGAACGCCGTGGCCAGCGCCCGACCTGGGGCGACCAGGTGTTCGTCTGGTGGGAAGACGACAGCGGCGTGGTGCTTCGCTCATGAACATGCGCAAACTCAAACGCCGACTCGATCGAATAACGCCCGGTGGCCGCCAACTGGTCATCGGGGTGCCTTTCATCTGGCTGTTCCTGTTCTTCATGCTGCCGTTCTTCATCGTCTTGAAGATCAGCTTCGCCGAAGCCGACGTGGCCATTCCGCCCTACACCGAGATCTACAGCTACGTCGACCAGAAGCTGCAGGTGCTGCTCAACCTCGCCAACTACGTGATGCTGAGCGAGGACGAGTTGTACATCGCCGCCTACCTCGGCTCGCTGAAGATGGCCTTGATCAGCACGGTCCTGTGCCTGCTGATCGGTTATCCGATGGCCTACGGCATCGCCAATGCCCGCAAAGAGATGCAGACGGTGCTGGTGCTGCTGATCATGATGCCGACCTGGACCGCGATCCTGATCCGCGTCTATGCGTGGATGGGCATCCTCAGCAACAACGGCTTGCTCAACGGCTTCCTGATGAGCATGGGCTGGATCAGCGAGCCGCTGCAGATCCTCAACACCAACCTGGCGGTGTATATCGGGGTCGTCTACTCCTATCTGCCGTTCATGATCCTGCCGTTGTACGCCAACCTGGTCAAACACGACCAAAGCCTGCTGGAGGCCGCCTCCGACCTGGGTTCGAGCACCTTCAACAGCTTCTGGAAAATCACCGTGCCGCTGTCCAAGAACGGCATCATCGCAGGCTGCATGCTGGTGTTCATCCCTGTGGTGGGCGAGTTCGTGATCCCGGAACTGCTGGGTGGCCCGGAAACCCTGATGATCGGCAAAGTGCTGTGGCAGGAATTCTTCAATAACCGAGACTGGCCGGTGGCGTCCGCCCTGGCGGTGGTGATGCTGGCGATCCTGATCGTGCCCATCATCCTGTTCAACCGCAGTCAGGCCAAAGAAATGGAGGGCAAGGAATGAAGCGCTTCAGTTTTTCAAGCCTGATGCTGGTGCTGGGTTTGCTGTTCATCTACGCGCCGATGCTGATTTTGGTGATCTACTCGTTCAACGCCTCGAAACTGGTGACGGTGTGGGGCGGCTGGTCGGTCAAGTGGTACGTCGGTCTGCTGGACAACAGCCAGTTGATGGGCTCGGTGATGCGCTCGCTGGAAATCGCCTGCTACACGGCGATTGCCGCGGTGGCCCTGGGGACGCTGGCGGCCTTCGTGCTGACCCGCATCACCCACTTCAAGGGCCGCACGCTGTTCGGCGGCCTGGTCACCGCGCCGCTGGTGATGCCGGAAGTGATCACTGGTCTGTCGCTGTTGCTGCTGTTCGTGGCCATGGCGCAGATGATCGGCTGGCCCCAGGAGCGTGGCATCGTCACGATCTGGATCGCCCACACCACGTTCTGCGCGGCCTATGTGGCGGTGGTGGTCTCGGCGCGCTTGCGTGAGTTGGACCTGTCCATCGAAGAGGCGGCCATGGACCTCGGTGCGCGGCCGTGGAAGGTGTTCTTCCTGATCACCATCCCGATGATCGCGCCGTCACTGGCGGCGGGGGGCATGATGTCCTTCGCGTTGTCCCTGGACGACCTGGTGCTGGCGAGCTTCGTCTCCGGTCCTGGTTCGACGACCTTGCCGATGGAAGTGTTCTCGGCCGTGCGCCTGGGGGTGAAACCGGAAATCAACGCCGTGGCGAGCCTGATCCTGCTGGCGGTGTCGCTGGTGACCTTCCTGGTCTGGTACTTCAGCCGCCGCGCCGAAGAAAATCGCAAGCGCGCGATCCAGCAAGCCATCGAAGAAAGCGCCGCCGATTCCTGGAAGCAACCGGAAGTCCGCCGGGCCGAGACCGCGCCGGTCTGACCCGATACTGGCACCCAATGTGGGAGCGGGCTTGCTCGCGAAGACGGAGGTACATTCAACATTCATGTTGGCTGATACACCGCTTTCGCGAGCAAGCCCGCTCCCACAGGTTTTTGGGAACGCCACGGTCCTGTGGCGAGGGAGCTTGCTCCCGCTTGAGTGCGCAGCGCTCATCGCTTTTTTTGGGGGCGCTGCGCGACCCAGCGGGAGCAAGCTCCCTCGCCACAAAAGCTTCCAAATCATCACGCCATGGATTGATCAACAGTAAATCCTGTGGGAGCCAGCTTGCTCCGGGCGGCGATCCGACGATAGCGACCTGTGGGGTTATTGGCCCGTCACTTCTTCAACGCGTCATGAGCCTCCAGCGCTCGCAGGGAGTAGATGTACGCCGCGCCCGCGTTGAGGGACACCGCGGTGGCCAGGGTGGCGGCGATTTCTTCGCGGGTGGCGCCGGCCTTGATGGCGGCGTCGGTGTGTACGCCGATGCAGCCGTCACAGCGCGTGGTGATGGCGACGGCGATGGAGATCAGTTCCCGGGTCTTGGCATCGAGCACATTGTTCTCCGCCGCGGCTTCGTCCAGGGCCATGTAGGCCTTGACCATCTTCGGATTGCTTTTGCCCAGGGCACCAAAGGCGCTCTTGATGGTGGGCAGCAGCTCGGACCAGTTGTTGAACATAGCGTTGACTCCTGTGGAAGAGACGGGCAAGTGTGCCCCTGTAGTCTTGACCATCCATGACGATCAAGCCCGGCTAACGATGAAAAAAAGTCCTGCACGCCCGATTCAGGGCGCCCGGGCCGGCAACAGCTTCAAGGTGCCATGGGTGTTGGCCGTTACTTCTTCCTCGGCCAGGTGCGCCTGGTGATACAGCCCCTCGATGTACGCCTCGGCCTGATCCTCGTAATGCTTGTCGAACGGAACACCGCTCTGGCCAACGGGGTTGATGGTGACGCTGTGGCTCGGGTCGGCGAAGTCGATGATGCGCCGGGTCGAAGGCCCGTAGGTCACCGGCCACGGCGCCGGGCCGATCCGGGCGGAGAGGTTGTTGGGCACTTCGTGAGTGCCGGGCGCGGCGAACGGGCCGACGTTGAAGATCCGGTCCAGGGGCTTTTGCAGGCCCAGCGGGTGGCCGTGGGTCAGGGTGTGGGCCTTGCCCCATTGCCATTGCGTGGCATCGTCGCCGAAGGTGGCCTTCAAATGGTCGAGGCTCTTGTCCCAGGCCTTTTTCACGGTGTCGGCACGGGTCTCGGTGCCGAGGGTCGTGCGATCGTCCCACCACGGTGAGTCCTCTGCGGTTGCCAAGCGTGGCAGGGCCGCGTCGATCACCCGGGTCGACAGGGCGGTTTCGAAGAACCCGTCGCCCAGTTCATCGTGCAGGGCGGCATCGGCCAGGTTGAACAGGAATTGGTTGAACAGCGTGGCGCTGAGGGAGTCCAGGGGATAATCGCCAGGCCATTGGGCCAATTGTTCCACCCATTTGCGTTGCTGCGGGTCACTGACCACCCCACGCAGCACCGGCACCAGCGGTGCAAGCAGGCGAGGACCGTAGGCGGTGGTGGTGCCCAACTGCAGTTTCTGGGTGCTTTCCAGGTCCCACTTCGCCTGCTTGTCGCTGAGCTGGTGGTTGAGTTGCTGGCCACGGTCGGCAAGGTTGTAGTAGCCGGGGATCTCGATGCCGCTGGCCGGCACCGGTTGGAAATTGGCCGAGACGATGTAGCCCCGCGCCGGATTTTCTTCCTGCGGGTTGCTGCTGAACGGATAGAAACCTTCCTTTTCCGCCTCCGGGCTGCTGCCATCGAGAATGAAGCCAGGCTTCACGCCGGCGGGGCGCTTGGGCAATTGCGCAGCGGCCCACCAGCCGATGTCCCCCTTGGCATTGGCCCAGACCACGTTCAGCCCCGGTGCGTGGATCTTGGCCGAAGCGCCGCGGGCCTTGGCGAGGGTGTCGGCGCGGTTGAGCTGGTAGAAGGCGTTGAGGATCGGGTTGCGGCTTTCCAGGAATCCCCACCACATGGCGACCGGAGTCTTGCCGGCGTTGGCGCCGAGGGCATCGTTGACGATCGGACCGTGGGGCGACTGGCGCAGCACCAGCGTCACCGGCGCCTGGCCCTTGACCGCGATCTGCTGCTCGCTGCGGGTCATGTCCACCCATTGGTCGCGATACCAGACCTGCTCGGGATTGTCCGGGTTGACCTTCTCGGCGATCAGGTCCAGGTCGTCGTTCTGGAACATGGTGACGCTCCAGCCGAAATCCTTGCTCATGCCTAGCGTCGCAAAGGGCAGCAATGCCTGGTAATGCCCGTAGAGCTCAAAGCCGGGGGCCGACAGGTGCGCCTCGTACCACACCGACGGCGTGGAAAAACGAATGTGCGGGTCGCCCGCCAGCAATGGCTTGCCGCTGCGGGTACGGCTGCCGGCGACCGCCCAGGCGTTACTGCCTTCGAACTGCGGCAAGCCATTGTCGGCCAGGGCCTGCTCGCTCAGGCGGGCCAGGGCGTTGAGGCCTTTCCAATCGGCGGCGGCCAGGGGCAGGCCGGCTTTGCGCCCTTCGGCCAGCACGCCCTGGGGCTGCCAGTCGAGGTCGAAAATATTCAGGTAGTTGGCACCCAGCACATCGCGCACATAGGTCAGCAGGGGTTCGGTGCGAAAGGCAGCGGCGAAGCTGTAGGCCATGTAGCCGGTGATGCTCACGGTGTCTTCGGCGGTGAAGGGGCGCTTGGGAATGCCCAGCACATCGAACTCCACGGGCCGGGTGTGGCTGTCCTGGTAGGCGTTGATACCGTCCAGGTAAGCCTGCATGGCGACCCAGGCGGGGGATTGCGGGTCCTGCTCGGTGATGTAGGCCGCGGCGCGCTCGCGAATACGCAGGCTGCGCATCAGCTTATCGGTGTCCAGCAGCTTCGGCCCCAGCACCTCGGCCAGCTCGCCCCGGGCGAGGCGGCGCATGATCTCCATCTGGAACAGCCGGTCCTGGGCATGGACATAACCGAGGGCGCGGTACAGGTCGGCTTCGTTCTCGGCGCGGATATGCGGCACACCGCGTTCGTCGTAGCGCACCGTCACCGAGCCCAGCAGCCCTTGCATCTGCATCGTGCCTTGGCGGGTGGGCTGCTTGCTGTAGAGGTAGCCGCCCGCGACGATGATCGCGGTGACGATCAATGAGAGGAAGGCGATGAGGGTGCGTTTCATGGTGAGTCCTTATTCTGATGACAGCGGTTCCATGGCCTCGCTGTTCGTTCCCTGTTTAACATGCCGCTGCGCGACTTCGCATCGCTCCTCGGGAGGATTTCCCGTCTTATTCCTTGCCTGATGTGTCCTGGGACCAAGGACAATAGCAACCCACCGCCATCGTATGCGTCGCATTGACCGCCCGACCGCCGCTCAACGCTTCAAGAATCGGCTCGATGAAGCTGTTGCTCGAATTACAGGTCAGGCCTTCGCTGTAGGGGCCGAAATACGCGAGCTGGCCGCTGCGATCCCAGATCGCCACGGCCGGGCTGGCGGGGATCTGGCTGGAGCCGGGCAGGCTTGGGAGCGGCTTGAGGTTGTTCAGGGTGGCCGGTAACTGACCCTGGCTGCCGGGCTTTTGTACCGCATAGAACTCGACGCCTTGCGGTACGTATTTATCCACCAGTTCGGAAAGGTGTTGCTGATTGCCGACGTTGCACGGGCACGCCGGGTCCCAGAAATGCACCAGGCGGATCGCGCCGGGGCCTGCCAGGTCGGCGGGCAGGCGCAGAGGGTCGCCGGAAAATATCGCGGTGTGTTGGCTGAAGGCCCGCAGGAAACGGCCCTGGAACCAGTCGTAGGCCACCCACAATACGATGGCGCATCCGAGGGCGAGCAGGCTGGCAAGCAAGGTCGTGCGGTGGGACGGGCGCATGGAGTCGATCCTCTGAGGCCGCGTAGCTTGCCATGCTTGCCGCGACAGATGAATATCGCAGGCCTGTAAAGTCTGTTTCGCGCGCTGCGCCTTTGTCTGGAACTCTTGATGCCTGCCACTTTCGATCCCGATCTCCTGCGTGCCAGCCTGCAACCGTTGGCCCAGTGGCAAGCCCTGTCCGAGCAAGCCCGGGCCTACCAGCGGTTCTATGGGCTGGATTTCCCCCAGCGCAGTGTGCGCAAGGGATTAGGGCGTTTCGAGGTGGGCGGGTATGAAGTGGTCAGCCAGGTCTGGTGGCCGGAAAAAACCGTGGCGACGTTGTTTGTGTTCCACGGTTACTACGATCACATGGGGCTGTACCGGCACCTGATCGAGTGGGCCTTGGAGCAGAAATTCGCGGTGATCGCCTGCGACCTGCCTGGCCATGGCCTGTCCAGCGGCGAACGCGCCAGCATCGGCGATTTCGCCGAGTACCAGGCCACCTTGCAGGGCTTGTTGGCCGAGGCCGCGACGCTGGACCTGCCGCATCCCTGGCACTTGTGTGGGCAAAGCACTGGCGGCGCCATCGTGGTCGATCACGTGCTCAACCACGGCGCGCAGAGCCCGGCCCAGGGTCAGGTCATCCTGCTGTCACCCCTGGTACGGCCGCGGGCCTGGGGCTGGTCGCGCCTGAGTTATTACCTGCTCAAGCCCTTCGTGACCGGCATCGCCCGGCGTTTCAGCGAGAACTCCACCGACCCGCAGTTCCTGCCTTTCTTGCAAGCCGACCCGTTGCAACCGCTGCGCCTGCCTACTGCGTGGGTGGGCGCGTTGGGGCAATGGATCAAGCGTATCGAAGCCGCCCCAAGCAGCCCGCGCCAGCCCTTGATCGTGCAGGGGGAGGCGGATATGACGGTGGATTGGGTGCACAACCTGAACGTGCTGCGCAGCAAGTTCGACCGGCCGCAGGTGTTGATGTTGCCTGAGGGGCGGCATCATCTGGCGAACGAGGCGCTGGCGATGCGGCAGGAGATGTTTGGGTTCTTGACGAAGCGGATGAGCAGAGTCAGGCGGTGACTGATTAATTGCCTTCGCGAGCAAGCCCGCTCCCACAGGGTCTTGAGTGAACTTAGGTTCTGCGACCGTCGCAAACCCCTGTGGGAGCGGGCTTGCTCGCGAAAGCGGTATAGCCGGCGCTGAAGATCTATCTACTGCCCGAGATCCTGCCCCACCGCCAACCCCGCCCGAATCGCCGCCAGGGCCGCCTGATAATAAGCCTGGCCCTCGGTCGATTCGGCGAAGGTGGCGAATTCTTCCAGCTCGGTATCCGTCAGGTCACGGTAGACGTACAGCAGCGTGTTGTTCAGGTCCGCGCCGATCTGTTCCATCAGGCGCTGGCGCTGGCCGTTGAGCATGCCCTGGGCCTGGCCGGCACCCAAGAGTCCCGGGATCATCGAGCTCAGGCTGTCGGCCGCCACGCCGGCGATCGCCAGGCTGACTTCGGCGCCGGCCTCGCGGGCGGGGAGGGCCTGGGCCAGGTGGCCGATGATCAACAGGCGGTTGTCGCTGGCTTGCATCTTCGGCAGGCCCTTGGCGTTTTTCGCCAATTGGTCGCGCCGGGTCGCCAGCAATTCGGCCGCCACGACCTTGCGGCCCAGGGGCGACTGGAAAAAGGCCAGGGCCGGGTTCGGGTCGCGAAGCTTGCTGCGTATCTGCGCCTCGGCCCGCTGGTCCATGGCCTGGGGAGCAAAACGTTGATTGCTGTTGTTGACCAGCGCCTGGAACACCGCCGGCGGCAGGCTGCTCTGGTAGCGTTGCTGGGCGGCGCTCAAGGCATCATTGAAATGCGCCCGCTGTTCCGGCCAGCCGGCGACCTTGTACAACTGGTCGTAGCTGTCTGCCCAGGCGGGCAAAACGCAGAACATCAACAGTGAGAAAAGCAAACGGCGCATAGGGACTCCTGTCAGCAGCCGACTATTCTCCGTGGGGTGTGGGGTCTTGTCGAGAATTCGTATCAAGTTCGTACGGCGGTGCTCTTGGAGGTAAAGAACCGACGCAGCGAACCCGCTGCGTGGCGCTGTCGGTTTTGCAGGCGCCGGCATACTATGCGCGCCATGCAAATACCTTCTGATCACCCGCTGCTGTTACGTATCGTCGACGACCTGGCCGAGCGCGGCTGGTCGCAGCAGAACCTCTTCCTGCCGGACGCGCTGACCCGCGCCCTGGCGGCCGAATGCCGCCAGCGTGCCGCCGAGGGTGAGCTGGCCCCGGCGGCGGTCGGACGCGGGCCGTTCTCGGAGATTCGCGAAGGGATCCGGGGTGATCGCATTCAGTGGATCGAGCCTGGCCAGGCGCAAGCCTGCGATCAATACCTGACACTGATGGATAGCCTGCGCGAGGCGATGAATCGCGGGTTGTTCCTGGGGCTGGAAGACTTCGAAAGTCATTTTGCCCTGTATCCACCCGGCGCGTTCTACCTCAAGCATGTCGACCGCTTTCGCGACGACGACCGGCGGATGGTGTCGGCGGTGCTTTATCTCAACGACGATTGGTTGCCGGAACACGGCGGCCAGTTGCGCATGTACCTGGAGGACGGCGTGGAGCGTGACGTGGTGCCCATCGGCGGTTGCCTGGTGGTGTTCCTGTCGGGGGACATCCCTCACGAAGTGCTGCCGGCCACCCGGGATCGCCTGTCCTTGACCGGTTGGTTCCGCCGTCGCGGCAACGAGGTGTTCTGACGATGGAAAAGATCCTGGTCAGCCGCTGCCTGCTCGGCCATCGCGTGCGCTACGACGGCGGTGCCAGCGGGCCGTTCGATCAACTCCAGCAATGGCTCGACCAAGGCCGGGTCGTACCGCTGTGCCCGGAAGTCGCTGGCGGCTTGCCCACCCCGCGTGCGGCGGCGGAGATTCCTGGGGGGCAGGGCGGGCAAGTGCTTGACGGTCAGGCCGCGGTGATCACCACCGATGGCGAAGATGTGAGCGCGCAATTTCTGTCAGGCGCGTATCAAGCGCTGGAGCAGGTGCGAGTTCACGGCATCCGCATCGCGGTGCTCAAGGCCAACAGCCCATCGTGTGGCAACCTGCTGACCTATGATGGGACGTTCAGTGGTGTGAAAGTCAGCGGCGAAGGGGTGACGGCGGCGTTGCTCAGGCGCCATGGCGTGCGGGTGTTCAGTGAGCTGGAGTTGCCTGAAGCGGCGGCGGCCCTGAAGGCCTTGAGCCACGAATAACTTCTGGCTGACCGCTTTTGTGGCGAGGGAGCTTGCTCCCGCTGGGCCGCGAAGCGGTCCTGAAACCTGACACTCCGGTGTGTCAGGCCAACCGCGTTCCGGCATTTTGGGGCCGCTTCGCAGCCCAGCGGGAGCAAGCTCCCTCGCCACAGGTTTTGTGTACTGCCAAAGGGTACTTGGCCAGAACCTTGTGTCGCTCAGAGCTGCTCGGCCAACTGCTCGATCTGCTCCTGCCGCTCCGCCTGGCTCAACCGCGGCTGGGGGTTGAGGGATGACCATTGCGGATGCGCCCGGGCCTTGTTCAGGGCTTCGGGCAGCTTGCCCTCGCGCCAAGTCTTGTCCTGGGGCGTGGCGATGCGGATGCTGTCCAGCGCCGCGTGGCCGCGCAGGTTGAGGGCTTGCAGCAACTGTCCTTGGCGCAGGGCCAGTAGGCGCAGCACGCTGTCGTCAACCGTCAGTTCCCGTTGCCCCTTGAGTTTGCCCATCAGCCGGTTGCCGTAGCTGCGGGCGGTTTGCAGGGTGCCGCCGACAATCGCCCCGGCCAGGGCGGCGGCGCCGAGGGTCAGGCCACCTACCAGCAAGTCCACCCCGGCACCGGCCGCCGCGCCCGCCGCGATCCCGCCGCCGACGCGTACACCCAATTGCTTGAGGGTTTCGGGGTTGAACAGGTCATCGCCCCAGCGCCCGTCGAGCAGCGGCAGGTCGCCGGCGGCGGCGTCCTGGGGACGGAACGCGTAGAGTTTGAGCAGGGCTTCGACACAACGCTGTTCGCGTTGACGTACCGCGTTGCGCAATTCGCCAATGGCCTGGCGTTCCAGTTCGGTATCGCTGGCGACGCTGCGTCGGCAGGCGGCGCAGTCGATCAGCAGTTCGGCGATCAAGCGCGCCGCGCTCTGCTGGCGGGCCAGGCGTTGGGCCTGCTGGTCGGCGACCAGTCGCTCCAGTTGCCCACGGGCGCCTTCCAGCAACAACGCGAGGCTTTCATACAGGCGTCGCTCGCCGTCCTCGGGCGGGGCGACGCTGTCAAAGCGCACCAGGGCGTGCAACCCCAATCGCGCCAGGGCTTCGCGCCAGTCGGGTTCACGATGCTGGGCGCTGCTGACGAAATTCAGCACCGGCAGCAGCGGTTTGCCACAACTGGCGAGGACTTCCAATTCATCGCGGTACTTGGCCAGCACCGGTTCCCGAGCATCGATCACATACAAACCGGCGTCGCTGGCGAGCAATTGCCGCAGTACCTTGGCTTCCTGTTCGAAGCGTTGTCGCGCCTCGCTACCCTCGAGGAAGCGAGCCAGGCGCGCCGGGCCGTCGAGGCGTTCGCCAGGACGCTCCAGGCGCTCGAGGTAATCGAGCAGGGCGATGGCATCTTCCAGGCCCGGCGTGTCGTACAGCTCCAGCAACGCTTCGCCGTCCACCGACAGGCGCGCACCCTCGACATGCCGGGTGGTGCTTGGGCGGTGGGACACCTCGCCGAAGCCGACGTCGCGGGTCAAGGTCCGCAGCAACGAGGTCTTGCCCACGTTGGTGTGGCCGACCACGGCCAGTTTCAGCGGCTTCACGGGGTCAGTCATGGCCGCTCTCCAGCCAGTTCAAGGGCATGCAATCGGCGAACGGCAACTGCAACTGTTGCAGCGCGCTGTGCCAGTCCCCCAGGCGCTCGGCGTCCAGCGCTTCGCCGGGCGGCGCCTGCAACAGCCAGACGCGGGTGGCGCTGGCGCTGCGGGCCAGCTCGGCGATCAGCGCCAGGCTGCCACGGTCCGGCGAGCGACGTGGGTCACAGGCAATCGCCAGGCGTGTCGGCGGAAAACGCGACAGCTGTTCGAGGAGTTTGTGGCGCGACTCGCGGCTGTCGAGGATGCCGGCGCTTTTCACGGTTTCGGGCAGCTTGGGCGGCCAGGGCCGATCATCCAGTTCGATCGCCACCAGCAGCGCGCCGTCGCTGTCCATCGCACTGACGGCACTTTCGACTCGATGCAAGTGCGCGGGGGCGGCGTCGTTGACGCCCAGGCGTTCGCTGCTGGGCATCAGCCGTTCACGCAACTGGGCGTAGCCCGGCAGGTTCAAATCCAGGCGCAGCGTGGCGCGACCGCGTCGCCAGCGCCACAGGCACAGCAACGCCAGGCCCAGGCGGGGTAGCAGGCCATAGACCAGCAGCACGCCGACCAGCCAGGCGGCCCAGGCCTGGCGGGCGCTTTCGATGTTCAGCGCGGCGTCGCCACTGGCGCGGATCATGTCCTCGGTCGGCACGCTGAAGCCCAGCAGTGCCGGCAGTGCGCCGAGGGCCTGGGTCATGGCGACGAAGGTTTCGCTGCCCAGCAGGGTGGTTTCCCAGACGAAGCCATAGCGCCGGGTCGCCATCAGCAGCAGGACGATGACCAGCGCGCTGAGCATCGCCAGCAGCCACAGGCCATTGACCAACACACCGAGGGCCCAGCGACTGAGTTTGTGCCGTTGCAGCAACAGCAGCAGGGCCGGCGCCAGTTGGGCGGCCTTGGCGTCGCGGGCGAGTTTTTCGCTGAGCCACAGCCACAGGCGTCCCAGTGCGGCACCTTGCTCACCGGCGAAGACCAGGCCCAGGACCCAACCGATGAGCAGCACCAGATTCAACCCCAACAGACTGCCCAAGGCCCAGAACACATTGACCGGTGCCTGGCCGTCACCGAGGGCGGCCAACCCGAGGCCGGCGCCGCTGAGGACGGCGAGCAGCGCCAAGGCGATCAGCGCCAGGCGCGCCCCTTGCAGCCAATGGCGCAGGGCTTGCGTGAGGCCATCGCGCTCGGCCAGCCAACGGGCGCGCTGATGGATGCGGGCGGATAGATCGCCGCCTGACGCACGGGCCAGGCGATTGGCTTCCTGGTCTTGGAGCGGGCCGGCGTGCTCTTCACGCAGGCGGATCGTCTCGGTCAACCAGAGGTTCTGCAGTACTGTCACGGGGGCTTCCGTTGCTCGAATGAGGGTTGAGCATAACCGCTGTGATGCCTGTCGGGGTACGCCGGGCCTCTGGTATCCTCGCGGCCATGAACAAAACTCTCCCCCTAAGCCTGATCGCAGCCCTCGGTGAAAACCGTGTGATCGGCGTCGACAACAGCATGCCCTGGCACCTGCCGGGGGATTTCAAATACTTCAAGGCCACCACCTTGGGCAAGCCGATCATCATGGGGCGCAAGACCTGGGACTCCCTCGGTCGACCGCTGCCGGGGCGGCTGAACATCGTCGTCAGTCGCCAGCCGGGTCTGGTGCTGGAAGGTGCCGAGGTGTTTTCCACCTTGGAAGCCGCCGTGGCGCGGGCCGAGGCCTGGGCGCTGGAGCAGGGTATCGACGAATTGATGTTGATCGGTGGCGCCCAGCTCTATGCCCAGGCCCTGGAACAGGCGGATCGACTGTACCTGACCCGCGTGGCGCTGAGCCCTGAGGGAGATGCGTGGTTTCCTGAGTTCGATCCGAGCCAGTGGAAACGGGTCTCGAACCAGCCGAACCCGGGTGAAGGCGACAAGCCGGCCTATAGCTTTGAGGTGTGGGAAAAGCTTTAAAGCAAAAGCTTCGCGAGCAAGCCCGCTCCCACAGTCGACCGATTTTTCCTGGCACAACTCGGTTAACTGTGGGAGCGGGCTTGCTCGCGAAGGCGATTGATCAGGCGCCACCCATCAAGCGTGCACCAACTCCCCATGCTCCTGGGCATCAAGCAACGCCTTGTCCGTCTGCTGCATCACCTGGCTGGTAATCGCCCCGGCGGTGATCGAGCCGCTGACGTTCAACGCCGTACGCCCCATGTCGATCAGCGGTTCGACGGAAATCAGCAAAGCCACCAGCGACACCGGCAAGCCCATGGCCGGCAGCACGATCAGCGCGGCGAACGTCGCGCCGCCTCCGACCCCGGCCACCCCGGCCGAACTCAACGTCACGATCGCCACCAGTGTTGCGATCCACACCGGGTCCAGCGGGTTGATGCCCACGGTCGGTGCGACCATCACCGCCAGCATGGCCGGGTAAAGGCCGGCACAACCGTTCTGGCCGATAGTGGCGCCGAACGAGGCGCTGAAGCTGGCAATCGCCCGGGGAATGCCGAGGCGGCTGGTCTGGGCTTCGATGCTCAATGGGATGGTGGCCGCGCTGGAGCGGCTGGTGAAAGCGAAGGTCAACACGGGCCAGATCTTGCGGAAAAAGCGCAATGGGTTGATGCCGGCAGCGGACACCAGTAGGCCATGGACCACGAACATCAGGCCCAGCCCCAGGTACGACACCACGACAAAGCTGCCGAGCTTGATGATGTCCTGCAGGTTGGAACCGGCCACCACCTTGGTCATCAACGCCAGCACACCGTATGGCGTCAGCTTCATCACCAGGCGCACCAGGCGCGTCACCCAGCTTTGCAGGGTGTCGATCGCGTTGATCACTTTCTGGCCTTTCTCCACGTCATCCTTGAGCAACTGCAACGCCGCGACGCCGAGGAACGCGGCGAAGATCACCACGCTGATGATCGACGTCGGCTTGGCCCGCGCCAGGTCGGCAAAGGGGTTCTGCGGAATGAACGAAAGCAGCAGTTGCGGGATGTTCAGGTCGGCGACCTTGCCGGCGTAGTCGCTCTGGATCACTTGCAGGCGCGCCAACTCCTGGGTGCCGGCCACCAGGCCCTCGGCGGTGAGGCCGAACAGGTTGGTCAGGCCGATGCCGATCAGCGCGGCGATTGCGGTGGTGAACAGCAGCGTGCCAATGGTCAGGAAGCTGATCTTGCCCAGGGACGAGGCGTTATGCAGGCGGGCCACGGCGCTGAGGATCGAGGCGAAGACCAGTGGAATCACGATCATCTGCAGCAACTGCACGTAGCCGTTGCCCACCAGGTCGAACCAGCCGATCGAGGCCTTGAGCACCGGATTGCCGGCGCCATAAATCGTGTGCAGGGCGATACCGAACACCACGCCCAGCACCAGCGCCAGCAGCACTTTCTTGGCCAGGCTCCAGGTGCGGTGACGGGTTTGCGCCAGGCCGAACAGCAAGGCGAGGAACACCAGCAGGTTGAGGATCAGCGGCAGATTCATCAAAAGAGACTCCGATAAGACGTACCAGTCGCCCGAAGCCGCGACTGTGAGCCGGGAAGCCTAACAGCCTGATATCTAATGAATTAATACTAAAAAGGCATGTTGATTGTCGTTTATGGAATAAGGACTTGGCGTTTGCGGGTACGTCGCTGGCGTGATCAGGACGCAAGCGGTCGCGGCTGGGCGAGGACTGTCACACGCATTTGTTAGCGTCGAGTTCTTTGAACCCGGGAGAAATGCCGATGAAACTCGCACCTCGTTTTCTCGCTGTCGCCTTGAGTCTTGGCCTCGTCGGCCAGGCACTTGCCACCGAACTCAAGCACTGGCCAGCGGAGCAGGCCAAGGCCTTGGACGCGATGATCGCCGCCAACGCCAACAAGGGTAACTACGCGGTGTTCGACATGGACAACACCAGTTACCGCTACGACCTTGAGGAATCGTTGCTGCCGTTCATGGAGAACAAGGGCCTCATCACCCGGGAAACCCTCGACCCGTCCTTGAAGTTGATGCCGTTCAAGGACACGGCCGACCACAAGGAAAGCCTGTTCAGCTATTACTACCGCTTGTGCGAAGTCGATGACATGGTCTGCTACCCGTGGGTGGCCCAGGTGTTCTCGGGCTTCACGCTCAAGGAGCTCAAGGGCTACGTCGATGAGCTGATGGCGTCCGGCAAGCCGGTGCCGACCACTTATTACGATGGCGACAAGGTGGTCGAGTACACCGTCAATCCACCGAAGATCTTCACCGGTCAGGCCGAGCTGTACAACAAGCTGATGGAAAACGGCATCGAGGTCTATGTCATGACCGCCGCTTCCGAAGAACTGGTGCGCATGGTCGCCGCGGACCCGAAATACGGCTACAACCTCAAGCCGCAGAACGTGATCGGCGTGACCACGCTGCTCAAGGACCGCAAGACCGGCGAGCTGACTACCGCGCGCAAGCAGATCACCAACGGCAAATATGACGAGAAGGCTAACCTTGGCCTGGAGTACACGCCGTACCTGTGGACCCCGGCAACCTGGATGGCCGGCAAGCACGCGGCGATCCTGACGTACATCGACGAATGGAAAAAACCGGTGCTGGTGGCGGGTGACACACCGACCAGTGACGGCTACATGCTGTTCCACGACGTGGACGTGGCCAAGGGCGGGATTCACCTGTGGGTCAACCGCAAGGACAAGTACATGACCCAGATCAACGGCATGATGGCCAAGCACGCCGCCGCCCAAGCCAAGGAAGGACTGCCAGTGACGGCGGACAAGAACTGGGTGATCGTCAAGCCTGAAGACATCCAATAACCCCCCGTCCCACAGGGATACCAAGGAACCTTGTGGCGAGGGAGCTTGCTCCCGCTGGGCTGCGTAGCAGCCCTAAAGTCAGCCCACGCATTGAGGGGAGGGACGAATTTTTGGGGCCGCTTCGCGACCCAGCGGGAGCAAGCTCCCTCGCCACGAAAGATGACTTGGCTCAAAGGGTCGAACTGAAGCCCAAAAAAATGCCCCGCACTTGGCGGGGCTTTTTTATGGGCAGCGCTTACAGGCCGTCAAGCATCGCCTTGTTACGCACCGCGCCCTTGTCGGCGCTGGTGGCGAGCAGGGCGTAGGCCTTGAGGGCCGTAGTGACTTTGCGCGGACGCACTTCCACCGGTTTCCAGCCCTTGTTGTCCTGTTCGATGCGGCGCCCGGCCAGTTCGTCGTCGCTGATCAACAGGTTGATCGAGCGGTTCGGAATGTCGATCAGGACCTTGTCGCCATCGCGCACCAGGCCGATGGCGCCGCCCGCCGCCGCTTCCGGCGAAGCGTGGCCGATGGACAGGCCCGAGGTGCCGCCGGAGAAACGGCCATCGGTCAGCAAGGCGCAGGCTTTGCCCAGGCCCTTGGATTTCAGGTAGGACGTCGGGTAGAGCATTTCCTGCATGCCCGGGCCGCCTTTCGGGCCTTCGTAGCGAATGATCACGATGTCGCCGGCCTTCACTTCGTCGGCGAGGATGCCGCGCACGGCGCTGTCCTGGCTCTCGAAAATCTTCGCATTGCCTTCGAACACATGGATCGACTCGTCGACGCCGGCGGTTTTCACCACGCAGCCGTCCAGGGCGATGTTGCCGTACAGCACGGCCAGGCCGCCTTCCTGGGAGTAGGCGTGTTCGACGCTGCGGATGCAGCCGTTTTCACGGTCGTCGTCCAGGGTTTCCCAGCGGGTCGACTGGCTGAACGCGGTTTGCGTCGGGATGCCCGCCGGGCCGGCCTTGAAGAAGTGATGCACGGCCTCGTCGGTGGTCTGGGTGATGTCCCACTTGGCGATGGCCTCGGCCATGGTCTTGCTGTGCACGGTCGGCAGGTCGGTGTGCAGCAGGCCGCCACGGGCCAGGGAACCGAGGATGCTGAAGATCCCGCCGGCACGGTGCACGTCTTCCATGTGGTACTTCTGGATGTTCGGCGCGACCTTGCACAGCTGCGGTACGTGACGGGACAGGCGGTCGATGTCGCGCAGGTCGAAATCAATCTCGGCTTCCTGGGCCGCGGCCAGCAAGTGCAGGATGGTGTTGGTGGAACCGCCCATGGCGATGTCCAGGGTCATGGCGTTTTCGAACGCCTTGAAGTTGGCGATGTTGCGCGGCAACACCGACTCGTCGTTCTCGACGTAGTAGCGCTTGCACAGCTCGACGATGGTCCGGCCGGCCTGCAGGAACAACTGTTCGCGGTCGCTGTGGGTGGCCAGGGTCGAACCGTTGCCCGGCAGGGCCAGGCCCAGGGCTTCGGTCAGGCAGTTCATCGAGTTGGCGGTGAACATGCCGGAGCACGAACCGCAAGTCGGGCAAGCGCTGCGCTCATACTCGGCAACCTTCTCGTCAGAAGCGCTGGAGTCGGCGGCGATCACCATGGCGTCGACCAGGTCCAGGCCGTGGCTGGCGAGCTTGGTCTTGCCGGCTTCCATCGGACCGCCGGAGACGAAGATCACCGGGATGTTCAGGCGCAGGGCGGCCATGAGCATGCCGGGGGTGATCTTGTCGCAGTTGGAAATGCACACGATGGCGTCGGCGCAGTGGGCGTTGACCATGTATTCGACCGAGTCGGCGATGATCTCGCGGCTCGGCAGCGAATAAAGCATGCCGTCGTGGCCCATGGCGATGCCGTCGTCCACGGCGATGGTGTTGAATTCCTTGGCAACGCCGCCGACGCGTTCGATTTCCCGGGCAACCAGTTGGCCGAGGTCCTTGAGGTGCACGTGACCTGGTACGAACTGGGTGAAGGAGTTGGCAATGGCGATGATCGGCTTCTTGAAGTCGTCATCCTTCATCCCCGTGGCGCGCCACAAGGCACGGGCGCCGGCCATGTTGCGGCCATGGGTGGATGTTTTCGAGCGGTAATCAGGCATGGAGCACTCCGGGCGGCTAATCAGGTACTTATCAGGTATCAATGGGGAAGTGAGCTTCTGTCGACGTCTGGAGCACCCGGGTTTGGCCGTGTGTCCGCAAGTGGCCGATGACTTTGCAGGATCGCTGCGCGCCTCGGCATGAGCTCATAAACCCGCCGGGGATGAATGGCGATGAATGCCACGATTCTACACCGCTGGCGCCAGGATGAAATGACGCAAAGCGCTGATCGGACGCCAATGTCGTGCGCGGGATGACGACTGGCAGGGTTCAGCCGACTAACAGGCCCCTGCCACGCTGCCGGACCTGGGGGGCAACAGCGGGGCCGGGGTTGATCTTTTGAGCGGAGGCTTATTCAGACGCGCAAAAAAAATCGCAGCCAAGGCTGCGATCAGGATGCAATTGGAGTGTGCGGGGCACAGCGCTATTGGCCCTGGCCCCGCCTGGCCTCAGCTGTTGGGCAACAACCGGCAGGTGATGCTCTTGATATAGCGGGTTTCGGCGATGGCCGGGTGTACCGGGTGGTCTGGCCCCTGGCCGCCGCGTTCGAGCAGTTGGATGTTGCGGTCCAGGTGACGGGCGCTGGTCAGCAGGATGTTTTGCAGGTCGTCTTCGGGCAGGTGCATCGAGCACGATGCGCTGACCAGGATGCCGTCCTTGCTGAGCAGGCGCATGGCTTGCTCGTTGAGGCGGCGATAGGCGCCTTCGCCGTTCTTCAGGTCTTTCTTGCGTTTGATGAAGGCCGGTGGGTCGGCGACGATCACGTCGAAGCGCTCTTCGCTGGCCTTGAGCTCCTTCAGGGCCTCGAAGACGTCGCCTTCGATACAGGTCAGCTTCTCGGCGAAGCCGTTCAGCGCGGCGTTGCGCTCGACACCGTCGAGGGCGAAGGCCGAGGCGTCGACGCAGAACACTTCACTGGCGCCGAACGCCGCGGCTTGCACGCCCCAGCCGCCGATGTAGCTGAACAGGTCCAGCACGCGCTTGCCCTTGGCGTACGGGGCCAGGCGCGCGCGGTTCATGCGGTGGTCGTAGAACCAGCCGGTTTTCTGGCCTTCCATGACCGGCGCCTCGAACTTCACGCCGTTCTCTTCCAGGGCGACCCATTCCGGCACCAGGCCGAACACGGTCTCGACGTAGCGGTTCAGGCCTTCGGCGTCGCGGGCGGCGGAGTCGTTCTTGAACAGGATGCCGCTGGGCTTGAGCACTTGAGTCAGGGCGGCGATCACGTCGTCCTTGTGGGCTTCCATGGTGGCCGAGGCGATCTGCACCACCAGGATGTCGCCGAAGCGGTCGACCACCAGGCCCGGCAGCAGGTCGGAGTCGCCGTAGACCAGGCGATAGAACGGCTTGTCGAACAGCCGCTCGCGCAGGGACAACGCCACGTTGAGGCGATGCACCAGCAGGGATTTGTCCAGCGGCAGCTTCACGTCACGGGACAGCAGCCGGGCGCAGATCAGGTTGTTAGGGCTCATCGCAACGATGCCCAACGGCTTGCCGCCGGCGGCTTCGAGGATGGCCTGGTCGCCGGCCTTGAAGCCGTGCAGGGGCGTGGCGGCTACATCGATTTCGTTGCTGTAGACCCACAAGTGGCCGGCGCGCAGGCGACGGTCGGCGTTGGCTTTGAGGCGCAGGCTAGGCAGGGACATGACGTCGCTCCGGAAAAAAGAGCGGGAGTATACCGTGTTGCAACCTTGGCGGGGCTTGCGGTGGACATGTGGTGAGGGAGTGGGCTCCCTCGCCACGGTGTCGAGCATGCTTCAAGCGGACAACGCGTTGAGCAACTCGCGGTTAAAGGCCGGGATGTCATCAGGCTGGCGGCTGCTGATCAACGTGCCGTCCTTGACCACTTCCTGGTCGACCCAGTTCGCGCCGGCGTTGACCAGGTCATCCTTGAGGGTCTTGTAGCTGGTCATGGTCTTGCCCTTGACCAGCCCGCTCGATACCAGCAGCCAGCCGCCATGGCAAATCACCGCGATGGGCTTTCTCGCCGCTTCGAAGCCCTTGACCAGTTTCTGGGCGTCGGGGTCGATGCGGATGGTGTCGGAGTTCTGCACGCCACCGGGCAGCACCACGGCGTCGTACTGCTCGACATTGGCGGCCTTGAAGGTCAGGTCGATCGGGAAGTCGTCGGCCGGCTGGTCATGGTTCCAGCCTTTGACCTGGCCTTCGCGGGCCGAAACGATGTCCACCTTGACGCCGGCCTGTTCCAGCGCCTGTTGGGGGCCGGTCAGTTCGGCTTGTTCAAAACCGTCGGTCACCAGGATGGCGACACGTTTATTGTTCAGGGAGCCAGGCATGAAAAAATCTCCTCAAGCTGAGTGGCTGGGTTGCCGACTAAAGCCTGTATGCAGGCTCGGCTGTCGGCCCTGTAAAGTCCGAAGCCGATGCCTGAAGGAAAGTTCCGCCGATCTCCCTTGCGGTGTATCGGATCCATCTTTAAGGGTTAGAATCCCCGCCTGACCCAGAGTGTGTACTCATGTCCAAAGAGCTTACTGCCGAACAGATCCAACAGTCCTTGCAAGGCATCAGCGTGCCGCCCCAGCCGCAGATCATGGTGGATCTGCAGATGGAGCAGTACATGCCCGACCCGGACCTGGAGACCATCGCCAAGTTGATTTCTCAGGACCCGGGCCTTTCCGGGGCCTTGCTCAAGATCGTCAACTCGCCGTATTACGGCCTGCGCAACAAGATCACCTCGATCCAGCGCGCGGTGAACCTGCTGGGCAGCCGTTCGATCATCAACCTGATCAATGCGCAGTCGATCAAGGGCGAGCTGCACGACGACGCCATCGTCACCCTGAACCGCTTCTGGGATACCGCCCAGGACGTGGCGATGACCTGCCTGACCCTGGCCAAGCGCGTTGGCCTGGAAAACGGTGACGAAGCCTATGCCCTGGGGTTGTTCCACGATTGTGGCGTGCCGTTGATGCTCAAGCAGTTTCCCAGCTACATGGGCGTGCTGGAAGAGGCCTACGCCAGTGCCAGCGCCGAGTGCCGGGTGGTGGACACCGAGAACCGCGTGTTCAATACCAACCATGCGGTGGTCGGTTACTACACTTCCAAGTCCTGGCGCCTGCCGGATCACGTCAGCCAGGCCATTGCCAACCACCACAATGCCCTGGCGGTGTTCAGCGACGAGTCTTCACGCAACAACAGCCCGCTGAAAAACCTGCTGGCGATCCTGAAGATGTCCGAGAACATCTGTGCCTCCCACCGGGTACTCGGCAATCAGGCCGAAGACCACGAGTGGGAGAGCGTCGGGGGCATGGTGCTCGACTACATCGGTTTGTCGGAATACGACTTCCAGACCCAAAAACAGGAAATTCGCGACCTCGCCTCCCGTTGAGCGCGCGGCTTCGCCTGACGCGAGAACCCCATGCCAGAACTGCCGGAAGTCGAAACCACCCGTCGCGGCATCGCGCCCCATCTTGAAGGCCAGCGGGTCAGTCGCGTGGTGGTCCGTGACCGCCGCCTGCGCTGGCCGATCCCGGAAGATCTCGACGTGCGGCTCTCGGGCCAGCGCATCGTGCAAGTGGAGCGGCGGGCCAAGTACCTGTTGATCAATGCCGAGGTCGGCACGTTGATCAGCCACCTGGGCATGTCCGGCAACTTGCGCCTGGTGGAGGTCGGCATGCCCGCCCTCAAGCATGAGCACGTGGACATCGAGCTGGAGTCGGGCCTGGCCTTGC
Organism: Pseudomonas sp. Z3-6; assembly: GCF_051131985.1. NCBI lineage: Bacteria > Pseudomonadati > Pseudomonadota > Gammaproteobacteria > Pseudomonadales > Pseudomonadaceae > Pseudomonas > Pseudomonas sp. Z3-6. Next base: position 456,326 of record NZ_CP071644.1, read on the forward strand.
GCTACACCGACCCTCGGCGTTTCGGCGCGATGCTCTGGAGCCTCGACCCGCTCAATCACGAGTTGTTGATTCGCCTCGGTCCCGAGCCGTTGACCGACCTGTTCGATGGCGAGCGGTTGTTCCAGCTTTCGCGAGGGCGCTCCATGGCCGTCAAGCCGTTCATCATGGACAACGCAGTGGTGGTGGGCGTGGGCAATATCTACGCGACCGAGGCGCTGTTCGCCGCCGGGATCGACCCGCGCCGGTCAGCCGGAGGCATTTCCCGGGCGCGTTACCTGAAGCTGGCGATCGAGATCAAGCGCATCCTCGCCCATGCCATCGAGCGCGGTGGCACCACGTTGCGGGACTTCATCGGTGGGGACGGCCAGCCGGGCTATTTCCAGCAGGAGCTGTTTGTCTATGGCCGGGGCGGGGAACTGTGCAAGGTCTGCGGCACGGGGCTGCGGGAAATCCGCCTGGGCCAGCGCGCCAGCGTCTGGTGCCCTCGCTGCCAGAGCTGATCGGTCCTACGGTCTATAGTCAGTATTAACTGATTTAGCCGAAGGATCGCCCGATGAAATTGCTTCGACCTGTCGCTTTAGCGCTGCTGCTGAGTGTTGGTTTGCCTGCCCAGGCCAACAGTGGCAGCGGCGACCCGCGCTACACCATCCAGAATCCGCCGGCTTTTGCCATGATCGGTGATCTGCTGATCGCCCGCCCACTGCTGCTCGCCGCCACGGTGATCGGGGCGGGGGCGTTCGTGGTGTCGTTGCCCTTTACCGCGCTGGGCGGTGGGGTCGGCGATGCGGGGAAGGCGCTGGTGGTGGACCCGGCGAAAGCCACGTTTGTGCGATGCCTGGGGTGTGTGGGGGAGGGGTTTGAGCGGCAGGAGTGAAGGTCGACAGTTATATCTGGGTGGTTGCTGAGGGCCTCTTCGCGAGCAAGCCCGCTCCCACAAGGGATGTGCTTATGACACAAATCATGTGAACACAGTCGATTTCTGTGGGAGCGGGCTTGCTCGCGAAGTCGTCGGTACAGACGCTACAAAACCACCTGGCTCAAGCCTTGCCAGTGATCTTGCGATATTTCTCCATCAACTGCTCTTCCGTCTCTGGATGAGCCTCGTCCAGCGGGATGCAATCCACTGGGCAAACCTGCTGGCACTGGGGTTCGTCGTAATGGCCGACGCACTGGGTGCACAGGTTCGGGTCGATGACGTAGATTTCCTCGCCTTGGGAAATGGCGGCGTTCGGGCACTCGGGTTCGCAGACGTCGCAATTGATGCAGTCGTCGGTGATGATCAGGGACATGCAGGCTCCTGCCGGGGCGTTGGGCCCGGGCATCTGAAAACGTATGGGCGCAATTGTGCCGCATTGACGAGCGCAGTGCACGCGGGCGCGATGGACTGCGCTGTGCTGCGAGGCGGCTCGCAGTACCCGCCAGCTATTTCTTGAAGCGCAGCGTCAGCGCATCGGCCACGGCCGGGTGGACGAACTTGGTGATATCACCGCCCAACGCCGCAATTTCCCGCACCAAGGTCGAGGAAATGAACGAGTAGCGTTCCGACGGCGTCAGGAACAGGCTTTCGACGTCCGGTGCCAGCTGGCGGTTCATGTTGGCCAGTTGGAACTCATACTCGAAGTCCGAGACCGCGCGCAGGCCGCGCAGGAACACGTTGGCGTTCTTTTCCTTGGCAAAGTGGGCCAGAAGCGTCGAGAAGCCGACCACTTCCACGTTGGGCAGGTGTTTGGTGACCTCGCGGGCCAGCTCCACACGTTGTTCCAGCGGGAACAGCGGATTTTTCTTCGGGCTGGCGGCGACGGCAATGATCACATGGTCGAACAGGCGCGCGGCGCGTTCGACCAGATCGCCATGGCCCTTGGTAATAGGGTCGAAGGTACCTGGGTACAACACTCGGTTCATCGCGTCGTCCTGGCGGGAGTCCGTTGGGGAGTCGGATGGTATCGCAGCCTTCTCGGTCGGCCAAGTCGGCTGTTGCGTAAGAAAGCACTATAGACGCTGCGAATAACCCGGATATCCAGACGTTCGGTAAGCCTGTGGCGAGGGAGCTTGCTCCCGCTGGGCTGCGCAGCAGACCCATTTTGTGAGCGCTTCGCGCTCAAGCGGGAGCAAGCTCCCTCGCCACGGTTTCAATACAGGGTTCATGGGTTTTTCAGGCGTTCGGCCAGGGCCGTCGCCAGTTGTGCGGTCAGCCCGTACACCGACAACTGCGGGTTGGCGCCGATGCTGGTGGGGAACAGCGAGCCGTCATGGATCGACAGGTTGCCCAGTTGGTGGTGGCGGCCCAGGCTGTCGGCGACAGCGGTTTTCGGGTCTTCGCCCATGGCGCAGCCACCCATCACGTGGGCACTGCCCAGGCGCGTGCGATACAAGGCCAGGTCGAGTCCGTCGATCAGTGTGCGGGCTTCGGCCAGGGTCTTCACGTAGTGGGCATCGCTATGGGCGGGCATGACCGCCTTGGCGCCGCCGGCGAATTGTATTTCGGCCATGCTGTGGAAAGCCCGGCGCAGGCCATCCCAGGTATACGGCGAAACGGGGTAGTCGAGCACGGGCGTGCCGTCGCTGCGCAACTCGACGTTGCCGCCGGGACTGTCCGGGTGAAAACCGTCGCGCAACAGCGCCAGCATGGCGTGGGTATGGGGCAGTTGGGCCATGTGCACGGCGTTCTCGGCGCCGAACCCGCCCAATAACGTGGTGGCGAGGGCCGGGTGCAGGGGCGGGACTTCGAGCTTGTAGGCCATCTTGCCGGTAGTCCCGTCCTGCCATTGGAAATGATCCGAATAAATCGATTGCGGCGCGCCGTAGAACGGATTGATGACCTCGTCGAATTGCCCGACGGACATGTTTACCAAGTGCAGGAAGGTGCGCTTGCCCACGCGTTCGTGCGGGTCTGGCGCCTCGGAGCGCAACAGCAGGCCCGGGCTGTTGATGCCACCACCCGCCAGCACGTAGTGCCGCGCCTTGACGGTGATGCGCCGCCCGGTCGGCGCCACGCAACGTTCGTCCATGGCTTGGCACTCGATGCCGACCACCGCGTCGTTCTTGATCGTCAGGCGCTCGGCCCGCGCCAGGTAAAGCAGCGCGCCACCCTTGTCCAGCGTGGCCGGGATGGTGGTGACCAGCATCGACTGCTTGGCGTTGGTCGGGCAGCCCATGCCGCAATAACCCAGGTTCCAGCAACCGCGGACGTTGCGCGGGATGACGTGCCAGGCGTAGCCCAGTTGTTCACAGCCTTTGCGGATCACGTCGTTGTTGGCGTTGGGCGGAACGAGCCACGGCGCCACGCCCAGGCGTTGTTCCATCTGCGCAAACCAGGGTGCCATGTCAGCACGGCCGTGGCCCTTGACGTTGTGCTCGGCGGCCCAATGGTCGAGGGTCTGGTCGGGCGTGCGGAAGCTGGAGGTCCAATTGATCAGCGTCGTGCCGCCGACGGCCCGGCCCTGGAGAATGATAATGGCGCCGTCCTTGCTCATGCGCCCGAGGCCTTCCTGGTACAGGCTGCTGTAGGCCTGGTCTTCGAGCAGCTTGAAGTCATGGCTGGTCTTGAGCGGCCCTTCCTCGATCAGCAACACACGGTAGCCGGCGGCACTGAGGATTTCCGCCGTGGTCCCGCCACCGGCACCGCTGCCGACGATGGCCACGTCCGCTTCCAGGGTCAGGTCTTCGGTCAGCTGCGCGCCGTTGTAGGTGGTCCAGCCACGGGCGAGGCCTTCGCGGAAGGGATCGGGTACGGGCATGTTCAGGGCTCTCTTATTGTTATGTGTCGACGATGAGGAACCCTGTGGAAGCGGGCTTGCTCGCGAAGGCGGCTGTACATTCAACATTTATGCAAGCTGACACACCGCCTTCGCGAGCAAGCCCGCTCCCACAGGATCTCACTGGCTTTCAAATCTTGGGCGGTCCTGGATACCCGCAACGCGCCCAGGACTCGGGGCGGCTGTACCAGGCCATCATCAGCAGTTGCAGCAATGAGCTGTGGCCTTGGCGCAGCAGGTCCAGAGAACTGTTTTCCCACCGGGCGAGGAACTGGCGGATGTCATCGGCGCTGGCGTTCTCCCACGTGCCCCAGACCCCGGTCAGTGGTCCACGGGTAATGCCAAGGGTGAGCACATCGAACAGCTGATGCGTGAGCTTGAGCATGGCGGGGGACAAGTGGGCCAGGCCGTTGTCCAGGCTTTTCAGGGTTTCGTCAGTGGCGGCAGGGATTCGTTCGGGGGTCACTGCGCCCTCCAGCATCACGGGGATGACGCTGCGTAGAAATGGCAGGTCGCTGTCGCGCAGGGCGATCAAGCCCGCGGCCGGTTGGCTTGGCGAGCAACCGCTCAGGCTGACGCCGAGCCCGACGGTGGCCAGGAAGGCGCTGGCGCCGAGGCTGAATTTCAGCAGGCCGCGCCGTGACAGCGCGGGGGTATCGATGAGGCTTGGGTTCATTATTGTTATTACCCGGCAAGAGACGCGTCAGCGGACAAACAGCTTCTGGATCAGTTTCTGCAACGGCTTGCCATAGGGTGGATAAATCAGCTTCGCCGCGTTGAACCGCTGTTTGGTCAGCACGCCCTTGGCCTTGCTGAAGGTCAGGAAACCCTCATGCCCGTGGTAGTGCCCCATTCCCGAGGGCCCGATGCCGCCGAATGGCATGTCATCCTGGGCGACATGCAGCAGCGTGTCGTTCAGGCAGACGCCGCCGGAATGGGTTTCGTGGAGCACGCGATGCTGTTCGGCCTTGTTGTAGCCGAAGTAGTAGAGCGCCAGCGGGCGGGGTCGCTGACTGATGTAGGCAAACGCCTGTTCGAGATTGTCATAAGGCACGATGGGCAGCAGCGGGCCGAAGATCTCGTCCTGCATGACGTTCATCTCATCGTTGACGTTGAGCAGCAGGCTGTGGGCCATGCGGCGACCCTGGCCTTGCTCGAACAGCTCGATCAGCAACGCGCCTTTGCTGGTGGCGTCGCCGATGTAGCCGTTGAGCCGCGCCAGTTGTCGTTCGTTGATGACGGCGGTGTAGTCCGGGTTGTCCGCCAGGGTCGGATAAAACCCTCGAACCGCCTCGCGATAGGCCTCGACGAACTCGCCGACGCGGTTCTGCGGCACTAGCACATAGTCCGGGGCGACACAGGTTTGCCCGGCATTCAGGGTTTTGCCGAAGGCAATGCGTTCGGCGGCGTCCTTGATCGGTACATCGACCGACACGATGGCCGGCGATTTCCCACCCAGCTCAAGGGTGACAGGCGTCAGGTTTTCGGCAGCGGCGCGCATGACATGCTTGCCAATGCTGGTGGCGCCGGTGAACAACAGGTGATCGAAGGGCAACTTGGAAAACGCCATGCCCACGTCCGCCTCGCCCAGCACCACGCACACCAGGTCCTGGGGGAAGACCCGGGCCAGCAATTGCTTGAGCAGCAAACCGGTCGCCGGTGTCGATTCGCTGAGCTTGAGCATCACCCGGTTGCCCGCCGCCAGTGCCCCTACCAGCGGCCCGATGGCGAGGAACAGTGGGTAATTCCACGGGACGATGACCCCGACCACGCCCAACGGCTGATAGATCACTTTGGCGGACGCCGGTTGAAAGGCCATGCCCACCTTGCGCCGGGAGGGCTTCATCCAACCCTGGAGGTGACGGCTGGCGTAATGAATGCCATGCAGGCTCGGCATCAGCTCGGCCAGCAGTGTTTCGTCGGCGCTGCGGTGGCTGAAGTCCTGGCTGATGGCGTCGATCAAGGCTTGGCGTTCGTTGCTTAATACCTCCCGCAGTGCCTTGAGCCATTGGCGGCGCTGTACGGCCGGTGGCATCGGGTGGGCGGCGTAGGCCAGGCGCTGGGCATCGAAGCGCGACCGCAGCTCGTCCAGTTGTTGTTGAGACTCGTGCAGGTAGGCCACGTCGGCAGGCATCGTCAGGCACCAGATATTATTAGAGTGGGTGTTTTTTAGAGCTTATACTCTAAAAAGTCAATGACATCCTTAGCGGCTTTGGGTTTTTCCTGTGGCGGATAGGTCGTAAGATGCCGTTCAATGCTTTCGTCGAATTAAAGCCCAAACCATGGCCCCACGAATGAAAACCAGCGAGCGCATCGTGCAAAACAGCCTCGAGCTGTTCAACCAACAGGGTGAGCGTAGCGTCAGCACCAATCACATCGCCGCCCACATGGACATGTCCCCGGGCAATCTCTATTACCACTTCCCCAACAAGCAGGCGATTATCGCCGTGCTGTTCAGTGAGTATGAGAACCTGGTGGACAGTTTCCTGCGACCGCCCCAGGGCCGGGCGGCGACAGTGGATGACAAACGCTTTTACCTGCAGGAACTGCTGGCGGCCATGTGGCGCTATCGCTTCCTGCACCGGGACCTGGAGCATCTGCTCGACAGCGATCCGGACCTGGCGGCCCGCTATCGGCGGTTTTCCCAGCGCTGCCTGATCCACGGCACCGCCATCTACGAGGGCTTCGTTGCCGCCGGTATCCTGAAGATGGACCGGGTGCAGATCGAATCCCTGACCCTCAACGCCTGGATCATCCTCACGTCCTGGGTGCGGTTCTTGTGCACCACGCGGGAAAATTTCAGCCACCTGAGCGAGCAGGCCATCAAGCGTGGCGTCTATCAGGTGCTGGTGCTGGAGGCCGGTTTCGTGACCGATCAGGCCCGCGAGGCGGTGGATGCACTGTTCAAGGAATATTACGTCCCGCTGGCCCAGACCCTGGAGGAAGGGCAGTAGGAATCGATCCCCGATTTAGTCACAGGAGCTCACCATGCCCATCGCGCAACTCATCAGCCCCCAAGCCCTCGAACAGCGGCGATCCCAGCCCGGGCTGGTGATCCTCGATTGCCGTTTCGCCCTGGAAGACCCGGATTACGGTCAGCGCAGTTATGCCGAGGGCCACATTGCCGGGGCGTCTTTCGCAGACCTTGAGCGCGATTTGAGTGGAGCGGTGACAAAGGGCGTGACCGGGCGTCATCCGTTGCCCGAGCCCGAGGCGTTGATCGAGCGTCTCAAGACTTGGGGGCTGGATAACGACAGCGAGGTCGTGCTGTACGACGACGGTCCCGGCGCCTATGCCGCGCGGGCCTGGTGGTTGCTGGCCTGGCTGGGCAAGCGCGACGGCGTGTACATCCTCGACGGTGGGCTCAAGGCCTGGCATGCCGCCGGCTTGCCCCTGAGTCTTGATCCGCCGCAGAACGGTCGTGGGACCTTCAGCGGTGCGCCGGACGCGAGTTTGTTGATCGATGCGCAAGCCCTGCAACAACGCCTTGGCGAGCCGGCCATGACTTTGCTGGATGCCCGGGCCTTGCCGCGTTTCAAGGGCGAAGTCGAGCCGATCGACCCGATAGCCGGGCATATCCCGGGCGCCCAGTGCGCAGCGTTCACGGACAACCTGGGCGCCGATGGCCGCTTCCTGCCGGCCGAACAGCTCAAGCAACGCTTCGCCGAAAAACTGGGCGAGCGTTCGCCCACCGAACTGGTGGCGTACTGCGGCTCCGGCGTGACGGCGTGTCATAACCTGTTTGCCTTGTGCCTGGCAGGCTATCCGTTGGGACGGCTGTATGCCGGCTCGTGGAGTGAGTGGATCAATGATCCACAGCGGGGCGTGGCGAAGGGCGAATAACGAACACCCGGAATCGATATGGGTGAACACCAGACTGGTGGACACCCCGGAAAAAATTGTGGGAGCGGGCTTGCTCGCGAAGACGGCGGTACATCCAACATTAATGCAATCTGACCCACCGCTTTCGCGAGCAAGCCCGCTCCCACAGGGGATTCGTTTTGTCTGCAGATCCTTTTACTGCCCTTGCCACGCTCAGCCGCGCCCCAGGCTGGCCAGCCAATGGGGAATCCGCCGCTCCAGGTAATACCCGGGGCGCCGCAAGGTTCCGTCGACAAACCCCACATGCCCACCCCGGGCGTGCAATTCAATCCGGGTCGAGGCCGATAATTCGCCCGGTTCGGGCAGGCTGTGGGGGAAGACAAAAGGATCGTCGGCGGCCTGGATGACCAGGGTCGGCGTGCTGATAGCTGCCATGAAATAGCGGCTGGAGGCGCGGCGGTAGTAATCCGCTGCATCGGAGAACCCATGCAGCGGCGCCGTTACCCGGCCGTCAAAGTCCCAGAAGGTGCGCATGTTCTCCAGCGGGCCCAGCGCCGCCAGGGTCGCCAGGCCTTCGTGACGTCCGTCGTGCAGAAACTGGCGTTGCTTGTTGCGCACATAGGCCACCAGTTGTCGCATGAAATGCGCCTGGTAGAGCTTCGAGAATCCCTGGCCGATGCGATCGGCGCACTGGTCGAGGCGAAACGGTACCGAGACCGCCACCGCCCCTTGCAACTGGCTGTCGCCGCCGGTTTCCCCCAGGTGCTTGAGCAACACATTGCCGCCCAACGAATAGCCCACCGCAAACAGCGGCGCCAAGGGGCGTCGGGCGCGCAAATGGGCGATGGCGGCGGCCAGGTCTTCGCTGACGCCCGAATGATAGCTGCGGGGCAGCAGGTTCGGCTCACCCGAGCAGCCGCGCCAGTTCAACGCCGCACTGGCCCAGCCCTGGCGACCGAGCGCCTGCTGCAACCCGGCCACGTAGGGCGAATTGGAAGAGCCGGTCAGCCCGTGCAGCACCAGCACCAAGGGTGCCTCGGCGCTGTGGGGGCCATGCCAGTCGAGGTCGAGGAAATCGCCGTCTTCCAACCACAAGCGCTCGCGTTGGCGCGCGATGTGGGTGGTCGGGCGCCACAAGGGGCCCCACAAGGTTTGCAGGTGCGGATTGCCAAGGCCCGGAGCAGGGACGAAACGTTCAGGTGCGGCGGACATCATTATTATTCTCGATGTACGGGTCAGCCGTTCAGCCCATGTCCTTTGTCAAACGCTGCCACAACGCGTAATACACCCGTCCGGATTTCTGCTCGCGGTGCAAGCGCCAGTTGCCCGGCAAGCCCAGGGTGGACGGGGCGGTCTCGCTTTCAGTGTAGACCCAGGCATCCTCGGCCAGCCACTGGCGTTCCTCGAGCAAGGCGCAGACCGTCGGCAGCAGGTTCTGGTTGAACGGCGGGTCGAGGAACACCAGGTCGAAAGGTGTCGCCGGTTGGCTGTCGAGGTAGCGCAGTGCATCGGCGGTTTGCACCTGGCCGACGGTGCAGCGCAGGGTGCCCAGGTGTTCCTTCAGGCTGGAGACCGCCAGGTTGCTGGCGTCCAGCGCCTGGCCCATGGCGGCGCCACGAGACAGGGCCTCGAGAAACAAGGCGCCGCTGCCGGCGAACGGGTCGAGCACCCGGGCACCCGCCACGTAGGGCGCGAGCCAGTTGAACAGGGTTTCCCGCACGCGGTCCGGGGTCGGGCGCAAGCCTGGGGCATCCGGGAAGCTAAGGCGCCGGCTGCGCCATTCGCCGCCGATGATGCGCAACTGGTTCACACCGTTGTGCACGGGTTTCTTGCTGGAATTGGATGGGCGGGCCATTAGTGCTCCGGAACCCCGAGCGGCTGCTCGGCAGGTTTGTCAGTGGGGGGCGGCAACGGCTTTTGCGGCACGCTCGGGCCGGCGGTGACGATAACCATCTTGTCGGTGCTCAGGTGTTTGTTCAGCGCGGCCTTGACCTGCTCGACGGTCAGTTCCTGGGACTGGCGCATGAAGTCCTCCAGGTAGCTCAGCGGCAAGTCGTAGAACCCCATGGCGCCGAGCTGGCCGACGATGTCGGCGTTGCTGGCGGTGGACAGCGGGAAGCTACCGGCCAGCTCGCGCTTGGCGTCATCGAGTTCTTTTTGGGTCGGACCGTTCTTGAGGTAGTCGGCGAACACGTCCTGCACCAGTTTCAAGGTGCCCTCGCTCATCTCTGCACGGGTTTGCAAATTGATCATGAACGGGCCGCGGGCCTGCATCGCCGTGAAACCGGAGTACACGCCGTAGGTCAGGCCGCGCTTTTCGCGAACTTCAGTCATCAACCGCGTGCCGAAGCCACCGCCGCCGAGGATCTGGTTGCCCAGGGACACGGCGGCGTAGTCCGGATCGTCGCGGTCGATGCCCAGTTGCGCGAGCATCAGGTTGGTCTGCTTGGAGGGGAACTCGATGTGACCGATGCTCGCCTTCGGCTCCACCGGTGGCGGGGTTTTCGCCAGGGCCGGGCCTTTGGGGAGCGCGGTGGAAACCTGGTTGGCAATCGCTTCTGCTTCGGCGCGGGACAAGTCCCCCACCAGTGCGATCACGGCGTTGCCGGCGGCATAGGCCTTGGCGTGGAACGCCCGGGCCTGGGCCAGGGTGATCGGTGGAATGCTCTCGGCGGTGCCGTCGCTGGAGTGGGCATACGGATGCTCGCCGTACAGGCGCTTCATCAGTTCCAGGCCCGCCAGTTTGCCGGGGTTCTGCTTCTGGTACTCGAAGCCGGCCAGCATCTGATTCTTGATCCGGGCAAGGGAGTCGGCGGGGAAGGTCGGTTTGCCGACGACTTCGGCGAACAACTTCAATGCCGGCTCGCGCTTGTCGGCCGCACTGAGACTGCGCAGGGACGCCACGGCCATGTCCCGGTAGGCACCGTTGCCGAAGTCCGCGCCGAGGCTTTCGAAGCCCTGGGCAATGGCGCTGACATCCTTGCCGGCCACGCCTTCGTTGAGCATGGCGTTGGTCAGCAGGGCGAGGCCAGGGGCGTCGCCGTCCTGGCTGCTGCCGGCGGCGAAGGTCAGGCGCAGGTCGAACATCGGCAATTCCCGGGCTTCGACGAACAGCACCTTGGCGCCGTCGGCGGTTTTCCAGGTTTGCACGTCGAGCTGGCGCCGGCTGGGCGCCTTGTCGTTCAGTTCAGCCAAGGATTGCAGCTTGTTGCCGGACTTGGCCTTGTCCAAGGCCTGGCTGGCGTTGGAGTCGCTGGACGGCGTCAGGTAAAAGGCCAGGGCGCAGGCCAGGGCGATCGACACCAGGCCGATCGGCACCAGGCGCGATGATTTGCGCTCACTCATGAGCTTTCTCCTCGGGCAGGATGTGCGCAACGCTTAGACGCGAGCGGGTGAAATACAGCTGGGCTGCCTTCTGGATGTCTTGCGGGGTCACGCTTCGCAGTTCGGCGAGTTCGGTGTCCATCAGTTTCCAGGACAAACCGACGGTTTCCAGCTGGCCGATGGCGGTGGCCTGGCTGGTGATCGAATCGCGCTCATACACCAGGCCGGCGATGACCTGGGCGCGTACGCGTTCCAGTTCCTCGGCGGTCGGGGCGGTGGTTTTCAACTGTTCGAGCAAGCGCCACAGGCCGGCTTCGGCCTGGGCCAGGGTTTTGTTTTTCTGCGTGTTGGGCGTTGCCGACAAGGTGAACAGCGTGTCGCCACGGGTGAACGCGTCGTAGCTCGACGAACCGCCGGACACCAACTCTTCACCGCGCTCCAGCTGGGTCGGGATCCGGCCGCTGTAGCCGCCGTCCAGCAGGGCCGAGATCAGCCGCAGGGCATTGACCGACGCCTTGTCTGTCGTGGTGGCGATGCTGGGCACGTTGAAAGCCAGCATCACGCTGGGCAGTTGGGTCTGCACATGCAAAGTGATCTGGCGCTCGCCGGGTTCGGCCAGTTCCAGGGGGATTTTCGCGACCGGCACCGCGCGCCGGGCAATCGGGCCGAAATAACGCTGGGCCAGGGACTTGACCTCATCCGGCGTTACGTCGCCAACCACCACCAGGGTCGCGTTGTTCGGGGTGTACCAGGATTGGTACCAGTGACGCAGCTCTTCGACGGTCATCCGGTCCAGGTCGGCCATCCAGCCGATGGTCGGCGTGTGGTAGCCGCTGGCCGGATAAGCCATGGCCTTGAAGCGCTCGTAGGCCTTGGACATGGGCTTGTCGTCGGTGCGCATGCGGCGCTCTTCCTTGATCACCTCGATCTCGCGGCTGAATTCCTCCGGCGGCAGGCGCAGGCTGGCCATGCGATCGGCTTCCAATTCGAAGGCCACGCCCAGGCGGTCACGGGCCAGCACCTGGTAGTAGGCGGTGAAGTCATCGCTGGTAAAGGCGTTCTCCTCGGCGCCCAGGTCGCGCAGGATCAGCGAGGCTTCGCCGGGGCCGACTTTTTCACTGCCCTTGAACATCATGTGTTCAAGAGCGTGGGACAAACCGGTCTGGCCTGGCGTTTCGTAGCTGGAGCCCACCTTGTACCAGACCTGGGACACCACCACCGGCGCGCGATGGTCTTCGCGCACGACGACCTTCAGGCCGTTGTCGAGGGTGAATTCATGGGTGGGTTGTGGGTCGGCAGCCAAGGCTGAAAAGGGCAGACAAACTGTGCTGAGCAGCAGGCCTGCGGCGCGGCGGGCAAGAGCATTCATTCGTGTTTAAACCTGTTGGGTTGCCCGCTAGGTCTTAGCGTCGGCGGGCGAGAGGGTGCTAGGATACTGATCCGTTTTACTGGCGGCCACGCCTATCGGGCCTTTTATCGGCCCGGGGTTGTCTGGGTTCCCCGGAGAAACGTTGGGTTTGCTCGTTGATCCCGACGTTTTCGCCGATGATGCCGTACCAGTCCTTCGAAAAAATCGACTTTGAGGCGTCCTGGGGACGCTTCGACAAAATGTTGCGCGTGAACAAGCTGGATGAAACGCAGTCTGTTCAGCATCGAATATTTATCACCGAGGCGCCCTCGTGGCGCGTCGCTACCGTGAGATAGCCGTCCTCCATGTTTGGTTCCAACGACGACAAGAAGACCCCAGCTGCGGCTGGCGAGAAAAAAAGCCTGTTCGGATGGCTGCGCAAGAAGCCGCAGGAAACCGTCGTCGAACAGCCAGAAGCGCTACCTGAGCCCGCCGCCGAAACAGTGGCCGAAGAGGCCGCGCCCATCGTCCTGCCGATTGCCGAGCCGGTGCTGCAGCCGGCCGAGCCTGAACCCGAGCTCGCGCCTGAGCCGCTGGCCGAACAGCCGCTGACCCCGCCGGCCGGGCAAACCCCTTGGCTGACCTTGCCGGTGGCGGAAGAGCCGGTCGCACTGGTCGAGGACGAGGTTGCGCATACCCCACCACCGATTCCGGCAACGACGCAACCTGTCGAGAAGCCGGTCGAGGCGCCGGTTGCCGAAGCGCCAGCGTCCGTCATTACGCCCGCCGCGCCTCAACCCGTTCCTGAGCCAGAGCCTGCTCCGGCTGAGGTTCCGACTCCGGCCGAGCCGCCACGCACGGCCGAAGAAAACAAGGTCGGCTTCTTCGCCCGCCTCAAGCAGGGCCTGTCCAAGACCAGCGCCAGCATCGGCGAAGGCATGGCCAGCCTGTTCCTGGGCAAGAAAGTCATCGATGACGAATTGCTGGAAGACATCGAAACCCGCCTGCTGACTGCCGATGTCGGTGTCGAGGCCACGTCGGTGATCATCCAGAGCCTGACCCAGAAGGTCGCGCGCAAACAGCTGACCGACGCCGATGCCTTGTACAAATCCCTGCAAGGCGAGCTGACCAGCCTGCTCAAGCCGGTGGAAAAACCCCTGGTGGTGGCTTCGCAGAACAAGCCGTTCGTGATCCTGGTCGTGGGCGTCAACGGCGCCGGCAAGACCACCACCATCGGCAAGCTGGCCAAGAAGCTGCAGCTCGAAGGCAAGAAAGTCATGCTGGCCGCGGGCGACACCTTCCGCGCCGCCGCGGTCGAACAGCTGCAGGTGTGGGGCGAGCGCAACAAGATCCCGGTGATCGCCCAGCACACCGGTGCCGACTCCGCCTCGGTGATCTTCGACGCCGTACAAGCGGCCAAGGCCCGTGGCATCGATGTGCTGATCGCCGACACCGCCGGTCGCCTGCACACCAAAGACAACCTGATGGAAGAGTTGAAGAAGGTTCGCCGGGTGATCGGCAAGCTCGACGCCGACGCGCCCCACGAAGTGCTGCTGGTGCTGGACGCCGGTACCGGCCAGAACGCCATCAACCAGGCCAAGCAATTCAACCAGACCGTCGAACTGACCGGGCTGGCCCTGACCAAGCTCGACGGCACGGCCAAGGGCGGGGTGATTTTCGCCCTGGCCAAGCAGTTCGGCCTGCCCATTCGCTACATCGGCGTGGGCGAAGGCATCGACGATTTGCGCACCTTTGAAGCCGAGCCCTTTGTCCAGGCACTGTTTGCCGAGCGGGAGCATTCATGATTCGTTTCGAACAGGTCGGTAAACGCTATCCGAACGGTCATGTCGGCTTGCATGAGCTGAGCTTTCGGGTCCGTCGGGGCGAGTTTCTGTTTGTCACCGGCCATTCCGGCGCCGGCAAAAGTACCCTGCTGCGCCTGTTGCTGGCGATGGAACGACCGTCTACTGGCAAACTGCTGCTGGCCGGCCAGGACCTGAGCACCATCAGCAATGCCCAGATCCCCTACCTGCGGCGGCAGATCGGCGTGGTGTTCCAGAATCACCAATTGCTGTTCGACCGCACGGTGTTCAACAACGTGGCGTTGCCGTTGCAGATCCTCGGCTTGTCCAAGGCCGAGATCATCAAGCGCGTGGACTCGGCCCTGGAGCGCGTGGCCCTGTCGGACAAGACCGACCTGTACCCAGGCGACCTGTCCACCGGCCAGCAACAGCGCGTCGGCATCGCCCGCGCCATCGTCCATCGCCCGGCCTTGCTGCTGGCGGACGAACCCACCGGTAACCTCGACCCGCGCCTGGCGGCGGAAATCATGGGCGTGTTCGAAGACATCAACCGCCTGGGCACCAGTGTGCTCATCGCCAGTCACGACCTGGCACTGATCGCGCGCATGCGTCACCGTATGCTCACCTTGCAACGCGGTCGACTGATCGGTGACGGGGAGGCCGGCGTATGAGTGCTACTCGCAGCCCGAAAGTGGCCGAACGCGTGGCCCCGAAGGCCTCCGATCCGCAGCCGCAAAAGAAAAAGCGCGACGATGACGACGGCCCGGACTTCGCCACGCTGCTGCGCGCCTGGATCGAAAGCCATCGCGCCAGCCTGCTGGACAGCCTGCGGCGCCTGGGCAAGCAGCCCATCGGCAGCTTCTTTACCTGCATGGTGATGGCGGTTGCCTTGAGCCTGCCCATGGGGCTGTCATTATTGCTAAATAATGTGGAGCGCCTCGGCGGTTCCTGGCAGCGCGCCGCGCAGATTTCCCTGTACCTGCAGATGGACGCCAGTCCTGGTGAAGGCCAGGCGTTGCGTGAGCAAATCAAGGCCATGCCAGGCGTGTCCGATGCCGAATACATCGGGCGCGAGCAGGCGCTGGAGGAATTCCAGCAGCAGTCCGGCCTGGGCGATGCCCTCAAGGAATTGCCGGAGAATCCGCTGCCAGGCGTGGTGCTGGTGACGCCGAACGAGGTCGACAAGCCGGCCCTTGAAGCATTAAGACAAAGACTTTCCGAGTTGCCGAAGGTACAACAGGCGCAACTTGATCTAGTCTGGGTCGAGCGTCTGGCGGCGATCCTCAAGCTGGGCGACCGGTTTGTCTTCGGTCTGACGGTGCTGCTGGTTTCTGCATTACTTTTGGTGATAGGCAATACCATTCGTCTTCATATTGAAAACCGCCGCACCGAGATAGAAGTGATTAAACTCGTCGGCGGTACGGACAGTTATGTACGCAGGCCCTTCCTTTATATGGGGGCGCTGTATGGCTTCGGTGCCGGCATTCTGTCTTGGGGCGTATTGGCGTTTGGCCTGGATTGGCTGAACGATGCGGTAGTGGGGCTGGCCGGTTTGTACGGCAGTGATTTCTCGCTGGCCGGAGTGCCAGTCGCCGACGGTCTGTCGCTCTTGCTTGGCGCGGTGCTGTTGGGTTATATCGGTGCATGGATTGCGGTCGCACGCCACTTGCGTGAGCTTGCGCCAAAATAGTGTTTTTTGCGCGTATTGACCTTTCGGTTTTTGTGGGAACTTGTCCTACGGTTCCCGGTCAATTTTCGCAGTGCTGAACTGCACGAGTTATGTAAGTTGGAGGTTTTTTCGTATGACCACTTCTTTGCAACCTGCTTATGCTCTGGTCCCGGGTGCGAACCTGGAGGCCTATGTGCACACGGTCAACAGCATCCCGCTGCTGACCCCCGAGCAGGAGCGTGAACTGGCCGAGAGTCTCTACTATGAGCAGGATCTTGAGGCGGCTCGGCAGATGGTGCTCGCCCACCTGCGTTTTGTCGTACATATCGCCCGCAGCTATTCCGGCTACGGGCTGGCCCAGGCCGACCTGATCCAGGAAGGCAACGTTGGCCTGATGAAGGCGGTCAAGCGTTTCAACCCGGAAATGGGTGTACGCCTGGTGTCGTTTGCCGTGCACTGGATCAAGGCGGAAATCCACGAGTTCATCTTGCGCAACTGGCGCATCGTGAAAGTCGCGACCACCAAGGCCCAGCGCAAGCTGTTCTTCAATCTGCGCAGCCAGAAGAAGCGTCTGGCCTGGCTGAACAACGAGGAAGTCCATCGCGTTGCCGAAAGCCTGGGCGTGGAGCCTCGGGAAGTGCGCGAGATGGAAAGCCGCCTGACCGGCCATGACATGGCCTTCGACCCGGCCGCCGAAGCGGACGACGACAGCGCTTTCCAATCGCCGGCCAACTATCTGGAAGACCACCGGTACGACCCGGCGCGTCAACTGGAGGACGCCGACTGGAGCGACAACTCCAACACCAACCTGCACGAAGCACTGGAAGTGCTGGACGAGCGCAGCCGCGACATCCTCTACCAGCGCTGGCTGGCCGAGGAAAAAGCCACGCTGCACGACCTGGCGCAGAAGTACAACGTGTCGGCCGAGCGGATTCGCCAGCTTGAGAAGAGCGCGATGAACAAGCTCAAGGTCTCGATCGCGGCTTGACCTGCGATAGCGACAATAAAAAACGCCCCGATCAGTGATGATCGGGGCGTTTTTTATTGTGCTCAATCTCGGACCTGACACTCCACCTGTGGGAGCGGGCTTGCTCGCGAATGCGGTGTGCCAGTCCACATCAATGTATCTGGTGCACCGCATTCGCGAGCAAGCCCGCTCCCACAAGGGGTCTCCAGTGTCTTGGTTATTGGGCCCAAGGCGCTCGCCGCGAATTATTGAGCTCCAGCAAATAACCGGCGCCCCCCAACTGGCTCATCTGCTGGCGAATCCAACCCGCCCGCCGTAGCACGTAGGGGCTCGGCCGGCTTGCGCTCCATTTTCGCGGGTTGGGCAACACCGCCGCCAACAGGCTGGCCTGTTGCCGGGGCAATGCACCCGCGCCCACGCGAAAGTGATGCCGCGCCGCCGCTTCCGCTCCAAACACGCCGTCATCCCACTCCACGCTATTGAGGTACACCTCGAGGATCCGCTGCTTGGGCCAGAACACTTCGATCAGCGCGGTGAACCAGGCCTCCAGGCCTTTGCGCAGCCAGCTGCGGCCCGACCACAGGAACAGGTTTTTCGAGACTTGCTGGCTGAGGGTGCTGGCGCCGCGGATCGAGCCGCCACGGCCATTGTGGGCGAAGGCGGCCTGGATCGCACCGATGTCGAAGCCCCAGTGTTCGGGGAATTTCTGGTCTTCGCCAGCAATTACCGCAACCTTGAGGCTGTCGGATATCTGCTCCCAAGGTTGCCAGTCGCGCTGCAGGTCGATCGGCTCGCCGTTGAACCAGGATTCAACCTTGCGCTCGATCATCAGCGCGGTGAACGGTGGCGGCACCACGCGAAACAGCAGCACCAGCACAACGCTGCCGACGGCGAACCAGAGCAGGGCTTTAAGGAATCGTCGAAACAATGTACGCAGCATAGAGATGGCTTGGCCGAACCCGTCGAGCGGGCCATTATACAGACCCTGCCCACCGAGTCTGATTGGAGTTCCCATGTTGCGTAGCTTTCTGATGCTGGCGGCTTTTTTCGGTTTCACAGGCGTGGCGTTGGGGGCATTCGCCGCCCATGGCCTGAAAAGCCGCCTGAGCGCCGATTACCTGGCGATTTTCCACACCGGCGTCACCTACCAACTGGTCCACACCCTGGCGTTGCTGGGCGTCGCGCTGCTGGCCACGCACATTCCCGGACGCATCGTCACCTGGGCTGG
Organism: Pseudomonas sp. Z3-6; assembly: GCF_051131985.1. Lineage (NCBI taxonomy): Bacteria > Pseudomonadati > Pseudomonadota > Gammaproteobacteria > Pseudomonadales > Pseudomonadaceae > Pseudomonas > Pseudomonas sp. Z3-6. Next base: position 474,241 of record NZ_CP071644.1, read on the forward strand.
GGTTTCCTTTGTGATCGGTATCCTGTTGTTCTCCGGCAGCCTGTATTTGTTGACCCTTACAGGCGTTACCAAGCTGGGCATCATCACGCCCTTGGGCGGCGTGGCCTTCCTGATCGGCTGGTTGTGCCTGGGCATCGCGGCCTGGCGCCTGCAACTTGCCGCTTGAAGCTTGAAGCTTGAAGCTTGTAGCTCGTAGCTGACCAAGGGGCTTGGGTCACCCAGACTGATCGGGCTAGAATGCCAGCCCCTAAAAATGATGGCGGCATCCGGCATGCGCATTCAGTTGAACGGCGAACCCCTTGAACTGCCCGACGGTGAAACCGTTGCGGCCCTGCTGACCCGTCTGGAACTCACCGGACGCCGCGTCGCGGTGGAACTCAATCTGGATATCGTCCCGCGCAGCCAGCACGCCGAAACCACGTTGAACGACGGTGATTCGGTCGAAGTGGTCCATGCCATCGGCGGCGGCTAGTCGCCTCGGTTTCGCAGCATTTCGCAAGAACCTCACCCCAACAGAGGATTTCCCATGAGCATCGTTCGTAGCGACAAGCCCTTCGTCCTGGCCGGTCGTACCTACCAGTCGCGCTTGCTGGTAGGCACCGGTAAGTACCGCGACATGGAAGAAACCCGCCTGGCCATCGAGGCCTCGGGCGCCGAGATCGTGACCGTCGCCGTGCGCCGGACCAACATCGGCCAGAACCCGGGCGAACCGAACCTGCTGGATATCCTGCCGCCGGATCGCTACACCATCCTGCCGAACACCGCCGGTTGCTTCGACGCCATCGAGGCTGTGCGCACCTGCCGCCTGGCCCGTGAACTGCTCGACGGCCACAACCTGGTGAAGCTGGAAGTGCTGGCGGACCAGAAGACCCTGTTCCCCAACGTGATCGAAACCCTCAAGGCCGCCGAGACCCTGGTCAAGGAAGGTTTCGACGTGATGGTCTACACCAGCGACGACCCGATCATTGCCCGTCAACTGGCGGAGATCGGCTGCATCGCGGTCATGCCGCTGGCCGGCCTGATCGGCACGGGCCTGGGGATCTGCAACCCATACAACCTGCAGATCATCCTGGAAGAAGCCAAGATCCCGGTGTTGGTGGATGCCGGTGTCGGTACCGCCTCTGACGCCACCATTGCCATGGAATTGGGTTGCGAAGCGGTGCTGATGAACTCGGCCATCGCCCACGCCCAGCAGCCGATCCTGATGGCCGAAGCCATGAAACACGCCATCGTCGCCGGTCGCCTGGCGTACCTGGCCGGGCGCATGCCGAAAAAACTTTACGCCAGCGCCTCCTCGCCGCTGGATGGTCTGATCAAGTAAGAGCCATTGATGACTGAATCGAACGACACGCCGGTCCTGCCGGAAGAAGGCGAAGAGCGCCAGCACCGCCGCATCAAGAGTTTCGTAATGCGCGCCGGGCGCATGACTGAAGGCCAGCAGCGTGGCCTGGAGCAGGGCGCGCCGCTTTATGTCCTGCCGTTGGCTGACGCACCGGTCGACTTCGACCAGGTATTTGGCCGCTCGGCCCCGCGCTCGCTGGAAATCGGCTTTGGCATGGGCCACTCGTTGTTGGAGATGGCCGCCGCTTCACCTGAGCAGGATTTCATTGGTGTGGAAGTCCACCGTCCAGGCGTCGGTGCGCTGCTCAATGGCGTACTGACCCAAGGGCTGACCAACCTGCGGGTCTACGATTGTGACGCCATCGAAGTGCTCAACCGCTGCGTGGCCGATAACAGTCTCGATCGGCTGATGCTGTTCTTCCCGGATCCCTGGCACAAAAGCCGTCACCATAAGCGCCGGATCGTCCAGGCGTCGTTCGCTGAGCTGGTGCGTAGCAAGTTGAAGGTCGGCGGTGTGCTGCACATGGCCACCGACTGGGAACCCTACGCCGAGTACATGCTGGAAGTGATGAACGTCGCCCCGGGTTATCGCAACCTGGCCGAAGATGGCAAGTGCGTGCCGCGCCCGGCTGAACGGCCGATCACCAAGTTCGAGCGCCGTGGCGAACGGCTTGGGCATGGGGTTTGGGATTTGAAGTTCGAGAAATTGGCGTAAACACCAGAAATCCCTGCTGAAATGGGATTCCCTGTGGGAGCGGGCTTGCTCGCGAAAGCGGTGTAGCAGTCGACATGGATGTTGAATGTTCTGCCGCATTCGCGAGCAAGCCCGCTCCCACATGTGTTTCGTGGTGTCTGTTGGTTCAGCGCCGATCCGCCACTACGCCAATCAACACCAGCACCACCAACAACACCGGCGCCAGGCTGTAGTTGTTGAACTGGCTCAAGCCCCTGACGATCCACGGCGTGGCATAGATCAGCGCCGCGCCGCTGCCGATCATGCATAGCAGGGCGATCAAGGGGACGCGCAAGGCGCCGGCGATGCTGCCCAGGCGCTGTTCGACCCAGCCCTTGATGTCGGCACCAAACAGCACCAGCAAACAGCCTACCAATGCCAGGGAGATTTCCGACAGGTTGCTGCGGCTCCAGCGGGACACGGTGGCCAGCAGGTCGAGTACCAGATCCATTCGATTTCCTTGTGTTGATCAGCTCAGAAATGTCTGCAGCAAGTCATTGAGAAACAGCTGTCCGCGCTCGGTGGCCGCCAGACGTGTCGGTTCGACCTGCAACAACCCGCTTTGTTCGGCCTCGCGCCGGCCTTCGGCCAGGCTTTCAAGTGGCAGCCCGGTGCGCTCCGGGTACAGCCGCGCTTCCACGCCTGCGGTCAGGCGCAGGGCGTTCATCAGGAACTCGAATGGCAGTTCTTCGTTGGCCAGGATTTTCTCGCCGGCCTGGAAGCTTTTGGCTGGGTTGAGGTAGTCCTTGGGCAGGCGGGTCTTCCAGGTGCGCACGATGCGCCCGTCCGGATGGCTGAGCTTGCCGTGGGCGCCGGCACCGATGCCGATGAAGTCGCCGAAACTCCAGTAATTGAGGTTATGCCGCGCCGCCCGACCGGGCTGGGCGTAGGCCGAGACTTCGTATTGGCCGTAGCCGTGTTCGGCCAGCAAGGCCTGCCCGGCTTCCTGGATGTCCCACAGCGTGTCGTCTTCGGGCAAGGTCGGCGGCTGGTTCCAGAACACCGTGTTCGGCTCCAGCGTCAATTGGTACCAGGACAGGTGGGTCGGCTTCAAGGCGATGGCCTGGCGCAGGTCGCTCAAGGCGTCGTCGAGGGACTGGTCGGGCAGCCCATGCATCAGGTCCAGGTTGAAATTGTCGAACCCGGCCTGGCGGGCCATGCCGGCGGCGCGCACCGCCTCGTCACCGTTATGGATCCGGCCCAAGGCTTCGAGCTTGGCCTGCTGGAAGCTCTGGATGCCGATGGACAAGCGATTGATGCCCAGGGCCCGGTAGGCGACGAACTTTTCCTGCTCGAACGTGCCGGGGTTGGCTTCCAAGGTGATTTCAATGTCCTGGGCGAACGGTATCCGCGCTTCGACACCCTTGAGCAAGCGGCCCAAGGCCTGGGCGCTGAACAGGCTCGGGGTGCCGCCACCGAAGAAGATCGAGCTCAGCGGGCGACCGTAAACCGCGTGCAGGTCCTGGTCGAGGTCGGCCAGCAGGGCGTCGACATACTCTTCTTCCGGCAACTGCGGACTGGCGGTGTGGGAGTTGAAGTCGCAATACGGGCATTTGCGCACGCACCACGGGATGTGGACGTACAACGCCAGGGGCGGCAGCACCGGCAGCGGCGCCCGAGGCGTTTGGACACCGCCATGAATCAGCGGTGCGGGAGCGTCATCGATCATTGCAGGCCCAGGCGTTGACGCAGCAGGGCCATGGCGCGGGCGCGGTGGCTCAGTTGGTTTTTTTCCACCGGCCCCAGCTCGGCGCTGGAGCAATTGCGCTCCGGCACCCAGAACAACGGGTCGTAGCCAAAACCGTGCTCGCCGCTGGCCTCGGTGAGAATGCGCCCGTGCCACAGGCCCTCGCAGAGGATCGGCAACGGATCGTCGGCGTGGCGGACCAAGGCCAGCACACAGACGAACTGCGCGCCGCGCTCGGCTTCGGGCACGTCCTTGAGGGCGTCGAGCAGCTTGGCGTTGTTCGCCGCGTCACCTTTGCCGTCAGCGTAACGGGCCGAGTAAATGCCCGGCGCACCGCCGAGGAAATCCACGGCCAGTCCGGAATCGTCGGCCAGCGCTGGCAGACCGGAGATACGCGCGGCATTGCGGGCCTTGAGAATGGCGTTCTCGACGAACGACAGGCCAGTCTCCTCCGGTTCCACCTGGCTGAATTCGCCGATGGAGCGCAACTGCACCGACCCGCCGAGCATGGCCTGCAGTTCCTTGAGTTTGCCGGCGTTGTGGCTGGCCAGCACGAGTTGGGTAAGGTTGATCATTGGCCCGGGAACAGTTCCTGGTTGAAGTTGAGGGTGTTGATCTTGTCGCCGATCCGCACCTGGATCTCGAAGGTGCGGTTTTCCTGCTGGGGCACCGGATACTGGGCGATGTAGTAGATCGCGCCTTGCTCGATCACCTGCTTGAATTGCAGCGGGATGCTCTGGCTGGTGAGGTCTTTCACCGTGCCGCTGACCTGGGCCATCAAGGGCTTGCCGCCCTTGATCACCGAAATATTGATCACGCCCTGGTTCTTGCTGCGAATCAGCTCGGCTGCCTTGGCGATGTCGGGCGTCAGGAACGTGGAGTTGAAGGTGTTGTAGTGCACGGTGATATCACCGAATTTTTCCATGCGCTCGGCCTTGATGGCGTCGGCGGCCATGGCGCCAACGCTCAGGCAAGCGGTGATCAAAAACAACGCTAGACGTTTCATGTCGTGCTCCTGGTGAGGCCGGGGCTCACACCGCGACCTGATGATCGGCCAGGCCTGGGCTGCTGACCCGATAGATGCCTATTTCCCCTAACAGATTAGGCCATAGCTTGCTGGCCCACCCGTGGCGGTGCTGTTGGTCCACGGCCAGGCGATCGATGACCTTGGCCTCACGTTCGTGGCACAGCGCTTCGAAATCCTTGAAGGTGCAGAAGTGGATGTTCGGCGTGTTGTACCAGGTGTAGGGCAGGAAATCCGAGACCGGCATGCGGCCCTTGCTCGCCAGGTACCAGCGGCAGCGCCAGTGGCCGAAGTTGGGGAAGGTGATGATGCACTGGCGTCCGACCCGCAGCATTTCGTCGAGGATCTTGTCCGGGTAGTGCACCGCTTGCAGGGCCTGGGTCATGACCACGATGTCGAAGCTGTTGCTGGCGAAGTTGCCCAGGCCCTTGTCCAGGTCCTGCTCGATGACGTTGATGCCCTTGGCGACGCACTCGGCAATGTTGTCCGGGTCGTTTTCCAGGCCGTAGCCGGTGACTTGCTTGTTGTCCCGCAGCCAGGTCAGCAGTTCGCCGTTGCCGCAGCCCAGGTCGAGCACGCGGCTGCCGGCGGGGATCCATTCCTGGATGATGTCCAGATCGGCTCTCATGGCGTCCTCACAGCGTTATACGGTTCATGTAGTTGCCGAACGCCTGCAGGTAGCGCGGGATCGGGATCAAAAAGGCGTCGTGGCCCTGGGGCGCGTCGATTTCCAAGTAGCAGACGTCCTTGCGCGCGGCCATCAGCGCATCCACCAGCTCCCGCGAGCGCGCCGGGGAGAAGCGCCAGTCGGTGGTGAACGACATCACACAGAACTTGGCGGTGGCGTTGGCGAAGGTTTTCGCCAGGTTATCGTCGAAGTTCGCCGCCGGATCGAAGTAGTCCAGCGCCTTGGTCATCAACAGGTAGGTGTTGGCGTCGAAACGCCCGGAGAACTCTTCACCTTGATAACGCAGGTAACTCTCGACCTGGAACTCGACGCTGTGGAAGTCGTAGTTGAGCTTCTCGCTCTTGAGTCCTCGGCCGAATTTCTCGCCCATGGAGTCGTCGGACAGGTAGGTGATGTGCCCGACCATGCGCGCCAGCATCAGCCCACGCTTGGGGATCACGCCGTGTTCCTGGAACGAACCGCCGTGGAATTCCGGGTCGGTGAGGATCGCCTGGCGCGCCACTTCGTTGAAGGCGATGTTCTGCGCCGACAGCTTGGGCGCCGAGGCGATTGCCAGGCAGTGGCGCACGCGGTCCGGGTAGGTGATGGTCCATTGCAGGGCCTGCATGCCGCCCAGGCTGCCACCGATCACCGCCGCCCACTGGCCGATGCCGAGGCGGTCGGCCAGGCGCGCCTGGCTATGGACCCAATCTTCCACGGTCAGTACCGGGAAATCGGCGCCGAAGGGCTTGCCGGTGTCCGGGTTGAGGCTGCTGGGGCCGGTGGAGCCGTTGCAACCGCCGAGGTTGTTCAGGCTGACCACGAAAAACTTGCTGGTGTCGATGGGCTTGCCCGGGCCAATGCAGCTATCCCACCAGCCGGGCTTGCGGTCGTCGATGCTGTGGTAGCCGGCGGCATGGTGATGCCCCGACAAGGCGTGGCAAATCAACACGGCATTGCTCGCCGTGGCGTTGAGGGTGCCGTAGGTTTCGTAGATCAGGTCATAGGCTGGCAACGAACGGCCGCAGGCCAGGGCCAGGGGCTCGCTGAAATGCGCCGTTTGCGGCGTCACCAGACCAACGGAATCGGGGGGAAAGGCAGCTGGCATCGACCCTGCTCGCGTTGAAATGAGGCGTAAGTCTAAAGACCGCTGGGGTTAGCGGCAAGCAAACGGCGGCGCTGATTGTCCGCTGATGCAAACCCTGTGGCGACTGGATCAATCTGTGGCGAGGGAGCTTGCTCCCGCTGGGGCGGGCTGGCGCTCCAGCGCGAAGCGGCCCCGTAGGAGCTGTGTAGGAGCTGCCGAGTGCAACGAGGCTGCGATCTTTCCCCTGACAATTGAGTCGTGAGCGAAAGATCAAGATCAAGATCAAGATCAAAAGATCGCAGGCTTCGCCAGCTCCTACAGAGCCCAGCGGGAGCAAGCTCCCTCGCCACAGGAAAAGTTGCAGCGTGCTTTAGATCAGCAACCGCAGGATCTCCGGCATCATGGTCATTGCCGCCAGGTTATTGATCACCAGCATGTCGATCAGCTTGAGCACCATGAACGCCAGGATCGGCGAGATGTCCAGGCCACCCAGGTTCGGCACGATGCGGCGGAACGGTGCCAGGGCCGGCTCGCAGATCTGGTTCACCAGTTCGGCACCCGGGTTATGGCTGCCCGGCGCGACCCACGACAGGATCACGCTGATGATCATGGCGAAGAAGAAAATCTTCAGGAACAGCGCGGTCACGCCAATGATCGACCAGATCAGCAGTTGCAGCGGGTTGCCGGTGGTGCCGTAGGTCAGCAGCAAGGTCAGGGCCATCAATGCCAATTGCACCAGGATCGCCAGGACCAGCGACGACATGTCCAGGCCGAACAGGCTCGGGATGATCCGGCGCAGCGGCTTGAGCAGCGGCTGGGTGGCCTTGACGATGAACTGGCACAACGGGTTGTAGAAGTTGGCACGCACCAGTTGCAGCACGAAGCGCAGCAGCACGATCAGCAGGTACAGGCTGCCGAGGGTTTGCAGCACGTAGACCGCTGCAGTGTTCAATCCAATCATGAATGGCTCCTTATTGGCCCAGTTGTTCGGCCATTTCGGCCGAGCGGTGCGCGGCGGCGCCGAGTGCTTTTTCCACCAGGGCTTCGAAGCCCCCGGCCTGGAACGATTTGATGGCCGCTTCTGTGGTGCCGGCCGGCGAAGTCACGCGGCGGCGCAGCTCGGCCGCATCGACGTCGCTGGACACCGCCATGTGCGCGGCACCGAGGGCGGTCTGCAAGGTCAACTGGGCGGCGGTTTCCCGGCTCAGGCCAAGCTTCTCGCCAGCGGCGGTCATGGCTTCGATCAGCAGGAAGAAGTACGCCGGCCCCGAGCCGGAGACGGCGGTGACGGCGTCCAATTGCTGTTCGGTGTCCAGCCACAGGGCCAGGCCCACGGCCGACAGCAGCGTTTCGGCCTGCTGGCGTTGTTCGGCGCTCACCTGTTCGGTGGCGAACAGGCCGCTGACACCCTGGCGCAGCAGCGCCGGGGTGTTGGGCATGCAGCGTACGATCGGCTGCTCGCCGAGCCAGTTGTTCATGCTGGCGCAGGTGATACCCGCTGCAATCGACACCACCAGTTGATGGGGCTTGAGGCTTGGGCGCAGGGCCTCGCAGACGGTTTTCATCGCTTGCGGCTTGACCGCCAGCACGATGACGTCCGCGCCGTCGATGGCCTGGGCGTTGTCGGCAAAGGTCTCGATGCCGTGCTCGGCGCTGACTCGGGTGCGGGTCTCTTCACCTGGATCGCTGGCGCGGATCAGAGAAGCGTCCAGACCCTTGGCCCGCAGGCCGCCGATCAGGCTGGCGGCCATGTTGCCGGCGCCGATGAAAGCAATACGCGTGTTGCTCATGACAGGTCCTTATAAAGAGATGAGTCGGCCATGGTTCAGGAGTGACCGTAGTCGCGGGCGCCAAACAGGGCAGTGCCGATGCGCACCCAGGTGGCGCCTTGGGCAATGGCCGACTCAAGGTCGTGGCTCATGCCCATGGAAAGTGTGTCCAGTGGCAGTGCCAGGCTGGCTTGCAGGCGTTGAACGGCGGCGAAGGCCGCATCCTGGGCGGTGCGGTCATCGGTGGGTTCGGGAATTGCCATCAGCCCGCGCAGCTTCAAGCGTGGCAAAGCACTGATGGCATTGGCGAGGGCGGGCAGGTCGGCCGGAGTGCAGCCGGATTTGCTGGCTTCACCGCTGACATTGACCTGGATGCAGATGTTCAGCGGCGGCAATTCGGCCGGACGCTGCTCGGACAGGCGCTGTGCAATTTTCAAGCGATCCACGGAATGCACCCAATCGAAGTGTTCGGCGATAGCACGCGTCTTGTTCGATTGAATGGGGCCGATGAAGTGCCAGATCAAGGGCAGGTCGGTCAATTCGGCCTGTTTGCTCAAGGCCTCTTGCAGGTAGTTCTCGCCGAAGTCCCGCAGGCCGGCGGCATAGGCTTCACGCAGGGCCTGGGCGGGCTTGGTCTTGCTCACGGCCAGCAGTTGGACGCTGCCTTCGGCACGTTGGGCGGTCTGCTCCGCCGTGCGGATACGCGAACTAACCTGAGCAATGTTGTCTGCTATCGTGGACATAAAGAAGCGCCAGCGGTGAGGTTCGCGGCATTCTACTGGAATTGAGGAGCGCTATGGATATCACTGAACTGCTGGCCTTCAGCGCCAAACAGGGGGCGTCGGACCTGCACCTGTCCGCCGGGCTGCCGCCGATGATCCGCGTGGATGGTGACGTACGGCGGATCAACCTGCCGGCGCTGGACCACAAGCAGGTCCATGAATTGATCTACGACATCATGAACGACCGGCAACGGGTGGATTACGAAAAGTTTCTGGAAACCGACTTTTCCTTCGACGTGCCGGGCGTCGCGCGGTTTCGGGTCAACGCCTTCAACCAGAATCGCGGCGCGGGGGCGGTGTTCCGGACCATTCCATCGAAAGTCCTGACCATGGAAGACCTGGGGATGGGCGAAGTGTTTCGCAAAATCACCGAGGCGCCGCGCGGGCTGGTGCTGGTGACCGGGCCGACCGGCTCAGGCAAGTCCACCACCCTGGCGGCCATGATCGACCACCTCAACAGCCACAAGCACCATCACATCCTCACCATCGAAGACCCTATCGAATTCGTTCACGAACCGCGCAAATGCCTGATCAACCAGCGCGAGGTGCACCGCGACACCCAAGGCTTCTCCACGGCCTTGCGTTCAGCCTTGCGGGAGGACCCGGACGTGATCCTGGTGGGCGAGATGCGCGACCTGGAAACCATCCGCCTGGCGCTGACCGCCGCTGAAACCGGGCACCTGGTGTTCGGCACCTTGCACACCACGTCGGCGGCAAAGACCATCGATCGGGTGGTGGACGTGTTCCCCGGCGACGAGAAGTCGATGGTTCGCTCGATGTTGTCGGAGTCGTTGCAAGCGGTGATATCCCAGACGCTGATCAAGAAGATCGGCGGCGGCCGGGTCGCGGCCCATGAAATCATGCTGGGGACCTCGGCCATTCGGAACCTGATCCGGGAAGACAAGGTGGCGCAGATGTACTCATCCATCCAGACCGGCGGCTCGCTGGGGATGCAGACGCTGGACATGTGTTTGAAGGATTTGGTGAACAAGGGCTTGATCAGCCGCGAACATGCCCGGGAGCGGGCGCGTACGCCGGATAATTTCTAGGGTAGGAGGCAGTACCGCGTTGTGGCGAGGGAGCTTGCTCCCGCTGGGGCGCGGAGCGGCCCTGAAGGCGGCTGCCTGGAACTGTCTGGGTGACGGTGGCGTCTGGTTTGGGGCTGCTTCGCAGCCCGGCGGGAGCAAGCTCCCTCGCCACAAGGGCCATGCGAGCTTTTCGGATCAGCGCTGAACCACGCGCATCGCCCCAGGCTCTTTCGGCAGCACCCGTTTGGCGACCACGTAATGGGTATTCCAGTACGGTTTGTTCAGCGTGTCGATGGTCACCGACTTGCCACGGCGCGGGGCGTGGATGAAGCGGTCGTTGCCCAGGTAGATGGCCACGTGGTTGACCCGGCGGCTCTTGAGCTTGAAGAAAATCAGGTCGCCGGGCTTGAGGTCCTTGCGCTCGACTTTCTCGCCATGACCAGCAGCCATGGCGTTGGAGGTGCGCGGCAGGTCGAACGTGGCGTCGTTGAACGCGTATTTCACCAAGCCACTGCAATCGAAACCTTTACTTGGGCTGCTGCCGCCCCAACGATAAGGTGTGCCGAGCACATTCACGGCGCGGCTCAGCACGTTGCTGGTCGTCTTGGTCGCCATGGGTGGCACCAGGCGACTGTGAGCGGTGCTCACGCGCTGGACGCCCTGCTTGTTCTTGCTCGGAGGAGCAGAAACATGGGATTTCGGGGTGTAGCCGTTGACGTTGGGAAGACGTTGCTCACGATTGGTGGCGTGGGCGGCCAGTGGCAATAATAGGCAAATGGTTAGCCATGTCTTGAAAAATGGACGCATTAGGCAGGGCTCATAAAGGTTAGCGCGCAACTTTATAACAGCTTTTTTTGCCATTCCGAGGCCGTTTGTCGATCCGAAACCCAGCGTAAACCCTGCACCACTGCGGCAATTTGACTTGATTGTCCGACAGAAGCCCGGTACCACGGGCGTTTCCTCGGTCCGAGTCGTCCAGGACCGCTTGTCGGCGAGACACAAAAAAGTCACAAAAAGTCAGAACAAATTTTTCTATCGAGGCAAAAGAGGCATTCATGAACAGCTATCAGCAGGACGCAATCCGCGATACCCACAGCAAAGTCATCGGGTATCTGCTGTGGATTTTCGGTTTTACCGGCGCTCACCGTTTCTATTATGGCAAGCCGGTCACGGGCACGATCTGGTTTTTCACCTTCGGCCTGCTGGGCATCGGTTGGTTGATCGACCTGTTCCTGATCCCGGCCATGGACCGCGAAGCGGACCTGCGTTTCACCCCCGGGCCCATCGAGTACAGCGTGGCTTGGATTCTGCTGACGTTCCTGGGGGTGCTGGGCGTACACCGGATGTATCAGGGCAAGTGGCTCAGCGGGATCCTCTACCTGCTGACCGGTGGGGTGTTTTTCCTTGGGGTGCTGTATGACTTCTGGACGCTGAATGATCAGGTGTCGATTCGGAATGCGCAGAAGCGTGGGGCTTTTCACTAAGCCAGTCAGATCGAGTCGCCTGCATTCGCGAGCAAGCCCGCTCCCACAGGGATCGTCGGTGAGCACATTATTGTGAGCACCTCGGACCAAGTGTGGGAGCGGGCTTGCTCGCGAAGCAGGCGACGCGGTTTTTCAGGCCTGGTGAGTGATGCGCCCATCCATCAGCGTATAACGCACCACGCCCGGCAGGCTGTGGCCGAGGAACGGGCAGTTGTCGCCCTTGGAGCGCCAGGCTTCACCGGCCACGGTTGACGCGGCTGGGTCGAACAGCACCAGGTCCGCTGCTGCGCCCACCGCGAGTTTCCCCGCCGGCAGTTGCAGCGCCTGGGCCGGGCCGGCGCTCAGGCGCGCCAGCAAGGTCGGCAAATCCAGCAAACCGTCTTCCACCAGCGTCAGGGCCAGCGGCAGCAGCAGTTCGACGCTGCTGATGCCCGGTTCGGTGGCGCCGAACGGAGCCAGCTTGGCATCGCGCTCGTGGGGTTGGTGATGGCTCGAGATGGCCGAGATCACGCCAGATTTCACGGCCTCGCGCAGGCCATCGCGGTCGGCGCGAGTGCGCAGCGGCGGCTGGACGTGGTAGACGCTGTTGAAATCGATCAGCGCTTCGTCGGTGAGGATCAACTGATACAGCGCGACGTCGGCGGTCACCGGCAAGCCGCGGGCCTGGGCCTGGGCGATCAATGCGGCGCCGCGGGCACTGGTCAGTTGGCTGAAGTGGGCGCGCACGCCGCTCTGTTCCACCAACAGCAGGTCCCGGGCCAGGGCCACGGTCTCGGCGGTTTCCGGGATGCCCGGCAGGCCGAGGAAGCTGGCGGTCGGGCCTTCATGGGCGAGGCCACCTTCGGCCAGGTCATGGTCCTGGGAGTTGAAAATCACCGTCAGGCCGAAAGTCGCCGCGTATTCCAGGGCACGGCACAGGGTACGGGTGTTGCGGAAACTGTTCAGGCCATTGCCGAACGCCACGCACCCGGCGTCACGCAGGGCGATGAGCTCGGCCAGTTGTTCGCCTTCCAGGCCTTTGCTCAGTGCGCCAATCGGGAAGACCTTGGTGTTGCCGGCTTCACGGGCGCGGTCGAGGATCAGTTCGGCCACGGCCGAGGTGTCCAGCACCGGTTTGGTCTGCGGCGGGCAGCACAGGCTGGTCACGCCACCGGCGGCGGCGGCGCGGGTTTCGCTGATGATGCTGCCTTTGCGGCTGTAGCCCGGTTCGCGCAGGGCAACGTTCAGATCCACCAGGCCGGGCGCGGCCACCAGGCCTTGGGCGTCGAGGATTTCGGCGGCGACGAAACCTGTCGGCGCCGCGCCAAGGGCGACGATCTTGCAGGCATCGATATGAATATCAGTCACTTGATCCAGGCCGCTGGCTGGATCGATCACGCGTGCGCCGAGAATGCTGAGCTTCACTGGGCGTTCTCCTGGTCGAATTGGCGCTGGGCCGTTTGTCCGCTCATGGCCATGGACAGCACGGCCATGCGGATGGCGATGCCGTAGGTCACCTGGTTGAGGATCACCGAGTGCGGCCCGTCGGCCACCGCCGACTCGATCTCCACGCCGCGGTTGATCGGGCCTGGGTGCATGACGATGGCATCCGGCTTGGCCCCGGCCAGGCGCGCCGTGGTCAGGCCGAACAGGCGGTAGAACTCGCCTTCGCTGGGCAGCAGGCCACCGGTCATGCGCTCGCGTTGCAGGCGCAGCATGATCACCACGTCCACATCCTTGAGGCCTTCGGTCATGTCGGTGTAGACCTTCACGCCGTATTGCTCGACGCCGATGGGCAGCAGGGTTTTCGGCGCGATCACGCGGATGTCCGGGCAACCGAGGGTCTTGAGGGCCAGCATGTTCGAGCGGGCCACCCGCGAGTGCAGGATGTCACCGACGATCGCTACGGACAGGTTCTCGAAGCTGCCCTTGTGCCGACGGATGGTCAGCATGTCGAGCATGCCCTGGGTCGGGTGCGCGTGACGGCCGTCGCCGCCGTTGATGATCGCCACTTGCGGGCAGACATGTTCGGCAATGAAGTGCGCCGCGCCCGAATCACCGTGGCGCACGACAAACATGTCGGCGGCCATGGCTTCAAGGTTGCGCAGGGTGTCGAGCAGGGTTTCGCCCTTGCTCGCCGAGGACGTGGACACGTTGAGGGTGATCACGTCCGCCGACAACCGCTGGGCCGCCAGTTCGAAGGTGGTGCGGGTGCGGGTGGAGTTTTCGAAGAACACGTTGCACACGGTCTTGCCGCGCAGCAACGGGACTTTTTTAACCGCCCGGGCGCCGACTTCGAGGAAGGAGTCGGCGGTGTCGAGGATTTCCGTCAGCAGCTCGCGGCGCAGGCCGTCGAGGGACAGGAAGTGCCGCAGCTGGCCCTGATCGTTGAGCTGCAGCGGGCGCTTGGTTTCGAGAGGCGTCATCGCGATGGACTCTTACAAGGGCAGTTAAAGGGCAAGGTCTTGCAGTTCGAGTTGCAGCGGCGACGGCCCGGAGAGCTTGACCCGCTCGTGGACGGCCAGCGTCAGCGTCGCGCCGACCACGTTCGGTCGGATCGGCAGCTCGGCGGCGTCCAGGTCCAGCAGGCACACCAACGTCACGCTGGCCGGGCGACCGTAGTCGAACAGTTCGTTCATGGCGGCGCGGATGGTCCGGCCGCTCATCAGCACGTCGTCGATCAGCACCAGGTGCTGGCCTTCGATCTCGAACGGCAGCGCCGAGGGGCGTACCTGCGGGTGCAGGCCGTTCTGGCTGAAGTCGTCACGGTAGAAGGACACGTCCAGGGTGCCCAGCGGCGATTGGCTGCCCAGTGCTTCGAGCAAGGCCTGGGCGACCCAGACGCCACCGGTGCGAATGCCGATGTAGCGCGGTTCGCTGATGCCGCGTTGTTCCAGGTGTGCCGTGAGACGAATCGCCATCTGGCTGATCAGTTCGGCAGGATTGGGCAGGCTCATGCTGGCTCCTTCAGGTTCCCGGGCCGGTGGTGAATGGCGCGGTCTATCGCTAAGAGAAAGCGCCTTGGCGGCGCTTTCAAAAAATCAGGTTTCGAACAGGGCGGCGTTGGCGTCGAGCCAGCCTTGCAGCAGCAGGGCGGCGGCGATGGCGTCCACCGGGTTGTCGCGGTAACTGCCTTTCTGTCCGCCGCGCACCAGGCGCTCGCCCTTGGCCTCGAAAGTGGTCAGGCGCTCGTCATGGGTATAGAAGGGCAGGTTGTAGCGGCCATTGAGCCGGCGGGCGAACTTTTCCGCGCGCAGGCACATGTCACTGGGCGTGCCGTCCATGTTCAGGGGCAGGCCGACCACCACGGCATCGGGTTTCCATTCCTTGATCAGCGCTTCGACCTGGTTCCAGTCCGGCACGCCATTCTGCGCCTTCAAGGTGCACAACTCGCGGGCCTGGCCGGTAATGACCTGGCCGACCGCTACGCCGATCTGTTTGGTGCCGTAATCGAAGCCCAGCAGCAAGCGCAGGGCCATCAGGCGTGTCCTGCCTGGCTGGTGAGCAGGCTGAGGTTGACTCCCAACCGGCTGGCCGCCGCTTCCAGGCGCAGTTCGCTGCTGGTATTGAACAGGATGTCGGCGTCGAACGGGCAGGTCAGCCAGGCGTTATCCGCCAGTTCGGCTTCCAGTTGCCCGGGCTCCCAGCCGGCATAGCCGAGGGCGATCAGGCTTTTCGCCGGGCCGACGCCATCGGCGATGGCGAACAGCACGTCCTGGGAGGTGGACAGCGATAAACCGTCCAGGTCCACCGTGGCCTGGAATTTGGGGCCCGACGGATGGAGCACGAAACCGCGATCGGTCTGCACCGGGCCGCCAATGAAAATCGGCACGTGCTGGCACAAGAGTGGCGGTTCCACCTCGGGCCGCAACTGCTCGAGAATGTCCGCCAGGTTCAGCTCTTGCGGCCGATTGACCACCAGCCCCATGGCCCCATTGGCCGTGTGCTCGACGATGTAGGTCAAGGTGTGGGCAAAGTTCGGATCGGCCATGTGCGGCATGGCAATCAGGAAGTGATGCTTGAGGTAGGTGGGGCTGACGTTTTTCATAGGCGCTAGTGTGGCGGCGCAGGGGCGAACTGACAAGCTGGGGATGTGCAGGAAATGCCTCGATCTGGAAGGAGACACCAGTCAAATGTGGGAGCGGGCTTGCTCGCGAAGGGGCCAGTACATCCGACGGATCTCTTGTGGCAGGGCCGCCGTCTTCGCGAGCAAGCCCGCTCCCACAGTAGATCAGCCGCGGGTTCAGGCGCCATGTCCACCACTGATGCAGCTCAGTTACTGGAAAGCCGGTCACCCCGGGCGAACTTCCAGGTGCGGATGATTTCCAGCCGGTCGATGTCCGACAGGTCCCCGGTAAACGGTGCGAACGGTGCGGCCAGGCGCACGATGCGCTGGGCTGCCTGGTCCAGCAGCGGTTGGCCGGAGGATTCGAGCACCAGCACTTCATACAACGAGCCGTCGCGGTTGATTGAGACCATGAGCCGCAGGTTGCCGTAGATCTGTTTGCGCCGCGCTTCGTCGGGGTAGTTGAGGTTGCCGATGCGCTCGACCTTCTTGCGCCACTCGTCCTTGTACCAGGCGCCCTTGTCGCGCATGGTCGAGGCGGCGCTCAGGCGGTGGATGCGCGGGCGCTTGGCGTAGAGCTGTTGCTCCTGGGCCAGTTCGGCTTCCAGGCTGGCGATATCGCTGGACAGCTGGGAGCTGTCGAAGGTGGGCACCGGGGCCTGGGGCTTGGGATCGGGCTTGACCTCTTCCTTGACCGGGGCTTTTTTCGGCTTCGGCGCCACGGTGGTCACGGCTGCCTTGGGCGCCGTTTCCCGCACTTCGGGCTTGGCCGTCGGCGGCGGGGTGACTTTCTGCACCGTGCTGTCCTGGAACGGCGCGATTTCGGTGGTCTTGGGGGTCGCCTTTTTTTCCAGGGTGCCGCTGCCTTGCTGGTTTTCCTGGGCAAGGAAATCGGCCTTCTCGGGCTTGGCCTCGCTCTTGAAAGTGGCCAGGGTAATTTCCAGGGTCTGGCTGATCTGCTTGGGCTCGACTGTGGCAAACCCGACGCCCAGCAGCAGCGCCAGGTGGATCAACGCCGCCAGGAACAGGGTAAAACCGAGGCGATCAGCCGGGCGCACGCCACGATGGGCGAGCTCTTGGGGCAGATCGGACGGAAGTGTCATGACAAGGAAACCAACATCGCGTTTTTTTCAGGCCGGGCATGATAACGCAATGTGGGTTTCCTTCAGCAGATCTGGATCAACGAGCCTTGAGCTTCTGATCGATGGCATCCATCAACATGCCGCCGATGTCCGTGCCAAAGGCGTTGTCGATCTCGCGAATGCACGTCGGGCTGGTGACGTTGATTTCTGTCAGGTGCTCGCCGATCACGTCCAGGCCCACGAACAGCAGGCCTTTCTCACGCAGGGTCGGGCCGACCTGGGCGGCGATCCAGCGGTCCTTCTCGGTCAGCGGTCGCGCCTCGCCACGGCCACCGGCCGCCAGGTTGCCGCGGGTTTCGCCGGCTGCCGGAATGCGCGCCAGGCAATAGTCCACCGGTTCGCCGTCAATCATCAGGATGCGCTTGTCGCCATCGACGATGGCCGGTAGGTAGCCTTGGATCATGATCTGTTGCTGGCCGTGCAGGGTCAGGGTTTCCAGGATCACCGACAGGTTCGGGTGGCCGGCGGTGTGCCGGAAGATCGAGGAACCGCCCATGCCGTCCAGGGGCTTGAGGATCACGTCGCCGTGATGGTCGGCAAATGCGCGCAACACGTCCGGGCGACGGCTGACGATGGTTGGCGGCGTGCATTGCGGGAACAGCGTGGCGAACAGCTTTTCGTTGCAGTCGCGCAGGCTCTGGGGCTTGTTGACCACCAGCACGCCAGCGTTTTCAGCCTGTTCCAGCAGGTAGGTGGAGTACACGAACTCCATGTCGAACGGCGGATCCTTGCGCATCAGGATCACGTCCAGGTCGCTGAGCAGCGCATCGCTTTCATCGCCCAGCTCGAACCATTTTTCAGGGTTGGCGAAGACCTTTAGCGGCTTCATCCGCGCCCGTGCCTGGCCTTCGGCCTGGTAGAGGTCGCGCTGCTCCATGTAGAACAGCTCCCAGCCGCGCTTCTGAGCGGCCAGCAGCATGGCCAGCGAGCTATCCTTCTTATAGGAAATGCTGGCGATAGGGTCCATGACAATGCCGACGCGTACGCTCATGGCTTGGTTCCTCGAAATATGATGGGCACATAATGGCGTGAAAAAGTGGCGTCAGAGTGGCGCCCGGAAGATTGGCGGTCAAGGAAAAACCACCGCGCCGAGCGGCCGATAGATCGGCGATGGAGACTGTGCTAAAAAGGCTGCCATGTGACGTGCGGGCCTTGAACATCAAGGGTTTGCGCTGTCGTTCACACTTACGCGTTAAAAATCGGTCCGCAGTGGCAATGGCAGAGCATCTCACGCAGCAGCAACCCAGCGCCTTGAAGGTCATGGTCATCGACGACTCGAAGACCATCCGCCGCACCGCCGAAACCTTGCTGCGCAACGTGGGTTGCGAGGTGATCACGGCCATCGACGGTTTCGATGCCCTGGCCAAGATCGCCGACCATCATCCGGGCATCATTTTTGTCGACATCATGATGCCGCGCCTCGATGGCTACCAGACCTGTGCCCTGATCAAGAACAACAGCGCGTTCAAGGCCACGCCGGTGATCATGCTGTCGTCCCGGGACGGGTTGTTCGACAAGGCCAAGGGGCGCATCGTCGGTTCCGATCAGTTTTTGACCAAGCCGTTCAGCAAGGAAGAACTGCTGGGGGCGATACAGGCCCATGTCCCGGGCTTTGCCGCTGTCCAGCCGCACCAGGCACATTAATGACACTCGGCCAACGGGCCCGGGGTCAACAAGAAAAATGGGGAACACCATGGCACGAGTTCTGATCGTCGATGATTCGCCGACTGAAATGTACAAACTGACCGGCATGCTGGAAAAGCACGGCCACGAGGTTCTGAAGGCCGAGAACGGCGCCGATGGCGTGGCCCTGGCCCGCCAGGAAAAACCCGATGCGGTGCTGATGGACATCGTCATGCCCGGCCTCAACGGCTTCCAGGCCACGCGCCAGTTGACCAAGGACCCGGACACCGGCCATATCCCCGTGATCATCATCACCACCAAGGACCAGGACACCGACAAGGTCTGGGGGACGCGCCAGGGCGCGAAGGACTACCTGACCAAGCCGGTGGACGAAGAAACCCTGATCGCGACCCTGAACAAAGTATTGGCGGGTTGACGGCGCGGCCATGAGCCAGTCCCTGACGGCCTTCGAACTGCTGTTGCAGATCGACCGGCGTTGCCGGCTTCTGGGGGCGGACCTGCCCTCCCAGCCGACCCACCGCGCCGGCTGGAGCGGCATCGGCTTTCGCCTGGGCGAGCACTGGTACGTGGCGCCGATGGGCGAAGTCAGCGAAGTGCTGCACGAGCCACGTCACACGCACTTGCCCGGGGTCAAGCCGTGGGTACGTGGTGTGGCTAACCTGCGCGGACGCTTGTTGCCGTTGATGGACTTGTGCGGGTTCTTCGGCCATGAACTGTCGACCGTACGCAAGCAGCGGCGCGTGCTGGTGGTGGACCACGACGAAGTGTTCGCCGGGTTGCTGGTGGACGAAGTCCTTGGGCTGCAGCACTTTGCCCAGGACAGCCTGGAACCGACGCTGGTGGACGACCACGACGGCCCGGAAGCAGCCTTCGTCAAGGGCCGGTTTGGCGGCGAGCGCGAGTGGCAGGTGTTCAGCCCGTTTGCCCTGGCGCGGTCTCCGGGGTTCATGGATGTGGCGATTTAACCAGAAATATTGGGTGAATGGGCTGGCCTCTTCGCGAGCAAGCCCGCTCCCACATGGATCTGCCGTGAACTCAAATTGTGTGAGCGCCATAGATCAAATGTGGGAGCGGGCTTGCTCGCGAAGGAGGCGACTCGGTCTGACAGGTGAGTAAAGCAGTTGCCCCAGGAACAGCCGTAAGTTGGATTGGGCAGTACAGGCGAAAATCGATGATCAAAGCAAAAACAGGCAAGCCACTGGAAGCGTCGCGCAGTCGTTCGCAGATCATCGTGCTGTTCGTCGCGCTGATCGTCTTCATCATGCTGCTGTTCGCCAACTTCGCTTACCTCAACACTCAATCCACCTATGACAAACAGTACATCGGCCATGCCGGTGAGCTGCGGGTGCTGTCCCAGCGCATCGCCAAGAACGCCACCGAGGCCGCCGCCGGCAAGCCCGCGGCGTTCAAGCTGCTCAGCGACGCGCGCAATGACTTCGCCCAGCGCTGGGGTTACCTGAAACAGGGCGACCCGGTGACCGGCCTGCCGCCTGCGCCCGCCACCCTGCGTCCACAGATGCGCGCCGTGCAGCTGGATTGGGAGCGCCTGCTCAAGAACACCGATGCCATCCTCTCCAGCGAGCAGACCGTGCTGTCGCTGCATCAGGTGGCAGCCACCCTGGCTGAAACCGTGCCGCAGTTGCAGGTCGAGTACGAAAAAGTCGTCGAGATCCTGCTGCAACGTGGCGCGCCGGCTGCCCAGGTGGCGATGGCCCAGCGCCAGTCGCTGCTGGCCGAACGGATTCTCGGCGCGGTGAATACCGTGCTGGCGGGGGACGAAAATGCCAGCCAGGCGGCTGACACCTTTGGTCGCGACGCGGCGCGTTTTGGCCAGGTGCTCAATGGCATGTTGCGAGGTGATCCGGCCTTGAAGATCTCCCAGGTCCAGGACCGCGATGCCCGGGCACGCCTGAGTGAAATCAGCGAGCTGTTCGAATTCGTCTCAGGCTCGGTGGATGAAATCCTCGAGACCTCGCCGGAGCTGTTCAAGGTCCGCGAGTCGGCCGGCAACATCTTCAACCTGTCGCAGACCCTGCTCGACGAGGCTTCGCACCTGGCCACGGCCTTCGAAAACCTCGCCGGTGGGCGCTCCGTCAACACCATTGGCGGTTATGTGCTGGGGCTGATGGCGCTGATGTCGATCATCCTGATCGGGCTGGTGATGGTCCGCGAGACCAACCGCCAGCTCCACGAAACCGCGGAAAAGAACGAGCGCAACCAGAACGCGATCATGCGGCTGCTGGATGAAATCGAAGACCTGGCCGACGGCGACCTGACCGTCACGGCCTCGGTCACCGAGGACTTCACCGGCACCATCGCCGACTCCATCAACTACTCGGTGGACCAACTGCGCGACCTGGTGGCGACCATCAACCTCACCGCCGGCCAGGTTGCCGCCGCCGTGCAGGAAACCCAGGCCACGGCGATGCACCTGGCCCAGGCTTCCGAACACCAGGCCCAGCAAATTTCCGAAGCATCGACTTCAATTAATGAAATGGCCCAGTCCATCGACCAGGTGTCGGCCAATGCCGCCGAATCGTCGGCGGTGGCCGAGCGCTCGGTGGAAATCGCCAACAAGGGCAACGAGGTGGTGCACAACACCATTCATGGCATGGACAACATTCGCGAACAGATCCAGGACACCGCCAAGCGCATCAAGCGCCTAGGGGAGTCGTCCCAGGAAATCGGCGACATTGTCAGCCTGATCGACGACATCGCCGACCAGACCAACATCCTCGCCCTCAACGCCGCCATCCAGGCGTCCATGGCCGGCGATGCCGGGCGCGGGTTCGCGGTGGTGGCCGATGAAGTGCAGCGCCTGGCCGAGCGTTCTTCGGCGGCGACCCGGCAAATCGAGACCCTGGTGCGAGCGATCCAGGCCGATACCAACGAAGCGGTGATTTCCATGGAGCAGACCACCACCGAAGTGGTGCGCGGTGCACGACTGGCCCAGGATGCCGGCGTCGCCCTGGAAGAAATCGAAGGCGTGTCCAAGACCCTGGCGGCGCTGATCCAGAGCATCTCCAACGCGGCGCAGCAACAGACCACCTCGGCGGGGCAGATTTCCTTGACCATGAACGTGATCCAACAGATCACCACGCAGACTTCGTCGGGCTCCACCGCCACCGCCGAAAGCATTGGCAACCTGGCGAAAATGGCCAGTCAGCTGCGCCGTTCGGTGTCGGGGTTTACCTTGCCGACGGCGCCTGTGGTGGATGAGGACAAGGTGTGACAGGCCGGATCTGCATATTGAGAAGGGTCATGTGGCGAGGAAGCTTTTGTGGCGAGGGAGCTTGCTCCCGCTGGGGGGCGCAGCCGCCCCAAAGATTTCGTGAGCGCTGCGCACTCAAGCGGGAGCAAGCTCCCTCGCCACAAAGGCTGATGTAATCCTGCGGCATACGACTGTTGATTTGGAGTGGTTATGGGTGATCGGCACGACTACGTGGCCCTGGAATGGGTCAAGGGCGAGATTGCCGAAACGCTGAAGCAGGCTCATCTGGCCCTCAACCGCCTGGTGGACGATCCCCAGGCGGCGGATGCCCTCGGGCAGTGCCTGGCCTGCATTCACCAGGTCCACGGCGGCCTGCAGATGGTCGAGTTCTACGGTGCGGCGCTGCTGGCCGAGGAGATGGAGCAGCTGTGCGCCGCCCTCGAGGACAACCGCGTCACCCATCGCGACGAAGCCATCAGCCTGTTGAGCCAGGCCCTGGGGCAGTTGCCGATCTACCTTGACCGCGTACAAGGTGCCCGCCGCGACCTGCCGTTGGTGGTACTGCCCTTGATCAACGACCTGCGCAGTGCCCGGGGCGAGAGCCTGCTGTCGGAAACCAGCCTGTTCAGCCCCGAACTGCCCGATATTGCGCCGCTTGACGACGAGGCCTTGCAGCGCCTTGAACCCGCCGACCTGCCAAACACCTTGCGCAAATGGCGCCAGACCCTGCAAATGGCCCTGGTGGGCCTGCTGCGCGAACAAGACGACGCGACCCACCTCGGTTACCTGGCCAAGGTCTTCCAGCGCCTGGAAACCTTGTGCGCCGGCGCGCCGCTCAATGCGTTATGGCAGGTGGCCTCGGCGCTGGTCGAAGGCATGCGTGACGGGCGCATCGCCAACAGCCCGGCGCTGCGCAGCCTGTTCAAGGAAGCCGACAAGGAACTCAAGCGCCTGCTGGACCAAGGCATGCCCGGCATCAATCAGCCGGCACCGCCGCACCTGCTCAAGAGCTTGTTGTTCTATATTGCCAAGGCCGAACATCCCAGCGGGCAGATGCAGATCATGAAAGAACGCTACTCACTGGACGACGCGCTGCCCGACAGCGCCATGGTCGACGAAGAACGCGCGCGCCTGGCCGGGCCCGACCGCGATGCCATGCGCTCGGTGCTCGCCGCGCTGTGCGAGGAGTTGGTGCGGGTCAAGGAACGCCTGGACCTGTTCGTGCGCAGCGATCGCCAGCACGCCTCGGAACTGGACAGCCTGCTGGCGCCGCTGCGGCAAATCGCCGACACCCTGGCGGTGCTGGGCTTCGGCCAGCCGCGCAAGGTCATCATCGATCAACTGGCGGTGGTCCTGAGCCTTGCCCAAGGCCAGCGCGCGCCGGATGACGCGACCCTGATGGATGTCGCCGGGGCCTTGCTCTACGTCGAGGCGACCCTGGCCGGCATGGTCGGCACCGTCGAGCCCGAGAGCCGCGAAGACACGCACCTGCCCACCACCGACCTGACCCAGATCCACCAGATCGTCATCAAGGAAGCCCACACCTGCCTGCAACAGGCCAAGGACATGATCGTCGACTACATCGACGCGGACTGGAACAGCGAGCAACTTCAGCCCTTGCCGGCACTGCTGACCCAGGTGCGCGGCGCGCTGGCGATGATCCCCCTGGGCCGCGCCGCCAGCCTGGTGGAGGCCTGCAACGCGTTCATCCGCGACCACCTGCTGCTGGAGCAGGCCCAGCCGGGATGGGAGGAGCTCGATCACCTGGCCGACGTGATCACCGGCCTGGAATACTACCTGGAGCGCTTGAGCGAAGACCCGGAAACCCCTGGCGAGCCGTTGCTCGATGGGGTCGAGCGGAGCCTGGCCGCGCTCGGCTATTACCCTGACGAAGCGCGGGTGCCGGTGCTCGATGATGTGTTGAGCCCCAACGAAGCCCAGGTCATGCAGGACTTGCAGGAGCTGGACGACCCGCAGACGGTGCAGTCCTTGGCCGAGGTGCTGGCCAGTCCGGTGTCGGCGGTCAATCCGCCGGCCCGGAGCACCCCGGGCAGCCTGTTGCCGCCACCACTGGACGAAAGCCCGGTGGACGACGAATTGCGCGAGGTCTTCCTCGAGGAAACCGCCGAGGTGCTCGACGTTCTGCGTGAGTACCTGCCGCGCTGGGGCGCGCA
Organism: Pseudomonas sp. Z3-6; assembly: GCF_051131985.1. Lineage (NCBI taxonomy): Bacteria > Pseudomonadati > Pseudomonadota > Gammaproteobacteria > Pseudomonadales > Pseudomonadaceae > Pseudomonas > Pseudomonas sp. Z3-6. The sequence goes on from NZ_CP071644.1 coordinate 498,059, forward strand.
TCCCGACGATGCTGTTGCCCTGGGCGAACTGCGCCGGGCGTTCCATACCTTGAAAGGCAGCGGCCGGATGGTGCGGGCGCTGGTGCTGGGCGAGCTGGCCTGGGCCGTGGAAAACCTGCTCAACCGGGTGCTGGAGCGCAGCGTCGAGCCGGGGGCGTCGGTCCGTCAGCTGATCGAAGATACCGTGCAGTTGTTGCCGGACCTGGTGGCCGAATTCGCCGCCAATCGCCAGCGCCAGCGTGACGACGTCGACCGCCTGGCCGCCCGCGCCCATGGCCTGGCCAAGGGCGGCGATGAAGACGATGACGACGAGCAGGATGTAGCCGCTCTCGATCCGCTGCTGTTGAAGATCTTCGACAACGAAGCCCAGGGCCACCTCGCCAGCCTCAATCGTTTTCTCGACCAGGCGGCCGACCACCTGCCGTTGCAGGCCAGCGATGAATTGCAGCGGGCCTTGCACACCCTCAAGGGCAGTGCGTCCATGGCCGGCGTGCTGCCCATCGCCGAGCTGGCGGGTGCGATGGATGAGCTCGCCCGGGAATACCGGGCGCACCTGATCGCCCTCGACCTGGATGAGGTGGAATTGCTGCTGGAGGCAGAGGGACTGCTGCGCCTGGGCCTGCGCCGGTTGCACAGCGAACCGCTGACGCCGATCCCCGGCGCCGGGGACCTTATCCAGCGCGCCCAGGCGCTGCTGGCCGAGCGCCTGCACGCCGCCAACAGTGCGCCGGGCAAAGCCCTGAGGACCAAGCGCGATCCACAATTGATCAACAATTTCCTTGCCCAGGGCATGGACATCCTGCTGGACGCCGAGAGCCTCTTGCAGCGCTGGCAGCAGCACCCTGGCGAAGGCCAGGAATTGAGTGCGCTGCTGGATGAACTGACTACCCTCGGCGAAGGCGCGCACTTGGCCGACCTGCACCCGGTGGACGAACTCTGCGAAGCCCTGCTGGACCTCTACGGCGCGGTGGAAGAAAGCAGCCTGGCGGTCAGCGATGAATTTTTCCAGCAAGCGCAGCGCGCCCATGAAGCGCTGATCGACATGCTCGATGAGCTGGCGGCCGGGCAGCACGTGCGTCCGCAACCCGAGCGGGTACAGGCCCTGCGTCGCTTGCTTCAGGAGAGCCTCGACCCGTCGGCCACCGGCCTGATCCGCAGCGACGGCAGCCGCACCTTGAGCATCCGCGAACTGGGCCACGCGACGGCGGAAATGGAACGTGACACGCCCGCCGAGACCTCGATGGAAGATGACCTCGCGTCGATTTTCCTCGAAGAGGCCCAGGACATTCTCGAAAGCGCCGCCCAGGCCTTGCAACGCTGGTTGGCCGATCCGGACAATGGCGCGCCGTTGTCCTCGCTGCAACGTGACTTGCACACCCTCAAGGGTGGCGCGCGGATGGCCGACATCCGGCCGGTGAGCGACCTGGCCCAGGAGCTGGAAAACCTCTACGAAGGGCTGGTGGACCGGCGCTACAGCTACAACGAGGAACTGGCGCAGTTGCTCGATAACAGCCACGAACGCCTCGACCTGTTGCTTGGGCAGTTGCAACAGGGCCAGCCGTTGGGCGATCCCGTTGCGCTGATCGACGCCATCCGAAGGTTCCGCCAGGACAAGCCGAACGCCATCGAGACGAGCGCCGCGGCCCAGGCCGACGGCACCGGCCATGATCCCGAGTTGCTGGAAATCTTCCTTGAAGAAGGCTTCGACATCCTCGACAGCTCGGGCGCGGCGCTGCTGCGCTGGCAGGAAGAACCGTCGAACCGCCAGGCCGTGGAAACCCTGCTACGGGATTTGCACACCCTCAAGGGCGGCGCGCGGATGGTGGAAATCGGCCCCATCGGCGACCTCGCCCACGAACTGGAAAACCTCTACGAAGGCCTGTCGGCGGGCCTGCTCCAGCCGACCCCGGCGCTGTTCGCCTTGTTGCAAAGCAGCCATGACCGACTGGCGCAGATGCTCGATGCGGTGCGCGCCGGTCACCCGTGCCCACTGGCCGACCGGCTGATCGCGCAGATCCAGGCGGTGAATCATCCCCAGGAAAGCGCGGCGCCACAGGCTGTTTCGACACCGGAGCCGGTCCCCACCGCTAGCGTAAGTCTTCCCACGGCGCCGGCAAGACCGGACCCTGGCGCAGCGGGCGACGGTGCGGACATGGTCAAGGTCTCCGCCGAACTGCTCGACGACCTGGTGAACCTGGCGGGCGAAACGTCGATTTTCCGTGGGCGCATCGAACAGCAAGTCAACGACGCGCGCGTGGCCCTGGGCGAAATGGAAACCACCATCGAGCGCATGCGCGACCAGTTGCGGCGCCTGGACACCGAGACCCAGGGGCGGATTCTCAGCCGCCAGCAAGTGGAGGCCGAGCGCCTGGGCTACGAAGAATTCGACCCGCTGGAAATGGACCGGCATTCCCAGTTGCAGCAATTGTCCCGGGCGCTGTTCGAGTCCGCGTCGGACTTGCTCGAACTCAAGGAAACCCTGGATCGCAGCAACCACGACGCCGAAGTCCTGTTGCAACAGCAGGGGCGGATCAACACCGAGCTCCAGGAAGGCCTGATGCGCACGCGCATGGTGCCGTTCGAACGCATGCTGCCGCGGCTCAAGCGCATCGTCCGGCAAGTGGCGCAGGAATTGGGCAAGGACGTGGAATTCGTGGTCGGCAATGCCGACGGCGAGATGGATCGTAATGTCCTGGAACGCATGGCCGCGCCGCTGGAACACATGCTGCGCAACGCCGTCGACCACGGCCTGGAGTCGGCCGACGTGCGCATCGCCGCCGGCAAGCCCGCGCGGGGGCGCATCAGCCTCGACCTGTCCCGGGAGGGCGGCGACATCATTTTCGACATCCGCGACGACGGTGCCGGCGTGCCGCTGGAAGCGGTGCGGCGCAAGGCGATCAAGCGTGGCCTGTTGGCGCCGGACAGCGACATCAGTGACCGCGACGTGCTGCAGTTCATCCTGCAACCGGGGTTTTCAACCGCGGAAAAAATCACCCAGATCTCTGGGCGTGGCGTGGGCATGGACGTGGCCCACGAAGAGGTGCGGCAGTTGGGTGGCAGCATGGTCATCGATTCCACGCCGGGGCAGGGCGTGCATTTCCGCATTCGCCTGCCGTTTACCGTGGCGGTGAACCGGGCGTTGATGGTGCATTGTCACGACGACCAGTACGCGATCCCACTGAACGCCATCGACAGCATGGTCCGGGTGTTGCCCGCCGAACTGGACGGCTATTACCAGCTCGATCCGCCGACCTACACCTACGCCGGGCAACGCTATGAGCTGTGCTATCTGGGCGAGTTGCTGAAAACCGGCGGCCGCCCGAAATTGCTGGGCCAGAGCCAACCCTTGCCGGTGTTGCTGGTGAAGTGCAACGAGCGGCACGTCGCCGTGCAGGTGGACGCCATCGCCGGGACCCGGGAGATCGTGGTCAAGAGCCTGGGGCCGCAATTCGCGGCGGTGCAGGGCTTGTCCGGGGCGACGATCCTGGGGGATGGCCGGGTGGTGTTGATCCTCGACCTGCTGGCGCCGATCCGCGCCTTGCCCCACCAGGTTCCGCGCCGCCAGGTGCCGGCCGAAGGCGAGGGCGAACCGCAACGGCCACTGCTGGTGCTGGTGGTGGATGACTCGGTGACGGTGCGCAAGGTCACCAGTCGCCTGCTGGAACGCCATGGCATGCATGTCCTGACCGCCAAGGACGGCGTGGATGCCATGGCGCTACTGGCCGAACACGCGCCCGACCTGATGCTGCTGGACATCGAAATGCCGCGCATGGACGGTTTCGAAGTGGCCACCCAAGTGCGCAACGACCCGCGCCTGGCGCACCTGCCGATCATCATGATTACCTCCCGCACCGGCCAGAAACACCGCGACCGCGCCATGGCCATCGGTGTCAATGACTACCTGGGCAAGCCGTACCAGGAATCGGTGCTGCTCGACAGCATCGCCCACTGGAGCAAAACCCATGCATGAGCATCGCACCAGCCACCTCACCGGGTTATTGCTGCCCTTGGCCGACCGACACCTGATCCTGCCCAACGTGGCGGTGGCCGAACTGATCGACTACCAGAGCAGCGTCTTCGATTTGGACACTCCACCGTGGTTCCTGGGCTGGGTGAGCTGGCGCGAACGGCAGATCCCGCTGTTGAGCTTCGAGTCGGCCTGCGGCCAGAAAACCGTGATGGGCGAGCGCGTGCGCATCGTCGTGCTCAACGCCCTGGGCGGGCGCCCGGAACTGCGCTTCATCGCTTTGCTGGTCCAAGGTATTCCACGTTCCTGCAAGCTCGACAGCCAGTTGAGCTACGTCGACGTGCCGCTGTGCGGGCTGGAGCAGGCGGCGGTGCAGGTGGGGGAGCATGTAGCGAAAGTGCCAGATTTGCTGGCGTTGGAAGAGTTGGTGATTGCGGCGGGATTGGTCGGCAACTGAGCCCAAACTGTGGGAGCGAGCTTGCTCGCTCCCACAGGGCAGGCCCTCATCCGGATGTCGCAAACCGTGGCGAGGGAGCTTGCTCCCGCTGGGCTGAGAAGCAGCCCCATAAGGGGCTGTTAAGTCCTTTTATGGGGACCGACTTAAGTGTCAAAGCTTGATAAGTCCCAATAAGGGACCTATCGTTCCCCTTTTGGGACTGTAGACTGCTTATATGAACCCTCTTTCTCTCAGCGACGCGCTGTTCACGGCCACTCAGCAGCGAGTCTTGGGCTTGTTGTTTGGTAAGCCTGATCAAAGCTTCTATGCCAACGAAATTGCCCGCTGGGCCCAAGTAGGCAAAGGCAGCCTCATGCGCGAGCTGGAGCGCCTGCAACGCTCAGGCGTGCTCACCATGACTCGTCTGGGCAATCAAACCCATTATCAAGCCAATCCACACTGTCCGATTTACGCTGAACTGCTGGGCATCGTGCGCAAGACCATCGGCATCGCCGAACCGTTACGCCTGGCATTGGAGCCCTTTTCAGAGCAACTGTGCTGGGCGTTCGTCTATGGCTCCATCGCCAAGGGCCAGGCGAACACATCCAGTGACATAGACCTCATGCTGATCGGCGAGGGCCTGCACTACAGTGAAGTCATGGAGCGGCTCCTGCCTCTGGAAGAACAACTGGGCCGCCCCCTCAACCCTACGCTCTAGACGCCCCGGGACTGGGCAGCAAAACTTGCGGCCGGCAACAGCTTCGTGGTGCGGGTAGCGCAGCAGGAGAAGATCGACTTGCTGGGTGAAAACCCTTTGGAAACCAAGGATGGACAAGCACCAAAACCTGGAGAACCTGTCACATAGCGGCGGCCTGAAAACCGAACCACCGGATCGCCAGGAATGTGAAGGCCTGATGCGTTCAGCCGTGGATCGCTTGAAGGATGCCCAAACCACTTCCCTCTCTTTCTCAAGTCGATTCGACCTGGCATATAACGCCGCCCATGCCTTGGCGCTCACGGCGCTACGTTTGAGCGGTTATCGGTCGGACAAACGCTATCTGGTCTTCCAGTGCCTGATTCACACGGCGGATGCGAGCAAAGTACAGGTCCGGTTATTCGTTGTGTCATGAGCGGCGCAACCTCGCCGAGTACGAGGGTTATATGGACGAAGACCATGCACTCCTTACGCAAATGATTGAGAACGCGGCAGAATTGCTCGAACGAGTCCAACAGTTAATGGCTAAAACTTAATACCCGTGGTGAGTGGACCTGCTCCCACAGGGCTGGCCCTCATTCGGATGTCGCAAACCGTGGCGAGGGAGCTTGCTCCCGCTGGGTCGCGCCCGTAGGAGCTGTCGAGTGCAACGAGGCTGCGATCTTTCCCCAGACAATTGAATCTCAAGCGAAAGATCAAAAAATCGCAGCCTTCGGCAGCTCCTACAGCGCAGCCGAGCGGGAGCAAGCTCCCTCGCCACAGAAGCATTGTCCGCTGCGGCATTCAACCATTACTCCCACCGTAACGATCCGCCGCTGAGCTTGATTGATGCCCACGCCACAACACTCCTAAGGTGAGCTCCACGACAGCGAACCCGTGGAGTGGTCATGACAACAACAATATCCCCCGACTCGCGCTGGACGCGGCGGCGCAGCGAGAAACAGCGGCGTCTCGGGCTGGTGAAGGGGCTTGCCGACGGAGTGGTGCTGCCCACCGACAAGATCGTCGCGGCGCTGGAGGCGTTGATCCTGCCCGGCGACTGTGTGGTGCTGGAAGGCAATAACCAGAAGCAGGCGGACTTCCTGTCCCGCTCCCTGGCGAAAGTCGACCCTTCGAAGCTGCATGACCTGCACATGATCATGCCCAGCGTCGGTCGTTCCGAGCACTTGGACCTGTTCGAACGCGGCATCGCCCGTAAGCTCGATTTTTCTTTCGCCGGTACCCAGAGCCTGCGCATCAGCCAGTTGCTGGAAGACGGCCTGCTGGAAATCGGCGCGATCCACACCTACATCGAGCTCTATGCCCGGCTGGTGGTGGACCTGATTCCCAATGTCGTGCTCTCGGCCGGTTTCATGGCCGACCGCGCCGGCAATATCTACACCGGCCCCAGCACCGAAGACACGCCGGCGCTGATCGAACCGGCGGCCTTCAGCGACGGCATCGTGATCGTCCAGGTCAATCAGTTGGTAGACGATGTCAGCGATTTGCCGCGAGTCGATATCCCGGCGTCCTGGGTGGATTTCGTGGTGGTGGCCGACAAACCGTTCTACATCGAACCGTTGTTCACCCGCGACCCTCGCCATATCAAGCCTGTGCATGTGCTGATGGCAATGATGGCGATCCGTGGGATCTACGAAAAACACAACGTCCAGTCCCTCAACCACGGCATCGGTTTCAACACCGCCGCCATCGAATTGATCTTGCCGACCTACGGCGAATCCCTTGGTTTGAAGGGCAAGATCTGCCGCAACTGGACCCTCAATCCGCACCCGACCCTGATCCCGGCCATCGAAAGCGGCTGGGTCGAAAGCGTGCATTGCTTCGGCACCGAGTTGGGCATGGAAAGTTACATCGCCGCGCGCCCCGACGTGTTCTTCACCGGCCACGACGGTTCGCTGCGCTCCAACCGCATGGTCTGCCAACTGGCGGGGCAGTACGCGGTGGACCTGTTCATCGGCGCCACCCTGCAAGTGGACGGCGACGGCCATTCCTCCACGGTGACCCGCGGTCGACTGGCCGGCTTCGGCGGTGCGCCGAACATGGGCCATGACCCCCGCGGTCGCCGTCACGGCACGCCGGCCTGGCTCGACATGCGCCACGGCGATGGCGAGGCGCCGTTACTCGAACGCGGCAAGAAGCTGGTAGTGCAGATGGTCGAGACGTTCCAGGAGGGCGGCAAGCCCACCTTCGTCGACACTCTCGACGCGGTGGACGTGGCGAAGAAAGCCGGCATGCCCCTGGCGCCGATCATGATCTACGGCGATGACGTCACCCACCTGCTCACCGAAGAGGGCATCGCCTACCTGTACAAGGCCCGCTCCCTGGAAGAGCGCCAGGCGATGATCGCCGCCGTGGCCGGCGTCACTGCCATCGGCCTGCGCCATGACCCGAAAGACACCGCACGCATGCGCCGCGAAGGGCTGATCGCCTTGCCCGAAGACCTCGGCATCCGCCGCACCGACGCCACCCGCGAGTTGCTCGCGGCCAAGAGCGTGGCCGATCTGGTGGAATGGTCCGGTGGCCTCTACAACCCGCCCGCCAAGTTCAGGAGCTGGTAAATGCGCGCCCTTAATCTGCAACCCAAGACGTTATCCCTGGCTGAACGTTTGGCCGATCTGGCGGTGGACGCGCTGATCGACGAAGCCGACCTCTCACCCAAACCGGCCCTGGTGGACCGGCGCGGCAGTGGTGCCCACACCGACCTGCACCTGGGCCTGATGCACGCCTCGGCACTGTCGCTGTGGCCGGCCTTCAAGGAAATGGCCGAGGCCGCCCTCGAGTGTGGCGAGATCGGCTTGCCGCTGCGCGAGGCCCTTGGCCGGATCGGCCGAGAAGGTGAAGCCGCGATGCTCGCCACCACGGGCGGCGTAAATACGCATCGTGGTGCGATCTGGGCCTTGGGCTTGCTCGTCGCGGCGGCGGCGCTTGAGCCTGAATCCAACGTCGCGGGCGCCGTCACGCTACGCGCCGCCCGCCTGGCCTTGCTCACCGACCGTTATGCACCCCAACCCTTGAGCCACGGCGCCCAGGTCGCCCAGCGCTACGGCGTGCGCGGCGCCCGGGAAGAAGCGCAACTGGCGTTCCCGGCGGTGACGGGCCTGGGCTTGCCGCAACTCAAGCGCAGCCGCGCGGCGGGGGCGGGCGAGCAGAACGCTCGCCTGGATGCCTTGCTGGCGATCATGACAACACTGGCCGACACCTGCGTGCTTTACCGCGCCGGCGAAGCGGGTCTGCAAGCCATGCAGCAGGGTGCCAAAGCGGTGCTCGACGCCGGTGGCAGTGCGAGCCTGGGCGGCCGTCGCCAATTGCATGCGCTGGACCAACAACTGATTGCCTTGAACGCCTCGCCCGGCGGCGCTGCCGACCTGCTCGCCGCCTGCCTGTTCCTCGATCGCATCGAGCGCGGCGATGGCTTCTTCCCAGGAGTGTGCTGATGGAAACCTTATCCTTTGAATTCCCCGCCGGCCAGCCGCCACGGGGCCGGGCGCTGGTGGGCTGTGTCGGCTCGGGCGATCTGGAAGTACTGATCGAGCCTGGCCTGGCGGGCAAGCTGACCATCCAGGTGCAGACCTCAGTCAACGGCAGCGAGCAGCGCTGGCGGCATCTGTTTGCGCGGATGTTCGACGGTCAGACACCGGCCGCGATGAGCATCGACATCCATGATTTCGGCGCCACCCCCGGCGTGGTGCGCCTGCGCCTGGAACAAGGCTTCGAGGAGATCGGCCATGACTGACAGCGCAGCGTTGCTCAACAAGCACAGCTTCGTCGAACTCGGCGCCCGGCAACGGGCCAAAGCCTTGCTCGATGCCGGTACGTTCCGCGAATTGCTCGACCCGTTCCAGCGGATCATGTCGCCGTGGCTGTTGCGCCAAGGCGTGGTGCCGCAAAGCGACGACGGCGTAGTGATCGCCAAGGGCATGCTCGACGGCCTGCCGGTGGTGATCGCCGCCATCGAAGGCGCGTTCCAGGGTGGCAGCCTCGGCGAAGTCGGCGGGGCGAAGATCGCCGGTGCGTTGGAATTGGCGGCGCAGGACAACCGCAAAGGTATTCCGACCCGCGCCGTGTTGCTGCTGGAAACCGGCGGCGTGCGGTTGCAGGAAGCCAACCTCGGGCTTGCGGCGATTGCCGAGATTCACTCGGCGATAGTCGATCTGCGCCAGTACCAGCCAGTGGTTGGTGTGGTCGCCGGCAGCGTCGGTTGCTTTGGCGGCATGTCCATTGCCGCCGGGCTGTGCAGCTATCTGCTGGTGACCCGGGAAGCACGGCTGGGCCTGAACGGTCCGCAAGTGATCGAACAGGAAGCCGGCCTCGACGAATACGACTCTCGCGACCGGCCATTTATCTGGAGCCTGACCGGCGGTGAGCAGCGTTTCGCCACCGGACTGGTGGACCGTTACGCGGCCGACGACGTGACGCAGATCCGCCAGCAGGTCAGCCAGTTGCTGCACCTGGGCGTGCCCGCGCAGCACCGCAGTGGCCAGGCCGAACTGTTCCTGCAACGCCTGGCCCGCTTGGACACCGGTGTGCAAATCGAACCGGAAGCGGTTCGCCAGCTGTACCAGGGAGAACGCCCATGAGTGCTTATTCGTTGAGAGGCTTGCGCTGGTTCGAGGCCTTGAGTGGTGGTGCCAGCACGGTGCAAGGTTTACCCGCTTCGTTGAAAGTCGCCGATGTCAGCCTGGGCGAACAAACCGTGCGCCTGCTGGGGGTGGTGGCCGATCCCGACAACCGTTTCCCTCGGGCGCGCAATGGCGAAGTCGGCTTGCTGGAAGGGTGGGGCCTGGCCAAGGCGGTGGATGACGCCATCGACGCCGACCGCGATGCAACCCACAAGCGTGCGCTGATCGCCATTGTCGATGTGCCGAGCCAGGCCTATGGCCGGCGCGAAGAAGCGCTGGGCATTCACCAGGCCCTGGCCGGCGCCGCTGACAGTTACGCCCGCGCCCGGTTGGCCGGGCATCCGGTGATTGGCTTGCTGGTGGGCAAGGCGATGTCGGGGGCGTTCCTGGCCCACGGCTACCAGGCCAACCGGTTGATCGCCCTGCGCGACCCGGGCGTGATGGTCCACGCCATGGGCAAGGCTTCGGCGGCGCGGGTGACCTTGCGCAGTGTCGAGGAGCTTGAAGCGCTGGCTGCCAGCGTGCCGCCGATGGCCTATGACATCGACAGCTTTGCCAGCCTGGGCTTGCTGTGGGAAACCCTGTCGGTGGAGCAGATCGAACAGCCCTCGGCGACTGATTTGGCCCGGGTCATCGATTGCCTGCAACAGGCGATCAACGATGTCGCCACTGCGCCTCGCGACTTGAGCAGTCGCCTCGGTGCGACCCATCGGGCAGCCTCCAGCACGGTTCGCCAATTGTTGAGAGCGCAGTGGTGAATACGTACCTGGCCCATGACCTGCTCTGGGGGATGACCCCGGAGCAGGTGCCTGCGAGTGCGCCGGCATGGGTGGTCGAATCGATTGCCGCCGGTCATCCGGTGGTGGTTCGGCGCTCGCTGACGGCACCGGATCGAATCGCGGTCGGCGTGCGTGGGCGCTTGCGCGAGCAGCGTTATGCAACATCGATGGCGGTCGCGGCGATCTCCCGTTGCGTCAGGCCGGAAGACCTCTGTCACGTCGAGTCGACTCGCGACCTGCCGGCCCTGCACACGCTGGCCCGCCTGCGCCCGCTGCTCGATGCCAGCGGCTGGGCCTGGGGGGTCAGTGGCAGCGCCGGATTCGAACTCGCCACGGGTGTCGAGGCACTGCATGAGCGCAGCGACCTGGATCTGATTCTGCGCACGCCGCAGCGCCTGGATCGGCTCCAGGCCAAGGAGTTGCTGGCGCTACTGGATGCTTCGGTATGCGCCGTGGACATGCAGTTGCAAACCCCTTGCGGCGCCGTGGCCTTGCGCGAATGGGCGGGCTCGTCCCGTCGGGTCTTGCTCAAGGATGATGTCCGGGCCCGGCTGGTGAGCGATCCCTGGCAGCCTTCGTTGGAGCAGGTCGCGTGAGCAGGCTCTTGGTCTTTCCCGGCCAGGGTGCGCAGCGCGTGGGCATGCTCCATGGGGTGGCGCCGCGGATCCTGGACGAGGCGGGTGCTGTGCTCGGTGAAGACGTCTTGCGGCTGGACAGCGCTGAAGCCTTGCAATCAACCCGCGCCGTGCAGCTGTGCCTGCTGATCGCCGGCGTGGCGGCGGCCCGCCGATTGCTGGAACGGGCTCCCGCGCCTGATTATGTGGCGGGACTGTCCATCGGTGCGTATCCGGCGGCAGTGGTGGCCGGGGCGCTGGCTTTCGAGGATGCGTTGCGGCTGGTCAGCCTGCGCGGCGAACTGATGCAGCAGGCCTACCCGCAAGGCTACGGCATGACGGCGATCATCGGCCTGGACCTCGCGGCGGTGGAAGCCTTGCTGGCCCAGGTGCACAGTGAAACAACGCCGGTCTACCTGGCCAATATCAATGCCGATAACCAAGTGGTCATTGCCGGCAGCGACGGCGCCATGGGCCTCGTTGCCGAAAAGGCTCGGAGCCAAGGCGCTGGCAAGGCCTGCCGGCTGGCGGTGAGCGTGCCGTCCCATTGTCCGTTGCTGGAGGCGCCGGCCCGGACGTTGGCCGAGGCGTTTGCCGAGGTGCCGTTGAAAGCTCCGACACTGGGCTATCTCAGCGGCAGCCGCGCCCGGCCGGTGATCAAGATCGATGCCCTGCGCGACGACCTGGCCTTCAACATGTGCCGTGTCGTCGATTGGCGCGGCACGGTGCAAAGCGCCTACGAGCGAGGCGTGCGGTTGCAGATCGAACTGCCGCCCGGTGCGGTGCTCACCGCCCTGGCGCGCCGGGTGTTCGAGCAGGGCTCCGTCATCGCCTTCGACGGTGCTCGGCTCGATACCTTGCAAGCGCTGTTGCGTGAGGAGGGAAGCCGCCAACCCTAGACCACCGACTCAAGCTGGCGAAGCACAAAAACAACAACTTCGACGATGCACTTTGAGGACTACGACAATGATTATTTACGGTGTGGCGTTCCTGGCCTTTTGTACCCTGGCGGGTATTTTCATCGGCGAGCTGCTGGGCAAGCTGATTGGCGTGCCGGCCAACGTCGGCGGCGTCGGCATTGCGATGCTGCTGTTGATCGGCCTGGGCAGTTACCTGAACAAACGCGGCCTGTTCACGGGCAAATCCGAGGCCGGCGTGGAATTCTGGAGTGCGATCTACATCCCCATCGTGGTCGCGATGGCGGCCCAGCAAAACGTCTACGGTGCACTCAAGGGTGGGCCGATGGCGATCCTGGCCGGGACCCTGGCGGTGGTGATTGCCTTTGCGTTGGTACCGGTGCTGGTGCGCATTGGCAACAAAGGGCCTCAGGCCGACATCTCCGTCAAGACGGTCGGGTGATTGCCATGTACGAATCCATGATGAAAGTCATCACCGGCTACGGCCTGATCAGCGGTTTTGCCATTGTCGGCATCACCATGTGGGTGTCCTACTGGATCAGCAATACCTTCACCAAGGGCCGCCTGCACGGTTCGGCCATCGCCATCCTGCTGGGGCTAGTGCTCTCCTACATCGGCGGGGCAATGACCGGTGGGCAGAAGGGCGTGGTGGACATTCCACTGCTGTCCGGGATTGGCCTGCTGGGCGGTGCCATGCTGCGGGACTTCGCCATCGTCGCCACGGCGTTCGGCGTGAGCGTCGAGGAACTCAAGCGCGCCGGTTTCGTCGGGGTGCTGGCGTTGTTTGTCGGCGTCGGTACGTCGTTCATTGCCGGTGTCGGCGTGGCGATGGCCTTCGGTTATACCGATTCGGTGAGCCTGACCACCATTGGTGCGGGAGCGGTGACCTACATCGTCGGGCCGGTGACCGGGGCGGCGATTGGGGCCAGTTCCGAGGTGATGGCGCTGTCCATTGCCGCCGGATTGATCAAGGCGATCCTGGTGATGGTGGCGACGCCGTTCGTGGCGCCGTACATCGGCCTCAACAACCCGCGCAGCGCGGTGATTTTTGGCGGCTTGATGGGCACCTCCAGCGGCGTGGCCGGTGGGTTGGCGGCCACCGATCCGAAGCTGGTGCCGTATGGTTGCCTGACGGCGGCGTTCTACACGGCACTTGGGTGTTTGCTCGGGCCTTCGCTGCTGTTCTTGATCATGCGGGGGTTGATGGGGTAGGGCTTAGTCTCTTTGTTGAAAGAACTGGCCTCTTCGCGAGCAAGCCCGCTCCCACAGTAGACCCCGAGTCCTCTGTGGGAGCGGGCTTGCTCGCGAAGGGGGCAACTCGGTCTCACGCCTGCCGATTGGCATACATCCGGCACTCCGCCAACAACGCCAGCAAGTTCGGATCACGCTCCTTGGCCTTCAGGAACACCACGCCAATGTGCTGCTGCAACCGGTACTTTTCCTGCAAGGGGATCAGCTTCACCCGGTTTTCATACACCGCTGCAATCCGGCCCGGCAGCAAAGCGTAGCCCACCCCGGAACTGACCATGCTCAGCAGGGTGAAGATGTCGTTGACCTGCATCGCCACCTTCGGCTCGAACCCCGCCTGCTTGAACACCCGTACACCGTCCTGATGCGTGGCGAAGCCCTGGGTCAGGGTGATGAACGTTTCGTCGCGGACCTCGGCCAAGTCGACTTCGCTGCGCTGGGCAAAGGGCGAGTCGGCCGGCGTGGCGAGGAAGATGTCATCGGAAAACAGCGCGATCTGCTCGCAATCCGGGTCGTTGACGCTGTCGTCCAGGGACACCAGGATCGCATCGACTTCCATGTTCTTGAGCTTGTACAGCAGGTCGATGTTGGAGCCCATGATCAGGTCGATATTGAGTTCGCTGCGGCGGATCTTCAGGCCCATGATCAACTGCGGCACGGTCTTGACTGTCAGCGAATACAGCGAGCCAAGCTTGAAGCGCTCGGCGGAGAAGCCGGCGGCCTCGCGGGTCAGGCGCACACTGTCGACCACGTCCTGGATCAGCTTCTGCGCCCGTTCCTCCAGCACATAGGCGCTTTCCAACGGCGTGAGGTTGCGGCCTTCGTGCTTGAACAGCGGGCAGCGCAAGGCGCTTTCCAGCGAGTGAATGGCCCGGTGCACGCTGACGTTGCTGGTCTGCAACTCGGCCGCCGCCCGCGCCAGGTTGCCGGTGCGCATGAAGGCCAGGAACACCTCGAGTTTCTTCAGGGTCAATTCTTCGTCGATCAGCATGGGGCGGACTCTTATTCGTATGGGCTGATTGTGCCCCATGTCTTCCTGGCGACGCGATTCATGTGGCTGGAGAGCCTTTGTGGCGAGGGAGCTTGCTCCCGCTGGGTTGCGCAGCAGCCCCAAGGATCTTGTGAGCGCTGCGCACTGGAGCGCCAGCCCGGTCAAGCGGGAGCAAGCTCCCTCGCCACAAATGATCTTTTGCCACAGGTTCTGTGTGCGATGCAGAGAGCAAACCATTGCACTTTCAAGCGCCAAGCCTGAGCCTTGGCCCCTGTTTCTAAATGCGAGGTGGTATTGGATGTATCACGGGGAACGACTCAACGCCTGGACGCACCTGGTGGGGGCGGTGGCCGCGTTTATCGGCGCGGTGTGGTTGCTGGTGATCGCCGGGATGGCCGGCGATCCATGGAAGATCGTCAGCGTGGCGATCTACGGGTTCACCTTGCTGGTGCTGTACAGCGCTTCGACGGTCTATCACAGCGTGCGCGGGCGCAAAAAAGAAATCATGCAGAAGGTCGATCATTTCTCGATCTACCTGTTGATCGCCGGCAGCTACACCCCGTTCTGCCTGGTGACCCTGCGTGGGCCCTGGGGCTGGACATTGTTCGGGATCGTCTGGGGGCTGGCCGTGATTGGTATCTTGCAGGAAATCAAGCCGCGTTCCGAAGCGCGGATCCTGTCGATCGTGATCTACGCCGTGATGGGCTGGATCGTGCTGGTGGCGGTCAAGCCCTTGCTGGCGGCGTTGGGCAGCACAGGGTTCGCCTGGCTGGCCTCGGGTGGCGTGTTGTACACCGTCGGCATTATCTTTTTCGCCCTCGACCACCGGCTGCGCCACGCCCATGGCATCTGGCACCTGTTTGTCATGGCCGGCAGTCTGCTGCACTTCGTGGCGATTCTGTTCTACGTGCTTTGAGCGGCGGCGAACAGGCGATCCAACTGCGCCTGGGCCTGGCTGGCAAAAATCTCCAGCAACGCGCCGAGGGTATGCACCGGCGCCTCATTGGCACGGGTCACGGCGTACAGGGAAATCGGCAGTGGGGGCGACAGCGGCCGGATGGCGGTGCGAGTGCTCGAAGCGCCGAGCGCGGTGAACGGGTCGATCACTGCCAGCCCGGCACCGGACTCGACCATGGCCCGGGCCAGTGAATAGGTCTGTACGGCGATGCTGATGCGCGGCGGCGGTTCCACGGCCTTGAGATAGCCGTCCAGCTTGGCCGAAAGTGGGTCGGCACTGGACAGGCCGATCAACGGTGCGCCGGCCAGGGCCTGCAACGGCATCGGCTGGCCCACCTGCGCTTCGGGCCAATGACCGCTCGGCGCCAGGGCGACCAATACGCCGCTGGCCAGGGCCCGGGCCTTGAGTCCTGGATGATCGGGCGGTTGCAGGGTCAGGGCCACGTCGATTTCGCGCATCAGCAGGTTCTGCGTCAGTTCGCGGCTGTGGGCGCTGGACAACTCGCAGACGATGTCCGGGTAGCGTCGGGTCCATTGATGGATCGCCGCCGGCAATAGCGACAAGGCCAGGGCCGGTGTCGCGCCGATCCGCAGGCTGTGGCCCGGCTCGCGGCGCAGGCTCTGGGCGAGGCGCCGGACACCTTGCAGGCTCTCGCTGACCTTGTCGACTTCGCGCTCCAACTCCAGCGCTTCGGGGGTGGCCTGCAACTTGCCGCGCACCCGCAGGAATAACGCAAACCCCAATTGCTGCTCGGCGTGCTGCAGCACTTTGGTCACCGCCGGTTGCGAAACGTGCAGCAGTTGGGCCGCACCGCTGATGGAACCGGTCTGGCGGATGGCCTGGAAAATCTCGATATGGCGAAGGCGCATGGCAAGCCCATAACCTTTGTTTATAGGGGGCCCATCTTTATTCATTGTTCGCGGCCTGTCACCTGGCCCTAACCTGAAGCCATTCAAAACAGATGTGAGACGGACATGGCTCAGCGGGTTTGCATCATCGGCGGTGGCGTGGTGGGGCTGGCGACGGCTTATGCGCTGGTGCGCGACGGCATCGACGTGAAGGTGGTGGAGGCCCGGGAGACCTTGGGCAGCGAAACCAGTTTTGCCAACGGTGGCCAGCTGTCCTATCGCTATGTCGCCCCGCTGGCGGATGCCGGCGTGCCCTGGCAGGCCCTGGGCTGGATGCTGCGCGGTGACTCGCCGCTCAAGCTGCGGCCACGCCTGGACCCGGCGCAGTGGCGCTGGATGGCTGCGTTCATTGGCGCGTGCCGGACTTCGGTCAATCGGCGCAACGGCGCCCACCTGCTGCGCCTGGCGCTGTTGAGCCAGGCGACCTTGCAGGGCTGGCGCGAGCAGGACCACCTCGACGGCTTCGAGTGGCGGCGCAACGGCAAGCTGGTGACGTTTCGTGACGCCGGGCATTTTCGGCGCGCGCGGCAGGGGTTGGCGGACAGTGCCTCTCAGCAGGTGCTTGGCCCCGCCGAGTGCGCGACCCTGGAACCGGCCCTGGCCGGCGTGCCGTATGTAGGCGGGATCTACACACCGGATGAGGAGGTCGCCGATTGCCATGGGTTCTGCCAGCAATTGGCGGCACGTTTGCGCGCTTCGGGGCGCTGCGAGTTCCTGTTGGGGCAGCCGGTCAGCGCCATCGAACACGCCAATGGCGCGGTGCAGGCCATCGTGCTGGACGGGCAGCGGCTGCCGGTGGAGCACTTGGTGATCGCTGCCGGCCACCGCAGCGCCGCGCTCGCCTTGCCCGGCGTGCGGATGCCGCTGTATCCGCTCAAGGGCTACAGCTTGACCGTGCCCATTGGTCCCGAGCATCAGGCGCCGGAGTTGAGCATCACCGACTACGACCGCAAAGTTGTCTACGCGCGGATCGGCGAACAATTGCGAATCGCGGCGATGGTCGACATCGTCGGCTTCGACCCGACGCCGGACCCCAAGCGCCTGGCCTTGATCAAGCGCCAGGCCCTGGAAACTTTTCCCCAGGCTGGGGATTATTCCCGTGCTATCGAATGGGCCGGCATGCGCCCGGCCACCCCCAGTGGCGTGCCGCTGATCGGCGCCACCGGCTACCGTAACCTATGGCTCAACCTGGGCCATGGGGCCTTGGGTTTTACCCTGGCGTGTGGCAGTGCTCGCGTGCTCAGCGAGCTGATCCGCCAGCACACACCTTCCATCGACTTGCAGGGCCTGACGCCCCGCGCCGCCTGACTTACCCAACGGAGAATAACAATGCAAAAAATCACGTTGATCGGCTGCACCCTGAGCCTGCTATTGAGCGCCGCGGCTTTTGCCAATGAGGCGCCAACGGCGGGCGCGCTGGGCAAGATCGCTAGCAGCAAGACCATCACCCTGGGCTATCGTGACGCCTCGGTGCCGTTTTCCTATGTCGCGGATAACAGCGGCAAACCGATGGGTTATTCGGTGGAACTGGCGAGCAAGATCGTCGAGCGCATCAAGCAGCAACTGGCATTGCCGCAACTGAACGTGAAGTACAACCTGGTTACCTCCCAGACCCGCATTCCACTGGTGCAGAACGGCACCGTGGACCTGGAGTGCGGCTCCACCGGGGTGACGGCCGAGCGGCAGAAGCAAGTGGCGTTTTCCTATGGTTTTATCTACGTGAAGGGCCAGTTGCTGACGGCCAGGGACAGCGGCATTCACAGCTTCGCCGACCTGCGTGGCAAGAACGTGGTGACCACCGCCGGCACCACCAATGAGCGCTTCCTGAAAAGCTACAACCAGGACAACAAGGCCGACATGTTCATCATCAGCGCCAAGGACCACGGCGAGTCCTTCCAGATGCTCGAGACCGGCCGGGCGGCGGCGTTCTACATGGACGATGCGCTGCTCTACGGCGAACGGGCCAAGGCCCGCGACCCGCACAAGTGGGTGGTGGTGGGGCAGGAGCAATCGCGGGAGATCTACAGCTGCATGGTGCGCAAGGACGATCCGCAATTCCTGGCATTGGTCAACGCGACCCTGGCCGATTTGTACAAGTCGGGGGAGATCAACGAGATCTACGACCGCTGGTTCCAGAAACCGATTCCACCCAAGGGCCTGAACCTGGAGTTTCCGATGACCAGCGAGTTGAAGGCGATCATTGCCAAACCGACGAGTGAGCCGGTGCAGTAAGTGTCATGTACCGCTGAGCCCGCTCCCACATTAAATGGCATCTTCAATGGGGCGGAGCCTTAGAAATCCCCCCACAACTGCTGCGCCACCGCCAACGCCACCACCGGCGCGGTTTCGGTGCGCAGCACGCGGGGGCCGAGGCGGGCGGCGTGGTAGCCGGCGGCTTTGGCCTGCTCGACCTCGGCATCCGACAAGCCGCCCTCAGGGCCGATCAGGAAGGCCAGTGTGGACGGTTTGTCATGGCTGACCAGCGGCTCGGCCACCGGGTGCAGTACCAGTTTCAGTTCGGCCTCGGCCTGCTTCAACCAGTCCGCCAGCAACAGCGGCGGGTGGATCACCGGCACGGTCGAGCGTCCACACTGTTCGCAGGCGCTGATCGCCACCTGGCGCCAGTGCAGCAAGCGTTTGTCGGCGCGCTCGTCCTTGAGGCGCACTTCGCAGCGCTCGCTGAAAATCGGTGTGATCTCGCTGACCCCCAATTCCGTGGCCTTCTGGATCGCCCAGTCCATGCGCTCGCCCCGGGACAGGCCCTGGCCGAGGTGAATACGCAGCGACGATTCAGGCTGTCCGGCGAACTGCTCGTCCAGTTGCACCCGCACGCGTTTCTTGCCGACTTCGGCCAGGGTGCCGCGAAACTCCTGGCCGGAGCCGTCGAACACCTGCACCGCATCGCCCTCGGCCATGCGCAGCACCCGGCCTATGTAGTGGGCCTGGGCCTCAGGCAGCTCGTGATCGCCGAGGCTCAGGGGGGCATCGATGAAGAAGCGGGACAGTCTCATGTTTTGTTCTCTATTGAATCTGAATTCGACGTTGCTGCGAGGGAGCTTTGTGGCGAGGGAGCTTGCTCCCGCTCGATTGCGCAGCAATCGCCAGGAGGGGCCGCTTCGCCCGAAGCGTCGGACCGGCCCAGCGGGAGCAAGCTCCCTCGCCACAGAGAAATCTGCCGTCAGCCCGGATCGCGATAACCCGGGTGAAAGTCCTTCGGCACCGCCACGCTGACCTTGTCCCGGGTGGCGATGTCGATGCCTTCGCTGGCCACTTCGGCGAGGAAGTCGATCTGCTCGGGGGTGATGACATACGGCGGCAGGAAATACACCACGCTGCCCAGCGGTCGCAACAATGCACCGCGCTCCAGGGCATGCTGGAACACGGCGAGGCCGCGGCGTTCCTGCCATGGATAAGCGGTCTTGCTGGCCTTGTCCTTGACCATCTCGATGGCCAGCACCATGCCGGTCTGGCGCACCTCGGCGACGTTCGGATGGTCGGCCAGGTGGGCGGTCGCGCTGGCCAGGCGTTGGGCCAGGGCTCGGTTGTTTTCGATGACGTTGTCTTCTTCGAAGATATCCAGCGTCGCCAGGGCCGCCGCGCAGGCCAGCGGGTTGCCCGTGTAGCTGTGGGAATGCAGGAAGGCGCGCAAGGTCGGGTAGTCGTCGTAGAACGCGCTGTAGACCTCGTCGGTGGTCACGCACGCCGCCAGCGGCAGGTAACCGCCGGTCAGGGCCTTGGACAGGCAGAGGAAATCCGGGGTGATGCCGGCCTGTTCACAGGCAAACATCGTCCCGGTGCGGCCGAAGCCGACGGCGATTTCGTCGTGGATCAGGTGCACGCCGTAGCGGTCGCAGGCCTCGCGCAGCAGTTTCAGGTACACCGGGTGGTACATGCGCATGCCGCCGGCGCCCTGGATCAGCGGCTCGACGATCACCGCCGCCACCGTGTCGTGGTGCTCGGCCAGGGTCTGCTCCATGGCGGCGAACATATTCCGCGAATGCTCCTCCCAACCCATGCCTTCGGGGCGGTGGTAACAGTCGGGGCTCGGCACCTTGATCGTGTCCAGCAGCAACGCCTTGTAGGTTTCCGTGAACAACGGCACGTCGCCCACCGACATCGCCGCGATGGTTTCGCCGTGGTAACTGTTGCTCAGGGTGACGAAGCGCTTCTTGTCCGGTTGGCCGCGATTGATCCAGTAGTGGAAGCTCATCTTCATCGCCACTTCGATGCAGGACGAACCGTTATCGGCGTAGAAGCACCGGGTCAGGCCTTCGGGCGTCATTTTTACCAGGCGCTCGGACAGCTCGATCACCGGCTGGTGGCTGAAACCGGCAAGGATCACATGCTCCAGTTGATCGACCTGGTCCTTGATGCGCTGGTTGATGCGCGGGTTGGCGTGGCCGAACACGTTGACCCACCAGGAACTGACGGCATCGAGGTAGCGCTTGCCTTCGAAATCTTCCAGCCACACGCCTTCACCGCGCTTGATGGGGATCAGGGGCAGCTGTTCGTGGTCTTTCATCTGGGTGCAGGGATGCCACAGCACCGCGAGGTCGCGTTGCATCCACTGGTTATTCAGGCCCATGTACAGTCTCCTCGAGGCGGCTCGCGGCGGGCGCGGGCAAAACAATCGCGCAAGCCTATGCAATGGCGGCCGTGGGGACAACCCATTGTGTCATTCGCGCTACTTTGAGCCAGGCGATAGACGTCGCTGGCGGCGTTTTGATGGCTGACGTATTCTTCGCCGTTCCCTGGGCCGACTGGCTCGAAGCTGAAATTTCCTAGGTTTTAATCCGGAGTTCGTTGAATGTCTGCTGGTTGGCTGCGCGCCTGTGCGCTGGTGATGATAGGGCTGTTCAGCGTTTCGGCGCTGGCCAAGGACAAGCAACCGACGGCCATCGTCATCGGCGGCGGGTTGGCCGGACTGACGGCGGCCTACGAGCTGCAAAACAAGGGCTGGGCCGTGACCCTGCTGGAAGCCAAGCCAAGCCTGGGTGGCCGCTCGGGCATGGCCACCAGCGAGTGGATCGGCAACGAAAAGACCCAGCCGGTACTGAACAAGTACGTCTCCACCTTCAAGCTGAGCACCACGCCGGCCCCGGAATTCGTGCGGACCCCCAGCTACCTGATCGACGGTACGTATTTCACCGCCGCAGACCTGGCGACCAAGCAGCCGGCCACCGCCGAAGCCCTCAAGCGCTACGAAACCACCCTGGACGACCTGGCGCGCTCCATCGATGACCCACAGAATCCAGCGGCCACAAATACCTTGCATGCGCTGGACCAGATCACCGTGTCCAACTGGCTCGACCGCCTGCAATTGCCGGCCACGGCCCGTCAGCTGGTGAACCAGGAAATCCGCACGCGGTACGACGAGCCTTCGCGCCTGTCGCTGCTGTATTTCGCTCAGCAGAACCGCGTCTATCGCGGCGTGTCCGACCGCGACCTGCGGGCCTCGCGCTTGCTCGGTGGCAGTCCGGTCCTGGCCCAGGCGTTTGTCAAGCAGCTGAAAACCATCAAGACCAACTCGCCCGTGTCGGCCATCTCCCAGGACAAGGACGGCGTGACCGTCAAGGTCGGCAGCGTGGGCTACCAGGCTGACTACGTGGTGCTGGCGGTGCCATTGCGAGCCCTGAACAAGATCCAGTTGACCCCGGCCCTGGATGCCCAGCATCAAGGTGCGATCAAAGGCACCAACTACGGCTGGCGCGACCAGATCATGCTCAAGTTCAAGACCCCGGTCTGGGACAGCAAGGCGCGCATGTCGGGTGAGATCTACAGCAACACCGGCCTGGGCATGATGTGGATCGAGCCGGCCCTGAAGGGCGGCGCCAACGTAGTCATCAACCTGTCCGGCGACAACGCCCGGGTGATGCAGGCCTTCGGCGACAAACAGATGGTCGACCAGGTGCTGATCCGCCTGCACGCGTTTTATCCACAGGCCCGTGGCGCGTTCACCGGCTATGAGATCCGCCGCTACAGCACCGACCCGTCCATGGGCGGCGCCTACCTGGCCTTTGGTCCGGGCCAGATCAGCAAGTACTGGCGCCTGTGGGAAAAGCCGTTGCAGCGCGTAGCTTTTGCCGGTGAACATACCGATACGTTGTACCCGGGTACCCTGGAGGGGGCGTTGCGCAGCGGCCAGCGGGCGGCGAGTCAGGTTGAAGACCTGGCGGCCGGCAAGTCGTTCGAACCGGCCAAGGTTGTTCCGGCTGCAACGGCAGCCGCCGCGGGTGCGGTAGCGGCGAAGAAGGGCAACTTCTTCAGCAACCTGTTTGGCGGTTCGGATGACGACAAGAAGCCCGAGCCGGTGAAGGCGCCAGAGTCGGTAGCACCGCCGCCAGCGCCAACGCCTGCTCCCGCCCCAGTACCGGTCCCGGTGGAACCTCCCGCGCCGGCCCCGGCGAAGGTTGAGCCAGCCAAGAAAGCAGCGACCAAACCCGCGGCGAAAAAACCGGCTGCCAAGGCCCCAGCTAAAAAAGTCCCGGCCAAGGCTCCGGTGAAAAAGGCCGAGCCGGTGAAAAAACCAGCAGTCAAGCCGACGACGGCTACTGAGACCAAGGCTCAGTAACCGCACAAATGAGAAAAACGCGGCTAGTGCCAGTCAGTTAAGCAGCAAACCTGTGGGAGCAAAGCTTGCTCGCGATTGCGGTAAGCCAGCCGACAACGATGTTGGCGACTCTGCCGCTATCGCGAGCAAGCTTTGCTCCCACAGGATTTATGCCGTTTGCTCCTAACTGATAGGCATCAGGCTCAAGGGCCGCATTTTTATTCAGCATCAGGCGCGCTGCTGCCACTCAAAGCCAGGCGTCGTGTAATGCTCGCTAACGTCCTACACGCCTCGACGATATATCGGAAACTTCCCACCCTTTAACCAGAAGCAGGTGATAGAGCGCACCAAGCCATGAGTCTAGGCTCCTCAAAAAAACAGGAGCGAGTATGAAAATACTATTAGCGATGGCCGTATTGGTTTCGTTGTATGGCTGTGTGTATGGTGATGACCATGAGCCTCTAATGACTCCGGTGATCCTCGAGCAAGACACTCAGTTGGCGTACAAATGCACCTTCGATCCCTATAACCCAAAATGCGCGGTGGACTAACAATCAAGGCTTTAGCTCGTGGCCGCTTTGGTAGGACTGAGCCTCGCGATTACGTCTTCCAGCCAAGCCGTTCTCTTGGCTGCCCCTCGCCATCACGCAGCGCATCCGCTTTAATCTTTCCTTAACGCTCCCCTCCCAGACTGATGATCGTATTTCTCGATATTTCAAAGCGAAATTTTCCGCTTTAAATCGATAGATAAGTCGCTAGTCTTGAGCGCAGTTTTTACAGGATATGAGCAATGCAGCTACGCAACTCTTCTTCTCGTTATGGTTGGGTCAGTATCGCTGTGCACTGGGCCGTTGCCCTGGCGGTGTACGGGTTGTTCGCGCTGGGCCTGTGGATGGTCGGCCTGGATTACTACAGCACCTGGCGCAAAGACGCACCGGACCTGCACAAGAGCATTGGCCTGGTGCTGCTGGCGGTCATGTTGCTGCGGGTGGTTTGGCGGTTTGTCAGCCCGCCGCCACCGACCCTGCAAACCTATGGCCGCCTGACCCGCGTCAGCGCCAAGCTTGGCCATAGCGCACTGTATCTCGGGTTGTTCGCCGTGATGATTGCCGGTTACCTGATTTCCACCGCAGACGGTGTCGGGATCCCGGTGTTTGGCCTGTTCGAAGTACCCGCGCTGGTGTCCGGACTGCCCGATCAGGCAGACGTCGCCGGCCAGATCCACTTCTACCTGGCATGGGCATTGGTAATTTTTTCCGGCCTTCATGCGTTGGCAGCATTGAAACACCACTTTATCGACCGTGACGCGACCCTCAAGCGAATGCTGGGGCGCGAAGCCTGATGTTCAACCTCGACTCCAAAGGAATAGAAAGCATGTTGAAAAAGACGCTCGCCGCCCTGGCAATCGGTTCTGCCCTGCTGTCCGCCGGCCAGGCCATGGCTGCCGACTACGTGGTCGACAAGGAAGGCCAGCACGCCTTCGTCGACTTCAAGATCAGCCACCTGGGCTATAGCTACATCACCGGTACCTTCAAGGACATCGACGGCAAGTTCAGCTTCGACGCCGCCAAGCCTGAAGCCAGCAAGATCGAGTTCAACGTCAACACCGCCAGCGTGTTCACCAATCACGCCGAGCGTGACAAGCACATCGCCAGCGCTGACTTCTTGAATGCCAGCAAATTCGGCAAGGCCACGTTCGTGTCCACCAGCGTCAAGTCCACCGGCGAAAACACGGCCGATGTGACCGGTGACCTGACCCTGCTGGGCGTGACCAAGCCGGTCGTGGTCAAGGCGACTTTCCTGGGCGAAGGCAAGGACCCATGGGGTGGCTACCGTGCCGGCTTCGAAGGCACCACTACCATCAAGCGTTCCGACTTCGGCAAGCAGAAAGACCTGGGGCCAAAATCCGACACGGTCGAACTGTACGTCTCGTTCGAAGGTGTCAAAGCGAAGTAACTTTCGCGCCTGACAAAAAAACGCCCCTGGTCTTGCGATCAGGGGCGTTTTTGTTGCCACATGTAATCTGACAAACAGCGCAGGATCCTTTGTGGGAGCGGGCTTGCTCGCGAATGCGGTGGGTCAGTCGATAAAGTATTGCCTGATAGACCGCATTCGCGAGCAAGCCCGCTCCCACATTTGGAACTGTGTTGGGGCCAAAAAAATGCCCCAGGTCGTGAGACATGGGGCATTTTTCAAGGCATGGAAAAACTCAGCGATTGCGTGTCAGCAAGGCCGGTTTTTCGCCCCGCGGACGGCTTGGCAACTGGTCCAATTGCTCAGGCGTCGGGAAACGATCGGCTTTCGATTCCTTGTGCATGATCTTCGGTTGGTTGCCGCGCGGGTTCTGCACGGCGGGTTCCTGGCGAGGCTGGTCGTCACGGGCCGGGCGGCGCGGGCGGGTGTCGTCGCGGCGGGCCTGGCCGTCACGGGGGGCACCGTTGCGTGGACCGTTGCGCTTGGCCGGTGGCGTGCCGGTGGACGAGCCGTTGCTGTTGCGCGGACCGTTCTGGCGACCTTGTGGCGTGCCGGTGCGCGGAGCGCCTGCACCGGCGCCCTGTGCCGGGGCACCTGGGCGGCGACCGCGGCCTTGGGCCGGTTTCTGCTGCGGCACGTAGTCGACGCGGTTACCGAAGTTATCCACATCGTCATCCAGGAACTCGTCCGGAGCACGATCGGCTGCGGCACGCGGTGCTGGGCGCTGCTGTTCACGGGCCGGAGTGCCTTCGCGAGGCTTTTGCTCGCGGGCAGGGCGTTCGCCGCGGCCATTGCTGTTGCTGGCCGATTTTTCCTTGCCCTTGTCCTTGCCTTTGTCTTTGCGACCGCCGCCGCCACCGCCGCCATTCGGACCGTCGCCGCGTGGGCCACGGGCGTTGCGCGGATTGCGCACGTCCGGACGTTCGCGCACTTCAGGCTTCTCGGCCTCGATGGTGCTGGCATCAAAGCCCATCAGGTCGCCGTCGGCGATTTTCTGCTTGGTCATGCGCTCGATGCTTTTGAGCAGTTTTTCTTCGTCCGGCGCGACCAGGGAAATCGCCTCGCCGGAACGACCGGCCCGGCCGGTACGGCCGATACGGTGCACGTAATCTTCATCGACGTTAGGCAGCTCGAAGTTGACCACGTGGGGCAACTGGTCGATGTCCAGGCCACGGGCCGCGATGTCGGTGGCCACGAGGATGCGCACTTCGCCGGCCTTGAAATCGGCCAGGGCCTTGGTGCGAGCGTTCTGGCTCTTGTTGCCATGGATCGCCACGGCCGGCAGGCCATGTTTGTCCAGGTACTCGGCCAGGCGGTTGGCGCCGTGCTTGGTGCGGGTGAAGACCAGGACCTGTTCCCAGGCGCCGGCGGTAATCAGGTGCGCCAGCAGGGCACGCTTGTGGCTGGCCGCCAGGCGGAACACACGCTGCTCGATCCGCTCGACCGTGGTGTTCGGCGGCGTGACTTCGATGCGCTCCGGGTTGTGCAGCAGCTTGCCGGCCAGGTCGGTGATGTCCTTGGAAAACGTAGCCGAAAACAGCAGGTTCTGGCGCTTGGCAGGCAGGCGGGCGAGGACTTTCTTCACGTCATGGACAAAGCCCATGTCGAGCATGCGGTCGGCTTCGTCCAGCACGAGGATTTCGACGTGGGACAAATCGACGCTGCCCTGGCCGGCCAGGTCCAGCAGGCGACCGGGGCAGGCCACCAGTACATCGACGCCACGGGACATGGCCTGGACCTGGGGGTTCATGCCAACGCCGCCAAAAATGCAGGCGCTGACGAACTTCAGGTCGCGAGCATAGATCTTGAAGCTCTCGTGTACCTGGGCCGCCAGTTCGCGGGTGGGGGTCAGGACCAGTACGCGCGGTTGGCGCGGGCCATGACGCTGGGATTTGTCTGGGTGACCGTTAGGAAACAACCGCTCCAGGATCGGAAGGGCGAAACCGCCGGTTTTGCCAGTACCTGTCTGCGCCGCGACCATCAGGTCGCGACCTTGCAACACGGCGGGAATGGCCCGCTGTTGCACCGGGGTAGGCTGGGTATAGCCGGCGGCTTCGATGGCGCCGACTAAAGCCTCGGAGAGACCGAGGGAAGCAAAGGACATGAGTAATCCTGTTTTAGTGAGGGCCTGGCCCAATGGGATAGTCTTGCCGGGCGCGAATGACGTTCAACCAAAAGACGTCATCCCGTCCGGTCCTGCCGGGCCTCGAAGGCGGGTCCGGACAAGGCTCGCGCGGGCTGTAGGCTGCGCTGTAGCGGTGTCGGGATGCCTTTTGCAAGACCGGGCGTCCGGGCGTGAGCCTGGCGGGAAGGCCGGAGTATAACAGAGCAAACGCCGCGCGCCGCTTTCCTGCTGCTCAACGGTTTATTTCAGCACTGGACTGGCTGGGTGAGTGGTCTTCGCCAGGGGGCCGGCGCCATAGCGGGCGCTCAGTTCGGCATAGGCCGGTTCGCGCTTGAAACGCTTGAGTTCGGCACCGAAGCGTTGCACCAGCAAATCCATGCCGGCGTTGCGCCGTACCGCCAGGTATTGGCTTTGACGGCTCACCACCATAGGGTTTTCGGTGATCTGGTCGCCCAGTTGCATTTGTTCGAGCACATGCCGACCGACCCTGCGGTCGGTGATAAGCAGGTCGATCCTACCCAGTTGCAACTTACCGAAGTTGGCTTCGTGGGTGGGCGCCGCTTCACGTTTGAACCGGGGCGACTCACTGAAGGCCTGGCTGTACAGGTAGCCGGGCGAGGTACCAACCGTCAGGCCGGCCAGGTCATCGAGCGTGCGAAATGGGTGGGGCCGGGCGTTGGCGTAGAACATCACAAATTCCACGTCCGACAGCGGTTCGCTGGGATAAAGCAGCGTCGCATCGCGTTCATTGCTGTGGAAAATGTCCAGC
Source organism: Pseudomonas sp. Z3-6 (assembly GCF_051131985.1). Taxonomy (NCBI): domain Bacteria; kingdom Pseudomonadati; phylum Pseudomonadota; class Gammaproteobacteria; order Pseudomonadales; family Pseudomonadaceae; genus Pseudomonas; species Pseudomonas sp. Z3-6. Next base: position 525,629 of record NZ_CP071644.1, read on the forward strand.
GCGCCGTCCGCCAACCCCTGTTCGAGCATCGCCAGGCAACGCTTCCAGGGCAGGAACTGCCATTCCACGTCGATGCCCAGGCGCTTGAACACAATCGCCGTGGCTTCGTAGTCCAGGCCGAGCATCTTGCCGTTCTCTTCGTAGACATACGGGGCCCAGGGCTCGGTGACAATGCGCAACTTCTCGGCCTGAGCGGTCATGCTCAGGCACAAGAGAAAAAAGGAGGTCAGCAGCTGGACAATGACGGGCATGGCCTGAGGTTACGACGAGAACTCATCAAATAGCTAGAGCGCTCTGGCCTGCGCCTTGGTTGCCTTTTGCTTGCCTTTGGTGCTCATTGAGGCCTCGTGGCATTCATCCGATGCGAACGCATTTGCTTGAGGCTGAGGAACTGAATGGAAAAGGCCTTGGTTTTCGCCAAGGCCTCTTTGTACAACCGCATCAAGTCATTCAACGCGGCAGCTTGAGGTTGTTCCATACCGCGAGGCTGGGCTCGGCCTGGTTAAGGGTATAGAAATGCAGCCCCGGTGCGCCGCCTTGCAACAAACGTTCGCACATTTGCGTGATGACGTCCTCGCCGAAGCGTTGGATGCTCGAGGAATCGTCGCCATAGGCTTCCAGCTGCTTGCGGATCCAGCGTGGGATTTCAGCACCGCAGGCGTCGGAGAAACGCGCCAGCTTGCTGTAGTTGGTGATTGGCATGATGCCCGGCACGACCGGAATATCGACGCCCAGCTTGCGGATACGTTCGACAAAGTAGAAGTAACTGTCGGCGTTAAAGAAGTATTGGGTAATCGCGCTGTTGGCGCCGGCATTGGCCTTGCGGACGAAATTGTTGAGATCGTCTTCAAAGTTACGCGCTTGCGGGTGCATCTCCGGGTACGCAGCCACTTCAATGTGGAAGTGATCGCCGGTTTCTTCTCGGATGAAGTTCACCAATTCGTTGGCGTGGCGCAGCTCGCCGCTGGCCATGCCCATGCCCGACGGCAGGTCGCCACGCAGAGCAACGATGCGCTTGATGCCAGCGGCCTTGTACTGGGTCAACAGGCTGCGCAGGTCGTCCTTGCTGTCGCCGACGCAGGACAGGTGCGGAGCGGCCGGGACTTTGACTTCGCCTTCGAGCTGCAACACGGTGTTCAGGGTGCGGTCACGGGTCGAGCCGCCGGCGCCATAGGTGCAGGAGAAGAAGTCGGGGTTGTAGCGGGCCAACTGACGGGCAGTGGCGATCAGTTTTTCATGCCCAGCATCGGTCTTCGTCGGGAAGAACTCGAAGCTGTAGCGACGGTCTTGGGACATGGTCATATCCTTGGAAACTCGTAAGCCTGGACGCCTTGCGCATCACAATATGGGAGCGGGCTGTGTGGGAGCAAAGCTTGCTCGCGATCCAGGCGCTGCGGTCCTCGAGAGACCGCGGCGTTTTCATCGCGGGCAAGCCTTGCTCCCACACAGCCCGCTCCCACAGGGAGAGCAGGCAATAGCGCCGATCAGTAGCGGTAAGCGTGCGGCTTGAACGGGCCTTCGACGGTGACGCCGATGTAGTCAGCCTGTTGCTTGGTCAGCTTGGTGACCACGCCGCCGAAGCCGCGGACCATTTCCAGGGCCACTTCTTCGTCGAGTTTCTTCGGCAACACTTCCACGGTCAGGCGCTCGGCTTTCTGGGCCGGCGACAGGTCGGCGTATTTCTGGCCGAACAGGAAGATCTGGGCCAGGACCTGGTTGGCGAACGAGCCGTCCATGATGCGGCTTGGGTGACCGGTGGCATTGCCCAGGTTCACCAGGCGGCCTTCGGCCAACAGGATCAGGTAGTCATCGTTCTGTGGATCGAAGCTGCCAGTGCCGGTGCGGTGCACCTTGTGGACCTGCGGCTTGACTTCTTCCCATGCCCAGTTCTTGCGCATGAAAGCGGTGTCGATTTCATTGTCGAAGTGGCCGATGTTGCAGACCACGGCGCGCTTCTTCAGGGCCTTGAGCATGTTGGCATCGCAGACATTGACGTTGCCGGTGGTGGTCACGATCAGGTCGATCTTGCCCAGCAGAGCCTTGTCGATGCTGCCCTCGGTGCCGTCGTTGATCCCGTCGATGAACGGCGAAACCAGCTCGAAACCGTCCATGCAGGCTTGCATGGCGCAGATCGGGTCGACTTCGGAGACCTTGACGATCATGCCTTCCTGGCGCAGGGACTGGGCCGAACCCTTGCCCACGTCACCGTAGCCGATCACCAGCGCCTGCTTGCCGGACAGCAAGTGGTCGGTGCCGCGCTTGATGGCGTCGTTGAGGCTGTGACGGCAGCCGTACTTGTTGTCGTTCTTGCTCTTGGTCACCGAGTCGTTGACGTTGATGGCCGGGATTTTCAGCTCGCCCTTGGCCAGCATGTCCAGCAGGCGGTGCACGCCGGTGGTGGTTTCTTCGGTCACGCCGTGGACCTTGTCCAGCACGGCCGGGTATTTCTTGTGCAGCAGCTCGGTCAGGTCGCCGCCGTCGTCGAGGATCATGTTGGTGTCCCATGGCTGGCCATCCTTGAGGATGGTCTGCTCCAGGCACCACTCGTACTCTTGCTCGGTCTCGCCTTTCCAGGCGAATACCGGGATGCCGGCGGCGGCGATGGCGGCAGCGGCCTGGTCCTGGGTCGAGAAGATGTTGCAGGACGACCAGCGCACTTCGGCACCCAGGGCAACCAGGGTTTCGATCAGCACGGCGGTCTGGATGGTCATGTGGATGCAGCCGAGGATTTTTGCGCCCTTCAATGGCTGTTCGCCAGAGTACTTGCGGCGCAGACCCATCAGGGCTGGCATTTCGGATTCGGCGATGATGATTTCGCGACGGCCCCAGGCAGCCAGGGACATGTCGGCGACTTTGTAGTCGGTAAAAGCAGCAGGCGTGATAACAGCGCTCATGAAGAGCCTCCATTCGTAATGTATGCGAATGGGCGCCGTTGTGCGTTTAGTGTCCGTGCGGGTAGCCCCGTACAAACAACGCCCCATCCGAGCCTGACAGGTCGAGCCTGCTGCAGCGCCCCTCGGACAGGTGGCGGGAACGGTCCAAAGCGTGGACCGAGGTAAGACGGTGGCGATTATAACGGGCTAATCGGATCTTCCAAAAGGGTTTCTGTCGGCAAATCGAAATTGCCGATGACCGTCATAGGGCCCACGACGTAGAGCCTGGCCGTGCGGTCTGCCATGATGCAGCAATCCAACGGCCAGACACTCAGGAGTGATCATGAATTTCCACACCCGCAAATGGGTCAAGCCCGAAGACCTCAACCCCAACGGCACGCTGTTCGGCGGTAGCCTGTTGCGCTGGATCGACGAGGAGGCGGCGATCTATGCCATCGTCCAGCTCGGCAACCAGCGCGTGGTCACCAAGTACATCTCGGAAATCAATTTCGTCAGCGCTTCGCGCCAGGGCGACATCATCGAGCTGGGTATCACCGCCACCGAGTTTGGCCGCACGTCCATCACCCTGACCTGCGAGGTGCGCAACAAAATCACCCGCAAGAGCATCCTGACCGTGGAGAAAATGGTCTTCGTCAACCTCGGCGAAGACGGCCTGCCTGCGCCTCATGGGCGGACCGAGATCAAGTACGTCAAGGATCAGTTCAAGGATGATGTCGTCGAGTGAGTTCGGCGGCGCTGCTATCGCGAGCAGGCTCGCACCCACAAGGGGCCCGGGTTGATCACCCGATTTGTGTTCCCCTTGTGGGAGCGGGCTTGCTCGCGAAGGCGGCTGCACATTCAGCCCCGATGCAAGCTGACCCGGCGCTTTCGCGAGCGAGCCCGCTCCCACATTATTTTGGGGGTGATCACGGGATTTGTGTTCACCGCCGTCCCCCTGTGGGAGCGAGCCTGCTCGCGATAGCGGTTTCAGGCTGAGGTAACTGAACAGCGCTGGACGCCGCGTGTCGTAGGTACATCACGCCACGGCTTCAGGAGCTGTATGGACACCCACAAAGAAGGCAAGACCCCGGACCTTTCGGCTCAGGAGCAGCACGAAGTCGACCGTAACCAGCCGCCGCGGGCGGCCGTGCTGCATGAAATCATCCGCACCCAAGGCAATCTGGAGCTGGAGCGTAGCGTCGCCGCGCTGTGGTGGTCGGCGCTGGCGGCCGGGCTGACCATGGGCCTGTCCCTGATGGCGATGGGCTTGCTCAATTCTCGATTACCGGATCACGAAGGTTTCAAAGTGATCGCCAGTTTCGGTTACTGCGCAGGCTTTCTAGCGGTGATTCTCGCGCGCCAGCAATTGTTCACCGAAAACACCCTGACCGCCGTGCTGCCGATCATGAGCAAGCCGACTTTGGGCAATTTCGGTCGATTGTTCCGGTTATGGGGCGTGGTGCTGGTGGGCAACCTGTGCGGCACCTTGTTGGTGGCCTATGTGATGTTGCACCTGCCGATTTTTGACCGGCGCACCGATCTGGCCTTCCTGGAGATCGGTCGCAAGGTCATGGAGAACGACACTGGCCAGATGTTCGCCAAGGGCATCATTTCCGGTTGGATGATCGCCACCATGGTGTGGATGATTCCGTCCATGGAGAGCGCCAAGATGTGGATCATCATCCTGATCACCTACCTCATGGCGCTCGGGGACTTCACCCACATCGTCGTCGGCTCGGCCGAAGTGTCCTACCTGGTCTTTGCCGGGCAATTGTCCTGGGAGGATTTCTGGATGGTGTTTGCCGGGCCGACGTTGGCAGGCAATATCGTCGGTGGAAGTTTTATCTTTGCGTTGATCAGCCATGCACAGATTCGCAGCGAAGTGGGCCCGCCGAAAGATAAGCACCCCGATAAGCCTGCGCAGCGCATTGACTCGGAGTAGGCGGTTATTTGAATTGCATGTTGCGCAGTGTATTGCGGGTTGTTGAATTCGGATTGGGCATTCCTGTGGCGCGTGATCTGTAGTTCGCGATGACCCCTTCGAGTGCTCCGTTGAACGCGTTCTTCTGGTCCTGTGAGTTGTTGATCTCTGGCACTTTCTGCAGTTTCTGGATGGCCTCGTCTATCAGATGAATGTTCGGATCGGGCTGGCCGAAGAGATAGCGCGCGGGATTCAGCACGTGTTGCGCGGCGTAACGGATGCGCGTGGCAATGTCCTGCAAGTGCATTTGCTCGACGGCGCGACGGGTCACCTTGGATGCGTTGGGCGCGCCTTTATCCCACTCGGCGGCGGCCTGCAGGAACTGCATGAAATCCGGGTCATTGCCATGATTGAGGCGTTTAGCCAGCCATTCCTGCCGGCCGGGTGTTGTTGCAAACTGATCGATTTGCCATATGGCAGTGGAAATTTGCGGGGTGGGTTTAAGTGGGAGGGACTCGCCTTGCGGGTTGCTGAGGTCGTTGGCCTTCTGGATCGCCAGCTTCAACAACGTCAATGCCGTTTTTGCCTCTTGTCTGAAGAAGATCACCTCGGCGCAGGCTTCGTCGCCTTCCAGTTCTGTCCTTAGCTGCTCGAATTCCTTGTCACCCAACGCCAACAGCGCATCCTCGATCGAGTCAAACAAAAAGGTTTGTCGAGTGGCGTTGTGCTCGTCCAGGTGGGTTTGGACTTTCTTGCGCAGTTCTTCCTGGAGATGATCCTTGATCTCCTTGGACATGCCGAAATTGACTGTCCCGCTCAGCAGGCCGCGGTAATCACCTTTATTGGATTTCAGCGGTACGACGACGGTCTGGTCGGCAAAGCGCCTCAGTTGATCGGCATTCCATACAGAGCTGGCCGTATGGGGTGCATTGAGAAAATTGTCCTTTAGGGCCGTGATGCCCGTGCCTCGCTGGTTTTCTGGATTCGTCTCTTGCGCCTCGAATACCAGGATCAAAGACTCGCTGTCCGGGATCGGGCTCATGGAGGTCGTCGGGTTATAGATGTCAGGTACCGGTGTGTTGTTCAGGATGCCGCCATCGGCACATGCCGTGGCTATGTCCATCGGTTGGAACGGTTGCCCTTGCAGGGTCGGTTTGCTGAACACCACCGGCAGCGACGCCGAAATGTGCGCGGCCACGGCAATGTCCATATCGGGGGTCGATTCCGCGCTGAAGACCACCAATTGTGTGCCTTCTTCGAACATGACGGTGCCGGTGATTTCCGCGGTCTTGATCTGTGGGATCTCTTTACTCAGGACGGCCAAGTCGGCGAAGGTGACGTATTGGTTCTTTTCCACATTGGCTACGGCTTGTTGCGCCTCTTTGGAAAGAGGTTCCGGGTGATCTTTGCAGCGTTGTAGAAGCGCCGCGCAGGACTCCTCTCGGATCAAATTCTCCAGCGGCATCCCCTTGGAGCCCAGGCGCGGCAACAGATCACACAGCAGTTGCGCCAGCGGAACGGTTTTGAGTTTTTCGCCCAGCTTCGACCATCCGTTCTGGAGTGTTCTAACAATTGTATGGGTGCTGTCGAGCAAGGACGTGAGGGGGATTGCGTCAAGGATCTCGTCAAAGCGAGCGTGACTCATGCCGTTGGCAAGCATGGCGGCCGATATGGCCCCCGCCGAGGAACCTGAAATCGTTCTGATATCGTTCATGACGCCGTTGGCTTCGAGGGCTTCGACAAGTCCGGAATAAGCCATCCCTTTGGCGCCACCGCCACTTAGCACCAGTTTCGTAATGGGAGGCCGATGCATGCTGAGTTGGACGCTACCGTCTTCCTTTCGAACGACAATGATCGATCGGTATGTCGCGTCGAATGCCAATAGGCAAGGGGCAGGGTGCGCTTGTTTTGCAAGCGGCTCTGTGCTTTCAAAAGGGCGAGAGGGGTGTTGCGAGATTGCGCTTAGCATTTGGTTCGTTCCTTGAACCGTGGGTGGAGGCCGACTTTAAGCAAAGTTCGCAGACGGATGGCGTTGTGTCTCAATTGGATAAACATCCGTCGGCGGCAACAGCGTCCGGCGGATATCAATGAAAAACCTCTGGAGCAAGGCTTCAGGTAGGTAGGTAAAACTGCCCGCGCGGATTAGGGGCAAAGTCTGATGCAAAGCGTCGCCCTTTCACTCACGAGCAGGACAGATTTCCCAGCCCCTCAAATAGCGACGGCCGCCAAGCGGCGCTGTCGATGGATAAAAAACAAGGCGGTCAATACCGTGAGGCCGCCGACAGCCGCCCCGGCCCACGGCAGATCCGCCAGGTCGGCACCGCTGGCGACCACCAATCCACCCATCCAGGCCCCGGCCGCGTTGCCGAGATTGAACGCGCTCTGATTCAACGTAGAGCCGAGGTTCGGTGCTTCGTGGGCCTGGTCGATGATCAGCAATTGCAGGATCGGGCACAGGGCGAAGGCGAAGACGCCCCACAGCACCAGCGTGATCGCCGCCGGGATCACCGACCGGCTGGTCTGGCTGAACGCGGCCAGCACCAGCACCACGGCCAAGGCCATGCCCACCAGCGCAGGCAGCAGGCGCCGGTCCGCCAGGCGTCCGCCAAGGAAGCTGCCCGCCGTCAGGCCGATGCCGAATAACAGCAGCATGACGGTGATGCCGTGGGGGCTGACACCGGTGATGTCCTGCAGGATCGGCGCGATGTAGGTGAACACGCTGAACAAACTGGTGGAGGCCAGCACGCTCATGCCCAGGGCGAGCAACACGTCGACCTTGCCCAGGACCTTGAATTCGCTGGCCAGGTTGGCCTTGTCCATGGGGATTTCCTTGGGCAGCCAGACCCATTGGGCAACGGCGGCGATCACGCCGATGATCGAGACCGCCCAGAAGGTCGAGCGCCAGCCGGCGTATTGACCCAGGGCCGTGCCCAACGGGACGCCCAGCACGTTGGCCAGGGTCAAGCCGGTGAACATCATGGCAATCGCCTGGGCCCGTTTGTTCGGCGCCACCAGCCCGGCCGCCACCACCGATCCAATGCCAAAGAACGCGCCGTGGCACAACGCAGTGATGACCCGGGCGGCCATCAGCGTGGTGTAGTTCGGCGCCAGGGCGCAGAGCACGTTGCCAAGGATAAACATCAGGGTCATGCCCAGCAGCGTGGCCTTGCGCGGCATGTTGGCGGTGCCGATCGCCAGGATCGGCGCGCCGAACACCACGCCCAGGGCGTAGCCGGTGATCAGCAGCCCGGCCTGGGGAATACTCACGGTCAGGTCCCGGGCGACATCGGGCAACAGGCCCATGATGACGAATTCAGTCGTGCCGATGCCAAAAGCGGCAACGGCCAAAGCAAGCAAGGCGAGTGGCATGCGCAAGGTCTCTGTCTGTAGTCTTGACGCCCGGATCAGGCATACGCATGCCGGCGCCCCGGTTCGAGTGAACGGGACAACAGCAAAATTATTGGTATTGGTGTATGCGCAACTGAGTGCGGCGTGATCGGTTTGCAGTATAAACGATAGCGAATCAATTCATGAGCCTTACTGGTGTAGGAGCTGACGAGTGCAACGAGGCTGCGATCTTTCCGCCGACAATTGAGTCTGAAGCGAAAGATCAAAAGATCGCAGCCTTCGGCAGCTCCTACGGGGCGGTGGGACAAGACAAGGAGCGTGCCGTGCTTGCGACGGCCTTGGTGTTGGTAGCGGCACTGTTGCATGCGGCATGGAATACGCTGATCAAGTTCAGTGGCGAGCGTTTGCTGGTGGTGGCATGCATGGACAGCGTCGCCCTGCTGTTCGTCGCGTTGGCCCTGGGTTTCGTGGCATGGCCGCCATTGGAAATCTGGCCGTGGATCCTGGCGTCGGCGGCGTTCGAGCTGTTGTACCGTTATTTGCTGATCCAGGCTTATCGGGTCGGTGACCTGGGGTTGGTCTATCCCCTGATGCGCGGCCTGTCGCCGCTGGTGGTGCTGGCCCTGACGTTTATTTTCGCCGGTGAAGCCCTGACGACCCAGCAGGTCATCGGTATCTTGCTGATCCCGTTCGGCATGCTTTGCCTGTTGTGGCAGGGCGGTGGCGGCGACCGGCTGCCTTGGTCGATGCTGCCGGTGGTGGCGCTGATCGGCCTGTGCATCGGCTGCTACACCTTTATCGACGGGCATGCTTTGCGGCGTTGGTCCCATCCGCTGGATTACCTGGTCTGGGTCACGCTGCTCAGCGCCTGGCCGTTCCCGTTACTGGCGCTGGTGGGCAAGCGGCCGGCGTTCATGCGGTTCTGGCGCGAACAGTGGCGACTGGGATTGGCGGTCGGGTTCTGCGTATTGTTCAGCTACGCTCTGGTGCTGTGGGCCATGCAACTGGGCTCGATCGCCGAAGCGGCGGCGCTGCGGGAGATCAGCGTGATCCTGGTTGTGCTCTTTGGCATGCGCTACCTTAAAGAACCTTTTGGCCGGCCACGGCTCTTAGCCTGCGGGCTGGTGCTGATTGGCATGCTGGTGATGAAATCCTGACCGGCGCCTGATGCTCGATTCTATATAAAACTCAAAAAGGAAAACGCGGTATGACGGTTGCCCTGTGGTGTGTGTTGATTGCTTTTCTCCTGCCTTACCTGTGTGTCGGGATCGCCAAGGCTGGTGGCAGATACCGGTTGCAGGATAACCATGACCCACGGGATTTTCTGGATTCCCTCGAAGGCGCGCCCCGACGTGCCTTCGCCGCGCAACTGAACAGCTTTGAAATCAGCCCGTTCTTTGCCGCCGCGGTGATCGTCGCTCACCTGGCCGGGAATGCCGAACTGGTTACCATCAACGTGTTGGCGGTGTTGTTCATCACCAGTCGCTTGCTCTACATCATTTGCTATCTGGCGGACTGGGCGATTCTGCGGTCGCTGGTGTGGTTCGTGGGGGTGGGGTTGGTCCTGAGTTTCTTCTTTGTTTCGGTCTGAGCCTGGTTCTTAAATCAAGGCGCCTGTACTGGCCTCTTCGCGAGCAAGCCCGCTCCCACATTTTATCTTCAGTGAATCACAACACTTGTGAGCACCCGAAATCCGTGTGGGAGCGGGCTTGCTCGCGAAAGGGCCCGCCCAGTGAACCCAGTCCTCAGGGATTGGCGGTTACTGCATTCGCCACCTGAGGCACTGACGGCAACGCCATGCCCTTGGGCCAGAGCATCCAGATCTGTCCCTGCTGCTTCATATCCCCCGCCAACTGTCCGGCCGCCTCGCCCGTGCCCCAGAACAGGTCCGCCCGCACTTCGCCGGTGATTGCACCGCCGGTGTCCTGGGCGGCGACGGGCCGGTTCAGGACGCTGCCGTCGGGGCGCGTAGTGGATAGCCACAACAGGCTGCCCAGTGGAATCACCTTGCGGTCCACCGCCACGCTGTAGCCGGCGGTCAGCGGCACATTCAGCGAACCTCGGGGGCCTTCATTGCTGTCGGGGTTGCGGTTGAAGAACACGTAGCTGGGGTTGCTGCCGAGCAATTCTGGAATGCGGTTCGGGTTGGCCTTGGCCCAGGCACTGATAGTGCCCATGGTCACGTCTTCCTTCTTCAGCTCACCCTGTTCGACCAGCCAGCGGCCGATGGGGCGGTAAGGGTGGCCGTTCTGGTCGGCATAACCGATGCGCAGTTGGCGGCCATCAGCGAGCTGAATGCGCCCTGAACCTTGGATTTGCAGGAACTGCAGGTTCATGGGGTCGGTCAGCCAGGCAATGACCGGTGCCTTCACCCCGTTGGTTTCGATGGTGGCTGCATCGTCGTACGGCTTGAGCACCCGGCCTTCGAGGCGTCCGCGCAGGCGTTTACCCTTGAGCTCAGGGTAGATGCTGTCCAGCGACACAATGATCATGTCTTCCGGCACGCCGTAAACCGGGATATTCGCCGTGGCGGTCTGGGTGAGGCTGCCGGGGTAGACCGGTTCGTAATAGCCGGTAATCAGGCCGTTGGGGCTGTTGTCTCCCGAGCGCAGGCCATAGACGTCCAGGTTTTGTTTCAGGAAACTGCGTACCGCCACAGCCGTCAGCGGCACGTTGGCCGCCGCCGCGCAGGTCGCGCCCCACACCGCGTCGGCCTTGAGCCGGGTGCATGCGCTACGCCAGGAACCGAAACCGGCCAGCAGGTCTGCATCGGACACCGTTGGCAACGCCTCCCAGGGGGCGCTGACGTAGGTGGCGAGCGCATGGGTCTGCGGTTCCTCGACCTTTTCACCGCGATTGCAACCGGCCAACAGGGCGATCAGCGGTAGGGTCAATGCCAGGCCTTTGTGCCAGGGCTTGATGCGGCTGTTCATGAAGATTTCCTTTGCAGCCATTCGAACACTGTCAGGTGCTCGAACAACCCGTATTGTTGATAGGGGCATTGGTCTTTACCGGTGATCCGAGGATACTAATCGCCGTTTCCTGCCCCGAGGCCAAGATGTTTGTAAAACGATTTTCCATGGCCATGCTGGCCTGTCTGATGTTGTCCGCCTGTGGCGGCGTCGATCCCAATTCTCCCCTGGGCCAGCGCAAGACGATCTTCAAGCAGATGCTCAAGACCAACGAGGAACTGGGCGGCATGTTGCGTGGCCGAGTACCGTTTGACGGCGCACGTTTCGCCGAGGGTGCGGCACAACTGGACCAACTGTCCCATGAGCCGTGGAAACACTTCCCACAAGTACGCGAGCAAGACCACACCAGCGCCCGGGATGAAGTCTGGCAAAAACAGGCGCGCTTCCAGGAGCTGGCCCGCAACCTTGAAGCAGCCACCGGTGAGTTGGTGATCGTCAGCAAGGTCCAGCCCTACCGGGCCAGCAACCTGGGGCCGGCGGTGCAGAAGGTCGAGGATGCGTGCAGTGCCTGTCATAAAGAGTTTCGGGATTATTGATGGTGGAGCAGTTGCAAGCTTCAAGCTGAAAGCTGCAAGCGTGGCGCTTTGAACTTGCAGCTTGCAGCTAGAAACTTGCAGCTAGAACCTACTTATCCAACTCATCCACCGCTTCCTGCAGCTCCTTGCGGGAGGCCGCCAGCTTGTCCTTGCGTTTGTTGATCCGCTCGGCATCGCCTTTCTTCATGGCCTTTTCCAGGTCGGCCTGGCGCCGGCTGACCTCGTGCTTGGCATCGAGCACCTTGTTTTCCCGCTCCTTGCGCAAGGAAGCATCGGTGCAATGGGTGGTGACTTCGTTCAGGGCCGTTTCCAGGCCAGCCTGCTGATCCTGGTTGCCACGGGACTTGGCCAGTTCGATCTGGTTGATGATGCCCTGGCGCTTGGCCGCGCAACCGGTGAGTTCCGGGGTTTGCTCGTCCGCCATCAAAGGGGCGGCCATGGCGCTGCACAAGAGCAGCAGGGCAGCGGGGGACAGGAAATTCATAGCAACTCCGTAAAAAATCGCGAGCGGTCGGTGCAGATGCGCTGTTGGAACGCATGCTTGCCCCTTGGGTTCAACCGCACGGGCGTCGGATTAAAAACCGTCGACCCCGGCGGTGCGTAATTCGTCACTCAAGGCCAGTACCTGCGGGTCGCGAAAAAAGGCGCTCAATTGCGCGGCGCGTCCCGGTCCGATGCCGGCTTCGGCTTGCCATTGTTCGGTACTGCGTTCGGCCAGCTTCTGCCACGGCCCTTCCAGTCGTGCCTGACCGCTGGGCGGCAGGCCCAAGGCCTTGAGCCATTGTCCGAAAGGGCGTTGTCGGGCGCTGTCCAGGCTGGCGAGCAGGCGGACGCTACTGCGCTCGCCGAAGCCGCCAATGTTAGCAAGCTCGGCGGCGTCGAGGGTCAACCAATCCAGTAATCCGTTGAGTCGACCGGCAGCCAGGAGTTTTTCCCAGGTGCCGGGGCCGACATGGGGCAGGGCAAGCCCGTGCTTGCCGCTGAGCCAGTTCAGGCGTGCGAGGAATTGGCTTTCACAACCGGGCGTCGCTTGCCAGCAACTCAAGAAGTGATGATCGCTCGCCGTGGGGGCATTGACGTCCTGGCGTTCGAGGCTGCGCAGTACCACTTCGTCGAGGCGTGGGATGGTCAGCCCGGCCAGGCTGATGGCGACCCGGTCGCCGGGGCGGATGTCCATCTCCTCCCAGCGCTTGAGAGAGCTGACGCTCACCCGGCGAATCCACCGGTCGTCGAGCCGGATGCGTTCAAGCTCCAGTACGGGGGTGATACGCCCCGTACGACCGACCTTGAAGTGCACCTTGCGCACTTCGGCCAAAGCCTGGGCATACGGGTATTTCCAGGCCACGCTCCAGAACGGCGCCCTGGCCTGCCAGCGGTCGGAGGGTGGGCGGCGGCTCTGGCGCAGAACGATTCCGTCGCTGGCGAAGGGCAACGGTGTGCGATACCAGTGGTCGCGCCACTGCTGGGCATCGGCCAATGCCCGGACGGGCTGGTGGTAGTCGCGGGTGTCGGCGAAACCCAACTTGTGCAGCGCGGCCATCCGCTCGGGCAGGGTGTCCGGTCCTTCAGGCCATTCCCAGATAAACAGGCCGATATAGATTCCGTCTTGCACAGTCAGGCTATCGCGCGCCATCAAACCCGCCATGGTGCCGCGGGCGTTCACGCTGCCGCTGTTGGCTTGGACATGGTCCAGCAGCCGCCAGTACAGCTCGCCCTGGACGACCAGGTCTATGGGCTGGTGCAGTTGTTGCGGGATGGCGCCGATCTTGCGCGCATTTGTGGTCCAGTCATGCCCCTGGACACCATCGCCGCGGCTGATCGCCTGGTGCAGGCGGCCCTTGCGGTAAACCAGGGAGACCGCCACGCCATCGATTTTCGGCTGCGCCCAGACGTCCTCCCGACCCTGCAGCCAAGCCTCCACGGCGTCGGCGTCCTTGAGTTTTTCCAGGCCGGTATGGACGATGGGGTGTGGCACCTTTCCGCCCGCCGAGCGCAGGGGATCATCGGGCGCCGCGAGGTGGAAGCAACCGCGCCATTGGCCCAACTGGTTGCGGGACTGGTCATAAAGCTCATCGGCCACCAGCGTCTGGCCGAGGCGGTGGTAACTGTCGTCCCAGGTGTCGATCTGCTGTTGCAGTGCGGCGATCTCGGCCTGGGCACGTTCAACAGGCCAGTCGGGACAGGGCGCAGCAACCGCGGGAATAGCGATGAAGACGAGACAGGCGAGGGCATGCAGGAACGGTGGCATCGAAGCATCCTTGCTTGGTTGAGTACCTCAAGGCTAGTCAGTGTCTTGATCGTTGCGAGGCCCGGAGCGTTACCGGATTTTGCGGCGTCTGATGGCTAAATCGCGGCGGTACAGTCCGACGCGATTTAGCCGCGCAACTGTCCCTTGAACCCCTCGATGACCGGTGCAGAATGAACCTTCGATCCGCCTCCGCCTGGAACGCTCGAAATGGACCTGTCGACCCTCGCTGTTTTCATTCCGGCCTGCTTTGCGCTGAACATGGCGCCAGGGCCGAACAACCTGCTCTCCATCAGTAACGCCTCGCGTTATGGCTTCGTCCGGGCGTGCGGCGGCGGTGTCGGTCGGTTGCTGGCGTTTGCAATCATGATCGCCCTGGCGGCGGTGGGGCTCACCGCTGTGCTGCACACCTCGGAGTTGCTGTTCCTGGGGATCAAGCTCGTCGGTGCCGGTTACCTGTTCTACCTGGCCGTGCAGTTGTGGCGGGCCCAGCCTGAGGCCGACAACGAAGCCGGGCTCGCCTCGATGAGCCGAGCCGGCCTGGCACGCCAGGAGTTCCTGGTGGCGATCGGGAATCCGAAGGCGATCCTGTTGTTTACTGCGTTCCTGCCGCAATTCGTCGACCGTACCGGCACCGTTACCCAACAATTCGCCGTGCTGGGTGGCTTGTTCCTGGTGCTGGAGTGCATCGCCATCGGGCTGTATTGCTACATGGGCATTTACGCACGGCGGCTGTTTGCCCGGCCCAGCGGTAAGCGCCTGTTTAACCGGATGTGTGCAGGGCTGCTCGCCAGCGCGGCTTCGTTTTTGCTGGTGGCACGGCGATCGTGAATATTGCGTTAAGTCTTTGTGGCGAGGGAGCTTGCTCCCGCTGGGGTGCGAAGCAGCCCCAATCAGTAGTCCGGGCAACTCAATACACCTGAGGGCTGAGGGGGGGCGCTTCGCGCCCCAGCGGGAGCAAGCTCCCTCGCCACAGTGTGTGGTGGTGAACCCAGGGCATGAAAAAGCCCCTGGCGACCGAGTCGCCAGGGGCTTTTTTACAGGCGGGTGTTACAGGCCGGCAGCGGCGCGCAGGGCGTCGGCGCGGTCGGTTTTTTCCCAGGTGAACGTGGTGAAGGTGTCGTCACCCACGGTCTTGGTCTGTGGCGTGCGACCGAAGTGGCCGTAGGCAGCAGTGTCCTGGTACATCGGGTGCAGCAGGTCGAGCATCTTGGTGATGGCGTACGGACGCAGGTCGAACACTTCACGGACCAGGTTGATGATCTTGTCATCGCCGATCTTGCCGGTGCCGAAGGTGTTCAGCGAGATCGACGTAGGCTGGGCCACGCCAATGGCGTAGGACACCTGGATCTCGCAACGCTCGGCCAGACCGGCGGCCACGATGTTCTTGGCGACATAACGACCGGCGTAGGCGGCCGAACGGTCAACCTTGGAAGGGTCCTTGCCGGAGAACGCGCCGCCGCCGTGACGGGCCATGCCGCCGTAGCTGTCGACGATGATCTTGCGACCGGTCAGGCCGCAGTCGCCCACCGGGCCGCCGATGATGAACTGGCCGGTCGGGTTGATGTGGAACTGGGTGTCCTTGGACAGCAGCTCGGCAGGCAGCACGTGCTTGACGATCAGTTCCATCACGCCTTCGCGCAGGTCTTTGTAGGACACATCAGGGTTGTGCTGGGTCGACAGGACGACAGCGTCGATGCCAACCACCTTGCCGCCTTCGTAACGGCAGGTCACCTGGGACTTGGCGTCCGGACGCAACCACGGCAGCAGGCCGGATTTACGGGCCTCGGCCTGGCGCTGGACCAACTGGTGCGAGAACGTGATCGGGGCCGGCATCAGCACGTCGGTCTCGTTGCTGGCGTAGCCGAACATCAGGCCCTGGTCGCCGGCGCCCTGGTCTTCTGGCTTGGCCCGATCAACGCCCTGGTTGATGTCGGGGGACTGCTTGCCGATGATGTTCATCACGCCGCAGGTCGCGCCGTCGAAGCCGACGTCGGAGCTGTCGTAGCCAATGCCCAGGATGACGTCGCGGACGATCTGTTCCAGGTCGACCCAGGCCGAGGTGGTGACTTCGCCGGCGATGATCGCCACGCCCGTTTTCACCAGAGTCTCGCACGCCACGCGGGCGAACTTGTCTTCAGCAATGATGGCGTCCAGCACCGCATCAGAAATCTGGTCGGCGATTTTGTCCGGATGCCCTTCAGACACGGACTCGGAGGTGAAAAGGGAGTATTCGCTCATCTCGATGTTTTCCTACAAGTTACCGTTGGTGAGTGTCGCCAGTGGCCGCTGAAAGTGGCGAACCTGGATCTGGAAACCATTACGTAAGCCTATATAGAGGCTTTCCCCGGGCACGAGGCCCGCTGTGGTGGCCCAGCGGGCCAGGTCGTCTTGTTCAAAGCCGAGCCAGAGATCGCCGCAGGCTTCCCTGGCCCAACTCTGGTTGTGGCTGCATAACTCGGTCACCAGCAGGCTGCCGCCCGGTTGCAGCAGGCCGGCCATGTGCTTGAGTGCCTCGGCCGGCGCGGCGAAATGATGCAGCACCATATTCAATACAACGCAGTCAGCCTGCTTGTTCATGCCATCCAATGCATCGGCCAGTTGCAGGCGGACGTTAGCCAGGGCCTCGCGCTCACAGACCTGGCGCGCCAGTTCGAGCATGGCCGGGCTGTTGTCCAGCGCCGTCACTTGGCTGAAGCGTCGCGCCAGCTCCGGCAGGAACGCACCGTCGCCGGGGCCGACTTCGATCGCCGTGGCCGTGGGCTCGAAGCTCAATTTATCGAGCAGTGCCACGACGCTTTCGCGGTATTGCGGCAGTCCGGCGATCAGGTCTTGCTGGGCGCGAAACTTCTCGGCGACCCGTGCGAAGAAGTCCTGGCTGGCAGCGGCCCGTTGGCCGTGGACCTGGGCGATGCGAGCCTGTACGTCGCTCGGCAGGGCCAGCGCGTCCACTTCGTCCAGCAGCGCCGCGTGCAGCTTGCCGCCCAACAGGTCGGTGTGGGGTAGGGCGCGGCGATAGAAGATGGCGTTGCCTTCCCGGCGAGTCGCCACCAGGTCGGCCTGGGCCAGGACCTTGAGGTGATGGCTCATACCGGACTGACCGATGCCGAAGATCTGCGCCAGTTCCAGCACGCCGAACGAATCGTTGGCCAGGGCGCGCAAAACATTGAGCCGCAACGGATCGCCGCCGGCCTTGCAAAGGGCCGCCAGCTCATCGCAGTCGTCATGGCGAATGGTGGGCGCGGGTAAGTTCATGAGCGGCAGTCTAGTGAGGGGTTTGGATCGCCGCAAGGTCAATATCAAAAAGTTTTGATATTGGTGGATAAATGGCACTTCCCAACCCGTGCTTGACTCTACAACACATCAGCGGAAAGGTTTCACCTGGCGAATGCGACTTTATCCACCGGAAAAACGCTCATGGATGACTATCTGTCATTGCCCCGGGGCGGGTGGGTGAGGGAAAATGCTCGCCTTTTTCAGTTTCGTTTTATTCATTCTCGATTCAATACCCGCAGGAGAACAGCGATGCCCAGCCGTCGTGAGCGTGCCAATGCCATTCGTGCCCTCAGCATGGATGCCGTGCAGAAAGCCAACAGCGGCCATCCCGGTGCCCCCATGGGTATGGCGGATATCGCCGAGGTGCTTTGGCGCGACTACCTCAAGCACAGCCCGAGCAACCCAGCCTTCGCCGACCGTGACCGTTTCGTACTGTCCAACGGTCACGGCTCGATGTTGATCTACTCGCTGCTGCACCTGACCGGCTATGACCTGTCGATCGATGACCTGAAGAACTTCCGCCAGTTGCACAGCCGCACCCCGGGCCACCCGGAATACGGCTACACCCCGGGCGTGGAAACCACCACCGGTCCATTGGGCCAGGGCCTGGCCAACGCCGTGGGTTTTGCCCTGGCGGAAAAAGTCCTGGCCGCGCAGTTCAACCGCCCTGGTCATAACGTCGTCGATCACCACACTTACGTGTTCCTGGGTGATGGCTGCATGATGGAAGGCATTTCCCATGAAGTCGCCTCCCTGGCCGGCACCCTGGGCCTGGACAAGCTGATCGCGTTCTACGACGACAACGGCATCTCCATCGACGGCGAAGTCGAAGGCTGGTTCACCGACGACACCCCCAAGCGCTTCGAAGCCTACAACTGGCTGGTGATCCGCAACGTCGACGGCCACGATCCGGAAGAGATCAAGATTGCCATCGAGACGGCTCGCAAGAGCTCCCAGCCGACCCTGATCTGCTGCAAGACCACCATCGGTTTCGGCTCGCCGAACAAGCAGGGCAAGGAAGACTGCCACGGCGCGCCACTGGGCGCCGAGGAAATCGCCCTGACCCGCGCTGCGCTGAAGTGGAACCATGGCCCGTTCGAAATCCCGGCCGACATCTATGCCGAATGGGATGCCAAGGAAAAAGGCCGCGCCCTCGAAGCCGAGTGGGACCAGCGTTTCGCCGCCTATTCCGCCGAATTCCCTGAGCTGGCCAACGAGCTGGTGCGTCGCCTCAGCGGTGAGTTGCCGGCCGATTTCGCCGAAAAAGCCTCGGCGTACATCGCAGAAGTCGCCGCCAAGGGCGAAACCATTGCCAGCCGCAAGGCCAGCCAGAACACCCTGAACGCCTTCGGCCCGTTGCTGCCGGAACTGCTGGGCGGTTCGGCCGACCTGGCCGGTTCCAACCTGACCCTGTGGAAAGGCTGCAAAGGTGTCAGCGCCGAAGACGCCAGCGGCAACTACATGTACTACGGCGTTCGTGAGTTCGGCATGAGCGCGATCATGAACGGTGTCGCGCTGCACGGCGGCCTGGTGCCTTACGGCGCGACCTTCCTGATGTTCATGGAATACGCCCGCAACGCCGTGCGCATGTCGGCGTTGATGAAAAAACGCATCCTGTATGTGTTCACCCATGACTCCATCGGCTTGGGCGAAGACGGCCCGACGCACCAGCCGATCGAGCAACTGGCGAGCCTGCGTTGCACGCCGAACCTGGACACCTGGCGTCCTTGCGATGCCGTGGAATCGGCGGTGGCCTGGAAATACGCCCTCGAGCGTAACGACGGTCCGTCGGCACTGATCTTTTCGCGCCAGAACCTGCAGCACCAGAACCGCGGTGCCGACCAGATCGGCGACATCGCGCGCGGCGGCTACGTGCTCAAGGATTGCATTGGCGAGCCTGAGCTGATCCTGATTGCCACCGGTTCCGAAGTCGGCCTGGCCGTCCAGGCCTATGACAAGCTGACCGAGCAGGGCCGCAACGTACGCGTAGTGTCCATGCCGTGCACCAGCGTGTTCGACGCCCAGGACGCCGGTTACAAGCAAGCGGTGTTGCCGCTGCAGGTCAGTGCGCGGATCGCCATCGAGGCTGCCCATGCCGATTACTGGTACAAGTACGTGGGCCTGGAAGGCCGCGTGATCGGCATGACCACCTACGGCGAATCGGCACCTGCGCCGGCGCTGTTCGAGGAGTTTGGCTTCACCCTGGAAAACATCCTGGGTCAGGCGGAAGAGCTGCTGGAAGACTGATCCGAAAGTTGCGTCGTCTGGACTGCCGCCTTCGCGAGCAAGCCCGCTCCCACATTTGGAATGCAATCTCATGTGGGAGCGGGCTTGCTCGCGAAGGCGGTGGCTCAGGCAACACTGAGCTGAAGGATTCACCACGCCAATCGAGAACCCCCATGCCCCAACCGCGTCCCTACAAAGTTGCACTCAACGGCTACGGCCGGATTGGTCGTTGCGTCTTGCGTGCGTTGTTCGAGCGAGGGGCCAAGGCCGGTTTCGAAATCGTGGCGATCAACGACCTGGCCGACATGGCCAGCATCGAATACCTGACACGCTTTGACTCCACCCATGGCCGGTTCCCCGGCGAAGTGCGGGTCGAGGGCGATTGTCTGCATATCAATGGTGATTGCGTGAAGGTCCTGCGCAGCGCCACCCCCGAAGGCATCGATTGGGCGTCCCTGGGCGTCGATCTGGTGCTTGAATGCTCCGGCGCCTATAACACTCGCGACGATGGCCTGCGCTTCATCGCCGCCGGCGCGCCACGGGTATTGTTTTCCCAGCCGATGGCCAGCGAAGCGGACGTCGACGCCACCATCGTCTATGGCGTGAACCAGGATTGCCTGAGCGGCGAAGAGCTGCTGGTGTCCAACGCGTCCTGCACGACCAACTGCGGCGTGCCGCTGTTGCGCCTGCTGGACCAGGCCATCGGCCTGGAATATGTATCGATCACCACCATCCACTCGGCGATGAACGACCAGCCGGTGATCGATGCCTATCACCACGAGGACTTGCGCCGCACCCGTTCGGCGTTCCAGTCGGTGATTCCGGTGTCCACTGGTCTGGCGCGCGGCATCGAACGGCTGCTGCCGGAACTTGCCGGGCGAATTCAGGCCAAAGCCGTGCGGGTGCCGACGGTCAACGTGTCCTGCCTCGACATTACGATGCAGACCGTGAGCGATACCGACGCCACCGAGGTCAACCGAATCCTGCGCGAAGCCGCCACCAGCGGCCCGCTCAAAGGCCTTCTGGCCTATACCGAGTTGCCTCACGCCAGCTGTGATTTTAATCATGACCCCCATTCGGCCATTGTCGATGCCAGCCAGACCCGTGTATCCGGGCCGCGGCTTGTGAACATCCTGGCCTGGTTCGACAACGAATGGGGGTTCGCCAACCGAATGCTGGACGTTGCCGAGCATTACCTGCAAACCGCTTTGAAAAAACCTGCTCCCTAAACAGTTACCCAGGAATTGCGACCCATGACCGTGTTGAAGATGTCCGACCTCGATCTGCAAGGTAAGCGCGTACTGATCCGCGAAGACCTCAACGTCCCCGTCAAGGACGGTGTTGTCACCAGCGACGCGCGTATCCTGGCTTCGCTGCCGACCATCAAGCTGGCCTTGGAAAAAGGCGCGGCCGTGATGGTTTGTTCCCACCTGGGCCGTCCGACCGAAGGCGAGTTCTCGGCGGAAAACAGCCTCAAGCCTGTGGCTGACTACCTGAGCAAGGCCTTGGGCCGCGAAGTGCCGCTAGTGGCCGATTACCTGGGCGGCGTCGACGTCAAGGCCGGCGACGTGGTGCTGTTCGAAAACGTGCGCTTCAACAAGGGCGAGAAAAAGAACGCCGACGAGTTGGCCCAGCAATACGCCGCCCTGTGCGACGTATTCGTGATGGACGCCTTTGGCACCGCCCACCGCGCCGAAGGCTCGACTCATGGCGTGGCGAAGTTCGCCAAAGTCGCCGCCGCGGGTCCCTTGCTGGCCGCCGAACTGGACGCATTGGGCAAGGCCCTGGGTTCGCCGGCCCAGCCAATGGCTGCCATTGTGGCCGGCTCCAAGGTTTCCACCAAACTGGACGTGCTCAATAGCCTGAGCCAGGTCTGCAACCAGTTGATCGTGGGCGGCGGCATCGCCAACACCTTCCTGGCTGCTGCCGGTCACCCGGTTGGCAAATCCCTGTACGAGCCAGACCTGCTGGACACTGCCCGGGAAATCGCCGCCAAGGTCAGCGTACCGTTGCCGGTGGACGTGGTCGTGGCCAAGGAGTTCGCTGAAAGCGCCACCGCCACCGTCAAGCTGATCGCCGACGTGGCCGACGATGACATGATTCTCGACATCGGCCCGCAAACCGCAGCCAACTTCGCCGAACTGCTGAAATCCTCCCAGACGATCCTGTGGAACGGTCCGGTTGGCGTGTTCGAGTTCGACCAGTTCGGCAACGGCACCAAGGTGCTGGCCCAAGCCATCGCCGAAAGCGCGGCGTTCTCCATCGCCGGTGGCGGCGACACCCTGGCGGCCATCGATAAATATGGCGTGGCCGCAAAGATCTCCTACATTTCCACCGGTGGCGGCGCATTCCTCGAATTCGTCGAAGGTAAAGTGCTGCCTGCCGTGGAAGTCCTGGAAAGCCGGGCCAAGGCCTGACGCTGCGTTGACCAGGCAAAGGAGTGTTCTGATGGTCAAGACGTTCACGTTGCTGCTGGCGGCGACGATGCTGGTGGCTTGCTCAAGCAGCCCGGAGGCCCCGGCCCCGCAAACCGGCACGCCGACGCCCGAAGAAGGCTGTTACCAGGCCGACTGGCAAGCCGAGACCAATCCGGTGCTGAACAAGCGTTCCGGACCGGACGGCCTGGACAAATACGAGACGCAAACCCCGGCCAAGGAACATGGTTGTCCTTGACGGGTCTGACACTTAACTCATGGCGGGCGGCAGGTGCCGTCCGTCGAGGAACACGGATGAAAGGCTTGATCGCCGTCGTGGCGTTGGCATTGCTGGCCGGTTGTTCGCAACTGGGTTTTTTGCAGTCGTCCGAACCCGTTTCAGAGGGCTGGACAAGCTGGACCTGTGACAGCGAGGCCAAAGTGCTCTGGCGCTACACCGATGCCGCACGCAAGGAAGTCGATGTACGCCTGGGCGGCGCCGATAAGGTGTATCGCCTCACGCTGGAGCCGGGTGGCGAAGGTTCGCTGTACAGCGACGACATGCTGGCGTTCCACGTCAAGGGTGAGGAAGGCCTGGTGTACTGGGTCGCCACCAATGATTTGATTGGGCGTGGCTGCAAGGCAGAGTGATTCACTGAGATCCAATGTGGGAGGGGGCTTGCTCGCGAATGCGGCGGGTCAGCTTGCATCTTTGCTGAATGTGAAACCGCATTCGCGAGCAAGCCCGCTCCCACAGGGACCTCTATACGTTTTGAGATTTTGCTTCACCGAACACGCAGGCCGGGGCCAACCCCCGATCCGCAATGACTTGAATAGCCGCCGCCGCTCCGGCAGGCTGGCACGATTAACGACCCTCGACCGGGAGAGAGACACAATGGCACTTATCAGCATGCGTCAGATGCTGGACCACGCAGCCGAGTTCGGCTACGGCGTTCCAGCCTTTAACGTCAACAACCTTGAGCAGATGCGCGCCATCATGGAAGCCGCTGACAAGACTGACTCTCCGGTGATCGTCCAGGCTTCGGCCGGCGCCCGCAAATACGCCGGCGCGCCATTCCTGCGTCACCTGATCCTGGCGGCGATCGAAGAATTCCCGCACATCCCGGTGTGCATGCACCAGGACCACGGCACCAGCCCGGACGTCTGCCAGCGCTCGATCCAACTGGGCTTCAGCTCGGTGATGATGGACGGTTCCCTTGGCGAAGACGGCAAGACCCCGACCGACTACGAATACAACGTACGCGTCACCCAGCAAACCGTCGCCATGGCCCATGCCTGCGGCGTCTCGGTGGAAGGTGAGCTGGGTTGCCTGGGCTCGCTGGAAACCGGCATGGCCGGTGAAGAAGACGGTATCGGCGCCGAAGGCGTGCTCGACCACAGCCAAATGCTGACCGACCCGGAAGAAGCTGCGGATTTCGTCAAGAAAACCCAGGTCGACGCCCTGGCCATCGCCATTGGCACCAGCCACGGCGCCTACAAGTTCACCAAGCCGCCTACCGGCGACGTGCTGGCCATCGACCGCATCAAGGAAATCCACAAGCGCATTCCCAACACTCACTTGGTGATGCACGGTTCTTCTTCGGTACCGCAGGAGTGGCTGGCGATCATCAACCAGTACGGTGGCGACATCAAGGAAACCTACGGTGTGCCGGTTGAGGAGATCGTCGAAGGTATCAAGTACGGCGTGCGCAAGGTCAACATCGACACTGACCTGCGTTTGGCTTCCACTGGTGCGATGCGTCGGTTGATGGCGACCAATCCTAGCGAGTTTGATCCGCGTAAGTTCTTTGGCGCGACGGTGACGGCGATGCGGGATGTTTGTATTGCGCGTTATGAGGCGTTTGGTACGGCGGGTAATGCTTCCAAGATCAAGCCGATCTCTTTGGAGGCTATGTATCAGCGGTATTTGAAGGGTGAGTTGAACGCTAAGGTTAATTGATGGTTTAGCGCTGTGAGAAAACCCGCAGAGATGCGGGTTTTTTATGTTTTGGATTTAGCGTCAATCGTTGCGCTCGCACTGCAAAGTGACCTCAAAGTCCTGTCCGCCATAAAAAACGCCCAAGATGGAAACTCGTGAGACATTAACGGAAAAGGCAATAACGGTCCGCTTGCGGTAGTTGGTGATGCGCAGGCCTGGGCGTATATCCTCCCTCAGATTCCCTCGGTGCGGAAACACCCGCAGTTCTTCGCAGTAGGTCACGATGGCGTCGGTATACCGATGGGCAATTTCCGGTGAAGCCTCTGTGGCAATGTAGCGATAGAGCGCAGCTAACTGTTCAAGGGCTTCCGGTGCAAATTCGACGGTACACGTCATTCAGGGTTTTATAGCTGCGTTCTGGTGTTCTGTCGCCAATCGAGAGCGTACCTGATCAGCGCTGAGTGCGCGCGAGGGGTCGGCTTTCAAGGCGTCGTAAGCCGGGGCTACTTGGCCTACCAGCCAGTTTTCCAGCGCCCGATCACGAGCCAGCAGCGCCCGGAGGCCGTCACGAATGACCTCACTTTCAGTGGCGTATTCACCGGCAGCCACCTTGGCTTTCACTACGTCGGCCATCTGGTTAGGCAGCGTGATGCTGAATTGTTGAGTGCTACGCATGATAGGCCTCCTGGATAAGACGGGATTTAATCCTACTCTGCTCAAAAGAATATGCACATGACCTCCTGTCATCCTTGATGACTTTGCGGGCGGATTTAGAAGTGAACTTGCTTTGGCGGTGGTTCAGTCGATGAAAGATTTTGAATGCACCGGCCTCTTCGCGAGCAAGCCCGCTCCCACAGGAGGAACGCGGTCCCCATCAAGAGCCAGGTCGGCTTTAAGGCCGCCTCGTGGTGGACGTTGATCTCGGCGCCCCGTTAACCACGCTGGCCGAACGCAGGCATTGTGGAGTGGGCAACCCGGCATGGATGCCGGGTTAGCCGCGCTGGGCCATGGATGGCCCTTCGCGGCGGGCCCACGGAGCAATGCCGGAGTGAGGGAACACCGAGCCAAAGCGAGGTGCCAAGTGGTGGGGCAGAAGCGTTTTGCTTACTTTTGACTGGGCCGGCTTCCGGGCTTCTCAAAAGTGAGCCGCCGTAAGGGCGGAACCATAGGTAGCCGTTACAAAAAAAACGGATATACACACAGATTCAGATAGTGCTGTGTCAGTCGACATCCATGCTGCTGACCCAGCGCTATCGCGAGCAAGCTCGCTCCCACAGGGTGAACATCTCCCGCCGGGAGGGCTTTATTGGTCTTCGAGGCCGCGTTGTTCTATTACCCCGAACACGTCGGTCACGTACTGGACCAGGATCCGGGCGACATTGGTGAGGATGTTGAGGTCGCTGGCGGCCGAGTCGCGCAGGGTGGCGCAGGCCATGAACGTCAGGTAATCGAGCGTGGCATGCAGACGTTCGCTCGCACAGGCGTGAAGCTCTGTTAGCGGGACGGTTTTGTCGATGAATAGCACAGGTTGGGTGGTGGCGATTGGAGTGAGAGGGGTGAAGCGGCTAAGTGATTGAGTCGTCGTCATAAGTTTTGGGCTCTATTAATAAAAATTAATTGCCACCTGCTTGCTGCGAAACAAATAGGTGGCAGTTGCGCGCGGGTTCGCAGACCGAGATAGAGACCAAACCCGGCAGACCCGAAGGTCTCCCGCGCGCAACCGCCATAAAATGAACGCAGGCGAGTTTGCCTGAATTTTCATTTGACGGTGCAAAGTCTCTGTTCTGTCAGTGGGCTGCGAAACCCTTGCCCACTGACCAACGCCAGCAGGCAAACCGAACTATAGAGGAGATTTTCGAAGCCAAAATCGGCCCTGTAGGACGCACCGACCCCCTGTGGCGAGGGAGCTTGCTCCCGCTCGGGGGCGCAGCCGCCGCAAAACCGGCACATGTGATGGGTCTGGCGGAAAGAGGGCCGCTTCGCAGCCCAGCGGGAGCAAGCTCCCTCGCCACAGGGTGTAAATTCCTACGAAATTTTAGGACGTAAAGTTCAGGTGTTGTGATCGATATCCAGCACGCTGAATGTCACTTTCCCACCTTCGCTGGTATAGCCCGTGTTGTCCTGCACATACACCCCAGCCTTGAAATACAACGGCTTGTCGCGCCACGCCGCGCCGACGGTGGTGTACCAGCTATTACCGGCAGCGGTAATGCCCAGGTCGCCGGTACGATCGAGATGAATCCGGTAAGAGAAGGACTGATTGAGCTTCACCCCAGTGGCAACGGTAATCACCCTGCCTTCGCTGTCGTCAGGCCGCATGCGGACCTTGGCGACGATATTCCCGGTGGCGCTGTCTTCCTTGTATTGGTATTCCAGCTTGACCATCGGCTTGCTGCTGTCCTTGGCATGGATCTGGCCGATCACGATCTTGCCGCTGCTGGGCACCTGATTGACCACCAAATTTGCCCGTAGCTGGTTGTCGGCGTCGGGATAAACCCAGTTGCGCAAGGTGCCGTCCCGGTAGGTCTCGCGTAATTCGCTGCGGGGGTAGATGGCGTTTTCAGTCTTGGTGCCGGTGACCGGAGACCAGAAATACACCGTGCTGCCTTCGGAGTTGAAATATTTGTCCTGGAACCCATCCACCAGTCGAGGGGTTTCGATGGTTTTCGGCGGGCTGCCTTCAGGGATGCTCAGGTTCCAGGTTGCAAGGTCGACCATGTTCGGATCCTTTCTACTGCAAAAGAAATGATTCACGCCATCGCCGGAGGCTCTAGGACGCACTTTTGCTGAGGCCAAGAATGGGCGCGGACGGGAATTTGGCGCATTCGTCCGGCGGAGGGTTGGCGTCAGCAGACCGTCAGAGTGGTGTTTTCTGGATTTGTGCCCGAGATAATCAACCGTTGGTCGGGTGCCGGGCTTTTTCTTGGAACCATTACGCGATGGCTATTTGGCAGCTATTTAGGGCAGGGCAAAAAAAAGCACCCAAGCCGGATAATGCCGACAGTTAAGCGAAATAAAGCCCGGCAGTAACCCTGTGGCGAGGGAGCTTGCTCCCGCTGGGTCGCGAAGCGGCCCTGTTTTTGGGGCTGCTACGCAGCCCAGCGGGAGCAAGCTCCCTCGCCACGGTTTGTGTGTTTGCCCGTGCTATCCACTTAACTGACAGGTATTACCCAAGCCGGATGCTTTCTAAGGAGGGGCGCCGATAGCAGCGTTCCGTGCCGCTATTACGACGCAGCAGGCTGCAATCAAAGCGTGGTGTGTTTGATTTCCAGCAGGCTGAACGTCACTTTCCCACCTTCGGTGACGTAGCCGGTATTGTCCTGCACATACACACCCGCCTTGAAATAGAGCGGTTTGACTTTCCAGCTCGGATCAACGGTGGTTCGCCAGTTGTAGCCCGCCGCCGTGATGCCGAGTGCGCCCTTCGGGCTCAGGTGGATCATGTAGGAAAAACTCCGGTTGAGGGTCACGCCCGTGGCGATGGTAATGACCTGGCCCGTCGCGTCGTCCGGACGAAGACGCACCTTGGCGACGATGTTTCCGGTGGAGCTGTAGGTTTTGTATTGGTATTCCAGTTTCACCATCGGACTGGTGCTGTCTTTGGTGTGAATCTGGCCGATCACGATCTTGCCGGTGCTGGGCACCTGGTTGACGGTGACGGTCGCGCGCAAGGTGTTGTCCGCCGACGGGTAAAGCCAATTGCGCAAGGTGCCGTCGCTATTGGTTTCGCGCAGTTCGCTGCGTGGGTAAATAGCATTGGCCGTCGTGGCGCCTGTCACGGGAGCCCAGAAAAACACCGTGCCGGTTTCAGAGTTGAAGTACTGGTTCTTGAAGCCCTGAACCAATTGTGAGGTTTCAATGGTGGCCGGTGGGGCGCCCTCGGGGATGCTCAAGTTCCAGGTTGCGAGATCGATCATGTCCAGGTCCTGCGTATCAAAGGTGTAAAGGTGAATGCCGTAGCGGGAGGCTTTAAACCGCCCTTTTGAAGCGTTTCGGAACGCTGGACTTGGGCTTTTCTTGTAGACCGTTCGGCGGATGTTTGACGTCAATTGTTCGTCGATGAGGTCTTTGCAGTTTCTGTGCCTGGGGAGGGTGACCGTTAGTCGGCTATTTCGGGCTTTGTCTGGATGATGGCGCGTTGACACCTACTGCTTTTCAAAATCCCGGTCTAGAGTGAGGGGACAGTATTTGTCCGCTTTGCTACGTAAAAACGGACGTGGCGCCCGATAAGAGAAGCAGCATGGAATGCGCGCAACCAACGCCCGGCGAAGACAGCTCTGTCCTTTTGATTGTTGATGATTACCCTGAAAACCTGCTCAGCATGCGGGCCTTGTTGCAGCGTCAGGATTGGCGGGTGATGACCGCGTCCTCGGGGGTCGAGGCGCTTAACCTGCTGCTTGAGCACGACATCGATCTGGTTCTGCTGGATGTGCAGATGCCCGACATGGACGGGTTCGAAGTGGCGCGCCTGATGCGTGGCAGCCAGCGCACGCGGCTCACGCCGATCATTTTCCTGACCGCCAACGAGCAGTCCCAGGACGCGGTCATCAAGGGCTACGCCAGTGGCGCGGTGGACTACCTGTTCAAGCCCTTCGATCCGCAAATCCTCAAGCCCAAGGTCCAGGCGTTGCTCGAGCACCAGCGCAATCGCCGGGCCTTGCAGCGCCTGAGCCAGGATCTCGAAGCGGCCAGGGCGTTCAATGCCTCGGTGCTGGACAACGCCGCCGAAGGCATCCTGGTGGTGGATGAGAACGGTTGCATCCGCTTCGCCAACCCGTCCACCTGCCGCTTGCTCAATGCCACCGCCGAGCAGTTGCAGGACATGCCATTCCTGGATTTCCTGCAAAAACCGCACATCCCCGAATGGATCGGTTCCGATATCCACAACGCTTATCAGCGTGGTGAAACCTGGCGATTGCATGACGCAGTGCTGCGCACGGCACCCGGCCAGCAAGTGTCGGTGGCCTTGTCCTGCGCCCCGTTGCCTTCGGAGCAGAAGGCAATGGTGGTGACGCTCCAGGACATGTCCGTTGTGCGCCACCTGCACCAGCAACTCGAATACCAGGCCGTTACGGACCCGCTGACCGGCTTGCTCAACCGCCGGGGGTTCTACCAGACCGCGGAAAACCTGTTGATGCGCAGCGAGCGCCTGGAAAGCAACTGGGTGTTGCTGTACCTGGACCTCGATGGTTTCAAGCGGGTCAACGACTCACTGGGGCACGACGCCGGGGACCGGGTTTTGCGCTGGGTGTCGGAGCAGTTGAAGGCGTGCCTGCGCCCCTTCGATATTCTGGCGCGGCTGGGTGGGGACGAGTTCACGGCGCTGCTGGACCTGGAGTTTCCCGAGCAGGCGGCGAAGATCGCGGAGAAGCTCATCGAGCGCGTCGCGATCTGCCAGCAGATCGAAGGCATGGACGTGGCGCTCGGCGCCAGCATCGGCATTGCGACCTACCCCGACTGTGGCGCCAACCTCGATGGGCTGCTGCGGGCGTCCGACATCGCCATGTACGAAGCCAAGCGTGCCGGCCGCCAGCAATACCGTTTCTACGATCACGAAATGAACGGGCGGGCCCGTTCACGGCTGATGCTGGAAGAGAGCGTGCGCTCGGCTATCGAGAACCGTGATTTCAATATGGTCTACCAGCCGCAGGTGAGTATCGTCGACGGGCGGATCCGCGGATTCGAGGCGCTGTTGCGCTGGCAGCACCCGAGCGTCGGCGATGTGCCGCCGGGGCTGTTCCTGCCGTTGCTGGAAGAGGCGCGGTTGATCAGTCGGCTGGGCAGTTGGATCTATCATCGCAGCGCGGCCCAGCGCAAAGTCTGGGAGCGCTTGTTCGCGGACGACCTGGTGTTGGGCGTGAGCCTGAGCAGCACTCAATTCGGTATGCCGAACCTGGTGACCGAGTTGCGCCAGGTCCTGGAACGCCATGCCTTGAAGCCTCGGCAACTGGAGGTCGAGGTGACCGAGGATGCGCTGATGCGCAACCCCGATGAAACCCAAAAGCAATTGCGTCTGCTGCGCCAACTGGGCGTGCGGGTGGCCTTGGATGACTTTGGTTCGGGGCCTTGTTCGCTGGCGCATCTGCGCGACCTTGAACTCGATACCCTCAAGCTTGATCGGCACTTGATCGCCCGTTTGCCAGGGTCGCCCCGGGATGCGGCGTTGGCGGCCTCGGTGATCGACCTGTGTACGCAGCTGGGCTTGCGGGTGATCGCCGAAGGGGTGGAAACCCGCGAGCAGTATCAGTGGCTGCAGGCCCATGGCTGCGAGTACGTGCAAGGGTTCCTCGTGGCGCGACCGTTGATGGCCGAAGACACCAATGCCTTCGCCACGCCCTTCGACTGGAGCGCGGTGCAGGCCTGAATTCGCTACACTGGCGGCCTCTTGTGACTGTGTTGCCCTCTTGATGACCGCACTCAAATACCTCCAGGCCTATCCTGCCGCCCTGCAAGCCCAAGTGCAGCAATTGATCGCCCAGGACCGCCTGGGCGAATACCTGCAACAGCGCTATCCGGGTCGGCATCCAATCCAGAGCGACAAGGCCCTGTACGGATATGCGCTGGACCTCAAGCAGCAATACCTGCGTAACGCACCGGCCATCGACAAGGTGTTGTTCGACAGTCGCCTGGACCTGACCCACCGCGCCCTCGGCCTGCACACCGCGGTGTCGCGGGTACAGGGCGGCAAGCTCAAGGCCAAGAAGGAAATCCGCATCGCGGCGCTGTTCAAGGACGCAGCGCCCGAGTTCCTGAAGATGATCGTTGTGCACGAGCTGGCGCACTTCAAGGAGTCAGACCACAACAAGGCCTTCTACCAACTCTGCGAACACATGCTGCCGGGCTATCACCAGTTGGAATTCGACCTGCGGGTGTACCTGACCTGGCGGGACCTGCAACCTCACAAGGAATGACCGGATGGACGTGAGCAAGACCAAGACCAGTTTCTACCGTCGCCTGTACGTGGCTTACCTGATCGACAGCGGCCTGGCCAGCAACGTCCCGGCGCTCACCGAAGCCACCGGCATGCCCCGGCGTACCGCCCAGGACACCATCGCCGCGCTGGCTGACCTGGATATCGTGTGTGAGTTCGAGCAAGAGGACGGCGCGCGCAACCATGCCGGGCGGTATCGGATTCGCGATTGGGGGGCGATCGATCGGGGGTGGATCGAGGGGAATTTGCCGCGGATCAAGGCGGTGCTTGAGTATCCCTGAATACTGGTTGTGTCTGGCCTGACGCCTTCGCGAGCAAGCCACACTCCCACAGTGTGGTCTTCTGTGGGCACAAAATCTGTGTCCACCTCGGAACCCTTGTGGGAGCGGGCTTGCTCGCGAAGGGGATCTTAAGGACGATGCATGCCGATGTGTGGAATCCCATCCTCCATGTATTCCACCCCCACCACTTCAAACCCATACCGCCCGTAATACCCCTGCAAATGCGCCTGGGCCGACAACGAGATCGATACGCCGGGCCAATGCTTCTCGGCCTGCTTGAGGGCCTTTTCCATCAGCGTATGGCCCAACCCCTGGCCGCGTGCCTGTGGCGCGATGATCACGCGCCCGACCACCACGTCGCTGTTTTGCGAGTGCGGGTCGAGCAGGCGCAGGTAAGCCACCAAGTGGTTGTCGTGCCAGGCCATCAAGTGGCAGGTGTCGCCCTCCAGGTCCAGGCCGTCAACGTCCGGGTAGGCGCAGTTCTGCTCGACGACGAACACCTCGGCGCGCAGCTTGAGGACGGCATACAGCTGCTCCTTGCTCAGGTCAGTGTGATGTTTGCAGACCCATTCGATATCCATTTTTTGAATTTCCTGAAGAACCTGATGCCGATAGTAAGCGTGCTTGGCTCGGAAGTCTCTTGCTTGCACGACCCGAAAATCTGTGACAAAGACCAAAATGCCATCATTCCTTTGTCGCGGGACTGTCGTCTTTGTGTAATCTTCATGGCAGCGCTGCGCAGCGGTTCCAATGAGCTAATGTTAGGACCGGGTGTCCGAGGATGCCCGTTGGGTTTGGGCTAAAAACAAACCGGGCTTTGAACCCGTCAAGGATGTTTGGCATGCCGCGATTGCATCGAGCTCTTGCATTGATCGGGTTGCTGTTGCTGAGCTACGAAGCCTGTGCGCAGAAGTTGCGCCTGGTTGCCGATGCCTGGCCGCCCTTTACCGATTCCACCCTGATCAATGGCGGCCTGGCGACCGACATCGTCAGCACGGCCCTGGCGCGGGCCGGTTATGCCACGGACTTCGAACAAGTGCCCTGGGCCCGGGCGATGCTGGGTATCGGCGAGGGCCGCTATGATGTGCTGATCAATGCCTGGTACAGCGAGGAGCGCACGCACATAGGCCGGTTCTCGGCCGAGTACCTGCTCAACCGCGTGCGCTTCATCAAGCGCAAGGACGAAGCGATCCAGTTTGATAGCCTGCCCCAGTTGCGTGCGTATCCCATCGCCGTGGTGCGTGGTTACGCCTATTCCAAGGCGTTCGACGAAGACCCGAAAATGCAGAAAGTGCCGGTGCACAATTTCGCCATGGCGGTGCGCATGCTGGCGGCCGACCGGGTGAAGTTGACCCTGGAGGACGAGTACGTCGCCCGCTATTACCTGGCCCGTGAATCGCCCACGGTGCGCAGCGCCGTGGAGTTCCTGCCCAAGCCCTTGAGCGAAAACAGCCTGCACATCCTGGTCAGCCTGAAGAACCCGGAGCATGAGCAGATCGTGGCCGGGTTCGATCGGGCGATCGCGGCGATGAAGGCGGATGGGAGTTATGACCGGTTGCTCAAGCAACATGGTATGTGAGCTTAAAGGTTGATTTGCCTGGACTGGCCTCTTCGCGAGCAAGCCCGCTCCCACATTTGGAATGCGTACTCCTGTGGGAGCGGGCTTGCTCGCGAAGGGGGCGGCCCATTCCCTACAACCCTCAAGCCTCGCCAGTGTCCTTGATCAGATGCGCCGCCAACGTGCGCAACGGCCCCAGCTGCCGACAGATCAACCCCAATTGCGTCTGCACCAACCGCTGTCCTTCGTCGATCTCATCAGGCATCTGCTCCAACTCACTGGCCAGGGCTTCCTCTTCATCGCTCTGGATCGCGATCGGCTGTTTGCTTGCCAGGCCTTGTGCGATTTCGTCGATGCTCGCCGCCAGTTTCACCCCGGCACCGTCGATCAATTGTTCGCGTACTTGCGTCGGCAACTCGGTGCCGCGATGGGCGCCCAGGCCTGACAGGTAGCTGAGCAGGGTGTGGGACAGCACCAGGAAGCGGAAGCCCACGTCGGCTTCCTTGCGGAAGTGCCCCGGCTCCATCAGCATGTTGGCCAGCGTGGTGGACAGCGCGGCATCGGCGTTGTGGGCGTTGCGTCGGGCCAGGCGATAAGCCAGGTCGTCGCTTTTG
Source organism: Pseudomonas sp. Z3-6 (assembly GCF_051131985.1). Lineage (NCBI taxonomy): Bacteria > Pseudomonadati > Pseudomonadota > Gammaproteobacteria > Pseudomonadales > Pseudomonadaceae > Pseudomonas > Pseudomonas sp. Z3-6. The sequence continues at coordinate 558,763 of NZ_CP071644.1, forward strand.
CCGGCGGCGTATTGCTGCATGATCTGGCGCAGGTAAATGCTGTTGCAGGTCAGCGTGTTGGCCAGCACCTTGTTCAGCCGCCGACCTTGCCAGTCGGGCAGGAACAGGAACACCGCCAGCCCGGCGATCAGGCTGCCCAGCAAGGTATCGAACAACCGTGGCAGCAGCAGCCCGTAGCCGTCGCCCACCTGGTTGAAGCAGAACAGCACCATGACGGTGATCGCCGCCGTCGCCAGGGTGTAGCGGGTGGTGCGGTTGGTAAAGAACACCACCCCGGCGGCAATGGCGAAGCACGATTGCACCAGCGGATTGGGAAACAGGTCGAACAGCGCCCAGGCCACGGTCAGGCCGATGGCGGTGCCGATGATCCGCTGGCCGAGCTTGCGCCGGGTGGCGCCATAGTTGGGTTGGCAGACGAACAGCGTGGTGAGGATGATCCAATAACCCTGGGACGGGTGGATCAGGTGCACCATGGCGTAGCCCACGCTCAGGGCCAGGGGCAGGCGCAGGGCATGGCGGAACAGCAGCGAGGTGGGCGTGAGCTGGGTGCGCAAGCGCAGCCAGACGTCCTTGAGATTGCGCGGCGAGCGGTCCAGCAGGCTGCTGTCGGTGGCGTCGGCCAGGGCGTCGGGGTTGCTCGCGTCGCTGAGCAGGCGGTCCATGGTGCCCAGGTTCACCGACAGGGCTCGCAACGACCGCAGCAAGCCGCGCCAGGCCGGGTTGCTCTGGATGCGCAGGTGTTCGAGGGACGCGTGCAGGTCGTTGAGGGCTTCGGCAAAAGTATCGTCGTAGATGAATGGCTGGCGCAGTTGGATCGATTCGGCCAGCGCCTGGCAGGCCTTGCCTTGCTGGCGCAGCAGGCGTTGGCAGCGGAACAGCACGTCGCTGTGGAAGAACGCCTCGGCCAGGGCGTTGTAGGGATAGTGGGACGAGCTGGCCCGTTCGTGGATGTCCTGGGCCAGGAAGTACAGCTTCAGGTAGCGGCTGACCTTCGAGCCGGGCCGGCCATTGCCGACGCGGTGCAGGATGATTTCCTTCGCGCTGTTGAGCGCAGCGACCACCCGACCGTTTTGCTGGGCCAGCTCCAGGCGGCGTGCTTCGATGTCCAGTTGGCGGATCGGCTCCAGGAGCGATGATTTGAGCTTGAGGTAGCGTCCCAGTTCGCGAAACAGCCGCGCCAGGCTTTGCTGCACCGGCTGGTTGGAAAACAATGCCTGCCACACGACCGACAGCACGCCGTACCACGCGGCACCGGCGACCAATAGCAGGGGTTCGTGCCAGAAATCGTTGACGGCGACGCCGCGCTGGTCCACGCCGATCATGGTGTAGACCGAAAGAATCAGGGTTGCCGAGGCAATTGCGCCATAACGTTCGCCCAAGGCGCCAAGCATGGTCAGGCCGAATGCCGCCAGGGCCAGGGCGACGATGAACAGGATGGGGTAGGGAAACAGCAACTCCACCGACAGCGCTGCGGTGCTGAAACACAGCAGCGTGACTGCCAGCGCATTGAGGCGGCCCTGCCAACTGTCGTCGGTCTCGGCCAGGGCGCTGGCGATGATGCCCAGGAACAAGGGAATCAGCAGCGCCATCTCGTCCAGGTACCAACACAACCCCATGCTGCCGGTCAGGGCGATGAAGACCCGCACGCTATAACTGAACTTATCCAACGCCCAAAGGCGACGCAAAGACTGGCTAAACGAGTTCGCTGACATGAAGTGCACGGGCCTGACGGGCAATGACGCTAAATTGAGGCAGTAATGACGCCGACGCAATGGCGGCGATCACATCTGGCAGCAAAAAGTGTTCCGATGTCCGCCGCCGAGCTACTGTAGGAGCGGGCTTGCTCGCGAAAGCGGTGTGTCAGCCGCTATTGAATTGCCTGATACACCGCCTTCGCGAGCAAGCCCGCTCCCACAGGGTTTATTACCCACATTCGAGTCGTGTCGGCTCAGACGTACTGCGCCGCCGCATACCCGGAAGCCCAGGCCCACTGGAAATTGAACCCGCCCAGGTGCCCGGTGACGTCCAGCACTTCGCCGATGAAATACAGGCCCGGGCTTTTCAGCGACTCCATGGTCTTGGACGAGACTTCCCGGGTGTCGACGCCGCCGAGGGTGACTTCGGCGGTGCGGTAGCCTTCGGTGCCGGCGGGGACGACATTCCAGCTCGCCAGTTTCTCGGCGATGTCCGCCAGCTCTGCGTGGGTGTATTGCTTCATGGGTTTGGACACGAACCAAGTGTCGGCCAGCAGGTTGGCCATTTTCTTGGTGAACAACTCGCCCAGCAGAGTCTTGAGTTCGCTGTTGGGGCGTTCGGCCTGTTGCTGTTGCAGCCATTGCGGCACATCGTGGTCGGGCAGCAGGTTGATCTGCACCGTGTCCCCTGGTTCCCAGAACGAGGAAATCTGCAGGATCGCCGGGCCGCTCAGGCCGCGATGGGTGAACAGGATGTTCTCGCGAAAACTCTGGTCGTTGCAGCTCACCAGGCAATCTACCGAGGTGCCCGAGAGTTCAGTGCACAGGGCCTTGAGCTGATCGGTGATGGTGAACGGCACCAGGCCGGCGCGGGTCGGCAGCAGTTCGTGGCCAAACTGTTTTGCCACCTGATAACCGAAGCCGGTTGCCCCGAGCGTGGGGATCGACAGCCCACCCGTGGCGATCACCAGGGATTGGCAGGCGAGGGCGCCGAGGGTGGTTTGCAGCCGGTAGCCGCCGTCGGTTTTTTCGATCTGCGTGATCGAGGTGTCCAGGTGCAGGCTGACGCCGGCCTGGTCGCATTCATCCAACAGCAGGCCGAGGATGTCGCTGGACTTGTTATCGCAGAACAACTGGCCGAGCTTTTTTTCGTGATAAGGCACGCCGTGCTTGGCCACCAGCGCGATGAAATCCCACTGGGTGTAGCGGGCCAGGGCCGACTTGCAGAAGTGCGGGTTCTGCGACAGGAAATTGCCCGGCTCGGTGTACATGTTGGTGAAATTGCAGCGCCCGCCGCCCGACATGAGGATTTTCTTGCCGGCCTTGTTGGCGTGGTCCAGCAACATCACCTGCCGCCCGCGCGCGGCCGCGGTCAGCGCGCACATCAACCCTGCGGCGCCAGCGCCAATGATCACGACTTCGGTAGAGCGCAAAACGGTGTCCTCGCACAAAAATTTAATGTTCACCGACAAACCAATGTGGGAGCGGGCTTGCTCGCGAAGGCGGTGGGTCAGTCGACATTGAATCGACTGGTCCTCCGCATTCGCGAGCAAGCCCGCTCCCACAAGGGATCTCTGTTGGGTTGGAGATCGCTTTACAGGATCCGCACCCGCAACGAGCGGCCCTTGATCTTGCCATCGTTCAAGCGCTGCAAGGCCTGTTTGGCGATGCCGCGTTCCACGGCCACGTAGGCCTGGAAATCGAAGATCGCGATCTTGCCGACCTGGGCGCCAGGGATGCCGGCGTCGCCGGTCAGGGCGCCGAGGATATCGCCAGGGCGGACTTTGTCCTTGCGCCCGGCGCCGATGCACAGGGTGCTCATGGCCGGCAGCAGCGGGCCGCCACCCTGGGGCTTGAGGTTGTCCAATTGGTCCCAGCTCAGCGGTGACTTCTGCAGTTGCTCGATGGCCTGGGCGCGGTGGGCTTCGGACGGCGCCACCAGGCTGATGGCGATGCCTTTCTCACCGGCGCGACCGGTGCGGCCGACACGGTGGATGTGGATTTCCGAATCCCGGGCCAGCTCGACGTTGATCACCATGTCCAGGGCGTCGATGTCGAGGCCGCGGGCCGCTACGTCGGTGGCCACCAGCACCGAGGTGCTGCGGTTGGCGAACATCGCCAGCACCTGGTCGCGGTCGCGCTGTTCCAGGTCGCCGTGCAGGCCGACGGCCGAGATGCCCTTGGCCGTCAGGTGGTCGACGGTTTCCTGGACTTGCTGCTTGGTGAAGCAGAACGCCACGCAGGAGGCCGGGCGGAAATGGGCCAGGACCTTGACCACCGCGTCCATGCGCTCCTCGGGGGAGATCTCATAGAAGCGCTGCTCGATCTGCGCATCGGAGTGCAGCGCCTCGGCCTTTACTTGCTGCGGGTTGCGCATGAACTTGGACGACAGTTGCTTGATGCCCACCGGGTAGGTGGCGGAGAACAGCAGCGTCTGGCGGCGTTCCGGGGTCTGCTGAATGATATCTTCGATGGCGTCGTAGAAGCCCATGTCGAGCATGCGGTCGGCTTCGTCGAGGATCAGCGTGTTGAGGCCGTCCAGGACCAGCGAGCCCTTGCGCAGGTGCTGCTGGATGCGCCCCGGCGTGCCGACGATGATGTGGGCGCCGTGTTCGAGGGAGGCGATCTGCGGGCCGAAGGACACGCCGCCGCACAGGGTCAGGACCTTGATGTTGTCTTCGGCGCGGGCCAGGCGACGGATTTCCTTGGCGACCTGGTCGGCCAGCTCGCGGGTCGGGCACATCACCAGAGCCTGGCAGCCGAAGAAGCGCGGGTTGATCGGGTTCAGCAGGCCGATGCCGAAGGCGGCGGTCTTGCCGCTGCCGGTCTTGGCCTGGGCGATCAGGTCCATGCCCTTGAGGATCACCGGCAAGCTTTGCGCCTGGATCGGCGTCATCTGGGCATAACCGAGTGATTCGAGGTTAGCCAGCATGGCGGCGGACAGCGGCAAAGTATTAAAAGCGGTGGCAATGGTGGTCACGGGACTGGCCTGCAAAACAAAATGTCGCGCAGTGTAGCAGCCTCGTGCCACTTTCTTCGAAAGTTCTGGACGAGCTGTGGCGCAGTTCTGAAGTGGGCGAATTCCCTGTGGCGAGGGAGCTTGCTCCCGCTGGGGCGCGAAGCGGCCCCAAACCGGCCAACACGGTGCCCCTGGAAGTCCGCGTCGCCTGGATTGCGTCTGCTGCGCAGCCGAGCGGGAGCAAGCTCCCTCGCCACAAAAGCCCTGAAGCCTTAAAACCGTCCGAGTCCTACCTAGTGCTCGATATGCTCATCCGGCCGCTTGTCCCGCCGCCCATCCTGCTTCGACAACTGGGAAAAGATCGTCGCCGCCAGCATCGCCATGATCCCCACCGTCACGAACGTCAGTTGGAATGCGCCCAGCACCGTCTCCACCCCATCGTTGCCCACCTGGGCGGTAAAGCCGCCCAGCAGCGCGCCGGCGCAGGCCACGCCGAGGCTCAGGGACAGTTGCGCCACCACCGACAACAGGCTGTTGCCGCTGCTGGCACTGGCGTCGTCCAGGTCGATCAGGGTCACGGTGTTCATCGCGGTGAATTGCAGCGAGTTGATCGCCCCCAGCACCGCCAGTTGCGCCAGCAGCAGCCAGTACGGCGTCTGTTCGCTGACCAGGCCCATGCTCGCCAGCATCAGGCCCAGGGCCAGGGTGTTGCTGGTCAACACGGCGCGGTAGCCAAAGCGTTCGATCAGCGGTCGGGCCACGGATTTGGCGACCATGGCCGCCGCCGCCAGGGGCAGCATGCTCATGCCGGCCTGGGACGGTGAATAACCCAGGGCGACTTGCAGCAGCAACGGCACCAGGAACGGCAAGGCACCGCTGCCCAGGCGCGCGAAGAGGTTGCCGAGAATACCGACGGCGAAGGTCCGGGTCTTGAACAACGACGGTGGGAACAGCGCATTTTCGACATGCCCGGCCCGCAGCCAATAGGCCGCCAGGCAGGCCATGCCGCCGAACAGCAGCAACATCACCCGTAGGTGCGGCAAGTGCAGTTCACCCAGGCCTTCCATGGCGATGGTAATCAGCACCATCGCCGCGCCGAACAGCAGGAACCCCAGCCCATCGAACCGCGTGCGCTCGCTGCCACGCAGGTCGGGGATGAATTTCCACACCGCGTAGCAGCCGATCACGCCCACCGGCAGGTTGATGATGAAGATCCAGTGCCAGGTCAGGTATTCCACCATCCAGCCGCCCATGGTCGGGCCGATCAGTGGGCCGAGCAGGCCAGGGATCGTGATGAAACCCATGATCCGCACCAGTTCCGAGCGCGGATACGCCCGCAGCACCACCAGCCTGCCCACCGGCAGCATCAGCGCACCGCCCAGGCCTTGGACGACCCGGGCGCCGATCAGCATGCTCAACGAATTGGACAAGGCGCACAGCAGTGAGCCGAAGCTGAACAGCAGGATCGCCCCGAAGAAAATCTTCTTGGTGCCGAAGCGGTCGGCGATCCAGCCCGACGCCGGGATCAGCAACGCCACGGTGAGCATGTAGGCAATGATCACGCCTTGCATGCGCAGCGGGTTTTCCGCCAGGTCGCTGGCCATGGCGGGCAGGGCGGTGTTGAGGATGGTCCCGTCCAGGGACTGCATGAAGAAGGCAATCGCCACGACCCACGGAAGCCAGCGGGCGGTGACGGCGTCGAGCGGGGCGCGGTTGGGCATGGGACCTCTTGTATGAAAAGTGAACAATTACCTGGGGCGAGGGGATCTTGAAAAAAACAATTACCAGTGGCAAGGAAGCTCTTGTGGCGAGGGAGCTTGCTCCCGCTGGGGGGCGAAGCACCCCCAAAACCGGCCAACACGGTGTGCCTGAAAGATTGCGTCGCCTGGATTACGACTGCTTCGCAGCCGAGCGGGAGCAAGCTCCCTCGCCACGGGAACTGCGTGTTATAGCGTCAGCGTGAGCCTCTTCACCAACGCCCCCGGCAACAACATCGAGGCCGTGGCCCGCTGGCTGTAGGTGCTGGCCGAGAGCAGAAGTTCCCGCTCCCGGGTCAGCGCTTCGAGTTGCGAGCCCAGCAGGCTGTAGACGCTGTCGTCGAAACGCATCGTGCTGACCGGTGCCTGGATCTGGCCGTTCTCGACCCAGAACGTGGCGAAACGGGTCATGCCGGTCAGGCGTGCCGCCGGTTGGTCCGAGTAGTTCAGGTACCAGAGGTTGCTGATGTACAACCCTGTGCCAAGTGCCTCAAGGATGTACTTCTGCTCCAGTTGCCCGCCCTGCATGTCCAGCGCCGTGGGGTATTCGTAGCGGCTGGCGCCGTTGGCCGCGAGGCCGTATTCGGCGGCGCTGCGGGAGTTGACCAATTGTGCGTTGGCCATGCCCTTGGCGATCAGCCCCAGGTCGTCGCGGGGATAACCTTCGTCGGAAAACGCCGGGCTCAGGGAGCCGCTGACCTGCTCCGTGAGCCACACGTTGGGACTGAAGTGGGTTTCGCCAGCATAGAACTTCTGCAACGGGCTCTGTTTGCTGGCAATGGCCTGGGCCGAGAACCCGCCCCAACTGAGCATGCCCATGATCTCTTCCAGGGCGGCCGGCGCCAGATAGGCGCGGTATTCGCCGGGCGGCAACGTGCGCAGCGGGCGGCCGAGAAACGCCAGTTGCTCGCGGGCCTGCTCGAAACGTTGGGCAAATCCTTCGCTGCTCCACACATGCCCGGCGTAGCTGGCTTTCACTGCCTGGCCGTTTTCATGGAACAGGCTGAAATCGAAGTTGAAGCTGTTGGCCTGATGCCAGCCGAACGCGCCCGAAGAACTGGCGAAACCTCGGCTGATGGGCCCGGCGGCGTAGAAGCCCACCAGGTCCAGGCCTTCGGCGGCGCGGGTGATTTCGGCAACGGCCTGCTCCGTCTCGGGCAGCGGATGGTCCTGCACATTGTTGCTCTGCCAGTGATGATGGTTGAGCAGCAGGTACGGATCGCGGGGTAGCAGCGGCAAGGTTTCGCGCAGTTGCTGCAAGCCTTCGGACAGGCGTTGCACATCGGCCTCGGGGTCGCCGGACAGAGTAATCTGCAAGTCGGCGTGGCGACCGTCGTCGATCAATTTGAAGCTGACATTGGCCTGCTGCACCTGCCCGGCCTGGCGGACCTTGCCGTGGTTGAAACGCACGAAGGCCGAGGATTCGGCGGCGTAGCCGAGGGTGAACTGTTCAGGCGTACGCAGGGCGCCGCGCAGCCAGTCGACCAGAACCTTGAATGCCTCGGCCTGATTATTGGTGGTGCTCATCAGGCATCTCCCCCAAACACATCAACATTGTTGAACACACAGGCTGGCGACGCATGGCCGACGCGGATGACCTGATTCGGTTCGCCCTTGCCGCAGTTCGGCGTGCCAAGGACTTGCGAGGTGCTGGCGTCGCCCACGGCGCGCAGGCTTTTCCAGAATTGCGCGGAAATGCCTCGGTAGTTGGGGTTCTTCACCACGCCCTTGAGCTCGCCGTTCTCGATCAACTGGCCCCATTCGCAGCCGAACTGGAATTTGTTGCGGGCATCATCGATGGACCAGGAGCGGTTGGTGCGCATCAGCACGCCGTGCTCGATGCCCTGGATCAATTGTTCCAGGGATTGGTCGCCGGGCTCGATGTTCAGGTTCGCCATGCGGTCGATGGGCGGCCGATTCCAGCCGCAGGCGCGGCTGTTGGCGACACCGTCCAGGCCGGCACGGAATTGCGACAGTGCCCCACCCAATGGACGCAGCAGCAGTCCTTCGCGAATCAGGAACTGCTTGCTGGCGGCACTGCCGTCGTCGTCATGGCTGTAGCTCGCCAGTTCTTCGGGAATGTCCGGGTCGAAGGTTACGTTTAGCAGATCGGAGCCGTATTGCAGGTGGCCGAAATCGCTGGCCTTGACGAAGCTGGTACCGGCGTAATTGCGCTCGTCCCCGAGGATGCGGTCCAGTTCCAGCGGATGGCCGATGGACTCGTGGATTTGCAGCATCATCTGGTCGGGCATCAGCAGCAGTTCGCGGGGACCTTGCGGGGTGTTCGGCGCCATCAGCAATTGCAAGGCCTGGTCGGCGATTTTCGGCCCGGCGCCGATCAGGCCGCAGCGGCTGATCACGTCGAAGCCGCCTTGCTGGCCGAAATTCTCCCGACCCAGGGTGCGGGTCTGGCTGTCGTGACCGTCGAAGGCGGTGACGTCCAGGGCCGGGTAGATGAAGCGTTGGGCCTGGCGCAGTTCAGCGCCGGCGCTGTTGAGGTAGATCTGCTCGACCTGGGTCAGGCCGATGCTGGCTTGCCAGTTTACCAGGCGTTCGTCCCGGGGCACCGCGGCCGATTCGTCGCCGAGCAGTTGGTAGCAGTCGCTCAACGGCGGGAAGGCCTGGTCGAAATGCGGCGAGAAGTAATCGGCGCGGTCGCTGGACACCGCTTGCCCGCGCAGGTCGAGCAGGGCATGGGGCTTGAGCTGGCGCGCGTGGTGCTCGGCGCGTTGCAGTGCTGCTTGCAGGCCGGCCTGGGACAGGTCGTTGGTGGCGGCATAGGCTTCGACCCCGTTGACCCGCACGGTGAGCATCGCACCTTCATCACGGTTCAGGCTGGGCGGTTCGGCGACGTTCTTGCGCACGGACAAATGCTGGCCGGATTCGCGCACATAACGCAGGGAAAAGAATTCAGCGCCCGTGCGCAAGGCAGCGAACCGCTGCTTGAGCCGGGGGTGGAAGTCGAACATGAAACCTCCTTGTCTGGAGTGGCGATGCAGCGAGGTGCGGCGCAGTGACGCGGTGGCTCTAGAGTAGGCCTGGGGTGGGGGAGGGATCAAGGTGGATGGGATTTTGCGGTGTCAGGCCGTACACCATCGTCGGATCGCCGCCCGGAGCAAGCTCGCTCCCACAGTGGGTTTTCAGTGGTCACAAAAATCTGTGTTCCACCGCCAATCCCCTGTGGGAGCGGGCTTGCTCGCGAAGACGGCGGTACATTCAACATTGATGCAAGCTGACCCACCGCTTTCGCGAGCAAGCCCGCTCCAACATTGGGATCTTCGGTGGTCACAAAATCTGTGTTCCACCGCCAATCCCCTGTGGGAGCGGGCTTGCTCGCGAAGACGGCGGTACATTCAACATTGATGCAAGCTGACCCACCGCTTTCGCGAGCAAGCCCGCTCCCACAATTGGCATCTTCGGTGGTCACAAAATCTGTGTTCCACCGCCAATCCCCTGTGGGAGCGGGCTTGCTCGCGAAGACGGCGGCACATTCAACATTGATGCAAACTGACCCACCGCTTTCGCGAGCAAGCCCGCTCCCACAATTGGGATCTTCGGTGGTCACAAAGTCTGTGTCCACCACCCAACCCTTGTGGGAGCGAGCCTGCTCGCGAAGGCCGCGCCGCGGTCATGAGTCTTACTGTGCAGCCGTCGCCACTTCACGCAACGGCTTGCCGCGCACCGGCGCATCACCGGCCACGTAGTACGGTGCGGTGCTGCGCGGCAGGGGCTTGCGACCGCGGATCTTGTCGGCGATTTTCTCGGCCATCATGATCGTCGGTGCGTTGAGGTTGCCGGTGGTGATGATCGGCATGATCGAGGCGTCGACCACGCGCAACCCTTCCATACCGTGCACGCGGCCTTCGCTGTCCACCACGGCCATGTCGTCGGTGCCCATCTTGCACGAGCAGGACGGGTGGAACGCGGTTTCGGCGTGCTCGCGAATGAACTGATCCAGTTGTTCGTCCGTCTGCACCTCGATACCCGGGCTGATCTCGCGACCACGGAACGGATCGAGCGCCGGTTGCTGCATGATCTCGCGGGTCAGGCGGATGCCATCGCGAAATTCCTGCCAGTCCTGCTCGGTCGCCATGTAGTTGAACAGGATGCTCGGGTGCTGGCGCGGGTCCTTGGACTTGGCCTGGATCCGACCACGGCTGGGCGAACGCATGGAGCCCATGTGTGCCTGGAAACCATGCTCCTTCACGCCGTTGCTGCCGTTGTAATTAATCGCCACCGGCAGGAAGTGGTACTGGATGTTCGGCCATTCGAAATCCGGGCGCGTGCGGATGAAACCGCCGGCCTCGAACTGGTTGCTGGCGCCGATGCCGGTGCCGTTGAACAGCCATTCGGCACCGATGGCTGGCTGGTTGTACCAGAGCAGCGACGGGTACAGCGAGACCGGTTGGGTGCAAGCGTATTGCAGGTACAACTCCAGGTGATCCTGGAGGTTTTCACCGACGCCCGGCAGATCGTGGACCACCGGGATGTCGAGGTTTTCCAGCAGCTTGGCCGGGCCGACGCCGGAGCGTTGCAGGATCTGCGGCGAGGCGATGGCGCCGGAGCACAGCAGCACTTCCTTGCGCGCCCGGGCTTCGACGCGCTCTTCGGCGGCGCCCACCAGGTAACGCACGCCGACCGCGCGCTTGCCTTCGAACAGGATCTTGTCGGTCAAGGCATGGGTGACAATGGTCAGTGTCGAGCGTTTCTTGGCGACGTCCAGGTAACCGCGGGCGGTGCTGGCGCGACGGCCATTGGGCGTGACGGTACGGTCCATCGGGCCGAAACCTTCCTGCTGGTAGCCGTTGAGGTCCTCGGTACGTGGGTAACCGGCCTGCACGCCGGCTTCGACCATGGCGTGGAACAACGGGTTGTTGCCAGCCTTGGGCGTGGTCACGCTGACCGGGCCGTCGCCACCGTGGTAGTCGTTCGGGCCGATGTCGCGGGTTTCGGCCTTACGGAAATACGGCAGGCAATCGAGGTAGGTCCAGTCTTCCAGGCCCGGCAGCTTGGCCCAGTTGTCATAGTCCAGGGCGTTGCCGCGGATGTAGCACATGCCGTTGATCAGCGAAGAACCGCCCAGGCCCTTGCCGCGACCGCACTCCATGCGGCGGCCGTTCATGTGCGGCTCCGGGTCGGTCTCGTAGGCCCAGTTGTAGCGACGGCCTTGCAGGGGGAACGCCAGGGCAGCGGGCATTTGCGTGCGGAAGTCCAGGCGATAGTCCGGGCCGCCGGCTTCGAGCAGCAGGACGGTGACGCCTTCGTCTTCGGTCAGGCGGGTGGCCAGGGTATTACCGGCCGAGCCGGCACCGATGATGATGTAATCGAATTCTTGGGACATGAAATGCACCCTCTTTTTGAATTGGGTTCAGGTCGCGGTCATCGAGTGCCATATTCTCTGTGGCGAGGGAGCTTGCTCCCGCTCGGCTGCGTAGCAGTCGCAAACTGGGCGACCGTGTTCTGTCTGGATGACCTTGAGGCCTGAGTCGGGGCCGCTTCGCGGCCCAGCGGGAGCAAGCTCCCTCGCCACAAAGGCCCCGGCCTCAGGCTCGGTGTCGGATCAGAACACCGACGTGTAATCGCCCAACTCGACCTGTACCGATTTGATGCGGGTGAAGTTGTTCAGCGAGCTGATACCGTTCTCACGGCCCACACCTGATTGCTTGTAGCCACCGACCGGCATTTCCGCTGCCGATTCGCCCCAGGCGTTGATCCAGCAGATGCCGGCTTCGAGCTGGTGGATCACGCGGTGGGCGCGGTTCAGGTCGCGGGTCACGACGCCGGCGGCCAGGCCGAAGTCGGTGTCGTTGGCGCGGCGGATCACTTCTTCTTCGGTGTCGTAGGTGAGGATGCTCATCACCGGGCCGAAGATTTCTTCACGCACGATGGTCATGTCATCGGTGCAATCGGTGAAGACCGTCGGGGCGACAAATGCGCCCTTGGCGAATTCGCCTTCGGTCAGGCGACCGCCGCCGCACAGCAGGCGCGCGCCTTCGGCTTTGCCTTTCTCGATGTAGCCCAGCACGCTTTCCATGTGGGCGAAGCTCACCAGCGGGCCGAAATTGGTGTTTTCGTCTTCTGGGTTGCCGACGCGGATGCGCGCCACGCGCTCGGCGATCTTGGCTTCGAAGGCGGCCTTGAGGTGGCTCGGCACGAACACGCGGGTGCCGTTGGTGCAGACCTGGCCGGAGCTGTAGAAGTTGGCCATCATCGCGGTGTCGGCGGCGCGATCCAGGTCGGCGTCGTCGAAGATGATCAGCGGCGACTTGCCGCCCAGCTCCATGGTCACGTCCTTGAGCGACGAGCTCGAGGCGCTGGCCATGACTTTCTTGCCAGTGTCGGTGCCGCCGGTGAAGGAAATTTTCTCGATGCGCGGATGCTCGGTCAGCCAGGTGCCGACTTCACGGCCGCTGCCGGTCAGGACGTTGAACACGCCCGCTGGAACGCCGGCTTCGGTGTAGATCTCGGCCAGTTTCAGCGTGGTCAGCGAGGTGACTTCGCTCGGTTTGAAGATCATCGCGTTGCCGGCGGCCAGGGCCGGTGCGGATTTCCACAGGGCGATCTGGATCGGGTAGTTCCACGCGCCGATACCGGCCACCACGCCCAGGGGCTCGCGGCGGGTGTAGACGAAGGATGTGGTGCGCAGCGGAACCTGCTCGCCTTCGATGGCAGGCACCAGGCCGGCGTAGTATTCCAGCACGTCGGCACCGGTGACGATGTCGACGTATTTGGTTTCGGAGAAGGATTTACCGGTGTCCAGGGTTTCCAGGGCGGCCAGTTCATCGTTGCGCTCGCGCAGGATTTCCACGGCGCGACGCAGGATGCGCGAACGCTGCATGGCAGTCATGGCGGCCCAGACTTTCTGGCCCTTTTCGGCGCTGACCACGGCGCGCTCGACGTCCTCGAACGTTGCGCGCTGCACCAGGGCGAGTACTTCACCGTTGGCCGGGTTGATGGCTTCGAAAGTGGCGTCGCCGCTGGCATCGCTGTACGCGCCATCGATGTAGAGTTTTTGCAGTTCGAAACGGGCCATAAAGTCCTCGCAAGTGCATGAGTGGTTGGCTGGCCACCGAGCGTGTCGTTTATAGCTGACTACGCGCTGCGGTGACGGTTCAGGAGTCGAGCGGTTCTGTGTGCTCTGGCGCTCCTGTTTTGGCCAGTTGGAAATCCATGTATTCGTAAGCGATCTGGTGCGCCTGGGCGGTATCGAACGCGTCTCCCGACAGCGCGCCGCGCAGCCACAAACCGTCAATCAGCGCGGCCAGGCCCCGTGCCGCGCTGCGTGCCTGGTCAACGGGCAACACGCGGCGGAACTGGCAACACAGGTTGGAATACAGACGGTGATCGTTGATCCGCTGCAACCTGTGCAAAGACGGGTGATGCATGCTGGTGGCCCAGAAGGCCAGCCAGGTTTTCATTGCCGGGCCGTTGACCTGGCTGGCGTCGAAGTTGCCTTCGATGATCACCTTGAGGTGAGCCCGCGGACTCGAGTCCTCCAGCGCCTGCCGCCGCGCGGTGACGTTCTCGCTCAGGACGCTCATCAGGTACTGGGCCGTGGCCGCGATCAGGCCGTTCTTGTCCTGAAAGTAGTGACTGATGATGCCGTTCGAAACACCTGCCAAACGAGCGATCAGCGCAATGCTGGCGTCCCCCATGCCGACCTGATCGACCGCTTGCAACGTCGCTTCGATCAATTGTTGGCGGCGGATGGGTTGCATACCGACCTTGGGCATCTAGCACATCTCCTTAGGCCCGCAGGCGGACGAGTGCAGTCCGTCATGGCGAGGGCCAGTCTATTTTGTTTTGATTGAACGTTCAATCAACAAAAAATAAGTTCTATGACAAGTCGTCGCTATTTGCCGGGGCGAGGACTTTTGGGGATGTCTTTATAACACTCGTCGGTTGGCTGCCCACCCGTCGATTGGTTGAAATGAGGCGATGCAGCGAGCTCCTTGTGGCGAGGGAGCTTGCTCCCGCTGGGTTGCGGAGCGACCCCAAACCGGCCAAGCACGATGTACCTGAAGGTTCGTGTCGCCTGGATTGCGACTGCTGCGCAGTCGAGCGGGAGCAAGCTCCCTCGCCACAGTTATCAGCATTCCAAGCTCAGTATCAGCATTCCAAGCTCAGTATCAGCATTCCAAGCCCAGTATCGGCATTCCAAGCCAGTACCAGCATTTCAAACCTGGTATGAGCATCAGCCTTGGAAGGCCCAAACAAAAACGCCGCGATCATCTCGCGGCGTTTTTGTGTGCGGGGGGCTTAGCCCAGGTTCTTGCCGAGCAGTGCGTGGTACAGCTCGCTGTCGCCCAGGATCCCGACGACTTTCTGATTATCGTGGAGCACCAGTTTGTTGCCGGTCTGGTAGCGAATCTGCAACGCATCGCGCATGCCGATGTTGGAGTCCACCAGGGTCGGACGTCGGCCCAGGCCTTCGACCGCTTGGCCTGGAGCCCAGTTTTGCAGGTCCAGGGCCGCGCCGTTCTGCCGGGCGCCCTTGATGGTGTTGCCGTCGGCCAGGTCGAGCCAGGAGTCGCCGCCCGGGTCCAGGCACACCGAGCCGTTGATGCGCTTGCAGTTGTCCAGGGTGCGCATCAGGCTGCGGCCGCAGAGGACGTTGAGCGGGTTGGTGTGGGCGACGAAGGTGCGCACATAGTCGTCGGCCGGGTTCAGCACGATTTGCTCCGGCTTGCTGTACTGGATGATCCGGCCGTCTTTCATGATCGCGATACGGCTGCCCAGCTTCAGGGCTTCGTCGAGGTCGTGGCTGACGAACACGATGGTCTTGCTCAGCTTGCGTTGCAGCTCCAGCAGTTCGTCTTGCAGGCCTTGGCGGATCAAGGGGTCGAGGGCCGAGAACGGTTCGTCCATCAGCAGGATGTCGGCGTCCATCGCCAGGGCGCGGGCCAGGCCGACCCGTTGCTGCATGCCGCCGGACAATTCGTCGGGCTTCTTGTTGCGCCACTGGGTCAGGCCTACCAGCTCAAGCTTCTCATCCACCAGCTTCTTGCGTTCCTTCTCCGGTCGGCCCTGCATTTCCAGGCCGAAGCTGATGTTCTCGCGCACCGTCAGCCAAGGCATCAGGGCGAACTTCTGGAACACCATGGCGATGCGCTTGGTGCGCATCATCTTCAGCTCGGCGGGGGTGCAGGACGCAATGTCGATCTGCCGGCTTTCGTGCTCGACGAACAGCTTGCCGCGGCTGACGGTGTTCAAGCCGTTGATGCAGCGCAGCAGGCTGGACTTGCCGGAGCCGGACAGGCCCATCAAGACACAGATTTCGCCTTTCTCGATGTCCAGGCTGGCTTTTTCCACGCCGACGATTTGCCCGGTTTTCTTCAGGATTTCGTTGCGGGTCATGCCCTGGTCGAGCAGCTTGAGGGCCTCGCGAGGGTCCCTGGCGAAGATCACGTCAACGTCTTCAAAGCGAATTATGCTCATGCGTCACCCCCTACTTTGGCGTCGGGTTGTTTGCAGATTCGGTCGAGCATGATCGCCAGCAGGACGATCGCCAGGCCGGCTTCGAAGCCCAGGGCGATATCGGCGGTGTTCAATGCGTTGACCACGGGTTTGCCCAGGCCATCGGCGCCCACCAGCGCGGCGATCACCACCATCGACAACGACAGCATGATGCACTGGGTGATACCGGCGGCGATGCTTGGCATGGCATGGGGCAGTTCGATGCGCGACAGGAGCTGGCGACGGGAGCAGCCGAAGGCTTTACCGGCGTCCATCAGTTCGTCCGGAACGTCGCGGATGCCCAGGTAGGTCAGGCGGATGGGCGCGGCAATCGCGAACACCACCGTGGAGATCAGGCCCGGGACCACACCCAGACCGAACAGGGTCAGGGTAGGAATGAGGTAAACGAAGGTCGGTACGGTCTGCATCAGATCGAGCACCGGACGCATCATCGTGTAGAACATCGGCTTGTGCGCGGCAACGATGCCCAGCGGCACGCCGATCAGTACGCAGACCAGGGTCGCGAACAGCACCTGGGCGAGGGTTTCCATGGTCTCTTGCCAGTAACCCAGGTTGAGAATCAGTAGAAAGGACGCGATGACAAATACAGTCAGGCCCCATTTGCGCTGGATGAAGTGCGCCAATAGCGCAATGAGGCCGATCAGGGCCAGGGGGTTGAACCAGGTCAGCGCAAACGTCACGCCGTGAATCATCGTTTCCAGGAACAGCGCGATTGCGTCGAAGGTGTTGGCGCCGTTTTGCGTCAACCATTCGACAAAGCCCGCGATGTACTGGCCCAAGGGTATTTTCTGATCAATAAGCATGGTAGTGAACGTCCGCATGCAAGGGAATAAACAGCCCGGGCGAGCGAACTCGCCCGGCATAACATAAGCAGTTATTGCGCAAGCTTGGCTTTCACGGCCTCCAGGCCAGGTTTACCGTCAATGGTGGTCACGCCAGCGAGCCAGGTATCGAGTACCTGTGGGTTTTTCTTCAGCCAGGCCTTGGCGGCGGCCTCAGGTTTCATCTTGTCGTCGAGCACGTTGCCCATCAGCGTGCTTTCCATGTCGACGGTGAACTCCAGGTTTTTCAACAGCTGGCCAACGTTGCTGCATTCCTGGCTGTAGCCCTTGCGGGTGTTGGTCGCCACGGTCGCGGCACCGAAGTCGGGGCCGAAGAAATCGTCGCCGCCGGTCAGGTACTGGATCTTGAAACGGGTATTCATCGGGTGTGGCGCCCAGCCGAGGAACACCACGTCGGTGCCACGCTTGGCGGCGCGATCGACCTGCGAGAGCATGCCCGCTTCACTCGACTCGACGACTTTGAAGCCGGCGTCCTTCAGGCCGAAGGCGTTCTTTTCGATCATGCTCTGGATCAGGCGGTTGCCGTCGTTGCCCGGCTCGATGCCGTAGATCTTGCCGTCGAGTTCTTTCTTGAATTTGGGGATGTCGGCGAAGTCTTTCAGTCCCTTCTCATACAGGCCCTGGGGCACTGCGAGGGTGTACTTGGCGCCCTTGAGGTTGGTGCGCACGGTTTCCACGGTGCCGGCTTCGCGGTAGGCCTTGATGTCGTTTTCCATGGTCGGCATCCAGTTGCCGAGGAACACGTCCATGTTTTTGCCATCGGCCAGGGACTTGTAGGTCACGGGTACGGAAATCATGGTGGTCTTGGTCTTGTAGCCCAGCGCATCCAGCACCACGCTGGTGGTCGCCGTGGTCACGGTAATGTCGGTCCAGCCGACATCGGAGAAGTTGACGGTGCTGCACTTTTCGGGTTCTGCGGCGTTGGCCAGCATCGGAAGACTCAGCATGGCGGCCAACAACAACGGCTTGGAACCTTTCATGGGTGGACTCCTGGTGTTTTATCGGCGGTGTCCGGTCAGGACAACCGCGCTTATGGATGTTGCGGTTGGTGGCGCGTGGGCACTCTTCTGACACGCGGCCTTGCAAACGAGCCGTAACCGATCATGTACCAGTGCAAATCTGACGCCTACAGGGTGGGTCGTATCCAGTACAGGGATGGTCGCATCCAGTGTCGGTGACGTCGTTTACAGATTTTTTCCGCCCCCGATGGACCTCTGACACGCAGAAAAACGCCGCAAAACCGGGGGCAGGGAGGGGCGGCGTTGCTGGGCATGATTGCGTCGGTGTCAGACGTCGGGCACCCAGGCAAAAACCGGATGATGCGGCCATCCCGGCGTTGAGCGTAGCAGCTCCGTCACCGGACGCTCCTGCGCCCGGATGTGCCTGTTCTGGAGGTTATCGGCAATGGCAATCAGCGTTTTCGACTTGTTCAAAATCGGTATTGGCCCGTCCAGTTCCCACACCGTGGGCCCCATGCGTGCCGCGGCGCTGTTCGTTGAAGCGCTGAAGGCCAAGGCCCTGCTCAATGATGTGCGTCGGGTCGAAGTGCAATTGTTCGGTTCGCTGTCGGCCACCGGCATCGGCCACGGCAGCGACAACGCCGTGATCATGGGCCTGATGGGGGAGTGGCCGGACGCAATCGACCCGTCGCAGATCGGCCCGCGCATCGAGTTGCTGCGTGGAACCCAGACCCTGCTGCTCGACGGTCGCCTGCCGGTACCGTTCGTATGGTCCCGGGACATGCGCTTGATCGACGAGAACCTGCCGTTCCACCCCAATGCGATGACCCTGGTGGCCGAGGGCGCCGACGGCGAGCTGCACCGTGACACGTATTACTCGGTCGGCGGGGGCTTTGTCGTCGATCAGGCCCAGGCCACCAGCGGCGTGGTGGACTTGGATCGCACTGAGCTGCCGTACGATTTTTCCAGCGCCGAAGAATTGCTCCAGTTATGCCGCACTCACGACCTGCGGGTGGCCGAGTTGATGCTGGCCAACGAAAAGGTCTGGCGTTCCGAGGAAGAGATTCGCAGTGGCCTGATGAAACTGTGGCGGGCCATGCAGGACTGCGTCGAGCAGGGCCTCAAGCACGAGGGCATCCTGCCGGGCGGCTTGAATGTGCGTCGGCGCGCGGCCAAGTTGCACCGCAGCCTGCAAGAGCTGAACAAGCCCAATGTCATCGGCTCGACCCTGAGCGCCATGGAGTGGGTCAACCTGTTCGCCCTGGCGGTCAACGAGGAGAACGCCGCCGGCGGGCGCATGGTCACCGCGCCGACCAACGGTGCGGCGGGAATCATCCCGGCGGTGCTGCATTACTTCATGAAATTCAGCGAAGCGGTCACCGACGCCAACGTCGTGGATTATTTCCTGGGTGCGGCGGCCGTCGGGATCCTGTGCAAGAAGAACGCCTCGATCTCCGGCGCCGAAGTCGGCTGCCAGGGCGAGGTGGGATCGGCTTGCGCCATGGCGGCGGCGGGCTTGGCGGAGATCCTCGGGGCCACGCCGGAGCAATTGTGCAACGCCGCGGAAATTGGCCTGGAACACAACCTCGGCCTGACCTGCGACCCAGTCGGTGGCCTGGTGCAGGTGCCGTGCATCGAGCGCAACGCGATCGCCGCGGTCAAGGCCATCAACGCCGCCCAAATGGCCTTGCGGGGTGACGGCCAGCATTTCATCTCCCTGGACCGGGTGATCCGCACCATGCGCGATACCGGTGCCGACATGCATGACAAATATAAAGAGACTTCGCGCGGTGGCTTGGCGGTCAGTGCGGTGGAGTGCTGAAACCTTGTTTGCACAATGCTCTGTGGCAAGAGGGTTCTCTGTGGGAGCAAGCTATGCTCCCACAGAGATTCCCTTTATCCACGAGATCGAAAACCGCTCGTAAAATGAACACCCATCCGCAAACGCGCCACCTTTTAGCGCGTCGCAAACAGATAAGGCGTGACTTGTCGGTCACGACTTTGTACGCCGCCCCACCGTCCGTCCCCGCGCTTGCGGTGACAACCCTCGCGCAAACGGCGCAGCCCAGTTCCCACAAGTGCTACCGAACTGCTCACGGCCCTTTGTGACCGGTGCCTGCCGCCATGGATGGCAGCTAAAACCTGGACTTGATCCACCCCTTATATAGACAGGCCGCCATGTCGTTTTCAGGATTTATTGAACACGCATTCAATTTTAGGCATGGCAATTGCTCTATCCCGATAAAGCCCCGTCTCACGCAAGAGAATGATGGGCAATAACAAGAGCCTCCGCCTGAGGCCATCACCCGCTTTGTGTGAGGAGATACCGCGATGACGACGTCCAACTCCGGGGCCCAACCCCAGAACCGTGCGCCTCAATCCATCGGCTTTTTGCTGCTGGACAATTTCACGCTGATTTCCCTGGCGTCCGCGGTAGAACCGCTACGCATGGCCAACCAACTGTCCGGTCGCGAGCTGTATCGCTGGACCACCCTGACCGTCGACGGCGGCCAGGTAT
The DNA here is from genome assembly GCF_051131985.1 of Pseudomonas sp. Z3-6. NCBI lineage: Bacteria > Pseudomonadati > Pseudomonadota > Gammaproteobacteria > Pseudomonadales > Pseudomonadaceae > Pseudomonas > Pseudomonas sp. Z3-6. The sequence goes on from NZ_CP071644.1 coordinate 578,969, forward strand.
GGGCCAGTGATGGCTTGCAGATCACCCCCGACGCCTCCATGCACAAGGCACCGCCCTTGGACACGGTCATCGTCTGTGGCGGTATCGGCATCCAGCGCACCGTAACCCGTGAACACGTGTCATGGCTGCAAGGCCAGGCCCGCCAGTCCCGTCGCCTCGGCGCGGTCTGCACCGGCAGCTGGGCCCTGGCATGCGCCGGCCTGTTGGACGGCTTCGATTGCAGCGTGCACTGGGAATGCCTGGCGGCGATGCAGGAAGCTTTCCCGCGGGTATCGATGAGCACCCGCCTGTTCACCCTCGACCGCAACCGCTTCACCAGCTCCGGCGGCACCGCGCCGCTGGACATGATGCTGCATCTGATTAGCCGCGATCACGGTCGTGAGCTGTCGGCGGCGATCTCGGAAATGTTTGTCTACGAGCGTATCCGCAACGAGCAGGATCACCAGCGTGTGCCGCTCAAGCACATGCTTGGCACCAACCAGCCGAAGTTGCAGGAAATCGTCGCGTTGATGGAGGCCAACCTCGAAGAGCCGATCGACCTGGACGAATTGGCGGTGTACGTCGCTGTATCCAGGCGTCAGCTGGAGCGGTTGTTCCAAAAATACCTGCACTGCTCGCCGTCGCGCTATTACCTCAAGCTGCGGCTGATCCGTGCGCGGCAACTGCTCAAGCAGACGCCGATGTCGATCATCGAAGTGGCCTCGGTGTGCGGCTTCGTCTCCACCCCGCACTTCTCCAAATGCTACCGCGAGTACTTCGGCATTCCACCGCGCGACGAGCGCGTCGGTTCCAACACCACGCAACAGGTGGCGATGATGCCACTGCCGCAGGCGCTGGTGCTGTCGCCATTGTCCGGGCCGCTGTCGGCGCTGAGCCAGGCGCGTAATGAGTCGACGTTTGCCAGTGTGAGGCTCTAAACCGCAGCGCTTTTGTGGCGAGGGAGCTTGCTCCCGCTGGACCGGGCTGGCGCTCCAGCGCGCAGCGGTCCCAAGCTTTTTGGGGCTGCTACGCAGCCCAGCGGGAGCAAGCTCCCTCGCCACAAGGTCAGGCGCTATGGTTCTGCTGGTATTGCGTCAACGCCGGCAACAGCTGCTTATCGATCGCCTGGCGCACGGCTGGCAGGATGGTGGCGCTGCTGGTGTACATGTCCTTGACCATCCGCCGCAATTCATTGGCGCGGGCCCTGTCCAGCCCGCGCACGGCGCATTCGCATGCCTGCTCGGCGGTGGAGCCGCTGGGTATTTGCAGTCCCAGGGCCTTGAGGTGGCCCAGCAGGTCTTCCTGGTCGATCAAATCGGCGTGCATCATGACGCTTTTCCTTGTTCAGGGATTGGGGTCGTGTCTCGATTCTGGTAGCCACCCGAAGCGGCGGCAAGGGTAAATGGTCGCAATGTCATGAATGACTATGGAGGCGTCGTTTTCGGCTAACTTGCCCGGGCCTGGACTGGGCACACTGGGCCCAAGCTGAATCACGATGGTTTGGTCACCCTCGCGCGACGGCTCCTCCAGTAACGCTCCTGCCCCGATCCTGTCACGGCTTGATCGGGGATTTTTTTGCCTGTGAAAATCAGGGAAAAATTGGGTTATTTGGTCGGGCGCCTTCGCGAGCAAGCCCGCTCCCACATGGGAATGCGGACTCCTGTGGGAGCGGGCTTGCTCGCGAATGGCCGTTACGCGGTCTAACGCTGCAGCACCAGAATCCGCGACAACAACTCATCCCGATCCACATAACACCCCTGGAAATGCCGCGCCCCGGAGGCCGGGTCGAAGGCGTTGCGGGCATGGAGGGTGCGGCGGTTGTCGAAGCACCAAAGCTGGCCGGGTTCGAGGCGTTGCTCCAAGCGAAATTGCGGCTCGCGGGTCAGGGCGATAAAACGGCGGTAGGCGCGGTAGAGCCTGGGCATTTGCTCGACCGAGGTGTCGAAGGGCCCACGCAGGAAGTTCGCCATGCGGATTTCCGCGACCTGCCCCAGCGCATCCAGCGCGATGATGGGCGCCAGGCAGCGGTAGTCGCTGTGGCGGTCCTTGTTGCGAAACTCCACCGGGATCTGGCACAGCGCGTCGAAGGCCTCGGGGGCTTCCTGGCGCAGCGTCTCGGCAATGGCAAAACCGTCGACAAAAATGCTCTCGCCGCCGTCGGCGTCGTTCACCAGGCAATGCAAGAACTGCAGCCCCGGCTGCAACTCACGGGTCGGCAGGTCACTGTGCAGCGGCAGGTTGAAAGCGGTATAGGCGTTGCTGTCGGCATCGGCCTTGGACTGCACGTTGAACAACACGCCGAAGTTGCTCTCGCGGATAAAGGAAATGCGTTGGGCGATCTGTTTCAGCGAGCCGGGCTCGGTGGGCACGCCGCGTACTTGGGTCAGGCCGATGTCGCGCACCGCCAAAAGCCATTGCAGCAGCGCGTCGGCATCCGTCATCAGTGGCTGGTATTCGAACACCGGCAGTTTCAGGTCATGCCGCCACAGCTGGCGGCGTGGCTTGTTCGCCAGGCGTTCGGCCCTGGATTGATCGTCATACGCATGGGCGCGCAACCAGCCCGGATCGAATAGGCTTCGGTGGCCATCCTGCCAAACCACACACAGATGGCCCGCGTCGTCGATGCTGATGTCGCGAGGGGTCACGTCTTCCGGAACATCGACAATCTCCAGGACCTGCTCCCGGGTAACGCTGTAGACGCATTGCGGGCACGGGCAGTTGTCCCTTAGCCACTGATGATGGAACGGGCTGACCCGGCCGTCGGCCCACGTCACTTGCACCCGGTCGGTCAAGGGGGTGGCAACGGTCAATGTCTGGAGAAGCGGATAGCGTCGGAAGTCGGCAACAGCGGCAGCGGTGTTCATGGCGATTTCCTGGTCGAGGCTTATCGGGCGGGTGGCAGGGCGATGACCCGACCAATGCAGGTCGGTGTCGGCAAGTCGGCTTGGCTGTCCAACAGGGCTTTGAGTCGGTCCAGGGTCTGCTCGGTGAACGGCGCTGAGCGCGGGCCGGCCAGGTCGACATGCAGCAACATCTGTTCATTGCCGGCCAGCTCTTTATCACCGCCGACCAGGTGCAGGCTGTGGTAGAGGTGCAAGCGTTTGGCGTCGTGGCCGATCAGTTGCGTGTGCACCTCGACATCCGCGCCGAGCTTCACTTCGTGCAAGTAATTGAGGTGCAGTTCGAGGGTAAACAACGAGTGGCCGCTGGCTTCGCGGTTCTGGCTGTCCAGGCCGAGCCGGTCCATCAGCGCGTCGGTGGCGTAGCTGAAGATCAGCAAGTAGAAGGCATCACGCAGATGGCCGTTGTAATCGACCCATTCGGGGAGGATGCGGGTTTGGTAGGTGGTGAGGGTGGGCATGATGACGATCCAACAGAAGAGTGGGATTCATGTGGGAGCGGGCTTGCTCGCGAAGACGGTGTATCTACCGCGCGATATTGAGCGGATGTACCGGCCTCTTTGCGAGCAAGCCCGCTCCCACGGGGGTTATTCAGTGAAAGACATTCCGTGCTTGGCCTTGGTAGCCTTCACAGCCTCCAGCACCGCCAGCAGGCAATCATCACGATAGCGCTCCAGGGCCGAGATGCTGTGGTTGCCCAATTGCTCGCTCGTGCCGTCCACCACATCATCGATCAATTTCTCGGTCAGCTCCGGCGCCGGCAGGTAGGTCCAGGGCAGTTGCAACGCCGGGCCGAACTGGGCCATGAAGTGCCGCATGCCGGCATCGCCGCCGGCCAGGGTGTAGGTCAGGAACGTACCCATGAATGACCAGCGCAGGCCGGCGCCAAAACGGATCGCATCGTCGATTTCCCCGGTGGTGGCGACACCGTCGTTGACCAGGTGCAGGGCTTCGCGCCACAGCGCTTCGAGCAGGCGGTCGGCGATGAAGCCGGGGACTTCCTTGCGTACGTGCAATGGCCGCATGCCGAGGGATTCGTAGACTTCCATCGCTGCTTGCACCGCTTCGGGGGCGGTGTTCTTGCCGCCGACCACCTCCACCAGTGGCAACAAGTAGACCGGGTTGAACGGGTGCCCGACCACACAGCGTTCCGGGTGGGTGGCGTTCTCATAGAACTCGCTTGGCAGCAGGCCCGAGGTACTGGAGCCGATCAACGCGTTCGGCTTGGCGGCGGCGCTGATCTGGGCGTGCAGTTCGAGCTTGAGTTCCAGTCGCTCGGGAGCGCTTTCCTGGATGAAATCAGCGTCGCGCACGCATTCTTCGATGGTGGCGACAAAGCGCAGCCGATCCTGCGAAGCGCCGGGGGCCAAGCCCTGTTTCTCCAGGGCGCCCCAGGCATTGGCGACGCGTTTGCGCAGTGCCGCCTCGGCACCCGGCGCCGGGTCCCAGGCGACAACGTCGAGGCCATGGGCCAGGGCCCGGCTGACCCAGCCGCTGCCGATCACACCGCTGCCCAGGGCGGCGAAGGTCTTGATGTCGGTGATAAAGCTCATGGTGGTTTCCTGAAAAGGTCGGTGATCTAAAAGTGTGGGAGCGGGCTTGCTCGCGAAGACGGCATTCCTTCCACAGGAGAACCATCGGATGTACCGGCCTCTTCGCGAGCAAGCCCGCTCCCACATTGGGTCAGTGGTGAACATGGAATCTGCCTTCACTGCAGATCCAAGGAATTGATTCGGTTCAGCCGCGCTGCAACAGGCCCATTTTCTTGCGACCTTCCGCCGGCGTGAGCACGCGAGCCCCAAGGCGGCTGAGGATTTCTCCGGCGCGCTCCACCAGTTGGCCGTTGGTGGCGAGCACGCCTTTGTCCAGCCAAAGGTTGTCTTCCAGCCCGACCCGCACGTTGCCCCCCAGCAGCACCGCCTGGGCGGCCATCGGCATTTGCATGCGACCGATGCCGAAGCCGGCCCACACCGCATCGGCCGGCAGGTTGTCGACCATGGCTTTCATGGTGGTGGTGTCGGCCGGAGCCCCCCACGGGATGCCCAGGCAGAGCTGGAACAGCGGGTTGTCCAGCAGGCCTTCCTTGATCAGTTGCTTGGCGAACCACAGGTGACCGGTGTCGAAGATCTCCAGCTCGGCCTTGACCCCCAGCTCAGTGATGCGCTTGGCGCCGGCCCGCAGTTGTGCCGGGGTGGAAACGTAAATGGTGTCGCCGTCGCCGAAGTTCAGGGTGCCGCAATCCAATGTGCAGATTTCCGGCAGCAGCTCCTCGACATGAGCCAGGCGCGTCAGCGGGCCTACCAGGTCGGTGTTGGGACCGAACTCCATCGGTCGTTCGCCGCCGCCGATCTCCAGGTCGCCGCCCATGCCGGCGGTGAGGTTGACGATGATGTCCACGTCCGCCTCACGGATGCGCTCCATCACTTCGCGGTACAACGCCACGTCGCGGCTGAACTTGCCGGTCTGCGGGTCACGGACGTGGCAATGGACCACCGTGGCCCCGGCTTTCGCCGCCTCCACGGCAGCGGCAGCGATCTGTTTCGGGGTGACCGGCACGTGGGGGCTCTTGGCGGTCGTGTCGCCAGCACCGGTGAGTGCGCAGGTGATGATGACGTCGTGGTTCATGGTGCGGGTTCCTTCAGGCGTGGTGAGTCACTGCGCAGCCCTTGTACTGCTGCGCAGATGGCGATCGGTTGATCAGTTGCTGGTGAGTTTCAGGTTGTCCGCGGCCGGTTTGCCGTCGAAGGTGGTCACGCCTTCGAGCCAACGTTGTTTGTCTTGCGGATGATCCTTGAGCCATTGCCGGGCTGATTCGAGCGGGTCCTTGTGATCGAGCAACGGTTGCATCATCCGGCTCTCGTCTTCGGCGCTGAAGGTCAGGTTGCTCAGCAAGCGACCGACGTTCGGGCATTGCTCGGCGTAGTTCGGCGCGGTGACGGTCCACACGGTGGCCATGCCTTCGTTCGGGCCGAGGGCGTCTTCGCTGCCGGTGAGGTAGGTCATTTGCACGTTGACGTTCATCGGGTGCGGGGCCCAGCCGAAGAACACCACGGCTTCCTTGCGCCGCACGGCACGGTCCACGGCGGCGAGCATGCCGGCTTCGCTGGACTCCACCAGTTGGAATTTGCCCAGGCCGAACTGGTTCTTGGCGATCATCGCCTTGATCTGGGTATTGGCGCCGGAGCCGGGTTCGATGCCGTAGATCTTGCCGCCCAACTCTTTTTCGAATTTGGCGATGTCGGCGAAGGTCTTCAGGCCCTTGTCGGCCAGGTAGGTCGGCACGGCCAGGGTGGCGCGGGCGTCCTTGAGGCTGGGCTGCTCCAGCACCTTGACCTGCTTGGCCTCGACGAACGGGGTGATGGTCTGGGTCATCAACGGGTTCCAGTAGCCGAGGAACAGGTCCAGGCGCTGGTCGCGGATGCCGGCGAAGATGATTTGTTGGGAGGCGCTGGTTTGCTTGGTCTTGTAGCCGAGGCCGTCGAGCATCACTTGAGTCAGGGCGCTGGTGGCGATGACGTCGGTCCAGTTGACCACGCCCAGGCGTACGTTCTGGCAGGCGGCGGGCTCGGCGGCCATGGCGGCCGGGCTCAGGAGAGGCGTGGCGCTGAGTGCGAGAACGCAGTAGCTGATCAGTCGTTTCATTGTCAGGTTCCTCGGCAGCTTATTGTTATGGGGCCCGGTGTCTGTGCGCCGGTGATGCCACGTTACGCAGCCCCGGGCAGGGCAAAACGCACAGCGGCGACGTGCTCTTGCACTGCAGCGACTCTTGAACGGTTGTTGCAACTGGCGTATCAAGGTCCGCACGCTGCCCGTCAACCGAGTGCGCTCCATGTCCCAGGATTTCTACTTCTTGTTGATGCCGGGTTTCTCGGCCATCGGTTTCATCTCGGCCATCGAGCCGTTGCGGGTCGCCAATCGCTTTCGCGGCGAGTTGTACCGCTGGCATGTGTTGAGCATCGATGGCGGGGCGGTGCTGGCGAGCAATGGCATGTCGGTCAACGCCGATGCCGCGCTGGAGCCCTTGAAGAAAGGCGCGACCCTTTGGGTGGTGGCGGGGTTCGAGCCGCTGAAGTTTGTCACCCCGGCACTGGAACGCTGGCTGCATCGGCTGGACAACGAAGGCGTGATCCTGGGCGGCATCGACACCGGCAGCGTGGTCCTGGCCGAGGCGGGGCTGCTGGAAGGGCACCGGGTGACGTTGCACTGGGAAGCCATCGAGGCATTCAAGGAGTCTTATCCGCAGCTTGGCGTGACCCAGGAACTGTTCGAAATCGACCGTCGCCGTATCACTTGTGCGGGAGGCACCGCGTCCATCGACCTGATGCTCGACCTGATCGGCCAGGCCCACGGTTCGGAACTGGCGATCCAGGTCAGCGAGCAATTTGTGCTCGGCCGCATCCGTCCGCGCAAAGATCACCAGCGCATGGAAATCGCCAACCGCTACGGCATTCGCAACAAGAAGCTGGTGCACGTCATCGGCGAGATGGAAACCCACAGTGAACCACCACTGAGTACTTTGGCCCTGGCCGAGTCGATCAACGTCACTCGTCGCCAGCTCGAAAGGCTGTTCCGCCTGCACCTGAACGACACGCCGAGCAACTTCTACTTGCGCCTGCGCCTGGAAAAGGCCCGGCAGTTGCTGCGCCAGACCGACATGAGCGTGCTGGAAGTGAGCATCGCCTGCGGGTTTGAGTCGCCGTCGTATTTCACCCGCAGCTATCGGACCCGGTTCGCGCGGTGTCCGCGGGAGGATCGGCGGCGACAAGGGGATGGTCGGGAGCTGGTTTGACAGGCTTTTATACTCAATTATACTCGCGACTATAAATTATACCTGTCGCCATAATTGAGTATAAAACCATGTCCAAGCACCCCGGTTTTGTCTTCCGGCGTCCCGATCTGGCCCGCAATATTGTCGATGGGCTGGCCGGCGCCGGGATCCAGGATTACACCTCAGGCCTGTTCCTGGCCGCGCCAAGGCGTACCGGAAAAAGTACGTTCCTGCGCGAGGACTTGATTCCCGAATGCGAGTCGCGAGGTTGGCTCGCGGTCTACGTCGACCTTTGGGCCAACAAGGAGAAGGACCCTGCCGACTTGATCGCTTCGGCCATCGCCGGGGCACTGGTGCCTTATGAGAAGGGCATCCGCAAGCTCGCCAAATCCATGGGCATCGACAAACTCAGCTTCTTGCGCACGTTGTCCTGGGATTTCAGCCAGCCGCAACTGCCCGAAGGGGCGACGCTGACCCAGGCACTGGAGCTGTTGCACCGTGCCGCGGATAAAACCGTGGTGCTGGTAATCGATGAAGCCCAGCATGCCTTGACCACTGAAGCCGGGGTCAACGCGATGTTCGGCCTCAAGGCGGCCCGTGACCAGCTCAACCAGGGGCGCGAGGGCGATACCAGTGGCCTGCGGCTGGTGTTCACCGGTTCCAATCGCGACAAGCTCGCCCACTTGGTGCTGAGTCGCAACCAACCGTTCTACGGATCCAGCATCACGCCGTTCCCTTTGCTGGGCAAAGCCTTCACCCAGGCCTACACCGCCCATTTGAACGCACACTTGGCCCAGACCAATCAGTTCAACGCCGATGACCTGGACCAGGCGTTCGAGTTGGTAGGGCGCCGTCCGGAGATGTTGCGCAGCGTCATCGGCGAAATTGCCCTGGAACTGGGCGAGGCGAGCCATTTGGGGGAGTTGCTGCGCAACAGCGCCGAAATGCTGCGCGCCGGCGTCTGGACCGAATTCGAGAGCGCCTGGAATGCCCTGACGGTGCCGCAACGGGCCGTGTTGCAGGTCATGGCCGAGCGCTCGCAGAACAACGAGCCCTTCGCGCCCTTCACCGATTCAACATTGGAGGCGGTGAGCAAGGCATTGAAGAGCATGGGAAGCGAAGTCGTGCCCGGTACCCAGACCATCCAATCGTGTATCGATGCGTTGCGTGAAAAGGAATTGGTGTGGAAATCCAATCGCGGTGGTTATGCGTTGGAGGACAAGGCGTTTGCGGAGTGGTTGAAGGGGTATCGCCAGCAACAGAATCGGTCCTGACCCGATTGGCGGTCGAGCATAGTGAGCTGTGTGGAGAGGGGATTTTGTGGGAGCAAAGCTTGCTCGCGAAACAGTCGACTCGGTTTCTGAAGGACCGCATCGCTTTCATCGCGAGCAAGCTTTGCTCCCACAAAAAACTCCCCACAGGTGCCCGTTCGGCTGGGAAAGGTCTATTTCTTCATCAGCGCCGAGCAGGCTGCTTTATAGGCTTCATGCTGATACTTGTTCAGCGTCGCCGGCAGGGCGAAGTCATGTTTCTTGCTCTGCGCATTGATGGTCTGCGGCGACAGCAGCGTTACCTCACAACCCTCCAGCAACTGGAAAACCCCTTCGATCTTGAACGTGGTCGGGCCACCGGCGAACTCGCCTTTCTTGCTGCGCTTCTTGATGGCGATGCGTTCGATGCCGTTGTCCGTCACGAACGTCCGCACCTGGGCGGCGAAAGCCTTGACGTTGGCGGCGTCGTCATCGTCGTCCAGGGCGATTTTCTTGGTGCTCAGCGCAACGTGGCTCAACGCTTGCTGGTCTAGCGAGGCAACGGCGATGATCGCTTCGCTGCCTTTGATTTCGATGCCGCACGTTTTCATGTGAATCCTTTTGCTGGAGGGTGGCGTGCAGCTTACAGCTCCAACTGGTCAGCATGGATACCAAAGGCCGCAGCAATTTTTTCGCGAGTGGCTCGGCGAGGCTTGGCGACCGACTCTTGCTGGGCAAACGCCGGTTGAGAAATACCCAGGCGCCTGGCGACTTCATCTTGAGTCAGGTTCAGGTGTTCGCGCCAGGCGCGAATGGGCGTGGCGCCGTCGACGATACGGCTGACGACTTCATGGGGAATCAGATCGGGTTCCAGTTTCTGCGCGACGTATTGGGCATATGGAATGACCACAAATGCCGGATGCCCGTCTGCGTCATTGATGATCTGAATATCAGTAGGTACGTTCATCGCGTTTCCTGACCTCTTGAATGCTGACGATCTTGATCGCCCCGTCCCAATCGAACATGACTCGATAGCGGCCTACCCGAAGGCGATAGGCGCAGTCATGGCCGACAAGCGCTTTGACGTTCGCCGCGTCGGGCATCTGGGCGAGCGCCGTAACGGCGTCCCGAACCTGGGCCTGATGGGGAGAATGCAATTTCAGAAGCTGCTTAACGGCTTTTCTGGTCCAGTGGATGGTGTTCATGAAAGGATATAAGTCTTTTATAAGTTTTGCGAATCCTGACTTATATCCCCTCCAAGGCCAACGCATGAAAGGTGTCTGAATATTGCCCTCAGTCTTGCCCAATTGACTCCAAAAACTCCGACCGATCATCGCTCACCTGGGCCATGCAGTCGTTTTCGGCGATTTTGTAGGCGTCGCTGCCGGGTTTGGCCGGGAAGGCGGCGATGGCGCAGTCGGCGTCGCGCTGTTTTTGCCACAGTTGCTGGGCGGCCTTGACCTTGGCGGTGATGTCGTTGAGCTGGGCCTTGTCGCTGGCGTAGCGGGTTTGCAGGCGCTCCAAGAGGCTCTGCAGGTTTTCGCCCAGTAATTGTTCGGCGGCGGTTTTGCCATAGGCCGAGCAGGCCAGGGTCTGGACGTCGTTTTCAACTTCGTCGCAGGGGTTGGGCTCGGTGTCTTCGGTTGCGTGTGCCAGGGTGCTGATCAGTGCCAATGCCAGGAAAAGTGATTTCATCGCGTTGCCGCTCAAGTCCAGTGAAAACCAGTGATGCGGCGGATTCTGGCGCAAGCGTCGGGTAAAGAACAGACGGGCAGGGTGGGCCCGTTGTAGCCCATTGTCGTGGATTGACGCTTTCGGCAATTCCCCTGTCGTTTTTGCACCGGGTCGCGACGGCCCTCAGGCATATGCTGGCCCCAAAGCGCCGGCACACGATTCGGCGCATGAATCGCTAACAAGGGGACTGCCTGATGAGCCCAGCCGAATTGCACGCCGACAGCATCGTTATCGACGGGCTGATCATTGCCAAGTGGAACCGCGACCTGTTCGAAGACATGCGCAAGGGCGGCCTGACCGCAGCCAACTGCACCGTGTCGGTGTGGGAGGGTTTCCAGGCCACCATCAACAACATCGTCGCCAGCCAGAAACTGATCCGCGAGAACAGCGACCTGGTGATCCCGGTGAAAACCACCGCCGACATCCGTCGAGCCAAGGAGCAGGGCAAGACCGGCATCATCTTCGGCTTCCAGAACGCCCATGCCTTCGAAGACCAGCTCGGCTACGTCGAGATCTTCAAGCAGCTCGGCGTCGGTGTGGTGCAGATGTGCTACAACACCCAGAACCTGGTGGGCACCGGCTGCTACGAGCGCGACGGCGGCCTGTCGGGCTTCGGTCGTGAAATTGTCGCCGAGATGAACCGCGTCGGCATCATGTGCGACCTGTCCCACGTCGGTTCCAAGACTTCCGAAGAAGTCATCCTCGAATCGAAAAAGCCGGTCTGCTACTCCCATTGCCTGCCGTCCGGCCTCAAAGAACACCCGCGCAACAAATCCGATGAAGAGCTGAAGTTCATTGCCGACCACGGTGGTTTCGTCGGCGTGACCATGTTCGCGCCGTTCCTGGCCAAGGGCATCGATTCGACCATCGACGACTACGCCGAAGCCATCGAATACACCATGAACATCGTCGGTGAAGACGCCATCGGCATCGGCACCGACTTCACCCAGGGCCACGGCCAGGATTTCTTCGAAATGCTGACCCACGACAAGGGCTATGCCCGTCGCCTGACCAGCTTCGGCAAGATCATCAACCCCCTGGGCATCCGCACCGTGGGCGAGTTCCCGAACCTCACCGAGACGCTGCTCAAGCGCGGCCATCCTGAGCGGGTAGTGCGCAAGATCATGGGCGAGAACTGGGTGAATGTCCTCAAGGACGTCTGGGGCGAGTAAACCCCGCTGCATCACTGAATCCTTACCTGCGGCCACTCGCGCCGCAGGCACATCACGAATTTCCGGAGTCAAGTTTTCATGGCCAAGATCGCCCCGCAACTGCCTATCGAAGTCGACAGCGAAACCGGTGTCTGGACCTCCGACGCCCTGCCGATGCTGTACGTGCCGCGTCACTTCTTCGTCAACAACCACATGGGCATCGAGGAAGTGCTGGGCGCCGACGCCTACGCCGAAATCCTCTACAAGGCCGGCTACAAATCCGCCTGGCACTGGTGCGAAAAAGAAGCCGAATGCCATGGCCTGGAAGGCGTCGCGGTGTTCGAGCACTACATGAAGCGCCTGTCCCAGCGTGGCTGGGGCCTGTTCAAGATCCAGGACATCGACCTGGACAAAGGCACCGCCAGCGTGAAGCTCGAGCACTCGGCGTTCGTCTATGTGTACGGCAAGGTCGGGCGCAAGGTCGACTACATGTTCACCGGCTGGTTCGCCGGCGCCATGGACCAGATCCTCGCCGCGCGCGGCAGCCAGATCCGCACCGTGGCCGAGCAGGTCTACGGCGGTTCCGAAGAAGGCCACGACGACGGCCTGTTCATCGTCAAGCCGTTGTAAGTCGAGGATCGCGCCATGGCTTTTGAAGCAATGTTCCAGCCGATCCAGATCGGCAAGCTGACCATCCGCAACCGCGTGCTCAGCACCGCGCACGCCGAGGTCTACGCCACCGACGGCGGCATGACCACCGACCGGTACGTGAAGTATTACGAAGAGAAGGCCAAGGGCGGCATCGGCCTGGCGATCTGTGGTGGCTCGTCGGTGGTTGCCATCGACAGCCCCCAGGAATGGTGGAGCTCGGTGAACCTGTCCACCGACCGCATCATCCCGCATTTCCAGAACCTGGCCGACGCCATGCACAAGCATGGCGCCAAGATCATGATCCAGATTACCCACATGGGCCGTCGCTCGCGCTGGGACGGCTTCAACTGGCCGACCCTGATGTCGCCGTCCGGCGTGCGTGAGCCGGTGCACCGTGCTACCTGCAAGACCATCGAGCCGGAAGAGATCTGGCGGGTGATCGGCAACTACGCCCAGGCCGCGCGCCGGGCCAAGGCCGGTGGCCTGGACGGCGTCGAATTGTCGGCGGTGCACCAGCACATGATCGACCAGTTCTGGAGCCCGCGGGTCAACAAGCGTACCGACGAATGGGGCGGCAGCTTTGAAGGCCGCATGAAGTTCGGCCTGGAAGTGTTGAAGGCCGTGCGTGCCGAAGTGGGCGACGATTTCTGCGTGGGCATGCGCCTGTGCGGTGACGAGTTCCACCCGGACGGCTTGTCCCACGAGGACATGAAGCAGATCGCCAAGTACTACGACGACACCGGCATGCTGGATTTCATCGGCGTTGTGGGTTCGGGTTGCGACACCCACAACACCCTGGCCAACGTCATCCCGAACATGAGTTATCCACCGGAGCCGTTCCTGCACTTGGCCGCCGGTATCAAGGAAGTGGTCAAGGTCCCGGTGCTGCACGCGCAGAACATCAAGGACCCGAACCAGGCCACGCGGATCCTGGAGGGCGGTTACGTCGACATGGTCGGCATGACCCGTGCCCACATCGCCGACCCGCACCTGATCGCCAAGATCAAGATGGGCCAGATCGACCAGATCAAGCAGTGCGTCGGCGCCAACTACTGCATCGACCGCCAGTACCAAGGCCTGGACGTGCTGTGCATCCAGAACGCCGCGACGTCCCGTGAATACATGGGCGTGCCACACATCATCGAGAAGTCCACCGGGCCCAAGCGCAAAGTCGTGGTGGTCGGTGCCGGCCCGGCCGGGATGGAAGCCGCGCGCGTGGCCGCCGAACGTGGGCACGATGTGACCCTGTTCGAGAAGAAGGAATTCATCGGCGGGCAGATCACCACCGCCTCGAAGGCCCCGCAACGGGACCAGATCGCCGGTATCACCCGCTGGTTCCAATTGGAGCTGGCGCGGCTGAAAGTCGACCTGCGCCTGGGCGTTGCGGCTGATGCGGCGACCATCATGGACCTGCGTCCGGACGTGGTGGTGCTGGCCGTCGGCGGGCATCCGAACGTGGAGCAGAACGAACACTGGGGCGCCGCCGAAGGGCTGGTGGTCAGCAGCTGGGATGTCCTCGACGGCAAGGTCGCGCCGGGCAAGAACGTGCTGGTCTACGACACCATTTGCGAGTTCACCGGGATGTCGGTGGCCGACTTCCTCGCCGACAAGGGCAGCCAGGTCGAGATCGTCACCGACGACATCAAGCCGGGCGTGGCCATTGGCGGGACGTCGTTCCCCACCTACTACCGCAGCATGTACCCCAAGGAAGTGATCATGACCGGGGACATGATGCTGGAGAAGGTCTACCGCGAAGGCGACAAGCTGGTGGCGGTGCTGGAGAACGAATACACCGGCGCCAAGGAAGAACGCGTGGTGGACCAGGTGGTGGTGGAGAACGGCGTGCGGCCGGACGAAGAAATCTACTACGCGCTCAAGGAGGGTTCGCGCAACAAGGGCCAGATCGACGTCGAAGCCCTGTTCGCGATCAAGCCCCAGCCATGCCTGGAACAGAGCGGCGATGGCTACCTGCTGTTCCGCATCGGCGACTGCGTGGCCCAGCGTAATACCCACGCGGCCATCTACGACGCCCTGCGGTTGTGCAAGGATTTCTAACGGCTTGCACCAAACCCCTGTGGGAGCGGGCTTGCTCGCGAATGCATTTTGTCAGCCACACATAAGCTGACTGTCACACCGCCTTCGCGAGCAAGCCCGCTCCCACAGTGACCGAGTAAGGCATCTCGACCTGCAAGACCCTGAGGTCTTTGGGAGCAACACCTATGTTGAACACCCTTCTTCCAATCCTGCTGTTCGCAGCCCTCGGCCTCGCGGCCCTGGGCGCCTTGCGGCGGATGAACATGTGGCGCCGCGGACGACCGGCCAAGGTCGACCTGATCGGTGGCCTCTTTGCCATGCCCAAGCGCTACATGGTGGATTTGCACCATGTGGTGGCGCGGGACAAATACATTGCCAACACCCACGTCGCCACGGCCGGTGGTGCGGTGGCGTCGATTGTGTTGGCGATCCTGGTCCACGGTTTTGGCCTGCATAACCGCTTCCTCGGCTATGCGTTGCTGCTGATGTCGGCTGTGATGTTCGTTGGCGCGATCTTCATGTACCTGCGTCGGCGCAACCCGCCCGCGCGTTTGTCGAAAGGCCCGTGGATGCGCCTGCCGAAAAGCCTGCTGGCCTTCTCGGCGTCGTTCTTCCTGGTGACCTTGCCGGTGGCGGGCATCCTGCCGGAAAACTTCGGTGGTTGGCTGGTGGCGGCGATCCTGGGTGTCGGCGTGTTGTGGGGCGTATCGGAATTGTTCTTCGGCATGACCTGGGGCGGGCCGATGAAGCACGCCTTCGCCGGTGCCCTGCACCTGGCCTGGCACCGCCGCGCCGAGCGCTTTGGTGGCGGTCGTTCCACCGGTCTGAAGCCGCTGGACCTGAATGATCCGACCGCACCGCTGGGTGTGGAAAAACCCAAGGATTTCACCTGGAACCAACTGCTCGGCTTCGACGCCTGTGTGCAGTGCGGCAAGTGCGAAGCGGCCTGCCCGGCGTTCGCCGCCGGCCAACCGCTGAACCCGAAAAAACTCATCCAGGACATGGTCGTCGGCCTGGCCGGCGGCACCGATGCGAAATTCGCCGGCAGTCCTTACCCAGGTAAACCTGTCGGTGAGCACAGCGGCAACCCGCACCAGCCCATCGTCAACGGCCTGGTGGATGCCGAGACCCTGTGGTCCTGCACCACCTGCCGGGCGTGCGTCGAGGAATGCCCGATGATGATCGAGCACGTCGATGCCATCGTCGACATGCGCCGCCACCTGACCCTGGAAAAAGGCGCCACGCCGAACAAGGGCGCCGAGGTGTTGGAAAACCTCATCGCCACCGACAACCCTGGCGGCTTCGCCCCGGGTGGGCGGATGAACTGGGCGGCGGACCTGAACCTGAACCTGCTCAGCGAGAAGAAATCCACCGACGTGCTGTTTTGGGTTGGCGATGGTGCCTTCGACATGCGCAACCAGCGGACCCTGCGCGCCTTCGTCAAAGTGCTCAAGGCGGCGAAGATCGACTTCGCCGTGCTCGGCCTCGAAGAGCGCGACAGCGGCGACGTGGCCCGGCGCCTGGGAGATGAGGCGACGTTCCAGCTGTTGGCCAAGCGCAACATCCAGACCCTGGCCAAATACAGCTTCAATCGCATCGTCACCTGCGACCCCCACAGCTTCCATGTGCTGAAAAACGAATACGGCGCCTTCGATGGCAACTACCTAGTGCAGCACCACAGCACCTACCTGGCGGAAATCATCGACGCCGGCGCGTTGAACCTTGGCCAGCACAAGGGCGACAGCGTGACTTATCACGACCCGTGCTACCTGGGCCGCTACAACGGCGAATACGAGGCGCCGCGCCAAGTGCTGCGGGCGCTGGGCATCGAGGTCAAGGAGATGCAGCGTTCCGGTTTCCGTTCACGTTGCTGCGGCGGTGGCGGCGGCGCGCCGATCACCGACATCCCGGGCAAGCAGCGCATCCCGGACATGCGCATGGACGACATCCGCGAAACCGGTGCCGAGCTGGTGGCCGTGGGTTGTCCACAGTGCACCGCGATGCTCGAAGGCGTGGTCGAACCACGGCCGATGATCAAGGACATTGCCGAACTGGTGGCCGATGCGCTGCTGGAAGACGCGGCCCCGAGCAAGCCCGTGGCCCCGGCCAAACGTGAACCCGCGGAGGTGCATTAATGAGCGACATCATCCGCCGCGACCCTCGCGCCGAGTGGATCGCCCGCAACCGCCTGCATCCACTGCACGCAGCCATGCAACCGGTGCAGCACAGCTGGATGGGGCCCAACGGCGTCATTCGCAAAAACGTCCATGGCGTCGGTTTCATCGGCCCCAATGGGATCAAACGGATTGATCGCAGCGGTGCCCAGCAAGGTGGGGCGAGCAAACGCACCGCTGCCGTTGAAGTGCAATTGCCGCTGCATCAGGTGCCGCAACCGGCGTTCTACATCTGTGTCGTCCCGGACATGGTCGGTGGCCGCCTCAGCAGTCACGACCGCGATCTGCTGGGCCTGGCCCATCAGTTGGCCGGAAGCGACGGCGCGGTGTTGGCGGTGGTCTTCGGCGAGCACAAGGAAAGCGCTTTCGCCACGGCGGGTGTCGACCGCTTGCTGGTGCTCGATGGCGAAGAGTTCAGCGGTTATGCACCGGAACAACGCGTTCAGGGCTTGCGGGCTGTGGATAACCAGTTCAACCCACGCCATTGGCTGCTGCCTGACAGTCGCAGCGGCGGTGGTGAATTGGGCCGGCGCTTTGCCGCAGCCCTGGGCGAGCGCCCGGCCACGCGGGTCTGGCAGGTCAAGGGCGAAGAATGCATCGGCCGCGCCGGTGCGGGCCTGCAAGACTTGGCCCGGCCGTTGGCGCGCTTGATCCTGGCGGCGGCCGAATGTGCCGAGCCGGTCAGCGAAACCCGTCACGAAGCCTTGCCGGTGGAGTTATCCACAAGCGTGGCGCGCAGCTTGTCGCGCATCGAAGACCTTGGCGCGGTTGCCGTGGACCCGGGTGCGATCCCGATGGCCGAGGCCGAATTCATTTTCTCCGGCGGCAACGGGGTCAAGGACTGGGCGCTGTTCCACCAGACCGCCGCCGCCCTGGGCGCCACCGAAGGCGCTTCGCGGGTGGCGGTGGACGATGGTTTTATGGCCCGGGATCGCCAGGTCGGTGCGTCCGGCACTTGGGTCACGGCGCGGGTCTACGTGGCCGTGGGGATTTCCGGGGCAATCCAGCATCTGCAAGGCATTGGCGCCTGCGACAAGGTGGTGGCGATCAACCTTGATCCGGGCTGCGACATGATCAAACGGGCAGACCTGTCGGTGATTGGTGACAGCGCGGCGATTCTCCAGGCCTTGATCGCGGCGGTAGAGGCTTACCGCAACGAAGCCAAGCGCGATGCGGCTTAAGCTAAGGAAACGTTCATGAGTACCCAAGTGATCAGCCTCGTCTCCATCGGCGCCCACCCGACCTCTGGCCGACCTCGACGGGCCGAGCAGGACGCCCGGGCCGTGGAGCTGGGCCTGCAACTGGCCGGCAACGACTTGCAAGTGCTGCACGCCGGCGACGTGGCCGAGCCGGCCCTGCGCGCCTACCTGGGCATGGGCCTGGAGGAACTCCACGTCCTGGAAAATCCCGATGGGGCCGACGCCCTGCCGGCCTTGACCGACTACCTGCGTGATGCTGGCGCCCAAGTGGTGCTTACCGGCAGCCAGGCGGAAACCGGCGAGGGCTCGGGCATGTTGCCGTTTTTGCTGGCGGAAAACCTCGGCTGGCCGCTGGTGGTGGGTCTGGCCCAGGTCGAATCCATCGAAAACGGCGCGGCCCTGGTGCTGCAAGCCTTGCCTCGCGGCCAACGGCGACGTCTCAAAGTGCGCCTGCCGTTCCTGGCCACTGTGGATAACGCTGCGCCAAAACCTCGGCAAAGCGCCTACGGCCCGGCCCGGCGTGGAGCGTTGCATGCCGAGGAGGTCGAAGTGATCGACGACACGCTGCTGGCGGTAGCCACCCTGCAACCGGCCAAGCCACGGCCCAAGCGCTTGAAAGTGATCAAGGCCAAGAGCGGCGCCGACCGCATGAAAGCCGCCACGGCCAAGGCCAGCGGCGGAGGCGGACAAGTGCTCAAGGGCGTGAGCCCGGAGGCAGGGGCCGAGGCGATTCTCAAGTTGTTGGTGGAGGAAGGGGTGGTTCGCTAGACCCAGGCTCAACACAAAACCTGTGGGAGCGGGCTTGCTCGCGAAGGGGAGCATCAGTCAACGAAAAAGGTTGCCTGATACACCGCTTTCGCGAGCAAGCCCGCTCCCACAAGTGAAATATGTGTTGCCCACAATCCTTGTGGGCCCCTTTGTGGATAACCGCCGTCAGCCAAATGGAGCCCAGCAATGGAAGTTGAATTTCGTCCGGCCTTGCCTATGGATGCACGGGAGATCGCCCGTCTGTTCCGGATTTCTTCGGAGGGTGCGTCGGATTACATCTGGAGCCAATTGGCGGAGCCAGGGCAGGACCTATTGGAAGTAGGGGCCGCTCGTTATGCCCGGGAGAATGTCGATTTTTCTTACCAGAACTGTTTTGTCGCCCAAGCGGATGGCCGGGTCATCGGCATGATGCACTGTTACGTCACGCGCGAGGATCCGCTGGCGGCGCCGGTGACGGATCCGGTCCTGGCACCCTACGCCGACATGGAAGTGCCCGACACCCTCTATATTTCAAGCCTGGCCCTGCATGAAGGCTGGCGTAACAAGGGGCTCGGCGTGCGCTTTCTCGAGTTGGCGCAACAGCGTGCCGACCTACTGGCGCTCAAAGGCCTGAGCTTGATCGACTACGCCGCCAATACCGGCGCCCGGCGTTTCTATGAGCGCCAGGGCTTTGGCATCGTCAAAACCTGTCAGGTTTTCCCGCATCCATTAATTCGGGTGACGGGGGAGGCGTACCTCATGCATCGGCCTTGATCGCTATGGCGGTTTCACCAGAACCCCCTGTGGGAGCGGGCTTGCTCGCGAAGGCGGTGTATCAGTCGACGATGGGTTGTCTGACACACCGCCTTCGCGAGCAAGCCCGCTCCCACATAGGATTGGTGGTGCATGTGAATTTTGTATCTATCCAATCATTGTGGGAGCGAGTGTTACCCACAATCCCTGTGCGCGCCTCTGTGGATAACCTGTTCGCCCCTCGCTGCACCCCATGCAAACCAGGCGCTCCAGGCCTGCGGTCAAAAAACAGCCAACCTAACCCACGGTTTTTATTGGCTTTTGTTTGTGAATAACGATCCCTTCCAGCCGAAACTTGCCCCCAATCTCTGTTGGCGCTTCTGTGGATAAGATGTTCGCTCTACGCTGCAAGCCAGACGGACCGGGCTGTTCAGTGAGTTGATCATAAAGTGATCAAACACTCTTTTTTATCAAGAAAATCTTGGGAAAACCCCGATTTACGTGCCGTCCAAAGGGTTTTCCACAGAATCGTCAAATTTACCCCCAAACACTGTTGGCGCTTCTGTGGATAAGGTGTTCGCTCACCTCTACAGCCCAGGAATTACAAGGCTTACAGAGCATTGGTCAAAAAACAACCGATAGGCTCGGCAAACCGTCGTTTTCCATAAGTCACGGTTTTTATTCACTTTGCGGGTGAAAAAATTCCCGACCTATCCCACTTGTCCCCATTTGCTGTGGGTGGCCATGTGGATAACTTGTTCGCCAAACGCTGCAAGCCACGGCTGGCATAGCGCATATCGCTATAGATCAAATTTCATACAGTTCTAAGGAACTGCCTTGACGCAAGCCTGTCGCCTGTCTTCACTTCCATGGCACAAGGACATCGCGACTTTATCCACATCAGGTTCAGGGAGAACACATGATGGATAGCAAGGTTCCCCGCTCACACCCGCTCCCCCCACAGACCTGCGTCCCGGCATCGCCCACTTCGTTGCACAAGCGCATTCATCGTCGCGCCACCAATCAGCGTGCGCGTCTATAGCGAGTACCCGATTTTCCCCCTGTAACACCGTTGACTGCCGCTGGACCCTGCACGGGACAGTGGCCAGGCGTTCGTGCGCCTGTGGATTTGCAGGCAACCGCAGAGTTGCCCCTTCTGCCTGAGAGGACTTGAACATGACACGGATCTCAACCCCCATCAGTGATATCCAGGAGCACTATGACGTGGTCGTCATCGGTTCCGGCTACGGTGGCGGCATTGCTGCCTCGCGCCTGTCCCGGGCCGGACGCAAGGTGTGCCTGCTGGAGCGTGGCCGGGAAATCCAGCCTGGCGAATACCCCAACACCCTGCTCGCGGCTACCGAGGAACTGCAGGTCCATGACCCCGACGGTCACATCGGCTCGCGCACCGGCCTGTTCGACCTGCACGTCAACGCCCAGCAGAACGTGGTGGTCGGTTGTGGGCTGGGCGGCACGTCGCTGATCAATGCCAACGTCGCGTTGGAGCCCGAGCCTGGCGTGTTCGAGGACCCGCGTTGGCCGCAGGCGGTACGGGACCACCAGGACACGTTGCTCAAGGACGGCTACGCTCGGGCTCGGGAGATGCTCAAGCCCAATCCCTACCCGGCGTCGGCACCGAACCTGCCCAAGCTCGACGCCCACAAGAAATCAGCCGATTACCTCAAGCAAGGCGCGCACTTCTACACACCCCCCATCAACGTGACCTTCGACAAGCTGCCCAACAACCTCAACCACGTCGGCGTTGAACAGTTGCCCTGCAACGGCTGTGGCGACTGCGTCTCGGGCTGTAACAACAAGGCCAAGAACACCACACTGATGAACTACCTGCCGGATGCCTGGAACCACGGCACGGAGATTTTCTGCCAGGCCGAGGTGCGGCACTTGGAGCGCGACGGTGACGGCTGGATCGTGCATTTTCAGTACCTGGACAGCGGCCGCGAGCTGTTCTCGGCGCCCACGTTGTTCGTGCGGGCCGATGTCGTCGTGGTCTCCGCCGGCACTCTGGGCTCCACCGAAATCATGCTGCGCTCGCGGGACAAGGGCTTGGCCATGTCCAGCCAGTTGGGCGAGCACATGAGCGGCAACGGCGACATCCTCGGGTTCGGCCACAACTGCGACCAAGTGATCAACGGCATCGGCTTCGGCGCCCATTCGGCCAAGGAACTGGAACCGGTGGGGCCGTGCATCACCTCGATCATCGACATGCGCACCGAAGGCGACTGGCGCAGCCGCATGGTCATCGAGGAAGGTTCGATTCCCGGTGCCCTCGGCCGGGCCATGGTGCCGAGCATGGCGGCGTTTGCCGAGATGATCGGCGTGCCCACCGACACCGGTTTCGGCGCCAGCCTCAAGTACAAGGGCCGGGAGGCCGAGAGCTTTCTGCGCGGGCCGTATTACGGCGCGCTGCACAACATGCAGACCTACTTGATCATGAGTCATGACAACGTCAAGGGGCGCATGTTGCTCGACAACAAGGATCAGTTGCGCATCGACTGGCCTGGCGTCGGCGAACAGGAAAACGTCACCCTCGGCAACGAGCGCCTGCACCAGAGCACCAAGGCCCTGGGCGGAATCTGGGTCGAGAACCCGATCTGGACCAAGCTGCTCAAGCACAGCATCGTCTCGGTCCATCCCCTGGGCGGTTGCGTGATGGGCGAGGACGCGACGCAAGGCGTGGTCAACCACAAGGGCCAGGTGTTCAGTGGCGCCAGCGGCACCGAGGTCTACCCGGGCCTGTACGTGACCGACGGCGCAGTGATACCCACCTCCCTGGCGGTCAATCCGCTGCTGACCATTTCGGCGGTGAGCGAACGCAACATGGGGCTGCTGGCGGCCGACCGTGGCTGGATCATCGACTACACGCTGCCCTCGGCCCCGCGCAAAGCGGTGGCGGCGCCGACCCTCGGCGTGCAGTTCACCGAAACCATGAAGGGCTACTTTTCCACAGCCTTCACCCAGGCCCAGGGCACCGATCTGAGCCTGTACGAAGCGGCGGCCAAGCGTGGCAAGGCCGACAACTCGCCCATCGAATTTACCCTGACCATTACCGCCGCCGACCTCAATCGCTTGATCAAGGAGCCGGAACACGCCGCGACCCTGGTGGGCACCCTCGATGCGCCGCTGCTGTCGCCCAAGCCATTGGTCGCCAGTAACGGGGTGTTCAATCTGTTCGAGCAGTACCAGGGACAGGTCGGCGTGCGGCACATGAACTACGACATGAAGCTGACCGCCGAAGACGGCAGCGACTATTACTTCAGCGCCTTCAAGACCGTGCCCGAGGACAACGGCGTGCTGAACATCTGGCCTGACACCAGCACCTTGTACGTCACGCTGTATCGCGGACCGGACAAGACCGGCGCGGTGCTCGGCTGCGGCGTGATGCACATCCTGCCGGCCGACTTCGCCAAGCAGATGACCACCATGAAAGTGCTCAACGCCCGCAATGAACGTGAGCGCGTGGAGGCGCTGGCGCGGTTCGGCAAGTTCTTCGCCGGGATCCTGTGGGAGAGCTACGGAGGCGTCTTCGCAGGCGACGTCTACTTCAACCCGGACGCGCCGCCCCGGTTGAAACGGCCATTGGATGCACCGGCGCCGGTGGTGCATTTCTTCCCGACCGAAGACAACGTCGAGCTGCGCCTGACCCGCTATCAGGCCGGCAAAAAAGGCCCGGTGATGTTGGTCCATGGCCTGGGGGTGGGCTCGAACATCTTTTCCACCGACACCATCCACACCAACCTGCTGGAGTATCTGTGCAAGCACGAGTACGACGTCTGGCTGCTGGATCTACGGGTGAGCATCCTGCTGCCGGCCAGCAAGCACGAATGGAACGGCGACCAAGTGGCCCAGTACGATTTCAAGGCGGCCATCGAGCAGATCCAGCAAGCGACGCTGGCCCGTGACGTGCAATGCGTGGTGCATTGCTACGGCGCGACGACCTTCTTCATGTCGATGCTGGCGGGGCTGCAAGGGGTGCGCTCGGTGGTCTGCTCGCAGATCGCCGCCGACACGGTGGTCGCCACCGCCACCGGTCTGAAGGCCGGTTTGCATTTGCCGGGAATGCTCGATGCCATCGGCATCAAGTCCATGACGGCCTACGCCGACACCAAGGAAAGCTGGTTCAACAAACTCTACGACAAGGCCCTCAACGGCTATGCCCGGATCGAGGCCCAGGGCTATTGCACCAACCCGGTCTGCCATCGCATCACGTTCATGTATGCGTCGCTGTACCGCCACGACACCCTCAACGAAACCCTGCACGACAACCTGCATGAGCTGTTCGGCGAGTCGAACATCCAGACCTTCGAGCACCTGGCGCTGATCGTGCGCAAGGGGCACCTGGTGGACTTCAAGGGCAACGACGTCTACATGCCGCATTTCGATCGGTTGAAGTTGCCGATCTGCTTTATCAGCGGCGCCGACAACCAGTGCTACCTGCCGCAAAGCACCCTCAAGACCTACGAGCGGTTGTGCGAGATGCACGGCCCGCATTTGTTCAGCCGCCATGAAGTGAAGGGTTACGGTCATATCGACTGCATGTTCGGCAAGGACGCGGTGGTGGATGTGTATCCGATCATTCTTGAGCACCTGGAGAAGACGGCGCTCGGCTAGCTGACTGCCCTCCGTGGCGAGGGAGCTTGCTCCCGCTCGGCTGCGAAGCAGTCGTCGCTTTTGAAGTCTTGGGGGCCGCTACGCGGCCCAGCGGGAGCAAGCTCCCTCGCCACATGGGTTTTGTGGTGAGTCAAGAATAAGGAAAAGGATGCCATGAACACTTACGTCCGCTGGTTCCAACGCATCATTTGGGTCGGGATTGTCATGAACATGTTCTTCGCGATCCCGGCGCTGTTCGCGCCGGCGTTGCTGACGTCCATGATCGGCCTGCCCCCCGTACTGTCCGATCCCTGGCTGGAAAACGCCGGCATGTTGCTGGTGGGGATCAGCCTGTTCTACATGCCCTCGGGGTTCAACGCGCCGCATTTCGTCGTGCACTCATGGTTGTGCGTGCTGTCGCGGCTGGTGGCGGTGGTGTTCTGGATTTACCTGATCAACACCAACAACCAGGGCCAGCTGTTCGTGCCGATGCTGATGGGCGACCTGAGCATGTTCCTGATCCTGGGCGTGCTGCTGTACCTGGGCAGCCCAGTGGCCAATCGTCCGCTGGCCTTGCTTTGCGCCGGTTGGCGGGAGTGGCGCGCCGGCTGGGCGCTGCGCTGGCAGAGCCACGGGTTCAAGGTCGGCACGTTGGTGGTGGTGTTGCTGTTGGGGTTCATCGGCTACCAGACCTGGTACCAGATGATCCGGGAGGTGCCACAGCCGGACTTCGCCTCCGACGAAGACCATTACAAATACGCCGCCATCGGCCTGGGCATCGAGGCGCGGATTCCCTACTACCTGTTCGCCGTGCTGCCGCAGATGTGCCCGGAAAAACTGCCCAAGCCGGGTGGCTACGAGGTATTCGGTTTTCTCTATGAAAACGGCAACGACCTGCCCATCGGCATGGCCAAGCGGCAGCTCGGTTACCCCACCGTGGAGCCGAACTGCGCCCTGTGCCACACCGGTTCCTACCGGGCCAATGCCAGTGACGTCGCGGTGCCGGTCGCCGCCGCGCCGGCCAATACCCTGCAACTTCAGGCCTTCCAATGGTTCGCCTACGAATGCGCCAGCGACCCGAAATTCACCCCTGATGCGGTGATGACGGCGATCAATGGCAAGTTCCAGCTGGGCTTCTTCGAGAAACTGTACAACCGCTACCTGATCATCCCGATGGCCAAGAGCGCGTTGCTCAAGCAGAAACAGGCCTACGCCTGGCAGAAGCTGCGTCCAGCCCAGGGGCCAGGGCGGACCGACACCTTCAACCCGACCAAAATGGTGGTGTTCGGCTTCCCGGATGATTCCACCATCGGCACCGTGGACCTGCCGCAGGTGTGGAACCAGAAACCCCGCGAGTCCATGTACCTGCATTGGGACGGCAATAACAACAAGATCCACGAACGCAACTATGCAGCGGCCATGGCCGTGGGCGCGACGCCGCAATCGGTGCTGCCGCCGAGTTTCAATCGCGTCACGAACTGGCTGCTGGGCCACAAGGCGCCGGCCTGGCCGTTCGCCCTGGACCAGGCGAAAGTCGCCCAAGGCAAACCGATCTGGGAGAGAAACTGCGCCAGCTGCCATGATTTCGGCCGCAGCGACACCGGCCAGGTCAACACCAATATCGACCAGTTGGGCACCGACCCCCATCGCCTGAATTCCTTCACCACCGGCCTGGTGTCGGCGTTCCACGGCTTCAAGAAACCGCCGTTCGACTTTGGCGCCTACCGCAAGACGCAGAGCTACAGCAATACGCCGACCGACGGCATCTGGTTGCGGGCGCCGTACCTGCATAACGGTTCGGTGCCAACCCTGTGGGATCTGCTGCAAGCGCCGGAGCAGCGTCCGCAGGTGTTCTACACCGGCTCCGACATTTACGACCCGCAGAAGGTCGGCTTCGTCACCAGCGGCGCGCAGATGAATGCGTCGGCGGATTTCAAATACGACACCCGCCTGGAAGGCAATCACAACGGCGGCCATCTGTACGGCACGCAGTTGTCGGACGTCGACAAACGGGCCCTGATCGAATTCATGAAAACCCTGTAGCCCAGGGCAAAACGAAGGAGCGTTCACATGTCATTACTGCACCATTGGGAACATGAGTTCGACAAGGTCAAGGTCCGCCTGCACGGGTTGGTTACTCGGCTGGAGATGTCCTGGAAGAAACTCGTCAACGACCTGGAGCCCGAGGAGTTCCAGGCCATCGTCAAGTTGCTGCAGCGAGGCCACGACCAGGCCCGGCACGTCATCGACCACGGGGATTTGCCGGACGACGAACCGGCCGTGCCCTGGGAACTGGCTCACGGCTTGTCGATCCTGAAGATCGGCAACGCCACGCCGCTGCCGCAAAGCGAAGACGAGTTGCCGACCCGCGTGCTCAAGGACGGCACGTTACTGGGCTGTCGCAAATGGGAACTGTTGGATCTGCTGTGGAGCGAGGCGCTGCTCAAATGGATCGAAAACCTGCGCCACCACGCGCCGTTCGCCACTACCCCGGCGCTGGTGAAGATGGACAACGACGTTGTGCTCGCCATTGCCGGCGACTGGGGCACCGGGCCGTTCGACAGTCACGCCCCGGCGGTGGCGGTGGCCAACCAGATGCAATTGGCCCTGGCCGATTTCACCATCCACCTGGGCGATGTGTATTACGCCGGCACCCATTCCCAGGAAGACGTCGACATGGCCGGTTGGCCCCAGGGCAAGCACGGCTCGTTCACCCTCAACTCCAACCATGAGATGTACAGCGGCGCCCATGGTTACTTCAAGGAGCTGGCGGCGCGTTTCCCGGTGCAGCAGGGCACCAGCTATTTCGCCTTGTACAACGATGACTGGCTGGTGGTCGGCCTGGACAGCGCGTACGCCTCGGACGCGATGAACCTGTACATGGATGGCACCCTCAACACCCAGCAGATCGAGTGGATGAAAACCCTGCCCAAGCGCAAGAAGCTGATGGTGCTCAGCCATCACCAGGGCTTCGATATTTCCGGGCATAACAAGACTGCGCTCTACCAACCGGTGTGCGATGCCCTGGGGCGTGAGCCGGATTATTGGTATTGGGGGCATTTGCACAATGGTATTTGCTATGCGGCGCAAGGCGGGTTGCATGCGCGCTGTGCCGGGCATGGAGCGATTCCCTATGGCACCACCAGCGAGTTGAATGGGCATGCGCGGGTGTTGTGGTCGGAAACGCAGTTGGCGGGGGACGAGGCGTATCCGGAGCGGGTGTTGAATGGGTATGTGAAGGTGCAGTTGAGGGGGGAGGAGATTGTCGAGACGTTTTATGGGGAGGATGGCAGTGTGCGGTGGTCTTCACATTAGTCGTCGGCTGTTAGACCGCCTTCGCGAGCAAGCCCGCTCCCACATTCGATCTCATTCCTTCTGAAGAAACTCGGTCAACTGTGGGAGCGGGCTTGCTCGCGAAGCTTTTAGTTTTTAGCCCTGGACTGGAACACCTTTGAGGTACGGCGCCGGTTCAGCGCCCAGGTTGTTGAGCAGGCGCTCGCTGTACCAGTCCACGAAGTTCACCACGCCAAACTCATAGGTCTTGGAGTACGGGCCTGGCTGGTAGGCGGTGGAGTTGATGCCGCGCTGGTTTTCCTCGGCCAGGCGACGGTCCTGGTCGTTGGTGGCGTCCCAGACTTCGCGCATGCGCGCCACGTCGTAGTCCACGCCTTCGACCGCGTCCTTGTGCACCAGCCACTTGGTGGTGACCATGGTTTCCTGGGCGCTGATCGGCCACACGGTGAACACGATGATGTGGTCGCCCATGCAGTGGTTCCACGAATGCGGCAGGTGCAGGATACGCATCGAGCCCAGGTCCGGGTTCTTGATGCGGCCCATCAGCTTGGCGCAGCCTTGCTTGCCGTCCATGGTCATCGACACGGTGCCCTTGAGCAACGGCATGCGCACGATGCGGTTGCGCAGGCCGAAGCTGGCGTGGGCGTAAGGAATCTTCTCGGCGTCCCAGGCGGCGGCGGAAGCGGCCACGTGGTCCTTGAAGGCCTGGTCGGCCCGTGGGTCGGTGACGTCGTCCCATTCCAGCAGGGTCTTGAGCAATTCGGGGTGCGAGGCGTTGCAGTGGTAGCACTCGCGGTTGTTCTCCAGCACCAGCTTCCAGTTGGCTTTTTCCATCAAGGTGGTTTGCACCGCCACCTTGGTGTTTTCCATGTCGTAGGGTTCCATGTAATGGTTCAGGGTCGACAGGAAGTCATCGATGGCCGGCGGGTTCTCGGCCAGGCTGATGAAAATGTAGCCGCCAGCGGTCTTCACATTCACCGGCTTGAGGCCGTACTGCTTCATGTCGAAGTCGGCGCCCATCTCGGTGCCGGCGAACAGCAGGCGACCGTCCAGCTCGTAGGTCCACTGGTGGTAGTGGCAGACCAGTTTGGCGACTTTGCCTTTTTCGCTGGTGCACAGCCGCGAACCGCGGTGGCGGCAGACGTTATGGAAGGCGTGCACCACACCGTCGGCGCCGCGAATCACGATGATCGGGTTCTTGCCGACTTGCAGGGTCAGGTAGTTGCCCTTGGCCGGGATCTCGCAAGTCATGCCGGCGATCAACCATTCTTTCTGGAAGATTTCCTGCATGTCGATATCAAACAGGCGCTCATCACTGTAGAACGGTTGCGGCAGCGAAAAGGTACGCTCGCGCTCCTGCAGCATTTGCGCGGTGGCCTTGCGTGCGGGTTCCAGCGGATCGCCCAGGCTCAGGGTAGTGGTGACGTCCATCGTTTTATCCTCATGGCCATCTTTGTGGCCGGCGAAAAATGACTAATCGGTTGTGCTACGCAAGGCAGAAAACTTTGTTTATCTGTTGGGGCGAGTGTGGGGCCGCGCAGGGGCGCAACCTTATCCATGGGCGACATGGCCCAATCTGTTCCCGACGCGCTAGCCCCGGTCGTTGGGGGCTGGTCGCGATAAGTATGTGAATGTCGCAGATAGGTAAATGGTCACCCAGGCGCCTGCGCACAATCGCCCTCATGAAGGCCGACAGTCGGCCGTGGAGATCAGCATGTCCAATAACTTCCTGAACCCGGTCACTACCCAGACCTGGGCCAATGGCCGACATATCGTACGTTGCGTCAAAGTCATCCAGGAAACCTGGGATGTGCGCACCTTCTGCTTCATGGCCGACCAGCCGATCATGTTCTTTTTCAAGCCCGGGCAGTTCGTCACCCTGGAGCTGGAAATCGAAGGCCAGCCGATCATGCGCTCCTACACCATCTCCAGCTCGCCGTCGGTGCCCTACAGTTTCTCGGTGACCATCAAGCGCGTGCCGGGGGGCAAGGTCTCCAATTGGTTGCACGACACCCTGCACGAAGGCCAGGAGCTGGCGGTGCACGGGCCGGTGGGGTTGTTCAACGCCATCGATTTCCCGAGCCCGAAAGTGCTTTACCTGAGCGGTGGCGTGGGAATCACGCCGTGCATGTCCATGGCCCGCTGGTTCTACGACACCAACGCCAATGTCGACATGACCTTTATCCACAGCGCCCGCTCGCCCAAGGACATCATCTACCACCGCGAGCTGGAACACATGGCGTCGCGGATCGACAACTTCAGCTTGCACCTGATCTGTGAAAGGCATGGTCTGGGCGAGCCCTGGGCCGGGTATCGCGGTTACCTGAACCACAAGATGCTGGAATTGATGGTGCCCGACTTTCTCGAGCGCGAGGTGTTCTGTTGCGGGCCGACCCCGTACATGACCGCGGTCAAGCGCCTGCTGGAAGCGGCCGGCTACGACATGAAGCGTTACCACGAGGAATCCTTCGGCGCCACGCCACCGGAAGCCCGTGCCGACGCCGTGGAACAGGCCGAACAGGCAGCCGATGCTCCGGAAGTCGATGCGGCGGACCTGCACCTGGTGGAGTTCACCTCTACTGGCAAGAGCATTCGCGTGGGGCCGGGAGAAACCGTCCACGCCGCCGCCGCCAAGCTCGGCATGATGATCCCCAAGGCCTGCGGCATGGGCATCTGCGGCACCTGCAAGGTGCTGAAGCTGGGCGGGGAAGTGGAGATGGAGCACAACGGTGGGATTACCGAGGACGATGAGGCCGAGGGTTACATCCTGTCGTGCTGCAGCGTGCCGAAGGGGGATGTGCGGATCGATTTCTGATTTGCTCGCTCAGGCAGGTGTAAATCCCTCTGTACCTGGAGGGATTTACTTTTACTGGGAGGGGTTTATCTGTGGCGAGGGAGCTTGCTCCCGCTCGGCTGCGCAGCAGTCGTCATCTGGTAAACACGAGCTACCTGATACACCGCATGGGGGCTGCTGCGCAGCCCAGCGGGAGCAAGCTCCCTCGCCACAAAAGCTTAAAAGCCCCAGAGCCCAAAAAACCGAAGATATCGGTCGTTGCTTCAGGCGCTCATCACTTCCCGAATATCCGCCGCCAATTCCCGCACCCGCGCTTCCTCGGTATCCCACGAGCACATGAAGCGTGCGCCGCCCTTGCCGATGAAGGTGTAGAAGCGCCAGCCCTTGGCCGTCAGTGCGGCGATGGCCGGCTCCGAGAGTTGCAGGAACACGCCGTTGGCCTGGACCGGGAACATCAGTTCCACGCCGGGAATGTCGCTGACCAGTTCTGCCAGCAATTGCGCGCAGCGGTTGGCGTGGCGGGCGTGCTTGAGCCAGGCGTCGTTTTGCAGCAGGCCGACCCAGGGGGCGGAGAGGAAGCGCATTTTCGACGCCAGCTGCCCGGCCTGTTTGCAGCGGTAGTCGAAGTCTTCGGCCAGGTCGTGGTTGAAGAACAGGATCGCTTCACCGACCGCCATGCCGTTTTTCGTCCCGCCGAAGCACAACACGTCCACGCCGGCCTTCCAGGTCAGGTCGGCTGGAGTACAGCCGAGGAAAGCGCAGGCATTGGAAAACCGTGCGCCGTCCATGTGCAGGTTCAACCCCAGTTCCTTGCAGGTGACGCTGATGGCGCGGATTTCATCCGGCGTGTAGACACTGCCGACTTCCGTGGCTTGGGTCAGGGTCACGACTCGGGGCTTGGGATAGTGAATGTCCTGGCGCTTGAGCGCGATCTCGCGGATCGACTCGGGGGTCAGCTTGCCGTTTTCGGTGCGAGCCACCAGCAGTTTTGAACCGTTGGAGAAGAACTCCGGGGCGCCACATTCATCGGTTTCGACGTGGGCGGTTTCCGAGCAGATCACGCTGTGGTAACTCTGGCACAGTGACGACAGTGCCAAAGAGTTGGCCGCGGTGCCGTTGAACGCAAAGAAAACTTCGCAGTCGGTTTCGAACAAGGCCCGGAAATCATCCGCCGCGCGGTGGGTCCATTCGTCGTCGCCATAGGCGCGCTGGTGGCCCTGGTTGGCTTTTTCCATGAACGCCCAGGCTTCGGGGCAAATGCCGGAATAGTTGTCGCTGGCGAATTGTTGGCTCTTGTCGGTCATGGCCTTGCTCCTTGAATAGAGAGTCCTGGGTAAGAGATCCCTGGCGGAATTCCCGGGTGGGGGTTCCTTGGTTCGACGTGCTTGAGTCCGCAACGTCGTGGTCTATGTTGGTGCGCACTTTACCCAAGATTAGCGAGGGAACATAAGTGATGTTTCTGTCAGAAAATCACAACGCCCCAGGGCCGACGCACACATGAATCGGCGCGACGGTGCCTTGGACCTGCTCAAATGGCTGGCATTGTTGTCGATGGTGCTCGATCACCTGCGATATGTCGGTTTTTCCGCCGATTGGCTCTACGTGCCTGGACGGTTGGCGTTCCCGTGGTTCTGCCTGGCGATGGCGGCCAATCTTGCGCGCAGTGGGGCCGACAATGCGCGATGGCGTTACCTGGGTTGGCTGTTGCTGTTCAGTGCTGTCAGCGAAATTCCTTATCGCTTGTTCATTCCCGACCCCGCCACCTTGAATGTCATGCCTACGTTGGTGCTTGGGTTATTGGTGGTGCGCTGTTGGCAGACGCCCACCTTGGAAGCGCGCTGCCTGGCCGCGACGGCATTGCTGCTGGCGGCGCTGTTTTCGTCGCGGCTGATGTTCGGTTTCTTTGGTGTATTGCTGCCGCTGGTGATGTTGCTGGTGTTTCGCCGGCCCTGGTATTTCGCGCTATTGCCGGGGTTGGTGTGCCTGGCAGCCAATCAATGGCGGGTGTTATATGGCGCGGCGTGGCTGGGGGAGACCGTGGCGATCTGGGGCCTGGTAGCTTGCCTGATCGCGCCAGGGTTGGGGCTGGTGCTTTTGCGACACGCGGGTCGTTTTCATCCATTGCCGATGCGGCGCTGGGCTTATGCGCTGTACCCCGCACATTTTTTGGTTCTGCTCGCGGTTCGCCAGATCGTCGCATAACCCATTGTGGCGAGGGAGCTTGCTCCCGCTGGGCTACGAAGTAGCCCCAAGACCAAACACCTGGGTTTATCAGGTAGATCTGCGTGGGCCTTTCTGGGAGGGCTCGCCCTCCAGCGGGAGCAAGCTCCCTCGCCACGGGGGGAGTGTTCCATTCCTTTTGAGCACATGTCGTAAACGCACCTTTGCGTGGCGTCCATAGGCATTTGACATGCCTGCGCCAGCCATACCATCGCATCCAAAGGGCACGACCGAAACGGTCCGTGCCTCACCGAGACGAAAGGCGCACCGCCGCCGCTGGGAGAGACGCGATGTTCAGCAAGCAAGACCAAATCCAAGGCTACGATGATGCACTGCTGGCGGCGATGAACGCCGAAGAGCAACGCCAGGAAGATCACATCGAACTGATCGCGTCAGAGAACTACACCAGCAAGCGCGTGATGGAGGCCCAGGGCAGCGGCCTGACCAACAAGTACGCCGAAGGCTATCCGGGCAAGCGCTACTACGGTGGTTGCGAACACGTCGACAAAGTCGAAGCCCTGGCCATCGAGCGCGCCAAGCAGTTGTTTGGTGCCGATTACGCCAACGTCCAGCCGCACTCCGGTTCGTCGGCCAACAGCGCCGTGTACCTGGCCCTGCTGCAAGCCGGCGACACGATCCTGGGCATGAGCCTGGCCCACGGCGGTCACTTGACCCACGGCGCCAAGGTGTCGTCCTCGGGCAAGCTTTATAACGCGGTGCAATACGGCATCGACACCACCACCGGCCTGATCGACTACGACGAAGTCGAGCGCCTGGCGGTCGAGCACAAGCCGAAGATGATCGTTGCCGGCTTCTCCGCCTACTCCAAGACCCTGGATTTCCCACGTTTCCGCCAGATCGCCGACAAGGTCGGTGCCCTGTTGTTCGTCGACATGGCCCACGTCGCTGGCCTGGTTGCCGCTGGCCTGTATCCGAACCCACTGCCGTACGCCGACGTGGTCACCACCACCACCCACAAGACCCTGCGCGGTCCACGTGGCGGCCTGATCCTGGCCAAGGCCAACGAAGAAATCGAGAAAAAGCTCAACGCCGCGGTATTCCCCGGCGCCCAGGGCGGCCCGCTGATGCACGTGATCGCTGGCAAGGCGGTGTGCTTCAAGGAAGCGGCGGAGCCTGGCTTCAAGGCTTACCAGCAGCAAGTGATCGATAACGCCCAGGCCATGGCTGGCGTGTTCATCAAGCGCGGCTACGATGTAGTGTCCGGTGGTACCGATAACCACCTGTTCCTGGTCAGCCTGATCCGTCAGGGCCTGACCGGCAAGGACGCCGATGCCGCACTGGGCCGCGCCCACATCACCGTCAACAAGAACGCCGTGCCGAACGACCCGCAATCGCCGTTCGTGACTTCGGGCCTGCGCATCGGCACCCCAGCGGTGACCACCCGTGGCTTCAAGGTTACCCAGTGCGTCACGCTGGCCGGCTGGATTTGCGACATCCTCGACAACCTCGGCGATGCCGATGTCGAGGCCAATGTCGCGCAGCAAGTGGCGGCCCTGTGCGCGGACTTCCCGGTTTATCGCTGAGTCGGTTTTGGAGTAAATGACTATGCAACGCTATTCGGGCTTCGGCCTCTTCAAACACTCACTCAGCCATCATGAAAACTGGCAGCGCATGTGGCGCACGCCGACCCCGAAAAAGGTCTACGACGTGGTCATCGTCGGCGGCGGCGGACATGGCCTGGCGACCGCCTACTACCTGGCCAAGGAACACGGCATCACCAACGTGGCCGTGGTCGAGAAGGGCTGGTTGGGCGGCGGTAACACCGCGCGCAACACCACCATCGTGCGCTCCAACTACCTGTGGGACGAATCGGCCCACCTGTACGAACACGCGATGAAACTCTGGGAAGGCCTGTCCCAGGACCTGAACTACAACGTGATGTTCTCCCAGCGTGGCGTCTACAACCTGTGCCACACCCTGCAGGACATCCGTGATTCCGAGCGTCGTGTCAGTGCCAACCGCCTCAACGGCGTGGACGGCGAGCTGCTCAACGCCAAGCAAGTGGCCGACGAGATCCCGTACCTGGATTGCTCGAAGAACACCCGCTACCCGGTGATGGGCGCCACCGTCCAGCGTCGCGGCGGCGTGGCCCGTCACGATGCCGTGGCCTGGGGCTTTGCCCGGGCGGCGGACGCGTTGGGCGTGGACCTGATCCAGCAGACCGAAGTGATCGGTTTCCGCAAGGAAAACGGCGTGTGCATCGGCGTGGAAACCAACAAGGGCTTCATTGGCGCCAAGCGCGTCGGCGTGGTCACTGCCGGTAACTCCGGGCACATGGCCAAGCTCGCCGGCTTCCGCCTGCCGATCGAATCCCACCCGCTGCAAGCGCTGGTGTCGGAGCCGATCAAGCCCATCATCGACAGCGTGATCATGTCCAACGCCGTGCACGGCTACATCAGCCAGTCCGACAAGGGCGACCTGGTGATCGGCGCCGGTATCGACGGCTACAACGGCTACGGCCAGCGTGGCTCGTACCCGGTGATCGAACACACGGTCCAGGCCATCGTCGAGATGTTCCCGGTGTTGTCCCGCGTGCGCATGAACCGTCAGTGGGGCGGCATCGTCGACACCACCCCGGACGCCTGCCCGATCATCTCCAAGACCCCGGTGCCGAACATGTTCTTCAACTGCGGTTGGGGCACCGGCGGCTTCAAGGCGACACCTGGCTCGGGCAACATGTTTGCCGCGAGTCTGGCCAAGGGCGAAATGCACCCATTGGCCGCCCCTTTCTCCATCGACCGTTTCCACAACGGTGCGTTGATCGATGAACACGGCGCTGCTGCGGTTGCCCACTAACAGGAGAAATCCCCATGTTGCATATCTTCTGTCCTCACTGCGGCGAACTGCGCTCCGAAGAGGAATTCCATGCATCCGGCCAGGCGCATATCCCGCGCCCCCTGGATCCGAACGCCTGCACCGACGAGGAGTGGGGCGACTACATGTTCTTCCGTGACAACCCACGCGGGTTGCACCATGAACTGTGGGACCACGTCGCCGGTTGCCGCCAGTATTTCAACGCGACCCGTGACACCGTGACCTACGAGATTCTCGAAACCTACAAGATTGGCCAAAAGCCGCAGTTCACCGACAAGGCTGACAGTCCGAAAGCGGCTGCACAGGCTCTGGGAGAGAAGGTATGAGCCAGATCAATCGCCTGTCCAACGGCGGACGGATCGACCGCAACAAAGTGCTGAGCTTCACCTTCAACGGCCAGACCTACAAAGGCTTCGAGGGCGATTCCCTGGCCGCCGCGCTGCTGGCCAACGGTGTCGACATCATCGGCCGCAGTTTCAAATATTCGCGTCCGCGCGGCATTTACGCCGCCGGTGCCGAAGAGCCGAACGCCGTGCTGCAGATCGGCGCCACCGAAGCCACGCAGATTCCGAACGTGCGCGCCACGCAACAGGCGCTGTACCAGGGCCTGGTTGCCACCAGCACCAACGGCTGGCCGAACGTGAACAACGACATGATGGGGATTCTCGGCAAGGTCGGCGGCAAGCTGATGCCGCCGGGCTTCTACTACAAAACCTTCATGTACCCGCAATCGTTCTGGATGACTTACGAGAAGTACATCCGCAAGGCCGCGGGCCTGGGTCGCTCGCCGACCGAGAACGATCCGGACACCTACGACTACATGAACCGTCACTGCGACGTGCTGATCGTTGGCGCTGGCCCGTCCGGCCTGGCTGCCGCGTTGGCTGCCGGCCGCAGCGGTGCCCGCGTGATCCTGGCCGATGAGCAGGAAGAGTTCGGCGGCAGCCTGCTCGACTCCCGCGAGAGCCTGGACGGCAAGCCGGCGACCGAATGGGTCGCGGCTGCGGTGGCTGAACTGCGCTCGATGCCCGAAGTGGTGTTGCTGCCTCGCGCCACCGTGAATGGCTACCACGACCATAACTTCCTGACCATCCACGAGCGCCTCACCGACCACCTCGGCGACCGCGCACCGATCGGCCAGGTTCGCCAGCGCATCAACCGCGTTCGTGCCAAGCGCGTGGTGCTGGCGACCGGCGCCTGCGAGCGTCCGCTGGTCTACGGCAACAACGACGTGCCGGGCAACATGCTGGCTGGCGCGGTTTCTACCTACATCCGCCGCTACGGCGTGGCGCCGGGCAAGAAACTGGTGCTGAGCACCAACAACGACCACGCCTATCGCGTGGCCCTGGACTGGTTCGACGCCGGCCTGCAAGTGATCGCCGTGGCCGACGCCCGCAGCAACCCACGGGGTGCGCTGGTGGAAGAAGCCCGCGCCAAGGGCATTCGTATCCTCACCGGCAGCGCCGTGATCGAGGCCCGTGGCAGCAAGCGCGTCAGCGGGGCACGTGTCGCCGCGATCGACGTTCGCGCCCACAAAGTCACCAGCCCCGGCGAATGGCTGGACTGCGACCTGGTGGCCAGCTCCGGCGGCTACAGCCCGGTGGTCCACCTGGCGTCGCACCTGGGCGGCAAGCCGATCTGGCGTGAAGACATCCTCGGTTTCGTACCGGGCGAAGCGCCGCAAAAGCGTGTCTGCGTCGGCGGTGTGAACGGCGTCTACAGCCTCGGCGATAGCTTGGCCGACGGTTTTGAAGGCGGCGTGCGCGCGGCCAGCGAAGCCGGCTTCAAGGCGGTGGAGGGCGTGCTGCCCAAAGCCCTGAGCCGTCACGAAGAACCGACCCTGGCGCTGTTCCAGGTGCCTCACGAAAAATCCACTGCCCGGGCGCCGAAGCAATTCGTCGACCTGCAGAACGACGTCACGGCCGCCGCCATCGAACTCGCCACCCGCGAAGGCTTCGAGTCGGTGGAACACGTCAAGCGCTACACCGCACTGGGCTTCGGCACCGACCAGGGCAAGCTGGGCAACGTCAACGGCCTGGCCATCGCGGCCCGTTCGCTGAACGTGAGCATCCCGCAGATGGGCACCACCATGTTCCGTCCGAACTACACGCCGGTGACCTTCGGCGCGGTGGCGGGCCGGCACTGTGGGCACATCTTCGAGCCGGTGCGTTTCACCGCGCTGCATGCCTGGCATGTGAAAAACGGTGCCGAGTTCGAAGACGTCGGCCAGTGGAAGCGCCCTTGGTACTTCCCGAAGAATGGCGAAGACATGCATGCCGCGGTCAAGCGCGAATGCAAGGCGGTGCGTGACAGCGTCGGCCTGCTGGACGCCTCGACCCTGGGCAAGATCGACATCCAGGGCCCGGACGCCCGCGAATTCCTCAACCGCGTCTACACCAACGCCTGGACCAAGCTCGACGTGGGCAAGGCCCGCTACGGCCTGATGTGCAAGGAAGACGGCATGGTCTTCGACGATGGCGTGACGGCTTGTCTGGCGGACAACCATTTCCTGATGACCACCACCACTGGCGGCGCGGCGCGCGTACTGCAATGGCTGGAGATCTATCACCAGACCGAATGGCCGGACCTGAAGGTGTACTTCACCTCGGTCACCGACCACTGGGCGACCATGACCCTGTCGGGCCCCAACAGCCGCAAGCTGCTGAGCCACGTCACCGACATCGACCTGGACAAGGACGCGTTCCCGTTCATGACCTGGAAGGAAGGCCTGGTGGGCGGCGTGCCGGCGCGGGTATTCCGGATCTCGTTCACCGGTGAACTGTCGTACGAAATCAACGTGCAAGCCGACTACGCCATGGGCGTGCTCGAACAAATCGTCGAGGCCGGGAAACAGTACAACCTGACCCCGTATGGCACCGAGACCATGCACGTGCTGCGGGCCGAGAAGGGCTTCATCATCGTCGGCCAGGACACGGACAGCTCGATGACCCCGGACGACCTGAACATGGGCTGGTGCGTCGGCCGGACCAAACCGTTCTCGTGGATCGGCTGGCGCGGCATGAATCGCGAAGATTGCGTGCGTGAAGACCGCAAGCAACTGGTGGGCCTCAAGCCGATCGATCCGAATGTCTGGCTGCCGGAAGGCGCGCAACTGGTGTTCAACACCAAGCAGGCGATCCCGATGACCATGGTTGGCCACGTGACCTCCAGCTATGCCCACAACTCCCTGGGTTATTCATTTGCCATGGGCGTGGTCAAGGGCGGCCTCAAGCGGATGGGCGAGCGCGTGTTCGCGCCATTGGCCGACGGCAGCGTGATCGAGGCAGAGATCGTTTCTTCGGTGTTCTTCGATCCGAAGGGGGATCGGCAGAACATCTAAGGGACTTTGGTCCTGTGGGTGGGCAGCTTCACCGAGTCGCCTGATTCGCGAGCAAGCCCGCTCCCACAGGATTGAAGTCGCCGAAGGAATTTGAACCAGGCATCAATCCAATGTGGGAGCGGGCTTGCTCGCGAAGACGGCAGAACAGCCACCACAAAGGCCGGAACTACAGAATTCAAGACAGGTGCTCCATATGACCGCAGTCAACGTGTACCAACAACGCCCAACCACCGGGGCCAAGGCCGAGTCGTCGCTGCACCATGCCGACCTCGCCAGCCTGGTGGGCAAGGGTCGCAAGAACGCCGGCGTGACCGTGCGCGAGAAAAAACTCCTGGGCCATTTGACCCTTCGTGGCGACGGCCACGACCCGGCGTTCGCCGCCGGTGTCCACAAGGCCCTGGGCCTGGAATTGCCAGGTGCCCTGGCCGTCGTCATCAAGGGCGAGACCAGCCTGCAATGGCTCGGCCCGGATGAATGGCTGCTGGTGGTGCCCACCGGCGAAGAATTCGCCGCCGAGCAGAAACTGCGTGAAGCCTTGGGCGACCTGCACATCCAGATCGTCAACGTCAGCGGCGGCCAGCAGATCCTCGAACTGTCCGGCCCGAACGTGCGCGACGTGCTGATGAAATCCACCAGCTACGATGTTCACCCAAGCAACTTCCCGGTGGGCAAGGCCGTGGGCACGGTGTTCGCCAAGTCGCAACTGGTGATCCGCCATACCGGCGAAGACACCTGGGAACTGGTTATCCGCCGCAGCTTCTCGGATTACTGGTGGCTGTGGTTGCAGGATGCCGCGGCGGAGTATGGGTTGAGCGTGCAGGCATAAGGACTAAAGCCGACCACGGCTTTTGTGGCGAGGGAGCTTGCTCCCGCTGGGCTGCGCAGCGGCCCTCGCTTTTGGCGGTTGCTGCGCAACCGAGCGGGAGCAAGCTCCCTCGCCACGGGGTTCTGCGTCGCTTCGTTAATTTTGAACAGGAGTCACCGCAATGAGCCGCGCCCCAGACACATGGATCTTGACTGCCGACTGCCCCAGCGTGCTCGGCACGGTGGACGCGGTGACCCGCTTTCTGTTCGAGCAGGGCTGCTACGTCACCGAGCACCACTCCTTCGACGACCGGCTCTCGGCGCGTTTCTTCATTCGCGTGGAGTTCCGCCAGCCCGACGGTTTTGACGAGCAGAACTTCCGCGCCGGCCTGGCCGAGCGCGCGCAAGCCTTCGGCATGGTCTTCGAACTGACGCCGCCCAACTACCGGCCCAAAGTGGTGATCATGGTCTCCAAGGCCGATCACTGCCTCAACGACTTGCTCTACCGCCAACGCATCGGCCAGTTGTCCATGGACGTGGTGGCCGTGGTCTCCAACCACCCCGACCTCAAGCCGCTGGCCGACTGGCACCAGATTCCCTACTACCATTTCCCCCTGGACCCGAACGACAAACCGGCCCAGGAGCGACAGGTGTGGCAGGTGATCGAAGACACCGGCGCCGAGCTGGTGATCCTTGCCCGCTACATGCAGGTGCTGTCGCCGGAGTTGTGCCGCAAGCTCGACGGCAAGGCGATCAACATCCACCACTCGCTGCTGCCGGGTTTCAAGGGCGCCAAGCCGTACCACCAGGCCTACAACAAAGGCGTGAAGCTGGTGGGCGCCACGGCGCACTACATCAACAACGACCTGGACGAAGGCCCGATCATCGCCCAGGGCGTCGAAGTGGTGGACCACAGCCATTATCCCGAAGACCTGATCGCCAAGGGCCGGGACATCGAAGGGCTCACGTTGGCGCGGGCGGTGGGGTATCACATTGAAAGACGGGTGTTCTTGAACGCCAATCGTACTGTGGTGCTGTGATGGACGCCTTCGCGAGCAAGCCCGCTCCCACATTCGACCGCGTTCCACCTTTGGAATGCAGTCGAATGTGGGAGCGGGCTTGCTCGCGAAGAGGCCATTACTAACAACGCAAAAACAGCATCTGTAACCCGAGCAATCAACGCGCTGCCTGCCTGGCAACGCAGTTCCACAAAAACAACAGCGAGGTGAAAGCATGTCTGGTAATCGTGGTGTCGTGTATCTCGGCAACGGCAAGGTCGAAGTACAGAAAATCGACTATCCAAAAATGCAGGACCCGCGCGGCAGGAAGATTGAGCACGGTGTCATCCTGCGCGTGGTCTCCACCAACATCTGCGGCTCCGACCAGCACATGGTCCGCGGCCGTACCACTGCCCAGACCGGCCTGGTCCTGGGTCACGAAATCACCGGTGAAGTGATCGAGAAGGGCAGCGACGTCGAGAACCTGAAAATCGGTGACCTGGTGTCGGTGCCATTCAACGTGGCTTGCGGGCGCTGCCGTTCCTGCAAGGAGCAACACACCGGTGTGTGCCTGACCGTCAACCCGGCCCGTGCCGGCGGTGCCTACGGTTACGTGGACATGGGCGACTGGACCGGCGGCCAGGCCGAATACGTGCTGGTGCCGTACGCTGACTTCAACCTGCTGAAACTGCCGGACCGCGACAAGGCCATGGAGAAAATCCGTGACCTGACCTGCCTGTCCGATATCCTGCCCACCGGCTATCACGGCGCCGTCACCGCCGGCGTTGGTCCTGGCAGCACCGTCTACATCGCCGGTGCCGGCCCGGTTGGCCTGGCCGCCGCCGCTTCCGCTCGCCTGCTGGGCGCGGCCGTGGTCATCATCGGCGACGTCAACCCGGTTCGCCTGGCCCACGCCAAGGCCCAGGGTTTCGAAATTGCCGACCTGTCCACCGACACCCCGTTGCACGAGCAGATCGCCGCACTGCTGGGCGAGCCCGAAGTCGACTGCGCCGTCGATGCGGTAGGCTTCGAAGCCCGCGGCCACGGCCATGACGGCGTCAAGCACGAAGCCCCGGCCACCGTGCTCAACTCCTTGATGGGTGTAGTCCGCGTGGCCGGCAAAATCGGCATTCCCGGCCTCTACGTCACCGAAGACCCGGGCGCCGTCGATGCGGCAGCGAAAATGGGCAGCCTGAGCATTCGCTTCGGCCTGGGCTGGGCTAAATCCCACAGCTTCCACACCGGCCAGACCCCGGTGATGAAGTACAACCGCCAGCTGATGCAGGCGATCATGTGGGACAGGATCAACATTGCTGAAATCGTTGGCGTGCAGGTGATCAGCCTGGATGATGCGCCGAAGGGGTACGGCGAGTTTGATGCGGGTGTGCCGAAGAAGTTTGTGATTGATCCGCATAAGTTGTTTAGTGCGGCGTAAGTGGTAAAGGGCAAGACGGGGAAAGGGCGACAGTGATGTCGCCCTTTTTATTCAGCTCAGCGCAAAAGCGATATATCGAGGTCGCTGTGGCCTGCTTCAAGGTCGTCGGATGTTACGCTGCGCTTCTTCGTAAGATGGTGGCAGGTCAGACACACCGTCTAGGCGTTGTCTAATCGCAAGCAGCCGTGGATCATTTTCATCCATCACTACAGCTCTACGAGCGTTCCTTGCTGCGTAGTCGTTTTCAATATCCGCCATAGTCCATGAACCTTGCGAAGGCGAGCGCGAGCGAGGGGAGGATGTGGGTGACGGAGGGCCTGAAGCAAACGGAATGTCCGATGTCTCACCCCCGTCTAAGTAGTAGGAATGCGAGCCGCGACGGGAGGCTGAGGGCGAGTGATGTACTGCTATCGTTTCTCTAGTTGTCCATGCAGCAGTTAAATCGTCCGGGTTCTTTGATGCGATGGGAGAAGGAGGGGGCGTAAGTGGTCTATTGGGAACTCTGTTGGTTGGGAGCACTGAGATGCCTTGTCCTGCTGTCTCTTGCACTGCAAGGTTAAAGGCCCGATCAGCACGCGCTACTCGCGACGATGGCTGTATGAATCCCAGTGCCCTCCCAATGGATTTAACCCATGCCGGTAAGTGCCCCGTCGGATCCACCCGATTTACCGGATCTCCAACACAGTACGTATAAGCATTCACCCCCCCGTCCCCAAACGGACTCAAACTGTCCGGGCTGTTAAACCGCATCAACACCGGATTGAACGCCCGATACCCATCGCCCAACAAATAATGCCCGGTCACCGGGTCCGGCCGTTCGCCGTTGAAGCCGAGCAGGCTGAGTAAGCCGTTTTCCGCAGGGCGATGGCCGTAGGGCGTATAGGCGAGGGGATGAGGCTGCGTGGCATCGAGCGCGTGCAGCACCGAGCGTTGTTGATCGGTGCTGAGCAAGGTGGTTTCGACGGTGTCGCCCTGGCGTTGTTGTTGCGCCAGGAGTTGGTCGTCCTGCTGGAATATCGAACGCTGTACCGAGCCTTGGATTTCGCTGGTCAGGCGCTCTTTCAAATAGAAGCGCTGGGTGCGGACCTGGGCTGATGGTGTGCAATCGGCCAGGCGATCCAGTGGGTCGTAGTGGTAGCGGCAGAGCAGAACTTGATGGTTTGCTGGCATGGGATAGTCTCGACGCCTTGGTTATTGGCAACTGTCTTTTATTACCGTGCGTGAATGTAATGTTGGGATGTCATTGCTTTTGATTAATAACAACGTCAACGCTAAATCATTGTTTTTGATGTGCAGCGAGAGTTATTCGAATGGCTGCTAACCTCGACGGCTTTCGCTTATGGGGTGAAACGGATCGCGGAAGCGGCGTGCATGGGATAAATTTTGGGCTTTTTTCCTTCCAACTCTGCGAAAACTGACCGAACGGCACCTTCAGTAGTCGTTGCGTTTTGTACAAGCTTCGATAGCGGGCTTTGGGCTCGCGAGACCTCTACACCCCCTCGATACGCGTCCACTGGTTTTCCGGTTATTTTTGCAAAACGGCCGGCGAACGATCCTCCCCCGCCTGTTCCTGAATAACATATAAGCAGGCCAACACTGTCGTAATCATTGAAATTAACGCCATTGCGGGTCGCGGCATCGTAGAGGTTTTGTGGGGTTAGTTCTCGTCCATCACTTAATGCCGTTGACTTGGACCAGACGCTGTGTTTGGCACCGTAGGCTTCTATTATTAGTTGCCGCTGTTGGGGGGTTGAGCTTTCAAACGCTACGATGCGAGTGTCGATAATTTTGAAGTCCGACATTGGCCCTTCCACAATACCGGACGGGGCACTCCGTGTTGATGTTCGAAGTTTGAGGTTTCGGCCTATCGCTTTTAATAATCCAGGAAATGAGACATTTCCTGTTGGATCACTCCAATTAATTGGATCTCCTACGCAATACGCATAGGCATTCAACCCACCCCCTCCAAACGGACTCAAACTGTCGGGGCTGTTAAAGCGCATCAACACTGGATTGAACGCCCGATACCCATTACCCAACAAATAATGCCCGGTCACCGGGTCCGGCCGTTCGCCGTTGAAGCCGAGCAGGCTGAGCAAGCCGCTTTCTGCAGGGCGGTGACCGTAGGGTGTATAGGCGAGGGGATGAGGCCGGGTGGCATCGAGCGCGTGCAGCACCGAGCGCTGTTGGTCGGTGGCGAGCAAGGTGGTTTCAACGGCGGAGTCCTGGCGCTGTTGTTGCGCCAGGAGTTGGTCGTCCTGTTGGAAAATCGAGCGCCGTACCGAGCCTTGGATTTCACTGGTCAGGCGCTCTTTCAGGTAGAAGCGCTGGGTGCGGGCCTGGGCCGAGGGGGTGCAGTCGGCCAGGCGATCCAGTGGGTCGTATCGGTAATGGCAGAGCAGCGTTTTGCGGTTCGCCGACATGGGGTCGTTCCCTGAATGGACGGGGGCTTTATTCCGGCGCCACTCTCGTGGCCTGCATGCCTTTGTCGCCCTTTTCGATTTCAAAAAAGACCGTTTGCTTCTGTTTCAACGTTTTGTAACCCTCGCCGGCGATAGCCGAATAATGAACGAACAATTCCTCGCCTCCTTTGCCGCAGGTAATGAAGCCATAGCCCTTTGCATCGTTAAACCACTTCACGGTTCCTTTGATTCGGTCGCTCATTTTTATTCTTCCTGCTTGCCCGAATGAAGAAAGGCACAGGGGCTGTGGTTTGCCCAGAGCCTTGTTTGTCGTTGTCACGGCTGAGCTTAGAGCCCGTATAAGTGGCTGCCTACTGTCAAGGTTGACAGTAGGCAATACCGAGAGGAAATAACGGCTTGCGCCTTGATAGTCGGATGACTGCCGCAGCGGTCAGGCCATGGCGTGTGCCTGCAAGCGGCGGCCGATCACGTCCAGCACGTCGCAGCCATCGCGCAACGGAATCGCCAGGAGCAGGGCGAAGTCGTGGAGGACGACGGCGTCGGAGCTGAGTTCTTCGCGAAAGG
Organism: Pseudomonas sp. Z3-6; assembly: GCF_051131985.1. Taxonomy (NCBI): domain Bacteria; kingdom Pseudomonadati; phylum Pseudomonadota; class Gammaproteobacteria; order Pseudomonadales; family Pseudomonadaceae; genus Pseudomonas; species Pseudomonas sp. Z3-6. Next base: position 623,624 of record NZ_CP071644.1, read on the forward strand.
CGATGTTTTCCAACAATTGGGTAACGGCGCGGATGCGGTAGGCGGCGGTTTCGTGGAGGACGTCGAGGGGGGCTTGGGTGTCGATGAGCAAGGCGGCGGGGGAGCAGTCGACGCCGGTGAGGGGCATGTATCGGTTCATTCGGTAGATCTCCATGGGTTCGATGATGCCGCCACTCACTCGTCGCCAAACGAATGGGTGGCAGCTGTACGCAGGTTGGCGAACCGACACCATGGAAGCCGGCAGACCCGAAGGCCTCCCGCGCACAACTGCCATTGAGCAGTTCTGCGGGTGCAAAAGCCCGTGCCGAAAAGCAGGGCTTCTGACCATAGTGTATCGAGTCGCCAAACCCGAGTCGCCATGTGGACGACGGGACGAACTATAGGCATCGCGGGTTGGCTTGGGCAAGGCTCGCTGTTGCGGGTGATTTCCCAAGTAGTTGTAAGATTTTTAGTCGACGGTGTTCGAGCGCTGTTGTGGCGAGGGAGCTTGCTCCCGCTGGGCTGCGCAGCGGCCCCAAAGCCAGTCACCGGGGCGTATCAGAAAGAATGCCATCCGCTTCATTGGGGGCGCTGCGCACCCCAGCGGGAGCAAGCTCCCTCGCCACGGGGGTGGTGGCTGGCTTATCTGTGAACACCCTCAGCGCCGGCGAGTAGGCGGGGCCTGGCTGAACACATTCCCCTGTGGGAGCGAGCCTGCTCGCGATAGGGCCAGGTCAGGCAACATTGATGGTGGCTGGTGTACCGCTATCGCGAGCAGGTTCGCTCCCACAGGTTTTTTCAGTGTTTGGTCCATGGGTGTCAGGGCATCACCTGCGCCGGCACTTGTGGCGAGGGAGCTTGCTCCCGCTGGGCTGCGAAGCGGCCCCAAAGCCAGTCACCGGGGTGTATCAGAAAGATGCCATCCGCTTCACTGGGGGCGCTGCGCCCCCCAGCGGGAGCAAGCTCCCTCGCCACGGTTACTCTTGGGCAGCTGCGGTCTCGACCCGTTCACAGAATTCAGGGTAGAACCCTTTGGCGCTGGGGCCTTGGCAATAGTCCTGCGCCTGGGCCAGGGCGTCGCCGCTGAATGTCACGCTACGGGGCATGCCGGCAAAGGTTTCGTAGCCGCCTTGTTGGGTCTTGATGGCGTCGAACCCTGGCATGTCATAGACCAGCTCCACGTCATCATCGGCAAGGATCCGCGCCTTGACCGTCACTTGCGTGTACTGCTTGCCCCCCGGCGCGCCGTTGAGCGCCGCCAGGCCGTGGCCGACGACCCGTAGCATGTGCGCAACCCAGGGCTCGCAGTCATCCGCACAAGTGCCAGGCCGGTAATGCACGGTCAGCGTTTGCTGGTCGCGGGTCACCTCGGTGAGGGTCGGGTCAGAGCGCTTGATGCGGTGTTCGATGGTCAGCCAGGTCTTTTGGTGTTCGCTGGTGCCGTCGGCCAGTTCCGGGTTCAGCGGGCCGCGCTGGCATTCGTTGACGCCCAGGACGATGAGCATGCCGGTCACGATGACCGCGAGGGTGGCGCCGCCGATCTGTACGTTCATGAACACACTCTGCTGGAAGAAGCCGCACTGTACGGTAATGGTGCAGGCGATGGCAGGGCGGTTTGAATGGCTGTGCTGGAACAGTGACGCGGTTGTCATTCCCGATCAATAAATCAAGTTGAAGTAGTCGCCGTCCATCAACCTGCACATTCGAATGTCCGCGCTTTCGCAGCGATTGCTCATCCACTTTGAAAAAGTCGGTTCCAGGATCTGTTGTTCTTCCAGCTTCAGATTGATCGCACCGTACCTGCATGTGATGGTCGCATTGGAGGGTGTCTGCTCGTTCCCGTCATCCTTATGAATCACGTACTCGGCACCTTCGAATTGCAACGATAACGGATTGACCACATCCACCAGGCTTTCGCTCACCCATTCGTACTCGTCCTGTACATCGACGAAAAAAACGTCTTCCACCGATTCGATGTTTCTACGGATGTCAGTGACGGCGGGGCAAGTTATTTCACCGGCCTGGACGTGGCCGATGATCAGCAAAAGCAGCACCGCGCCTCCAGCCAGTATTTTTTTCATGTGCCAGGCTCCAGGGCTCAGTTCAACAATTCACGGCTTTGGTCGGGCGGGCTACTGTCGAGGTTGACAGTTATTTATGTCAATTTAGAACTGTATATGGATGTTTGGTAACTTTTGGCTATATAAAAAAGCGTGGTTTTCGTTAAATCAGACACTTCTTACGCTCCTGGAAGAATTTTCTGTGATGGCTATCGGCTATTAGCTCAGTACGTTTAGGAACAATCTTCGCCTGCGCCAGTCCAACCCACGCTTTAGCCGCCCTTCATGGGCGGCTTTTTCATGTTCAAGAGGATGTCCCGGATGAAGGTTTCACGCGGTTTTGCACTGTCTTGGCTGTTGATACTGGCCGCCAGCCCGGCCTTCGCGCAGTTCAGCCTCAGCGATGCCGCCAATGTGGTGTCGGCCATGCAGGGCAGCTCAGGCGAGGAAGAGGGCGTCGTGGCCGCCGCACCGAAAGCCGCCGGGTTGCTCAATACCCTGGGATCGGAACTGAAGATCACGCCGGAGCAGGCCATCGGCGGTGCCGGTGCGATGCTGGGGCTGGCGAGGAATCGGCTCAGCGAGCCGCAGTTTTCCGAGTTGAGCAAAAGTGTGCCGGGCCTGGATCAGATCGCCGGAAACAGCGCCATCGGCGGGCTCAATGGCTTGGGTGGTTTGCTCGGTGGCGGGTCGGATAACAATGCCTTGCTCGACGGCCTGCTGGGTAACGTCAAGGATACCGGCGACCTGAACAATGCCTTCAGCGCGCTGGGCATGGACAGTGGAATGATTGGTCAATTTGCTCCAATCATTTTGCAGTACCTCGGTCAACAGGGCGTGGCCGGTTCGCTGTTGCAGAACCTGGGGGGCATTTGGGGGAGCGGTGCGGGTGTGTGAGGGTGGCGACACCGAAAATCCGCCACAAGAAGGTCAGAATCTCAAGCTGAGGTAGTCGGTGCTTCCCTGCCTGCAAGTACGGGTGTCCCGGCTGGCGCAACGCATGTCCAGTCCAGGCATTAAGGCCGGTTTTTGGGACGTAGGGTAATCCAGCGTGAGGTTCATCTCACCGTGATTGCAAGTGATGCTGACCCTTGCTGGCGGCTGGTTATCTTCGTCGAGCTCCTGGACCGCGAACTCGGCATCGTTGAAGGGCAGCGCCGCAGGGTTGAGTTCCTGTACGGGGCTTTGGCTTTGCCATTCGGGATCATCCTGCATTTCTACCGTTGCAGTGTTTTCATGGAGTTGTGTCACGGCCGGACAAGTGACTTCTCCAGCGTGGACATGGCCGATCATCAGCAGAATTATTCCGCCGCCGCCTGTCATGAAATTGCGCATGGGTCTGCTTCCGTAATTAGGTCTCGGCGACATGGTTACGGCTGGGTCTGGCGGGGGGTACTGTCAGGGTTGACAGTTTTTTATGTTAATTTGGAATAAGTGGCTTCAATTCGATAGTCATTTTGAATGGAGGCCGTACAGACCAACGGTCGGCTTGGTGTCGCTGCATGAACGAGGATGTCCAGGAGGTAAGCTCGGTCCAGCAGCTTCTGATCATCAAGCTGCCTCAGGATGAATTATTTGGGTGCTCTTATTTCGCGGTTTCTCGATGAAGGTGCTGCTTCAGGTGCTCTAGCAGTTATTGTTTCGTCAACTCTTCTGCGAAGAAATATAGAATCACCCAAATGCTTTATTCGGGCGGATCGGCTTTGATCTGGTGGGCGCCAGTCTGTAAGTTCGGAAATGCCAAGTTTTAGTGGGTTGTTGGTCTTGTTAGAGGCTCCAATAGGGATGGTTGGATTGATATGCTCAAGGTACAGGTTATCGCTATTTGTATTTAATGATTCTGAAATTGAAAGAATTTCATTTTTTTTATATTGGTCTAGTTGAATGGTATTTTCAATGGAGTCCGACGTTTTGCGTGCGATGGTTCGCCCGCCTGCCTTGACTTTTGCCCCGTTTTCTATCGCGATTACGGTATTTTCTATCGCGATTACGGTATTTTCTATTGATGTTTTGGTTCCAAACAAGCGTCTTAAGTATCTAAGTAGCGGTATGTGGCCAGTCTGATCCTCTTTATTTATAGGGTCATTTTCACAGTATGCATAAGCATTCAACCCCCCCCCTCCCCAAACGGACTCAAACTATCCGGACTATTAAACCGCATCAACACCGGATTGAACGCCCGATACCCATTCCCCAACAAATAATGCCCCGTCACCGGATCCGGCCGTTCGCCGTTAAACCCAAGCAAACTGAGCAGACCGTTTTCCGCCGGGCGATGTCCGTAAGGGCTATAGGCAAGGGGATGAAGCCGGTTCGCATCGAGCACATTCAACAGCGACCGCTGCTGATCGGTCGCCAACAGGGCGGTATCGACCTTCACATCCTCGCGCCGACGTTGCGCCAACAACTGGTCTTCATGCTGAAATACGCTGCGCTGCACCGCGCCCTGTATCTCCGTCGCCAATCGGCTTTTGCAATAAAAGCGCTGGATACCCGCCTCGACGGAAGGCGCACAATCGACCAGACGATCCAGCGGGTCGTAGCGGTAGCGGCACAATACGGTCTCACGAGGGGCAACAGGCATGCTCCGAACTCCGTGTAAGGTCCAAAAAGCCGGACCTCCAGCATCGGAGCTTTTTCAGCCGCTGCCTACTATCAGAACTGTTAGGTTCCCATCCCCTCGTTGCGCAATTGGGCGATGCGCCGGTCCTTTTCAGTCCAGAGCCGGTTGACCCAGTCCTGCACCCGCTGGCGAAACACCGGGTCGTTTTCGTAGTCGCCTTGCCAGAGCGTAGGGTCCAGTTCGCGGGTCTGGATGTCGATGATGACCCTGGGCACCGCGCCGCTGATCAAGTCCCAGAACCCGGGAATGCGGTCTTGCGGATAGACCACCGTCACGTCCAGCACCGCGTCCAGTTGTTCGCCCATGGCCGCCAGCACGAACGCCACGCCACCGGCCTTGGGCTTGAGCAGGTGGGTGAAGGGCGATTGCTGTTGTTGGCTTTTGGTGGCGGTGAAGCGGGTGCCTTCGAGGTAGTTGACCACGGTGACCGGTTGACGCTTGAACAACTCGCAGGCGGCCTTGGTGATTTCCAGGTCCTTGCCGGCCAGTTCCGGGTTCTTTGCCAGGAACACCTTGGTGTAGCGCTTCATGAACGGGTAATCCAAGGCCCACCAGGCCAGCCCCAGGAACGGCACCCAGATCAGTTCTTTCTTGAGGAAGAACTTGAAGAACGGCGTGCGCCGGTTGAGGGCCTGGACGAGGGCGGGGATGTCCACCCAGGATTGGTGATTGCTGATCACCAGGTAAGACGTATCGCCGCGCAGGTCGGCGCCGCCGCGGATGTCCCAGCGGGTGGGGATGCACAGGGCAAAGATCTGCTTGTCGATCTCGGCCCAGGTTTCGGCGATCCACATCACTGCCCACGAGGAATAGTCGCGAAAACGCCCGGGCAGAACCAGTTTGAGCAGTGCGAACACCATCAGCGGCCCGAACAGCACCAGGGTGTTGAGCAACAGCAACAGGGTGACGAAACAGCCGGTGAGCAGGCGGCGCATAGATGACTCTTGCAAACGGGTGGGCGGGCCATGATAAGCAAGCTTCGGGTGGTAGGCCAAATCGGCTTGGACGAAAGTTTCACTTGGGCTTGGCTAGACTGGACTGGCTTCTGTGGCGAGGGGATTTATCCCCGTTGGGTTGCGAAGCAACCCCAAACAGTCAACTCGAATAGCCAGGTGTACCTAGATTTCAGAATCTCAGGGGGCGCTTCGCACCCCAGCGGGGATAAATCCCCTCGCTACAGGGGTAGCGCTTGGCTGGAGTTTCTCTTAGCCATTGCTATCGAAGTCAACCGAACGAATTCATCAGCCACGGTCTAAAAAACCACGCCCACAATGGAAGCCCTAACTACATGAAATCAGTTCTCGCCCTGCTTTCCCTGATGGCCCTTCCGGTGCTGGCCGCCGAGCCGACCCTGTACGGGCGCTACGAATACATCGCGTTGCCGGAAATCGGCGGCGAAGTGCTCAAGGCCAAGATGGATACCGGCGCCTTGACCGCCTCGCTGTCGGCCAAGGACATCGAGACCTTCACCCGTGACGGCGACGATTGGGTGCGCTTCCGCCTGGCGACCAAGGATGCGAGCAACAAGGTCTACGAACACAAGATCGCCCGCATCAGCAAGATCAAGACCCGTTCCGAAGAGGATGAAGAGGACGACGAAAAGATCGCCCCCACCAAGCGCCCGGTGGTCGATCTGGAATTGTGCCTGGGCAACGTCAAGCGCACGGTCGAGGTCAACCTGACCGACCGCAGCAGTTTCAATTACCCGCTGTTGATTGGTGCCAAGGCATTGCGTGAGTTCGGTGCGGCGGTGAACCCGGCGCGGCGGTTTACGGCGGATAAGCCGGACTGCTGATTTCCCTGATTGACTCACCCCAAACCTTGCGGCACCGTTCCGGCAACTTTACTGCCGGGCCCGCAAGCCATGCCTCATATCCTGATTGTCGAAGACGAAGCCGCCATCGCCGATACGCTGGTGTTTGCCCTGCAAGGGGAGGGGTTTGACACCACTTGGTTGAGCCTCGGCGCAGCCGCTCTTGAACACCAGAAAAACACCCCGGCGGACCTGATCATTCTCGATGTGGGCCTGCCGGATATCAGCGGATTCGAGACTTGTAAAAAAATCAGACGTTTCAGCGACGTTCCGGTCATCTTTCTTACAGCCCGGGATGGCGAGATCGACCGGATCGTGGGTTTGGAGATCGGCGCCGACGATTATGTAGTCAAACCCTTCAGCCCCCGCGAGGTGGCGGCCAGGGTTCGGGCGATCCTCAAGCGCGTGGCGCCGCGGCCGGTGGCGGAGGTGGGCACGGCGTTGTTTCAGGTCGATGCGGACCGCGTGCAGATCAATTATCGCGGCACACCGCTGAACCTTACCCGCCACGAATTCCGCCTGCTCAATTGCCTGCTGGAGCAGCCCGAGCGGGTTTTCAGCCGCGAACAATTGCTCGATGCCCTGGGCGTTGCCAGCGATGCCGGCTACGAGCGCAGCATCGACAGCCACATCAAGAGCGTGCGCGCCAAGTTGCGCCTGGTCCGCGCCGAGGCTGAGCCGATCCAGACCCATCGGGGCCTGGGCTACAGCTACAGCCCGGGGCACAGTTGATGTCGCTGGGGATCCGGATTTTCCTGGTGTATGTGCTGTTTATCGCCTTGACCGGTTACTTCGTGCTCAACACGGTCATGGAGGAGATCCGCCCCGGCGTGCGCCAGTCCACCGAAGAAACCCTGGTGGACACCGCCAACCTGATGGCCGAGATCCTGCGGGACGATTTCAAGGCCGGCACCCTCAACCAGAATCGTTGGCCACAATTGCTCAGGGCTTATGGCGAGCGCCAGCCGGCGGCGACGATCTGGGGCTTGCCGAAAAACCAGGTCAGCCATCGCATCTATGTCACCGATGCCAAGGGCATCGTGGTGCTCGACTCCAGTGGCGTGGCGGTGGGGCAGGATTATTCACGCTGGAACGACGTTTACCTGACCCTGCGCGGCCACTACGGCGCCCGTTCGAGTCGCAGCGATCCGGACGACCCGGCGTCTTCGGTGATGCACGTCGGTGCGCCGATTCGCGACAACGGCCGGATCATTGGCGTTGTCACCGTCGCCAAGCCCAACAGTTCCTTGCAGCCTTATGTCGATCGCACCGAGCGGCGGCTGTTGATCTATGGCGCCGGGCTGGTCGCCCTGGGCTTGTTGCTGGGCGGCTTGTTGTCCTGGTGGCTCAGCGCGGCACTGCGGCGTTTGACGATCTACGCCCAGGCGGTCAGCCAGGGGCGTCGGGTGGAAGTGCCGCATTATCGCGGCGGTGAATTCGAGCAACTGGCCGGGGCGGTGGAGCACATGCGCACCCAACTCGAAGGCAAGGCCTACGTCGAGCGTTACGTGCACACACTCACCCACGAACTCAAGAGCCCGCTGGCGGCGATTCGTGGCGCCGCCGAACTGCTGCAAAGCGACATGCCCGCCGCCCAGCACCAACGCTTTGTCAGCAACATCGATAACGAAAGCGTGCGTATGCAGCAGTTGATCGAGCGCTTGCTCAACCTGGCCCAGATCGAGCAGCGCCAAGGGCTGGAAGAAGAGGTCGCCGTGCCGCTGGCGGCGCTGATGGCTGAGTTGCTGGAAGCGCGCGGCGGTTGGATCGAAAGTCGCCAATTGACGGTTGAACAGCATATCGCTGCCGACCTGGCGCTGACGGGAGAGCCGTTCCTGTTGCGCCAGGCCTTGGGCAATCTGCTGGAAAACGCCTTGGACTTCACCCCCATCAACGGCCTGCTACGAGTGAGCGCCGAGCGCCGTGGGAATCGTGTCGAGATCCGCCTGTTCAATCAGGCCGCGCCGATCCCCGACTACGCACTGCCGCGCTTGAGCGAGCGCTTCTATTCCCTGCCGCGCCCGGACAGCGGCCGCAAGAGCACCGGCCTGGGGCTCAACTTCGTCGAAGAAGTGGTGCAGTTGCATGGGGGGCAATTCAGTATTGGCAATGTCGAGGGTGGGGTGGAGGTGGTGCTGAGGTTGCCCTGAAAACCCAGTTACTCAGTTTGGAACACTCTTGTGGCGAGGGAGCTTGCTCCCGCTGGGCTGCGAAGCGGCCCCTTTGCGACTGCTTCGCAGCCGAGCGGGAGCAAGCTCCCTCGCCACAGGTTTCATTGGTCAGGTGAGATTTCAGTCTCCACACAATCTCCACATTTCCCTCATAAACCCCTCACACAGCCACCCCAGACTCTCCCTCATTCGAACAGGGAGAGCCCCACATGAACCGCAGCCTCGCCATTAAACTGGGCATGATCGCCCTCTTGATCCTCTTGCTGATGATCCCGCTGTTGATGATCAATGGCCTCATCGACGAGCGCCAGGAGTTGCGCGACGGTGTGCTGCAGGACATCGCCCGCAGCTCCAGCTACAACCAGCAACTGATCGGACCGATGATCGTGGTGCCGTTTCGCAAGAGCGTGAAGGTCTGGAACACCAATGAGAAGACCGGTGTGCGTTTCCTGGAAACCGTCGAACGAACAGGCGAGTTATATTTTTTGCCTGAGCAATTCGAGCTCGACGGCCAGATCCGCACTGAAACCCGTGCCCGGGGCATTTACGAAGCGCGGATGTTCCACGCCGACAACCGCATCGATGGCCGCTTCAAGGTGCCTGAGCGCTACGGTGTCGCTGCCAAGGATTTCGCCGATTACCGTTTTGACGAGCCGTACCTGAGCGTCGGCATCAGCGATATTCGTGGCATCGAGAATGCGTTGACCTTGACGCTGAACCAGCAGACCGTCGATTTCCTGCCCGGCTCGCGACTCGGCTGGCTGGGGCAGGGTGTGCATGTGCCGCTGCCGATGATCACCGCCCAGGGCGGCCCTGAGTTGACCTTCGGTTTTGACCTGCGCCTGCAAGGCACGGGCGAGTTCCAGATTCTGCCGGTGGGCAAATCCACCAAGGTGCACCTGTCGGCCGACTGGCCGCACCCCAGCTTCATCGGCAACTACCTGCCCACCAACCGCGAGATCAATGAGCAGGGCTTCAGTGCTGATTGGCAAACGTCGTTTTTCTCCACCAACCTGCTGGAAACGCTGCAAGCCTGCGAGCCAAGCGATAGTTGTGAAGCGTTCCGCAGCCGTGCCTTCGGGGTGAGTTTCATCGATCCGGTGGACCAATACCTCAAGAGCGACCGGGCGATCAAATATGCGTTGCTGTTCGTCGCGCTGACCTTCGCCGGTTTCTTCCTTTTCGAAGTGCTCAAGAGCCTGGCGGTGCACCCGGTCCAGTACGCCTTGGTGGGGGTGGCGCTGGCGTTCTTCTACTTGCTGCTGTTGTCGTTGTCGGAGCACATCGGTTTCACCCTGGCGTACTTGGTGTCGGCCAGTGCCTGTGTCGTATTGATCGGGTTTTATGTCTGCCATGTGCTGCGCAGCGTGAGCCACGGCCTCGGGTTTTCGGCGGGGCTGGCGGGCTTGTACGGTTTGCTTTATGGCCTGTTGAGCGCCGAGGATTATGCGTTGTTGATGGGGTCGCTATTGTTGTTCAGCCTGTTGGGCGTGTTCATGGTGCTGACCCGCAAGCTGGACTGGTATGGGGTCGGGTCGAAGCCGGCCGCGGCGATGAACTTCGAGTTGGGAGAGGTGAAGTGAGCCGGTCGCTGGGGTTGCGGGAGGATCAGCGCCAGGGCGAAAAGTTGGTGGCGCTGATTGCTGGGTTGTTTCCTCTGGAATCGTATTGGCCCATTCGCGAGCAAGCCCGCTCCCACAAGTCTTGCGCAGACATTGTGGGAGCGGGCTTGCTCGCGAAGAGGTCGGTGCAGCCAATACAGAACTAAATCCTGGGCACCGTCTCGACCATCGAGGACCGCAGGCTCACCTCGGCAAACCAGGCTGCTAATTGCGGATTGGCCTTGCGCCACTCCAGGTCGGGATGGCGCAGGTCCAGATAGCCCAGGGCGCAGGCCACGCTGATGGAGGCCACGTCGAAATGGCTGGCCAATTCGGCAATCGCCTCGGCTTCGAGCAGGCCCAGGGCACGGCGAATCTTGTCCCGTTGTGCATCGAGCCATTCGTCCCAGTGTTTTTCCACGGGGCGTAGCGCGGTTTCGTAGCGGATCATCACCGCTGCATCCATGATCCCGTCGGCCAGGGAGGCGAGGGTCAGGCGCCGCCAGCGCGCCGCGCCGTCCCGGGGGATCAGCGGGTTGCCGACGTGCTGGTGGTCGAGGTAATCGAGGATCACGCGGCTGTCATGGATCACTGTCCCGTTGGCCAGGCGCAGGGCCGGGATCTTGCTCAACGGGTTGTCGTCGATAAGCGCCCGGTCCGGCTTGACCGGCGTGAGCTGGCTAAGCTGCAACGCCACTCGGTCTTGCTGGCCGGTTTCGTGCAGCAGCACCAGGACCTTGCGCACGAAGGGCGAAGCGGGATTGTGAAACAGCGTCATGCTGGGGGTGGACATGCGGGTATCCTCGATTGGGCGGGCAGGGGCTTAGCCTAGACAGTTGCTGGGCGGCTGGCGAGTTCCAGTGTGGGAGCGGGCTTGCTCGCGAAGGCGGCCTGTCAGAAACATAATTGCGACTGACACGCCGCCTTCGCGAGCAAGCCCGCTCCCACAGGGGCGTGTTTGTCTGGGGTTATCCGCGTTTGATCAAGCCCCAAGTCCCCAGCACCGTGGGTATGCCCAACCCAACCCAGCTCACCGCATCCCATGCGCCGTCACCCAGCAACGCCGAAAACAGCCCTGCCGCACTAAGCGCACCGATCATCAGGGGAATACCAAACACCTTCCAGAAATTCGACTGCCGAGGCCTCACGAAGCGACCTCCGCGCCGACGGTTGCACGTTTGGCGGCCTTGCGCCGAACTACCCACAGATACACGCCGCTGCCCAGGACGATGATGGTCAGGATATCGAGGGTCGCCCAGAAGATCTGCATCGGCCGGCCACCGTAGTCGCCGAAGTGCAACGGCAGGGACAGGCTCATCATGTCCATGTACCACGGTCGTTCGGCGACGGCGGTGACGTCCAGGGTGGTGGCATCGATCAGCACGGGCGTGAGCAGGTGCGAGGTCAGGTGGGTGTCACCTTTCATGAACACGCTGTAGTGGTGCTCACTGGAGAACAGCGTACCGGGGAAGGCGATGAAGCTGGGCTCCATGCCCGGCGCGACGTCCTTGGCAATGTCCAGCAAACGCGTGGCCGGAGCCAGTTGGGTCAGCGGCGGGGCGTTGCGGTAGGGTTCGACCATGGCACTGAGGCTGTCGTTGCGCCATGCCGCGATGAGCAGGTCGGCGCACGCGGCGATGACGCCGGTGACGCCCACGGTCAGTGCCCAGACCAGCGTGACCACGCCGATCAGGTTGTGCAGGTCGAGCCAGCGCAGGCGCGTGGATTTGTCCTGGCGCACCGTGGCGAACTTCAAGCGGCGCATGAACGGTAAATACAACACCACCCCGGAGACGATGGCAATCACGAACAATAGCCCCATGAACGCCAGCAGCAGCTTGCCCGGCAAGCCAGCGAACATGTCCACGTGCAGGCGCAACATGACCATCATGAAACCGCCATTGGCCGAGGGCATTTCCAAGGCTTCGCCGGTGCGCCCGTCGAGCATGAAGGTGTGGGAGGAATTGGGTTCGGTGCCCGGTGTCGGTGCCATGATGGTGATGACGCCGTTGGGCTCGTCCTCGTCCCAGCCAAAATACTGCACCACTTCACCTGGGCGATGGGCCTTGGCTTTTTCCACCAGTTGCTGCAAGTCCAGCGGCGGCGTGCCGGCCGGCATCTCCCGAAGCTCGGGGGCGTCGCCCAGCAGGTGTTCGATTTCATGGTGGAAGATCAGCGGCAGCCCGGTGATTGCCAGCATCAGCAGGAAGACCGTGCAGATCAGGCTGGTCCAGGTGTGGACGAAAGACCAGCGACGAATGGTTTTGCTTTTCATGATCGATCCGAATGCAAAAGGGCACTTGGGGGGATAACACTGTTCTTTTGGGGGACAGCCATTGTGGCGAGGGAGCTTGCTCCCGCTGGATTGCGCAGCGATCCCAAGCTTTTGGGGCCGCTACGCGGCCCAGCGGGAGCAAGCTCCCTCGCCATGGTTTTCCTTACATGGACAGCTTTGCCAACCGAGCACCCTCAAATAGGTTTTGCAAATGCTAACCGTTTACCATGTGTAATTCACGCTGGCGACGACATTACGTTGGTCACCGTAGTAGCAGTAGAAGCCGTCGCAAGTGGACAGGTAGTCCTTGTTGAAGATGTTTTTGGCATCCACCGCCACGGTGACGCCCTTGAGGGTTTTGTTCAAACGACCCAGGTCGTAATGGGCCGAGGCGTCGTACACGGTGTAGGACCCGACATGGCCCCAGTCGGTGTTGCTGGTGTTGCCGTAGGTGTCGCCGACATAACGCACACCGGCGCCGACACCGAAGCCATCCAGCGGGCCGTTGTGCCAGGTGTAGTCGGCCCAGGCGGTGGCCTGGTTACGCGGCACCTGGGCCATGCGCTTGCCTTCTTCAGCTGCGGTGCCCTTGGTGATTTCGCTGTCGTTGTAGGTGTAGGAACCGACCAGTTTCAAGTTGTCGGTGACATCGCCGGACGCTTCCAACTCAAGGCCACGCACCTGGACTTCACCCACCTGGCGGGTGACGTTGTTTTCAGTAACGGAGTTGTTTTTCTGGGTCAGGTCGAACACCGCGGCGGTCAGCAAGGTCTTGGTGCCGGGCGGTTGGTACTTGATACCGGCCTCGTACTGTTCGCCTTCGGTCGGCTTGAACGCTTCGGTGCTGTTGACGGTTGAACCTGCCGCCGCCTGGAAAGACTGGGCGAAGGAAAGGTACGGCGTCACACCGTTATCGAAGACATAGCTCAATGCCGCGTTGCCGCTGAATTTCTTGTCGCGCTGGGTGTTGGTGACGTTGTTCAGGTTGTGGAACACGGTGCCGGTGTGAATCCAGTCTTCACGACCACCGAGGGTCAGGCGCCAGTTGTCCAGGGCGATCTGGTCCTGGACGTACAGGCCGGTCTGGTGGGTCTTCTGGTTGTAGTCATACATGGTGAAGTACTGGACGTTGGAGAAATCCTGTCCATAGGTCGGGTTGTGGATGTTGCTGGTTGGCACGCCAGTCGAGCCCCAATCCCAGCGCGAATTGCTGTTGGAGCGCTGGTGATCCAGGCCCAGCAGCAGGGTGTGGCTGAGGGCGCCGGTCTGGAAGTCGGCCTGGAAGTTGTTGTCCACGGCGAACTGGCTGATGTCTTCATTGATGACGCTGGCGCTGCGCTTGACGGTGCCATCGGCGCTCACCGCTTCATCAGGACCGGCCGGCGAGAATTGCCCGCCGGCGGAGATGCCCTGGGTTTCCAGGTCGCTCTTGGTGTAGCGCAGGTTCTGGCGGAACTGCCAGGTGTCGTTCAGGCGATGTTCGAACGCATAGCCGAGCGCGTAGTAGGTGCGGTCGTAGAATTCCCAGTCCGGATCGCCCAGGTTCTTGTGGTGGGAAATCTTGCCCGCCGGCGAGGACAGCTTGGTGCCTTGCAGTGGCAGGAATTGCCCGGTGATGCCGGTGTCGTCGCGGGTGTATTGCGACAGGAAGGTCAGGCGCGTGTCGTCGTTGATGTTCCAGGTCAGGCTCGGCGCGAGGTTGTAGCGCTTGTCCGGGATGTGATCGACCTGGGCGTTGCTGTCGCGCACGGTGCCGCTGACCCGATAGAGGAACTGGCCTTCGTCATCGACCTTGCCGGTGCTGTCGAAGTTGATCTGCTTGTGTTCGTAGCTGCCGGCCTGCAGCTCGACTTCATTGCTGCTTTCGGCTTGTGGGCGGCGGCTGACCATGTCCAGCATGCCGCCGGGTGGCGTCTGGCCGTAGACCGACGAAGCCGGGCCACGCAGCACGGCGATGCGCTCAAGGTTCCAAGGCTCGATTTTTGGCGTGATGTAGTTGCCCTTGGGCAGCGGCAGGCCATCGAGGAACTGGGTGGGCACGAAACCGCGCACCAGCAGCCAATCGTTACGCGAGTCCGAGCCGTAGCCGCTGCTCTGCACACCGGCGGTATAGCGCAACGCGTCGTTGAGGTTGAGCACGGAGCGGTCTTCCATCTGCTGGCGGGTGACCACGGAGACGGAGCGCGGCAGTTCGACGATCGGCGTATCGGTCTTGGTCCCGGCGGCGGTGCGGGTGGCGGCGTAGCCCTCGGTCGGGCCCCACGCGGTTTCACTGAGACCGGCGCCGATCACGCTGGTTTCCGGCAGGGCCATGACCCCTTCTGGCATGGCCACCAGGCTGTAGGTGCCGGCGCTGCTTTGTTCCAGTTGCAGGCCGGTGCCGCGCAAGGCCTCGCGCAAGGCGCCGGTGGCGTCGAACTGGCCCTGGACGGGGGCCGAGGTCTTGCCCGAGGCCAGGGACGGATTCAGGCTCAGCGCAAGGCCGGCCTGGCTGGCGATCTGGTTCAGGGTGCTGGCCAGGGGCGCGGCGGGCAGGTTGTAGGCGCGCACGCTCGTGGCCTGTTCGGCGGCCAGCAGCGGGGCGCTGGTCAACGGGGCGGCAAAGGCAATGGCAACGGCCAACAAGCTGGGGCGCAACAGGGTGTCTAGCGGGCGGGACATACGGCGGCTCCTGAATGGAAATATTTCTCAATTGCCTGGGTGCCGGATGAAAATCGAAAAGTGATAGGGCTGGATGAAAATAATTTAGATTCGTTTTGCGGGTGATGGTGTCCAGTCTGTTTTTTTACTGGATCAACAGGCCTCTTCGCGAGCAAGCCCGCTCCCACAGGAGTCCGCATTCCCATGTGGGAGCGGGCTTGCTCGCGAAGGCGGCCTAACTGAGCAACGATCTCTCAGGGTTTCGGCGCGGTACTTGGCCCCACCACCACCCACCACCGCGTGTGATGCTCGACCTGCACCGGCAAGGTCGGCAGCAAGGCGGTCAGGGCCAGGTCGGTGTCGTGCAGCGGGAAACTGCCGGTGATGCGCAGGTCGGCCACTTGTGGTTCCACGCCCAGGTAGCCGCGCCGGTAACGCCCCAACTCATGGACCAGGTCTTCGAGGCGGGCGTTGTCCACCACCAGCATGCCGCGGGTCCAGGCATCGGCGCCGGGGTTCAGGGCGATGGTCGGGCCGAGGCCGTCGTGGCGCATCAGCACTTGCTGGCCTTCGCGCAGGATCTGTTCTTCATCGGTGGCCTGCGGGTGCGCGGCTACCGCGGATTTCAGTACGCTCAGGCGTGTGCCTTGGTCTTCGCGCTTAACCAGGAACCGTGTGCCCAAGGCGCGCATGCTGCCCTCGCGAGTTTCAACGATGAAAGGGCGCGGATCGTTATGGCCGGTTTCCACCAGGATCTCGCCTTCCTGCAGGATGATGCGACGCTGTTTGTCATCGAAACGCACGTCCAGGGCGCTGTGGGTGTTGAGGTTGATCAGCGTGCCGTCGGCCAGGCGCAGGGTGCGTTGCTCGCCTGTCGCGGTGCGCTGATCGGCCAGCCAGTAATCCAGCGGCAGGTAACGATCTGCGGCAAACAACGCCAGGCCGATGGCCGCGACAACGCTGGCAAGGCCGCTGCCCACCTTGCGTATCCGTCGGCGAATGCTCACTCGCGATTGCAGCAACGCCGCCCGTGCCGGCCCGTTGGCCAGGCTGAAGCGCTGGTCGAGCATGCCTAGCTGTCGCCAGGCCCGGGCGTGTTCTTCATCGGCGGCATGCCAGCGAGCGAACGCTTCCCGCTCCTGGGCGCTGCTCGAGTCCAGGGACAACTGCCAGGCGATGGCGGCATCCAGCACGCTGGCCGAGACCGGTTTGGCATGGGCCTGGCTCACGTCGGTTCTCCATACAGGGCGATGTAGCACTGGCGGATGCCCTGAGCCAGATACTGCCGCACGCGCGGCACCGAAACCCCCAGGCGCTCGGCGATTTCGGCGTGGCCGAGGCCGTCGAGGCGGTTATAAAGGAAGGCTGCACGGGCCTTGCTCGACAGTTTGCCGAGCAGGCGGTCGATGGCCTTGAGGTCTTCCAGGATGATTTGCTGTTCTTCCACCGAGGGCTGCTCGGCCTCGGGGATCAGCATCAGTTCGGTAAGGTAAGCCTGCTCCAAGGCTGCGCGCCGGAAATAATCGAACAGCAGGCCCTTGGCGATGGCCACCAGAAACGCCCGGGGCTCGCGGGGTGCTTTCAGTTCCTCGCGACCCAGCAAGCGCACGAACGTGTCCTGGCTCAGGTCCTCGGCCCGGTGCGCACACGCCACGTTGCGTCGCAGCCATGCCAATAGCCAAGCGCGATGGTCACGGTACAACGCACCAACCAAATCACTATGGGGAGTGGGGACTGACGACACGGATCATCACCGATGTTTTAAGTAACGAGAATTGTTCGCGATTGTGGCAGAGGGTGGGGAGGGAAAGCAATTGGCGCTGGTCGGGCAGTGGCGATGGTGCGTTGTGCCTGCCAGAATGCAGTACTTATGTGGGAGCGGGCTTGCTCGCGAAGACGGCTGCACATTCAACATCAATGTAAGCTGATCCACCGCCTTCGCGAGCAAGCCCGCTCCCACAAAAAAACTGGGTTCTCAGGCCTCAGGTTAAAGCGAAGGCGCCTGCTGCCGCCGTTTCCACTGGCCCAGGCGCTGTTGCAGCTCAAGCGCACTCTGGATCTGTTGCTGACGGGCGCGGCTGAACAGGATCAGCGCCAGTTCCGCCGTGGCCAGGGCGTCGGCGCTGGCGTTGTGGCGGTCGAAGACTTGCAGCTTGAACCAGTCGATCCACTCGTCCAGGCCGGACTTGCGCAGATGGGCCTGGGGGCAAAGCATCGGGGCCAGGTCCGCCACGTCGAGAAACGGATGCTGCAGGCGATAGCCCAGGTAGTCTTTCAAGGCGCGCCCGAGCATGTGGGAATCGAAAGGTGCGTGAAAGGCCAGCAGCGGACTGTCGCCGACGAACTCCATGAACGCCAGCAGCGCGTCGGCCGGGTCGCTGCCAGCGGCAATTGTGCTGGGGGCCAGGCCATGGATCAACACACTGGGCCCGAGTTTCTGCTTATCGCACTGCAAGGTCCGTTCGAACTGTTGGCTGAAGTCGATGGCGCCGTCTTCAATGACCACCGCGCCGATGGACAGCACCTGGTCCTTGTTCAGGTTCAACCCGGTGGTTTCCAGATCCAGCACGACCCAGCGTTGCTCCCGCAGGTTGCTTTCACTCAGTGGCGAAGGCGCGAGGAGGCCCTCCAGGCGCTGTTGCAGCGCATCGGGTACCGTCGGTTGGGCCGGGCGCAGCCAGGAAAAAATACTCACAACTGGTACCTCAGCGTCAGGCTGCTTTGCAGGCGTTGGGCTTGGCGCAAGGATTCACGCAGGATGCGTCGATCCAGATGGTTGAGACTGTCGGGGTCGACGCGGTTGGAATAAGGCAGGTTCTCGCGGGTTTGCAGTTGGTGTTGCTGCATGCGGGTCTGTTGGATGAAGTGATAGGCCTCTTCATAGGCCGCGCCATCGAGCGGTTCGATCACCTCCTTGACGACCAATTGCCGCAGGCGCTCCAAGGTGTTGTTGGCTTCGATGCCGTTGGCCAGTGCCAGCAGGCGGGCACCATCGACGAAGGGCGTCAGGCCCTGAACTTTCAAGTCCAGGGTCGCCTTTTCGCCGTTCTTGCGGCTCAGCACGAAATCCCTGAAGCGGCCCACGGGCGGGCGATGGCGCAGCGCATTTTCGGCCATCATGCGCTGGAACAAGCGGTTGTCAGCCACCTGGCCGAGGATCTGCTGGCGCAACTGCTCGCAGCCTTGCTCGTCGCCCCAGACCACCCGCAGGTCGAAATAGATGCTCGATCCCAGCAGGTTTTCCGGCGTCGCTTCACGAATGAATGCCGAGAAGCGCCGGGCCCATTCGGCGCGAGACAGGCACAGCTCGGGGTTGCCGGCCATGATGTTGCCCTTGCACAGGGTGAAGCCGCACAGGGCCAGGCTCTGGTTGATCTGTTGGGCGATGGGTAGCAGCAAGCCACGGATCTGCGCGGCATGGGCGGCGTCCCGGGCTTCGAACAGAATGCCGTTGTCCTGGTCGGTGTGCAGGGTTTGCTCGCGCCGGCCTTCACTGCCGAAACACAGCCAACTGAAAGGCACGCCCGGGTCGCCCTTGTCGGCCAGGGTCAGTTCGATGACCCGGCAGACGGTGTGATCGTTGAGCAAGGTGATGATGTGGGTGATCTGGGTCGACGACGCACCATGGGCCAGCATGCGTTCCACCAGTTGTCCGATCTCGCCGCGCAGGGCCACGAGGTTTTCCAGCCTGGGGGCGTTGCGGATGGTCCGGGCCAGGTGCACCAGGTCGACCCGCTGCAAGGAAAACAGATCGCGCTCCGAGACCACGCCGCACAGGCGATGGTCCTTGACCAGGCAGACGTGGGCGATGTGGCGCTCGGTCATGGCGATGGCCGCGTCGAAGGCGCTGTGGTCCGGCGAGAGAAAAAACGGTGCCTGGGTCATATGTCCTACGATGGCCTGGGAAAAATCCCCGGCCCCATCGGCCACCACATGCCGCAGGTCGCGCAGGGTGAAAATCCCCACCGGCGCTTTTTGCTCATTCACCACCACGATGCTGCCGACCTGCTGCTCATGCATCAGCTTCACGGCTTCGCGTAGCGGTGTGTCCGGGCTGCAACTGACCGGGTGGCGCATCGCCAATTCGCCCAGTCGGGTATTGAGGGAGTATTGGGTGCCCAGGTTTTGCGCCGATTTTTGCTGGACCTGTTGGTTGACCTGGTCAAGCAGGCTGCTGACCCCGCGCAGGGCGAAATCGCGAAACGGGCCGGACAGGGCGAACAGCTTGATGAAGGCGAGTTTGTTCAGTTGCAGGCAGAACGTGTCTTCGCCGGCCCGGTGCTCGGTGCGCGTGGCTCGCTCGCCCAGCAGCGCGGCGAGGGGGAAACATTCGCCGGTGGTGATCTCGAAGGTGGTCTCGGTGCCACCCTTGGCCGAATGCGGACGTTCGCCCACCACCCGGCCCTGCTTGACGATGTAGAAGTGTTCCACTGGGCCGTCGGCCGGCGTGATGATGGTGTCACCGGGGGCGTAGAAACGCAGCAGGCATTGCTCCACCAGGTAGGCCAGGTGGGCGTTTTCCATTTGGTTGAACGGGGGAAAGCGCTGGAGAAACTGCAGCGTCCCCTGGATGTTTTGCAACACCGCGGTTTTCCCTGCCTGGATGAAGGCGTCCGCTTTTTTCATAACCATTACGCAGTCTTATTCGAATTGTTGTGGTCGGATCTGTTCCCATGGTCGACCCCTCGGCGCGGGGTGCCCATTGGACGTAAGTCTAGGTCGCTATCCAGAGGGCCGGCCTACAGAAAAGTCCTACGCTAGACGTCAGAAAAATCTTCGTTGAATGTTCTTGGAAAAAAATCCGACGAAGTGCACATTGAAGCGCCTCGGAACGATGTCTGACCACTGTGCCAGGGGATCGATTTAAGAACGTAGAGAGCACCATGTCCGACCACGATATTTTGAGTGATGCCGAGCGCGAGGCGCTGAGTGCCGTCATGCTGGAACCTGACCTGCCGCCGCAGCGCGTCTTGATCGTTGACGACGACAAGGACGCACGGGAGCTGTTGTCGGAGATCCTGGCATTGGACGGGATTCACTGTATGACCGCCGCCAGTGGCGAAACGGCACTCAAGATGCTGGAAACCAAGCCGTCGATCGGCCTGCTGATCACCGACCTGCGCATGGGCAACGTCGATGGCCTGGAGCTGGTGCGCCTGGTGCGCGAGTCCGAGCGGGCGGCGTTGCCGATCATCATCGTCTCGGGCGATGCCGACGTGAAGGACGCCATCGAAGCCATGCACCTGAGCGTGGTGGATTTTTTGCTCAAGCCGATCGATACCGAAAAGCTGTTGGGGTTGGTCAAGCATGAGTTGGGGATGGACCTCTAGCCAGTCGCTTCTTCCAGGAACGAAGCCATGGCGAGATCGCTTTTGTGGCGAGGGAGCTTGCTCCCGCTGGGCTGCGCAGCAGACCTTTTCCAGACGTCGGAATCTCATTGACCTGTATTGCGGTTGCTGCGCGACCGAGCGGGAGCAAGCTCCCTCGCCACAAAGGCAGTCAGGTGTTGCAAACGAAAAAGCCCTGATCGAGAGATCAGGGCTTTTTTTGTGCCGCGTGGCTACTGCTCAATCACAACCCATTGGCTGCCTTGAACTCGCGACGACGACGGTGCAGCACCGGCTCGGTGTAGCCGTTCGGCTGTTTGGTACCTTCGATCACCAGCTCGACCGCCGCCTGGAAGGCAATGTTGCTGTCGAAGTCTGGTGCCAGCGGGCGGTACAGCGGATCGCTGGCGTTCTGGCGGTCGACCACCGGCGCCATGCGCTTGAGGCTTTCCATCACCTGGTCTTGAGTGACGATGCCATGGCGCAGCCAGTTGGCGATGTGCTGGCTGGAAATACGCAGCGTCGCACGGTCTTCCATCAGGCCGATGTCGTTGATGTCCGGCACCTTGGAGCAACCGACGCCCTGGTCGATCCAGCGCACCACGTAGCCAAGGATGCCCTGGGCGTTGTTGTCCAGTTCGTTCTTGATCTGCTCCGGCGTCCAGTTCGGGTTGACGGCCAGCGGGATGGTCAGGATGTCGTCCACCGACGCGCGGGCGCGCTTGGCCAGTTCGGCCTGGCGGGCGAACACGTCGACCTTGTGGTAATGCAGCGCGTGCAGGGCGGCGGCGGTCGGCGAGGGAACCCATGCGGTGTTGGCGCCGGCCAGCGGGTGAGCGATTTTCTGTTCGAGCATCGCCGCCATCAGGTCCGGCATCGCCCACATGCCCTTGCCGATTTGCGCGCGGCCTTGCAGGCCGGTGCTCAAACCGATGTCGACGTTCCAGTTTTCATAGGCGCCGATCCACTTCTCGGCTTTCATGTCGGCCTTGCGCACCATCGGGCCGGCTTCCATGGAGGTGTGGATTTCATCGCCGGTACGGTCGAGGAAGCCGGTGTTGATGAACACCACGCGCTCGCTGGCGGCCTTGATGCAGGCCTTGAGGTTGACCGTGGTACGGCGCTCCTCGTCCATGATCCCGACCTTGAGGGTGTTGCGCGGCAGGTTCAGCACGTCTTCGACGCGACCGAACAGCTCTTTGGTGAACGCGGCTTCTTCAGGGCCGTGCATCTTCGGCTTGACGATGTACACCGAACCCGTGCGGCTGTTGCGGCGCGAGGTGTTGCCGTTGAGGCTATGGATCGCCGCCAGGCTGGTGATCAGGCCGTCGAGGATGCCTTCCGGCACTTCGTTGCCATCCTTGTCCAGGATCGCGTCGATGGTCATCAGGTGGCCGACGTTGCGTACGAACAGCAGCGAGCGGCCGTGCAACGTGACGCTCGAACCGTCGACGGAGGTGTAGACACGGTCAGGGTTCATGGTCCGGGTAAACGTCTGGCCGCCCTTGGCGACTTCTTCCGACAGATCACCCTTCATCAGGCCGAGCCAGTTGCGGTAGATCACCACTTTGTCATCGGCATCGACGGCGGCGACCGAGTCTTCGCAGTCCATGATGGTGGTCAGCGCGGCTTCCATCAGGATGTCTTTGACGCCGGCGGCGTCGGTCTGGCCGACCGGGGTGCTGGCATCGATCTGGATTTCGAAGTGCAGGCCGTTGTGTTTCAGCAGCACGGCGGTCGGTGCCGAGGCATCGCCCTGGAAACCGATCAACTGGGCATCGTCACGCAGGCCGCTGTTGCTGCCGCCCTTGAGGGTGACCACCAGTTTGCCGTCGATGATTTTGTACGCGGTGGAATCGACATGGGAGCCGGCCGCCAGGGGCGCCGATTCGTCGAGGAAAGCACGGGCGAAGGCGATGACCTTGTCGCCGCGGACCTTGTTGTAGCCTTTGCCTTTTTCCGCGCCATCGGCTTCGCTGATGGCGTCGGTGCCGTACAGCGCGTCATACAACGAACCCCAGCGGGCGTTCGAGGCGTTGAGGGCGAAGCGGGCGTTCATCACCGGCACCACCAGTTGCGGGCCGGCCATGCGGGCGATTTCGTCATCGACGTTTTGGGTCGTGGCCTGGAAATCCGCCGCTTCTGGCAGCAGGTATCCAATGTCTTGCAGGAAGGCTTTGTAAGCCACGGCGTCGTGGGCCTGGCCGGCACGGGCCTGGTGCCAGGCATCGATCCGCGCCTGGAAATCATCGCGTTTGGCGAGTAGGGCTTTGTTCTTCGGGGCCAGGTCGTGGATGACCTTGTCGGCACCGGCCCAGAACGCGTCGGCGGTGAGGCCGGTTCCGGGAATGGCTTCGTTATTCACGAAGTCGAACAGGACTTTGGCGACCTGCAGGCCACCGACTTGAACGTGTTCAGTCATTGCTTGCCTCACTCTGCTCAGCTATTTCGCTTTTCAGCTCTTCGATTTTGACAATGAAGCCTCGGGACATTTAAACCACAAACCCCGGAACCAGTACATGCCATCGCTGGCGGCTGGGTATTAAAGCCTTGCTGACGGGGCTTTTCAGGGATGCGACTGGCCTTAAGCAGACATCGGTAAAACAGGGTTTTCGCGATTATGTAGTGCGCGCTGCGGAATACTACATGATCAATTGCGGTTGTGAAAATTAGACTAATTGCGTCGTTCCGCGACCGACTAAAGTGTTACGGTCACGTCGGGATACTGGATGTTCTCAAAAAACAGATGGATTGTTCCAGATAATTTTAGAGTTCGTACACAAATCACTGTGGCGAGGGAGCTTGCTCCCGCTTCAGTGCGCAGCACTGACATTCTGGGACCGCTGCGCGGCCCAGCGGGAGCAAGCTCCCTCGCCACAAAAGCGCGACCGTGCCGATTGTCTCTCTTGCCTATACTGTCCCTTCCATCAACAAGAGGACTGCGCCCATGGACCACCTCGTCATCACTGTTTTCGCCCCGGACAAGCCCGGGCAGGTCGAGCGCATCGCCGATTGCATCGCCGCCCATGGCGGTAACTGGCTGGAGAGCCGCATGTCGCACTTGGCCGGGCAGTTTGCCGGGATCCTGCGAATCAGCGCCCCGGCCGAGGCCCATGAAGAGTTGATCGAAGCGTTGCAAGGGTTATCGGCCCACAGCATTCGTGTGTTGATTGCGGAAAGCGCCGTTGAAGAGTCCTGCTCCTGGAAACCCATCACCATGGAGCTGGTGGGCAATGATCGTCCCGGTATCGTGCGGGACATCACCCGGTTGTTGAGCGAGCAGGGCGTCAATGTCGAACGCTTGGTGACCCATGTCCGGCCGGCACCGATGAGCAGCGAGCTGCTGTTTCATGCCGAGGCGCTCCTGGGCGTGCCCTTGACGCTGTCGCTGGAGGCGTTGCAGGAACGCCTTGAGACCTTGGCCGATGAGTTGATGGTGGAACTCAAGTTCAGCGACGAAGCGTGACGAGGGTTATCCAAGGAAAAACTGCGCCTGCCTGTGGATAACCTGTAGAGACCCGGCTCCAGCCCAGGCCTGCCGGGGCTCAGCGGCAGATGATCAAAAAATCACCAGTTTTCAAGGGCTTGTGCACAAACGGCGGGGATCACGCTGTGGATAACCTTGGGAAGGATAAGCGCAGGCCACGCCAGGCGTGGCCTGTAGAGGTTTGTATGTTTCTTGATCAGTTGCGCCGGCGCATGCTGATCACGGCATCGATGCTGTACACCGCCAGCCCGGCCCAGATAAACAGGAACGCTACCAGCGTGCTGGACGACAAATGCTCACCGAACAGCAGCACGGCGAGCAATAGCACCAGCGTCGGCGCGATGTACTGCAGAAAACCGATGGTCGTGTAGGGTAAATGCCGTGTTGCGGCGTTGAAACACACCAACGGCACCAGCGTCACGGGGCCCGCCGCCACCAGCCACCAGGCTTCGGAGGTGGTCCAGAATGCCGCCTGGGCACTGGTGGCCGTGGGGTTGAACAGCAACCAGGCGATGGCGATTGGCACCAGCATCCAGGTTTCCACCACCAGTCCCGGCAAGGCCTTGACCGGCGCCTGTTTGCGGATCAGCCCATAGAAACCGAAGGTCAGCGCCAGCACCAGCGACACCCACGGCAGGCTGCCCACTTGCCAGACCTGCTGCGCCACGCCGACTGCCGCCAATCCCACCGCCAGCCATTGCATGCGGCGCAGGCGCTCACCGAGGATCAACATGCCCAGCAACACGTTGACCAGCGGGTTGATGTAATAACCCAGGCTGGCTTCGAGCATGCGCTCGTTATTCACTGCCCAGACGTAGGTCAGCCAGTTGGCCGCGATCAGCGTCCCGCTCAGGGCGAGGATCGCCAGGCGTTGTGGATTGTCCCGCAGTTCGCGCCACCAGCCCGGGTGTTTCCACACCAGCAGCAACGCCGCGCCGAACAGGGCCGACCACAGCACCCGGTGGATGATGATTTCCACCGACGGCACGCTGGCGATGGCCTTGAAGTAGATCGGGAACAGACCCCAGATGATGTAGGCACTCAGGCCCAGGATGTACCCGCGACGCGGGTTGGCGGCTTGCATGCAGAATCCTTGCTTAGGCAGCTAACAAAGGGGTGATTGTAAGGAGATTTGTCTGGTCGTGCTGTGAACCTTGTTAGGAATCGTCCCGGCAAAAGTCCTTTGTGGGAGCGGGCTTGCTCGCGAAGGCGGCTGCACATTCAACATCAATGCAAGCCGATCCACCGCTTTCGCGAGCAAGCCCGCTCCCACAGAGGATTTGCGGTGACTGGCGGAACCCAGCCCAATCAGAACAGCTTCAACGGCTCTTCATTGAGCGCCGCCAGTTGCTCGCGCAACGCCAGCACCTGGTCGCCCCAGTAGCGTTCGCTGCCGAACCACGGGAAGCTGCGGGGAAAGGCCGGGTCGTCCCAGCGCCGCGCCAGCCAGGCGCTGTAGTGCATCAGGCGCAGGGCCCGCAGTGGCTCGATCAGCGCCAGTTCACGGGGGGCGAAATCGTGGAACTCCTGGTAACCGTCCATCAATTCCGACAACTGTCCCAGGCATTCCTGGCGATCCCCGGCGAGCATCATCCATAAATCCTGCACCGCTGGGCCCATGCGGCAATCGTCGAGGTCGACGATGTGGAACACCTCGTCGCGGCACATCATGTTGCCGGGATGGCAATCGCCGTGCATGCGGATGTTCTGGTGGGGTGTGGCGGCGTAGACCTCTTCGACGCGCTTGAGCAGGTCCCGGGCGACCGACTCGTAGGCCGGCAGCAGGCCGCGGGGGACGAAGCCGCTTTGCAACACTGTCTCCAACGAGTCGTGGCCGAAATTCTTCACGCCCAAGGCTTCACGGTGCTCGAATGGCCGGGTCGCCCCGAGCGCGTGCAGGCGTCCAAGCAATTGGCCCAGGCGATAGAGTTGGTCGAGATTGCCCGGCTCCGGCGCTCGGCCGCCGCGACGGGGAAACAGGGTGAAACGGAACCCGGCGTGCTCGTGCAGGCTGGCGCCGTTGTGGATCAGCGGCGCCACCACGGGCACTTCGTAGTCTGCAAGTTCGAAGGTAAAGCTGTGCTCTTCCAGGATCGCTTCGTTGGTCCAGCGCTGGGGGCGATAGAACTTGGCGATCAGCGGCTCGGAATCTTCGATGCCGACTTGATAGACGCGGTTCTCGTAGCTGTTGAGGGCCAACACGCGGGCGTCGCTGAGAAAGCCGATGCTTTCAACGGCATCGAGCACCAGGTCGGGCGTGAGGGTTTCAAACGGATGGGACATGCTGACTCCTGCGCAGCGGCAGGGCTGCCGCGTCCGGCCCAGCATGGTAGCGCAAAGCAGTCGGGATTGATTGGTGAGACTTCGTGGCGAGGGAGCTTGCTCCCGCTTGGCCGGGCTGGCGCTCCAGTGCGTAGCGCCCACAAAAAAGTGGGGTCGCTGCGCAACCCAGCGGGAGCAAGCTCCCTCGCCACAGAGGGTTCAGGCGCCGATGACTCCGCCATCCTCCCGCGTGATCACCATCACCGACGAGCGCGGCTTGCCGTTGGGCAGGTGCTCAGGGAAGGTCGAGGCGCCGCTGGGATGCTGGATCCCGACGAACAGCGTCTTGTAGTCCGGCGCGAAACTGATCCCGGTCACTTCGCAGCCTACCGGCCCTACCATGAAGCGGCGGATCTCACCGCTGTTGGGGTCGGCGCACAGCATCTGGTTGTTGCCCATGCCCGCGAAGTCGCCTGCGTTGCTCGAGTCACCGTCGGTCTGGATCCACAGCCGCCCGGCCTTGTCGAAGCCCAGGCCATCGGGGCTGTTGAACATGTTCTGCGGGTTGATATTGGACGAGCCGGCCTTCGGCGTACCCGCGTGTACCGTCGGGTTGCCGGCGACCACGAACAGGTCCCAGTCGAAGGTCTTGGAGGCGTGATCGTCACGGTCGGTGCGCCAGCGCAGGATCTGCCCGTAGACGTTCTTGGCCCGAGGGTTCGGCCCGTCCACTGGCTGGCCGGCATCGCCACGCTTGGAGTTGTTGGTCAGGGTGCAATAGACCTGGCCGTCCTTGGGGCTGACCACGATCCACTCCGGGCGGTCCATGCGCGTGGCGCCAACGGCAGTGGCGGCCAGGCGCGCATGGATCAACACCTCGGCCTGATCAGCGAAACCGCTGCTGGCGTCGATGCCGTTCTTGCCATGGGTCAACTCGATCCATTGGCCTTTGCCCTTGGGATGGTCCGGGTTGCCGTCGCCGGCATCGAAGCGCGCCACGTACAACGTGCCATGGTCCAGCAGGTTGCGGTTGGCCTTGGCATTGCGATGGTTGATGCGCTCGCGGCTGACGAACTTGTAGATGAATTCGCCACGTTCGTCATCGCCCATGTACACCACGGCGCGACCGTCATTGGTCTGCGCCAGGGCCGCGTTTTCATGCTTGAAGCGGCCCAGGGCGGTGCGTTTCACCGGGGTGGATTCTGGATCGAACGGATCGATTTCCACCACCCAGCCGTGGCGATTGAGTTCGTTGGGGTTCTTCGCCAGATCGAAACGCGGGTCGTGCAGGTGCCAATTGATTTCGCTGCTGGTGACGGTGGCGCCATAGCGTTTTTGTGCCGCGTCGAATTGCAGGTCCGACTTGCTGCTGCCGAAGCAGTCAGTGAAGTTCTCTTCGCAGGTCAGGTAGGTGCCCCACGGGGTCATGCCGTTGGCACAGTTCTGGAAGGTGCCGAGCACTTTCTTGCCACTCTTGTCGGCACTGGTTTTCAGCAGGTCGTGGCCAGCGGCCGGGCCGCGCAGGCGGATCGGCGTATTGCCATGGATCCGGCGGTTGTAGCGCGAGTCCTGGACGAATTGCCATTGGCCGCGACGGCGCTGGATTTCGATCACCGACACGCCTTCGCTGGCCTGGGCCTTGCGCACGTCTTCGGCCGACTGCGGTTGGCCGCCGTGAGGGAACAGGTATTGGTAGTTGGTGTACTCGTTGTTGATCGCCAACAGCGCCCGGTTCTTGTCGCCGGGGAATTCGAACAGGCTCATGCCGTCGTTGTTGTCGCCAAACTGCACTTCCTGTGCGCGGGCGGTGCCATTGCCGCTGGGGTCGAACGCCGGTGCATTTTTCTTCAGCGGCTGGCCCCAACTGATCAGCACCGAGGCCTTGTAGCCCGGCGGCAAGGTAATGGTGTCGGCGGTGGATGCGGCAATGCTGTTGAAGCCCAGCATGCTTTTGTTGCCTTCGCTCACGGCGGCGGCCATGACGCTGCGGCTCAGCAGGTTGCCGCCCAGGAACATCGCCGCGCCGCACAAGGCGCCAGCGCCGATGAAACGGCGACGGCTCAGGCCGACGATCTTTTCCAGGTCGGTGGATTGGTTTTCTTCTAATAGGCTCATCATCAGGCTCCCTGCTGGTTTTGGCAGTCACCTTAAAGCGGGTCGATGAAACTATTGTTGCAACGCGCTACAGCGGTGTGCCGAGCAGCACATTTGTCGCTGAAAACGTCACTTGCACGGGTGAGCCGGTTGCCAGGTCCTGCGCTTGCAACTGTAGCGGATCGGCCAGGGCGCACAGCGTCTGACCGTTGGGCAGGCCAATGCGCACTTCGCTGGGGCCGTCTTGGGCGGCGTCGACCTGCTCGATCAAGCCGCGCAAAATATTGATCCCCGGTTTTTCCCCTTGCTCGACAGGATGCAATTGCAGCCAGCCGGCCTTGATCAGCGCCACCACGTCGGTGCCGACACCCAACTCCAGGCGCAGCGTGCTGTCGTGGGTGATCTGCGCTTCGATGACCAGGCCCCGGGCCAGCTCCAGGCGTACCCGGTCGTTATGTCCCTGGGCCTCGATGCCCAGGACCTTGCCGTGCAATTGATTGCGGGCGCTAGTGCGCAGCATCAGGCGGCTGAGCAGGCCGAGGTCGCCAGCGTCTTCGCTGGCTTCGAGCAGTTGCGCCTGCAGTGCTTGCAGGCGCAGATACAGGCGCAGCACCCGTTGGCCTTCCTCCGACAGCTTGGCGCCGCCACCGCCCTTGCCGCCGACGCTGCGCTCCACCAGCGGTTGATCCGCGAGGTTGTTCAACTCATCGATGGCGTCCCACGCCGCCTTATAGCTCAGGCCCGCGCTCTTGGCGGCGCGGGTGATCGAACCTTGTTCGGCGATGTGCTGCAGCAGGGCGATGCGTTGAGGTCGCCGGACGATGTGCTGGGTCAGGAGCGTGGGCAATGACATGACAGAAAACTGCGTGCGAAGGTCGATGGGCGGACGTTGGCGCCTTGGGTGCGGCACGTCAAGCCGGCTCACCAGGTTTCGGCGTGCGGGCCAGGCAGTACACATCGACCCGCGCGGCGCCGGCATCCAGCAATAGAGCCGCCAGCGCCTGGGCGGTGGCACCGGTGGTGAGCACATCGTCGACCAATGCCAGGTGACGGTTACGCAACGCCGCCTGGGGCACCAGGGCAAAGGCCTGGCGCAGGTTATGTCGCCGGGCCTTGGCATCAAGGGCCTGTTGGGCGGGGGTATCCTGGGTGCGGCGCAGCAGGTTTTCTTCGCAAGGGATCGCCAACGATCCACTGAGCCAGCGGGCCAGCAGCGCCGCTTGGTTGAAACCCCGCTGGCGCAGGCGTCGGGTCGCCAGTGGCACCGGTACCAAGGCGTCGGGCCGTTCCAGCCCTTCGTCGAAATGATGTTGCAGCGATTGCGCCAGCAGTTCGCCCAGCAGCCGGCCTAGAGGCCATTTCGCCTGATGCTTGAAGCGGGTGATCAGGCTGTCCACCGGGAAGTCATAGGCCCAGGGCGCCAGGACCCGTTCGAAGGCCGGCGGTCGCGCGGCGCATTGGCCGCAACGCAACCCGGCCATGGGCAGCGGCAAGGCGCAGACGCTGCATTGATCGCCGAGCCAGGGCAGCTCGCTTTCGCAGGGGGTGCAGATAGGCTGCGGCGTATCGGTGCTGTCGCCACACAGTAGACAGAATTGTTTGTTTTTTAACCAGATGTAAACCGGTCCTTTGTATCGTGGTTGACAGCGCATGACTCTTCCTTAAATATGCCGAACATCCGTGTCGCGCCTGTGGGTATTCCATGCCCCAGGCGCCAGCCAAGCATAATCAAGGAAATGCCCATGAGCGCCAGCACCACTGCCAACCTGCGTCATGACTGGTCTTTGGCCGAAGTCAAAGCACTCTTTGTCCAGCCATTCAATGACTTGTTGTTCCAGGCGCAGACCGTGCACCGCGCGCACTTCGACGCCAATCGCGTCCAGGTTTCCACGTTGCTGTCGATCAAGACCGGCGCTTGCCCGGAAGATTGCAAATATTGTCCGCAGTCCGGTCACTACAACACCGGGCTGGATAAAGAGAAATTGCTCGAAGTGCAGAAGGTCCTCGAAGAGGCTGCACGGGCCAAGGCCATCGGTTCGACCCGCTTCTGCATGGGCGCGGCGTGGAAGCACCCGTCGGTCAAGGACATGCCGTATGTGTTGGAAATGGTCAAGGGCGTGAAGGCCATGGGCCTGGAAACCTGCATGACCCTGGGCCGCCTCGACCAGGAGCAGACCGAAGCACTGGCCCAGGCTGGCCTGGACTACTACAACCATAACCTCGACACCTCGCCGGAGTTCTACGGCAGCATCATCACCACCCGCACCTACAGTGAGCGCCTGCAAACCCTGGCCTACGTGCGTGATTCGGGAATGAAGATCTGCTCCGGCGGGATCCTGGGCATGGGCGAGTCCCTGGATGACCGCGCCAATCTGCTGATCCAGCTGGCGAACCTGCCGGAGCACCCGGAATCGGTGCCGATCAACATGCTGGTCAAGGTCGCCGGCACGCCGCTGGAGAATGCCGAAGACATCGATCCGTTCGATTTCATCCGCATGCTCGCCGTGGCGCGGATCATGATGCCCCAGTCCCACGTACGTCTTTCCGCCGGTCGCGAAGCGATGAACGAGCAAATGCAGGCCCTGGCATTTTTTGCTGGCGCCAACTCGATTTTCTACGGCGACAAGCTGTTGACCACCGCCAACCCGCAGGCCGACAAGGACATGCAGTTGTTCGCACGCCTGGGCATCCAACCCGAAGCCCGCGAAGAACATGCTGACGAAGTGCACCAGGCGGCCATTGAACAGGCGTTGGTGGAGCAGAAGAGCAGCGAGCAGTTCTATAACGCCGCCCTCTGAGCTAACACGACACCAAATGTGGGAGCGGGCTTGCTCGCGAAAGCGGTGCGTCAGGCAAAGTAATGTTGTCAGACACACCGCTTTCGCGAGCAAGCCCGCTCCCACAGGGGATCTACTTCAGCCCTTTAAATAGCGTTCACCCGAGGCCTGCATGCCCTTCGATCTCGCCGCACGCCTGGCTGCCCGTCGTGCCGACAATCTCTATCGCCAGCGCCCGCTGCTCGAAAGCCCCCAGGGCCCGGAGGTGGTGGTGGACGGCCAGCCCCTGCTGGCGTTCTGCAACAACGATTACCTGGGCCTGGCCAACCATCCGCAAGTGATCGAGGCCTGGCGCGCGGGGGCGGCCCGTTGGGGCGTCGGCGGTGGCGCTTCCCATCTGGTGATCGGCCACAGCGGCCCGCATCACGCCCTGGAAGAAGCCTTGGCCGACCTGACGGGGCGTCCGCGAGCGTTGCTGTTCACCACCGGTTACATGGCCAACCTCGGCGCAGTCACCGCGCTGGTGGGGCAGGGCGACACGGTGCTGGAAGACCGCCTCAACCACGCTTCGTTGCTCGACGCCGGGCTTCTGTCCGGTGCGCGTTTCAACCGATACCTGCACAACGATGCCCGGAGCCTGGCCCAACGCTTGGAAAAAGCAGTGGGCAACACCCTGGTGGTCACCGACGGTGTTTTCAGCATGGATGGCGATGTGGCCGATTTGCCGGCGCTCGCCCGTGAAGCCAAGGCCAAGGGCGCCTGGCTGATGGTCGACGATGCCCACGGTTTCGGTACGTTGGGCGTTTCCGGCGGCGGTGTCGTCGAACATTTCGGCATGAGCCGGGAGGACGTGCCGGTGCTGGTCGGCACGTTGGGCAAGGCGTTTGGCACGGCCGGTGCCTTTGTGGCGGGCAGTGAAGAACTGATCGAAAGCCTGATCCAGTTCGCGCGGCCCTACATCTACACCACGAGCCAGCCGCCGGCTTTGGCCTGCGCCACCCTCAAGAGCCTCGAACTGCTGCGCAGCGAACATTGGCGTCGCGAACACTTGCAGGTGCTGGTCCGCCAGTTCCGCCAGGGCGCCGAGCAGATCGGCCTGCAATTGATGGACAGCTTCACGCCGATCCAACCGATCCTGATTGGCGATGCGGGGCGGGCCATGCGCATGTCGCAGATGCTGCGTGAGCGCGGGCTGATGGTGACGGCGATCCGTCCACCCACCGTGCCGGCCGGCAGCGCTCGCTTGCGTGTGACCCTGACCGCCGCCCACAGCGAGGCCCAGGTGCAGCTATTGTTGAATGCACTGGCCGAGTGTTTTGCCCTGTTGGGGCCGGAGCCAAGCCATGCGTGATCGACTGATATTGCTGCCCGGCTGGGGCTTGGGCGTTTCACCTCTGGAGCCGCTGGCGGCGGCCTTGCAAGGGTTCGATGAACACCTGCGGGTGGAAATCGAACCGTTGCCGGCATTGCTGTCGAGCGATCCCGATGAATGGCTCGAAGAGTTGGACGCCACCGTGCCCCAGGACGCCTGGCTCGGCGGCTGGTCCCTGGGCGGCATGCTGGCCTCGGCGCTGGCGGCGCGTCGGGGTGAGCGCTGCTGTGGCTTGTTGACCTTGGCCAGCAATCCGTCCTTTGTCGCCCATGAACAATGGCCGAGCGCGATGGACGGCCAGACCTTCGATGGCTTTCTCGCCGGCTGTGCGGCCGACCCACGCCAGACTCTCAAGCGTTTCAGCTTGCTGTGTGCCCAGGGCTGCAGCGATCCGCGCGGCTTGTCGCGGTTGCTGTTGGCCGGGGCGCCGAACACTTCGTTCGAAGTGCTGATGGCCGGGCTCGAACTGCTGGCGCAGTTAGACACTCGCACTGCATTGCAAAGCTTTCGCGGCCCGCAACTGCATTTGTTTGCCGGGCTCGACGCCTTGGTGCCGGCTGAGGCTGCGGGTGATTTGCTGGCCTTGTTGCCGGATGTTGAAATCGGCCTGATCGAACAGGCCGGCCACGGATTTCTTCTGGAAGACCCCCATGGTGTGGCGGGGGCGATCCAGGCTTTTTTGCATGAGTCCGGTGATGACTGATTTGTCTCTTCCCCTTTTGCCTGGTGCCTTGCCCGACAAACGCCAGGTGGCGGCTTCGTTTTCCCGGGCGGCGAGCAGCTATGACAGCGTGGCCGAGCTGCAGCGCGACGTCGGCCAGCAATTGCTCGACCGCTTGCCGCCTTCGTTCATGCCGCAACGTTGGCTGGACCTGGGTTGTGGCACCGGCTATTTCACCCGCGCCCTGGGCGCGCGTTTCGGCGCGAGCACAGGGCTGGCGCTGGATATCGCCGAAGGTATGCTCAACCATGCTCGACCCCAAGGTGGCGCCGCGCATTTTATCGCTGGTGACGCCGAGCGGCTGCCTTTGCAGGCGGCGAGCTGCGACCTGGTGTTCTCCAGCCTGGCGGTGCAGTGGTGCGAGGATTTTGCCGCGGTGCTGAGTGAGGCGTATCGGGTGTTGAAACCGGGCGGAGTGTTGGCCTTCACCAGCCTCTGCGTAGGTACGTTGTACGAATTGCGCGACAGTTGGCGTCAGGTGGATGGCTTGGTGCACGTCAACCGTTTCCGTGGATTCGAGACGTATCAACAGCTTTGCGCGGCCAGCGGGTTGAACGTTGTCAGTCTTGAAAACCGCCCCCATGTTTTGCATTACCCCGATGTACGTAGCCTGACCCACGAATTGAAAGCATTGGGTGCCCATAATCTGAACCCTGGTCGGCCCGGCGGCTTGACGGGCAGGGCGCGGATCCTCGCGCTGGTTGAAGCTTATGAGCAGTTTCGTCAGGCACAGGGGCTACCCGCGACTTACCAAGTGGTCTACGCCGTTTTGGAGAAACCGCTATGAGCCAGGCTTATTTCATCACCGGCACCGATACCGATGTCGGCAAGACCACCGTCGCGGCGGGCCTGCTGCACGCGGCGCGGCAGGCTGGCATGAGCACGGCTGCCGGAAAACCCGTGGCCTCCGGCTGCGCCGTGACGCCCAAGGGCCTGCGCAACGCCGATGCCTTGGCCTTGCTGGCGGAATGCTCGATACCGTTGACTTATGCACAGGTCAACCCGGTGGCGTTCGAGCCGGCAATTGCGCCGCACTTGGCCGCCCGGGAGGCCGGTGTTGCGTTGACGGTGCAGTCGCTGTTGGGGCCGATGCGCGAAGTGCTGGCGCTGGACGCCGACTTCACGTTGATCGAAGGCGCGGGCGGTTGGCGCGTGCCGCTGGCCGGCCAGGATAATCTGTCCGACCTGGCGATAGCGCTGGGCTTGCCGGTGATCCTGGTGGTGGGTGTGCGCCTGGGTTGTATCAGCCACGCCTTGTTGACCGCCGAGGCGATCGCCCGTGATGGCTTGCCGCTTGCCGGTTGGGTCGCGAACATCATCGACCCGGCCACCTCGCGCCTGGAGGAAAACCTGGCAACCTTGGCCGAGCGACTTCCGGCGCCTTGCCTGGGCAGGGTGGCGCGGATCCAGAGCGTGACGGCTGAAGCCGTGGCCGAACACTTGCAATTGGATCTGCTGGACTGACACACCCCAGCAAGGTTTTGCCTATGGCAAGGCACTGTGCCATTAGTGTTTTTGTCGGGCCTTTTCCCTGGCCTTCTGATTCAATGGCCACTGTCGACCCTTCAAGAAGACGAACTCTGCCATGGAAATCTCAGGAAGCACCGCGTTCTACGCCGGTCTGAGCACGATTCAGACAGGGCAGAACCGCGTCGATCAGGCCGCCAGCCAGATCGCCAACAATACGATCGAGCGATCGGTCACCAGCCAGTCGTCCGAAGTCCAGGTGGATCGCTTGCGGTCAGTGGATCGCAGCCAGCAGTCGGACTTGGTCAGCAACATGGTCGAAATGGCCCAGGGCAAGTCCCAGGTGCAACTGGGTGTGAGCGTAGCCAAGGCATCCGACGAAATGCTCGGTACGTTGATCGATACCTTTGCCTGATCCCGTTCCTCCAGATTTACGAAAACGCCGCGATTATTCGCGGCGTTCTTGTCTCTAACGTCTTATTGCTCAACTAATCTTTTCCTACGCGCATCGCGGATTCTTCATTGCGATGGATTTCCCGTGTCCGACATTTTCTTCGGCTGATGACGAACGGCAAAAGATCGGCGCTTGACAAGATTTGGGCGTAAACGTATGTTTCAAACAACTGTTTGACCGCTACAACAAATCCACGCGGTCGTTCATTCCCGGTTACATCAGCAGAGGTTTATCGCTATGCCTGACTACAAGGCCCCCTTGCGTGATATTCGCTTCGTTCGTGACGAACTGCTTGGCTACGAAGCGCATTATCAGAGCCTTCCGGCTTGCCAGGACGCAACTCCGGACATGGTTGACGCCATTCTCGAAGAAGGCGCCAAGTTTTGTGAGCAGGTGCTGGCTCCGCTGAACCGCGTGGGTGACATCGAAGGTTGCACCTGGAGCGAGTCCGGCGTGAAAACCCCGACCGGTTTCAAGGAAGCCTACAAGCAATTCGTCGAAGGCGGCTGGCCAAGCCTGGCCCATGACGTCGAGCATGGTGGTCAAGGCCTGCCGGAATCCCTGGGCCTGGCGGTCAGCGAGATGGTCGGTGAAGCCAACTGGTCGTGGGGCATGTACCCGGGCCTGTCCCATGGCGCGATGAACACGATTTCCGAACACGGTACGCCCGAACAGCAAGAGGCCTACCTGACCAAACTGGTGTCCGGCGAATGGACCGGCACCATGTGCCTGACCGAACCGCACTGCGGCACCGACCTGGGCATGTTGCGCACCAAGGCCGAGCCTCAGGCCGACGGTTCCTACAAGGTTTCCGGTACGAAGATTTTCATCTCGGCCGGCGAACACGACATGGCCGACAACATCGTCCACATCGTGCTGGCACGCCTGCCCGATGCACCGGCCGGCACCAAGGGCATTTCCCTGTTCATCGTTCCCAAGTTCCTGCCTAACGCCGATGGCACCATTGGCCAGCGCAACGCGGTGAGCTGTGGTTCCCTTGAACACAAGATGGGCATCCACGGCAACGCCACCTGCGTGATGAACTTCGACGCCGCCACTGGTTTCCTGATCGGCCCGGCGAACAAAGGCCTGAACTGCATGTTCACCTTCATGAACACCGCGCGTCTGGGCACTGCGCTGCAAGGCCTGGCCCACGCCGAGATCGGCTTCCAGGGCGGCCTGAAATATGCCCGTGACCGCCTGCAAATGCGTTCCTTGACCGGCCCGAAAGCGCCCGACAAGGCCGCCGACCCGATCATTGTGCACCCTGACGTGCGTCGCATGTTGCTGACCATGAAAGCCTTCGCCGAAGGTAACCGGGCGATGGTCTACTTCACCGCCAAGCAGGTCGACATCGTCAAATACGGCGTGGATGAAGAAGAGAAGAAAAAAGCCGATGCGTTGCTGGCGTTCATGACCCCGATCGCCAAGGCCTTCATGACCGAAGTCGGCTTCGAATCGGCCAACCACGGCGTGCAGATCTATGGCGGCCACGGTTTCATCGCCGAGTGGGGCATGGAGCAGAACGTTCGCGACAGCCGCATCTCGATGCTGTACGAAGGTACCACCGGCATCCAGGCCTTGGACCTGCTGGGTCGTAAAGTGCTGATGACCCAGGGCGAGGCACTCAAGGGCTTCACCAAGATCGTCCACAAGTTCTGCCAGGGCAACGAAGGCAACGAAGCGGTCAAGGAGTTCGTAGAACCCCTGGCTGCGCTGAACAAGGAATGGGGCGAGCTGACCATGAAGGTCGGTATGGCAGCCATGAAGGATCGCGAAGAAGTGGGCGCGGCCTCGGTGGACTACCTGATGTACTCCGGTTACGCCTGCCTGGCTTATTTCTGGGCTGACATGGCACGCCTGGCGGCGGAAAAACTCGCCGCCGGCACCACCGAAGAAGCCTTCTATACCGCCAAGCTGCAGACCGCGCGCTTCTACTTCCAGCGCATCCTGCCGCGTACCCGTACCCATGTGGCAACCATGCTGTCGGGCGCCAACAACCTGATGGACATGAAAGAAGAAGACTTCGCGCTGGGCTACTAAGCCTTAGGCGGTTCTTCCAAAAGCCGCTGCTTCTTCGGGAGCAGCGGCTTTTTTGTGTCTGCCATAACGCCAGTCAAGGCAAATTCGTGGCGAGGGAGCTTGCTCCCGCTGGGCTGCGAAGCGGCCCCCAAACCTGCCAAATGCGGAATATCAGACACACCGCACCCGCCGGTTTACGACTGCTTCGCAGCCGAGCGGGAGCAAGCTCCCTCGCCACGGGAAGGGCGCGGTGATCCTGAAACAATATTCATCCAACCCAACCCTAAGAAATCCTCCCGCTCTGCCGTTACAGCGATGGCAGTGTGACATCGGTTACACAGCGCAGGCACAATGCCATCCTTGATCAGCCGGGTCGGAGCTTTACCCTTGCCGCGTTCTTCCGCTGTACGCCTGAGCCATTTCCTACCGTCGTTGCTGTTGTTGGTGGCGGGGCTTGCGGCTGCCTACGTCAAGGATCTCAACGTTTTCTTCACCTCGTTGTTCAACGTTCTGCCGACGCTGGTGTTGTTGCTGGGCGGGGCGTATTGCTCCGTCTACCGACGTCAACGTGAATTGTTTCTGATGGTCACGGTGTACATCGCCTACTTCCTGCTGGATACCCAGACCGATTTCTACCGCGACAACGGCAAGGTGCGTGAAGACGCGGCGGTGGTGTTCCATCTCGTCTGCCTGTTGCTGCCGCTGTTGTTCGGGCTGTTCGCGGCGTGGCAGGAGCGCACCCATTTGTTCCAGGACATGGTGGCGCGGTTTGCGGTGTTGCTGGTTTTCGGCAGCGTGGCGCTGGCGTTGGAGCAGAGCTTCCCACAGGCGTTGTTGTTGTGGCTGTCGGAGATCCGCTGGCCCGCGTTGCACGGCGCCTGGATGAGCCTGATTCAATTGTCCTACCCGATGTTCGCCGCCGCGTTCCTGCTGCTGGCCTGGCAATACTGGCGTAACCCCCGGCCGTTGCACGCGGCGCAGTTGGTGGGACTGCTTGGGTTGTTCTGGATGCTGCCGAAAACCTTCATCCTGCCATTCACCTTGAACATCATGTGCAGCCAGGTGATGTTGATGATCGCCGCGGCGGTCGCCCACGAGGCGTATCAAATGGCCTTCCGTGACGAGCTCACCGGCCTGCCGGGGCGTCGTGCATTGAATGAACGCATGCAGCGCCTGGGGCGTAACTATGTGTTGGCAATGAGCGACGTGGACCATTTCAAGAAATTCAACGACACCCACGGCCACGACGTGGGCGACCAAGTGCTACGCCTGGTCGCCAGCAAACTGTCGAAGATCGGCGGTGGCGGTAGGGCGTATCGCTACGGCGGCGAGGAATTCGCCCTGGTGTTCGCAGGCAAGACCATCGACGAATGCATGCCCCATCTGGAAGTTATTCGCCAGTCCATCGAGACGTACGCTATCCAACTGCGTAATCCCGACAGCCGTCCCCAGGACGATCAGCAAGGCCGTCAGCGGCGTTCCGGCGCCGGTGCGTCCAGCGTATCGGTGACCGTCAGCATCGGCGTGGCCGAGCGCATCGAGCAGCGTACGCCCGAAGAGGTGCTCAAATCGGCAGACCAGGCGCTCTATAACGCCAAGGGCGCGGGGCGAAACTGCGTGATCGCCTATGGGCAGAATCGCCGCGGCGCAGTGCGCATGGAAGCCGCCGCGGGTTGAGTGATGATGGCGCATTCAGCGTCTGGACTGTGATTGTGGGCCTGGGTGGCCGGCAGTAGGTTGGAACGATCTGCTACCGGAGAAAACCACCATGCCCGAGTACAAAGCCCCCCTGCGCGACATGCGCTTCTTGATCGACCACGTCTTCGATTTCCATGGCCGCTATGCCGAACTGGGTGCCAGCGATGCCAGCCCGGACATGGTCAGCGCCATTATCGAGGAGGGCGCTCGGTTCTGTGAGAACGTGCTGGCGCCCCTCAATCGCCCGGGTGACGAAGAGGGCTGCCATTTCGACAATGGCGTGGTGACTACGCCTACAGGCTTCAGGCAAGCCTTCGCACAGTACGTGGAAGGCGGCTGGCATGGCCTGGCGGCGGACCCTGCTTACGGTGGCCAGGGCTTGCCCAGTTCCCTGGGGTTGGTCATCAGCGAAATGATCGGATCGAGCAACACCTCTTGGGGCATGTATCCCGGCCTGACCCACGGCGCCATGTCGGCCATCCACGCCCACGGCACCGAGGAACAGAAGCAGACCTATCTCAGCAAACTCACCGCCGGCCAGTGGACCGGCACCATGTGCCTGACTGAAGCCCACTGTGGCACCGACCTCGGCATTATCAAGACCCGCGCGGTGCCCCAGGCGGACGGCAGCTACGCGGTGTCCGGCAGCAAGATCTTCATCAGCGCCGGCGAGCACGACATGAGCGACAACATCATTCATCTGGTGCTCGCCAAGCTGCCCGATGCTCCGGCCGGGACCAAGGGCATCTCGCTGTTCATCGTGCCAAAGTTCCTGCCGGACGCCACGGGTGAGGCCGGGAAGCGCAACGGCGTTTCCTGCGGATCGATCGAGCACAAAATGGGCATCAAGGCCTCGGCTACCTGCGTGCTGAATTTCGACGGGGCCAAGGGTTTCCTGATCGGCGAGGCGAACAAAGGCCTTAATTGCATGTTCACCATGATGAACCACGCCCGCCTCGGCACCGGCATGCAGGGCCTTTGCCTGGGGGAGGCGAGCTTCCAGGGGGCGATCAAATACGCCAACGACCGTTTGCAAATGCGCGCGCTGACCGGCCCCAAGGCGCCGGAAAAAGTCGCCGACCCGATCATCGTCCATCCCGATGTGCGCAGGATGTTGCTGACCATGAAGGCCTTCAACGAAGGCAACCGGGCGCTGACCTATTTCACCGCGCAACTGCTCGACACCGCGCACCTGAGCCCGGACGAAACCGCTCGCCAGGAGGCCGAGGACCTGCTGGCGTTCCTCACCCCGATCTGCAAGGCCTTCATGACCGACACCGGGCTGGAGGTCACCAACCACGGCATGCAGGTTTTTGGCGGACACGGTTTTATCCGCGAGTGGGGCATGGAGCAGCTTGTGCGCGATTGTCGGATCGCGCCGATCTACGAAGGCACCAATGGCATCCAGGCCTTGGACCTGCTGGGGCGCAAGGTGTTGGGCAGCCAGGGCAAGTTACTGCGTGGCTTCACTAAAATTGTCCATAAATTCTGCACAGCCAACGCCGGGCATCCGCAGCTCAACGCCTATATTGCGCAATTGGACGGGCTCAACCGGGAATGGGGCGAACTGACCACCCAGGTTGGCATGGCTGCCATGAAGAACCCGGATGAAGTGGGCGCCGCCTCAGTGGACTACCTGATGTACAGCGGCTACATCATCCTGGCCTACCTGTGGTTGCGCATGGCCCTGGTGGCCCAGGCGCAACTCGACGGTGGCACTGGAGACAGCGATTTTTGCCAGGGCAAACTGGCGACGTGCGAGTTTTACTTCAAGCGCCTGTTGCCGCGCACGACCGCCCATCGGGCCGCCATCGAGGCGGGGAGTGATTGCCTGATGCAATTGCCTGCGGAGTTGTTTGCACTCTGATGGGCTGAAACATTTCTCTGTGGCGAGGGAGCTTGCTCCCGCTGGGCTGCGCAGCGGACCCTCTTTGTGAGCGCTACGCACTGGAGCGCCAGCCCGGTCAAGCGGGAGCAAGCTCCCTCGCCACGATAAATTACTCGAACTTCTGTGATGACTAAAAATAACAAAACGGTCATGGGTTGACCCTATGTGTCGCAAAAGTTGTTGAGGTACACTCAGGTCACTGCGAAAACCGTCTTTTACGAACAATTGTTTAGATCCTGCGAGGTTTGCCATGGCTGACTACAAAGCGCCCCTGCGCGATATGCGCTTCGTCCTCAATGAAGTGTTCGAGGTCGCGAAACTCTGGGCCCAATTGCCGGTGCTGGCCGACACCGTGGACGCTGAAACGGTCGAAGCGATCCTGGAAGAAGCCGGCAAAGTCACCAGCAAAAGCATCGCGCCTCTCAGTCGCTCCGCTGACGAAGAAGGCTGCCACTGGGCGGACGGCGCCGTCACCACGCCGGCAGGTTTCCCACAGGCCTACAAGACGTATGCTGAAGGCGGTTGGGTCGGTGTCGGCGGCGATCCGGTGTACGGCGGCATGGGCATGCCCAAGGCCGTTTCGGCCCAGGTCGAGGAAATGGTCAACTCCGCGAGCCTGTCCTTCGGCCTGTACCCGATGCTGACCGCCGGCGCTTGCCTATCGATCAATGCCCATGCCAGCGAAGAGCTGAAGGCGACGTACCTGCCGAACATGTACGCCGGCGTCTGGGCCGGCTCCATGTGCCTGACCGAGCCCCATGCAGGCACGGACCTGGGGATCATCCGCACCAAGGCCGAGCCCCAGGCCGACGGTTCCTACAAGGTCAGTGGCACGAAGATTTTCATCACCGGTGGCGAGCACGACCTCACCGAGAACATCATTCACCTGGTACTGGCGAAGCTCCCGGACGCGCCGGCAGGCCCCAAGGGCATTTCGCTGTTCCTGGTGCCCAAGTTCATGGTCAATGCCGACGGCAGCCTGGGCGCGCGCAACGCGGCCAACTGCGGCTCGATCGAACACAAGATGGGCATCCAGGCGTCCGCCACCTGCGTGATGAACTTCGATGAAGCCGTGGGCTATCTGGTGGGCGAGCCGAACAAAGGCCTGGCGGCGATGTTCACCATGATGAACTACGAGCGCCTCGGGGTTGGCATCCAGGGCTTGGCCACCGGTGAGCGCTCCTACCAGAACGCCGTCGAATACGCCCGCGACCGCCTGCAAAGCCGCTCGCCCACCGGTGCGCAGAACAAGGACAAGGTCGCTGATCCGATCATCGTCCATCCCGACGTGCGCCGGATGCTGTTGACCATGAAAGCCTCGAACGAGGGTGGCCGGGCGTTTTCCACCTACGTGGCGATGCAACTGGACACGGCCAAGTTCAGCGAAGACCCGGTCACCCGCAAGCGCGCCGAAGACTTGGTGGCGTTGCTGACTCCGGTGGCCAAGG
Organism: Pseudomonas sp. Z3-6; assembly: GCF_051131985.1. Classification (NCBI taxonomy): domain Bacteria; kingdom Pseudomonadati; phylum Pseudomonadota; class Gammaproteobacteria; order Pseudomonadales; family Pseudomonadaceae; genus Pseudomonas; species Pseudomonas sp. Z3-6. The sequence continues at coordinate 665,803 of NZ_CP071644.1, forward strand.
CGTTCCTGACCGACCTGGGCCTGGAAACCACCGTCCATGGTCAACAAGTATTCGGCGGCCATGGCTACATCCGCGAATGGGGCCAGGAACAACTGGTGCGTGACGTGCGCATCACCCAGATCTACGAAGGCACCAACGGTATCCAGGCGCTGGACCTGGTGGGGCGCAAGATCGTCGGCAGCGGCGGTGCGTTCTATCGCCTGTTCGCCGATGAGATTCGCCATTTCACCGCCACTGCGAGCGGCGACTTGGAAGAGTTCATCAAGCCGTTGAACGGCGCGGTCGACACGCTGGATGAGTTGACCGACTGGCTGCTGGACCGGGCGAGGAGCAACCCGAACGAAATTGGCGCAGCGTCGGTGGAATATCTCCAGGCGTTCGGCTACACCGCGTATGCCTACATGTGGGCGCTGATGGCCCGGGCTGCCTCGGGCAAGGAAAACCAGGATGATTTCTACGCGAGCAAACTCGGAACGGCACGGTTCTATTTCGCTCGCCTGTTGCCGCGTATCCACTCCTTGAGCGCTTCGGTAAAGGCGGGCAGCGAGTCGCTGTTCCTGCTGGAAGCCAGCCAGTTCTGAAACGATGACATTGTGTAAGTATTTGCTTACACAACGTGCCGGTGTTTTCCCTCTATCGGCGAATTGGATCCAGGGCTAACCTAGCTTCCATGGACGTAGCGCAGGACGCGCAAAAGTAACAACACGGACACGTAGGATTCTGCCAGGACGGCGGAGTGAAATGGATGTCAGGGAAACAGTCTGCAAAGCCCCGCTTCGGCGGGGTTTTCTTTTGCCTGCGTTTTTTATTCCTGCAGACGTCTAACCCTTGGGGCTGCTGCAGCGTGCGTCCCACTGAACCCTGACGAGCGGTCTGGGGTCAATGAGCTATATGGCAATTTGGCCATCGTCGATCAGGGAGTCATCCATGGATTTAATTCGCATTATTATCGCCATCCTGCTGCCGCCACTGGGAGTGTTCCTGCAAGTCGGTTTTGGCGGGGCGTTCTGGCTGAATATCCTGCTGACGCTGCTGGGTTACATTCCTGGCATCGTGCACGCGGTGTACATCATCGCCAAGCGCTGAAGTTTCTGTTGTTAGATCTGTGGCGAGGGAGCTTGCTCCCGCTGGGTCGCGCAGCGGCCCCAAGCTTTTGCGATTGCTGCGCAATCGAGCGGGAGCAAGCTCCCTCGCCACAAGTGGTGTTCCCACTGCCTACAGATCGCTATCCATCACCTTGCGATAGAACAACCACTCATGCTCCAGGGCATGGGCCTGGTTCGTCGCCTTGCGAAAACCGTGGCGTTCATCTGGATAGTAGTGGGCCTCGACCGCCACGCCGTTGGCCTGTAAAGCGCTGACCATGTCGCGGGTTTGCTGCGGTACCACCACGGCGTCCAACTCACCTTGGAAAAAGATCACCGGCACGCGGATGTTCTCGGCGTGCAACAGCGGAGTGCGGGCGCGATAGCGTTCGACGTCCTGTTGCGGGTCGCCGATCAGCCAGTCCAGGTAATCACCTTCGAACTTGTGCGTGGCCCGGCCGAGGGCGACAGGATCGCTCACGCCATAGAGGCTGGCACCGGCGCGGAATACATCTTGGAACGCCAAGGCGCAGAGGGTCGTGTAGCCACCGGCACTGCCACCACGAATGAACGCGTGACGGCTGTCAATCAGGCCTTGTTCATCCAGATAGGCGACCACCGCGCAGGCGTCCTCGACATCCACCACGCCCCAATTCAAATGCAGCGCCTGCCGATAGGCCCGGCCATAACCGCTGCTGCCGCGGTAATTGAGATCGGCAACGGCAAAGCCGCGCTGTGTCCAATACTGAATACGCGGATCGAACAGGGGATAACAGGCCGAGGTAGGACCGCCGTGAATGAACACCACCAAGGGCGGCTTCGCTTGTGCATTCATGGCCGGGTAAAAGAACCCGTGGGCTTCACCTGACCCGGATGGATAGCGCAGGGTTCGCGGACGACTGATCTGTTCGATGGACAATGGCGTGACGCCGCCGGCCAGCACCACTCCTTCATGACGCTGCCGCTCGATGGCAATGACTGCCGATGGATGAGTCGGCGAGGCGGCAATGGCGTAGATGAACCGCTCATCCAGCGCCAGGCTGCGAAAGCGGCTGTAGGTGTCGGTGAAGTCCTCGTTGGCATCGTCACGGCGACACAGGCCCAGGCGTCCGAAACCTGCTTCGGTCCAACTCGCCAGGTAGGTGTGTTCGTCCAGCGGCAGCCAGGTACAGCCACCCAGTTGCCACGGCGCTGGGGCATGATCGGCTGCGGCGGCGGGCAGGGGTTCTAAGCCCTGGGCCGATTCCATCCAGGGCTGCCAGTAACCGCCGCGATCAGTCAGGCAATAAAGGCGACTGGCCGCGTCGAAGCGCGGTTGTTGGATGGATTCTTCCTCACCGTTGCCGGCCACACAGCGCGGCTCACTCCAGCCCGAAGCAGTGCGCTCGGCCAACATCAACCGCGTCGCTGTCCAGGGCTGATGCGGACGGCTCCATTCAATCCAGGCGAGCCGCTGGCCGTCCGGGCTCAGGGTAGGCGAAGCGTAGAAATCGGCGCCTTCGGCCAACAGATGCCGTTGATGATCCGCCAACCCGATCGACACCAGGCGATGCTGGTTGGCCTGTTCTTCCACCGCCAACACCTGGCCGTCGGCGAAGCCAAGGTCCCCATAGCGGCACTCACCGAAGGTCAGCGCCACGGGCTGTTCGTCACTCAGCGATTGATGGTACAGCTGTTGGTCGGCCTCGTTGACGAACAGCACGCCATCATGGCTCAGGCAGAACGACCCGCCGCCGTATTCATAGACCCGACTGCGGGCGCTGAATCCGTCCGGCGTCAGGCAGCGGGCCTCGGCGTCTTGCCAATGCCAGATCCGGCAGGCGCCGTCCGCGGGGCGGTATTCATTCCAGAACAAGCCCAAGGGCCCGACTTGCAGTTTGGCGAAGTCGGTGCCGGCGGCAACGGCCTGGGCGGCGCTGAAAGGCTCAGCCTTTAGCGATGAGGCGCGAGTTTCGTTCATTGCGAAAGGCCAACTGTTCAATGGTTTGTGTGGCGTGCTCGGCATCTTCACGCGCTTTAAGGATCACCCCGTGATGTTCGGACTTGCTGCACACCGGGTCGGCGTTGCTGGCATCGCCCGTGAGCATGAACGCCTGGCAGCGGCAGCCGCCAAAGTCCTTTTCCTTCTCATCGCACGAGCGACACGGTTCGGGCATCCAGTCATAACCGCGGAAGCGGTTGAAGCCGAACGAGTCGTACCAAATGTGCTGCATGCTGTGGTCGCGCACATTCGGGAACTGCACCGGCATCTGCCGGGCGCCGTGACACGGCAATGCCGTGCCGTCCGGCGTGACGGTCAGGAAAATGCTGCCCCAGCCGTTCATGCAACCCTTGGGGCGTTCCTCATAGTAGTCCGGTGTGACAAAGATAAGCTTGCACGGGTTGCCTTCGGCTTCCAGCTTGGCGCGGTATTCATTGGTGATGCGCTCGGCCCGCACCAGTTGCTCCCGGGTGGGCAGCAGGCCGACGCGGTTGAGCTGCGCCCAGCCATAGAACTGGCAGGTGGCGAGCTCGACGAAGTCAGCTTCGAGGGCGATGCACAGCTCGATGATGCGGTCTATCTTGTCGATGTTGTGCCGATGGGTCACGAAGTTCAGCACCATCGGATAACCGTGGGCTTTCACCGCGCGGGCCATTTCCAGTTTTTGCGCGAAGGCTTTCTTCGAGCCGGCCAGGAGGTTGTTCACCTGCTCGTCGCTGGCCTGGAAACTGATCTGGATGTGATCCAGACCGGCTTTCTTGAAGTCGCTGATCTTCTGTTCGGTCAAGCCGATGCCGGAGGTAATCAGGTTGGTGTAGAAACCCAGCCTGCGCGCCTCGCCAATCAGCTCCGCCAAGTCCTGGCGCACCAGCGGCTCCCCACCGGAAAAACCCAACTGCGCGGCGCCCATCTCCCGGGCTTCGCGAAACACCTTGAACCACTGCTCGGTGCTCAGTTCCTTGCCTTGCTCGGCGAAGTCCAGCGGGTTGGAGCAGTATGGGCATTGCAGCGGGCAGCGATAGGTCAGCTCGGCCAGCAGCCACAGCGGCAGGCCGACGGCGGGCTTCTCAGGCAAGGGTGATCCAGTGCTCTGCACGGGCGACCTCCATGAATTGCTCGATGTCGTCACCGAGCTCTGGCACACCGGGAAATTGTTTATCCAGCTCAGCGATGATCGCCGCCACATCGCGTTCACCATCGATCAGGCCGCCGATCAGCGCCGCGCTGTCGTTCAGCTTGATCATGCCTTCAGGATAGAGCAGCACGTGGCCTTTCTGGGCCGGTTCGTACTGGAAGCGATAGCCGGGGCGCCAGCGCGGGGTTTGGCTGCGGTCGAAGCTCATAAGGTAATTCCTTTGTGCCAGACCCGTTGGTCGGTCACGGTGTGATAGGGCGGGCGGTTCAATTCGTAGGCCATGGTCATGGCGTCGAGCATGCTCCAGAGGATGTCCAGTTTGAACTGGAGAATCTCCAGCATGCGTTCTTGCCCTGCGCGGGTGGTGTAGTGCTGCAAGGTGATCGCCAGGCCATGCTCCACATCACGCCGGGCCTGGCCCAGGCGAGTGCGGAAATATTCGTAGCCGGTCGGGTCGATCCACCGGTAATGCTGCGGCCAGCTGTCCAGGCGCGACTGGTGGATCTGCGGGGCGAACAGTTCAGTCAACGAACTGCTGGCGGCTTCCTGCCAACTGGCCCGGCGGGCGAAGTTGACGTAGGCGTCCACCGCGAAGCGCACGCCCGGCAGCACCAATTCCTGGGAGCGCAGTTGATCGGGGTCCAGCCCCACCGCCTGGCCCAACCGCAGCCAGGCTTCAATGCCGCCGTCTTCGCCGGGCGCGCCGTCATGGTCGAGCAGGCGCTGGATCCACTCGCGGCGGATCTCCCGGTCCGGGCAGTTGGCCAGGATCGCGGCATCCTTGAGCGGGATATTCACCTGGTAATAAAAGCGATTCGCGACCCAACCCTGGATCTGCTCGCGAGTGGCACGGCCTTCATACATCGCCACGTGATAGGGGTGATGGATGTGGTAATACGCGCCTTTGGCACGCAGGGCGGCTTCGAACTCGGCGGGGGACAGGGGGGTGTCAGTCATTTCGGTTCTCCGGGGAATAACCGCTGGCGGTTGGGGTGCCTGTTCTGGCCTTTTCGCGAGCAAGCCCGCTCCCACATTGGTTTTGCGGTGCATGAAATATCAAGTCTTACTCGGTCTCTGTGGGAGCGGGCTTGCTCGCGAATGCGTCCTGTCAGCCAGCAATAATGTTGGCTGACACAACTGCAACCCCACGTCCACCATCGTCCCACCCTTTCTACAACTCAATACTCATTCCGTCGTAAGCCACTTCAATCTTTCGACGTACAAGCTCAGCCCGCTCGGGCGAGTCTTCGTCGAGGATCGGGTTGGTGTTGTTGATATGGATAAGGACCTTGCGCTGCTCGGGCAGTTGCTCCAGCACTTCCAGCATGCCGCCGGGGCCGTTTTGAGCCAGGTGGCCCATTTCCCGACCGGTGCGGGTGCCGACGCCACGGCGTTGCATTTCATCGTCGTCCCACATCGTGCCGTCCACCAGCAGGCAGTCGCTGCCGGCCATGATCTCCAGCAACGACTCGTCGACCTTGCCCAGCCCCGGCGCATAGAACAGCTTGCCGCCGGTGCGCAGGTCTTCGACGATCAGTCCGATGTTGTCGCCCGGGTGCGGGTCGAAGCGATGGGGCGAATAGGGCGGCGCTGCGCTGCGCAGGGGCAGCGGGGTAAAGCGCAGGTTCGGGCAGGCGGCGATGGTGAAGCTCTGGTCGAGTTCGATACGGTTCCAGCTCAACCCGCCGTTCCAGTGGGTGAGCATGTTGAACAGCGGGAAGCCGGTGCTCAAGTCTTCATGGACCATGTCGGTGCACCAGACTTGATGCGGGCAACCTTCACGCAGGCTGAGCAGGCCGGTGGTGTGGTCGATCTGGCTGTCCATCAGGATGATCGCGCCAATGCCCGTGTCGCGCAGGGCCCGGCCCGGCTGCATCGGGGCAAACGCCTGGAGCTGGGCGCGAATGTCCGGGGAGGCGTTGCACAGCACCCAGTTCACCCCGTCATCGGACAGGGCGATGGACGACTGGGTACGCGCCTGGGCCCGCAAGTTGCCGTTGCGAAAACCTGCGCAATTGGCGCAGTTGCAGTTCCACTGGGGGAAACCGCCACCGGCGGCGGAACCTAGAATCTGGACGAACATGGCTGCTCCATCTGCAAACCGAAATAAAAACGCCTCGGCTGGCCGAGGCGTAGTGCTGCGTGCTTGAGCGCCTGCAGCAATCAGCGGCTGGCGAAGTACATGGTGACTTCGAAACCGATACGCAGGTCGATATATGCGGGTTTGGACCAGGACATGGGAATACTCCTTTGGTTGGGGGAATCAGGTTCGATGGAACGATGGAAACCTATACATATAGTCCACCTCCGTTCGGAGATGTTCAGATGCTTAGGCGGCTATGTTACTAAATCTGACAAATTCGTTCGCCGCGATTCTCAAAGAAAGCTCATTACAGCGGCTGCAATGATCATTGCGCCGCTTGCCAACGCTCTGTCGGGCAGGCGCCATTGCTCAGGCAATACCATCCCCCATCAGCATCGACCAAACCCTGGGCGGCGGCTCGTAGTTGTGGGCGATCCAGTTGCAGGATGGCATCGGCCAGTCGCTCAAGATAATCCGACGGGCGGCCAGCCAACTTGCCCTGCCAGAGCAGTTCGGCGGCCTGGGCGCGGGGCAGGGCATCCATTTGGAGTTGAGCGGCGAGCGCCTGTTGCTGATCGGTCAGGGACGCATCATCGAGCTGCTGGATCAGCGCCGGGATCCCGGCCAGGAATGTCTCGATGTGGGCGATCAGTTGCGCCGCCGAGACGCTGGGAGACTGGACGCCGAACAGCAACCCGGTTTGCCCATCGACCTGCTTCAAGCCGCTGAACACGGCATAACCCAACTGCAGCTCCACCCGCAGGCGCTGATAGAACGGTGTCTGGCACAGCTGCGCCAGCAACCGCCAGGCGGCCTCGTCGGCCAGCGCCAGCGTGGCGGTCGGGCAAAACAGCAACACGGCCGCTTCTTCACCGTGGGTCTGGAGCGTATGCCAGATGCGTTGCCCGCGCGGCGCCATCGCCAAGCTGATGTCCTCGCTGGCGATGCCTGGCACCCGGGCCAGCACCGGGCCCAGCGCGCCTTGAGTGGCGGTCGACAGACCGATGGACAGTCCATCCCAGCGGGCCGTTGTCCACACGCTTTGGTCGCTGTCGGGCATGGGCAACGCTGGCGATTGCCGGCAATGATTCGGCAGCGCTTTGAGCAGGTGTCGAATGGGTATCGGTGTGGGCTCGTGGGCGGCCTGAGCCATGGGCAGCGGCTGTGAAAGCTTCGCCAGGACGTGTTCGAGCACCAGCGGCATCGGGGCCTGCAAGCCGACCAGTTTCAGCAGCCATTGATTCCCTGAAGGTTCGAAACTGACGTCCACGCCGGCCTGGCGAGCATCCTCACGCACCTCCTCCAGATGCCGGTCGAGCCGGGATTGAAGATCCAGCGGTGGCTGAGTCGTCAGTTGCCAGCGCAGGTACACCGCGCCTTCACGACCGTTGTCGGGCAGCGCCTGGCTGAACTGCATGGGCGAGCGTTCCCGCCGGCCTCGGGAGCGGTCCTGGGCGAAGGTGCGCAAGCCACGGTGGGCGCTGGTCTGGCCGCGTATCAGCCCGGCGCGAGGCGCTTCGCTTGGCGTTTGCAGGAACGGGTTGGACGCGGGCAGTTGCCATTGTCCCGTGACGTTATCGACAGGGTGCAGTTGCTTGAGGATTTCCCTGAGTCTCACGAGGTCGTGTGCCCACAGCGGCCCGTCACGACCTTCACAATCCCAGCGGGCCAACTGCAACGCCGACCCTGTTTCCTGCCGACGCTGCAACAGCGCGGTGAACTCCTCGCGCAACGGCGCCCAGTCATCCTGGGCGGCAAAGAAACCCAACCAGTCGTGCAGCAACGGCTGGATCTGCGCCGCTGTCTGGGCGTTGGCGTGCTTGAATTCGATGTGCAGCAGCGCCTGCCCGGCAAACTCATACAGCGCGGTGGCCTTGAGACTGTCAGCCAAGTGGCGTTGACGCAACAGGGCGAGCAGGCCGCCCGGTTTGCTGGAGTTCAGCCACGTACAGAGAAAGTCCAAGGCTTGGGGCGAGGCGCTGGGCAAATCTTCGAAGGCGAACAGCAGATCAAGGCAACCCTCGCGGGCCTGTTGATAACTCGTCTGGGACGATGCCATCAGCTGTGGCGGTGCCGGCCTGGCAAGCGCTTCGCCGGCAGGTATGTGGCTGTCGAACTGTTCAGCCAGCGCTTTCAAAACGTCGATACTTTGCGGGCCGGCCAGGCTCAGGCTCATCTGGCCGCTCTGGTAGAAGCTGCGGTAGAAGTCATGCAATGCGCATTGGAATTCGGCGTGCTCCACCGCGAGGCTGTCGCGATTACCCGCATGAAAACCCCGCAACGGATGGATCGTCGACAGGCCGTCCTGCAAGGCAATCTGTCGCTGGGCTGCAGCATCCCGGGACCAGGCGATGTACTCGGCGTGTAGCACTTCCCGTTCACGCAACTGATCGGCCTCATCCAGGCGTGGGTGAGCGAGCATGTCCCCCAGCCGTTCCAGTCCGTCGGCGAAGGTGGCGGGTGGCAATTCGAAGAAGAAATCCGTGGTGCGTTCGCTGGTGCGCGCATTGACCTGGCCGCCATGGCGCTGCACGTAGGCCATCAGGTTCTCCCCAGCGGGAAAACGCTCGGTGCCAAGGAAGAACAGATGCTCGAGCAAGTGCGCCAATCCCGGCCAGGCCAGGGGCGCGTCATGGCTGCCAGCCGCGACTCGCAATACTGCAGCGCTGCGCTTGAGGCCTGGGACGTGACGCAATGTCACCCGCAAGCCGTTGGCCAGGGTTTCAGTGTGGGGGCGGAGGGAGTCGGGGGCCGGCATGAGCGCTTCCAGAACAAAGATGCGCTCATGCTAGCGGATTAGGCCGCGTTCTCAATCCTCAATCAGTGTTTGTGCAGGTCGTCGTAAAGCTCGGGGCGGCGATCATGCAGGTAGTTGTAGGCCGCTCGGGAATCGTCCATCAGTTGTCGATCCAGCTCTGCGACGATCAACGCCTCGTCCAACCCCGCAAGCGCCGGTCGGCTGCCATTCGGTGCGGCGATGCTGCTTTGGCCGCAATACAGCAGTTCACCTTCGTGGCCGCAGTAGTTGGCGTAGGCCACGAAACACTGGTTTTCGATGGCGCGGGCACGGACGGTGATGTCCGCGATGAACTCGTAGGGTTGCATATTGGCGGTCGGCACCAGGATCAGCTCGGCGCCGGCCAGGGCCAGGCGGCGGGCGTTCTCCGGGAACTCCAGGTCGTAGCAGATCAGCAGGCCGAGCTTCCAGCCGTTGAGCTCGACGATAGGCAGCGCTGAGTCGCCGGCGCTGAACATGGCGTGATCGAGGTCACCGAACAGGTGGCTCTTGCGGTAGTTGGCCAGGCGCTCGCCCTGAGCGTCGATCAACTGCACGGCGTTGTAGATCTGCCCGTCTTCGCTGCGTTCGGGGTAGCCATAGACGATCGCCAGGCCGGCCGCCTTGGCAATGCGGCCGATCTGTTGCGCCCACTCGCCGTTGTAGACCTCGGCCAATACATTCACCGCGTCGACGCCGATGTTGTAGCCGGTCATGAACATCTCCGGCAGCACCAGCACATCGGCGCCCCTGGCCTCCAGCGCCACCTGGTGCAGGCGTTGCAGGTTGCCGGCTGGATCCAGTGGCAGCGGTGGGCATTGGTAGAGGGCTACACGCATCAAAAACTCCTTTTATTCGGGCAGGGCGATCGGACCGATCTCGTGGAACACATCACCTGGACCCGGGTTCTCGGCGTGAGTTTCTCCGCCGAAGTGCTTCATGATTCCCCACACGGCATTGAGTGAGGTTTGTACCGCGCCTTCGACCCAGGCAGGTGTCCATGAGACGTCATCGCCGGCGATAAAGATCCCGCGTTGTTCGGTCGGCATGTCGTCCTGCATGAAATGCGCGTACATGCGCTGGTTGTAGCGATAGTGGCCGGGCAAGGCGCCCTTGAAGGCGCCGAGGAAATGCGGATCCGCTTCCCAGGACACGGTGATCGGATCGCCAATGATGCGTGCGGCGATGTCCACCTTGGGGTAGATCTTCTTCAGGGCATCGAGGGCCAGCTTCACGCGTTTTTCCACCGGATGCGGAAGCATTTTCAGCGCATCGCTCATCCAGGAATACGACAGGCAAATCACGCCGGGCTTGTCGTCGCCGTTGTCGAACAGATAGGTGCCACGGGTCAGGCGGTCGGTCAGGGTCATGCTCATCAGGTCGCGGCCGGTCTCCGGGTCCTTGTCCTTCCAGAACGGCCGGTCGACCATCACGAATGTCTTGGACGATTGCATGTAGCGGGTGCGGTCCAGGGCCATCCACATCTTTTGCGAGAACAGCGCTTCTTCACATTCGATCTGGGTGGTCAGTAGCCAGCTCTGGCAGGTGACCAGCACGGCGGCGTACTCGCGGGTGTTTTCCCAGACGTCCGTCACGCTGAACCGGCCATCGGCCGCACGGGCAATGCGCTTCACGCCGCTGCGGGGGGCGCCCAGGTGCAGCGAATTCAGGCTGGTTCCTTCGGGCCAGTGCGCACAGCGTTCCGGCACGTGGTTCCAGATGCCGTGAGGTACCTGTTCGACGCCACCGACCACCAGATGCTGGTGGTCGTCGCAGTTGGTCATCACGACGCGGAAGATTTCCAGCATCGAATTGGGGAAATCAGAATCCCAACCGCCCGTGCCGAAACCGACCTGGCCGAACACTTCGCGGTGCTGGAACGAGAGCTTGGCGAACGCCTTGGAGGTGGCGACGAAGTCGTAGAAGGTGCGGTCGTCCCAGAGGGGCACCAAGGTGTTCCACAGCTCCTTGAGGCGTGGCACGTCGCGGTCGCGGATCGCCTGCTGGATGTCGCCGAAGCGCGAGCCATCCTCAAGCGCATCGGCCCAGGCGTCGGCGACTTCCTGGAACAGTGCGGGAAGGTCCGCCAGTTTCTGGGCGTAATAGGTCTGGCCTTCCAGGTCGATAACCGTACTGCCGGACGCCGGGGTCAGCGGGTTGGGAAACGGTTTGGTCTCCAGCCCCAGTTTGTCGACGTAGTGGTAGAACGCGGTGGACGACACCGGAAAACGCATGCCGCCCAGCTCGGCGATTACCCCTTCAGCGCCGTTGAACGCCTGTGAGCGCAGGCGCCCACCCATCTTCGACGCCTCGTAGACCACGGGCTTGAGTCCCAGCTTCATCAGCTCGTACGCCGCCACCAGACCGGCGATCCCAGCACCGACAATCGCCACTTCCGTACCCTGGTGGTGCGCGGGAATGCTGCCCAGGCCGGCCGGATGTTCGATCCAGTCGTCAAAGGCGAAAGGAAAGTCCGGCCCGAAAATGGTGATGGGCTTCTTACCGTCTGCTGGGTGGCGATTGTTCTTGTTCATGGCTGACCTTGATGGACGACTCGACGCGGCTTCGCGTCTGAGTATAGGAAAGATGCCAGCCATTCTAGGGAGGGTGGAACACGTTAATAAGACACAATATGTCGTCGTTTTGAATATGTTCCAGTCATTTTGACCAATTGTTCAGTCTTAATGACGAAGCCAGCCTCCCACAGAAACTCTCCCTAACAATTACTTGCGCAATCAACGGGAGCAGATACCCGCCGTTACTTCTATGGTTATTCCCTTGAGGTTATATAACCCAGGTGGCATATTTGTATGAAATGGGACGTTGAATACACGGATGAATTTGAGATGTGGTGGAACTGTCTCCGTGCGTCAGAGCAAGACTCGGTACAGGCTTCGGTAATGCTGCTCGGCGACACCGGGCCTTATCTGGGCTTTCCTCACACCAGTGATATCAAAGGTTCGCGTCATGGCAACCTTCGTGAATTACGAGTGCAACACGCAGGTAGGCCTTATCGTGTGCTCTATGCGTTTGATCCGCGCCGCTGCGCCATCCTCCTGATCGGGGGAGACAAAACTGGCCGGGACCGCTGGTATCAGGAATATGTGCCCTTGGCCGAACGCCTCTATGACGAGCATTTGGAAGTATTGAAGAGAGAGGGCTGTGACAATGGCTAAGAAATTTTCCGACTTGATGGCGCGTCGTGCGCCTGACTCCCAGGCGCGTGCACAAGCTCTGTATCAGAAGTTGCGTGCAGAGATGCCATTGCACGAGTTGCGCCAAGCGCAGGAGTTGAGCCAGGAGGCCTTGGCCAAGTCGCTGCATATCAACCAGGCGGCGGTCTCGAAAATGGAGCGCCGTACGGATATGTACATCAGCACGTTGCGAAATTACATCCGTGCCATGGGAGGCGAATTGGAGATTATCGCGACCTTTCCGGAGGGGCAGGTCAGAATCGAAAACTTTGCCTATCAAGCACCATAACTGACGATTTCCCCTATGGGAGCGAGCTTGCTCGCTCCCACGGGTTAAGTTGCGCAGGGCTAGACGGGCTGGCCCCGATCGATCTTGCTGCTGAGGATGATCGAGGTGGTGGTTTTCTCCACGCCATCCACGCTGCCAATCTGGTCCAGCAGTTGATCCAGCTGTTCTGGAGAGTCGGTGCGCAGCCAGGCGACGTAATCGAACTCACCGCTGACCGCGCACAACTGTTGGACCTGGGCCATGGCGCTCAGGCGTCGCAGCACGTCCTTGCCGGAGCGCGGTTGTACCTTGATGCCGACGTAAGCCTGCAAGCCTCCGTCAATCACCCGTTGGCCCAGGCGCACGCCATAGCCGGTAATCACCTTGGTCTTTTCCAGGCGCGCCAGCCGCGACGTCACGGTCGTGCGGGCGATGCCCAGTTGCCGAGCCAGCATCGCGACGCTTTCCCGGGCGTTGATTTGCAGCGCCGCGATCAGTTGCCGGTCGATTTCGTCGAGGACGGGGGGGCGGGTATCAGTCAAGGTGGGCTCCGGCGCAGGCATTCGATGGCGAGCATGTTACAGGCTCTCACGTGCGAAATAGCCAATGGCAGGCAAAGCCAGTGCGCGCCAGACGGGGGCCTGGTACACCTGTGAAACCCTGAACCAGAAACCGTCCTGGCAAACCAACTGTTCAGCGGGCAACTGCAACAGAGCATCCAGGGAGAACGCCTGCACTGAACCAGGGTCCTCATCGTCTTCGGCTGCCCAATCGCGCTCAAAGCAACGTACATGCAGTTGCTCGTCGAAGCGTTCAAACAGCGGCCGGTTGCCCAGCCATTGTGGGTGCACCCGCAACGTGTGCTGCTGGACGTCCAGAAGTAATAATTGCCAGCCCCGGTAGCTGCCACACAGTTCTGCCGCATCGGTCGCCATGCAAGTCAGGGCGAGGTAACGGGCATCCGTCGACCAGATCATCGAGGGCGCCAAGTCGACCAACGCGCAGCCAGAGGCTGTCAGCAGATGGCCTCCGAGCCGGGGCGTCTGGGCACGCACCCAACTGTCGGCATATTCCGTTTCGCTGCCAAACAACCAGGCGGCATCCCGATGGTCAGGCGCGGGCAGGATGAAGTCGCCGTCGGCGTTGGCCACTTGCGGACAATCCACCAGGCGCCAGGGGGCGATGCTGTGCAATTGTGAGCCCGTCACCTGCAGCTCCACGGTGTTGTAGAACAGCCGGGAGCGTTCGTCGGGATGAAAGAATGCCGGATCACCGCCAATCGGCGGCGCAGGAATGTTGAAGCGTTGTAGCGCGCTGCTGTCCAGATCCTGGTCAAGACGACCGGCAACCACCGCCAGGCTCAGCCGGCCATCACGAAAATCGAGGATGCGCTGCACCCACATCGGCGGTCCTACCAGCAGGCGTCGATCCTTCACGTCGGCAACCACCCCATGGGTGGTTACGGTCGTTGACTGTTCGAAGGGCAGCAGTGCCAGGTAACGTCCGCAGCCAGAGACGCGGTGATCCAGCAGCCAACTTCCCGGCAAGTGCCAGCCACCGATCTGGCAGCGATAGCCTCCCAGCCCGTCGGAATTATCGACAAGCCAGGTCAACCGCGCGCGTACTCCGTCCTGCATCGGTTGCGTTTCAATGAATGAATCGCCGCGCTGGCCTTGGCTGTCCAACGGCATCGCGATGGTCATGAGGGTCAGCATAAATTCGCCAACCTGCACGCGCCCTTGGGCGTCGTGACCGGCCTGGGTCTCGGTATCGCCGTGGATGCTGTCCAGGCGATAGCCATACCGGCCGGAGCCCGGTCGCGCATAGTCGAGGTACGAGCCGATAAACACGTGGTTGGTGTCGAGGCCCAGCAATTCATGCCAGTAGAAGGATGGTTCCGCTTCCCGCCTCACCCAGGGCGAAGGCAAGGCCCGCCAACCGTTGTCGAGCTGCCACAACCAATACTGGTCGCCATCTGCTTGGGGATCTTGCGCCTGAGCCAGGCACACCAGGGCGCGATGATCGCTGCTCCAGATCAACGGCGCATCGGCCGCCATCCGCAGGCCGGAGGGTTGCCCGTTGATGCTGATGGTATAGCGCGGGGAAATCAGCGGTTCCAGCGGCTGGGCCAGGTTGCGAAAGGTCGCGGGCAAGGCGATGTCGCCCCGCAGGCAGTGCTGGCCATCGGTGGAGTGCCGTTCAAAGGTCTGTTGAACCTGTTCGGGATGCCAATCGGATTCCAGCCACAGGTCAGCGAAGGGTAGCAGGTGCGTAACACTGGCCGTCTGGAATAGCTCAGGCAACCGAACTTCGCGAACGCTGTCGTTCACCAGTGGGCTATGGCGCCCGCTCAAAACGCCGAGGTCAAAAGCGTCCAGCTCCCAGAGCTCGCTGTCGGCGCAGCGATACACCTGACGCTGCTGGCGGTCGAGAATCAGCAGGCCCCAGTTCTGCCTGGACGGTATTGTCGCGGCGAAGTAGCGCCCGTCGCGGGAGAACAGGGCCGAGGAACCCAAGCCGAGAAGGAGGGCACCATCGGGGAACATATAGTCGCAATAGGTGGGGCCGCCCATGGCGATCTCACTGTGGTTGAAGACCCGGATCGGCTCGCCTTCAGGGGTCAGCAATGGCTCATTTCCACCCCAGGCACTCGGCCCTTTGCTGGAAACGGGTGCCAACCCAAGGCGCCGCTCCCAGCTACTGACGCAGGCGAGCCCGACGATGATGCCGACAATCGCCACCAAAATGCCCCACCACTCAGGCAACGCCCGACCCAGGCTGAAACCCAGGCCAAACACCGCGCCGACCGTCAGCCGGGCAATGCCCCGGCCCATCGCCAAAAAGCCCAGGCGAGCGGCAAGGCCCATTAGCAGTCCGAGGCAGACTACCGCCAGCAAGGCCAATGGGGGCGGCAGTATTGTGACGAAAAAGGCTGGTACCAGGAGGATGCCGAGTTGCCAGAACAGTTCAAGAAACAGGCGGGGGAGGCTGGGGCTGGCGATGATGGGCGTCTCGGTGAGGGGAGGGATTTTTATTGTAATGGAGTGAAAGAGGCTAACGGGGAGAACTGCTCCCCTGTGGGACACAGCGGTTTTGATTTTTTTACAAGTTAGGTATACGTTACATCTCAATTGGTTTGTTGCGTATACAGAACATGGACTATGCCCTTATCACAACGCGTCTTGGCCAACAGGTCCGGCAGCGCCGCCTGAATCGCGGTCTGACCCAAGCCGATCTCGCTACTTTGGCGGGTATCACCCGGCAGAAGGTCATCGCCATTGAAAAGGGTGACCTGTCGGTGGGCATGCTCGCCTACGCGCGAATCCTGGGAGCTCTGGATTGTGAGTTCGCCGTGGTGCCGGCTGCAATGCCCACGCTTGACGAAATCCAGGGAGTGTTCGACTGATGACGACCTTACACCTTCGGATAGGGCGTTATCACTTTCTGAAAACTCAAAAGCCGCGCAATGCGCGGCTTTTAATTTGGTGGGCCCACACGGACTCGAACCGTGGACCAAAGGATTATGAGTCCTCTGCTCTAACCAACTGAGCTATAGGCCCTCAGTAGGCCGCGGATTATAGCGACGGTTTCTCGGCTGTGCTATCCGAAAAATCCGATACGGACACACATAGAAACGTTGCGGCGAACTCCTCGGCGCACAGGGGCAGGCTGACGATGTAGCCCTGGATCTGTTCGCAACCCTCTTCGGTCAGGAATTGCTGCTGGGCCAGGGTTTCGACGCCCTCGGCGATGATGGTGAATTGCATGCTGCGGCCCAGGGCGATGATTGCCCGCACGATGGCCACATCGTGGGGATCATCGGGCAGGCCGCGGACGAAGGACTGGTCGATCTTGAGGATGTCTAGCGGCAGGCGCTTGAGATAACTCAGGGAGGAATAGCCCGTGCCGAAGTCGTCGATGGCCAGTTGCACGCCAAGCTTTTTCAGCTGGTGCAGCACCGTCAGGGCCTCTTCGGCCTGGCTCATGATGAAGTTTTCGGTAATTTCCAGTTGCAATAGGTCGGGCTTGAGTTGGTGTTCGCGCAGCAGTTGTTCGATACGCCCCAGCAAGTTGGGTTGACGCAGTTGGGCACCGGCCAGGTTGACCGACAGTGGGCCGAGGCTTTCGTAGGTGCTGTTCCATTCGCACAGCTGCCGGCAGGCACGTTCCAGAACCCAATCGCCAATTTGCAGGATCATGCCGTTTTCTTCCGCCAGCGGGATGAAGTGTTCGGGCGGAACGTCGCCAAATGTCGGGTGATTCCAGCGAATCAGTGCCTCAGCGCCTACCAATCGATTGTCGACGAGGCTGATTTTCGGTTGGAAGGACAGTGACAGCTCGTTGCGTTCAATCGCCCGGCGCAGCTCGTGTTCCAAGGCCACGCGCTCGCTGGCCTGGGCGGTGAGGTCGCGGGTGTATTTCTCCACCCGGTTGCGCCCCTTGGCCTTGGAGCGGTACATCGCCGCGTCGGCATTCTTGACCAGCGTGGCGACGTCGCAGCCATCCTGCGGGTAGAGGCTGGTGCCGATGCTGGCGCTGATGAAGAACTCGTGTTCGCCGGCCTGGAACGGTGCGGTAAAGCAGTTCAACAGTTTCTGGGCGATGTGCTCGGCATCGCTGGGCTGTTGCAGGCCCGGCAGCAGGATAATGAACTCGTCGCCGCCCAGGCGCGCCACGGTGTCGATGTCACGCAACTGCTCGCGCAAGCGCACGGCGATGCCCTTGAGCAGCAGGTCGCCGACCGGGTGTCCGAGGCTGTCATTGATGTGCTTGAAGCGGTCCAGGTCCAGGAACAGCACGGCACCCTGGCCGCCGTTTTCCTGTTGGCTGTTGAGGGCCGCCAACAAGCGGCTTTCGAACAGTGTGCGATTGGGTAGGCCCGTCAGCGGGTCGTGGTGAGCCTGGTAATCGAGCCGGGCCTGGGCGTGTTTGAGGCTGGAGATATCGGCGAAGACGGCGACGAAATGGGTGATCTGTCGGTCCCGATTGCGCACCGCGCTGATGGTCAGCCAACTGGGGTACAGCTCGCCGTTCTTGCGTCGGTTGGAGATTTCTCCCTGCCAGTGCCCCTCCGCTGTCAACTGGTGCCACATCGCCGCGTAAAACGCGCTGTCATGCAGGCCGGAAGCCAACAGCCGGGGTGTGTGGCCCAGGGCTTCGGTTTCGCTGTAGCCGGTGATTTCGGTGAACGCCCGGTTCACGGCGCTGATGTGTTGTTGGGTATCGGTGATCAGCACGCCTTCGGCAGTGCTTTCGAACACGGTGGCGGCCTGTTGCAGTTTTTCCTGCATCAGGTGACGTTCGGTAATGTCCCGGGCGATGGTCAGCATGCAATCTTCGTTGCCGATGGGCAGCGGGCGGCTGGACACTTCGCAGAGCCGTATCTGCCCGTCGTTGCGACGGATATGGCAGCTGAAATCCCTGACGAAGCCGTCCCGTTTCAGCAGGTCGAGCATCTGCTTGCGCTCGTTGAGATTGACCCAGATGCCCAGGTCCAGGGTAGAGCGGTCGACCGACAGGGCGCTGTTGAAGCCGGTAATGCGGCTGAATCCTTCGTTGACTTCAATCAGCAAGCCATCGCTTTGCCGGGACAGCAGCAATCCATCGGGCGAGGCGTGGAATGCCTTGGCGAACTTCTCTTCGGATGTCTGCAGTTGTTGCTGGGTTTCCTTGAGCTGGCTGATGTCTCGCACCACCACGACCAGGGCGGGCGTCGTGTCGAGGTCGAAGGGCTCGGCGGAGATCAGCCCGGTGAACACCTGGCCATTGCTGCGGCGAAAGGGCATTTCCAGGTTGCGGATGCTGCCAGCCTGCAAACGCTGCAACAGGCCCGGCCCCACACCCTGGATGCCCCAGATATCCAGTGCGGTTGCGCTGCGCCCTATCACGTCTGCGGCACTCAAGCCGATCTGCTCTTCGAAGGCCTTGTTGACCTCCAGCAGGCAACCGTCAAACAGCCGTGCAATCACCAGGATATCCGGGCACTGGCGGAACACCGAGGCAAATTTCTGCTCCGAAAGACGTAGGGCTTCCTCGGTACGCTTGGCTTCACTGATATCGATCATCAACCCGCGCATCAGCGGTTCGTGCCCGTGTTCGATCAGGCTGACAATATCGCGTACCCACAGACAGCGGCCATCGGCGGTGATCACCCGGTAATCGATGCAGTGGTCGCGCCCCGCCAATACTTCTTGATCACAGTAGCTCTGGGCACGGATCAGGTCGGCCGGATGAATGATGTTGCGCCAGAAACCTGGGACCAGCCAATGGGAGAGGGGATAGCCCAACAGGTCTTCGGCGTGGGGCGATACGTAGCTGTAGGTGAAATCGCTGACCCTTGCCTCCCAGGCAATGGCCGACAGGCTCTCCACCAGCCCACGGTAATGGTATTCGCTGCTGCGCAGCTCCTGCTCAAGCTCGACCCGTCGGGCGATCTCCGAACTGAGCCGGCGGTTGATGCGAATCACCACCGCCAATATGCCGACCAGGAGCAGCAGCGCCGGCAGGCCATACAGCAGCAAGTCCGACCAGAGCTGGCGGTAGTCATGCACATTGCCGACCCATTTTTGCTGGATCTCGGCGACCTCGGCCGGGCTCATGTCCGCGATGACCTTATCCAGGATACTGACCAATATCTTGTTGTCTTGAGGGACGGCCATTGCTAGCTGATAGCGATAGGGCGTTTCACCGCTGACATAAAGGCCTTCGAGCTTGAGTTGGCGCAGGCTCCAGACACTGGAAGCCAGATCGCCCACTACCGCATCCACTTCGTCGGTCGCCAGTGCTTGCAGGGCTGAGCTGACGTTGGGCAGTGCCACCAGGTTCAGGTCGGGATGATGGTTGCGTAGCAATTCATGGGGGGCATAGTTCTCCACCACGGCGATCTTCAGCCCGTACAGTTCCTTGAGGTTGTGAGGCCGGGCGCCACCGTGATGAGCCAGGATGACAATGGGGAAGTCCAGGTAGGGGCGGGTAAATGCCAGGTAATTCTGGCGCTCCGGGGTGGACATGATGCCTGGCAAAAGATCGATCTTGCCTTGTGCGACTTGCTCCAGCACGGCCGTCCAGCTGACCGGCTCGATCGGGGTGACCTTGACGGCCAATCGTTCACGGATGATCTCGATGTAATCGGCGGCCAGGCCCTGGTAACGGCCTTGATCGTCGCGGAACTCAAACGGCGGCCAGGAGGCGTCGACACCCAGGCGCAGGTCGGGGTGGTCCTTGAGCCAGCGGAGCTCCTCGTCGGTGAGCGTCAACGCGCCAGCTGTTGCGGTCCAGGTCATCAATGACAGCAAAAGCGCGGCCGTCAGTCTGGGCATCACTGTCTCGTCATGGCTTGGTGAGGATGAGTCGAGTGTAGACGGGCAACAGGGTGGTGAGGAGCGTAACGAAGGGGATTTTATCTGTGCATAACAAAACCCCCGGCAGGGCCGGGGGTTTTGAAGGTCACTCGTCGAGGAAGGAGCGCAGATGCTCGCTTCGCGTCGGGTGGCGCAGTTTGCGCAACGCCTTGGCTTCGATCTGGCGAATCCGCTCACGGGTCACATCGAACTGCTTACCGACTTCCTCAAGGGTGTGGTCGGTATTCATGTCGATGCCGAAGCGCATGCGCAGTACCTTGGCTTCACGGGCAGTGAGGCCGGAGAGCACTTCGCGAGTCGCTTCCTTGAGACTCTCGACCGTGGCGACATCAATCGGAGACTGCATGGTGGAGTCTTCGATGAAGTCACCCAGATGGGAGTCTTCGTCATCGCCGATCGGGGTTTCCATGGAGATCGGCTCTTTGGCGATCTTCAATACCTTGCGGATCTTGTCCTCAGGCATTTCCATGCGTTCGCCCAGCTCTTCCGGCGTCGGTTCGCGACCCATTTCCTGCAACATCTGCCGGGAAATGCGGTTGAGCTTGTTGATCGTCTCGATCATGTGCACCGGAATACGGATGGTGCGGGCCTGGTCGGCGATCGAGCGAGTGATCGCCTGACGGATCCACCAGGTGGCATAAGTCGAGAACTTGTAGCCGCGACGGTATTCGAACTTGTCCACCGCCTTCATCAGGCCGATGTTGCCTTCCTGGATCAGGTCGAGGAATTGCAGGCCGCGGTTGGTGTACTTCTTGGCGATGGAGATCACCAGGCGCAAGTTCGCTTCGACCATCTCTTTCTTCGCGCGACGGGCCTTGGCCTCGCCGATCGACATGCGACGGTTGATGTCCTTGATCTCGGCGATGCTCAGGCCGGTCTCGGCCTCCAGCGCACTCAGCTTTTGCTGGCAACGAACGATGTCCGGCTGCAGGCGGGCAATGGCTTCAGCATATTTGCTCTTGCCCTTGGCCAATGCATCGGTCCAGCTTTCGTCGACTTCGTGGCCAGGGAACTGGCGCAGGAAATCGGCACGTGGCATGCGGGCGTCACGCACGCAGAGCTGCATGATCGCGCGCTCTTGCTGACGAAGGCGATCCAGGGCACTGCGAACACGCTCGACCAGGCCTTCGAATTGCTTCGGTACCAGCTTGATCGGCATGAACAGCTCGGCCAGTGCCAACAGCTCGGCGATCGCCTGCTTGTTGTTGCGGCCATGCTTCTTCAGCGCCTTGCGGGTGATTTCCATCTGGTCGGCCACGGCGCCGAAACGCTGTGCGGCGATGACCGGATCCGGACCGCTTTCGGCTTCTTCCTCGTCGTCGCTGGCTTCGGCGTCGTCGTCATCGGTGTCGTCGTCGGCCTTGACGGCTTTCGCGTCGATCGGCGGCGGCACTTCGGCGGCAGGCGGCGCAATGCCGTCGTCCGGGTCGATATAGCCGCTCAGGACGTCAGACAGGCGGCCACCTTCGGTGGTGACGCGGGTGTACTCGGAGAGAATATGGTCAACCGTGCCAGGGAAGTGCGCGATTGCGCCCATCACTTCGCGGATGCCTTCTTCAATACGCTTGGCGATTTCGATTTCGCCTTCACGTGTGAGGAGCTCTACCGTACCCATTTCACGCATGTACATGCGCACGGGGTCCGTGGTGCGACCAATGTCGGTCTCGACCGCTGCCAACGCTGCGGCCGCTTCTTCAGCGGCCGCCTCGTCGGTATCGGCGTCGGCCAGCATAAGGGCATCCTTATCTGGAGCAACCTCGAATACGTTGATCCCCATGTCGTTGATCATGCGGATGATGTCTTCCACCTGTTCCGGATCTGAAATATCCTCCGGCAGGTGGTCGTTGACCTCCGCGTAAGTCAGGTAGCCCTGCTCACGACCCAATAGGATCAACTCTTTGATACGAGACTGCTGTTGCGCTTTTCCGGACATAACACCCTATCCACTGAAGGTCTTGGCGGGCAAAAAACAAGCCGAGGATTATACCTGAGCTGTGACCTCACGCGCCAGTTGAGGTCGGGTTTGATGCGCAAACATTGCGGCTGAGTAAGTCGCGCAATTGGTTTTTCTCTTCGCTGGTCAACTCACTCTGGCGAGCTTTTCGCAGAAGTTGTTCCAGGTTTCGCTCGCGTTGGCGGGCGGACAAGCTAGTAATGGTGTCGAAAAACTGTTGTTCAAGGTTGTCTCCCTCAATCAGCCATTCCTTCTCGGCCAGGGCCTTCAAGAGGCGTCCCTGCTCGGTACCGTGCCACCGTGCGATCAACTGGAACGAGTTTAGCTTGGGGTTCTTCTGCACGGCTTCAAGGAGTGCCACCAGCAATTGTGTATTGCTGTGGTCCTCGGCGGCGAAGTGCCCTGCGTCCTCGACTTTCTCCGCCAGTTGCGGGTGATGCAGCAAGGTGCGCAGGGCGGCCAGTGTTGGTGGTTCGACGGCGGCCGGCACGCGCGGGGCACGTGGTTGGTCGCGATCGCCGCGCTTGCCGTTCTTGTCCCAGGGTTTTTTGTCCCATTTCTTGCCGCCACTGCCGGGTTTTTTCGGTGTCCATTCCTGCTGGGGGGCGTAATCCTGCTGGGGTTGATGATAGTCGGCGAAATCCGGCATCGCGTCGTAATCGATGCCCGGGTCATAAGCGGGTGGCGCCTCCTGGGGGGCGCTGTGCACCAGTTGATTGACCGCTTCGCTGTTCAGCCCGGTGATCTCGGTCAGGCGCTGGCGCATGAGTGTGCGCAGGTTGGCGCCGGGCACCTTGTCGATCAGCGGTGCCGCGAGGGTGGCCATGTGGGCCTTGCCTTCGAGGGAGCGTGGGTCGGCTTCTTCGGTCAACTGCTGGAAAAAATAATCGGCCAACGGTTGTGCGTGCTGGTTGATCCGCGCACGGAACGCGTCGGTACCCTCGGAGCGCACCAGGGTGTCCGGGTCCTCGCCCTCGGGCAGGAACAGAAAACGTGCCCGGCGCCCATCCTGCAGGCATGGCAAGGTGGCCTCCAGTGCGCGCCAGGCGGCGTTACGGCCGGCCTGGTCGCCGTCGAAGCAGAACAGCACGTTGGGCACCACGCGAAACAGGCGCTTCATGTGTTCTTCGCTGGTGGCCGTGCCCAGGGTCGCGACGGCGTTGCGCAAGCCTTGCTGGGCCAGGGCGATCACATCCATGTAGCCTTCGACGACGATGATTTCGTCGAGGTTGCGGTTGTTCTTGCGCGCTTCGTACAGGCCGTAGAGTTCCTGGCCCTTATGGAATACCGGGGTTTCCGGAGAGTTCAGGTATTTCGGCTTGTCGTCGCCCAGTACCCGGCCACCAAAGGCGATGATCCGCCCGCGTGTGTCGCGGATCGGAAACATGACCCGGTCGCGGAAGCGGTCGTAGCGCTTGCCGGTTTCGGCGTTTTCGATCAGCAGGCCGGCGTCGATCATGGCGCGCTGCTGCAGTGTGTCGCTGCTTAAGTGCTTGTACAGGTTGTCCCAGCCGGGCGGGGCGAAGCCGAGGCCGAAGTCCCGGGCGATTTCGCCAGTCAGGCCGCGGCCCTTGAGATAATCCACCGCGGCCTTGCGCGCCGGATGGCTTTTGAGGGCCTGGCGATAGAAATCGGCTGCAGCCGTCAGTAGCGGGTAGAGCGGCGAATCGGTCGGTTGGCGCGGCTTGTGTTGTCGACCGCTTTCCTCCCGGGGAATTTCCATGCCCGCGGCTTTGGCCAGTTCTTCGACGGCCTGGGGAAAGTCCAGGTTGTCGTGGTCCATGATGAAGCCGAGGGCGTTGCCGCCAGCGCCGCAACCGAAGCAATAGTAGAACTGCTTGTCGGGGCTGACGCTGAAGGAGGGGGTTTTCTCTTTGTGAAACGGGCAGCAGGCGGTGTAGTTCTTGCCTGCTTTCTTCATTTG
Organism: Pseudomonas sp. Z3-6; assembly: GCF_051131985.1. Lineage (NCBI taxonomy): Bacteria > Pseudomonadati > Pseudomonadota > Gammaproteobacteria > Pseudomonadales > Pseudomonadaceae > Pseudomonas > Pseudomonas sp. Z3-6. The sequence goes on from NZ_CP071644.1 coordinate 689,564, forward strand.
CAGGCGAGAGCTGACCACGTCGACGATGTCGGTGCGGTTCAGGAGGTCGTCAATAAAGCTCTGGGGAATCAGCCCGGCCATGGCGTTCTCATCATCACTGCGCGAAATAGGGGCCCGAAATCGGCAGGCGTAACCGGGTCTGGGTTTGAGGCACGCTGAATCGGTGGCTCGACCGGGTCGTCTGCATCATCGCTGTCGGGAAGTGTATCTGCCGATAATCCACTGACGTTAATAACTATCAGTATTCGACTGTTTGAATGTGTTGCGCTGAGTCCGGTAACGGCCGGTCGGGCCTCGGATAGCTCATGAAGCGGGCACGCAGGTAGGTGCCTTGGGCTGATCGTCGTTAGAGGAATCAGGGTGTGCTCGTCGGTAGCCTTGGAAGGCTCGTCAGGAAAGACGTGCACCGCTGGCAAAAGAGCCAGGTCTGACGCAGTGAAGCGGTTGTCTTGGTCGCGTCTGCGGCTTTGACGGTGAAGCATCAAGCGTTATTCCGCAAATGCCATAAGCCCGGCTTGAAGGCCGGGCTTGGCAGAAGCTTGCTACGGACGTCTGTGTATTAGTACAGACGTACGGCGCGGCGCTGTTCGCGCTGAACTTTCTTGGCGTGACGCTTAACAGCGGCTGCTGCCTTGCGCTTACGCTCAGAAGTCGGCTTCTCGTAGAATTCGCGGCTACGAACTTCAGCCAGAACACCGGCTTTTTCGCAGGAGCGCTTGAAACGACGCAGAGCTACGTCGAAGGGTTCGTTCTCTTTTACTTTGACGGCTGGCATCCAGAGCTACCTTCATTCATTACCGGGGTCAACATCCTCGCGGCAAAAGAGCACTTGAAGACGTCGGTTTTTAAGGGTTGCGGATGTTAACCCCTCATCGCTCGGAATGCAAAGCCTCTGATCGAAAACCGCTGGTCGGGGCACAACGCGGCGACTATTATGCGCGCCTTCGAATTCAGCCTCTACAAGGCGCAAACCCATGCTAGTACTGGGATTAGAAACCTCCTGCGACGAAACCGGTGTCGCACTTTACGACAGTGAGCGCGGCTTGCTGGCCGACGCGCTGTTCAGCCAGATCGACCTGCATCGCGCCTACGGCGGGGTGGTGCCCGAGCTTGCCTCTCGCGATCACGTCAAACGCATGCTGCCCTTGATCCGTCAGGTCCTGGCTGAAGCCGGCTGCGTGCCGACCGAGATCGACGGCATCGCCTACACCGCCGGCCCGGGCCTGGTGGGCGCGTTGCTGGTGGGCGCTTCCTGTGCCCAGGCGCTGGCCTTTGCCTGGGGCATTCCAGCCTTGGGCGTGCATCACATGGAAGGCCATTTGCTGGCGCCGATGCTGGAGTCGCAACCACCAGAGTTCCCGTTCGTCGCTTTGTTGGTTTCGGGTGGCCATACGCAGCTCATCCGGGTCGATGGAATCGGCCAATACGAGCTGCTCGGCGAAACCCTCGACGATGCCGCCGGCGAAGCGTTCGACAAAACCGCAAAAATGATGGGACTCAATTATCCAGGCGGGCCGGAAATTTCCCGGCTGGCGACGCAAGGGGTCGAGGGGCGTTTCGTGTTCCCGCGGCCGATGTGCGACCGTCCCGGCCTGGATTTCAGTTTCAGTGGGCTGAAGACCTTCGCCCTGAACACCTGGCAGCAGTGCGTCAGCGCCGGGGACGACAGTGAACAAGCCCGTTGCGACATCTCACTGGCGTTCCAGCAGGCCGTGGTGGAGACTTTGACCATCAAGTGCAAGCGTGCCCTGAAGCAGGCCGGACTCAAGCGGTTAGTCATCGCCGGCGGCGTGAGTGCGAACAAGGCCTTGCGGACATCGTTGGAGAAAATGCTCGGCGACATGAAGGGCGACGTTTACTACGCCCGGCCGGAGTTCTGCACAGATAACGGTGCGATGATTGCCTTTGCCGGCTGCCAGCGTTTGCAGGCCGGCCAGCAGGAAAGCCTGGCGATCAGCGTGCAGGCGCGCTGGCCCATGGAGCAGTTGGCACCCTTGTGAAACGTTATTTAAAAATGCCGTTCGCGCCCGGCGAACAGGTCGCGTAGATTGCCGCGGTGACGCCAGACGATCAGGGCAACCAGCGCGGTCATTGGCAGCAAGGCCGCCGGTTCCTGCCAGGCCAGTAACGGCAGGGTCAGCGGTGTGGCGATCAGCGCGGCCAGGGAGCTGGTGCGGGTCAGGTAGAACGTCAGCAGCCAGGCACAGACAGCCAGCAGGGCGGCGGGCGGGTACAGGCCCAGCAGCATGCCGGCGGCGGTGGCGACACCCTTGCCGCCACGAAAGCGAAAGTACAGCGGGAATAGATGGCCGATGACGGCGCAGACGCCGATCCAGGCCTGTTGCTGCAACGAAAGCCCTGCAAGGCTGGCGATCAGTACCGGGACAAGGCCTTTGCAGAGGTCGCCCAGCAGGGTCAGGATGGCGAGTTTGCGTCCGGCCAGGCGCAGCATGTTGGTGGCGCCGGCATTGCCCGAGCCACTCATTCGCGGATCCGGGCGACCGGTCAGGCGGCTGAGCAAAATGGCGAAGGACAGCGAGCCGAGCAGGTAGGCGAGAATCGCCAGTAACCAAAACATGCTAACTATTCCGGGCGAGGACGCCCTGATTCTAACGGGGCATCGCGCCCTTGTCGTGCTGCGGAGAAGAGTGCTTGGACAGAGTGTTTATCGAGGGCCTGGAAGTCGACACGGTAATCGGTGCCTACGACTGGGAGCGAGGCATCCGACAGTGCCTGCGGCTTGACCTGAGCTTCGCCTGGGACAACCGCCCGGCCGCCGCAGGCGACGACCTGACCCTGGCGCTCGACTACGCCAGCGTGTCGTCGCGCATCCAGGCGTTTGCCGAGCAGGCGCAGTTCCAGTTGGTCGAGACCTTCGCCGAACGACTGGCCCAGGAGCTCATGGACGAGTTCAAGATCACCTGGTTGCGTCTGAAAGTGACCAAGCCTGGCGCCGTACCGGCGGCCAGCGGCGTTGGCGTGGAGATCGAGCGCGGATGTCGCTGACTCAGGTTTTTCTCGGGCTCGGCAGCAATATCGAGCGCGAAACCCATTTGTGCGCCGGTCTTGAGGCCTTGGCTGGATTCCTCGTGGACATGCGCTGTTCAGCCGTGTTCGAGAGCCAGCCGGTGGGGATCAAGAGCGGGCCGTTCTTCAATTTTGTCGTCTCGGCCTTCACGGATCTGCCGCTGATGGAATTGGACCGTCGCCTCAAGTTCATCGAGGCGGATAACGGTCGCTATGCGCCGGACCGCAAGGGATTGCCACTGGATATCGACGTGTTGTTGTATGGCGAACAGGTCGGCAACTTCGATGGGCTGATCCTGCCGCGCGCGGAAATTCTCAAGAACGCCTTCGTCCTGTGGCCTTTGTCATTGATGGCGCCGGATCGAATTCATCCGGGCGTGGGCAAGAGCTTCGCCACGCTGTGGGAAGAAGCGCAGATCGACCAGGTGCTGGCACCGGTGGCTTTCGAATGGCGAGGCCAGCCGCTTACGCCGTCGAATCTGTTGTGAGACGGCTGCCGTCATCGCGAGCAAGCTCGCTCCCACATTAGGATTTCAGCGTGCACCTATCTTGTGCTCAACGAGATCCACTGTGGGAGCGAGCTTGCTCGCGATGACGGCGGTTGACCTGAAAACGCCTGTCAGTTCGCCGCTTCCTTGTAGGCTTTCAACGCCCTGAGGCGCTCACGCTTGATTGCCTCTCCCAACTGCGGCCCCTTGAAACCCTTCTCCAGCAAAGGCTGCACCGCCACCGCGCGGGCCGCTGCCGCAGCGCCCCGCAGATACTCAGCCTGTGGATAACTTCGCTCTTCGAGCCCCTTGCGCCCCCGTGCATCCATCTCGCATGCCGCAATGAATTCCTCGAAGCGCTGGGGCCGACGATACACATCAAAACTTTGCAGCAGCTCAAGCAAAGTAGAGGCCTTCAGTTCAAGCGCACGGTGGCCATGGGTGTGGTACTGGCCAACCAGTAACGCCAGTTCCTGACAGTCCCGCGGTGCCTTGAAGCGTTCGCTGACGGCTCTGATCAGCTTCAGGCCCGTGTGCTCATGGGCGATGTGACGCGGCCATTCGTGTTGAGGTGTCAGGCCTTTACCCAAGTCATGGAGCAGGCAGGCCCAGCGGACCGTTAACGGTTGTTGGTGCAATGCCGCCTGCTCCAGCACGCTCAAGGTGTGGACGCCGGTATCGATTTCCGGGTGATGGGCTTCAGGCTGCGGCACGCCGAACAGCGCGTCGACCTCGGGCATCAAGATCTTGAGCGCCGTGCAGTCGCGCAACACCTGGATAAATACCTGTGGCTGTTTTTCCATGAGGGCGCGGGAAATTTCTTTCCAGCTGCGCTCGGCCGTCAACGCCTCCAATTCGCCGGACTCACTGAGCTGGCGCATCAGTTCGAGGGTTTCGTCCGCCACCTTGAAACCCAGCGGCGCATAACGGGCGGCAAATCGGGCAACACGCAGGACTCGGAGTGGATCTTCGGCGAAAGCGGGGGAAACGTGGCGTAATACCCGGGCTTCCAGATCGCGCTGGCCGTGGTACGGATCGGTCAGGTTGCCATGGTCATCTTCAGCCATGGCATTGATGGTCAAGTCCCGGCGAACCAAGTCTTCTTCCAAGGTCACTTCGGGGCTGGCATGGAACACGAAGCCGCCATAGCCGCGGCCGCTCTTGCGCTCAGTGCGGGCGAGGGCGTATTCCTCGCCAGTCTTCGGGTCGAGGAATACTGGAAAGTCGGCCCCCACAGGGCGAAAACCCTTGGCGAGCATTTCCTCGGCAGTCGCCCCCACCACGACCCGATCGACGTCGGTGACGGGAATGCCCAGCAGGCGATCGCGAACGGCGCCGCCAACTTTATAGATCTGCATAAAAAACCTCCGTTGGTTCGACAGGATAACCTTTGCGTCGGACCTCTGGAGGCGAAAACGGGATCAAAGATGGATGACGGCCAGGTCCAGGCGGCCATAGTCGCCTTCGGCTTGTTCGCTTCTTGGAGGGACGTGATGGGTTTTCATCACTTGGTCGCCTTGCAGGGTTTCCAGATGAATATCGAAACCCCAGAGCCGATGCAGGTGCTTGAGCACCTCATCGGTGGAGTCACCAAGAGGTTTACGGTTGTGGGCCTGGTGGCGCAGGGTCAGCGAGCGGTCTCCGCGGCGATCGATGCTGTAGATCTGCACATTGGGTTCGCGGTTACCCAGGTTGTACTGCGCCGCCAGGGTTTCGCGGATGATGCGGTAGCCGCTCTCATCATGAATGGCAGGAACCACCAAGTCATCTTTCTGATCGTCATCAAGGATGCTGAACAATTTCAGGTCGCGGATCACCTTGGGTGAAAGGTACTGCAGGATGAAGCTTTCGTCCTTGAAGCTGCTCATGGCGAATTTGATGGCGGACAACCAGTCCGAGCCGGCGATCTCGGGGAACCAGCGACGATCTTCCTCGGTAGGGTTTTCGCACATCCGCCGGATGTCGCGGTACATGGCGAAGCCCAGTGCGTAAGGATTGATGCCACTGTAGTACGGGCTGTCGAAGCCAGGTTGGAACACCACGCTGGTATGGGACGTCAGGAACTCCATCATGAAGCCGTCGGTGACCAGGCCTTCGTCGTACAGGTCGTTCATCAGCGTGTAGTGCCAGAACGTGGCCCAGCCTTCGTTCATCACCTGGGTCTGGCGCTGTGGATAGAAGTACTGGGCAATCTTGCGCACGATGCGCACGATTTCCCGCTGCCACGGCTCCAGCAACGGCGCATGTTTTTCAATGAAATAGAGAATGTTCTCCTGGGGCTCGGCCGGGAAACGGGCATTGTCTTTTTCGTTGTACTTGTCGGCACCTTTGGGAATGGTGCGCCATAGGTCGTTGATCTGTTTTTGCAGGTGCTCTTCGCGGTCCTTCTGGCGTCGGCGTTCCTCTTCGGCGGAAATCGGATAGGGGCGCTTGTAGCGATCCACGCCATAGTTCATCAGGGCGTGGCAGGAGTCCAGCAAGTCCTCCACCGCGTCGATCCCATGGCGCTCCTCGCATTGCATGATGTACTGCTTGGCGAACACCAGGTAATCGATGATCGAACTGGCATCGGTCCACGTGCGGAACAGGTAGTTGCCCTTGAAGAAGCTGTTGTGCCCGTAGCAGGCATGCGCCACCACCAAAGCCTGCATGCAGATGGTGTTTTCTTCCATCAAGTAGGCGATGCATGGGTCGGAATTGATCACGATCTCATAGGCCAGCCCCATCTGGCCGCGGCTGTAGGATTTCTCGGTACTGAGGAAATGCTTGCCGTAGGACCAGTGGTGATAGCCCAGCGGCATGCCGACCGACGCGTAGGCGTCCATCATTTGCTCGGCGGTGATCACCTCGATCTGGTTCGGGTAGGTGTCCAGGGCATAACGGTCTGCGATACGGCTGATTTCGCGGTCGTAGGCCTTGATCAGCTCGAACGTCCATTCGGAGCCGGTGGAAATGGGCTGGCGCTTCTGCTCTTTTTTGGCGGTCATGTCACTAACCTGCGCTGGAAGAGTTCACGGAAGACCGGGTAGATATCCCCGGCCGAGACCAGTTGCTGTTGGGCAAACGTGTCGGAAAATGCTTCGGCAATCCGTTCGTATTCGTACCACAAGGCCTGGTGTTCCCGTGGGGTAATTTCCACATAGGTGTAGTACTGGACGAACGGCATGATCTGGTTGATCAGGATGTCACGGCAGATCGGTGAATCGTCGTTCCAGTTGTCGCCGTCCGACGCCTGGGCCGCATAGATGTTCCACTCGTTGGCGGGGTAGCGTTCGGCCATGATTTCCTGCATCAGCTTCAGGGCGCTGGACACAATGGTGCCGCCGGTTTCCCTGGAGTAGAAAAACTCCTCTTCGTCCACTTCCCGGGCGCTGGTGTGATGGCGGATGAACACCACGTCGATCTTGTCGTAATTCCGTTTCAGGAACAGGTACAACAGGATGAAGAAGCGCTTGGCGATGTCCTTGGTCGCTTGGGTCATGGAGCCGGAAACGTCCATCAGGCAGAACATCACCGCCTTGGAGCTGGGGTTTGGCTGCTTCACCAGCAAGTTGTACTTGAGGTCGAAGGTATCGAGGAACGGGACGCGATGGATGCGGGCGCTAAGCTTCTCGATTTCCGCTTCGAGGTCTTGAATATCGCCGAAATTGTCGGGTTCTTCGCGTTTGAGGCGAGCCAGTTCTTCCTTGGCTTCGCGCAGCTTTGCCCGGCTGCTGCCCGACAGCGCGATGCGCCGGGCGTGGGCGGAGCGAAGGGTGCGGATGATGTTGATGCGTGATGGGTTGCCTTCATTGCTGATACCGGCACGCACGGTCTTGAAGGTGTCGGTGCCGGTCAGGTTGCGCTTGACCAGGTTCGGCAGCTCCAGGTCCTCGAACATGAACTCCAGGAATTCCTCCTGGGTGATCTGGAAGACGAACTCATCCATGCCTTCGCCGGAGTTGCCGGCCTTGCCGGGGCCCTTGCCGCCACCTCCGCCTTGGGGACGGGGGATATGCTCGCCACTGGTGAACTCCTTGTTGCCAGGGTGCACGACGGTCTGCTTGCCGCCGCGCCCATGGTGCAGCACCGGCTCGTCGATGTCGCGGCCGGGGATGCTGATCTGTTCGCCGTGTTCCATGTCGGTAATGGAGCGTCGGCTGACCGCCTCTTCAACGGCCTTCTTGATGTGGTCACGGTAACGCCGCAGAAACCGCTGGCGGTTCACCGTGCTTTTGTTCTTGCCATTAAGGCGTCGGTCGATCACATAGCTCATAGGCCCCTCCGGGGGAGCTTCAAGTCGTAAGCCTCAAGCCGTAAGGGGCGTGGCGTCGAGCCTTGGGCTCAACGCCGTTCCCTTGCAGTCTGTAGCTAGAAGCTTGCCGCTGCTTATTGCGATTTCCGGACCCGCAGGTACCACTCGGAAAGCAGTCGTACCTGTTTGTCGGTGTAGCCACGTTCGACCATGCGTGTGACGAAGTCGTTGTGTTTTTGCTGGTCCTCCTTGCTGGCCTTGGCGTTGAAGCTGATTACGGGCAGCAGGTCTTCGGTGTTGGAGAACATTTTCTTCTCGATGACCACCCGCAGCTTTTCATAGCTGAGCCAGGTTGGGTTCTTGCCGTTGTTGTTGGCCCGGGCGCGCAGCACGAAGTTGACGATTTCGTTGCGGAAGTCCTTCGGATTGCTGATGCCGGCTGGTTTCTCGATTTTCTCCAGTTCCTCGTTGAGGGCCACGCGGTTGAGTATCTCGCCGGTTTCCGGGTCGCGGTATTCCTGGTCCTGGATCCAGAAGTCTGCATACAGCACATAGCGGTCGAAGATGTTCTGGCCGTATTCGCTGTAGGACTCCAGGTACGCCGTCTGGATCTCCTTGCCAATGAACTCGATGTAGCGCGGTGCCAGGTATTCCTTCAAGAAGCGCAGGTAGCGTTCGCGGGTTTCGGCCTGGAATTGCTCCTGCTCGATCTGCTGTTCCAGCACATACAGCAGGTGAACCGGGTTGGCCGCGATCTCGTGGGGGTCGAAGTTGAAGACCTTGGACAGGATCTTGAACGCGAAGCGCGTGGACAGCCCGTTCATCCCTTCGTCCACACCCGCGTTGTCGCGGTACTCCTGGATCGACTTGGCCTTGGGATCGGTGTCCTTGAGGTTTTCACCGTCGTACACGCGCATCTTCGAATAGATGTTGGAGTTTTCCGGTTCCTTGAGGCGCGACAGCACCGTGAACTGGGCCAGCATTTTCAAGGTGTCGGGGGCGCAATGAGCCTTGGACAGCGAACTGTTGAACAACAGCTTGTCGTAGATCTTCACCTCATCGCTCACTCGCAGGCAGTACGGCACCTTGACGATATAGATCCGGTCGATGAAGGCTTCGTTGTTCTTGTTGTTGCGGAAGGTATGCCATTCCGATTCGTTGGAGTGAGCCAGCAGAATGCCGGTAAACGGAATGGCCCCCAGGCCCTCTGTACTGTTGTAGTTGCCTTCCTGGGTAGCGGTCAGCAGCGGGTGCAGTACCTTGATGGGCGCCTTGAACATTTCGACGAATTCCATCAGGCCCTGGTTGGCCCGGCACAGCGCACCCGAATAGCTGTAGGCGTCGGCGTCGTTCTGTGGGAATTCTTCCAGTTTGCGGATATCGACCTTGCCCACCAGGGCCGAGATGTCCTGGTTGTTCTCGTCACCCGGCTCGGTCTTGGCGACCGCGATCTGGTTGAGGATCGAGGGGTAGAGCTTGACCACCCGGAACTGGCTGATATCACCGCCGAACTCGGCCAGGCGCTTGGTCGCCCATGGCGACATGATGGTATTGAGGTAGCGGCGTGGAATGCCGAAGTCTTCTTCGAGGATCGCGCCGTCCTCGGTGGCGTTGAACAGCCCCAGGGGCGATTCGAACACCGGCGAGCCCTTGATGGCATAGAAGGGCACTTTTTCGATCAGTTGCTTGAGTTTTTCGGCCAGGGACGATTTACCGCCACCTACGGGGCCGAGCAGATAAAGGATCTGCTTCTTCTCTTCCAGGCCTTGGGCGGCGTGGCGGAAATAGGACACGATCTGTTCGATGCATTCTTCCATCCCGTGGAAGTCCGCAAAGGCCGGATAGCGGCGAATCACCTTGTTGGAAAAGATGCGCGAGAGCCTCGAGTTGGTCGAGGTATCCAGCAGCTCCGGTTCTCCGATGGCCAGCAACAGACGCTCCGCAGCCGACACATAGGCACTGCGGTCCTGCTTGCAGAGTTCGAGGTATTCCTGCAGCGAGTATTCCTCTTGCCGCGTGGACTCGAAACGTTGCTGGAAGTGGCTAAAAATGCTCATGACGTCACCTCGCTCGATACGTGGAGCCGGTGTCGGATCAATCAGTCGATGCTGGACAGCCCCTGGGGACCCAGTTGCCGTTTACCCCCCAGAATGCTTTCAAGAATGCAGGCTCCTGAAAGCTGACTCCCGATGACCCGCGCGCCGGTGTACCGGCTCTCCCCTGTTTTGGATGGCCTGAGGCTAAGGATAGTTCGGAATCGGGGAGGTAAAGGTGGAATACGTAATTAGTTGTGGCAGACCGTTCGTCTGCCATCGCTCAAGCCCACGGTTCACGCGGGCTTGGCCGGGATAAAAAATTATTCGTGGGTGCCTTGCGCTGTTTCTGCAGGATAAGTCGCACGCCATAGCTCAAATCCGCCGTCGAGGCTGTAGACGTCGCTGAAGCCCTGGCTGATCAGATAAGCGGCTGCGCTCTGGCTGGAATTGCCGTGATAGCAGACCACGACAGTGGGCGCATCGAGGTCGGCGGCACGGATGAAATCGGCAATGGAATGGTTATCCAGATGTTTGGAGCCACGGATATGCAAAGCGGCAAAAGTGGCCGGGTCGCGAACATCGACGACGACCGCGCCTTGCTCGCGCAGGGCTTGGGCCTGTTCCGGGGGGATGCGTTTGAATTCGGTCATGGGGGACTCCTGTAGCGTGGGCGCAACGCCGGTCAAACGGCGGTGCCGGCCGGCGATGGTGCTGTGGCTGGGGGGTGGGTTTTGGCGTGGCCCTGTTCGTCGCAATCGCAGCGCAGTTGCTCGCCGGTGTCGATGTTCATCAGCGTCAGGGCGCTGCCCCACACGCAGCCGGTATCGAGGGCGAAGACGCCGGGTTCGTCGCACTGGCCTTCCAGCGCCGCCCAGTGCCCGAAAATGATCTTCAAGTGACGGGTCTTGCGCTCGCTGTGCTTGAACCACGGGGCATAGCCGGGTGGTGCGGTCTCGATGCCTTCCTTGCCCTTGAGGTCGAGCTTGCCGTCGCGGGTGCAGAAGCGCATGCGCGTGAAGTAATTGGTGATGACGCGAAGGCGGGCGCTGCCGGTGAGGTCGTTGTCCCACTTGACCGGCTCGTTGCCGTACATGCCATCCAGGTAGGGCGCGAACAAATTGTCGTCGCGTAATGCCTGTTCCACCTCGGCCGCACACTTGAGCGCCTTGCGCAGGGACCACTGGGGCGGGATGCCGGCATGGACCATCGCCAGGTTGCGCTGCTCGTCGTAGTGCATGAGCTTTTGCTGGCGCAGCCACTCCAGCAATTCAACGCAATCGGGGGCGGCGAGGATTTCGCTCAAGGTATCGGATTTTTTCAGGCGCTCGATGTTCTGCCAGGTGGCCAGCAGGTGCAGGTCGTGGTTGCCGAGTACGCACACCACCGACTGGCGGATACCGTGGAGAAAGCGCAGCGTCTCAAGGGACTGCGGGCCGCGGTTGACCAGGTCACCCACCAGCCACAGCGTGTCTTTTTGTGGATCGAAGGCGACGCGCTCCAATAGACACTTGAGCGGGTCGAGGCAGCCCTGCAGGTCGCCGACCGCGTAGGTGGCCATTAGTGCAAGGCCCCGGGCACAGCCAGGCGAAACGGCTTGATGACAGCATCGAAGCGTGTACCGTCCTCGGCCAGCATTTGGTAGGTGCCCTGCATGGTGCCGACCTTGGTGGTCATCACCGTCCCGCTGCTGTAGTTGTGGCTTTTACCGGCGTCGATCAATGGTTGCTGGCCGACCACGCCTTCACCACGCACTTCTTCAACGTGACCGTCGCCGTCGGTGATGACCCAGTGCCGCGACAACAGCCTGGCCGGCAACGAACCGTTGTTGCTTACGGTAATACTGTAGGCGAAGGCGAAGCGGTCATGTTCGGGTTGCGACTGTTCTGCCAGATAACGGGTGGTGACGCTGACGTCGACTTGGTAACGAGGATCAGACATGCAAATAAGGCCTTAAAAACGAAGCGGGACGCGGGCGCGACTCAGGAGATGAGTCTAGGCCAAGTATCGGGTAGTAAACCAGACTGGCGTACTGCCCGATAGCGCTCGACCTCTGTTCAGTTGGCGTCGGCTTGCGGGGCGGCCTGTTCGCTGAGTTTGTCGGCCAAGCGTACGAACGCCGCCAGGTCCAACTGCTCGGGGCGCAGGCTGCCATCAACGCCGGCGGCTTCGATTTCGGCGCTGCTGAGCAACAGTTTCAAGGTGTTGCGCAGGGTCTTGCGGCGCTGGTTGAACGCTTCGCGCACCACCCGCTCCAGCAGGCGATGATCCTTGGCCGGGTGCGGCAGGACGGCATGAGGCACCAGGCGAACGATGGCCGAGTCGACTTTCGGTGGCGGGTTGAATGCACCCGGGCCTACGTTGAACAGGTGTTCGACCCGGCAATGGTACTGGACCATGATCGACAGGCGACCCCAGTCTCCACCACCAGGGCCGGCGGCTAGACGTTCGACCACTTCTTTTTGCAGCATGAAGTGCATATCGCGGATCAGGCCGGCATTGCTCAGCAGATGGAAGATCAGCGGCGTGGAAATGTTGTACGGCAGGTTGCCCACTACCCGCAGGCTGTTCGGCGCGGCGTTCAGGCTATTGAAGTCGAACTTCAGCGCGTCGCCCTGATGCAGGTTGAAGTTGCTCTTGCCGGCGAACTGCTGGTTGAGGATCGGGACCAGGTCTTTATCCAGCTCCACCACGTCCAGTTGTGCGCCGCTGTCGAGCAGGCCCTCGGTCAGGGCGCCCTGGCCCGGCCCGATTTCCAGCAAGCGGTCGTCGGGCTTGGCCCGGATGGAACGCAGGATGCGATCGATCACGCCGGCGTCATGCAGGAAGTTCTGGCCGAAGCGCTTGCGCGCGCGGTGTTGGTATTGCTCGGTCATAAATGGGTCTCGGCCATCTGGTAGGCGGTTTCTAGCGCGACTTGCAGGCTGCCGGTATCGATCTTGCCGCTGCCGGCCAGGTCCAGGGCGGTGCCATGGTCCACGGAGGTGCGGATGATCGGCAGGCCCAACGTCACGTTGACTGCCGCGCCGAAGCCTTTGTATTTCAGCACGGGCAGGCCCTGGTCGTGGTACATCGCCAGCACCGCATCGCAGTGCTCCAGATATTTGGGGGTAAACAGAGTGTCGGCAGGCAGCGGGCCACGCAGGTCCATGCCCTCGCTGCGCAAGCGCTCCAACGTGGGTTCTATGATGTCGATTTCTTCTCGGCCCAGGTGTCCGCCTTCACCGGCATGGGGGTTGAGTCCACAGACCAGGATGCGCGGTCGGGCGATGCCGAATTTTTCCTGGAGGTCTGCGTGCAGGATGCGCGTGACCCGTTCCAGGCGTTCCGGGGTGATGGCGTCGGCGATGTCCCGCAAGGGCAGGTGAGTGGTCACCAGGGCCACGCGCAGGCCACGAGTGGCGAGCATCATCACCACTTGCGCGGTGTGGGTCAGCTCCGCCAGGAATTCGGTGTGCCCGGAAAAGGCAATCCCGGATTCGTTGATCACGCCCTTGTGCACCGGCGCGGTGATCATGCCTGCGAACGCCCCATCCAGGCAGCCTTGACCGGCGCGGGTCAGGGTTTGCAGGACGAACGCGGCGTTGGCCTGGTCCAATTGCCCGGTGACGACCGGGGCGCCCAACGGCGTATCCCAGACGTACAGGCTATTGGCGGGCGCTGGAATATCCGGCCAGGCCTGCGGCGTCACCGGCAACAGGTCGACGACCACCCCCAGTTGCGCGGCCCGCTCAAGGAGCAGGTCGCGACTGGTGATGGCAATCAGGGGATGCGGCTGGGGTTGCGAGGCGAGCAGCAGGCACAGGTCGGGACCGATGCCGGCTGGTTCGCCGGGTGTCAGCGCGAAACGCTTGGGTTTCACTGCGCTGCCTGGTCTGCACCAGGAAGTTTGATTTCAACGTAGGCTTCGTCGCGAATCTGACGCAGCCAGGTTTGCAGCTCTTCGTCGTATTTGCGGTTACGCAATACGGTCATCGCCTGCTGTTCGCGCGCCTGGGTGGTGCTGTCGGTGGCGCGACGGCCGAGGACTTCCAGTACGTGCCAGCCATAAGGGCTCTTGAACGGCTTGGACAGCTGGCCTTGCGGCGTATCAGCCATGACCTGGCGGAACTCGGGAACCAGGGCGTTTGGGTCCACCCAGTTCAGGTCGCCGCCGTTGAGGGCCGAACCCGGGTCTTCCGAGAAGCTCTTCGCCAGTTCGGCGAAGTCTTCACCCGCTTCGATGCGGTCGTAGAGTTTCTCCGCCAGACGCTTGGTCTCGGCTTCGCTGCGAATCTCGCTTGGCTTGATCAGGATGTGGCGAACATGGACTTCGTCACGGACCTGGGTTCCGCCACCGCGTTTTTCCAGCACTTTCAGGATAATGAAGCCACCTGGGGTACGTGCTGGCTGGGTGATGTCGCCGACGGCCATGGCGCTCAGCTCGCGGTCGAACGGAGGCGGCAATTGAGCGGGCTTGCGCCAGCCCATGTCGCCGCCTTCCAGGGCGTTGTCGCTGCCCGACTTGGCAATGGCCATCTGGCCGAAGTCGGCCCCTTGCTTGAGCTGCTGGTAGACATCCATTGCCTGGCGATAAGCACTTTGGATGGCTTCGGAGTTAGCGCTTTCCGGGGTAGGAATCAGGATGTTCGCCAGGTGCAGCTCTTCGGAAAGCTGCATCTTGCCCAAGTCGGAGGCGAGGAAGTTTTTCACTTCCTGTTCCGACACCTGGATGCGTTCGGCGACACGGCGCTGGCGCACACGGCTGATGACCATTTCGCGGCGGATCTGATCGCGGGCGTCCTCGTAGGAGAGGCCGTCGCGAGCCAGGGCGGCACGGAACTGGTCGATGCTCATGTTATTGCGCTGGGCAATGGTGCCGACGGCCTGGTTCAGTTCTTCATCGGTGATGCGGATGCCGGAACGTTCGCCGATCTGCAATTGCAGGTTTTCGACGATCAGGCGTTCGAGCACTTGCTGGTCCAGCACGCCTGGAGGCGGCAGGCCTCCGCCGCGCTTGGCGATGGTTTGCTGCACTTCATGGACGCGCTGGTCCAGTTGGCTCTGCATGACTACGTCGTTGTCGACGATGGCCACTACCTTGTCGATGGACTGTACCGCGGCGTTGGCTGCGGTACCCAGGAACAGCGCGCCCAACATCAGCGGGCGCAGACAATCAGAAAGCTTGGTCTTCACGTTCACGATAACCTTGGATGCCTTTGTCGAGGAAGCTCTCTACCTTGGCGCCAGTCAGGCCGCCGAGTCCCTTCAGAACAATTTGGAGGAAGATGCCGCGGTCGCCTTTTTCGTTTTCCGGGGCGGCTTGACTGAACTCTTCGTAGTCGACCCAGTAACGGTTGATCAGGCGCAGTTTCCAGCAGCAGTTGTCGTATTCGAAACCACCGAAGGCTTCCAGGGTACGGTTGCGGTTGTAGTCATACTGCCAGCGGCTGATGAGGTTCCACTGTGGCACGATCGGCCAGATGACCGAGAAGTCGTGCTGCTTGATCTTGTAGTAGTCCTTCACGTAGCCAGGTGTGCCTGGCGTGCCGTAGTCGCCACCGCCCACGGACCATTGACCCGTAGTCTGGTCGTAACGGACCTGGTCGTTGCGATAGCGATAACCGGCGTTGATGACCTTGTTCGGGTTGTCTTCTGGCTGGTAGTGGAACATCGCGCTGCCCGAGCGAGGGCTGTGGGTGTCCGGATCCCAGTTGTAGGTAGCCGTGGTGCGCCAGTCACGGTTCCAGCGGAATTCGTACTCCAGTGCGTATGGAGATACGTCTGACTTGGCATCTTCACGCGTGTTGAAGTCGATGCCTGGCAGTTGAACTTCGCGGTCCTTGAAGTAAAAGGCCTGGCCGACACTGACGCGCTGGCGCTCGAAACCGTTTTCCTGGATCCAGCGACTGGTCACGCCCAAGGACAGTTTGTTCTCGTCGCCGACACGGTCGGAGCCGGAGAAACGGTTGTCCCGGAACAGCGAGGAATAGCTGAAGGTGGATTCGCCGGTGTCGAAAACCGGAATGTCGCTTTGATCTTTCTCTGGGACATAGAGGTAGAACAGGCGCGGCTCCAGGGTTTGACGGTAGTTGCTACCAAACCACTGGGTGTCCCGGTCGAAGTACAGGCCGCTGTCGATGCTGGCGATTGGAACGCCGCGGCTCTGGCTGCCACTGTAGGTGCCGCGCAGGCGATCAGCCTCGGCCGATTGTGCGGCGATTTGCGACTTGCCGGTGCTATCCAAGTCCAGATCGTACTGGGTGTACTGGTATTTGAGCGACGGCTTGATGAAGCCATAGCTTGCTTCCATCGGTAGGCTCATGACCGGCGCCAGGTTCAGGCGATTGCCGTTAGCCCGTGCCAGGCCGCGAACGTTAGTGTCCAGCCGGTCCTCGGTATTACCGTCTTCGTCAGTGTAGACACCAGTCCGCAAATCTCGATCAAACCGAACCAACTCCGTCCTGTAAGCGAAATCCAGGCCGTACGGATGCTGAGGCAGCGATCCGTCAAAGGTGATCTGAGGCAGGCGATTATACGGTGTGATCTTCGAAATCGTCGCCAGCTGGTAAGCCTGTGCATTCAAGCGGGCAACATAGTTGTCCCCCCGATAGCTGACGATCCCTTGCTGATTGACGCGATCATTGGACTCGATACCAATCTGATCGCTTTCAAGGTCCTGGAAATAGTACGGATCGCTGATCTTGGTGTAGTCGACTTCCGTCAGCACGCGGGAATCGAGGCCGCCCTTGTGCTGCCAGTTGTACATGTAGCGGGTCTTGTCGTAGTCGCTCTGCCCGCTGCGCTCATCGTCTTCGTCGTTGAGGTACGCAGCACCGAACTGACCTTCGCTGGACTTGGTCAGGTAGCGGAACTCGCCTTCCATCAGCAGGCCGCGCTTGGCCATGTAGCGCGGGTACAACGTGGCGTCGTAGTTCGGCGCCAGGTTGAAGTAGTACGGGGTGACCAGTAGGAAGCCGGTGTCGCTGCTGGTGCCGATGGTCGGCGGCAGGAAGCCGGACTGGCGACGGTCGTCGATCGGGAAATAGATGTACGGCGTGTACAGGACCGGGAAGTCCTTGACCCGCAGCGTCACGTTGGTCGCGGTGCCGAAACCGGTGGCCGGGTTCAGGGTGATGTTGTTGCCCTTGAGTGTCCAGGCGTTGCTGCCCGGCTCGCACGTGGTGTACGTACCGTCCTTGAGGCGGATGATCGCGTTCTCGGCGCGCTTGGCGTACAGCGCGTTACCGCGGATGCGCGATTTGTGCATCACGTATTCGGCGTTGTCGACCTTGGCTTCGCCGGTGTCCAGTTGCACATCGGCGTGGTCGCCGACGATCAGCGCACCGTTGTCGCGAACCCGCACGTTGCCGCTCAGCTCGCCACGGTTCTCGGCCTGGTACAGGCTGGCCTCGTCGGCCTCGACCTGCATGCTGCCCTGGCGCATGACCACGTCGCCGGCCAGGGTCGCCACCTGTTCTTCCTGCTGATAGCGCGACGCCTTGGCGCCGAGGAAGGTGGGCGCATCGCTCTTGGCCGTCTTGTCATCCATGCCAGGACGCGTCGGCTCGATATAGGCACCCGCGCAGTAAGGACCAGTTTCAGCCAGTTGCGCCGGGGTGAGGTTCTCGCGTGGAACCCAATCCAGGTGGCTGTAGTCTGCACTGCGCGACTTCAGGCCACGGCCCTTGGCTTCGGTCACGAGCATCGGCTTTTCGCCGGCTTCCTCGCCCGAGCCGCTGTCGGCCGGAGCAGCGCCGCTGTCGGAAACCGCACTGCCATCATGCACGGGACGCGGCGGCAACGCGGCGGCCGGTGTCTTGGGTGCGCAGTCCCAGGCACCCGAAGCGGAGACGGAGCAGTCATACTGCTGCGCCGCGACGACGAATGAAGAGGCCAGGGGTTGCAGGGCCAGCAGACTGCCGGTGACCAGCAACGGAAATTTTTTACGAAACGCGGGGGATTTCAATGCCATCTTATTAGTCCGGGCTTCCTGCGTGCCATCTGCCCGCGGTGTGGGCCGCACGCCTCTCGATGGTCTGAAAAAGATGCTGGATAATAAAGCATGACCCGCTTGACGGCTAGCGCCGTCGGAGACCCTTGCAATGCCCGACCAAGATGTACGCTTGCAACACCTGAAACTTTGGCTCGATGAACAGCTGCCGATCCTTTTCACTCAACAGGGGTGGGGGGCTGTACCCCCGGCCACGTTGACCGCCGCCAGCAGTGACGCGAGTTTCCGGCGGTATTTCCGCTGGGAAGGCGAGGGCCGCACGTTGATCGTGATGGATGCGCCGCCGCCCCAGGAAAACTGCAAACCCTTCGTGGATATTGCTTTTTTACTGGCGAAATCCGGCATCAACGTGCCGAAAATTTATGCCGAAGACCTCGAACGCGGCTTTCTTTTGCTCAACGACCTGGGCAACCAGACGTATCTGGACGTGATCGACGGTGAAAATGCCGACGATTTATTCGCAGATGCCCTGCAAGCCTTGTTGGCTTTTCAGCAACTGCCGATGGTCGCGCCGCTGCCGAGCTACGATGTCGCGTTGCTGCGTCGAGAGCTGGAACTGTTTCCCGAGTGGTACGTCAAGCGCGAGTTGGGCATCGAACTCGATTCGGCCCAGCAGCAACTCTGGCAGCAAGCCACCGAGCTGCTGATCGACAGCGCCTTGGCCCAGCCCAAAGTGCTGGTGCACCGCGACTACATGCCGCGCAACCTGATGCTCAGCGTGCCGAACCCCGGCGTGCTGGACTTTCAGGATGCGGTCTATGGCCCGGTGACCTATGACGTGACCTGCCTGTTCAAGGATGCCTTCCTCAGTTGGCCCGAGGCGCGGGTGCACGGTTGGCTGGAGCGTTACTGGCAGCAGGCCGGCGCCCTGGGTATTCCCGTCCAGCCGGATCTTGAGGATTTCCTGCGGGCCAGCGATTTGATGGGCGTGCAGCGTCATCTCAAGGTCATCGGGATCTTCGCGCGCATTTGCCATCGTGACGGCAAGCCACGTTACCTCGGCGATGTGCCGCGTTTCTTTGCCTATATAGAAGCGGTCATTGCCCGTCGTCCTGAGCTGGCACCGCTCGATGAGCTGCTTGGCAGCCTGCGGCAATCGGCCGGGGAAACGGCATGAAAGCGATGATCCTGGCCGCGGGCAAGGGCGAGCGCATGCGCCCCTTGACCCTGACCACGCCAAAGCCGTTGATTCGTGTGGGTGGCGTGCCCTTGATCGAATACCACTTGCGGGCGCTCGCCAAGGCCGGTTTCACCGAGGTCGTGATCAATCACGCCTGGCTCGGCCAGCAGATCGAAGATCATTTGGGGGATGGTTCACGGTTTGGCGTGAACATCCGTTTTTCCCCCGAAGGCGAGCCGCTGGAAACCGGCGGTGGAATCTTTCGGGCCTTGCCGCTGCTGGGCGATGACGCGTTTTTGGTGGTGAACGGCGATGTCTGGACCGATTACGATTTCAGTGTATTGCGCAAGCCGCTGGAAGGACTGGCGCACCTGGTGCTGGTCGATAATCCCGAGCATCACCCGGGCGG
Organism: Pseudomonas sp. Z3-6; assembly: GCF_051131985.1. NCBI lineage: Bacteria > Pseudomonadati > Pseudomonadota > Gammaproteobacteria > Pseudomonadales > Pseudomonadaceae > Pseudomonas > Pseudomonas sp. Z3-6. The sequence continues at coordinate 708,868 of NZ_CP071644.1, forward strand.
TGATTTCACCCTGGTCGACGGAAAGGTTCACGATGGGCAAACACCTGCCGACAACCTGACCTATAGCGGCATCGCCGTCCTGCATCCGCAATTGTTCAATGGTTGCTCGGACGGTGCCTTCAAGCTTGCACCGCTGTTGCGCACGGCCATGGCCGAGGGGCGCGTCAGTGGCGAGCACCTGAAAGGGCATTGGGTCGATGTCGGTACCCATGAACGTTTGGCGCAGGTCGAAACCTTGATAGAAGCGAGCGGTTGATATGTGGTGGCCAGGGACTCTGATTGGAGCCGGGGCGGGCTTTGCCATAGCCAGCATCCCGGGGGCCATGCTCGGCGCGTTGTTAGGGCAGGCGCTGGACCGGCGCCTGAACCTGCAGGGTTGGGCGCAAATACGTGAGCGTCTAGGCGGACGCCCGGCGTTACGCAACGACGAATTATTGTTTGTGTTGCTCGGACGCCTGGCCAAATGCGACGGGCGTGTGGTCGATGGCCATATCCAGCAGGCTCGCCAGGAGATGCGGGCGCTGGACTTGAGCGAATCGGCGCAACGCCGGGCCATCGCGGCGTTCAACCGGGGCAAGTCCGGCAACGATCGCTTGCGCGGCTATATGCGTCGCCTGGCCGCCCAGCCCCATGCGGCCGAAGGGGTGTTGCGCGCCTGTTGGCGGATGGTCTGGGCCGACGGACGCGCCGGTGTCGGCGAGCGAGAACTGGTGACCCAATGGGGACGCTGGTTGGGCTGGACGCCGCAACAGGTCCAGGCGTTGGCGGCTGATTACGAACCGCAGAAACTGTCGCGGCCCAACGTCGGCGTGACCTATCAGGAGGCCTTGCGCCTGCTGGGGGTTTCGGCCACCAGCGAACCGTCGCAGATCAAGCGCGCGTATCGGCGCCTGCTCAGTCGGCATCACCCGGACAAGATTGCCGGCAGCGGTGCGACACCCTTGCAGGTGCGTGAAGCCACCGATAGAACCCGGGAATTGCATAACGCCTATCGGTTGATTCGCGAGCGACGGGATTTTCGTTAGCCTCACCGCCTCTGTGGCGAGGGAGCTTGCTCCCGCTCGGCTGCGCAGCAGTCCGCAATCCGGTTCACGCGATCGTTCTTTGAAGAGCGGCGGCGCCTGGTCTCAGGACCGCTTCGCAGTCCAGCGGGAGCAAGCTCCCTCGCCACGGTGGATGGTGGGCGCACACGCTGGACTAGCCCTTACTCCCCCACCTTCTGCGGATCCAACCAACCCCGCACCCGCCGAAACAGCTGTTCCTGCTCCGCCGACCGGTTCGGCAGGGCCTTGAGGGACACTTGGCTGAATGTGGAACCTTTCAAGCGTTTGCTTCCCTGCAAGCGCTCCAGCGCCGCGTTGCGATCCAACGCCTTGTCCATGTAGAAAATATCGGCGGTGGCCAGTTTCAAGGTCGGGGTCAGTTCGGCCAGGCCAGGCTTGGCGGTGACTGGCGTCTGGGCGGCCACCATCACGAAGCGTTCGACTTGCGAGGGCTGTTTTTCACTCAAGTAACGCGCGGCCCAATAGGCGCCGGTGCCATGGCCCAGCAGCACGATGCGGCGTGCGCTTTGCTGTTCGGCGTAGGCCAGCGCCGCGTCGATGCGGGCAAAGATGCGCTCGGCATCGGCCCTGGTGTGTTCTTCATCGGCTTGGGCAACGACTGGCTCTACCGCATCGGCTTCGCCGCCGGCAACCTGTTCGATCGGCGCTGAAGTGGTCGCGTCCGGTGCCGCTGCAACGGCGTCGGCCGGTTTGGTCTCGGGCGGCGCTTCCACCACGCGCGGTGCAATGACGTCGCTTTGCAGGTCCGGCAGGGTGATACTCAGGCTGCTCCACTGGGCATCGGGCAGTTTTTTACGCAATGGGCCGACGACTTGAGGCCAGTCAGCCGTTTCGCCGGCACCGGGGATTATGATGACCGCACCCCTGGGGTCACTGGTATTGGCCGGTTTCCACAGCGCCAGGAAGGTGTCGCTGCCGGTCTGCAACTGTTGCTGTTCCTGGGGGGGAACCTTTCGTTCAAGTGCCGTCGCTTCCTCCTGGCTACGCTCGAGCAAGGGTTGGCGCTCGACGGGTTTCTCCTCGGCAGGTTGCTCGGCGACGGGGGCCGTTTCGCTGGCCTGGACAGAAAAGGCACTTGGCAGGATCAGCGACAGGCACAATGCTGGCAATGCCAGGCGATAAACAAAGGGCATCGGATATTCCATGACCAGAAGTATTTCCGGCAGCCTAATGGGTTGGTCAGTATTTGTCAGTGCATGAGACTTCAATGATGCGTTTTTGCTGCCTGTGGGTTATCGGCTGTTTATGGCTTCCCTTGATGGCGTGGGCCGCCCCCGCGCCGTCGTCGCCTGGGGTGCAATTGAATGCAGGGCAGCGCCAATGGCTGGTGCAACATCCACAATGGCGGGTCGGCCTGGTCTTGCAGGCGCCTTATGCGCAATACGACCGACGCTTGCAGCGGTTGTCCGGCACCAACGTCGAGTTGATGCAATGGCTGGGCAAGGCATTGAACGTCGAGCTGACCTGGCGCAATTTCCAGGACGTGGCGCAACTGGAATCCGCGGTGCGCGCGGGTGAGGTGGACATCGCTCCCGGCCTGACCCAGTCCCCGGGCGGGCTCAAGCTCTGGCAGTTCTCCAACCCCTACATGCGTGTGCCGCAATTGATCGTCGGAGCGCAGAAGGGCGCCGAGGGGGTGGAGTTGGAAAAACTCGACGCCCAGGCCCGCGTCGCCGTGCGCATGCCCAGCGCCACGGCTGATTACTTGCGCAGCAACTACCCGACACTGAATCTGCAAGGTGTGCCGCTGGAGCGCGAGGCCCTGCAATTGCTGCTGACCCAGCAGGCCCGATACGCGGTGGTCGACGAGGCGCAACTTGGACGACTGATGGTCGAACCCGAATTCGCCGAGCTGGCGGTGGTGGGCGACATTGGCCTGCCGCAGCTGCTGCGGGTCGCCACACGCCGGGATTGGCCGGAACTGGCCGAGATCATCGACAGCGGTTTGCAGGCAATCCCGGCCAAGGAGCTGGAGCAACTGCACAGCCGTTGGCTCAAGCCCAAATACCCGCGCCTGACCGAAACCCCGGGTTTCTGGCAGAACCTGACCCTGTTGATCCTGGCCTTGCTGCTCAGCAGTGTCGCCATCGTGTTCTGGCAGCGCCGCCAGCAACGCGGCCTGGAGCGCCGACTGCGTACCGCGCGGGAAGACATCGCCCAGCGTACGGCCAGCGAGGAGGCCTTGCGCCTGACGCAGTTCTCCATTGATCAAAGCACGGTGGGCATCCTCTGGGTCAATTGGGACAGCCACGTGCGTTATGCCAACCGAGCGGCCGAAACCATGCTCGGCTACGCCTCGGGCGCCATTATTGACCGGCCCCTGATTGACTTCGAACCGGGCTTGCACATGGATCGCTGGCTGAACCTGTGGAAGCGCGCCCGGGCCAGTGAAGACGGACCGCAGAGTTTCGAGACCGAATGCGTGCGAGCCGATGGCAGCATCCTGCCGGCCGACGTTTCCCTGAGCTTCCTGCGTTTTCGCGACGCCGAATATTTGGTGGTCTACCTCAACGACGTGACCGAACGCCGACGTGCGCTGGCGGCGTTGCGCGAAAGTGAGGCGCGGTTGCAAGGGATCGCCGCCAATGTGCCGGGCATGGTCTTTCGCCTGGAGCGGGCGCCGGTGACCAGCCAGATCGACTTCGCCTACATCAGCGAAGGCAGCGAAAGCCTGGTGGGCTATTCCCCTGCAATCCTGGCCCGCAGCGACACTGGGCTGCGCAGCCTGGTGCACCCGCAGGACAAGGCCGATTACCACCGTACCCAGGACCAGGCGCTGGATACCGACAGTGACTGGTCCTGGCAGGGCCGTATCCTGACCCGCGAAGGCCAGGAACGTTGGGCCGAGATCAAGGCGATCACCCGTCGCCTCGAGGATGGCGCCTACGTCTGGGACGGTATCGTTTGGGACATCACGAACAGCAAGCGCATCGAGCTGGAGCTGGCCAGCTCCCGGGAGCAATTGCGCGAATTGTCGGCACACTTGGAGAGTGTGCGGGAAGAGGAAAAGGCCCGTATTGCCCGGGAAGTTCATGATGAGCTGGGCCAGATGCTGACGGTGTTGAAGCTTGAAACATCCATGTGTGAGTTGGCCTATGCGCAACTCGACCCGGGTCTGCAGGAGCGGCTTAACAGCATGAAGCGCCTGATTGCCCAGTTGTTCCAACTGGTGCGGGACGTGGCGACGGCGTTGCGCCCGCCCATCCTGGATGCGGGCATTGCCTCGGCCATCGAATGGCAGGCCCGGCGCTTCGAGGCGCGTACGCAGATTCCTTGCCTGGTGCAGGTGCCGGACAACCTGCCAACCCTGAGCGACGCCAAGGCCATCGGCCTGTTTCGGATTCTCCAGGAGGCGCTGACCAACGTGATGCGCCATGCCCAGGCGCATACCGTGGAGTTGACGCTGGTCCAGCAAGGTGCTGATTTATGTCTGACGGTCAGCGACGACGGTGTAGGATTTATTGCCGATACGAGCCGGCCGACGTCCTTTGGCCTGGTCGGCATGCGTGAACGGGTGCTGATCATGGGTGGGCAATTGACCTTGGACAGCGAGCCGGGGGAGGGGACGACCCTGTCGGTGCGGGTGCCGCTGCATGAGGCCTGATGGTCTTGGGTTGCCTGGGCTGGCGCCTTCGCGAGCAAGCCCGCTCCCACCTTGTATCGGGGTGGATTCAAGATGTGTGTTTACCGCCGATCCATTGTGGGAGCGGGCTTGCTCGCGAAAGCGGTGTATCGGCTTGCAAGGATGTCGAGCGTAAAGTAGCCATTGCGAACCCGTTCGCGATGAGATCCTGAATCTGGAGAGCAATGTGATCCGTGTACTGGTAGCCGAAGACCACACCATTGTCCGCGAAGGCATCAAGCAGTTGATCGGCCTGGCCAAGGATCTGGTGGTGGTAGGGGAGGCGAGCAATGGCGAACAATTGCTCGAGACCCTGCGTCACGTGCCCTGCGAAGTGGTGCTGCTGGACATTTCCATGCCGGGGGTCAACGGCCTGGAGGCGATCCCACGGATCCGGGCGCTGAACAATCCGCCGGCTATCCTGGTGCTGTCGATGCATGATGAAGCGCAAATGGCTGCTCGCGCGCTTAAAGTCGGCGCCGCCGGCTACGCGACCAAGGACAGCGACCCGGCCCTGCTGCTCATGGCGATTCGCAAGGTCGCGGCCGGTGGACGCTACATCGACCCGGACCTGGCCGACCGCATGGTCTTCGAAGTCGGCCTCACCGATACGCGGCCGCTGCACTCGCTGTTGTCCGAACGCGAATTCTCGGTCTTCGAACGCCTGGCCCAGGGTGCCAACGTCAACGACATCGCCCAGCAACTGGCCCTGAGCAGCAAGACCATCAGCACCCACAAGGCGCGGCTGATGCAAAAGCTCAACATCACCTCGCTGGCCGAGCTGGTGAAGTACGCCATGGAGCACAAGCTGCTCTAAACTCCGCAATTTCCTCTGTGGGAGCGGGCTTGCTCGCGAAGGCGGTCTGACATCCAACACATCTGTCGACTTATACACCGCCTTCGCGAGCAAGCCCGCTCCCACAGAAGAGATGTGTCTGCATATCCATTTGCGACACCCCACAACAGCGCTTTTTGCCCCTGCTTGCAGCTTGCCGTTTGAAACTCGCCACTGTCCTTATCCAATCCCGCCATCCTTGTAGGGCAATCCCTACCCCGACTCTTCCATCCGGCTGAGGCGATTCTCTCCTGCCCCCCGATTTGCGCGGCCCCCAGGCTCCACTAGGCTTGATTCACAAGCAGTCATCAAAACAAAAGGTGCGGGTATGAGCCAGGTCGATTCAAGCGCGGGGGCCAGTGATGTGCTGGTCAGCTTTCGTGGTGTGCAAAAGAGCTACGACGGCGAGAACCTGATCGTCAAAGACCTCAACCTGGACATTCGCAAAGGCGAATTCCTGACCCTGCTCGGGCCCTCCGGCTCCGGCAAGACCACCAGCCTGATGATGCTCGCCGGGTTTGAAACCCCAACCGCCGGCGAGATCCTGCTGGCCGGGCGCTCGATCAATAATGTGCCGCCGCACAAGCGCGACATCGGCATGGTGTTTCAGAACTACGCTTTGTTCCCGCACATGACCGTCTCCGAGAACCTCGCCTTCCCACTGACTGTGCGTGGTTTGAACAAGAGCGACGTAAGCGATCGGGTCAAGCGCGTCCTGAGCATGGTCCAGCTGGACAGCTTCGCCCAACGCTACCCGGCGCAATTGTCCGGCGGCCAGCAGCAGCGGGTAGCCCTGGCCCGGGCGCTGGTGTTCGAGCCGCAGCTGGTGCTGATGGACGAACCCCTCGGCGCGCTGGACAAGCAATTGCGCGAACACATGCAGATGGAAATCAAGCACCTGCACCAGCGCCTTGGCGTGACCGTGGTCTACGTGACCCACGACCAGGGCGAAGCCTTGACCATGTCCGACCGCGTGGCGGTGTTCCACCAGGGCGAGATCCAGCAAATCGCCCCACCACGCACCCTGTATGAAGAGCCGAAAAATACCTTCGTCGCCAACTTCATTGGCGAAAACAACCGTCTCAACGGTCGCCTGCACAGCCACACCGGCGATCGTTGCCTGGTGGAGTTGGCGCGCGGCGAGAAAGTCGAGGCCCTGGCGGTGAACGTCGGCCAGCCCGGCGAGCCGGTGACCCTGTCGATCCGTCCGGAGCGGGTGAGCCTCAATGGCGTCAGCGAACAATGTGTCAACCGCTTCTCAGGGAGGGTGGCGGAATTCATCTATCTGGGCGACCACGTCCGGGTTCGCCTGGAAGTCTGCGGCAAGAACGACTTCTTCGTGAAACAGCCGATTGCCGAGCTCGATCCCGCGCTCGCCGTCGGGGACGTGGTTCCGCTTGGCTGGCAAGTCGAGCATGTGCGTGCGCTCGATCCCCTTTTAGAGGCGAATTGATCGCCCCCTGCTGTACCAACACCAACCCTGCACGTGGAGAGAACAATAAATGTTGAGATCCCTGAAGTTCACAGCCCTGACACTGGGCATGATGGGTGCGGCAAGCGCGATGGCGGCGGGCCCGGACCTGACCGTGGTGTCTTTCGGCGGGGCGAACAAGGCGGCTCAGGTCAAAGCCTTCTACGCACCGTGGGAAGCGGCCGGCAACGGCAAGATCGTGGCTGGCGAGTACAACGGCGAAATGGCCAAGGTCAAGGCCATGGTCGACACCAAGAGCGTTTCCTGGGACCTGGTGGAAGTCGAGTCTCCGGAATTGTCCCGTGGTTGTGATGAAGACATGTTCGAGCAACTCGATCCGGCCCTGTTCGGCAAGGCCGAAGATTACGTCAAGGGCGCTATCCAACCTTGCGGCGTCGGTTTCTTCGTGTGGTCGACCGTGCTGGCCTACAACGCCGACAAGCTCAAGACCGCACCGACCAGTTGGGCGGACTTCTGGGACACCAAGCAATTCCCAGGCAAGCGCGGCCTGCGCAAAGGCGCCAAGTACACCCTGGAATTCGCCTTGATGGCCGACGGCGTTGCACCGAAGGACGTCTACAAGGTGCTGGCCGGCAAAGATGGCCAGGACCGTGCGTTCAAGAAGCTCGATGAGCTCAAGCCGAATATCCAGTGGTGGGAAGCCGGCGCCCAGCCGCCGCAGTACCTGGCATCCGGTGACGTGGTCATGAGTTCGGCCTACAACGGCCGGATCGCCGCGGTACAAAAAGAAAGCAACCTGAAGGTGGTGTGGAACGGCGGCATCTACGACTTCGACGCTTGGGCCATCCCTCGCGGCCTGGACAAGACCCGCGCCGAAGCGGCGAAGAAATTCATCGCCTTCTCGGTGGCACCGCAGCAGCAGAAGACCTACTCGGAAAACATCGCCTACGGCCCGGCCAATACCCAGGCAGTGCCGTTGCTGGCCAAGGATGTCCTGAAAGACATGCCGACCACCCCGGAAAACATCGCCAACCAGGTGCAGATCGACGTCAGCTTCTGGGCTGACAACGGCGAGCAACTGGAGCAGCGCTTCAACTCCTGGGCTGCGAAGTAACCCACGTCTTCCGGTGAGGCGAGGCTTTTGTGGCGAGGGAGCTTGCTCCCGCTTGAGTGCGCAGCACTCACAAAATAGGCATTGCCGACAAATTTTGGGGCCGCTTCGCGGCCCAGCGGGAGCAAGCTCCCTCGCCACAACCACGCGTACCACCAGGTTGCGGTTTCAAAAGAACAGAGGCGGCTCGCCGCCCCTGTAACGATAAAAAGATTTGCGGAGTTCGCCATGGCCATCGCCGTTCCACTGAACGCGGGCACCAGCCCCACCCTCAAGCAGCGGCTCAAACATGCCGAGCGGGTCAACCGCTGGAAAGCCCAGGCCTTGATCGCGCCGCTGGTGCTGTTTCTGTTGCTGGTGTTTCTGGTGCCAATCGTGGCGCTGTTGTTCAAAAGCGTCAGCAACCCGGAAGTGGTGGGCGCCATGCCGCGCACTGTCGCCGCTGTCGCGGCCTGGGACGGACGCGGTCTGCCGGGCGAGCCGGTGTACAAGGCTGCCACTGAAGACCTGGCCGAAGCCCGCAAGAATCAGACCCTGGGCGATTTGTCCAAGCGCTTGAACATGGAATTGGCCGGCTACCGCAGCCTGCTGACCAAGACCGCTCGGGCGTTGCCGTTTGCCACCGAGCCGGCTTCCTATAAAGAAGCCCTGGAAAGCCTCGATGAGCGTTGGGGCGACCCGGCGTACTGGCAGGTGATCCGCCGCAACACCAGTAACGTTACCCCGTATTACCTGCTGGCAGCCGTCGATCACCGCATCGATGACCTCGGCGAACTGGCCCCGGCCACCCCTGACCAGTCGATCTACCTCGACATCTTCGCCCGCACCTTCTGGATGGGCCTGGTGATTACCGCCATCTGCCTGGTGCTGGCCTATCCGTTAGCCTACCTGTTGGCGAACCTGCCATCGCGCCAGAGCAACCTGTTGATGATTCTGGTGCTACTGCCGTTCTGGACGTCGATCCTGGTGCGGGTCGCGGCGTGGATCGTGCTGCTGCAATCGGGCGGCTTGATCAACAGCGCGCTGATGGCCATGGGTGTCATCGATAAACCCCTGGAACTGGTGTTCAACCGCGTCGGTGTGTACATCTCCATGGTTCACATCCTATTACCGTTCATGATCCTGCCGATCTACAGCGTGATGAAAGGCATCTCGCCTACTTACATGCGGGCGGCGATTTCCCTGGGCTGCCACCCGTTCGCCAGTTTCTGGCGGGTGTACTTCCCGCAGACCTACGCCGGTGTTGGCGCCGGTTGCCTGTTGGTGTTCATCCTTGCGATTGGCTACTACATCACGCCGGCGTTGCTGGGCAGCCCGAACGACCAGATGGTCAGCTACTTCGTCGCGTTCTACACCAACACCAGCATCAACTGGGGCATGGCCACGGCGCTCGGCGGGCTGCTGTTGCTGGCGACCATCGTGCTTTATCTGATTTACAGCTGGCTGGTGGGCGCCAGTCGCCTGCGCCTGAGCTAAGGGGAGATCGAAAATGGTGAGTCCTTACATGTCCCCCATTGAGCGGGTTTGGTTCTACAGCCTGCGCATACTCTGCGGGTTGATCCTGTTGTTTCTGATCCTGCCGGTGCTGGTGATCATTCCGCTGTCGTTCAACTCCGGCAGTTTCCTGGTCTACCCGCTGCAAGGTTTTTCGCTGCAGTGGTACCACGATTTCTTCGCCTCGGCCGAATGGATGCGGGCACTGAAAAACAGCATCATCGTGGCCCCGGCGGCGACCTTGCTGGCGATGATCTTCGGCACGCTCGCGGCCATCGGCCTGACCCGCGGCGACTTCCCCGGCAAGGCGCTGGTGATGGCCTTGGTGATCTCGCCCATGGTGGTGCCGGTGGTGATCATCGGCGTGGCCAGTTATCTGTTCTTCGCACCGCTGGGGATGGGCAACAGTTTCTTCTCGCTGATCGTGGTCCATGCGGTGCTGGGTGTGCCGTTCGTCATCATCACGGTGTCGGCGACCTTGCAGGGGTTCAACCACAACCTGGTCCGCGCCGCCGCCAGCCTTGGAGCATCACCACTGACGGCGTTTCGTCGGGTGACCCTGCCGTTGATCGCCCCGGGCGTGATCTCTGGGGCACTGTTCGCCTTCGCGACATCGTTCGATGAAGTGGTGGTGACGCTGTTCCTCGCGGGTCCTGAGCAGGCAACCCTGCCACGGCAGATGTTCAGTGGTATCCGCGAAAACCTCAGCCCTACCATCGCCGCGGCGGCGACGTTGCTGATTGCGTTCTCGGTGGTCCTGCTGCTGACCCTGGAGTGGTTGCGCGGGCGTAGCGAGAAGCTGCGCACTGCCCAAGTCTGACGCCAGCGTTGATCCCTGTGGGAGCGGGCTTGCTCGCGAAAGCGGTGTAACAGTCGACCCAGTTGTTGGATGTTCCACCGCATTCGCGAGCAAGCCCGCTCCCACATTGGGTTTGCGGTGTATTCATAAGCTGAATGGCAGACAACCCTCAATACCGAGCTATCCTTGTGCCAGCCCATACTCGAATAAGAGGCCGCGCACATGAGTCTTTCCTCATTCAAGATCGCCCATAAACTGATCACCGGTGCCGCTGCCATCGAGCAACTGGCCGCCGAGCTGACGCGGCTGGACGTCGACAATCCGCTGATCGTGACCGACGCGGCGCTGGTCAAGTCCGGCACCGTGGACTTGGCCCTGCAGCACCTGGGCGGGCGCGACTACGAGATTTTCGACCGGGTCATGCCGGACCCGGAAATCGCCATCGTCGAAGATTGCATGCAGGCCTACCGCGACGGCGGCCACGATGGCCTGATCGGCCTGGGCGGCGGCAGTGCCATCGACATCGCTAAATGCGTGGGCGTCTATGCCGGTTACCACGGCGAATTGCAGGACATGTTCGGCATCGATCAGGTGCCGCGCAAAGGCCCGCCCATGATTGCCATCCCCACCACGGCCGGCACCGGTTCGGAAGTCACCAACGTGGCGATCCTCTCCGACAAGGCCGCGCAACTGAAAAAAGGCATCGTCAGCGATTTTTTGTTGCCGGACGTGGCGCTGGTCAGCCCGCAAATGACCCTCACCTGCCCGCGCAGCGTCACGGCCGCCAGTGGCGTCGATGCGCTGGTGCACGCCATCGAGGCCTACCTGTCGCTCAATGCTTCGCCGATCACCGATGCCCTGGCCATCGGCGCAATCAAACTGATCACCCGCGCGCTGCCCAAGGCCTATGCCAATCCTAACCATCTGCAAGCCCGTGAAGACATGGCCACGGCCAGCCTGATGGCCGGCATGGCCTTCGGTAATGCCGGGGTCGGGGCGGTGCATGCGCTGGCCTATCCGTTGGGCGGGCGCTTTCATGTGTCCCATGGTGTCGCCAACGCCTTGTTGCTGCCGTATGTGATGGCCTGGAACAAGATGGCCTGCGTCGAGCGCATGCGTGATATCGGCGAGGCCATGGGCATCAGGACCGCTCATTTGAGTGATCTTGAAGCGGCCGACGAAGCCGTGGAAGCCATGGTTGCGCTGTGCGCCGCCGTGCAGATTCCCCAGGGCCTGAGCAGCCTGGGGGTGACCGAGGACGTGATCCCGTCCATGGCGGTGGAGGCGGCGGGGATCGAGCGCCTGATGCGCAACAATCCGCGTCAGTTGAGCGCCGCCGATATCGAGAAGATCTACCGCGCGGCGTATTGATCGACTGTCACGGTGGGCGCGCCAAATCTTGAGGTATACAATGCGCGCCATCGTGATTTCGCTCAAAACAGGTGCGTCATGCAGCCCTTCGCTATTGCTCCGTCGATTCTCTCCGCCGACTTCGCCCGCCTGGGGGAGGAAGTGGACAATGTTCTGGCCGCCGGGGCCGACATCGTGCACTTCGATGTCATGGACAACCACTACGTGCCCAACCTGACCATCGGCCCGATGGTCTGCGCGGCGCTGCGCAAATACGGCATCACCGCGCCGATCGACGCGCACCTGATGGTCAGCCCGGTGGACCGCATCGTCGGTGACTTCATCGAGGCGGGCGCCACCTACATCACCTTCCACCCGGAAGCCACGCTGCATGTCGACCGCTCCCTGCAGTTGATCCGCGAAGGCGGTTGCAAGGCTGGCCTGGTGTTCAACCCGGCGACACCCTTGGACGTGCTCAAGTACGTGATGGACAAGGTCGACATGATCCTGCTGATGAGCGTCAATCCTGGCTTCGGCGGGCAGAAATTCATCCCGGGCACCCTCGACAAGCTGCGCGAAGCCCGTGCCCTGATCGACGCCTCGGGCCGTGACATCCGCCTGGAAATCGACGGTGGCGTGAACGTGAACAATATCCGTGAAATCGCCGCGGCCGGCGCCGACACCTTTGTCGCCGGCTCTGCGATCTTCAACGCGCCCGACTACCAAGAGGTGATCGCAAAAATGCGCGCCGAACTGGCCCTGGCGCGCCCATGAGCGGCTTCGAGCAGCTGTTTCCCGGCAGCTTGCCGCGTCTGGTGATGTTCGACCTCGATGGCACCTTGGTCGATTCGGTCCCGGACCTCGCGGCGGCCGTGGACACGATGCTGCTCAAGCTTGGGCGCCCGCCCGCCGGCATCGACGCGGTGCGCCACTGGGTCGGCAACGGCGCGCCCATGCTGGTGCGCCGGGCCCTGGCCAACGACATCGATGCCCAAGGCGTCGATGAGGCCGAAGCCGAGCAGGCGCTGGCGTTGTTCAATGAAGCCTACGAAGACAATCACCAGCTGACAGTGGTCTATCCTGGCGTGCGTTCCACCCTCAAGTGGCTGAAAAAGCAGGGCGTGGAAATGGCCCTGATCACCAACAAGCCGGAACGCTTCGTCGCGCCGCTACTGGACCAGATGAAAATTGGCCGCTATTTCCGTTGGATCATCGGTGGCGATACCTTGCCACAGAAAAAACCTGACCCGGCCGCGCTGTTCTTCGTGATGAAAATGGCCAACATCCCGGCCTCCCAATCCTTGTTCGTCGGCGACTCGCGCAGCGATGTACTGGCGGCCAAGGCGGCGGGGGTCAAGTGTGTGGCGTTGAGTTACGGCTACAACCACGGCCGGCCGATCGCCGAAGAGTTTCCGACGCTGGTGATCGACGATTTGCGCCTGTTAATTCCCGGTTGCCTGGACCCGGCCGCTGAGATAACGTTGCCCGACGCTGTTCAATCCTCTTCTGGAAACGCCATCGTGGTGGTCACTCGCAAACTCTGGATGAAAGTCATGAAGGCCCTGGCCCGCTGGCGTTGGCGCACCTGACATGATCCTGGCCGGTTATCCGGCGCGTTTGCATACCTGACTGTCAGTTCCTCTTGCCACGAGGCATCCCATGATCCGTGAAGAATTCCTGCGTCTAGCCGCTGCCGGCTACAACCGCATCCCCCTTGCCTGCGAAACCCTGGCCGACTTCGACACACCGCTGTCGATCTATCTCAAGCTCGCCGACCAGCCCAACTCCTACCTGCTCGAATCGGTACAGGGCGGCGAAAAGTGGGGCCGATATTCCATCATTGGCTTGCCGTGCCGTACGGTGCTGCGGGTCCATGACCATCGCATCAGCGTGACCCACGACGGCGTCGAAATCGAAAGCCTCGAAGTCGAAGATCCGCTGGCCTTCGTTGAAACCTTCAAGGCCCGCTACAACGTGCCGACCATCCCCGGCCTGCCGCGTTTCAACGGCGGGCTGGTGGGGTATTTCGGCTACGACTGCGTGCGCTACGTGGAAAAGCGCCTGGGCACCTGCCCGAACCCCGATCCGCTGGGCGTGCCGGACATCTTGCTGATGGTCTCCGACGCGGTGGTGGTCTTCGATAACCTCGCCGGCAAGATGCACGCGATCGTCCTTGCCGACCCGTCCCGGGAAGATGCCTACGAGCAAGGTCAGAAAAGCCTGCAGGCACTGCTGGAAAAACTCCGTCAGCCGATCACGCCGCGTCCCGGCCTGGATTTCAGCAAGCAGTCGGCGGCCGACCCGGTGTTCCGTTCCAGCTTCACCCAGGACGATTACGAACGGGCCGTCGACACCATCAAGGAATACATCCTCGCCGGCGACTGCATGCAAGTGGTGCCGTCGCAACGGATGTCTATCGACTTCAAGGCCGCGCCCATCGATCTCTACCGGGCGTTGCGCTGCTTCAACCCGACGCCCTACATGTACTTCTTCAACTTCGGCGACTTCCATGTCGTGGGCAGTTCGCCGGAAGTGCTGGTGCGGGTCGAAGACAACCTGATCACCGTGCGCCCGATCGCCGGCACTCGCCCCCGTGGCGCCACGGAGGAGGCTGACCGGGCGCTGGAAGAGGACCTGCTGTCGGACGAGAAGGAAATCGCCGAGCACCTGATGCTGATCGACCTGGGGCGCAACGACACCGGGCGGGTCTCGGAAATCGGTTCGGTGAAGCTCACCGAGAAGATGGTCATCGAGCGCTATTCCAACGTGATGCACATCGTCTCCAACGTCACCGGCCAATTGAAGGCCGGGCTGACGGCGATGGATGCCTTGCGGGCGATCCTGCCTGCGGGCACTTTGTCCGGCGCGCCGAAAATCCGCGCGATGGAAATCATCGATGAACTGGAGCCGGTCAAGCGCGGGGTATACGGCGGGGCGGTGGGTTATTTCGCCTGGAACGGCAACATGGACACCGCGATTGCCATTCGCACCGCGGTGATCAAAAACGGCGAACTGCACGTGCAGGCCGGCGGCGGTATCGTCGCCGACTCGGTGCCGGCATTGGAATGGGAAGAAACCCTGAACAAGCGCCGCGCGATGTTCCGCGCCGTGGCGCTGGCCGAGCAGACCTCGAACGACTGACGTCCTTCAGCATACAACTGTGGCGAGGGAGCTTGCTCCCGCTGGCCTGCGAAGCGGGCCCATCAAATCGATGCGGCTGCTGCGCAGCCGAGCGGGAGCAAGTCCTTCAGGCAACTCAATCTGTGTGGGAGCGAGCTTGCTCGCGATGAGGCCGTCACCTTCAACAAATAGGTTGGCTGAAAGTTCGCTATCGCGAGCAAGCTCGCTCCCACAGGTTCCCCTCGATCAGAAGTCCAGGCTGACCCCCAGGCTCACCCCTTGCTGGGTCATGTCATCGTCCTTGCGCAGTGTATAACCGCCCCGCAACGCCAAGTCCTGCGTCAACTTGTGGCTGACCCCCAGGCTCAGGCGATTCAGGTGGCTCTGTGGTGTGTAGCCTTCCAGCGTGAAGTCGTTGGCCGGCAGGCTGTTGAGGGCGATGTTGACCTTTTGCGTGTCGTCTTCGTACTCGCGTTCGTGGGCATATTCGCCAAACACCTGGGTCTGCCGGGTGATGTTGTATTTGCCCTGCAAGCCAATGCCCAGGCGTTTCGAATCGCGGGTCTGGTCATCGAAGGTCAGGGCCGTGGAGCGGTTGCTCTTTTCCGAATAACCATCCACTTCCACCTTCGCATAATCAGCGCTGACAAACGGCGAGAGGTGCCATTCGCTGCCCGGCTGGGCGATGTCGTAGCCCACCCGCGTGCTGAATGCCCAGAGATGGCCGTCGGTGTTGCCTTTCTCCTGCGCTTCGTTGACGCCCAGGTCGAACTTGCGCTCCAGGTTGTCGTAGTCGAGCTTGCCGCCGGTCAGCGCCGCGTCGGCCCACCAGCGGTTTTGCTGGAACTGGGCGAAAGCCGTCGCCAGGTAGCTGTTGAGCTTGTACGTCGAATCGTTATCGCCTGCGTCCATGTCCTGGCGGTAGAAACCGGCGGCGACACCCATGCGCCAAGCCTCGTTGAGGCGATAGCTGCCGCCCACGTTGAGGCTGTAGCCGCTGCCGTCGGCGCTGGCGCCGCTGCCTTGGCTGTCCATGTCCAGGTGCTGGCCGCCACCGGCGACGATGGCTCGCCACTCGCCGACCGTCTGCCAGTCTTCCCAGTCCGATTGCCACTGGCTGCGCAATTCATCCTGGTGAGCACGTAAGGTCGAGTGGGCCATTTCCGGCAGCAGTGTCAGCTCCCAGGGCGCCGCGAGCAGGGAAAAGGCGTAGTCGGCGATCAGTTTCTGTCCGGCTTCGGTGGGATGGACCGCGTCGTTGTAGATCAGCTTGCTGGGATCCGGCGTGGCACTGTTGATGCCATAGGTGGCGTTCTCCGTGCAGCCGTTGCCGCTGAAGCAAGTGGCGGTGAGGTTCTCGCCGGTGGCGAGGCCGAATCTTGCCGGATCGGCGAAGCTCTCCTTCAACAACAGTGGAATGTTCAACGGAATGATTTCGGCATCGATGCCTTGCAGTCGGGTGATCAGTTGTTGGTTGAACTGATTGCCCAGTTGCGAAAAGGTGTCCTGCAAGGGGCCACCGTTGAGGGCCGGGGTCAGGCCCAGGTCGGGCAACAGCCAGACCATCACATAGCGGGCGCCGGCCGTTTGCAGCACCTGGACGCTGTCGGCCAGCCGGTCGGCGGCGGCGTTCGCTTGCGCGGTGTTCAATACCCGGCCTTGAAGGAAGTCGTTACCACCACCGGAAAGGTAATACAGCGCATTTGGATCGGCGCGCAGACCGTTGGATTGCAAGTAGCCAGGACGGCTGCGCTCGCCGGTGTCGGACACGCCAGTAATCGATTCGAGGATCTGGTCGGTGCGATACCCGCCTACCGCCCAGTTATTGCCATCGGCCAGCCCCTGGCCGGCGCGGACCGCCGACGTGGAAGCCGCGGTCTCGTCGGCGGAATAGCCCAGGCGCCCACCAAGCAATTGGGTGGAGTTGGCCGAATAGGCTTCGCCGCTGCCGTCGGTGTAGATCGGACCGGTTCGGTTGGTATAGCGCTCGGTCGAACCGGGCGGGCCGTTCGGGTCGGCGAACTGGCCGGCGTCGTTGAGACTGTCGCCGAATACGATGAACTTGGAATACGGGTTGGGGCCGGCGCTCGCCTGGGTGCAGGCCATCGCCAACAGGCAGCTGGCAATCGGTACGAACAGCGTCTTCTTTATCATGGGAAAGTCCGTTTTTATCTTATTGTTGTTAGAAAACGAAACGACAGTACCAAAAACTTCCGGCGTTTTGCCATCTATCCGGAACGTCGCGATTGTTTCAAAGCCCTTCGGGATCGGTCATATTGCGTGCTCCGCCCAGCTAAGCTACTGTGCCGGGACGTATGAACGAGACTTCCCCTGTGTCGATTGTCAGCAAACTTCTGGATCAAATGATCAAGGCACACGCCCGTTGGCGTTGGCGCGCCTGAACAATCTCCGCCGGCCTCGCCGGACCTGTACCGATTTGCCTTCTTTACCCGCTGTAGAACCGCTTCGCCGGGGTATCAATCGCCGCGCCAAGCGCAGCAGCGTGCGGGTCACTCTCTGAAGGCTGTATTTAAAGTCAGTGAATTCAATAGGTTGCTTACGCCATGTTGCTGATGATCGATAACTACGACTCTTTTACCTACAACGTTGTGCAGTATCTCGGCGAGCTGGGTTCCGAGGTCAAGGTCGTGCGCAACGACGAACTGACCATCGCCGAAATCGAAGCCCTCAAGCCTGAGCGCATCGTGGTTTCCCCCGGCCCGTGCACGCCAACCGAAGCGGGCATTTCCATCGACGCTATCAAGTATTTCGCCGGCAAGCTGCCAATCCTGGGCGTCTGCCTGGGGCATCAGTCGATCGGCCAGGCGTTCGGTGGCGATGTCGTGCGCGCCCGGCATGTCATGCACGGTAAGACTAGCCCGGTATTCCACGAGGACAAGGGCGTGTTCGCGGGGTTGAATCATCCGCTTACCGTAACCCGCTACCACTCGCTGATCGTCAAGCGCGAAACTCTGCCCGACTGCCTGGAGTTGACGGCCTGGACCCAGCTTGAAGACGGCTCCGTCGATGAAATCATGGGGTTGCGCCACAAGACGTTGAATATCGAGGGTGTGCAATTCCATCCCGAGTCTATTCTCACCGAGCAGGGCCACGAGCTGTTCGCCAACTTCCTCAAACAAACCGGCGGCACGCGCTAAGGACTTTTCATGGATATCAAGACAGCCCTGAGCCGTATCGTCGGCCATCTCGACCTGAGCACCGACGAGATGCGCGACGTGATGCGTGAAATCATGACCGGCCAATGCACGGATGCGCAGATCGGCGCGTTCATGATGGCCATGCGCATGAAGAGCGAGAGCATCGATGAAATCGTCGGTGCCGTGTCGGCGATGCGTGAGCTGGCGGACAAGGTCGAACTCAAGACCCTGGACGGCGTGGTCGATGTGGTCGGCACCGGTGGTGACGGCGCCAATATCTTCAACGTGTCCACCGCCTCGTCGTTTGTCGTTGCGGCGGCCGGTTGCACCGTTGCCAAGCATGGCAACCGCGCAGTCTCAGGCAAGAGCGGCAGTGCCGATCTGCTGGAGGCGGCTGGCATCTACCTGAACCTGACGCCGGTTCAAGTGGCGCGCTGTATCGACAATGTCGGCATTGGTTTCATGTTTGCCCAGACGCACCATAGCGCCATGAAACACGCTGCCGCGCCGCGCCGTGAGCTGGGCCTGCGTACGCTGTTCAACATGCTCGGCCCGCTTACGAATCCGGCCGGCGTGAAGCATCAAGTGGTGGGCGTGTTCAGCCAGGCGTTGTGCCGGCCGTTGGCCGAAGTCCTGCAGCGCCTGGGCAGCAAGCACGTGCTGGTGGTCCATTCGAAGGATGGCCTGGATGAATTCAGCCTGGCGGCGCCGACATTCGTGGCCGAACTAAAAAATGATCAGATCAGCGAGTATTGGGTCGAACCTGAAGACCTCGGCATGAAGAGCCAGAGCTTGCATGGCCTGGCGGTCGATGGTCCGGCCCAATCGCTGGAGTTGATCCGCGATGCCCTGGGTCGCCGCAAGACCGAGAATGGCCAGAAAGCCGCCGAGATGATCGTGCTCAATGCCGGTGCCGCGTTGTACGCCGCCGACCACGCCAGCAGCCTCAAGCAAGGCGTGGAACTGGCCCATGATGCACTGCACACTGGCCTGGCCAGGGAAAAACTCGAAGAGTTGGGTGCATTTACCGCCGTATTCAAAGTGGAGAACGAAGGATGAGCGTGCCAACGGTTCTGGAAAACATTCTGGCTCGCAAGGCTGAGGAAGTGGCTGAGCGTCGCGCTCGCGTCAGTCTGGCCGAGCTGGAAAACCTGGCGCGTTCAGCGGATGCGCCGCGGGGTTTTGCCACGGCGCTGATCGATCAGGCCAAGAAAAAACAGCCGGCGGTGATTGCCGAAATCAAGAAGGCGTCCCCCAGCAAGGGCGTGATCCGTGAACACTTCGTTCCGGCCGACATTGCACGGAGCTACGAGAAGGGCGGCGCGACCTGCCTCTCGGTGTTGACTGACGTCGACTTTTTCCAAGGGGCCGACGACTACCTGAAGCAGGCGCGGGCGGCGTGCAAGTTGCCGGTGATCCGCAAGGATTTCATGATCGATCCGTACCAGATCGTCGAGGCTCGGGCGCTGGGCGCCGATTGCGTGCTGTTGATCGTTTCCGCCCTGGACGACGTGAAAATGGCCGAACTGGCGGCCGTAGCCAAGAGTGTCGGGCTGGATGTCCTGGTGGAAGTCCATGACGGCGACGAGTTGGAGCGAGCCCTGAAAACCCTCGATACGAAACTGGTCGGTGTGAACAATCGCAACCTGCACACCTTTGAAGTGAGCCTGGAAACCACTCTGGACCTGTTGCCGCGCATCCCACGGGATCGCCTGGTCATCACTGAAAGTGGCATCCTCAATCGGGCCGATGTCGAGCTGATGGAAGTCAGCGATGTCTACTCATTCCTGGTGGGCGAGGCCTTCATGCGGGCCGAGAACCCGGGGACGGAATTGCAACGACTGTTCTTTCCTGAACGAGGCCTGCCGGTGAGCGGCTCGACGCTGGACTGATCCATGTCGCCTGTGATGTCCCTTACCGTCGAAGCGGGTCTGCAAGCCGAACAGGATCTGTTGGCCAGCATCTGCGCGGGCGACGCCGAATTCGGCCTGCTGTTCTGGCAGCCCAATGACCGTGCGCTGGTCATGCCGCGCCGCTTGAGTCGCCTGCCGGGATTCGAGCACGCCTGTGAAGTCTCGGCCGCCCATGGCTGGCCAGTCCTGCTGCGCGAAACCGGCGGTGAGCCGGTGCCGCAGTCGGCCGCTACCGTCAATATCGCCTTGGTCTACGCGCCACCGCGCAGCGAAGGTGACCATGGCCGCATCGAAACCGGGTACCGCCGATTGTGCGATCCCATCTGCCAATTGCTGGATGAATTGGGCGGGGTGCCTTCGCTGGGCGAAGTGGAAGGGGCCTTTTGCGACGGACGCTTCAACGTCAACCTCGACGGCCGGAAGATGGTTGGCACCGCTCAGCGCTGGCGCCAGAGCAAGGGCGGTCAACGTCCGGTGGGTCTGGTTCATGGCGCGCTGTTGCTGGAGAACGAGCGCGAGTCCATGGTCGCGGCGGTCAATCGCTTCAATGAAGCCTGTGGCCTGGAGCAGCGAGTGCGTGCCGAGAGCCACATCGCCCTGCATGAAAAATTCCCGGCGCCTCACGCGTTGGAGCGGCTCGAAGCGTTGTATCGGCAAATGCTGACCCAACTGCTGGGCGCTTAACGCGTTCCGAACACCACCATGGTCTTGCCTTTGACGCTGACCAAGTTGCGCTCTTCCAAGTCCTTGAGTACGCGACCGACCATTTCCCGCGAACAACCGACAATCCGTCCAATCTCTTGGCGGGTCACCTTGATCTGCATGCCGTCGGGGTGGGTCATGGCATCGGGCTGCTTGCACAATTCCAGCAGGCAACGTGCGACACGTCCGGTGACATCGAAAAACGCGAGATCGCCGACCTTGCGGGTGGTATTGCGCAGGCGTTGTGCGATTTGTCCGCTGAGGACGTAAAGAATGTCCGGGTCTTGCAGGGACAGTTCTCGGAATTTGGCGTAGCTGATTTCCGCAACTTCACATTCAATCTTGGTCCGCACCCAGGCACTGCGTTCTTGCTCCTTGCCCGCCTGTTCGAACAACCCCAGCTCGCCGAAGAAATCTCCGGAGTTGAGGTAGGCGATGATCATTTCCCGACCGTCGTCATCTTCTATCAGGATGGTAACCGAGCCCTTGAGGATGAAAAACAGCGTGTCGGAACGATCACCTGCACAAATGATGTTGTGTTTGGCTGGATAGCGGCGGCGCTGACAATGCATCAAAAGTTTGTCGAGATTCTTGATCTTGAGCGTGGGAGTAATGGCAACCATGGTTGTATCCCGAAAGACTGCGCAGTGTTGTGGTTTGGTTTTGTTATGAGGGCGAATGGCTATCGCTAAAAGCTGGCCATACGCCAGCGAATTCGCGCCAGCTTAACAGAGGCGTCTTGAATAGATTCGAGAATTTACCTACAGGCTGACAGGAAGAGCTTCCTACGACGGAGAGCCGTCATGACGAGGTGCTGTGCTAAGCTGGCGACCCTTTTTTAACAGTGGAGTCTTGGCGATGAAGGCACGCATCCAATGGGCTGGCGAAGCCATGTTCCTCGGTGAGTCAGGCAGTGGTCATGTGGTCGTCATGGACGGCCCGCCAGAGGCCGGTGGCCGGAACCTGGGTGTTCGGCCGATGGAAATGCTCCTGTTGGGCGTGGGCGGTTGCAGCAACTTCGACGTGGTCAGCATTCTCAAGAAGTCCCGCCAGGCCGTCGAAAGCTGCGAAGCGTTCCTCGAAGCGGAACGCGCCACTGAAGACCCAAAGGTGTTTACCAAGATTCACATGCACTTCGTGGTGAAGGGGCGAGCCCTGAAGGAAGCCCAGGTCAAGCGCGCCATTGAGCTGTCTGCTGAGAAGTACTGCTCGGCTTCGATCATGCTTGGTGCCGCCGGGGTCGAAATTACCCACGATTATGAAATCATCGAGTTGGGTTGAGTCGCCATCCAAGGGCTTGCGACTTGCTGCACTGAAATGGTCGGATAGAAAAAAGGCGACTCCCGTTGGGAAGTCGCCTTTTTAGTTTCCGGGGAATGAGGATGGGTTATCCAAATCCCAATCATCGTCAAATCCGATAAGTGCTCTTGGTCATGACCTTGGCCAGCAGGCTCATGCCGAATTTCACCGGGGCCGGGAAACGGAAGCCACCGGCGTCAAGCGCGCTTTCGGCGTGGTGTTCTTCATCCACGCGCATCTGCTCGAGGATCGCCCTGGATTTCTCGTCCTCAGCCGGCAATTGCTCCAGGTGTTCGTTCAAGTGCTTGCACACTTGATGCTCGGTCGCCGCGACGAAGCCGAGGCTGACTTTGTCGCTGATCAGCCCGGCGACGGCGCCGATCCCGAACGACATCCCATAGAACAGCGGGTTCAGGACACTGGTGTGGCTGCCCAGTTGGCGAATCCGTTGTTCACACCAGACCAAGTGATCGATTTCTTCCTCGGCGGCATGTTCCATTGCCTCACGCACCTGCGGCAGCTTCGCTGTCAGCGCCTGGCCCTGATACAGCGCCTGGGCGCAGACTTCGCCGGTGTGGTTGATACGCATCAATCCAGCGACGTGGCGGGTTTGCTCGTCACTCAATTGCGCGTCCGGTTGCACGATAGCCGGTGATGGGCGGTACGGCTGGCCACTGAAGGGCAGCAGAGTGCGCATCGCGGTGTCGGCTTGCAGCAACAGGCGGTCAATCGGCGAGTAGTGACGTTGGGTAGTCATGCTTACCTCCGGGAAAAATCACAGCGGCCAGTTTAACCCAATCGGCCGTCGAAGATTTGCGTTGGGTCAGGGGTATCAGCCCGGCGGCCAGTTCATCTGGCGCTGACCCAGCACATGCATATGAATGTGATAGACCGTCTGCCCACCCAGTTCATTGCAATTCATCACCACGCGAAAACCTTCTTCACAGCCCAATTCCAGCGCCAGGCGCTGGGCAGTGAACAGAATGTGCCCGGCCAGGCCCTTGTCTTCTTCGGTAAGGTCATTGAGCGTGCGGATCGGTTTCTTTGGAATGACTAGAAAGTGCACGGGCGCTTGGGGGGCGATGTCGTGGAAGGCCAGTACCTGGTCATCCTCGTAAATGATCTTCGCCGGGATTTCCCGGTTGATGATCTTGGTAAACAGAGTATCCACAGCTGTTTTCTCCGTTGGGTTCGTTGAGGTCGAATGCCTCGAAGGCCTCGATCGAGGTGTCTTGGCTGTTCAGCGTGAGGGCATCAGTGCGGGCAGTAAGCCTTGTTGACCATGCCGGCGATCGTCCGGACCAGCCACCGTGATCCTAGCCGCGGCAGTACGGCCAGCCAGCGGTTGCGGCGTCCGGGAATGATGATGGCGCGGTTTTTGTCCAGTGCGCGCACGGCGTACAGGGCGACTTCTTCCGGGCTCATCAGCGATTTGCTGGCGATGAGTTTTTGCTCGTCCATCTGCGCCTTGGAAAAAAAGCCGGTTCGGGTCGGACCAGGACAAAGCACCGAGACCTTGATCGCGCATTTTTTCAATTCAACCCGCAGGGCTTCGGAGAAGTGCAGCACATAGGCCTTACTGGCGTGGTAGGTGCTCATCCAAGGTCCGGGCTGGAACGCGGCGACCGAGGCAACGTTGAGGATCTGGCCGCCGCCAAGCAGCGCCATGCTATTGCCAACGGCATGACAAAGCCGTGTCAGGGCAAGGATGTTGACTTCGATCAGGTCCTGCTCGGTCATCCAGTCCTGGCCCAGGAACGGCCCGCTGGTGCCGATACCCGCGCAATTGACCAGCAGGTCGATTTGCCGTTCACCTTCCTCCAGTTCCAGCAAAAAGCCTGAAAGCCTCAGCGGTTCGCCCAGGTCGCAAGCCCGGAACAGTACCTCCACGCCAAACCGCTGGGTCAGTTCGATTGCAATGCTTTCCAGCCGATCACGTTGTCGAGCCACCAGTATCAAGTTGCGGCCACGCCGGGCCAGCGCTTCAGCCATGGCCAGGCCGATGCCGCTGGAGGCGCCAGTGATCAGTGCGTAACGGGTCATGCAGTTCTCCATCGCAACAGCCCGCCGCCAAATGACTGGGCTGTCACCGGCATGAAGCGCGCTTATTGTTCCTCTTCTTCTTCATAGTCTACAGAAGGCGGAGCGGGCTCGGCTGCCTCAACGGCGGGCTCTTCAGCGGTTTCGCTGCTGGACTCGCTGCTTTCGTAGCTGCTCAGGCTGCTGGTGTCGTAGTCTTCCTGGAGGGCTCCGAAGATGCCTGCAAACGTGGCGATGAAAATCAATACGATCATCACGAGCCAGAGCGAGGCCAACAGCTTGACCCCCGTGGTATTGCGCGGGGGTGGCGGGCCATATTGGTTTGCACCGGTGTTGCCTGGCGCGATGATGAGGATGAACGGGAAGATGCTGCCCACGAAGGGAACCAGGTTGATCAGCCACAACCACCCCGACCAACCGAGGTCGTGCAGGCGCTGGACGTTGAACTGGATGCTCACGAAGGCAAAGGCAAGCACAACGACCGCAGCGAGCAGGCCGCCGACAATGAGCGCCGCTATCGAGTCGGAAGCCAGCAGCCAGGTCGAGGCGAGCCAGAAGCCCACGCCGACCAAGGGCAGTAGAGCCAGGGTCAACGCCATGGTCCAGGCCAGGTAGCGAAGGCGCCCAATACGGCCATCGAAGCTGAAGGGCTTGAGGGTGCTGTACTCGGCAAGCGCTTCACCGACTTCGGCGCGGGGAGGCGCGTAGGGCGAGGCGGGTTCGATGATCGAATCGGGGTGGCGTCCACTCGGTTGCCGTGGCGCGTCCTGTACTTCGCCAAGGCTCAATTGGACGGTGGGTTCGGCTTCGATCCTGGCATCGATACCGCTTTTGTTGAGCGCTTCGAGGTACTGCTGCGCCTCGTTCTGGGACAGGTTGCTTTTCAGGGCCACCTTGCGACCGGTGAACAGTCGTTCAATGGCGGCGACGTCGCTCTTGAACAGCTCGGCGAGGTTGAGTTTGGCGGTGGTGGTATCGACGCCCGGCATCACGCCGCCGTCGAACACGATGTTGAAACGGGTTTCGCTCATGCCCGGCATCCTTGTCTCTGAAAGTTAAGTAGTTGTTTTGTTTGGGCTGGTTCAGCGCGGCCATTGCCCGCCAAGCTGTGCCGCCCGGGCTTGTGCTTGACGGTATTCTTCATCCAGGCGCGCCACCAACTGATCGACGCTGGGCAAATCATCGATTCCCCCCACGCCCTGGCCGGCGGACCATACGGTTTTCCAGGCCTTGGCTTCATCGTTCAGCGGTTTGAGTTTCGAGCCAAAATCCACCTCGCCTTTGTTCTGCAGGGCGGCGAGATCGAAACCGGCATTCTCCAGGCTCTGGCGCATGAAACTCGCCGGCACCCCGGATACAGCAGGAGTATGCACGATGTCCGCGGCTCTGGATGTGAGCAACATCTCTTTATAAGCGTCAGGTGCGTGGCTTTCGCTTGTACCGATAAATCGCGTACCGAAGTAGGCCAGGTCCGCGCCAAGCAATTGTGCGGCCAGAATCTGATGGCCGTGGTTCAGGCATCCTGCAAGCAGCAGGGTCTTATCGAAAAACTGGCGGATCTCGGCAATCAGTGAAAACGGGCTCCAGGTCCCGGCATGCCCGCCTGCGCCGGCGGCAACGGCGATCAAGCCATCGACACCGGCTTCGGCGGCTTTTTCGGCATGACGTCGGGTCGTCACGTCATGGAACACCAGCCCGCCATAACCGTGCACCGCGTCCACTAGTTCTTTCACCGCGCCCAGGCTGGTGATGACGATCGGCACCTTGTGTTCGATGCAGATGGCCAGGTCGGCTTGAAGTCGCGGGTTGCTGTGATGGACGATCAGGTTCACGGCGTAGGGCGCCGGGTTTTCCAAGGTCGCCAGGCCTGCTTCGATTTCTTCCAGCCAGGCCTTGAAGCCGCTGCTTTCGCGCTGGTTCAACGCCGGAAAGCTGCCGACGATGCCATTGCGGCAGCAGGCCAGCACCAATTGCGGATTGGAAATCAGGAACATGGGCGCCGCCACGACGGGCAGGCGCAAGCGTTGTTCAAGCAGAGCGGGCAACGACATTGGAAGTACCCCGGATAATGAATGCTGATTGGAGATTAGAACGGTCGGACGACGACCAGAATTACGATAGCCAGCAATATCAGAACCGGCACCTCATTGAACCAGCGATAAAAGACATGGCTGCGGGTGTTTTCGCCACGAGCGAAGCGTTTCACCTGGGCGCCGCACATGTGGTGGTAACCGATCAACAGCACGACCAAGGTCAACTTGGCGTGCATCCAGCCTCCCTGAGTGAAGTAGGCACCGGCGTTGAGGCTCAGCAGCCAGATGCCGAATATGAGGGTGGCGATCATCGCCGGGCCCATGATGCCGCGGTACAGCTTGCGCTCCATGACGCTGAAGCGCTCTTTGCTGACGCTGTCCTCGCTTTGGGCGTGATAGACAAACAGGCGAGGCAGGTAGAACAGGCCGGCGAACCAGCAGACCATGCTGACAATGTGAAGTGCTTTGAGCCACAGATAGAGCATTTTTAGTTATTCCAAGAAATCACGGTAGCTCGATAGTAGAGGTTAGAGCGGCCGCACGTCACCTTGACGGTTGTCGCCACGCCCTGCGGCCCCTATCATCGACGGCTTTCCAGTGGGTTCGTTGAGGGCAGGTTTATGGTCAAGGTCGGTATCGTCGGCGGCACGGGTTACACCGGTGTCGAACTGCTGCGTCTGCTGGCACAGCATCCGCAGGCTGAAGTGGTGGTCATCACCTCCCGATCCGAGGCCGGCCTGGCCGTCGCCGACATGTACCCGAACCTGCGAGGCCATTACGACGGCCTGGCGTTCAGCGTTCCGGACGTCAAGACCCTCGGCGCCTGCGATGTGGTGTTCTTCGCCACGCCCCACGGTGTTGCTCACGCCCTGGCCGGCGAACTGCTGGCCGCCGGCACCAAGGTCATCGACCTGTCGGCGGACTTCCGCCTGCAGGACGCCGATGAATGGGCCAAATGGTACGGCCAGCCCCACGGTGCGCCGGAACTGCTTGAAGAGGCGGTCTACGGCTTGCCGGAAGTCAATCGCGAGAAGATCAAACAGGCACGATTGATCGCTGTGCCGGGTTGCTATCCGACGGCGACACAGCTGGGGTTCTTGCCGCTGCTGGAAGCCGGTCTTGCCGATGCTTCGCGCCTGATCGCCGACTGCAAGTCCGGTGTCAGCGGTGCCGGGCGTGGCGCCAGTGTCGGCTCGCTGTATTCCGAGACGTCGGAAAGCATGAAGGCGTACGCGGTCAAAGGGCATCGCCACTTGCCGGAAATTCGCCAGGGCTTGCGCCGGGCAGCGGGCAAGGACGTCGGCCTGACCTTCGTGCCGCACCTGACCCCGATGATTCGTGGTATCCATTCCACCCTGTATGCGACTGTCGTCGATCGTTCGGTGGATCTGCAGGCGTTGTTTGAAAAACGTTATGCCAACGAACCGTTCGTCGACGTGATGCCGGCTGGCAGTCATCCGGAAACCCGCAGCGTGCGCGGTGCGAACGTTTGCCGGATCGCCGTGCATCGTCCCCAGGACGGTGATCTGGTGGTGGTGTTGTCGGTCATCGACAACTTGGTCAAGGGCGCGTCCGGCCAGGCCGTGCAGAACCTGAACATCCTGTTCGGGCTGGATGAGCGCCTGGGGCTGTCCCATGCGGGGATGTTGCCTTAAGAGCAGCCACAAGCTGCAAGCTTGCAGCTTTGAACTTGTAGCTTGCCGCTGCTCCGCAAATAGTTGACCAATTTTCTAGGAGAAGCGGATAATGCCCGCCATCACGCATTATGGCGGCGTAAGCGCCGGGAGATATTCAGCATGAGCGTCGAAACCTTCACCCCCACGGCTTTGCAATTCACCCACGGTGCCGCGCACAAGGTGAAGAGCCTGGTCGATGAAGAGGGCAATGATCGTTTGAAGCTGCGCGTATTTGTTACGGGCGGCGGTTGTTCCGGTTTCCAGTACGGCTTCACTTTCGATGAAGAAGTGGCCGAAGACGACACCATTGTCGAGCGCGAAGGGGTCAGCCTGGTGGTCGACCCGATGAGCTTCCAGTACCTTGCAGGTGCCGAGGTAGATTATCAGGAAGGTCTGGAAGGCTCGCGTTTCGTGATCAAGAACCCTAACGCCACCACCACTTGTGGGTGCGGCTCTTCGTTCTCGATCTGAAGGCTTCAATAAAAACGCCGCGGTGCCTTAGGCCCTGCGGCGTTTTTTTTGTCCGTGATTATTGGATTCAGGCCGGGTAGATAGCGCCGAGTATGCGCAGGCCACGGGCGCCCGTGACACTTGGACGGTTACCTGGAATACCTTCAAGACAGCAATGGGCGAGCCAGGCGAACGCCATGGCTTCGACCCAGTCCGGATCCACTCCATATGCCGCCGTGCTGCTGACGGTGGCCTCTGGCAGCAATTCAGCCAGGCGCTTCATGAACGCCTGGTTGTGCGCGCCGCCGCCGCAGACCAGCAACTCCTGAGTATTCGGCTGGGCATACTGAAGTGATTCGACGATGGTCAGGGCGGTCAGTTCGAGTAACGTCGCCTGGACGTTTTCCGGGGCGAAGGCTGGCAACTGCGACAAATGCTGGCTCAGCCACGGCAGGTTGAATACTTCACGACCGGTACTTTTCGGACCCTTGGTGACGAAGAAGGGGTCGCTGAGCAGTGCCTTGAGCAAGGCTGGCTCGACTTTTCCGCTGGCGGCCCATTGGCCGTCGCGATCGAAATGCTCACCGCGTTGTTGATGAATCCAGGCATCGAGCATTACGTTGCCTGGGCCGCAGTCGAAACCGGCGACAGGTTTTGCGGGCGCTATCAGGCTGAGGTTGCTGAAGCCACCGACATTCAGCACGGCACGATGACCGGCTCGTTCTTCGAACAATGCTTCGTGAAACGCCGGGACCAGTGGGGCGCCTTGCCCGCCAGCGGCGACATCGCGGCTTCGGAAATCGCTGACGACGGTGATGCCGGTCAATTCGCTCAACAGTGCCGGATTGCCAATTTGCACAGTAAACCCACGGGCCGGTTCATGGCGGATGGTCTGGCCGTGGCTGCCAATCGCCCTGATGTCTTCAGGCTTGAGTTTCTGTTCGTTGAGCAGGGTATGGATGCCCTGCGCGGCCAGCTTTACCCAGCTTTGTTGGGCAATGGCGGAACGGGCGATCTCATCGGGCCCGCTGCTGCACAATTCGAGCAATTCGGTGCGCAGAACGGCGGGCATGGGGATGTAGTGCGTGGCGATCAATTTGATCGCCGGGGTCAGTTCGATCAGTGCGATATCCAAGCCGTCCAGGCTGGTCCCGGACATCACACCGATATAAAGCGCCATGCTTAGCGCTTGCTCGAGGCCAGCATGGTGGCTTTCTCTTGATCCATGCGAGCCATCAAAGGTTGGCTTTGAGCCAGGAAGCGTGCGCGCTCGCCCTTGGCGATCGGATCGGCCATCGGCAACTTCTGGCCAAGTGGATCGACATGAACGCCGTTGACCTGGAACTCATAGTGCAAGTGCGGGCCGGTGGAGAGGCCGGTGGTGCCGATGTAGCCAATCACCTGGCCTTGCTTGACGGTGCCGCCAGTCTTCACGCCTTTGGCGAAGCCCTGCATGTGCCCGTACAGGGTGCGATAGGTATTGCCGTGCTGAATGATCACGGTGTTGCCATAACCGCCGCGACGGCCTGCCAGCAACACCTTGCCGTCGCCGGCTGCCTTGATTGGCGTGCCACGAGGGGCGGCGTAGTCGACACCTTTGTGGGCGCGAATCTTGTTCAGGATCGGATGCTTGCGACCTGCGGAGAACTTCGAGCTAATACGGGCGAAATCAACCGGTGTACGGATGAATGCCTTGCGCATGCTGTTGCCGTCGGCGGTGTAGTAGCTGCTGTTGCCTTGCTTGTTGGTGTAGCGCACCGCAGTGTACGTCTTGCCGCGGTTGGTGAAGCGCGCGGAGAGAATCGGGCCGTTGCCGACGCTCTTGCCATTGACCACTTTCTGCTCGTAGATGACGTCGAATTCGTCGCCCTGGCGAATGTCCTGGGCGAAGTCGATGTCGTAGCCGAAGACACTGGCCATATCCATGGTCAGGCTATGGGAAAGGCCGGCGCGCGCAGCGGACTGGGACAGCGAGCTGTTGATGACGCCATGGACGTAGGCCGAGCGAACGGTAGGCTTGGCGGTGACGCGGTTGAATACATAACCCTTGTCATTTTTGGTCAGGGTGATGCTTTCCAGGTCACTCAGCTTGGTGTGCAGGTTGGTCAGCTGTCCGTCTGGATTGAGTTCGAATTCGAGTTTCTGGCCGCGTTGCAATTGAGTGAATTGCTTGGCTTGTTTGTCGCTGGCCAGGACTTCATGGACCGAAGTCGAAGGCAGGCCAACCTTTTCGAAGAGTGTGGAGAGAGTGTCGCCCTTGGCAACAATCACTTCGCGATGGTCCGGTCCTTTCTTTTCTTCTGCCACAGGCGCTTCTGCCTGAGAGGCGGCCTGGGCAGGGTCTTGCGGGCTGTTTTCAATCTGTGCAAACGGAGAAGCAGCCGGCTCGTTTGTGGCTTGAACGGCTTCGGCGGCGTCTTGTTCTTGTGTCAGTTGTTCAGCAGGGCTTTCCAGTTCAAGACTCAGAGTCGTCTTTTTGGCTTCAACATCGCTGGAGGGAAACACCAGGAGCGCCAGGCTAAGGAGGGCTGCGATGCCACTTGCGGCAAGCAGGTGGGTCTTCGGGTAAAGCGGCGGCGCTTTAGACGGTTCTGTGGTCATAAGTAATTTTGGCTTTTGAAAAAATGAATTGGAAAAGATGAATGACATGATGAAGATGAAATAACTGTATAAAATATAACCAAAACCCCTGCGAAGCAAGCCCGCGAACGCTCTGTTCTGTGGATTGGCGTCCTTGCGCCTGGCAAACCTTGTATTTGGTGCGCGATCTTGTATGGTTGGGGCCCTTTGAATCTGAGCCTTACGGGTCTGTTATGAAGTCGGTTGAAGAGCAGCTAGCGCTGATCAAGCGTGGTGCG
Source organism: Pseudomonas sp. Z3-6 (assembly GCF_051131985.1). Classification (NCBI taxonomy): domain Bacteria; kingdom Pseudomonadati; phylum Pseudomonadota; class Gammaproteobacteria; order Pseudomonadales; family Pseudomonadaceae; genus Pseudomonas; species Pseudomonas sp. Z3-6. Next base: position 739,824 of record NZ_CP071644.1, read on the forward strand.
GAAGAACTGTTGGTCGAGTCCGAGTTGATCGAAAAGCTCAAGCGTGGGCAGCCGCTGCGTATCAAGGCTGGCTTCGATCCGACGGCGCCCGATCTGCACCTGGGTCACACCGTGCTTATTAATAAGCTGCGCCAGTTCCAGGATCTGGGCCACCAGGTCATCTTCCTTATAGGTGACTTCACCGGCATGATCGGTGACCCGAGCGGCAAGAGTGCTACGCGCCCGCCGCTGACCCGTGAGCAGGTCCTCGATAACGCCGAGACCTACAAGACCCAGGTATTCAAGATTCTTGATCCGGCCAAGACCGAAGTGGCTTTCAACTCCACTTGGATGGATAAGATGGGGCCGGCGGATTTCATTCGCCTGACGTCTCAATACACCGTGGCTCGCATGCTTGAGCGCGATGATTTCGACAAGCGCTATACAACCAATCAGCCAATCGCTATCCATGAGTTCCTCTATCCGCTTGTACAGGGTTATGACTCGGTTGCGTTGCGCGCGGACGTTGAGCTCGGCGGCACCGATCAGAAATTCAACCTGTTGATGGGGCGTGAGCTGCAGCGCGGTTATGGTCAGGAGGCGCAGTGCATCCTGACCATGCCATTGCTGGAGGGGTTGGATGGCGTGAAGAAGATGTCCAAATCGCTGGGCAACTACGTGGGCATCCAGGAAGCGCCAGGCGCCATGTACGGCAAGCTGGTCTCCATTCCTGATGCGCTGATGTGGCGCTACTTCGAGCTGTTGAGCTTCCGGTCAATGGATGAGATCAATGCGTTCCGTGCTGATGTAGAGGCTGGGGCTAATCCGCGGGACATCAAGATCAAGCTGGCCGAAGAGATCGTTGCTCGTTTCCATGGTGAAGAGGCAGCTGCCAGCGCTCACCGTGCGGCGGGTAATCGTATGAAGGATGGCGAGCTGCCGGATGACTTGCCGGAGATCGAGCTGGTTGCTGCCGAGGGTATGCCGATTGCGGCGGTCCTTAATAAAGCAGGCCTGGTCAAGAATGCGGCGGTGGCACGAGATCTCCTTGGTTCGGGCGGTGTGCGTGTAGATGGTGAGGTTGTGGATCGCACCTATATATATGAGCTGGGTTCTACTCATGTATGCCAGGCCGGCAAGAAGGCTTTTGCGCGGATTACGCTGAAATCCGAATAAAGCTGAAATTAAGGGTTGACGGCAGATTCTGGAAGTCTATAATTCGCCCCACTTCCGGCACAGTCGAAACGGAAAACTCCTTGAGATTCAATGAGTTAAGTAGGTTTCGAAGATGCAGGGCTTCAGTTCATCGAAGCTTGGAAGGAGCAGATAGAGCGGTGATGTTTGGCTCTATCGGCGGTTCGATCTTCTCGGTCGAAAGCGGTGAAAAAGAGGTGTTGACAGCAGCGAGTAACGCTGTAGAATTCGCCTCCCGCTAACGAGAGATCGGAAGCGCAAGTGGTTGAAGTTGTTGATGTTTCCGAAGCGAAACTTTGAAAACTTCTTAAAATAACCGCTTGACAGATACACGGGGCGCTGTAGAATGCGCGCCTCGGTTGAGACGAAAGACTCAGCCAACCGCTCTTTAACAACTGAATCAAGCAATTCGTGTGGGTGCTTGTGGAGTCAGACTGCTAGTCAACAGATTATCAGCATCACAAGTTACTCCGCGAGAAATCAAAGATGTAACCAACGATTGCTGAGCCAAGTTTAGGGTTTTCTCAAAACCCAAAGATGTTTGAACTGAAGAGTTTGATCATGGCTCAGATTGAACGCTGGCGGCAGGCCTAACACATGCAAGTCGAGCGGTAGAGAGGTGCTTGCACCTCTTGAGAGCGGCGGACGGGTGAGTAATGCCTAGGAATCTGCCTGGTAGTGGGGGATAACGCTCGGAAACGGACGCTAATACCGCATACGTCCTACGGGAGAAAGCAGGGGACCTTCGGGCCTTGCGCTATCAGATGAGCCTAGGTCGGATTAGCTAGTTGGTGGGGTAATGGCTCACCAAGGCGACGATCCGTAACTGGTCTGAGAGGATGATCAGTCACACTGGAACTGAGACACGGTCCAGACTCCTACGGGAGGCAGCAGTGGGGAATATTGGACAATGGGCGAAAGCCTGATCCAGCCATGCCGCGTGTGTGAAGAAGGTCTTCGGATTGTAAAGCACTTTAAGTTGGGAGGAAGGGCATTAACCTAATACGTTAGTGTTTTGACGTTACCGACAGAATAAGCACCGGCTAACTCTGTGCCAGCAGCCGCGGTAATACAGAGGGTGCAAGCGTTAATCGGAATTACTGGGCGTAAAGCGCGCGTAGGTGGTTCGTTAAGTTGGATGTGAAAGCCCCGGGCTCAACCTGGGAACTGCATTCAAAACTGTCGAGCTAGAGTATGGTAGAGGGTGGTGGAATTTCCTGTGTAGCGGTGAAATGCGTAGATATAGGAAGGAACACCAGTGGCGAAGGCGACCACCTGGACTGATACTGACACTGAGGTGCGAAAGCGTGGGGAGCAAACAGGATTAGATACCCTGGTAGTCCACGCCGTAAACGATGTCAACTAGCCGTTGGGAGCCTTGAGCTCTTAGTGGCGCAGCTAACGCATTAAGTTGACCGCCTGGGGAGTACGGCCGCAAGGTTAAAACTCAAATGAATTGACGGGGGCCCGCACAAGCGGTGGAGCATGTGGTTTAATTCGAAGCAACGCGAAGAACCTTACCAGGCCTTGACATCCAATGAACTTTCCAGAGATGGATTGGTGCCTTCGGGAACATTGAGACAGGTGCTGCATGGCTGTCGTCAGCTCGTGTCGTGAGATGTTGGGTTAAGTCCCGTAACGAGCGCAACCCTTGTCCTTAGTTACCAGCACGTTATGGTGGGCACTCTAAGGAGACTGCCGGTGACAAACCGGAGGAAGGTGGGGATGACGTCAAGTCATCATGGCCCTTACGGCCTGGGCTACACACGTGCTACAATGGTCGGTACAGAGGGTTGCCAAGCCGCGAGGTGGAGCTAATCCCACAAAACCGATCGTAGTCCGGATCGCAGTCTGCAACTCGACTGCGTGAAGTCGGAATCGCTAGTAATCGCGAATCAGAATGTCGCGGTGAATACGTTCCCGGGCCTTGTACACACCGCCCGTCACACCATGGGAGTGGGTTGCACCAGAAGTAGCTAGTCTAACCTTCGGGAGGACGGTTACCACGGTGTGATTCATGACTGGGGTGAAGTCGTAACAAGGTAGCCGTAGGGGAACCTGCGGCTGGATCACCTCCTTAATCGACGACCGCAGCTGCTTCATGAGCTCCCACACGAATTGCTTGATTCATTGAAGAAGACGATAGAAGCAGCTTTAAGCTCCAAGCTGATAGCTCACAGCTAACAGTTACAAGCTCGAAATTGGGTCTGTAGCTCAGTTGGTTAGAGCGCACCCCTGATAAGGGTGAGGTCGGCAGTTCGAATCTGCCCAGACCCACCAATTTTGTTATGGGGCCATAGCTCAGCTGGGAGAGCGCCTGCCTTGCACGCAGGAGGTCAGCGGTTCGATCCCGCTTGGCTCCACCATAAACTGCTTCTGAAAGCTTAGAAATGAGCATTCCATCGGTTCGATGGTGAATGTTGATTTCTAGTCTTTGACTAGTTCGTTCTTTAAAAATTTGGGTATGTGATAGAAAGATAGACTGGACGTTACTTTCACTGGTAACGGATCAGGCTAAGGTGAAATTTGTGAGTTCTCTTAGTTGAGAAATTCGAATTTTCGGCGAATGTCGTCTTCACAGTATAACCAGATTGCTTGGGGTTATATGGTCAAGTGAAGAAGCGCATACGGTGGATGCCTTGGCAGTCAGAGGCGATGAAAGACGTGGTAGCCTGCGAAAAGCTTCGGGGAGTCGGCAAACAGACTTTGATCCGGAGATGTCTGAATGGGGGAACCCAGCCATCATAAGATGGTTATCTTGTACTGAATACATAGGTGCAAGAGGCGAACCAGGGGAACTGAAACATCTAAGTACCCTGAGGAAAAGAAATCAACCGAGATTCCCTTAGTAGTGGCGAGCGAACGGGGACTAGCCCTTAAGCTTCTTTGATTTTAGCGGAACGCTCTGGAAAGTGCGGCCATAGTGGGTGATAGCCCTGTACGCGAAAGGATCTTAGAAGTGAAATCGAGTAGGACGGAGCACGAGAAACTTTGTCTGAATATGGGGGGACCATCCTCCAAGGCTAAATACTACTGACTGACCGATAGTGAACTAGTACCGTGAGGGAAAGGCGAAAAGAACCCCGGAGAGGGGAGTGAAATAGATCCTGAAACCGTATGCGTACAAGCAGTGGGAGCCCACTTTGTTGGGTGACTGCGTACCTTTTGTATAATGGGTCAGCGACTTATTTTCAGTGGCGAGCTTAACCGAATAGGGGAGGCGTAGCGAAAGCGAGTCTTAATAGGGCGTCTAGTCGCTGGGAATAGACCCGAAACCGGGCGATCTATCCATGGGCAGGTTGAAGGTTGGGTAACACTAACTGGAGGACCGAACCGACTACCGTTGAAAAGTTAGCGGATGACCTGTGGATCGGAGTGAAAGGCTAATCAAGCTCGGAGATAGCTGGTTCTCCTCGAAAGCTATTTAGGTAGCGCCTCATGTATCACTGTAGGGGGTAGAGCACTGTTTCGGCTAGGGGGTCATCCCGACTTACCAAACCGATGCAAACTCCGAATACCTACAAGTGCCGAGCATGGGAGACACACGGCGGGTGCTAACGTCCGTCGTGAAAAGGGAAACAACCCAGACCGTCAGCTAAGGTCCCAAAGTTATGGTTAAGTGGGAAACGATGTGGGAAGGCTTAGACAGCTAGGAGGTTGGCTTAGAAGCAGCCACCCTTTAAAGAAAGCGTAATAGCTCACTAGTCGAGTCGGCCTGCGCGGAAGATGTAACGGGGCTCAAACCATACACCGAAGCTACGGGTATCACGCAAGTGATGCGGTAGAGGAGCGTTCTGTAAGCCTGTGAAGGTGAGTTGAGAAGCTTGCTGGAGGTATCAGAAGTGCGAATGCTGACATGAGTAACGACAATGGGTGTGAAAAACACCCACGCCGAAAGACCAAGGTTTCCTGCGCAACGTTAATCGACGCAGGGTTAGTCGGTCCCTAAGGCGAGGCTGAAAAGCGTAGTCGATGGAAAACAGGTTAATATTCCTGTACTTCTGGTTATTGCGATGGAGGGACGGAGAAGGCTAGGCCAGCTTGGCGTTGGTTGTCCAAGTTTAAGGTGGTAGGCTGGAATCTTAGGTAAATCCGGGATTCCAAGGCCGAGAGCTGATGACGAGTTACCCTTTGGGTGACGAAGTGGTTGATGCCATGCTTCCAAGAAAAGCTTCTAAGCTTCAGGTAACCAGGAACCGTACCCCAAACCGACACAGGTGGTTGGGTAGAGAATACCAAGGCGCTTGAGAGAACTCGGGTGAAGGAACTAGGCAAAATGGCACCGTAACTTCGGGAGAAGGTGCGCCGGTGAGGGTGAAGCACTTGCTGCGTAAGCCCACGCCGGTCGAAGATACCAGGCCGCTGCGACTGTTTATTAAAAACACAGCACTCTGCAAACACGAAAGTGGACGTATAGGGTGTGACGCCTGCCCGGTGCCGGAAGGTTAATTGATGGGGTTAGCTAACGCGAAGCTCTTGATCGAAGCCCCGGTAAACGGCGGCCGTAACTATAACGGTCCTAAGGTAGCGAAATTCCTTGTCGGGTAAGTTCCGACCTGCACGAATGGCGTAACGATGGCGGCGCTGTCTCCACCCGAGACTCAGTGAAATTGAAATCGCTGTGAAGATGCAGTGTATCCGCGGCTAGACGGAAAGACCCCGTGAACCTTTACTATAGCTTTGCACTGGACTTTGAATTTGCTTGTGTAGGATAGGTGGGAGGCTTTGAAGCGTGGACGCCAGTCTGCGTGGAGCCATCCTTGAAATACCACCCTGGCAACTTTGAGGTTCTAACTCAGGTCCGTTATCCGGATCGAGGACAGTGTATGGTGGGTAGTTTGACTGGGGCGGTCTCCTCCTAAAGAGTAACGGAGGAGTACGAAGGTGCGCTCAGACCGGTCGGAAATCGGTCGTAGAGTATAAAGGCAAAAGCGCGCTTGACTGCGAGACAGACACGTCGAGCAGGTACGAAAGTAGGTCTTAGTGATCCGGTGGTTCTGTATGGAAGGGCCATCGCTCAACGGATAAAAGGTACTCCGGGGATAACAGGCTGATACCGCCCAAGAGTTCATATCGACGGCGGTGTTTGGCACCTCGATGTCGGCTCATCACATCCTGGGGCTGAAGCCGGTCCCAAGGGTATGGCTGTTCGCCATTTAAAGTGGTACGCGAGCTGGGTTTAGAACGTCGTGAGACAGTTCGGTCCCTATCTGCCGTGGACGTTTGAGATTTGAGAGGGGCTGCTCCTAGTACGAGAGGACCGGAGTGGACGAACCTCTGGTGTTCCGGTTGTCACGCCAGTGGCATTGCCGGGTAGCTATGTTCGGGAAAGATAACCGCTGAAAGCATCTAAGCGGGAAACTTGCCTCAAGATGAGATCTCACTGGGACCTTGAGTCCCCTGAAGGGCCGTCGAAGACTACGACGTTGATAGGCAGGGTGTGTAAGCGCTGTGAGGCGTTGAGCTAACCTGTACTAATTGCCCGTGAGGCTTGACCATATAACACCCAAGCAATTTGCTGACTCGAAAGAGCGCCAGATTGCGGTGTGTGAAGACGAAACGAACCGAAAGTTCGAATTTCACAAAACACCGAAAGCTATCACATACCCAATTTGCTGAAGCGAGGCCATCAGGCCACGACTCGGTACCCGAATTTCTTGACGACCATAGAGCATTGGAACCACCTGATCCCATCCCGAACTCAGCAGTGAAACGATGCATCGCCGATGGTAGTGTGGGGTTTCCCCATGTGAGAGTAGGTCATCGTCAAGATTAAATTCCGAAACCCCTATCTGCTGATGCAGGTAGGGGTTTTGTTTTGCCTGCGGGAAAGTCCTTTTCTGTTTCTATGCAACTGTCTTGCGCATGGCTATCATGCGGGCCTCATTATCAGGGCGCAGTCCGCATGCTCACGTTGCTAAAACTTCTGAAGGATGGCCGCTTTCATTCGGGGCAGGCGCTGGGTGTTGCACTGGGTATCAGTCGCAGTGCTGTATGGAAGCAGCTGCAGCACTTGGAGGCGGATTTAGGATTGTCTGTGCATAAAGTTCGAGGTAGGGGGTATCAATTGGCGAAGCCCCTGTTGCTTTTGGATGCGGCGGAAATCCGCGCAAAAGGCCTTCCTGAGTGGCCTGTCCATATATTTGACTCTATCGACTCCACTAACGCCGAGGCGCTGCGTTGCATTGAGCGTGGTGGAGCAGCACCGTTCTTGGTTTTGGCCGAGCGACAGATAGCGGGGCGCGGTCGTCGTGGTCGTAAGTGGGTCAGTCCCTTTGCTGAAAATCTCTATCACAGCCTGGTGTTACGCATTGACGGTGGCATGCGACAAATTGAAGGTCTGAGTCTGGTTGTCGGGCTCGCTGTCATGCATGTCTTGCGCGACATGGGCATCGCGGGGGCAGGACTGAAATGGCCCAATGATGTCCTGGTGGGTGAGAAAAAGATTGCCGGCATTCTGCTTGAGTTGGTGGGAGATCCTGCGGATGTTTGCCATGTCGTCCTGGGTGTCGGGGTTAATGTGAACATGCAAGCAACTGATGAGGTCGACCAGCAGTGGACGTCCATGTGCCTTGAGGCGGGCAGGGATTTCGATCGAAATGAGCTGGTGGCGCGATTGGGTGCGAAGCTACAGCAGTATCTGGAGCGTCATCATGCATCAGGGTTTACCGCGATCCAGTCGGAATGGGAGCGGTACCATCTTTGGCAAGGCCGAGCTGTATCTCTGATTGCAGGTGTTAACAAAATTGACGGCATTGTGCTGGGCATTGATCACCAGGGTGCGCTGCGTTTGAAGGTAGATGGCGTGGAAAAGAACTTTAGCGGCGGTGAGCTCAGTTTGAGGTTGCGTGATGATTCTTGAGCTTGACTGCGGCAACAGCTTTATCAAATGGCGTGTTCTTCGTGCTGACGGGATAACGCCGGTCGAGGGGGGCGTGGTCAGCTCTGACGACGATCTGCTGACGAGCCTGAATGACGGAGGGAAGTTCCAGCTCAAAAAATGTCGTCTTGTTAGCGTCAGGACCTTGGCGGAGACGGACTCATTGGTCGCTTCGCTGGTTGACTTATTCGGGGTGTCGGTGGTTCGTGCTGTGCCCGCCCGGGAAATGGCAGGTGTGAAAAACGGCTACGAGGATTACGAGCGGCTAGGCCTCGATCGGTGGCTGGCCTTGCTCGGCGGTTTTCATCTTGCTTCGGGGGCGTGCCTGGTCCTTGATTTTGGTACTGCTGTTACTGCTGATTTCGTGGCGGCGGATGGCGAGCATCTCGGCGGATTCATTTGTCCTGGCATGCCGCTAATGCGTAATCAATTGCGTACCCACACACGAAAAATTCGCTATGACGATATAGCGGCCGAGCGAGCCCATGAAAGTCTCGCTCCAGGTCGCGCGACTGTCGAGGCGGTTGAGCGTGGTTGCATGCTGATGCTCAGGGGATTCGTCCTGACTCAGCTTGAATTGGCGCGGCAATATTGGGGAAAGGAATTCGTGGTGTTTCTTACAGGAGGGGATGCCAATCTGGTTTCCGGGGTTGTTCCAGATGCGAGGGTGGTGCCTGACCTGGTTTTTGTTGGCTTGGCGATGGCCTGCCCTTTGTCTTGAGGTCTCTATGCGGTGGCTGTTTCTGTTATTGCTGGTTTTGAATGTCTTTTATTACATCTGGCATCAGCAGGAGGCTCCGCTTCGCGCCAAGGATGTCACGCCGCTGAGTTTGTATCGCGGTTCGCAACAGGATATCCATCTTTTGAGTGAAACGGCGGATGCCCTTGTCAGGCGCGATTCAGCCAGGTCCGGTGAGGTAGCCCAAACCTGTGTCTACCTGGGTGGTTTTTCCCGTCCGGAGCTGGCCAGGCAGTTGGAGCAGCGTTTGGCGGCTTCGAGTGTCCTGGGTCGTTTCGTGGCGTCGGGCTCACAGGGCGCTCCTGAGGGTGGAGGGTTCTGGGTTCAGGTTTCCCAGGAAAGCGCGGGAAAGGTGAATGAAATGCTGCTTCAAAACCTTTCTAAAGAATTCAATGAGTTAAAACATAAAATAATGCCGTGCGAGGGGGTTGCACCCGCAGGGTAGTTTGCATAGAATGGCGCCCGCTTCGCAGCGAAGACCTTTAAAGGTAAGCGGTACGAAGCGACGTCAACGCAGCTAACCTCAGGTTTTTAATGAGAAAATGCTTGACAGAAGGCTGGCATGATATAGAATGCCGGCTCGCTTAGGAGGGGTTCCCGAGCGGCCAAAGGGATCAGACTGTAAATCTGACGTCTACGACTTCGAAGGTTCGAATCCTTCCCCCTCCACCATTTTTAGCGTGAGCTGCAAGCTCCGCGGGTATAGTTTAGTGGTAGAACCTCAGCCTTCCAAGCTGATGATGCGGGTTCGATTCCCGCTACCCGCTCCAAGTTTGCAGGTTGTGCAAAGTGTTTCGCTCTTGTAGCTCAGTTGGTAGAGCACACCCTTGGTAAGGGTGAGGTCAGCGGTTCAAATCCGCTCAAGAGCTCCATATAACAAGGCAGATATGCAAATATCTGCCTTTGTTTTAATGGCTTGTGTGACTCGCTAAATTCTTCTCCTAGGGGTGATTTCGATGGCTAAGGAAAAGTTCGAACGTAATAAGCCGCACGTCAACGTCGGTACCATTGGTCACGTTGACCACGGTAAAACCACGCTGACCGCTGCTCTGACCCGCGTCTGCTCCGAAGTTTTCGGTTCGGCCAAGGTTGACTTCGACAAGATCGACAGCGCCCCGGAAGAGAAAGCTCGCGGTATCACCATCAACACCGCTCACGTTGAATACGATTCGGCCGTGCGTCACTACGCACACGTTGACTGCCCAGGTCACGCCGACTACGTAAAAAACATGATCACCGGTGCTGCCCAGATGGATGGCGCGATCCTGGTTTGCTCGGCCGCTGATGGTCCGATGCCACAAACCCGCGAACACATCCTGCTGTCCCGTCAGGTAGGCGTTCCGTACATCGTTGTCTTCCTGAACAAGGCTGACATGGTTGACGACGCTGAGCTGCTGGAACTGGTTGAGATGGAAGTGCGCGACCTGCTGAGCACTTACGACTTCCCAGGTGATGACACTCCAATCATCATCGGTTCGGCTCTGATGGCTCTGAACGGCCAAGATGACAACGAAATGGGCACCACTGCTGTCAAGAAGCTGGTGGAAACTCTGGATAGCTACATCCCAGAGCCAGAACGTGCTATCGACAAGCCGTTCCTGATGCCAATCGAAGACGTTTTCTCGATCTCCGGTCGCGGTACTGTTGTGACTGGTCGTGTTGAGCGTGGCATCGTTCGTATCCAGGAAGAAGTTGAGATTGTCGGTCTGCGCGACACTCAGAAAACGACCTGCACTGGCGTTGAAATGTTCCGCAAGCTGCTCGACGAAGGTCGTGCTGGTGAGAACTGCGGCGTACTGCTGCGCGGCACCAAGCGTGACGACGTAGAGCGTGGCCAGGTTCTGGTCAAGCCAGGCACCGTCAAGCCGCACACCAAGTTCACTGCAGAAGTTTACGTTCTGAGCAAGGAAGAAGGCGGTCGTCATACTCCGTTCTTCAAAGGCTACCGTCCACAGTTCTACTTCCGTACAACTGACGTGACTGGTAACTGCGAGCTGCCAGAAGGCGTTGAAATGGTAATGCCAGGTGACAACATTCAGATGACTGTTACCCTGATCAAGACCATCGCGATGGAAGACGGTCTGCGTTTCGCTATCCGTGAAGGCGGTCGTACCGTCGGCGCTGGCGTCGTAGCCAAAGTCATCGAGTAAACAGTTGTAATGTCTTTTTCGGGCCGGCATAATGGTCGGCCTGATTTTGTTTTAGGTCAGTAGCTCAATTGGCAGAGCGACGGTCTCCAAAACCGTAGGTTGGGGGTTCGATTCCCTCCTGACCTGCCAGATTCACTCGGTGTGTCTGGCTTTCTTTTCACAGGATCTTCATAGATGACTCCTAAAGCTGAAGCTCAAGGCTCTCGCTTCGATCTGCTCAAGTGGCTAGTGGTAGTCGCTTTGGTGGTTATTGGCGTTGTTGGCAATCAGTATTATTCTGCTTCGCCGATCCTGTACCGCGTACTTGCATTGCTCGCCATTGCTGCTGTAGCTGCCTTTGTAGGCCTGCAGACAGCCAAGGGCAAGTCTTTCTTTGTACTCGCTAAGGAAGCTCGCACCGAGATTCGTAAAGTCGTATGGCCGACTCGCCAAGAAACCACGCAGACCACGTTGATTGTTGTGGCTGTTGTTCTGGTAATGGCGTTGCTGTTGTGGGGGCTTGATTCCCTGCTCGGCTGGCTTGTTTCCTTGATTGTTGGCTAAGGGTGTCCCGTGGCTAAGCGTTGGTACGTTGTGCATGCTTACTCGGGTTACGAGAAGCATGTCATGCGCTCGCTGGTAGAGCGCGTAAAGCTGGCTGGCATGGAAGATGGCTTCGGCGAGATTCTGGTCCCCACTGAAGAAGTGGTTGAGATGCGCAATGGCCAGAAGCGCAAAAGTGAACGTAAGTTCTTTCCGGGCTACGTGCTGGTACAGATGGACATGAACGAAGGGACTTGGCACTTGGTCAAGGATACCCCTCGGGTGATGGGCTTCATTGGCGGTACCGCCGACAAGCCTGCGCCGATCACGGATAAAGAGGCAGAAGCGATTCTGCGTCGTGTCGCTGATGGTAGCGACAAGCCGAAGCCGAAAACGCTGTTTGAGCCGGGTGAGGTTGTACGTGTCACCGACGGTCCATTCGCTGATTTCAATGGCACGGTTGAAGAAGTTAACTACGAAAAGAGCCGGATCCAAGTGGCAGTGCTCATTTTCGGTCGCTCTACTCCGGTAGAGCTAGAGTTCAGCCAGGTCGAAAAGGTCTGATTGAACAGGCATCCCAACCCCGCAGCCCAAGGCTGTGGGGTTTTGTCGTCACTGGGATAAACGCGCAAGTAACCGGGGAGCCTTTCGAGGCGTTCGAACCCGTAATTGGAGTGCCTCATGGCCAAGAAAATTACCGCTTACATCAAGCTGCAAGTGAAGGCCGCTCAGGCTAACCCAAGCCCACCTGTTGGTCCTGCCCTGGGTCAGCACGGCGTGAACATCATGGAATTCTGCAAGGCCTTCAACGCCCGTACTCAGGGTATTGAACCAGGTCTGCCAACTCCAGTGATCATCACTGTCTACAGCGACCGTAGCTTCACTTTCGAAACAAAAAGCACCCCGGCTTCGGTTCTGCTGAAGAAGGCTGCAGGTTTGACCAGCGGTTCCGCTCGTCCAAACACCGTTAAGGTTGGCACCGTTACCCGTGCTCAGCTGGAAGAAATCGCGAAAACCAAAAACGCGGATCTGACTGCAGCTGATATGGATGCAGCCGTGCGTACTATCGCCGGTTCTGCTCGTAGCATGGGCCTTAACGTGGAGGGTGTGTAATGGCTAAGCTGACCAAGCGTCAAAAGGCTATCGCCGGCAAAATCGAAGCAGGCAAGGCCTACAACTTTGTAGACGCCGCCGCTCTGCTGGCTGAGCTGTCGACTGTCAAGTTCAGCGAGTCGTTCGACGTTGCTGTAAACCTGGGCGTTGACCCACGTAAATCCGACCAGGTCGTTCGTAGCGCTACCGTGCTGCCACACGGCACTGGCAAGACCGTTCGTGTTGCCGTGTTCACCCAGGGCCCAGCAGCTGAAGCTGCTCTGGCCGCTGGCGCTGATCGCGTAGGCATGGACGACCTGGCTGCTGAAATGAAGGGCGGCGACCTGAACTATGACGTAGTGATCGCATCCCCGGATGCCATGCGTGTTGTAGGTCAGTTGGGTCAGATCCTCGGTCCACGTGGTCTGATGCCTAACCCTAAAGTCGGCACCGTAACGCCAGACGTAGCCACCGCGGTTAAAAACGCCAAGGCTGGTCAGGTTCGTTATCGCACCGACAAAAACGGCATCATCCACACTTCCGTTGGCAAGATCGGCTTCGACGCCGTCAAGCTGAAGGAAAACGTTGAAGCCCTGATCGCTGATCTGAAGCGTATCAAGCCAGCTTCTTCGAAAGGTATCTACGTCAAGCGCGTTACCCTGAGCACCACTATGGGCCCAGGTCTGGTCATCGATCAGAGCTCGCTCGACGCGTAAGACTCAGGTTGGCACGAGCAATCGCGCCAACCACAAAATTGGGGTCCCTGCCTGGCGGGGGCTGTCCAAGACCGTAGGCGACGCAAGTCTTAAACCACAAGCCTACGCAGATGGTGCTCCCGGTTCCTTACCGAATCAGACACCAAAACGACATTCGGTTTCGATCGAATGAAACGGTAACAAGCAGGAGTTAAACCCGTGGCAATTAAACTCGAAGACAAGAAGGCCATCGTCGCTGAAGTCAACGAGGCTGCCAAAGCTGCTCTGTCCGCTGTCGTGGCTGATGCCCGTGGCGTAACAGTAGGCGCTATGACCGGACTCCGTAAAGAGGCTCGTGAAGCTGGCGTTTACGTACGTGTTGTACGTAACACCCTGCTCAAGCGCGCTGTTGCTGACACTGAATACAGTGTCCTCAACGACGTGTTCACCGGCCCGACCTTGATCGCGTTCTCCACCCAACATCCTGGCGCTGCTGCCCGTTTGTTCAAGGAGTTCGCCAAAGGTCAGGACAAGTTCGAGATTAAGGCAGCTGCGTTCGAGGGCAAGTTCCTCGCAGCTAACCAGATCGACGTACTGGCAACTCTGCCGACCCGTGACGAAGCAATTTCTCAGCTGATGAGCGTGATTCAAGGCGCAACCAGCAAATTGGCTCGTACTCTGGCGGCACTGCGCGACCAGAAAGAAGCTGCCGCAGCCTAAGGCTCGACACTCCTTTTCGCGTTTTTTGTTTATTTCGATGGTCGCGTAGGCCGTCCCCCAATCCAGGAATTTAGAGTCATGTCTATCTCTCAAAACGATATCCTCGAAGCCGTTGGCAACATGTCCGTAATGGAAGTTGTTGAGCTGATCAAAGCTTTCGAAGAAAAATTCGGTGTTACCGCTGCTGCTGCTTCCGCTGGTCCAGCTGTTGCTGCTGCCGTTGCTGAAGAGCAAACCGAATTCAACGTCATGCTGACCGAAGCTGGCGAGAAGAAAGTAAACGTGATCAAGGCAGTACGTGAACTGACCGGTCTGGGCCTGAAAGAAGCCAAGGCTGTAGTTGACGGCGCTCCTGCCATGGTTCTGGAAGCTGTTGCCAAAGACGCAGCTGACAAGGCCAAAGCAGTTCTGGAAGAAGCAGGCGCTAAAGTCGAGCTGAAGTAAGCATCGACTTTGCGTCTCCAGCCCGAGCGTTAAGCGACAGGCTGATGGCTGGTGGCTCTTGCCACCGGCCTTTTTCCGTTATTGGCAGCCGACTGGGTCGGTGCTGATCGCGAGCTGTAACCACCCGATGTGGTGGCGCAAACCATGGGGTTTGCACGATTTTCTGGCTGCTCCCGTCGGGAGGGGCCAAACAAGCAGGTGACCAAGCTGGGGAACGCTGATGGCTTACTCATATACTGAGAAAAAACGTATCCGCAAGGACTTTAGCAAGTTGCCGGACGTCATGGATGTGCCGTACCTCCTGGCCATCCAGCTGGATTCGTATCGTGAATTCTTGCAAGCGGGAGCGACTAAAGATCAGTTCCGCGACGTGGGCCTGCATGCGGCCTTCAAATCCGTTTTCCCGATCATCAGCTACTCCGGCAATGCTGCGCTGGAGTACGTCGGTTATCGCCTGGGCGAACCGGCATTTGATGTCAAAGAATGCGTATTGCGCGGTGTGACTTACGCCGTACCTTTGCGGGTAAAAGTGCGCCTGATCATTTTCGACAAAGAATCGTCGAACAAAGCGATCAAGGACATCAAAGAGCAAGAAGTCTACATGGGTGAAATCCCCCTGATGACTGAAAACGGTACCTTCGTAATCAACGGTACCGAGCGTGTAATCGTTTCCCAGCTGCACCGTTCTCCGGGCGTGTTCTTCGACCACGACCGTGGCAAGACGCACAGCTCCGGCAAACTGCTTTACTCCGCGCGCATCATTCCTTACCGCGGTTCGTGGTTGGACTTCGAGTTCGACCCGAAAGACTGCGTGTTCGTGCGTATCGACCGTCGTCGCAAGCTGCCTGCATCGGTACTGCTGCGTGCGCTCGGCTATACCACTGAAGAAGTGCTGGACGCGTTCTACACCACCAACGTTTTCCACGTGCAAGGTGAAAACCTCAGCCTGGAACTGGTGCCTCAGCGCCTGCGGGGTGAAATCGCTGTCCTCGATATCCAGGATGACAAAGGCAAGGTTATTGTCGAGCAGGGTCGTCGTATCACCGCTCGCCACATCAACCAGCTGGAAAAAGCCGGGATCAAAGAGCTGCAAGTGCCTCTGGACTACGTCCTGGGTCGCACCACGGCCAAGGTCATCGTGCATCCGGCCACTGGCGAAATCCTGGCAGAGTGCAACACCGAGCTGAACACCGAGATCCTGGCAAAAATCGCCAAGGCCCAGGTCGTTCGCATCGAGACGCTGTACACCAACGACATCGACTGCGGTCCGTTCATCTCCGACACGCTGAAGATCGACTCCACCGGCAACCAACTGGAAGCCCTGGTCGAGATCTATCGCATGATGCGTCCTGGCGAGCCGCCAACCAAGGATGCCGCCGAGACCCTGTTCAACAACCTGTTCTTCAGCCCTGAGCGCTATGACCTGTCTGCGGTCGGCCGGATGAAGTTCAACCGTCGTATCGGTCGTACCGAGATCGAAGGTTCGGGTGTACTGAACAAGGATGACATCGTTGCGGTCCTCAAGACCCTGGTCGACATCCGTAACGGCAAAGGCATCGTCGATGACATCGACCACCTGGGTAACCGTCGTGTTCGCTGCGTAGGCGAAATGGCCGAAAACCAGTTCCGTGTTGGCCTGGTGCGCGTAGAGCGTGCGGTCAAGGAACGCCTGTCGATGGCTGAAAGCGAAGGCCTAATGCCGCAAGACCTGATCAACGCCAAGCCTGTTGCTGCGGCAGTGAAGGAGTTCTTCGGTTCGAGCCAGCTGTCCCAGTTCATGGACCAGAACAACCCGCTGTCCGAGATCACCCACAAGCGTCGTGTCTCCGCACTCGGCCCAGGCGGTCTGACTCGTGAGCGTGCAGGCTTCGAAGTTCGTGACGTACACCCGACGCACTACGGTCGTGTATGCCCGATCGAAACGCCGGAAGGTCCGAACATCGGTCTGATCAACTCCCTGGCTGCCTATGCGCGCACCAACCAGTACGGCTTCCTCGAAAGCCCGTACCGCGTGGTGAAAGATGCCCTGGTCACCGACGAGATCGTGTTCCTGTCCGCCATCGAAGAAGCTGATCACGTGATCGCCCAGGCTTCGGCCACGATGAACGACAAGAAAGTCCTGATCGACGAGCTGGTAGCGGTTCGTCACTTGAACGAGTTCACCGTCAAGGCGCCGGAAGACGTCACCTTGATGGACGTATCGCCGAAGCAGGTAGTGTCGGTTGCAGCGTCGCTGATCCCGTTCCTCGAGCACGACGACGCCAACCGTGCGTTGATGGGTTCGAACATGCAGCGTCAAGCTGTACCCACCCTGCGTGCCGATAAGCCGCTGGTCGGTACTGGCATGGAGCGTAACGTAGCCCGTGACTCCGGCGTTTGCGTCGTGGCTCGTCGTGGCGGCGTGATCGACTCCGTCGACGCCAGCCGTATCGTGGTTCGTGTTGCCGATGATGAAGTTGAAACTGGCGAAGCCGGTGTCGACATCTACAACCTGACCAAATACACCCGCTCCAACCAGAACACCTGCATCAACCAGCGTCCGCTGGTGAGCAAGGGTGATCGGGTTCAGCGCAGCGACATCATGGCCGACGGTCCGTCCACCGATATGGGTGAACTGGCGTTGGGCCAGAACATGCGCATCGCGTTCATGGCATGGAACGGCTTCAACTTCGAAGACTCCATCTGCCTGTCCGAGCGTGTGGTTCAGGAAGACCGCTTCACCACGATCCACATCCAGGAACTGACCTGTGTGGCCCGTGACACCAAGCTTGGCCCGGAAGAAATCACTGCGGACATCCCGAACGTGGGTGAAGCCGCACTGAACAAGCTGGACGAAGCCGGTATCGTTTATGTAGGTGCCGAAGTAGGCGCAGGCGACATCCTGGTGGGCAAGGTCACTCCGAAAGGCGAGACCCAGCTGACTCCGGAAGAAAAACTGCTGCGTGCCATCTTCGGTGAAAAAGCCAGCGACGTTAAGGACACCTCCCTGCGCGTGCCTACCGGCACCAAGGGTACCGTCATCGACGTACAAGTCTTCACCCGCGACGGCGTTGAGCGTGATGCTCGTGCACTGTCCATCGAGAAGACTCAACTCGACGAGATCCGCAAGGACCTGAACGAAGAGTTCCGTATCGTCGAAGGCGCGACTTTCGAACGTCTGCGCTCCGCCCTGGTAGGCCACAAGGCTGAAGGCGGCGCCGGCCTGAAGAAAGGTCAGGAAATCACCGATGAAGTCCTCGACGGTCTTGAGCACGGCCAGTGGTTCAAACTGCGCATGGCTGAAGACGCTCTGAACGAGCAGCTCGAGAAGGCTCAGGCCTATATCGTTGATCGCCGCCGTCTGCTGGACGACAAGTTCGAAGACAAGAAGCGCAAACTGCAGCAGGGCGATGACCTGGCTCCAGGCGTGCTGAAAATCGTCAAGGTTTACCTGGCAATCCGTCGCCGCATCCAGCCGGGCGACAAGATGGCCGGTCGTCACGGTAACAAGGGTGTGGTCTCCGTGATCATGCCGGTTGAAGACATGCCGCACGATGCCAATGGCACCCCGGTCGATGTGGTCCTCAACCCGTTGGGCGTACCTTCGCGTATGAACGTTGGTCAGATCCTTGAAACCCACCTGGGCCTTGCGGCCAAGGGCTTGGGCGAGAAGATCAACCGTATGATCGAAGAGCAGCGCAAGGTCGCGGACCTGCGTAAGTTCCTGCACGAGATCTACAACGAAATCGGCGGCCGCAACGAAGAGCTGGATACCTTCTCCGACCAGGAAATCCTGGATCTGGCGAAGAACCTGCGCGGCGGCGTTCCAATGGCTACTCCGGTGTTCGACGGTGCCAAGGAAAGCGAAATCAAGGCCATGCTGAAGCTGGCAGACCTGCCAGAAAGCGGCCAGATGCAGCTGTTCGACGGCCGTACCGGCAACAAGTTCGAGCGCCCGGTTACCGTTGGCTACATGTACATGCTGAAGCTGAACCACTTGGTAGACGACAAGATGCACGCTCGTTCTACCGGTTCTTACAGCCTGGTTACCCAGCAGCCGCTGGGTGGTAAGGCGCAGTTCGGTGGTCAGCGTTTCGGGGAGATGGAGGTCTGGGCACTGGAAGCGTACGGTGCTGCATACACTCTGCAAGAAATGCTCACAGTGAAGTCGGACGATGTGAACGGCCGGACCAAGATGTACAAAAACATCGTGGACGGCGATCACCGTATGGAGCCGGGCATGCCCGAGTCTTTCAACGTGTTGATCAAGGAAATTCGTTCCCTCGGCATCGATATCGATCTGGAAACCGAATAACACGTGACGCGAATCGAGAGCGGGGCTGTTTTGCCCGCTCTCTGCTCCGCCAGGAGGAAAGGCCTTGAAAGACCTACTGAATTTGCTGAAAAACCAGGGTCAAGTCGAAGAGTTCGACGCCATCCGTATTGGATTGGCCTCGCCTGAGATGATCCGTTCGTGGTCGTTCGGTGAAGTTAAAAAGCCGGAAACCATCAACTACCGTACGTTCAAACCTGAGCGTGACGGCCTGTTCTGCGCCAAAATCTTTGGCCCGGTCAAGGATTACGAGTGCCTGTGCGGTAAGTACAAGCGCTTGAAGCACCGCGGTGTGATCTGCGAGAAGTGCGGCGTTGAAGTCGCGCTGGCAAAAGTTCGTCGTGAGCGCATGGCGCACATCGAGCTGGCCTCGCCGGTTGCCCACATCTGGTTCCTGAAATCGCTGCCGTCCCGTATCGGCTTGCTGATGGACATGACCCTGCGTGATATCGAACGTGTTCTCTACTTCGAGAGCTATGTCGTTATCGATCCAGGCATGACCACTCTTGAAAAAGGTCAGCTGCTCAACGACGAGCAGTACTTCGAAGCGCTGGAAGAGTTCGGCGACGATTTCGATGCCCGCATGGGTGCCGAAGCTGTCCGCGAACTGCTGCACGCTATCGACCTGGAGCACGAGATTGGCCGTCTGCGCGAAGAAATTCCGCAAACCAACTCCGAAACCAAGATCAAGAAGCTGTCCAAGCGTCTGAAGTTGATGGAAGCCTTCCAGGGTTCCGGCAACCTGCCAGAGTGGATGGTGCTGACCGTTCTGCCGGTTCTGCCGCCAGACCTGCGTCCGCTGGTTCCGCTCGATGGCGGTCGTTTCGCGACTTCCGACCTCAACGATCTGTATCGTCGAGTGATCAACCGTAACAACCGCTTGAAGCGCCTGCTCGATCTGTCCGCTCCGGACATCATCGTGCGCAACGAAAAGCGTATGTTGCAGGAAGCGGTCGACGCACTGCTCGACAACGGTCGTCGTGGCCGCGCGATTACCGGTTCCAACAAGCGTCCTCTGAAATCCCTGGCTGACATGATCAAGGGTAAACAGGGTCGTTTCCGTCAGAACTTGCTCGGTAAGCGTGTTGACTACTCCGGTCGTTCGGTAATTACCGTAGGCCCGACCCTGCGTCTGCACCAGTGCGGTCTGCCTAAGAAAATGGCCCTGGAGCTGTTCAAGCCGTTCATTTTCGGCAAGCTGGAAATGCGTGGTCTGGCGACCACCATCAAAGCGGCCAAGAAAATGGTCGAGCGCGAGCTGCCAGAGGTCTGGGACGTTCTCGCTGAAGTGATTCGCGAACACCCAGTGCTGCTCAACCGTGCACCGACCCTTCACCGTCTGGGTATCCAGGCGTTTGAACCGGTACTGATCGAAGGTAAGGCTATCCAGCTGCACCCGCTGGTCTGTGCTGCGTACAACGCCGACTTCGACGGCGACCAAATGGCCGTGCACGTGCCGCTGACGCTGGAAGCCCAGCTGGAAGCGCGCGCGTTGATGATGTCGACCAACAACATCCTGTCGCCAGCCAACGGTGAGCCAATCATCGTTCCGTCGCAGGACGTTGTATTGGGTCTGTACTACATGACGCGTGAAGCGATCAACGCCAAGGGCGAAGGTCGTGTGTTCGCGGATCTGCAAGAAGTTGACCGTGTGTTCCGTGCCGGCGAAGCCGCACTGCATGCCAAGGTCAAGGTGCGGATCAACGAAACCGTGAACGATCGTGACGGCGGCAGCGTGACCAACACTCGTATCGTCGACACTACCGTCGGCCGTGCGCTGTTGTTCCAGGTTGTGCCAAAAGGCTTGTCCTTCGACGTCGTCAACCTGCCGATGAAGAAAAAGGCGATCTCCAAGCTGATCAACCAGTGCTACCGCGTGGTGGGTCTGAAAGAGACCGTGATCTTCGCTGACCAGTTGATGTACACCGGTTTTGCCTATTCGACCATTTCCGGCGTTTCCATCGGCGTTAACGACTTCGTTATCCCGGATGAAAAAGCTCGCATCATCGGTGCTGCCACCGAAGAAGTGAAAGAGATCGAAAGTCAGTACGCCTCCGGCCTGGTAACCCAGGGCGAGAAGTACAACAAGGTGATCGACCTCTGGTCCAAGGCGAACGACGAAGTTTCCAAGGCGATGATGGCCAACCTCTCGAAAGAGAAAGTCATCGACCGTCACGGCAACGAAGTCGACCAGGAATCCTTCAACTCGATGTACATGATGGCCGACTCGGGCGCACGGGGTTCTGCTGCGCAGATCCGTCAGCTCGCCGGTATGCGTGGCCTGATGGCCAAGCCGGACGGTTCCATCATCGAGACCCCGATTACCGCGAACTTCCGTGAAGGCTTGAGCGTACTCCAGTACTTCATCTCTACTCACGGTGCTCGTAAGGGTCTTGCGGATACCGCGTTGAAAACGGCGAACTCCGGTTACCTGACTCGTCGTCTGGTGGACGTTGCCCAGGATCTGGTCGTGACCGAGATCGATTGCGGCACCGAACATGGCCTGGTCATGACGCCGCACATTGAAGGCGGTGACGTAGTAGAGCCATTGGGTGAGCGCGTATTGGGTCGTGTCATCGCCCGTGACGTATTCAAGCCGGGTACCGAGGACGTCATCGTTCCTGCTGGCACCCTGGTTGACGAGAAGTGGGTCGAGTTCATCGAACTCAACAGCATCGACGAAGTGATCGTACGCTCGCCGATCAGCTGCGAAACCCGCTACGGCATCTGCGCCAAGTGCTACGGTCGCGACCTGGCTCGTGGTCACCAGGTGAACATCGGTGAAGCGGTCGGCGTTATCGCTGCCCAGTCCATCGGTGAGCCGGGTACCCAGCTGACGATGCGTACGTTCCACATCGGTGGTGCGGCAAGCCGGACCTCCGCGGCCGACAGCGTCCAGGTTAAGAATGGCGGTACCGTCCGTCTGCACAACCTCAAGCACGTAGAGCGTGTCGACGGTCACCTGGTGGCTGTGTCCCGTTCCGGTGAGCTGGCCATCGCTGATGACTTCGGTCGTGAGCGTGAGCGTTACAAGCTGCCTTACGGTGCTGTGATTTCGGTGAAGGAAGGCGACAAGGTCGACGCTGGTGCCATCGTGGCCAAGTGGGATCCGCACACTCACCCGATCGTCACCGAGATGAAAGGTACCGTGACCTACGTGGGCATGGAAGAAGGCATCACGATCAAGCGTCAGACCGACGAATTGACCGGTATGACCAACATTGAAGTACTCGACGCAAAAGATCGTCCAGCTGCCGGCAAGGACATCCGTCCTGCTGTGAAGATGGTCGACGACAACGGCAAGGATCTGTTGCTGCCAGGCACTGACGTAATCGCTCAGTACTTCCTGCCAGCCAACGCCCTGGTCGGTGTTGCGGACGGTGCGCGGATCGCGATCGGTGACGTAATCGCTCGTATCCCGCAGGAAACTTCGAAAACCCGCGACATCACCGGTGGTCTGCCGCGTGTTGCCGACTTGTTCGAAGCTCGTCGTCCGAAAGAAGCCTCGATTCTGGCTGAAGTCAGCGGCACCATCGCGTTCGGTAAAGAGACCAAGGGCAAGCGCCGTCTGGTCATTACTCCGAACGACGGTAGCGATCCGTACGAAGAGCTGATTCCGAAGTGGCGTCACCTGAACGTCTTCGAAGGCGAACAGGTAAACCGCGGCGAAGTTATCTCGGACGGCCCGAGCGATCCACACGACATCCTGCGTCTGCTGGGTGTGAGTGCGCTGGCCAAGTACATCGTGAACGAGATCCAGGACGTTTACCGTCTGCAAGGCGTGAAGATCAACGACAAGCACATCGAGACCATCCTGCGTCAGATGCTGCGTAAGGTCGAGATCGCTGAATCCGGCGACTCGAGTTTCATCAAGGGCGACCAGATGGAACTGACTCACGTACTGGTGGAAAACGAGCGCCTGGCGACCGAAGACAAGTTCGTCTCCAAGTTCACTCGCGTGCTGCTGGGTATCACCAAGGCGTCGTTGTCCACCGAATCGTTCATCTCGGCGGCTTCCTTCCAGGAAACCACCCGCGTACTGACCGAAGCGGCGGTAACCGGCAAGCGCGATTACCTGCGCGGCCTGAAAGAAAACGTGGTCGTGGGTCGTCTGATCCCGGCCGGTACCGGCTTGGCCTATCACAGCGAGCGCAAGCGTCGCCGTGATGCTGACAAACCGTTGCGCGTAAGCGCCAGTGAAGTGGAAGCTGCACTGACCGAAGCGCTGAACTCGAGTGGTAACTGAGTTCTGCGGTAATTGAGTGCCTGGCCCTGGTCGCCCAGTTCGGCGGATCGAGACAAATTGTCGAGATCCGGCGGGCGGGGAGGTCGGGGCCTTGCCTTGACTGGGGACAAGATCCTCTTTAGACTCTTGATCCCCTAAATTTGGCGGGAATTCGTTCCTGCCATTTTGCTTTTCTTGTAAGACAATAGCGTCGCAAGACAACAGTGGAGCTAGTAGATGGCAACTATCAACCAGCTGGTACGTCAGCCGCGTAAGCGTATCGTCGAGAAATCCGACGTGCCTGCGCTGCAGAACTGCCCGCAACGTCGTGGCGTATGCACCCGTGTGTATACCACCACGCCGAAAAAACCTAACTCGGCACTGCGTAAAGTATGCCGTGTGCGTCTGACCAACGGTTTCGAGGTTTCCTCGTACATCGGCGGTGAAGGCCACAACCTGCAAGAGCACAGCGTGGTCCTGATCCGCGGCGGTCGTGTAAAAGACTTGCCAGGTGTTCGTTACCACACCGTTCGCGGCTCTTTGGATACTTCCGGCGTTAAAGGTCGTAACCAAGGTCGTTCGAAGTACGGTACCAAGCGTCCGAAATAATCGGCCGTTTTGCAGTTTTTAATTTTATTGAGTCGATAAGAGTAAGGTCGGGCACGCATCTGCTGTCCCGGGCTAACCTGAAGACCGTTTGAGGGCTTATCAATGCCAAGACGTCGCGTAGCAGCCAAACGTGAGATTCTGGACGATCCGAAATACGGAAGCCAGATTCTCGCCAAGTTCATGAACCACGTAATGGAAAGCGGCAAGAAAGCCGTGGCCGAGCGTATCGTTTATGGCGCACTGGACAAAGTTAAGGAACGCAAGAACAGCGATCCCCTGGAAATCTTCGAGAAAGCTCTCGACGCCATCGCTCCGCTGGTCGAAGTGAAGTCGCGCCGTGTAGGCGGTGCTACTTACCAGGTTCCGGTCGAAGTTCGTCCGTCCCGTCGTAACGCCCTGGCAATGCGCTGGCTGGTAGACTTCGCTCGCAAGCGCGGTGAGAAGTCCATGGCCCTGCGTTTGGCTGGTGAACTGTTGGACGCTGCTGAAGGTAAAGGTGCTGCAGTTAAGAAGCGTGAAGACGTGCACCGTATGGCTGAAGCCAACAAGGCTTTCTCGCACTACCGCTTCTAATTTTAGCGTCACTCAATTTGCGAGGGCTTTATGGCTCGTACTACACCGATTAACCGCTACCGTAACATCGGTATCGTTGCTCACGTGGATGCTGGTAAAACCACCACCACCGAGCGCGTCCTTTTTTACACCGGCAAAAGTCACAAAATGGGCGAGGTGCATGATGGCGCCGCGACCACAGACTGGATGGTGCAGGAGCAGGAGCGTGGTATTACCATTACTTCTGCTGCTATCACCGCCTTCTGGAAAGGTTCTGAGAAGCAGTACCCGCACGAGCACCGCTTCAACGTTATCGATACCCCAGGCCACGTAGACTTCACCATTGAAGTTGAGCGTTCCCTGCGCGTACTCGACGGCGCTGTCGTTGTGTTCTGTGGTACTTCGGGTGTTGAGCCTCAGTCGGAAACCGTATGGCGTCAGGCCAACAAATACGGCGTTCCACGTCTTGTTTACGTAAACAAGATGGACCGTGCTGGTGCCAACTTCCTGCGCGTGATCGCTCAGATCAAGCAGCGTCTGGGTCACACTCCGGTGCCGATCCAGTTGGCTATCGGTTCCGAAGACAACTTCCAGGGTCAGATCGATCTGATCAACATGCAAGCTGTCTACTGGAACGATTCCGACAAAGGCATGGTTCCTGTTCGCAAGGACATTCCTGCTGAATTGCTGGAAGAAGCCGAGAAGTGGCGCGGCAACATGGTTGAGGCTGCGGCCGAAGCCAATGAAGAGCTGATGAACAAGTACCTTGAGGGTGAAGAGCTCACCAACGAGGAAATCAAGGCCGCTCTGCGTCAGCGTACCATCGCTGGTGAGATCGTTCTGGCTGTTTGCGGTTCTTCCTTCAAGAACAAGGGTGTTCCCCTGGTTCTCGACGCCGTTATCGACTTCCTGCCGGCTCCAACCGACATTCCTGCTATCAAGGGTTCCAACCCGGATAACGAGGAAGAGGAAATGGAGCGTCACGCAAGTGATGACGAGCCTTTCGCGGCGTTGGCGTTCAAGATCGCTACCGACCCATTCGTGGGTACCTTGACCTTTGTTCGAGTTTACTCGGGCGTGTTGGCCTCCGGCGACGGCGTGATCAACTCGGTAAAAGGCAAGAAAGAGCGCGTGGGTCGTATGGTGCAAATGCACGCAAACGCCCGTGAAGAAATCAAGGAAGTACGCGCTGGCGACATCGCGGCCTTGATCGGCATGAAGGACGTCACCACCGGTGAAACCTTGTGCAACGCTGACAAGCCAATCATCCTGGTTCGCATGGACTTCCCGGAGCCGGTTATTTCGGTTGCCGTTGAGCCTAAGACCAAGGACGACCAGGAAAAAATGGGTATCGCTCTGGGCAAGCTCGCTCAGGAAGACCCGTCTTTCCGCGTCAAGACTGATGAAGAGACTGGTCAAACGATCATCTCCGGCATGGGCGAGTTGCACTTGGACATCCTGGTTGACCGGATGCGCCGTGAGTTCAACGTCGAAGCCAACATCGGTAAGCCTCAGGTTTCCTATCGTGAGCGCATCACGAAGAACTGTGAAATCGAAGGCAAGTTCGTTCGCCAGTCCGGCGGTCGTGGCCAGTTCGGTCACTGCTGGATTCGTTTTGCACCGGCTGACGAAGGTCAGGAAGGTCTGCAATTCGTGAACGAAGTCGTAGGTGGTGTGGTTCCTAAGGAATACATCCCGGCGATCCAGAAGGGTATCGAAGAGCAGATGAAGAACGGCGTTGTTGCCGGTTATCCGCTGATCGGCCTGAAGGCAACTGTGTTTGATGGTTCTTACCACGACGTCGACTCCAACGAGATGGCGTTCAAGGTGGCTGCTTCCATGGCAACCAAGCAACTGGCCCAGAAGGGCGGTGGTGAGTTGCTCGAGCCGATCATGGCAGTAGAAGTCGTTACGCCTGAAGACTACATGGGTGATGTCATGGGCGACCTTAACCGTCGTCGTGGCATGATTCTGGGTATGGAAGATACGGTTTCCGGCAAGGTCATTCGTGCCGAGGTTCCGTTGGGTGAAATGTTCGGTTATGCGACCGACGTTCGTTCCATGTCTCAGGGTCGCGCAAGCTACTCTATGGAATTCAAAAAATACAATACAGCTCCGTCGCACATCGTCGAGACTGTTACTAAAAAGCAAGGCTGATTCAGCCCTTTAGGCAAGGAGTTAATTGTCGTGGCTAAAGAAAAATTTGATCGTTCCCTACCGCACGTCAACGTTGGCACCATTGGTCACGTTGACCACGGTAAAACCACTCTGACTGCTGCTCTGACTCGCGTCTGCTCCGAAGTTTTCGGTTCGGCCGTTGTTGCTTTCGACAAAATCGACAGCGCTCCGGAAGAGAAGGCTCGTGGTATCACCATCAACACCGCGCACGTTGAGTACAACTCTTCGATTCGTCACTACGCTCACGTTGACTGCCCAGGTCACGCTGACTACGTGAAGAACATGATCACCGGTGCTGCCCAGATGGACGGCGCGATCCTGGTTTGCTCGGCCGCTGATGGTCCGATGCCGCAAACTCGTGAGCACATCCTGCTGTCCCGTCAGGTAGGCGTTCCGTACATCGTTGTCTTCCTGAACAAGGCTGACATGGTTGACGACGCTGAGCTGCTGGAACTGGTTGAGATGGAAGTGCGCGACCTGCTGAGCACTTACGACTTCCCAGGTGATGACACTCCAATCATCATCGGTTCGGCTCTGATGGCTCTGAACGGCCAAGACGACAACGAAATGGGTACCACCGCTGTCAAGCGTCTGGTAGAAACTCTGGACAGCTACATCCCAGAGCCAGTTCGTGTTATCGACAAGCCGTTCCTGATGCCAATCGAAGACGTATTCTCGATCTCCG
Source organism: Pseudomonas sp. Z3-6 (assembly GCF_051131985.1). Classification (NCBI taxonomy): domain Bacteria; kingdom Pseudomonadati; phylum Pseudomonadota; class Gammaproteobacteria; order Pseudomonadales; family Pseudomonadaceae; genus Pseudomonas; species Pseudomonas sp. Z3-6. The sequence goes on from NZ_CP071644.1 coordinate 766,800, forward strand.
GTCGCGGTACTGTTGTGACTGGTCGTATCGAGCGCGGTATCGTCAAGGTTCAGGATCCACTGGAAATCGTAGGTCTGCGTGACACCACCGTCACCACCTGCACCGGTGTTGAAATGTTCCGTAAGCTGCTCGACGAAGGTCGTGCTGGCGAGAACTGCGGCGTTCTGCTGCGTGGTACCAAGCGTGACGACGTTGAGCGTGGCCAGGTTCTGGTTAAGCCGGGTTCGGTCAAGCCGCACACCAAGTTCGAAGCTGAAGTGTACGTTCTGAGCAAAGAAGAAGGCGGTCGTCACACTCCGTTCTTCAAAGGCTACCGTCCACAGTTCTACTTCCGGACCACTGACGTGACCGGTAACTGCGAACTGCCGGAAGGCGTTGAAATGGTAATGCCAGGCGACAACATCAAAATGGTTGTCACCCTGATCAAGACCATCGCAATGGAAGACGGTCTGCGTTTCGCTATCCGTGAAGGCGGTCGTACCGTCGGCGCTGGCGTCGTAGCCAAAATCATCGAGTAAGCTCTTTTTGAGTCAGCTTCGATGAGTTGAGAAAGCCCCCGCCCAGCGGGGGCTTTTTTATTGGGTTGACACCTATATGGGGCGTCTATAGAATTGCGCCTCCTTTTAACGGGCGTATTGCGCTCGGTGGGAATAGCAGCCGGAGTCTGAAATCCAATGCAAAATCAGCAAATCCGTATCAGGTTGAAGGCTTTCGACCATCGCCTGATCGACCAATCCACCCAGGAAATCGTGGAAACCGCGAAACGTACTGGTGCTCAAGTGCGTGGTCCAATTCCACTGCCTACCCGTAAAGAGCGGTTCACCGTTCTGGTCTCCCCGCACGTCAACAAAGACGCGCGTGACCAGTACGAGATCCGTACTCATAAGCGCGTTCTGGACATCGTCCAGCCAACGGATAAAACCGTTGATGCACTTATGAAGCTTGATCTTGCGGCCGGTGTGGAAGTGCAGATCAGCCTCGGCTAAGACTCGGTCTTAGTCGTGTAACGCTCTGAAATGGGCGGCCATAGCGGGTGAAAGCCCCGTACACTCATGAGGTTTACAACATGACTATTGGTGTAGTCGGTCGTAAATGCGGTATGACCCGTATTTTCACCGAAGAAGGTGTCTCCATTCCGGTCACGGTCATTGAGATCGAGCCGAATCGCGTCACCCAGTTCAAAACTGAAGAGACCGATGGCTATCGTGCAGTGCAAGTCACTGTCGGCGAGCGTCGCGCTTCGCGTGTAACAGCAGCTCAGGCTGGCCACTTCGCCAAGGCGAACGTTGCCGCTGGTCGTACCGTAATGGAATTCCGCCTTGAAGAAGGCGAGTACCAGGCCGGCGATCTGATCAACGCTGAAATCTTCGCCGCTGGTCAACTGGTTGATGTAACCGGTCAGTCCAAGGGTAAAGGCTTCCAGGGTACGATCAAGCGTTGGAATTTCCGCGGGCAAGATAACACCCACGGTAACTCCGTATCCCACCGCGTTCCAGGCTCTATCGGCCAGTGCCAGACTCCTGGTCGTGTATTCAAGGGCAAAAAAATGTCCGGTCATATGGGCGCTGAGCGCGTGACCGTGCAGTCCCTCGAAGTAGTGCGCGTGGACGCTGAACGCAATCTGTTGTTGGTCAAGGGCGCTGTTCCTGGCGCTACTGGCGGCAACTTGGTTGTACGTCCAGCAGCCAAGGCTCGCGGTTAAGGGGAAGCTGACATGCAATTAAATGTAAATGACGCTCAAGCGATCGAAGTTTCCGAACTGACATTTGGCGGCGAATTCAACGAGACGCTGGTTCACCAAGCAGTCGTGGCCTACATGGCTGGCGGCCGTCAAGGTAGCAAGCAGCAAAAGACCCGTTCCGACGTTTCTGGTGGCGGTAAGCGCCCATGGCGTCAGAAAGGTACTGGCCGTGCTCGTGCCGGTACTATCCGTAGCCCAATCTGGCGTGGCGGCGGTACCACTTTCGCAGCTCGTCCTCAGGATCACTCCCAAAAGCTGAACAAGAAGATGTATCGCGCAGCAATGCGTTCCATCCTTGCTGAGCTGGTGCGTACTGATCGTCTGGTCGTGGTTCAGGACTTCGCTGTTGAAGCACCGAAAACCAAAGATCTGCTGAACAAGCTGAACGGCATGGGCCTGACTGACGTCCTGATCGTGTCTGACGCTGTTGATCAGAACCTGTACCTGGCTGCTCGCAACCTGCCGCACGTCGATGTTCGTGACGTTCAAGGTTCCGATCCGGTCAGTCTGATCGCATACGACAAGGTGTTGATCACCGTGTCGGCCGTGAAGAAATTCGAGGAGCTGCTGGGATGAACCAGGAACGCGTATTTAAAGTTCTGCTTGGCCCGCACGTTTCCGAGAAGGCTACGGTTCTGGCAGACAAGAAAGGCCAGTTCGTTTTCAAGGTTGCGACTGACGCAACCAAGCTGGAAATCAAGAAGGCCGTCGAAAGCCTGTTCAGCGTGAAAGTAGAGCGCGTGACTACCCTGAACGTACTGGGTAAAAGCAAGCGCACTGCTCGCGGTCTGGGCAAGCGTAATGACTGGAAGAAGGCAGTTATCTCCCTTCAGCCAGGCCAAGATCTCGATTTCAGCAGCAGTGCTGAGTAAGGAAGGGGTGCATCATGGCAATCGTTAAATGCAAACCGACTTCCCCTGGCCGCCGTTTTGTGGTCAAGGTGGTCAACCAGGAGCTGCATAAAGGCGCTCCTCACGCACCGCTGCTCGAGAAAAAATCGAAGTCTGGTGGTCGTAACAACAATGGCCGTATTACCACTCGTCACATCGGTGGTGGTCATAAGCAGCATTATCGTCTGGTCGACTTCCGTCGCAACGACAAGGATGGCATCGCTGCCACCGTCGAGCGTATCGAATACGATCCAAACCGTACTGCTCACATCGCTCTGCTGCTGTACGCAGATGGCGAGCGTCGCTACATCATCGCCCCTAAAGGCGTGAGCGCTGGCGACCAGCTGATCGCAGGTGCCCTGGCACCGATCAAGCCGGGCAACGCTCTGCAACTGCGTAACATTCCAGTTGGTAGCACCGTACACGGCATCGAATTGAAGCCAGGTAAAGGCGCACAGATCGCTCGTTCCGCTGGTGCTTCGGCTCAGCTGATCGCTCGTGAAGGTGTCTACGTGACCCTGCGTCTGCGTTCTGGTGAGATGCGTAAAGTACTGGCTGAGTGCCGTGCGACCCTGGGCGAAGTCTCGAACTCCGAGCACAGCCTGCGTTCGTTGGGTAAAGCTGGTGCCAAGCGCTGGCGTGGCGTTCGCCCAACCGTTCGTGGTGTTGCCATGAACCCGGTTGACCACCCACATGGTGGTGGTGAAGGTCGTACCTCTGGTGGTCGTCATCCGGTATCGCCATGGGGCTTCCCGACTAAGGGCGCGAAGACTCGTGGTAATAAGCGTACCGACAAAATGATCGTCCGTCGTCGCAAGTAAATAGAGGGATACGACAGTGCCACGTTCTCTGAAAAAAGGTCCTTTTATTGATCTTCACCTACTGAAGAAGATCGAAGTGGCGGCGGAAAAGAACGATCGCAAACCAGTTAAGACCTGGTCGCGTCGTTCGATGATCCTGCCACAAATGGTCGGTCTGACCATCGCAGTACACAACGGTCGTCAACACGTCCCAGTTCTCGTTAACGAAGACATGGTCGGCCACAAACTGGGCGAGTTCGCCGGTACCCGCACTTATCGTGGGCACGTGGCAGACAAGAAAGCCAAGCGTTAAGGGGTTAGGAAATGGAAGTAGCCGCTAAGTTGTCGGGCGCTCGAATCTCCGCCCAGAAAGCCCGCTTGGTCGCCGACCAGATCCGCGGGAAGAAGGTGGGCGAAGCGCTCAACCTGTTGGCTTTCAGCAGTAAGAAAGCCGCCGAGATCATGAAGAAAGTGCTGGAGTCGGCCGTAGCCAACGCCGAGCATAACGAAGGCGCAGACGTTGATGACCTGAAGGTCAGCACCGTTTTCGTCAACGAAGGGCGTTCGCTGAAGCGCATCATGCCACGTGCCAAAGGCCGTGCTGATCGCATCGTCAAGCGGTCTTGCCATATCACTGTCAAGGTTGCTGACAAGTAACGGAGTCGAAGAGATGGGTCAGAAAGTACATCCCATTGGCATTCGCCTGGGAATCGTCAAGGAGCACACCTCCGTCTGGTACGCAGACGGTCGGACTTATGCGGACTACTTGTTCGCTGATCTGAAGGTGCGTGAGTATCTCCAAGACAAACTAAAAAGCGCGTCCGTAAGCCGTATCGATATCCATCGTCCGGCGCAGACTGCACGTATCACCATCCACACCGCTCGTCCAGGTATCGTTATCGGGAAGAAAGGTGAAGATGTTGAGAAACTGCGTCAGGACCTGACCAAGCAAATGGGTGTGCCTGTGCACATCAATATCGAAGAGATCCGCAAGCCGGAGCTCGACGGTATGCTGGTTGCGCAGAGCGTAGCTCAGCAGCTGGAGCGTCGCGTCATGTTCCGTCGCGCTATGAAGCGCGCTGTACAGAACGCAATGCGCATTGGTGCCAAAGGCATCAAAATCCAAGTGAGCGGTCGTCTCGGCGGTGCTGAAATCGCACGTACTGAATGGTATCGCGAAGGTCGTGTGCCACTGCACACCCTGCGTGCCGACATCGACTATGCCAACTACGAAGCTCACACCACTTACGGTGTGATCGGTGTAAAGGTTTGGATCTTCAAAGGCGAAGTAATTGGTGGTCGCCAAGAAGAACTGAAACCACAAGCACCAGCGCCTCGTAAAAAAGCTGCTAAGTAAGGGGTACGCCAAATGTTGCAACCAAAGCGTACGAAGTTCCGCAAGCAGATGACCGGTCACAACCGTGGCCTGGCATTGCGCGGTAGCAAAGTCAGCTTCGGCGAGTTCGCGCTGAAGTCTGTTGCTCGTGGTCGTCTCACCGCTCGTCAGATCGAGTCAGCGCGTCGTGCTCTGACCCGTCACGTAAAACGTGGCGGCAAGATCTGGATCCGTGTATTCCCGGACAAGCCTGTCACCAAGAAGCCACTCGAAGTTCGGATGGGTAAAGGTAAGGGTAACGTGGAGTACTGGGTTGCCCAGATTCAGCCAGGCAAAGTCCTGTATGAGATCGAGGGTGTTTCTGAAGAGCTGGCGCGTGAGGCTTTCGCCCTGGCTGCTGCAAAGCTGCCGCTCGCCACCTCCTTTGTTAAACGGACGGTGATGTGATGAAAGCGAATGAACTTCGTGAAAAATCAGCACAGCAGCTGAACGAGCAACTGCTCGGCCTGCTGCGCGACCAGTTCAATCTGCGTATGCAGAAAGCAACTGGCCAGTTGGGGCAGTCTCATCTGCTCTCGCAAGTTAAGCGTGACATCGCTCGCGTGAAAACTGTGCTCAACCAGCAGGCAGGTAAGTAATCATGGCTGAAGCCGAAAAAACTGTCCGTACGCTGACTGGCCGTGTTGTCAGCGACAAGATGGACAAAACCATCACCGTTCTGATCGAGCGTCGCGTTAAGCACCCGATCTACGGTAAATACGTTAAGCGTTCGACTAAGCTGCACGCGCACGACGAAACCAATCAGTGCCACATCGGCGACAAAGTCACTATTCGTGAAACTCGTCCTTTGGCCAAGACCAAGTCTTGGGCGCTGGTTGATGTTCTCGAACGCGCTGTGGAAGTCTAAGGACTAGGGGTCGGAGAAATTATATGATTCAGACTCAATCCATGCTCGATGTGGCCGATAACAGCGGCGCTCGCCGTGTTATGTGCATCAAGGTGCTGGGTGGCTCCCATCGTCGTTACGCTGGTATCGGTGACATCATCAAAGTTACCGTCAAGGAAGCAATTCCTCGCGGTAAGGTGAAAAAAGGCCAAGTGATGACTGCTGTTGTAGTCCGCACTCGCCATGGCGTTCGTCGTGCTGACGGCTCCATCATCCGCTTTGATGGCAACGCTGCTGTTCTGTTGAACAACAAGCAAGAGCCGATCGGCACCCGTATCTTTGGGCCAGTGACCCGTGAACTTCGTACTGAGAAGTTCATGAAGATCGTCTCGCTCGCCCCAGAAGTGCTGTAAGGAGATCCGACATGCAAAAGATTCGTCGTGACGACGAGATCATCGTGATCGCCGGCAAAGACAAAGGTAAGCGCGGTAAGGTGCTGAAGGTTCTTGCTGACAACCGTTTGGTTGTGGGTGGTCTGAACCTGGTCAAGCGTCATACCAAGCCTAACCCGATGTCGGGCGTACAGGGCGGTATCGTCGAGAAAGAAGCGCCACTGCACGCTTCCAACGTCGCCATCTTCAACGGCGAAACCAACAAGGCTGACCGCGTTGGTTTCAAAGTAGAAGACGGTAAGAAAATTCGTGTCTTCAAGTCGACCCAAAAAGCGGTTGATGCTTGAACACTGCTAGGTAGAAGACCATGGCACGACTAAAAGAGATTTACCGGAAGGAAATCGCACCGAAACTTAAGGAAGAACTTAAGCTTTCGAACGTGATGGAAGTTCCGCGCGTTACCAAAATCACCCTGAACATGGGTCTGGGCGAAGCGATCGGCGACAAAAAAGTCATCGAGCACGCTGTTGCTGACCTGGAAAAGATCACCGGTCAGAAAGTCGTCGTGACTTACGCTCGGAAATCCATCGCTGGCTTTAAAGTCCGTGAAGGTTGGCCGATCGGCGTCAAAGTGACCCTGCGCCGTGAGCGTATGTACGAGTTCCTGGATCGTCTGCTGTCGATCTCCCTGCCTCGGGTTCGCGACTTCCGCGGCCTGAATGCCAAGTCCTTCGATGGTCGTGGCAACTACAGCATGGGCGTTAAAGAGCAGATCATTTTCCCGGAAATCGATTACGACAAGATCGACGCTCTCCGCGGTCTGGACATTACCCTGACCACCACTGCTCGGACGGATGATGAAGGTCGCGCACTGCTGCGCGCTTTCAAATTCCCGTTCCGCAACTGATTGGAGTAGGAAAATGGCCAAGAAGAGCATGAAGAACCGTGAGCTGAAGCGTCAGCTCACCGTTGCCAAGTACGCCACCAAGCGTGCAGCGCTGAAAGCTATCATCGTTGATCTGAACGCAAGTCCGGAAGCGCGTTGGGAAGCTACCGTAGCCCTGCAGAAGCAGCCGCGTGACGCAAGCGCCTCGCGCATGCGTAACCGCTGCCGCCTGACTGGTCGTCCGCACGGCGTGTACCGCAAGTTCGGCCTTGGCCGTAACATGTTGCGTCAAGCTGCAATGCGTGGTGACGTTCCAGGTCTGGTTAAAGCCAGCTGGTAAGCACTGTCAAAGTCACGGCGTTCGAGGTCGCAAGATCCTGACCGCCGGTGACCTTGAACTTGAATCAAGCCCCTATTGGGGCTTGATTCATTTGTGGGGTGTGTCTAGAATACCCGGCTCGCCTGAGCCCGTGTTTTTATTGCGCGGATGCGCTCGGCGACACGTACTAGCCGAAAGGCTAATTTTTTGTGTATTAGGAGCGTCTAGCCCATGAGTATGCAGGACCCGTTAGCGGACATGCTAACTCGTATCCGTAATGCCCAGATGGCTGAAAAGTCCGTCGTAAGCATGCCATCTTCCACGTTGAAGGTAGCTGTTGCCAAAGTCCTGAAGGACGAAGGTTACATTGCGGGTTATCAGATCAGCAGCGAAATCAAGCCTCTGCTGTCCATCGAGCTGAAGTACTTCGAAGGCCGTCCGGTCATCGAGGAAGTGAAGCGCGTTAGCCGTCCAGGCCTGCGTCAGTACAAGTCCGTCGATGATCTGCCAAAAGTTCGTGGCGGTCTCGGTGTGTCTATCGTCTCCACCAACAAGGGTGTGATGACGGATCGTGCTGCGCGCGCTGCCGGTGTCGGCGGCGAAGTTCTTTGCACTGTGTTCTAAGGGGGGATAAGCATGTCACGCGTCGCTAAGAACCCCGTTAAGCTGCCAGCCGGTGTCGAAGTCAAATTCGCAGGCCAACAGCTTTCGGTGAAGGGTGCCAAGGGCACTCTGCAACTGAACATCCATTCGTCCGTCGAGATCGTTGAAGAAGCTGGTGAGCTGCGTTTCGCTGCTCGCAATGGCGATCAACAGACTCGCGCAATGGCTGGTACCACTCGTGCGTTGGTAAACAACATGGTCCAAGGCGTAAGCCAAGGCTTCGAGCGCAAGCTCCAGCTGGTCGGTGTTGGTTACAAAGCGCAAGCAAAAGGCACAGTGCTGAACCTGGCTCTTGGCTTCTCGCATCCAGTGGATTATGAACTGCCGGAAGGCATCACCGCTGAGACTCCTAGCCAGACCGATATCCTGATCAAGGGCATCGACAAGCAGCTGGTAGGTCAAGTGGCCGCCGAGATCCGCGACTTCCGTCCACCAGAGCCGTACAAAGGCAAAGGTGTGCGCTACGCGGACGAAGTCGTCCGTCGTAAAGAAGCCAAGAAGAAGTAGGGCATAGCAAATGACCGACAAAAAAGTTACTCGACTGCGTCGCGCTCGCAAAGCACGCCTGAAAATGCACGAACTCGAAGTCGTGCGTCTCTGCGTGTTCCGCTCGTCGCAGCACATCTACGCCCAGGTCATTTCGGCCGACGGCAACAAAGTCCTGGCAAGTGCCTCGACTTTGGATAAAGAACTGCGTGATGGCGCCACTGGCAACATCGACGCGGCCACTAAGGTTGGCCAGCTGGTCGCTACGCGTGCTAAAGCCGCTGGCGTCTCGCAGGTGGCTTTCGACCGCTCTGGCTTCAAGTACCACGGCCGCGTCAAGGCGCTGGCTGATGCTGCTCGTGAAGCTGGGCTGGAGTTCTAAGTTATGTCAAATAACGACCAAAAGCGCGACGAAGGCTACATCGAGAAGCTGGTTCAAGTTAACCGCGTAGCCAAAACCGTTAAAGGCGGCCGTATCTTCACTTTCACTGCGTTGACCGTAGTGGGTGATGGTAAAGGCCGTGTTGGCTTCGGCCGTGGCAAGTCGCGTGAAGTGCCTGCTGCGATCCAGAAGGCAATGGAAGCTGCTCGCCGCAACATGATCCAGGTTGATCTGAACGGCACCACTCTGCAGTACGCAATGAAGTCCGCCCATGGCGCTTCGAAGGTGTACATGCAGCCTGCTTCTGAAGGTACCGGTATCATCGCTGGCGGCGCTATGCGTGCTGTCCTCGAAGTTGCTGGCGTTCAGAACGTTCTGGCCAAGTGCTACGGCTCGACTAACCCTGTAAACGTGGTTCACGCCACTTTCAAGGGTTTGAAAGCAATGCAGTCTCCTGAATCCATTGCCGCCAAGCGTGGCAAAAGCGTCAAGGAGATCTTCTGATCATGGCTACCGTAAAAGTTACGCTGATCAAAAGCATGACCGGCCGCATCCCTAACCACAGACTGTGTGTTAAGGGTTTGGGTCTGCGTCGCATCGGTCACACTGTAGAAGTCCTGGATACTCCCGAGAATCGCGGGATGATCAACAAGGCTTACTACATGCTGCGTGTCGAGGGTTAATCGATGAAACTCAATGATCTGAGTCCAGCGCCGGGTTCCCGTCGCGAAAAGCATCGTCCGGGCCGTGGTATCGGTAGTGGTTTGGGCAAGACCGGTGGCCGTGGCCACAAAGGTCAGACCTCCCGCTCCGGTGGCACCATTGCTCCAGGCTTTGAAGGCGGTCAACAGCCGCTGCATCGTCGTCTGCCGAAGTTCGGTTTCGTTTCCCTGAAAGCCATGGACCGCGCAGAAGTGCGTCTGTCCGAGCTGGCCAAAGTGGACGGCGACATCGTCACCGTGCAGTCCCTGAAGGATGCCAACGTGATCAATCAGAACGTTCAGCGTGTGAAAATCATGCTGTCGGGCGAAGTTGCTCGTGCTGTCACCATCGGAAAGGGAATCGGCGCCACCAAAGGTGCGCGTGCGGCTATCGAAGCAGCTGGCGGCAAGTTCGAGGAATAAATGGCTAAGCAAGGTGCTCTCTCTGCGCTCGGCAAAGGCGGTATGTCTGAACTCTGGGCTCGTCTGCGTTTTCTGTTCCTGGCGATTATCGTCTACCGAATAGGCGCACACATCCCGGTTCCAGGTATCAACCCGGACCGACTCGCGGACCTGTTTCGACAGAATGAGGGGACCATTCTTAGCTTGTTCAACATGTTTTCCGGCGGCGCGCTGGAGCGGATGAGCATCTTTGCACTGGGGATCATGCCGTACATCTCGGCATCGATCATCATGCAGCTGATGTCCGCTGTCAGCCCGCAGCTGGAGCAGTTGAAGAAGGAAGGTGAAGCTGGCCGTCGCAAGATCAGCCAGTACACCCGCTACCTCACTGTCGTCCTCGCTCTCGTCCAGGCCGTTGGCATGTCCATCGGCTTGGCGGGGCAGGGCGTAGCGTTCACTGGTGACTTTGGCTTCCATTTCGTTGCGGTAACCACTTTTGTGGCGGGCGCGATGTTCATGATGTGGCTGGGTGAGCAGATTACTGAGCGTGGTGTTGGCAACGGTATCTCGATGTTGATCTTCGCAGGTATCGTCGCCGGTCTTCCGAGAGCGATTGGGCAGTCTTTCGAGTCTGCGCGTCAGGGTGATATCAACATCTTCGCCCTGGTTGCCATCGGTTTGCTGGCAGTAGCGATTATCGGTTTCGTGGTGTTCATTGAGCGTGGCCAGCGTCGTATTGCTGTTCACTACGCCAAGCGTCAGCAGGGCCGCAAGGTGTTTGCTGCGCAGACCAGCCACTTGCCGTTGAAGGTGAACATGGCCGGCGTTATCCCGGCTATTTTCGCGAGCAGCATCTTGCTGTTCCCGGCTTCGTTGGGTGCCTGGTTCGGCCAGTCTGAAGGTATGGGCTGGTTGCAGGACATCTCGCAGTCGATCGCTCCTGGTCAGCCGTTGAATATTCTGCTGTTTAGTGCAGGGATTATTTTCTTCTGCTTCTTCTATACGGCGTTGATGTTCAATCCGAAAGACGTAGCGGAAAACCTGAAGAAGTCCGGTGCCTTTATTCCGGGCATCCGTCCAGGTGAGCAGTCGGCGCGCTACATTGATGGCGTTCTGACTCGTTTGACCTTGTTCGGTGCTCTTTACATGACGGCCGTCTGCTTGCTTCCCCAGTTCCTGGTGGTTGCGGCAAACGTACCGTTCTACCTTGGCGGGACCTCGTTGCTGATCGTGGTCGTGGTTGTGATGGACTTCATGTCCCAAGTACAATCGCACCTCGTTTCGCACCAGTACGAATCCCTGATGAAGAAAGCCAACCTGAAGGGCTACGGCAGCGGCATGTTGCGCTGAGTAGCGTCCATAAGGTTCGAGGAGTTGGTGATGAAAGTTCGTGCATCGGTGAAAAAGCTGTGCCGTAACTGCAAGATTATTCGCCGCGAAGGTGTTGTTCGGGTAATTTGCAGCGCGGAACCGCGTCACAAACAGCGCCAAGGCTGAGTGTGATTGTGCTTTAAGCCCGGCAGCTAGTGCGCTGCCGGGTTGATTATTTGTTATTACAGCGATATTATCTCGCGCCCTATTTCTTGGCTTCCGGGGCGTAGGTAGCTGTCAATTGGAGTCCCACTGAATGGCCCGTATTGCAGGCGTCAACATTCCAGATAACAAGCATACTGTTATCTCGCTGACCTACATCTATGGTGTTGGTCGCACTACTGCGCAGAAAATTTGTGCAGTGGCTGGGGTCAACCCAGCGGCAAAGATCAAAGATCTGAGCGACGAGCAGATCGAACAGCTGCGTGGCGAAGTGGCGAAGTTCACCACTGAAGGTGACCTGCGTCGCGAAATCAACATGAAAATCAAGCGCTTGATGGACCTCGGTTGCTATCGCGGTCTGCGTCATCGTCGTGGTCTGCCAGTACGCGGTCAGCGTACCAAGACCAACGCGCGTACCCGTAAAGGTCCGCGTAAGCCGATCCGCAAGTAATCGCCCCAGCGAATCGACAGGAATTTAATCATGGCAAAACCTGCTGCTCGTCCTCGTAAAAAAGTTAAAAAGACAGTGGTTGATGGCATCGCCCACATCCATGCTTCTTTTAACAACACCATCGTGACCATTACCGACCGTCAAGGTAACGCTCTTTCCTGGGCTACCTCCGGTGGTTCGGGTTTCCGCGGTTCCCGCAAGTCCACCCCGTTCGCTGCTCAAGTAGCTGCTGAGCGTGCTGGTCAAGCTGCGCTGGAATACGGCCTGAAAAACCTCGACGTCAACGTCAAGGGTCCAGGTCCAGGTCGTGAATCCGCAGTCCGCGCTTTGAACGGCTGTGGCTACAAGATCGCCAGCATCACCGACGTGACGCCAATCCCGCACAACGGGTGCCGTCCGCCGAAGAAGCGCCGCGTGTAATCCAGGAGATTGTAAAGAATGGCTCGTTACATTGGTCCAAAATGCAAACTCGCTCGTCGCGAAGGCACCGATCTTTTTCTGAAGAGCGGCGTGCGCGCGATCGAATCGAAGTGCAACATTGAAGCAGCACCTGGTATCCACGGCCAACGCCGCGGTCGCCAGTCCGACTACGGCACCCAACTGCGTGAAAAGCAGAAGGTCCGTCGTATCTACGGCGTTCTCGAGCGTCAATTCAGCGGCTACTACAAAGAAGCAGCTGGCAAGAAAGGCGCAACCGGCGAAAACCTGTTGCAACTGCTCGAATGCCGTCTGGACAACGTTGTATACCGTATGGGTTTCGGTTCTACTCGTGCCGAATCCCGTCAGCTGGTATCGCACAAGTCGATCAGCGTTAACGGTCAGACCGTAAACGTTCCGTCCTACCAGGTTCGTGCTGGTGACGTGGTTGCTGTTCGCGAGAAAGCAAAGAACCAACTTCGCATTGTCCAAGCTCTCGATCTGTGTGCCCAACGTGGCCGCGTAGAATGGGTAGAAGTAGACACTGAGAAGAAGTCGGGCGTTTTCAAGAACGTTCCTGCTCGCAGTGATCTGTCCGCCGACATCAACGAAAGCCTGATTGTCGAGCTCTACTCCAAGTAAGGGCTAGAAAATAGGTGCATCCATGCAGATTTCGGTAAATGAGTTCCTGACACCCCGCCATATTGATGTGCAGGTTGTCAGTCCAACCCGCGCCAAGATCACGCTCGAGCCTCTCGAGCGTGGTTTCGGCCACACCCTGGGCAACGCGCTGCGCCGCATCCTGTTGTCCTCAATGCCCGGCTGTGCAGTAGTCGAGGCCGAGATTGACGGTGTGCTCCACGAGTACAGCGCCATCGAAGGTGTACAGGAAGACGTAATTGAAATCCTGTTGAACCTTAAAGGTCTGGCTATCAAGCTGCACGGTCGTGACGAAGTTACGCTGACCTTGTCGAAGAAGGGTTCGGGGGTGGTTACCGCTGCCGATATTCAGCTGGATCATGATGTCGAGATCGTTAACCCCGATCACGTAATCGCTAACCTGGCGTCTAACGGCGCCCTGAACATGAAGCTCACCGTAGCTCGTGGTCGTGGTTATGAACCGGCAGACTCGCGTCAGAGCGATGAAGACGAAAGCCGCAGCATCGGTCGCTTGCAGCTTGACTCTTCGTTCAGCCCGGTTCGCCGTATCGCATACGTGGTGGAAAACGCCCGTGTCGAACAGCGTACCAACCTGGACAAGCTGGTTATTGATCTGGAAACCAACGGTACCCTGGATCCTGAAGAGGCTATCCGCCGCGCTGCAACCATCCTGCAACAGCAGTTGGCTGCGTTCGTCGACCTCAAGGGTGACAGTGAGCCAGTGGTTGTCGAGCAGGAAGACGAGATCGATCCGATCCTGCTTCGCCCGGTTGACGATCTGGAACTGACTGTACGTTCGGCTAACTGCCTTAAGGCGGAAAACATCTACTACATCGGCGACCTGATTCAGCGTACCGAAGTAGAGCTGTTGAAGACTCCGAACCTTGGCAAGAAATCCTTGACTGAAATCAAGGACGTTCTGGCCTCCCGCGGTCTGTCCCTCGGCATGCGCCTCGACAACTGGCCGCCTGCAAGTCTTAAGAAGGACGACAAGGCGACTGCCTGATCGTCGTAATCACCGAACGTTGTGTTTGGTAAGGAATGAACCATGCGTCATCGTAAAAGTGGTCGTCACCTGAGCCGCACCAGCTCGCACCGCAAGGCCATGTTCCAAAACATGGCGGTGTCGCTGTTCGAGCACGAGCTGATCAAAACTACACTGCCGAAAGCCAAAGAACTGCGCCGCGTTGCTGAGCCGCTGATCACTCTGGCCAAGACAGATAGCCTGGCTAACCGCCGTCTGGCTTTCGACCGTACTCGCTCGAAAGCTATCGTTGGTAAGCTCTTCAACGACCTGGGCAAGCGTTACGCTACCCGTGAGGGTGGCTACCTGCGCATCCTCAAGTGCGGTTTCCGCGCTGGCGACAACGCGCCTATGGCGTACGTCGAGTTGGTTGATCGTGCTACCAGCGGTGAAGCTGTATCCGCTGAGTAAGTCGGCAACATACAAAAAACCGGGCCTTGTGCCCGGTTTTTTGTTGCTTGAAGAAAAGCCGGTAGGCCGTTTCGCCTGGCTTGGCTATCGGCAAGTGGTCAGTCTTAGATAATGACTATCGATGTCCATGATTTAATGAATTTGGATACTGTCACTAACATGATCGATACTCCTTTCCAGCCGATTAGCCGGCAGTTCGAAGACCGACCTAGGAAGATTGAGCATGAGCCAGATCAAAACGCTTACGACCGCCAGCGGCGCTCCAGTCGCCGATAACCAGAACTCTCGCTCCGCCGGTCCGCGCGGCCCGCTGCTGCTCGACGACTTTCATTTGATCGAGAAGCTTGCTCACTTTAACCGCGAGAACATCCCCGAGCGTCGTGTGCATGCCAAAGGGTCGGGCGCCTACGGCACCTTTACCGTCACCCAGGACATCACCCAATACACCAGCGCCAAGCTGTTCGAGTCGATCGGCAAGCAGACGCCCACCTTCCTGCGGTTTTCCACCGTGGGTGGCGAGCGTGGTTCGGCCGACACTGAACGCGATCCGCGCGGTTTCGCCTTGAAGTTCTATACCGAGGAAGGCAACTGGGACATCGTCGGCAACAACACGCCGGTATTCTTCATCCGTGATCCATTGAAGTTTCCAGATTTCATCCACACCCAGAAGCGTCTGCCGCAAAGCAACCTGAAAAGTGCCCAGGCGATGTGGGATTTCTGGTCGCATTCGCCTGAGGCGCTGCACCAGGTCACCATCCTGTTTTCCGACCGCGGCATTCCGGATGGCTACCGTCACATGCACGGCTTCGGCAGCCATACCTACAGCCTGATCAATGCACAAGGTGAGCGGCACTGGGTGAAGTGGCACTACAAGACCTTGCAAGGCATCAAGAACCTCGCGCCGGCAGAAGCGGCACGCCTGGCGGGCACCGACCCGGATTACGCCCAGCGTGACCTGTTCGAGGCCATCGAGCGCGGTGACTTCCCGAAATGGCGCGTTTGCATCCAGATCATGAGCGAGGGCCAGGCCGCGGCGCATTACGAGAACCCGTTCGACGTGACCAAGACCTGGTCGCAGAAAGAATTCCCGTTGATCGAAGTCGGCGAACTCGAACTCAACCGCAACCCGCTGAACTACTTCGCTGAAGTCGAGCAGGCGGCATTTGGCCCGAGCAACATGGTGCCAGGGGTTGGCCTCTCGCCGGATCGCATGCTGCAGGGCCGTGTCTTCGCCTACGCCGATGCCCACCGCTACCGTGTGGGCACCAATCACCAGCAATTGCCGGTGAATGCGCCACGTAGTCCGGTCAACACCTACCAGCGCGACGGCGCCATGGCGTTTGGCAGCAATGGCGGGGCGGCACCGAACTACGAGCCCAACAGCTATGTAGAGGCGCCGAAGCAGGCCCCGCGTTACGCGGAGCCGGCGCTGGCCCTCAGTGGCGCGGCGGATCGTTATGATCATCGCGAAGACACCGACTACTACAGCCATGCCGGTGCGCTGTTCCGCTTGATGAACGATGAGCAGAAAGCCCTGCTGATCAACAATATCGCTGGCGCGATGGGCGGTGTCTCGGCGGACGTAGTGGACCGTCAACTGCAGCATTTCTACAAAGCAGATACTGCTTATGGAGAAGGCATCGCGAAGGCGTTGGGCGTAGCGCTTAACTAAGTCTAAACGAGAAGCAGAACCGCCCTCATTAGGGCGGTTTTTGCGTTATTTAGCTTGGTTTTCACAGATTTTCTTCGCTTTTATTGCGTTGAGGCAGTGACCTTGCGGTCAGCTTGGTTCAAACTACAACCTTTAAAAGCTTGTGGAGATGTAGGGCGATGCAAGGTCACCCAGACGTAATCGATTACCTCAACACGTTGCTGACCGGCGAGCTGGCAGCCCGTGATCAATATTTCATCCATTCGCGGATGTACGAGGATTGGGGTTTTACCGAGCTCTACGAACGTATCAACCACGAGATGGAAGAAGAGACCCAGCACGCCGATGCACTGATGCGCCGCATCCTGATGCTCGAAGGTACACCGCGCATGCGTGCCGATGACCTGGATGTCGGGACCACCGTACCTGATATGCTCGCCGCCGACCTGCGCCTGGAATACAAAGTCCGCGCTGCGCTGTGCAAAGGCATCGAACTCTGCGAGAAGCACAACGACTATGTGACTCGCGAAATCCTGCGTGTCCAGCTCAACGACACCGAAGAAGACCACACCTACTGGCTGGAAAAGCAGTTGGGGTTGATCAAGCTGATCGGGTTGGAGAACTACCTGCAATCGCAGTTCTGATGGATTCATTGTGGAAGCAAGCTCGCTCCCACAGGAAAAAAAGCCCCTGCCATCGATGAGATGACAGGGGCTTTTTCGTGCCCGGGGTGAAATCAGTCCCGATCACGCTCCAGCAGCGGCTTGAGGTAGTAGCCCGTGTGGGACTGCTTCATCTCGGCCACTTGTTCCGGCGTCCCCACGGCGATGATCTGGCCACCTTTGGAACCGCCTTCCGGCCCCAGGTCCACCAGCCAGTCAGCGGTCTTGATAACGTCCAGGTTGTGTTCGATCACCACCACGGTGTTGCCGTGGTCGCGAAGGCGGTGCAGCACGTCGAGCAATTGCTGGATATCGGCGAAGTGCAGGCCGGTGGTCGGCTCGTCGAGGATATACAGGGTCTTGCCGGTATCGCGCTTGGACAGCTCGCGGGACAACTTGACCCGTTGGGCCTCACCGCCAGACAAGGTCGTCGCCGACTGCCCGAGCTTGATGTACGAAAGCCCTACATCCATCAGGGTCTGGAGCTTGCGCGCCAGGGCCGGTACCGCGTCGAAGAACGCCCGGGCCTCTTCGATGGTCATCTCCAAGGTTTCATGGATGTTCTTGCCCTTGTATTTGATCTCCAGGGTTTCGCGGTTGTAGCGCTTGCTCTTGCACACGTCGCACGGCACGTAGATGTCGGGGAGGAAGTGCATTTCCACCTTGATCAGGCCATCGCCCTGGCAGGCCTCGCAGCGCCCGCCCTTGACGTTGAACGAGAAGCGCCCCGGGCCGTAGCCCCGTGAACGGGACTCCGGCACGCCGGCGAACAGTTCGCGGATCGGGGTGAACAGCCCGGTATAGGTCGCCGGGTTGGAGCGCGGTGTGCGGCCAATCGGGCTTTGGTCGATGTCGACCACCTTGTCCAGGTGTTCCAGGCCCTTGATGCTGTCGTGGGCGGCCGCTTCCAGGGTGGTGGCGCCGTTCAGGGCCGTGGCGCTGAGGGGGAACAGGGTGTTGTTGATCAGTGTCGACTTGCCGGAGCCGGACACGCCGGTGACGCAGGTCAGCAGGCCGATGGGGATTTCCAGGTCGACGTTGCGCAGGTTGTTGCCGCGAG
The DNA here is from genome assembly GCF_051131985.1 of Pseudomonas sp. Z3-6. Classification (NCBI taxonomy): domain Bacteria; kingdom Pseudomonadati; phylum Pseudomonadota; class Gammaproteobacteria; order Pseudomonadales; family Pseudomonadaceae; genus Pseudomonas; species Pseudomonas sp. Z3-6. Next base: position 784,553 of record NZ_CP071644.1, read on the forward strand.
CCCCTTTGAGGGTCAGCGACAGCTTCTTGTTGCGCGGCGTGCGCTTGGCCGGGACCTTGATCTTGACCCGGCCCGACAGGTATTTGCCCGTCAGCGAATCAGGGTGCGCCATGACTTCGGCGGCGGTGCCCTGGGCGACGATGTGCCCGCCATGCACGCCTGCACCCGGGCCGATGTCCACCACGTAGTCGGCCAAACGGATGGCGTCCTCGTCGTGCTCGACCACGATCACCGTGTTGCCGATGTCCCGCAGGTGCTTCAGGGTTCCGAGCAACCGGTCGTTATCTCGCTGGTGCAAGCCGATGGACGGCTCGTCGAGGATGTACATCACCCCCACCAGGCCGGCGCCGATCTGGCTGGCGAGGCGGATACGCTGGGCTTCGCCACCGGACAGGGTGTCGGCACTGCGGTCGAGGGTCAGGTAGTCCAGGCCGACGTTCACCAGGAACTGCAGGCGCTCGCGGATTTCCTTGAGGATCTTGTCGGCGATTTCGCCGCGACGGCCGGTGAGTTTCAGTCCACCGAAATAATCGGTGGCGTCGCCAATGGGCAGGTTGGTCACCGCCGGCAGCGTCTTCTCGCCGACCCACACATGCCGCGCTTCGCGGCGTAGGCGCGTACCACGGCAATCGGGGCAGGGCTGGGTGCTGAGGAACTTGGCCAGTTCTTCGCGCACGCTGGCCGATTCGGTTTCGCGGTAGCGGCGCTCCAGGTTCGGCACGATGCCTTCGAACGGGTGGGAGCGCTTGACGATATCGCCGCGGTCGTTGAGGTATTTGAAATCGACATTCTGCGAGCCGCTGCCGTGCAGGATGAATTTCTGCTGGTCGGCGGGCAATTCGTTGAACGGCTTGTCCAGGCTGAACTTGTAATGGGCCGCCAGCGAACCGAGCATCTGGAAGTAATAGACGTTGCGCCTGTCCCAGCCGCGAATCGCCCCTTCGGCCAGGGTCAGTTCGCCATTGACCAGTCGCTTGGTGTCGAAGAACTGCTTGACCCCCAGGCCGTCGCAGGTCGGGCAGGCGCCGGCCGGGTTGTTGAAGGAGAACAGCTTGGGTTCCAGCTCGCTGATGGCATGGCCGCAGATCGGGCAGGCGAAGCGTGCGGAGAAAATGATCTCTTCGCCGGGTTCGTCGTCCATCGGTGCGACCAGGGCGATGCCGTCGGCCAGTTTCAGCGCGGTCTCGAAGGACTCGGCCAGGCGCTGTTGCAAGTCGGCGCGGACCTTGAAGCGGTCAACCACCACATCGATCGAGTGCTTCTTCTGTTTATCCAGCTTCGGCAATTCGTCCAGTTCGCACAGCTTGCCGTTGACCCGGGCCCGCACGAAGCCCTGGGCGCGCAGCTCTTCGAAAACCATCAGGTGTTCGCCCTTGCGCTCGCGAATCACCGGCGCCAGCAACATCAGCTTGCTGCCTTCCGGCTGGGCCAGCACCAGGTCGACCATCTGGCTGACGGTCTGGGCTTCCAGGGGAATATCGTGATCGGGGCAACGGGGAATACCGACCCGCGCATACAGCAGGCGCAGGTAATCGTAGATCTCGGTGATGGTGCCGACCGTCGACCGTGGGTTATGGGAGGTCGACTTCTGTTCGATGGAAATGGCCGGCGACAGGCCTTCGATGGTGTCGACGTCGGGTTTTTCCATCATCGACAGGAACTGCCGGGCGTAGGCCGACAGCGATTCGACATAGCGGCGCTGGCCTTCAGCGTACAGCGTGTCGAAGGCCAGGGATGACTTGCCGGATCCGGACAGGCCGGTGATGACGATCAGCTTGTCCCGTGGCAGGGTCAGGTCGATGTTCTTCAGGTTGTGGGTACGGGCCCCACGAATCAGGATCTTGTCCAAAGTGGCCTCGCTCGGCGGGCGTCGAAAACGTAGGAGTATACGGGCAAATACTGGATGGATGCACACTATTGAGGACGCGATTGCGGCCATACATGAAGACTGCGCGGCAAACGGTCGCCATATACCCTCTCAATCGATGGGACTGGTAGAATCGCCGCCGGTTCACATGAGGTTTTTCCATGCAAGATCCCCACAGCGAACGCATGAATCGTGGCGAGACCCGCGCAGCGAGCGGCCTGGCCCTGGTGTTCGCCTTTCGTATGCTGGGCATGTTCATGGTGTTGCCGGTGCTGGCGACCTATGGCATGGACCTGGCGGGCGCGACGCCGGCCCTCATCGGCTTGGCGATCGGCGCCTATGGCCTGACCCAGGCGATCTTCCAGATCCCGTTCGGGATCATTTCCGACCGCATCGGCCGGCGCCCGGTCATCTACCTGGGGCTGATCGTCTTCGCCCTCGGCAGCGTGCTGGCGGCCAATGCCGACTCGATCTGGGGCGTGATCGCCGGACGCATCCTACAAGGCGCCGGGGCTATTTCCGCGGCCGTCATGGCGCTGCTGTCAGACTTGACCCGCGAACAACATCGCACCAAGGCCATGGCCATGATCGGCATGACCATTGGTCTGTCGTTCGCCGTGGCCATGGTGGTCGGCCCCTTGCTGACCCGTGCCTTTGGCTTGTCGGGCCTGTTCCTGGCGACCGGCGCCATGGCCCTGGTGGGAATCCTGATCGTGGCGTTCATGGTGCCGCGCGCCACCGGACCGCTGCAGCACCGCGAGTCGGGGGTGGCGCGCCAGGCACTGATCCCGACGCTCAAGCACCCGGACCTGTTGCGCTTGGACCTGGGCATCTTCGTGCTCCACGCCATGCTGATGTCCAGCTTCGTCGCCTTGCCGCTGGCCCTGGTCGAAAAAGCCGGCCTGCCCAAGGAGCAGCACTGGTGGGTCTACCTGACGGCGCTGGTGATTTCGTTCTTCGCCATGATTCCCTTCATCATCTATGGCGAGAAACGACGCAAAATGAAACGAGTTTTGCTCGGCGCCGTCGTGACGCTGATGCTCACTGAGCTATTCTTCTGGCAGTTCGGCGATAGCTTGCGAGCCTTGGTGATCGGCACGGTGGTGTTCTTCACCGCGTTCAATCTGCTGGAAGCATCGCTGCCGTCGCTGATCAGCAAGGTTTCACCGGCGGGCGGCAAGGGCACGGCGATGGGGGTCTACTCCACCAGCCAGTTCCTGGGCTCGGCGTTGGGCGGGATCCTCGGCGGCTGGTTGTTCCAGCATGGCGGTTTGTCGGTTGTGTTCCTGGGATGCGCCGCGCTGGCTGCACTTTGGCTGGCCTTTGCTGTTACCATGCGCGAACCTCCCTATGTGACGAGCCTGCGCTTGCCCTTATCGCCCGAGGCGATTCGTGAGGCTGGCCTGACCGAGCGTCTGAAGGCCGTCGTTGGAGTAACCGATGCAGTGGTGGTCGCCGACGAGGCGGCCGTATACATCAAACTGGACACCGAATTATTGGATCGCGCGACGCTCGAGCGCCTGGTGAACAACCCGGCCCCGACTACGTGCGAAGCCTAGGAGAACGTTATGGCCCGTGGGGTTAACAAAGTCATATTGGTCGGTACTTGCGGCCAGGATCCCGAAGTTCGCTACCTGCCGAACGGCAACGCCGTGACCAACCTGAGTCTGGCGACCAGCGAACAGTGGACCGACAAGCAGACTGGCCAGAAGGTCGAGAAGACCGAATGGCACCGCGTGTCGATGTTCGGCAAGGTGGCCGAGATTGCCGGCGAATACCTGCGCAAGGGTTCGCAGGTATACATTGAAGGCAAGCTGCAGACGCGCGAATGGGAAAAAGACGGCATCAAGCGCTACACCACCGAAATCGTGGTCGACATGCAAGGCACCATGCAGTTGCTCGGTGGCCGTCCGCAGGGCGACCAGCAGCAAGGTGGCAACAACTACCAGCAGTCGGCTCCGGCCCCACGTCAGCAGGCACCTCGTCCGCAGTCGGCGCCACAGCCACAACGCGAACGCCCGGCCCCACAACAGGCCGCGCCGCAGCCGGCTCCGGATTTCGACAGCTTTGATGACGATATTCCGTTCTGATCTGCCTAGGATTCAGTGGTATTGGTCGATGAGGCTCCTCACTCGCTGATACTTCAAGTTCGAAAAAACCCTCTTCGCTGCAAAGCCTGGAGGGTTTTTTTCGTTCTGTGCAAAGCCGCGAATCAATCAGTCATAAATAATTTTCTGATAGACAGGCATTTGCTTGGCGCTGTGCTTGATGCGCCGCACTGAGCTGCCGGTGATGAGTTGCCCACCGAGAAGAAGATTGCCACAAGGCGATCGCGGTTCGAAAAGCTGCTGCCTCAAGACCCTTATCGCTTCTGCGCCCAATTCATCGCGGGGCACGTGAAGCGTGGTGAGCGGTATATCGTTGATGTCCGCCAGGTTGAAACCGTCCATGCTCATCACTGAAACATCCTGGGGAACCCTCAAGCCAGCATTCTGGAGCGCTTTAACGGCCCCGGCTGCCATGAAGTCACCCCCGGCCAGGATGGCAGTCGGTCGGTCGTCAGGTGCGCAGTTTTCCATGAAGGCCGCTACCCGCGCTTCGGATTCAGCACTGCCGAAACCCTCGGCAACCAATAGGTGTTTGGCTTCGATAAAATCGAGATTTTGCTCCTTCCATGCCTCACGAATTCCACGTATCCGCAGATCCATCGTGTACCGCCTGAGGCATTGGAGAGTCAGTACATTTCGGTGCCCCATCTGAAACAGATAATTGATCGAATAATGACCGATCAAAAAGTGGTCGGGCGATATCGAGGGCAGGCGCATGCTGCGATCGATGCAGTTGATCAGCACCGTCGGCTTGCTGAGATCGGCCGCCAGTTGGTGTATGTGGGGATCATCGATGCCAATCAGAATCGCCGCACCGGTGTCCTTCTGATTCATCTTCTCCAAAAACAACAATGCGTCGCTATCGACCTCTTCAAGCTCGCAGTAGCGGACTCGTACATCATGTTGCGCGACCGCCTGTGTAATGCCCTGGATAACTTTGTAGTAAAAAATATCCGAGCGTACGTTGAAGGCCCGCGAGGGCGCGAAGATGGTCAGCCCGTTGAGCAGGAAACGACCATTGGCGAGGCCCTCCATCACGCCCTGTTGACGAGCCGCCGCCAGCACTTTCTCTCTCGTGGCCGGGCGGGTATTTGATTTGCCAGCAAGCACCCGCGACACCGTCGCGATGGACAGGCCCGTCTGTGCCGCTATTTCAGCAATGCGTAGTTTCGCCACCGCGGCTTATCCATTGAGACAATTTATGTAAAAGCTTTCATAGCAGAAAAGGGCCATCAATCCTAGCGTGTTTGGGTTTCTGAGAAGCAGTGCAAGAGCAGAATGTAAATTTATACAGGCTTGCTTCTGTACGAGTCCTGGGCAGTTGCCATAGCGTCAAGCCTCAAATAAAAACAAAACGCCGGAAAATCCGGCGACAGGCGAAGAATTGATGACTATCGATATCGAACGCAACGCTCGACTTTCGGCCAAGCTAAAGTTCATCCCGCATCTGCGTTGGTGGATGCTCTCGCTGTTTTTACTCGGCGTCACCGTCAACTACATAACCCGCAATTCATTAGGCATCCTGGCGCCCGAACTGAAAACCACCTTCAGCATGTCGACTGAACAGTACTCATGGGTGGTCGCCTCGTTTCAACTTGCCTATACCGTTTTCCAACCCATCTGCGGGTGGCTGATCGATGCGATCGGGCTCAAGCTCGGCTTCGTGATATGCGCCATCGTATGGTCAGTGATGTGCCTTCTCCATGCAGGGGCAGCGAGTTGGGTCCATCTGGCGATTCTGCGTTTTTTCATGGGCGCTTCGGAGGCAGCGGCTACGCCTGCCAATGCCAAGGCGATAGGGGACTGGTTTCCAAAAAAGGAACGACCTATCGCCGCGGGTTGGGCGGGGGTTGGTTTTTCCCTGGGGGCGATGCTCGCCCCTCCCATCATCTATCTGGCTCATGTAAGCCTGGGCTGGCAGGGCGCATTTCTGATTTCCGGGGGGATCGGCCTGATATGGGCCGCCGTCTGGGGATGGCTCTACCACGCCCCCAATATCCACCCGCGCTTGTCGCCCAATGAGTTGGAGCACATCCAACAAGACGGCGAAAAAATCGGCCAGCAAATGCCATTTTTCAAAGCGTTGAAAAAGATTGGTCGGGACAAGCGATTTTACGGTATCGCGCTTCCCGCCTTCATGGCGGAACCGGCATGGGCGGTCATGAGTTTTTGGGTGCCGCTGTATCTGGCCAACGAAAGAGGAATGGACCTCAAGCAAATCGTACTGTTTGCCTGGGTTCCGTTTCTGGCGGCGGATCTGGGCAGTATCGCCAGCGGTTATCTCTCACGCGCTTACCATCGGTTTTTCAAGTGCACCCGGGTGAACTCGATCGTCGCCAGTTCAATCACCGGCGCGTTCCTGATGTTTTCGTTAGCCGTGATGACTCAGGTAAAAGACCCCTATGTTGCGATTGCGCTTATTTCCGTCGGCGGTTTTGGCCACCAGATTATTTCCTGCATGTTAAGCGCACTGGTTGTCGAAACGTTTGATCGGGATGAGTTGGCGACGGTGAACGGAATGCGAGGTTCATGCGCCTGGATTGCCAGCTTTATTTTCTCGCTGATCATCGGTGTCAGCGTGGACAAAATAGGATTCAACCCATTGTTCATTGCGATGGGGCTCTTTGACTTTATAGGTGCATTTTTCATGATTTTGTTTATCGCCGACAGAGTGTCCAAACCTAAAGCGGTGCGTGCCCAATGAAGTCACTTAAAGTCTGGACGTTGCAGGCCCAGGAAAAAGGCTACATCGAGCTCCTGGTCGAGGGCCGACATCTCTTCAGAATCTATATCCTCGAAGACGGTTTGGCGCGTGTCCTGCTCATGCGCGCAGGCGCCTTGGCATTGGATCGGACCTGGAGCATTGCGCCCCGGGAGGACGTCGCCTGGGAGGGCCGGCCCCGCGAGTCGGTAGCGGATTTCTCTTTGCCCACGTATCGGGTCGAAGCGTTCCAGGACCGGTTGGTACTGACGACTAAAAAACTGCGTATCACGGTAAATCGTCCGCTGTGGTTGCAGTGGGAATACCACGATGGCCAGTGCTGGAGGCCATTGGTCTCGGATCGGCCCACCGGTGCCTATGCGCTTGACGCTCATGGTGAAGGCCTGGAGCACTACCAGCTGCGCGCGCCTGAACATCGCTACTACGGGCTCGGCGAAAAAACCGGCGATTTGAATCGCGCCGGCAAACGTTTTGAAATGCGTAACCTGGATGCAATGGGGTATGACGCTGCGAGCACCGACCCGCTGTACAAGCATATTCCCTTTGTCATCACGCACCAGGAACACGCCAGCTTCGGGATGTTTTATGACAACCTGAACACCAGCCTGTTTGACCTGGGGAACGAGCTGGATAACTATCACCGACCCTATCGTCGGTACAAGGCGGATGCCGGTGACCTCGACTACTGGGTCCTTGCAGGCCCGCGCATACTGGATGTGACAAAGGCGTTCGTTCGCCTGACCGGCCGCACCTTGTTCCTGCCTAAATGGAGCCTGGGCTACAGCGGCTCGACCATGCATTACACCGATGCTGAAAACGCCCAGGAACAGTTGCTGGAGTTTCTTGACCTGTGCCGTCAGCACGATATTCCCTGTGACTCTTTCCAACTGTCATCCGGGTACACCTCCATTGGCGAAAAACGCTATGTGTTCAACTGGAACCATGAAAAAGTCCCGGACCCCAAGGCGCTTGCCCAGGCCTACCGCGATGCCGGTGTCAGGCTGATTGCCAACATTAAGCCTTGTCTGCTGCAGGACCATCCGCGCTACGCCGAGGTGGCCAGGCAAAAGATGTTCATCCGCGACTCTGAACACGACACGCCGGAGCGGTCGGTGTTCTGGGACGATGAGGGCTCGCATCTGGACTTCACCAACCCGGACGCTGTCAGTTGGTGGCAGTCAAATGTCACCTCACAGCTTCTGGAACTGGGCATCGAATGCACCTGGAACGACAACAATGAATTCGAGGTGTGGGACGGTGAGGCACGTTGCCAAGGCTTCGGGCGCGAGATAGCGATCAAACATATCCGGCCCGTCATGGCATTGCTGATGATGAGAGCGTCTCTAGAGGCACAACAGCGGTTTTCGCCATCGGAACGGCCCTACCTCATCTCACGCTCAGGGTGCGCCGGCATGCAGCGTTATGTTCAGACGTGGAGCGGTGATAACCGAACCAACTGGCAAACACTGCGCTACAACACCCGCATGGGCCTGGGCATGAGCCTGTCGGGGTTGTACAACGTGGGGCACGATGTCGGTGGGTTTTCCGGCAATAAACCGGATCCTGAGCTGTTTGTCCGTTGGGTCCAGAATGGTGTGATGCATCCGCGCTTCACCATTCACTCCTGGAACGATGATGGCACGGTCAATGAGCCCTGGATGCATCCAGCGGTCACCGATGCGGTCCGTGACGCGATCAGGCTCAGATATCGGTTGATGCCTTATTTCTACACCTTGCTGTGGCAAGCCAGTCACGCAGACGAGCCCATTTTGCGGCCTACGTTTCTTGACCACGAGCATGACCCTCAAACGTTCAAGGAAAACGACGAATTCATGCTTGGGCGAGACATCCTCGTCGCCAGCGTTGTGGCGGAAGGCGCACGCGAACGCGAGGTTTGGCTACCCCTGAATGCGACAGGATGGTGCGACTGGCATACCGGTGACTGGTACGAAGGCGGCCAACATGTTGTCCTGGATGCGCCTTTGGAACGGTTGCCCTTGTTGGTGCGAGGGGGCGCTGCGATACCGAGCGGTGAATGCCACAAGCTTAACGACCCCTCGCTTGATCGGCGTCGCGAGCTGGTGGTTTTCCCTGCACCTTCAGGCGCCTCCAGCGGTGTGTTGTTTGAAGACGACGGCATCAGTCATGACTGGAAAAATGGAAACTGCCTCGTTATCAAATGGACCCTTGAATATGGCCCGGACTTCATTGATTTGACGATCGCCAAGACGGGGGATTTTCGTCCGGCGTGGGAGCAGCTTGAGGTGTCCTTGAAGGGCGTGGATGCGAGAGCCTTGAGAATCAATGGCCGTAGCGGCTGCGATTTGAAATTGGCCGATATTCCGGAGCATCGACCACTTCATTGATTCGCTGGTAAGTCTTGCCCTCCCCAGTCCAGGAGGGCAAATCCAGGAGCTCACAAGTCCAGATCCAGGAGCTCACAAGTCCAGATCCAATAGCTCCTGCATCCTCTCGCCAATCGACTGCGTCAGCCACGTGGCATGGAACGCCATTTCCGCCACCGTGATGTCCGTCCGAAACCGAAGCGAAATCGGTTTGCCATCGGCTCCGGTGTAGCCGACATCAAAGTGATTCACGTTGGCAAAAGTGGTCAAGGTGTAGGGCTTGATGTAATGGATATCGCTGTAGGGGACGCTTTCTTCGGTGCTTTGCCGGGCAGGGCGGCGCTGGGTGAAGGTGAGGCGTTGCTGGCGTTCGTCGAAGCAGAACCCAAGGACTTCGGGCCCGGATGCCAGCCATTTGATCACGCAGACGGCCGCGAACGCACTGATGAACATGAGCGCGATAACCAGCGGTTCCATAATGACCTGCTTGTGAATCGGCGACAGGCCTTCGACCTTGAACAGCATCAGGGTAAACACTGCCAGCCAATAGACGGGCAGGGCCAGCAACATCCCCGCAGCGTAAATCATGGTCCCCATGAATCCCGGCCTGGACACGTCGCTTGAGCAATCCCACGTGGGCGGGTGCCGTGGCGCTGAGGTAGCGATCGGGAAGGGCGATTCGACCAGGCGCGGCGGGCGTCTGCGTTTCATGCGGCTGGCTCTTGGGAAAATACCCGGCCATTCTCGTCGTAACGACTCGCACACGCCTAGTCATTTTCGCTTGCTGTTTATGGCTGCGCCTACGCCTGGCTGTCGCTCAGGAATTGCTCGGTACTCACCACACTCGCATAAGCAAACCCCAGCGCCGACATAAACGCCGCGTGCACGTGGGCGGCCGGGACCACAACGCCGTTGAATTCCAGATCAAGGGTCGCGCAGGCATCATGGATCACCGTGACGCCGTAACCCAGGTCCGCCGCCGCCCGCACGATGCCATCGACGCACATGTGGCTCATGCTGCCGACCACCACCAGTTGCTCGACGCCGTGTTGTTCAAGGAGGGCTTGCAGTTCGGTTTCGCGAAACGAATTGACGAAGTGCTTGAGGACCACCGGTTCGTCGGCATGGTTGAGCACCTTGGGGTGCAACTGTGCGCCTTCGGAGCCTGGGGTGAAGAAGGGCGCGTCGTCGGAAGTGAATTCGTGGCGGATGTGCACCACGCTGTTTCCGGCCTGGCGAAAGGCTTCGATCAGCCGCGCGGCGTTATCGGCGGCGGCGTCGGCACCGACCAGTGGCCATTTTCCCTGGGGGAAGTAGTCGTTCTGGATATCGACTACGATGAGCGCTTGCTTGGACATGAGGGCTTCCTCGATCAGGTTGGGTAGGGCGCCAGTATTGGCGTTTACCACCGGGTCGAGGATTGGCCGCAACGACAATAAGCGAGGGAAAACTGACAATGACGCAGCAAAGGGCAGTTGCCGAGCTTGGGGTGCTCATCTACCCCGGCGCGCAAATGGCGGCGGTGCATGGCTTGACCGACCTGTTCGCCGTGGCCCAGCGGATCGCGGCCGAGCAGGCCAGTGCACCATTGCCACGGCTGCGGGTCAGTCACTGGCAGACCGACAATGGCGAGGCGCCGCGGCGGGTCTTCGACAGCGAAACCGGTCCGGTGGGCCCGTTGGTTGCGTTGCTGATCCCGCCATCCATCGCCGGTTTCGATGAAGGCGTGGCGACGCCGGCGCTGATGGATTGGCTGCGTGCACAACATGCGGGTGGCACCGTCCTCGGCGGTGTGTGTGTCGGCTCGATCCTGTTGGCCGAGAGCGGCTTGCTCGACGGGCGCAGCGCCACCACTCATTGGACATCGGCCAAGAATTTCGCTGCCCGTTACCCGAAGATCAAGCTCAACGCCGACAAACCCATCGTCGACGACGGCGATCTGATCACCACCGCCGGGCTGATGGCCTGGTCGGAACTGGGGCTGCGCCTGGTGGACCGCCTGCTCGGGCCCAGCATCGCTACGCGCACGGCACAGTTCCTGGTGATCGAACACAGCGACAGCGCGAGCCAGTGCGGCAGTAACTTCGCGCCCATCCTTGGCCATGGCGACGGGGCGATTCTCAAGGTCCAGCATTGGTTGCAAGGCAACGGCGCGGTGGAGGTTTCCCTCGGGGCGATGGCCGAACGGGCCGGACTGGAAGAGCGCACCTTCCTGCGCCGCTTCCGTGCCGCCACCGGGCTCAAGCCCACCGAATACTGCCAGCACCTGCGGGTTGGCAAGGCCCGGGAAATGCTGGAGTTCACCAACGGCACCATCGACCACATCGCTTGGACCGTCGGCTACCAGGACCCCAGCGCCTTTCGTGCGACGTTCAGGAAAATCACTGGATTGGCGCCGAGCGATTACCGGGCGCGGTTTGGGGTAAATCCGCCGAACGCTCCCAAGGGCTGACACTGAACCCTTTGTGGCGAGGGAGCTTGCTCCCGCTGGGGTGCGAAGCGCCCCCCCAAAGGAACTCACCGCGGTGTGTCAGTTGATATATTGGGGCTGCTGCGCAGCCCAGCGGGAGCAAGCTCCCTCGCCACAGGTTGGAGGCTGTGGCTGCAGGCTGGCATCGTGCAATTTGCGGGATGCCTGCCATGGGTCGTGCAGAATGAAACAGGCCAGGTGCTATCAATTGCGCACAATGCGCCCGCTTGGCTGACACTCATCGCTCATGTCACCGTTGGCCTGATCTCTGCACCTTCCCTTTTCTCAAGCCATCGAGCGCAGGAAAAAGGGCACCGCATGACATCAGTCAATCGCAACAAACGGGTCGTGGCCTATTCGGTCAATCCACAAGCGCCGCGTCATGAAGTCGAGACCAACCGTGCACTGGCCCAGTGGCTGGCACAGATCCTGGGATGGGAATGCGGCGACCGTCATGATTCCCAGGCCGGTCATGATCTATATCTGTTGCCCACACAAACCCTGATCGGCCCTGAAGCCTTGATGCGCCTGGGGATCAAGGGGCCGGAGGATGTGTGGGGAGGGTACGTCGAGCACGATTTTATCTGCACCAAGGCGATTACCCACGGTCTGTTGAATAAGGACGCTGTGGCGCCCAAAGGCTGGTCGCCCCTGTTTGCCAAGCTCACCCGCGGCGCGGTGCTTGATGGTGTGACCGTCTTTTCCCTCAAGGATGCGCGTCCGGCCGCCGAACATTTGCTCTACACCGGGCCGATCCGCCTCAAGCCGATCCACGCCTGTGCCGGGCGTGGCCAACGGCTGATCAAGAGCCTGGCGCAGTTCGATGAAATCGTCGCCGATCCTGACGCCCAGGCGCTGTTTCGCGAAGGGGTGGTGCTGGAACAGCACCTCAACGAGGTCAAGACCCAGAGCGTCGGCCAGAGCTTCATCAACGGCAAGGTCATGAGCTATTGCGGCGTGCAGCACCTGACCCACGACAGCCAAGGGCTGGAGGTTTATGGCGGGTCGGACCTGCTGGTGGTGCAGGGCGGCTATATAGAGTTGCTCAGGCTCGAACTGCCCGACGATGTGCGCGAGGCGGTGCGCCTGGCACAAGTGTTCGATGACGCCGCCAACCAGGCCTACCCGAGCTTTTTTGCGTCGCGGCGCAACTACGACATCGCCCAAGGCCTGGATGCCGCCGGCCAGCCCCGTGGCGGTGTGCTGGAACAATCCTGGCGCATGGGCGGGGCCAGCAGCGCCGAGCTGGCGGCCTTGCAGGTGTTCGTCGAAACGCCTGAAACCAGCGCGGTGCGGGTGTCCTCGGTGGAGACCTACCGCGACCAACCGCTGCCGACCGGTGCCAGGGAGGTGTATCGCGGCGCGGCGGAAAACGGTGATTTCCTACTCAAATACGTAACGGTTCAATCCTATGACGGCTAGAAGCGAAACGATCCAGATTGCAATTGATGACGAGCATATGAACGGGACCTTCCTCAGCCCCAAGTCGAAGGTCCCTGGCGTGTTGTTTGTACACGGTTGGGGCGGCAGCCAGGAACGGGACCTGGAACGGGCCAAAGGCATCGCCGGCCTCGGCTGCGTGTGCCTGACCTTCGACTTGCGCGGGCACACCGGCGGGGCGGGGATTCCCTTGTCCCGAGTCACCCGCGAGGACAACCTGCGGGATCTGTTGGCGGCATACGACCGCTTGCTCGCCCATCCGGGCTTGGACACGTCGGCGATTGCCGTGGTGGGTACCAGTTATGGCGGTTACCTGGCCTCGATCCTGACGTCGCTGCGCCCTGTGCGCTGGCTCGCCCTGCGGGTGCCGGCGCTGTACCGCGACGAGCAGTGGCACACCCCCAAGCGCGACCTGGACAAGACCGACCTGCTGGATTACCGCAGCACCCTGGTGCACGCCAGCACCAATCGCGCCTTGCAGGCGTGTTCGCAGTTCACCGGTGATGTGTTGCTGGTGGAATCCGAGACCGATACCTACGTGCCCCATGCCACGATCATGAGTTATCGAGCGGCGTGCCAGCAGACCCATTCATTGACGCACCGGATCATCGACGGCGCCGACCATGCCTTGAGCGACCCCGTGTCACAACAGGCTTACACCTCGATCCTGGTGGACTGGATCACGGAAATGGTGGTGGGAGAGCGGTTGAGCATTATTCAGGCGCGGTGATCGGGGGGGTGTATCGTCTGTGTGGGCCTCTTCGCGAGCAAGCCCGCTCCCACACTGGATCTACGAGAAACAAAAAATTTGTACCCAGCACAAATCCCTGTGGGAGCGGGCTTGCTCGCGAAGGGGCCCGCACAAGCAACTCATCATTCAGGCGACCCATCACTTGAGCCCAGGCTTGACCCGCAACGCCTTGGCCTTCGCTTCGATCACCAAATACATCACCACCGTAATCAGCAACGGCAGGATGAAGTAGATCGCCCGGTAGGCAATCAACCCCGCCAGCAGGCTGCCCCGCGACACCTCGTGTTGCAGCAGGGCGACGAACACCGCCTCCAACACCCCGAGCCCCGCCGGAATATGAGTGATGACCCCGGCAATGCTGCTGATCAGTAACACCCCGAGTACCACCGGGTAATCCAGTTTGCTGGGCAGCAACGTGAAGATTACCGCCGCCATCAGCGACCAGTTCAGCGCGCCCAAGGCCAGTTGCAGCACCGCCATGCGTGGCGACGGCAGGTTGATTTCCATGCCGCGCACGGTCCAGGCCCGACGCTTGGAAAACCGACAGGCCGCCAGGTACGCGGCACTTGCCAGCAATAACAGCACGCCCACGCCTTGCAGTGCAGTGCTGCTGAGTTTCCAGCCCGGCGGCATCGTCACCAGGCCGCTGCTGAACACCACCCCGGCCAGGGTCATGTAGCCGAACCAATTGGTGGCCAGGCTCAGGCCGAGGATCTTGGCGATGTTCCCGCTACTGACCCCCAGTCGCGAATACAGCCGGTAACGCATGGCGATGCCGCCGACCCAGGCGCTGAGGTTGAGGTTGAAGGCGTAGCTGATCACCCCCACCGGCAGGATCTGCCGCCAACCGAGTTTCTGGCGGATGTAGGTGCGGCCGATCAGGTCGAAGCAGGCATAGGTGATGAAACTGGTGATGGTCAGCGCGGCGGCGATGATCAAGGTGCGCACCTTGAAATCGGCCAGGGTGGCAAACACTTCGGACCAGTCGATGCGCCGGGCCAAGGCTGTGAACAGCACGATCAGCAGCAGGAAGAACGCCAGGGTCAGCGGGCGTTTCCAGCGACTCCAGCGGGATTTGGGCTTGGCCTGCTCCGGCGCATGGGCATCCCTCGGCGCGGTGTGCGCTTCAGAGTGGTTCATGGGGTTCGCTCCGGACCGCCGTTGGCGGTGAAAAAGGTTTCAGACGCGGTTTGTGAGCCGGCAACCAGCCGGCCCAGGCCGGGAAATGACGCAGAAAGTGGAACACCATGAAACCGATGGTCATGCGCCACAGCAGGCCCCGGGGTGCATGGTTTTCGGGCATGGCGGTGCAGTGTTCGCGGCTCAGGTGATCGAGGCGCTCGAACAGCTCGCGGTTGAACGCCCGGTCGCGGATCAGCACGTTGGCTTCCAGGTTCAGCGACAGGCTCAACGGGTCGAGGTTGCTCGAGCCGACGGTGCTCCAGTCCTCATCCACCAGGGCGACCTTGCCGTGCAGCGGCCGCTCGCAATATTCGTAAATTGTCACGCCAGCCTTGAGCAGATAGTCATAAAGCATCCGCGCCGCGAGCTTGGCGATCATCATGTCCGGCTGCCCTTGCAGGATCAGCCGCACCTCCACCCCGCGCCGGGAGGCATTGCGGATCTCGCGCAGCAACCGGTAGCCGGGGAAGAAATAGGCATTGGCGATCACCACCCGCCGTTTGGCGCTGCGCAGCACTTGTTGGTAGACCTCTTCGATGTCGGTCTGGTGCTCGTGGTTGTCCCGGTAGACCAGGCGCACCTGGCCGTCATGGTCGCTGAACGCCAGCTCGTTGCGCCGGCTGCGGCGGCGTTGCCACCAATACTTGGCCCGGGCGGGCCGGCCGCTCTGCAACAGCGCGAAGTGATGGATATCCACCACCGCCGGGCCTTTGACCTCCACGGAATAATCCTGCTTGGCCTCGGGGCCGAAATCCCCCAGGTGGTCGGCGGAAAAATTGATCCCGCCGATGAACGCAATCACCCCGTCCACCACCACGATCTTGCGGTGCAGGCGACGGAACCAGTTGGTGCGGATCCCCAAGTGCCGGGGCGCCGGGTCGAACATCTGCAAGCGCACCCCGGCGTCGCTCAACGACGCCAGGAACTCGGTGGTCAGCTCACCGCAGCCGAAGCCGTCGAGGTTGACGGTGATCCGCACGCCGCGTCGGGCCGCATCCACCAGCAGATCCCGCAGTTCACAGCCGACCTTGTCCTCGAAGAGAATGAAGGTCTCAAGGAGGATTTCTTCCTGGGCACGGCGAATCGCCTCGAACACCCGTGGGAAATATTCCTCGCCATTTTCCAGCAGGATGACGCGGTTGTTGCCGTGCCAGCCGTATTCGATGTCGGCCAGCGCCGGGTTGCGTTCGGTCGGCGGCACCTCGATCTTTTCCATCGTCGCCTTGTTCATCGTCGCGCTCATAATTCGATCTCCACCGACAGCGGTGCGTGGTCGGAAAGGTGCGACCAGGGGCGTACATTCAATACCTTGGCGTGATGGGCCTTGAGGTTGCGCACATAGATGCGGTCCAGGCGCAGGATCGGCAGGCGTGCCGGGAAACTGCGGGCCGGTTTGCCCCACTGTTCGGCGAATACCTCTCGCAGGCCACAGGGTTGGAGCAGGTCGTTGGCCTTGCCGCGCCAGTCGTTGAAGTCGCCGGCGACAATCACCGGCGCGTCGGACGGCAATTCGCTCAGGCGCTGGCAAAGCAGTTTCAATTGCTCGACGCGATGGCCTTCGCGCAACCCCAGGTGCACGCAAATGGCATGCACCTCCTGCCCTTCGCCGCCTGGCAGGCGCAACACGCTGTGGAGCATGCCGCGGCTTTCGTGGCCGCTGATGGACACGTCGAGATTCTCGTGGCGAATGATCTGGAATTTCGACAGCAGCGCATTACCGTGGTCGCCCGCCGGGTATACCGCATTGCGTCCGTAAGCGAACTGCGGCCAGAGGGTGTCGGCGAGGAATTCGTATTGCGGCATGCTCGGCCAGTTGCTGTAACGCTGGGGATGGTGCTCGTGGGTGCCGTGGACTTCCTGCAGGAACACCACGTCGGCGGAGACACTGCGCACCGCTTCGCGCAGCTCCGGCAGGATGAAGCGCCGGTTCAAGGCCGTGAAACCCTTGTGGGTATTGACCGTCAGCACGGTGAAACGGCTGACCGGGTCGAGATCGTGGGGCCGTTGTTGGGTCGGCTCATGGGTCGCTTCGCTGTGTTCTGGACGGTTCATGGCAGCACCCCTTCGGCCGGACGCTCGCCGGGCGCGGTGGCGAGGTCCTTGTCCAGATGGAAGCGCTCCAGCAGATGACGTGCGTCGTAGGGCGCGCGGACTTTGATGTCGTTGTCGAAATAGCAGAACACTTCCCGGCTCTTGCGTGCCCGGGGTTTCTTGTCCGGGTCGATCAGGTGCGCATCGCTCGGCTGCTTGCCGTGGCTCCAGGCCTCGATCCGGTCGCCCCAGCGCTTCAACGCCTCGTCGGTGTAGCCGCTGGCGTACAGCTCCTCGGCGCCGTGCAGGCGCAGGTAGACGAAATCGCTGGTGACGTCTTCGCGATAGGGCCATTTACCGGCGGTGTCGGCGACCACCAGGGCCACGTCGTAGCGCTTGAGCAACGTGACGAAGTGCGGGTCGATAAAGCTTTCGTGGCGGATCTCCACGGCGTGGCGCAGTGGGCGTTTCTTATCCGTCTCGGTGCTGGCGTGGCCGTCCAGGCGCGGCTCGTGCTCTCGGGCCAGGGCGGCGGCGCCTTCGGTGTCGTGGGGCAGTTGCTTGAGAAAGTCCTCGAACAGCCCAGGGTCGAATTTGAAGCTGGGCGGGAACTGCCAGAGGATCGCCCCCAGTTTTTCCTTGAGCTCCAGCACACCGGAGGCGAAGAAGTTGGCCAACGGCTTGCGAATGTCCCGCAGGCGCTTGATGTGGGTGATGAAACGCGGGGCCTTGACGCTGAACACGAAGCCGGGTGGGGTCTCGGCATACCATTGGGCATACCGTTCGGGGCGTTGCAGGGCGTAGAACGATCCATTGATTTCGATACTGTTGACCGCTCGCGAGGCGAATTGCAATTCCCGTTTCTGGGTCAGCCCCTTGGGGTAGAAGTCCCCCCGCCAAGGCGTGTAGCGCCAGCCGGAAATACCAATGTGGATCGCCGTCATGTATCCCTCCCCGTGCCAATGACCTCGTACCGCCTGTGTCTTTTGATGACCGCCGCGCGAGCTGGAAAGTTTCGATGGTCTTACCGACGGAAGAGGGGGGACGCGGATTCTGTGGCGAGGGAGCTTGCTCCCGTTGGGCTGCGCAGCAGCCCCCAAAAAAACAGGGCCGCTACGCGCCCCAGCGGGAGCAAGCTCCCTCGCCACAGTGGTTGTATTGATCTTCCGGGCGAACTTGCCGGCCCAATATTGATCAGTTCCTTACCGCCCCGTGCAAAGGAGCCTCGCGTTTTGTCTCGATTGAGCACTGTATTGCTGCTGTTATTGCTGGCGATGACCGGCACCAGCGCCTACGGGACCGTCGCTGTCCCTGGCACCGCCAAGCCCGACGAACCGCCCGCCGAGCCCGCGCCGTTGGTGCAGGGCGGGTTGTTGGGGGCCATCAGTTCGAGCATCGACGACGTCCAGGACAAACTCGACCTCAACCAGAGCCTGGTGGATGCCTGGCGCCTGCGGGCGGACCGGGCGGCGGACGAGGTGGACCGGCTGGTGGACCAGACGTCCCGGTCGTCCTGGCGCGTGGCGGGGGATTTCCTCTTGCTCTCCGGCGTGTGGCTGGGGACGTTTGCGCTGTTATGGGCTGGCGCGCGATTGCTGGTGCGGCGTCTCGGTCGGCGCCGTTGGTTGCGTACCCGTCAGCGCGTGCACGACCTGCTCGGTTATCTGCTGCCCTATACCTTGCCGGCGGTGGCGTGCCTGCCGCTGACCCTCTATATCAGCCACTTTCTGCAAGTCTCGGTCGGTCGTGCCCTGGCGCTGTGCTTCGCCTACGCCACCAGCAGCGGTATTTTCTCCACCTCGGTGTTGCTCTGCGTGATCGTCATGTTCAACGCCGGGCACAAGCGTCGCGCGGTGGCGATCATTCGGCGCTTCAGCCCGCGGCCGTTGTTTCTGATCGGCTTTCTCGCCGCCCTCAGCGATGCCCTGACCAGCCCGCAGATCGCCCGGCAACTGGGCGGTAACATCACCAGCAGCGTCGCGGTGTTCACCGGGCTGTCGGCGTCGATGATCTTTGGCTGGCTGGTGATTCACATGCGCCGGCCAGTGGCGCACTTGATTCGCAACCGCCCGCTGGCCCAGCGCTTGAAACAGCCGGCCTTGCAGGAGTCGCTGCGGATTTTCTCCGGGCTCTGGTACTGGCCGATCCTGCTGATGGTGCTGGTGTCGGCGGTGAGCCTGATCGGCGTCGGCGAGGACAACCAGAAAGCCCTGCGTTGTGCCTTGTTCACCACCATCCTGCTGATCGCCACGGTGTTTCTCAGCACCGTGTTCCAACATGTCTTCAAGTCGCCCAAGGCCGAAGCCATCCAGCGCAACAGCGCCTACAAGGGCCGTTTGCTGAGTCTGCTGCACGCCTTGCTACGCATCGTCATGGCGGTGGCATTCATTGAAATTCTCGGACGAATCTGGGGGATATCCCTGTTCGAATTCGCCTCGCGCAATGCCATAGGTCGGGCGATCAGTGATTCCTTGAGCCGCATCGGCCTGATCGTCCTGATGACTTGGCTCACCTGGGTGGTGCTCGACACGGCGATCCAGGAAGCCTTGAAGCCGCCGTTGAACAAGCGCGGCGCGCGCCAGCCCAGCACCCGGGTCAAGACCATCCTGCCGCTGTTGCGCAACGCCGCGAAAATCATCCTGGTGGTGATTTGCGCTATCACCACCATGGCCAACCTGGGCATCAACGTCGCACCATTGCTGGCCGGTGCCGGGGTGGTGGGGCTGGCGATCGGTTTCGGGTCCCAGCAACTGGTGCAGGACGTGATCACCGGGTTGTTCATCATCATCGAAGACACGCTGTCCATCGGCGACTGGGTGGTGCTCAGCTCCGGCCACGCCGGCACCGTCGAAGGCCTGACCATCCGCACCCTGCGCCTGCGCGACGGCAAGGGGTTCGTGCATTCGGTGCCGTTCGGCCAGATCAAGGCCGTGACCAACCAGTCCCGGCAATTCGCCTTTGCGTTCTTCTCCGTGCAATTCACCTACGACACCGACGTGGACGAGGCCATCGAGTTGATTCGCGAAGCCGGGCGTTCGATTGCCGAGGACCCGTTCCTCAAGTTCAACCTGCAAGGGCCGCTGGATGTGTTCGGCGTGGACAAGATGGACCTCAACGGCGTGGTACTCACGGCGCAGTTCCGCACCGTGTCGGGTGGGCAGTATGCGGTGAGCCGGGCGTTCAACCAGCGGCTGAAAAAGCTTGTGGATAACCACCCGGCGGTGCATTTTGCGCAGACTTATCCACAGCAGGTGGTGATGCCGAAGCGGTTGATGGATAGGCGGCAGGAGGGAGATGGAGCACTTGATCAACCTCAATAGCTGCTGAATGTTGTAATGGGGCTTATGGCCTCTTCGCGAGCAAGCCCGCTCCCACACTGGATCGAGAGTGAACACAGAGTCTGAGTACACAGGAGGTCCAATGTGGGAGCGGGCTTGCTCGCGAAGGGGACAGCCCAGGCACCCTCAACCTTTCTGAATGAGCTTGTTCCTCAGTTCAGCCATCCCTTGAACATCCAACTCCACCCAAAGCTGCTGCTTGCCGGCAATCAGCGCCGCCACCGGCAACCCATCCCGGTAAACCAGCCGATTACTTGCCAGCGCCGGCACTTTTGCCCCCGGCAGCAAGGTGCCGGCCAGGTTCAGCGGATCGACCCCGCACACCGCCACCAGGCTGCCGTCAGTCGGACGGCGGCGGGTTTCGCGCAGCAGCGGGATGGCTTCGGGCAGGGCGAATTGCTCGCCCGCCAGGCCGCTGACAAAACGCCCGCCGCGAATCTCGCCCCGCGCCTCCAGGCGATGAAAGGTGCGCAGCAGCTCGCGCCAGCTCGGCAGCCAGTCGGCCTCGCGCTCCAGCAGGCGCCAGAACACCACGCCGTAACGGCGCAGCAAAGTCATGGCGATGTGCTCTAACGTCTCTGGTGCGGTGGGCACGGGGCGGTTGCCCTCCACGGGGGCGGGTGGGCTGCGGCGCAACAAGGCCCAGCGTCCGGCGTCGTCCATGCCGCCGACAAACGCGCCGCGCCCGCGCCGGCTGCTACGGGCCTGGCGTTTGCTGGCCGGCGTAATCAGGGCGCGCAAGCCGGCAAAGCTGTCGGCATTCACCAACCCGGCGCCCACCAGCTCCTGCAAGGCGATTTCCAGTTCGCTGCGCAGCAGGTGGGCTTCGTGGACCAGCTCATCGAAAAACAGCGCGCCGTGTTCACTGAGGGCCTGATGGACTTTTTGCGTCTTGGGCGACAGCTCATCCAGGGGCACTTGCCCGGCCAGGCTGCTCCACAACGCCACCTGACCGCGGGGCAGCAACACCACCGGCGTGCTGCGCAGGGCCGTGGCAGACGGTTTCTGGCGCGCGCTCAGGCGCGTCCATACCCATTTGCCACTGCGGCACAGTTCATCGAGCCAACTGGGCGAATAATCCTTGATCCGCCCGGGCAACAGGTCGCTGTCCCAGGCTGACGCGGCGGCCGGGTAGCCTTCGAACTGGCTCAGGATCGACGGCAGCACGGCATTGCCCCGGCCCTGAGTGGACGAGGACAGGTGCTGCCAGTCGAACAGGAACCGCATGAAGTCCTGCAACATCACCGGCTCGATTTCCCGGCGCAGGCGCTTGACCGTGTAGCGATGGATCCGCGCCAGCAGATGCCGCTCGCACCATTCCTCCTGCCCGGTGCCCGGGGTGAACCGCCCGCGCAGCACGTAGCCTTGCTGCTCAAGCTGCGCCAGGGCTTGGGTGGCCTGTGGAGTCGACAACCCCAACGGGTAAGCGATGGCCTTCAACGGCAACGGGCCAAAGGCGCTGAGGCGGGCGCGGAGCACTTCCACCAGGGCTTCGTCGCTGTCCCAGGCCTCATCGAAACCCGCCAATGGGGCAAGCGCCGGTTGCCACCGGGCCTGTGGATAAATGGCTTGCAAGCAGGTCAGGCGTTCCAGCGGCACCCACAAACCACGCTCGGCGCTGATCTGCAGGTGGCTGGCGCGCCCACTCGCCGCCAATGCCTGCAACCAATCCAGCCACGGCACGTGGGCGTCGACTTCGCTGTCGGCGATGCAGGCCAGGCTCATCAAGGCTTCATGCATCTCATCGAGATTGGCCGGCGTCGGCCAGGCCTCATCCCGGACCGATTGGATGGCCTCGGCGTCCAGCGCGCCCAGGTCGTCGGTGGCCTGTGGATCGCTCCAGCGCCGGTTGATCACCGCCTGGGTCCGCCGTTCTTCCAGTGGCGCGTCGTCGAGAAAGGTGTAGGGGCGGGCGCTGAGGATTTCCGCCGCCAGCGGCGAAGGCGCCGGCAGGTCGCGGCTGATCAGGCGCACCTCGCCCGCTTCCATGCGCCGTAACAATGCCAGCCAGCCTTCGCTGTCCATGGCTTCGTGCAGGCAATCGTCGAGGGTCTGCTCCACCAGCGGGTGGTCGGGGATTTCCCGCTCGCCGGCGAGGTTTTCCAGGCAGGCGATCTGGTCCGGAAACACGCTGGCGATCAGGTCTTCGCTTTTCATCCGCTGGATTTGCGGGGCGACTTTGCGCCCGCCGGTGTAGCGCGGCAACGCCAGGGCTACGCCCGCGTTCCAGCGCCAGCGCACGCCGAACAGCGGCGCATCCAGCACTGCCTGGACCAGGATCTGCTCGGCGCTGTGGCTGTTGAGGTAGCGCCAGACCTCGTCCAGTTCGAAGCTGTGGCTGGTGGACAGCGAGAGCACGATGGCGTCTTCGCTGGCGGCGGCCTGCAATTCGAAGTTGAAGGTGCGGCAGAAACGCTTGCGCAAGGCCAGGCCCCAGGCGCGGTTGATGCGGCTGCCAAAGGGTGTGTGGATGATCAGTTGCGTACCGCCGGATTCGTCGAAGAACCGCTCCATCAGCAGCGTGTCCTGGGACGGCAGGGCGCCGAAGGCCAGGCGCGCCGGGGCCAGGTAATCGACCAATTGTTCGGCGCTGGCCAGGTTCAGGCGCAAGGTGCCGGTCAACCAATCGAGGGTCGGTTGCAGGTGGCCCGGCGTGGCGGCCAGCAGGTGGTCGAGCTGGGCTTGCAGGCGTGCCACGGCGAAAGACAATTCGGCGCTGCGCCCCGGGGCCTCGCCGAGCCAGAACGGGATGGTCGGCGGTTGGCCCTGGGCGTCCTCGACCCGCACGCGGCCGGTCTCGACGCGGATGATGCGGTAGGAGGTATTGCCCAGTTGGAATACGTCGCCGGCAATGCTCTCCACTGCGAAGTCTTCGTTGACGCTGCCGATGTTCAAGCCCTGGGGTTCGAGCAGCACGCTGTAGTCGGCATTGTCGGGAATGGTGCCGCCGCTGGTCACCGCCGTCAGCTTGCTGCCCCGGCGCCCGCGCAAGGTCCGGGTCACGGCGTCGCGGTGCAGGTAGGCGCTGCGCACGCCTTGGCGGCCATTGAGGCCTTCGGCGAGCATTTGCAGCAGCGCCTGGTAATGCCCTTCGTCCAACTCGGCGTAAGGCGAGGCGCGGCGGAAGGCTTCCAGCAGCGCCTGTTCCGACCATTCCTGGCAACTGACTTCGGCGACGATCTGCTGGGCCAGCACGTCCAGCGGTGCCTTGGGGATGTGCAGGATGTCCAGTTCGCCTCGGCGCACGCAGTCGAGCAGGGCGGCGCACTCAATCAAGTCGTCGCGGGTGGTGGCGAACAGGCGCCCCTTGGGCGTGCCGCCGACCTGGTGGCCGGAGCGTCCAACCCTTTGCAGGAACGCCGAGATCGAGCGGGGCGAGGCGATCTGGCAGACCAGGTCGACATCGCCGATATCAATGCCCAGCTCCAGGGACGCGGTGGCGATCAGTACCTGCAGTTCACCGCGTTTCAGGCGTTGTTCGGCGTCGAGGCGAAACTCCTTGGCCAGGCTGCCGTGGTGAGCGGCCACGGCGTCCTTGCCCAGGCGTTCGCTCAGGTGTCGGCTGAGGCGTTCGGCCAGGCGCCGGGTGTTGACGAACACCAGGGTGGTGCGATGTTCCCGGGCCAGTTCGGCGAGGCGGTTGTAGACCAGTTCCCACACGTCGTTGGCCATCACCGCCGACAGCGGCACCGGTGGCACCTCGATGTCCAAATCGCGGGGGCGGGCGTGGCCGATGTCGACGATGTCACAGGCGCGTCCTTCGCCGACGAGAAACCGTGATACCGCTTCGATGGGTTTCTGCGTGGCCGACAAACCGATGCGCATCAGCGGTTCGGCGCACAAGGCTTGCAGGCGCTCCAGGCTCAAGGCCAGGTGGCTGCCGCGCTTGCTGGCGGCGATGGCGTGGATTTCGTCGACGATGACCGTGCGGGTGCTGGCGAGCATCTGTCGGCCAGAGTCGGAGCCGAGCAGCACGTAGAGGGATTCAGGCGTGGTCACCAGGATGTGCGGCGCGGTCTTGCGCATCGCCGAGCGGTCTTTTTGCGGCGTGTCGCCGGTGCGCACGGCGGTGGTGATCGGCAAGGGCGGCAAGCCCATTTTCTGCAGTTGTTCAGTGATGCCGGCCAGGGGGTTCTGCAGGTTGATCTGGATGTCGTTGCTCAGGGCCTTGAGCGGCGAGACATAGACCACCAGGGTCTGGTCCGGCAGGCCGCCTTGTTCCAGGCCACGGTGCACCAGGTCATCGAGCACGGCGAGAAACGCCGTCAGGGTCTTGCCCGAGCCGGTGGGCGCCGCGACCAGCACCGAGCGACGCTGGCCGATCAACGGCCACGCCTGGGCCTGGGCGGCCGTGACCGCCGGGAAGGTCTGGCTGAACCAGGCGCGAACGGCGGGGTGAAAGCCTGCCGTGGCGTGGTTGGCTGCAAGGGGCAGATTCATGTGGGCAGTTTAGGCGGGTGGGGTGGGGAAGATGCAAGTACCGTCGGGTATCTCTATCGCCTGCCAGTGCCCCTTCGCGAGCAAGCCCGCTCCCACATTTGGAATGCATTCCCCTGTGGGAGCGGGCTTGCTCGCGAAGAGGCCCTTGAAGTCGGCCAAAACCCAGGATCTGCACATTGCGGATGACGGTTGCGCACTAAACCCGCAAAATGCAACGATTCCGACAACGCCTGCGGCGTTATCGACCAAATTCTTGTGCCAATAGACTGGGCCTGCTGACTTTATGCGAATGCGCCTTATGTTACTGGGCGGCGGAAATGCCCTTGGGCAGGCGCTGATTCGCCTCGGTGCAGAAGAAGACATCGGTTTTCTTGCCCCCCGCCCGCCCGAAGACGGCTGGGATGCCGCGAGCCTGACGCAACTGCTCGACGATACCCGTCCGGACGCCTTGATCAACCTGGCGTACTACTTCGACTGGTTCCAGGCCGAGGCCGTCAGCGAGCAGCGCCTGGCCAGCCAGGAGCGCGCTGTCGAGCGCCTGGCCGAGCTGTGCCAGCACCACAACATCGTCTTGTTGCAACCGTCCAGCTATCGCGTGTTCGATGGCTCCCGCGCCACGGCCTACAGCGAAAAGGACGAGCCGGTGCCCTTGGGCGTGCGTGGCCAGGCGCTCTGGCGGATCGAGCAAAGCGTGCGCGCCACCTGCCCGCAACACGTACTGCTGCGCTTCGGCTGGCTGCTGGATGACAGCGCCGACGGTATCCTCGGCCGTTTCCTGGCCCGGGCCGAACAGCCCGAAGAGCTGTTGCTGGCGGACGACCGTCGCGGCAACCCGACGCCCGTGGACGATGCGGCGCGGGTGATCATTTCGGTGCTCAAGCAGCTCGATTGCGCGGCGCCGCTGTGGGGCACCTATCATTACGCCGGGCACGAGGCGACCACGCCGCTGGCGCTGGGCCAGGCGATCCTCACCGAAGCCCGCGCCCTGCATCCGCTGGCCATCGAGTCGCCCACCCCCCAGGCTCATGCCGCACGGCCGGACGCCGCGGAAGAACCGCAGCACGCGGTGCTGGCCTGCAAGAAAATTCTGCACACTTTCGGGATCAAGCCCCGCGCCTGGCGCGCGGCACTCCCGGGCTTACTGGATAGGTTTTATCGCCATGGCTAAAGGCCCTGTTTTAATCACCGGCGGTGCGGGTTTCATTGGTTCGCACCTGACCGACGCCTTGCTCGCCAAGGGGCATGTGGTGCGGATCCTCGATGATCTGTCCACCGGCAAGCGCAGCAACCTGCCGCTGGACAACCCGGCGGTCGAACTGATCGAAGGCGACGTCGCCGATGCCGCGCTGGTGGCCCGGGCCATGGCCGGTTGCAGCGCCGTGGCGCACCTGGCGGCGGTGGCTTCGGTGCAAGCCTCGGTGGATGACCCGGTGCGCACCCACCAGAGCAATTTCATCGGCACCTTGAATGTCTGCGAAGCCATGCGCCAGAGCGGGGTGAAACGCGTGCTGTTCGCCTCCAGCGCGGCGGTCTATGGCAACAACGGCGAAGGCGAGCCCATCGACGAAGACACCCCCAAGGCCCCGCTCACACCCTATGCCTCGGACAAACTGGCCAGCGAGTTCTACTTCGACTTCTATCGCCGCCAGCATGACCTGGAGCCGGTGGTGTTCCGCTTCTTCAACATCTACGGCCCGCGCCAGGATCCGTCCTCGCCCTATTCGGGCGTCATCAGCATCTTCAGCGAACGGGCGCAGAAAGGCCTGCCCATCACCGTGTTTGGCGACGGCGAGCAGACCCGGGACTTTGTCTATGTGGAAGATCTGGTGGACTTGCTGGTGCAGGCCATCGAGAAGCCCGAGGTGGAAGTGGGCGCGGTGAACGTCGGCTGGAACCAGGCCACGACCCTCAAGCAGATGCTCCAGGCCCTGGCCGCCGTGGTGGGCGACCTGCCGCCGATCAGCTACGGCCCGGCGCGCTCCGGCGACATCCGCCATTCCCGGGCGGACAACCATCGGCTGTTGCAGCGCTTCAACTTCCCACAGCAGACACCGATGAGCGTAGGCCTGGCGCGGTTGTTGGGGCGCTGAGTTTCATGGTCACAAAAAGGCGCCTTCTGGGGCGCCTTTTTTGTGAGTCATGCATCACTGTTGTGGCAAGTGAAACCTGTGGCGAGGGAGCTTGCTCCCGCTCGAGCGCGAAGCGGTCGCACATTCTTTGGGTCTGCTTCGCAGCCCAGCGGGAGCAAGCTCCCTCGCCACAGGGTGTGTAGTCATCTCACCATTGCGTAGGGGCTTAGAACTTGTAGCCCAACCCCACCATGTAGACGAACGGATCCACATCGACGTCCACCTTGGCCCGGGTGCCGCCGGCCACGGCGTTGTTGTCCACATAGGCGGTGGTGTCGATGTCGATGTAGCGGATCTGGCCGTTGATCATGATGTTGTCGGTCAACATGTAGTCGGCACCGACTTGCCACGCCATGCCCCAGCTGTTGCTTGCGCGAAAGTTGCTGAAACCGTTGGCGCTGGCGTCGCTGCCGACGTGTTCGTCATAGATCCAGGTGTAGTTGATGCCCGCGCCGACGTAAGGCTGGAAGGCCGACTTGGCGTCGAGCGGGTAGTAGACCAGGCTCAGGGTCGGCGGCAAGTGCTTGAGAGTGCCGAGCTTGCCATTGGCCGCGCCCAGGGCGGTGCCTTTGAGCTTTACGTCGTGCTCGAACGGCGAGGCCGCCAGCAGTTCGATGCCCAGGTTGTTGGTGATCATGTAGGCGAAGTTCAGGCCCAGTTGCGTGTCGCTGCTCATGGTCGCCTTGCCACCCAGGTCGGCGCCGGCCAGGGGGCCACGGTCGACCTTGACGCTGGAGCTGTCGGCGTCCGGGTTGACGGTGATCGCACCGGCGCGAACGATGATGTCGCCGGCGGTATGGGCCTGGGCGAGCGGGGCCGCGAGGGCGAGGGCAACGAGGGACGCGCTGAGCAAGGACTTGTTCATGGGGGCTCCAAAGGGCATCGAAATTTGATGTCCCATGGTACGAAGCCGTCTGGCCCGGTCTTTTGACACAGCTCAATGAGTCAGGGGGTGTTTAATTGACTCAGCTCAATGAAATGATGATGAGTCAATTTCGAGGGCCCTTTCGCGAGCAAGCCCGCTCCCACAGTTGACCGCATTCCTTCTGAAGAAACCCGATCACCTGTGGGAGCGGGCTTGCTCGCGATAGCTATCTCATCAACAACCCATCACCACCGGATTCAATCCGGCAGCTCATACACATAAATCTTCTCAGCCTCCATCTGATACCCGGCATCGGCCAGTTCACTGGTGGACGGCTTGACCTGCATCGGCCCCTCGACCCAGTACGGTTGATACAGCTCATCAAGCTTGACCCCGACTTCGCTTTTCACATGCACGATCTGGTTCGACGGCGGTGGCGGCACGTGGATGCAGGCACCGAAATACGGCACCAGCAAAAAATCCGTGGTGCGGCCTTCCTCGCTGACTTCCAACGGCACGATGTAGCCCGGCAAGCGAATCTGTTGGCCGTCGAGGGCCTTGACCACCGGGGCGTTGGGCAGGTCCTGCTTGGCCGCGGGCGCGGCTTCGGCGGCCAACGCATCACTCATCTTCGACAAGTCATGCAGCGGCGTCATGTTCGGCACTTCCGGCGGTGCGTCCGGCGGGATCATTTCCGACCAGGCCAGGTCCCTCGGCTCGGCCGCCCACAACGGCAGGGTGACCATCATCAACAGCGCTAGCAGGGCGCGGGGCATTTTCAAGGTCCTCATAGACGGATCGACAGGCCGTCGGCCAACGATTGGCGATAGGCGCGCCAGGCCGGCACGCTGCCCATCAGCAGGGCGGCGACCAGGATGCCAGCCAGCAGCGTCCATTCATATTCGCTCGGCCAGCCCAGCGGCAGGTACAAACCGTAGGCCGACTGCACGTAACCCTGGGCGGCGGCGATGCCGATGTACAGCAGTGCCAGCCCGGCGGTGACCCCGGCCAATGCCAGGGCAAAGGCTTCGAGCACAAGCAGCGTCGCGATGTGCCACGGCCGCGCGCCCACCGAACGCAGGATCGCCATTTCCCGGCGACGTTCGTTGAGGCTGGTGAGGATTGCCGTGAGCATGCCGATCAACCCGGTCAGGACCACGAACAGCGAAATCACGAACAGGGCTTTCTCCGCCGTACCCATCAGGCTCCACAATTCCTGTAGGGCTACGCCGGGCAGGATCGCCAGCAGCGGTTCGCCACGGAACTCGTTGATCTCGCGTTGCAAGGCAAAGGTCGAAATCTTGCTGTTGAGGCCAAGCATGAACGCGGTGATCGCCTGGGGCGTGAGGTCCATGTTGCGGGCCTGGTCGGCGCTGATGCGTCCGTTGCCCTGGGCCGGCACACCGTTCTTCCAATCAACGTGGATCGCTTCCATGCCGCCGAGGCTGATGTGCAGCGTGCGGTCTACCGGGGTGCCGGTGCGCTTGAGAATCCCGACCACAGTGAAGGGCTTGTCGTCATGCTTGACCAGGCTGATCGCCGCCACGCCGTGGGCCAGCACCAGTTTGTCACCGAGCTTGTAATGCAGCGCTTCGGCGACTTCGGCGCCGAGCACCACTTCGAACGGATCGGTGGCGAACGCCCGGCCATCGGCCAGTTCCAGGTGTTGCCGGCGGCCGTACTGGTAATGCTCGAAGTAGGCCTCGGTGGTGCCCATCACCCGGTAGCCGCGATGGGAGTCGCCGAGGGACATGGGGATCGCCCACTTCACTTTCGGGTTGTTGGCGAACTGCTCGAAGCTGTCCCAGCGAATGTTGTTGGTGGCGTTGCCGATGCGAAACACCGAGTACAGCAACAGGTTCACGGAGCCGGAGCGGGCGCCGACGATCAGGTCGGTGCCGCTGATGGTGCTGGCGAAACTGGCCCGCGCCTCGGTGCGCACCCGTTCCACCGCCAGCAGCAGGCACACCGACAGGGCGATGGCGAACGCGGTGAGGATCGCGGTGAAGCGGCGGTTCGCCAGGCTGGCCATGGCTAGACGGAACAAATACATCTCAAACCTCGAGTGGCGTGGCGGCGCGATTGAGATCGGCCAGCGAGAGGTGGCGGTCGAACAGCGGTGCCAGGCTCTGGTCGTGGCTGACGAACAACAGGCTCGAGCCGGCCTCGCGGCATTCAGCGAACAACAGCCGCAGGAAGTTTTCCCGAGCGTCGTAGTCCAAGGCCGAGGTTGGTTCGTCGGCGATCACCAGTTCCGGTTGGCCAATCAGCGCCCGAGCCGCGGCGACCCGTTGTTGCTGGCCGATGGACAGCGAGTCGGCGCGGCGCTCCAACAGCTTCGCATCGGTCAAGCCCAGGTGGGCCAGCAGCGTGGCGGCGGCTTGATCGACACTGCCGTGGCGCTGGATGGCCCGTTGCGCACGCAGCTTGGAGAAATGGCAGGGCAGTTCGACGTTTTCGCGCACCGAGAGAAACGGCAGCAGGTTGAATTGCTGGAAAATGTAGCCGGTGTGGTCCACGCGAAAGCGGTCGCGGCGGCCGGCGCCCAGTTCGCTGAGTTCCTGGCCGAGCAGGCGGATGCTGCCGCGATCCGGCGTCTGCACCCCGCCCAGAAGCCCTAGCAACGTGGTCTTGCCGCTGCCGCTCGGGCCCTTGAGAAACAAGGTTTCGCCGGCTTCCAGGCGAAACGCCGGGATATCCAGCAAAGGCGGATGCCCGGGCCAACTGAAGCCCAGGTCGGACAGTTCGATGAGTGCTTGGGTCATGTTTGTCGCTTCAAAGTGGAACCTGTGGAAGACCTGTGGGAGCCGAGCTTGCTCGCGATGAGGCCATCACATTCAACTGGGTAGCTGACGGTTGGACTGCTATCGCGAGCAAGCTTTGCTCCCACCAGGCTTGCTCCCACATTTGGGTTTTGCGGTGAATCAGAATTTCAGGGCTGGCGCCTTGGCCGTCACTTCCACACCTTTCTGGCCGCTCGGGCTGATCAGTTGTACCTGAATTTTCTGGGTGGCCGGGAAGGTTTTGAACAGTGTGGCCAGGTCCAGGTTCTTCAAGGCGCCAGGGGCAGCACAGGTGAACTGATAGTGGGCATGGATCTCGCTGTGCTCGCCGTGGTGCTCGTCGCCATCGCCGTCTTCGTCATGGCCTTCGTGGTCCGGTTCATCGCCAAACAACGGGCTTTCCAGTTCCTGCTGGGCCACGGTGCACGTGGCGGCGGCCGGCAGGTTGAACAGCGCCAGTGGCTTGTCCAGCTGTGCGCGTACGGCGGCGACCTTGGCTTTGTCGGCATCGCTGGTGGCGGCGTGTTCGAAGCCCACCAGGTTCATCGCCGGGCTTTCCAGCTCCAGTTCCAGGGTCTGGCCATCCAGGGCGGCGTTCAGTCGAGCAACGCCGTGTTCATGGGCGCCGAGGCTGCCATGTTCGTGATCATGATCGTG
Organism: Pseudomonas sp. Z3-6; assembly: GCF_051131985.1. Taxonomy (NCBI): domain Bacteria; kingdom Pseudomonadati; phylum Pseudomonadota; class Gammaproteobacteria; order Pseudomonadales; family Pseudomonadaceae; genus Pseudomonas; species Pseudomonas sp. Z3-6. Next base: position 815,681 of record NZ_CP071644.1, read on the forward strand.
GTCATGCTCCACCGCCGCGTGAGCGACAGCCAATGGCAGCAGGGCGAACGGCAAAGCGAGAAGCAGACGACGCATGACGAGTCTCCGAAAAGGTTATGTAATCTTATAACGAAAGTGCGCAGAGTTTGACCGGCTGCTTGGCGTCGCGCAAGGGCCATGGGAGCATGCGTACATGAAATATTCAGGAGCACGGTGATGTTGCGGATACGCGGAACCGTCGGCGAATGGCCGGTGGACTTGACGATTGAAATGGATGAAGGCGACTGGGCGCAGCTCGGCGCGCAGTTGCAAGTGGCCAAGTCCGAGAGCGTAGTGGCGCCTGCGGCCAAACCGGCGAATCAAGATGATGCCCAGTGGCAGATCGCCAAGGAGCTGCTGCGCAAGGCCGGATAACTGAGCGGCCCGGACCTGCTGGAACAGCTCGAAGGCCTGACCGGCAGCGCCTCGGCGGGCAAGCGCTTGTTGGTGCGCTTGCGCCATAGCGCCGAGGTCAAGGTGCTGAGCGGTGCGGATACACCGCTCTACAGTTGGGTCGGTCAGTAAAGCGCGGCGAACAGCTTGCGGCGATAGGTCGTCACCAGCGGATGGTCGTTGCCCAGCAGTTCGAACACTTGCAGCAAGGTCTTGTGGGGCAGGCCTTCGCTGTAGCCGCGGTTGCGCACGAACAGCTTGAGCAGCGCATCGAGGGCCGCTTCGTACTGCTGGCGCGCCAGTTGCTGGATCGCCAGTTGGTACACCGCTTCATCGTCCTGCGGGTCTTTCGCCAGGCGGGCCTTGAGGTCGGCGGCGTCCGGCAAGTGCTTGGCCAAGCCGAGGAACTGGATCTGCGCCTTGGCACCGGCGAGGGCGGCCTTGTGCTCGTCGCTTTTCACCGCGTCGAGTACCGTCTGCGCTTCGTCCAGCTCGCCGCGCTCGGTCAGGCAGCGGGCGTACAGGATCAGGGCCTTGGCGTTGGTGTTGTCTTCACCCAGCAATACCGTGAGCACGGCTTCGGCATCGGCGAAACGACCGTCGTCGAACAGCGCCTGGGCCTGTTCGAACGGATCGGCCGCGGCCGGCGGCGGCATTTGCACATGGGGTTCGAGCATCGTCCGCACCGCCGATTCCGGCTGGGCACCGGCAAAGCCGTCAACCGGCTGGCCGTCCTTGAACAACACCACGGTCGGCAGGCTGCGAATGCCGAAACGGGCGACAATGTCCTGCTCGATGTCGCAGTTGACCTTCGCCAGCAGCAGTTCGCCCTGATAGCTCTCGGCAATGCTTTGCAGCATCGGCATCAGCGCCTTGCACGGCGCGCACCACTCGGCCCAGAAGTCCACCAGCACCGGTTTGTGGAAAGAGTTGGCGATCACCGACTGATCGAAATCGGCCGTGGTGGCGTCGAAGATGTAGGGCGTTTCCTGAGTCATGGGCAATCTCGTAGAGCGCTTGAATGGGGCAACTATACGGCTTGGTGGGGGGTGGCTGAAAGCGGCGAGGACTTTCGTCTTGTGGTGTCTGGTAGGACGCCTTCGCGAGCAAGCCCGCTCCTACAATGGATCCCAAGTGTTCATGCGACCCCTGTGGGAGCGAGCCTGCTCGCGAAGCTTTTAGCCGCGCCGCGCGTGGTACAGGCTCACATGCCGAAACTCCTCCGGCTCGGCCAGGTCCGGCAGGGTCATGGCCTGGAGCATTTCGATACGCCGGTACAGCGGATGCTGGAAATCCCGCACCCGGGAATCGGCCACCAACGCCCCGCGGCCACGGCTGAGGAATTGATCGAGCAGCGGCAGGTTGGCCCGGTCGTAGAGCACGTCGGCGACCAGGATCAGGTCGAAGCGATCAGCCTCGGCGAAAAAATCCGTCGAATAACCCAGCGCCACACCGTTGAGCGCGGCATTGGCCTGGCACGCGGCAATCGCCAATGGGTCCAGGTCGCAGGCCACCACTTCCAGGGCCCCGGCCTTGACCGCCGCGATCCCCGCCACGCCGGAGCCGGCGCCAAAATCCAGCACCCGCTTGCCCTCTACCCACCGCGGCTGTTCGGCCAGGTAGCGGGCCATCGCCAGGCCGCTGGCCCAGCAGAAACTCCAATAGGGCGGCTCGTGGAGGATGCGCCGGGTTTCTTCCGGGCTGAAGGCGCGGTCCATGTTGTCGCCGTCGATCAGCCACAACTTCAAATCAGTGCCGGGTAGCGGACAAGCCACCAGGCGCGCGTCGCCCAGCAATTCACTCAACGCCCGTTGCAAGTCTTGCGGTGCACTCATGGGGCTTTGACGAATTGCAGGGTGCCCAACGCCTGGGTGGTCGGTTGACTGATGCGTTGCTCCGGCAAGTGCAGGATCAACTGGCCGGACTGGCTGGCGCGGCCACGCAGTTCCACGCGGGCGCCGACCGGGAAGGCTTGCGGGTTGAAGCGCAGGCGGAAGGGCAGGGCCTGATTGGTGCCGATCAGGCTGGAACTGGCGAGCAATTGCTGAGGACGGTCTTTCTCGTCGATCACCAGCAACGCCAATTCGACCTCGGCACCGGCCGGCACGCCTTGCAAGGTGCCGCTCAACTCACGTTGATGCGCCGGCAGCGGCCCCAGCTCGGTGGCTTGCCGGGCCTTTTCCTGGGCCTGTTTCGGCGCGGGGGCCGGAGCGGGAGCGGCGGGCTTTGGGGCATCGCTGCTGCACGCCATCAGCAGGCTGAAAAAACTGAGCAAAACGAGCGATCGTAGCGGCATGTGTGGCTCCAGCAAGGTGAATTCCATGGATCTGACGGTAAGCCCGTCTGTATACCGTAAACCCTATGGCTTGTCTTGCCAGTGGGATGCGCTACCATGGCCCTCCCTTTTTTTGTTGCCTGCCACCATGCACTGTCCCTTCTGCGGTGCCAACGACACCAAGGTCATCGACTCGCGACTGGTCGCCGAGGGCGAACAAGTCCGCCGCCGCCGCGAATGCCTGGCTTGCGGCGAACGTTTCACGACGTTCGAGACCGCTGAACTGGTGTTGCCGCGCCTGATCAAAACCGACGGCAGCCGCCAGCCGTTCGACGAAGAAAAACTGCGCGCCGGCATGCAGCGCGCCCTGGAAAAACGTCCGGTGAGCGTCGAGCGCCTGGAAGCGGCGCTGGTGCACATCAAGCACAAGCTGCGGGCCACCGGCGAACGCGAGGTCAAGTCCCTGGTGGTCGGAGAGCTGGTGATGGCCGAGCTGCAGAAGCTCGACGAAGTCGCCTACATCCGTTTCGCCTCGGTATACCGACGCTTCCAGGACCTGAACGAGTTCCGCGAAGAAATCGACCGCCTAGCCCGCGAACCGGTGAAACAATGACCGCCTCGGCGCAGCAGGCCGTCCTCGACGCCCATTACATGGCCCGTGCCCTGGAGTTGGCGCGGCGCGGTCACTACACCACCCACCCCAATCCCCGGGTCGGTTGCGTGATCGTGCGGGACGGGCAGGTGGTCGGCGAAGGCTGGCACATCCGCACCGGCGAGCCCCATGCCGAAGTCCATGCCCTGCGTGCCGCCGGCAATAATGCCAGGGGCGCCACGGTCTACGTGACCCTCGAGCCATGCAGCCATCACGGGCGTACGCCGCCGTGTGCCGATGCGTTGGTCAATGCCGGCGTGGCGCGGGTGGTGGCAGCGATGCAGGACCCCAACCCGGAAGTCGCCGGTCGCGGCCTGCAGCGCCTGGCCCAGGCCGGCATCGCCACGCAAAGCGGCGTGCTGGAAGGCGAAGCGCGCACGCTCAATGAAGGTTTCCTCAAGCGCATGGAGCAGGGCCTGCCGTTCGTGCGGGTCAAGCTGGCCATGAGCCTCGATGGCCGCACCGCCATGGAAAGTGGCGAAAGCCAGTGGATCACCGGCCCGGCCGCACGCTCGGCGGTGCAACGCCTGCGTGCCCAGGCCAGCGTGGTGCTGACCGGCGCCGACACGGTGTTGGCGGACAACGCCCGGCTGACCGTGCGCGCCGATGAACTGGGGCTCGATGCCGAGCAGACCGCGTTGGTCATGAGCCGCCCGCCGCTGCGGGTGCTGGTGGACGGGCGCCTGCGGGTGCCGCTGGATGCGGCGTTTTTCAAGGCCGGCCCGGCGCTGGTCGCTACCTGCATGGCGGTGGAAGAACAATACGCCAACGGTCCCGAATGCATGATCGTGGCCGGCGATGACGGCCAGGTCGATCTGCATCGCCTGCTGGTGGAGCTGGCGGGCCGTGGCGTCAATGAGGTGCTGGTGGAGGCCGGTCCGCGCCTGGCGGGGGCTTTCGCCCGGCAGGGGTTGGTGGATGAGTTCCAGATTTTCATCGCCGGCAAATTCCTCGGCTCTTCGGCGCGGCCACTGCTGGACTGGCCGCTGGCGCAGATGAAAGACGCCCCGGCGCTGAAAATCACCGAAATCCGCGCCGTGGGCGATGACTGGCGAGTCATCGCCATTCCCGTTCCACCGGCCAGCGTATAATTCCCGGCTTTCGCTCAAGCGGCGGCCCGTTCTCGAGGAGGACTCCATGTTTACCGGCATCATCGAATCCATCGGCAGCATCCGTGCACTCACCCCCAAGGGCGGCGATGTGCGGGTCCATGTCGAAACCGGCAAGCTCGACCTGAGCGACGTCAAGCTGGGCGACAGCATCGCGGTAAACGGCGTGTGCCTGACCGCTGTCGAATTGCCGGGCAACGGTTTCCTGGCGGACGTCAGCCGCGAAACCCTCGACTGCACGGCCATGAACGACCTCAAGAGCGGCAGCCCGGTCAACCTGGAAAAAGCCTTGACCCCCACCACTCGCCTGGGTGGGCACCTGGTCAGCGGCCACGTGGACGGCGTCGGCGAAGTGGTCTCGCGCACGGATAACGCCCGGGCCGTGGAGTTTCGCATCCGCGCCCCGAAGGAACTGGCCAAGTACATCGCCCATAAAGGCTCGATCACCGTCGACGGCACCAGCCTGACGGTCAACGCGGTGGACGGCGCCGAATTCCTGCTGACGATCATTCCCCACACCCTGAGCGAAACCATCATGGCTTCGTACCGGCCAGGTCGCCGGGTCAACCTGGAAGTCGACTTGCTGGCCCGTTACCTCGAGCGCCTGCTGCTGGGCGACAAGGCCGCAACGCCTGCAGCCGGTAACATCACTGAAAGTTTTCTGGCCGCCAACGGCTACCTCAAATCCTGACCCAAGGGGGTGCCGCGTGGCGCTCAATAGCATCGAAGAACTGGTTGAAGACATCCGCCAAGGCAAGATGGTCATCCTCATGGATGACGAAGACCGCGAGAACGAAGGCGACCTGATCATGGCCGCCGAATGCTGCAAGGCCGAACACATCAACTTCATGGCCAAGCATGCCCGTGGGCTGATCTGCATGCCGATGACCCGCGAGCGCTGCGAGCTGTTGAAGCTGCCGCTGATGGCGCCGCGAAACGGCTCGGGCTTCGGCACTAAGTTCACCGTGTCCATCGAGGCCGCCGAGGGCGTGACCACCGGGATCTCCGCCGCTGACCGCGCGCGCACCGTACAGGCCGCTGCCGCCCGGGACGCCAAGGCCGAAGACATCGTCAGCCCCGGCCATATCTTCCCGCTGATGGCCCAGGCCGGCGGCACCCTGGCCCGCGCCGGCCACACCGAAGCGGCGTGCGACCTGGCGCGCATGGCCGGTTTCGAACCCAGCGGCGTGATCTGCGAAGTGATGAACGACGACGGCACCATGTCCCGTCGCGCGGAACTGGAAACCTTCGCCGCCGAACACAACATCAAGATCGGCACCATCGCCGACCTGATCCACTACCGGATGATCCACGAACGTACCGTTCAGCGGATTGCCGAGCAGCCACTGGACAGCGAACTGGGCCAGTTCAACCTGGTGACCTACCGCGACTCGGTGGAAGGTGACGTGCACATGGCGCTGACCCTGGGCACCGTATGCGCCGAAGAACCGACCCTGGTGCGTGTGCACAACATGGACCCGCTGCGCGACCTGCTGATGGTCAAGCAACCCGGCCGCTGGAGCCTGCGGGCCGCCATGGCCGCCGTGGCCGAGGCCGGCAGCGGCGTGGTGTTGTTGCTCGGTCACCCGCTCGATGGTGACGTGCTGCTGGCGCACATCCGCGAAACCGCCGACCAGGCGGCGCCGAAAAAACCGACCACCTACAGCATCGTCGGTGCCGGTTCGCAGATCCTTCGGGACCTGGGCGTGCGTAAAATGCGCTTGATGAGCGCACCGATGAAATTTAATGCGATATCCGGTTTCGATCTGGAAGTTGTAGAATACGTGCCCTCTGAATAATGGCCCGGGGATTGCGGCATTATCGTTAAGGCTTGTTGGATTCATTGTGGCGAGGGAGCTTGCTCCCGCTTGGGTGCGCAGCGCCCACCAAAAAGGGCCGCTACGCAGCCCAGCGGGAGCAAGCTCCCTCGCCACAGAGGATGTGCAAGTGAACGAGATGGCGGGATCCACAGCCCTGTATTCGTGGCTAATATCACTGAGGAGCGTGTTATAGAACGCGCTCTGGCTCTTTAAGAGATCTGACGAATGACCCTGAAGACCATCGAAGGTACCTTCATCGCCCCCAAAGGCCGCTACGCTCTGGTAGTGGGCCGTTTCAACAGTTTCGTGGTCGAGAGCCTGGTGGGCGGTGCGGTCGATGCCCTGGTTCGCCATGGCGTGAGCGAAAGCGACATCACTATCATCCGCGCCCCTGGCGCCTTCGAAATTCCGCTGGTTGCGCAGAAAGTCGCTCAAAAGGGCGAATATGCGGCGATCATCGCCTTGGGCGCGGTCATTCGTGGCGGTACTCCGCACTTCGAATACGTGGCTGGCGAATGCACCAAGGGCCTGGCCCAGGTGTCCATGGAGTTCGGCGTGCCGGTCGCTTTCGGCGTGCTGACCGTTGATTCCATCGAGCAAGCCATCGAACGTTCCGGCACCAAGGCCGGTAACAAAGGTGCCGAAGCTGCCCTGTCCGCCCTGGAAATGGTCAGTCTGCTGGCGCAGTTGGAGGCCAAGTGATTAGCGACGAAAGCGATCGTTTCAACCCGCGCGATCCAAAGCCTGCGGATGCCGGCAAGCCGTCGAAAAGCGTCAAGCGCCGTGAAGCCCGTCAGCTCGCGACGCAAGCGCTGTACCAATGGCACATGGCCAAGCAATCGCTGAACGAGATCGAGGCGCAATTTCGAGTCGATAACGATTTCAGTGATGTCGACGGTGCTTATTTCCGCGAGATCCTGCATGGCGTGCCGGCTCACAAGACCGAGATCGACATCGCCCTGGCACCTTGCCTGGACCTGACGATCGACGAGCTGGACCCGGTTGAGTTGGCGGTGTTGCGCCTGTCCACCTGGGAACTGATGCAGCGCGTCGACGTGCCGTACCGCGTGGTGATCAACGAAGGGATCGAGCTGGCGAAAGTCTTCGGTTCCACCGATGGTCATAAGTTCGTCAACGGTGTGCTCGACAAGCTCGCCCCACGCCTGCGTGAAGCTGAAGTGAAGGCGTTCAAGCGCTGATTGGTGCTTGCAGCGGTGTCCTGTCTCGCCCATGCGTTCGTTTTTTGTCGAGTGACTGTTGGTGCCAGACAAGGCGCCGCGACGAGTCATAGCCCGCTATGGCGAGGAGCGGCAACGCAGTATGGCGCCAACGGGCGCCGATAAAAGAACAGCATGGGTGAGACAGGACACTTAATGGGTGAGTTCGAGCTGATCCGTAACTACTTCGCCGCCGCGCCTTGTGCGCAGGGCGGCGAGGGCGTTGCGCTGGGGATCGGCGACGACTGCGCCCTGCTGGCCGTTCCTCCCGGGGAACAGCTGGCGGTGTCCACCGACACGCTTGTGGCCGGCGTACACTTTCCAGACCCTTGCGATCCGTTCCTGCTCGGCCAGCGCTCGCTGGCCGTGGCGGTCAGTGACCTGGCCGCCATGGGCGCCAAGCCCTTCGCCTTTACCCTTGCCTTGACCCTGCCGACGGTGACCACCGATTGGCTGCAAGCCTATGCCCGCGGTTTGAACCTGATGGCCCAGGCCTGTGGCGTGGCGCTGGTGGGAGGCGACACCACACGCGGGCCGCTGAGCCTGACCATGACAGTGTTCGGCCATGTGCCTGGCAGCCAGGCCTTGACCCGCGGCGGCGCGCAGCCCGGCGACCTGCTGTGCGTCGGCGGCGAGTTGGGCAATGCCGCCGGCGCATTGCCGTTGGTGCTCGGCCAGCGTCACGCCGAGCCCGCCATCGCCGAGCCGCTGCTGGCTCATTATTGGTCACCGCGACCACAGATCGCCTTGGGCCTGGCGTTGCGGGGCAAGGCCAGCGCGGCGATGGATATTTCCGATGGCTTGCTGGCCGATTGCGGGCATATCGCCCTCGCATCCGGGGTGGCCTTGCAGGTGGAACGGGACCGACTGCCGCTGTCCAACGCTCTGCTAGCGTTTTTTGGCCGGGCGGATGCTGAGCAGGCCGCCCTGAGCGGCGGTGACGATTACGTGCTGTTGTTCGCCGTGCCACCGAGCCGATGGCCGGCGTTGCAGGCCGAAGGCGGGCCGATCCACGTGATCGGCAGCGTACTGGCCGGGCAGGGCGTCACGCTGGTCGACGACGTCGGACACGACATCACCCCGCAAACACGGGGCTATCAACATTTTCGGGAGACACCGTGACAGATCATCCCAACCAGGTCCCGGCAGAGTTCGTTCCGCCTTCGGTCTGGCGCAATCCCTGGCATTTCCTGGCGTTTGGCTTCGGTTCGGGCACTTTACCCAAAGCGCCGGGCACCTGGGGCTCGCTGGTTGCGCTACCCTTCATACCGTTGTGGCAGATGTTGCCGGACTGGGGCTACTGGTTGATGCTGGGCATCACCATGCTGTTTGGCTTCTGGCTGTGTGGCAAAGTGGCGGACGACCTGAGGGTGCACGACCATGAAGGGATCGTCTGGGACGAAATGGTCGGCATGTGGATCACCTTGTGGCTGGTACCGGAAGGCTGGTACTGGTTGCTGACGGGATTTCTGGTGTTCCGTTTCTTCGATATCCTCAAGCCGTGGCCGATCCGCTGGATCGACCGACATGTGCACGGAGGTGTCGGGATCATGCTCGACGATGTACTGGCCGGGGTGTTCGCCTGGCTGGCAATGCAAGGATTGGTGTGGTGTTTCACCTGAAGGAGCCAGGCATGGGCGTAAGCCGCGCACTACTGCTGTTGCTGTGTTTGGGAGCCTGTGTGGGAGCGGGGGCGGCCCAGTCGGCGCCATTGCCCGACAAGATCCGTGCGGCCAGCGAGGAATGGGCCGATTACACCCAGGCCGATGGCCAGGGCATGGGTTGGGACATCTTGCGCGCGGTGTTCGAGCCCGAAGGCGTCAAGCTGGAGATCCGCAGCGTGCCTTACACCCGCTCGATCGGGTTGGTGCAGCGCGGTGAGGTCGAGGTGCAGGTCGGCGCCTATCGGGATGAGTCCGAAGGTGTGCTGTACCCGAAGTGGCACTATGACGTCGATCACATCTATGCCCTGGGGCTCGCCTCCAAGCCGTCCCCCACGCTGGCGACGGTAGGCAATTACCGGCTGGTGTGGATGCGAGGGTACGAATACAACAACTACCTGCCCAATATCCGACGCTTCAATGAAATCCACCGCGCCGTGGGCATCTTGCCGATGCTGGTCCATGATCGTGCCGATTTTTATATCGATGCGTTGATGGAAATCCAGGATGTGCTCGCCAAGGCCGAGAACCCGAAGCAGTTCAAACTCTCGCCGTTGATCAATTTGCCGCTGTATCTGGGCTTTGCCAACAACGCCAAGGGGAAGGCACTGAGCGAACTGTTCGATCGGCGGATGGAAGTGCTGGTGAAAACCGGCCAGTTGAAACCGATTTTCGAACGCTGGAAGCAACCCTATCCTTTTGACGAGCACGGCCAGCCACCGAAGCCTTGATCAAACTTTTCGATAGTGATGGCCGATAATTCAGCCTAAGCGTCTGCCGGATCGTGCTGTTACAATGCCCGCCTCTGCGAATCTCCAGTACTAGATCAGGAGCACACCGGTGCCTGTCGTTTTTGTTGCCGCTTCCAAGCTGCCAACGCCCTTTGCGCAATTCACCATGCATGGTTTTCTCGATGAAGCCACCGGCCGCGAGCACGTTGTGTTGAGCCTGGGTGATTTCGCCGACGGTTCTCCGGTGTTGGGCCGCTTGCATTCCGAATGCCTGACGGGCGATGCATTGTTCAGCCAGCGCTGCGATTGCGGTTCGCAACTCGAGGCCGCGCTGCAGGCCATCGCCCGCGAAGGCCGTGGCGTGTTGCTGTACCTGCGCCAGGAAGGCCGTGGCATTGGCCTGTTGAACAAGATCCGCGCCTATGAGCTGCAAGACGGCGGCGCCGATACCGTGGAAGCCAACGAACGCCTGGGCTTTGCCGCCGACCTGCGTGACTACAGCATTTGCCTGCCAATGCTGGAGCACCTGGGCGTGAAGTCGCTGCGCTTGATGACCAACAACCCGCGCAAGGTCAAGGCGTTGACCGACATGGGCATCGTGGTGGCCGAGCGTGTGCCGCTGCACACCGGTCACAACCCCCACAACAAACTCTACCTGGCGACCAAGGCCAGCAAGCTCGACCACATGATGGGCAACGAGCACCAGGGCGAGGTTGATCGGGCGTGACGCGCGGTCAGGTTCGGCGGCGGCTGTCGGTCAGTTGGTGGCAATACCTGGCCCTGGCCTTGCTGCCCTTGTTTGTGATCAATGCGGTGTTCGGCCAGGGCGAAGCGATTCTGCCGGTGCTGGCGATGCCGCTGTTCATTGCCGGCGTGGCGTCGATGTTTGTCAGCCTGCGCTTCTTCGGGCCGTATAAACAGGCCTTGATCACCACCCAGAAAGCCCTCGACACGCCCGAAGAACCCCAGGCCTGGATTGATTTGGCGGCCCGTCGCCGCGCCGCTTTGCTGGTGGCCGGGTTGCCGGCCTGGGTTGGCGCTCTGGCGGTGTTCGTTGGGCTGGAAGCGGTGCCGTTGATGCTACTGGCCTTGTCGACCGCCGTGTTGTTCTACCTGTACCGCATCCCGCGTCAACTCGGCTGATGAGCCGCTGGCTGGCGGTCTTGCTGCTGGCCGTCAGCGCCTCGACGATGGCGGCCTCGCGGGTCGTCAGTCTCGCGCCGTCGCTGTCGGAAATCGTCGTTGAGCTGGATTCCGCCGACCTGTTGGTAGGCGTGCTGGATGGCGGTGAGCGTCCGCCGGTGCTCAAGGCAGTGCCCTCAGTGGGTCGTTACGGGCAACTGGAGATGGAGCGCTTGCTCAGCCTCAAGCCCGATCTTCTCCTGCTCTGGCCCGGCAGTGTCGGCCCGGCCCAGCGCGAGCAGCTTAAAACGCTGGGCATTCCCATCTATACCGCCGAGCCTCGCAGCCTCGACCAACTCATCACGCAAATCGAGACCATCGCCTTGCAACTCGGTCGGCCGGAGCGCGGCGTGCGGCGGGCGGCGCAGTTGCGCGTGCGTCTTGAGGGGTTACGCCAGCGCTATCGTCGGGACCCGCCGTTGCCGGTGTTCTACCAAGTCTGGGACCGGCCGCTATACACCGTCGGTGGCGGGCAGATCATCAGTGATGCGCTGGCGGTGTGCGGGGCGCGCAACGTCTTCGCCGACCTGAGCGTGCCGGCTCCGCAGGTGAGTGTGGAGGCGGTGCTGCAGCGCAATCCACAGGTCATCCTCGCCACCGAACAGGCGCAGCTCGATGCCTGGAAAACCTGGCCGGTGGCGCAGGGGCGATTGCTGCTGGTCAATGACAAGGGGCTGGAGCGGCCCAGTGGGCAGATGATCGAGGCGACGGCGCGGTTGTGTGAGTTGATTGCGCCGGACAGGTAGACCGCGGCGCCCCCAATCGCGAGCAGGCTCGCTCCCACAGGGGGTATGCATTTCAACTGTGGGAGCGGGCTTGCTCGCGAAGAGGTCCGCTCAAACGCTACAAATCGCGGATCAGAGAGAGGGTGTCCAAGTCACCCCAAACAACCAACTCCGACCTTCCTCCCGATACCCATATTGCCCTCCATCATGGCTATACAGCGCCCGGCTGTACCCTTTGTCCAACAGGTTATCCACCTTCATCTCCAGCTTCACCTCCCGGGTCAACGCCCAAGTGGCGCGCAACCCGAGCAGGGCATAGCCACCCAGGGCGTTGCGGTTGTCTTCGTCGTCGTAACTGCTGCTCACCGCTTGCCAAGTGGCACCCAGGCCCAACCGATCGAATTGCCGATCCAGGTCCAGGCTCAACGTCCGTCGGGCGCGGCGGGCGAGGGTGTGGCCGCTGTCGCGGTCCCGTGGGTCGATGATGGCCAGGGCCAGATTGCCCTGCCAGCCGAACAGATCCTGCAGGTAGGCCATTTCAAAACCGTTGATCCGCGCCGAGGCGACGTTTTGTGGGCGAGAGTCACGGCCAAAGATGATCGCGTCCTCCAGGTCGGTGCGGTACAGCGAGGTTTCCAGGCGGGCGCTGTCGCTCAGTTGGCTGCGCCATTGCAGTTCGTAGCTCTTGGCTGTCTCGGGTTTTAAATCCGGGTTGCTGTAGTCCGGGTAGTACAGGTCGTTGAAGGTCGGCGCGCGGAAGCTTTCGCTGTAGGTCAGCAGCACATTGTTGTCCGGGTTGACCGGCAGGGTCAGGGTGCCGCTCCAACTGTTCTGTCCACCAAATTGCTGGTTCTGGTCGCGGCGCAGGCCCAGCTCTGTCGAAAAATTTTCGGCCTGGAAGCGGTGCTGGATAAACGCTGCGCGGTTCCAACGGCTGTCTTCGTCGAACGGCGTGCTGCTGTTGACCCGGTCCTGATACCAGTCACCGCCGACGATCAGGCTGTTGCGCGCGTTCAGGGTCACATCGTTCTGCCAGGTCACGGAGTCGCGGTAGGTGTTGAAGACTTCGCGGACGTCGCTGAGCTTGTCGAAGGTTTTTTCGCGGTTTTCGCTGTGGCCCAGTTCCAGGCGCGACTTCCAGCTGTCGTTGATTCGGCCGTCCATATAGGTGCTGAAGCTGCTCACCGCAAACTCGCTATAGGGTTGCTGGGGCAGGGATTCGAAGGTGGCCGGGTCGAAGCGGCCGAACGGGTTGTCGTATTCGCTCTTGCCGCGGTTATCCAGCAGGTTCAGGCCAACTTCCAAGTCATCGCTGGCGGCATGGCTCAGGCTCAGGCTGAAGGACTGGTTGCGATTGGCATCGTTGTCGCGGTCGCTGGCGTAGGACTCGTGGGTCCGATTGCTGCCGACGCTGTCGTCGAGGCTGGCGCCGAGGTTGAAGCGGGTCTGCTCATCGCCGCCGGACAGGCCTACACTGCGCTCCCAGGTCTGCTGGCTGCCGGCACCCACATGCAGGCGCGGTTGCAGGCCTTGCTCGTTGCCGCGCCGGGTGAAAATCTGGATCACCCCACCCACCGCATCGGCACCGTAGATCACCGAGCGCGAACCGCGCAGCACTTCCACGCGCTCGATCTGGTTGATGTTCAGGCGTTGCAGGTTGCTGTCGCCGGAGGTGGCGTTGCCGATGCGCTGGCCATCCACCAATACCAGGCTCTGGGCTGATTTGGAGCCGCGAATGTAAATCCCTGGCAGGCTGCCGCGCCCACCCAGGGGCGCCACTTGCACGCCGGGCACACGGCTGAGCAGGTCGGTGACGCTGGCCGGTTGCAGGCGGTTGATGTCGTCGCGGGTGAAGATCGTATTGGCGGCACTGCTGTCATTGCGGGCCTCGACCTGGCGGTTGGCGCTGATGACGATGTCGGGCAGCTTCAGGGCCTGGTCGCGTTCGAAGGTGTCGGCGAGCAGGTTGGGGATGGGGATGGGGAGCAGGGCGAGGGCTAGGGTGAGGCGGCGTTTCATGGGTGTTCCGTGATTTCTTGGTCCACACAAAACCAGTGTGGGAGCGGGCTTGCTCGCGAATGCGGTGCATCAGTCAATATCGATGTCGACTGATACACCGCATTCGCGAGCAAGCCCGCTCCCACAAGGGTTCTGCGTTGTTTGAAAAATTACAAGCCTAACAACTGCAACCGCAGCCGCACCGCGGCTTCGATTCCAACCTCGTCCAAACCGCATTCGGCCAGCATCTGCGCCGGCTTGGCGTGTTCGACGTAGACATCGGGCAGGCCCAGGTGCAGCACCGACTTGAGGATGTTTTCCCGCGCCAGGAACTCGCTGACCGCTGCGCCGGCGCCGCCCATGATGGCGTTCTCCTCGACGGTCACCAGCAGTTCATGGCTGCCGGCCATCTCGCGCACCAGGGTTTCGTCCAGGGGTTTGACGAAACGCATGTCCACCACAGTGGCATCGAGTTTTTCGGCGACTTTCAAGGCCTCGGCCAGTTGCACGCCGAACACCAGCAGGGCGGTTTGCTTGCCCTGGCGGCGAATCACGCCCTTGCCGATCTCGATGGGCTCGAGGTCGGCCGAGATCGTCGCGTTCGGGCCGGTGCCACGCGGGTAGCGCACCGCCGCCGGGCCATTGAACAGGTGGCCGGTGGTGAGCATCTTGCGCAGCTCGTTTTCATCGCTCGGGGTCATCACCAGCATGCCGGGGATGCAGCGCAGGAACGACAGGTCGAAGCTGCCAGCGTGAGTCGGGCCGTCTTCGCCCACTAGGCCGGCGCGGTCGATGGCGAACAACACATCGAGGTTCTGCACCGCCACGTCATGGATCAATTGGTCGTAGGCCCGCTGCAGGAACGTCGAGTAGATCGCCACCACCGGCTTGGCGCCTTCACAGGCCATGCCGGCGGCGAGGGTCACGGCGTGCTGCTCGGCAATCGCCACGTCGAAATAGCGCTGCGGGTAGCGTTCGCTGAAGGCCACCAGGTCCGAGCCTTCCTTCATCGCCGGGGTGATGCCCACCAGGCGCGGGTCGGCGGCGGCCATGTCGCACAGCCATTGGCCAAAGACGCCGGAGTATTTCGGTCCGCCGGCTTTTTTTGGCGCAGCCGCCGGGGCGTCCAGGGGTTCGAGCTTGGTGATGGCGTGGTAGCCAATCGGGTCGACTTCCGCCGGGGCGAAGCCTTTGCCTTTCTTGGTGACCACGTGCAGGAACTGCGGGCCCTTGAGGTCACGCATGTTGCGCAGGGTGGCGATCAGGGTAGGCAGGTCATGGCCGTCGATGGGGCCGATGTAGTTCCAGCCCAGTTCTTCGAACAGCGTGCCGGGGACCAGCATGCCCTTGGCATATTCTTCGGTGCGGCGGGCGATTTCCCAGGCGCCGGGCAGGCGCGACAAGACCTTCTTGCTGCCTTCGCGCATGCTTGCGTAGGTGCGGCTGGAGAGGATCTTCGCCAGGTAGTTGGACAAACCGCCAACGTTGCGCGAGATCGACATGTCGTTGTCGTTGAGGATCACCAGCATGTTGGCGTCGACTTCCGGCGCGTGGTTCAGCGCTTCGAAGGCCATGCCCGCGGTCAGTGCGCCGTCGCCGATCACGGCAATCGCCTTGCGCTCGCTGTTTTGCAGGCGGGCGGCAATCGCCATGCCCAGGGCGGCGCTGATGGACGTACTGGAGTGGCCGACGCCAAAGGTGTCGTATTCGCTCTCGGAGCGACGCGGGAAGGCGGCGATGCCATCCTTCTGGCGCAGCGTGCCCATGCGCTCGCGACGATCGGTGAGGATCTTGTGCGGGTAGGCCTGGTGTCCGACGTCCCACACCAGCCGGTCGTCCGGGGTGTCGAACACGTAATGCAGCGCGATCGTCAGCTCGATGACGCCCAGGCCTGCACCGAAGTGCCCACCGGTCTGGCCGACCGTATAGAGCAATTCCAGGCGCAACTCATCGGCCAGGGTTTCCAGCTCGGCTTCACCCAGGCGACGCAGGCCGTCCGGCGTGTTGGCGCGGTCCAGCAGGGGCGTGGTCGGGCGCTTGCGGGGGATCTCTTGAAACGTCGTGGGCATCAGGCGAATCGTTATAGGTATAGAAAGAGGCGGCAGTTTACCTTATGCATCGCAAGCTGCCCACGCGTAGGCCGGAACTTGGCCGATACGCAATCTTTAGGGTTGACCTTGTATCAGCTGCGTCGTTCGACGATATAACGCGCCAAGTCGCGCAACGGCTCTGCCGCCGCGTCAAAGGGTCGCAGCGCGGCCAGGGCCTGGTCGCGCAACTCCAGGGCATAGGCCTTGGCCGCGTCGAGGCCGAGCAGGGCCGGGTAGGTCGGCTTGTCGCGCGCGATGTCTGCGCCCTGGCGTTTGCCCAGGGTCTGGGTATCGCTTTCGACGTCAAGGATGTCGTCCTGCACCTGGAACGCCAGGCCGATGGCCCGGGCGTAGGTCTGCAAGGCTTGCAGTTGTGCGGGGGTGGCCCGACCGCTGGCCAGGGCGCCGAGTTTGACGCTGGCTTCGATCAAGGCACCGGTCTTGTGCCGGTGCATGTATTCCAGCGCGCCCTGGTCCAGCTTCAGGCCCACCGAGCCCAGGTCGATGGCCTGGCCGCCGACCATTCCGGCAGGGCCTGCCGCCAACGCCAGGGCGCTGACCATGTCCAGGCGAACCTGCGCTGGGCAATCGCTCAGGGCCGGGTCCAGCAGTGCGCTAAAGGCCAGGCTCTGCAAGCCGTCGCCAGCCAGGATCGCGCAGGCTTCGTCGAATTGCTTGTGAGTGGTCGGCTGGCCGCGGCGCAGGTCGTCATCGTCCATGGCCGGCAGATCGTCGTGCACCAGCGAATAGGCATGGATCAGTTCCACCGCGCAGGCGGCGCCGTTGGCCTGTTCGGCCTGGCCGCCCAAGGCTTCGCACGCGGCATAGGCCAGCAGCGGCCGTACACGTTTGCCGCCGTTCATCACGCTGTAGCGCATGGCTTCGTACAGGCGCGCCAGTTCTGGGCTCGGGGCGCTGAACAAAGTATCCAGTGCAGCATTGACCCGGGCCTGGCTGCTGGCCTGATACGCGCCGATCATTCAGGTTGTTCCGCGTCGAAAGGCTCTTCGGTCAGTTCACCGTCGCGTTCGAGCAGCAATTGCACCTTCTGCTCGGCCTGGGCCAGCGCCGCCTGGCAGTCGCGAGTCAAGCCGATACCCTGCTCGAAGGCGGTCAGCGAGTCTTCCAGCGACAATTCGCCGTTCTCCAGGCGTTCGACCAGCGTTTGCAGGTCGGCCAGAGATTGTTCGAAATCCAGTGCAGCTTTTTTGCGGGCCATGGCGGCTATTCCGGTTGACTGTTAAACCGGCGCGACACTAGCAGACATGGGGTGTTCGGGCAAATCAGGGCGGGGTAACGCGGGCTGTGATCCAGTGCTTTTGTGGCGAGGGAGCTTGCTCCCGCTCGAGCGCGCAGCGGTCGCAAACTGGATCGACCCGGCGGGTTTGGGGCTGCTGCGCAGCCCAGCGGGAGCAAGCTCCCTCGCCACAATCGGTATTCAGTTGTCTGGATAGTTGATTCTGTACCGGGTGCTGCGTCCGCCACCGGGCATCCGCTCCAGGCAGCCTTTTTCCAGCAGTTCCGCCAGGTGTCGCGTGGCCGTCGCCTTTGAGACCTTGGCCACGGCCTGGTATTGAGCGGCACTGATCCCCTGTTCGAACCCTTTTTCACCTCCATCGAGTAGCCGGTTAAGCACTTTGGTCTGTTCAGGAGTGAGGGCTGAGGCGCGATGGGCCTGCCAGAACCGTGTCTTGCCCAGCACGCTTTCGATTTGCGCCATCGCGGTGTGCAGGCTGCGCAACAGCGTTTGCAGAAACCAGGTCAACCAAGCGGTGATATCCAGCGTGGCCTTCTGGCTGTTTTCAAGGATTCGGTAATAACCGGCGCGGTCATCCAGGATGCTTGCGGACATGGCGTAGAAGCGGATCGCCTGGGCCTCGCCCTGGGCCAATGCCAGGTCGGTCAGGGTGCGGGTCAGGCGGCCATTGCCATCGTCGAATGGGTGCAGGGTGACAAACCAGAAATGAGCGATGCCGGCTCGCAGCAACGGGTCGAGATCGACCTGATGACGGCTCGCCTCGAACCAGTCGATAAACCGCTGCAACTGCTCTTCAAGACCCTGGCGCGGGGGGGCTTCGAAGTGAACGGTAGGTCGGTCCAGCCTGCCCGAGACCACTTGCATCGGTTCATCGCCGCGTAGCGTGCCGACGCGGATCTGCCGATGAGCCAGATCGTTGGTTTGATCAGGAAACAGCCACTCTTGCCAATCCAGCAAGCGCTCGACAGTCAGCGGCTGGTTGAAATGCCGGGTTGCGTCCAGCAACAGATTCGCCAAGCCCTCGCTGCGTGGGCTGGCGGGATTATCGTCGACGGGCTCCAGGCCCAGTCGGCGAGCCAGGGACGAGCGCACCGAACCCACATTCAATTGTTCTCCTTCGATGGCCGAGGAGGTCACGATGTTTTGCAGCAAGGCATCCAGTTCGTTCTGGGCGCTGAGCGAAGCCGTGACCGCGCCCGTCATGCCAAGCAATTGACCTTGGGCCTGCACGCACTCTCGCAGCAGCGGTGCCAATGCTTCAGCTTGCCAGTGGAAGTCGGGCCAATCGGGCTGTAGCCAGAGCCAATGAGGTGCCATGAGCCTGTCCAGAGATGAATGAGCCGAATAATAGCGCTATTCGGCTCATTTCGTGAGCCGAATAAATCCCCTATTCGGCTCACGCCTCTCCCAGTACGTGATTTCCCACACAGAATCGCGTGTTCCCCGATTGTGAAAAATCCGTCAAATGGCTACTCTTCGCGCCATCTACGGCCCCTTGTAACGGCAATGCCGTTCACTTAAGAAAAATGATGACCCTGTGGCGAGGGAGCTTGCTCCCGCTCGGCTGCGAAGCAGTCGTAAACCGGCGGGTGCGGTGTGTCTGATACGCCGCAATTGGCAGGTTTTGGGGCCGCTTCGCGGCCCAGCGGGAGCAAGCTCCCTCGCCACGGGTTTATCGATTGCCTTAAGTGAACAGCATTGCCTTGTAACGGGGCCCTCAGACGAAACCCGAATAATTACAAGCAGCGCCCTGGAAGGGCGCCGGGTTGCGTCGTGCATGGCAGGAGGCATACGTGCGTTTTCTTTCTTTATTGATCGTGTTGCTCAGTGCGCCGTTGGCGTGGGCCGCGCCTTCGGCTGAAATGTCGGAGCCGGTGGGCGGCTGGCGCTACAGCGGCTTGCTCGATCGTACGGAAAACCCTCAAGTCGCGTATCCCACGCCACCCATCGACCGCGGCATCCAGCGCAACCGCACGATGATCGAGGGCCAGATCAAGGCGATGGGCACGGCGCGCCAGCCCCACAGCCTGGCGGTCAACGGCAATCCACTGAATCTCTATACCGACGACGAAGGACGGTTCGCCCGGCCGTATGCGTTCGGCGCCGGCTCCAACAGCGTCGAGGTGCGCAGCTCCGAAGGCCAGTCCCTCAAGCGCGTGCAATTCTATGAAGCCAACAACCTGCGCACCCCGGCGCAGATCCGCGTGGTGCTGGGCTGGGACGACCCCAAGGCCGAGCTCGACCTGCATATCGTCACACCCGACGGCCAACATGCCTTCTTCGGTCGCCCGGCGCTGACCAACGGCGGCGGCCTCGACCCGGATGGCGTCGATGGCCCCGGCCCGGAAATGTTCACCATGACCGCGCCGATGCACGGCACCTACCTGGTCTACGTGAACTATTGGGGCAACTACGGCAGCGGCGGCTACAACTTCGATGAGACCAGCAACCAGAACGAGGTGATCACCTCGCAGATCAACCTGGTGCTCAACGAAAACACCGTCGATGAAAAACGCGAGACCTTTGTCGTGCCCCTGCGCGCCATTGGCGATCTGTTGCTGGTCAAGACTTTCAACTACTAAATCCGCTCCACGGATGAACAGGCCCTTGTGAATATGAGCGACAACACTGCTTCCCCGACCACGCCGACACCTGTCGCCAAACCTGTGCGCCGCTGGCCGGCGATACTGATCGGGCTGTGCCTGGTCGCCGGTGTGGCCGCCGGGCTGGGCTGGTTCATCAACAAGCCCAAGGCGCCGCCCATGGCGTTGGCATTGGAAAAACTCGGCCTGAGCCGTCCCGACGGCTTGCTCGAGACCCATTCCCTGAGCCAGTTGCCCAAGGATCTGTTGGCGGTGCCGTTCCTCAAGGCCACGCTCACCGAGGATTTCGTCTTCTATTACGAAGCCCACGCCGACCGTCTCGGGCTGATCGGCAGCCTGCGCCGGATCATCTACGAGCATGACCTCAAGCTGCAGGACAGCCTGATCGAAGCGCTTTTCGACCAGCCGGCCGACGTCGCGTTGTGGCGCGGTGCGGACGGTCGCCTCAAGGATTTCCTATTGGTGATGGATCGCGGCGGCCTGGCAAAGGTGCTGGAGCCGTTGGCGAAAGTCGCCTTGGATGACACGCAACTGAGCAAGCTCAGCGACCTCAAGGTCGGCGGTGACGACGTCGCGCTTTACCAGCTCAGCTACAACGCCAGCAAATCCCTGGCCTTCGCCTCCCACGGCGACAAACTGGTCGTGCTGTCCAACCCGACCAAGCTGTACGACCCGGCCAGCGGGTCGGCGGTTGAGCCGGGCAGCGTTTCGACGACCGCCCTGGCGGCCTTGCTCAACGGCGAAAAACTGTTCCCTGAAGCCTTTGGCCTGCCGACCAAGGCGCCGGAGGTCAAGCAACGCATTTCGGTCAACGCCAGCGTGCTCGCCATGGGCTACCAGCGGTTCATCCCGAACTTCGCCGGCTTGCGCTTCGACATGGACGACAAGGGCTGGCACAGCTTCCTGGCCCTGGACGAGCAGGAAAACCAGCCGGACTTCGACTTCAAGCCAATCTGGCAAGCCATGCCCATGGGTGCCAGCGCTTGCGTGGCCTTGCCCCTGGCCGCCGAGCAGCAGAAACCATTGCTGGTGAAACTGGGCGCCGACGAAAAAGCCGCCCAGGCCATGGTCGATCATGTGACCGGTGCCGCCGGCCTGTGCTGGTACGCCGATTCGCGGCTGTACACGCCGCTGTTGGTGGCAAGCCTGAATGACGATGACGGCAAGCTCGACGCCGACCTGGGCAACCTGTTCGGTTCGATGGTCGGCGCCTATGAAAACAACGTCGCCGAACACGCTTTCCCGGTAGTGGAAAAGCAAGCAGGTTCGACTCACCAATGGCAACGCCAGGTCAGCTCCAACTTCGGGCCATATTCGGCCAAGGAAGCCGAGCAACCCGAAGCGATTACCGGCAAGGCGTTCCTGCGGGTCAGCCTGGCCCGTCATGGCTCGACCTTGCTGTTCTCCCTCGACGACAAATTGGTGGACAAGGCCCTCGGCACCCTCGACAAGCGCTTCCCGCCCATGGCCGAGGTGGTGCCCCAAGACCTGCTGATGCCGGTCTACTTCGGCCCGGATTCCATGGCGCAACTGATGCAGCGCGAAACCCTCGACAGCCTGCCCCAGGACATGGAGCCGGTGTTCTACAACGCCGCGCAAACCTACCTGATCCCGAAACTGCGCACCCTCGGCGGCTACGGCAAATACGCCCTGACCTTGCCCGCGGGCAGCGAGCCGGACGGCCATTGGCAGTGGCTGCCGCTGGAATGGAAAGCGCTGTGACCGCACTGATCCGCAACCCTGCGTTGACGCTGCTGCTGGCGCTGCTGCTCGGCGGGCCGGCGCGTGCCGTCGAGGCGCCGGCGTTGGACGTGCAGCAGTCCCAGGTCTTTCGCGCCTGGTTCGTGCGCATTGCCCAGGAACAGCTGACCAAAGGCCCGAGCCCACGCTGGTACCAGCAGGATTGCGCCGGGCTGGTGCGCTTCGCTGCCAACGAAGCCCTGAAGGTCCACGATGAAAAATGGCTGCGCAGCAATGGCCTGTCCAATCGCTACCTGCCCCCGGAACTGCCCCTCAGCGATGCGCAACGGCGCCTCGCCCAGCAGTGGCAGCAGGGCGGCGGCAAGGTCGGGCCCTATGTCAACGCCATCAAGCTGATCCAGTTCAACAGTCGCCTGGTGGGCCGCGATGTCGCCCAGGCCCGCCCCGGCGACCTGATGTTCTTCGATCAGGGCGATGACCAGCACTTGATGATCTGGATGGGCCGCTACATCGCCTATCACACCGGCACCACAACCCCTACCGACAACGGCATGCGCTCCGCAAGCCTGCAACAACTCATGAACTGGAAGGACACCCGATGGATACCCGACGCAGCCAACCCCAACTTCATCGGCGTCTATCGACTCAACTTTCTCTCCCAATGACCGGTGCCCGCATGCTGCGCTTGTGTTCAAAACTGCCCCTGCTGTTCGCCCTGTTGCTGGCACCTCTGGTTAATGCCGAAGACACGGTGGAGCCCAGCGGCTACACGCCGGTGTCCGGCGAAAGCTTTTTCCTGCTGGCCGACAGCAGTTTTGCCAGCGACGAACAGGCCATGGTTCGCCTCGAAGCGCCGGGCCGCGACTACCGTCGGTACCGCATGGAACCCTACGGCGGCGCCGACATCCGCGTCTATCGCATCGAAAAACCGCTGGAGTTCCTCAAGCGCCAGAAAAACCTGCACCGCGTGGTCAGCGACGGCCAGTTCAAGGGCGAAGGCCTGTCGAACACCCTCGCGTACCTGTGGGACAACTGGTACCGCAAGTCCCGTCGAGTGATGCAACGGGCGTTCTCCTACGAATCGCGCCAGCACGTCACCGAGCAAGTGCCGGAACTTAGGATCGGCGACGCCCTGGTCGCGCCGACCCCGTACGAGGCACCGGCGCAATTCGCCTTGATTCCGGGCTTGCCGGTGGTCAGCCAGTTCCGTTATCCGCTGTGGCAGGCCAAGCCGATCCAGCCGCCGGCGGGGGTCAACCTGGCGGGTTCGTCCAGCGAGTTCGTCAGCGTCGCTCCGGGCAACGTCTACGTGCCGCTGGGCCAGTTGAAGCCAGGCCTGTACCTGGTGGAAGCGCTGATCGGCAAATACCGCGCGACCACCATGGTCTTCGTCTCCAACACGGTGGCCGTGAGCAAGATTGCCGGCGATGAATTGCTGGTCTGGGCCGCACGCAAGCATGAAGGGCGTTCGGTGCCCAAGGTCAACGTGCTGTGGACCGACGGCCTGGGCGTGATGAGCAGCGGTGCCACCGATGAGGACGGCCTGCTGCGCCTCAAGCACGTCAGCCCGGAGCGTTCGTTCGTCATTGGTGAGGACGAGGAGGGCGGCGTATTCGTTTCGGAAAACTTCTACTACGACAGCGAAATCTACGACACCAAGCTGTATGCCTTCACCGACCGGCCGCTGTACCGGCCGGGGGATTGGGTGTCGCTGAAAATCGTCGGTCGCGAGTTCAAGAACGCCCGTGACTCGGTGCAACCGACCGCCGCCGACGTCAATGTCAGCGTCCTCGACGCCACCGGCACCGCGCTGCAAACCCTGGCCCTGAAGCTCGACTCCAAGGCCGGCACCCAAGGCCGTTTCCAATTGCCGGAAAACGCCGTGGCCGGTGGTTATGAGCTGCGCTTCAGTTACAAGGACCAGCTCTACAGCAGCGCCTTTCGCGTGGCCGAATACATCAAGCCGCACTTCGAGATCGCCCTGAACCTGGCCAAGCAGGATTACCGCACTGGCGAGCCGGTCAAGGGCAACCTCGTGCTGCTGTACCCGGACGGCAAGCCGGTGGTGAATGCCACGGTGAGCCTGAGCCTGCGGGCCCAGCAACTGTCGATGGTCGATAACGAGCTGCAATACCTGGGGCAATTCCCGGTGGAACTGACCAGCAGCGAAGTGACCACCGATGCCAAGGGCAACGCGACCCTCGACCTGCCGGCCGCCGACAAGCCGAGCCGCTACACGCTCACCGTGTTCGCCAGCGATGGCGCGGCGTATCGGGTCAAGACCACCAAGGAAATCCTCATCGACCGTGGCGCGGCGAATTTCCGCCTGAGCGCTCCCCAGCGGTTCAGCGCCGCCGGCCAGAAGGTGTCGTTCAGCTACGCCAACGAAGGCGGCACCGAACAGGCCAAGGCTGTGACACCCGGCAGCTACGCCTGGGTGCGCCTGGAAGACCAGAGCACCGGCGAAGGCAAGCTGGCGGCCAAGGACAAGGGCTTCAGCCTGACCTTCGAGCGCCCCGGCACCTACAATCTGACGCTCAAGGATGACCACGGTCGGGTCATCGGTGCGGCCGCCCATGCGGTGACCGGTGAAGGCATCAAGGCCGTGCCGGGCACTGTCGAGATTGTCTTCGACAAGCCTGAATACAAGACCGGTGACGAAGCGCTGGCGCTGATCACCTTTCCCGAGCCGGTCAGCGATGCGTTGCTGTCGCTTGAGCGGGACAAGGTCGAGGCCACGGCGCTGCTGTCCAAGGGTGGCGACTGGCTGAAGATGGAAAAGCTCAGCGACACCCAATACCGCGCGCGCATTGCCGTGAAGGATAGCTTTGCGCCCAACCTGACGTTCTCGGTGCTGTACACCAAGGGCGGCCAGTACAGCTTCCAGAACGCCGGCATCAAGGTGATCACGCCGCAGATCGATGTGGCTGTCGTCACCGACAAAGCCACCTATCGTCCGGGCGACACGGTGACCGTGGACCTGAGCACCCAGTTCGCCGGCAAGGCGATCCCGGCGCACCTGACGGTCAGCGTGGTCGATGAGATGGTCTACGCCCTGCAACCGGAAGTGGCGCCGACCATCGACCAGTTCTTCTATCACCCGCGTCGCAACAACGTGCGCACCAGTGCCAGCCTGTCGTTCATCAGCTATGACGTGGCGCTGCCAGGTAGCCCCGGCGCGCCGGGCAAGGCCAACCGTAGCGAGCGTGGGGTCAAGGTGCTGGAGCGGCCACGGCGTGAAGACGTCGACACCGCTGCCTGGCAACCGGAGCTGGTCACCGACGCCAACGGCAAGGCCCGCTTCACCTTCAAGATGCCGGACTCGCTGACCCGCTGGCGCATCACGGCCAAGGCGATCGCTGACGACGGCCAAGTCGGCCAGAAGAAGCAGTTCATTGCGTCGGAAAAACCGCTGTACCTGAAGTGGAGCGGCCCGACCCGCTTCCGCACGGGCGACAAGCCGCAACTGGGCCTGTTCGCCTTCAGCCAATCGGAAAAACCCCTGAAGGCCGAACTGCTGATCCGTTACGCCGGTGCTGAACAGCGCGTGGTGGCGGAGCTGAAAAACGGCATCAACTACGTGGCGCTGCCGGCCCTGGAATTGAGGAGCGGCGACTTGACCGTGCAGTTGCAACTGAACGGCGAAACCCAGGACGCCCTGGCCATGCACCTGAACGCCAGCGGCAACGGCTGGCAGGTGACCCAGAGCCAGCGCCTTGATGTGGCCAGTGGCGACACTCCGCTGACCTTGCCGACCGATGCCAGCGATATTCGCCTGCGCCTGGATGACAGCCCGCAAGCGTTGTTCCGTTCGGCCCTGGATGACCTGCTGAGCTACCCCTACGGTGGCGTCGAGCAGACCGCCAGTCGCCTGTTGCCGTTGAGCATCGCCTATCCGACCCTGGCGTCGAATCCGCAGATCCGCGACCGCTTGCGCTTGATCATGCAGAACAGCCGCTTGCGCCTGGTGCAGATGGCCGGGCCTTCGGCGAGCTTCACCTGGTGGGGCCAGGACGGTGAGCCAGATGCCTTCCTCACTGCCTATGCCTATTACGCCGACTGGCACGCCAGCCAGGCCCTGGACCTGAGCCTGCCGCCGGAACACTGGCAGCGGGTGCTGGAGGTCTACGCCAAGGAGGCCGCTGATACACCGCTGCTGCAACGTGCGTTGATCCTGTCGTTCGCCAAGCAGATGCAACTGCCAGTGAATACCTTGCTCAGTGGCCTGATGGACGACCTGGCGAAAGCCAGTGAAGACAGCACCGAGAGCGTGCTGGACAGCGGCGAAGACAGCCTGGTCATGTATGCGCCGGACTCCGCCCTTGGCCTGGCCAGCGCCCGAGTGCTGACCGCGTCCCTCGCCAAGCAGGCGAAGGTGCCGTTGCCCGCAGCCTTCAGCCGTCAGGCCGACGCCGCGCAACAGCAACTGGAGCTGAGCTCGCAGCCTTTCGTCGAGGCTTTGCTGCTGTCGCTGCAGAGCTTCGATCAAGCCCGCGCCACGGCACTGCTGGAGCGCGTGCTGCCGCAGCAGTCCACCCTGGAACGGGCGCTGGCCCTGACCTGGTTGCAACGCAGCATCGAACAGGCCGCGCCGGCCGTGGCCCTGGCGCCGGGCGAAGGCTGGGTTGCCAAGCAAGGCGCGACCGGTGAAACCTACTGGCAATGGCAGGGCGCGCAGCTTCCAACGATGCTGACCCTGAACGGTGCCGAGGAGCGTCCACTGCAAGCGGCATTGAGCTTCCAGAGCCAGCAAGCGCCGGTGGCACCGATGGCCGTGTCGATCACCCGGCGCCTGTCGCGCCTGGTGCCGGGCGACGAGGCCTTCACCTTCAAGCTCGAAGCCGTGGGCAACAAACCGTTGTCCAGCGACAGCCTCTACCTGGATGAAGTGATCATCAACAGCAAGGCTCCGACGCCACTGCGCTACGGCATGCTCGAAGTACCGTTGCCGCCGGGCGCCGACGTGGAACGCACCACCTGGGGCATCCAGTTGATGGGCAAGGCCGACAGCGAGCCGACATCCCTGGAAAAGGCGCGCTTCGAGCCGGGCCAGATGGCCTATGCGATACCGCTGGACGCCCTCAGTGGCGAGCTGCGCCTGCGGCACTTGGTGCGCTTCTCCCAGAAAGGCCAGTTCACCTTGCCGCCGGTGCGCTTCACCCAAGTCTATGCACCACAGAATCAGGCGCGCGAACAGAAACCGGCGCTCGGTCAGGTGACGGTCAACTGACATGCGCAGGCCTTGGGGTTGGTGGTGGTTGTGCTTGATTCCTGCGCTGGCGACAGCGCAGGACGAGCCGTTGCGCCTGGCCTTCGACGGTCAATTGCTGCGGGTGAATCAAACCCAGGTGCTGGATCGCCAGCCATTGCCCGACACGTTGCAGGCACCGTTGGGCAGCCTGTGGAAACTGTTTGTCTACGCCTGGCTGGTGGACACCAACGCTCGCGAACCGGTGTATGAGTGCCGCGGCGAGTCGAAGGAAGAAGTCTATTGCTGCAATCCCGGGCAGAGCATCGGTCGTGACCAGGCGCTGGTGAAGTCCTGCGGTTTGTATTTCGAGCCGCAGCGGCTCGGGCTATCGGCCTCGAATTGGCGCGATTACTGGCAGACCCGCCAGGCGCCGGCCTGGTTGTTGGACCTGCCAGCGCTGCAACCCCAGACGCAAGTACCGGTCGCGGGATTGCTCAAGGCCCTGGCCATGCTGCCGGCCCAGGACCAGGCCCGTCGGGTGCTGTTGGACGTGGTCCTCGGGGCGGCGGACGGGCGGCTGGTCGGTGAGTTGGGCAGCCGCCTGCGGGTCAAGACCTGGAGCTGGTTGGGCGACCAGGGGCCTTCCTCGCGGCAGGGCGGTTTTGCCGGTTGGCTGTCTGACGGCACGCCGGTGTGGGCCGGTGGCCGTGGCACCAGCCAGCAGGTCCTCAAGGTTTACGGTGAAGGTCTGGCGGCGGCGTTGCCGTCCCGCTGGCCGGCGGACACCGGGCGCTGCGTGGAAGTCGATCTGTTTGCCCGTTATCCGTTGCAACGGGTGATGGCCGGCGAGCGGCCGGCCACACCGGGTCAACTGCGCGGTGACTACCGCGTCGAATTCAGCAACGGCAACCAATTGGACATCCACAGCGATGGCGAGCTGTTCCTGCTGCCCGGCAAGCTGGTGGCGCGCCTGGACCGCGAGGAGTACGTCGCCCGGGTCTTGCAGCGCGAAGCCAAGGCAGAGCCCGCCGAAGCCGCCAAGGCCCTGGCGGTGGCGATTCGCACGTATTTGCTGCAAAACGCCCAACGCAACGGTGATTGCCTGAGCATCGACGACAGCAGCCATCGCCAGCGCGTCGCGCCACGCCCGGCGGCGCCTGGAACCCGGGCCATTGCCGCCTGGACCAGCGACCTGGTCTTGGCCGGCACCGATGTCACCTACCACTCCGACCAGGCGGGCCCGGACAAACTGTCCTGGGCGCAAGCCGTGGAGCAGGCCAACGCTGGCCAACGCTACGACGCCATCCTGCTGCACGCCTACCCGCGCGCCAGCCTCAGCCGTTGGGACAACCCGGTGGCGTCCTGCGAAGCGCTGCCCGCCGCCCAGGACTGGCTGCTGAAGCAGCGCCGGGGCTGGCGCGAGCGGCTGGAAAGTGAAGTCGGCTACAACGAAATCAGCGCTTTCGCCGTCTGCCGCGTCGCCTTCGGCCGGCCGTATGTCGACCGCGAACGCCAGCGCATCTACGTGCGCGGCGTGCTGTCGCTGCAAGATCGTCTCGACCTGACACATGAATATTTGCACCTGGCCTTCGAAGCTCACCCCAACGGCCAGGACGAAACCTATATCGAAGGGCTCGCCCGTCACCTCTTGCTGGAATAGACCATGACACTCCGTTATCCACAGGTCTTGCTGTTGCTCTGCGCCCTGACCGCGTTATCACCGGCCATGGCCGCCGACTCTATAAAGCTCGACACCCCCATTGGCGGCTGGCGCAGCGGTGCGCCGGGGGGGGAAGGCGAAAGCTTCAGCCAAACCGTCAATTACCCAGCCTCGTCGGTCAACACGCCTCCGGGCCAGGCCGACACTGCGCGCATTACCGGGCAGATCAAGGGTGCGCCCAAAGACAGCAACGCGCCGGGCCAGTTGATCGTCAACGGCGTCAGCCTGCCGCTGAAACTGGATGAAGAAGGTCGCTTCGACCGGCCGTTCTCGTTCCCCAACGGCAGCAACAGCGTTGAAGTGCGCAGCGCCGATGGCCAGCAGCGCCACCGCACGCAATTTCTCAACACCAGCGGCGGCGCCACCCCGGCCAAGCTGCGGGTGTTGCTGACGTGGGACAGCGACGGCACCGACCTGGACCTGCACCTGGTCACCCCCGATGGCGCGCACATCTGGTACGGCGACCGCGCCGTCGCCAACGGCGCGGCCCTCGACGTCGACGTCACCACCGGCTACGGCCCGGAAATCTTCGCCATGCCCGCGCCGATCAAGGGCCAGTACCTGGTGTATGTGAATTACTACGGCGGCGGTTATCGCAGTGAAGAGGACGGTGAAGAGGGCGAGTCCGTGGCGCAGGCGCAACAGGCCTTGACCACCGCCCAGGTCACCGTGATCACCGAAGAGGGCACGCCGAACGAGAAAATGGAAACCTTCGTCGTGCCGATGCGGGCGGTGGGGGAGCTGACGTTGGTCAAAAGCTTTAGCTACCCGTAAGCCGCCTATCAGCAGCCAAAGCTGAGGTAGCAGCCTGTGGAGATCTCCTAATGTGGGAGCGGGCTTGCTCGCGAAGACGGCGGCACATTCAACATCAATGCAAGCTGACCCGCCGATTTCGCGAGCAAGCCCGCTCCCACAGAGGAACTGTGGCGAACGTCTGATCTGTGACACTCGAACCCCCCTGTGGGAGCGAGCCTGCTCGCGAAGACGGTGGCACATTCAGCATCTATGCAAGCTGACCCACCGATTTCGCGAGCAGGCTCGCTCCCACAGGGTTGGATGGGCTGCAATAAAAAATCTCACGCGTGAGCTATTGTGGGGTTTGGAAAGTGCCTGTAGTGTTTCTCACGCGTGAGTTTTTCACAGTGGGGTCAGTACCATGCCAACCAGCTCTCCATCAGATCCGCCTGACGGGTCTGTGACCGATCCAGCGAGCCGCACGGGAGAGCGCGCCAAACCCTCGGCGAAAAAACCGTCGAGCTTCTACATGAAGCAGATGCGCGCGGGCTTGAGTGCCGCCGGGTATGTGAAACACGAGACTTGGGTGCTTCCCGAAAACAGAAGCCTGCTCAAGCAAATGGAGAAACAGCTACGCCAACCGATTCTGGCTGGCTCATTCATGTCGGAGGATTACATGAGCGCAGGTAATAACTGGAACATCGATCGCCTCTACAGCGCCCTTCAGGCCCTGGACGAAGTGGTCGCGAACGACATCTCCCTCTCCCTCGTCCAAGGCTCCGAGTCCAGCATCAAGCTGGAAATGAATGACTTCGGTGGCTTGCCGATCTACATCGCCGTGGTCGGCGACCAGATCATCGTCGATACCGTGCTGGTGGACGTGGAGTCGATCAGCGATGTGGCGGCCTTCAACGACGCGGTGTTGCGCAGTCGGGAAATGTTCCCGCTGTCGTCCATCGGCATCGAGACCATGCCCAACGGACAGGTGGTCTACAACATGTTCGGTGCGTTGAGCGCCGACTCCAGCCTGACCAACGTCGTCACCGAGGTCAAAACCCTCGTCGACAATGTCCAGCGCGCCAGCGAAGCCTTCGAACGCTTCTTCATCTAATTCGCCGAATAGGAACCATCCAATGACTCAGTCCATCTGGAGCAAGTTGTTCACCGCACTGCGTGGCGGTGCCAACGAAGTCGGCGAATCGATCGTCGACCAACAGGCCCTGCGCATCCTCGACCAGGAAATCCGCGATGCCGACAGCGCGCTGGCCAACGCCAAGCGTGAGCTGGTCACCATCATGGCCAAGCACAAGCTGGCGACCGATCGCGTCGGCGAATACAACGCCAAGATCAAGGACCTGGAAGCCAAGGCCCTGGCAGCGATCCAGGCCAACCGCGAAGACCTGGCGCTGGAAGTGGCCGAAGCCATTTCGACCCTGACCAACGAACTGGACGCCGAGCAAAAGCACGCGACCGAATTCGGCGGTTACGCGGACAACATGCGCAAGGACATCACCAAGGCCGAAGCCCGCATCAAGAGCCTGCGCCAGCAAGTGGACATGGCCAAGGCCCGTGAAAGCGTGCAGAAGGCCCAGGTCAGCGCCTCGATCGCCAGTGGCGGCGCCAATGGCAAGCTGGAAACCGCCGTCGGTACGCTCAACCGCCTGCAAGCCAAGCAACAGCAACGTGCCGCTGAACTGCAAGCCCAGGACGAACTGGCCGAGGCCTCGACTGGTTCCGATCTGGAACGCAAGCTGCGCGATGCCGGCATCACGCCAAACGAAGGCAGCGCCAATGCGATCCTGGAACGCCTGAAGAAAAAATCGGCTGAGTAAGTCATGCAGGTGCGCTCATCACCCTGAGCGCACTGAACCTGTGGCGAGGGAGCTTGCTCCCGCTGGACTGCGCAGCAGGCCCCTTTTGGAGCCGCTTCGCGCCTCAGCGGGAGCAAGCTCCCTCGCCACAAGGGTGTGGCACGCCACGGATTTAATTGTGCTGCAGGTACTTCTATCCAAGCCGCGCAACAGGTTTAATGCTGTCCGGCCACTACGCTCGTGCCCCCAGGCGCCAGAGCGATGATCCCGCCAGGAACCAAGCCCCACGGAGTCAGGGACGCAATGTCGATTTTCCTTTTGTTGCGCACGTACGCATCGTCCTTCTTCCATCGCTTCGGTTGGGCGGGGCTGGCCATTGTGCTGGGCGTGCACCTGTCCACGGCCTGGATCGGCCTGGTGCTGTTGGGCGAGCAACACCTCATCGCCGCCGCCACGTTTATCTACTTCTATCTCACCACCACGCTCACCGTCGGCTATGGCGATCTGTTGCCACAGACCTCCGCCGGACGGATTTTCGTGGCGACCTGGATCATGCTCGGGGGCATTGCCCTGTTGACGACGGTCATCGGCAAAACCACCAGCAGCGTCATCGATGTATGGAGAAAAGGCATGAAGGGCAAAGGCGATTTCACCGGCAAGGTCGGCCACACGGTGCTCATCGGTTGGGAGGGCGCCACCAGCGAGCGGGTCATCGAACTGCTGCTGCAGGACGAAACGTCCAATGACAACCTGATCGTCATATGCGATTGCGATCTCGAAGAAAACCCCATGCCCGGCAAGGCCACCTACATCAAGGGCGACAGCCTGTCCTCCGTCGCGCTGTTGCAGCGTGCCGGCGTGCCAGGTGCCGAACGCGTGCTGGTGCGCACCCATTCCGACGACCTGACCCTGGCCACCGTGCTGGCGGTCAATCGACTGGGGCCTGTCGGGCATGTGGTCGCCCATTTCAATGACAGCGAAGTGGCCGCCCTCGCCAGCGCCTACGCGCCGAGCCTGGAATGCACCTCCAGCATGGCCATCGAAATGCTGGTGCGTGCCTCCCAGGACCCGGGCTCATCGGTGGTCATCAATGAATTGCTCTGCGTCGGCGAAGGCGCCACGCAATACCTGATGAAGCTGCCCGAAGCGTTTGAAGCGACGTTTGGCGACCTTTATATCCGGATGAAAGAGCAGCACAACGCTACGCTGATCGGTTACCGCGCCCAGGGTGCCCGCCAGCCTTCGATCAACCCGCCCGGTGCCACCCGTGTGGTGGGCGGCGAACTCTTCTATATCGCCTCGGCGCGTCTCAAGGAAATTTCCCATGGGGTGGTTTAAACAGTTGATGGGGCTCGAGGCCCCGAATTCGAGCGCAACAGCCAGCAATAGCGCGCCTGTCGTTGGGCCGCTGGGCCTGGCCTCCGGCAAGCAGGTCATGTTCGATGCCACGCTCAAATTGCTGCTCGACGGCAACACCGCCGTGGTCATCCCAGGCAACCAACAGATCTGGAGCCTGGGCATCGTCGACCTCGGGCAGTCGAACTGGTTGTCGCGCTGCTACATGAACGACGAGGACTACTGGTTGCAAGTGCACACCAGCGGCGACGTCGCCGGGCAGGTCGAGTCGGTGATCCTGTTCAACTACCTCAGCTACGTCACGATCAACAGCGAAGCGGAATTGCGTCGCCTGGCCGGCCCGGAAAGCCTGATCGGCCTGCCGACCTACACCCACGACGGCGTCGAGTACAGCCGCGAATGGGGCACCGAGGCGGGCCAGACCGAGCTGGTGGGATTGAGCGAGCGCGTAAGCAATCCCGAAGAGTCCTACAGCGTCGAGCACCGTTCGATGCTGTATGCCCGCGACACCGGCCTGACGGATCGCCGGGAGTTCCTGTTGTTTTCCGTCGAAGAGGACGCCGAAGGCACTGTCAGCCTGAGCACTTCGCTGGGTATTTCGCTGTACACCACTGACCTGAACACTCTTTGAATAAGGAAGAAGTCCATGCTTGAAGCGCTCTCCATTTCCCTGAACAAAGCCGCCGTGCTTGGCTTTGTCATGTACATCCTCGGCGCCGCCGTGCTGTTCGCGCTGTTCCAGTTCATCTACACCCGCGTCACGCCGCACAAGGAATTCGAACTGATCCGTTCGGGCAACGTGGCTGCAGCCATCGCCCTGGGCGGCGCCGTCATCGGTTTCGCCATTCCGGCCAGCAACGTGATCGCCTACTCGATCAGCATGCTGGACTTCGTCGTCTGGGCAGTGATCGCCGCGGTCGTCCAGTTGCTGGCGTTTCTGGTCACCAGCCTGGTGCTCAAGGGCGCTTCCGCGCGCATCAAGAACGGTGAAATCGCCGCGGGTATCTACATCGCCGCCGTGGCCATCAGCGTCGGCATGTTGAACGCCGCGTGCATGACGCCTTCCACGAACTGATTGCGCCACGGAGATCCCGATGAAACGAAGCAAGTACGTCCAGCTCTCGCTGGCCGCGTCGGTCGCCCTGGCGATATCCGGTTGCGGGCCTGCGGAAAAAACCTACAAGTTGCAGAAGAAGTACAACTTCCAGTCCGTCCAGGAATGTGTCGATGAAAAGCTGCCGGTAGACATTTGCTCCACCGCCTACATGACCGCCATGGGTGAGCATCGTCGCATCGCGCCGGTATACGATAGCAAGGCCGATTGCGATGCCGACTTCGTGCCCGATTGGTGCCAGCAGGACTCGGCCGGCAAGTTCCTGCCCAAGCTGGGTGGTTTCGAGCTGAACGCCGATGGCGAAGTCACGCAGTCCGAGGTCGATGCCGCCCGGGCCCAGTTGCCGGCTTCGGAAGCGAACGTCGGCGGTTCAGGCTTTGGCAACCTGCTGACCGGGCTGCTGATCGGCAACATGTTGAGCGGCAACCGCAGCAGTTATTACTCCGAGCCGGTCTACCGCTACCGCGATGACCGCGGCAACTTTGGGTCCTCGACGCTCAGCCAGCGGGTTTCCAGCGGCTCGACCTTTACCAAGTCCAACCAGGCGCGGTATGGCAGCTACACCGACTCCGTCAAGACCAGCAAGGCGATGTCCGTTGCGTCGTCCACTTCGCGCGGTGGCTTCGGCAGCAAGTCCAGTGCCCGCAGCGGTTGGGGCGGTTCGAGCAGCTCCGGCGGCTAAGGAACGAGGGCCATGAAGAAGATCCATTGCGCAGAACGTCCTGACTGGAAACAGACCGCCGAGCAACTCGGCTTTCTGTTCCACACCATCGACGACGAACCCTATTGGGACGAAAGCGCGTACTACCAGTTCACCCTCAAGCAGATCGAGGACGATCTGGAAGACCCGACCACCGAGCTCCATGACATGTGCATGGACCTGGTGGCCCGGGTGGTCCAGAGCGAAGAATTGCTGGAACGCCTGAGCATTCCCGCGCCGTTCTTCGACCTGGTGCGCACGTCATGGCTGGAAGGCCATCCGCACCTGTATGGGCGCATGGATTTCTCCTACAACGGCACGGGCCCGGCCAAGTTGTTGGAACTCAACTACGACACCCCGACCAGCCTCTACGAGGCGGCGGCGTTCCAGTGGGGGTGGCTGGAGCAATGCATCGAACGCGGCATGCTGCCGGCCCATGCCGACCAGTTCAACAGCATCGACACCAAGCTGCACCAGGCCTTCGCCCAGTTGCAGCTCAAGGAGCCGTTCTATTTCGCCTCGATGAAAGGCTCGGTGGAAGACAAAGGCACCACGGATTACTTGCGCCTGATCGCGGAAAAAGTCGGCATTGAATCGCGGCACATCGATATCGAAGACATCGGCCTCAACAGTGACGGACGTTTCGTCGACCTGGAAGAGCGCTGGATTCCTCACCTGTTCAAGTTGCACGCGTGGGAGTTCATCTTCCACGAGCCGTTTGGTGAAGCGATCGCTCAATGCGATACGCAGTTTTTCGAGCCGGCCTGGAAGTCGATCATCTCCAACAAAGGCATCCTGCCGCTGCTGTGGGAATTCAACAAAGGCCACCCGAACCTGCTTGCCGCCCACCTGGACACCGACACTAGCAAAGCGGTGCCGAAAGGCTGGGTGCGCAAGCCGTTCTTTTCCCGGGAAGGCGCCAACGTCGAGCTGCAGACCGCTGACGGCTTGACCGTCAAGGAAGACGGCCCCTACACCGACGCGCCGTTCATCCTCCAGGAATTCGCGCCACTGCCGAAATTCGACGACAGCTACACCCTGATCGGCTCGTGGGTCATCGGCGACCAGGCCGCCGGCATTGGCGTGCGGGAAGACAACAGCCTGATCACCAAGGATTCCAGCCGGTTTTTGCCGCATTTGATTCTTGATTGATTTTCTGGACTAAGCACTGACCCCCTGTGGGAGCGGGCTTGCTCGCGAAGGCGGCGGCACAGTCACCATTGGTGTCGCTTGATGCACCGTCTTCGCGAGCAAGCCCGCTCCCACAAGGATGTATGTCTCGCCGGGCATACCCACCGCCTGTCGCCTTTGCGGAATTGCGCCTGCCCCCTTCCTGTCGACTTTAAAGAGCCCAAGAAAAACCCGAGCGCGGCACGCCATTCGTGACAGGAGGCCCCCATGCGTATCCATCACCTGAACTGCGGTTGCATGTGCCCCGTGGGTGGGAAGTTGTTCGATGGCTACAGTCGGGGGCTGACGGCGTGTCTGGTGTGTCATTGCCTGTTGATCGAAACCGACAACAATGGCCTGGTCCTGGTGGACACCGGTTTTGGCCAGCGGGATGTCCAGACGCCCGAACGGCTTAGCCGATTCTTCCGGGCGTTCAACAACATCAAGTTCGAGCATCGCCTCACCGCGTTGGAGCAAGTGCGCCGGTTGGGTTTCGACACCGGCGATGTGCGGCATATCCTGCTGACGCACCTGGATTTCGATCACGCCGGCGGGCTCCAGGACTTTCCCCAGGCTCGGGTTCACGTGATGCGCGACGAGATGGCGATGGCGCGTAGCGCCGACACCTGGATCAGTCGACGGCGATTCCAGGCGCGCCAGTGGCAGGGCGTCGACAATTGGGAGTTCTATGCCCCGGACGGTGACACGTGGTTCGGTTTTGATTCGGTGCGCGCGTTGATCGGGGCGGAAGAAGAGGACATTTTCCTGGTCCCGCTCCAAGGCCACACCGCCGGCCACGCCGGGATCGCCCTGAGGACACCGGACGGCTGGATGCTCCATGCCGGCGATGCGTATTTCTTCCACGATGAAGTCCATCAGCCCGAGCGGCGTTGCCCGCCGGGGCTGAAGTTCTATCAGTACATGATGGACACCTATCGCCCGGCACGGCTGCGCAATCAGGATCGCCTGCGGGAACTGGCGGCGGGCCAGAATGGGCATGTCGAGATTTTTTGCAGTCACGATGCCAAGGAATGGGAACGCTCTACAAGCCAGGCGCGTACCGTTCGTGTTGATCCCACGGCCATGCCGTCGACCCACCGCTAAACCACCCGCCCAAGCACACTGTGGGAGCGGGCTTGCTCGCGAAGACGGCTGCACAGTCTACATCAATGCAAGCTGGCCCACCGATTTCGCGAGCAAGCCCGCTCCCACAGGTTAGATATTCACCACAGACCCCCGCAGGTTCAGGGGTTCGCCGCAGGCTTTTTCAAGTCCACCAGTACCGCACCAGGTGGAAGAAGATCGGCGCGGCGAAGCACACCGAGTCCAGCCGGTCGAGCATGCCGCCGTGGCCTTCGATCATGTGGCCCCAGTCCTTGACGCCGCGATCGCGCTTGATCGCTGACATGACAATGCCGCCGGCAAAGCCCAGCAGGTTGATCAGCAAGGCGATGAGGAACGACTGCCAGGGATTGAACGGCGTGATCCACCACAGCGCACCACCGATCAGCGAGGCCAGGAAGATGCCGCCGACAAAACCTTCCACGGTTTTCGAGGGCGACAGGTTCGGCGCGATCTTGTGTTTGCCGAACAGCTTGCCGCAGACGTACTGCAACACATCCGAGAGCTGCACCACGATCACCAGGTAGGCGATCAGCAATAGGTTGCGCCCTTCGAAACCGGCGATGTCCAGGGTCAGCAGGGCGGGCACGAAGGAAATGCAGAACACCGCGATCATCAAGCCCCACTGGACCTTCGAAGCGCGCTCGAGGAAATGCGTGCTGTCGCCGCCCAGGGACGCCAGAATCGGCAGCAGCAGGAATACATACACCGGGATAAAGATCGAAAACAGCCCGTACCAGTCGTAGTAGATCAGCAGGTATTGCAGCGGCAGGGCCAGGTAGAACGCCGCCACCAGGGCCGGGTAGTCACTGCGCCGGGTCGGTGTCAGGGTCAGGAATTCCCGCAGGGCGTAGAACGACACCGCGTAGAACAACAGGATGACCGCCGCGTTACCGAGCCAGAACGCGATGCCGATCACCAGCACCATGATCCACCAGGCGTTGATCCGGGCGTTGAGGTTATCGATGACCGAGTTGGGCGCGCCTTTGGTCCGCAGCCTGAGAATGAAACCAATCAGCGACGCCAGCACCAGAATCGCGCCGATCCCGCCAAACAACATCAGGGTATATCGATCCATGTCAGACGTGCTCCGGGGCCAGTGCCAGCAGCGCGGCGCGGCTGCGTTCAAGGAATTGCTCTTTGCTTTCACCCTCTTCGATGCACAGCGGCGCACCGAAACTGGTGGTGCACAACAACGGCAGCGGCAGCACACGGCCCTTGGGCATGACGCGGTTGAGGTTGGCGATCCACACCGGGATCACCTCGACCTCGGGGTGGTTTTTCATCAAGTGATAGATCCCGCTCTTGAAGGGCAACAGGCCTTCCTCCGGATTGCGCGTGCCTTCCGGGAAGATGATCAGCGAGTCGCCGTTTTCCAGCGCATCGAGCATCGGTTGCAATGGGTTGTACGCAGGGTCCTTGCGCTCGCGGTCCACCAGCACGCCGTTGAACACCCGGTTGATGATGTAGCGGCGCACCGGGCTGGTTTGCCAATAGTCTGAGCCCGCCACCGGGCGGGTGAGCTTGCGCAGCGCCGGCGGCAGCGAGGCCCAGAGCAGCACGAAGTCACCGTGGCTGCTGTGGTTGGCGAAGTAGATCCGCTGCACCGGCGTCGGCGCGCAACCGAGCCACAGGCTGCGAGCGCCCGTGACCATGCGAGCGGCGGAGGTGATGAGGTTGGCGACCACGGGTTCGAACATGAGGATTCCTTGTCCTGAGAAACATAAGCATTACTGTGGCGAGGGAGCTTGCTCCCGCTGGGCTGCGCAGCAGCCCCCAAGAGGCTGAATACAACCAATCTGACACACCGCAGTGCTTGGTTTTGGGACTGCTTCGCAGTCCAGCGGGAGCAAGCTCCCTCGCCACAAAAACTCTTTAGATACCTGAAGCTAACCAGGGACTGGCCAGGATGAAGCCCAGCACCAGGACAACTTGTATCGCCAGCAACCGCGACTGCCGACGCAGCAGCAACAACGCGCCGTGCCGTCGTTCGGTCCACAGGCGCCCGGCCCGTTCGGCGGGTTGCAGGCCCAACGCGGTGAGGGCTTGATCCAATTCATAGGTGCGTTCGGCCAGGGAGTGGGTGCTGTCGGCCATGCGCTGGAACAGATCGGCGTCAAACGCCACGCGCAGCGCCCAGTATTTTTCCACCACTCCGATAACCAGCAGCACAGCACTCAACAGCAGCAACCACGGATCGATCAGGCCCACCAGCCATTGCCCCAACCCCAGCAGCGCCGCCAGCAGCGTCAGTCCCGTGGAAAGCTGGTCCAGCGAATGACCCCGGCGCAACAGGCTCGCCACGGTGTGGAGTTCCATATCACTGATCATGAGCATTCCCCCGTGTTGTGGATAACTGTTCCAGTGCCCGACGGTGCGCCGCGTGCAAGACGATGCGCGGTCGAGCGCGCTGGATCTGCACGATCGCTGCGTCAACGTTCGCTGCCCGGCCAGTGTGCAACAACCAGGCAACCACCGCCGTGGCGCTGCGCGAATAACCCAAGGCGCAGCAGACCAGCACTGGCCCATGTTGGCGCAGGCTTTCGATGGCTTCTGCCGCTTTCAGGCATTGCTCGGCGGTCGGCGCCGTGAGGTCGAGCACCGGTAACGAACGATAGGAGACATTCGAGCTGTCCATGGACAGTTCCGCGCAGAGGTCGAGCACGCCGGTAAACGTGCTGTCCTTCAATTCCATCGGCGTAGGCACTCGCCCCAGCCAGACGTTATCCGCGATCAGGTCTGGCTGCGGGTGCTTGCGCGTCCAGCAGCGGGAATTGATCCACGCCGCCGCCAGGTACGGCGCCAGCAACCAACGCACCGCCGGACTCAAGCGACCATCGGCGCGCTTCTGGAAACCATCAGCTCCGAACATCAAGTAATTCAGCGCCACCATGAGCACCGCGACCGCCGGCCAGATCAGCCAGAGCCACGCGCCGCCCAAGGCAAACGCCGGGATGAACAGCGCCGCCGCGCCCAGGCCATAACGCAAGGCCAGGCGTCGGCGGGCCGGATCGGCGGTCAGGCGCGCACTCGACAGCGGACTCGGTCGATCCAGCGGCCACAACCAGACGCACAGCCAACCGGCCAACGCGCCCGTGGGCAGGTCAATGAAGTGATGTTGATAAGTCGTCAGCACCGACACGCCGATCAACGCGAACCAACCGTGCATCACCCAGCGCCAGAAGCCCTGCAAGTGCCGCTGGTAACAGACCCAGAGCACCACCAGCAGCGCGATGTGCAGCGACGGCGCCTGGTTGAACGGCTTGTCGAAGCCGGCCAGCACGTCGAACATCCAGCCGAACAGCCCATCCATTTCCGGCCGGGGAAAGGTAAACGTCAGCGGCCAGAGCAAAAAGCAACTGACCGCAATCACCTGGGCCGTGAGCAGGCGCAAGGCATGGCGCTTGAGTTCGTCGCGGCTGTTGGGCAACAGCAGGGACAGGCCGTACAGCAGATCGATCGACCAGTACGGCACGATGGTCCAGGCCATGAACGGCATGTGGCTTTCCCAGGCGAACACCAGCGTGCCGACGTCGTCACGCTGGGCGGTGACCCAGGTGGCGAAGCCGTAGGTGGTGAAGAACAGCGGCGCCAGCAACAGCAGCCACAGCACCGCCGGTTTGAGCAGCGCGGGTTCGCGGGCCGGAGCGATGACGGCGCTCATTACTGCACTCGCTGCGCCAGCGAAACGCTGAAAATGCCCCATTCATCGACACGCAGGGTGATCTTGCGGAAGCCCGCCGCCTCGACCAATTGATCCATTTCCGCCTGGGTGCGTCGACGCATCACCCAGGCTTGCCCTGCGCGGTGGCTGGTGAGGGCGCGGGCGATCAGTTCCAGTTGCGGGTGCCACGGCTGGCCGGTGTAGACCAGGAAGCCACCAGGCTCCACGGCTTCGGCCAGGCCGGCGAGGGAACCGCCGACCATCTGGTTATCGGCGAACAGTTCGTACAGGCCCGACACCACGGCGAGGGTTGGTTTTGGCTCCAGGGCTGCCAGATCCTGGCGGTCGAAGGCATCACCTTTGACGAACTGAGCGATGTCGCCCAAGCCTTTTTCCAGGATCAGCGCGCTGCCGTCGCGCACGTTGATGTCGCTG
Organism: Pseudomonas sp. Z3-6; assembly: GCF_051131985.1. Lineage (NCBI taxonomy): Bacteria > Pseudomonadati > Pseudomonadota > Gammaproteobacteria > Pseudomonadales > Pseudomonadaceae > Pseudomonas > Pseudomonas sp. Z3-6. Next base: position 856,132 of record NZ_CP071644.1, read on the forward strand.
TAGTCGCGCAGCAGGATCGACTCGGGCAACGGGCTGACGCCTTGCAGCGCTTCGAGGATGTAGCGGCCATGGCCGGCGGCGATGTCGACGATGCGCACTTCGCGGTCCTGGGCGCGCAACTCGGCCATCGCCAGGCGCAGCAGTTCTTCGACGTGCACCTTGCGCTGGCGAATGCCGCGCCAGCCGATGGAGTTGAGGTAGTTCTGGTCGATCATCTTGCCCAGCGCCGACGTGCCGGTAGGGCGGTTGCGGTAGACGTAGTCCAGGGTGCTGCCGGAGTCGAAGCCGGTGTCGAAGCCCAGCTTCACCCCGGCGGACAATTTGCTGCCAAAGCGCATGCTGGCGCGGGTCATGCGCCAGTAAAGGTCACGCAACGAGTTGTGGGGCAGCGGGGTGGCCAGGGTTTCGGCTTCGGCGCAGGTCGCGCCCAGGCGATCGGCGTCGAGCAGGGAAGGGCGCTCCAGCGGACGGGCGAAGTTTTGCAGGATGAAGCGGCGGGCGCTGGCCACGGCCGGCGCCCGGTTCTTCTCGCCGAGGGTGTCGTGGAAGAAGCCCGGCAGAATGTGTTTTTCCTTGTGCAGGCTGCCCAGGCGTTCGAAGAACTGCTCCTGGGGTTTGCGGTGCACCACAAAGTCCGAACCGGAGATCAACAACTGCGTCGGCACCTGGATCGCCTGGGCATCGGCCACCACGCGGTCGGCGGCTTCGTACAGGCCCAGCAGCACGTTCACCGAAATGGCCTTGGTGATCAACGGATCGCTGTCGTAGGACGCCACGCGCTCTGGGTCATGGCTGAGGAATTTCGCCTTGACGTAGCTATTGACGAAGAAATTGCCGCGGAACTTGCGCATCAGCGCCAGGGCCGGCCGGGCGAACGGCACGTAGAGCTTGACCTTGAACGCCGGCGAGGCCAGCACCAGCGAGCGAATGCGCGGTGCGTAGTCATGGACCCAGGTGGACACGATCACCGCGCCGACGCTTTGTGCGACCACGGCGATGTTCGCTTCGTCGATCTGATGCGTCGCGCCGATGTGATCGCAGAAGGTCTGCACGTCCCGCGCACTGGTGGCAAAACTCGGGCTGTCGCCCCGTTCGCCCGGCGACTGGCCGTGGCCGCGCGCGTCCCAGGCAAAGAAGTCGAACCCGGGCAAATCCAGCTCATCCACCAGGTGCGCAATGCGCCCGGAGTGTTCATGACCACGATGGAACAACAACACAGCCTGGCGGGGTTCGCCCGCTGCGGCATCGATAGCCGGCCAGTGTTGGTAGAACAGTTCCACGCCATCGTGGGTGGTGAATGTCCGGTTTTGGGCTTCGCGCATTGCAACTTCCTTATGCTGAGGGAGCGTTTTCCGTCACCTGGCCCAGGCCATGACGGACCCGATTGACCAAGGTATAAACCAGCAGGGCGGCAACCACCGCCATCACACCATTTATCCAGAGTGCCCCGAGCCAACCCAGGGCAATGCCGGTCGCCAACACGCCAAACACAAAAGCGCGATCGCTCTTGCCCATCGGCCCGTCATACCGCCGCGAAGCCCCCACCATCGCCCCCAGCACGCCGGCGTATTCACTGAACAACGCCAACAGCGTGACCAACAACACGAGCAGAAGACTGGTATCGGCAAACAAGGCAAAAGGCAGGATCAAGGCAACGTCGGCGATGATATCGCATAGCTCGTTGAGGTAGGCGCCCAGATGCGATTGTTGACCAAACTCCCGCGCCAGCATGCCGTCCACGGCATTCAACGCCATGCGCAGGAACATCCAGATCGGCACCAGGACGAAAATCCACGGATGGCTGGCGAACCAGGCAATGACCGCCCCCACCAACACCGAGACGATGCCCGCGAGCAGAGTGACCTGGTTGGCGGTGACACCGTTGTCGTAGAGGCGTTGGACCATGGGGCGCAGCAGGTTTTGAAAGGCGGGCTTGAGTTGGTAGATGGAGGGCATCGGGGTGAGATCTCGGCCGGTGGCGGGGCTGGGCTTATACAGGTGCGAGATTACGATAGGTTGAGGGGTTGCAGGCGGGTATTTCTTGAGAATGCGTGCGGGTAGGCATCTATTCGCGCGTTTATCTGCGCAAGCCCCCCTGGGAGAATGCAAAAAACGCTAAACCTGTGGCGAGGGAGCTTGCTCCCGCTGGGTTGCGCAGCAGCCCCAAGGCCATTCAACGCGGTGTCCGGGCAGGTTTACGACTGCTGCGCAGCCGAGCGGGAGCAAGCTCCCTCGCCACGATGATTCATGCGCCTTAAGTTAAGGGGAGCCTGTGAGAGCAACTGTTCACACATTCCCAACCTCACTGCAGTTCCCCCAGGTTTTGTGTCTGAAACGAATATGCGCTGTGCATTCGATTCTGTTCCGAGGCTGCATTGGCCGATGTTCCAGCTCTGATTTATACTGAGCAAATCATGAGCGCTGTTTGTATTAAAATTTCCTTATAAAACAATTTGTTACTGGTATTTTAAGGCTAGGTGATGTCCGGGGGGGAAGTCATGATTATCGAAGAGCGGCTTAAAAGATCAATCGCCTTGCGAAAGGACGATGTGTTTCTACGCGCCGAATTTTCCGACTTCGGCAGCCCCGCGCAGGTATCCCGAGCGCTGCGTCATCTGGTGGCTAGCGGTGTATTGGTCAAGCTCGGTGTGGGTGTCTTCGCAAAAGCCAAGGCCAGTGTGCTTACCGGCAAGCCGATACCCATTCGTCCCCTTGAAGTCTTGGCGCCTTTGGTTCTGCAAAAGCTTGGCGTGAAGATCACGGCTGGACGCGCAGCGCGTGAATACAACGCCAGCGATAGCTTGCAGCTACCTGCCGGCATCGTTTTTGACACGGGGTCACGGCGTATTAATCGAAAACTCGGCTTCGGTGGTCGTTACGTCGTTTATGAAAATCATCACGCCTGAACAGGTCGAGTTAATCGATGCGGTGTTGGCAGAGGTCGATGTCGGACTGCTGACGGCCAGCATCCTGGAAAAAGACGTCCATGTGACGGATGCTTTGCAAGCTCTGATGGGCATGCAGTTTCCCGGTGTTCGCCTGGTGTTTTGCGGTGGTACAAGCCTGTCGAAGGCTTACCAACTGATCGAGCGTATGTCTGAGGACGTCGACTTAAAAATCGTTCTGAATGATCTTGATGTGTTGAGTGCCTCGGCTCAGAAGCGGCACCTCAGCAATCTGAAGGCTCAGGTTTGTCATGTCCTCGCCGAGCTCGGTTTTGAGGAGATCGTGGAAGAGCGTGTTGCCCGGAATGAAAACCGCTACTTCGCCAGTCGTTGGCAATATGCCCCGCAATACCCTCATGACAGCAGTTTGCGCCCATACCTAAGTCTTGAGCTGACTGCGCGAACCCCACGGTTTAAAGTGACTCAGCAGCCACTGGAATACCTGGTCAATCGACTCGCCGCAAGGTCTGGGCGATTAGGCAATATTGCCTGCGTAGCGGTAGAGGAAACACTTGCGGAGAAAGTCATTTCGTTTCTTCGCCGTTATGCCCAACACCAAGCCGGAGCCATGCTCCAGCCGTGGGACGATACATTGGTGCGGCATATCTATGATGTTTACTGCATAAGCCACGGCGATCCGGCTGTCGGCGAACGAGCCGCTATCGGATTCAAAAGCCTGGTGGAGTTTGATGCGCTGGAATTTGGTCGGCAGTTTCCTCCATTTGCTGACGATCCGGGAAGTGTCATGCAGAGCGCCCTCCATCAGGCGAGTTCGGATGCGCAGATTCGTCGCCAGTATGACGCGAAGCTCATGCCGCTGATTTTTGGCGATGTCCGCCCGAGCTTTGATGAGGCTTATGTCGTGTTTCGTCAGCACGCCGAAGCGTTGATGCGGACGTTGTAAAACGCTCGGTTAAAGGCCAAGCGTTAAATTTAGCGAATCGCCCTACATCCTTCGTCCTCTTCCACTGACTTAATTCCCCTGTCATCCCCGGCAGAGTCTCGCGTCCGTCCCTGCACCGCGAGATTCCTGCATGTTTGCCCCCGACAAGCTCCTGGCCCCGAACAACACCATTGGCTTGTTGGTGGTGGCTGCCATGGACCCCGAGCGGCCAGATGTCGAAGCGGTTTTCCAGGATTTTCGAAACTGCCTGAACGACTACGACGCCTGGGCTGAAAGCTTCTGGGCCGGCTGGACGCTGGATCTTGAGCAAGTGTTCAAGGTCGGTCACGAGGTGTCCCTCGCGGCACCGAAAAACCAGGACACACCCGTCAGCGCCACGGTGGTGGCCTGTCCGGCGTCTGGGTCGCTGACGCTGGTGCACATGTTCCAGGCGGCGCGCTTCGTGCCGATTGGCGACACACCGGTGATGCTGGAACCGGTCATCGGTGGTGCGCCGGGGCAGGAAATTTTCGGCGAGCCGATCCATCACGTGATCGGCCCAAGCGGCATCCTGGAAGTGCCTGAGTGTTGGCGAGGCCAGCGTTATCGCGTCACCTTTTTCCCCCATGTCACGGCTGATCACGTCAAGGCGTTGTACGCGTCTTACCAAGGCTTGATCGACGAACTCGAGGGCTGGCTGAAAGCGGAGTGGGAGCAGTTTCAACCGCTGTGGACGGAGTTTTCCGAGGCCGGGTTTCTCGAACGCTACGACGTGTTGCAGCAAGCCGATTGGCGCGGTTTCAAGAATGCCCTGCATCAACTGTGGGACGACGTTAAGCAGGTTTTCGGGCTGCTAGCGGATCTGCAGGCCAACAGCGAAAAACTGCTGGAGTACCTGACTCAAGCCGAGCTTGAACAGCTATTGAAGGCATCCTCCGAGGCGATTGCCAAAGGGCTGATGGTGTTGAGTGACGAGCCGTTGCTCTTCGTCCACGTGGCCGCGTTCAACAGTTGGGTGCGGATGTTGCCGCCTCAGTACGCGGCCGAAGTTGTCGGAGAGCTGCGCGCCTCGGTACTGATCAATTTCCTGCTGATGCGTTTGACCGGGGGGCTGGGCCTGGGGCTGCGCATGAGCGGTAATGTATTGGGCCGGGTCCGCTCGGAGCGGGCCCGGGAATGGTTGCTGGCGTCGAGCCTGAGACTGGGCCAACTCGCCCCCGACCGGCTCAATCAGCATGCCGATGTGCTCAAGCCGTTGGTGGTCGGCCAGCGCGGGCCTTTAAAGCCGACGCCTGTCGGACCTTTGCACATCACCCCTGAACACTCTGCCCCCTTGTCCGTCAGCAATCCGGCCGCCGTGGCGCGGGAAAAATCCCGGCCATCTACCCGCCTGAGCCAACACGAACCCCACGACGACGCCCCCGCCCAATCGAAAAACCCCAACGGCGACAGCGCCGACACCGCCGCCCAGACCCAGACCAGCGGCTGCCCGGTGTCAATGGTCACCGGCGAAGAACTACTGACCCTCGACGATGGCACCCTCGACGGCCGTTTGCCGTTCGTTTTCACCCGTTTATACCGCACCAGCGCCGCCGACCTGGACGTCGGCCTCGGGCGCGGCTGGAGCCATGCCCTGGCCCATCGCCTGGAGCTCGACGGCGAGCAGGTCACCTGGGTCGACCAGGAAAACCGTCGCACGCTTTTTCCATTGCCCACCACCCAGCGCCCGGCGATCCACAACAGCCTGGCCCGCGCAGCAATCTACCTGGGGGCCGAGCCGGACGAACTGATCGTCGCACAGCCTGGGGAAAACGCCCCGTTCCTGCATTTTCGCGACGGCCACCTGATCGCCCTCAGCGACCGCTACGACAACCGCCTGACCCTCCAGCGCAACATCCACGGCGACATCTGCCGTTTGGACAACGGCGCCGGGCGTTCCCTGCGCCTGCGCTACGAACAGCGCCACCTGATCGCCGTCGACTACCAGAGCTTCCACCCGGCCATCACCCTCGACGAGGCCTGGCGGACCGAGCAGACGCTGGTGTCCTACCGCTACGACGGACGTTTCCGACTGATCGAAGCGATCAATGCCGCCGGTGAAAGCGAACGCTACGACTACGACGACCAGCACGTCATCCTCCAGCGGCAATTGGCCGGCGGGGCGAGTTTTTATTGGGAGTGGCAAGGCGTCGGGCCGGCGTCCCGTTGCGTACGGCATTGGGCCTCGTTTGCGCAGATGGACAGCCGCTACACCTGGGGCGAGGACGGCAGCGTCACGGTCCGGCACCTGGATGGCAGCCAGGAGGTGTATGTCCACGACGACCGGGCGCGGCTGGTGCGCAAGGTCGAGCCCGACGGCGGCGAACACCTCAAGGCCTATGACGAACAGGGTCGGTTGATCGCCGAACAGGACCCGCTGGGGGCGGTCCGTGAATACCGCTACGACGACGTCGGACGGCTGCTGGCGCTGATTCCTCCAGATGAAGCGCCGACGTCCTACGAATACCGCAACGGTTTCCTGCACACCCGTTCCCGTGGCAAGGCAGTGTGGACTTACCGGCGCAATGACCACGGTGATGTGATCGCCAGCATCGACCCGGACGGCCAGCGTACGGAATATGCCTACGACGCCCATGGGCAACTGCTGGCGAAGTATGACCCGGACGGCGGCGAACATCGCTTCACCTGGAGTCGCCTGGGCCAACTGACTGAAGAAATCCTGCCCGAGGGCGGTCACCGGCATTTTTCCTACGATGCCCTGGGACGTTTGCTCAGCCGCCGGGACGAACACGGCGCCCTCACGCACTACCAATGGGACGCCGTCGGCCGACTGCTGCAAGTGACCCTGCCCACCGGCGCCATCCGGGCCTGGAGCTACAACGCCTACGGCAAGGTCATTGCCGAACGCGACGAGCAGGGCCGCACCACCCGCTACGAATACGCCGATGACCTGCACCTGGTCAGCCGTCGCCTGAACCCCGACGGCAGCGAGCTGAAGTACCGCTACGACTCGGCGCGGCTGTTGCTGACCGAGATCGAGAACGAATCCGGCGAACAATATCAGCTGGACTACACGCCCAACGGCTTGATCCGACAGCAAATCGGCTTCGACGGCCAACGCACCGCCTACGCCTACGACCTCAACGGTCACCTACTGGAGAAAACCGAGCACGGCGAGGACGGTTCGCAATGGGTCACCCGCTACCAGCGCGACGCGGCCGGGCGGCTGCAACTCAAGACCTTGCCCGACGGCCAGGCCATCGAATACCGCTACGACGAACTGGGCCGGCTGGTTTACGTCGATGACGGCAGCGACCATCCGCTGGCCTTCGAATACGACGCTCAAGATCGGCTGATCACTGAGCACCAGGGCTGGGGCACCCTGCGTTATCGCTACGATGCCTGCGGACGCCTCAACCACCTGCGCCTGCCGGACGACAGCCAGCTCGACTACCACCACGCCCCGGGCGGCGCACTGACCGCCATCGACCTCAACGGCGCGCGCCTGACCGAACACCGCTTTGACGGCAGCCGCGAACGGCAACGCCAGCAAGGCCAGTTGCTCAGTGACTACAGGTACGACGAACAGGGCCGCCTCAAGGCCCAGACCGCGTGGCAGAACCCACAGCAGCAACTGCTCTGGCGCGACTATACCTACAGCCCCAAGGGCAACCTGCAAACCCTTTCCGACCACCGAAACCGCCGCAGCTACCAGTACGATTCTCTAGATCGCCTGACCCGCATCGACTTTTCCCACAGCGAACCGCCGGAACACTTCAGCCACGACCCGGCCGGCAACCTGCTGATGCAGGACCGCCCCGGCCCGACCACCCTCAAGGGCAACCGCCTGCTGAAGGAGGGCGACCGCCACTACGACTACGACGCCTTCGGCAACCTGATCCGCGAACGCCGCGGCGAGGCCCTGGTCAGCGCCTACCGCTACGACAGCCAACACCGCCTGATCGGCGTCACCACGGCGGACGGCTGCGAAACGTCCTACCGCTACGACGCCTTCGGCCGACGCATCAGCAAGACCGTGGACGGCCTGACCACGGAGTTTTTCTGGCAGGGCGACCAAGTCGTCGCCGAAAACAGCCCGCGCCATCACCGCAGCTACGTCTATGAACCCGGCACCTTCCGTCCACTGGCGATGCTCAACGGCGAAGGCCCGGAAAACGCCACGCCGTTCTACTACCACCTCGACCACCTGGGCACGCCCCAGGAACTGACCAACCCCGCCGGCCAGATCGTCTGGTCGGCGCGCTACAACGGCTACGGCAAAGTCACCGCACTCAGGCACGGCGACGGCGAGCAGCTTGAACAACCGCTGCGCTTCCAGGGCCAATACTTCGACCCGGAAAGCGGCCTGCACTACAACCGCCACCGCTACTACAATCCCGAGACTGGCCGCTATTTGACGCCTGACCCGAGCAAGTTGGCGGGTGGGCTCAATGGGTATCGGTACACCTTGAACCCGACGGGGTGGGTGGATCCGTTGGGGTTGGAAGGTTGCCCGGGCGACGGATGTAGAAAGCCCGCCGTCGGTAAGCAAGACCCGACGGCCAAGCTTGGGGTGGATGAGGGTGAGCCGGCGCTGCCGATGACGGCGGAGCAGCGGCGGGCGCGGATTGATGAGTTGGCGGAATCGAATGCCTATCGGCGTTTGGATGAGATGGAACGATCGATCCAAGGCGCGCATTTCTTAGAGAAACATGGTGCTCAGACTACGGCGGATGCTCAGCTAGAACGCGTTACGACAGGTCGAAATCCTGGAACTGGGGACATAGAAACTTATACCAAAGGCAATAAACAAGGTCAGCCGAAGATTCCATCAGCAGCGACACGCTTCATAAGTCACAGAGATCAATTAAATGCTATATATAGGGCGAAGTTGGTCTTTAAGCGCAACGGCTCCCTTGAAAAATCTCAATCAATTGACTTTGGGCGAAAGGTCGGCGAAGGATATGAAAAGAAAGATTTGAAGTATGGCGAGCAAAATCATGCAATTGTTATTTTAAACGAAAATGGCGAGCCCATAACAGCCTACACAGGATTTAAGAAATGAAATCAAAGCCAAGCATGGTTCCCCTGATTGGATTGCTTTTTGTATTTAATATCGAAAATGTCGATGACGAACAACGAGAGGAGATAATTGTTTCGAAGAACGTGAATAGCGATGTCGAGCTTTCGGAGCTATTTGAAATATTGCTAAAGCCCGAATTTATGGCTTATTGCTCTAGTGATCAAGAGGCTTATATTGAGCTGATAGAGTTCTTTTTAAAGTCTGGCGATTCTTTTGATGATCTTTTTGAATATATGGATACCTATTTTGATCAGGAGATTGAGGATCAAGGTCATTTTATGGTGATTTTATTAAGGTGCCTTAAGCGCTATTATCTAGAGTGTAATCATGCTAGCAATTCAACAAAAAAATAATGCTGAAGCACCCCTTTTATAAATGACGGGTTTATTCCTGGTTTTATGTGGATCATTGGACGGTTTGATGTGTATGGCCAGAAGCGGAACGCGGAGCGTCCCTGACGACATCCCCAGCAGGGGCGTGGGAACGATCGAATAACTTGCTTACGGGGCATGTTGAAAAAAGTGGAAAATAAATATCCAGAGCTCTTTCAGTTTTTTGGCTGTTACTTTCATCAAGACTGGATGTGCGATTCATCGGACCCTGATGACATCATCAGAGCCTTTATGGCGGACTCGGCGCCTCAAAATATCAAAATTATCAAAGAAGAAATTTCAACTTTGCTTGCAATGAATCTTGACGAAGCAAATCTTAGAGAGTTCATCATGGACAAAATGCCTTGCAACTATTGCTATTGGCTGGACTGGGAATCCGCTGAAGCTTGGTTGAATCATATTCTTGAAATTCTTAGCAGTGGTAATGCCGATCTTGACGAATGCTAGTTTCGCTTGATCGCTCTCACGCTCCCGCGTGGGAACGATCGACAACCTGTGGCGAGGGAGCTTGCTCCCGCTGGGCTGCGCAGCAGCCCCAAAGCCATTCAACGCGGTGACCGGGTAGGTTTACGACTGCTGCGCAGCCGAGCGGGAGCAAGCTCCCTCGCCACGATGATTCACACAGACTTTAAGTCCACGATCGCCTGTAGGACTGGCGCTCACGCATTCCCGAGGCCACCACAATTTCCAGTGTGGGAGCGGGCTTGCTCGCGAAAGCGATTGCACATTCACCCCTTCAGTGACTGACCCACCGCTTTCGCGAGCAAGCCCGCTCCCACAGGTTTTTGTGTTCGCAGATACTCTCAGACCTTCATCCAGCCATTAAAAAAACCACCCCTTTGGCACCGATAACATCGTTTCTCGACCGCCCGGCTTTTCCCTATATTGGCCCTCAGATCCGGTGGATGGCTCAACGTCCACCCCCTCAGTGTGAGTAGCCTCGATGAACAATAAACCTGACAGCACAGGGCTTGATAATGCCGGCGCGGGCACCCGGGCGGTTTGGGGTGGGGAGCAAGTCAGGCATCCCTACAACGCCACGCAAACTCCCATCGTGGCCAGTGCCGCGTACGGCTACGACGACATCGACGTCTGGTACGACGTCGCCCTGGGCAAGGCCCCCGGTTTTATCTACAGCCGCATGAGCAACCCGACCGTCGAGACCCTCGAAGCCAAGATTCGCGAGCTGGAAATGGCTGAGTCCGCAGTGGCCTTCAGCAGTGGCATGGCGGCGATCAGCAGCGTGCTCTACACCTTCCTGGCCCATGGCGATCGGGTGGTGTCGACCAAGGACAGTTACGGCGGCACCAACAAGATTTTCGAAGAGTTCCTGCCGCGCACCGGCGTGGCAGTGACCCTGTGCGAGACCTTCGACCACGACGACCTGGAGCGTGAAATCGCCAAGGGCTGCCAGGTGTTGTATCTGGAAACCCCCACCAACCCGACCCTGAAAATCCTCGACATCCCGCGCCTGGTGGCGGCGGCCAAGCGTGTCGGCGCCGTGGTCGTGGCGGACAACACCTTCGCCACGCCGCTGAACCAGAGCCCGCTGGCCTTGGGCGTGGACGTGGTGATTCACAGCGCGACCAAATTCCTCAGCGGCCATGGCGACGTGCTCGGTGGCCTGGTGTGTGGCAGCGAAGCCTTGATGGCCCAAGTGCGGCACTACCGGGAAATCAATGGCGCGAGCCTCGACCCGTTCTCGGCCTACCTGATCATCCGTGGCATGAAGACCCTGGCATTGCGCATGCGCCAGCAACAACACAGCGCCCGGGCCCTGGCCGAATTCCTCTGCACCGAACCACTGGTGGAAGCCGTGAATTATCCCGGCTTGCCCAGCCACCCGAACCACGCCATCGCCTGTGCACAGATGTCCGGCTTCGGCGCCATCGTCAGTTTTGTCCTGGTCGGCGGCATGGACACGGTCAAGCTGCTGCTGCCACGCCTGCGCTTCGCCCATTGCGCCGGCAACCTGGGCGCGGTGGAAACCATCTACGGCCCGGCCCGCACCACCAGCCATGTCGAGAACACCCTGGAAGAACGTCTGGCCCTGGGCATCTCCGAAGGCTTGGTGCGGGTTTCGGTGGGCATCGAAGACACCGACGATCTGCTGGACGATCTGAAACAGGCCTTCGCCTTCGTCAAAAAGACCCTCAATCCGCAACTCAATGAAGTCCACACCGAGACGGCAAGCTGAAGTTTGATTAGTTGATACCCCGCGACAAGGCTGTCAGCGGGGCGTTCATGAATAGGAATAATAATAAAAGCTCAGCGGCGCTTGTCTGACTCGCGTAGACGTCGATGCGCGCCCTGACATTTCATGAGAACAACCATGTCCATAACAGAACAACAAACGAATACGCGGACCGGCTTCAAGCAGGAAATGCAGACGCGCCATATCGTCATGCTGGCCTTGGGTGGCGTGATCGGCACCGGGCTGTTCCTGACCTCCGGCTACACCGTCAACCAGGCCGGTCCGATGGGGGCGGTGATCGCCTACATCATCGGCGCACTCATGGTGTACATGGTGATGATGTGCCTCGGTGAGCTGGCAGTGCAGATGCCGGTAACCGGTTCCTTCAGCACCTACGCCACGCGCTTCCTCGGCCCCGGCACTGGCTACACCGTGGCCTGGCTGTATTGGCTGACGTGGACGGTGGCCATCGGTTCCGAGTTCACCGCCGCCGGCATCCTCATGACCCGATGGTTTCCCGACACCCCGGTGTGGATCTGGAGCGCGCTGTTTGCCGGCGTGGTGTTCCTCACCAACGTGGTGTCGGTGCGTTTGTTCGCCGAGACCGAGTTCTGGCTGTCGTTGATCAAAGTGCTGACCGTGGTGGTGTTCCTGCTGATCGGTGGTGGTGCGATTCTCGGCCTGTTGAACATCGACCAGGCCCACAGCATCGGGTTAAGTAACTTCACTCGCGAAGGACTTTTTCCTACGGGCTTCATGCCGATTGCGATGACGCTGCTGGCGGTCTCCTTCGCATTTTCCGGCACTGAACTGATCGGCATCGCCGCTGGCGAAACCAAGGATCCGCAACGCAACGTGCCCCGCGCTATCCGCACCACGGTGCTGCGCCTGGCGGTGTTTTTTGTCGGGACCATTTTCGTCCTCGCGACGTTGTTGCCTCGCGAACAGGCCGGTCTGGTGGAGAGTCCGTTCGTCACGGTGTTCACCTACATCGGCATTCCATACTCCGCCGACATCATGAACTTCGTGATCATCACCGCCCTGTTGTCGGCGGCCAACTCCGGCTTGTACGCCGCCTCGCGCATGCTTTGGACCCTCAGCGACCAGGGCCACCTGCCCAAGCAGTTCTCGGCCCTGACCCGCATGGGCACGCCGCTCAACGCGATCATCGTCAGCATGGCCGGCGGCGCCGCGTCGTTGCTCAGCAGCGTGTTTGCCGCCGACACCATTTACCTGGCGCTGGTGTCGATTTCCGGCCTGGCCGTGGTGGTGGTGTGGATGAGCATCGCCGCGAGCCAGATCGGCTTTCGCCGTCACTACGTCGCCAACGGCGGCGATATTCGCGACCTCAAGTTCCGCGTGCGCGGTTATCCATGGGTGCCGTTGGGGGCGCTGGTGTGCTGCAGCCTGGCGTGCATCGGCATCGCCTTCGACCCTGAACAGCGAGTGGCGCTGTACTTCGGCTTGCCATTCATCGCCTGGTGTTACTTCGTGTATTACATTACCCGCAAAAGCCGCGAGCGACGCTTGTCGGTTGCCCTCGTGGCACAACCGTCCGACGCGTTTTAAACCGCATCGACGGGCGGGCAAACGTGCCCGGTGCGTGGGGGTCAGCGAGGTAAGAGCATGAAGCAAAAAACGTTGCCCCCGTTGAACTGGCTGCGGGCGTTCGAAGTGTCGGCCCGCTGCCTGAACTTCACCCACGCCGCCGACGAATTATTCTTGACCCAGGGCGCGGTAAGCCAGCAGATCCGCCAGTTGGAAAGTCACCTGGGGGTGGCGCTGTTCAAGCGCTTGCCCCGTGGCCTCGGTCTGACGGAAGAGGGCCAGGCCTACCTGCCAGTGGTGCAGGACGCGATCACGCGGCTGGCGGTGGGCACCAACGAAATCTTCGGCCAGCACAAGCGTCGGCCGATCAAGGTGCGCGGCAGCCTGGCGTTTTTCGTGCACTGGCTGGCGCCGAAGCTGGTGGATTTTCGCCAGGCGCACCCGCACGTCGACATCCGCTACATCAGCAACATCTGGGTCAAGGAGCTGGACGGCGAGGATGACATGGAGATTCGCTGGGGCCATGGCCAATGGCCCGGCCTGGTGTCGCAGCGGCTGACCTGGGATACCTTGTTCCCGGTGTGCTCGCCCGCCTTGATGGCGACGCTGAAGGTGCCGGCGGACGTGGCCAAGCATCCGTTGCTGCACGTGCTGGGTTACGAAGAAGGCTGGGGTTACTGGCTGAAAATGGTCGGTGCCGACTCGGTGGATTCCTCGACGGGGATGCAATTCGATACATTGGTTTGCACCTTGCGCATGGCCGAGTTGGGGCAGGGCATCGCCCTGGCGCGGTCGTCGATGGTCAGTGAATTGCTGGAAGACGGGCGCCTGGTCGAACCCTTCGCCCAACGCATCGAAGCCAGCGAATCGTTCTACCTGGTGCGCAGTTCCGGGGCCGAGCAACACCCGGACGCGGCACGGTTTTCCACCTGGCTGGTGGAGCAGGCGCATCGTTTCAAATGAGCTGTTTTATCTGAGTTTGCGGAGTTGACCATGCGCTACGTGAGTACCCGAAATTCCACCGTGCAGGTCGATTTCGAAAAAGTCGTGCTGTCGGCCATTGCCGAAGATGGCGGGCTGTTTGTCCCCGTGGAACTGCCGCTGTTCGAACCCCAGGACATCGCTAATTGGTCGACGTTGTCCTACGACGAACTGGCCTACCGAGTGATGCGCCCGTTCGTAGGCGAGGCGATCCCCGAGGCCGACCTCAAGCGCTTGCTCAAGGAGGCCGGCAGCCAGTTCAGCCATCGCTCCCTGGCGCCGCTGCATCAGGTGGATCGCAACGAATGGGTCCTGGAGTTGTTCCATGGCCCGACCCGTTCCTCGAAGGACTTTGCCGCGCAGCTGCAGGCGCGGCTGGTGCAGTACTTCCTGCGCAAACGCGGGCGTCGCGCTGTGGTGATGGGTGTCACCAACGGCGACACCGGCCTGGCCGCCATCGAGGCGTTCAAACACTGCGACGAGACTGACGTGGTGGTGATCTACCCCGAGGCCGGCGTACCGCAAGACCAGCTTCAAGACCTGCAAGCGACGGCGCACCCGCGGGTGCATCAAGTCGCCGTGGAGGGCAGTTTCGATGAGTGCCAGACCCTCGTCACCCAACTGTTCCGCCAGCATGCGGCGATCAGTTTCAACTCCAGCAACTGGGTCAGCGTCATGGCGCAGTTGGTGTTTTATTTTCACGCCGTGCTGCAGTTGGGCGGCGGTCAGCGGCCCATCGGTTTCAGCGTGCCGGCGGCGAGTTTTGCCGAAGTCTATGCCGGTTACATCGCCCAAAAGATGGGCTTGCCGATCACGCAAATGATCGTCGCCACCAACCAGAACGACGCGCTGCATCAGTTCTTTTTGAAGAACCACTATTCGCGGTTACGTGCGAGCAAGACCCTGTCGCCGGCCATGGACTTGTCGATCTTTTCCAACCTGGAACGGTTTCTCTGGGAGCTCTATGGGCATGATGATCAAGCCGTGAGCGCGCTGATGCACACCTTCGAAACCGACGGCGAAATGAGCATTGGCAACGAGTTCTGGCTGCAGGCGCGGATGATCATCGATTCGTACGCTGTGAGTGATGAGCAGACGCTGAACGAGATCACTTCGTTGTACCGCGACACCGGTTATGTCATCGACCCACACACCGCTACCGGCGTGCTCGCGGCGCGCTTGTACCGTCGCAGCCTGGTGGCGCCGATGGTGACCCTGGGCGAGATCTCACCGATTAAATCGGCGGTGTTGCTCGGTGAGCTGGGGATCCCCGTGGCGGCGCAACAACGTCCGATGGCCGAGCAGGGCCCGGCGCAGATCCATCGCATCCAGCCGGACGACCTCGCTGCCCTCCATCAACTGCTCGGCTCGCTATAACCGGAGGCCCCATGAAGCGAATCCTCGATCCCCTCGACGAACGCATCATCGCCGAACTGCGCCTCAACGCCCGCGCCGCCCACGCCGAGCTGGCGGCCAAGGTCAACCTCTCGCGCAACGCCGTGCGCCAACGCATCGAACGCCTCGAACGCGACGGCGTGATCCAGGGCTATACGGTGCGCACGGGGGAGGGCGCGCAAGCGTCGTCGAACATCAACGCGGTGATCTTCGTCTACCGCTACGACCGCATGCGCGGTGCCGAGGTGTTGCAAGCGTTGCAGGGGATGCCGGAAGTGCTGCAGTGCGATGTGATGAGTGGCGAATTTGATTTGATGCTCAGGGTCGGCGCGGCGAACCCGGAGCGGGTGCATAAGGTGTGGAAAGAGATCTCGGCGCTGCCGGGCGTGGAGAACACCGTGACGTCGTTTGTGTTGTCGTCGGTGGTCTAGGCACGCTAGCCGTCACAGCAGTGAACCCCGTGGCGAGGGAGCTTGCTCCCGCTGGGTTGCGAAGCAGCCCCAACCAGGTGATCCCAATCAACCTGACCGACCGCGCTGCATGTTTTGGGGCCGCTGCGCAGCCCAGCGGGAGCAAGCTCCCTCGCCACAAGAGCCGGCGGGTGCATGCTCTGCCACTAATAGACCAAACACTGAAGAAAACTGTGGGAGCGGGCTTGCTCGCGATAGCGGTACACCAGCCACCATCAATGTCGCCTGACCTGGCCCTTTCGCGAGCAAGCCCGCTCCCACAGGGGAAGGTGTTCGGTCAGGCCCCGCCTGCTCGCCGCCGCTTCACAGATAAGCCAGCCACCACAACCCCCGTGGCGAGGGAGCTTGCTCCCGCTGGGTTGCGAAGCAGCCCCAACCAGGTTATCCCCAATCAACCTGACCCACCGCGCCGGCCAATTCCAGGGGCCGCTGCGCAGCCCAGCGGGAGCAAGCTCCCTCGCCACAAGAGCCGGCGGGTGCATGCTCTGCCACTAATAGACCAAACACTGAAGAAAACTGTGGGAGCGGGCTTGCTCGCGATAGCGGTACACCAGCCACCATCAATGTCGCCTGACCTGGCCCCATCCCGAGCAAGCTCGCTCCCACAGTGGTCTGTGTTTGGTCAGTCGATTTTGTTGGCTTTCCTCCACCCACCGCTTTGCCCAACCCCTGGTCAAAACGCCCAAGAAATAGAGCAAATTGGCATATTTCACTGCCCAGCCTCCCGCCCTAACCTAGATCCCAACAACCTCATCACCCGGATCAAGGACATAACAAAAATGACTGAATACAAACTGGCTCTAGTCGGCTTCGGCGGTGTAAACCGGGCATTGGCCCAACTGATTGCCGAGCGCAACCAGCAGTGGAAAACCGAACTCGGCTTCACGCTGAAAATCGTCGGCGTGACCGACCTGTTCCTCGGTTCGGTGATGAACCGCCACGGGCTCGACGCCGCCTCGCTCGCCCGGCTGCCCGCCAGCAAAGGCGCCATGGCCCAACTCCCCGGCGGCACCGTCGACGCCCTCAATGAAGCCGTAATCAAAGACTGCGGCGCCGACATCATCGCCGAAGCCACCTTCACCAACCCGGTGGACGGCGAGCCCGCCACTTCGTTCTGTCGCTGGGCCCTGGAGCGTGGCAAACACGTGGTCACTACCAACAAAGGCCCCATCGCCCTGCACGGCGCCGAACTCAAGGCCCTGGCCCAGCGCAACAACGTCGCCTTCGAATACGAAGGTTCGGTCATGAGCGGCACCCCCGTCATTCGCCTGGCCAAACAAGCCCTGGCCGGCAGCGCCATCACAGGCTTTGAAGGCATCCTCAACGGCACCTCCAACTTCGTCCTCACCTGCATGGAAGGCGGCCTAGGGTTCGCCGAAGCCGTCAGCCAGGCCCAAGCCCTGGGCTACGCCGAAGCCGACCCAACCGCCGACGTCGCAGGCCATGACGTGCGTCTGAAAGTGGTGATCCTCGCCAACGAACTGCTGGACGCCAAACTCACCGTCAACGACGTCACCTGTAACGGCATTGCCTCCCTCACCCTCGACGACATCGAAAAAGCCCGCCGCGACAACGCACGCTGGAAACTCATCGGCGCCGCCACCCGCAACGCCGACGGCGCCATCAGCGCCAGCGTCGAACCGCGCCTGCTGAGCAACGATCATCCACTGGCCAGCATCAGCGGCGCCACCAACGCCGTGTCCTTCACCAGCGAACTGCTCGGCGCCGTCACCGTTTCCGGCCCCGGCGCCGGCCGCACCGAAACCGCCTTCGCGCTGCTGTCCGACATCATCCACATCCACCAATCGGCAACCCGCAAACAGGAGCACACCCTGTGAACGTATCGCGCCTGGCCCTGGCGGTCGTCGAACCGCACATCGAAGTCCTCAACCCGTTTGACGGCAGCATCGTCGGCACCGTCGCCGACCTCAAAGCCTCAGAAGTCCCACACCTGCTCGAAACCGCACGCAGCGGCGCAAAAACCTGCGCCGCACTGCCCCGTCATCGTCGCGCCAGCATCCTCGAACAAGCAGCACTGAACATCGAACGCGACGCCAAAGCCTTCGCCCGACTCATCGTCGATGAAGCCGGCAAGACCCTCAAACAAGCCGAAAAAGAAGTCAAACGCTGCGTCAACACCCTCAAGCTCTCCGCCGAAGAAGCCAAGCGCAACGCCGGCGAAATCGTCCCGTTCGACGCCTACGAAGGCGCCGAATCGCGCCAAGGCTGGTTCACCCGCGAACCCCTGGGCCTGATCGTCGCCATCACCCCCTACAACGACCCGCTCAACCTCGTCGCCCACAAACTCGGCCCAGCCATCGCCGGCGGCAACGCGGTGATCCTCAAGCCGTCCGAACTGGCTCCGTTGTCCGCCCTCAAACTGGTCTCGTACTTGGTCGCCGCCGGCCTCCCCGAAACCGTCGTCACCGTCGCCACCGGCGGCGCGGAACTGGGCAAAGCCCTGGTCGCCGCCCGCGACGTGCGCATGATCTCCTTCACCGGCGGCTTCGTCACCGGCGAACAAATCGCCCGCACCGCCGGCCTGAAAAAACTTGCCATGGACCTCGGCGGCAACGCCCCCGTCATCGTCATGGGCGATTGCAACCTCGACGCCGCCGTCGACAGCTGCGTCTCCGGCGCCTTCTGGGCCGCCGGGCAAAACTGCATCGGCACCCAACGCCTGCTCATCCACGCACCGATCTACGAAGCCTTCCGCAAACGCTTCGTCAACCAGGCCCAAGCCCTCGTCGTCGGCAACCCACTGCTCGCCAACACCGACATCGGCCCGATGATCACCCAGCAAGCCACGCAAAACGCCGAACAAGTGGTCAACGAAGCCCTGCAACAAGGCGCCACCTTGCTCTGCGGCCATCGCCGTCAGGGCAACTGCTACGCCGCCACCGTCCTGGAAAACGTCGATCATTCCAGCCGACTCTGGCGCAATGAAGCCTTTGCGCCTGTGGTGGTGTTGCAGCCGTTCGAGACGTTTGATGAGGCGATTACGTTGGCGAACGAACCTGAGTACGCGCTGCACGCTGGGATTTTTACCAACGACCTCAGCACCGCCATGAGCGCTGCACGACGGATCGAGGCAGGGGGCGTGATGATCAATGATTCGTCGGATTTCCGGTTCGATGCGATGCCGTTTGGCGGGTCGAAGTACGGGAGTTTGGGCAGGGAAGGGGTGCGGTTTGCATACGAGGAAATGACCCAGCCGAAGGTGGTTTGTTTGAATACGTTGGGGTGAGGGGCGAGTCAGTCCGAAGGAATCACTTCACCTTTCATGTCGCTAAAACGCCGTTTTGACGACACGTTCTCTTCTCATGTCGCCGGTAGCGACATGAGAATGGAACGTGTCGCAAAAATCAAAAAACAGCGACACGTTGTGTCGGCCCTCTGTGGAAGCAGGCCTGTTCACGAAAAGGCCAGCAAACCCAACCCCGCAACCAAGTCAAACCCCTGTGGGAGCAAGGCTTGCCCGCGATAGCGCAACACCAGCCACATCAAAACAACTGACCCACCGCCATAACAGCCATACCACGCCCAACTGTGGGAGCGAGCCTGCTCGCGATAGCGCCAAGCGCTCAGAACACCAAGCGTGCAGGCAACATCGGCGATCTCCCAAAAACAAACTTCTTCAAACGCTCAAAGCTGAAACGTATCAGCGACGAGAAAAAACCAAAATATGCACAAATGCATTTTATGCTTGACCTGCATAGGCAAGCCTCTATAAGGTGATTTCACTGTATGTGCATACAGTATTTCTAAATCACTACTTATTTAAATCCATTCATGGACGAGGCTCTAACTCATGAAAACAACCACTGAAAAATTCGGTGCAACCCCCCATCAACCCAGCCTCTGGACCCGCGCCGACGCGCTGAAAGTCCGGGCAGACGACCCCACCACCACCCAGCCGCTGGTCAGCGCGGATTTCCCGGTACTGAACAACGACGTGTTCATCTGGGACACCATGCCCCTGCGCGACCTGGACGGTAACGTGACGTCCGTCGATGGCTGGTCGGTGATCTTCACCCTGACCGCCGATCGTCATCCAAACGACCCGCAGTACCTCGACGAGGACGGCAACTACGACATCCTCCGCGATTGGAACGATCGCCACGGTCGGGCAAAGATGTACTACTGGTTTTCTCGCACCGGCAAGAACTGGGAATTCGGTGGCCGCGTGATGGCCGAAGGCGTTTCGCCGACCGCTCGCGAATGGGCCGGTACGCCGATCCTGTTGAACGACCGAGGCGAAGTGGACCTGTATTACACCGCCGTCACCCCAGGCGCGACCATCGTCAAGGTGCGCGGCCGGGTAGTGACCACTGAACACGGTGTCAGCATGGTCGGCTTCGAGAAGGTCAAGCCGCTGTTCGAGGCCGACGGCAACCTGTACCAGACCGAAGCCCAAAACGCGTTCTGGGGTTTCCGCGACCCATGGCCATTCCGCGACCCGAACGATGGCAAGCTGTACATGCTGTTCGAAGGCAACGTCGCCGGTGAACGCGGCTCCCACAAAGTAGGCGAGGCAGAAATCGGCGACGTGCCACCGGGTTATGAAGACGTCGGCAACTCGCGCTTCCAGACCGCCTGCGTCGGCATCGCCGTGGCCCGTGGCGCCGACGGCGACGACTGGGAAATGCTGCCGCCACTGCTGACCGCCGTCGGGGTAAACGACCAGACCGAGCGCCCGCACTTCGTGTTCCAGGATGGCAAGTACTACCTGTTCACGATCAGCCATACCTTCACCTACGCCGACGGTGTCACCGGCCCGGACGGCGTGTACGGCTTCGTCGCGGACTCGCTGTTCGGCCCTTACGTGCCGCTGAACGGTTCCGGCCTGGTGCTGGGCAACCCGTCCTCGCAGCCATTCCAGACCTACTCGCACTATGTAATGCCAAACGGCCTGGTGACCTCCTTCATCGACAGCGTACCGACCGACGAAACCGGCACGCAGATTCGTGTCGGTGGCACCGAGGCGCCAACGGTGGGCATGAAAATAAAAGGGCTGCAGACGTTCGTGGTGGCCGAGTACGACTACGGTTACATCCCGCCGATGCTTGACGTCACCCTCAAGTAACAGCAACGCAGGGGTTTCAGGCAGCGGGTTTGCGGTCGATGGCAAAACCGTTGTGGATAGGATCGAGATATCCCGCCTGATTCATTGCGACATTGCTCGCAAGCCCCATTGAACAACGCGTCGTAACCCGCTTCGCGACTGGCTGCAAGGATGCAGCCAGTCGCGCATGCATTCCCCTGCGACGTATGTACACAAGCGCCTCTGTGGGAGCGAGCCTGCTCGCGATAGCGGTGTGTCAGCCAGCATTCCGGCCAGCTGTTTATCGTGACCCCACGAGACCAGCCACGACCGACATCGCCTTGCGCCATTGCCTACAACTACGCCAGAATCCGCCGGCTTGTGCGTTTTGGGGCCCGTCGGTAGTTTGAGTCCTGTCACTGAGCATCAGTGATCGGGTTTCGCAGCCCGGACTCTATAGGCGCACAACGTCACCTTCGAAAGCAGATTACCCATGTCTGTGATTTCGTCAGAGGTGGCTGTGCGTGGGAGACCCCTTGGGTCTGCCGGTCCCTAGAGTCCCGGTCTGCGAACCCGCGTACAGCTGCCACCCCAACTTCGTTTCGCAGCGAATGGTGGTAGCTCCAACAGACTCTAGGAGCTTTACCATGGCTAAAATTACACCGAACCCGCCAGCTACAGATGAGCATGTTTCTCGCGCTCAGTCTGCTCGTAACAAGAAGCTCGATGAAGCTGCCGAACGGGCTTTGGATTTTTATCTGAAGCCTACGCCGAAGAAAGAAACGTCTGACAATCCCAACAGCATTTTCCGCATCGCGCCTGATGTTGATTCGGAGTGTCTGCTCGCCAGTCTCAGTGAAAACCTAGCTTCGGCGAATGCCATGATCAGTGATTTGGCGTTTGATCTGGATGGTTCGCGACGGCGTGTTGCGATGGGGATTTTGCAGGTGATTGAGGTGAGTGAACTGTTGGCGAATCGGGCTTTGGATATTGTTGAGGTGAGGTAGCAGGGGCCGCGCTTACCCCGGGTATGAAAAAAAGGTCTTGTTTGGCAAGACCTTTTTTTTCATAGTGGCTTATAGCTTAGCCATCACTGCCGTATAGATCAGCATGGCCAGTCCAACACCCGTCAGTGAAATCCAGAAGCAGTTGGCAGCAGTTATTTTGGAGTTTTGCTGACCTAGCGGATCATTTTCCAGATGGTTAATGGCTGACTGAACCCGAAGTAGGCAGAACAGGTTAAAAAGCAATGTTGCTGCTGGAATGGCTGAATGAGCTCCAGGTGCGCTCGGCCAGAATGCGGCATAATCCCTACAAACTCGGAAACTATAAGTGCAAATGCAAGTAGGCGCGGGTGCCATTTGTAGTGCGTGTGAGAAATATATAGTTGTCGATCAATTTTCATGTGTAATGAATAAGTAAATAGCACGCCCATGATGGTGCGTATCAAGGGCAGCACTCTTGCATTGGTGGCGATCCTGTATGTTTTCCAGTTTTTGTACAGCCAGTAGGTGTAATAGTAGCCAAGGGTTAATAAAAACATAACGATGAATTTGTTTTTCGAAACGATGTAGAACCGAGGGGCGGCTAGCAGGGGCGTCGCTTGGGTTGTGGGTGTCGATTCTTCGGCAGATTTCGTCATGAGTAAACTCTAAAAGGTTTGGCTGTAGTAATTCGATGGGGTGAATATTTTAATGAGCTCGGAATGCTCTGGGCGAATGGTAGCAAGGTCCTAAAACAGAAAGTTGTAGGATGGTTCCCAAGAGGGGATACGTATTGTCTGGAGTTGAAGCGGTACTTGGATGTAGGAAGTATTGCTGTAGGAATGTTCTGAGATATGCGCGGTTTAAGCGATGGGCTCAAATTGTGCAAGAGGCACTTGCACAATTTACCGAGGGTCTCGAAGCGAGGAGCGTGGAGATTGTGCAATAGCCTGCTGCACAATTACCCCGCTGAAATAGGCGTTACCCCTAACAGGTCGCCATCTCTGGTCTGAAACTACTGGAAGTAAGCCGTTTGAGCGCAATCTCAAGAGCCTGATCATCGAACAGCTTGCTTTTACGAGCCGCAGCACCCGCTCCGCCATCCCAATGCTTCAACGCCTCGCGCACGGCAGGAACAGTCGGGGAAATCCCATCCTGGCTCAGCAACCAATCAACCGTCGCCAACAATTCCATGCCGAAAGGCGACTCAAAACCATCGATCAACTCGGCGGTACGCTCCAAGGCTTGGGCGTATTCCTTGGCTTCTGTTTGAAGATAAGTCTGTAGGAACGCTTTGCGCCCTTCGTCAAACCAGATCACATCACTGATACCCGCATCACTGATACGCTTATCGCAATGCAGATAACTGTCATCCAGGTTATTGAGCAGATGCTCCAACCGGTTGGCATACGGCCCGTACTTGTGAGCAACGAACTGAAGATTCAGAGGGTTTTCGGTGTTTGGCAGCTTTTCGATGGCACGTTCGAGGAACCAGGCCAGCTTCTGAATCTCAAGCAAGCTGCATTCCATACCCAGAACCCAGTAGCGACGAACCAGTTCGGCAATCAGTGCACGAGCAGGCGTGAGCTTTTCCACGCCGTTACGCTTAGCAACGTTCAAATACTGGTTGGACGGCTCGAACACCAGCACGTCGACATCCAGATCGCTCAAGACTTCAACAATCTGCTCGCGAACCTCTGGCCATTTCAAACCGCCGTTGCCGGCGCCTAGCGGTGGAACCGCCACGGACTTCACATCGTTTTCGATCAGAAAGCGACGTAGGTCGTGCAAACCTTCGGTTATCCACGTCATCTGCGAAGGTGAGCGCCAGTGACGTTTAGTCGGGAAGTTCACAATCCAGCGTGGCCCCTCCAGTTCACTGACCGCCGTCACGTGAACCTTGCCCGTCTCCACTTCGCCAGCCTTGCAGGCAGCAGCGTACAGTCGGTAATTCTCCGTGAAGCGCTCTTTGAACATCAGCGCGATACCTTTACCCATTACGCCCACGGTATTCACCGTGTTGACGAGGGCTTCGGTTTTGGCTTCTAGGAGGTTGCCTTGGGTAAAACGGATCATTGGAAATACCATCCCGGACGCGCATAGACAGGCAGCACCAAGCCCCTGGCGGTTACGTCCTGCTCTATGCGTTCTTTCATTGCATCGGTGTAGCACATGATGCCAAGGAGTCCTGTAATGGGTAGATGATTGTGGATCAGCGCTTCGGCCTGATACCGCTCCATCTTCTGAGGGTCGTCAGGATCGCGCTTGAAGTCGCGTCGTTGAATGATAGACCAATCGATCTGGCCGAGATTTGCCAAGTCGCTGTAGTAGTCTGTCCAATCGGGGTAGGCATGGGCAGTCGTGTAGACAAACGGAAGGCCCATCTGCTCAATGCGGTACAGGCTAGAGACCAGAATCACGATCTCGTCATTGCTGCGCTGCTGAACACTGCGCCCCGAGTGGATATTTTTCATCATCACAGAGAAGGGCGTGAAATAGAAGGGCACGTAGTCGGCCAATACCCCTCCCGGTGCTATGGGAACGTGGCGGGTTCGGCGCTTGTCGATCAAGTCAGGGTTGCCGATGTTTACGTACTGTGGTGACTGAACGTTCGAATTTGCACAGTGCAGACCGTTGTCCAGAATCCAAGGCAGGTTGTCCCGATGGACGATACGCCAAATCAGAGCCTTCTCTGGATTCAGTCTGCTGTAGATCATTTGCGAAACATTCCGGGATTCACGGTGAGGCGTACATTAACACCGGCCTCCCGCATTTTTTCCGTGCAAAGCGCCTCGACATCAGTATTCGGAACAAAAAGTGTAGAAAAGTCATTCGGAGCGACGATGCCGGGAGAGAGGCATTCAGCCATGCAAATGCTCTTGCAGTCGTGGTCCTGGTAGTCTCGGGTGCTCATGACCTCCCAGTTGATGGCTTCGAAGCCCTGGTCGTACTCAAGTAGCTGAATCTCATCGTTTGCCAGCGGGTGGCGAGGAATGACTTTCCAACCATTTTTTTGGGCATGTGATCGGTAAACCGAGATCAGTACAAATGTTGTTTTCGGTCTGTTGAACTGCACACTTCCGTCAAATGGATTTGCAGCAAACCAGTGGAAGGGCACATAGCGATCAAGCTCAAGGGCTTGGCGTTTTTTCAGAATCTCGCTGTCGGCTACGTCAATAAAGTTGGTGAGAGCAGCTCGAGGTTTCAGGCCTTCCCTGAATATCCCGTCGAGGTTTTCGGCCGAGGTAAGGTGGTACAGAAGCTTTTGATCCTTGATATTTTTGACTTCTGACATGCTGGTCTCCTTGACCTATATATCTAATCTGAGCATCTGAGCAGGCTTCAACCCCCTCATTATTGTTCGATCTAGCAAATGGCGCGTTCCCCTGTAGAAATTAGTAAAGCATTTTTTGTGATTCTGTTGTGCCATTATTCGTGGGCGGCTCGGTCCCTTGTCTTGACCGGTCATCAAGGTAGCAATCACTCTTCATCGCTCGGTTACGCAAATCCTAAAGGACTCAAAACTTGCCTATCAAAACGGACGTATGGACCGTCGGTCTTGTACCGAACAAGCTTCGCCAAAGCCGATTGGCCAGCGAGCAACTGCTTGAGGAAATGATCATCAGCTCGCCCAGCATTCTCTCTGAGGAGTGGATGCTGATAGGCAGACAAGAATCCACCGGAATGGGCGGCCGCATCGACCTACTGGCCATTGCACCTGATGGAAGTCTGGTGCTGATTGAGCTCAAAAGAGATCGCACACCTCGTGAAGTCGTTGCTCAGGCCCTCGACTACGCCGTTTGGGTAGAAAGTTTGCGTGAGAATGAAATTGCGGCGATTTACCAACGGTTCCGACCTGGGAGCAGCTTGTATGCAGATTTTCTCGCGCGCTTCGGTCGTGTGCTCGACGATGATGATCTGAATAAAAGCCATCAACTGATCATCGTCGCCACGGAGTTGGATGCCAGCAGCGAGCGAATTGTTGAATACCTCAGCAAGCGAGATATTCCGATCAATGTGCTTTGCTTCCAAGTTTTCCAGGTAGGTGATCAGCAATTGCTGAGTCGGTCCTGGTTACTCGATCCTGTTCAGACTCAGGTGAACGCCGTATCGACAAGTGAAGGGCATAGCGAGCCTTGGAATGGAGAGTTTTACTGTTCGTTCGGCGATTCCGTCTCGCGCTCATGGGCTGACGCAGTAGAGTTCGGTTTCATTTCTGGTGGCGGAGGTGCGTGGTACAGCAAGACCTTGCAACTCCTCTCTCCAGGAGATCGGATCTGGGTAAATATTCCCCAGCAAGGTTACGTCGGTGTAGGGCGTGTTTTGGGAACGTCCACGCCCGCAAACGAATTCACAGTCATGCAGGATGGTGAAGAGCGGCCGGTGCTGGAGGTTGCGAAACGCGCCACCTATCACGCTGAGTTTGCCGACGATCCGGAGCGCTGCGACTACTTTGTTCCGATTCAATGGCTGCAGAACGTGCCTGTAAGTCAGGCTGTGCGGGAGGTCGGAATGTTTGGTAACCAGAATACGATTTGTCGTCCCACTACGCCCAAATGGCGGTGGACGATTGAACGACTGAAGCAACGATTTCCGCATTACGACGAAGTGGCTGTTGCCGAGGATGTGAGCAAGCAGTAGCGGCGTCTATATTCGCAGGGTGAGGGATGGGGATTGAGCTGAAAATGGGCCGCCTCGCTGTCAAAGCGTAAGCCATTGTGTAGCCTGGGGGAGTGGTGCAGCAGAGCTTTCCTGCACCGTAAATTCCCCCGTCGTTTTAGCAATTCAGTTTTCCCGATGAATAACTCATCAGGCACCGTGCCGTGGATCCTCATCGAAGCCAGCCGTCATCTTCAGCATCTTTAGAATCACCAGCGCAAATGCCCGACTTTTGGTTTCGTTGTCCAAAACTTCCAGCGACAGTTTTTCGTGGTCGGTCATGGCGTCCAGTACGGTGTTCAGCACTCGCTTCGGGAACAGGCCGTGCATCACTTGTTCGATCGAGTGGTTATTTACCTGCGCCATCACATCTTCCTGACGACTGATGCGTTGAGCGATGCCAGCGAGGAATTGCAGCTGGTCGTCGTCACTCACTTCAGCGCCAAATATCTCGTTGAGTGCCTCAATGATTTCCGATAAACGCTTTTTCTCCGGGTCGTGAGGTTTACCGCTGCCCACATCGTTGCCAGGTTTTAACTGGTACTTACCTTGTTCCTCGCTCAGGTGCAGTTGATGCTCGGCACGCTTGCTCAGTCGGTAATGGGTCAGTTGCAGCTCGCCCACGTCCACGTCATCTTGTTGTAGACGATCCAAACGCAACAGCGGGTGCAAGTGTTTGGCATACACACAAAGCTGCTCCAGTTCGTGGTCCTCGTAAGCCACAATCTGCGAGAGGAATTCGTATAGGCGCACGAAGCTCTGTAGATTTTTTCGGAACAGGTCGAGTTGATCTATTTGTTCGCCAGCCTCTTTCAGCGCGAACTCAGCTTTTTTCAGTCCGTTATTATCGCCGTTAGCTTCGGCCGTACGTTTGAAGTCTAGCGCCTGCTGGCGCGACTCCAACGACATGGCGAAACGTTTGGCAAAGCGCTCCTTGGCTGGCGTGCAGTAATAGCTGAGCTTACTGGCCGCAGCCTTGGGGTCGAAGAAGGCCATGGCGAACGCCTCGACCTCCTGCCAGTAGTAGATTCCCTCGGCATCCAGCTTCTTCTGAAGGTCATAGATGATTTGTGGGTCGGTTACATCGCTCAGCTCGGCTTTGGTGTAGTACGGCAAGAAGGCGTCGAGAATATCCTGTGGCTCGTTGAAGAAGTCGAGGATGAAAGTTTCCTTGCTGTCGCCGAAAGTGCGGTTCAGCCGCGACAGGGTCTGCACACAGTCCACGCCTTGTAGCTTCTTGTCCACGTACATGGCACACAGCTTGGGCTGATCGAATCCAGTTTGATACTTGTTGGCCGCGATCATCACATTGAAGTCTGGGGTATCGAACGCCAGTGCCAGGTCGCGGCCATTTAGGCCAGGGTTGAGTAGGCTGCTGTTTTCCGTCACCTCTTCAGGGATCGCCTCATCGGGTAACACGCTGCCAGAGAATGCCACCAGTGGGTGCACATCGTTGTAGCCCATCTGCTTTACATAAGCTCTCACCGCTAACTGGTAACGCACCGCTTCCTGGCGGCTGCTGGTCACCACCATGGCCTTGGCTTGGCCATTGAGCAAATGGCGGATATTGGCGCGGAAGTGCTCGACGATCACTTCAACCTTTTGACTGATGTTGTAAGGATGCAAGCGCACCCAGCGAGCTAACTTGATACGCGCCTTCTTGCTCTCCACCTCGTCGTCTTCGCCATCCGGGTGGGCGATCTTCCAGGCGGTGCTGTAGGTGGTGTAGTTACGCAGCACGTCGAGAATGAAACCTTCCTCGATAGCCTGGCGCATGGAGTAAAGGTGGAAGGGCTCCGGCTTATTGCTGGAACTGGCCGGCAGCGTAGGGTCAGCCGGACGACCGAACAGCTCCAGGGTCTTGGGTTTGGGCGTTGCAGTGAAGGCGTAGTAGCT
This sequence comes from Pseudomonas sp. Z3-6, assembly GCF_051131985.1. Taxonomy (NCBI): domain Bacteria; kingdom Pseudomonadati; phylum Pseudomonadota; class Gammaproteobacteria; order Pseudomonadales; family Pseudomonadaceae; genus Pseudomonas; species Pseudomonas sp. Z3-6. The sequence goes on from NZ_CP071644.1 coordinate 884,605, forward strand.
GATGCGCTCGTTTGGTTGGCGCGCTTGTACGGCGGCGTCCAATAGTTCTTCGGCACTGATTTCCTCGGCGTCTAGTGCATCGCTACCGAGAATCTGCTTCAGCTTGCTAGCCGAGGAGCCGGTCTGCGAAGAGTGCGCCTCGTCAGCGATTACCGCGTAGCGCCCGCTAGCCAGCTTGGGATACTTGTCTAACGCATCGAACAGTGCGGGAAAAGTCTGGATGGTGACGATGATGATGCGCGTCTGCTCAGCCAGCGCCTCGACCAATTGTTCGGATTTGCTCTGGCTGCTGGTTTCACGATTGATCTGCTTGACCACGCCTTGGGCATGCTCGAACTGGTAGATGGTTTCCTGCAGCTGCTTATCCAACACGGTGCGGTCGGTAATCACGATCACCGAGTTGAACAACCGTTGGCCGGCATCGTCGTACAGCGAGGCCAGTTGATGCGCCGTCCAGGCGATGGAGTTGGACTTGCCCGAGCCGGCGCTGTGCTGGATCAAATAGCGCTTGCCCGGCCCTTCGGCGCGGGTGGTGTTGATCAGCGTGTCGACCACTTCCCACTGGTGGTAACGCGGGAAGATCATCGTCTCCTTGGTCACCGGCGTGCCGTCGAAGCCTTCGCTGGTTTTCTTGTCCAGGTGCAGAAAGCGCCCTAGCACCTTGAGCCAGGCATCCGGCTGCATCAGGCGTTGCCACAGGTAGCTGGTGGCGTATTGGCTGTCATCTTCCGGCAGCGGGTTGCCCGCGCCGCCTTCCGCGCTGCCGAGGTTGAACGGCAGGAAGAAGGTGTCCTTGCCCGCCAGCTTGGTGGTCATCGCCACTTCGTTCTGGCCCACGGCAAAGTGCACCAGCGCACCGCGCTTGAAGGTCAGCAGTGGCTCGGGCTTGCGTGTGAGCGGGTCTTTTACCGGACGATCCTGCCGATACTGGCGCTTAGCGTTTTCCACCGACTGCTTGAACTCGCTTTTCAGCTCCAGCGTGGCGGTGGGGATGCCGTTGACGAACAGCACCAGATCCAGCCGTGGGTTATAGGTCTGCCCACCGCTGCCAGCCTCGCGAAAATGCGGCGAGTAGGACACCTCCGGCACCACGCGCAGGCGGTTGCACTGGTAGCGTTTGAGGGTGTCCGGATTCATGCCGTGGTCGGGCTGAAAGCTGCACAGCTCAACCTTCACCGCCGGCAGCTTGAAGCCATGGCGCAGCACATCGAGCGTGCCGCTCTGCTCCAGCTCGCGTACCAGCTTTTGCACCAGCACATCATCCGGGTTGTTCGGGTTGGCCTTGGCGAACTTGTCCCAACGCTCCGGCCAGGCCTCCTTGAAGTAGCCCAGCACATCTTCGGTATACAGCGCCGTGCGCCGGTCGTAGCCGCTGGCTGTACCCACCAGCCAGCCTTGGGTGGCCAGGGCGTCGATAATGTCTTGTTGAAACTGAGCTTCCTTGCTGTCCGCCATTTATACGGCCTCTGCTTCTAATACGGGGGCTTGCGCGCGGGCCGGTGGCTGCCAGCCGCGCACGTCGATTTTGCCAGTGACGGCGGCGGAGATTAGAGCTGAGCGGCGTTCTTGGAGAATGACTATCAGCCGATCTGCTTCACTTTTCAAAGCCTCAGACTCGTTAATCAACGAATCAATGCGCTCCATGATCTGCTGCCTTTCAACCTCTGGCGGGATGACAATGACGATGTTTTTGAATTGATCCCAGTAAAGTCGCAGTCGAAAGTCTGTAATCCCGTAAGAATTTTTACGCATTTCCTCGACAGCACAGCCCGTTCTCAAAAGCTGTTCTACATATCTTGAGATATCTTCGTTTTTAGGGCGGGCCACTACATATGCAGGGCTAACAAGGCCATCTACGAGGACAGCACCAAACCCACCCTGCCACGCTCTCATCATGTTGTAGACAAGGTCCCCGGGGCGAACTCGCTTGTACTTCTCGCGATCGTCTATGCGGGTGATTTTTCTGTCCGACTCCTCCTCTGACAACTCCTTATCAGATACCCCGTGATGAATCGAAACACGTAACACAGGAAGCTCGGCCAGCCCTTTATCCGCAGCTTCCGAGTAAACGGCACCTATTCGCAAAGTCTCCCAATGTGCCGGCACCTCGCCTAGCCATTCCGCGCCGGAGTCTTTCATCGGCACCGTGGGATCGAGGCCTTTGGTGACGGCGTGGGAGATCACGGCCTGGCGCTTTTCCTTGAGCAGTTCGATCAAGCGCTGCTGCTCTTCGATCAGCGCGTCGATGCGGGCGGTTTCGTGGTCGAGGAAACGGGCAATTTGGGTTTGTTCAGCCACTGGTGGCTCGACGAACAGAAGTGTTCGGAAGTCATCTTGACCAAGATTTTGCATACTGGAACTTGTACCCGAGCAAGCATTTTTTACCTGCTCACGATACTCAGGCGCCTTGGTGAAATAGAAAACAAATGACGCTGACTGGTTCTTCTCAAAATAAACTTGCCATAGGCGATCGGGCAGAAATATGCCAGCTGGAGCTTCAGTTACTAAGCCGGTAGCACCTACCAGATCAGGAGTATTCATCCTGCTGACCACAAGCGTATCGATCTTCAGCGGGCAGCTAACTCGATTCAAATCCTCATCATCGACTGTTTTATTTTCTCTCCAATCGAACTGCCCCGTATAAACACAGCTAGTTTTAAGAACTCCGTAAGAGCCCGGTTCAGCAGGGTAGTCTGCCGCATTGACACTTGTGCCAGACTCAATCTTTGCAATGGCTCGTTTAAGTGGCTGCACCGTCCAATGCTCCGGCACTTCCCCGAGCCACTCAACACCCGAAGCCTTATACGCCGGATACTCTGGAAAACTACTCGGGCTTTCCCTGCCCTCGCCCTGCGGGCCAACGGCTGCGCCGTTGTTCAAATTTGCTCCTGCCAAATTTGTCATGCCGACAGCCCCTCAATCATCTGCTTGATGCGGTCGGTACAGGCTTTTAGGTCGCGGTCGATCTCGGCCAGCGGACGCGGTGGCTGGAATACATAGAAGTGGCGGTTAAAGGGAATCTCGAAGCCGACGATGCCGACCTCACCGTCCTGCGCATCGGTTTTGCTTTCGTCGATCCAGGCATCCGGTACATGGGGGATGACTTCGCGCGCAAAGTACTCGTGCACCGATTCGCCCAACGGCACGTTCTCGTTATCGCGCATGCCGGCGTCGGCTTCCGGCTGGCCTTTGGTCATGCAGATATCCGCCTCGGGGTCGCGCTCGCTTAGAGCGCTCATCAGGGCTTTTAGCTCCGGTGTGCTGAGGCTAACGCTGTGCACGGCGAGGGCTTTTTTCAACAGTTTGCTGAACTGCTCGCGGTTGCGGTGCAACACCCTGGCGTCCATCGTTTGCAGGGCGACCATCAGTTGTTGTTGGGCGGCGCTGTCGAGTTTCTGCAGGGCTTTTTCTTCCAGCACTTTAGCGATGCGCTCGGCGCTGGCTTGGAAGTTCAGGCGCAGCGGGCGTTCGACGGTGATGCGGCGGTAGCCGAAGGCGTCGATGGGGAAAATTTTGCTCAGCGTGGTTTGCTCGAAGCTGCCATACAGGCGCACCAGCTCGCTGATTTGATCCTCGGTGATGTACTGGCGCTTGCTGCCCAGCGACTTGCGCATTTTGGCGTGGTGCTGGCTGCCGTCGATCAACTGCACCTTGCCCTGGCGAGCAGCGGTCTTGTGGTTGCTGAGTATCCACACATAGGTGGCGATGCCGGTGTTGTAGAACATGTCCGTCGGCAACGCTAGGATGGCTTCCACCAGATCATTCTGCAGCAGGTAGCGGCGAATCTCCGACTCTCCCGAGCCCGCGCCGCCGGTAAACAGCGGCGAGCCATTGAGGATAATGCCGATGCGAGAGCCACCGTCGCGCGGGTCACGCATCTTGCTGACCAGGTGCAGGAGGAATAGCAGCGAGCCGTCGGACACTCTCGGTAGGCCGGGGCCGAAGCGGCCATCGAAGCCCTTTTCCGTGTGCTCGTTGGTGATCTGCTTCTGCACCTTCTTCCATTCCACGCCGAACGGTGGGTTGCTGAGCATGAAGTCGAAGCGTTTGTTGGCCAGTTGGTCGTTGGACAGAGTGTTGCCTAGCTTGATGCTGGCCACGTCCTGGCCTTTGATCAGCATGTCCGCTTTGCAGATGGCGTAGGACTCGGGGTTGAGCTCCTGGCCGTGCAGCGACACGCTAACCTTTTCGCTGATGGATTGGATGTACTCGTCACCCTCAGACAGAAATCCACCCGTGCCCGCCGTCGGGTCATAGATTGTGACGATGCTGTTGGGCGTAAGTTTGTGATCCTGATTGGTAATCACCAGGGAGGTAGTCAGATGCACAATATCGCGTGGGGTGAAATGCTCCCCGGCAGTTTCGTTGGAGCTTTCCGCAAATTTGCGGATCAGTTCTTCGAAGATGATGCCCATGCCAAAGTTGCTAATGCGCTCGGGGCTCAGGTCGGTAGCAGCAAACCGCTGCACCACTTGATAGAGCAGATTGGCGCTGGATAACTGCTGAACGAAGTCCTCGAAGTGGAAGTGCTCGAAGATTTCGCGGGCATCCTTGCTAAAGGCTTGTACGTAACTCATTAAGTCGGCGGCGGTGTGGGTGTCCGACAGGGTTCCTAGCGTCAACGGCGAAGCATTTAAAAATTGCTGGCCTGCGGAGCGCAGCAGGATCATTTCGCGCACAGTATCTGGACGGCCTTCCTGGGCGAAGGTTTGCCTGATCACCTCGTCTTTCGTCGGTGCCAGCACACATTCCATACGGCGTAATAAAGTGAACGGTAGGATGATGCGGCCATACTGGGATTGCTTGAAATCACCACGCAGCAGGTCGGCAATCGACCATAGAAAGGCGGCCGTCTGGGAATGATTTTCCGTGTTCACGCAGCAACTCCTTGGAGTAGGCAAAAAGCCGAGTTTAACCCGCCGGACTGCCTACATGTCATAGGCGATGCAGGATTGATAGGTTCTTGGGGATATCTGGGCGTTGATAGCTAGGAGACAGGCTGAGTCTGGGGCTGGTGCAAAGACGGGTAAAGTTCAGGCATTAAAAAGCCGGCTTATGGCCGGCTTCTCGTTGACTGATTCAGCTCGTTTTTGACAAACCTTACCAGCCTTCAAAACGTACATCCGGCTCTTGCGGCCGGCTGTGGGACTTGGTCAGAAAGTGATCTGCCTTGTCGGTGCGAGGCGTGGGCTCGCAAATGTGGGGCGGAGGATACGCGGGTTTGCTTTGGAATCCCAGTGGTAAGTGGTGTGGAATCATTGGGTTAGGGGGATTTAGGGGGAAAGCAGGGGGCTGCTGCGCAGCCCAGCGGGAGCAAGCTCCCTCGCCACAAAAGCTCTCTGCCACAAAAGCTCCTGCCACAGCTTCTACTGCAGTTCCTGCCACGGTTTCTGGTCTTGGGTGGGTTAGTCGAACACCGGCGGTCTCTGTTTGTTGAGGGTTGACCACCAGAACACCCAGCCGATCACGTGGATGTGTTGCGCGTCGATCTGCTCGGCGCTGAAGACTTCGTCGGGGTAGGCGGTGCTGTTATGGCTACGCAGGCGCAGTCGGTTGCCGGGGATTCTGTGGAGGTATTTGATGCGCAACATGCCGTCGTGTTCGAGGGCATAGATTTGGCCATCAACGATTTGCGTCAGGCCGCGGTCGATGGCGAGGGTGGAGCCGTCTTCTATACGTTCGGCCATGCTGTCGCCGACCATGGTGATGCAGATGGCGTCGCTGGGGTCGATTTCGAGGGATTCGAGGTGGCTGCGGGGTAGGCGGATGGATTGGTCGGGGATTTCGGTGATGTGGGTTTTGGTTTCGCCGGGGGCGATGGGGACTTCCTTGTAGAAGGGCAGTTCGATGTCCGTGGGTTCCGCCACGCTGTAGACGCCGTCGTTTTCGGCGGCTTCATAGGTGGTGCCGGGGCCGAGGCCCAATGGCGTTTGTGGGCCTTCGCCGCGGGCGAGCCACTCCGGGCTGACGGTCAGCAGGCTAGCGATGGAGTGGATGCGTCCGGGCGGGATGCCACGGTTGAACCAGTTGTTCACGTGTTGGGATTTCACGCCGTACAACTTCGCGAAGTCGGCGGATCGGATGTTCGCTTCTCTGAGGAGGGCTCTGAAGCGGTCGCCACTGGAAAGTATTTTCATAAACGGAAAGTTTAGAGACGACTGTGTTTTGGGCAATAAACATGTCGTGTGAATTTATAAGATGATCTTTCCGTTTGCGGGAATCGAAACTGGCAATGTAAACGTGGCTAAACGCTATTAATACGAAGTTGTATTAAGCAGGATCCAAACATAAAAAACCCCGGTACTAACCGGGGTTCTTTTTAAGTTCGGTCTCAGCCTTTGTAGGCGGCAACCGACTGGGTGATCGCTTCACGGGCGGCATCAGCACCGGCCCAGCCTTCGATCTTGACCCACTTGCCTTTTTCGAGGTCTTTGTAGTTCGCGAAGAAGTGTTCGATCTGCTGGATCAGCAGCGGTGGCAGGTCGGTGTATTCCTTCACGTCGACGTACAGTTGCGACAGTTTGTCGTGTGGCACTGCGATGACTTTGGCATCGCCGCCGCCGTCGTCGGTCATGTTCAGGATGCCGACTGGACGGGCACGGATGACCGAGCCTGGGGCCACTGGGTATGGGGTCACGACCAGCACGTCGAGGGGGTCGCCGTCGTCGGCCAGGGTGTTGGGGATGTAACCGTAGTTGGCCGGGTAGAACATCGGGGTGGCCATGAAACGGTCAACAAACAGGCAGTCGCTGTCTTTGTCGATTTCGTATTTGATCGGGGCGTGGTTGGCCGGGATTTCGATTGCGACGTAGATGTCGTTCGGCAGGTCTTTGCCAGCCGGAATCTTGCTGTAGCTCATTGGGCGGTGCCCCCGTTAGTTGACCAAATGACTGGTCGGATTGACCAAAAAGTGGCGGCGATTATAGGCATATTCGGCCGCTGTTGCCACGTTACCAGGGTCTTAGAGACCTTAGTATGACGCCTGATAGACCGGATCTTCGGCCTGAAGTTGCCGCAGCCGGGCCCACGGATCCTGGCGGTAGAACGCCTTGAGCTGTTCATACACCCGTGGATAGGCCTGGTGCAGCAGGTCTGGGGCGCTGAAGAAGTATTCGCTGGTGACGGCGAAGAACTCGGCGGGGTTTTCCGCGGCGTAGGGATCGATGGCGGTTTGTGCGTCGGGGTTCTGGTCGAGTTGGCGGTCGAGGTCGTCGAAGGCTTGCTGCATGGCCTCGGCCCAGTCGCTGACACGCATGTCGGCGTGCAGCGGTGGCAGGCCGTTGGCGTCGCCGTTGAGCATGTCGAGTTTGTGCGCCAGTTCGTGGATCACCAGGTTGTAGCCGTCCCAGCCGCCACTGGCCACGACGCCGTCCCAGGCCAGGATGATCGGGCCTTGGGGCCAGGCTTCGCCGCTGTGTTCGCCGTCCCACTCGTGTTCGATGCCGCTGGCGTCGCGGTAGCGCTGGGGGCTGAGGAAGTCGTCGGGGTAGAGGACGATTTCGTGGAAGCCTTGGTACCAGTTCAGGTCGCCGAGGTGCATCAGTGGCAATTGGGCTTGGGCGGCGAGGAGCAGGCGTTGTTCCTGGTGCAATTCGACGCCGGGCAGGGCGGTGAGGTGTTTGTCGTGGAGGAACAGCACGCAGGCTTCCCGCAGCCATTGGTCCTCGGCGGGGCTGATGCCGTCGAGGAAGCTCAATTGTTGGCGCACCCGCTGCCAGGTGTCCTCGGCCACGGGGTGTTTGGCGAGGGTGCGTCGGCGGCGCCAGTTGCTCAGGGACCACATGGCGATCAGCGCGGTTGGGCTTTCGAGGCGCGCTGGTTCAGTTTGCTGCGCACCAGGCTGATGATCATCGGCAGCAGCGACAGCAGGATGATGCCGACCACCAGCAGCGACAGGTTCTGCTTGATGAACGGTACGTTGCCGAAGAAGTAGCCGAGGGTCACCAAGCCGCCGACCCAAAGGACGGTGCCGAGGACGCTGAAGCCGAAGAAGCGCAGGTAGTTCATTTTGCCGACGCCGGCGACGAAGGGGGCGAAGGTGCGGATGATTGGCAGGAAACGCGCCAGGGTCACGGTTTTGCCGCCGTGTTTGGCGTAGAAGTCGTGGGTTTGCTGCAGGTAGTCGCGGCGGAAGATTTTCGAGTTGGGGTTGCTGAAGAGTTTTTCCCCGGCGGTGCGGCCGATGAGGTAGTTGGTGCTGTCGCCGAGGATCGCCGCGAGCATCAGCAGGCCGCCCAGCAGGACGGGGTCCATGGCGCCACCGGCGGCGACGGCGCCGGCGATGAACAGCAGGGAATCGCCGGGCAGGAACGGCATGACCACCAGGCCGGTTTCACAGAAGATCACCAGGAACAGGATGGCGTAGACCCACGTCCCGTAGTTGGTCACCAGCATGTCGAGGTAGACGTCGAGATGCAGGATGAGGTCGAGGGGGTTGAAATCCATGTATGGCACCTGTGGTGGCGGCCCGACTCGGCAGGCGGATGGGTCTGGCTTTGAGTATGGCTACAGGGTGTGTAGCTTTTTCTTACAAGCTGGGAAGAGCGGCATTATACGGTGGGGCGGGGGGAGTGCGGGGGGAGTTTGTAGCTGGGGATTTCTGAGGGATTGCCTGGATGAGGCGTGGCTCGGACCGCTTTTGTGGCGAGGGAGCTTGCTCCCGCTGGAGCGCGAAGCGGTCCTAACAGCTGCCACCGCGGTCATCCTGATGTGCCGCGTGCTCAGGGATTGGGGCTGCTGCGCAGCCCAGCGGGAGCAAGCTCCCTCGCCACAAAGGGTTACTCGGCCACGAAGTTTCATTCCGTCACAAGGACGGTGGTGCTAAGGGAGGGCTTTGGTTGTTGGGTCTGTAATGGGTGCTGGCGCAGGCTGTCTTGTGTGGCGAGGGAGCTTGCTCCCGCTGGAGCGCGAAGCGGTCCCAACAGCAGCCACCTCGATCATCCTGATGTACCGCGTGCTCAGGGATTGGGGCTGCTGCGCAGCCCAGCGGGAGCAAGCTCCCTCGCCACAAGGGTTTCACTCGGCCACAGAGGTTTGATCGCTCCCACGCGGAGCGTGGGGACGATCAGTCCGCGGTCATCAGGTCAAATCTTCGCTGATCGGCAACACGTAGTTCTTGAACTCGGTGTCTTCCTTGAACCCGATCGATTCGTAGGTTTTCTGCGCCACTTCGTTGTTGCTGCTGGTGGAGACGCGCATGCGCACGGCGTTGGTTTCCTTGGCCATTTTTTTTGCGGTGCGGATCAGGTTGTCGGCCACCAGTTGGCGGCGGGCGTCTTCGGCGACGTAGATGTCGTTGAGGATCCACACGCGCTTGAGCGACAGCGATGAGTAGCTCGGGTAGAGCTGGCAGAAGCCCAGCAGCCGGTTGTCGTCGTCATCGGGCAGGGCCAGGTAGATCACCGACTCTTTGCGGCGCAGGCGCTTTTCGAGGAAGGCTCGGGACGAATCCGGGTAGGGCAGTGAGCCGTAGAATTCCCGGTATTTGACGAACAATGGGGTCAGCAGGTCCAGGTGTTCCAGGGTTGCTTGGATAATCCGCATGGTAGGTCTCGTCTGCAAAGGTCGACAGATATTCAGACAACACTGTCGCGCTGCCGTGCTTTTGATGCTGCCTGAAAGCGGATCAAAAACGCAATCGGATAAACGGATCAGTCGCGGGGCGGCGCCAGTAGGAAATTACCTTTCATATCGGCAGCGTTTTCCGACTCTAGCGTGTTTACCTGGGCTTCGTCCTTCAGATTTACCCCCGAGAGCTGCCGGCGGCAGGCCTCGCGCATCAGGTAGATCAAGCGATGAGCCGCCATGCCGTAGCTCAGGCCTTCGAGGCGAACGTTGGAGATGCAGTTGCGATAGGCGTCGTTCAGGCCGACCTTGGGGGCGTAGGTGAAATACAGTCCCAGGCTGTCGGGAGAGCTGAGGCCGGGGCGTTCGCCGATCAGGATCACCGACATCTTGGCACCGAGCCGTTCGGCCACCTCATCGGCCACGGCGACGCGGCCTTGCTCCACCAAAACGATGGGCGACACCGACCAGCCTTCAGCAGCGATCTGTTCTTCCAGTCGCGCCAGGAACGGCAAGGTATGGCGATGCACGGCCAGCGCTGACAGGCCGTCAGCGACGACGATGGCCAGGTCCACGCCGCCAGGGTGGGCCGCCGCGTACGCGTCCAGCATTTGCGCGGATGCCTCATCGAGCCGTCGGCCCAGGTCCGGGCGTTGTAGATAACTGTTGCGGTCGCTGGCCGCGCTATGGAGCAACAGGCTCTCACGGCCGCGTTCGTCCAGTTGTGCGCGGATGCCCGGGTGGTCGAACGCCAGGTGCACGGCATCACGGGCCTGGGCGTGGGCGAATTGGAAATCCAGTTGCGCCGACGTCGGCAGGCTGGTGCCGGTGCGGCCCAGGGCGATGCGCGCCGGGGTGAGGTTGCGCAGGTTCAGCCAGGGGTTTTGTGAATCGACAGGTGATTTATCCATGGCAGGTCTCTTATCCCAAGTGCGCTAAGGCATGACGAAACGCCGGTGGCAGGTTGTCGCCGAACCGCACCCGGCCATCGGCCTGGGTGAAGATGCCCATGTTCGCCAGCCAGGTTTCGAATTCCGGCGCCGGTTTCAGGCCCAGGGTCTGGCGGGCGTAGAGGGCGTCGTGGAACGAGGTGGTCTGGTAATTGAGCATGATATCGTCGGAGCCGGGGATGCCCATGATGAAGTTGATCCCGGCCACGCCCAGCAGGGTCAGCAGGGTGTCCATGTCGTCCTGGTCGGCTTCGGCGTGGTTGGTGTAGCAGATGTCGCAGCCCATCGGCACGCCGAGCAACTTGCCGCAGAAGTGGTCTTCGAGGCCGGCGCGGATGATCTGTTTGCCGTTGTACAGGTATTCCGGGCCGATGAAGCCTACAACCGTGTTCACCAAAAACGGGTTGAAATGTCGCGCCACGGCGTAGGCCCGGGTCTCGCAGGTCTGTTGATCGACGCCGTGGTGGGCGTTGGCCGACAGCGCGCTGCCCTGGCCGGTTTCGAAATACATTAGGTTGTTGCCCAACGTGCCGCGATTCAGGCTGAGCCCGGCGTCGTAGCCTTCCTTCAAGATGTTCAGGCTGATGCCGAAACTGGCGTTGGCCGCTTCGGTGCCGGCGATGGACTGGAATACCAGGTCCAGGGGCACGCCGCGGTTGGCCGCCTCGATGGAGGTGGTGACGTGGGTCAGTACGCAGCCCTGGGTGGGGATGTCGTAGCGCTGGATGATGGCGTCGAGCATTTCCAGCATGGCGCAGATCGAGGCGGTGCTGTCGGTGGCCGGGTTGATGCCGATCATGGCGTCGCCGTTGCCGAAGAGCAGGCCGTCGAGGATGCTCGCGGCGATGCCGGCGGGTTCGTCGGTGGGGTGGTTGGGTTGCAGGCGGGTGGACAGGCGCCCGCGCAGGCCGAGGGTGCCGCGGAATTTGGTGACGACGCGGATTTTCTGCGCCACCAGCACCAGGTCCTGCACGCGCATGATCTTCGAGACGGCGGCGACCATTTCCGGCGTCAGGCCCGGGGCCAGGGCGCGCAGGCTCTGTTCATCGGCGGCGTCGCTGAGCAGCCAGTCGCGGAAACCGCCGACGGTGAGGTGGCTGACGGTGGCAAAAGCTTGTTTGTCGTGGGTGTCGACGATCAATCGGGTGACTTCGTCGACCTCGTAAGGAATCAGCATTTCTTGCAGGAAATGGCTGAGGGGCAAGTCAGCCAACGCCATTTGCGCGGCCACGCGTTCGCCATCGTTGAGCGCGGCGATCTCGGCGAGGAAATCCCCGGACCGCGCCGGGCTGGCCTTGGCCATCAGGTCTTTGAGGCTGTCGAAGCGGTAGGTCTGGGCGCCGACCGTGTGTGCAAAGCTGGCCATACAGGTTCTCCGTGACGGCGCCGCTGGGCGGCGCCGTGGTTTTCGGCACGTTACGGCTTAGTGCAAGGCTTCTTCGGCTTTTTGAATGGCAGCGAATTCCTCTTCGGGCGTGCCTGCGACCAAGTGATGCCGACTGTAGAAAGCAAAGTAAGCAATTAACACTCCATAGATGATCGCGGCGCCGATCACTACCCGTGGGTCGACCAGGAAGCCCGCCACCACGGCGATGCACGCCAACACCAGGGCCACGCCCGAGGTGAAGATGCCGCCCGGCGTGCGGTATGGCCGGTCCATTTTGGGGCGACGGATGCGCAGGGTGATGTGCGCGGCCATCATCAACACGTAGGAAATGGTCGCGCCGAACACGGCTACCAGAATCAGCAAGTCGCCTTGGCCGGTCAAGGACAGGCCGAAACCGATGATGCCGGGAATCACCAGTGCCAGGACCGGTGCCTTGCTTTTATTGGTTTCCGAGAGTTTGCGTGGCAGGTAGCCGGCGCGGGACAAGGCAAAGATCTGCCGCGAGTAGGCGTAAATGATCGAGAAGAAACTGGCGATCAAACCGGCCAGGCCGACGAGATTGACGAAGCTGCCCATCCAGGTCGAACCGCCGTAGGCCTTGGCCAGGGCTTCCACCAGCGGGTTGCCCGAGGTCATCAGCGCGTTGGAGCCGGCGCCGCCCGGGCCAATCACCAGGATCAGCAGGGCGAAGGCCACCAGCACCAGCATGGCGCCGATCAGGCCGCGTGGCAGGTCGCGCTTGGGGTTCTTGGTTTCTTCAGCGGCCAGGGGCACGCCTTCCACGGCGAGGAAAAACCAGATGGCATAAGGGATCGCCGCCCAGACGCCGACGTAGCCGAAGGGCAGGAACGGACTGGCGCCCACCGCTTCCTTGACCGGGATGTCCAACAGGTTGGCGACGTTGAAGTGCGGCACCATCGCCACCAGGAAAACCCCCAGCGCCAGGGCGGCGACGGCGGTGATGATGAACATCAGCTTGAGCGCTTCGCCGACGCCAAATATGTGGATGGCGATGAAGATGATGTAGAACGCCAGGTAGATCATCCAGCCGCCAATGCCGAACAGCGACTGGCAATAGGCGCCGATGAACACGGCAATCGCCGCCGGGGCGATGGCGTACTCGATCAAAATCGCCGTGCCCGTCAGAAACCCGCCCCAAGGCCCGAAGGCGCTGCGGGCAAACCCGTAGCCGCCGCCGGCGGTGGGGATCATCGAGGACAGCTCGGCGAGGGAAAAGCACATGCACAGATACATCGCGGCCATCAGCAGCGTGGCGAGGAACATCCCGCCCCAGCCGCCCTGGGCCAGGCCGAAGTTCCAGCCGGCGTAGTCACCGGAAATGACATAGGCCACGCCCAGGCCCACCAGCAGGACCCAGCCCGCCGCGCCTTTTTTCAGTTCGCGTTGTTGGAAATATTCGGAACCGACTTTTTCGAAGTCGACCGAGGACGTTGCCGGTTGCGGGTTTGCATGATCGCTTGGCATAAGGGTTTACCTGTTTTTATTGTTGTTTTATCCAACCTGATCGCCGGAGTGGCGCATTACCCCTGTGGGAGCGGGCTTGCTCCGGGCGGCGATCCGACGAAAGCGGTCCTACCTTCAGCATCTAAGTGACTGACACACCGCTTTCGCGAGCAAGCCCGCTCCCACAATGGATCTGTTTCAACCCTGGAAACGAGTTATCCACAGATCCCTGTGGGAGCGAGCCTGCTCGCGAAGGCGATCTAAGGGGCCAGGTAAGATGACCTGCCTGGCCCCAAGGGGCTTAGAAGAACCCCAACGGATTGATGTCGTAGCTCACCAGCAAATTCTTGGTCTGCTGGTAGTGGTCGAGCATCATCTTGTGCGTCTCACGACCCACGCCGGACTTCTTGTAGCCACCGAACGCGGCATGCGCCGGGTACAGGTGGTAGCAGTTGGTCCATACGCGACCGGCCTTGATCGCCCGGCCCATGCGGTAGGCGCGGTTGATGTCGCGGGTCCAGAGGCCGGCGCCGAGGCCGAACTCGGTGTCGTTGGCGATCGCCAGGGCTTCGGCTTCGTCCTTGAAGGTGGTGATGCTCACCACTGGGCCGAAGATTTCTTCCTGGAACACGCGCATCTTGTTGGTGCCCTTGAGCAGGGTCGGCTGGATGTAATACCCGGTCGCCAGGTTGCCCTCGAGTTTTTCCACCTTGCCGCCGGTCAACAGCTCGGCGCCTTCGCCCTTGGCGATTTCCAGGTACGAAAGAATCTTGTCGAATTGCTGCTCGGACGCCTGGGCGCCGACCATGGTGTCGGTGTCCAGCGGGTCGCCGCGTTTGATCTGCAGGACTTTCTTCATCACTACTTGCATGAATTCGTCGTAGATCGACTCCTGCACCAGGGCGCGGGATGGGCAGGTGCAGACTTCGCCCTGGTTGAAGAACGCCAGCACCAGGCCTTCGGCGGCTTTCTCGATGAAGCTTGGCTCGGCCTGCATGATGTCTTCGAAGAAGATGTTCGGCGACTTGCCGCCCAGCTCCACGGTGGACGGGATGATGTTCTCGGCGGCGCATTTCATGATGTGCGAGCCCACCGGGGTCGAGCCGGTGAAGGCGATCTTGGCGATGCGCTTGCTGGTGGCGAGGGCTTCGCCGGCTTCTTTGCCGAAACCTTGCACCACGTTCAGTACGCCGGGAGGCAGCAGGTCACCGATCAGCTCCATGAGCACGCAGATGCCCAGTGGGGTTTGCTCGGCCGGCTTGAGCACCACGCAGTTACCGGCGGCCAGGGCCGGGGCGAGTTTCCAGGCGGCCATCAGCAGCGGGAAGTTCCACGGGATGATCTGCCCAACCACGCCCAGCGGTTCGTGGATGTGATAGGCCACGGTGTTGCCGTCGATCTCGGCGGCGCTGCCTTCCTGGGCCCGCAGGCAACCGGCGAAGTAGCGGAAGTGGTCGGCGGCCAGGGGGATGTCGGCGTTGAGGGTTTCGCGCACGGCCTTGCCGTTGTCCCAGGATTCGGTGATCGCCAGGGTTTCCAGGTTCGCTTCGATGCGGTCGGCGATTTTCAGCAGGATCAGCGAGCGGGCCTGGACCGAGGTGGCGCCCCAGGCATCGGCGGCGGCGTGGGCGGCGTCCAGGGCTTTGTCGATGTCTTCGGCTGTGGAGCGCGGGAATTCGGCGATGGGCTGGCCATTGACCGGGGATGTGTTGGTGAAGTACTGACCTTTGACAGGCGCGACGAACTCGCCGCCGATGTAGTTACCGTATTTAGCCTTGAACGAAACGATAGCGCCTTCAGTACCGGGGTGAGCGTAACGCATGATGAGTTCTCCTTGGCTTTTGTGCTTATTAGGGAGCCGCGCAAATTCGCGCTGGTACTTAAGCCTAGAGCAAAGGTTGGGCCATTGCCTTGCAGGGCCCGGAAATCAAGACTTTAGGAGGAGTTGGCCGGACAAACGGAGGGGCTGTGTGACGCTTGCGATACAGCGGGTGTGACAGTTTGTGCCAGATGCGAGACAGTCTGTGACCGGCAGGTCGCGCCAGCATTGCAAAGGCGGTTGGGCTGGAGGATGCTGGCTCCGACGGCGAGGCCATGGACGGAGCGCTTTTGTGGCAAGACTGCTTCTCTTGCAGGACTGTTTGGGTGACAAGGCTGCTCTTGCAGAACTGTTTGGGTGACAAGGCTGCTTTTGTGGCGAGGGAGCTTGCTCCCGCTGGACCGCGAAGCGGTCCCAAGGCAGCCAACTCGGTCAGCCTGATACACCGCAAACTCAGGTTTTGGGGCTGCTGCGCAGCCCAGCGGGAGCAAGCTCCCTCGCCACAAGGTTGGGTGTTCACAGTTGGATATTCACCAGTTGCTCCAGTGAGGCAGATCCTTCGGGGAGAACAATAAGAAATGCACAGCAACCATTTGAGTCGCCATGCCCAGCAAGTCCTGACGGTCACCCAGGGCAAGGCCCATTTGCAGGGCCCTGGCAGCGATCCGTCGATTGCCCGTTCCTGGCTGCGTTGCCTCGAGGACTATCACCTCGACCCGGCCCAGAACCTGGCGCCGACGGTGCTCGAGCATGGCCGGGTGCTGGAAAGTCGCGAGCGCTTGCAGCAAGTGCTGCACATCGCCGGCAATGAAATGACCAGCCTGCACCAGCAACTCTCCGGCGCCGGCCACGCGGTGCTGCTCACCGACGCCCGAGGGGTAATCCTCAACTGCGTCACCGCCCCCAGCGAACGGAAGATTTTCGAACGGGCCGGCCTCTGGCTCGGCGCCGACTGGAGCGAAGCCTGCGAAGGCACCAACGGCATCGGCACCTGCCTGGTGGAACGCCAGGCCCTGACCATTCACCAGGAAGAACACTTTCGTGGCCGCCACACCGGCCTGACCTGCTCGGCCAGCCCGGTGTTCGATCCCCACGGTGAATTGCTGGCGGTGCTCGACGTGTCGTCGGCCCGGCCGGACGTGTCGCGCCAGAGCCAGTTCCACACCATGGCCCTGGTCAATCTCTCGGCGAAGATGATCGAGAGCTGCTACTTCCTGCGTTGCTTCGACAATCAATGGCTGCTGCGCTTCCACTTGCAGGCCGAGTCCGTAGGACTGTTCAGCGAAGGCTTGATGGCCTTCGACGGCGAAGGGCGGATCTGCGCGGTCAATCAGAGCGCGCTCAATCTCTTGGGACATATTCGCGGAGGCTTGCTCGGTCAGCGGGTCGAGGACTTTTTCGACTGTTCACTGGACGAGTTGCTGGGCCGGGCCAGCGCCCAAGCCAGCGCCAGTTGGCCGTTGCGCACCCGTGACGGCCGGCATTTGTTCGCCGTGTTGCGTGGCCAGCCCCGCAGCGTGCCGGTGCCGGTCGCGCCGTTGCTCAAGGCCATCGAGCCCGCACGGTTGCCGGGTATCTGCCTGGGGGACGCGGCGCTGCAGGAGCATTTTCGCAAGGCGCTGCGGGTCTACGAGCGCGATGTGCCGCTGCTGATCCAGGGTGAAACCGGCTCCGGCAAGGAGGCGTTCGCCAAGGCCGTGCACCACGCCAGCCAGCGCGCCGGGAAAAACTTCGTCGCCCTCAACTGCGCGGCCATCCCGGAAAGTCTGATCGAGAGCGAGCTGTTCGGTTATCGCGGCGGCAGTTTCACTGGCGCGCGCAAGGAAGGCATGCGCGGAAAGCTGCAACAGGCCGACGGCGGCACGCTGTTCCTCGATGAAATCGGCGACATGCCCCTGGCCTTGCAGACCCGCTTGCTGCGGGTGTTGGAAGATCGCCAGGTGGTGCCCATCGGCGGCGAGCCCGAGCCGGTGAACGTGCGCATCATCAGCGCCACCCACCGGCAGTTGCTCGACCGGGTTCGGGATGGCAGCTTTCGTGAGGATTTGTATTACCGCCTCAATGGTTTGGAAATCCCCCTCCCGGCGTTGCGCGAACGCAGTGACAAGTCGCAGTTGCTGGATTTCCTGTTGGCTGAAGAGAGCGGCGCCGAGACGGTGTTCATCGACGAACCGGCGCGCCAGGCATTGCTGGGCTTCGACTGGCCGGGCAACGTGCGACAACTGCGCAATGTGCTGCGCACCCTTGCCGCGTTGTGTGATGGCGGGCGGATTGGGTTGGAGGATTTGCCGGCGATGATTCGCCAGCGTCCAGTTACGCCGGTTGAGGCCCCGACTGAACACCCGCTGGCAGATGCCGAGCGCATGGCATTGCTCGATGCCTTGGAGCGCCAGCGCTGGCACATGACCCACACGGCGGAGCAACTGGGGATCAGCCGCAATACCCTTTACCGCAAGCTGCGTAAACACGCCATCGCCCGTTAACCGCGGCGCGGCCATTCGCGAGCAAGCCCGCTCCCACAGTTGACCGCATTCTTCCTGAATGGACTCGGTCAAATTGTGGGAGCGGGCTTGCTCGCGAAAGCGGCGGCATCTTCAACATCTATGCAACTGACCCACCGCTATCGCGGGCAAGCCTTGCTCCCACAGGAGGCCGTCTGTGCACGGGGGGCTCAAACACAAGGTGCGATTTTCCCCTCCCTACGCTAACCTGCGGCCATGTTTACGAGGTCGACTATGCACATCCATATTCTCGGTATTTGCGGCACTTTCATGGGTTCGATGGCGGTCCTGGCCAAGGAGCTGGGCCATCACGTGACCGGTTCCGACGCCAACGTCTACCCGCCGATGAGCACGCAGCTGGAGGCCCAGGGCATCGAGCTGACCCAAGGTTATGACCCGGCGCAACTGGAGCCGGCGCCAGACCTGGTGGTCATCGGCAACGCCATGTCCCGTGGCAACCCGGCGGTGGAATACGTGCTCAACAAAGGCCTGCCGTACGTGTCCGGGCCCCAGTGGCTGGCCGATCACGTGTTGCAGGGCCGTTGGGTCCTGGCCGTGGCCGGCACTCATGGCAAGACCACCACCAGCAGCATGCTCGCCTGGGTGTTGGAGCACGCGGGCATGAGCCCGGGCTTCCTGATCGGTGGCGTGCCGCAGAATTTCTCGGTGTCGGCGCGCCTGGGTGGCACGCCGTTCTTCGTGATCGAAGCCGATGAGTACGACAGCGCGTTTTTCGACAAACGCTCGAAATTCGTCCACTACCGTCCACGCACGGCGATCCTCAACAACCTTGAGTTCGATCATGCCGACATCTTCCCCGATCTACCGGCCATCGAGCGGCAGTTCCACCACTTGGTGCGCATCATTCCCAGCGAAGGCCTGGTGATTCACCCGACCACCGAGCCGGCGTTGCAGCGCGTCATCGAGATGGGCTGCTGGACCCCGGTGCAGACCACCGGCGCGGGCGGTCAGTGGCAGGTGAAGTTGCTCAAGGATGACGGTTCGCAGTTCGAAGTCATGTTCGAAGGCCAGTCCCAAGGCGTGGTCGAGTGGGACATGACCGGCCAGCACAACGTTGCCAACGCCTTGGCGACCCTGGCGGCAGCCCGTCATGTCGGCGTGGTGCCGTCCATGGGCATTGCCGCGTTGAGCGCGTTTAAAAGCGTGAAGCGGCGGATGGAGAAGGTCGCCGAGGTCAACGGCATCACCATTTATGACGACTTCGCTCACCATCCGACGGCCATCGCCACCACCCTCGACGGTTTGCGCAAGCGTATCGGTGACGCACCGCTGGTGGCGATCATCGAGCCGCGTTCCAATTCCATGAAGCTCGGCGCCCACCGCGACGGCCTGCCGGAAAGCGTGGTCGATGCCGACCAGGTGATCTGGTACGCACCGGCCAACCTCGGCTGGGACCTCGGTGCCACCGCCGCGCTGTGCACGGTGCCGTCGATTGTCAGCGATTCCCTGGAGGGCATCATTGAGCGCGTGAAGAGCCAGGCCCAGCCCGGCACCCACGTGGTGATCATGAGCAACGGCGGCTTCGGTGGCCTGCACGGCAAACTCGCCGAGGCGCTGAAATGAGCAACGGCCCGGAACGCATCACGCTGGCGATGACTGGTGCGTCCGGCGCCCAGTACGGCTTGCGCCTGCTCGATTGCCTGGTGCGTGAGGACCGCGAGGTGCACTTCCTCATCTCCAAGGCCGCGCAACTGGTGATGGCCACCGAGACCGACGTGACCCTGCCGGCCAAGACCCAGATGATGCAGGCCTTCCTCACCGAATACACCGGTGCGGCGGCGGGGCAGATTCGTGTGTATGGCAAGGAAGACTGGATGTCGCCGGTGGCCTCGGGTTCCGGCGCCCCAGCGGCGATGGTGGTGGTGCCGTGTTCCACCGGGACGCTGTCGGCGATTGCCACCGGGGCCTGCAACAACCTCATCGAACGGGCGGCGGACGTCACGCTCAAGGAGCGCCGCCAGTTGATCCTGGTGCCGCGGGAAGCGCCGTATTCGAGCATTCACCTGGAGCACATGCTCAAGCTGTCGAACCTGGGTGTGACCATCCTGCCGGCGTCGCCGGGGTTTTATCACCAGCCGCAGACCATCGACGACCTGATCGATTTCGTGGTCGCGCGGATCCTCAATCTGCTGAACATTCCCCAGGACATGTTGCCCCGTTGGGGCGAGCATCATTTGAGCAGTGATGAGTAAGCTGCTGATCGTGCTGCTGGCGCTGCAACTGACCGGCTGCGCCACCGCCCGCACCCTCGACGCGGCCAAGCCGGGTGCGCCGGTGGTCTACGCGGGCACGCGCCTGGACTTGTATGCCCTGAAGGGTGGCTGCTGCGCCAAGGACCGCTTTGGTGCCGAGGCGCCGAGTTACCCGGGCGTGGACCTGCCGGGTAGCGCGCTGTTGGATACCTTGCTGTTGCCGTTGTCTTTGTTCACGGCATTAGGCGTAGGGTTCCGGGCGACAGGCGGGTTGTAGCAAACACCACAGTGCTTGATCTGCCTGGAACCTGTGGCGAGGGAGCTTGCTCCCGCTGGGCTGCGAAGCGGCCCCAAGCTTTTTCCCCTGAAATCCAAGGCGACTGCTGCGCAGTCGAGCGGGAGCAAGCTCCCTAGCCACAATGAGTGCTTGGCTTTGGATTTGGTAGCGAGCCCTTCGCGAGCAGGCTCGCTCCCACATTCGACCTCATTCTTCCTGACGGAACTCGGGCAACTGTGGGAGCGAGCCTGCTCGCGAAAGCGTCCGACTAGGCGCCACATGACTATTTGCCAAGCCTGCGCAACTCATCCGACTCCACCACCCGCACCCCATCCTGTTCTTCCAGCGCCAGACGCCACATGGCCCGGGCCAGTTGGCAGGCTTCGATGCCATGGTATTTGCCGGGGATCAGCTTCGACAACGGCCCGGCCAGCTGCTCGGCCAGGCGCGGTTCGACGCGGTCGCCCAGCAGCAGGGAAGGGCGGCAAATGGTCAGTTGTGGCCAGCCCTGGGCCTTGAGGGCCGCCTCCATCTCACCCTTGACCCGGTTGTAGAAGAGCGGTGACTTGGCATCGGCCCCCAACGCGCTGATCACCACCAAATGCCGTGCGCCAAGCTCCCGGGCGCGCTTGGCAAACGCTACGACCAAGTCCAGGTCCACCGCGCGGAAGGCTTGCTCGGAGCCGGCTTTCTTGAGGGTGGTGCCGAGGCAGCAAAAGGCAATGTCGACCTGGCCACTGAGTTGTGGCAGCACCTGGGCCGGCTTCCCTACCGGGTTTTCCAAGTGTGGATGCTCGGCCAGTGGCCGGCGTGAAGGCGCCAATACACGGGTGATGGTCGGCTCGTTGAGCAGCCGGTCCAGTAGGTGTTCCCCGGTCAATCCGGTGGCACCGGCGAGCAAAACATGCTGAGGCGTCAAGTACATAGTGTTTCCCCCTTGATACGGTTCAGCTTAGTTGCTCTTTGTCGCCTCGTCGTTCAATGCCGCACTTTGCAATGCTTTTCGCGCCTGCTGCTTGCGCAGCAATTGCCAGTGGGACAGGACCGTTCTCGGCGCCCAGATCTGCGGTTCCGAGGCTTCGAAGTTGTCTGCCTGCTCGCGCTCGGCAACGATGCCCTTGGCCCGTTTGAAGGCCTGCTCCAGGTCGTCGGTCTGGTTCAGTGCCTGGGCGAACAGCGCATCGCCGAAATAGGTGAAGTTGGCTTCCTCGGAGCAGCCGAAGGACACCCGGTCGGCCCGGGAGGCGGTCATGATCAGCGTGCGTTCGTCCTTGAGCGCCGGGATGAAACCGCCGGAATAACAGGCCGAGATCACCACGATCTTGTCGCGATGCTTCAGCGGTGCGAGGACCACGGCCAGTTCATCGGCGGGCAGGTCGGCCAGCTCCATGCGCGGCTGGTCGAGCACCAGTTCGTGCTCGCTGGTGCCGTGGCTGGTGAGGTAGATGAAAATCAGATCTTCCGGGCCGCTGCGTTCGGCCAGGGTGGCGGCGGCGCGGCGCAGGCTTTCACGGCTGGCCATGGGCCGGTCGCCGAGGTGGTCGCGGTGGTTCACCAGGCGGATCTGCCCGAACGCGCCGAAGCGGCTGGCGAGCATGTTGGCGACATAGTCGGATTCGCGCAGGAACACGCTTTGCTTGCCGTCGCCGCCGAGGGTCAGGCTGTACAGTTCCACCGCCGGGGTCGAGGCCGGGATGTTCGCCAGGGCATCCTCCAGCAGGCGGCCCTGGGCCAGCAGGCCGAGTTCGAGGACATCCGGCAACAACCGGCCGTCAGCGTCGCGCACCCGTTGGCCGTTGGCCCAGGTGCCGCTTTGCACCGTGCCATCGGTGAGCACCAGGGTGCCGCGCCCGTGATAGCTGTCGGCCTCGAACTGGCCGATGTAGAAACTGCCGTCGGGCAGGTTCAGGCGGCCCTCGCCGGTAAAGCGCCAATCATTGAATTGACCGAGGTAGTGGCTACCGTCGGCGCCGATCAGTTCGCCCTTGCCAGTCAGTGCGCCGTCCTTGAACTGGCCGATCCAGACATCGCCGTCGGCATTTTCGTAGCGCCCGCGACCGTTGAGCTGGTTGTTCCGGAAACCGCCAATGTAGACATCGCCTTCGGCGCTGTTGAAGGTGCCCTTGCCCTGCAGTTGCCCATCGACAAAGTGCCCGGTGAATTGGTTGCCGCTGGCGTCGAAGCGCTGGCCTTCACCGTTGGGCTTGCCGTTGACGAACGGGCCCTGGTACTGGCTGCCGTCGTCGAGTTCCAGGCGTCCGAGGCCGGAATAGCGGTCGGCCTTGAACTCGCCCCGGTAGGTCATGCCGTTTTCCTTGAGCGTCCCTTCACCGTCCCGGCGCCCCAGCTTGAAGCCGCCGGTGTAGCTGCTGGTGGGTGTGGTCAGGCTGCCCTGGCCGTGGAACAGGCCTTGGTGGAACTGGCCGCGATAGACCTCGCCGTTGCTGCCATGCCATTCCCCGGTGCCATGCCATTGACCCTTGTCGAACTGCCCGGCGTACCAGCTGCCGTTGGGATAGTCGATGCGCCCTTGGCCTTGCAGCAGGCCGTCCACCAGGTCGCCACGGTAGCGGCCGCCGTCGGGCAGGCGCGCGTCGGGAGGCAGCGGCGATTCGCCGGCGCCACAGGCGGTGAGCAACAGGGTCAGGGTCAGTGGGACGAGTAAGCGCATAACGGGATCCAGGTCATCAGGCCACGAGTATGCCGCAGCTTTGGCTCCTGGATATAGAGAAGCGATGCGAAACTGCCTGGACGGTTTCGCATGTGCGCAGGTTTACACGAAGCAGAGCGACAGCGGCTCGGCGATGTAGGCCGGTTTTTCCGAACCTTCGATTTCCAGGGTGGCGGTGGCCTTGAGCAGCCATTGGCCGGGTTTTTTCTCGGTGACTTCCACCAGGTCGACCTTGAGCCGGACCTTGGAATCGACCTTCACCGGTTGGATGAAACGCACGCTGTCCAGCCCGTAGTTGACGACCATCTTCACGCCCTCGGGCAGGATCAGGATGTCTTCCATCAACTTGGGCATCAGCGACAGCGACAGGAAACCGTGGGCGATGGTGCTGCCGAACGGGGTCTGCGCGGCCTTGACCGGATCGACGTGGATGAACTGAAAGTCGCCAGTGGCTTCGGCGAACAGGTTGATGCGGTCCTGGTCGATGGTAAGCCAATCGGAACGTCCAAGTTCCTTGCCGACATAATCTTTGAGCGCTGCAACGGGGACGTAGGGCATTGAGACTCTCCTTGGGTTCATCGTTTTTACTTTTTCTGAAGCGGGGATTTTGCGTCCCCGGAAAACCACTGTAGATCAACATGGCGCGCCGGGAAGGTCATCGACCATGCTTTTTACGAATGCCGAACCATAGCGCGGGCATGCTTATAATGCCGGCGCATTCTTTGCAATTCGGTTCATTCAACGTGCGTGTTCGATTGTGGCGAGGGAGCTTGCTCCCGCTTGAGTGCGAAGCGCTCATAAAATGGGGCCGCTGCGCAGCCCAGCGGGAGCAAGCTCCCTCGCCACAGAGTCATGTCGTGAACCGAATTGGCGCGTTCATTGGGGCTGTTGCGGGGGGATAGAGCGGATGTTGCTACGGGGCCTGACCTGGCTGGTGCTGTTTCAATTGCTGGGCACTGCGATCAATCATTTGTTCTTGCCGGTACTGCCGGGGCCGATCATTGGCCTGCTGTTGCTGCTGGGGTATCTGGTGATGCGCGGCGAAGTCAGCGAGCCGTTGAACCTGGCCGCCGGCAGTCTGCTGCGTTACCTGCCGTTGCTGCTGGTGCCGCCTGCGGTAGGGGTGATGGTCTACGCCGGGGCGATTGCCGCCGATTTCTGGGCCATCGTTGGCGCGTTGACCTTGTCCCTGGTGCTGTCCGTGGCGCTGACGGGCGTGCTGATGCAGCGCCTGGCCCGTCGCCACGTCGCCGCTCCGGAGGACCGCCAATGATGCTCGATTGGCAGGGCGCCTGGACCTCGGTGATCCATCATCCGCTGTTCGGCATTGGCATCACCCTGGGCGCCTACCAACTGGTGCTGGCGGCGTACGAAAAGACCCGCTGGGTGTTCCTGCAACCGGTGCTGATGTCGATGGTGCTGTTGATCGGCGTGCTGGTGGGCTGCGGCATCGGTTATGCCGAGTACCGCAAGAGCACCGAGATCCTCAGCATCCTGCTGGGCCCGGCCACGGTGGCCCTGGCGGTGCCGCTGTATTTGAACCTGCGACGGATCCGGCAGTTGTTCTGGCCGATTTTTACTACGCTGGTGATAGCCGGGGTGTTTGCCACGGGCTCTGCAGTGGTGTTGGGCTGGGCCTTTGGCGCCGAGCACATGATCCTGATGACCATGGCGCCCAAGTCGGTGACCTCGCCGATCGCCATGCTGGTGGCCGAGCAGATCGGCGGCGTGGCGGCCATGGCGGCGGTGTTCGTGTTGATCACCGGGGTGCTCGGGGCGATTCTCGGCCCGAGTATTCTGACCCGGTTGGGTGTCCATAGCCCTGAGGCCCGAGGCATGGCCCTGGGGTTGGCGGCCCATGCGGTGGGCACGTCGGTGGCGTTGCAGGAAAGCGAGGAGTCGGGTGCCTTCGCGGCGCTGGCGATGAGTCTGATGGGCGTGGCCACGGCGGTGTTGCTGCCGTTGGTGGTGTCGATGACGGTTTAAGGAATTGGTTATGAGCTTGCCGCTTTTCCCGTTGAACACCGTGCTGTTCCCCGGTTGCATCCTCGACTTGCAGATTTTCGAGGCGCGTTACCTCGACATGATCGGGCGCTGCATGAAAAAGGGCGAAGGCTTTGGTGTGGTGTGCATCCTCGATGGCGAGGAAGTCGGCGTCGCGCCTGAAGGTTATGCGCGGGTCGGTTGTGAGGCGCTGATTACCGATTTTTCCCAGCAGGACAATGGCCTGCTGGGGATTCGCGTGCAGGGCGGACGGCGTTTTCTGGTGCACAGCAGCAGCGTCCAGGCCGATCAACTCACGGTGGCCGAGGTCGAGTGGCTGGAAGACGAGCCGGAACAACCGCTGCAAGACGAAGATGCCGACCTGGTGGCGCTGCTCAAGGCCCTGGCCGAGCACCCGATGGTCGAGGCGCTGAACATGGGCACCGAAGCCACCGGCCAGCAATCGCTGGCCAATCAACTGGCCTACCTGTTGCCGTTCAATGAGCTGGACAAGATCGACCTGCTGCAACTCGATGATCCCCAACAGCGGCTGGATGCGATCCAGGCGTTGCTCGATGAGTTGCAGGGTGAACTCTTTGCCTGACACCACTCATATCCACCGAACAACACCGACCCCCCCCTGTGGGAGCGGGCTTGCTCGCGAAGGCGGTGGATCAGTTAACACATGTGTTGGATGACACTCCGCTTTCGCGAGCAAGCCCGCTCCCACAGGGGATCTCCAGTGCCCATAGATAGTGTGTTCAATAGGCATACCGCAACATCGCATGGGGCAAGTGCCGCAGGGCGAAGAAGCTGAACGCCGCCGTCAGCGCCGGCAGGACAAGCCACCAGACTTTCGGTGGCATGGCCGGCAGCAGGGTCTGGCGCTGGCTCAGCCATAGGGCGGCCGCACAGATGCTGGCGGCGAGTATCGCCCCGGCGACGATGTCGCTCGGCCAATGCGCCCCCAGGTAGACCCGCGACAGGGCGATGGCCAAGGCCGGCAAGCAGCCCAGCAACAGCCAGGTCAGGCGCAGGCGTGGCGGTTGGCCGCGGCCGGCCAGCACGGCGAGGGACAGGAACAGCGCAAATGCCCCGGAGGAGTGGCCGCTGGGCATGCTGTAGCTGGTCAGTGGGTCGGTGAGGATTTCCGGGCGCACCCGGGCAAAGAAGTGTTTGCAGCCGGTATTGGCCAGGGCGGTGAACAACATCGTGCCGCCGGCAAAGATCGCCTGGCGCCATTGCCGTGCCAACAGCAGCAGCGCGGTCACCAGGCTGCAGACAATCAACATGTAGCGGAATTCGCCGATCAGCGTGAAGGTCACGGCGATTTCATCCAGCGTCGCGCTGCGATGTTCCTGGACCAGGGCCATCAAGCCCTGGTCGAACGCCGTCAGGTAGCGAAAGCCGATGAACAGGCCGATCAGGATCACCAGGCCGATGCCGGCGATCAGCGCCGTGGCATGGCGATGGCGACGCAGGGTGCTGTTGACGCTCAGCCCGATCATCACCGCGATGCTGCCAATAACCACGCCGGCCTGGGGCCAGAAACCCTCGGGCAGCGGCAGACGAAACGCCGCCCCGGTGGCCCAGCCCGGCAACAGGTACGCCACGGTCCAGCCGGCGGCGGCCAACACGCTGACGGCGGCGAAGCGCGGGAACGGCATGTCGCACATGCCGGCCACCATCGGCAGCATGGGCCGTAGCGGGCCGATGAAGCGGCCCACCAGCAGGCTGGCGATGCCGTAGCGCTGGAAATAGCTTTCCGCCGCGCTCATCCATTCCGGGTGATGCCGCAGCCCCGGCAGGCGCCGGATGTTCTGGTGAAAATGCCGACCGAGGAAATACGACACCAGGTCCCCCAGCAACCCTCCGAGCAAACCCAACAGCAACGTCTCGCCCAAGGACAGCGCGCCGCTGCCGGCCAGCACTGCAATCGCAAACAACAGCACCGTGCCTGGCACGATCAGCCCGGCGATGGCCAGGCATTCCACGCAAGCAACGACAAAAACCGCCACCGCCAGCCATTGCGGGTTGACGGTCAGCCAGGCGGTGATGCTATCGAGCCATGGGCCCATAAGAACAACTCCATTGAATATTGATTGGCATGCAGTTTTTTACTGTGTGAACGAAAACTCAAGATCACTGAAACTTCAAACTGTGGGAGCGGGCTTGCTCGCGAATGCGGTGTGTCAGATAGGTCAATATCAATTGACACACCGCATTCGCGAGCAAGCCCGCTCCCACACGGGGATTTCGGGTGTAGCAAATTTCGTATCCACTGAAGATCAACTGTGGGAGCGAGCCTGCTCGCGATAGCGGTGTGTCAGTCGCCATTTAATTCACAGGCCTGGCGCCATCGCGAGCAGGCTCGCTCCCACAAGGGGCCCCAGGGTCATGCAGTGTTTGTGTTCATGAAAGCAAGAAATAATCCCGCCCTTCGACCTGTCCGCGCCGCAACGGGTTGCGGGTGCACCAAGGGGCGTAGGCAGCGTCGACGAAGCGGTAGGGCAAATGCTCGTCCCGTCCCAGGGGAATGCCCAGGCGGGTGGTCTGGATCGCATTGACCGTTGGCACGCCGACGTCTTCCACCAGCAAGCGCTCGGGGTCGAAGCGCTTGGCGTCCCAGTCCGGCACTTTCAGCCCCAAAGCTTTGCACAACAGGGTCTGGCCGGCACAGAGTTTTTGCGGTGTGCGTGGCCGGCCTTGGGCGTCGGGGTTGTTCAACAGCATCTGCGCCAGGCTCGCCGGCCCCGAAACGGCATCGACCCACGGGTAGGCCGACTTGATCAACACCGCGTTGCCCGGGCCCTGGGCACTGAAGTTCAGCGAATCGCCGCCCCGGGCGTAGTACATATAGATGTGCCCGCCATCCAGAAACAAAGCCTTACGTTTTTCCGTGTAGCCCAGGGAGGCGTGGCTGCCTTTTTCGGCGAAGTAATACGCCTCGGTCTCGATGATCCGCGCGCTGAGCCACAGGTCGCCGACCTTGTGGCGGATGACTTTGCCCAGCAGGTCCTTGGCAAGGACCTGGGCGTCGCGATCGAAAAAGGCGTGGGGCAGGGCGTTGGGCGATGGCAAATCGGTCATGGCGATAGACGAAGTGAGGCCAAAGGAAGCGCGATGATAGCAATGGAAAGCTTAATCACCGCTGAACACTCGTTTCAACCGTAATGCCGTTCACTTAGGAAAAATGATGACCCTGTGGCGAGGGAGCTTGCTCCCGCTCGGCTGCGAAGCAGTCGTAAACCGGCGGGTGCGGTGTGTCTGATACGCCGCAATTGGCAGATTTTGGGGCCGCTTCGCGGCCCAGCGGGAGCAAGCTCCCTCGCCACGGGTTTGTCGATTGCCTTAAGTGAACAGCATTGCGTTTCAACGGGCTGTTTATGGCTGTTTTGCTTCTCCGCCGGTCACCACTGCGAGTCCATGCTGTTAGTCGAGGGTTACGACAGCTATAATCTGCCGCTTTCCCCATCGCCAAGACCACACAGACCATGACTGAGTCCGTTCTTGACTACATGACCCGCCTGGGTCGCGCCGCTCGCGAAGCGTCGCGCATCATCGGCCGGGCCAGCACCGCGCAGAAAAACCGCGCCCTGCAGGCCGCCGCCAATGCGCTGGACGCTGCGCGCGCCGAGTTGTCCGCTGCTAACGAGCTGGACCTGGCAGCCGGCCGGGCTAACGGTCTGGAGCCGGCCATGCTCGAGCGCCTGGCGCTGACTCCGGCCCGCATCGACGGCATGATCGTCGGTCTGCGCCAGGTCGCGGCCCTGCCGGACCCGGTCGGGGCGATCCGCGACATGAGCTACCGCCCGTCGGGCATCCAGGTCGGCAAGATGCGCGTGCCCCTGGGCGTGGTCGGGATCATCTACGAGTCGCGGCCGAACGTAACCATCGACGCCGCGAGCCTGTGCCTGAAGTCCGGTAACGCGACTATCCTGCGTGGCGGCTCCGAGGCCATCCATTCCAACCGCGCCATTGCCGCCTGCATCCAGCGCGGCCTGGCCGAGGCCGATCTGCCGGCCGCCGTGGTGCAAGTGGTGGAAACCACCGACCGCGCCGCGGTTGGCGCGCTGATTACCATGCCCGAGTTTGTCGATGTCATCGTGCCGCGCGGCGGCAAGGGCCTGATCGAACGGGTCAGCCGTGACGCCCGGGTGCCGGTGATCAAGCACCTGGACGGCATCTGCCACGTCTACGTCAGTGCCCACGCCGAATTGCCGAAGGCCCAGCGCATCGCCTTCAACGCCAAGACCTACCGCTACGGTATCTGCGGCGCGATGGAAACCCTGCTGGTGGACCAGGCCGTTGCCCAGGACTTCCTGCCGTCGATGGCTGCCCAGTTCCGCGAAAAAGGCGTCGAACTGCGCGGTTGCGAGCGCACCCGGGCAATCATCGAGGCCGTCGCGGCCACGGCAGAAGACTGGGACACCGAATACCTGGCGCCAATCCTGTCGATCCGCGTGGTCGACGGGCTGGACCAGGCCATCGAACACATCAACCGCCACGGCTCGCACCACACCGATTCCATCGTCAGTGAGCACCAGGGTGAAACCCGGCGTTTTGTGGCCGAAGTGGATTCGGCGTCGGTGATGATCAACACCCCGACCTGCTTCGCCGATGGCTTTGAATACGGATTGGGTGCCGAGATCGGCATTTCTACTGATAAGCTGCATGCCCGTGGCCCGGTGGGCCTGGAAGGCCTGACCTGCGAGAAATACATCGTGGTCGGTGACGGCCAGTTGCGTGGACAGGAGTCGGTCTGACTTGGGCGACCTCGAACCGCCGGCCTCTGTGACGACGACAACCCCGCCCCGGCGCATCGGTATCCTGGGTGGCACGTTCGACCCGGTGCACATCGGCCATTTGCGCGGTGCGCTGGAAGTTGCCGACGCCCTGGCCCTCGATGAGCTACGCCTGACGCCCAGCGCCCGGCCGCCTCACCGGGATACGCCGCAGGTGTCGGCACGGGACCGCCTGGCGATGGTCGAGTGCGCGGTGGCCGGTGTGGCGCCGCTGGTGGTGGACGCCCGCGAATTGCAGCGGGACAAACCGTCCTACACCATTGATACCCTGGAGCTGATGCGCGCCGAACTGGCCGTTGATGCCCAGGTTTTCCTGCTTCTGGGCTGGGACGCATTTTGCGGCCTGCCCACTTGGCATCGCTGGGAAGAGTTGCTCCAGCATTGCCACATCCTGGTGTTGCAACGCCCGGATGCCGACAGCGAGCCGCCGGATGCCTTGCGCAACCTGCTGGCGGCCCGCTCGGTGAGCGACCCGCTGGCCCTGAAAGGGCCGAGCGGACAGATTGCATTCGTCTGGCAGACGCCGCTCGCGGTATCCGCCACCCAGATCCGTCAACTGCTGGCCAGCGGTAAGTCGGTACGTTTCCTGGTGCCCGACGCGGTCCTGGCCTACATCGATGCGCACGGGCTCTACCGTGCGTCGAACTGAAAAAGGCGCGCTTCAAGGCACGTGAATGCGTGTAGCGAAGCGCCCGAACATACGAGCAAAACGAGTTTTATATGACTGACAAAGACGTAAACAAAGTAAAGCGCAAGGGCACGTTCAAGAGCGCCCCGCTGCCTGTAGAAGTCCACACCGGCGTGGCGCTGGTTGGCGAAGAGCTGGTCAAGGTGGCCGTGGCAGCCCTGGAAGACGTCAAGGCCCAGGACATCCAGGTGATCGACGTTCGTGACAAGCAGAGCATCACGGACTACATGATCATCGCCACCGGTACCTCCAACCGCCAGATCGGCGCGATGCTGGACAAGGTCCGCGAAGCGGTCAAGGCCCAGGGCGTCAAGCCATTGGGTGAAGAAGGCAAGGGCGACAGCGACTGGGTGCTGTTGGACATGGACGATGTCATCGTGCACATGATGACCGCCTCGGCGCGCCAGTTCTATGACCTGGAACGCCTGTGGGCCGGTGCCGAGCAGAGCCGTTCGGCCAGCGCCGCGCACCACAGCCCGGAAAACCCCCATGAGCACTTCACCAAGCTCAACAAAGACCAGCAATAAGGGACCGCTGTGCGACTGCGCCTGATCGCCGTCGGTTCTCGCATGCCCAAGTGGGTGGAAGAAGGCTGGCATGAATATGCCAAGCGTCTTCCGTCCGAGCTGGCCCTGGAACTGGTGGAAATTCCGCTCAACACCCGTGGCAAGAACGCCGACGTGGCGCGCTTCATCCGCCAGGAAGGCGAAGCCATGCTGGCCAAGGTCGGGCCGAACGAGCGCATCGTCACCCTCGAAGTCCACGGCAAGCCCTGGAGCACCGAGCAACTGGCGGTGGAGCTCGATCGCTGGCGATTGGACGCGCGCACGGTCAACTTCATGGTCGGTGGCCCGGAAGGGCTGGCGCCGGAAGTCTGTGCCCGGGCCGACCAGCGCTGGTCGTTGTCGCCGTTGACGTTGCCGCACCCGCTGGTGCGGATCCTGATCGGCGAACAGCTGTATCGTGCCTGGACAGTCCTGTCCGGGCACCCTTACCACAAGTAATCCTGCCCTCATGCCCCAGCCGATCCGCATCAAGGACCACGAAAAAGACGCCCGCCTGGTGCGTGGTCGCGTCGTGTTCGGCGCTATTGCGGTGGTGACGCTGATTGGCGTGCTGATCGCGCGGTTGTATTTCCTCCAGGTGATCCAGTACGAGTATCACTCGACCTTGTCGGAGAGCAACCGCGTACACGTACAGCCGATTCCGCCGACCCGCGGGCTGATTTTCGACCGCAATGGCGTGGTGGTGGCGGACAACCGACCCAGCTTCAGCCTGAGCATGACCCGCGAGCGTTCCGGCGACTGGCAGAAAGTCCTCGACGTGATCGTCGAAGTGCTGCAGTTGACGCCCGAGGACCGGGCGATCTTCGAGAAGCGCATGCGCCAGGGCCGGCGTCCCTTCGAGCCGGTGCCGATCATGTTCGAGCTGACCGAAGAACAGATCGCCCTGATCGCCGTGAACCAGTTCCGCCTGCCGGGCGTCGAGGTGGTGGCGCAACTGGTGCGGCATTATCCCCAAGGGCCGCACTTCGCCCATTCGGTCGGCTACATGGGTCGGATCAACGAAAAAGAGCTCAAGACCCTCGACCCGGTCAACTACAGCGGCACCCACCACATCGGCAAGACCGGTATCGAGCGTTTCTACGAGGCCGAGCTGCATGGGCAGGTGGGTTACGAGGAAGTCGAGACCAATGCCCGCGGCCGCGTATTGCGCGTGCTCAAGCGCACCGACCCGATTCCCGGCAAGGACATCGTCCTGAGCCTGGACATCAAGTTGCAGGAAGCCGCCGAGGCGGCGCTGGGCGGCCGGCGCGGCGCGGTGGTGGCGCTGGACCCGAACACCGGCGAAGTGCTGGCGATGGTCAGCCAGCCTAGTTTCGACCCGAACCTGTTCGTCACCGGCATCAGCTTCAAGGCCTATGCCGAGCTGCGGGATTCCATCGACCGGCCGCTGTTCAACCGTGTGCTGCGCGGCCTCTACCCGCCGGGCTCGACCATCAAGCCTGCCGTGGCGATTGCCGGGTTGGATGCGGGCGTGGTCACCGCGTCGAGCCGGGTCTACGACCCGGGGTATTACCAACTGCCGAACTACGACCACAAGTACCGCAACTGGAACCGCACCGGTGACGGCTACGTGGACCTGGAAACGGCGATCATGCGTTCCAACGACACCTACTTCTACGACCTGGCCCACAAGCTGGGGATCGATCGGTTGTCGTCCTACATGAACAAGTTTGGCCTCGGTCAGAAAGTCTCCCTGGACATGTTCGAGGAGTCGCCCGGCCTGATGCCGTCCCGGGAATGGAAACGGGCGACCCGCCGCCAGGCCTGGTTCCCGGGCGAAACCCTGATCCTGGGGATCGGCCAGGGCTACATGCAGGCGACGCCCTTGCAACTGGCCCAGGCCACGGCGCTGGTGGCGAGCAAGGGCAAGTGGTATCGCCCGCACCTGGCCAAGACCATCGAAGGCCAGAAGCCGGTGGACCCGGATCCGATGCCGGACATCATCCTGCGCAATCCGGCGGACTGGCAGAGGGTCAACAACGGTATGCAGGCGGTGATGCACGGCGCCCGAGGCACCGCGCGCAAGGCGGCCCTCGGCGCGCAATACCGGATTGCCGGCAAGAGCGGTACGGCCCAGGTCGTCGCCATCAAGCAGGGCGAGAAGTACGACCGCTCCAAGGTCCAGGAACGCCACCGCGACCACGCCTTGTTCGTCGGTTTTGCGCCAGCCGAGAACCCGAAGATCGTCGTGTCGGTGATGGTCGAGAACGGTGAATCCGGTTCCGGCGTCGCCGCGCCGGTGGTGCGCCAGATCATGGACGCCTGGTTGCTGGATGAGCACGGCCAGCTCAAGCCTGAATACGCAAGCCCCATCACTGCGGAGGCTACGGCCCGTGAAGAATAATTTCGACCGGATCCTGTCCAGCGAAGACGTGATGCGCCGCCGTGCCACCTTGCTGCAGCGCATGCACATCGACGGCCCGTTGCTGATCCTGCTGCTGACCCTGGCCGCCGGCAGCCTGTTCGTGCTGTATTCGGCCAGCGGCAAGAGCTGGGACTTGCTGGCCAAGCAGGCCACCTCGTTCGGCATCGGCCTGGTGTCGATGATCGTCATCGCCCAGCTCGAGCCGCGGTTCATGGCGCGCTGGGTGCCGGTGGCCTACATCGTCGGCGTCGGTTTGCTGGTGGTGGTGGACATCA
This sequence comes from Pseudomonas sp. Z3-6, assembly GCF_051131985.1. Taxonomy (NCBI): domain Bacteria; kingdom Pseudomonadati; phylum Pseudomonadota; class Gammaproteobacteria; order Pseudomonadales; family Pseudomonadaceae; genus Pseudomonas; species Pseudomonas sp. Z3-6. Next base: position 918,133 of record NZ_CP071644.1, read on the forward strand.
TGGGCCACAACGCCATGGGCGCCACCCGCTGGATCAACATTCCCGGGGTCATCCGCTTCCAGCCTTCGGAATTCCTCAAGATCATCATGCCGGCGACCATTGCCTGGTACCTGTCCAAGCGCTCCTTGCCGCCACAGCTCAAGCATGTATGTGTCAGCCTGTTGCTGATCGGCATCCCGTTCATCCTCATCGTGCGCCAGCCGGACCTCGGCACCTCGCTGCTGATCCTGGCCGGCGGCGCCTTCGTATTGTTCATGGGCGGGTTGCGCTGGCGCTGGATCCTTAGCGTGATCGCCGCCGCCGTGCCGGTGTCGGTGGCCATGTGGTATTTCGTGATGCACGACTACCAGAAGCAGCGTGTCCTGACCTTCCTCGACCCGGAAAGCGATCCGCTGGGCACCGGCTGGAACATCATCCAGTCCAAGGCCGCCATCGGTTCCGGCGGCGTATTTGGCAAGGGCTGGCTGATGGGCACCCAGTCGCACCTGGACTTTTTGCCGGAAAGCCACACCGACTTCATCATCGCCGTGATGGGCGAGGAGTTCGGCCTGGTGGGCATTTGCGTGCTGCTGCTGATCTATTTATTGCTGATCGGCCGGGGGCTGGTGATCACCGCCCAGGCCCAGACATTGTTCGGCAAGTTGCTCGCGGGCAGCCTGACCATGACGTTTTTTGTTTATGTTTTCGTCAACATCGGTATGGTCAGTGGCCTGTTGCCGGTCGTGGGGGTGCCGTTGCCTTTCATTAGCTACGGAGGAACTTCGCTGGTGACACTACTGTCAGCGTTTGGGGTTTTGATGTCGATTCATACGCATCGCAAGTGGATCGCGCAGGTTTGAATAAGGTGAAGAGTTCAATGCAAGCAATGCGTGGCTGGTCGACGCGATATGCGCCGTGGATCGGCCTGGTCGGCTTCCTGGGCAGTGCGTCGCAGGCCTTGGCCGGTGAATACGAAGGCTCGCCACAGGTGGCCGAATTCGTCGGCGAGATGACCCGCGACTACGGTTTCGCCGGTGAACAACTGATGGGGGTGTTTCGCGAGGCCGAGCGCAAGCAGTCGATCCTCGACGCGATCTCCCGGCCCGCCGAGCGGGTCAAGCAGTGGAGCGAGTACCGGCCGATGTTCATCACCGAGGCGCGTGTCGCCCGGGGCGTGGACTTCTGGCGCCAGCACGAGGCGGCCCTGGCCCGTGCCGAGCAGGAATACGGCGTGCCGGCCCAGTTCATTGTGTCGATCATTGGCGTCGAGACCTTCTTTGGCCGCAACACCGGGAATTTCCGGGTGATCGACGCGCTGTCGACCCTGGGCTTCGATTACCCGCCGCGTGCCGAGTTCTTCCGCAAGGAGCTGCGCGAATTCCTGCTGCTGGCCCGTGAAGAACAGGTCGATCCGCTAACCCTCAAGGGTTCCTACGCCGGGGCCATGGGCCTGCCGCAATTCATGCCCAGCAGTTTCCGCGCCTATGCGGTGGACTTCGACGGCGACGGCCACATCAATATCTGGACCAACCCGACCGATGCCATTGGCAGTGTCGCCAGCTATTTCAAGCGGCACGGCTGGGAACCCGGCCAGCCGGTGGTCAGCCGGGCCGATGTGCGCGGCGAGCAAGTGGACCAGGGCCTGACCGAGGGCATCGAGCCGACGAAAACGGTCGGGGAGTTGCGGGCGTTGGGCTGGTCGAGTCATGATGCGCTGCGTGACGACATGCCGGTCACCGCGATGCGCCTGGAAGGCGAACAGGGCCCCGAATACTGGATGGGCCTGAAGAATTTCTACGCGATTACGCGTTATAACCGCAGCGTGATGTACGCCATGGCCGTATATCAACTGTCTGAAGAGCTGGTCAAAGCACGGGGCGTCAAATAATGCGGGCATTGCCTACCTATCAACCCCTGAAAACCAAGCCTTTCAAGCTGGTGGCGCTGGCTGCGCTGTCGCTGCTGGTCGTCAGTTGTTCGACCAGCCGCGCGCCGGTCCAGAAAAATACCACCGCCGTGCGCGCCACGCCGGGCCTGGACATCAACCGGGCACACAAGGACGGCGCGCCGTGGTGGGACGTGGACGTCTCGCGCATTCCCGACGCCACGCCGACCCTGCACACCGGCCCCTACAAGGCCAACCCCTATACGGTGCTGGGCAAGACCTATTTCCCGATGGCCGAGTCCAAGCGCTACGTGGCCTCGGGCACGGCATCCTGGTACGGCACGAAGTTCCACGGCCAGAACACCGCCAACGGCGAAGTGTACGACCTGTACGGCATGAGCGCGGCCCACAAGACCTTGCCGCTGCCCAGCTATGTGCGAGTGACCAACCTGGACAACAACAAGACGGTGATACTGCGGGTCAATGACCGTGGGCCGTTCTATTCCGACCGCATCATCGACCTGTCGTATGCGGCGGCAAAAAAGCTGGGTTACGCTGAAACCGGCACTGCCCGGGTGAAGGTCGAAGGCATCGACCCGCAGGAATGGTGGGCCCAACGTGGCCGTCCGGCGCCTTTGATGCTCAACGAGCCGAAAGTGGCGCAAAATGCCGCGCCCACCGTGACGGCGTCCACCGGCACGGTCGAGCAGTGGACACCGCCGCCGCAGCAACACGCCGCGGCCGTGCTGCCGGTGCAGATCGATGCAAAAAAAAACGCTTCTGCAACAGCGTCTGGCCAGTTTCTGCAAGTGGGCGCGTTCGCCAACCCGGACGCTGCCGAGCTGCTGAGGTCGAAGCTGAGCTCGATGGTGAGCGCCCCGGTGTTCATCAGCTCGATCGTGCGCAACCAGCAGACACTGCATCGGGTGCGCCTGGGGCCGATCGGTTCTCCGGGTGAAGTCCAGAAGGTGCAGGACAGTGTGCGCCTGGCCAATCTCGGTTCGCCGAGCCTGGTCACTGCTGAGTAATTGATTGAGGCCCGCTTGCGGTTGGAGCGGGTCAGGTTGTTGGCTCCATGAATAACAAAAGCCCGGCAAGGGCAGTGAGTGAGCAACTTAAATACGCGGCAGCCCGAGGGTTTGTATGAAAAGTCGCCGAGCGGCGATCAGGCAAGGCGAAAACAGGCGAGGAAGCGGAGTTGACTGGTTGTCAATGAGCATTCCGAGCCTGTTTTCAACGCAGCATGATCGTCGCGCAGGCACTTTTCATACAAAGCCTGAGGTTGCCTGTTTTAGTTCTGCCTTCGGGCAGTCCCATTAGCGATTTCGAGAGACGGATGAACATCACCACCTTTGCCAAACGCCTTTGCCTGCTAGTCCCGCTGCTTCTCTCACCGGCCGCGTTCGCGGTCGAGATGATGCCGGCGCCCCCTCAATTGGCTGCTAAATCCTTTGTGCTGATGGATGCCAGCAGCGGCGAGGTGCTGGTAGAGAACAACGGTGACCAGCGTCTGCCACCGGCCAGCCTGACCAAGCTGATGACGGCCTACATCGCCACGCTGGAAATCCGTCGTGGCCAGATCGGTGAAAACGATCCGGTGACCGTCAGCGAAAACGCCTGGCGCACCGGCGGTTCGCGGATGTTCATCAAGGTCGGTTCGCAAGTGACCGTCAGCGACCTGCTGCACGGCATCATCATCCAGTCCGGCAACGACGCCAGCGTCGCCCTGGCCGAGCACATCGCCGGCAGCGAAGATGCGTTCGCCGACATGATGAACAAAACCGTGGCTGACCTGGGCATGACCAACAGCCACTTCATGAACCCCACCGGCCTGCCGAACCCTGAGCACTATTCGTCGGCTCACGATATGGCGATCCTGGCCCGGGCAATCATTCATGAAGACCCGGCGCACTACGCCATCTACTCCCAGAAGGAATTCTTCTGGAACGGCATCAAGCAGCCTAACCGCAACCTGCTGCTGTGGCGCGACAAGACCGTCGATGGCCTGAAGACCGGCCACACCGACGAAGCCGGCTACTGCATGGTGTCCTCGGCTGTGCGTGACGGCATGCGCCTGATCGCCGTGGTCTTTGGCACCAGCAGCGAAGTGGCCCGTGCCGCCGAGACCCAGAAGCTGTTGACCTACGGCTTCCGTTTCTTCGAAACCCAGACCTTCTACCAGAAGGGCACCGAACTGGCCCAGGCCCAGGTCTGGAAAGGCTCGACCAACCAGGTCAAGGCTGGCCTGGCCCAAGACCTGACCATGACCCTGCCTAAAGGCCAGCTCAAGAAGCTCGCTGCCAGCATGACCATGAACCCGCAACTGACCGCTCCCATCGCCAAGGGCGACGTGATCGGTAAAGTCGAAGTCAAACTGGACGACAAAGTGGTGCACAGCGCTGACCTGATCGCTCTGGACGCGGTCGAGGAAGGTGGTATCTTCCGCCGCATCTGGGATAGCATCCGTCTATTCTTCTACGGCTTGTTCAACTGATTGAAGTGTTGACCTGCATGGCCTCGTTCCCCTCCGGAGCGGGGCCATGTGCGTTACCACGGCTTACGAGGCCGTTACGCCATGACAGACTCCGAAGTAAAGGCGCCAAAAATCGAATTCCCCTGCGCGGATTACCCGATCAAGGTAATCGGCGACACCGGCGTGGGTTTCAAGGACAAGATCATCGCGATCCTTGAAAAACATGCCACCGTTGACCACAAGACCCTGGCCGAGCGCCAGAGTACCAACGGCAAGTACACGACGATCCAGTTGCATATCATTGCCACCGGTCAGGAACAGCTCTACGACATCAACAGCGAGCTGCGCGCCACCGGTTTCGTGCACATGGTGTTGTGATGCCGGGCACGCTGGGCTTTCGCGAGCTGGGCACGATGGCTTACGAGCCGGTCTGGCATGCCATGCAACGCTTCACTAACGAACGCGGCACCAGCGCCGACGATGAAGTCTGGCTGGTGGAACATCCGCCGGTGTTCACCCAGGGCCAGGCCGGCAAGGCCGAGCACCTGTTGCTGCCAGGGGATATCCCGGTGGTGAAGGTCGACCGCGGCGGGCAGGTGACCTACCATGGTCCCGGCCAACTGGTCGCCTACCTGTTGCTGGATGTGCGCAAGCTGGGGTTTGGCGTGCGCGAGCTGGTCACCCGCATGGAGACGTGCCTGATCGAGCTGTTGGCCAGCTATGGGGTGACGGCGGCGGCCAAGCCGGATGCGCCGGGTGTCTACGTCGATGGGGCGAAGATCGCGTCCCTGGGTTTGCGGATCCGCCACGGCTGTTCGTTTCATGGCCTGGCGTTGAACGTGGACATGGACCTGGCGCCATTCCGACGGATTAATCCCTGTGGCTACGCGGGACTGGCGATGACCCAGTTGAGCGAGCACGCAGGATCGATTGAATTTGCCGAGGTAAGTGCCCGGCTGCGCGCGCAGCTCGTCAAACACCTCGACTATGCTGAGCAGACGACCCTCACGGGCGGAATCGACTGATATGACTACTGATGCAGTGCAAACCATGATCCCGACGCTGGACGTCACCGAGCGTCCGGCCCCGCGTGCCAAGGTAGAGGCCGGCGTCAAGCTGCGCGGCGCCGAGAAGGTTGCACGCATCCCGGTCAAGATCATTCCTACCACCGAATTGCCGAAGAAACCCGACTGGATCCGCGTGCGCATCCCGGTTTCCCCGGAAGTCGACCGTATCAAGGCCCTGCTGCGCAAGCACAAGCTGCACAGTGTCTGCGAAGAAGCCTCCTGCCCGAACCTGGGCGAATGCTTCTCCGGCGGCACCGCCACGTTCATGATCATGGGCGACATCTGCACCCGTCGCTGCCCGTTCTGCGACGTCGGCCACGGCCGGCCGAAGCCCTTGGACACCAACGAGCCGGAAAGCCTGGCCATCGCTATCGCCGACCTGAAGCTCAAGTACGTGGTCATCACCTCCGTGGACCGCGACGACCTGCGTGACGGCGGTGCCCAGCACTTTGCCGATTGCATCCGCGAGATTCGCAAACTGTCGCCGAACGTCCAACTGGAAACCCTGGTGCCCGATTACCGTGGCCGCATGGACATCGCCCTGGAAATCACCGCCGCCGAGCCGCCGGATGTGTTCAACCACAACCTGGAAACCGTGCCGCGCCTGTACAAGGCCGCGCGTCCGGGTTCGGATTACCAGTGGTCGCTGACCTTGCTGCAGCGCTTCAAGCAGATGATGCCGCACATTCCGACCAAGTCTGGCTTGATGCTGGGCTTGGGTGAGACGGATGAGGAGGTTATCGAGGTCATGAAGCGGATGCGTGAGCATGACATCGACATGCTGACCTTGGGCCAATATCTGCAGCCTTCCCGTAGCCACTTGCCGGTGCAGCGTTTTGTGCATCCGGATACCTTTGCCTGGTTTGCCGAGGAAGGGTACAAGATGGGGTTCAAGAACGTGGCTTCGGGGCCGTTGGTGCGGTCTTCGTATCATGCGGATGAGCAGGCTAAGTTGGTCAAGGCTGAGTTGCTGGGGTCCTGATTTTTTAGCGTTGATTTTTGGGGTGGTGGGTATATCCGTTTCTTCGGTAACGGCTACTTATGGTTCCGCCCTTACGGCGGGTCACTTTTGGAAAAGCGCCAAAAGTAACCAAAAGCGCTTTGCCCCACCACTCGGTGCCTCGCCTAGGCTCGGCATGCCTGAACGAAGGCATCGCTCCGTGGGCCGCCGCGAAGGGCCATCCATGGCCCAGCGCGGCTAACCCGGCATCCATGCCGGGTTGCCCACTGCGCAATACCTTCGTTCAGCCATCGTGGTTAATGGGGCGCCCCAGATCAAAAGCCAAAGCGAGGCGGCCTTAGAGCCGACCTGGTTCTTGGTGGGACCGCGTTTCTCCTGTGGGAGCGGGCTTGCTCGCGAAAGCGGTGTGTCAGTTTGCGGTGATGTTGGATGTGCCTGCCTCATCGCGAGCAGGCTCGCTCCCACAGGTTTTTGCGGTGTATAGGGGTTTGTGTCTGCTGAAGATCTAATGTGGGAGCGAGCTTGCTCGCGAAGGCGGTGGGTCAGTTTGCGGGGATGTTGGATGTGCCGGCCTCTTCGCGAGCAGGCTCGCTCCCACAGGTTTTTGCGGTGTATAGGGGTTTGTGTCTGCTGAAGATCTAATGTGGGAGCGAGCTTGCTCGCGAAGGCGGTGGGTCAGTTTGCGGGGATGTTGGATGTGCCGGCCTCTTCGCGAGCAAGCCCGCTCCCACAGGTTTTTGCGGTGTATAGGGGTTTGTGTCTGCTGAAGATCTAATGTGGGAGCGAGCTTGCTCGCGAAGGCGGTGGGTCAGTTTGCGGTGATGTTGGATGTGCCGGCCTCTTCGCGAGCAGGCTCGCTCCCACAGGTTTTTGCGGTGTATATGGGTTTTGTGTCCGCTGAAGATCTAATGTGAGAGCGAGCCTGCTCGCGAAGGCGGTGGGTCAGTTTGCGGTGATGTTGGATGTGCCGGCCTCTTCGCGAGCAGGCTCGCTCCCACAGGTTTTTGCGGTGTATATGGGTTTTGTGTCCGCTGAAGATCTAATGTGAGAGCGAGCCTGCTCGCGAAGGCGGTGGGTCAGTTTGCGGTGATGTTGGATGTGCCGGCCTCTTCGCGAGCAAGCCCGCTCCCACAGGTTTTTGCGGTGTATATGGGTTTTGTGTCCGCTGAAGATCTAATGTGAGAGCGAGCCTGCTCGCGAAGGCGGTGGGTCAGTTTGCGGTGATGTTGGATGTGCCGGCCTCTTCGCGAGCAGGCTCGCTCCCACAGGTTTTTGCGGTGTATATGGGTTTTGTGTCTGCTGAAGATCTAATGTGGGAGCGAGCTTGCTCGCGATAGCAGTGGTGCAGCCACATAAATGCCAGCCCCGACTGCTTTTGCTTTTGATCTTGATCTTGATCTTGATCTGGAGACGCCCCGTTAAACCACGCTGGCCGAACGCAGGCATTGCGCAGTGGGCATCCCGGCATGGATGCCGGGATAGCCGCGCTGGGCCATGGATGGCCCTTCGCGGCGGCCCACGGAGCAATGCCGGAGTGAGGGCATGCCGAGCCTAGGCGAGGCACCGAGTGGTGGGGCAGAGCGTTTTTGGTTACTTTTGGCGCTCTTTCCAAAAGTGACCCGCTGTAAGAGCGGAACAGCCAGCCGCCGTTACAAAAAAAACGGATATATACACGATCAAAAAGCCGGGAACCCCATGGCCCTAACCCCACACCACCCCGTCCCAGCACTCCCAAAAGAAGGCCTGATCGGAGTAATCGCCCCGGCCGGCCCCGCCCCCCTGGACACGGAAAAAGCCATCCAATGGATGCGCGCAAGGGGCTATGAGCTGCGAATATTCCCAGGCGTCTACGAAAAGGACACCTACCTGGCCGGCAGCGACGAAACACGCCTGAACGACCTCCACGCCGCCTTCGCCGACCCGGAAATCAAAGCCATCATCTGCCTACGCGGCGGCTACGGCACGCCACGCCTGCTGGACCGCATCGACTTTGACCTCCTGAAACGCAACCCCAAACCATTCGTCGGCTACAGCGACATCACCGCCCTGCACCTGGCCATCAGCCGCTACGCAGGCTTCGTGACCTTCCATGGCCCGCTGCTCAACGCCGACCTCCTGGGCGACAAGGAACCCCCAACCGTCACCTCGTTTTTCAGCCTGCTACGTGGACAGGTGAAAGCCGGCAGCCTGCTGAGCCATCCCGCGGCCTACCCGTTGACCACCGTCGAGCCAGGCATCGCCCACGGACGCCTGCTGGGCGGCAACCTCTCGATGATCGCCGCGACCATGGGCACGCCCTATCAGATCGACGCCGAAGGGGTGATCCTGTTCATCGAAGATGTCAACGAACCGCTGTATCGCATCGATCGCCTGCTGACTCAATTGCGACTGGCGGGCACCCTGGCGAAGTTGCGCGGGGTCCTGGTAGGGGATATAGCGGGGGTAGACCTCGAGGCGTTGAACCGGTTGCTCAAGCAGACCTTCGCACCGTTGCGCATCCCGGTGTTGTCCGGCTGGCGCAGCGGGCACTGCGATCCGAACCTGACCTTGCCCATGGGCGCATTGGTGACGCTGGATGCGGGGGAGAAGAGGTTGGTGTTGGAGCAGGATGTGGTGGTCAGCCGCTAGTCATGTAGCGTCTGCAAGTCAGTCTTCGCGAGCAAGCCCGCTCCCACAGATGATCGCGTTTCTTCATGAGAACACGGTCGAATGTGGGAGCGGGCTTGCTCGCGAAAGCGGTAGTAGCCATACCGCAATTCAGCGGTTGCGCAACGCCTCAAGCAGTTGGTGCGTCGGATACCCATCCGCCGGCCAGCCGAACGACTGCTGGGCGCTGCGGATCGCTTTGCGGGTGTTGGCGCCGATGATGCCGTCGGGGTTGCCCGCGTCGTAGTTATGCTTGCCCAGCAGGGTTTGCAGTTCCACGCGTTCGCTGCGGCTCAGGGGCAGGTCTTCCTTTGGCCATTGGCCATAGACCAACCCCGCACCGCTGAAGCGCTTCGACAACAACCCGACCGCCAAGGCATAGGACGATGAATTGTTGTACTTGAGGATGGCGCGGAAGTTATCGAAGATCAGGAACGCCGGACCGCGATGGCCAGCCGGCAGGAGCAAGGACGCCGAGAGCTGCTTGTCCTCGGGGGCGATCGGCAAGCCGCCATATTCTGCAACGCCTAGCCGCATCCATTCGGAGACAGGCTTGCGGATCGTGCCATCGGCCAGCGTGTAGTCGAAGCCCTCGTTGAGCGAGACCTCGAACCCCCACGGCTGGCCGCGCTGCCAGCCGGAGCTTTGCAAGTAGTGCGCGGTCGAGGCCAGGGCGTCGGTGGAGCTGCCCCAGATGTCGCGGCGCCCGTCGCCGTCGAAATCCACTGCATGGGTGTTATACGTGGTGGGGATGAACTGGGTCTGGCCCATGGCACCGGCCCAGGAGCCGAGCATTTTTTCTGGTGTGATATCGCCCTGTTGCAGGATCTGCAGCGCGGCGATCAATTGCGCATGGGCAAAGCCCGGGCGCCGTCCTTCGTAGGCCAGGGTCGCCAGGGAGTTGATCACCGACTTGCTGCCCTGGAACTGGCCGAAGTTGCTCTCCATGCCCCATACCGCCACCAGCGCCTCGCGATCGACGCCATAACGCTGCTCGATGCTTTGCAGGATCTGGGCGTGCTGTTGGATCAGGCTCTTGCCCTTGTTGACTCGCAGTGGCGACAGCGCACCGTCGAGGTATTCCCAGACGGGACGGGTAAATTCCGGCTGGCTGCGGTCGGCCTTGATCACGCTCATGTCCGGGCTGACGCCGACAAACGCGCGGTCGAACAAATCGGCACGGATCCCGGCGGCCAGCGCTTCCCTGCGAAACCCGGCCTGCCATTCAGCGAAGGTCTGGGTGGGCGCAATCACCAAGTCGTCACCGGTGGGTACCACGGGCGGCACGATGGCAGGCGCGGTCACGACGGGAGCTGTCGGGAGTGGTTGGGCGTCGGCGGCGGTAGGTTTTTCGGCGCAGGCGACAAGCAGGACAACGCTTGCGGCAACAATCATTTGGCGCAGTGGCCAACGATGGGAAAGACAGAAGGGCATGCACGGGTCCAGAAATACAAATCAGGTGCTGACCTTATCATGCGAAAGGGGCGTAGGGCTTGTCCGAGTGTTTCAAGCGGCCAGAAAGCAAGAAGCCTCCCAGTTGTCAGACTGGAAGGCTTCGCGGCGGTAGCTGCCCTTGCCCTTGGCGGGTCGTTCCTGGCGGCTGCGGAACAGGGGCTGGGCGACGATGGACTTGGCCTTGTTGGGGCCATGCCTGGATGGCTTCTTGCTCATGATGGGATCTCTCGTGGGGTGGTTTTTGCGAGGCAAATCATGGGACAGAGTTGGGTGGTTGTCCAGTCCCTGCATTGCGTAGGAAATGTCATCTGAGGTGAAGCGCTTTTGTGGCGAGGGAGCTTGCTCCCGCTGGGCCGGGCTGGCGTTCCAGCGCGCAGCGGCCCTGTTTTTTTGGGTCTGCTGCGCAGCCCAGCGGGAGCAAGCTCCCTCGCCACAACAGCATTCTTGTCACAAAAAAAAATGTTGTCTGGAAAGGACGTTTATTCAGCGGGCAAGGGCAGCCGCTGCCCGGCCATCAACAGCGACAACCGACTGAGGCTCATCCACGGTGAGCCCGCGGCCTGGCCCTTGATCTGCGCGTCGATGCGTTGGGCCTCGAGCAGCAATTGCGCCCAGCGCGACGCGGAATAACGCTGCAGGGCCTTGCTCATCAGCGGTTTGCGCTTGTCCCACACGGGCGGGCGGGCCTGGCTGAAGGCTTTGTCCAGCGGTACGCCCTGGCTGTATTGCAGGGACAGGTTGGCCAGCAGGCGCAGCTCCCGAGCCAGGGCCCAGAGGATGACCGGCGGCTCGACGCCTTCGCCCCGCAGGCCTTCGAGCATGCGCAAGGCGTGGGCGGCTTCGCCGTTGAGGATCGCATCGGTCAGCCCGAAGACATCGAAGCGCGCACTGTCGGCCACGGCGGCCTGCACCGTTTCCACGGTGATCTGCCCGCCCTCGGCCATCAGCTTGAGTTTTTCGATTTCCTGGGCAGCGGCCAGCAGGTTGCCCTCGACCCGGGCGGCAATCAGCTCCACTGCGTCCTGGGTGGCCGAGAGGCCCGCCTGGGACAGGCGCTGACGAATCCAACTGGGCAACTGGCTGACGTCCACCGGCCAGATCTGCACGAACTGGGTCTGCGGGCCTTCCACCAGGGCCTTGCCCCATTTGGTCTTCTGCGCGCTGCCGTCAAGTTTCGGCAAACTGATGAGCAGCACCGTGTCTTCGGCCGGGCGCGAGCAATATTCGATCAGCGCGGCGGCGCCCTTGTCACCGGGCTTGCCAGACGGCAAGCGCAGTTCCAGCAGGCGTTTTTCGGCGAACAACGACATGCTCGCCCCGGCTTGCAGCAGCGTGCCCCAGTCGAAACTGGCATCGGCGGCGAAGACCTGGCGTTCGTCGAAGCCTTGTTGGCGAGCGGCGCAGCGGATGGCGTCGGCGGCTTCCTGGCACAGCAGCGGGTCATCGCCGCTGATGATGTAGACGGGCGCAAGCGCGCCTTGCAGGTGTTTGCCGAGTTGGGCGGGAGCGAGCTTCATAAGAGAAGGCGAGCGGGGCGCCGGAGCGCCCCGCAAGGCTTATTCAGCCGGGATCTGCATTGGCGACTGCTGCGGGGTTTCCGCTTCAGCCTTGCGTGCCGCTTCCAGCGCTTCGGCTTCGGCCTTGGCCTTGGCGTCGGCGGTCTGTTGCAGTTGGTCCAGTTGGGCCGGGCTCAGCTGTTGCAGACGCAGCATCATGCGTTGCACGAGGTCACGACGCATTTCGTCGCGCACTTCGCTCGACTCCTGGTCGGAACCGGTGATGTTGTTGCCGTCGTGCAGGTAGACCTTCTGTACCTCCAGCTTGTCGTCCAGCAGCACCAGATCGTTCTGGCCGCGGATTTCATAGCTCAGCACGTTGTTCAGTTCGTATTCGGCCGAACGACCGGCGCCGGCATAGCTCAGGCTGCGCTGGCTTTGCTGTTCACGGGTCAATACCAGCTTGTACGGCGCTCCGCCGTAGACTTTCACGCCGCTGTTTTCCAGGTTGTCGCGCAGCATCTTGACGGTTTCGCCATAGGCGTCCCGTGCGCTGAGGTCCAGTTCGTTGATCGCCAGCTCGGTGGTGCCGGTGCCGCGCAGTTGGAAGCCGCAGGCGCTCAACAGGACCGCCAGGCCCACTACCAGCAGATTACGTTTGATCATCTTGTTGCTCCCCTTGAACCCTATGGGGGTCGACCAGGCGACCCCGCAGGTTGTATTCGGCGCCAGGCTCAAGCCTGGCGCCCGATCCAATTAGCTTGCGACGATGTTGACCAGCTTGCCGGGCACGACGATCACTTTGCGAATCGTCAGGCCATCGACGAAGCGCAGCACGTTTTCGTTGGCCCGTGCAGCGGCTTCGACTTCTTCGCGAGTGGCGGCGGCCGGCATTTCGATCTGGCCGCGCAACTTGCCGTTGACCTGGATGACCAGGGTCAGGCTGTCCTGCACCAGCGCGGTTTCGTCCACCAGCGGCCAGCGTGCATCGATCACCGGGTCGGCGTGACCCAGTTGATTCCACAGCTCGTGGCTGATGTGCGGCGTGATCGGCGCCAGCAGCAGCGTCACGGCTTCCAGGCCTTCGTGAATCAATGCGCGATCCTGCTCGGTGCCTTGGGCGGCTTTTTCCAGCACGTTCATCAGCGTCATCACCTGGGCGATGGCGGTGTTGAACTTGTGGTTCTGGCCGACGTCATGGCTGGCCTGCTTGATGGCCAGGTGGATCGAGCGGCGAACGGCTTTCTGCTCGTCGTTCAGGCCGGCGACGTCCAGTTTGCCCGGCAGGCCCTGGGTGACATGGGCTTGGGCCAGGCGCCAGACGCGCTTGAGGAAGCGGTGCGAGCCTTCGACGCCGGAGTCGGACCATTCGGCGCTCATGTCAGGTGGCGAGGCGAACATCATGAACAGGCGGCAGGTGTCCGCGCCGAACTGGTCGATCATCGACTGTGGGTCGACGCCGTTGTTCTTCGACTTGGCCATCTTCTCGGTGCCGCCGATTTCCACCGGCAGGCCGTCGGCGATCAGCTTGGCGCTGATGACCTTGGCCTTGCTGTCGCGTTCGAGTTCGACGTCGCTCGGGTTGAACCAGGTGTAGGCACCGTTGGCTTCGCGACGATAGTAAGTCTCGGCGATCACCATGCCTTGGGTCAGCAGGTTCTTGAACGGCTCGTTGGAGCTCACCAGGCCTTCGTCGCGCATCAGCTTGTGGAAGAAGCGCGCATAGAGCAGGTGGAGAATGGCGTGTTCGATGCCGCCGATGTACTGGTCCACTGGCAGCCAATGGTCAGCCGCGGATTTTTCCACCAAGCCACCTTCATAGTGCGGCGAGGCGTAGCGGGCGTAGTACCAGGAGGACTCGACGAAGGTGTCCATGGTGTCGGTTTCGCGCTTGGCTGGCGCGCCGCATTTCGGGCAGCTGCACTCATAGAACTCAGGCATGCGTGCCAGGGGCGAGCCGGCGCCGTCGGGTACGACGTCTTCCGGCAGGACCACAGGCAACTGGTCTTCCGGCACCGGTACGTCACCGCAGGTGTCGCAATGCACGATCGGGATCGGGCAGCCCCAGTAGCGCTGGCGGCTGATGCCCCAGTCACGCAGGCGGAACTGGGTGCGCGAGGCACCGAGGTTCTTCTTGATCAGGGCGACTTCGATGGCGTCGAACGCACCGGCGAAATCCAGGCCGTTGAACTCGCCGGAGTTGATCAGCTCGCCGTGTTCGCCGTAGGCGTCCTGCCAAGGTGCCGGGGTCTGGTCGCCGGCGCTGGTGCGCACCACCGCCTTGACCGGCAGGTTGTACTTGTGGGCGAATTCGAAATCACGCTCGTCGTGGGCCGGCACGGCCATGACCGCGCCGTCGCCGTAGTGCATCAGCACGTAGTTGGCGACCCACACCGGCAGCTTCTCACCGGTGAGCGGGTGCTCGACGAACAGCGACGTCGGTAGGCCTTTCTTCTCCTGGGTGGCGACGTCGGCTTCGGCGACGCTGCCGCCTTTGCATTCGGCGATGAACGCCTGCAGCTCAGGGTTGTTGCGGGCGGCCAGGGTCGCCAGCGGATGCTCGGCGGCCACGGCCACATAGGTGGCGCCCATCAGCGTGTCGGGGCGGGTGGTGAAGACTTTCAGGATGCCGGCTTCGCCGATGGAGGCGACGTCGTACGGGAACTGTACTTCCATGCCCCGGGACTTGCCGATCCAGTTGCGCTGCATGGTCTTGACCTGCTCGGGCCAGCCGGTCAGCTCGTCGAGGCTCTCCAGGAGTTCATCCGCATAGGCGGTGATCTTGAAGTAGTACATCGGGATCTCGCGCTTTTCGATCAGCGCGCCGGAGCGCCAGCCGCGCCCGTCGATCACTTGCTCGTTGGCCAGTACGGTCTGGTCCACCGGGTCCCAGTTCACGGTGCCGTTCTTGCGGTAGATCACGCCTTTTTCGAACAGGCGGGTGAACAGCCATTGTTCCCAGCGGTAGTAGTCGGGCTTGCAGGTGGTCACTTCGCGGGACCAGTCCACCGCCAGGCCCAGGCTGCGCAGCTGGGATTTCATGTAGGCGATGTTTTCGTAGGTCCACTTGGCGGGCGCCACGTTGTTCTTCATCGCGGCGTTTTCCGCCGGCATGCCGAAGGCGTCCCAACCCATGGGTTGCAGGACGTTCTTGCCTTGCATGCGCTGGTAGCGGGAGATCACGTCGCCGATGGTGTAGTTGCGCACGTGCCCCATGTGTAGCTTGCCGCTGGGGTAAGGGAACATCGACAGGCAGTAGTAAGTCTCCTTGCCTGGCTGTTCACTGACTTCAAAGGACTTTTTCTCGTCCCAGAACGACTGGGCGGCGGCTTCGATTTCACGGGGCTGGTAGTGTTCGTGCATGGCTACTTTTGTACTGAATGGGGTGGCCCAATCCTCTTCGTGGCGATGCTGGGCGCAGACGACGCCGAATGTGGCGTTTTCGATGCCCAGCCAAGCTGGAAGTGGAGTTACAGGAAGCGCCGTAGCATACATGACCGCGCTCTACCGAGGGAAACCTTAGATTGCGTGTCGACCATCGACGACCCCAGGCGATGACCCGTGTTCAGGGCCGTTGGTCGCGGCGCCCTGCCGGTTTGCCCAGCGAAGCTAAGCTTCTCAATGGGGAGTGAGTCTTATCTTCAATGAGGTGAGGGATGGTTGAATCACAACGAAAAGTCGCTACACCTGAGTTGTATGAAAAATTGATCGATCGTCTCGGGGTGGCCCTGGACGCTGCAAGAACCGCCGGTCGCTTGCGTGATGAGCGCCCGGCAGAGCTGGAACTGCGTGGCTTGAGCCCCGCAGAGTTCGAACTGGTCAAGGCCTACCTTGAGCAGGTCGGGCACCAGGCCCCTGCGATGGGGGCCCAGGCAAACAAGCGTCTCGATGCGCCCCGTTCGGCCAAAGTCGTGTGGCTCAAGGACCGGACGCCTGACAAGGATGCTGTAAAGGTCCGGTCACTGCAGTTCAAGTAACGCCGGATTCACGCGTGTCGCTTTTTTTGATTCAAGGTTTTTTCGAATCTGTTGTCGCTTTGCGTCAACCCACCTAGGCTTCGGGCATCTATGGAGATGCCCGATGCCGTTTCGCTATTTCATCAAACAACTTTTATTGCCCCCCGGCATTCTTTTGCTGCTGTTGGCGCTTGCCTGGTGGTGGCGCCATTCACGACCGCGCCTGGCCCGCCTGTGTTTCGTCGCGGGCTTGGGCGGCTTCTGGCTGATGAGCCTGCCGGTGGCGGTGCAGTGGAGCGCCAAGGCCTTGGAGCGTGATCCACCGCTGCTGCGCAGTGACTGGGCGACCCTGGCCCAGCGTGCCGACGTCATCGTGGTGCTGGGCTCCGGTCGCGAGCGCGGTGACCCGGCCTGGGGAGCCGACCAGCCCACCGGTGTGGGGCTTGAGCGTCAGCGTTATGCGGCGCGGCTGGCCAAGGCTTCGGGCTTGCCCGTGCTGACAACCGGGGGCTTGCACTACGGCACCCCGCCCAGCGAGGCCAGGCTGATGGCTGACTCGATGCGCGATGATTTCGGCGTGACCGTGCGCTGGCAGGAAGAGCGCAGCCGCACGACCTGGGAAAACGCCCAGATGAGCGCCGAAATCCTGCTGCCCGCCGGCATCAAGCGAGTGGTGGTGGTCACCCAGGCCTGGCACATGCCGCGGGCGGCCTGGAGTTTCGAACGCTCGGGATTTGAAGTGGTGCCGGCACCTGTGGGTTTCCTGGGCCAGGACAACGCCCGGCCACTGGGTGGCTGGATGCCGGAGTTCAAGGCGATCTGGCAGTCCGGGCAACTGATGAACGAGGCGGTGGGGCTGGTGGGGTATTGGTTGTTTTATCGCTGAATAATTGAAATGAACGCTATTGTGGCGAGGGAGCTTGCTCCCGCTGGGTCGCGAAGCGGCCCCAAAAAAAGGGCCTGCTGCGCAGGCCAGCGGGAGCAAGCTCCCTCGCCACAGGGTTTTTCATTCACATGGGGGGAACGAGTTAAACCGTCCTGGCCATCCGGCTCGCCATCAGCGCCCAGCCCAGCAACAACACGCACAAAACGATCAGCGGCCACGAGCGCCATTGCAGGTACGGGGTCAAGCCGTGCATCGGCACTACTTCGCCATACAGGATGCCGCGCTCGAATTGCGGGATCTGTGCGGTGATCTGGCCAAAGGGGTTGATCAGGCCGGTCACGCCGTTGTTGGTGGCGCGGATCATCCAGCGGCCGGCCTCCAGGGCGCGCATCTGGGCCATTTGCAGGTGTTGCAACGGGCCGATCGAGGTGCCGAACCAGGTGTCGTTGCTGATGGTCAGCAGCAGGTCGCTGCGCGCCGACAGGCTGGCGGCGAACTCCGGGTAGACCACTTCATAGCAGATGAACGGCGCGATCTGGTAACCCTTGGCTTGCAGCAACGGCTGGTCGGCCGGGCCCCGGGCGAAGTCCGACATGGGCAGGTCGAAGAAGGCGATCAGGCCCCGCAGGATGTCCTGCAGGGGCACGTATTCGCCGAACGGCACGAGCTTTTGCTTCAAATAAGTACCGTCACCTTCGCCGGTCACGGTGATGCCGTTGTAGTAACGCTTTTCGTGGCGCACCAGTTGCCGGATCGGCACGCCGGTAATCAACGCCGACTGCCGTTCGGCGGCGAAGTTGCCCATCATGTCCAGGTAGCCTTGGGCGGATTCCTTGAGCACCGGCACCGCGGTTTCCGGCCAGATCAGCAGGTCGACGCGCTTGGAGGCGAAGCTCATGTCGCGGTACAGCGCCAGCTGCGCGTTGAGCTGGTCGGGGTCCCACTTCATGCTTTGTTCGATGTTGCCCTGGATCGCCGCGACACTCAGCGGGTTGCCCGAGGGGCTGGTCCAGGCGTGGCCCTTGAGCGCCATGCCGGCCACCCATGGGCCGATCAGCAGCAACACGCCCGCGGCAATAAAGCCTTTGCGGGCGCCGCGGAGCAATCGGGGCGCGTTGTACAGCAGCGCGGCGGTCAGGGCGAGGGTGAAGGAGATCAGCCACATCCCGCCCAATGGCGCGAGGCCGGCCAGGGGGCCGTCGAGCTGGCTATAGCCGGAATACAGCCACGGGAACCCGGTGAGAAACCAGCCACGAAACGCTTCCTGGCCCAGCCACAGCGCGGCGAATGCCAGGGCATCGGCCAGTGGCGCCTCGTTGCGGCGCAACCAGCGCGCCCACAACCAGGCGGGCAGGGCGAAGAACCAGGCGATGGCGGCGATGAACAGCAGCATCAAGAACCCGGCGAGCAGCACCGAGGCGCCACCGAAGTTGTGGATGCTGACGTAGATCCAACTGGTGCCGGCGCCAAACAAACCGAAACCGAAACACCAGCCACGGCCCAAGGCCTGGCGCGGCGAAAGCTCGCGCAGCCCGGCGTAGAACAAACCGACCGCCAGCAATGCCAGCGGCCAGATATCGAACGGCGCCAAGGCCAGGGTGGTGATCGCACCGGCCGCCACGGCCAGCAAGTTACCGGGCCAGCCGGGGCGGGTTGTCCAGCGCATGTGTGTCCTTAGCGGGTCTCGCAGGGGTTATCGGCCAATGGGTGACAGGCGCAGCAAGTGAATCCGACGGCTGTCGGCATTCAGGATACGGAAGCGCCAGGAGCCGATTTCCGTGGTTTCGTTGCGCTTGGGCAGGTGCCCGAAAGCACTCATCACCAGGCCGCCGACGGTGTCGAACTCATCGTCGGAGAACTGGCTGTCGAAGAATTCATTGAAGTTCTCGATTGGCGTCAGGGCCTTGATCAGGAAGTCGCCGCTGGGCAGTGGCTTGATGTAGCTGTCTTCCTCGACGTCGTGCTCGTCCTCGATGTCGCCGACGATCTGCTCGAGCACGTCTTCGATGGTGACCAGGCCAGCCACGCCGCCGTACTCGTCGATGACGATGGCCATGTGGTTGTGGTTGGCGCGGAATTCACGCAGCAGCACGTTCAGGCGCTTGGACTCGGGCACGAAGGTGGCCGGGCGCAGCAGGTCCTTGATGTTGAAGCTGTCGCCGTTCTCCTGGAGGATCAGCGGCAGCAGGTCCTTGGCCAGCAGCACGCCCATGACATCGTCATGGCTCTCGCCGACGACTGGGTAGCGCGAGTGAGCGGAGTCGACCACGGCGGGCAGGAATTCACGCGGGGTCTGGGTCGCCTTGATGCTGACCATCTGCGAGCGCGGGACCATGATGTCCCGCACTTGCAGGTCAGCGACCTGGATGGCGCCTTCGACGATGGCCAGCGCTTCGCTGTCCAGCAGTTTGTTCTGGTGTGCATCGCGCAGCAGCTCCAGCAGCTCCTGGCGGTTTTTCGGCTCATGGGCAAAAGCCTGGGTGAGCTTGCCCAGCCATGACTTCTGCCCGTTGGTCGATCGATCTTCGCTCATAGCGATTACTCTGAATCCTTTGTCGTTACAGGTTGATGTATCAGTGTTCGTCGCCGGCGTAGGGGTCGGGATGACCCAGCTCTGCAAGCAACGTTCGTTCCAGCGCTTCCATTTCTTCGGCTTCGTCATCTTCTATATGGTCGTAACCCAATAGATGCAAGCAGCCGTGAATCACCAGATGGGCCCAATGGGCCTCGGATGTCTTGTCTTGTTCCGCCGCTTCACGTTCCACCACCGGGACGCAGATCACCAGATCGCCCAGCAGCGGGATGTCGAGCAGTTCGTCGGGAACATCGGCGGGGAACGACAGCACGTTGGTGGCGTAGTCTTTTTGTCGCCAGGTGTGGTTCAGTTCACGGCCCTCGGCTTCGTCCACCAGGCGGATCGTCAGCTCGGAATCGGCGCTGCGCTGGCGCAGGGCCAGTTCGCACCATTGGCGGAACTGGGCTTCGCTGGGGGCGGCGTGTTCACAGGCCACTTGCAGGTCGAGTTCAAGCATTGCGGCCATTGCCTTTGCTTTCGGCCAACTCTTCCTCGGCGCGATGCTCGAAACGCTCGTAGGCTTCGACAATGCGCTGCACCAACGGGTGGCGCACGACGTCCTTGGGCATGAAATGCGTGAAGCTGATGCCCGGCACGTCCTTGAGGACCTGGATCACATGGTTCAGCCCGGACTTGGTGCCCTTGGGCAAGTCGACCTGGGTGATGTCCCCGGTGATGACTGCGGTGGAGCCGAAGCCGATCCGGGTCAGGAACATTTTCATCTGCTCGACCGTGGTGTTCTGGCTTTCGTCGAGGATGATGAAGCTGTTGTTCAGGGTCCGACCACGCATGTAGGCCAGCGGCGCGACCTCGATGACCTGGCGCTCGATCAGCTTGGCGACGTATTCGAAGCCGAGCATTTCATACAGCGCGTCATAGAGCGGGCGCAGGTACGGGTCGATCTTCTGGGCCAGGTCGCCGGGCAGGAAGCCGAGTTTTTCACCCGCTTCGACCGCCGGTCGCACCAGCAGGATACGCCGCACCTGTTCGCGTTCCAGCGCATCGACGGCGCAGGCCACGGCCAGGTAGGTCTTGCCGGTACCGGCCGGGCCGATGCCGAAGTTGATGTCGTTGCCGAGGATTTCCTTCACGTAGCGCTGCTGATTCAAGCCGCGCGGGCGAATCATGCCTTTTTTCGTGCGCAGGGCCACGGCAGGTTCCGACGGGGCGGGGTTGTCGAGTTCTTCGACAGCCGACTCCTGGAGGAACAGGTGGACCGTGTCCGGCGACAGCTCGCTCCCCTTGGTTTCCCGGTAGAGACGGCGCAGCAGGTTTTCCGCGGAGGTGGTGTGCTTGGGTTCGCCGATCAGTTCGAACTGGTTTCCGCGGTTGCGGATCTCGATGGCCAGGCGCTGTTCGATCAAGCGCAGATGCTCGTCGAATTGCCCGCACAGATTGGCGAAGCGGCGAGCCTCAAAGGGCTCGAGAATAAAGCGATGTGGTTCGATGGGTGCGTTCAAGGTCGTTTTTAGCCGCCCAGGGGCAATTAAGGTGAAATCAAGGATAACGCCAGTAGGCTGGGTGCGAAAGCTCTTAAACAGGCGAATCTGGTTCCGGCGACCGGCGCGGTCTTTTGTGGGAGCGGGCTTGCTCGCGAAGGCGGTCTTACATTCAGCGCATGTGTTGTCTGATCTACCGCTTTCGCGAGCAAGCCCGCTCCCACAGGGGAATAAGTGCTCACTGAATGAGCGAACCCCGCAGCGAGTGCGGTTGCGCGGCGTCGATGTGCACGTCGGCGAACTGGCCGATCAGGGCCGGGGTGTCGCAGCGGAAGTTGACGATGCGGTTGTTTTCGGTGCGT
Organism: Pseudomonas sp. Z3-6; assembly: GCF_051131985.1. NCBI lineage: Bacteria > Pseudomonadati > Pseudomonadota > Gammaproteobacteria > Pseudomonadales > Pseudomonadaceae > Pseudomonas > Pseudomonas sp. Z3-6. Next base: position 939,313 of record NZ_CP071644.1, read on the forward strand.
CCTTGCAGCTCGCCCGGGTCTTTTTTCGAATAATCGGTCACCAGAATCCGCTGGACGGAACCGACCATCTGTCGGCTGATCTCGAAGCCCTGCTGGTTGAGGCGGTGTTGCAAGGCGTTGAGCCGTTCTTTTTTCAGTTCTTCCGGGGTTTCGTCCGCCAAGTCGGCCGCCGGGGTGCCAGGACGCTGGCTATAGACGAAGGAATAGGAGAAGTCGAAGCCCACGTCTTCGATCAGCTTCATGGTCTGCTGGAAGTCTTTCTCGGTTTCGCCTGGGAAACCGACGATAAAGTCCGAACTGATACAGATCCCCGGCACTGCCGCACGCAACTTGCGCAGCTTGGATTTGTATTCCAGCGCCGTGTGGTTGCGTTTCATGGCCGCAAGGATCCGGTCGGAGCCCGATTGCACCGGCAGGTGCAGGTGCTTGACCAGTTCGGGGACTTCGGCGTGGGCCTGGATCAGGCTGTCGGAGAACTCCAGCGGATGAGACGTGGTGTAGCGGATGCGGTCGATGCCATCCACTGCCGCCACGACGCGGATCAGTTCGGCGAGGTCCGCCAGGCGCCCGTCATGGGTCAGGCCGCGATAGCCGTTGACGTTCTGCCCCAGCAGGGTCACTTCGCGTACGCCGTGTTCCGCCAGGTGGATGATTTCGGCGATCACGTCGTCGAACGGTCGGCTGACTTCTTCGCCGCGGGTGTAAGGGACCACGCAGAACGTGCAGTACTTGCTGCAACCTTCCATCACCGACACGTAGGCACTTGGGCCGTCGATGCGCGGTTCGGGCAGGTGGTCGAATTTTTCGATTTCCGGGAACGAGACGTCCACTTGCGGCAGCTTGGTGCTGCGCGCGGCGTCGATCATCTCCGGCAGGCGGTGCAAGGTCTGCGGGCCGAAGACCACGTCCACGTAGGGCGCGCGATCACGAATGGCGGCGCCTTCCTGGCTGGCCACGCAACCGCCCACGGCGATGACCATCTCCGGGTTGGCCAGCTTCAGTTCGCGCCAGCGGCCGAGCTGGGAGTACACCCGGTCTTGGGCGCGTTCGCGGATCGAGCAGGTGTTGAGCAGGATCACGTCCGCGTCTTCAGCGCGGGCGGTGACTTCCAGGGCCTGGTGTTCACCCAGCAGATCGACCATGCGCGAGCTGTCGTACTCGTTCATCTGGCAACCGTGGGTTTCGATGTAAAGCTTCTTGGCCATGGACGGGATCATCACGTGATTCAAAGAACCGCGCATTATAGAGAACAAGTCCCTGGGTTCCCACCGCTGTGCGAGCAGTGGCTATGCTATAGTTCGCGCCCTCATTTTTACCCGCCGATGTGTTTCGCCAGCCATGACCAAACGTGAAGCTCCAATCTACAAGGTGATTTTCCTCAACCAGGGCCAGGTGTTCGAAATGTACGCCAAGCAGATCTATCAAAGTGATCTGTGGGGTTTCCTGGAAGTGGAAGAATTCGTCTTTGGCGAGCGCACGCAAGTGGTCGTCGATCCGAGCGAAGAAAAGCTCAAGGCGCAGTTCGAAGGCGTGGTGCGCAGCTTCGTGCCGATGCACTCGATCGTGCGCATCGACGAAGTCGAACGCTTGGGCACCCCGAAAATCAGCGAAGCCCGCGGCGCGGTCGGCAATGTGATGCCGTTTCCGATGCCGATGCCTGAGAAGTAAGACTTAAAACCGAGTTGCCCTCATTCGCGAGCAAGCCCGCTCCCACACTGGATTGTCTGCGAACACATTATTTGTGAACACCGGAGATCTATGTGGGAGCGGGCTTGCTCGCGAAGGGGCAGGCAAGGGCAAAGCAAAAATCAGGGCAACGGCGAAAAAGGCGTACGCCCATCGGCGTTCTGCAATTCCATCAGGTATTTGCGAAAGATCTGGCCCAGCACCTGGGTCGCCACTTCCAATTCATCGCGAGGCATCTGCTCGGCGACTTCGTCGGCGGTGTCCAGGGCTTCTTCGGCGCCGTTGACCGCGGCCATCTTCAGCACGATGTAGGCCTGGACGTTGTTGGCCGGCACGCCTTCGCCATGGAAGAACATGCCGCCGAGCTTGAATTGCGCCTGGGCATGGCCTTGCAGCGAGGCTTTTTCGAAGTAGTTGAGGGCTTGCTTGAGGTCGCGGGGTGCAGCCTTGCCTTCGTAGTAGAACTCGCCCAACTCGTATTGCGCTTGTGCATCACCTGCGTCCGCCGCTTTTTGACAGGCGTCGAGTGCCGGTGCGAGATCTTGTGGCTGGGTGTTGAGCGTGCAACGGCCCAGCGCCGGGATCAACAACGAGTTGCCGCCTGCCTGTGCATTCGCCAGCAGCGGCTGAAGGAGCAACAGGCAGCCCAAGGCAAGGGTGCGGCCGGTGCGGTTCATGGGAATCGACTTACCTCTGAGGGGCGCGCGGACCCTCCGGGGGATCCAATAAGCGCGCATTATGAAATAAGCGGGGCCATCCTTACAAAGTCTTTACTCGTTTTTCTGCTGCGAGGGAATGCTAATAGCAGCTTCGGGCATAAATACGTAGGAAAAGGGCGGGGGGTTGTCAGCAATCACTGACGCCGGCGTCAGCCAGCGTCAGTTATCCACAGGCTTACTTCAGTGCCGCGAAGGCCCGTTCGGCCGCGTCGAGGGTGATCTTCAGCTCGGTCTCGCCATGGGCGATGGAGGTGAAGCCGGCTTCGAACGCACTCGGGGCCAGGTACACGCCGCCGTCGAGCATCAGGTGGAAGAAACGCTTGAACCGATCGGCATCGCTGGCCATGACGTCTTCGAAAGTGACGATGTCATCGGCGCCGCTGAAATACAGGCCGAACATGCCGCCGGCCTGGGTGGTCACGAAGGGGATGCCGGCCGCATCGGCGCGGATCTGCAAGCCGTCGAGCAGGCGGGTGGTGTAGTCGGTCAGTTCGGCGTGGAAGCCCGGGCGACTGATCAGGCGTAGCGTGGTCAGGCCGGCGGCCATGGCCAACGGGTTGCCCGACAGCGTACCCGCCTGGTAAACCGGGCCCAGCGGGGCGATGCACTCCATGATCTTGCGTTTGCCGCCGAAGCAGCCCACCGGCATGCCGCCGCCGATGATCTTGCCAAAGGTGCTCAGGTCCGGCGTGACGCCGTAATGGGCCTGGGCGCCGCCGAGGGCCACGCGAAAGCCAGTCATCACTTCGTCGAAGATCAACACCACGCCATGCTGGTCGCACAGGCTGCGCAGGCCTTCGAGGAAACCCGGCGCCGGTGGTACGCAGTTCATGTTGCCGGCCACCGGCTCGACGATGATGCACGCCACTTCCTGGCCGACTTCGCCGAGCATCTTCTCGACTTCTTCGAGGTCGTTGAACGGCAGGGTCAGGGTGTGCTTGGCGAAGGCTGCGGGTACGCCGGCCGAACTCGGCACGCCTTGGGTCAGTGCGCCGGAGCCGGCCTTGACCAGCAAGCTGTCGGAGTGGCCGTGGTAGCAGCCTTCGAACTTAATGATGCTGTCGCGACCGGTGTAGCCCCGCGCCAGGCGGATTGCGCTCATGGTCGCCTCGGTGCCGGAGCTGACCATGCGCACCATTTCCATCGACGGCACGATCGAGCAGACCAGGTCGGCCATCTCGGTTTCCATCGCGGTCGGGGCGCCGTAGGACAGGCCGTGGACCAATTGCTTGCGCACCGCATCCAGCACGTCCGGATGGCTGTGGCCGAGGATCATCGGGCCCCAGGAGCCGACGTAGTCGACATAGCGCTTGTCGTCTTCGTCGGTGACGTACGCGCCTTCGGCGTGCTTGAAGAACAGCGGGGTGCCGCCGACGCTCTTGAACGCACGAACAGGCGAGTTCACGCCGCCGGGGATGTGTTTCTGGGCATTGGCAAACAGGGTTTCGGAACGGGACATGGTTGGGCTCTCGAAAACGAAAAATGGACTATTTGATCTGCAGCAGCGCGTTGAAGGCGCGGGCACGGCGCGTCACTTCAGTGGTGCTGTCGGCGCCGAACAGGCCGTGGACCACCGCCAGCAGGTCGACCCCGTGGGCCACCAGCGGGGCGGCGTTCTCCAAGGTGATGCCGCCAATGGCGCAGACCGGGATATGCAGTTTGAGGTGCGCCTGTTCGAGCAGTTCAAGGTTTGCGCTGGGGGCGCCGGGCTTGGTGTTGGAGTTGAAGAAGCGCCCGAACGCGACATAGGTGGCGCCTTCGCTGGCGGCCTGTTCGGCCAGTGCCAGGCTGGCGTGGCAGGTGGCGCCGACGATTGCCTTGTGCCCGAGCAATGCCCGTACCGGCGCCAACGGGCCGTCGGTCTGCCCCAGGTGCACGCCGACGTCCAGGCGTGCGGCCAGCTCGGCGTCGTCGTTGATGATCAACTGGGTCTTGTAGCGTTCGCACAGGTTGCGCAGGGCTTCGGCTTCCCGCAGGCGGCGGGCCTCGTCGCTGCTTTTGTCGCGGTATTGCAGCAGGGTCACGCCACCTTCCAGCGCCGCTTCTACATAAGCAAGGAACTTGCCGGCCAGCAATTGGCTATCGGTGATGGCGTAAAGGCCACGTAATTTCATTCCACAGGCCTCCGGTGCTACGAGCAGAAATCCAGCGGCAGGCGACGCGGGACGAACTGGCCTTTGCCCAGTTGTTCGGCATCGCGCAAGGTGCGCCAGGTGTAGTCCAGCGCTGTCTTGACGGCGCTGGCGAGCTGTTCGCCCTGGGCCAGCCGACCGGCGAGGGCGCTGGCCAGGGTGCAGCCGGAACCGTGGTAGCTGCCAGGCAAGCGCTGGCAGGTAAAGGTTTCGCGGCGGCCATCGCGGCTGTACAGGCGATTATGGACTTCATGTTCGTCGCCGTGGCCACCGGTGATCAACAGGTGTTTGACGAAGGGCAGCAGTTTTTCCGCGCACTCGTCGGCGCTGCCGTCGGGCAGTTCGGCGAGGATGCGTGCTTCAGGCAGGTTGGGGGTGGCGATGATCGCCAGGGGCAACAGGCGTTCGCGCATGGCGTAGCCGACCTCATCCTTGCCCAGGCGCCCACCACCGCCGGCGCGCAGCACCGGGTCGCAGACCATCGGCAGGTGCGGGTGCGCCTGGAGCAGTTCGACCACCGTGTCGACCATTTCCAGTGAGCCGAGCATTCCCAGCTTGACTGCTGCCACTTGGGCATCGTTGAGCACGGCATTGGCTTGCGCCAGCACCCACTCACGGTCGAGCACACGGAAATCGCTGACGTTGACGGTGTCTTGCACGGTCAATGCGGTAACGGCCGGGGCGGCGTGACAACCCTGGGCGAGCAGGGCTTCGATATCTGCCTGCAAGCCGGCGCCACCACTGGGATCATGGCCGGAGAGACAGAGGACAACGGGGCGAGAGCTGTAGATATTCATGGTGCGCGAGCTTACCACCAAACCTGTTTTATCGGTGGTAGGACTCCGAGGGTTTTGTGCTGTGTGTGCTTTTGTGGCGAGGGAGCTTGCTCCCGCTGGACCGGGCTGGCGCTCCAGTGCGCAGCGCTCCCAAAAACCGGGGCCGCTTCGCAGCCCAGCGGGAGCAAGCTCCCTCGCCACATTGATCCGTCAGTTATCGACCTGACCAATGCAACAGCTCTATCTCAATGCTTTGCTCTGAAACGCCCGTTCTAGAGCCCTCTGTCGGAAAAATTTCAATGGTGCAAATTGGCCATCAACGGCTATGCTAGAGATGGATCCAACACATAACAGGTAATGCCGGTTTTACGTCTACTCAGGGAATGGGGGGCTTCCTGACTCAACCGGACAGGCCACACTGGGGCTTAAATGCGCTATTTGCTGATGTTGCTGCTGTGCTTGCCCTCGCTGGCAAGTGCCCTCGAATTCGATGAATTCACCCAAAGCCTGCCCTTGGGCCATGCCCTGCAAGTGTTCGAAGACGCGGCCGGCACGGCCACTATTGACGAGGTCCTGGCCCAATCCGCGGCGGGTGCTTTCAAACCCCACGATAAAACCACGCTGAACGCCGGTTACTCCCGGTCAGCCTTCTGGCTGAAAATCGACCTGCACTATCGCCCCGCCAATCCGGACGCCCAGCGCACCTGGCTGCTGGAACTGGCGTACCCGCCGCTGGACCACCTCGATTTGTACCTGCCCGACGCGGCGGGAGCTTATCGCCTGGTTCGCCAGACCGGTGACGCGTTGCCATTCGCCAATCGCGAAATCCGCCAGAACAATTACTTGTTCAGCCTGGCGTTCAAGCCCGAGCAGCGGCAGACCGTCTACCTGCGCCTGCAAAGCCAGGGTTCGATCCAGGCGCCGTTGACGCTGTGGTCGAGCACCGCGTACCTCGAGCAACAGCCGGTGCGCTTGTATGTGCTGGGCATCATCTATGGCGTGCTGCTGGGGATGCTGGTGTACAACCTGTTCATCTACCTGAGCGTGCGCGATACCAGCTACCTCTATTACATCTTCTATATCGCCTCGTTCGGCCTGTACCAGTTGTCGGTCAACGGCGCCGCCGTCGAATACTTCTGGCCGGACAACCCCTGGTGGGCCAACGCCGCGACACCGTTCTTCATCGGTTGCGCGGGGCTGTTCGGCAGCCAGTTTGCCCGCAGCTTCCTGCAAACCGCCCAGCATGGCCGCTGGATGGATCGCTTGCTGCTCGCATTGATCGCCTACAGCGCCGTGGTGGTCGGCCTGTCGCTGATGACCAGCTATGCCCTGGCGCTGCGCCTGGCCACGGCGTTGGCGCTGGTGTTCACGGTGGCGATCTTCGCCGCCGGGCTGTTCGCCTGGTGGCGTGGCCTGCGGGTGGCGCGTTATTTCATCATTGCCTGGTCGGCGTTTCTGCTGGGAGGCATCATCAATACCTTGATGGTGCTGGGTTACCTGCCGAACGTCTTCCTGACCATGTACGCCAGCCAGATCGGCTCGGCCATCGAAGTGGCGCTGTTGTCCCTGGCCTTGGCCGACCGCATCAATGCCATGCGCGAACAGCAGGCCCAGACCCTGTTGGACGCCGGGCAGAAACTCGAAGTGCTCAACCAGCAACTGGCCCACGGCAACAAGCTCAAGGATGAATTCCTCGCCACCTTGACCCACGAACTGCGCACGCCGATGAATGGCGTGATCGGCTCCCTGGAGTTGATGGAAACCGTCGAGATGGACGAGGAACTGACCCAGTATCAACAGACCGCCGCCGGTTCGGCGCGGGACATGATGCGCATGGTCAACGGCATGCTCACCCTCACCGAGTTGCAGGCCGGCAAGCTCAGGGTCTATCCGGCGCCGTTCAGCCTGCGCGGGGTGGTCGATGCGCTGCAGGTGCAGTTCGGCGCCAATGCCGCGGCCAAGGGCCTGGATTTCAAGGTCGACGTAGCCCCGGGCCTGGCGGACCGCTTGCTCGGCGACAGCGGCAAACTGGCCCAAAGCCTGGAATGCCTGCTGGACAACGCCATCAAGTTCACCCGGGTGGGCGGCCTGGCCCTGCGTGTCAGCGGCCGGCCGACGGAGTTTGGTCGGGTGGTGTTGTCTTTCGCCGTCATCGACACCGGGATCGGTTTTACCGACCTGGGGGAAGCGACCTTGTACCAGCGCTTCTTCCAGCTCGACGGCTCGATGACCCGGGAATACGGCGGTCTCGGCGTTGGCCTGGCGATCTGTCGGCAATTGGTGGAACTGCTGGGCGGACGCCTGACCCACACGTCCGAGCCCGGTCGCGGCAGCCGTTTCCAGCTGGACGTGGAATTTGACGTCGCCCTGCCAGCGGCGGTCCCGACGCCGTTTTCCTTCGGGGCCCGCCAGGGCTCGCGCCAGCCCCAGGATTGCACGGTGCTGCTGGCGGATGACAACAACATCGATCAGTTGGTCATGCGCGGCATGTTGCTCAAGCTGGGTTATCGGGTGCGCACCGCCGACAGCGGCCGCGCCGCGCTGGAGTTGCTGCACGGCGAGCGCTTCGATGCGGTACTGCTCGATTGCCAATTGCCGCCGTTGGACGGTGTGTCGGTTTGCTGCCAGATCCGCGCGTTATCCGGCTGTGAAGAGCTGCCGGTGCTGGTGGTCAGCCCGAACCTGGGCCAGGCGTGCTGCCCGTCGGGCGCGTTGATCGATTACCTGAGCAAACCGGTGAAATTCGAGGCATTGCAGGCGACGCTCCAGCGTCGGGTACTGTGCCCAAGGCAGGGCGAAAGCGCCGATATTTAGGCGTATATGACACTTTGTTCGGCCTGGAGGCGGTGCTTAACTGAATCCCTGCCGATCGAGGAGCCCTGTCATGAACCTGCATCAGTTCGCTGAAACCCACGACGTCACCAATCAGCCGCCGTCCCTGGATGGCGCCAACCTGTACCGCATCGACCTGCCGCTGCAACAGTGGTCGCAGCGCTTTGGTGCCGGCTGGGCGCAGGCGCGGATCGATGCGTATGGGGCGCTGGCCGGTGGGCCGTTGATGGAAGCAGGCTTCCTCGCCAACCAGAACAAGCCGGTGTTCTCCAGCCATGACCGTTATGGCCATCGCATCGACCTGGTGGAATTCCATCCCGCTTATCACCAGTTGATGCGCACCGCCATTGAACATGGCCTGCCCAGTTTGCCCTGGGCCCAGCCACAGCCCGGTGCGCATGTCGCCCGTGCCTCGATGACCTATCTGCACAGCCAGGCCGAAGCCGGCACCGGTTGCCCGCTGACCATGACGTTTGCCAGCGTGCCGGCGCTGCGCTTGCAGCCGGACCTGGCCGAGCGTTGGATGCCGAAGGTGCTGGCCACCGAATACGACCCGCGCAACGTCGGCATGGCCCACAAGGCCGGGGTGACCCTGGGCATGGCGATGACCGAAAAACAAGGCGGCACCGATGTGCGCGCCAACACCACCAAGGCCTATCCGGTGGGCGCCAGCGGCCCGGGCCAGGCCTATGAACTGGTGGGCCACAAATGGTTCTGTTCGGCGCCCATGTGCGACGCCTTCCTCACCTTGGCCCAGACCGACAAGGGCCTGACCTGTTTCCTGCTGCCGCGCCATCGCCCCGACGACACGCGCAATCAGTTCTACATCCAGCGCTTGAAGAACAAGCTGGGCAACTGTTCCAACGCCTCCAGCGAAGTCGAGTTCCGTGGCGCCCTGGCCTGGATGGTCGGTGAGGAGGGCCGAGGCGTGCCGACGATTATCGAGATGGTCGCCATGACCCGCTTCGATTGCATGGTCGGTTCCAGCGCGCTGATGCGCCAGGCGCTGACCCAGGCCAGCCATCACTGCGCGCACCGCAAGGTCGGTGGCAAGCTGTTGAGCGAACAGCCGCTGATGCAAAACGTCCTGGCGGACCTGGCGCTGGAAAGCGAGTCCGCCCTGGCCCTGAGCCTGCGCATGGGCCGGGCGCTGGACCACTTGAACGATGAGCACGAGGCCAAGTTCGCCCGGCTGGTGACGGCGGTGGGCAAGTACTGGATCTGCAAGCGAGCCCCCGCGATGATCAACGAAGCCGCCGAATGCATGGGCGGCGCTGGCTACGTCGAGGACAGCATCCTGCCGCGCCTGTACCGGGAGGCACCGGTCAACTCGACGTGGGAGGGTTCCGGTAATGTGCAGTGCCTCGATGTATTGCGGGCTCTGTCCAAGGAACCGGGCGTGCTCGAGGTGCTGTTCAACGAACTGGGCGACGGCCATGGCGACAAACGCCTGGCTCGTCATGTCGACCAGTTGCACGCCGCATTCAAGGACACCGACGACATCCAGTACCGCGCCCGACAATTGACCGAAGACATCGCCGTGGGCCTGCAAGCCAAGCTGTTGCTCGAAGCGGGCAATAGCGAAGTCAGCGATGCGTTCATCGCCAGCCGCCTGGGTTCGACCGGCCGGGTGTACGGTGCCTTGCCGAGGGGCTTGAATGTCGAGGCCATCGTCGCCCGCTCGACCCCGCACGGCTTTTAAGAAGACTCAGGTCGGCACAGGCCCCTGTGGGAGCGAGCCTGCTCGCGAAAGCGTCGGCCCATTCAGCATCTGTAGTGGCTGATACACCGCTATCGCGAGCAGGCTCGCTCCCACAGTGGACCTGAGTCGTACACAGCATCGGAGTACGCCACCAAACCTTGTGGGAGCGAGCCTGAGTCGTACACAGCATCGGAGTACGCCACCAAACCTTGTGGGAGCGGGCTCGCGAAAGCGTCGGCCCATCCAGCATCTGTAGTGACTGATACACCGCTTTCGCGAGCAAGCCCGCTCCCACAGTGGGACCTGGGTCTTACACAGCATCGGAGTACACCACCGAACCTTGTGGGAGCGGGCTTGCTCGCGAAAGCGTCGGCCCATCCAGCATCTGTAGTGACTGATACACCGCTTTCGCGAGCAAGCCCGCTCCCACAGTGGGACCTGGGTCTTACACAGCATCGGAGTACACCACCGAACCTTGTGGGAGCGGGCTTGCTCGCGAAAGCGTCGGCCCATTCAGCATCTGTAGTGACTGATACACCGCAATCGCGAGCAGGCTCGCTCCCACAGTGGACCTGAGTCGTACACAGCATCTGAGTACGCCACCGAACCTTGTGGGAGCGAGCCTGCTCGCGAAGACGTCGGCCCATTCAGCATCTGTAGTGACGGATACACCGCTTTCGCGAGCAGGCTCGCTCCCACAGTGGCCCTGAGTCGTACGCAACATCTAAGTACGCCACTGTTCCCGTCGGGCGGCGATGCAGGCAAGATGAAGACCTGCAAGTCAGAACACAGGAAGCTGATCGTGACCGAAGCGTTTATTGTCGTTCAAACCGCCGAACAAGCCGTGGATCGTCTGGCGGCCCTGCACGAGCGTGCGACCACCGCGCTGAACCAGGCTCTGATGCGGTATCTCAAGGACCGCGTCGAGCCGGATGCCGAGCAGCGTGCATTGTTTCGTTATCCCGCCCTGCGCCTGACCTATCACTGCCACGGTGAAGTCCCGCAAACCACGCGTGCCTATGCCAAGGTCCAGTTGCCCGGCACCTACAGCGTCACCGTCACTCATCCCGCCGCGTTCCGTAAATATCTGCTGGAACAGCTGGTCCCGCTGATGCACGACTTTACCGTCACCGTGGAAGTGGGGGTCAGCGAGCAGAACATTCCGTACCCGTACGTGGTGGAGCAAGGCGACGAACTGGCCGGCTCCGGCGTGACCGCCGCCGTGCTGGCGCGGGTATTCCCCAGCACCGACCTGTCGGCCGCCACCGATGGCATCGCCGACGGCCTCTATGATTGGGAAAACACCGACCCGCTGCCCCTGGCGCTGTTCGACGCCGCGCGGGTGGATTTTTCCCTGCGCCGGCTGGTGCATTACACCGGCAGCGACTGGCGCCATGTGCAGCCGTGGATCCTGCTGACCAACTACCACCGCTACGTCGACCAGTTCATCGTCCATGGCCTGGAGCAACTGCGCAGCGACCCGCGTTTCGTGCGCATGGTCCTGCCGGGTAACGTGATCATCGACAAGAACATGGAGCACAGCGAAGCGTCGGCCATCGCTGCCGGCGTGGTCTGGCACCGCTACCAGATGCCGGCCTATCACTTGCAGGCCAGCGACGGCCATGGCGTGACGCTGGTGAACATCGGTGTCGGCCCGTCCAACGCCAAGAACATCACCGATCACCTGGCCGTGCTGCGCCCGCATTGCTGGCTGATGATCGGCCATTGCGGCGGGCTGCGGCAGTCCCAGACCATCGGCGACTACGTGCTGGCCCACGCCTACATGCGCCGCGACGGGATCCTCGACCGGGTGGTGCCGCCGAATATTCCGATTCCAGCCCTGGCCGAAGTGCAGATGGCGCTTCAGCAGGCCGCGGCGAACATCACTGGCGAGAAGGGCGACGAGCTGAAAAAACGCCTGCGCACCGGCACCGTGCTGACCTACGACGACCGCAACTGGGAATTGCGCTGGGCCCAGGAACGGCCGCTGATCAACCTGTCCCGCGCCGTGGCGGTGGACATGGAAAGCGGCACCATCGCCGCCCAGGGTTATCGCCTGCGGGTGCCCTATGGCACGTTGCTGTGCGTCTCGGACAAACCGTTGCACAGCGAGATCAAATTGCCGGGCTCGGCCAACGCGTTCTATGAGCGAGCGGTCAACCAGCACCTGAAAATCGGCATCGCGGCGTTGGACCTGCTGCGCACCGAACTCAACTCGTTGCACTCACGCAAGCTGCGCAGCTTCGACGAGCCGCCGTTCCGCTGATGTCCTGTTGAAGGGGGATGGTGGTTATTTAACGGTCGGGCCACTAGCATGGTCGGCCCTGACCGTTAGATGTTGTATTTGCCATGCCCCGTCCTCCACGCCCTGCTTCCCGTCGCCCTGGCACGAAGCCTGCAATCGCCGCACCGCGCCGTGTGGCCAAGGCTCCGCCGGCCGAGCCGAAGCTGATCCTGTTCAACAAACCCTTCGATGTGCTGACGCAATTCAGTGACGGTGAGGGGCGGGCGACGCTCAAGGATTTTATCGACATACCGGGCATCTACCCGGCCGGACGCCTGGACCGGGACAGCGAAGGCTTGCTGTTGCTGACTAACGATGGGCAGTTGCAGGCGCGTATTGCCGACCCCAAGCACAAATTGGCCAAGACCTATTGGGTGCAGGTCGAGGGTGAGCCGAGCGCTGAACAGTTGCAGCGTTTGCGTGATGGCGTGGAGTTGAACGACGGCATGACGTTACCGGCCGAGGCGCGCCCATTGGACGAACCGCAATTGTGGCCACGCAACCCGCCGGTGCGTTTTCGTAAAAGCGTGCCGACGAGTTGGTTGGAATTGGTGATCCGCGAAGGCCGCAATCGCCAAGTGCGGCGGATGACTGCCGCAGTGGGCTTGCCGACACTGCGCCTGGTGCGGGTCAGGATTGGCGACTGGACACTCGAAGGGCTCGACCAGGGCCAGTGGAAAGAAGTCCCGGCGCGCTTATAACGCGCCGGATTCGATCAGGCCGATCACCACGCTCTTGATGATGAACGCCGCCACGCCGAGGCCCAGCACGAAAAACAGGATGAACGAGCCAAAACGCCCGGCCTTGGACTTCTTCGCCAGGTCCCAGACGATGAAACCCATGAAAATGATCAGGATGCTGACCAGGCCGGTCATCATCCACTCTTCGAAGACAGCAGGATCCATCAGGACACTCCGGCGTGGGCAGGATTGAAAAGGCGGGGCGAGTATAAGGCATGGGGGGCGGGTGGAGGATTGGCCTGCGGCGGTGTGTCGCAGCTATTCATCGTGAACCCGGATTCAGCAGTGCCAAATTGACTGTGGGAGCGGGCTTGCTCGCGAAAGCGGTCTGTCAATCAGCAAAAATGTTGAATGTGCTGTCGTCTTCGCGAGCAAGCCCGCTCCCACAGTAAAACTGTGTAGAGCATGAAAGCGGTCAGCTACGCAGATGCGTCAACGGCAGTTCAGTGCTGTTAAGCACCTGGTTCAGCACAAAACTCGAACGCACGCTGGTAACGCCATCGATCCGGGTCAGGTGCCCCAGCAGCAGTTTCTGGTAATGATCCATGTCCGGCACGACGACCTTGAGTTGGTAGTCGGCGTCCATGCCGGTGACCAGGCTGCACTCCAGCACTTGTGGCAGGTTGCGGATGGCGGCTTCGAAGTTCTCGAAACGCTCGGGAGTGTGGCGGTCCATGCCGATCAGCACATAAGCCGTCAGGCTCAGGCCGAGCAGCTTGCGGTCGAGCAGGGCGACCTGGCGGGTGATGTAGCCGTCATCCTCCAACTGCTTGACCCGCCGTGAGCAGGGGGAGGGCGACAGGCCGATGCGTTCGGCCAGTTCCTGGTTGGAGATGCGCGCGTCACGTTGCAGTTCCGCCAGAATGCTCAGGTCGTAACGGTCGAGTTTGCTCATCGGTCGGGCCTTTATCTTGATAATTGCGGCGGATTATCTATCCGGGGTTAAAAATTGCGCAAGTGATGTTTATTTCCGCAATCTTCGCAATCATCTATCGGCGCCCCAGGCTTATGCTTACCACCAAGATCACTGCTCGGACAAACAGTCCAGTGCAGCCCGCCCAATCAGGCCGGCTGCGGCCGCAGTACCCACCGGTACTGGCAGGCCCCCGAGCTGCACACCGTCCAGAAGACGGCGTGAGGTGAGCCGACGTCATAAGCGTCGCGCACGGACGAAATTCTCAAGGGGAGGCCGACGGGCCTCCCTTTTTTAATGCCTGCGAAATAAACCCCGTGGCTGATAATCTGTCGCAGAACCGGCCTGGGCTTTCTCAGTCTTATCATCAGGCCTTGAACCGTTGTGAGGAATTTCATGAAGTCGCGCATCTGGCGTTTGGCAGGTGTTGGTCTGTTGTGGGCAAGTGTCAGTGCGCAGGGAATGGCCGACGATCAGCAAAACCGTGGCGGCCCGGACGGCGGTCGCGGGCAGGACGGTCGTGGCGGCAACGGCCAGGGTTACTCAGGCCAGCCACGGCCGCAGGGCAACGAGATCATTCGGGGCGACAACAGTCGTCAGTTCGAGGTCAAGCCGCATGACCCAGGCGGACAGCACTACGATCGTCCTCCCCAGGACCCTAACGTTCATGGGCGGCCGCCGCAGCCGCAACCTGGCAACCACCTGCCGATCCAGGGTCGGCCCGACAGCGTGACCCAGACCCGTGAACCGCAACCGGGCTACTATCGCGATATCCCACGGCGCAATGATGGTTATCCGAACGCAGGTCCGCGACCCGACCATGACGGCCGTCCCGATCAGCCTTGGCCCGGTCGGCCGGGTGGGCATGGCAACGGTTGGGGCCCTGGGCCGCAGTACCGTCCGGGTTATGTGATCGACCGTTTCCCGGATCGCAACTACCGTGTGCCCTATCGCGGCCAGGATTATTTCTACTCAGGCGGCTACTGGTATCGCCCGCAAGGGCCGCGTTATGTCGTGGTCGCGCCACCGCGTGGCATCCGTACCCGTTACTTGCCCGATTATGCCAGGGAAGTGTGGATCGGCAGCTCGCTGTTCTTCCTCGCTGCCGGCGCTTATTACATCTACGAAGCCAACACCCAGGATTACGTCGTGGTCGATGCGCCGGCCGCCAACCCGCAGCCGCAACCCCAGGGCAACAGTTTCGACGTAGTGGCCTATCCCGCCAACGGCCAGCCGCCCGAACAGGTCAATCAGGATGGCTACGACTGCTATCGCTGGGCAGTGCAGCAGAGTGGTTTCGACCCGCGCAACTACACCTACCCACCGACACCGGAAGTGGTGCAGACCTATCGCCAGGCCCAAGGCAGTTGCTTGAGTAGTCGTGGGTATCAGGTGATGTACTGATTACTCGAAATAGAAAAAACAGCTCCCTGTGGCGAGGGAGCTTGCTCCCGCTGGGCTGCGCAGCGGCCCTAAGATCTTGCGGTCGCTGCGCAACCGAGCGGGAGCAAGCTCCCTCGCCACAGGTTGTGTGTTCAAATCTCGAGCATCAGGCGCTGGCGCGCTTCACCACTTCCGACGGATCGGCGTGCACCAGCACTTCGGCTTTCGGATAAGCGCGGTGGATCGCATCGGCGGCCTGGTCGCTGATGCCGTGGGCCACTGACAGGGTCAGTTCCCCCGGCAGCTCCAGGTGCAACTGCACGAACCAGTGGTTGCCGGAAACCCGCGTGCGCAGGTCATGGGCGCCGAGCACGCCGGGCACCGCGCAGGCCAGTTCCAGCATGCGCTGGCTGACGTCGGGCGGCAGTTCTTCATCCATCAGCACGGCGAAGCTTTCCCGGGCGATCTGGATGGCGCTCCACAGGATGTACGCCGCGATCCCCAGGCCGAACCAGGCGTCGAGTTGATACCAGCCCAACCCTGCCAGTACCAGCGCCACCAGGATGCTGCCGTTGAGCAACAGGTCCGAGCGATAGTGCAGCGAGTCGGCGCGCACGGCGTTGGAGCCGGTGGCGCGGATGACCCGATGCTGCAACGCCAGCAGCGCCAAGGTCAGCACCAGGGAAAACACGATCACACCGACGCTGAGCCAGGGCGCGTCCACCGGCACCGGCTCCTTCAGGCGTTCGAAGGCCTGCAAGGCGATCAGTACCGCACTGCCGCCGATAAACAGCGCCTGGGCCATGCCCGCCAGGGATTCGGCCTTGCCGTGACCGTAGCGATGGTCATCGTCGGCGGGACGCAAGGCGTAATGCACCGCCAGCAGATTGAGCAGCGAGGTGACGCCGTCCAGCGCCGAGTCGGTCAGGCCGGCAAGCATGCTCACCGAACCGCTGAGCCACCAGGCGAAGGCCTTGGCGACAATCAATGTCAGTGCCACGGCCACCGACGCCCGGGTGGCCAGGCGCAACAGGCGAGCGTGTTCGGTGCTGGTGGTCATGGCGCGGTCGTTCCTTCAGTCGCGTCGGTCATGCGGCCGGTTTGAGACCGAGGGCAGCCAGTTGTTGTGCGCTGCCCTTGTGTTGGATCAGGCGCGGATCGTCCAACGGAAAGCTGCGGCCCAGTTCGCGTTCCAGGATCGCCTGCAGTTTTTGGTTATTGACGGTGCCATCGGGGTTGATGGCCGGCTTGAGCTTCTCGGGCTCGATCTGGACGCTGCGGCCCGGTTCGAAATAAATGGCACCGGTGGCAAAGTCCACGGCGAACGCGATCAGGCCAGGGATGATGTAGAACAGCAGGCCGACGGCATCGAGGGCGGCGATGGCCGGGTCGATCTTGCCGTCGATCTGGCCGCGACGGTCCGGGTAGAAGATCGAGCCACAGGCGCTGATCTGGGTCAGCAGGGTGGCGACCAGGACGCCACCGATCACGCGAAAGGGAATACGCATAGCAATCTCCTGAACAGGTAGAGGCGTTGCTGGTTGGAGTCCAGACCACGCTAAACAGTTCGCCGTTATACTCGGCCCTCTGTTTTGGAGCCAGCATGATTTCTTTGCCGATTGATGAAGTTTTACCCGCCCTGCGCCAAGCCTTGGCGTTGCGCCACGAAGCCGTGCTCGAAGCGCCGCCCGGTGCCGGTAAAACCACCCGTGTTCCCCTGGCC
Organism: Pseudomonas sp. Z3-6; assembly: GCF_051131985.1. Taxonomy (NCBI): domain Bacteria; kingdom Pseudomonadati; phylum Pseudomonadota; class Gammaproteobacteria; order Pseudomonadales; family Pseudomonadaceae; genus Pseudomonas; species Pseudomonas sp. Z3-6. Next base: position 956,203 of record NZ_CP071644.1, read on the forward strand.
TTGCTGAACGAGCCGTGGCTGGCCGGACAGACCATCCTGATGCTCGAACCCCGGCGCCTGGCGGCACGGGCGGCGGCCGAACGGCTGGCCAGCGAGCTGGGGGAAAAGGTCGGCGAGACGGTCGGCTACCGGATTCGCCTCGACAGCAAGGTCGGGCCCAAGACCCGCATCGAAGTGGTCACCGAAGGCATTCTCACCCGCCGCTTGCAGGACGACCCGGCGCTGGAAGGCGTGGGGCTGCTGATTTTCGATGAATTCCATGAACGCAGCCTCGACGCCGACCTGGCCCTGGCCCTGAGCCTCAACGGTCGTGAGTTGTTTCGCGACGACCAGCCGCTGAAGATCCTGTTGATGTCCGCCACCCTGGAAGGCGAGCGCCTGGCCGGGTTGCTGGGCGACGCGCCGATCCTGCGCAGCGAAGGCCGCATGTTTGCGGTGACGGTGCGCTGGGGCCGGCCGTTCCAGCCCGGCGAGTTCATCGAGCCGCGCCTGGTGCAGACCGTGCTCGACGCCCTGCACGATGAAACCGGCAGCGTCCTGGTGTTCTTGCCCGGGCAGGCGGAGATTCGCCGGGTGCATCAGCAACTGGCCGAGGCCTTGGGTGAGGGCGGCAATGTGTTGCTCTGTCCGTTGCACGGCGAACTGGACCTCGCCGCCCAACGCGCCGCCATCGACCCGGCGCCCCCCGGCCAGCGCAAAGTGGTGTTGGCCACCAACATCGCCGAGACCAGCCTGACCATCAACGGCGTGCGGGTGGTGATCGACGCCGGACTGGCCCGGGTGCCGCGTTTCGATCCGGGCAGCGGCATGACCCGTCTCGACACCCAGCGCATTTCCCGGGCCAGCGCCACCCAGCGGGCCGGTCGTGCTGGGCGCCTGGAACCGGGTGTGTGTTACCGGTTGTGGTCCGAAGATCAGCATGAACAATTGGCCGCTTACGGCAGCGCGGAGATTCTGTCGGCGGACCTGGCCGGGTTGGCCCTGCAACTGGGGCGCTGGGGCGTGACGCCGCAGCAACTGGTCTGGCTCGACGTTCCGCCTGCCGCTGCGTATGCCCAGGCCCAAGACCTGCTGCAACGCCTGGGCGCGCTGGAGGGTGAGCAACTGACCCGCCACGGCCAGGCCATGGCCGAACTGCCGGCCCACCCGCGTATCGCCCATCTGCTGTTGCGCGGCCAGGCGCTGGGCCTGGCAGACATGGCCTGCAATGTCGCCGCACTGTTGGGCGAGCGCGACATTCTCCGTGGTGCCGGCGCGGACTTGCACAGTCGCCTGGCCTTGCTGTCGGGCGAAGAACGCGCCGCGCGGGGCGCCCAAGGTGGGGTGCAACGGGCCCGGCAATTGGCTCGGCAGTATCGCGGCTACCTGCGGGGCAAGGCCGAAGAGGCCGTGGCCGATCCCGATCATCCGCGCTGGCTCGGCGCCTTGCTGGCATTGGCCTACCCGGACCGTGTCGCCCAGCAGCGCCGGCCCGGCGGCGCGGAATATCGTTTGGCCAATGGTCGTGCGGCGCTGTTTGCCGAGGCCGACAGCCTGATGAAACAGGCGTGGCTGGTGATCGCCGATTTGGGCAGTCGCCAGGGCCAGCGCGAAGAGCGAATCTATCTGGCGACGGATTTCGACCCGACGCTGTTCGATTCGGTGCTGGCCGAGCAAGTGCGCACCGTGGACCAACTGAATTGGGACGAGCGCGAAGGCGTGCTGCGGGCCGAGCGCCAGCGCAAGGTCGGCGAGCTGGTGCTCAGCCGCGAACCGCTGACCGGCCTGGATGAGTCAGCCCGTAGCCAGGCCTTGGTGAACCTGGTGCGGCGCAAGGGCCTGGAATTATTGCCCTGGACCCCGGAACTGCGGCAATGGCAGGCGCGGGTGGCGCTGCTGCGGCGCATGGACCTGGACGCCAAGGGCGAGAGCGAATGGCCAGACGTCAGCGACGGCGCCTTGCTGGACAGCCTCGAGCATTGGTTGATGCCGTATCTGGGCCGCGTCTCGCGCCTCAGCCATTTCGCCAACCTGGACGTGTCGAGCTTCGTTCACAACCTGTTGCCCTGGCCCCTGCCGCAACGCTTGGATGAACTGGCGCCGCACCATTTGAACGTGCCCTCGGGCTCGTCGATCCGCCTGGACTACAGCGAGCATCCACCGATCCTCGCGGTGCGCCTGCAGGAACTCTTCGGCCTGGCCGACACCCCGCGCATTGCCGGCGGCCGGCAGGTGGTCAAGTTGCACCTGCTGTCGCCAGCGCGGCGGCCGGTGCAGGTGACCCAGGATTTGGCGAACTTCTGGCGCAGCACCTATGCCGAGGTGAAGAAGGACCTCAAGGGGCGTTATCCCAAGCATTACTGGCCGGACGACCCGCTGGTGGCCGAGGCGACGGCGCGGGTCAAGCCGCGTAAGTAATTGGGGCCGAGACAAAACCTTTGTGGGAGCGGGCTTGCTCGCGAATGCGGAGTGTCAGTCAATAATTTATGTAACTGACCCACCGTATTCGCGAGCAAGCCCGCTCCCACAGTTGTTCGGTGATGGGGCTCAAATCACGGCATCGCCGGCAACAGGAACCGCGCGATCACCGGCAAGTGATCGGAGATGCGCAAGGTGTCGTCCTGCCTTACCTGGGCCTGGACCCGTTTGATGTGCGGGCTGTAGAACAGGTAGTCGACGGTGCGGTCGGGGCCGTTGAGGCCGGGGTCGTTCGGGTAGTGGGTCAGCCAATGTTCGCGGTCGATGCCGCTGGCTTCGTTGTTGGTGGGGATCATCGGGTATTTGTCCCACAGCAGGTGCAGCGGGCTGTCGGCGGCGTAGGGCGTGCGTTGCTCGGACGGCAGGCGCCGGTACTGGCCCAGGGGCAGCAGGTTGAAATCGCCACCGATCAGCCAGGGCGTGCCCGCGGATTCGAATTTATCCACTGCCTTGGTGACGGCGGCGATTTGCTTGGGCAGGGTGTCGTCCGGCTCGGTGGCCCGTTCCAGATGGGTGTTGAGCACCGCCAGTTGGCCGCCGTCGCTCAGCGCCAGATAACTCACCAACAAAGCGTTTTTTGGCTGGAACTGACGGCTGATGAAGTTGGCGTCGGCCACCGGCAGTTGCACCCGTTCGGCATGGTCGATGCGGTAGCGACTCAGGGTCGCCAGTTGCCGGCCGACACTGCCGAAGATGCGCGGGTTGGGGATGAAGTCGGCTTTCCAGTCGAAGGCGCTGGTGCCGCACGGATAGAGGTCGGCCAGGCGTTCCTGTAGCAGCTTGAGCTGGTCCTGGTAATCGCTGGCCTTGGCGCCCTTGTCCAGTTCCTGGAGCAAGACGATGTCCGGTTGTTCGTCGCGAATGACCCGGGCCACTTCGTCGAGGCTGAAGGCCATGTCCTCCAAGGTCGGGCTTTCATCGTCGCCCTGGGCCAGGTCGTGCCAGAACACGTAGCGCTTGCCGGCGAGGAACTGGACGTTCCAGGTCATCACCTTCAAGGCCTGGCCGGGCACCAGCGCTGCTGCGTTGGCCGTGCAACTGACGGGCAGTGCTTCCCGGGCCTGGGGGCGCCAGGTCAGGCCATAGGTTGCAAAGGCACCGATGCCGACAATCAACAGCAGGCCCAGCAAGGCGTGGCGCAGTAGACGGGTCATGGCTTGGGTTTTTCTGCAATCAGCATGAACATTCGGAACAACACCACGGTGGTGAACAACTGCAGGAAACTGTGGAGGCTGTCGACCAACAAGCTGATCAACGGATTCTGCGGCGGCGGATACACCGAGACGCTGGCACCCTTGAGCAACCACAGCGGGACCATGACGGCCAGGATGCAGAGCAGGATTCGCCAGAAATGGCCTCGACTCAGGCGCGCGCTTTCCTTCATGGCGGCCAGTGGCGCCAGGCCTTTCAACACCAACAGGTATTCACCGAAGGCCAGGACGACCATCAGCCACAGCCCAGGCAGGAAGTACAAGGAAATGCCGATCAGAATCAGCAACGTGTTGAGAGCGGTCAGCAAGGCAAAGCGCGGCCACTGGAGCAGGGCGGCGGCAAGCAGGTCTCGCGTGCGTGGCGCTTCACCACGGCTGCGGGCATCGAGGAACAGAATCAGCGCCGCGGTGTACAGCGGATAAACCAATAACCCAACGATTACGCTGTAGCCGGAAAAACCGTCGGCCCCCAGGGCGTTGTCCACCCCTTGTTGCAGCACGGCTTCAAGTATCACCAGCGGCAGGCACAACTGGGCGATCCGGCCCAGATGGCGCTTGAAAAAATACAAGGAGTCACGCAGTACTTCTAACGGATTCATGGGTCGGTATCGCAGTTCAAAAAAAGCGGTCCGACACTTTACCCATCAGGTGACCGCAGAAACAAACGTAAACATCAGGTAAAGACCATTGAAAGCTTTTCGACGCGCCCCATTACTGATGGGCACCGGTCTTCGGGATCGGAATGGTTTCTACCCGGCAATCGAATGAGGTCGCCATGAACAGCGAAGAACAAACCCTGATCGATGGACTGTTTTCACGGCTGCAACAGGCCGAAAAGGATTCAGCCCCGCGCGATGCCCAGGCCGAGGCGCGGATCAAGGAGCACCTGGCGAGCCAGCCAGCGGCGGGCTATTTCATGGCCCAGGCGATCCTGGTGCAGGAGGCCGCGATCAAGCGCCTCGATGAGCAGAACAGGCAGCTCTCCCAGCAGGTCGAGCAGTTGCAGGCCGAGCTGCAACAGGCTCGCAGGCAAGTGCCGGCGTCCAGCGGTGGCGGTGGTTTCCTCTCGAGTATTTTCGGCGGTAGCCCACGGGACTCGCGCCCGGCGAGCGCACCGGCCTCCAGCGGTGGTGGTTGGCGCGAACCGGCACCGTCGTCCTTCAATGCCCCGGCGCAACAGGGTTTCGGCGCGCCGTCCGGCAATTATGGCGCGCCGCAGCAGCAGGCGCCGGCAGCGGGCAGCTTCCTCGGCGGCGCGCTGAAAACCGCGGCGGGCGTGGCCGGTGGCGTGATGCTGGCCCAGGGCATCAGCAGCCTGTTCCACAGCAACCAGCAACCGCAGGAAATCGTCGAGATCCTCAAGGAAGAACCGGCGCAACCGGTCAGCGACACCACAGACAGCGGTTGGGGCGATGACCAGCGTATGGCCGATAACGACGCCTACGGTAACGACCCGGGCGGGTTCAGCGACGCGGACTACAGCGACGATTCATCTTCCTTCGGCGACGACGACTCCTTCGTCTGAGCTGCCATTCGTCCGGGGCGCCCAGGCGCCTCGGGCCGATTATTCGCGGAACAATCCCTCTGGCTGGCATACTGGGCGACTTTTCGGCCCTGGTGGTCTGCCTGCGTGTGCATCCAAGAGGAAACGCGGTGAAAAAAATTGCAGTGTTCGCCGATGTCCAGAACCTCTACTACACCGTGCGCCAGGCTTATGGTTGCCATTTCAACTATGCCGCGCTGTGGGCCGATGTCAGCAAACAGGGGCAGATCGTCGAGGCCTACGCCTATGCGATCGATCGCGGTGACAGCAAGCAGCAGCAGTTCCAGCAGATCCTGCGCAACCTGGGTTTCATCGTGAAGCTCAAGCCCTACATCCAGCGCAGCGACGGCTCGGCCAAGGGCGACTGGGACGTGGGCATCACGCTGGACATCATGGACGCCGCCGACCACGTCGATGAAGTGGTGCTGGCCTCCGGCGATGGCGATTTCGACATGCTGCTCGAACGCATCATCAACAAGCACGGCATCCAGGCCGTGGCCTATGGCGTGCCGGGGTTGACCGCCAACTCGCTGATCCGCGCCGCCAGTCGCTATGTGCCCATCGAAGGCGCGTTGTTGCTCAAGAATTGATTTTCACGGAGTTCAAAAGGTTTGGAACGCATCGCAGTCATCGACTTTGAAACCACCGGCATCACCCCGAGCAGCAGCTGCCGGGCCACTGAAATCGCAGTGGTGATGCTCGAACAAGGCCGGATCGTCGACCGCTACCAGAGCCTGATGAATGCCGGTGTACGCGTCCCAGCCTTCATCGAACAACTGACCGGCATCAGCAACGCCATGTTGCGCAGCGCACCGTCGGCGGAACAGGTCATGAACGAGGTCAACGAGTTTGTCGGCACCACGCCGCTGCTGGCCCACAACGCTGCGTTCGACCAGAAGTTCTGGGATTTCGAACTGGGACGCATCAAGCGCACCCGCTTGCAGAATTTTGCCTGCTCACTGTTGCTGGCCCGGCGCTTGATGCCGGCGGCGCCGAACCACAAGCTCGGCACACTCAACGTGTTTGCCGGCTTGCCCCACACCGGCCAGGCTCACCGGGCCATGGCCGACGCCGAAATGGCCGCCAACCTCACCGCGCACCTGGCTTCGGAGCTGCGGCAAAAGCATGGGCTGCGGGCGTTGTCCCATGATCTGCTGTGCAGTTTGCAGAAGGTGCCGGCGGCGAAGATCAGCGAGCACCTCAAGCGGCATCGCGGGTTCTAAGCACACCACAAAACCCTTGTGGGAGCGGGCTTGCTCGCGAATGCGGTGTGTCAGTCGCATGTTTACGTACTGACACACCGCATTCGCGAGCAAGCCCGCTCCCACAGTTTTGATTTGTGTTGGGCCGTCTATTTGCCATTCCCTTCCAACTGCCCCAACGGCACGCGCTTTTCAATGGCGCTGGACAGCACGATCGAGGTCTTGCTGAAGCCGAACTTGGCGATGCGGTTGATCAATTCTTCCAACTCGGGCATCGAGCCGACTGCCGCTTGCATGATCACGCATGGATCCCCGGTGACCCGGTGGCATTCGGTCAGTTGTGGGATCTTGCACAGTTCATCGTAGGTCTTCTGGTTGCCGTGCTGGTTCATGCGCAGTTCGATGACGCATTGCACTGGCAGGCCGATCTTGGCCATGTCGACCTTGGCTTGATAGCCGGTGATGACGCCGCTGGTTTCCAGTTTGCTGACCCGCTCAGCCACGGCCGGGGCTGACAGGTTCACTTTGCGGGCCAGTTCAGCGTAGGACGCACGACCGTTTTCCAACAAGGCACTGAGCAGCATGCGGTCGTATTTATCCACAGGTAGGCTTCCAAATGACGTGACTTTCGAAAGCGCGATTTATAGCGCCGAACGCCGTGTTTTGAAAAGTGTATGGCTTGGATAAACAGGTTTTGTAACTTAAATTCCGTCTGTCGCCTTTCTAGAATAACGTCTCTCATTGTCCTGACTTCGAGTTGAACATGCCTGGCACACGCCGTTTTCCCCTGCCCTTGATCGCTGCCTTCTTTGCCTTGTACATCATCTGGGGTTCGACCTACCTGGTGATTCGTATCGGTGTAGAGCATTGGCCGCCGTTGCTGCTGGCCGGGATTCGTTTTGTGCTGGCCGGTTCGCTGATGTACGGCTTCCTGCGCTGGCGTGGGGCGCCGGCACCGACCTGGGCGCAGTGGAAGGCCGGGGCGATCATTGGCGTGCTGCTGCTCAGTTTTGGCAATGGCGCGGTGAGTGTCGCCGAGCACACGGGCGTGGCGTCCGGGGTCGCGGCATTGGCGGTGGCGACGGTGCCTTTGTTTACCCTGTTGTGCGGCTATTTCTGGGGCGCGCGTAATACGCGTCTGGAATGGGCGGGCATTGTGCTGGGATTGATCGGCATCGCCATGCTCAACCTCGGTTCCAATCTGCAGTCCAGCCCGTTGGGCGCGACCTTACTGGTGTTCGCGGCGGCGTCCTGGGCCTTTGGCTCGGTGCTGAGCAAACATTTGCCGTTACCGGCCGGGGCGATGGCCAGTGCCGTGGAAATGCTGGTGGGCGGTGTGGTGCTGTTGATCGGCAGCTTCGCCAGCGGCGAACACCTGGACAGCATGCCGCCGCTGGAAGGTTGGTTGGCCTTGTTCTACCTGATCGGCTTCGGTTCGATCATCGCCTTCAACGCCTACATGTACCTGCTCAAGCATGTGCGCCCGGCGGCGGCCACCAGTTATGCCTACGTCAACCCGGCCGTGGCGGTGCTGTTGGGCATCGTGTTTGCCGGTGAAACCATCGGCATGGAGGAGGCCCTGGCGATGTTGGTGATCATCAGTGCCGTGGTGTTGATCGGCTTGCCGCAGTGGCGCAAGCCCAAGCCTGCGCCGGCCGCCGCCTGATTTAGGGTAAACTGCCGCGCATTGCACACCTTGCGCTGATTTTTCCTACGGTACTTCCATGACTTTCGCCACCCTTGGCCTGATCGAACCCTTGTTGCGCGCCCTCGAGACGCTCGGCTACCAGACCCCGACCCCGGTTCAGGCCCAAGCCATGCCGGCGGTGCTCGCCGGTCGCGACCTGATGGCCGCGGCCCAGACCGGCACCGGCAAGACCGCCGGTTTTGCGGTGCCGCTGTTGCAGTTGCTGACCACTGAAGGGCCGAAGGTCGCGGCCAACTCGGTGCGGGCGCTGATCCTGGTGCCGACCCGTGAACTGGCTGAGCAGGTCCATGAAAGCGTGCGTCAGTACGCGCAGAACCTGCCGCTGAGCACCTACGCGGTCTACGGCGGCGTCAGCATCAACCCGCAGATGATGAAGTTGCGCAAGGGTGTCGACCTGCTGGTTGCCACGCCGGGTCGCTTGCTCGATCTGTTCCGCCAGAACGCGCTGAAGTTCAACCAGTTGCAGACCCTGGTACTGGACGAAGCCGACCGCATGCTCGACCTGGGCTTCTCCGAGGAACTGGCGAATATCTACAAGGCGCTGCCGAAGAAACGCCAGACTCTGTTGTTCTCGGCGACCTTTTCCGATGCGATCCGCCTGTTGGCCGGGCAGATGCTCAACGATCCGCTGAGCATCGAAGTGAGCCCGCGCAACGTCGCCGCCAACACCGTCAAGCAATGGGTGGTGACGGTGGACAAGAAGCGCAAGGCGGAACTGTTCGTGCACCTGATGCGCAAGAATAAGTGGAAGCAGGTGCTGGTCTTCGCCAAGACCCGCAACGGCGTCGATGCGCTGGTGGAAAAACTCCAAGGCCTGGGCGTCAACGCCGACGGCATCCACGGGGACAAACCCCAGGCCACCCGCCAGCGGGCGCTTGACCGCTTCAAGGCCAGCGAAGTGCAGATCCTGGTCGCCACCGACGTCGCTGCTCGTGGCTTGGACATCGAGGATTTGCCGTTGGTGGTGAACTTCGACCTGCCGATCGTCGCCGAAGATTACATCCACCGTATCGGCCGTACCGGTCGGGCGGGCGCCACCGGGCAGGCGATTTCCCTGGTCTGCGCTGACGAGGTGAATTTGCTGTCGGCCATCGAGATGTTGACCCGCCAGACGCTGGCTCGCCAGATGGAACAGGACTTCGAGCCTGAGCATCGGGTGCCGGACACCGATGCCAGCGGCCAAGTGATCAAGAAGCCGAAAAAGCCGAAGAAACCGAAAACCTCCGGGGGTGGCGGCAAGCGCAACCTGGGTAAGTGGGTGGACAGTGGCGACGCTGCGCCTGTGGAACCTTCGGTCAAGCCTGTGCGAAAAGTGCCGGTGTTCAATACTGGGCCGCGTAAGCGTAAGCCTTGATGGTCTGCTCTATCTGATAAACCGCTATCGCGAGCAGGCTCGCTCCCACAGTTGATAGGTGTACGCCGTCAATGTGGGAACGAGCCTGCTCGCGATGGCCGCGCCTAGGTTTCAATCCAGTCGCTGTAACCACTCCACCATCCCCAACCCCGCCGCCCGGCCGCTGGCAAAGCACGCCGTGAGCAGGTAGCCGCCGGTCGGCGCTTCCCAGTCGAGCATTTCCCCGGCGCAGAACACGCCGGGCAGGTGCTTGAGCATCAGGCGTTCATCCAGGGCCTCGAAGGTCACGCCACCGGCGCTGCTGATGGCTTCGTCCAGGGGGCGAGGCTTCACCAGGGTGACCGGCAGGGCCTTGATCGCCTGGGCCAGTTGCGCCGGGTCAGTGAAACACTCGGCCGGCGTGAGCTCGCGCAGCAGCGCCGCCTTGACGCCGTCGATCCCCAACTGGCTGTGCAAATGCTTGGCCATCGAGCGTGAGCCGCGCGGTTTGTTCAAGGCCTGGAGGATTTTATCCACAGGCCGGCCCGGCAATAGGTCCAGATGAATAGTCGCGTGGCCATGCTGGTTGATGGCTTCACGAATGGGCGCCGACAGGGCATAGACCAGGCTACCTTCGAGGCCGGTGACGGTGATCACGCATTCGCCGAGGCGCGGCACATCGTCGTTCAGGCCCATGGCGATGTTTTTCAGCGGGGCGCCGGCGAATTTGCTGATCATCAAGTCGCTCCAGGCCTCGACCTCGAACCCGCAGTTGCTTGGTTGCAACGGCGCCAGCGCCACGCCGCGTTGTTCCAGCGGTAGCATCCAGGCGCCATCGGAGCCCAGGCGCGACCAACTGCCGCCGCCCAACGCCAGCAAGGTCGCCTGGGGGCGCAAGGTTTTTTCGCCTTCCGGCGAGGCGATGCGCAAGCTGCCGTCGGGGTTCCAGCCGAGCCAGCGATGACGGGTGTGGATCACCACGCCTGCATCGCGCAGGCGCTTGAGCCAGGCGCGCAATAGCGGCGCGGCCTTCATGTCGGTGGGAAATACCCGCCCGGAGCTGCCGACAAAGGTGTCGATGCCCAGCCCGTGGATCCAGGTGCACAACGCGTCCGCCCCGAACGTTCGCAGCAGTGGCGCGAGGTTGGGCGCGCGTTCGGCGTAGCGGGACAGGAAGGCCGGGAAGGCTTCGGAGTGGGTGATGTTCATGCCGCCCACGCCGGCCAGCAGGAATTTGCGGCCTACCGATGGCATGCCGTCGTACAGATCGACCTGCAAGCCGGCCTGGCTCAACACCTCGGCCGCCATCAGGCCGGCGGGGCCGCCGCCGATGATGGCGATGTTTGGGGGGGAGGGCTTGGCGGTCGAGGTCATGATCTGGGCTGCGGGGCTGGAATTGGCGAGGCATTCTACCAGCACACATTCCTGTGGGAGCGGGCTTGCTCGCGAATGCGGTGTGCCAGTGACATAAATATCGACTGGCGCACCGCCTTCGCGAGCAAGCCCGCTCCCACAAGGGAATGCAGGTGTTCTTGAGAACTCTGATCAAAAAACAGCCAAGCCTCTGCAAGCCATAGGCAACATAGCCTGTAGGCCGTTTCGCTCAGGTTATCCACAAGCCGCTCCACAGGCATTGTGGGTAAAGCCCAGGTTTCAGTGACAACCTGATGACGTCCAGACCCTTTGTGCGCTGTGGTGCAGGATCCCGTGGCGGCGGGCCAGGGCCTGGCGATCCTTGCTGTAGCCACCGCCGATCACTCCAACCACCGGGATGTCGCGCCCCAGGCAATGGCGCATGACGCTCTCGTCCCGGGCGGCGAGGCCTTCGTCCGTCAGCTTCAGGTAACCGAGGGCGTCATCCTTGTGCACATCGACGCCGGCGTCATACAGCACCAGGTCCGGTTGATAGAGCGGCAGCAGGTAGTTGAGCGCATCGTCCACCACGTTCAGGTAAGCGGCGTCGCCCATGCCCATCGGCAGCGGGATGTCCCAGTCACTTTGCGCCTTGCGTGCGGGAAAATTCTTTTCGCAGTGCAAGGAAACTGTCACGGCGTCCGGGGTGTCATGGAGTATTCGAGCGGTGCCGTCGCCCTGATGCACATCGCAATCGAAAATCAGCACCCGCGACACCCGGCCGCTGGCCAGGAAATAACGGCTGATCACCGCCAGGTCGTTGAAAATGCAGAACCCGGCCGGGTGGTCGTAGTGGGCGTGGTGGGTACCGCCGGCCAGATGACAGGCCAGGCCGTGTGCGAGGGCTTGCTCGGCGGCCAGGAGCGAACCGCCGACGGCGCGCACCGTCCGGCGGGCCAGGGCCTCGCTCCAGGGCAGGCCCAGTCGCCGTTGGTCTTCACGGGACAGCTCGCCGCCCATGTAGCGCTCGATATACGCTCGGTCGTGAGCCAGGGCGAGAATGTCCGGCGGACACAGTGAGGGGCGCAACAGGTCCGCATCGCGGGTCAGGCCGCTCTCCACCAGGTGGTCGCGCAACAGGCGAAACTTGTCCATGGGGAAGCGGTGTTCCGCCGGGAATTCGGGGCTGTAGTCTTCGTGATAGATCAGCGGTAGCGGCATGGTGTTTTCAGTGGTGATTGAGCCACGAATCCTACCAGCGATGTAGACTCTGAGGGCATGGAGGGGAGTGAAGATGGAGCCGATACTGGAACTGGAAAGCGCACGGCTGATATTGCGGCAGTGGCGCGACGATGATTTGCCGGCGTTTGCGGCCATGTCTGCCGATCCGCAAGTGATGCGTTATTTTCCGGCACCCTTGAGTCGCCTGGAAAGCGCAGCGTTGATCGGCCGTGTGCGCGGGCATTTTGCCGAGCATGGTTTTGGCTTGTGGGCGTTGGAGCGCAAGGACACCGGGGCTTTCATTGGCTTTACCGGGCTGGGCGTGGTCGGGTTCGACGCGCCGTTCACGCCAGCGGTGGAAATCGGCTGGCGCCTGGCGCGCGAGCATTGGGGGCTCGGCTATGCCAGCGAAGCGGCGTGGACCGCGCTGCGCTGTGCCTTCGACCGCCTGGGGCTGGATGAAGTGGTGGCGTTTACCGCTGTGGATAACCTGCCGTCGCAGAAAGTCATGCAGGCCATCGGCATGCGGCATGATCCTACCGACGACTTTGAACACCCAAAACTCGCGGTCGATCATCCATTGCGTCACCATGTGCTTTATCGCATCAATCGTGAGCAATGGTTGCAGACCCTTCACGGTTAGCCGACACGGACGTTTACAATGCCCGCCAGAATGGCCTGGGCCAACAATCGATCCACCGCCGCAGCGTAGACTGCGCGGTTTTTGCGCTGTGTGAGGAAAGTCTGAATGAGCCACGTGTTGGAAGATCTGGTCGACCTGCTGACCCTGGAACCGATCGAAGAGAACCTGTTTCGCGGTCGCAGCCAGGACTTGGGGTTTCGCCAGCTATTCGGCGGCCAGGTACTGGGCCAGTCGTTGTCAGCGGCCAGCCAGACCGTGGAAGAGGCGCGCCATGTGCATTCGATGCACGGTTATTTCCTGCGTCCAGGCGATGCCGCGCTGCCGGTGGTCTACCAGGTGGACCGGGTGCGTGACGGTGGCAGTTTCAGCACCCGCCGAGTGACGGCGATCCAGAAGGGCAACCCGATCTTCACCTGCAGCGCCTCGTTCCAGTATGACGAGCAGGGTTTCGAGCACCAGAGCACCATGCCGCAAGTCGTCGGCCCGGAGAACCTGCCGTCCGAGCTGGAGCTGACCCAGCAGCGCGCGCACCTGCTGCCCGAGCACATGCGTGAAAAACTGCTGTGCCCCAAGCCGATCGAAGTCCGCCCGGTCACCGAAAAAGATCCGTACAACCCGCAACCGGCCGACCCGGTGAAATACGTGTGGTTCCGTGCCGATGGCGCCTTGGCCGACATCCCGGCCCTGCACAAATACCTGCTGGCCTACGCGTCGGACTTCGGCCTGCTGACCACCTCGATGTTGCCCCACGGCAAATCGGTGTGGCAGAAGGACATGCAGGTCGCCAGCCTCGATCACGCGTTGTGGTTCCACGCTGACCTGCGCGCCGATGACTGGTTGCTCTACGCCATGGACAGCCCGTGGGCCGGCAATTCCCGTGGTTTCTCCCGTGGCAGCGTGTTCAATCGCGCTGGGCAACTGGTGGCGTCGGTCACCCAGGAAGGCCTGATTCGCCACCGCAAGGACTGGGCATGAGCCTGGCCGAGGTTCGTCACTGGGTGTTCGACATGGATGGCACGCTGACCATCGCCGTGCATGATTTCGCGGCGATCCGCGTGGCCCTGGCGATTCCGGCCGAAGAAGACATTCTCACTCACCTGGCAGGTTTGCCCGCTGAGGAGGCCGCGGCCAAGCATGCCTGGTTGCTGGAACACGAGCGGGACCTGGCGCTGGGCTCCAAGCCTGCGCCGGGCGCGGTCGAATTGGTGCGCGAGCTGGCCGGGCGCGGCTATCGCCTGGGGATCCTGACCCGCAACGCCCGTGAGCTGGCCCACGTGACCCTGGAGGCCATCGGCCTGGCGGACTGTTTCGCGGTAGACGATGTGCTGGGTCGCGACGAAGCACCGCCCAAGCCGCATCCCGGTGGCCTGTTGAAACTGGCCGAGGCCTGGAACGTGGCGCCCGACACGATGGTGATGGTGGGCGACTACCGCTTCGACCTGGATTGCGGACGTGCGGCGGGGGCACGGACGGTGCTGGTGAATTTGCCGGACAATCCATGGCCGGAGCTGACGGATTGGCATGCGCGGGATTGCCTTGAGTTGCGGCGGATGTTGTCGGCTTGAGATTTGTGTGAACGGGTTAATCGCTTTCGCGAGCAAGCCCGCTCCCACAATGGATCTGCGGTGGATATGGATTTTGTAATCGACAGAGATCCCCTGTGGGAGCGGGCTTGCTCGCGAAAGGGCCTCCCCAGTCGCAACGAGGCTCACTGCCCAAACAACACCCTCAGCCCCTCCGGCGAATTGAACATCCCATCCCCATCGTGCCCGACCCCGGGCACCTCGATCAGCCGCTGGTTCAGCCCCTCGGGATGGCGCCGGGTCAGGTAGTCGAAAAAGAAATGCCCACGCAGTAACCGATACGCCCCCTGGGTCTGTGCTTCACAACCCTTGTCCAACGCCGGATGCTCCGGGTCGATGTCCTGCTGCCCGAGCAGATAAACGATATCGCGCTTGACGTAGTTTTCCTCCAGCTGGGCGGGCGTTCGCCCAGCGGCATAGGCGGGCAGGTCCTGCAGGCCGTATTTCCAGCGGTTGAAGCCCGGGCAACTGGCGGCGTCGAAGGCCATGGGCCGTTGCGCATCGAAATAGGCATAAGACGAGGGGTTGGCGATGACGAAGTGCGGGTTGATCCGGTATTGGCCTTGGGCGAGCAGGGCATAGCGCTGCACGACCTGGGCGCCGCCGGAATGACCGGCGATGACGATGTCCTTTACTTCGGGAAATTGCTGCCGGTCACTGACCCGCGCGACGATGTCGTCGAGGACTTGGAAGGAGCTGACCGGGTTGGGCCCCGTGGACAGGCCTCCGGCCATCCAGTCATTGCCCTGCCAGCGCAGTAGATCATTGGGCAACGTGTGGCGAGCTACGTCCTGCTCGTTGAGGAATTGTGGGGCGATGACCAGCGTCGTGCCCTGTTGCCCGGCCTGTTCGGCCGCCTTTTCGGCGCTGTGCAGGTAGGTGTCGGCGTTGCGCAGCCGACCATGAAGGATGATCAGCACGCGTTGAATGGACGCCGGGGGCGGGCTGACGGCGACGGCCATGGCACCGCCCTTGAGTTGCAGGCGTCCCTGGGCGATCACGTTGACGCCGTGTTCATCGGCCTGGGCAGCGGCGCAGCACAGCACCAGCCCGATCAACGCCCACCCCTTCATCTACAGGGTTTTCGCCGCGAAGGTGTCGCACTGACTGACCTGGCCCTGGGCGAAGCCGGTCTTGAACCAACGCACCCGCTGCGCCGATGTACCGTGGGTGAAGGAGTCCGGCACCACGCGGCCCTGGCCTTGCTGCTGCAAGCGGTCGTCACCGATGGCATTGGCGGCGGTCAAGGCCTCTTCGATGTCGCCCGGCTCCAGCCAGTTCAGGCGTTTCTGCGCATGGTTGGCCCAGACCCCGGCCAGGCAATCGGCCTGCAACTCCTGGCGCACCAACAAGCCACCGTCGCCTTCCATCTGCCGGCCTTGCTGGCGTGCTTCCTGAATTTTCGCCGACACGCCGAGCAGCGTCTGCACATGGTGGCCGACTTCGTGGGCAATGACGTAGGCCTGGGCAAAGTCGCCGGCGGCGGCAAAGCGTTGGGACATTTCCTTGAAGAAACTCATGTCCAGGTAGACCTGCCGGTCCGCCGGGCAATAGAACGGCCCGGTCGCCGAAGAGGCCAGGCCGCAGGCCGAATTGACCCGGCCGCTGAACAACACCAGTTTGGGCTGCTGGTACTGGCGTCCGGCCTGCTGGAAGACTTGGCCCCAGGTGTCTTCGGTATCGCCGAGGATCGAGCGCACGAACTCGGCCTGTTCGTCGTTGGCCGGTGGCGCCTGGCGGGTTTGTGACGTGGCGGGTGCGGACTGGTCCATCTGCCCGGCCAGTTGCCCGAGAATCTGCATCGGGTCCTGGCCGGTGATCCAGCCGATGCCGACGATCAGGAGAATGGCCGTCAGGCTCAATCCCTTGCCGCCGCCAAAACGCATTCCGCCACCGCCCCCACCATCACCACGGGCGTCCACCACGTTGTCACTGCGGCGACCTTTTTTCCATAACATGTGGGAGATCCTCTAAATGACGCTGCGAGAAATGACTGCTGTGGCGGTGAGTCTAGCTTTTAGGCGCCCAAGGTGCGCGCCGCGCTTGTGCTGTCAGGCAACGGACACGGGTTTTGGTTCATCGAAGTGCCGATCCTGCCTGGCGCCGGAATTTTCATTACACTGCCGATTCAGAACTTATCGGCATGCTCGCTGGCCCAACAACTGCATCGTGCGTCACGGCCCTTATATCAAGCAACGCAGGTTTCCCTCATGACCGTCAGCACACCGCTCTCCGGCGTCAATCAGGCTTTCAAGGGCATCGTGCTTATTCTGGTCGCAACGTTCCTGTTCTCCAGTCATGACGCGTTGTCCAAATACCTGTCCGGTTTTTATCCGATCGTCATGGTGGTCTGGGCGCGTTACGTGGTGCACACGTTGTTGATGGCGGGTATTTTCCTTCCACGCTCGGGGCTACGGGTACTGCGTACCAAGCGCCCGTTGTGGCAGTTGGCCCGGGCGTTGTGCCTGCTGGGCACCAGTCTGTTTTTCACCACCGCGTTGATGTTCATACCTCTGGCGGAGGCGACGGCGGTCAACTTCCTCGCGCCCGTGCTGGTGACCGCGCTGTCGGTGCCATTGCTGGGCGAACGGGTGACGCGCGGTCAATGGATCGCGGTGATCTTCGGTTTCATCGGGGTGTTGATCATCGTCCATCCCGGCGGCGATCTGTTCACCCCGGCGGTGCTGTTACCGTTCTGTTCGGCACTGTTTTTCTGCTTCTACCAACTGCTCACGCGCAAGCTCAGCGAGATCGACAGCCCGACCACCAGCAATTTCTTCGCCGGCCTGTGCAACACGTTGGTGATGAGCGCACTGGTGCCGTTCTTCTGGCAAGTGCCGAGCCTGACGCACGGGGCGATGATGTTGGCACTGGGGGCCTGCGGGATGACGGCGCACCTGATGCTGACCCAGGCCTTCCGCTTTGCCGCCCCGGCGCTGCTCGCGCCGTTCGGGTATTGCCAGATCGTGTTTGCCGGCCTGCTGGGCTGGTTGTTGTTCAACCACACGCCGACGCTGACCACCGTGGTGGGCATCGTCTTGATCTGCTTGAGTGGGTTGGCGGCGGCGTGGCAACAGCGGCGGGCGTAACCGCTAACAAACCCTTTTGTGGCTAGCACAGCACTCTCTGGGCTAGCACAGCCCCTGTGGCCAGCACAGTCCTCTGTGGGCTAGTACAGCCCCCAGTGGCGAGGGAGCTTGCTCCCGCTGGGCTGCGAAGCGGCCCTCGCTTTTATGCGATTGCTGCGCAATCGAGCGGGAGCAAGCTCCCTCGCCACAGGTGAATCGCTGCCCGTTAGCGTGTGGACAGTCAGTTTTCCAGCGTAGGCACCTTGCGCGGCGCCATGAAGTACAGCCAGGTCAGGGCAATGAAGTACATCGCCGGAATCAAGGTGAA
Source organism: Pseudomonas sp. Z3-6 (assembly GCF_051131985.1). NCBI lineage: Bacteria > Pseudomonadati > Pseudomonadota > Gammaproteobacteria > Pseudomonadales > Pseudomonadaceae > Pseudomonas > Pseudomonas sp. Z3-6. The sequence continues at coordinate 973,853 of NZ_CP071644.1, forward strand.
CAGCACCGTGTAATTGTTATTGGTGATCGTGAGAATGTGGCCCACCAGTTGGGTCATGAACATCCCGCCGATGGCCGCGCACATGCCGCCGAAGCCGAACACCGTGCTCATCATGTGCTTGGGCGTGTAGTCCATCACCAGGCTCCAGATGTTGGCGGTCCAGGCCTGGTGCGCGCCGATGGCCAGGGAAATGGCGAACACCGCCATCCACAGGCTGCTGGAACCCGCGGCCATGATCACGCCGATGATGCAGCAGGCGAACAGCAGCATGGACACCAGGCGCGCCTTGATCGGGTCGAGGCCGCGGCCGATCAGGAACGACGACAGGATCCCGCCGCCGACGCTGCCGAAGTCGGCGGTGAGGTAGATGATGATCAGCGGGATGCCCATCTGGGTCACGTTGATGCCCAGGTTGTATTGCTGGTTCAGGAACGGCGGCAACCAATAGAGGTAGAACCAGAACACCGGCGCGGTGATCGAGTAGGCCAGGGCGAACGCCCACGTGCCGCGCATGCGCAGGATGCGCGAGAACGGTATGCGGATCGGGTCCGGTTCGTCCTGGGCCTGGATGTAGTCCAGCTCCGACTGTTTGACGGTGGGATGGTCTTCTGGGTTGAAGTACTTCAGGCCCCAGAACAGCAGCCAGATCCCGCCCAGCGCGGCCATGCACAGGAACGCCGCCTGCCAGCCCCATACGTGCAGGACCAGTGGCAGGAGCATCGGCGTGAACATCGCACCGACGTTGGTTCCGGCGTTGAAAATACCGGTGGCGACCGCCCGTTCGCCCGCCGGAAACCACAGCCGGGTGGTCTTCACGCAGGCCGGGTAGTTGGCGGCTTCGGTAAGGCCGAGAATGAAACGGCAAACCATGAAGCCCACTGCCGACGTGGCCAGACCGTGGGCGCCGGTTGCCAGGCTCCAGAGCAGCACGGCGCAGAAGAACACGCGCTTGACGCCGATCCGGTCGATCAGTCGCCCCTGCAACACGAAGCCGATGGCATACCCGACCTGGAACCAGAAGTTGATGTTGGCGTAATCCATCGCCGTCCAGCTCATTTCCTTGGCCAGGATCGGCTGCATGACGCCCAGGGCGGCGCGGTCGATGTAGTTCAGGGTGGTGGCGAAAAACACCAGGGCGAGCATGCCCCAACGGGTCTTGCCCACGGCCATGGCGCCGCGGATCTTGTCACCGACGCTGCCGGTGGAGGCACCCAGGCCAGGGGCCAGGCGGGAACTTTGGGAGGGAATCATAGCGTGTACCCGTTTTTGAAATTCTTATGGTTGGTCTGGGTCTGTCCATCGAGATTGGCGATCAGAGCCGGTGTCAATGTGGAAGCGATGGTGCGCAGTGAGCAAAAAATCGTCAATTCAGCCATGGGCATTGTGTTCGATAATCGCCCAAAAAACTAACCGGATGGTACATATTGAATTGCTGAAAGAAACCGACAGCTCAATAATCGGCTGACTCTTTAAAAAGCGGCGCACCTTTGTAGCCGATGCCTGTCCCGGGAGCCGAAGTCATGCAGCGTTCCATTGCCACCGTGTCCTTGAGCGGTACTTTGCCGGAGAAACTCGACGCCATTGCCGCCGCCGGCTTTGATGGGGTGGAAATTTTCGAGAACGACCTTCTTTATTACGATGGCAGCCCTCGGGAAATCAGGCAGATGTGCGCTGACCTGGGCATCGCTATCACCTTGTTCCAACCGTTTCGTGATTTTGAAGGCTGCCGCCGCGATCGTCTGCCGCGCAACCTGGAGCGGGCCGAGCGCAAGTTCGACTTGATGCAGGAGCTGGGCACCGATCTGGTGTTGGTGTGCAGCAATGCCTCGGCCGACAGCGTCGGTGATGAGCAGATCCTCATCGATGACTTGCGCCTGCTGGCCGAACGGGCCGGTGCCCGCGGCTTGCGCATCGGTTACGAGGCGCTGGCCTGGGGCCGCCATGTGAATACTTATCAACAGGTCTGGAACATCGTGCGCCAGGCCGATCACCCCAACCTCGGCGTGTTGCTCGACAGCTTCCATACCTTGTCCCTCAAGAGCGACCCGAGCGCCATTGCTCAGATCCCGGGCGATAAGATCTTTTTTGTGCAAATGGCCGACGCACCGATCCTGGCCATGGACGTCCTGGAGTGGAGCCGGCATTTTCGTTGTTTCCCGGGCCAGGGCGAATTCGACTTGCCGGGTTTCCTGGCGCCGATCATCAAGAGTGGTTATACGGGGCCGCTGTCGCTGGAGATCTTCAACGACGGTTTTCGTGCCGCGCCGCCACGGGCCAATGCCGCCGACGGCCTGCGTTCGCTGCTGTACCTGGAAGAAAAGACCCGCCAGCGCCTGGCCGAAGAAGCGAGCGCCGCTGGCAATGCCGACATCCTGTTCGCCACACCCCCGGCCAGCGAATACGACGGCATCGAATTCCTCGAGTTCGCCGTGGACGATAACCTCGGCGCCAAGCTCTCCCACTGGTTGGAACGGTTGGGGTTCGTCAAGGCAGGCCAGCATCGCTCGAAGAATGTCAGCCTGCTGCGCCAGGGCGACATCAACCTGATCCTCAACAGTGAACCGTATTCCTTCGCCCAAAGCTTTTTCGAAGCCCACGGGCCATCGTTGTGCGCCACCGCCGTGCGCGTGAAAAACAGCGCCAGTGCCCTGGAGCGGGCGGTTGCCTACAAGGGTCAGCCCTATCGCGGATTGGTGGGGCCCAATGAGCTGGAGCTGGCGGCGGTGCGTGCACCGGACGGCAGCCTGATCTACCTGGTGGACCAGGACGCCGACGTCTATGGCACCGATTTCAACCTGCAACCGGGGGCGGTCATCGGGGCCGGGCTCAAGCGCATCGACCACATGGCGATGGCGCTGCCGGCCGACAGCCTCGACAGTTGGGTGCTGTTCTACAAGAGCCTGCTGGATTTCGAGGCCGACGACGAAGTGGTCTTGCCCGACCCCTATGGCCTGGTAAAAAGCCGGGCGCTGCGTAGCCGCTGCAGTTCGATCCGCTTGCCGCTGAACATTTCCGAAAACCGCAACACCGCGATCTCACATGCGCTGTCGAGTTATCGCGGTTCCGGCGTGCATCACATTGCCTTTGACTGCGACGACATCTTCGCCCAGGTCAGTCGGGCCAAGGAGGCGGGCGTACCGTTGCTAGACATTCCGCTCAATTACTACGACGACCTGGCGGCGCGTTTCGATTTCGATGACGAGTTCCTCAGCGAGCTGGCTTACTTCAACGTGTTGTACGACCGTGACGCCCAGGGTGGCGAGCTGTTCCACGTCTACACCGAGCCGTTCGAGGGGCGGTTTTTCTTTGAGATCATCCAGCGCAAGAACGGTTACGCCGGTTATGGCGCCGCCAACGTCGCGGTGCGCCTGGCGGCCATGGCCAAGTCCCGCAGCGGTGGCTTGCGGCACGCCAAGTTGTAGGGAAATCGTAAACGTGGCGGTAATGGGCGGTGTCGTGGCTTCCTTCAGTGCACGGTGCGGCCCATAATCGCCAGCCTGTGCAGTGATGGCCGTGAGCCCGCAATGACTATGAATCCAGAGCTTTCCGCAGCGCTCGACGAACCTGTCGCCCCGCCGCGCAAGAGTCGCAAGAACAACCCGGAGAAGACCCGGGAAAACATTCTTCAGGAAGCCATCGTCGAATTCGTCCAGCAAGGCCTGGCGGGTGCCCGGGTCGACGCCATCGCCGAGCGCATCCACACCTCCAAGCGCATGATCTATTACTACTTCGGCAGCAAGGAGCAGTTGTACGTCGAGGTGCTGGAAAAACTCTACGGCGATATCCGCACCACCGAGAGCCGCCTGCACCTGGCGGAACTGGCCCCGGTGGACGCAATCCGGCGCCTGGTGGAATTCACCTTCGACCACCACGACCGCAATGTGGATTTCGTGCGCATCGTCTGCATCGAGAACATTCACAACGCCGAGTACGTGAAGCAGTCAGGCGCGATCAAGGCGATGACCAATACCATCCTCGATTCCCTGGGGGTGATCCTGCGGCGCGGCGCCGAAGAGGGCGTGTTCCGTGCCGGCCTCGAACCGCTGGATGTGCATCTGCTGATCAGCTCGTTCTGTTTCTACCGGGTGTCCAATCGCCAGACATTCGGTGAGATCTTTCAGATCGATTTGTCGGATGAAGCGGTGAAGCAGCGGCATCGGCAGATGGTGTGTGAATCGGTGTTGCGGTACTTGCAGGCCTGACACCGAACCTAGTGTGGGAGCGGGCTTGCTCGCGAATGCGGTGTGTCAGTAGGCAAATGTGTGACTGACACACCGCATTCGCGAGCAAGCCCGCTCCCACAGGGGATGCTTCAGGTCTTAGTGGTTCATGCTCTGGAAATGCGCCAGCATCCGTTGCGCGTCCGGCGCCACGCCACTGAACAGTTCGAACGCCTTTACCGCCTGGAACACCGCCATGTTGCCGCCATCCAGCGTGCGGCAGCCGATGGCGCGGGCGTTGCGCAGCAGCTCGGTTTCCAATGGGAAGTAAACGATTTCCGCGACCCACAAAGCGCTCCGCAACAGCTCGACCGGCACCGGCATGCCCGGCAGTTTCGCCATGCCCATGGGCGTGGTGTTCACCAGACCGTCGGCCTCGGCCATGGCCGTTGGCAGGTCATGCCCGGCGCGAGCGCGGCCGGTGCCGAAGTGTTGATTCAAGTTATCGGCCAGTGCCTCGGCGCGGCTGACTTCGACGTCAAAGATGCTCAAGGTTTCCACGTTCTCTAGCAACAGCGCATGGGCCACCGCCGCGCCGGCGCCACCGGCACCCATCTGGACCACGCGCTTGCGCGCCACTTCCCCCAGGCCACGGCGAAAACCTTCGGCGAACCCCAGGCAGTCGGTGTTGTGGCCGATGCGCTTGCCGTCCTTGAGCACCACCGTATTGACCGCGCCGATGCCACGGGCCTCGGGCGACAGCTCGTCCAGCAGTGGGATGATCGCCTGCTTGCAGGGGAAAGTGATGTTCAGGCCGGTGAAGTCCATACGTTCGGCGGCCACCAGCAAATCGGCCAGGGCACCGCTGTCGAGCTTCAACGCGTCCAGGTCGATCAGTCGATAGAGATAACGCATGCCTTGGGCATCGCCTTCGCGCTCATGCAGCGCCGGCGTGCGGGAAGCCTGGATACCCGCGCCGATCAGGCCGGCCAGCACAGTGATATTCGACATGCCCATCAACCCTTCAACCGCTGACTGAAATGTTCAAGGGCCAGGCGATAACCATGGCTGCCAAACCCGCACATCACGCCAATGGCGACGGATGAGACAAAGGAGTGGTGGCGGAAGGTTTCACGGGCATGAACGTTGGACAGGTGGACTTCGATGACCGGCACTTCGCTGGCCACCAGGGCGTCGCGGATCGCCACGGAAGTGTGGGTCCAGGCCGCCGGGTTGATGACGATACCGGCGCACCGGTCCCGGGCACCGTGAATCCAGTCCAGCAATTCGCTTTCCTGGTTGGTCTGGCGGAACTCTACCGCCAGACCGAATTCGTCGGCGGCGCGCCCGCACAGTGCAGAGATGTCGGCCAGGGTTTCATGGCCGTAGGTGGCCGGCTCGCGGGTGCCGAGCAGGTTCAGGTTCGGGCCGTTGAGCACCAGAACGATCGGAGGCATCGCAGTTTCTCCACATTTTTATTGTTGGTGTCGGCGGGGTTTCAGCCGGTGGAGATAAATTGTACTAGATGGTTAATTTGGTCAAATAAAGCAGCGGTCGTTGGGCAATAAGTGTTCGATGATCGAACATTGCCGGCCGAAAGGGGAGGGAGAGCAATTGTGGCGAGGGAGCTTGCTCCCGCTGGGCCGGTCCGACGCTTCGGGCGTAGCAGCCCCAAGCTTTTTGCGGTTGCTGCGCAACCGAGCGGGAGCAAGCTCCCTCGCCACAATAGGTATGTGTTGGCTTAACGCCGAGTCAACAAAACCCCGGACTCCATGTGATGGGTCCAAGGAAATTGATCGAACAACGCACAACGCGTGATGCGGTGGGTGTCGTTCAGCTGTGCGATGTTCGCGGCGAGGGTCTCCGGGTTGCAGGAGATGTAGAGGATGTTGTCGAACCGCCGAGTCAACTCGCAGGTGTCCGGGTCCATGCCGGCACGCGGCGGGTCGACGAATACGCTGCCGAATTCGTAGCTTTTCAGGTCGATGCCCTGCAGGCGACGGAACGGTCGGACTTCGTTCAAGGCTTCGGTCAGTTCTTCGGCGGACAGGCGCACCAGGGTGACGTTATCCACAGCGTTTTCGCTGAGGTTGCTCAGCGCGGCGTTCACCGAGGTCTTGCTGATTTCGGTGGCCAGCACTTTGCGCACGCGAGTGGCCAGGGGCAGGGTGAAGTTGCCGTTGCCGCAGTACAACTCCAGCAGATCGTCGCTGCGATCGCCCAGCGCTTCATAGGCCCAGTTGAGCATCTTCTGATTCACCGTGCCGTTGGGCTGGGTGAAGGCGCCCTCGGGTTGGCGATAGCTGAAGGTGCGGCCGCCCACTTCAAGTTTCTCCACCACGTAATCGTGGCCGATCACTTCCCGCTTGCCCTTGGAGCGACCAATGATGCTGACGCCCAGGTCGGCCGCCAATTTTGACGCGGCCGCGTGCCAGTGCTCGTCCAGCGGGCGGTGATAACACAGGGTAATCATCGCATCGCCCGCGAGGGTGGTCAGGAATTCCACCTGGAACAGCTTGTGGCTCAGGGGCGCACTGGCTTGCCAGGCGGCCTTGAGCTGCGGCATCAATTGGTTGATGCGCAGGCTGGCAATGGGAAACTCCTCGATGAGGATCGGTGTGCGTTTGTCGTCCTGGGAGAACATTGCGTAATGCCGTTCGCCGGCCTCGCGCCAGAGGCGGAATTCGGCCCGCAGGCGAAAGTGTTTCATGGGCGAATCGAACACCGCAGGTTCCGGTGCGTCGAACGGTGCCAACAGGTCACGCAAGCGGGCTACCTTGTCCTGTAACTGGGCGGCGTAGGCCTGGGAATCAAAAGTCATGCGTTGAACCAACCCAACTTGATCACGAACAGGATCGACAGAATAACCAGCGCCGGGTTCAGCTCACGGCCACGGCCAGACACCAGTTTGATGGCGGTCCAGGCGATGAAACCGAAAGCGATGCCGTTGGCGATGGAATACGTGAATGGCATCGCCAGGGCGGTCACCACCACGGGCGCGGCGACGGTGATGTCATCCCAGTCGATTTCCGCCAGGCCCGAGGTCATCAGCACGGCGACGAACAACAGGGCAGGCGCGGTGGCGAAGGCCGGGACGCTGGCGGCCAGTGGCGAGAAGAACAGCGCCAGCAGGAACAGGATCGCCACCACGATGGCGGTCAACCCAGTGCGGCCACCGGCGCTGACGCCCGCCGCCGATTCGATGTAGCTGGTGGTGGTGGAGGTGCCCAGCAGCGAACCGGCCATGGCGGCGGTGCTGTCGGCGATCAGCGCACGGCCCATCTTCGGCATGTGGCCGTCCTTGCCCATGAGTCCGGCGCGCTTGGCGACGCCGATCAGGGTGCCGGAGTTGTCGAACAGGTCGACGAACAGGAAGGCGAAGATCACGCTCACCAGGCCGATGTCCAGGGCGCCCTTGATGTCCAGTTGCAAGAAGGTCGGGGCCAGGGACGGTGGCGCGGAGATGACGCCGTTGAACGGGGTGAAGCCCATCAGGATCGAGACGACAGTCACCGCGAGGATGCCGATCAGCACCGCGCCGCGTACCTTCAAGGCTTCGAGGGCGACGATCAGGACAAAACCGAGGGTCGCGAGGATCGGCGCCGGTTGCTTCAAGTCGCCGAGGCCCACCATGGTCGCCGGGTTTTTCACCACGATGCCGGCATTGTTCAGGGCGATCAGCGCCAGGAACAGGCCGATACCGGCGGCAATGGCCGAACGCAGCGGTAGCGGGATGCTGTTGATGATCCACTCGCGGATGCGGAAGATCGACAGCAGGAAAAACAGCACGGCGGAGACGAACACCGCGCCCAGGGCCACTTGCCAGGTGTGGCCCATGTGCAGGACCACGGTGTAGGTGAAGAAGGCGTTCAGGCCCATGCCCGGCGCGAGGGCGATCGGGTAGTTGGCGATCAGGCCCATGACCGTGGAGCCAATGGCCGCCGCCAGGCAGGTGGCGACGAACACCGCGCCCTTGTCCATGCCGGTTTCGCCGAGGATGCTCGGGTTGACGAACAGAATGTAGGCCATGGCCAGGAACGTCGTGACGCCCGCCAGGATCTCGGTCCGCACGTTGGTGTTGTGTGCCTTGAGTTGAAACAGCCTTTCCAGCATGTCTGCTCCCCGTGGCGCGCCCGGCGCCGTGAATGTATCGACCTCAACAGCAAAGCACAGGTCGCCAGCGGCGCCCGGGAATTTTCTGCGGGTCGGAAAAAGCCGCGCATCATACCAGCAGCGTGGCGTTGTGGCTGCGATCGTCGTCGATGTTTTGCCAACGCGCCAAGTGGGCCATACTGCCCGCGGTTCCGGGAGGTCTCTATGCTTCACATGAATAAAAAGCGGCTGGTGGCCGTGGGCTGCGCGCTGGGCCTGTGGTTGCCCGGCCAGGCTGTCAATGCCGCGTCGGCACCGCCCTTGACTGAGGTCAAGGTGCTCAAGGTCGAGTCGCCGGCCTGTGGTTTCGAGGACATCGTCCCCGGGCAGGCGCAGACGCGTTGTGATCACAGCGGGCCGAACATCAAGGTCTACGTGCTGGAGGTTGGTTATGGCCATCAGCCCCATGTCACCCTGGACGGCTTTGAAGTCGACGGCACCCGCTCGCCGGTATGTGCCTACAGCAACGGCAATCTCAATGACTGCTCGGTGCGGACCAAAGTCGTCGGCTATGTGTACATCTTCGACCTGAAGGGCAAGCAAGAGGGCACCTTCAGCTTCAGCAACCAGTCGATCAACGCCCCGGGCAACCGGATGTCGACCCAGTTGTACATCAAATAGCCCGGCTCCCGCGTGGGAACTGCATAAACGCTGTGTAGGAGCTGCCGAGCGCAGCGAGGCTGCGATCTTTCCCCAGACGCTTGAGTCTCAAGCGCCTGTAAAAAGATCGCAGCCTTCGGCAGCTCCTACACTACAGGCATCACCCAGTGGAGAGAGCGCCCATGATTCCTGGAACCAAGATCCCCCGAGCCCTGATCGCCGTCGCCGAGGGCGTCGACGACTTGCAGACGGTCACCTTGATCGATGTGCTGCGGCGCGCGCAGATCGAAACCGTGGTGGCGAGCATCGAAGGACGGCGCATGCTCACCTGCGCCCGCGGCACGCGCCTGACGGCCGATGGCATGCTGGTGGACATGCTCGTGCAGGATTTCGATCTCGTCGCCCTGCCGGGCGGCATCATCGGCGCTCAGCACTTGGCGGCCCATCAGCCGCTGCAACAACTGATCAAGGACCAGGCCGCCGCCGGGCGTTTCTTTGCCGCCATCGCCGAAGCCCCGGCCCTGGCGCTACAGGCCTTCGGCGTCCTGCGCCAGCGCCGCATGACCTGCCTGCCAGCGGTAAGCCAGCAACTGTCCGGTTGCAGCTTCGTGGATCAGCCCGTGGTGGTGGACGGCAACTGCATCACCGCCCAAGGCTCGGCCGCCGCCCTGGCGTTTGCCTTGATGCTGGTGGAGCAACTCAGCGGCAAGGGCGTTAGGAGCGTGGTGGCGGCGGAGTTGCTGGCCTGACGGAGGTCAAGCGTGTTGGAGGAAAGGTTCGATCGCGGGTTGCTCACGGCGCTCGGCTTGCCACAAGTCATAGTCGGCCTGGACGCCCAACCACACCCTGGCCTTGCCGATCCCGGCACGTTCCAGGCGCACCGCCAGATCGGGGCTGATAGGCGCATGGCCATGCAATACCCGGGAGAGATGAGGCCGGGCGAAGCCCAGGTGTCGCGCCAGTTCGGTGACCGTGATGCCCAGCTCGGGCAACACGTCCAACCGCAAGGTTTCGCCAGGGTGTGGCGGATTGTGCATGGGCATGTTCCAGCCTCCTGATCAGTGGTAGTCCAGATAATCGACCAGTTCGATATCGGACCCGATGAAACGAAAAATAACCCGCCAGTTTCCCGAAACCCCCAGCGACCAGTACCCATCCAGCTCACCCTTGAGCGGATGCAATCGCCATCCCGGGATATCCAGGTCGTTGGCGGCCTGCGCCCTGTCCATGAACTGGAGCATGCGGGCCAGGCGTTTTCCGTGGTCCGCCCGGATACCACGGGTCGACCTCGTCTGATAAAAGAGCCTGAGGCCTTTGTGCTGGAAGGATTTAATCATGGAACAGAGTGTAAGGCGATACATTACACTCGGTGCGGTACATATATACCGCACAGGCCCGCTAATTCATGTTGCTTGCGTTGCCCGCAGCATCGCAATTGCCTTGAACGCTTCACCCCACCCTGAAGTCGTACCCCTTATGACGGCGGTTTCCCAAAACGCTGCGAGTACGACCAACCGTGAGGTGTTCCATGAGCGCGACCCTGTCCGAAGCGACGTCGGCGTCCTTCGTCCGTCATCCGATTCGCCTGACCCTCAATGGCCAGGTGCGAGAGTTGCAAGTGCTGGCCTGGACCACCTTGCTGGACCTGCTGCGTGAGCAACTGGACCTGGTGGGCAGCAAGAAAGGCTGCGACCACGGCCAGTGTGGGGCCTGCACCGTGCTGCGCGACGGCAAGCGGATCAATGCCTGCCTGACCCTGGCGGTGATGTGCGACGGTGCCGAGCTGACCACCATCGAAGGCCTGGCCAGTGATGAGGCTTTGCATCCCATGCAGCAGGCGTTCATCACCCATGACGCGTTCCAGTGCGGCTACTGCACGCCGGGGCAGATCTGTTCGGCGGTGGGGCTGGCCAACGAGGGCAGGGCGCAGACCCGCGCACAGATCAGTGAACTGATGAGCGGCAACCTGTGCCGGTGCGGTGCCTACAACAACATTCGCGATGCCATTGAAGACGCCTTGCCTCGTTGCCGTCAGGAACAAGGGGGTGACCGATGAACCCTTTCCAATACAGCAAGCCGGACACGGTGCAGGCGGCCGTCGATCTGTCGAGCCCGGTGTCCCGCTTCATCGCCGGCGGCACCAACCTGCTGGACCTGATGAAAGAGAACCTCACCCGCCCTGAACACTTGATCGACATCACCGGTTTGCCCCTGGCGGACCTCAGTGAAACCCCGTCTGGCGGAGTGATGATCGGCGCCTTGGTGAGCAACGCCCACCTGGCCTGGCATCCGTGGATCGAGCGCCGTTATCCGCTGCTGGCCCAGGCCATCCTGGCGGGCGCCTCGCCGCAGTTGCGCAACATGGCCAGTACCGGCGGCAATCTGCTGCAACGTACCCGCTGCTATTACTTCTATGACGCGAGCGTGCCGTGCAACAAGCGCCGGCCCGGCAGCGGGTGCCCGGCCCGGAACGGTTTGAACCGCATCCACGCGATTTTCGGTGCCAGCGATCAATGTGTCGCCACCCATCCCTCCGACATGTGCGTGGCCTTGGCCGCCCTGGAAGCGGTGGTCCATGTCCTGGGACGGGGCGGGGCGCGGACCATCGAGTTCGCTGACTTCCATCGTCTGCCCGGCGATGCCCCGGAACGTGATAACCAGTTGGCTGACGATGAATTGGTCACCGCCATCGAGTTGCCTGCCGCCGGTTTTGCCGACCATAGCCACTACCTGAAGATCCGTGACCGCGCCTCCTACGCCTTTGCCCTGGTCTCGGTGGCGGCGGCGCTGGAGCTGGACGGGCCGGTGATTCGCCAGGCCCGCCTGGCCCTGGGGGGCGTGGCGCACAAACCCTGGCGCGACCGGGCGGTGGAGAGCTGGCTGACTGGGCAGACTGTCAGCCGCGAAACGTTCACCGCCGCCGCCGATGCGCTGCTGCAACACGCCGAGCCGCTGGAGCACAACGGCTTCAAGGTCAGATTGGCGCGGCGGGCGATTGTCCGTGCCTTGAGCAATGCCGCGTTGGGTAGCGCACCGCAGGGAGGACACGCCTGATGAACGCTTCGAGCAAATCCATAGGGCAGCCACTCGACCGGGTCGATGGCCTGCTCAAGGTGACGGGCCAGGCACGTTACGCCGGTGAATATCCCGAGGACGGCCTGCTGCATGGCAGCGTCGTGTCCGGTACGGTCGCCCGTGGCCGTGTGCTGCGCATCGATGCGTCCCGAGCCTTGGCACTGCCCGGCGTAGTCGCGGTCATCGACCACACCAACCGGCCGAGAATCGCCAGCTACGACGAGCCCTACCAGGATGCCGATGCGGCGGACGGCTCGCCGTTCCGGCCGTTGTACAACGACCAAGTGCTCTACAGCGGTCAGCCGTTGGCCTTGGTGGTGGCGGAGAACCTTGAGCTGGCGCGGTATGCCGGCTCACTGGTTGAAATCGAATACGCGGCCGAGGATCACCAGACCGATCTGAAAATCCTGCAAAACGAGGCCCATCCGGCACCCGCTGAATTGCCCAAGCCTCGTGGGAATTTTCAGGGCGAGTACGCCAGTTCCGCGCTCAGCGTGGATGTGTCCTACAGCACGCCGGTGGAACACCACAACCCGATGGAGCCACACGCCTCCACCGTGCTGTATCAGCCTGACGGCAGCCTGCACATCCACGACAAGACCCAAGGCACGCAAAATTGCCAAGCCTATGTGCAGAAGGTCTTCGGCCTTGAGAAAGAGCAGGTGCGCGTGTTTGCCGCGTTTGTCGGCGGCGCCTTCGGTTCCGGACTGCGCCCGCAATATCAATTGCCGTTGGCGGTGATGGCGGCACTCGCCCTCAAGCGTTCGGTGCGGGTCAGCCTGACGCGCCAGCAGATGTTCACCTTTGGCTATCGGCCACGCACGTTCCAGCGCCTGCAGCTGGGGGCGGCGGCCAACGGCCGCTTGCTGGCCGTGGCGCACACCGCTGTCGGCCAGACCTCGCGTTTCGAAGACTTCACCGAGCACGTAGTGGAGTGGAGCGGCATGCTCTATCACTGCGACAACGTGTCATTGACCTATAAGTTGGTGCCGCTGGACGTCTACACGCCCCTGGACATGCGTGCGCCCGGCGCGGCCCTCGGGCTGATCGGCCTGGAATGCGCCATGGATGAACTGGCCTGTGCCCTGGCGATCGATCCGGTGCAACTGCGGTTGATCAACTACGCCGAACGCAACGAGAACGAAGGCAAGCCCTATTCCAGCAAGGAACTGCGTGAATGTTATGCCCAAGGCGCCCGTCGTTTCGGCTGGGACAAACGCAACCCGGAACCGCGCAGCATGCGTGAAGGCCGGCAACTGGTCGGCTGGGGCATGGCCGGTGGTGTGTGGGAGGCCATGCAGCAGAAGGCCAGTGCCCGGGCCTCGCTGGATACGGATGGCAAGCTGACCGTCAGCAGCGCCACCACGGACATCGGCACCGGAACCTACACGGTCATGACCCAGATCGCCGCCGAGGCGTCAGGGGTTTCCCTTGAGAACGTCAGGTTTGTCCTGGGTGATTCGTCGCTGCCCACCGCGCCGTTGCAGGGCGGTTCGTTCACCGTCTCGTCGGTGGGCACCGCCGTGCAGCAGGCCTGTGAAGCGCTGAAGGAAAAATTCCTGGCCGTGGCCCGCCAGGCGTGTCCGGCGTTCAGCGGCGCGACCCTTGAGCAGGTGACGTTTGCCGATGGCCATTTGCGGCTGGGCGAAGCGAGTGTGGCATTGGCAGAGCTGGCGCAGAAAAGCGGCGAGACACCGCTGCAGGCCCAGGTCACTGCCGAGCCGGACAAAAAACGCCAGGCCTACGCCACGGCCACTCACTCGGCGGTGTTTGTCGAAGTGTGGGTGGACGAGGATTTGGGGACGGTGAAGGTCAATCGAGTGGTCAGTGCCATCGCCGCCGGCCGGGTCGTCAACCCGAAAACCGCCCGCAGCCAGATTCTCGGGGGCGTGGTGTGGGGCGTCGGCATGGCCCTGCACGAAGAGACCCTGACCGACCACGCCCTCGGTCGCCACATGAACCACAACCTGGCCGAGTATCACGTGCCGGTCAGTGCCGACATCGGTGACGTCGAGGTGATTTTTGTCGAGGAACAGGACGATATCGTCAATGCGCTCGGGTCCAAGGGCGTCGGTGAGATCGGCATCGTCGGGGTGGCCGCAGCGGTGGCCAATGCGATCTACCATGCCACTGGCAAGCGGGTGCGGGACTTCCCCATCACCCTCGACAAATTGCTTTAGGCCTTCGCTTCGTCCACCGGTTCGTGCATCCGGTCGCGGTTGGCCAGGGTCGGGAACAGCTTGATCCAGGTCCCGGTCACCAGCAGTGTGCCTACACCGCCCATGACCACCGCCGGCACCGTGCCGAACCAGTGGGCGGTGAGGCCGGATTCGAACTCGCCCAACTGGTTCGAAGCGCCGATGAACAGCCCGTTCACCGCGCTGACCCGGCCGCGCATTTCATCCGGCGTTTCCAATTGCACGAACGAGGCCCGGATCACCATGCTGATCATGTCTGCCGCGCCCAGCACCACCAGCACTGCCAAGGAAAACCAGAACGAGGTGGAAAGGCCGAAGGCAATGGTGGCGACGCCGAACACGCCCACTGCGGTGAACATCACCCGGCCAACCTTGCGCTCCACGGCAAACCGCGCCAGCCACAGCGACATCAGCAAGGCCCCGACCGCCGGCGCCGAACGCAGCAGGCCCAGGCCCCAGGGGCCGGTGAGCAGGATGTCCTTGGCGAACACCGGCAGCAGCGCCGTCGCGCCGCCGAGCAGCACGGCGAACAGGTCCAGGGAGATCGCCCCGAGGATGTCCGGGCGGCTGCGAATGAAGCGAACCCCGGCCAGCAACGAATCCAGGGTCGCCTTGCCTTTATTCAGCGGCGTCTGCCGGGCGGGCAGGTTGAGCATCAGGCAGCAGGCAATGAGGTAAAGCACCACGGTGGGCCCATAGACCCAGACGCTACCGAAGGCGTAGAGCAAGCCGCCCAGCGCCGGGGCGACGATGGTGGCCGACTGCTGGGCCGATTGCGCGGCGGCCACGGCGCGGGGAAACAGGCCGGCCGGCACGATGCTGGGCAGCAACGCCTGGGTGGTCGGCATTTCGAAGGAACGGGCGGCGCCCAGCAGGAAGGCAAGGATGAAGATCATTTCCCGGGAGACATGGTCGGTGGCGCTGCCGATCGCCAGCGCCAGGGCAATCATCGCCTGCAATGACTGGCAAATCGCTGCGACCTTGCGCCGATCGTAGCGGTCCGCCACATGCCCGGTGTGGAGCATGAACAGCACGCGCGGGGCAAATTCCACCAGGCCCACCAGGCCCAAGTCGAGAACGTTGCCGGTCAGTTGATAGAGGTTCCAGCCGATAGCCACGGTGAGCATCTGGAAGCCGCTGGCGGTGAAGATCCGGGCCAGCCAGAAGGCGATGAAGGGACGGTGGTGACGGAGCAGCAGCGGTGCTTGGCTGGGCATCTATGACGGGTCCGGTGATGAAGGCTTTGAGATTATCACCGAGCTGTAACTGGAAGTTGCGGTAGCGGGAAAAAATAGTTAGCCAAACATCTACTTTCACTGGCGGAAGCGGTTGTTCCCGGGAACATGCGGGCCTCTGTGGCGAGGGAGCTTGCTCCCGCTGGGCTGCGCAGCGGCCCCTCGATTTTGCGGTCGCTGCGCAACCGAGCGGGAGCAAGCTCCCTCGCCACGGGGGCCGTGTGGGTTTGGAAAATCACAGCTTGGAGCAGGATTACGACACTGAGACAACCTGTCACGCGACAAAAGACCACGCCGTCCATCGGCAATAATGCGACTACTCTTTGAGCATTGCTTGATCCAGATCAATACCTTTCGGGGTGTTGGGCTGGTGGCCATCCGGCCTGCGTCCTGCGTTGTGACGGTTAAAAAAAGAACGATTTGAAAAGCACTGCACTCCATATCCCTGGGGGTTGGTGCAAGCCCCACCCGCAGCCGGTTTTACCTGACAGAGGAAGACTTATGTTCGGTTTGGAGGCGCTCGATCTCGCCCGAATCCAATTCGCGTTCACAATCTCGTTCCACATCCTGTTCCCGGCCATCACCATCGGCCTGGCGAGTTACCTGGCGGTGCTCGAGGGCTTGTGGCTCAAGACCCGCGATGACACCTACCGTGACCTGTACCACTTCTGGTCGAAGATCTTTGCCGTCAACTTCGGCATGGGGGTGGTGTCCGGGTTGGTCATGGCCTATCAGTTCGGGACCAACTGGAGCCGCTTTTCAGACTTCGCCGGTGCGGTGACCGGGCCCCTGCTGACCTACGAGGTGCTCACGGCGTTCTTCCTCGAGGCGGGTTTCCTGGGCGTGATGCTGTTTGGTTGGAACCGCGTCGGCCGTGGCCTGCATTTCTTTTCTACGGTCATGGTGGCGATCGGCACCCTGATCTCGACCTTCTGGATCCTGTCGTCCAACAGCTGGATGCAGACCCCCCAGGGCTACGAAATCATCGACGGCCGGGTGATCCCGGTGGACTGGCTGGCGGTGGTGTTCAACCCCTCGTTTCCTTATCGCTTGTTGCACATGTCCACCGCGGCGTTTGTTGCCACGGCGTTCTTCGTCGGCTCGTCGGCGGCCTGGCATTTGCTGCGCGGTCGCGACAACCCGGCCATCCGCCGGATGCTGTCGATGGCGATGTGGATGGCTTTGCTGGTGGCGCCGATACAAGCGGTCATCGGCGACTTCCATGGCCTGAACACCCTCAAGCATCAACCGGCGAAGATCGCCGCCATCGAGGGCCATTGGGAAAACGTCGGCAATGAACCGACCCCGCTGATCCTGTTCGGCTGGCCCGACATGCAAGCGGAAAAAACCAAATACGCCGTGGAAATTCCCTACCTGGGCAGCCTGATCCTGACGCACTCGTTGACCGAGCAGGTGCCGGCCCTCAAGGAGTTCCCACCTGAAGATCGACCCAACTCGACTATCGTGTTCTGGTCGTTCCGGGTCATGGTCGGCCTTGGCTTGCTGATGATTTTTACCGGCCTGTGCAGCCTGTGGCTGCGCCGCAAAGATCGGATCTATCAGTCCCGGCCGTTCCTCCACCTGGTGTTGTGGATGGGGCCGTCCGGGCTGGTTGCGATCCTGGCCGGCTGGTTTACCACGGAGATCGGCCGCCAACCTTGGGTGGTCTACGGCTTGATGCGCACGGCCGATGCGTCGTCCGGCCACAGCTTCGCCCAGATGAGCATCACCCTGGTGCTGTTCGTCGTGGTGTATTTCGCGCTGTTCGGTGCGGGCCTGAGCTACATGATGCGCCTGGTGCGCAAAGGGCCGGTGGCCCACGAAGACGAACCGAGCGATGGCGGCCCGGGCCAGAAACGCACCCCGGCCCGGCCATTGTCGGCCGCCAACGAAGGCGACGACGACGTGGACCACAACGACCGCTCGAACAAGGGGAATTGAGTCATGGGTATTGATCTTCCGCTGATCTGGGCCGTGGTCATCATCTTCGGCATCATGATGTACGTGATCATGGACGGCTTCGACCTGGGGATTGGCATCCTCTTCCCCTTCGTCAAGGGCGAGCGCGACCGCGACGTGATGATGAACACCGTGGCGCCGGTCTGGGACGGTAACGAAACCTGGCTGGTGCTGGGCGGTGCCGGATTGTTCGGGGCGTTTCCGCTGGCCTATTCGGTGGTGCTTTCGGCCCTGTACCTGCCGTTGATCCTGATGCTCATCGGCCTGATCTTCCGCGGCGTGGCTTTTGAGTTCCGTTTCAAGGCCAAGGCTGAGAAGCGCCACCTCTGGGACAAAGCGTTCATTGGCGGTTCGCTGACGGCCACCTTCTTCCAGGGTGTGGCGCTGGGGGCGTTCATCGACGGTTTCGAGGTGGTCAATCGCCAGTTCGCCGGCGGCTCCCTGGACTGGTTCACGCCGTTCACGGTGTTCTGTGGCCTGGCGTTGATCGCGGCGTACGCGTTGCTCGGCTGCACGTGGCTGATCATGAAGACCGAGGGCAAGCTGCAAGAGCAGATGCATGACCTGGCCCGGCCGCTGGCGTTCGTGGTGCTGGCCGTGATCGGTATCGTCAGCATCTGGACGCCGCTGGCCCACGCCGACATTGCCGCCCGCTGGTTCACGTTGCCGAACCTGTTCTGGTTCCTGCCGGTGCCGATCCTGGTATTGGTGACCATGTACGGGTTGTTCCGCGCGGTGGCCCGCAATGCCAACTACACGCCTTTCATCCTGACCCTGGTGCTGATTTTCCTCGGCTACAGCGGCCTGGGCATCAGCCTTTGGCCGAACATCGTGCCGCCGTCCATCTCGATCTGGGACGCCTCGTCACCGCCCCAGAGCCAAGGCTTCATGCTGGTGGGCACGCTGTTCATCATTCCGTTGATCCTGGTGTACACCTTCTGGAGCTACTACGTGTTCCGCGGCAAGGTGACCCATGACGACGGCTACCATTGAGGGCGTGAACATGGCCAAACCTGATTTGAAAGACATCGAGGCCGCCGAACGCAAGCCACTCTGGCAGCGGCTTGGCTGGCTGGCGCTGATCTGGGCTGGCAGCGTGCTGGCGTTGTTCATCGTCGCCAGTCTGATGCGGATGTTCATGAATGCCGCCGGGCTGACCACCCACTGATTCCTCTGTGGGGGCAAGCTTTGCTCCCACAGGGCAATCGTTATTTGCGGGCCTTGAGGATCACGAATTTCGGCGTGGCGGCCACTTGCTCGACGCCTCGGAACAGCCGCGCCAGTTTGCTGTGGTAGCCCAGGTGTCGGTTGCCGACGATGTACAGCGCGCCGCCTACCACCAACGCTTCGCGAGCCTGCTGGAACATCCGCCAGGCGAGGAAATCGCCCACCACCTGCTGCTGGTGAAAGGGCGGGTTGCACAGCACCACATCCAATGACTGCGCCTCTTGCCCGGCCAGGCCATCACCGGCCCGGACGGTCACTTCGCGCTCGCCCAAGGCCGCGCGCCAGTTCTCGGCAGCCGATTGCACAGCCATGTACGACTCGTCCACCAAGGTGTAGTGGGCCTCGGGGTTTTGCAGGGCACTGGCGATGGCCAGCACGCCATTGCCGCAGCCCAGGTCGGCGACCCGGGCCGTCCCGAGATTTTTTGGCAGATGGGGCAGGAACGCACGGGTGCCAATGTCCAGGCCTTCGCGACAGAACACGTTGGCGTGGTTGAGCAGTTCGATCTTTGGCTCGTCCAGCCGGTAACGCGTGGGGTAGGGCGATACGGCCGGGGTACTGCCTGGTGGGGAGGCGGCTGGCGTGGCGATCAGCAGCCGCGCCTTTTTCACCGCCAGTGAGGCCTGCACCGGGCCGATGTAACGCTCCAGCAAATCGCCGGCGGCCCGGGGCAGGTGTTTGATCATCGCTCCGGCAATCACCTGGGCGCCCGGCGCCAATTGGCCTTGCAGGCGAATCAGTTGTTCCTCCAGCAGGGCCAGGGTTTTCGGTACTTTGATCAGGACGCGATCGAACGGGCCGCTCAACGGCTCGCTGGCGGGCAACGTGGGCACCGCATCGAAGGGCCGGCCATTGCGCACCAGGTTTTTCTCCAGTGCCTGCAAAGCCAGGAAGGAATCACCGCTGCTGGTCACCAGGACGTTGCCGGCCAGGCTGGCCGCCAGGGCGCCGAAGCCGTCGTTGAGCACCAGGACCCGAGTCTGCGCGACTGGTTGTTGTTCGGCCAGGTACGCGAGCAGGTATTCATCGGCCGCATCGAAGGCTTGCAGCGGTTCGTTCTGCTGTTCGGGTTGGCGGATCAGGTCGAGTTGAGCGAAAGGGCTGTCAAGCAGGGGCATGGCTGGGGACTCTGGAGATCAACGAATGTCCCGCTGCCTGGAGGTAGGTGTCTGTGCGGGACCGCCTGAATGAAAGGCGTCGCGTGCAAGCAGCGGCATCATTCAAGAGGGACCGTAAATGGTACGTTTTTTTGTTGCACATTACTCGCGGGTTTTTCAGCTCGGCAACGCCGGGCCAAGGTTAGATCACATGGATCTGGGCGGCTTTGGCCACCGCTGAAATCTTATTGCTGACGTTCAGCTTTCGCATGCAACTGCACACATGAAAATTCACGGTTCGTTCGGAAAGACAAAGGATCCTGCCCACTTCCGACGCCGTCTTGCCTTCGGCTGACCACCTCAACACTTCGATCTCTCTTGGCGACAAGTGACATTTGGGTTGGGCTGCGATGGCGTCCGCCAGTTTTTTGTTGGCCAGAGCATGCAGCTTTTGACTGGCGTAGATGGCGTAGCCGAGATTGTCATAATGCTCCTCGATATCAATAGGACAATGGGTTCGTACAAGGCTGAACAGACTGCACTGGGCCCCTTGTTCGTCATGAACGGCCTGGGTCCAGCCGTACTTGAGTCCCAGCCGATTAAGTTCTCGCCATAACTTGGGGGCCTGAGCGAAAACAGTCTCATTCCACAAGATAGGGAGTGATGATTGATTGCAATGTGCTACTAGTGGATCGTTCGACGCATAACCGTTTTGTTCATAAAGCCTGTCCCATCCATAAGGGTAGTTATTCAGGTTTACCTTGCTGGTGTGTTTGTCGGGGCTTCCGATATAGGCTGCAAATGCACAGTATTCAAATCCTTGATTATTAAAGAAATTCAATACTAGACGATAGGCCGTCTGCAGGTCCTTTTCACAGGATAACTTTTTCAGCAACAAGTCCTTCCACCTGTCCATCGCTTTCTCCTGGGTTTGATTCGTCCATGCGGATCCAATCCATGATGCGAATTTTTAGTGTAGGACTATTCCTAACTTTGGAGTGAAATTTTTAACTAGCTTACAAAATTGTAATGTGATCTTTCTGTAGATTGGTTTCTTTTGCAGTGTCTCTAACTTTGTACAGTTTTGGTAAAAGTTATAAGTTGGTGAGTGCAGCAAAGTGCTATCACTCGCCCGTCGGTGGTGAAAAGGTTCACTTTGCGGGACACTGCACGTCTTGTCTCATAGGAGTGGCCCATGACCGACAGCGCAGAGAAGTTCACCCGCCAGACCCTGCTCGATGTCCAGCCGTTGACGCCTCATTTGTTTACCTTGCGCACGACTCGGGATCGCGGCTTTCGCTTCCGGGCGGGCCAGTTTGCCCGGCTGGGTGTCGCCAAGGCCGACGGCACCACCGTCTGGCGGGCGTACTCCATGGTGTCGTCGCCGTTCGACGAGTTCCTCGAATTCTTTTCCATCGTAGTCCCCGATGGCGAATTCACCAGCGAACTCAGCCGTTTGCAACCGGGCGATGAATTGTTGGTGGATCGCCAGGCTTTTGGCTACCTGACGCTTGACCGTTTCGTCGATGGTCGGGATTTGTGGTTGCTGTCCACGGGGACGGGCGTGGCGCCGTTTCTTTCGATCCTTCAGGATTTTGAGGTCTGGGAAAAATTCGAGCGGATCATCCTGGTCTACAGCGTGCGCGAGGCACGGGAGCTGGCCTATCAGGAGCTCATCAAGGAACTGCCCCAGCGTGACTACTTGGCCGAGTACGCTCACAAGTTTCGTTTCATTGCGACCATCACCCGTGAGCAGCATCCGGGAGCGCTCAACGGGCGGATTACTACGCTGATCGAAAATGGCGAGTTGGAGCGCGCGGCCGGCGTAGCGCTGACGCCGGAGCATTCACGGGTGATGCTATGCGGCAACCCGCAAATGATCGACGACACGCGCAAGCTGCTCAAGACCAGGGGCCTGCAACTGAGCCTGACCCGTCGTCCGGGCCAGGTGGCGGTGGAAAACTACTGGTAGGCTCAGGGCCGCTCGTTCTGAGCCTTGAGCAGATCGCGAATCTCACTCAGCAGCAGCTCTTCCTTGGTCGGGACCGGCGGGGTGCTGGGAGCCACGGCCTCTTCACGCTTAAGGCGGTTGATGGCCTTGACGCCCATGAAGATGGCGAACGCGACGATGATGAAGTCAATGGTGCTCTGGATGAATTTACCGTAGGCCAGTACCACCGCAGGCGCATCACCCTGGGCGGCCTTGAGGGTGATGGCCAGGTCACTGAAGTCCACGCCACCGATCAACAGGCCAATTGGCGGCATGACCACGTCGCCAACGAATGACGAAACGATTTTGCCAAAAGCGGCCCCGATGATGATCCCGACGGCCATGTCGACGACATTGCCTTTGACCGCGAAGGCCTTGAACTCGCTTAGCACGCCCATGAGTTATTCCTTGTGACAGATGAAAGATGAGTGGCAGTGTAAGTCAGCCCAACGGGTCTTGCTCGAAACGCTTGCTTACAAAGCTTCCGTTATCGACCTGAGCGGGGAGGAAAAGTTTACAAAGTGCCATCAATCGCGCGCGATACGCGGTTTCAGGCCCGAGCCCTATAACGTTTTTTCTATCGGCACGGTACGGCATTTCTATTTAGGTTTTCTTTTTTCCGGCACTAGCCTCTGGATGGCGCACATGGATGCGCTCTATAACATCAGAGGAACATGCTATGAACACTTCCCTTGGCCACGGGGCTTATTCCCATCGCCGCGCTTTTTTTGTGCTGACCGCGAGCCTTCTATCCTTGTCTGTCAATGCGGCCACCCTGACCCGGGACAACGGTGCGGCGGTCGGCGATAACCAGAATTCGCAAACGGCAGGTCCCAACGGTCCGACCCTGCTGCAAGACGTGCAGTTGATCCAGAAGCTCCAACGCTTCGACCGTGAACGCATCCCCGAGCGCGTGGTGCATGCCCGCGGTACCGGTGCCCACGGCACCTTCACGGTGTCCGACGACCTCAGCGACTTGACCAAGGCCAAGGTGTTCGCCTCAGGCCAGGTGACCCCGGTGTTCGTGCGGTTTTCGGCCGTGGTGCACGGTAATCATTCACCGGAAACCCTGCGCGACCCCCGTGGCTTCGCCACGAAGTTCTACACCGCCGACGGTAACTGGGACTTGGTGGGCAACAACTTCCCGACCTTTTTCATTCGTGATGCCATCAAGTTTCCAGACATGGTTCATGCCTTCAAACCCGACCCGCGGACCAACCTGGACGATGATTCGCGCCGGTTCGACTTCTTTTCCCATGTTCCAGAGTCGACCCGCACCCTGACCGAGTTGTATTCCAACGCCGGCACGCCCGCCAGTTATCGTGAAATGGACGGTAATGGTGTGCATGCCTACAAATTGGTTAACGCCAAGGGTGAAGTTCATTATGTGAAGTTTCATTGGAAAAGTTTGCAGGGTTTGAAAAATCTTGATCCGGAAGAAGTTGTGAAAGTTCAGGGTCAAGATTACAGCCACATGACCAATGACTTGGTCAGCCATATCAATAAGGGCGACTTCCCGAAGTGGGACTTGTACGTCCAAGTGTTGAATCCGCAGGACCTTGCCAAGTTTGATTTCGATCCATTGGACGCGACCAAGATCTGGCCGGGTGTGGCTGAGCGTAAGGTCGGGCAAATGGTCTTGAACCGTAATCCGGCGAATGTCTTCCAGGAAACCGAGCAGGTGGCCATGGCGCCGGCCAATCTGGTGCCGGGCATCGAGCCTTCCGAGGACCGTTTGCTCCAGGGACGGGTGTTTTCCTACGCCGATACGCAAATGTACCGGATAGGCGCCAATGCCCTGCAGTTGCCGATCAACGCCCCCAAGGTGGCGGTGAACAACGGCAACCAGGACGGCGCGATGAACCCAGGCAGCACCAGCACCGGCGTGAATTACCAACCGAGCCGCCTGACGCCTCGCGAAGAACCGCAAGCGGCACGCTACAGCCAGGCCGCGCTGAGCGGCAGCACCCAGCAGGCGAAGATCCAGCGCGAGCAGAACTTCAAGCAGGCCGGTGATCTGTATCGTTCGTTCAACAAGAAAGAGCGTGATGACTTGATCGAAAGCTTTGGTGGCTCGCTGGCGACCACCGATGACGAGAGCAAGCACATCATCCTGTCGTTCCTCTACAAAGCCGATCCTGAATACGGCACTGGCGTGGCCCGTGTTGCCAAAGGCGACCTGGCCCGGGTCAAGGCGCTGGCGGAACAACTGAGCGACTGATCCACAGTCAGGCAGGTGCATGACCTGTGGGAGCAAAGCTTGCTCGCGAAGCGGCGTTGGGTCTGGAATCAGACCGAGTCGTTTGCATCGCGGGCAAGCCTTGCTCCCACAACCATGCTCCCCCAGTCATATGCCAGAGGAGACGTCATGATGGGTAAATGGCTTTTATCGATGCTTGTGGCCTGGTCAGTGAATGTACTGGCCGATCAACCAATAGCCACCGAACCGGCGGCGGTGCAGGAGCAACTGCAAAGTTACTATTTCGACGCCGCTCGCCGAGGCGACGTGCCGATGCTCGATACGTTTATCGAGGCCGGTTACTCGCTGGATACCCGGGATGAGAAGGGCTACACCGCGCTGATTCTGGCGGCCTACCACGGCCACGGTCCGGCGGTGGAGCGGTTGCTGGCCGCGGGGGCCAATGCCTGCGCCCAGGACAAGCGTGGCAATACCGCACTGATGGGTGCCATTTTTAAAGGCGAAGTGCAGATTGCGCGTCGTTTATTGTCCACCGACTGCAGCCCGGACCAACGCAATGGCGCGGGGCAGACCGCCGCGATGTATGCCGGCCTGTTCAAGCGTGGCGAGTTGCTCGATGCCTTGAAGGCCAAGGGCGCCGACCTGGAGGCCAGGGATCCGTTGGGCAATACCGCGACGAATCTGGCCAACGGTGAAATCAGAATGCCGGCCCCGCGATAAAGCCCGACTGCTATCATCGCGGTTTTTACCCCGGAGTTGAGATGGCCAAGGCAAAGCGCATGTACGGCTGCACCGAGTGCGGCTCGACCTTCCCCAAGTGGGCCGGCCAATGCAGTGAATGCGGAGCCTGGAACACCCTGACCGAAACCATGGTGGAAAGCGGCGGCGCGGCGGCTCCTACCGGGCGCACGGGCTGGGCCGGCCAACAGGCGCAGATCAAGACCCTGGCCGAAGTCAGCGTTGAAGAAATCCCGCGTTTCTCCACCGCGTCCGGTGAGTTGGACCGGGTGCTGGGGGGCGGCTTGGTGGACGGCTCGGTGGTGCTGATTGGTGGCGATCCGGGCATTGGTAAATCCACCATCCTGTTGCAAACCTTGTGCAACCTCGCCACGCGCATGCCGGCGTTGTACGTCACGGGCGAAGAGTCCCAGCAACAGGTCGCCATGCGCGCCCGACGCCTGGGCTTGCCCCAGGACCAGTTGCGGGTCATGACCGAGACCTGCATCGAAACCATCATCGCCACGGCGCGCCTGGAAAAGCCCAAGGTGATGGTCATCGACTCGATCCAGACCATCTTCACCGAACAACTGCAGTCGGCCCCGGGCGGCGTGTCCCAGGTGCGTGAAAGCGCAGCGTTGCTGGTGCGCTACGCCAAGCAGAGCGGCACGGCGATTTTCCTGGTGGGCCACGTCACCAAGGAAGGTGCGTTGGCGGGACCGCGGGTGTTGGAGCACATGGTCGACACCGTGTTGTATTTCGAAGGCGAATCCGATGGGCGCCTGCGTTTGCTACGGGCGGTGAAGAATCGCTTTGGCGCGGTCAACGAACTGGGGGTGTTCGGCATGACCGACAGGGGCCTGAAAGAAGTCTCGAACCCGTCGGCGATCTTTCTGACACGTGCCCAGGAAGAAGTCCCCGGTAGCGTGGTCATGGCAACGTGGGAAGGGACCCGGCCGATGTTGGTCGAGGTGCAGGCGCTGGTGGACGACAGTCACTTGGCGAACCCACGACGGGTCACCCTGGGCCTGGATCAGAACCGGCTGGCCATGCTGCTGGCGGTGTTGCATCGACACGGTGGGATCCCGACACACGATCAGGACGTGTTCCTCAACGTCGTGGGCGGGGTCAAGGTGCTGGAGACCGCATCTGACCTGGCGTTGATGGCGGCGGTCATGTCCAGCCTGCGCAACCGGCCGCTGCCCCATGATCTGTTGGTGTTTGGTGAAGTCGGGTTGTCGGGGGAAGTGCGACCGGTGCCCAGCGGGCAGGAGCGGCTCAAGGAAGCCGCCAAGCACGGCTTCAAACGCGCCATCGTGCCCAAGGGGAACGCGCCGAAGGAAGCGCCGGCGGGGTTGCAGATCATTGCGGTGACACGCCTGGAACAGGCGCTGGATGCGTTGTTCGAATAATGTCGAGGCGGATGCAGGCCTCCGTGGCGAGGGAGCTTGCTCCCGCTGGGGTGCGCAGCAGCCCCTCAAATATGCATTGCGATGTGTCAGGTTGGTGGAGTCGCTGCTTTTGGGGCTGCTACGCAGCCCAGCGGGAGCAAGCTCCCTCGCCACGGGGGATCGTGCACAGGGCGGGGGCTGTGCACACGGGGGCTGCGGCGGGGCTTTTCAAATATGGATCAAAGCCTTCAACTCCCGCTCCAGCTCCTTAGGGTCGCCCAGGTTCAGCTCTATCAACCGGCGTAAATGTGCGATGGAAGCCAGGTCGATATGTTCGCAAACGAAGCCCAGGTGACCATGGTCATCATGGGCCAACCGAACTTCCATTTTGATCTCCGCGTCAGGGCTCAAATGGATATCGGCCATGAAGGGTTGGTCGGGATCGCCAAGCCAGGGTTCGGGTTTTGTGATCAGCAGCCCCTTGAGGGATAAATCCAATAACTCCACCGGCCAGATAAACGGGCCCTGGCTCAGTTCGGTCCTGGCATGGAATTCAACTCGTACGAAGCGGCGACGTTCGCTCATTACGCATTCCCTCTGGAGATTCACTGACTATAGACCGAACTGGGAGCGCATCGTCACCGTTCGGCAACAGACAGACGAATGTCGGGTATGGCCTTTGCCCGGGTTAGCGCTAAACTCCAGTGGCTGTCTTTCTTGTCCACCCTGGCTGGAATATAAAAATGAAAAACAATAATAGCCTGCTACGCCATCTGCCCTGGCTACTGCTGGCCGTCATAGGCGCGAGCGCCCTGGGCGTCGTGGCCTTGCGCCGAGGCGAGGCGATCAACGCCCTCTGGATCGTCGTCGCCGCCGTGGCCATCTACCTGGTCGCCTACCGCTACTACAGCCTCTTCATCGCCAACAACGTGATGCAACTCGACGCGCGCCGGGCCACGCCTGCCGTGCTCAACAACGATGGCCTGGACTACGTCCCGACCAACAAACACATCCTTTTCGGCCACCACTTTGCGGCCATTGCCGGCGCGGGGCCGTTGGTCGGGCCGGTGCTGGCGGCGCAGATGGGCTACCTGCCCGGCACGCTCTGGCTGATCGCCGGCGTGGTGCTGGCCGGTGCGGTGCAGGACTTCATGGTCCTGTTCCTGTCCACCCGCCGCAACGGTCGCTCCCTGGGCGACATGGTGCGCGAGGAAATGGGCCGCATTCCTGGCACCATCGCGCTGTTCGGCTGCTTCCTGATCATGATCATCATCCTCGCGGTGCTGGCGCTGATCGTGGTCAAGGCCCTGGCCGAGAGCCCGTGGGGCATCTTCACGGTGATGGCGACCATCCCGATCGCGATGTTCATGGGCATCTACATGCGCTACATCCGCCCGGGCCGCATCGGCGAGATCTCGATCATCGGCGTACTGTTGCTGCTGGGTTCGATCTGGCTGGGCGGGCAGATCGCCGCCGACCCGGTCTGGGCCAAGGCCTTCACCTTCACCGGGATCCAGATCACCTGGATGCTGATCGGCTACGGTTTTGTCGCGGCGGTGCTGCCGGTGTGGCTGATCCTGGCGCCACGGGACTACCTGTCGACGTTCCTCAAGATCGGCACCATCGTCGCCCTGGCGATCGGCATCCTGGTCACCATGCCCGAGCTGAAAATGCCGGCACTGACCCAGTTCACCGACGGCACCGGGCCGGTGTGGAAGGGCGGTCTGTTCCCGTTCCTGTTCATCACCATCGCCTGCGGCGCGGTTTCGGGGTTCCATGCGCTGATCTCCTCGGGGACCACGCCCAAGCTGCTGGATAACGAAACCAACGCCCGCTACATCGGTTACGGCGGCATGCTGATGGAGTCCTTCGTGGCGATCATGGCCATGGTGGCCGCTTCGGTGATCGAGCCGGGCGTGTACTTCGCCATGAACAGCCCGGCGGCGATCGTCGGTTCGGACGTGGTGGCCGTGGCCCAGACCGTTAGCAGCTGGGGTTTTGCAATCACCCCCGATGCGCTGCAAGCGGTGGCCAAGGACATCGGCGAGACCACCATCCTGGCCCGTGCCGGCGGTGCGCCGACCCTGGCGGTCGGGATCGCGCAGATCCTGCACTCGGTGCTGCCGGGTGAGAACACCATGGCGTTCTGGTACCACTTCGCGATCCTGTTCGAAGCGCTGTTCATTCTCACCGCCGTGGACGCCGGCACCCGTGCCGGACGGTTCATGCTGCAGGACCTGCTTGGCTCGTTCGTGCCGGCCCTCAAGCGCACCGAATCGTGGACCGCCAACCTGATCGCCACCGCCGGCTGTGTGGCGCTGTGGGGTTATCTGCTGTACCAGGGCGTGATCGATCCGCTGGGCGGCATCAACACCTTGTGGCCGCTGTTCGGCATCTCCAACCAGATGCTGGCCGGGATCGCCCTGATGCTCGCCACCGTGGTACTGATCAAGATGAAGCGCCAGCGCTACGTCTGGGTCACGCTGCTGCCGGCGAGCTGGCTGCTGATCTGCACCACCACCGCGGGCCTGATCAAGCTGTTCGACGCCAACCCGGCGATCGGCTTCCTGGCCCTGGCGCGCAAATACAACGATGCCCTGGCCGCCGGCCAGATCCTGGCCCCGGCCAAGAGCATCGAGCAGATGCAGCACGTGGTGTTCAACGCCTACACCAACGCAACGCTGACGGTGTTGTTTCTGTTCGTGGTCTTCAGCATCCTGTTCTACGCGCTCAAGGTTGGCATCGCCGCCTGGGGCACGAAAGAACGCACGGACAAAGAAGCACCATTCCAGGCCCTGCCGGACGCTTGATAGAGGATTGCAACGATGTTCAATGACTTGAGTCGCCTGGGTAAATACCTCGGTCAGGCCGCGCGCCTGATGGTCGGCATGCCCGACTACGACAACTACGTCGAGCACATGCAAACCAAGCACCCGGACAAGCCGATGATGGACTACGAGACGTTCTTCCGGGAACGCCAGGAGGCCCGTTACGGCGGCAAGGGTGGGCCCAAGTGCTGTTGACTTGAGCTGAACCCAACCCCCATGTGGGAGCGGGCTTGCTCGCGAAGGCGTCGGGTCAGTCGCCATTGATGTGGCTGACACACCGCCTTCGCGAGCAAGCCCGCTCCCACATTGGTTTGTGCTTTTCTTTAATTTCGAAACAGGAGAATCATGTTGTCCTCTCCCATCCCGGTCACCATCCTTAGTGGCTTCCTGGGCGCCGGCAAGACCACGCTGTTGCGCCATCTGCTCAAGGCCGAACACGGCCTGAAAATCGCCGTGATCGAGAACGAGTTCAGCGATGCCGGTATCGACACCCAACTGCTGGGCAACGAGCCGGTGCAAGTCATGACCCTGGCCAACGGGTGCGTGTGCTGCACCATTCACACCGACCTGACAAAAGCCCTGTACCTGTTGCTCGAGCGGCTGGACAGCGGCGAAATCGCTTTCGATCGCCTGGTGATCGAATGCACCGGATTGGCCGACCCGGCCCCGGTGGCGCAGACTTTTTTCATCGACGAGGACCTGCGCGAGCGTTATATCCTCGACGGCATTCTGACGTTGGTGGATGCCGCTCACGCCGACATCCACCTGACCCAGGCCATCGCCCAGGCCCAGGTCGGGTTTGCCGATCGCCTGCTGCTGAGCAAGACCGACCTGGTGGACGCCGCCCAAGTCCAGGCCCTTGGCGAACGCCTGACACGCATCAATCGGCGGGCGCCGATCCGGGTGGTCGAGCACGGCCAGATCGACTTGGCCGAGTTGCTCGACATTCGCGGCTTCAACCTCAATGCGGACCTGGGCGCAGGGTTCAGCCTGCGACCGGTGGGCAAGGCCACCCCGGGCGATCGCATCAGCAGCCTGGTGTTGCGCACCGACAAGGCGCTGGATATCGACAAGCTCAGCGAGTTCATGAACCAACTGCTGGAAGAACACGGCAAGCAACTGCTGCGCTACAAAGGCGTGCTGAACATCGCGGGCGAACCCCGTCGATTGGTGTTCCAAGGCGTGCTCAAGTTGTACGGTTTCGATTGGGACACCGAATGGGCCCCCGACGAAGCCCGGGAAAGCGTGATCGTGTTCATCGCCGACGAACTGCCTGAAGAGAAGATCCGCGCCGGATTCGAAGCGGCGCTGCTTTGACTATGCCTGCGTTCGTCAAAACGTCTGCCTGAAGCGCTTTTCGTGGCGAGGGAGCTTGCTCCCGCTCGGTTGCGCAGCAACCGCCAAAAAGCGAGGGCGGCTACGCCCCCCAGCGGGAGCAAGCTCCCTCGCCACAACAGCTATTTGATCAGCAGTTTTTGCTCCAGATGGTCCAGGTGCTCGTCCATCAGCCGCACGGCTTCGTTGACGTTGCGACCTTCCACGGCGTCGACGATCGCCAAGTGTTCCTGCCAGGCGCAATGTCGGCGCGACTTGACCTCGTGTCGCGCCAGGGCCAACGAGGTCAACGGCACCAGGCTGCCGAGAAATTGCAGCAACGGCGCGTTACCGGCCATGGCGGCCAGTTGCAGGTGAAACTCGCCGGACAGGCGTATCGCCGGGCCACGCTCGCCGCGGTCCAGGCAGTGCTGTTCCTGTTCCACCAGATCCCGAAGACGTCGTAGATCCTGCGGTCGTGGCGCCTGGCAGGCCAGGCGCACCAGCGTCTGCTCGGCCAGGCGGCGAGCGTGGAGGATCTGCCGGGTCTGCTCCAGATCTGGCGCGGCGACCTGGGGGCGGTGGTTGGGTCGCAGTATCACCACTTGCTGGTGGGACAGGCGCGCCAGGACGCGGCGAATGATGCTGCGGCTGACACCAAACACATCTCCCAGGCTTTCCTCGGTGAAGCGGCTGGCCGGGGCAATGCGTTGTTCGAGGATGGCGTCGAAGATCCGCGGGTAGATATCGTCCACCGACGGTTTGCCGATCCGGCCGGGCAGGGGCAGGGCGGCAAGTACGTTGCGGTTATGTTGATGGGAAACGAGAGTGTTCATGGCGGTCTCCGCAGGCCCAGGCTCAAGTGCCGAGGCTGTCGTCCGGAATATTCAATTCGATGCCCATGCGCTGGCCTTCCCGGAGAATGTGCCGACGCATTTCGGCGCTGGCCTGGGCGCTGTTCTTGCCACGGATGGCACGGACCACGGCTTCGTTTTCTTCCAGGCGTTCGGCCAGGTGTTCGGGCGAGTTACGCAACACATCGGCGCTTTGCTTGAGGGCGTTGCTGGTCTGCTGGACCACGCTCTGGAAGATCGGGTTGGACGTCAGGGCAAACAGTTCTTCATGGAAAGCGATGTAGGCGTTGGCACAGGCGTCGCTGTCATTGGCTTCCAGGGCTTCGCGCATGTCCATGAGGGTCAGGCGCAACTGGCCGACTTCCTTGCTGCTGATGGACTGGGCCACGAGGCCGACGATGAAGGGCTCCAGGGTGTAGCGCAGTTGCAATAAGTCTTCCAGGCTCGCGCCGGCCATGGCGCTGCCTTCACTGACGGTATCATTGAGATTGGCCTCCAATACCACGACGCCTTTGCCGGGCATCGAACGCACCAGGCCCAGTGTCTCCAGGACGATCACCGCTTCACGCAGGCTGGGCCGGCTGATGCCCATTTGCTCGGCCAGTTCGCGCTGGCCGGGCAGCATGTCCCCCGAGCGCCACTGGCCCCGGGCGAGGGCGGCGCGGAGTTTCTCCACCACGGAATTGACGACGGTCGATGAGCTGATCACATGTGACTCCTTGGAAATCAATCAGGCAATGCCGGCTCGCGGGCCGGCATCGCCGTCTTTCAGAATTGCTGGTGATGGGCGCTGCCCACCGGTTTTCTGGGTTGAAAGGTATAGCCTTGTTGGCCGGACAGCACCTTGCGCGCCCGAGGAACATCGATGTCTTTCTCCCAGCGGGCAATCGCCACGGTGGCCACGCAGTTGCCAATCAGGTTGGTCAGGGCCCGGCCAATGCCCATGAACCAGTCCACGGCCAACACCAGCACCAGGCCCACCACCGGGATAGCCGGGATCGCGGTCAGCGTCGCCGCCAGGATTACCAATGCCGAGCCGGGAATGCCATGGGCGCCCTTGGAAGTGATCAGCGACACCAACAGGATGGTCAACAGATCGCTCAGGGCCAGGGGGGTACCGGTAGCGTTGGCAATGAAGACAATCGCCAGGGTCAGGTAAATCGAAAAGCCATCCAGGTTGAACGAATAACCGGTTGGAATCACCAAGCCCACGGTGGAGCTGCCGATCCCCAGGTGTTCGAGCTTGCGCATGATCTGTGGCAGCACGGCATCGGACGAAGCGGTACCGAGGACGATCAGCAGCTCTTCGCGCAGGTATTTGAGAAACGGCAGCATCGGCAGGCCCGATGCGCGCATCACCAGACCGAGAATCACGGCGACAAACGCGATGCAGGTCAGGTAGAACAGGCCGACGAGGCTACCCAGGTGCTGCAGCGAGTCCAGGCCATATTTGCTGGTGGTGAAGGCAATGGCGCCAAACACGCCGATAGGGGCCAAGCGCACGATCATGCCCATGATGCGGAAGATCACGTGGCTGAGTTCGTTGATCAGCCGTGAAATACCGGAAGCGGCGTCACCCACGAGGTTCAATGCACTGCCGAACAGCACGGCGAACAGCAGCACCTGCAGGATATTGTTTTCCGCGAACGCTCCGATCACTGAGGTCGGGATCAGGTTCATCAGGAACTGCGTAGTGGTGACCAGGTGCTGGCCACGCTGGGCGATGTCGTTCACGTCCGTGCTGGAGAGCTGCTCCAGGTGGATGTTCGCGCCGCTGCCAATGCCGGTGCTGAAGGCAAGGACCAGGCCGATGACCAGGGCGATGGTGGTAAGGACTTCGAAGTAGATGACCGACTTGAGGCCGATGCGCCCGACCTTCTTGAGATCACCGGCGCCGGAGATGCCGCTGACCACCACGCAGAACACGATCAGGCCGATGAGCATCTTGATCAGCTTGATAAAGCCGTCGCCGAGGGGTTTGAGCTGTGCAGAGTATTCGGGAAGGGTAAGCCCGCAGACGATGCCGAGCACCAATCCGAGGACAACTTGAAGGAAGATCGACCGCGAGCACCATTTGAGCATGGGAGGGATTCCTGGTTCGGTGTCCTTGTTCGCCAGAGGGGCTGGCGTCGGGACTTCATTATTGTGGTCTTACCGGTTTGTCCAGTGCAGGCGCAGTCTAGGCGCTGTTTTCACGGGTATGCAAGCCCGGCTACGGCGATTTGGCTTGACCGGTCTTACCAGTTGCGATGAAAGCCCTGTGCTTGAGCGTTTTCTGGGCTTAAAAAAAGTTGCCGCAGATGCCGCTGCGTAGGAGCTGTCGAGTGCAACGAGGCTGCGATCTTGTCCCGGACAATTGGGTCGCGAGCGAAAGATCAAGATCAAAAGATCGCAGCCTTCGGCAGCTCCTACATGGCAGCCCGGTTCCCCCGCCACAATCTGGTTGTTAAGTGTAAAAGAGTGCGACGCGTACTTTTCTCAAAGGATACTAAGAATGAACATCGCTTTTGACTGTTCTTCCGTCTCGGCAAGATAGAGGTAAGGCGAGCCGCGCAATCTTAATCCTCCTACATATTTTTTATTGGCGGTCAGGAGCGAAATACGGGTGTGACCGGACTTTATATTTTCCGGCGTGATGACATTCTGTTGAAAGTCGAGAAGGGTGAAGCGTGTTGGTTTTTTAATGTTTGGGTCTTCTGCGCCAAGTATTTCGAATAAACTTTTGCTAATTAGTTTGTTGTAGTGATCGCCGGTGTTTTTTATGGTCAGGAGATAGCCGCCCGCGGTATGCCGGAAATGCAGTCGCAAGGGCTCGCCACGCGTCCTCGGCTCTTCGGTATGCATGCCAAGCAGGTGTGAGTGATCTTGGGTCTGGGGTTCGCCGGTAAAAAAGCCACCGCTGAAAGCACTGACGGTCGCCAGCGCGGGGATGCCATGCAGCCTTTCCAGTAAGTTGACGTGAGCGTTAAACATATCAAGCGTTGCATGAAAGGAATGTTCACTGTCCATGTGAATATTGACTCCTGTATTGATTAATGAAGTTTGGGGTGCGGCGAGCTGGATCTTATTGAGTTATTAATGGCTTGTGGGATTGTCTGTATTGCAGGACGTTAATTGTTTACGGGTCTTAGTTGTTTGATCGTGAGTTTTACACGCCAATAAAAAAGGCCCGCATCTTTCGGTGCGGGCCTTTTTGGCTACGCGTTGGCGAGCTAATTAAGCGCCGTATACCGGCAGCTTCTTGCAGATCGCCTTGACCTTCTCACGCACGGCGTCGATGACCGCTTCGTTGTTCAGGTCCGCCAGGATGTCGCAGATCCAGCCGGCCAGTTCCTTGCACTCGGCTTCCTTGAAACCGCGAGTGGTCACGGCCGGGGTGCCGAAGCGCAGGCCCGAAGTGACGAACGGCGAGCGTGGGTCGTTGGGTACCGAGTTCTTGTTGACGGTGATGAACGCCTTGCCCAGCGCCGCGTCGGCGTCTTTGCCGGAGATTTCCTGCTTGATCAGCGAGAGCAGGAACAAGTGGTTTTCAGTACCGCCGGACACCACGTCGAAGCCGCGCTCGATGAACACGCCGGCCATGGCCTTGGCATTTTTTACCACTTGTTGCTGGTAAGCCTTGAACTCAGGTTGCAGGGCTTCCTTGAAGCAGATCGCCTTGGCTGCGATCACGTGCTCCAGCGGGCCACCCTGGGCACCCGGGAAGACGGCGGAGTTCAGCTTCTTCTCGATGTCGGCGTTGGCGCGCGCCAGGATCAGGCCACCACGTGGACCGCGCAGGGTCTTGTGGGTGGTGGTGGTGACCACGTCGGCGAACGGCACTGGGTTCGGGTAGACGCCTGCGGCGACTAGGCCGGCAACGTGGGCCATGTCGACGAACAGGTAGGCACCGACCTTGTCGGCGATCTCGCGGAAACGCGGGAAGTCGAGGACCTGGGAGTAGGCGGAGAAACCGGCCACGATCATTTTCGGCTTGTGCTCGAGGGCCAGGCGCTCGACTTCGTCGTAGTCGATCAGGCCGTTGCCGTCGATGCCGTACTGGACGGCGTTGTACAGCTTGCCGGAGGAGGAAACGCTGGCGCCGTGGGTCAGGTGACCGCCGTGGGCCAGGCTCATGCCCAGGATGGTGTCACCGGCCGACAGCAGCGCCAGGTACACGGCGGCGTTGGCTTGGGAGCCCGCGTGTGGCTGGACGTTGGCGTAATCGGCGCCGAACAGTTGCTTGGCGCGGTCGATGGCCAGTTGCTCGACCACGTCGACGTACTCGCAACCACCGTAGTAGCGCTTGCCTGGGTAGCCTTCGGCGTACTTGTTGGTCAGTACCGAGCCTTGAGCTTCCATCACCGCGGGGCTGGTGTAGTTTTCCGAAGCGATCAGCTCGATGTGCTCTTCCTGGCGCTGAGCTTCTTGCTCCATGGCGGCAAAGAGATCGGCGTCGTACTTGGCAATAGTCAAATCACGGCTGAACATGGCGGTCCTCAAGGATCGGGGGCAGAAAAGGGGGGCATTCTACCTCAACCGGTTTTGGAAGGCATATGAAAGGGCGTCATGTCTTGGACGAATGGGTTTCAAGCAAGAGGGGCGTTGCCTGCACTGGCCTCATCGCGGGCAAGCCTTGCTCCCACAGAAGCCCGCTTTCCCCTGTGGGAGCAAGGTTTTCCACAGAAGCCGGTGTTCCCCTGTGGGAGCAAGGCTTGCCCGCGAGAGGCCGGCCCAGATAGTACAAGGCCTCAGTCGAGCATGAACAACGCATCATTGCTGAACTGCGCTTCGAACCGATTGGCCGGCATCGGCCGGCCGAACAGGTAACCCTGGACTTCGTCGCAGCCGTGTTCGCGCAGGAAGTCCAATTGCTCGTGGGTCTCGACGCCCTCGGCGATCACCGCCAGGTTGAGGCTGTGGGCCATGGCGATGATCGCCCGGGCGATCTGCGCATCCTGCTCGCCGGAGGGTAGGCCGTCGACGAAGGTGCGGTCGATCTTCAGCACGTCGATGGGGAATTGCTTGAGGTAGTTGAGCGACGAATAACCGGTGCCGAAATCATCGACGGCAATGCTCAGGCCCAGGTTCTTCAACCCGGCGAGGATCTGCATTGCCTCGCTGACTTCGCGCATCAGGATGCTTTCCGTCAGTTCCAGCTCCAGGCAGGCCGGCGGCAGGCCAGTGCTGCGCAGGATATTGGCGATGCGCGTGCCCAACTGGCCGTCGGAGAACTGCCGGGCCGAAATGTTGACCGAGACTTTCGGCACCCGGACCTTGGCCTGGTGCCAGGTCCTGAGCTGCCGGCAGGCTTCGGTGATGACCCAGTCGCCGACATCCACCACCAGCCCGAGTTCTTCGAGCACCGGGATGAAATCCCCCGGCGGCACCAACCCGCGTCGCGGATGGCGCCAGCGCAGCAGGGCCTCGGCGCCGGTCAGGCGTTTGCCATCGCCGCTGAACTGCGGCTGGTAATACAGCACGAACTCGTTCTGCTCCAGGGCATGACGCAGGTCACTTTCCAGTTCCAGGCGCTCCAGGGCGCTGGCGTTCATGTCGGCCTGGTAGAACTGGAAGTTGTTCTTGCCGCGTTCCTTGGCGTGATACATGGCCGTGTCGGCGTTCTTCATCAACTGGCTCAGCTCGTTGCCGTCCTGGGGACTCAGGGCGATGCCGATACTGGCGGTGACGAAGAACTCACGGCCTTCAAGCACGAAGGGGCGGACCAGACTGGCGAGGATCTGCTCGGCCACGTTGATGGCCCGGTTCAGCGCCATTTCGCGGCTGGCGCGCGGTTGCAGCAGCAGGGTGAACTCGTCGCCGCCCATGCGCGCCACGGTGTCGTCGTCGGCGACGCAGCCGAGCAGGCGCGTGGCCATTTCCTTGAGCATCCGGTCGCCGGCGGCATGGCCGAGGGAGTCGTTGATCGGCTTGAACCGGTCCAGGTCGAGGAACATCAGCACGACCCAGGTCTTCTGCCGTTCGGCCGATTGCAGCGCCGTGTGCAGGCGATCCTGGAACAGCGTGCGGTTGGGCAGGTGGGTCAGGGCATCGTAATAGGCCAGGCGATGAATGCGCTGCTCGCTGGCCTTGCGTTCGCTGATGTCGCTGAAGAAACACACATAGCTGGCCAGGTCGCCTTCGTCATCCAGCACCGCGGTGATGCCGACCCAGGCAGGGTAGTGTTCGCCATTGCGGCGCTTGAGCCAGACTTCGCCTTCCCAGGTGCTGTGCTGTTGCAGTTGCTTGAGCACGTAGCGCAGGTGGGCTTCCTGCTGGTCGTCCACGGTCAGCATGTTGGGCAATTGGTCCAGCACTTGCGACACGGCATAACCGCTGACGCGACTGAAGGCTTCGTTGGCCTGGACAATGTAGCCGGCCGGGTCGGTGATCAGGATCGCCGAGGTCGAATGCTCGAAGACCGTGGCGGCCATGCGCAGGTCTTTTTCGGCGCGACGCTGTTGGCTGATATCACGACCGACGCCGAGCACGCCTTCGAACGCGCCATGTTCATCCCACACCAGCACCAACCGCAGCTCGATGGGGATCTTGCGGCCGTCGGCACGCAGGCAGTCGAACAGGAACAACTGGGTCTGCATCTGGTTGCGCAGCTCGGCCAGTTGCGCGGGCTTGTCGAGGGCCTTGCTGACCCGGTCCATCAGGCTGTAGATGCCGGTCAGTTGTTGCGGGTTGGCGATGATCGATTGCCAGCCGTTCTGGAAAATCCAATCGGCGGTGTAGCCCAGCACCGCTTGCACCGACGGGCTGACATAGTTGAGCGAAAGCTTGTTGTCGGTGGAGAAAATCACGTCGCTGATGCTTTCGGCGAGCATCCGGTAGCGTTGCTCGCTGTCGCGCAGCGATTCGCTGGCCTCGATCTGTTCGGTGACGTCCTTGGCCACGCCGATGATTCGCGTCACCTGGTTATGCCGGTCGCGGGCCAGTGCCTGTTCACGGATGTCGAAACAGCGCCACTTGCCATTGCGATGACGAAAGCGCAATTGGCATTGCAGCAACTGCGTGTAGCCGCCCCGCCGTTGTTCCTGGCGCAGGTTGTGGTAGTGATCGGCATCGTCGCTGTGCAGCAGGATTTCCCAGAAGTACTCGCCCATCTGGTGCAGTTCGGTGCGGTCGTATCCCAGGGTCTGGCCCAGGTGATGGTTGCTGAAGATCATCCGCTGGCTGATGACGTCCTGCACATAGAGATGGTCCGGCACGGTGCGCACCACATCGGACCAGAACCCCTCGCGTTCGAGCAGCGAGAGCTCGATCAGCTTGCGGCTGGTGATGTCGCTGATGCTCAGGATGACCGCGTTGTAGTCGTGCTGTTTTTCCGGCAGGCGCAGCACCAGCCACAGGTGCTGGTCGCGACCGTGGGCGTCCTGGAGCTTGATCTCCAGTTCCAGTTGCTTGTGTTGATCGAGCAGCGCTTCGAGCAGCTTCGAACCGACGGGGTTGTTGTCCTGCGCACCCTTGCCGACCAGCAACTGCCAAGCCTGGTCGCAGGAATCGACGTTGAGCAGTTTCAACGCCATCTGGTTGACTTCGGTGACGTGAACTTCCTGGCGCAGCTGTTCGAGTTGGTGAGTGGTTTGTAGCCAGGCGCGCAATTGATCGCCCGTGTGCAGGCCGGCTCGCTCGAAAAAGGCCTTGAGCCCCGACAGGTCAAGTACGCACAGGGCTACGCCGGTGCCTTCGAAAATATCCTGGTACCGTCGCCGTCCCTCGTGCAACTGCCGCTGGCGCCGACGCATGTTCAACAGCGCGATCACCGGCAACAACGAAAACGCCAGGCCCAGCAGGCATTTGCCGATGAAGGCCGGCAACAGTTGTTCGATCACCTGGCGGCGGTCGAACAGCCCCCGCAGTTGCCAGTCGCTGCTGCTCAGGGGCACGGTCAGTACGGTGCTTTTCAGGTCATCCGGCGACAGATGGGTCGGGCTGCTCGAAGGCAAGCTCTCGTCGCGGCTGATGATTTGCTGGTTGAGACGGTTCTCCACCAGCCACAGCGGGCGCAGCCCCACATCGGCCTGCTTGGTCAGGGTGGCGAAAAAGTTCGGAGTCAGGCGCAGGGCCCAATAGCCACGGCCGCTACCGCTGGCCTGGTGCAGCAATAGATGCACCACGGAGCCGTCTTCGGCATTGCTGAAATAATGGGCCTGGGCCCGGCTGCGTCGAACCAGTTCGCCCAGGTAATCGGCATCGTGGCTGTTGGCATCACTGTCACTGAGCACCCGGCCGGAAGGGCTCAGCAATGCCAAGCTGCGCAGCTCGGGGAGCGACTGCTGGAGTTTGTGAACCAGGGCCTGCTGCTCGTCGATACTTTGTGGTTGTTCGACGATCGGTAGCAGGTTGAGGGCGATTTGCGCGTTCAAGGCCATGTTCAGGCTGACCTGCGCGGCGAGATCGGCGGTGTAGTCGATGGTGTACTGGCGCTGTTGCTGCTGGGTTTCGCGCAGTTGGTCGAGCAGTTGCCAGAACAGCAAGCCGAGCAACAGCAGCACCAGCGTGGCCAGCGCACCCTTCAATGTCCCGCGCAGGGGCGAGCCGGGCACGACAGCGGGTGCGCGAGGGGACAGGGGCGGAGTGACGTTGGACAAGCTGTAATCCTGCGTTTTGCTGGACTGGCGCGACGTGCACTATAAGCCGGACGCCCGAAGGGCGGCTAGCATGCCTTGACTTGTGGCAAAGTGCCAGCCCTGGGCGGCTGGACCTTGACCGACGGTTGAGGTAGCTTTGCCGGTCAAACAAGAGCGTTCCAGCTCCAGATTCCCAGGCTCTATCCGCCCGCAGGCATTGATGATCGTCAAGAGCCCGCGCCGCGCATGGCCTGGCTCGTTCTTTTCACCTGTCACTGACGCTAGGTTCACCATGGCTCAATACGTCTTCACCATGCATCGGCTGAGCAAAGTTGTTCCGCCGAAGCGGGAAATCCTGAAAAACATTTCTCTGTCCTTCTTCCCTGGCGCCAAGATCGGCGTGTTGGGCCTCAACGGTTCGGGTAAGTCCACGCTGTTGAAAATCATGGCCGGCGTCGATAACGAATTCGACGGCGAAGCCCGTCCGATGCCGGACCTGAACATCGGCTACTTGCCGCAAGAGCCACAGCTGGACCCAACCAAGACCGTGCGTGAAGTGGTCGAGGAAGCGGTCAGCGTGATCAAGGACGCCCAAGCGCGTCTCGACGAGGTCTACGCTGCCTACGCCGACCCGGATGCCGATTTCGACAAGCTGGCCGCCGAACAGGCCAAGCTCGAAGCGATCCTGCAGGCCAGCGACGGCCACAATCTCGATCGCCAGCTGGAAGTCGCCGCCGATGCGCTGCGCCTGCCGGCGTGGGACGCGAAGGTCGAACACCTCTCCGGTGGTGAGAAGCGCCGCGTGGCCTTGTGCCGCCTGCTGCTGTCGGCACCGGACATGCTGCTGCTTGACGAACCGACCAACCACCTGGACGCCGATTCCGTCGCCTGGCTCGAACACTTCCTGCACGATTTCCCAGGCACCGTGGTGGCGATCACGCACGACCGTTACTTCCTGGACAACGTCGCCGGCTGGATCCTCGAACTCGACCGCGGCGCGGGCATTCCGTACGAGGGCAACTACTCGGGTTGGCTGGAAGCCAAGTCCGATCGTCTGGCCCAGGAATCCAAGCAGCAGTCGGCCCACGAAAAAGCCATGAAGGAAGAACTGGAGTGGGTGCGCAAAGGCGCCAAGGCCCGCCAGTCCAAATCCAAGGCACGTCTGCAACGCTTCGAGGAAATGCAGTCCCAGGAATTCCAGAAGCGCAGCGAAACCAACGAGATCTACATCCCGGCCGGTCCGCGCCTGGGTGACAAGGTCATCGAGTTCAAGAACGTCAGCAAGGGCTACGGCGACCGCGTGCTGATCGACAACCTGTCGTTCTCCATGCCCAAAGGCGCCATCGTCGGTGTGATCGGTGGTAACGGCGCGGGCAAATCCACGCTGTTCCGCATGTTGATGGGCAAGGAAACCCCGGATTCGGGCAGCATCGAGATCGGCGAAACCGTGCAACTGGCCTGCGTCGACCAGAGCCGCGAAGACCTGGACGGCAGCAAGACCGTGTTCCAGCAGATCTCCGACGGTTCCGACCAGATCCGCATCGGCAATTATGAAATCCCGTCGCGCACTTACGTGGGCCGCTTCAACTTCAAGGGCGGCGACCAGCAAAAGTTCGTCAAGGACCTGTCCGGTGGTGAGCGCGGCCGCTTGCACCTGGCGTTGACCCTGAAGGAGGGCGGCAACGTCCTGCTGCTCGACGAACCGTCCAACGACCTCGACGTCGAAACCCTGCGTTCCCTGGAAGAAGCCTTGCTGGACTTCCCGGGCGCCGCCATTGTGATCTCTCACGATCGGTGGTTCCTCGACCGCGTGGCGACCCACATCCTGGCGTACGAAGACGACTCCCAGGCGGTGTTCTTCGAGGGCAACTACACCGAGTACGAAGCCGATCGCAAGAAACGCCTCGGCGAAGCGGCCGCCCAGCCCCATCGTGTACGACACAAGAAACTGGCCTGATTCGGTCGGTTGTATAAAAAACGGAGCCTTTTAAGGCTCCGTTTTTTATGGGCGCAATACTGCCTTCACCACAGATCAGAAGTGTGGGAGCCCACTTGAGCGGGCACTGCGAAATCGAGCGAGAGTATGTTGGGAATCGTCGGATCGATTTCATACAGCAGGGCATAACCGGCGCCCGTAATGCCCGTCAGCAGGCTGACGTCGGGAACCCGATCGCTGTCGAGGACGGGGCCTTCGAAAAACTGCCGGGCGACTTCGCCAAGGGCCTGTTTGACCTTGTTGATGCCTTCGGGATTGTCCGAATGCCGATACAAGTCATACAGGCAGATCAGGTTGCCAAAGTCGCCATGGCACAAGTTATAACCGTCACCCAAGCCGTGCTGCCACAGGTTGTTCTCGCAGCGCTGTATGTCGTCGAGCACCGTCTGCCGGGTTGTTTCATCCAAGGCAGCTCCCATCGACTTCATGAGTTGTCGCCTGGCGATGAGAATGCCGCCGTCTCCGTGGCACCACTTCGAGGCATGGTCCAGGGGGCCCAGCGCTCTCAGGTCGAGCCAGAAACCTTCCCGGCTCAAGCGGTTTTCACCCTCCAGGATCTGGATGGCCAAGGGCACCAACATTTCATCGCCAGTCACGTCATAGGCTTTGCACAACGCATGGATGACGCCCGAAAGACCATGGGACAGGCCGGTCAGAATGACGGAGCGATCATCGCGTCGCAGAAGCTGGCCGTCTTCAATCAGGACTTGATCCTTTATGTAGTCGACCATGCGCCGAATGGCCGGCAGCACATCCGCGTGCGTCGATAATGCGTGGATGTTGGCCAGTAGCGTTACCGTGCCGCAACAGCCGCCCAAGAAGTCGAAATCGTAGTGTTCAGGCGGTACTTCAATCAATTGGGTCAGCAGGCTGGCAATTTTCTCGTCGTGTTTCGGGTCGCCGGTGATTTGACGACGATTGATGAGCAGATAGATGTAAGAACCCAGGCCATGGTAAGCACTGACGGTCAGGTCGGCTTTGAAGAAACCAAAATGTTGTTCCAATGAGTCCAGTACCTGATCCAGGAGTGACAGCAAGTGCGGTTTGCCGCTGACCTTGAACAGGCTCAGGTAAAACAAGCCAATCCCGGCAATACCGGAGTAAAGCCCGTGATCCATTGGGGAGGGGTATTTCCTGTGAGTCGTGGGGTGCTTATGGAAAGCCAACCAACATACGTCCGTTGCCGTTCCCTTGAGTGCAAGCACTTCGAGGCGGGAGCCGATGCTCAGAATGCCATCGAGTCGACTCTCTGGGGCCGCTTTTTCAGGCGTGGCACGGGGTGATGGCTGCCCATTTGATCCTGGATACAAACACATTTCGAGCAGCGTGAGTTGTAAGGCCCTGTCGGCTTTGGACAGGTTGGCTATTTTCTGTAAGCAACTTTTTATGGGGGGCTGGAGCTGCGTCATTTCGATTGTTTCACCTTGTGCGCTCGTCAGCTGATTGGAGCTGAGCGACAGGGTGAAACATGGAATGGCGGCTCTTTGCAGGTCGGCTATTTCATGACGCGGGATAGCCTTTTCCCGGTAGGGTTCCTTCAAGTCCCTCCACAGGGTTGCAAGCAGAAGTTCCCGGTCAAGCATGTTCTTCATGAAGCGTGGGTGGCGGCTCAATCCGATAAAGTCGGCATAACGCTGTGAGTTTTTAAGCAATACGCGGGTTGATAGTTCGCTGGCGGCTTGTTCCAGTAGTTGCATCATCGGCTGCCGATGGGTCATCAACTCCTCGTAGGCGTACTCAAAGCCATGGAGCAGCTCCGCTTTATATGCCTCAGGTCCCTTGTGTACGCCGTGGAGAAGCGGCAGATGTTTTTGCTCTGGGAAGTGTTCGAATTCGGTTTTGCGTAAATGATAGAAACCCTCTTCGAAAACAAGGGCGTGGCGGGTGGAGATGAACAGCTCCTGCCGAGTCAGTCCGCTCTGGTCGTTATTGGAACCTTGTGAGA
Organism: Pseudomonas sp. Z3-6; assembly: GCF_051131985.1. Lineage (NCBI taxonomy): Bacteria > Pseudomonadati > Pseudomonadota > Gammaproteobacteria > Pseudomonadales > Pseudomonadaceae > Pseudomonas > Pseudomonas sp. Z3-6. Next base: position 1,017,349 of record NZ_CP071644.1, read on the forward strand.
AGGGTACAAAGCCGCTGGAACACACCGACTGCTGGACCAATTTGAAGGTATTGGACAGTGCACAATCGGCAGGCAGTTCGAGTAACAGGTCGCTGGTGGACGCGGTGAACAAGCATTCGAGATCAATCATGACCGGGCTGCTGCCACACGCGATGATATTTTCGTAATGAAAGTCGATGCCGTTGAGTGCGTGGATGACGGCGATTTGTGCGCCCATCTTTCTGTAGAACAGCGCCACGTCCGCTGCGCTGGCACAAGGCGTATTGTCGATCTTTTCTACCCAGCTATGCCGCCCGCGGCTGAGGATTCTTGGCGCGTGGACGGCAAAACAATCAGCGCCTGTCCACTCACGTAGTTGTCCAAGCAGTTGATTGAAAAAAAATGCTTCTCGGCTTGCTCGTGGCTTGTAGACCAACGAGGTTGTGCGGAACTTGACCTGGCAGACCGTTTCACCGCGACCGTGGGGATCGCCCAGGCCGAACTCAATGGCATCGATTGTCCGAGACGGAATCGAAAATGCTGTCTCCAGCGCCTCAATATCATCGGCGAAGTCGAGAATGATCGCGTAAAGATAGTTGAGTGTGTCTTCCAGCAAATCAAACAGCAACGTTGCCAACACAGGATAGGCTTCGAAAAAATCAAGCAGAGGCAAGGTGCGCAGCTGCTCGCTGAAGCCATCCAGGTCAATGTCGTCGCCATCGGCAATCCGTGTATTCAGATAATGGACCAGACTTTGTTCTGACGTGCGTCCGACTCGGGCCAGGACGTAGCGCTCGAGGCTTGCAAACAGGGCGGGTGCATCGATGTGCATGGCGGCTTTGCTGTAGCGCCCATCTGCCTTGAACATGCCGAGGAAATAAAGAAAAAAACGATAGCCAAACCAATAGAAATTGTCTTTGCCGCTCAAGGCCTGTGGGTCAATGGAAATGCTGTCGAGCCGAGTGATTTTTCCTTTCAAGGTCATCAAGACGGCTTCCCCGTCGCTAGGCAGGTGCCAGTCGTTGATAGGCTCCTTGGCATAGGCAGCCAGTTGCGCCCTGTCCAGCCCAAAGTGATTCAGCAAGGCTTGATCATCGTTATGCAGGCGGGTCAGGTTGTTTTCAAAAAGGGCGATGTCGCCGTCGGAAGAGAATCGATACTGGCCTCGCTGATTCATCTTCAAAGCGTTAACAAGCATGCCGTTGCTCCAGACATGGATAGAGCAGGCAATGCCTGCTCTATGTTTATAGGTGTTGCCTGTTCTTACGATCGGTTGACAGGCTTAGCACCCGAGTGTCGAACATTCCAGATTGGTGCACGTTCCGAAGGTGTTGCACTCCAGCGTCGTCGACAGAATCGACGCCGTGTTGTTCGCAGGGGTTTGGTAAGCGTCGAATTCGCTATAGAAGTCGCCGGACATGTTCAGGATTTTTTCGCTCATGTTTTTTCCTCATGGTTATCAGAAACACATACAGCGACCACGGTCTATTGGGTGCGATTAAACGCATCCGAACTGTAGTGTGTAAATGAAGTTGTGTTATAGCTGGGGTTAGGGAGTCGCAAAGACCTGTTGGGCAGGTCTACTTCGATGGCAAAGGATTTAGCATAGAAGCGCAGTGCAGTTTACAGTACCGCACTCTACAATGGTCACTGCCGCTGATTCGGTGCCGAGGTCGGTTACCTGTTTGTAAGACTTAAAGTCGGCGTCGAAGTCGCCCGACATGGCCAGTATTTTTTCGCTCATTGTTGTATCTCCTTTGTTGTTGCAGTGCGCCGATTGCGGCGCGGAAAAACATTAGCACGGTCCTGATCTAACGCAAATTTGTTGTGATGACTTCATGTTGCGGTTACATATGACTACATGAAGTTACAGGCTGTTAATTAGTTGTGTCCTGCAAGGATCGGCGATCCGCTGTTTGCTTGACCCCATCGGGTCACCTGCCGGCCGTGCATGGGCCTGGGGCCTGGGGATGGATCGGACGACCTCTGTTGGGACGTAAAGCAGAAGCTCCGCATCGGGGGGAGATATTAGGAGAGAAGCCGGAAGCTCCGATGCTGGTCTGGGCGCTTAGATACCCAAGGCGATACATCAACGGAACCAAGTTCGCCGATGTTGTTTGTCAGTAGGCAGGAACCGCCGTATACGGAGCTGTACATGCGGTTGTATGAAAGAACGGCGGCCATGACGCCGCCGTCTACTCGATTTACGACTCCGAGTGCTGGGCTTACAAGAAGTTACGGCGCCATGAGGTTAACTCACCGGTATCCTCTACCTGGCAGTATGCCTTGAAGTCGCTATCGAAGTTTCCAGACATTGCTAACAGTTGCTCACTCATCATACATCTCCTTTGTATTGTCGTGATGCACCGGTAGGTGCGAGGAAAACACTAGCACAGCGCTGATTCGGTACAGGTTCGTTGTTGTGGCCTTATGTTGCTGTTATATATTGCTACAAGTAGGTGGGTGTGCCTGGTTGTCGTTAGGTGTTTGACGTGCTTTGCTCGACATTGTCTGTCCCGGGACGTTCTAAAAATTTATCGTCGGAAAAGATTCTTATGATGCCTTGGTCATCCAGTCTTTATCGCAACAACTTCAATGACAAGGTCGCCCGCCGGTCGCTGCCAGACCACCTCATCCCCAACCTTGGCCCCCAGCAGCGCCCGCCCCAGTGGCGAGCCCCAGTTGATTAAGCCACTGGCTGCATCGGCCTGGTCTTCACCGACCAATTGCACTTGCTGCTCCCGATCCTGCTCATCGGCAAAGGTGACCCAATGCCCGATCCGCACCTGATCAGTAGCGTTCGATGCCACGACCTGGGCGCTTTGCAGGCGTTGGTTGAAATACCGCAGGTCTCGTTCGATGTCGGCGATACGCTGCTTGTCCGCCCGCTCGCCCTGGGCAGTCTGTTGGCTATGCATTTGCTGCAACTCGGCGACCCGCGCCTGCAATTGAGCAAGCCCTGCCGGTGTGACGTAGTTGGGTTGCGCGCTGACCTGGCGCTCGACCGGCTGGTCGGCCTGGGCAGCGGCGTTGTCTTCATTGACGAAGGCGCGGCTCATGAAGTTCTCCTCTGTTGAAGCTTGAGGGTCTTGGTTTCGGTGAGTGCCTATATGCGACTCACGGCGAGCGATAAGCCCGGGCCGCGTCCAGGTCCTTCTGCTGCTGCCAGGCCCGTTCGCGTTCGTCCCAATGGCGCTCGCGGTAGGCGTTACGCTCTTCACTCTCACGCATCGCCTGGCATTGGCGGAAGCCGTCGCTCCAGCCCTCGGCGTAGCGTGCATCCTTGAGGTAACGCGGCACGTCTTTCCTGAATTGGCCGGTGATCACCCCAGCCGCTTGCCGGCCACTGCTGCAGCCATCGTCGTAGCCATCGGCGAAGGCCGGTGGATAACCTCGCGCGATCAGGTCTTCGTGGGTGGTTTCACAACCACCGAGCAACATCAGCACACCCAGTACCATCGCCGCGCGCTTCATTTTCGTTTCCTGCAAATCCCACCTTCAATAAGTCTAGAAGTGGATTCGTCAGAAAGGCGTGAAAGCGCGGTGATCAATCCGTTGGTTGCGCAGGCCAGGGTCAGTAGTGATACCACTTCACCTCAAGCATCACCTCGTTCTCCGGCGAGGCCAATTGGCTGAACTCCCGTTGGGCACTCAGGCGCAGGCCGAGGTTGCGGGACAGTTCCCATTGCTGATTGAGGCTCAGGCTACGACGCACTTCGCCGTTGACGAAATAATCACCCTTGGCTTCCAGGCTCAGGTTGCCCAGCGGGTTTTTCCACAGCACACCGCTATTGAAACCGGCGGCCGGGGCGATGAACTGGGCGAAATCGTTGTTGTGTTCCACCCGCACCGTGCCCAGGGCAAAGCCCAGCACATCGTCGCCCAGGGCCCAGGTGCCGCCCGCGCCGCCGTTGACGTGGCTGACCAAGGTTTCATCGTCGTGTTTGCCCGGCACCCGCTCCAGGCCGCCGGTGACCTGCCAGGACAGCGGTTGCAGCAACTCGTTGCGCGGGGTCAGGGAGCGAATGGTCGCCAGGTCCAGTTGCTGCACCTGCCAGTCGTTGCCCTCGTATTGGCGCAGCTTCAATTGGAGGATTTCGATCTGTGCCCCCAGCGGAAAGCTCTCTGCATTGTCGTTGAGATCGTGATAGGCCATGCGCAAGCCATATTCGCCGAATGCCCGGTCGCCCCGCGTGCCGAGGCCGGCCTGCCAGGTGCGCGATTGGTGACCATCTTCGGGCAGGCCCGGTTGCGGGATCTCGAGTTCCGGTGCGGGGTTCTGGTTGATCGCCCGCAACAGTTCGAAGCTGCGCTGGGCCCGTTGCGGATCACGTTCCTGGCCGTTGGCGCGATAGCGCTCCAGGCGATAGGCCGCATCGATGATCAGCGCTTGGCGCTCACGCGGCAGCGCCTTGAAGGCCGGCGTTTGCAACTGCTGCTGGTCGGCGCTGACCTTCAGCACCCATTGCTGCTCATCATCGCTGAGCGGTTCGGCGCGGCTGAGCAGTTCCCGTTCCCGGGACGGCCGATACTGGATGCTTTCCACCAAGCCGGCTTCCTTCACCGCCTTGACGGTGTCGGTGGGAATCGCTGTCAGCGGGAATTGTTCGGTCAGGCGCAGGCTGGGGCGGGCCACTTGCAACAGCTCGAGCAAGCGATAGGAGCAGTTTTCGTCGAAGAAGAAATAGTCGAACTGGATCTGCTTGAGTTCCCAGACATGCTCGACCATGCGCTCGGTTTCCGCCTGGCTCAGGTTGAGGCGGTATTCCCACAGGTCGCGGTTTTCCAGGCTACGGTACTCGGAGAGTTTTTCCTGGTACGGCACCAGGGCGAACAGGCCGGGGTAACCGCCCATCAGGCCTTTCCAGGCATAGAGGAGGCTATTGTCGGAGCCTTCGATATAGGCACCGAAGTTGATTGCGTAGCTGAGCAGGGCAGTCTTGTCGCTTTGTACGTCGGCCTGGTCGATGCGCAACAGGGTGTGGCCGAACATAGAGGATGGGCTGTTGAGGTACGCGGCCGGGAAAATCATCACCGCGCTGTGGGGCGAGACGTCCTTGAACCATTGGGTGAAATCGCTGCAATCGACTGCCGGCAGGTCTGTCAGGTTGAGCTGCGCCTTGAGCCAGCGGGTTCGCGCCGGGTAGACGCACTGGGCATGTTGCTGGCCGGCGTTGGCTGGGCCATACAAGGCTTGCAGCGTGGCGGTCAGTTCACGGTCGGGATGTTCGTTGCCATCGGGGGCGAGGAAGAATTTTTTCTCGCTGATATAGCTGCGCCAACCGCCGAGCTTGGCGGTTTCGTAGTGGCCCAGGGAAATCCAGAAGCGGTCATTGGCCAGTTGCTGCAAACGTTGAGGGTCGACATGAGGTGCGGCGGACAGCGGGGCGCACACACAGAGCGCCAGCCAGGCAAGGCGTTTGAGCATAGTCGGCTACTTGGAAAGTCGAAAAATAAAGACCGAAGGGCCCCAAAAAGAAAACCCGCTCCCCGAGAGGAGCGAGTGCTGCCGAGCTTAAGCTTGAGTGGCGTACTTGGCCAGGCGTGGGTCGTTTTTCAGCACGGCCAGGGTGTTGGTATGCACGTCTTCGGCAGTTACGTCAGCTTTGCTGAAGATCTGCTGGAAGTGCTCGTGGGTCACAGCGGAGAAATGCGCGCGGTCTTCCGGCGCCACGCCCAGTACCACGGCGTAGGTAGTCAGCGCTTCGCCCTGACCCTTGGCCATGTCTTCGGACAGCTCGTTCATCATCCCATTCATGGCCAGCCAGGACTTGCCGCCGTAGGTCAGTGCCGCGTTGGTCGAGCAGCCGTTGGTGCCGGAGGTCATGCCGAAGGTGGCGTTACCGGACGTGCCGTTGGTGGTGGATGCCAGGAAGTGTGCCGGAGTGCCACGCTGACCTTCGAACAGCATGTTGCCCCAGCCGCAATCCGGGCCGCCCGGCGCCTGAGCCATGGCGTTGATGGATACAGCGGTGAAGAGAGTACCGAGAAGAATCCGTTTCATAGCTATGTTCTCTTTATGTGCATACCGATGGACAAGGTCTGGCCCCTACAGCAGCCAGTGGGCCGGTTATTGTTCCAGCCGCGCAGTTTGGAGTTTAGGCACGATCCGAGGGTTCCGTGACATTTTGCAAAAACATTACAGGTGATCACCGTTTTACGGGGCCCTGCCCGGGGTTTTGCCGTTGGCTATGCTTTGGTCAGAGGCGCTCCTTGCCAGTCAGGTACAGGCGGCGCCAGAATGCCGCTATCTGCCCCGCCTGATGTAAGGAAGCCCGATGCCTGATCCTGTTGCTGCCAGCTTGCGTCTAGCGCCCGAAGCGCTGACCCGTCCGTTTTCCGCTGAACAGTTCAGCTTCTCTACCACCAATGATCTGGAGCCCTTCCGCGGTGTGCTTGGCCAGGAACGTGCGGTCGAAGCCTTGCAGTTCGGCGTGGCCATGCCACGCCCCGGTTACAACGTATTCGTCATGGGCGAGCCGGGCACCGGCCGGTTTTCGTTCGTCAAACGCTACCTCAAGGCCGAAGGCAAGCGCCTGCAGACCCCGGCGGACTGGGTCTACGTCAACAATTTCGATGAGCCCCGCGAACCCCGCGCCCTGGAACTGCCCTCGGGCACGGCGGGTGCGTTCATCGGTGACATCAACGGCTTGATCGACAACCTGCTGGCGACCTTTCCGGCGGTGTTCGAGCACCCGTCCTACCAGCAGAAGAAAAGCGCCATCGACCGCGCCTTCAACCAGCGCTATGACCGAGCCCTGGATGTGATCGAGCGCCTGGCGCTGGAGAAGGACGTCGCGCTGTACCGTGACAGCAGCAACATTGCCTTCACGCCGATGAGCGAAGGCAAGGCCCTGGACGAGGCGGAGTTCGCCCAGTTGCCGGAAGCCGAGCGTGAGCGTTTCCACGAGGACATCTCTGGCCTGGAGGAGCGCTTGAACGAAGAGCTCGCCAGCCTGCCGCAATGGAAGCGCGAGTCCAGCAACCAGTTGCGCCACCTCAACGAAGAAACCATCATCCTGGCCCTGCAACCGTTGCTGGCGCCGCTGTCGGAAAAGTACGCAGAGAACGCCGCGGTCTGTGGCTATCTGCAGGCCATGCAGGTGTATCTGCTCAAGACCGTGGTCGAGCAACTGGTGGACGACAGCAAGAGCGACGCCATCGCCCGTAAACTGCTGGAGGAACAATACGCCCCGAGCCTGGTGGTCGGGCATCCGTCCAGCGGTGGCGCGCCGGTGGTGTTCGAACCGCACCCGACCTACGACAACCTGTTCGGCCGGATTGAATACAGCACCGACCAGGGCGCGCTCTACACCACCTACCGACAACTGCGTCCGGGCGCCTTGCACCGGGCCAATGGCGGCTTCCTGATCCTGGAAGCGGAAAAAATGCTCAGCGAACCGTTCGTATGGGATGCGCTCAAGCGCGCCCTGCAATCGCGCAAGCTGAAGATGGAATCGCCCCTGGGTGAAATGGGACGCCTGGCCACGGTGACCCTGACGCCGCAACACATCCCGTTGCAGGTCAAGGTCGTGATCATCGGCGCCCGCCAGCTCTATTACGCCTTGCAGGACCTGGATTCGGACTTCCAGGAAATGTTTCGCGTGCTGGTGGATTTCGACGAAGACATCCCGATGGGCGACGAGAGCCTGGAGCAGTTCGCCCAGTTGCTCAAGACCCGCACTTCGGAAGAAGGCATGGCGCCCCTGACCGCCGACGCGGTGGCGCGCCTGGCGACCTACAGCGCCCGCCTGGCTGAACACCAGGGCCGCTTGTCGGCGCGCATCGGTGATTTGTTCCAGTTGGTCAGCGAGGCGGATTTCATTCGCCAATTGGCCGGTGACGAAATGACCGACGCCGGCCACATCGAACGTGCGCTCAAGGCCAAGGCCACCCGCACCGGGCGTGTTTCGGCGCGGATCCTCGACGACATGCTGGCCGGGATCATCCTGATCGACACCGCAGGTGCGGCGGTGGGCAAATGCAACGGACTGACGGTGCTTGAGGTCGGCGACTCGGCGTTTGGCGTGCCGGCACGGATTTCCGCCACGGTGTACCCGGGCGGCAGCGGCATCGTCGACATCGAGCGGGAGGTCAACCTTGGCCAGCCGATCCACTCCAAGGGCGTGATGATCCTCACCGGTTACCTGGGCAGTCGTTATGCCCAGGAATTCCCGCTGGCGATCTCGGCCAGCATCGCCCTGGAGCAATCCTACGGTTATGTGGACGGCGACAGTGCGTCCCTGGGCGAGGCGTGCACGCTGATCTCGGCCCTGTCGAAGACGCCGTTGAAGCAGTGCTTCGCCATCACCGGCTCGATCAACCAGTTCGGGGAAGTGCAGGCGGTGGGCGGGGTCAACGAGAAGATCGAAGGCTTCTTCCGCCTCTGCGAAGCCCGGGGTTTGACCGGTGAGCAGGGGGCAATCATTCCCCAGGCCAACGTCGCGACCCTGATGCTTGATGAGAAAGTGCTGGCCGCCGTGCGCGCCGGGCAGTTCCACGTCTATGCGGTGCGTCAGGCCGACGAAGCCCTGAGCCTGCTGGTGGGCGAGCCTGCCGGCGAGCCGGATGAAAACGGTGAGTTCCCGGAGGGCAGCGTCAACGCCCGGGTGGTGGAGCGGCTGCGGGTGATCGCGGAGATGATCAGCGAAGACGACATCAAGGAAGCGGAAAAGGAACTGGCGCAGCAGGCCTTGGCGGAGGCCAAGCCGGCTTGAGGCAATATTCGCGGCAATAAGCTGTTGTGGCGAGGGAGCTTGCTCCCGCTGGAGGGCGCAGCACTCCCAATCCAAATGGGGGTCGCTGCGCAACCCAGCGGGAGCAAGCTCCCTCGCCACAAAAGCCGGTAAATAGTCACAGATCTGGCGTCAATATTCACACTGTGACCGCTCGGCGCATTCTGGTCTCGAAATCCCGTGAGGCCGGAACTTTTCTTCTATCCTCAGCTCAAGGATAACGAGAGTCATCATTGGATCGAAACAGTCTCCTCCCGAGGCTGAATACCGGATCTACCGAGGGGCGCCGCCATGTCGCGCAACCTTTGCCTCACTCGTCAATGCCTGGGCCTTGTCACCCGTATCGAATGCGCCATCCGCCCCCTGGCGGGAGATACCGGGATGTGGACCTTGCTCTTCGCCGCTGGAATGGCGGGCGAACAACCCTCCGCCATCAAGGCCCAAGGGCCATTCCCCGGCCCGACTGCCGCCGAAACCATCCTCGATACCATTGTGCAAAGCCTGACCTTGCACGGCTATGAGCTGGCCGACGACCCGCAGATCTGGTCCTTGCACATGCAGGCCCAACTGCGTGAAATCAATGGAGGCCGTTGTCGCAACGTCGGCGGCTTCGAGTTTCGTCCGCTGCATTGAAAGCCGGCACCGCACGGGCAGTGGCAGTAAAGTTTTGACACAAGGCGGGGACCAGGGACGGCCCCGGCATTTGTGGGGCTGGTCATGGCTGATATACTCGCCGCGATTTTTCAGCCCAGGTGTGAGATTCAATGGAACGCTTTATCGAAAACGCAATGTACGCCTCCCGTTGGCTGCTGGCGCCGATCTACTTCGGGCTGTCCCTCGGCCTGCTGGCCTTGGCGTTGAAATTCTTCCAGGAAGTCTTCCACGTCATCCCCAACGTCTTTTCCATGGCCGAGTCAGAGCTGATCCTGGTGCTGCTGTCGCTGATCGACATGGCGCTGGTGGGCGGCCTGCTGGTGATGGTGATGATTTCCGGCTACGAGAACTTCGTCTCGCAACTGGATATCGCCGACGACAAGGAAAAGCTCAACTGGCTGGGTACCATGGACTCTTCGTCGCTGAAGATGAAAGTCGCCGCCTCGATCGTGGCCATCTCGTCCATCCACCTGCTGCGCATCTTCATGGATGCCAAGAACGTCGATCCCGACCACTTGATGTGGTACGTGATTATCCACATGACCTTCGTGGTCTCGGCGTTTGCCATGGGCTACCTGGACAAACTGACCAAGCACTGAGGTCTATCGACCGCGCTGATGCAACGCCCGCCTGTAGAGCCACAGGCGGGCGTTGTCGTTTCCGGCGCCGCACTTTGGCGCGAGGGCTCGTCACCCGCTGTGGCATCTGTGCTAGTCTGCTCGCCCTTTTGGTTCCGGGCGCTCCGGGAGGCGCTGTGGCACACACGGCAATTTCTCGAGCCGTCCGCACAGCGGAGCAGCATCATGTCCGAAGTTAACCTGTCCACCGACGAAACCCGCGTCAGCTACGGCATTGGCCGTCAGTTGGGCGACCAACTGCGCGACAACCCACCACCGGGTGTCAACCTGGACGCGATCCTGGCCGGTCTGACTGACGCGTTCGCCGGCAAGCCAAGCCGTGTGGGCCAGGACGAGATGTCCGCCAGCTTCAAGGTCATTCGTGAAATCATGCAAGCCGAAGCAGCCGCCAAGGCTGAAGCCGCTGCTGGCGAAGGCCGCGCGTTCCTGGCGGAAAACGCCAAGCGTGAAGGCATCACCACCCTGGCTTCCGGCCTGCAATTCGAAGTGCTGACCCAGGGTGAAGGCGCCAAGCCGACCCGTGAAGACCAGGTGCGTACCCACTACCACGGCACCCTGATCGACGGCACCGTGTTCGACAGCTCCTACGATCGTGGCCAGCCAGCCGAATTCCCGGTAGGCGGCGTGATCCCAGGCTGGACCGAAGCCCTGCAACTGATGAACGCCGGCAGCAAATGGCGCCTGTACGTGCCGAGCGAACTGGCCTACGGCGCTCAAGGCGTTGGCAGCATTCCACCGCACAGCGTGCTGGTGTTCGACGTCGAGCTGTTGGACGTCCTGTAAGACCCTGCCCGGTTTACCGCCGGACAAATACATGTGGGAGCGGGCTTGCTCGCGAATGCGGGTTGTCAGTCGACTTTTTCGTTAACTGACACACCGCTTTCGCGAGCAAGCCCGCTCCCACATAGAGGTTGCTGCTTCATCCGTGGAACCTGCCGCTGAAATCACCCGTCGGGCGCAACGCCCGGGCATAGCAGAACAGGAACAGATTACGCACCAGCTCCTTGAGCACCAGTGGCTCACTGGAATTGAGGCTGTTGAGGTCCAGGTCTCCTTGGTCCTGCAGCTCATTCAAGGCTTCTTCTTCAAGCACCGCACAGACTTCCCCGGTTTCCCGATGCAGGATCCTGAGGTAGGGATGTGGGCGGTCCAGCCAGGCATCGATCAAATAAGTCATGGTTCTCATCTCCTTGATGGGTTCGATGAGAATAATTCTTATTCGCTAAATAGCAAGTCTCTATTGGTGTTCCGATTGTTTTTCTGACGATGGGTTGTGGTAGCTCAAGACGACTGGCACTTGGCTAACGCCCGGGAAATAGGGCTGAAGCGGGGAGGGTGAAGCTCCATCCCACACGCGGGGCATGGGATGGAATACAGCAGGATCAGACTTTTCTGACGAACTCGGATTTGAGTTTCATCGGGCCGATGCCGTCGATCTTGCAATCGATGTCGTGATCGCCGTCGCACAGGCGGATGTTCTTGACCTTGGTGCCGACCTTGACCACCAGTGAGGTGCCCTTGACCTTGAGGTCCTTGATCACGGTGATGGTGTCGCCGTCCTGCAGGACGTTGCCGACCGAATCTTTCTTCACGGTGTCGTCGGACGCCGCTTCAACTTCGCCGCTGGCGGACCACTCGTGGGCACACTCCGGGCAGACCAGTTGGGTGCCGTCTTCGTAAGTGTATTCGGAATTGCATTTCGGGCAGGGAGGCAACGTGCTCACTAAGGTTCCTTGGGTATCAGGAGGGCAAAAGGGCGCACATTATATAGGGTTTTGTTACGAGGAGGGTGATACGGGGCTCTTGTGGCGAGGGAGCTTGCTCCCGCTGGGCTGCGAAGCTGCCCCTTATGGCACTTGCGGTCGCTGCGCAACCGAGCGGGAGCAAGCTCCCTCGCCACAAAAGCTCGCCGTTTTCATGCAATCAATGGGTACGGGCGACCGCAAACTCGCTCAGTTCCACCAGCGCATCGCGGTATTCGCTGGCTGGCAGGGCATCGAGGCATTTGATTGCGCGGGCGACGTAGTCCCGAGCCAGTTTCGCGGTGTATTCCAGCGAGCCGGAGGCTTCGACCGCGACACGGATGCTCTCGAGGTCTTCGATCCCGCCTTTCTGGATCGCCTGGCGTACCAGTGCCGCCTGTTCCGGCGTGCCCTCGCGCATGGTGTAGATCAGCGGCAGGGTCGGCTTGCCTTCGGCCAAGTCGTCACCGACGTTCTTGCCCAGGGTTTCGGCGTCGCCCTTGTAGTCGAGCAGGTCGTCCACTAGCTGGAAGGCCACGCCCAGGTGGTCGCCGAAGGTGCGCAGCGCTTCGCTCTGCTCGGCGCTGGCACCGGCCAGGGCGGCGGCGCTGTGGGTCGAGGCTTCGAAGAGCATCGCGGTCTTGCCGCGGATGACTTCCATGTAGGTTTCTTCGGTGGTGCTGGCATCGCGTACCTTGGACAGCTGCAGCACTTCGCCTTCGGCGATGATGCGCGTGGCCTGGGACAGGATCTTCATCACCGGCATCGAGCCCAGCTCGACCATCATCTCGAACGAGCGCGAATACAGGAAGTCACCCACCAGCACGCTCGGGGCGTTGCCCCACATGGCGTTGGCGGTCGAACGGCCACGGCGCATGCCGGACATGTCGACCACGTCGTCGTGCAGCAGGGTCGCGGTGTGCAGGAATTCGATGGTGGCGGCCAGCAGGCGCATGTCGTCGCCTTCGCGACCCAGGGCCTTGCCGCACAGCAGTACCAATAAAGGTCGCAGGCGTTTGCCGCCGGCCGAAGTGATGTAGTCGCCGATTTTCGATACCAGCGGCACTCGGGAAGTCAGCTGCTTCTTGATGATGCCGTCGACGGCACTAAAATCGTCCGCCACTGCGCGGTAGAAAGCTTGGGGTTGCATCAGCGACAGGCGCTCCAGAAGGGTTGCGCGGCATGCTAGGACCCACGTCCGCAGGTGTCAAGGCGCGATAGACGGCTACTTGCAAGGCTGTTGCGGCTTGCGTACAATCGCGCACCCTGAACTTCCTGGGCAGCACCTGCCTTACGCAATTGCATCCGGGCCTTCCAGCCCATGCAGCCATGCCAGCCAATACCTCTTCTTATAAAGCGCTGGGTGAGCAGGATTATCGGAGAAATACCATGTCGTACGCAGTAATTGTTACTGGTGGCAAGCAATACAAGGTCGCCCCAGGTGAATACCTGAAGATCGAAAAACTGGAAATCGCTACCGGCGAATCCGTGACTTTTGATCGCGTTCTGTTGGTCGCCAATGGCGATGACGTGAATATCGGCGCTCCAGTCGTTGCTGGCGCTACCGTTGTGGCTGAAGTGATCTCCCAAGGTCGTCACGATAAAGTCCGCATCATCAAGTTCCGTCGCCGTAAGCACCACATGAAGCGTATGGGCCACCGCCAGTGGTACACCGAGATCAAAATCACCGGTATTCAGGCTTAATTTCAGCCTAATTCCTCACTAGGAGAATTGAACTCATGGCACACAAAAAAGCTGGTGGTAGTACCCGTAACGGTCGCGACTCAGAAGCCAAACGCCTTGGCGTGAAGATGTATGGCGGCCAGAAAATCATTCCGGGCAACATCATCGTGCGTCAGCGCGGCACCCAATTCCACGCCGGTTACGGTGTTGGCATGGGTAAGGATCACACCCTCTTCGCGAAAATCGAAGGCGTGATCAAGTTTGAAGTAAAGGGCGCGTTCAACCGCCGTTACGTGAGCGTTGTCGCAGCTTAATTGCGAGATCGCTGGAAAAGCCCTGTCTTGCGACGGGGCTTTTTCGTTTGTGGGGTGAGTCTCTTGCAAAACTGTTTGTATGGGCTGTCGGCGCTGCGGTTGGGGCGTGTCATCAGGTCGCTGCGCTCATTTTTGCAAGAGTCTTATGTCTTGTTTTTTTGGCTCGTCCGTATGGCGAGAGGCGTGTGTCATGAAGTTTGTTGATGAAGTATCGATTCGAGTGAAGGCCGGCGACGGCGGCAATGGTTGCATGAGTTTCCGTCGGGAAAAGTTCATTGAAAACGGTGGTCCGAACGGCGGCGACGGGGGCGACGGTGGCTCGATCTACATGCTCGCCGACGAAAACCTCAACACCCTGGTGGATTACCGTTACACCCGGCACTTCGATGCCGAGCGTGGCTCCAACGGCGGCAGCACCGACTGCACCGGCAAGAAGGGCGAAGACCTGATCCTGCGCGTGCCGGTTGGCACCACGGTGATCGATTCGGCCACCCAGGAAGTGATCGGCGACCTGACCAAGGCGGGCCAGCGTCTGCTGGTCGCCCATGGCGGTTGGCACGGCCTGGGCAACACCCGTTTCAAATCCAGTACCAACCGCGCGCCGCGCCAGACCACGCCAGGCAAGCCGGGCGAGCAGCGTGACCTTAAGCTGGAAATGAAAGTGCTGGCCGATGTGGGCCTGCTGGGCCTGCCGAACGCCGGTAAAAGTACCTTCATTCGCTCGGTCTCCGCCGCCAAGCCGAAAGTGGCCGACTACCCGTTCACCACCCTGGTGCCGAACCTGGGCGTGGTCAGTGTCGACCGCTGGAAGAGCTTCGTGATCGCCGACATTCCGGGATTGATCGAAGGTGCTTCCGAGGGCGCCGGCCTGGGGATTCGTTTCCTCAAGCACTTGTCCCGTACCCGTTTGTTGCTGCACCTCGTCGACATGGCGCCGCTGGATGAAACCAGTGCTGCCGATGCTGCCGAAGTCATCGTCAACGAGCTGACCAAGTTCAGCCCGGCCCTGGCCGAGCGTGACCGTTGGCTGGTGCTGAACAAGTGTGACCAGATCCTTGAAGAAGAGCATGAGGAGCGGGTCAAGGAAATCGTCGATCGCCTGGAGTGGGAAGGTCCGGTCTACGTGATCTCGGCCATCGCCAAGGAAAACACCGAGCGCCTGTGCCACGACATCATGCGCTACCTGGAAGATCGTGCCGACCGCCTGGCCAACGACCCGGCCTACAAGGAAGAGCTGGCCGAGCTGGATCAGCGTATCGAAGACGAGGCCCGTGCCCAGTTGCAAGCGCTGGACGACCAGCGTGCCTTGCGCCGCAGTGGCGTGAAGTCGGTCCATGACATCGGTGACGACGATTGGGACGAAGAGGATGTGGATGACGAAGATGGCCCGGAAATCATCTACGTTCGCGACTGATCGTGTGCTGATACCGCTCAGTTGAAGCCAAGACCTGTGTGAGCGAATCTGTAGGAGCAAAGCTTGCTCGCGATAGCGGTTTTGCAGCCAGCAAAGGTGCTGGATGTGATGCCGCATCGCGAGCAAGCTTTGCTCCCACAGGCTTACTCCCTTAAGGATTCTCGGGGGCAGGTTTAACTGGTCCAGTGCGGTGTTATCATCGCTGCCAGCCGGTTTCCAAGGCGCCGCTCATTCGAGCGGCGTTTTGGTATCTGTAAAACGCAAATACGAATAATCCCATGGGCGGCGCTGGGTCGCGCCGTTCGCTGGCAAAGGTTGAAGATGATGCGGAGCAAGGTGACGGGTGCGCAGCGCTGGGTCGTGAAGATCGGCAGTGCACTGCTGACAGCGGATGGCAAAGGCCTGGATCGCCAGGCGATGGCGGTGTGGGTCGAGCAGATGGTGGCCTTGCATGAGGCTGGCGTCGAGCTGGTATTGGTCTCTTCCGGGGCGGTGGCTGCCGGTATGAGCCGCCTGGGCTGGACGTCGCGACCCAGCGCGATGCATGAGCTGCAGGCTGCCGCCGCCATCGGCCAGATGGGCCTGGTGCAGGCCTGGGAGTCGAGCTTTGCCGAGCATGGCCGCCATACGGCGCAGATCCTGCTGACCCATGACGACCTGTCCGACCGCAAGCGCTACCTCAATGCCCGCAGTACCTTGCGGGCGCTGGTGGAGCTTAAAGTCATCCCGGTGATCAACGAAAACGACACGGTGGTCACCGACGAGATCCGTTTCGGCGATAACGACACCCTGGCCGCGCTGGTGGCGAACCTGGTGGAGGCGGACCTGCTGGTGATCCTCACGGATCGCGACGGCATGTTCGATGCCGACCCGCGCAACAACCCCGATGCCAAGCTGATCTACGAAGCCCGTGCCGACGACCCGGCGCTGGATGCGGTGGCGGGCGGCACTGGCGGTGCGCTGGGTCGTGGCGGCATGCAGACCAAGTTGCGTGCGGCGCGTCTGGCGGCGCGCTCCGGCGCTCACACCATCATTGTCGGCGGGCGCTTGGAGCGGGTGCTGGATCGTCTGAAGTCGGGCGAACGCATTGGCACCTTGCTCTCCCCGGAGCGCGGCATGCTGGCGGCGCGCAAGCAGTGGCTGGCTGGGCACCTGCAAACCCGTGGCACGCTGGTGCTGGACGCCGGTGCCGTATCGGCCCTGTCCCAGGGCAACAAGAGCCTGCTGCCGGTGGGCGTGAAGCTGGTCCAGGGCAGTTTCCGCCGGGGCGAAATGGTCGTTTGCGTGGCGCCGGACGGTCGTGAGATCGCTCGCGGCCTGGCTAACTACAGCGCGCTGGAAGCGCAGAAAATCATCGGTCAGTCGTCTGATGCGATTGTCGGTCTGTTGGGTTACATGGCGGAGCCCGAACTGGTTCACCGTGACAACCTGATCCTCGTCTAAGGAAAAATCATGGGTTTGGCAAAAGGATTGATCGGCTTGCTGCTGGCAGTGCCGCTGCTGGCTTCGGCCGAAGAAATCGGTCAGGTGTCCACCGTGTTCAAGTTCGTCGGGCCGAATGACCGGATTGTGGTCGAGGCGTTCGACGATCCTAAGGTGGATGGCGTGACCTGCTACCTGTCGCGAGCCAAGACTGGGGGTGTAAAAGGCGGCCTGGGCCTGGCCGAAGATCGCGCCGAGGCGTCCATCGCCTGTCGCCAGGTCGGGCCGATCAGCTTCAAGGGTGAGCTCAAGGACGGCGAAGAGGTGTTTCGCGAACGCACTTCGCTGGTGTTCAAGACCATGCAAGTGGTGCGGTTCCTCGATAAGAGGCGCAATACGCTGGTGTACCTGGTCTACAGCGACCGGGTGATCGAGGGCAGTCCGCAAAATGCGGTGACCGCCATTCCGATCTTGCCTTGGCGTTAAGTATCGGCTGATGAGCGAGCCAGTCGGCCAATGCCGATCAGTTGAGTGAATGTCACGAGGAAACGCACAGACCGTGGCGAGGGAGCTTGCTCCCGCTGGGTCGCGAAGCGGCCTTGTTTTGGGGCTGCTGCGCAGCCCAGCGGGAGCAAGCTCCCTCGCCACAGGATGATTGCCCGGCTTTATTTCGCTTAACTGACGGGCATTAAGCCAGTCGGCTCGTTTTTTTCAATGTCCATGGATGTTGTTGTGCTTTTGGCGCGAAGGGATTCGTATGCGTTCGTTTTTGCTGCTGTTTGTATTGAGTTGTTCTGTTTCCGTCGGGGCCCTGGCCGAGCCGTTTTATAACGCCAAGCCCCTGGCCCATCCGCTGATAAAAAGCTCCCAGGAGAGTGGGGTGACGCTGGCGTTTATCCGCGAAGCGGAAGGTGTCGTGGGCTACTCATGCCTGTGCGATTCGCCGGATGGCGCGCCGCAAGTGCTCGACCGGTATGGCGATGCCAGTGTCGAGTCGGTGTTCTATGCCAGCCTCGACAGTGATCTCCAGACGTTGGTCGTGCTGTCCCGGGCGAAGGGGCAGTACGCCCTTCATGGTTATCGGTTCGTGCCGTCTGCCGGGACGTATCGCCGGCTCGAGACGCTTCAGCCGGTGCTGGATCGTATCGCTGCCAATCGCAAGGTCCTCAATGCCGCCATTGTCCAAAAAGCCCTGGGCGCGTTGCCGCCTTACGCTTACGGCGCCGTGGTGCCCGTGACCGGTATCGTTGAATTCGACACGCTCAATCCCGCTGACGGTACGCTGGTGGGCTACTTCGGTGTCGATGGTGTCCCGGCCTCGGCGGGACAGCCGGCGGAGGATCCTCATCGCGATACCTACAAAAAGACCTTCCAGCAGCGCGAAGGGCGCTGGCTCACGCTGACGTATGAGCGCGTGTCGCCTCGGGATGAGGATGTGGGGGCTGCGTATAGCGTCAGCCGGATGGCTTGGGAAACCCGTCCGGAGCTGTACCGAGGCTCTGAGGATGGGGTGGGAGCGATCGTGGGGGATAGGCAGCTCTGGGCGCTGGGTTCGTATGCCCAGGGCAAGAAATCGGGTCAGTGGAAGGAGTTTGGCCCGTCAGGCGACGAGTCTACCGGCGCCTATGTAGATGGGGTGCGCCAGGGGCCGTGGGTTATTAGTGATAGGGGGACGGTTTCCAAAGGCATGATCGTCGATGACTTCTACGAGGGGCGCTGGACGATCGAGGGGTACGACGATGAGGTGCTGATGTCGGGCTTCGATACTTACAAGCACGGTGATTTTGACGGGCCTTCCGAGCGTGTGCGTCATGGCGAGGTGATCCAGCGCGGCGATTTCGTGGCGGGCATACAGCACGGGGATTGGAAAATGCCGTGGGGCGAGGGGCGTTACGTGCAAGGCGTCCGGGAGGGGCGTTGGACATTGAAGGTGGAGGGCGGTGGCGTCCAGACCGTGGATTTTGTTGCCGACAAGAGGCACGGCGAGTTGCGAGAAGTGGATGCTGCGGGGGTGTTGCGGCGGGTCGAGCACTACCGGGCGGGTGTGTTGGATGGGTTGAAAGAGACCTATGCGGCGAATGGCAAGCTCACCTATTCGGCCCACTACGCCAATGGTCAGATCGAAGGGCGGGCGCTGACCTACACGGACGACGGTGCCGTGCTGCTGTCGGATATCTCCTGGCGTTACGGTTCGCGAGAGGGCGCCTTTCGTCTCTACCATCCCAATGGCCAGCCCGATACGGTGGCAACGTACGAAAAGGATGAGCCCATTGGCAATGTGCAGTCATTCGACGCGAATGGGGTGTTGATCGCGGACCGCAACTATTGCCATGTGCCGGATGGGAAGTACACCCGCATCAAGTTGTGCGGCAAGCAGCGCGGGGCGTTCAATAACGGCCACTTCGATTCCGAAAGTGACTACCTGTTTGGTAACGAGCAGAGTGCCCGCTATACCCAGGATGGGCGCAATGTGCGGGAGGTGTTGCTGGGGCCTGATGATCGTGTGACTCACAAGGAGTACTACCCCAGCGGTCAGTTGAAGTCCTCCGAGGCTCGGCAGGGGTTCCGGCTGATAACGGTCTACGGGCGCGAATACAAGGACTATTCGTACGCCAGGCGCGAAGGCGAGACGGTCTACTACTACCCGACGGGTGTGGTCGAGCGCCGCATGACCTTCAAGGATGACAAGATCGTGGGCTGCTACACCGGCTACGACGAGGCGGGCGCACAGAACTTCCCGCCACCAGGAGGTTGCCCTCCGCCGAAGCCGGTGGTGTTCAATTTCGGCGAGTAGGGATTCTGATTTCCCTGATCAATGTGGGAGCTTGCTCGCGAAGGCGGCTGCACAGTCAATATCCCTGCTAGCTGACCCATCGCTTTCGCGAGCAAGCCCGCTCCCACAGGGAGGTTGTGGTGAGTGGAAAATGTATGCCCGCTGCAGATCCAGTGTGGGAGCGAGCCTGCTCGCGAAGACGGCGATACCGTCACCCTCTCCATTGACTGACCCGCCGCCATCGCGAGCAAGCTCGCTCCCACAAGGGGAGGGGCTGCTCTGGTTGGGGGGGGCAAATCGCAGGCAATAAAAAACCGACCCTGAGGTCGGTTTTTTAATGAGCGCGTCGCTTAGGCAGCAGCGGCAACGTTCAGGGCCTTTACGTGGCCATTCAGGCGGCTCTTATGGCGAGCAGCCTTGTTCTTGTGGATGATGCCTTTATCGGCCATGCGGTCGATAACTGGCACAGCCAGAACGTAAGCAGCTTGAGCTTTTTCAGCGTCTTTTGCGTCGATGGCCTTGACTACGTTCTTGATGTAGGTACGGACCATGGAACGCAGGCTGGCGTTGTGGCTGCGACGCTTCTCAGCCTGTTTTGCACGTTTTTTGGCGGAAGGTGTGTTGGCCACCGTCGAGCTCCTCGAAAGACTTTTTGGGAAATAGCAAACAAAATAGGCCGCGAATCATGCCGATGAGTTGAAGTCTTGTCAAGGGCGGGTGACGCGTTCCGCTGAATGGCAGGTGCTGCGCACCGAAGGATTTCTTTCCGGCGTGCGACCTGTAAACTCGCGGGCTTTGGCTCTGCACTGTTTAGCGGCGCGGAGTATCGCACAAGTGGGCGCGTTGTTCGCCTGCTGTTTATCGACAGGCAAAAACTCTTTTCATGAATCTGCTCAAATCGTTGGCCGCCGTCAGCTCTATCACGATGCTTTCCCGCGTCCTGGGGTTCGTTCGCGATACGTTGATCGCACGGATATTCGGCGCCGGGATGGCCACCGACGCCTTCTTCATCGCCTTCAAACTGCCCAACCTGTTGCGGCGGATCTTCGCCGAAGGCGCGTTCTCCCAGGCTTTCGTGCCGATCCTGGCGGAATATAAAAGCCAGAAAGGCGACGAGGCGACTCGCACATTCATTGCCTACGTCACCGGCCTGCTGACCTTGGTGCTGGCGCTGGTCACGGCCGCCGGCATGCTCGCCGCGCCCTGGGTGATCTGGGCCACGGCGCCGGGCTTTACCGATACCCCGGAAAAATTCCAGCTCACCGCTGACCTGCTGCGGGTGACCTTTCCTTATATATTGCTGATTTCCCTGTCGTCCCTGGCCGGGGCGATCCTCAATACCTGGAACCGCTTTTCCGTGCCGGCCTTTGTGCCGACCCTGCTCAACGTCAGCATGATCGTGTTCGCGGTATTCCTGACGCCTTACTTCGATCCGCCGGTAATGGCCCTGGGCTGGGCGGTACTGGTCGGCGGCCTGGCGCAACTGTTGTATCAACTGCCACACCTGAAAAAGATCGGCATGCTGGTGCTGCCGCGGCTGAACCTGCGCGACAGCGGCGTGTGGCGGGTGATGAAGCAGATGCTGCCGGCGATCCTCGGGGTGTCGGTGAGCCAGATTTCCTTGATCATCAACACCATCTTTGCCTCGTTCCTGGTGGCCGGCTCGGTGTCGTGGATGTACTACGCCGATCGCTTGATGGAATTACCATCCGGTGTGCTGGGCGTGGCCTTGGGCACGATCCTGCTGCCAACCCTGGCCAAGACCTACGCCAGCCAGGACCGCCACGAATATTCGCGGATCCTCGATTGGGGCCTGCGCCTGTGTTTCGTGCTGGTGCTGCCGTGTGCGCTGGCGCTGGGGATCCTCGCCGAACCGTTGACCGTCTCGTTGTTCCAGTACGGTCAGTTCAATGCCTTTGATGCCTTGATGACTCAGCGGGCACTGATCGCTTACTCGGTGGGCTTGCTCGGGATCATCGTGATCAAGGTGCTGGCCCCAGGGTTCTACGCCCAGCAGAACATCCGCACGCCGGTGAAGATCGCCATTTTCACCCTGGTGATGACGCAACTGTTCAACCTGCTGCTCATCGGCCCATTGGCCCACGCGGGCCTGGCCCTGGCGATCAGCGCCGGTGCCTGCCTCAACGCCGGGCTGCTGTTCTATCAGTTGCGCAAGCAGAAGATGTATCAACCACAACCGGGCTGGGCCAAGTTCGGCCTCAAGCTGCTGGTGGCCGTGGCGGTGATGTCGGCGGTGTTGCTGGGGGCCATGCATTTCATGCCGGCCTGGGGCGAAGGGCAGATGCTCGAGCGTTTCCTGCGCCTGGGCGCCCTGGTGGTGGCCGGCGTGGTGGCGTATTTCGGCATGTTGCTGCTGATGGGGTTCCGTCTGCGCGACTTCAACCGCAAGGCCTTGAGCTGAGGGCGGGCCCTCGATAATCCCGGGCCGGGCAGTGGTTTTGTCGGTTCGATCACTTTGGGGTGCGGTGTTGCCTGTCGTCGGCCGCCGGGTGTGGTTATAATCGGCCACTTTATGAGCAAGAAGCGCGTTATGCAGCTGGTTCGAGGCCTCCACAACCTGCGCCCCCAGCATCGGGGCTGTGTCGCCACTATTGGCAACTTTGACGGTGTTCACCGTGGCCACCAGGCTATCCTGGCGCGGCTGCGCGAGCGTGCGCTGGAATTGGGCGTGCCCAGCTGCGTGGTGATCTTCGAGCCGCAGCCACGGGAGTTTTTCGCCCCGGACACCGCCCCGGCCCGTTTGGCCCGGTTGCGGGACAAGCTGCAACTGCTGGCCGCCGAAGGCGTCGACCGGGTCCTGTGCCTGGCCTTCAACCAGCGCCTGAGCAAACTCAGCGCCGCCGAATTCGTCGAGACCATCCTGGTGGACGGTCTCGATGTGAAACATCTGGAAGTCGGCGATGATTTCCGTTTCGGTTGCGACCGGTCCGGGGATTTCGATTACCTGCAACAGGCCGGTATCGCCCAGGGGTTCACCGTCGAAGCGGCGCAGACCGTCGAGATGGATGGCTTGCGCGTCAGCAGCACCCAGGTCCGCAATGCCTTGGCGGCGGCTGACTTCGAATTGGCCGAGCGCTTGCTCGGCCGGCCGTACCGGATTGCCGGGCGGATCCTGCACGGGCAGAAACTGGCGCGCCAACTGGGCACGCCGACGGCCAACGTGCAGCTCAAGCGCCGTCGTGTGCCGCTGACCGGGGTGTTCCTGGTGAGTGTCGAGATCGACGGCAAGACCTGGCCCGGCGTCGCCAACATCGGCGTGCGACCCACGGTCCAGGGCGATGGCAAGGCCCACCTTGAAGTACATGTTCTGGATTTTGCCGGCGATCTGTATGACCGGCGTTTGACGGTGGTTTTCCACCATAAGCTGCGTGAAGAGCAGCGTTTTGCCTCCCTGGAGGCGCTCAAGACGGCGATCCATGCAGATATCGCCGCCGCCCGTGCCCTTGTCGCAACCAGCGCCAATCGCTAATGAAGAGCCTTAAATGACCGACTATAAAGCCACGCTAAACCTTCCGGACACCGCCTTCCCAATGAAGGCCGGCCTGCCTCAGCGCGAACCACAGATTCTGCAGCGTTGGGACAGCATTGGCCTGTACGGAAAGTTGCGCGAAATTGGCAAGGATCGTCCGAAGTTCGTCCTGCACGACGGCCCTCCGTACGCCAACGGCACCATCCACATCGGTCACGCGCTGAACAAGATTCTCAAGGACATGATCATCCGCTCCAAGACCCTGTCGGGTTTTGATGCGCCGTATGTCCCGGGCTGGGACTGCCATGGCCTGCCGATCGAGCACAAGGTCGAAGTGACCCACGGCAAGAACCTGGGCGCGGACAAGACCCGCGAGCTGTGCCGTGCCTACGCCACCGAGCAGATCGAAGGGCAGAAATCCGAATTCATCCGCCTCGGCGTGCTGGGCGACTTCGCCAACCCGTACAAGACCATGGACTTCAAGAACGAAGCCGGTGAAATCCGTGCCCTGGCGAAAATCGTCGAGGGCGGCTTCGTGTTCAAGGGCCTCAAGCCGGTGAACTGGTGCTTCGATTGCGGTTCGGCCCTGGCCGAGGCGGAAGTCGAGTACGAAAACAAGAAGTCCTCGACCATCGACGTCGCGTTCCCGATCGCCAATGAAGACAAGCTCGCCGCCGCGTTCGGCCTGGGCAAGCTGGCCAAGCCCGCATCGATCGTGATCTGGACCACCACCCCGTGGACCATCCCGGCCAACCAGGCGCTGAACGTCCACCCGGAATTCAACTACGCCTTGGTCGACGTCGGCGACAAGCTGCTGGTGCTGGCCGAAGAACTGGTCGAAGCCTGCCTGGCCCGCTACAACCTCGAAGGTTCGGTGATCGCCACCGCCCCGGGTTCGGCGCTGGAGCTGATCAATTTCCGCCATCCGTTCTATGACCGCCTGTCGCCAGTGTACCTGGCCGACTACGTGGAGTTGGGCGCGGGCACTGGCGTGGTTCACTCCGCGCCGGCCTATGGCGTCGACGACTTCGTGACCTGCAAGAAATACGGCATGGTCAACGACGACATCCTCAACCCGGTGCAGAGCAATGGCGTGTACGCGCCATCGCTGGAGTTCTTTGGCGGCCAGTTCATCTGGAAAGCCAACCCGGCCATCGTCGACAAGCTGACCGAAGTGGGTGCGCTGCTGCACACCACCGTCATCGAACACAGCTACATGCACTGCTGGCGCCACAAGACCCCGCTGATCTACCGCGCCACCGCGCAGTGGTTCATCGGCATGGACAAGCAGCCCACCAGCGGCGACACCTTGCGTCAGCGTTCGCTCAAGGCTATCGAAGAGACCCAGTTCGTTCCGGCCTGGGGCCAGGCACGCCTGCACTCGATGATCGCCAACCGTCCGGACTGGTGCATCTCCCGCCAGCGTAACTGGGGCGTGCCGATCCCGTTCTTCCTGAACAAGGAAAGCGGCGAGTTGCACCCGCGCACCGTCGAACTGATGGAAGCGGTGGCCAAGCGTGTCGAAGCCGAAGGCATCGAGGCCTGGTTCAAGATGGATGCCGCCGAGCTGCTGGGCGACGAAGCACCGCTGTACGACAAGATCAGCGACACCCTGGACGTCTGGTTCGACTCCGGCACCACCCACTGGCACGTGCTGCGCGGTTCGCACCCGATGGGCCACGAGACCGGCCCACGCGCCGACCTGTACCTGGAAGGCTCGGACCAACACCGTGGCTGGTTCCACTCGTCCTTGCTGACCGGTTGCGCCATCGACAATCACGCGCCGTACCGCGAGTTGCTGACCCACGGCTTCACCGTCGATGAGTCTGGCCGCAAGATGTCCAAGTCCCTGGGCAACGTGATCGCGCCGCAAAAGGTCAACGACACCCTGGGCGCCGACATCATGCGCCTGTGGGTGGCGTCCACCGACTATTCCGGCGAGATGGCCGTTTCCGAGCAGATCCTGCAGCGCAGCGCGGACGCCTACCGGCGGATCCGTAACACCGCGCGCTTCCTGCTTTCGAACCTGACCGGCTTCAACCCGGCCACCGACCTGCTGCCGGCCGAGGAAATGCTCGCGCTGGACCGTTGGGCCGTGGACCGTACCTTGCTGCTGCAACGCGAGTTGCAGGAGCACTACGGCGAATACCGCTTCTGGAACGTCTATTCCAAGATCCACAACTTCTGCGTGCAGGAGCTGGGTGGTTTCTACCTCGACATCATCAAGGACCGCCAGTACACCACCGGCGCCAACAGCAAGGCCCGTCGTTCGTGCCAGACCGCGCTGTTCCACATCAGCGAGGCCCTGGTGCGCTGGATCGCGCCGATCCTGGCGTTCACCGCCGACGAGCTGTGGCAGTACCTGCCAGGCGAGCGCAACGACTCGGTGATGCTCAACACCTGGTACGAAGGCCTGACCGAACTGCCGCAAGGCTTCGAGCTGGACCGTGCGTATTGGGATCGCGTGATGGCAGTCAAGGCTGCGGTCAACAAGGAAATGGAGATCCAGCGGGCAGCCAAGGCTGTCGGCGGCAACCTCCAGGCCGAAGTGACCCTCTACGCCGAAGATGCCCTGGGCGCCGACCTGGCGAAGCTGGGCAACGAACTGCGCTTCGTGCTGATCACCTCCACCGCCAGTGTCGCGCCGTTGGTGCAGGCGCCGGCCGATGCGGTGGCCACTGAAGTCAGCGGCCTGAAGCTGAAGATCGTCAAGTCGAACCACACCAAGTGCGCCCGCTGCTGGCACTGCCGTGAAGACGTCGGCGTGAACCCGGAGCATCCGGAAATCTGCGGTCGTTGCGTGGACAACATCAGTGGTGCTGGCGAGGTTCGTCATTATGCCTAACGCAGCGGGCCGCTTCGGGCGGTTGGGCTGGCTCTGGTTGAGCGTGCTGGTCCTGGTCATCGACCAGGCCAGCAAGTACCACTTCGAGAACTCGCTGACGATGTACCAGCAGATCGTGATCATTCCCGATTATTTCAGCTGGACCCTGGCCTACAACACCGGGGCGGCGTTCAGTTTCCTGGCCGACAGCTCCGGCTGGCAGCGCTGGCTGTTCGCCCTGATCGCCATTGTGGTCAGCGCCGTGCTGGTGGTCTGGCTCAAGCGCCTGGGGCGCAATGAGACTTGGCTGGCGGTGGCGCTGGCCTTGGTGCTCGGTGGGGCCTTGGGCAATCTCTATGATCGCATCGCCCTGGGCCACGTCATCGATTTCATCCTGGTGCATTGGCAGAACCGCTGGTATTTCCCGGCGTTCAACTTTGCCGACAGTGCCATCAGCGTGGGCGCGGTGATGCTCGCCCTGGATATGTTCAAGAGCAAGAAAACCGGAGAAGCCGTCCATGACTGAGCAGCGTATCGCTCAAAACACCGAAGTGAAGCTTCACTTCGCCCTGCACCTGGAAAACGGCGACACCGTCGACAGCACCTTCGACAAGGCGCCGGCGGTGTTCAAGGTCGGTGACGGTAACCTGCTGCCGGGCTTCGAAGCGGCGATCTTCGGTTTCAAGGCCGGCGACAAGCGCACCATGGTCGTGCCACCAGAAAACGCCTTTGGTCAGCCCAACCCGCAAAACGTGCAGACCATGCCACGCTCCCAGTTCCAGGACATGGAGCTGTCCGAGGGCCTGCTGGTGATCTTCAACGACGCGGCCAATACCGAATTGCCGGGCGTGGTGAAGGCTTTTGATGACGCCCAGGTGACCGTGGACTTCAACCATCCGCTGGCGGGCAAGACCTTGAACTTCGAGGTGGAAATCCTCGAAGTGAAGGCGTTGTAACTGACTGGATGCGGTTTAGTGTGGGAGCGGGCTTGCTCGCGAAGGCGGAGTGTCAGCCAACATTAATGTTGAATGTAAGGCCCTCTTCGCGAGCAAGCCCGCTCCCACATGGATCTTCATTGTTTTCCGAGCCCTTGGTTCGATCAACAGGCAATTCTTGCGCGCAAGACACGAGGCACAGCATGCAAATCAAACTCGCCAACCCCCGTGGCTTCTGCGCCGGTGTGGACCGGGCGATCGAAATCGTCAACCGCGCCCTGGAAGTCTTCGGACCGCCGATCTACGTGCGCCACGAAGTGGTCCACAATAAATTCGTCGTCGAAGACCTGCGCAGCCGCGGGGCGATTTTCGTCGAGGAACTGGATCAGGTGCCGGACGACGTCATCGTGATCTTCAGCGCCCACGGGGTTTCCCAGGCCGTGCGCAGCGAAGCCGCCGGCCGTGGCCTGAAGGTGTTCGACGCGACGTGCCCATTGGTGACCAAGGTGCACATCGAAGTGGCGCGCTACAGCCGTGACGGTCGCGAATGCATCCTGATCGGCCATGAAGGCCACCCGGAAGTCGAAGGCACCATGGGCCAATACGATGCCAGCAACGGCGGTGCGATCTACCTGGTCGAAGACGAGGAAGACGTTGCGGCCTTGCAGGTACGCAACCCCGAGAGCCTGGCCTTCGTGACCCAGACGACCCTGTCCATGGACGACACCAGCCGCGTGATCGACGCCCTGCGTGCGCGCTTCCCGGCCATCGGCGGCCCGCGCAAGGATGACATCTGCTACGCCACCCAGAACCGCCAGGATGCGGTCAAGCAACTGGCCAACGAATGCGATGTGGTGCTGGTGGTCGGCAGCCC
Organism: Pseudomonas sp. Z3-6; assembly: GCF_051131985.1. Taxonomy (NCBI): domain Bacteria; kingdom Pseudomonadati; phylum Pseudomonadota; class Gammaproteobacteria; order Pseudomonadales; family Pseudomonadaceae; genus Pseudomonas; species Pseudomonas sp. Z3-6. Next base: position 1,044,826 of record NZ_CP071644.1, read on the forward strand.
GAACAGCTCCAACTCCAACCGCTTGCGCGAGCTGGCCGAGCGCATGTCCACCCCGGCCTACCTGATCGACGGTGCCGAGGACATGCAGCGCAGCTGGTTCGAGGGCGTCGAGCGCATCGGCATCACCGCCGGTGCGTCCGCGCCGGAAGTCCTGGTGCGCGGCGTGATCCAGCAATTGCAGGCCTGGGGTGCCACCGGTGCCGATGAGTTGGCCGGTCGCGAGGAGAACATCACGTTTTCGATGCCGAAAGAGTTGCGCGTCCGCTCCTTGCTTTAAGTCCTTTCTGGCACAGGGGCTCTTCGACTGCGACGCTTTCCAGGCGGACGCGGCCGGAGGGCGCCAATATCACTTGATGATGGCTGATCGCCTCGCTTTTGGCGCAGACATGCAACCTGCCTGCCTGGAATGAGCCGCTGGGGTGCAGGGCTTCCCCCTGGCTGCCGAACCTCACCCTGCGTCTCATCGGCTGGTTACCAACCACCCGGGCGTTTGCGCGGCGCTCCATCAGCACGGTCTTCTCCTTGTCATCCAGGGTGATGCGCCAGCCTCGGCCCCAATCGTTGTCTATCGCCCTGAGCACGACCGTCCGGTTGCGCGCGATGGCTTCGCTGCGTGCGCTGCGTAACCCGCTGATCAGCAACTGCGCGGTATCCTCGCGTTCGATAGACTCGATCAGCTCTTTGTAGCCCGCGCTGGCCCACGACAGAACAATTGCGGCAATTGCCAGTCCCATGAGCAGTTCGATCAGGCTGAAGCCCTGTTGATACATGACGTCTCCTCCCTGGAGTCCGAAAACGACGCGCTCCTGGCGCCGCAAACCGAAACAACCGCACACAAAGGCGGTGGTTTGTTCTAGCGTGTAGAAGCAGGTATAGCCGACGGCAACGGAGGGCACCGATGGATCTTCGTACAAAAGGTTTCACGCTGATCGAGGTGCTGGTGGCCCTTGGCGTGCTGCTGATCCTGATCACCATGGCGGTGCCGTCATTTACCGGGTCGCTGCAGAGCACCAAGGCCGACACCGATATCGACGACTTGCGCCGGGCGCTGAACTTTGCCCGGATGACGGCGATCGACCGTGGTATCACCACGCGAATTCGCCCCACCGCCGAGGGCAGCGCCTGGAGCGGCGAACTGACGGTGTATGACAGTACTGGCTCGTCGCCCAATATATTGCGGGTTGTTCCAGCAATGAGCAGCGGCGCGACTCTGACGCTAACCTCAGACGTGACCAACATTGATTTCAACAATTTGGGCGGGCTATCGGCACCGGCCACGCCGGTGAGTTTCAATTATGTACGCGGGGCGCAGAGCAGGACGCTGAGTGTTTGCCTCAATGGACGAATCGTATTGGGAAGTTGCGGATGAAGGGTTGCAGTAAAAGGACGCAGGGGGGCATGACCCTGATCGAGGTGCTGGTGGCGGTGCTGATTCTCGGCGTCGGCTTGCTCGGGGCGGCGATGATCCAGCTCAATGCGCTCAAATACACCGACAGCTCGCGCATGACCAGCCAGGCCAGTTTCATTGCCTACGACCTGCTGGACCGCATTCGCGCCAATTCCGCCGCCGACTACACCATCACGCCGCCCAGCTCGCCGAATCTCAACGTGGCCCGCGACCAGGACCTTTATGATTTCCAGACCAATATCGTCGCCTTCGGCGGCGCCACGGCCACTGGCACCGTTGCGCTGAACCAGCGGGTCTACACCATCACCATTTCCTGGGATGACGCCCGGGCCGCCAACACCACCGATGCGGCCGAGGCGCGACGCAGCTTTGTCCTGACCAGCCGCGTCGCCGTTGACCCGGTGGGGACGCCGCCATGAACCGGCACAGTCGCGGTTTTGGCCTGATCGAGTTGATGATCGCGCTGGTGCTCAGCCTGATCGTCATCCTGGGTGTCGTGCAGATTTTCATTGCCGCCAAAAACACCTACGTCAGTCAGAATGCCGCCGCGGTGATGCAGGAGGACGCGCGGTTTGCCTTGAGCAAAATGGTCCAGGAAATTCGCATGGTGGGGATGTTCGGTTGCTTGGCGACCATCATCGATGCCTCAACGGATAACAGTTTCGCTGTCAGCCAGACCACGCCAATCCGTTGGGATAACGCCAACCGGAGGTTGACCCTGGTCACCGCTGACATAGGCAATGGCGGTAGCGATCCAACCTGGACCGTCGTCTCCGATTGCCGTACCTCGGCGACGGCCTATTCCAATGCGCGGCTACCAGCGACGGGGCAGATGGCGTTTCCGATTCGCCGACTGATCTACAGCTTCAATAACAACCAATTGATGCTGGGCAGCGGCACCGGCAATCCGACCCTGTACGTGCTGGTGGACCACGTGCGGGCGTTCGACGTGATGTTTGGCGTGGCTGGCAGCGCGACGGACATCGCGGCGTCGAGCTACACCAGCAACCCGGCTGACCCGGCGCTGATCCGCAGCGTACGCCTGAGCCTGACGCTCTTTGATCCGAGGGACACGGTGCGCGAGCAGACCTTCAATGTGGTTGCCGCCTTGCGCAACCGGCTGCTATGAAGGAGATGACTTCGATGGGGCACATGCATCGCCAACGTGGCATGGCCTTGCTGGTCAGCCTGGTCTTCCTGTTGCTGCTGACGTTGATCGGGTTGTCGTCGATGCAGAGCGCCACCCTCCAGGAAAAAATGACCAGCAGCGTCATGCAGCGCAACCAGTCCTTCCAGATGGCCGAGGCGGCGCTGAGGGTCGGGGAAAGCGCGGTGCAGGTCGAAACGTATTCATTGCCGATGTGCACCACTGCGACCCAGTGCGCGCCACCGGCCGAGTCGGCGACGTTGACGGGAGCGGGGCGCAATTCGTCGTCGGGGGTGCTCTGGGTTGCCGCCGCCGGAGGGTTTTATGGCGTGCAGAACATCGGCACGACGCTCACGGCGGTCAATGTGCCGGTCAATACGTCGGCGACGCTGTACCGGATCACGGCGGTAGCGGTGGTGGGCAATAACCAGCGCAGCGTGGTGGAGAGCATCTATGCGAAATACTAAGGTGCTTCGCGGCAGGTGGCAGGCGTTGTGGGGGGCGTTGCTGGGCCTTTACCTGGCGGCCCCGGTCTATGGGTTCACGCCTTCGGACTCGCCCTTGCTGAGTGCGGCCGCCGTCACGCCGAACGTGATGCTGCTGATCGATGACTCGGGGAGCATGAACAACATCATTTGGGCGGCGGGGTTCGATCCGGCAGCGACTCAAACACGCACTTACGCATGCAACGCCAGTAACAACTGCAACGACAGATATGAGCTGGACCTGGACGACTCGAATATCCTGTTGCTGAGCCTGTTGCGTGGCGGCTGCTCGTCTGGCTGGTACGGTTTCTATCGACCCAGTATCGGCCGGATCTGTCTGCGCTTGCCAGATCCTGTGGGAGGCGGCGATACCCGTTACACCGGCAAATACTTGGCGTATCTGGTGACACTGGCCAACGGCTCGAGCCGCGACTTCACCACAGGTACGATCCCCACGGATTATCGAATCAACGTGGCGCGGGATGTCTCCAATGACTTGGTCGCCAATAACCGCGCCCTGCGTATTGGACTTGCTACCTTCAACCCACCTAATTACAGCAACTCCGGCCCCGGCGGGTACATCGCTCGCGCCATCAGCGACCTGTCGCCGGTCACTGGCAGCGTGACCCAAACCCAGGCCAACGCCAACTACAGCGCCCTGATCAATGCCATCAATGGACTGGGCGCGGTTGCGAATACCCCCTTGGCCGAGAGCTATTACGAAGTCACCCGCTACTTCAGGGGCATGGCGCCTTATTACAATGGAACGCCCACCACCTACACCAGCCCGATCCAGTACCGTTGCCAGAAAAATTTCGGCGTGGTGGTCACCGACGGCTTGCCCACCTATGACCGGACGTTTCCTACCAACGACCCGCTGGGCCTTTCCCGGCTGCCGAACTGGGACGGCATCAGCAGCAACGATGGCGCCGACCCCTTTGGCAACGCCGAGGGCGACACGCTTTACCTGGACGACATCGCCAAGTTCGCCTTCGACATTGACATGCGCTCCACCGGCACCGACGCCACCGGCAAGAGCTGGAACAGCGTGGATTTTCCTCGGCAGTATCTCAATACCTATACCGTAGGATTTGCCGTCACCAACCAGATGTTGTCCGACGCAGCCCGTTACGGGGCGGGCAAGTATTATCCGGCGAGCGACAGCGAAGGCCTGAATTCGGCGCTGTCGTCGGCCTTGAGCGACATCACGTCGAAGGCCGGTTCCGGGGGCGGTGGCACCACCAACGCCGCCACGTTGTCCAGCACCTCCAGCTACTACCAGACCACCTATGACCCCAAGGACTGGCGTGGGACCATCCGTGCGTTCGGCTTCACCTCGGCGGGCACGGTCAATACGGCAGCGGTGCAATGGACCACCGACACCGCCATCGTGCCCGGCGCCACGGCACCGATCTATCAATCCTGGAACAGCGCGACCAACGTGCCGGTGACCCTGGCCTACGGCAATTTTTCGCCGGCCCAGCAAACCAGCCTCAGCCAGAACCTGCCCACGGGGATTACCGGCAATGACTTGGTGGAGTGGAGCAAGGGCGTCAACAAGACCGGCCTGAAGGTGCGCAGCGCGTTATTGGGCGATATCATCAATTCGCCGTTGGTGCTGGCATCGCCCAATGACCAGACCGCTGCGGACCTGCTCAACGACACCAGCTACAGCGCCTACCTGGCGACCAAGGCGACAAACATGAGCACCAGCCTGGTGGTGAATGGCAACGAGGGTTTCTTTAGTGTCATCAACAGCGCAAACGGCACGCGGCGTTACGCCTACATGCCTTCGAACGTGCTGCCCTCGTTGCAGGACATTGCCGACGTCAACTACATCAACGGCGTGAGCCACAAATTCCTCGTGGATGGACAGATCGGCGTATTCGACGTGCAATCGGGGAGCGCCTGGAAGACCGTGGCCGTGGGCGGCACCGGGGCTGGGGGCAAGGTGTTCTATGCGGTCCAACTGTTCGATGCGGCGGCCGGCAATGCGTATCGGGCGTTGTGGCAAATCAGTGCGCCAACCGTCGCCAACACGGCCAATGCCTTCAATGACTTGGGCTATGCCTACGCGCGCCCCGAAGTCGCACGCCTGGCGGACGGTCGTTGGGCGGCGTTCATCGCCAATGGCTACGGCAGCAATACGGGTGTGGCGGCGTTGTACGTGGTGGATATCCGCGATGGTTCGCTGATCCGCAAAATCGTCATCAACAGCAGCGAAACCGATAACGGCCTGTCGTCGGTCAAGCTGCGGGTCAACTCGCAGAATATAGTGCAGGCCGCCTACGGTGGTGACTTGAAGGGACGGATGTGGAAGTTTGACCTCAGCGGCACTTCACCCACCGCGTGGGGCCTGGCGTTTGCTGGGCAACCGTTGTTCACCGCCCCCGGCGGCGCGACCCAGCCGATCACTGTGCAACCTCTGCTGGCCGACAATCCCCAGGGCGGCACCCAGGTGTTTTTTGGAACCGGCAAGTTCAACGAAGCAGCCGACAAGCTCAACAAGGATTTGCAGGCGTTCTATTCGATCTGGGACGCCACGGGCGGCGCGGGGCAAATTACCGTGTCGAGCCTGCAGGCCCAGTCGATCACCGGGGTGTTTTCCGGCAGCACCGGGCAGTTCGTCACCACCAGCCAGAGCGACGTGACGTATCCTGCGCAAAAGGGCTGGTACCTGCCCTTGGTGTACAACAACGTGCTGACCGGGGAGCGAGTCATCAACCCGGCCAGCCTGGTGCTCGGGCGTGTGGTCTTTACCACGGCCGCCGTGGACACCACTGACCCTTGCGCCAGCTTCGGCACCGGCAAACTGATCGAATTGGATGCGTTCAACGGTAAGATGCTCAACTATGCGGTACTCGATACCAACAACGATGGTTCGCTCACCAGCCTCGATACCATTTCCGCTGGTGTGGTGTTCACGGGCGGCATCCCGACATTGAGCGCCGTCGTCAGTGCCAACGGGGCCACCAATATGATCGTGAACGACTCCGGTGGTGGTATCACCGACCTGCTGGGCAAAACCGTCGGCGGCAGCCGCCGTATCATGTGGCGGCAAATACAATGAGGGAGCAAGGCATGCGCAGATCCAACCGCGGTTTCACCTTGATCGAAATCATGATCGTGATCGCGATCATCGGTATCGTGATCACCGTCGGCTATCCGAGCCTGACCGAGTATATGAAGAAGGGGCGACGGGCCGAGATTGCCGGGCTCTTGTCGGAGCAGGCGCAAATTCTTGAGCGCTACTATTCGAAGAACAACCGCTACACCGATGCGACTGGTCTGAGCAGCGGCAACGATTTCTACACCATTAACTTGGTACCAACGGACCAGAGCTTCACCCTGACCGCCGTGCGCAAGAGCGGCTCGTCCATGGCGACGGACAAATGCGGTGACTTCAAAATCACCAATACCGGCGTACGCAGCGTGGAAAATGCTACTGGGGTGACTGCCAAGGATTGTTGGGGGCGCTGAGTTTCTTTTATCCGGGCGCGCTTTGCGCCCTTTGTTTTGTGAGTCGAATCAGAACATGACCAGGCAACAGCAAGTGGTGATTGTCGGTGGCGGAGTCATCGGCCTGCTGACGGCGTTCAATCTGGCGTCCGCAGGGCAACGTGTGGTGCTGCTGGACCGTTCCAATGTCGGCCAGGAATCGTCCTGGGCCGGTGGCGGTATCGTTTCGCCGTTGTACCCGTGGCGCTATAGCCCGGCGGTCACGGCGCTGGCCCATTGGTCACAGGATTTTTATCCACAGTTGGGGGAGCGTCTGTTCGCGGCCACCGGGATCGACCCGCAAGTGCATGTGACCGGGCTTTATTGGCTGGATCTGGACGACCAGGACGAAGCGCTGGCCTGGGCCAAGCGGGAAGGGCGCCCGCTACGGGCTGTGGATATCTCGGCGGTTCATGATGCGGTGCCGGTGCTGGGCGCGGGTTTTTCCCGGGCGATCTACATGGCTGACGTGGCCAACGTGCGTAATCCCCGGTTGGTGAAGTCCCTCAAGGCTGCGTTGCTGGCGATGCCGAACGTCACGCTGCATGAGCATTGCGAAGTCAGCGGGTTCATTCGCGACGGTGGGCGTGTGGCGGGCGTGCACAGTTCTGCCGGTGAAATTCATGGCGATGAGGTGGTGCTGGCCGCCGGTGCCTGGAGTGGCGAGTTGCTCAAGAGCTTGGGCTTGAAGTTGCCGGTCGAGCCGGTCAAGGGCCAGATGATTTTGTACAAGTGCGCGTCGGATTTTCTGTCGAGCATGGTTCTGGCCAAGGGGCGTTATGCGATCCCGAGGCGTGATGGGCATATTCTGGTGGGCAGTACGCTGGAGCGTGAAGGCTTCGACAAGACCCCGACCGAGGTTGCGTTGGAGAGCCTGAAGGCTTCGGCGCAGCAGCTGATTCCGGCGTTGGCGGGTGCCGAGGTGGTGGGGCATTGGGCTGGGCTGCGGCCTGGGTCGCCTGAAGGTATTCCCTATATCGGCGAGGTGCCGGGGATTGCGGGGCTTTGGCTGAACTGTGGGCATTATCGCAATGGGTTGGTGTTGGCGCCGGCGTCGTGTCAGTTGTTTACGGATTTGATGTTGGGGCGTGAGCCGGTGATTGATCCTGTGCCTTATGCGCCGGCGGGGCGGTTGTAAGGTTTTATAATCCGATCCAAATTGTGGGAGCGAGCCTGCTCGCGAAGGCGGTTTGATAACTGGCCAGGGTTGTTGACCGAGTACATATCCATTCCTGCGGTAACGGCCACTTAGGGTTCCGCCCTTACGGCGGGTCACTTTTTTCAGACGCCAAAAAAGTAACCAAAAAGGCTTTGCCCCACCACTCGGTGCCTCGCCTAGGCTCGGCATGCCCTCACTCCGGCATTGCTCCGTGGGCCGCCGCGAAGGGCCATCCATGGCCCAGCGCGGCTATCCCGGCATCCATGCCGGGATGCCCACGGATCAATGCCTGCGTTCGGCCATCGTGGTTAACGGGGCGCTTGAGATCAACGTCCGCCCCGAGGCGGCCTAGTAGCCGACCTGGTTCTCCTGGTCGTACTCCGATCCCATTGTGGGAGCGAGCCTGCTCGCGAAGACGGCGGTACATCCAAGGCTGATGCAAGCTGATCCACTGCCATCGCGAGCAAGCTCGCTCCCACAGGGATTTTCAGTGGCCGCAAATCTGTAGATCGTCCCCGACCCAGTGTGGGAGCGAGCTCGCTCGCGATGACGACAGCCAATCCAATTCCTATCTAACTGAACCACCGCCTTCGCGAGCAGGCTCGCTCCCACAGGAGAAACGCGATCACCCTAAATCAGGTCGGCTACTAGGCCGCCTCGTGGTGGACGTTGATCTCGGCGCCCCGTTAACCACGATGGCCGAACGCAGGCATTGTGGAGTGGGCATCCCGGCATGGATGCCGGGATAGCCGCGCTGGGCCATGGATGGCCCTTCGCGGCGGGCCCACGGAGCAATGCCGGAGTGAGGGCACACCGAGCCTAGGCGAGGTGCCAAGTGGTGGGGCATGAGCGCTTTGGTTACTTTCGCGCTTTTCGAAAGTGACCCGCCGTCAGGGCGGAACCCTAAGTAGCCGTTACCGCAGAAACGGATATACACACCGCCCTTACAGCCGACCAAGCTTTGTGGGAATGGTCGGACAAAATTCTGATTCAAAAAGAATTTTCCGACGAGTTCTGGCGGTTGCCGGGTGGGAAGAACCCTGGCTAACCTTTCCCCGTCGCTGCCAATTCAGCGTCCGGGCGTCGCGGCCCGAAAACTTGGTAATCCATTTCCTCTTTGGAGTACCGCAATGAGTGACAAACCACTACCACCTTCAGAAACCAATAACGCTTCTCCTGACTCCAGCCATAACACGAAAGGGCTCGATGACGCCGCCAAACGCGCCCTCGACTATTACCTCGGCCCAAAACCCGAAGCCAAAAAGAAACCCACCTCAAACCAGCTATTCACTGTAGTGGACGGCATCGACACCGAGTGCCTCCTCACCAACCTCAGCGAAACCCTGGCCTCCGCCAATGCCACGATCAGCGACCTGGCCTTCGAACTTGAAGGCTCGCGACGGCATGTCGCCTTGGGGGTACAGCAGCTGATTGAACTGTGTGCATTACTGGCCAATCGAGTGCTGGACGAACGGGTGCCGGTGGCGGAAGGCTAGAAGAGCTGCGAAGGCGAACGCCGAACCTGTGGCGAGGGAGCTTGCTCCCGCTGGGTCGCGAAGCGGCCCCCAACCTGAGACCTCGGTGCATCAGGTGATCGAGTCGCTGCTTTTGGGGCTGCTGCGCAGCCCAGCGGGAGCAAGCTCCCTCGCCACAGGGGAATACGTGGGCTTCGAAACCGTGGCTCAATCCAGCCCAAGCTTCTTCAACCGATACCGCATCGACCGAAACGACAACTTCAACCGCTGCGCCGCCGCCGTGCGGTTCCAGCGGGTTTCTTCCAATGCCTGGAGAATGAGCTTGCGCTCGACCTCTTCCAGGTAATCCTCGAGATTGTCGACCTGCATCAAATCGGGATTGCCCGCCTCAGTCGCATTGCCCTCGGCCAGACGCAGGTCATCCGCTTCGATCAGTTGCTGTTCGCACAAGGTATAGGCCCGCTCAAGCATGTTCTCCAATTCCCGCACATTGCCCGGGAAACGGTAGTTCTGCAGGGCTTCCAGGGCTCGCGGATGGAGCTTTGCCGCAGGGCTGCCGGTAGCGCTGGCCAGGCGCTGGAGCATGTGGTTGGCCAAGGGCTCGATGTCTTCGCGGCGTTCACGCAACGGCGGTACGCGCAATTCGATGACGTTCAGCCGGTAATACAAATCCTGGCGAAAGCGCCCGGCGGCGACTTCGGCGTCGAGATCCTTGTGGGTGGCGCAGAGGATGCGCACATCCACCACTTCTTCCTGCTGGCCGCCCACGGCGCGCACGGCCTTTTCCTGGATGGCTCGCAACAGCTTGACCTGCATCGCCAAGGGCAGGTCGGCCACCTCATCGAGGAACAAGGTTCCGCCATGGGCGGCCTGGAACAGCCCAGGCTTGTCTTCGATGGCGCCGCTAAAGCTGCCTTTTCGGTGGCCGAAGAACTCGCTTTCCATCAGTTCCGTGGGAATCGCCCCACAGTTGACCGGTACAAAACGCTGGTTGGCGCGGGGGCCTTGTTCGTGGATCAACCGGGCGACCAGCTCCTTGCCGCAGCCCGATTCACCGCTGATGTACACCGGGGCCTGGCTGCGAGCAAGTTTCTCGATCTGCTTGCGTACACCGAGCATGGGGGACGAGTCGCCTAGCAGGCAGCGTTCGAGGGTGCTGGTCGGTGTGGCGATCGGTGGCAGGCGCAGGGCGCTGGTGACCAGCTCCCGCAGCCGACCCAGGTCGACCGGTTTGGTCAGGAAGTCGAAGGCGCCGGCCTTGAGGGCGTCGATGGCGGTTTCCAGGCTGCCATAGGCGGTGATCATCGCCACGGGCAGTTGTGGATAACGTTGCTGGATGTGCTGCACCAGCTCCAGGCCGGTACCGTCGGGCAAACGCATGTCGGTCAGGCACAGGTCGAAGGCATCCCCTGCCAGCAGGGCTTGGGCCTCGGCAAGGTTCTTGGCGCTGCGGGTGTCGAGTTTCATCCGGCCCAGGGTGATGTCCAGGAGTTCGCGGATGTCCGGTTCGTCATCGACGATCAGGATTCGTTGCCGTGAGCGATTGTTCAAATCTGTTTCCGTCCGTGAGCAAAAGTGATGCGAAAGCAGCCGCCGCCTTGGCGTGGTTTGAAGTCTAGGCGGGCCTGGTTGCTTTCGCACAGCTCACGGGACAGATAGAGCCCAAGGCCGGTGCCCTGGCTGCTGGTGGTAAAGAAGGGTTCGAACAGATGCGCCTGCTGCTCGGGCGTGACACCGGGGCCGTTGTCGATGATGTCCAGGGTCGACAGCTGGCTGTGAGGGTCGATGAACAGTTTCAGCCAGGCGTCGGCCTGTTCATGGGCCATCGCGCTGTGGCGCCAGGCATTGCGCAGCAGGTTGTCGAGCACCTGGGTGAGTTGGTCGGGGTCCATGAGCGTGGTGTGGTCGCCCGGGTCGATGCTCAAGTGCAATCGTTGGTGGTCGGCCATGCTTTCGCGGGTCTGCCGGACGAACTGATCGAGCCAGGCCCGCAGGTCAAGGCGCTGGGGTGTGGTTTGCTGGCGGCGAGACAGCTGCAGGACGTTTTCAATGACGCGATTCATTCGTTGGGAGTGATCTTGAATAATCTGCGTCAGACGCCGATCCGCGTCGTTCAGTTCCTCGGATTCGCGCAGCAATTGCGCCGCGTGGCTGATGGCGCCCAAGGGGTTGCGGATTTCATGGGCGATACCGGCGGTCAGGCGCCCGAGGGAGGCGAGCTTGAGCTGTTGGGCGTGTTGGGCCACCTGGGCCAGGTCTTCGAGAAACACCAGGATCTGCTGCTGGTCGTTGTGGCCCAGGGCGATGAAGCTCGGTTGCAGGGTCAGGCCCGTGCCGCTGATGGTCAGGCTGGGCGGGCGCAGGCTGGGGTTGTTCAGCCAGAGTTGCAGGCGCTCGACCAGGGCGCTGGAGCAATCGTCGATCGGTTGGCCGACCAGGTCGTGCATGCCCAGCAGGTTCAGCGCGCTTTCGTTGGCCAGTTGGACCCGGCGCTGGCGGTCGAGCACCAGGATGCCGGTGCGCATGCGTTGCAGGATCAGGGCATTGAGGGCTTCCAGTCCGACCACTTCGCTGGCCCGCTGCTCGGCCAGGGTTTCGCTGGCTTCCAAACGTCGGGTCAGGCCCTGCACCAGCAGCGCGGCGGCAAAACACAACGCCCCGAGGGTGCCGGCTTGCAAGTAACTGCTGGGACGGTTCGAGTCGCTCAAGCCAAGAAATAAACTCGAACCGACGATGCCAAGGGTGGCGACGGCCGCGATCAACAGGCCGATCCGGCCGCGCAGCAGCGTATTGCCGATGGCCACCGAGACGATGATCAGGTTGCCGATGGCGCTGGGGGCGCCGCCCGCGGCGAAGAACAGCCACGAGAGCAGCAGCACGTCGGTCAGGGCCAGGCCGAACAGCCGGGCAGGGCGGCGGGTGTTTTCCAGGAACACCACCAGCAGGATATTCAAGACCAGGTACAACCAGCTGCCACTGCGCAACAGGTCGTCGTTGGCGTATTCCAGCAGGCGGTTGTCCATGTTGCTGGAGATCAGCAGCACCAGGGTGATGCCGATACTCAGGCGGTACAGGTGGTAGAGGCGCAGCAGGCGCTGCGCCTGTTTGATGCGTGGGCTTGTAGCCTCAGCGCTCACGAGTGCCCGGGCCTTGCTCGAGATGAGCCTGGCTGCAATACCATTGCTGTTCGAGGGCCAGTGCCCGGTCACGGGGCAGGTGTACGCCGCAATGGGCGCAACGGACCATGGGCGGTGCGTCCTGTTCCTGGGTGGGGCGGGATGCGCGGCCGCCGGTCTTCTTCACCCCGCGAAAGATCCAGATAGCGAAGGCAACGACTGCGAACAAGATCAATAAACGAAGCATGATGGGCGGCTTTTTGGCTAGAGATCAGGCAGTTTAGCCAAGGACAGGAACGGCGCACAGCGCAATAAAACCCGGGCACAAAAAAGGGAGACCATCGGGTCAATGCTGTTCACTTGAGGCAAACGGCAAACCCGTGGCGAGGGAGCTTGCTCCCGCTGGGCCGCGAAGCGGCCCCAAAACCTGCCAAGTGTGGCGTATCAGACACACCGCACCCGCCGGTTTACGACTGCTTCGCAGCCGAGCGGGAGCAAGCTCCCTCGCCACAGGGTCATCATTTTTCTTAAGTGAACGGCATTAGACCGTCGGGTCTCCCTTTTTGCAGGTGCCTTGGCTCAGTCGAACAGGCCGAAGGTCATGTAGCTGAACCACGAGCGGTCGCTGGAATCGCTCTCAGGCTCTTCTTCCTCGATCACGTCGCCATTTTCATCCTTGGGCTTGAGTTCGTTCGGGATGGCTTCCTTGGCATCCTGGAACTGACGCTGTACGTCCTGGTTGGCGCGGGTTTCGCCCGGCGGCAGCGGTGGACGGGACTCGATCAGGCCCAAGGTCGCCTTGCTCAGCCACGAACGGTTGTCGGCTTCGTCAACGCGCGGTGTGAACTGGCCGTCGACCAGCGAAGGGTGATCCGGGTAGTTCAGCTTGAGGGTTTCCAGGCTGGTGGCGGCCAGGTCGTCCAGGTGCAGGCGCTGGTAGGCTTCGGTCATCACCGCCAGGCCATCACCCACCGAAGGGGTTTCCTGGAAGTTTTCCACCACGTAGCGGCCACGGTTGGCGGCGGCGACGTAGGCCTGACGAGTCAGGTAGTAGTCGGCCACGTGGATTTCGTAGGAAGCCAGCAGGTTGCGCAGGTAGATCATGCGCTGCTTGGCATCAGGCGAATAACGGCTGTTGGGGAAGCGGCTGGTCAGCTGGGCGAACTCGTTGTAGGAGTCGCGCGCGGCGCCCGGGTCACGCTTGGTCATGTCCAGCGGCAGGAAGCGCGCCAGCAGGCCGACGTCCTGGTCGAAGGAGGTCAGGCCCTTGAGGTAATAGGCGTAATCGACATTCGGGTGCTGCGGGTGCAGGCGAATGAAGCGCTCGGCGGCGGACTTGGCGGCTTCCGGCTCGGCGTTCTTGTAGTTGGCGTAGATCAGCTCCAATTGGGCCTGATCGGCGTAGCGACCGAACGGATACCGCGACTCCAGCGCCTTCAGCTTGGCGGTGGCGCTGGTATAGCTATTGTTATCCAGGTCGTTCTGCGCCTGTTGGTACAGTTCGACTTCGCTCAGGTTTTCGTCTACGACTTCCTTCGACGAGCAAGCAGCAGTCAATGCGAGGATGGCGATCAGCAGCAGGTGTTTCACTTGCATGGCGGCTTGCGTCCCTATGACGGCCGCTGTCTTGGGCGGGGCCGTCCTGTTATGATGAGCGCCCCGTTGAAAGCCTCGGGGCAAAAGACGCCGTATTTAACCACAAGCGCGCAGCCGAAACCAAAGGCTGTGCCGACGCCCAGTCCGAGCATGTCCGATAAAATAGAACTTCGCGCAGAGGTGCCGTCCGAATTGGGCGGCCAACGCCTCGATCAAGTCGCCGCACAACTCTTTGCCGAGCACTCTCGCTCGCGCCTTTCCGCCTGGATCAAGGACGGCCGCCTGACTGTGGATGGGGCGGTGATCCGCCCGCGCGACATCGTCCACGGCGGTGCCATCCTCGAGCTGACTGCCGAGCAGGAGGCCCAGGGAGAATGGGTCGCCCAGGACATTGCCCTGGACATCGTCTATGAAGACGATGACATCCTGGTGATCAACAAGCCTGCGGGCCTGGTGGTGCACCCGGCGGCCGGTCATGCCGACGGCACGCTGCTCAACGCCTTGTTGCACCACGTGCCGGACATCATCAATGTGCCCCGTGCCGGCATCGTCCATCGCCTGGACAAGGACACCACCGGCCTGATGGTGGTGGCCAAGACCATCCAGGCGCAGACACAGCTGGTCACACAGCTGCAAAGCCGCAGCGTCAGCCGCATCTATGAGTGCATCGTGATCGGTGTGGTCACCGCCGGTGGCAAGATCAACGCCCCGATCGGTCGCCACGGCCAGCAGCGCCAGCGCATGGCGGTGATGGAAGGCGGCAAGCAGGCGGTCAGTCATTACCGCGTGCTGGAGCGTTTCCGTTCCCACACCCACGTGCGGGTCAAGCTGGAAACCGGCCGTACCCACCAGATTCGCGTGCACATGGCCCACATCAACTTCCCGTTGGTGGGCGACCCGGCCTACGGCGGTCGTTTCCGCATTCCGCCGGCCGCCAGCCAGACCATGGTCGAATCGCTGAAGAGTTTCCCGCGCCAGGCGCTGCACGCGCGTTTCCTGGAGCTGGATCACCCGACGACCGGCAAGCGCATGAGCTGGGAATCACCACTGCCGGATGATTTCGTCTGGTTGCTGACGTTGCTCAAGCAGGACCGCGAGGCGTTCATCGGATGAGTGACTGGCTGACACCCGACTGGCCCGCGCCGGCCCGGGTCAAGGCCTGCGTCACCACCCGCGAGGGCGGCGTCAGCCTGGCGCCGTTCGACAGCCTCAACCTGGGCGACCATGTCGGCGACGACCCCACGGCCGTCGCCGAAAACCGCCGCCGCCTCACCGATCCCTTCGCCATCACCCCGGCCTGGCTGCAGCAGGTCCACGGCATTGCCGTGGTCGAGGCTGACCCGACCCAGGTGGCGACCGCCGATGCCAGTTGGACCGCCACGCCGGGTATCGCGTGCACGGCGATGACCGCCGATTGCTTGCCGGTGCTGTTCTGCAACCGTGCCGGCACCCGCGTCGCGGCGGCCCACGCCGGTTGGCGCGGGTTGGCGAACGGTGTGCTGGAAGCCACCCTCGACAGCCTTGCCGTGCCTGCGGATGAAATCCTGGCCTGGCTCGGCCCGGCCATCGGCCCGCACACCTTCGAAGTCGGACCGGAAGTGCGTGAAGCCTTCATCGCGCAGCTGCCCCAGGCGGCCGAAGCCTTCGTCGCGAGCCCCAACGCCGGCAAATTCCTGGCCGACATCTACGCATTGGCACGGCTGCGTCTGGCGGCACGGGGTGTCACGGCCGTTTACGGCGGCGGTTTCTGTACCGTGACCGACCCACGTTTCTTTTCCTACCGGCGCAATCCGCGCACCGGTCGCTTCGCCTCGCTGATCTGGATCGAGCGCTAGACTTCTCTGATCTGCATCAAGGGCGCCCGGCTTGAATCTTCCAGAATCGACCACATCTATAACGGTATCTGGCAGGTTTCTTCATTCAGGATGTTTTCTAGGTCCGGCCTGCTCATTAGGAAGGTGACCCATGCGTATTGATCGTTTAACCAGCAAACTGCAATTGGCCCTGTCCGATGCCCAGTCCCTGGCCGTCGGCCTGGACCATCCCGGTATCGAACCGGCGCATTTGATGCAAGCCATGCTCGAACAGCAGGGCGGCTCCATCAAGCCGCTGTTGATGCAGGTCGGCTTTGACGTCAACAGCCTGCGCAAAGAGTTGGCCAAAGAACTCGACCAGTTGCCCAAGATCCAGAATCCGACCGGTGACGTGAACATGTCCCAGGACCTGGCGCGGCTGCTCAACCAGGCCGATCGCCTGGCCCAGCAGAAGGGCGACCAGTTCATTTCCAGCGAGCTGGTGCTGCTCGCCGCCATGGACGAGAACAGCAAGCTCGGCAAGTTGCTGCTTGGCCAAGGGGTGAGCAAGAAAGCCCTGGAAAACGCCATCAACAACCTGCGTGGCGGCGAAGCGGTCAACGACGCCAACCACGAAGAGTCGCGCCAGGCGCTGGACAAATACACCGTCGACCTGACCAAGCGTGCCGAGGAAGGCAAGCTCGACCCGGTGATCGGTCGCGACGATGAGATCCGCCGCACGATCCAGGTGCTGCAACGCCGTACCAAGAACAATCCGGTGCTGATCGGTGAGCCTGGCGTGGGTAAAACCGCCATCGCCGAGGGCTTGGCCCAGCGCATCATCAACGGTGAAGTGCCGGACGGCCTCAAGGGCAAGCGCCTGTTGTCCCTGGACATGGGGGCTCTGATCGCCGGTGCCAAGTACCGCGGCGAGTTCGAAGAACGACTCAAGTCCCTGCTCAATGAGCTGTCCAAGCAGGAAGGGCAGATCATCCTGTTCATCGACGAACTGCACACCATGGTCGGTGCGGGCAAGGGCGAAGGCTCGATGGACGCCGGCAACATGCTCAAGCCAGCGTTGGCCCGTGGCGAGTTGCACTGTGTTGGCGCGACCACGCTCAACGAGTACCGCCAATATATAGAGAAAGATGCGGCCCTCGAGCGGCGCTTCCAGAAAGTGCTGGTGGAGGAACCGAGCGAAGAAGACACCATCGCCATCCTGCGTGGCCTTAAAGAGCGCTACGAAGTTCACCACAAGGTGGCGATCACCGACGGCGCGATCATCGCGGCGGCCAAGCTCAGCCACCGCTACATCACCGACCGGCAATTGCCGGACAAGGCCATCGACCTGATCGACGAGGCCGCGAGCCGCATCCGCATGGAAATCGACTCCAAGCCCGAAGTGCTGGATCGGTTGGAGCGTCGCCTGATTCAACTCAAGGTCGAGTCCCAGGCCCTGAAGAAAGAAAGCGACGAAGCGGCGAAGAAACGTCTGGAGAGGTTGCAGGAAGAAATCGTGCGTCACGAGCGTGAGTATTCCGACCTCGAGGAAATCTGGAACTCGGAGAAAGCCGAGGTTCAGGGGTCTGCGCAGATTCAGCAGAAGATCGAACAGTCTCGCCAGGAACTGGAAGCGGCTCGCCGCAAAGGCGACCTCAACCGCATGGCCGAGCTGCAGTACGGGGTGATCCCGGACCTGGAGCGCAGCCTGCAAATGGTCGACCAGCACGGCAAGAGCGAAAACCAGTTGCTGCGCAGCAAGGTGACCGAGGAAGAGATCGCCGAAGTGGTTTCCAAGTGGACCGGCATTCCCGTCTCGAAGATGCTCGAAGGCGAGCGCGACAAGCTGCTGAAGATGGAAAGCCTGCTGCACCAGCGCGTGATCGGTCAGGAAGAGGCGGTGGTGGCGGTGTCCAACGCCGTGCGCCGGTCCCGAGCCGGGTTGTCGGACCCTAACCGTCCGAGCGGCTCGTTCATGTTCCTCGGCCCGACCGGTGTCGGTAAAACCGAGCTGTGCAAGGCACTGGCCGAGTTCCTCTTCGATACCGAGGAGGCGATGGTGCGCATCGACATGTCCGAGTTCATGGAGAAACATTCGGTGGCACGGCTGATCGGTGCACCACCGGGTTATGTCGGCTACGAAGAGGGCGGCTACCTGACCGAGGCTGTGCGGCGCAAGCCGTACTCGGTGATCCTGCTCGATGAGGTCGAGAAGGCGCACCCGGATGTGTTCAACATCCTGCTGCAAGTGCTGGAGGATGGTCGCCTGACCGACAGCCACGGGCGCACAGTGGACTTCCGCAACACGGTGATCGTGATGACCTCTAACCTGGGTTCGACGCAGATCCAGGAACTGGTGGGTGATCGCGAGGCGCAGCGCGCGGCGGTCATGGACGCAATCTCTACCCACTTCCGGCCAGAGTTCATCAACCGGGTCGACGAAGTGGTGATCTTCGAGCCGTTGGCCCGGGATCAGATTGCCGGGATTACCGAGATCCAGTTGGGCCGCCTGCGCAGCCGCCTGACCGAGCGCGAGCTGAAACTGCAATTGAGCGATGAGGCGTTGGACAAGCTGATCGCGGTGGGTTACGACCCGGTCTATGGCGCTCGGCCGCTGAAGCGGGCGATCCAGCGCTGGATCGAAAACCCGCTGGCGCAGCTGATTCTGTCGGGTCGCTTCATGCCGGGCGAAACCGTGACCGGTACGGTGGAGAACGACGAAATCGTCTTTAACTGATAGCCGGGACTGCTGGCGATTGAAATGGCCTTGCCTTGCGAGGCCATTTTTTTCATCAGGCCGTTGAACTCAAAGGAAAAGGCTTGTAAAGTGCGCCCCGCAGTACGTCACCCCAAGGGTTACTTCTCACTGAGAAGGAATCCAAAATAAGTTGCAAATCATTGTCTTGAAAGCAATTTAAGGGGTTGACAGAGGTTTTGAAAATTGTAGAATAGCGCGCCTCAGACACACGAACGCAGCGATGCAGGCGGTGGAAGAGGTTGAAGCGAGATTCAACGATGTAGCTTCAAATAGCAGTAACTTGAAATATCAGTTCCGTGATAGCTCAGTCGGTAGAGCAAATGACTGTTAATCATTGGGTCCCAGGTTCGAGTCCTGGTCACGGAGCCATTTCAATCGGGGTATAGCGCAGTCCGGTAGCGCGCCTGCTTTGGGAGCAGGATGTCAGGAGTTCGAATCCCCTTACCCCGACCATATTTGGGTCGTTAGCTCAGTTGGTAGAGCAGTTGGCTTTTAACCAATTGGTCGTAGGTTCGAATCCCACACGACCCACCATTTTTGAAACCAGCTCGCTGGAATCGAATCTTAAGATCAGAGGCCAAAAGCACTGATCGAGGAAGGCGACTTGCAAAGGTCGCCTTTTTTTTACCGGGGTATAGCGCAGTCCGGTAGCGCGCCTGCTTTGGGAGCAGGATGTCAGGAGTTCGAATCCCCTTACCCCGACCATATTAAAAATCCTCGTATCGAAAGATACGGGGATTTTTTTTGCCTGCGATAAAGTGCACTGACTTAAGTCATCGTACAACCTGCCGATAACCCACCGACAGGGGCCTGGCCCCAACCTCAGGCCAACAATAAAAAAGGCACCCTTATATGTTTCTTCGCCGGTTGAATATCGCCCCCCGTGCGGCGTTGGGTTTTGCTGTGATCGCTGCGCTGGTGGCGTTGCTCGGGGTGTTCGCGCTGGGGCAGATGTCGAGCATTCGTGACAGTGAAGTCGCCGTGGAAACCCAATGGCTGCCCAGCATTCGCGGGGGTGACGAGATTCGCGAGTGGATGTTGCGGATCCGCACGATCTCCCTGCGTATGGCCCTGGACCAGGACCCGAAGAACATCCCGGTGTACCGCGGCCAGATGGACACCCGCGACAAGGAGTTGGGCGAAAAAATCGCGGCCTACGAAAAACTCGTCGTGACGCCTGAAGGCAAGGCCCTTTACGACCAGTTCAAGCAGACGTTCGCTGCGTACCGTACCGGTATCGCGCAATCCTTCACCCTGGCGGAACAGGGGCGTCGGGATGATCTGATCAAGTTGCTGCTGGTGGACATGAAGACCGTGGTGGACGGTTCCGGCAAGCAGCTCAACGATCTGGCGGAGTTGTTCTCCAAGCAGGTGTCCATCGAGAGCCAGAAGTCCCAGGAGCACTACGCCAATTCCCGCATGATCGTCAGCCTGTTCATTGTGCTTGCCGCCCTGGCCACGGTGGCCTTGGCCATGTTGCTCACGCGCAGTATCGTCAAACCCCTGGGCGAGGCGCTGGATGCTGCGGAGAGCGTCGCCCGGGGTGACTTGACCCGACCGATCGAAACCCATGGCAACGACGAAGTCAGCCGTTTACTCAAGGCGTTGGCGGCCATGCAACAGAATCTGCGCGAGACGTTGCAGGGCATCAGCGGCTCGGCCGCGCAACTGGCCACGGCAGCCGATGAGCTGAACGCCGTCACGCTCGACAGCACCAACAGCCTGCAGCAACAGAACAACGAAATTGAACAGGCCGCCACCGCCGTCACCGAGATGACCACCGCTGTGGAGGAGGTTGCTCGCAATGCGGTTTCCACTTCCGATGCCACGCGTCAGTCCAGTGAGTCGGCATCCCTGGGGCAGCAGCGGGTCAGCGACACGGTCGAGGCCATTGGCGCCCTGGCTAACGATGTGCAAGTGACCGGCGGCCTGGTGCAATCTTTGGCCAACCAGTCGCAGGATATCGGCAAGGTGCTGGACGTAATCCGCGCCATCGCCGAGCAGACCAACCTGCTGGCCCTCAACGCGGCCATTGAAGCGGCCCGGGCAGGAGAGAGTGGACGTGGCTTCGCGGTGGTGGCCGACGAGGTGCGGGCGCTGGCTTATCGCACGCAGCAATCGACCCAGGAAATCGAGCAGATGGTCCAAGGCATGCGCAGCGGTGCCACCCAAGCACTCGATTCCATGCAGGCCAGCTCCAGTCGTGCGGCAAGCACCCTGGCGATGGCGGAGCGGGCAGGGGAAGCGCTGCACACCATTACGGCGTCGGTCAGCGAGATCCATGAGCGCAACCTGGTCATCGCCAGTGCTGCCGAGGAGCAAGCACAAGTGGCCCGCGAGGTCGATCGCAACCTGGTGAACATTCGTGATTTGTCGGTGCGCTCGGCTTCCGGCGCGGATCAGACCAGTGCGTCCAGCCATGAGTTGTCGCAACTGGCGAATTCGCTGCGCACGATGGTGCAGCGGTTTCAGGTTTGAATGATTGGCTGCGCAGATCGAGTGTTATCGTTTAGATAACTGTTGACTGCACTGGCGTCTTCGCGAGCAAGCCCGCTCCCACAGGAGATCGCGTACTCATGTGGTACTCGCTCTCCTGTGGGAGCGGGCTTGCTCGCGAAGACGATGGAACAGGCGATGCACCTCTAAAACTCAGCGCCACCACCAGCGGTTGGCGCTTCGCTTTTTATCCTCAATGCAACTTCAGCCGCGGCTCGGTCCCGCGCCCGATCTTGCTGCCCAACATCAGCATGGCCGTGCGGAACATGCCGTACAGCGCCATCTGGTGCATGCGGTACAACGACACATAGAACATCCGCGCCAGCCAGCCTTCGAGCATTACGCTGCCGGTCAGGTTGCCCATCAGGTTGCCCACCGCCGAGAAGCGCGACAGCGAGATCAGCGAGCCGTAGTCGGTGTATTTGTAGTCGGGCAGGGCCTTGCCTTCGATCCGCAGTTTCAGCGATTTGGCCAGCAGCGAGGCTTGCTGGTGCGCGGCCTGGGCGCGGGGCGGAACGTTACGATCGCTGCCGGGTTGCGGGCAGGCGGCGCAATCGCCGAAGGCAAAGATGTTTTCGTCGCGAGTGGTCTGTAGCGTCGGCAGCACTTGCAGCTGGTTGATCCGGTTGGTCTCCAGCCCGTCGATATCCTTGAGGAATTCTGGCGCGCGAATCCCGGCCGCCCAGACCTTCAAGCTCGCGTCGATCACTTTGCCGTCCGCGGTAATCAGGCTGTCGGCGGTCACCTGGCTGACAGCGGCGTTGGTCATCACGTTGACGCCGAGTTTTTCCAACGTCTTGTGCACCGGTCCGCCGATGCGTTCCGGCAGTGCCGGCAACACCCGTGGCCCGGCCTCGATCAGGGTGATGTGCATGTTCTCTGGTTTGATCCGGTCCAGACCATAGGCGTGCAGTTCGTGGGCGGCATTGTGCAGCTCTGCCGCCAGTTCGACCCCGGTCGCACCGGCGCCGACGATGGCGACGCTGATGCGCTCGACGATATCGGTCTGCCCGGCGTGGGCACGCAGATAGTGATGAAGCAATTGCTGGTGAAAGCGCTCCGCCTGCTTGCGGGTGTCGAGGAACAGGCAGTGTTGCGCCGCGCCTTCGGTGCCGAAATCGTTGGTGGTGCTGCCGACGGCAATCACCAAGGTGTCGTAGCCCAGTTCCCGGGCCGGCAGCAGCTCGATGCCCGCCTCGTCATAGGTGGCGGCCAGCTGGATTCTCTTGCGCTCGCGATCCAGGCCGCTCATGCGCCCCAGTTGGAACTCGAAGTGGTTCCATTTCGCCTGGGCAACGTAGTTGAGTTCGTCTTCGGAAGAGTTGAGGGAGCCGGCAGCCACTTCGTGCAGCAGGGGTTTCCAGATGTGGGTCAGGTTCGCGTCGACCAGCATCACACTGGCCGTGCCGCGCTTGCCCAGAGTCTTACCCAGACGGGTAGCCAACTCCAGGCCGCCGGCGCCGCCGCCAACGATGACAATACGATGAGTCATGGGGATATCTCGCAAGGCTAAAGGAATTCGGTGCCGTTACCCGCGCGAGCATCAAGCGGCTCATAGCGTCAGGTAACTGATCAGTCGGCTCAACAGGCCCAGGCCAATCGTGATGGCCAGTACCACCACTAGGAGCATCCACGGCCGGAAAGGCCGGCGCTCGACTCGGTGCTGGGACAGTTGCAGGTACTCTTCGACATGCTTCTGGTCGTCTGGGTTCAGGCGGCTGGTCATAAAGGCCTCGTCAGGTAGACGTTGCGGAATGTGAAGACGTTACAGCGTCCGGCTAGCCGGCATTGAAAGCAGCATAGCCGCTCGCCGGCACGGGTTCGACGGCCAGGGGGTCGTCCAGGCGAATGATTCCACTTTTTAACACCCGGGCGGTGATTCCGCCATGGCCGCGTACGGCCTGGAATGTACCTTCGCCGAGGTTTCGCTCCAATCGGGCGCAGGGCTGGCACCAGCCGGTGGTTTCAAAAATGGCCTGGCCGATGCGAAAGCGCCGGCCCTTGAGGCTGAACAGATTGATGCCGCTGACCACAATGTTGCGCCGCAGTGCCTGTGGCAGCACCGGCTGGTCCTCGGGGCGGCCCATCAGTGCGCTGATCACGGCCAGGTGCTCCCATTGGATCAGCGTGACTTGCCGCGCATTGCGCACACCGGGGCGGGCATGATCGCCGGTCAGCCCGGCCTCCAGGCGCGCCTCCACGGCGTCCAGTTCGATCATCGGTGCGTGGCCTTGGGGACGCACGCCGATCCAGCGCACACGGCCCTGTTGCGGCACGGCGGCGATCAGTTCTTGCAATGGACTCACAGGCTGATCCCCACATCGAAGACGATGCTGCGGCCCAGGTTGCCGCGCAGGAAATCCGGTGCATCGGGATGGGCGAACAGCACCCGGGCAAACGTCGGCCCCACCAGCGACAGCGAGCGCCAGCCCTGGCGCAGGTATTCGGTCGGCGGCGGGAAGTGACTGTTGAGGTCCAGCACTTCGCGCTTGAGGCTGGCGAAGGCGATGATGTCCAGGTCGCCCAGGTCCATGCCGCGTTCGGTGTAGTTGTGGGCTTTCTTGCGCAGCGTCGGGGCCAGGCGCAGCAGGAATTCATTGGCCGGGATCCGCCTGGGCTTGGCTTCGCGCCGCACCAGTTGGCTCAGGGAAAAGGCGCTGCGGCGGCGTTGCAGTTCATCGCGCCATTCGTCATTGAGGCGACGGCCCTCGTCGAGCACGAAAAACACCTCGAAATTGGCATCGCGAAACAGTACGTCCGGCGGCTCCCCGGCCGGGGCGAACTCGTCGGCCCGATAAGGCACGTTCAGCCCTTGCAGCAGACGCTGGCAGACCCAACGCTCACGCTCCCATTTGCGGGCATTGGAAAGAAAGGCGTTGGCTTGCTCGGCCGCGATGGTCAGCAGGCGTAAGTAATCGGAGTCATCCATGAGCCCAAGCTTAGCGTTCAAATGTGGTCAAAAAAAATAAAGCTGCTGTGATGGGGCGAAATTTTCGCTCAGGCAGGTAATGCTGTTGCCACAAAACTCATGTACACCGCAGGCCCCATTGTAGGAGCGGGCTTGCTCGCGAAGAGGACAGCACATTCAACATCATCGTTGACTGTAATGCCGCCTTCGCGAGCAAGCCCGCTCCCACAGGATGAACCTCAGGCAGGGCTCGGCAGGCCATCCTGTTCAGCCTGACGCGCCAACCAGGCGCAGAAAAGATCCCGTTTCTTGCTGTGTTGCGCGCTGCGCTTGGCGATATAGGTGTAGCGGCTTGGCTGAAATCCGAACGGTGCCACCAGGCGACCCAGGCGAATGTCATCGGCCACCAGGTGCCATGGCGCGACACCAATCCCCAAGCCGGCAATCGCCGCCTCCAACGTAAAGTAATAGTGCTCGTATTCCAGTCCGGCCGGCGCGCTGGCGGGGTATCCCATCGCATCGCCCCAGTTCGCCCAGGCATCCGGGCGGGTTTTGGTGTGCAGGAGGGGATGGCGAAAAATCGAGCTCAAGTCAGTCAATGGGATACGCGCGGATAAGGACGGCGCCAAGACGATGCCCAAGCGTTCGGGGAACAACAGGACGGTGTTTTCGCATTCATCCACGACGTCCTGTTCTGCCGTGATCATCACGTCATAACGGTCCCGCCCCGGGTCGGTCCCATGGATCGGTGAACTCAAGCGGATCTTGATCTGCGGGTAAGTTGTATTGAAGTCGAAAAGGCGGGGAATCAGCCACTTGACCGTGAACGTGCTGAAGCAGGACACGTCCAGGGTGCCGGTCGCCGTGTCTCGGACCCTGCCCACCGCGGCCTCGATCTGATCCAGCGCGGCCGTCAATTCCGGCAGGAGTTCTTGCCCGGCAGGGGTGAGCTGCGGTTTGTTCTTTGGACCTTCGAACAGGTCCACGCCAAGGCTCAGCTCCAACTGACGGACCTGGCGACTGACAGCGCCCGGGGTGACGGACAACTCTTCGGCGGCCGCATTCATCTTGCCCAGGCGGGCAGCCGCCTCGAAGGTACGCAGTGCATTCAATGGGGGTAGGTGACGTTTCATGAAGTGACTTTAACTCAATTACATCGGGCGTATAAATCGGTATCCGGTACGGTGGGGATTTCGCAGAATTCCTCGGCTTCCTGGGGCTTGACGATTGTTTGACGTCGCGACGACTGGGGAGAACTTCCCCAATCAATTGAGAGCAACTCACATGCCATTCGTTCGTACAGCCGTCACCAAGGGCACCAGCCAGTCGCAACGCCAGCGCATTGTCGAGGGCATACACCAAGCGCTGGTCGAGAGCATTGGCATGCCCGAGGATGAATTGTTCAACCTGGTCACGGACTACGATCCCGAGCAGTTTTTCTACAGCCGCACGTTTAACGGTGTGGATCGTTCAGACCATTTGATCGTGATTGAGATTACGATGCGCAGGGGCCGCAGTGATGCGATGAAGCGCGAGCTCTACAAAAAAATTGCCGACAACCTCGGTATTCAAGCCCAGGTTCGTCCACAAGACGTTTTCATCTTCATGCATGAGAATGACTATTCGGATTGGTCGGTAGGCTTTGGTAGGTTTGCAATGGCTCTGGTACAACAACCAGGAAGTGTCGCTCCCCAATAGCGAACGAACGGAGTAACCCATGATCGGTGCCGAACTGCTCTCCTCGCAGACCCAGGCGGCCGGCTGGCTGGTGTATGTGCCGGTGTTGGCCTGGGCCGTGGTGCGGGCACCGTGGGTCGAGCTGTTCACCGACAGCCGTCGCCAGCATCTGTTATTCGGCACGGTGCTGGCGTTGTTCATGCTGTGGCTGGTACGCCGGGATTTCGATACGGGTGTCTCGTATCATTTCATCGGCATGACCGCCGTGACGTTGCTGCTGGACTGGCCGTTGGCGATCCTGGGTGGCTTGTGCGCGCAGCTTGCGCTGGTGCTGCTGGGACGCCAGGACATGGCGGCGGTCGGGGTCAACGGCGCGCTGTTGATCCTGCTGCCGGTGCTTATCACCGAATGCTGCGCGATCGTGGTGGAGCGCGCCCAGCCACGCAATCTGTTCGTCTACATCTTCTGTTCGGGGTTTCTCGCCGCCGCGCTTTCGGCATTGGCGTGCCTGCTGCTTGGGCTTGGCCTGCTGTGGTACGACGGGATATTCGCCATGCCTTACTGGTTGGAGGATTTCATCGGCTACCTCTGGCTGATCATCTTTCCCGAGGCGTTCATCAACGGCATGGTGATCAGTGCGTTGGTGGTGTTCAGCCCCGAATGGCTGGAGACCTTCAACCGCACGCGCTACCTGTCGGCGCCGTGGAACGATGATGACAAGCCTTGATTCACGTCAAGGCTGCTCCATCACACGCCCTTCATGCTCTGGAAAACTTCCAGGAGCACAACCATGAGTGTTTATGAGTGGGCCAGACAAGAGATCAGGCGTAGCCACGATGCCGCAATGGAGATCGGTTTCGACCCGGGCTTGAGCCTGCGTGCCTTGCTCAGTGCCATCGTGCAGCAGAGCAAGACCGTGCGCAGCGCTGAAGACCTGGCCGACGAGTTGAGTTTCCTGGCGGAAAACCTCGACGATGAACAGGATTACGGTTTCATGCGGCCTTAGGAGATAACTCCTTTACCTGAGAGGACAATGAGCCTGTGGCGAGGGAGCTTGCTCCCGCTTGAGTGCGAAGCACTCATCGTTTTTTGGGGGACGCTACGCGCCCCAGCGGGAGCAAGCTCCCTCGCCACAATGATTCAGACCGGGCCTTAGTGATGGGAGCGAGGATTGAAGTCTTCGCTGAACAACTCATCCTCGGCGTCCGGGGCCACGGGGATCTTGTGTTCTTCCGACGCCCAGGCGCCCAGGTCGATCAGTTTGCAGCGGTCGGAACAGAACGGCCGGAATTTGCTCTCCGGGCTCCATTCCACGGGTGCGCCACAGGTTGGACAATCAACGGTTGGGGTTTGGCTCATGATTGGCCTCCACGCAAAGTAAGGTAAAAGTGATGCAGGCGCTCGACCTCGCTGTGCAGCCAGGCGAGGTCGCGGTCGTTGACCACCACGTCGTCGGCATGGCTCAGGCGATCCTGGCGGCTGGATTGGGCCTTGAGGATCGCTTGGACCTGCTGCTCGCTGGTCTGGTCGCGCTGTAAGGTACGTTCGATCTGCAATTGTTCTGGCGCGTCGAT
Source organism: Pseudomonas sp. Z3-6 (assembly GCF_051131985.1). Taxonomy (NCBI): domain Bacteria; kingdom Pseudomonadati; phylum Pseudomonadota; class Gammaproteobacteria; order Pseudomonadales; family Pseudomonadaceae; genus Pseudomonas; species Pseudomonas sp. Z3-6. The sequence goes on from NZ_CP071644.1 coordinate 1,071,916, forward strand.
CACCAGGATCCGCTGGGTCATGGCGTACTGGCCTGACTCGATCAACAGCGGCGACACCAGGATCGCGTAGGGCGATTGTGCCTGGGCCAGGTGATGGGCGATTTCCTCGGCGATCAACGGATGCAGCAGTGCTTCGAGCCAGCGGCGTTCCTCGGCCTGCTCGAAAATCAGCTTGCGCAGCGCCGCACGGTCCAGGGCGCCGTCGGCCTGTAATACGCCTGGGCCGAAGTGTTCGGCGATTTTCGCCAGCGCCGGGCGCCCGGGCTCGACCACCCAGCGTGCGGCGTGATCAGCGTCGACGGCATGCACACCCAGGTCGATAAAATGCTGGGCCGCCGCGCTCTTGCCGCTGCCGATGCCACCGGTCAGGCCGAGGATCCAGGGTTTTTCCAGAGGGTTATTCATAGAAGATCGACATTAGAAACCGACAGACTGCCAGTAGAAGTCGGTTATTTGACCACCCCAGAGCAAGGCAATCCAGCCGGCAATGGCCAGATAAGGCCCAAAGGGAATTTGTGTCGACCCGGGAGCGTCACGCAGGCGCAGCACAATGACCCCGATAACGGCGCCCACCAGCGACGACAAGAGCAGCGTCAGCGGCAGGATTTGCCAACCGCCCCAGGCGCCCAGCATTGCCAGCAGCTTGAAGTCCCCGTAGCCCATGCCTTCCTTGCCGGTGATCAGCTTGAACACCCAGAACACCGACCACAGCGCCAGGTAGCCGACCACCGCGCCCCACATCGCCTGGTCCAAGGGAACGAACAGGCCGAAGCTGTTGACGATCAAGCCCAGCCACAACAACGGCAGCACCAAGGTATCGGGCAGCAATTGGTGCTCGGCGTCGATCAGGCTCATGCCCAGCAGGCCCCAGGTCAACACCATCACCATGCCGGCCTGCCAGCCAAAGCCGAAATGCCAGGCGACGAACGCCGACAACGCGCCGCAGGCCACTTCGGTCAGGGGGTAACGCTTGCCAATGGGCGCGGCGCAGCTCGAACAGCGGCCGCGCAACATCACGTAGCTGAGCACGGGGATGTTTTCCCAGGCGCGGATGCGATGGTCGCAGTGCGGGCACTGGGAGTGGGGCAACATCAGGTTATAGACCGGCCCCGGGGCCTCAGCCGGCAGGCCCAGCAAATCGTGGGCTTGCAAGCGCCATTCGCGGTCGAGCATCTTCGGCAGGCGCCACACCAGCACGTTGAGGAAGCTGCCGATGATCAGGCCGAGCAATGCCGCAACGAGCACGAAAGCCAGGGGATACAGCACGAAAAATTCGCTCAAGGGCATGTCAGATCGCAGAGCCGAGTTGAAAGATGGGCAAGTACATGGCAACCACCAGGCCACCGACGACGATCCCCAGGATCACCATGATGAAGGGTTCCATCAGGCTGGTGAGGTTGTCCACCAGATTGTCCACTTCGGCCTCATAAAAGCTCGCGACCTTGTCGAGCATGTCGTCCAGTGCGCCGGATTCCTCGCCGATGGCGGTCATCTGGATGGCCAGGTTCGGAAAGATCCCCGACGCGCGCATGGAAAAATTCAACTGCATGCCGGTGGAGACGTCCTGGCGGATGCGCTGCACGGCGCGCTTGAATACCACGTTGCCGGTGGCGCCCGACACCGAATCGAGGGCTTCGACCAGCGGCACGCCGGCGGCGAAGGTGGTCGAGAGCGTGCGGGCAAAGCGAGCCACCGCGGACTTGTACATCAAGGTGCCGATCAAGGGGAGCTTGAGTAGCCATTTGTCCCGCCAGTCACGAAACGCCTGGGACCGCTTGAGGGCATATTTCACCCCGAAAAACGCCCCGGCCAAACCGCCCAGCAGCATCCACCACCACTCCTGCATGAGCTCCGACAGGCCGATGACCATCACCGTGAAGGCCGGCAGCTGCGCCCCGAACCCGGAGAAGACCGATTCGAACTGCGGCACCACCTTGACCAGCAGGATGCCCGTGACCACCGCTGCGACGAGTATCACCGCCGTCGGGTAAGTCATGGCTTTCTTGATCTTGGCCTTGAGGGCTTCGCTCTTTTCCTTGTAGGTCGCGACCCGGTCCAGCAGCGTATCCAGGGCGCCGGCCTGTTCGCCGGCGTCCACCAGGTTGCAGTACAGCTCGTCGAAATACTGCGGGCATTTGCGCAGCGAGGCGGCGAAGCTGTTGCCGGCGGCAACTTCCTGCTTCACCGTATCCACCAGTTTGCGCATGTTGGGGTTGTCGAAGCCCTCGCCGATGATGTCGAACGCTTGCAGCAGCGGTACGCCAGCCTTGAGCATCGTGGCCATCTGGCGGGTGAAGAGGGCGATGTCCAGCGGCTTGATGCGCTTGCCCTTGCTGAATATCGAGGTGGATTTCTTGCGGACCTTCTCCGGGTTGATGCCTTGCTTGCGCAGTTGTGCCTTGACCAGGGCCGGGCTCTGGCCCGTCAGCTCACCGGTCATTTTCGTGCCTTTGCGGTCCTTGCCTTCCCAGGTGTACACATCGGTTTTGACTGCCTTGACCGCCATGTTCAATCCTTGGTGACCCGGTTGATTTCTTCGAGGCTGGTAACGCCCTGCATCACTTTGAGCAGCCCCGATGCGCGCAGGTCATTGAAGCCGTCCTTGCGCATCTGCAGATCGATTTCCAGTGAGTTGCCCTCGGCCATGATCAACCGTTGCAGCTCTGGCGTGTTCTTGACCACTTCGTAAACCCCCACGCGCCCTTTGTAACCGTGGTTGCACTGTTCGCAACCGACCGGCTCATAGATCGTGAATGAGCCGATGCGTTCCCGGGGGAAACCTTCCTTGAGCAAGGTTTCCTCGGGAATCTCGATGGCCTTCTTGCAGTGGTTGCACAGCTTGCGCGCCAGCCGCTGGGCGATGATCAGGTGTACGGCGGTGGCGATGTTGAACCCCGGGATACCCATGTTCTGCAAGCGGATCAGGGTTTCGGCGGCGCTGTTGGTGTGCAGGGTGGAAAGCACCAGGTGCCCGGTCTGGGCGGCCTTGATGGCGATTTCGGCGGTTTCCAGGTCGCGGATCTCGCCGACCATGATCACGTCCGGGTCCTGGCGCAGGAACGAGCGCAGGGCCTGGGCGAAGTCCAGCCCCTGGCGCGGGTTCACGTTGACCTGGTTGATGCCTTCCATGTTGATTTCCACCGGGTCTTCGGCGGTGGAAATGTTGATGTCCACGGTGTTGAGGATGTTCAGTCCGGTGTACAGCGACACGGTCTTGCCCGAGCCGGTCGGGCCGGTGACCAGGATCAGCCCTTGCGGTTGCTTGAGGGCGGCCATGTACAGGTCTTTCTGATCCGGCTCGTAGCCCAGGGCATCGATGCCCATTTGCGCGCTGGACGGGTCGAGGATCCGGATCACCACTTTTTCGCCCCAGAGCGTGGGCAGGGTGTTGACCCGGAAGTCGATGGACTTGGTTTTCGACAGGCGCATTTTCAGCCGGCCGTCCTGGGGTTTGCGCCGCTCGGAAATATCGAGGCTGGCCATGACCTTCAGGCGGGCGGCGATGCGGGTCGCCAATTGGATCGGCGGCTTGGCCACTTCCCGCAGCATGCCGTCGGTGCGCACCCGCACCCGGTAGGTTTTTTCGTAGGGTTCGAAATGCAGGTCGGAAGAGCCGCCCTTGATCGCGTCCAGCAACATCTTGTTGACGAAGCGCACCACGGGCGCGTCATCGGTGTCCTGGCCGCCGATGGCGTCCTGCTTGGTGTCGTCGATTGATTCGATGTCCAGGCCATCGAGGTCGACGTCGCCCATGCCTTCCAGGCCGGTGCTACTGGATTCGAAGAATTTTTCGATGGCGTCGCTGAGCTTGTCGTCCTCCACCAGGATGGCTTCGGTGGTCAGGCCGGTGCTGAACTGGATGTCGTTGATGGCCTGGTGATTGGTCGGGTCGGAGATGCCCACGTACAGCTTGTTGCCGCGTCGCCACAGCGGCAGGGCGTGGTGCTGACGCACCAGTTTTTCGCTGACCAGGCCGGTGGGTTGGGCTTCCTTGTCCAGGCTGTTGAGGTCCAGCAGGGCCACGCCGAAATGCTCCGAGGCGATTTCCGCGATCTGGCGGCTCTGGACCAGTTTGTTCTGCACCAGGTAGCTGACCAGGGGGATGCGGCTGCGTTGGGCCTGTTGATACGCCTGTTGCGCACTTTGCTCGGTGAGCAGTTCGGCCAGCACCAATTGCTTGGTCAGGCCGCTGAGGGCGATGTCATTCATGGGAATACCGGACGCGGACAGTTCATGACTTATAGCCTAGTCAAGCATCCACGCCAAACCAGCGGGCCGGGGTGACAAAAAACGTCAGATAGTGCGGTTGTTGAGGTAGGACGTCGCCGTTGTGCGGGATCGACACCCTTTATTGATGGGGCTTGAGGGTTGGCATGTGCCCTGCAATGGCGATTTCAGGTCATGAGATTTCGACTCATGCATGGGAGATGTCTATGAATAAGCAAAAGGGCTTTACGCTGATCGAGCTGCTGATCGTCGTGGCGATCATCGGCATTCTGGCGACGTTTGCGTTGCCGCAGTATTCCAAGTACCAGGCGCGGGCGAAGGTGACGGTTGGGCTGGCAGAAGCTTCTTCGTTGAAGGTGCCGGTGGAAGACCTCTTGAATAAAGGGACCACTCCAACGGCTGCCAATACGGGCGTACCGGCGTCGAGCAACAACTGCACGATGTCTGTTTCAGGTGATGCTGCTGCAGGGACGGCCAGCGTCACTTGCACCATAAAGGAAGCGCCTTCTTCCATCGTAGGTAAAACGATCATCCTCAGTCGTGCCGGGACAGGTACCTGGAGCTGCTCTTCCAATGTTGCTGAAGAGTTTTTGCCCGCAGGTGGCTGCACAGTGGCGGTTGCTCCTTGATTATCCTATCCACTGAGGTTTAGTCCGTGACCGCGGCGCGAGATTGCTTGCGCCGTATGGCCAACAAAAGGGCTGCTACGCAGCCCAGCGGGAGCAAGCTCCCTCGCCACAGAAAACCCTTCGCAATTCAGAAGCTTAGAAAGAGGCTAAAACCCGCAAGTTGCATGTCGAAAATCGGCGGCTCATGCATTTTGCATGATCGCCAAAATCGCCGCTTCGCTTAACCTGCTGATTCATAAGCAATTTATAAATGTTTCAAAACTGGCACAGCCTTCGCACTACTCCTGTTAACCCTGCCGGGATTCATCTCCGGCGGTTTCTGAGAAAAACAGGAGTTACTCGTATGAAGAAGTTCGCTATCACTGCCGCCGCTGCTACCGCTCTGACCCTGACCATGGCTAGCGCATTCGCCGAGACCACCCAAGCGACTCAGGCGCCAATGATGCTGGCTGCAGGCGAAGTGACAGAGGCCAAAGAAGACGTTTCCGATACCTGGATCACCACCAAGGTCAAAGCTGACCTAGTCACTGAAAAAGGCATTCCAGGCACAGATATCAAAGTCGAAACCAATAAAGGTGTTGTGTCCCTGTCTTCGATGACCAAAGTCACTGAAGCACAAAAAGACACCGCTGTGGCAATCGCCAAGAAAATCAAGGGCGTCAAGGACGTATCGGCTGACGGCCTGAAGGCCGAGTAAGGCCAAGACTTCTCGCCTGGACTGGGAGAAGGCACGGCAAGCGGGCTGAGTCATACGCTTGCCGTTGCTTTGGAGTTCATGCGAAAGGCCATAGGGATGTGGCCATTACAGGCCTCCGGCATTCGTGTCGGGGGCCTGTTCTATTTCAGGGTGGAAAATGTATATGGGGCTGGGCAGCCAGGGAGACCGAGTTGCCCTTTTCGCGAGCAAGCCCGCTCCCACAGTGAACCGAGTTTCTTCAGGAAAAATGCGATCCACTGTGGGAGCGGGCTTGCTCGCGAAGGCGGCAGCACGATCAACTCATATGCTGCTGATTGTGTAGCGGCCCGGTCACCGCCCCCGCTTGCTGGTGATCTCCACCAGCCGATTGCCCTCGAAACGCAGGTACTGATACATGCCGTTGTTGGGGCCGTAGGTCAATTCTTCCACCGGGTATTCTTCCCGGCGATTGACGCTGCGCTTGTAGCCCAAGTCATCCCGCGCCGCAGGCTGTCCGCACTTCTGCAGCACTTCGCTCAAGCGGTCGCCGACGCTGATCAACTGGTTGCCGCAGCGCAGCGTGGTGGCCGCCGATGCCTGGCCGGCGGCGAGCAATAGACCCAGGCCGAGCCCGTACCAGGGTTTCATCTTATTCGGCATCCAGATGCATAGGCGTGACCACCCGGCCATCGCTTTCGGCCTGGCCGAGGCTGGCGTCGATGAAATACACGCGGTCGTCGGCCAACTGACCTTTGTCCACCAGGAAATCCTTGATGCTGCTGGCCCGTTCCTGTCCCAGTTGGCGCAACAGCACGTCGCTGCCGCTCCAGAACTTGATCACGCCTTCGCGCAGTTTCTCGATGCGCGCCGTTTTATCCAGTTGCGTCCATTCGGCCGGCGGCTGGGTCTTGAGGCGCGTGCGGTAGATGCCTTCGAGCAGCGGTGCCTTTTCATCCTCGGGCACCTCTATCAGCGAAGCCTGGGCCGGAACCTTGTCACCCCGACGCTGGAGCATCTTGTAGTAGTTGTACTGGTATTCGCGCTCCAGCCGCTGGGCCGCGAGCAATGGCCCGTCGCTGCTTTCGGCGGCGGTACCCTCGATCTCCAGGCGCAGCTCGGGCCGTTTGGCCAAGGCTTCGGAGAGTTTGAGCAGCGTGCCTTCGTTATCCTTGCTCAGATCGCTGGAGCCCGGCGCAAATGCGACGCTGCCCAGGTCTTCCGAACCGCCGCCGGCCACCAGGCCACCAATGAGCTTGAACGGCGCCTGGGCCGCGCGGACCACCAGGTTGCGCAGGGTCTGCCAGACGATCGGCATGACGCTGAATTGTGGATCGTTGAGGTTGCCGCTGACCGGCAGTTCGATGGAGATCTTGCCCTCGGAGTCCTTGAGCAACGCGATGGCCAGTTTCAGCGGCAGGCTCACGGCGTCCGGGCTGTCGACTTTTTCCCCCAACTGCAATTGCTCGACCACCACTTTGTTGTCCGCCTGGAGCTGGCCCTTGGTGATGCGGTAATGCAGGTCGAGATTGAGTCGACCCTTGCGGATGCGATAGCCGGCGAACTTGCCGGAGTAGGGCGTCAGGGTAGTCAGCTCGACCCGCTTGAAGCTGGTGGCGATGTCGAGGCTGGCCATCGGATCGAAAGGGTTGACCGCGCCCTTGATGGTGACGGGCGCGTAACGGTCGACCTTGCCCTTGATGTCCACGCTGGCCGGTTTGGCCTGGCGGCTGTCGATGGTGCCGATCTGGCCATTGAGTTGCTGGATGGCCGTGGCGAAGTTCGGCGTGAGGCTGAAGTCGGCGAAGTTGGCCGAACCGTCATTGATGGCGACGCCGCCGATGTGGATGCCCAGCGGTTTTTCCTGGGCCGCCGGTTTGGCCGCGGTGTTCTTCGCGCCACTGTCGGCCGGTTGCGGAATCAGCAGGTCATCGACGTTGGTGGTGCGGTCGTCATTGATCATGAACCGCGCGTAAGGCTGGAACAGGTTGACCTTGTCGATGGACAGGCTGTCGCCGTGCTGGTAGTTGAGGCCTTCGAGAACCAGCTTCTGCCACTTGAGGAAATCACGGGTCTTGAGGGTGTCGAGGGTGTGCAACTGGTCGACCTGGGCGGTGCCGGTGACCGCAAAGGCCAGCGGTTCGGTGCTCTTGAGGTCGACCGCCAGGTCGCTGCCGAGCATCCCGGAGCGCAGCTCCAGGCGAATGAACGGGTTGATGTACGACTGGGCGACGCGCAGGTCGATGTCCTGCGTCTTGACCTTGAGCCTGGCGCTGATCGGGTTGAGGTTGACCTCGCCGTCGGCCAGGATCTTGCCCTGTTTGCCCAAACCGGTGTCGAGCTTGAGGGTAAAGGGCGAGCCGTTGAGGGTGTCGTAGTTCTGCAGGTCGAGGTTCAGTGGGCCGACTTCCAGTGCCACGGCGGGCTGCGCCTGACGGTCGGCCAGGTGCACTTGATAGTCGCGCAGTTGCACGTCCTTCAACAGCACCTGCCACGGTTTGCTCGGTGGTGCCGGTTCAGGTTTTGGCGAGTCGGCTGCCGCCGGGGCGGATGCCGGTTCAGCCTTGACCTGCGGTTTGGCCGGCTGGCTGGCGAAGAGTTTCTGCCAGTCCAGCTGCCCGTCTGCCTCGCGAGCGGCCCAGGTTTCCAGCTTCTGGCTACGGATCTTGCCCACCACCACTTGCTGCTTGGCCAGGTCTACCGTGGTTTCGCTGACATCCAGGCGCTCGAGTTTCACCAATGGACGGCCATCGGGGGCCTTGATGGCGAAGGGAGCGACACTGACCGCGACATTGTTGAGCAGCAGTTCGGTGCCTTTGGCCAAGTTGAGCTTGTAGTCGGTGCTGAGGTTCAGGACGCCGTTTTCCAACACCAGCGGCACCGCGTCGCGCACGTAGGGCCACCAGGCTTTCATCTGGCCACCAGTGACTTTGAGCGTACCCTGGGAAGCAATTGGCGAGAGGCTGAAATTGCCGGTCCAGTCGATCTGCCCGCCCTCGGGGCCGGCGGCCACCAAGGTCATGTCGGCGTTGTCGTCGGGCAGGGTGCTGAGGTTCTTCAGCTCGAAATCGAGGGTGTCGTACAGGAACTCGATGGGCTCGCTGGGACGCAGGTCCTGGAAATGCACGTAACCGCCAGCCAACTTGATTCGATCGACCCGCAGCGGAAAAGGTTTGGCCTCGGGATCGGCGGGCGTCGGTTCGCTGGCCGGTAACTTGAACAGGCCCAGTAGGTTCAACTGACCGTCCTTGGTGAACACGACTTCGGTCTTGGGCTTGTCCAGTTCAATGTCGACCAGGTGCAAGGCGCCGGACCACAGGCTGTCGAGTTGCAAATTGGCGTACAGCCGTTCGAAGCCGACTTGCTCTTTGCCCGGTTCGCCGATGTTCAAGCCCCAGAGGGTGACTTCAAGGCTGAAGGGATTGAGTTCGATGCGCTGGATCTGGGCCGGTACTGTCGCAAGGGCGGCCAATTGCTGGTTGGCGATGCGCAAGGCAATGCCTGGCAGAATCAGGAAACCCAACAGACTGTAGAGGGCCAGTGCGGTCAACAGGGCGCCGATAGCGCGAATCAATCCTTTGGGCATGTGCGGCTTCATCTAGGTGTGAATTCGGAGTGCCTTGGAGTATGGCATGCGTTTACGGTTCCGAAGCCACTGTGATTTATGAGATTTATCTGGTTTCCCTGTGAGAATTCAGTCCGGGGCCTAGAGCTGGAGGATCAGCGTCTTGAGCGGTGGTTGCTGATCCAGGGAGGGAAAGTCGCTGCCTGGGGTCAGCACGCTCCAGTCGCGCACCGGGCGGTCGGCTTTTTCCGCACAGCGCAACACCTGCTCGCGCCAGTCATCCATGGGCACTTTTGCCAGGTTGTTGCAGCAGATCAGCACACCATTGTCAGCGGTGGTGAGCAGCGCCGGTTTCAGCAGGCTTTGGTAGTCGCGCAACAGATCGACGGTGCCGAACGCACTCTTGGCCCAGGCCGGTGGGTCGAGGAGCACCAGGTCGTACTGGCGTTGCTCCAGGCGCACATAGCTGGGCAGTTTTTGCCCGCGACGCTGGCTGATGGGCAGGCCGGCCAATTGGCGAATCGCCGGGAAGTAATCCGACTGCACGAATTCCATGGGCTGCAAATCGGGGTTGAGCAGGCCGTTTTCACGGCCCACCGCCAGGTTGCCTTCGGCGAAGTCCAGGTTGCACACTTCACGCGCGCCACCCGCGGCGGCGCTCAGGCCGACGCCGCAGGTGTAGGCAAACAGGTTCAACACGCTTTTGCCGCGGCTGTGTGCCTTGACCCAGCCCCGGGCATTGCGCAGGTCGAGGAACAGCAGGGGATCCTGCCCGGCATGGCGGCCGCGGACACGATAATTCAAGCCCCACTCATGCCCGACCAGGTCTTGCAGGGCGGCTTCGTCCGCCCGATAGACGGTGTCCTGGCGGTCGATGCGGGAATTGCCCCGGGCGCGGTCGTTGTAGACCAACAGGGTCTCCAGCCCCAGGCGTTCGTTGACGATGCCGTGCAATTGCAGCAGGTCGTCGCGTTCCAGCGACTGGTGGAAGCTCTGCACCAGCAGTTGCGGGCCATAGCGGTCGATGGTCAGGCCGGGCGCGCCTTCCTGGCTGCCATGGAACAGGCGATAGCAGTCGGTGCCTTGCTGGTGCAGTTGGCCGAGCAGTTCCTGGCGCTGGTCGAGGGCGGCGCGCAGCGCCTGATTCAAGGAAGACATGCCGGGCGCGCCTTAGAGAAATGAGGCGCGGGAGTTTAGCAGTTATGAAGGATGGGGTTTTAGGTTGCACAAGGTTACGAGCTAGACACCGTCCTGTGGCGAGGGAGCTTGCTCCCGCTGGGCTGCGCAGCGGCCCTATGATTTTTGGGAGTGCTACGCACTGGAGCGCCAGCCCGGTCCAGCGGGAGCAAGCTCCCTCGCCACAGGTTCTTGTGTTTGGCCTAGCGATTCAGCCGCTTGTCGATCAACCCCTCCACCACGCTTGGATCGGCCAGGGTCGAGGTGTCGCCAAGGCTATCGAGCTCGTTGCAGGCGATCTTGCGCAGGATGCGCCGCATGATCTTGCCCGAGCGGGTCTTGGGCAACGCCGGCGCCCACTGGATCAGCTCCGGCTTGGCGAAGCTGCCGATTTCCTTGCTGACGTGAGCCAACAATTCCTTCTTCAGCTCATCATTGGCCTCCACACCGTTCATCGGCGTGACAAACGCATAGATGCCCTGGCCCTTGAGGTCGTGGGGGTAACCGACCACGGCGGCTTCGGCGATGCTGTCATGCAACACCAGGGCGCTTTCCACCTCGGCGGTGCCAATGCGATGCCCGGAGACGTTGATCACATCGTCGATGCGCCCGGTGATCCAGTAGTCGCCGTCTTCGTCGCGGCGCGCGCCGTCACCGGTGAAGTAATAACCCGGGTAGGGCTTGAAGTAGGTGTCGACCATGCGTTGATGGTCGCCGTAGACACTGCGGATCTGCCCCGGCCAACTGGATTTGATCGCCAGCACACCGCTGCCGGCACCGTTGATTTCCTTGCCCACCTCATCCAGCAAGACCGGTTGCACGCCGAACATCGGCCGTGTGGCGCAGCCTGGCTTGAGCCGTGGGGCACTGACCAATGGGCTGAGCATGATGCCGCCGGTTTCGGTCTGCCACCAAGTATCGACAATCGGGCAGCGCTGTTCGCCGACCACGTTGAAATACCATTCCCACGCCTCCGGGTTGATCGGCTCGCCGACGCTGCCGAGCAATCGCAGGCTTTTGCGGGACGTTTCCTGCAACGGTCCGGCTCCTTCACGCATCAACGCGCGCAGGGCGGTCGGCGCGGTGTAGAAGATGTTGACCTGATGCTTGTCGATCACTTGCCAGAAACGCGAACTGGTGGGGTGGCTCGGCACGCCCTCGAAGATCAGCGTGGTGGCGCCGTTCGCCAGCGGGCCATAGACAATGTAGCTGTGGCCGGTGACCCAGCCGACGTCGGCGGTGCACCAGAACACCTCGTTGTCGCGGTAGTCGAGCACGTACCTGAACGTCATCGCCGCTTGCAGCAGATAGCCGCCGGTAGTGTGCAGCACGCCCTTGGGTTTGCCGGTACTGCCTGAGGTGTAGAGGATGAACAGCGGGTCTTCGGCGTCCATCGGTTCGGGCGGGCAATCGTCGCTGATGTCGTGCATGGCCTGGTGATACCAGAGGTCACGACCTTCCACCCAGTCCACTTCGCCCTGGGTGCGCTCGACCACCAGCACGGTGCTGACGTTCGGGCAGCTTTCCAGGGCCTTGTCGACGTTGCGCTTGAGCGGTATGAAGCGCCCGCCGCGCACCCCTTCGTCGGCTGTGATCACGGTGCGGCAATCGGCGTCGAGAATCCGGTCGCGCAGGGAGTCCGGCGAGAAGCCGCCGAACACCACCGAATGCACCGCGCCGATGCGGGTGCAGGCGAGCATGGCGTAGGCGGCCTCGGGGATCATCGGCATGTAGATGCAGACCCGATCGCCTTTCTTCACGCCACGGCTTTTCAGCACATTGGCCAGGCGGCAGACATGATTGTGGAGTTTCTTGTAGGTAATTTGCGCCGATTCGGCAGGGTCGTCGCCTTCCCAGATGATCGCGATCTGGTCGCCCCGTGTGTCCAGGTGACGGTCGATGCAATTGGCGCTGACGTTCAGCTTGCCGCCGGCGAACCAGGTCGCGTCGCCATTCTTGAGGTCATAGCGCTGGACGGTTTGCCAGGGCGTCATCCAGTCGAGAAAGCGCGTGGCCTGCTCGGCCCAGAAGGCGCTGGGGTGTTCGATGGATTCCTTGTAGAGCCGCTTGTACTCGTCCTGACTCAGTTGCGCAGCCCGGCGGACGGCATCGGCGTGGGGGTACTGGCTGATATCGAACATGACGGTTCCTTATTCTTGTTTTGCGACAAGATATAAAGATGCGCCCAGTGAATATTCAGTTCAAGTTGTTCATGGAGCCCGTGTGGGAGCGGGCTTGCTCGCGAAAGCGGTGTGTCAGACACATTAATGGCAACTGACACACCGTCTTCGCGAGCAAGCCCGCTCCCACAGGAGGAATGCAAACCCAGGGATCAGCCGCGATGACGACCGCGGAAGTAGTTGATCAAGCCCTGGGTCGAGGCATCTTCGGCCGGGTTTTCTTCGCTGCCCACCAGGCGGTTGTAGACGCCCTTGCCCAGTTCCTTGCCCAGCTCCACGCCCCATTGGTCGAAGGCGTTGATGCCCCAGACCACGCTCTGCACGAACACTTTGTGTTCATACAGCGCCACCAGTGCGCCGAGGCGACGTGGGCTGATGCGTTCGACCACCAGGGTGTTGCTCGGACGGTTGCCCGGGATCACCTTGTGGGAGGCCAGTTTCTGCACCTCTTCTTCGCTGGCGCCCTTGTCCCGCAGCTCGGCTTCGGCCTCGGCGCGGGTCTTGCCCAGCATCAGTGCCTGGCTCTGGGACAGGCAGTTGGCGTACAGCCACTGGTGATGGTCGGCAACCGGGTTGAAGCTGACGATCGGCACGATGAAGTCGGCCGGGATCAACTGGGTGCCCTGGTGCAGCAACTGGTGGTAGGCGTGCTGACCGTTGCAGCCAACGCCGCCCCAGATGACCGGGCCCGTGTCGGTCGACACCGGGGTACCGTCCTGGCGCACGCTCTTGCCGTTGGATTCCATGTCCAACTGCTGCAAATGTTTGGTGATGTTACGCAGGTAGTGGTCGTACGGCAGGATCGCATGGCTCTGCGCGCCCCAGAAGTTGCCGTACCACACGCCCAGCAGCGCCAGCAGCACCGGCATGTTCTGCTCGAATGGGGCGCTCTGGAAATGCTGGTCCATGGAATAGGCGCCGGACAACAATTCCTTGAAGTTCGACATACCGATGGCCAGGGCGATCGGCAGGCCGATGGCCGACCACAGCGAGTAGCGCCCGCCAACCCAGTCCCACATCGGGAAGATGTTTTCTTCACGGATGCCGAAGGCCACGGCGGCGGCATTGTTGCTCGACACGGCGATAAAGTGGCGATACAGCTCCGCCTCGGAACCACCCTGGGCCAGGTACCAGGCGCGGGCGGCCTGGGCGTTCTTCAGGGTTTCGAGGGTGTTGAACGATTTCGACGAGACGATGAACAGCGTGGTTTCGGCGCGCAGTTTCATGGTCAGTTCGTGGAACTCGCTGCCGTCGATGTTCGCCAGGTAGTGGCAGCGAACGCCTTTGTGCGTGTAGGACAACAGCGCTTCGGACACCAACTGCGGGCCGAGGAAGGAACCACCGATACCGATGTTCACCACGTCGGTGATGGGCTTTTCGGTGTAGCCGCGCCACAGGCCGTCGTGAATGCGGCCGACCAGGTCAGTGATCTGGTTCAGCACTTTGTGCACGTCCGGCATCACGTTGACGCCGTTGACCAGCAATTTGTCCCCCACCGGCCGACGCAGGGCGGTGTGCAGGGCAGGGCGGTTTTCCGAGGCGTTGACAATTTCGCCTTCGAACAGCGCCTTGATCGCGCCCTTGAGGTCGACTTCGTTGGCCAGGCCCACCAGCAGGTCGCGGGTCTGGGCGTTGATCAGGTTTTTCGAGTAGTCGAGAAACAGACCGCAGCTCGACAGGGTGAATTGTGTGAAACGCTGCGGATCGGCATTGAACGCTTCGCGCATGCTGAAATCCTGCATGGCTTTGCGGTGGTCATTCAGCGCTTGCCAGGCTGGCAGAGCGGTCACGTCATGAGGGGTTCGGTAATACGCCATCGCTGCGGGTTTCCTTTTTACTTGAACGACCTTTTGTACACGAAAAATTCCGGCGCGGCTCGAGGTGGGCGTCCGGACACTGCATCGACACGATCGCCAGACACAGGGCGACTACAGTAAACCTCGCGTTGCGATCTGTCTTGACTTTGTCTGACTGGTTCCCGGTACTTTTTTATACATCGAGGATGGGAAGGGGTCGACAGACGGAAACGCGGTGAGGTCTTGCGGGCAAACTGAATTGCTGTGGGGCGAGCCTTGTGGGAGCAAAGCTTGCTCGCGACGATGCGGTCACATTCAACGCCTATGTCGACTGTCAGACCGCTATCGCGAGCAAGCTTTGCTCCCACAGGCACCTGCTCCCACAAGGGGGCTTCAGGCGGGCGTGTCGAGATCCAGATGCAGATTGTCGATCAGGCGCGTGGTGCCCAGGAAGGCGGCGACCAGAATCACCAGGTCGCGGTCCTCGCTCGACGCCGGACGCAAGGTCTTGGCGTGACGGATTTCCAGATAGTCGGGACGCAGGCCGGCGGCTTCGAGTTGCTTGAGCTGCGCACCGATCAGCGCCGGGAAATCCCGCTGACCCTGCTTGATTGCCTCGGCGATCTGGTTCAGGGCGCGATAGACCACGGGCGCGACGGCGCGTTGGTCCGGGCTGAGGAAACCGTTGCGTGACGACAGCGCCAGGCCGTCTTCGGCGCGAACGGTCGGCTCGCCGATGATCTGGATCGGAATGTTCAGGTCATGGACCAGGGCGCGGATCACCGCCAGTTGCTGGAAATCTTTCTGGCCAAACACCGCCAGGTCAGGCTGGACCATATTGAACAGTTTGCTGACCACCGTCGCCACACCCTCGAAATGCCCGGGACGGCTGGCGCCGCACAAGCCTTCGGACAATTGCGGAACGCTGACCCGGGTTTGTCCGGTCATGCCGTCGGGGTACATCTCTTCGACGCTGGGGGCGAACAGCAAGTGGCAGCCGGCCTGGAGCAGTTTTTCCTGGTCGGCCGCCAGGGTGCGGGGATATTTGTCCAAATCTTCGCCGGCGCCGAATTGCAGCGGGTTGACGAAAATGCTCGCCACCACGAAGTCGGCCCGTTGCGCAGCCTTGGTGACCAACGCCACATGCCCGCTGTGCAGGTTGCCCATGGTTGGCACGAAGGCAATGCGCTTGCCTTCGCCGCGGGCACGGGCCACGGCGGCCCGCAGTTCGCGTACGGTTTTGACGGTGTTCATGCAGAAAACCCGTGTTCGGTGCCCGGGAAGGTCGCCGCCTTGACTTCAGCGACGTAGGCACTCAAGGCGCCGTGGATAGAGGTTTGCCCAGCCATGAAGTTCTTGACGAACTTGGGCACGCGCCCGGTGATCGATAATCCGAGCATGTCGTGCAGCACCAGTACCTGGCCGTCGGTAGCGCTGCCGGCGCCGATTCCGATCACTGGAATCTTCACCGCATGGGTGATTTCTTCAGCCAGCTCGCTGGGCACGCATTCGAGCAGCAACATCGCCGCGCCCGCCTGCTCCAGGGCAATCGCATCGGCGCGCATTTGCCGCGCCTGGTTCTCATTGCGGCCCTGGACCTTGTAGCCGCCGAGGATATTCACCGCTTGGGGAGTCAGGCCCAGGTGCGCGCACACTGGAATGCCTCGCTCGGCCAGTAGCCGAATCGAATCGGCCAGCCACAACGCGCCTTCGACCTTGACCATGTGGGCACCGGCCTGCATCAGCATGGCGCTGTTGGTCATGGTTTGCTCGAGGGTGGCGTAGGCCATGAACGGCAGGTCGGCGAGAATCAGCGCATCGGTGTTACCACGTTTGACGGCGGCCACATGGTAGGCCATCTCGGCGGTGGTCACCGGCAGCGTGCTGTCGTGACCTTGCAGCACCATGCCGAGGGAATCGCCCACCAGCAGCACTTCGACACCGGCCTCGTTGCAGGCGTGGGCGAAGGTTGCGTCATAGCAGGTCAGCATGGTGATTTTTTCACCTTTTTGCTTGAGACCTTGCAGCGTGGTCAGGGTAATAGCTGGCATGAAAAAGTCCTCATTAGGCGCTCGAATTCAGGCGCACCTTCTATGCGTGGTGCTTGTAAGGCCTGGATTACGCCCATTAGCGCCGCGTTGGCGGCGACGGGACGCCTATAGTCGTGAGGAGCACTCGGGAAGTCAATTGGATGTGTTACCGCCGGGTGTTACCGGGGTGACTGATGCGTTTCAGCTTGGGATGGGGTGGCAGTTGCTGATGATGCTGGACCTGCGGGCCTCTTCGCGAGCAAGCCCGCTCCCACATTGGATCTTCAGCGGACACAAACTTTGTGTACCACACAGATCTACTGTGGGAGCGGGCTTGCTCGCGAAGGCGATCTAACAGTCGACATCTTCAGGCCAGGGGCTCCCTTAGGCTGCATCAGTTTGGAGGCAAGCGTTCCAGGCCGACGAATGGGCACGCCGCAAGCAGATCCTCGAGCAGGCGCCCATCGGCCAGGCGCAGGTCGGCGGGGGCCAGTTCGGCCAGCGGGTAGAGCACAAAGGCCCGGGCCTGCATGTGGTAGTGGGGAACCTTGAGGCGTGGCTCGTCGATCAGGCGATCACCGAACAGCAGGATGTCCAGGTCCAAGGTGCGCGGCCCCCAACGTTCGAGACGTTCGCGACCCTGTCCGGTTTCGATGGCTTGCAGCGCATCGAGCAGGTCCAGCGGTGCCAGGCGGCTGTCCAGCGCTGCCACCGCGTTGGTGTAGCGCGGCTGGCCGGGGAGCAGGGAATCGCTTTGATAAAACGCCGAGACACCTACCAGTTGCGTGTCAGGCAACTGCGCGAGCGCCTGGACGGCGCTGCGCAATTGTTCGGCGGGTTCGGCGAGGTTGCTGCCCATGCCGATGTAGATGCGTTTCATCGATTATTCGCCCGAAGCGCTCGGTTCACTGGCCCGTTTACGCTTGGCACCGCTGCTGCGACGACGCTTGCGTGGGCCGCTGGCGCCATCATCCTTGCCGCTGAGCTCGCGAATCATGTCGCGACGCTCGCTGTCGTTGGCGTCCTGGTAATCGGTCCACCATTCGCCCAAGCCATCGGTCTGCTCGCCTGCGCTTTCACGCAGCAGGAGGAAGTCGTAGCCGGCGCGGAACCGCGGGTTGTCCAGCAGCAGGTCGGCACGTTTGCCGCTGCGCCGTGGCAGGCGCTCCTGCATGTCCCAGATCTCGCGGATCGGCATCGTGAAGCGTTTTGGAATGGCGATGCGCTGGCACTGTTCGGCGATCAGCTCGTGGGCGGCTTCCTGCATCGCCGGGATCGGCGGCATGCCACGGTCTTGCAGGCGCAGCACCCGGGCCGGCAGGGCAGGCCAGAGCAGGGCGGCGAACAGGAACGCCGGCGTCACCGGCTTGTTCTGCTTGATGCGCAGGTCGGTGTTGATCAGCGCTTCGCTGATCAAGGTGTGGGTATAGGTCGGATTGTGCTCCAGGGCCTCGGCACTGGCGGGGAACAGCGGATCGAACAACTGCAAGTCCACCAGCATCTCGAAGGTATCTGCCGCGTTGCCCGACAGGAACAGCTTGAGCACTTCCTCGAACAGACGGGCCGAGGGGATCTCTCGCAACATCGGCGCCAGTTCGCGAATCGGCGTGGCGCTGTGTTTTTCGATGCCGAAATCCAGCTTGGCGGCAAAACGCACGGCCCGCAGCATCCGCACCGGGTCTTCCTGGTAGCGTTGCTTGGGATCGCCGATCAGGCGGATCAGGCGATTGCGGATGTCGTGTACGCCGTTGGCGTAATCGAGGATGCGTTCGCTGACCGGATCGTAATACAGGGCATTGATGGTGAAGTCGCGGCGTTGCGCGTCTTCTTCCAGCGTGCCGTAGACGTTGTCGCGCAGGATGCGCCCGCTCTCGTTGCGGGAAGACTGGTTGCTGTCTTCCTCTTCATCGCTCTGCGGGTGATTGGCCCGGAAAGTCGCCACTTCGATGATTTCGCGGCCGAAATGGATATGGACCAGCTTGAAGCGCCGGCCAATGATCCGGGCGTTGCGAAACTCGGCCCTTATCTGTTCCGGCGTGGCGCTGGTGGCAACGTCGAAATCCTTGGGAGTGATGTTGAGCAGCATGTCGCGCACGCAGCCACCGACCAGGTAAGCCTGGTAGCCGGCGCTCTGCAAACGTTCGACGATGTTCACCGCATAACGGCTGAACTGGGCCTTTTGCAGTGAATGCTGGCCGCTGTTGAGCACTTCAGGCGTGCTGCGAATGTGTTGCGTACGACGCAAGGGAGAACGGAATGACTGGAACAGCTTCTTCAGCATGGGATGCACTGTTTGAAGGAATGTTCGGCCAAAAACGAAGAATGACCGCATGATGGGCGGGGATTCTAGCATTTAGTCGAGGGATGGTGTAGGACAGAGGAGTTTTGGGCTGCAAGCTTTCAGCGACAGGCATGTAGGCTGCGGGGAAGGCGGAACGACAGAAACCACAAGGGGAGCCGAAGCTCCCCCAGAATTAGTTGCGTGCTCTGTTTTTATTATTGGTTTCGGGCTTCTTGTTTTTGTTGAGTGCCCGCGCCACGAGGTTTTCCCTTCGTGACCCTCCCAATCGGGAGTCAAGAGCAAACGGATTGCTTTGGTCGCTGTGTTGCAGTGATCAATCGATCCAACCAGTTCAGGCACCTGTCTTGAGACAGTTTTTATTGTTCTCGGCCTGGTTGTGGGGCAAGCCCCAAATACAACGCCTCTCCAAAAGAATCAGTTAGCTGCGCCTCTCGCCGTCTTGTTTTTATTGTGCGTGAGTCGATTCGTCTTATTTTTATTGTCTTTTGCATTGCTTGTTATTGTTCTTGTACCAAAGCTATAGCAGGGTGCGTGCCAACTTTTGCGAGACCCAGCGAAACCGGGGGTTCTAGGGTTATAGCCATTTTTCCGGGGCGAAAAAAAGCCGGGGTTTCGTTACCGTAAGCCCCGGCTTCTGTTACGTGAAAAAGACTGGGGTAACAGTTTTTTCACATTCAGTGGTGTTACCCCCACACCTCAGCTTTCGCTGGTCGCTCCAGTCTTGCGTCGTGGAATCCCCAGGCGCTGACGACGTTCCCACAGGCACTTGCGACTGACGCCCAGCTTGCGTGCCAGTTCGGTTTCGGTCATGTGGTCCTGGTGCTCGAGGACGAAGTGCTGGAAGTAATCCTCCAGGGACAGGTCTTCGGTAGGTTCGTGGCTGGTGTTGTTGGCGCCGCCGCCCTGTTGCGGGGCCAGGCCGATGAATTCTTCGTCGTCCAGGTCACTGAGCTCGATATCGATGCCCAGCAGGTCGGCGGAAATTTCCGGGCTCTCGCACAGGATCACCGCCCGCTCGACCGCGTTTTCCAGCTCTCGAACGTTACCCGGCCAGGCGTAATGACGAATGGCCTGCTCGGCGTCCGGGGCGAACTTGAGGTCGGTGCGGTTGACCCGCGCGCTCTGGCGGGCCAGAAACGCCTGGGCGATTTCATTGACGTCGGCGCCACGCTCGCGCAGGGCAGGGAGCTTCAAGGCGATCACGTGCAAGCGGTAGTACAAGTCTTCGCGGAATTGGCCAATTTTCGCCAGGCTCTTGAGGTCACGGTGGGTGGCCGCGATCAGGCGGACATCGACCTTTTGCGACTGCACCGAGCCGACCCGGCGGATTTCGCCTTCCTGGAGCACCCGCAGCAACCGCGCCTGGGCTTCCAATGGCAGCTCGCCGATTTCATCGAGGAACAACGTACCGCCGTCCGCCGCTTCCACCAGCCCGGCACGCCCGGCGCTGGCGCCGGTGAACGCGCCCTTCTCGTGACCGAACAGTTCGGACTCGATCAGGCTTTCCGGAATCGCCGCGCAGTTCACCGAAATCATCGGTGCCTTGGCCCGGCGCGACAGGTTGTGCAGGGCACGGGCCACCAATTCCTTGCCGGTGCCGGACTCGCCCTGGATCAGGACGTTGGAGTCGGTCGGCGCGACTTTGCGGATCTTGCCGTACAGGTCCTGCATGGGCGGGCAGGAGCCAATGATGCCGATTTCGCCGTTATTGTTGCTGGCGCCGGCTTTCGCCGAGGCGCTGGCCTTGCCGATGGGTTCCGCAGGATTGCTGGTGGCCGCCTGTCGATCCCGCAGGATGCGGGCCACGGCCTGGAGCATCTCGTCGTGGTCGAATGGTTTGGCAATGTAGTCCACCGCGCCCATTTTCATGGAATCGACCGCCGAGCGCAGGCTCGCGTAGCTGGTCATGATCAGCACCGGCGTGCCCTGGCCGAGCTTGATCAGCTCGGTGCCCGGGGCGCCAGGCAGGCGCAGGTCGCTGACGATCAGGTCGAACGTGGGGATGCTGAAACGTTCTTGTGCTTCCTGCACTGAACCGGCTTCGCTGACCTGGTACTGGTTGCGTTCCAGCAGGCGGCGCAAGGCGGAGCGGATAATTGTTTCGTCTTCGACGATCAAAATGTGCGGCATTGATTCGATTCTCTCGACGGTCTCAGTTCACAGCGGACGTCGCTTCGACATGACGCGGCAAGGTCACCCGGATACGGGTGCCGCGTTGGCTCTGAACATCGGCCGGGCTGTCGATGGTGATTTGTCCATAATGCTCTTCAACGATGGAATAGACCAGTGCGAGGCCCAGACCGGTGCCTTCGCCAGGATCCTTGGTGGTGAAGAAAGGTTCGAACAATCGGTCCATGATGTTCTGTGGGATACCGCTGCCTTCGTCTTCGACGATCAGGTCGATCGTGTGTTCGAAAGCTTCGCTCTTGACCCGCACCGCGCTGCCGGCCGGTGAGGCGTCCCGCGCGTTGGAGAGCAGGTTGATCAACACCTGGGCGAGCCGCTGGGGGTCGCCATCGACCCAGTGCTCCGGGTCGCACAGGTTGAAAAATTGCACTTCGAAATTGCGCCGGTTGAGGGCCAGCAGACCAATGGCGTCCTGGGCCACTTCGGCCAGGCAGACAGGTTCGTCATTGTGTTGGTGGCCGCCAGCATGGGCGAAACTCATCAGCGACTGGACGATGCGCGACACGCGCTTGGTCTGTTCGAGGATCTGCCCACTGATTTCCGTCAGCTCGCCGTCGTCCTCGCGCTCTTCGCGCAGGTTCTGCGCCAGGCAGGCGATGCCGGTGATCGGGTTGCCGATTTCGTGAGCCACCCCGGCGGCCAGGCGGCCGATGCTTGCCAGTCGTTCGGAGTGGACCAGCTTGTCTTCGAGCATTTGGGTGTCGGTCAGGTCTTCCACCAGCAGCACCAGGCCGCTGTTACCGGGAGCCAGTGGCTCGTCGATCGCCGCTTTGTGCAGGTTCAGCCAGCGGGTCTGGCCGTCGAGGGCCAGGTGCTGTTTATGCAAGTGCTCGTCCGGCAGGTCGATGAAACCTTGCAACAGGCCTTTCCACGGCTCGCCCAGGGTGCTCAGGCGAGAACCGACCACGCGCTGGGCGGCGATTCCGGTGAGCTCTTCCATGGCCTTGTTCCACATCAGGATTTCCTGGTCCTTGGCCAGGGAGCACACGCCCATCGGCAATTCCTGCAGGGTCTGGCGGTGGTAACGGCGCAAGGCGTCCAGTTCGGCGGCCAGGCCGGTGAGGCGCGAGTGGTAATCCTCGAGGCGGCTTTCGATGAAATGGATGTCTTCGGTGACATAGTTCTCGCCGCCAGCCTTGTAGGGCAGGAACGTCTCGACCATGTCCTGGGCCACGCTGGGGCCCATCAGGCCGGACAGGTTGGCCTCGATCCGGTCCCGCAGGCGACGCAAGGCGTATGGGCGGCGTTCATCGAAAGGCAGGTAGAGGTCGCGCAGGGCCTGTTCGACTTCCTTTTGCGCGGCCTTGGCACCCAAGGGCTTGGCCAGTTGCGTGGCGAACTCCTGGGGTGAGGCGGCGTGTAACTCGCGGCGCTGCGGGCGACGCACGTTGTCCACCGCACAGGCCTCGGCGGCGCTGGCTTCTTCGCTGCTGGCGTTGGTGAACAGCGAGATCAGGGTGAACATCAGCACGTTCGCCGCCAGGGAAGCGATGGCCGCCATGTGCCAACTGGTGTCGTCGAGCACGTAGATCATGTTCAGCAGCGGAATATAGAAGCCCTGCAGGTTGCCCATCAGCGGCAACAGCATCGCCACCAGCCACACCAGGATCCCTGCCAGCAGGCCGGCGATGAAGCCGCGGCGGTTGGCGGTCGGCCAATACAGCACCGACAGCACGCCGGGCAGGAACTGCAAGGTGGCGACGAAGGCGACGATGCCCAGGTTGGCCAGGTCCTGCCCGTCACCGAGCATCAGGTAAAAACCGTAGCCGGCCATGATGATCGCGACGATCAACGCCCGTCGGGTCCACTTCAACCAGCGATAGATGTTGCCTTCAGCCGGCGGCTGGTAGAGCGGCAGCACCAGGTGGTTGAGGGCCATGCCCGACAAGGCCAGGGTGGTGACGATGATCAGGCCGCTGGCCGCCGACAGGCCACCGACGTAGGCCAGCAATGCCAGGGCCTTGCTGTTGGCGGCGATGCCGATGCCGAGGGTGAAGTATTCCGGGTTGGTGCTGGCGCCCAGCTTCAGGCCGGCCCAGAGGATCAGCGGCACCGCCAGGCTCATCAAGAGCAGGAACAACGGCAGGCCCCAACTGGCGCTCACCAGCGAGCGCGGGTTGAGGTTTTCGGTAAAGGTCATGTGGTACATGTGCGGCATCACGATCGCCGAGGCGAAGAACACCAGCAATAGCGTGCGCCACGGGCCTTCCTGCAAAGGCGTGTGCAGGGCGGCGAGGGCGGTCTGGTTCTGCAGCAGCCAGAGCTCAAGCTGCTGCGGGCCATCGAACACGCCGTACAAGGCATAGAGACCGACACCGCCGATGGCGATCAGCTTGATCACCGACTCGAAGGCGATCGCAAACACCAGGCCTTCGTGTTTTTCCCGCGTGGCGATGTGCCGGGAGCCGAAGAAGATCGTGAACAGGATGATCAACGCACAGAAGCTCAACGCCACTCGGTGCTGTACTGGCTCGCGGGTCAGGATGCTGATGGAATCGGCCACGGCCTGGATTTGCAGGGCCAGCAGCGGCAACACGCCGACCAGCATGAAGATCGTGGTCAGCGCGCCGGCCCAAGTGCTGCGAAAGCGAAAGGCGAACAGGTCGGCCAGTGATGACAGTTGGTAGGTGCGGGTGATTTTCAGGATCGGGTAGAGCAACACTGGCGCCAGCAGGAACGCCCCTGACACCCCCAGGTAACTGGACAGGAAACCATAGCCGTATTGGTAGGCCAGCCCGACCGTGCCATAGAACGCCCACGCACTGGCATAGACACCCAGCGACAGGGTGTAGGTCAGCGGGTGGCGGATGATCGCCCGGGGGATCATGCCTCGTTCGCTGATCCAGGCTACGCCGAACAGCACCGCCAGGTAGGCGGCGCTGATCAGGATCATCTGGGTCAGGCTAAAGCTCATCGGCATCTTTTTGGCTCTGCAGGATGAAGGTCACGACAATCAGGATCAGCCAGAGCAGATACGGCCGATACCAGGCACCCGTGGCATCGATCCACCAATCCATGATGGCCGGGGAGAACAGGTAAATCCCCACTACCAGGAGCAGGACCAAGCGATAGATATACATCCCGGCCTCTCTAATTTATGCGCGTGCCCGAAAACGTGCGGCGATGGTAACGGATGGGCGCCAAGCTGCAAGGGCCGTCAACGTATTTGCGCTTCGGGCAGGCTCAGTGTGCGCGGGATCTTGCCCGCATCCCAGTGGCGAATGCCCCAGGCCAGCAGTTCCCGTGGGCTGGCATCGGCCAGTTCGAGGCCCGGTTGCTGGCCCAGTGCTCGCAACGCCCTTAGCAACAGCGGCGTGGCCTGGTCGGCCGCCAGCGGCGGGGAACGGTAGGATTTGCCAAGCTTGTGCCCGTCGGGCTGGGTGATCAGCGGCACGTGCAGGTAACGCGGTTGCGGCAACCCGAGCAGTTCTTGCAGGTAGAGCTGGCGCGGCGTGGAGTCCAGCAGGTCGGCGCCGCGCACGATATCGGTCACCCCTTGCCAGGCGTCGTCCAGGACCACGGCCAGTTGATAAGCGTAGAGCCCGTCTCGGCGGCGGATCACGAAGTCACCGACCTCACGGCCCAGGTGCTGGCGGAACTCACCCTGGACCCGGTCGGTGAAGTGGTATTCAAGCTCGGGGACGCGCAGGCGGATGGCGGCGTCCTCGGTGCCGTGCCCGGCATTGCGACAGAGGCCGGGATAAATGCCCTGGTAGGCCTCCAATTGCTTGCGTGAACAAGTGCACGCATAGGCCAACCCCTGGCTGAACAGGCGGTTGATGACCTGATCGTAGGCGTCATGGCGCTCGCTCTGGCGAACCATCTCGCCGTCCCATTCGAACCCGTAGCTTTCCAGCGCCTTGAGAATCGCCGCTTGCGCGCCCGGCTCCTCCCGGGGCGGGTCGAGGTCCTCCATGCGCAGCAACCAGCGCCCACCCACAGCCTGGGCGTCCAGGTACGAGGCCAGTGCGGCGACCAGCGAACCGAAATGCAAATGGCCGCTGGGGGTGGGGGCGAAGCGTCCGATGTAGGCAGTCATAGGGCGAATGTTACTGGGTCCGGGCGAAAGGCATACAAATCTTGATGCCGAAGCATAATTCCCTTGTGGGAG
Source organism: Pseudomonas sp. Z3-6 (assembly GCF_051131985.1). NCBI lineage: Bacteria > Pseudomonadati > Pseudomonadota > Gammaproteobacteria > Pseudomonadales > Pseudomonadaceae > Pseudomonas > Pseudomonas sp. Z3-6. Next base: position 1,096,792 of record NZ_CP071644.1, read on the forward strand.
CGGGCTTGCTCGCGAAGGCGGTGAATCTGTTACATCAATGCTGGCTGATCCACCGCTTTCGCGAGCAAGCCCGCTCCCACATGGGTTCACCAGGCTTGGAGAACTTCGGAAACAAAAAACGGAGCGTATGAACGCTCCGTTTCGGTGACAGCCCCAGCAATTACTTGCCGACCTGTTTTTCCTTGATTTCCGCCAGGGTCTTGCAGTCGACACACATGTCGGCGGTCGGACGCGCCTCCAGACGCTTGACGCCGATCTCGACGCCGCAGGACTCGCACCAACCGTACTCTTCGTCTTCGATCAGTTGCAGGGTCTTGTCGATTTTCTTGATGAGCTTGCGCTCACGGTCACGGGCGCGCAGCTCGAGGCTGAACTCTTCTTCCTGACTGGCACGGTCGGCCGGATCGGGGAAGTTGGCCGCTTCGTCTTTCATGTGATCCACGGTGCGGTCGACTTCCTGCATCAAGTCCTGTTTCCACTTGTTCAGGATCTTGGTGAAGTGCGCGCGCATGGGGGCGCCCATGTACTCTTCGCCAGCTTGCGGGACGTACGGCTCAAACCCGCTGAGCGTTTGATTTTGATTTTGCTTTGCTTGGGTGGGCATGAATGGACCGCCTCTACTCTTGTAATCCACTACGCAGGATTGCTCCATCACCGACACCTGCCGGCCCTGCGGCTGCAAGCGGGCGAACTTACCAGATCAAATCGGGCCGCGCTACTCCCGGTTGTCGAGCCTGCGGCGGCCGGGGCTTGTAAAACGTGGCCGGGTTCGCTTCGGTGGGGATGTAAACCTGTTCAATGCTTGATTCTAGTCAAGCCTGGGCCAATCGCGGGAGTCATTTCCTGCAATCCGAGGGCTCAGACCGCTTCGGGTTCGTGCTCGTTCCCGCAGTTGTTCCCGAGTTGGGTAGAATCGGTTCTTTTTCCCCTGAAGGAAGGCCAATGGCTCAGCCCTACAGTGCGCGCAGCCGCGCCATCGAACCTTTCCATGTGATGGCGCTGTTGGCCCGCGCCAACGAACTGCAAGCCGCCGGGCATGACGTCATCCACTTGGAGATCGGCGAGCCGGACTTCACCACCGCCGAGCCGATCATCCAGGCCGGCCAGGCCGCGCTGGCGGCGGGCAAGACCCGTTACACCGCGGCCCGGGGCATCCCTGAGCTGCGCGAGGCCATCTCGGGTTTCTATGGGCAGCGCTACGGCGTCGACATCGACCCTCGACGCATCATGATCACGCCGGGCGGCTCTGGCGCGCTGCTGCTGGCCAGCGCTTTGTTGGTCGACCCGGGCAAGCATTGGCTGTTGGCCGACCCTGGCTATCCCTGTAACCGTCATTTCCTGCGCCTGGTGGAAGGCGCGGCGCAATTGGTGCCGGTCGGACCGGATGTGCGTTACCAACTGACGCCGGACCTGGTGAACCGCCATTGGGATCAGGACAGCGTCGGTGCATTGGTGGCCTCGCCGGCCAACCCGACCGGGACGATTCTGGCCCGGGACGAGCTGGCGGGGCTGTCCAAGGCCATCAAGGCCCACAACGGCCATCTGGTCGTGGACGAGATCTATCACGGCCTGACCTACGGCACCGACGCCGCCAGCGTGTTGGAAGTGGATGACGATGCCTTTGTCCTCAATAGTTTTTCCAAGTATTTCGGCATGACCGGTTGGCGGCTCGGCTGGCTGGTGGCCCCTTCGGCGGCCATCGGCGAGCTGGAAAAGCTTGCGCAGAACCTCTACATCAGTGCGCCGAGCATGGCCCAGTATGCCGCCCTGGCCTGTTTCGAGCCCGCCACCATCGAGATCTTCGAGCAGCGTCGGGCCGAGTTCGCGTTGCGCCGCGACTTTCTGCTGCCGGCCTTGCGGGAATTGGGCTTCGGCATCGCGGTGGAGCCGCAAGGGGCGTTTTACCTCTATGCCGACATCAGCGCGTTCGGCGGCGATGCCTTTGCGTTCTGCCAGCATTTCCTGGAAACCGAACACGTGGCCTTCACGCCGGGTCTGGACTTCGGACGCCACCAGGCCGGGCACCATGTGCGTTTCGCCTATACACAGAGCCTGCCGCGGTTACAGGAAGCGGTGGAGCGAATCGGGCGCGGACTGCGGAGTTGGCAAGGCTGATGCGTTTTTCCCCTGCGTTGGAAGAAGGCCGCTTGATACGACGTTACAAGCGTTTTCTCGCTGATATCGAAACCGTTCACGGCGAACTTCTTACCATTCACTGCCCCAACACTGGCTCGATGCTCAATTGCATGGCCGAAGGCGCGCGCGTCTGGTTCAGTCGCTCCAGCGACCCCAAGCGCAAGTTGCCCGGCACTTGGGAAATCGGCGAAACCCCTCAGGGACGGCTCGCCTGCATCAATACCGCACGGGCCAATGCCTTGGTTGAAGAAGCCTTGCGCGCAGGCGTCATCAGTGAACTGAACGGGTTTACCGGGCTCAAGCGTGAAGTGGCCTATGGCGTGGAAAACAGCCGTATCGATTTTCGCCTGGACTACGATCAAGGCTCGGCCTGGGTCGAAGTCAAAAGTGTCACGCTGGGGTTCGATGGCACCCACGTGGCGGCGTTTCCCGATGCGGTGACCTTGCGTGGGGCCAAACACTTGAGAGAACTGGCCTGCCTGGCCCGGCAAGGCGTGCGGGCGGTGCAGCTGTATTGCGTGAACCTCAGTGGCATCGAGGCCGTGCGCCCGGCACACGAAATCGACCCGGTGTACGCCGCTGCCCTGCGTGACGCGGTGGCGGCGGGTGTGGAGGTGCTGGCCTACGGGGTCACGCTGACGCCCGAGCAGATGTGGGTGGACCGTGCGTTGCCGGTGTTGCTAGAGCTCGACCCAGACGCCGTGCTCGTCCTCCCGGCTATCTAGGGCAGCGAGGAACTGACCGGCGCAGGGGCCGGCCACGCATTCACCGCTTTCGATCAGGAACAGCGCGCCGTGAGTGGCGCACTGGATCAGGCTGGCGCTGGGGTCGAGGAACTGGTCGGGTTGCCATTCCAGCGGCACGCCACGGTGCGGGCAGCGATTGAGATAGACATACACCTGGCCGGCGCGTCGCACGGCCAGGAGCTTGCGCCCATCGAGCTCGAAGCCGCGACTGCCGTTGTCGGGCAATTGGGCGGCGGTACAAAGAAACTTCATGGGCGTCCTCGGTAGGAACCTGTGGGAGCGGGCTTGCTCGCGAATGCAGTGTGTCAGGGGACGCAGTGCTGTATGAGACACCGCATTCGCGAGCAAGCCCGCTCCCACAGGGTTCTCTCATTTGCCGGGGAAGATCCATGCTTGACGGTCAAATGAAAACAATTATCAAATGGCGCCTCCTTCGCAAGTGGCTGAGGATACTTGGCCCTACCCGGTCCTGTGAAAAACTTCTTCGAGGAAGCTGCCCGATGCGCCTGAACATCCGCGTTGTTGCGCTCTGTGTCGCACTGTTGGTCAACCAGGGGATCAGCGCCGCTGAGTCGCCGCAGCGTTGGGTCAGCGCTGGCGGCGCTCTTTCGGAGTGGGTCAGTGCCCTGGGCGGCGAATCGAAACTGGTGGGCGTGGACACCACCAGCCAGCATCCTGAGTCGTTGCGGGCCCTGCCCAGCATTGGCTATCAGCGACAATTGTCCGCAGAGGGTGTATTGAGCCTGCGCCCGCAGATCCTGGTGGGCACCGAAGAAATGGGACCTCCACCGGTGCTGGCGCAAATCCGCAGCGCCGGCGTGCAGGTCGAACTGTTCTCGGCCACCCCTGACCTGCCGACGTTGCAAGGCAATTTGCGTCACTTGGGCCAGTTGCTGGGGGCCGAGGCCGCGGCAGCCCGGGTGTTCGATCGTTATCAGGAACAGCTCACCCAGCAACACGCCCGTGTAGTGGAGGCCCAGCGTAAGCAAAAGGCACCTGGGGTGTTGCTGTTGGTGGGCAGTTCCGGTGGCAAGCCACTGGTTGCTGGCAAGGGCACTTCCGCCGACTGGCTGTTGCAGCAGGCCGGCGGTCACAACCTCGCGACTCACAGTGGCTACAAGTCTTTTTCCGTGGAAAGCCTGGCTGGCCTGAATCCTGAAGTGCTGGTCTTCGCCGACCGAGCCCTGAGCGGTGAAGAGGCGCGAGCGGCGTTGTTCAGGGAAAACCCGATCCTGTCCTCGACCCGGGCCGCGAGGGACGGGCGCGTCATGGAGCTCGACCCGACGCTGTTGGTGGGCGGGTTGGGTCCGCGTCTGCCGCAAAGCCTGGTGAAACTGACGGCCGGTTTCTATCCGGCTGAGTCGGCCACGGCGCCATGACCGCGTTGGTCAAGCCACGCACTTTATTCATCGGCCTGGGCCTGCTGTGTCTGCTGGCGACCTGGTTGTCCCTGGCCCTGGGGCCGGTGAGCCTGCCGCTGCTGGACACTTTGCGCGCCGCCTTGCGCTTGTTGGGTTTGCCAGTGGCCGCCGATGGCCTGGAGCAGGCCGAACTGATCCTTGGCCAGATCCGTTTGCCACGCACGCTGCTCGGCTTGGCGGTGGGCGGGGTGTTGGCGTTGTCCGGCGTGGCGATGCAGGGCCTGTTCCGTAACCCACTGGCGGACCCGGGGCTGGTGGGGGTGTCCAGCGGCGCGGCGCTCGGGGCCGCATTCGCGATTGTCGCTGGCTCGACGCTGGGCGGGTTGCCCGAAGCCTTTGGTCCCTACGTGTTGTCGTTGTGTGCGTTCCTCGGCGGGCTCGGCGTGACGGCGCTGGTCTATCGTCTTGGTCGACGCAATGGCCAGACCCATGTCGCGACCATGCTCTTGGCCGGCATTGCCTTGACCGCGTTGTCCGGTTCCGCCGTCGGCCTGTTCACTTACCTGGCAGACGACGCGACCCTGCGCACCTTGACGTTCTGGAACCTGGGCAGTCTCAACGGCGCCAGCTACGCGAGGTTGTGGCCGCTGTTGCTGGTCAGCGCCGGCGTCGCGCTCTGGTTGCCACGCCGGGCCCGGCAACTCAATGCTCTGTTGCTGGGTGAGTCCGAGGCCGCCCACCTGGGTGTCAACGTCGAAGCCCTCAAGCGTGAGCTGGTGTTTTGTACGGCGCTGGGGGTTGGCGCGGCGGTGGCGGCGGCGGGCATGATCGGCTTTGTCGGGCTGGTGGTGCCGCATCTGGTGCGCCTGGTGGCCGGCCCTGATCACCGGGTCTTGTTGCCCGCTTCGGTGCTGGCGGGCGCAAGCCTGTTGTTGCTGGCCGACCTGGTGGCACGCCTGGCGCTGGCCCCGGCGGAATTGCCGATCGGCATCGTCACGGCGTTCATCGGCGCGCCGTTCTTTCTCTATCTATTGGTGCGAGGGCGCGCCTGATGCTGCGAGCGCAGAACCTGCACATTCAACGTGGCCGGAAAACCGTGCTGGCGGGCGTCGACCTGCTGCTCAACCCCGGCGAAGTGCTAGGTGTGCTCGGGCCTAACGGTGCGGGTAAAAGCACCTTGCTGGCGGGCCTGTGTGGCGAATTGCGCCCAAGCCAGGGGCAGGTCTGGCTCGATGACCGGCCACTGGCCCACTGGCAGGGTGCCGAGCGCGCCCGCCGCCTGGCGGTCTTGCCGCAATCGTCAACCCTGGATTTTGCTTTCCGTGTCGAGGAAGTCGTCGGCATGGGGCGCTTGCCGCACCAGAGCGGCCGGCTGCGGGACGAGCAAATCGTCGCCGCGGCGCTGCAAGCGGCGGACGCCGCGCATCTGCATGGCCGCAGTTACCTGGCGTTATCCGGTGGCGAACGCCAGCGGGTGCATCTGGCGCGGGTGCTGGCGCAGTTGTGGCCCGGTGAAACAGGGCAAACCCTGTTGCTGGACGAGCCCACTTCGATGCTCGATCCGTTGCACCAGCACACGATCCTCCAGGCAGTGCGGGAGTTCACCAGTCGCGGCGCTGCCGTGCTGGTAATCCTGCATGACCTGAACCTGGCGGCGCGTTACTGTGATCGCCTGTTACTGCTCGCCTCCGGTCGACCGGTGGCCCTGGACACGCCCCGGCAGGTGCTGCGCCCGGAACCGCTCAAGGCGGTGTTCGGCCTGGACGTGCTGGTGCAAGACCATCCGGAGCGCGGGCATCCGTTGATCATTGCCCGCTGAGGGCGCCCTGGAGGATATGGACGTGCGCTTGCTCCTGATTCTGGCATTGAGTGTACTGACGGCCTGCCAGAGCATTGCTCCGCCCCCGCTTGGCGGACGGATTCGTGAGTTGCACAACGGTCAGGCCGTGACGCCTCAAGTGCTGGTCGAACGCCTGGCAAGGGCGCCACGAGTGGTGGTGGGTGAGCGGCACGACAATCCTGATCACCACGCGCTGCAGCGATGGCTACTCCAATCCTTGGCCGGGCAGCGGGCCCAAGGCAGCCTGTTGCTGGAAATGCTCACCCCCGCGCAACAGCCACGAGTTGATTCCGTTCGCCAGTTGCCCGCCTTGCCCAAGGATTTACCCGGCGCGCTGGCCTGGTCCCCCGGCTGGGATTGGAATCTCTATGGGCCCATCGTCGAGTTTGCCCTGGCGCAACGTTATCCATTGCTGGCCGCCAATCTGGACGCCGCTGAGATCCAGCGCTTCTATCGGCAAGCGCCCGGCTTGGTGGGCACTCGCTCCAATGCCGTCACGGTGAAGGACGCGTTGTTGGAACAGATTCGTGAATCCCACTGCGGTTTGCTGCCAGAGTCGCAAATGCCGCCAATGCTGGCCGTACAGCAACAGCGTGACCGGCGCATGGCCGAACGCTTGCTGCAAGCGCCGACACCGGCACTGTTGTTCGCTGGCGCCTGGCATGGGCGAAAAGATGTCGGTATGCCGCTACATGCGCTGGATCTTGGCGCCAGCGAGGCACCGGTCGTCCTGATGCTGGCTGAAGAGGGCAGTGACGTAACGTCGGCCATGGCCGATTACGTGTGGTACACCCCGGCCATGCCGCCACAGGATTATTGTGTGCAGATGCGTGAACACATCCGTCAATGAAATGCAGGCAAAAAAAGACCCGGCAAGAGCCGGGTCAAATAACCGTGATTAGCCTGATGAGGAGATATCTGAGAGTCCGAACCAAGGGCTGTTCAAATATCGACCAGTCTCGCGACCGGATGTGGTAATCATAGCGATTCTCATTACCATGTCAAACATTGTTTTACGATTCGTCGAAATAACCTCGCGGCCAGGGTTCGCACAGGGAACGAAAAGGGGTGTCAGGCTTTGTGGCGCGTCGAAATAGCGTCCAGCTGTTTATTCAAGGCTTCCTTGCGTTCAGCGGGGATGTCATTCCAATGCACATCCATCAACGCACCCTCAATGGCGTACAGCAACACCTTGGACGCCCGGAAACCGCGAGTGCGCACGGCGCGATAGGCATCCACGGCCCCGAGCCGGCGTAGATCAGAAGCGCTGTGGATACCCACGGCGTGCAGCCACTGGGCCGATGTCTTGCCCAGATTCTTCAGGTGTTGCAGTTCATCATTCATCGAGCCTCCTTGCGACGGCCGACTGGTGCGGTGGGCAAGCTTCTGAGCAGTGTAGCGGTCAGTAGGAAAAACGTGATTCTTTGGTGGGATTCGACGCAAAAGCTTCTAATGCATTACGCACGATGAGGTGGGAATAGACTGCATTCTCCAGCGCAAGCGAGGGCGCTGGAGATGTGTTCGGTCGTGGCAGGTCCGCGGGTTGACCGGCCTCGTTAGAGACTGTCAGCGGGTGCGGTAGCGCAATCGGGTGCCGAAATTCATCGACATCAGGATTTCGTCCGCAGACAGCTCGGGCGGGAAGTAGGCCCCGGATATCTGCGCATGGGCCAGGCTCGCGCCTTCCAATGATGATTTGCGGAAATCGATGCCGCGTAAGTCGGTGGCACGGAAGTACGCATCGGTGAAATCGACGTCCTCCGCGTTCAGTTCCCGCAAATCGAGGCCGCGAAAATCGCCGCCGCGCATGTCGACCGTGCCTTGAGGGCGCTCCTTGTTGAAGCCTGAAATGTCATCTTTGCGCAGCAGAGCATAAAGCGGGCTGTTGAGAATCTTGGGATGGCTCATTTCATATCACCTGTTGGTTTTATGACGCCAGTATAGTGCCACTATTTATTGGCCGTGAAGCCGGGCATCGCTTCACGGCCAAAATAGTGATTTACAGGCCTGGCAAACGCTGGCGGATTTGCGCGACGACAATGTCGAGCGTACCGCTTTCATTGGTTTGGACCCGTTTGCTGCAGAGAATTTCCGCCGGGGTCAGGGCTTCGCGGCTGGACTGTTGTGCGGCAATGACCGCCAGGTTCGCATCGGAGGGGTCTTGCTGGTCGGCCTGGCGCTGCGCCAGTCGGCTTTCGATGACCGCTTGCGGCGCGTCGCAGTCGAGAATCAGGAACGGAGCGCCGGTGGCCTCGGCGACTTTTGCCGCGGCATCGCGCTGATCGTGCTTGAGATAGGTGGCATCGATCACCACCGGGAAACCGGCGCGCAGGATCGTCGCGGCGACTTCATGCAGGTGGGCGTAGGTGGCGCTGCTGGCGTCGCTGCCATAAATGCCGGCCTGCGGATCGTTGGGGACCTGTTGTTGACCGAACAGGCGCTTGCGCTCCACGTCCGAACGCAGGCGAATGGCCCCCAGTGCTTCGACCAGGCGCATTGCGACATGGCTTTTGCCAACGGCCGAAACACCGTGGGTGATGGCCAGGAAGGGCGAAGGAATGGTGCTGTAGCTTTCGGCCAGGTTGGCGTAGTTGCGGTATTGGCGCAGGGTGGTTGCGCGCTGCACCGGATCGGCTTCGGCCGGCATGCTGAACAGTGCGACTTTGGCCCGGACGAGGGCGCGGTAGGCTTTATAGAAGTTCAGCAGTTCCAAGCCCTGGTAGTCGCCGGTCAGTTCCAGGTATTGGCTGACGAAACGCCGCGCCAACGATTTGAGGCCGCGATCCTCCAGGTCCATCGCCAGGAAGCCGGTGTCGGCGTAGACGTCGGTGAAGCGGAACGGTTCGTTGAATTCGATGCAGTCGAAAATCACCACCTTGCCGTCGATCACGGTGGCGTTGCCCAGGTGGATATCACCGTGGCATTCGCGGATGAAACCGTCGGCCTTGCGCTGGGTGAGCAGCGGCTTGAGGCGTTCGAAACTGCTCTCGGCCCAGGCTTGCAGTGCTTCAAGTTGCAGCAGGTCGGCCTTGTCGTTGAGGAACGGGCGGATCTGTTCGAAGTTCTGCAGCACCGGCGCCATCACGCTTTGCGGCGTGCCGGCGACGTTTTCGGCGGGCACCTTGGGCGTGGAGAGGTGGAACTGGGCGATCTGGGCGGCCATCTCGTCGATGTGCGCGGTGGTCAGTTCGCCGTTGGCTTGCAGTGTGCTGAGCAATTGGCTCTGGGGGAATTGACGCATTTTCAGGGCGTATTCGATGGCCGGGCCGTCGCCACCGAGCTGTGGCGCTTCGGCGCTGCCGGTAACCGGCAGGACTTCCAGGTACAGGTCCTGGGTCAGGCGCTGGTTCAGGCGCAATTCTTCGTCGCAGAAATGCTGGCGCGCTTGGAGGTTGGTGAAATCGAGGAAGCCGAAGTTGACCGGCTTTTTGAATTTGTAGGCGTATGGCCCGGTGAGCAATACCCAGGAAATGTGGGTTTCGATGACCTGGAACGCTTCGACGGGATGCGGGTAGAGGGCCGGGTTTTGCAAGGCGGCGATCAGGGATTGGCTCACGGGCGGTCCTTCATAGACTGGAAAATTCAAGGCCGTCATTATGGCCGCTAGCCGCGCTAACGCAAACCGAGTGGGGGGCTCATGTTGAACCGCAGCAAAGTGCGTATAATCCGCCGCCATGACTCGTACCCGATCCCCCCGTACCCCCAAGAAACCACCCGCCAGCCGCCTGCGGCCCTGGCTGGGCTGGGCCCTTAAACTCAGCCTGGTGGGCCTCGTCGTGCTCGCCGGTTTTGCGGTCTATCTCGATGCCGTGGTCCAGGAGAAGTTCTCCGGCAAGCGCTGGACCATCCCGGCCAAGGTCTATGCCCGGCCGTTGGAGCTGTTCGTCGGACAAAAGTTGAGCAAGGCCGACTTCCTGACCGAACTCGATGCCTTGGGTTATCGCCGTGAAAGCGTGGCCAATGGTCCGGGTGCGGCCTCGGTCAATGGCAATACCATCGACCTCAACACCCGTGGTTTCCAGTTCTATGAAGGCATGGAACAGGCGCAACCGGTGCGGGTGCGTTTTTCCGGCGACTACGTGGCTGCGCTGACCGGTGCCAACAACGCGAGCCTCTCGGTGGTGCGCCTTGAGCCGCTGCTTATTGGTGGCCTGTACCCCAAGAACCTCGAAGACCGGATCCTGATCAAGATCGACCAGGTCCCACCGTTCCTGCTCGATACGCTGATCGCCGTCGAAGACCGCGACTTCTACCATCACTTCGGCGTCTCGCCCAAATCGATTGCCCGGGCTATCTGGGTCAACACCTCCTCGGGCCATATGCGCCAGGGCGGCAGTACCCTGACCCAACAGTTGGTCAAGAACTTCTACCTGACCAACGAGCGCAGCCTGACCCGCAAGCTCACCGAAGCCATGATGGCGTTGTTGCTGGAGTTGCACTACGACAAGCAGGAGATCCTGGAGGCCTACCTCAACGAGGTCTTCGTCGGCCAGGACGGTCAACGGGCGGTGCACGGTTTCGGCCTTGCCAGCCAGTTCTTCTTCAGCCAGCCGCTGTCCGAACTCAAGTTGCATCAAGTGGCGTTGCTGGTCGGTATGGTCAAGGGGCCGTCTTCCTACAACCCGCGTCGTAATCCGGAACGTGCCCTCGAGCGGCGCAACCTGGTGCTCGACTTGCTGCAACAACAAGGTGTGGCGACAGCCGAGCAAGTCGAAGCGGCGAAAAAGATGCCGTTGGGCGTGACCAAGCGTGGCAGCCTGGCGGACAGTTCGTTCCCAGGGTTCATGGACCTGGTCAAGCGTCAACTGCGAGAAGACTATCGCGACGAAGACTTGACCGAAGAAGGCCTGCGCATCTTCACCAGTTTCGACCCGATCCTGCAGATGAAGGCCGAAGCCTCGGTCGAGGACACCTTCAAGCGATTGGCGGGGCGCAAAGGCTCCGACGAAGTCGAAGCGGCCATGGTCGTGACCAACCCGGAAACCGGTGAGGTCCAAGCGATGATCGGCAGTCGCCAGGCCAGCTTTGCGGGATTCAACCGGGCATTGGACGCGGTGCGCCCGATCGGCTCGTTGATCAAGCCAGCGGTTTACCTCACCGCTTTGGAAAAGCCCAGCCAGTACACGCTGACGAGCTGGCTGTCCGACGAGTCATTCTCGATCAAGGGCGCGGACGGTCAGGTCTGGACGCCGCAAAACTATGATCGTCGCCCCCACGGCACGGTGTTCCTCTACCAAGGGCTGGCGCATTCCTACAACCTGTCGACGGCTCGCCTTGGGCTGGAAGTCGGCGTGCCGAACGTACTCAAGACCCTGGCGCGCCTGGGGGTAAGCCGCGAATTCCCGGCCTTCCCGTCGATGCTGCTGGGCGCTGGTGGGCTGACGCCAATAGAAGTGGCGGCGATGTACCAGACGTTGGCCAACGGCGGTTTCAATACACCGATGCGCGGGATTCGCAGCGTGCTGACCGCCGATGGCGAGCCGCTCAAGCGTTATCCGTTCCAGATCCAGCAACGTTTCGATCCGGCGTCCATTTACCTGATCCAGAGCGCGATGCAGCGGGTCATGCGTGAAGGCACCGGCAGTTCGGTCTATAACGTGCTGCCCCGGACCCTGACCCTGGCGGGTAAGACAGGCACCAGTAACGACTCGCGTGACAGCTGGTTCGCCGGTTTCAGCCAGGACCTGCTGGCAGTGGTCTGGCTCGGTCGTGATGACAACGGCAAGACCCCGTTCACCGGCGCCACCGGCGCGCTGCAGGTCTGGACCAGTTTCATGCGCAAGGCCGACCCGTTGCCGCTGGACATGCCGCAACCCGACAATATCGTCCAGGCCTGGGTTGATTCGCGTACTGGCCAAGGTTCCGACGCCAATTGCCCGGGCGCAGTACAGATGCCGTATATTCGCGGCAGCGAACCGCCACCCGGTGCAGCCTGTGGCGGCACGAATCCCGCCGAATCGGTGATGGATTGGGTCAAGGACTGGATGAATTAAGCAAAGAGGGTTTCAAGTGAACAAGTGGTTGATTCCAGCGGTAACGGCCGTGGCTTTGCTCAGCGGTTGCTCTACCGTACAACGCGGTTCGATTCCGGTCGTTGACTCCGGCACCGCTGTGTCCAACAGCGAGCGGATCTCGGCCAACGGTGGTTTCCGTCAAACGACGGTGAAACGACCCGTGCAGGGCCAGGCCCAGGCGATTCCGCAAGGCGACACCGGTGTGGTGGTGATGGTGCCCGGTGGCGGCGCGACGACCTCGGCGCCGATCAGCAGCACGCCGATCACGCCGGGCCCGATCACGCCAGGCCCTATCGAAACCTCGCCGATCGATCAGAGCAGCTACAGCATGCCCTCGACGCCGAGCAGCATCCCGTCGGCCAGTGCCGGTGGCTTGTCCGCCGATGAGCAACTGGACGGCCCGGTGTTGGCCCTGCTGACCACGGCACAACAACAGCAGGCCGGCGGCGACCTCAACGGCGCCTCCTCCAGCCTGGAGCGTGCCCAACGTGTGGCGCCACGTGAGCCACAAGTGCTTTATCGCCTGGCCCAGGTGCGTATGGCCCAGGGCGATGCGCCGCAAGCCGAGCAATTGGCCCGCCGTGGCCTGACCTTCGCCAGTGGTCGCCCGGCACTTCAGGCCAGCCTGTGGGAATTGATCGCCCAGGCTCGTGAGAAACAAGGCGATTCGGCTGGCGCGGCGTTGGCCCGTCAGAAGGCCAAGGTTTCGCTCTGATGGATACGCGTTTTCCCCAAATCGCCGATCAGTTGCTGCTGATCGAGCGGGAGCTGCGGGTCCAGGGCTGGTGGAGCGATGTTTCACCTTCGGCGCAGGCGCTCGCCAGTGTCGAGCCGTTCGCGGTCGACACCCTGGATTTCGAGCAGTGGCTGCAATGGATTTTCCTGCCCAGGATGAAAGCCATCCTGGAAAACGACCTGCCGCTGCCCAACGCCTCGGGCATCCTTGCCATGGCCGAGATGGTCTATGCCCAGCGGCCAGGGCAGGGCGCCCAGTTGCAGCGGCTGCTGGCGCAGTTCGATCAGTTGATCAGCGACGTCGGCTGATCGCCATTACTGGCAGTGTTCCTCGATCTGCTGGCGGGTCTCATCGATCCGCTGGCGTCGCTCTTCATCCGTGAGGCGGCGCATTTCCCCCTCCACGTCTTCGCGCACCCTGGGGTTGTTCTGCAATTGCGCCAGGTTGGTCCGGGCCTGTTCGCAGAACGCCTTGAGCTGGGCTTCCTGCTCGGCAACCTCTTTCTTGACCTGTTGGTCGATGGCCTTTTGATCGCCAACGACCCCACCTGAAGCGGGGGGCAGTGGTTTGGGCGCTGGCGTCGCGGACTTGCCCACGGTCGTCGCTTCCACGCCTTGGGGCGGTTGGGCGCCAAAGTGGGTCACGCCTTGGGCGTCCACCCATTTATAGATCTGGCCGGCCATGCTCATCGGGCTCAGGCCCACCAGCAGGCTGGCCGTCAATAACATCATTCGCATGCTGTTTCCTTGTCTTGGATTGCGCAATTGAAGCTAACACAGTTGCCGTTTAAGGGTTTTTTCTTGCGTTCTCATGCGCTTACTTCGAATAAAGCACATAGACGACTTGACTTGAAGGAGGCGAAACAGAAGAATCCAAAGTCCGCTGTAGAGGGACTGCCAGAAGCAGACCCACTCGGCAGATCATGAGGCGCATATCCGCGCCGACCTGTTACACCCGCAACGCGTTACCTCGCGCTGGGTGGGAAAGGCCCGCAACACTTGGGACGATCCCAATACTTGCTCAGTCAGTGCTGACGTAGTCGGCGACCACCGTCGCTCATGCTCTGCCGAGAAGTAAACCTATTAAGACCCGTCCCCTTTTGTGGGTCGGTATTCTGGCGTTTTAGAGGTGAACAACGTGGAGCTTTTATCTGGCGGTGAGATGCTCGTCCGCTTTTTGCGTGACGAAGGCGTCAAATATATCTACGGGTACCCCGGTGGTGCTCTTCTTCATGTCTACGATGCCCTGTTCAAAGAGCCGGAAGTGACCCACATCCTGGTTCGTCACGAGCAGGCGGCCACCCATATGGCTGATGGTTATGCCCGTGCTACCGGCAAGGCCGGTGTGGTCCTGGTGACTTCCGGTCCTGGCGCCACGAACGCCATCACCGGTATCGCCACCGCGTACATGGACTCCATCCCGATGGTGATCATCTCCGGCCAGGTGCCCAGCACCATGGTGGGCACCGATGCATTCCAGGAAACCGACATGATCGGTATCTCCCGGCCGATCGTGAAGCACAGCTTCATGATCAAGCACGCGTCGGAAATCCCGGAAGTCATGAAGAAGGCCTTCTACCTGGCCGAATCCGGCCGTCCGGGTCCGGTCGTGGTCGACGTCCCCAAAGACATGACCAACCCGGCCGAGAAGTTCGAATACATCTTCCCGAAAAAAGCCAAGCTGCGTTCCTACAGCCCGGCGGTCCGTGGTCATTCCGGGCAAATCCGCAAGGCCGCCGAAATGCTGCTGGCGGCCAAGCGCCCGGTGTTGTACTCCGGTGGTGGCGTGATCCTCGGTGGTGGCTCCGCGCCGCTGACCGAGTTGGCCAAAATGCTCAACCTGCCGGTCACCAATACGCTGATGGGCCTGGGTGCGTTCCCGGGTTCGGACCGTCAGTTCATTGGCATGCTCGGCATGCACGGCAGCTACACCGCCAACCTGGCGATGCACCACGCCGATGTCATCCTCGCGGTCGGCGCGCGTTTCGACGACCGTGTGATCAACGGCGCGGCGAAATTCTGCCCGAACGCCAAGATCATCCACATCGACATCGACCCGGCGTCCATCTCCAAGACCATCAAGGCAGACGTGCCGATTGTCGGTCCTGTAGAGAGCGTGCTGACCGAAATGGTCGCCATTCTCAAGGAAATCGGCGAGGTTCCGAACAAGGAGTCCGTGGCCAGCTGGTGGAAGCAAGTTGATGAATGGCGTGGCGATCGCGGCCTGTTCCCTTATGACAAGGGCGACGGCAGCGTGATCAAGCCGCAGACCGTGATCGAAACCCTGTGCGAAGTGACCAAGGGCGATGCCTTTGTGACCTCCGACGTGGGCCAGCACCAGATGTTCGCCGCGCAATACTACAAGTTCGACAAACCCAACCGCTGGATCAACTCCGGCGGCCTGGGCACCATGGGCTTCGGTTTTCCGGCGGCCATGGGCATCAAGTTGAGCTTTCCGCAAGCCGATGTCGCCTGCGTCACGGGCGAGGGCAGCATCCAGATGAACATCCAGGAACTGTCCACCTGCCTGCAATACGGTTTGCCGGTGAAGATCGTGATCCTGAACAACGGTGTGTTGGGGATGGTTCGCCAGTGGCAGGACATGAGCTATGGCAGCCGTCACTCGCACTCCTACATGGAATCGCTGCCTGATTTCGTCAAGCTGGCGGAGGCCTACGGTCACGTTGGCGTGCGCATCACCGAATCGAAGGACTTGAAGTCGAAGATGGAGGAAGCGTTCGCCATGAAGGATCGCCTCGTGGTGATCGATATTGCGGTCGATACCAGCGAGCACGTCTACCCGATGCAGATCAAAGACGGCTCCATGCGCGATATGTGGCTGAGCAAGACGGAGCGTACCTAATCATGCGACACATTATTTCCTTGCTTCTGGAAAACGAACCGGGTGCGCTGTCTCGTGTTGTAGGCCTGTTCTCGCAGCGCAACTACAACATCGAAAGCCTGACCGTGGCACCCACCGAAGACCCGACTTTGTCGCGTCTGACGCTGACCACCGTGGGGCACGATGAAGTCATCGAGCAGATCACCAAGAACCTGAACAAGCTGATCGAGGTGGTCAAGCTGGTGGACCTGTCGGAAAGCGCTCACATCGAGCGTGAACTGATGCTGGTCAAGGTCAAGGCCACCGGCGCCCAGCGCGCCGAGATCAAGCGTACTACCGATATTTATCGTGGGCAGATCGTCGATGTCAGCGCCAGCGTCTATACCGTTCAGTTGACCGGTACCAGCGACAAGCTCGACAGCTTCATCCAATCGATCGGCACTGCCTCGATTCTGGAAACCGTACGCAGTGGCGTCACCGGGATTGCCCGTGGCGACAAAGTACTGAGCATCTAAACCAAATTAGCGAATGGCCTGAATGGCCAGATATAGGGGAAATTCATGAAAGTTTTCTACGATAAAGATTGCGACCTGTCGATCATCCAGGGCAAGAAAGTCGCCATCATTGGTTACGGTTCCCAAGGCCACGCCCAGGCGTGCAACCTGAAAGATTCCGGCGTTGACGTAACTGTCGGCCTGCGTAAAGGCTCGGCCACCGTTGCCAAGGCCGAGGCCCACGGCCTGAAAGTGACCGACGTGGCTTCTGCCGTTGCCGCTGCCGACCTGGTCATGATCCTGACCCCGGACGAGTTCCAATCGGCGCTGTACAAGAACGAAATCGAACCGAACATCAAGAAAGGCGCCACCCTGGCCTTCTCCCACGGCTTCGCGATCCACTACAACCAGGTCGTGCCACGTGCCGACCTTGACGTGATCATGATCGCGCCGAAGGCCCCGGGTCACACCGTGCGTTCCGAGTTTGTGAAGGGCGGCGGTATCCCTGACCTGATCGCGATCTACCAGGACGCATCCGGCAACGCCAAGAACGTGGCCCTGTCCTACGCCGCTGGCGTGGGTGGCGGTCGTACCGGCATCATCGAAACCACCTTCAAGGACGAGACCGAAACCGACCTGTTCGGCGAGCAAGCCGTTCTGTGTGGCGGTACCGTCGAACTGGTCAAGGCCGGTTTCGAAACCCTGGTTGAAGCCGGCTACGCGCCAGAAATGGCCTACTTCGAATGCCTGCACGAACTGAAGCTGATCGTTGACCTCATGTACGAAGGCGGTATCGCCAACATGAACTACTCGATCTCCAACAACGCCGAGTACGGCGAGTACGTGACCGGTCCGGAAGTCATCAACGCCGAATCCCGCCAGGCCATGCGCAACGCCCTGAAACGTATCCAGGACGGCGAATACGCCAAGATGTTCATCAGCGAAGGCGCCACCGGCTATCCTTCGATGACCGCCAAGCGTCGCAACAACGCCGCCCACGGTATCGAAATCATCGGCGAGCAACTGCGTTCGATGATGCCGTGGATCGGTGCCAACAAGATCGTCGACAAAGCCAAGAACTAAGTCGCGAGCTTGATCGAAAAACGCGGCCTTGGCCGCGTTTTTTCGTTTGGGCGATGGCTTCTGGTATAAAGCTGCATCGTTTGCGGCCGAACCGTCGTCCCAGACATCTGTCGAATTTTTTCACACCGTTGCAAGGTATTGTCCATGAGCGAACGTCCCGACGAGCCAAACCAGGCTCCTGACGCCGAAAGCCTGTTGCCCATCGATGAACATATCGAAGAAGGCCATGACGCTGAAGGCCGAAAGGTCCGGCATCGTGGCATCTATCTGCTGCCGAATCTGTTCACCACCGCGAACCTGTTCGCCGGTTTCTATTCCATCATCAGCTCCATGAGCGCCCAGGCCGCCTTGAGCGCCGGCGATAGCGCAGGGGCGAGCCGTTACTTCGCGTTCGCCGCCATTGCGATCTTCGTCGCCATGGTGCTCGATGGCCTGGACGGGCGCGTCGCCCGCATGACCAATACCCAAAGCGCGTTCGGCGCCGAATATGATTCGCTGTCCGACATGGTCGCGTTTGGCGTGGCGCCCGCCTTGCTGGCGTTCGGCTGGGCGCTGGGAGACATGGGCAAGGTCGGCTGGATGGTCGCCTTCATCTATGTGGCGGGTGCGGCGTTGCGCCTGGCGCGTTTCAACACCCAGGTCGGCAAGGCTGACAAGCGTTACTTTATCGGCCTGGCCAGTCCGGCTGCGGCGGGTGTCGTGGCGGGTGTAGTCTGGGCATTCAGCGACTATGGCATCCAGGGTTCAAAAATGTCGTTCCTGGTGGCGCTGCTGGTTGCCGCGGCGGGGATGCTGATGGTCAGCAACATCAAGTACAACAGCTTCAAGGAGCTGGATCTGAAGGGGCGTGTGCCGTTCGTTGCGATTCTAGCGGTGGTGCTGGTATTCGCCGTGGTGTTCAGTGATCCGCCGCGTATCCTGCTGCTGGTATTCCTCGCCTATGCGGCTTCCGGCCCGGTGCAGTACTTGTTGCGTCTTCGCCGACGCTAAACGTTGCCTTAATGTAATTTCCCCCATACTCCGCAGTCTATTGGTGCACCTGCCCTCCAATACTGCGGAGTTGTCATGCTGATCAAGATCCCCAAGTCGTCCGACTGCCGTGAATCGGACGTCACGCCCGAATCCTTCTATCTATCTCGTCGCCAGATGCTCGGTGCAACCATGGCGGGTCTCGCCGTGAGCAGCTTGCCGCAATGGGCCAGCGCTGCCGATGCGGCGCGTTATGCCGATGTCGAACCGGGCAAGGCGCCGTCCTGGTTTGCCGAGAAACTGCCTTCGGTCCAATGGGAGGCGGTCACGGTCAAGAATGAGGCGATCACACCGTTCAAGGACGCGACCCATTACAACAACTTCTATGAGTTCGGCACCGACAAAGGGGACCCGGCAGCCAATGCCGGCTCCTTGAAGGCCGAGCCCTGGAGCGTGGTGGTGGACGGGGAGGTGGGTAAGCCGGGGCGCTATGGGTTGGAAGACTTCATGAAGCCTTATCAACTGGAAGAGCGGATTTATCGGCTGCGCTGTGTCGAGGCCTGGTCCATGGTTATTCCGTGGATCGGCTTTCCCATCTCCGCATTGCTCAAGCAAGTCGAGCCGACCTCAAAGGCCAAGTACATCCGCTTCGAAACCCTGCAGGACCCCAAGGTCATGCCGGGGCAGCGTTCCGGTTTCGCCTTGATCGACTGGCCGTATGTGGAGGGGCTGCGTTTGGACGAGGCGATGAACCCGTTGGCGATCCTCGCGGTGGGGATGTACGGGCGGGAGTTGCCGAACCAGAACGGCGCGCCGCTGCGGTTGGTGGTTCCTTGGAAGTATGGGTTCAAAAGTGTGAAGTCCATCGTGCGCATCAGTCTGGTGAGCGAGCAGCCGAAGAGCACGTGGCAAAGCATTGCGTCTGACGAATACGGTTTCTATGCCAACGTCAATCCAACAGTCGATCACCCGCGTTGGACCCAGGCACGTGAGCGCCGTTTGCCGAGCGGGCTGTTCAGTCCCAATGTGCGCGACACGCTGATGTTCAACGGCTATCAGGATGAAGTCGCTTCTTTATATGCAGGGATGGACCTGAGGAAGGACTACTGATGCGTTTTCCAGTCTGGCGAATCAGCCTCTTCATCGCGGCGGCGGTCTGGCCGTTGTTCTGGCTTTACGAGGCCTTGATGAATTCGTTGGGTCCTGACCCGGGCAAAGTGCTGGTGGATCGGCTCGGGTTGGGGACGCTGATCCTGTTGTTGATCACCTTGAGCATGACGCCGTTGCAGAAATTGACGGGGTGGGTGGGGTGGATTGCAGTCAGGCGTCAGTTGGGGTTGTGGTGCTTTGCTTATGTGGTGCTGCATTTAAGTGGGTATGCGGCGTTCATATTGGGGTTCGACTGGTCGCAGTTGGGCGTCGAGTTGAGTAAGCGGCCTTATATTATTGTGGGGGCGCTTGGGTTTCTCGGGCTATTGGCATTGGCGGTTACATCCAATCGCTACAGTCAGCGACGATTGGGGGTGCGCTGGAAGAAACTGCATCGCCTGGTGTATCTGATTCTGGGGCTGGGGCTGCTGCATATGCTGTGGATCGTGCGGGCGGATCTGAAAGAATGGGCGATATACGCCTTTATAGGTGCCGCACTATTAGTGCTAAGGGTGCCGTCGGTTATGCGTCGGATCCCGCGTTTGCTGGGTAGGAAAGTATCTTCTGCAACAAAAGCGTAATTAGGGGTTGACGGCAGATTCTGGAAGTCTATAATTCGCCCCACTTCCGGCGCAGTCGAAACTGAAAACTCCTTGAGTTTCAATGAGTTAAGTAGGTTTCGAGGGTGTAGGGCTTCAGTTCATCGAAGTTTGGAAGGAGCAGGTAGAGCGGTGATGTTTGGCTCTATCGGCGGTTCGATCTTCTCGGTCGAAAGCGGTGAAAAAAGAGGTGTTGACAGCAGCGAGTAACGCTGTAGAATTCGCCTCCCTCTAACGAGAGATCGGAAGCGCAAGTGGTTGAAGTTGTTGATGTTTCCGAAGCGAAACTTTGAAAACTTCTTAAAATAACCGCTTGACAGATACACGGGGCGCTGTAGAATGCGCGCCTCGGTTGAGACGAAAGACTCAGCCAGCCGCTCTTTAACAACTGAATCAAGCAATTCGTGTGGGTGCTTGTGGAGTCAGACTGCTAGTCAACAGATTATCAGCATCACAAGTTACTCCGCGAGAAATCAAAGATGTAACCAACGATTGCTGAGCCAAGTTTAGGGTTTTCTCAAAACCCAAAGATGTTTGAACTGAAGAGTTTGATCATGGCTCAGATTGAACGCTGGCGGCAGGCCTAACACATGCAAGTCGAGCGGTAGAGAGGTGCTTGCACCTCTTGAGAGCGGCGGACGGGTGAGTAATGCCTAGGAATCTGCCTGGTAGTGGGGGATAACGCTCGGAAACGGACGCTAATACCGCATACGTCCTACGGGAGAAAGCAGGGGACCTTCGGGCCTTGCGCTATCAGATGAGCCTAGGTCGGATTAGCTAGTTGGTGGGGTAATGGCTCACCAAGGCGACGATCCGTAACTGGTCTGAGAGGATGATCAGTCACACTGGAACTGAGACACGGTCCAGACTCCTACGGGAGGCAGCAGTGGGGAATATTGGACAATGGGCGAAAGCCTGATCCAGCCATGCCGCGTGTGTGAAGAAGGTCTTCGGATTGTAAAGCACTTTAAGTTGGGAGGAAGGGCATTAACCTAATACGTTAGTGTTTTGACGTTACCGACAGAATAAGCACCGGCTAACTCTGTGCCAGCAGCCGCGGTAATACAGAGGGTGCAAGCGTTAATCGGAATTACTGGGCGTAAAGCGCGCGTAGGTGGTTCGTTAAGTTGGATGTGAAAGCCCCGGGCTCAACCTGGGAACTGCATTCAAAACTGTCGAGCTAGAGTATGGTAGAGGGTGGTGGAATTTCCTGTGTAGCGGTGAAATGCGTAGATATAGGAAGGAACACCAGTGGCGAAGGCGACCACCTGGACTGATACTGACACTGAGGTGCGAAAGCGTGGGGAGCAAACAGGATTAGATACCCTGGTAGTCCACGCCGTAAACGATGTCAACTAGCCGTTGGGAGCCTTGAGCTCTTAGTGGCGCAGCTAACGCATTAAGTTGACCGCCTGGGGAGTACGGCCGCAAGGTTAAAACTCAAATGAATTGACGGGGGCCCGCACAAGCGGTGGAGCATGTGGTTTAATTCGAAGCAACGCGAAGAACCTTACCAGGCCTTGACATCCAATGAACTTTCCAGAGATGGATTGGTGCCTTCGGGAACATTGAGACAGGTGCTGCATGGCTGTCGTCAGCTCGTGTCGTGAGATGTTGGGTTAAGTCCCGTAACGAGCGCAACCCTTGTCCTTAGTTACCAGCACGTTATGGTGGGCACTCTAAGGAGACTGCCGGTGACAAACCGGAGGAAGGTGGGGATGACGTCAAGTCATCATGGCCCTTACGGCCTGGGCTACACACGTGCTACAATGGTCGGTACAGAGGGTTGCCAAGCCGCGAGGTGGAGCTAATCCCACAAAACCGATCGTAGTCCGGATCGCAGTCTGCAACTCGACTGCGTGAAGTCGGAATCGCTAGTAATCGCGAATCAGAATGTCGCGGTGAATACGTTCCCGGGCCTTGTACACACCGCCCGTCACACCATGGGAGTGGGTTGCACCAGAAGTAGCTAGTCTAACCTTCGGGAGGACGGTTACCACGGTGTGATTCATGACTGGGGTGAAGTCGTAACAAGGTAGCCGTAGGGGAACCTGCGGCTGGATCACCTCCTTAATCGACGACCGCAGCTGCTTCATGAGCTCCCACACGAATTGCTTGATTCATTGAAGAAGACGATAGAAGCAGCTTTAAGCTCCAAGCTGATAGCTCACAGCTAACAGTTACAAGCTCGAAATTGGGTCTGTAGCTCAGTTGGTTAGAGCGCACCCCTGATAAGGGTGAGGTCGGCAGTTCGAATCTGCCCAGACCCACCAATTTTGTTATGGGGCCATAGCTCAGCTGGGAGAGCGCCTGCCTTGCACGCAGGAGGTCAGCGGTTCGATCCCGCTTGGCTCCACCATAAACTGCTTCTGAAAGCTTAGAAATGAGCATTCCATCAAGGTGATGGTGAATGTTGATTTCTAGTCTTTTGATTAGATCGTTCTTTAAAAATTTGGGTATGTGATAGAAAGATAGACTGAACGTTACTTTCACTGGTAACGGATCAGGCTAAGGTAAAATTTGTGAGTTCTCTTAGTTGAGAAATTCGAATTTTCGGCGAATGTCGTCTTCACAGTATAACCAGATTGCTTGGGGTTATATGGTCAAGTGAAGAAGCGCATACGGTGGATGCCTTGGCAGTCAGAGGCGATGAAAGACGTGGTAGCCTGCGAAAAGCTTCGGGGAGTCGGCAAACAGACTTTGATCCGGAGATGTCTGAATGGGGGAACCCAGCCATCATAAGATGGTTATCTTGTACTGAATACATAGGTGCAAGAGGCGAACCAGGGGAACTGAAACATCTAAGTACCCTGAGGAAAAGAAATCAACCGAGATTCCCTTAGTAGTGGCGAGCGAACGGGGACTAGCCCTTAAGCTTCTTTGATTTTAGCGGAACGCTCTGGAAAGTGCGGCCATAGTGGGTGATAGCCCTGTACGCGAAAGGATCTTAGAAGTGAAATCGAGTAGGACGGAGCACGAGAAACTTTGTCTGAATATGGGGGGACCATCCTCCAAGGCTAAATACTACTGACTGACCGATAGTGAACTAGTACCGTGAGGGAAAGGCGAAAAGAACCCCGGAGAGGGGAGTGAAATAGATCCTGAAACCGTATGCGTACAAGCAGTGGGAGCCCACTTTGTTGGGTGACTGCGTACCTTTTGTATAATGGGTCAGCGACTTATTTTCAGTGGCGAGCTTAACCGAATAGGGGAGGCGTAGCGAAAGCGAGTCTTAATAGGGCGTCTAGTCGCTGGGAATAGACCCGAAACCGGGCGATCTATCCATGGGCAGGTTGAAGGTTGGGTAACACTAACTGGAGGACCGAACCGACTACCGTTGAAAAGTTAGCGGATGACCTGTGGATCGGAGTGAAAGGCTAATCAAGCTCGGAGATAGCTGGTTCTCCTCGAAAGCTATTTAGGTAGCGCCTCATGTATCACTGTAGGGGGTAGAGCACTGTTTCGGCTAGGGGGTCATCCCGACTTACCAAACCGATGCAAACTCCGAATACCTACAAGTGCCGAGCATGGGAGACACACGGCGGGTGCTAACGTCCGTCGTGAAAAGGGAAACAACCCAGACCGTCAGCTAAGGTCCCAAAGTTATGGTTAAGTGGGAAACGATGTGGGAAGGCTTAGACAGCTAGGAGGTTGGCTTAGAAGCAGCCACCCTTTAAAGAAAGCGTAATAGCTCACTAGTCGAGTCGGCCTGCGCGGAAGATGTAACGGGGCTCAAACCATACACCGAAGCTACGGGTATCACGTAAGTGATGCGGTAGAGGAGCGTTCTGTAAGCCTGTGAAGGTGAGTTGAGAAGCTTGCTGGAGGTATCAGAAGTGCGAATGCTGACATGAGTAACGACAATGGGTGTGAAAAACACCCACGCCGAAAGACCAAGGTTTCCTGCGCAACGTTAATCGACGCAGGGTTAGTCGGTCCCTAAGGCGAGGCTGAAAAGCGTAGTCGATGGAAAACAGGTTAATATTCCTGTACTTCTGGTTATTGCGATGGAGGGACGGAGAAGGCTAGGCCAGCTTGGCGTTGGTTGTCCAAGTTTAAGGTGGTAGGCTGGAATCTTAGGTAAATCCGGGATTCCAAGGCCGAGAGCTGATGACGAGTTACCCTTTGGGTGACGAAGTGGTTGATGCCATGCTTCCAAGAAAAGCTTCTAAGCTTCAGGTAACCAGGAACCGTACCCCAAACCGACACAGGTGGTTGGGTAGAGAATACCAAGGCGCTTGAGAGAACTCGGGTGAAGGAACTAGGCAAAATGGCACCGTAACTTCGGGAGAAGGTGCGCCGGTGAGGGTGAAGCACTTGCTGCGTAAGCCCACGCCGGTCGAAGATACCAGGCCGCTGCGACTGTTTATTAAAAACACAGCACTCTGCAAACACGAAAGTGGACGTATAGGGTGTGACGCCTGCCCGGTGCCGGAAGGTTAATTGATGGGGTTAGCTAACGCGAAGCTCTTGATCGAAGCCCCGGTAAACGGCGGCCGTAACTATAACGGTCCTAAGGTAGCGAAATTCCTTGTCGGGTAAGTTCCGACCTGCACGAATGGCGTAACGATGGCGGCGCTGTCTCCACCCGAGACTCAGTGAAATTGAAATCGCTGTGAAGATGCAGTGTATCCGCGGCTAGACGGAAAGACCCCGTGAACCTTTACTATAGCTTTGCACTGGACTTTGAATTTGCTTGTGTAGGATAGGTGGGAGGCTTTGAAGCGTGGACGCCAGTCTGCGTGGAGCCATCCTTGAAATACCACCCTGGCAACTTTGAGGTTCTAACTCAGGTCCGTTATCCGGATCGAGGACAGTGTATGGTGGGTAGTTTGACTGGGGCGGTCTCCTCCTAAAGAGTAACGGAGGAGTACGAAGGTGCGCTCAGACCGGTCGGAAATCGGTCGTAGAGTATAAAGGCAAAAGCGCGCTTGACTGCGAGACAGACACGTCGAGCAGGTACGAAAGTAGGTCTTAGTGATCCGGTGGTTCTGTATGGAAGGGCCATCGCTCAACGGATAAAAGGTACTCCGGGGATAACAGGCTGATACCGCCCAAGAGTTCATATCGACGGCGGTGTTTGGCACCTCGATGTCGGCTCATCACATCCTGGGGCTGAAGCCGGTCCCAAGGGTATGGCTGTTCGCCATTTAAAGTGGTACGCGAGCTGGGTTTAGAACGTCGTGAGACAGTTCGGTCCCTATCTGCCGTGGACGTTTGAGATTTGAGAGGGGCTGCTCCTAGTACGAGAGGACCGGAGTGGACGAACCTCTGGTGTTCCGGTTGTCACGCCAGTGGCATTGCCGGGTAGCTATGTTCGGGAAAGATAACCGCTGAAAGCATCTAAGCGGGAAACTTGCCTCAAGATGAGATCTCACTGGGACCTTGAGTCCCCTGAAGGGCCGTCGAAG
This sequence comes from Pseudomonas sp. Z3-6, assembly GCF_051131985.1. Classification (NCBI taxonomy): domain Bacteria; kingdom Pseudomonadati; phylum Pseudomonadota; class Gammaproteobacteria; order Pseudomonadales; family Pseudomonadaceae; genus Pseudomonas; species Pseudomonas sp. Z3-6. The sequence goes on from NZ_CP071644.1 coordinate 1,122,171, forward strand.
ACTACGACGTTGATAGGCAGGGTGTGTAAGCGCTGTGAGGCGTTGAGCTAACCTGTACTAATTGCCCGTGAGGCTTGACCATATAACACCCAAGCAATTTGCTGACTCGAAAGAGCGCCAGATTGCGGTGTGTGAAGACGAAACGAACCGAAAGTTCGAATCTCACAAAACACCGAAAGCTGTCACATACCCAATTTGCTGAAGCGAGGCCATCAGGCCACGACTCGGTACCCGAATTTCTTGACGACCATAGAGCATTGGAACCACCTGATCCCATCCCGAACTCAGCAGTGAAACGATGCATCGCCGATGGTAGTGTGGGGTTTCCCCATGTGAGAGTAGGTCATCGTCAAGATTAAATTCCGAAACCCCTATCTGCTGATGCAGGTAGGGGTTTTGTTTTGCCCGCCATAAAACTCTGCGAAAGCTCGTGATAAATTTGCACAGTTATTTTCGAGCTGGAGCACTAGAATAGCCCCACCTTAGCTGAGCCAGAGCTGTTTATGCCCGATCCGTCAGACACTGATAGGTTGTCAGATCTACCCCTGAGCGATCTGGTGGCGTGTCATGAATGCGACCTGTTGATGCGCAAGCCCCAATTGGCCAATGGCGAAAAAGCCGAGTGCCCCCGCTGTGGTTACGAGCTGTATGCCCACAGACACAATGTAGTCGAACGCAGCCTTGCCTTGGTGATTGCTGCCTTGCTGTTATTTGTGCCAGCCAACTTCTTACCCATCATGCAACTCAATCTGCTCGGGCAGTCCTCCCAGGACACCGTTTGGAGCGGAGTAGTGGGTTTGTTCGATACCGGCATGCAAGGCGTCTCGGTCGTTGTGTTTTTGTGCAGCATGGGCATTCCGCTGCTCAAGTTGCTTTGTCAGTTGGCGGTATTGCTGACCATTCGCTTGGATATCGGCCGTAGCTACGGTTTGTTGCTGTACCGCATTTATCACCATCTACGGGATTGGGGGATGCTCGAGGTTTACCTCATGGGCGTGCTGGTGGCCATCGTCAAGTTGGCAGACATGGCGGCCATCACCGTAGGCCTTGGCTTGGTGTGCTTCATCAGTTTGTTACTTGTTCAGGTCTGGCTGGAAGTGGTGATGTCACCGCATCAGATCTGGCAGGCGTTATCAGGAGAAGATGCCCATGCGGGCGATTGATGCCGGCATTCTGGTTTGTACGGAATGCCATGAGTTGAATCGACAAGACGCCGAAACCGACAACCAAACCTGTACTCGCTGCGGCGCACTGGTCCATCCCCGTCGCCCGAACAGCTTGATGCGGACCTGGGCGTTGTTGATCACTGCCGCGATTCTTTATATCCCGGCCAATATGCTGCCGATCATGACCATCAACTCGCTGGGCCAAGGCGCCCCGAGCACCATCATGGCCGGTGTCATTGAGTTGGTTCAGCACGGCATGATTCCTATCGCCGCCGTGGTGTTCATCGCCAGTATCCTCGTGCCCACCTTCAAACTGGTGGGCATCGCCTTGTTACTGTTTTCCGTACAGCGGCACCAGCCCATGTCGGCGCGGCAACGCATCCTGATGTACCGTTTCATCGAGTTCATTGGGCGTTGGTCGATGCTGGATATTTTCGTGATCGCCATCCTGGTGGCGGTGGTGAATTTTGGACGACTCGCCAGTGTCGAAGCCGGTCTCGGTGCGATTGCTTTCGCCAGCGTAGTGATTTTGACAATGATTGCCGCAGTAACTTTCGATCCCCGACTGATTTGGGATAACACGGAGTCGGATAACGACCATGACTGATTTGCCTACCGCTAAAACCCGACCGGCTTCGAACTGGTCGGCCATCTGGGTCCTGCCGCTGATTGCGTTGATCATCGGCGGCTGGCTCGGCTGGCGGGCTTATAACGAGACCGGAATCGAAATCAATGTGCGCTTTGAGAGCGGTGAAGGGATTCAGGTCAACAAAACCGAGGTCGTCTACAAAGGCATGACGGTCGGCAAAGTCAAAGACCTCACGCTCGATGATGAAGGCAGCTCGAAGGGCGTCATCGCAACCATCGAGATGAACAAGGATGTCGGGCAATACCTCAAGAGCGGAACACGTTTCTGGTTGGTCAAGCCGAGCGTGAGCCTGGCCGGGATCACCGGCCTGGAAACCCTGGTATCGGGCAACTACGTGGCGATCAGTCCGGGCGAAGGCGAGTCGACCCGTAAATTCAAGGCCCTGGTCGAAGAGCCGCCGCTGTCGGATTCCAAGCCGGGTTTGCACCTGACTGTGAAGGCTGAGCGCTTGGGGTCGCTGGACCGTGGCAGTCCGGTTTTCTACAAGCAGATCCAGGTTGGCCAGGTGAAAAGCTACCTGTTGTCCGAAGACCAGCGCACTGTTGAAATCAAGATCTTCATCGAGCCGACCTACGCCAGCCTGGTGCGTAAACACACGCGTTTCTGGAACGCCAGTGGCATCAGCATCGATGCCAACCTCTCGGGCGTCAAAGTGCGCAGTGAGTCCCTGGCCAGCATTGTGGCCGGAGGCATCGCCTTCGCCACGCCGGAAAGCCGCAAGGACAGTCCGCCGACGGATCCAAGCCTGCCCTTCCGCCTTTACGAAGACTTCGATGCAGCGGCAGCGGGCATTCGCGTGAAGGTCAAGCTCAGCGACTTCGAAGGCTTGCAGGCCGGTCGCACACCTGTGATGTACAAGGGCATTCAGGTCGGCAGTCTGAAGACCCTCAAGGTCGATCCGGATCTGGCCAGTGCCACGGCCGAACTGACCCTGGACCCGTTGGCCGAAGATTACCTGGTGACCGGCACGCAGTTCTGGGTCGTCAAGCCGTCGATCTCCCTGGCGGGTATCACCGGCCTGGAAGCCTTGGTCAAGGGCAACTACATCGCCGTGCGACCGGGTGACAAGGGGGGCGCGCCGCAGCGCGAGTACGAAGCCCGGGCCAAGGCGCCACCGCTGGACTTGCGTTCACCGGGCCTGCATTTGGTCCTGCTGACCGAAAACCTCGGTTCCCTGGAAGTAGGCAGTCCGATTCTCTACAAGCAGGTCAAGGTCGGCTCGGTGCAGAGCTACCAGTTTTCTCGCAAAAAGAAGCAACTGATCATTGGTGTACACATCGAGAAGGAATATGAAGGGCTGGTCAACGGCTCGACACGGTTCTGGAACGCCAGTGGCATCACGCTCACGGGCGGTTTGACAGGGGGGATCCAGGTCAAGAGCGAATCCTTGCAAAGCCTGATGGCCGGCGGGATTGCCTTCGAAACGCCGGAACCCAATGTGCCACTGAAAAGACGCATTCCGCGTTTCCGGCTGTTTGCCGATCACGAAGCCGCACAACAGCGCGGCACCGTGGTGACGATCAAGGTCGACCGCGCCGATGGCTTGCGCAGTGGTACGCCGATCCGTTTCAAAGGGCTGGACGTGGGCAAGATCGAAGGTGTCGATCTCAGCGCCGACATGCAATCGGTGTTGCTCACTGCGCGTATCACCGAAGTGCCGGAGCGCATCGCCCGGGTCGGGTCGCAGTTCTGGGTGGTCAAGCCTGAGTTGGGGTTGATGAAGACCTCCAACCTGGAGACGCTGGTCACAGGCCAATACGTTGAAGTGCAGCCTTCGGTGAAAAACCTTGGGCCACAGAAAAGCTTCGTGGCCCTGGCCAACCCGCCGGAAAGCGCTATACCCGAGGCCGGTCTCAGCCTGGTGCTGAGCGCAGCCCGCCGTGGTTCGTTGAAGATCGGCGTGCCGGTCACCTATCGGGAAATCACGGTGGGCAAGGTCACAGGTTATGAACTTGGCCAGACGGCGGACCGGGTGCTGATCCATATCCTGATCGAGCCCAAGTATGCACCACTGGTGCGCAGCGGCTCTCGCTTCTGGAACAGCAGTGGCTTCGGTCTGGACTTCGGTCTGTTCAAGGGCGCGACGGTGCGAACCGAGTCCCTTGAAACGTTGATCCAGGGCGGCATTGCGTTCGCAACGCCGGATGGTGAGCGGATGGGCAACCCGGCGCGACCGGAGCAAACCTTCCCGTTGTTCGACAAGTTTGAAGATGAATGGCTGACCTGGGCACCGAAGATCAGTCTCGGCAAGTAAGCTATTTGAATGTGATGCCTGTGGCGAGGGAGCTTGCTCCCGCTGAGCCGGTCCGACGCTTCGGGCGTAGCGGCCCCAAAGTCTGCGACCGCTGCGCAGTCGAGCGGGAGCAAGCTCCCTCGCCACAGAGTATGCGATAACAAAAAAGGCCGCGATCCAATGGATCGCGGCCTTTTTCACATCCAGAGATTCACATCACACCGAATCCAGCTCCGGCTCATCGGCCTGGACATTCACCGTGGCCTTCACCGCATCGTGACGACGGATGTATTTCCAGTCCGCTTCGTCGATGTAGATGCCGTTCGGGCCGCTGCCGCCTTCCAGGTCGATGGCGACACTGGCGCAGACTTGCGGCTTTACACTGGCAAGGATCGGCACGAAGCCCAGTTGCAGACTGGTTTCCAGCAGCGCGGCCTGGTTTTTCTCGTCGATGTCCGCCGCTTCGTCCAGGTAGTACGGCAGGCGCACGCGACCGGCCTGTTCGCGGTCCATCAGGTGCAGCAACAAGTACATGTTGGTCAGCGCCTTGATGGTCATGGTGGTGCCGTTGGACGCCGCACCGTCGATGTCGGTGTGGATCACCGGCTGGCCGTTGACCTTGGTGATCTCGAACGCCAGCTCGAACAGGTCCTTGAGGCCGAGCTGGTTGTGGTTCGCCGCCACCAGCCGCGCCAGGTATTCCTTGGCTTCTTCGTTCTTGTTGTCCTGCTCGGCGCTCTGGCTGAGGTCGAACACCGACAGCGTCTCGCCTTCTTCGTACTGGCCGGCGCTGTGGATGATCTGGTCGATGTGCTTGAGCGCTTCCTTGTTCGGTGCCAGGACGATACGGAAGCTCTGCAGGTTGGACACCTGGCGCTTGTTGATCTCGCGGTTGAACAGCGCCAGTTGATGCTCGAGGCTGTCGTAGTCGCTGCGGATGTTGCGCAGGGTCCGGGCGATATCGGTCACGGCCGCACGACGCGCCTTGCCCAGGGTCAGGGCCTCGTCGGTGCGGTGGGCATAGGCGTTGATCAGCAGTTGCAGGCGCCGCTCCATGTCGTCTTCGCTGTCGAACTTGGCCACGCCCTTGAGGCGCACTTGGGCATACAACGCTTCGATCTGGCCGTCGACCCGCAGCAGTCCTTGCCAGCTGTCCTGGTAATCGTTGAGCAGCGGCAGCAGGTTGTCCATGGAGTCATCGACCGGGTCCATGAACGGCGTGCCGAACGGCAGGTCCGCCGGCAGCAATTGACGGCGGCGCAGGGCGTCGTCGAGGGTGCGCTGCTTGGCTTCCATGTCGGCGATCTGCCGGCCCACCAGTTGCAACTTGGCGGACAGCTGCTGGACGCGTTCGGTGAACGCATCGCTGGAGCGCTTCAGCTCGTCCTGGGCGGCTTCCATCTGCGCCAGTTGCTCGAGTTTCTCGCCTTCCTCGGCGCTCAAGGTCTGGGTGCGACGGAAATCCTCCAGGGCTTTCTGTGCGTCCAGGACCTGCTGGTACAGCGCCTCGGTCTGGGTCTTGCTCGCGGCGCGGTCGGCGGCCACGGCTTGCTGGGTCTTGAGCTGCTTGAGCTCTTTTTCCAAGCGCTCTTTCTGGTCCCGCAGCGCGGCACGGTCGGCCAGGGCTTGCAGGGCCGGCGGCTCGATGTGGGACAGGTCGATGGACAGGCCCGGCACTTCGAAACGCTCGCCCTTGAAGCCGTCGAGGATCAGCTCCATGGATTTGACCCACTCGCCGTTCTCGTCCAACGCGATGCCGTGTTCGCCCAGCGGCAGGCTGAACAGGGCGCTGTTGAACAAGCGCATCAGGCGTTCCACGTCCTGCTGGGAGAACTCTTCCCGCAGGCGGGCGTAGCTGTTGTTGTCGGCGTGATCGAGTTGTTGCTTGACCGACTTCAGGCGCTTTTCCAGGTCCCGCAGACGTTCTTCCAAGTCTTCGGCGCTGAACTGCCGGGAGTGGGCCAGGGCGCCGGCCAGTTCGTCGTGGGCGTCCTTGGCGGCGAGCAGTTGTTGCTCCAGGACCTTGACGTCATCCACCAGGGCGAAGCGGTTCTTGAGCACCGACAGCTCGCCGATCCAGCGCTGGATGCCGCTGATTTCCCGCTCCAGGCGCATCAGCTCCTGGGTGCCGCCGCGCTGGTCGTTCTGCAGCGAATCCTGCTCGTTGCGGTAGTGTTCGGCCTGGATGGTTAGCTCTTCCTTGCGCGCGCTGGCGTAGTCCGACCAGGTGCCCAGCAGTGAGTCGAGCAACGGCGAGAGGCGATGCAATTTGCCGCGCAGGATGTCCCGCTGCTTCACGCCATTGGCCAAGGCTTCCACCAGCGGACCGGCTGCCACCAGGGAGTTGTAGTCCTGCTCCATGCGTCGTACATCGCGGAAGGCTTCTTCGCACGCGGCGATGTAGTCCACGCTGCCGGAGCGCAGGCTGTGTTCGAACGCATCGAGGAACAGTTGCTTGAGCTTGGCCGCGGTGATTTCGCGCATGTGCAGCAGGTTGATAAACAGTGCGCGGAAGGTCTTGAGGCTTTGCTCGCTGGTGGAGCGCAGCGGGATCAGCGTCAGGTCCAGCGGGATCGAGGTGTGACCACCCACCAGCAGGCGGCGCAGTTCATCCGGCTTGAGTTCGTAGGCTTTCAGGCCTTCGCGCTCCAGGTTGGTGAACAGCTCTTTCTGGCGCAGGCAGGTGTCATTTTTCTGATAGTGGGCCAGGTCCAGTTTGCCGGCATAGGCAAAGAACTGGTGACCGAAACCACCGCCAGGGCCGCGACCGACCACGCCAATCACGTGTGGGCCGTGGGGCAGGGCGACTTCCACCAAGATGTAGCTGGTGTCCGAGGCAAAGTAGAAACGCCGGGATTGTTCCAGGCTGTACTTGCCGAAGCTCATGTCCGACATGCGCGCCAGGATCGGGAACTGCAAGGCGTTGATCGAGGCGGATTTACCCAGGTTGTTCGCGCCATACACCGACAACGGTTCTTCCAGGGGGAACAAGCCCAGGCTGTAGCCGGCGGTGTTCAAAAGGGCAAAGCGGCGGATGCCGTAGCGTTCCTTGCTCATGCGTCGGTCTCCTGTTCTTCGGCAATGGCGCGGGCCAGTGCGTCTTCTTCGCTTTCACCTTCGAATTCGCTGAGGTCCAGCGGATCATCGGTCTGCAGCAGTTTTTCGTCGCTGTCTTCATCGATCAATACCGGTGCCGGTAGCGGCAGCACGCTGTGCAGGCTGGCGGCCAGGTCGCGGTCCTGCTGGACGGACAGGCAGACGTCGAGGAAGCGATGCATCGGCGGCAAGAAGCGGTACACGCCGTTTTCTTCGCTGGCAAAACCCAGTTGGGTCATGCGGCGCATGATTTTTTCTTCCAGCTCTTCCTGGGTCTGTACTTCGGCCTGGATGAACAGGTCGCGGTATTTCTCCAGCAATGAAGGCAGCTCATCGCGGCCCAGGCTGCCGCCGTCAAGCACGGCGATGGGATCGCGGCCCTGGTCGGCCAGGTGCTCGACGAGGATGAAGGTGAACAGGGCCAGGCGCTGGGCGGTCTTGTTCACCGCCGCGGCGGCCAGGTCCGGCACGAAGTAGTAGAAACCACGGGTGTCGCAGACCAGTTCGAAGCCCAGGGCCTTGAACAGCGTGCGGTACTGGTCCTGGAAGTTCGACAACTGCGCGTACAGTTCCGGGTCGCGGCGGCTGACGTGGTAACCCTTGAACAGCTCGCGGAAGATCGGCGCCAGCTGGGACAGTTCGGATAGATCAAGATGCATGGGGGATGCTCGCAGAATCCTCGGCGGCGATGTCGCCGGCCGAGAGCAGGGCGAAGGAGCGCAGGCTGACCTGATGCTCGTGAGTGTGGTATTCGCGGCGTTCCAGACGCTCGCGCTTGAAACGTTTTTCCCGCGACAGGCGCGAGAACCAGTACAGCAATTCGTCGGTGGCGCCGTCCGGCTCCTGCTCCAGCAGCCAAGTCATCAAGTCCGGCATCGGCAGGGCGTCTTCGCAGCGCTCGACCATCTCGCGCACGGTGCGTGGCGCACGCGGCGCTTCGCCACCCTTGTGGGTCTTGTGGGACTTGGGGAAACGCGCCGGTTTCGGTTCGAAGCGGGCCAGGGCATAGACGTAGGCTTCAACCTGGCTGGCGCTGCCCAGGAAGGTGCTTTGCGGCCGGGTGAACAGCGGCATGGCCGCTTGCGGCACGGCGTCAATGCCTTTGCGGCGAATGGCCGCCAGGGCCAGGGCGGCACCACGGGTCACGGCGTTATGGCGGCGGGCCTCTTCGCGCAACGGCAAAAGCAGTTCCCGGGCGTGGCGCAGGGTCAGCTGGGCGCTGGTCTGCATCTCCAGGATGCGCGCGTGGGTGCGCAGCAGCATGTCGTCGTCCACCAGGTGGCCGAGGCGCTGCTGTTCGGTGAGCATGCGCAACAGCACGTTCTCGACCTTGCGCACGCCTTGCTCGAACGCGCCGTCGGCGTTCACCAACTGGATCATCGGCTCGACGTATTCGTCCCAGGTCGCCAGCACTTCGGCATAGCGCTGGCGCAGCGGGATCTGCCGGTCACTGGTCTTGGCCCGTTCGGCCACGGCGACAAGGGCCTGTTCGTCGTTGGCCAGTTTCTTCAGGACGTCGCGCACGCGCATGTCCAGCAGGCGCAACTGGCGGGCCAGGTCGTTGCCGTCGCGCACATCGAAGGCATCCTGGATGTAGCCGGCCAGGCGTTCGAGGTGACGCAGGTAGGCTTCGATTTCCAAACACAGGCCCAGGCGGTGTTCGCGGCGCAGGTAGGCGAGGAAGTCATGGATCTGGGCGTTGAGCTCGAAGCGGTTCGGGCTTTTCGCCACCGGCACGAGGATGTCCAGGCGGATCCACACGTCCAGCAGGTTGGTGATGTCCTGGGGCGTGCTGTCCAGTTGTTGGGCGGCCAGCTGTGAACGCAATTCGTTGAGGCTCAGGGTGCCCTGGTCGAAGTGCTCGCACAAAGGTTCCAGCAATGCCCAGTGTTCAGCGAGGGCGCGCAAGACGCGCTTGGGTTCGATCATCGCAATGGCCGTCGGGTTGGCAATTAAAAGCGGCGATTGTACTGCATCGGGCCGGTTGCGATTCACCCCTTGGACGGACTGTCGTTCCCTATTGATCGATAATTGACTCACAGGGAAGCGATCCGCGTCGAAGGGCGGTAGAATCGCTTCCACTTTCAGTTATCCACAAGTGGCCGACCCTTGCTTATCGAGTCCCGTCGCCGCGCCTATCTGACCGCCATGCAGGTGGTCAACTGGCTGCCGCGTACCGAATTGCCGTTCGCCGCCCCGTCGCGGCCCGAGCTGTTGGAAACGCCCGAGCCCGAGTACGTCGCGCCGGTCGTGACGGCGCCTGTGGCCAAGACGGTCGCCGAGACGCCAGCCGCCGCACCTGAGCGGCCAAAAATCGAAGTGCCTCGCCCGAGCCTGGCCTCGACCCGCACCAATGCCAAACCGGTGGAAGAGGTGGTCGAGGCACCGCCCAAGGCCCCCTATGTCGCCCCGCCGCGTTTCGCCCTGCAACTGCTGCGGGCCGGGCGTTGCCTGCTGTTGGTGGAGTTGCCCACGGGCGAGCCGTTTCAAAGCCGCGATCCGGCCTACCTGCTGCTCAAGGACATGCTGCGCGCCGCCGGTCTGCCGGACAGCCCGCAGATCATTGGCGAACCGGTGCGGTGGCCGCTGTTGTCGCGAGGCACCATGGACCAGGGGCCGGAAGCGGCGCGGGATTTCGTCCAGGGCTTCGTTTCGGCGCGGCTCGAAGACGAGCCCTGCGTGTGCCTGTGGCTGATCGGCCTGCCAGCGGTGAAGTTTGCCGGCGAGGCGGATGCCGAGGCGTTCAATCGCGAATTGCAGGTCGAAGGCCTGGGCTCGGCCTGGGCGTTGCCCGGGCTGGAATTGTTAATGGAAACGCCACAGCGCAAGGCTGATGTCTGGCAAGCCATGCGCCGGCTGATGGCGCGCTGGAAAGAATCGAATGAGTGACGCTGTATCGTTCCGCCCGATGACCGAGGCGGACCTCGACGCTGTACTGAAAATCGAATACGCGGCCTACAGCCACCCCTGGACCCGCGGGATATTTCTCGACGGGCTGGGCAAGTACCAGATCTGGCTGATGTTCGAAGGCCAGCAGCAAGTCGGCCATGGGGTGGTGCAGATCATCCTGGACGAGGCGCACCTGCTCAACATCACCGTCAAGCCGGAAAACCAGGGCCGTGGCCTGGGCTTGCGCCTGCTGGAACACCTGATGTCGATCGCCTACAAGGCCGAGGCCCGGGAATGTTTCCTGGAAGTGCGCGACAGCAACCGCACGGCGTTCAGGCTGTATGAGCGCTATGGCTTCAACGAAGTGGGCCGGCGCCGGGATTATTACCCGGCGGTGGGTGGGCGCGAGGATGCGGTGGTCATGGCGTGTACCTTGGTGGACTGAACGGCCACGACCCCCTGTGGGAGCGGGCTTGCTCGCGAAGACGGCGGTACATCCAGCATCGATGCGAACTGAACCATCGCTTTCGCGAGCAAGCCCGCTCCCACAGGGTATTGGTGGGGTACATCAAACCTGAGGTCATACACAAAACCAATGTGGGAGCGAGCCTGCTCGCGATGGCTTCGGCCCATCCGACATTTGATACAGGCTGACCCACCGCTTTCGCGAGCAGGCTCGCTCCCACAGGGTCGGGTCAGCGCTTGCCATCCAACGGATCGATATCGGCCATTTCCGCTTCGTCCAGCCCATCGCCTCCGCCAATATCATTTTCGTTCACGACGCTCAGGTCCCAATCCGCCTGCTCGTCGTCGCCGGCCTCGGAGGCGTCCCGAGCGCCGTCTTCGCGGATGAGGGTTTCCGGGCTCATGTCGTCATCGGTGGATTGATGGTCATCCGTCGAGGCGCCGGTCATGCCCGCTTCACGCACGCGCTCACGCGGCATCAGCTGTTCGCGTTCGCCTTGCGGCAATTCGTCGCCGATTTTCGCGCTGGGCTGTTCGTCGTCGAACTCCAACTCATGCATCGAGCCCATCCGATCCTCGTTGTCGTCGATGGGTTCCGGCTGCGTCGCGTCGAAGGGGCGTCGTGAATCATTCATGGCAATTCCTCATACTGTGGGCCTTACTGGTGTCGACCGGCAGCGCAGCCAGGAATTCCAATGCATCACCGACGTGACCCCGACCGGCGGTCGTCTGTCACAGTTGCGCACTCTCTATCGAGGCTAGACAGCATGAACGAATTACAAGATCTGATTGATAACAACGCGCGTTGGGCCGATGCGATCAAGCAGGAGGATCCTGACTTTTTCGCCAAGCTGGCTCGTCAGCAAACCCCCGAGTACCTGTGGATCGGCTGTTCCGATGCGCGGGTGCCGGCCAACGAGATCGTCGGCATGCTGCCGGGTGATCTGTTCGTGCACCGCAACGTGGCCAACGTGGTGCTGCACACCGACCTCAACTGCCTGTCGGTGATCCAGTACGCCGTGGACGTGCTCAAGGTCAAACACATCCTGGTCACTGGCCACTATGGCTGTGGTGGTGTGCGTGCCTCGATGCAGAACCAGCAACTGGGCCTGATCGACGGCTGGCTGCGCTCGATTCGCGACCTGTACTACGAGCATCGCGAGGCGTTGGGCCAGTTGCCGACCGAAGAGGAGCGTGTGGATCGCCTGTGCGAACTCAACGTGATCCAGCAGGTCGCCAACGTCGGCCATACCAGCATCGTGCAGAACGCCTGGCACCGTGGGCAGAAACTGTCGATTCATGGCTGCATCTACGGCATCAAGGACGGACGCTGGAAGAGCCTGGACACCACGATCAGCGGTTTCGAGCAATTGCCGCCGCAGTATCGGCTGCGTCCGGTTGGCGCGCCCTGACTGAGGCTCGTCAGTCGCGGTGACATTGACGACGCCAGTGCCGTAGAAATGTCATTCCCTGCTCATTGGGCGGTTCGTCATAGCCGGTAATCCAGCCATGACAGTTGTACGAACCGCAGCGGCAGGCGAACTGCCGGTACAGTTTCTGTTCGGTACTGGCGTAGTCCATCGTCAGGCAGTCACCTTCATCGATACGGGCCAGTGACCATAACCACAGTTCGCTCATGTCGAGGAACACGTTCGGATTGCAGGAGTGCAGCAGCAATCCGGCGAAGCGTGGGTCATACATGTGCACGTTCGGCAGGATTTGCAACGTGTCCCGGCGCCGTCGACTCACCAGCAACCCCGACACCCTGCACATCCTCGTCATGGGCGCGAAGGGCTTGCGGGCGATGATGCCGTGGCCGCGCCCGTCGGTCGTCTGATGCACTTCAAAGTCGCGCACAGAAGGGTAGCCCAGGCGGGTGCTGAGTTGTTTTTCCGGGTAGATGCAATCCCGGCGCTGTGAACAGGCGCTATCGCGGATGAACAGGCTCATGACAGTCCTTGTCGGTGATAGACACTCGACTTGTTGGCGCTGGCGATCCTGCCGGCGGTCGTTGAAAGAAACTTTTGATAGCTTCGCCCAAGTCGGGGGCAGGATCTACTGTCGACTCTGACAGGAGCCAAAGGCGCCTTCCCGTGTCAGCGCAGGCTTACGCGGGAAAGCGCCCCGAGGTTTACACCGCCTCGGCAGGCAGCGGCATGGGCACCTTCAATTGTGGAAGTTGCGACTTGATCGCCGGTGTTTCGCATTTCTTCGCCGCGTCTGCCTCGCTCAGTTTACGCACCGAGGTGTAGAACAATTCGCAGGTCTTTTCCTTGTCCGTGACCTGCCAGGTCTGCGTGCACTGGTTCAGCAGGGTGCTTGGATCGGTGCCCGGCTTGCTGCCCATGCCGGCCTGCCAGCAGGCAGCACTCAAGTCCTGGCCCATGACCTTCAAGCCGGCGGCATCCGCCTTGGCTTCGTCGCCGTCGTAGTTTTCCTTGTCAGCGGCGTACCAGATATAACTCGGGTGGTTGGAGCCCAGGACCGGCACCTTGACCCCCGCCGTCGGCGTGATGGTTGCCAGGCCGAGCACGCCTATGGTCTGGCCGTACTGGGTCTTGATCCAGTTCCGAACGGGCGCTCCGAAGGCCACCATCGGCAATGCGGCGCCGCTGGCGGTTTGGGTAACCTCTTTGACCATGGTGGTCTGGTAATCGTTGAAGTAGCTGTAGAGCCCCTCCAAGGTGCTGCCAGCATTGGACGGCGCAGCGATGGGCGCAATGTCGATGATGGTCTGGTAAGCGGGTGTGTTTGGCGCGGCGATGCCGTTGACGGTGAGCAGCGTGGCCCAGCGATCAGTGGTCGCCGACTCCAGGTAATCCTGGGCCTGGGTCAGGGAGTAATCCGGCGGGAAGTGCAGCAACTCGACGCTCTTGCGGTTCTCCAGGGCCATGCCCAGCGGCAGGAACAGGTACCAGTTGTAGGACCATTTCTTGTCGTTGTTGAGTTTGGTTGCGCCGTTGTACGCCAGGTCCCCAGCGTCGAGTAGGGCCTTCAGCGGTTGGCCATAGCTTTTCGGCACGCCGCTGATGTTGGCGTAGACGGTGCCGTTGTCGCTTTTGACGCTGACCTTGGCCGCGTCGTAGCCGTCGCGCTGGACACTTTGCGTCAGGTAATGCTCGACGGTCTGTTCCAGTGTCCAGTCGCGAAAACAAATGACGTTGCAGTTGTTGGGATAAGCGAAGAGACGGGTGACGCGTTCGGTGCTGCCAAGGTTTACATCGATGTCGGCGGCGTGGGCGGCGGCGCTCAGGGTGAGAGCGGCAAGAGGAAGTACGGCGAGTTTGAACATGCTCAGATCCTTTTCAGCGTGGGGGCCCCAGGAAAACAGGGGTGTATCCATACTGAAACAGACCGAGCCGAAGAAGAAGTGGGCCGATGGAAATATCGGCCCTGTTTTAAGGCTTATGGCATCACTGGCGGCAAATACGTCAATGTCGTCCCGAGCGCCCACAGCAGCGCCAGTACCAACGGCGTGTGCACCAGCAACTGCACGAAGGAAAACCCGATCAAGTCCCTGGCCTTCAGCCCCAGCACCCCCAGCAACGGCAGCATGTAGAACGGGTTGATGAGGTTCGGCAGCGCTTCGGCGGCGTTATAGATCTGCACCGCCCAACCGAGGTGATAGTTCAGGTCGTTAGCCACTTGCATGACGTAGGGCGCCTCGATGATCCACTTGCCGCCACCGGAAGGAATGAAAAAGCCCAGCACCGCCGAATAGACGCCCATCAGCAAAGCGTAGGTGTCATGGGAGGCGATCTGGACGAAAAAGGTCGAGATGTGGTGAGCCAGGGTCTGGGCATCGCTGCCTTTGACCGTGGTCAGCAGCGCGGCGATCGAGCCGTACAACGGGAACTGGATCAACACGCCCGTGGTGGTCGGCACCGCGCGGGCCACGGCGTCGAGAAAGCTGCGCGGCCGCCAGTGCAGCAAGGCGCCGAGCATGATGAACAGGAAGTTATAGGTGTTGAGCCCGGAAATGGCGCTGATCGCAGGCTTGGTCGAAAATTCATGGAACAGCCAGCCGGCGGCCAGTAGCACCAGGGCGATGGTCAGCAGCGGGCTGTGCTCCAGCCATTCTCCCGGGCGGGTACGGGGCTGCAATGCCGGCATGCTGAAACTCGGATCGATTCCACACGCGGCGGCATCACGTGCGCTGTTGGGGCCGGGAGCGGTGGCGTAGGCGACAATCAGCGAGATCACGATCAGCGCCAGCAGCATCACGCCAGACTGCCAGAGAAAAATGGTCTGGGTGAAAGGAATGACGCCGGTAATCGACAGGATCGAGGGGGGCAGGCTGGCCGGGTTGGCCTGCAATTGCGCCGCCGACGAAGACAACCCCAGGGCCCATACCGCGCCGAGGCCCAGGTAAGCGGCGGCGCCGGCGGCGCGGTAATCCATCTTCAGGTCGGTGCGCCGGGCGAGGGCGCGCACCAGCAAACCTCCAAATACCAGCGACAGGCCCCAGTTGAGCAAAGACGCGACCATGGAAATCAGCGCCACCCACGCCACCGCGGAGCGGCCGTTGGTCGGAATACGCGCAAGTCGATCGATCAACTTGACGGCCGGCGGCGAGCTGGCAACCACGTAACCGCCAATCACCACGAAGGCCATTTGCATGGTGAACGGGATCAGGCTCCAGAAGCCGTCGCCGAACGCCATGGCCGCTGTCGTGGGCGTGGCGCCGATGAATTGCGTCGCCACGGCGACCACCAGCACCGCCAGCGCGGCGAAGACCCAGGAGTCGGGAAACCAGCGCTCGGCGAAACTGGAACAGCGCAAGGCGAAGCGGGCGGAACGGCTGTCTTCGATGTCAGTGGTCACGGCAATTACCTCGTTTTTATGATTATGAATATTCAAGGCAGCTTCAAAAGCCAGGCGCAACAGTAGAACAATCCAGTGACCGTGGGAGGCTGATCGGGTTCGGCGGGCGACGGTATATTTTCAGTACCGGCTCGCGGCGCTCTTTAGAAAAAAAACGCTGGGCCGATGGCAAGGGAACAGCCTATTCAATTCTTCTGCTGTCGGAGCTGCCCATGTTCAACAACCGCCTGAAGCAGGAGCTACTGGCTCTTCGCCAAGAACTGTCCAGCCTTGTGCAAGTCAAGGAAAGCCTGGATCGCGAAATGCTTGGCCTCACCCTGGATGCCGACGGACGGATTCAATCGGTCAATCAGAATTTCCTCGACGAGATGCGCTACAAGAGCCAGGACCTGATCGGCCGGGCTGTGGATGAGCTGGTTCCCGCGTATCTGAGATCTAATGAATTCCAGGTTCGCTTCAAGTCGGCGCTGACCCGTGGCGAGCACTTTTCCGGTGCCGTGCGCCTGCTGCGGGGCAATGGCCAGGAAGCCTGGCTGCGTTCAATCCTCCAGCCCGTACGGAATGCTGACGGGCGGGTCCGCTATTTTTCGATGTACTCCAATGACCTGACCCGCACCATCGAAGCGTCCCGGGAACATGAAAACCTCATCGGCGCATTGGTGCGTTCAACGGCAGTGATCGAGTTCGATCTGGGCGGGCACGTACTGACGGCCAATGATCGCTTCCTCAACGCCATGGGTTACAGCCTCGCGCAGATCAAGGGCAAGCACCACCGCACGTTTTGTGAGCCTGAGGAATACAACAGCGCGGGCTATCAGCATTTCTGGAAACGCTTGAACAGCGGGGAATTCGTGGCCGGGCGCTTCAAGCGTCTCGACAGCAGCGGTCGTGAAGTATGGTTGGAGGCGTCCTATAACCCGGTGCTCGATGCCAACGATCGACTGTATAAAGTGGTGAAGTTCGCCACCAACATCACCGACCAGGTCAACCAGGAAAAAGCTGTCGCCGAGGCGGCCAACATTGCCTACAGCACCTCGCTGCAGACCGACAACAGCGCCCAGCGCGGCACGACGGTGGTGACCCAGGCCGTGGACGTGATGCGCGACCTGGCCCGGCACATGCAAACCGCCGGTCAAGGCATCGAGGCGTTGAACGAGCAATCGCTGGTGATCGGCACCATCGTCAAGACCATCAGCGGCATCGCCGAACAGACCAACCTGCTGGCGCTCAACGCCGCGATCGAAGCGGCCCGGGCCGGCGAGCAAGGCCGGGGCTTTGCGGTGGTGGCCGATGAGGTGCGCCAATTGGCATCGCGCACCAGCCAGGCCACCGATGAAATCGTCGGCGTGGTTCGCCAGAACCAGGACATGGCCCGCAACGCCGTGGCGCTGATGACCGACGGCCAGCACCAGGCCGAACACGGACTGGCCCTGGCCGCCGAGGCGGGGACGGTGATCGTTGAGATCCAGGACGGGGCGAAAAAAGTCGTCGATGCGGTGAGCCAGTTTGCCAATCAGCTATCGACTTGAAAACACTGCTGGGCGAGCCGCCGCTATCGCAAGCAAGCTCGCTTCCACAGGATTTTCTGGTGCTCACAGACTGATCATTCCAGCCAAACACTCTCCCTGTGGCGAGGGAGCTTGCTCCCGCTCGGCGGCGCAGCCGTCGTAAAACGGCTGACGCGGTCTGCCTGAACGATCTTGGTGATCCAATGGGGGCCGCTTCGCAGCCCAGCGGGAGCAAGCTCCCTCGCCACAGTATGCAACTCCCTAAGGCTGCCTCAACTTGATCGACGAGTACTCAATCCCCCAGCGCTGCGCCTTCCCGTCGCGGGTCCGCACCGCCGGCCAGTGAGGTTTTCCCCTGAGCATCACGCACCCGGACAATAGCCTGGGTGCCGCTGTTCATGTCGATTTCGCTCACCGTGTGGCCCTTGTCTTTCAGCGCCTGGACCAGCGTCGGGCTGAACTGTCCTTTCTCCAGTTCGGTGGGGCCATTGCGGCTGCCGAAGTTGGGGAGGTTGATGGCGGTTTGCGGATCCAGGTTCCAGTCCAGCAGGCCGATCACTGACTTGGCGACGTATTCGATGATTTGCGAGCCGCCGGGGGAGCCGACAGCGGCCAGCAGTCTACCTTGATGATCGAAGACCAGTGTCGGCGCCATGGATGAGCGCGGGCGTTTGCCGGGTTCGACGCGGTTGGCGACTTTTTGCCCGTTTTCTTCAGGGATGAACGAGAAATCAGTCATCTGGTTGTTGAGCATGAAACCCTGGACCATCAGGTGCGAGCCGAACGCCGATTCCACCGTCGTGGTCATGGACACCGCACCACCCTGGTCATCCACCGCCACCACTTGCGAGGTGGAAATACGCAGCGGTGAACGGTCCGGGGCGTAGGCTACCTGGATGCCCGGTGGTGTGCCGGGCTTGGCGACACCCATGCTACGAGGGCCGATCAGGCTGGCTCGGCTGGCCAGGTAACCTTGATTCACCAGTCCGTTGAGCGGCACGGCTACAAAATTCGGGTCGGCGATGTATTGGGCGCGGTCGGCGTAGGCCAGGCGCTCGGCTTCGGCGATCAGGTGCACCGCTTCGGGAGAGGGTTCAATGCCGGCGGGTTTATCGGTCTTGAGGGGTTTCAAGGGGGCGAGGGCTGCATTGCTGTCGCGCTGTTCCAAGGCCTGCAACGTCCCGAGGATCTGTGCCACGGCAACCCCGCCCGAAGACGGTGGTGGCATGCCGCAGATTTGCCAGCGCTTGTAATCGGTGCACAACGCGGGCCGCTCCCGTGCGGTGTAGCCCTGGAGGTCGTTCAGCGAAAGGCTGCCAGGGTTGGCGTGACCCTGCACCTTGGCGACGATCTCCTCGGCAACCGGCCCTTTATACAACGCATCGGGACCTTCGTTGGCGATGCGCTTGAGCACCCCTGCCAATGCCGGGTTTTTCAGGATGGTGCCAACTGCCTTCGGACTGCCATCGGCATTGAGAAAGTATGCCGCCATGTCCGGCGAGCCCGGCAAAGACGGGTCGGTCGCGATCAATGAATGTAGCCTGGGCGAAATCGCGAAGCCTTGTTCGGCCAACGCAATGGCTGGTTCGAACAACGTCGCCCATTGCAGGCGCCCGTGTTTACGGTGGGCCAGTTCCAGTCCACGCAACACCCCGGGAGTGCCAACGGAGCGGCCGCCAATTTGGGCGGCGGTAAACGGCATGGGTTTGCCGTCGGCTTGCAGGAAAAGTCTTTCGGTGGCGCCGGCCGGTGCCGTTTCGCGACCGTCGTAGGTGCGCACAGCCTTGCCATCCCACAGCACAATGAACGCGCCGCCGCCAATGCCCGAGGATTGTGGCTCCACCAGGGTCAGCACGGCTTGCATCGCAATCGCCGCGTCGATGGCCGAGCCGCCGCGCCGCAACATCTCCCGCCCGGCTTCGGCCGCCAGCGGGTTGGCCGCGGCCGCCATGTGCTTGTCGGCGTAACGCGTCTGCACGTCGGTGCGGTAGCCTGAAGTGATCTCCGGCGGAGCGGGCAATGCTGGTGTGGCGGTGGAGGAAGGCGGGGCCTTGCAGGCGCCAAGCGTTAACGCGACAGCCAGCAACGAAACGGCTGACAGGCGATGAAGGTTCGGTTTCAGATCTGTGAGCACGTGTCGCTCCATCCGTGGGCTTGGGATATAGGATCGACTGTAGCGATGCGAGGCGTGTGGCGCAAATCGACACGGGACTGAGCAAAGCCCAGTCTGTCCCTGATGGCAGGGGCATAAACAATTTCTGAGAGAGCGGGTTTTTTCAAGGCATAAAAAAACGGCTTATCTTTCGATAAGCCGTTTTTAGTACTTGGTGGCTACACAGGGACTTGAACCCCGGACCCCAGCATTATGAATGCTATGCTCTAACCAACTGAGCTATGTAGCCAAGTGGCGCGCATTATTCGCCGGTAACGAAGATGTGTCAAGCGTAAATCTGAAATATTTCTCTGCGCTTTCAACCGCTTAACAATCCTCGCTGCAAATCCCTGTCAGCCGAGCTGAAATCTCCCTGTGTTGGCACTCAAGGCCTGGCTTCCCTGGCTCAAGGTATCGGCCGCCACG
The DNA here is from genome assembly GCF_051131985.1 of Pseudomonas sp. Z3-6. NCBI lineage: Bacteria > Pseudomonadati > Pseudomonadota > Gammaproteobacteria > Pseudomonadales > Pseudomonadaceae > Pseudomonas > Pseudomonas sp. Z3-6. The sequence continues at coordinate 1,141,579 of NZ_CP071644.1, forward strand.
TTCACGGCCCGTGCGCCTTCGAGCAAGCGCATGGCCGCCTGGTCGACCTGTTGGATATTGCCGCTGACTTCGTCGGCGGTGCTGGCTTGTTCATCCACGGCGGTGGCGATTTGCGCCAGGGTGTCGGTGACGCTTTGCACGGCGCTGGCAATTTCGCCCAGTCGCTCGCCGAGGCCAGTGACGGCTTGGGCGTCGGTCTGGGCTTGGCCGCAGGCGGCTTCCATCAGGCTGACGGCTTCGTTGACCGTGGCGCGCAGGCTGTCGACGGTGCCGGCAATTTGTTGCGTGGAGGACTGGGTGCGTTGCGACAGGCTGCGCACTTCATCGGCGACCACCGCGAAACCGCGGCCTTGTTCGCCGGCGCGAGCCGCTTCGATAGCGGCATTGAGGGCCAGGAGATTGGTCTGCTCGGCGACGCCACGAATGGTATCGACCACCAGTTGGATCTGTTGCCCCTGTTCGCTGACCCGCCCCAGTGCGGCGGCGGTTTCGTTGAGCCGTTGGTTGAGCTGCTGGATACTCGCCGTGGTGCGCTGGCTGTCGCGGCTGCTGTCGGCGGCGATGCGCCGGGTTTGCTGGGCGCTGTCGGAAGCTTGTTCACAGCTCTTTGCCACGCCTTGGGAGGTGGCGGCCAGTTGCGTCGCGGCGGCGGCGATCTGGCTGATCTGTATTTGCTGGGCCTCGACTTCTCCCAGGGCGCCGCTGGAGTGTGTATTGAGGGTGCGCACGGCGTTGCTCAACTGCAACGTCTCGTGATCCACCCCCAGCAGACTGTTGCGCAACTGCACCACGGCGACGTTGAGGGCGGTGCTGATGGCCGCCAGTTCATCGCGCCCTTGCACCGGTACTTGCAAGCTGAGATTGCCGTCGCGCAGGGCCTCGGCCAGTAAGGTGATACCGCTGGCGCTGCGCCGGATCGACGCTTGCAGGCAGACAAAAAGATACAGCGCGGCCAGCAGCAGGCAGCCGAGGACCGTCGCGACCAGGATGAACTGGCGAATCGCCGAGCCGTAGTAGTGGTCCAGTCGCGTATCCAGCGCCACCAGCGATTGTTGCCGCAGGGTCGCCAGGTCGGCGAGGAGGGCATCCATGTGTTTTTCGAAGTCTTCCGGCTTCAGATTGATGGCGCCGCCGAACACGCCGTCATCCAGGACTTTGAGGCCGGCGTCCAAGTGCTTGAGGCTGCCTTGGAATTGTCCAGCCCACGTCTGCAGGTCGCTGGGCAGGCGGGTTTCCAGCAATGTTCCGGTCTTGACCAGTTGATCCCGGGCGTCGCCGATACGGCTGCGCAGGTCCCGCAGTTGCAGGCGGCTCTGCAAGGTGAATTGGCCCGACACCACGGAGGCCTGGCCGACGCTGGCCAGACGGCCGACCCGTTCGATCAGGTCCGGCGTCTGCTGGGTGGAAATCTGAGTCAACAGATAAGTCTCCAGCCAGGAGGCGAGGGTCAGGCGGTTATCCATGACCATTTGTTCGCGCAACGCTTGCAGGGCGCTGAGCGCTGCGGTGAAGCGGTCATAGCCATCCGGCCACCAACCCACGCTGCCCAGGCTTTTCGAGTCCAGGCTGTTGAGGCTGGTTTGCAGGGTTTGATAACGGGCGAGGGTGTCGGCTTCGGCCCCTGCGGTTTGCAGGGTAGAGGCCAGGTCACTGGCGGCCTGGTTGAGGGCCGGTTGCACTGCATCGTACGCCGCCATGGCGGCCAGCGTCGCGGGTGTCGGCTGCCGATTGGTCTCGGTGGCACGCCAGCGGGCGGCGCGGTTGCGCTGGGCGGTGAGCAGGTTGTCGAGGTTATCCAGGGCCAGCAATTGGCGCACCCCGGCGCGTTCCCCGGAAATCAGGCTGAGTTTGTCGCGATAATCCTGGCCGATGAGCCACAGGCTGCCCATGAGCGGCAGGATAAATAGCAGGAACAGCAATTGGAATTTGCGGGCGAAGCCGAAACGCCCCAACAACCTGATTCCCGGTGATAGAAAAGCCTGCATGCCCATACTCCCCTGAACACCCCTGTACTGTTTTTGTGCGTTTTTACACAGTGCTAAAACGGGTGCCCTTTTAAAAGGCTTCGAAAGTTTGTCCAAATCGGCTCGGTAGGCCTGCTCTGTAGCGAAACTTCCCATTCTCGGTCCCCTTTGTAAGAAGCCGCGTTATAGCTCATTAACAAGGCAAGATTCAGACCATGGCGTTGGGCTATCACCTTGGAATTCGACAATTTTTCAAGGTCGATAGCAAGCTAAGGGGATAGCCTTGTCGCACCGAAAAATGGCACATTGACGCACCTGCCCGTGTGCACCCTCTGTCGTATGGAAACCCCATGGCTATCAGCAATACCCAAGCCGACACCTCGGCCGTTGCCGCCCCGGCGCAAAGCAGCCCATTGGTCATGCGCATCATCGGCGCCGTGGCGCTGGCGCACTTGATCAATGACTTGATCCAGGCGGTGCTGCCGTCGATCTATCCAATGCTCAAGGACAGCTATGGCCTGACCTTCACCCAAGTTGGCCTGATCACCCTGACGTTCCAATTGACCGCATCTTTGTTGCAGCCGTGGGTCGGCTATCACACCGACCGGCACCCCAAGCCGTGGCTGTTGCCGGCCGGGACGGTGTGCACGCTGATCGGCATTGTGATGATGTCCATGGTCGGCAGTTTTGCCTTGATCCTGTTGGCGGCTGCGTTGATCGGCATTGGTTCGTCGACCTTCCACCCGGAAGCGTCGCGGGTGGCGCGACTGGCCTCGGGTGGCCGCTACGGGCTGGCGCAATCGACGTTCCAGGTGGGCGGTAATGCCGGCTCCGCCTTCGGCCCGCTGCTGGCGGCGGCGATCATCATTCCCTACGGGCAGGGCAATGTGGCCTGGTTCGGGCTGTTCGCCCTGTTTGCGTTGTACGTGCTGTACCGCATCAGCCGCTGGTACGCCAACCACCTGAACCTGTTCAAGCTCAAGCAAGGCCAGGCGGCCACTCATGGGTTGTCCAAGGGCCGAGTCTTGAGTGCCCTGGTGGTGCTGGGGCTGCTGGTGTTTTCCAAGTACTTCTATATGGCCAGTTTTACCAGCTACTTCACGTTCTACCTGATCGAGAAGTTTGACCTGTCGGTGGCCTCTTCGCAGTTGCACCTGTTCCTGTTTCTCGGCGCGGTGGCGGCTGGGACCTTTTTTGGCGGGCCGATTGGCGACAGGATCGGGCGCAAGGCGGTGATCTGGTTCTCGATCCTCGGCGTGGCACCGTTCACGCTGATCCTGCCTCACGTAGACCTGCTGTGGACCAGCATTCTCAGCATGGTCATCGGTTTCGTCCTGGCCTCGGCGTTCTCGGCCATCGTCGTGTACGCCCAGGAACTGGTGCCGGGCAACGTCGGGATGATCGCCGGCGTGTTCTTCGGGCTGATGTTTGGTTTCGGTGGGATTGGCGCCGCGTTGCTGGGGCACCTGGCGGACATCCGTGGCATCGAGTATGTGTACTGGCTGTGCTCGTTCCTGCCGTTGCTCGGGGTGTTGGCGATTTTCTTGCCGAGGACCCGGAAGGCTTGAGAGGGACGAGAGGTTTGAACATCTATGTGAGCTGAGCCGCCGCTATCGCGAGCAAGCTCGCTCCCACAGGTTCAGTGGTGTTCAGGCGCTTGCGAACATCGAGAATCCATTTGTGGGAGCTTGCTCGCGAAGGCGTCGGTATCTCCAGCATCATTTCAAACTGACCCAACACCGTAGCCCTGCATTCAAATCCAGTGATACGCCATAGCCTGGCTTTTTGTTATTCTCGCCGCCTTCTTTCATGGACGAATACCGGGACAAGCCATGGCTAACGACACCCCGTCACGCATCGGGACCCTACTGCTGGGCCTGCTTTTTTCTCTGATTGGCGTTGGCTTGTTGGGCATTGCCGTCAACCTCACCCTTGATCGACGCGACTTTCTCGCCCAGGCACAGACCGCCGATGGCATCGTCAGCCATTTGAATGCTGGTGGTTCGCATCCTGAAATCGCCTTCACCACCGTCAGCGGCGAAAAAATATCCTATCCCCAGGGCGGTTTTATCTTCGGTTACCAGAAAGACCAACCGGTGCGCGTGCACTACTTGCCCGAGCAGCCGGCTGGCAGCGCCATCGTCGATGCCCCGTCAGCACTGTGGGGGACCTCCGGGGTGCTGGGGTTCATCGGTTTGGTGTTCACCCTTGTCGGCCTGCTAAAAGCTTTCCGTCAACGCGGCCGCGGTGCGGTTCATTCACATAAAGGACTTTGAACGTATGAGCTACAACATCCCTCTCCCGGTCAATGAAAGTCGCTGGCAGTACCAGACCGCCAGCGGTGGCGGTCTGACCGTGGTCATGGTGGCGGGCAGTGGCGGCTCGATTATCCTGCGTTCGCCCCAGGGCGAGGACGTCAGCTATCGCTATGGCGGTGTTGGCGTGGGTGTCGGGTTTGGCGCAAGGCTGCCACGCTTCGGCAAGATCAATATCCAGATCAAGGGCAAGGGTGTGGCTGCGGCCGGTGCGGCGGAGGCGTTTCCCAGCACCGGCAAGGTGTTTGTCAGCGACGCCTTGGTCAATCGCGACCTGACCAGCGACGACATCACGGGTCCTTGCATGTATACCGAGGTGGGCGTGGGCCTGGTGGTCGGCGGTTCGGCCACGGCCCTGCTGTTCGGGCTCGACCCCAAGTTGCTGGCGTTATCGGTGGCCTTGAGCGCCAACCCGGCGACTTCGCTCATTGCGTCGACCACGGTCAACCGGCAACTGGCGCGCTCGGCCAAGGGGGCGGTGGTCATGGCGGGTGTGAACGCTGGGTTGCAGGCCGGTGGTGGTGCGGCGATCTATATGGGTTACCTGTTCTAGTGAGAATGTCAGTCATTGCTTCGCTAGGGATTTTGTCGCTGATTCAAACATCGCTGTCCTTTGCGGATAATGCCAATGGGAAAAATATCTATTTGCAGCGATGTGTGATGTGCCATGGGGTGGACCTCAAGGGAACAGGGCCTTTGGCTCATAAGAGCAATCCTCCTACGCCTGATCTTACGACTGCGGCTTTCAAGGAGCGTCTGAGGGTTTATCCGGGGGTTATTGTGTCGTCGGTAATACTTCGTCCTAATGGAGACTTGATTCCCAGGACGTTGAAAGAGAATGGTGTGAAGTTAGTGCCGTTTGATTGGGGCGTTAAGGACTTTCGCGATTTGAATCAGTATATGAGTGGTGTGATTTTCAAAGGCCGGTGACTTTCGGGGCTTTTTTGCGTGTTGTTGATGATCTTATGTGTATATCCGTTATCTAGGTAACGGCTACTTATGGTTCCGCTCTTACAGCGGGTCACTTTTGAGAAGCGCAAAAGTAACCAAAACGCTCTTGCCCCACCACTCGGCACCTCGCCTAGGCTCGGTGTGCCCTCACTCCGGCATTGCTCCGTGGGCCGCCGCGAAGGGCCATCCATGGCCCAGCGCGGCTACCTCGGCATCCATGCCGAGGTGCCCACTGCGCAATACCTGCGTTCGGCCAGCGTGGTTTAACGGGGCCTTCAGATCAAGATCAAGATCAGAAGCAAGAGCAAGAGCAAGAGCAAGAGATACATGCCAGCATCTATTTGTCTGAGCCTCCGCTATCGCGAGCAAGCTCGCTCCCACACATAATCTTCTGCAGACACAAAACTCATGTACACCACAAAACCTGTGGGAGCGAACTTGCTCGCGAAGAGGCCTGTACATTCAACAACTTCATTGGCTGTGATACCGCTTTCGCGAGCAAGCTCGCTCCCACAGGAGAAACGCGGTCCCATCCAGAGCCAGGTCGGCTATAAGGCCGCCTCGCGGTGGACGTTGATCTCGGGCGCCCCGTTAACCACGCTGGCCGAACGCAGGCGTTGTGGAGTGGGCATCCCGGCATGGATGCCGGGATAGCCGCGCTGGGCCATGGATGGCCCTTCGCGGCGGCCCACGGAGCAATGCCGGAGTGAGGGCATGCCGAGCCCTAGCGAGGCACCGAGTGGTGGGGCAGAAGCGCTTTGGTTACTTTCGCGCTTTTCGAAAGTGACCCGCTGTAAGAGCGGAACCATAAGTAGCCGTTACCTAAATAACGGATATACACCTCATCCCCCGCAACACCACGTGCAAGTTAGACGTTAAAGCGGAAGTGTCCCTTCTCGTCGGCTTCAACAAACCACTGGTCGAACTCCGCTCATGCCAACGCTGGGGCGGCGTGCAAATCTTTACTGCTCTACTAGAGTGACGAATCCAACACCCGTTAAAGGATTAACCCATGGCAACCAGCGATAGCACGATGGCAAATACCCATACCGTGATAACTGGCCCGGGCACTGTCCAGGTCGACCTCACCGGCCAGCTCGATAATAACCAGAGCATCATTATCCAACCGGACGGCAAGATATTGGTTGGAGGCTATACCGAGTACCTGGCATGGGGATACCCCGGAGCGCCAGGCGAAGAAAGCTACGGTTACGAACAGAAGCATTCCGTTGTCCGGCTAAACGCCGATGGTAGCCTGGACACCAGCTTCCATGAAGGTGGCATCGACATCGTACCTGCTGCGATAGCCCCGGCGTCGCGCTACGAGCTGACGGCGGTGCAGACCGATGGCAAGGTGCTTGTCGCCGTTGCGTTGGACACCGGCGTACAGGTGGAGCGCTTCAACAGCGACGGGACGCGCGATGCCAGCTTTGGCCAAAATGGCGCTATTACGGTCGACATCAGCCACGACTTCAAGGACATCGACCTGACGGCGAATACGGATGGCACATTCCAGGTCAGCGCCCGTGGATTTGACCAGGCCACAGTGACAAGGATCGGCAATGACGGCACTTTCGTCGATGGCTTTGGCGAAAATGGCGTGCTGACTGTCAAGATTCCCGAAGACGCTTACTACAACGGAGGGATATCTACTGCGGTGCAGGCAGATGGAAGTGTTGTGGTCGGGGCTGCATACAATGCCGCCGGCGTGGGCGATCCGACGTACACCCTACAGCGCTTCAACCCCGACGGTCAGCTGGATACCCGTTTCGGTGATGATGGTGTCCTCTCCTTGAACGCTGCCATGGGTTTTGGCGAAGACTCCGTGGTCACCGTACAGGCTGACGGCAAGATTATCGTGATGGGTCATGGCGAAGGCGATACTTTGGCTACTCTCGCGCGGCTTAACGCTGATGGCTCCTTCGATGCCAGCTTTGGCTCCAAGGGTAGGGTGACCTTCGAGGCCGACACGCCTGTGGCGTTGACAGTGCAAGAGGATGGCAAGATCCTCGCCGCTGGCACGAGCAACGGAGATTTCAGCGTCATCCGTTTGAACGCGGATGGCAGTGTGGATACCGGCTTCGGCAGCCAGGATGGCAAGCTCCATGTGGACGGATACGCCGGCGAAGAAATCCTGCAGGGGAGCGATACCGCTGAAATCATCCACGGCTTGGCGGGTGATGATGTGCTCCAAGGCAACGGCGGACGCGACGTTCTGCAGGGCGGCGCTGGCGCTGACATTTTCCGCTTCGCCGAACTGAGCGACAGTTTCCGCACGACCACGCAAAACAACAGCGACCGGGTCATGGACTTCGACGCCTCTCAGGACCGCATCGACCTGATTGGCCTGGGCTTCACCGGCATTGGCGACGGCCATGGCGGCACCTTGGCTGTCATGGCGAGCTCAGACGGCACTCGCACCTACCTCAAGAACTACGACGCTGATGCCTCTGGACAACGGTTTGAACTGATCTTGGATGGCAACCTGTCGGGGCAATTGGACAGCTCTAACGTGGTGTTCACCGCACCCACTGTCGAAGGGACGTCTGGTAAAGATACGATTACCGGTTCTGCCTTGTCGGAAATCATCTATGGCCTGGACGGCAATGACCGTATCAATGGCGGTGCTGGCGCTGATGTCATCATCGGTGACGCGGGTGCAGACCGTCTCAACGGCGGAGATAGAACCGACATTTCGTTGTGGACAGATAACCGTGAAAACGCCGACGTGTTCCGCTATCTCTCTACCGAGGACAGCTATCGTACGGACAGCCATAGCTTTGCCGATCTTATCGAAGGCTTTACCGTTGACGACAAGATCGATGTATCGGCCCTGGGCTATACCGGCTTCGGAGAGGGTACGGGCACTACGCTGGAGATGGTTTATAACAACGAACTGGACCGCACTTACCTGAGGGATGTGGAGGCGGATGCACAAGGCCACCGATTCCAGGTCGCGCTTGCTGGGGACTGGCGAGAAAGCCTTGATGAGGATGACATGATCTTTGCTCCCGACGCCGAGATAGGGCTGATCGGGGTAGCGCCCGAGGCCGATCCAGGGCATTTATTGACCTGACGTCGGCTCCAGACGGTCGCGTGGCAGCGAGTAGCTGCCACGCGATGGGGTCTGAGGACGTTGATCGCCCCCAATGACCTGATATGAAAAAGCGTCAGACGTTGAAGCGGAAATGCATAACGTCACCATCCTTGACGATGTATTCCTTGCCTTCCAAACGCCATTTACCCGCTTCCTTGGCGCCCGCTTCGCCCTTGTACTGGATGAAATCCGAGTAGGCGATGACTTCGGCGCGAATGAAGCCTTTCTCGAAGTCGGTGTGGATCACACCAGCGGCTTGCGGTGCAGTGGCACCGACGCGCACAGTCCAGGCGCGGACTTCTTCGACACCGGCGGTGAAGTAGGTCTGCAGGTGGAGCATCTCGTAGCCCGCGCGGATCACGCGGTTCAGGCCGGGCTCTTCCAGGCCCAGGGCCTCGAGGAACATGTCCTTCTCTTCACCGTCGTCCAGCTCGGCGATTTCCGCTTCGATCTTGTTGCAGACCGGCACGACCATGGCGCCTTCTTCTTCGGCAATGGCCTTGACCACGTCCAGGTGCGGGTTGTTCTCGAAACCGTCTTCAGCGACGTTGGCGATGTACATGACCGGCTTGGTGGTCAGCAGGTGGAAGCCCTTGATCACCAGCTTCTCGTCAGTGCTCATGTTCTTCATCAGGCTACGCGCAGGTTTGCCTTCGGTGAAGTGGGCGATCAACTGCTCCAGCAGGCCTTTCTGGACAACCGCGTCCTTGTCGCCGCCCTTGGCGTTACGGGCGACTTTCTGCAGTTGTTTTTCACAGCTGTCGAGGTCGGCGAAAATCAGTTCCAGGTCGATGATTTCGATGTCGCGTTTCGGGTCGACGCTGTTGGAGACGTGAATCACGTTCTCGTCTTCGAAGCAGCGCACGACGTGGGCGATGGCATCGGTTTCACGGATGTTGGCCAAAAACTTGTTACCCAGGCCTTCGCCTTTCGACGCACCGGCCACGAGGCCGGCGATGTCGACGAATTCCATGGTGGTCGGCAGGATGCGCTTGGGGTTGACGATCGCCGCCAAGGCTTCCAGGCGCGGATCGGGCATCGGTACGATGCCGCTATTCGGCTCGATGGTGCAGAAGGGGAAGTTCTCGGCCGCAATACCGGATTTGGTCAGGGCGTTGAACAGGGTGGACTTGCCGACGTTAGGCAGGCCGACGATGCCGCAATTGAATCCCATGGTGTTTCCCCTCGGATAAGTGTCAGGCCTTCTGGCTGTGCAGGTTTTTCATCGCGCGGTTCCATTCACCGGCGAGGATATCCGGCAGCACGCCGAGGGCAAAGTCGATGCTGGCATCGAGTTTTTCCTGTTCGGCGCGAGGCGCACGACCCAGGACAAAGTTTGAAACCATACTGGCAACGCCCGGGTGGCCGATGCCGAGCCGCAGGCGGTGAAAGGTATTCTGATTACCCAGTTGCGCGATGATGTCGCGCAAGCCGTTGTGACCGCCATGGCCGCCGCCTTGCTTGAGCTTGGCAACGCCCGGAGGCAGGTCGAGTTCGTCGTGGGCCACCAGGATTTCTTCAGGCTTGATGCGGAAGAAACCGGCCAATGCCGCCACGGCCTGGCCGCTGCGGTTCATATAGGTGGTGGGAATCAACAGGCGAACATCCTGACCCTGGTGCGAGAAGCGCCCGGTCAGGCCGAAATACTTGCGATCGGCAGCCAGGCTGACGCCTTGTGCGTGCGCGATGCGCTCAACAAAAAGGGCCCCTGCGTTATGCCGGGTCTGTTCGTATTCAGCGCCTGGATTTCCCAGGCCAACGATCAGTTTAATGGCAGTCACGATAGGGGCCCTTCCTGGAGTGTGGATAACAATGTCGCAATCAGGCGTTGTTGCGACAGTGGACGAAAATGGCGGATCTACCGTTAAGTAAACTTCGCGTTCTCGCCCGCTGTCTCGCTACGTTCCAGTCCGCGATGTTTCCGGTCACTCCGGCGACAGAGTGAAATTACTCTGCAGCGCCTTCTTCAGTGGCTTCTGGAGCAACACGTGGAGCGTGGACGTTGGCAACAGCCTTGTCATCGCCGTGTGCCAGAGCAACAAACTCAACGCCTTTAGGGGCCTTGAGGTCGGACAGGTGAATGATCGTGCCGACTTCGGCGTCAGCCAGGTCGACTTCGATGAATTCAGGCAGGTCTTTCGGCAGGCAGGACACTTCCAGCTCGGAAGTCACGTGCGAGATCTCGCCGCCTTTCTTGACCGGGGCAGCTTCGTTGATGAAGTGCACTGGAACAACAGCAGTCAGCTTCTGACCGGCAACAACGCGGACGAAGTCAGCGTGCATCACGTGGCCTTTGGCCGGGTGACGCTGCAGGGCTTTGATCACGACGTTTTGCTTGGTGCCGCCAACGTTCAGCTCGATGATGTGGCTGTAGGCCGCTTCGTTTTCGAGCAGTTTGGCAACTTCTTTGGCCAGCATGCTGATGGACTCAGGGGCTTTGTCGCCACCGTAGACTACAGCTGGAACCAGGCTTGCGAGACGACGCAGGCGGCGGCTCGCACCTTTCCCCAGGTCGGAACGCACTTCAGCATTCAGAGTAAAATCGTTCATGTTGTATCTCCAAAATAGCCATTTCCGAATGACGTCTGCGACCGACGCCAAAGCGGTATGGGCAAAAAAGCCCCGCCCCAACATGAGTGTTGGGGCGGGGCGCTTTTCGTCAACGAGATTTTCTGGAAAGGGCAGGGCCCTTAACGGAACATCGCGCTGATCGATTCTTCATTGCTGATGCGGCGAACCGCTTCGGCAACTACCGGTGCGATATCCAGTTGGCGGATACGCGCACAGGCTTGTGCTGCAGCGGACAGCGGGATGGTGTTGGTCACCACCAGCTCGTCCAGCACGGAATTTTCAATGTTCTCGATCGCTCGACCCGACAGCACAGGGTGTGTGCAGTAGGCAAAGACCTTGGCAGCGCCATGCTCTTTCAGGGCCTTGGCCGCGTGGCACAGGGTGCCGGCGGTATCGACCATGTCATCGACCAGGATACAGGTGCGCCCTTCGACGTCGCCGATGATATGCATCACTTCGGAGTGATTGGCTTTCTCACGGCGTTTGTCGATGATACCCAGATCCACTCCCAGGGATTTGGCAACAGCCCGTGCACGCACGACGCCACCAATGTCCGGGGACACGATCATCAGGTTTTCGAAGCGCTGATCTTCAATATCATCCACCAGGACCGGGGAACCGTAGATGTTATCCACGGGGATATCGAAGAAACCCTGGATCTGGTCAGCATGCAAATCAACCGTGAGGACACGGTCGATGCCGACTACGGTCAGCATATCAGCCACGACTTTCGCGCTGATCGCCACACGTGCGGAACGCGGACGGCGATCCTGACGGGCATAACCAAAGTAAGGAATAACAGCAGTGATACGAGTAGCCGAGGAACGGCGGAAGGCATCAGCCATCACGACGAGTTCCATCAGGTTATCGTTGGTCGGAGCGCAAGTCGGCTGAATAATGAAGACGTCTTTACCGCGAACGTTTTCATTGATCTCGGCAGTGATTTCGCCGTCGGAGAACTTACCGACAGAAATGTCACCGAGAGGGATATGCAGCTGACGTACGACACGCCGAGCCAGATCGGGGTTAGCGTTCCCCGTAAAGACCATCATCTTGGACACGCGCAGTACCTGAAGGCTGAGGGTATACCTGGATGAGTATAGGAAAATGGCAGGGGCGGCTGGATTCGAACCAACGCATGGCAGGATCAAAACCTGCTGCCTTACCGCTTGGCGACGCCCCTGTATCTGTTGCTGCGAGTGCCCAGCACTCGATTCCTTTTAGAGCAGGTCTTGCAGCTTGCGATGCAACATCGAAACGTTGCTTCCTTTTGCTACAAACCCTGTAAGGGTCTCTGTCAGAAGGGCCGAGACTTTATCAGCTTCAGCTTTGCTTGGGAAGCCCCCAAACACACAACTTCCAGTTCCGGTGAGTTTTGCTTCGGTAAATTTACCTAACAAATTCAATGCGTTACGAACATCTGGATAACGCCTTGCTACCACCGGTAAGCAGTCATTTCGACTGTTTCCCTTGGGAACGGGGCGCACTTTAATGGGAGGAGAGTTACGTGTCAACAGTGGATCTGAAAAAATTTCTGCTGTACTTACAGAGACTTGCGGCACCAGCACCACGTACCAGGGTTCTTCGGGTTCCACCGGGGTGAGTTTTTCCCCAACGCCTTCGGCAAAAGCGGCGTGGCCACGCACGAAAACCGGCACGTCGGCGCCCAGGGAAAGGCCCAGCGCCGCGAGGCGATCGATGTCCCAGTCCAACCGCCACAAGTGATTGAGGCCCAGCAAAGTCGTCGCCGCATTCGAGCTGCCGCCGCCAATGCCGCCGCCCATGGGCAGGATTTTTTCGATCCAGATATCGATGCCTAGCGCGCAACCGGATTGCGCCTGGAGTTTTTGCGCGGCCTTGACGATCAGGTTGCTGTCGTGGGGGACGCCTTCGAATTCGGTGTGCAGGCGAATCACGCCGTCGTCGCGCACGGCAAAGGTGATCTCGTCGCCGTAGTCCAGGAACTGAAAAATCGTCTGCAACTCGTGGTAGCCGTCCGGGCGGCGACCGAGGATGTGCAGCATCAGGTTGAGCTTGGCCGGAGAGGGCAGGGTCAGGCGTGCAGCGGTCATGTCATTGCCCCAGCTTGCGCGGCTGCCATTGCTTGATCACCAGTGTGACGTCGAGGTTGCTGCCGTGCAGCTTGATGCGTTCGGGCAGCCAGTAGCCGTTCTGCTGGGCATAACTGAGGTATTCGATCTGCCAGTCGTCCTGTTCCAGGTTGGACAGGCGGCTGTCGGCGTCGAGTGTCAGGCGACTTTTACTGTCCGGTGCCGGCAATCCACGAACCCACCAGGTCAGGTGGGAAACCGGCAGTTTCCAGCCCAGTTGCTCTTCCAGAAGTGCTTCGGGGCTGGGCGCCTCGTAGCGCCCCTGGTTGGCGACTTCCAGCGAAACCTGGCCCGGCCGGCCGGTCAGGCGGGCCGCACCACGACCCAGCGGGCCCGACAGGCGAATATCGTAGTAGTCCTGGCGTTGCAGCCAGAACAGCGTGCCACTGCCCGAGTCTTTCGGGGCGCGGATGCCGATCTTGCCGTCGATCTGCCAGCCGTCCAGGCCGCTCAGTTGCTGCTTGTGCTCGCGCCACTGGGCCTGGTTCCCCTGGCCTTGGACGGATTCACGGGCGCCGAAGCCCGCGCAACCGGCGAGCAGGGCAATGAAGCTGAACACGATGAGATGGCGCAAAAACATAATCTTAAAGAGTCTCGGATCCGGTCAGGCGTTTGATGGTGCTGCGCAAGATAGGGCTGTCGGGCTGATCCTTGAGGAATCGGCTCCAGATCTGCCGGGCTTCGCGTTGTTTGCCGTTGGCCCACAGGACCTCGCCCAGGTGCGCGGCGACTTCCTGGTCGGGAAAGCGCTCCAGGGCCTGGCGCAACAGGCGTTCGGCTTCGTCGAGATTGCCCAGGCGGTAATTCACCCAGCCAAGGCTGTCGAGTACCGCCGGGTCTTCCGGATTGATCTGGTGGGCCTGTTCGATCAGCAGCTTGGCCTCGTCGTAGCGGGTGGTGCGATCCGACAACGTATAGCCCAGGGCGTTAAGGGCCATGGCGTTGTCCGGATCGCGCTGGATGATCAGGCGCAGGTCTTTTTCCATCTGGGCCAGGTCATTGCGTTTTTCCGCCAGCATGGCGCGGGTATACAACAGGTTCAGATCGTCCGGGTATTGCTTCAAGGCTTGTTGCAGTACGTTCCAGGCCTTGTCGCCCTGGTTGTTGGCCGACAGGGTTTCGGCTTCGATCAGGTACAGCTGGATCCCGTAGTCGGGCTGGGAGTCACGTTGTACGGCGAGGCGACTCTGGGCATCGGCGGTCTTGCCATTGCTGATCAGGATATCGGCCTGGCGCAACTGTGCCGGCAGATAATCGTTGCCCGGGCCGACCTGGGCGTACTCGATCAGTGCGCTCTCGGGGTCATTGCGTTCCTCGGCGATGCGACCCAGGTTCAGGTGGGCCGAGTCGACATGGCTTTCCCGGGCGATCAGATCTTCCAGGTAACCCTTGGCCTCTTCCCAGGCCTTGGCTTCCAGGCAGACCAGCGCCAGGGAATAGCGCAACTCGTCGTCTTCCGGGTATTGCTGGACCAGGCTGGAGAACTCCACCTTGGCGTCGTCCATGCGGTTGTTTTCCACCAGCATGCGGGCGTAGGTGAGGCGCAGGCGCTTGTCGTCCGGATACTTCTTGATGCTTTTTTGCAGCAGCGGCAGCGCTTCGTCGCCACGGTTCAAGCCTTGCAGCAGGCGTGCCCGTAACAGGATCGGCGCCACTTCGCCGGCTTCCGGCGGGTTGTCTTCCAGCAGGGTGAGGGCGCCCTGGGCGTCACCGTCCTGTTGCAACAGCAGGGCCTTGCCGAAAATCAGCTGGCCGTTGTTCGGGTGGCGCTGCAACAGGCGATCGAAGCTTTTCATCAGGCCGTTGCGGGTTTCCTGGTCGGTGTCGGCGGCGGACAGCGCCAGGAAATCGAAATGAGTGTCGCCCTTGCCCAGCAGGACTTTCTCCATATACACCATGGAGTCGTCGTAGCGCCCGGCCCGGGCCAGCTGCACGGCGGCGGCGCGCTGCGCTTCGAGGTCGTCCGGCGCGTTCCTGGCCCAGATCAGCGCCGTATCGAGCGCGGGTTGGTCGGCGCCCAGGTATTCGGCAATGCGAAATGCCCGCTCGGAGATGCCCGGGTCCTGGGTATTGATGGCCTGGGTCACGTAGTTGTCCAGCGCAATGTCGAAGCGATTGCGCTGGCCCGCCAGTTCGGCGCTCAACAGGCTGAAGATGGTTTCTTCGCTGAAGGAGCCGTAGACCTTGGGTTTTTCAGGGGCCTGCACACTGTCTTCGACTGGCGGCGTACCGTCCGTCGAAACGGGGGCCATGGACTGGCAGCCGCTGAGCAAGGCAAGGGCGAGGAGCAACGCGGAAGATCTATTCATATAGGAAGAGGACGACTAACCTGCGGTCGGATCATCATGACACAAGCCTTGGGGCAAACATAACCGCCCCGTCGATTTACCCTCCAGGGCCGGGCGATAGAGATGGAGTAGTTGTTCTGGATCTGACGAAGTAGGACAATTGCCGGCTTCACGTCACCATCAGCGACCTTGAATGGCCTTCCTTGCACTCGGTATCAACCACAAGACTGCTTCAGTAGACGTCCGCGAGCGCGTGGCCTTTACGCCTGAGCAGCTGGTCGAGGCCTTGCAGCAGCTCTGCCGACTCACCGACAGCCGCGAAGCTGCGATCCTCTCCACCTGCAATCGCAGCGAGCTCTATATAGAACAGGATCACGTTTCGTCCGATTCAGTGTTGCGCTGGTTGGCCGAATACCATGATTTGAGCCTTGAAGAGCTGCGCGCCAGTGCTTATGTGCACGAAGACGATGCGGCCGTTCGTCACATGATGCGCGTCGCCTCGGGGCTCGATTCGCTGGTGCTGGGCGAGCCACAGATTCTCGGCCAGATGAAGTCGGCGTACGCCGTGGCCCGCGAGGCCGGCACCGTCGGCCCGCTGCTGGGGCGCCTGTTCCAGGCGACGTTCAACGCCGCCAAACAGGTGCGCACCGACACCGCCATCGGCGAGAACCCGGTGTCCGTGGCGTTTGCCGCGGTCAGCCTGGCGAAACAGATTTTCAGTGATTTGCAACGCAGCCAGGCGCTGCTGATCGGCGCCGGCGAGACCATCACCCTGGTCGCCCGCCATCTCCATGACCTGGGTGTGAAACGTATCGTCGTTGCCAACCGCACCCTGGAACGGGCCAGTACCCTGGCCGAACAGTTCGGTGCCCATGCGGTGCTGCTGTCGGACATTCCCGCCGAGTTGGTGCACAGCGACATCGTCATCAGTTCCACCGCCAGCCAGTTGCCGATTCTTGGCAAGGGCGCCGTGGAAAGTGCCCTGAAGCTGCGCAAGCACAAGCCGATTTTCATGGTGGACATCGCCGTTCCCCGGGACATCGAGCCGGAAGTCGGCGAGTTGGACGACGTTTACCTCTACAGCGTCGACGACTTGCACGAGGTAGTTGCCGAAAACCTGAAGAGCCGGCAGGGCGCGGCCCAGGCGGCGGAGGAGATGATCAGTGTCGGCGCCGAGGACTTCATGGTGCGCCTGCGCGAGCTGGCTGCGGTGGATGTGCTCAAGGCGTATCGTCAACAGAGCGAACGCCTGCGCGACGAGGAGCTGCAAAAGGCCCAGCGCCTGCTGGCCAATGGCGGCAGCGCCGAAGAGGTGTTGGTGCAACTGGCTCGCGGCCTGACCAACAAATTGCTCCACGCTCCCAGTGTCCAGCTCAAGAAATTGACCGCTGAGGGCCGCCTCGATGCGCTGGCCATGGCCCAGGAACTCTTTGCCCTCGGTGAGGGCTCACCGGATAGCTTTTCGGATAAAAAACCGCAATGAAAGCGTCACTGCTCAACAAACTGGATATCCTCCAGGACCGTTTCGAAGAACTGACCGCCTTGCTGGGCGACGGCGAAGTCATTTCCGACCAGAACAAATTCCGCACCTATTCCAAGGAATACGCGGAAGTCGAACCGATTGTCGCCACCTATAAACAGTTGCTTAAAGTGCAGGGCGATCTCGAAGGCGCCCAGGCGCTGCTCAAGGACAGCGACCCGGACATGCGTGAAATGGCCGTGGAGGAAGTCCGCGAAGCCAAGGAGCAATTGCTCGAACTGGAAAGCAGCCTGCAACGCATGCTGCTGCCCAAGGACCCGAATGACGGGCGCAACGTGTTCCTTGAGATCCGTGCCGGCACCGGCGGCGACGAGGCGGCGATTTTTTCTGGCGACCTGTTCCGCATGTATTCGCGTTATGCCGAGCGTCGCGGTTGGCGGGTGGAAATTCTCTCGGAGAACGAGGGCGAACACGGCGGCTATAAAGAAGTCATCGCCCGGGTCGAAGGCGACAATGTCTATGGCAAGCTGAAATTCGAATCCGGCGCCCACCGTGTGCAACGCGTGCCGGCCACTGAATCCCAGGGACGCATCCATACTTCGGCCTGCACCGTGGCGGTATTGCCCGAGCCGGACGAGCAGGAAGCTATCGAGATCAACCCGGCGGACCTGCGGGTCGACACTTACCGTTCCTCCGGCGCGGGCGGCCAGCACGTCAACAAGACCGACTCGGCGATCCGTATCACGCACTTGCCCTCGGGCATCGTGGTCGAGTGCCAGGAAGAACGTTCCCAGCACAAGAATCGCGCACGGGCCATGGCCTGGTTGTCGGCCAAGCTCAACGACCAGCAGACCAGCGCCGCCGCCAATGCCATCGCCAGCGAGCGCAAATTGCTGGTGGGCTCGGGCGATCGTTCCGAGCGGATCCGTACCTACAACTTCGCCCAGGGCCGGGTCACCGACCATCGCGTCAACCTGACCCTGTATTCCCTGGATGAGATCCTTGCCGGTGGTGTCGATGCGGTGATCGAGCCGTTGCTGGCCGAATACCAGGCCGACCAGTTGGCGGCGATTGGCGAGTAAGCACAGGTGAATCAATGACCATCATCGCCAGTCTGTTACGCGCCGCCGAGCTGCCGGATTCGCCTACGCCACGGCTGGACGCCGAGTTGTTGCTGGCCGCTGCCCTGGGCAAGTCCCGCAGCTTCCTGCACACCTGGCCCGAGCGGATCGTGCCCAGCGAGGCGGCGTTGCTGTTTTCCGAATACCTGCGGCGGCGTCGTTCCGGTGAGCCGGTGGCCTATATCCTCGGACAACAGGGCTTCTGGAAACTCGACCTGGAAGTCGCGCCCCATACCCTGATCCCGCGTCCCGACACCGAGCTGCTGGTGGAAACCGCGCTGGCCTTGTTGCCGGCGACACCGGCCCGGGTCCTGGACCTGGGCACCGGCAGCGGCGCGATTGCCCTGGCCTTGGCCAGCGAGCGCCCGGCCTGGAAGGTCACGGCGGTCGACCGGGTGTTGGAAGCCGTAGCCTTGGCCGAACGCAATCGCCAGCGCCTGGACCTGCGCAACGTCACGGTGTTGAGCAGCCACTGGTTCAGCGCTTTGGAAGGCGAGCGTTTCCAGTTGATCATCAGCAACCCGCCGTACATCGCGGCCAGCGATCCGCACCTGGCCGAGGGCGACGTGCGTTTCGAGCCGGCCAGTGCGTTGGTGGCCGGGCCCGACGGGCTCGACGATCTGCGCCAGATCGTGGCCGAGGCCCCGGCCCACCTGGAACCGGGTGGTTGGCTGATGCTAGAGCACGGATACGATCAGGCCGAAGCGGTGCGCGATTTGCTGAGCACCCAAGGTTTCACGCAAGTCCACAGCCGCAAGGACCTCGGCACTCATGAACGCATCAGCCTGGGGTGCCTGCCGTGCTGAACGATCAGGAGCTGTTGCGCTACAGCCGGCAGATTCTGTTGCAGCACGTCGACATCGACGGCCAGTTGCGTCTCAAGCAAAGCCGGGTGTTGATCATCGGGCTCGGCGGGCTCGGCGCCCCGGTGGCGTTGTACCTGGCCGCCGCTGGCGTGGGCGAGATGCACCTGGCGGATTTCGACAGCGTCGACCTGACCAACCTGCAACGCCAGATCATCCACGACACCGACAGCGTCGGCCTGAGCAAGGTCGATTCGGCGATGCGGCGCCTGGGGGCGATCAACCCCGAGGTTCGGTTGGTGCCTCACCGAGCGGCCATGGACGAAGACAGCCTGGCCGCGGCGGTCGGGGCGGTGGATGTGGTGCTCGACTGCTCGGACAACTTCTCGACCCGCGAAGCGGTGAACGCGGCCTGTGTCGCGGCGGGCAAGCCGTTGGTCAGTGGCGCGGCGATTCGCCTGGAAGGGCAGTTGTCGGTCTTCGACCCGCGCCGCTCTGAAAGCCCTTGTTATCACTGCCTCTACGGCCACGGCAGCGAAGCCGAGCTGACCTGCAGCGAAGCCGGTGTGATCGGGCCGCTGGTGGGCTTGGTGGGCAGCTTGCAAGCCCTTGAAGCCTTGAAGTTGCTCGCCGGCTTCGGTGAGCCGCTGGTGGGGCGTCTGCTGTTGATCGATGCCTTGGGTACACGGTTCCGTGAGCTGCGGGTCAAGCGTGACCCAGGTTGCAGCGTCTGCGGTGATCCACATGAGTGAAGCGCCGGTCGGTGTGCTCGACTCGGGTGTCGGCGGGCTGTCGGTACTGGGGGAGATCCGTCGACTGCTGCCCAATGAGTCGCTGTTGTACGTGGCAGACTGTGGGCATATTCCCTACGGCGAAAAGACCCCGGAATACATCCGGCAACGCTGCGCGATCATTGCTGACTTTCTCCTGGGCCAGGGCGCCAAGGCGTTGGTCGTTGCCTGCAACACCGCAACGGTGGCTGCCGTTGCCGACCTGCGCCGTGATTTTCCCCAGTGGCCCATCGTTGGCATGGAGCCGGCGGTCAAGCCGGCGGCCGCCGCAACCCGCAGCGGTATCGTCGGCGTATTGGCCACCACCGGCACTTTGCAGAGCGCCAAGTTCGCCGCGCTGCTCGACCGTTTCGCCAGCGATGTGCGGGTCATCACGCAGCCGTGTCCGGGTTTGGTGGAACTGATCGAAACGGGTGACCTGCAAAGCCCAGCCCTGTATCAACTGCTGCACCAGTACATCGAGCCGTTGCTGGCGGCCGGTTGCGATACGCTGATCCTGGGGTGCACGCACTATCCGTTCCTCAAGCCATTGCTCGAGAGGATGATTCCTGAACATATCAGCCTCATCGACACGGGGGCGGCGGTGGCCCGGCAACTTCAACGCCTGTTGATTGAGCGAGGGTTGTTGTCTGAAGGACCTGCCAGCGAAACGCACTTCTGGACGAGTGCCGATCCGATACATCTAAGAAAAATCCTACCAACGCTATGGCATTCGTCTGGCGTTGTGCGAAGCTTCGAGCTGTAAAAAAAACGTGAAAATTATGTAATTCCTGCTGAACTTCTGTTTTAGCGTGGATTTCTATAGCTTTGAGTGTTTGTAACAAAATCTACTAAGTCTGTTCGGAAAAGGATGTTTCTAATGAAGCGCTTATTCTGCTTTGCCGCGTTTGCGGCTGCGTTGTTGGGGCACACTTACACTGCGCAGGCAGCGGGTGTGGAGTTTGGGGTGGGCCAGACCAGCGACTCGACCATGACCTATCGCCTGGGCATGCAGTTCGACTGGGACAAGAGTTGGTTGCAGAGTGATGTCGGCCGCCTGACCGGCTACTGGAGCGGCGCCTATACCTATTGGGACGGAGACGAAGCATCCAGCAACCACAGCCTGTCGTTCTCGCCCGTGTTCGTGTACGAATTTTCCGGCCAGAACGTGAAGCCTTACATCGAGGCGGGTGTCGGTGTCGCGTTGTTCGCCAATACCCAAGTGGAAGACAACAAGCTCGGCACGGCCTTCCAGTTCGAAGATCGCATCGGGTTCGGCCTGCGCTTCAATGGTGGGCATGAAGTGGGCATTCGCGCCACTCACTACTCCAACGCGGGCATCAAGTCGACCAACGACGGTGTGGAAAGCTACGCGCTGCATTACACGATGCCGTTGTAACACTTTAATACTGTGGGAGCGGGCTTGCTCGCGAAAGCGTAGTGTCAGTCACTTCAGTGCTGGCTGGTCCGACGCTTTCGCGAGCAAGCCCGCTCCCACAAAAAACGGGTCTATTTCCTACCGATACGCCGTCGCAATGCCCTGGCGTTCCTCCAAGCATTCCGGTGCGCCCATCTCGAACTCGCGGCAGATCAGCGGGCGCCTTTCGTAGATGGTGCACATCATGCTGTCGCGATCCAGGGCAGCGCACCATCCGTCGTCAAGCCGCAGCATCACTTCCCCACCCCAGTCGTCCGTGTCGATAAAACGCTCCGGGACCCCGGTGTCGGTGATCAGCATCACTTCCAACTGGCAGCAGCACGCCGCGCACGTCGAGCACGTGACGGCCGGTGCGGGGATTTCATGGAGGGGGATGGTTTTCATGGCGCGCAGTGTAAGGCAATCGGCGGCTCAGGGGCGTCCCTTGATCGGATAGCTGTTTTTTGCCTGGCATGAGTCGATGTCGGCCGGCAGGGTTTCGGTGGATGAAGGCAAGGGCCAGAGCGTGGTCATGGACGCGATGGGGAGGGCGACTTCCCGGGGGCGTTCGACCAAGTGATTGAGCACATGCCGCGCCGCTTCTTCTGGCGACCAGTGAGTCGGGGCTGGGAAACAATTGTCGGCCCCCAGCGATGGGCCATCGAAGCCAGGATGTACCAAGGTCACGTCGATGCCGGCGCCGGCCAGTTCTGTCCGAGCCGATTCCAACAGATGACGCATCCCGTTGCCCCCCGCTTCGATTTGTGAAGGCGGCAGGTAGGTCGCCGGGCTGGCAATACCCACCAGATGAGGCTCGATCCCGGCGCGCAACAAGGGCATCGCCACTTCGATGCAGAAACTGGCGGCCAGCAGGTTGCTGCGCACGATATGCTCGATCAATGTGTGATCGGCGGGCTGCCCGTCAACGTACTCAGCAGTGCCGGCATTGAGGATCACCTGATCCAGCGCGCCCCATTGTCGAGTGATGTGTTCGCCGATCTCGCGCACGGTCTGGCTGTCGGTCAAATTGCCGGGCGCTATCAGCACCTGTCCGGGATAACGTATCGAAAGGGTTTCGCAGGATCGGGCCGAGTTCGAACTGACGGCCAGGTAGGCACCCGTCTCGAGTATCGCTTCAGCCAACGAAACGCCGATTCCGTTGCCAGCTCCGGTAAGCCAATAGCGCCGTGGCGGTCGTAGACCCATTCCATACTCCTTTCGTTTGCGCAGGGCTCTGATACACCGCTTTCAGCAGAGTCCCTGCGGTTAGTACGAATATATGTCATCGGTTAAAAAATGCATCCCGGCGCTCGGCAATTTCATGTTCGCTAATCGCCCAGCCCCTCAAGGGTTGCATCCTGTCGCGTCGACAGGTTTCTGAACGCTGCCAACGCACGTGCCCGGGATTGGGCCAGATCAACAATCGGTGCCGGGTAGTTTGTATTGCCAAACAATTCGCCTTGCACATTAGGGCGGTGGACACTTCGTTTATCGAGATCGTTCAACTCAGGTAACCAATGTTTGATAAATAATCCTTCGCGATCGAATTTTTCCGACTGGCTCAACGGATTGAAGATGCGAAACCAGGGCGCCGAGTCGGTGCCAGTGGAGGCGCTCCATTGCCAGCCGCCATTGTTGGCGGCCAAGTCGCCGTCGATCAGGTGCTGCATGAAAAAACGCTCGCCTTCGCGCCAATCGATCAACAGGTTCTTGGTCAGGAACATGGCCAC
This sequence comes from Pseudomonas sp. Z3-6, assembly GCF_051131985.1. Taxonomy (NCBI): domain Bacteria; kingdom Pseudomonadati; phylum Pseudomonadota; class Gammaproteobacteria; order Pseudomonadales; family Pseudomonadaceae; genus Pseudomonas; species Pseudomonas sp. Z3-6. The sequence goes on from NZ_CP071644.1 coordinate 1,164,197, forward strand.
GACCATTCGTAAACGGTTGTGCATCCAGCCGGTCTCCATCAATTGGCGCATGGCCGCATCGATGATCGGCAAGCCGGTGCGTGCCTGTTTCCAGGCCTCCAGTTCCGCGGGGGCCTTGCGCCACGCCAGCGCCTCGGTTTCCGGACGGAACGCGCGATGACGCGACACGCGTGGATAGCCCACCAGAATATGTTTATAGAATTCGCGCCAGAGCAATTCATTGATCCAGGTCACAACTCCGGCATTTCCGCTTTCAAATTCTCCTTGGTTGGCTTGCAGCGCTGCATGCAGGCACTGACGCGGCGACACCACCCCAGCCACCAGGTACGCCGAGAGTTGGCTGGTGCCGGGCCGGGCCGGGAAGTCCCGTTCGTGCTGGTAATCGTCGAGGTGCTGGTCGACAAAACTGTTCAGGCGCCGCCGGGCTTCGGTTTCACCGGCGGGCCAGAGGGCACGCAATGCTTCACTGGGCGGGGCGAATCCATCGACTTGCGTCGGCACCGGGTCGCGGGCAATGCCGGTGGGCGCCTGCCGCGGCGGTGTGGCGACCAGGCTCGGCAATGAGTAATGAAGGCGGTTGTAGCAGACCTTGCGGAACTGACTGAACACCTGGAAATAATTACCGGTCTTGGTCAGCACGCTGCCGGGCTTGAACAGCAGTTGATCGAGGTGACTGTGAAACTCGATGCCCTGGTCATTCAAGGCATGGGCGACCTCGGCGTCGCGTCGTGTTTCATTCACGCCGTATTCTTCGTTGGCATGCACGGCGCCGATGTTCAGTTCGCGACATAGCGTGAGCAATACGTGTGGCGCCTGGTGCCAGTGCGCTGCCTCGCGGATCAAGAGCGGGATGTTCAATTCATCCAGGGCCGTGCTCAATGCGCCGAGGTTGCGCAGCCAGAAATCGATCTTGCACGGTGCGTCGTCATGGGCCCGCCATTGCTCGGGGCTGGTCAGGTACACCGCCACGCAGGGCCCTTGGGCTGCGGCGGCCGCCAGGGCGGTGTTGTCGCGCAAGCGCAAGTCGCTGCGCAGCCAGATCAATCGCATGCTGTTCTTCATCTAAAGGAGTTCTCGGCGACTCAGTTCGCGGTGAGCCGATAGCGGGTCTTCGGCCCAGGACACCTCGATCATCGAGACGCCTGTGGATAGCCGGGCGTGGTGGATCGACGCGGCTGGGCCGGCAATGATGATTGGGCAATCAATTGCGCCCAATAGCCTGGGCAGTTGGGACGGGTTGAGGGCGTGACTGGAATACAACAGGACGCCACGGGCCTTGAGACGTTCGACCGCCAGGGCCAGCTCGCCCGCCGGGAGCGGGCTGTCGAGCACTTCCACTGGGCAATCGGCGCTGCTGGCCAGCCAGGCGGTGAGCCACAGGTGCGGCTCCAGGGGCAGGTCCGAATGATTGACCAGCAACAGGGGCGCGCCGCGCAGCTGGCGGTTGTTGTGATAGATCCGGCTGCCGAACTTGCTGCGCAGCCACGAGTACAGGAAAACCCGTTCCAACTGCGCACCGAACTGACCTTGCCAGCGCAGGTGCAGGTCGGCCAGCAATGGCAGGAGCAATTGTTCGCACACGGTCCAAGGCGGATACAACGCCATCGCCTGGTTGACCAGGTCATCGACCTGGCGCTCGGCCAGTTGCGTCACCGCCAGCACCAGGGCGTGGCGCTGACGCTGCCAGTCGTTCTCCGACGGCTGTGTGGTTTCGGTCGGCGCTGGTGTGTCCAGCAACGGCTTGATCTTGCTCACCGCAACGCCACGATCGATCCACGTGAGGATGTTCCGGATCCGTTGTACATGCTCGGCATTGAACAGTCGGTGACCCTTGGGTGTGCGGTGCGGCACGATCAGGCCGTACCGGCGCTCCCAGGCCCGTAGCGTGATGGCGTTGACCCCGGTCTGCCGGGCGACTTCGCGAATGGGCACCCAGCCTTGGGCCAAGGCCTGGGCAAAATCGGCCCCCAAGTCTTCGCGGGCGCTGGCGTCGGGGTCGTTCTTCATTAGATAGCGTTTCGCAAGCTAAGGTTTTCCGGGTGCGGTTGCAGGTAGACCTGCTGCGCCAGGTAAGGATCGGGGTGCTGGCGCAGGTGATGCTTGAGCAATGTCAGCGGCACTACCAAGGGCACGATGCCGAGGCGATATTGCCCGATGAGGTGCTGCACCTCCTGTTTGTCCTCGGCGTCGATGTCGCGCTTGAGATACCCGCTCAGGTGTTGCAGCACGTTGGTGTGGGTGCGGCGGGTGGCGCATTTCTTCAGGGCGGCCATCAATGCGCTGAAATAGCGTGGGCCTAGCTCGTTGGCATCGGCCTTGCCCATGGTGCCCAGTAGTTTGCCCAGGGCCTTGTACTGCTCCGGGTTGTGGGCCATGAGCAGGTATTTGTAGCGCGAGTGAAATTCGATCAGGTCGCGACGGGTCAGGCCCTGGCGGCGCAGGGATTGCCAGGCGGCATAGGCAAACACCCGGGTCAGGAAGTTTTCCCGTAGCACCGGGTCGTTGAGGCGACCGTCTTCCTCCACCGGCAGGTCGGGATGGCGTTCGCAAAAGGCCTGGGCATAGATGCCGCGCCCGCCGCCGTCCTGGGTCACGCCGTTGTGGTCGTAGACCTTGACCCGCTCCAGTCCGCAGGAGGGCGATTTCTGCATGAAGATGTAGCCGCAGATGTCATCCAGTTCACCCGCCATTTGCCGCCCGTAGTCGGCCAGTGGCCGGGTCACGTCGAGGTCGCGATTCACCGTGCCTAGCGCCTCGGGGTGTTCGGGGTCGCCCACCAGGCGGATCGGCTGCCGGGGAATGCCCAGGCCGATGGCGACTTCAGGGCACACCGACACGAAATCGAAGTACTCGACGAGGGTGCGGCTGCACAATGGCGATTGCTTGTGCCCGCCATTGAAGCGAACTTCAGCCCCCATCAGGCAGGCGCTGATGGCGATTCTGGGTTTGGCGATGGCTGCTTTGGACATGGGCGACCTCTGATAGCTAAATCTTGTACAGATTTTTTGCTCTGTACAATATTTCCATCATAGGTCCGAATGTGTGCAAGTCAATTGGATTTATCGAAGGGACTGACGCAATGAGTGTCGCAGGCAGGCTGCTGTCTCGTTCGACAGCAGCGGATGACGAGCGCTAACGCGCGATGTTACTGCAGGCTGGCATGCAGGCGGCGTGCTGCCTCCTGGCCGCTGAGCCATGCGCCTTCGACCCGGCCGGACAGGCACCAGTCGCCGCATACATACAGGCCCAGGTCGGCATCGGCCAGGGCGCCCCATTCGTGGCTGCCGGCGGGGCGGGCGTAGAGCCAGCGATGGGCCACGCTGAAGCTCGGGGCGGGCATCGCACTGTGCAGCAGTTCAGCGAACGCGCCGTGCAGGTGTTCGATCACCGCTTCCTTGGACAGGTCGATGTGCTGCCGGCTCCAGTCGCTGGTGGCGTGCAGTACCCAAGTGTCGAGTTTGCTGTCGCGTCCCGGTTTGCTGCGGTTGCGTGCCAGCCAGTCCAGCGGGCTGTCCTGCACGAAGCAGCCTTCCATGGGCGTATCCAACGGTGTTTCGAAAGCCAGCGCCACGGCCCAGGTCGGGTCCATCTTCACGCCGGCGGCCACCGCAGCCAGTTTCGGTACGGCCGCCAGCAACGCGGTGGCCTGGGGCGCGGGTGTGGCAATCACCACTTGGCCAAAGGGGCCATGGGTGAAACCTTCCGCGTCCTGCAGATGCCAATGTTCCTGGCCGCGGTAGACCTCGGTGATCCGGCAGGAAAACTGCACTTGCAGCTTGTCGAGCAAGGCGCGGGTGATGGCGCTCATGCGCGGGGTGCCGACCCAGCGGGTCTGCTCGTCCGGCGATGGGCTCAATTGTCCATTCTGGAAGTTGTAGAGCTGCGGGTTCCATTCCGCGGCCCAGCCGTTGGCTTGCCAGCGCTGGACCTCCGTGACAAAGCGGCGGTCGCGAGCGGTGAAGTATTGCGCGCCCATGTCCAGCGCGCCGGCATCGCTGCGCTTGCTCGACATGCGTCCGCCACTGCCATGGCTTTTATCGAAGAGTTGAACGACATGCCCGGCCTCCGTCAGGGCCTGGGCGGCTGAAAGTCCGGCGATGCCGGTGCCGATGATTGCGATAGGTACAGTCATGAGGGCCTCGTTTACCTTTCTGTACAGACTACGCCGTCGATTAAACCTGTACAATTTTGGTTTTTGGTATAAGTTTTACCGTTCGCGTTTGGACAGGTTGTCCTATTGTTAAACACAGACCCTGTCCGATACGAAAAATCCCTACCTATAAAAATAGACTAATGGGCCGGGTAAAACGCGATGCGAGGAACATCTCATGCACATATTGCTGACCGGCGGTACTGGTTTGATCGGACGTCAGCTCTGCCGCCTCTGGTTGCAGCAGGGGCATCGCTTGACGGTATGGAGTCGTCGACCCGAAGAGGTGGCGAAAATCTGCGGGACATCGGTGCGGGGCGTCGCCAGGCTCGACGAAATTGACGAGCCGGTGGATGCGGTGGTCAACCTCGCAGGAGCACCGATTGCCGACCGTCCCTGGAGCCATAAACGCAAGATGCTGTTGTGGAGCAGTCGCATCACGTTGACGGAAGTTTTGCTGGCGTGGCTGGGGCGTTGCGAGCAGAAACCGCAGGTGTTGATTTCCGGTTCCGCGGTGGGTTGGTACGGCGATGGTGGCGAGCGTGAGTTGACCGAGGAGTCGGGGCCGGTGAGCGAAGATTTCGCCAGCCAGTTGTGCATCGCCTGGGAAGAAACCGCGCAGCGGGCCGAGGCCTTGGGCCTGCGCGTGGTGCTGGTGCGTACCGGCCTGGTCCTGTCTGCCGAGGGCGGCTTTTTGTCGCGGCTGCTGCTGCCGTTCAAACTGGCGCTGGGCGGGCGTATCGGCAATGGTCGGCAGTGGATGCCATGGGTTCACATTGACGATCAAATCGCCCTGATTGATTTTCTTCTGCACCGCACCGATGCCAGCGGTCCTTATAATGCGTGCGCGCCGAACCCGGTGCGCAACCGCGATTTTGCCAAGGCCCTGGGGCGCGTCTTGCATCGGCCGGCCGTGGTGCCGATGCCGGAGCTTGCGCTGAAGGTCACGCTGGGGGAATTGTCCTTGCTGTTGCTCGGCGGCCAGCGCGCCACGCCGGCCCGATTGCAGGCGGCGGGTTTCACATTCCGGTTCACTGATTTGCCCGCGGCCCTGGAAGACTTGTCCAGCCGCCTTTGAAATAGGACGTTGCATGACCGATCACGCGTTGCTTCTGGTGAATCTGGGTTCGCCTGCCTCCACCTCGGTGGCCGATGTGCGCCGCTACCTCAATCAATTCCTGATGGATCCGTATGTCATCGACCTGCCATGGCCGGTGCGGCGCTTGCTGGTATCGCTGATCCTGATCAAGCGTCCCGAGCAGTCGGCCCATGCCTACGCCTCGATCTGGTGGGAGGAGGGTTCGCCGCTGGTGGTGCTCAGTCGCCGGCTGCAACAGGCCATGACCGCGCAGTGGACCCAGGGCCCGGTGGAACTGGCGATGCGTTATGGCGAGCCGTCCATTGAATCGGCGCTCGTGCGGCTGGCGAGCCAGGGACACAAGAAGATCACCTTGGCGCCGTTGTACCCGCAGTTCGCCGACAGCACCGTGACCACGGTGATCGAGGAGGCCAAGCGGGTCGTGCGGGAAAAGAAACTCGATGTGCAGTTTTCGATCCTCCAACCGTTCTACGATCAGCCGGAATACCTCGACGCCCTGGTCACCAGCGCCAAGCCGTACCTGATGCAGGAACACGATCATCTGTTGTTGAGTTTTCACGGCCTGCCGGAACGGCACCTGACCAAGCTCGACCCAACGGGGTTCCATTGCTTCAAGGATGCCGACTGCTGCAAGAACGCGCCGCCGGAGGTCATGGCCACCTGTTACCGCGCGCAATGCATCCGTACGGCCGAACTGTTCGCCCAACGCATGGGACTGGCGGACGGCAAATGGTCGGTGTCGTTCCAGTCGCGCTTGGGACGGGCCAAGTGGATCGAACCCTACACCGAGGCGCGCCTCGATGAACTGGCTAAAAGCGGCGTGAAGAAGGTGTTGGTGATGTGCCCGGCGTTCGTCGCCGACTGCATTGAAACCCTGGAGGAAATCGGCGATCGCGGCCGCGAGCAGTTCCGCGAAGCGGGAGGGGATGAATTGGTGTTGGTGCCTTGCCTCAATGATGAGCCGCAGTGGGCGAAGGCGTTGAATACCCTTTGCGAACGGGCGCCCATCGCTCTATAGAATTCAAGGGCCCCATCGCGAGCAGGCTCGCTCCCACATTGGATCTTTGTCGTTCACAAAGTTTGTGTACGCTGAGGATCAAGTGTGGGAGCGGGCTTGCTCGCGAAGAGGGCCTGTCAGACAACAGAACTTTTAAATCAGCGGCTCATCCACCTTCTTCTGCTTCCAACCGTCATTACCCGGCAGCAGCAGGTTCAGCGCGATCGCCACCACCGCGCACAGCGCGATGCCTTTGAGGCCGAAGTCGTCCGGGCCGGTGCCGGTGCCCACCAGCACACCGCCGATGCCGAACACCAGCGTCACCGAAACGATCACTAGGTTGCGCGCCTCGCCCAGGTCGATCTTGTGGCGGATCAGCGTGTTCATGCCCACCGCCGCAATCGAACCGAACAACAGGCACAGGATCCCGCCCATCACCGGCACCGGGATGCTTTGCAGCAGCGCGCCGAATTTGCCGATGAACGCCAGGCTGATGGCAAAGATCGCCGCCCAGGTCATGATCTTCGGGTTGTAGTTCTTGGTCAGCATCACCGCGCCGGTCACTTCGGCGTAGGTGGTGTTGGGCGGGCCGCCGAACAGGCCGGCGGTGGTGGTGGCAATGCCGTCACCCAGCAGCGTGCGATGCAGGCCGGGTTTTTTCAGGTAGTCGCGACCGGTCACGCTGCCTACGGCAATCACTCCACCGATGTGCTCGATGGCCGGCGCCAGGGCGACCGGCACGATGAACAGGATCGCCTGCCAGTTGAACTCCGGTGCGGTGAAGGCCGGCAGGGCGAACCATGGCGCGGCGGCGATTTTCGCGGTGTCCACGACCCCGAAGAAAAACGCCATGGCGAAGCCCACCAGCACGCCGGAAATGATCGGCACCAGGCGGAAAATGCCTTTGCCAAACACCGCGACAATCAGGGTGGTGAGCAGGGCCGGCATCGAAATCATCATCGCGGTTTGATAATGGATCAGCTCGGTGCCGTCGCCGGCCTTGCCCATCGCCATGTTGGCGGCAATCGGCGCCATGGCCAGGCCGATGGAGATGATCACCGGGCCAATCACCACCGGCGGCAGCAGCCGGTCGATGAACCCGGTGCCCTTGATCTTCACCGCCAGGCCCAGGAAGGTGTAGACGAAACCCGCCGCCATCACGCCGCCCATGGTCGCGGCCAGGCCGAACTGGCCCTTGGCGAGGATGATCGGGGTGATGAAGGCGAAGCTCGAGGCCAGGAACACCGGCACCTGGCGCCCGGTGACGAGCTGGAACAGGATCGTTCCCAGGCCGGCGGTGAACAGCGCCACGTTCGGGTCCAGCCCGGTAATCAGCGGCATCAATACCAGCGCGCCGAAGGCGACGAACAGCATCTGCGCGCCGGACAGGACCTGGCGCCAGAGCGGATCGTTGAACTCGTCCTGCATGCTCAAGCGTCCTTCTGCTTGGTGCCGAAGATCTTGTCGCCGGCATCGCCCAGGCCCGGGATGATGTAGCCATGCTCGTTGAGTTTCTGGTCGATGGACGCGGTGTAGATGGTCACATCCGGGTGGGCGTCGTGCACGGCCTTGATGCCTTCGGGGGCCGCGACCAGCACCATGGCGCGGATGTCTCGGCAACCGGCTTTTTTCAGCAGGTCGATGGTGGCGACCATGGAGCTGCCAGTGGCGAGCATCGGGTCGATGATCATCGCCAGGCGCTCGTCGATTTCCGGCACCAGTTTTTCCAGGTAGGTGTGCGCTTGCAGGGTCTGCTCGTTGCGAGCCACGCCCACGGCGCTGACCTTGGCCCCGGGGATCAGGCTCAGGACGCCCTCGAGCATGCCGATGCCGGCGCGCAGGATCGGCACCACGGTGATTTTCTTGCCAGCGATTTTCTCGACCTGGACCGTACCGGCCCAACCGTCGATGTCATAGGATTCCAGCGGCAGGTCCTTGGTGGCTTCGTAGGTGAGCAGGGCACCGACTTCCTGGGCCAGTTCACGGAAGTTCTTCGTGCTGATATCGGCGCGGCGCATCAGGCCGAGTTTGTGTCTGATCAGCGGGTGGCGGATCTCGAGGATGGGCATGGGGAAGGCTCCGGCGGCGGGCAAAAAAACCGGCCTAGATTAATCTATCCGAGGGTGTTGTCCTATAGACAATACAGAACGTTAGTCCACAAACGCTTGATCTGGCCGGGCGGGATGCGTACCTTTGCCGGCTTTTCCGAACCCTGCCCCTTGGAGAGCGCCATGTCCGCTGATCTCGAGCATATCCGTCAAATCATGCGAGAGGCTGACTGCCTGTACACCGAAGCCGAAGTCGAAGCGGCCATCGCCCGTGTCGGTGCGCAAATCAACGAGCAACTGGCCGATGCCAATCCGGTGGTGTTCTGCGTGATGAACGGCGGGCTGATTTTCTCCGGCAAGCTGTTGACCTACCTGAACTTCCCCCTGGAAGCGTCCTACCTGCACGCGACGCGTTATCGCAACGAAACCAGCGGCGGCGATCTGTTTTGGAAAGCCAAGCCGGAAGTCTCGTTCATCGACCGCGACGTGCTGATCATCGATGACATCCTCGACGAAGGTCACACCCTGGGCGCAATCATCGACTTCTGCAAACACGCCGGCGCCCGTGCCGTGCACACCGCCGTGCTGATCGACAAGGACCATGACCGCAAGGCGCGGCCGGACTTGAAAGCCGATTTCGTCGGCCTGCCATGCATCGACCGCTACATCTTCGGTTATGGCATGGACTACAAAGGTTACTGGCGCAACGCCAATGGCATCTTCGCCGTCAAGGGCATGTAATCGATGACTCGGCCAAGCTTTCTGGAACAAGCGCTGTTCGATGAGTTGGCCGAGAAAGCCGCGGCCAATCCTCGCGGGCGGCAGCACCATAATTTCCATGGGATGGATGAGCCGTGCCATCGCATGGCGGTGGGTTTGCAGCCTTCCACCTACATCCCGCCGCACCGTCACCTGAGTGCCGACAAGGCGGAAACCTTGCTGGTGCTCAAGGGCCGATTGGGGGTGTTGATTTTTGACGAGGCCGGTGCGGTGGTGGACAAGCGCATCCTGCAGGCCGGCGGCGATTGCCTCGGCGTCGACTTGCCGGCTGGCGTGTACCACGGCTTGGTGGTGCTGGAAGCCGACAGCCTGATGTTCGAATGCAAGGCCGGCCCTTACCGGCCCGTGGGCGAGGGCGAACTTGCTCACTGGGCGCCCCGCGAAGGCGAGCCTGGCGTAGCGCAATACCACGCCTGGATGCGCGCCCAATTCGCCTAGCACCTGTGGCCTGAGAGCTTTTGTGGCGAGGGAGCTTGCTCCCGCTTGGGTGCGGAGCACCCACCTGCAATTGCACAACTCCACCCCAAGGGGCTGCTACGCAGCCCAGCGGGAGCAAGCTCCCTCGCCACAAAGGCTCCCTTGCTACAGATCAGGCCAGCCTTGCTTGAGTCGCGCTACCGGCTAGCCATTTTTCGCTCTTGACCCGCGCCTGCTCCAAGGTCTGCACATACGCCAACTGACGTTGTTCGCGATGAATGCCAGCGCGGCGCAGTTTCAGGCGTACCCGGGGCGCGGTCGCGACCAGGATCAGGCCGATGCCGTGCTTGCGGTAATCCTTCAGGATATTTTCCAGCGCGGCCAGAGCGGTCATGTCCAGCATCGGCACGGCGCTCATATCCACGATCACCACCCGAACGCCCGGGTCGAACCGACGCAGCACATCCAGGGCCTTTTCCGCCGCGCCGAAGAACAGCGGCCCGCGAATCCCGTAGCAACGTACATGCTCGGGCATGTCCAGCAGGGCCTGGTGGAAGTGGCGCGGCAGCTCGGCGCTGTCGGTCAATTCGCTCATGCGCTTGATGAACAGCCCGGCGGCCAGCAGCAGGCCGACGGCGACGGCCAGGACCATGTCGAACAGCACCGTCAGGCCCAGGCAGGTCAGCAGCACCAGCACGTCGCTGCGCGGGGCGATGCGCAGGGTGTGCAGCACATGCCCGGCTTCGCTCATGTTCCAGGCGACCATCACCAGCAGCGCGGCCAATGCGGCCATGGGCAAATAACTGAACAGCGGCGCCAGCAGCACAATCGCCACCAGCACCACGAGGCTGTGGATGATCGCGGCCAGCGGTGAAGAGGCGCCGCTGCGCACATTGGTGGCGCTGCGGGCAATCGCGGCGGTGGCGGTGATGCCACCGAACAGCGGCGCCACCAGATTGCCCAGGCCCTGGCCCATCAACTCGGCGTTGGGGTCGTGCTTGCTGCCGGTCATGCCATCCGCCACCACCGCGCACAACAAGGATTCGATGGCGCCGAGCGTGGCGATGGCAAAGGCGGGCGCCAGCAGTTGGCGGATCAGGTCATAGGAGAGGATCAACCGATGCCCCTGGCCGTCCGGCAGGTTCCAGGGCCAGTCGAAGCTCGGTAAGAAAGGTGGGATGCCTGGGTGAACGATGCCATCGACAACGTAGCTGAACCGTTCGCCCAGCGTCGCGATCGGCCATCCGCCGCTTTCCATCGCCAGCCCAAGCAGCGTACCCACCAGCAGGGCCACCAGATGCCCGGGCACCCGTGGCACCCAGCGCGGCCAGGCAATCAGCACCGCCAGGCACGCGGCGCCGATGACTCCATCGCCGAGACGGGCACCGGGCAGCGCCACGAGCAATTCCCCCAATTGTTCGATGTAGTGTTTGGCTTGGCCTGCGGTGGTCAGCCCCAGCAGGTCCTTCAGTTGCAAGGTGGCAATGACCACGCCAATACCTGCGGTGAAACCGAGGATGACCGGGTAGGGAATGTACTGGATCAAACGGCCGGCGCGCATCAGGCCCAGGGCGATCAGGATCAGGCCGGCAAGCATGGTGCACAACAAGAGGCCGCCGAGGCCGTATTGCTGGGTGATGGGCAGCAGGATGACCACGAACGCCGCTGTCGGCCCGCTCACGTTGAAGCGTGAGCCGCCAGTGAGGGCGATCAGCGGCGCTGCCACCAACACCGTGTACAGGCCGTGCTGCGGCGGCACGCCGACGGCAATCGCCAGGGCCATGGCCAGGGGGATGGCGATAATGCCGACGGTCAGCCCGGCCACCAGATCGCCGCGCAGGCGTTCGAGGGTGTAACCGGCCCGCCAGGTTTGGCGCCAGGCGGCGAACAGCGGTGGGGCGGAAAAAGACATGGGCACTCCACACAAAATGAACGGGCGTTACATCTGGATCTGCCGAACAACGATCCCTGTGGCGAGGGAGCTTGCTCCCGCTCGGCGGCGCAGCCGTCGTAAAACGGGTCGACGCGGTTTGCCAGGGGAATCGCAGTCGCCTGTTGTTTGGGGCGGCTGCGCCACCCAGCGGGAGCAAGCTCCCTCGCCACACAGGCATGCGCCAGTGGGATCGACGCTGATGGCTCTTTGAGTATGCCCCGCTCGCTGCCCGGATGTATTGATCCGGATCGCTTATTTTTACCGTCGGTGCTCATGCTAGAGTGCCCGGCCAAGACCCTGGAGCTTGCCATGCGTGTGTCGATCCGCCGTTGCGCCATTTTGTTGTTGATCGCCAGTCTGCCTTTGACGGCCGTGGCCGCGCCGATGCACAGCCAGTTCCTGCCACCGGATGACCTGGCCGTGCGCCAGGAGCAACCTGAACAGCAGCAGTTGCTGCAAGTGACCGAATATTCGGTGGTGCTGGGTAACCAGCGCCAGTCCAACCAGCAACCGATCCCGGTCACTTCGCCCCTGCTGGTCCGTCTCAAGGGCAAGCCCTTGAACAAAGGAGCGACCGTCAGCCAGGTGATCCTCAACTTCGACGGCGAAAGCAAAAGCCTGAAGAAGCCAGTCTTCGATGAGGCGAGCAAGACACTGACGCTGTCTTATCCACAGGCCCAGTACCGGGTGGTCATCGATCTGCTGCGCAACAACACGGTTTATGTGCAGTTCCTCACTTACGCCAACGGCCATATCTGGGCCGACCTGCACACCGGCGCCGAACGCCCGCGTTGAGCCCCGGGGCCTGCCGGGGGTAAACTGCCCGCCCCGTGAATTGTGCGAGTTGGAGCCGGCAATGCGTAAAGACAAGAAACAAGTGATTGGCGACGAAATTGGCGATGAGCAGATCAAGCTGTTCCTCAATTTCGAACCGGTCGATGCCACTTCGCCGTCGTTGCACAAACTGATCAAGGCCTACCGTGGCCTGCGGGTCGACGATTTCGAGCGCTTCCTGACGTTCTTCGTCGAGGCCGGCCATGACCTCGATGGCAAGGATGAGCACGGCAACGATTTCGTTGCGCTGATCAAGGACCAGCGTAATGCCGAGGAATACATCGAGTTGATCAACAAGGCGCGCGGCTGAATCAACGCCTATCAACGCTCTTCGGAGCGTTGAATATTCCGGTTGAACGCAACTAGCTTCTTTTTTTTACATCGCACTGAAAGGTTATGTCACCATTCGGGCTGTTCTGTTTTACTTGAAATTCCATTACTTTTGCACTCGAAGCCAAGTGGCTTTTACGTCATTGTCTTAATGGAGTTGTATGTATCATGGAAGATCAAAAAAAGTATATCGCCGGCGTGCTGTTGTCCTTGGCGGCGTGTCTGGCAAGTTCCGCTTCCTACGCGCGGGATGAAGTTGTCAATGTCGAAGTTCACAATGCCACGGTAGACGAGATTATTCCTGGTAGCGGCTTTAGCTGGACTGATTATTGGGCCAGTTCGGGCCACAATTTTTGGATAGTCCCGGGTGAGAGCCAGGAGCTGACGTACTATCTGCCCCAATCGCGCGCCGAGCGAGAGGCCCTCAGCTACACGCAAGACAGTCGCATCTGCCATTTCAGCTTTGGGCATGTCGCACGAACACCGGTCAGTGAAGGGGCAATGCCTTATCGTCGTTGGGTCAATGCGGAGCCGACGGATTATTGTGTCGCTCAATTGATTGATGTAGAAGATGATGACGACTATGTTCGCAACGGTGGAACACGCATCAAATTCACCATGAAATAACACCGCGGAAAATAAAAAGCCTCCCGTTTTGCACGGGAGGCTTTTTACATTAACGGCAAGGTATCAGGCGTAACTGTGCGCCTTGCTGTCTTCGACCAACTCCAACGCAATGTTGTTCTGCACATTGATCTTGCGATACAGCGCCGCGTCGGTTTCCAGCACTTTTTCCCGTGCCGGAAAGATCTCCGCGAGCTTGGTAGCCCACTCGCCCTTGGCCTTGTCCGGGAAGCAGCGCTCGATCAGTTCCAGCATGATCGACACGGTCACCGATGCACCCGGCGATGCGCCGAGCAGGGCGGCGAGGGTGCCGTCCTTGGCTGCCACCAGTTCGGTGCCGAATTGCAGGACGCCACCTTTCTTCGGGTCTTTCTTGATGATCTGTACCCGTTGGCCGGCCACTTCCAGGCGCCAGTCTTCGGCTTTCGCCTCGGGATAGAAGCGACGCAGGGATTCCAGGCGCTGTTCCATGGACTGCATCACTTCGCTGATCAGGTACTTGGTCAGGTCCATGTTGTCCCGGGCCACGGCCAGCATCGGGCCGATGTTGCCGGCACGTACCGACAGCGGCAGGTCCATGATCGAGCCGTGCTTGAGGAACTTGGTGGTGAAACCGGCGTAGGGTCCGAACAGCAGGGATTTCTTGCCATCGACCACGCGGGTGTCCAGGTGCGGCACCGACATGGGCGGCGAACCCACGGCGGCCTGGCTGTAGACCTTGGCCTGGTGGTGCTTGACCACTTCCGGGTTGTCGCAACGCAGCCACTGGCCGCTGACCGGGAAGCCGCCGAAGCCCTTGCTTTCCTCTATGCCCGAGGCTTGCAGCAGCGGCAGCGCCGCGCCGCCGGCGCCGAGGAATACAAACTTGGCGTCGACTTCGCGGGTGCTGCCGGAATTGACGTCCTTGATGCTCACGGTCCAGCCGCTGCCGTTGCGCTTGAGCCCGGTAACGCGCTTGCAGTATTTGACTTGGGTGTCCGGGGCGCTGGTCAGGTGCTTGAGCAACTGGTTGGTCAATGCGCCGAAATTGACGTCGGTACCGTTCATGACGCGGGTGGCGGCGATGACTTCATCGTCTGGCCGGCCAGGCATCATCAACGGCATCCACTCGGCCATCTTGGCCTTGTCTTCGGTGTATTCCATGTCGGCGAAAGCGTGATGCTGGTGCATCAACTCGAAACGCTTCTTCAGGAACGCCACGCCTTTCTCGCCTTGCACGAAGCTCAGGTGTGGCACCGGGGCGATGAAAGACTTGGAGGAGCCGAACGTGCCTTTTTTGGTCAGGTACGTCCAGAACTGTTTCGACACCTCGAACTGGGTGTTGATGTGCACGGCCTTCTTGATGTCGACAGTGCCGTCGGCCGCCTGGGGCGTGTAGTTGAGCTCACACAGCCCGGCATGGCCGGTACCGGCGTTGTTCCACGGGTTGGAACTCTCCGCGGCACCGGAATCCATCAGCTCGACGACTTCCAGCGAGATCGCGGGGTCGAGCTCCTTGAGCAGCACGGCCAGGGTGGCACTCATGATGCCGGCCCCTACCAGAACTACATCGACTGCTTCGTTATGCGCCATTTAACGCGTCTCCAAAATCTGCAGCACCAAATTGTCGGCATAGCGGCCAGGAGTGGCGGGGCAGGTCAGTTGCGCCCCAGTGATCCATGGCCAGGATCGCCATGTCCGAATCTTCGCAATTTTTCGCACCTACTGCGGATGCATGCAGCCTGGCCTCAAGAGTCACATGAACTCATTTAAGCGCCGGGCAGGCAATTCGACTTATGGCCGAGACATCCGTTCGTGCAACCAAATCCGTAGCGGACAGGCTTCAGGCGCCGGTTCTTGAGCGATATCCGGTCCTGTGTCGTTGGGCTGTTTCAGACGCCAATGGTGCTTGTTCAGACGCAAAACTCTTCATTTGCTCGCCACACTCTCGTGAAGTTGTGAAAACCCGTTTTTTCACGCTCTTTTGAAGACGTGAACCTCAAAAAAGGGCTGTCCCAGCCTGGCACTGCGCCCGGTTTGGTTGCCCCCATGGAATACATGACAGGCAAAACGGGCAGACAGCTCAGTGACCGAGCGTAATGACAGCTCTGCAGATTCGCGAAAAGTGGTGATTTGCCTGGAGGAACAGCAAGCGCGCCAGCTTCACTCGATCTGTGTGGGCGGCTCTCTGTGGGCGGTGCGGGGTGCCAATACCAGCGCATCAGCGGTGTTGCGCGGCCCGATCAGGAGACGTCCTTATAATCGGGGGGAGATTGTATCGAAGAAACGCAGGGAAATGGTCGTGTTTAATGACTTTTATTAGCCGTCCGGTCAGATGGTCAACAGTTGCCGGTTGCGTGCGCGGGCACGAAGCGGTTGCACGCGGGCGCTGGCGGGCAATGGCTGGTGCAACCAGTTGAGACGGATCTCATCGATTTCCACCCAGCCTTCGCCCATGGGTTGCAGGCTGCACTGCTTGAACGCCTGGCAACGGCCGTTGCGATCGAGCAGGGCGAAGCTGCGGTGATGAGGGCGCGGGGTGAACAGCGAAATGAGGAAGCGCATGAGCGGATACCGGGTCAGGAAGCTTGAAGCAAGCCTGACAGCGGGCCATGACATACCGGTGTAAGGATCGTGACAATGGGGTGACAGGAACCGGCAATCACGGCCCGTGTCAGACATTTCAGTATTCATCGTATGACGCTAGTTCACGGCGATGGCGCACCGCTATACTGCCGGCCTGTTTGTGCCCGATTCTGGAGAGAAGAGCATGTTGCAACGCCTGTTGTTCGGTTTGATCGCTGTGACCAGTCTGACCCTCGTCGGCTGCGCCCACAGCCCGCAACAACTTAACCCGGAGCCCAAGCTCAATGCCCAACTGGCGCCAGTGGGGCGTGGCCAGCCGGTGGTGGTGCGGGTCGTGGACGGTCGTCCGTCGCCGACGCTCGGCACCCGCGGCGGGTTGTACCCGGAGACCAGCGTGATCACGGTGCAGGGCGCGCAGATCCTGCCCAAGCTGCAGGCCCAGGCTGAAGCGGCGGTGCGTTTGCTGGGCTTCACGCCGACGGCCAACGCCTTGAATGCACCGCAACTGACCGTGACCCTGGCCGAGCTCAAGTACCAATCGCCCAAGGAAGGCATGTACGTGACCGAAGCCACCATCGGCGCGACCTTCCGCTCCGACGTGCAGAACGCCAACCGCCGCTACAGCGGTCGCTACGGTGCGTCCCTGGACCAGCGCTTCGGCATGGCACCGAACCAGGACACCAATACCAAGCTGGTCAGCGATGTCTTGAGCGATGCCCTGACCCGGCTGTTCAAGGACCCGACCATTGGCCAGGTGCTGGCTGAGTAAGATTTCGGCCGCATGACCCTGGGCTGCAATGGCCCAGGGGCGTGATGAGGCTTGTGACCTGTGGGAGCAAGGCTTGCCCGCGATAGCGATCTGGCCTTCACTGCATTGTCGAAGGTGCCGCCCTCATCGCGGGCAAGCCTTGCTCCCACAGAATGAAACCGTCATGCAGCCTCTGAGTACAGCTCCAGCACGCTGATCCCGGTCAGCAGGTCTGTCTCCGGCAGGTCGGCATGTGGATGGCCGCCGAGGGCGCAATACACCAGCCAATGGCGGTCCTGCACATTGAAGGACAAGCTGTCGACGAGGTTCTGTTGTTCGTCGCTCGGGCTGATGAGATAGAGACGATCCTGGTTTTCGGCGTGCAGCATGACGGGTTCCGTGCAGGTTTGAAGGGCGACAGAGTGGCCTAATCAGATGACGAAACCGTGACTGGGAAAATTAATCCAAGGCCTGATCGCCGAGCCTGTAATGACCAGGCCAGCCCAACAAACACACACACACACACACACGGCCCGAACGCCTGGCGACATTCCTGTGGCGAGGGAGCTTGCTCCCGCTGGGTTGCGCAGCAGCCCCAAACTGACGCTGCGGCGTCTCGGTTGATTGATTACGCTCATGGGGGCGCTTCGCACCCCAGCGGGAGCAAGCTCCCTCGCCACAAAAGCATCCAATCCCGTAGGGGATCGTTACTGGTCGGAAAAAACGGCGCAGGGCGGCAGGCTTTCGGTAGAATCCGCGCCCTGTTCGTAGGCCACGGACGTGTCCCGTCCGTTTTTCCCTTGAGGTTCGTGATGTCGTCGCATCTGTTTTCGCTGTTCGCCGCCCACCCCGCCAAACTGATCAACCTGCTCGCGCTGCTGTTTGCCTGCCCGGGCGGCTGGGTGCTGCATGCGACGCGTCGCCGTGAACAACGGGCGCGGGCCTGCCTGCAAGCACGCAGTGGCAATGGCGAGGAACGCTTCGAAGCATTGCTGGACCTGGCCACCCAGCGCATGAACCGGTTTTTCTACCGGTTTGGCTTCGGCTGCCTTGCGCTGGCGTTGCTGGTGTCGTGGATCAGTACGCAGTTCTGAAGCAGTAGCCTTGCAAGGCAATCGAGGATCGCTTTGTAAAAGTGTTTGCAGGGCAAATGAGGATTGCCTGGCAAAAGTGCTTTTGTGGCGAGGGAGTTTGCTCCCGCTGGGCTGCAAAGCAGCCCCTCTCGAACGCTCAACCCTAACTCCAAGCCTGTGTTGCGATTGCTGCGCAATCGAGCGGGAGCAAGCTCCCTCGCCACAGAGGCCACAGAGGCCACAGAGGCCAAACCAGGCCCTCGCAAGCCCGGCTTTAAAGCGCCAACCCCGCCTTGACCCGATATTGGTTACGCACCGGCGTCGCATATTGCAGCACCAGGAATGGCCGGTGTTCCGGCGGGCATGCGTCCAGTCGGCGCTGCCATTCCTCCTGGGCCTTGGCCAACTCATCAGCACCAAACACCTCGGCCGCCGTCGGCACCTGTAACTGCGGGTCGGCGTCGGCCCATTGGGCGTAGGCCAGGTAATGCACCGGGAACAGCCGGTAGCCGCCGAGAATCTGCCGGTCCATTTCCAGGGCCAATTGCTTGGTGTCCTCGAACAGCTCGGTGATGGGCGCGGCGAAGTTCACATGCACCCGGCCCTTGTAGCCGGTGATGCCCTTGGCAATGCTCACGTCGTCCTCGCCCGGGGCCTTGGTGTAGGTGCCGGTGGTGGCGCGGATGTACAACTCACGGGCCTTGGCCTGGTCGCACGGGTCGTATTCGTAGCTGATCGACACCGGCGTGAGGTTCAGTGACTGGATCACCTCACCGAACGGCTCGTCCTTGCGGCTCATGTGGAACATCTTGAGGATCGCCGATTCGGTCCGATCGTCACCGTCCTTGGCCCGCCCTTCGGCCTGGGCGATCCAGATCGAGGCGCAGTCGTTGCAGATCGAATGGTTGATGTACGCCGACAGCAACTGGTACGCCGCCATTTTTTCCCGTCGCCCGGTGATGGAACGGTGCACGATAAAGCTCTTGTTCAGGCGCATCAGGTCGCTGACAAAGGGCTTTTGCAGCAGGTTGTCGCCAATGGCGATGCGCGGCGTCGGCAGGCCGGCGTGGTACACGGCGTAATTGACGAAGGCCGGGTCCATCACGATATCGCGGTGGTTGGCGATGAACAGATAGGCACTGCCGGACTTGAATTGCTCCACCCCGGTGTAGGTCACGCCATCGGTGGCGCGCTCAATGGTGTGGTCGACGTAGAACTCCACCTTGTCCTGCAACGTAGCGACCGACGTCACACCGGCGAACTCACGGCGCAATCTTTGCGCTATAAGAGGTTTGAGCATCCAGCCGAAGGCGCCGGCCAGGCGTGGGAAGCGGAAGTGGGTGAGGATATCTAGAAACGCCTTGTCGCCGAGCAGCCGTGCCAGCACCGCTGGGACTTCGCTGTCGTCGTAAGGTCGGATGGCATCGAATTCGCCCATCATGCTCTCTTGTTGGAAACGGCTAGGGTAAGTAAAGGTTCGATCGAAAAAACGACGGGGCACGGCCTGGAAGATAAGCCAGACGAAAATAGCCCTGCAAATAGACCGGCGATTATACGCACAAGTCACTTGGGAGACCGCGATGCTGGAACAGGCTAGTTATGATTGTCCCTATTGTGGGGAGGAAGTAGAGACAACCGTGGACTTGTCCGGCGGTGATCAGACCTACATCGAGGACTGTCAGGTGTGCTGTCGGCCGGTCACCTTTGTACTGCAGGTCCATGAAGAAGAGTGGCATCTCGAAGTCTTCAGCGAAAACGAGTGAAGGGGGCGCCCATGCAGCGAATCTACGAGCTGGACAACTTGATGGAAGGCGAGTTGCTGCAAGGCATGCTCGCCAGTGAGGGTGTCACGGCGCATCTGGTGGGGCGCGACCTGGTCGGCGGTGTGGGGGAGTTGCCGATGCATGGATTGCTCGGGCTGGCGGTGGAAGACGACCAGGCGCAATACGCCCGGGAGTTGATCGCCGCGTACAATGCGGCGCTGCCGCTGCCCGGCGATGAACCGGACAGCTACCCCGGCACGCTGGTCTGTTAGGCTGGCGGTCGTTCGTTCGATCAAGAGTCGTGTTGCCCCATGTGTGGACGTTATGCCCTGTTTCGCTGGAACCCCACCTTCGCGGCCCTGCCCGGTTTTCCCGCCGATCAGAAGGCCCAATGGAATATTTCGCCCAACGATTCGGTGCTGATACTGCGGGCCGGCGCCGAGGGGCAGCGCGAGCTGGCCCGGGCTCGCTGGGGCCTGACGCCGCCGTGGCTGACCGACCTGTCCCGCACCCCGGCCCATGCCCGGGCCGAAACCGTGGCCGAGCAACCGATGTTCCGCGAGGCCTTGCGCCTGCGCCGCTGCCTGCTGCCGGCCAACGGCTTCTACGAGTGGCGCGGCGGCACGCGCAAGCGTCCGTACTGGCTGACGCCGGGAGAGGGCTCGTCGTTGTTTTTTGCCGCGATCTGGGAAGCGTATCCGGTGCAGGAACAGGTGTGGTTGAGCACGGCGGTGATCACCCAACCGGCGGCGGGTCAACGCCGGCCGTTGATCCTGGACGAAGCAGGCCAGCGCCTGTGGCTCGACCCCGAGACCCCGCTGCATGCCTTGCAAGGGCTGTTGGCCAGCGAGCCGGCGCCACTGCGCGAGCGGGTGTTGGCCAACATGGTCAATGATCCGAAGCTCAATGGGCCGGAGTGCTTGACGCCGGCTTGAGTTTTGCGGCGCTTGTATTGGCCCCATCGTCGGATCGCCGCCCGGAGCAGGCTCGCTCCCACAGTGGATTACAGGTGTATTCAAATTTCCCGTACACCGACCATCCCCTAATGTGGGAGCGGGCTTGCTCGCGAAAGGGGCATGACATCCAACATTCATGCAAGCTGACCCACCGCTTTCGCGAGCAAGCCCACAATAGCTTGTGGGTGTTCACAAAAAATGTGTGCACCGCCTGTCCCCTGTGGGAGCGAGCCTGCTCGCGATAGCGGCGGATCAGTCGACATTAATGTGGCTGACATACTGTCATCGCGAGCAGGCTCGCTCCCACAATAAGGATTTGTGGGTTACTCGTGGTGCGGCTCACCCAGGAACGTCAGCGAAGTGAACACGCCACGGGTGTCCACGTCCTTGTTGTCCTTGAGCTTGATTTCCATGTGCGCCGCGATCACATTCAGGCCTTCGTTGCGCACCAGTACCTGGGCCCGGCCCTCTGCGTCGGTTTCCGTCGAGACGGTGTTCGGCGCGCTGCGGTAGTCGCCCACCAGTTTCACCCCGGCCGCCGGTTTGCCGTCCAGCAGCACCCGGACCGGCAATGGCTGGCCTGGGCCTACGGTCAGCGGGTCGACTTCCGGCAGGATCACGAACTTGATCGGTGCAAGCGTCGGCAGTTTCGCCCCTGGCTCATAGATCGCCAGGCTGTACTTGAACGTCTGGGTCGCTTCGACCGCCCCGGGCACTTTGCTGCGGCCTTCGTTGATCCACTTCTTGTCCGCCGTCTGGGACCACATGCCGTTGTCCAGCGCCACCGCCAGTACGGCTGGCGGCTTGAGCGGTTGCAGGCGGGCGTGGTCCGGCAGGCGTTCTACGGTGACCGGAATCATCTTGCCGCCCAGGTCATAGGCCCAGGCACCGCTGATTTTCTGCGCCTTGAAGGCATTGTCTTCGGCACCGTGGCCGTAGATCACTTCGATGTTGCCGCGACGCTGTTCGGTCCACAGGCCATGGGCCGAGGCCTGCGCGGCCAGGAACAGGCCAAGCAGGGCGAAGGTCTTGGGGTATTTCATGCTGACTTCCTTATAGATCGAGGGTGAGGCTGACAGTGAAGTTGCGCGGATCGCCGGGCGTGACCCAGTAATTGCTGTAGGAGCGTTCGTAGTATTTTTCGTCGAAGACGTTATTCAGGTTCAGGCCCACGGTGACGTCATCGCTGGCCTTGTAATGGGCCAGCAGGTCCACGGTGTGGTAGGCCGGCAGTTCGAAATCCTTGCCGGCTTCGCCCGAGCGATCGCCGACGTAAGTGAACGCCGCGCCAACATCCGAGCCGCGCAGGTGCCCATCCTGGAATTCGTAGACACCCAGCAGGCTGCCGCTGTGTTTGGCGACGCCGAGGATCCGGCTGCCGGTGGGATTTCCCGGGTCACCCTTGGTCACTTCGGCATCGATGTAGGCATAGGCGCCGATCACCCGCACGGCGTCGGTCACCTGCCCGGTCAGCTGCAAGTCGATGCCCTGGCTGCGGGCCTTGCCGATGGCGCGGCTGAAATCGGTGCCGGCGACCGGGCTCAGGACGTTTTCCTTCTCGATATGGAACGCCGCCAGGGTGGTGCTCAGGCGATCGTCGAACAACTCGCTCTTGATCCCCACTTCATAGCCGACCCCTTCCTCGGGATCGAAAGTCTTGCCGCCGGCATCCAGGCCGTTGTTGGGCTTGAACGAGGTGGAGGCGTTGGCGAACAGGCCGACCTCGGGCGCCAATTGATATAGCAGGCCGGCCCGCTGGGTCAGGGCGTCGTGGCGTTGGCGGCTGGTGAGATGGGTGTTGTGGTCTTCGATGCTCTGCTCGAAATGCTCGTAGCGCACGCCAAGCATGCCCCGCAGCTTGTCGGTGAAGACGATCTGGTCTTGCAGGTTCAGCGCGCGGCTTTGCACTCGCTCGAAGAAATCCGTGTCGGTCCGAACACCATTGGGTTTCGGCTGGCCGTAGACCGGCTGATAGATGTCGATGGGGTAGCTGCCACCGAAGATCCTGGTCACGCGCTCGTTCTTGCGATAGTCCTCGTATTCGCTGCCGATCAGCAGTTCATGCTGCCAGGGTCCGAGGTCGAACAGGCCACGCAATTCAAACTGAGTGATGCTGTCGTGCCAGTTGTTGTCGCGTTCGCGGTAGCGGCGGTTCACCGTGCGGCCATCGGCGTTCAACGGCTGCGCTTCGGAAGCGAAACCCCAGAGCTCACCCTGCTTGTAGTGGCTGGCCAGGCGCAGTTGCCAGGCGTCGTTGAGCTGATGCTCGAGGGCGGCCTGGAGCATGTTGTTGTGATTGTCGATGTCGCCGTCGTTGGGCTCGCCCAGGAAAGTCGAGCGGGAAACGCCGCTCCAGCGATTGTTCGGAGCGACGATGCCGCGGTCGAACGTCGAGCTGTGGCGCACGATTTCGCTTTCCACCAGCAACCGCGTATCGGGGCTCAGTTGCCAACTGATGGAAGGCGCAACGAAAACACGTTTGCTGCCGACATGGTCGCGAAAGCTATTGTTGTCCTCGACCGCCAGATTGACCCGTGACAGCACGTTGCCTTCGGCGTCCAGTGGCGTGTTGACGTCCAGCGCGGTTCGGTAGCGATCCCAGCTTCCGGCGCTGGTTTGCAGCGTGGTGAAGGCTTCCGGTTGCGGTTTCTTGGTGACGATGTTCACCGTGCCGCCAGGGTCGCCTCGGCCATACAGGCTGGCCGCCGGGCCCTTGAGCACTTCGATGCGTTCGATGTTCGCGGCGTCCGGGGTGCTCGGATAGCCGCGGCTGGCGCTGAAACCGTCCTTGTAGAACTCCGAGGTGGTGAAACCGCGCACGCTGTATTCGTAAAGCGTCAGGCCACCGAAGTTGTTCTGCTTCGACACGCCGCCGGCATACTCTAATGCCCGTTCAACACTGGTGCTGCCCAGGTCCTTGAGCACGCTGGCGGGAATCACGCTGATCGATTGCGGGATGTCACGCAGGGCCGTGTCGGTCTTGGTTGCACTGGCGGAGCGGGTGGCGCGATAGCCCGTGACAGGCCCGGTGGCGGATTCGTAGTCGGACGTTACGGTGATGGCGTCCAGCTCCAGCGGCTGGATTTCTTCGGCGTAGGCCGGATCGCCGAGCAGGCCCAGGGTGAGGCTGGCGATGGAAATCCGTTTCAGGGATGACATGTTATGTTGTTCCAAACCTTGAGATTGAAACAATATAACACTACTAATGAGAATTTATGCTATTCCTGATTTGCCAATCGAGCGTCGCTTTCTTGTGGCGAGGGAGCTTGCTCCCGCTGGGCTGCGCAGCAGCCCTAAACCTGCCACCTCAAAACACCAGACCGATTGCATTCAATCCTGTTGGGTCTGCTTCGCAGCCCAGCGGGAGCAAGCTCCCTCGCCACAGGGATTTGAGGAGGGCTTGCTCGGTTGCAAGGCCCTTTTATGGTTATGGTGCGGCTTACTGTTCTTCTTTAGGCACCACCGGCGCCGGCGGTGGGCGCAGGCCGATTTCGGCGCTGAGCTTGAGCTCCTTGCCGTTGCGCATGACCTGGATCGTCACCTTGTCGGTGGGCTTGATCCGCGCGACTTGGTTCATCGAGCGGCGGCCATCGCCGGCCGGTTCGCCATCGATGCTCAGGATTACATCGCCCAGTTGCAGGCCGGCCTTCTGCGCCGGACCGTCGCGGAAGATCCCCGCCACCACGATGCCGGGCCGCCCGGACAAGCCGAAGGATTCCGCCAGTTCCTGGGTCAGCGGCTGGACTTCGATCCCCAGCCAACCGCGGATGACCTGGCCGTGTTCGATGATGGATTTCATCACCTCCATCGCCAGTTTCACCGGAATGGCGAAACCGATGCCCTGGCTGCCGCCGGACTTGGAGAAGATCGCCGTGTTGATCCCGGTGAGGTTGCCGTTGGCATCCACCAGCGCGCCACCGGAATTGCCGGGATTGATCGCGGCGTCGGTCTGGATGAAGTCCTCGTAGTTGTTCAGGCCCAACTGATTGCGCCCGGTGGCACTGATGATGCCCATGGTCACGGTCTGACCAACGCCGAACGGGTTGCCGATGGCCAGGGTCACGTCGCCGATGCGGATGCTGTCGGAGCGGCCGATGGTGATGGCCGGCAGGTTCTTGAGATCGATCTTCAGTACCGCCAGGTCGGTTTCCGGGTCGCTGCCGATCACCCGGGCCAGGGTTTCACGGCCGTCCTTGAGGGCCACCACGATCTGGTCGGCACCGCTGGTGACGTGGTTGTTGGTCAGGATGTAGCCTTCCGGGCTCATGATCACGCCCGACCCCAGGCTCGACTCCATGCGCTTCTGCTTGGGCGAGTTGTCGCCGAAAAAGCGCCGGAATTGCGGGTCTTCAAACAGCGGATGGCTGGGTTTGTTGATGACCTTGGTGGTGTACAGGTTCACCACGGCCGGCGCGGCGGTGGTCACGGCGTCGGCATAGGACACCGGCCCCTGCAGCACCGCCTTGGTTTGCGGCGCCTGCTGCAGGTTGACGTCGAGGCTCGGCAGGCCAACCCATTCCGGGTAGCGCTGGATAATCAGTAGAGCGACAAGCACACCGGCCAATAGCGGCCAGCCGGAAAAACGCAGCGCCTTGAGCATTAAGCACGTCCTACAAAGGTTGCAGGCGGTATGAGACCGCCCATAATGTCGCGCATTATACGAGGCCGCGCGCGCCTCTGAACGGGATATTTAGGAGTCTTTTCATGGCCGTCGCCCTGAACACCCTGGTAGAAGAAGCGGACCGTTACCTGGCCAGCAGCCGGATTGCCGATTATTGCCCCAACGGCCTGCAGGTCGAAGGCGTGCCTCAGGTGATGCGCATCGTCAGCGGCGTCACCGCCAGCCAGGCCTTGCTCGATGCGGCTGTCGAGGCGGGGGCCGACCTGGTGCTGGTGCATCACGGTTATTTCTGGAAGGGCGAGAACCCTTGTATCACCGGCATGAAACAGCGTCGTCTCAAGACGTTGCTCAAGCATGACATCAGCCTGCTGGCTTACCACTTGCCCCTGGACCTGCACCCCGAAGTGGGCAATAACGTGCAACTGGCCCGCCAGTTGGACATCACCGTCGAGGGACCGCTGGACCCGGATAATCCCAAGATTGTCGGCCTGGTCGGCTCTCTGTCCGAACCGATGACGGCGCGGGATTTCGCGCGCAAGGTCCAGGAAGCCTTGGGCCGCGAGCCCTTGCTGATCGAAGGCGAGCAGATGATCCGTCGGGTCGGCTGGTGCACCGGTGGCGGCCAGGGGTATATCGATCAGGCGGTGCTGGCAGGTGTCGACCTTTACCTCAGCGGCGAGGCCTCGGAGCAGACGTTCCACAGCGCCCGGGAGAACGGCATCAGCTTCATTGCCGCCGGGCATCATGCCACTGAGCGATACGGCGTCCAGGCGCTGGGTGACTACCTGGCGCGACGCTTTGCCCTGGAACACATCTTCATCGACTGCCCGAATCCGATCTGACTAACGCTGAACCAACATGTGGAGTGGGCCTGTGGGAGCAAAGCTTGCTCGCGATGGCGTCGGCACATGCAACGCCGTTATCGCGAGCAAGCTTTGCTCCCACAGAGTTCACTGGCTCACACAGAATCCGTCACAAAGCCCGAACCGGCAGGCATATCCATATGCTGTTTCGATCTAGTTGGCGCCCTGATTAGAAGAGGTCGCTGTGCTAGGATTCCCCGCTCGAACACGGCCCGCTGGCCGTTCATAAGAAAGTTTTCGTGAGTAGCCATGGTCGACAAACTGACGCATCTGAAACAGCTGGAGGCGGAAAGCATCCACATCATCCGCGAGGTGGCCGCCGAGTTCGATAACCCGGTGATGCTGTACTCCATCGGTAAAGACTCCGCCGTGATGCTGCACCTGGCACGCAAGGCGTTCTTCCCCGGCAAGCTGCCCTTTCCGGTGATGCACGTCGACACCCGCTGGAAATTCCAGGAGATGTACAAGTTCCGCGACCGCATGGTCGAGGAGCTGGGCCTGGACCTGATCACTCATGTGAACCCGGACGGCGTGGCGCAGGGCATCAACCCGTTCACCCACGGCAGTGCCAAGCACACCGACATCATGAAGACCGAAGGCCTCAAGCAGGCCTTGGACAAGTATGGTTTCGATGCTGCGTTCGGCGGTGCCCGTCGCGATGAAGAGAAATCCCGCGCCAAGGAGCGCGTGTACTCGTTCCGTGACAGCAAGCACCGCTGGGACCCGAAGAACCAGCGCCCGGAGCTGTGGAACGTCTACAACGGCAAGGTCAACAAGGGCGAGTCGATCCGCGTCTTCCCGCTGTCGAACTGGACCGAACTGGACATCTGGCAGTACATCTACCTCGAAGGCATCCCGATCGTGCCGCTGTACTTCGCCGCCGAGCGTGAAGTGATCGAGAAGAACGGCACGCTGATCATGATCGACGACGAGCGCATCCTCGAGCACCTGTCCGACGAAGACAAGGCCCGTATCGTCAAGAAGAAAGTGCGTTTCCGTACCCTTGGCTGCTACCCGTTGACGGGCGCGGTGGAGTCCGAGGCCGAGAGCCTGACGGACATCATCCAGGAAATGCTCCTGACGCGAACTTCCGAGCGCCAGGGCCGGGTCATCGATCACGATGGCGCAGGCTCGATGGAAGATAAAAAACGTCAAGGTTATTTCTAAGGGGCTGTCATGTCGCATCAATCTGATTTGATCAGCGAGGACATCCTCGCCTACCTGGGCCAGCACGAGCGTAAAGAGCTGCTGCGCTTCTTGACCTGCGGTAACGTCGACGACGGCAAGAGCACCCTGATCGGGCGCCTGCTGCACGACTCCAAGATGATCTACGAAGATCACCTGGAAGCCATCACCCGCGATTCGAAGAAAGTCGGCACCACCGGTGACGACATCGACCTGGCGTTGCTGGTCGATGGCCTGCAGGCCGAGCGCGAACAAGGCATCACCATCGATGTCGCGTACCGCTATTTCTCCACCGCCAAGCGCAAATTCATCATCGCCGATACCCCCGGCCATGAGCAGTACACCCGCAACATGGCCACCGGTGCTTCCACCTGTGACCTGGCGATCATCCTGGTCGACGCCCGCTACGGCGTGCAGACCCAGACCCGTCGCCACAGCTTCATCGCCTCGTTGCTGGGCATCAAGCACATCGTCGTAGCCATCAACAAGATGGACCTCAAGGACTTCGACCAGGGCGTGTTCGAGTCGATCAAGGCCGACTACCTGAAGTTCGCCGAAGGCTTGAAGATGAAGCCCACCAGCATGCACTTCGTGCCGATGTCCGCCCTCAAGGGCGACAACGTGGTGAACAAGTCCGAGCGTTCGCCGTGGTACACCGGCCAATCGCTGATGGAAATCCTCGAGACCGTGGAAGTGGCGGGCGACCGCAACTTCACCGACTTGCGTTTCCCGGTGCAGTACGTCAACCGTCCGAACCTCAACTTCCGCGGTTTCGCCGGCACCCTCGCCAGCGGCATCGTGCACAAGGGCGACGAAGTGGTGGTGCTGCCGTCGGGCAAGAGCAGCCGCGTGAAATCCATCGTCACCTTCGAAGGCGAGCTGGAACACGCCGGTCCAGGCCAGGCGGTGACGCTGACCATGGAAGACGAGATCGACATCTCCCGTGGCGACCTGCTGGTGCATGCCGACAACGTGCCGCCGGTCACCGACAGCTTCGAAGCGATGCTGGTGTGGATGGCCGAAGAGCCGATGCTGCCGGGCAAGAAATATGACATCAAGCGTGCCACCAGCTACGTGCCGGGCTCGATAGCCAGCATCGTCAACAAGGTCGATGTGAACACCTTGGAAGAAGGTCCGGCCAGCGCGTTGCAGCTCAACGAAATCGGCAAGGTGAGGATCGCCCTGGATGCGCCGATCGCCCTGGACGGTTACGAGAGCAACCGCACCACTGGCGCGTTCATCGTCATCGATCGCCTGACCAACGGCACGGTCGGCGCCGGCATGATCGTCGCCCAGCCGCTGACCCATGGCAGCAGCACGCACCATGGCAAACTGGCCCATGTGTCGGTGGAAGAACGCACCCAGCGCTTCGGCCAGCAGCCGGCGACGGTCTTGTTCAGTGGCCTGTCGGGCGCTGGCAAGAGCACGCTGGCCTATGCGGTCGAGCGCAAGTTGTTCGACTCGGGCCGTGCGGTCTTTGTCCTCGATGGCCAGAACCTGCGTCATGACCTGAACAAGGGCTTGCCGCAGGATCGTGCCGGGCGGACCGAGAACTGGCGCCGTGCGGCGCATGTCGCTCGTCAGTTCAACGAAGCGGGCCTGCTGACCCTGGCCGCGTTCGTTGCGCCGAGTGCCGAAGGGCGCGAGCAGGCCAAGGACCTGATCGGCCGTGAGCGTCTGCTGACCGTCTACGTCCAGGCCTCGCCAGCGGTGTGTGCCCAGCGTGATCCGCAAGGGCTCTATGCCGCGGCCGGCGACAACATCCCGGGCGAGTCCTTCCCGTATGACGTGCCGCTGGATGCCGACCTGGTGATCGACACCCAGGCGCTGACCCTGGAAGAAAGCGTCAAGCAGGTGCTGGATCTGCTGCGCAAGCGTGGGGCGATCTAAGGGAAACAGCTACAAGCCTCTAGATTCAAGCGGCAAGTACAAGCCCGCCGATGAGTGATCATCGGCGGGCTTTTTCATTCCTCTATGGAACAACTCAACCAACTGTGGGAGCAACTGTGTGGGAGCAAGGCTTGCCCGCGATGAAAACGCCGCGGTCTCTTGAGGACCGCAGCGCCTGGATCGCGAGCAAGCTTTGCTCCCACAAAGCCGGCTCCCACAAGGGGATCAGTGCTGGCTGGGATACTCCCGATGCATCTGCGCAAGCAACGCATCCTTGTCCTGCCACAACTGGTTGATCCAGCCCTGGAACTCCAGGCGATAGGCACCGTCCTGGTCGTAGCTTTTACCAATGAACTGCGGCGGGATCGTCAGCTCCTGGCAATGCACCACGACCTCGCCAACGTTGCCGCAGAGCAAATCCCAATACCCAGGACGTCCGCCCGGGTAATGGATGGTCACGTTAATGATCGACTCCAATTGTTCGCCCATGGCATCGAGCACAAACGCGATGCCACCGGCCTTGGGCTTGAGCAGGTAGCGAAACGGTGACTGCTGCTGGGCGTGCTTGCCTTCGGTAAAGCGCGTGCCTTCGACGAAGTTGAAGATGCCCACGGGGTTGTCGCGAAACTTCGCGCAGGTCTTGCGGGTGGTTTCCAGGTCCTTGCCTTTCTTTTCCGGATGCTTTTCCAGGTAAGCCTTGGAGTAGCGCTTCATGAAGGGGAAACCCAGGGCCCACCAGGCCAGGCCGATCACCGGCACCCAGATCAGCTCTTGCTTGAGGAAAAACTTCAACGGCCGGATGCGCCGGTTCAGCACGTACTGCAACACCATGATGTCGACCCAGCTCTGGTGGTTGCTGGTGATCAGGTACGAGTGCTGGTAATCCAGGCCCTCCAAGCCGCTGAAGTGCCAGCGGGTTTGCCGCACCAGGTTCATCCAGGCCTTGTTGTTGCTGATCCAGGCTTCATGGATGTGGCTCATCAGCCAGTCGGTGAAGCGCTGGGCGGCGGGGAAGGGCAGCAACAGCTTGAAGATCGCCACGATGAACAGCGGTGTGCAGCAGGCGATGGTGTTCAGGGCCAACAGCAGCGAAGCAATGACGCCGCGTAAGGGAGCAGGCAGGAAGTCCAGCATTTAAATATCCAAAGGTCGGTTGGCGGCTTGGATCGCAGTCAGGGCGATGGTGTACACGATGTCGTCGACCTGGGCGCCACGGGGCAAGTCATTCACCGGTTTGCGCAAGCCTTGCAGCATCGGCCCGAGGCTGACGCAATCGGCGCTGCGCTGCACGGCCTTGTGGGTGGTGTTGCCGGTGTTGAGGTCCGGGAAGATGAACACCGTCGCCCGGCCGGCCACTTGGCTGTTGGGCGCCAGTTGCCGGGCCACGGTTTCGTTGGCGGCGGCGTCGTATTGCAGCGGGCCGTCGATCAGCAAGCCGTGCTGGGCTTCGTGGGCCAGCAGGGTGGCTTCGCGGACTTTTTCCACTTCTTCGCCACTGGCCGACTCGCCGCTGGAATAGCTGAGCATCGCCACCCGTGGGGTGATGCCGAACGCGGCGGCCGAGTCGGCGCTTTGCAGGGCGATTTCCGCCAGCTCCGCAGCGCTGGGGTGCGGGTTCATCACGCAGTCGCCGTAGACCAGCACTTCTTCGGGAAACAGCATGAAAAACACTGAGGACACCAGCGAGCAGCCTGGCGCGGTCTTGATCAGTTGCAAGGCTGGGCGGATGGTGTTGGCGGTGGAGTGGATGACCCCGGAGACCAGTCCGTCCACTTCATCCAGGGCCAGCATCATGGTGCCGATGACCACGGTGTCTTCCAGTTGCTGCTCGGCCATCGGCGCGTTCAGGCTCTTGCTCTTGCGCAACCGCACCATCGGCTCCACGTAGCGCTCGCGGATCGAGTCCGGATCGAGAATCTCCAGCCCTGGCGGCAGTTCGATGCCTTGGGCGCGGGCCACCGCCTCGACGTCGGCCGGCTTGGCCAGCAACACGCAACGGGCAATGCCCCGGGCCTGGCAAATGGCGGCGGCCTGGACGGTCAGCGGTTCGCTGCCTTCGGGCAGGACGATGCGTTTGTTGGCGGCCTGGGCGCGCTGGATCAACTGATAGCGGAACACCGCCGGCGACAGGCGCATTTCCCGCGGCGTGCCGCAGCGCTGGTGCAACCATTTGGCGTCCAGGTGGCTGGCGACAAAATCGGTGATGATCTCCGCACGTTCGCGGTCATCGATGGGAATTTCCTTGTTCAGGCCGTTGAGCAGGTTGGCGGTGTCGTAGGAGCCGGTGCTCACCGACAACACCGGCAACCCTGCCTGCAAGGCGCCGCGGCACAGGTCCATGATGCGTGGGTCGGGCAGTGTGTCGCTGGTCAGCAACAGGCCGGCCAGTGGCACGCCGTTGATCGCCGCCAGGCTCACGGCAAGGATGATGTCGTCGCGATCGCCAGGCGTCACCACCAGCACGCCGGGCTTGAGCAGTTCCACGGTGTTGCGCATGGTGCGGGCGCAAATGATGATGTTGCTCATGCGCCGGGTTTCGTAGTCGCCGGCATTGAGCACCTGCGCGCCCATCAGGTCGGCCACGTCGCGGGTGCGCGGGGCATTGAGTTCGGGGCGAAACGGCAGGCACCCGAGCAGGCGGAAATCGCCGCTGCGCAACAGGGGCGAGTGCTCCTTGAGCCGTGCGGAAAACGCTTCCATGCTTTCGTCGGTGCGGACCTTGTTCAGGATCACCCCGAGGACTTTCGGGTCCTTCGGCCCGCCGAACAACTGCGCTTGCAACTCCACCCGCCCGGAAAGCTCGGTCAGCACTTCGTTTTCCGGTGCCGACACCAGGATGACCTCGGCGTCGAGGCTCTTGGCCAGGTGCAGGTTGACCCGGGCGGCATAGCTGGCGTTGCGGGTCGGGACCATGCCCTCGACGACCAGCACGTCCTTGCCAATGGCTGCTTGCTGGTAAAGGGTGATGATTTCTTCCAGCAGCTCATCGAGCTGGCCATCGCCGAGCATGCGCTCCACATGAGCCAGGCCCAGGGGTTGCGGAGGCTTGAGACCATGGGTGCGGGCCACCAGCTCGGTGGAGCGCTCCGGCCCGGTGTCGCCGGGATGCGGCTGGGCAATGGGTTTGAAAAAGCCGACTTTCAGCCCGGCCCGTTCAAGGGTACGCACCAGCCCGAGGCTGATGGAGGTCAGACCCACCCCAAAATCGGTGGGCGCGATAAAAAAAGTTTGCATGCGAATTCTCTAAGGGGAATGGCGCGACCTATGACTGGTCGTCTACCCACGATTCAGTCGCCAAGGTTATCGCTAACCGGGCCTTGAGCGCACCAGCCGCAATCAAAGGGCTGGCCTATTTTTCCAATACGTTGCGCAGGGTCCAGCACCCAGGCCCGAGACTGCCACGGCGGTTGGTGACGCAGATGCTGGGTGTGGCCACAGGACAGCTCGGCCACCCAGTGTCCGTCATCGTCCTGATGGAAACCGGTGACCGTCGGTCTGTTCGAGCTAGCCCGTTTGTCCGGGTTCCGTTCGCTTTCGGGCAAATCCTTGTTTAGACTTGTCCGTTCTTCATTCTTATGCAAAAGGTCTCGCCCCATGCTGATCGCCGCCAATAAGGCTGTCTCCATCGACTATACCCTGACCAACGACGCTGGTGAGGTCATCGACAGCTCTGCCGGCGGCGCTCCGCTGGTCTACCTGCAAGGCGCGGGTAATATCATTCCAGGCCTGGAGAAGGCCCTGGAAGGCAAAGCCGTCGGTGACGAACTGAAAGTGGCCGTTGAGCCGGAAGACGCCTATGGCGAATATTCCGCTGAACTGGTCAGCACCTTGAGCCGTAGCATGTTCGAAGGCGTGGATGAACTGGAAGTGGGCATGCAGTTCCATGCTTCGGCGCCCGATGGCCAGATGCAGATCGTCACCATCCGCGATCTGGAAGGCGACGACGTCACCG
This sequence comes from Pseudomonas sp. Z3-6, assembly GCF_051131985.1. Classification (NCBI taxonomy): domain Bacteria; kingdom Pseudomonadati; phylum Pseudomonadota; class Gammaproteobacteria; order Pseudomonadales; family Pseudomonadaceae; genus Pseudomonas; species Pseudomonas sp. Z3-6. Next base: position 1,197,025 of record NZ_CP071644.1, read on the forward strand.
TTGACGGCAACCACCCGTTGGCCGGTCAGCGCTTGAACTTCCAAGTCAAGATCGTTGACATCCGTGACGCCAGCCAGGAAGAAATCGCCCATGGTCACGTCCATGGTGAAGGCGGCCATCACCATTGATTTCTGCGCTACGCTCAAGTTGACTGGAGAGGCGCCCTATGGCGCCTTTTTAGTCGCTGCTGTTAGCATCACCCATGGCTGTTTCGCAAAGATCCGCAAACCTGGAGTTCGTCATGAGTGCTTTCCACGACCTTAAATTGAAAGCCCTGGATGGTCAGGAGTTTCCTCTGGCGCCTTTCAAGGGGCAAGTCGTGCTGGTGGTCAACGTCGCCTCCAAATGTGGCCTTACGCCTCAGTACGCGGCGCTGGAAAATCTCTATCAGCAATACAAGGACAAGGGCTTCAGCGTGCTGGGCCTGCCCTGCAATCAGTTCGCCGGGCAAGAGCCGGGGACCGAGCAGGAAATCCAGGAGTTCTGCAGCCTCAACTATGGCGTGACGTTCCCGCTGTCCAGCAAGCTGGACGTGAATGGTCATGATCGTCATCAGTTGTACCGCCTGCTGGCGGGCGAGGGGGCCGAGTTTCCCGGGGACATCACCTGGAACTTCGAAAAATTCCTGTTGGGCAAGGACGGCCGGGTGCTGGCGCGTTTCTCACCGCGCACGGAGCCGGATGATCCTGCTGTGATCAAGGCGATCGAAAAAGCGCTGGCTTGATCCCAAAAATGTATGGCGGTCCCTTTGTGGCGAGGGAGCTTGCTCCCGCTGGGCTGCGAAGCGGCCCTGGCTTTTTTGCGGTCGCTGCGCAACCGAGCGGGAGCAAGCTCCCTCGCCACAGGGGATGTGCTTGAGGCTGTGATACTCAGCGCTCCCTTTTGAACCTTGATCATTCAAATCAATAGTGCTACCCAGCACTTCTCATGCTCCATATTATCGTCGTCATATCCGACCTGTGACTTCGTCCCGTGGAGTGCCCCATGCCTGTAAAAGCCCTGTTCAAACCCTTCCACCTCGGCGCGTTTGAGTTGCCGACCCGGGTGGTGATGGCGCCGATGACCCGTTCCTTTTCGCCGGGCGGCGTACCAAACACCAAGGTGATCGAGTACTACCGTCGTCGCGCGGCGGCCGGGGTCGGCCTGATCATCACCGAGGGCACGACGGTCGGGCACAAGGCCTCCAACGGCTACCCGAACGTGCCGCATTTCTACGGCGATGCAGCGTTGGCCGGCTGGAAACAGGTGGTCGATGCGGTGCATGCCGAAGGCGGCAAGATCGTTCCACAGTTGTGGCACGTGGGCAGTGTGCGCCGCATCGGCACCGAGCCGGACGCCAGCGTGCCGGGTTACGGTCCGACCGAAAAGCTCAAGGATGGCCAGGTGGTGGTCCACGGCATGACCCAGGCGGACATCGACGATGTCATCGTGGCCTTCGCCCAAGCGGCAAAGGACGCCCAGGGCATCGGCATGGACGGGGTGGAAATCCACGGTGCCCACGGCTACCTGGTGGACCAGTTCTTCTGGGAAGGCAGCAACCAGCGCACCGACGGCTACGGCGGCAGCCTGGCCAACCGCTCGCGCTTTGCGATCGAATTGATCCGTGCCGTGCGCGCGGCGGTGGGAGAGGGCTTCCCGATCATTTTCCGCTTCTCCCAATGGAAACAGCAGGATTACACCGCGCGCCTGGTGCAGACACCTGAAGCCTTGGGCGAATTCCTCAAGCCCTTGTCCGAAGCGGGCGTGGATATTTTCCACTGTTCGACGCGACGTTTCTGGGAGCCGGAATTCGAAGGCTCCGAGCTGAACCTGGCCGGCTGGACCCGCAAGCTCACCGGCAAGCCCACCATCACCGTCGGCAGCGTCGGCCTGGATGGCGAGTTCCTGCAGTTCATGGTCAATACCGACAAAGTCGCGCAACCGGCCAGCCTGGAAAAGCTGCTGGAGCGCTTGAACAACGATGAGTTCGACCTGGTGGCGGTGGGACGTGCGCTGCTGGTGGATCCGGACTGGGCGCAAAAAGTCCGTGAAGGGCGGGAGCAGGAGATCTTGCCGTTCAGTCGCGAGGCGTTGATGACCTTGGTTTAAGCGGCCCCTTGCAGGGCCTCATCGCGGGCAAGCCTTGCTCCCACAGAGTTGTCAGTCGTTCACGCATGATGTGTTCACGGGAAACTAATGTGGGAGCAAGGCTTGCCCGCGATGCTTTTCAGCGCTGCGACACGGCCTGGGGCAGCGACGATTCAACCTGACAAACCCCTCGCAACTGCGCTTCAAATTGCTCGATCACCGACGCCCATCCCTGGCGACTGGCATGCTGGCGCGCATTGAGTCGCACGCAACGCAAGGTCTCGCGCTCTTCCAGCAGCCAACGGGCGGCATCGCAGAACGCCTCTTCATCCCCCGGCATCGCCAGCACGCCGTTGTAGCCGTGGCGAATATGTTGCGCCGCGGCGGCCTGGTCGTAGGCCACCACCCCCAGCCCGGACGCCAGCGCCTCCAGCACCACATTGCCGAAGGTTTCGGTCAGGCTCGGAAAGACAAACACATCCCCGGACGCATAGTGGCTGGCCAGCGCCTCGCCGCGTTGCGAGCCGCAAAAGATCGCCTCGGGCAATGCCTGCTCCAACGCGGACCGCTGCGGGCCGTCGCCGACCACCACCAGTTTCATCCGGCGCCCCGGGAAAGCGCTGCACAGCGTGTCGAAACTGCGCTTGAGCAGCCCGAGGTTCTTCTCCGGTGCCAAGCGTCCGACATGGATCACGGCGATGTCGTCATCGCCCAGGCCCCACGCTTCGCGCAGGCTCGCCGAGCGCTTGATTGGATGGAACAGTTGGCTGTCGACGCCGCGGGACAACAACGCCACCCGCTCGAAATGGCGTCGCTCCAATTCCAGGCGTTGGCTGAGACTGGGCACCAGGGTCAGGCTGGAGCGGTTGTGAAACCAGCGCAGGTAATGGGTGAGCCCGCGACTCAACAGCCCGAGGCCGTACTGTTGGGTGTATTGCTGGAAATTGGTGTGGAAACCACTGACCACCGAGATGCCCAGGCGACGCGCCGCCCGCAGCGCCGACAAACCCAGCGGCCCTTCCGTGGCGATGTACAGCACGTCCGGACGATGGCGTTTCCAGCGCCGGAGCAGTTTGTGCATCGACGCCTGGCCCCATTGCAAGCCCGGATAACCCGGCAGCGGCCAGCCCCGGCACAGCAGCAGTTGGTCGTCACTGGCCTGGCGCGGGTCGTCGGCCTGGCGAGGTCGTATCAGCTCGACCTGATGCCCGCGGGCGCGCAAGCCGTCGTACAGGCGGCCCAAGGTATTGGCCACGCCGTTGATTTCCGGCGGGAAGGTTTCGGTGATCAGGGTAATGTGCAGGGGTGTGGTCATGACCCCAGTGTCGACCGGAGCCATTTCGCCATTGTGACGCCTGGATGATGGATTTGTGACCGGCTCAGCCTTGCCGGGCCAACGCGGTCTCGGCGCCTTGCTCGCGCACCCAGAACAACGTCGCCCCGGCCACCGCCGCCGGCATCATCAGGATGTTCACCACCGGGATCAGTAGCACCAGGTAGACGCTGCCGCCAAAGCCCAGGCTCTGCCAGCGTTTTTCCCGCAGCCAGGCGAGCATTTCGTTCCAGCCCAACTTATGGTTGTCTGCCGGGTAGTCGATGTACTGGATCGCCATCATCCACACGCCGAACAGCAGCCACAGTGGCGCCGCCACCAGATTGACCACGGGGATGAACGACAGCACGAACAGCCCCAGGGCGCGGGGCAGGAAATAACCCAGCTTGCGGGCTTCCCGGCTGAGGGTCCGGGGGATCATGGCGATCAACTCGGCCCAGCTGAAGGCCGGGAAATCGTCGGTGCCACGGATGACCACCTCGACCTTTTCCGCGAGAAAACCGTTGAACGGCGCCGCGATGATGTTGGCGAGCATGGTGAAGGTGAAGAACACCATCAGCACGACGAGCACCACGAACAATGGCCAGAGAACATAGCTGAGGAAACTCAACCATTCCGGCAGCGACGGCATCAGCGTATCGACCCACAGGCTGAACTGATGGCCGGCCAGGTAGATCAATCCGACGAACAGCACCAGGTTGATCGCCAGGGGCAAGAGGACGAACAGGCGCAGGCCCGGGCTCAAGACCAGCTTGAGGCCTTCTCGCAGATATTGCGGGCCGGACAGGACGGGGGCGGGCATAGGTGGCTCCGAGCGAAGATGAACGCGCCGACCTTACCGGCTTTGCCCCGCCCGGGAAAGCGGCGACATGGCGTGTAACAACGTTTCTTGAGGCGAAGGCGCCTATTAAAAGGACCGCCGGGGATAGAGCTCACCTATGAGCTGGATTGTTAAACCGTATTTCCTTAATCTTCGCTCCCTCGATACGCTGCACCCATTCTTTTCCAGGACTGTCGAACCCAAGCCTTCCCCAAGTGCATCAACGGTCCTTTTTTATTCGCGCCGCTCACCCGGCGTTCCGGCCCGCAAGGTCCGGTCAACAGGAGCAGGTCATGTCTGAAGTGCGTCATTCGCGAGTGATTATCCTTGGTTCCGGCCCTGCCGGTTACAGCGCTGCGGTCTATGCCGCCCGTGCCAACCTCAAGCCGCTGCTGATCACCGGCATGCAGGCTGGCGGTCAATTGACCACCACCACCGAAGTCGACAACTGGCCGGGCGACGTCCACGGCCTGACCGGCCCGGCCCTGATGGAGCGCATGAAGGAACACGCCGAGCGCTTCGAGACCGAGATCGTCTTCGATCACATCAATGCCGTGGATTTCGCCGCCAAGCCGTACACCTTGACCGGCGACAGCGCGACCTACACATGTGATGCCCTGATCATCGCCACCGGCGCCAGCGCTCGTTACCTGGGCCTGCCGTCGGAAGAAACGTTCATGGGCAAAGGTGTTTCGGCCTGCGCCACCTGCGACGGCTTCTTCTACCGCAACAAGCCAGTGGCTGTGGTCGGTGGCGGCAATACCGCCGTCGAGGAAGCCCTGTACCTGGCCAACATCGCCAGCACGGTCACCTTGATCCACCGTCGCGAAACCTTCCGCGCCGAGAAGATCCTGATCGACAAGCTCAACGCCCGCGTTGCCGAAGGCAAGATCATCCTCAAGCTCAACGCGACCCTGGACGAAGTGCTGGGCGACAACATGGGCGTGACCGGTGCCCGCCTGAAGAATAATGACGGCAGCTTTGACGAGATCACAGTGGACGGCGTCTTCATCGCCATCGGCCACACCCCGAACACCTCGTTGTTCGAAGGTCAGCTGGAACTCAAGGACGGCTACCTGGTAGTCAAGGGCGGCCGCGATGGCAACGCCACCGCCACCAGCGTCGAAGGTATCTTCGCGGCCGGCGACGTGGCCGACCACGTCTACCGCCAGGCGATCACCTCGGCCGGTGCCGGTTGCATGGCAGCCCTGGACACCGAGCGTTACCTGGATGGCCTGCAGAACGCTTCGTTCTGATTCATCGGGTACAAAAAAACCGGCTTCGGCCGGTTTTTTTGTGCCTGGATATCTGCCGGTGGACCCTGTGGGAGCGGGCTTGCTCGCGAAGGCGGTGTTCCAGTCGACATCGATGCTAACTGACACACCGCCTTCGCGAGCAAGCCCGCTCCCACAAGTCCTCTGTTTGGTCAGAAGATCGATTGTCAGGCCAGCTTCGCCAGGCACGCCTCCAAAATATCCAAACCCTCTTCCAGCACCGCCGGTTCGGTCGTCAACGGCGCCAGCAGCCGGATGATGTGCCGTGATTTGCCGCTGGGCATCAGCAGCAGGCCCGCTTCCCGTGCCAAGGCCAGCAGTTGCGTCAGTTGTGCCGAGGCCGGAGTGCCATCGGCGTGGCTCAGTTCGATGCCGCGCATCGCGCCGACACCGGTCAGGCGGCCCAGGTAAGGGCTCAGCCCGCGACGGCGCCAGGATTCGTAGCGGCTGACGATCGCCTCTTCCTGTTGTGCACCCCAGGCGTTCAGGTTGGCGTCGGTCATTTCGTCCAGGGTCGCCAGTGCGGCGGCGCAGGCAATGGGGTTGCCCGAGTAGGTGCCGCCCAAGCCGCCCTTGGGCAGGTTGTCCAGCAGCGCCTTGCGTCCCACCACTGCTCCCAGGGGCACGCCACCGGCAATGCTTTTGCCCAGCAGCACCAGGTCTGGCTCGATGCCCAACCGGGGGAAGGCAAAGCGCTGGCCGGTGCGGCCGAAGCCGGACTGGATTTCATCGACGATCAGCACAATGCCCTTGTCGTCGCAGAACTGCCGCAGGGCCTGGGCGAAAGGCACATCCATCGCCAGGAAACCGGCTTCGCCCTGCACCGGCTCGACAATGAAGCAGGCCACGTCATTCACGTCGATCTCGACGCTGAACAGCCGCTCCATGGCCTTCAAAGCCTCATCGCAGGTAATGCCGTTGTCCTGGCTGGGGTACGGCAGGTGATACACCGGCCCGGGCAGTACGCCAACTTTCTGTTTGGAGGGCGCGACCTTGCCGTTGAGGTTGAGGGTCGCCAGGGTGCGGCCGTGAAAGGCGCCGTCAAACGCGATCACGGCGGTGCGGCCCGTGGCGCCGCGCACGATCTTCAAGGCATTCTCCGCCGCTTCGGCGCCGCTGTTGGTGAGCATGCCGCTGACGGGGTAGCCCAGCGGGATGAACGCCGCCAGGCGTTCCATCAACTCAATGTAGGGCGCGTGAGGCGCGGCGTTGAAGGCGTAGTGAGTCAGCCGGGTGGCCTGTTCGCGGATCGCCTCGACGATGCGCGGATGGCAATGGCCCAGGTTCAATACACCGATGCCGCCGACGAAATCGATGTAGCGTCTGCCGTCGGTGTCCCAGACCTCGGCATTCTTGCCGTGGCTGAGGCTGACGGGATGCACGATAGAGATCGATTGGCTGATGGTTTCGCTGCTCATGGAGGACGGCCCGGACGAAGGAGAAATTTCCGTTATCTAAGCCGCGAGCAGAGGGGCCCGGCAAACGAAATAAAGTTGCCGGGTCAATCTTAAAAGTCGGGATGTGGTGAGGCGCCGCTTACTTGAGATGTGCAGCCCGTGGCGAGGGAGCTTGCTCCCGCTGGGGCGCGAAGCGGCCCCGAAACCTGGCAACTCGGAGTGTCAGGCAAATTGAGTTTGATTGTTTGGGGCTGCTGCGCAGCCCAGCGGGAGCAAGCTCCCTCGCCACAAAAGCGGACCTGGCTACAGAGCGGGGCTCGGATCAACGCCGCTGCAGCGGCTGCGCCTCAAACGTCACGCCCGCCAGGCCATGGGCCATCAACGCGCGGATATTACCGTGATCGCTGCCTTCGGGCGTGGACAGCACCGAGCGGTAATGTTCGCCAAACGCCAGCAGCGCTTCTTCATCGCTCAAGCCTTCGAGCAGCGCCAGGCCCAGGGTCTTGCACGAACCTTCGTTCTGCCCGGCGGCGTTTTGCACGCCGCCGTTGTTGAAAGCCTGGGGCTGGTAGTCGTAACCGGCGGCGATGAAGGCCAGGGTGTCGGCGAAGGCATGTTCGCCACTCTTGAGGTGGGCACGCAGGGTCGCAAGATCAAGCATCGGGTTTTCCTTTGGCGAACGCCGCCTGTTGTTCGGCGCTGGCTTCTTTCTGGTAGAGAGCTTTCCACTCGGCGTACGGCATGCCGTAGACCGCTTCGCGGGCGTCGTCGAGGCTGACCTCGACCTGGCGCTCATCGGCGGCGGCCTTGTACCACTTGGACAGGCAGTTGCGGCAGAAGCCGGCGAGGTTCATCAGGTCGATGTTCTGCACATCCTTGCGGCTGTCCAGGTGGGCAACCAGCCGACGGAAAGCGGCGGCTTCGAGTTCGAGGCGTTGTTGAGGGGACATAGGATTCACTGCGAATGGAGGAAAAGGACAGCTTCAAGCTTCAAGCTGCAAGTCAAAAGCCGGATCGCCTTTACTTGCGGCTTGTGGCTAACGGCTTGCAGCTAACGTGATCGATACGGACTCGGCGAAGCGCAAGGCGTGCGGCTTGTCCACTTCGACTTCGGCGTACAGCACCGACTCATTGGCCATGACCAGGTCGAGCAGTTCCTGGGTCAGGCGTTCGAGCAGGGCGAAGCGGTTGCCTTCCACGTGGGCAATGATCGCCTTGGTGATGGTGCGGTAGTTCAGCGCGTGGTCGATGTCGTTGTCGCGCACCGCTTCTTGGGCAGCGTAGAGGATGGTCAGGTTGATCAACACATCCTGCTTGTTGAGGATTTCATCCTCGTTGATGCCGATGAAGGTGCGCAGGCGCAGGTCCTTGACCTTGATACGTGCCATGGCTGGCTGAAGTTGTGGCATTTACTTGCTCCGTCGAATCAATTGCAGGAACTCCTGGCGCGTGGTGCTGGAATCGCGAAAGGCGCCGAGCATCACCGAGGTGTTCATGGTCGAGTTCTGTTTTTCGACACCGCGCATCATCATGCACATGTGCTGGGCCTCGATCACCACCGCCACGCCGGCGGCCTGGGTGACCTGCTGCACCGCGTCGGCGATTTGCCGGGTCAGGTTCTCCTGGATTTGCAGGCGGCGGGCGAACATGTCCACCAACCGGGCGATCTTTGACAGCCCCAAGACCTTGCCGGTAGGAATATAAGCCACATGGGCCTTGCCGATGAAGGGCAACAGGTGATGTTCGCAGAGTGAATAGAGTTCGATGTCGGCGACGATCACCATTTCATCGCTGTCAGAGGCGAACAGCGCGCCGTTGACGATTTGCTCGACGCTTTGTTCATAGCCATGGCAAAGGTACTGCATGGCCTTGGCGGCACGCACCGGGGTATCGAGCAAACCCTCGCGCTCGGGGTTCTCCCCCAGGCCGATGAGGATCTCGCGGTAGTGCTGGGGCAGGGATAGCGTCATGGTGCATCCTCGAAACAAGGCTATTTGACGTGCCGCCCGCCGTTGACGGTCAGGGTCGTGCCGGTGACATAGGGGTTGTCCAGCAGATAACGCAGGCTCTGGTAGATCACTTCGCTGCCAGGTTCGATACCCAGCGCGGACTTGGCCAGGGCCTTGGCGCGGTAAGCCGCGTCGTCTTCGGGGTTGAACAGTAGCAGGGCCGGGGCGATGCCGTTGACCTTGATCGCGGGGGCGAACTTCGCCGCGAACGACAGGGTCAGGCTTTCCAGGCCGGCCTTGGTGGCGCAATAGGCGATATGCCGGGCGCTGCCCTTGCGGGTCACATCATCGCTGATGTGCACGATATCCGCGGGCGTTGAACGCAGCAGCAGTTCGGCGCCATGCAGGTTGATCAGGTAAGGCGCGAGCATGTGCACGCCGAACATGGCGCTGAAGGCCGTCGCTTCGTTGCCAGGCGCCTCGGTCATCCAGGCCGAGGCGTTGTGCACGATGGCCCGCAGTTGGTCGGTGTGCTGCTTGAGTTGTTCGATAAAGGCAAGAATCCCCGTTTCGCTGGCGAAGTCGGCGAACAGCACGATCGCACCCAAGTCCCGCAACGTCTGCACGCCCGGGCGCTCGGTGCGATAGGTCGCGATCACCGGGTGCCCGTCCTCCAGCAAGCGTCGGGCGCAGTGCAGGCCGACGCGCTGGGCTGCACCAGTGATCAGGATAGGAGCGGTGGCGCTGGACATGGGACGGCTCGGTTCACGGCAAGAGCAAAACTATAACAGCGACGGGCAGTGTGTACCTATTGATGGCTAATCCCGCGGATACATCGCCGTATTCCGCTGTGGGAGCGAGCCTGCTCGCGATGTGCTGGGTCAGCCAACACAAATATCGCCTGACACACCGCTATCGCGAGCAGGCTCGCTCCCACAGAGACCGCTGCCAAGGCTGGCAGCATCATCGATTCTGTGTGAAAGGCTTGGTCGGCAATGCCCGCTGCGGCGCGCCGTTGAGCCAGTTCGCCAGCAAATGGGTCGACATCGGAATAAACAGGTAAACCATCAGCGGTGTCAGGATGAGTGTGCTGATCAGCACGCGGTTCAGCAGTCCCAGTTCGCCCAGCAGCGGCCCCAACAGGAAGTTGAACAACAGCGATACGGGAAAGAACGCGAGCCAGATGGCCACGGCCTGTTTCCAGCGAGGCGGACGCTGGCCGACCGCGCCGAACCAGCCATCGATGCCACGCACACGGTGTTCGGATGGATGGGCGAACAGATCACTGCCCCGTCCCAGCCAGGCCGTGCGTGAGGCGGAGTGTTCCCAGGCATGCAGGGTCTGTTCGTCTGCAAACCGAAAGATGATCTGGAATTCATCGTCCTGGGGCGGTGGCGCGAGCACGCCGGAACCCAGGTAGCCGGGAAAGTCGGTGGCCAGTTGTTCGCCTTCGCGCAACCAGGCAATCAGATCTTCATAGCGCCCGTTGGCGACGCGGCGGGCCACCATCAGGGTGACGGGTGAGGTAGACATTATGTATCTCCGTAAGACAGGCGCAGTACTCCGGGTAGGAGATTCGCGGGAGACGCCCCGGGATGGTGGGTAGCGTCTGGTCGCCATAAAACACGCAAGGATTATTCCAAATTGCGCACAAAACAACAAAATCGCACATAAAATGCGTTTTGTTCTTGTCATCGACCGTCTCGGGAGGAGTAGACTGGGATCCAAATTGCCAGTCGGATTGCCTGCCAACATGAGCGTGATCACCGAAGATAGCTTTGTCTTCCAGGCATCAGGTGCCTTGAGGCGGGAAGAGCTTTTTCCCATTCGCGAAGTTGCGCGTATGACCGGCGTGAATCCCGTTACCCTGCGCGCATGGGAGCGGCGCTACGGTTTAATCCAACCCACTCGCACCGAAAGTGGGCATCGCCTGTACTCTTTGAGTGATATCGAAAAAGTGCGCGGCATCCTGGCGTGGATAGACCGCGGGGTAGCCGTAAGCAAAGTGGGAAAGATTCTGGCGAAGACCGAGTCGGTGCAACCGGTCTCCACGCTTATTTCATCGGATCTGGTCAAGGCCGATTACGCCCAGTGGCAGCAACAGGTGGTGGCCGCGGTCGCCAACTTTGACGATGTGGAACTCGACCACGTTTATGGGCAAATTTTTTCCACCTACAGCGTGCCGGTCATCTTCCAGGACATCCTGATGCCGCTTTGGCGACAAATGCTGTGTCGCCAGCCGGAGTTCGGGCAAATCAGTGAGTGGGTGTTTTTCGATGGTTTCCTGCGTTCGCGCATCGTCCAGCGGCTTTTGCTCAAGCGCGAAAGTGGAGTGCCACGTGTCTTGGTCTGTGCCATCGCTGGCCAATGCCGTGAGCTGGAGTTGCTGGTCACGGCGCTGTTCCTGTCCAAGGCGGATGTGGGCGTCAGGGCGCTGTCGATCGGCCTGCCATTCAACGAGCTGACCTTGGTGTGCCAGAAGATCAAGCCGCTGGCATTGGTGCTGGTTTCCAATCATGCGCCGGTCCCGGAATTGCCCAAGCGCCTGGAAAAATTGGCGATGAGCCTGGATTGTCCGTTGATGTTGGCCGGTGATGCATCCGACCTGGCGCAGGAAAGCCTGGCGGGCTCGTCAGTCGCTTGCCTGGGTAACGAAGGAGCGTTGATGCGCCAGCGCCTGCGTCAATTTCTGGCAGGCAACCTCGACACCTGAGTGACTAGAGATGCATGGTGGGATGGGTGAGGCGATGTTGCTGCAGGATGTACTGGCGCAGGCGTTCGGTCTCGTCCTGGTCGTTCTGGTTCAAGTGATAGGCCAACAAACCTCGATCGGTTTCCCGTTCGAAGGAACCACGCAATGAAATCCTCTCGTAGCCTGACGGGCTGAACCACAAGGCAAATTGCTTGGGTGGCTTGGTGCGGCTGCGGTTTTCCAGCAATACACCCTTGCAGGACACTTCATGGACCCAAAGCGGTCCCGGCTGGCCCTTGATATTCTCCAGCGCCACCGGCTCGTCTAGCACCAGGCGCCACGGGCGGATCTTCGGTCCGTCCTCGTAGATGCTTGGCACACCCAGGCGCAGGTGCATCGCATGGAACTCGTCTTCCACCAGGTGCAGCGGAAAGGTCATTTGCTGGTTTTCGAAATTGGCTTGCAGCGTCACCTGCTCATTCGCTGCCAGGCGCGTCAGCAAGTCACGGATCTGCGACCCACCGTTGACCAGCAAGCTCGACGTGACATCCCGCTCATTCAACTGCGGGTTGTGTTGCATGGTCCGGATGAAATCCAGTTCATCCTGCGTCAGAAGGGCATCGCGCTGCATGGTCGGCTCGAAATGATAATTTACATATTCACTGGTGATTGTAGTGACTGACCATTAATTCGTGGTTTTGTTTGCACCGTTCGTCGCTTCTAGCCGTGCAATCGTTTCCCGGGCTTCGGCCAGCTCCTTTTCCAGCTGGATGACGCGTTGTTGAGCCTTGACCTCAGTCGTGACGTTTTTTTGCACACCAATGAAATAGGTGTGCCCGTCAGCCGAATTTTTCACCGTGGACAGTGACAATTCATTCCAGAACGGCGTGCCGTCCTTGCGGTAGTTGCGCAACACCTCGCGACAGGTACCTCCCTCTCTCAAGGCCTTGCGAATGGGCTCCAGGGAAGGTTGGTCCCGATCACCCGACTGCAGGAAGCGGCAATCCTGATAGAGGATTTCGTCGCGGTGATAGCCGGTCAATCGTTCGAAGGCTGGGTTCACGTAGATCAGGATGTTGTCTTCGCCTTCTTTTTCAGCGATGACAATCCCGTCGTTCGAAGCATCGATGACCAGTTGCATCAGTTGAGCGTTGATCATTGGAAAGCGCCCTTTGAACATTCCTTGATGCAACATCTTAAAAGAAATCGACAGGCTGTCCACTGGCCATCACTGCCGTTGAGAGCCATTCGCAGCCCGGCAGGTGCAGCTGTTACTATCCCGGCTCTTTTTTCAGGTTCAGGATCAGATCGATGAAAGTCGCCATTCTTTCCGGCTCAGTGTATGGCACCGCCGAAGAAGTCGCCCGGCACGCCGCCAAACTGCTTCGCGACGCGGGCTTCGACGCCTGGCACGACCCTCGCGCGACGTTGACGGATGTGCAGGCGTTCGCGCCAGAGGCCTTGCTGGCGGTGACGTCCACGACCGGCATGGGTGAGTTGCCAGACAGTTTGATGCCGTTGTATTCGATCATCCGCGACCAATTGCCAGGGTCCTTTCGCGGCTTGCCTGGCGCGGTGATCGGCCTGGGTGACGCCAGCTATGGGGACACCTTTTGCGCCGGCGGCGAGCAGATGGGCGAGTTGTTCGCCGAACTGGGCGTGCGCGAGGTGTTGCCGATGCTGCGCCTGGATGCCAGCGAAAGCGTCACCCCGGAAACCGATGCCGAGCCGTGGCTTGCCGAATTGATCGAAAAGTTGCGCCCCTGAAGCGAATCCGGTGACTCGTTTGGCCAGTAAGCTGGCTGCCAATGCAACTACCGCCTCTGAAAGACCTGACTAGACTGATTTTCTTGCGTAAGACGTTTTGATGACGAGACTCCTATAACTAGAAACCAGAGGTCAGAGCCGTGAGCGTAGCGCCCGTCCAAACGACACTCAGTATCAAGGAACAGGTCAGTGCCGCCGAATGGCAAACCCGGGTGGACCTGGCCGCCTGTTATCGGCTTGTCGCGCTGCATGGCTGGGATGACCTGATCTTCACCCATATCTCCGCGAAGGTCCCCGGCACCGAGGATTTCCTGATCAACCCCTTCGGGTTGATGTTCCATGAAGTCACCGCTTCGAGCCTGGTCAAGGTCGATCAGGCTGGCAACAAGTTGATGGACAGCCCCTACGACATCAACCCGGCCGGCTACACCATCCACAGCGCGGTGCATGAGGTGCGCCATGATGTCGCCTGTGTGTTGCACACCCACACCGCCGCCGGCGTTGCGGTATCGGCCCAGAAGCAAGGAGTGTTGCCGATCAGCCAACAAGCGCTGTTCGTGCTGTCGAGCCTGGCCTATCACGCCTACGAAGGGGTGGCCTTGAATCACGAAGAAAAGGCGCGCCTGCAGGCCGACCTGGGCGAATGCAATTTCCTGATGCTGCACAACCATGGCTTGCTGACATGCGGCGGCACCATCGCCGATACCTTCCTGATGATGTTTACCTTTCAACGGGCCTGTGACATCCAGGTCCTGGCCCAGAACGGCGGGGCCGAATTGATCGCCATCGAGCCGCAGATTCTGGCCGGCGCCCGAGCGATGATCGCCGGCGTGACCAAAAGCGCCCAGGGCATGGGCGGTGCGTTGGCCTGGCCGGCATTGCTGCGCAAGCTCGATCAACGCGATACCGGGTATAGCAGCTGATGCCCCTGGCCCAGATCCCCCTGCGTATCTGGCGCCAGCGCAGCCAGATCTTCCTGTTCCGTGGCCATGCCATCCGTTATTGGGTGGCGGGGCAGGGCGAGCCGCTGCTGTTGATCCACGGTTTCCCCACCGCCAGTTGGGATTGGCATTACCTGTGGCAACCCTTGGCGCAACGCTACCGGGTGATCGCATGTGACATGCTCGGTTTCGGCGACTCGGCCAAGCCGACGGATCACGTCTATAGCCTGCTGGAGCAGGCCGATCTGCAACAGGCCTTGCTGGCGCACCTGAGTGTGAAGGGCGCGGTGCATCTGCTGGCCCACGATTACGGCGACAGCGTGGCCCAGGAGCTGCTCGCGCGGCACTACGACGCGCGCATCCACCTCGCCAGTTGTGTCTTTCTCAATGGCGGTCTGTTCCCTGAAACCCACCGTCCGGTATGGGCCCAGAAAGTTCTGCTAAGTCCCCTGGGCTGGCTCTTGGGGCGAATGTTCTGCCGGGAAAGCCTGGCCAGCAGCTTTCGGCAGATTTTCGGGCCCTCGACCGGCCCTACCGAAAGCGAACTGGATGACTTCTGGAGCCTGGTGGAGGCCCATCGCGGTCCGCGGATCATGCACAAACTCATCGCCTATATTCCCGAGCGCCGTGTGCAGCGTGATCGCTGGGTGCAGGCGATGCAACGCGGCGAAGTGCCGTTGCGGGTGATCGATGGCGCGGTTGATCCGATTTCCGGTGAGCACATGGTGGCGCGCTACGAGGCCCTGATCCCCAACCCGGACACGGTGTTGCTGCCCGACATCGGCCACTATCCGCACACCGAGGCCCCGGTGCAGGTGCTCAAGCATTACCTGGCGTTTCGCGAAGCCATCGCCGTGCCGCACAGGCAAATGGCCTGTTCCTGACGACTTGGCATTTGTAGGAGCGAACCTGTGTGGGAGCGGGCTTGCTCGCGAAGGCGTCAGCACATTCAACATCCATTCTGACTGGAAAACCGCTTTCGCGAGCAAGCCCGCTCCCACAGTAGATCGAGGTTGAATACAGAATTTGTGGGCGACAAAAGTCCCGTGTGGGAGCGAGCCTGCTCGCGAAGGCGTCAGCACATTCAACATCCATTCTGACTGGAAAACCGCTTTCGCGAGCAAGCCCGCTCCCACAGTAGATCGAGGTTGAATACAGAATTTGTGAGCACCAAAATCCCCTGTGGGAGCGAGCCTGCTCGCGATGGCGTCAGCACATCCAACATCTGTCCTGACTGAAACACCGCTTTCGCGAGCAGGCTCGCTCCCACAGGGCTTGGGCCCGCATCATCCCCCCGCCTTATCGGCCACCATTCACTGGCAACCGTGTTGATTGTGACCGGTCGACAGGTGCCCGACACTCGTGCCCATTGTCCTATTCGCCTGCTGGAGTTCTGCCATGAGTGAGTCTGTGCGCTTCGAAGATAAAGTCGTGATCGTCACGGGAGCCGGCGGTGGCCTGGGACGCGCCCACGCGCTGCTATTCGCCAGACAAGGCGCGAAAGTGCTGGTCAACGACCTGGGCGGCTCGGCTCAAGGGGAAGGGGCCAATGCCTCGGCAGCGGACCGGGTGGTTGCCGAAATCCGTGACGCGGGCGGCATCGCCGAGGCCAACCATGACTCGGTAACCGACGGCGACAAGCTGGTCCAAAATGCGCTCGACGCGTTCGGTCGTGTCGATGTAGTGGTCAACAATGCCGGGATCCTGCGGGACAAGACGTTTCACAAAATGGACGACGCCGACTGGGACCTGGTCTACCGCGTCCACGTCGAGGGCGCCTACAAGGTGACCCGGGCCGCTTGGCCGCACCTGCGTGAGCAAAATTACGGGCGGGTGATCTTCACCGCATCCACCTCCGGCATCTACGGCAACTTCGGCCAATCCAACTACGGCATGGCCAAGCTTGGCCTCTATGGCTTGACCCGAACCCTGGCCATCGAAGGCCGCAAGAACAACATCCTGGTCAATGCCATCGCCCCCACCGGCGGCACCCGCATGACCGAAGGCCTGATCCCGCCGCAGGTGTTCGAGCAACTCAAGCCTGAACTCGTCAGCCCACTGGTGGTTTACCTGGCCAGCGAGACTTGCCAGGAAACCTCCGGCCTGTTCGAAGTGGGCGGCGGCTGGATGGGCAAGGTGCGCTGGGAACGCAGCCTGGGCGCTGGCTTCGATCCACGCAAAGGCTTTTCCCCTGAAGACGTCGCCGCCCATTGGCAGCAGATCTGCGATTTCCAGGATGCGGTACACCCGAATGACAACCTGGAAGCCTTGAAGGAAATGATGGCGAATCTGCAACGGCACGCCATTTAACAGTTATAGCCCGCGCCGGTTGCTGTCAGCACAGTAACCGGTTCAGGGAAAATACTTCTTCACCAGGGCCGCCAGGTTCGCGGCGGTCTCGACGTCCATCACACCGTCATACTTGGCCGGGCGAAAGTGCAACTGAAATGCTCTTACCAGGCGCTGGAAACCTGCACCGGTCGTGGCCGCCGAAGTGTCATAGCCGTATCGTTTGAATAGCCCGACCAATTGTTCGCGAAGAGGAATTCCATTGGCTCGATACGCCTGCATGAATTCTTCTTGAGTGGCGTCATCGAACCATGCACCCATGCCCTTGAGATACAACGCGTGCCAGGGGAACATCGGACCCGGATCGCTCTTGCGCCCGGCGGCGATATCCGAATGCGCTACCACATTGACCGGGCTGATGTCCTGGTAGCGCTTGAGAATGTCCAGTGCCAGGTATTCGATGGCCTCGATCTGCTGGGCCTTGTAGGGCGGAAAAGTTAATTGGCCTTGGTTATCGGTGGCCAGGTTGACAATTTCCACGCCGATCGAGCTGTCGTTCAGGTTGCTGCGATTTCCCCAACTGCTCACACCTGCATGCCAGGCCCGCTGGTTCTCGTCCACCAGGTTGAAAATCTGCGGTTCCTTGAAACCCTCTTTCAAATAGGTGGGGTCGGTGAAGTCGGGAATCAGGTAATGGGCGCTGACGGAAGGGCCGGTCAATGCATTGACGGACGATGCGAAGTTGCCGGCGGTGTAATGGAAAACCAAAAAACGAACGCGGCTGTTAAAACCTTTTTTTGAACGATAGCTTGTATTGTTTATTTGCATTCTCTGTACTCGCTGGTCAATAAATCGAAGCGATATGCTGCGATTGCTTTCAGCGTAACAGTGGTTTTTTTATGTGCGCGTAGTTGGATTCTGGCTTTGTTGTAGGAACGGGCGCTTAGAGGCTAAGGATTTTTTAATGGCGACAAAAAAGCCCTTTTGCTGCGGGCTAGCGGCAGCGAAAGGGCACCGATTTAAACAGAATCAGGATTGCTTGAATCCAGGTTTTCCATTGGAGGAACGCCAGGTTTTCACTTTGTGGACTATTTGTTCAGGAGTGTTATGGCCGTCTTCCGGATAATAGATTAGGTCTGAGCCGGAAGGGTGCTCTGAAATTCTTTCAAATTCTAGAACGGCTGCTGTGTGAGCTTTTTCCGAAGGATAATCCACGTAACAGATCTTTATCACGAATGCCAGGAATTCTGACTCAGTCATTTCCACTATCGCTTTGCTCATTGTTTGTGCTCTCGGTGGGTTTCAATGTGCCGTTTAGGTGTCATTACGTTAATGTTGTCAATGTTGTAAACCTCACCGCCTAGGTGAATGTATTTTTTGTGGTGCAGCTCATATTTGTTACGGCTGCCAGCGCGTTCAGCCTTGTTGACAATGGCTGACATCCCTTTCTTCATCAGCTCCAGGTTGTACTGATCAAATTGTTGGGAAAGTACCGGATCATTAGCAACCTCCCTCCAAAAAGCCTCCCGAAACGCCTTGAAGTTCCTAAATTCCTTCCCCCTCAACTGATCCGCAATCTGCGACGGAATGGCTGCCCCTTCACCTTTCGATGCTGCGTCCATCCACCCACCTGAAACCGGAGCCCCCATTCCCAGCGCAACCCCAGGGTCCTCCCGTCGATCCCTGAACATGACGTACAGAGGCGGCAGGCCTGAGTCGATTGGGAAAACGAAAACATAATCATCGAAGCTGTCTGCGGTTATTTCGGGGAATGGATCGATCCTTCCCTCTATGGGCGTTACCGATGCGCCTGTATAAACAGGCGGGGCGGGCGGCTCGGCGGGAAGGGTCGTGGAACTGTTTCCGGGTTGAACGACCGGCGTCCACATCAAGGTTCTGGGTGGGGTTTCTTCAGTTGTAGCGGTGTAGAGATTTTGTTGAGCGCTATAGGTAACCGGAACCACTTTGACTTTCGACGGATGGGTTATGCCGTCAGTGTTGATCACGAGGATTTCGGATTGACCATCCACGGTCGCTTGAGAAGTGAGGCGTACCGGCAAGTCGACGAATCTGTCGGTCGCCGCGATTGCATGCAAATCGTGGTGATGTGTCGGTGCGAGTTCCGAGAGTGGCGTGCTGAACGCATATCGCTCGGGCAATTCACCGTTCGCCAGCTTGGGCGAATAGAGCAGCGCCGCAAAACCCGCCAAGGTCGGCGCAGCCACTGCGGTGAGCGACTCGATAGCCATGGCGACTGCGGCTCGTAGCGCGGCCTGGATTGCCAAGGTCGCTTCCGAACTTATGGCCAGGCTACTGCCGACAAGCGTGAACACCGGACCGGCCGTGGCTGCCGCGCCAGGTATCGGATAGGCGCGCCCCGCCAGGACTTGTTCCAGTGCTTGTGCCTGGGCTACGCGTAGGATCTCGGCTTCGGCTGCCTTGCGTGCCTCTTCCGCGGAAGCCCATTCAGAAGAATTGTTAAAGACGGTATAGATGGGCGGAATACCCGACTCAACCGGGAACACCGTGACGAATCCACTACCAAAATCGTAATCCTCCAGATCCGAATTCTTCTCGACCCCTCCGGTTATGGCCCAGGGGGTCCCGCCCTCATAGAGGTCGATCTTCGGCACGATCGATGGCAGTGTCGTGGATGCTTCCGTTTCTTTTACGATAGGCGTCCAGGTCATCAAGGTGGATGAGCCATCTGGGCTGTAGGATTTGTAGACGTTGCTGTGAGGGTCGAGTGTTGCAAGCCTGACCGGCACGCTGGAGGGCACCGATGTTCCGTCGGCACTCGCAACGACGAACATCATTTCGTCGTCGGCGGTCATGGAACCCAGCACCACCGGGAGATTGGCCTCTCCTTTCGATGTTGCGATTGCCAGCAAATCATCGGTGTTGGCTGGAGCTAGTTCTGACAGCGGAACACTCAGGGCGTAGCGTTCTTCGTTGCCCAGCTCCGACGGGTCAATCAGTGACGCGAACCATGCAACAGTGGGTGATGCCATTGCGGTAACTGTTTTTAGGGTCGCCGAAACCGCGGTGCGCAACTCATCCGTGATGCCCGAGGCGGTCACCCGGTTGGGAGCGAAGGTCCCGCCTGCGATTGTAAATACTGGGCCGGCGGCTGCCGCGGCGCCCGATACAGGAAATGTACGGGTAGCCCGGGCTGGTTGACGTGCCTTTTGAACTTCTGCCTGACGCCTCGCTTCCTCCGCCTCAAGTTCTTCAGCAGCGGCCCACCTTTTGGCCTCCCATAAGGCCATGGCGGCATCGTGGGCTTGTTTAGCAGCTACTGTTGTGGCAATCCGCGTAATCCGTGCTCGTTCTTCAGCAGCGCGTTTAGCCTCGGCTTCGGCGGCCTTGCGCGCCTGTTCCTGAGCCACGCGTTTGGCTTCAACTTGAGCCTTTGCCCGAGCCTCAGCGGCTTTTTTTGCGTTTGCCTGGGCAATGGCTTTGTTGTGTGCGGTTAAGCGAGCATCCAATAGCTTGATCTGCTCAGCCAGGAATTTTGCCTCGTACGCCGCAGCATAAGAGACATTCCACTTGGAAATTGCTTTGTAGTAAGCCCTTTGTCCTCCGCGACGGCCAACGAGCTCGAACCCCTTACGACGAGCGTCTTGAAACTTGTGAGTCAGTGGATCATGACCATAATAAAGATTGGCTATCGCTATATGTTCTTGATGATCTTTTCTCGCTTTGAACAGTTGTAGCTTGAGTGTTCGTAATTCAATTTCGGCCGCATCGGTTCCACGCGGGACCACCGCAGCAACGGCTGCTCTTGTTTTTGCGAGTTCGGCGTTGGTTATATGGGTGATATTTTTGATATTTTCTTTGAAGAGCTCTTCGGTGGATGTGTTACTTTCATCCAGCCAATCAATGGCATAATCAACGGCATCGTATGCACGATCGGAGTGGTCTGGGCCTGATACGCCTCTTGCGCTAAATCCATAACCATTAGATGACGAAGGCGTGCGGGGTATGCCTCTATTCACAAGGATATTTTTTTCTTGCTGCATATCGAGTTCCTTTCGAATCGAATCTGAATAGCCATGCCGTGACTCAATACGTGCAGTCGTTCATGGCTATTTCCTTGGTCGCCCATCCTGCGCGACCAAGGAAACTATAAGTTCGAACTCCACATGCAGGCAGGTGAGCCTTTCCGACAACACTGTAGGAAACAAGAAGTTTTAACTCGGAAACAGTCGCACATAAAAAAGGCCGCTGTAAAAACAGCGGCCTAAGCGTGACGTTGCAAAGGAGCTACAAACCAACGTCGATAAGCACGGGATGATGGACCGATGCGCCAATCCATCCGAATGACGGTGCGCCAGGCGTGAGGGGTGCCGTGGCGACTTGCGTTTGCAGGCCCGTTGCCCTGCAAGCCCGGCCAGCATAGGGATCGAGCCCGGTGGGAAACAGCCCGGATCCGGACATGCACCGTTGCAGGGCGCGTAACAGTCGTCGGCGAGGCAGGGGTATGCGCGGCGCTGATAGCCCATCATCCAATCCATCCATGCACGCCTCAAAGGCCCGATGTGCAAGGGCTGTCATCCTTTGGAGGTACAGCGTGAATACCTCCTTGGTGCGCTTATCGCCCATAGCATCCGGCAGTAGGGTGAAGGCTCTGTCACTCATCGGGGAAGACGCATGACAACAATAACAATGCGCGCCATCTTCAAGCCGCAGGCGCTGGCCGTCGCGGTGGCCTTGGGTTGCTGTGCCCAGGCGCAGGCCGTTTCATTCAACATTGGCGAGATCGAGGGTCAGTTCGATTCGTCGCTGTCCGTGGGCGCGAGCTGGGGCATGCGCGATGCCGACAAGGACCTGGTCGGTACGGTCAATGGTGGTACGGGCCAATCCTCCACCGGTGATGATGGACGGCTGAATTTCAAGAAAGGCGAGACCTTTTCAAAAATCTTCAAGGGCCTGCACGACCTCGAGCTCAAGTACGGCGATACCGGTGTGTTCGTGCGCGGCAAGTACTGGTACGACTTCGAGCTCAAGGATGAAGGCCGCGAGTTCAAGGACATCAGCGACAGCAATCGCAAGGAGGGCGCCAAGTCCTCGGGGGCGCAGATTCTTGATGCCTTCGTCTACCACAACTATTCCATCGCCGATTTGCCAGGCACTGTTCGCGCCGGCAAGCAGGTGGTCAGTTGGGGGGAAAGTACTTTCATCGGCAACTCCATCAACAGCATCAACCCGGTGGACGTGTCCGCGTTCCGTCGCCCCGGTGCGGAGATCAAGGAAGGCCTGATTCCGGTGAACATGCTGTTCGCCTCCCAGGGGCTGACCGACAAACTCACCATCGAAGGGTTCTACCAGTTGGAGTGGGACCAGACCGTGGTGGATAACTGCGGTACGTTCTTCGGCAACGACGTGGTGGCTGACGGTTGCACCAGTGGCTACACCGTAGGCAGCCCGGCGATTGCGCCGTTCGTGCCCTTGACCCAGGCATTCGGCGAGGAGATCCAGGTGTCCAGCGAAGGGGTGATCATTCCCCGTGGCGGCGATCGTGACGCCCGGGACTCCGGCCAGTGGGGCACGGCGTTGCGCTGGCTTGGCGATGACACCGAGTACGGCCTGTACTTCATGAATTACCACAGCCGTACGCCTACTGTCGGAACCACCACGGCGGGGCTCTCGACGCTGGCGGCGTTGCCGGGCATGGTCGCGATTGCCAACGGGCTGGCCCCCGGCAGCGGCGCGGGCCTGGCGCAGAGCGTGATGTTGGGTCGCGGTGGGTATTACCTTGAATACCCAGAAGACATCCGCCTGTACGGCGCCAGTTTCTCCACGACGCTGCCCACCGGCACCGCCTGGACCGGGGAAGTCAGCTACCGTCCCAACGCGCCGGTGCAGGTCAATACCAACGACCTGACCCTGGCCCTGGTCAACCCGATTGCCGGTGGCGCCGCATCGCCCATCGCCACCTCGCCTGGCGCCGACAACACCGGTTACCGCCGCAAGGAAATCACCCAGGTCCAGAGCACCCTGACGCATTTCTTCGACCAGGTATTGGGCGCTGACCGCCTGACCTTGGTCGGCGAAGCGGCGGTGGTGCATGTCGGTGGCCTGGAGTCCAAGGACACGCTGCGTTATGGCCGGGATTCGGTCTATGGCCAATACGGCTTCCAGGGCGACACCGACGGTTTCGTCACTTCGACGTCCTGGGGTTATCGCGCCCGGGCGATTCTCGATTACTCCAACGTGATCGGCGGGGTTAACTTCAAGCCCAACCTGTCCTGGTCCCACGACGTGGCGGGCTATGGCCCCAATGGTTTGTTCAACGAAGGCGCCAAGGCCGTCAGTGTTGGTGTCGATGCCGATTACCGCAACACCTACACCGCCAGCTTGAGCTACACCGACTTTTTTGGCGGCGATTACAACGTTCTCGAAGACCGCGATTTCCTCGCGCTGAGCTTCGGCGTGAACTTCTGATCTGGCTGACAAGGAAAACCCAATGCGCAAGATGATCCTGCAATGCGGTGCCCTGGCCTTGAGCCTGCTGGCCGTGAACGTGATGGCGGCGGTGTCGCCGGAGGAAGCGAACAAACTGGGCACCAGCCTTACGCCGTTGGGCGCGGAAAAAGCCGGCAATGCCGATGGCTCGATTCCGGCCTGGACTGGCGGCATCCCGAAAAACGCCGGGGCGGTGGACAGCAAGGGCTTTCTGGCCGACCCGTTCGCCAATGAAAAACCACTGTTCACCATCACCGCCGCGACTGTGGACAAGTACAAGGACAAACTCTCCGAAGGGCAGGTCGCGATGTTCAAGCGCTACCCGGAGACTTACAAGATCCCGGTCTACCCGACCCATCGCAGTGTCGGCCTGCCGCCGGAAATCTACGAGTCGGCCAAGCGCAGCGCCCTCAATGTAACGTCCATCAACGACGGTAACGGCTTGTCGAATTTTACCGGCAACCGCTACTACGCCTTCCCGATTCCCAAGAACGGCGTGGAAGTGCTGTGGAACCACGTTACCCGTTATCACGGTGGCAACCTGCGCCGGGTCATCACCCAGGTCACGCCGCAGACCAATGGCAGCTTCACGCCGATCCGCTTCGAAGAAGAAATCGCCGTGCCGTTCCTGATCAAGGACGCCGACCCGGAAAAGGCCAGCAACGTGCTGACCTATTTCAAGCAATCGGTCACCGCTCCGGCGCGCCTGGCCGGTAACGTGTTGCTGGTGCATGAGACCCTCGACCAAGTGAAGGAGCCGCGCCTGGCATGGATCTACAACGCCGGCCAGCGCCGTGTGCGTCGCGCCCCGCAAGTGGCCTACGACGGCCCGGGTACCGCCGCCGACGGGTTGCGTACCTCCGACAACTTCGACCTGTTTTCCGGGGCGCCGGACCGCTACGACTGGAAGCTGATCGGCAAGAAGGAAATGTACATTCCATACAACAGCTACAAACTCGATTCGCCGAGCCTCAAGTACGACGATGTGGTCAAGGCCGGCCACATCAACCAAGACCTGACCCGCTACGAGCTGCACCGGGTCTGGGAAGTGGTGGGGACGGTCAAGCCCAGCGAGCGGCACATTTATGCCAAGCGCCACATGTACATCGACGAGGACAGCTGGCAGGCGGCGCTGGTGGATCACTATGACGGTCGCGGCCAACTGTGGCGGGTGGCCGAAGGTCATGCCCAGTTCTATTACGACCATCAGAACCCGGGCTACACCCTTGAAGCGCTCTACGACATCATCGCCGGCCGCTACATCGCGCTGGGGATGAAGAACGAAGAGAAGCACAGTTACGAGTACGGCTTCGAGGCCAGGGCGGCCGACTACACGCCGGCGGCGTTGCGTTCGACCGGGGTTCGGTAAGTCCTTTCCTGAGTGATGAGGGCTCGTGGCGAGGGAGCTTGCTCCCGCTGGGGCGCGCAGCGGCCCTGAAACCAGGCAGCTCGATGTATCAGGTGCATCGAGTGGTCCTTTTTGAGGCTGCTGCGCAGCCTAGCGGGAGCAAGCTCCCTCGCCACGGGACCGAGTCTGATTTGATCCAGACATGACGACCGGCAGCGCCCCTGCCGGTCGTTTTTTTATGGGCGCCAATCAGCGCGCTGAATACTTCTCCAAAGGTCGGCGACACAGGTCTAGGGTGGTGAGATAACAATAAACAGGATCGCCCACATGACCGCCATGACCCCGTGTCCGGACCGTCCAGGATTGCTGCCTCGCCTGTCCTCGACGCATGTGCCGCGGCGGTCCCTGAGCGAGCCGCTGCTGATTTCCGAAGCGCGGGTAAAGCTGCTCTGCGCGCCGGCGGGCAGTGGCAAGAGTGCGTTGTTTGCCGAGTGTTTTTTGCAGGCTCCCAGTGACTGCCGGCTGCATTGGTTGCCCCTGGGGGGCGCGGCGTTGAGCACGGTGCAAATGTGCGAGTGCCTGGCACAGACCCTCGGGTTGCCGATGCTGGACGAAGCGGGGCTGTTGGCTCATCTGGCGCGTTTGCAAACGCCCACCTGGTTGTTCCTGGACGACTATTGCCGGGTACCGAATCCCGAACTGGACCAGTTGCTCGACCGTCTGTTGAATACCAGCAGTCCGGCGTTGCACCTTTGGCTCAACGGTCGCCGTCGTCCCCATTGCAACTGGCCGCGGCTGCTGCTCGACGACGAGCTGCATGAGCTTGACCCGCAGGCGCTGTTTTTCACCCCTGACGATGTCGAGCCCCTGCTTCGTCATCTGCCCGGTCCCCAGGCTGCCCGCACGGCCCGCGAGGTGATCCAGCGCAGTGGCGGCTGGTGTGCCGGGGTGCGCATCAGCTTGCTTGAGCGCTGCGAATGGGCACGCAGTCATGTGGCGCCGGGACGGCCGCGAACCTTGGTCGACTACTTGGAGTACGAGCTGTTCAGCACGCTGACCCCGGAACTGGCAGAGGCCTGGCGGGTGCTGGCGCATCTGCCGCGCTTCAATGCACGGCTGTGCGAGCACCTGTTCGGCGACACGGTGGGCGCGCAATGCCTGCCGTTGTTGCTGGAGCTGGGTTGTTTCATCGAACCGTGGGAGCAGACCTCGGATTGGTTGCAGATTTTCCCGGCCCTGGCCCGGTTGGTGCGTGAAGAGCCCTGGTCCCAGGGCCGCTCCTGGCATCGACGGGCCTGCCAATGGTTTGCGGCCGAGCAGGACTGGCAAATGGCATTCGAGCAAGCGATGTTGGCCGAGGAGTTCGAGACCGCCGTCAGTTTCTTGCAGCATTTGAGCTTCGAGCACGTCTTGCAGCGCCGCAACGTGGTGCTGTTGCTGAGCTTGCACGATCAACAAGGCGACGCGCTGACCCTCGGTACGCCGCAATCGGTGGGGCTGGTCACCGCTGCGCTGTTGTTCGCCGGGCGCTTCGACCAGGCGTCAATGTGCATCGAACAACTGGCCAGATTTATGCCGCAGCCTTCGGCCTGTCGGCAGCGACAGGTGCTGGCCAGGTGGCAGGTCTTGCAGGGCTGGTTGTTGCATCTCTCGGGCGATGGCGAACCGGCGCGCGAGCATTTTCTCCAGGCCCAGGCCAGCCTGGACACGGAGGCCTGGTCCCAACGGGTGCTGTGCCTGGGTGGGCTGACGCAGCAGGCGCTGCTGGCTGGCGATCTGGCCTCGGCGCAATGGATCAACCGCCAGGCGTTGTGCCTGGCGCGTGCACAGGGTTCGCTGGTCTTCGAGGGCTTGCTGGAGCTGGATCACGCCCAGGTTCTGGAGCAACGCGGCGCACCGCATCGGGCCGATCATTTACTGGCCGCCGTCCAGGCGCTGCTGGATAAACCGGGCCAGGATTTTTCTCCGTTGTTGGGGCGTATTGCCTTGCGGCGCGGGCGCCTGGCGCTGCGCATGGGCTTTGAGGAACTGGCCGCCGAGCACTTTCAAACCGGCCTGGAAACGGGCCTGCTCAGCCAGGACAAACAGGTGCTCTATGGCTTTCTCGGCAAGGCCTGCCTGGCGGCCAACCAAGGCGACTATGGCGAGGCCTTCATGCATTTGCGTGATGCCGAGCGGACCATGCAGCAGCGGCACATCCCCGACACCGTTTACCGCGGCGTGTTGCTGCAAACCAGCTGCCAGTTCTGGTTGCAGCAGGGACGGGCGGAACTGGCCTATGAAGCCTTGACCCGAGTCTTGCGGCACTTTCGCGGACCCCAGGCCAAGCACGCGCCTCCCGCGACCCTGGAGTTGATCGCGCGACTTGAATACCTGCTGGTGCTCGCCGAGGTCTACTTGCAACGGGCGCAGGAACCACAGGTGCGCCTGCAGGCCATGATCGCCCAGGCACAGCACGGTGAAATGCACAGCCTGGAAACCGAACTGCACCTGGTGCTGACAGAGGTCGTCTGGTTGTCCGGCGATCGTGCCCAGGCCCGTTCACTTTTGCAGGAAGGTCTCAAGCGAGTTACTTGCTGGCGGGCCCAGCAAGCCTTATGCGAGCTGCGCTTGCGCCAGCCCGAGCTGTTGCGCTGGGGCCAATCGGCAGAACAGGTCGAGTCGCCTGCCACCGTCGAGGACACCTTGCTCAGTCATCGCGAACTGGAGGTCCTGGAGCTGATTGCCCAAGGTCATTCAAACCAACAGATAGCCGAACAGTTGTTCATATCACTGCATACGGTGAAAACCCATGCGCGACGAATCCACAGCAAGTTGGGCGTACAACGGCGTACGCAAGCGGTGGCGAAAGCCAAGGTCATGGGGGTGATGGGTTAGGGCGATGAATGCTTGAAACTTCACGCACGCTTACACTTACTTTTTTACAGTCGGCTATTAGCCTGTGTATAACGGCGTGACTGAAGTTCAGCGATAAGTTGCGACTTCAGTTGAACCGAGATGCCGTGCTGTTGCATTCAACCGCACCATCAATAACGGCTCGAACAGGAAGTTCGAGGCCATGAAATGACAAGGACGTCTAATATGAATACCCCGTTGTTCTCTTCCCACTCCGAAAGACTGATCGCCCTGAAGAACACCCGCGTGGATTTTGCCGTGCAGGTGCTGTTGGGTCATTACCTGGAGCCACTGGGCATCAACCCATTCACTGCCTACGTGAATACATTGAAGAACTTCCCAAGTCCTGAATTGGGAAGCTCCCGAACATTGTTCGACGAAACCCTGGCCTGCGTTGAAAAGCAACACCTGCCCACTTATACGCAAGGCATCAGCAATCTATTCAGCAAACGTTATTCCTTTGCCGCTGAAGACCAGCTCAAGACATTGGACTTGATAGCATTTGAAAAAATCGTCATAGACATTGTTGCAAGTTTGACTCAACAGCCGGCAATCGAGCTGTCCCTGCGTCCCCTCAGGCCCTTGATCGCCGAGGGCGTGCATGGCGCATTGAAAGTCCACGCGCCTAATATCAACCCCGGCGGCGTATATGTGACCAGCTTCATTGAGGATGACACCGGCCAGCGCCTGGTGTCGTCTTCCGAGGGGTTGGTCGAGTACCTGCTGGGCCATTTCCAGAATGATGTGATTCCTTATCACTCGGAGGGCAACCACCAGGGTATCTATACCGTTCGCTTCAGCGGGGAAGACAGCCATGTCCATCCGCAATTGATCACTACGCACCTCAATGATCTAGTGATCAGGATTGTCCCGGATTTCCTCGACTGATCCTGGCGCCGCCTCATACCCCATCCGCCAACTCACGGCCCGAGTCGCCGCCAACAATCGTTGCGCCGCCGGGCCGTTTTCGTCGGCGTGGAACAACGAGGTCGGGCCAACGATGGTCATCACCGCCTTCACCTCGCCGACGGCATTGAAGACCGGGGCGGACAAGGCGTCCACGCCCGGCATCAGCAAGCCATGCACATGGTGCAGGCCGCGGCTGCGGATCTGCTCGCAGAGGGTGGCATAGACGCGGTCGTCGGCCAGGGCGTGGTGCTCGGTGCCTTGCACTTCCTGCTCGCGCAGGCCGATGGTCTCGCGCGCCGGCAAATAAGCACTGAACACCAGCCCGGTGGACGAACTGAGCAACGGCAAGACCGAGCCCAGTTGCGTCACCACGGTCACGGCTCGCACGGCGGGTTCGATGCGCACCACGGTCGCGCCATGGTTGCCCCACACGGCGAGGAAGCAGGTTTCGTTCAAGTCGTCGCGCAACTCGGCCAGGGGCAGGGCGGCCACTTGCAGCACGTCCATGCCATTCAGCGCTGCCAGGCCCACACGCAGGGCTTCACGGCCCAGGCCGTAGTGGTTGGTGGCGGCGTTCTGCTCGGCAAACCCGCTGGCGATTAACGCCTGCAAGTAGCGATGGACCTTGCTCGCCGGCATTTGCACATGTTCGGCCAGGCGCGACAGCGACGTGGAGGGGGAGAGTTCGGCCAGGGCCTTGAGAATGTCGGTGCCGACTTCGGCCGAGCGAACTTTCTGTTTACCGTTGCTGAGCGGGATTTCCATGGAGGCGCAGGGTCCAGAGGCGAATGGGCTAATGCCTGTCAGTTAAGTGGATAGCACGGGCAAACACGTAAACCGTGGCGAGGGAGCTTGCTCCCGCTGGGCCGGTCCGACGCCTCGGGCGTAGCAGCCCCAAAAACAGGGCCGCTTCGCGACCCAGCGGGAGCAAGCTCCCTCGCCACAGGGTTACTGTCGGGTTTTATTTCGCTTAACTGATCGGCATTGGGGCGAATGGGCGTCTTTATAGCTTGACGGTGGTTACTGAGCAAATTACGTTATGCGTAATTGAATTACGATAAAAATAACCCGGTGCGCCTCAACCCCTCCGTTGAGTGACGGGCCGCATCCCCAGGAGGCTCCATGAACCTCGATTCCACCGCGTCGGACCTGGTTTATCAATCAGGCTTGGGCAACGAATTTGCCAGCGAAGCCTTGCCCGGCGCCTTGCCCGTCGGCCAGAACTCCCCGCAGAAAGCCCCGTACGGTCTCTATGCCGAGTTGTTTTCTGGCACGGCGTTCACCATGGCCCGCAGCGAAGCGCGGCGCACCTGGATGTATCGCATCCGACCGTCGGCCAACCACCCGGCCTTCACCAAGCTCGAACGGCAAGTGGCGGGAGGCCCATTGGGCGACGTCACCCCCAATCGCCTGCGCTGGAACCCGCTGGATATTCCCGCCGAGCCCACCGACTTCATCGACGGGCTGGTGCGCATGGCGGCCAATGCCGGCGCGGATAAACCGGCGGGCGTCAGCCTTTATCACTACCGGGCCAACCGCTCCATGGAGCGGGTGTTTTTCAATGCCGACGGTGAGTGGCTGATCGTGCCGCAACTGGGACGGCTGCGGATCGCCACTGAACTGGGCGTGCTGGAACTGGCACCGCTGGAAATCGCCGTGCTGCCCCGGGGCCTGAAGTTTCGCATTGAACTGCTCGACCCCCAGGCCCGTGGCTACCTCGCCGAAAACCATGGTGCGCCGTTGCGTCTGCCGGACCTCGGGCCCATCGGCAGCAATGGCCTGGCGAACCCGCGGGACTTCCTGACGCCGGTCGCCCATTACGAGAACCTCGCGCAACCGACAACCTTGGTGCAGAAATTCCTCGGTGAGTTGTGGGTGTGCGAGCTGGATCACTCGCCCCTCGATGTGGTGGCCTGGCACGGCAACAACGTGCCGTACAAATATGACCTGCGCCGATTCAACACCATTGGCACGGTCAGTTTCGATCACCCTGACCCGTCGATTTTCACCGTGCTGACCTCGCCCACGAGTGTCCACGGCCTGGCCAACCTCGATTTCGTGATCTTCCCGCCACGCTGGATGGTGGCGGAAAACACCTTCCGTCCACCGTGGTTCCACCGCAACCTGATGAACGAATTCATGGGCCTGATCCAGGGCGCCTACGACGCCAAGGCCGAAGGTTTCCTGCCGGGCGGTGCGTCCCTGCACAGTTGCATGAGCGCCCATGGCCCGGACGGCGAAACCTGTACCAAGGCGATCAACGCTGATCTTCGGCCAGCGAAAATCGACAACACCATGGCGTTCATGTTCGAGACCAGCCAAGTGCTGCGCCCAAGTCGTTTCGCCCTGGACTGCCCGCAACTGCAAACCGACTACGATCTTTGTTGGGCCTCGCTGCCTGTCACGTTCGACCCGACCCGGAGATAACCATGACTCAACTTTCCCCTGCCCGTAGCTGGGTCGCCAGCGCCAACGGCCACGCCGATTTCCCGTTGCAGAACCTGCCATTGGGTATTTTCAGCGTCGATGGCGGTGCCTTGCGCAGCGGCGTGGCGATTGGCGAGCGGATTTTCGATCTGCAGGCGGCGCTGCACGCGGGCCTGTTTGACGGCGCGGCGCGGCAAGCCGTCGAAGCCATGGCCGACGGCCAATTGAATGAATTTTTCGACCTGGGCCGCAGCGCCCGGGTGGCCCTGCGTGAACGACTGCTGGAACTGTTGCGCGAAGACAGTCCGTTGCGTGGCAAAGTTGAAACGGCGAAGCTGCTGCTCGTCGCCGCCGACTGCCAGATGCACCTGCCCGCCAGGATCAACGACTACACCGACTTCTACGTCGGTATCGAACACGCCCAGAATGTCGGCAAACTGTTCCGCCCCGATAACCCGCTATTGCCCAACTACAAATACGTGCCTATCGGCTACCACGGTCGTGCCTCGACCATTCGCCCGTCCGGCACCGACGTGCGTCGCCCCAAGGGCCAGACCTTGCCGGCCGGCCAGGCCGAACCGACCTTCGGCCCGTGCGCGCGCTTGGACTATGAGCTGGAGCTGGGCATCTGGATCGGCAAGGGCAATGCCCTGGGCGAACCGATCCCCATTGGCGATGCCGCCGAGCACATTGGCGGGTTCTGCCTGCTCAACGACTGGTCGGCCCGGGACATCCAGGCGTGGGAATACCAGCCCCTGGGGCCGTTCCTGTCGAAGAGTTTCCTGACCAGCATTTCGCCGTGGGTGGTGACGGCTGAAGCCTTGGAGCCGTTCCGCCGCCCACAGCCGGCGCGCCCGGAAGGCGATCCGCAACCGCTGCCTTATCTGCTGGACACCCGTGACCAGGCCGGCGGCGCCCTCGACATCGAATTGGAAGTTCTGTTGCTGACCGAGGCTATGGTCGAGCAGAACCTGCCGGCTCAGCGCCTGACGTTGAGCAACACCCGATACATGTACTGGACCGTGGCGCAGATGATCGCGCATCACAGCGTCAACGGCTGCCAGTTGCAGGCCGGCGACCTGTTTGGCTCGGGCACCTTGTCTGGGCCTGAAAACCATCAATTCGGCAGCCTGCTGGAAATCACCGAAGGCGGGAAAAAACCAATCGAACTGGCGTCTGGCGAAGTGCGCCGATTCCTCGAGGACGGTGACGAAATCATCTTGCGCGCCCGTTGCCGCCGCGAAAATTTCGCCTCCATCGGCTTCGGCGAATGCCGGGGCAAGATC
This sequence comes from Pseudomonas sp. Z3-6, assembly GCF_051131985.1. Classification (NCBI taxonomy): domain Bacteria; kingdom Pseudomonadati; phylum Pseudomonadota; class Gammaproteobacteria; order Pseudomonadales; family Pseudomonadaceae; genus Pseudomonas; species Pseudomonas sp. Z3-6. The sequence continues at coordinate 1,228,887 of NZ_CP071644.1, forward strand.
CTGCCGGCGCGTTGAGGGTAGCCATGGAACTCTATACCTACTACCGCTCCACCTCGTCCTACAGGGTGCGCATTGCGTTGGCCCTCAAAGGCCTGGATTACCAGGCCTTGCCCGTCAACCTGATCGCTGCGCCGGGGGGCGAGCATCGCCAGCCGGCTTATCTGGCGATCAACCCCCAGGGGCGGGTGCCGACGCTGCGTACCGATGAGGGCGCGTTGCTGGTGCAATCACCCGCCATCATCGAATACCTGGAGGAGCGTTATCCCCAGGTGCCGCTGCTCAGCGCCGACCTGATTGTGCGTGCCCACGAGCGTGGCGTCGCCGCGCTGATCGGTTGCGACATTCATCCCTTGCACAACGTCAGCGTGCTCAACCAGCTGCGGCAGCGGGGCCACGATGAAACGCAGGTGACGGAGTGGATCGGGCATTGGATCAGCCGGGGATTGGCGGCGGTGGAGCAGTTGATTGGCGACGACGGCTATTGCTTCGGCGCGCTGCCGGGGTTGGCGGATGTGTTCCTGATCCCGCAGCTGTACGCCGCCGAGCGGTTCAATGTTTCCTTGCAAGGGTATCCGCGGATCCGGCGCGTGGCGGCGTTGGCGGCTGGGCATCCGGCGTTCCAGCAGGCGCACCCGGCGAATCAGCCGGATACACCCACTTGATATTGGCTGGTCTGCCGTCTTCGCGAGCAAGCCCGCTCCCACATTGATCCGGGTGTACGCCGATCAAATGTGGGAGCGGGCTTGCTCGCGAAGGCGATTCAACGGTCGACAAAGAGGTGCAGTCTCACGACAACTCAATGCACCACCGAATTCGGCGGCAGATGCCCCAGCCGCTCCGTCAGCCGGATTCGCTGGATCGGATCGTCACTGAGCATCAGCGCATGCTCCAGGTCGAAGCGTTCGGCGTTGGGGCAATCGAGCCGCTGGTACAGGCTGGCGCGGGCCAGGTAGTCGGCGGCGCTGGCGTTGCCCAGTTCCAGCACCCGTTCGGCGTCGATCAGGGCCGCGATGTAGTCGTCGTTCGCCAGATGCAGTTGGCGCAGGTTGCGCGACAGGCGCTGCAGCATCTGCATCGGCTCGGCGTTGACCAAGTGCTCGGCCTTGAGCGACATATTCGCGCCGTATTGGCGTTGCAACAGTTCCCGGCAGTCGTTGGGGTACAACCGGCGGCCACCGCATGGGTCGAGCAGGTGGTCGGCCCCAGGTACCTTCAACAGGAAATGCCCGGGGAAATTGACACCGACCATCGGAATTTCCAGGCCGCGGGCCAACTCCAGGGCAATCAGCCCGAGGGCCAGGGGCTGCCCGCGTTTGCGCGCCAGGACTTTATCCAACAGCGCCGCTCGCGGCCGCAGCGGTGTGAAGTCGTCCTGGGCGAAACCCAGGTCGTTGAGCCGTCGTAGCAGAGGCTGGCCCAGCTCGCTGACAGGCAGCATCGGCAGGTCATGGCTGACCCGCTGTTGCAGTTCCTTGAATTCCTTCAGCAAGACCGGAACGTTGACGTCGCGATCATGTTCGGCAGCGATCCACAACGCTGCTTCGAACAACGCCGGCGGCGAGCGGTGCAGGCAATCAAAAAAGGCTTGGCGCGGTTTCATCGAACTCTCCGGGCTATGCTCCCGTTTTAGCCCTGCCATGGATTTTCGTCCAGTCTCCAAACGATGCTGTGACAGGTTATGCCGAAAAAGACTGACCACCCAGGCGACTTATTCCGGCGTGCTCCAGCAATTTTCGACTGCACGCCTATACTGGCGAAACAAACAAAAGTGATTCGGGAGCCTTACGATGTTTGCTCTCATGCAAAGCTCCCGCCTTGAATCGCTGCACCTAAGCGTAGACCCGACGACCGGGTTGAAGGCGGTGATTGCCATTCATTGCAGCCGCCCCGGGCCCGCCCTGGGAGGCTGTCGTTATCTTGCCTACCCCGACGACGAAAGTGCCGTGGCAGACGCCGTGCGCCTGGCCCAAGGCATGAGCTACAAGGCGGCTCTGGCTGGTTTGCCCGTGGGCGGCGGGGTGGCGGTGATCATGCGTCCGGCCCATGTGGAGAGTCGGGCGGCGCTGTTCGAAGCCTTTGGTCGTTGCATCGAGCAATTGGACGGGCGCTATATCACCGCCATCGACAGCGGCACGTCGGTGGCCGACATGGATTGCATCGCCCAGCAGACCCGCCATGTCACCAGTACCACCGCTGCGGGAGACCCTGCGCCCCACGCGGCGATGGGGGTCTTTGCCGGCATCCGTGCCACCGCCATGGCTCGCCTGGGCAGCGATAACCTCGAAAGCCTGCGGGTGGCGATCCAGGGCCTGGGCAATGTCGGTTATGCCCTGGCCGAACAGCTGCATGCGGCGGGGGCCGAATTGCTGGTCAGCGACATCGACCCTGGCAAGGTGCAACTGGCCATGGAGCAACTGGGCGCCCATCCGATCGCCAACGACGCGCTGCTCAGCACACCCTGCGACATCCTCGCCCCTTGCGGCCTGGGCGGGGTCCTCAACAGCCAAAGCGTGGCGCAACTGCGCTGCTCGGCCGTTGCCGGCTCAGCCCACAATCAGTTGAGCAACCTGCAGGTGGCCGATCAGTTGGAAAGACGCGGGATTCTCTATGCGCCGGACTATGTGATCAACTCCGGCGGGCTGATCTACGTCGCCCTCAAGCATCGTGGTGAAGAGCTGCCGACGATCACCGCGCACCTGTCGAAAATCGGTGCAAGGCTTACGGAAGTCTTTGCGCATGCCCAGGCGGAAAAGCGCTCACCGGCCCGGGTGGCCGATGAACTGGCGGAGCGCCTGTTGTACCGCTGAAAATCAAAAAGGAAATCATTGGTAGCAGTGAAGCAGTGAAGCAGTGAAGCAGTGAAGCAACCTATCTGTGGGAGCAAAGCTTGCTCGCGATGCAGGCGCCGCGACTGTTCAGGCTAACCGAGTCATCTTCATCGCGAGCAAGCTTTGCTCCCACAGATAAATTTCCTTGCCACAGTCTTTCCGCAATTACCTCAGCAGGTAAACCGGAAAGCATTCACACAAATGCATCACTCGGCGCCGGGTGTTATCCAGGCGTGCGGCGTTGTTCGGCTGTTCCAGCAGGTCGGCTATCAGGTTCGCCACTTCGGCACATTCCGCTTCACCAAAACCGCGTGTGGTCAAGGCAGGGGTGCCGATGCGAATGCCACTGGTGATCGCCGGTTTCTGCGGGTCATTGGGGATCGCGTTTTTGTTCAGGGTGATATGGGCGCTTTCCAGCAGCGCCTCGGCGTCTTTGCCGGTGATGTTCATCGAGCGCAGGTCAAGCAGGAACATGTGGCAGTCGGTACCGCCGGACACCACCCGCAAGCCACGCCGGGTCAGGACGTCGGCCATGACCCGGGCGTTGTCGACCACCCGCTGCTGGTAATGCTTGAACCCGTCGCCCAGGGCTTCGTTGAAAGCCACGGCCTTGGCGGCGATGACGTGCATCAGCGGGCCGCCCTGGTACACCGGGAAAATCGTCTTGTCGAGCAGGGCGGCGTATTGCGCCTTGGCCAGGATCAGGCCGCCGCGGGGGCCGCGCAACGTCTTGTGGGTAGTGGAAGTGATGAAGTCGGCGATGCCCACTGGCGAGGGGTACACGCCGGCGGCGATCAACCCGGCGTAGTGCGCCATGTCCACCATCAGGTAGGCGCCGATTTCATCGCAGACCTTGCGAAAGCGCTGGAAATCAATGGTCCGCGAATAGGCCGAGGCTCCGGCAATGATCATCTTCGGCCGGTGCTCCCGGGCCAGGGCTTCCATTTCTTCGTAGTCGAGGGTTTCGGTTTCCGTGTCCAGGCCATAGGAAAAGGCCCGGTAGATTTTGCCGGAAAAATTCACCGAGGCGCCGTGGGTCAGGTGGCCGCCGTGGGCCAGCGACATGCCCAGGATCGTGTCGCCGGGTTCCAGCACCGCCAGGAAAACCGCTTGGTTGGCCTGGGAGCCGGAATGCGGCTGCACGTTGACGTATTCGCAGTTGAACAATTTGCGCGCACGCTCGATGGCCAGGTTCTCGATTTCATCGACGACCTTGCAGCCGCCGTAGTAACGCTTGCCCGGATAGCCTTCGGCGTACTTGTTGGTGAGCACGGAACCCTGGGCCTGGAGCACTTCTTCGCTGACGTAGTTTTCTGAAGCGATCAGTTCCAGGTGGGTTTCCTGGCGGTTGCGCTCGCGGTCGATCAGGCGGGCAACGGCGGGATCGAAATTTTGCAGACTCATGGTGTGATTCCTTAGATAAACGCTTCGGCCAGCGGCGCAGTCATGGGATGCGGCAACACCCGCGGCTGGCTTTTGGACGAGCTGGACAGAAAAATGGAGGTGTCTTTCAAACCGCTGCCGGTGATCAGGATCACGGCGGTTTGCGGGGTGGCGGGGTGTGTTTCTGCGTACTTGAGCAGGCCGGCGAAGGCACTGGCGGCGCCGGCTTCCGGAAACACGCCGGTGCTGGCGGCCAATCGAGAGGCGGCGGCGACAATGCTTGGGTCGCTGACGCAGATGAACTCGCCGTCGCTGGCGGTCACCGCACGCATGGCCTTGAGGCGATCACGTGGCAATGCCACGTTAATGCTGCTGGCCAGGCTGGTGGGCGGCAGGCGTTCGGTTTGTCGCATCGAGCGGTCGTAGCGCCAGGCGCGGTACATGAAGTTGCTGTGCTCGGCCTGAACGCCGATCAGGCGCGGAATGCGTTCGATCCAGCCCAGTTGCAGCAGGTCGAAAAAGCCTTTGTAGACCGAGCCCAGGATGCAGCCGTTGCCGACGGGCACGAACACCAGGTCCGGCACCTGCCAGTTGAGCTGTTCGCACATCTCGAAGGCGACGGTCTTCTTGCCTTCGCTCATGTACGAGTTGATCCCGGTGGTGCGGTTGTACCAGCCGTGTTTTTCGCAGGCGTCGAGGCATTGTTCGAAGGCTTCGTCGTATTGCCCGTCGACCAGCACGATCTCGGCGCCGTAGCCCTGCATCTGCGCGAGTTTTTCCCGGGGCGCGCTCTTGGGCAGGTAAATGACATTGTGCAAGCCCAGGCTGGCACTCATCCCGGCCAATGCCGAAGCCGCATTGCCGGTGCTGGCCACCGCCACGGTGCGCGCACCGGATTGCATGGCGTGGGCCACCGCCAGCGCGCTGGCGCGATCCTTCAATGACCCGGTCGGTTGCCGCGATTCGTCTTTTACGTAGACTTTGATCCGGGCACCCTTGCCGAGCAATTCCGGGCGCGAGTACAGCGGCGTATTGCCCACCAGTAACGGTGGAATGAACTGCGTCGAGCTCAACGGCATCAAGCGGTCATAGCGCCACATGCCACGGGCGTGGTCATGGGCCAGGCTGTCCCGGGACCATTCGCGCTTGAGTGTGGGGTAGTCGTAAAGCGCATCCAGGGCACCATCGATTTGGCAATGAGGACAGTAGTAGCTGACCTCATGGGGCTGGTAGCTTCGATCGCAAGCCAGGCACTGCAATACATACGCTCTGTACGAATTTTTCATGGTCACCCTCTGAAAGTACGCTGTGCTGGTGCTTTCCTTGCCAACGTCGGTCCGGCGCACCGGACCGACGGGCACTTCGCTGGCAGAAGGTGTTTCAGATCACCATGATGGCGTCGATGGCGACCAGGGTATTGCGGGCCAGCGCACTGGCGCCGGCGGCGTTGACCACGATGGCGCTTTGCAGCTGCTGGCCGTCCCGGATGTGCAAGCGCCAATGCCCGTCGCGATATTCGCCACGCAGCACTTCGGTCTCGCGCTTGACCACGCCACCGCGGGCACGCAATCCACTGAGGTAGGCACCGTGAATGCCGTGCACATCCAGGTCGAAGGCGCTGGGCTCGTAGATCCCGGCACTCCAGGTGCCTTCGGCGAGGTAGGGGACCAGTTCCTGTACTTGCTTGTCGTCGAGCAACTCGGCCGTAGGCACTTGGCCCGATACGGCGCTGAAACGCGCTTTGAGTTTTTCCACCCGCGCCGCCTGGGCCACGATCAACGCGCCCCGTGGCGCCCAGAGTGGATGCTCGGCCAGACCTTCGGGCGGATTCTCGAAAAAGCGCCGGGACGCGCAGGTCAGCGAACGGATCTGCTGGTTGCCGTAGCTTTCCATCGAGATCGCGGCCGAACGCCCCGTGGTGTGGTAGGCCAGTTGTTGTTCCTGTTCGAGCAGGCAGACGCTGCCATGGGCCGCCAGTTCATAAGCGACTGAGACGCCGGCGATGCCGCCACCGACCACGATGAAGTCGTAACGAGCAGTCATGGTCGGCTGCCCTCGGCGATAACGGCGGCTTTGCTTTCCCGGGTGTAGGTCAGCACGAAATGCGCCACGAGACCAAAGATCAGCCCCCAGAACGCGGCGGCCAAGCCGAGGAAACTCATGCCCGAAGCGGTGACCAGAAAGGTGATCAGCGCGGCTTCCCGTTGCTTCTCATCCGCCATGGCGCCGGTCAGCCCGGCACTGATCGCGCCAAACAGGGCGAGGCCGGCGAGGGAGGCGATCAATTCTTTCGGCAGGGCGGAAAACACCGAGGCCAGGGTCGCGCCGAAAGTGCCCATCAGGATGTAGAACACCCCGCAGGCAATCCCGGCGATGTAGCGTTTGTCGCGGTCCTCGTGGGCTTCGCGGCCGGTGCAGATCGCGGCGGTAATGGCCGCCAGGTTAAGACCGTGGGACCCGAACGGGGCCATCAGGGCCGAGCCAATCGCGGTGACCGAAATGATCGAGCGCGCCGGCGTGTTGTAGCCCGAGGTGCGCAATACGGCCATGCCGGGTACGTACTGGCCGGTCAAGGTCACCAGCGCCAATGGCAGGCCGATGTTGATGATTGCGTGCCAGCTCCATTCCGGTGCGATGAAGACCGGATGAGCCACGGCGATGGTGATCGAGGTGCTGTTGAGTTCACCGAACGAGGCGGCCACCGCGCAGCCGATGATCAGCACCGACAGGATGGCGTAGCGTGGCGAGAATCGCTTGAAGACCAGGTACGCCGCGATCATTGCCAGCACCATCGCCGGCTGCAGCTTGATCGACGTGAACAACTCGGCGCCGAAGCGGAACAGAATGCCGGCGAGCATGGCGGCGGCAATGGCCTTGGGCAGGCGACTCATCAACTTGTCGAACGCCCCGGACAAACCGACCACGGCGATGATCACCGACGCCACCACATAGGCACCGATGGCCTGGGGCAGGGTCACGGTGGGCAGCATTGACACCAGCAGCGCCGCCCCCGGTGTGGACCATGCGGTGATGACCGGGACACGCAGGCGCCAGCTTAAGAGGAGGCCGGTAATCCCGCTGCCGATGGAAATGGCCCAGATCCACGAAGACACCACGTCGTTGGGCAGGTGCGCTTCCTTGGCTGCCTGGAACACGATGATGAGCGGGCCGGCGTAGGAAATGATCACGGCGATGAAGCCCGCGATGACCGCTGACAGGGATAGATCCTTTCTGAATGTGTCCATGATGTCTCGACTTGGCGCGGCAGGAGCGCGCAGTGGGGGATTGAGTCGATTGCTTCGATTCGCAATCAGTGTATTTGAACGGATTGAGTTGATTCAATAGGGGGCGTGATTGTTACGAGATATTTTTCTGATATCACGGCGCTATTTTGCAATTTATTGCAGATAATCTATTGATTCATATGGATATTATTTGTTGTAAAATTTCTTTAATCCACGCTGATAAACAATTCAATAATCGCATCAATCGACTCAATGGATCGAATGCGTCGAATTATTAGTTGCCTAACCTCCATGTGATATGCTCGGATATTCATCATTTCTACGATGGGCAGTGAGCATTCATGTGGGTTCCCCAGCTAAGCGAGTTCAGCCAGCCGATGTATCTGTCGATTGCCGATGCGTTGGCGCGCGATATCAACAACGGCGTACTGAACGAGGGTGATCGCCTGCCGACGTTGCGGGAGCTGGCCACCACCTTGAATGTCACGCCAGGTACCATCAGCCGGGCGTACAGCGAAGCCCATCGGCGTCGGCTGGTGCAAGGGGAAGTGGGACGTGGCACTTATGTGCTGAATCAGAAGCAGCTGGAGCTGCCGGCCAGTAACAGCGCGTCCGCGCCGCTGAACCTGGGGCAGTCCGAACTGCTCGACCTTTCGATCATCAAGCCCTATAGCGAGACGCTGGAGTACTGGTTGCGCGGCGCGCTGGTGGGCATGGCCAAAAGCACCGATTTCGCCCGCGCGCTCGATTACGCGCCGGACGGCGGCCACCCGGCCCATCGCGAGGCGGGGGCGCAATGGTTGCGTCATTCATTGCCCGACGCGCAATGGCAGCAAGTGGTGATTACCGCCGGGGCCCAGCATGGCTTGATGGTCGCGATGAGCGCCCTGACCAACGCTGGCGACCTGGTGCTCTGCGAGACGCTGTGCTACCCGGGCATCATTTCCCTGGCCCACGGTCTTGAGCGTCGCCTGCGTGGCGTGCCGATGGATGACGAAGGCATCATTCCCGAAGCCTTGCGCGAGCTGTGCCTGCGGGAGAAGCCGGCGATGCTGGTCTGCGTGGCGACCTGCCAGAACCCGACGGCGGCGATCATGTCGCAGAAACGTCGGGCCCAGATTGCCGCGCTGGCCGAGGAATTCGACTTCATCATCCTGGACGATGACATCTACGGCTTCCTGGCCACCGATCCGTCGATCAAACCCTTGTCGGCCTTTGCGCCGGATCGCTCGGTTTACCTGACCAGCCTGTCGAAATCGGTCATGCCGGCGCTGCGCATTGGTTACATCTACAGCCCGCCGAAATTGCTCTCGCGCCTGACGTCGATGGTGCGCAGCAGTGTGTGGATGCCATCGCCGTTGACTGCGCAACTGGCCAGCAATGTGATTACCGAAGGCCTGGACAAGAAATTGATCCGCATCCAGCGCAACGAGGCGGCGGGGCGACAAGCGATCGCTCGGGAAATCTTCGCCAATTTCGAGCTCAAGACCCAGCCGTATTCCTATCACGTCTGGTTGACGCTGCCCGAGCCGTGGATGAGCGACGAGTTCACCATGCTCGCCCGGGCCAACGGCGTATTGGTGCTCAGTGGCACCCAGTTCCAGGCTGAGCGTTCAGGCACCACCCGGTGCGTGCGGCTGGTGCTGATGTCGCCCACCAGCCAGGACGAACTGCGCTTCGCCCTGACCAAGTTGGCCAGCCTGATCGATTCGGATCCGCGTCGTTATTATTAAAAAAGATCGCAGCCTTCGGCAGCGCCTACGCGGTATAGGCGCAGCCGAGGGCTGCGATCTTTTGGTTATTCTTCCGACGGGTTGAGCAGTTCGGATAAGGCGTCCGGCTGGCTCTTGAATGCCTTGGCGAACACATCGCGATTTTTCGCCATGTAGATCCCGGCTTCCTCGACCTGCTGCTCGCTTAGCGATGGAACGGCTTTTTGCAACACTTCGGCCAGCAATTCGGCGAGTTCCAGCATTTTGTCATGACGGTCAGCTTCGGCTTTATCCATGAACAAGCGCTCCAGATCTCGGCTGCTGCGGTATACCACTTCGACGGCCATTCACCACCTCACATGCCTTCACATTGGTTTGTCTTTGCGACTACTGTATTTATATACAGGCAAAAGAATAAGCGAATCCTCTTGCTTTGGATAGTGGCTTTTTAATGTAGACCGATTTCAGCATGTGAGCGCCAAGATGATGTGGACAAAGCTTGGGTAGGAGCAAGCCTTGTGGGAGCAAAGCTTGCTCGCGATCAGGCCGCATGAAGCTTGCAAAGTGCCGCATACCAGCCTGTCGCCATCTCACCCTCACTCGCTGGCCTTTTTTCTGCATGCAGAACAACCGTCACGTCCAACCCGCATCATCCGGTCGAACCGACCTAAGGAAACTACATCGTGAAAATCAACTGGGCCGAGAACCTGCGCCAGAACGTCCATCAGCTGGCCGAGTCCCTGGGAAACCTCTTCGTCGAGACCTTCCACTACCTGGCGCTGTTCGCCATCGGTGCGGTGACCGCGTGGGCGGCGGTGATGGAGTTCTTGCAGATGCTCGAGGCGGGGCACATCAAGATCGATGACATCCTGCTGCTGTTCATCTACCTGGAATTGGGGGCGATGGTCGGGATCTACTTCAAGACCAACCACATGCCGGTGCGATTCCTGATCTACGTGGCGATTACCGCGCTGACGCGGCTGCTGATTTCCAACGTTTCCCACCACAGCCCGCCCGACCTGGGGATCATCTACTTGTGCGGTGGTATCTTGCTGCTGGCGTTTTCGATCCTGGTGGTGCGCTACGCTTCGTCGCAGTTCCCCTCGGTGAAGATCGAGCACCCGCACCGCAAGGTTGGCGCGGGTTCCAGCGAGCATGCCGAAGTGGAGAAAGGCGAAATCTAGATCCCGGCGGCCGAGGGCGCCGGCCCCTGTGCATGCGGCGGTGGCAGCTTGATGTTGTCACCGCCGGTCATGGCTTCGAGGATGGCCACGGCGCTGTGGCCCTGCTCGATGGCGATGCCGAACTGAATGCTTTGCACCAGGCGTTTGAGCCGCTCCGGGTCGTTGCGCTGCTGGGCGCTGATCATGCGTTTGGCGACGATGCGCCCGCTCTTGGACAGGGTCAGCATGATGCTGCCATCCAGTCCCTGGATACTCAGGTTGATTTGATAATGCGGCGCAAAAGCGTCGGTAATGAGCTGAAAAGGGTTGTCCATGATGCGTCACCGCCTGATTGAACGTGCAGTTGTTGACCGGCCGTGATCGGGATTAGTTCGCAATACCGGACCATCGGCCATTCCATGATCGTGTTCATCTGAAGGTTCCTGGGCCAGGCAGGCTTCAAAATCAAAGATCGCAGCCTGCGGCAGCTCCTACGGGGAGTTAGCAAGGGGCATGCCGGAAAAAACGTCGGACAATGATCCCGGTGCCCAAGCGCCAAACGCTCTGGAATGCGGCTGCCCGTTTCGGGGCAATAACGTGCGGATGTTCGTTGACGGTGCAGGCGCGGAGGTGATTTGCAGCGGGTAGGCAGGGCGGGGCAACTCCCGACATTAACAGCGCTTTTGCCCGTTGTCCGGCTTTATTTGCATATGAATATTTATCTTTTTTTAGGGCTTGAATTGTTCTTCCGCCAGCCCGACTCTGTATTCAAGGGGCCGCTGCGCTAACGTCGACGGCCCCCGGCGAGCTAGCTGAAATAAGGGATGAACTATGCAAATCCAAGTCAACAGCGATAACCATATTCAAAGCAGCATCCGACTGGAGGAGTGGGTACGTACTACCATCGAAAGCACGCTCGAACGTTACGAAGAAGATCTGACACGGGTCGAGGTTCATTTGCGCGATGAGAACGGCGACAAGCCCGGCCCTCATGACCTGCGTTGCCAGCTTGAAGCACGGCCAAAGGGCCATCAGCCGATTTCCGTGACCCACAAGGCCGATTCGCTGGAACTGGCGATCGAAGGTGCAGCCACCAAACTTGAAAGTGCACTGGAGCATTTGTTCGGCAAACTGCGCGGCAAGCGCGCCGCCACCAAAGGCCCGACCGACTCGATTGCCCTGGCTGATGCCATGCTGGAAGAAGAATTCCTGGAGAACGAGCGGGCCGCACTCAACGGCTAAGCACGATCACTTAAAAATACTCACCGAACAAAAGGGCCTGCAATCGCAGGCCCGTTTCGCTTCAGCTATCCACCGCGACCCCGAGTCAGAACGCCACGGACGTCTGCACATACAGCGTGCGCGGCTCTCCCACGTACTTGCCCCGGTTGTTGTCATCGAACGAACGGGTGAAGTACTGGGTATTGAAGATGTTCTTCACGCCTACCGCCACGTTCAGGTCCGACAGTTGCGGGCCGAAATCATAGGCGGCGCGGCTGCTGAACAGCATGTAGCCGGGGATATTGCCGGTACTGCCGTCGGCGCTTTCATTACGGGTATTGGCGTTATCGGCAAACTGCGCGCTCTGGTAGGTGCTGTCCAGGTTCAACTTCCAAGGCCCGTCCGTATAACCCACGCCTAGCGTACCTTTGTGCTTCGAAGAGAAGGGCACGCGGTTGCCTTTGTTTGGTCCGTCCTCACGAATGGTGGCATCGACAAAGGCATACGTGGCATATACATCAAAACCGGCCAGCGCCGGGCTCAGGTCGTCGAGGGCGTAGTTGATGCTGGTTTCGATGCCCTGGTGGCGGGTCTCGCCTCGGGCGATCACCGAGTCGTTGGTCTGGTTGCTTTCATACTGGTTGTCGAAGTTGATCAGGAACGCGCCGATCTCTGCCCGCAGGTTGCCATTGTCATAGCGGGTGCCCAGTTCCCAGGTGCGGGCTTTTTCCGGTTTTACTTCGCCGCTGCTGACACGGTTGGGCATCTGGCTGTACTGCACGCTGCCGAACGAACCTTCGGTATTGGCATACAGATTCCACTCATCGGTCAGATGATAGAGCACGTTCAGTGCCGGCAAGGCCGTGTTGTAGTCACCCTTGTATTTCACATTCGTCAGGTTGTTGGTCTGCTGAGATTCGATCATTTCGTAGCGAACGCCAGGCGTGATGGTCCATTTGCCGATGTCGATCCGGTCATCGATGAAAAACGCGTTGGCCTCGGTGCCGCCACGCGTATCCCGGTCGTTGCGGCTGGCGGTGGTTGGCAATTCGTTGCTGGCGATGGGCGTGCGATAACGCAGTTCATGGCCGGCCTCGTTGATGTAGCGGTAGCCGACGCCGACCTCATGGCTGGTCGGGCCGAGGTCGAAACCTTGGGCGAAACGGGTTTCCAGGCCGCGCACCCAATATTCGCGAGGCGACAGGGACAGGAAGCTGCCCTGGTCCAGGTAGCCGCTGCGCAAGGTCTTGGTGAAGAACGTGCTGGCGGTGAATTCCCGGCGGTCCTGTTGGTAGCGGTAGCCGACGTTGACCAGGGTGCGACGACCCCAGAAACGGTCGTTCGGCCGGGTGGACTGGTACGGGTCGGCGTCGTAGTCGGCCACATTCAGGCCGCCGGGCATGTCGGCTTCGCCTTCGTAATACTGGGCCATGGCATTGAAGCTGTTGGCATCGTCCAGTTGGTAGTTGCCCTTGAGGATCAGATCGTCGATTTGTGTGTCGCTGTGCTCGCGCCAGTCGCCGCCACGGGTGCCGGAATACAGCAGGGCGCCGCCCAGGCCGTTGTCGGCGGTGCCGCCAGCCAGCAGATTGGAGGAGGTCTTGAAGCCGTCGTGACTGGAGGACGGGCTCGTCTCGGTCTGGAAGCCGCCCTTCACCGTGGGGGCATCGGGAATCGCTCGCGTCACGAAGTTGACCACGCCGCCGACGTTCTGCGGGCCGTAGCGCACTGCGCCGCCGCCACGCACGACGTCCACCGCGTCCATGTTGCCCATGCTGACCGGCGCGAACGAGAGCTGCGGTTGGCCGTAAGGTGCGAACGGCACCGGGATGCCGTCCATCAACACCGTAGAACGTGAGGCCAGGCGCGGATTGAGCCCGCGAATACCAAAGTTCAGCGCCATGTCATGGCTGCCGGTGCCGTTGTTTTCCGGTGCGTTGACGCCGGGGATGCGATTGAGCACGTCCCTGGCCTGGGTCGCGCCCTGGCGTTCGAATTCCTCACGACGGATGACATCCCTGGCACCAGGGTGTTCGAAAACGTTGGCTTGCGCGGCATCGCCGAGCCAGTCACCGACCACGGTGGTGGTGCCGATGTCCAGCGCAGTGCTGGTGGCCGGTTGCAGGCTGAAGGCGTTGTTTCCCTCCGGCCGGGCTTGCAGGCCGGTGCCTTCGAGCAGCGCGTTCAGCCCTTGTTCCGGGCTGTAGCTGCCTTCCAGGCCACGACTCTGCAGGCCTGCGGTTGTCTGCGAGCCAAAGGAAATCAACACCCCGGCCTCGCGCCCGAACTGATTGAGGGCATTTTCCAATGATGACGGCGCGATGTGATAGGCCTTGGCCTCGGCAGCCTGCACGCAAGGCAGAGTAACGAAACTCAAGCTGGCCCCCAGGAGCAGGTGGCGCAGGGTGCGGGCGAGCGGGGTGAGGCGGGTGGGTTGCTGCGGCATGGATGAGGATCCCGAGAAGGTTGTATCGAAGTGCTTTCCTTCTCTGTCACCCGAGACGGGAAAAACGGCTCACTGGCGCACCACTTTTTTTCAGGAGGGGCGGCCATTGGTTCACGCGCGAGCCTCGACCGTGACCCAATAGCGGGTGAAACGACGCACTTTTACCGGCAGGCTGACCTCCAGCAGGTCGAGGATTCGTTCGCTGTTGTCCAGCGGATAGGTTCCGGAGATCAGAAGGTTGGCGACTGCCTCGTCGCAGTGCAGTTGGCCGCGTCGGTAACGGCCGAGTTCGTCGAGGAAGTCCACGAGGCGCATATGCGCGGCTATCAGCATGCCTTCCGTCCAAGCGCCGCTGTTGGCGTCCAGCGCCGTGGAGGGCCCGGCACCGTTGACGCCAAGGCTCAGTTGTCGTGCTGTCGCCAGTGACAAGGCCGGACCGTCTCGGCTATGAATGTCCACCTGGCCTTCAAACGCCGTCACCTGGGTGTGTTCCGGATATTCGCGGACGTTGAACCGGGCGTCGCGGCTTTCCAGCAGGCCGTAGGCCGTCACGACTTGCAGGGGCCTCGGGTCCCGGGCGACGGTCAGCAACAGTTCCCCTTCCAGCAGGCGGATCAAGCGGCGTTGAGCGTCGAAGCGAACGTCTACCGCACTGCCAGTGTTGAGCTGCAACTGACTGCCGTCATCCAGCGTCAGGCGTCGCCGCTCGCCCACCGGGCTGCGAAAATCGGCCATCAATGGCGGCAGCAGTTGGCGCTCACGCAGGCCCCAGGTCAACGCCGAGCCGGCGCCAAGCACCAGCAGCATCTTCAGTGCCCGACGTCGCGCCGCGGACTTCGGTGCATTGAGGGCCGCATGGGCCAGCGGAGGTGACACGCTGCGCAGTCGCTGATTGACCCGCTGGATATGCTCCCAGGCACGGCGATGTTCGCCGTGGGCATCGAGCCAGTGTTCCCAGGCTTGCTGCTGGCGGGTATCGAGTGGGCCTTGCTGCATTTCCAGCAGCCAGTGCACGGCCTGCTCGGCGACTTGCGCGCTGACGCCCGGTGCGCCGTTGATCGGTGGGGTCATAAGGCAAAGTAGCAGCGCATCGCTGCCTTGTTCAGGTGACGCTTGACCGTCGCCAGGGAAATCCCCAATTCACGGGCGATTTCGTTGTAGGTCAGGCCATCGACCTGGGCCAGCAGAAACGCCTGCTTGACCGCGCGCGGCAACCCATCGAGCAGTTGGTCCAGTTCCATCAGGGTTTGCAGGATGATTGCCCGGTCTTCCTCCGATGGCGTCACGAGCTCCGGCAGTTGGGCGAGGGCATCGAGGTAGGCGCGCTCCAGGTCTTGACGGCGGTAATGGTTGAACAAGACGCGCTTGGCAATGGTGGCGAGAAACGCACGGGGTTCCAGGACCGGCTGCGGATCGCGCGCAGTCAGGACGCGCATGAACGTGTCCTGGGCCAGGTCGGCGGCACTGTCGGGGCAGCCGAGTTTTCTTCGCAACCAGCCGTTGAGCCAACGGTGATGGGCGTTATAGAGCACTTCGACGGTGTGTGCAGGCGGCAACGAGGAACATCCCGACAGCGCTTAGCTGTGCTAGAGAACAAGAATTGTTCGCATTGTAGGGGCGCAATGGTGGCTACGGCAATCGGGACGAGTGCCTGGTTGTTTCATTTGGCCGGGGCACGCGGGTGCTTAGCGCAAGAATGCCTGTCGATACTCTCCGGGGCTTGCGCCCAAGGCCTGGCGAAAACGGTGGGTGAAATGACTGGCGCTGGCAAACCCGCAGGCCAGCGCCATGTCGCCCAGCGGCTGGGACGTGCTGCGCAACAAATGCCGCGCGTGGGCCAGGCGCCGGGCCAGTACATATTGATGGGGTGGCAGCCCGAAACTTTCGCGGAACATCCGCGCAAAGTGATATTCGGACAACGCACACAGCGCCGCCAATTGCCCGAGGCTGATGGCCTCGGCCAGATGGCTGTCGACGTAATCCACCAGCAACCGTCGCTGGTGAGCCGCCAGGCCGCCCTTGAGGCGAAGCCCCTGGCGCTGGCCGACCTGGCTGAGCAGCAAGTGGTTGAGCAGGTCATGGGCCAGGCTGGTGGTCAGCAGGCGTTCGCCGGGTTCGTCCCAGTTCAGTGCGATCAACTGGCGAAAGCGCTGGGCCTGTTGCGGGTCGTCGAGGAACGTTTCCTCGTGCAGTTGCACTTGCCGGGGTTCGCGGTCCAGCAGGGTGATGCAGCCAAGGGCGAATTGCTCCGCGCTGAAATATAGGTGGGCGAGGCGGATGTCGCCATTGATGACCCAGGCGGACTCATGCCCGGCCGGCAAGATGCAAAGTTTGTCCGGTGCGCCTGTGGTATCGGGCCGTTCACGACGAAACGTGCCGGTGCCCCCCGCGATGTAGCACGACAGTGTATGGTGCGTCGGCGCCTCGTAGTCCCGGGCGTCGTGGTGATTGGTCCACAAAGCGGCCGCCATGCCGTCTCCGAGCTCGGCACTGTGCTCCAGGCGAGCGTTGGGCGAGCTGTTGAGGGCTTGGAAGACTTGTAGGGTCTGCAGTGTGGACATGATCGGTTCTCCAACGTTTGCATCCTACTCCGTAGACCGTTCCCTGCCAGCCCATCGCTCATAAAAACCGCAAGATTACGCAAGCGACGGGCAAGCATCGGCGGGACACTGGGGGCCATTGCCAGGAGTCACCGTCATGAACCTCTCGTTGTACCTGCTCACCGTGCTCATCTGGGGCACCACCTGGATCGCCCTGAAACTGCAGTTGGGTGTCGTCGCCATCCCGGTGTCGATCGTTTATCGCTTTGGCCTCGCGGCATTGATCTTGTTTGCCATGCTCTTGCTCAGCCGGCGCTTGCAGGTGATGAACCGGCGCGGCCACTTGATTTGCGTTGCCCAGGGCCTGTGCCTGTTCTGCATCAATTTCATGTGCTTCCTGACCGCCAGCCAGTGGATCCCCAGTGGTTTGGTCGCCGTGGTGTTTTCCACCGCCACGCTCTGGAACGCCCTCAATGCCCGGGTTTTCTTCGGTCAACGGATTGCCCGTAACGTATTGCTGGGCGGCGCCTTGGGGCTGTTCGGGCTGGCGTTGTTGTTCTGGCCGGAGCTGGCCGGTCACAGCGCGAGCCCGCAAACGGTGCTCGGCTTGGCGCTGGCGCTGCTGGGGACGTTGTGTTTCTCAGCGGGCAACATGCTTTCGAGCCTGCAACAGAAGGCCGGCCTCAAGCCGTTGACGACCAACGCCTGGGGCATGGCTTACGGGGCGGCGATGTTGTCGGTGTGGTGTCTGTTCCAAGGCATTCCGTTCGATATGGAATGGAATGCACGTTACGTCGGCTCGCTGCTGTATCTGGTGATCCCGGGTTCGGTCATCGGCTTTACCGCCTACTTGACGCTAGTGGGGCGCATGGGGCCGGAGCGGGCGGCGTATTGCACCGTGCTGTTCCCGGTGGTGGCGTTGAACGTCTCGGCGTTTGTCGAGGGCTACCAGTGGACGGCGCCGGCATTGGTGGGGTTGGTGCTGGTGATGCTGGGGAACGTGCTGGTGTTTCGCAAGCCCCGGCCAGTAGCCGTGAAAGTCGCGCTGGGTGCCCGCTGAGCGATTGCGTCTGGCGATAGATCTGTGGCGAGGGAGCTTGCTCCCGCTGGGTTGCGAAGCGACCCCAAGGTGTATCTGCCGCCACGGTGCATCAGATAAACCGCAAGGGGCTGCTGCGCAGCCCAGCGGGAGCAAGCTCCCTCGCCACAGTGTGTTTTATTTCCAGACTTGTGGGTTGACCAGGTTCTTCGGTCGCTCGCCCAGCAAGGCACTGCGCAAGTTATCCACAGCAAGGTTGGCCATGGCCTCACGGGTCTCGTGGGTGGCGGAGCCGATATGGGGCAGGGTCACGGCGTTCTTCAGCTGGAACAGCGGCGATTCAGCCAGCGGTTCTTTCTCGTAGACATCCAGCCCGGCACCGCGGATGCGACCGTTCTGCAAGGCTTCGATCAGCGCTGGCTCATCCACCACCGGGCCACGGGAAATGTTGACCAGGATGGCGCTTGGCTTCATCAGCCCCAGTTCACGCTGGCCGATCAAATGGCGGGTCTTCTCGCTCAATGGCACCACGAGGCAGACGAAATCGGCTTCGGCCAGCAACTGGTCCAGTTCGCGAAATTGTGCGCCCAATTGGTTTTCCAGCTCGGTCTTGCGGCTGTTGCCGCTGTACAGGATCGGCATGTTGAACCCCAACCGGCCACGCCGGGCAATGGCTGCGCCGATGTTGCCCATGCCGACGATGCCCAAGGTCTTGCCATGCACGTCGCTGCCGAACAGTTGCGGACCGACGGTCGCTTGCCATTGCCCGGCCTTGGTCCAGGCGTCCAGTTCGGCCACGCGCCGGGCGCTGCTCATCAGCAGGGCGAAGGCCAGGTCGGCGGTGCTTTCGGTGAGCACGTCGGGGGTGTTGGTGAGCATGATCCCGCGCTCATTGAAGTAGGCCAGGTCGTAGTTGTCGTAGCCCACCGACACGCTGGAGACCACTTGCAGGTTCGTGGCGTTCTGCAATTGCTCGCGGCCGAGCTTGCGACCGACACCAATCAGCCCATGGACGTGGGGCAAGGCGTCGTTGAACTGCGCGTTGATGTCGCCGTTCGACGGGTTGGGGACGATCACCTCGAAGTCCTGGCGCAGGCGCTCGATCATGGGAGGCGTGATACGGCTGAAGGCAAGTACGGTTTTTTTCATCGTGCAAGGCTCATCTGCAGGGAATACCAAGCACGCTAACATTCCTGGCGCGGGTTAGGCGAGAGGGGAGTTTGATTGGGATATCGCAAACTCCACCTGTGGGAGCGGGCTTGCTCGCGAAGGCGTCGGGTCAGTTTGCATTGATGTTGAATGCCAGACCGCTTTCGCGAGCAAGCCCGCTCCCACATTTGATCTGTGGTGGGCTGTGATTTTGTAACTTCTGATAATCCTAGGCGGCCCGCAGGGAAATAAAGGCGTAATTGACCGGCGCTTGCGTGACCACGCTTGCGCCACTGGCCGTCACTTGGCTGGCAACGTCCTCGCCGGACAGGTGGAACTGCCATTCACCCGCTTCGGGGTCCAACGGCTGCGAGCGGGCCTGATCAATCGCGATGGCGAACGCGGCCATGTTCGGCAGGTAGGCCGTGAATCCGTCGCCCTTCAACGCCGTTGTGTGGATGCCCAGGGACACGCAGATGCGCGCCTTGATCGCGATCTCTTCACGATCGGCCTGGCGTGAACGTTCGATCAACCGAGCCAGCTCTTGGTCCACCAACTCACCGCCGATGATCAACTGCGGCCCCGTTTCCCACGATTCTGGCGGGCAGTCCTTGGCGGCGGTATTGAGCGGGATGTGCGGGTTGATTTCCATGGGGTAGATGCGGCAAACCAAAGGCCTGCGCTCATAGATGCGGCACAGGTTGTCGGCGTCCAGATTATGGCAAGGGCCTGGGTTATAAGCGGCGAAGGTAATTGCCACGAGCACCTCGCTCGTGCCGCTGCGGACCACTGCCGAACGGCGTTCGGCATGTTCGCGCTGCGCCACCGGAAGGCCGAGGCCATTGGGCAGGAAGGCCTCGACCAGGACAATCACCTGGCCGCCGTCATTCGCCCACATCCTGGCTTCGTCGAGCGTCAGGGGAACGTGATGACCGGTGCAGCATTTACCGCACCCTACGCAGGAAAACGTTGTGTTCATTGATCGACCGAAGGCAATAGGCTGAAAGCAGCGACAGAAAAACGCCGCGATAAGCCGTGCGAAGCAAGTTATGCGCCATTCATTGAGGGGCTTCGGCCGGGCGGATCGAGTCCCACTCGGTGACGAAGGCGGTCTTGGTTTTTTTGCGATAAAGGCACAGCTCGGTGCCCGTCGCGCCGTTCATGTGCTTCTGTGGGTATTGGCCTTGCAGTAACAGCGCCGTATAGCCTACCCGGTCATCAAATTGCGCGGCGGTACCGACAGGTTCGGGATCTTTCAGACCGCTGGCCTTGAGGCAACTGGCGAGCACTTTTTTGTCGTAGGCGGCCCACGCGTCGGGGCTGGAAGCCTGAGCCTGAAAGGCGATGGCGGCAGTGAGGCCGAGGAGCATCAGTGCAGGGGTTTTCATCGACAATGTCCTTGTTCGGGGGAACGAGGACAGGAGTATGCATGAGGTCGGGGCAGGGGTCAGAGGCCGCGACGATCGCAGCCTCCTTGAACTTGGCCCGCATCGACGCGGGGGGCTCAGCGACCTTGTTCGGCGACGGCCTTGGCCGCGGTGATCAGGCACTTGGTCAATTCGGGCGACGAAAATTTGGTAAGCACCCCGTTTGCGCCGGCCAATCGCGCTTTCTCACTGTTCATGGCGCTGTCCAGCGAGGTGTGCAGCAACACGTAGAGGTGGGCGAAATCCGGCGTCTCGCGCAGGGTCCGGGTGAGGGCGTAGCCGTCCATTTCCGACATTTCAATATCGGAGACGATCAGGTTGATCTCCTGCGCCGTGCCCTGCAGCTCCAGCAGGCAGTCGATGGCTTCCTTGGCGCTGCGTGCGGTATGGCATTGCAGGCCCAGGTTGCGCAGGGTGTGCACCGATTGCTGCAAGGCGACTTGACTGTCATCGACCACCAGGATCCGGGCGTTGCCCAGGACTTCGGCGTCTTCCATGCTCAATTCGGTCGGCGCGGTTTCGATCTGCGCCGGCGCGATGCCGTGGATGACCTTTTCGATATCCAATACTTGCACCAGCGTGCCGTCCACCGAGGTCACGCCAGTGATGAATGCGCGCACGCCGCCGGAGCCGTAGGGCGGCGGTTTGATGTCGGTGGTCAGGCAATGCACGATCTTGCTGACCGCCTGCACATGCAGGCCCTGCTTGGAACGGCTGACGTCGGTGACGATCAGGCAGCCGCCGTCCGGGTCTTCCAGCGGCCGCTCGCCAATGGCGCGGCTCAGGTCGATCACCGACAACGATGTCCCGCGCAGGGTGGCGATGCCTTTGACGTGGGGATGGGACTCCGGCAGCTTGGTCAACGGTGGGCAGGGAATGATTTCACTGACCTTGAGTAGGTTGATCGCCATCAGCTTGCCGCTGCGCAAGGTAAACAGCAGAAGCGAAAGTGAATCTGCGCGGGCTTTGTTGGAAGACATAAAAACCTTCTGTGGAAAAAGGTGGGGCGAGCATGAAGGTCGCCAGAACAGCTTGTGATATTGGGTTATCGACTTGTCGGGGGCAGGCTTTAGGGTGAAAGCCTGTCGATCACATGGATCGTTGTAACAAGATCCTTGTGCGGGATAGCTTTTGTGGCGAGGGAGCTTGCTCCCGCTCGGCCGCGCAGCGGTCGTAAGATTCGAAACCGCGCTGCGGTTGATGGGCCTGCTTCAGCCCAGCGGGAGCAAGCTCCCTCGCCACAAAAGCACCTCCAACCACTATTTCAGGCCAAGCCGTTTGGCCATCCGCCCCAGGTTCGCGCGGTCCAGCCCCAGCTCCCGGGCGGCGCTGGCCCAGTTGTGCTGGTGACGCTCCAGGCAGGCGGCGATCAGATTGCGTTGGAACGCGTCCACCGCTTCGCGCAAGTCCCCCGTCACGCCTGGTGCGACCGGCGCCGGGTTGGGGGATGACGGTTCGGCGTTATCCCCAGGGGCCTGGGGCAAATCCAGGTCCTGGGCGCTGAGGCTGAGGATTCTCGGGCGCGCCGGGTGGCGGCCCAAGGCCTTCAGGGCGCTACGGCCGATCAGGTGTTCCAGCTCGCGCACGTTGCCCGGCCAGTCGTAGGCCAGCAATGCGGCCTGGGCGTCGCTGGTCAGGCGCAGGCTGCCCAGGCCCATGCGCGAACGATTCTGTTCGAGGAAGAAGCCGCTGAGCAGCAGCACGTCCCGCCCCCGTTCGCGCAGCGCCGGCACCTGCAAGGGATATACGCTCAAGCGATGATAGAAGTCGGCCCGGTAACGGCCGTTGCGCACTTCTTCGGCGAGGTCGCGATTGGTGGCGGCGATCAGGCGAACATCGACCCGGTGCTCCTTATCCGAACCCAGGCGCTGCAGTTGGCCGCTTTGCAACACCCGCAGCAACTTGGCCTGGACAGTCAGGGACAGCTCACCCACCTCGTCGAGGAACAGGGTGCCGCCGTCGGCTAGTTCAAACTTGCCGCGGCGGTCGTTCATGGCCCCAGTGAAGGCGCCCCGGACATGGCCGAAGAGTTCGCTTTCCACCAGCGTATCCGGCAGGGCGGCGCAGTTGAGGCTGACCAGTGGCTGGCCGGCGCGTTTCGACGCGGCGTGGATGGCCTGGGCGACCAGTTCCTTGCCCACACCGGTTTCGCCGGTGATCAATACCGTCAGGTCGCTGCCGCCCACCAGCGTGATCTCTTCCACCAGGCGCTTGTGGGCCTTGCTCTGGCCGACCATGTCGCGGTGTTGCTGGCCGCTGGCCTGGCGATAGACCTCGGCGCGGCGATGTTCGTCCTCGGCTTTCAAGGCCAGGCGCTCGATGCGCTCGGCGGCGCTGACCGTGGCGGCGGCGAGGCTGGCGAAGGCTTGCAGGGCACCGAGGTCGATGGGTTCGAAGCGCTCCGGGTCCAGCGAATCCAGGGTCAGCAGGCCCCAGGGGCGCTCGTCGATGAACAGTGGGCAACCCATGCAGTCATGAACTTCCAGATGCTTGGCCAGCCCCTCGACCAGCCCGTCGTAGGGATCGGGCAGGTCACTGTCAGCGGCGAAGCGGGTGGGGTGCGGGTTGGCCAGCAGCGCTTCGAAGCGCGGGTGTTCGCTGACCCGGAATCGCCGGCCCAGTGTATCGGTACTCAAGCCATCCACGGCGAGCGGCACCAGGCAATCTCCGTCCAGACGCAACAACGCCGCCGCATCGCAGGGCAGCAGGGCGCGCAGGGTGCCGAGCAGGCGCCGATAACGTTCACCTTCAGGCAGTTCACGGGACAGGTCGGCCACCAGCGGCAGCAGGGAGGTCAGCAGGGCGGTTGCGGTCATAATGACTCCGTGTAGTCGAAACGACTATAAGGTGAGCCGTGTCGATATGACTACATTGTTTTTAACTTGTTGATATTAAAGATAAAAAAATATGGCACGGAAACTGATATGACATAAGCAACTGTTATCGATCATACGCCAGGAGTCACCCTATGCTCAGTCGAGAAGAACGCGCCATCATTCGCTCCACCGTGCCCTTGCTGGAAAGCGGTGGGGAGGCGCTGATCACTCACTTCTATCGCATGATGCTGTCCGAGTACCCTCAGGTCCGCCCGCTGTTCAACCAGGCTCACCAGGCCAGCGGCGACCAACCACGTGCCTTGGCCAACGGTGTATTGATGTATGCGCGGCACATCGACCAGCTTGACCAATTGGGCGACCTGGTGGCGAAAATCGTCAACAAGCACGTTGCCCTGCAGATCCTGCCGCAACATTACCCGATTGTCGGTGCGTGCCTGCTGCGGGCGATTGCTGAGGTGCTGGGCGAAGAAATCGCCACCCCCGAAGTGATCGCGGCATGGGGCGCTGCCTACAATCAGTTGGCCGATATCCTGATCGGCGCCGAAGCCGACATGTACGACAAGAAGGCCGAGGCGCTGGGCGGCTGGCGTGGCGAGCGCGAGTTCATCCTGGCGGCCAAGGTCCAGGAAAGCGCGGAAATCACCTCGTTCTACTTCGAGCCGGCGGACAAGGGCCCGATCCTGATGGCCGAGCCGGGCCAGTACATCGGCATGAAGCTCGTGCTCGATGGCGAGGAAGTGCGCCGCAACTATTCGCTGTCGGCCCTGGCGGACAATGGCCAGTACCGGATCAGTGTCAAGCGTGAGCCAGGCGGGCGGGTGTCGAACTTCCTGCATCATCATTTTGAGGTTGGCAGTCGTATCCAGTTGTTCCCGCCGTCCGGGGATTTCTACCTGAGTGCCAGCGAAAAACCGTTGGTGCTGATCAGCGGCGGCGTTGGTATTACCCCGACCCTGGCCATGTTGCAGGCAGCACTGCAAACCGAGCGTCCGGTGCATTTCATTCACTGCGCACGCAACGGCCGCGTCCATGCCTTCCGTGACTGGATCGACGATTTGGCCAAGCGGCATCCGCAACTCAAGCGTTTTTACTGCTACGACGAAGACGACGGGGTAAGCCCGGCGGCGGACAAGGTGGGGCTGTTGAGCCAGGAGCAACTGGCGCAATGGCTACCGGAGCAGCGTGACCTGGACGCCTATTTCCTTGGGCCGAAGGGCTTCATGGGCGCCGTCAAGCGCCACCTCAAGGCCCTGGGCGTGCCCGACCGGCAGAGCCGCTACGAATTCTTCGGCCCGGCGGCGGCGCTGGAATAAGGTCGCGGCAAGCCGGGAGACCGGGTTGCCTTCATCGCGAGCAGGCTCGCTCCCACAAGGGATTTGCACAGGTCTGACGGCCAGCACAGATCCAGGGTGGGAGCGAGCCTGCTCGCGAAGGCGGTAGTACAGCCAGCTTATTCACTGACTGACCCACCGCCATCGCGAGCAAGCTCAGCTCCCACAGGGATTTGTGATGAGTACGATATCTGTGAACAACCCGCAAACCCATGTGGGAGCCGAGCTTGCTCGCGATGGCGGCCGCAGCTCCACCCCTGTCCAACTGACCCGCATTAATCCCCGCTTAACTTTCTTGCGCTCTATTCCCTTCAATTGTCGACGCCCGCTGCTCGTTCACTGTCATGGTCAGCGTGTAGACTTCGGTACGTCCGATCGCGCGCCGGGTGTTGCGAGGCTGCGCGTCGATCCATACAGACAAAGGGAAACGCAATGAGTGAGGAAATGATGCGGCTGGGCCGCGAGCGGCGCTATCTGGTGCTGCTGGGGCTGATCTGCCTGGCACTGATCGGTGGTGCGCTGTACATGCAGGTGGCCCTCGGCGAGGCGCCGTGCCCGCTGTGTATCCTGCAACGCTATGCGTTGTTGCTGATCGCGATTTTCGCCTTCATCGGCGCCGCCATGCGCACCCGCCGCAGCCTGACGATCTTCGAAGGCCTGGTGGTGCTCTGCGCCCTGGCCGGGGCCGGTGTAGCCGGGCATCACGTGTACACCCAGTTCTTCCCCGCGGTCAGTTGCGGTATCGATGTCTTGCAACCGATTGTCGATGACCTGCCGCTGGCGAAGATCTTTCCGCTGGGGTTCCAGGTCGACGGTTTTTGCTCCACGCCCTACCCACCGATCCTGGGCCTGTCCCTGGCGCAATGGGCACTGGTGGCCTTCGTGTTGACGGTGGTGCTGGTGCCATTGCTGGTGTCGCGTAACCGCAAAACGCTTCGCTGAAACGCCTCAATGAAACGCCCCGGTTTCTCCCTTGGAGAGCCGGGGCGTTTTTCGTTTCACCCCCGAGCCGGAGCGTCCTTGATCCGAGGCAAGAATGACCTGCGACAACGTGCGACACGTTGTCACATATCTTGCGACGCTCAGCCTTTCCGACGGCGATTAAACGCTTATTCCTGTAACAAAAAAACGTCTGGTTTCGCAGCCAGCGTCTCGCTTGTAGCAGGCATTTTTAACAGCGCAGCGTCAGGCGCCCCAGGCCCCTGAAAATGGGCGCTTGCCGGGCAAAAAAGCCCTTGCGAATCGGTCCAAGCTGTCTAAATCGGGCGTAGTAGACCTACGTTTTTTGGGGTTCTTGTTGAGAATTAATTTCGATAAGATGCTGGCCCGTTGCAATATCAGCAAGAGATTGTTGCCGGATCGGATAAAAATTATTTCGGGATGAGACATGGTCTACAGCGCGTCACCTCACTACAATCGCCCGCACCGATTTTCCGACCCGGCTCAAGCTTGAGCACGAGAGTGGTCGAAGGGCGCCAGCGCCCCATGCGACCCCAGGTGTCGGTGCCTCCAACTATCCGCACCAAATGGAATTGGGCTTGAACTAGGCCTTTTGACCAACGAATAAGAACTCACTGCTGGCCCAGGATGTGTCGAACAGCCGCTGACGTTCGACGGGCAGCCCTTATTCAATCCAAGAAAATGCCAACCCTTGGCAGGGTGAAGTGTTGGCGATCAAAACCCAACTGCATTGCGCAAGCTGCTTTAGAGGTCGTGAGATGAGTAAAAACAGGTACCCCCGATTACTAGGCTTGTTGCCGCTGCTCGGCACGTTGCTGCTGGGAGGCTGCAACATGACCTTGCTCGATCCCAAGGGCCAGGTCGGCCTGGATGAACGAAACCTGATCATCACCGCCACGCTGCTGATGTTG
This sequence comes from Pseudomonas sp. Z3-6, assembly GCF_051131985.1. Lineage (NCBI taxonomy): Bacteria > Pseudomonadati > Pseudomonadota > Gammaproteobacteria > Pseudomonadales > Pseudomonadaceae > Pseudomonas > Pseudomonas sp. Z3-6. Next base: position 1,255,079 of record NZ_CP071644.1, read on the forward strand.
CTGGTCGTTGTGCCGGTTATCGTCATGACCTTCCTGTTCGCCTGGAAGTACCGCGCAACCAACACCCAGGCCACCTACACGCCGAAGTGGTCGCATTCGACCAAGATCGAAGTGGCGGTGTGGACCATTCCGGTGCTGATCATCATTGCCCTGGGTTATGTCACCTACAAGTCGACCCACGCCCTGGACCCTTATCGTCCGCTTGAATCCGACGTCAAGCCGATCACCATCGAAGTGGTCTCGATGGACTGGAAGTGGCTGTTCATCTATCCGGAACAAGGCATCGCCACGGTCAACAAGATCGTGTTCCCGGCCCACACGCCGATCAACTTCAAGGTCACCTCCGACACCGTGATGAACTCGTTCTTCATCCCGGGCCTGGGCGGCCAGATCTATGCGATGGCCGGCATGCAGACCAAGCTGCACCTGATCGCCAACCAGAACACCGAACTTGAAGGTATCTCCGCCAACTACAGCGGCGCGGGTTTCACCGGCATGAAGTTCAAAGCGACCGCCACCACCCAGGAAGAATTCGACGCCTGGGTCAACGAAGTGAAGAAGGCACCTAAACAGCTTGAAAAAGCTGAATACGAAGCCCTTTCCAAGCCGAGCCAGAACAACCCAGTCGAACTCTACTCGTCGGTTACGCCGAACCTGTTCCAGACCATCATCGACAAGTATGAAGGGATGAATCCGGGCAAGCCGATGCACCACGAGAAGAAAGACAAGGAAGTGGCTCACAACATGGAAGGGATGGACATGAGCTCGCATTCAGCTGCCGGGGCAGAGGAGTAAACGATGTTAGGTAAATTAAGTTGGGAAGCGATCCCGTTCCACGAGCCGATTGTCATGGTGACCCTCGCCATCATCGCGCTCGGTGGTCTGGCATTGTTCGCCGGTATCACTTATTTCAAGAAGTGGACCTACCTGTGGACAGAGTGGCTGACCTCGGTCGATCACAAGAAAATCGGCGTGATGTACATCATCGTCGCCATGGTCATGCTGCTGCGCGGTTTTGCCGACGCCATCATGATGCGTACCCAGCTGGCCATGGCCACCGAGGGTTCGCCTGGCTACCTGCCGCCTGAACACTATGACCAGATCTTCACCGCCCACGGTGTGATCATGATCATCTTCATGGCGATGCCATTCTTCACCGGCCTGATGAACCTTGCAGTGCCGCTGCAGATCGGCGCGCGCGACGTTGCCTATCCGTTCCTGAACTCCCTCAGCTTCTGGCTGCTGGTGTCCGGCGTGGTACTGATCAACGTATCGCTGGGTGTTGGCGAATTCGCCAAGACCGGTTGGGTTGCCTATCCACCGTTGTCGGGGCTGCAATACAGTCCGGGCGTGGGGGTGGATTACTACATCTGGGCGCTACAGCTATCCGGGTTGGGGACAACGCTGACGGGGGTCAACTTCCTGGCCACCGTGCTGAAGATGCGTACCCCAGGCATGAAACTGATGGACATGCCGATCTTCACCTGGACCTGCACCTGGGCCAACGTGCTGATCGTCGCTTCGTTCCCGATCCTCACCGCTACCCTGGCGCTGCTGACGCTTGACCGCTACATGGATTTCCACATTTTCACCAATGAACTGGGTGGAAATCCGATGATGTACGTCAACCTGTTCTGGGCCTGGGGTCACCCCGAGGTGTACATCCTGATCCTGCCGGCGTTCGGTATTTTCTCCGAAGTCATCTCGACCTTCTCCGGCAAGAAGCTGTTTGGCCACCACTCGATGATCTACGCTTCCGGCGCGATCTCGGTACTGGGCTTCATGGTCTGGCTGCACCACTTCTTCACCATGGGCTCGGGGGCCAGCGTCAACGCCTTCTTCGGCCTGGCGACGATGCTGATCTCGATCCCGACGGGTGTGAAGCTGTTCAACTGGCTGTTCACCATCTACCAGGGCCGCCTGCGTTTCACCAGCCACGTGCTGTGGACCCTGGGCTTCATGGTGACCTTCGCCATCGGCGGTATGACCGGCGTCCTGCTGGCCATCCCGGGTGCGGACTTCGTGTTGCACAACAGCCTGTTCGTGATCGCGCACTTCCATAACGTGATCATCGGCGGCGCCGTGTTCGGCTACATCGCAGGCTTTGCGTTCTACTTCCCGAAAGCGTTCGGCTTCAAGCTGCACGAAGGTTGGGGCAAGGCAGCGTTCTGGTTCTGGATCTCGGGCTTCTTCGTCGCGTTCATGCCGCTCTATGCACTGGGCTTCATGGGCATGACCCGTCGCCTGAACGCCACCACCAACCCTGAGTGGGTGCCGTACCTGTACGTCGCCATGTTCGGCGCGGTGATGATCGCGGTCGGTATCGCCTGCCAGTTGATCCAGCTGTACGTCAGCGTGCGTGATCGCAAGAAGCCGGAAAACATGTGCGAACACGGTGATCCGTGGAATGCCCATACCCTGGAATGGTCGACTTCGTCGCCACCACCGTTCTACAACTTTGCCGTGCTGCCGAAAGCGGAAACCATCGACCCGTTCACCGAAGCCAAGGAAGCCGGTACCGCGTACCAGGTTCCGGCCAAGTACGAGCCGATCCACATGCCCAACAACACCGCCACCGGTGTGGTCATGGGTGCGCTGTTGACTGTGTTCGGTTTCGCGATGATCTGGCACATCTGGTGGCTGGCCATCGCCAGCCTGGTCGGCACCGTGGCGTATTTCGTGATCCATGCCGCCCGTGACGATCAGGGCTACATGGTGCCGGTGGATGTCATCGAACGCATCGAAGCCGAGCAGCACAAGCGCCTGGTCGCGGCCGGGAAAGTCCCCGCCACCGCCACCCGTGTTGAAACCTCGTTGGAACAGGCTTAAACCATGTCGAACTTAGTGACCAATGTTGGACACGCCCATGGTCATGACCATGGGCACGATGACCATCACCACGACTCGGGCGAGATGACCGTATTCGGTTTCTGGCTCTACCTGATGACCGACTGCATTTTGTTTGCGTCGATCTTCGCGGTGTACGCGGTGCTGGTTAACAACGTCGCCGGTGGCCCGTCGGGCCACGAAATCTTCGAACTGCCTTATGTACTGGGCGAAACCGCGCTGCTGCTGTTCAGTTCGATCACCTACGGCTTCGCCATGCTGGCGTTGTTCAAGGGCAAGAAAACCCAGGTCCTGGGCTGGTTGGCCATGACCTTCCTGCTGGGCGCCGGCTTTATCGCCATGGAGATCAACGAGTTCCATATCCTGATCGCCGAAGGCTACGGCCCTAGCCGCAGCGGCTTCCTGTCCGGGTTCTTCACCCTGGTCGGCACCCACGGCCTGCACGTGACCAGCGGCCTGATCTGGATGGCGATCATGATGTACCAGGTCCAGAAAAACGGCCTGACCGCCACCAACAAGACGCGCCTGAGCTGCCTGAGCCTGTTCTGGCACTTCCTGGACGTGGTGTGGATCTGCGTATTCACCGTTGTTTATCTGATGGGGACCCTGTAAATGGCTAACGCACATTCCCATGATGGCCATGACGCCGGCCACGGCAGCGTCAAGTCCTACGCCATCGGTTTCATCCTGTCGGTGATCCTGACCGTCATTCCGTTCGGCCTGGTGATGTACCCGTCGCTGCCCAAGAGCCTGACCCTGTGGATCATCCTGATCTTCGCCGTGGTCCAGGTACTGGTGCACCTGGTGTACTTCCTGCACCTGGACCGCTCCGCTGTCCAACGTAACAACGTGGTCGCGTTTGTGTTTGCTGCGATCGTGATTGTCCTGCTGGTCGGCCTGTCGTTGTGGATCATGTTCAGCATCCACACCAACATGATGGCGCACTGAGGAAAGTCCGGATGTCACTGAAGCACTTTATCCAAATCACCAAGCCGGGGATCATTTTCGGTAACGTGCTTTCTGTGGCGGGCGGGTTCTTCCTGGCCTCGAAAGGGCATGTCGATCTGGCCATCTTCCTGGCGGCGATGATCGGCACTTCCCTGGTGGTGGCGTCCGGTTGCGTGTTCAACAACTGCATCGACCGCGACATCGACATCAAGATGGAGCGCACCAAGAACCGGGCGCTGGTCCAAGGCCTGATTCCGGTGCAACTGGCCCTGGCCTTCGCCACGGTGCTGGGCGTGGCCGGCGTGGCGCTGCTGTACTGGGTGGCCAATCCGCTGGCGGCGTTGTTCGCGGTGATCGGTTTTGTCATCTACGTCGGCCTCTACAGCCTGTACCTCAAGCGCAAGTCGGTCCACGGCACGCTGGTGGGCAGCCTGTCGGGGGCGATGCCGCCGGTGATCGGCTATGTCGCGGTCAGCAACAGTTTCGACATGGCGGCGCTGACGCTGCTGGTGATGTTCAGCTTGTGGCAGATGCCGCATTCCTACGCCATCGCGATCTTCCGCTTCAACGACTACCTGGCAGCCTCGATTCCGGTGTTGCCGGTCAAGCGCGGCATCCGCGTGGCCAAGAAGCACATCCTGCTCTACATCCTGGCCTTCCTGGTGGCGACCTTGATGCTGACCTTCAGCGGCTACGCCGGCATGAGCTACCTCGCCGTCGCCGCTGCCATGGGCATGTACTGGCTGTACATGGCCTGGACCGGCTACAAGGCGGTGGACGATACGGTCTGGGCACGCAAGCTGTTCGTGTTCTCGATCTTCACCATCACCGCCCTGAGCGTCATGATGTCCCTGGATTTCAAGGTGCCGAGTGAGTTGTTGCTGACTTACGCGCCTTAAGCGCCAGAGCTGCAAAAAAAGCCCCGCCTTCGAGAGAAGCGCGGGGCTTTTTCTTGGGTGTTATTTCGGCTGACGAAGTTCCTGTGGGAGCGGGCTTGCTCGCGAAAGCGGTGGGTCAGTGGAGCTGATGTTGACTGACACGGCGCCTTCGCGAGCAAGCCCGCTCCCACAAGGATTGCTGCGTATCCATTATTGCTTTATGAATGCTGGTCCGCGCAGGATGTTCGCTAAGGGAGAGTTGGGGGAGCCGATCTCCGATCGAGAGAAAATATCCGGCGCGCCATAGAAGCTGAGTTGAAAGTACGAAGTACCTTATGAAAAAGCGCGATCTGTTTGCCGAGATGATGCAAGGCGTCGAGGAGATGGCCGCTCACCGCGAGGGCAAGATCACGCTTAAGCCGTCTTCGCCAAGAGCATCAGGACCAGCCCGGGCACCCTTGGAAACTGGGAGCAGGAAAAGTCCAAGCCTAATGCCCAGGCGGCTTTGTTGATCAAATTGGTCGAGAAGTTTCCGGATATGGTCGAGCGGCTTGGTGCTGTTTGAATCGCCGAAAGCTACGAAAAATCCCCGCCTTCGAGAGAAGTGCGGGGCTTTTTCTTGGGCGTTATTTCCGCTGACGATGTTCCTGTGGGAGCGGGCTTGCTCGCGAAAGCGGTGGGTCAGTTAAGTTGAAGTTGGCTGACCGGACGCATTCGCGAGCAAGCCCGCTCCCACAGGGGAAACTCAACCTGGGCTTATTGCTGGGCGATGCTGTAGCCGTCGAACGCTTTCTGCTGTTGCAGCGCGGTGACGATGCTTTTGCGGGTGACCGGTTGTTCAGTGCCGTCGTTGTCCAGGAAGGTTTCGCTTTCCAGCTCGGCTTCGTCGCCTTCGCCGACGAAGTTGAAACCCAGGAACTCGAAGGCTTCGCGGTCCACGTTCGGCTTGGAGCGCGGCGTGCGCAGGGGCAGGGTGACGCTGATGCCGTCCTTGCTGATAACAAACACTTCGGCTTCCTTCTTGGGCCGCGAGGCCTTGCCCTTGCTGCCGCTCGGGTTGCTGATGGCCTGGTGAGTCTGGTTCAGCACTTTCAGGGCCAGGCCGTAGACCAGCTCCTGGAACGACGGGTCGTCTTTGTAGCTGGAAAGAATGCGGCTGATCGGGAAGCGGCTGCCCAGGTCTTCCAAGGCTGCAAAATCCGCAGCCTCAGCGTCCTTGAGCTGCTTGAGCTGACCCATCAACTCGTAGGCCTTGTCGTCATCGAACGCATCGTGGGCCTGGCGAATGGCGTTGCGCAGTTCGCGGATCTGGTCGCTTTCGCGGTTCGACTGGAACGCATCGAGGACCATTTCGCTGATGGTCTTGGCCTGGGGCAGATGCTGTGAAAGATTGATGGAGTTTTCGTATTCCGCTTTGGACGACAGGGTGACTACGGATTCAGCGGTGTTGGAATCGGACATTGAAATTTCACTACTTCTGTTAGCGGGATGTGGCGAGAAAGGCATTGAGCTTTTTTCCGGCCGCCTAATCTATTGGACGCGGGCGGTGTTGTCACGGTCGGAGCGGTGGCCGGTACGTATTTCATTCGCGCATCAGTTCCATCAGCCGCAATGCGTCCGGCGTTGCGGCGCCGCTGGCGGTGTTGTCGAAGATGCACCAGGTCGGCGTATCCGCAGCGCTCTTCAACTGTTGCGCGAGCTGCTTCAGCCAAGTCTCCTCATAAGGGGAATAGTAGATTCGCGGCGAGCCATGCAAACGGTAATAACGAATGCCAGGCCAGCCTGCCGGTAGATCGCCCCCCGATAAGGGGGACGGATCGGCAGCAACACGACCGATCCGCTCGTTCTCCAGCATCGCCATGGCCTGCGGCGCGAGCCAGCTCGGGTGTCGGGGCTCGAGAACCGCGGGGCCCTGATACCGATCCCGCAAAGCCTCGAAGAAGCGCTCGGCTTGGCTGTTGTCGAAGGCCAGTGATGGCGGCAATTGGATCAACAGGCAACCCAGTTTTTCGCCCAACTGTGAACACTGCCCAAGGAACTCATCCACAAGCCCCTCGCAATCGTGCAGTCGTCGATCGTGAGTGATCTGCTTTGGCACCTTGACCGAGAAGCGAAAGTCCGGCCCCACGCTGTCCGCCCACTTGGCGTAAGTGGCGGGACGATGTGGGCGATAGAACGAACTATTGATCTCCACCGCCGGGAAGCGTGCGCTGTAGCGCTGCAAATGGCTGCCTTCATCGGGAAACGCCGGCCAATGTGCCCTGGGCAACGACCAGCCGGCACAGCCCAGGAAAAGGTTAGGAGAGCAGGGGAGTCGAGTCGGCAACGTGGGAGACCTATCGCGGGGGGGATAAAGCTATGACCGCGACAAACGCCTCATGGATTCATTCCTGGCAATTGCGGCTTCAGTTGCAGATCACGTTTTTGCCGGCCATCTTGGAGCGATACAGCGCCTGGTCCGCCCGATCCATCAGTACCTCTTGCGTCTCGTCGTCGAGCCGCTGCACCACACCAAAGCTCATGGTGATCGGGAAGTCGCCCACCGGGAGCAGGTCGGACAGGCCTCGGCGAATGGTTTCAGCCATCAGGACCGCATCGGCCAACGACGTGTTTGGCAAGATCATGATGAATTCATCGCCGCCCCAGCGCACCAACAGGTCACCGTCGCGCTCGCAGCGTTTGACCGCCTGCACCACCTGCACCAGCGCTGCGTCTCCAAAGGCGTGGCCGTAGCGGTCATTGATGTCCTTGAAGTCGTCGACGTCCATGGCGATCAGCGACAACGGTTCGCGAAAGCGCTGGGCACGCTCACAGGCCAGTGGCAGCGCCTGCTCCAGGCGATAGCGGTTGGCGACCAGGGTCAAGGCGTCGGTTTCGGCGAGCCTGCGGTTTTCGTCGAGTTGGATCTGCAGTTGATGGTTGACTCGAGACAACTCGCGAGTGCGCTCTTCGATGATCGCTTCCAGGGATTTGTTACGCCGTTCGAGTTGCTCGAACAGGCGTTTCTTGTCGTCGATGCTGCGATGGGCACCGATCATTCGAGCGACGCTGCCGTCGGGGTTGCGAGCAATCACGTAACCGCGGTCTTCGATCCAGATATAGGAGCCGTCATGGGCCCGGCAGCGGTATTCGGCTTGGTATTTCGGCGACCGTTGTTCCAGGTAATCGTCGAACAGGGCCATCACCTGGGGATAATCCTCTGGATGGATCACGCTTTCCCAGGTCAGCACGGTATTGCTCAGGGAATGGGGCGTATAGCCGAGCATGGTGTACCAGCCGGGGTTGCGATAGACGAACCCGGTATTGGCGTTCCAGTCCCAGATGCCGTCGCTGACCAGCTCCATGATGGTGTGCAGCACGCTTTCGTCCAGATCGGACAAATCGAACCGCAGCAAATCGATCTTCGAGGCGTCGTCCATCGTTGTTCCCTCAATCAGCCCTGATATCAAAATGCTCTTCAGGGGAGAAGAGTAGCCGATGGGGCTCGGCGTCACTAGCGGGCAGCGCTTCGGGTGAACGCCTGAACTGTGGCGAGAGAGCTTGCTCCCGCTGGGCCGGTCCGACGCTTCGGGCGAAGCAGCCCCAAAGCAGGGCTGCTTCGCGCCCCAGCGGGAGCGAGCTCCCTCGCCACGGGATTTATCCAACACTTATCGAGCACGCCCATCAGGGTTTGCCCCATTTCTCCAGCGCAAACTCGACAAAACTGCGCAGCTTCGGCAAACGGTAGCGATCCTGGGCGTACATCAGGCTCATCGGCCGATGGGGCAGTTGATAATCCTGCAGCAGCGCCACCAGATCCCCTTCCTGTAGATCCTTTGCCACCAGCGCGTCGGGCAGCATCACCACACCCATGCCGGCCAACGCGGCGCGGTGCAGGCCCGAGGAGCTGTTGATCAGCATCGGCCCGGTCACCGGCACCTTGATTTCGCCTTCTGGCCCGTTGATAGGCCAGAGGTCCTGGGCGAAGCGCCATTCGTCAGCGGCAGAATAGGCAAACGACAGGCAGTCGTGCTGTTGCAGGTCATCGGGTTGTCGTGGCGTGCCTCGCCGTGCCAGATAAGCCGGGGACGCGCAGATGGTCAAGGTGTAGTCCACCAGGGGGCGGGCGATCAGCTTGGGATCGACTGGACCCAGGCGGACGGCGACGTCGAAACCGTGGTCGAGCAGGTCGAGTCGCTGGTTGGTCAAGACCACGTCGAGCTTGACCTGTGGGTAGCGCTGGCTGAATTCGGCCAGGGCTGGCGCCAGGAGCTCCGTGCCGAAGGTCAGCGGCGCGGTGATGCGCAAGGTGCCGGTGGGGTCGCCCTGGGTCTGCTCCGCCAGGCGCTCGGAGTCGGCGACCAGCCCGATGACTTCCAGGCAGCGTTGATAGTAGGTCGCGCCGAACTCGGTCAGGCGCTGGCGCCGCGTCGTACGATTGATCAGGCGCACGCCGAGGCGCTGCTCCAATGCGCGAAGGTGATTACCCACCATGGTGGTGGACATCTCGCAGGCCTGGGCCGCCGCCGTCAGGCTGCCGGCTTCCACGACTTTCACGTAAACGGTCATTGCCTGGAACAGGTCCATTATCAAGCTCAGCTTTTAAATGATTGAAGTAAAGCGATGTTTATCCATTGAGGGTGGCTAACCATACTGGAAAAAACCACCCGATGGAGTTTGATGCCATGACCGCTGCCTGCCTGATGACCACTTACCAACCCCTGGCGTTGAATTTCACCCATGGCTTGGGGACGCGCCTGTGGGACCAGGACGGCCGCGAATACCTCGATGCGGTGGCGGGCGTGGCGGTGACCAATGTCGGCCACTCCCATCCGCGGCTGGTTGCCGCCATTAGCGAGCAGGCCGGCCTGCTGTTACACACGTCCAACCTGTACAGCATCGACTGGCAGCAGCGCCTGGCGCAAAAACTCACCCGGCTGTCCGGCCTGGAGCGAGCGTTTTTCAACAACTCGGGCGCCGAGGCCAACGAAACCGCGCTGAAACTGGCGCGCCTCTATGGCTGGCACAAGGGCATCGAGCAGCCGTTGGTGGTGGTCATGGACAACGCGTTCCATGGGCGCACCTTGGGCACTATGTCCGCCAGTGACGGTCCGTCCGTGCGGCTGGGCTACAACCGCTTGCCGGGGGACTTCATCAAGGTGCCGTTCGGCGATCTCGCGGCGCTGGAACAAATCCAGCAGGTTCACGCCGAGCGCATCGTCGCGGTGCTGGTGGAGCCGATCCAGGGCGAAAGCGGCGTGCAACTCGCCCCGCCGGGTTACCTCAAGGCCTTGCGGCAGCTGTGCAGCCGGCGCGCCTGGCTGCTGATGCTCGACGAGATCCAGACCGGCATCGGTCGTACCGGCCAATGGTTTGCGTTCCAGCACGAGGGCATCGTGCCGGACGTCATGACCCTGGCCAAAGGCCTGGGCAACGGCGTGCCCATCGGTGCCTGCCTGGCGCGGGGCAAAGCCGCCGAGCTGTTTACCCCGGGCAGTCATGGCAGCACGTTCGGTGGCAATCCATTGGCTTGTCGGGTCGGCTGCACGGTGCTGGACATCATCGAGGAACAAGCCCTGGTGGCTAACGCCAGGCAGCAGGGCGAACAATTGCTGGGTCGGCTGCGGGCCGAACTGGCGGACAACCCGAACGTATTGGCGATTCGCGGCCAAGGCTTGATGATCGGCATCGAACTCAAGCAACCGGTCCGCGACCTGACCCTTCGTGCTGCCCAGGACCACGGCCTGCTGATCAATGTCACCCGGGGCCAGACCATTCGCCTGCTGCCGCCGCTGACGATCGATGGGCGCGAAGTGGAGATGATTGTCAGGGGCGTGAGCCGCTGTCTGGCGCAAGGTTGAGGATACTTCGCCCGGACGACGGATTCTTATCCGGCAGCCGGGCGAAGCGCAACGCAGCGGGACGGAATTTTTAACGGTTGTCGCGTTCCAACGCCTGCCAGAGTCGATTGCCTACACTTTGGCAACCAGACTGAAAATCCCAGGAGCATCTTCATGTTCACCTCGCGTCGCTTGATCGTTGTCGCTACTGCTGTGGCCTTGTTGTCCGGCTGTGCGTCGCCCAACCCCTATGACAACCAGGGCCAGGCCTCTACCGAATCGTCGGGCATGAGCAAAACCGCCAAGTACGGCGGCCTCGGTGCACTGGCGGGGGCGTTGGCCGGTGCGGCCATCGGTCACGATAACCGTGGCAAGGGCGCCTTGATCGGCGCGGCGGTGGTGGGGGCTTCCGCGGCCGGCTACGGCTACTACGCCGACCAGCAGGAAAAGAAACTGCGCGCCAGCATGGCCAATACCGGTGTTGAAGTGCAGCGCCAGGGCGACCAGATCAAGCTGATCATGCCGGGCAACATCACCTTCGCCACCGACTCGGCGAACATCGCGTCCAGCTTCTACCAGCCGCTGAACAACCTGGCCAACTCCCTCAAGGAGTTCAACCAGAACCAGATCGAAATCGTCGGTTACACCGACAGCACCGGCAGCCGCCAGCACAACATGGACCTGTCCCAGCGACGCGCCCAGAGCGTGGCGACCTACCTGACGTCCCAGGGCGTGAGCGGTGCCAACCTGTCGGCCCGTGGCGCCGGCCCGGACAACCCGGTGGCGAGCAACGGCGACGTCAATGGCCGCGCGCAGAACCGTCGGGTCGAGGTCAATCTCAAGGCGATTCCTGGGCAGCAGTACCAGGCGCCGCAGCAGCAGGGCCAGACTTACCAGCAGTACCCTTGATCGCTGGGCGGTAAATGAAAGGGGGACTCGGAAATGGGTCCCCCTTTTTTGCGGCTGGCGTTTGGGCTTTTGTGGCGAGGGAGCTTGCTCCCGCTGGGCTGCGAAGCAGTCCTGAGAGCATTCGCCTAGATTCTCCCGACACACCGCGTTCGCTGATTTGGGGCCTGCTGCGCCCGAAGCGTCGGACCGGTCCAGCGGGAGCAAGCTCCCTCGCCACAAAGGTGTTCACTTGAGTGATGGGTTAGGGGTTAGTTAGCCTCTTTCACCGCACTCAAGAACGCACACGTACGCTCCTGCTGCGGATTCTCGAAAATCTGCGCCGGTGTGCCCTGCTCATGAATCTGGCCCTTGTAGAAAAAACAGACCCGATCAGCGAACTCCCGCGCAAACCCCATCTGGTGGGTCACCATCAGCATCGTCAGGTTGTGTTCGGCCCCCAGCTTGCGAATCACATTCAGCACCTCGCCGCACAACTCCGGATCCAGCGCCGAAGTCACCTCGTCAAACAACATCACCTTGGGCCGCATCGCCAGCGCCCGGGCAATCGCCACCCGCTGTTGCTGGCCACCGGACAGTTGCGACGGGTAATGGTCGAGCTTGTTGCCCAGCCCCACCAGCTCCAGCAGGTCGGCGGCGCGCTCCCGGGCTTCCTTCGGGTTCATGCCCAGCACCTGCACCGGCGCCTCGATCACGTTCTGCAGCGCGGTCATGTGGGGGAACAGGTTGAAGCTCTGGAACACCATGCCGATCTTGCCGCGCACCCGGCGGATGTGCCGGTCGTTGGCCGGCACCAGTACGCCGTTGCGGTTGGGCATGTGGGTCAGCGAGTCGTCCTCGACGCGGATCTGGCCCTGGTCGATGCCTTCCAGGGTCATCAACACCCGCAGCAGCGTGGACTTGCCCGAGCCGCTGGGGCCGATGATCGCGACTTTTTCACCGGGCGCGACATCCAGGTTCAGATGGTCGAGTACCGTGAAGCTGCCATAGCTTTTGGTCACGTCCTGGAAACTCACAATCGGCCGGGACGGTGTCGGAATTTGCATGGCCGGGGCCTCCTGCTGTGACGCCAGCGTGCTGCGCCGGGACAAATCGGTGGGCGTGGACAGGGGTAAAGTCATTAGCGTAGCTCCATGCGCGTTTCAAGGCGCCGTACCAGATAAGCCAAGGCGAGGCTCAGGGCGAGGAAGAACAGGCCGACCAGGGTGATGGGTTCCAGGTAACGGAAATGCTCGGAACCGATGTTCTTGGCCTGCTGCATGATTTCCACCACGGTGATCGCCGACAGCACCGGCGTGTCCTTGAGCATCGCCACCAGGTAGTTGCCCAGGGGCGGCACGATCGGTCGCAGCGCCTGGGGCAGGATGATGTTGCGGTAGGCGTCGTACGGCGCGATGTTCAACGCCGTCACCGCTTCCCACTGCGCCCGTGGCACCGCGTCGAGGCCACTGCGATAGACCTCGGCGATGTAGCAGGCATAGTGCAGGCCGATGCCGAGGATGCCGACTTGCATGGCCGTCAGGCTCAAGCCGTAGTTGGGCAGCACGTAGTAGAGGAAATACACCTGGATCAGCAGCGGCGTGCTGCGGATGAACTCGATCACCGCCGTGGCCGGCCACGACAGCCAGAACTTGCGACTGCGCCGGCCAATCGCCAGGAACAGCCCCAGCACAATCGCGATCAGGAAACCGATCAGGGTAATGCCCACGGTGTTGAGGGAGGCGCGCAGCAGGTCCGGGAGGATCAGTGCGGCGTAGGACCAGTCGAACAGCGTCATGACAGACCTCCACGCATCCGGCCCCGGCTCAGCCGTCGCTCGACGTTGCGCATGCCGAAGTTGATGGCTTGGGCGAGAATGAAGTACAGCACCAGCGCCAAGCTGAAGACCTCCAGGGTCTGGAACGTCGCCTGATCCAACTGGCGCGCCCGGAAGCTCAGGTCGGACAAGGTGATCAGCGACACCAGCGAGGTGTTCTTCAGCAACTCGATCAACAAGTTGGTGCCCGGTGGAATCGCCGCCAGCAACGCCTGGGGCAAGATGATTCGCTTGAAGCGGGTGAAGCCGCTGAAATTCAACGCCGTGCAGGCTTCGTATTGGCCCTTGGCGACCGAGCTGATGGCGCCGCGCATCACTTCGGCCCCGTAGGCGCCGATGTGCAGGCCCAGACCGACGATCGCCACGGCGTAAGGGCTCAGTTCGATGTTGAAGGGCGGCAGTGGCAGCACGAAGAACAGCCAGAACAATTGCACCAGCAACGAAGTGCCACGAAACACTTCGATGTAGGTGATGGAAAACCAGCGCAACGCGCGCCACGGCGACAGCCGTCCGAGGGCCGCGAGGACCGCCGCGACAATTGCCAGCAGCGAGCCGAAGAACGTTACCTGGAGCGTAACCCAGGCCCCTTGAATCAATAACGGAAGTAATTCGCCCATGGTTCAACCCGATATCCGATGAAGCAGGGAACAGGCATCACGCTCTGCGCGTCATGCCCGTTTCGGCGTGCCATTAGGGCTGAGCGCAAAGCTCGGCCACGGTCTTGCTGGTGACGTTGGATTTGTCGAAACCGAATGGCGCGACGGCCTTGAGGTGTTCCTCCGAACCCAGCCACTTCTTCAGCTCGGCATTGACCGCGTCGCGCAGGTCTTTGTCCTCGGGTCGGAAGGCCAGCGCGCCGTAGCCGATGTGGGACGGGTCGTCCTTGAATTCGGTCATCGCCTCTACTTTATCGCCACCCTTGCTGGCCAGGCCCTTCATGGTCAGTTGGGTGCCGACGGCCGCGTCGGCGCGACCGGCGCGCACGGCTTGCAACTGCGCGGTGGTGTCGGGGACCTGGAGGATCTGATCGTCCTTGACCCCGGAGTCGCGGGCATAGGCCAGGTTCACCGTGCCGGCCATGATGGCCAGCTTCACGTCCGGTTGCTTGGCGATGTCTTCATAGCTGTGGAGTTTTTTCGGGTTGCCCTTGGCCACGAGCAAGGCGTCGGGCAATTGATACTGCGGATCGGTGAACAACACTTGCTTGCAGCGCGCCGGGGTGATGTACATGCCGGCGGCAATCACATCGAAGCGACCTGCGCGCAGGCCAGGGATTAGCGAGCCCCATTCGGTGAGCACGCCATTGACCTGCTTGATGCCCATCCTGGCGAAAATGATCTTGGCGATCTCCGGCGACTCACCGGTGACGGTGCCGTCGGTTTCGGTGAAGGCGAATGGGGTTTCGTTGGCGTAGCCGATCCGGATGCTGCTGTTGCTTTTGACGGTATCCAAGGTGGCCGCTTGAACGCTGCCGGCCAGGCCCAGTGCGGCACAAGTCAACAAGAGTCGGCGCAAGGGTGTGAAAGTGCTGGGAAGAAAATTGCTCATCGATAAAATCTCCTGTTTCTTGTGGATCCGTCAGCGGACGGTTCTGTGTTAGGAGGCAGTGTGACAAGAGCAAAGCGTACAGCGGCGGATCCGGGCGGGGCCTGGAAGCGGTAACGGCGCCGGTACAGGTCGATCCGGCTTTTTATCGGGGCAATGAACCCGCCTGGAGGACGACCTTGGACCGAGCATACAAAAGCCCCGACGCGGATTGTATTGCACTAGGACAATTGCTTTGCCGCCATGGCCGCGCAATGCTGTGCGCCCCCGTTCTCACGCCGGTTGCAGCCGTTATGGATAAGTGGAAATCAGCCTTGGACCTCGCCCGCAGCGGTGAATCCAAATACAAGATCCTGGTGCAGGCCATCGCCGACGATATCGAACAGGGCGCCTTGGCCAACGACCAGCGCCTGCCGCCGCAGCGGCAGGTGGCCGACGCCATGGGCATCAGCGTGCAGACCGTCACCAATGCTTACAAGGAGCTTGAACGCCAAGGGCTGGTCCGTTGCGAAGTAGGGCGCGGCAGTTTTGTTTCGCGGCGCATGAGCGACCGGGTCGCCACCTACATACTCGACAGCCCCGAGCGGGCGCTGGTGGATTTTTCCATCACTCGCATCCTCCACACTCGCGAGCACGACCAGGCCTGGCGGGATACCTGCGCGGCGCTGAGCACTGAAGAGGACCAGCCGTGGATTCACGCGTTTCGGCCCATCGCCGGTTTCGAGTCCCATCGCGAAGCGGCGGCGCAGTGGATTGGCCGGCAAGGGCTGAAAGTCGACCGTAACGATGTGCTGATCACCAACGGCGCGGCCCATGGGATCTTCCTGGCGCTCGCTTCCCTGGCGGGCCCCGACGATGTGGTGCTCTGCGAAGGCTTGACCGACCACGGCGTGATCGGCAATTCCCAGGTGTTGGGCTTCACCCTCAAGGGCCTGGAGATGGATCGCCATGGCATCGATCCCGAACATTTCGAAGACATGTGCAGCAACGAGCGCATCACGGCGCTGGTGTGCACACCGAACCTGAACAACCCCACCACCAGCCTGATGCCCGACGCCCGGCGCCGGGAAATCGCCGAGATCGCCCGGCGCTTCGGTGTGCACATTATCGAGGATGATGTATACGGTCCGCTGCTGGACGAACGCCGCGCGCCGCCCATCAGTCACTATCTGCCGGAGTTGTCGTTCTACTGCACGAGCATGACCAAGTCGGTGCTCACGGGGTTGCGCATCGGTTACCTGGTGGTGCCCAAGCGCCTGGCACTGCGCACCGAGAGCATTTTGCGGGTGAACAGCTGGATGGCCACGCCGATGGTCTCGGAGATCGCCGCACGCTGGATCCGCGACGGGCGCGCCGATTCGTTGCTGCATCTGCAAAGGCGCCTGTTGGCCGGACGCCAGGCGATGGTCAGCGAGTACATGGGCGAACATGTATTGGCCCAGCATCCCCATGCCTTGAACGCCTGGATCGGCATCCCGCCCCACTGGGAAGTGGACAGCCTGGTGCGGGCGCTGCGCCACAAGCACATCGCCGTCACTTCCCCCGACCCGTTCACCGTACGCGGCACTCCCCGGCCGCGCGCGGTGCGAGTGTGTGTCGGCGCCGAATGCAGCGATGAAGAAATGCGCCATGCGCTGATCGGCATGCGCGAGATCTTCAACCAGTATCCGCAGATTCATGATTTCTAAACGCCGAATGTGTGAGCGACTCATCCCTTTTTGTGGGAGCGGGCTTGCTCGCGAAAGCGGTCTGCCCGTCACATCAATGCTGGATGTGCCGCCGCCTTCGCGAGCAAGCCCGCTCCCACAGGGGATTTGCGGCGGTCGCTGGATTTGTGTTTGCCCCCCCAAAAATGTGGGAGCGAGCTTGCTCGCGAAGGCGGTGTGACAGCCAGCAGGGAGGTTAACTGTGAGGGCCTCATCGCGAGCAAGCTCGCTCCCACAGGGGATTTGTGGCGGGGGCAAGTAATCGATTTAAATTGCCCTAGTACATTCATCACCACAATCCAGCCCTCTTAGACTGCGCCCAACACATCTGCTCGGGACGCAGTCATGACAGGGTTGCAGCTTCAGGACATTTACCTCGCCCGCCAGCGCATTGAGTCGCAGGTCAGGCGCACG
Organism: Pseudomonas sp. Z3-6; assembly: GCF_051131985.1. NCBI lineage: Bacteria > Pseudomonadati > Pseudomonadota > Gammaproteobacteria > Pseudomonadales > Pseudomonadaceae > Pseudomonas > Pseudomonas sp. Z3-6. The sequence goes on from NZ_CP071644.1 coordinate 1,271,958, forward strand.
CCCATGGAGCATTCCCCGAGCCTGTCGCGACGGATCGGCGTGCCCGTATACCTCAAGCTGGAAGCCCTGCAAATCACCGGCAGCTTCAAGCTGCGCGGGGCGAGCAATGCCGTCGCGCAACTCAGTTCCGAGCAGAAGGCCCAGGGCGTGGTCACCGCGTCGACCGGTAATCATGGCCGGGCGCTCGCCCACGCGGCCTCGCAGCAGGGCGTCCGGGCGATTGTCTGCCTGTCGAACCTGGTACCGGCCAACAAGGTGCAGGCGATTCGCGATTTGGGCGCCGAGGTGTGCATCGTCGGCCAGTCCCAGGACGATGCCCAGCGCGAAGCCGAGCGCATCGCCCGAGAGCAGGGGGCAACGTTTTTACCGCCCTTCGATCACCCAGCGATCATCGCCGGCCAGGGCACCCTCGGCCTGGAGATCCTCGAACAGCAGCCGGACGTGGCCCAGGTCCTGGTGCCGTTATCCGGCGGCGGCCTGTTCGCCGGGGTTGCCCTGGCCCTCAAAGGTGCCAACCCCGCGATCCAGGTCCACGGCATCAGCATGGCCCGTGGTGCGGCGATGCACGCCAGCCTCGCCGCCGGACAACCGGTGGACATCGAAGAGTTGCCGACCCTGGCCGACTCCCTCGGGGGCGGCATCGGCCTGGACAACCGCTACACCTTCGCCATGACCCGGCAACTGCGTGATGACCTGCATCTGCTCTCGGAAGCCTCCATCGCCAATGCCATCCGCCACGCCTATCACCACGAACGCCTGGTGCTCGAAGGCGCCGCCGTGGTGGGCATCGCGGCGCTGCTCGACGGCCTGGTCGAGCCGCGCGGCCCCATCGTCCTGGTGGTCAGCGGGCGCAACGTCGACATCGAACAACATGCCCGCGTGATCGCTGGTGCCAATGCCTGATAACCGTTAACGGAGCCCTGTCATGAGTGACGTCACCCTATTGAGCGAAGCCGACCTGCGCAGTTGCGTGGCCCTCGACCTGGCCAGCATCGACGCTGTCGAGCAGGCCTTCGTGCTCCTGGCCACCGCCGCCGTGGCGATGCCGCCGATCCTGCGATTGGACATTCCCGAGCACAACGGCGAAGTGGATGTGAAGACCGCTTACCTGCCGGGCCTGGAACGCTTCGCCATCAAGGTCAGCCCGGGTTTTTTCGATAACCCCAAGCTCGGCCTGCCCAGCCTCAACGGCATGATGATGCTGCTCTCGGCGCGCACCGGCTTGCTGGAAGCGTTGTTGCTGGACAACGGTTACCTCACCGCCGTGCGCACCGCAGCGGCCGGGGCAGTGGCGGCGCGTTGCCTGTCTCGCGAGGAAAGCCGCAGCGTCGCGCTGATCGGTGCCGGCGAGCAGGCGGCGTTGCAGCTTCAGGCACTGCGCCTGGTGCGGCCCATCGACGAGGTGCGGGTCTGGGCGCGCGATGCGCAAAAGGCCAAGGCGTTCAGTCAGGAACTGACGCGTGACACCGGGCTTGCCGTCACGCCATGCGTTTCCATCGACGATGCCCTGGAAGGCGTGGACATCGCCATCACCTGCACCCCCAGTCGCGAGCCGCTGATCGAAGCCCGCCATTTGCACCCTGGCTTGCACATCACGGCGATGGGGTCGGACGCGGAGCACAAGAACGAAATTTCCCCGCAAGCCCTGGCGGCCATCGATTGCTATGTCGCCGATCGCCTGAGCCAGACCCGCGTACTCGGCGAACTGCACCACGCCCTGGCGGCCGGCACCGTACACGATGACCTGGCGCTTCTGGAGTTGGGACGAGTATTGGCAGGGCAACGGCAGGGGCGCTCCGATGCGGCGCAAGTGACGCTTTGCGACCTGACCGGCACCGGCGCCCAGGACACCGCCATCGCCAACCTGGCGTTCGAGCGGGCGAGGGCGGCGGGCAAGGGCTTTGCGTTCGGTCGCTAGATCATTTTCTTCATGAGTTATTGAACAGAGGGCAGGTGGATGTCAGAGATCGTCGTCAATCTTCCGTTTAAACGGGAGGAATACGCCCAGCGCCTGGCGAAGGTTCGCGCGGCCATGCAGGCCCAGGGCCTGGAGCTGCTGCTGGTCACCGATCCGTCGAACATGGCTTGGCTCACCGGCTATGACGGTTGGTCGTTCTATGTGCACCAGTGCGTGCTGCTGGCGCTGGAGGGCGAGCCCGTGTGGTTCGGTCGCGGCCAGGATGCCAACGGTGCCAAGCGCACGGTGTTCATGCAGGCCGACAACATCGTCGGCTACCCGGACATCTACGTGCAGTCCCGCGAGCGCCATCCCATGGACTACCTGTCCCGGGAGGTGATCATCGCCCGTGGCTGGGGCGCGCTGAGCATTGGCGTGGAGATGGACAACTATTACTTCAGCGCCGCCGCGTACCTGTCGCTGCAAAAGCACTTGCCCGAGGCGACGCTGGTAGACGCGGTGGGCCTGGTGAACTGGCAGCGGGCCGTGAAGTCGCCCCAGGAAATCGCCTACATGCGCATCGCCGCGCGCATCGTCGAGAACATGCACAGCCGGATCCTCGAACGCATCGAACCGGGCATGCGCAAGAACGAACTGGTGGCCGAGATCTACAGCAGCGGCATCCTCGGTGCCGATGGCCATGGCGGCGACTACCCGGCCATCGTGCCGCTGTTGCCCACCGGGGCCGATGCCAGCGCGCCGCACCTGACCTGGGACGATTCGCCGTTCGAACAAGGCGCCGGCACGTTCTTTGAAATCGCCGGTTGCTACAAGCGTTACCACTGCCCGCTGTCGCGGACGATTTACCTGGGCAAGCCGCCCCGACATTTCCTCGACGGCGAAAAAGCCGTGGTCGAGGGCATCGCCGCCGGCCTGGACGCGGCCAAGCCGGGCAACACCACCGGCGACATTGCCGTGGCGTTTTTCAAGGTGCTGGAGAAGTTCGGCATCCACAAGGACAGCCGTTGCGGCTACCCCATCGGCATCAGTTATCCGCCGGATTGGGGCGAGCGCACCATGAGCCTGCGCCCTGGCGACAACAGCGTGTTGCAACCGGGCATGACCTTCCACTTCATGCCGGGGCTGTGGATGGACGATTGGGGCCTGGAAATCACCGAGAGCATTTTGATCACCGAGACCGGCGTCGAGACGCTGTGCAACGTGCCTCGTCAATTGTTTGTGAAGGATTGAGCCATGCCCGACTTGCCCAACAATCCCATCAGCGCCACGATCGACTTCAGCCGCGAGGGCGTGCAGCACGGCTTTCTCAAACTGCCGTATTCGCGGGACGATTCGGCCTGGGGCGCGGTGATGATCCCCATCACCGTGATCCAGCGCGGTAGCGGCCCGACGGCGCTGCTCAGCGGTGGCAACCACGGTGATGAATACGAAGGCCCGGTGGCCTTGAGCAAACTGGCCCAGCAGTTGACCGCCGAGGACGTCAGCGGGCGAGTGATCATCGTGCCGTTCATGAATACCCCGGCGTTCCATGCCGGGCGCCGCACTTCACCCATCGACAAGGGCAACCTGAACCGCAGTTTTCCCGGCCGGCCGGACGGCACCGTCACCGAGAAAATCGCCGACTATTTCAATCGCACGTTGTTGCCGTTGGCGGACATTGTCCTGGACATTCACTCCGGTGGTCGGACCCTGGATTTCCTGCCGTTCGCCGCCTGCCACGTCTTGCCGGACAAACAGCAACAGGCCCGCTGCGAGGCCGGAATGCTGGCGTTCAACGCGCCGTATTGCATGCGCATGTTGGAGCTGGACGCCGGGGCGATGTACGACACGGCGGCCGAATCCCAGGGCAAGGTGTTTGTCACTACCGAACTGGGCGGCGGCGGTTCATCAACCGCCCGCAGCGTGGCGATTGCCGAGCGCGGGGTGCGCAACCTGCTGATCCACGCCGGCATCCTGCGGGGCACGATCGAGCTGCAGCCGTCGCTGGTGCTCGACATGCCGGACGCCAGTTGTTTCATCGCCAGCGAGCACAACGGCTTGCTGGAAATGTGCCGTGATCTTGGTGAAAACGTCATCCAGGGTGAGGTGGTGGCGCGTATCCATGACACCACCCGCAGCGGCGTCGCCCCGGTCGAATACCGCGCCGCCCGCAGCGGCCTGCTGGTGGCCCGGCACTTTCCCGGGTTGGTGCAGTGTGGCGATACGTTGGTAGTGATTGCGGATGTGTTGGCTTGATAGCAGCCAGCCACAAATTTCCTGTGTACATATAAAAACTGTGGGAGCGAGCCTGCTCGCGATGGCGGTATAACAGATGATAGAGGTGCTGAATGTAATGGCCTCATCGCGAGCAGGCTCGCTCCCACAGGGATTTACGGTGATTGCAGGTTGGTGATTCGCCACAGATAAATGTGGGAGCGGGCTTGCTCGCGAACGCGGTGTGACATGCAATGGATATGTTGAGTTTGATGGCCTCTTCGCGAGCAAGCCCGCTCCCACAAAGGCCTGCGTTGAGTCTGAGTTTTTAACCACCCGGAGCCCGGCCCCATGCACAAACTCGATCGCTACGACCTCAAGATCCTGCAGATCCTCGCCGAGGATGGGCGCATCACCAAGTCGAGCCTGGCCGAGGCCATCAACCTGTCGGTGACGCCGGCCTGGGAGCGGGTGCGCAAGCTGGAAGCGGCGGGCTTGATCATCGGTTACCGGGCGCAGATCGATTGGGGCGCGGTGTTCAAGCGCCAGCAGGTGCTGGTGGAGATCACTCTGGCCCGGCACACCGCCCAGGATATGCGTCGTTTCGAGCAACGCATGATCGCCGCGCCGGAAGTGGCATTCTGTTACGCCACCGGTGGCGGTGTGGATTACCTGGCGATGATCCAGGCACCGGACGTTGATGCCTACCAGCGTTTCGTCGATCAACTGCTGCTCGAAGACCTCGGCATCGAACGCTACTTCACCTACATCGTCACCAAGACCATCAAGACTGCCGGTGCCTTGCCGGCGGAGTTGGCGTCCTCTTCCTGAGCACCGCAGAAAACACTGTCCAGCAGGTCGTTTCCAGAAAAAAGCCAAGGTCTGACCACGCGCAAACACCCGAAAGCCCAAGCGCCGCTGCCCTAGCATGGATTCACGCACACGCTCTGGAGTGAACGTCATGCCTTACCAACATCCGCTGCTGTTCAAAGCGCTTTGCTACATCGATGGCCATTGGGTCCACAGCGACAGTGGCCAAAGCATCGCGGTGCACAACCCTGCCACCCGCACGGTTATCGGCCATGTGCCGATGCTCGATCAGCCACAGATCGTCGCGGCGGTGGACGCGGCGCATCGCGCCTTCCCGGCGTGGCGCGAGCAGAGCCTGGAGACGCGCGGCGCGATCCTGCGGCGCTGGGCAGCGTTGATCACCGAACACAGCGATGACCTCGCACACATCCTCAGCCTGGAGCAGGGCAAACCGTTGGCCGAGTCCCGTGGCGAAATCGTCTATGCCGCCAGCTTCATCCCTTGGTTCGCCGAGGAAGCCCGGCGCCTTTACGGCCAGAACATCCCCAGCCATATCCCGAATGCGCACCTGGGCACCATCAAGGAGCCGGTGGGCGTCTGCGCGCTGCTCACGCCGTGGAATTTCCCTTCGGCGATGATTACCCGCAAGGCCGCCGCGGCCCTGGCTGCCGGCTGCACGGTGGTGATCAAGCCCGCCCACGAAACGCCGTACTCAGCGTTGGCCCTGGCGCAATTGGCCGAGGAAGCGGGCTTTCCCGCCGGGGTCTTCAACGTAGTCTTGGGCGAGCCGCAAATGGCCATGGAAACCCTGGTCAAGGACCGTCGTGTACGCTCGGTGAGTTTCACTGGCTCGACCCGGGTCGGCAAGCTGGTGCTGCAAGCGGCGGCCCATGACGTGAAGAAAGTCGCGCTGGAACTGGGCGGCAACGCGCCGTTCATTGTCTGCGCCGATGCCGACCTGACGCTGGCGGTGAAAGTCGCTGTGGAAGCGAAGTTCCAGACCTCGGGCCAGGATTGCTGCGCGGCCAACCGAATCATGGTGCAACGCCCGGTGTACCCAGCGTTCCTCAGTCGTTTCGCCGCAGCGGTGCGTGCCTTGCGCGTCGGGCCGGCCATGGTCGGTCAACAGGAACAGGACGTGGATGTCGGGCCGTTGATGCACCAGGCGGCGTTCGATGCGACCGCTGATCGTGTCGCCGATGCCCTGGCGCTAGGCGCTCAGCGCCTGGTGGGGGGCGAGGCCCACGCCTTGGGCGGGTTGTTCTATCAACCGACTGTGCTGGCCGATGTCACGCCGCAGATGCGCATCTACCGTGAAGAAAACTTCGCGCCCATTGCCGGGGTGATGCCGTTCGACACCCTGGACGAAGCCATCGAAATGGCCAACGACACCGAATACGGACTGGCGGCCTATATTTGTTCGAACCGCCTGGACGTCATCTATCCGCTGATTCGCCGTCTCGACCACGCCATGGTCGCGGTCAACGGCGTCAAGTTCACCGGCCACCCGATCCCCTTCGGTGGCATGAAAGCCTCCGGCCTTGGTCGTGAGGGTGGCAGCGAGGGCTTCGAGCCCTTTGTCGAAACCAAATATTTTTGCCTGCACCATCAAGGCCAGTTCCCAGGAGAGTCCGCATGAGCCAAGAATTCAACACGCTGTTCGAACAAGACCGTGCGCATTTCATGCACCCCTCGACCCACGCCCATGACCACGCCAGCGGCGCGCTCAAGGGCCGGATCATCAAGAGCGCGTCGGGCGTTCGCATTCGCGACCATGAGGGCCGTGAGTTCATCGACGCCTTTGCCGGGCTCTACTGCGTGAACATCGGCTACGGCCGCACGGAGGTGGCTGACGCCATCTATAAGCAGGCCAAGGAACTGGCCTACTACCACACCTACGTCGGCCACTCGAGCGAGGCGATCATCGAACTGTCCCGTCGCATCATGGACTGGGCGCCGGAAGGGATGAAGAAGGTTTACTACGGATTGTCCGGCTCCGATGCCAACGAGACCCAAGTCAAGTTGGTGCGCTACTACAACAACGTGCTGGGCCGGCCGCTGAAGAAAAAGATCATCTCGCGGGACCGTGGCTACCATGGTTCGGGCATCATGACCGGCAGCCTGACGGGGCTGGCGACCTTCCACCAGCATTTCGACCTGCCGGTGGAAGGGGTCAAGCACACCGTGTGCCCGCACTGGTATCGCAAGGCCCCGGTGGGCATGGACGAAGCGGCATTCGTGCGCTATTGCGCCGATGAGCTGGAGAAAATGATTCTTGCCGAAGGCCCGGACACCGTGGCGGCGTTCATCGGTGAACCGCTGATGGGCACTGGCGGCATCATTGTCCCGCCCGCCGGTTACTGGGATGCGATCCAGGCCGTGTTGAAGAAGTACGACGTGCTGTTGATTGCCGACGAGGTGGTCTGCGCGTTTGGTCGCCTGGGGTCGAAGATGGGTAGCCAGCGCTACGGCATGAAGCCGGACCTGATCACCACCGCCAAGGGGCTGACCAGCGCCTATGCGCCATTGTCGGCGGTGATCATCGGCGAAAAGGTCTGGAGCGTGATTGAAAAGGCCTCCCAGGCCGAAGGCGCCATGGGCCATGGCTGGACCTATTCCGGGCATCCGATCTGCGCAGCGGCGGCGTTGGCCAACCTCGACATCCTCGAACGGGAAAACCTCACGGCCAATGCCGAGGATGTTGGCGGCTACTTGAACTGTCGGTTGCGTGAAACGCTGGAAGGTCATCCGCTGGTGGGGGAGGTTCGCGGCGACGGCATGCTGGCCGCCGTGGAGTTCATGGCCGACCGCGAACAGCGCACGGCGTTCGACCCGGCACTCAAAGTCGGCCCGAAGGTCTCGGCTGCCTGCCTGGAGCGCGGCATGATCGCCCGCGCCATGCCCCACGGCGACATCCTGGGCTTCGCCCCACCGCTGATCCTGACCCGGGAGGATGCGGACCTGATCGTCGACATCACCAAAGGGGCTATCGACCAGGTGGCAGAAGAGGTGTTGGCTTAACTGAGATGCCTCAGTACACCGATCCCTGTGGCGAGGGAGCTTGCTCCCGCTGGGCCGCGAAGCGGCCCCAAAACCAGGCAACTCGGTGTGCCAGGAAAATCGAGTTCGCTGCTATAGGGCTGCTCCGCAGCCCAGCGGGAGCAAGCTCCCTCGCCACGGGAGATCAAATTGAAATAGGGAATTGGAACCAATAAAAGCCCGCCTGATCATGGGATCGGGCGGGCTTTTGGGTGTCGCTTGGAAATTACTTCTTCAAACCGTAATGCTCATCGAGCATGCCGGGCGAATTCGGGGCCTTTGGCGCGTAGTCCCGTGGCGGTTCCTGGATCCCTTTGGGTGGGGTCAGGCGTTCCCGTGGCGTCTGTGCCGTATCGGCTTGCAGGGCAGCCAGCAGGCGCTGGCGAGTCTGCTCGTCCAGGGCCAGGCGATTGGCACCCTCGGACAAATGATCCTGGACTTCCTGGTAGCTCTGGGTGAGTTTTTTCACCAGAGAGGCGGTGCTGTTGAAGTGGGTGACCACTTCATTCTGATAACTGTCGAAACGTTCCTGGATGTCGTCCAGCTGACGTTGGGTGCTGTTGGGCACCGCGTTGGGCAGCAGGCGGGCAAGCAGGAATCCAATGGCGACACCGGCAACCAGGGCAAGAGTCGGCAACAACCAAACTAAGAGCGAGTGTTCCACGAGTCCTTCCTCTATAAACGGCTTTGCTTTACGTTAACGGCTCGGACCTGCGCTGTATACCGCGAAGAACATCGCAATCATGCCAGGCACAGACTTTTAGCTAGACGAGTCGACCCCATTCGGGGTCACGGAGTTCTTTCCCTTGCTTATGCGCGAAACCCCTGTAGTCATCGATGGCCCCGTGGGCCAACTGGAAGCCTTGTACCTGGACAACGAGGCCCCCCGTGGCCTGGCGCTGATCTGCCACCCGAACCCGGTGCAGGGCGGGACCATGCTCAACAAAGTGGTCTCGACCCTGCAACGCACCGCCCGGGACGCCGGGCTGGTTACGTTGCGTTTCAATTATCGTGGCGTGGGCGCCAGTGCCGGCACTTTTGACATGGGCACTGGTGAAGTGGACGACGCCCAGGCGGTCGCCCACTGGCTGCGGGAAAAATACCCGCAATTGCCCCTGACCCTGTTCGGCTTTTCCTTCGGCGGATTCGTCGCCGCCAGCCTGGGCGGGCGCCTGGAAGCCCAGGGACAACCGGTCAAGCACTTGTTCATGGTGGCCCCGGCGGTGATGCGCCTGGATGAGCAGTCGCCTTTGCCGACCGGTGGCGAATTGACCGTGATCCAGCCGGAAACCGACGAAGTGGTCGATCCGCAGCTGGTTTACGCATGGTCCGACACGCTCCAACGTCCCCATGAGCTGCTGAAAGTGGCAGAATGCGGACACTTTTTTCATGGCAAGCTGACTGATCTCAAGGATCTGATCCTGCCGCGCCTCTCGAATTGACAGCAGTCTGACAAGCGATAACCCATGACGACGCGTACCCGTATCCTGACCGGCATCACCACCACCGGCACCCCACACCTGGGCAACTATGCCGGCGCCATCCGTCCGGCGATCCTCGCCAGCCGCGACAGCAACGCCGATTCGTTCTACTTCCTGGCCGACTACCACGCCCTGATCAAGTGCGATGACCCGCTGCGTATCCAGCGTTCGCGCCTGGAAATCGCCGCTACCTGGCTGGCCGGCGGCCTGGACGTGGACCGCGTGACGTTCTATCGCCAGTCCGACATTCCCGAGATCCCGGAGCTGACCTGGCTGCTGACCTGCGTCGCCGCCAAGGGCCTGCTCAACCGCGCCCACGCCTACAAGGCCTCGGTGGACAAGAACGTCGAGGCCGGCGAAGACCCGGACGCCGGCGTCACCATGGGCCTCTACAGCTACCCGATCCTCATGGCCGCCGACATCCTGATGTTCAACGCCCACAAGGTGCCGGTCGGTCGCGACCAGATCCAGCACGTGGAGATGGCCCGGGACATCGGCCAGCGCTTCAATCATCTGTTCGGCCAGGGCAAGGAATTCTTCACCATGCCCGAGGCGCTGATCGAAGAAAGCGTCGCCACATTGCCGGGCCTCGATGGCCGCAAGATGTCCAAGAGCTACGACAACACCATTCCGTTGTTCAGCAGCGCCAAGGACATGAAGGACGCGATCTCGCGAATCGTCACCGACTCCCGCGCCCCGGGCGAAGCCAAGGACCCGGACAATTCGCACCTGTTCACCCTGTTCCAGGCTTTCGCCACTGCCGAGCAGTCCGCCGAGTTCCGCAGCGAACTGTTGCAGGGCCTGGGTTGGGGCGAAGCGAAGAACCGCCTGTTCCAGTTGCTCGACAGCGAGCTGGGTGAGGCCCGCGAGCGTTATCACCAGTTCATCGAACGTCCATCGGACCTCGAAGACATCCTGCAACTGGGCGCGAGCAAGGCCCGGGCCGTGGCAACGCCGTTCCTCAATGAACTGCGCGAGGCCGTTGGCTTGCGGTCCTTCGTCAGCCAGGTCCAGGTGGCCACCCAGACCAAAAAGAAAGCGGCCAAGGCGGCACGTTTCGTCAGCTTCCGCGAGGAGGACGGCAGTTTCCGTTTCCGCCTGCTTTCCGCCGAGGGTGAGCAACTGTTGCTCTCGAACAATTTTGCCGACGGCAAGACCGCAGGGCAGGTGACCAAGCAATTGCAGGCCGGCCAACCCCTGGACGTACGCAGCGACGAGCTGAGTTTCAGCGTCTGGCTCGAAGGCGAATGCGTGGCGAATAGCGCAGCGTTCACCGACAGTGCCGCCCGGGACGCGGCCATTGATGCCTTGCGCATTGCCCTGACGCCTGCCCAGGACTGATCCGGCACGTCACCCGACCATCGGCCCGAATAAGGGCCGATTGCCATTCTTCTGGGCCATCGCTACAGTGACGGCCCGTTTTTGTTGCCTTGCTAACGAATATGACGCCCCTAGAACGATATCAAGCTGATCTGAAACGCCCGGAGTTCTTCCACGACGCAGCCCAGGAAACGGCGGTGCGGCATTTGCAGCGCCTGTACGACGACCTGGTCGCGGCCTCGAACAACAAGCCGGGCCTGTTGGGCAAACTGTTCGGCAAAAAAGACCAGGCGCCCGTCAAGGGCCTGTACTTCTGGGGCGGCGTTGGCCGTGGCAAGACCTACCTGGTGGATACCTTCTTCGAAGCGCTGCCGTTCAAGGAAAAGACACGCACGCACTTCCACCGCTTCATGAAGCGCGTGCACGAGGAAATGAAGACCCTGGGTGGCGAAAAGAACCCGCTGACCATCATCGCCAAGCGTTTTTCCGACGAGACCCGGGTGATCTGCTTCGATGAGTTCTTCGTTTCCGACATCACCGACGCGATGATCCTCGGCACCTTGATGGAAGAGCTGTTCAAGAACGGCGTGACCCTGGTCGCCACCTCGAACATCGTGCCGGACGGCCTGTACAAGGACGGTCTGCAACGAGCGCGTTTCCTGCCGGCCATCGCGCTGATCAAGGAACACACCGAAATCGTCAACGTCGACAGCGGCGTCGACTACCGCCTGCGCCACCTCGAACAAGCGGAGCTGTTCCACTTCCCGTTGGATGCGGCCGCCGAAGAAAGCCTGCGCAAGAGCTTCCGCGCCCTGACACCGGAATGCACCCAAGCGGTCGAAAACGACGAGCTGATCATCGAAAATCGCAAGATCCGCGCCATTCGCACCTGCGACGACGTCGCCTGGTTCGACTTCCGCGAACTGTGCGATGGCCCACGCAGCCAGAACGATTACATCGAACTGGGCAAGATCTTCCACGCTGTGTTGCTCAGCGGCGTCGAGCAGATGAGCGTCACCACCGACGACATCGCCCGTCGCTTCATCAACATGGTCGACGAGTTCTACGACCGTAACGTGAAGCTGATCATTTCGGCTGAAGTCGAACTCAAGGACCTCTACACCGGCGGTCGCCTGACCTTCGAATTCCAGCGGACCCTGAGTCGCTTGCTGGAGATGCAGTCCCACGAATTCCTGGCGCGGGCGCATAAGCCTTAGAAAATTCGGAACACCAAAAAAAGGCCTGCGATTGCAGGCCTTTTTATTTATTGATTCCCCACCGGACCCTGTGGGAGCTTGCTCGCGATAGCGTCCTGCCAGCCAACGTCCATGCTGCTGAACCACCGCCATCGCGAGCAAGCTCGCTCCCACAGTGGATCGGTGCCAGCCTCCGAGCTAACGCCGCAATGAATCGGTAAATTCTCAAAGCTACTAAAACCGGATGTCCTCTTTCAGATAACGAGCCAAATCATCCTGTCGCTGGCAGCCAATCAGCAGCCACAGGAGAATCCTGGCTTTGCGTGGGCAGAAAAAGCCAGCCATCGATGCGCCTCTGCGAATCAAATCCATCTCGCCACCCTTGAACCCGTAAGTTGAACGAGCCGTGGATCCTGAGCCGCAGCGAGTTGCAATAATGACCGGGATTCTTTTGGCAATGAGATCAACCAACGCTGTCCAGCTTTCAGAAAGATGTCCTGCACCGAAACCAGCGATCACTAACCCGTCGTAGCCCAGCGTGACAATGTTTTCCAACAACTGGGTGTCGGCAGACAGTGACGCTTGTAGCAAGGCAACTTTCTGTGTCGTTTGCTTCGGTAACGGCAAAACGTTGCGTCGCAGCGTGGGATGAGAGTAGTGAACGCTGCTTTCCAATAACAGACCGTTTGGGCCCACAATGGGCGACGAAAAAGCCTGCATTGCCATCGCATCGGTTTTGCGAACAGCCTGCGCCGAATGAATCTGCCCGTTCATGACCACTTGGACGCCACGCTGCCGGCTGCTCCTGGCCAGGCCAACCCGGCAGGCGTCCAACAGATTTCCCGGCCCATCGGCGCCTGCCTGGGTTGCCGAGCGCATTGCTCCCGTCAGAACCAATGGTTCGTCGTGGTCCCACAGCAGGTCGAAAAAAACCGCAGTTTCTTCCAACGTATCCGTACCTTGTGTGATGACAATACCCACCGCACCTTGCTCGATCTGATCGTTCGCCCAGCAGAGAACGCTCAATAAAAACTCGAAATCCAATGAAGCGCTGGGCAACATCCCCAGTGTTTCAACAGTAATGCGTGCCAGCTTCTTCAGTTCCGGCACCGAAGCCAGCAGGGTTGCGCCACTGATGGTCGGGACCACTCCTTCTCCTGCAGCCCGGGCCTGCATGCTTACGGTGCCGCCGAGTGACGCGATGGCCAGTTTGGGCAAGTCCATGTGGATCACCTCGCTTTTTAATAGGAATTGGCTGTACGCGCCTCAGGGGCGGCAATACAGCCATGGGATGGAAGGCTCAGCTGATCATCAGAAATCCGATAAACGGAACGACTAGCAGGGTGCTGATGGCCATGGACAGGACATTGGCGATGTAGGCATGCATGTCAGCGGGTAACCGTTTGGCAATTGCGCACGCCAGCGGCGGCGCAATCAATGCGCCCAGCAAAGCGCTTGAAGCAATGACCAGCCAACTGCCGCCGTAGGTCAAAACCGCCGCCGGTACGACGGATACCAACGGTATGTAGGTGGGGTACCACCCGCGTAGTATCCATTGTCGACGCCAGATGATCACGCCCAGAGCCGAGGTCAATGCTTGGGCACCGATCAGTTGAAGGAGCAAGCCCGAGCCGTAGGCAGGGCTCATAGGGTTCAAGCTATAAGCCAGTAATGCACCCACTATCAGCCCGAGGCTGGCCCACTCATTGCCGAAAAACGGCGCCTCCGAAAAGTCCGCCAAGACCCGGCGTAAGCTCCAGACGACACCGTAGTCAGGTTTCTTCGTGAGGGTGAGGGCTGGTTGTGGTTCTGATTCCGATGACTCTGCTTGAGCCTGCGACTGCATAAGGCTTGGCACGTAGCGACAGAGCAGGAAGGCAATGACGCTGGCGACAGCCATTCCCGAGACATTGCCAATCACGACGGGCAAGCCGAGCGGATTGCAGGCGTAGTTGACGATCAATAGACATGCAGGGGTAACCAGCAGGGCACCCATGATTGCGCCATTTATCGCGATCTTCCAGCCGCCGCCAAACATCAGCACCATCGCCGCTGGCAATGAAACGAAAGCCGCAAATGTGGGCTGCCAAGTCGTGGCTGTCACTGTCCAGCCCCACAAAAGGTTACTCAGCAAGAGCCCCAGCAATGAGCTGGTGACCAGCCACGGCCACAGGCCGCTGCCATAGCAGATGGAAAAACCTTGCCAGGCTTTTCCGGTCCAATTGGCCCGGTACGCCAGGTAGGCCCCGGCTAGTAATCCAATAGAGGCGAACTCATGTTTGTAAAAGGCAACCTCGCTGATATCGCCCAATACCCAGCGTAACCAGGCAGTGGGCTGTGGCAGGTTCGATACCATGTGGCTGTAGTCTGGCCAATGGGCAGGCCAGGAAGCGCTGTGGGTGAATGAAAGCCAGATGACCAGCATTATCGTGCCGAGCATCAGCAAAACGATGGCAACGTCCAGTAGTGATCTTGCAGTCTGCTGGGGTTGTTCGAGCTTTTCGCTTGCAGTTTCCATCGGGTCGCTCTCTTATCAACGTGGCAGACAAGGGTGCTGGGTATAACCGAGCATCTGATCGTATAGGTCAGATCGACGATCGCGGTGTAGATCATTCAAGTCGTTCCAGATGGCCGCGCTACGGGAGCTGGTCAGGTCGATATCGGCAAACAGGACTTCTTGCTGGTCAGCGGAAGCTACCGCGCCAATCGGCCAACCGTTGGTGCCCGCGATTAGCGAACAGCCTAGGTAGCGAGCACCTCGCTCTTCCCCTATGCGACTTGCCGCTGCGATAAATACATTGTTCACGTGAGCGGCTGTCATCGTCAGGTAGGACGCCATGCATTTGCCGGCATCATCAAACAGAGGCGGTGGCGTCCAGACCCAATTGTTCAAGCTGCATATGATGTCTGCGCCTTGCTGGCTGAGAATTCGCGGCACTTCCGGAAACCAGATGTCCCAACAGATCAACAACCCGATGCGACCTATAGCTGTTTCAAACACTGGAAAGCCCAAATCACCTGGCGTGAACCAGAGTTTTTCCAGATTCCACAGATGTGCCTTTCGGTATTTGCCGATGAAGCCGTCAGGCCCCACCAAGACGCCAGTGTTGAAGAGCCGCATGCCTTCGCGCTCCGTCAAACCGGCTACCAGGTAGATCTGGTGCTGGCGGGCGAAGTCCATCCAGGCCTGCACGCTTTGCCCGTCGGGGATCGACTCGGCGTGTTCAAACGCATCCTGTCGGTTGTGGAAGAAATAGCCAGTATTCGATAGTTCGGGCAGGACGATGAGATTGGCACCGCCGTCGACCGCTTTCTGCGCCAGTGCAAGGCTGCGATGCAGATTGGTTTCTCGATTGGTGATGCCTACCTGTGGGTCGAATTGCACGACGGCGACACGAACAGGGCTGGTTGGCTCGCTCATTGGGGTAACCTCTTTTTATTGTTATTCACGCTGTGTAGTGGCGTGTATATGAGAGGCTAAACAGGCAGGGGTGTAAGTCGGCCGTTTCCGTACAGGTTGTAGGCAGCTTCTGAAGATGAGTAATTGAAAGGATTGGTGAATCGGCAGCGCCATGCACAAACGTGCATGGCGCTAAGCGGACCAGGATCAGGTTCCAAGCTTATAGTGCGGGTAGTCGTTCAGGGAGAATCCGCCATTGAAGATCGCAGCGGTTTTGTCGCAGATGTGGATGACGGCATCGACGGCGCCTCGAAAGCAAGGTTCTGTCCAGCCGGCGTCCACGGAAAACGATTCTCCGGAAAAATACAGGCCCGAATGATGGCCAAAATCCCTGTTGTACTTCATCAGGCTCACAGCGTCGTAGTAGGTACCTGGTCGGTATAACTTTGCACAACCCAGCGAGTTTTTATCGGTTATCCACCGTTGGACCACGGCTTGGTCGAGTCCGATGTAGGGCGAAATCCTCTCTTGGATATTGGTACATTTCATGAGTATTCGATCCAGCTCCCTGGCGCACTTGCTGACAAGCTCCTTGTCGCTGAATGACGCGAGTTTGGTGGCATCGTCTTCCCACGTATAGCTCAGCAGAATGCAGTCGTAGCTGTAGTGGTCGTTGTAGCGATAGGTGTAGACGTCGTGAATGAAGCTGTCGGTGACGATGGCCTGTGGAATTTTGCTGTTTTTCGAAAGAAATGACTTTTTCAATGGCGCAAAGACTTTGCAACTGGTCTCCCAATGAGCGGTTTTATAGGCATTGATTGTCTCGAAGGGGAGCATTTTGGGGGTGAAGTTTTCAAGCTCGATACGAGTTTCAATCAGCCACGAGGGCAGCGTCATGATGACTGAGTCGAAATCCTCGAAACGGTGTTGGGTCTGTTCGGGCTGGCTGTATTTCCACTCGAAGTGGACGCGCGTCTTTTGGTTGGCCAGTTTTACCAGTTTTGTTACGGATGAATCTGTAAGCAGACCGTCGTTTCCTTCGAGGCAGTGTTCATAAAAAGACTTTCGAGTTTCATCGGTTTTCATGAATAACAGGCACTCGTTCAGCGCCCCTAGCCCGATGTAGCGGGGGCTGTCGAAAATCAGGCCCTTGGAGTCAAACACGGCTTCGCTATGCAGGTAGGGCGAAGCGAGCGGGTCCCCCGTCGAATCCACCCGACCATGAATCAGCTGCAGGTGGCTGCTGAATCCGAAGATGGCGGTACGCAGGGGATAAAGCGAGCAGACGTCATAGAAGGCACCCCAGCTGCCATCGCCTATGCCGATCGCATAGAAAATCGCGGACTCTTCCAGGGACATTCCCATCCCGCCAAAGTCCCCCGGTGAGCGTTCATTCCAGGTTTTTAAGGCCGGCATAGTCACCAAGTCGCGAAACGAAACGCCCTCGTACCTTGAAACAATAGCGGCCCACATGGTTTCCCACCCATCGCTGGCGTAAACCTCCGCGACGTGTCGAGTCATACGGTCGGCAAAGGTTTTCCACTTGGAATAGACCTTTTGCAATTCTCTGCCGGGAGGTGGTGTATGGCCGTCTTCATTTTTCCAGATTTGCATTTGCGGAGTCGATTCGCCGCCAATGCTACCCTCGCGCAGGTAAATACCCGTCGAGCGGACCCATTGGCTTCCTGGATTGGCGAAGTCCGAAGTCGATAAATCAAACGTTTTTGCGTAATAAGCCAACATCGACCGCCCTTCTGTCGGCGGCTCACCCGTCCGGTTAAAGAAAGGCATGCGCATCGCGCCCATCTCAAAGGGGGTATGGCTCGCGGTGGAGTGTTTGCTTCCGGGTACGGTCAGGTGCCTGCCGCCTATGCGCCTGGATTGCTCTATTAAGGTTATATGGGTGAATCCGCAACGATAAAGCTCTCTGGCGGCAGTCAATCCGGTGATGCCGGCGCCTATGATGCAAATTCTGTGTTGTGGATCAGTGGCCTTGGCGATGCCATTTTTCTGCTCGACCAACGCCCTGTAGTCGAAGCATAAATCGGGTGGGTTTGGAAAGCGAGCCGCCCATTTTCTGCCACCCGAACGCTTAGTCCGAGCGATTTCCCTAGCTGCGGAGGCGGGGTAGTCATAGCTTGATCCGATGGTCATTGTTGCTCTTCCCTGATGATGTTGTTCAGGGAGTGATGTTGCGGTGTTCACACGGCAGTGTATGTGAGCGAAATCCAGTGCTTAGGCGCTCCGCGTTCCGCTTTTTATGTAGGAATGTGCAAGAAGGTCGGCCTTGCGTCGTGCGCACGATCAAAGGCAGCGAGCAAGCTCGCTCCCACAGTGGATCGTTGCCAAACCCTCGGCCTACGCCGCCTGCTGAAACTGCTGCCGATACTGGTTTGGCGACAAGTCGGTGTGTTGCCGGAACAGCCGCGCAAAAAAACTCGCATCGTCGTAGCCGACTTCGTAGCTGATGGTCTTGATGCTCTTGCGGCTGCCGGAGAGCAGGCCCTTGGCGGTTTCGATCCGCAGCCGTTGCAGATAATGCAGCGGTTTGTCGCCCGTGGCGGTCTGGAAGCGGCGCATGAAGTTGCGGATGCTCATGCCATGCTCCCGGGCAACGTCCTCAAAGCGGAACTTATCGGCGAAGTGCTCTTCGAGCCATTGCTGGATCTGCAGGATGATCACGTCCTGGTGCAGTTTCTGCCCGCCGAAGCCGATCCGTCCTGGCGAATAGCTGCGTTGCACTTCATACAGGATGTCCCTCGCCACGGCCTGGGCCACGTTGGCGCCGCAGAAGCGTTCGATGAGGTAGATGTAGAGGTCGCAGGCTGAGGTCGTGCCGCCAGCGCAGAACAGGTTGTCGGCGTCGGTCAGGTGCTTGTCCTGGTTCAGGTGCACCTGGGGGAAGCGCTCCTTGAAGGCATTGAAGAAGCGCCAGTAAGTGGTGGCTTCCTTGCCGTCGAGCAGCCCGGCCTCGGCCAGCCAGAACACCCCGGTGGCTTCGCCGCAGAGGACTGCGCCGCGAGCGTGTTGTTCGCGCAGCCAGGGCAAGACCTGGGGATAACGTTGGCAGAGGCCGGCGAAATCATCCCAGAAGGCCGGCAGGATGATGACGTCGGTATTTTCCAGGCCACCGTCCACCGGCATGATCACATCGCTGAAACTGTTCACCGGTTTGCCATCGGGACTGACCAGCCGGGTTTCAAACGCCGGCGTCAGGCCGTGGCCCAGTTGTTTGCCATAGCGCAGGCTGGCCAGGTGGAAAAAATCCTTGGCTTGCATGAGGGTAGAGGCGAAGACCCGGTCGACTGCCAGGATGCTGACGCGCCGCAAGGGCGTGGAGGCGTGCATAGACATAATTCATCTTTATTTTTATAGGGGAAAGTGGTCAACAGACGGCTGGATCGTCTTATTTTTTGTCGGATGTGTCCAGTGTCCTGTCGTACGTCGCAGGCTTAGGCTCTGTCGGATAACCACGCCCAACAATAACCAAAGGTGCGCCATGATCCCAAGAACCCTGTTCAGTCCCGAGCACGAATTGTTTCGCGACAGCGTACGAACCTTCCTCGAAAAAGAAGCCGTGCCGTACCACAGTCAGTGGGAAAAACAGGGGCATGTCGACCGTCAACTCTGGAACAAAGCGGGGGAGGCGGGCATGTTGTGCTCGCACCTGCCAGAGGCCTATGGCGGCCTCGACGCGGATTTCCTCTACAGCACCGTGGTGATCGAGGAGATCGGCCGCCTGGGGCTGACGGGGATCGGCTTCTCGCTGCATTCCGACATCGTCGCGCCGTACATCCTGCATTACGGCAGCGAAGCGCTGAAACACAAGTACCTGCCGAAACTGGTGTCTGGCGAAATGGTCACGGCCATCGCCATGACCGAGCCGGGCGCCGGTTCCGACCTGCAAGGGGTGAAGACCACGGCGGTGTTCGACGGGGATGAATACGTCATCAACGGCTCGAAGACATTCATCACCAATGGCTTCCTGGCGGACCTGGTGATTGTGGTCGCCAAGACCGACCCCAAGGCCGGCGCCAAGGGCACCAGCCTGTTCCTGGTGGAGGCGGGCACCCCGGGCTTTGAGAAGGGCAAGCGCCTGGAGAAAGTCGGCATGAAGGCCCAGGACACGTCGGAACTGTTCTTCCAGGATGTCCGCGTGCCGAAGGAAAACCTGCTGGGGCAGGCCGGAATGGGCTTTGCCTACCTGATGCAAGAGCTGCCCCAGGAACGCCTGACCGTCGCCATCGGCGGCCTGGCTTCGGCCGAAGCGGCGCTGCAATGGACCCTGGACTACACCCGTGATCGCAAGGCGTTCGGCAAATCCATCGCCGACTTCCAGAACACCCGTTTCAAGCTCGCGGAAATGGCCACCGAAATCCAGATTGGCCGGGTCTTCGTCGACCGCTGCCTGGAGTTGCACCTGCAAGGCAAGTTGGACGTGCCGACGGCGGCGATGGCCAAGTACTGGGGCACCGACCTGCAATGCAAGGTGCTCGACGAGTGCGTGCAGCTGCATGGCGGCTACGGCTTCATGTGGGAATACCCGATTGCCCGGGCGTGGGCGGATGCGCGGGTGCAGCGGATCTATGCCGGGACCAATGAAATCATGAAGGAGATCATTGCGCGGTCGCTTTGATCATGGGGTGAATTCAAGATTGCTTTCGCGAGCAAGCCCGCTCCCACATAGGATTTGTGTCGATCACAAATCCTATGTGGGAGCGGGCTTGCTCGCGAAGGCTTTTTACTTGGCGATCAGGGCGCCGGGTTCGGCTGATCCTTGTGAATCGCCTCGATCCCCGCCAGCACTTCATCCGACAGCTTCAGATCGAAGCTGGCGATGTTGCTGTCCAACTGCTCCAGCGTGGTGGCGCCAATGATGTTGCTGGTCACGAACGGCTGCTGGGTGACGAACGCCAGGGCCATCTGCGCCGGGTCCAGGCCATGTTCACGGGCCAGGGCGACATAACGGCTGCAGGCGGCCTCCGATTGCGGGTTGAAGTAACGCATGAAGCGGCTGTAAAGGGTCAGGCGGCCCTTGGCGGGCCGTGCGCCGTTTTCGTATTTGCCCGACAGGAAGCCGAACGCCAGTGGCGAATAAGCCAGCAGGCCGCATTGTTCGCGAATGGCGATTTCCGACAGGCCGATCTCGAAGCTGCGGTTGAGCAGGTTGTACGGGTTCTGGATCGACACCGCCCGCGGCCAGCCACGGGCCTCGGCCAGGGCGAGGAATTTCATGGTGCCCCAAGGCGTTTCGTTGGACAGGCCGATGTGGCGGATCTTGCCGGCGCGGACCTGCTCGTCCAGGGCTTCGAGGGTTTCCTCCAGCGGGGTGAACGTTTCGTCGGCCTTGTGCTGGTAGCCCAGTTGACCAAAGAAATTGGTGCTGCGCTCGGGCCAATGCAGCTGGTAGAGATCGATCCAGTCGGTCTGCAGGCGCTTGAGGCTGGCGTCCACCGCTTCGACGATGTGGCGGCGATTGTGCTTGAGGTTCTTGTCGCGGATGTAGTCGATGGTGTTGCCGGGGCCGGCGATCTTGCTCGCCAGGATCCAGTCGGCACGGTCGCCACGGCTCTTGAAGTAATTGCCGATGTAGCGCTCGGTGGTGGCGTAGGTCTCGGCCTTCGGTGGCACCGGGTACATCTCGGCGGTGTCGATGAAATTGATGCCGGCACCCTTGGCGCGTTCGATCTGGGCGAAGGCCTCTGCCTCGCTGTTCTGCTCACCCCAGGTCATGGTGCCGAGGCACAGGGCGCTGACATTCAGATCGGTACGGCCTAGCTGGCGATAGTCCATCGGGAACTCCTTGGGCAAAACAATCATAAAAGCAGGTTGAAATATTTTTCGCAATCTGCATAATTGCGCACCTCTTTCTGCAGTGGAAGTGATGCGCCGCCGCCGAAGAATCTTGCCGTTGAACGGACGCGCCGACCCGAGCCCCCGAAAGCGTCTGTATCCGGCTGCCTTTGACTTGTCAAAGTACGCACTATTCAGTAAGATCCGCCGTCTAATTTACAGGGCGGCCCCTGAGGCTATAAAGAATGAAAACTTTTACTGCTAAACCGGAAACAGTAAAGCGCGACTGGTTTGTCGTCGACGCTGCTGGTCAGACCCTGGGTCGTCTGGCCACCGAAATCGCGAGCCGTCTGCGTGGCAAGCACAAGCCTGAGTACACCCCTCACGTTGACACCGGTGACTACATCGTCGTGATCAACGCTGAGCAAGTACGTGTTACTGGCGCTAAAACCACTGACAAAATGTACTACTCCCACTCCGGTTTTCCTGGCGGCATCAAGTCGATCAACTTCGAAAAGCTGATCGCCAAAGCCCCTGAGCGCGTGATCGAGACCGCGGTTAAAGGCATGCTGCCTAAGAACCCACTGGGTCGCGACATGTATCGTAAGCTGAAGGTTTATGCGGGCGCTGCTCACCCTCATACTGCTCAGCAGCCCCAAGAACTGAAGTTTTAACGGAATAGTTCATTATGTCGGCGACTCAAAATTACGGCACTGGCCGTCGCAAGACTGCAACCGCACGCGTTTTCCTGCGTCCGGGCACTGGTAACATCTCCATCAACAACCGCTCCCTGGATAACTTCTTCGGCCGCGAAACTGCCCGCATGGTAGTTCGTCAGCCGCTGGAACTGACCGAGACCGTCGAAAAATTCGACATCTACGTCACTGTTATCGGTGGTGGTGTAAGTGGTCAAGCTGGCGCAATCCGCCACGGCATCACTCGCGCCCTGATGGATTACGACGAGACTCTGCGTGGTGCTCTGCGCAAAGCCGGCTTCGTAACTCGCGATGCTCGCGAAGTTGAACGTAAGAAAGTCGGTCTGCGTAAAGCGCGTAAGCGTCCGCAGTACTCGAAGCGTTAATTTCGCTTCCGCTTTCAAAAGGCGCCCAGTTCCTCACGGAGCTGGGCGTTTTTTTATGGGCAAAAGAATTGCTCTGTGACAACTTGCCACATTCGTAGAGCCCCTATACTACAAGGCTTGGCGGTTTGGCCGCTTGGTAATTACCTTGTCAGAATTGGGGCTTTTCATTACCATTCGGCAAAATTTTTATAAGTTCAGATTTTTACTTAGTAGACGCCTGATCTAACAGGCCACAAAGCTGATGGGAGAGGACTGAATGAGCAATGACGGCGTGAATGCAGGCCGGCGTCGCTTCCTGGTAGCAGCCACATCCGTGGTGGGTGCTGCAGGAGCGGTGGGGGCTGCGGTCCCGTTCGTGGGGTCATGGTTTCCCAGCGCCAAGGCGAAAGCCGCAGGTGCACCGGTGAAAGTGAATGTCAGCAAGATCGAGCCAGGCCAGCAGATGATTGCTGAGTGGCGCGGCCAGCCGGTGTTCATCGTCCGCCGTACAGAGGAAATCCTGGGGAATCTGAAAAAGATCGAGGGTCAGTTGTCCGACCCGTCCTCCAAGAACTCGGTCCAACCGGAATACGTCAACCCTGAAACGCGTTCGATCAAGCCAGAGGTTCTGCTGCTGATCGGTATCTGCACGCACCTGGGTTGCTCGCCAACGTTCCGTCCTGAAGTGGCCCCTGCCGATCTGGGCAAGGACTGGGTCGGTGGCTATTTCTGCCCTTGCCACGGCTCCCACTACGACCTGGCCGGTCGCGTCTACAAATCGCAGCCTGCACCTCTGAACCTGCCAGTTCCCCCGCATTCCTATGAAACCGATGACATCATTGTCGTTGGCGTCGATACGGAGAAAGCGTGATGAGCAAACTTATGGATTGGGTTGATGCGCGCTTTCCCGCGACCAAAATGTGGGAAGACCATCTCAGCAAGTACTACGCCCCGAAGAACTTCAACTTCTTCTACTTCTTTGGCTCCCTGGCGCTGCTCGTTCTGGTCAACCAGATCGTCACCGGTGTCTGGCTGACCATGAGCTACACCCCGTCGGCGGAAGAAGCGTTCGCCTCCGTCGAATACATCATGCGCGACGTCGAGTACGGCTCGATCCTGCGTCTGCTGCACTCCACCGGCGCTTCGGCGTTCTTCATCGTGGTCTACCTGCACATGTTCCGTGGCTTGCTCTACGGTTCGTACCAGAAGCCTCGTGAGCTGGTATGGGTCTTCGGCATGCTGATCTACCTGGCGCTGATGGCCGAGGCCTTCATGGGTTACCTGCTGCCGTGGGGCCAGATGTCCTACTGGGGTGCCCAGGTGATCATCTCGCTGTTCGGTGCGATCCCGGTCATCGGCGACGACCTGACCCAATGGATCCGTGGTGACTACCTGATCTCGGGTATCACCTTGAACCGCTTTTTCGCCTTGCATGTCGTGGCCCTGCCGATCGTGATCCTCGGCCTAGTGGTGCTGCACATCCTCGCGCTGCACGAAGTCGGTTCGAACAACCCGGATGGCGTGGATATCAAGAAGCACAAGGACGAGAACGGCGTACCGCTGGATGGCATCGCCTTCCACCCGTACTACACCGTGAAAGACATCGTCGGCGTGGTGGTCTTCCTGTTCATCTTCTGCTCCATCGTATTCTTCTTCCCGGAAATGGGCGGTTACTTCCTCGAGAAGCCGAACTTCGAGCAGGCGAACGCATTCAAGACCCCTGAGCACATTGCCCCGGTCTGGTACTTCACGCCGTTCTACGCGATTCTGCGGGCGATCCCGGACAAGCTGCTGGGTGTTATCGCCATGGGCGCGGCCATCGCCGTGCTGTTCGTCCTGCCGTGGCTGGACCGCAGTCCCGTCAAGTCGATGCGCTACAAAGGCTGGCTGAGCAAGATCTGGCTCGTGGTGTTCTGCGTCTCGTTCGTGATCCTGGGCGTGCTGGGCGTACTGGCACCGACACCGGGCCGGACGCTGCTGTCGCAGGTCTGCACCTTCCTGTATTTCGCCTACTTCATTTTGATGCCGTTCTACACCAGGCTCGAGAAGACCAAACCGGTTCCGGAAAGGGTGACTGGCTGATGAAAAAGCTATTTGCTGTACTGATTCTTGCTGCTATGCCTGTACTGTCCTTCGCGGCTGAACACGGTGGTCCGGAGCTCGAAAAAGTCGACATCGATGTTTCCGACAAGGCGGCCATGCAGGACGGCGCCCGTACGTTCGCCAACTACTGCATGGGTTGCCACAGTGCCAAGTTCCAGCGCTACGAGCGTGTTGCCGATGACCTGGGCATCCCTCATGAGCTGATGCTCGAGAAGCTGGTGTTCACCGGTGCCAAGCTGGGTGATCACATGAACATCGGCATGCAGCCGGCGGACGCCAAGACCTGGTTCGGCGCCGCGCCGCCGGACCTGACCCTGGTTGCCCGTGTGCGTGGCACCGACTGGCTTTACGGCTACCTGCGCTCGTTCTACGAAGATCCTTCGCGTCCATGGGGCGTGAACAACAAGGTCTTCCCGAACGTCGGCATGCCTAACGTTCTGGTCGGCCTCCAGGGTCGCCAGGTGGTAGGCTGCAAACAGGTCCAGATCGTTGAAGACGGTAAAAAGCAATTCGATCCGCTGACCGGCTCCGCGTTGACTCACGAAGCTTGCGACCAGCTGACCGTATTGCCGAACACCGGCAGCCTGACCCCGGAGCAGTTTGACGAGAAGGTCAAGAACCTCGTGACCTTCCTGGCCTACTCGGCCAACCCGGTGAAGCTGGAACATCAGCGCATTGGTACCTATGTATTGCTGTACCTGGCGTTCTTCTTCGTATTCGCTTACCTGCTCAAGCGTGAATACTGGAAAGACGTGCATTGATAAAGCTGTAAGCCATTGCTGTTAATCGTGCGCGCCCAAGGGCGTCTCTGAAAATGTAACTAGCCTGGCCAGCCAGGTGTTACGGGAGGCGCCCTCTGGGCGCGCTCGCTTTTCCGTTTTTCGATAATTTCAACAAGCGAGGAGGATCGCCATGGGCGTGACCAATCGGTTGGCCTGTTACTCCGACCCCGCCGACCACTATTCCCACCGGGTACGCATCGTACTGGCAGAGAAGGGTGTCAGCGCCGAGATCATTTACGTCGAAGCGGGCCGTCAGCCGCCGAAGCTGATCGAGGTGAACCCTTACGGCAGCCTGCCCACCTTGGTCGATCGTGACCTGGCGTTGTGGGAGTCGACTGTGGTGATGGAATATTTGGATGAGCGTTATCCGCATCCACCTTTACTGCCGGTTTATCCTGTCGCGCGTGCCAACAGCCGTTTGCTGATCCATCGCATCCAGCGTGACTGGTGCGGGTTGGTGGACTTGATCCTGGATTCCCGGACCAAGGAGCCGGCGCGGGTCGTGGCGCGCAAGGAATTGCGTGAAAGCCTGACAGGCGTATCGCCGCTGTTCGTCGACAAGCCGTTTTTCCTCAGTGAGGAACAAAGTCTGGTGGATTGCTGCCTATTGCCCATACTCTGGCGTTTGCCGATTCTGGGTATCGAACTGCCGCGGCCTGCCAAGCCGCTGCTTGATTATATGGAGCGCCAATTTGCGCGTGAGGCATTCCAGGCGAGTCTGTCTGGTGTCGAACGCGACATGCGCTAAGGCTTAGGGAGCCGCTATGAACTCCAGTCGACCTTATCTGGTCCGCGCGCTCTATGAGTGGATTGTGGACAACGATTGCACCCCGCACATGCTGGTCAATGCCGAGTTTCCGTCGGTGCAGGTGCCGCAGGGTTTTGCCAATGACGGGCAGATTGTCCTGAACGTGTCGCCAGCCGCCGTGCGTCATTTGCACATGGATAACGACGCTGTCAGTTTCGAAGGGCGCTTCGGTGGTGTGCCGCATACCCTGTACGTGCCTGTTGCTGCGATCCTGGGCATTTATGCCCGGGAGAATGGCCAGGGCATGGTGTTCGAGCTGGAAGCGCCGCTGGACGGTGAGGAAGAGTTCGAGCCGGATGATGATTTGCCGCCACCGGATGACGAGCCGCCGCGTCCTAGCGGGCGGCCGAGTTTGAAAGTGGTGAAGTAGGTTGTAGATAAGTGCCAGTCACTGGTCGTGTGAGAGTCTGCAACTTGGTTAAGAAAATGCCTGTGTCGTGAGATGCGGGCATTTTTTTGTGTCGTGGTTTTGTGTGTATATCCGTTTCTGCGGTAACGCGTGCTTATGGTTCCGCTCTTACAACCATCCCTTTCAAGGTCCTGTGGGAGCGGGCTTGCTCGCGAAGAGGCCGGCAAGCCCAGTATCCATTCGACTGAACCACCGCCATCGCGAGCAGGCTCGCTCCCACATCCAACCTCCAGTGAACACAAAATTCATATCCAACACAGAACCCCTGTGGGAGCGGGCTTGCTCGCGAAGAGGCCGGCAAGCCCAGCATCCATTTGACTGAATCACCGCCATCGCGAGCAGGCTCGCTCCCACCTTCAATCTCCAGTGAACACAAAATTCATATTCAACACAGAACCCCTGTGGGAGCGGGCTTGCTCGCGAAGAGGCCGGCAAGCCCAGCATCCATTTGACTGAACCATCGCCATCGCGAGCAGGCTCGCTCCCACATCCGACCTCCAGTGAACACAAAATTCATATCCAACACAGAACCCCTGTGCGAGCCTGCTCGCGATGAGGTCAGTAAACCCTACATCCATGTGACTGAGTTACCGCCTTCGCGGCGGCCCGCGGAGCAATGCCATCGTTCAGGCATGCCGAGCCTAGGCGAGGCGCCGAGTGGTGGGGCAGAAGCGCTTTGGTTACTTTCGACTGGGCCGGCTTCCGGGCTTTTCGAAAGTGACCCGCCGTCAGGGCGGAACCCTAAGCGGCCGTTATCGCAGCAATGGATATACACACCGACCAACCAGCCCCAAAACGAAGCCATAAAAAAACGGCGCCTTCCTTTCCAGGAAAAGCGCCGTTCGTGTACCAGCATCTATATCAGTCAATGTACTCAAACAACTTCACAATCTTCTGCACCCCGGACACACCCTGCACCAGATTGGTCGCCTGCGCCGCTTCCTGCTTGGTCAGCAACCCCAGCAGATACACGATGCCATTCTCAGTCACAACCTTGATGCGCGAACCAGGAATGCTGGCGTCGGTCAGCATCTGCGTCTTGATCTTGGTGGTCAGCCAGGCATCGTTCTGGCGCGCCAGCAGCGAAGACGGCTGCAGAACCTGAAGCTCGTTATGCACGGTCTTGACCCGCTGCACAGCGCTGGCTTCCTGTTCGGCCTTGGCCTTGAGGTCGGCGCGTGGGGTCTGGCCGGCCAGCAAGACGACACCGTTGAAGCTGGTGACGACGATGTGCGAGTTGTTGTCCAGGTCCGGATCGGCCTTGGCGATGTTCACGCCGACCTTGGTTTCAATCAGGGAGTCGTCGATCTTGCTGCCGAAGGTGCGGGTGCCGCGGTCATCTTCAATCGGCTTTTCCCGGCTGGCGTTAACCACCGATGTGCAGCCGCTGATGCCGAGGCACAGGGTCAGGGCCAGAAGGCCTAGGCGATTAGGGGTCATTCTTCACTCCCGAACAGTTGGCTGTCGATCAAGTCGCAAAGGCAGTGGATCGCCAGCAGGTGGACTTCCTGGATACGTGCGGTGACATTGGCCGGTACGCGGATCTCGACGTCTTCGGGCAATAGCAGTGACGCCATGCCGCCGCCGTCACGACCGGTCAATGCTACGACAATCATTTCGCGATCATGTGCGGCCTGGATCGCTTGAATAATGTTGGCCGAGTTGCCGCTGGTGGAAATCGCCAGCAGGACATCGCCGGGTTGGCCCAGGGCGCGGATCTGTTTGGAGAAGACTTCGTTGTAGCTGTAGTCGTTGGCGATCGAGGTAATCGTCGAGCTGTCGGTGGTCAGGGCGATTGCCGGCAGGCTCGGGCGTTCGCGCTCGAAGCGGTTGAGCAGTTCCGAGGAGAAGTGCTGGGCGTCGCCGGCCGAGCCGCCGTTGCCGCACGAAAGCATCTTGCCCTCGTTGAGCAAGGCGTTGACCATCACTTGGCTGGCTTGCTCGATGTGCGGTGCAAGTACGTCCATCGCCTGTTGCTTGGTGTCGATACTGGCCTGAAAAAGCTGGCGAATTCGCGATTGCATGTCCATCTGTGTGACCTTAAGTAGCGCGACTTATCGGCACAAACATGTGCGGCGCGCAAAGCAAAGAGCAAAAAAGTTAGGTGAAGGTGTCCGGCTCGGCATGGGTGCTCAACTGTCGAAGGCGTTCTGCAGCCAGTTCAACTGGTCGGCGTTACTGTCGATGGCAACCACGTCGAAGCGGCAGGGATGATCGGCCCAGCGAGACTCGCGTTGCAGGAAGTACTGCGCGGCGAAAATCAACTTTTGGCGCTTGCGCCCGTCAATGCTGTCGAGCGCGCCACCCCATTGGGTATTTTTTCTATAGCGGACTTCGACGAATACTACTGTATCGCCGTCAAGCATGACCAGATCAAGCTCGCCACGTTTACACAACCAGTTCTGCGCCAGCAGCCGCAGGCCGTGTTGCTCGAGATGCGCGAGGGCCTGGCCCTCGGCATCCCGTCCGCTTTGCTGGCGTGATCGGTCAGGCATTAGCGCTGGGTGTCCGGCAGGCGCTGCACCTGGCCATTGACGAACTCGGCCCAGGGCAGTTGACGCTGTACGCGCTGGGTGGGAGATACGGCCAGGCTGCCCGACAGGCCTTCGATGCGGCTGTCCGGCAACGTCTTGAGCTGGCCCAGGCGCGGCGCCAGGCGATAGGCGTCCGCCCCCATCGCGTACAACCGACCCAGGCTGCCACCCGCCTGGGGCCACTGCGCGGTGACCTGCTTGCGCAACGGGTCATTGGCGTCGAGCAGCCAGGGGGTTTCACAGAAGCGGATGCCGCTCATGTCGTTGTACTGGTTCTGGTCGCCGCTGGCGCTGAACACCGAGGACGTTGCGTAGACCGGCACGTCGCCGGCGTACTGGAAGTTCAGGGTCGGCTTGATCTGCTGGGCCTGCTGCGGTGTCGAGGCAAGGAAGATGAACTCGATGTCCTGGCGACGGGACGGCTGGGCCGCGACCGTGGTGCCGACGGTGTTTTGCAGGCTCTTGGCGCGACCTTCGCTCTGGCGCAACTGGAACATGTCGGCGATCTGCTGGGCCAGTTGGACCGGCTGGTCGACACGTTCGATGGCGACGATGGTGCCGCCGTTGGCCTGCCAGTCCTGGCTGAAGGCCTTGAGCACGCGATCGCCCCATTCGCCCTTCGGTACCATGACGGCGGCGCGGTGCAGGCCATCGGCACGGGCGCGGCGGGACACTTCGCGGGCTTCATCCTCAGGCGCCAGGCCGAACTGGAACAGTTGCGGTGGCCCTTGTTCGCCTTCGCTGTAGTTCAGTGCCAGGGTGGTGATCGGCAATTGCGGGCGGGTGCTGATCTGCTTGACCAGCGGTTTTTCCAGCGGGCCGATGACCAGTTGCACGCCGTCGGCCTGGGCCTTGCGATAGAACTCGTCCATGGAGGTCAGGCTGGCGCTGTCATAGAATTGGATGCTTGGCGGCGTCTGCCCGGCCTGCTGGGCCTGGTAGTGGGCAGCCATGAAGCCCTCGCGCAAGGCCTTGGCAACCGCGGCCAACTGGCCATTCTGTGGCAGCAGCAGGGCGATCTTGCTCAGTGGCTGGCTGGCCAGTTCCTTGAGCTTGACCAGGGGTGTCGGCAGTTGGAGGGCGGCAGGGTGCTTCGGGTTCTGTTCGCGCCAGTGGTCGATGGCCGCCTGCTGCTGTTCCAGGGTCCCAGCGGTCTTGACGACTTGGGCCAGGCTCAGCCAGCCGCCGAGGTCGTCGGCGGAGGTGGGCTGCAACTGGTCGGTGGGCAGCGAGGCGATCAGCGACCAGATGGTTTCGTGGTTTTTCGCCGCGGCGTCGTTCTCCAGCAGGGGCGCAATGAAAATGCGCTCCTTGGCGGCGGCCAGGGTCTGGCCATCGGCCTCGAGGGCGCGGGCACGGACGGTGCCGGTGCGGACCTGCTGCTCCACCGGCATTTCGCTCAGGTGTTGCAGGCTTGGATGGCTCAGGGCGGTCAGCGCAGCCTTGGGCTGGTTGCGGGTCATTGCCAGTTCAGCCGACAGCGTGCTGGCGAAAATCTGCTGGCCGGGCTTGAGTTGCTCCATCGGCACTTGTTGCAGGATCTGTGCGGACTGGCCGGCATTGCCCTGGCGGTAGGCCAGGTCTGCGGCGCTCAGGCGCAGCAGGGCGGCTTTTTCCGGGTTTTTGCTTTGGGTGGCCTGTTCGAGCAGTTGCTCGATACTGGCATCCGGGGTCCGTGGGAGTTCGCCAAGGCTGGACGAGGGCGAGCTGGCGCAAGCCGCCAGGAGGGCAGCGAGGCAGAGGGCGGAGAGCAGCCGCAGGCAAGCGATCATGTAAGTGTTCCTGATACGAGATCAAATTAGCGTCGAATTGTACCCAAGCACTGGCCGGGGCGCGATGTTAGTGGCGTGAATCGATCAATTTAGGTATTTCAAAGAGTGCGGCGCAGCACAAAAGACAGGCATTGACCCTTTGTGGCGAGGGAGCTTGCTCCCGCTGGGCTGCGTAGCAGCCCCAAAAAACATTCAACACGCTACCTCAGGATGTGGCTGCAGATTTTTACGGCTGCTGCGCAGCCGAGCGGGAGCAAGCTCCCTCGCCACAAAGGCTGG
This sequence comes from Pseudomonas sp. Z3-6, assembly GCF_051131985.1. Lineage (NCBI taxonomy): Bacteria > Pseudomonadati > Pseudomonadota > Gammaproteobacteria > Pseudomonadales > Pseudomonadaceae > Pseudomonas > Pseudomonas sp. Z3-6. Next base: position 1,302,855 of record NZ_CP071644.1, read on the forward strand.
TGCAACCTTCCAAAGGCCGGCATTGCTTCGGGTTACCCGTTACCGCGAACAGCCGAGACCGCCGCTACACGCTACAATGGCGGTTTTTACCGATCATGAGGTGCGCGTTTTGACTGCTCCAGGTGCTTTGAATTCCGCTGCCGGCTCGCTTTATGTGGTGGCGACGCCCATCGGCAACCTGGACGATATCAGTGCCCGGGCGCTGAAAATCCTGCAGGAGGTCGCACTGATCGCGGCTGAAGACACGCGCCACTCCCAGCGCCTGCTGCAGCATTTCGGCATTTCCACGCCGTTGGCGGCCTGTCATGAGCACAATGAGCGGGACGAAGGCAGTCGTTTTATTACTCGGCTGTTGGCGGGCGATAACGTGGCGTTGATTTCCGATGCCGGTACGCCGCTGATTTCCGATCCCGGCTATCATCTGGTGCGCCAGGCCCGGGCGGCCGGCATCAGTGTGGTGCCTGTACCGGGAGCTTGCGCATTGATCGCGGCGCTGTCGGCGGCAGGCCTGCCGTCGGACCGTTTCATTTTCGAAGGTTTCCTGCCGGCCAAAGCCGTTGGGCGACGGGCGCGCCTGGAGGCTATAAAGGAGGAGCCGCGCACGCTGATCTTCTATGAGGCGCCGCACCGCATCCTCGAATGCCTGCAAGACATGGAGCTGGTGTTCGGCCCTGAGCGCCAGGCGCTGTTGGCCCGTGAGTTGACCAAGACCTTTGAAACCCTCAAGGGCCTGCCCTTGGCCGAGTTGCGCGCCTTCGTCGAAAGCGACAGCAACCAGCAGCGCGGTGAGTGCGTCGTGCTGGTGGCAGGCTGGACGCCGCCGCAAAGCGAGGACGCCGTCAGCAGCGAGGCGATGCGCGTCCTGAGCCTGCTGCTGGAGGAAATGCCCCTCAAGCGCGCCGCGGCGCTGGCGGCGCAGATCACCGGCGAGCGCAAGAATGTGCTGTACCAGGTCGCACTGGAAAAACAGAAAGACCAGTGAAACCGGGACACGGTGCTGGCTCGGGGCTTTTAGCGCTTGTTCTTCAAGCGCTCTACCGTTAACCTTCGCGGCGGAGAGTCGATCGGACAGTCGCTGCCCTCTATGAAAATTAGAGGGGGGAGGAAAGTCCGGGCTCCATAGGGCGAAGTGCCAGGTAATGCCTGGGAGGCGTGAGCCTACGGAAAGTGCCACAGAAAATAACCGCCTAAGCGTTTCGGCGCCGGTAAGGGTGAAAAGGTGCGGTAAGAGCGCACCGCACGGCTGGCAACAGTTCGTGGCTAGGTAAACCCCACTTGGAGCAAGACCAAATAGGGTCCCAAGGCGTGGCCCGCGCTGGGACCGGGTAGGTTGCTAAAGATGTCCAGTGATGGCCATCGTAGACGAATGACTGTTCAAGACAGAACCCGGCTTACAGATCGACTCTCCACCTTTTCCCTTCCTGCCGGAATCACTGGCAGACGCAGTTCCTAATACCAAAAAAATCTTACTCTTAACAAATCACTTTAACTTGTGCGCGCAGTCCCCTGTGCTGCTTCAGGTTAGGGCGATTTTTCCTACGTCAGATTCTTGTTACCCCTCCTGAAACGCTCCTAAATCTCCGATCTATAAGGCTTTTCCTTCATTGCGCGCCTTGACGGTGCGGTGGGCGCATTCCTATAGTGTGCGCAAGTGGCGGAAAGTGGCATGAAGTGGGTTTTTTTGAAGGTAAAACGCCAAAAAGTGGAGAAACGCAGACGTGTTTCGCGGAGCTAACGCTATCAGTCTCGATGCAAAAGGCCGGCTAGCCATGCCTAGCCGGTATCGTGACGAGCTCGTTTCGCGAAGTTCGGGGCAGTTAATCGTCACGATCGACGCCGTTGACCCATGTTTGTGCGTTTACCCTCTGGATGAGTGGGAAATCATCGAAACCAAACTGCGCGCATTGCCTTCGCTGCGTGAAGAAAACCGCCGACTGCAACGCTTGCTGATCGGTAATGCCGTCGACCTCGAGCTCGATGGCAGCGGTCGTTTCCTGGTGCCGCCGCGCCTGCGCGAGTACGCCAAGCTGGATAAGCGCGCGATGCTGGTGGGCCAACTGAACAAGTTCCAGCTGTGGGACGAAGATGCCTGGAATGCGGTTTCTGCCGCTGACCTCGCTGCTATTCAACAACCGGGCGCCATGCCTGATGAACTGCGTGATTTGATCCTGTGACTATTGATAGCGGCTTTAACCACATCACCGTACTGCTTGACGAAGCCGTCGAGGCTCTCGCCGTACGTCCTGATGGCTGTTATCTGGACGGCACGTTCGGGCGTGGCGGACACAGTCGGCTGATTCTCAGCCAGCTCGGTCCGGACGGCCGGTTGCTGGGGTTCGACAAGGATCCTCAAGCGATTGCCACCGGGCAAGCGCTGGCGGCCGAAGACGGCCGCTTTGTCGTTGTGCAGCGCAGCTTTGCCGAGCTGGGCGCCGAAGTCGCCGAGCGTGGCCTGGCCGGCAAGGTCAGTGGCGTGCTGCTTGACCTGGGCGTGTCGTCGCCGCAACTGGACGACCCGGAACGCGGCTTCAGTTTCCTCAATGACGGTCCGTTGGACATGCGCATGGACCCGTCCCGTGGGATCAGCGCCGCCGAATTCGTCAATACCGCGCCAGTGGAAGAAATCGCCCGTGTCTTCAAGGAATACGGCGAAGAGCGTTTCTCCGGCCGCATGGCCCGCGCCGTGGTCGAGCGCCGCGACATCAAGCCCTTCGAGCGTACCGGCGACCTGGCCGAAGTGCTGAAAGTGGCCAACCCGGCCTGGGAAAAGGGCAAGAACCCGGCGACCCGTGCTTTCCAGGGCTTGCGCATCCACGTGAACAACGAGCTGGGCGACCTGGAAGTCGGTCTCGAAGCGGCGCTTGAAGCGCTGGAGATCGGTGGTCGGCTGGTGGTGATCAGCTTCCATTCCCTGGAAGACCGCATCGTCAAGCTGTTCATGCGCAAGCTCACCAAAGGCGAAGCCGATAACCTGCCGCGCAACCTGCCGGTGCGTTTCGAAGCCTTCGTGCCGAAAATCAAGATCCATGGCAAAGCGCAGTTCGCCTCCGACGCCGAACTCAAGGCCAACCCACGTGCCCGTAGCGCCGTCATGCGTGTCGCGGAGAAGTTGCGGTGAGCAAGCTCTTCGCCAAGCCCCTGCCTGGCGGCAGCTTTTTCATGCTGCTGCTGTTTATAGGCGTGCTCGTGTCGGCCATCGCCGTATCCTATAGCGCGCACTGGAACCGGCAGTTGCTCAACACCCTCTACAACGAGCTGAGTGTGCGCGACAAGGCGCAGGCCGAGTGGGGCCGGTTGATCCTGGAGCAAAGCACCTGGACCGCCCATAGCCGTATCGAAGTACTGGCCACCGAACAGCTGAAAATGCGCATTCCCGGCGCCGCCGAAGTGCAAATGGTGGCGCCATGATGAAACTCGAAGGGGCGCTGTTCCCGTGGCGGTTTCGTCTGGTCCTGGGCTTGCTCGGGATCATGGTGGCGGCGATTTCGTGGCGCATCATCGACCTGCAGGTCATCGACCGTGACTTCCTCAAGGGGCAGGGCGACGCTCGCAGTGTGCGTCATATTCCAATTCCGGCGCACCGTGGCCTGATCACCGACCGCAACGGCGAACCCCTGGCCGTGAGTACCCCGGTGACCACCTTGTGGGCCAACGCCAAGGAAATGCAGCAAGCCAAGGAAAAATGGCCGGCCTTGGCCGCCGCCCTCGGGCAGGACCCGAAGGCCCTGGCCGAGCGTCTTGAAGCCCAAGCCAATAAAGAATTCATCTATCTGGTGCGCGGATTGACGCCCGAGCAAGGCCAGAGTGTGCTCGACCTGAAAGTGCCCGGTGTCTACGGCATCGAAGAATTCCGGCGTTTCTACCCGGCCGGTGAAGTCACCGCCCACATGGTCGGGTTTACCGACATCGATGATCGAGGGCGCGAAGGGGTCGAACTGGCCTATGACGAATGGCTTGCCGGGGTCGCCGGCAAACGCCAGGTTATCAAGGACCGGCGCGGCAGGCTGATCAAGGATGTCCAAGTCACCAAAAACGCCAAGGCCGGCAAGCCCTTGGCGTTGTCCATTGACCTGCGCCTGCAATACCTGGCCAACCGCGAGCTGCGCAACGCCATCGTCGAGAACGGTGCCAAGGCCGGCAGCCTGGTGATCATGGACGTTAAGACCGGCGAGATCCTGGCGATGGTCAACCAGCCGACCTACAACCCGAACAACCGCCGCAACCTGCAACCGGCGATGATGCGCAACCGCGCGATGATCGACGTGTTCGAGCCGGGTTCGACCATGAAAGCCGTGTCCATGGCCGCCGCCCTGGAAACCGGGCGCTGGAAGCCAAGCGACACCGTCGAGGTCTACCCGGGCACTCTGCAGATCGGCAAGTACACCATCCGTGACGTGTCCAAGACTGAAGGCCCGGTGCTCGACCTGACCGGCATCCTGATCAACTCCAGTAACGTCGGCATGAGCAAGATCGCCTTCGATATCGGCGGCGAGACGATTTATCGCCTGGCCCAGAAAATCGGCCTCGGCCAGGACACCGGCCTGGGCTTTCCGGGCGAGCGTGTCGGCAACCTGCCGAACTACCGTGACTGGCGCAAGGCTGAGACCGCCACGTTGTCCTATGGCTACGGCGTTTCCGTGACCGCGATCCAGTTGGTCCACGCGTTTTCCGCGCTGGCGAACAACGGGCGCATGGCACCGCTGACCCTGATCAAGACCGACAAGCCACCGCAGGCCACCCAGGTGATCCCGGAAAACGTCGCCAAGACCATGCAGGGCATGCTGCAACAGGTGATCGAGGCGCCGCGTGGTGTCTACCGCGCCCAGGTGCCGGCCTATCACGTGGCAGGCAAGTCGGGTACGGCCCGCAAAACCTCCGTGGGCACCAAAGGCTACGCCGAGAATTCCTACCGTTCGCTGTTTGCCGGCTTCGGCCCGATGAGCGACCCACGCTACGCCATCGTCGTGGTCATCGACGAACCGAGCAAGGCAGGCTATTTCGGTGGCCTGGTCTCGGCGCCGGTGTTCAGCAAAGTGATGTCCGGCACCCTGCGCCTGATGAACATTACCCCGGATAACCTGCCGCCGACCCAGCAGGCCAATACCGCACCGGTCATTCCCTTGAAAGCCGAAGGAGGGCGTGGCTGATGTCCCTGAGCCTGAACAAGATTTTTGCCCACGCCGGTCACGATCTGCTGATTCGTGAGTTGGCCCTGGACAGCCGCAATGTACGTGCCGGGGACTTGTTCCTGGCGGTGCCGGGTGGCCGTGTCGATGGTCGCGACCATATCGCCGACGCCCTGAAGCGCGGCGCGGCTGCCGTGGCGTACGAAGTGCAAGGCGCGACCGTGCTGCCGATCACTGACGTGCCGCTGATTCCGGTGAAGGGCCTGGCGGCGCAACTGTCGGACATCGCCGGGCGGTTTTATGGCGACCCGAGCCGCCACCTGAACCTGGTGGGCGTGACCGGCACCAACGGCAAGACCAGCGTGACCCAACTGGTGGCCCAGGCCTTGGACCTGCTCGGCCAGCATTGCGGCATTGTCGGCACCTTGGGCAACGGTTTTCATGGCGCGCTGGAAAGCGGCCTGCACACCACGCCGAACCCGATTGCCGTGCAAGCGACCCTGGCGGACTTGAAGAAGGCCGGTGCCAAGGCCGTTGCGATGGAGGTCTCGTCCCATGGCCTGGACCAGGGTCGTGTGACGGCGCTGGCGTTCGACGTCGCGGTGTTGACCAACCTGTCCCGCGACCACCTGGACTACCACGGCACCATGCAGGCCTACGGCGAAGCCAAGGCCAAGCTGTTCGCCTGGAATGATTTGAAATGCCGGGTCATCAATCTCGACGACGAGTTCGGCCGGCAACTGGCCGCCGACAAGCGCGAGTCCCGGTTGATCACCTATAGCCTGGAAGATACCAGCGCCTACCTTTGTATACGCCAGGCGCAGTTCGACGATGAAGGCGTGCGCGCCACGCTGGTCACGCCCCAGGGCGAGCACCATCTGCGCAGCACCTTGCTCGGCCGCTTCAACCTGAGCAACGTATTGGCGGCCATTGGCGCCTTGCTCGGCCTGGACTACGCGCTGGACGAAATCCTCAAGGTGTTGCCAAGACTTGAAGGGCCGGCCGGGCGCATGCAGCGCCTCGGCGGCGGGGCTCAACCGTTGGTGGTTGTCGATTACGCCCACACTCCCGACGCGTTGGAAAAAGTCCTCACGGCCTTGCGTCCTCACGCCAAGGGCCGGCTGCTGTGCCTGTTCGGCTGCGGCGGCGATCGCGATCGCGGCAAACGCCCGTTGATGGCAGAAGTGGTGGAGCGTCTGGCGGACGGCGTGCTGGTCACCGATGACAACCCGCGCAGCGAAGACCCGCTGCGGATCTTCGATGACATCCGCGCCGGTTTTACCGCCGTGGATAACGTCACCTTCGTCGCCGGTCGCGGCCAGGCCATTGCCCAGTTGATCGCCAGCGCCTCGGCGGACGATGTCATCGTCCTGGCCGGCAAGGGCCATGAGGACTATCAGGAAATCAACGGCGAACGCCATGGGTTCTCCGATCTGGTGGAAGCCGATCACGCCCTGACCGCGTGGGAGGTGGCCCATGCTTAAGGCCCTGAAACTCAGCGAACTGACCAACGCCCTGAATGCGCGCCTCATTTCTGCGGACGCCACCTTCAGCGGCGTGAGCATTGACAGCCGGGCGATCGCGCCGGGGCAATTGTTCGTCGCCTTGGCCGGGCCGCGTTTTGATGGCCACGATTACTTGAACGAGGTCGCGGGCAAAGGCGCGGTCGCCGCATTGGTCGAGCGGGAAGTGAGCAACAGCACGTTGCCGCAATTGCTCGTCAGCGACACTCGCCAGGCCCTGGGCCAGCTCGGTGCGCTGAACCGCGCAGCGTATGGCAACCCGGTCGCGGCCATTACCGGTTCCAGCGGCAAGACCACGGTCAAGGAAATGCTTGCCAGCATCCTGCGCACTCGTGGTGCGGTGCTGGCGACCCGTGGCAACCTGAACAACGACCTCGGTGTGCCGCTGACCTTGCTGGAACTGGCGCCGGAACACAGCGCCGCCGTCATCGAACTGGGGGCTTCGCGGCTCGGCGAGATCGCCTACACCGTGGCCATGACCAAGCCCCACGTGGCGGTGCTCAACAACGCCGGGACCGCCCACGTCGGCGAGTTCGGCGGCCCGGAAAAAATCGTCGAGGCCAAGGGCGAGATCATCGAAGGGCTGGATGCCAATGGCGTCGCCGTGCTGAATCTCGACGACAAGGCCTTCGAAATCTGGAAGACCCGGGCGGGGGAGCGCAAGGTGCTGACCTTTGCCCTGAGCAACCTCGCCGCGAATTTCTACGCCAGCGACCTGGACCGTGATGCCCGCGGTTGCCCGGCCTTCAACCTGCACAGCCCCGACGGTGCCGAGCGGGTCCAATTGAACCTGCTGGGCACCCATAACGTTGCCAACGCCCTGGCCGCCGCGGCTGCCGCCCATGCCCTGGGCGTGTCGCTGCCGGGCATCGTTGCCGGACTGAACGCCGTGCAGCCGGTCAAGGGGCGCTCTGTCGCGCAACTGGCCAGCAACGGCATGCGCGTGATCGATGACACCTATAACGCCAACCCGTCGTCCATGTGCGCGGCGGTGGATATCCTCGCCGGTTTCTCCGGCCGTACCGTGCTGGTGCTGGGGGATATCGGCGAGTTGGGCGAATGGGCGCAACAGGGACATCACGATGTCGGTGCCTATGCGCGCGGCAAGGTCGATGCGCTGTATGCGGTCGGTCCGATGATGGCCCATGCGGTCGCTGCGTTTGGCGAGCACGCACGGCATTTCACTACTCAAGCCGAATTGATCCAGGCCCTGGGCGCCGAGCAGGACCCGAACACCACCTTATTGATCAAGGGTTCACGCAGCGCAGCGATGGAAAACATCGTCGCGGCGCTGTGCGGCACCACCACGGAGAAACATTAATGCTGCTGCTGCTAGCGGAGTACCTGCAACAGTTCCACAAAGGCTTCGCGGTCTTCCAGTACCTGACCCTGCGCGGGATCCTGGGTGTGCTGACCGCGTTGTCGTTGTCGCTGTTCCTGGGCCCGTGGATGATCCGCACCCTGCAGAACCTGCAGATCGGCCAGTCGGTCCGTAACGACGGTCCGCAATCGCACCTGTCCAAATCCGGTACCCCGACCATGGGGGGCGCGCTGATCCTGTCGTCCATCGGTATCAGCACTTTGCTCTGGGCCGACCTGGCGAACCGCTACGTCTGGGTCGTGCTGCTGGTGACGCTGTTCTTCGGCGCCATCGGTTGGGTCGACGACTATCGCAAGGTCATCGAGAAGAACTCCCGTGGGCTGCCAAGCCGCTGGAAATATTTCTGGCAATCGGTGTTCGGCCTCGGCGCGGCGATCTTCCTTTATATGACCGCCGCCTCGCCGGTGGAAACCACCCTGATCCTGCCGATGCTCAAGGACTACAGCATTCCGCTGGGCGCTGGCTTCATCGTGCTGACCTACCTGGTGATCGTCGGTTCGAGCAACGCGGTCAACCTCACTGACGGCCTCGACGGCCTGGCGATCATGCCGACGGTCATGGTCGGCGGCGCCCTGGGAATCTTCTGCTACCTGTCGGGTAACGTGAAGTTCGCCGAATACCTGCTGATCCCGTATGTGCCGGGCGCGGGTGAATTGATTGTGTTCTGCGGTGCGCTGATCGGTGCCGGCCTGGGCTTCCTGTGGTTCAACACCTACCCGGCGCAAGTCTTCATGGGCGACGTCGGCGCGCTGGCGCTGGGCGCGGCCCTGGGCACCATCGCCGTGATCGTTCGCCAGGAAATCGTCCTGTTCATCATGGGCGGTGTGTTCGTGATGGAGACCCTGTCAGTCGTCATTCAGGTGGCCTCCTTTAAATTGACCGGCCGCCGCGTATTCCGCATGGCGCCGATCCACCACCACTTTGAACTCAAGGGCTGGCCCGAGCCACGCGTGATCGTCCGTTTCTGGATCATCACCGTGATCCTGGTGCTGGTCGGCCTTGCCACCCTGAAGCTGAGGTAGAACGAGTGTCCCTGATCGCTTCTGACCACTTCCGCATCGTTGTCGGCCTCGGCAAGAGCGGCATGTCCCTGGTTCGCTTCCTGGCGAACCGGGGCGTGTCGTTTGCCGTGGCCGATACGCGGGAAAATCCGCCTGAGCTGGCCACGCTGCGCCGTGACTATCCCCAGGTGGACGTGCGTTGTGGCGAGCTGGATGTCGAATTCCTGTGCCGTGCCGATGAGCTCTACGTGAGCCCCGGCCTGGCCCTGGCGACCCCAGCCCTGCAGGCTGCCGCCGCCCGTGGTGTGAAATTGTCCGGCGACATCGAGCTATTCGCGCGCAACGCCAAGGCGCCGATCGTTGCCATCAGCGGTTCCAATGCCAAGAGCACCGTCACCACCTTGGTCGGTGAGATGGCTGCGGCGGCCGGCAAGCGCGTCGCCGTAGGCGGCAACCTGGGTACCCCGGCGCTGGACCTGCTCAGCGACGAGGTCGAGCTGTACGTGATGGAGCTGTCGAGCTTCCAGCTCGAGACCACCGACCACCTGGGCGCCGAAGTGGCCACCGTGCTCAACGTCAGTGAAGACCACATGGACCGCTACAGCGGCCTGCCGGCTTATCACCTGGCCAAGCACCGGATCTTCCGTGGTGCCCGGCAAGTGGTGTTCAATCGCCAGGATGCCCTGACCCGTCCGTTGCTGGGCGAGGGCATGCCGTGCTGGTCGTTCGGCCTGGGCGTGCCGGACTTCAAAGGCTTCGGGCTGCGTGAAGAGAATGGCGAGAAATACCTGGCCTTCGAATTCCAGAACCTGATGCCGGTGCGCGAACTGAAGATTCGTGGCGCCCACAACCAGGCCAATGCCCTGGCCGCGCTGGCCCTGGGGCATGCGGTCGGCCTGCCGTTCGACGCCATGCTCTCGGCCCTGCGCACCTTCGCCGGCCTTGAGCACCGCTGCCAGTGGGTACGCGATCTCGATGGCGTGGCCTGGTACAACGACTCCAAGGCCACCAACGTCGGTGCCGCGCTCGCGGCCATCGAAGGCCTGGGCGCGGACATCGACGGCAAGCTCGTGCTGATCGCCGGCGGCGACGGCAAGGGTGCCGATTTCAAGGACCTGCGCGACCCCGTTGCCGCCAACTGCCGCGCCGTGGTGCTGATGGGCCGTGATCGCGAATTGATCGCCCAGGCCCTCGGCGATGCCGTGCCGCTGGTGCGCGTCGCTTCGCTGGACGAGGCGGTGCAGCAATGCCGCGCCCTTGCTCAACCGGGCGATGCAGTCCTGTTGTCGCCGGCCTGCGCCAGTTTCGACATGTTCAAGAACTACGAAGAGCGTGGGCAGTTGTTCGCCCAGGCCGCGGAGGACTTGGCATGAACCTGATGAACATCATCAAGCCGTACCCGTCGCCGCTGATCACCGGTCGTGGCATCGATCTGGATTTCCCGATGCTCGCCGGTTGCCTGGCCTTGCTGGGCCTGGGCCTGGTCATGATCACCTCCGCGTCGTCGGAAGTGGCCGCCGTGCAGTCGGGCAACACCCTTTACCACATGATCCGCCACCTGATTTACCTGGTGATCGGCCTGGGCGCGTGCATCGTCACCATGATGGTGCCGATCGCCACCTGGCAACGCCTGGGCTGGATGATGTTGCTCGGTGCCTTCGGCCTGTTGGTGATGGTGCTCTTGCCGGGTATTGGCCGCGAGGTCAACGGCTCGATGCGCTGGATCGGCTTCAGCTTCTTCAACGTCCAGCCTTCGGAGATCGCCAAGGTCTTCGTGGTGATCTACCTCGCCGGTTACCTGGTGCGTCGCCAGAAGGAAGTGCGCGAGAGCTGGATGGGGTTCTTCAAGCCGTTCATCGTGTTGCTGCCGATGGCCGGCCTGCTGCTGATGGAGCCGGACTTCGGCGCCACGGTGGTGATGATGGGCGCGGCGGCGGCGATGCTGTTCCTCGGCGGCGTCGGGCTGTTCCGTTTCACTTTGATGGTCGCGCTGGCGGTGGCGGCGGTGACGGTGCTGGTGCAGGCGCAACCGTATCGGATGGCGCGCCTGATCACCTTTACCGATCCGTGGGCCGACCAGTTCGGTTCCGGCTATCAATTGACCCAGGCGCTGATTGCCTTCGGTCGCGGCGAGTGGCTGGGCGTGGGCCTGGGCAACAGCGTGCAGAAGCAGTTCTACCTGCCGGAAGCCCACACCGACTTCGTGTTCTCGGTCCTGGCCGAAGAACTGGGGATGGTGGGTTCCCTGTGCACCGTCGCCCTGTTCGTGTTCGTCTGCGTGCGTGGCATGTACATCGGCTTGTGGGCGGAAAAGGCCAAACAGTTCTTCGCCGCCTATGTGGCGTATGGCTTGTCGTTCCTGTGGATCGGCCAGTTTTTGATCAACATCGGCGTGAACGTCGGCCTGTTGCCGACCAAAGGCCTGACGCTGCCGTTCCTCAGTTACGGCGGCAGTTCCCTGGTGATCTGCTGTGCCTGTCTCGGCCTGTTGCTGCGCATCGAATGGGAGAGTCGAACCCACCTGGGCAGCGAAGAGATGGAATTCCAGGAGAGCGACTTCGCCGAGGAGCCGACTCATGGGCGCTAACGTGCTGATCATGGCGGGCGGTACCGGCGGGCACGTATTCCCGGCGCTGGCCTGTGCCCGGGAGTTCCAGGCACGCGGCTACACCGTGCACTGGCTGGGCACGCCACGGGGCATCGAGAACGAACTGGTGCCCGGCGCCGGCCTCGAACTGCACCGGATCGACGCCAGCGGCCTGCGGGGCAAGGGCAAGCTGTCGTTGCTCAAGGCACCGCTGATGCTGCTCAAGTCGGTCTGGCAGGCGCGGGCAATCATTCGTCGGCTGCGGCCGGTGTGCGTGGTCGGGTTCGGCGGTTATGTGACCGGGCCGGGCGGCGTTGCGGCAAAACTGGCCGGTGTGCCGGTGATCGTCCACGAGCAGAACGCCGTGGCCGGTACCGCCAATCGGTTACTGGTGCCGTTGGCCGCCCGGGTCTGTGAAGCCTTTCCCGACACCTTTACCCTGTCGGGCAGCCGTCGCACCACCGGCAATCCGGTGCGTACCGAGCTGTTCCTCGAAACACCGCGCCCGGCCCTGGCCGGACGCAAGGCGCGTTTGCTGGTCCTGGGTGGAAGCCTGGGGGCGGAACCGTTGAACAAATTGCTGCCCGAAGCCCTGTCGCAGGTCGCCCCCGAACTGCGCCCGGAAGTGTTTCACCAGGCCGGCAAAAACCACGATGAAGTGACCGCCGAGCGCTACCGCGCCGCCGGCGTCGAGGCGCAAGTGCAGCCTTTCATCAAAGACATGGCCCAAGCCTATGGCTGGGCCGACCTGGTGGTCTGCCGCGCAGGCGCGTTGACCATCAGTGAACTGGCTGCCGCCGGTCTGCCCTCGATGCTGGTGCCTTTGCCCCACGCCATCGACGATCACCAGACCCGTAACGCCGATTATTTGGCCCGTGAAGGCGCTGCCTTCCTGATGCCGCAAAGAACGACTGGCGCCGCGGATCTTGCCGCCCGCCTGACAGAGGTTTTGATGCAGCCGCAACGACTTGAAGACATGGCCCGCGCCGCGCGCCGCCTGGCCAAACCCGATGCCACGGCCCAAGTGGTCGATACCTGCCTGGAGGTGGCCCATGGTTGAGAATCGCAAAGCCATGCCGCAACCGGAAATGCGCCGTATCCGCCGCATCCACTTCGTCGGTATCGGCGGCGTGGGCATGTGCGGGATCGCCGAGGTGCTGCTGAACCTGGGTTACCAGGTCTCGGGTTCCGACCTGAAGGCTTCCCCGGTTACCGAGCGCCTGGAATCCTTCGGCGCGCAGATTTTTATCGGCCACCGTGCCGAGAACGCCGCCAATGCCGACGTGCTGGTGGTGTCCAGCGCCGTGAACACCTCCAACCCGGAAGTCGCCACCGCCCTGGAACGCCGCATCCCGGTAGTGCCACGGGCCGAAATGCTCGCCGAGCTGATGCGCTATCGCCACGGCATCGCCGTCGCCGGTACTCATGGCAAGACCACCACCACCAGCCTGATCGCCTCGGTGTTCGCCGCTGGTGGCCTGGACCCGACGTTCGTGATCGGTGGCCGCCTGAATGCCGCGGGCACCAATGCCCAGCTGGGCACCAGCCGCTACCTGATCGCCGAAGCCGACGAGAGCGATGCGAGCTTCCTGCACTTGCAACCGCTGGTGGCCGTGGTGACCAACATCGACGCCGACCACATGGCGACCTACGACGGCGACTTCAACAAGCTGAAGAAAACCTTCGTGGAGTTTTTGCACAACCTGCCGTTCTACGGTCTGGCGGTGGTGTGCCTGGACGATCCGGTGGTGCGTGAGATCCTGCCGCTGATCAAGCGTCCGACCGTGACCTACGGTTTTGGCGAAGACGCCGACGTACGCGCCATCAACGTGCGCCAGCAGGGCATGCAGACGTTCTTCACCGTGTTGCGTCCTGATCGCGAGCCGTTGGACGTGTCGGTGAACATGCCTGGCAACCACAACGTGCTCAACGCCTTGGCCACTATCTGCATCGCCACCGACGAAGGTGTCAGCGATGAAGCCATCGTCCAGGGCCTGTCCGGGTTCCAGGGTGTGGGCCGACGCTTCCAGGTCTACGGCGAATTGCCGGTGGACGGCGGCAACGTGATGCTGGTGGACGACTACGGCCACCACCCGACCGAAGTCGCGGCGGTGATCAAGGCCGTGCGCGGTGGCTGGCCGGAGCGGCGCCTGGTGATGGTCTACCAGCCGCACCGCTACAGCCGCACCCGCGACCTGTATGACGATTTCGTCCAGGTGCTGGCCGACGCCAACGTGCTGCTGTTGATGGAAGTCTACCCGGCCGGTGAAGAGCCGATCCCGGGGGCCGACAGCCGCCAGCTGTGCCACAGCATTCGCCAGCGTGGCCAGTTGGACCCGATCTACATCGAACGCGGCGTGGACCTCGCGCCGTTGGTCAAGCCGCTGCTGCGCGCCGGCGACATCCTGCTGTGCCAGGGTGCCGGCGACATCGGTGGCCTGGCCCCGAAACTGTTGAACAGTCCGTTATTCGCCGGAGCCATCGTGGCGTCCAGCGAGGGGAAACTGAAATGACTGCTGCCTACGCCAACCTGGTCTCGACCCTCGATCCGAAAGCCTTCGGCCGCGTTGCCGTGCTGTTCGGTGGCAAGAGCGCCGAGCGCGAGGTCTCCCTCAAGTCCGGCAACGCCGTGCTGCAAGCCTTGCAAAGTGCCGGCGTCGACGCCTTCGGCATCGATGTGGGCGACGATTTCCTGCAGCGCCTGCTCAGCGAAAAGATCGACCGCGCCTTCATCATTCTCCACGGTCGCGGCGGTGAAGACGGCAGTATGCAAGGCCTGCTCGAATGCCTGGGCATTCCCTACACCGGCAGCGGCATCCTCGCGTCCGCCCTGGCGATGGACAAGCTGCGCACCAAGCAGGTCTGGCACAGCCTCGGCATTCCAACGCCGCGTCATGCCGTGCTGGCGTCCGAGGCCGATTGTATTTCGGCGGCCACGGAACTGGGCTTCCCTTTGATCGTCAAACCGGCCCATGAAGGTTCAAGTATCGGCATGGCGAAAGTGAATTCGCTGCCTGAGTTGACCGCAGCCTGGAAGGACGCCAGTTCCTACGATTCGCAAGTGTTGGTCGAACAGTGGATCACCGGTCCCGAGTTCACCATCGCCACCCTGCGTGACCAGGTGTTGCCCCCGATTGCGCTGGGCACGCCCCACACGTTCTACGACTACGACGCCAAGTACATCGCCAACGATACCCAGTACCGCATTCCCTGCGGGCTGGATGCGGCCAAGGAAAAACAACTGATGGACCTCACGGCCAAGGCCTGTGAGGCGCTGGGTATCGCCGGTTGGGGCCGGGCGGACGTGATGCAGGACGCCGATGGGCAGTTCTGGTTCCTGGAAGTCAACACCGCCCCTGGCATGACCGATCACAGTCTGGTGCCGATGGCGGCCCGCGCCGCCGGCCTGGATTTCCAGCAACTGGTGCTCTCGATCCTGGCCGCCAGTGTCGGCCAACAAGAGCCAAGAGGTTAAGCCATGCAAGGCGCATCGCTTCGTCATCAGCCATCCGCACCCGGTCGCAAGCCGGTGCCGCGGGGTGCCAGCCGAATGGTGGCCAAAGAGCCGATGTCGGCGCGCTTGCCGAAAGCCAATTTTGGCTTTCTCAAGAGCCTGTTCTGGCCAGTGATGCTGGTTGCGCTGGGGTTCGGTACGTATGAAGGCGCGCAACGGTTGTTGCCGTATGCCGATCGGCCAATCGCGCGGATCAACGTCCAGGGCGACCTGAGCTACATCAGCCAGCAGGCGGTGCAGCAGCGGATCGCCCCGTTCGTCGCGTCGAGCTTCTTCACCATCGACCTGGCGGGCATGCGCACGGAGCTGGAGCAGATGCCCTGGATCGCCCACGCCGAAGTCCGGCGGGTGTGGCCCGACCAGGTGTCGATTCGCCTGGAAGAACAGCTGCCGGTGGCCCGTTGGGGCGACGAGTCGCTGTTGAACAACCAGGGCCAGGCGTTTACGCCGCGGGAACTGGCCAACTATGAACATTTGCCGCAACTGTTCGGTCCACAGCGGGCCCAGCAGCAAGTCATGCAGCAATACCAGGTGTTGAGCCAGATGTTGCGGCCGTTGGGCTTCTCCATCGCGCGCCTGGAGTTGCGTGAGCGCGGCAGTTGGTTCCTGACCACTGGCGCGGGCAGCTCGGGGCCGGGCATCGAGCTGTTGCTCGGTCGCGGCAACCTGGTGGAAAAGATGCGCCGCTTCATCGCCATCTATGACAAGACGCTCAAAGAACAGATTACGAACATTGCGCGCATCGATCTGCGCTACGCCAACGGCCTGGCTGTTGGCTGGCGGGAACCTGTAGCGCCGACGACGGCCGAACCCGCCGTCGCGAAGAATTAAGAAGAGGCAGGACCCATGGCAAACGTGCAAAGCGGGAAAATGATCGTCGGTCTCGATATCGGCACTTCCAAGGTGGTGGCGCTGGTAGGCGAAGTCGCGGACGACGGCACGCTGGTCATCGTCGGGATCGGTACACACCCGTCCCGCGGCTTGAAGAAAGGCGTGGTGGTGAACATCGAGTCCACCGTGCAATCGATCCAGCGCGCCATCGAAGAGGCGCAACTGATGGCCGGTTGCCGGATCCACTCGGCGTTCGTCGGCGTGGCGGGCAATCACATCCGCAGCCTGAATTCCCACGGTATCGTGGCGATTCGTGATCGCGAAGTCAGCTCCGCGGACCTTGAGCGCGTCCTCGACGCGGCCCAGGCCGTGGCGATCCCGGCCGACCAGCGTGTGCTGCACACCCTGCCGCAGGATTACGTGATCGATAACCAGGAAGGCGTGCGCGAGCCCCTAGGCATGTCCGGCGTGCGCCTCGAAGCCAAGGTCCACGTGGTGACCTGCGCGGTGAACGCTGCACAGAACATTGAAAAATGCGTGCGCCGCTGCGGCCTGGAAATCGACGACATCATCCTCGAGCAACTGGCTTCGGCCTACTCGGTGCTGACCGACGACGAGAAAGAACTGGGCGTGTGCCTGGTGGACATCGGCGGCGGCACCACCGACATCGCGATCTTCACCGAAGGCGCCATTCGCCACACGGCCGTGATTCCGATTGCTGGCGACCAGGTGACCAACGACATCGCCATGGCGTTGCGCACCCCGACCCAGTACGCCGAGGAAATCAAGATCCGCTACGCCTGCGCCCTGGCGAAACTGGCCGGTGCCGGTGAAACCATCAAGGTGCCAAGCGTCGGCGACCGTCCACCGCGCGAACTGTCGCGCCAGGCCTTGGCCGAGGTGGTCGAGCCGCGTTACGACGAGCTGTTCACGCTGATCCAGGCCGAGCTGCGTCGCAGTGGCTACGAAGACCTGATCCCGGCCGGCATCGTGCTGACCGGCGGTACCTCGAAGATGGAAGGCGCGGTCGAGCTGGCCGAGGAGATTTTCCACATGCCGGTGCGCCTGGGCGTGCCCCATGGCGTCAAGGGCCTGGATGACGTGGTCCGCAACCCGATCTATTCCACCGGCGTGGGCCTGTTGATGTACGGCCTGCAAAAACAGTCCGACGGGATCTCGTTCTCGGGCATTGGCAGTCGCGACAGCTACAGCAGCGACGAGCCGAAGGCACCGCTGTTCGAGCGTCTCCAGGCTTGGGTCAAGGGCAACTTTTAACAGTTTCAAAGCTTCACGCGGCAGGTTTCAGGCTTGGCGCTGGAAGACGCAGCAAACGCAGTAGGCGAAAAAACTAGAGAATGAAAGGAGAGGGAACATGTTCGAACTCGTAGACAACATCCCCGCTAGCCCGGTTATCAAAGTAATCGGTGTCGGCGGTGGCGGCGGCAACGCTGTCAACCACATGGTCAAGAGCAACATCGAAGGCGTCGAGTTCATCTGCGCCAACACCGATGCTCAAGCGCTGAAAAACATCGGCGCGCGGACCATCCTGCAACTGGGTACCGGCGTGACCAAGGGCCTGGGTGCCGGCGCGAATCCCGAGGTTGGCCGTCAGGCTGCCCTGGAAGACCGCGAGCGCATCGCTGAAGTCCTGGCCGGCACCAACATGGTGTTCATCACCACGGGCATGGGCGGTGGTACCGGTACCGGTGCTGCGCCGATCATTGCCGAAGTGGCCAAGGAAATGGGTATCCTCACCGTTGCGGTGGTGACCCGTCCGTTCCCGTTCGAAGGCCGCAAGCGCATGCAGATCGCCGATGAAGGCATCCGCGCGCTGAGCGAAAGCGTCGACTCGTTGATCACCATCCCCAACGAGAAGCTGCTGACCATCCTGGGTAAAGACGCAAGCCTCTTGTCGGCTTTCGCCAAGGCCGATGACGTGTTGGCCGGTGCCGTTCGCGGTATCTCCGACATCATCAAGCGTCCAGGCATGATCAACGTCGACTTCGCCGACGTACGCACCGTGATGTCCGAAATGGGCATGGCGATGATGGGCACTGGCTGCGCCAGCGGTCCGAACCGTGCGCGCGAAGCCACCGAAGCGGCCATCCGCAACCCGTTGCTCGAAGACGTCAACCTGCAGGGCGCTCGTGGCATCCTGGTGAACATCACCGCCGGTCCGGACTTGTCCTTGGGCGAGTACTCCGACGTGGGTAGCATCATCGAGGCGTTCGCTTCCGACCACGCGATGGTCAAGGTCGGCACCGTGATCGATCCGGACATGCGTGACGAGCTGCACGTGACCGTGGTTGCCACTGGCCTGGGCGCGAAAATCGAGAAACCGATGAAGGTGATCGACAACACCGTGCAGACCGCCATGGCCTCCCAGCCACAGCAGCAAGCCCCCGTTCGTCAGGAACAGCCTGCGGTGAACTACCGTGACCTGGACCGTCCGACCGTCATGCGCAACCAGGCCCAGGCCGGTGCCGCGACTGCCGCGAAGATGAATCCGCAAGACGATCTGGATTACCTGGACATCCCAGCTTTCCTGCGTCGTCAGGCCGATTGATGAAATGTATCAGGGGGATACGGGTGATTGGTGTTCAGCAAAGGTCTGGTCTGCTATTATCGCCAGCCTTTGTTGATACCAGTTCGCAATTTGCGCTGAAGCGGCCCATGCCATGATTAAACAACGCACCCTGAAGAATATTATCCGTGCCACAGGTGTCGGCCTGCACTCCGGCGAGAAGGTCTACCTGACCCTCAAGCCCGCGCCTGTCGATACCGGCATCGTGTTTTGTCGTGCCGACCTCGACCCTGTGGTGCAGATTCCTGCTCGCGCGGAAAACGTTGGTGAAACCACTATGTCGACCACGTTGGTCAACGGTGACACCAAAGTGGATACGGTGGAGCATTTGCTCTCGGCCATGGCTGGCCTGGGCATCGATAACGCCTACGTCGAGCTCTCCGCGTCCGAAGTCCCGATCATGGATGGCAGTGCCGGACCCTTCGTATTCCTGATTCAATCGGCTGGCCTGGAAGAGCAGGACGCAGCCAAGAAGTTCATCCGCATCCTGCGGGAAGTGACAGTGGAAGACGGCGACAAGCGCGCCACTTTCGTCCCTTTCGAAGGTTTCAAGGTGAGCTTCGAGATCGATTTCGATCACCCGGTTTTCCGTGACCGCACCCAGAGTGCAAGCGTGGATTTTTCCAGTACTTCGTTCGTAAAAGAAGTCAGCCGCGCCCGTACCTTTGGTTTCATGAGTGATATCGAGTACCTGCGCAAGCACAACCTCGCACTCGGCGGCAGTGTTGAAAACGCGATCGTGGTCGATTCCGATGGTGTATTGAACGAAGACGGTCTTCGCTATGAAGACGAATTCGTCAAGCATAAGATCCTCGATGCAATCGGCGACCTCTACCTGCTGGGCAATAGCTTGATTGGTGAGTTCAAGGGCTTCAAGTCCGGACACGCACTGAACAACCAGCTGCTGCGCAAGTTGATTGAGCAGAAAGATGCTTGGGAAGTCGTGACGTTCGAAGACGCCAGCACCGCACCAATTTCTTACATGCGTCCTGTCGCGGCCGTGTAAGCAAAAAACCTCTCTAGTTTTTGAAGGCTGCCTTTGGGTGGCCTTTTTTTATGGGCGCGTTTTGGGTGTGTATATCCATTTCTTCGGCAACGGCTGCTTAGGGTTCCGCCCTGATGGCGGGTCATTTTTGGAAGAGCCGTGTTCCTCCTGTGGGAGCGAGCCTGCTCGCGAAGGGGCCGGTATATCCAACATCACCGCAAACTTACACACCGCCATCGCGAGCAAGCTCGCTCCCACAGTGTTTACCGTTGATCAATCTGTGGCGTGATGGCTGGGAAGCTTTTGTGGCGAGGGAGCTTGCTCCCGCTTGAGTGCGCAGCGCTCATCGCTTTTTTGGGGCCGCTGCGCGACCCAGCGGGAGCAAGCTCCCTCGCCACAGGACCGTGCCGCTCCCAAAACCCTTGTGGGTATCCAACATCACCGGACATCACATCGCACAAACCACACGATTTCGCCCACTGGCCTTCGCCTGGTACAGCGCCTTATCCGCAGCGAACAAAAGTTGCGAAAGCTCACCATATGGCCCATTCAGCCAAGTAGCGATGCCGATACTTACCGTCATGGTCGCTCCCCCCTCGGTCACTGGCGGTAATTGTTCAACCGCGTCGCGAATGTTCTGGGCCATGGTAAAGGCGCCCGCAGTGGTGGTCTCCGGCAGAATCACCGAGAATTCTTCACCGCCATAGCGCGCCGCCAGGTCGGCGGGGCGTCGCACATGCTGGCCGATCAACTGCGCCAAGGCCCGCAGGGCCTCGTCACCCTGTTGATGACCATGGCGATCGTTGAACGCCTTGAAGTGATCGGCATCGATCATCAACACCGACAACGGTTGACCCGAACGTTGCGCACGCAACCACTCCTGCTGCAACGTTTCGTCCAGGGTTCGCCGGTTGGCAAGGCCTGTGAGGGCGTCCGTGGCGGCCAGCTGTGCCAGTTCCCGTTCGGCATTGTGGCGGCGGCGCAATTCCCGGCGCAGCAGCCAGGTGAGCCAGAGCAAACCGATGCACAGCGCACCGGTGGCGCCACTGACCAGCAATGCCGTGCGTTGCCAGGACGCGAAGACCTCTCGGGAGGAGAGCGCCACCACGACGATCAGTGGCAGGTTGCCTACCTGGGAAAAGGTGTATAGGCGCTGTGTCTGATCGACACTGGATATGCTGGTAAAACTGCCGTTGCCCTCGCGCAGGATACGCACGAAGTTCGGTCGGTTGCTGAAGTCCTTGCCAATCATGTCGTCAGCCAGGGGCGGTTCCTGGGCCAGCAGGATTCCATCGCGGCTGACCAGGTTGACCGTCCCATGGCCGATGTTCAGGCTCTTGAACAACTGGCTGAAGTAGTTCAGGCGCATCGCGGCTTCGGCCACGCCCATGAACTCGCCCTGGTCATCGCTCAGTCGATAGCTGAAGCTGATGCGCCAATCCTTGGTGGCACTCCTGGAACGGAACGGGCGGCTGATCATCATGTCCGGAGTCGGGTTTTGGACATGGGACTGGAAATACTCCCGGTCGGCGTAGTTGCCTTTGCGCGGTTCGACCGAGGCGGAGTCGGCGATCACATCGCCCCGCTTGTCGAGCAGCAGGATGTCGCCTTTATAGGGAACGGTGGTGGCGCGGTCGAACAGGGCCAGGTGGCGGATCGTTGGCGAAACGTCTTTCAGGTCGTCGCGTTTTGCCGTGGCGATCAAGCCTTGTAGCGACAGGTCGTAGAGTTCGACGTTGCGCAGCACGTCGGCATCGATCAGTTGCACGATATTGTTCGCCGCGCGTGTGGCCGCCTGCTGAGCCGTTGCGTGTTCGCGAATCAACAGGAACGTCACGATACTCAGGATGGCAATGACAACCAGCGAGCTGGCCAGTACGAGTACCCGTTCCGAACGTATCGAAGACGGGGTGTTGCCGGGTGTCGCACTGCGCGCGCTCATGGTTCCGATGTCTGCATTGTCATAGGGTTGGGATCCGTCCCAAAGGATTGCAAACCGGCAAATGCACCAGATGCTGGCCTTTTGCTGATTGTGCTTGGATCGATGAGAGCGGGCAATCAGTGTTTGCGCAATAACTCGGTAGGAGCTGCCGAAGGCTGCGATCTATTGATTTTGGTCGAGTTGGCTTTCGCCCAGCATTCAGATGGAAAAGATCGAACCTTTAAGCGGTGTCAGGCAGGCAAGCGGATCCCGAACGTGTTGGCGCCCTGGTCGCTGTGCACAAAAACATCGCCACCATGCATCAGTGCGATGGCCTTGACGATGGCCAGCCCCAGCCCATGGTTGGCGCCGCTGTTGCTGCGCGAGGCATCGACGCGATAGAAGCGTTCGAACAGGCGCGGCAGGTGTTCGCCGGCAATCGGGTCGCCGGGGTTGGTGACGGCGAGGCAGATCTGCTCGCCAAGGGCTTCGATGCGCACATCGATCACTTGACCGGGCGCCGTGTGCTGGACGGCGTTGCTCAACAGGTTGATCAGCGCCCGGCGCAGGTGGGCGATCTCGATGTTGGCCTGGGCATCGCCGCTGACCCGGACCTGGACTTGGGCATCTTCCAGAATGAAGTCCAGGTAATCGAGGGTGGTTGCCACCTCGCTGGCCAGGGAGGTGCTGGTCAACTTGGTGGCCTTGCTACCCTGGTCGGCGCTGGCCAGGAACAGCATGTCGTTGATGATCGAGCGCAGCCGCTCCAACTCCTCGAGATTCGATTGCAGCACTTCGAAGTAATGTTCGGCCGAGCGACCACGGGTCAGCGCCACCTGGGTCTGGCCGATCAGGTTGGTCAAGGGCGAGCGCAGTTCATGGGCGACGTCGGCGTTGAACGACTCCAGCCGTGAGTAAGCCTGTTCGACCCGGTCCAGAGTGGCGTTGAAGGAGCTGACGAACTGGTTCAGTTCCGGCGGCAAGGGCGACAGTTGCAAGCGCCCGGACAGGCGGGGCGGGGTCAGGCGTTGGGCTTCATCGGAGAGCTTGATCAGCGGCTTTAGGCCGATGCGTGCGACCCAGTAGCCCAGCAACGAAGCCAGGAGCACGCCGACAATCGCCAGGCTTACCAGCGCCACCAACAGGCGATGCTGGGTCTGGTAGAAGGTCTCGGTGTCGATGCCAATCATGAAGCGCAGCGGCGGGCGTTGGTCCTTGGCCGGGAACTGGCTCACCAGGACTTTTATCGGATAGTGTCGATGGGGCAACGTCAGGTCGCGTTTACCCAGGGGACCTTGGGCAAAGGTGCGGATCTGCCCATCGGGATCGCCGTACTCAAAGCGCGGATCGTCACTGACGATCCAGAAATGGATGCGCTTGTCTTCCTCGCCGAGCAATCGCAGCTTGTTGTTGATCTTCACCCAGTGTTCAGGCGTGCCATAGCGACCGACAGTAGACTCCAGGACACTGTAGCGGGCATCGAGCTCGGCTTCGGGCAACAGGCCCAGGCCTTTGGCGACTTGTTGATACAAAGCGCCACCGATCAACAGGAACACCAATGCCGCCACCAGCGTGAACAGGCCGCTGAGGCGCAGGGCGATGCTGTCAGGCAATTTCATTGCCGCGATTCTCCAGCACATAACCCATGCCGCGAATGGTGTGCAGCAACTTCTGCTCGAATGGCCCGTCGAGCTTGGCCCGCAAGCGTTTGATCGCCACTTCCACCACGTTGGCGTCACTGTCGAAGTTGATGTCCCAGACCATTTCGGCAATGGCGGTCTTCGAAAGGATTTCGCCCTGGCGGCGGGCCAGGACACTGAGCAGGGAGAACTCCTTGGCGGTCAGGTCCAGGCGCTGGCCGGCGCGTGTGGCCTTGCGGCTGATCAGATCGATCCACAGGTCGGCGATGCTCACCTGCACCGGTTCATGGCCGCCACTGCGGCGGGTCAGGGCTTGCAGGCGGGCCACCAGTTCCAGGAACGAAAAGGGCTTGCCCAGGTAGTCGTCGGCGCCGTCGCGCAGCCCCTTGATGCGGTCCTCGACCCGTTCCCGGGCGGTGAGCATGATCACCGGCGTCTGCTTGCGGGCGCGCAAGGCCCGGAGCACGCCGAAGCCGTCCAGGCCCGGCAGCATCACGTCGAGCACGATCACCGCATAGTCGGTTTCCAGGGCGAGGTGCAGCCCCTCGATGCCGTCCGGCGCCACGTCCACGGTGTAGCCCTGTTCGGTCAGGCCGCGGTGCAGGTAGTCCGCGGTTTTTTCTTCGTCTTCAATGATCAGAACGCGCATGGCTCCGCCTCAGTGGTCTGTGCTTGCCAGCGCCGCCGTCGGCGCCGACCCTGGCTGATGGGCAGGCCGATGGAACAGGCGCTCGAGCCACAAGTATATGACCGGTGTGGTGAACAGCGTCAGCGCCTGGCTCACCAGCAGGCCGCCCACCACCGCGATGCCCAGGGGCTGGCGCAGTTCCGCGCCGGCGCCGTAGCCGAGCATCAGCGGCAGCGCACCGAGCAGGGCGGCCAGGGTGGTCATCATGATCGGACGGAAGCGTGTCAGGCACGCCTGGAAAATCGCCTCCTGGGGCGCCAGCCCTCTGTTGCGTTGGGCGTCGAGGGCGAAGTCGATCATCAGGATGCCGTTCTTCTTGACGATCCCGATCAGCAGCACCAACCCGATCAGCGCCATGATCGAAAAGTCCTGGCCCAGCAGCCAAAGCATGATCAGCGCGCCGAGGCCGGCCGAGGGCAGGGTAGAAATGATCGTCAACGGGTGTACGAAACTCTCGTAGAGCACGCCGAGGATGATGTAGACGGCCACCAGCGCGGCGAGGATCAGCCATGGCTGGCTCGCCAGCGAACTTTGGAAAGCCTGGGCCGCGCCCTGGAAATTACCGGTGATGGCGGCGGGCATGCCGATTTCGTTTTTTGCCTGGTCGAGCAGGCGCACCGCGTCTCCCAGGGCCACGCCGGGCGCCAGGTTGAACGACAGGTTGGCGGCCGGGAACATGCCGTCGTGGGCAATGGACAGCGGGCCGTTGCTCGGCGCATCGAAGCGGGCCAGGGCCGAGAGCGGCACCATTTCCCCGCTCAAGGGCGAACGCAGGTAGAAATATGCCAGGCTTTCGGCCTTGCCCCGCTGCGCGGTGTCGAGCTCCAGAATCACGTTGTACTGGTTGGTCTCGGTCTGGAATTCATTGATCTGCCGCTGGCCGAAGGCGTCGTACAGGGCTTGGTCGACATCGGTGGCGGTGAGGCCGAAACGCGCCGCCGCGCTGCGGTCGATGTTGATGTGGGTGATGCTGCCGCCCAGTTGCAGGTCGTTGGAGATGTCGCGGAACGCCGGGTTGCCGCGCAGCTTGTCGGTGAGTTTTTGCGTCCAGGCGTTGAGGCTCGGCCCGTCGTTGCTCTTGAGCACGTATTGGTACTGGGCGCGACTGGGGCCGGAGCTGAGGTTGATGTCCTGCCCGGCCCTGAGGTACAGCACCACGCCAGGGATTTTCAACAATTGCGGGCGGATCCGGTCGATGAAGCCACTGGCCGACACGTCACGCTCGCCCCGGGGCTTGAGGGCGATCCAGAAGCGGCCGTTGGCGATGGTCTGGTTGTTGCCCGAGACACCGACGGAGTGGGAGAAGGTCTGCACCGCCGGGTCGGCGGCGACGATCTCGGCCAGGGCCTTGTGCTTGGCCACCATGTCCGGGAACGACACATCGGCGGCGGCTTCGCTGGTGCCCAGCACCAGGCCGGTGTCCTGTACCGGGAAGAAGCCCTTGGGAATGAACACATAGCCGACCACTGCCAGTGCGAGGGTCAGGCCGAACACGCCGATCATCAGTTTTTGATGGGCGAGGGCCCGACGCAGGCCGCGCTCGTACCAGCCCAGCAGGCGTTCGCCGAACCCAGGTGCGCCGTGGGCGTGGTGCACCGGGGCACGCATGAACAGCGCGGCCAGGGTCGGCGCCAATGTGAGGGACACCACCACCGAAATCAGGATGGTCGAGGTGGCGGTCAGGGCAAACTCCTTGAACAGACGCCCGACCACGCCGCCCATGAACAGCAGTGGAATGAACGCGGCGATCAGCGAGAAACTGATGGAAACCACGGTGAAGCCAATTTCGCCGGCGCCCTTGATCGCCGCCTCGCGCATGCCATCGCCGGCCTCCAGGTGCCGGTGGATGTTTTCCACCACCACGATCGCATCGTCCACCACGAACCCCACCGAGATGACGATCGCCACCAGGGTCAGGTTGTTCAAGCTGAACCCCATCACGTACATCAGGGCGAAACTGGCGATCAGCGACACCCCCAGCACCGCCGAGACGATCAACGTCGCCGAGAGCTGGCGCAGGAACAATGCCATCACCGCCACCACCAGCAGCACCGCGATCAGCAAGGTGATCTCCACTTCATGCAACGAGGCGCGGATGGTCTGGGTGCGGTCGATCAACACTTTGACCTGCACCGCGGCGGGCAACATCGCTTGCAAGGTGGGCAGGGCCGCCTGGATGCGGTCGACGGTCTCGACGATGTTCGCCCCCGGCTGCCGGAAGATCACCAGGTTGACCCCCGGCTCGTTGTCGGACCAGGCCTGGACGTAGGCGTTCTCCGAGCCGTTGACCACCTTGGCGATGTCCTTGAGATGTACGGGTGCCCCGTCCCGGTAGGACACGATCAGCTCGCCATACTCGGCAGGCTGGAACAATTGGTCGTTGGTGGACAGGGTGGAAATGCTCGACTCGCCGTACAGCGCGCCCTTGGCCAGGTTGAGGCTGGCCTGTTGCAGCGCCAGGCGAATGTCCGCCAGGGTCAGGCCGATGGCGGCGAGCCGGTCGGCCGAGGCCTGGACGCGGATCGCCGGGCGTTGCTGGCCGGTGATGTAGATTTGTCCGACGCCGTCGATCTGGCTGATCTGGCGGGCGAGCAGGGTTTCGACGTAGTCGCTCAGTTCGGTGCCGGGCATCAGGCTGGAGCTGATGCTGAGGATCAGCACCGGGCTGTCGGCGGGGTTGACCTTGCGCCAGGTCGGCAGGTTCGGCATGTCGTTGGGCAATTTGCCGGCGGCGGTGTTGATGGCGGCCTGCACTTCCTGGGCGGCGGTGTCGATGCTTTTATCGAGGCTGAATTGCAGGATCAGGTTGGTCGAGCCCAGGGCACTGCTGGACGTCATTTGGGTGATGCCGGGAATGGCGCTGAATTGCACTTCCAGCGGCGTCGCCAGCGACGACGCCATGGTTTCGGGGCTGGCCCCGGGCAACTGGGCATTGACCTGGATGGTCGGGAACTCCGCCTCCGGCAACGGCGCGACGGGCAGGCGAGGAAAGGCGATTACCCCCAGCAATACCAGGGCAAATGTCAGCAGTACCGTGGCGATGGGGTGGTCGATGCACCACGCCGAAACCGAGCCGCGGCCCTTCATGGTTGCGGCTCCACAGTCTTGGCCAGGGCGGGCGGATCACTGAGCACCTGGATGTGGCTGCCCGGCTTGAGCCGTGACTGGCCGTCGCTCACCAGTTGGTCGCCGGCGTTGACTCCCTTGATGATGTGCAGGTCGCTGTCCTGGTAAACCATCGTCACCGGCACGCTCTCGACCTTGTCGCCCTTGATCCGGTACACGAAGTGTTGCTCCAGGCCACGCTGGACCACGGTGGGCGGCACCACCAGGGCGTCCTTGTCGATGGCCGTCTGGATTTTCAGCGTCACCAGTTGCCCAGGCCACAGTCGTTGCGCGGCGTTGTTGAATTCGGCCTTGGCCCGCAGGGTTCCGGTGTTGGCGTTGATCTGGTTATCGATGAGGCTCAGGCGCCCCTCGCCGAGCAGTTCCCCGGTGGCGCCATCGGCACCGATGTAAGCCTTGACCAAGGCTTGCTCAGGGGCGGCGATCAACCGTTGCAAGGTCGGCAGCATTTGTTGGGGCAGGGAGAACTCCACCGCGATCGGGTCGATCTGGGTCACCGTGTACAGGCCTTCGGCATCGCTGGTGCGCAGGAAGTTGCCTTCGTCTACGTTGCGAATGCCGACGCGCCCGCTCACCGGGGAGCGGATCTGGGTGTAGGACAGTTGCACCTGTGCCGAGTCGATGGCCGCCTGGTTGCCCTGGGCGGTCGCCTTGAGCTGGTTGACCAGGGCCTGTTGCTGGTCATAGGTCTGCTTCGAGACGCCGTCATCGACGCTCAGCAACTTGTAGCGCTTGAGGTTGACCTGGGCCACCGCCAGCTGCGCCTGGCTCTCGCCGAGCTGGGCCCGGGCCTGGTCGAGGCTGGCGCGGATCGAGCGGTCGTCGATGGTCGCCAGCAGGTCACCCTTCTTGACCAGTTGCCCTTCCTTGACCAGAAGCCGGGTGAGGATGCCGTCGATCTGCGGCCGGATCACCACGCTGTGCAGCGACAGGACCGTGCCGATGCCGCTGGCAAAGCGCGGCACATCCTTTTGCACCACGCTGACGGCCCGTACCGGAACGGCGGCGGGGGCGCCGGGCTTGGCGGCCACGGGCTTGAGCGCATACCAGAGGACGAGGGCCGCCAGGGCGACCAACAGCATGACAAGCAGGACAGTTTTCTTCTGGGTGCGCATGGATATGAAGGGCCGGTTCGGGACGCAGGAGTTTGAGCTTTCTTATATAGCGTTGCGAGCCGGTCAGGAAGGTGACGGCTAACTGACAGGCGTGTCAGTTTTGTCCTGGATTGCTGTCGGATGAAGGGATGTTGGGTTTGCTGGCCCCATCGCGAGCAAGCTCGGCTCCCACAGTGGCTCTGCGTTGGATATCAGTTTTGTGCCCACTGAAGATTAATGTGGGAGCGAGCCAGCTCGCGATGGCGGTGGTTCATGTTGGATGAAACTGGCCTGCGCGCCGGGATATCGGGCAGGTATACTGCCGTCTTTCGCGGCTTGCCTACCGAGCCCGGCATACTGAATTGTGGCGAGGGAGCTTGCTCCCGCTGGGCTGCGAAGCGGCCCCATCCCTGTGAGCGCTTCGCACTCAAGCGGGAGCAAGCTCCCTCGCCACGGGTTTGTTGTCCTACTCAAGTGAATAATTCAAATGACTTCCTCAATACCATCGCCCGCGGACGAACGCTCGCAAGGCGAACCGTCTGGCCAGACGGACAGCGATGTTTCCAGCAGCGAGGACGTGAAAGCGGCGATCCCCGCCTTCAAATTCCCATTCAAACCCGGTGAACTGGCTGCGGCCAAGGGCGCCGGCCAGCAGCCGTGGTACAAGAATGGCGCAAAGAATGGCCACACCAAGACCCCGGGCGCCGCGCCTCCCGGCACGCGCCGTTCAATGGGCAAGCGCTGAAGTCATCCTTCGAGCATGGGGCACGACTTCAGTTCGCGACCCGTGTGCCTGCCAGGCTGCCGCTCAATTCATAAGCCGTCAGTTCAGCCTGGTGCGCCGCGAGGATTTCCGGCAACGAGCCGCGCAGGTATTCGACCCAGGTCTTGATCTTCGCGTCCAGGTATTGGCGCGACGGGTAGATGGCGTAGAGGTTCAGTTCCTGGGAGCGGTAGTTGGGCATGACCCGCACCAGCGTGCCGTTGCGCAAGCCTTCGATGGCGGCGTACACCGGCAGCACCCCCACGCCCATGCCACTGGTGATCGCGGTTTTCATCGCATCGGCGGAATTCACCAGGAACGGTGAGCTGTTGATGGTGACCATCTCTTGGCCTTCCGGGCCGTCGAACACCCATTTTTCCAGCGGGATGACCGGGCTGACCAGGCGCAGGCAGGCGTGGTTGAGCAGGTCGCTGGGTTTTTGCGGGCAGCCGCTGGCTTTCACGTAGGCGGGCGACGCGCAGACGATGCTGTAGGTGATTCCCAGGCGTTGGGAAACGAAGCCCGAATCCGGCAGTTCGCTGGCGAGCACGATGGAGACGTCGTAGCCCTCGTCGAGGATGTCCGGCACGCGGTTGGCCAGGGTCAGGTCGAAGGTCACGTCCGGATGAGTCTTGCGGTAGCGGGCGATGGCGTCGATCACGAAATGCTGGCCGATGCCGGTCATGGTGTGAACCTTCAACTGCCCGGCCGGCCGCGCATGGGCGTCGCTGGCCTCGGCTTCCGCTTCTTCGACATACGCCAGGATCTGCTCGCAACGCAGCAAGTAGCGTTTACCCGCCTCGGTCAACGCAATGCGTCGGGTGGTGCGGTTGAGCAGACGGGTTTGCAGGTGGGCTTCCAGGTTGGAAACCGCACGCGAGACGTTGGCTGTGGTGGTATCCAATTGCGCGGCGGCGGCGGTGAAACTGCCGGCTTCGGCCACACAGCTGAACGCGCGCATGTTTTGCAAGGTGTCCATGGAGGGCTCTCTTGGGAGGTGGCAAATTGTGACATGAAGTTACAGAGATGCGGGACCCGACTAATGGATTATCGCGTTAACGGTAACAAAGATTCGCAGAAAGGTCGGCTTATCGCCGGGGAGGGCGATGCCTAGAATTGCCGCCAATCCTGGGTCACTGACTCCTGTGGAAGCGAACTTTGTGGGAGCCGAGCTTGCTCGCGATGAACGATGACGCGGTCCTGTGGTTAAACCGTGTCGTCCCCATCGCGAGCAAGCTCGGCTCCCACAAAAGCTTGCTCCCACAGGTCTTGTGTCCACAGGCAAGCACTCTCATCCCATCGTTGTGCCCCTCTCAGGAATTTTGCGCCAGTGCCGCGTTGCATCAGCAGAGAGCTGAAGACTCTCAGTGTTTGGGTTCTGACATTAACCATCAGCGGTTGCATCGGCACAGGCGGCATTGCGCCACACGGCCAGGTAGTGCGGGCCAACCAACTGGCAACCGATGCCGGCATCCGCGAGGCCGCCCGCGATGCCCGCTGGCCCGCCGGCCAATGGTGGCAAGCCTACGGTGATCGGCAATTGGATCGCTGGATCGACCTGGCGGTGCAGGGCAGCCCGAGCCTGGCCATGGCGGCCGCCCGGGTGCGCCAGGCCAAGGCCGTGGCCGGTGTTGCCGAGGCCGCCGAGTCGCTGCAGATCAATGGCCAGGCGATCCTCAAGCGCCATGACTGGCCTACCGATCAGTTCTACGGCCCGGGCGAGTTGGCCGACACCACGACCTGGGACAACAAGGCTTCCCTGGGCTTGAGCTATGCCCTGGACCTGTGGGGTCGTGAGCGTAATGCCAGTGAACGGGCGGTTGATCTGGCCCACGTAAGCGTCGCTGAAGCACGACAGGCGCAACTGGAGTTGCAGAACAACATCGTGCGCGCCTACATCCAGTTTTCACTGCACTATGCCCAGCGCGATATCGTCGCCGCGACGCTTCATCAACAACAGCAGATTCTCGCTCTGGCGCAAAAGCGTCTGGACGGCGGCATCGGTACCCAGTTTGAAGTCAGCCAGGCCCAGGCGCCCCTGCCCGAGACCCATCGCCAACTCGACGCCCTCGACGAAGCCATCGCCTTGAGCCGCAATCAGTTGGCGGCGCTGGCAGGCAAGGGGCCGGGCGCAGGCGCGCCGTTGCAACGCCCGACCCTGGCCCTCGGCGCGCCCTTGAAGCTGCCGTCGGCCTTGCCCGCCGAACTGCTTGGCCAGCGGCCGGATGTGGTGGCCGGGCGTTGGCAAGTGGCGGCCCAGGCCCGGGGCATCGATGTGGCCCGGGCCGGTTTTTATCCCAACGTCGATCTGGTGGGGAGCCTCGGCTACATGGCCACCGGGGGTGGGGCGCTGGAGTTCTTGACGGGTAAGAAGCTCACCTACAACGTCGGGCCGGCGATCACCTTGCCGATCTTCGACGGCGGGCGCTTGCGTTCGCAGTTGGGCGAGGCGGCCGCCGGTTTTGACATCGCCGTGGCGCACTACAACCAGACACTGGTGAACGCCCTCAAGGGCATTTCCGATCAGTTGATCCGCCGCCAGTCCCTGGACAAGCAACAGGTCTTCGCGGCTGAATCGGTGGCTGCGGCCCAGCGCACCTACGACATCGCAAGGGTGGCGTTCCAGCGCGGGCTCACCGACTACCTCAACGTGCTCAACGCTCAAAGCCTGTTATTCAAACAGCAACAGGTGCAACAGCAGGTGCAGGCGGCCCGGTTGAGTGCCCATGCCGACTTGGTGACGGCGCTGGGTGGCGGGCTTGAGGCCGGCAACGACAGTCCTGACTCGGGCCATACCCTGTGGCGAGGGAGCTTGCTCCCGCTGGGCTGCGCAGCAGCCCCTCCAATCGCGCCGCAAAGTGGGTGCTGCGCACCCAAGCGGGAGCAAGCTCCCTCGCCACAATGCTGAGTCGTTCTATTGTGATGTCTTTATTCGCCCCTGCCCGCTGGCTGTACCGTCTCGAATGGCGCCGTGGTTTCTTCGACTGGGCCCGCAGCGACGGGGTGACCTGGGTTTATATCTTCAAGGTCCTGTTGGCCGCGTTCCTGACCTTGTGGCTGGCGATGCGCCTGGAATTGCCACAACCACGCACGGCCATGATCACCGTGTTCATCGTCATGCAACCCCAGAGCGGGCAGGTGTTCGCCAAGAGTTTCTATCGTTTCCTCGGCACCCTGGCCGGCTCGGCGGTGATGGTGGCGCTGATCGCCTTGTTTGCCCAGAACACTGAGCCATTCCTCGTTTGCCTGGCGATCTGGGTCGGCCTTTGTTCGGCGGGAGCGGCGCGTTACCGCAACTTCCGCGCCTATGGTTTCGTGCTGGCCGGTTATACCGCGGCGATGATCGGCCTGCCGGCCCTGGCCCATCCAGAAGGTGCATTCATGGCGGCGGTCTGGCGGGTGCTGGAAATTTCCCTGGGGATTCTTTGCGCCACCCTGGTCAGTGCCGCGATCCTGCCGCAAACCGCCAGTGCCGCCATGCGCAATGCCTTGTACCAGCGCTTCGGGGTGTTTGCCCTGTTTGTCACCGACGGCCTGCGTGGACGCAGCCAGCGAGAGGCGTTCGAGGCGCGCAACGTGAGCTTCATTGCCGAGGCCGTGGGCCTGGAAAGCCTGCGCAGTGTGACTGTGTTCGAAGACCCGCACATGCGCCGGCGCAACGGTCGGCTCAGTCGCTTGAACAGCGAGTTCATGGGTATCACCACTCGCTTCAACGCCTTGCACCAGTTGCTTGAGCGCTTGCGCAGCAGCGCGGCGGGTCATGTCGTCAATGCCATCAAGCCTGGTTTGCAAACCCTGGCCGAACGGTTGGACGGTTTCAGTGGCCGGGCCCTGACCGACGCCGATGCGGCCCGTCTGTCGGCGACGCTGGCCGAGTACAAGGCCGATTTGCCGGCCCAGGTGCGGCGGCTGCGGACGGTTTTCCAGGACACCGCGCCGAGCGACGGGCAACTACTGGATTTCCACACCGCCTATGAACTGCTGTATCGCTTCGTCGACGACCTGCATGGCTACGCTCAGACCCACGCGTCCCTGGCCGAGCATCGCCATGACCGTGAACGCTGGGACGAGCCGTTCGTGCCGCAGACCAACTGGCTGGCCGCCACGGCGTCGGGGGTTCGCGCTGCTTTCATCCTGTTGTTGCTGGGCAGCTACTGGGTCGCCACCGCCTGGCCGAGCGGCGCAACCATGACGATGATCGCCGCCGCCACCGTGGGCTTGTCGGCCGCGACGCCGAACCCCAAGCGCATGGCCTTCCAGATGGCCTGCGGCACGTTGGCCGGGGCGTTGATCGGCTTCGTCGAAATGTTCTTCGTCTTCCCGTTGATCGATGGTTTCCCATTGCTCTGCGTGATGCTGGCACCGGTGATCATGCTGGGCTCGTTCCTCAGTTCGCGTCCCCAATACGCCGGGGTCGGGCTGGGGCTACTGATCTTTTTCTGCACCGGCTCGGTGCCGGACAACCTGACGGTCTACAACCCTTACGCCTTCATCAACGATTACATCGCGATGATCCTCGGCATGCTGGTGTGCGCCGCGGCCGGGGCGATTATTCTGCCGCCCAACAGCCGCTGGCTGTGGCGTCGGCTGGAACAGGACCTGCGCGAGCAGGTGGTGTTTGCCATCAGTGGCAAGCTCAAGGGCCTGGCCTCGGGTTTCGAGAGCCGTACCCGCGACTTGCTGCATCAGGCCTACGGGCTGGCGGCGGGGCAGCCTCGGGTGCAACGGGACTTGCTGCGCTGGATGTTCGTGGTGCTGGAAGTCGGCCACGCGATCATCGAGCTGCGCAAGGAACAGGCGATTTTACCGGTGCATCCGGCGTATGCCGAAAGCCAACCGTGGCGCCAGGCGATCCGGGTGATGGGGCGGGCGCTGGTGCGGCTGTTCCGCCAACCGAGCCCGAGCAATCTGGAGCGTGCCCTGGTGGCGGTGGATCATGCCATCGGCCGCGTGCAGGCCACCGACGAACCCTTCGCCCCGCATTTCGACACCTCGGCCCTGCGCCGGGTGAAAAGCTACCTGCATTTCATCCGCACCTCGTTGCTCGACCCGCAATCGCCTTTGGCCGGCTATGTCATACCGCATGCCATGCCGTTGCTCCAGGAACCTGAACATGCCCCGTGAAATCGCCTTCCATGGCGTGTACATGCCCACCATGACCCTGATGTTTTTCATCGCCGCCGGCCTGGCCTGGGCCTTGGACCGGTTCCTGTCGGGGCTGGATTTGTACCGCTTCTTCTGGCACCCGGCGTTGCTACGCCTGAGTCTGTTTACCTGTCTGTTCGGCGCACTGGCGCTGACGGTCTACCGTTGAGAACGATGCGATGAAAAAGTTTTTCAGCCTGCTGGCGACGCTGTTGGTACTGGCCTTGGCGTTGTGGATCGGCCGTACGCTGTGGGTCCATTACATGAATACGCCCTGGACCCGCGATGGCCGGGTGCGAGCCGACATCATCAACGTGGCCGCCGATGTCAGCGGCGAGGTGGTCGAGGTGCCGGTGGGCGACAACCAGTGGGTGAAAAAGGGTGATCTGCTGATGCGCATCGACCCCGAGCATTACCGCATCGCGGTGAAGCAGGCGCGCTCCCTGGTGGCGTCGCGCAAGGCCACCTGGGAAATGCGCAAGGTCAACGCCCATCGGCGTGCCGACCTGGACAGCCTGGTGATCTCCCGGGAAAACCGCGACGACGCCAGCAACATCGCCGACTCGGCCCTGGCCGATTACCAGCAGGCCCAGGCGCAATTGGAAGCCGCCGAATTGAACCTGTCCCGTACCGAGGTTCGCGCAGCGGTGGACGGCTACGTCACCAACCTCAACGTCCACCGTGGCGACTATGCGCGCATCGGCGAGGCGAAGATGGCCGTGGTGGACATGCATTCGTTCTGGGTCTATGGCTTCTTCGAAGAGACCAAGTTGCCCAAGGTGCGGGTCGGCGATTCGGCGCAGTTACAGTTGATGAGCGGTGAGGTGCTCAAGGGGCATGTGGAAAGCATCTCCCGTGGTATCTACGACCGCGACAACCCCGAAAGCCGCGAGCTGATTGCCGATGTCAACCCGACCTTCAACTGGGTACGCCTGGCCCAGCGGGTGCCGGTGCGTATCCATCTGGATGAGGTACCGGACGGCGTGCTGCTGGCGGCGGGGATGACCTGCACGGTGGTGCTAGAACCCCGCGACAAGCGTTGAGGCCAGTGGCTTGCTTGTGGATGATGTTGAGTTTGTTGCACACCAAAAAAACCTGTGGGAGCGAGCCTGCTCGCGATAGCGGTGGTCCAGCTTGAACTGATGTTGGCTATGGCGCCGTCATCGCGAGCAGGCTCGCTCCCACATTCGATCTTCGCTAGGCCTGAATGTTGTGTTCACCCCAGGTCCCTGTGGGAGTTCAGCTTGCTCGCGATAGCGGTGGTCCAGCTTGAACTGATGTTGACTGTGCCGCCGTCATCGCGAGCAAGCCCGCTCCCACTTTTTCCGGTTGCACCCGGAACTCTCGTTCACCCGTGGCGAGGGAGCTTGCTCCCGCTGGGTGGCGAAGCCACCCCAAAACAGGCATTGCGGTGCGACGGATTAACCGTGCCAGCCGGGTTACGACTGCTGCGCAGCCGAGCGGGAGCAAGCTCCCTCGCCACAACAGCCAAAAAGCCAGGTTTGCGATGATTACAGCGATTTGCCCAACCCAAACCGCTTCATCAACCCCTTCTCCAGCAACCCTTTTGGCAACAAACCGGCCATCATGGGCAACGCCCGGCTGCCATTGCCCAGTCGCAGCAGGCGGGGCGGCTTGGGTTGTTGTACGGCCTTGAGCAGCGCGGCGGCGAATTCGTGGGCCGGGGTCGGGTTGTCCTGGGAGGCCTTGGCCCGGGCGCGGATGCCCTCGCGCAGGGGCCACCAGGGCGATTGTTCGCTGATCAATTGTTCGGCTTCGTGGCCGGCATTCTTGGCGAAGCTGGAGGCGATCGCGCCAGGCTGGACCTCCATCACGCGGATGCCGAACGGCGCCAGTTCCATGCGCAAGGCATCGCTCAGGGCATGCACAGCCGCCTTCGAGGCGCAGTAGGCGCCGGCAAACGGCGTGACCAACACCCCGGACACGCTGCCAATGTTCACCACCAGCCCCCGGGCCCGACGCAATACCGGAAACAGCGCCCGGGTGACCCCGACGATGGCGAACACGTTGGTTTCGAACTGACGTTGCATGGCCGGCACGCCGCCATCCAGCAGTGGGCCCATGGCGCCGTAGCCGGCATTGTTGACCAGCACATCCAGGCCACCCTGCTGCTGGTTGATCCGTTCGCTCAACAGCTCCAGCGCCTGGCCATCGTTGACGTCCAGTTGCACGGCGGTGAACCCGGCCGTGGCGAGCGTCGCCACGTCCTCAGCCTTGCGCGCCGTGGCCCAGACCTGATAACCCGCGGCCTTGAAGGCGTCGGCGAGGGCGCGGCCAATGCCGCTGGAACATCCGGTGATCAACGCAACAGGCATGGCGCGTTCCTTGTGCAAAAAGTGGGGAGGCAATCAGTTGGAGAAGCTGCCGTGCAAGCGCTCGGCGCGAAACTCCAGGGTTTGTGGGCGATAACCTGGACGCAGGGGCGGCAGGGGCAGGCAATCCTGCCAGTCGGCGCCGGCCTGCAATTCGCCAGGGCCACGGTAGCGTGGTGCGTCGTAGGGACTGTCGGCCAGGTTGATGGTGTCACCAGGTGCATAGGCCGCGACCCGCCAGCGCAGTTCGAGCAGCGGCACGTCGTTGTTGTTCTTCAGGGTCAGAGACAGCGGCCGGTCGGCGGGGCACAGTCCGGGGGCATAGCTGATGCGCAATTCCAGGCGCTCCAGTTGCCGGGTCTCGCGACTTTCCTGCCAGAGCACCCACACGGCGACCAGTCCCAGCCCGATGAACGCCGCGAGGGAGACCGGCAAGGCCTTGGCCGGGTAGCGCAGCAGCAGGATGAGCCAGGTGATGACCAGCAAGACGCCGATAAGCATGGTGGAAGCCTCCGTTACCGTAGGCACATCCTACCGAAGGGCGCGGGCAATGTTGAAGCAATGATGCCCGGCCATGACTTACTTGCAAAAAAAAAGCCCCCACCCAACCCACTGCGGATAGGGGACGCAGTGGGCTGGATGGGGGCTTCTTGTACGGCTGATCGTTGCTGCGGGTTACTGTGCGATGGTCTTCACCGACACGCCACGTTCGATCGGGGTGGAGCGACCGTAGATATCCTCGAAACGCTCGATGTCGTCTTCGCCCAGGTAGCTGCCGGACTGCACTTCGATGATTTCCAGCGGGATCTTGCCCGGGTTGCGCAGGCGGTGCACCGACGCGATCGGGATGTAGGTCGACTGGTTTTCGCAGAGCAGGAACACGTTCTCGTCGCAGGTCACCTCAGCGGTGCCGCTGACGACGATCCAGTGTTCGGCGCGGTGGTGGTGCATCTGCAGCGACAGGCACGCACCCGGCTTGACCGAGATGTGCTTGACCTGGAAGCGCCCGCCCATGTCCACCGAGTCATAGGAACCCCACGGACGATAGACTTCGCAGTGGTTCTGAGTCTCGGTACGGCCCTGTGCGTTGAGGGTGTTGACCATCTGTTTCACGCCTTGGACCTTGTCCTTGTGGGCGATCATCATGGCGTCCTTGGTTTCGACCACCACGATGTTTTCCAGGCCGATCACCGACACCAGCTTGCCGTTGCCGTGGATCATGCAGTTGCGGCTGTCCTGGACGACGACGTCGCCCTTGGTGACGTTGCCATTGGCGTCTTTCTCGTTGACTTCCCACAGCGACGCCCAGCAGCCGACATCGCTCCAGCCAGCCGACAGCGGTACGACGCAGGCACGCTGGGTCTTTTCCATCACGGCGTAGTCGATGGAGTTGTCCGGGCAGCAGGCGAAGGTGGCTTCGTCGAAGGTGATGGTGTCGGCGGTCTGCTCACTGCGCTCCAGGGTCAGCAGGCAGGTGTCGTAGATGTCCGGATCGTGCTTTTTCAGCTCTTCGAGGAAGCGGCTGGCGCGGAACAGGAACATGCCGCTGTTCCAGAAATAACCGCCGGCCTCGACGAACTCGGTGGCACGCTTGACGTCGGGTTTTTCGACGAAGTGCGAGACGCGGCTCACGCCCTCGGGCAGCAGCGCATCGTTGGTCGACTTGATGTAGCCGTAGCCGGTTTCCGGTTTGGTGGCCGGTACGCCGAACAGCACCATTTCGCCACGCTCGGCGGCCACGGTGGCCAGGGCCAGGGCGCGTTGCAGGGCTTTCTGGTCGTCGATCACGTGGTCGGCCGGCAGCACCAGCATCAGCTCGTCGCGGCCTTCGTTGACCAGCATCATCGCGGTCAGCGCCACGGCCGGAGCGGTGTTGCGGCCGAACGGTTCCATCAGGATGCGCTGGGTTTCGAGCTTACGGGCGCTCAGTTGCTCGTTGACGATGAAACGGTGGTCTTTGTTGCAGACCACGATCGGCGTGTCCATGCCTTCGAACACCAGGCGCTCGAGGGTCTGCTGGAACAGGGTGTGTTCACCGGTCAAGGCCAGGAACTGTTTAGGGAATTGCTTGCGCGAAAGCGGCCAAAGACGTGAGCCACTACCACCTGACAAGATCACCGGAATCATGTTTGTTACTCCTTGAAGCGAAATGGTTGTTAGAGCTACTGCGTTCTGTCGTTTCACTCTCTTGTTGTTGTTCCGTACCCGATTGACACCCCGATTCAGGGTGGGAGCGGGCTTGCTCGCGAAAGCGGTGGTTCAGCCAACATCAATGTTGAATGTGAGACCGTATTCGCGAGCAAGCCCGCTCCCACAGGGGTACAGCGTCAATCAGGTGAATTCATCATCGGGTCGACACTGGGCGTTTCACCCACACTGGCGACAGGCTGCTGCCTGAACCGGTGACGTACAGCACGGCCGCTTCGCCGCGCTCCAGGGCCACGGGCTTGACGTCGCCGACTTTCTTGTCGCCTTCGAACAGGGCCAGGGACACTTTCACTGGGTTGATTTCACGTTCGCCACGGCCCTTGGCGGCCACGTTCGGCACCACTTCGGTCTTGCCGTCGGCGGTCTTGAGGGTCAGTGCCTTGTCGCTGAGGTTCTGTACGCGGACCAGGGACTTCTGTTTGTTCTTGAACGGTGGCTCTTCGATCAGTTGCGGCTGGCCGGTGGCGTTGTTGACCAGGGTGTAATAGTGATCGGAGGCCAGTTTCACCGGCACGGACTGGCTGCCGACCTTGGCGCTGTAGTCGCCACCGGGCATGAAGCTGAAGTCGCTGCTGGCCAGGGGGGCTACGTCGCTGATGTTGGTGCTGCCGACGGTGGCGCTGACTTCGGCGTTGCTGGCGTTGTACACCCGCACGAAGCTCGAGCCTTTTGGCGCGACCGGACCGTAGAGGGCCGAGTCACCGGCGAAGGCCGAGAAGGAAAGGGCGCTCATGCTGGCGACCAGGGCAACGGCCTTGAAGGAGCGAGCAGCGAGACGGCGAGGAGTAGTGTTGAAAGTCATGGTGGACCTCTCTTTCAGTTTTGCGCCCGGTCGGGCGTCTCGGATTGTGTGTTAGCAGCTACGTTCTGTTGGCGGGCGCCGGCCTGCTTGAGCTCGGCGACCCACTGCGGATCGGCGTCGCCGATCTCGTTGTTCACGGGCAGATAACGTTCAGGGAACTCCCAGATCAGCACCTGTGGCGGGCTGTTCTTGAAGGCATCGCTCTTGAGGTAGCTGAGCATCGGCAGAATCGGCCCATGGCCGTCTTCGGCGTAGTTGACGACGTCGCTGTGCAGGGCTTGCTTGAGCGCACCGACGAAATTCCAGTTGGGGTTGGCGCTGTAGCTGGTGCCGATCAGGGCCACGGGCACCTGGGCATCGGCGAACAGTGCGTCATCGCTGGCCGGCTGGTCGTCGGCTTCGCGGGTGTTGCGCTTGACGAGCGGCTCCTGGGCCGGCATCAGGTTTTCGAACAGCGGGTCCAGCGGCAGGAACTGACGCAGGTCGCCTTTATGAATGACTTTTTCTGCCGGCTCAGTGACGAAACGCTGTGGTTCGCCATTGAGTGGTGTGCGTTCGGCAATGGCTTTGGCCAGATGTTCCGCAGCAATTTGCGCGCCTTCCGGTGTCCAGTGGGTGTCGGTGCGCAGGAACACTTGCTGGCCGCTTTGCTTGGCCTGCTGCAGCGGGGCGAGCAGGTCAGGGGCGACGATCTTGTCCGCTGCCACGCGGGCATGGAAGTCCTGGTACAGGTTGGCGTGAATGCTCGAAGGCTTCACTTCACCCAGGTGCTCGGGGTACAGCCGCGCCTTGGCCGGCACGATCGCCATGACGAGGGTGATGCCTTGCTCCTTGAGCTTCTGGCGCACGCCTTCGATCAGCGCGTAGTTGCCTTGCAGGTTCTGGTCTTCGTTGACGATCGGGTTGAACTCTTCGTCGCTGTACAGCCACTGGTCGCGGCCCAGGACCACGCCTTTGCGGCCCTCGTTGAACAGCTTGTAATCCAGCGCGGCCCAGATGTTGGTGCCCAGGCGCTTGATCGGAAACTCTTCGTCGTAGTGCGTTTCCACGGCCTTGGCCCAGCGCCCGTTGAGCACGGTCGCGTCGGGGTTGGTGCTGAAGCCGAAGAAGCTGCGCATCGACCACAGGCCCAGCGCTGTCAAAATCAGCATGAACAGTGCGATGTAAAAGATGCGTAATGAGCGGGTCATGTTCA
Organism: Pseudomonas sp. Z3-6; assembly: GCF_051131985.1. Classification (NCBI taxonomy): domain Bacteria; kingdom Pseudomonadati; phylum Pseudomonadota; class Gammaproteobacteria; order Pseudomonadales; family Pseudomonadaceae; genus Pseudomonas; species Pseudomonas sp. Z3-6. Next base: position 1,343,302 of record NZ_CP071644.1, read on the forward strand.
GATCCCTCAGAACTGGAAGTAAAGGAACGGCGAGAAGCTTTGCGCCGAGAGTTTGAGAATCGAGGCAATGAACAGCAGCAGCACCAGGGCGCGCATCACGTAGCGTGACCAGTCCACGGTCCAGTAGGCCGGTTGCACTTGGGCCTCGACGCCGACGGTGTAGCCCGGCTCGTGGATCGCCGCTGGGTTGTCACCCGGCACGGCCCTGATCATTCCCGGTTGCGCGGTGGCCGGGCCGTTGGCTTCGGTATTGACCTCAGGCTTGGTCTTGACCGGTGGACGGTTGGTGTAGAAGTCCCGCAGGCCGAAGAAGGCGAGGGTGGCGTAGGCCACTACCAGCGTGGCGATCTGCAGGCCGGTGAGGTTGGCGCGGGTCAGTTCCGACAGCGACCAGTCGCCGAAGCTGAACATCGCGCTGTACATGCGACCGGCCACGTGCAGGTTTTCGGCGCGGAAGATCACCCAGCCCATCACCACCAGCAGGAAGGTCAGCGCCCAACGAATCGGGTTGATGCTGCGTGGGTTGGTGTCGATGCCTACCGCTTTTTCGATGGCCAGCCACATGCCGTGCCAGGCACCCCAGATCACGTAGGTGATGTTCGCGCCGTGCCACAGACCACCGAGCAGCATGGTCAGGAACAGGTTGCGATAGGTCATCAGCGTGCCTTTGCGGTTACCGCCCAGGGTGATGTAGAGGTAGTCGCGCAGCCAGGTCGACAAACTGATGTGCCAGCGGCGCCAGAACTCGGTGATCGACTGGCTGATGTAGGGCTGCTTGAAGTTTTCCATGAAACGGAAACCCATCATCAGGCCCAGGCCGATGGCCATGTCGCTGTAGCCGGAGAAGTCGAAGTACAGCTGTGCGGTGTAGGCCAGGGCGCCGAGCCAGGCATCGCCCGTGGTCGGGTTCTGCAAGGCGAAGCAATGGTCGGCCACCACCGCCAGGGTGTCGGCGATGAACACTTTCTTGATGAAGCCCTGCATGAAGCGGGTGCAGCCTTCGGAGAACTTGTCCAGCGTGTGGGTGCGGTTGTTGAACTGGTCGGCCAGGTCGCGGAAACGCAACACGGGGCCGGCGATCAGGTGCGGGAAGATCGCCACGAATGCCGCGAAGTCGATCAGGTTGCGAGTCGCCGGTGTGTCACCGCGATAGACGTCGATGATGTAGCTGATGGACTCGAAGATGTAGAACGAGATCCCGATCGGCAACAGCACGTGGGTCAGGATGAACGGGTTCAGACCAAAGCCGGTGATGATCGCATTGAGGCTGTCCACGCCGAAGTTGGCGTATTTGAAATAGCCCAGGATCGCCAAGTCCACGCCCACGCCGAGCAACAGCCAGCGCTGGGCCGGTTTGGTGCGCACGCCGGCGGCGCCGACTTTCAGGCCGATCCAGTAGTTCCACAGGGTCACGCCGGCGAACAGCGCGAGGAAGTCCACGCGCCACCAGGCATAGAACACGTAGCTGGCGATCAGCAGCAGCAGGTTGCGATAGCGTTGCCCGCTCAAGTAGTACAAGCCGAGAAAGATCGGCAGGAACAGGAACAGGAACACGTTGGATGAAAATACCATCCCGATCTCTCCATGTTGAATCAACAGTCAAGGGCCAGAGCCCCCCCAACCCCCCCCATGAAAACCGGGGGGCGTATACAGTTCATGTCTGACACTGCCCCTGTGGGAGCGGGCTTGCTCGCGAAGGCGGTGTATCAGTCGACATCATTGTTGGATGTCAGACCGATTCGCGAGCAAGCCCGCTCCCACAATGGGTTTGCCGCCAGGCAAGGGGTACGGTGTCAGCTCCCTTTCTCGCCTTTCTCCCGCGAAGGGTCATACACCCGGGTCAAGTCCCCGCCGAGGCGGAAGGTCTTGAACGGTTGCATTTCGTGCTTGCGTTCCAGCACGTCCTCCGAGCAGGTGTAGAGGCTGCAGAACGGTTCGAGCCAGGCGAATTTCGAATCGACCTTCAGGTCCTTCATGTCCTGCTCTTCGCCGTTCTTCTCTTCGAAGATGTCCGGGTCTTTCACCCCGGCCAGCACCCGGTCGCCCAGGCGCTTGAGCGCACCGTTGTTTTCCTGGCGCAGGTCGACGCCGTTGACCTGGGCGAAACTGGCGATCATCGCCAATGGCGGCAGGGCGTAGTTGTGGTAGGACAGGGCCCGTTGCTTGCGCTTGAGTTCGTTGGGCAAATAGCCTTCGGCGTCGACTTGATTGACGCCGACCTTGTATTCCTTGACGGCCCAATCGAACAGGTCGCGGCGGTTGGTTGCCACGGAGGTGGCCATCACCGACCAGGCAGCCCAGTAGGAATGGTTGTTGATCTTGTCCAGCGGCAGGTTGTCCCAATCGCTGACCACCTGGTCGGCCATCCGACTGAACCAGCCTTCGATCAATTGCGCCTGCTCCGGGTGATTGGCCAGCGGACGGGACTCGGAGAACTTCAGGCGCACATAGGCCGAAGCCATGCTGCCCAACGCCCATTTGCGCATGGACTTGCCGGTGTGGTTGAAGTCCTTGGACATCAACGCATCGGCCTGGGCCCAGGCGGTCAGCCAGTTCAGCGTGCATTCCAGTTGCTCGGGGCGGCCGTCACGCATGAACTGCATCACTTGCTTGCTGACGCCACGCTCGATCTTGGTGATGTCGGCGGTGCTGTCGCGGAAGGCTTTTTCCGATTGCACGTTCAGCGTCGCGCGGGCCTTGTCGGAGCCCTCGTACTTGCTGCGAAATTGCAGGGAACCGGTGTAGGGCGTCGGCGTGGCGTCGCAACCTTTGGCCGCTTCGCCGGCCTTGACCTTCTCGATCGGTGCGAAGTAACCCTGTGGCGGGCGCAGCGGGGCCGCCGCCTGCGTGGCCCCGGCGAACATCGCCAGGGTCAGCAGGGAGGGCGCCAGCAGCGTTTTCAACGTTCGGGTGCGCGTGGTACTGGTCATGAGACGAGACCTCATTGTCCGATTTGAGCCGTTTGTTGCCCGGCTTGCGGAGATGCGTTGCGTTTGCAGACTTTCGCTTCCACTTGCAGTGGCTCCTTGCCGGCTTCAGGACCCTGGACCTCTAGAGCCAAGAGGTTCTGGGAGGCCCAGTCCTCGTCGGTACGCAATTGGAAGGCGAAACGTCCGTCGGTGTCGGAGGTATTCGGTTTTTCGATCTTGATGTCCTCGTGGCGCCCATTCATGTACCAGAGGGTGGCTTGCAAGGTTTTCACCGAGGTGTCGGCGAAGCGGATGTCGACCTGGTGGCTGCCGTTACGCAGATCCATGTTCTGGCTGTTGACCATCAATTCGTTCTTGCCCGGCTTGAGCTTGGCCTTGCTGCTCATCAGGGCCGGCTTGCCTTCGCAACCGTTGTTGTCCAGCAGCGCCATCATCTGGCGGTAGATGGTTTCCTGGTCCAGGCGATACAGCGGCGAGAATTCCCAGATGAGAATCTTCGGCGGGTTCTTCTGGAACTCTTCGCTGCCCAGGTACTGGATCATCGCGCCCTCGAAACCACCGCCGGGGAAGGCGACGTTGAGGATGTCGGCGCCGATGGCTTCTTCCAGGAAACCGGCAAAATTGTAGTTCTTGCCGCTGTGACTGGTGCCCACGAGGGTGATCTGCGGGTTGCCGGAATCGCCGAACAGGTCGCCGTCGCCGGCCTCGCCCTTGGGTTCGGTGGTGAACTGGTCCATGTACTGGATCGCGTAGCTGGTGCCGCACAGCTGCCCGGCCATGTTGTGCAGGGTGCCGGTCTTGCCCATGCGGCCGGACTTCTTGGTCTCGAACTCACGCTTGGGGATGTCGGCGAAGGCCGGGATCTGCTTGACCTTCTCGGCCACGACCTTGGCGGTGCGCTGGGCGCCGTATGGGGTCCAGTGCTGGTCGCCACGGAAATAGAAATCGTGGGCCGGCAGGGTTTCGGGCAGGTTTTCGTTAGTCAGCGGCGACAGGTCCGGCACCACATAACCCATCTGGGCGAAACGGCCGAGCATGGATTTGTAGTTGGCCAGGGCTTTCTCATAGTCGAAAGCGGCTTTTTCCTGCGGGTTGAGCTTGTTGCGGTTCACCAGGCCCCGGGTCGGCTGGTAGACGAGCACCAGCTCGACGCCTTTGGCCTTGAACGCATCGTGCAACTGCTGCAGGCGCTTGTAGCCGGCCGGCGTGGTGTTGAATTCGGTGCGCAGGTCTTCCTGGGTCCGGAACAGCCAATCGCCCTGGGCTTGTACCAGCGTGGTGAAGTTCTGCTGGTAGCGCGTGGTGTAGTTCTTCGCGTCATGGGCCGCCGGGCACAGGTTGCAGCACGGTTCGGCGGTGAAGCTCGGTGCCTTGACTTCATCGGCGCGCGCGCCACTTGCAGCGGCGAGAATGCCGGCAGTCAGGGCGGACAGGCCCAAAAGTTTGATCATCTGTGGGTTCATAAAGGTCATCCTCAGTCCCGCATTTCGGTCTGGCGTTCGACAGGGTCGATCAGCACGGCTTTCTGCTGGCGCACCAACAGGTCGAGAATTTCATCCTGGCGCTCGCCAAGGATCCCCGTGAAGCTGATGCCGCTGGATTTGGTCGGCGCGAGCATGGACACGCGGTACAGCTCAACGCTCAAGGGCGAGTCAATGGACAATGGGCCGCTGCCATTGGCGGCGAGTTCGCCACCCACCACGATCAATGACACTTCGGTATCGAACGGGTCGAGCTTGATGTCCCGGTCGGTGTCCGACAGGTCTTTGATGTGGCCGTAGAGACCGGTCAGGCCGTTGGCCATGGACACGTTTTCGTAGAGGCGGATGTTCACGCTGTTACGAATCCGGATGCCGTGGCGGCGGTTGCTGATCACTTTGTTGCCCCACAGCAGGTTGTCACCACTCTCGTACAGCGTGATGCCGTCGGTGTGGTTCTTGTAGATCTCGTTGTAGGCGATCAGGTTGTTCACGCTGTTACGGTCGATCACCAGGCCCGAGAGTTTGTTGTCATAGCTGCGGTTGTTGAAAATGAAACTGTCGTTGACCTCACGGGAAATAATGATCCCGTGCTTTTTCTTGGTCCCGTAGACGGTGTTGTCGGCAATGATCAGCCGATGGGAACGGTCGTGGGGGTCGATGCCGTAGACGATGTTGTCCTTGTAGGTATTGCCCTTGACCACGAAGTCGTTGGTTTCGTAGCAGTAGAAGCCGTACCACATGTCCGAGAACTCGGAACCGATGATCCAACCGGTCGGTTCCGGGCGCTTGAGGACCTTGGCCATGTTCGGCGTGTACTGGGAAATACTCACCCCGTACGACTTACTGTTGGCGTAGCCGAAACTGGCCATCTTGCTGTTGACGATGTAGGTCTCGGTGCCGCCCCAGGACAGCAGGAACGGACGGAATTCATTGGGCGAGCGGAACGTGGCAGGGCCGTTTTCCTTTTCGCGCCAGCCGGTGACCTTGGTGTCGCGGATGAACATCCGGCCATCGTTGATCAGGAATGCGCCGCCCTCCTGGGACAGGCGCAATTCCTGGGTTTGCTTGTCGATCTCAAGGATGCCTTTCTCGCCGACCACAATCGGAATCCTGGCCAGGAATACGCCTGGCGAGGTTTCGCTGAGGTACTGCTTGGGCACCTTTTTGACCAGGTCCTTGAGGTTCATGTAGCCATCGTCGATGAAGATGGCCTGTGGGATGCCGCGCTGGCGCACCACCCACTCGGCCATCTTGTTGTCGCCGCCGATGAAGTCCTTCAAGGCGTTTTCCTGCATCATCCGGCGCACGCTGATCTTGCCGGGCTTGCTGCGCACGATCTTGGCCGCGACCGCTTCGGGCGTATAGCCTTTGAGGTCGGGCAGGGTCGGCGCGGCCAGCTCCAGCGGTGCGGTCGGCGCGCTGCTGACGGTGTAGGTCTTGGCTTGTTGCAGTTCCTTGGCCACGTTGCCCGGCTTGACCACCGGTTCAACGTTGGCGAACGCCGGCGAGCCGGCCAGCAGCATCGCTGCGACCAACAGGCTGATCGAACCTTTCATCGCCTGGCTGTTCCTGAGGTAGCGGTTCATATCGGGCACTCCCATGGCCATTCGCATCAGAAGCGCCAGATCACGTCGACAAAGGCGCGATGCATGTACGAATCGACCTCTTTGCCGTAGGCGTCGCCTGGCTTGAACACGCCGCCACGAAAGCGCACCAGCGCCGACGGCTCATCAATGGACTGACTCAGCGCGGCCGGCAGCAGGCCTTGCTTGAAGTACTTGGTAACGACGAGGTCGACTTCCTGGCCCAGGTCCTTGTCGCCATCACGCAGCGGCAGGGTCGAGGTGGACAGGATCGCGCCGGTCACGTCGTCGGTGTTGTTTTCCACGGCGTTGATGCCGTTGCTGCCCACCGGCTTGTTGCCGTCCACGCGCCAGAACTTGTGGTACACAAGGCTTGCGTCGTATTCGTCACGCAATTGCCAGGAACCGAACAGGCTGGCGCTCTGGGTGTTGGCCATTTCGCCGCGGAACGCTTCGCCGAAACGGTGCACGCGCGAGCGGGTGCCGGTGAAGTTCGAGCGGTTGCTTTGCAGGCCGTTCTGCTCGTAGTCCTCGCTGGCGCGGGCATAGGCCGCACCGACTTGCCATTGCGGGTCCAGACGCAGACGGATACCCAGGTCGGTGGCCCAGCCGTCGACGTCATCGCTGTGCTTGGCTTCTGTTGGGCGCGTGCCGTCGGCGTTGAGCGGGTTGACGGTGTCGCGGTCGCCGGTCATGCCGGTGAGGCTCGCCCAGTAGTTGACGGTGTTGGTGTTGCGCCAGTTGTAGGCGTCGCTGTTGGCTTCCAGGCCCAGCCAGGTCAAGTCACCGTTCTCGGTCTTGTCCAGGGTGTCGGTGGCTTCGCCCGGGGTCGGGTAATCGAGGCTGCCGCTGTCATGGGAGTGGTGGGCACGGATCCCGGCCCACTGGCCTGGCATCCACTGGTAGCCCACGTCGCCGTAGACGTGCATGCGGTCCTTGTCCTTGGGGGACAGTTCCTTGAGGTCGGTGCGGTATTCGCTGAACCGTTCGGCCACGCCGAGGTTGGCCCGCAGCAAGGTGGTGTCGAAGGTCCAGTTCAGGGCTTCGATGTTGGTGTCGCGCCATTGGCCGTCGTCGTTGCGCAGGCGCTGGCGACCGAACTTCAACTGCTCGCCCGGGTAAGGGGTCAGGCCACGGTAGCCGATCCAGAACTCGCGCATGGCCAGGTAGCTTTTCTTGGCTTCGCGATCACCGCTGTCGGTTTGCTGGGTGTTGCCATCGGACTGCTGCAGGGTGTCGGTCTCGATGATGTCGCTGGACGTCACGGCCTGGGCCATGGCGTAGGCGCTCCAGGCGCCGCTTTCGCTTTCGCCGTAGACCCATGGACGCAGGTCCAGGCCGACACCGTTGACGTCGCCACCGCTCTGGGTGCCGAGGTCACGGTCGTCTTCGGACTGGCCGGTGATCTTCACTTCCAGGCCGAAGTTCTTGGTGTCAGTCAGGGCCGCCAGGGTCGGGCTGGACCACAACAGGGCAAACGACAGGCCAATACCAGCCTGTACAAAAGGATTGAGCTTCAAAAGCTTCATAGAGGTTCCTCGCCGTCATCTTCTTTTAGGGCTTGCAGTTCAAGCGTATCGGGGCTCATTGCGCCGCGAATGGCCTGCTCTTGTTGTAGCAGGCGTTGCGCTTGTGCAAGTTGTTCCGGCGGTAATTGTGCTTCGAGGGTTTGGGCAAGCTCGGTGGCTTGCGGGGTGTTCTGCGCCTTGGCCAACTGGCTGAACACATACGCGTTGACCGGGTTGGGCTTGGTGCCCTTGCCCTGGGAGAACAGCTGGGCAATGGCGTAGTCGGCGCTGTTCTGGCCGTTGCGGGCGGCCTTGAGCAGGTGGTCCAGGGCTTTTTGCGAGTACACCTGGCCCAGGTAACCGCGGCGATAAATCTGGCCGAGGTAATAGTCGGCGGCCACTTCACGGCCCACGGCTTTCTGGAAATGCGCCTCGGCGACCTTGGCATCGGCCGGGACCCACTTGCCTTCGTAGTACAGCTTGCCCAGCAACAGATCAGCGCGCGACTGGTCGGCGGCGCGGCCGTTTTCCAGGTACTGCATCATCTTGTCGACGTCACCCAGTTCCGGGAAGTCGTAGAGCAGTTGCGCCAGGCTGACCCAGGCAGCGGGGTAGCCAGGGGCGATGCCTTCGAGCAGCGATTGGGCGGTCTTTTCATCGGTCTTGCCCAGGCTGGCATCGGCCAGGACGCGGGCGACGCTGTCCACGCGCTGGGCGGAAACGACGCCACGGGCGTGGCCGTCCTGCATTTGCTTGAGCAGCGCGGCCTGCTGTTCCGGCTGGCCGCGTTTCTGATAGACGGTGGCCAGTTCGACGTAGCAGATGTCCGTGGTCGCCAGCGCGGCCTTGCAGACTTTCTCGACTTCATCCAAGTGCTGGTCGTAGGTGCCTTGGGTGCGGTAGAGCAGGATTTGCGCCAGGCCCGCTTCCGGATAACCGGCGCTGCGCCATTGACTGATCTGCTGCTGGGCGTTGACGTTCGGGAAGCTGTGGGGATATTGCAGGTACAGCATCGCCAGCGGGATCAGGGTGTTGCCTTCGCCGTTGGCGAAGGCTTTCTTCAACAGGCCTTCGGCTTCGTGTTTTTCCGCTTCGGTGGAACCGGGCTTGGCCACCAGCAGGCGACCCAGGCGCGCCTGGGCCCGCGGCGAGATGTCGGCCGCGGCGCGGTAAGTCGCCTCGGCTTTTTTCATCTGTTCGGGATCGCGGCTGTCCACCTGGATATCGGCCAGGCCTACTTGGGCTTCGCTGTAGCCCAGGTCGGCCAGTTGCTGGTAGTTCTGCTGCGCCAGCGCCGTGTCGCCGCGCTTGAGGGCTTCGTTGGCCAGGCGTTGATCGGGCAGGCCGGCGCAACCGGCCAGGCTGACGGCCAGTGCCAAGGCACACAGTGTTCCCATCTGGGAACGAGCTTGCGGCATATCATCCTGACCGCGTGGATCCTTTCGCGAGCAGGCTCGCTCCCACAGGGCCTGTGGGCTGTTCAGGATTTTTATAATGGTCACGGGCATATCCTCGACTTAAATACCGACGGCCATGGCTTTGTCGATCAGCCAGTTCAGGTTCGGGCCACGGTCGCTGGTGACTTCTACCGGACGGCCGGCCAGCGCGCTGTCCAGGGGTTCGTCAGGCTGGATCAGCACACGGATATCGGAGGACAGGTCGGCACTTTTCAGGCTGGTGCTGCTGACGATCTTGCCGGTACGGGTGGTGTCTTCGCCGGCGACCTGGAAGCTGACCGGCGTGCCTGGGCGCACGTCGCCGAACTGGCGATAGGAGAAACGCGCTTCGACGTTGGCCTCAGTGCCCCGTGGAACCAGTTGGAAGATCACGTCGCCCTTGCTGGCGTACTGACCGTTGGCAACCAGTTGTTGGGCCACGATGCAGTCGCACGGCGACGTCAGGGTGCCGGTCATTTGCTTGCCGAACAGCTCTTCGACTTTGGACGGCTGCAATTGGTTGTCGTCCAGGTGACCCTTGAGCACATCGAGCATGCTGGTGCTGAAGGTCGCCAGTGGGGCGCCCTTGGCGGCCACGCCGTCGGCCTTGACCAGGCTCTGCACAGTGCCGTCGCGCGGCATGGTGATCGCCATGCCCGGTACGTTCACCAGGCCTGCCTGGGCGTGGCTGACGAAGTACATGCCATACACCGACTTGAAGATGAACCCGAACGCCGCCAGGCCAACGATGAAGATCCCGAGGCTGAAGGTCACGGCGCGCAGGCGACCGAAGGCGCTCATGCCGCCGTTGTCGTCTTTCTGCTTGCGAGCCTTGGTGAAGTTGTCGCGCTGCAGGGTCGCCAGCACGTCGCCGACGCCGACGATGTCGCCGGCCAGGTGCGAGGTGATGATGTGACGCAGTGTCGAGATGTCCCGCGGCTCCAGGTTCTGGAATTGGCAACCGGTACGGCCGGTCTCGCGGTCGTAGGAGCGGATCTGCAATTCCACGTCCATGGCCAGGCCAAGGTTGTCGATGACGAATTGCAGGCGAGCCTTGTAGGTCTCGCCAATCTTGAGCGGCAGCTGGCCGGCGTTGAAGCACAGCCCGCCGGCGGACAGGTCCAGGACCTTGACTTCCATGGGCGTGCGGTCGGGACCGAAGAAGCGCAGCTTGGCCGGGATTTTGACCCGGGCGTGTTGGCGCTGGGCTTCGGATTCATGCACTACGTTGACATTCACGGCGGTGTTCATAGGGGCGATTTCCTAGTTAATTCATTCAAGTCCGGTCAGACCATCGTCAGCAGCACGGCGACAAAAATGCTGCCGGCGGAGAAGGTCATGGTCCGAGACGACCAAGTGTTGAACCAACGTTGAAAGCTGGCGAGATCACGGGTCAGGTGGGTGGGCTGGCGAGTCCAGGACTGCTGGTCGAGGCGGAAGAACACGTAGATCTTCACCAGGGCACCGACGATCTGGTTGTAATAGAGAATCGCCGGGTAGGCAGGGCCGATCTTGTGTCCGGAGCACGACAGCAGCAGGGTCAGCAGGAACCGGGTGATGCCGATCCACAGCAGGTACACCAGGATGAACGCGGTGCCGTACTTGAAGCTGGCGATCAAGGCCACGGTCAGGCCCAGCAGCGAGGTCCACATCGACACCCGTTGGTCGAACAGCACCACCGAGGTGAACAGGCCCAGACGCCGCATGCCCAGGCCCAAAGCCCGGGAGTTCTGCCGCAGGTTGTTGCCGTACCAGCGGAACATCAGCTTGCGGCTGGCCTTGATGAAGCTCTTCTCCGGCGGATGCTCGACGGTGTTGATCGCCGCATCGGGCACGTAGAAGGTGTCGTAGCCCAGGCGCATCAGGCTGAACCAGCTCGACTTGTCATCGCCGGTCAGGAACTTGAAGCGGCCCAGGCGCCAGTGTTGCAGCGAGTCGCTTTCCACATCGGCGATGAAGTCCGGGTTGGTGACCACGGTGGCGCGGAATACCGACATGCGCCCGGTCATGGTGAGCACGCGCTTGGACAACGCCATGGAGCACATGTTGATGTGCCGCTGGGCGAAGCGCAGCTTGTGCCACTCGCTCATGATGTAGCCGCCGCGCACTTCGCAGAACTCGTTGGTGGTCAAGCCGCCGACATTGCCGAACAGTTGGAACCACGGCACGGTCTTGCGCACGACGCCTTCGGCGAGCACGGTGTCGCCGTCGATCACCGCCACCACGGCGCGGTCGTCCGGCAAGTGACGGGAGATGGCGCGGAAGCCGAAGGCCAGGCCGTCGCGCTTGCCGGTGCCGGGAATGCGCACGAAGTCCAGCTTGACCCGCGCTGGCGGGTTCATGCGGGCCCAGAGGCTCTTGACCAGCAGTTCATCGGACATTTCCACGATGGAGCAGACCACGGTGGTGGGCAGCCCGCAGTCGATGGCCTCGCGAATAACCGAGCTATAGACCTGGGCCGTAGTCAGCGCGTCGATCCGGAAGCTGGTGACCATCAGGTACACATGGGACGGATCCGCCGCCTTGCCCAGCTTGCGGACCTTGCGGCGCAGGTGCGGGTAGACGATGTACAGGAAGATCATGCCGCGCACGAAATGCGTCGCTCCCATGGAGTAACGCCAGATGCCCACGGCGCCGATCAGGAAGATGAAATCCTTGGATTCGGAGTCGAACGTGGACGTGGGCAGCGCCATGGCGATGCCCATCAATAAACTCATGTAAAACAGCCAACCGGCGGCCTGAAGCAGGCCGTGCTTTAGCCTGTGCATAATCTGCATCCGTCTCTATCTCGGGCGGGCCTTGTGGGCGGCCCGATGGGTTAAGGCAGGCGAAAGGCCGGCCAGGGCATGCCCCGGCCGGCAAACAGACTTACCAGCAGATGCCTTCGGTCCGGCCACTCGGGTTGGTGGCCTTGGACATGAAGCCGACCAGGTCGATGACCTGCTTGCCTTCCGGTACGTTTTCGGTCAGCGCGCGGAACTTCTCGTCGCGGTTGCCCAGGATGATGATGTCGGAGCTGTCGATCACCGAGTCGAAGTCGGCGTTGAGCAAGGACGAGACGTGAGGAATCTTCGACTCGATGTAGTCCTTGTTCGCACCGTGGACGCGGGCGTATTCGACGTTGCTGTCGTAGATCTTCAGGTCGAAGCCCTTGCCGATCAGCATTTCCGCCAGTTCTACCAACGGGCTTTCACGCAGGTCGTCGGTGCCGGCCTTGAAGCTCAGGCCCAGCAGCGCGACTTTGCGCTTGTCGTGGCTGGAAACGATGTCGAAGGCGTTCTGCACTTGGGATTCGTTACTGCGCATCAACGAGTTGAGCAGCGGTGCTTCCACGTCCAGGGCGCCGGCGCGGTAGGTCAGGGCACGAACGTCCTTGGGCAGGCAGGAGCCGCCGAAGGCGAAGCCTGGACGCATGTAGTACTGGGACAGGTTCAGGGTCTTGTCCTGGCAGACCACGTCCATCACTTCACGACCATCGACGCCGACGGCCTTGGCGATGTTGCCGATCTCGTTGGCAAAGGTCACCTTGGTGGCGTGCCACACGTTGCAGGTGTACTTGATCATCTCGGCAACGGCGATGTCCTTGCGGATGATCGGCGCGTCGAGTTCTTCGTACAGCGACTGCAGAACGTCGCCGGAAGCGGTGTCGAACTCACCGATCACGGTCATTGGCGGCTGGTCGTAGTCCTTGATCGCGGTGCTTTCGCGCAGGAATTCAGGGTTGACCGCGACACCGAAATCGACGCCGGCTTTCTTGCCGGAGCAGTCTTCCAGGATTGGGATGACAACGTTTGCCACCGTGCCCGGCAATACGGTGCTGCGAACCACGATGGTGTGGCGGGTGGTCTTGTCACGCAGGACAAAACCGATCTCGCGGCACACGGCCTCGATGTAGTTCAGTTCCAGGTCACCGTTCTTTTTGCTGGGTGTGCCGACGCAAATCATCGACAAGTCAGTATCACGAATGGCTTCGGCGAAGTTGGTTGTACCGCGCAGTCGGCCTGTTTGAATGCCTTGCGCCAATAGCTCGCCAAGACCAGGTTCAACGATCGGCGATTTGCCCGCGTTGATCATGTCGATTTTGTCTTTGGCGACATCTACGCCAACTACATCATGGCCCCGTGCAGACAGGCAACCGGCACATACTGCACCGACGTAACCCAAACCAAATATGCTAATGCGCATCGCATTTACCTCTGTTTTTCACGCCATTAAATGGCCGGAGTTAATAGTGTTCAGCGGTCATCGTGCACTCGGAAGTGTGGAATGCAGGCGCCACAGTGCCGTGTGCAGGCATACTAAGTTCCGAGTGTCTAAATAATTGCACTCAAGTTGTGCGCAAAGCGGCCTAGTTGTTATGACCTGCCCTGTTATGCAGCCAGTCCTCGTTGTCGGGAACGCTCGTGCAAAGGTCCTTCACTTCCAATCCCTGGCGAAAAGCCCACAAAATCAGAAGCTTGTGTGCTCGGGTGAGCACGTTATAGGGGCGCAGCCTTGGCCTTGTAGGGGATAGTAATGGTGCGTTATCTCCCATCCTTTAAGGGTGGATCCAATTAGACGACCGTTTCGCTAAGTTGTCGTGACAACTTGGTTAATCCGTTCGACGTCCTGTGTAAGTTATCTCCTACAGATCTGCGAAGAATCGTTACGGGTGGTATGAGCCGTGCGATTTCACATAGTTCCGATCCGCTCATCGCGATTTTCGAAATTTTTCGAAATATTATCGAAGATGGCACTGCTCTCAAGATGATGGCACTTGCCGTTTTGGCCTTTATAAATGGGGAGTTAATGAGCTGAGATATTTTTGTGCCACTACCGATGAAAAAAATCGGTGCCACTACGCAAAAAACTGACGAGTGTCGAGTGAAAGAAAAGTTAGCGGGGGAGCGGGGCGATTTATTGACGCCATGAAACTGGCGAAACAGGCGAGGAACTAAGATGACAGATCGGGGCTTGATCGAAGCCCCCGATCAGAGAACGATATAAGGGGGTGCCTTATTCGGGAGCGTGATCGCGCAGGAACACCAATTTGTTCTGGCTCGATTGCTCGGGGTTGAAACGATAGCCTTGCACGTCGAATTGGCTGAGTGCCGCAGGGTCGTTGATCCGTTCCTCGATCACGAAACGACTCATCAGGCCCCGGGCTTTCTTGGCGTAGAAGCTGATGATTTTGTACTGGCCGTTTTTCAGGTCGCGGAATTCGGTATCGATGACGCGCGCTTTCAGTGCGCTGCGCTTGACCGCCGAGAAGTACTCATTGGAAGCCAGGTTCAGCAGTATGTCGTCGCCCTGGTCGGCCAAGGCTTCGTTCAGCCATTCGCTGATGCGCGTGCCCCAGAAGGCATACAGGTCCTTGCCCCGGGCGTTGGCCAGCTTCGTGCCCATTTCCAGGCGATAGGGTTGCATCAGGTCCAGTGGCCGCAACAGGCCATAGAGGCCGGAGAGCATGCGCAAATGTTGCTGGGCATAGTCGAAATCGGCTTCGCCAAGGCTTTGCGCATCGAGGCCGGTATACACATCACCCTTGAAGGCCAGCAGCGCCTGCTTGGCGTTGGCCGGGGTGAACGCCGGTGTCCAGCTGCCGAATCGCGCGGCATTGAGGCCGCCGATCTTGTCGGAGACGTGCATCAGCTCGCTGATCTGTGCCGGCGAGAATTCGCGTAGCTGTTGGATCAGTTCCTGGGAGTGATCCAGGTACTGCGGCTGAGTGAAACGCGCGGTGGCCGGCGGTGTTTCGTAATCGAGGGTCTTGGCGGGGGAAATCACCATCAGCATGCAATCGTCTCCTTGAAGGTGCGGCGATTCTAGGGGGTTGTCCGGGTGGACTCCAGCTATTGGGGTGATAGGTGATGGATGGGCGTGTTTGGATGGTTGCTCTCCTGGGCAGGCGCTTTTGTGGCGAGGGAGCTTGCTCCCGCTCGGTTGCGCAGCGACCGCAAAAATTCTGGGGCCGCTTCGCAGCCCAGCGGGAGCAAGCTCCCTCGCCACAAGGGCTTGTCCGCCAAGTTTGCGCAAGGGGGACACGTCAGGATCAGCTATCATGCCGCGCGGGTTTCGTTATGGAGACATCCCTTTTGCGCATCGCCCTTCTGTTATCGGCCTGGTTGTTGAGCCTGGGTGCCAGTGCCGCGCCCAACGACGTCGCCACCCTGGACCGCAGCACCTGGCCGGAACAACTTACCAGCCCGACGCTGTTCGACGTGGCCTCGCGGGCCGAGATCCTGATGTTCGCCCGGGGCCTGCTGGATATCGATGCCATGGATGAAATCGCGCTCAAGCAGTACTTGGGGTTGCGCACGGTCAACATGGCTGCGGTCGACGCGCTTCGCGCACGGCTGTGGCAGCGGCTGCTGGCCAATTACAACTTTGCCCAGCGCAGTTGCGATCAGGATGCTTCTTTCTGTTATTTGGTCGAGGACATGGCCACCCTGCGCGAAGAGGCTCGCAGGTTCCATCTGGATGACAACTCCTACTACATCAAATGGGCGGCGCCGAGCCAGATTTTCCATACCCAATATCGCGATGAACTGCTGCGTAAAGCCGCGCTTTTTCCGCAAACCAGCAGTGAAGTCGCTCGTTTTGGCGACTACGAGCGCAATGGCGAGAACATGAACGATCGGCTGTTCCTGCTGACCTTCGACAGCGCCGCCAACGTGGTGCCGGACAACACCCCGTGGCTGACCGATTACCTGCGCAAAGCCAACATGAACGGCACTTTTTTCGTGCTGGGCAAGGACATCCAGGCGCGGCTGGAGGAACGCTCGGCCAACAGCCTCCAAATGTTGTATGCGGGGCAGTGCGTGGGTGTGCAGGGCTGGGAGTTTCGTTCCCACAGCCATTGGCAGGACTGGCAAGACTCGGTCCGGCGCAGTGTCGAGCTGGTAAAAGGCAAGTTGCCCGAGAATTACGTACCGCTGTTCCGTCCGCCCCAAGGCCAGCGTCGAGGCGATGCCGAAGGGTTTTTCCGGCAGCAGGGCCTGCAAGTGGCGCTGTGGGACATCGATCCCCAGGACAGCGGCAATCGGCTCAAGCCTGAGCAAAGCGCCCAGCGTGTACTGACCCTGATGCTGCTATGGCGTCACGGGGTGATCAATTTCAACGCCAAGCAGGATGGGGTGAAAACGGCAATGCCCTGGCTCATGGCGCAGACGGCGCAGAGCGGGATCGGTTGGGCGGACTGCCAGGAAGCGTTTCGCTGAAACCGGAAAAAGCCCGGAAACATTGGGGAGGGAGGAAAACCCGGGCCACATTCGTGACAACCGGACTTCCGACTTTAACGGCGCAATGACGGTACGCCAAGGGTTATTCGTCACTCTGAAAAATAAACTTCAAAAAAACGTCAAAGTGCTTTTTCCTGTCATGTGTTTTGGAGTATCAAGAAGTCAGACCGCCGAAACCTGCAACACAGGTGGCGTCTTCCAAGACCCAATTGTGTGCAGTTCACCTGAATCCTCGCGGGTGAATTCGGTGGCTACCTCGAGGCGCAGCACTGTCACGGTATTGCGTCGAATGGCCCCCACATAGGTGACCGAGTATGGATGACCACGGACGTAGCCCTTCCTCCAACCAGCCAATCCTCTATGTACTCGATACCAACGTATTGATCCACGATCCAAACGCGCTCCTGAACTTCGAAGAACACCACGTTGCCCTCCCGATGACCGTGCTTGAAGAGCTGGACAAGCTCAAGAGCGGGCACCACAGCGTTGCGGCCGAATGCCGGCAGGCGATCCGCCTGATCGACAAGACCCTGGGCGATGCATCCCCGGAAGATGTCGAACTCGGCGTGCCGATCCAGCGTGGAAAAAGTGGCCCCAAGGGCCTGCTCTCGATCCTGATGAGCAAGCGCACCGAACCCAACCTGGTGCTGCCTGAACACCTGAACGACAACATCATCATCAACCAGTTGATCGACCTGCACGCGCGCAACAAGGACCAGGCCGTGGTGTTGGTGACCAAAGACATCAACATGCGCCTCAAGGCACGCGCCTGCGGGATCGCGGCGGAGGACTACAGCACCGACCAACTGGTCGACGACGTTTCGCTCTTGCCCAATGGCTACCACAACATGACCGGTTCCTTCTGGGACCGTGTGAGCAAGGTCGAGACCCGCCAGGACCATGGCCGCACCTGGCACCAGGTGCAACTGATCGACAACCTGCCGGCGGTGCACATCAACGAATTCATCATCGACGAACAAGGCTTCGTCGGCTGGATCAAGGAAATCCAGGTCGACAAATTGCTGATCCTGGATTTGCACCAGGAACCGCTTTTGCATCAAGAGGCGTGGGGCCTCAAGCCTCGTGACATCTACCAGAGCCTGGCGCTGTTCGCCTTGCTCGATCCGGATATCCACCTGGTCAACCTGTCCGGCGCCGCCGGTTCCGGCAAGACCATCCTGGCCCTGGCCGCCGCTATCGAGCAGACCATGGTCAGCAAACGCTACCGGCGCATCATCGCCACCCGCAGCGTGCAGGGCCTGGACCAGGAGATCGGTTTCCTGCCCGGTACCGAAGCGGAGAAAATGGAGCCGTGGCTGGGGGCGATCACCGATAACCTCGAAGCCTTGCACATGGATGATGAAAGCACCCATGGCAGCGTCGACTACATCCTCAGCAAAGTGCCGTTGCAGTTCAAATCCCTCAACTACATTCGCGGGCGCAGCTTCCAGCAGAGCCTGATCCTGATCGACGAATGCCAGAACCTGACCCCGCACCAGATGAAAACCATCATCACCCGTGCCGGTGCCGGTTCCAAAGTGGTGTGCCTGGGTAACCTGGCGCAGATCGACACCCCGTACCTGTCCGCGACCAGCTCCGGGCTGACCTACCTGACCGAACGTTTCAAGGACTTCCCCAACGGGGTCCACATCACCCTGCAGGGCGTACCGCGCTCAATCCTGGCCGAATACGCCGAATCCCATCTGTAACTAATCATAAAAACCGGGCGACCTCACCGTCGTCCGGTTTTTTAATGCCTGACACATAACCCCCTTGTGGGAGCGGGCTTGCTCGCGAAGGCGGTGCACCAGTTGACCTATATGTTGCCTGACACACCGCCTTCGCGAGCAAGCCCGCTCCCACAGATGGGATTTGCAGTGTTTGGGAAATAACAGTCATCACAAGGTGCGACAATCAGCCCTGCCGGAATCTGACCCACGGGTTTACAATCGACGTTCCTGATCAGGAGTAACCCTGTGCTGACTCATCTCGATTCCCAAGGTCGCGCCAATATGGTTGACGTGACCGACAAGGCCGTGACTTTCCGTGAGGCCACGGCCGAAGCTTTTGTGCGCATGCTGCCCGACACGCTGCAGATGATCGTCAGCGGCGGTCATCCCAAGGGCGATGTATTCGCCGTTGCGCGCATTGCCGGCATCCAGGCGGCCAAGAAAACCAGTGACCTGATTCCGCTCTGCCACCCGTTGATGCTCACCAGCGTCAAGGTCGAACTCAATGCCGAAGGCGAGGATCGGGTGCGCATCGTCGCCCGCTGCAAACTGTCGGGACAGACCGGCGTGGAAATGGAAGCGCTCACCGCCGCCACCGTCGCTGCGCTGACCATCTATGACATGTGCAAGGCCGTCGACCGGGGCATGACCATCGAAGGCGTGCGGGTGCTGGAAAAGCTCGGCGGCAAGAGCGGCCATTTCCAGGCGGATGCGTCATGAACATCACCGTGAAGTTCTTTGCTCGCTACCGTGAAGCGCTAGGCGTGGACTCGGTAAAGGTGGAAGGCGATTTCGCCACGGTCGACGATGTGCGCGCATTGCTCGCCCAGCGGGACGGTGCCGAGGTGCTGAAAGAGCAAAACCTGATGTGCGCGCGCAATGAAGATCTGTGCCAGCTCGACGAACCATTGGCGGACGGTGACGAAGTTGCGTTCTTCCCCACCGTGACCGGAGGCTGAACCATGGCGATTCGTGTGCAGGTCGAACCGTTCGACCCGGGTGTTGAAGTCAACGCGATGCATGCGGCCAATGTCGGCGTGGGGGCGGTGGTGAGCTTTGTCGGCTACGTGCGCGACTTCAATGACGGCCTCGATGTGTCAGGGATGTTCCTGGAGCATTACCCGGGCATGACCGAAAAAGCCCTGGGCAAGATTGCCACCGAGGCCGAGCAGCGCTGGCCGTTGCTCAAGCTAGAGGTGTTGCACCGTATCGGGGCGCTGGAGCCGGGTGAGCCGATCGTTTTTGTCGGCGCCGCCAGTGCCCATCGCCAGGCGGCGTTCGACGCCTGCGCCTTTGTCATGGACTACCTCAAGACCCGCGCGCCGTTCTGGAAGAAGGAAAACACCGTCGACGGGCCGCGCTGGGTGGAAGGGCGGGACAGTGATCATGCGGCGGCGGATCGCTGGAAGCAGTGAGTAGCCTGAGAGTCCGCTATCGTCGGATCGCCGCCCGGAGCAGGCTCGCTCCCACATTTGATCTGTGTGGAACACAAATGTCGTGTATGACACGGATTCCCTGTGGGAGCGAGCCTGCTCGCGAAGGGGCCATCAGCCTCCCATCACATTCCCTGTTTCCCCCAATTGACGATATGTACATTAAAGTCCACTATGGATTTATAAGTACAAAACAGTCGCGCCCACCTTTCTCTGCCAAACCAACAACAACCGCGAGAGAACATCATGAGCAAACTCCCCCTCATCACCGGCCTGGCCTTGAGCCTGTTGGCCTCCAGCGGCCTGTTCGCCGCTGAGAAAACCCTGCGCATCGGCATCGAGGCGGCTTATCCGCCGTTTGCTTCCAAGACCTCGGAAGGCAAGATCGAAGGTTTCGATTACGACATCGGCAACGCCTTGTGCACCCAGATGCAGGTCAAGTGCGAGTGGATCGAGGGTGAGTTCGACGGGCTGATCCCGTCGCTCAAGGTGAAGAAGATCGACCTGGCGCTGTCGTCCATGACCATCACCGAAGAGCGCAAGAAGTCGGTGGATTTCACCCACAAGTACTATTTCACTTCATCGCGGCTGGTGATGAAGGAAGGCGCTGTGGTCGATGACCAGTACGCCAGCCTCAAGGGCAAGACCGTGGGCGTGCAACGGGCGACCACCACGGATCGCTACGCCACTGAAGTGCTCGAACCCAAGGGCGTGGTCGTCAAGCGCTACAGCAACAACGAAGAAATCTACATGGACCTGGCGTCCGGTCGCCTGGACGCGATTTTCGCCGACACCATCCCGCTGGAAGACTTCCTGTCGATGCCTCGTGGCAAGGGCTACGCGTTCGTCGGGCCGGAGCTCAAGGACCCGAAATACGTGGGAGAGGGCGCTGGTATCGCAGTGCGCAAAGGCAATACCCAGTTGGTGGCGGACTTGAACAAGGCCATCGATGGGATTCGGGCGAATGGGGAGTATCAGAAGATCCAGGCCAAGTATTTCAAGTCTGATATCTACGGCGACTGATCAATCGCCTTCGCGAGCAAGCCCGCTCCCACATGGATCTTCGTCGGACATAAATCTCGTGTTCAACGCAAATCCCTTGTGGGAGCGGGCTTGCTCGCGAAGGCGTCAGTAAGGCATCAAAGGTCTCAGCCCTTCAACTCCTTCAAATGCTTGTACACCGTCGCCCGCCCCATGTTCAGCACATTCGCCACATAGTTGGACGCACTCTTGCCCTTGAACGCGCCTTCGGCATGCAGCGCCAATACCAGCTCGCGTTTGTGGTCGCGGGTCAACAGGTTCAAGCTCAGTTGACGCTCGCGCATCCAGGCGTGCAGGAAGGTGTTGATCCGCTCCTGCCAGTCATCGCGAAACAGTGAATCCGGCTGGGGGATCAGCTTTCCCGGCGACAGGAACAGATCCAGCGCGGCCTTGGCATTCTCGAACAGCGAAATATTCAGGTTGATGCACAGCACCGCCAACGGACGACCCTGGGCATCGCGCAGGACGCTGCTGAGGCTGCGAATCTTCTGTCCGTCCCAGTTCAGTTTTTCATACGGCCCGATGTTACGTTCGCTGACGTCCTCACTGAGCATGTCTTCCAGGGACGAGTCATCACCGATTTCGCGCTTGGACAGGTTATTGGCGATGTAGTCGACCTTCTGGGTGCGCAGGTCGTGCAGCACCACTTCGGCGTGGGGGTAGAACAGCGTGGCGATGGCGTCGGCGATGGTGCGGAAGTTTTCCAGCGCCGTATCGGAGGGCGAAGCAGTCATGACAGGGCTCCAGGCAGCGTCAGCGCCCCGTGGAACAGGGGCGCGGGGGGAGTGTGCCGCAATCGTGGCGATGCGTCACCTGAGTGGGTTCATCCCAAGCGCTCGGGAGAGAGCATGGCGCTGCTCAGGCCGAAACGCGCCAGGGCTTCGGGCAGCGGTTCGCCACGCACCAGCGCCGCGCTGGCCTGGCCCATGGCCGGGGAGGTCTGGATGCCGTAGCCGCCCTGTGCCGCGACCCAGAACAGCCCGGGCACCTGTGGATCGAAACCGGACAGCAGATCACCGTCGTGGACGAAACTGCGCAACCCGGCCCAGGTGCGGGTCGGACGGCGAATGGTCAGGGTGGTGGCCTCTTCGATCTGGTAGATGCCCATGGCGATGTCCAGCTCCTCCGGCTGCACGTCGTGGGGTTCCACCGGGTCGGCGTTGGCCGGCGAGCCGAGGAACATGCCGGCGTCGGGCTTCATATAGAAGGATTCGTCGAGGCTCACCAGCATTGGCCAGTCGTGGATATCCACGCCCTCGGGGCCGGCGAAGATGAACGCCGCGCGGCGCTTGGGTTGCAGGCCCAGTTTGCGGGCGCCGGCCATTTCGGCCAGTTGATCGGCCCAGGCGCCGGCGGCATTGATCACGATGGGGGCGGTGAAGGTCTGGCTGGCGGTTTTCACCTGCCAAAGTCCTTGGTCATCGCGGCCCAGGCCCAACACTTCGCTGTCGGTGTGCACACTGCCGCCGCTGCGACGGATGCCACGCAGGTAGCCTTGGTGCAGGGCATCCGTATCGATGTCGCAGGCCGTGGGGTCATAGATCGCCCCGTGGACCTTTTCCCGCCGCAGGATCGGCAGCCTCACGCAAGCTTCGTCGGCGCTGAGCAGTTGCATCTGCGGCACCGTGGCCTTGGCGCTCAGGTATTGGTTGTTCAGCTCGGCGGGGTCACCGGTGAAGTCCACGGTCATTTCGCCCCGTGGGCTCAGCAGCGGGTGCTCGCAGAAACCGGCCGGTGGTGCGTCGAAAAAATCCCGGCTGGCCTGGGTCAGCGCCCGCACCTGAGGGGTGCCGTAGGCCGCGGTGTACAGCGCCGCCGAGCGTCCGGTGGAATGGTAGGCCGGGTGCGATTCGCGTTCGAGTACAACGACCCGGCCGTGGGGTGCCAGCCAGTAACCGGTGGAAGCACCGGCAATGCCGCCGCCGATGATGATGAAGTCTGCTTGTGTCATGAAACGCTCCTGTCGAGCACATTGCCGGGAGTTCGCGGAACCTGTGGGAGCGGGCTTGCTCGCGAAAGCGGCGTGTCTGCCACATCAATGTTGAATGTGCTGCCGCCTTCGCGAGCAAGCCCGCTCCCACAGGGAATCGAGTTGTGTCAGTGGTGGTGCAACCGATACAGCGCATTCGCCAACGCAACATCCTCCAGCCCCAGGCCGATGGAGCGGAAGAATACGTGGCGGTGGTAGTCAGGACGCTCCACGTGTTCGCTGAGCAATTCAGGTAAGTCACCGATGATGCTCGACGCTTGCCAGCCGTGCTGTTCGCTGGCGATCAACATTTCACCGGCCGAACCCGGGGTGGTCTGACGATAGTCGCAGAATACGTCCATGTCATTGAGGCGCTGGGGCGGTATTTCGTGGGCGCGTGGGGCGTTGGTGCTGATCGATGTAATCAACGCCGGCTTGCCCAGAGCCTGGGGGTCGAACACCGCTTTGGCGGACGAGGTGCAGAGCATCACCACATCGGCATCGTGCAGCGCCGCTTCGAGGGTGTCGGCGATTTGCAGGCGCGGGTCCAGGCCGGTGAGCGAGGCAAGTTCCTGTGCCGACTTGGTTTTCAGGCCGGGCGAAAACAGGCTGATGCCTTGCCAGTCCCGCAGGTCCTTGACGTAGTGCACGTGCGCCTGGGCCACCGCGCCACTGCCGATGACCGCCAGGCGCCGGGCGGTATGCGGAGCGAGGGCATCGACGGCGACGGCAGTGGTGGCGGCGGTGCGGGCGGTGGTCAGCTCGGCGGCATCGCACAGCAGCAGCGGCTGGCCGGTCTGCATCGACATCAGCAAGGTCCAGGCGGTGACCAGTGGGCCTTGCTCGCGCACGATATAAGGCGAGGTCTTGATGCCGTAGACCTGCTCCTCAGCCAGCACACCCAGGTAGTTGATGAAGTCCCCGGCGCCTTGGGGAAATACCACCAACTGCTGGGGTGGCTGCACCGCTTGCCCGGCTGCGAGATCACGAAACAGCTTGCGCAGGATCTGCAGCACGTCGATTTGCCCGAGCAGTTCGTGGGCCTGGGTTCGGGTCATGATATAAGGCGTGCTGGGCATGGGGGGCTCCGGGGTACTCAGATAAACTAATTTATCTATTATGGACAAATTAGTTTAGCTGAGCAATTCCCGGGATGGAAAGGAACCTATTTCTCACCCGGGCTGATAGAAGGCATTGTCAACGGTGTATCCGCGACCCCTTCCCTCGATATCGATGTTTCAGGACTTTTCGTCGGATCGAGCATTTTTTCCTGGGTTATAAAACCGAGCCATATCGACCGTGGCGGGAGCCACCAGTTGAGCCCCCAACCCCTCTCGAGCTGCGTTGGTTAAAAGACCGTTGTCGCTGTCGATCATCCAGAGGAATAGACCACCCAAATTATTGTCCTTGACGTATCTGGCTTTCTCCAACACGGTACGTGGTGTCTCAATTGACATGAATACTCCCGTTTGATCGTTATAAAGAAACTCGGCTTTGCATTGCGCGTCACGATGAAGTTCGAAGCCGTTGATACCTTCCAAATCCTCATCCAAGTACAGACGAAGTAGATCGGGCCATTCGGTTAAAGCTGCTTCAAAAGAACCAACGGTATTATCTTCGTTTGGTTGCCGGGGTTCATAACGGCCGGTTAGAGGTGAAGTGCGTTCGATCTCGGCTCGTTGGGCATTGCGCGTATAACTGGCGAATCCGATATTAATCATTTTTGAATCGATACCAAGCCCGATCAAGTAACTTACCGCATCGTTGGCCGAGTTTAATGGGGGGGTAAACCCTGTAAGGGGGCGAAACAAATTGGTATGATGCATCAGCCTGTCTGCCCAGGGCGACCCGAAAAAGTCATAGGTCATGACATTAAGTCCTTCGACGCCAGCCTCGATAAGTTTTGGGATGTTGGCCTGTTCAAGTTTTTCCGGGACGGCGATGGTGGCGATGCTGATCTTGACGTTGGGCAACGCGTCCTTGATTGCTCTAATGAGCAATGCGTAGTTGTCGGCATCTTCTGGTCCGTAATCGTTGCCGGGCGCTCCTTCGACACCGGGATACTCCCAGTCCAGATCCAACTCGGTAAACATCGGAAATTTAATCACGATGTTTTTTAAACTTTCCGCCAGTTTTTCTCGGGCGATGGGCTCTTTCGCTATATGGTGAAAAGCCTGGCTCATGGTCCAGCCACCCAGACTCATGCCAATGGTCATGCTCGGTGATTGCCGGTGCAACTTGACCAGCGCGCCCAGTACCCCCTGGGCCCTGTTAGCATCAAACAGCATTGGATAATCATTGCTAATCCAACTGTTGAAGCCGCAGTTGACGTAGGCAGCGACATCGCCCCATGGGTCGGTGAACGTGGCGCGACCACGCTGTGCGGGTAAGTCTCCCGGACTGGAGGCTATCTTGAAGTCGAGTGCCGCCGCGTTGATAGTGTCTTCATTGGCGCCTTGATCGCCAATGATTGCGGTAAAACCTACAATGATCTTGTCATACAGCGGGGGACTTCCATTGGGAGTTAGCAAACGCATGATGTCGGTGCCACGGCCACCTATGCGATAGTCTACATTTTGATCGTCAAAGTTTTCTCCATAACGACCGTCATATATGCCCCAGTCTGAAAGATAGCCAAATACCTTATAACCTGGTGTGGGTTGATAGCGGTTGTACATATATCTGGCGACTCTACCGGGGGTGTAGGTAAGTCCCGTATCGGCCGTGGCCGGATCGAAACTATTTGCTGTGTAGGTTTTCTCTGCTGCGCCTCTTCCGGCATGAAGATTTCCCGCCGCAGTTCCAGGGTCGGGAACAATAACCAAGTTGCTTTCTTTGAGTATTTTATCGGTCATGATTATCTGCACCTTTGATAAGGAGTTTACGTCCGTGGAATCCGTTTGCCCAGATCGTGTTGGGGAGTATCAGCCTGTAGATGCAGTAGGGGTACTGTCAGAGATGACAGGTCTTTAGCCCGATTTGGAATGAATAACTGTTGGTTATATTGATTTAATTGAAGCGCTATTAAAAAACCGCCTGGAATAGGCGGTTTTTTTAGTGGCTGGCTTGGCAGCGCATTAAAAGTGTTTGCGCGCAACCGGCCGGAGCAGATGAGTCGGCGGGGTTTCACAGTTGATTTTTTTTCCCAGCAACGCCTCGATCGACGGCAACTGATAAGAATCATCCTCCCCAGCGAAACTGATCGAAACCCCTGCAGCCCCGGCACGACCGGTACGGCCGATACGGTGCACGTAGTCGTCCGGCACTTCCGGCAGGGTGAAATTGATCACGTGGCTGATGCCATCGATGTGAATGCCGCGACCGGCCACGTCAGTGGCAACCAGCACGCGGATCTTGCCTTCGCGGAAACCTTCGAGGGTCTTGATGCGCTTGTGCTGGGGCACGTCGCCCGAAAGCTGGGCCGCGTTGACGCCATCGCGCACCAGGCGTTCTTCGATGCGTCGCACTTCGTCCTTGCGGTTGGCGAACACCATCACCCGTTCCCAACCGTTGTCGTTGACCAGGTTGTAGAGCAGCTTGTATTTGTCGGCACCGGCCACTGCGTAGATATGTTGCTCGACGTTTTCGCTGGCGACGTTCTCGGCTTCGATCTCGACGATGGCGGGGTCGGTGGTCCACTGCTTGGCCAGGTTCATCACGTCTTCGGTGAAAGTGGCGGAGAACAGCAGGGTCTGGCGTTCGCTTTTCGGTGGGGTCTGGCGAATGATCTGGCGCACTTGTGGGATGAAACCCATGTCGAGCATGCGGTCGGCCTCGTCCAGCACCATCACTTCGACCATGTCCAGGTGCACGTCGCCGCGCTGGTTGAAGTCCAGCAGGCGGCCCGGGGTGGCCACCAGGATGTCGCAGTGGCGGGCTTCGAGGTGCTTGAGTTGCTTGTCGAAATCCATGCCGCCGACGAACGTCATCACGTTCAGGCCGGTGTACTTGGTCAGGTCGGCGGCGTCCTTGGCGATCTGCACCACCAGCTCGCGGGTCGGCGCGATGATCAGTGCCCGCGGTTCGCCCATGTAGCGTTCCTTGGGCGGCGGGGTCTGGAGCAATTGGGTGATGATGGAGATCAGGAACGCGGCGGTCTTGCCGGTGCCGGTCTGGGCGCGACCGATGGCGTCTTTGCCGGCGAGGGTGTAACCGAGCACTTGCGCCTGGATCGGCGTGCAATAGGGGAAACCCAGGTCCTGGATGGCATGCATCAATTCAGGGGCGAGCTTGAAGTCGTGGAAGCGGGTCTTGCCTTCCTGGGGTTCTACGGCGAAGTCCTCGAGTTTCCAGGCGACGACCGGTGGTTTCGGTGCGCGTTCGTGGCGCGGCCTGGGGGCTTCGTTGCGAGGTTTCTCGGGCTTGGGGGCCGTGACAGGCTGGACGACGGGTTCTTTTGTTACCTGTGCAACAGGTGCCGCCCGGCGCGGTTGTTGCGCATCGGTATGGCTCGGGCCGTGGGTCGGCGCTGTGGGGCCAGGCGCGAGTTGCTCGGCCTCGCTTTTACCGAACATCTTCTTGAGTGCTTTGAGCACGGTCATCTCATCGATTGGTTAAGGAATGTACGCCGGCCAGTGTAATGCAAGAAACGGGCGCGGCGTAGTGGGATCGTCAAAGGACCGGCGTGGCGATTGGCCGCTTAGCGCAACCGCTCGGCCAGCCAGGTGCCGATGTCGCGAATCTCCTCGGGTAACACTTCGTGGCCCATTGGGTATTCCTGCCATGTCACGGTGACACCATGCTGCTTTAAATACTCTTTAGCAGTCCGCCCCATGGGGTTGAGTACCACTTCGTCGTATTGACCATGCAGCGCCAGGACCGGAATGCGCTGCTGGCTGGCCGATAATTGCAGTTCTTCGCTGAAGGTCGGTGCATAAGTAGACAGTGCGACCACGCCGCCCAGCGGGCCCTGCCATTTCGCGAAAGCGGTGTGATAGACCACCGCGCCACCTTGGGAAAAACCGGCGAGGAAAATCCGCGAGGCGTCTATTCCGCTGGCTCGCTGGGTTTCGATCAGGTCAATGACCCGTTGCGCCGAGGCTTCGAGTTGCTGTTCGTCGATGGCCCGGGCCGGGCTCAAGGCACGAATGTCGTACCAACTGGGCATGGCATAGCCGCCGTTGATCGTTACTGGTTGGGTCGGGGCCTGGGGTAGAACGAAACGTGTGGTGAGCAGGCTTTGCTGCAACATTTCGGCGACCGGCAGGAAATCAAAACGATCGGCGCCCAGGCCGTGGAGCCAGATAACGCACGCGTCAACAGTGCCGCTGGGCTCGAGAATCAAGGGGTCGGTCATGGTTGTGCTCCAAATCTGTGCGGGTGCGCTCAATCAGTGCGTGATTACAGTGCGCTTCCGGTGTCTCAGTTAATTAGATGTCGCAAAGTTGAAAGTTTTTGTCTTGACGTGTTTTACATGGCCTAAGCGCAGCGGTCTGGTACGGGCTTTGCTATGGGGTAGCTGAGTGATGATTCTTACGCTGCGCGGTAACACTATCAGTTAGACGCGCCGCATGGGATATCAGAAATCCGGTGATGAATGTTCGCCAATAGCCGCTACGGGGCTTCGCGAACGTGAAGGGCTACAGCCCGTTCGGCCGATTGGTGAGAGATGGGCATGACCACTGTTTACGGACATCCTCATTAGTAGACCCATAGCGAAAGTCCAGACGTCGGTTGACCCTAAAAAAAGCCAACAAGGGTCGGCAATGCCCCAAAAGGGTGCGACAGGGCTCGAGCTCCGACACAACAAGAGCAAAACTGGAGGTTTGAATGAAGTTACTGAAATCCACCCTGGCAGTCGTGACTGCAGCAGCAGTCCTCGGCGTCAGCGGGTTCGCTCAGGCGGGTGCAACCCTGGATGCCGTGCAGAAGAAAGGTTTTGTGCAATGTGGTGTAAGTGACGGCTTGCCGGGTTTCTCGGTACCTGATTCCACCGGCAAGATCGTTGGTATCGACGCTGACTTCTGCCGTGCCGTGGCCGCTGCGGTGTTTGGCGACGCGACCAAGGTCAAGTTCAGCCAGTTGAACGCCAAGGAGCGCTTCACCGCGCTGCAATCCGGCGAAATCGACATGCTGTCGCGCAACTCCACCATGACCAGCTCCCGTGATGCGGGCATGGGCCTGAAGTTTCCTGGCTTCATTACCTACTATGACGGCATCGGTTTCCTGGCCAACAGCAAACTGGGCGTCAAGAGCGCCAAGGAACTGGACGGTGCGACCATCTGCATCCAGGCCGGTACCACCACCGAGCTGAACGTGTCCGACTACTTCCGCGCCAACGGCCTGAAGTACACCCCGATCACTTTCGACACCTCCGATGAAAGCGCCAAGTCGCTGGAATCCGGCCGTTGCGACGTGCTGACCTCCGACAAGTCCCAACTGTTCGCCCAGCGCAGCAAGCTGGCGTCGCCGAAGGACTACGTGGTCCTGCCGGAAACCATCTCCAAGGAGCCACTGGGCCCGGTCGTGCGTAATGGCGACGACGAGTGGCTGGCCGTTGTGCGTTGGACTGGCTACGCCATGCTCAATGCTGAAGAAGCCGGCATCACTTCGAAAAACGTCGAAGCTGAAGCCAAGTCCACCAAGAACCCGGACGTCGCTCGTATGCTGGGCGCTGACGGTGAATACGGCAAAGACCTGAAGCTGCCGAAGGACTGGGTCGTGCAGATCGTCAAGCAAGTCGGCAACTACGGTGAAATGTTCGAGCGCAACCTCGGCAAGGACACCCCGCTGCAGATCGATCGCGGCCTGAACGCTCTGTGGAACGCAGGCGGCATCCAATACGCACCACCAGTGCGCTGATGGTTCTATCACCCGGTGGGCCAACCACCGGGTGATGTTCTGTTCCATTCTTTGCGGGGCACTTCATGCAAAATTCAATCGGCGCACCTAAGCAGAGGCTCAGCCTCAGCGATCCACGAGTGCGTGCGTGGGTATTTCAGATCGTCACCATCGTGGCGGTTATTTCGCTGGGCTGGTTTCTGTTCGATAACACGCAGACCAACCTGGAACACCGGGGCATCACGTCCGGTTTCGGCTTTCTGGAACGCAGTGCCGGGTTCGGCATCGCCCAACACCTGATCGACTACACCGAAGCGGACAGCTATGCCCGCGTCTTTGTCATCGGTTTGCTCAACACCCTCCTGGTGACCTTCATTGGCGTGATTCTGGCGACCATCCTGGGGTTCATCATCGGCGTCGCACGCTTGTCGAAGAACTGGATCATCTCCAAGCTGGCGACCGTCTATGTGGAGGTTTTCCGTAACATTCCACCGCTGTTGCAAATCCTGTTCTGGTACTTCGCCGTATTCCTGACGATGCCGGGACCACGGGCTGCCCACAATTTCGGTGACACCTTCTTCGTCAGCAGCCGCGGCCTCAACATGCCAGCGGCGCTGATGGCGGATGGGTTCTGGCCGTTCGTGGCCAGTGTCGTGCTGGCGATCGTCGCTATCGTGCTGATGACCCGCTGGGCCAACAAGCGTTTCGAAGCGACCGGCGAGCCGTTCCATAAATTCTGGGTGGGCCTGGCGCTGTTCCTGGTGATCCCGGCACTGTGCGCCGTGATCTTCGGTGCGCCTGTGCATTGGGAAATGCCGGAACTCAAGGGCTTCAACTTCGTCGGTGGCTGGGTACTGATCCCTGAACTGCTGGCCTTGACCCTGGCCTTGACCGTGTACACCGCGGCGTTCATCGCCGAGATCGTGCGCTCGGGCATCAAGTCCGTGAGCCATGGCCAGACCGAGGCGGCCCACTCACTGGGCCTGCGCAACGGTCCGACCCTGCGCAAGGTGATCATCCCGCAAGCCTTGCGCGTGATCATCCCGCCGTTGACCAGCCAATACCTGAACCTGGCGAAAAACTCTTCCCTGGCTGCCGGTATCGGTTACCCGGAAATGGTTTCGCTGTTTGCTGGCACGGTGTTGAACCAGACCGGTCAGGCCATCGAGGTGATCGCGATCACCATGAGTGTGTACCTGGCGATCAGTATCAGCATTTCCTTGCTGATGAACTGGTACAACAAGCGCATTGCGCTGATCGAGCGGTGAGGAAAAGCGCATGACATCCCATACTTTCAAACCTGATATGCCGCCACCGAGCAAAGTGTTCGGGCCGGTGGCATGGATGCGCGCGAACATGTTCTCCAGCTGGCTCAACACGCTGCTGACATTGTTCGCGTTCTACCTGATCTACCTGATAGTTCCACCGATCCTCGGTTGGGCTATCCTCGATGCCAACTGGGTGGGCACCACCCAGGCCGACTGCACCAAGGAGGGCGCCTGCTGGGTGTTCATCCAACAGCGTTTCGGCCAGTTCATGTACGGCTATTACCCGACGGGCCTGCGCTGGCGCGTAGACCTGACCGTGTGGGCGGCAGTGCTGGGTGTGGCGCCGCTGTTCATCTCGCGCTTCCCGCGCAAGGCGATCTACGGCCTCGGCTTCCTGGTGCTGTACCCGATCATTGCCTGGTGCCTGCTGCACGGTGGCGTTTTCGGTCTGGATACCGTGGCGACCAGCCAGTGGGGCGGCCTGATGCTGACGTTGGTGATCGCCACCGTCGGTATCGTCGGTGCTCTGCCGCTGGGCATCGTCCTGGCCCTGGGCCGGCGCTCGAACATGCCGGCGATCCGCGTGGTCTGCGTGACGTTCATCGAGTTCTGGCGCGGTGTGCCGTTGATCACGGTGCTGTTCATGTCGTCGGTGATGCTGCCGCTGTTCCTGCCCGAAGGCATGAACTTCGACAAGCTGCTGCGGGCATTGATCGGGGTGATCCTGTTCCAGTCGGCCTATGTGGCCGAAGTGGTGCGCGGCGGCCTGCAAGCCATTCCGAAGGGGCAGTACGAAGCGGCCGCGGCGATGGGCCTGGGTTACTGGCGCAGCATGGGCCTGGTGATCCTTCCACAGGCACTGAAGATGGTGATCCCGGGGATCGTCAACACCTTCATTGCACTGTTCAAGGACACGAGCCTGGTGATCATCATCGGCCTGTTCGACCTGCTCAACAGCGTGAAACAAGCTGCCGCCGACCCGAAATGGCTGGGCATGGCCACTGAAGGCTATGTGTTTGCCGCCTTGGTGTTCTGGATTTTCTGTTTTGGTATGTCCCGCTATTCCATGCATTTGGAACGCAAGCTGGACACTGGCCACAAGCGTTAGGAGTTGACTCATGAGTGAAGCGATCAAACAGCCTGTGAGCCCTGAAGGCATTATTCAGATGCAGGGCGTGAACAAGTGGTACGGCCAGTTCCACGTGTTGAAAGACATCAACCTGAACGTCAAGCAGGGCGAGCGTATCGTGCTGTGCGGCCCGTCGGGTTCCGGCAAGTCCACGACTATCCGCTGCCTCAACCGCCTGGAAGAGCACCAGCAGGGTCGCATCGTGGTCGATGGCGTGGAACTGACCAACGACCTCAAGCAGATCGAAGCGATCCGCCGTGAAGTCGGCATGGTGTTCCAGCATTTCAACCTGTTCCCGCACCTGACCATCCTGCAGAACTGCACCCTGGCGCCGATGTGGGTGCGCAAGATGCCCAAGCGCAAGGCCGAGGAAATCGCCATGCATTACCTGGAGCGCGTACGCATTCCAGAGCAGGCGCACAAGTATCCGGGCCAGCTCTCGGGCGGTCAGCAACAGCGTGTGGCCATTGCCCGTGCCCTGTGCATGAAGCCGAAAATCATGCTGTTCGACGAACCGACCTCGGCACTCGACCCAGAGATGGTGAAAGAGGTGCTGGACACCATGATCGGCTTGGCCGAAGACGGCATGACCATGCTCTGCGTGACCCACGAGATGGGCTTCGCCCGCACCGTGGCCAACCGCGTGATCTTCATGGACAAGGGTGAAATCGTCGAACAGGCCGCGCCGAACGACTTCTTCGACAACCCGCAGAACGATCGCACCAAGCTGTTCCTGAGCCAGATCCTGCATTGATCGGCGTTAGGCAGTGAAATAAACCCGGACTTGTCCGCAATGCTGTTCACGTAAGAAAAACGGTGAACCCGTGGCGAGGGAGCTTGCTCCCGCTTGAGTGCGAAGCGCTCACAAAGAGGGGGCCGCTACGCAGCCCAGCGGGAGCAAGCTCCCTCGCCACGGATTTTTCTACCGCCCGATGTGAATAGCGTTGGACTTGTCCGTTTTTTTTGCTGTTTTGGCTGCTCAGTGAGTCGTGAGGGTTTCGTGCTCTTTGTGCGCTGTAGTCTTGAATCCTCTCAAATCCGCACCTTCAGCCAGGGTTCGTGCATCTACGAGCAAATGCGGGTAGCGATCAAGCAGGCGCATCAGTAGCATCAACGCTTTTGGTGGCAATACCTCGCCGCGCTCATAGCGGGAAAACGCGTTGTGCCCGCCACCTGACAACAGCGCTACCGCTTCTTTTTGAGAGAGATTCAGTTTGCGCCGGACACGTTTGATCTCTTCGCCAATCATTCGCCTGGCCGCATTGACCAGCTCATCACCGGCGTGGTCATAGCGATCCGAGCAGCTTGAATCGAGCTCGACTTCGCCGCACATCTGACATTCCCAGCCAGACAAGTCATCGACCCGGCGTTCCAGTCCCTTGACGCTGATGGTTTCGCCGCGACCTTCGAAATGCAACATGCCCTCCGGGGCACCACAGCTGAAGCATTGCTGGTGTTTCATGAGTTTTTCTCCTTGAAGGAAATTACCGGTGGGCCTCCGCTGGGGCGGTACGTCACTTTCAGGTAAATCTGCAGACCGTGTGAATTGGCGTGGTAGACGTCATGCCAGACTCGATGATCGTCATAGGTGGTCATCGATTTATAGAACTGTTTGCGCTCAAGCCCATGGATGACCTGCTGCATATCCGAGACGTTTAAACCGAGTGTCCGAGCAGTGTTCTTCGCAGTGCTGGTGAAAGCTTTCCCTTTAAGTCGCCTGACATCCGCCTGTATCGCCACCAAGGCGTAATGGGGTGTGTTCTTTTCCATGGAACGGTGCGTCCTGTTCGTAAAATTACCCTCAAAGGGTAATTTTGACTAATCGAAAATCTCGTTTCATTTGCCTCCGATTGACCCTAGGCAGTTGCCGTCCTACACGAAGCTGACTAACATGTCAGAAAATTCATCCCATGATTGGATGAAAGGGCGGACTCTATGTCAGATATTTCTCCATTAACGAAACGCTCCCTGGTCGATCAGGCCCTGGAGCAATTGCGTCGACGAATCAGCGAGGGCGTGTGGGCTGTCGGCCAGCGCTTGCCCACCGAGCCAGAGTTGGTGGCGGAGCTGGGTATCAGCCGCAACACGGTGCGCGAAGCCATGCGCGTGCTGGCGTTTTCCGGTTTGATCGAGATCCGCCAGGGCGATGGCAGCTACGTGCGGGCGATGGTCGATCCGCTGGATACCCTCAAGGTGTTGTCGCGCTGTTCGCTGGAACAGGCCCGGGAAACCCGGCACATCCTGGAAGTAGAGGCCATTGGCCTGGCGGCGCTGCGGCGTACTGATGAGGATTTGCTTGCCTTGCGCCAGGCGCTGAAAACCAGCGGCGAGCATTACCACGGCGACCTGGAGCACTACATTAAGTGCGACCTGGTGTTCCATCGCCTGCTGGTGGACGCCGCGCATAACCCGGCCCTCAGCGAGCTGTATCGCTATTTCTCCAACGTGATCGGCGCGCAATTGCGCCAGAGCCTCAACATCATTCCCCGTCATCAACATGTGTTCGATTTGCATATCGAGATTCTCGAAGCCGTCGAACGCCAGGATCCGGAGCGGGCCAAGGCCCTTTGCCGGCAGTTGATCAATGAACCCTGAACCAGAGCTTTCCATGTCCCGCGATCCGCTTGACCGCACCCCTTTGACGCCGAAAAAACGCGCCGCCGAACTCGAAGAACTGTTGATCGACGCCGAAGCCGACGATGAGCAGGCCCAGCAGAGCCACCCGTTGGTACGACGTCCCTGGTTGTTGCTGCTTGGGTTGATTCTGGTGGCGCTGAACTTGCGTCCGGCGCTGTCGAGCATGGCGCCGTTGCTCAGCGAGGTTTCCAAGAGCCTTGGCCTGTCGGCTGCGCAAGCAGGTTTGCTGACGACCCTGCCCGTGCTTTGCCTGGGATTGTTCGCACCGCTGGCGCCTGTGCTGGCGCGACGCTTTGGTGCTGAGCGCGTCGTGCTGGGCATTTTGCTGACCCTGGCCTGCGGCATCGTCTTGCGCAGTTCGTTCGGCCAGTTCGGCTTGTTCGCCGGCAGCATCCTGGCGGGCGCCAGCATCGGCGTCATCGGGGTGCTGCTGCCCGGCATCGTCAAGCGCGACTTCGCCAAGCAGGCCGGCACCATGACCGGTGTCTACACCATGGCGCTGTGCCTGGGCGCGGCGATGGCGGCCGGGGCGACGGTGCCGTTGAGCGAGCACCTTGGCCACGACTGGGCCTTGGGCCTGGGGTTCTGGGCGGTCCCAGCGCTGCTGGCTGCGGTGTTCTGGTTGCCGCAAGTGGGCGAAAAACACGGTGCCCATCAGGCGGCGTACCGGGTTCGCGGTTTGCTGCGCGATCCCCTGGCCTGGCAAGTGACCTTGTACATGGGGCTGCAGTCCTCCCTGGCCTACATCGTCTTTGGTTGGCTGCCCTCGATCCTGATTGGGCGTGGCCTGACCCCGACCCAGGCCGGGCTCGTGCTGTCCGGTTCGGTCATCGTGCAGCTGATCAGTTCGCTGGCGGCGCCTTGGCTGGCCACGCGCGGCAAGGACCAGCGCCTGGCCATCGTGGTCGTCATGGTCATGACCCTGGGCGGGTTGTTCGGTTGCCTTTACGCACCCATCGATGGCTTGTGGGGCTGGGCGATCCTGCTGGGCCTGGGGCAGGGCGCGACGTTCAGCCTGGCGCTCACGCTGATCGTGTTGCGTTCGCGGGACGCCCATGTGGCCGCCAACCTGTCCGGCATGGCCCAAGGCTTTGGTTATACGCTGGCGTCGCTGGGGCCCTTCGCGGTGGGCGTGGTCCACGACTTGACCGGCGGCTGGAATGCACTGGGCTGGATCTTCGGCCTGATTGGCCTGGGGGCGATCATTGCGGGCATCGGCGCGGGCCGGGCATTGTATGTCGGCGTCAGCAGCGAAAGGGTCTGACCTTCGTTGATATCATTTTCATGGCGAATGACGATGGTCTTCCCCACGGCGGCAGATTATCGTGCTGGCCTACTGAAACGTTTTTCGGAGCCTGTCCATGAGTGATGCCCACAACGCCTTGATCACCCGTTTTTACCAGGCCTTCCAGCGCCTGGACGCCGACGCCATGAGCGCCTGCTACACCGATGATGTGGTGTTCAGCGATCCAGCGTTCGGCGAACTGCGCGGGCGTGATGCCGGTGACATGTGGCGCATGTTGACGACCCGGGCCAAGGACTTCTCCCTGACCTTCGATAACGTGTGCAGCGACGAACGTACCGGCGGTGCGCACTGGGTGGCGACGTACCTGTTCAGCCAGACCGGCAACATCGTGATCAACGACATCCAGGCGCGCTTCGTGTTTCGCGATGGCAAGATCTGCGAACACCATGACAGCTTCGATCTGTGGCGCTGGTCCCGCCAGGCGCTGGGCACCAAGGGCCTGTTGCTGGGCTGGACGCCGCTGGTGCGCAACGCCATCAGGGCCCAAGCGCTCAAGGGGCTGCGGGCGTTCCAGGCCAGTCGCTGATAAGATCGCGGTTTGTCCTGGCTCACCTGTTGAACATTTTGTGACGACCGTCGACTTATCCTCCGATCTGCCTGCACAAGGCGCCGCCGAACCGGACAAACCCTGGTTCGTCTACCTGGTGCGGGCCGCCAACGGCTCGCTGTACTGCGGCATCAGTGATGACCCGGTGCGGCGCTTCGCCAAGCATCAAAGCGGCAAGGGCGCGCGCTTCTTCCTGTCCAGCCCGGCAGTGGCCCTGGTGTACACGGAGGCCTGCCGCGACAAGGGCGAGGCCTTGCGTCAGGAGCGGCTGATCAAAAAGCTCAGGAAAAGCGCCAAGGAATGCCTGGTGGCCAGTGCGCTGCCCCTTCATCAGCCTGGCTGATAGGCCTTTATCAGGCCGGTAGGCTGGCCCGATCAGGCGCGCTAAGCTGCAAGACTTCATTCCTGCAGTGGCGAATCTCATGTCAGAGTTGATTCTTCATCATTACCCGACGTCTCCTTTCGCGGAAAAAGCCCGGTTGTTGCTGGGTTTCAAGGGCTTGTCCTGGCGTTCGGTGAGCATCCCGCCAATGATGCCCAAGCCTGACCTGACGGCGCTGACGGGTGGCTATCGCAAGACGCCGGTGTTGCAGATCGGTGCGGATATCTATTGCGATACGTCGCTGATTGCTCGTCGACTGGAGCAGGAGAAAGCCTCGCCGGCGCTGTTCCCTGAAGGCCGCGAGATGATCGCGGCGTCCTTCGCGGCATGGGCCGATTCGGTGGTGTTCCAGCATGCCGTGAGTCTGGTGTTCCAGCCGGAGTCGGTGGCGGTGCGGTTCGCCAAGCTATCGCCTGAAGCCATCAAGGCATTCATCAGCGACCGCGCCGGGTTGTTCAGTGGTGGCACGACCACGCGCTTGCCCGCCGACCAGGCCAAGCACCAGTGGCCGACGATCATGGCGCGCCTCGAACAACAATTGCAGCGCGAAGAGGGCGATTTCCTGCTGGGCGATCCGTCGATTGCCGACTTCGCCATGGCTCATCCGCTGTGGTTCCTCAAGGGCACGCCCGTCACTTCGCCGTTGGTGGACGAATACCCGGCGGTATCGGCGTGGCTCGCGCGGGTGCTGGGTTTCGGCCATGGCGCGTCGAGCCAGATGAGTTCCGAAGAAGCCTTGGAGGTTGCCCGCAATGCGACGCCGGCCGCGCTGCCGGATGAGTCGTTTGAAGAGCCGAACGGGTTCGCGGTTGGGCAGCAGGTGACCATCGCCGCGACGGACTATGGTGTCGATCCCGTGGCCGGGGAGTTGGTGTTTGCGGGCAGTGAGGCGTTGATCGTACGCCGGGAAGATGAGCGTGGCGGGGTGGTGCATGTGCACTTTCCGCGGTTTGGGTTTCGCGTCGAGGCTCGATGAACAACGAATGATCTTGTGGGAGCGAGCTTGGTGGGAGCAAGGCTTGCTCGCGATGAAGGCACCGCGGTCTCTTGAGTACCGCAGCGTCTGGATCGCGAGCAAGCTTTGCTCCCACAAAGCTCGCGATGAGGCTCTCAAATCTATATCGCGACAGCACCCTATCGAACTCGCACTCTGCCGAGCATCAGTTGCGGCGCTTGAGCTGATCAGTCAACGAAGTCGGCAACCCCTTGATGATCAACGTCCCAGCCTCTTCGTCATATTCGATCTTGGAACCCAGCAGGTGCGCTTCGAAGCTGATGGACAAGCCTTCGGCTCGGCCGGTGAAGCGGCGGAACTGGTTGAGGGTGCGTTTGTCGGCGGGGATTTCCGGCGATAGGCCGTAGTCCTTGTTGCGGATGTGATCGTAGAAGGCTTTCGGGCGCTCTTCGTCGATCAGCTCGGAGAGCTCTTCCAGGCCCATCGGCTCGCCGAGCTTGGCCTGGCTGCTGGCGTAGTCCACCAGGGTCTTGGTTTTCTCACGGGCATCGTCTTCCGGCAGGTCTTCACTTTCGACAAAGTCACTGAAGGCCTTGAGCAAGGTGCGGGTCTCGCCGGGGCCGTCGACCCCTTCCTGGCAGCCGATGAAGTCACGGAAGTACTCCGAGACCTTCTTGCCGTTCTTGCCCTTGATGAACGAGATGTACTGTTTGGACTGCTTGTTGTTCTGCCATTCCGACACGTTGATCCGCGCCGCCAGGTGCAACTGGCCCAGGTCCAAGTGACGGGACGGGGTCACGTCCAACTCATCGGTCACCGCCACGCCTTCGCTGTGGTGCAGCAGGGCGATGGCCAGGTAATCCGTCATGCCCTGCTGGTAATGCGCGAACAACACGTGGCCACCCACCGACAGATTGGACTCTTCCATCAGTTTCTGCAGGTGTTCCACCGCCACGCGACTGAACGCGGTGAAATCCTTGCCGCCGTCCAGGTATTCCTTCAACCAGCCGCTGAACGGATGCGCCCCGGACTCGGCGTGGAAAAAGCCCCAGGCCTTGCCTTGCTTGGCGTTATAGCTTTCGTTGAGGTCGGCGAGCATGTTCTCGATGGCCGTGGACTCTGCCAGTTCGGAGTCACGGGCATGGAGCACAGCAGGGGTGCCGTCGGGTTTTTTGTCGATCAGGTGGACGATGCAATGACGGATCGGCATGGATTTCTCGGCTGATGAAAGAGAGGAGGGCACGCTCCCCGAAAAAGGGCCCAGTGTACCGCAATCACTGGTTTTGGAACCCGGCAAAGGCCCTTTCAGAGCCGTCCGACAGCCTATATGCAATTTTTTAACGTTTTAGCGCAAGAAAGCTGACCAAATGGGTAGCTAGAGGCGGATATTTCATAGGCATTGTGCTAGTTTTGCCCGGTCTTACGCGATGTCACTGCGTTAAGCGTGCATTCAGCATCTGTCAGGTCGAACCAAACCCGGTTTTCGGCATCTATTACCCCGATCCGTCGTGGTGATTGCCGAGGGTGCCTGATCCACAGAGATCGGGCTCGATGGCTGACACTGCACTCTGCAATCCATATGAATTTGATAGGGAAGGAACACTACATGGCTCTTACTAAAGACCAACTGATCGCTGATTTGGCTGAATCTGTAGACGCACCAAAAGCTACCGTGCGTGCTCTGCTGGACCAACTGGGCCAAGTCGTTGCCGATCAGCTGGAAAATGGCGGCGAAATCACTCTGCCAGGCGTTGGCAAGCTGAAAGTCACCGAGCGTCCTGCCCGTACCGGCCGTAACCCTTCGACTGGCGCTGCCATCGAAATCGCTGCCAAGAAAGTGATCAAGCTGGTTGTGGCCAAAGGCCTGACCGACGCGGTCAACAAGTAAGACCGCTGTAAAAGAAACCGTGCCTCGGAGCGATCCGGGCACGGTTTTTTATTGCCTTGTAAAAAGTGGTCTGTGGTGAGGGCATTTGTGGGAGCAAGGCTTGCATCCACTCAGCCCTTGCGGACCCAGCGCTCACGCCGCCAGATCTGCTGCTCGGACTTGGTCTGGAAAGTCCACGCCACAAAGCGACTCTGCTTCTGCCCCTGCGACATCTCCACCACCTGGCTCTCCAGCGCGCCAGCCTTCTTCAACGCAGTTTCGATCGCCGGCAGGTTCGAGGCTTTCGACACTAACGTACTGAACCACAGAACCTTGTGTTGGAAGTTCGCACTTTCGGCAATCAACTGCGTCACAAAGCGTGCTTCACCGCCTTCACACCATAACTCCGCCGATTGCCCGCCGAAGTTCAGCACCGGCAGCTTGCGCTTCGGATCAGCCTTGCCCAGGGCCCGCCACTTGCGCTCGCTGCCCTTGGTCGCTTCTTCCATCGAGGCGTGGAACGGCGGATTGCACATGGTCAGGTCGAAACGCTCGCCCGGTTCCAGCAAGCCGATGAGGATGTGCTTGCGGTTTTGCTGCTGGCGCAACTGGATGACCTTGTTCAGATCGTTGGACTGAACGATGGCCCTGGCGGCCGCCACGGCTGTCGGGTCGATCTCCGAGCCGAGGAAGTGCCAGCGGTATTCGCTGTTGCCGATCAGCGGATAAACGCAATTGGCGCCCATGCCGATGTCCAGCACATTGACGATTGCGCCACGCGGCACCTTGCCGTCGTTCATGCTCGCCAGCAGGTCAGCGAGAAAGTGCACGTAATCGGCGCGGCCTGGAACCGGAGGGCAGAGGTAATCCGCGGGGATGTCCCAGTGCTGGATGCCATAGAACGCCTTGAGCAGCGCCCGGTTGAACACCCGCACCGCGTCGGGGCTGGCGAAGTCGATGCTTTCCTTGCCGTACGGGTTGGTGATCACAAACTTGGCCAGTTCGGGTGTGCTCTTGATCAGCGCCGGGAAGTCGTAACGACCCTGATGGCGGTTGCGCGGGTGCAGGCTGGCCTTCTCGCGCGGCTCGACGGCTTTGCTTGGGGACGCGGCGTCAGGCTTCTTGCGTGCGGGTTTGGGAGTGCGGGGGGCGTTCATGGGCGTGGCCGATTCGGGTATGGCTGAAAATGGCGGGTATTGTCCCACATCCCGCGCGCTCTTGATGGTAATGCGGACTAAATGTGGGAGCGGGCTTGCTCGCGAAGGCGTCGGTACATTCCAAACAGAGACAAGCTGATCTACCGCTTTCGCGAGCAAGCCCGCTCCCACAAGGGTTTTTCATTGTCTGGTAGAAAGGGGCGGGCATAAAAAAGGAGGTCCAGCTGGACCTCCTTTTTCATTGCGAACCACCGTTACAGGCTGGAGATCCGCGCATGCTGCTCAGCCAGCTTGCCCAGGGCCTGTTCGGCCTCGGCCAGCTTGGCCCGTTCCTTCTCGATGACCTCGGCCGGCGCCTTGTCGACGAAGCCGGCGTTGGACAGCTTGCCGCCGACTCGCTGCACTTCGCCTTTGAGGCGCAGGATTTCCTTGTCCAGGCGCGCCAGTTCGGCCGCCTTGTCGATCAGCCCGGCCATCGGCACCAGCACTTCCATTTCGCCGACCAATGCGGTGGCCGACAGAGGCGCTTCTTCACCCGCAGCCAGCACGGTCACCGATTCAAGCTTCGCCAGCTTCTTGAGCAACGCTTCGTTTTCGTTCAGGCGGCGCAGGTCTTCGGCGCTGGCGTTTTTCAGGAACAGGGTCAGCGGCTTGCCCGGGCCGATGTTCATTTCGGCGCGGATGTTACGCAGGCCGAGCATGAAGGTCTTGAGCCACTCGATGTCATCCTCGGCCGCTGGATCGATGCGGGTCTCGTTGGCCACCGGCCACGGTTGCAGCATGATCGTCTTGCCTTGGATGCCCGCCAGCGGTGCGATGCGCTGCCAGATTTCCTCAGTGATGAATGGCATGAACGGATGCGCCAGGCGCAGGGCCACTTCCAGTACGCGCACCAGGGTGCGGCGGGTGCCGCGCTGGCGTTCGACCGGTGCGTTTTCGTCCCACAGCACAGGCTTGGACAGTTCCAGGTACCAGTCGCAATACTGGTTCCAGATGAACTCGTACAGGGCTTGCGCGGCCAGGTCGAAACGGAACTGGTCCAGTTGGCGGGTCACTTCGGCTTCGGTGCGTTGCAACTGGGAAATGATCCAGCGATCGGCCAGGCTCAGCTCATAGGCTTCGCCGTTCTGGCCGCAGTCTTCGCCCTTGTCCAGCACGTAGCGCGCAGCGTTCCAGATTTTGTTGCAGAAGTTGCGATAGCCTTCGACGCGGCCCATGTCGAACTTGATGTCGCGACCGGTGGACGCCAGCGAACAGAAGGTGAAGCGCAGGGCGTCGGTGCCGTAGCTGGCGATGCCTTCGGCGAATTCTTCGCGGGTGGCTTTCTCGATCTTCTTCGCCAGTTTTGGCTGCATCAGGCCGGAGGTGCGTTTCTGCACCAGGGTTTCCAGGTCGATACCGTCGATGATGTCCAGCGGGTCCAGGACGTTGCCCTTGGACTTGGACATTTTCTGGCCCTGGCCGTCGCGCACCAGGCCGTGGACGTAGACGGTCTTGAACGGTACTTGCGGGGTACCGTCTTCGTTTTTCATCAAGTGCATGGTCATCATGATCATCCGGGCGACCCAGAAGAAAATGATGTCGAAGCCGGTGACCAGCACGTCGGTGGAATGGAATTTCTTCAGGAACTCGGTCTGCTGCGGCCAGCCCAGTGTGGAGAAGGTCCACAGGCCCGAGCTGAACCAGGTGTCGAGGACGTCGTTGTCCTGCGCCAGGGCAACGTCCGGACCGAGGTTGTGCTTGGCGCGGACTTCGGCTTCATCGCGGCCGACATAGACCTTGCCCGACTCGTCGTACCAGGCCGGGATGCGGTGGCCCCACCACAGCTGACGGCTGATGCACCAATCCTGGATGTCGCGCATCCACGAGAAGTACATGTTCTCGTATTGCTTGGGCACGAACTGGATGCGGCCGTCTTCTACGGCGGCAATCGCAGGCTCGGCCAACGGCTTGGTGGACACGTACCACTGGTCGGTCAGCCATGGCTCGATGATGGTGCCGGAGCGGTCGCCTTTCGGGACTTTCAGGGCGTGATCGTCGACGCTGACCAGCAGGCCGGCGGCTTCGAATGCCGCGACGATCTGCTTGCGCGCCTCGAAGCGGTCCAGGCCGGCGTATTCGGCCGGGATCTGGCCGTCCACGTTTTCGTTCAGGGTGCCGTCGAGGTTGAAGGCCTGGGCGGCCGGCAACACATGGGCGTTCTTGTCGAAGATGTTCAGCAGCGGCAGGTTGTGGCGCTTGCCGACTTCGTAGTCATTGAAATCGTGGGCCGGGGTGATTTTCACGCAGCCGGTGCCGAATTCGGGGTCGCAGTAATCATCGCCGATGATCGGGATCCGACGGCCAACCAATGGCAACTCGACAAACTTGCCGATCAGGGCCTGGTAGCGCTCGTCGTTCGGGTTCACCGCCACGGCGGAGTCGCCCAGCATGGTTTCCGGACGCGTGGTGGCGACGATCAGGTAATCCTTGCCGTCGGCGGTCTTGGCTCCGTCGGCCAGCGGGTATTTCAGGTTCCACAGGAAACCTTTCTCGTCGTGGTTCTCCACTTCGAGGTCGGAAATGGCCGTGTGCAACTTGGTGTCCCAGTTGACCAGGCGCTTGCCGCGATAGATCAGCCCGTCCTCGTGCAGGCGCACGAAGGCTTCCTTCACCGCTTCCGAGAGGCCGTCATCCATGGTGAAGCGCTCGCGGCTCCAGTCCACGGATGAACCGAGGCGGCG
Source organism: Pseudomonas sp. Z3-6 (assembly GCF_051131985.1). Taxonomy (NCBI): domain Bacteria; kingdom Pseudomonadati; phylum Pseudomonadota; class Gammaproteobacteria; order Pseudomonadales; family Pseudomonadaceae; genus Pseudomonas; species Pseudomonas sp. Z3-6. The sequence continues at coordinate 1,386,384 of NZ_CP071644.1, forward strand.
GATCTGGCGGCTGATGTTGCCACCGGATTCGTCTTTCCATTCCCAGACTTTCTCGAGGAACTTCTCGCGACCCAGGTCATGGCGATTCTGGCCCTGGGCTTCAAGGCGGCGCTCCACCAGCATCTGCGTGGCGATACCGGCGTGGTCGGTGCCCGGCTGCCACAAGGTGTTGCGACCTTGCATGCGGCGGAAACGGATCAAGGCGTCCATGATCGCATTGTTGAAGCCATGGCCCATGTGCAGGCTGCCGGTGACGTTCGGCGGCGGGATCATGATGGTGTAGGAATCGCCCGCGCCTTGCGGAGCGAAATAATTCTCGGACTCCCAGGTGTTGTACCAGGAAGTTTCAATGGCGTGCGGCTGGTAGGTCTTATCCATGCGCGGCGGGACCCTATTGGCATTTATTCAGGAAAAGCCGGGAAGTATAGCGGGGCGTGGGGCGCAGGGCGAGTCGGGGTGGCTGTGATCGCTTCATTCAAGCCGAGAAACATTGTGGCGAGGGAGCTTGCTCCCGCTGGGGCGCGAAGCGGCCCCAAACTGGCAGGCTTTTCACGACTGCTTCGCAGTCGAGCGGGAGCAAGCTCCCTCGCCACAAAAGCAACCACAGCCGGGTTGCCGGATTATTCGTACTGACTCAACAACCGCTCCATTCGCGCATCCAGCCGGCGCTTGATCTCGGTTTCGATGTGCGGGGCGAAGTCGTCGATGACGTCTTGCATGATCAACTGCGCGGCGGCACGCAATTCGCGGTCCAGGTGCAGCAGGGCGTCGGGGCCCTTGGCTTCGGCCTTGGCGGCAGGCTCGGGTTCGGGCTGGCCGTTGATCGGATCGAACAACAGGGGAATCTGTTCGTCATGCACCGGCTCATGAGCGGGCTCATGCACGACCGTGTCGGTCAGCAGCGGCGGTTGCAGGTTGTCGTCGCCGAGCAGTTGGCGGATCGACTCAAGGTCATCCAGCAGGTGCGCGGGCTTTTGTGGCGATTTTGGAGTGTCCATCGTAGGGCTCAGAGTCGCTGTAAACGGTGGTCTTGCAGAGGATAGCCCTGTTCGCGGTAGAAACGGAAACTCTCCCGCGCGGCTTGTCGAATGGCCGGGTCTTCCACCACCACTTCCGCCACACGGGCGAAGCGCTGGGCAAAGGCCGGTACTTTCAGGTCGAGGTTGACCAACAGGTCCTGGTGCTGACCGCAGTCATTCCCCAGTCCCAGTACGATCAGGCCCTCGGGTTCGCTTTCGGCCGGGCCGTGGGGCACGAAGCTCTCACCCTTGAATGCCCACAGCCGTGCGTCCAGGTCCTCGCGCTGGGTGGCATCGCTGCAATGCAGGTAAATGCGGTGTCCCATGCGCCAAGCCTTTTCGGTGAGCTTGCAGGCGAAATCCAGCCGCGCCGACGGATCGGCGCTGGGCAGGATATAAAAATCGACTTTGGTCATTGCGGTTCCTGAGCCGTCGATGACGCCACCCGAGGGCGACGCCAACGACGGTCATTGGTGTCAGGCCTTGGCGCGGTCCAACAGGTACTGGGTCAGCAGGGGCACCGGACGACCGGTGGCGCCCTTGTCCTTGCCGCCGCTGGTCCAGGCCGTGCCGGCGATGTCCAGATGAGCCCAGTTCAGGTTCTTGGTGAAGCGCGACAGGAAGCAGGCCGCGGTAATGGTCCCGGCTTTCGGGCCGCCGATGTTGGCGATGTCGGCGAACGGGCTGTCCAGTTGTTCCTGGTACTCGTCGAACAGTGGCAACTGCCAGGCGCGGTCGTCGGCTTGCTGGCCGGCGCTGAGCAGTTGGCCGATCAGCTCGTCGTTATTACCCAGCAGGCCCGAGGTGTGGGCGCCGAGGGCGACGACGCAGGCGCCGGTCAGGGTCGCGATGTCGATCACCGCTTGCGGCTTGAAGCGTTCGGAGTAGGTGAGGGCGTCACACAGCACCAGGCGGCCTTCGGCGTCGGTGTTGAGGATTTCCACGGTCTGGCCGCTCATGGTGGTGACGATGTCGCCCGGACGCGAAGCCGTGCCGCTGGGCATGTTCTCGGCGCAGGCCAGGATGCACACCAGGTTGATCGGCAGTTGCAGTTCGAGCACGGCGCGCAGGGTGCCGAACACGCTTGCGGCGCCGCCCATGTCGTACTTCATTTCATCCATGCCGGCGCCCGGCTTGAGGCTGATGCCGCCGGTGTCGAAGGTGATGCCCTTGCCGACCAGTGCGTACGGCTTCTCGGACTTCTTGCCGCCGTTGTATTGCATGACGATCAGGCGTGGTGGCTGGGCGCTGCCCTGGCCCACGGCATAGAACGAACCCATGCCCAGGTCCTTGATCTTCTTCTCGTCGAAGACTTCGACTTTCAGGCCCTTGAACGCTTTGCCCAGTGCCTTGGCCTGTTCGCCCATGAAGGTCGGGTGGCAGATGTTCGGCGGCAGGTTGCCCAGGTCACGGGTGAACGCCATGCCATTGGCAATCGCGGTGGCGTGGGTCACGGCGCGCTGGACTTCAGCCTGGGCGGCCTTGATGGTCAGCAGGGTGATTTTCTTCAGGGCGCGAGGTTCGGCTTTCTGGCTCTTGAACTGGTCGAATTGATATTCGCCGTCCACCAAGGTTTCGGCCAGCAGGCGGTTCTTGCCATAGCTGTCGCGACCCTTGACCACCAACTCGTCCAGCGCCAGGACGGCATCACCGCCGCCGAGGCCTTTAAGGGTGGCCAACACGCCGGCGATGATTTTACGGAACGGACGGTCGCCCAGTTCGGCGTCCTTGCCCGCGCCCACCAGCAGCACGCGTTCGGCCTTGAGGTTGGGCAGGCTGTGCAGCAGCAGGCTCTGGCCGACCTTGCCGGCCAGGTCGCCGCGCTTGAGCACGGCGCTGATGGCCCCGCCGCTCAGGCTGTCGAGCTGGGTGGCGACGATGCCGAGCTGGCGGTTTTCGCCGACGGCAACTACCAACGTGGCGGTTTTCAACGTTTCTGGGCTGACGCTTTTTACAACCAGTTCCATGTCCGGATCCCTGAATGAATGGTCAAGAGGCCAGGCGCCGAAACAATGGCGCGCTGAACAGCTGTCTTCTCTATAGAAGCGCCGGTACTTGCCGGCGACAAAGGCCGCAGTTTGAACCCCGGCGCCCGAGCCTGACAACCCTCGGCGCCCCTAACTTTTCGGCTTTGAGCAGCGGGTTAAAGCGTGCGAAGTGACAGGCGCCTTCAATCACAGGATAATGCGGCTCTTTTTTCGGCGGCTCGCAATATGAGTCGGCTCGATACGTTTCTTGTTCGGCCGCCTAGCCTGACAATCGTGGAGTGTCTGGTTTGATCGTCTTTCGTTATCTGTCCCGCGAAGTCCTGCTGACCCTGAGCGCCGTCAGCGCCGTGCTGCTGGTCATCATCATGAGCGGGCGCTTCATCAAATACCTCGCCCAGGCAGCCTCCGGTGCCCTGGATCCGGGTTCACTGTTCCTGATCATGGGGTTCCGCCTGCCCGGCTTCCTGCAATTGATCCTGCCGCTGGGGTTGTTCCTCGGCATTTTGCTGGCCTACGGGCGCTTGTACCTGGACAGCGAAATGACCGTGCTGTCGGCCACCGGCATGAGCCAGCAACGCCTGTTTCGCATGACGCTGTTCCCGGCCACCTTGGTGGCGCTGGTGGTGGCGTGGCTGAGCCTGAGCCTGTCGCCCCAGGGCGCCAACCAATTCCAGCTGCTGATCAACCAGCAGGACGCCATGACCGAATTCGACACCCTGGTACCAGGGCGCTTCCAGGCCCTGCGCGACGGCACCCGGGTGACCTACACCGAACAGCTCTCGGATGACCGGGTCGACCTGGGCGGCGTCTTCATCACGCAAAAGAATGTGTCTGCGGACACCAAGAAGGACCGTGGCATTTCCGTGCTGGTGGCCGAGAAGGGCCGGCAGGAAATCAACCCCGACGGCAACCGCTACCTGATCCTGGAAAATGGCTATCGCTACGACGGCAAGCCAGGGCAGGCCGATTACCGGGCCATCAAGTACGACACCTATGGCGTGCTGCTGCCCAAGCCCGAGGTCAGCGACGAAGTCACCGACCGCGACGCGATGCCGACCGCCAGCCTGCTGGGCAACGAAGACATTCGCGCCCGCACCGAGCTGCAATGGCGCCTGTCGCTGCCGCTGCTGGTATTCATCGTGACCCTCATGGCGGTCCCGCTGTCGCGGGTCAACCCGCGCCAGGGCCGTTTCCTCAAGTTACTGCCGGCGATTCTCCTGTATATGGCTTACCTGACCATCCTGATTTCCGCCCGCGGCGCATTGGAGAAGGGCAAGATCCCGCCGGCGCTGGGCTTGTGGTGGGTGCACGGCATCTTCCTGGCCATCGGCCTGGGGCTGCTCTATTGGGAGCCGCTGCGCCTGAAGCTGGCCAGCCGTCGCAGTGCGATGGAGGTGGCCCGTGGTTAAACTCGACCGCTACATCGGCAGCAGCGTGTTCATGGCGATCCTCGCAGTGCTGGGGATCATCCTTGGCCTGGCGACCTTGTTTGCCTTCATCGATGAAATGAGCGACGTCAGCGATACCTACACCCTGATGGACGTGGCGAGCTATGTGCTGCTGACCGCGCCACGCCGTCTGTACGACATGCTGCCGATGGCCGCGCTGATCGGCTGCCTGATCGGCCTGGGCAGCCTGGCCAGTAACAGCGAACTGACCATCATGCGCGCCGCCGGCGTGTCCATTGGTCGGATTGTCTGGGCGGTGATGAAGCCCATGCTGGTGTTGATGCTGGTGGGCCTGCTGATCGGCGAGTACATCGCCCCGGCCACCGAAAACACCGCCCAGGCCAACCGCTCCCTGGCCCAGGGCGGCGGTGATGCGCAAAGCGCCAAGCACGGCCTGTGGCACCGCCAGGGCGACGAGTTCATCCACATCAACTCCGTCCAACCCAACGGCATTCTGTACGGCGTGACCCGTTATCGCTTTGACGAGCAGCGGCACATGCTGTCGTCGAGCTTCGCCAAGCGTGCGCATTTCGTCAAGGACCACTGGCAACTGAGGGATGTGACCACCACGCTGTTCCATGACAAACGCACCGAGGTGGTCGCCGCCCGGAAGGAGCGTTGGAATGTGTCGATCAGTCCGGAGTTGCTCAGTACCGTGGTAATGGCGCCGGAGTCCTTGTCGATTACCGGTTTGTGGGGGTACATCCACTACCTGGCGGACCAGGGCCTGAATAACGGCCGCTATTGGCTGGCTTTTTGGGTCAAGGTGTTGCAACCGCTGGTCACTGCCGCCCTGGTGTTGATGGCGATTTCCTTCATTTTCGGCCCGTTGCGTTCGGTGACCCTGGGGCAACGGGTGTTTACCGGCGTGCTGGTGGGCTTCACCTTCCGTATCGCCCAGGATCTGCTGGGGCCGTCGAGCCTGGTGTTCGGTTTCTCGCCGCTGTTTGCGGTGCTGGTGCCGGCCGGTATCTGCGCACTGGCCGGGCTCTGGCTGTTGCGTCGGGCGGGTTGATCCATTTTCTTGTGGCGGGGGGAGCTTCTGTGGCGAGGGAGCTTGCTCCCGCTGGACTGCGCAGCAGGCCCCTGCAGCCTGCCTGACACATCGCCGTGGCGCATATTCGAGGGGCCGCTTCGCAGCCCAGCGGGAGCAAGCTCCCTCGCCACACGTGACGCTTGCGCGGTGTATCAGGTACAATTCCCGGCTATTTTTCGGCGGGCCATGCCTGCAGCCTTTTTGAGTGTTGATCCGTGAGTGATTTGAGTCATATCCGCAATTTCTCCATCATCGCCCACATTGACCATGGCAAGTCGACGCTGGCTGATCGCTTCATCCAGATGTGCGGCGGCCTGGCCGAGCGTGAAATGGAAGCCCAGGTCCTGGACTCCATGGACCTCGAGCGTGAGCGCGGGATCACCATCAAGGCCCATAGCGTTACCCTCTACTACAAGGCTCGCGACGGCGTCACCTATCAGCTGAACTTCATCGATACCCCCGGCCACGTCGACTTCACCTATGAAGTCAGCCGGTCGCTGGCGGCCTGTGAAGGCGCATTGCTGGTGGTCGACGCTGGCCAGGGCGTTGAAGCCCAGTCGGTTGCCAACTGCTACACGGCCATCGAGCAGGGCCTGGAAGTCATGCCGGTGCTGAACAAGATCGACCTGCCCCAGGCCGATCCGGACCGCGTGAAGGAAGAAATCGAGAAAATCATCGGCATCGACGCCACTGACGCGGTCACCTGCAGCGCCAAGACCGGCCTGGGCGTCGACGAAGTGCTCGAGCGCCTGGTCGCCACTATTCCTGCACCGACCGGCAATATCGAAGATCCGCTGCAAGCGTTGATCATCGATTCCTGGTTCGACAACTACCTGGGCGTGGTCTCCCTGGTTCGCGTGCGCCATGGCCGCGTGAAGAAGGGCGACAAGATCCTGGTCAAGTCCACCGGCAAGATCCACCTGGTGGACAGCGTTGGTGTCTTCAACCCGAAACACACCGCCACCGTCGACCTGAAGGCCGGTGAAGTGGGCTTCATCATCGCCGGCATCAAGGACATCCACGGGGCGCCGGTCGGCGACACCCTGACCTTGAGCTCTACCCCCGACGTCGATGTGCTGCCAGGCTTCAAACGCATCCAGCCGCAGGTCTACGCCGGCCTGTTTCCGGTCAGCTCCGACGATTTCGAGGATTTCCGCGAAGCACTGCAAAAGCTGACCCTGAACGACTCGTCGCTGCAGTACACCCCGGAAAGCTCCGACGCCCTGGGCTTCGGTTTCCGTTGCGGGTTCCTTGGCATGCTGCACATGGAAATCATCCAGGAGCGCCTGGAGCGCGAGTACGACCTGGACCTGATCACCACGGCGCCGACGGTAATCTTCGAACTGCTGCTCAAGAACGGCGAAACCATCTACGTCGACAACCCGTCCAAGTTGCCGGACCTGTCGGCCATCGAGGACATGCGCGAGCCGATCGTGCGGGCCAACATCCTTGTGCCTCAGGAGCACCTGGGTAACGTCATTACCCTGTGCATCGAGAAGCGCGGCGTGCAGCACGACATGCTGTTCCTCGGCACGCAGGTCCAGGTGACCTATGACCTGCCGATGAACGAAGTGGTGCTGGACTTCTTCGACCGTCTCAAATCCACCAGTCGCGGCTATGCTTCGCTGGACTATCATTTCGATCGTTACCAATCGGCTAATCTGGTAAAGCTGGATGTGCTGATCAACGGTGAGAAAGTCGATGCCCTGGCATTGATCGTGCACCGCGACAACGCGCACTACAAAGGTCGTGCATTGACCGAGAAGATGAAGGAACTGATTCCGCGGCAGATGTTCGATGTGGCAATCCAGGCCGCCATTGGCGGGCAGATTGTGGCGCGTACAACCGTCAAGGCGCTCAGAAAGAACGTATTGGCCAAATGCTACGGCGGCGACGTCAGCCGTAAGCGCAAGCTGTTGGAAAAGCAGAAGGCCGGTAAAAAACGCATGAAGCAGGTCGGTAACGTGGAAATTCCACAGGAAGCCTTCCTCGCGGTGCTCAGGTTGGATAGTTAGGTCCTATGTCGCTAAATTTCCCGCTGTTGCTGGTTATCGCCGTGTTTGTCTGCGGTCTGTTGGCGTTGCTTGATCTGTTGTTCCTGGCGCCTCGGCGCCGGGCGGCCATCGCCTCGTATCAGGGCAGCGTCAGCCAGCCTGATGGTGTGGTGATCGAAAAACTCAACAAGGAACCGCTGCTGGTCGAATACGGCAAGTCGTTCTTCCCGGTGCTGTTCATCGTGTTGGTGCTGCGTTCGTTCCTGGTGGAGCCGTTCCAGATCCCGTCCGGCTCGATGAAGCCGACCCTGGATGTGGGCGATTTCATCCTGGTGAACAAGTTTTCCTACGGGATCCGCCTGCCGGTGATCGACAAGAAAGTCATCGAGGTGGGTGACCCGCAACGGGGCGATGTCATGGTGTTCCGCTTCCCTAGCGACCCGAACGTCAATTACATCAAGCGCGTGGTCGGCCTGCCGGGCGACACGATCCGCTACACCGCTGACAAGCGTTTGTTCGTCAATGGCGAATCGGTGGCCGAACAGTTGCTCGGCTCCGAGCCGGGGACGCTGGGCAGTGCCGAACTCTACCGGGAAAAACTCGGTGAGGCCGAACACCTGATCCGCAAGGAAATGAGCCGCTACCGCGCCGCGCCGGACCGTTCCTGGACCGTGCCGGCGGGGCACTATTTCATGATGGGCGACAACCGTGACAACTCCAACGACAGCCGTTACTGGGATGATCCGAACATTCCCAAGAACCTGCTGGGCATGGTCCCCGACCGGAACATCGTCGGCAAGGCCTTCGCGGTCTGGATGAGCTGGCCGGAACCCAAACTCAGTCACCTGCCGAATTTCTCGCGGGTTGGCCTGATCAAGTAATCACCCACGGCGCTGTTGAACACAGCGCCGAATGCTTTTCTGGAGCCTGTACAAGGGTTGCCCGGAGGCATGAAGCCAACGATAGTCAGGACGTCATTTTTGAACACAGCGTTAATTGTCCCAAGCCAACGGTGCCTTGCCGCCGTGGCGGTGGAATCCAGCCACGAACTCAGCGTGGGTAAACCGTGAGCGTTTCTCTAAGCCGTCTCGAGCGTCAGCTCGGCTACACCTTCAAGGACCCGGACCTGATGCTCCTGGCCCTCACTCACCGCAGTTTTGCCGGGCGCAACAACGAACGCCTGGAATTCCTCGGTGACGCCATCCTTAACTTCGTCGCTGGCGAGGCGTTGTTCGAGCGCTTCCCGCTGGCCCGCGAAGGCCAGTTGTCGCGTTTGCGCGCGCGACTGGTAAAAGGTGAGACGCTGGCCGTATTGGCCCGTGGTTTCGACTTGGGCGATTACCTGCGCCTGGGCTCCGGTGAGTTGAAAAGCGGCGGTTTCCGGCGCGAGTCGATCCTGGCCGATGCCCTGGAAGCGTTGATTGGTGCGATCTACCTGGATTCAGGCATGGAAATGGCGCGCGAGCGCGTGCTGGCCTGGCTGACCTCCGAAATCGACAGCCTGACGCTGGTGGACACCAACAAGGACCCGAAGACCCGCTTGCAGGAATTCCTGCAATCGCGCAGTTGCGAACTGCCGCGCTACGAAGTGGTGGATATCCAGGGTGAGCCGCATTGCCGAACCTTCTTCGTCGAATGCGAAGTTGTCCTATTGAATGAAAAAAGCCGGGGTCAGGGTGTGAGTCGTCGTATTGCCGAACAGGTAGCGGCCGCCGCAGCACTGATTGCCCTGGGCGTGGAGAATGGCAATGACTGATACAACCGTCACCCGCTGCGGCTATGTCGCCATTGTCGGTCGGCCGAACGTGGGCAAGTCCACGCTGCTGAACCACATCCTGGGCCAGAAATTGGCGATCACCTCGCGCAAGCCGCAGACCACCCGCCACAACATGCTGGGCATCAAGACCGAAGGCGCCGTGCAGGCGATCTACGTCGACACCCCGGGCATGCACAAGGGCGGTGAAAAGGCCCTGAACCGCTACATGAACAAGACTGCCTCGGCGGCGTTGAAGGACGTCGACGTGGTGATCTTCGTGGTCGACCGCACCAAGTGGACCGAAGAAGACCAAATGGTCCTCGAACGCGTCCAGTACGTGACCGGCCCCTTGATCGTGGCGCTGAACAAGACCGACCGTATCGAAGACAAGGCTGAGCTGATGCCGCACCTGGCCTGGTTGCAGGAGCAGTTGCCGAACGCCCAGATCATCCCGATCTCTGCCCAGCACGGCCATAACCTCGATGCGTTGGAGCGGGTGATTGCCGAACACCTGCCGGAAAACGATCATTTCTTCCCTGAAGACCAGATCACCGACCGCAGCAGCCGTTTCCTCGCCGCCGAGCTGGTGCGCGAGAAAATCATGCGCCAGATGGGCGCCGAGCTGCCGTACCAGATCACCGTCGAGATCGAAGAGTTCAAGCAACAGGGGAAGACCCTGCATATTCATGCGTTGATCCTCGTCGAACGTGACGGCCAGAAGAAAATCATCATTGGCGACAAGGGCGAGCGCATCAAGCGCATCGGCACCGAGGCGCGCAAGGACATGGAGCTGCTGTTCGACTCCAAGATCATGCTCAACCTGTGGGTCAAGGTGAAGGGTGGCTGGTCCGACGACGAGCGGGCGTTGCGTTCGTTGGGTTACGGCGACCTGTAAAACGTCCAGCGGTACACCACCGACCTTGTGGGAGCGGGCTTGCTCGCGAAGGCGGTGTGTCAGTTGACATCATCGTCGACTGACACGCCGCCTTCGCGAGCAAGCCCGCTCCCACATTGGTTTCGGGTTGTTTAGAAAATTTGCCCGCTCAGTGAGAACTGCGACTTCAATGTCCCAACCCACCGCCCAGCCCGCCTACGTCCTCCACAGCCGTGCCTACCGCGAAAGTAGCGCCCTGGTGGACTTCCTCACGCCCCAAGGACGGCTGCGGGCGGTGTTGCGCGGAGCGCGGGGCAAGGCCGGGACGCTGGCGCGGCCGTTCGTGCCGCTGGAAGTCGAGTTCCGCGGCAGGGGCGAGCTGAAGAACGTAGGGCGCATGGAAAGCAACGGTGTCGCGGCCTGGCTCAACGGCGAGGCGTTGTTCAGCGGTTTGTACCTCAATGAACTGCTGATCCGCCTCCTGCCCGCCGAAGATCCCCACCCGGCGGTCTTCGACCACTACACCGCCACGCTGCTGGCCCTGGCCGAAGGCCGGCCACTGGAACCGCTGCTGCGCTCGTTCGAGTGGCGGCTGCTGGATGACCTGGGTTATGGCTTTGCGCTGAATACCGACCTGCACGGCGAACCCATCGCGGCTGATGGCCTGTACCGCTTGCAAGTGGACGCCGGCCTGGAGCGGGTCTACCTTCTGCAACCAGGGCTGTTCAACGGTGCCGAACTGCTGGCCATGGCCGAGGCCGACTGGCGTGCGCCGGGTGCCTTGTCGGCGGCCAAGCGCCTGATGCGCCAGGCCCTGGCCGTGCATCTGGGTGGTCGGCCCTTGGTCAGTCGCGAGCTGTTTCGCAAGCCCTGATCAACCCGTATGCTGTGAGCCGACTATTTGTCCTTTCAGGAGCCTTTTCGTGAGCACCAGCAATCGCATTCTTCTCGGCGTGAACATCGACCATGTCGCCACCCTGCGCCAGGCCCGTGGTACGCGCTACCCGGATCCGGTCAAGGCCGCACTGGACGCGGAAGAAGCGGGGGCCGACGGCATCACCGTGCACCTGCGTGAAGACCGTCGCCACATCCAGGAGCGCGACGTGCTGCTGCTCAAGGACGTGCTGCAAACCCGCATGAACTTTGAAATGGGCGTGACCGAGGAAATGATGGCGTTCGCCGAGCGCATCCGCCCGGCGCACATCTGCCTGGTGCCGGAGACGCGCCAGGAACTGACCACCGAAGGCGGCCTCGATGTAGCGGGCCAGGAGTCGCGGATCAGCCTGGCGGTGGAACGCCTGTCGAAAATCGGTGCCGAGGTCTCGCTGTTCATCGATGCCGACGAACGGCAAATCGAGGCAGCCAAACGTGTCGGCGCCCCCGCCATCGAACTGCACACCGGCCGGTACGCCGACGCCGAGACCCCCACGGACGTGGCCGATGAGCTGCAACGGGTCGCCGATGGCGTCGCCTTTGGCCTGGCCCAAGGCTTGATCGTCAACGCCGGCCATGGCCTGCACTACCACAACGTCGACGCCGTCGCGGCCATCAAGGGCATCAACGAACTGAACATCGGCCATGCACTGGTGGCCCATGCCTTGTTCGTCGGGTTCAAGTCGGCTGTGTCGGAAATGAAAGCCTTGATCCTGGCTGCCGCCAAGTCCTGATCCACCACAAAACTTCTGAACACCCCAATCAAAACTGTGGGAGCGGGCTTGCTCGCGAAGGCGTCAGGTCAGTCACCATTGAAGTGGCTGACACACCGCTTTCGCGAGCAAGCCCGCTCCCACAGGGGATCTGGGTAGGTACAAGACTTGTGGGTATCCAAGCAAAGCTGTGGGAGTGTACAGCTGTCAGAGCTGCGGGGATTCCTGGCTCGGCTTGCTCTTGTCCACACCCGGCACATGCAGATTGCCCTCGGCCACTTGGTCGCCTTCAAGCTGCGGCTGTGTCACCCAGGTCAGGATGTCGTAGTAGCGACGGATGTTCGCCACGAAATGCACCGGTTCGCCGCCCCGGGCGTAGCCGTAGCGGGTCTTGCTGTACCACTGTTTCTGGGACAGGCGCGGCAGGATTTTCTTCACGTCCAGCCATTTGTTCGGGTTCAGCCCTTCCTTGGCCGCCAGTTTGCGGGCGTCGTCCAGGTGGCCGCTGCCCACGTTATAGGCGGCAAGGGCGAACCAGGTACGGTCCGGCTCCTCGATGCTCTCGTCCAGCTGTTCCTTCATGTAGGCCAGGTACTTGGCGCCGCCCATGATGCTTTGTTTCGGATCCAGTCGGTTGGACACGCCCATGGCCTGGGCAGTGTTCTGGGTCAGCATCATCAGGCCGCGCACGCCGGTCTTGGACGTGACCGTTGGTTGCCAGAGCGATTCCTGGTAGCCAATGGCAGCCAGCAGGCGCCAATCGACTTTCTCTTTCTTGGCGTAAGCCTTGAAGTGTTGCTCGTATTTGGGCAACCGTTGCTGCAAATGCTGGGCGAAGGTTGTTGCGCCCATGTAGCCGAGGACGTCGACGTGCCCGTAGTAGCGGTCCTTGAGCCGCTGCAGCGTGCCGTTTTTCTGCACCTTGTCCAGATAGGCATTGATTTCGTTAAGCAGGCTATTGTCTTCGCCGGGGCCCACCGCCCAGCTTTGGCTGCGGACGTCGCCAAGGTCGAAGGCGACGCGCACGTTGGGGAAGTACACCTGGTTCATCGCCACTTCGTTGGAGTCCACCAGCGTCAGGTCGATCTGGCCCTCGTCCACCATGCGGAGCAGGTCGACCACCTCAACCGCGTCGGACTCTTCGTATTCGATGCCCGGGTATTGCTGCTTCAACTGCGCCAGTTGTTCGGCATGGCTGCTGCCCTTGAGCACCATGATTTTCTTGCCCGCCAGGGCGGCCGCGTCGGTGGGGCGTGATTGGCCGTTGCGGTAGATGATTTGGGGGGTGACTTCCAGGTAGGAGCGGGAAAACCGCACCTGCTTCTTGCGCTGTTCGCTGCTGACCAGGCCCGCGGCGGCCAGGACCGGCCCGTTGGGCTTGCCCACCTGGCCGAACAGGTCGTCGAGGTTGTCGGCGGTCTCGATTTTAAGCTCGACTCCCAAATCCTCGGCGAAACGCTTCACCAGCTCGTATTCGAAGCCGGTCTCACCACTGCGATCCTGGAAGTAGGTGGCGGGGCTGTTTCGGGTAACCACCCGCAGCACGCCATCCTCCTTTACGCGCTCCAGTGTGTTGGGTTTCTCAACACAACCACTGAGCACCAGGAAGAGTCCGGTTGCGATCAGCCATTTGGCATATCGCGGACGCAAAGCCGTTGGGGAAAACATCTGCGCAGTATACGCAAACGGCCCCTACCGCCATATCTCGACAGCAAAAGGCCAGTCTGCTAGCCGTTGCAAAACATGTCCGCAACACCGGCCGGCCGGGCTGTGGCGGGCTTTGCGCCGCTGAAAAATATCTGTGCGCGAACCTTGGCACGGGTGTCCAATACCGCCGTGCACGCAAAGACCGACATTCGGCCAGCACCGCGCGTGCCGTTTCGGGTGCCGTTGCCGGCGGTTTAGGCTAGAATGCACGGCCTCAAAGCACACCCCCTTCCCGAGGCTGTCCCGAAGATGTTGATCCTGCGCGGCGCTCCTGCCCTTTCTGCCTTTCGCCACAGCAAACTCCTTGAGCAACTGAGCCAGAAGGTTCCGGCTGTCAGTGGCTTGTATGCTGAATTCGCTCACTTCGCCGAAGTCACCGGCGGTTTGACCGGCGACGAACAGCAGGTGCTCGCGCGCCTTCTGAAGTACGGCCCCAGTGTTCCTGTCCAGGAGCCGGCCGGTCGCCTGTTCCTGGTGTTGCCGCGTTTCGGCACCATTTCGCCGTGGTCGAGCAAGGCCAGCGACATCGCCCGCAACTGCGGCCTGGCGAAAATCCAGCGCCTGGAGCGCGGCATTGCCTTTTATGTCGCCGGTGAGTTCAGCGAGGCCGAGGCCCAGTTGATCGCCGAAGGCCTGCATGACCGCATGACCCAGGTCGTGCTCGGCAACCTGGAGCAGGCCGCCGGTCTGTTCAGTCACGCCGAACCCAAGCCCCTGACCGCCATCGACGTACTGGGCGGTGGCCGTGCCGCGCTGGAAAAAGCCAACGCCGAGCTGGGCCTGGCCCTGGCCGAAGACGAGATCGATTACCTGGTCAACGCCTTCCAGGGCTTGAAGCGCAACCCCCACGACATCGAACTGATGATGTTCGCCCAGGCCAACTCCGAGCACTGCCGCCACAAGATCTTCAACGCCAGTTGGGACATTGACGGCCAGGACCAGGAAAAAAGCCTGTTCGGCATGATCAAGAACACCTACCAGATGCACAACGAAGGTGTGCTGTCGGCCTACAAGGACAACGCGGCGGTGATCGTCGGCAGCGTTGCCGGTCGCTTCTACCCGAACCCCGAGACCCGCCAGTACGGTGCGGTCCAGGAGCCGGTGCACATCCTGATGAAGGTCGAGACTCACAACCACCCGACCGCCATTGCCCCGTTCCCGGGCGCGTCCACCGGTTCCGGTGGCGAGATCCGCGACGAAGGCGCCACAGGTCGCGGTGCCAAGCCCAAGGCCGGCCTGACCGGCTTCACCGTGTCGAACCTGCAGATCCCGGGCTTCGAGCAGCCATGGGAAAAGCCGTACGGCAAGCCTGAGCGCATCGTCAACGCCCTCGACATCATGATCGAAGGTCCCCTGGGCGGCGCGGCGTTCAACAACGAATTCGGCCGTCCGGCCCTGACCGGTTACTTCCGGACCTTCGAACAGTCCATCACCACTCCCCGTGGTGAAGAAGTCCGTGGTTACCACAAGCCGATCATGCTCGCTGGCGGCATGGGCAACATCCGCGCCGAACACGTGCAGAAAGGCGAGATCCTGGTCGGCTCCAAGCTGATCGTCCTCGGCGGCCCGGCCATGTTGATCGGCCTGGGTGGCGGCGCGGCTTCCTCCATGGCCACCGGCACCAGCTCGGCCGACCTGGACTTCGCTTCGGTCCAACGGGAAAACCCGGAAATGGAACGCCGTTGCCAGGAAGTCATCGACCGTTGCTGGCAGTTGGGTGAGCACAACCCCATCAGCTTCATCCACGACGTCGGCGCGGGCGGCCTGTCCAACGCCTTCCCGGAACTGGTCAACGACGGTGGTCGCGGTGGCCGCTTCGAACTGCGCAACATTCCAAACGACGAGCCGGGCATGGCCCCGCACGAAATCTGGAGCAACGAATCCCAGGAACGCTACGTCCTGGCGGTCGGTCCGGCCGACTTCGAACGCTTCCAGGCCATTTGCGAGCGCGAGCGTTGCCCGTTCGCGGTGGTGGGTGAAGCCACTGCTGAGCCACAACTGACCGTCACCGACAGCCACTTCGGCAACAGCCCGGTGGACATGCCGTTGGAAGTGCTGCTGGGCAAGGCCCCGCGCATGCACCGTTCGGCGGTCCGCGAAGCGGAGCTGGGCGACGATTTCGATCCGTCCACCCTCGACATCGCCGATTCCATCGAGCGCGTGCTGCATCACCCGGCCGTGGCGAGCAAGAGCTTCCTGATCACTATCGGCGACCGGACCATCACCGGCCTTGTGGCCCGCGACCAGATGGTCGGCCCATGGCAAGTGCCAGTGGCCGATGTGGCCGTGACCGCCACCAGCTTCGACGTCTACACCGGCGAAGCCATGGCGATGGGCGAGCGCACGCCGCTGGCGCTGCTGGACGCCCCGGCCTCGGGCCGCATGGCGATCGGCGAGACCCTGACCAACATCGCGGCGTCGCGCATCGGCAAGATGTCCGACATCAAGCTGTCGGCCAACTGGATGTCCGCCGCCGGTCACCCGGGTGAAGACGCCCGCCTGTACGACACCGTCAAGGCGGTCGGCATGGAGCTGTGCCCTGAGCTGGGCATCACCATTCCAGTGGGCAAGGACTCCATGTCCATGGCCACGCGCTGGAACGACGAAGGCGTGGACAAGAGCGTAACCTCGCCGCTGTCGCTGATCGTGACCGGTTTCGCGCCTGTCACCGATATCCGCCAGACCCTGACCCCGCAACTGCGCATGGACAAGGGCACCACCGACCTGATCCTGATCGACCTGGGCCGTGGCCAGAACCGCATGGGCGCCTCGATCCTGGCCCAGGTGCATGGCAAGCTCGGCTCGCAAGCACCGGACGTCGATGATGCCGAAGACCTGAAGGCGTTCTTCGCCGTGATCCAGGGCCTCAACGCCGACGGTCACCTGTTGGCCTACCACGACCGTTCCGACGGTGGTTTGCTGACCACCGTGGTGGAAATGGCCTTCGCCGGTCACTGCGGCCTGAGCCTGACCCTGGACAGCGTTGCCGAATCCAAGGCCGAGATCCCAGCCATCCTGTTCAACGAAGAACTGGGTGCCGTGATCCAGGTTCGCCAGGACGCCACGCCAGACATCCTGGCCCAGTTCAGCGCGGCCGGCCTGGCCGATTGCGTCTCGGTGATCGGCCAGCCGATCAACAACGCGCACATCAACATTACCTTCAACGGCGACACCGTCTTCGAAGGCCAGCGTCGCCTGTTGCAGCGCCAGTGGGCGCAAACCAGCTACCAGATCCAGCGCCTGCGGGACAACGCCGAGTGTGCCGAGCAGGAATTCGACGCGCTGCTGGAAGAAGACAACCCAGGCCTGAGCGCCAAGCTCAGCTACGACGTCAACGACAACGTGGCCGCGCCTTACATCAAGAAGGGCATCCGCCCACAAGTGGCGGTCCTGCGTGAGCAAGGCGTCAACGGCCAGGTGGAAATGGCGGCAGCGTTCGACCGCGCCGGTTTCAACGCGATCGACGTGCACATGAGCGACATCCTGGCCGGTCGTGTCGACCTGAACGACTTCAAGGGCATGGTCGCTTGTGGCGGTTTCTCCTACGGCGACGTACTGGGCGCCGGTGAAGGCTGGGCCAAGTCGGCGCTGTTCAACAGCCGCGCCCGCGATGCGTTCCAAGGTTTCTTCGAACGCACCGACAGCTTCACCCTCGGCGTGTGCAACGGTTGCCAGATGATGTCCAACCTGCACGAGCTGATTCCGGGCAGCGAGTTCTGGCCGCACTTTGTGCGTAACCGTTCCGAGCAGTTTGAAGCCCGCGTGGCGATGGTCCAGGTCCAGGAATCGAACTCGATCTTCCTGCAGGGCATGGCCGGTTCGCGCATGCCGATCGCCATCGCCCACGGCGAAGGCCACGCGGAATTCGAAAGCGAAGAAGCCTTGCTCGAAGCCGACCTGTCCGGTTGTGTGTCGCTGCGTTTTGTCGACAACCATGGCAAGGTCACCGAAACCTACCCGGCCAACCCGAACGGCTCGCCGCGCGGGATCACCGGCCTGACCAGCCGCGACGGCCGCGTCACGATCATGATGCCGCACCCGGAGCGGGTGTTCCGCGCGGTGCAGAACTCGTGGCGTTCGGACGACTGGAACGAAGACGCGCCATGGATGCGCATGTTCCGCAACGCGCGCGTCTGGGTGAACTAAGACGGTGTACAAGCTCTGCTTCTTCGTCCCGGACAGCCATGTGGACGAGGTCAAAAACGCCGTATTCGCTGCCGGTGGCGGGCGAATCGGCGACTATGACCACTGCGCCTGGCAAGTACTGGGCCTGGGCCAGTTTCGCCCTTTGGACGGCAGCCAGCCGTTCATTGGCGAGGCGGGGCAGGTCGAGCAGGTCGAGGAATGGAAGGTGGAGCTGGTGGTGGCCGATGCGTTGATTCGCCCCGTGGTGGAGGCGCTGAAGCAGAGCCATCCCTACGAGACACCGGCGTATGAGGTATGGCGGTTGGAGGATTTCTGATTTTCCCTCCGCCCAAATAAAAAAAACCGCTGATCTAATCAGCGGTTTTTTTTGCGTGCGATTCTGTGTACACGAACCCTTGTGGCGAGGGAGCTTGCTCCCGCTGGGCTGCGTAGCGGCCCTAAGCTTTTTGGCGGTTGCTGCGCAACCGAGCGGGAGCAAGCTCCCTCGCCACGGGATTGTTGTGTGTCAGATATAGGTGTTGGGTGTGTGCAGGCCCCTTCGTCGATCGCCGCCCGGAGCAAGCCCGCTCCCACAGTGGATTTGTATTGTCCACAGAACTTGTGAACGACATCAGACCTGTGGGAGCGGGCTTGCTCGCGAAGGGGCCAGGCAGTCGGCGAAGGCCTAGGCTTTGACATCCGCCTTACGACTCAGCACCACCGCCTCCAACGCCCGCCACAACCCCGGCGCTTTCTCCCCTAGCAACAAGTGCCAAACCCCGCCTTCCAGCGAACTGATCCCCTGGCAACCCAGCGCCTTGAGCTGGCTTTCCGACAACCCCTTGCCATCAGCCAACCGCACCCGCAAACGGCTCGTCGCCACGCAATCGAGCTGCAACACGTTCCTGCCACCGCCCAGGGCATCGAGCCATTGTTGTGCTTCGGCCTCCGAGACGATTGTAGTCAGGGCCGGCTCGATCACGGCGTTCGTGGGCGCACTGACTGGCCTATCGGAAGAAGGCAATGCCAAGCGGATTTCATCGGCGATGCTGTCGGCCATCGGCCCCACCACCACCTGCAAGCTGCCGCCATTGCCGGGGCGAACCACAGCCATGGCGCCGAGGGCCTTGAGTTGAGCGTCGGACGCCTTGTTGCGATCCACCAGGTCCAGCCGCAGGCGCGTGGTACAAGCGCCGAGTGTGATCAGGTTGTCAGCGCCACCCAAGGCCTGGATGTAGGCGGCGGCCCGCTGGTTTTCGGCGATGACCGGTTTGTCGCCCGCCGGCACGTCTTCACGCCCCGGCGTCTTCAGGTCGAAGCGGCGGATGCAGAAGTCGAACACCAGGTAATAGATCGCCGCATAGGCCAGGCCCACCGGAAAGACCAGCCAGCCGTTGGTGGATTTGCCCCAGCCCAGGACCATGTCGATAAATCCGCCGGAGAAGGTAAAACCCAAGTGGATGTCCAGCAGATTGGTCACCGCCATCGACAGGCCGGTGAGCAGCGCGTGGACCAGGTACAACAGCGGCGCAAGGAACATGAAGGCGAATTCGATGGGCTCGGTGACGCCGGTCAGGAACGAGGTCAGCGCCATCGACAACAAAATCCCGCCCATGACCTTGCGCCGCTGGGGCAGGGCGTTGCGGTACATCGCCAGGCAGGCGGCGGGCAGGCCGAAGAGCATCACCGGGAACATGCCGGTCATGAACTGGCCGCCCTTGGGGTCGCCGGCGAAATAGCGGGTCAGGTCACCGGTGACCACCGCTCCGGTAGTCGGGTCGGTGAAGCTGCCGAAGATGAACCAGGCCATGTTGTTGAGGATGTGGTGCAGGCCGGTGACGATCAGCAACCGATTGAATACACCGAAGACGAACGCACCAAAGCTGCCGCTGGCCATCAACAGCTCGCCGAAGCTGTTGATGCCGTGCTGGATCGGTGGCCAGATCAAACCGAACACCACGCCAAGGCCCACCGCGCTGAAGCCGGTGACAATCGGCACGAAGCGTCGCCCGCCAAAGAATGCCAGGTATTCCGGCAGCTTGATGTCCTTGAAGCGGTTGTACAGCGCGCCGGCCAACAGGCCGCTGATGATCCCGGCGAGCATGCCCATGTTGATGGTCGCGTCGAGCACCTTCAGCGTCGCGATCATCACCAGGTAACCAATGGCCCCGGCCAGCCCGGCCGTGCAGTTATTGTCCCGGGCGAAACCCACGGCGATGCCGATGGCAAAGATCAGCGCGAGGTTGGCGAAAATCGCCTGGCCGGCATCGTGAATGATCGCGATGTTCAACAGGTCCGTGTCACCCAGGCGCAGCAGCAGGCCGGCGATCGGCAGGATCGCGATGGGCAGCATCAGCGCCCGGCCGAGGCGCTGAAGCCCTTCGATGAAATGCTGGTACATGGCGTCTCTCCTTTTATTGTTGTCCGACGTGGCTCAGCCCAGGGGCCAGTGTTGGTGACAGGCCTGGCGCACGGCGGCGGCGCTGGCCAGGTTCAGCAAATCGGTACTGACGCCGAGGCACTGGGCGGCATCGAGGTGACGCACGCGGTCCTTGATTTCGCCGACCTGGGGCGGGCTGACCGACAGCTCCCGTACCCCAAGGCCGATCAGCACCGGCGTCGCCAGGGGATCGGAGGCCAGGGCCCCGCACACCCCGACCCAACGCCCATGCTTGGCGGCGCCAGCGCAGGTCTGGGCGATCAACCGCAACAGTGCCGGGTGCAGGGCATCGACCCGGGCGGCGAGACCGGCGTGGTCGCGGTCCATGGCGAGGGTGTACTGGGACAGGTCGTTGGTGCCGATGGAGAGGAAGTCCGCGTGCTCGGCCAACTGTTCGGCCAGCAAGGCGGCGGCCGGCACTTCGATCATCACCCCCAGCTGCGGGCGTTCGCTCACGCCGAGCTCGGCACCCAGGGTGTCGAGGAGCTGGCGGATGTGCAGCAGTTCGTCGACCTCGGTGACCATCGGCAACAAAATCCGGCAGCGGTGCAGAGGGCGCGTTTGCAGCAGGGCGCGTAATTGCTGGTCCAGCAGTTCCGGCCGCGCCTGGGCCAGGCGAATGCCCCGCAGGCCGAGCACCGGGTTGGCTTCGGCCGGCAGCGGCAGGTAGTCCAATTGTTTGTCGCCGCCGACGTCGATGGTGCGGATGATCACCGGCCTGTCGCCCATGGCATCGAGCACGGCTTGATAGGCCTGGCGCTGTTCTTCTTCATCGGGGGCGGTATGGCGGTCGACGAAGAGAAATTCGGTGCGCAGCAAGCCAACGCCCTCTGCACCGTTGGCGAAGGCCTGGCTGGCTTCGGCGCTGGAGGCGACGTTGGCGGCGACTTCAACCTGCACCCCATCGACGGTTCGTGCCGGCGTGTGGGCGAGGGTCTGTTGCTCGGCGCGCAGGGCTGCGCGTCGCTTCTGTGCTTGCTGCACCTGCGCCAGGCGCTCGGCGGTTGGCGTGAGTTCGAGGCGGCCACCGTCCGCGTCCAGCACCACCGATTGCCCCGGCGCCTGTGCAAGCAGTGCCTCGCCCAGCGCCACCAGGCAGGGCAGGCCTTTGCCACGGGCCAGGATCGCCACGTGGGACGTCGCGCCGCCCTCGGCCATGCACACACCGGCCACGCCTTGGGCACTGAGTTGTAGCAGGTCCGACGGGGTCAGCTCCTGGGCGATGACAATGGCGCCCGCCGGCACGTCGAATTGCCAGGCTTCACCCAGCAGCGCCCGCAGGACTCGCTGGCGCAGGTCATGTAAATCATTGGCGCGCTCGGCCAGCAACGCGCTTTGCAATTGCCGCAGCACTTGGCACTGCACGTCGATGGACCGGCTCCAGGCGTGGGCCGCTGCGCTCCCTTGCTCAATAGACAGGTAGGCGGCGTCCAGCAGGACCGGATCTTCCAGCAACGCCAGATGGGCGCTGAAGATCGCTTGTTCGTCAACGTGGCGCCGGGCCTTGGCGTTCTCCAACGTCAACTCGATGTCGCGACTGACGTGCGCCAAGGCATCGCGCAGCCGTTGCCGTTGTTCTGCGACGTTGTGGCCACCGACGTCCTCGGGCAACTGTGTGCCTTCCAGCCGAACCAGCGGTCCGCTGACCAGCCCGGGCGCGGCACAGACGCCGTGGAGCACACCGTCTTCGGCGGTGTGGCTCGGCGCCTTGGCCTGTGGTGCCTCGGCATGGGCTTCTTCGGCCAAGGCTGTGGATAACGTTTTCAGCAGCGCTTGCAACGCCGTTTCGGCATCACTGCCGCGGCAACTGACGTGCACTTCGGCCTGTTCGGTGATCGCCAGCCCCATCATGCCCATCACACTGTCGCAGGGCGCCGAGCGGCCACCGAAGTGCAGGTGTGAGCGACTCTTGAACCCTTGTGCGGCCTGGCGAACCAAGGCGGCCGGCCGCGCGTGCAGGCCGCCTCGATGGGCGATACGGATCTGGCCGAACACTTCGATGCCGACGTCCGGCTCATCGTCGCGTGTTTCGCTCGGTTTCTTGCTGACGATGTGCAGCAACGGCTCGCCGACCTTGACGCCCTTGAGGGTAATGGGCCGTGCCTGGAAGTGTTCGCCATTGGTGAGGATCAGCAGGCTGACCAGGCTTTTGCAGCGCCGGGCCACGCTGTCCACGTCATAACGCAGCAGTGCCTGGCCGTTGCTGACCCGCGCGCCTTCCTTGACCAGCATGGAAAAGCCGTTGCCCTGCAACTCGACGGTGTCCAACCCCAGGTGCAGCAGCAGTTCGGCGCCGTTGTCGGCCCGCAGGGTCACAGCGTGGCCGGTGCGCGCGACGTGGATCACCTCGCCGTCACAGGGGGCGTAGAGGGTGTCGTTCAGCGGATCGATGGCGATCCCGTCGCCCATGGCGCCGCTGGCGAACACCGCGTCCGGGACGTTGGCGAGGGTGAGCACCGGCCCGCTGAGTGGGGCGCTGAGGATCAGCTCTTTATTGTTGTTGGGCATGGGCTCGCTCTCTGTGAAGTCTTATTGGCCTTGCGTTAAAGGGCCATCGGTTCAGTGGGTCCGGGTGACCTTGCTCAAGTACCGTGGCTGGTCCGGGTCCAGGCCTCGGGCCACGGCCAGGTTGGCGGCCATCCGGTAAAAGCTCTGGATCGCCAGGATCGGGTCCAGGGCTGGGTGTTCGGCACGGGTCAGCGTCAGGTCACGCTCGGCGATGTCATCGGGCGCGGCCAGTAGCACCCGGGCGCCGCGCTGGCGCATGTCGGCGGCCAGGCTCAACACACCGGCCTGCTCGACACCGCGGGGGGCGAATACCAGCAGCGGATAATGCTCATCGATCAGTGCCATCGGCCCGTGGCGAACCTCGGCGCTGCTGAAGGCTTCGGCCTGGATCGCCGAGGTCTCCTTGAATTTGAGTGCCGCTTCCTGGGCGATGGCGAACCCGGCGCCACGGCCGATGACCATCAAGCGCTGGCATTCACGCAGCGCCTCGACGGCAACGTTCCAATCCTGGTGCGCGGCTTCACGTAGGCCTTCGGGCAGCGCGGCGCCGGCGTCGAGCAACTCGGCATCGTCTTTCCAGTGGGCCACCAGGCGCGCGCTGGCGCTGAGGGTGGCGATGAAACTCTTGGTGGCGGCGACACTGCTTTCGATGCCGGCGCACAAGGGCACGCTGAATTCACAAGCCGCCTCCAGCGGAGAGTCTTCTGCGTTGACCATCGCCACGCTCAAGGCGCCGCGCTTGCGCAACAGGCGCAGGCTGTTCACCAAGTCCGGGCTCTGCCCCGATTGAGAAAACGCGAACGCCACCTGGCCACTGACCTTCAACGGCGCCTGCTGCATGGTCACCACCGACATCGGCAACGAGGCCACCGGAAAACCCAGTTGTTGCATGGTCAGGTAGGCAAAGTAGCTGGCGGCATGGTCGGAGCTGCCACGGGCCACGGTCATCGCCACCTGCGGCGGTTGGCGGCGCAGGCGTCCGGCAATTTCCTGCAGGGCGGGGTCCAATCGCTGCAATTGGCGCTCGACGGCGTCGGACGAGGTCAGGGCCTCTTCAAGCATTTTGGAAGTCAATGGCTTCTCCTTCGACCATCACGTCGATCAGGTTCAGGGCACGGTCAAGGCGCACGCAGTCGGCCCAGGCGCCGGATTGCAGGCGCCCGCGCTCGGGCAGGCCGAGGTAGTCGGCGGGGAATTGCGACAGGCGTCGGGAGGCTTCGTCGATCGGCAGGCCGATCTTCACCAGGTTGCGCAGGGCCTGGTCCATCGTCAGGGTGCTGCCGGCCAGCGTGCCGTCGGCCAGCCGCACGCCACCCAGGCATTTGGTCACGGTGTGGCTGCCCAACTTGTATTCGCCGTCGGGCATGCCGGCGGCGGCGGTGGAATCGGTGACGCAATACAGGCACGGGATCGAACGCAACGCCACGCGCATGGCGCCGGGGTGTACGTGGAGCAAATCCGGGATCAGCTCGGCATATTGCGCATGGGCCAGCGCCGCGCCGACGATGCCGGGCTCGCGGTGATGCAGCGGGCTCATGGCGTTGTACAAATGGGTAAAACTGCTGGCCCCGGCCGCCAGCGCCGCGACGCCTTCTTCGTAGCTGCCGAGGGTATGGCCGATCTGCATGCGCACGCCCCGGGCGCTGAGGGCGCGAATCAAGGCATCGTGGCCGGCGATTTCCGGTGCGACGGTGATCACTCGGATCGGCGCCAGGGCCAGGTACGCCTCCACTTCAGCCATCAACGCGGTGTGGGCGAAATTCGGTTGGGCGCCGAGTTTGCCAGGGTTGATATAAGGGCCTTCCAAGTGCACACCCAGGACTCGTGCGCTACCCCTGGTCCGCTGTTCGCAGAATTCACCGAGGGCCTTGAGTACGCTGGCGATCTCTTCGCTCGGCGCCGTCATGGTGGTGGCGAGCAGCGCCGTGGTGCCGAAGCGCACATGGGTGCGGGCAATGGTGTCGAACGCCGGCGCGCCTTCCATGATGTCCTTGCCGCCACCGCCGTGCACATGCAGGTCGATGAATCCCGGCAGCAGGTAGGGCAGGTCGTTGCTCGTCGGGTCGCAGGGCTGGCCTTCGATGGACACGACCTTGCCCTGTTCATGGACCAGGCGGCCGCGTATCCAGCCGTTGGCGGTGAGGATGTTGTTTTCGGACATGGGGATTCTCTGATCGTCTAGCGCCGCAACTCGGCGACGAAGTCGTAGTAGTCGTTGCGGCAATAGGTGTCGGTGACTTCGATGGGCGTGTTGTCTTCCAGGTAGCCGACCCGGGTCATCAGCAGCATCGCGGTGCCGGGGGCGATGCCCACCAGGGCGGCGAATTCGTCCGAGGCGTTGATCGCCTGGATGTGTTGCAGGGCGCGCACCACGGGTTTGCCGATGCCGTCGAGGAATTCATAAAGCGAATCGCCCACTGCCTGCGGCTTGGGAATAATCGAGGCGGGCAGGGTGCTCATCTCAATGGCCATGACCGTATCGTCGGCCTTGCGCAGCCGTTTGAGCCGGGCGACTTTGTCAGTGGGCGACAGGCCCAGGCGGATCAGTTCTTCGTGGGTCGGCGGGGTGATTTCTCGCTCCAGCCACTGGGACCCGGGTACGAAGCCTTTGAGCCGGAGCATCTCGCTGAAGCCGCTGAGGCGTGACAGCGGTTGTTCCAGGCGCGGGGTGATGAACGTGCCCGAGCCTTGGTTGCGGCGGATCAGGCCTTGTTCGAACAGCACCTCCAACGCCTTGCGGGCGGTGACTCGGGAAATGCCCAGTTGCTCGCTCAGGCTGCGCTCGGATGGCATCGCTTGCTCGGCTTTCCACTGGCCGGCGTGGATGGCGGCTTCGAGGTTGCGGGCCAGTTGCAGGTAGAGCGGGGTGGGTTGGGTGTCGTCGGGGCGTAGGGTCTGGATGTTGTTCATTTGTTTGTCCGATGCGGTTTTTTGGGCGTTGTCGCTCGGTGATTGGGGTGGAAGCTAATACCACTTTAATACCATGTCAACGCTGCTTTTCTGGGGTTGCCCAATGTTTTCTGGGTATTTATTCGGGTGTAGTTTAAGTGGTATTAGGGTGGTTTTTGTGGGGCGTGGAATTACAGCGTTGGGATGGGGTTTTTGAAGGTCAGTGGTATGCACAGAGGGCGGGTTGCGGAGTTTGATATTTATTTTTATGGCGACCGGTGGTAGTTCGTTTTGTGTGTATATCCGTTGCTGCGGTCACGGCGGCTTAGGGGGCCGCCCTTACTGCGGGTCACTTTTGAAGAGCCCGGAAGCGAAGGCATCGTGGTTAACGGGCGCCCCGAGATCAAAGCCCGTCCCGAGGCGGCCTGGTAGCCGACCTGGTTCTGAGTGATCGCATTTCCCCTGTGGGAGCGAGCTTGCTCGCGAAGGCGGAGGGTCAGTTTGCGGTGACGTTGGATATCCACAAAGGTTTTGGGAACGGCACGGTCCTGGCGAGGGAGCTTGCTCCCGCTGGGGCGCGCAGCGGCCCCAAAAAAGCGATGAGCGCTACGCACTCAAGCGGGAGCAAGCTCCCTCGCCACAAAAGCTTTCCCAGCCATCACGGCACAGATTGATCCACGGTAAACACTGTGGGAGCGAGCCTGCTCGCGATAGCGGTGGCTCTGTCAATGAAGATGTTGGATGTGCCGGCCTCATCGCGAGCAAGGGATATCCACAAAGGTTTTGGGAACGGCACGGTCCTGTGGCGAGGGAGCTTGCTCCCGCTGGGGCGCGCAGCGGCCCCAAAAAAGCGATGAGCGCTACGCACTCAAGCGGGAGCAAGCTCCCTCGCCACAAAAGCTTTCCCAGCCATCACGGCACAGATTGATCCACGGTAAACACTGTGGGAGCGAGCCTGCTCGCGATAGCGGTGGCTCTGTCAATGAAGATGTTGGATGTGCCGGCCTCATCGCGAGCAAGCTCGCTCCCACAGGGGACTGGGTGCACATGAATTTTGGGTCTGCTGAAGATCCAGTGTGGGAGCGAGCTCGCGATAGCGGTACTTCAATTACCCAGATTTGGATTGGCTACCGTCATCGCGAGCAAGCTTTGCTCCCACAGGATAAACGCAGTCCGATCAAGAACCAGGTCGGCTATCAGGCCGCCTCGGGCATGCCGAGCCTAAGCGAGGCACCGAGTGGTGGGGCAAAAGCGTTTTGCTTACTTTTGACTGGGCCGGCTTCCGGGCTTTTCAAAAGTGAGCCGCCGTCAGGGCGGAACCCTAAGTCGCCCTTACCGCAGCAATGGATATGTACCCAACCCCATCCAAAAAACCTATCTGAAATTTGTGCGAAACATCCCTGACTAGATGGAGGGGCTGTCAGACGCCCCGAAGTTTCCGACATGTTTTTAAGGTTGTGCCTCGGAAGCGAGAGCTTCAGCCTTTGGATACTGCTGTCGATGTGACAGTTTTCAAATCATCAAGGAGTACAAATGAAGAAGATAGTGAGCAGCCAAGACCTCTTGCTTGCTCTCGAGACCTTGGTCAAAAAACCATTGAATAAGGCAGATGATGTGGCGCTTGTGAGCGCAGCCAAGGCTGTCTGGTATTCCAATTTGGACTTGATCAGCGCAGCCCAAGCTTTTTTAAGCCAACACACTGATGAGGTCGAGTTGCGTCGTGCAGGGTATTTGCTCGAACGACTCACCCGATTTTCCTGCGTCACGGACAGTCGTGCATTGGAAGTCTTCAAAGCCCTTGAGCTGTTTTTACGCTCGACACCCAAGCAAGCCATAACTTCACAAACCGCAGTTGCGCTTCGCAAGCGCCGTGATGAACTCGCTCTCTCTTGGGGGCTGAATGAAGGTCTTGGCTTGAAGGTACAAACCCTCTTGCCTTTCCAGACTCGGCATTATGAGGCTGAGCAGCGCGCAGCGTTTGTGTGAACCCAAATGTCATCCTCGAAAACCGGTCTAGGCCGGTTTTTTGTTGTGTGAATGATCACCCTTTGGTCTGTCAGACGCCCCGAAATTTCCGACATGTTTTTAAGGTTGTCCCTCGGAAGCGAGGGCTCTAGCCTTTGGGTGTCGCTGCCAATTCAGCGACCGGGTTTGACCGTCCGAAAAAAAATCAAGGGGCAACGGGCAGGCCCGGACGTTTTGTCCTGGGCTCCATTAAATTAAAGGAGCTTCAATTGAAAAATAATTCTGACACGCCAAAACCCGCCTCCACCTTCCCCTACGGCGACTACGCCCCCGACAAGCTGAAAGAAGCCGCCGACCGCGCGATGGATCATTACCTCAAACCCGACGACAGCGAACCAGAACCCAAACCCTCGGTGCAGTTGTTCACCGTATCGGACAGCGTTGACACCGAAACCCTGCTAGCCAACCTCAGCGAAACCCTGGCCTCGGCCAATGCAGTGCTTAGCGACCTCATGTTTGATTTGGACGGCTCACGGCGGCATGTGGCGTCGGGGGTGGCGCAAATGATCGAACTGGGGACGTTGCTGGCGAACAAGGCCTTGGACCGGGTTGAGCTTCGGACTTGATGCCGTAGTTGCCGGCCTCATCGTCGGATCGCCGCCCGGAGCAAACTCCCACAGTGGTTTCGTGTCGTTGACAAATAGGCCAATCGACACCAAACCCTGTGGCGAGGGAGCTTGCTCCCGCTGGGACGGTCCGACGCCTCGGGCGAAGCAGCCTAGAACCCGGCAACCCGGAGTGTCAGGCAGATTGAGTCGCCTGCTTTGGGGTTGCTGCGCAACCCAGCGGGAGCAAGCTCCCTCGCCACAGTGATTCACGCAAGCCTTGAGTAACAGCATACGCGGCTGGCATGGATTGGAAACTATTGATGACGGTTTTCGAGGCGGCAAACCTCTTTTTCTATGCCAATGCACTCGACCGGTTCACTCACGCCTTTCGCAAACCGACGTGCGTTCATCAACAGGCCTCCCTTGATGCCGCCGATAAAAGCGAAGGCGCCTTCACGTGAACCAGCGTTACGCACCGACAAATCCACCGCCACGCTGTTGGGTCTGACTTCATAGACCCAGCCGCCGTTTGATGCGTCCTGGGTGGCCCAGAGCTTGGCTTCGCTATAGTCGCGAAACGCCAAAACGATCGATTGAGCCTCGTGGGACTCCTGCAACATCGCCTGTCTCAAATTCGCTGGTAAGGAGTTAAAGCCCCGTAACCCATTGGCAAGCGCATCCGCGCCCTGCACAGGATTGACCAGCGTAGAACTGACCGCCCAGAGAGACTCCTTGGTCGTTACCCATGTCAGCCCCGCGGGAGGTGTCAGCCGGTTCCAGTCGATGGAAATCGCCGCCACATCCTGCATCGACTCGTGGCCGGTGGGTTCTCGGTAATTTTGGTTAGGCGTGCATCTGGCAAGATCGTCCTTGTTGCAGGCGTTCTTGATGAAATGCCCCTTGACCCCGCCCGGGAAGCTGATTTCCTCCTCGCGAGGAAAAGGTCCCCCGGATTGCACTTGATCGATTCCATGGGGGGCAGTAAATTCGTACACCCACTCGCTGGCGTAGTGTTGGGCCCAGACCGGGCTGCGCGTCGTACTGCTGAACACCGTCCCCGCGCTTCCGCTCGCGTGGGTGATCCAGTCGTACCCCCATTGCTCCTCGGGAGTGCCCACGGCTTTGGGCAACAATCCCGTCTCGAAAGCATCGAGGCCCTGACCCGTCGTATCTCCACGGTAGAGGCTGTCCATGTCGGTGCGCCAGTGCAATGACGGCTTGGTATCGCGAATCGGTACGCTTGGATCCGCCGTGACCTGAAGCCAGGCTCTAAACCACGGTTCCTCTTCATCGGCTCCCCAGGCGTCGGTGCCCGGTTGCCCCACGCCTGCGAACACCACTGCCGCGACGGCTGCCGCGCGCATGAAACTATTATTGATTGTCATGATTCGATGCCTTATCAGGAACGGTGAAGCCCTGTCGAATCACATACGTCATGACTTCCTATGCTTCGACGTGACACGTCTCACTTTTGGATTCTGCGGGGGCCGAGCGAGCCGAGCCATCGCATCAGTTCTGAGGGTAGATCAAGGCGGGGGGAGGGGTTGGCGTTGCGGTGCGTGGACTTGTAACAAAAAGGCTGGTCGACACAGTTCCCTGTGGCTAGGGAGCTTGCTCCCGCTGGGCTGCGAAGCGGCCCCAAAGCAGGCAACTCAATTTGCCTGAGGCACCGAATTGCCTGGTTTTAGGGTTGCTGCGCAACCCAGCGGGAGCAAGCTCCCTCGCCACAGAAACGCCCTATCCACAGACGCTTCTCGCCGCAAGAACGGGGCGCTACGGACGAATTTCGATCATCGTCCCATCCGGCACCAGGTTCCACACCTCGCGCATGTCCACGTTGCGCATGGCGATGCAGCCGTCGGTCCAGTCCAGCGTATGGAACAACTGCTCAGGATTGTCTTCAGAATCCGGTGTGCCGTGGATCATGATCATGCCCCCCGGCTCCACGCCTTCACGGCGGGCGCGGGCGGCGTCGCTGATGTTGGGGTAGGAGATGTGCATCGACAGGTAGAACTTGTCGCTGACCTTGCGCCAGTCGATCCAGTAAAAACCTTCGG
The DNA here is from genome assembly GCF_051131985.1 of Pseudomonas sp. Z3-6. NCBI lineage: Bacteria > Pseudomonadati > Pseudomonadota > Gammaproteobacteria > Pseudomonadales > Pseudomonadaceae > Pseudomonas > Pseudomonas sp. Z3-6. The sequence continues at coordinate 1,416,444 of NZ_CP071644.1, forward strand.
GGGTGCGCTTGTCGCCTTCGATCAGCTTGGGGCCTTTCTTGGCGCCCTTGCCCAGGGAAATGCGATAGGTCTTGAGCGGCTTGCCGTCGTTGATCAGTTGCAATTGATGGGCGGACTTCAGCACCAGGACTTTTTCAATGACCTTGCCGTTATAGGTTCCCACGGCGGCGGCCTGGGACACCGCGGTGAATGACAAGCAGAACAGGACAAGCAACCAGCGCATTGAAACGATATCCCTAGAGGTGTCGCGGCTATATTGGATTTTCAAGTATTGGCAGGCTGGGCCAGCGGCGGTATCGACTCGGATCGCACCGGGTAATCTTCGGCTCGCCGATCAGCGTAGAAGTATTCTAGGGTACGGCCCACTGTGCGGAAAGCCAGCTCGTCCCAGGGAATGTCGGCTTCTTCAAACAGCTTCACTTCCAGGCTTTCGGGCCCGGCAGCGAAGTCCAGGTCCATCAACTCGGCGCGGAAGAATACATGCACCTGGCTGATGTGCGGTACGTCGATCAGCGTATAGATGCTCAGGTTACGCACCCGGGCGCAGGCTTCCTCGGCGGTTTCGCGCACCGCGGCCTGCTCGACAGTTTCGCCGTTCTCCATGAAGCCCGCCGGCAGTGTCCAATAACCGCGCCGTGGCTCGATGGCGCGTCGGCACAACAGGACCTTGCTGCCCCAAGTCGGTACACATCCGGCAACGATATTGGGGTTCTGATAATGGATGGTATGGCAAGTGTCACAGACAAAGCGCAGTCGCGAGTCGCCCTCGGGTATGCGCTGGGTCACCGGGTTACCGCACTGGCTGCAGAATTTCATGCTTGGATTCCTGGAGGCTGCGCCTATCTTGGCGTGTACGGGGCGGTATCGGCAAGTTGTCGTTTCGCGACATGACGCGGTCCGGGGCTTGGGCCGCTTGCGTGATTGGTGCATGATGCTAGGCAGCGAATAAATCGAGAAGTCTCATGCTGGACGAGCTACTGCATCGAGTAACCAACCACACGCCGCGCGATCTGGAGACCGATCGGCGTTTCCCTGAAGCGGCGGTGCTGGTGCCGATCACTCGCAGTGATGAGCCGGAGCTGGTACTGACCCTGCGCGCCAGCGGTCTGTCGACCCACGGCGGCGAAGTGGCGTTCCCCGGCGGACGTCGAGACCCGGAAGACCCCGACCTGATTTTCACCGCCCTGCGCGAAGCGGAAGAGGAAATCGGCCTGCCCCCCGGCCTGGTGGAGGTGATCGGTCCCCTCAGTCCACTGATTTCGTTGCATGGAATCAAGGTCACGCCTTACGTCGGCGTGATCCCGGATTACGTCGAATACCAAGCCAACGACGCCGAGATCGCCGCAGTGTTCAGCGTGCCGCTGGAGTTTTTCCGCAAGGATCCGCGCGAGCACACCCACCGCATCGACTACCAGGGCCGTAGCTGGTACGTGCCCAGCTATCGTTTCGAGGGTTACAAGATCTGGGGGCTGACAGCGATCATGATCGTCGAGTTGGTCAACCTGCTGTACGACGCCGATATCGACCTGCATACCCCGCCAAAGAGTTTCATCAATACCTGATGCCCCCGAGGATTCCCATGAAATACCGCCTGGGCGATGCCCGTGTCGAAACCCATCCACAGAGCTGGGTCGCGCCCAACGCCACGCTGGTGGGCAAGGTCCGCCTCGAAGAGGGCGCCAATGTCTGGTTCAACGCCGTGCTGCGCGGTGACAACGAACTGATCCTGATCGGCAAGGACAGCAATGTGCAGGACGGCACGGTGATGCACACCGACATGGGTTATCCACTGACCATCGGCACCGGCGTGACCATTGGCCACAACGCCATGCTCCATGGCTGTACGGTAGGCGACTACAGCCTTATCGGCATCAACGCGGTGATCCTCAACGGCGCGAAGATCGGCAAGCACTGCATCATCGGCGCCAACGCGCTGATCGGCGAGAACAAGGAGATTCCCGACGGCTCGCTGGTGATGGGCTCGCCCGGCAAGGTGGTGCGCGAATTGACCGAGGCCCAGAAGAACATGCTCGTGGCCAGCGCGGCGCACTATGTGCACAACGCCCAGCGCTACGCCCGCGACCTGGTCGAGCAGGAACCATGAGCGCCATTGAGCGCCCGGTGCCGTCGCCCTGCGTGAATATCTGCGCGCTGGACGATGACGACATCTGCACCGGCTGCCAGCGCACCGTGGCCGAGATTACCCGTTGGAGCCGGATGGACAACGAGGAGCGACGCGCGGTTTTGGCGTTGTGTCATGAACGGGCCAAGGCCAGTGGGTTGGTGTGGATGTTGCCGGCGAGGCGCTGATTGTGAATACGCTCCACTGTGTGGCGAGGGAGCTTGCTCCCGCTGGGCTGCGAAGCAGCCCCAAAATCAGGCGCCTGGTGTATCAGGAAAATACGGTGGCTGTTTAAGAGGGGCTGCTGCGCGGCCCAGCGGGAGCAAGCTCCCTCGCCACAAGGGCATCTCACAAGGCTTTAATCGATCGTCGTCCAACCCACCGATCCAACCCCACCACCCCCAGCGCAATTCCGACAAACCCCGCCAATATCCCCCCGGCATTGATGAACACCTGTGGATAACCCAGGCTCGCCACGTCGATGAAAGGGTAGGGGTAGGTCGCCAGCAAATCGCCGCGCAGCAGGACATAGGCGAAATAGACCAAGGGGTAGATCATCCACAGCCCGATGTGCCCCAGGCGCAAGCTGCCTTTGGGCACGCACCGCCACCAATAGGCGATGTACAGCAACGGCACCACCTCATGCAGTAATTCATCGGCCACGAACTGCCAGCCTTCGGGTTGCCAGAGATGGCGCAGCAACAGGTTGTAGGCCAGGCTGACCAGGGCGATGCTCACGGCGATGCCGCTGCGTACGCTGGGCCTGAGGAACCAGCGTCGGGCCGGGGAGGGGCGCAGGGTCAGCTCCCAGGTCAGCACCACCGCCACCAACAGGTTGGTCAGCACCGTAAAGAAGCTGAAGAAACTCACCAACCCGCCCAGCAGGCTCGCGCCCAGTTCCCAGCGGCCCAGCAGAATCAGATACAGCTGGATGCTCAACCCCGCCCAGGCCAGCAGCGCCGCCACCGACACGAAGCGCTGTCGCAGGGTGAGGTGAGGACCTCTCACAATCCCCACGGCTATTCAGACCGGCCGTTTGGTGCGCATCAACTTGATGTACAGGCGCTCGACTTTCTCCCGTGCCCAAGGCGTCTTGCGCAAGAAAGTCAGGCTCGACTTGATGCTCGGGTCGCTCTTGAAGCAGCGGATATCGATGCGTTCAGCCAGGCCGGACCATTCGTAATGCTGCACGAGGGCATTGAGGATCTGCTCCAGCGTCACGCCGTGCAGCGGGTTGTTGTTGGGTTCGGTCATTGGAGGCCTTCGCGGGAAAAAGGGTAAAGCCGCGCACCTTAGCCGAGGTGCCCTTGTGGTGGAAGCATAGCCTTCGTCGTGGCCTCCTGGGCCAGGCGCACTGTTACTGAATCCGAAATGATTCATGTCAATAAAAGCGCTTTCTCTATTTGTAACTGGACATTATCCTTGCGCCGCCTGCTGAAACGCTTCTTCTGGTGTGCCAGAGCCTCTGCGTACAGCTCACTCCTATCGAATTATCAAAAATGCCCGTTGTTCTGACTTTATAAAGACAGCGCTATCTCAGACTGATTCCTGTGGGAGCGGGCTTGCTCGCGAAGGCCATTTTACATTCAACGCCGAGCTGACTGATCCGCCGCTTTCGCGAGCAAGCCCGCTCCCACAAGGGATCGCGGCGGCCAATTTGCCTTTTTCAACTGAACCATGGCCCCTCAAGATCGTCATCTAAAGTGACTACTTGCGCGGGACTCCTCAAAACGACACGGAGAATCACACTATGAGCACTGAGGGTGCTTTGAGTCGAAGCCGTCTGCTACCGAGCTTGCTCGGCATTCTGCTTCTATTGATGGGCCTGGCCCTGCTGGCCGGGGGAATCAAGCTGAGCACGCTCGGCGGCTCGCTGTATTACCTGCTGGCTGGTATCGGCCTGGCGCTGACCGGCGTGTTGCTGATCATGGCCCGTCGCGCGGCCCTGGGCCTGTACGCGCTGGTGCTGTTCGCCAGCACCGTGTGGGCACTCTGGGAAGTGGGCCTGGATTGGTGGCAGCTGGTGCCGCGCCTGGCGATGCTGTTTGCCTTGGGCATCGTCATGTTGCTGCCGTGGTTCCGTCGCCCGCTGTTGGCCGCCGATGCCTCGGCCATGGGCACCCGCGCATTGGGTGCCGCCGTGGTCATCGCCGGTATCGCCGCGCTCGCCAGCCAGTTCACTAACCCGGGTGAGATCAAGGGCCAACTGGACCGCGACAGCGTGCCGGGCATGGCCAACACCGCACCGGCCATGCCGGACGGCGACTGGAACTCCTACGGGCGCAGTGCCCATGGCGACCGCTATTCGCCGCTGGCGCAGATCACCCCTGAGAACGTCGGAAAGTTGAAGGAAGCCTGGTCCTATCGCACCGGCGACCTGCCAGGGCCGAACGACCCGGGTGAAACCACCGCCGAAAACACCCCGCTAAAGGTCAACGGCATGCTCTACGTGTGCACGCCTCACAGCCAGGTGATTGCCCTGGAGCCTGAGACCGGCAAGGAAATCTGGCGTTTCGATCCGAAGCTTTCCACGCAAAAAGCGGAAAACTTCAAGGGTTGGGCCCACATGACCTGCCGAGGCGTGACCTACCACGATGACGCCGTGTACGCCTCCGCCGAGCAGAGCCCGACCGGCACCGCCAGCACTACGCCGGCCAGCACCGTGTGCCCACGGCGGATCTTCCTGCCGACCGCCGACACCCGCCTGATCGCCCTCAATGCCGACACCGGCAAGATGTGCGAAGACTTCGGCGACAAGGGCCAGGTCGACCTGACCGCCAATATCGGTGGCTTCACCGCGGGTGGTTACTACTCCACGTCGCCACCGGCGGTCACCCAAAACCTGGTGGTGATCGGCGGTCACGTCACCGATAACGTTTCCACCGACGAGCCAAGCGGTGTCATCCGTGCCTACGACGTGCACACCGGCAAGCTGGTGTGGAACTGGGACAGCGGCAACCCCGACGACACGACGCCGATTGCCGAAGGCAAGACCTACACCCGCAACTCGCCGAATATGTGGTCCATGTTCAGCGTCGATGAAAAACTCGGCATGCTCTACCTGCCGATGGGCAACCAGACCCCCGACCAGTTCGGCGGATTCCGCACACCGGAATCGGAGAAATACGCCGCCGGCCTGACCGCCCTGGACATCGCCACCGGCAAGGTGCGCTGGTACTTCCAGTTCACCCACCACGACCTGTGGGACATGGACGTCGGCGGTCAACCGACCCTGATGGAACTGAAGACCGCCGATGGCGTGAAACCGGCCGTCCTGGCGTCGACCAAGCAGGGCAGCATTTACGTGCTGGACCGCAGCAACGGCCAGCCGATCGTGCCGATCAAGGAGATCCCGGTGCCGCAAGGCGCGGTGGAAGGCGACTTCACCTCGCCGACCCAGCCGATGTCCGACCTGAACTTCGTACCGCCGGTCCTTCAGGAACGCGACATGTGGGGCGTGACCCCGTTCGACCAGATGCTGTGCCGGATCGACTTCAAATCCTTGCGTTACGACGGCATGTTCACGCCGCCGTCGTTGCAAGGCTCGATCGTCTATCCGGGTAACTTCGGCGTGTTCGACTGGGGCGGCATTTCGGTCGACCCGGTGCGCCAGATCGCTTTCGTCAACCCGAGCTACATGGCGTTCAAGTCGAAACTGGTGCCGGCGGCCGAAGTGGCCGGTGGCCCGGGTCGCAAGAGCGAAACCGAAGGCGTGCAGCCGAACAAGGGCGCGCCCTATGGCGTGATCCTCGAAGCGCTGCTCTCGCCCATGGGCCTGCCGTGCCAGGCGCCTGCGTGGGGTTATGTCGCGGCCGTGGACCTGACCAACAACAAGACCCTGTGGAAGCACAAGAACGGCACCGTGCGCGACAGCTCGCCGGTTCCGATCCCGCTGAGCATGGGCGTCCCGAGCCTGGGTGGCACGTTCACCACCGCCAGCGGCCTGGCGTTCCTCAGCGGCACGCTGGACCAGTACCTGCGTGCCTACGACGTGAAGAACGGCAAGCAGCTGTGGGAAGGCCGCCTTCCCGCCGGCGCCCAGACCACGCCGATGACCTACACCGGCAAGGACGGCAAGCAATACGTGCTGGTCGTTGCCGGTGGTCATGGTTCCCTGGGCACCAAGCAGGGTGATTATGTGATTGCCTACAAGCTGCCGGATTAAGCTCAACCGGCGACCATGAAAAAGGTGACACCCTTGCGGGTGTCGCCTTTTTTTAGCAGCGCGGAGTCTCTGCGAACGCAGGCCTCCGAGCTTCCGAGCTTCCGAGCTTCCGAACTTTTGAGCTTCTGAACTTTTTAGCTTTTTAGCTTTTTAGCTTTTGTGGCGAGGGAGCTTGCTCCCGCTGGGCTGCGAAGCGGCCCCCTGCTTTGCCAGCCATCACACTGCAGGGGATGCTGACGCATCCAGCGGGAGCAAGCTCCCTCGCCACAGGGGATCGTGCTCAGCCTTGGGGTTGTGCTCAGCCTGTTTTACAGCTCGATCTTGACCGCCTGGGAAGCCCGGGTCGCCTTGGCGCGGGCGGCTTCGATGGATTCATCGCGGGCCAGGGCCACGCCCAGGCGGCGCTGGCCGTTGACTTCCGGCTTGCCGAACAAGCGCAGGGCGGTGTCCGGTTCGCTCAGGGCCACGCCCAGATTGGCGAAGGCGGTCTGGGTCGATTGACCTTCCACCAGGATCACCGCCGAGGCCGACGGGCCGAACTGGCGGATCAGCGGAATCGGCAAGCCGAGAATGGCACGGGCATGCAAGGCGAACTGCGACAGGTCTTGGGAAATCAGCGTCACCAGGCCGGTGTCGTGCGGGCGTGGCGAGACTTCGCTGAACCACACTTGGTCACCCTTGATGAACAGCTCGACGCCAAACAGGCCGCGACCACCCAGGGCTTCGGTCACCGCCTTGGCGACGCGCTCGGATTCGGCCAGGGCCACCGGGCTCATGGCCTGGGGCTGCCAGGATTCCTGATAGTCGCCTTTTTCCTGACGGTGGCCGACCGGTGCGCAAAACGTGGTACCGCCGACGTGACGCACGGTGAGCAAGGTGATTTCGTAGTCGAAGTCGATAAAACCTTCGATGATCACCCGGCCCTTGCCGGCACGGCCGCCTTCCTGGGCATAGTCCCAGGCTTTCTGCACGTCATCAGCGCTGCGCAGCAGGCTCTGGCCCTTGCCCGACGAACTCATCACCGGCTTGACCACGCACGGGAAACCCAGGGTCTCGACGGCCTTGCGGTAGTCCTCCACGGTGTCGGCGAAAAAATACGGCGAGGTGGGCAGGCCCAGCTCTTCGGCGGCCAGGCGACGGATGCCTTCACGGTTCATGGTCAGTTGCGCGGCGCGAGCCGTAGGAATCACCGTGAAGCCTTCCGCTTCCAGCTCCACCAAGGTGGCGGTGGCGATGGCTTCGATTTCCGGCACGATGAAATGCGGTTTCTCGGCCTCGATCACCGCACGCAGGGCCGCGCCGTCGAGCATGTTGATCACATGGCTGCGGTGGGCCACTTGCATGGCCGGCGCGTTGGCGTAGCGATCCACGGCAATCACTTCAACGCCCAGGCGCTGCAGTTCGATCACCACTTCCTTGCCCAGCTCGCCGCTGCCACACAACAAAACGCGGGTCGCGGTGGGCGACAATGGGGTTCCGATACGGGTCATCTGAAGGTCCTCAAACAGGAGCGGATCATCGGGGCGCGCGCCGGGCGAGCTGCCCATGGGGAGAAAGCGCGGCATTTTACATGAACCGCGTCAGCCGGCGACGGCCTGTTTGCGCAGACGCCAGGCCATGATCAACCAGACGGCCGTCACCCCGGCGAATTTCGAGAGCAAGGCAGTGATCACTACGGCGGGTGTAAGGGCGTCGATCAGGCCGAAGAAAATGAACGTGTCGATGGGGATGCTCAGGGCCGAACTGATCCACAACCGGTCATGGAGCGGGCGCTTGGTGATCGTGAACACCAGCCAGTCGATGCATTCGGACACCGCGAACGCCGTGGCGCTGGCCAGGGCGATGGTCGGATCCGAGGTGACATAGGACAACACCAGCGCCGCCAGCATCGCCGCAAGGGCGCCGTGACCGAAACGGGTCTGCACCATGTCCCGCAGGATAAACACCAGCCCGCCCCAGGCCGACCAGATGATGTCCAGGTGCGGCGCGGCGGAAAACGCGAAGTTGATCAGCACGACGCTGCTGATGTAGGCGAGCAGGAAGAGCATGGGGCGGGGTACCTGGTGGGGATGGAATGTCGGTGAAACCCTCAAGGGCAAACAGCCCCCTGTGGCGAGGGAGCTTGCTCCCGCTGGGCTGCGAAGCAGACCCAAAACCTGACAACTCGGTGAATCAGATAGATCGAGGTGACTGTTTTTTGGGGGGGCTGCTGCGCAGCCCAGCGGGAGCAAGCTCCCTCGCCACAAAGGCTGTGCTCAGTCAGTGAGTGAAGGGTACTTCAGCACCGCCCGTCCCTCAATCTTCCTCACTGCCCTCCAGCTTCCAATACCCCATCGCCTTCACGAAATCCTGATCCAGGCCTTTCTCTTCCAGCAACACCTTGCGAATCTGCCGCGACACCTTGCTCTCGGTCGCGACCCAGGCATACAGCTTGCCGCCGGGCATGTCCAGCTGTTGCACGGTGCGCAGCAGGTTGTCCTGACGGCCCTCGCGCAGCACCCAGATCACGTGCACCTGCGCCGGGCTCTGGAGGATTTGCTGCTCGGCGCCGTTTTCCACCTCCACCACCACCAGGGCCCGCCGGTTGGGCGCCAGGCCTTCGAGGCGGCGGGCGATGGCGGGCAGGGCAGTTTCGTCGCCGACCAGCAGGTAGCTGTCGAAGATGTCCGGCACGATCATCGAGCCCCGGGGCCCGGCGATGTTGAGGTATTGCCCGGGCGCCGCCTGGGCCGCCCAGGTCGAGGCCGGGCCGTCGCCGTGGAGCACGAAGTCGATGTCCAGCTCCAAGGTGTCCAGGTCATAGCGGCGCGGGGTGTAGTCGCGCATCGGGGGCATCGGGCCCTGGGCCTTGTCGATGCTGGGGCTAGGGCTGGGATTGAAGTTATCCAGGGCGGCCTGTTCCTCGGCGTTCTGCGGGAACAGCAGTTTCACATGGTCGTCTGTGCCCAGGCTGGCGAACCCGGCCAGTTCCGGCCCGCCGACGGTGATGCGGCGCATGCGCGGGGTCAGGTCCTCGACCCGCAGCACTTGCAGGCGACGGCGTTTGATCTCGTGGCTGACACGGTGGATGGTGTTTGGATCGACTTCGGTCATTGGCTTGACTCCGAGACTGATGGACGGTCGGGGCCGTCGACGATGGCTTTGGCGGTGGCGTCGAGCAGGTCGCGCACCCGCCGGATTTCTTCCGGGCTCCAGTGGCCATGATGCTTTTGCAAGGCATGGCGCAGGTTATACACCGCTTCATGGATTTCCGGGGGGCGTTCATGGCCGCGCAATGCGCGCTTGCTGGTTTCGATGCGCGTACGCACCTCATCCAGCGCTTCGGCCTGTTCCTCAAGGGATAGACGTCCGGCATCGGTCACGCTGTAGCATTTTTTTCCATCTTCGACGCCGCAACTGATCATGGCGTTCATTTCCAGGAAGGTCAGGGTCGGGTAGATGACGCCTGGGCTGGGGCTGTAGGCGCCCTCGAACATGTGCTCGATCCGGCGGATCAGGTCGTAGCCGTGGCACGGCTGCTCGGCAATCAACGCCAGCAACAGCACTTTTAAATCACCGGCGGCGAAGACCCGGGGCGCCCGGCTGCCACGCGAACCGGTCGGGCGTCGTTCGAAACCGTCGTGTTCGTGTTTGGAGGAAGAATCGGAATGAGAATAAAGGGGGTTCATATGCTGTCTCCGTTCTGCATATAGATAGCACTCAGATATATCTTGAGTAAAAGATATATCTTTTGGCTTAATCATTTTTCGTAAACTAAGATATATCTTGTTTTTGCGGCGGGTTACTTGCGTTCAGGGAATGACCTTACAGGAATGCTCAATGTATGCGGGGGGCGGCGGCATACATTTGTAATGATAAAAATGGCGCAGGCTTAAAATGTGGGCTGTTTCTGACAGCTAAACTTATGCTTTAACAAAAACTGCATATTTTTCGCTCTTTCGTATGCCGTAGGTACTACAAGCCTATAGGAAGTTGCCTGCTTTTTTTTAATTAAAGAGCGCCGATCATGCTCGGCGTTGGAGGGCCAGCCAAGTTGCGCTTGGTTTGCAAGCTCCAGCCATTTCTCTTTATTGCTTAAAAACAGGTGTTAACAACATGCTCAAACAACTCGTATCCGGTACTGCCCTGGTCGCCGCTACCCTGGGTTCCTCGCTGGCATTCGCTGCCGATGATGCACGCTCTTCCATCCACATCACCGCGAACATCCCGACCCAGCAGTTCCATGTGCTGCCGCGCAACCCAGACTTTGGTAAAGATGAAACCATGAACTACAACACGGTCAGCGGCACCCTGACCTCGTTGCGTCAGACCTTCGATGTGAAGAACACTGACGGTTCGGTAAACGCTTATATCGAAGGCGGTCCGGCTTCGCTGTTCAACGGCAGCGACGCCATTGCCCTGACCACCACGTTCAATGGCGTCACCCTGACCGCCTTGTCCCAGGAAGTAGTGGACGACGCTACCTCAACTCCAGGTACCCAGGCTGAAATGGTCATCATCCCGGCCAAGCCGCTGGACACCCAGAACGGCCTCTATACCGCTGATATGACCGTCATCTTCGACGCCGTGCCGCGTCCTTGATGGCCGTCGATGCCCGTTGAGTTTCACCTCGCCCCACGGGCATCGCCGCAGGCCGGCCGGTTCTCCCCAGCCGGTCGGCCCGCACCTGAAACGCCCCGATAGCGCACAGATTAATGAGAGTCCGTTGATGTTTCCGATGACACCCATCGCGGGTGCGCTCGCGCTGTTGTTGTGCGCGAATGCACTGGCCGCGCCGACTGCCCCCGGTACTACCCCCAGAAGCCTGTTGGCCCAGGCCAAGGGCCTGCCGGCGGAGTTCGAAGCGCATTTCTTCGATGTCCCTCTTGCGGTTCGTGTTGAACTCAACCAGCAGTATCTCGGTGAAGCCATGGTGGTCTTGACGCGGGATGATCGAATCACCCTGCTGGAGTTCACGGACACTCAGGAAAGCACCATCAAAGCGATCGAGCGTGAGCAATGGGAGCAACTTCTCAAACAGGGGCTGGCACTGGGTGCCTGCGAAGCCAACTGTTCGTCAGGGCTGCTGGCTGTGCATTACAGTCTCGAAAATTCCTTGGTGACGATCCTGACCAGGGACGTGGAACGCGTCACCGAAACCAAGCGTTACTACGATCAGCCGGAAGGCGGCAGCCTCGGACTGATCCTGAACAACCAACTCAATATCAATGGTGGCCAGGAACAGGACACCGGTGGCCGTTATGGCCTCAACGCCAGTTCCAGCCTGGGCAACTGGAGCCAGTCGCTGGACCTCCAGCTCTCGCGCCTGGGTGGGCCGGATGACAAGATCTACCATGCTGTCCACGAGCTCTATACCCAACGGGAGCTGGAAGGCACTTTCTTTCGCCTGGGTTATTTCACGCCAAGCTCCGATGGCTTGAATCGGCAGATCCGTTCGTTCGGTGCCAACCCGGACACGGCGTTGGGGGTGATGTATGGCAGCTCCGACAGCCTGGTGATCGATAATCCCAAGCCCAGCGTCTACCCCATCTATGTCACCGCCAGCCGTCAGGCTTCGGTGGAAATCTATCGCAACGGCTTGTTGATCAATACCCAAGCCGTCAGCGCCGGCTTGCAAAGCCTGGATACCCGGAGCTTGCCCGGCGGCATTTATGAAGTGGAAGTCAGGCTGATCGAGGACGGGCAAACCACCGCCACCAGCCAGGAGTTGGTCTATAAACCCAACAATTGGAACAGTACCGAAGACCGTTGGCGCTACAACCTGTTCGCCGGGCGGGAGACCCGACTCTGGAGCAACTGGGAAGACCAACCCTCGGGTTTCAACACCGCCGGGCTTGGCGTCAACTACCTGTTGCACCCCCGGGTCATCCTGGGCGCCTCCACGCGCCAGGTGCAGGACAAATTGCAAGTCGGCACCTCGGTGGACTGGACGCTGGGCAGCAATACCAGCCTCTATGCCAACGTCTATCAGACGGAGCAGTACGGCAACGGCATGGACCTGCAAGGCCTGTACAGCTACGGCAATGGTAGCGTCGTCGCCAGCCATAACCGCAGTTGGCTTGACACCCGCAACACCTACGAGACCTTGCCGGACGGCACGCGCATTCGCCAGCGCAATGTATATGTAGGACATACCAGCAATTCGTCGCTGTCGGTCAACCATCGCTTGAGCAACAAGACCTCCGTCAACGGGCGGCTGGCCTATAGCGAAGGCAACGTACAGGGCACGGGCCTGGACCTTGGCTGGACGCAGCGCACAACGTTTCGTGGCAGCGATGCCAACTGGCGACTATCGGTGTTCGACCGTCCCGGTACGTCGAGCACGGGCGACAAACGCAATCGCGGCCTGGACCTGAGCCTCAGCGTGGCCTTGGGCGGGCCGGGTGAATACTGGTCGGGCAGCATCGGCACGCGCACCTCGCGCGATGGCGAGCGCGACAACAATGCCTCGCTGTCGTATCGCCGCAGCCTGGAGGACCATGTGCTGCAAAGCGTCTCCGGCACGGTGCTGGCCGACACGTATGGTGTGGGCCTGTCCGGCCTCGCCAGCTTCGAGACCGATTCACTGTTCGGCGATGGCTTCGTCCAGCGCTCTTCCTATAACGACAACCTCACCGGCGGTTTGAACCTGAGCAGCACAGTGGCCGTGGGCGGCCAGAAAGCCACGTTCACCGGCGTACCCCAAGGGCGCGGCGCGGGGATGATCGTCGATGTGGAAACCGATCTGGACGCCGTCGCCCTGCGCGCCGACGATTTGACCGGCGGCAGCACCCTGTTGCATCCCGGTCGCAACTTCGTGCCGATCACTGCCTACAAGAACAGCATGGTGACCTTCGATTTCGAGGGCCTTCACCCGCCGGCGGCGAACATCGAGCCGTCGCGCACCCGCTATCACCTGAACAAGGGCGGCGTGGACTATCGCAGGATCCAGGTCCTGCGGACGGTGACGGTGCTCGGGCGCTTGCTCGATGCCCAGGGACAGCCGCTCAAGGGCCATCACGTGATCAACCACGCCAGCCGCGGCATCAGCGAGGTGGACGGGTTCTTCTCGATGGAAATGAATGCCGGCTCGCCGACGCTGGAAGTGCGCTATGGCAATGAATTGTTCTGCCGGTTCCGGCTTGACCCCGACAACGCCGATCGCGAAGGCGATGTGTTGATGATCGGTGACTTGCGCTGCACGCCGGACACGTTGGCCGATACGGCGGTTGCCGAGGCTGACACTGCGAAACAGCGCTCATGAACCGCCAAGGCTGTGGGAGCACAACCCTATTGGCTAATGCTGGTCGCTCAAGATCAACGATGAACCCGTGGCGAGGGAGCAAGCTCCCTCGTCACGGGTTCACCGATTCTCGGAAAGAACAGTGTTGCACGCAGTTATTTGTCTTGATGTATGAGGTTGTATAAATGAAACCCTTATCGGTTGCAGTGCGCAGCGTGGTCTCTGTGTTGTTGTTTGCGTGTGTGCCTACGGCCAATGCCTTGAGTCGGGATATCACGGCGGTGTTCAGGCCCGACCCCTCGAAACCCAACGAGAATACTTTTCTCAACACCACGCCGGTAAGCGGTCACTGCGCGTCCAATCCCTGCTACAGCATGTTCAGCATTCGATTGCCCCTCACTGCCGATGGGAACAGCGCTATCCAGGCGAATCATCAAGATCCTCGGCAAGGCGCTATGTTCAGTGTGCCTACCAATTGGCGTCCGGTACAAGTTACCCATACGGGTACGGGCGAATCAGAAACTGTTGAAGTGCGGTGGTCCGGCTTTGGCTCGAAACACCGGTTCACCCCCAATGTGATCCAATTGGTAGGCGGGGGCGTGAGCGCACTGGAAGCTCACGACATGTTATGGGGCGGTCGTTGGGGAGCGCATCCACCCCCTCCATGTCGATACGTCAGTGGGGGAGGTTTTGACGATCGGGTCTATACCTTTTTCTTGCGGACGCCAACAGAAGGCGCGTGCGCCAAGACCGCCCGTTATTTGCTTCCTGCCGGAACCATGAATTATGAGTATTTGGACTTCGCCTATGAATTGCGCACACCCAATCCTTTAAAAATGTCCTCCGGCCAATACACAGGGTCGCTGACTTATAGCATAGGGCCTCGGCAGGATATTGATCTGGGCGATGTCATGGTTCCGAGTGATTCGGCGCTCACGCTCAATTTCAAACTCGACGTCGAGCACATCCTCAAAATAGATGTTCCCCCCGGGGGCAACCGGGTCGAACTGGTGCCTCAGGAAGGCTGGCAATCCTGGCTGAACAGCGGTCGTAAGCCAACGCGGCTGTTTCGTGACCAACGCTTCCATATCTCCGCCTCTTCGCGCTTCAAGATGATGCTCGAATGCGAGCAAGTCAGCGGCAATACCTGCGCGGTATCCGAGGCCGGCAGCGGCCATGCGGTGCCGGTCGACATCAGCGTGACCCTGCCCAACGGCTTGACCGACGGCGCCGGGCAACCCGTCAATCGGCGTCGGCTGTTGCGTGACGGCAGCGGCACCGAACTGTTTCAACCGGGCCAGTATGTCGATCGCGGGCCGGGAACCCTGCACTTCGAAATTGGTCGCGACAGCGTCGAACAAATGCTCGACAGCGGTGCGAAGGCGTATTCCGGCAGCGTCACGGTTGTCTGGGACTCGGAAGTTTAAAAAACTTGGTCTATTCAACGGATTTGAATGAGGTCGTACCAATGAAAGGATCACCAGTAATAGCAGGCTGTGTGGTTTCAACGTATTTGTTTTTCGGCGTTCCTGTTGCCAACGCATTGAGCCAGAACATCACCGCATTGTTCAGGCCCGACCCGTCCAAGCCTCAGCAGAATGCTTTTACCAATACCACGCCCAATAGTGGTTATTGCCAAGAGCATCCATCGCAGTGCGCGGGTACGACATTCAGCATCCGGTTGCCAATGAGTTTTGAATCGAACGCACCTATCCAGGCAAACCATGGTGACCCTCGCCAAGGTGCGATGTTCGAAGTGCCCGCTAATTGGCGTATCACCCAAGTGACGCATGCCGGTACAGGTGAAACGGCCTTCGTTGAAGTACGTTGGGCCGGTTTGGGATCGCGTCATGAGTTTGATCGCAAGGTGGTCGATCTGGTCGGCGGAGGCGTGAGTACGATTCAAGCGCACCGAATGTTATGGAGTGGTCTTGATTGGGTATATGCCCCCGCGCCCTGCCGGTACAGCGGTGTTGGCTGGTATAACGAAAGGTCCTATCAGTTCTTCTGGAAAACGCCGACAGAGGGTACGTGTGCAAAAAGGGCCAACTACCTGGTCCCGTCGATGAAGTACAACTATCTGGATTTTGCCTATGAACTGCGCACGCCTAACCCTCTGAGGATGTCGTCCGGCCAATACACAGGCTCGATTACCTACAGTGTCGGGCCGGGACGGGACATCGACATGGGTGATGTCATGGTGGCCAGTGATTCGGTGATCACCCTCAATTTCAAACTCGACGTCGAGCACACGCTCAAGGTCGACGTGCCTCCAGGTGGCAACCGTGTAGAGCTGGTGCCGCAGGAAGGCTGGCAATCCTGGCTGAACAGCGGGCGTAAGCCGACGCGGCTGTTTCGTGACCAGCGCTTCCATATTTCGACCTCTTCACGATTCAAGATGCTGCTTGAGTGCCAACACGTAAGCGGTAACACCTGTGCGGTATCGGAGACCGGCTCCGGCCATGCCGTGCCGGTGGCGGTCAGCGTCAGCCTGCCCGACGGTTTGACCGACGCGGCCGATCAGCCAGTCAACCGGCGTCGGTTGTTACGTGACGGCAGCGGCACCGAATTATTCCAGCCGGGGTTCTATATCGACCGACGACCTGGGGCTTTGCATTTCGAAATTGACACAAGCGGTGTCGAGGCGATGTTGGACAGTGGGGCCAGCATTTACACCGGCAACGTCACGGTCATCTGGGACTCGGAAGTTTGAATGGCTTGACGGCCACACTCTATTAGTAATTGCGCTTGATGCACGAGGTTAGACAAGTAAATGAAACAGCTATTGGCATGGATTGGATTCGGTCTTTTTTGCAGCGTGGCCCAGGCGGGGCCGCAGATCGGCGTTGGGGTGGTCTACGACTACCTGGACGGTGACAAAAGCACCTACATGAAACGGGTTTTCAACGGCGGCACGTCCACAGCCTTCGTCAAGGTCAACATCCTGGAAATCGTCTACAACGAGGACGGCACTTATCAGGAAGTGCCGCTGCAGAACCAGGCCAGCGCAACGGCCAAGGATGGCCTGATGGCCAGCCCGGCGCGCCTGATCGTGCCGGCCAACGGCATGCAGGGCACGCGGTTGCTGTTCATGGGCAACCGCGACAAGGAGCGTTACTTCCGGGTGCGTTTCGTGCCGGTGGTGCCCGAAGCCGAGGATGAGTTTGCCGTCAGCGCCGAGGAACGCGAAGCCTACAAGAAGGAACGCGTGGAGGCGGGGGTCAAGGTCCTGGCGGGTTACGGCACGGTGTTTTTCGTGCGGCCCAAAAATACCCGTTTCGAGACGGTGATCGATGACAACGCCAGCCGCTATCTGATGCGCAACAACGGCAACAGCGTGGTGGTGATCGATGAATTCAAGGATTGCGCCGCGCAGAAAGAAAACGATTGCCGTCCGACCACCAAGCACCACGTCATGGCCGGTCGGTCCTTTTCCTTCGACAAGGAGGCGGGCCGTGAGTATCGCTTCACATTGATCGAGGGTGGCCAGAGCAAAGCCGTCGAAATCAAGGGTTGACGGCTATCGTCGCCGAATCGTCATTGCGCTACAGGTAATCGATATGTCCAAGACACTGCTATGCCTCCTTGCGTCGATCGGGCTGACATTGCCCTGGTTCCCGGCTTGGGCGGCGGTCGAGCGGGAAACGTTCGAACTCTACGTGACCATCCCGACGGCAGAGTTTCACGTGTTGCCACTCGATCCGGAGCTGGTACAGCGCGAACAGCGCTTGCCGTTCAACACCATCAAAAACGACCTCATGCCCTTGCGCGCGACCTATGAGGTCAAGAACACCAATGGCGCCATCGGCGCCCGGCTGGGCGAAGAAGCCTATCTGTCCAATGGTCGCGAGCGTATCGACTTGAGGGTCAAGTTCAATAACGTTGAACTGAGCCTGGATTCATCCCAGGTCGTGTCGGCCAGCGAGGCCAGGCCGGGGCGCCAGGTGCCGTTGGAAATTGCCGCGATCAAGCCCGGTGACGCCTATGTGCCCGGTGACTATTACGGCACGGTGCACATGGTATTCGATGCTTTGGCGCCGTAGGGCGATCAGCGCAAGCGCACGGAAGGGTGAGGCTCATAGCGTGCAAGCTCCCTCGCCAAAGATGTTATTAACCATAAAAAGGTGTCAAAGATGTTTGAAAAAATTATGTTCGTTACTGCTCTGGGGGTTGCTGCCCTGAGTTCCTCGTGGGTGTTCGCTGCCGATGATGCACGCTCGAACATTCACATCACGGCGAATATTCCGAACAAACAGTTTCATGTGCAACCACGGGACCCGGAGTTCGGTAAAGACGAAGTGATGCACCTTGACCCTATCACGGGCTTTTTAAGACCTTTGCGCCAAACCTTTGATGTAAAGAATACCGATGGCTCCGTGCATGCTTATCTTCAGGACGGCCCGGCTTGGCTGAGCAATGGGAATGCCCGAATTGACCTGTCGGTGTCGTTCAATTACGTAATCCTGAGTAGCGAGCCTAAGGAGGTCGTGGATGATGCGTCGTCCACGCCAGGCACCCAGGCCGAGATGGTTATCTCTGCATCCAGGAATCCAGATGGAGAATCACCAGGCTTGTATACCGGTAACTTCACCGTCATTTTCGATGCAGTCCCTCGTGTAACCCTCTGATCCATGCCCCTGTGCACGTTAGCTGGTTTGCTAGCCGCAGCTTGCTCTATTAACTATAAGAAAGGCGTAAAACATGCTTAATAAAATGATGTTCGTGGCTGCTCTGAGTGTCGCTGCCTTGAGTTCCTCGTGGGTATTCGCTGCCGATGATGCGCGCTCATCCATCCATATCACCGCGAACATTCCTAATAAACAATTTCATGTGCAGCCACGCGATCCGAACTTTGGTAAAGATGAGCGCATGTATTACAACCCTGTATCCTTCGAATTGAGTTCCATACGCCATACCTTTGATGTGAAGAATACCGACGGCTCGGTTCATGCTTACCTAGAGGGGCGCCCTGATCTGTCTAATGGTAGCGTGATCAGACCTCTGCGCGTTTGGTTCAATAACGTACAGTTGGGCTATGCGCCTAAAGAGGTAGTAGATGACGCCACATCCACGCCAGGGACCCAGGCGGAGATGCTCATCATCCCGGTTAATTGGGGCATCCCTCACTGGTCCGCGGGCCTGTACACCGCGAACTTCACGGTCATCTTCGATGCGGTGCCTCGCGTAAACCTGTAATACAAAGGCGGTCTACAAGTCACTGGTTTGCCACTAACGGCTTGCACTGGGTATGACTTCCCGGCTGCAAGTACGGCGAGAGAAATGGCGCCATGCCCTTGAGCACCTGCACCGGCAGCGCTGAGGTGAACTTGAAGTTCTGCGCCGACGCACCTGGAACGAAAGCGGTCAACGTGCCGAAATGGCTGTCGCCGATGTAGAACACGAACGTGGCGGTGCGGTTGATCGATTTGGAGCTGATCACCCGTCCGCCGGAACCCACCGCTTCGATGCGGTTGTCACCGGTGCCGGTCTTGCCACCCATGGCCAGCGGCGTACCGTCGGCCAATTTGAAACTGCCGGCCACGCGTTTCGCGGTGCCGGCATCCACCACCTGGGACAGCGCACCGCGCAAGGCCCGGGCCACTTCCACCGGCATCACGCGCTTGCCATTGTCCGGGTCGTTGACCAGTCGTGTTTCGTAGGGCGTATTGACGGCAAAGTCGAGGCTATCGACCCGCAAGGCCGGCTGCCGGACGCCGTCATTGAGGATGGTGCCCACCAGTTCCGCCAGGGCGGCGGGGCGGTCGCCGGAGCTGCCGATGGCGGTGGCCAGCGACGGCACCAGGTGATCGAATGGATAGCCGACTTGCTGCCAGCGCTGGTGGATATCCAGGAAGGCTTCGATCTCCAGCATGGTGCGGATGCGGCTGTCGCGGGCGCTCTTGTGTCGGCTCTTGAACAGCCAGCTATAAACTTCCTGGCGCTCGAACTGGCTGGCCTTGACGATCTGGCTGAACTTGGCGTCGGGGTTGTTCAGCAGGTAGCCCATCAGCCATAGGTCCAATGGGTGGACCTTGGCGATGAAGCCCTGGTCTGGCAGGTCGTAGGCGCCGGGGCCATAGCTTTGATAGAGACGTTCGAGGCGTTCTTCGGTGAGTTTTTCAGCGCTCTTGGCCGATTTCAAATGCGCGCGGACGAAACGGTTGAAGCTCTCCTGGCTGTCGTTGGGAAAGAAATAACGGTGCACGGCGGCCAGGCGAATGGCGGTCGGGCGCATGCCGTCGAGGAAAGTTTCCAGGCGCTGGGCGGTGTCCTTCTTCTGGTATTTCTTCCAGAACCTGAGCAGGAACGAGGTGCCTTCGCGGTCGGCGAATTGGGCTAGGTATTCCTGGCGACGTGGATCCTTGTCGTCCTTGAGCAATTCAGAGCTGTTATTGGGCCCGGCGTAGGTGGCGTAGCGCACCAGGTCGCGCATCAGGCGAATGAACGGCAGGTTGATGGATTCGCGCAGGGAGTCGCGCAGCGTGGGCAGGCGGCCGTCGTCTTCCTTGCGGAAGTTATGGAAGGTGTGAAGCCCGCCGCCGGTAAAGAACGCCTCGCCGGGGCTGGCTGAATAAGTGCGGTCCAGCGCCGCTTCGAGCATCGTCGGCAGGTTGCGGTCGGTGTTTTCGATCAGATAGTCCACCGCCCAGCGGGACAGGCGGTCCTGCTCGGCGATCTCGGTTTTCTTCAACGCCGCCGGAGTCTGTTGGGCATAACGCTCATGCAGTTCGGCGATGATCTGCAAATAGGTGGTCAGCACCCGAAGCTTGGCGGTGGAACCCAGTTCCAGCTTGCTGCCTTCGTTGATGTCGAAGGGCTGGTCGGTGCTGTCGGTCTGCACCCGCACGCGCGAGCCATCGGGGGTCAGTTCCAGCAGGGTGAAGCTGTAGCGCACCTGGGTGGTGCTGGTGGGGGTCAGCAGGCGTTCTCCCATCAGGCCGATCTCGGCGGCGAAGGCCGGGTCGGCCAAGCGCTTGAGGTACTCGGTGGCCTGGGCCTGCAAATCGCTTTGCAAGGTGCTGGTGGCGGAGAGGTCGAGGCGATCGAGGTCGTACAGCGGGCGGTTGAGCAACGTGGCGAGGCGACTGCGGGCGGCGCTGATGCCTTTGTTGGTTTCGATGGGCTGGACGGTCGGGTCCTGGACCCAGTCGCGATAGGTGACCTTGCTCGCCAGGGCCGCCTCGGCCAGCGCCGCGTCGATCACACCGTTCTGTGCCAGCAGGCGGATGTGGCTGTCGGTCAGGCGCGCCAGTTCATCATGCCCCTTGGACAAGTAATGGGACGGGCGGCGTTGAGCGATCATCAATGACAGCATTTCCCGCAGGGCCAGGCCTTTTTCCGCCAGGCTCTTGGGGTCGGTGGCGGTGCTGGACAAGCGTTCATTGGCGCGCTTGAAATCGGCGCCATACCAGACCCGCAAGCCTTCGGCCATGCCGTGGACTTCACCGTGTCCCGGCACGGCGGAGAGTGGCACGCTGTTGAGGTAGTCGCGGATGATCCGTTGCCGCGCCTCGAGGGTCTGCGGGCCGGCCTGGTAAGCACGCACGCTGGCGGAAATCATCTGGCGGATCTTCTCCGCGCCGGACACAGTCAGGCCTTCAGGCGAGTGACGGTACTTCTCCAGTTGTGTCGCCAAGGTGCTGCCCCCGGCGGACTGCCCCGGCAGGCTCAACAGCTTGGCGACTTGCGACCAGGCCGCCATGCCGAAGCGCGGCCAGTCCACGGCCGGGTTGGCCAAGGGTTGCTTGGGGTCGAGCAGAAAACGGTTCTCGATGAACAACAGGCTCTGCACCACCACGGGCGGGATCGCTTCGAAGTTCGCATACAGTTGCTGCGGGTACTTGAACTGATAGACCGGCGCGGCGCGGCAGTCGGTGATGGTCAGCCCGGCCTGGATCTTTTCCGAATAGGGTACGAACAGGCCTTTTTCGACGTAGTCCATCAACGCCGGCGAAAACCGCGCCTGGGCCTGGATCACGTAGTCACGCTTGAGCAGGCGCGGCAGGAACTCCCCGAGCGCGCTGTAGCCCAAGCGCCGGTCGAATGGGCCCGCGCCCGGATAGACGATGGCATCGCTGGGCCCCGGCTGCACCGAATAGCTCAGGGACTCGGCGTACTTGCTGAGCTCCCGGGCCTGAAACCGCGACGTGCGCATTTCCTTGGCCACCGCCAGGCCGACCACCACGACGATAATCAGCAACAACAACCAGAATGCCCGCCAGCCATGCCGTGCGCGGCGTTTTTTTTCAGGTAAAGGCGCTTCTTCCATACGTTCAGTCGGGACCACAGGTTCATTCGAATCGGTTTGCCACAAAGCGCCCATAGTCGACTGATCCATTAAGCAGATTGATCGGACTTGCTTGAAGCTTAGACGGTGGTTGGCGTGGGGGAGGGGAAATTGTGGACAGCCGACATGCGAACTCTTGTCGGAGGTCATTGGCTGATGAGCCTTTGTGGCGAGGGAGCTTGCTCCCGCTCGGCTGCGCAGCAGACGCGACGGTGGCATGGCTGAAGCGATTGCGGGGTTGAAAAAGCGGGGCGGCTGCGCCACCCAGCGGGAGCAAGCTCCCTCGCCACGGTAGGTGTGTTTTCAGGATAGGTGGTTGCCAGCCTTGCGCGAGGAATGCGCAGGTGCTTGTGGTCGTCATGGTCTGATGAGCCTTTGTGGCGAGGGAGCTTGCTCCCGCTCGGCTGCGCAGCAGACGCGACGGTGGCATGGCTGAAGCGCTTTCGGGATTGAAAAAGCGGGGCGGCTGCGCCACCCAGCGGGAGCAAGCTCCCTCGCCACAGGTACTACGCCGTTTTCGGAAAAGTCACTCAACTATCATCGCGTCGGAGCGTCGCGGGTGAGGCTACCGTAAGTAGACACCCCAACCACAGGAAGCCAAGGAATGCATCCTTTACGCCCAAACTCTCATCGCTTACGTCGCGGACGCTCTTCGGAACCGGGGCGAGGTTATCTCATCACTACGGTCGTTCACCGACGCACACCCATTTTCAAGGACTGGCGACTGGGCCGCTTATTGATTGCAGAAATGCGCCTGGCTCATGAGCGAGGTCAGGTCAATTCGCTGGCCTGGGTTGTGATGCCGGACCATCTGCATTGGCTGGTGCAGCTAGAGCAAGCTCAGCTCACCCAAGTGATGCAGACAGTCAAATCCCGCAGCACCCTCACAATCAACCGAGCAATGAACAGAAAGGGGGCCTTCTGGCAAAGCGGCTTCCATGACCGCGCGATCCGCGACAGCGAGGACCTGCGACCTTCTGCCCGCTACATCATTGCCAATCCGCTTCGTGCAGGATTAGTAGATCGGATTGGCGACTACCCACTGTGGGACACGGTGTGGCTGTAGTCGCTTTTTGTGGCGAGGGAGCTTGCTCCCGCTGGGGGGCGAAGCCGCCCTCGCTTTGCGGCTTTTGAATGCAGGCGGCGGCTGCGCAGCCGAGCGGGAGCAAGCTCCCTCGCCACGGGGGCGGTGGTATCCTGAAAGCCTCGCGCTAGAGCCTTCGCCGCCTGCAAAGACATGACGCTGCACGCTCCCTGTGCAATACTCGGCGTCGTTTCTAAACGACCATTAGCTTAGGCAATCCCTCTTCAAAAAAGCCCCATGGGCTTGGGCATTCCCTGAATTAACCTGCTTTTATGGTGAAACTTTCTGTTCCCGGCTTTTTATACTGCACGGCCCGCTGATCTTGAGGAGTTTTCCTACAGGACGGTCTGCCCACAAGGCAGGCCCGGTTTCGGCAATGCTCGCAGGCCCACCCGCCCGCAGCCTTGGACACTCGGTGGCTAATCCAATAACAAGACGAGGTTTATCCCTATGCCTGTCGGCAATCATCTGCCCCATGGCGAGACCGCCCAGGGTGGTCCGCTCAAACGTGAACTCGGCGAGCGGCATATCCGCCTGATGGCGCTCGGCGCCTGCATCGGTGTCGGGCTGTTCCTCGGCTCGGCCAAGGCCATCGAAATGGCCGGGCCGGCGATCATGCTGTCCTACATCATCGGTGGCCTGGCGATCCTGGTGATCATGCGCGCCCTCGGTGAAATGGCCGTGCACAACCCGGTGGCCGGTTCGTTCAGCCGCTACGCCCAGGATTACCTCGGCCCACTGGCAGGCTTCCTGACCGGTTGGAACTACTGGTTCCTGTGGCTGGTGACCTGCGTGGCGGAAATCACCGCCGTGGCGGTGTACATGGGCATCTGGTTCCCCGACGTGCCCCGCTGGATCTGGGCCCTGGCCGCGCTGGTCAGCATGGGCTCGATCAACCTGATCGCGGTCAAGGCCTTCGGCGAGTTCGAATTCTGGTTCGCCCTGATCAAGATCGTCACCATCATCGCCATGGTCATCGGCGGCATTGGCATCATCGCCTTCGGCTTCGGTAACGACGGCGTGGCCCTCGGCATTTCCAACCTCTGGGCCCACGGCGGTTTCATGCCCAACGGCGTGTCCGGCGTGTTGATGTCCCTGCAAATGGTGATGTTCGCCTACCTGGGCGTGGAGATGATCGGCCTGACTGCCGGTGAAGCGAAGAACCCACAGAAAACCATCCCCAACGCCATCGGCTCGGTGTTCTGGCGGATCCTGTTGTTTTACGTCGGCGCGTTGTTCGTGATCCTGTCGATCTACCCATGGAACGAAATCGGCACCCAGGGCAGCCCGTTCGTGATGACCTTCGAGCGCCTGGGCATCAAGACCGCCGCCGGCATCATCAACTTCGTGGTGATCACCGCCGCGCTGTCCTCCTGCAACGGCGGGATCTTCAGCACCGGACGGATGCTCTACAGCCTTGCGCAGAACGGCCAGGCCCCGGCCGGTTTCGCCAAGACCTCGGCCAACGGCGTACCGCGCCGCGCGTTGCTGTTGTCCATCGCCGCGTTGCTGCTGGGCGTGCTGCTCAACTACCTGGTGCCGGAGAAAGTCTTCGTCTGGGTGACGTCCATTGCCACCTTCGGCGCGATCTGGACCTGGGTGATGATCCTGCTGGCCCAGCTCAAGTTCCGCAAAAGCCTGAGCGCTTCAGAGCGTGCGGCGCTCAAGTACCGCATGTGGCTGTACCCGGTCAGCTCGTACCTGGCGCTGGCATTCCTGGTGCTAGTGGTGGGGCTGATGGCGTACTTCCCGGATACGCGCGTGGCGTTGTATGTCGGCCCGGCGTTCCTGGTGTTGCTGACGGTGTTGTTTTACACGTTCAAGTTGCAGCCGACCGGTGATGTAGCGGGCTCGGTGCGTTCGGCTTCGTAGGTTTACTGTGACGCATGAGAAAGCCCCGGTCGGATGATCGGGGCTTTTTTTTGAAACTTGTCGCGTAACACACAGGAGATTTAACAATCGGGCACCTGTTAGTTCTTACAGTAGACCGCGTACCGAGAGGGTCCTAGATTGGTTTTGGTGCAAGCCCGACCCGGGCGAGGGCGTGTATGAACGCGATATGGAAGAGATTTTTCAGCTACTCACTGGTTGGCATAGCCAATACGTTGATTCATTGGCAGATTTTTTTCGTGCTACGCGTGGGGGCCGGCCTCGATCAGTCGACGAGTAATTTCGCTGCCTTTTGTGTGGCGGCTACATTCTCCTTTTATGTCAATGCGCTCTATACCTTCGAGGCCAAACCCTCGGTGTTGGGCACTGTTCTTTTCCTCGGTTTCATGGGCGCGCTCAGTTACATAGTGGGTTCTCTGGGGGATCGATGGCACCTCCACGGCTTGCTGACCGTGGCAGGTTTCTCGCTGCTGAGCCTGCTATTGGGTTTCCTCTTCTACCGGTTCGTGGCGTTTCGCGAGCGTGTCGCATGATGTCTACTCGCACCTACTTGGACAAACGATCAGGCCGTTTTTTCGATCTCTCAGCTTTAGCAGCCATAGTAGTCCTTGCGCTAACCGTGCGATTTCACGGAATCACGCTGCCTGCCATCTGGTATGACGAAGCCTTTAGCATTCTGCTTGCCAGGCACGAGCCATCGCAGATCTGGTCTATTACGGCGCGAGATATTCACCCACCTTTTTACTACCTCCTGCTGCACTACTGGATGATTTTGTTTGGCGACGGGGCCTTGGCCGTAAGGTCTCTCAGTGTGGTAGCAGATGTGGGCACGGTTTTGCTGAGCATAAAGTTGATGAGCCTGGTTGCCACGCGAAGAGCAACATGGATAGCTGCGTTGCTATTGGCGTTGCTGCCGATCTCGGTCCGTTACAGCCAGGAAGCGCGCATGTACACCCTGCTTGGATTCTGGCTGATGGGCGCAACCGTGGCGTTGGTGTGCTGGGTTAAAGAACCAGAAAAAAAGCGTTTCCCAGCCATTTATGTGCTGTTGATGACGGCCGCTTTTTATACGCATTATCTCGCCGCGTTGGGGGTGCTGGTTCATGGGGGCTATTGGCTGAGCCGCTTGAGAGCGGGTCCAAACGTCCCCTCCCTGCACCTCTTGATCTTGGTCAACGGTGCAATCCTTGTCCTGTTTCTGCCCTGGCTACCTCATTTTATCGATCATCTCTCAGGCCGGCCGGGGCTTAGTTGGATACCGGCTATCACTTGGCAGGCAGTTGTGGATGTTGTTTGGCAGTTCACCGTGATGACAATCTGGGAGGGACAATCGTCGCTTACCCGCGTTTTGCCTTGGGTGGTGGTGATCGCCTGTGCAGCGCTGCTGGTCCGCAAAGACGCCGGTCTGCATCGCTTCAGTGTGCTATTGACCGGTTACTTTTTAATTCCCGTCCTCGCGCTGGCCTTCATGTCGTTGATTGCCCCGCTATTCGTTCCGCGCTACTTGGTCTTCGCTGCGGTCGGATTGCCGCTTCTGCTCTCAGCCGCGCTGGATGCAGTGGGGTTGCGACCTACGACTTTGTGCTTGGCCATCACGATTATGGCTGCAGCAGAAGTACAGGGACTGCTGACGGTGTATCGGCAAGCGGACGGCCTGAATGGAACTGAATTAAGAGCGGATTTCCGACTTGACGAGTTGGCAGCTGAGGTCAGGCAAGCGGCTCGGCCAGGCGATCAGATCGTATTGGACAGTGCTATCTGGTACTTGCCATTCACTTATTACAATCACACGGGCATACAGCCGAAGTTCTATATCTCATCATTCAAAGCCAATGATCTGGACGCCTTGGAACGGGGTGGAAACGCCCTCATTTCCGAAGGAAGCCAGTGGATATATTTCAATCAGATGAAGTTGTTAACACGGGGTGGAAACAGGGTTTGGTGGGTCGGGAAAGTGGTTGATGCCGGCCCGTTCCTGGAGAAGTATTGGGAAGAGACCCTTACCTTTGTCGATGGGCAGATGAAGGTCTCACTGTTTACTCTCAAAGCGGCCCCCGTCCCGGTCGAGACGGGTTCAGGCGGTTAGTGCCACGCAGCCGAGACTTCCATCGGCTCTAAACTTTCCCCCGCTCATCTGCCACATCCGCGAATAAAACGCCCCATTGACCTCTCCGTAGATAACAGCATTGACCCACGCCACAAGAGCCTGTGCAACTCAGCAAACGCAGTGATAGCTCATTTAGCGCGCCGATGAATCACGCAAGGTGCGTGGGATGGCTGAGCCGGGGCCGATCAGTTGTGCACTGGTGATCACTTCAAACTTCGCCTGATTATCAGTGGCAGAACTGCCGCCGATGAACACCGTAAAGACGCCTGACTCCACGAATCGCAAGAGGTCATGGTTGAGCAACGCCCAGTCGTCTTGATCGAGCAAAAAACTGACGGTTGTACTTTCCCCTGGATCAAGTCTGACTTTGGAAAAACCGCGCAGCATGCGCACCGGACGCGTGATGCTCGCGACGTTTTGCCTCAGATACAACTGCACGGTTTCTTCTCCTGCGCGTTGACCGCTGTTATGGACATCTACTTGGACGGTCAATGTTTCATCGAAGGCCAAGCGCCGTGCACTGAGTCTCGGGGTTCCATAGGTGAATGTGGTGTAGCTCAGGCCATGACCAAACGGGTAGAGAGCCGTCCACTTGGAGTCGATGTAGCTTGAGGCGTACGCATTGATGTTGCTCGGCGGTCGCCCCGTGTTCTTGCGGGCCAGATAGATAGGAACTTGCCCCACTGTGCGCGGAAAAGTAATAGGTAGCTTTCCGCTGGGGTTCACATCACCGAAAAGTACATCCGCCACTGCGTGGCCCATTTCGGTACCCAGAAACCAAGCCTCGAGTATTGCCGGGATATGTTCGTCCACGGTGGGAATGGCCAGCGGACGTCCATTCATTAGGACGACTACCACTGGCTTGCCTGTTTTGATCAGTTGCGCGACCAGCGCATCTTGCGCCCCTGGCAGGCCAAGGGAAGTGCGGCTTCGTGCTTCGCCGCTCATGTCTGCCGTTTCCCCCAGCGCGGCGACGATCAGATCGGCATCCAAAACGGCACGCTGGACCTCTTCGATACCGGACGCGTCGGTACTGTCGGGAGAGGCCGCGGGGAGGTAGACAACCTCTGTCGCGGGCGATACGGCGCGCTTTATGCCCTCCAGCACGGTGATTGATTCGTTGGCGTGACCATTGTCGGACCAAGAGCCCAACGTGGATACAGCATCATTTGCCAGGGCACCCACCACGACAAGTTTGCGCAGGTTCTTTGAAAGCGGCAGCAATGCATTGTCGTTTTTCAGCAGGACGATGGATTTTTGCGCCGCCTCTCGTGCTAGCGCACGTGTAGAGGGGGAGAGTAGTTGCGCCTTCTCGCGAGCCGGGTCGCTGTAGCGATATGGATCGTCGAACAGGCCCAGGCGTTGTTTCGCCTGGAGCACCCGACGCACGGCCTGATCGAGGGCGTCTTGTGGAAGTTGACCGCTACGCACCAGTGCCGGTAGTTCGGCGGCGTAGTCACCGCTGACCATGTCGATGTCGACGGTGGCGTTGAGGGCAAGTCGAGCGGCTTCTTGGGGGGTGGAGGCGACGCCGTGCTGTATCAGATCCCTGATGCCTGCCCAATCCCCGATGACGATTCCCTGAAAGCCCCATTCACCGCGCAGTTTATGCTTGAGCAGTTTTTGGTTCGCGTGCATCGGCATGCTGTCTACTTCATTGAACCCGGGCATTATCGTGTCGGCGCCCGCTTCGACAGCGGCACGAAACGGTGTGAGATAGACCTCTTCCAACGTGCGCTCGGACAGGTCGGAAATGTTGTAGTCACGGCCGCCTTCGGCCGCGCCATAAGCGACGAAATGCTTCGCCGTGGACAGGATTGTCGTGGTGTCGGGAGGGCCTTTGCCGTGAAAGCCTCGCACACGGGAAGCAGCGAGCGCGGCCCCCAGGAACGGGTCTTCGCCAGCGCCTTCGACCACTCGGCCCCAACGCGGGTCCCGGGCGATATCGACCATCGGGGCGAAGGTCCAGTGCAGGCCGCTGGCCGTCGCTTCGACCGCGGCGGCCCTGGCGGTTCGTTGTGACAGGTCTGGGTCCCAGGCCGAGGCCTCGGCCAGCGGTACGGGAAAAATCGTTCGGAAACCGTGGATCACATCGAGCGAGAACAACTGCGGTATATGCAGGCGCGAGCCTTGGACCGCTTCGTGCTGCAATGTTCGAGTGGTTTCGGCGCCATAGGCCCCTACTAGCGAACCGGCCTCGGAGATCTTTATTTTTTTCCGGTCAGTGGCGTCCACGACTGGGCCGGTGGGTATGGTTTGTACGCTTAGTTGGGTCAGTTGACCGGCTTTTTCTTCCAAGGTCATCTGCCCGATCAACCGCTCGATGAACGTAGCGTCTTCTTGTGGCTTTTGGGACCGTTCATCGGCGTAGGCCAGTGA
Source organism: Pseudomonas sp. Z3-6 (assembly GCF_051131985.1). Taxonomy (NCBI): domain Bacteria; kingdom Pseudomonadati; phylum Pseudomonadota; class Gammaproteobacteria; order Pseudomonadales; family Pseudomonadaceae; genus Pseudomonas; species Pseudomonas sp. Z3-6. The sequence goes on from NZ_CP071644.1 coordinate 1,445,700, forward strand.
GTGAAGCCATGCGTCGATGATCAACATACCAAGCAAGGTTGCCGAGGCCAGGTGGGTCCAGTCCATGGGATCAGACCTTCGGTACGCTGGGCAACGGTTGTCCAGCCGCCGCACGGCAAACCTCACCGAACCCAATGCCACAAAAAGCGAAGCAAAACCAACCAGATCACGTCGCGCCAACATATGCACCTTCCATGACGAGCGAACCATCGGGATGGATGGTCAATCGTGAGGAAGGTGACGTCTACTGTCAGAACTTACAGGTGGGTTGTGGATTCGGCGTAAAAAGTCGGGTAATGCAGTGCACTTGAGAGGCGTAAGGACCTTGTGGCGAGAGAGCTTGCTCCCGCTCGGCTCTGTAGGAGCTGTCGAGTGCAACGAGGCTGCGATCTTCCCCAGACTATGGAGTCCTGAGCGAAAGATCAAAAGATCGCAGCCTTCGGCAACTCCTACGCGCAACCCAGCGGGAGCAAGCTCCCTCGCCACAAGAGCTGGTGCGCACCAGCCAATATGCGGTGCTTAAGCCGCTGCGCTTTCCCGCGGCTCAAAACTGTCCGCCCGCGCCATCTGCCACATCCGCGAATAAAACGCCCCATTCACCTCACCCGTGAGCAATTCCCCCGGTTTCAAAAACACATGCAACTGCGAGAACAATTTTACCTCGGTCGCCGACATCCGCCGCACCAAATGCTTGGGCTGCAGTTGCGAAGGATGCTCAAGCCCGGCGGCGGCGAGCATTTCCGCCAGGGCCTTGAGGGTGTTGCGGTGGAAGTTGTAGACCCGCTGGGCCTTGTCCGGGACGACCAGGGCGCGTTGGCGCAGGGTGTCCTGGGTGGCGACGCCGGTGGGGCATTTGTTGGTGTGGCAGCTTTGCGACTGGATGCAGCCGATGGCGAACATGAAGCCGCGCGCGGCGTTGGCCCAGTCGGCGCCGATGGCCAGGACGCTGGCGATGTCGAAGGCGCTGACGATCTTGCCACTGGCGCCGAGCTTGATCTTGTCCCGCAGGTTCAGGCCCACCAGGGTGTTGTGCACGAACAACAGGCCTTCGCGCAGCGGCACGCCGATGTGGTCTGTGAACTCCACTGGCGCGGCGCCGGTGCCGCCTTCCTTGCCGTCCACCACGATGAAGTCGGGCAGGATCCCGGTTTCCAGCATGGCCTTGGCGATGCCCATGAACTCCCATGGATGGCCGAGGCAGAATTTGAAGCCCACCGGTTTGCCGCCGGACAATTCACGCAGTTTCTGGACGAACTGCATCAGTTCGATCGGCGTGGAAAACGCACTGTGGCATGACGGCGAAATACAATCCTCGCCCATGAGGATGCCGCGGGTCTCGGCGATTTCCCGAGTGACTTTGTGCTTGGGCAGGATCCCGCCATGGCCGGGCTTGGCGCCCTGGCTCATCTTGATTTCGATCATCCGCACCTGCGGGTTCTGCGCTTGGGCGGCGAAGCGCTCCGGGTCGAAGCGTCCGTCGCTGGTGCGGCAACCGAAATAGCCGCTGCCCAGTTCCCAGGTCAGGTCGCCACCGTGTTCGCGGTGGTAGGGGCTGATGCTGCCTTCGCCGGTGTCGTGGGCGAAGTTGCCCAGCTTGGCCCCCTGGTTCAACGCCCGGATGGCATTGGCGCTCAGGGAGCCGAAGCTCATGGCCGAGATGTTGAACACCGAGGCAGAGTAGGGCTGGGTGCATTGCGGGCCGCCGACTGTCACGCGAAAACCGCTGGGGTCGCTCAACGGCGCCGGGCGCATGGAGTGGCCGATGAATTCGAAACCGGTCTGGTAGACGTCGATCAAGGTACCGAAGGGTTTGTCGGCGCTTTCGTTCTTGGCCCGGGAGTACACCAGCGAGCGCTGGGCGCGGGAGAAGGGCAGGGCATCGCTGTCGGATTCGAGCAGGTACTGGCGGATCTCTGGGCGGATGCCTTCGACCAGGTAGCGGATATTGCCCAGGATCGGGTAGTTGCGCCGAACGGCGTGACGGCTTTGCAGCAGGTCGAACAACCCCAGCAGGCTCAACAGCCCGGTCACCAGCGCAATGGGCCAGAGCCAGTCGTGTTGCAGGAAGGGCAGGCTGGCGAGGGTGAAGATGACGCAGCCAGCAAAGAAGGCGTAACGGCTCAGCAGCGACAGGCTCATGCGGGTTCCTTGGGGTTGAGCGACTGGCGAGACATTAGCTTGGAATGCGGTCCGTGGCGAGGGAGCAAACTCCCACAATTGGTTTTGTGGTGAAACGCGGGACATTGTGGCGAGGGAGCTTGCTCCCGCTGGGCTGCGAAGCGGCCCCCTTGGGGTCATTGCGAGCATTCAGACAGACCGCGTGAGCCGGTTTTACGACGGCTGCGCCGCCGAGCGGGAGCAAGCTCCCTCGCCACAGGGGTTTGTTTGGTGCTGGAGTAATCAGTTTATGAGCGCCAGAAAAACTTATGGGAGCGAGCTTGCTCGCGATGGCGGCCGCACACTCAACTCCTGCATTGACTGTCGCACCGCTATCGCGAGCAAGCTCGCTCCCACAATTTGAACTGCCGGGGGGCTCAGCCTGCCTGCTTCATCTGCCGCACCGGCAATTCCACGCGGAAGGTGGTGCCGACGCCGACTTCGCTGCGGACGGTGATTTCGCCGTGGTGTTTTTTCACGATGCCGTAGGACAACGACAGCCCCAGCCCGGTGCCTTGGCCAATCGGTTTGGTGGTGAAGAACGGGTCGAAGATTTTCTGCAGGGTCTCGGGGGGAATGCCCGAGCCGTTGTCCGCCACTTCGATCCACACGGTTTCGTCACCGACCCCGTTGCGCAGGGTGATGGTGCCGCGTTCGGGGCCGATGGCTTGGGCGGCGTTGACGATCAGGTTCATGATCACTTGGTTGATCTGCGACGGCAGGCATTCCACCTCCGGCAACGGCGTGTACTCCTTGACCACGTCGGCCTTGTACTTGATCTCATTGGCAACGATGTTCAAGGTCGAATCCATGCCTTGCTGCAAATTGGCCATCTGCCATTCCTGGCTGGAGTCGACGCGGGAAAAGTCCTTCAAGTCCTTGACGATCTGCCCGACCCGGCCGATGCCATCCTTGGATTCCTTGATCAGCAGGGGAATGTCCTCCACCAGGAAGTCGAGCTCCACCTGTTCGCGCAGCTTTCTCAAGTTCACCACCAGCTCCGGCGAGGCGATGGCCTCCTCGGCACTGCTGTAGGCGCTGAGCATTTCCTGGAGCTTGCCGAAGTAGCCGTCCAGCGCCCCCAGGTTCGAAGAAATGAAGCCAATCGGGTTGTTGATTTCGTGGGCCACGCCGGCCGCCAACTGGCCCAGGGAGGCGAGTTTTTCCGATTGCACCAACTGGGTTTCCAGCATCTTGCGTTCGTCGATCTCCATTTGCAGCAGTTCGCTGGCCTGTTTGAACGCCTGGGTACGTTGCTCCACCAGGTCTTCCAGCTTGTTCATTTTCAACTGCGCACGGGAGGTCATTTCCCATTTGGTGGTCAGGGTGTTGGCCATCTGCTGGACTTCGATGTTGTCGAACGGCTTCTTCAGGATCAGCAAGCGGTCATGGCCGTTCAGGCGGTCGAGCAGTTCATCCCAGGAGTAATCCGAATAAGCGGTGCACACCACCACTTGCAGCTGCGGGTCGCGCTTCCATAGTTCTTCGATGGTCTTGGCGCCATCCCAGCCTTCGGGCATGCGCATGTCGACAAAGGCCAGGGCATAGGGTCGTTCCTTGGCCGCTGCCGCCAGCAATTTGTTCAGGCCTTCCTGCCCGCCATAAGCCGAGTCGAGTTCGAACACGGTGGCGGCAGGTTTCGGCGCTTCGCCGAACAGGGCGCTTTCCATGTCCTGCAAGTCCGTGTTGCCCTCATCTTCCGGGGTGAGGATCTTGCGGAAATCTTCATGAATGGCGGGTGTGTCGTCGATCAACAGGATGCGACGGTTACTCATACTGTTCATGGCTCACCTTCTGCAAGTTTCAGGGGCACCTGCAATTGGAACGTCGCCCCTTTTCCTGGCCCCTCACTGTGGGCGGTGAGGTGGCCGTTCATTTCAATGGCCGCCAATGCGCAGCTGTGCAGGCCGAAGCCGTGGCCTTCCTTACGCGTGGTAAAGCCATGGGCGAAGATGCGCGTCATGTTCTCCTCCGGAATGCCTTCGCCTTCGTCCTTGACGCTGATTTGCAGGGTCTCGCCATCGACGACGTCCGCCTTGAGCGTCATGTTCCGCGCATGGTTGGACACCCCGGCCATGGCGTATTTGGCGTTGCTGATCAGGTTGATCAGGATCAACAGCAAGCGGTGCTTGTCGCCCATGATCCGCGGCACATCACCGTATTCCTTGATCACCGTAACATGGTGGCGGGTCAGGGCGCCGGAGTTCATGCGCAGGGCGTCTTCGAGCAGCTCGCTGACCACCAGCGGTTCGAGCAGGCTGTTGGCCCCGGCATAGGATTGCTGTGTGGCGACGATGTCCTTGATGTGGTCCACGCTCTTGCTCAACTGCGCCAGCTCATCGGTCAGGCTCTGCTGCTCCGACGCGATGGCCTCCACCAGTTGGTTGAGGTAGCCGGGCAGCAGCTTGCCCTTGGCGTCTTCGGTGAGGAAGTGCCCGAGGTCGTCGGTGTGTTCATTGATCAATTGCATCGCCTTGCCCAGCCCCAGGGCCTTGCTGCTGCGCAGTTTGCGGCTGACCAGGTCGGCGGAAATGTTCACGCTGTTGAGCACGTTGCCGACATTGTGCAGCACGTTGGTGGCGATTTCCGCCATGCCGGCCTGGCGGGCGGTGTCCATCAGCTCGCTCTGGGTGTCCTTGAGTTGGCGGGTACGCTCTTCGACCCGTTGTTCCAGCTCGTCGTTGGCGGTTTGCAGGGCGTTGTTGACCCGCTTGATCTCGGCAAAGCTGCGGATCAGCCGGATCCCCAGCCAGATCAGAATCAGCACCAGCAGCGTGGCGAACACCAGCAGGTAAACGTGGTTGCGCTCGTATTTGGCCGCGGCTTTTGCCTGGTCTTTCTCGAGTAGGTTGGTAATGGTGTCCAGGCGGCCGGCCAAGGGGACCATTTCGATGCCTGTTAATAATTCATTGACCTTTGGCTGTTCCCGCAGGATCACCCCGATGTGCCTGCGCAGGACTTCGACGGAGTTGAGCAGTCCCTCAGGCAGGCGCTCCTTGTTGACCTCCAGCTGGTTCAACCCCAGCAGGACCTCGGCCGCGATATCAGGGGAGCTGAGCTGGGCGAACTCCATGCTGCTGAGCAACAGGTCGTAGGTGTCGATGGCAACGTTCTGCAACTCCAGCCGATACGTGTCGGGCAGCCGGGCGAACTGGCCCTGGATATCGTCCTCGCCAGTGGGCAGGAAGGCCAGGGAGTTGCGCAACACCGCGTTATGGGACTTGAACTGTTCCACCAAGCGGGTCTTTTCCTTGACCAGCTTGAGGTATTCGTCGCGCTGGGCCTCCCAGAGTGACGGCCCATGCCGGCCCGGCTCCGCCTCGATGGCGTCCAGGCGTTGCCACAGGCGTGTCATTTCGTGCAGCGGGGAGACCAGCGGGTCGTAGTTGTGGGTCAAGGCGATCCGCGACTTGAGGATTTCGTTGTCCCAGATGGCGTCCTGTTGCTTGAGCAGGCGGATCAGGTCCCGGGATTCAATGTACGAGGCGGCCTGTTGGGCGCCCGAGTTGACGTACATGAATAACAGGATGCCCGCCAGCAAGACGCCAATGAAGGCCAGGCCGAGGCGACGGAGGACTGTCATAGGGGCTTGCCCTCCCATTCACCGGTCAGGGTCTTGAGGAATTCGACGATCAGCTCGGTATCGTTCTTGAGGGGCTCACGACCCAGTTGGTACTTGAACATGACCTCTACCGCGCGTTCCAGGGTTGGCGCCGACCCATCGTGGAAATAGGGCGCGGTAACGGCCACGTTACGCAGGCTCGGTACTTTGAAAACCTGGTGATCATTTTCATCACCGGTGATGTTGAAGCGTCCTTCGTCGGCCCGGGTGGGGTTGCCGCGGTCAACGAAGTAGTCACCCATGATGCCGAATTTCTGGAACATGTTGCCCCCGATGTTCACGCCCTGGTGACAAGCGATGCAGCCGTATTCCTTGAACCGCTGGTAACCGAATTTTTCCCGGGGCGTGAGGGCATCGGTATTGCCCAGCAGGTACTGGTCGAAGCGCGAATTGGGTGTCTGCAAGGTCCGTTCGTAGTCGGCCAGGGCGCCCTGGATATTGGGCTTGGTCACCCCGTCGGGGTAGGCGTCGTTGAAATCCTTGGCATAACCCGGGTCATCGGCGATGCGCTTGACGACAGACTCCCAGGTGCTACCCATTTCCGCCGGGCTGGTCACGACGATGTGGACCTGTTCTTCCAGCGTATCGACGCGGCCATCCCAGAATTGGTGGAAGTTGAGGCCAGCATTGAACACGGTCGGCGTATTGACCTCCACTGGCTTGCCGTCGAAGCCCAGGGAAAACTGTTTGTCGTCGGCGCCGCCCTTGTCCAAGCGATGGCAACTGGCGCAGGACAGCGTGTTGTTGACCGACAGCCGCGGGTCATTGAACAGCCGCAGCCCCAGCTGGACGCGCTTGGGGTCCAGGGTCGGAATCGGTGGCAGGGGCTTGAGGGGTTCGTCCAGTGGGGCGGCGTGCGCGGTCACGCTCATTCCCACGAGCAGGCCGAGCGCCAGAGTCAGTCCATGTAACGCCATGGGATGCTTTCCTTGAAACGTTGGTTGAGGACACTCCGGTGTTCACGAAAACGGGTTCTGGCGTTTTTCCCATTCGGTCATCCAGTCGGCAAAGGCCTGTGGTTCGACGGCCTTGCTGAAGTAATAACCTTGGACTTCCTCGCATTGGTGCTGCTTGAGAAATTCAAGCTGCTCAAGGGTTTCCACCCCTTCGGCGATGATGTGCAGATTCAGGCTCTTGCCCAGGCTGATGATGGTGCTCACCAGCTTGGCATCGTTGCTGTCGATGCTCAGGTCACCAACGAACGACTGGTCGATCTTCAGCACATCCACCGGAAATTTCTGCAAGTAGCTCAGGCTCGAATAGCCGGTGCCGAAGTCATCGATGGCCAGGCGTATCCCCAGCTGCTTGATGGCCTTGAGGATGGCGACCGTGGTATCGACGTTCTGCATCAGTACGCTTTCGGTGATCTCCAGTTCTAACTGTGTCGGTTCCAGGCCGGTTTCCTTGAGGGTGCGGGCGATGCCTTCGACGAAGCCGCGCTGGCGAAAGTCGATGGCCGAGACGTTCACCGACAGGCACAACGGCCGCATGCCCTCGGCTTGCCAGCGACAGGCCTGCTGGCAGGCTTCCTGGAGCACCCATTGGCTCAGCGGGACGATCAGGCCGCTGTCCTCGGCCACCGGAATGAAATGCGAGGGATAGACCAGGCCATGATCCGGTCTGTTCCAGCGTACCAGCGCCTCGACGCCGACCACCTTGCCGCTCTTGAGGTCGAGCTTGGGCTGGTAATGCAGCACGAATTCCTTGCGTTGCAGGCCCAGGCGCAGGCCCGATTCGATGGTCTGCTGCTGCCGGGCCCGGCGGTTCATGTCTTCAGTGAAGAAACGGTAGTCGTTGGGGCCGGTCTCCTTGACGTTGCGCATCGCCGTCTCGGCTTTCTTGATCAGCGCCACGGCGTCGAAACCGTCGGTCGGGTAGACGCTGATGCCCAGGCTCGCGGTGACGCTCAGGTCATGGCCATCGATGGGCTGCGGGGTGTGGATGGCCGCCAGCAGTTTGTCGGCCACGCCTTTGATCTGCTGCGGATCGACAATGTCCCCCAGCACCACGACGAATTCATCGGAGCCGTAGCGAAACACCGAGTCGGACTCGCGCACCACGGTTGCCAACGTCCGCGCCACGCGCTTGAGCATCTCATCGCCCACCGGATGGCCCAGCGCGTTATTGATGCGCTTGAAGCGGTCCAGGCCGAGGAACATCACCGCCAGTTGCCGGTCGTGCCGACGGCACTGGGCCATGGCTTGGGTCAGGCGGTCGCCGAGCAACATGCTGTTGGGCAACTCGGTGAGCACGTCGTATTGCAGCAGGTGAGACACCTTGAGCAATTCCTGGACGCGCTCTTCGATCGTGCGTTCCAGGCTGCGCATTTTCCTCGCCGCATCCTGGGCCAGTTGCCATTTCCAGGTCATGGCGCTGGCCATCTGGCGGATTTCCAGGGTGTCGAAGGGTTTCTTGAGGATCAGCAACTGATCGTCGAACTCGATCCGTTCGGACATGGTTTCCCAGGAGTAATCCGAGAAGGCCGTGCACAGGGCGATTTGCAGCCGTGGGTCGGCCTTCCACAGCGCCTCGATGGTTTGCAGGCCGTCCCAGCCCGGCGGCATGCGCATGTCGGCGAACACCAGCGCATAGGGCTGGCCTTCGGCCTGCGCGCGCTTGACCAGTTCCAGCGCCTCCTCGCCCTGGTAGGCCGAGTCGATCTGGAACTGCAGCCGGCTGACCTGCGGGGTGCCGAACAGCAGGCTCTCGGTGTCGTCCAGCGAGTCATCGAGGCCGACGCTGGGGCTGAGGATCTTGCGAAAGTCCTGGTGGATCGCCGGCGTATCGTCCACCACCAGGATTCGCCGGTTGGCAGGTACCGACATGGGGTTCATGGATTGCTCTCCGATAGCTGGCTCGCTGGTCGGGTCCAGTGGTCTGTCGCGGGAATGATGGTGCCGGCCTTGAGCAGTTCGGCGGCCTGGCCGCTGTCGACCACGGTGCTGAAGTAATGCCCCTGGGCCTGCATCGCCCCGCCGCTGGACATCAGCGTGGTGCGTTGCTCCTGGGTCTCGACGCCCTCGGCAATGATCCCGATGCCCACGTCCCGGGCAAAGTTGATGATCGCCCGCAAGGTCGTGGCGTTTTCGGGATTATCACTGGCACTGTCCAGGAACCGCTGGGCGAGCTTGAGGTGATTGACCCGGTAGGTCTTGAGGTAGTCGAACGAGGAGTATTCGGTGCCGAAGTCATCGATGGCGATCTGCACACCCAATTCGCAGAGGCGCGGCAGTACGTCGTTGTGGGTCCACTTGGTCTGGGCCAGGGTGGCTTCGGTGACGTCGAAGCGCAGGTCCCAGGGCGCCAGTTCCCAGCGCGCGGTGGTGCGCAGCACGTCGTAGATCAGTTCCGGGCCGGTCTTGAGCTGGGTCAGGGACAGGTCGATGGCGATCACCGGCGGCGCCATGCCCTGGTCGCGCCATTGGCGCATTTGCTGGCAGGCCTGGTCCAGCACCCAATGCCCCAGGCCAATGATGATCCCGGTCTTCTCGGCGGCGGGCATGAAGGCCGCCGGTTCCAGCCAGCCCCGTTCGGGGTGGTTCCAGCGCACTTGTACGCCCATGCCGAGGATCTTGCCGGTGCCGAGGTCGACTTCCGGCAGGTAGTGCAAGTGCAGTTCGTGGTTTTCGATGGCTTGGCGCAGGTCGTTGGCGAGGGCGACCCGGTCGGTGACTTCCTGGTTGATTTCCTCGTTGTGGAAGTGGTACTGGTTGCGGCCCTTTTCCTTGGAGCGGTACAGGGCCATGTCGGATTGCGCCATCAGGCTGTCGGCACTCAGGCTCTGTGGGGTGTACAGGGCGATGCCGATGCTCACCGAGATCCGCACGTCGTTGCCGTCCAGGGAGTACGGCGCCACGAGGGCGTCGCGGATCTTGCCCGCCAGCGCGGCGCAGTGGGTCGCTTCATGGACGTCCAGTTGCAGCAGGGCGAATTCGTCGCCGCCCAGGCGCGCCACCACGTCGTTTTCCCGGGTACAGGCCTTGATGCGCACGGCGACTTCCTGCAACAGCAGGTCGCCGATGGGATGGCCCAGGGTATCGTTGATACGTTTGAAGTGGTCCAGGTCCAGGTAGAACATGGCAAACGGCGCCGCCCCGCGACGCGCGGCGGCAAAGGCCTGGTGCAAGCGCTCGATCATGGTGGCGCGGTTGGCCAGCCCGGTCAGGCCGTCGGTGCGGGCGAGCAGGGCGATCTTTTCTTCGGCCAGCTTGCGTTCGGTGATGTCGAGGATGATGCCTTCCACCTCCAGCAACAGACCCTGGTCGTTGCGCACCGGGATGTAGCGGTTCTCCACCCAGCGGAACGTGTCGTCGCCGGTGCGCATGCGAAACTCGATGGACGCCCCCACGGTGTCACGGTCGAGGACGCGCACCATGGCCTCCTGGACTTTGGACTGGTCATCGGCATGGATCAGGGTTTCTGCCCAGTCCGGCGAGTTGATCAGTTGCGCCGCGGAATGACCGAACTTGGTGATGTTATGGGAGATGTACATCAACGCGAACGGCGGTTCGCCCCGCAAGCGATAGAGGATGGTCGGGCTGTTCTGCACGATGATATTGGCGTCGGCCAACTCTCGGGTGCGTTCCTCGACCGCTCGTTCGAGCATGTCCATTTTCAGCGCTGCGTCTTCGGTCATCTGCCATTTGACGGTCAAGGCGCTGGCCATCTGGCGGATCTCGATGGCGTCGAAGGGTTTTTTCAGGATGAGCAGGCGGTCGCCCAGTTCCAGGCGCTCGGAAATATCTTCCCAGGAATAATCCGAGTACGCGGTGCACAACGCCACTTGCAGCTTGGGGTCGGCGCGCCATAGCCGTTCGATGGTTTCCAGGCCGTCCCAGCCCGGTGGCATGCGCATGTCGATGAACGCCATGGCGTAGGGTTGCCCTTGGGCCAGCGCCGCTTCGACCTTGTTCAAGGCCTCCATGCCCTGGAACGCCGAGTCGAGCACGAAACTCGTGCCGGCGACCGCCACCGGCGCGCCGAACAGGGCTTCTTCGGCGCTGCTCAAGTTATCTTCGGCGCTCATCTGCGGGCTGAGGATCTTGCGAAAATCCTCATGGATGGTCGGGGTGTCGTCGACGATCAGGATCCGCCGATTGGTTTTATCCAAAGGCAGGCTCATGGCCGTGCACCGTTTTGATGCGGACTATAGAACCTTGGGAACATCTGCTATCCCTTTCGCTGGCATGAGTATTCGGCCTATACATGGCCCTTCATGGGGTACAGCATAGTCGTCTGATCGGGATGCGCTCGGCCACTGATGGCAAATGTGTCTAAATCTTCGCAATCTACTAGCCTGTTTTTTGGGGCTAAGGTAGAACGGTTGTCGTGAATCAGGAGGGGGTTGCAAATGGAAGGTCAATCGCCGGATGTTCCGGTAAAGAAGCCGACGGTGCTGCTGGTCGATGACGAAGAGTCGATTCTCAACAGCCTGCGTCGGCTATTGCGCAGCCAGCCGTACGAGATCCTGCTGGCAGACAGTGGCGCCAAGGCGCTGGAAATTCTCAAGGAGCGCCCGGTCGACCTGGTGATGACCGACGCGCGCATGCCGAACATGGATGGCGCCACGCTGCTGGCCGAAATCCGCAAGTTGTATCCATCGACCTTGCGCATCCTGCTCACCGGTTATGCCGATGTGGACATGATGACCAAGGCCATCAACGAGGGGCAGCTTTATCGCTACCTCAGCAAGCCGTGGAACGATGAGGAGTTGGTGCAGGCCTTGCGCCAGGCCCTGGCCCACCAGCACTCCGAAAGCGAGCGCCAGCGCCTCGAAGCGCTGAACCGCGAGCAGAACCAGCAACTCAAGACCCTGAACGCCACCCTGGAAAAACGCGTGGCGTCGCGCACCTCCGAGCTGCAGCAGACCGCCGACATGCTTGACCTGGCTTATGACGAGCTCAAGCGCAGCTATGTGACCAGCACCGAGGTGTTTTCGCTGATCGCCAACCTGCGCCTGCCCAAGGCCAAGCAGACCAACCGGCAGATCATCGAGCTGATCCGCGTCTATAGCCGGCTCAATTTTCTCGATGAGTCCACCGACCGCGACCTGACCATGGCGGCGGCGCTCTACAACATCGGCAAGCTGAGCTGGACCGACAACATGATGGTCACGCCCGCCGACATGCTGCACCACACCGAACTGGAGCTGTACCGCGCCTATCCGAAGCAGAGCGAATCGCTGCTGATGACCCTGGACCCGATGAAGGACGCGGCGCGGATCATCCGCCATCACCAGGAGCGCTGGGACGGCAGCGGTTTTCCCGAGCACCTTCGGGGCGAGGCCATTCCGTTCGGTTCGCGGCTGTTGAAGCTGGCGGTGGATTTCATCGAGCTGCAGCGTGGGTTGATCCTGGAGCGGCAGATGAACAGCGACGAAGCGCTGGTCTACATCCGCAAATACGCCGGCAAGCTGTACGACCCGGACATGATCGAGGATTTCATCAAGGCCTGTGCCGAATACCTGGAAGACGTGACCTTGTCGGATCCGACGGTGCAAGTCTCCGCCACTCGCGAGTTGACTGCAGGGATGATCCTGGCGCGCAACCTCAATGCTGACAACGGCATGTTGCTGCTCAACGCCGGCAAGGTCCTGAGCGGCCCGTTGATCGAAAAACTCATTGCCTTCGAAGCGATGGAAGGCGCGCGGTACAGCGTGTTCGTCAAGAAGCCGGAAGAGGAGGCCGACCCTTCGGCGCCGAAGCCGATTTTGGGGTGAGCGGGCTCTGAGTCACAACGCAAAACCCCTGTGGGAGCGGGCTTGCTCGCGAAGGCGGAGTATCAGTCACAAATTTATTGACTGACGCTCCGCCTTCGCGAGCAAGCCCGCTCCCACAGGGGATGTGGGTTGGTTTTGAAATCGGGCCGGGCTTTGCTCCCACCGCCACGCGCTGTAATCTGCCCGCCATTTCCCCAGTCTAGGTTTCTATCACCCATGACCACCCCCCTCATCCGCATCGCCGCCGCCCTGCTGCTCGGGCCGGACGGGCGAACCCTGCTGGTGCGCAAGCGCGGCACCCGGGCCTTCATGCAGCCGGGCGGCAAGATCGAGGCCCATGAACAACCGGTGCAGGCGCTGGCCCGTGAGCTGGAAGAAGAGCTTGGACTGCGGATCGACCCGGCCCAGGCCCGCCACTTGGGCGTGTTCAGCGCACCGGCGGCCAACGAGCCGGGGTTCACCGTGCAGGCCGAGGTGTTTTTGCTGAGCATCGACGCTGCGGTTTCGCCAGCGGCCGAAATCGAAGAGGTGTGCTGGATCGATCCGGCCGGCGACAGCGATCTGGTGCTGGCACCGTTGACAGGCGAGGTGATCCTGCCGTTTTATCGAGCTACACTGCTCGCCCCCTGCTGATTCACATTTCAAGGACCGATGCCCATGATTCCATTGCCAGATCTGCTGATTTTCGCCGCCGCCGCGTTGCTGATGGTGCTGACGCCCGGCCCGAACATGATCTACCTGATCTCCCGTTCGATCTGCCAGGGCCGCAAGGCTGGCGTTACGTCCTTGTTGGGCGTGGTGGCGGGTTTCTTCGTGCACATGTTCGCTGCCGCGGCGGGGCTGACGGCGGTGTTCCTGGCGGTGCCCATGGCCTATGAAGTATTGAAATGGGCCGGTGCGCTGTACCTGTTGTGGCTGGCCTGGCAGGCCGTGAAGCCGGGTGCGCGCTCGCCCTTCGAGGCCCAGCAACTGCCGGCAGACTCGACGCGCAAGCTGATCACCATGGGCTTTCTCACCAGCGCGCTGAATCCCAAGATCGCGGTGTTCTATCTGTCGGTGTTCCCGCAGTTCATCAGCCCGGAACACGGTTCGCTGTTCACCCAGAGCCTCATCCTCGGGCTGACCCAAATCAGCGTCAGTTTCAGCGTCAACCTGCTGATCGCCCTGTTCGCCGCCGGCATCGCCTCGTGGTTCGTCCATAACCCGAGCTGGCTGGCGGTGCAGCGCTATGTCATGGGATTTGTCCTCGGTGCCCTGGCCCTGCGCCTGATGCTCGAGCAGCGGCGTTCGGCGTGAGCATCCGACGCCTGCGGGCTGGCGATGCCGATGCCTATCGCGAGCTGATGCTCCAGGCGTATGCCTTGCACCCCCAGGCCTTCACCTCCAGCGTCAGCGAGCGGGCGATGTTGCCCATCAACTGGTGGGAGTCACGCCTGGGCAGTCGGCTCGATGTACTGTTGGGGGCGTTTGTCGAACAAGAACTGGTCGGCATCGTCGGCCTGGCCCTGGAGCCCCGGGAAAAAGCCCGACACAAGGCGCTGCTGTTCGGCATGTACGTCGCCGACGAACATCGCCATCGCGGGCTCGGCCACCAACTGGTGCAGGCCACCCTCGACGAAGCCCGGCGCCACACCTTCCTGCGCCTGGTGCAACTGACCGTCACCGCTGGCAACGAGCCGGCGCTCAAGCTCTACCAGCGCTGCGGTTTCGTCTTGTACGGCCTCGAGCCGATGGCGATCCGGGTGGACGACGAATACCTCGATAAAATCCATATGTGGCTAGAACTTTGATCGAACCACTGATTTGAGTGATGGAGCTTTTGTGGCGAGGGAGCTTGCTCCCGCTGGACTGCGCAGCAGACCCGTTTTGTGGCCGCTTCGCGCCCAAGCGGGAGCAAGCTCCCTCGCCACAAAAGCAGTCAGCGCACGGCACTGACACCGTCGAGGGTGGAAAACGACGTGTCCTTGGCCGTCAGTAAGAAATCGCGCATGTATGGCGCGTCGAGCATGTCGGTGCGCACCGCTGCGTACAGCGTGGCGAACAAGCCTTTCTCCCCCAGCCGCTTGGCTTTCACATAGCCCCGTGAGCTGTATTCATGCAGCGCCCAGTGCGGCATGCCGCACACGCCACGGCCGCTGGCCACCAGTTGCATCATCATCACCGTCAGCTCGGACGTGCGCACCTGGGCCGGTTCGATGTCGGCCGGTTCCAGGAAGCGGGTGAAGATGTCCAACCGATCTCGCTCCACGGGATAGGTGATCAGGGTCTCGCTGACCAAGTCCTCGGGCACGATGTAGGGCTTGCCCGCCAACCGATGTTGGTTGGCGACGGCAAGCATCGCTTCATAGGTGAACAGCGGCACGTAGGTAATGCCGGCCAGTTCCAGCGGGTCGGAGGTCACCACCAGGTCAAGGTCGCCTCGGGCCAGGGCCGGCAACGGCGCGAAAGCGAAGCCCGAGGCCAGGTCCAGCTCGACTTCCGGCCAGGCATCGCGGAACTGGTCGATGGTCGGCATCAGCCACTGGAAGCAGCTGTGGCACTCGATAGCCATGTGCAGGCGCCCGGCGGTGCCGCCCGCCAGCCGCGCGATGTCCCGTTCAGCACTGCGCAGCAGTGGCAGGGCGGCATCGGCCAGTTGCAACAGGCGCAGGCCGGCGCTGGTGAAGCGTACTGGCTTGGTCTTGCGCACGAACAACTGCATGCCCAGGCGCTCTTCCAATTCCTTGAACTGATGGGAGAGGGCGGACTGGGTCAGGTGCAGGCGTTCGGCGGCTTCGACCAGGCTGTCGGCTTCGCGCAGGGCGTGCAGGGTCTTGAGGTGACGGAGTTCAAGCACCGGAGTAGCTCCATGAGTAAAACTTGTGATCAACACGAAAAGGTTGAGTTTGTCTCATGCAGGTCGGGTTGTCGACAATGGCGCCATCTTTTACAGGAGGACGCACACCATGGCCCTGGCCCACACCCTCGGTTTCCCCCGCATCGGCGCCGACCGCGAATTGAAAAAAGCCCTCGAGGCCTACTGGAAGGGCGACCTGGCCCCGGTAGCGTTGCAGGCCGTAGGCCGTGAACTGCGGGCCCGGCACTGGCAACTGCAAAAGGACGCCGGCATCGACCTGCTGCCCGTCGGCGACTTCGCCTGGTACGACCAAGTGCTTAGCCACACGTTGACCCTGGGCGCCGTCCCGCAGCGTTTCCACAGCACCTTGAATGCCCAGGGACGACCGACCCTCGACACCTTGTTCGCCATGGCCCGTGGCGCCACGGCCAGTTGCTGCGGTGCCGACCACGGCCAGGCGCAATACGCCCAGGAGCTGACCAAGTGGTTCGACACCAACTACCACTACCTGGTCCCGGAGTTTTCCGCCGACCAGGCCTTCGCCCTGAGCTGGGAACAGTTGTTTGACGAAGTGGACGAGGCCCATGCCTTGGGCCACCGGGTCAAACCGGTGATCATCGGCCCGTTGACCTACTTGTGGCTGGGCAAGGCCAAGGGCGAGGCGTTTGACAAACTCGACCTGCTGGAGCGCCTGCTGCCGGTCTATGGTGAAATCCTCAACCGCCTCAAGGCCCAGGGCGTGGAATGGGTGCAGATCGACGAACCGATCCTCACCCTCGACCTGCCTCAGGCCTGGAAGAGCGCCTTCGAGCGCGCTTATCACATCCTCCAATACTCGCCGTTGAAAAAACTCGTGGCCACCTATTTCAGTGGCCTGCAAGACAACCTCGGCCTGGCGGTGAGCCTGCCGGTGGACGGCTTGCACATCGACGCGGTACGTGACCCGGAACAACTGGGCCAGGTGCTGGACCGCCTGCCGACGTACAAGATTCTCTCGGTGGGCCTGGTCAACGGTCGCAACGTCTGGCGCTGCGAACTGGAACAGGCGCTGGCGCACTTGCAGCCGGCCCAGGAGCGCTTTGGCGACAACCTCTGGGTCAGCACCTCGTGCTCGCTGCTGCACAGCCCGGTGGATCTGGAGCGTGAAGATCGGCTCGATCCGGAACTCAAAAGCTGGCTCGCCTTTGCCGTGCAGAAGTGCGGTGAAGTCGCGGTGCTGCGCGATGCGCTGAACGATCCCCTGGCCCCCGCCGTGCGACAGGCCTTGAGCGACAGCCGCGCGGTGCAGGCCCGCCGCGCCGGCTCGGCGCGTATTCACAAAGCCGAGGTCCAGGCGCGCCTCGCAGCGATCAGTCCACAGGACAGCCAGCGGCGCTCGCCGTTTGCCCAGCGCATCGAACGCCAGCGCGCACGCCTGGCGCTGCCGACCTTTCCCACCACCACTATCGGCTCCTTCCCGCAGACCCCGGCCATCCGCCTGGCGCGCCAGGCCTACAAACAAGGCAAATTGTCGGCCAACGACTATCAGGACGCCATGCACACCGAGATCCGCCATGCCGTGCAGATCCAGGAGCGCCTGGGCCTGGACGTGCTGGTGCACGGTGAAGCCGAACGCAACGACATGGTGGAGTACTTCGCCGAGCAACTGGACGGCTATGCCTTCACCCGTTTCGGCTGGGTGCAGAGTTATGGCTCGCGGTGTGTGAAGCCGGCGATCATCTACGGCGATATCAGCCGCCCGAAAGCCATGACCGTCGACTGGATCCGTTACGCGCAAAGCCTGACCGACAAGGTCATGAAAGGCATGCTCACCGGGCCCGTGACCATGCTGATGTGGTCGTTCCCCCGCGAAGACGTGTCGCGCCAGGTCCAGGCCCGGCAACTGGCCCTGGCCCTGCGGGACGAAGTGTTGGACTTGGAAAAAGCCGGGATCAAGATTGTGCAGATCGACGAAGCGGCGTTCCGCGAGGGGTTGCCGTTGCGTCGCGGGGAATGGCAGGCCTACCTGGATTGGGCCGTGGAGGCTTTCCGCTTGTGCGCCTCGGGCGTGGCGGATGACACCCAGATCCATACCCACATGTGCTACAGCGAGTTCAATGATGTGATCAAGGCCATCGCCGACATGGACGCCGATGTGATCACCATCGAAACCTCCCGTTCGGACATGGAATTGCTGGAAGCTTTCGAGGCGTTCGACTACCCGAACGACATCGGCCCGGGCGTCTACGACATCCACTCGCCACGGGTGCCGGACACCGCCGAGATGGTTGCGCTGATGAGCAAGGCGGTGAAACGGATCGCTGCCGAGCGGCTGTGGATCAACCCCGACTGCGGGCTGAAGACTCGGGGCTGGCCAGAAACGGAAGCGGCGCTGGTGAACATGGTGGCGGCGGCGCGGCAGTTGCGTAGCCAGTTGGCCTGAGATCCGGATGTAGTAGGCGAGCGCCAATTTCTGGCAAGGGCGCTTTTTTTTGTGGCGAGGGAGCTTGCTCCCGCTGGACCGCGAAGCGGTCCCAAAAGGCCTCAACCTCAACATAAGATCAAGGCATGAAATGTTGGGGCTGCTACGCAGCCCAGCGGGAGCAAGCTCCCTCGCCACAGAATCACCACATGGCTTCAGATAACCACTCGGCAATCTTCATCAAACTGTCACGCAACTGTGGCAGCGCGCTTGAACAAACTTCATCAGACTCGCGCTCTACTGGGGTTCTGCGTTTTGGTGTTTCTTCATGCGTGTATTCATTTTCCTGGCCGTGCTGTTGTTCGGCCTGCCGTCGATGGCGGCGTCTCGTTGTGATGTCAATGTTGCAACTCAACATGTCGACCTGGATCAGGTCAGCCTGGCTTACCAAAGCATTGGCCGTGCCTCGGATCCTGCCTTGCTGTTGGTGATGGGCCTGGGCGGGCAACTGATCCATTGGCCGGACGAAGTGGTGGTCGCCCTGTGTGAGCAGGGTTTCCGGGTGATTCGCTACGACAACCGCGATGTTGGCCTGTCCACCTGGCGTCAGGCGCCCGGCAGCGCCAACCTGACTTTTGAAGCCCTGCGCTACAAACTCGGCTTGCCCGTGGCCGCGCCGTATACCCTGACGGACATGGCCGACGACGGGCTGGGGCTGATGGATGCCTTGCAGGTGCAGCGCTTCCATGTGCTGGGCGCGAGCATGGGCGGGATGATCGCCCAGCACATGGCCGCCATGGCGCCTGAGCGGGTTGAAAGCCTGACCCTGATCATGACCAGTTCCAGTGCCGCCGGCTTGCCCGCGCCCAGCGAAAGACTGGTGCAGCTGTTGTCCCGGCGTGGTGCGCCGAATCGCGAAATGGCCCTTGAACAGCAAGCCGATCTGCTGGCCGCGTTGGGCAGCCCGGTGGTGATGGACGATCGCCAGGCCTTGCTGCATCAGGCCGCCGTGGCTTATGACCGGGCCTTCAATCCTGAAGGCGTGAAGCGCCAGATCATGGCGATCATGGCCGAGCCGAGCCGGGTGGCCCTGCTCAATCAACTGCGGGTGCCGACCCTGGTCGTCCACGGCACCGCCGACCCTTTGCTGCCGGTGATGCACGGCGTGCACTTGGCGGCGCACATCCAAGGCAGCCAACTGAAACTGATCCCGGGCCTGGCCCATCGCTTCCAGGACGCGTTCAAGGCGCCCTTGCTGGGGGCAGTGCTGCCGTACCTGCAGCAACACCGTGAAGACACTTCGCACTGGGCGCAGATCGAGCCGGCGCAGGCGCCGAATCTGCTTTGATGGAACACTTTTTCTAAGGTCCTGCCCGGCTTTTGTGGCGAGGGAGCTTGCTCCCGCTGGGCCGGTCCGACGCTTCGGGCGCAGCAGCCCCAACATTTCATGCCTTGATCTATTTTGAGGTTGAAACATTTTGGGACCGCTTCGCGCTCCAGCAGGAGCAAGCTCCCTCGCCACAAAAGCACCTTGCGAGCATTCAACGTGTTTGAGCCTGCTCCACCAACCACCCCATCAATGCCTGCAATGGCCCCGAGGCCTGGGGCTTGCGCGGGTGCACCAGGTGATAGCCCAGGCCGGTCTTGACCTTCAGCTCGAACGGTATCACCAGTCGGCCGGCGCTCAGGTCGTCGCCGATCAGCGACCAGTCGCCAATCGCCACGCCAGTGCCCTGGGAGGCCATGGACATTGCCAGGTCCAGGGTTTCGAAGTGCTGGCCCTTGCTGACATTGCTTAAATGCACATCGGCCGCCGCCAGCCAGGCGTTCCAGTCGCGCTGGTCAAGGGCCGGGTGCAACAGCAGGTGGTGTTGCAGGTCGGCGGGATCATGCAACGGCACCAGGCCTTCCAGGACCGGGCGCGAGCACACGGGCGTCAGTTGCTCATCGAACAGGTGCAGGCACGCCAGCGAGGTGTCCGGCGGCGGGCCATAGACCACCGCGGCGTCGAAGGCTTCACGCTGGAAATCCACGCCGTGCCTGACGGTAGTGGTCAGCTCCACCGGCACGTCCGGCCGTTCCTTTTGCCACTGCAACAGACGCGGCAACAACCAGCGCATCACGCAGGTCGGGGCCTTGAGCCGCAGGACCTGGCGCTTCTCGCCGATCTGCTCGACCGCTTCGTCGATCAGGCTGAACACCTGCTGCACCCGTGGCAGCCAGGCCTGGCCCTCGGCGGTCAGGCTCAGGCCGCGCGCCTGGCGCCGGAACAGCGCATAACCCAAATGATCTTCCAGCCCGGCGATCTGCCGGCTCACCGCGCCCTGGGTGATGTGCAGCTGTTCGGCGGCCCGGGTGAAGTTGCAACATTGGGCCGTGATCAGAAACGTGTGCAGCGCTGGCAACGGGGGGAGTCGTTTCATTTCGATCCAGCCATGACGTGAGGACATGGCTAGTATGACTTTTTATCCATTGTTGGCGCCATGCCCGGACCGTTCCAATAACCCCATTCCCAAGACAGGAAAGGGGCCGCCGCCTGCGCTGCGCGGCCCTTTATCCGACCAGAAGAAAGGCAATGGCAATGGCGACGTGCGGCGAAGTATTGGTCAAGTTACTTGAAGGTTATGGCGTGGAGCAGGTGTTCGGCATTCCCGGCGTGCATACCGTCGAGTTGTACCGCGGGCTGGCCCGTTCGAGCATCCGCCATGTGACGCCGCGGCATGAGCAGGGCGCAGGCTTCATGGCCGACGGTTACGCCCGCGTCAGTGGTAAGCCCGGCGTGTGTTTCATCATCACCGGCCCGGGCATGACCAATATCACCACCGCCATGGGCCAGGCCTATGCCGATTCGATCCCGATGCTGGTGATCTCCAGCGTGCAGTCGCGCAGCCAGTTGGGCGGCGGCCGCGGCAAGCTGCATGAACTGCCGAACCAGTCTGCGTTGGTAGGCGGTGTCGCGGCGTTTTCCCACACGCTGATGTCCGCCGCCGAGTTGCCCGGCGTGCTGGCCCGGGCGTTCGCGGTGTTCCAGGCCGGGCGCCCACGGCCGGTGCACATTGAAATCCCGCTGGATGTGCTGGTCGAAGACGCCGATGCCTGGCTGGCCAGCGTGCCAGTGAATATCAGCCGCGCCGGTGCCGCACCCCATGCGGTCAAACAAGTGGCTGGCCTGCTGGCGACGGCTCGACGGCCTTTGATCCTGGCCGGTGGCGGGGCCATCGACGCCGCGGCCGAATTGACCGAGTTGGCCGAACGCCTCGGCGCACCCGTGGCGTTGACCATCAATGCCAAGGGCCTGCTGCCGGCGCGCCATCCGTTGTTGATCGGCTCCACCCAGAGCCTGGTGGCGACCCGTGCCTTGGTGGCCGAAGCGGACGTGGTGCTGGCCATCGGCACCGAATTGGCCGAGACCGACTACGACATTACCTTCGCCGGCGGCTTCGAAATTCCCGGTGCGCTGTTGCGTATCGACATCGACCCGGACCAGACCGTGCGCAACTACCCGCCGCACCTGGCCTTGGTGGCCGACGCCCGCATCGCGGCCCGGGCCGTGCTCGACGAATTGGGCCGGCAACCCTTGGCTGAACGCCACGCCGATTGGGGACCGGCGCGTGCCGCCCGGTTGCGCGCCGAGCTTCAAGGCAGTTGGGACGCCGCGACCCGGGCCCAGACGGTATTTCTCGACACAGTCTTGCAGACGCTACCGGAGGCGGTGTTCGTCGGCGATTCCACGCAACCGGTGTACACCGGCAACCTGACCTTCAACCTGGAACAGCCGCGCCGCTGGTTCAACTCCTCCACCGGCTACGGCACCCTCGGCTACGCATTGCCGGCGGCCATCGGTGCCTGGCTCGGCGGCAAGGACCTGGGCCACGGCCGCCCGGCGGTGGTGTGCCTGATCGGCGACGGTGGGTTGCAGTTCACCCTGCCGGAACTGGCCAGTGCCGTGGAAGCGCGCACGCCCGTGATCGTGTTGCTGTGGAATAACCAGGGTTACGAGGAGATCAAGAAATACATGGTCAACCGCGCCATTGAGCCGGTGGGGGTGGACATCTACACCCCGAATTTCATCGGTGTTGCCAAGGCGTTGGGCTGTTTTGCCGAGGCCAACGATGATGTGCCGTCGCTGAGGGCCGCGTTGCTGGCGGCGCGTGAGCGGCAGGGGCCGACGTTGATTGAGATCGATCAGGCGCGCTGGAAACCGACGAGTTGAGTCGCAACGACTGGCCTCTTCGCGAGCAAGCCCGCTCCCACAGGGGATCTGTGGTGATGACAGATGTTGTGTTCACCGCAAATCAAATGTGGGAGCGGGCTTGCTCGCGAAGGGGCCGGCAAGGGCTGCACAAACCTCAGATCAAACAGTCATCCGCAACCGCGCCAGATCCCTTAGCGGCGGCGCGCCGAACAACCGGCTGTACTCGCGGCTGAACTGCGAAGGACTTTCGTAACCCACCCGATACCCCGCCGCCGAAGCTTCCAGCCCTTCGGCCAGCATCAGTCGGCGGGCTTCCTGCAAGCGCAGTTGCTTCTGGTATTGCAGCGGGCTCATGGCGGTCATGGCCTTGAAGCGGTGATGCAGGGTCGAGACGCTGAGGTTCACTTCCCGGGCTAGGTCATCGATGCGCAACGGCTGTTCGAAATGACCGTTGAGCCATTTGATCGCCTGGCTGATGCGGTGGCTCTGACTGTTGGCGATAGCGATTTCATACAACCGATAGCCCTGCGGGCTGCGCAACAGGCGATAGAGGATTTCCCGGCGCACCAGGGGCGCGAGCATGGCGATGTCTTTCGGCGTGTCGAGCAGCCGTGCCAGGCGCAGGACGGCGTCGAGCATCGGCGTGTCCAGCCGTTCGACATACAGCCCACGCCCGGCGGGGCGGGTCGGCACGCCCAAGGGGCCGGCGTCGGCGATCAACGCGGTGATTTCCGTCGGGTCGATGTCCAGGCGCAAGGCCAGGACCGGCAGTCCGGCGGAAACGTCGGTGATGCATCCGCTGAGTGGCATCGAGACCGAGACCACCAGGTAATGCAGCGGGTCGTACTGGAACGACTCATCCGCCAGGCACACCTGTTTGCTGCCCTGGGCCATGATGCACAGCGCCGGTTGCGCCAGCACCGGGGCGAATCGATGAGGCTGGCTGTGCCGCGACAGGTTCAGCGAGCCGATGGCCGTGGCGTAGCTGCCGTCTTCGCTGGTGTTGCGGTCAATGATCGACGCCAGTTCGGCGCGCTGTTGTTCCAGGTACGTGTCCAGCGGGACGTGGGCGTGATCGAGTGGCGACATGCCGGAATCCTCAGGCAATAGGGAGCAATGGACAAAGCTTATGTTTGTGCAAGGCGCAGCGGTAGCCACATCCTGTTGAAAGCTTGCCTGATCCTGCACGGCGCAATGGGCCATGACGGTGCAACGCTGCCGAAACTTGCTTGAAACCTTTTGTTTCAACTTCCCGGGTTGCCAGCGGATCGTTGGCGGATTTTGTGCGGCCGATGCGCAGGATCGTGCAATGGGTCGGCAGGAATCGACTAACGAAGCTGGCGGCGCGGCGCTTAACCTTTGATCCTGTCGCAGCCTGTCCCCGGCTGCACAACGGATTACCTGGGAGGGTTGAACATGACTACACACATCCCCGTCAGCCACATGGCTTTTGTCCGGGCCCGCGGCGGTTGCTCCAAGCAATTGGGTGCGCGCCTGAGCACGCTGATCGCACCTTCGCGCCAGGCGCCCGGTTGCCTGCACTTTGCCTTGCAGCAATCGCAATGCGACGCTGATTTGTGGCTGGTGTCCGGGCTCTGGGTCAATCAGCCGTCCATGGACGCTTACTTCAATTCGCCGGCCATGGCGATTTTCGCCGAGCTGGTGCAAGACCTGGTGGTGAGCAGCCTGGATTTCCATACCTTCAGGGAAGTCTCCGCCGCCCAGGCGACCGAAGGGTGCCGGGCACAGGTACACAAACTGGCGGGTTGAAGGTTTAATGGCGGTCATTTTCCACCGCCAGGATGCACAAGACATGGCACGTAAAGCCTTTGAAACCTTTGAAGCTGTTTCTGCTGTTGTTCCCAAGGAGGGCGGTGGTTACCACGCCGCCATAGCCACCAAGGCCATCGGCGGCTCAGGTGCGCCGCGCTTCAACAAGGTGCTTGAAGAGCAGACCTTCGAGACCGCCGTCAAAGCCGATGAAGCGGCAGCCCTGCAGCTGACCCACCTCAAGGGTGTCGATGACGAGGGCGGGTTGGTCTGGTAAATCAGCATTGATGGGAATGCTTTTGTGGCGAGGGAGCTTGCTCCCGCTGGGCTGCGCAGCGGCCCCTTTTTTGGTGGGCGCTGCGCACCCAAGCGGGAGCAAGCTCCCTCGCCACACACACCTTCATTTCAAGTGAGCGGTGTTGTTTGCAGGATTTTATCGTTTACTTCGGGCGATGCATCTTGAACAACGCCTCAGGCCCCAATTGGAAATAATCCGCCGGCCCGCCACCGCGCAAGATCGGCTCGGCGGCGGCGGTGTCGTACACCCCATCCTTCAACAGCCACTGGGCGATATGCACGGCGACGACTTCGCCGAGGATCAGCCAGCTCGGCACCCGCTCCTTGTCCGCCCGCTGCAATTGAATGATCTGCGTGACCTTGCATTCGAAGGACACCGGGCTTTCGGCGACGCGCGGTACCTGGATCACCCGTGACGGGGCCGCCGTCAGACCCGCGAGTTCGAACTCATTGACCTCGGGCGCGACCATCGCGCAGCTCTGGTTCATCTGCTCGGCCAGCGGGCGAGTGGCCAGGTTCCAGGCGAATTCACCGGTCTGTTCGATGTTGTTCAGGCTGTCTTTGCGCCCGACGCTGGAGAAACCAATGATCGGCGGCACGTAGTTGAAGGCGTTGAAAAAACTGTAGGGCGCCAGGTTCAGGCGGCCTTCGCCATCCTGGGATGAAATCCAGCCAATGGGCCGTGGGCCGACGATGGCGTTGAACGGATCGTGGGGCAGGCCGTGGCCGTTGGCGGGTTCGTAGAAGTGGATGTCATCGGGCATCGGGCCGGGTCCTGAATGGGTTGAAAACGAAGGGATAGTGCAAGGGTTGGTGAGTTATTTCCAGCCGAGCAAGCAAAACCTGAGCGCCCGATACCTTTGTGGGAGCGAGCCTGCTCGCGATAGCTGTCTATGACGCGCAACCGTTGCCGCGTCTGATGATGTCATCGCGAGCAGGCTCGCTCCCACATTAGTTCTTCAGTGTTTTTCACTTTGTGCTCGGCTTGAGGCTGCCCGTTTTCCTGTGATCCAAAAACAACTAAGCCCGGCCGAGGCCGGGCTGTGAGGGTGTGGTGATCGGATTAGCTGATGGCAGCAGCGTTGGTGCGGTCGAAGCCATCTTCAGCGATTGCGCTGTTGGTGCGGTCGAAACCGTCGGCAGCGATTGCGCCGTTGGTGCGGTCGAAACCGTCGGCAGCGATTGCGCCGTTGGTGCGGTCGAAACCGTCGGCGGCGATTGCGCCGTTGGTGCGGTCGAAACCGTCGGCAGCGATTGCGCCGTTGGTGCGGTCGAAACCGTCGGCGGCGATTGCGCCGTTGGTGCGGTCGAAGCCATCTTCAGCGATTGCGCCATTAGTGCGGTCGAAGCCATCGGCGGCGAGGGTAGAAGCGCCGGTGCGGTCGTAACCATCAGCGGCGATGGCCGAGCTGGTGCGGTCGAAACCGTCGGCAGCAAAAGTGTTGGCGGCCAGTACGGACAGGGTCAGGGCGATGATCAGTTTGGTTTTCATGGTCGTGCTCCAGAATGTTTGGCGTTAGGCGCCTTGGGTGTGGACTTCATATTACGCTCGTTAATTTGATTAAAAAGCGCAAATAAATGCTTAAATCTATCAATTAAATAGATCTATATTGGGTTACCACAGAACGGTCAATGAGGCCCATTGCCGGCGTATCGAATGGCGTTCTGTTGAGGGTGAGGATGGAGGTCAGGCATTAACCAGAGATTAATGTCGGATAAATCTTTGGACAGGCAGAACGAAAAAAGGGCGAACCTGTAGGTTCGCCCCTTTTGTGCGTACGACTTGGAGATCAGTCGGTCACGATCCGTGAATGCTTGCGTGTATCTTTCATGGTGATGTACACCAGCAGCGACACGGCAATGCAGGCCGTCACGTACCAGTAGTAGCCGGTCTCCATACCGATGCTCTTGAACCACAGCGCGATGTATTCAGCGGTGCCGCCGAAAATCGACACGGTCAGCGCGTAGGGCAGGCCGACGCCCAGGGCGCGGATTTCGGTGGGGAACAACTCGGCCTTCACCACGGCGTTGATCGAGGTGTAGCCGCTGACGATGATCAGCGCGGCCATGATCAGGAAGAACGCGCCCCACCAGGTCTCGATGGTGTGCAGGGTGGTGAGGATCGGCACGGTGAACAGGGTGCCGAGGATGCCGAAGGCGATCAGGATCGGCCGACGACCGATCTTGTCCGACAGCCCGCCGATCAGCGGTTGCAGGCACATGAACAGGAACAGCGTTGCGGCGGAGATGGTGGTGGAGTCGGAGATGCTCATGCCGACGGTGTTCACCAGGTAT
Source organism: Pseudomonas sp. Z3-6 (assembly GCF_051131985.1). NCBI lineage: Bacteria > Pseudomonadati > Pseudomonadota > Gammaproteobacteria > Pseudomonadales > Pseudomonadaceae > Pseudomonas > Pseudomonas sp. Z3-6. Next base: position 1,471,991 of record NZ_CP071644.1, read on the forward strand.
TTCTGCATGTAGGTGGTGTAGGTGTAGAAGGCCAGGGTGCCGCCCATGGTCAGGCCGACCACGGTCAGCAGTTCCTTGGGATGACGCATCAAGGTGCGCATGGCGCTTTCCTTGGCTTTTTCCTTCTTGGTGAACGACTCGGTTTCTTCCATGCCGCGACGCAGGTACAGCGCCACCACCGCACACAGCGCGCCGATGGCGAACGGGATGCGCCAGCCCCACGCGTACAGCTGCTCGGTGGTCAACATTTGTTGCAGCACGATCAGCACGCCGAGGGCGATGAGCTGGCCGGAAATCAGCGTTACGTACTGGAAGCTAGAGAAGAAACCGCGGCGTTCCTTGGTCGCCATCTCGCTCAGGTAGGTCGCCGAGGTGCCGTATTCGCCACCCACCGACAGGCCTTGGAGCAGGCGGGCAAACACCAGCAGGATCGGTGCGCCGACACCGATGGTTTCGTAGCCGGGGCTCAGGGCGATGATCAGCGAGCCAAAGCACATCAAGTACACCGAGGCCATCAACGCGCGTTTGCGACCAGCGCGGTCAGCGTACAAGCCCATCAGCCAGCCACCGATCGGGCGCATCAGGAAGCCGACGGCGAAGATCGCGGCGGTGTTGAGCAATTGGGCGGTGGTGTCGCCCTTGGGGAAGAAGGCTTTGGCGAAGTACAAGGAGAAAGCGGCGTAGACGTACCAGTCGTACCACTCGACCATGTTGCCGACCGAGCCACTGAAGATCGACTTGATCCGGCTGGCGGTGGTTCTTTCACGGGCGGGCACGGCAGCCGACCCGATGGGCAGGGTGTTTGAGTTATCCATTGAAGGATCCTTCGTTTAATTGTTTTTGTGGAGCGCGTGGGAACGCAGCCTGACAGGGCTATAGCAGGAGCTGTGCCAGCTGGGAGAAGGCCGGTTTAGAGGGGGTTGGGGCGTTGCGTAAGCGGAAATCCGCTTATTGTGGCGGCGGGTGTGGGCGGGAATCCGCTTATGCAGGGGGAATGTGTGTTGTCAGTACCGGCCTCATCGCGAGCAGGCTCGCTCCCACATTTCTGTCCGGTGTACATATGATCCTTGTGGGAGCGAGCCTGCTCGCGAAAGCGGTGTGTCAGTCCACTCGATATCGACTGACCCGACGCCTTCGCGAGCAAGCCCGCTCCCACATTTTGCCCGGTGTACACAGGCCCCTGTGGGAGCCGAGCTTGCTCGCGATGAGGGCGGTTCAGACACAGCGAATTCAGCGGGCCCTACAAAAACATCTCCCGACTCAACCCATGCCGCTGCATCTTTTCATTGAAGGTGCGGCGCGGCAGTTGCAGTTCCTCAAGCACGGCTTTCACATCACCTTTGTGCCGCGTCAGGGCGGCGCGCAGGCACTGGGCTTCGAAGGCTTCCTGTTGGGCCGCCAGGGACTGGCCCGGCTCTGCTTCTAGAACGGGCAGTTGATCGAGCCCCAACACCTGGCGTTCGGCGACGTTGGCCAATTCCCGCACATTGCCCGGCCAGTCGTGGCTGAGCAGATGGCTCAACTGCGGCCCGCTCAAGGGCGCGGCGGGACGGCCCAGGCGTTCGGCGGCGTGGTGGGTGAAATGTTCGAACAGCAAGGGGATGTCCTCGCGCCGTTCGCGCAGCGGTGGCAGGCGCAGTTCAGCGATGTTCAGGCGATAGGCCAAGTCTTCGCGAAAACGCCCGGCCCGGGCTTCGTCCAGCAGGTCGGGTTTGGTGGCGGCAATGATGCGCAGGTCCACGTTGATGCTCTGGTTGGAGCCCAGGCGTTCGAGCTTTTTTTCTTGAAGAACTCGTAACAGCTTGGCCTGCTGGGCCAGGGGCATGCTTTCGATTTCATCGAGAAACAGCGTGCCGCCATCGGCGTATTCGAGCTTGCCGATGCGCTTGCCCTGGGCCCCGGTGAAGGCGCCGCTTTCATGGCCGAACAGCTCGGCTTCGAACAGCGGTTCGGGAATCGCCGCGCAGTTCAAGGCCACGAAAGGTTTGCTCGCCCGCGGGCCGAAGTCGTGCAGGCAGCGGGCGACCAACTCCTTGCCACTGCCGGTTTCACCACGGATCAACACGTTGACCGGCAATGTCGCCAGGTCCAGCACTTGGCGGCGCAGGTTTTGCAACGAGCGGGAGACGCCAAGCAAGCTGGCGTCGAGCCTGGTCCTGGCATCGGCCTGCTCGTGCAATCGACGGTTTTCCAGCACCAGGAAACGCTTGTCCAGGGCCCTGCGCAAACTGCCAAGCAGGGCTTCCGGGCTGAAGGGCTTTTCCAGGAAGTCGTAGGCACCGTCGCGCATGGCCTCTACCGCCATGGGCACGTCGCCGTGACCGGTCAAGAGAATCACCGGCAGGTCTGGATCCCGGCGGCGCACTTCGGCCAGCAGATCCAGGCCACTGAGGCCGGGCATGCGCACGTCGCTGAGGATCACCCCGGGGAAATGCTCCGGCAACCGGGCCAGGCATTCGTCGGCGCGGCTGAACAGTTGCACCTGGAACCCCGACAGGCTCAACCATTGCTCGACGGCACTGCGAATGCTGCCTTCGTCATCCACGACCATGACTGAATCAAGCATGCCGTTGCGCCTCCTGATCGATGGGCAAGGTCACGCAGAATACCGCGCCGTTCCCGTGGTTGTCCGCCGTCAGCCGCCCACCAGATTCATGAATGATTGCGAACGAAACCGCCAGCCCCAGGCCCAGGCCGTCGCCCACGGCCTTGGTGGTGAAGAACGGATCGAACACCTGGGCCAGGTGCTCCTCGGCGATGCCGGTGCCGCTGTCGCTGACGGTCAGGCGCCACAATTGCTCATCGGCCTCCAGGCGCACTTCCAAACGTTTGAGCGGTTGGCCGGCCATGGCGTCGAGGGCGTTGCGCAGCAGGTTGATCAACACCTGTTCGAGGCGGATCGCATCGCCGCGCACCCACGCCGGGCGGGTCAGGTGCAGCACGGTGCTGATCTGTTCATCGCGCAGGCGTGTTTCCAGCAGTTGCAGGGCTTGGTCCACCACTTCCGCCAGGTCCAGGCGTTCGCGCAGGCCGCTGGGGCTTTTGCGCGCGAACGTCTTCAAGTGGCCGGTGAGGGCGGCCATGCGGGTCAGCATGTCATCCACCGGCTTGAGGGCCTTGTAGGCGTCATCGACCCGACCGTGATCCAACAGCAGGCGCAGGGTTGCCAATTGCATGCGCTGGGCGGTCAACGGTTGGTTGATTTCATGGGCCAGGGCCGCCGACATCTGCCCCAACGCCGCCAGCTTGGCCGATTGCACCAGCCCGTCCTGGGCCGTGCGCAGATCCCGAGTGCGCTCCTCCACCAGCCGTTCCAGCTCTTCGCGGCTGCGCTGGCGCAACCTTGCCAGGCGCCAGCGCTGGTTGAGAAACAGCAACAGGAACACCAGCGCCAACCATAAGCCAGCGGCGGCGAGCCCGGCGTTGCGCAAGTCTTCGAAGGTGATTTGCGGGCGGCGCAGCAAGTGCAGGGTCCAGCCCTCGGCGGTCAACGGCAAGGATTCCCACAGGTAATCCTCCGAGCCATCGGGGGCTTCGACCCGGGCCAGATGGCTGTTGTCATCGAAGCGGCGCAGCGGTTCATGGGCCAGGGCTTGCAACGGTTGTTTGTCGTATTGGCGGGTGGCCTTGAGTTCGGCGCGGTCGTTGTCGGTCAGCGGTTGCAAGTGACGATAACGCCAGCCTGGGCGATTGGCGATGAAGATGATGCCCCGGGCATCGCTGACCAGCAGGGTATCGCTGCCCTGGCGCCATTCGCGCTCCAGCTCCGGAAACTCCAGCTTTACCACCATCGCGCCAAGGAACGCGCCGTCGTCGCCGGTCACGGCGCTGGAGAGGAAATAACCCGGTATGCCGCTGGTCACGCCCACCGCGTAGAACCGCCCGGTGCCCTGGGTGCGGGTCTGGATGAAATAGGGGCGGAAACCATAGTTGTGCCCGACATAACTGCTGGGCAGGCGCCAGTTACTGGCCGCGACGGCCAAGCCACTGTGGTCGAGCAGTTCCAATGTGGATGACTGGGCGGCGCCATTGATCTGTTCGAGCTTGCGGTTCAGCGCATCCTGCTGAGTCGCACTGAGCGGCCCCTTGAGGGCCGAGCGCAATTCCGGGTCCAGCGCCAGCACGGCGGGCAGGGCGCGGTAGCGTTCGATCAGGGTGTGCAACGAATTGGCATACAGCGCCAACTGCTGGCTGGCACGGCTGGCGTCTTCTTCCAAGGCCTCGTGCTCGGCGTGGCGCACGGCGAGGGTGGCGGCAACGGCCGCGCCGGCGAGGATCAGCAAGGTGTACAACGACAGGCGCAAGGTACGGGGGTTCGGCAGCATGCTGGCGTGAACCAGTGGAAAGTCGGGTGGCCACGATAGCATGGCGGTTGCTTCGAGCGATCAGGTAGTTAGCCTCCAACAGGGATTGGTCGTGGATTGGGGTGTTGTGTCACCTGAGATCCAGTGTGGGAGCGAGCCTGCTCGCGAAGACGCCAGCACATCCAACTTGATGTCGACTGACCCACCGCTTTCGCGAGCAGGCTCGCTCCCACAATGACCGCAGTGATCCCCAAACTTATGAACACCCAAGATCACCTGTGGGAGCGGGCTTGCTCGCGAAGAGGCCGGCCCATCCAACATCACCGCAAACTGACACACCGCTTTCGCGAGCAAGCCCGCTTCCACAGGGGGCGGCTGTGGCATCACTGCATAAAAAAAGGCCGGTGGGGTTGTTGCCCCGCCGGCCTTTTTCACTGCGCCAAAATGCCTGTTACTGCACTTCGACCGCCAGGCTGTCGCTGATCTTTTTCTGCCAGATGGCAGGACCCGTGATATGCACCGACTCGCCCTTGCTGTCCACCGCAACCGTCACTGGCATGTCCTTGACCTCGAACTCGTAGATCGCTTCCATGCCCAGTTCGGCGAACGCCAGGACCTTGGATTTCTTGATCGCCTGGGCCACCAGGTAAGCGGCACCGCCGACGGCCATCAGGTAGACGGCTTTGTTGTCCTTGATCGCTTCGATGGCGGTCGGGCCGCGCTCGGATTTGCCGATCATGCCCAACAGGCCGGTCTGCTCGAGGATCTGGCGGGTGAACTTGTCCATCCGTGTGGCGGTGGTCGGACCGGCTGGGCCGACCACTTCGTCGCCGACCGGATCGACCGGGCCGACGTAGTAGATGAAGCGGCCCTTGAGGTCCACCGGCAAGGTTTCACCCTTGTTCAGCATCTCGACCATGCGCTTGTGCGCGGCGTCGCGACCGGTGAGCATCTTGCCGTTGAGCAGCACGGTTTCGCCCGGCTTCCAGCTCTGCACGTCTTCCGGGGTCAAGGTGTCGAGGTTGACGCGACGGGCCGACGGGCCGGCTTCCCAGACGATTTCCGGGTAGGCGTCCAGCGGTGGCGCTTCCAGCGAAGCCGGGCCGGTGCCGTCCAGCACGAAGTGGGCGTGACGGGTGGCGGCGCAGTTGGGGATCATGCACACCGGCAGGGAGGCGGCGTGGGTCGGGTAATCCATGATCTTCACGTCGAGCACGGTCGTCAGGCCACCCAGGCCCTGGGCGCCGATGCCCAGTTGGTTGACCTTCTCGAACAGCTCCAGGCGCATCTCTTCAATACGGTTCTGCGGGCCGCGGGCCTTGAGCTCATGGATGTCGATGGATTCCATCAAGACTTCCTTGGCCATCACCGCGGCTTTCTCGGCAGTGCCGCCGATGCCGATACCGAGCATGCCCGGTGGGCACCAGCCGGCCCCCATGGTCGGAACGGTCTTGAGCACCCAGTCGACGATGGAGTCGGACGGGTTGAGCATGGCCATCTTCGACTTGTTCTCGGAACCGCCGCCCTTGGCCGCTACGTCCACTTCCACGGTGTTGCCCGGGACGATGGAGTAGTGGATGACCGCCGGGGTGTTGTCCTTGGTGTTTTTGCGTGCGCCTGCCGGGTCGGCGAGGATGGAGGCACGCAGGACATTTTCCGGCAGGTTGTAGGCGCGACGCACGCCCTCGTTGATCATGTCGTCCAGGCCCATGGTCGCGCCATCCCAACGCACATCCATGCCCACGCGCACGAACACAGTCACGATGCCGGTGTCCTGGCAGATCGGCCGATGGCCGGTGGCGCACATGCGCGAGTTGATCAGGATCTGCGCCATGGAGTCACGGGCCGCCGGCGATTCTTCGCGCAGGTAGGCTTCGTGCATCGCCTGGATGAAATCCACGGGGTGGTAGTAGGAAATGAACTGCAGGGCGTCGGCGACGCTCTGTATCAGGTCATCTTGCTTGATCACGGTCATGAGTCGCGCTCCTCTCTAAAGACGGGAACATTCAATAAGGTGCCGGCCGCTTGGGTGCATCGGTCGACGGGCGGCACCTCTATAAGGCACGCCGGGCATGCTGGCGCGACGCTAAAAAGGCGCGGCAGTATATCGCAGGCCAGCATCCTGTGGGAGCGAGCTTGCTCGCGATCGCGACGGACTGATGAGGATGGCGGTGAAAGCCTGTGGCGAGGGAGCTTGCTCCCGCTGGGCTGCGCAGCGGCCCCAGGATTTTGCGGTCGCTGCGCAACCGAGCGGGAGCAAGCTCCCTCGCCACAGGGATATCAGGGGCGCGAGCCACTGCGTCAATTGGGCCATTGCTTTGACGCCATTTTTCTGCTCCAGAATTGAATGGTCATTTGTCCTACACGCCACTAAAGTGGCGTCTGGCCTGTAGCGTAGGACGCCTCCTGTCAGTTTCCTTTCCCATGGTGAGTCAACGATTGACCCATAACGCCATTCAACGTCTTTTGCTGAAACGCTTCGCTTTGGCGGCCGCGACGTACGCGCTGGCACTGGTTTTGTTGTGGCTGGCATTTTTCAGTGGGCATTACCTGGACTCGTTGCGCGGTGTCATCATCGGCAGCGTGTTGGTCGTGCTGTGCCAGGCCGGGCTGTTCACATTGTTTATCACCGACCGCAACCTGCGCTTTGCCGACCCCAGCCTCACCGAAGTCCAGGTGTTGATCGGCTTGGGTTGGCAGACCTGGATGATGGCGCACCTGGACCAGGCCCGGGGCGTGTTCCTGGTGTTCTATGTGCTGATTCTGTTGTTCGGGCTGTTCCACCTGTCACGCCGGGCGTTTGTGCGCTGCGCGTCGCTGGTGTTCATCAGTTTCACCGCAATTACCCTCTGGGACGGTTACTTCTTCAGGCTTCCCGATCCCACCCTGGCCGGGTTGCAGGTGGCCGTGCTGTTTCTCGTGCTGGTGTGGCTGGTGTTTTACGCCCGCTACGTCCAGACCTCACGCCAGCGCATGCGTCAGCGGCGGTTTGCCTTGCAGGCGCACCAGGACACCTTGCGCGGGATGATGCGCCAGCTCGAAGACCTGGTGGCCACCGATGAGCTGACAGGGCTGTTCAATCGCCGGCATTTCCTGCGCCTGGCCTCCCGCGAACTCAACACCCTCCGGCCCGGCGTCGCCCATGGCCTGGCCCTGATCGACCTTGACCATTTCAAGCGCATCAACGACCTGCACGGCCACGCCGCCGGCGACCAGGTGCTCCAGGCGTTCGCCGCGGTCGCTACGGCATGCCTGCGCGAAGGCGATGTATTGGCCCGTTACGGCGGCGAGGAATTCGTCATGCTGCTGCCCGCTTGCGACCCCCAGCGCCTGACGGCCTGTTGCGAGCGGCTGCGGCTGGCGTTCACCGAAGTCGAACTGATCGGCCTGCAGGTCGGCGCCCTCAGCCTGTCGGCGGGCATGACGATGCTGGACATGGGCGATGACCTGGATAACGCGTTGCAGCGGGCCGACCAGGCCCTGTACCGTGCCAAGCGAGACGGCCGCAATCGGTGCGCCGCCGCTTGGGAGAACGTCGATGCCTGAACTGACAGTCGCCGGTCGGCACTGGACGGTGGCGGCGGGCAGTAACCTGCTGGACGCCTTGAACGGTGCCGGCGTGCCGGTCCCCTACAGTTGCCGCGCCGGGAGCTGCCACGCCTGCCTGGTGCAGTGCGTGGGTGGCGACGTGCGCGACAGCCGTCCCGATGCCCTGAGCCCGACGCAGCGCGACCAGGGCTGGCGGTTGGCCTGCCAATGCCAGGTGGTGGAGGATGTGCAGATCCATACCTTCGATCCGCAACGTGACGGCCAGGCCGCCCAGGTGATGGCAGTGGATTGGCTGGGCGGCGAGGTGTTGCGCTTGCGCGTCACGCCCGAGCGGCCGCTGCGGTATCGGGCTGGGCAGCATCTGGTGCTGTGGGCCTGCGAGGTGGCCCGGCCATATTCCCTGGCAAGCCTGCCCGAAGAAGACCGTTTCCTGGAGTTCCACCTCGATTGCCGTGAGCCCGGCCAGTTCATCGAGGCGGCCCGGCAGATGAACGCCGGCGACCCGATCCGGCTGGGCGAGCTGCGCGGTGGCGCCTTGCACTACGATCCCGACTGGCATGCCAGGCCGCTGTGGCTGCTCGCCGCCGGGACGGGCTTGGCGCCGCTGTTCGGCTTGCTGCGCGAGGCGTTGCGCCAGCATCACCAAGGCGCGATTCGCCTTATTCACGTGGCCCATGATGCGGCCGGGCATTACCTGGCCAAACCCCTGGAGGCGCTGGCGGCCAAGCATCAAAACCTCTCGGTGGAGCTGCTGACCGCGGCCGAGGCGCCGTCCGCCTTGGCGCAACTGCGGCTTGTTTCCCGGCAAACCCAAGCCTTACTCTGCGGCCATCCCGACCGGGTCGAGGCCTTTGCCAAGCGTTTGTACCTGGCCGGCTTGCCGCGCAATCAACTGCTGGCCGACGTCTTCCTGCCCCGTGGTTGAGCGCTGATTCCCAGACGCGAGACCGACCATGACCGAAACCCTGTTGCTCGACCGTGAACGCGGCCTGCTGACCGTGCGCTTGAACCGCCCGGACAAGAAAAACGCCCTCACCCGGGCGATGTACAGTCAATTGGCCCACGCCCTGACGATGGCCGACACCGACCCGCAGATTCGCGCGGTGCTGCTCACCGGCTCCAGCGATTGCTTCACCGCCGGTAACGACATCGTCGACTTCCTCGAACAGCCGCCGAACGACCTCGATAACCCGGTATTCCAGTTCATGCTCAGCCTGCTCGATTGCCGCAAACCGGTGATCGCCGCCGTGGTTGGGCCGGCGGTGGGCATCGGCACGACGTTGCTGCTGCATTGCGACCTGGTCTACGTCAGCCGGGATGCGCGGCTGCGCATGCCGTTCGTCAACCTGGGTTTGTGTCCGGAGTTCGGCTCCAGCCTGATCCTGCCGCGGCTGCTGGGCCAGGCCAGGGCTGCGCAATTGTTGCTGTTGGGCGAGGGCTTCAGTGGAGAACAGGCGGTCGCATGGGGCATCGCTACCGAGGCGCTGGACAATGGCGAAGCGGTATTGGCCAAGGCCAGGGAAGTGGCATTGCGCTTCGAATCGCTGCCGCCGGAAGCGGTGTGTATCAGCAAGCAACTGATGAAAGCGCCGGACCGGGAGCAACTGCGCAAGGTAATTGAAGAAGAGGGCACGCTGTTCACCCAGCGCTTGCGCTCGCCCGAGGCGGTGGCGGCGTTGTCGGGGTTTATCAACAGGCGTTGAGTTTTTTGGTGCCTGGTCCGGCCCTATCGCGAGCAAGCTTTGCTCCCACAGTAGATCTGTGGTGTTCAGGAATAATGTGTTCAACACAAAATCCCTGTGGGAGCGGGCTTGCTCGCGAAAGCGGTGGGTCAGCTTGCATCCATCTTGAATGAGCTGACGCCTTCGCGAGCAAGCCCGCTCCCACAGGTGAGATGTGTACGCAGTCCAAAATGTGGGAGCAAAGCTTGCTCGCGATGGCGGCAGATCAGGCAGCACAGGCTTCAGCAGGCAAAAACCAAAAAGCCCCACCATTCACATGGCAGGGCTTTTGTTTTTCAGCGCTCGGTCACTCAGACCATCGGGTCGCCAACATGCAGGATTTTCATCCCGTTGGTGCCGCCGATGGTGTGGTAGCTGTCGCCCTTGGTCAGGATGACCCAGTCGCCGGTCTGCACCACGCCGCGCTTGACCAGTTCATCCACCGCCGCCTGGCTGACTTCGCCCGGTTGCAGGGCCGCTGGGTCGAATGGCACGGTGTAGACGCCACGGAACATCGACGCGCGGGCCTGGGTTTCGCGGTGTGGGGAGAACGCGTAGATCGGCACCGAGGAGCGGATGCGCGACATGATCAGCGGCGTGTAACCACTTTCGGTCAACGCGATGATCGCCTTCACGCCCGGGAAGTGGTTGGCGGTGTACATCGTCGCCAGGGCGATGCTTTCGTCGCAGCGCTCGAAGGTCTTGCCGATGCGGTGGCTGGAGGTCTTGCTGGTCGGGTGCTTTTCAGCGCCGATGCAAATACGCGCCATGGCCTGCACCGCTTCGAGCGGGTAGAGGCCGGCGGCGCTTTCGGCCGAGAGCATCACGGCGTCGGTGTAGTCGAGCACGGCGTTGGCTACGTCGGACACTTCGGCGCGGGTCGGCATCGGGTTCTGGATCATCGACTCCATCATCTGGGTCGCAACGATCACTGCTTTGTTGTGGCGGCGTGCATGCAGAATGATCTTCTTCTGGATGCCCACCAGCTCGGCATCGCCGATTTCCACGCCCAGGTCGCCGCGGGCCACCATCACGGCGTCGGACGCCTTGATCAGGCCGTCGAGGGTTTCGTCGTCGGCCACGGCTTCGGCGCGTTCGATCTTGGCCACCAGCCAGGCGGTGCCGCCGGCTTCGTCGCGCAGTTGACGGGCGTATTCCATGTCCGCCGCGTCACGGGGAAAGGAAACGGCCAGGTAGTCGACTTCCATTTCCGCCGCCAGCTTGATGTCGGCCTTGTCTTTTTCGGTCAGGGCTGGGGCCGTCAGGCCACCGCCGCGACGGTTGATGCCTTTGTGGTCCGACAGCGGGCCGCCGATGGTCACGACGCAGTTCAGTTCGGTGGCGGTAGCGGTCTCGACGCGCATCACCACGCGACCGTCGTCAAGCAGCAGCTCGTCGCCGACGCCGCAATCCTTGACCAGGTCCGGATAGTCGATGCCGACCACTTGCTGGTTGCCTTCGGTCAGCGGATGGCTGGTGGAGAAGGTGAAGGTGTCACCGATCTTCAGCTCGATGCGCTTGTTGGCGAATTTGGCGATACGGATCTTCGGGCCTTGCAAGTCACCCAGCAGGGCAACGAAGCGGCCGTGCTTGGCAGCGAGGTCGCGCACCAGCTTGGCACGAGCCTTGTGCTCGTCGGGGGTGCCGTGGGAGAAATTCAGACGGGCAACGTCCAGGCCAGCCAGAATCAGCTGTTCGAGAACTTCCGGCGAATTACTGGCCGGGCCAAGGGTAGCGACGATTTTGGTGCGACGGACGGACATGCAAGACTCCTCAAGTTCAAGCGCCAGCGAAGGCTACTATGCTCTTTGGGTGTAGTCATTGTTCATATGCACTACTTTTTCGTTTGTTTTTCGAAATGAACATTCCTGAAAATTTTTGCGCCTTTAACTACTAAAGCCGAACACTGCTCTTGTGGCGAGGGAGCTTGCTCCCGCTGGGCTGTGCAACAGCCCCAAGATTTTACGGTCGCTACGCAACCGAGCGGGAGCAAGCTCCCTCGCCACACAGGTGTTCACCATCGGAGTGTTTTCAGCTGAAGATTTTCCCCGTCAGGTCGATACAGAGCTCAAGACAGGAGAACCTCCCATGCGATTCGTGCTTTTTGTTGCCCTGGCCCTGAGCGTCACGGGCTGCACCCGTTGGTCGATGAACCACCACATGAACCTGGCCTACAAGGCTTATGACCGTGGCAATTGCGAGCAGGTCATGCTCGAACTGTCCAAGGTCGACCGCGCCAGCCGCGCCCGCCGCTATATGCAGCCGGAAGTCTCGATGCTGCGCGGCCAATGCCTGGAGCGGCAGAAGCTGTTCATCGATGCAGCGCAGACCTACCAGTTCATCATCACCCAATACCCTAACAGCGAATACGCGTTCCGCGCTCGCGCCCGGCTCGAAACCCTGCAGAGCCTGGGCCACTACCCGACCCGCAGCGCCTCGGCGATTCGTCCTGCTTCTTGACCCTCCCTCCCGTGGCCAGGAGTAATCCTGGCCATCCGTCCTCTGCCCGTCGTGTTTATGAAAATTAATACATGGGACTGGTTGCCTTCTAACCTTGGGCTATATTTGTACAAGTCGTAGTTAGAGCTAGATCTCTACTTTATAGAAGCACCTGAGACCGGCAGAAATAGGCTCAAGGCGGTTGATAGCGTCTGGCACCGGGATTGGGGAGAGCGGGCTCGCTTGGGTTCGTTCCGAAGTGATCGGTTGGCCCTGTATGTGGCCGCTAAGAAAGCGATACAAGACATGTACAAGGAACGCCGAATCGAACGGCATCAGTTGCCGTATTTCCTCAAAGTGTTCAACGGTATCAACGACAGGCCCATCGGTTTCCTGGGCAATGTTTCCGAGAATGGGCTGATGTTGATCAGCCATTTACCGTTGATGGTCGGTGCGGATTTTGACTTGCTCCTGAAAATCCCCGCCGAGGAAGGGCCGCAGCAGAACATCCAGTTGAAAGCCAGGTGCCTGTGGTGCCATGAAGACGTGACGCCACAACATTTCGATGCCGGCTTCAGCCTGCTGGGGGCATCACCGGACTATGGGCAACTGGTGAGCGCGTTGCGGCAGTATTTCTGTTTTTATCCGTTGCCGGCGTCGGCTTGATGCCGCTTGGGTCCTAGCCGCAAGGCCTGGTTCCTGCGGGTGTACCTCACTTAATTGTGGGAGCGGGCTTGCTCGCGAAAGCGGTGGATCAGCTTGCAGCAATGCTGAATGTGCCGCCGCCTTCGCGAGCAAGCCCGCTCCCACAGGACCTTCATCCGCCTGCGTCTACAGGCATTCGGCCCTCAGCGCTGACCCCTCGCCTCGTTATCCAGCATCTTCTCCAGCAACAACACCCCCATCTCGCCCATCTGGTGAATCGCCAACGCCAGGTTGCGCGGGGCGCCTTCCAGGTCTTCCGATAGATCCAGGATCAACGTGCTTACTGAGCAGAAGGTTTCGTAGGTGTGGGCGAGCATGCCTTCGGGGTCGGCGTCGGGGGCGACGATGAAGTAATCCGGTTGTTTGTAAGGTTTTTTGTCGGGTTGGCCGTGGTTGGGCTTGAGGTAGTAGTCGAGGGCTCTTTGGGCGGCTTCGTCGAGCTTTTCGGGGTCAGGGGTTTCGTGGGGTGGATTTGGGGTCGGCTTGATCATTTACTGCTCCTTTAGAAATGGAGCCGTCACTTTTTCGCGACTAAACGAAGGGGGTGGCGGCTGTACGCAGGTTAGTCGACCGGGAGGAGTAGCAAAACCGGCGCGCCCGAGAGCGCCCTGCGTACAGTCACCATCAAGTGCAGGGATAGGGAGGCCTGACTGGATGACGCTTGTGCACACGCTACTACTGCCCGGGCGACTAAACCCGATCGCTGGATATCAGCGACGCGAATCAAGTTACGGGGCGAGGCCAAGGTGCACAAGCCGGCGGATTCTGGCGGATCTGTAGTCCGTTGCGCAAGGCGCTGTAGTCAGCCGGAGTTTTGCTGGCTCGCTGTAGGACCCATGCGGTTCCGCATGACCGGGCTGGCGCTTTAGGGCGAAGCGCTCCCTAAAAAAGTGGCTGCTACGCAGCCCAGCGGGAGCAAGCTCCCTCGCCACGGGTTCATCGCTTTCTTAAGTGATCAGCTTCAGGCGGTTCCGGCTTTTTTCCAGGCCAGGTATTGGGTCACCAGGGCCGCGCCCAATTCGCTGGGGCGCGAATCCAGGGTTGGCACGCCGTGGGCGGCGAGCTGCTTGTGCAGCTCGGCCCGCGCATTCAAATAGTCCACCGTCCCGCAATAGGCCAAGGCCTCGGGCAAGGTTTGCACCGGTGCCTGGCGCAACCGATCGAGGGCTTCTTCCCGCAGGCTGGCCACCAGCACCCGATGCTGTTGCCCCAGCCGTTTCACGGCGGCGAGCAGTTGCGCATCGTCTTCATCCCGCAGGTTGGTCACCAGCACCACCAAGGCCCGGCGTTTTTGCCGGGCCAACAGTTCGGTGACGGCCGCCTGGTAGTCGGCGGGGCGTTGGCTGCTGTCGAGGTCGTACACGGTGTTGAGCAGGACGTTGAGTTGGCCGGTGCCTTTGACCGGGGCGAGGTAGCGGCTTTGCTCGCTGGCGAAGGTGCTCAGGCCCACGGCATCGCCCTGGCGCAGGGCGGTGTAGCTGAGCAGCAGGCAGGCGTTGAGGGCGTGGTCGAAATGCGCCAGCTCGCCGTCCTGGCTGCGCATGCGTCGGCCGCAGTCGAGCATGAAGATGATCTGCTGGTCGCGCTCGTCTTCGTATTCCCGGGCGATCGGCGTGCGATGGCGGGCGGTGGCTTTCCAGTCGATCTGGCGCAGGCTGTCGCCCTCGCGGAATTCGCGCAGTTGATGGAATTCCTGCCCCTGGCCGCGGCGTTGCCGCTGGCGAATGCCGAGCTGGCTGAGCCAATTGTCCACCGCCAGCAACTGGCCGTCGTAGAGCCTGGCGAAATCCGGGTAGACGCGGGTGTGGTCGACGGCGTCCAGCAGGCGTTTGTCGGTCCACAAGCCCAGCGGGCTCGGCAGGTTGGTTTCGCACTGGACGAAGGTAAAGTGACCGCGCTTGAGCGGGCGCAGGCGGTAGCCGACCTGGCTGCGCTGGCCGGGTTGCAGTTCGACCGACTGCGGCAGGTTTTCGAAGTCCAGGCCATCGGGAACATGATCGAAAAGCTGCACGTGCAGCGGCTGGGCAAAGTCGTGGCTGACTTCCAGGCGGACATCACCCCAGCGGCCCAGGGCCAGGCTCCCGGGCATTTGCCGTTGCACCCGCGGCGAGGGCAGGCGCCGGACGCGCACCGCGTCGAGCAGCGCCAGGGTCAGCAAGGCCAGCAGCAACCCCCAGTTGATCGACAGCAGCGTCGATGGCACCGCGATGCCCAGCGCTCGCAGGGCGCCGAGCATGATACTCACGGCCAGCAGCACGGCGAGCCAGGTCAGCAGCAGGCGTGAGGGTTTCATCGGCGCATGCCCTTGCAGGGGATGTTGGCCTTGGCAAAGAAATTTACTGCAGTGAGGTTTCCTGTGGCGAGGGAGCTTGCTCCCGCTGGACGCGCAGCGTCCCCTGGCGGTGTATCAGATAGAACTTGGGGGCTGCTTCGCAGCCCAGCGGGAGCAAGCTCCCTCGCCACAAAAAGCATGCCTGCCACAAAGAATTTTCCTGGCACAAAAAGCATTCCTGGTACAGAAGACATTCCTGCCATAGAAGGTATTCCTGGCACAAAAAGCACGCTTGGCACAGACGCCCTCATCACAACCGCGGCGCCGGCACTTGATCGAGCAGTTGCCCCAGCACCTGGTCCACCGACAGCCCTTCGATGTCCAGTTCCGGCGCCAGCCGCACGCGATGGCGCAGTACGGCCAGGGCGCAGCCCTTGATGTCGTCCGGCACGACGAAGTCGCCGCCGCGCAACAACGCCCGGGCCCGGGCGCAACGCACCAGCGCAATCGACGCGCGAGGCCCGGCGCCGAGGGTCAGGCCCGGCCAACTGCGGGTGGTGCGGGCCAGGCGCACGGCGTAGTCGAGCACCTGGTCGTCCATCGGCAGGTCGCTGGCGATGCGTTGCAACGCTTGCACGTCCTTGGCCTGCAACACCATGCGCAGCGGTTGCACGTCGAGCATGTCGGCGCGGGTCGAACGGCTGACCTGGCGGACCATGTCCAGCTCCTGGTCGGCATCCGGGTAATCCATGCGAACCTTGAGCATGAAGCGGTCGAGCTCGGCTTCCGGCAGCGGGTAGGTGCCTTCCTGTTCGATGGGGTTCTGGGTGGCGAGGACCATGAACGGCTGGGCGATAGGCAGGGCGCGGCCCTCGAGGGTGACCTGACGCTCCTGCATGGCTTCGAGCAGCGCGGCCTGGGTCTTGGCTGGCGCACGGTTGATCTCGTCGGCCAGCAGCAGATGGGTGAACACCGGGCCCTTGCGCAGCTTGAACTGCTCGGTCTGCAAGTCGTACACCGCGTGTCCGGTGACGTCGCTGGGCATCAGGTCGGGGGTGAACTGGATGCGCGCGAACTCGCCGTTGAAACAGCGAGCCAGGGCCCGCACCAGCAAGGTCTTGCCCAGCCCGGGAACGCCTTCGAGCAGCACATGCCCGCCGGCGATCAGCGCGGTGAGCACATCGTCGATCACACTGGCCTGACCCACCACCGCCTTGCGCAGCTCGGTGCGGATGGCCTGGGCCAACTGACTGGCGCGCTGGCGCTGTTGAACGGCATGGGCCTGGCCGTCGGTTGGTTCGTTCTGTTCAGTCGTCAATTCTGGCGTTCTCCTAACGGTTAAATCCTATGACTCGCGACAGGGTGCAGTGCCGGGCGCTGACAACTGAGTCGCTGCACACCTTAGCCCATTTGAAAATGCAGGTTCGGAAAGATCAATCCGGCGAAGCGTGCGGGCAGACCCGCTTCCACCGTGCGGGACCGGGGGGTACTGCTGACCACGATCCCCGCTTCGATCAAGCGGCCCAGTTCTTCGGTTGCCAGCCGATCCTTCAAGCCTGTGAACACCTTGAACTCCGCACGTGGCATCGCACCTTGAGTGAGAAGCGCCAGCACAGCGGCTGCACTGGTGGGCCGGATGCCGGCACGGCGAAGCTCGGGATCCGTCGAGAACACATGAACAACCTGCTCGCGCAGCTTGGCCGGGTTTAGCGAGGTGGTCATGTACTCAATCTGGTCGCGGCAGACATCGAGCATGAATTCGATGAAGTTGAAGTAGTGACGCTGTGAAAGTTGGCCACGCCCGTCATAGTCACCTTCGCGAGGGCGATCAGCCAAGGCCAGGAAGCGATAGTACTCATCTTGCCTGCGAGCCAGGCCACGAGACAGTGACCAGAGAAAAGGTTTCAGCCCAAGGTGAACAAGCTGCAGGTGGGTGAGCATTCGAATCACTCGACCATTACCGTCCAGGAAGGGGTGAACAAGCGCCACCCGGTGATGGCCTGCCAGGGCCGCGATCAATTGGCGCCGCGGATCCCTGATTCGTCCGTAGTGCAGCTGCAGATGCTCAAGCATGGGCAATACAACGGCCGCCGCGGGAGCGACATGGGCGCCAACCTGGACCTGCTCGTTCTCTTCGGCCCGCAGCCTGCCGGGTTCCATCATGCGCCCATCGCCCAGGGTCAGTTCCTGCTTGGACGCGTCCTTGAACAGTCGACGATGGATGGCCGCGATCAACTTGGGATCGAACAGGGCGGAGAAATTGTCCGCTGGCCGCATGCGAAGTAGCCGCTCCATCACCTCCTGCTGCGTCATGTGCTGCACGGCCAGCTCTTTGAGTTCCTTTCTTTCCCGTTTTGGTGTCGTGCGAGCAACCTGGAGGTCGGCAATCTCGGTGCGATGCCCTTCGATCAGGTTCGAGTAGTAGGTGTTGGTGATGCGCAACAGGCCCGCCAGTTGCCTGGATGTCTCATCGGCCAGACGTCCGGCCAGAAAGGCTGCCTTGCACGGCAATTGATCCGCAGCCTGAATGATCGAGTCGGGCAGACTTTCTGGCAGTACGGGATCAAGGTACGTTTTCGAGGTGATCATCGTTTGCTTCCAGCGAACATAACGGCTGTTTATTGGGCAATACCTGCGGAAATTTTTGCGGAAAATAAAACGGCTTGTAACGCCTTTTATTACTAGCTTTAGCGATACCGTACGATAGGCGATTTCCAGTGATTTTGCGGATTTTTTTGCGGAAAAATCTATAAGGCATTCCTAAGGGTTTGCAAATGGGCGACCTGGCGGCAGAACTCGGCGCCGGACATCCGCTGTTTCGGCCGTGGGCTCAAGGCCTGGCTGATGGCCCGCGTCGGTTGCCGGGTCAGGCGGGCGAGGACCTGCCATTGTTCGGCGACGGCCAGTTGTTCGAAACCTGGGTGAAGGTGGCGTGCCCGGCGCAGCACGTCTTGCTGCAAGGTGTGCAACAGGTGCTGCTGGCCGTTGTGGCGCAGGTGGAAACCGGCGCTGGCCTGCACGTGTTCTTCCAACTGGCGCCGCGCCTTGGAGGCGGGTGGTTGCAGCGGGCCATGGCGCACCGCCGAATGCCAGAACCACAGGGCAACCAGGGCCAGCAGTGCCACCAGCGCTTGGGGGAAATAGCGCAGCAACAGGGTCAGCAGGTCGTCGTGGTCGGTATTGAACAGCAGCGTGACGTCCGTGTCGGCGCTCAAGTACCAGAGCAGCCAGGCGTTGTCGTACTGGTCGATCGCATCGTTCTTCCACAGCTCGGCATCGGTGAGCACGGTGATCGAGCCCAGGCCGAGGGTCAATTGCATCATGTGAGTCGACGACGCGCTGTTGGCCCAGGCCTGGGCCAGGTTATGCGGGTCTTCGAGGTGAAAGTCGGTGTCGAAGCTGATATAGGCCGGCGCCTCTTCGTCTTCCAGGTAGAGCTTGGTCAGTTCCGGATAACGGTCCTTGATCAGTTCGGGCGCGGGTTCCTTGAGGTCCTTGCTCAGGAATTGGCGCAGGCGCACGCGGTCGAGCAGCAGGTCGCCGCTGCTGCCGGCGCTGTCGTCCCACAAGGCTTCGGCCACGATGAGCAAGCGCCCGCCGGCCCGGGTCCAGTTCATCAACCGGTCGACTTCCCGGGGCGTCATGTGGGTGCGCTCGCCCAGCAACAGCAGGCTGTGCTGGCGAGGCTCCAGGGTGGGCAATACATCCAGGCTGTTGGCGTGTTCGACGTTGATGCCCCGCTGGCGCAGGAAATGCTCGGCGGCCAGGTAAGGGTTGGCCTGGGCTTCGGGAGAAGGGCCGTGCTCGACGACCTCTTCATAGGGCACGGCTTTGGCGTAGAGATAGAAGCCGAATGCGCACACCACGGCGGCCAGCACGGCGCCGATCAGCCACCCCGCGTGCCGGCTCATCGAGACGCTCCCGGACCGAACAGCCCGCGCCAGCCGTCACACAGTTCCTGTTGCAGGTGGGTCGGCGGTGGGCGATGCCCGTAGGCAATGTTTTGCCAATGCAGCGTCAGGGCTTTGCTGAAGCCCAGCAGCTCGTCCTGCTTGAGCTGTTCGACGCGTTGCAGCACCTGGCCTTCGGTGTCGGACGGTTTCAAGGGGATCTTGAAGTCATGATGCAACCGGCTGAGCAGTGCCCGGTACAGCAGGCCCAGGGCTTCACGGGGTTGCGTGGCCCACAGTTGTTCGACGCTGGCGGCGATGTCGGTCGGCAGGCTTTCTTCACGGATATCCAGGCCGAACATGCGTGCCGGCGCCGCTCGTTCCACGGGCAGGCGTGGCGTTGGTCGGCGATTGACCAGGGCCTTGAGCCGCTCCCGATAGTGCCAGGCCAGCCAGACGATCGCGCCTGTCAAGCAGGCCCACAGCGCGATCTGGATCAGCGAGGCGGCGATGTCGAAGCGTTGGCCGCCGAGCCATTTGAACAGGGCCTTGAGCCAGCTCGGTTTGGCCTCGGTCTCTTCGGTCTCCTCGGCGGGTTCAGCGGTGTCTTCGCCGAAACGATAACGGGTGACGGTCTCGGAGTTCTTGAAGGGCGGAGCGTCGAGGATCGCCTCGATGCCGTCCCGGGAGGCTTCGCTGGTGAGGGGCTGGTTGAGCAGCCGCGGGCTGTCGGGGCCGTTGGTGTCCTCAGCGGCAAACGCCGGGGGCGCCAATGGCAGCATCACCAGGGCCAGGAGCAACAACACCGGGGCTACGCCGCTCAGCCGCTGGCGCAGGCGCCGGAACACCAGTTCGATGTCCCACGCTTCGAGGATTGTCCGCCGGTTCAGATAGAGGCTGAAGCCGCAGGCGACGTACACCGGTTCCCACAAGATCAGCAGCAGCGGATACAGGAAGTTGACCAGGTGCTCGAACCACAACCAGTCGTGTTCGGCTGCGGACACCAGCGTCTCCCAATCCCATTGCAGTTCGACTTGTTGCGGCACGAACAGGTAGAACAGCGCCATCAGGCCGAACCACAGGGCGGTTTCCAGGTGCATGCCGATGATGGTCAACCATTGCGAAGCGCCGCGATTACGTTGCAGCAATACCCGTATGCGTTGCTCCCGCGCTTCACCGGCGAGCCCTTCGAGTTGCACCACCGGCAGCAGGAAGCTGCGGCTCAGGCTCAGCCGGCGCCAGGTCAGGCTGGCCAGCAACTGGGGTTTGAGCAGCGCTGGCCATTGGCGCAAGGCCTGCCTCAAGGTCGGGGTTTCGCCAAACAACGCCTTGGACAGAATGTACAAGGGCAAACGGTCAAAGGCCGGCTTCAGCCACCAGAACAGCATCACCACCAGGGACGGTGAATCCCACAGCAGCAGGGTCAGCAACAGGTACACCGGCAACGTGATGATCGCCCAACTGGTCATCAGCAGGCGTCGATGCTGCTGGCTCATCAATATGCCAAGGTCCATGGCTTCCCAGGTGGTGCGTGGGCGGATGACGACGGTGGCATCACTCAGGCGCATGGCGGACCCGTCCGGCAAACGACAGATAGCTGATCACCAACAGCCACAACAACGCGCCCACCGTGTATTTGGTGGCGGGCGTCACGGCGCTGGAGGACCAGTAGGCCTCGATGAACGCGGCGATGAGCAGGAACAGCATCACGCCACCGATCATCAGCACGCTTTTGCCCGCCGCGAGTCGCAAGGCCTCGCCCCGGGTCAGGCGTCCCGGCGCGATCAAGGCCCAGCCCAATTGCAGGCCCGCGGCGCCGGCCAGGGCGATGGCGGTGAGTTCGAAGGCGCCGTGGCCGATCACGAACGACCAGAACGTTCCCCCCGAGCCGATCTGGGTCAGGTGCCCGGCCACCGCGCCGATGGTCAGGCCATTGAAAAGCAGGAAGAACGCGCTCCCGAGCCCAAACATCAAGCCACTGGCGAACGTCTGAAAAGCAATGCCGATGTTGTGCATGATGTAGTAGCCGAACATGACCCAGTCTTCGCTGGCGGCCCGTTCGACCGAGCGCCCCAGGTGCCCGGAGGCGGGGTCATACATGCTGCGGATCTGGCTGATTTCGTCGGCGCCCAGCACGCTGTAGACCAGTTCCGGAAACAGATAGACCAGCAGCCCGATGCCCACCAGGCTGCCCAGGAACATCAGGCTGGCGGCCAGCACAAAGCGCCATTGTTCACGCACCAGGCGAGGGAAACCGACCAGGATGAAGGCCGAGAGGCTGGCCGAGGGGCGGCTGCGATCCCGGTAGAGTTGCTGATGACCGCGTAGCGCCAGTTGTTGCAGGGTGTCGACCAGCAAGCTGCTGTAGCCCCGGGCCTGGGCCAGTGCCAAGTGATGGCAGAGCCGTCGATAGGCGGCGGGGAAATCACCGCTCTGGGGCGCGTTGCGGCTGCGCTCCAGTTGATCGAGTTGCCGGGACAGGTGCTCCCATTCGCTTTGGTGGCGGCTTTCGAACAGGCTTTGCTTCATGTCGGCCCCAACAAGCCACGGGCGATGCCATTGAGCTCGGCGGTGGCGTTCGGCCCTTGGACGTTCAGTGGCGCGGCCAGGATCGCCGCCAGTTCGTTGACCCGCGCCCGGGACAGATCTGCCTGGCGTTCGGCGAAGCCCAGCACGGCGCGTTGTTCATGCAAGTTCAGGGTGAAAGGCGTGCGTATCGGCGGGGCCATGGGCAATGCGGGGCGTTTGACCGGTTGTTCGCGATACACCACCAGCGTGCCGGCCGCGAGATCGCCCAGGCGCTTGAACGCCGGATGCTGCAGGCAGCAAATGGCCCCGAAGGTGTAGCCAAAGGGCAGCATGTCGACGAAACGCAGCAGGTTGCGGATCAACGACGCCGACCAGCCGATGGGCCGGCCATCGTCCTGCACCACGCGCAGCCCCATGATCTGCTTGCCGGGAGAGCGCCCCTGGTTGAGCACCTCGAACAGCACCATGTACCACCAACTGACGACAAACAGCAGGATGGAACCCAGGCCGAGCCCCAGCTCACCGAAAAATGCCAGGACCAGGAAGAAAAACCCCAGGACCAGCCCGCGTATGCCCAGGTCAATGGCGAAGGCGATTGCACGCGGCATCAACCCCGCCGGGCGCAGCGGCAGGTCGATGCCTTCCGGCGTTTCAACCTGATAACGCGTGTCCAGGGGCGCGGGCAGCGTCGCGTTCCTTTGCAGTGCTGGTGTCTCGAGCATGGGCAACCTGTGATGGGCCAGACCGAATGTTCAATCTCGGCCCCGATGCTAGCAGTCTTCGCGCGGGCAAACGATAGAACTGTGTGGGTCATTTCATGGTTTGCAACAGGATTGGGAGGGCGAACACGGTCTGTACCTCCATGCCGGGATTGCACTCGCAGGCACCGCAGACCAACTGTGGGAGCGGGCTTGCTCGCGAAAGCGGTGTGCCAGCTTGCATTGATGTTGAATGTATCGCCGTCTTCGCGAGCAAGCCCGCTCCCACACAGATCCACTATCCCTGGTATTAGTCTTCAAAAGTTACAGCACTGCTGGTCGCAGGCGGGTTCGAGCGCCTAGACTTCGCCAGTCTTCAGTTCAGGAACAGCCCGTGACTTCCATCTTCTGGTACGACTACGAAACCACCGGCATCAACCCGCGTTGCGACCGGCCCTTGCAGGTGGCGGGTATCCGTACCGACTTCGAGCTCAATGAAATCGACGAACCGGTGAACCTGTATTGCCGACCCAGCGATGACATCCTGCCGCATCCGGCGGCCTGTGCCATTACCGGCATCACCCCGTCATGCCTGGCGGAAAAAGGCTTGAGCGAAGCCGATTTCATGACCCGTGTCCACGACCAACTGGCCGCGGCCGGTACCTGTGGCGCCGGCTACAACACCCTGCGCTTCGACGATGAAATGACCCGCTACAGCCTCTATCGAAACTTCTTCGACCCGTACGCGCGGGAATGGCAGGGCGGTAACAGTCGCTGGGATTTGATTGACCTGGTGCGCGCGGCCTATGCGCTGCGCCCACAAGGCATTGTCTGGCCGCAGGAAGACGGTCGCGTCAGCCTCAAGCTCGAACGCCTGACCGCCGCCAACGGCATCGATCATGGCCAGGCCCACGATGCGTTGTCGGACGTGCGTGCGACCATCGCCCTGGCTCGCCTGATCCGCCAGCAGCAGCCCCGGCTCTACGACTGGCTGTTCCAGCTGCGCAGCAAACAGAAGGTGATGGACCAGATTCGCCTGTTGCAGCCGATGGTGCATATTTCCGGTCGCTTTTCGGCGGCGCGCAACTACATCGGCGTGGTCCTGCCCCTGGCCTGGCATCCGAAAAACCGCAACGCCCTGATTGTCTGCGACCTGCACCTGGACCCCCAGGGCTTGTTGGACCACGACGCCGACAGCCTGCGCCAACGGTTGTATACCCGCCGTGAAGAGTTGCTCGAAGGTGAGCTGCCAGTGCCGCTCAAGCTGATCCATATCAACAAATGCCCGGTGGTCGCGCCGCTGTCGGTGCTGCGCGTCGAGGACCAGCAGCGGCTGGCGCTGGACATGGAGGGTTACCAACAGCGGGCATTGCGGCTAACTGACGCACAGAAAGTTTGGCAAGATAAACTTCAGGCTATTTATGGCCGCGAAGATTTCACCGCCAGCGAGGATCCCGAGCAACAGTTATACGCAGGCTTCTTGGGCGACCGCGATCGGCGTTTATGTGAACAAGTCCGCCTGGCGGACCCGGCGCAATTGGCTCAAGAGCGCTGGCCTTTCGATGATGAGCGTCTGCCGGAACTATTGTTCCGATATCGCGCACGCAACTTTCCAGACACCTTGGATCCCGAAGAGCAGGGGCGTTGGAGACTTTTCTGTCAACAACGTCTGTCCGCCCCGGAATGGGGAGCGCCTAATACCTTGCAAAGTTTTGACGAGGCGATGGGAGAGTGGCTGGGCCTGTCGACACCCATGCAGCGAGAAGTACTCATGCAATGGCAAGGCTACAGCCAGCAATTGCGTAAACGTTTAAGCCTTGAGTCGCAATGAATTGAAAAGATGACAGGCATAAAAAAACGCCAGCAATCGCTGGCGTTTTTTGTTCGCAAAGAAGCATGCGACGCGGTGAGGCTTAGCCCAGCAGGGTTGCCCAGCCTTCTACCACGTCACCGCCCCACTTGGCTTTCCACTCTTTCAGCGTCTTGTGGTTGCCACCTTTGGTTTCGATGACTTCGCCGTTGTGCGGGTTCTTGTATTGCTTAACTTTGCGAGCGCGCTTGGTGCCAGTAGTTTTGACGGCGCCACGTGGCGCTTTGCTCGACTTGGCTTCTGGATCCAGCAGGGCAATGATGTCACGCAGCGACTTGGAGTATTCGCCCATCAGCGTGCGCAGTTTGCCTTCGAATTCCAGCTCGGTTTGCAGTTTGTCGTCTTGCGACAGATTTTTCAGGCGAGCTTGCAGTTCTTTGATGGCTTCTTCTGTGGCGCGGTATTCATTGATCAAGGACATGTGGACTACCTTATGTAGGACGCGGGTGACAAGGAGACAGTGCGGCAATAGTAATCAGACAGTTTCATCAAGTAAACATTTAACCGGTGTTTTATTTAATTAATTAGTGCTGCGCCACAAAAATGCCTGTTGCAGTTAAATACCGTGACAGTGTCTTCACATCTATTCACACATATAGCCTGCCTTGCCAGGCCTCGCCGGCCATGGCCTGGGGCGGTCGCCCAGGCTCCGGCGTGTCATCGATACTGCAGTTTTGCCGCGCAATGGCTAGAATGGCCGCCTTTGCGAAGTTCTGGAGTTTCCCTAATGCGCACTTTTCGTCTGGTGATTGCTTGCCCGGACCGCGTCGGCATCGTTGCTAAAGTCAGTAACTTTCTGGCGTCCCATAACGGCTGGATCACCGAAGCGAGCCATCACTCGGACAATCAAAGCGGTTGGTTTTTCATGCGTCACGAGATCCGTGCCGACTCGCTGCCCTTCGGTATCGAAGCCTTCCGTGAAGCGTTCGCACCCATTGCCGAAGAGTTCTCGATGGACTGGCGCATCACCGACACCGCGCAGAAAAAGCGCGTGGTGTTGATGGCCAGTCGTGAGTCTCACTGCCTGGCTGACCTGTTGCACCGCTGGCACAGCGATGAGCTCGATTGCGACATCGCCTGTGTGATATCCAACCATGATGACTTGCGCAGCATGGTGGAATGGCACGGCATCCCGTACTACCACGTGCCGGTCAACCCGCAAGACAAGCAGCCGGCATTCGCCGAAGTCTCGCGGTTGGTCAAGCAGCACGACGCCGAAGTGGTGGTGCTGGCCCGCTACATGCAAATCCTGCCGCCGGCGTTGTGCAGCGAGTACGCCCATAAGGTCATCAACATCCACCACAGTTTCCTGCCGTCGTTCGTCGGTGCCAAGCCGTACCACCAGGCCTCGATGCGTGGTGTGAAGCTGATTGGCGCCACCTGCCACTACGTGACCGAAGAGCTGGACGCCGGCCCGATCATCGAGCAGGACGTGGTGCGCGTCAGCCACAGCGACAGCATCGAAGACATGGTGCGTTTCGGCCGTGACGTCGAGAAAATGGTGTTGGCCCGTGGCCTGCGTTATCACTTGGAAGACCGGGTGCTGGTGCACGGCAACAAGACCGTGGTCTTCTGACTACACTTCAAAAGGCCTGGACGAGCGATCGCCAGGCCTTTTTATTGACTAAAGAACAACGATGCCCCGTGGCGAGGGAGCTTGCTCCCGCTGGGCTGCGAAGCAGACCCAAAACCATTCAACACCGTGCACCGGGGAAAAGAGTAGGCAGGCTTTACGACTGCTGCGCAGCCGAGCGGGAGCAAGCTCCCTCGCCACAGTGATTCATACCGCTCAAGGAGCAACGCTGCGCCATGACCGACCCATTGGACAAAGCCACCTCCAAGGCCCCAACCACCCTGGGCGAAGGCTGCCTCAGCCGCTACGATCCTGACGCATTGAGCCCGGAGGACGGCACCGAGTTTCCCGACGCCGCGCAATTGTGGGAGCAACTGCATCCCCAGGACGAGGCCGAACAAAAGCCGTGACCGGTCAGGCTTGCCTGAGCCTGATCAGCTTCTTGATCAACGGCCGCCCGACCATCAGGAAAAACACCGGCCCGCCGGCCACCAGGTAAAAGTAATAGGTCACCGCCCGCCAGATCAGGATCGCCGCCGCCGCGGTGGACTTGCCCACCATGGGCGCCAGCAGCGCCGCCGAGGTCAGTTCGGCCGCCCCGGCACCGCCCGGCAGCAGGCTGAACTGTCCCGCGCTCAAGGACAGCATCTGGATCAGGAAACTCCAGGCCCACTGCAAATCCGCGCCCAGCCCCTTCAAGGCCAGGTACAACACGCTGTAGCGCAGCGCCCAATGCAGGCAGGTCAGGCCGAAGACCTGGAACAGCGTCTGTCGCGGCAGTTTCAACGTGTCGGTGAACGCCGCGAGGAAGTTCAGGATCTTGCGGCCCCAGCGTTGGCGGGTGGCGGTCTTCACTCGCAAGTGTCGCAGCACGCGAGCGCCCAGCAGGATCAGCCGGCGGTGATAACGGGCCACCAGCACGCAGCCGAACAGCCCGCCAAACAATGAAATCGCGCTCAACGCCAGCATCCATTCCAAGCGCTGGCTGAGGTTCTGGAACAGCGCGTAGAACAGAATGCCCACCAAGGCACAGAGGAAGAACAGCAAGTCGCTCAGTTGATCCATGGCAAACACCGCACTGCCATGGGCCGGGCGCACACCGTTGCGCGCCAGCAGGGCCATCAGCGTCAGCGGGCCACCACTGCCACCGGGTGTCGCGCACATGGCGAACTCGGTGGACATCACCACGCCCATGCTTTTCCATCGGCCGATGCGCCCACGGTATTCACCCAGCAGCAGGCGCAAGCGCACGGAATTCAAACCCCAGCACAGCACGATCATGCCGAGCATGGTCAGCAGCAATGACAGGGGAAAGCGCTGCACCCGCGACCACATTTCCCCGCCACCGACCAGCAACGGCACCAACAGCGCCGTGAGCAAGGCGGCGCCCAGCCAGATCAGCCGTTTCATGCGGCGCTGCGGGCCCGCAGCCCCTGGGTCGCCAGCCAGTTGACCTTGGTCATCGGCACTCGACCGTCGTTGAGCAGGCGTTCGAGGGTGCGCAGCCAATAATCCCGGGAAAACCCATGGCGCATGTCCACCGGGTGCAGGCCCAGGCGAATCACCGGGGCCTGGCGCCAGCGCTGTTCACGTTGGTCGCTGATGACTTTCGACAGGCCACGGCGCCAGGCACTGCGGGCACTCCAGACCAGGCCCGGCGCGTCGATGGCAGTGAAGTCGGGCAAGCGATAAAGGTGTTGGGTATCGCTGGTGTAGCTCAGTGGCAACTGGCGCAAGGCCTGGCGCGTGCCTTCGCTCATCAGCCAGGCCGGGGCGACGAAACCTTCCAGCGGCCAATGGTAGCGCTCGAAGGTTTCGATCCCGGCGCGCAGGCGGGCTAGGGCGGCGGCCTCGGACAGGTTGTAGAACTCCCCCTCATGGGTATAGACCCGGCGCATGAACCAATCCTTGGGGTGGCGGCCGAGAGGGCCGTCGTCGCAATGGTAATAACCATGCAGTACCAACTCGTCGCCGCGCTCGACCCGGCTGTCGAGCAGGCGCCGAAAGCCGGGGTGCGCCTCCAGGGCATTGGCGCGGTGAAAGTCCGGCACCACCAGCCAGGTCATCGGCACCTGGCCGAGGGCATCGACGGCCTCGACGAAGGGCTGGTAATCGGGCCAGGTTTGCGGTGCCACGTCGTGCAGCACCAATAGAACACTGGGCGAGGAACTCATCGACACGGACCTCGCCTCAACCATTGGCCAGCAGCGGCAGCTGTTCGCCGAGCACGGCGTGGTAATGCCCCAGCAAACTGTTGACCACGGTATCCCAGGCGTAATGCCGTTCCACATGCCGGCGCGCCAGTGCGCCACGGCGCTGGCAGCCTTCGGCAAACAGTTGCCGCACGGCATTGGCCATGGCCTGCGGGTTGTTGGGCGTGCACAGCAACCCGCAGTCCTCTTTGACGATTTCGGTGAAGGCCCCGGCCGCCACCGCCACCACGGGAATACCGCTGGCCATGGCTTCGAGGATCACCAGGCCGAAAGTCTCCTGGTCGCCGGCGTGCAACAGGGCATCGGCGCTGGCCATGAGCCGGGCGACTTGCGGCGCCGGGCAGAATTCATCGACCACCGTGACGTTGTCCGGCACCACGGCGGGCATCGACGAGCCCACCAACAACAGGTGATAGCGCTCGCCCAGGCGTTTCATGCACTTGAGCAGCACCGGCAGGTTTTTTTCCTTGGAGCCGCGACCGGCGAAAATAAGCAGGCGCGTGTCTTCGGCAATGCCCAGCTCGGCCCGCAGTTCCGGGTCGCGGGCGGCGGGGGTGAAGGTTTGCAGGTCGACGCCCAAGGGTTGCACGAAGACGTTCTTGACCCCCAGCCCGGTCAGTTTGTCGGCCATGACCTGGCTTGGCGCCAGGACCCGGTCGAAATTGCCATATAACTTGCTGACGTAGGCTTCGATGTTGGGCGTGAACCAGTTGCCCATGCGGTTGCTCACCAACAGTGGCAGGTCGGAGTGATAGAAGCCGATGACGGGCACGTCGAGCTGACGACGGGCATCCAATGCGGCCCAGGCAGTGAGGTACGGATCGCCAACCTCGATCAGGTCCGGCTGCAGATCGCGCAGGACATTGCGCCAGGGCGCCAGGCGAAGGGGAAAACGATAGCCCTTGCCGAACGGCAGCGCAGGGGCCGGAACCTTGTAGATTCCGTCGTGCTCGCTCAAATGCGCGCCGGGAATCAACAGGCTGTGACGAATACCGGGCCGATCGCCCAGGCGCCGGTGCTTGGCATCCAGGTAAGTGCGCACGCCTCCGCTGGCAGGGGCGTAGAACATGGTTATGTCCGCGATATGCACGATGAACATCCCTCCGGTCTGTGTTCTCCTGTGTTGACCTTTAGTAAGAATAGATGTTCGGTTGGGGTTGTGGTGACGTAGCGGTCATGCAAATGAATATGTGGCGAGGGAGCTTGCTCCCGCTGGACCGGGCTGGCGCTCCAGTGCGAAGCGCTCCCAAGATTTTGGGGCCGCTGCGCAGCCCAGCGGGAGCAAGCTCCCTCGCCACATGAGTGCGGTCAAATGTGGTTTTTATTTCCAGCGCCAGGGCCTTAATGCCCCAGGCATGCTTTTATATAAGCGTGCAAAATGGCGTCATATCGCAAACACCACGGGTGACCACATGCCTGACTCATCGCAACTCGTTATCGGCGCCGACCTCAGCGGCCAGCCCATCGGCCAGGCCATGCGCCTGGCGAACCGCCATGGCCTGGTGGCGGGCGCCACCGGTACCGGCAAGACCGTCACCTTGCAGCGCCTCGCGGAAATGTTCAGCGATGCCGGCGTGGCTGTGTTCGCGGCGGACATCAAGGGCGACCTGTGCGGCCTCGGCGCGGCGGGCACCCCCCAGGGCAAGATCGCCGAGCGTATCGCGGGCATGCCCTGGCTCGATCACAAACCCCAGGCTTATCCGGTGACCTTGTGGGATATCCACGGCCAGTCCGGTCATCCGCTGCGCACCACCTTGAGTGAAATGGGCCCGTTGTTGATCGGCAGCCTGTTGGAACTGACGGACAGCCAGCAATCGGCGCTCTATGCCGCGTTCAAGGTCGCCGATCGCGAGGGCCTGTTGCTGCTGGACCTCAAGGACCTGAAGGCGCTGCTCAATCACCTCAAGGACAATCCCGAGTTGCTGGGGGACGACGCGGCGCTGATGACCACCGGCTCCAGCCAGGCGCTGCTGCGGCGCTTGTCCACCTTGGAGCAGCAGGGCGCGGACGCGTTGTTCGGCGAGCCGGCCTTGCAGCTCGAAGACATCCTGCAACCGGCCAGCGATGGCCGCGGCCGCATCCACTTGCTCGATGCCAGCCGCCTGGTCCACGAAGCGCCAAAGGTCTACGCGACGTTCCTGCTGTGGCTGCTGGCCGAGCTGTTCGAGCAATTGCCCGAGCGCGGCGATGCGGACAAGCCGCTGCTGGCGCTGTTCTTCGACGAGGCGCACTTGCTTTTTGCCGGTACGCCCAAGGCTTTGCAGGAGCGTCTGGAGCAAGTGGTGCGGCTGATCCGCTCCAAGGGCGTGGGGGTGTATTTTGTGACCCAGTCGCCCGGCGACTTGCCGGACGACGTGCTGGCGCAATTGGGGTTGCGCATCCAGCACGGGTTGCGAGCCTTCACGGCCAAGGAACAGAAATCCCTGCGGGCGGTGGCCGACGGTTTCCGGCCCAACCCGCAGTTCGATGCCTTGGCGGTGTTGACCGAACTGGGCATCGGTGAAGCCCTGGTGGGCACCTTGCAGGAAAAAGGCACGCCGGAAATGGTCCAGCGCGTGCTGGTGGCGCCGCCGCAATCGCGGATCGGGCCATTGAGCGAGGCCGAGCGCGCCGGGCTGATCGCCAGTTCAGCGTTGCAAGGGCGCTACGACAAGCCGATTGATCGCGAGTCGGCTTATGAGGTGCTGATGGGGCGCAAGGGGCTGGAACCCCAGGCCGAAGCGGTACCGAGCAAGCCGGCGGCTGAAGCGCCCAGCTTCACCGAACAAGCCGGCGAGTTCCTCGGCACGGCGGCTGGCCAGGCACTTAAATCGGCGATGCGCCAGGCGGCCAATCAATTGGGCCGGCAGCTGGTGCGTGGGTTGATGGGATCGTTGCTGGGGGGCAGCAAGCGCCGGTAGTCAGGACCGAGTCGCCGCCCTTCGCGAGCAAGCCCGCTCCCACAGTGGAGCGATGTCGTACGCAAAATGTGCGTCCGCTGAAGAACCCTGTGGGAGCGGGCTTGCTCGCGAAGGCGGTCTGGCAGGCGAAAAATAGGCTGGCTGACCTGCTGCTATCGCGAGCAGGCTCGCTCCCACCGTGGATCGATGTCGTACGCAAAAATGTGCGTCCGCTGAAGATCCCTGTGGGAGCGGGCTTGCTCGCGAAGGCGATCTGGCAGGCGAAAAATAGGCTGACTGACCTGCTGCTATCGCGAGCAGGCTCGCTCCCACAGTGGAGCATGTCGTACGCAAAATGTGCGTCCGCTGAAGAACCCTGTGGGAGCGGGCTTGCTCGCGAAGGCGGTCTGGCAGGCGAAAAATAGGCTGGCTGACCTGCTGCTATCGCGAGCAGGCTCGCTCCCACAGGGGATCGGCGCTATATCTGAAATAAGTGCCCGCCGCAGATCCCCCTGTGGGAGCGAGCCTGCTCGCGATAGCTATCTAACAACCGCCGAAAATCTCAATCCTTGGGCCTGGCATGGGCCGCCAACCGTTCCAGCGCCGCCCGCAGGTTGGGATCGCTGATGCCGTCCGCCGTGGCCTGGATGGTCGCGGCGGCGTCGGTGGACAAGTCCAGCGTATGCCCCTTGGCGCCGACCTGGACAGTAGGCGGTTGGACCTTGAACAGGATCCGCGTCAGGTTGGCGAATTCTTCGAACGCCTGGAGTTGGCGCAGCAAGCGTTTTTGCTGGTAGCGCAGGCGCGTGGCCCAGTGGCCGTCGGTGACAATCAGCAACAAGCTGCCTTCGCGCCACGACGCTACGTGGCAATGTTCGCGCGCGGCCGGTTGCAACTGGCTGTCCAGCAGGCGCTGCAAGTGGCCCAGGCGCCGGGCGTGGCCGAAGATGGCTTTCAGCGGCTTGGCTTCGCGCAGCAGAACGGCGGGTGCCTTGGCTGGAAGAGGGCGAAAGGCCATGAATGAATACCGCAAATGACAGAGGCGCCATGGTAGCAGAAAGCGCCGGATGCGCCTCGACCCTCTCACCCAGCGGCTTTTAGCTGCACAATCAATGAGTAACTTCTGCACCTTGCGGGTTGAAGTTCGCGCAAAAGCCCTTATTTTAGTGTGGCCCCGTCACAGCGCTGTGCCAGCATCGTGGAATAACGCCACTTTCCTCTCCATCGTTTCCGGGTAGAATGCT
Organism: Pseudomonas sp. Z3-6; assembly: GCF_051131985.1. NCBI lineage: Bacteria > Pseudomonadati > Pseudomonadota > Gammaproteobacteria > Pseudomonadales > Pseudomonadaceae > Pseudomonas > Pseudomonas sp. Z3-6. Next base: position 1,503,877 of record NZ_CP071644.1, read on the forward strand.
CGTTCGCATGCGGCCATGAGGGCTGCACGGGCGACTCATGGGGCCGCCCTCCATCCCTTTAGTGTGGAAGATCCTGCCGATATGTTTGCGCCTTTGTTAAAGAAACTTTTTGGAAGCAAGAACGAGCGTGAAGTCAAGCGCATGCTCAAGACGGTACAGACTGTCAATGCCTTCGAAGAGCAAATGGTGGCCCTTTCGGACGATCAGTTACGCGCCAAGACTGCCGAATTCAAGGACCGCATCGCCAAAGGGGAAACCCTTGACCAGCTCCTGCCCGAAGCCTTTGCGGTCGCCCGTGAAGCCGGCAAGCGGGTCATGGGCATGCGCCACTTCGACGTTCAGTTGATCGGCGGCATGACCTTGCACGAAGGCAAGATCGCTGAAATGCGTACCGGTGAGGGCAAGACCCTCGTGGCGACCCTGGGTGTGTACCTCAATGCCTTGTCCGGCAAGGGCGTGCACGTGGTGACGGTCAACGACTACCTGGCCCGCCGCGACGCCAACTGGATGCGCCCGCTCTACGAATTCCTCGGCCTGACCGTCGGCGTCGTCACGCCGTTCCAGCCGCCGGAAGAGAAGCGCGCCGCCTATGCCGCCGACATCACCTACGGCACCAACAACGAATTCGGGTTCGACTACCTGCGCGACAACATGGCGTTCAGCATGGAAGAGAAATTCCAGCGTGAACTCAACTTTGCCGTGATCGACGAAGTCGACTCCATCCTCATCGACGAAGCCCGTACCCCACTGATCATTTCCGGTCAGGCCGAGGACAGCTCCAAGCTGTACATCGAGATCAACAAACTGATCCCGCAGCTCAAGCTGCACGTCGAGGAAGTCGAGGGCGAAGTGACCCAGGCCGGGCACTACACCGTTGACGAGAAGACCCGCCAGGTCGAACTCAACGAAGCCGGTCACCAGTTCATCGAGGAAATGCTCACCCGCGTCGGCTTGCTGGCTGAGGGCGAGAGCTTGTACTCGGCCCATAACCTGGGCCTGCTGACCCACGTCTATGCCGGCCTGCGTGCCCACAAGCTGTTCCATCGCAACGTCGAATACATCGTGCAGGACGGCCAGGTCGTGCTGGTGGACGAGCACACCGGCCGTACCATGCCGGGCCGTCGCCTGTCCGAGGGCCTGCACCAGGCCATCGAAGCCAAGGAAGGCCTGAACATCCAGGCCGAGAGCCAGACCCTGGCCTCGACCACCTTCCAGAACTACTTCCGCCTGTACAACAAGCTGTCCGGCATGACCGGTACCGCGGACACCGAAGCGTTCGAATTCCACCAGATCTATGGCCTGCAAGTGGTGGTGATTCCGCCGAACAAGCCGCTGGCTCGTAAAGACTACAACGACCTGGTGTTCCTGACCGCCGAAGAGAAGTACGCGGCGATCATCAACGACATCAAGGAAGGCATGGCCCAGGGCCGTCCGATCCTGGTGGGTACCGCCACCATCGAGACCTCCGAGCACATGTCCGCCTTGCTCAACAAGGAAGGCATCGAGCACAAGGTCCTCAACGCCAAGTTCCACGAGAAGGAAGCCGAGATCATCGCCCAGGCCGGTCGCCCGGGTGCGCTGACCATCGCCACCAACATGGCCGGTCGTGGTACCGACATCCTGCTGGGCGGCAACTGGGAAGTGGAAGTCGCCAGCCTGGAAAACCCGACGCCTGAGCAGATCGCGCAGATCAAGGCCGACTGGCAGAAGCGTCACCAGCAGGTGCTCGAGTCCGGCGGTTTGCAGGTGATCGCGTCCGAGCGTCACGAATCCCGTCGCATCGACAACCAGCTGCGTGGCCGTGCCGGTCGCCAGGGCGACGCCGGTTCCAGCCGTTTCTACCTGTCTTTGGAAGACAGCCTGATGCGCATCTTCGCCTCTGACCGGGTGAAGAACTTCATGAAGGCCCTGGGCATGCAGCCAGGCGAGGCGATCGAGCACCGCATGGTGACCAACGCCATCGAAAAGGCCCAGCGCAAGGTCGAAGGCCGCAACTTCGATATCCGCAAGCAATTGCTCGAGTTCGACGACGTCAACAACGAACAGCGTAAAGTGATCTATCACATGCGCAACAGTTTGTTGGCCGCCGACAACATTGGCGAAACCATCGCCGATTTCCGCCAGGACGTGCTCAACGCCACCGTCAGCGCCCACATCCCGCCGCAATCGCTGCCGGAACAGTGGGACGTCGCCGGCCTGGAAGCCGCCTTGCAGAGCGACTTCGGCGTGGCATTGCCGATCCAGCAATGGCTCGACGAAGACGATCACCTGTACGAAGAAACCCTGCGTGAAAAACTGCTGGCCGAACTGATCGCCGCCTATAACGAGAAGGAAGACCAGGCGGGCGCCGAGGCCCTGCGTTCCTTCGAGAAGCAGATCGTGCTGCGGGTGCTGGACGACTTGTGGAAAGATCACCTGTCGACCATGGACCATCTGCGCCACGGTATCCATTTGCGTGGTTACGCCCAGAAGAACCCGAAGCAGGAGTACAAGCGCGAGTCCTACACGCTGTTCTCCGAGTTGCTCGATTCGATCAAGCGCGACTCGATCCGTGTGCTGTCCCACGTTCAGGTTCGCCGCGAAGATCCGGCCGAAGAAGAAGCTCGCCTGCGCCAGGAAGCCGAAGCCCTGGCCGCGCGCATGCAGTTCGAACACGCCGAAGCCCCTGGCCTGGAAGTGGTCGCCGAAGAGGGCGTCGATGTGGATGTCGCCCTGGCGACCGCACCGGTGCGCAACGAGCAGAAGCTGGGCCGTAACGAACTGTGCTACTGCGGTTCGGGCAAGAAATACAAGCATTGCCACGGGCAGATCCAATAATCCCGTTTCAACGCTGAACGACCCCGCGCCGCGACAAGAGTCTCTTGTCGCGGCGTTTTGCCATTTGATCAGTCGTCTTGATAAGGACGATGCTGAATACATTTATTAAGGAGCGCATTCATGGCTGTTGGTCTTGGTCCGTTGCCCACGTTGCACCCGGTTGCCGGTTTTGAACTCGGTATTGCCTCGGCCGGCATCAAGCGCCCCGGGCGCAAGGATGTGGTGGTCATGCGTTGCGCCGAAGGCTCGACGGTGGCAGGCGTGTTCACCCTCAACGCCTTCTGTGCCGCGCCGGTGATCCTGGCCAAGCAACGTGTGCAAGGGCCGGTGCGTTACCTGCTGACCAATACCGGCAACGCCAACGCCGGCACAGGCGCGCCAGGCCTGGCCGCCGCCGAGCGTACCTGCGCCAAGCTGGCTGAGCTGACCGGCGTCGACGCCAGCCAGGTGCTGCCGTATTCCACCGGTGTGATCGGCGAGCCGCTGCCGGTGGAGAAGATCGAAGGCGCGCTGCAAGCCGCTCTCGATGACCTGTCGGAAAACAACTGGGCCGCGGCCGCCACCGGCATCATGACCACCGACACGCTGCCCAAGGGCGCGAGTCGCCAGTTCCAGCATGACGGCGTGACCATCACCGTCACCGGCATCAGCAAGGGCGCCGGCATGATCCGCCCGAACATGGCGACCATGCTCGGCTACATTGCCACCGACGCCAAGGTCTCGCGCCAGGTGCTGCAAGACCTGATGCTCGACGGCGCCAACAAGTCGTTCAACCGCATCACCATCGACGGCGACACGTCCACCAATGACTGCTGCATGCTGATCGCCACCGGCCAGGCCAACCTGCCGGAGATCACCGAGGCCAGCGGTTCGTTGTTCGCCGCCCTGAAGCAGGCAGTGTTCGAAGTGTGCATGGAAGTGGCCCAGGCCATCGTCCGTGACGGCGAAGGCGCGACCAAGTTCGTGACCGTGCAGGTCAACGGCGGTGGCAACCACCAGGAATGCCTGGATGTCGGCTACACCGTCGCGCACTCGCCGCTGATCAAGACCGCGCTGTTCGCCTCCGACCCGAACTGGGGCCGGATCCTTGCCGCCGTCGGCCGGGCCGGCGTGCCTGAGCTGGACGTGAGCAAGATCGACGTGTTCCTCGGTGAGGTCTGCATCGCCAGCCAAGGTGCGCGCGCTGCCACCTACACCGAAGCCCAGGGCGCGGCGGTGATGCAGCAGGAAGAAATCACCATCCGTATCGAGCTGGGACGGGGTGATTGCAGCGAAACGATCTGGACGACTGATTTGTCCCACGAGTACGTCAAGATCAACGCTGAGTACCGGACTTAAACCGAGTCGTCCCATTCGCGAGCAGGCTCGCTCCCACAAGGGGTTTTCCGGGTGATATAAAACCTGTCCAAACCACAATTCCCCTGTGGGAGCGAGCCTGCTCGCGAAGACGCCAGTACAGCCTCTACAAAACCACAAGAAAGGAATCCCCATGAGCCTGCACCTGATCATCGGCGACAAAGATCTCTCTTCCTGGTCCATGCGCGGCGCGCTCGCCCTGGCGCTGACCGGTGCGAAGTACACCGAAGAGTTGGTCAGGCTCGGCCAGCCGGATACCCGTGAAAAGCTGCTCAAATATTCAGCCACGGCCAAGGTCCCATTGCTCAAGACCGAATTCGGCGTGATCTCCGATTCCATGGCGATTGCCGAATACCTGGCCGAACAATTTCCCGAGGCCAATCTCTGGCCCAAGGACGTGGCTGCCCGGGCCCAGGCGCGCTCGGCCTGTGCGCAGATGCACAGCGGCTTTTTCGCCCTGCGCAACCATATGCCCATGGATCTGCTGCACGATGCGCCGCTGTCACCGATGCCATCCGACGTGCAGGCGGACATCCAGCGGATGCTGGCGTTGTGGGCCGAATGCCGTGCGGCGGCGACCGAAACCGGTCCTTACCTGTTTGGCCGCGTAAGCCTGGCCGATGCATTTTTTGCCCCGGTTGCCGTACGCTTGCGCACTTATCAAGTGGCACTGCCGGAGGTCGATGAGGCCTACGTCCAAACCCTATATCAATGGTCAGCGTTCAAGGCGTGGCAACAAGCTGGCCTGGAGGAAACTACGCGGTGAAACGAGTCCATGTGGCGGCGGCGGTGATCCGCGACGCTGCCGGCAAAATCCTCATTGCCCGACGGGCCGACACCCAACACCAGGGTGGCCTGTGGGAATTTCCTGGTGGCAAGGTCGAGGCCGATGAGTCCGTCGAGACGGCCCTGGCCCGCGAGCTTCATGAGGAACTGGGCATTGTCGTCGACGTTGCCCGGCCGTTGATCAAGGTGCGTCACGATTACCCGGACAAACAGGTGTTGCTGGACGTCTGGGAAGTTTCGGCGTTCAGTGGCGAACCCCATGGCGCCGAAGGTCAACCGTTGGCCTGGGTGACGGCCCGCGACCTGACGAATCATGAATTTCCAGCGGCCAACCAGCCGATCGTCGCGGCGGCCCGTTTGCCGGGTGAATACCTGATCACCCCGGAAGGCCTTGAGACGCCAGCCTTGCTGCGCGGCATGCAGAAGGCGATTGCCGGCGGGATCAAGTTGGTCCAGTTGCGTGCGCCTAATGGCTACGACCCGCAATACCGCGATCTGGCGGTGGATGCGGTGGGGTTGTGTGCCGGCAAGGCCCAACTGATGCTCAAGGGACCGTTCGAGTGGCTGGGGGATTTTCCTTCCGCTGGCTGGCACATTACCGCTGCGCAACTGCGCAAGCATGCCGCGGCCGGCCGACCGTTCGGTAAGGATCGCTGGCTGGCGGCTTCTTGCCATAACGCCGAGGAGCTGTCCCTCGCGCAGCAGATGGATGTGGACTTTGTCACCCTTTCGCCGGTGCAGCCGACCCAGACCCATCCCGATGCGCAGCCGTTGGGCTGGGCGGAGGCGGCGCGGTTGATCGAGGGCTTCAACCGTCCGGTCTATCTGTTGGGCGGGGTAGGGCCTGGCGAGCAGCAAAAAGCCTGGGAGGCCGGGGCGCAGGGTGTGGCGGGGATTCGGGCGTTTTGGCCTGAGGCTTGATGGTGTGGTGTGACTGCCGGCCTCTTCGCGAGCAAGCCCGCTCCCACAGTAGATTTCTGCCAGGTACAGAATGTGTGCCTGCCGCAGATCCCCTGTGGGAGCGGGCTTGCTCGCGAAGGCGGACTGACAGGCGATACACCTCTGATCAGCCTTCAGGCTTGGCCGCCGCCACCCAAAGCACCTCCTCCACCCCCTGCCGCCGGGCAATGACCCGCGCGGTCACGAACAGCAGATCCGACAACCGATTGATATAGGCCAGCCCCGGCCCGGCCAGCGGCTCCACCGCGTTCAATTGCTGGCAACGACGCTCGGCGCCGCGGGCCAGGGCTCGGCAGACGTGAGCTTGCGCGATCAAGGAAGAGCCGCCGGGCAGGATGAAGTTTTCCAGCGGCCCCAGTTCTTCATTCCACAGGTCAATCGCCGCTTCCAGCCGCTCGATTTCCGCCACATTCAAGGCTTGGTACGCCGGCATCGCGAGCTCACCACCCAAGTCGAACAACCGGTGCTGACACGGCGCCAACACTGCGATGATTTCCTCCAGCGCCGGATGCCGGACGGACTCCTCGGCCAGCCCGGCGAGCAACAAGCCCAACTGGCTGTTCAGTGTGTCCACTTCGCCGATGGCCTCGACTCGTGGATGATCCTTTGCCACGCGGCGACCATCGCCCAACCCGGTTTCACCTTTGTCGCCGGTGCGGGTGTAAATCTTCGACAGGCGAAAGCCCATGCTCAGCGCTCCAGTTGTTTGTTTTCCTGTGGCACCATCGACGTGCCCGCCAGGGGCAGGCGCAGCGTGAAGCAGGTGCCTTGGCCCGGCGCCGACTGCACTTCCATCTGGCCCTTGTGGTTGTTGGTGATGATGAAATACGAGACCGACAGCCCAAGGCCGGTGCCCTGGCCGATCTCCTTGGTGGTGAAGAAGGGTTCGAAGGTGCGCTTGCGCACGTTCTCGCTCATGCCGATGCCGTTGTCCTCGACCTGGATTTCCGCCCACGGCGGATTCAACCGTGTGCGCAGGATAATGCGCCCGGGCTCGCTGTCGTCCTGGCGCTGATGAATCGCCTGGGCGGCGTTTTTCAGCAGGTTGAGCAGCACCTGTTCCAGTTCGTTGGCCGTGCCGGGCACCGGCCCCAGGTTCGGGTCGAATTGACGGATAATCGCCTGGCCCTTGAAGTCGAAGCCGATCGCCAGGTCGAAGTCGTTACCGGCGATTTCCACCGCCTGGTCGATCAGTGCGGGCAGGTCGCAAGGCGCCATTTGCCGGGTGCTGCGCCGGCTGAAACTGAGCATGTGGGTGACGATTTTCGCCGCCCGGGCGCCGGCTTGCTGGATGCCGTCGAGCAACTGCGGAATCTCGCGGCTTTCCAGGTAGCGGTTGACCACCGGCAGTTCGATGCCCAACTGCTCGGCCTGTTCGAGGTTCTTTGGCAACTCCGGTGACAGCCGCCGACGGATGTTCTGCACGTTGTGCAGGATGGCGCCCAAGGGGTTGTTGATTTCATGGGCCATGCCCGCCGCGAGGCCACCGACCGAGAGCATTTTTTCCGATTGCACCATCATTTCTTCCAGCGACAGGCGCTGGGTGATGTCATCGATGCGGATCACCACGCCACGCCCGGCGCCGCCCATCAACGGGTAGAAGGTCAGGGCGTAATGCCGGGCTTCGTCGTCCTTGGTCCAGGTGACGCGTTCGATCTTGGCCACCGTGTGTTGCTCGACGGTCTGCTTGAGTTGGGGCAGGTACGGCTTGAGCGGTTCGAAGGCGAGGAAGATCGGCTGGTTCAAGGCTTCGTCCAGGCGCGTGCCGGAGAGGGCGCTGGCTTCCTGGTTCCATTGGGTCACGTAGAGTTGTTCGTCGAGGGCGATCAGCGCCGACGGCATGGAGTCGATGATGCTGTTGAGGTAGTTCTGGAAGCCCGTGAGTTTTTTCTCGATCTTGCTGCGCACCTGGACTTCCAGCTCCAGCTTGCGATTGGTATGGCGGGTTTCTTCCGCCAGGCCCTGGGCCTGGTCGTAGGCGGCCTGTGAGTCGTCCCGCGCGCGCTTGAGTTGCTGTTCCCGGGCTTCGATCCGCGACAGCATGGTATTGAACGCCTCGGCCAGGCTGCCGATTTCATCATGGTTGCCCCGGGCGGCGCGCAGGGCATAGTTTTCCTCGCGGGTAACCTGGCGTGACAGCTCTTCGAGCTGATGGATCGGCTGGGTGATCAGGCGTTTGATCTGTTGGGCAATGACCAGCCACAGCAACACGCTGAAGATCAGGATGCCAAGGCTGGCGGTCAGGGTGCCGGTGTAGAACGCCGTGGGCAATTCGCTGCTGGCCACCAGCAACAGGTGGCCGGGCTCGGTGCCGGGACGGGGCAGGGTAATGACCTTGTTACTGCGAAACTCACCCGCTTGCCAGGCTTGTATGTTGCGGTAATGGTCCGGCAGCTTGAGCTTTTCGCCCTGTTGCAGCTGTGCCAGGCGCTCGCCCTGGCCGTCGTACAGCGCCGCCGCCCGCAGCGGTGCATAACTGTTGAGCTCGTCGAGCAGGCGTTGGGCACTTTGGGGCGATTGAAGGGCCTCGGAGATCAGGCTCGGATTGGCGATCAGCCGGCCAATGGTCTGCAGGGCCTGGGGCGCCATGCTTTCCTGGGAAATATAGTAGGCGGCGCTGATAAAGGTCAGGTTGGCCACCAGCAGGACAGTGGTCAACAACACCAACAGGGCGGCCAGCAGTTTCTGGCCGACCGGGAGGTTTTCAAGGCGCTGGCGCAATGGCATCAGACTCGTCGCTAAGAAGGAACACGAGGCCAGCGTAGCCGCTGCTCAGTCGCTGGGCAATCCGAGGTTGTCCAAGTGGACAATCAGTCGCTGGCGCAGCTGTTCCAGATGCGGCACGCTCAGCTCATGGCGTTGGGCGACCTTGCAGGCGTAACCGAGCAAATAGCTGATTTCGGTGCGCCGCCGATTGGCGACGTCCTGGTACATCGAGGAGTAGTTGGCGGCCGTGGCCTGGATCACCCGTTCGACTTCCGGCTGCAAATCCTCGGCCGCCGCGGGCTGGCCGCAACGTTCGAGCAGGTCAGTGAGCTCCGCGCACAAGGTCGCGACTTCGCAGCGGTGTTCCTGCAAGCCACCGTTCTTGCAGTGATGCAGCACGGTCAGTGGATTGATCGCACAATTGAGCGCCAACTTGCGCCAGAGTCGGGTGAGGATGTCGGCGCTCCATTCGTGGGGAATGCCGGCGGCGGTCAAGTCGTCCAGCCAGAACGGCGCGACCGGGTGCGCCGGGTCGCCCAGCCAGGTGTAGCCGTGGCCGGCGAACACCACGCGCCAGTCACCGTCGCGGAACGCGCCTTCGGTGCTGGAGGCGCTGATGCAACGGGCCTGGGGCACACAGTTGGCCACCGCGTCCTGGCTGCCGAGGCCGTTTTGTAGCAGGATCAGTTCCGATTCGGCGCCCAGGCGATGGGCCACCGAATTCACGGCTGCTTCTGCGTCGTAGGCTTTGCAGGCCAGAAGCAGGCGCTTGATGGGCGCCGGGCTGTTCGCCGTTTCGCCCGGCACCGGGTAGCACTGCGCCTGGCCTTGTTCCACCAGGGTCAGGCCGCCGGCGTTGCGGTAGGCCTGCAAGCGCGCTTCGCTGCGCAGCACCAACCGCACCGGCAACCCGGCCCGGGCCAGGCGCGCGGCCCACAACGTGCCGAGACTGCCGGCCCCGAGGACATGCCAAGTGGTCGACATCAGTTTTTTGCTCGGATTGATGCAGGCATCGGAGGGCTCGCAGTGTCGGCAGGAAAAGAGCCGTTATAATGAGCCCGATTTTAACCACAAGCCAAGCGCGCGCCGTTGATACTGGCGCGCCTTTTTATTTGGAGAACACTACATGCCGTCATTCGACGTGGTATCCGAACTGGACAAGCACGAAGTCACCAACGCGGTTGAAAACGCCGTCAAGGAACTCGACCGTCGTTATGACCTCAAGGGCAAGGGCAGTTTCGAGTTCAAGGAAAAAGACCTGACCGTGAACCTGACCGCCGAGGCCGACTTCCAGCTCGAGGCGATGATCGAGATCCTCAAGCTGGCGCTGGTCAAGCGCAAGATCGATGTGCAGTGCCTTGAAGTCAAGGACGCCTATGCCTCGGGCAAGTTGATGAAGCAGGAAGCCGTGCTCAAGGAAGGCATCGACAAGGAGCTGGCCAAGAAGATCGTCGCTCACATCAAGGACGCCAAGCTCAAGGTACAAGCCGCCATCCAGGGCGAGCAGGTGCGGGTCACCGGCAAGAAACGTGACGACTTGCAAGAAGCCATTGCGGCACTGCGCGCCAAGGCATTCGACATGCCCCTGCAATTCAATAATTTCCGCGACTGATTTCGGATTTTCGCGGTTACCGTGGCGAGGGAGCTTGCTCCCGCTTGGGTGCGCAGCACCCATCAATAGGGCCGCTAAGCAGCCCCGCAGGAGCAAGCGCCCTCGCCACACAATGCCGCGTGCAACAGGAATAAGGAGAATTAGATGGACTTGAACGCTGAAGTGGACAACCTGGTCAAGGCTTCCCAGACCTGGATTCCCATGATCATGGAATACGGCAGCCGCGTACTGCTGGCCGTCATCACCCTGGCCATCGGCTGGTGGCTGATCAACAAAGTGACGCAGAAACTGGGTGCGCTGCTGGCCCTGCGTAACGCCGACCTGGCCTTGCAAGGGTTTATCAGCACCCTGGCCAACATCATCCTGAAGATATTGCTGATCGTTAGCGTCGCTTCGATGATCGGTGTGGAAACCACTTCGTTCGTCGCCGCCATCGGTGCCGCCGGCCTGGCGATTGGCCTGGCCTTGCAAGGCAGCCTGGCGAACTTCGCCGGTGGCGTGCTGATCTTGCTGTTCCGTCCGTTCCGCATCGGTGACTGGATTGAAGCCCAGGGCGTGGCTGGTACGGTCGACAGCATCCAGATCTTTCATACGGTGTTGCGCACCGGTGACAACAAGACCGTCATCGTGCCCAACGGTAATCTCTCCAACGGCATCATCACCAACACCAACCGCCAGCCGACCCGCAAAGTCGTGTTCGACGTCGGCGTGGACTACCAGGCCGACCTGCAAAAGGCCCGGGAAGTGTTGCTTGAGTTGGCCAAGGATGAACGCGTGCTGGCGGATCCAGCGCCTGAAGCAGTGATTTCCACCTTGGGCGACAGTGCGATCACGGTGTCGCTGCGTATCTGGGTCAAGACCGCGGACTACTGGAACGTGATGTTCATGCTCAATGAGCTGGCGCGGGATCGCTTGAAGGACGCGGGCATTGATATTCCGTTTCCACAACGAGTGATTCGGGTGGTTCAGGAAGGGCCGGCGCAATAACGACTTGAATATAACTTGGCACTGGAGTCAGGTTATGTTTAGTTAGCTTGCTATTTAATGAGTTGCGTTAAAGCTGACATTGCAATGGGCATAAAAAAAACCGCTCACCTGGAATCAGGTGAGCGGTTTTTGTTTGTAGCGGGTGAAGCTATCGAACTAGCACTGAATTACAAGATGCTCAGTGGGTATTCGACGATTACGCGGAAATCATTGTTGTCGTTGCCGTTGATGCCGTTATAGGCAGTGTTGGCACGGTAGAACGCGCTACGTACACGGAAAGACAGGTCCTTGGCTGGACCGCTTTGCAGAACATACTTGGTTTCGATGTCCCACTCGTGCTCTTTGCCTTCTTCGCCGCCAGTTTCGATGTTGTCACCGGTAACGTAACGAGTCATGAAGCTCAGGCCAGGAATGCCGTAGGTCTTCATGTTCAGGTCGTAGCGAGCCTGCCAGGAACGCTCGTCCTGACCGTTGAAGTCGGAGTACTGGATGGAGTTGGCGAGGAAAATGGTACCGCCGCCGTCAACGCCGTACACGTAGCCGGTATCACCGGTGGAGCGCTGGTGAGCCAGGGTGAACTTGTGGGCACCGATTGCATAGGCTGCTGCGAGGGACCAGATGCGGTTGTCAACGTCGCCGCTGAGCTTCTGGCCTTGGTCCTGGCTGTCATAACCGTTGAAGTCGAAGTTCAGGGACTGATCTTCGTTGATCGGCAAGGTGTAGTTCAGGTTCAGGTATTTCTTTTTGTAGTGGTCTTCAACATCGGAAGCCGCTACGCCACCGACGAAATTGTCGGTGAACTGGTAGGTTGCGCCAACGATGTCAGCGGATTTCAGGCCAAGGCCGTCATCACCCATGCCAGTTTGCGAACTGATGGCGTTGAAACGACCTGCGGTCAGCTCCAGGCCTTTGATTTCTTTACTGGTGATCAGGGTACCAGTGGCAACTTCCGGCAGCAGACGGCTGTCGTCAGTGGAGAAAACCGGGCTGGTAGTGAACTGGTTACCGTATTTCAGGACGGTGTCGGACAGACGGAATTTAACCGCGCCACCCACTTTCGATTGTGTGTCTTCCAGGTTGCCGTCGCTGTCACGAGCGAACAGACCGTTACCGGCACGACCGCTACCGCCATCGATGCGAACGGTGCCAAATGCGAAGCCGTCAACGCCTACACCAACGGTGCCTTGAGTGAAGCCCGACTCGTAAATGGCACGAGCGGCAACACCAGACTCTTCACGATAACTTTGCGAAGTGCTTGGGTTGTTCTTGAAATCACGGTTCATGTACAGCGCACGGGTCAGAACGGTCAAGCTCTGATCTTCAATAAAACCCTTGGATTCCTCTTGGGAGGACGCCATTGCGAACTGCGAGGTACTGGCCGATACAGCCAGTGCGATCATGCTCCACTTCATCACGCGCATCGTGATTTGCTCCTTTGGTTTTTAGAAGAGTACTGCCGTCCCACCTGTTTTTTTATCTGGGCGGCTCTTTCTTTTTGTGTCGGCGCAAACTTATATCACGTCGACATTCTTTGGCGATACTTGCCCATTCAACCTTTCAGCTTCTTTACGACCCTGTCGCCAATGGCTCGATCCATGTCGCATTTCAGCTGTTCCGACGCAACCGTATTCACAACTTTTATGTTGTTTTCTTTTTTCGGCGTCGGTGTAAAGAGTCCGTCATTACCGCGTTTGAAGCTCCTGTGGGCAGCCTTGCCACTTTAATTTGTGTGTCGGCAGGTTCTCGCTTCCGGCGAGCCCCTTGGACAGTGCGAGTATGAATGCAACAAGCATGCTCAAACCCGGATTTCGTTTACATTTTTTTCACATTTCACCGGTTGACGCGGTGAAACCTCATGAAACCGGGCTCCAAAGGCCTTGTTTTAAATAGGGTTGACTCGTGTGAGCTCCCGTGTTTGGCATCGGCAAATGCGGCAAGACAACCAAAAACGTTACCGGTTCACCCTACCCAGTGAGTAAATCACGGATGCTTTGTGCACTGAGCGTAGACGTACTGTGCTGTTTTGGTGCAAAAAAATTTCATGTTGTACGAAAATCTTACAGCGTCGAGGCTTTGCCTGGGCCCTGGCATGGTCCTTCCAGGGGATTGCCGTGCCGCTTGCGCTGTGTTGGTGCGTCAGCTGCACAGGTTGATGCCGTATGTTGAAAAAAACTCGAAGAAACGGCGTCGGGCGCGCTACGCAGTGATCGATCCTGCATTCGCGGGTATGCTGCACCTCTGTGTCCGACGCAGGCCTGCGGGCCGCTGAGCCGGGCAGAATCGATAACGAGGAGTACGCGCGGTGTTTGCCTTAGATCCACGACTGCAACAAGACACATTGCCTATCGGCGATTTCCCGTTGTGCCGTTTGCTCTTGTCCAACGACGCCAACTACCCGTGGTTCATCCTCGTGCCGCGGCGAGAAAATATCAGCGAATTGTTTCAGTTGGATGACATCGATCAATTGCAGCTGTGGAAAGAAACCACGGCGCTGGCCGAAACCCTCAAGGATTCGTTCGATGCCGACAAGATGAACGTTGCAACCTTGGGTAACGTGGTCAGTCAATTCCACATGCATGTCATTGTGCGCAAGCGCGATGATGCCGCCTGGCCTGCGCCGGTCTGGGGCAAGCATCCGGCCCAGCCATATAATGCGGGGCAGGTCGCGGCCATTCGCGAACGGTTGCGAGTGGCCCTGGCCGATGATTTCAAGTTTCTGGAGGGCTGAACCATGAACCTTGAAGAACGTGTAACCGATCTGGAAAGCCGTCTGGCATTTCAGGATGACACCATCCAGGCATTGAATGATGTGCTGGTGGCGCAACAGCGCGTTGTCGAGCGTCTGCAGCTGCAGATGGCGGCGTTGCTCAAGCGCCAAGAGGAAATGGCCGGGCAATTCGAGTCGTTCGAGGAAGAAGCGCCGCCGCCTCACTACTGATGTGGCCTTGATTGCCAGGCAATAAAAAACCGCGAGCAGCCAGGCTGCATCGCGGTTTTTTTACGCTTGGATCAGCGGCGCGGCAGCGCGGCGATCACATCTTCGGCTTGCAGGCCCTTGTCGCGGTTCATCACGGAGAATTCCACGCGCTGGCCTTCCACCAGGACGCGATGGCCTTCGCCACGAATGGCCCGGAAATGCACGAAAATGTCATCGCCGGAGTCGCGGGAGATGAAGCCGAAGCCCTTGGACGTGTTGAACCACTTCACCGTGCCGGTATCGCGGTTGGACATGTCGTAGTTCTGCGCAGCGGCGGCTGGCGACGACTTCTTGTAGAAGCTGACGGCCAGGTGCAGTGCCACGGCGAACAGGGCCGCGCCCAGGCTGAACAGAATGGCCGGTTGACCGCCGATTTCCGGCATCGGTGCCAGCAGGGCCAGGGTTTGCAAGGCAACGGCCAGCACCAGCAGGGCGCTGACCAGGTTTTGCAGTTGGTGACGTGGACCTTTGTTCCAGTAAGGGATGACAGGTGCAAGGGTCAGGTTGAGCAGGCCGAAAAAGGCCAGGTACAGTGCATCGGGATGTTGCAGGTAAGGTGTGGCTTCGGAACCCAGGCTAGGGATGAAGGACAGCAGCAGGGCAGCTGCGCCCATTAGCAAGTGGACGATTTTCAACATTTTGATTGGCTCACGGTTAAGACAGGTCACAAGGAAGAGCGGGTCGGGGACGGTTCGCTTCGAAACAATGAGAGGCGTTGGACACGTACCCGAATCAGCCTATGCGCTACGCCCGGGAAAATAAGCGTAGCGACACACTGCCTATTTAACAGCAAAGCTTGGGCCTTCTCAAACCCGTTACGGGCGCGCACCGCGCTGTTCGTCGGCCAGAAAAGCTGCGCCGATGTCTGGAGGTGCCAGGCAAGCGGCGTTGAATTGCCCGGGGTGTCGGAACCGTGAGCGGTCCTGGCTTGTCGGTTCTGGAGGGCTGGCGATCTGTCGCAGGCCGCAGGCGGCCAAAACCACTAGAGTGGGTAGGGCGTTTGTCGAATTCATCACTTTCAGGAGATCAACCCAATGGCAATTGATATCGGTATCAGTGAAGAAGATCGCAAGTCCATCGTCGACGGGCTTTCGCGCCTGCTGTCGGACACCTACGTGCTGTACCTCAAGACCCACAATTTCCACTGGAACGTCACAGGGCCGATGTTTCGGACCCTGCACCTGATGTTCGAGGAGCAATACAACGAGTTGGCCTTGGCGGTGGACCTGATTGCCGAGCGAATTCGCGCCCTTGGCTTCCCGGCCCCGGGCGCCTACTCGGTGTATGCGCGCCTGTCTTCTATTAAGGAAGAGGAAGGCGTGCCTGCCGCCGAAGACATGATCCGACAACTGGTCGAGGGTCAGGAGGCAGTGACGCGTACGGCCCGTGGCATCTTTCCTTTATTGGACAAGGTCAGCGACGAGCCCACCGCTGACCTGCTGACCCAGCGCATGCAGGTCCACGAAAAGACCGCGTGGATGCTGCGCGCGCTGCTCGAGGGCCAATAAGCCCAGGCCGGGGATGACGTGGGGTGGGGCTTATTGCCTGCACGTGCCGTGTAGGACGACGTAATTCGTCGCCGGCCTGCTGTTGGCTTGTCCTACGCCCATGGTCATAAAGTCATCTGGAACTGGCGGTGCCGTTGAGCTTCCATAGAGCCACGGATGGGTTGTTCCAACCCAGAGGCTCGTATGGCAAAGGAGTGTCAACGGTATGATTCAAGGAAAAGAACCCGGAGAAGGGGGGCGGGGGCGTTTCCAGCCCATCAGCGTCGACCCGTTCGTCCGGGGGTTCGATATGCAACTGGCCCGGCCACTGGCCCGATCCGTTCGCTTGAACGGGTTCGCCACCTGTCTGCGGCTGGAGCAGGTTTATTGGGATATCCTCGGCGACATGGCCGAGCTCAACCGCTGCTCCATCAGCACGTTGCTGTCCCATGTGGACAGGGAAGTGCACCTGCGTCACGGCGGGGTACGCAATTTCAGCGGGTTGGTGCGCGTGGTCTGTGTGGTGCACAGCTTGAAAGAGGCGGGAATGGATCATCGTGTGGTCTAGCCCCGTCAATGGTTGCGAGCGCGGTGTCCCCCAGGGGAATGAGTTCATTCGTGGCGAGGGAGCTTGCTCCCGCTGGGCTGCGCAGCAGCCCTCTTTGTGAGCGCTTCGCACTCAAGCGGGAGCAATCTCTGGCCACGATGAGTCGCGCAAGCCTTTAATGAACAAAAGGATCGGCAATGACTGTGCGGTCTTACGGCTGCACAGGCCGCATTTAATGGATATAATCCCGCTCTTTGCCGCAAAGCCTGCCTTTGCGCGTGTAACCTGATCGCCGAGACAACCCCATGCCGATGTACGACTACCAATGTGCTTCCTGTGGTCATCAGATGGAAGCCATTCAAAAGATCAGCGCTGCACCGCTGGTCGACTGCCCTGCCTGCCAGGCGCCGGAACTGAAAAAGATGCTCTCCATGCCCGGTTTTCGCCTCGGAGGCACGGGCTGGTATGAAACCGACTTCAAGACCGGCGCCAAGAAGAACCTGGCCGGTGGCGACATAGCTGATTGAGTTGAATACGCGCGAGTTCTTGCACGGGCAGGGCCTCCAACCGAATGTCGAATTACGAGAAGTGAAACCACTACCATGATGCGCAGCCATTATTGCGGCCAACTGAACGAAAGCCTGGAAGGTCAGGAAGTTACTCTTTGCGGATGGGTCCATCGTCGCCGTGACCATGGCGGGGTGATTTTCCTCGATATCCGTGATCGTGAAGGCCTGGCCCAGGTGGTGTTCGATCCGGACCGCGCTGAAACCTTCGCCACCGCCGACCGCGTGCGCAGCGAATACGTCGTCAAGATCACCGGCAAGGTGCGCCTGCGCCCGGCCGGCGCCGGCAACGCCAACATGGCGTCGGGCATGATCGAAGTGCTGGGCTACGAGCTGGAAGTGCTCAACGAAGCGGAAACCCCGCCGTTCCCGCTCAACGAATACTCCGACGTGGGCGAGGAAACCCGCCTACGCTACCGCTTCATCGACCTGCGTCGCCCGGAAATGGCCGAGAAGCTGCGCCTGCGTTCGCGCATGACCACCAGCATCCGTCGTTACCTGGACGAGAACGGCTTCCTCGACGTCGAGACGCCGATCCTGACTCGCGCCACGCCGGAAGGCGCCCGCGACTACCTGGTGCCGAGCCGTACCCACCCCGGCAGCTTCTTCGCCTTGCCGCAATCGCCACAGCTGTTCAAGCAACTGCTGATGGTGGCTGGGTTCGATCGCTACTACCAGATCGCCAAGTGCTTCCGCGACGAAGACCTGCGTGCCGACCGTCAGCCTGAGTTCACTCAGATCGACATCGAGACCAGCTTCCTCGACGAAAAAGACATCATGGGCCTGACCGAGGGCATGATCCGCAACCTGTTCAAGGAAGTGCTGGGCCTGGAGTTCGGCGAGTTCCCGCACATGACCTTCGAAGAGGCCATGCGTCGCTACGGTTCCGACAAGCCGGACCTGCGTAACCCGCTGGAACTGGTGGACGTGGCCGACCAGCTCAAGGAAGTCGAATTCAAGGTGTTCAGCGGCCCGGCCAACGACCCGAAATGCCGTATCGCGGCCCTGCGTGTTCCAGGCGGCGCCAGCATGCCGCGCAAGCAGATCGACGACTACACCAAGTTCGTCGGCATCTACGGTGCCAAGGGCCTGGCGTACATCAAGGTCAACGAGCGTGCCGCCGGTGTCGATGGCTTGCAATCGCCGATCGTGAAAAACATCCCGCAAGACAATCTCAACGTGATCCTCGATCGCGTCGGTGCGGTTGACGGTGACATCGTCTTCTTCGGCGCCGACAAGGCCAAGATCGTCAGCGAAGCCCTGGGTGCGCTGCGCATCAAGCTGGGCCACGACCTGAAGCTGCTGACTTGCGAGTGGGCCCCTATGTGGGTCGTTGATTTCCCGATGTTCGAAGAAAACGACGACGGCAGTTTCTCCGCGCTGCACCACCCGTTCACTGCGCCGAAGTGCTCGCCGCAAGAGCTGGAGGCCAACCCGGCCACCGCGTTGTCGCGCGCCTACGACATGGTCCTGAACGGCACCGAGCTGGGTGGCGGTTCGATCCGTATCCATCGCAAGGAAATGCAACAGGCGGTGTTCCGTCTGTTGGGTATCGATGAAGCTGAACAGGAAGAGAAGTTCGGCTTCCTGCTGGACGCCCTGAAGTTTGGTGCACCGCCCCACGGTGGCCTGGCCTTCGGCCTGGATCGCCTGGTGATGCTGATGACCGGCGCCCAGTCGATCCGTGAAGTGATCGCGTTCCCGAAAACCCAGAGCGCGGCCGATGTCATGACCCAGGCGCCGGGCGTGGTGGACGCCAAGGCGTTGCGCGAGTTGCACATCCGCCTGCGGGAACAGCCAAAGGCTGAGTAAGGCTGGCACCTGAGAGGGCGCATCTTCGGATGCGCCTTTTCATTGGCGTCGATATTTCTGATTGTCGGCCACTGCGCACGCGCAGGGCGGGCAATGTTCCAAAAAGAAACGGAGCGAGTTATGGCAGGTCATTCCAAGTGGGCGAACATCAAGCACCGCAAAGAACGTCAGGATGCCAAGAGAGGCAAGATCTTCACCAAGTGGATCCGTGAGCTGACGGTCGCGGCCCGCCAGGGTGGCGGCGACCCGGGTTCCAACCCGCGCCTGCGCCTGGCCCTGGACAAGGCCTTGGGTGCCAACATGAGCCGCGACATCATCGACCGGGCCATTGCCCGTGGCGCCGGTGCAACCGAGGCGGATAACGTTGAAGAGCTGACCTACGAAGGTTACGGCCCGGGCGGCGTGGCGGTGATGGTCGAATGCATGACCGACAACCGCAACCGTACCGCCGCCGCCGTGCGTCATGCATTCAGCAAATGCGGTGGCAACCTAGGCACCGATGGCTCGGTGGCCTATCTGTTCGAACGCAAGGGGCAGATCAGCTTCGTCCCGGGCCTCGATGAGGATGCCCTGACGGAGGCGGCCCTGGAGGCCGACGCCGATGACGTGGTCAGCCATGAAGACGGCTCGTTCGACGTGTTCACTTCGTTCGCCAGCTTCTATGCCGTGCGCAACGCCTTGGAAGCCGCCGGCTTCAAGCCTGCCGACGCGGAAATCGTCATGCAGCCGACCACCAGCGCCGAACTGGACCTGGAAGGGGCCGAAAAGGTACTCAAGCTGATCGACATGCTGGAAGACCTGGATGACGTGCAGAACGTTTATTCCAACGCTGATATTCCGGAGTCGGTGGCTGAACAGCTCGGTTGATATTCTCTTATCCGATAGCATGAGTACCAGGGTGGGAGCGGGCTTGCTCGCGAAGGCGGTGTGTCAGACAACAAAAATGTTGAATGACACACCGCCTTCGCGAGCAAGCCCGCTCCCACAGGTCCAGGTATCCCTCTTCAAACCGCAGGCGTTATGACTTTAATCCTTGGTATCGATCCTGGTTCGCGCATCACCGGCTACGGTGTGGTTCGCGATACCGGGCGCGGCTGCGTGTACGTCGCCTCTGGTTGCATCCGCACCGGGGCGGGTGAGCTGCACGAGCGCTTGCAGATCGTTTATCGCGGCGTGCGCGAAGTCATCCAGACCTACGGCCCGGTGACCATGGGCATCGAGCGGGTCTTCATGGCGCGCAACGCCGATTCGGCCCTGAAGCTGGGGCAGGCCCGGGGGGCGGCCATTGTGGCGGGCGCCGAGGAAAACCTGGAGATCGCCGAGTACACCGCGACCCAGGTCAAGCAGGCGGTCGTCGGCACTGGAGCGGCGAACAAGGAACAGGTGCAAATGATGGTGATGCACCTGTTGAAGCTGGTCAGTAAGCCACAGATCGATGCATCCGACGCCCTGGCCATCGCCATTTGCCATGCCCACACCCGTTCCAGTCTGTTGCCCCATGGCCTGGGAACCGCACGCAGTCGTGGCGGGCGCCTGCGTCTCTGATAGCATCAGCGCTTCATTCATGAACCCGAGCCCGTTGCGCCTGTATCGTCGGCCTGAATGCTCGTGTTGTTACTCGCCAGCCTGGGGGCTGGCCAACGCCCAAGGATCTGAAACGTGATTGGACGCTTGCGCGGCACCCTGGCTGAAAAACAGCCGCCGCACCTGATTCTGGATGTAAACGGCCTGGGCTATGAGCTGGAAGTGCCCATGACCACGCTGTATCGCTTGCCGTCGGTCGGCGAGCCGCTGACCCTGCACACCCATTTGGTCGTGCGCGAGGATGCGCAGTTACTCTATGGTTTCGTCGGCAAGCGTGAGCGGGATTTTTTCCGCGAGCTGATCCGTCTCAATGGCGTCGGTCCGAAACTGGCCCTGGCCTTGATGTCGAGTCTGGAAGTCGATGAACTGGTGCGTTGCGTGCAGTCCCAGGACACCTCGGCCCTGACCAAGGTGCCGGGGGTGGGCAAGAAAACCGCGGAGCGCCTGCTGGTCGAGCTCAAGGGCCGCTTCAAGGCCTGGGAGGCGGTGCCGGCCATGTTCGCCCTGGTGCCGAACCAGCCGGATGCGCCAGTGCCAGCGGTCAGCGCTGAAAACGATGCGGTCACCGCGCTGATCTCCCTGGGCTACAAGCCTCAGGAAGCCAGCAAGGCGATTTCCGCCATCAAGGAAAAAGGCCTGAGCACTGAAGACATGATTCGCCGTGCCCTGAAGGGAATGATTTAAGTGATTGAAGCTGACCGTCTGATCGCCGCCACGGGCGCGCCCCGTGACCGCGAGGAAATCCAGGATCGCGCGATTCGTCCTGTCAGCCTGGCCGACTACATCGGCCAGCCGACCGTGCGCGAGCAGATGGAGCTGTTCATCCAGGCCGCCCGTGGGCGCAGCGAATCGCTGGACCACACCCTGATCTTCGGCCCGCCGGGCCTGGGCAAGACCACCCTGGCCAATATCATTGCCCAGGAAATGGGCGTCTCGATCAAGAGCACATCGGGGCCGGTGCTCGAGCGGCCGGGCGACCTGGCGGCGCTGTTGACCAACCTTGAGCCTCATGACGTGTTGTTCATCGACGAAATCCATCGGTTGTCGCCGATCGTCGAAGAAGTGCTGTACCCGGCCATGGAAGACTTCCAGCTCGACATCATGATCGGCGAAGGGCCGGCGGCGCGCTCCATCAAGCTCGACCTGCCGCCGTTCACCCTGGTGGGCGCCACCACCCGCGCCGGCATGCTGACCAACCCGCTGCGGGACCGTTTCGGTATCGTCCAGCGCCTGGAGTTCTATAACAACGCCGACCTGGCGACGATCGTCAGCCGCTCGGCGGGCATCCTCGGGTTACCACTGGACCCCGACGGGGCCTATGAAATTGCCCGGCGTGCCCGGGGTACGCCGCGGATCGCCAACCGCCTGCTGCGTCGGGTGCGGGATTTTGCCGAAGTCCGGGCCAAGGGCCACATCACCAAGCCGATTGCCGACCTGGCGTTGAACCTGCTGGACATCGACGAGCGGGGTTTCGACCACCAGGACCGGCGCCTGCTGCTGACCATGATCGAGAAGTTTGACGGTGGCCCGGTGGGCGTGGACAGCCTGGCGGCGGCCATCAGCGAAGAACGCCACACCATTGAGGATGTGTTGGAGCCTTACCTGATCCAGCAGGGCTACATCATGCGCACCCCACGCGGGCGCGTGGTGACCCGCCATGCCTACCTGCATTTTGGCTTAAACATCCCGACACGAATGGGCGAGATGCCGGTGGTAGACGAATTCCTCGATGCCGTGGACGATTGAACGAGCTCCGAATGCCGACTTTTTTCCAGTTCGTGCTGTCCCAGACGACGCCTGGAGCGTCAATGCGTTCGAGAATGAAAAAACAGTTGCCTGGCCGATTGGCAACCTGAGGAGTAAGCACTAGAGTATGCGCGCGCAAAACGGGCTGGAGTCGTTCGCACATCGCTGTCGCGTTTATTACGAGGACACCGATGCTGGCGGCATCGTCTACTACGTCAATTACCTCAAGTTTATGGAACGGGCTCGAACCGAACGGCTGCGGGAACTGGGTTTTGCCCAATCCGCGCTGGCAGGGGAGGACCTGTTATTCGTCGTGCATTCCAGCGAAGCGCGCTACCACGCGCCGGCGCGACTGGACGACGAGCTGATGGTAAGTGCCGATGTCATCGAATTGAACCGTGTCAGCCTGCGCTTCAAGCAGCAGGTCAGGCGGGCTACGGATAACGTGCTGCTCTGCGAAGGGCAGTTTTTGGTGGCCTGTGTGCGCACCCATAGTTTGAAACCCCGGGCCATTCCCGAAGCTCTACGCGCGGCCTTTGCCGGCGTGAGCGGCGCGGGTACACACTCAGAGCAGGAGATAAAGCGTGGAAGCTAACGTCGTCGACCATTCCTCCATGTGGAGCCTGGTCAGCAATGCCAGCGTCGTGGTGCAACTGGTAATGCTGACCCTGGTAGCCGCATCGGTGACCTCATGGATCATGATCTTTCAGCGCAGCAACATGCTGCGCGCCGGTCGCCGTGCCCTGGAGAGCTTCGAAGAGCGCTTCTGGTCCGGCATCGACCTGTCCAAGCTGTACCGCCAGGCCGGCAGCAACCCGGACCCGGATTCGGGCGTCGAGCAGATCTTCCGCGCCGGTTTCAAGGAATTCTCCCGCCTGCGCCAGCAGCCCGGTGTGGATCCTGAAGCGGTCATGGAAGGCGTGGCCCGTGCCATGCGCGTCGCCATCTCCCGCGAAGAAGAGAAACTCGAACAGGGCCTGCCGTTCCTGGCGACCGTCGGTTCGGTCAGCCCGTACATCGGCCTGTTCGGTACCGTGTGGGGGATCATGAACTCCTTCCGTGGCCTGGCATCCGCCCAGCAAGCGACCCTGGCCACCGTGGCCCCAGGTATTGCCGAGGCACTGATCGCCACCGCCATCGGCCTGTTCGCGGCGATCCCGGCCGTTATCGCCTACAACCGCTTCGCTGCCCGCAGCGAAACGCTGACCAGCCGTTACTACACCTTCGCCGATGAATTCCAGGCGATCCTGCACCGCAAAGTGCACACCAGCGAAGAATAAGCAGGTATTTCCCAATGGCTTTAATCGCTCGAGCCCGAAAAAAGCGCAAGCCGGTTGCCGAGATGAACGTGGTGCCCTACATCGACGTGATGTTGGTGCTGCTGGTCATCTTCATGGTGACCGCGCCCATGCTCAATCAGGGCGTGAAGGTCGATCTGCCCAAGGTTTCCAGCGAAGCCTTGCCGCAGGACAACAACACCCAGGTATTGACCATTTCGATCAAGGCTGACAAGACCTATTACTGGAACCTTGGCAGCGAAGTGGATACCGAGAAGCAGCAGGACCGGGCCATGACCTTGCCGCAGATGACCGACGCGGTGACAAAGATCATTAACGCCGGTAACGGCAACGGCAAGCGTACCCAGGTCTTCATTCGCGGCGACAAGACTGTCGACTACGGTGCCGTGATGGGCGCCATGGGCGGGCTGCAGAAAGCCGGGGTCGGTAATGTTGGCTTGATCACCGAGGCCCCCTGATGCAGCAACAGCGAGAGCCGTCCGCCTCGGAAAGCTACTTCTGGCCCAGTGTCCTGGCCATCGGCCTGCATGTGCTGGTGTTCGGCATGCTGTTCGTCAGTTTTGCCATGACTCCGGAGCTACCGCCGGCCAAGCCGATCGTGCAGGCGACGTTGTACCAGCTCAAGTCGAAAAGCCAGGCCACTACGCAGACCAACCAGAAGCTTGCCGGTGAGGCGAAGAAATCCGCCGCGCGCCAGACCGAAGTCGAGCAAATGGAGCAGAAGAAGGTCGAGCAGGAAGCGATAAAGGCCGCGGAACAAAAGAAAGAGGAAGCGGCTCAAAAGGCCGAGGAAGCCAAGAAGGCCGATGAGGCGAAGAAAGCGGACGAGGCGAAAAAGGCTGACGAAGCCAAGAAAGCCGACGAAGCGAAGAAAACCGCCGAGGCCAAAAAGGCAGAAGAGAAACAATTGGCTGATATAGCCAAGAAGAAAGCCGAAGAAGAAGCCAAGAAAGCCGCTGAAGAAGAGGCCAAGAAAGCGGCCGCTGAAGAAGCGAAGAAAAAGATCGTCGAGGACGCCAAGAAAAAAGCGGCCGAAGACGCCAAGAAGAAAGCTGAAGCTGAAGAGGCGAAAAAGAAAGTCGCCGAAGACGCGAAGAAGAAAGCCGCCGCCGACGCCGCCAAGAAAAAGGCCCAGGACGCAGCGCGTAAATCCGCCGAAGACAAAAAGGCCCAGGCCTTGGCAGATTTGCTTTCCGACACGCCGGAGCGCCAGCAGGCCTTGGCCGATGAGCAGGGCGATGAAGTCGCCGGCAGCTACGATGATCTGATTCGCGCCCGAGCGGCGGAAGGCTGGGCTCGTCCACCTTCGGCGCGCAAAGGCATGACGGTAGTATTGCAAATCGGCATGTTGCCCGACGGTACGGTTACCTCGGTCAGCGTCGCCAAGTCCAGTGGTGACGGTCCGTTCGACGCTTCGGCGGTCGCAGCGGTCAAGAACATTGGGCGTTTGACGGAAATGCAAGGAATGAAGCCGAGCGACTTTGCTCCCTATCGTTCATTCAAGATGACATTCACACCTGAGGATCTAGCCTTGTGAGAAACCTTCTTCGATCAATGCTGGTCGTTATCTGCTGCCTGGCAGGGATAGCGGTAGCAGAGGAAAAGAACATCCTGGTCACCAGCGGCAGCGACCGGGCCACCCCGATCGCCGTCGTACCGTTCGGCTGGCAGGGCGGTAACGTGCTGCCGGACGACATGGCGGAAATCATCGGCAACGACCTGCGCAACTCGGGTTACTACGCGCCGATTCCGAAGCAGAACATGATCAGCCTGCCAACCCAGGCCAGCGAAGTCATCTACCGTGACTGGAAGGCCCTGGGCGCCCAGTACATCATGGTCGGCAGCATCGTTCCGGCCGGCGGTCGCCTGCAGGTGCAGTACGCCCTGTTCAACGTCGCCACCGAGCAGCAAGTGCTGACCGGCAGCGTGTCGGGCAGCGTCGACCAGTTGCGCGACATGTCGCACTACATCGCCGACCAGTCGTTCGAAAAACTCACCGGCATCAAGGGCGCGTTCTCCACGCGCATGCTCTATGTGACGGCCGAGCGCTTCTCCGAGAACAACACCCGCTACACCCTGCAGCGTTCCGACTACGACGGCGCGCGTGCGGTGACCCTGTTGCAATCGCGCGAGCCGATCCTGTCGCCGCGCTTCGCCCCCGATGGCAAGCGCATCGCCTATGTCTCGTTCGAACAGAAGCGTCCGCGCATTTTCGTGCAGCACATCGACACCGGTCGTCGTGAGCAGATCACCAACTTCGAAGGCCTGAACGGCGCGCCAGCCTGGTCGCCGGACGGTTCGCGCCTGGCGTTCGTGCTGTCCAAGGACGGTAACCCGGACGTCTACGTGATGAACCTGGCTTCGCGTTCGATCTCCCGCGTCACCAACGGCCCGGGCATCAACACCGAACCGTTCTGGGGCAAGGATGGCTCGACCATCTACTTCACCTCCGACCGCGGCGGCAAGCCACAAATCTACAAGACCAGCGCCGGTGGCGGCGGTGCCGAACGCGTAACCTTCGTCGGTAACTACAACGCCAACCCTAAACTGTCGGCGGACGAAAAGACCCTGGTGATGATCCATCGCCAGGATGGTTTCACCAATTTCAAGGTGGCGGCCCAGGATTTGCAGCGCGGTAGCGTAAAAATCCTCACTGATAGCACTCTGGACGAGTCACCTACTGTTGCGCCCAACGGCACCATGGTAATCTACGCCACCCGCCAGCAGGGCCGGGGAGTCTTGATGCTCGTGTCCATTAATGGACGCGTGAGGCTCCCGCTTCCTACCGCTCAAGGCGAAGTCAGAGAACCGTCCTGGTCCCCTTACCTGAACTGACGCGGCGCAATACGTTTTACTTAACACACTGGGGTTCATTAGGAGTTTCACGATGGAAATGCTGAAGTTTGGTAAATTTGCTGCGCTGGCTCTGGCCATGGCTGTAGCTGTAGGTTGCTCGTCCAAAGGCGGCGACAATGCCGGTGAAGGCGCTGTTGATCCAAACGCTGGTTACGGCGCTAACACCGGTGCAGTTGACGGCTCCCTGAGCGAAGAAGCTGCTCTGCGCGCAATCACCACCTTCTACTTCGAATACGACAGCTCGGACCTGAAGCCAGAAGCCATGCGCGCTCTGGACGTTCACGCCAAAGACCTGAAGTCGAACGGCGCTCGCGTTGTTCTGGAAGGCAACACCGACGAACGTGGTACTCGTGAGTACAACATGGCACTGGGCGAGCGTCGTGCGAAAGCCGTTCAACGCTACCTGGTACTGCAAGGTGTTTCCCCAGCTCAGCTGGAACTGGTTTCCTACGGCGAAGAGCGTCCAGTTGCTACCGGCAACGACGAGCAGTCCTGGGCTCAAAACCGTCGCGTCGAACTGCGTAAGTAATTCGTCATGCGAACGTGCCGTCGTGCTGTAACTGTTCTAGCTCTCAGCCTCGCGCCGCTTGCGGCGTGGGCTGCGGTTCCTGTGGTCGATAACGATGCCGGCTATAACAATAGCGGGAGCAGCTATCCGCCTGCAGGTTACGGTACGAACGGCGCCTATGCCGGGGGAGGGGTTTCGACCCCTGTCTCGGCACAGGGCCAGCTGTTCAACCAACTGCAGCAAATGCAGGATCAGATCTCGCGCCAACAAGGTGTGATCGAAGAACTGCAAAATGATATCTCGCGCATGAAGCAGGAAAACCTGGAGCGATACCAGGATCTTGATCGGCGCATAGGAACCGGCGTTGCACCTGCCGCGACTCCTGAGAATTCTCCTGCCGGTGGCGACTTGAACGCCCCCGGTGCAGCCGCAGGCGCGGGGGCAGCCGCTCCGGCAGCACCTGCCGCCGGTGGCGAACCGGCTGATCCGGCGAAGGAAAAGCTCTATTACGATGCTGCCTTCGACCTGATCAAGGCCAAGGATTTCGACAAGGCCAGCCAGGCCTTTGCCGCTTTCCTGCGCAAATACCCAAACAGCCAGTACGCGGGCAATGCCCAATACTGGCTGGGCGAAGTGAACCTGGCCAAGGGCGACCTGCAAGGTGCCGGCCAGGCGTTCGCCAAGGTGTCGCAACTGTATCCCAAGCACGCCAAGGTGCCGGATTCGCTGTACAAGCTGGCTGACGTAGAGCGCCGCCTTGGTCACACCGACAAGGTGAAAGGCATTCTGCAGCAGGTGGTGGCCCAGTACCCGGGGACATCCGCCGCCCAGTTGGCCCAGCGTGATCTGCAACGCATGTAAGCCGGCTTGAGCTGTTTTGAAGAAACCCGCGCCTGTCGCGGGTTTTTTCGTTAGAATTCACGCCCTTTTTCTGAAACACGCTTTTTGGGATCTGCGCGTTGGCGGGGTTCCTTGAAGTGCCTGACGGAGGCGGACAGCCTGTTTAGCTGTTACGCCCGTGGCGACTATGCAAGACACATTGAGAATCACCGAAGTTTTTTACTCGTTGCAGGGTGAAACGCGAACGGCTGGGCTGCCCACGGTATTCGTGCGCCTCACCGGTTGTCCGTTGCGTTGCCAATACTGTGACAGCGCCTACGCCTTCAGCGGCGGCACCGTGCGATCCCTCGACGATATCCTGGAGCAAGTGGCCAGTTATCGTCCGCGTTATGTCTGTGTCACGGGCGGCGAGCCCTTGGCGCAACCCAACGCCATCCCCTTGCTCAAGCGATTGTGCGATGCCGGTTACGAGGTTTCGCTGGAAACCAGCGGCGCCCTGGATATCTCGGCCGTCGACCCGCGCGTCAGTCGCGTCGTGGACCTGAAAACCCCAGGCTCCAAGGAAGCGCATCGCAACCGTTACGAAAATATCGAACTGCTGACGCCCAACGACCAGGTCAAGTTCGTGATCTGTTCGCGAGAGGATTACGACTGGGCCGTGTCCAAGTTGATCCAGTACGGGCTCGATCAGCGGGCTGGCGAAGTGTTGCTATCGCCGAGTCATCACGATTTGAGCGCCCGGGATCTGGCGGATTGGGTGGTGGCGGATAACTTGCCGGTGCGCCTGCAATTGCAGCTGCATAAATATCTTTGGAACGACGAGCCGGGGCGCTGAGATGACTGAATATACGAACATGGCTGAAAAACGTGCGGTTATCCTGTTGTCCGGTGGCCTGGATTCGGCCACGGTCGTGGCCATGGCCCGTGCCGAGGGTTATCGCTGCTACACCATGAGTTTCGACTATGGCCAGCGCCACCGCGCCGAGCTGCACGCCGCCGAGCGGGTGGCCCGGGACTTGGGCGCAGTGGAACACAAAGTCATCGGCCTGAACCTCAACGGTATCGGCGGTTCGGCCCTGACCGACAGCTCCATCGACGTGCCCGAGGCACCAAGTGAAGGCATTCCGGTGACCTATGTGCCGGCGCGTAACACGGTGTTCCTGTCATTGGCGCTGGGCTGGGCGGAAGTGCTGGGCGCCCGCGACATTTTCATTGGCGTCAATGCCGTGGATTACTCCGGCTACCCGGACTGCCGCCCGGAGTTCGTCGAAGCGTTCGAACGCATGGCCAACCTGGCCACCAAGGCCGGCGTGGAAGGGCAGGGTTTCCGCATCCAGGCGCCGTTGCAGAATCTGAGCAAGGCCGACATCGTCAAGGCGGGCGTGAAGCTTGGCGTGGACTACGGACTCACCGTTTCCTGCTATCAGGCCGACGATCAGGGCCGCGCTTGTGGCAAATGCGACAGCTGCCGCCTGCGTGCAGAAGGCTTTGCGGCGGCGGGTGTGAGCGATCCAACCCGTTATTTTTGATTTATTTCAAATTAAGTGTTGAATAGTCCTTAGAAATCAGTATTATACGCGCCACCACACAGCGGGTCGTTAGCTCAGTTGGTAGAGCAGTTGGCTTTTAACCAATTGGTCGTAGGTTCGAATCCCACACGACCCACCATTTTTTGCTGTTTTAAAAGTCTGGAAGGCCCACGAAAGTGAGGATTTCCGGATTTTTTTTTGCCCATGAAAAAGCCCACCCTCTGAAGTCAATGCTGTTCACTTAAGGCAATCGGCAAACCCGTGGCGAGGGAGCTTGCTCCCGCTGGGCCGCGAAGCGGCCCCAGAACCTGCCAAGTGCGGCGTATCAGACACCGCACCCGCCGGTTTACGACTGCTTCGCAGCCGAGCGGGAGCAAGCTCCCTCGCCACAGGGTCATCATTGTTCTTAAGTGAACGGCATTGCACCCACCGAAGTGGGGCTCAGAGCAGGCCCTCCTCGGCGCATACTTGCATGATCTGCTCGCGAAGCCAGATGTTGGCGCTGTCCTGGCTCGCTTTCTCGCTCCATACCATCTCCAGGGTAAAGTTCGGTAAGCCCGTGGGTGGCGGGTGTTCGCCGAATCGTGCTTGATCGCAAATCAATGCCTGGATACGCCGAGGCAATGTCAGGAGGAAGTCGGTTCCAGCGATCAGGTTCAACGCTGCTACGTAGCTGTTGGCTCTTGCGACTATCTTGCGGCTATAACCCTGTCGGGCGAGCCAGCCATCGATCATGTTGGTGTCAGACGTCCACGGTGTTGGAAACACGTGCTGGCGGGCGGCGAACGCTTCCAGGCTGAAGTCTTCTTGCGGCCCTGGGAAATTTTTATCGAGCACGCACACCAACTCGTCTTCGAGCAGCACCTGCGAGCGCAGGCCTATGACGTCGCCATGGAAGTGTGGCCCGAAACAGACGACAAGATCGAAGCGATCGTCCCGCAGTGCATCAACCGGTATATCCCGATGAAATTTCGTCGTGTTGATGACCACCGCAAAGCGCTTGCCGATGAAGCGTTTGACCAATTTGGGCAGGATCAGCAGTTCAAAGTATTCCGGCGCACAGAGGTTGAAGGTGATTTCTTCCTGATTCGGATCGAATGTCTGGAAACCGGAATGGCATTGATTGATCGCCTGGAGAACCCCCAGTATCTGGCCGTACATGGCGGTGGCTTTATGAGTGGGGCGCATGCCGGAGCGGGTACTGATGAACAGCTCGTCTTGGAAACTGGTGCGCAGTTTCCTCAGGCAGTAGCTCACGGTTGACTGGCTGACGCATAGGGCCTCGGCGACCTGGGTGACGCTGCCTTGTTCGTACACCGCTACAAAAACCATCAGGTCTTGCATGTCCAGCTTTCTGAGCAGGTTACTGACCAGCATCAGCTATTCTCGGCGTCATCCCTGCGTCTCTCTTTGTCCTGGCGAAAGTCCTCCATTTATACAGGAGCCCGGGGCTTTTATCTTTCAGTCAGGTGCAGGGCTTACGACAGGCGCTGTCTAGTGGCCTGTGTGGCTAATTCGTGCACTCAACTTCGGCGCCAGAACTTGCCAGCCTGCGTTGCCATTCCTCGCCGTAGCGGGCTACGACTCGTCATGGCGCCTTGCCTGGCAAGCCCTGACACTCGAATTTGAGTACTCGAATTAACCGTACAGGCCACTAGTCTATATGCCGCGCGTATTGCTTGGGATCGAAGCGCAGGACCATCAGGAGCATCAACGCCATGACGGCAGTGAGTGACCACCAGGCCCATTCGAAGCTGCCCGACTGATCGCGAATCACCCCGGCAATCAATGGCGAGAGCCCGGCGATCAGGTAGCCAATGCCTTGCACGAACGCGGTCAGGCCACCGGCCCGTCGCGGGTTATCCAAGTGGTCGAGGGAGACGATCAAGCTCATTGGGAACAGGCCGCCGATGCCCAGGCCCAACAGGCAGGGCCACAACAGGCTGAAACGTTCCGGGCTGAGGATCAGGCCGCAGAAGCCGCCGATGATCAGGGCCAGGAGCCCGGTGAGGACCCAGCGTTTATCCCGGCTGCGGTTGGCAATCGCCGGAGTGACGAGGCCGGACAGCACTTCCATGGCCGTGAGGAACCCCAACAGCAGGCCTGCATGTTGTTCGCTCCAGCCCTTCTCCACATAGTACGGGGCCAGCCAGGCCAGTACACAGGTGTAGGAGGCGGTGCCCAGGCCGAAGAAAATCGCCAGCAGCCAAGCTCGGGAATTGCTGAAGAATGACGCTTGCTGCCGGACAGGCGCTCCGGGCAACGGGGGCACGGCTGCACGCTGGGCGTACCAGCAACCCAGTGCGATCAATGCCAACAGTGCCCAGATCGCCAGGCCGATGCGCCAGCTGCCAGTTTGCGACAGGACAAACGGCGAAAACGATGCGGCAAGCGCCGCCCCGCCCATGATCGACGTGACATACAAACCCATGAACAGCGAGACGTTGTCGGTGTAGCGCGACTTGATCAGGGCCGGCATCACCGCCTGGATCAACGCGATGCCGAGCCCGGCCAACACCGCGCTGACGATCAGTTCGGCGGCGCTGTCCAGATACAAGCGCGATGCGGTGGCGATACCGATGATCAACAGCGACAGCACGATGGTGCGGTGCTCGCCGATGCGCAGGGCGATGCGCATGCCCAGGAACATCGCCAGGCCCATCGCCATGACCGGCAACATGGTCAACAGCGAAGCGGTGCTGAAGCTCAGCGGGACCTCCCCGCGAATGGCGGATAACAGCGGCCCGACGGCGGCCATCGAAGGCCGCAGGTTCAGCGCCACCCACACGATGCTGACCATTAGCCAGACGGCATGGGTGCTTGAGGTTCGAACGTTTTCCATGACAGGGCCTTGGCTGGATAAAGCTTCATTTAGGCCAGGGCATCTTGCGATGGGCAAACTGAAAACTGGCTGCTGGTATTGAAAAATTAAATACCGCGCCCGGCTGCCCTTTGTGGCGAGGGAGCTTGCTCCCGCTGGGCTGCGAAGCAGACCCGAAAGGTATGGGTACCCTTTGCCTGACACACCGGGTGCTCAGGTTTTGGGGGGCGCTTCGCACCCCAGCGGGAGCAAGCTCCCTCGCCACGAATTCAGTGCCGGTTATTCCATCCCGGGGCTTAACGTCCCCAACCAGGCCACCAACCCCAGGATGACCACCGCCACGGAGAACTCCAGGACCATGCTGCGCCGCAGAGCCTTCACCGCGACCCCATGCTCGCCGCTCTGTCGGGCACTTTCCAGGAGTGGGCTCAGGTGAAATCGGTTCAACGCGGCGAACACCAGCATGGCCGTGAACAAAATAAGTTTGAGCGCCAGCAACTGACCGTAAAGGCTGTCGAGCACTCCGACGATACTTGGGCCAACGATGAACAAATAGTTGACCACCCCCGTCACACTGATAACCACCACGATCACCGCCCCGGCGGTTTCAAACCCGATCAATGTCCGGGCCAGCACCGCCAGTTGCGGTTCCGCCTGGCGCAGTAGCAGGGCAAACGCAGCCAGGGCACCGATCCAGCCACCCGCCGCCCACAGGTGCATAAAGTCGGTGATGAAATGCCAGTTGCGGCGTGCCCCTTCATCCATCGCGCCGTGGCCTGCCCAGGCCAGCGTCGCCAGGGCTACGGCTCCGCCCAGCGCGACCAGGCCGAGGCTGGTGGTCGGCCAACGCTGATTGAGCGTCACGGCGACACCGGCCAGCAGCAACGCCGCCATGCGTAGCATCCAGGCCAAACCGAGGTCGGTCTCCACGACCATCATTTCAATGTGCGGCCACAGCTCGGCCCACGTCGAAACACCGCTCATGGCCCAGGCCATGCACGCCATGGCGGCCAGGGAGAGCAATCCGCCCAGCACCGCCGTGGCCAGCAGCAGTGGCGCGAAAGGCAACTGCGCACCCGACACCCGCTCCTGGCCTCGCAGGCTATACAGGCCAAACGCGGCCAGGCCGAACAGCAACATCAAATCCAGGTACAGGGCAAAGCGCAGCGCGATGTTGATCGAGTCGCTCATCAACTCACTTCACCTTGAATGTGACGTTGCCGGTGATCGGGTGCGTGTCGGACGAAACCGCGCGCCACTGGACCTGATAGGTGCCCGCGGTGAGAGGGGCATTCGGCGTGATGACCATGGTTTTCGGATCATCGCTGCCGGACACCTTGGCCGGCATCGGCATGGGCGAATGCGCTGCCATGCCCGGCATCGCAGTCATCATCAGCTTGGCGCCGGAAAACTTGGTCAGCAGGTTTTCGGAAAAGTGCAGCTCGATCTTTGCCGGTGCCGCCCCTTCGGCACCTTCGGCCGGGGTGGAGGACAGCAGTTTTGGATGAGCCTGGGCCAGGCCACTGAGCAACAGGCCAACGGACAATACAACAGCGGTTTTGATGACTGACATGCAAGGACTCCTACAACTTGGTTTTTAGTTTTTAGTGAAACAGATCAGAACCACAGGCGCAGGCCCAGCACCAGGCGGGCTTCGCTGCTGTCTTCGCCCTCTTCTCGGACGTAGTCGGCGGTGTTGCCGTAGACCCGATTCCAGGTGACGCCAATGTAGGGCGCGAATTCCCGGCGTATTTCGTAGCGCAGCCGCACGCCGAGTTCGGTGTCCGACAAGCCCGAGCCGACGCCACGGGCGGGATCGTTCTTGCCATAGAAGTTGGCTTCTGCGGTGGGCTGCAGGATCAACCGATTGGTCAACAAGATGTCGTAGTCGCCTTCCAGGCGCGCCGCGCTCTGGCCACCTTCGCCGATGAACGCGGTGGCCTCCGCCTCGAAGTTGTACAGGGCCATGCCTTGCACGCCGAAGGCGGCCCAGGTTTGCGAATCGCCCGGCTTGAAGTCCTGGCGCACGCCGGCCACCACGTCCCACCAAGGACTGATGGCGTGGCCCCACAACGCCTGCAATTCGGCTTCTTCGGTCTTGCCATTGAGGCGTTCACCTTCGGAGCGCAACCACAAACGGTCGATGTCGCCACCGATCCAGCCGGAGGCGTCCCAGCTCAGGGCGCTGCCGTCATCGGCGTCCTGCCATTCCAGTTGGTCGATGAGGAAAAACGAATGGATGGCGCTGTCGTGCACCGCGTGTCCGCCATGATCCTCGTAGACGGCGGCGCGGTCGGCGGCGGTCAGTGCCGGGATCGGCGTGCGGCTGTTGGTCGGCGCTGGTTGCATGGGTTCCATGCCCTGCATCGAGTCCATGCCTTGCATCTGGCTGTGGTCCATACCCTGCATCTGGCTGTGGTCCATGCCGGGCATGTCATTGTTCGCCGCCCAGGCCGAGAGGCTGCTGCCAAAAGCAAGAATGGCCAGGGGCAGGGCGGGGTATTTCACGATAGGGGTCATGGTCGCTTCCTCATTCCTGCACCCGAACTTCACGGAACATGCCCATCTCCATGTGATACAGCAGATGGCAGTGATACGCCCAGCGCCCGAGGGCATCGGCGGTGACCCGGTAACTGCGCCGGGCGCCCGGTGGCACGTCGATGGTGTGCTTGCGGACCATGAACTGGCCGTTCTCATCCTCCAGGTCGCTCCACATGCCGTGCAGGTGGATAGGGTGGGTCATCATGGTGTCGTTGATCAGCACGATACGCAGTCGCTCGCCGTACTTGAGCAGCAGCGGTGCGGCGTCGGAGAATTTCACGCCGTTGAACGACCAGGCGAATTTCTCCATGTGCCCGGTCAGGTGCAACTCGATCGTTCGGCCCGGCTCGCGGCCGTCGGGGTCGGGAAAGGTGCTGCGCAGGTCGGCGTAGGTCAGCACTTTGCGTCCGTTATCGCGCAGCCCCATGCCTGGGTCATCGAGCTTGGGCTTGGCGTCCATGGCCTGCATGTCCACGAGGGGATTGTCTTTCTCGGTGTCGGGGTGCGCGAGCATGCTGTCCATGCCCTGCATGGCACCGTGATCCATGCCGGCCATGTCACCCATGCCCTGCATCTGGCTGTGATCCATGCCTTGCATGCCGCTGTGGTCCATGCCCGCCATGCCCATGTCGTCCATGGTCACCAAGGGGCGTGGGTCCAGGGGCGGCACCGGCGCCGACAACCCGGCCCTGGCCGCGAGGGTGCCGCGGGCATACCCCGTGCGGTCCATGGACTGGGCGAACAGGGTGTAGGCCTCTTGGGTTGGTTCGACGATGACGTCATAGGTTTCCGCCACGGCGATCCGCAACTCATCGACGCTCACCGGCTTGACGTATTGGCCGTCGGACGCCACCACCGTCATCTTCAGGCCGGGAATGCGCACGTCGAAATAGCTCATGGACGAGCCGTTGATAAAGCGCAGGCGCAGACGTTCGCCAGGCTTGAACAGGCCGGTCCAGTTCATGTCCGGCGCCTGGCCGTTCATGAGGTAGGTGTAGGTGGCGCCACTGACATCAGCCAGGTCAGTAGGGTTCATCTTCATCTCGGCCCACATCTTGCGATCGGCCACGGTGCTGGCCCAGCCGTTCTTGCCCACATCGTCGATGAAGTCGCCAACGGTGCGTTTGTTGTAGTTGTAGTAGTCCGACTGTTTCTTGAGCTTGCGCAGGAGGGCGCCAGGGTCTTCGTCGGTCCAGTCGGTGAGCATCACCACGTAGTCCCGTTCGTACTGGAAGGGTTCGGGTTCCCTGGCATCAATCACCAGCGGGCCGTAGACCCCGGATTGTTCCTGGAAACCGGAATGGCTGTGGTACCAGTAGGTGCCGTTCTGCCGGACCTTGAACTGATACACGTACATACCGCCGGGCTCGATGCCCTTGAAACTCAGCCCCGGAACGCCGTCCATGTTGGCCGGCAGCAGGATGCCGTGCCAGTGGATGGAGGTGGTGTCCTCCAAGCGATTGCGTACCCGCAGGGTCACGGTGTCGCCTTCACGCCAGCGCAACAGCGGGCCGGGGATGCCACCGTTGATGGTCTGGGCGGTGCGGGGGCTGCCGCTGAAATTGACCGGGCTTTCGCCGATGAACAGGTCGAACTCGGTGCCTGTCAGTACGCTGGGCAGGCCCGAGCCGGTGACTGCCCAGACCGGCGCACGCCACAAGCCCAGGCCGCCGAGGATGCCGCCGGCAGTCAGGCCCTTTACGAAGGTTCGCCGGGAAGTTTTTGTTTGCATGGGATGAAAGTCCGTCCGTCGATTCGCTGCGAACACCGGTTCCCCAGTGTCGCGTTGAAAAGAAGATGACATAAGCCGGCGGAGCGGGTGATTACATTTCAGTCAGCTTGCCCGAGGCGAGCACCGGGGCGCTTTTGTGGCGAGGGAGCTTGCTCCCTCGCCACGGGGGGCTGCGTCCTGGCTTGTGGTCGGGCACAGGTCAGAATGATCTTTTGCATCGACGGGATATTCTGTAGCCTTGCCGGCTTCACGCTGTCCCGTGCCTGATTGATACCCACTTTCCCGGCGGTACCCGAGTGGTCCGGAGCCGGGTGTATACTCGACTTTCGCGCTAAACGCGCTTGCAGGTCTTGCGAACATGACGCAAATTTCCGAACGCCTTCTGGTCCAGGCCCACCTCGACGCCAAGCAGCCCAAGCCGCTGACCGCCGAGCAAGAGGCCTGGTACCGCGCCGCCATCGCCGCTGAGCTCAAGGCTCAGGACGCGGTGCTGGTCGCGCACTTCTACTGTGACCCGATCATCCAGGCCCTGGCCGAGGAGACCGGGGGCTGTGTCTCCGATTCCCTGGAAATGGCCCGCTTCGGCAATGCCCATCCGGCCAAGACCGTGGTGGTGGCCGGGGTCAAGTTCATGGGCGAGACCGCCAAGATCCTCAACCCCGAAAAACGCGTGTTGATGCCGACCCTGGAGGCCACCTGCTCCCTGGACCTGGGTTGCCCGGTGGACGAATTCTCGGCGTTCTGCGACCAGCATCCGGAGCGCACCGTGGTGGTTTATGCCAACACCTCGGCGGCGGTCAAGGCCCGTGCCGACTGGGTGGTGACGTCCAGTTGCGCGCTGGAAATCGTCGAAAGCCTGATGGACAACGGCGAGACGATCATCTGGGGGCCGGACAAGCACCTGGGCACCTACATCCAGCGCAAGACCGGCGCCGACATGCTGCTCTGGGACGGTGCCTGTATCGTCCACGAAGAGTTCAAGTCCAAGCAGTTGGAAGACATGAAGGCGTTGTACCCGGACGCCGCGATCCTGGTGCATCCGGAGTCGCCGACCTCGGTGATCGAACTCGCGGATGCCGTGGGTTCTACCAGCCAGTTGATCGCCGCGGCCCAGACCCTGCCGAACAAGACGCTGATCGTCGCCACCGACCGCGGCATTTTCTACAAGATGCAGCAGCTGTGCCCGGACAAGGTCTTCATCGAGGCCCCTACTGCCGGTAACGGCGCGGCATGCCGCAGTTGCGCACACTGCCCATGGATGGCGATGAATACCCTGGAACGGACCCTCAAGAGCTTGCAGGAAGGCGCCAACGAGATCTTCGTTGACCCGGCGCTGATCCCCCAGGCGATTCGCCCGCTCAAGCGCATGCTGGACTTCACCCAGGCGGCGCGGATGAAGCTGGCGGGCAATGCCTGAAGCTGAAGAAGATTGCGGGGCTGCGAGATTTTGTGGCGAGGGAGCTTGCTCCCGCTGGGCTGCGTAGCAGCCCCAAACGAGCCACCGCGCGGTTATTCTGTCATACCGCATTGGCTGGATTACGACTGCTGCGCAGCCGAGCGGGAGCAAGCTCCCTCGCCACGGGGATGTAGTGCGTTCCTACTTGGTCTTCTTGGGAATCCGTACCAGCTGCGTATCCGAGTAGATGTCATGCCAGCTGCGCTGGCGCTTGTCGAACAGCGCCCAGATAAAGCCCAGCCCCACCAGCAGCAATGACGCAATCGACACCACGAACCGCAACAGCGCCTGCCACAGGCTGATGGCGGTGCCATCGGCGTTCTGCACACGGATGCACCACACCTGCATGCCCAGGGTCTGGCCGTTGTGGGTCCAGAACTTGGCGAAGAAGCCGAACAGCACGAACAGCAGCACGGTGGACAGCAGCGGATCGCCGTCCAGGGCACCGGCTTCGGTCAGGGCGCGCATTTTTTCTTCGCCGATGATCGCCATCTGGATCATCTTGTAGGCACCGCTGGTCACGATCAGCAGCGCCGTGCACAGCAAGAAGTCATAAAACATCGCAGCCAGGCGACGGCCCAGGCCGGCGGGAGGAAAGTCACCTTGAGGGGTGAGCAAGTGTTTCGACATGACGGCCTCGAACAAAAAAGAAGCCATTTTACGGATTTACGCCCATAAAAAAGCCCCTGATATCAATCAGGGGCTTTTTAGTTCGCGAAAGCCTTAGGCTTCGGCTTGAACCTCGTCAGCCTGCATGCCTTTCTGGCCTTGCACGGCAACGAAAGTGACTTTCTGGCCTTCTTTCAGGCTCTTGAAGCCGTTGCCCTGGATGGCACGGAAATGCACGAACAGATCCGGACCGCTTTCAGGTGTGATAAAACCAAAACCCTTCTCGTCATTGAACCACTTGACGGTACCGCTCTGACGTTGAGACATTTTCTTATTTCCTTTGACGCTAAAATTGATGACAGCCTCTTTCACATGAAAGAGTACTGGGGCTGGGTTGCAGGAAAGTAAGAGACGTCGAACGGGATGTAGCGAACTTCATAAGCTACTGCCCAGGTCACGATTCCAAGCGACCCATGCAAACACAGTGACCAAACTCTACGCCAACTTCGAATGAAAAAACAACCCCCCGGAAGGCCCTGTATTTGCTCAGCTTGCCAGCATTTACGCCGCTTGCGGAGCGGGGGTTATTCGATAGGCTAGTTCAATTGTTTGCCCACGTTATAAGGAACGATCACCTCTAAAGATATGCACCTTTTTATGGCGATTGCGTTACACATTAGTGCACGTATAACGCAATCGCGTTACTTATAGAAACAACCAATCAGCCGCGGTAGTAGCGCTGTGGAACGAATGGCATTTTGCTTACAAGCAAAGGCACCTTTTTCCCACGCACGATGGCCCAGACCGGCGTATCCAGCGCTACATAGGCGCTGTCCAGGTAACCCATCGCCAACGGAGCGCCCAAGGTCGGGCCGAAACCGCCGCTGCACACCGTCCCGATAATCTCGCCCGCTTCGTTGACGATCTCTGCGCCTTCGCGCACCGGTGTGCGTTCCTGGGGCAGCAGGCCGACGCGTTTGCGCTTCACGCCGCCCTGTTGTTGGGCGAACACGCTTTCAGCGCCAGGGAAACCGCCAGCGCGAGCGCCGTCGGCACGACGTACTTTGGAAATCGCCCACAGCAGGCTGGCTTCGATTGGCGTGGTCTCGGTGTTCATGTCGTGGCCGTAGAGGCACAAGCCAGCTTCCAGGCGCAGGGAATCACGGGCGCCAAGGCCGATGGCCGCGACTTCCGGCTCGGCCAGCAGGGCGCGGGCGAGTTTTTCCGCATCGGCGGCGGGCACGGAGATTTCGAAACCGTCTTCACCGGTGTAGCCCGAACGGCTGACAAAGCAGTCCACGCCCAACAGCGTGACGCGCTGGAACTGCATGAAAGTCATTTTCACCATGTCCGGTGCCAGGCGGGCGAGCACGTTGACGGCGGCCGGGCCTTGCAGGGCGAGCAGGGCACGGGTTTCGAACAGCGGCTCGATGCTGCACTGGTCGCCGATTTTCCCTTGCAGGTGAGCCAGGTCCTGATCCTTGCAGGCGGCGTTGACCACCAGGAAGAGTTCGTCATTGCCCAGGTTGGCGACCATCAGGTCGTCGAGGATGCCGCCGTTGTCGTTGGTGAACATGGCGTAGCGCTGCATGCCCACCGGCAGGTCGATGATGTCCACCGGCACCAGGGTTTCCAGGGCCTTGGCAGCACCTGCGCCGGTCAGGCGGATCTGGCCCATGTGGGACACGTCGAACAACCCGGCCTGATCGCGGGTGTGCTGGTGTTCCTTCATCACGCCCAATGGGTACTGCACCGGCATGTCGTAGCCGGCGAACGGCACCATGCGGGCGCCGAGTTCGAGGTGCAGGGCGTGCAGCGGGGTTTTCAACAGTTGTTCGGTGGACATATCAACTCCTGGAAAATGAAAATGACGCGCGTCAGCATTCGATGATGTTGACCGCCAGACCGCCGCGGGCGGTCTCCTTGTATTTGCTTTTCATGTCGGCGCCGGTCTGGCGCATGGTGCGGATGACTTTGTCGAGGGAGACGAAGTGATGCCCGTCGCCGCGCATGGCCATGCGCACCGCGTTGATGGCCTTCACCGAACCCATGGCGTTGCGTTCGATGCACGGCACCTGCACCAGGCCGCCGATCGGGTCGCAGGTCAGGCCGAGGTTGTGCTCCATGCCGATCTCGGCGGCGTTTTCCACTTGCTGCACGGTGCCTCCGAGCACTTCGCACAAGGCACCGGCGGCCATGGAACAGGCCACGCCCACTTCACCCTGGCAACCGACTTCGGCGCCGGAGATGGAGGCGTTTTCCTTGTAGAGGATGCCGATGGCGGCGGCGGTCAGCAGGAAGCGCACCACGCCGTCCTCGCTGGCCCCGGGGATGAAGCGCATGTAGTAATGCAGCACGGCCGGGACGATGCCCGCCGCTCCGTTGGTCGGGGCGGTGACTACGCGCCCGCCGTAGGCGTTCTCTTCGTTGACGGCCAAGGCATACAGGTTGACCCAGTCCAACACCGACAGCGGATCGCGCAGGGCGGCTTCGGGGTTCTTGCATAACTGGCGGTGCAACGCCGCGGCCCGGCGCTTGACCTTCAGCCCGCCCGGCAGAATCCCTTCGTTGCGACAGCCCGCCGCCACGCAGTCCTGCATCACCTGCCAGATCTTCAGCAGGCCGGCGCGGGTCTCGGCTTCGGGGCGCCAGGCGCTTTCGTTGGTCAGCATCACCTGGCTGATGGACAGGCCATAGGTGCTGCAATGGCCCAGCAGGTCCTTGGCACTCTTGAACGGGAAGGTCAGGGGCGTGGCGTCTTCGACAATGCGGTCGGCACCGGCGGCGTCTTCATCGACGACAAAGCCGCCACCGACCGAGTAGTACTCGCGGCTGCGCACTTGCAGCCCGGCGGCATCGAAGGCGCGGAAGATCATGCCGTTGGGGTGAAAGGCCAGCGGCTTGCGGATCATCGCCAAGTGCAGCTTTTCATTGAATTCGATGGAGCGTTCGCCGAGCAGGTTCAGGCGACCGTTGCTGCGGATCTCCTGGAGCCGGGCGTTCACCGTCTCGGTGTCCACGGTGTCGGGGTGCTCGCCCTCCAGGCCCAGCAACACGGCCTTGTCACTGCCGTGGCCCTTGCCGGTGGCCCCGAGCGAGCCATAGAGCTCGACCTTGACGCTGGTAGTGCTTTCAAGCAGATCGTCACGGCGCAGCCCCTCGACAAAACGGGCAGCGGCACGCATCGGGCCGACGGTATGGGAGCTGGAAGGACCGATACCGATCTTGAACAGGTCGAACACGCTTAACGACATGGTGTTTCTCCGGTTTCTTTTTATGAGATCGACGGTTTTTATGAGATTCGCGTAGATCCAATGTGGGAGCGGGCTTGCTCGCGAAGACGGGGTGTCAGCCAAGTAAGCGTCGACTGATACGCCGCCTTCGCGAGCAAGCCCGCTCCCACAAGGGGATAGGCGGTGTTTGTTGAGAGGGCGAGCGGACCCGCCCCTTCACAGATCAAGCGTAGCTTTCGATCGACGGGCAGGCGCAGACCAGGTTGCGGTCGCCGAACACGTTGTCGACCCGGCCCACGGGCGGCCAGTACTTGCCTTCGACCAACGACGCCACCGGGTACACCGCCTGTTCGCGGCTGTACGGGTGGGTCCAGTCGCCGACCAGTTCCGCCGCGGTGTGCGGGGCGTTCTTGAGCGGGTTGTCGTCTTTGTCCAGGCTGCCGTTTTCCACCGCGCGGATTTCTTCGCGGATGCAGATCATGGCGTCGCAGAAACGGTCCAGCTCTTCCTTGGATTCGCTTTCGGTCGGCTCGATCATCAACGTGCCGGCCACCGGGAACGACATGGTCGGGGCGTGGAAACCGAAGTCGATCAGGCGCTTGGCCACGTCATCGACGCTGATGCCGCTGCTGTCCTTGAGCGGACGCAGGTCGAGGATGCATTCGTGGGCCACCAGACCGTTGCTGCCGGAGTAGAGCACCGGGTAATGCTCTTCCAGGCGACGGGCGATGTAGTTGGCATTGAGGATCGCCAGTTGCGAGGCGCGCTTGAGGC
Source organism: Pseudomonas sp. Z3-6 (assembly GCF_051131985.1). Lineage (NCBI taxonomy): Bacteria > Pseudomonadati > Pseudomonadota > Gammaproteobacteria > Pseudomonadales > Pseudomonadaceae > Pseudomonas > Pseudomonas sp. Z3-6. The sequence goes on from NZ_CP071644.1 coordinate 1,546,017, forward strand.
CGGCGCCGCCCATCATGCGGATGTACATCCAGGTGATTGGCAGGATGCTCGCGCTGCCGAACGGCGCCGCGCACACCGCGCCTTCCTTGCGTTCCATGTTGGCGTGGCCCGGCAGGAACGGCGCCAGGTGCGACTTGACGCCAATCGGGCCGACGCCCGGGCCGCCACCGCCGTGAGGGATGCAGAAGGTCTTGTGCAGGTTCAGGTGCGACACGTCGCCGCCGAACTTGCCCGGGGCGCAGAGGCCGACCATGGCGTTCATGTTGGCGCCGTCGATGTACACCTGGCCGCCGTTGTCATGAATGATGCCGCAGATTTCGCGGATGCCTTCTTCGAACACGCCGTGGGTGGACGGATAGGTGATCATCAGCGCAGCGAGGTGTTCGCGGTGCTCGATGGCCTTGGCGCGCAGGTCTTCGATGTCGACGTTGCCACGGGCATCGCAGGCGGTCACGACCACGCGCATGCCGGCCATGTTGGCGGTGGCCGGGTTGGTGCCGTGGGCCGAGGAGGGGATCAGGCAGATGTCGCGGCGGTCTTCGCCACGGCTCTGGTGATAGGTGCGGATCGCCAGCAGGCCGGCGTATTCACCCTGGGAACCGGCGTTGGGTTGCAGCGACACCGCGTCATAGCCGGTGGCGGCGCAGAGCATGGCTTCCAGCTCGTCGGTCAGTTGCTGGTAACCAGCGCTCTGCTCGGCCGGGGCGAACGGGTGCAGGGCGCCAAACTCGGCCCAGGTCACCGGGATCATTTCGCTGGCGGCGTTGAGTTTCATGGTGCAGGAACCCAGCGGGATCATGGTGCGATCCAGGGCCAGGTCCTTGTCGGCGAGCTTGCGCAGGTAACGCATCAGCTCGGTTTCGGAGTGGTAGCGGTTGAACACCGGGTGGCTGAGGATCGCCGTTTGGCGCACCAGCTCGGCCGGGATGCGGCTTTGCACGTTGGCGGCCAGTGCGGCGAAGTCTGGCAGGGCCTTGCCGTCGGCCAATAGGTTCCACAGTGCTTCAATGTCAGCCTGGTTGGTGGTCTCGTCCAGGGACAGTCCCAGGCGTTCAGTGTCCACCACGCGCAGGTTGATGCGTTGGGCGCGGGCCTTGTCGTGCAGGACGGCGGTTTGCGCGCCGGTGTGCAGGGTCAGGGTGTCGAAAAAGCTCTCTTGCTCGACGGTCAGGCCCAGCGCGCCCAGGCCCTTGGCAAGGATTGCAGTCAGGTGATGGATGCGGTTGGCAATTTGCACCAGGCCCTTGGGGCCGTGATACACGGCGTACATGCTGGCGATGTTGGCCAGCAGCACTTGGGCGGTGCAGATGTTGCTGGTGGCTTTCTCGCGGCGGATGTGTTGTTCGCGGGTCTGCATCGCCAGGCGCAGGGCCGGCTTGCCGAAACGGTCCACGGAAACGCCGACCAGACGGCCCGGCATGTCGCGCTTGAACGCATCCTTGGTGGAGAAATAGGCCGCGTGCGGGCCGCCGAAGCCCAGCGGCACGCCGAAGCGCTGGGCGCTGCCGATGGCGACGTCGGCGCCGAATTCGCCCGGAGGCGTCAGCAGGGTCAGGGCCAGCAGGTCAGCGGCGACGGCCACCAGGGCGTTGGCGGCGTGGAAGCGTTCAGTCAGTTCGCGGTAGTCGAACAGGTCGCCATTGCTGGCCGGGTATTGCAGCAGGGCGCCGAAGAAACCGCTGACGTCGCTCAGTTCGCGCTCATCGCCCACCACCACGTCGATGCCCAGGGGCTCGGCACGGGTGCGCAGCACGTCGAGGGTTTGCGGGTGGCTGTGGACTGAGGCGAAAAAGGCGTTGCTGCCCTTGTTCTTGCTCAGCCGCTTGCAGAAGGTCATGGCTTCGGCGGCGGCGGTGGCTTCGTCCAGCAAGGAGGCGTTGGCGATCGGCAGGCCGGTGAGGTCGCTGATCAGGGTCTGGAAGTTCAGCAGTGCTTCGAGACGGCCTTGGGAAATTTCTGGCTGGTACGGAGTGTAGGCGGTGTACCAGGCCGGGTTTTCCAGCAGGTTGCGCAGGATCGGTGCTGGCGTATGGCAGTTGTAGTAGCCCTGGCCGATGTAAGTCTTGAACAGTTGGTTCTTGCCGGCGATGGCCTTGATCGAGGCCAGTGCATCGGCTTCGCTCTGGCCGTCGCCCATGTCCAGCACGCTGGTGCCCTTGATGCTTTCCGGGATGACGCTGGCGCTCAGGGCTTCCAGGGAGTCGTAGCCCAGGCGTTCGAGCATGGCTTGCTCGTCGCCTGCACGCGGGCCGATGTGGCGGGCGATGAATTCGTTGGCGGTGCCGAGATTAACGGTCATGGGGCGCTCCTCAGGCTTCGGCGTTGGCTTTGATCAGGCGATCGTAGGCATCTTGATCCAACAGCTTAGCCACTGCGCCGGCGTCGGTCGGTTTAAAGCGGAAGAACCAGCCTTCGCCCAGCGGATCTTCGTTGACCAGTTCTGGGCTGGCGTCGAGTTTGTCGTTCACTTCGAGCACTTCACCGTCCAGGGGCATGTACACGCCGCTGGCGGCCTTGACCGACTCCACGGTGGAGGCTTCGGCGCCTTTTTCGTAGGCCTGCAATTCAGGCAGTTGCACAAAAACCACGTCGCCCAATGCGTTCTGCGCGAAAGCGGTGATGCCTACGGTGACGCTGCCGTCGGCTTCGGCGCGCAGCCATTCGTGATCTTCAGTGAAACGCAACTCGCTCATGGAAACTCCTGGGGCCAGATTCGTCTGGTGGACGCGAAGAAAGGCGCGGGGCTTGGCCCGGCCGAATGGTTATTCCCATAGCAAGAATGCGGCCAATGTTATTAATGGCTTATATATCAATGGGTTGAGTGGAGATGTCGAGATGTGGATTGGCTTGGCTGTAGCGAAATCGCTACAGCTGCAGGCCTGGAAAAAATCGTTGTGGGATCAAAGCCTTGCACCATGCAGGTTAGCGCGGCGTGTAGCGATATCGTTCCGCTGTAGCGCTTTCAGTACAGTGGAGGTCGTTTTTGACGCGATTTCGACCACAGCTCAGAACCTCTGTGGGAGCGGGCTTGCTCGCGAAGACGGTGTGCCAGCCAAGTTGATGTTGACTGACACACCGTCTTCGCGAGCAAGCCCGCTCCCACATGAACCGAGTAAAGCTAAGGCTTCCCGGAAATACCGTACTTGCGCAACCGATGGGCAATCGCGGTATGGGAGGTCTGCAGGCGGCTGGCCAACTGGCGGGTGGACGGGTAGTTGGCATACAAACTTTCAAGCAGGTGCTTCTCGAAGCTTTCCACAGCCTGTTCCAGGCTCTCGACTTCCACATCACCTTGGCGCGCTACCGAGGTGCCGGCGATGTCGAGGTCGCCGATGTCCACCAGGCTGCTTTCGCAGATGGCGGCGGCGCGGAAGATCACGTTCTGCAATTGCCGCACGTTGCCCGGCCAGCGATTGCCCAACAGTGCCGGATACGTGCCGGGAGCGAGGCGGCAGACCGGGCGCTGGATCTGCGCGCAGGCCTGCTGCATGAAATAACGCGCCAGCAGCAGGATGTCCTGGCCGCGCTCACGCAGCGGCGGCACTTCGACGTTGAGCACGTTCAGGCGATAAAACAGGTCTTCGCGGAACGAGCCTTCGCTGACCATTTTCTCCAGGTTGCGGTGGGTGGCGCTGAGGATCCGTACGTTGACCTTGATTTCCCGGTCGCCGCCCACCCGGCGGAAGCTGCCATCATTCAGGAAACGCAGCAACTTGGCTTGCAGGTACGGCGACATCTCGCCAATTTCATCGAGGAACACCGTGCCTTGGTTCGCCAGCTCCATCAGCCCTGGCTTGCCGCCCCGTTGTGCGCCGGTGAAGGCGCCGGGGGCGTAGCCGAACAGTTCGCTTTCGGCCAGGTTCTCCGGCAGCGCGGCGCAGTTCAGGGCCAGGAACGGCGCGCTGTGTCGGGCGCTGATGGCGTGGCAAGCCCGGGCCACCAGTTCCTTGCCGGTGCCGGTTTCGCCCTGGATCAGCAACGGTGCATCCAGGGCCGCGACGCGCTGGGCCCGGGCCTTGAGGGTGCGGATCGCCGGGGATTCGCCCAGCAGCGCGTCGAAACCTTCGGCGTGATCGTGATGCAGGGCCGACAGGCGCTCGCCGATGCGGTTGGGCTGATAAAGCGTCAGCAGCGCGCCGGCATCGGTGATGGGCGTGGCATCCAGGAGCAAGGTCTGGCCGTTGAGGGTGATTTCTCGAAGCGGCAAGCGGAAACCGTTCTCCAGCAGGGCGCCGAGCAATGCCTCGTCACCGAACAGCTCGGCCACGCTTTCCCCGGCCGGTTCACGCCCGTACAGGGCAATCAGCGCCGGGTTGGCCAGCAACACCTTGCCGGCGCTGTCCAGGGCCAGCACCGGGTCGGTCATGGCGGCCAGCAAGGCATCGAGCTGCAAGTGCCGGCGCTGGCCCGGCAGGATGTCCACCACGGTAACGGCCTGCACGCCGCGCACGCTGAACAACGCCTCGCGCAACTCGTCGAGCACTTGCGGGCTGAGGGTCGGGGCGTCGATGTAGACGTTGGGCGGCACCATCTCCACGGCATCCAGGTTGAGATTGCGCCCACCGAGCAAGGCCAGGACTTCCTGGGTGATGCCGACGCGGTCGATGAAACTGACGTGGATACGCATGGGGCGGTTTAGGGTTCTGGAGTGCGGAGGGTGGCCAGTATGCCTTGGGGCGGGCTGTTGGTGAAATCCCGACGCAGCCTTGAGAGCAACGGTGACCCCCCTGTGGGAGCGGGCTTGCTCGCGAAGGCGGTGTATCAGTCGACATCTAATTGGCTGACACTACGCCTTCGCGAGCAAGCCCGCTCCCACAGGAGATCGGAGGTGAGACGGGTATCGTTTAGAGCCCCACATCCCACTCAGGCGTCTCAGGAAACTTCAACACCAGAAAATCCAGCAGGCTGCGCAACGCCGACGGCATGTGCTTGCGTGAGGCGTACACCGCATACATGTTCATCCGGCGCGGTTCGGCGTGGCCCAGCAGGCGCACCAGTTCACCGCTCTGGATATGCGGGCCAGCCTGGTAGCTGGGCAGCATCGCCACGCCCGCGCCGGCTATCGTGGCCTGGAGCAAGGTGCTGGCTTCGTTGGCGCTGATATTGCCTTGCACCGGCACCGCGATCGGCTCGCCGTCTTGCTCGAAATGCCACAGGCTCTTGCCAACGTAGGAATGGGTCAGGCAGTTGTGCCGGCTCAGATCTTCCACGCGCAGCGGTGTCGAGTGCTCACGCAGATACCGCGGCGACGCGCAGATCACCGAGCGGCAGACGGTAAGGCGGCGTGCGATCAGGTTCGGGTCCAGGTCGTTGCTCATGCGGATCGCCAGGTCGATGCGTTCATCCACCAGGTTGACGGTGCGGTCGAGCATCTGCAGATCGACGCTCACCCCTGGGTAGCGCTTGACGTATTCGGCCATGGCGCTCGCCAGTTGGGCCTGGCCGAAGGAGGTGCTGGCACTGATGCGCAACATGCCCCGTGGCGCGTCGTCCGGGGTGCCAACGGCGGCTTGCATGTCGCCGGACAACTCCAGCATTTGCCGGCAGCGCGGCAGGATCTCCGTGCCGGCGGCGGTCAGGCTCAGTTTGCGCGTGGTGCGGTGCATCAGCCGGGCACCGACCCAGTCTTCCAGCTCCGCCAGGTAGCGTGACACCACCGGCCGCGACAGGTCCAGGTGCTCGGCCGCCGCTGACTGGCTACCGAGGTCGACCACCGTGACGAACACCCGCATTGCTTGTAGACGATCCATGATTTGCCCGCTTTCAGAAACAAACTATGTCCCAGCATCGCATTTTTTGTAACGAGTCAGGCAACTAAGCTCAGTCACATCCCCTGACGGGTTTTTGGACAACGGAGCACACCATGACCGGACTTATCCCACTCAAGCGCCTGCTGCTGGCCACCGCCGCCCTGGCCTTCACCGCCCAGGGCTGGGCCGCCGATTTGACGCTCGACGTCTACAACCCCGGTGCGGCGGCGGTTTTTCCAGTGACGTCGGTGTTGGTCAGCGGTGAGAAGGAGGCGATTTTGGTGGACGCCCAGTTCGGCAAGACCCAGGCCGAGCAGGTGGTGGAGAAAATCCGCGCCAGTGGCAAACGGCTGACCACGATCTACATCAGCCATGGCGATCCTGACTACTATTTTGGCTTGGAAACCCTCACCGCCGCGTTCCCTGAGGCCAAGGTGCTGGCGTCGGCGCCGACCGTCGAACACATCAAGCACACCCTGGACGGCAAGCTGAAATATTGGGGGCCGATCCTGAAGACCGATGCACCCACCAAGGCCATCGTGCCTCAGGTGTTGAAGGGCGACAGCCTGACCCTGGAAGGCCAGCGCCTGCAGATCGTCGGCCTCGATGGCCCGCAACCGGACCGCAGTTTCGTCTGGATTCCATCGATCAAGGCGGTGGTTGGCGGTGTCGTGGTGGCCGAGAACATTCATGTGTGGATGGCCGACACCCAGACGCCGAAGTCTCACAAGGATTGGCTGGCGACGCTGGATCACATTGAAAAGCTGCAACCGGCCACGGTCATTCCCGGCCATTACCTGGGTGAAAGCGCCCGTTCCCTGGCCCCGGTGACATTCACTGCCGGTTACATCAAGGCCTTCGATGAGGAAACCGCCAAGGCCAAGGACTCTGCCGCGTTGATCGCCGCCATGAAGCAACGCTACCCGAAGTTGGGTGAAGACAGTTCCCTGGAACTCAGTGCCAAGGTGGCGAAAGGCGAGATGAAGTGGTGAGGTATTGAGACAGCGATGAGGCTGGGCTGATGCGCTTTTGTGGCGAGGGAGCTTGCTCCCGCTGGGCTGCGCAGCGGCCCCAATACCAGACAGTGAGTCGTACCTGGCGCTCCGCATGAGCATTTTTGCGACTGCTGCGCAGCCGAGCGGGAGCAAGCTCCCTCGCCACAAGGGCTTCATTTCAAGCCCTAAAGGCTCATGTCACTTGGAAATATTCAAGCAACTGCTTCAGTAGCATCTTGTGTAATCAACGGAGAATACCATGAGCAAAATCGCAATCATCGGCGCCACCGGGCGTGCGGGTAGCCAGCTGTTGGAAGAGGCCCTGCGCCGTGGTCACAGCGTAACGGCCATTGCCCGCAACACCGCGAAAATTGGCGAAAGGACCGGGGTGGTCAGCAAACAGCTGGATGTATTGGACAGCGAGGCGTTGACTGCGGCCATCGCCGGCCACGACGTGGTGATCAGTGCCGCGCACTTTGCCACCGTGCCGGCCGACAAAATCATCGCACCGCTGAAGGCCTCCGGGGTCAAGCGCTTGCTGGTGGTCGGCGGGGCCGGTTCGTTGCTGCTGCCGGATAACAGCCGGGTGATCGACAGTGATGGTTTTCCTGAGGAATACCTGGCCGAAGCCAGCGCCGGTGCCGTGTTCCTGGATGTGCTGCGCAAGGAACAGGACTTGGACTGGACCTTCCTCTCGCCTTTGGCGGAGTTCGTTGAAACCGAGCGCACCGGGCAGTTCCGAGTGGGCAAGGACCACCTGCTGTTTGATGACACCGGGCGCAGTTGGATCAGCTTTGCCGATTACGCCATCGCGATGATCGATGAAGTGGAAACGCCGCAGTTTTCGCAAAAGCGGTTTACCGTCGGCTATTGATCACAGAATCAGCCGTGAAGCCGCACCCAGACGCTGACCAGCACCGTCGCCGCCATCAGCCAGGCGACGGCTGCCACGGCCAATGAGGCTTCGAGGCGCATGCGGTCGATCATCACGTACAGCGTTGCGAGATAGACGAAGTACGGAATGATCGACCACATGCCAAACACGATGGTGGTCTTCAGGTCGTCCACCGAGCGGCCCTTGCCGACGATGTAGTGGGCGATCAGGGCGAAGGTGGGGAACAGCGGCACCAACCCGGCGATGTAGTAATTCCTGGTCTTGGCGAGCATCGCCAGGATGACCACAACGGCGGCACCCAGCGCCGCCTTGAAAATCAGATCCACAGCTTCACATCCCAGGTCAGTGGCTCAGGCCATATTTTTTGACTTTGTCGAACAGCGTGGTCTTGGCCATGCCCAGTTCCTGGCTGGCCTGGGTCAGGTTGCCACCGCTGCGTTGCAGGGCGTCCACCAGCAGGTTGCGTTCGAAGGCTTCCACCGCTTCGGCGAAGGCCAGGCCCTGGCTGCCACCGCTGGCGCCGGAGCGCTTGAAGGCCGGCAGGCCCAAGGCGTAGCGCTCGGCGACGTTGCGCAGCTCGCGCACGTTGCCCGGCCAGTCATGGCTCATCAGGTTCGACAGGGTCTGGTTGTCCAGCTCCGGCACCGTGCGGTCGAAGCGCAGGGACGACTGCTGTAGGAAATGCTCGAACAGTTGCAGGATGTCTTCGCGCCGCTCGCGCAGGGGCGGCAGCTCCAGGGTCACCACGTTGAGGCGGTAATACAGGTCGCTGCGGAACTGCCCGGAGCGGCCCATTTCGTCCAGGTCGGACTTGGTGGCGGCGATCACCCGGCAATCCACGGCCACGCTCTGGTTCGAACCCAGGCGTTCGAGGGTGCGTTCCTGCAACACGCGCAGCAACTTGATCTGCAAGGGCAGGGGCATGCTCTCCACTTCATCGAGGAACAGCGTGCCGCCGTCGGCGTGCTCGATCTTGCCGATCCGGCGCTTGCCGGCACCGGTGAAGGCATTGGCCTCGTGGCCGAAAATCTCGCTTTCGAACAGGTTTTCCGGCAAGCCGCCGCAGTTCAGCGCGACGAACTGCTTGTCATGGCGCCGACTGAAATCATGCAGGCAGCGGGCGACCAATTCCTTGCCGGTGCCGGTTTCGCCTTCGATCAGCACGTTGGCCGAGGTGTCGGCGACGTTGGCGATCAGCGCGCGCAGGTGCTGCATGGCCGGCGAGCGACCAATGATCCGGCCTTCCAGGGAATCGCGTTCGGCCAGTTGCCGCCGCAGCGATGACACTTCCCGTGCCAGGCTGCGCTGCTCCAGGGCGCGGCGGGCGACGTCCACCAAGCGTTCAGGAGAGAAGGGCTTCTCCATGAAGTCATAGGCGCCTTTTTGCATGGCGCCCACGGCCATGGAAATGTCGCCATGGCCGGTGATCAACACCACCGGCAGGCTGCGGTCCCGCGCCTTGAGACGGGTCAGCAGTTCCAGGCCGTCGATGCCCGGCAGGCGAATGTCGCTGATGACGATGCCGGCAAAGTTATCGTCGACCCGCTCCAGCGCCTCTTCGGCGCTGCCCACGCCGACGCAGGGAATGTCTTCCAGGCTCAAGGCCTGCTGGCAGCCCAGCAGGACGTGGGGGTCGTCTTCGACGATCAGTACGCTCAGGTCGTGGTTCATAGCGGCTCGGCAGGTGAAGGGTTCACCAACGGTAGGTTGAGGACAAACGTGGTGCCACGCTCAAGCGGGTACTCGACGCCCAGGTGCCCACCCGCGGCGGCGGCCAGGCTCGCCGAGAGCGTCAGGCCCAGGCCCAGGCCTTGTTCGCCAGGCTTGGTGGTGAAGAACGGTTCGAACAAATGCTTGCGGGCCTCAGGATCGATGCCGTGGCCATTGTCGCGCACCCGCAAGCGATATTTACCGTCGGCGGCCTGGCCTTCGAGCCACAGTTTCGGCTCGGGTTGCGTCTGCATGGCGTCCAGGGCATTACCGATCAGGTTCACCAGGATCTGTTCCAGGCGGGTCTGGTCGATTTGCAATTGGACGTCATCGAAACCGCTGTGGATCTGGATGTCGAGGTTTTCCAGGCGTCCGCCCAGCAGTTGCAAGGCGGCTTCGACGGCTTTGCCCAGGCTCGCTCGGCCCTGGTCATCGCCGCGGCGGGCAAAGGCGCGCAGGCTGGCGGTGATCCGGCCCATGCGGTCGATCAATTCGTTGATGGTATTGAGGTTGGTGCTGGCGATGTCCAGTTGGCCGCGCTCAAGGAAGCGTACGGTGTTGCCGGACAAGGTGCGCAACGCCGCCAGCGGCTGGTTGAGTTCATGGGCAATACTGGTGGACATCTGGCCGATGGCCGCCAGTTTTCCGGCCTGGACCAGTTCGTCCTGGGCCCGGCGCAAGGTCTCTTCGGCCTGGCGTCGCTCGCGGATCTGGCCCTTGAGTCGTTCGTTGCTGGCACGCAGGTCGGTGGTGCGTTCGGTAATCCGACGCTCGAGCTGGTTGTTGGCTTCCTGCAACGCTTCCCGGGCCGCGAGACGGGTGGCGATGACCTTGCGCCGTTCGTTCCAGGCGATCAGCAGGAACGCCACCAGGGCGAAGGCCACGGCCACCAGGATGCCTTGGTTGATCGCCTGGCGACGCAGGTCTTCAAGGGGCGTCAGCAGGGTGAAATTCCACGGGGTATCGCTCAAGGGCCGGGTTTGCGACAAATAGCTGATGGCGCGCTCGTCGGACACCAGTTGGGTGTTGGCCGGGAAGGTCAGCTTCTCCATGCCTTCGGCCAGGCGCTCCCGGGCCAGGGGCACCAGCTCGTTCAAAGGGAACCAATAATATTGCAGGCTGCGGGCCAGGCGTTCCTTGGTCTCGTCGCTCAGGGGGCGCACCGACTTGAGCCGTCGCGCCGAGTCGCTGGACAGGATGATGATGCCGTTTTCATCACTGACGAACGCCTCCAGCCGCGCCCGCTGCCAGCGCTCCTCCATGGCTTCGAGGCGCACCTTGACCACGGCGACGCCGATGATCTTGCCCTGTTGTTCCAGGCCATGGGCGAGATAGTAACCGGGCTCGCCATTGGTGCTGCCGATGCCATAGAACCGTCCCGGCTGGCCGCGCACGGCGTTCTGGAAGTAGGCGCGGAAGGACAGGTCTTCGCCCAGATAACTGTCGACATCACGCCAGTTGCTGGTGGCCATCACCCGGCCGGTGGTGTCCATCACGTAGATGGCCCGGCTGCGACTGCGGCGGTTCAGGCCTTCGAGGTATTCGTTGACGGTCTTGCGATGCTCGGGCGTCGGGTCGTCCAGCAGTTGCGAGACGCTCGACTCAAGCTCCAACAGGCTGGGCAGGTAGGTGTACTTGCTGATCTCGCTCTCGACCGCACGGGCGTGCAGTTCCAACTGGCGCTCACCATTCTCGGCGAGGCCGCGTACGCCGTAGTGCTCGCTGATCCAGAAGCCGAGGTAACCCAGGCCGATCATCAGCGCAATGACCAGCGGCGGCAGGAACAGATGGCGGATCAGGCGGGGTTTCACGGCGAGTGATGGCGGCGCGGCGCGATAAAGGGTGGGGTCGCATTTCATCACAGAAGCCTTGGGTCAACCAGTGTGGCGGCGGTCGTCCTTCGAACGCGGTCCTGTGGCGAGGGAGCTTGCTCCCGCTCGGCTGCGAAGCAGTCGCAAAACGGTTCATGCGGTATGCCAGATACATTGCATTTGCCGGTTTTGGGGCCGCTGCGCGACCCAGCGGGAGCAAGCTCCCTCGCCACAAGGATCAGCGCGCCTAAAGAAGGCGACGCTTTAGTGCTGCAGGATTTTCTCGAGGAAATGCTGCGCACGTTCGGAGCGGGCGCTGATGTCGCCGAAGAACTCTTCTTTCGGGCAGTCTTCGATGATCTGGCCCTGGTCCATGAAGATCACCCGGTTCGCCACTTTGCGGGCGAAGCCCATTTCGTGGGTCACGCACATCATGGTCATGCCTTCGTGGGCCAGTTGCACCATCACGTCGAGCACTTCGTTGACCATTTCCGGGTCAAGGGCCGAGGTCGGTTCGTCGAACAGCATCACCACCGGGTCCATCGCCAGCGCACGGGCAATCGCCACGCGCTGCTGCTGGCCGCCGGAGAGCTGGCCCGGGTGTTTGTGGGCGTGGGCCGAGAGACCCACGCGCTCAAGCAATTGCAGGCCTTTCTTGGTGGCTTCTTCCTTGCTGCGGCCCAGCACCTTGATCTGCGCGATGGTCAGGTTCTCGGTGATGGTCAGGTGCGGGAACAGTTCGAAATGCTGGAACACCATGCCCACGCGCGAACGCAGTTTCGGCAGGTTGGTCTTCGGGTCGGCGATGGACGTGCCATCGACCACGATGTCGCCCTTCTGGAACGGCTCCAGGGCGTTCACGCACTTGATCAGCGTGGACTTGCCCGAACCCGACGGCCCGCACACCACCACAACCTCACCCTTGCTGACCTCGGTGCTGCAATTGGTCAGTACCTGGAAGTCCCCATACCACTTGTTGATGTTCTTGATAGAGATCATACGGCGAACCTTTTTTGCAGACGCTTGACCAGCAGCGAGGCGGCAAAGCTGATTGTGAAGTACACGAGACCTGCGATGATCAGGAACTCATTGGAGCGGCCGATGATGTCGCCATTGGCCCGCGAAGCATTGAGGAAGTCCACCAGGCCGACCGTGTAGACCAGCGAGGTGTCCTGAAACAGGATGATGCTCTGTTGCAGCAACAGCGGGGTCATCTTGCGAAACGCCTGGGGCAGGATGATCAGGCGCATGACCTGGCCATAGTTCATGCCCAGTGCCTGTGCCGCGCCCATCTGGCCCTTGGGGATCGACTGCACGCCGGCCCGCACGATTTCGCAGAAGTACGCCGCCTCGAACATCATGAACGCCACGACGCAGGAGCCGAACGCACCGATCGGCGTGTCTTCGCCGGTGATCCAGCGCAGCACGAACGGCACCGCCAGGTAGAACCAGGTGATGACCAGCAGCAGCGGGATCGAGCGGAAATAGTTGACGTAGGCGCCAGCGATATTGGAGACCAGCTTGTTGTGGGACAGGCGCATCAGCGCCAGGATCGTCCCCAGGATGATCCCGCCGACGACACCCAGGGCCATCAGCTTGAGGGTCATCACCATGCCGTTCCACAAGCCGGGAATGGCCGGGATGATGCCAGTGAAGTCGAATTCCATTATTTACCCCCCACGGAGATCAGGCCGGGCACCGCGACTTTCTTCTCGACCATGCGCATCAGCAGCATCAGGCTCATGTTCAGGGTGAAGTAGATCAGCGTCGCCAGGGTAAAGGCTTCGAACAGGTTGGCCGAGAACTCGGCGGTCTGCTTGGTCTGCGCGAGCAACTCCATCAAGCCGATCAGCGAGGCCACGGAGGAGTTCTTGAAGACGTTGAGGAATTCCGAGGTCAGCGGCGGAATGATGATCCGGTAGGCCTGGGGCAGCAGCACGTTCCAGTAGATCTGCGGCAGCTTGAAGCCCATGGCGCGGGCGGCGGATTCCTGGCCGCGCGGCAGCGCCTGGATGCCGGTGCGTACCTGTTCGCAGACCCGCGCGGCGGTGAACAGGCCCAGGCACACGACGACGCTCAGGTAGGCCGAGGTGGTCGGGTTCAGGTCCTGCTTGTACCACTCCTGCATGTCGGCGGGCAGCAGGTCCGGCACCAGGAAGTACCAGATGAACAGCTGAACCAGCAGCGGCACGTTACGGAAAAGCTCTACGTAGCACGTGGCGATACCCGACACCAGCCGGTTCGGTACGGTACGCATTACACCCAGGATCGAACCCAGCAACAGGGCGATGATCCAGGCGACGACGGCGATGGCGATGGTCCAGCCCAGGCCGGCCACGTACCAGTCGAGATAAATCTCGCTGCCCACGCCGGTGGACTTGAAGAACACGCCCCAGTCCCAGTTGTAATTCATTAGGGTCTCCCCTCAGATCGTTCGATATACAAATGCCCGCCTGGGGAAGCTCCGTTCCCGCCCGGCTTGGAGGCCAGGCACACGCGATCGGCTCGACAGCCACCGGTTCGAGTATTTCCAGATTTGCCAGCAGGGAGTGACCATCCCCTGAAAGAGCGGGGCCCCTTCAGGAGATAAGGTTAGTCAGAAATCAGGATTTCTTGTCGTCAGCCGCTTTATCGGTCGGCGTGGCGATCAGTGCCTTGAGTTCGTCGCTCATCGGGAAGTTGAGATTCAGGCCTTTTGGCGGGATCGGTTGCATGAACCATTTTTCGTAGATCTTGTTGATCTCGCCCGAAGCGTAGGTGGCCTTGATGGCGTCATCGACAACCTTTTTGAACGGCTCGTCGCCCTTGCGCATCATGCAGCCGTAGATTTCGTAGGACTGTGGGGTGCCGGTGACAGCCCAGTCATCGGCCTTCTTGGCCTTGGCGGCTTCGCCAGCCAGCAGGGCGTCGTCCATCATGAACGCGACGGCACGACCCGATTCCAGCATCTGGAAGGATTCGCCGTGGTCCTTTGCGGAGATGACGTTCATGCCCATCTGCTTGTCGGCGTTCATGGCCTTGAGGATGCGCTCGGACGTGGTGCCGGCGGTGGTCACGACGTTCTTGCCCTTGAGGTTGTCGAAATCCTTGTACTTGGAGTCTTCCTTGGACAGCAGCTTGGTGCCGATCTCGAAGATGCCAACGGAGAAGGCGACTTGTTGCTGGCGCTCGACGTTGTTGGTGGTGGAGCCGCACTCCAGATCCACGGTGCCGTTCTGCACCAGCGGGATACGAGTTTGCGAGGTGACCAGGTTGTACTTGACCTGCAGGTTCGGTACGTCGAGCTCTTTCTTCAGGGCTTCGACAACTTTCAGCTGGATGTCATGGGAGTAGCCGACCGGCTTGCCGGAAGCGTCTGCGATGTAGGAGAACGGAATGGAAGCGTCGCGATGCCCAAGCGTAACGACGCCGGACTCTTTGATCTTTTTCAGTGTGCCGGTCAGTTCGGCTGCGAAAACCGGCGTGCTGATCAGAGCGGCAGCAATGGCTGCGCCCAGGAGATGGGGAACGATACGCATCGATGTTTCCTCGACATTGTTTTTTTTATTTCGGCCGGTTCGTCGGCCCTGAGTACTTCGAAATGCCTGGCAGCTCCTGGTGTGTTGGCGTACAGGCATTCGTCTCGAGGAGTGTAGAGCATGAGTCGTGCCAGGCCAGGGCGGTCTGTTTAACTTGTTGTTTTACCTGGTGATTAATGTTCTGTTTCAGGTTTCGTGCGGGCTTCTTTATCCGGTTAGCCGAACTGACTGGCGGGTCTTGTTCGGAAAACCGAATGCCTTGGGCCTTCACACAATCCCTGTGGGAGCGGGCTTGCTCGCGAAGACGGTCTACCTGAACCGATGATGTTGAAAGTGCCGCCGTCTTCGCGAGCAAGCCCGCTCCCACAGGGTCTCTGTGATGGGCTCCAGAATGCGAAAAGCCCCTGAATCGCGGGATTCAGGGGCTCTTCGGTTTAGCCGGGTATCGCTCAGGCCGCTTCGATCTTGCGGCGATTGTGCTCGACCTTATCCAAGTACTGCTGCAGCTTCTGTTGCTCGGCGGGGGTGGTGAACAAACCCAGCTTGCTGCGGCGCCAGAGGATATCCTGGGCATCGACGGCCCACTCGTCGCCGCACAGATAATCGATTTCGCGGGTGTAGAGGCCGGCACCGATGTGCTCGCCCAGATCGCCGAGGTCGTGCACGCCTTCGAGCATGCGCCAGGTACGGCTGCCATAGGTGGTGGCCCAGCGTCGGGCGATGTCGGTTGGCAGCCAGTCGAATTTGTCCCGCAGCGCCGAGCACAATGCTTGCGGGGTGGTCATGTTTTCCCCGCCGGGGAGGGCTTCCACGGCGGTCCAGCTCCCGCGCATCTGTGTGAAGTAGGGGGCCAGTTGCGCCATGGCTGATTCGGCCAGTTTGCGATAGGTGGTCAGCTTGCCGCCGAATACCGACAGCAACGGGGCCTCTTGACCGCCGCCCGACAGCGCCAGGGTGTAGTCCCGTGTCACGGCCGATGGGTTGTCGGATTCGTCATTGCAAAGCGGGCGTACACCGGAGTAGCTGTGCAGGATATCGTCGCGGCTGATTTGCTTCTTGAAGTGAGCATTGACCACTTTCAACAGATAATCGGTTTCGCCTTCGGTAATCGCCACTTTGGCCGGATCGCCGGTGTATTCGCGATCCGTCGTACCGATCAAGGTGAACTGATTCAGGTACGGAATGGTGAACACGATGCGCTGATCTTCGTTTTGCAGAATGTGCGCATGCTCGCCTTCGTAAAGTTTCGGCACGATCAGGTGACTGCCCTGGATCAGGCGGATGCCATAGGGCGATTCCAGCTTCAGGTCATCACGAATGAACTTGGCCACCCACGGGCCCGCAGCGTTGACCAGCGCCTTGGCGTGGATCGAAAACAGGCTGCCGTCGGCGCGTTCCAAGTGCAAGTGCCACAGACCTTTGCTGCGACGGGCATTCACGCAACGGGTGCGGGTGTGGACATGCGCGCCTTTCTCCCGGGCGGCCATGGCATTGAGCACCACCAGCCGCGCGTCGTCGACCCAACAGTCGGAGTATTCGAAGCCTTTGGTGATCTCGCTTTTCAGTGCGCTGTCGGCCCCGAACTTCAGGCTCCTGGAGCCGGCGAGTTGCTCGCGTTTGCCCAGGTGATCGTAGAGGAACAGGCCGGCGCGAATCATCCAGGCCGGGCGCAGGTGCGGGCGGTGGGGCAGCACGAAGCGCATTTGCTTGACGATGTGCGGGGCCTTGGTCAGCAGCACTTCACGCTCGGCCAAGGCTTCGCGTACGAGGCGGAATTCATAATGTTCAAGGTAGCGCAGGCCGCCGTGGATCAGCTTGCTGCTCGCCGACGAGGTATGGCTGGCCAGATCGTCCTTTTCGCAAAGGAACACCGAAAGACCGCGACCGGCAGCGTCCGTGGCAATCCCCACGCCATTGATACCGCCACCAATGACGGCGACGTCATAGATCTCGGCGAGAGGGGGCGTAGGCAAGGTAGAAGTGGGCATCGGCTGGCCTCGGGCTCTTTTTCACAATATTTGAATTCGAACATAAATGTTCATTTGCGAAAATACTAGCCCATAAGCACAGTCACGACCAGTCGAATTCGATTGAAATTACTGATCGAATGCGGCTGAAAGGAAAATTTACGAACAAAAAGAGAATTGTGGAATGCTTCTGTGGCGAGGGAGCTTGCTCCCGCTGGATGGCGAAGCCATCCCAAGCAGGCTGGCGTTTTTCTTCAGGCTAACCGCACCAGGCCGATTTTACGACGGCTACGCCGCCGAGCGGGAGCAAGCTCCCTCGCCACAGGGGATCGGGGTGAAGTCAGACCACCTCCAGCCGAATCTTGTGCTGGGTCAATAGTTGCGCCAGGGCCGGTACCGGCTGCTGGTCGGTCACCAGGCAGTCGATCAGGCTGATAGGCCCCAGGCGGACCATGGCGTTGCGCCCGAATTTGCTGGAGTCCGCCGCCAACAGCACTTGCCGGGCGTTGGCGATGATGGCTTGGGAAACCCGCACTTCCTGGTAGTCGAAGTCCAGCAGGCTGCCATCTTCATCGATCCCGCTGATGCCCACCAAGGCGAAGTCGACCTTGAACTGATTGATGAAGTCGACGCTGGCCTGGCCCACCACGCCGCCATCACGCCGTACGTTACCGCCAGCGACCAGGACTTCGAAATCGTCCTTGGCACTGAGGATCGAAGCGACGTGCAGGTTGTTGGTGATGACCTTCAGATGGTTGTGATTGAGCAGCGCCCGGGCGATGGATTCGGTGGTGGTGCCGATGTTGATGAACAGCGAGGCGTGATCGGGGATCTGGGCGGCGATGGCTTCGGCGATGCGTTGCTTCTCGTCGCGCATCTGGTCCGCGCGCATGGCGTAGGCAGTGTTTTCCACGCTTGAATCGTAGGCGGCGCCGCCGTGGTAGCGGCGCAGCAGGTTCACTTCCGCCAGTTGATTGATGTCGCGGCGGATGGTTTGCGGGGTGACGACGAATAGCTGCGCCATTTCCTCGATGCTGACATAGCCGCGCTCGCGGACCAGTTCGAGGATTTGTTGCTGGCGTGGAGGCAGATTCATGGGGCTTCCTTTGGGCTGCCGTACAAAATTTGCCCATGATGCCGCAGGAATCCACTCCCGACCAGTTTCGGAATCTTGTCGGCCTTTATTCCGCGTCTTCGTGGGGCTCCCAATCGCGGGTGCGGCTGACGGCTTTCTGCCAGCCGGCGTAGAGTTTCTCTTTCGCCGGCTCCTCCAGTTGCGGTTCGAATTCGCGCTCGATCACCGCTTTGCCCCGCAGTTCTTCCAGGCTGCCCCAGAAGCCGCACGCGAGGCCGGCCAGGTAGGCGGCGCCCAAGGCCGTGGTTTCACGCATTTTCGGCCGCTCGACCCGGGTGCCGAGGATGTCGGCCTGGAACTGCATCAGGAAATTGTTCGCCACCGCGCCACCGTCGACGCGCAGGGCCCGGAGGCGTTCGCCCGAATCCTGCTGCATGGCGTCGAGTACGTCGCGGGTCTGGTAGGCAATCGACTCCAGCGCTGCGCGAATAATGTGATCGACCCGTACGCCGCGGGTCAGGCCGAACAGCGCGCCACGGGCATAGGGGTCCCAATACGGCGCGCCGAGGCCGGTGAAGGCGGGCACCAGGTACACACCGTTGCTGTCCTTGACCTTGTTGGCGAAGTATTCGGTGTCCAGGGCGTCGTTGATGATCTTCAGTTCATCGCGCAGCCATTGGACCGTGGAGCCGCCATTGAATACCGCGCCTTCCAGGGCGTAGGCCACTTCGCCACGTGGGCCGCAGGCGATGGTGGTGAGCATGCCGTGATTGGATTTCACGGCCTTCTTGCCCGTGTTCATCAGCAGGAAGCAGCCGGTGCCGTAGGTGTTTTTCGCCTGGCCCGGCTCCACGCACATCTGCCCGAACAGGGCGGCCTGCTGATCGCCAGCGATGCCGCCGATAGCGATGCCGCTCTTGGTGCGCCCGTAGATTTCCGAGGACGACTTCACTTCAGGGAGCATTTCGCGAGGGATGTCGAGGATCTCGAGCATCTTCGTGTCCCATTCCAGCGAGTGGATATTGAAGAGCATCGTGCGCGAGGCGTTGGTGTAGTCGGTGACGTGGACCTTGCCGCCGGTGAATTTCCAGATCAGCCAGCTATCGACGGTGCCGAACAGCAGCTCACCGTTGCGCGCGCGCTCGCGGCTGCCTTCGACGTTGTCCAGGATCCACTTGAGTTTGGTGCCGGAGAAGTACGGGTCGGTGACCAGGCCGGTGGTCTGGCTGATGTATTGCTCGTGGCCGTCGCGCTTGAGCTGTTGGCAGATCTCGGTACTGCGCCGGCACTGCCAGACGATGGCGTTGTAGATTGGCCGACCGGTGGTCTTGTCCCAGACCACGGTGGTTTCCCGCTGGTTGGTGATGCCGATGGCCGCCACTTGGTCATGGTGCAGGCCGGCCTGGGCCAGGGCCTCGACCATGACCGCGCTCTGGGTGGCGAAAATTTCCATCGGGTCGTGTTCGACCCACCCGGCTTGTGGGTAATGCTGGGCGAATTCGCGCTGGGCGGTGCAGACCACGTTGGCGTCACGGTCGAAGATGATCGCCCGCGAGCTGGTCGTACCCTGGTCGAGGGCAATGATGTAATTCTTGTTCTGGATATCGGTCATGTCGATTGCCTTGGGACGTAAAAGGAAGAAGCCACGGCGCAGGTTCGATGGGCAAGAGCCTGCGTCGACTGTTTCAGGATGTTCTGGGCTTGCCGTCAATGGCCGGTGTTGCATCCTTTGTAGCAGTTATGGCGCTGGGCAGGTGGCGGGCAATCAACCCGCGATAAGCCGCGGCACCGAGGCACGCACCGACGATCGGCGCAAAAACCGGAACCAGGAAGTACGGGATATCGCGTCCACCCGTGAGGGAAATTTCACCCCAGCCTGCGAAGAAAGTCATCAGTTTAGGACCGAAGTCCCGCGCCGGGTTCATCGCAAAGCCCGTCAGTGGTCCCATGGAACTGCCAATCACGGCAATCAGCAAGCCGATCAGCAACGGCGCCAGTGGGCCACGAGGCAAGCCGTTGTTGTCATCTGTCAGGGACATGATGACCCCCATCAGAATGGCGGTGATGATCGCTTCCACGAGAAAGGCCTGGCCAGTGGACAGTGCCGCGTGCGGGTAGGTGGAGAACACCGAGGCCAGTTCGAGGCTCGCTTCGGTGCCGCGAACCATGTGCCGGGATTGTTCGAAATCGAAGAATAGATTGCTGTACAGCGTATAGACCAGAAAGGCGCCGCAGAAAGCGCCGGTCACTTGGGAAATGATGTAGAAGGGCAGCTTGCGTTTTTCAAAGTCGGTGAACAGGCACAGGGCGATGCTGACGGCGGGGTTGAGATGGGCGCCGGAAATGCCCGCGCTCAGATAGATTGCCATGCTGACACCGACGCCCCAAATGAGGCTGATTTCCCACAAGCCGAAACTCGCACCCGCGACCTTGAGCGCCGCGACGCAACCGGTGCCGAAAAAGATCAGCAGGCCCGTTCCCAGGAATTCGGCCAGGCATTGGCTGGACAGGGGCGGCTGTTGTAAAGCAGTTGTCATTCAAACCTCGGTTTTTTTGTTGTTTTGCAGCGCGTTCGATACGGCACGATTGCGCGATTTCCACCGAGACAGGATCCCCATCCTGATCTCGGGTTGCAGCTTGAGACATGTAATGTGACTTTCAGTTTCGAAAAAATATAGACAAGAAACGCTGGTGTCAAAGGTCGAAAGTGAACCGTCGGTCATATTTAAACTATTCGCGCTGTGAATGACTCTCCTGTTGGCGCGGCATCACCGGTCTTTGCAGTGCAGTCCCGGAGCCTTTTCACAGGCGATGGCTTAGAATCCGCTCACTCGTTTTGGATTTCCTTTTTCAGGAGCGGTCATGACACCCGCGTTGGATCTGCTTAAGAAAGTGCGCGCCGAACATCGCATCCACAGCTATGAACACGACCCCAAGGCTGCTTCCTATGGCTTGGAGGCGGCGGAAAAGCTCGGGCTGGATCCGGCGCAAGTGTTCAAGACGCTGTTGGCGGCCAGCGAAAAAGGTGAGCTGTTGGTGGCGGTAGTGCCTGTGGCCGGGAGTTTGGATTTGAAAGGCCTGGCCCATGCCGCCGGGGTGAAAAAGGTCGAGATGGCCGACCCGGCCGCCGCGCAGCGTTCGACCGGGTATTTGCTCGGCGGTATCAGCCCATTGGGGCAGAAGAAGCGTCTGCGCACGTTTATTGACAGTTCCGCACAGCCGCTCGCCAGCATGTTCGTCAGTGCGGGGCGGCGTGGGTTGGAAGTCGAGTTGGCGCCTTCGGTATTGAAGGAGCACACCGGGGCGGCGTTTGCCGATATTGGGCGGGCTTGATAGCCGGGTGGCTGCTGGGCAGCCAAGCGGGAGCAAGCTCCCTCGCCACAGGGGCGTAAGGCCTGGTCGGTGTTTTTATCCGGCGCTGTAGGGTGAAAATTCTGCTGATCTGTCTCTGGATAAGCCTTGCCGTTGCACCCATGCTGGCGCATCAGAAAAATAAGGAGAAGTGCCATGCAGCTTGCGTTTCATCAGGTCGATGCGTTCAGTGACCGGCCATTCGGCGGTAACCCGGCGATGGTCTATCGGCTCGACGGCTGGCTTGCCGATGACTTGATGCAGAAGATTGCCGCCGAACATAACCTGGCTGAAACCGCGTTTCTGGTGCGTGAAGGCCAGCATTGGCATATCCGCTGGTTCACCCCCACCACCGAAGTCCCGCTGTGTGGGCACGCCACGTTGGCCAGCGCTTATGTGCTGTTCGAGGTCTATCACGAACCCGTTGAGCGCCTGGATTTCATATGCCGGTCCGGTTCGCTGAGCGTGACGCGCGAGGGGGATCGGCTGTGGCTGGATTTTCCGGCCGTCGTGCCTGCCGAACTGGGCGCCTCCCTGGCGGTGCAGAGTGCCTTGGGCGTCGAAGCGGTGGATGTGTTGAGTTCCAACGAACTGTTCGTGGTACTGGAATCGGAGCAAGCGGTGCTCGATTGCAAGCCGGACATGGCGGCCCTGGCGAAACTGCCTTGGCCCGGCGCTATCGTCACCGCACCGGGGAGCAAGCATGATTTTGTCTCGCGCTATTTTGCCCCGGCGATCGGCATCAACGAAGACCCGGTGACTGGCTCGACCCATTGCAGCTTGATTCCCTACTGGTCCAAACGCCTGGGTAAACACGGGCTGACGGCTTATCAATGCTCGGCCAGGGGCGGGGCGTTGTTTTGCCGGTTGGAAGGTGAGCGGGTGAAGATTGGCGGGCATGCGACGTTGGTGGCGAGTGGGACGTTGATGTTGGGGGCGCACTGACTTTTGTGGGAGCGGGCTTGCTCGCGAAGGCGGTGTGTCAGCTACATTGATGTTGAATGTGCTGCCCTCTTCGCGAGCAAGCCCGCTCCCACACTGGGGGTGCGTTATCAGTTGGCGGCGCTATAGCGCCGTACACCGCTGTCCACCGGCGGGATCTGCGCTGCCGTGCTGCCCGAGGCCTGGAACAGCACCAGGTGCTCAGCCGCCACGCGGATGCCGACGTCGGCGCCCACCTGATGGTCGGCATGGCTGGGGAAGATCGATTCCAATTGCGCGCCGGTGGGCAACTGCAGGCGATACAAGGTTGAGGCGCCCAGGAAGGTCTTGCCGATGATTCTACCGGTGAGGGGGCTGTCCGGCGCATAGACGATATCGTCTGGGCGCAGCAGCACGTCCACCGCACCGCCGATGGGCCAAGTGTAGGCGCGGTTGCCACGCAGGATGCCCAGTTCGGTCTGCACCGATTCCGGGCTGTCGAGCTGGCCACGAATGAAATAGCCCTGGCCAATGAAACTGGCAACGAATGGCGTCAGCGGTTCGTGGTACAGGTTGTAGGGCGTGTCCCACTGTTCCAGTCGACCTTCCTTGAATACGCCGACATGGTCACTCACGGCGAAGGCTTCTTCCTGGTCATGGGTGACCAGGATCGCGCTGGTGCCACGGGCCTTGAGGATGTCCCGTACTTCATGGCTGAGCTTGCGGCGCAGCTCGCCATCGAGGTTGGAGAACGGCTCGTCGAGCAACAGCAACTGCGGTTCCGGCGCCAGCGCACGGGCCAGGGCCACGCGTTGTTGCTGGCCGCCGGACAGTTCATGGGGAAAACGCTTGCCCAAGTGTTTCAGGTTGACCAGTTCCAGCAGCTCTTCGACGATGCGGTCCTTGTCCGGATGCTTGCGAATGCCAAAGGCAATGTTCTGTGCCACGCTCAGGTGGGGGAACAGGGCGTAATCCTGGAACACCATGCCGATGCGACGCTTTTCCGGGGCGAGGGTGAAACCGGCGCGGGAGATGGTTTCCCCAGCCAGTTGGATTTCACCCTCATGCACCGGTTCGAAGCCGGCAATGGCGCGCAACGTCGTGGTCTTGCCGCAGCCGGACGAACCGAGCAGGCAACCGATGTCACCGGCATTGAGGTGCAGGTTGAGGTTCTGGACGACCCGCTGGTCCTGGTAGCCGCAGGCCAGGTTGTGCAAGTTCAGCAGTAGGGCGTGGCTCATGCGTGGTGATACGCCGGCTCGACCAGGAACTCGAGCAGGGCCTTTTGCGCGTGCAGGCGATTTTCGGCCTGGTCCCAGGCTACCGAACGCGGATCATCCAGCAGGTCCATGCTGATTTCCTCGCCACGGTGGGCCGGCAGGCAGTGCATGAACAGCACGTCGGCATCTGCCAGGTCGAGCAGGGCCCGGTTGACCTGCAGTGGCGCGAACAGCTCCAGGCGCCTGGCGGTCTCTTCTTCCTGGCCCATGGAGGTCCAGACGTCGGTGCTCACCAGGTGCGCACCGGCCACGGCCTGTTTCGGATCGCGGACGATGGACACTCGGTCCCCGGCCTTGGCCAGCAGCTCGGCATTGGGGTCGAAGCCTTCAGGGCAGGCAATGCGCAGCTGGAAGTCGAATTGCATCGCCGCTTCTATATAGCTATTGCACATGTTGTTGCCATCGCCGATCCAGGCCACGGTCTTGCCTTGGATCGAGCCACGGTGCTCGAGGAAGGTCTGCATGTCGGCCAGCAACTGGCAAGGGTGCAGATCGTCGGACAGGCCGTTGATCACCGGTACGCGGGAATGGGCCGCGAACTCGGTCAGGGTGCTGTGGGCAAAGGTACGGATCATCATCGCGTCCAACATGCTCGACATGACGATGGCGCAGTCGCTGATGGGTTCGCCACGGCCCAGTTGGGTGTCACGGGGCGACAGGAAGATTGCCTGGCCGCCCAGCTGGATCATGCCGGCTTCGAAAGAGATGCGGGTGCGGGTCGATGACTTCTCGAAGATCATCCCCAGCACGCGGTTTTTCAAGGGCTCGAACAGTACGCCGCGGTTACGCAGGTCCTTGAGCTCCACGCCTCGACGGATCACGCCGAGCAACTCATCGGGCGTGAAATCCATCAGGGAGAGAAAGTGCCTTGCGCTCATGATTGACTACCTTTTTGTAACTGACCGCAGATGCTCAAAGCCTTGTCTAATGAAAAAACGGGCGAGACCTGCGGCAAAAGCCGCACGGGGCGACGAAATAGGGGAAGGCGCGATCTTATAATTAAATGTCGCGTCTTACCAATAGGGCTACGGTTTTTGGGGAGTTCAGCGAGGCCATCACGCGAATGCGATGGCGTAGTTGAGGCCGGTTTCCTGACAGCAGCGGTCCATTTGTACACTGGCGTTGCTCGGCTTGGCAATCAAGCCCGGCGCGCGCGCGGTGGTCGATGGCCCGTTTATGCCATGTCATTCCATCCTTTCGCCTGTCTGCTGGTGCTTGTGAAACATTTCCTAATGCAAAGGCCTGGGTTATAAATGAGCCTCAGCGGCACAGGAGCCCGAAATGGATTCGAAAGAGCAACAACTGATGGAATTGCTGGGGCTGACCGCACGCTCGCTGACGCACCTGACGGCTTCGGTGACGTCCATGTCATTCGAATTGCTGCGCAGCGATGACGAAGTGACCAAGGCCGCCGGCCGGCGGATGATCGATCGCATGGCCACGATCAGCAGCGGCCTCGACGAGCATTGGCGGTTGATTGGCGAGCTGACCGGTGTACCCATCGCCCAGGAACAAGTGGAAACCATCGAGGAAATCCAACTCCTGGCGCCACCTCCCGAAGGTCCTTGAACGCACCTCATCGGCGGGCCTGATGCCCGGCAATTCACAGGACGAACGTCGCTGGCGCTGCCGGGAATCACGCGCCATAGTTTTGTTCCCGCGGCCGAAAGTGCCCGCCACGAATAAAACAGAGACTGGCCATGACCAAGACTCTCCACCACCGTGCGTGCCATCTGTGTGAAGCCATCTGTGGCTTGACCCTCGAAACCACCGAAACCGACGGCCAGGGCCTGGCGATCACCTCGATCAAGGGCGATGCGCTGGACACGTTCAGCCGTGGTCACATCTGCCCCAAGGCCGTGGCCCTGCAAGACATCCAGAACGATCCAGACCGCTTGCGCCAACCCATGCAACGCGTCGGCAGCGAATGGCAACCCATCGCCTGGGACGATGCCTTCGCGCTGGTGACCGAGCGCCTGGCGGCTATCCAGGCGCGTCACGGCCAGAACGCGGTGGCCGTCTACCAGGGCAACCCCAGCGTGCATAACTATGGGCTGATGACCCACAGCAACTATTTCCTGGGGTTGTTGAAGACCCGCAGCCGTTTCTCGGCGACCTCGGTGGACCAACTGCCTCATCATTTGACCAGTCACCTGATGTACGGTCACGGCCTGCTCCTGCCGATTCCGGACATCGACCACACCGATTTCATGTTGATCCTCGGCGGCAACCCGCTGGCTTCCAACGGCAGCATCATGACCGTGCCAGACGTGGAAAAGCGCCTCAAGGCGATCCAGGCCCGTGGCGGCAAAGTGGTGGTGGTCGATCCACGCCGCAGCGAAACGGCGGCCATCGCTGACCAGCACGTCTTCGTCCGCCCGGGTGGTGATGCGGCACTGCTGTTTGGCTTGCTCAATACTTTGTTCAGCGAAGGCCTGACCCGTGACAGTCATCTGCCGGTGGACGGCCTGGACGAGGTGCGCGCGGCCGTCGCTTCCTTCACGGCTGAAGCGATGAGTCCGCTCTGTGCGGTGCCGGCCGCGCAGATCCGGCAATTGGCCCGGGACTTCGCCGCCGCGCCGTCAGCGGTGTGCTATGGACGGATGGGCGTGTCGACCCAGGCGTTCGGCACGCTGTGCCACTGGCTGATCCAGGTAATCAACCTGGTCACCGGCAATCTTGACCGGGTGGGCGGTGCGCTGTGCACCGAGCCGGCGGTGGACCTGGTGGCCACCACCTCGGGCGGTCATTTCAACCGTTGGCAGAGCCGGGTGTCCGGGCGTCCCGAGTACGCCGGGGAGCTGCCGGTGTCAGCCCTGGCCGAGGAGATGCTGACCGAGGGCGAAGGCCAGATTCGCGCGTTGGTGACCGTGGCCGGCAATCCGGTGCTGTCGACGCCCAACGGGCGGCAACTGGAGCAGGCCCTGGATGGGCTGGAGTTCATGGTCAGCGTCGATTTGTACATCAACGAAACCACCCGTTACGCCGACCTGATCCTACCCTCGACCTCGGCCCTGGAAAACGATCACTACGACACCACGTTCAACCTGTTCGCCGTGCGCAACGTGACCCGTTTCAACCGGGCGATCCTGCCCAAGCCCGAGGGGGCGCTGCATGACTGGGAAATCTTCGTCGGCCTGGCCAAGGCCTTCGCCGCCCGGACCGGCAAGGAGCTCAAGCCGACCATGCCGCCGGCACAGATGATCGATTTTGGCCTGCGCAACGGGGCGTATGGCGATGCCTCGCCGCACAAGCTGTCCCTGGCGACCCTGTTCGACCATCCCCATGGCATCGACCTCGGCGCACTCAAGCCCAACCTGGCGGCGCGCCTGAAAACCGAAAACCAGCGGGTGCAGGCCGCACCGGCGGTGATTCTCGCTGACCTGGCGCGCTTTGCCGCGTTGCAGGCGCCTGAGCCGGATGAGTTACTGATGATTGGCCGTCGCCATGTGCGCAGCAATAATTCCTGGATGCATAACTTCCATCGACTGGTGAAGGGCAAGCCGCGTCATCAGTTGCTGATGCACCCGGATGACCTCGCCGCGCGTGGCCTTGCCGATGGGCAGCGCGTGACCGTCAGTTCGCGGGTGGGGGTCATCGAAGTCGAGGTGCTGGGCAGCCTGGACATGATGAAAGGCGTGGTCAGCCTGCCCCACGGCTGGGGCCATGCCCGGCCGGGCGTGCAGATGACCATTGCCAGCGCACAGCCAGGCTCCAGCGCCAACGACTTGACCGATCACTGTCAGCTCGATGAGTTATCCGGCAACGCGGCGCTCAACGGTGTACCGGTGAAGGTGGCGGCTGCGTAAAATTGTCCCTGAGCAGCACGTTCTGCTTTCCGTTACAATGCGCCACCGTGTCGACATCTGAAGTCGCAAAGTTTAAGCCGAGGTGCTCCGTGGATATCATCGAAACGATTAAAGACCAGATTGCCAACAACACCATCCTGCTTTACATGAAAGGCTCGCCGAACGCGCCACAGTGCGGTTTCTCGGCCAAGGCCGCCCAGGCGGTGATGGCGTGTGGCGAGAAGTTTGCCTACGTGGACATCCTGCAGAACCCGGAAATCCGCGCCAACCTGCCCAAGTACGCCAACTGGCCAACCTTCCCGCAATTGTGGGTGGGTGGTGAGCTGGTCGGCGGTAGCGACATCATGACCGAGATGGCCGCTGACGGCTCTCTGCAGTCCACGATCAAGGCAGCTGTGGAAGCAGCAGCGGCGAACAAGACCGAAGCCTGATCCACATATCCGTATTCAGCACACAGTTTGTGGCTGAATGCGGACACTGTGGGAGCGGGCTTGCTCGCGAAAGCGTTGTACCAGAAACATCAACAGAGACTGACACACCGCTTTCGCGAGCAAGCTCGCTCCCACAGTGGTTTTAGGTGTGGCCTGGAACCCAGGCAATAAAAAGCCCCGCCTCTCGCAAGAGGGCGGGGCTTTTTAGTGGCTTGCTACTGGGGAAGCTTACTCTTCACCCATCTGCGATTGCAGGTAGTTCTCCAGACCGATTTTGTCGATCAGGCCCAGTTGGGTTTCCAGCCAGTCGATGTGCTCTTCCTCGGATTCGAGGATGTCTTCCAGCAGTTCACGGCTACCGAAGTCGCCAACGCTTTCGCAATGGACGATTGCGGCCTTCAGGTCGGCATGGCCGGTGCGCTCGATGCGCAGGTCGCACTCGAGCATTTCCCGGGTGTGTTCGCCGATGTGCAGCTTGCCCAGGTCCTGGACGTTCGGCAGGCCCTCGAGGAACAGGATGCGCTTGATCAGCTTGTCCGCGTGCTTCATCTCGTCGATGGACTCGTGGTACTCATGCTTGCCCAGCTTGTTCAGGCCCCAGTCCTCGTACATGCGCGCATGCAGGAAGTATTGGTTGATCGCGACCAGCTCATTGGCAAGGATCTTGTTGAGATGCTGGATGACTGTAATGTCGCCTTTCATGATGAGGCCTGCCCTTTAATAGCTGTGTATAGGGCGGAGTTTGAGCCGCGTATTTACCAGTGTCAAACCTAAGTTATTGAATAGTAAATGAAAATTAATCGGAATAAGAATGTTTGTGTTCCGCGTCTGGACGCTAACTATTTGATTTGCAGGCATAAAAAAACCGGACATTAAGTCCGGTTCCTTGAAAAGCTGTGTTTACGCGGCAGTAAATTCTACCGGGTAAGGGATCGAGGCCTGTGCCGTTTGCACCTTGGCGAGGGTTTCACGCACCACTTCCTTGGCCAGGCAGGCACATTTGCCGCATTGGCTGGCTACGCCGGTGGCCTGACGGACTTCGCGATAGCTGCAGCAACCTTCATAGATCGCTTCGCGGATTTGTCCGTCGGTGACGCCAGTGCAGAGGCATACATACATAAGTGAGAACCGTCGCTGGTTGTGACTCAATTGAGACGGATCTTAATGTTAACGAGAATGATTGTCAAAGTGGTTTCTCAAGGACTTTCACCCAGATGACGACAGGCTGACGAACGGTTTTATCCAGCGCGACGAAAGCGGCCCGCAGCGGGGCGGCGATTTTTCGATACCACGAAAAACCGTTGAAGACAGTCCAAATGCGCGGTGTATGATGGTCGGCCCTTGTAAGCGGGTTCGTGTCACAGGGCTGTCGCCTGAGGGTGGCAGGCTGGCCCGGACCTTGTTTTCACGCTATTACATCAGGAGATATCCCATGAGCGTACTCGTAGGCAAACAAGCCCCAGACTTTACCGTTCCAGCCGTCCTCGGCAACGGCGAAATCGTCGACAGCTTCACCCTGTCCTCGGCCATCAAAGGCAAATACGGCCTGGTGTTCTTCTATCCTCTGGACTTCACCTTCGTCTGCCCATCCGAGCTGATCGCACTGGATCACCGCATGGACGATTTCAAGGCGCGCAACGTTGAAGTGGTCGCTGTTTCGATCGACTCGCACTTCACCCACAACGCCTGGCGCAACACCCCGATCAACAATGGCGGTATCGGCCAGGTGAAATACACCATGGCTGCCGACATGAAGCACGAAATCGCCAAGGCCTATGACGTTGAGTCCGAAGGCGGCGTGGCTTTCCGTGGCGCGTTCCTGATCGACGACAAGGGTGTCGTGCGTTCGCAGATCATCAACGACCTGCCGCTGGGCCGTAACATGGAAGAGCTGATCCGTCTGGTCGACGCGCTGCAATTCCACGAAGAGCACGGCGAAGTCTGCCCGGCCAACTGGAAAAAAGGCGACAAGGGCATGACCGCATCGCCTGAAGGCGTTGCCGCTTACCTGGGCGAGCACAGCGACAAGCTGTAAGCGCACCCAGGCATAAAAAAACCGGCCCTCGATGGGCCGGTTTTTTTATGGGCAGTGCAAGCCGAATGGTTGGCAGAGACGCAGAGCCCTTTGCACTGAACCCTGTGGCGAGGGAGCTTGCTCCCGCTGGGTGGCGTAGCCGCCCCAAATATTTTGTGAGCGCTTCGCGCTCAAGCGGGAGCAAGCTCCCTCGCCACAAGAGCCACAAGAGCCACAAGAGCCAGGCTTGGCCAATGTCAGTCGTCGAAATCCTGCCAGCCACCCATCTCTTTCCACCGGTTGACGATGCCGCAGAACAGCTCGGCGGTCTTCTCGGTGTCATAGCGGGCCGAGTGGGCCTCGCGGCCATCGAAGTCGATGTCGGCTGCCTGGCAGGCCTTGGCCAAGACAGTCTGGCCGTACGCCAGGCCCGCCAAGGTCGCGGTGTCGAAGCTGGAGAACGGATGGAACGGGTTGCGCTTCATGTCCAGGCGCGCGACGGCGGCGTTGAGGAAGCCGAGGTCGAAGCTGCTGTTGTGGCCGACCAGGATCGCTCGCTTGCAACCGTTGGCTTTCAGCGCCTTGCGTACGCCACGGAAGATGTCGGTCAGGGCTGTTTCTTCGCTGACCGCCATGCGCAGCGGGTGATCGAGCTTGATCCCGGTGAACTCCAGGGCCGCCGCTTCGACGTTGGCGCCTTCAAACGGTTCGACGCGGAAGAAGTAGGTGTGATCAGGGAACACAAAGCCTTTTTCGTCCATGCCGATGGTGGTCGCGGCGATTTCCAGCAGGGCGTCGGTGGCGGAATTGAAACCACCGGTTTCGACATCGACGACGACCGGCAGATAACCACGGAACCGCGCGGCCATGGGGTGACGGGCGCCGCCCGAACCACCGTTGCCGTCCAGCTCGTCGTCGAAATGATCTTCACTCACGCGTTTTCCTCCAGCAGGCGCCAGCGCAGTTTTTCACCGGCGCGCAGCGGGATGACGGTCTGCTCGCCGAAGGGCAGGCTGACAGGGGCGGTCCATTCGTCACGGACCAGGGTAATACGATCGGTGTTCACCGGCAGGCCATAGAAACGTGGGCCGTGCAGGCTGGCAAAGCCTTCGAGCTTGTCCAGCGCGTTGCGCTGTTCGAACGCCTCGGCGTACATCTCGATGGCGGCATAAGCGGTGTAGCAGCCGGCGCAACCGCAGGCCGCTTCCTTGGCGTGCTGGGCGTGGGGGGCCGAGTCGGTGCCGAGGAAAAACTTGGCGCTGCCGCTGGTGGCGGCGTCCAGCAAGGCTTCCTGGTGGGTATTGCGCTTGAGGATCGGCAGGCAATAGAAGTGCGGCCGGATCCCGCCCACCAGCATGTGGTTGCGGTTGTACAGCAGGTGATGGGCAGTAATGGTCGCGCCGACGTTTGCCGGTGCCTCGTTGACGAACTGCACGGCATCGCCGGTGGTGATGTGTTCGAACACCACCTTGAGGGTCGGGAAGCGCTCCACGACGCGGCGCATGTGCTCGTCGATGAAAATCTTCTCGCGGTCGAACACGTCGACGTCGCCCCGGGTGACTTCACCATGGATCAACAACGGCATGCCGACTTCGGCCATGGCCTCCAGCGCCGGGAAGATCTTGTCGATGCTGGTGACGCCGGAATCGGAGTTGGTGGTCGCGCCGGCGGGGTACAGCTTGGCGGCGTGGACAAAACCGCTGGCCTTGGCGTCGCGAATCTCTTCGGGCTGGGTGCGGTCGGTGAGGTAAAGCACCATCAGCGGTTCGAAGCGGCTGCCAGCCGGGCGCGCGGCGAGGATACGCTGGCGATAGCCATCGGCCTCGGCGGCGTTGCGCACGGGCGGAACCAGGTTAGGCATGATGATTGCGCGCCCGAAGGTGCGCGCGACATCGGCGACGGTATGGGTCAACACAGCACCATCGCGAAGATGAATATGCCAGTCGTCGGGACGCAGCAGGGTCAGGCGGTCGGACATTGGGGGGCTTCCAGGCGGGTCAAACTCTGGGGAATGCTACCGGAAAAGACCGATTCAGGCACCCGCTATCAAGTTCTGCCACAACTTACCGATAGCTCCTACAGGTGTGCCACGAATCCGTGCAGTGCCCCGGACAGGCGTCATGCCCTCAAGCAGGCGTCGATCTTTGTATTAAAGTCAGTGGAGCCTCCCGTGCGCCAGCGTTATCTAGCCTTGCTCAGTGTGTTTGCCAGCCTTCCCGCCATGGCGCTCACTTTCCAGACCCGTCTGGAGAGCATCGAGTGGACGGTCGAAGGCGACAAGTTCGAGTGCCGGCTGAGCCAGCCGATCACCGATTTTGGCAGCGGCGAATTCGTGCGCAAGGCGGGGGAGCAGGCCACGTTCCGCCTCAAGGCTTATAACCCGATGCTCGGTGGTGGCTCCGCAACGTTGCTCGCGGCCGCGGCGCCCTGGCAGCCAGGACGGGGCGATATCAACCTGGGCTCGGTCAGGATCGGCAGCGGCGATGTGCTGTTCGACAGTTCCCAGGTACAGGCAGGCCGACTGATCAGCGGGTTGATGGAAGGCCGCAGCCCCGTGGTTCGACGCAACACCGAGGATGGGCGCGTTTCCGAAGTTCGGCTGCTGCCCGTGCGCTTCAACAAGGCGTTCAACGATTACCAGGGCTGCGTGGCGAAACTGTTGCCGAAAAACTTCGAACAGATCAAGCAAACCCAGATCGGCTTCCCCGGAGAGGGGATTGAGCTGGATGCTCGGGCCAAGGCTCAGTTGCAGGTCATGCTCGACTTTATCAAGGCAGACCCGAGCGTCAATCATGTCGAGCTTGATGGCCATTCCGACAACAGTGGCAACCGCCTGACCAACCGTGAGCTTTCACGCCGTCGGGCCCTGGCGGTTCAGGACTTCTTCAAGGCCAACGGCTTCCAGGAGTCCCAGTTCACCGTGCGCTTCCACGGCGAGCGTTATCCGCTGGTCGCCAATACCAACGCCGCCAATCGGGCCAAGAACCGTCGTGTCGTCGTAAAACTGGAGCGAGTGGCGGCCACCCAGGCCCCGGCGCCACAACCGCCAACACCAGCGGCAACGCCTGCATCACCTGCTGTGGCACCCGCTGCTGCGCCGGGCAAGACGGCGGCGCCGGTTGTCCCGGCCAAGGCGGTTGCGCCTGCTGCGACGGCTGCGCGCACTTCCTGATCCCGCGCGGATCGTCGCGCAGTCGACATAATCTGTCGCTTCGTCGTCATAAGCTGTCGCGCCTCTGTAAATTATCCGCGCTGGACGTTAGACTTCCCGGCTTTCCGTACAACCCGTGGAGTGATGGCATGGCGGACGTAAACAAGGTCGTTCTGGCGTATTCCGGCGGCCTGGACACTTCGGTGATCCTCAAGTGGCTGCAGGACACATATAACTGCGAAGTGGTGACCTTCACCGCTGACCTGGGGCAGGGCGAAGAAGTCGAGCCTGCACGCGCCAAGGCCCAGGCCATGGGCGTCAAAGAGATCTACATCGATGACCTGCGCGAAGAATTCGTCCGCGACTTCGTGTTCCCGATGTTCCGCGCCAACACCGTTTACGAAGGCGAGTACCTGCTGGGTACGTCCATCGCCCGTCCGTTGATCGCCAAGCGCCTGATCGAAATCGCCAACGAAACCGGCGCCGACGCCATTTCCCACGGCGCCACCGGCAAAGGCAACGACCAGGTGCGTTTCGAACTGGGCGCCTATGCCCTCAAGCCGGGTGTGAAGGTCATTGCACCGTGGCGTGAATGGGACCTGCTGTCTCGCGAAAAACTGATGGACTACGCCGAGAAGCACGCGATCCCGATCGAGCGCCACGGCAAGAAAAAGTCTCCGTACTCGATGGACGCCAACCTGCTGCACATCTCCTATGAAGGCGGCGTGCTGGAAGACACCTGGACCGAGCACGAAGAAGACATGTGGCGTTGGACC
This sequence comes from Pseudomonas sp. Z3-6, assembly GCF_051131985.1. Lineage (NCBI taxonomy): Bacteria > Pseudomonadati > Pseudomonadota > Gammaproteobacteria > Pseudomonadales > Pseudomonadaceae > Pseudomonas > Pseudomonas sp. Z3-6. The sequence continues at coordinate 1,579,471 of NZ_CP071644.1, forward strand.
GTCTCTCCGGAGAAGGCCCCAGATACCCCGCAGTACCTGGAACTGACCTATCGCAACGGCGATATCGTCGCACTGGACGGCGTGGAAATGAGCCCGGCCACCGTGCTGGCGACCCTGAACCGCATCGGCGGCGAACACGGCATCGGTCGCCTGGACATCGTCGAGAACCGTTATGTCGGCATGAAGTCCCGCGGCTGCTACGAAACCCCGGGCGGCACCATCATGCTGCGCGCCCACAGGGCGATCGAATCGATCACCCTGGACCGCGAAGTGGCCCACCTCAAGGATGAGTTGATGCCCAAGTACGCCAGCCTGATCTACACCGGCTACTGGTGGAGCCCTGAGCGTCTGATGCTGCAACAGATGATCGACGCTTCCCAGACCAACGTGAACGGCGTGGTACGCCTGAAGCTGTACAAGGGCAACGTGATCGTGACCGGGCGCAAGTCCGACGACTCGCTGTTCGATGCCAACATCGCGACCTTCGAAGAGGACGGTGGTGCCTACAACCAGGCCGACGCCGCCGGCTTCATCAAGCTCAACGCACTGCGCATGCGCATCGCTGCGAACAAGGGTCGCAAGCTGTTCTGACCTTGGCTACCCAAAAAAACGGCCTGCCTTGAGCAGGCCGTTTTTTTTGTCCTCTTTTTTTGTGCATGCCGCAGGTTCGTACCCGATGGCTCATTTATCCTGCCCGTGGGCTGCAAGATCTGTCTGGTTGTAGATGATGTACACGACGATGCCGGCGTGCCTTGAATGCTCCGATCGACAGGTCTCGATCAAGCGCTGGGATTGGCTGCATAAGGTACACAGGGTGTCCGGCGATTCACGGCTGTGTCGATGCAGGCCTATCAGCAGCAGTCGTAGCTCCTTGCCCGTCTGGCGCAGCATTCGTTTACGCCGACCGGTCGTGTCATCCATGGTCTTTATAAAGTGTTTGCTCTTGCGAAAATCCGAAGGTGAATACAAGGAGCGATAATTGAAGTTGAGTGTGATGAAAAAAAGCAGCAACAGATAAAACGGAAAGCTGATCAGGAACCAGAGGTAATACTCGCGATCCTGATCATCCAGGAACGGCAGGGAAATCGCCGCGGAAGTTTCGGATAAAGTTGCGAATATGGCGATAAGGGTCATGGGGTTGGTGATGGTTTTCAAAGGTTTGTTCATCGTTAATGCTCATGGAATATTCATGCTCGGTGAGTAAAGTGAAAAAGAGTGTTTTGGGATAATAAGGTGTCGTGATAACCGTCAGGGATGCTGGCGTTTAATGTCAGGTGCCTGAGCGTCTTTTATATATGAATTCCTGTTGCTGAAGTGAGGTGTGGCAGTTTTAACAGCAAACAATTCAGTTACTCTTTATGAATAAAGAGCTTTCCGGCGGTCGGTCCGCGCCGGGCAGGGCGGTGAAAGAGCGCATTATTCGTGGGGGATACCGGAGGGTTGGTGAGGTCGATCTTTCTCTGAAAAAAATTCAGGACACATTTTTCCTGCCAGAATTTGTAGGAATTTTCTGCATATCTTGTAGGTTCTGTCTCTCGGTGCGAGCGGTCAGGGGGGGGCAGTATGCCAAGGTAGAAATGACTAGGCTATTGTGCGTGCTCTAAAAATTCGAACAGCGAAGTTGGATTTGCCCATGAATAAAGTGCTGATCGTGGATGATCATCCCGTCATTCGTCTTGCTGTACGTTTGCTGATGGAGCGTCATGGATATGAGGTCGTTGCCGAAACCGACAACGGCGTCGATGCGCTACAACTTGCTCGTGAACTTATGCCCGACATCGTCATTCTTGATATCGGCATTCCGAAACTGGACGGGCTGGAGGTTATTGCCCGTTTGGCGGCCATTCCTTCATCAATGAAAGTGCTGGTGCTGACTTCCCAGGCGCCTGGACATTTTTCGATGCGCTGCATGCAAACGGGGGCGGCCGGGTATGTCTGCAAGCAACAGGACCTTACTGAGTTATTAAGTGCAATAAAGGCAGTGCTGTCCGGTTACAGTTACTTTCCCAACCAGGCACTGCACACGGTGCGATCGAGCCTGGGTAATGCCAGCGAGTCCGATATGGTTGATCGGTTATCGGGGCGGGAAATGATGGTCTTGCAGCAACTGGCGCGCGGCAAGACCAACAAGGAAATCGCCGATGGAATGTTCTTGAGCAACAAGACCGTCAGTACTTACAAGACGCGTCTGTTATTGAAACTCAATGCCCGTTCGCTGGTCGACCTGATCGAACTGGCGCAGCGCAATGGGTTGGTGTGAGGCTTCAGGTCACGCGTACTTAGTAAAAAGCCTCCATCGGGGAGGCTTTTACGTGTCAGAGATCAAAATCGTATTCGGCCAGTTGCTTCTGTAAACGACGCTCTTCCAACAGGTTATCGATGGTGCGCCGCTTGCTCAGGTTGGTTTTCGCCACTTCCGGCACGGCCACAGGTTCGACGTCGTCGGCTTCAGCGGCGGTGAATTCGTCTTCTACATCCAGTTGTTCTTTGCCAGCACTCATGGGTTCGACTCCAGGCTAAGACTGCCATTGGCGCTCCTTATATCGATAAACCACGAGCGGGTAAAAAAGATTTTTTCAATCGATGGATCGAGAAAAGCAATAGCGCCTCAATCGTCCGACGTCTTGTGCTTGTATTCGCATAAATCTTCGATCCGGCAACTGCCGCAGCGGGGCTTGCGGGCCAGGCAGACGTAGCGTCCGTGGAGGATGAGCCAGTGATGGGAGTCCAGCAGGTATTCCTTGGGGACAAATTTCATCAGCTTCTTCTCCACTTCCACCACGTTTTTGCCGGGGGCCAGCCCGGTACGGTTGCTGACGCGGAAAATGTGGGTGTCGACGGCCATGGTCAATTGCCGAAATGCGGTGTTGAGCACGACGTTGGCGGTTTTGCGACCGACGCCTGGAAGGGCCTCCAGCGCTTCACGGGTCTGGGGGATTTCACTGCCGTGGCGCTCGATCAGCAGGCGGCAGGTTTCAATCACGTTTTTAGCCTTGCTGTTGAACAGGCCGATGGTCTTGATGTACTCGGACAACCCTTCAACGCCCAGGGCATGGATCGCCTCTGGGGTATTGGCGACCGGGAACAGTTTGGCCGTGGCCTTGTTGACGCCGACGTCGGTGGACTGCGCCGACAGGATGACCGCGATCAGCAACTCGAACGGAGAGGAATAGGCCAGTTCGGTTTTCGGCTCCGGGTTGTCTTCGTGAAAGCGACGGAATATTTCCAGGCGTTTTGCGGCGTTCATGGGCGCGGCGTTTCCTCGAGGGTTGAAGGGGATTTGGCGGCCGTCCAAGCCTGTCGGGCGGCCAGCAGCAGCCCGAGCAGAATGAACCCGCCAGGAGCGAGCAAGGCCAGGGGCAGGCCGCTGCCGATCAGTTCACGGATGGCGCCCAGGCTGATCATCAAGAGGCCGAACACCTCAACCAGCCGCAGGCGCACAAGCAGGCCAGACTCAACGAAGAACCCACCATGCTCCAGCGCCACGCAGCTCAGGGCGATCCAGCCCATGTACAGGCTCAGCGGTTGATACAGTTCCAGCGCCCAGGCCTGAATGAGCAAGCCTGTACAGGTGGCCAGGGTGGTGGCCAGCACAATGGCTGCGAGCAGCCTTTGCCCGGACGTCAGGCGCTGCCGGACAAGCCCCATTGCCAAGCCTTGGCAGGAGAGAATCAGCGTCCAGGCCAGCCATAGCGCCAGTGCGCCGACTAATGAATGACTAGCGCCAACCAACGGGACGAGCAGCAGGCCGCGTGTCAGGCCCCATGGCTTATTCATCCGCAGACACTCCCGTTAACTGGGCCTTGTGCTCGTCGAAATAACGCAACGCGTCATGAACCGCCTGGAGCACCGCCCGGGACGTCACCGTTGCGCCGGTCAATTGATCGAACTGACCCTGGTCCTTTTTCAAGGCCCAGCCGCTGCCATCAGGCGCCTGGCGTGATTTGCCGGTGAAGGTCTGCAACCAGGCGTTCGGCCAGCCGGCAATCGCCGCGCCCAACCCGGGCGTCTCGGCTTGGCGCAGGGTCTTGACCCCCAGCAACCGGCCTTGTGGATCGATGGCGACCAGCAATTCGATGCTGCCTTCATAACCCAGCGCCTGGCTACGCAGCAGCACGGCGCTGGGCTGGCTGTTGCGGGTCGCCAGGTAACCGCCCAACAGCGTGCTATGGGCCAGGGTTACCGCGGTTGTGAAAACGGGGCGCGCCAACGGCTGATTGTCATAGCGGGCAGTGGGCAGTACCTCGAGCAAGGTCTTGTTCGCCAGCATCTGTCGCTGGGCCTCGATGCGCCCGGCCGTAGCAAGGTGCGTGAGGTAAGTGGCACCGCTACCGAGGCCAATCAACAGGATCAGGATTGCCATGCCGCCGGGATTCTTCATGTCAGCGGTCGCCGTTGTCGCGCCTCGGCGAATCGGTCCAGTGCCGGCACGCCGAGGTTCATCAGCAACACGGCGAACGCTACGCCGTCCGGGTAGCCGCCCCAGGTTCGGATCAGGTAGATCAGCAGTCCCATGCCCGCACCAAACAGCAGCCGGGCAAGCGGGGTCTTGGCCCCCGAGACCGGTTCGGTCGCGATAAAAAAGGCGCCGAGCATGGTCGCGCCGCTGAACAGATGAAACAGCGGTGAACCATGGGAATCGGAACCCGACCCGTTCCAGCACAACAGGCTGATGATGAACAGGCTCGCCAGCAGGCCCACCGGCGCATGCCAACTGAACACCCGTTGCTGCAACAGGAACAGGCCGCCTGCCAGGAAGGCCAGATTGACCCATTCGGCGCCTCGACCACCGAAACGCCCGAACGCCGGATCGGTGCCGAACAGTTCATCGATGGTCAGGTTCGTGTTGATCCGCAGGCTGTCCAAGGCGGTCGCCCCGGCCCAGGCATCGGGCGCCGGATGAGTGCCGAACACTTGTTGCAAACCTTCCAGCAGGCCCATGCCGTGGGGCGCGGGCCATTGACTCATCTGGGCGGGAAACGCCACCAGCACCAAGGCGTATCCGAGCATCGCCGGGTTGAACGGGTTGCTGCCGACGCCGCCCCACAGGTGCTTGCCGAACAGCAAGGCGCAGGCGGCCGCCGTGACGGTCAGCCACCAGGGGCAATACGCCGGCAAGGCCAGGGCCAGCAGCGTGGCACTGACCAGCGCGCTGCCATCGTTCAGTTCGGGTTTGAGTGGTCGCTGCCGCACACACAACACGAACGCTTCGACCGCCAGCGCGGTGAGGCCGGACAATAGCAGGTTGAGCGCCACGCCCCAGCCTTGGAACCACAGCAGCGCCAGCACGCCGGGCAGCGTCGCCAGCAACACTTGCATCATCGCTGGTCGCAGCCGTTCGTCCACCGGCTCAGGAAGCGGCATGGGCGTCCACCTGGCGTTCGGCATCCTTCACCGCTTGCTCCAGCGCCTGCAACTGTTCATCCGACACCGCGGCCGTCCGGGCTTTGCTGAGTTCGGCGCGGCGCATCGCCAGTTGGATCTTGGCCCGCTTCAGCTCGGCGTTTTGCGCCGGTGCCGGGGGCGCGGTGACCGCAGGTGCGGCGTTTTCCAGTTGGCTCAGGGCCTGCTCGGCGGCTTCGAACTGGCGTTGCAGCACGATCAGTTGCGATTGCTGCTCGAAGGTCGGCGGATGGCCGAACGCTTTCAAGGATTTGTTCAATTGCGCCCGGCTCATGGCCAGGTCGATCTTGGCTTTTTTCAAGGCGGCATCGGCGGTGGCGGCTTTTTGCGCGCGTACGCGTTCCAATGCGACTTGTACGGGGTCGAGCGACGGCTCCTTGGCCTGCGCCGCCCTGTGGGTACGGGCCAAGCGCTCCGCCTGGCGCTGTTCTTCTTCGCGGCGCAGGCGCGCATTGCGTTGTTCGAAGCGACGTCGGGCGTGGTTGCGCTTGGCGGTTCGCGCCTGCTGCTCATCGGTACTGAAGGCCAGGCCACCGACAATCGGCAGCACGGTCGCCATTGGCAGGGGGTGCATCTCGATGCAATCGACCGGGCAGGGCGCCACGCAAAGGTCGCAACCTGTGCATTCATCGATGAGAACGGTGTGCATCAGCTTGGCCGCGCCAACAATCGCGTCCACCGGACAGGCCTGGATGCACTTGGTACAGCCGATGCATTCGGCTTCGCGGATAAAGGCGATTTGCGCCGGGGCCGCGCCGCGGCTGGTGTCCAGTTCCAGCACGGGTATTTTCATCAGCTCGGCCAGGGCCGCGATGGTTTCGCGCCCACCGGGCGGACATTTGTTGATCGGCTCGCCTTGGGCGATGCCTTCGGCGTAAGGCTTGCACCCTGGGTGGCCGCATTTGCCGCATTGGGTTTGCGGCAGCAGGGCATCGATACGTTGAATCAGGCTCATGTCTTGACCAGCCCGCGCAATCCGAGAAAGACCACCGCCATCAGTCCGGCGCTGATCAACTGAATCGGCAGGCCCCGAAAGGGCAGGGCAATAGCGTTATTGGAGGTGCGCTGGCGCAAATCGTCGAACAGGCTCAGCACCAGCCAGAAACCCAGCCCGGCACCCAGGCTCAGGGCCATGGCGTGGCCCAGGCCTCGGTCATCCTGGCTGTTGAGCAGCGTCACGCCCATTACGCCGGCATTGCCCAGCAACAGCGGCCACAGCCCATCGAATGGCAGGGTCGGCAGCCAGCGCGCCAGCAGGCGCAGCAAGGGGGCGATCAGCAAGATGCTCAAGGACAGCCACGCCAACAGGCGCAGCGACACCAGGTTTGTCGGCATCAACAGCCCATGTTCGATCAGGTAGCCCAGGGTGCCGACGACCAGCATCAAGCACGTCGTCGCCAGGCCCAAGGCGTGCACCTGCTTTCTGCCGCTGGCCGCCAGCAGTGGATCGACGCCCAGCGGCCAGTGCAACACCAGGTTGTTGATCAGGGCAGCGCTAAACAGCGTGAGGAGGATTTCGGTCATGGGCGTGTTGGTGACGAGGGGCCTGTTACAAGATTAGGCATTATCCGGCACGCCGGGCGCGTGGGCCAGATATGAAAATCCCACAGCCACCTGCGAGGCGACTGTGGGATCGGTGCGGCGGAAGTCGTATTACTTGATCCGCTGGCCCGGCTTGGCGCCGCTGTCAGGGCTCAACAGGTAGATTTCCTCACCGCCGGGGCCCGCCGCCATCACCATGCCTTCGGAGATGCCGAAGCGCATTTTGCGCGGCTTGAGGTTGGCGATCATCATCGTCAACCGACCTTCAAGCTTGGCCGGGTCCGGGTAGGCGCTCTTGATGCCGGAGAACACGTTGCGTTGCTCGTCGCCGATGTCCAGGGTCAGGCGCAACAGCTTGTCCGCTCCTTCGACGGCTTCGGCCTTGAGGATCAGCGCCACGCGCAGGTCAACGGCGGCGAAGGCATCGAAATCGATTTCCGGCGACAGCGGGTCCTTGGCCAGTTCGCCGTTGCCGGCAGGGGCGCCGGTGTCGGTCTGGCTGGCGGCCAGGTCTTCCTTGGAGGCGTCGATCATGGCTTGGACCTTGGCGGAATCGATACGGGTCATCAACGGCTTGAACTCGTTCAACTGATGGTTGCTCAGCAGGGTCTGGTGGTCGTTCCAGGTCAGCGGCGCAACGTTCAGGAACGCTTCGGCATCGGCGGCCAGCAACGGCAGTACCGGCTTGAGGAAGATCACCAACTGGCGGAACAAGTTGATGCCCAGGGCGCAGATGGCCTGGACTTCGTCCTGCTTGCCTTCCTGCTTGGCCAGCGACCAAGGGGCCTTGTCGGCGATCCAGGCGTTGGCGCGGTCGGCCAGGGCCATGATTTCGCGCATGGCGCGGGCAAAATCGCGGCTCTCGTAGGCTTCGGCGATGCTGGGCGCGGCCGCCAGGAAGGCGTCGGTCAGTTCCGGCGCGGCGTTACCGGCGACCAGGACGCCGGCGTTGCCCTTGTGGATGAAGCCGGCGCAACGGCTGGCAATGTTGACGACCTTGCCCACCAGGTCGGAGTTGACCTTTTGCACGAAGTCTTCGAGGTTCAAGTCCAGGTCATCGACGCCACGGCCGAGCTTGGCGGCGTAGTAGTAGCGCAGGTATTCCGGCGACAGGTGGTCCAGGTAGGTCCGGGCCTTGATGAAGGTACCGCGGGACTTGGACATTTTCTGCCCGTTGACGGTCAGGTAACCGTGGACGTTGATGGCGGTCGGCTTGCGGAAACCGGCACCTTCGAGCATCGCTGGCCAGAACAGCGCATGGAAATTGACGATGTCCTTGCCGATGAAGTGATACACCTCGGCGGTGGAGTCCTTGCCCCAGAACGCGTCGAAGTCCAGCTCCGGTGTGCGGTCGCACAGGTTCTTGAAGCTCGCCATGTAGCCGATGGGCGCATCCAGCCACACGTAGAAATACTTGCCAGGCTCGCCGGGGATTTCAAAGCCGAAGTACGGTGCATCGCGGGAAATGTCCCACTCTTGCAGGCCGGAGTCGAGCCATTCGGCGAGCTTGTTGGCCACCGCGTCGTGCAAGGTGCCACTGCGGGTCCAGGTTTGCAGCATCGCCTGGAAATCCGGCAGCTTGAAGAAGAAATGCTGGGAATCCCGGAGCACCGGGGTGGCGCCGGAAATCGCCGACTTCGGGTCTTTCAGGTCGGTCGGTGCGTAGGTGGCGCCGCATTTCTCGCAATTGTCGCCGTACTGGTCTTCGGTGCCGCATTTCGGGCAGGTGCCCTTGATGAAGCGGTCGGCCAGGAACATGTTCTTTTCCGGGTCGAAATATTGGGTGACAGAACGGGTGGCGATATGCCCGGCGTCACGCAGCTTCAGATAGATCTGGCTCGACAGCTCACGGTTTTCTTCGGCGTGAGTGGAGTGGAAGTTGTCGAAGTCCACCAGGAACTCGGCAAAGTCGGCGCTGTGTTCAGCCTGGACGTTGGCGATCAGCTGTTCCGGGGTGATGCCTTCCTTTTCCGCACGCAGCATGATGGCCGAACCGTGGGCGTCGTCGGCGCAGACATAGATGCACTGGTTGCCGCGATGTTTCTGGAAGCGCGTCCACATATCGGTCTGGATGTATTCCAGCATATGGCCGAGGTGAATCGAACCATTGGCATAGGGCAGGGCGCTGGTGACGAGGATCTTGCGTGGCTCGGACATGGGGCTCGGCTACTTGATGAAACGGAGGTCGGCCACTATAAAGCGCCGGCGGCTTTTTTTCACCCTTCGGGGCTGTTTGTGGCGAGGGAGCTTGCTCCCGCTGGGGGGCGAAGCCGCCCCAAAATGGTTCTACGCCCTGGCGTATCGGCAGCGTCAGCCTCGTTGCGACTGCTGCGCAGCCGAGCGGGAGCAAGCTCCCTCGCCACAAGAGCGTTCGCCGGCCTTAATCGGGTCGCCACAAAAGCACGCGCGGCGTAGGATAGCGGCCTGTTTTTCAAGTCTTGCTATCGGAGTTGCCCATGAGCGCCGTCAACCGCGCAGCGGTGGAAACCGTCCTTCGCCAGTACACCGACCCCTACCTGAACCAAGACCCGGTCAGCGCCGGATGCGTGCGCGCCATCGACATCCAGGGCGATCGCGTCAGCGTCCAGCTGGAAATCGGCTACGCCGCCGACCTGTTCAAGAGCGGCTGGGCGCAGATGCTGCAAATGGCGATCGAAGGCCTGGACGGCGTGACAGCCGCGACTGTCCAGATCACCAGCGTCATCGCCGCGCACAAGGCCCAGGCCCAGGTGCCGGGGCTGGCGAACGTCAAGAACGTGATCGCCGTGGCCTCGGGCAAGGGCGGCGTGGGCAAGTCCACCACCGCCGCCAACCTGGCCCTGGCCCTGGCCCGTGAAGGGGCGAAGGTCGGGATTCTCGATGCGGACATCTACGGTCCGAGCCAGGGCATCATGTTCGGGATCGCCGAGGGCACCCGGCCCCAGGTCAAGGATCAGAAGTGGTTCGTGCCGCTGCAATCCCATGGCGTGGAAGTCATGTCCATGGCCTTCCTGACCGACGACAACACGCCGATGGTCTGGCGCGGGCCGATGGTGTCCGGTGCCTTGCTGCAACTGGTCACGCAAACCGCGTGGGGCGACCTGGATTACCTGGTGATCGACATGCCGCCGGGCACTGGCGATATCCAACTGACCCTGGCGCAGAAAGTCCCGGTGGCCGGTGCGGTGATCGTCACCACCCCCCAGGACCTGGCCCTGCTGGACGCGCGCAAGGGCGTGGAGATGTTCCGCAAGGTGAACATTCCGGTGCTGGGCGTGGTAGAGAACATGGCCGTGCACATCTGCTCCAATTGCGGCCATGCCGAGCACCTGTTCGGCGAAGGTGGCGGGGAAAAACTGGCGACCCAGTACGGCGTCGAATTGCTGGCTTCGCTGCCGCTGTCGATGGTGATCCGTGAACAGGCCGACGGCGGCAAACCGACGGTCATCGCCGAGCCGGACAGCCAGATCGCCATGGTCTATCAGGAACTGGCCCGCCACGTGGGCGCGCGGATCGTGTTGCAGGAAGCGGCATCGCCGGCGATGCCGAATATCACCGTCAGTGACGATTGAATAGGCCGTAATACAATCCATTGTGGGAGCGGGCTTGCTCGCGAATGCAGTGTGTCATTCAACGGATAAGTTGACTGATCCAGCGCATTCGCGAGCAAGCCCGCTCCCACATTGTGTTATGCGGTGGGTTTAGATCCGCATCCCGCCATCCATCTCCAGGATCCGACCGGTGTAGTAGTCGTTCTCAAAGATATAGGCGGCCGAATGGGCAATTTCCTCGGGTTTCCCCATGCGCTTGAGCGGGATCGCGGAGGTCATTCTTTCCAGGGCCTCGGGCTTCATGCCCAGGGTCATCTCGGTTTCGATGAAACCCGGTGCAATGCCCGCCACACGGATGCCGTAGCGCGCCAGCTCCTTGGCCCAGGTCACGGTCGCTGCGGCCACGCCGGCCTTGGCAGCCGAGTAGTTGGTCTGGCCGACATTGCCGGCGCGGGAGATCGACGAGATATTGATGATGGCGCCGCTGTTCTTCAGCTCGACCATTTTCGCCGCCACTTCACGGGTGCACAGGAACACACCGGTGAGGTTGACATCGATCACCGCCTGCCACTGGGCCAGGCTCATCTTGGTCATTTCGCCATCCTTGACCTTGAGCAGCAGGCCGTCGCGCAGGATCCCGGCGTTGTTGATCAAGCCGTGGATCGCGCCGAAGTCCTCGGCCACCCGGGCGACCATGTCGATCACCTGATCTTCATTGGCGACGTTGCACAGGTAGGCACGGGCCTCGACGCCCTTGGCCGCGCAGGCGGCCACCGCCTGGTCGAGTTTTTCCTGGTTGAGGTCCACCAGGGCCAGCTTCGCGCCTTTACCCGCGAAATACTCGGCCATGGAGCGACCCAAGCCCTGGCAACCGCCGGTGATAATGATTACTTTGTCAGTGAGTTGCATTCTCATGTCCAGATGGCGCAGCGGTGGAGGGGACCCTTTGGGCGGCCTCTCGATTCGCGACGGTGTAGCCCGACTGCACACGAGAATCGTCCCCTAGGTGTACCGGAACATTACTCCAGTCGCCTGACCGTTTTCTAGACGGTTTTTATAAAAGGAGTCATAAATTGAGCGTTGAAGCTGCCAAGCATGCCCGGGAACTGCTGCTCAAGGAATACCGTGGAATGCTCTCCACGCATTCCAAATCGATGCCCGGTTTTCCGTTCGGTTCCGTCGTGCCCTATTGCCTGGACGCAGAAGGCCGGCCGCTGATCCTGATCAGCCGCATTGCCCAGCACACGCACAATCTGCAAAAAGACCCCAAGTGTTCGATGCTGGTGGGCGAGCGCGGTGCCGAGGATGTGCAGGCCGTCGGGCGCCTGACTTACCTGGCCGAGGCCCGGAAACTCGAAGACAGCGACGCCATCGAGGCGGCCGCCGAGCGTTATTACCGCTATTTCCCTGACTCGCAGAACTACCACAAGGCCCATGACTTCGATTTCTGGGTGCTTGACCCGGTGCGCCATCGCTACATCGGCGGCTTCGGCGCCATTCACTGGATCGACTCGCTCACCCTGGCCAATCCCTTCGCCGGCAAGGCCGAAGCCAGCATGATCGAGCACATGAACGCCGATCACGCCAAGGCCATTGCCCATTACGTGGAGCTGGCCGGCCTGCCGAAAAGCGAACCGGCGCAACTGGTGGGCATCGACAGCGAAGGCATGCACCTGCGTATCGGGCAGGGCTTGCACTGGCTGGCGTTTCCAACGCCTTGCAACACGCCGACACAAGTACGCGAAGCCTTGGTTTACCTGGCTCACGCCGAGCAATGGCCAAAAAATGCCGAGGCCGACGCTTGAATTCACGAAAGGTCGACGTCATTTAGGTTTTCATAGCAAGGCATTCTTGCGTAGAGGAACCCTTTGATGCGCCCTTTTTTGTTGCTCTTTCTGCTGTTCCCGGTGTTGGAGCTGTTCGTATTCGTCAAGGTCAGCGGTGCGATCGGGTTTTTCCCGGCGCTGCTGCTGGTCATTCTCGGCTCGATGCTCGGCGTGTTCGTGCTGCGCATTGCCGGTCTCGCCACGGCGCTGCGTGCCCGTGAAAGCCTGACCCGTGGCGAGCTGCCCGCCCAGACCATGCTCGAAGGCCTGATGCTGGCCTTGGGTGGCGGCCTGTTGATCCTGCCAGGCTTCATCAGCGACGTGCTGGGCCTAGTCATGCTGTTGCCGTTCACCCGTCGGTTGCTGGCCAATAAAATGCGCCAGCGCGCCGAGGAGCAGGCGATGCGCCAACGGGCCTTCGCTGATGACCTCCAGCCCCGCGGCGGGCCGGCTCCGCGCGAGCCCGTGGGTCGTGAGCCCAACGTGATCGAAGGTGAATTCGAACACCGGGATTCCAAGTAAAACTTTCTCCACGGCGCCTTCGGGCGCCGTGTTCGTTTTGGCTGCGTGAAGTAAAAAATTTTCTGCTTGCGCCCTTGTAATCCACTTGTACGCCCTTATGTAACGGTCACCGCAAGGTTTCCGGTGGCGACACCGGACAGACTTCCGCGGTTCGACTGACGAACCGCAACCGGCTCTGCCGGCTTTGTTAAACCCGCCGGGACTACACCGGCCGATGAAAACCAAAAATTAGGAGAGATCGACAATGAAGCTTCGTCCTCTGCATGACCGCGTCGTCATCCGTCGCAGCGAAGAAGAGAAGAAAACCGCTGGCGGTATCGTCCTGCCAGGTTCGGCTGCTGAAAAAGCCAACCACGGTGAAGTTCTCGCTGTAGGTCCAGGCAAGGCACTGGAAAACGGTGAAGTACGTGCGCTGGCCGTGAAAGTGGGTGACAAGGTTGTGTTCGGCCCTTACTCCGGCAGCAACACAGTGAAAGTCGACGGCGAAGACCTGCTGGTAATGAGCGAGAACGAAATCCTCGCTGTTCTCGAAGGCTGATTCCCCCGCCCATTTTCCCGTTACTACAAAGTATTTAAGGAATATCGATCATGGCTGCTAAAGAAGTTAAATTCGGCGATTCCGCCCGCAAGAAAATGCTCGCCGGTGTCAACGTCCTGGCTGACGCAGTAAAAGCGACCCTGGGCCCGAAAGGCCGTAACGTGATCATCGAGAAGAGCTTCGGCGCTCCGACCATCACCAAGGACGGCGTTTCCGTAGCCAAAGAAATCGAACTGAAAGACCGTTTCGAAAACATGGGCGCGCAACTGGTCAAAGACGTTGCCTCCCGTGCCAACGACGACGCCGGTGACGGCACCACCACCGCGACCGTACTGGCTCAGTCGATCGTCAACGAAGGCCTGAAAGCCGTCGCTGCCGGCATGAACCCGATGGACCTCAAGCGCGGCATCGACAAGGCGACCATCGCCATTGTCAAAGAGCTCAAAGCCCTGTCCAAGCCATGCGCTGACACCAAGGCGATCGCTCAGGTCGGCACCATCTCCGCCAACTCCGACAACTCCATCGGCGACATCATTGCCGAAGCCATGGAAAAAGTCGGCAAGGAAGGCGTGATCACCGTTGAAGAAGGCTCGGGCCTGGAAAACGAACTGTCGGTCGTAGAAGGCATGCAGTTCGACCGTGGCTACCTGTCCCCGTACTTCGTCAACAAGCCGGACACCATGACCGCCGAGCTCGACGGCCCGCTGATCCTGCTGGTGGACAAGAAGATCTCCAACATCCGCGAAATGCTGCCAGTGCTGGAAGCCGTTGCCAAAGCCGGCCGCCCACTGCTGATCGTGGCTGAAGACGTCGAAGGCGAAGCCCTGGCGACCCTGGTCGTGAACAACATGCGCGGTATCGTTAAAGTCGCAGCCGTCAAGGCGCCAGGCTTCGGCGATCGTCGCAAGGCCATGCTGCAGGACATCGCCGTACTGACCGGCGGTACCGTTATCTCCGAAGAGATCGGCCTGAGCCTGGAAAGCACCACCCTGGAACACCTGGGTAACGCCAAGCGCGTGATCCTGTCCAAGGAAAACACCACCGTGATCGACGGTGCCGGCGTCGAGGCTGACATCCAGGCTCGCGTGACCCAGATCCGCGCCCAAGTGGCCGAGACTTCGTCCGACTACGACCGTGAAAAACTGCAAGAGCGTCTGGCCAAGCTGTCCGGCGGCGTTGCGGTGATCAAGGTTGGCGCCGGCTCCGAAGTTGAAATGAAAGAGAAGAAAGCCCGCGTTGAAGACGCCCTGCACGCGACCCGCGCAGCCGTCGAAGAAGGCGTGGTACCTGGCGGTGGCGTGGCACTGGTTCGCGCTCTGCAGGCTATCTCCGAGCTCAAAGGCGACAACGACGACCAGAACGTGGGCATCCAGTTGCTGCGTCGCGCTGTAGAAGCGCCGCTGCGCCAGATCGTTGCCAACTCCGGCGACGAGCCAAGCGTTGTGGTCGACAAGGTCAAGCAGGGTTCGGGTAACTACGGTTACAACGCTGCGACCGGCGAATACGGCGACATGATCGAAATGGGTATCCTGGACCCAGCCAAAGTGACTCGTTCGGCTCTGCAAGCGGCTTCGTCGATTGCCAGCCTGATGATCACCACCGAGGCGATGATCGCTGAAATCAAGGAAGACGCTCCAGCTGGCGGCGGTATGCCAGACATGGGCGGCATGGGTGGCATGGGCGGCATGATGTAAGCCAGCCTTACCCCTGTAGCGAAAAACCCCGCCTGCGAAAGCCGGCGGGGTTTTTTATTGCCTTGGATTCAATCCCGCATTGGACTGGGCCACAGCTGTCTCTGTGGGAGCAAAGCTTGCTCGCGATGGCGGTGGGTCAGCTTGCCAGGATACTGAAGCTGCCATTGCGATCGCGAGCAAGCTTTGCTCCCACAGGGGTTGTCCGGTGCGTATTCAGGCGTTGGCGGGTTGGCTCAGCGCTATGCGATCAGCCATGGCGGCCGGTCGGTACAGGATGTAGTAGTAACACCCCAGGCAAATCAACCAACAGAACACCGCCGTCCACACGTTGTGGGAAAAGAAATGCGCCCCTTGCATCATCCGCCCCAGGGAAAACACCGTGCCCAGGGTGAAGGTGAGCACCAAGGCCTGGCGGGCCAGGCGCGGGCGGCGATCGCGCAGGACGAAGAACAGCGCAAACAGCGTGAACCCGGTGGCGGCGTGACCGCCGGGCCAGCATCGACCGGGTTTGTCCGTGGCCGGGCGTGGGCTGAGCAGCTCACTGTAGGTCTCCTTGCCGCCGAACTCTTTCAGGCTCCAGGGGCATTGCACCGCCGTCACCGCTTTCATCGGCGTGACGAAGGACGTCGCCAGTGCCAGGGACAGCACCAGACAGCCCAGTTCCCGCTTGAAGGGTTTGAGCCGGGTGATGAAAAACGTACCGATAAACCCCATGACCGCCAGCAGGGAAAACGCGATCACTACCTCCTTGGCTCGATCGTGCAGGATATCCTCGAGGAAAAAGCTGTGCCGACCGATAAACCCACCCGCTGTCGGATCGTAAAACAACTTGGCGAGGTCCATGTCCAGGGTGGTCAGTTCCAGCAACACCAGGATGGCTGCTACGACGGCAGGCAGGCCCAGGGCGACCCATAAATTCAGCGGCCTGGATGCGGGGCGGATGGCGGTGGGAACCATGGCAGTACCTTTGGGAGTTTTCGTTTTCAGCGTGTCGCGCAGTCTGGTCCGTGTTGCGTTCGGGCGGTGTGAAGGTTGGGTGAAAAACTCGTCAATGACTGTCGGCGCGGCCCCTGTGGGAGCAAGCCCGCTCCCACAGGGGGGGCATGCGCTGCTATGGCGGACACAACCCTAGCCGTGAGCCACGCTTGGCCGTAAGCTGCGCGGGCCAAGCCAGCCGTTAACCGTGCACGCAGAGGTGCCCATGCGAATTCTATTGGTCGAAGACAACCGCGACATCCTGGCCAACCTGGCCGATTACCTGGGGCTCAAGGGCTATACCGTCGATTGTGCCCAGGACGGTTTGTCGGGGTTGCACCTGGCGGCGACCGAACACTACGACCTGATCGTGCTCGATATCATGCTGCCGGGCATCGATGGCTACACCTTGTGCAAGCGCCTGCGCGAGGACGCCCGGCGCGATACGCCGGTGATCATGCTCACTGCCCGGGATCAGTTGGACGATCGCCTGCAGGGCTTCAAGTCCGGCGCCGATGACTACCTGATCAAACCGTTCGCCTTGTCGGAACTGGCGGCGCGGATCGAAGCCGTCATGCGTCGCGCCCAGGGTGGTGGCCGGCGGGCCTTGCAGGTCGGCGACCTGAGCTACGACCTCGATACCCTTGAAGTGACGCGCGAAGGCAAGCTGCTCAAGCTCAACCCCGTGGGCCTGAAACTCCTGGCGGTGCTGATGCAGAAAAGCCCCCACGTGTTGCGCCGTGAAATCCTCGAAGAAGCGTTGTGGGGCGACGATTGCCCAGACAGCGACAGCTTGCGCAGCCACGTCCATCAACTGCGCCAAGTGATCGACAAACCGTTCGAAAAACCGCTGCTGCATACCGTGCACGGCGTCGGCTATCGCCTGGCCGAGGGCCGCGATGGAGTTTAAGCAGAGCCTTGCCCAACGGATCATCATCGCGTTTGCGCTGATGAGCGCATTGGTGGCCGGCGCGTTCGCCATGGGCATCGTGGCGACGGTTCATTTGGTCGAAGAAAAGCTGATTTCCGCCGGGCTGGGTGGCGACCTGCAACGCCTGTTGCTGATGGACAGCGTCTCGGACTGGAACCATCGGCCGGAACCCGACCAACTGTTCTATTTCAGCGGCGGTCCGGGGGACTTCGAATTACCCAGGGACCTGCGCCATCTGGAGCGTGGTTTCCACGAAGTGTTTCGCGAGCAATTGTCCTATCACGCCATGGTCGAGATCGTGGATGGTCGGCACTACGTGTTGCTGCAAGACCAGAGCGATTTCGAGGAGCGCGAGCGGGTGCTGTTTGCCGTGGTCCTGGTGGGTTTCGTGCTCAGCCTGGCGTTGGCGGTATTTTTGGGTTGGGTCCTGGCACGCCGGGTGATGGCGCCTGTGGTTCGCCTGGCCCGGCAAGTGCGCCATCGCGACCAACTCCTCGGTCTCGCTCCGCCGCTGGCCCCGGACTATGCCGCCGATGAGGTGGGTGAGTTGGCCGTGGCGTTCGATGCCACACTGGGGCGCTTGCGCCAGGCCCTGACCCGCGAGCGCTTGTTTACCAGCGACGTCAGCCACGAATTGCGTACGCCGCTGATGGTTCTGGCGACCTCCTGTGAACTGCTGCTGGAAAACCCGGCGCTGGATCCGCGCGGTCGTACCCAGGTCGAGCGCATCAGCCGGGCCAGCGAAGAGATGCGCGAACTGGTGCAAACTTTCCTGATGCTCGCCAGGTCCGAACGCGAAGACAACGGCATGTCGCCTCGTCTGACCCTGGGGCAGGTGGCCGAGAACCTCCTCGGCGTATGGCGCGCGCCCATCGAATCCAAGGGCCTGACGCTGATCTTCGAACCCGGGCAAACCGTCGACACCCTGTATAACGCCACGTTCCTGACGGCGGTGATGGGCAACCTGCTGCGCAATGCCCTGCACTACACCGACCAGGGGTTCATCCGTCTGTCGCTGACCAGCACCGGATTCATGGTTGAGGACAGCGGTGTGGGCATTCCCGAGGAAAAACGCGAGGCGATGTTCGAGCCCTTCGTGCGTGGTAACGAAAAGCGCGGCGAGGGCCTGGGGCTGGGGTTATCCCTGGTGCAGCGCATTTGCGAGAACCGAGGCTGGACAGTCAGCCTCAGCACGATGGAACCCAACGGTTGCCATTTCGAAGTGGAATTGAATCCAAAGGGCTAAGCGACTGTGTTGAAAAGTCTTGTAAACATTGGAAGGTTTACCTGACTTTATTTTCACAAGGACATGACATCCCGATTCATAAGGTGGGGCCGATCAGTCATCGAGGCCCCGCCAATGTCCAAGCCCGTCAAGTTGGCTTTTTCCGAAAAATACAACGAGCAGCACGCCAGGGAATATTTTCATAAACATCGCACTGGTTTGAGTCGTCGTCTTTCCAATCAGCGAGACCAGCAATTGGCCCGGCGCGCATTGGCACTCGTCGGTGACCCCGGCCTGGTCCTGGACTTGCCGTGCGGTGCCGGGCGTTTCTGGCCCCTATTGGCCGAAAAACCGAACCGGGTGATCATCGGCGCGGACAATTCCGAGGCCATGATCAATACCGCATTGGAAGCTCAACCGAGCGACGTCGTAAAACGGGTACGGCCTTTGCACACTTCTGCGTTCGACATTGCCTTGCCTGATAACGCCGTCGATAGCATTTTTTGCATGCGCCTGCTGCACCACATCGGTGAACCCGCGCATCGAGTGGCAATCCTGAAGGAATTCGAGCGTGTCAGCCGTGACAGCGTGATCGTTTCATTGTGGGTCGATGGCAATTTCAAGGCCTGGAAACGCAAGCGCCTGGAACGCACCCGTGGGCAGAAAGACTACCAGAATCGATTTGTGTTACCGACGGATACAGCAGAGAAGGAGTTTCGGCAGGCTGGGTTTCGCATTCAAGAACGGCTGGATTTCCTACCGCTTTATGCCATGTGGCGAGTCTATGTATTACGCAAGGGGTAACAGCATGGTTGTGCAGGCCGTAGAGACACCTGGCATTTCCCGCAGCAGCTTTGAACACTTCTGGAATCAGCAAGGCGACTGGGTGGAAGAACCCAATGTGCGGCGTGGTGGTGAAAGCGGCGTGCAGCGGATCAGCAACAATGGTGAGTTGTTGTATGCCAAGCGTCAAACCGGACATATTTATCGCAGTTGGTTGTACCCGCTCGGTCGTCCGACCGTGCTGCGAGAGCAAGACGCGTTGCTGGCCTTGAGCCGCCTGGATGTCCGTGTGCCCGAGCTGATTTTTTGCGGCGCCCAGCGCGACCCGGCCTGCAAGTGGCGGGCGCTGCTGGTGACCCATGCCTTGGAAGGTTTCGAGCAGATCAAGCACTGGTACGCCGGAGGCGGACGTGAGCGCCATGGCGAAGCGGTGCATGACCAGATCCTCCAGGGCCTGGCTGAGAACCTGGCCCGCATGCACAAGGGCCGCTGGCAACATGGCTGCCTCTACATCAAGCATGTCTTTGTACGTGTGACAGGCGAGGGCGAAGCGGCGAAGGCTGAAGTCGCCCTGCTGGATCTGGAAAAATCTCGCCAGCGCCTGACTGCCCGGCAGGCGGCCTTCCATGACCTGAGGCAACTGCGGCGCCATTCGTCGTTCAGCGAGGCTGACTGGAAAAAAGTCGTCTATTTTTATGAGGCGGCGTTTGGCAGCGCTATCAAAGGTTTATGGCAATGAAACTCGAAATTGCTAGAGGTTTGTTTTTAGTAGGAGCCTTGGGAGTTGCATCGATGGCGGTGGCGGTATGGGAACAGCCACGCTCGCAGGTCCTCAGCGTTTCGAATGCTGGTACACATTGTCCTTTGCCACGGGTGGCAAAGGCCAGCGAGGCGATCCAACCGGACAATGACCTGCTGCTGTTCATGTTCAGCCTGTCCCAAGGGATGAGGCCGCAAAGTTGAAAGTCCCGAAACCAAGATAAAGGCCTCCCTTGTGTGAGGCCTTTATTTTTTGGTTTTTCCAATGCCACCACAAACCTTCAGCCAAATACACAACCCGTGGCGAGGGAGCTTGCTCCCGCTGGACCG
Organism: Pseudomonas sp. Z3-6; assembly: GCF_051131985.1. NCBI lineage: Bacteria > Pseudomonadati > Pseudomonadota > Gammaproteobacteria > Pseudomonadales > Pseudomonadaceae > Pseudomonas > Pseudomonas sp. Z3-6. The sequence goes on from NZ_CP071644.1 coordinate 1,599,529, forward strand.
CGAAGCGGTCCCCATCGGTTCAGGGTCTGGCAGCGGTCATTCAATGACGACTGCTTCGCAGCCGAGCGGGAGCAAGCTCCCTCGCCACAAAAACATCCCGTATCCGCGTGAGTTTGCTTGAACAGTCCTCAGGCCTTGTCCGGCTTGGCCAGCAGCGTGTAGATGCAAGGCAAGACGAACAGCGTGAACAGGGTCCCAATCGACATGCCGGTGGCGATCACCATGCCGATGTCGAAGCGGCTGACTGCCCCGGCGCCTGTGGCGAAAATGAGCGGTACCATGCCGAACACCATCGCCGCAGTCGTCATTAACACCGGCCGCAGGCGGATCGACGCGGCTTGTTCTATTGCTTCTCGCGGCGTCAGATGTTGTTCCCTGCGCAGTTGGTTGGCGAACTCGACGATCAGGATCCCGTGCTTGCTGATCAGCCCGATCAGCGTCACCAGGCCCACCTGGGTGTAGATGTTCATGCTCGACCAACCGAGGAACAGCGGAATCAGGGCACCGCAAATGGACAACGGTACAGTCACCAGGATCACCAGTGGGTCGCGGAAGCTTTCGAACTGCGCGGCCAGCACCAGGAAAATAATCGCCAGGGCCAGGGCAAAGGTTACCCACAACGCGCTGCCTTCCTGTACGAATTGGCGCGAAGCTCCTGCGTAATCGAAGGCGAACCCCACCGGCGCTTCTTCCCGGGCGATCTGACGGATGGTCTCGATGGCCTCGCCCATGCTCACGATGGGGAAGCCTGAAATCGTCACCGCATTGAGCTGCTGGAACTGGTTCAGCTGTCGCGGTCGCGCCCGGTCGCTGACTTTGATCAGGGTCGACAGCGGTAGCGATTCACCCTGGGCATTTTTCACGTAATAGCTGTTCAACCAGTCCGGGTTGTCCCGGAACGGCCGTTCGACTTGGGCAATGACTTTGTAGCTGCGGCCCTCGAGGGTGAAGCGGTTGATCTCGGATTCGCCCAGCAGTGTCGCCAAGGTGCCGCCCAAGTCCTCCATGGATACACCCATCTGGGCGGCCTTGGCGCGATCGATATCCACCACGACTTCTGGCTTGTCGAACGCCAGGTCAATGTCCATGAAAGCGAACTTGCCGGATTCCAATGCACGCTTTTTGACCCGGTCGGCAACCTCCAGCAACGTTGCATAGTCTTTCGGGGAGTTGATGACGAACGCGAACGGCAAGCCTTCGCCAGTGCCCGGCAGCGAGGGCAGGTTGAAACCGAAGATCTGCAGGCCAGGCACGCTTTCCAGCCTGGCCTGGACCTCTGGCAGGATTTCCATCTGGGTGCGGCTGCGTTCGTTCCAAGGCTTGAGCAGGAAGCCGCCGATGCCCGACTGCACACCGTCATAACCATTGATCTGGAACGAGGAGTAGTACTCCGGGAACTCCTTGAAAATGGTGATGAAGTGATCGGTATACGTGTTCAGGTAGTCGAGGTTGGTGGGCTGCGGGGCGTTGGCCATCATGAAGATGATGCCCTGGTCCTCGTCGGGGGCCAGTTCGGACTTGCTGAACATGACCAGCACCGGGATCAGCAGCAGCACGATCGCCGCGAACACCAGCACCACCGGCCGGGTGTTGAGCGTGCCATGGAGCATGCGCTGGTAACGGCTCTTCAAGCGTTCGAAAAGCCTATCCAGCCGATGGGCCAGGCCCGAGGGATTCTCGTCGTGGCGCAGGAGCAGGGCGCACATCATCGGCGACAGGGTCAGGGCGACGATCCCGGAGATCACCACCGCCCCGGCCAGGGTCAAGGCGAACTCCTTGAACAAGGCGCCCGTCAGGCCCTCGAGCAGGCCTATCGGTGCATACACCGCCGCCAGGGTGATGGTCATCGAGACCACCGGCATGGCGATTTCCCGGGCACCTTCTATCGCAGCGTCGAACGGGGTCTTGCCTTCCTCGATGTGCCGGTGGATGTTTTCCACCACCACGATGGCATCGTCCACCACCAGGCCGATGGCGAGCACCATGGCCAGCAGCGTCAGGAGGTTCATCGAATAGCCCATCAACTGCATGAAGAACATCACGCCGATCATCGACAAGGGGATGGTCACCACCGGGATGACCACCGAGCGCAAGGCGCCGAGGAACAGGAACACCACGACGATGACGATCAGCACTGCCTCGAACAGGGTTTTCACCACCTCGTCGATGGACGCCTGGATGAACAGGGTGGCGTCGTAGGCGATCTCGGCCTTGAGATTGGTCGGGAGCTGGGCCTCCATCTCCGGCATGATCTTGCGCACTTCCTTGATCACATCCAGCGGGTTCGCACCCGGCGTGGCCTTGATCCCGATGTACACCGAGGGCGTGCCGCCAAAGGAACTGATGCTGTCGTAGTTCTCTGCGCCCATTTCCACGCGGGCGACGTCCCGCAACAATACACGGCTGTCGCCCTCGGTCTTGAGCGGGATCGCGGCGAAGTCCTCGGCGGACTTGAGTTCGGTGTTGGCGTTGATGCTGGTGACGACGTATTCGCCTTTCACTTCACCGGCGGCGGAGAGGAAGTTGTGCTGGCGCACGGCATTGGTCACGTCGGCGGCCGTCAGGCCGAAGCCTGCGAGCTTGATCGGGTCCAGCCACAGGCGCATCGCGAAGACCTGGTTGCCGAGGATCTCTGCCTCGGCCATGCCGGGCAGTGTCGCCAGCTTGGGCTGGATCACCCGGGACAGGTAGTCGGTGATCTGCGGGTTGTTCAGTTCCTTGCTGAAGAAGCTGATGTACATCAGTGCCGAGGCATCGGCGGCCTCGCGGCTGAGGACCGGGTCCTCGGCGTCCTGGGGCAGTTGGTTCTTGACCTCGTTGGCCTTGGCCAGCAGTTCGGTAAAGAGCCGGTCGCTGTTGGAGCCGATGCGGGCATAGACCGAGATCACCGAGAAATTCTGGCGACTGACCGAGGTCATGTAGTCGATGCCCTCGGCACTGGCCAGGCTCTGTTGCATCGGTTGGGTGATGTAGCCCTGGATGGTCTCGGCGTTGGCCCCGGGGTAGGCGGTGGTTACCGTGATCAGGGCGTTTTCCATTTGTGGATACTGACGCAGGGGCAGCTTGCTCCAGGCCTGGAAGCCCAGCAGCACGATCAACAGGCTGACCACGGTGGCAAGCACCGGGCGGCGGATGAACGGATCGGTAAAAGCCATGGGGGTTCCTTGATCAGTCCGCGCGCGGCGGGCTGTTCTGTTCGGTCAGGGTCTTGTCGTCGCTGATGGCGATCGGCGTACCGTTATCGAGCTTGAGTTGGCCGGCGATCACGACTTGTTCGCCGCTCTGCACGCCTTTGGACACCAGTACCTGCCCGTCGCGTCGCTCACCGGTTGCAACGAAACGCCGTTCGGCGATCAGGACCGGCTGGCCCTTGTCGTCTTTCTCGACAGTGCCGTCGGCGGCTTTCTTTTGCGTCACCACGTACATGGAATTGCCGTAGAGGGTGTAGGTCACGGCGCTTTCCGGGACGACGATCCCGGCGGCGACGTCCGGCAGGATCACCTGCAGGTTGGCGAACATGCCGGGCAGCAGTTTGCCGTCGGGGTTGGCCAGGGTGGCGCGCACCAGAACGTTGCGGGTGCTGTCCTCGACCTTGGGGTTGATCGCGCTGATGGTGCCGACGAAGGTCTGCCCGGGGTAGGCCGAGACGCTGACATTGACCGGCTGTGCCACGGCGAGCCGGGGCACGCTTTGCTCAGGGACGTAGAAGTCCACGTACAGGCTGCTGAGGTCCTGCAGGGTGGCGATCACCGTGCCACTGGCCAGGTAGTCGCCGACATCCACCTGGCGAATGCCGATGGTGCCGCTGAACGGCGCCAGGATGTGTTTCTTGGCCAGCGAAGCCTTGAGCTGGTTGACCGTGGCCTGGTTTTTCTTCAGTTGCGCCGAGAGCCGGTCGAATTCGCCCTTGGAGATCGCCTGGCTGCCCACCAGTTGTCGGCCACGACCAAAATCCAGTTGCGACAGGCCAAGATCGGCCTCGGCGGTTTCCAGCAGGGCGTTTTCGACTTCGCTGTCCAGTTGCAGGAGCGGCTGGCCGGCCTTGATCTTCTGTCCAGACTGGAATTGCACCTTCTGCACGGTCCCGGCGATTTCCAGGCTCAGGTCCACGCCTTGCAGCGCCTTGAGACTGCCAACGGTGGGTAGGCGGGCCTGCCAGGGTTGCTGGGCCGCTGTGGCCACGGCGACGCTGACCGGTGGTTTGGGGGCAGAAAACGTCTGGATCTGCTGGTAAACGGAGAAGGCCTTGTAGCCGGCGAGCAACAGCACCACCAGCAGCACAACACCCAACATGATCAGCATGCGGCGTCGCAGCATGTTCCACTTCCTTGGAAAGAGCCGAGAGAAAATACGGATAGGCGGGCACATTACTCTGAGTGTGCGGGCTATTCCAGATGCTGGCGGGACGGTAGTGCGTGGGGTTTTTCCGAAAAGCAGGGGCGCTCGGCGCCGATCGGCTTCGCTCCCCTGCGTCAGACCAGATGCAAATGGTTGTCCCAGAGCCCTGCCGGCAGATCCAGTGGTTTTGCAACCAGTTGTGTCTGCCGACAATCGTAATAGCGACAACGGCCTTGGCCCGACGTCACGACAAAACCGTCGGCCACCGCGCCCACGCCAGCGCAGTCCGGCAGGGGCGCGTCCAGGCGCACTTCGCCGCTGTCCAGGTCCCAGATGAAAAAGCGGTTGCCGCGGGGGGCGGTCAGGGCCACCAGGCGCAAGTCGCTGTGTACGGCAACGCTGGCGGTGTAGTGCCCCATGGCCTGCAATTGCTCTGCGGGCACGGGGAATGCCTGGAACGGTTGTCCTGGCCGTTTGATCGCCACCAGTTCCGACGGTTCGTGGGCTGCGCCCATGAACTGCTGGCCGGAGACGATGGTGCCGTCGCTGGCGATGCCCAGGTGGCGCACGCTGTTCATCGATTGGGCGAGGGTTTCCTTGCTCAGCAGGGTGCCATCGCGTTGCATCAGCACCAGACTCGGCTCCATGGCGTCGAGGTTCATTTCGACCCGGCTTTCGGCCTCGGTGCGAATGCCGCCGTTGGCGACCACCAGCGTCTCGCCATCGGGCATCCACGACACCTGGTGAGGACCGATGCCATGGGTAGAGATTTCGCCGCTGTGCACCAGCCGCTCGCCTTCGAAACGGTACACGCCCAACAGGCCGCGTCCCGGATCGGTGGTGTCGTTCTCGGTGGCATACAGCCATTCGCCGCTTTTATGGATGACCGCGTGGCCGTAGAAGTGCCGGTTCGGCAACGAGGCGATGGTTTGCAGCAGCGTCCCGTCGCGCAGGTCGATCAGGTAGCTTTCGGTGCCCGGGCGACGGGCGACGAACAGCGCAATCGGCTGCGTCGGATGGTTGATGATGTCATGGCAGCGCTGGCCGACCTGGGTGGCAAACACCCGCGTGCCGTCCAGCCGATAGCCGACGGCATAGTGCTTGCCGTCGCCATCGTCCCGTGCCGAAAGCAAGAGTGGCTGCTTGTCCTTTTGCTTGAACAGCGTCCAGCCGCCCAGGGTGACGGCGCCGAGCAGCAAGCTGCCCAGTGCCAGGACCTGACGTCGAAACATGATCAGTCACCGTCGTTGGCATTGAAGCCCAGTTGAATGCCCAGCGCCTTGGCCAGTTCGCCTTCGTGCAGGCGATGGACAACGTTGAGGCTGTCGTACAAATCGTTGAGTTGCTGGCGCCCGGCATCGTCGCCGAGCATTTCGGTCAGCGAGCGCTGGCTGCTGGCGAACAGTTTCAACGAGGCATCGTAGGCGGCGTCGATCTTGTCCGCCAATGGCTTCTGGTCGCTCGGCAGCAGGCCGCGCAGGCCCTTGTTGTCCACGCCGACCCAGACGGTCCTGGCCGCGCCCAGGCTGGCTTCCAACCCTTGCAACGACGACTGGCTGCGCCAGGCATCGGCCTGGAATGGCTGAGGTACGCCTTTGCTCTGGCGGCCCATCGGCGTGCCGAGTTTTTTCTTCAAAGTATCCAGGGCAGTGACCTGCACACGGAGCAGGTCGGCGATGGCCTCGTGGGAATCGGCGTAGCGCTGGTTGGGAAACTTGCTCATCTGGGCGAGCATGCCGTCGTTGCTGTTCCAGCCCGACAGGATCTCTTCGGCCAGCTGTTTCTGGCGTTCGCCGATGGCGATGAGCAGCGGGCAGTACTTGGCTTTCTGTGCGCTGTCGGCCATGTCGATTTTCGCGTCGAACAGCAGGTATTCGTAGGCCGACAGCCCTTGTACGACCACGCTGGACTTGGCCAGGCCTGCGGCGTCGATCTGTGGCTGGCTGTTGACCAATTGCTCGACCTGACGACCCACCAGGTTTTTCTTGTCCGGCCAGAACTGCACCTGCCAGGCGCGGTTGCCCTCGGCCAGCGGCCCGATCAGCAGCGGTTGCAATTCGGCCCAGGCTTTTTGCGCCTTGAGGAAGTCGGCGCGGGCGGTCTCCAGGTTTTCTTTACCTTGGCAGAACGCCAGGGCGCTGGTCGCCAGTTGCCGGTCGGCCTCGACCCAGCGGCTGTAGGTCGGCAGGATCACTTGCTTGGCGATGGCGGCCGAAGTGACGGCTTGCGGATCCTGGGGCGAGCAGGCGCCGAGGGCGAGGGCGGCGAGGCTGGTGAACAACAATTTGGGACGGAACATGTCAGGCTCCCATTTCTGGAAAAGGCATTTAAAGGGAATTCAGAAAGGCCAGCAACGCAGCGCGCTGCTCGGCATTGAACGCTAAAACCTGTCGCTGCGCCGCTTGTGCTTCGCCGCCATGCCACAGCACGGCTTCGAGCAGGTTGCGGGCACGGCCGTCATGCAGGAACTGGGTGTGGCCGTTGACGGCTTCGGTCAAGCCGATGCCCCACAGCGGCGGGGTTCGCCAGTCGCGGCCGCTGGCCTTGAATTCGCTGCGGTTGTCGGCCAGGCCTTCGCCCATGTCGTGCAGCAGCAAGTCGCTGTAGGGGCGGATGACCTGGTTCGCCAGTTCCGGCTCGGCGGCGTTGGCGGCGGTGGTGTATTTCGGTGTGTGGCAGGACTGGCAACCGACCTGGAAAAATAGATTCTTGCCTGCCAGCACTTGGGACGAATTCACGTCGCGACGGGCCGGCACCGCGAGGTTGCGGCTGTAGAACAGCACCAGGCGCAGGATGTTGTCGCTGACTTCCGGTTCGCCGTCCGGCCCATTGCCGCTGGGCGCACGCTTGCAGTCGACTTGGGTCTCGGTGCAGTCGTCGAGCGGCCGCAGGCTGGTCGTCAGGCCCATGTCGCCGGAAAACGCATGGACGTTCTGTTGGTTGAGGTTGGGCTGTCCGGCTTTCCAGCCGAAACGTCCCAGCACGGTTTTCTGCTGCTCATCGTCCCAGACCTGGTTGGGCCGACCGGCGATGCCGTCGTTCTCCCGCGCCTGGGCTTCGGCGTTCGCCAGCAGCGCCTCGTCGGGGATGGCTTCCAGCAGGCCCAGGCCGATCATCGGCGGTGCCACGCGGGCCGAAAAAAGCGTGTAGGGGTGCATCGGGCCATACCCCAACTGGGTGATCTGCAGGATTGGCTTGCGTAATTCGACGACGGTGCCGTCCTTGAAGCGCACCGGGACCGGGGTGTAATCGACCCGTACCTTGCCTTCGGGGGCGACGCCGGGCACCGACATGTCCTGCAACTGCCCACCATAGACCGGCTCGGGCACTACGCCCAGTTGCTCGATGACCTTGGCGTAGGCCGGTGCGTCGGGAATCGACAGGCGCACCAGCATCGACACCGCGCTGGTCGCATCCGGCGCCGGCGGATGGCCGCGACCGTCCTTGACGTGACAGTTCTGGCAGGCGTTGGTATTGAACAAGGGCCCGAGGCCGTCCCGGGCGGTGGTGGTCGAGGGGGCGATCACCCAGGGGCTGCGGAAGAAACTGTTGCCGACACTGAAATCCACGCGCCGCGAGGGTGGCAGGTTGGCCGAGGGCAGGGAAAAGGCGTTCTGGTCACTCTTGCGGACTGTCGCGGCGCCACCGGAACGGGCTTCACCCGGTTCGGCCTGGGTAAAACGCGGGGCATCATCGCAGGCACTCAGGCCCAGGGCCATGAACAGTGCACATAAACGAAGAGGCAACGACGGCATCGGGCGTCCCGGGGATGAGTGAAAACGAGGGCGCAAAGTCTAACAGGGCGGGGCAGTTTGAATAAGAGGAATTATCGTTTGGTTGATAGGACCGCGCTTGATTCACTGTGGCGAGGGAGCTTGCTCCCGCTGGGCTACGAAGTAGCCCCAAGATTTTGCGATTGCTGCGCAGCCGAGCGGGAGCAAGCTCCCTCGCCACGGGATAGTGTTGGATGCATTTTCGGTGTTACGGCTGGACGACAGCTCCCGGCACCAACGGCAGCTCCAGTGTCGCAATGAAACCACCCTCGGGATGATTGCCCAGCACCAGCGCACCGCCATGGCGTTCGGCGGCACGGCGTGCGATGGCCAGGCCCAGGCCATGGCCGGCGGCGGTCTGGCCGGGGGCGCGGTAGAACGGCTCGGCCAATTGCCCGAGGTGTTCGGCCTCAACCCCGGGCCCGTGGTCACGCACGCTGACCAGGATCCGTTCGCCTTGGCGCCGCGCGTGCATCTCGATCGATTGCCCGGCCGGATTGAAGCGCTGGGCGTTGCGCAGCAGGTTGTCCACTGCTCGCTCGATCATGGTCGGCCAACCCTTGAGGGTCAGGTCCGCCTCGGCTTCAAGCTGTACGGTTTGCTCCGGTGAAGCCAGTTGCGCATCTTTTTGCAGGGTGACCAGCAGTGCGTTGAGGTCGACTTCTTCGGCGCTGGCGTTGTCGGCATCGACCCGGGCCAGGACCAGGATTTCGCTGATCAACGCCTCCAGGCGATCGCATTCACGGGTCAGGCGCGGCCAGAGCTTTTCACGCTCCTCGGGGCTGGCCCGTTCCGCCAATGCCAGGGCAATGCGCAGCCGGGCCAGGGGCGAGCGCAGTTCGTGGGACACGTCCCGTAGCAGTTGCCGCTGGCTGGCGATCAGGCTTTGCAAACGCGCGCCCATGCGGTTGAAGTCGGTGGCCAGTACGCCGAACTCATCCCGCCGGTTGGCCAGTTTGGCGAGGCTGTTCTGCTGGTAGGTGGCTTGACCCAGGTCATGCACCGCACCGCGCAGTCGACTCAGCGGACGAGTGATGGAGAGCGTCACCAACAGGCTGAACAAGGTTAGCACCACCAACGCGATCCCCAGGGCACTGAGGGGCCAGAGCAGACTGCCGCGGTGCCAGGCGTCCAGTTCGGGATGGGGGATGCGGTAGATGAATAGGTAGGTGTCGCCGCTTTTGGCGCTGGTGAACTCGTCGGTGAGCCGGCGCCAGGGCAGGCGGCGGTCGTCGTTGTTCTGCCGAGCCTCGAAGGCGGCGGCGCGATGGGGAAAAGTGCCACGCACCACCGGGTCGCCGCTTTCGTTGAACACCTGGACGTCAATGTGATACTGGCGCTTGCGCTGTTTCAGAATTTCCTGGGCGGCGTCCTCGCCTTGGGTTTCGTAGGTCTGCGTCCACTCTTCGGGCAGGGTATTGAGTCCCGGGTGGCGGCTGAGGATCCAGGCGTCCTGGTTCAGCATGTGGCCCATCAGGATCGAAAGTCCTGCAACCAGAGTGATGGCCAGCCAGAAACTGGCCAGGATGCGCCAGAACAATGAACGCACGATAAATCCTCGAAAACAAAGAAAGCCCAACGGTGATTGACCGTTGGGCTGGAGAGCTTCAGTGCATTATTGCGCTTTTTGCGGCTGTTGCGCTTTCCAGGCCTTGAATTCGGCCCACTCGGCGCGACGCTCGGCCTGTTTCTTCTGGATCGCGTCGAATTCTTTTTGCTGCTCAGGCTTCAACAATCCACGAATCTGGGCGTCGACCTTCTGGTGCCGGGCTTGCATTTCGTCCTGCATGGCTTTCTGGTCGGCTGGGGACAGCTTGGCCAGGTACTTGTCGACCAGTTCCCGTTGTTCGTGGCGCTGTTCGCCCATGATCTGGCGAATCTGCTGGCGTTGCTCGCGGCTCAGGTCCAGTTGGCTGTACGGGCCTTTGTCGTGCATCTGGCCGCCGTGACGCGGGCCGTCCATCGGCCCCATCGGGCCAGGGCTTTCGGGCATGGCCATGGCCACGGTCGGCAGGGCGGCGGCGAACATCAGAGCGATAAGGGTCTTGCGCATGGTGTGTCTCCTTGTCTCGTTCCCGGTCAGTTCCGGATGTGTGCAGATTACGGAGATCAAGGTCAGCGGCGGTCAGGGGTGGGTAAAGCTTGGGTAAAGACGGTTTGGTGCGAACCTGACAAATCTGCAGGGCCGGACACAAAGACCTGTGATGGGGGGTACTTGCTGTGGTGAGGGGGCTTTTGTGGCGAGGGAGCTTGCTCCCGCTCGGTTGCGCAGCAACCGCAGAATCTTGGGGCTACTTCGTAGCCCAGCGGGAGCAAGCTCCCTCGCCACAAAAGTCTCTAGGGGCTTGTAATAACAGCCAAAGCCTCTAGAGGCTGTAGTAGTAACCCCGGCTACGCAGCGCCACGATGCGCGGGCGGCCGTCGGGGTGGGGGCCGATTTTCTTGCGCAGGTTGCTCACGTGCATGTCGAGGCTGCGGTCGTACAGGGTCAGCTTGCGGCCCAGGGCGATCTGCGCCAGTTCCTGCTTGTCCAGCGGCTCGCCCGGCTGCTTGAGCAGCGCTTCGAGCAGGCGGCTTTCGGACACGGTGAGGGTCTGTTCCTGTTCGTCGATGCTGACCACGCCACGCACCGGGCTGAAGGTCAGGTCACCCAGTTCGATCTGGCTGGACACGGCCGTCGGATGGCTGCGGCGCAGCACGGCGCGCAGGCGGGCGGTCAGTTCCCGTGGGTCGCAGGGCTTGGCCAGATAGTCGTCGGCCCCCAGTTCCAGGCCCAGGATACGGTCCAGCGGTTCACCCCGGGCCGACAGCATCAGCACCGGCAGCTCCGCGTGATCGTTGCGCAATTGCTTGAGCAGTTCCAGGCCACTGCCATCGGGCAGCATCACGTCCAGGACCACGGCAGCCGGGGCGGTTTCGGCCAAGGCCTTGCGGGCACTCTGGCCATCGTGACAGGCGCGGACCTGAAACCCTTCCTGGCTCAGCCAGCTTACGAGGAGCTCACACAGCTCCTGGTCATCATCTATCAGTAACAGCTCGCTCATGACTCACTCAATTTAGCCATTGCCGACGTTGTCTACGTCCACCGCTGGCAAAGATACCGCAGAGCAAGGCCAATAGCGCTACCCCGGCACCAATGACGAACCATTGCTGTTGATCGGTCAACAGGCGCGGCAGGGGGCTGGCCTGGGCTTCCTTGAGTTGCAGTTTCAGGCGCTGGTTCTCCTGGCGCAGCCGGCCCACCAGCGCGCTTTCGCGTTCGCCGTTGGTGTTTTGGAGTTGCTGGGTGAGTGCTTCACGCATGCGCTCGCTGTCTTTCAAGCGTTGCTGCAATTCGGCGATCTGGCCGCCAGCGCTCAGGGACAAGGGCGCCGAATGACTGCCCTCGGTGCTTTCCTCGCCATGGGCGGGCGCCCCGGTCGCCAACGAGACCAACAACAGGCACAACGGACCTTTGCGCATTGCAACTCCTGAATTCCAATCGAGATTAGACAGGTTGTCGGCAGGCAAATGAGAAAGATGAGCAACAGGGCAATGAGCCGCGCAGGCTCATTGCCCTGGGGATTTACGGCAGGACTTGCTTGAACGGCTTGACCACGACCTCGGCGTAGACGCCGGCCTCCACGAACGGATCGGCCTTGGCCCAGGCTTGCGCGGCGGCCAGGGAGTCGAATTCGGCCACGATCAGGCTGCCGGTGAAACCCGCGGCGCCCGGGTCATTGCTGTCCACCGCCGGGTGCGGGCCGGCCAGCACGATGCGACCTTCGGCCTTGAGCTGTTGCAGGCGCTCCAGGTGGGCCGGGCGCACGGCCAGGCGTTTTTCCAGGGAGTCGGCGACGTCGGTGGCAATGATTGCGTAGAGCATGTCAGTCCTCGGTTTTGGGCGTGGTGGGGTCGGCTTCGTGCAGGTGACGGGACAGGTAGATGCCCTGGCCAATCAGGAACAGCAGCGTCATGCCCAGGCTGCCGAAGACCTTGAAGTCGACCCAGTACTCCTGGAACGTGAACGCAACGAACAGGTTGGCGGCGCCGCAGAACAGGAAAAACGCGATCCAGGCGATGTTCAACCGGGTCCAGATCAGGTCCGGCAGGTTGATGGCATGGCCCATGATGCGCTTGATCAGCAGGCGGTCACCGATGAAATGGCTGCCAATGAACGCGAGGGCGAACAGCCAGTTGACCACCGGAGCCTTCCATTTGAGGAAGGTTTCGCTGTGGAACGCCAGGGTCAGGCTGCCGAATACCAGGCAGGCGATCAGGGTCAGCCACTGGCTCTTCTCCAGCTTGCGCTGGGACACGAACAGCGCGCCGTAGACCACCAGGGAACTGATGATCAGGACTGCGGTGGCGCTGTAGATACCGCCTACAGTCAAGGAGTGACCGGCGAAGTCGACGGTGCGCGGATCGAGTTTGTAGACGATGAAGAACAGCAGGAGCGGGATGAAATCGATGAATTGTTTCACAGTGGCAGCCAGAAGCAGGATGTGGCGGCATAATAACAAACATCCTTGGCCGCGATAGGGCCAGCTGATTTGAGGTAACAAACTCTCGTGAATGTTGATTTGCACTGCCATAGCACGGCCTCCGATGGTGCCCTGGCGCCTGCGGTTCTGGTGGCGCGGGCGTTCGAGCACGGCGTGCGAGTCCTGGCCCTGACCGATCACGACACCCTCGAAGGCCTCGACGAGGCCCGTGGCGCCGCCACGGCGCTGGGCATGCAGCTGGTCAACGGGGTGGAGTTGTCCTGTACCTGGGGCGGGGCGACCATCCATGTACTGGGCTACGGTTTCGATGTGAATGCGCCGGCGCTGGTCCAGGCCATCGCACAACTGCACGACGGGCGCTGGCTGCGGTCCGAAGAGATCAGTCGCAAGCTGGCCCTCAAGGGCATGCCTGGCGCGCTGGACGGCGCCCGGCAGATCCAGCAGGAACTGGGCGACAGCGGCAACGCACCGGCCCGGCCACATTTTGCCGACTGGATGGTGCGCGAAGGGTTCGTCAAGGACCGCGCCGAAGCGTTCCGCAAATGGTTGGGGGCCGGCAAGCTGGGGGACGTCAAGCAGCATTGGCCGACCCTGGAAGACACCGTCCAGACCCTGCGGGCAGCGGGTGCCTGGGTCAGCCTGGCGCATCCATGGCACTATGATTTCACCCGCAGCAAGCGCCGACGCCTGGTTGCCGACTATATTCAAGCGGGGGGCCATGCCATCGAGGTGGTCAACGGCCATCAGCCTGCCGAACAGGTCGGCAGCCTGGCGATCCTGGCCCGTGAGTTCGGCCTGCTGGTCACCGCCGGCAGTGATTTCCATGGCCCTGGGGGCTGGTCCGAGATCGGCGAATACCGCCCGTTGCCGGAAGATCTGCCACCACTCTGGTGTAGATTCAAACATGATCCCGTTATCGCCGCCGTCTGAACAGGTAGAACACGTGAGTCAATTTTTCCAGATTCATCCGGAAAACCCGCAAGCGCGCCTGATCAAACAGGCCGTGGAAATCATTCGTGGCGGTGGCGTGGTGGTCTATCCCACCGACTCGTCCTACGCCATCGGTTGCCAGATCGGCGACAAGAATGCCGTGGAGCGTGTCAGACGCCTGCGTCAACTGGACGACAAGCACAATTTCGCGCTCATCTGCAGCGACCTGTCGCAGTTGGGCCTGTTCGCCAAGATCGATACCGGCACCTTCCGCCTGCTCAAGGCGCATTTGCCGGGGCCGTACACTTTCATCCTCAACGCCACGCGGGAAGTCCCGCGGCTGTTGCTGCACCCGAAAAAGCGCACCATCGGCCTGCGGGTGCCGAGCCATCCCATCGCCCTGGCGCTGCTGGCGGAACTGGGTGAGCCGCTGATGAGCGTGACGCTGATCATGCCCGGTGAAACCGAGCCGTTGAACGATCCCTATGAGATGCGCCAGATACTTGAGCATCAGGTGGACCTGATCATCGACGGTGGTTTCGGCGGCATGTCGGCGTCCACGGTGATCAACCTGGCCGATGGCGAGCCCCAGGTGGTGCGCGTCGGTTGCGGCGATCCGACGCCGTTCATGGTCGAGGCCTGAATGTCCGTCGTGGAAACCGCCGTGGACAATGTCGACAGCCAGGCCGGCGCGCAGCAGGAGTTGCCGTTCGCCATGGTCTATGGCCAGGCGGTCATGGAAATGCCCCTGGACCTGTACATTCCGCCGGATGCGCTGGAGGTATTCCTCGAAGCCTTCGAGGGCCCGCTTGACCTGCTGCTGTACCTGATCCGCAAGCAGAACATCAACATCCTCGACATCCCCGTGGCGGAAATCACCCGCCAGTACATGGGTTACGTCGAGTTGATGCAGTCGGTGCGCCTGGAACTCGCCGCCGAATACCTGGTGATGGCGGCCATGCTCGCCGAGATCAAGTCGCGGATGCTGCTGCCGCGCTCGGCAGAGGTCGAAGAGGAAGAAGACGACCCGCGAGCCGAGCTGATCCGCCGCTTGCAGGAATACGAACGCTTCAAGGCCGCCGCCGAAGGCATCGACGGCTTGAGCCGGGTGGGGCGCGATGTGGTGGTGCCCAAGCTCGATGCGCCCGAAGCGCGGGCGCGCAAGTTGCTGCCGGACGTGAGCCTGGAAGAGTTGCTGATGTCCATGGCCGAGGTCCTGCGCCGGGGCGATATGTTTGAAAGTCATCAGGTCAGCCGCGAAGCGCTGTCCACCCGCGAGCGCATGAGTGATGTGCTGGAGCGACTCAAGGGCGGCGGCTTCGTGCCGTTCGTCGAGCTGTTCACCGCCGAGGAAGGTCGGTTGGGGGTGGTGGTGACGTTTATGGCGGTCCTGGAATTGGTCAAGGAATCCTTGGTCGAGCTGGTGCAGAATGAGCCGTTCGCAGCGATCCACGTGCGGGCACGAGCCGAATAACGAGCAAATCAATGAATCTGACTGAACCCCGCGAGCTGGCTCCCTTGCTTGAAGCTTTCCTGTTGGCCTCGGGAAAGCCGCAATCGATGGAACGCCTGTTCGAACTCTTCGAAGAAGGCGAGCGGCCCGAGCCGGCCGTGTTCAAGAAAGCCCTGACATTGTTGGGCAAGTCCTGCGAGGGGCGGGCTTTCGAACTCAAGGAAGTGGCGTCGGGGTACCGCCTGCAAATCCGCGAGAAGTTCGCGCCGTGGGTGGGGCGCCTGTGGGAGGAACGGCCGCAGCGCTATTCCCGGGCGCTGCTCGAAACCATGGCGCTCATCGCCTATCGCCAGCCGATCACCCGGGGCGAGATCGAAGATGTGCGGGGCGTGGCGGTCAATAGCAACATCGTCAAGACGCTGCTGGAACGCGAGTGGATCCGCGTCGTCGGTTATCGCGATGTGCCTGGCAAACCGGCGATGTTTGCGACCACCAAGGCCTTCCTCGATCACTTCAATCTGAAGAACCTGGACGACCTGCCGCCGCTGGCCGAATTGCGGGAACTGGAACCCGAACCGATGCTGGAGTTCGACGACGCCCCGGTGCCCCAGGGCTTGCAGGAACTGGCGGACGCCAGTGCCGAGCCCGAAGAGCCGAAGGAGGAGACCAGTTTCCACTCGTTGTTGCTGGAGCTGGACACCATGGAGGAGGGCTTGAAGACTGATTTCGACGACCTGCTGCGGGAAGGTCCTGGTCCTGAGGGCGACTCGGATGAGCTGGCGGAGCCCGATAGCGCGGCGGCGCCGGAGCCAGAAGCAGAAGCGGAAGAAGATACCCTCGGCGTTGCCCAAGCCCGGGAAAAACTCCTGGCCGCCGTCGCCGCTCTCCAGCCGCCGGAACCCGAACTGAGCGACGAAGAAGCCGAAGCCCGGGCGTTGGCCGAAGCGATCGAGAACGAACGGCGCGAGTTCGACGATTGATCCGATTTGTGTCGCCGACATTGCTGGCACACCACAACTCCTGTGGGAGCGGGCTTGCTCGCGAAGGCGGCGGGTCAGTCGGCACTGATTAACCTGACACGCCCTCTTCGCGAGCAAGCCCGCTCCCACATGGATGATGCAATGCATCATGAGCGCCAAGCCGGGCATCACCGGTCGGCGGAAAAAGCGCCGGGCGCTGGTTGATCAGCTAGTCTCTGATGCGCAATCGCTTCAACGCGCGTATGATTCGCGACCCCTTGGCGATCCCTTCGCCAAAGACCCGTATTCAAAGCGTCAGGCCAAGCCTGACCCGACCACACCGGGAGGTGCCCAGAATGAAAGACCAAGACCAGAACGACAGCCAGGAAATCGGCCCAGCAGGCGAGAAACTGCAAAAAGTCCTCGCCCGTATCGGCGTCGGTTCGCGCCGTGACGTGGAAGCCTGGATCACCCAAGGCCGGATCAAGGTCAACGGCAAAGATGCCACCTTGGGCCTGCGGGTCGACATGCACGATGCCATCACCATCGATGGCAAGGTGATCAAGCGCGAAGAGGCCGCCGAAACGGTGCGCCGCGTGATCATGTACAACAAGCCCGACGGCGAGATCTGCACCCGTGACGACCCGGAAGGTCGCCCGACCGTGTTCGACAAGATGCCGCGTCCGAAAGAAGGCCGCT
This sequence comes from Pseudomonas sp. Z3-6, assembly GCF_051131985.1. Classification (NCBI taxonomy): domain Bacteria; kingdom Pseudomonadati; phylum Pseudomonadota; class Gammaproteobacteria; order Pseudomonadales; family Pseudomonadaceae; genus Pseudomonas; species Pseudomonas sp. Z3-6. The sequence goes on from NZ_CP071644.1 coordinate 1,616,165, forward strand.
GGATCAACATCGGCCGCCTGGACATCAACACCACCGGTTTGCTGATGTTCACCACCGATGGTGAACTGGCCAACCGCTTGATGCACCCGTCCTACGAGATGGACCGCGAATACGCCGTGCGTGTGCGGGGTGAAGTCGACGACGAGATGATCGAGCGCCTCAAGGCCGGCGTTGTGCTGGAAGACGGCCCGGCGCGTTTCACCGACATCAAGCAGGCGCCCGGCGGTGAAGGCTTCAACCATTGGTACCACTGCGTGGTGATGGAAGGCCGTAACCGTGAAGTGCGACGTTTGTGGGAATCCCAGGGGTTGGTGGTCAGCCGCCTGAAGCGCGTGCGTTTCGGTCCGGTGTTCCTCAATTCCGACCTGCCGATGGGCCGCTGGCGCGAAATGAGCCAGTACGAAGTCGACATCCTGGCCGCCGAAGTGGGCCTCAAGCCGGTGGCAATGCCGCAGATGACCGCCAAGAGCAAGGACAAGCTGGAGCGGATGCAGCGTAAATCCTCCCGTCCGATGGGCAAGACCGAGCGCGTGCGTACGCTGCGCCCGGCTGCTGATGGTGTGGCGACCGGTCCGCGTCCTTCGCGCGAGCCGCAGATCGAAGGCGAACGCCCGGCCCGCAAGCCTGCACCGCGTCAGGACGGCGAGCGTGGCCCACGCACGCCGCGTCCGGCCAATGGTCGGACTGAGCGCGGCGAAGGTCGCGGTGCACCGGCGGGTCGCGGTACGCCCGTCGCCGATCGCCCGGCCGACACCAAGCGTCCGGCCAAGCCGGCACCGAAAAAGCGCCCGGGCATCATCCTGGCCGACCGCGACACGCCATCGGGCAAGCGCCGTGGTGCCCCGGCAGGTTCGGGACAGCGTCCGGGTTTCGGGCGTCGCAAGCCGGAGTGAGGCAGCGGTGAGTTTCTAGCTGCAAGCTGCAAGAAAAACGCCAACCGTTGGGTTGGCGTTTTTTTTTGTCTGGCTTTAGGGATGCGGTGCCTTCGAAACCGTCTTCGCGAGCAAGCCCGCTCCCACAGTGGCATAGCGGCGAACGCACCTCTCTCATCCACTGCAGATCAACTGTGGGAGCGGGCTTGCTCGCGAAGAGGCCAGTAATACCAGCGCTATCTGAAGGTTATGCGCTCCGTCTTGCCGCTTGAAGCTCGCAGCTTGAAGCTGCCCCTAAAGCACAAACCGCCCATCAAACATCGGCTCTTTGTCCAGCGCCAGCACACCGCTTTCGAAAATCAGATCCAAATGGTGGCTGCCCTTGGCCCCGCCACCCAATCCCAGGTGCAGGCCGCAGTGGCGCTCTTCGAAACCGGCGTTGCGGGCGTACAGGCTCTTGACCCCTTCGTTGGTGCCGATCCCCAGTTCTTCGATGCGGCGGTTGGACGGGTTGGCGTCCAGGTATTTGTTGAAGTCGTGTTCCAGGCCCGGCACGTCGGTGGCGATTTTCTGGATGGTGGAGTCTTCGATCCACAGCTCGAGGGGCGATTGCAGCACGCCGTACTTGCGTGCGAACGGGATGGTGCTCAGGAACGTGCCGACGAATTTCACCTGGCCGTTGATGGTGTCGCTGTGGGTGGCGATTTCGCCGGGGGCCAGGTCGTAGTTGCCGAGGCCGTTGATGTCGGTCCACTTCTTCACGCTGCCCAGGGCGGTGTCGAAATACGAACCGTGGTCATCCTGGAAGCTCAGGGTTGTCGCCTGGGACATGCGCCGGATCAGGTGACTGTTGAGCCCGGCGATACGTTGGGGAATCACGCTGAAGGTGTCGTAGAAATAATCGCCGTAATCCTTGAACAGCAGCGATTTCTTCCAGTTGTCGGCCATCACGCCTTGCAATGCCCGAACAAAGTCCGGGCCGTCGGGGCGTGGATTGGGCAGGGTGGAAGAGTCGTAGAAGAAAATATACAGGTCGCTGTCGGCAATGGCCTTGGACAGGCGCTCCGTGGATTCGAGGTCCAGGCGCATGGCGCTGAACCGGAACGGCGAGCCGCTGCCCGCCTGTTCGGCAATGGCGCCGGTCAGTGCTTCGTAGTCAGCGGTATGGCCGAGCAACACCTTGGCGGGCTGGATGCCGGCCAGGGCGGGATGGTGTTCGAGGTAGTAAAGGAAATGTGAGATGGCTCGTTGTGTGTCCATGCTTATTCTTCCCTGACACGTTCATTTAATGTCCCTGACAACCGACAAGAGTGGCGGAGTCGACCGGCCGGATCGCCTCCGCCGGGCAGTGCCTACAGAGGCCACATCGCCGTGCCGAACGGAACCACGGCGTCGGCTTGCATCATTTCAACGGCAGCCTCATGGGTCGGCGCTTCAAACCATTCGTCCAGTTGCAGTTCGGTTTCCAAGTCTTTGTCCAGTGCTTGCATAGTGAATCTCCTAGATGACTTTTGCGGAAAACGCGGGCCGATTCGGCGAGTCATACCCGACAGAACCGGCACCGCAGAACTTGTCGGCACGATGCCTTGGCAAGTCGCTGAAAACCTAGTCGAGGGTTTTTTGGATTGCAAAAAATAATTTTATTTTTTTCTTTTGAACTTTTTGTTCCATTTTTGGCGTTGAAATTACTCATTCAAAAACAGCTGCCTGGGTGATTTATTTAATAGGTAGCTACCTACCGTCAATTTGCAGTCAGCCTACAGAATATTCCTACGTGGAAAGCCTGCGTTACGCGCTGTAAAGGAATGCTGACGATTTTGGCCGTTCGAACTGACCGGTATCGGCGTTTGGAAGGGCTGTAAGAAAAAGCTGCCGAGTAGACCGGCTTGGCGGGTTTTTTGAGACTTCGCAGCGCTTGTTTCAAGCCAACGGGAAAGGTCAGATGCGCGCCAGACCTCAAGTGTGGGGGTAGACGCTGATCCGGTGGTGTCTGGCAGCAGGGGGACTGCAGTGTACAATGCGCCGCGTTTTACTGTGACCCTTCGCGTACCCACGCACTTTCAAGGTTATCCGCCTTGTTCACTCCGCCACGCCACAAGCGTGTCGGGTTCGATTTCGTCACAGATAAAAACAAATAGGTGACGCATGACCGTTGTAGAAAATACGCATTCGGGCGAGCTGAAACGCGGCCTGAAAAATCGCCATATTCAACTGATCGCCCTCGGTGGCGCGATCGGCACCGGCCTGTTCCTTGGCTCGGCGGGGGTGCTGAAATCCGCCGGCCCGTCGATGATCCTCGGCTACGCCATCTGCGGCTTCATCGCCTTCATGATCATGCGCCAGTTGGGCGAAATGATCGTCGAAGAGCCGGTGGCCGGTTCCTTCAGCCACTTCGCCCACAAGTACTGGGGCGGTTTCGCCGGGTTCCTGTCGGGTTGGAACTGCTGGATCCTCTACATCCTGGTGGGCATGTCGGAGCTGACCGCGGTCGGCAAGTACATCCATTACTGGGCGCCCGAGATTCCGACCTGGGTGTCGGCGGCGGCGTTTTTCGTCCTGATCAATGCGATCAACCTGGCCAACGTCAAAGTCTTCGGCGAGGCCGAGTTCTGGTTCGCGATCATCAAGGTCGTGGCGATTGTCGGCATGATTGCCCTGGGCAGCTATCTGCTGGTCAGCGGCCATGGCGGCCCGCAGGCGTCGGTGACCAACCTGTGGTCCCACGGCGGGTTCTTCCCCAATGGCGTGAGCGGGCTGGTGATGGCCATGGCGATCATCATGTTCTCCTTCGGTGGCCTGGAAATGCTCGGTTTCACCGCCGCTGAGGCCGACAAACCGAAAACCGTGATCCCCAAGGCCATCAACCAGGTGATCTACCGGATCCTGATTTTCTACATCGGCGCGCTCGTGGTGCTGTTGTCCCTGACCCCTTGGGACAGCCTGCTGAGCACCCTCAACGCGTCCGGCGATGCCTACAGCGGCAGCCCGTTCGTGCAGGTGTTCTCGATGCTGGGCAGCAACACCGCTGCGCATATCCTCAACTTCGTCGTGCTGACCGCCGCGCTGTCGGTGTACAACAGCGGCACCTACTGCAACAGCCGCATGTTGCTGGGCATGGCCGAGCAGGGCGATGCGCCCAAGGCCTTGTCGAAGATCGACAAGCGGGGCGTGCCGGTGCGTTCGATCCTCGCGTCGGCGGCGGTCACGCTGGTGGCAGTACTGTTGAACTACCTGGTCCCGCAGCATGCGCTGGAGTTGTTGATGTCGTTGGTGGTCGCGACCCTGGTGATCAACTGGGCGATGATCAGCTACTCGCACTTCAAGTTCCGCCAGCACATGAACCAGACCCGCCAGACGCCGCTGTTCAAGGCGCTGTGGTACCCGTACGGCAACTACATCTGCCTGGCGTTCGTGGTGTTCATCCTGGGCGTGATGTTGCTGATCCCCGGCATCCAGATCTCGGTCTATGCGATTCCGGTGTGGGTGGTGTTCATGGCCGTGTGTTATTGGATCAAGAACAAGCGCAGTGCCCGGCATGAACTGGCGGTGGCGGCTGCCAAGTAAGCACGAAACCCTGTGGGAGCGAGCCTGCTCGCGATGGTGGTCTGGCAGGTGAAACCTATGCCGGATGTACCGGCCTCTTCGCGAGCAAGCCCGCTCCCACAAGGTTCGGCGGTGAACACACATTCTGCGAGCACTGTAGATCCAATGTGGGAGCGGGCTTGCTCGCGAAGAGGCCATCAAAGGCGAGATCTGTATCGACTGTGCCTGCGCTATCGCGAGCAGGCTCGCTCCCACAGGTCTGTGGGATTCGCGGTATCCTGTGGGCCCTGACACCGGACACCTTCCATGCTGGTCATTTCCAACACCGTGCACATCCCGGACGCCGAGATCGAGCTGACGGCCATCCGCGCCCAGGGGGCAGGGGGGCAGAACGTCAACAAGGTTTCCAGCGCCGTGCATTTGCGCTTCAACATTCCGGCCTCGTCGCTCCCCGAGTTCTACAAGGAGCGGCTGCTGGCGCTGCGCGACAGTCGCATTACCAGCGACGGTGTATTGATCATCAAGGCCCAGCAATACCGCACGCAGGAACAGAACCGCGCCGACGCGCTGGAGCGCCTGACCGAACTGATCCTCAGCGCCACCAAGGTCGAAAAGAAGCGCCGTCCGACCAAGCCGACCCTGGGGTCGAAAAAGCGTCGCCTGGAATCCAAGACCAAGCGCGGCTCGATCAAGGCCGGCCGCGGCAAGGTGGACTTCTAGTTCTTTTCCCGCGCTTCACGGTACCGAGGCGCCTGCCGGTACAAGTAGACGCTCAAGGCCAACCCACCCAGGGCCGCCAGGGCAGCGAACAGAAAGATCGAGGCAAAGCCCAAGCCTGCGGCAATCGCACCGGCCAGCGGCCCGGTGATCCCCAGCGACAAATCGATGAACAGTGAATAAGCGCCCACCGCGGCCCCACGGCTGGAGGCCGGCACCAGGTTGACCGCTTCCACGCCCAGCGCCGGAAACACCAGGGAAAAGCCGAAACCGCTCAGCGCCGCGCCCGCCAGGGCCCAATGGGCATCCGGTGCGAGCCACAACAGCAAGAGCCCCAGGGTTTCCACCGACAGGCAGGCAATCGCCACGCGAAAGCCGCCCAGGCGGTTGATCAGGTTGCCGAACAGCAGGCGCGCGCCGATGAAGCTGGCGCCGAACAGGCTCAGGCACAGCACCGCGTTATCCCAATGCTGAGTGGCGTAATACAGGGTGATGAAGGTCGCGATGGTGCCAAACCCGATGGAACCCAGGGCCAAACCGCAGCCGTGTGGCAGCACACGCCCCAACACGTGCATGAACGGCAGGCGTTCGCCAGAGACAATGGGCGCAGCAGTCTTGCGCCAGGCCAATGCCAGTCCCAGCAGGCCCAGCAAGATGATGCTGGCGCCCATGCTCCACAGCCCCAACGCGTTGACCAGCCACACCCCCAACGGCGCACCGATCGCCAGCGCGCCGTAACTGGCGATACCGTTCCAGGAAATCACCTTGGCGGTATTGGCCGCGCCAACCCGGCCGATGCCCCAGCCAATCGAACCCGACCCCACCAGGCTTTCGGCACTGCCCAGCACCAGGCGACCGATCAGCAGGCTGATCAGGCTGAACGTTGGCAGGTGAGGCGTCCAGGCCGACACCAGCATGAACACACCGCTCAGCCCGCAGCCGGCGAGGCCGAACATCACCGCGCGCTTGCTCCCCAGGTTATCGATGATTCGCCCTGCGTAAGGACGACTGAGCAGGGTGGCCAGGTATTGCACGCTGATCACCAGCCCGGCGATCACCGCGCCGAAACCCAGTTCGCCGTGGACGAAACCGGGCAGCACGGCCAGGGGAATGCCGATATTCAGGTAGCCGATGAACGTGAACAGGACGATGGAAACCACTTGCAGCGTGACCGCCAGGGGGCGCTGGGAATCTGACATGGGAAAGAGGTCCACGGAGCAGCTGGATAGATAGGCTGCTTATGATAACGGCGACCGTGGCGTCCGGGCGGGGAAAAGTAAAACTATTTGCCCAATGGTGGCTCAGCGGTCGTTCTGTTCGCTGACCAGGCGCGTGGTCACCAGCGCGGCGATGGCGTTTTCTTCGCTGCCAAACCGGGCCAGCAGGGCCGCTTGTTTCTCGGTGGGAAGGCGGGTCCAGATCTCGACCATTTTCTCGGCGGTGCCGATCAGGACGCTGGCCTGGGCTTCGCTGAAGGGAGGGGTGTCATCGGTCATGGGGCGCTCGGGATTCAGGCAGTGTGGAAAGCGCATCTTAGCGCTTTCCACACGGTCTGGTGGTGCGGGTCAATCAGTCTTCGCTGTCGGCCTGGCGGCGTTCAGTGGCTTCCTTGGGCTCGGGTTGCTGGGCGTCAGGTTGCCCTCCGGCTTGTAGCGTGGTCGTCTGCTCAGTGTCGTGCAGGCTTGGGAAGGGGAGATTAGGGATCTCGTGCATTTCGCGCTCCTCGCAAAGTCTGTGGATAGATCTGGTAGATCCGCGCTTTTACAAAGCTTGGGCAGGATACAGCAGGAGAAATGACAAAAAGACTTTTAAATCCCATCACGCCGACAAAAGGGATTGTCTGGACAGGTCATGTCCAGTCAGCAAGAACGATCCCTCTACCGGTGTTCGCCACCGCTCAAGAACGCCCCGTACAGGCCGATGGCTTGCACATATCCTCCACATTCCGTTGTAACAGTGGACCCTGGTCATGGAGGTTCTTTATTTGAAGAGATCGACTCCATGTTTCTACAAAAATCCCTGAGAGCCCAGATTCTCGCCCTGCTCAGCGGCAGCCTGCTGGCCATGTTGCTGATCGCCCTGGCGTCCTTTCACTTCCTTTCCGATGGTATCCAGAATTATCGCCAACTGCTCGACGGTCCGTTGCGTGCGTCGCAATTGATCGACGAGGCCAACCTGCAATTCAAGGTGCAGGTCCAGGAGTGGAAAAACGTCCTGTTGCGCGGCAAGCAGCCAGCGGACCTGGATAAATACTGGAAGCAATTCGAGGCACGCCAGAGCGATGTCCAGGGCGTCCTTGGCCAGTTGACGACCCACGAAGGTGTCCCGGCGCAAATCAAGACACGTATCGAGCGTCTGCGGGGCGAACATGCCCAGCTGGGTGCGGCCTACCAGAAGGGCCGTGATGCGTTTGTGGCGGCGGGCGGCGACGCGGCGGCGGGCGATGCCGCGGTCAAGGGTGTGGACCGCGCGGCCAGTGAGCAGATGAGCGAGTTGGTGGTTGAGCTGCATAAGCTGGGCGATGAGCAATCGGCAATGATCAGTGCCGGTGCCGACCGCACGATCATGCTGGGTACGGTGATCATGCTCGCCTCAGGGCTGCTGGTCGGGTTGTTGAGTGTGTGGCTGGTCAACCGCAACCTGGTGCAGCCCATCCGTAACCTGATCGCGTACGTGACTCAACTGAGCCGCGGGCGTTTCGCCGAGCGTGTCACGAGCACGCGCCAGGATGAGTTGGGCGACCTGGCCCTGGCGGCCAATACGCTGCGCGATTTCCTTGCTGAAACCTTCACACGCTTGCAACGCAGTGCCACGGAGCTGGACAGCGCCAGCGGTGAGCTCAATGCGATTGCCAGCCTGATGAGCCAAGGCACCAGCGAGCAATTCGAACGCACCGATCAAGTCGCGACCGCGATGAACGAGATGTCCGCCACCGCCCAGGAAGTTGCCCGCCATGCCGCCGATGCGGCGCAGGCTGCCGATGATGCCGATCATTCGGCGCAGCAGGGCGAGAAAGTGATGCAGGGCACGATCCACACCATCACCCAAATGCGTGGCGAAATTGCCAACACCGCCACGGTGATCCGGCGCCTGGAAGCCGACAGCGGACGCATCGGCAAGGTGCTGGAAGTGATCCGCGGGATCGCCGAGCAGACCAACCTGCTGGCCCTCAACGCTGCCATCGAAGCCGCACGGGCGGGTGAGGCCGGGCGTGGTTTTGCGGTGGTCGCCGATGAAGTCCGCAGCCTGGCCCAGCGCACGGCGTCGTCCATCAACGAGATCAACCAGATCATCCAGACGGTTCAAACAGGCGCGGTGGACGCGGCCCAGGCCATCGAAAGCGGCCAGTCGCGCAGTGAGGAAAGTGTCGAGCAGGTGACTCAGGCCGGCGCGATGCTGGAACGCATCACCCAGGCGGTGGAAGCGATCCGCGACATGAACCGTCAGATCGCCACCGCTGCGGAAGAGCAGACCTCGGTGGCCGAGGATATTTCGCGCAACCTGACTGAAATCACCTGCATTGCCAGTACCAACCTGGATAACGTACAGCGCACCGAAGCGGCCAGTCGGGATCTGCACGGGTTGTCCGGGCAGTTGAATGAAGTGACGGCGCGTTTGAGTGCCTGACCGTATGTTCCTGATGCAGTGGCTCCCCTGTGGCGAGGGAGCTTGCTCCCGCTGGGCTGCGTAGCGGCCCCAAAGCCATTCAGCGCGGTGCATCAGGCATAAGATGGTTGGCAGATTTTACGACTGCTGCGCAGCCGAGCGGGAGCAAGCTCCCTCGCCACAAAAGCTCATGGAAATCTGGAGTGAGCAGCCAGCAGGGCATCACCCTCAATAATCGCGACGCTTGCGAAAGGCCCATCGGCCTGCAATCACGGTGAAGGTCGCCACCAGCGCTACCAGGATCCAGAAGCCCTCGGGATCTTCGGCCAGAGGCACGCCGCCGACGTTCATGCCGAAGAAACCGGCAATGATGTTGATGGGCAACGCCAGCACCGTGACCACCGTCAAGGTGAACAGCGTGCGGTTGCTTTGTTCGTTGAGGTTGGCGGCGATCTCTTCCTGCAGCAATTTGATCCGTTCGCCCAGAGCGGTGAGGTCGTTGATGATCAGGGCGAACTCCTCGGTGGACTTGCGCAGCTCCTTGACGTCTTCCTTCTGCAACCATTGCGGCGGGCGGTTGAGCAGGCGCAGCAACGAGCCCGGCTCCAGGGCCAGCAGGCGTTGCAGGCGTACCAGCACGCGGCGCTGGCTGCCCAGCTCGGCGCGGTTGTTGGACACGCGCGAAGACAGCAGTTGGTCTTCGATCTGGTCGACGCTGAGGCTGGTCTTGCGCACGATCTGGGTCAGCACTTCGCCTTGGTCGCGCAGCAGATGCACCAGCAATTCCAGCGGCGAGCGAAAGCTCTCGCCGGCCTTGACCGATGAGCGCAGCTTGTCGACCGAGTGCAAGGGTTGCAGGCGCGCACTGATGATCAGTCGACTGTGTACGCACACCCACAAGGTGGAGACATCCGAGGACACCAGGTTGCTGAGGTTGAACACCACATCGTTCACCACCGCCAGCAGTGCCGAGTCCACGTGTTCGATACGGGTCGATCGCGAGCCTTCGTGCAGGGCTTCGAAGAATTCCTCGGGCAAGGCCAGATGGCTTTTCATCCAGCGCTCGCAGGCGGCGTGGGCCAGGTTCAGGTGCAGCCAGAGGAATTCGTCGGCGTCTTGCGGTTGTTGCAGGCTTTGCAGGGCTTGGGCCGAATCGATTTCCCGGCCACGCTCGCCGGGGCGAAAACGAAACCCGTAAAGCAGGCCGAACAGGTCCGGATCGCGATGGCTTTGGTCGATGCTGTGGTTCATGAAGGCTCGCTGGCGGGAAGTGCCTGTCGCAGCGGCCACAGGTTCACTTGAGCGGCATCATTGCAGGGTTTTTTGATGGTTGTATGACAGTTGCGCGGCGTCGTCGGATCGGCGGCGGTTTACAGACGGCGTACATAAAAAAGCCGCGCAACTCGAAAGTTGCGCGGCTCTTCTTTAACCGATGGATCAAGTGTCTTGTTTGTTGGACAGGACTTTGCCGGTAGTTGCGTCGAAGTCCACGTCAAACTCTTTGCCGTCGGCCGTCTTCAGTTCCACTTCATATTCATAACCGTCGAAGTGGTTATCCAGGTCGGTGTCGGTGATGGTCGCGCCTGGGTGCAACTTCAGGGCTGCTTCGTTCATTTCTTCCAGAGGCTTGATCTTGCCGTCCTTGACCAGTTGAGGAATCTGGTCGATTCGTACATCCGCCTGGGCCAGGCCAGCGGTGAGGGTCAGGGCAGCAGCGGTAAACAGGGCAGTCAACGTTTTCATGAGTGCTTTCCTTGGTGTCGTTATTAAGGGTGAGTCGTTTAAGTGGGTTCAGATTATCTGTGGCAACTTAATTCACCCTTAATTCGAAAAATCTTGAAGCAAGTTTCCTGGAAAGGTCTTTCGACTCAGTAGCCGTTCTTTTCCAATAGCTGCGCCACGCTGCCTGTCTCGGGACGCTTGAAGTACTTGAGCAGCTCACTGGCCCGGTTGGTGAAGATGCCATCGACGCCGGCCTCCATCACTTTCTTGAAGTCCACCGGCTCATCCACGGTGTAGACGTGCACCAGCAAACCCTGGTCGTGGGTGTACTGGTTCATCCACGGTTGTACCAGGTCCGAATAGCTCTGGCTGCCGCCATGGGTCAATGCCGCCGAAGGGCCGGTGCCGATGGCGCCATGGGCCTTGGCGTACTGGACCCATTGTTCGAACTCGGCCTTGTCCTTGGGCTCCTGCTTGGCGTAATAGACGGCCTTGTCCGTTTCGCCGGACTCGGCAAACGTCACCTTGGACTTGGGTTCGATGTTGCCTTCGCCCACCCACAGCAGCAGGATTTTCGGCACCTTCGGCATCTCTTTGTGCAACAGTTCGAGACTGCTTTTTTCAAAGGTCTGCAGCACCACTTTGCCCTTGCCCTGGCCGACGCCGGTGGCGCTTTTGGCCAATTTCGACCCAGCGGGGCTCAGCCAACCACGGTCCTGCAGTTTGTCCTTCAGGTCGCGCTCGATGCCGGGGAACAGCTTCGGCTCCTTGGTTTCGATGTACAGCCCCGGTTTATGCAGCGGGTTGCCCTCGGCGATGTTGATCACTTCATCGAGGGTGAGGATTTTCTGGCCGACGAACGAAGGGCGGGCGCGGTCCGGGTAGGCGGTGTTGAACCAGCTGCCGGCATCGAGGGTTTTGAGTTCCGCCATGGTGAATTCATTGGCGGTGCTGTCCTTGCGTTCGGGAAACTGGGTCGCGACATCCGTGGTGCGCAGCAGGCTGTCGTCATGCAGGACGAACAACACGCCGTCCTTGCTGCGCTGCAGGTCCAGCTCCAGGTAATCGGCGCCCAGGTCACGGGCCAGCTTGTAGGCGGCGGCGGTGGATTCCGGCGCGTCGAACGAGGCACCACGGTGGGCGATGACTGCCGGGTGTGGAATGCCTTGAAGGGTGGCCAGGGCCTTGGGACTCGGGGCCTCGGAGGCTTGTGTCTGGCTGAAACCGAGCAACAGGCTCAGCATCAAGGCGCTGCGGGTGAAGGTGACAGGCATGCTCGAGATCCTTTCGTAGAGGAGGCAAAACCTATCTTTTAACAATTGAACGCTGTCGGCGCTATCGCCATACCGACATAAACCTGTGTGAAGCAGATTTTTCCCACCCATTTTTCGGCCGCTTTGCAGTACCCTTGGCCGCACCAGTTTCCCCGGCAGAGGGAAACCTTAAAACCTGTGTTCACTTGCCCTGCGTGTAAACCATCGATCAGACGTCCCAAGGGACGCATCCATGAGGTTTACCATGCGCACCACTTCGACACTCATCTGCCAGGCCGCCGACCAGCTCAAGGGTTTTGTCGGCCTGAACCGCAAGACCGGCCACTACATCGTGCGGTTCAGCGAAGACGCCTTCGGCATGGACGTGGCTGACGACGGCATCATCCCCACCAGCGAATTTGTCTGGGCCCCCGCGGCGGATGGCACCATGACCCTCAGTCGCGAGCGAATCCAACTGTTGCTGGACCAGAACATCGACGACCGCATCAACCTGACCGAACCTTTGCGGGTGTACATGGCCCGCGACGACCTGGCGGAAATCATGGCGGTGCGGCAGTTAGTGGAGGGCTGAGCCCCGATCCTGAAGTGAACGGAAACCCTGTGGGGTTCACAAGAATTTTTGGAACGGCATGGTCCTGTGGCGAGGGAGCTTGCTCCCGCTGGGGCGCGCAGCGGCCCCAAAAAAGCGATGAGCGCTGCGCACTCAAGCGGGAGCAAGCTCCCTCGCCACAAAAGCTTCCAGCTATCACGCCATAGATTGATCAACGGTGAACCCTGTGGGAGCGAGCTCGCTCCCACAGGGATTTTTGTTTTGGCATCAGGTTTTGCGTTGGAAGGCATAGTCCCGTTCAACCTTGCACACCCTCGTCTGGCATTGGGTATACCAGGTGGATCGGCCTCGCTCACGAATCGCGCTGTGTACGGGATGTTGCTTCCAGGCCAGGATTGCCGCTTCATCGCGCCAATAGGACACGGTAATCCCCAGACCATCGTCGCCACGGGCCGATTCAACGCCTAAAAATCCAGGTTGTTCCCGAGCAAGGGCCAGCATCCGCTCGGCGGCTTCGGCGTAGCCTTGGTCCCCCTCGGTACGCAGGGAGGTAAAAATCACTGCGTAATAATGGGCGCTCATGACATTTGCCTCGCGCAGGCTTCGACAAACGCGCTGACCAGCGGTGGCACGCGGCCTTCCAGTGCGGCACGTTCAGGCTGGAACAGCGTGGCGACAAAAAACGGATGGTCTTGCAGTTCCACCGCTCGCAAGTCACCGGCCGAATCCCGGGCAACGGCGTGCAGGCGCTGGCTCAGCAAGTCTCTTTCAAAGTCTGGATTGACCCCGAAGCGGCAATGATAGCCCTCGAACGCGGTCTGTCGGCCGTAGGCCTTGGCAATCAACGAGCCCGCATCGAACTGGAGGCTGTCGATGGTTTCGACCAAGGCACAGCTCAGCGGTGTCAGCAGCGCCTGTTCAGCCTTTGGAGAGGTTTCACCATGGACGGCATCGACCCAACCCATCACGTGACGGGCATATTCCAGCACGGCATGCTGAAAACCGCCGCAAGTGCCCAGGAAAGGGCGACGCTGTTCGCGGGCAAAACGAATGGCCAGCACGGCACCGGCTTCGTTTTGGTAGGGGCTGCCGGGCACGCACCAGACACCGTCGAAATCTTCCAGCACGGCGGTGTCGGCGATGAGCGACGTTGCCAGCCATTGGAAGCGAATGGCCTGGCCGGTTTGTGTGCCCGCCAGCTCAAGTGCGAGGGGGATTGCCCGGTGAGCGGTGATTTGAGGGTCGTGGTCGCCGATCAGGGCGATGTGTAAAGGACGTTGATTTTCCATGGGAGGCTCGCCGCTTGTTGATTCCTGGTGGCCACTATAGATTGGCGTTCACGCAATCAATATTGGCGTTTACCCAAGTGATCAATGCAGCGACGCACTATCGTCTGGACTACCCCGACCTGTCCCTGATCCTCGCGCTGGTCCGTGGTGGCTCGCTGGCCAGGGCCGCTCGGCTGCTGCAGGTGGACGTCTCGACGGTGTTTCGTTCGGTACGTCGATTGGAAGCGGCCCTGGGTCAGCCCTTGTTCGAGAAAAGCCGTTCCGGGTATTTGCCCACGAGCCTGGCCCAGGCGTTGGCTGAACAAGCCGAGCGCGCCGAGCAGGCGTTGGAGGCGGCGCGGGTGGGAGTTGAGCAGGGCGGTGAAGTCGTCAGCGGGACGGTACGCCTGACGTGCAGTGATTCAGTCTTGCAAGCGTTGTTGCTGCCGGCTTTAGCGCGTTTCATGCCTGCTTATCCGGCGTTGAGCCTTGAGTTGAGCACTTCGAACGACTTCGCCAACCTGAATCGCCGCGACGCCGACATTGCGTTGCGACTGACCCGTACGCCACCGGAACACCTGGTCGGTCGCAACCTGGGCAAGGTGACCTACCGGGTATGCGCCAGCGCCACGTATCTGCGCTTGGTAGAGGCGGGTGACCTGGCTTTCATGACCTGGGTCGCGCCAGACGATTTCCTTCCGGATCACCCCACCGTGGCCTGGCGCCGCCAGCATCTACCCGGCGTGATGCCTGCCTATCGCTGCAACAGCATGCTCTCGGTCACCGAACTGGTGCGGGCTGGTTTAGGCGTTGCGGCGCTGCCGGACTTTCTGATCGACGAACGCCAGGGCCTGATGCCCCTTGGCGAATCGCTGGAGGGATACGACACGGCGCTGTGGCTCCTGACCCGCCCGGACTGTCGGGCCTTGCGCTCGGTGGTGACCTTGTTCGATGAGCTGGGGCGCAACCTGCGCTGGGGTTGAGATTCAGGCCTGGTAACGACTCAGGAACAGGTCGAGGGCCGATTCGATGACTTGGGTTTGCTCCTCCTGGGTCAGGCTCGGTTGCCCCATCGAAACCTGCGGCCAGAAAGCGAATGTCTTGAGCAGCCCATGCATTTGTTGGGCGGCAAAGGCCGGCTCCACGGGTTTCAATCGGCCATCGGCCTGGGCCTGGCGAATCCAGGCGGTCAGGCCTTCCTCACGCTGGCCCATGCGCGAGACCATGTCTTGGGCGCGCTCCGGGGAGTGAATGGTTGCGGCGATGGCGATGCGCGCCAGGTCGAGGAAATTTTCGTCCGCCAGCAGATGCAGTTTGGCTTGCAGCAACGTTTGCAGTTGCTCCCGTAGCGGCGTCTGCGGGCTGTAGGGCATGTCCTGTTCTGCGGTGATGCTGTTCCATAACCGATTCAGGATTTCCGCAAACAACGCTTCCTTGCTCGGGAAATGGTTATACACCGTGCGCTTCGATACGCCGGCGGTCGCCGCGATCCTGTCCATGCTGGTGATCTCGAAACCGCTGCTACGGAATTCAGCAATCGCGGCCTGGAGGATGGCTTCGCGTTTTCGCTCGGTAAGGCGCTGCGGTACGGTCATGGGCATTCGTCGGTTGAGAGGAGAGAACTTACACTCGGCAGTTTACTTGCTCCCGGGATTCATGCAATCTGGAAACTACACCGAGTGGTGTAGGTTTTCGTCTGACGGCTATGCGTGCATGCAACGGCCATCCAGCGTCCCACAACGACGAAGCGCAATGGCGACGACGTCCTTGGAGTTATCGCACCATGACCATCCCCTCTCATTCGACCGAAAGCCCGTCTGCCCACGATTCATCCCGGCAAGAGCAGGGCAAGTATCGCAATCATGCCTACACACCGCGAGAAGGTTTTGGCACCACCCTGCGCATCATCTGGAACATGATCTTTCACAAGCCGCATTCCACTCGCCCTGCAGGTGCCATCGACGTTCAACCGCTGACGCGCGCCGCGCTGCTGGCTGCGCCGAACCACAGCGTCTTCCGTCTTGGCCATTCCACCGTGCTACTCAAGCTGCGGGATAAATTCTGGCTGACAGACCCGGTGTTCTCCGAGCGTGCCTCACCCGTGCAATGGGCCGGACCGAAGCGTTTCCATCAGCCGCCCATCAGCCTGGACGAGTTGCCGCCCATCGAAGCGGTGATCCTTTCCCACGATCATTACGACCACCTCGATCATCAGGCCATTCTCAAGCTAGCGACCAAGACCCGCCACTTCCTGGCGCCCTTGGGTGTGGGCGACACCCTGATCAAATGGGGCGTCGACGCCAGCAAGGTACGTCAGCTGGACTGGTGGCAAGGCACCGAGGTGGACGGCATCGAGTTCATCGCCACGCCCTCCCAGCATTTTTCCGGACGCGGCCTGTTCGACAGCAACAGCACTTTGTGGGCGTCGTGGGTGATGATCGACGGCGGCACGCGAATTTTCTTCAGCGGCGACACCGGTTACTTCGAGGGTTTCAAACGCATCGGCGAACAATACGGCCCCTTCGACCTGACGCTGATGGAAACCGGCGCCTATAACGTTGACTGGCCCCATGTCCACATGCAGCCGGAGCAGACCTTGCAGGCCCATATCGACCTCAAGGGCCGTTGGCTACTGCCAATCCACAACGGCACGTTCGACCTGGCGATGCATGCCTGGTATGAACCCTTCGACCGCATCCTGGCCTTGGCCTGGGAACGCAACGTTTGCATCACCACACCGCAAATGGGCGAAGCCTTCACCCTGACGCAGCCGCAACGTGGCCGTGCCTGGTGGCTGGATGTGGACCCCTCGACCTATCAGGACCAGGCCGGTATCGCCTAGAACCTGCGCTGCGGGAATCATTCGATCATCGCGTAATCGGAACGCCCCATCGGGTCCGGGGTCGCGCCCTTGATGTTCATGCCGCGCCCCGGAGCGAAGCCGGGGAAGAACACCAGGCCCTCGGCCTCCAGGCGAAACGCCAGGGCCAGGCGGGTGACATCGAGCAATTCGCCACCGGCCTCAAAGCGGCGGATGGCCTGGACCGAGACGCCGGATTGCCGGGACAGCTCCTCGACACTCCAGCCCAACATGGCTCGCGCCTGTGCACAGTGGGCGGGGGTGAACTGATAAACAGCGATGCGTTCCAGGGTGGTTTTGATTGCGAGAGAGGCCATGGGGGTGCTCCAAAGCTGTGGGATTAAAAAATACTGTGTTTTTGTACAGTTGTTTTGAATCCCGATCAATCTCATTTTTTTGATCAATGACCGGCGGTCTTCGCCAACCAGGCGCTCGGCGCGTGACCCAATACGCGACGGAACATGGTGGAGAACGCAGCGGGACTGTCGTAGCCCAGGTCCAAGGCTATGCGTGTAACCGAATCCCCTTCAGCCAGGCGGGCCAACGCCGACATCACACACGCCTGCTGCCGCCACTGGCTGAAACTCAGCGTGGTCTGCCGGTTGAACAGGCGATTGAACGAGCGCAGGCTGATGTGCAATTGCGCCGCCCATTCCACGGGCGAGGCATGGGCGTCGGGGTGTTCCAGGAACGCCTGGCACAGGCTGAGCAGGCGAGGATCCTTGGGCAGCGGAAGGTGCAGGGGCAGGTGGGTGCTGCGCAGCAACTCGTGTAGTAGCAGATGAATCAACGCCCCGTCCCGACCCGCCTCGTCGTAGTCCGGCGCAAGCTCGACGGCCTCCATCAGCAACTGGCGCATCAGGGGCGACACACTGATGACCTGGCACTGCGTCCCCATGGCCATTACCGTGTCCGGTTCGATGTACAGGCTGCGCGTACTCACGCCCAGCATTAGCACCTCATGATCGACCCCCGGCGGAATCCACACCGCCCGTTGCGGCGGCACCACCCAATTGCCGTCCGCCGTGCTGACCTGCATGACCCCGGTGGCACCGTAGAGCAACTGCGCGCGGCGATGGCGATGCAGCGGCAATACGTGTCCGTGAGCGTAATCGGTGCCGATGGCAACGACGGCCCTGGGTGTCGCATCCAATAAATCGATCGAACTGTTGCGCATCGATGGGCCGCTCACGATTGGCGTAAATGCGAACATTATTGGCCTGTTTGCTGCTGCAGGCCAAGCTTCGCCTCCCTATCGTAGGCGCCTCCCATTCCACGGATTCGTCTCGATGTTCTATGTATTGCTTGCCTGCTTCGGCTGCCTGAGTGGCATCACCGCCGTGCTGTTCGGCTTCGGCGGCGGCTTCGTCGTGGTGCCCTTGCTGTACCGCATGCTCACCGCCAGCCACGGTGCCGACGACCCTGTCGGCCAATCGGCGATGCACATTGCCGTGGCCACCTCGACCTGTGTGATGATCGTCAACGCACTGATCGCCACGGTGAAGCATCACCGCGCCCGCAACCTCATTCGCCATTATGTATGGCCGTTGGGCGGCTTCATCGGCCTGGGTGCGGTCGTCGGAGCTGTTGGCGCCATGTGGGCGAGCAGCGAAGTCATTCGCTATGGGTTCATCGTTTATTTGGGCGTGACCATTCTGGACTGCTTGTTCAGACGCGGTTTTCTGACACAGTCTGACGGTGCAGTCCCACGGCGATTGGGCAGGGCAGAGGTCTCGGCTGGCGGGATCAGCATCGGTGCCATCGCTACTTTCCTGGGCGTGGGCGGCAGCGTCATGACGGTGCCGCTGTTGCGCCGTTGCGGGCTGAACATGTCACGCGCGACGTCCATGGCTAACCCGTTGAGTTCGCCGGTTGCGGTGGCCGGGACGCTGACTTACATGGCCATGGCCGGGTTTACCGAATTTGATTTGGGGCCGTGGTTTGTGGGTTACATCGACTTGATGGCCTTCGCTGTGCTCACACTTGGCGCGCTACTGGGTATCCGTCTGGCAACACCATGGATCGGACGGATACCGGATAAGGTCCATGCGCGGGTGTATGTGGGATTGTTGATGTTGGTGCTGATCGGGATGTGCCTGAGGTAGGGGTCGTTATTGACCCGCCAACCCCGGCGCCTCACGGATGATGAAGTGATCCAGGTTCTCGATATTGGCACTGAACACCCCGAACGTTTCTTCGGGGTTCTTCTTGCTCGGCACCTGTTTCAACTCCGGCGTCACGCCATAAAAGAAGCAATACAACGGCGCGTCACTGTCGATGGCATGCTTGATCTCTGCCAGGAACGCCTTGCGCTTGCGGTAGTTATCGATCAGCTTCTTGCTCAGGTAAACGTTGACCGAGTAAGGCTTTTTCTTCGCCTCGTCCGGCTGCTTGAACCAGACCTTTGCTTCGAAGTCGATGCGAAAACTCAGGGTGTAATCCTTGATCTCCTTGATCTTGCCCCAGTAAATCAAGCCCTTGTTGTCCTGCAAATACTCGATCTTCTTGAAGAACGATCCATAGGGCGCCGTGTGCTCGCCAATCTTCAGCGGCTTGCGCTTGAGCAGATCCTTGTTATCGAAATTCGAAACGAAACACTCCACCGGATGGGCGAAGACACTGGTCTTGTCCGGTGTCGAGTCCTGGGCGGAATGAGCGCTATCACCGTGGGAAGATACGGAGGGAGGCGTAGGCCGAGTCGCGTCAACATCCTTCGATGGATCGGACGGCTTACGCACATACTGACGCCGAGTCAGCAACAGCTCCGACGGAAAATGTTCCTCGCGGTCGTCATCCGTTTCCGCCTCGCCACTCTCTACACCCAACCCCGGCGTTTTCGGACTGACATAAGGGCAGCCCTCGATATGCTGGCTCGTCGGCTGATTCTTGAAATGTGGCGTGCGGATGTAATTGACGTTTTTGGCATTGAACGTCGTCAGCCGATTTCCCTCATCGAACGCCGCCCGACAGGCATCGTTGGGGCACTGAAAGCGCTCCTTGGCCGAGTCGAAGGCCATGGTCTCGTCGAAATTCAGATCCCGAACGTCATAGATCGAAAGCTTGGCATCGAGGCTGAGGCAGTAGGCAGTGTCGAATTTCATCGGGGCTCGGGTCCGTGAGAGGAAGTGTATTAATACCGAAGGACGCGGCGGGCTGCACCCAAAGTTTCAGCCCACCACAAACCCTGTGGGAGCGAGCCTGCTCGCGATTCCCAAACCCAACCCAACCATCAAGCCTGCCACCCGTGGCGAGGGAGCTTGCTCCCGCTGGGCTGCGAAGCGGCCCCCGATCCGCAGTTTCTTACTCAGGGAAATCGATATCATAGTGCTGGTTTTTGCTCGACAACGTGGCCTCTAGTTATTTCGAACAGAAATAGGAGAGATCGATTTTTCCTTTTTTGGGTATGTCATCAACATGGATTGGGATGATCTGAAGGTCTTTATCTTCGTGGCTAAATCGAACAACGTGACCGAGGCTGGAATCTCGCTCAAGGTTTCGGCCTCGACGGTGTCGCGCAAGATCGCAGCGCTTGAGGAATCGCTCGGTACGGTATTGTTTTCGAAGAAAACCAACGGCTACTTCCTGACTGAGGCGGGAAGGGCGTTGTTGCCATTGGCACTGGAAACGGAGGAGCGTTTCAAACTGATCGAGCGGCAGATGTCGCAACCGGGTGATCGGATGGCGGGACAGGTGCGCATTGATTGTCCGGAGCTCATGGGCACGCACTTGATCATTCCGCAACTTGCGGTATTTCACGATCAGCACCCCGAGATCAGCTTCGACTTCATTAACTCGGCGGTGTCGTCGAAACTCACACAAAGCCACAGCGACATCATTATCCGCTTGCGCAGGCCGGAGAACGGTAACTTCACCATGCGCCGGGTCGGGACACTGACGCAGGGGCTTTTCTGCTCCCAGGCGTATGCCGATGCCAACGGCCTGCCGGCCGAACCCGCCGACCTCAAGCACCACAGCCTGATCGGCTGGACCGAAGAAATGTCGTACATGCCGCTCGCCCAATGGTTGAGCGAAATGGCTGGAAACCATAGGCTGTGGATGCGTGTTTCAAACCTGAATGCGCAGCTCAAGGCGGTCGAAGCCAATCTGGGGATTGCCGCGTTACCCGTCTATGTCGGACATCAGTCCGGTCTGTGCCAGGTGTTGGCCGATCGCCCTGCGCGCAGCTCGGAAATCTGGTTGTTGCGCAATCAGGCGACCCAGGGTGTGAGCCGCGTTGATCGAGTGGTGGAGTATCTGACGGAGCTGTTTCACCGCGATATTGCATGAACAATGGGTCTGGCCCTAGAAACCTCCTTAAAGCGGACCGATGCGCAGGAAAATCCAAACAGCCACCGCTATCAGCATCAGGCCGAACGCAGCGTTCTGGAACATCAGCAATTTAGGGCGCGATTGGATCAGCTTCTGCACGGTCGACCCCATCGACACCCAGATGACGTGCGAGAAGAAGTTCAGCGAAATCAGCGCCGCACTGAGGATCAACACGACGGTGCTGCTGGTCTCGCCGGAAGGCATGAACGTGGAAAACATCACCAGTAACATCACGATCCCTTGCACGTTGCCCAGTTGTACAACAATGCCGTCCCGAAATTGCAGGTGCATGGCCTTGTCGGTGGGCGCCTTCAGTGGCCGACGCAGCATGCGCACACCGAGCCACAAGATGTAGAAGCTGCCCACCACTTGCAGCGCCCATACCAGCGTCGGATTGTTCGTCAGCGTGTGATAAAGGCCTAAGCCGACCAGCACGGCGATCAGGAAGTAAGTCATGTCGAGCCCAACGATAAACCGCACCGAACGACGCACACCGCTTTGCGCACCCGACGTCGCCACCATCAAGTTGCCCGGGCCTGCACTCAGGGTCAGTGGCACCATGGTCGATAGCCAAAGCAACCAGTTGATGCTGAAAATTTCTTGCATGTTGTCTTCCTTAATCACAACGCGGACTGAACTCCGGCAAGTCTAATTCGCGGTTGCTTTTAAGGTTATGACGAGGAGCGCAAGGCGGTTTTTCATAAATGGGGGAAGGGTGGTGGGGAGGGGAGGCGCTCGCGACTACCACAAACAATTCAGCCATCAGGCCTGCCACCTGCCTGCGCCCTGACACCAACCCGTGGCGAGGGAGCTTGCTCCCGCTGGGCTGCGCAGCGGCCTCCGTTCCGCAGTTCCCTACTCTGAGAAATCGATATCATGATGCTGGTTCTTAGCTCGATCTGGAATTCTAATGGCTGCTTAGCTAAATCCATGGAGGCCGTTGTATGAGTGAACAGGTGCAAGTAACCCTGCAAGAAGCAAAATCCCAGCTCTTACAACTGGGGGCGCGTGCATGGCAGGGCGACAAGGTGGTAATCACCAACGCCGGCAAGCCTTATCTGGATCTGCTGCCCCATGTCGATACGCTTCAGGCGCGCAAGCCTGGACGGTTGAAGGGGACGATTCGGATATCAGCGGATTTCGACCGCACCCCCCAGGATCTCATCGATGGTTTTGAGGGCCGGTTCTGAGTACAGAATCGCCAAAGCCGTGGAAACCTGCCCGAAATTTTCAAAACAACGCAGCAACCAAGCCCGACACCAACCTATGGCATGAACCCCGTGGCGAGGGAGCTTGCTCCCGCTGGGCTGCGCAGTAGCCCCAATTCAATATTCCCAACAAAAAACCGCCGCCCGAACAACGGACGACGGCTTCCGATTGAATCTCAAAACCCTCGCAAAACCCGAGAAGCTTTCCGCCACCAGGATTCATGCTGACTAAACGGATCATCCACCAGCACCGCCGGCATATCCCGCAAGCGAATCCATGGCTCATCCTGCCAGTGCAGCATGCAGAGTGACATCTTTGGCCAATCCAACACGCTCAATGTAGGCCGTTCCACCTTATGCGAGTAGCGCTCATCCCGCAGGGTTGGCACCACCTGATGCGTGATCCACTCACGCAGCAATCGATACTCAGGGCAGTAGTGATAAACCAGCAACGCATAGACGCCCGACTCGCTGAGCATCAGACGCTCTTCGACCAAGCCGTGGACATGCACGAGCATCATTCTGCGTTGGTCAGGATCAAGCTTGCGGGTCATGCGCTCATCCAGGTGCTTGCTCATCAAACGCCCCAAATCGGATGCGCTGAACCAAGCCTGGTTTTCAACCAGGAGGGCATGCAGATGAATGTTATGGCGGGTGAAAACCGCCGGAATGTAAGCATTAGGCATGATAAGTCTCCGAGTTATACGGAGAGCAGAGCTGCGTTTTTGTGGGCATAGCTACCTCTACGTTTGACGGTTGGCGGCGCGAGCCCGACGTAGAGGATTCAAGAAAATCCCAACGAGCTATCTCTCCCACACAGAACTGCAAATGTCCTTGGACAGTACGCGGCTCTATGTTTGGCGATTAGCTACTACGTTGGGCATTTCTTAGGCACCTGCGATTAAGATAGGTAACGAGGCGATGTAGCGTCAATACGGAACAATTCTGAGTTTTGCGTAGGGGAACGGTAGGGTGCCGGCCTCAGAGTTAAACGCGGTTTTTGGTTCTGTAGAACAAAAAAAACCCCGTTTTCACGGGGTTTCTGTTACGCGTGCAGCCCAGGATTTTTCTGTCGAATCAATCCCAGCTCAAAGCCCCACCCGTCTGATACTCAATCACGCGCGTCTCAAAGAAGTTCTTCTCTTTCTTCAAGTCCATGATCTCGCTCATCCAAGGGAACGGGTTGGTCGTCCCTGGGTACTCTTCTTTCAACCCAATCTGCGACAAACGACGGTTAGCGATGAACTTGAGGTAGTCCTCCATCATCGCCGCGTTCATCCCCAATACACCGCGAGGCATGGTGTCGCGGGCGTATTCGATTTCCAGTTGGGTCCCTTGCAGGATCATCTGGGTCGCTTCTTCCTTCATCTCGGCGTCCCACAGGTGTGGGTTTTCGATTTTGATCTGGTTGATCACGTCGATGCCGAAGTTCAGGTGCATGGATTCGTCGCGCAGGATGTACTGGAACTGCTCGGCGACGCCGGTCATTTTGTTGCGGCGACCCATGGAGAGGATCTGGGTGAAGCCGCAGTAGAAGAAGATGCCTTCCAGGACGCAGTAATAAGCGATCAGGTTGCGCAGCAGCTCTTTGTCGGTGTCCGGGGTGCCGGTTTCGAACTTCGGATCGGAGATCGAACGGGTGTATTTCAGGCCCCAGGCGGCTTTTTTCGCGACCGATGGGATCTCGTGGTACATGTTGAAGATTTCGCCTTCATCCATGGCCAGCGATTCGATGCAGTACTGGTAGGCGTGGGTGTGGATCGCCTCTTCGAACGCCTGGCGCAGGATGTACTGGCGGCATTCCGGGTTGGTGATCAGGCGGTACACGGCCAGGACCAGGTTGTTGGCAACCAGGGAGTCGGCGGTGGAGAAGAAGCCCAGGTTGCGCATCACGATGCGGCGTTCGTCGTCGGTCAGGCCTTCCGGGTTTTTCCAGAGGGCGATGTCGGCGGTCATGTTGACTTCTTGCGGCATCCAGTGGTTTGCGCAGCCGTCCAGGTACTTCTGCCAGGCCCAGTCGTATTTGAATGGCACGAGCTGGTTGAGGTCGGCGCGGCAGTTGATCATGCGCTTTTCATCGACGGCGACACGGGCGGAGGCGCCTTCGAGTTCGGCGAGGCCTTCGGCGACGTCGAGTTTGTCGAGGGCGGCCTTGGCGCGAATGATCGCGGCCGAGTCGCTGGCCGTCACGGCCCGGGCTTCGAGGGCGGCGGCACCGCCGGCGCTGTCGAGGCGGTCCATGTTGGCTTCAGAAGCGTGGCCGGCGTTGGCGCCTTTTACAGCGACTTCGCCACTGTCTTCTTTGTCGAATTCGTCCCAGCTCAGCATGACGTGTCGTCTCCTGCGTGAGGGCCAGATGCCCGATGAAGGCCTACTGGCCGCGGTGGATCTTGAAAAATCGTTTGTTGCAGCAGCTGACGCAGGCAATAAACAGAAAAATGTACGGGTCGTTCCGGAGCGGCGGTGAACGCGAGGAGGCGATTGGCCTCTGCGTGGGCTCCGGGCTGGCGTGATCCCCTGTAAGGGAATATTGCAGGCCCGTTTAAGGCGGCATTATAAGGACTTTTTTGCCTACGTGCTGCGGCGAAATGGCTCACGGAAGGGGTGGCGGGTGGGATATCCGCGTGGGAGCGAGGGTTTACAAGGCTTTGGCCGCTCAAGATTTTTTTTGCATGGCGCGGATCGTGGTTTTTTTTGATCAAAAAATCAGCGTTTTTTGCGGTTTTGCACTACATGTTGTGTTTGTGGAGGGTTTTCGGCGGTTCTAGACACAACCTGGCCCGATCGAAATCGGGCCATGGAAATTGCCAGTTGTGATCAGCCGTTGGAGCAACCGTTGCCCATGATGCTGTAGCGCAGGATGTGGCGTTGGCCTTTGGAGTCGTCGTATTCCATCTTCGCCGGGACCACTTCGCAGACGTTGGGGATGTCGCTCATGGAGATGACTTTGGCGATGTCCAGGTGGGTGGAGTAGGTGTACTCCTCGATGGCCGGTTTTTGCTGTGCTGCGTCGGTCGGGGCCTCATCCGCCATCGCGGTGGCGCATAGGCTGCCGAGGACCAGGACCCATAAAGCTTTCATTTGTATTTCACCTTTTTTGAGGTCGAGTGGGGTCACGCAACCGTTTTGGGGTTGCGTGTGGAGCAAGTGTTGGAAGTTGGATTAACGGCCTTCGTGGGGGCTGTGTTGCGCTAATCGTGTTTGCCGGTTGGCGAGGTGGATTTTAGAAGGTGAGGGTGGGGGTAAACAGACTCGGTTTTGATAAACACTGTTGGTTGATCTGGTAATAATCGCTAGAGGTGGTGGGGTGTCTGTGGCATCTGTGTTGGATTTACCACCGTCTTCGCGAGCAAGCCCGCTCCCACAGAGGGTCAGTGTTGGACACAAAATAGGTGTTCACTGAAATTCAACTGTTGGAGCGGGCTTGCTCGCGAAGGCGGCGTTACATCAAAGATTGATATTGGCTGACCCACCGTCATCGCGAGCAAGCTCGGCTCCCACTAGTACCGACATTTTGTAGGGACTTGTTACTACCATCGTCGAATGGTTCTATAGGCCCGCCCCGGGCTACAACGGGATCATACAAAAACAACTATTCACCGAGGTAAGAAAGATGAGTGCGGCTTCTTTGTATCCCGTTCGTCCCGAGGTAGCGGCCAATACGCTGACTGACGAGGCGACCTACAAGGCCATGTACCAGCAGTCGGTCGTCAACCCCGATGGCTTCTGGCGCGAGCAGGCCAAGCGCCTCGATTGGATCAAGCCTTTCACCACGGTGAAGCAGACTTCCTTCGACGATCACCATGTCGACATCAAGTGGTTCGCCGACGGCACCTTGAACGTTTCCTACAACTGCCTCGACCGCCACCTGGCCGAGCGCGGCGATCAAATTGCGATTATCTGGGAAGGCGATGACCCGTCCGAGAGCCGCAACATCACCTATCGCGAGCTGCACGAAGAAGTCTGCAAGTTCGCCAACGCCCTGCGCGGCCAGGACGTGCACCGCGGCGACGTGGTGACCATCTACATGCCGATGATCCCTGAAGCCGTGGTCGCGATGCTGGCCTGTACCCGGATCGGTGCGATTCACTCGGTGGTGTTCGGCGGGTTCTCCCCTGAAGCCCTGGCGGGTCGGATCATCGACTGCAAATCCAAAGTGGTGATCACTGCCGACGAAGGCATTCGCGCCGGCAAGAAGATTCCGCTCAAGGCCAACGTCGATGATGCGCTGACCAACCCGGAAACCAGCAGCATCCAGAAAGTCATCGTGTGCAAGCGCACGGCGGGCAGCATCAAGTGGAACCAGCACCGTGACATCTGGTACGAAGACCTGATGAAGGTAGCCGGTACCGTTTGCGCGCCGAAAGAAATGGGCGCCGAGGAAGCGCTGTTCATCCTCTACACCTCCGGCTCCACCGGCAAACCGAAGGGCGTGCAGCACACCACGGCTGGCTACTTGCTGTACGCGGCGCTGACCCATGAGCGCGTGTTCGACTACAAACCAGGCGAGGTCTACTGGTGCACCGCCGACGTGGGTTGGGTGACCGGCCACAGCTATATCGTCTACGGCCCGCTGGCCAATGGCGCGACCACGCTGCTGTTCGAAGGCGTGCCGAACTACCCGGACATCACCCGCGTGGCCAAGGTCGTCGACAAGCATAAGGTCAGCATCCTCTACACCGCGCCGACCGCGATTCGCGCGATGATGGCCTCGGGCACCGCCGCGGTCGAAGGCGCCGATGGCAGCAGCCTGCGCCTGTTGGGTTCGGTGGGCGAGCCGATCAACCCGGAAGCCTGGGACTGGTACTACAAGAATGTCGGCAAGGAGCGTTGCCCGATCGTCGACACCTGGTGGCAGACCGAAACCGGTGGCGTGCTGATCAGCCCGCTGCCAGGCGCCACGGCGTTGAAGCCAGGTTCGGCCACGCGTCCGTTCTTCGGCGTAGTGCCGGCACTGGTGGACAACCTCGGCAACCTGGTCGAGGGCGCCGCTGAAGGCAACCTGGTGATCCTCGATTCGTGGCCAGGCCAGGCGCGTACGCTGTACGGCGACCATGACCGTTTTGTCGACACCTACTTCAAGACCTTCAGTGGCATGTATTTCACCGGTGACGGCGCCCGTCGCGACGAGGACGGCTACTACTGGATCACCGGTCGGGTGGATGACGTGCTCAACGTGTCCGGCCACCGCATGGGCACCGCCGAGATCGAAAGCGCCATGGTCGCCCACCCGAAAGTCGCCGAAGCGGCGGTGGTGGGTGTGCCGCACGACATCAAGGGCCAGGGCATTTATGTCTACGTCACCCTCAATGCCGGCGAAGAAACCAGCGAGGCCCTGCGCCTGGAACTGAAGAACTGGGTGCGCAAGGAGATCGGTCCGATTGCTTCGCCAGACGTGATCCAGTGGGCACCGGGGCTGCCGAAGACCCGCTCCGGCAAGATCATGCGCCGCATCCTGCGCAAGATCGCCACGGCGGAATACGACGGGTTGGGTGATATCTCCACCCTGGCCGACCCGGGTGTGGTGGCGCACCTGATCGAGACGCACAAGACCATGAATGTGGCCTGACGGTAGCGTGTAGCACCTAAGAGCCCCGCCCGGCGTTTGCCGGGCGGGGCTTTTTTATGGGCGCTGGTGCGCGCTATGTGAGCCGGGAGTGGAAGTGCCTTTGTGGCGAGGGAGCTTGCTCCCGCTCGGCTGCGCAGCAGTCGTAAACCGGTCAATGCGGTATGCCTGAACAAACGCGGTGCCTGGCTTTTGGGGCTGCTGGGCAGCCCAACGGGAGCAAGCTCCCTCGCCACGGGTCTGGTGGGTGAATAAATATCGGCGTTTAAAGTAGGAGGTGTCTGAACGTTACCGACGTTTCGAAATGTGTAACCAAAGGCGCCATAACGGGGCGATGTGAAACGCGAAGCCCCGTCATAGGGCGGTTCCAGGCATACCTGAAAATAAGCCGACACGCTGTGCTTGCCGGATTAGAAGGGTTTGCGAATAATGGGCCCGCTATTTGCAGCATAGATCGGTTTCCCTTCTTTTGCTCTTGCATGAATTTGCGAGGCTGTCAATGTGCTCGAACAGCTTTCTCGGTGCTTCTGTAATTTGTTGTCGCATTGAAGAAATATCGGCTTCGGGCCTGTCGTTAGAATGCCGATCACTCGCTCGTCGTGGCTCGCGTTGGATAAATCGTGAGCTTCCTAGGACGCAGCACCAAAGTTCGTTTCACCCATTCGCATATTGGGCTGTTGCTCACTCTGCCGTTTTTGCCCTTTACCGATGGAGTCCCAAGATGAAGAAACTTGTGCTGCTTGGCGCCCTGGCACTGTCCGTGCTGTCCCTGCCGACCTTCGCTGATGAGAAGCCTCTGAAGATTGGTATCGAAGCGGCTTACCCTCCGTTCGCCTCGAAAGCCCCGGATGGCAGCATCGTCGGTTTCGACTACGACATCGGCAATGCGCTGTGCGAAGAGATGAAGGTCAAGTGCGTGTGGGTCGAGCAAGAGTTCGACGGCCTGATCCCGGCGCTGAAGGTGCGCAAGATCGACGCGATCCTGTCGTCCATGTCGATCACTGAAGATCGCAAGAAGTCGGTTGATTTCACCAACAAGTACTACAACACCCCGGCCCGCCTGGTGATGAAGGCCGGCACCCAGGTCAGCGACGGCCTGGCCGAGCTCAAGGGCAAGAACATCGGCGTGCAGCGCGGTTCGATCCACGAGCGTTTCGCCCGTGAAGTCCTGGCCCCGCTGGGTGCCGAGATCAAGCCGTACGGTTCGCAGAACGAGATCTACCTGGACGTGTCCGCCGGCCGTCTCGACGGTACCGTGGCAGACGCTACGCTGCTGGATGACGGCTTCCTCAAGACCGATGCCGGCAAGGGCTACGCATTTGTAGGTCCAGCCTTTACCGACGAGAAATACTTCGGCGACGGTATCGGTATCGCGGTTCGCAAGGGCGATGCCCTGAAAGGCAAGATCAACAACGCGATCACCGCCATTCGCGAGAACGGCAAGTACAAGCAAATCCAGGACAAATACTTCGCTTTCGATATCTACGGCAAGTAACGACGTCCCGCCACTCGTGCGAAATGGCGCAAGCAACAGGATCTCTGCGGTTTGCGCCATTTTTTCATCCCACTTTCGAGGACCTGAATCATGTTGAAAGGCTACGGGGCTGTCATCCTCGATGGCGCATGGTTGACGCTTCAGCTCGCCTTGTCGTCCATGGCCCTGGCCATCGTCCTGGGGTTGATTGGTGTCGCGTTGCGCCTTTCGCCGGTGCGCTGGCTGGCGTGGCTGGGCGACCTGTATTCCACGGTCATCCGCGGCATTCCCGACCTGGTGCTGATCCTGCTGATTTTCTACGGCGGCCAGGACCTGCTCAACCGCGTCGCGCCGATGCTTGGCTATGACGACTACATCGACCTGAACCCGCTGGCGGCCGGTATCGGCACCCTGGGCTTCATCTTCGGTGCGTACCTGTCGGAAACCTTTCGCGGTGCGTTCATGGCGATCCCCAAGGGGCAGGCCGAGGCGGGCATGGCGTACGGCATGAACGGCTTCCAGGTGTTCTTCCGGGTGCTGGTGCCACAGATGATTCGCCTGGCGATTCCGGGTTTCACCAACAACTGGTTGGTGTTGACCAAGGCCACTGCGCTGATTTCCGTGGTGGGCCTGCAAGACATGATGTTCAAGGCCAAGCAGGCGGCGGATGCCACTCGCGAGCCTTTCACCTTCTTCCTCGCAGTGGCGGCGATGTACCTGGTGATCACCAGTGTCTCGTTGCTGGCGTTGCGTCACCTTGAGAAGCGCTACTCGGTAGGCGTAAGGGCGGCTGATCTATGATCTTCGACTACAACGTCATCTACGAAGCTTTGCCGCTGTATTTCAGCGGCTTGCTGACCACACTGAAGCTGTTGGCCCTGTCGCTGTTCTTCGGCCTGCTGGCGGCGCTGCCCCTGGGGTTGATGCGGGTGTCCAAGCAGCCGGTCGTCAACATGACGGCCTGGCTCTACACCTACGTGATCCGCGGCACGCCGATGCTGGTGCAGCTGTTCCTGATCTACTACGGGTTGGCGCAGTTCGCGGTCGTGCGCGAGAGCTTTCTCTGGCCATGGCTGTCCAGCGCAACGTTCTGTGCGTGCCTGGCGTTCGCCATCAACACCAGTGCCTACACCGCCGAAATCATCGCCGGCAGCCTGCGGGCCACGCCCAACGGTGAGATCGAAGCGGCCAAGGCCATGGGCATGTCGCGCTACAAGCTGTATCGCCGGATCCTGCTGCCGTCGGCCCTGCGCCGGGCGCTGCCGCAATACAGCAATGAAGTGATCATGATGTTGCAGACCACCAGCCTGGCCTCCATCGTGACCCTGATCGACATCACCGGGGCCGCGCGCACGGTGAACGCGCAGTATTACTTGCCGTTCGAGGCCTACATCACGGCCGGCGTTTTCTATCTGTGCCTGACCTTCATCCTGGTGCGCCTGTTCAAACTGGCCGAGCGCCGCTGGCTGGGTTACCTGGCCCCGCGCAAGCACTGATAACGCATCGATCCGATCGACTGCTCAACGACTGACGTTTTGTGAGAACCGACCGCATGTACAAGCTTGAAGTCCAAGACCTGCATAAACGCTATGGCAGTCACGAAGTGCTCAAGGGCGTGTCCCTGAAAGCCGCCGCTGGCGATGTGATCAGCATCATCGGCTCCAGTGGCTCCGGCAAGAGTACTTTCCTGCGTTGCATCAACCTGCTTGAGCAACCCCATGCCGGCAAGATCCTGCTCAACAATGAAGAGTTGAAGCTGGTGGCGGGCAAGGACGGCGCCATGAAGGCTTCGGACCCCAAGCAACTGCAGCGCATGCGTTCGCGGCTGTCGATGGTGTTCCAGCATTTCAACCTGTGGTCCCACATGACCGCGCTGGAAAACATCATGGAAGCGCCGGTGCATGTACTGGGCGTGGCCAAGGCCGAAGCACGGGAGAAGGCTGAATACTATCTGAACAAGGTTGGCGTGGCTCATCGCAAGGATGCCTACCCGGGTCACATGTCCGGCGGAGAGCAGCAGCGCGTGGCGATTGCCCGTGCGCTGGCGATGGAGCCTGAGGTGATGCTGTTCGACGAGCCGACCTCGGCGCTGGACCCGGAACTGGTGGGCGACGTGCTCAAGGTGATGCAGGCCCTGGCCCTGGAAGGCCGGACCATGGTGGTGGTGACCCATGAAATGGGCTTTGCCCGTGAAGTGTCGAACCAACTGGTGTTCCTGCACAAAGGCATCGTCGAAGAAAGTGGCAACCCGCGCGAAGTGCTGGTGAATCCGCAATCCGAGCGCCTGCAACAATTTCTGTCGGGCAGCCTCAAGTAATCGCTCCCGTTACGCACCTGATTTGGGTCATGCTGCGCACCGCGCGCCAGATGGTCTAATTTGGTTGCAGCCGCTTTTGGCTTTAACACTGTTTTCGCTTCGGATCGCCCGCCATGACTGCCCATCGAATAGGTTTCCTGATTTGGCCCAGCACTAATGCCTTGACGCTGGCGCTGGCCGAGGACGCCTTGCGTGTCGCCCAGCGGGTGCATCCGGATGTGGTCTACGAGTTGTCGTTCTTGCAGGCCGAGCCACCAGCCGACGGCGCCTGGCAATTGCCGGGCGAACCCTGGGCCGGCAAGCTCGAGGGTTTCCAGAAACTGTTCCTGCTGGCCGATGAGCCGCCGACCACGCTGGCCTCGCCCCTGAGCAGCGCCCTCAAGCAACTGGTGCGTGCCGGTTGTGTGATCGGCGGTTTGTCGGCGGGTGTCTATCCCCTGGCGCAATTGGGGTTGCTCGACGGTTACCGTGCCGCCGTGCATTGGCGCTGGCAGGACGATTTCTCCGAGCGCTTCCCCAAGGTCATCGCCACCAGCCATCTGTTCGATTGGGATCGCGACCGCCTGAGCGCTTGCGGCGGCATGTCGGTGCTGGACCTGTTGCTGGCGGTGCTGGCTCGGGATCACGGCGCGGAACTGGCCGGCGCGGTGTCGGAAGAACTGGTGGTCGAGCGCATTCGCGAGGGGGGCGAGCGCCAGCGCATCCCGTTGCAGAACCGCCTCGGCTCCAGCCATCCAAAGCTCACCCAGGCGGTGCTGCTGATGGAGGCCAATATCGAGGAGCCGCTGACCACCGACGAAATCGCCCAGCATGTGTGCGTATCCCGTCGGCAACTGGAGCGGATCTTCAAGCAATACCTCAACCGCGTGCCCAGCCAGTATTACCTGGAGCTGCGTCTGAACAAGGCCCGGCAGATGCTGATGCAGACCAGCAAGTCCATCATCCAGATCGGCTTGTCCTGCGGTTTCTCCTCGGGGCCCCACTTCTCCAGCGCCTACCGCAACTTCTTCGGCGCCACGCCGCGAGAAGACCGCAACCAGCGACGCAGCAGCAGCCCGTTCGAGTTGTCCTCGGTGCCGTCCGAACGCGGCTGAGCGGCACAACTTGCTTCTGTGGGAGCAAGGCTTGCCCGCGATGCAGGCGACGCGGTCCTTGGTGAACCGAGGCGCCTGCATCGCGAGCAAGCTTTGCTCCCACAGATAAGTCCCCTCGCCACAAGTGTTTTGCATGGCCGAGGGAAATGTAGAAGCCAGCGCCTCAAATACACCGGCAACGTTTAAACTGCGCCTTTGCGACGCTATTTGTCGCATTGCCGTAAACCCGCGCAAAACGTGGGTTGGCGCTATAAGAAGTTGTCGCTTGGCGGCAAGGCCGGGCTGAAAACTGTCCTTACAATCCTTACCAAGCTCGCCAGTTCCAGGCGGGTGTTCCTCATCAGGAGACTCCGATGTCCGTTGAGCAAGCCGCGGTACAACGCGCCGATTTCGACCAGGTTATGGTTCCCAACTATGCACCTGCTGCCTTCATTCCTGTGCGTGGTGCCGGTTCCCGCGTATGGGACCAATCCGGTCGCGAGCTGATCGACTTTGCTGGCGGGATCGCAGTCAACGTACTGGGCCATGCCCACCCGGCGCTGGTCGGTGCACTGACCGAACAGGCCAACAAGCTGTGGCACGTCTCCAACGTCTTCACCAACGAACCGGCCCTGCGCCTGGCTCACAAACTGGTCAACGCGACCTTCGCCGAGCGCGCGTTCTTCTGCAACTCCGGCGCCGAAGCCAACGAGGCCGCCTTCAAGCTGGCCCGTCGCGTTGCGTTCGATCGTTTCGGCAGCGAAAAATACGAAATCATCGCCGCGCTCAATAGCTTCCACGGTCGCACCCTGTTCACCGTCAACGTCGGCGGGCAATCGAAGTACTCCGACGGTTTCGGGCCTAAAATTACCGGCATTACCCACGTTCCTTATAACGACCTGGCTGCTTTGAAAGCCGCCATTTCCGACAAGACCTGCGCCGTTGTGCTGGAACCGATCCAGGGCGAGGGCGGTGTGCTGCCGGCCGAGCAGGCCTACCTGCAAGGCGCCCGCGACCTGTGCGATGCCCACGATGCGCTGCTCGTCTTTGACGAAGTGCAAACCGGCATGGGCCGCAGCGGCCATCTGTTCGCCTACATGCATTACGGCGTGGTCCCGGACATCCTCACCAGCGCCAAGAGCCTGGGCGGTGGTTTCCCGATCGCGGCGATGCTCACCACCGAAGCGCTGGCCAAGCACCTGGTCGTCGGCACCCACGGCACCACCTACGGTGGCAACCCGCTCGCGTGTGCGGTGGCCGAGGCGGTGATCGACGTGATCAATACCCCTGAAGTGCTCGGTGGGGTCAAGACCAAGCACAACAAATTCAAGGCGCGCCTGGAGCAGATCGGCGAGAAATACGGCCTGTTCACCCAGGTGCGTGGCCTGGGCCTGCTGATCGGTTGCGTGCTGAACGACGCCTGGAAAGGCAAGGCCAAGGACATTTTCAACGCCGCCGAACAGGAAGGCCTGATGATCCTCCAAGCCGGCCCGGACGTGATTCGCTTCGCCCCGAGCCTGGTGGTGGAAGACGCCGACATCGACGCCGGCCTGGACCGCTTCGAGCGGGCTGCGGCGAAGTTGACGCAAGCCTGAGGCTGACCCGGACCTCCCTTGTGGGAGCGGGCTTGCTCGCGAAGAGGCCATCGCATTCAACGCAAATGTTGACTGACAAACCGCCTTCGCGAGCAAGCCCGCTCCCACACTGAGTATTTTTTTCTCTGTGTCGACGTGACCGTCGAACCGTTTATTTCAAGTTAAGGAGTGACACCATGCTGGTGATGCGCCCCGCGCAAATGGCTGATCTGGGCGAGGTACAGCGTCTGGCTGCGGACAGTCCGATCGGTGTCACCTCCTTGCCGGATGACGTTGAACGCCTGAGCGACAAGATCGCCGCCAGCGAAGCCTCGTTTGCCGCCGAAGTCAGTTTCAACGGCGAAGAGAGCTATTTCTTCGTCCTCGAAGACACCGCGACCGGCAAGCTGGCCGGCTGTTCGGCCATTGTCGCTTCGGCCGGTTATTCCGAACCGTTCTACAGCTTTCGCAACGAGACCTTCGTTCACGCGTCCCGTGAGCTGAAGATCCACAACAAGATCCACGTACTCTCCCAATGCCACGACCTGACCGGCAACAGCCTGCTGACCAGTTTCTACGTGGTGCCGGAGCTGGTGGGTTCGCCATGGTCGGAACTCAATTCCCGCGGGCGGCTGTTGTTCGTCGCCAGCCATCCGGAGCGGTTCGCCGATTCGGTGGTGACCGAGATCGTCGGCTACAGCGATGAGAATGGCGACTCGCCGTTCTGGGACGCCATCGGTCGCAACTTCTTCGACCTCAACTACGCGGCGGCCGAGCGTTTGTGCGGGCTGAAAAGCCGTACCTTCCTCGCCGAACTGATGCCCCATTACCCGATCTACGTGCCGCTGTTGCCGGACGCCGCCCAGGAAGCCATGGGCCAGGTTCATCCGCGGGCGCAGATCACCTTCGACATCCTGATGCGCGAGGGTTTCGAGACCGATCACTACATCGACATCTTCGACGGTGGCCCGACCCTGCATGCCCGCGTCTCGGGCATCCGTTCGATTGCCCAGAGCCGCGTGGTGCCGGTCAAGATCGGCGAACCGGTCAAGGGTGCCGGCCGCCAATACCTGGTGGCCAATGCCCAACTGCAGGATTACCGCGCCGTGCTGCTCGAGCTCGACTACGCGCCAGGCAAGCCTGTAACGCTGGACATGGAAGCGGCCGAAGCCTTGGGCGTTGGCGAAGGCGCCAGCGTACGTTTGGTAGCGGTATAACGCTTTACAGCTGAGTTTCGCGGGTGGCGAGAGCGGCCCGTCTGAGGAGATAGCATGATCGTTCGTCCCGTACGCAGCAGCGACTTACCCGCTCTGATCGCCCTGGCCCGCAGCACGGGCACCGGCCTGACTACCTTGCCGGCCAACGAAGAACGCCTGGCCCATCGGGTCGGCTGGGCCGAGAAGACCTTTCGCGGCGAAGCCGGGCGTGGTGACGCGGACTACCTGTTCGTGCTCGAAGACGATGACGGTCGCGTGGTGGGCATTTCCGCCATCGCCGGCGCGGTGGGATTGCGTGAGCCCTGGTACAACTTCCGGGTCGGCCTGACGGTCAGCGCGTCCCAGGAGTTGAACATTTATCGGGAAATCCCGACGTTGTTCCTGGCCAACGACCTGACCGGCAATTCCGAGCTGTGCTCGCTGTTCCTCCACGCCGACTTCCGCAATGGCCTCAACGGCCGGATGCTGGCCAAGGCGCGGCTGTTGTTCATTGCCGAATTCTCGCAGTTGTTCGGCAACAAGATCATCGCCGAGATGCGCGGCATGTCCGACGACAACGGGCGTTCGCCGTTCTGGGAAAGCCTGGGCCGGCATTTCTTCAAGATGGAATTCAGCCAGGCCGATTACCTGACTGGCGTTGGCAACAAGGCGTTCATCGCCGAGCTGATGCCCAAGTTCCCCCTGTACACCTGCTTCTTGTCCGAAGATGCCCGGGCCGTGATTGGCCAGGTTCATCCAGATACCGAACCGGCGCTGTCGATGCTCAAAAGCGAAGGGTTCAGCTACCAGGGTTACGTCGACATCTTCGACGCCGGCCCGGCGGTGGAATGCGAAACCGGCAAGATCCGCGCGATTCGCGACAGCCAGGCACTGGTGCTGGCCATCGGTACGCCGGGCGATGACGCCACGCCGTTCCTCATCCATAACCGCAAGCGCGAAGACTGCCGCATCACCGCTGCACCGGCGCGCTTCGCCGCAGGCACACTGGTGGTCGATCCGCTGACCGCCAAACGTCTTCAACTCAACGCCGGCGATCAAGTGCGTGCCGTCGCGTTGTCTGCTGCCCGGGAGTCGAAATGATGAAGTCGTTGTACATCGCAGGTAGCTGGCTGGAAGGCCAGGGCGACCTCTTCGAGTCGTTGAACCCAAT
The DNA here is from genome assembly GCF_051131985.1 of Pseudomonas sp. Z3-6. Lineage (NCBI taxonomy): Bacteria > Pseudomonadati > Pseudomonadota > Gammaproteobacteria > Pseudomonadales > Pseudomonadaceae > Pseudomonas > Pseudomonas sp. Z3-6. The sequence goes on from NZ_CP071644.1 coordinate 1,652,485, forward strand.
CACCCAGCAGGTGTTGTGGTCGGGCAACGGTGCCACTGCGGCGCAGGTGGAATCGGCGGTGCAGGCCGCGCGCCAGGCGTTCCCGGACTGGGCGCGCCGCTCGCTGGATGAACGCATCCAGGTGCTGGAGGCCTTTGCCGCGTCCCTGAAGAGCCATGCTGACGAACTGGCCCGGTGCATTGGTGAAGAAACCGGCAAGCCGTTGTGGGAAGCGGCGACCGAGGTGACCAGCATGGTCAACAAGGTCGCCATTTCGGTGCAGAGCTACCGCGAGCGGACCGGCGAGAAGAGCGGCCCCCTCGGCGATGCCACCGCTGTGTTGCGCCACAAACCCCACGGTGTGGTGGCGGTGTTCGGCCCCTATAACTTCCCCGGCCACTTGCCCAACGGCCATATCGTGCCAGCGTTGTTGGCCGGCAACAGTGTGTTGTTCAAACCGAGCGAACTGACGCCGAAAGTCGCCGAGCTGACGGTCAAGTGCTGGATCGAGGCCGGTCTACCGGCGGGCGTGTTGAACCTGTTGCAAGGCGCGCGGGAAACCGGTATCGCCCTGGCGGCGAACCCGGGCATCGACGGGCTGTTCTTCACTGGTTCCAGTCGTACCGGCAACCTTTTGCATCAACAATTTTCCGGACGCCCGGACAAGATCCTGGCGCTGGAAATGGGCGGTAACAACCCACTGGTGGTGGATGAGGTGGCGGACGTCGATGCGGCGGTCTACACCATTATCCAATCCGCCTTCATTTCCGCCGGGCAGCGCTGCACGTGTGCGCGCCGCCTGCTGGTGCCGGAAGGCGCCTGGGGCGATGCGTTGCTGGCGCGCCTGGTGGCGGTCAGTTCGACCCTTGAAGTCGGTGCCTTCGACCAACAACCGGCACCGTTCATGGGCTCGGTGATTTCCCTGGGCGCGGCGAAGGCGCTGATGGATGCGCAGAACCATTTGCTGGGCAAAGGCGCCGTGCCGCTGTTGGCCATGACCCAGCCGCAGCCCCAGGCAGCCTTGCTGACGCCGGGTATCCTGGACGTGACGGCTGTGGCGGAGCGTCCCGATGAAGAGCTGTTCGGGCCGTTGCTGCAAGTCATCCGCTACAAGGATTTCGCAGCGGCAATCACCGAGGCCAACAATACGCAATATGGCCTGGCGGCCGGGTTGTTGTCCGATTCCCAGGAGCGTTACCAACAGTTCTGGCTGCAAAGCCGCGCCGGTATCGTCAACTGGAACAAACAGCTGACCGGCGCCGCCAGCAGCGCGCCGTTCGGCGGCGTCGGTGCCTCGGGCAACCATCGCGCCAGCGCTTATTACGCGGCGGATTATTGCGCTTATCCGGTGGCTTCCCTGGAGACACCGAGCCTGGTCATGCCGGCTGCCTTGACCCCCGGTGTGCGCATGTCTTGAGACCGCCATCGCGGGCAAGCCTTGCTCCCACAGGAGTTATGCAAAACCTGTGGGAGCAAGGCTTGCCCGCGATAGCCGCGACTCGGTTGTTATTGATGCCTATAAAAAACAGATTCTCGTGGAGCCTCGCTGATGAAATCCTATGAAGTCAACTTTGACGGTCTAGTGGGGCCGACCCATAACTACGGCGGGCTCTCGTACGGCAACGTCGCCTCCCAGAGCAACAGCCAGCAGTCTTCCAACCCCAAGGAAGCGGCGTTGCAAGGCCTGGCGAAAATGAAAGCGCTGATGGACATGGGTTTCCAGCAAGGCGTGCTTGCACCGCAGGAACGCCCGGACGTGGCGGCCCTGCGCCGGCTGGGCTTTGCCGGCAGCGATGCCCAAGTCATCCAGCAGGCCGCGAAAGAAGCGATGCCACTGTTGGTCGCCAGTTGCTCGGCCTCAAGCATGTGGGTGGCCAACGCCGCCACGGTCAGCCCGAGCGCCGACACCGCTGATGGCCGCGTGCACTTCACCGCCGCCAACCTGAACTGCAAATACCACCGCAGCATCGAGCACCCGACCACCAGCCGTGTGCTGGGGGCGATGTTCGCCAACCCACAACACTTCGCCCATCACGCCGCGTTGCCGGCGGTGGCGCAGTTCGGTGATGAAGGCGCGGCCAACCACACCCGTTTCTGCCGCGCCTACGGCGAGGCCGGCGTCGAATTCTTCGTCTTCGGTCGCAGTGCCTTCGACACCCGTTACCCCGCACCGCAGAAGTACCCGGCACGCCAGACCCTCGAAGCCTCCCAGGCGGTTGCGCGCCTGCACGGTCTGCGGGAGGAGGGCGTGGTCTACGCGCAACAGAATCCGTCGGTGATCGACCAAGGCGTGTTCCACAACGACGTGATCGCCGTGGGCAATGGCGAAGTGCTGTTCTATCACGAGGACGCGTTTCTCGAGACCGACAAGATGCTGGCCGAATTGAGCAGCAAACTCGCCAAGGTCGGTGGGAAATTTCAATCGGTGTGCGTACCGCGTTCGGCGGTCACCGTCGATGATGCGGTTCGTTCCTACCTGTTCAATAGCCAGTTGCTGTCGCGCCCCGACGGCTCGATGCTATTGATCGTGCCGGAAGAATGCCGTGGCAATGAACGCGTCTGGCAATACTTGCAAGGCCTGACGGGGTCTGGCGGGGTGATTCGCGAAGTGAAGGTCTTCGATCTCAAGCAAAGCATGCAGAACGGCGGCGGCCCCGCTTGCCTGAGATTGCGTGTAGCGCTGAACGAAACCGAACTGGCGGCCGTCAACCCAGGGGTTATCATGACCGCGCCGCTGTACGAGTCGTTGACCCAATGGGTCGAGCGTCACTACCGCGACCGCATGACCGAGAATGACCTGGCAGACCCGCAGTTGCTGCTCGAATGCCGCGGGGCACTGGATGAACTGACACAAATCCTTAAACTTGGCGCGGTTTATCCTTTCCAGATCAATTGAAAGCGCGCGCGACCTGACTACAGTCAAAGCAGGGCGCGTTGCCTTATCCCCAGACGAGAATGTAAAGACATGAGCGATACCCTGCAGCTGATCCTTGAAGACACCGACGGCACCCAACTGGAAACCTCCTGCACCCGCGTCGCGGTGATGTGGCAAGGCAAGGAATTGTGGATCCAGCAGGATGGCCGCGGTCAGCTGCTGATCGGCGTTGACGTCGAGGAAGGGGACGAGGAATACGCCAACCTGTTGTTGCGTCCATTGGCGACCAACCTGGTCAGCCTGCAATTGGAAATGGAACCGGCGGACGTCGGCGACGATGACCATGTCCATGGCCCGGATTGCGGCCACGACCATTAAGGAAACCGCGCTATGCTCGCCCTCGGCAAACTGCTTGAACTGACCCTCGCCGGCCGTGAACCGGCGGAGAAGACTCAACTGACTGTCGAAGGCGTACGGATGCGCTGGTTGAGCGAGGGCGCGCTGGAGGTCAAGCCGCCCGAAGCCCGGGATAATGGCCTGGACCTGCTGCTATCAGCCGGTATCCACGGCAACGAAACCGCGCCGATCGAATTGCTCGACCGCTTGCTGCACGACATCGCCCGTGGTGATCTGAAACCGCGGGCACGCATTCTGTTCCTGTTCGGCAACCCCGAGGCCATCCGGCGCGGGGAGCGTTTCGTCGAACAGGACGTCAACCGGCTGTTCAACGGTCGCCATGAACTGAGCGGCGGTCCTGAAGCGCTACGGGCCTGTGAGCTGGAACGGCTGGCCGCCAGTTTCTTCAGTCGGCCGGAGCGCAGTCGCTTGCACTACGACCTGCACACTGCGATTCGTGGCTCGAAAATCGAGCAGTTCGCCCTCTATCCATGGAAAGAAGGTCGCCAGCATTCACGCCGGGAACTGGCGCGCCTGCGTGCCGCGGGCATGGAGGCGGTGCTGCTGCAGAACAAGCCGTCCATCGTGTTCAGTGCCTATACCTACGATCAGCTCGGTGCCGAATCCTTCACCTTGGAGCTGGGCAAGGCCCGGCCATTCGGGCAGAACGACGGGGTCAACGTCAGCCTGCTGGAAACTGGCCTGCACCAGATCATCGAAGGCAACGAGCCGGAGTTGGACGAGGGTCTCGATGGCCTCCAGCTGTTCAGCGTGGCCCGGGAAATCATCAAGCACAGCGACAGTTTCCGCCTTAACCTGCCGGCGGATGTCGAGAACTTCTCCGAGCTTGAAAAAGGCTATGTGCTGGCCGAAGACATCGCCCAGACCCGCTGGGTGATCGAAGAGGAGGGCGCGCGGATCATCTTCCCGAACCCCAAGGTCAAGAATGGCTTGCGGGCTGGCATTCTGATCGTGCCGACGACGGACGAAAGCCTGGTCTAAAACCCACCTCATTCCAGTGTGGGAGCGGGCTTGCTCGCGAATGCGATGTGTCAGGCAATATATTTGTTAACTGACACACCGCATTCGCGAGCAAGCCCGCTCCCACAGGTTTTTTAGCCGCTTTTACACCGCTACCGCTCGCTGTTCACTGCGACGCAACGCCCGGGTCTTGTGCAAGGTATCGGCGCAGGTCTTCGCCGCTTCCTGGCCCTTGTGCACGAAATGCTCGAAGAAGAACTTCTGGTGTTCGTCCCCGGCATGGAAGTGATGCGGCGTGAGCACGACCGAGAACACCGGCACTTCGGTTTCCAGTTGCACCTGCATCAGGCCACTGATGACCGATTGGGCGACGAACTCGTGGCGGTAGATACCACCGTCCACCACCAGGCCGGCGGCGACGATGCCGGCGTAGCGGCCTGACTTGGCCAGCAGCTTGGCGTGCAGCGGAATTTCGAAGGCGCCGCCGACTTCGAAGAAGTCGATATCACTTTCCTGGTAACCCTGGAGGATCATTTCGGCGACGAAGCCTTTCCGGCTCTGGTCGACGATTTCCTTGTGCCAGCAGGCCTGGATGAACGCGACGCGCTCGCCCGGATGACTTTTGCTTTTGCTGTCGATTGCAGTGGGTTGCATGTTCTGGTTCCTGTTTGTGTGAAAAACAGGGCGTCATGAATCGAAGGGGATTCGAGGGTACGCCGCGCACGGAGTCGCAGTCGGCCCTTGGGTGTCGATCCCGTTCTCTCTTCATCCGGACTATGACCGTCGGCCCCGGAATCACACCGGGTCTGCTGACCTTGTCGCTACACCCCAACAGTGATGTATCGCCAAGCGCTCGCGGGCTATGCACGTTGCGTGCAATTACCGCCGGTGGGGAGTTGCACCCCGCCCTGAGAACGTTTTGCCGCCACATTTTGTAACGGCGGACGATTTTTAACACATATTCCGGTGCAGTGCATGACTTGGAAGCCTTGAGCACACATTGTGGCGAGGGAGCTTGCTCCCGCTCGGCTGCGAAGCAGCCGCAAAAGATGGGCCTGCTTCGCAGTCCAGCGGGAGCAAGCTCCCTCGCCACGGAAATTACTTCGAGCGGGCTTGATTATTCTTGCCCATGCCCGCAGTAATTGTCCTTCGAAAGGGAATTCCCCAAACAGCACCCGAGGCCAGATTCATGAGTGTTATCGATCTTCGCAGCGACACGGTCACCCAACCTTCCGCCGGCATGCTCGATGCCATGGCCAGTGCGCCGACCGGCGACGATGTGTATGGCGAAGACCCGACCGTCAATCGCCTCGAAGCCGAACTGGCCGAACGCCTGGGTTTCGCCGCGGCGCTATTCGTGCCCACCGGCACCATGAGCAACCTGTTGGGGTTGATGGCCCACTGCGAGCGTGGCGATGAATACATCGTCGGCCAGCAGGCCCACACCTACAAGTACGAAGGTGGCGGTGCGGCGGTGCTCGGTTCGATCCAGCCTCAGCCTCTCGAAGTACAGGCGGACGGTTCCCTGGACCTGGCGCACGTCGCCGCGGCGATCAAGCCCGATGACTTCCACTTTGCCCGCACCCGCCTGCTGGCCTTGGAAAACACCATGCAGGGCAAGGTGCTGCCGCTGGAATACCTGGCTCGGGCCCGGCGTTTCACCCAGGAACATGGCCTGGCGCTGCACCTGGACGGGGCGCGGTTGTACAACGCCGCGGTCAAGTTGAATGTCGATGCCCGGCAGATCACGCAACATTTCGATTCGGTGTCGGTGTGCCTGTCCAAGGGCCTTGGCGCGCCGGTGGGCTCGGTCCTGTGCGGCAGCGTCGAGCTGATCGGCAAGGCGCGCCGGCTGCGCAAGATGGTCGGTGGCGGCATGCGCCAGGCCGGGATTCTCGCGGCGGCGGGGCTGTATGCCCTGGACCATAACGTCCAGCGCCTGGCCGATGATCACGCCAATGCCCAGCGGCTTGCCGAGGGCTTGCGCGCGGCGGGCTACGAGGTCGAGCCGGTGCAGACCAACATGGTCTACGTGCAGATGGGCGAGCGGGCCGAGGCGATCAAGGCGTTTGCCGATGAGCGGGGCGTCAAGCTCAGCGCGGCGCCACGCTTGCGAATGGTGACGCACATGGACGTGAGCGCGGCGCAAATCGACCAGGTGGTCGCCACTTTCGTCGAATTTTCCCACCAATGACCCGCCAATCGGGGCAATTGACAGTTTCTATTGCATAAACACGCTGTACCCCACGCGCGGGGCCGATATAATGCGGCCCTTTGCCGTTGCTTCGTCTGTTGACGTTTTGCACAGGCCTTTGGCCGCAGCCTCCGTGGAAGAACCTAATGAAAAGCGCAGAAATCCGTGAAGCCTTCCTTCGCTTCTTCGAAGAGCAAGGCCACACTCGAGTAGCCTCCAGCTCTTTGATTCCGGGCAACGACCCGACCCTGCTGTTCACCAACGCGGGGATGAACCAGTTCAAGGACTGCTTCCTGGGCCAGGAAAAACGTGCCTACACCCGTGCAGTGAGCAGCCAGAAGTGCGTGCGTGCCGGCGGCAAGCACAACGACCTGGAAAACGTCGGCTATACCGCACGTCACCACACCTTCTTCGAAATGCTGGGTAACTTCAGCTTCGGTGATTATTTCAAGCGCGACGCCATCACCTTCGCCTGGACCTTCCTGACCTCCGACAAGTGGCTGAACCTGCCCAAGGAGAAGCTCTGGGTAACGGTCTACGCCACTGACGACGAAGCCTATGACATCTGGACCAAAGAGGTCGGTGTCCCTGCAGAGCGCATGGTGCGCATCGGCGACAACAAAGGCGCGCCTTACGCCTCCGATAACTTCTGGACCATGGGCGACACCGGCCCATGCGGTCCTTGCACCGAGATTTTCTACGATCACGGCGCCGACATATGGGGCGGCCCACCCGGCTCGCCGGAAGAAGACGGCGACCGCTACATCGAGATCTGGAACAACGTGTTCATGCAGTTCAACCGCACCGCCGATGGCGTGTTGCATCCGCTGCCAGCGCCGTCGGTGGACACCGGCATGGGCCTGGAGCGGATCAGTGCGGTGCTGCAGCACGTTCATTCCAACTACGAGATCGACCTGTTCCAGAGCCTGCTGAGCGCGTCGGCCAAGGCCATCGGTTGCACCAACGACAACCAGGCTTCGCTGAAAGTCGTCGCTGACCACATCCGTTCCTGCGGTTTCCTGATTGCCGACGGTGTACTGCCTTCCAACGAAGGCCGCGGTTATGTGCTGCGCCGGATCATCCGTCGCGCCTGCCGTCACGGCAACAAGCTGGGCGCCAAGGGCAGCTTCTTCTATCAGATCGTCGGAGCGTTGGTGGCCGAGATGGGCGAAGCCTTCCCGGAACTCAAGTCCCAGCAGGCGCACATCGAGCGCGTGCTCAAGGCGGAAGAAGAGCAATTCGCCAAGACTCTGGAGCAAGGCCTGAAGATCCTCGAGCAGGACCTGGCCGAACTCAAGGGCAACGTGGTCCCGGGCGACGTGGTGTTCAAGCTGTACGACACCTACGGTTTCCCGATGGACCTGACTGGCGACATCGCCCGCGAACGCAACCTGACCCTCGACGAGGATGGTTTCGAGCGCGAGATGGAAGCCCAGCGGGTGCGCGCGCGTTCCGCCAGCTCCTTCGGCATGGACTACAACAGCCTGGTCAAGGTTGACGTGGCCACCGAGTTCACCGGTTATGCCGGCACCACCGGTTCGGCCAAGATCGTTGCCATCTATAAGGATGGGCAGTCGGTGGACATCCTGAGCGAAGGCCAGGAAGGCGTGATCGTGTTGGACAAGACGCCGTTCTACGCCGAATCCGGCGGCCAGATCGGCGACAGCGGTTACCTGCAAGCGGGCAGCTCGCGTTTCGACGTGCGTGACACCACCAAGACCGGCGGCGCCTTCTTGCACCACGGCGTGCTGGCGTCGGGCAGCTTGATGATCGCCGCTCCCGTGGCGGCCCATGTCGATGCCGAGGTTCGCCACGCGACATCGCTGAACCACTCCGCCACGCACTTGCTGCACGCAGCGTTGCGCCAGGTGCTGGGCGAGCATGTCCAGCAGAAGGGCTCGTTGGTGGACAGTCAGCGCCTGCGCTTTGACTTCAGCCATTTTGAAGCCATCAAACCTGAGCAGATCAAGGCGCTGGAAGAGATTGTCAACGCCGAGATTCGCAAGAATTCCCCGGTGGAAACCGAAGAAACCGACATCGAAACTGCCAAGCGCAAGGGCGCGATGGCGTTGTTCGGCGAGAAATACGGCGACAGCGTGCGTGTGCTGAGCATGGGCGACTTCTCCGTTGAGCTGTGCGGTGGCATTCACGCCAACCGGACCGGCGACATTGGCCTGATGAAAATCATCAGCGAAGGCGGCGTGGCCTCCGGCGTGCGCCGGATCGAAGCGGTTACCGGCGCTGCGGCCCTGGCGTACCTCAACGCGGCCGAAGAACAACTCAAGGAAGCGGCCATCCTGATCAAGGGCAGCCGCGACAACCTGATCGACAAGCTGTCGGCTGTGCTGGAACGCAACCGCCTGCTGGAAAAGCAATTCGAGCAGTTGCAGGCCAAGGCCGCCAGCGCCGCGGGCGACGATCTGTCGGCCCAGGCCGTGGACGTCAAGGGCGTGAAGGTGCTGGCCGTGCGTCTGGACGGCCAGGATGGCAAGGCGCTGTTGGCACTGGTCGATCAACTGAAAAACAAACTCGGCCGCGCAGTGATCCTGCTCGGCAGTGTCCATGAGGAAAAGGTCGTTCTCGTCGCAGGCGTGACCAAAGACCTGACTGGCCAACTCAAAGCCGGTGATTTGATGAAGCAGGCCGCCGCGGCAGTGGGCGGCAAGGGCGGTGGTCGTCCGGACATGGCGCAAGGCGGTGGTACCGACGTCGGCGCACTGGACGCGGCACTGGCCCAGACCGTTGCATTTGTAGAGCAGGGTATTTAAGGCAGCGTCGCGGGCTCGTGGTCTAGTGACGAGCCCGCGCGCTGCTGATTGAATTATTGGGCGCCCTTCATGGGCAGAGGCGGCTTTGAAATGGCTTTGATCGTACAGAAATTTGGAGGCACCTCGGTCGGCACTGTCGAGAGAATCGAACAAGTCGCCGACAAGGTTAAGAAATTCCGTGAAGCGGGCGATGACCTGGTGGTTGTGCTGTCGGCCATGAGCGGCGAGACCAACCGTCTGATCGATCTGGCCAAGCAAATCAGCGGCGACCAGCAACCGGTTCCCCGCGAGCTGGACGTGATCGTTTCCACTGGCGAGCAGGTGACCATCGCCTTGCTGGCCATGGCGCTGATCAAGCGTGGTGTGCCGGCGGTGTCCTACACCGGCAACCAGGTGCGCATCCTGACGGACAGCGCGCACAACAAAGCGCGTATCCTGCAGATCGACGACCAGAAGATTCGCGGTGACCTGAAGGCTGGCCGTGTCGTGGTCGTCGCTGGTTTCCAGGGCGTGGACGAGCAGGGCAACATCACCACCCTCGGCCGTGGCGGTTCCGACACCACCGGCGTGGCGCTGGCAGCGGCTCTCAAGGCTGACGAATGCCAGATCTACACCGATGTGGACGGTGTCTACACCACCGACCCACGGGTCGTGCCTGTGGCCCAGCGCCTGGACAAGATCACATTCGAAGAAATGCTGGAAATGGCCAGTCTCGGCTCGAAGGTGTTGCAGATCCGGGCGGTTGAATTCGCCGGCAAGTACAACGTTCCGCTGCGCGTTCTGCACAGCTTCAAAGAGGGTCCGGGCACCCTCATTACTATCGATGAAGAGGAATCCATGGAACAGCCGATCATTTCCGGCATCGCTTTCAACCGCGATGAAGCCAAGCTGACCATCCGTGGCGTGCCAGACACCCCCGGCGTGGCGTTCAAGATTCTCGGCCCGATCAGCGCCGCGAACATCGAAGTCGACATGATCGTGCAGAACGTTTCGCACGATAACACCACAGACTTCACCTTCACCGTGCACCGCAACGACTACCAGTCTGCCGAAGCGATCCTGAAAAAGACCGCTGGCGAGATCGGTGCCCGGGAAGTGGTGGGCGATACCAAGATCGCCAAGGTCTCGATCGTTGGTGTCGGCATGCGTTCCCACGCGGGCGTGGCCAGCCGCATGTTCGAATCCCTGGCCAAGGAAAGCATCAACATCCAGATGATCTCTACCTCGGAAATCAAGGTTTCCGTGGTCATCGAAGAGAAGTACCTGGAACTGGCCGTGCGCGCCCTGCACACGGCTTTCGAACTCGACGCTGCTGTCCAACAGGGCGAATAAAGCGTTGTCTTGAGGGCGCGGCTGGACCGCGCCCTTTGTTTTTCTGAATGGCGCGTCTCAAAACTGTTCTTTTGCCCGCGCTGGTCAATACTAGGCCTGTAGGCTTCGACCGTTTCGGTTGTAGGTCCAATGCCTTTTTTTTGCAGACTGTTGTCCCTTAAGTGAATTGCGTGAGGAGAAAGGTATGCTGATTCTGACCCGTCGGTGTGCAGAAAGCCTGATTATTGGCGATGGCGAAATCACCGTGACCGTGCTCGGCGTCAAAGGAAACCAAGTGCGTATCGGCGTCAATGCCCCGAAAGAGGTCGCTGTACACCGGGAGGAAATCTACCTGCGTATCAAGAAAGAGAAGGACGACGAACCAAGCCATTAATTTTTATCGATTTTTATGTTTGCAAACGGGGATGAAGGTGGTTAATATACGCCCCGTGTTGCGGAGAGCTGGCCGAGTGGCCGAAGGCGCTCCCCTGCTAAGGGAGTACACCTCAAAAGGGTGTCGGGGGTTCGAATCCCCCGTTCTCCGCCATTATTCGTTTAGTGCGTCAGAACCTGGCTTTATCGGTAAGTGGTTGAAATTACTGAAAAAAGCGCTTTACAAAAGGAATTGACGACCTATAATGCGCGGCAACAAATGCACTCGTAGCTCAGCTGGATAGAGTACTCGGCTACGAACCGAGCGGTCACAGGTTCGAATCCTGTCGAGTGCACCATTTAAGAGTCGTTTGCAGCAATGCAAATAACTTGGCTTCAACCAGTTGTGATCTGGTATAAAACCACAACTTGCACTCGTAGCTCAGCTGGATAGAGTACTCGGCTACGAACCGAGCGGTCACAGGTTCGAATCCTGTCGAGTGCACCAAACACCAAAAAGCCCGCGTTTAACGCGGGCTTTTTGCTGTCTACGATTTGCCTTTCACGCACCCCTTCTCATCGAACACAACCTCGGCGCTGCGACCTTTCTTCGCCTTGTAGGTATAGCGTGTGCTCGAATTCCTGACTTTGATCGAATCTGGCTTGCCCAAGGCGCTCTCTACGTCTTGTTGGCTCATGCCGACGACGATGCGTCGTTCCAGGATGGCATCGCGCCGTTGCCTGGCATCGATGAGGTTCCCGCAGCGGTCCTGGAACTGGCCAACCACGGTCGGTTCCTTGCGGGCGGTTGTGTTGCCGGATGTTTGTCGGCGCTCCGCTTCGGGCAGCATCGCTTCGGTCGTCGGCTCGCTCGTGCCAGGGCTGTACGGGTGGATCTGCTGCAGCGACAGGGCTTCTCCCGGGCCGCAGCTCAAGGTGGTGAACGTCACGTGCCCTGCAAGACTTTCGCAGCGGTGCACGGTCTGCCCGGCTGCCCACAACGGCAGGCAGGGCAGGGCGGCGAGCAGGAACAGGTAGTGGCTGACAGGCATCCGATCGTCCTCCTTGACGGTGCAGGAGAAAAGGGTAGTCGCTGCATTCCTATCGGCGCGTGTGTTTTCTTTTCTGAATAAGTCGTCGTAAGGGGATGGTTCAGCCTGTGTTCAGGTTTGTCTCGCAAGCGCTTGTTCTTGCCATGATTTTTTAGCGTTTTAAAGCGACAAGCGGTGTATGATTGCGCCCGTCAGCCCCGCCGGGGCTTTGGAATATCTCCATGGACTTACCCAGTAGTTACTCAATATCTAGTTTTGCCAATCATGAATTAACTGATTGATCCTTCCGGCGTGCTCCACTGCTGGGAGTGGAGTTCGCCTATGACCCAAGTAGAAGTAAAAAAAACGCAGGAAAGCCTTCAGGATCGCCTCGCTCAAGTCGTTGAGCTGCTGCAGCGCCAGCGGGTCGTCGAAGACCTGACGCATCGCCAGGAAGGCCCGAATCATGACCGGGTCGAGAACCTGGTCCACCGGCAGAACCTCGTCGAGCTGCAACGCAAGCTCGATGACCTGCACTCCGCCGACGTCGCCTACATTCTTGAAGCCCTGCCACTGGAAGAGCGCCTGACGGTCTGGCAGTTGGTCAAGGCTGACCGCGACGGTGACATCCTGCTCGAAGTGTCGGACTCGGTTCGGGAAACCCTGATCGCCGACATGGACGATCACGAGTTGCTGGCGGCGGCCAAGGAGATGGACGCCGACGAACTCGCCGACCTGGCGCCCGAACTGCCACGGGATGTTGTCCACGAGCTGATGGAAGCCCTCGACGGCCAGCAGCGTGAGCGTGTGCGCTCGGCGCTGTCCTACGACGAGGAGCAGGTCGGCGCGTTGATGGACTTCGAGATGGTGACGATCCGCGAGGACGTCAGCCTTGAAGTGGTCTTGCGTTACCTGCGCCGTCTCAAGGAGCTGCCCGGCCATACCGACAAGCTATTCGTGGTCGACTATGACGGCGTGCTCAAGGGCGTGCTGCCCATCAAGCGCCTGCTCGTCAACGACCCGGAAAAGCAGGTCGCCGAGGTCATGGCCAGCGACCCGGTGAGCTTTCACCCGGACGAAGACGCCTACGATGCGGCCCAGGCATTCGAACGTTATGACTTGATTTCCGCACCGGTGGTCGACAAGAACGGCAAGCTGATCGGCCGTTTGACCATCGATGAAATGGTCGACTTGATTCGTGAGGAAAGCGAAAGCGAAGTCCTCAACATGGCCGGTCTGCGCGAAGAGGAAGACATCTTCGCCTCGGTCTGGAAGTCCCTGCGTAACCGCTGGGCCTGGCTGGCGATCAACCTGATCACGGCGTTCGTGGCTTCCCGGGTCATCGGCCTGTTCGAAGGCTCCATCGAGAAGCTGGTGGCGCTTGCGGCGCTGATGCCCATCGTCGCCGGTATCGGTGGCAACTCCGGTAACCAGACCATCACCATGATTGTCCGTGCCATGGCGCTGGACCAGGTCAGCACCGGCAATACCTCGCGGTTGATGCGCAAGGAGCTGGCTGTCTCCTTGATCAACGGCGTGATCTGGGGTGGCGTGATCGGTGTGGTGGCTTATCTGCTTTATGGCAGCTGGTCGCTGGGGGTGGTCATGACGGCCGCGATGACACTCAACCTGCTGCTGGCGGCATTGATGGGGGTATTGATCCCCATGACGTTGGCCCGTATGGGGCGTGATCCTGCCATGGGTGCCAGCGTCATGATTACCGCGGTGACCGACAGTGGCGGGTTCTTCATTTTCCTGGGGTTGGCGACTATCTTTCTGCTTTGATCATTTATCGGGAAAGCCGCCTGTTGGCGTAATACTGTTCACTTGGGAAAAACGGCGCTTGTTTCAGAAATGAAAAGCGCCGTTTTTTTTTGAAAAGTCTAATCGCCTTTTTCCAAGCGGGTGGTGCGCATATCCGTTTCTGCGGTAACGGCTGCTTAGGGTTCTCCGAGGCGGCCTGGTAGCCGACCTGTTTCTTATTAAAGGCCGCGATCTCCTGTGGGAGCGAGCCTGCTCGCGATGAGGCCGGAAAACCTGGCATCCATTTGACTGAGCTACCGCCATCGCGAGCAGGCTCGCACCCACATTCAATTTCCAGTGAACACAAAATTTATATCCAACACGGAACCCCCTGTGGGAGCGAGCCTGCTCGCGATGAGGCCGGAAAACCTGGCATCCATTTGACTGAGCTACCGCCATCGCGAGCAGGCTCGCTCCCACATTCAATTTCCAGTGAACACAAAATTTATATCCAACACGGAACCCCTGTGGGAGCGAGCCTGCTCGCGATGAGGCCGGAAAACCTGGCATCCATTTGACTGAGCTACCGCCATCGCGAGCAGGCTCGCACCCACATTCAATTTCCAGTGAACACAAAATTTATATCCAGCACGGAACCCCTGTGGGAGCGAGCTTGCTCGCGATGGGGCCGGCAAGCCCAACATCCATGTGACTGAACCACCGCTATCGCGAGCAAGCTCGCTCCCACAGGTTGGCGGGCTTTCTTATGGGCACGAGAAAAATGGGGAAGGAGGGCCAAACGCCAGGCATAAAAAAGCCAGCACGAAGCTGGCTTGAGTGTTTTGTGTGTGATCAGCTCGGCTCTGCGGCCATCTCTACGTCATGAGCAATCAGCGAAACGAGGGCGTTCTGCTGGCGGTGGGAAAGTTGTCGGAAGCGTTGAAGCAACTCGCGTTCATGCAAAGACAGCTCTGGGCTGTCCAGGCGCATGCTCAACTCTTCACCCAGTGCACCTTCCTGAATCAGGCTTTGCTCCAGGCGCGCAATGATTTCAGAGTTCATGCTGCGATGATGATTACGAGCCACCTCGGCAATGCGTTCCCGCATTCCGTCTGGCAGACGTACGACGAACTTGTCAGCCGTACGGCTGGAATAAATTGCCTGTTTCATTGGGCGCATATTTATTTAACCGGTTAGTTCAGGGGAGCGGTTCTTGGGATTGGCCGCAGGATGTCGATAGGACAAGCCCCGTTGCCAAATGTTCAACCTGAATTGTTAAGAGGCCCGCATCATGCCTCAAAATTGCCAGATCATTGGCGCCAATTCTGTGACAAATTCTGATCCGGGTAAAGGCGTTATGCCAGCACCTTTCATCAAAAAAATGCGGACTGGTTGGAAAAAACAACAGGTTCGCATTTTGTGACCGTCAGATTGTGTCGTTGTGCCATACCGTTTGGCGGATAACGGAAATGGACAAAAACGCCTGCCGTCCCTGTCTTGTACAGGATAGTGGCAAATGGCCGATTTACTAGGATGAACAAGCCTGGGGCAGATGAATGGTGGCCGAGGCATGGCTGTCTGGCCTATCCAGCCTTCCGAGCAATACCATTTTGCCTACACTTAAAAAAGGGACGACATGACAAACGCAGGGCAGGTCGTTAACATGCACGCCGTTCCGCGCACCGCATTCCTCGTGGTCGACTCGTGTCTCAGTAGCTCAATTGGATAGAGCATCCCCCTCCTAAGGGGAAGGTTGGCAGTTCGAACCTGCCCTGGGACACCATTATAAACAGTGGGTTAGCGTGTTTGCCGCTCACTTTCCCCTGCTTCATTCCCCGTCCCAAGCGATCATCTTCGCCTTCAGCGCGCCATGCGTGCCTTGCACCACTCTTCATTCCCCAGGCTGTGATCGACTGCCCATTTTTGCTCTTTTTTACCGAGCCTGTTTCGGTAACGCGAAACTTTCTCCCCCCTCTGCCATCAGACCGTCTCGGTACGTTGTAGGACTTTTCCTTCGTAGCCGATGGATTCGTACCTCTTTTTTACCGATGTCGGTGCCGCATTTCGCAGGCCTGACCCACCGTGTCTTTGATTCAGGCCACAAGGATGTGACATGCAGCCAGCCGCACCCTGCCGAACGTGTAAACCGAGCAGCCCTCGCCGTTGTGTTGACGCAACCCGTTCATCCGCACAGAACGCCAGGCGTCTCGCACTGCTGTTGATGGCGGCCTGGATGACGGGCGCGTGGAGCGCTGCACAGGCGGCTGGGCCTGAAGAAGAGCTGCTGCGCCAGCAAGAACGCGAACGGGTACTGAGGGAGCAATTGGAGTCCCGGCCGGACGTACGCTTGCAGGCGACACCCGTGGATGAAGGTGTCGAGCGCTTGCCCGCCAAGGAGAGTCCCTGCTTCGCCATCAATGACATTCGCCTGATCGGCGAAGCGTCGGAACAATTCCAGTGGGCGTTGCGCGCCGCCAACCCCAAGGATGATCCGGCCATTGGCCGTTGCCTCGGTGGCGACGGGATCAACCTGACGATGAAACGCATGCAGAATGCGATCATCGAGGCCGGCTACGTCACCACGCGCGTACTGGCCGAAGCCCAGGATCTGAACAGTGGGGTCCTGGTGTTGACCCTCGTGCCGGGGCGCATCCGTGAGATTCGTTTCGAAGAGGGCACCAGCTCCCGAGCCAATGCCTGGAACGCGATGCCGGCCAGTCCTGGCGATCTGCTCAACTTGCGCGACATCGAGCAGGCGCTGGAGAACTTCAAGCGCGTGCCGACCGCCGAGGCCGACATCAAGATCGCGCCCGCCCGTGCCGCCGACGCCAAACCCGGTGAGAGCGACGTGGTAATCGCCTGGAGCCAGCGGTTCCCCGCTCGGGTGAGCCTGTCGGTGGACAATTCGGGCAGCAAGACCACGGGTAAATACCAGGGCAACGTGTCGCTGTCCCTGGACAACCTGCTGTCGCTCAACGATTTGTTCTACGCCAGCGTCAACCATGACTTGGGCGGTGGCGAGTCCGGCCATCGCGGCTCCGATGGCAGCACGCTGCATTATTCGCTGCCGTTCGGTTATTGGCAGTTGGGGTTCACCAGCAGCGAATACAACTACGAACAGTCGGTCGCCGGCGCCAACCAGACCTATCAGTACCGGGGCGAGAGTCGCAACAACGAGGTGCGCCTGTCACGCCTGCTGTACCGTGACGCCGTTCGCAAGACCACGGCCTGGGGCAGCCTGTGGACGCGCTCCTCTGAGAACTTCATCGACGACACCGAAGTCGGCAACCAGAAACGCCGCATGGCCGGTTGGCAGTTGGGGTTGGATCATCGGGAGTTCATTGGCGCTTCGATTCTTGACCTGGGCGTCGCTTATCGTCGCGGCACCGGTGCCCATGATGCGCTCAGGGCGCCTGAAGAAGACTTTGACGCCGGCACGTCACGCTCGCAGATCATCACCGCCGATGCCCAATTGCAGGTGCCGTTCCAGGTTGGCGATCAGCGCCTGCGCTACATCGGCGGCTGGCGCGCGCAATGGAACCGCACGCCGCTGGTGCCTCAGGATCGTTTCTCCATCGGCGGGCGCTACAGCGTGCGCGGCTTCGATGGCGAAAACATTCTGTCCGCCGACCGTGGCTGGACCCTGCGCAACGAAATCGGCCTGTCCCTGGGGCAGACCGGCCAGGAACTCTACACCGGTATCGACTATGGCGAGGTCAGCGGCCAATCCAGTGAATTCCTGATCGGCCAGCGCCTGGCGGGGGCCGTGGTGGGTATACGCGGCGGTTACAAAGGCCTGTCCTATGACTGGTCGGTGGGGACGCCGTTGAAGAAGCCCGATGGTTTCGAGACGGCCAACGTGACCAGCGCGTTCACCGTCATCTGGTCATTCTGAGGTGATTCCATGCAGTTCGAGACGCTAGACATTATCGCCCCCGGCCTGATCGACGAGCCTTGGAGCGAAGCCGCGGTGTTCGGCTCCGCCACCTGGTTGTGGATGCACTCCAAGGCCCATCGCGACGCGCCGTTGCACACCTTGCCAACGCTGCTGCTGCCGGCGCTCAAGCATCGCCAGTTCGTGCTTGGTTCCGAACACGGCAAGCCGGTGTTCTACCTGTCCTGGCTCAACCTCGACGAGGCGGCGGAGCAACGCTACCTGCGGCAGTCGCCGTTGGCGCTGACCCAGGACGACTGGAACAGCGGCGAGCGCCTCTGGCTCAACGACTGGGTCGCTCCCTTTGGCCACACGGCGGTATTGAGCCGCTTGTTGCAACGTCATCTTTTTATCGATCGCTGCGCCCGTGCCCTCTATCACCGAGGCGACGAGCGCGGCCTGCGGGTCAAGACATTCCAAGGCATCGGGGTCATTCCCGAACAGGCCCAGGCCTGGTTTGCCGCCCATCCGCTGGCAATCGAAGCGTAACTCCAACCACTGCTCGTGCGGGCCGGCTCCGCAAATGGAATTGCTATGAACAAGCATCTGTACCGAATCGTTTTCAACAAGGCTCGCGGACTGTTGATGGTAGTGGCCGAGAACGTTACCAGCCAAGTCAAGGCGCCGGGGACTCGTTCTGGCCCGGCGGCGGGCGCAGCGGCTTGCACGGCGACGCTCGGGGCGTTGCGCTTTGCCTTGATGACAGCGATTGGCCTGGTGTCCTTGAGCGTGGCGCCGACCTGGGCCGGCACCATCGTCGCCGACCCGGGCGCGCCGGCTGGCCAGCGACCGGTGATCATACAAAGCGCCAACGGCACGCCGCAGGTGAACATCCGCGCGCCTAGCGCTGGCGGTGTCTCGCGCAACACCTACAACCAGTTCGACGTCGATGGCCGCGGGGTAATCCTCAACAATGGCGCGGGCAATAGCCAGACGAAACTGGGCGGTTGGATCGAAGGCAACCCGATGTTGGGCAATGGCAGCGCGCGGGTCATCCTCAACGAAGTCAATTCCAGTAATCCCAGCCAATTGCGCGGTTACGTCGAAGTCGCCGGCCAGCGCGCCGAAGTGGTGATCGCCAACCCGTCCGGTATCACCTGCAACGGTTGCGGCTTCATCAACGCCGACCGGGCCACCCTCAGCACTGGTCGGGCGCAGTTGGAGAACGGTCGCATCACCGGCTACACCGTGCAGGGCGGGACCATCAACATCGAAGGCAAAGGCCTGGACGCCCGCGAGGCCGACTATACGGATCTGATTGCCCGTTCGGTACAAGTCAACGCCGGGGTGTGGGCCAACGACTTGAAGGTTACGGCCGGACGTAATCAGGTCAATGCCGACAACACCCAGGCCACGCCGCTACCAGGCGCCGAGGGAGAAAAACCCACCGTTGCCATCGACGTGGCCAAGCTCGGCGGCATGTATGCCGGGAAGATCATGCTGGTGGGCACCGAATCCGGCGTGGGTGTGCGCAACGCCGGGCAGATCGGCGCCATGGCGGGCGAGGTGGTCATCAGCGCCGACGGCAAGTTGCAAAACCAGGGCGCCATCAGCAGCACAACGGCGACCCGGGTTGCTGCCACCAGCGTTGAAAACAGCGGCACGCTCTACGCCAAGGGCGACCTGAGGCTCGACAGCACCGGTGACATCGACAACAGCGGCACGGTTGCCAGCCAGACCCACACCACGCTGACCGCCAAGACCATCCGCAGCACCACGGCCTCGAGCCTGGCGGCGGGCGTCGGCGCGGACGGCAAACTGGGCAGCAGCGGCAACCTCGCGCTACGGGCCGCCACCGTCAAGGCGCAGGGCCAGAATCTTGCTGGCGGCGATGTCAGCGTCGAGGCCGCTGACCTGGACCTGAGCGGCAGCCAGACCCTGGGCCGCAATGTGACCCTGACGGCCAGTACCGGCGATGCCAACCTCACTGGCAGTCAAGTCGATGCGACCCAAGTGCTGAATACCAAAGCGGCCAAGACCTTGCGCACCGATACGGCCAAGGTCACCGCGGGTAACCTGCAGATGGGCGCGCGGGATATTTCCAATGTCGGTGGCGAGCTGGTGCAGACCGGCACGGCCGACACGTCGATCAAGGCCACCGCCACGTTCGACAACAGCGACGGCCGGATTGCCTCCAATGCCACCAATGTGAAACTTGGCGCCGACCGGCTCGACAACAGCACGGGCAAGGTCGAGCACGCCGGCAAAGGCACCCTGGACATCCAGGCCACCCAGTTGGCCGGCAGCAAAGGTACCTTGGCGAGTAATGGCACATTGAGCGTCAAGGCCCGCGAGGTGGTGGTCGATAATGGCCTGACCCAAGGCCAGCAGATCACGCTCGACACCACGACGTTGTCCAACCAGCGTGGACGTATTCTCCAGACCGGCGCGCAACCGTTGCAGGTCACTGCCCGTGAACGCTTCGACAATCAGGCCGGGCAAGTCAGCAGTCCTGGTGCAGTGGTGCTGAAGGTCGGCGCGCTGAACAACCAGGGCGGCAAAGTCCTCGCCACCGTTGGCGGTGACTTGACCGTCACGGCCGACGAAAAGGTCAACAACGGCGGTGGCACGCTGGCCGCCAGTGGGACGACAAAGGTCAGCGGCAAGGCGCTGGATAACGCCCAAGGCACCGTGAGTGCCGGCGGTGAGCTGCACGCGAAGTTCGACCGCTTGGACAATATCGGCGGCACGCTCGCCGCCACCCAGCGCATGGAGATCATCGCCGGACAGTTGAACAACACCAACGGCGTGCTGGGGTCGGTGAAGTCCGGGTTGCAGGTCACCGTCTCGGCGGATGCGCTGAACAACAGCGGCGGACGCCTTGAAGCGCTGGGCGATATCACGCTGTCGGCCCTGGGCCTGAATAACCAGGGCGGGGTGATCAGTGGCCAGGCTTTGGACCTGAATAGCCACGGCCTGCTGATGGACAACAGCCAAGGCACGTTGAATGCCGGTGCGACCCTCGACCTGCGCAGCGGTGAATTGCGCAACGCGGCGGGCCTGATCCAGGCTAAGGGCAAGCTGTTCATCGACACCGGCACCCAGGCGCTGAACAACCTTCAGTCCGGCACCACCCAAGGCATCAGCGGCCAGGACGCGGTGGAAATCCACAGTGCCCATTTCAACAACAGCGCCGGTTTCCTCGGTGCCAAGGGCGCGCTGGTGCTCAAGGCCACCGACGTTACCAACGGCAGCGGCGGCCAGATCATTGGCCAGAAGAGCGTACAGGTCGAAGGCGCCCGGGTGGATAACCGCGGCGGTCAATTGCAGGGCCTCGGCGATGTCCAGTTGGCGCTGGGGGATACGCTCAGCAACCAGGGCGGACTGGTGCGCAGCGCGGGCACGTTGGGCGTGACTGCCGGCGTGCTCGACAACAGCGCCACCCAAGGTGCCAATCAGGGCCTTGAAGGCGGTGCCATGAGCCTGGTGCTCGACACCTTCGGCAACCAGGCCGGAGCCGTGCGCGCCGACGAAGGATTGTCCATCGGTGTCAGCCAAGCGCTGGATAACCAGGGCGGCCTGATTTCCTCGGGGGCCGGCCTGACCATCACCGATCGCGATCCGGCGCAACGTCGCCAGGCGGTGCACAACCTCGACGGGACCTTGCTCGCCGGCAGCCTGTTGTCCCTCAACGCCGCCTATTACTCGGGCACCGGCCGAGCCCTGAGCCTGGGGGACCTGACGTTCAGCCTGCAAAATGGCCTGGACCTGAGCGGACAGATACAGGCCAATGGCAAGATTGACCTGAGCACCGAAGGGGCTTTCAACAACAGCGGAAAACTGCTGGCGGGCAATCTCCTGCTGGTGCGCTCGCAAACCCTGGACAACGCCGTCAGCGGCGAGATCAGCGCCGGCCAGGTTCGCCTGACCGTCAACGACAGCTTGACCAACCGTGGCCTGATCGACGGCCAGCAAGTGCGTGTGCAAGCGCTGTCGCTCAATAACCTGGGCACGGGACGTCTATACGGCGACCGATTGGCGATTGCCACTTCGGCTCTGAGCAACCGCGATGAGAATGGCGTCGCCGCGACCATCGCCGCCCGCGAGTCGCTGGACATTGGCACCGGCACCCTGGACAACCGCGAGCAGGCAATGATCTTCAGTGCCGGGGACCTCGCCATTGGCGGTGCGCTGAGCGCCACTGACAAGGCCCAGGACCGGGCCCAACTGCTGACCAACGCCAGTGCGACCATCGAGGCCCTCGGCAACCTGTCGCTCGATGTGCAAAGCGTGCGCAACACCAACGAACACTTCAGTACCCAACAGGTGGAAGTCAGCCGCACCGCCTTGCAGGAATTCCAGCTCAGCGGTTCGCCGAACCGTTACCAGGGCAACCAGATTTCCGTGAGCCACGACGAGGTCAATTACCTCAACACGCCTGAGGGGAGCAAAGATAGCTGGAACCGCTACGACTACACCCGCGTGGTCCAGGAAACCCAGATCGCCACCTCGGCACCGGCGCAGATCCTCTCGGGCGGGACGATGCAGATCAATGCAGGGGATGTGCTCAACGACAAGAGCCGCATCATTGCCGGTGGGTTGTTGCAGGCCAACATTACCAGCCTGACCAACACCGAACTGACTGGCCAACGCACCACCACCGACAGCGGCACCGCAACGAGCTTCTATCGCATCCAGCGCAAGGGCCGGGACCGTCAAGGAACAGCCATCACGGCCTACACGCCTGCGCCGTTGATCCAGGACATCACCCTGCAACCGACCGTGTTCGCCCAGAACGCCGCCGGCAACGGTACCGGCGCCCAGATCAGCGCCCGCGCCACACAGGGCGTCGGCGAACAGATCGCCGCCACGGGCACGGTCAGCGCTCCGGTCGACAGGACCTTTCAAGTGGCGCCCATCGTTCAGGTCGCGGCCCAGACCACCCTCAACAGCAAGGGCGTGGCCGAGCAGATCCGCAGTGGCGGGCCCTCCCTGGCATTGCCGAACAACAGCCTGTTCACCACTAATCCCCAGAACACCAGCAGCTACCTGATCGAAACCGATCCGCGTTTTGCCAGCTACCGCACCTGGCTGTCATCGGACTACATGCTGCAGCGCCTGCAAGTCGACCCGGCACTGACGCAACAACGCCTGGGCGACGGCTTCTACGAACAGAAATTGATTCGTGAACAGATCGCGCAACTCACCGGCCGCCGTTTCCTCGACGGCTACGCCAATGACGAAGCGCAGTACCGTGCCCTGATCGACAACGCCGTGACCGTCGCCAGCCAATGGCAACTGGTGCCCGGCGTGGCCCTGACCTCCGCGCAGATGGCCCAGTTGACCAGTGACATCGTCTGGCTGGTTCAGAAGCAGGTCACCCTGGCCAACGGCGACACCCGCAACGTGCTGGTGCCGCAAGTGTACGTACGGGTCCAGGAGGGCGACCTCAACGGCTCCGGTGCCCTGATTGCCGGGCAGCAGTTGAACCTGAACATCGCTGGCGACCTGGTCAACAGTGGCAGCCTGGCCGGGCGCAGTGTCATGGCGATCACCGCGCAGAACATCGAGAACCTCGGCGGGCGCATCCAGGCCGACAAGGCATCGCTCACCGCGCGGGAAAACCTCAACAACCTTGGCGGCCTGATCGGTGCCGTGGACAGCCTGTCGCTCAAGGCCGGGCAGGACATCAACGTCGTCTCCAGCAGCCGGGACAGCAGCAGCGCCCAAGGCACCCGCACCAACCTGTCGCGGGTGGCCGGGCTGTTCGTCAGCGGCGCCCAAGGCACGATGGGCGTGAGTGCCGGCAACGACCTCAACCTCACCGGGGCCCAGGTGGTCAATGCCGGCAAGGGCGGCAGTACCTTGCTGGAGGCGGGCAAGAACATCAACCTGGCCACCGTCGGCGAAGCCCACGAGCAAGCGCTGGCCTGGAACAGCAGCAACTGGCGCAAGGATGCCAGCCAGACCGAAGTCGGCTCCCAGATCCAAGGGCAGGGCGACGTGCGCTTGAGCGCCGGCCAAGACCTCAACGCCCGCGCGGCCCAGGTCACCAGCGAGCAAGGGGCGGTGTTTGCCGAGGCCAAGCGCGACGTCAACCTGACCGCCGGCCAGAACTACCAGTTCGCCGATGAAGCCCACAAGGTCAAGGGCAGCAACGGGATGTTTTCCAGCAAGACCACCACCACCCGCGACACCATCAGCCAGACCTCGGTCGAAGGCTCCACCCTCAGCGGCGAGCAGACCTATGTGCAGGCCGGTCGCGACATCAACCTGAAGGGTAGCAACGTGGTGTCCACGACCCAGACGGTGCTGGTGGCGGACAACAACGTCAACATCGAAGCCGACACCGCCAGCAGCAGCGAACGCCATGACAAGTCCGTGAAGAAAAGCGGCCTGTTCAGCGGCGGCGGCATCGCCGTGACCATGGGGACCCAGCAACAGAGCGTCAAGGACCTCACCACCGAGCACACGGCTGTGGCGAGCACGGTCGGCTCGACCACCGGTGATGTGCTGATCGAAGCGGGCAAGGGCTATCGCCAAGTGGGCAGCCAGGTGTCGGCGCCACAAGGCAACATCGACGTCACGGCGCAGACCATCGACGTCGTAGAGGCGCGCAACACCCGCGAGCGCGAGCGTGAAACCCTGTTCAAGCAGACCGGGTTCACCCTCACCGTGACCAACCCGGTGATCAGCGCGATCCAGACGTCCCAGCAAATGAAACGGGCATCGGAGAAAACCGACGACGGGCGCATGAAGGCCCTGGCCGCCGCCACCGCCGTACTGGCGACCAACAATGCCGCCACCGCCGTGGCGATGGACCCGGGCGCGGCGGGCGGGATCAACATCAGCCTGTCCCTGGGCACCAAGAAGAACGAAAGCACCACCACCTACACCAGCGACAGCGCGGCCGGTTCGACCATGACCGCCGGCAACGACGTTCGCCTGCGCGCCACGGGCGCGGGTGCCGCCAGCAACATCACCGTACAAGGCAGCGATATCAAGGCCGGCCGCAACGCCAGCCTGCTGGCGGACGGTGACATCAACCTGCTCGCCGCGCGCAATATCGACAAACAGGAAACCGACAGCAAAGGCAGCAGCGCCAGCATCGGCATCGGCTTTTCTCTCGGTGCTCGCAACGGTTTCACCCTGGATCTGGGGGCATCCGGCAGCCGTGGCCAGGCGGATGGCGATGGCCTCACCCACACCAATACCCATGTCCAGGCGGGCAACCAGTTGTTGCTGTCCTCGGGCGGTGACACCAACCTCAAAGGCGCGGTGGCCAGCGGCAAGCGAGTGTTGGCCGATGTTGGCGGCGACCTGAACATCGAAAGCCTGCAAGACACCAACACCTATGTGGTCGACGAGAAGAGCCTGGGCGTTGGCATTAGCCTGTGCATTCCGCCGTTCTGCTACGGCATGAGTTCGGTCAACGGTGTCAGCGGCAGCTTCGGCGCCACGGATATCGATTCCAACTACGCCAGCGTGACCGAGCAATCGGGCATCAAGGCCGGGGACGACGGCTTTGACATTCGCGTGGGGGGCAACACCGATCTGGTCGGCGCTGTCATCGCCAGCAGCGACAAGGCCGTGCAGGACGGCAAGAATCGCCTGGTCACCGCCAGCCTCACCAGCCGCGACATCAAGAACAAGGCCGAGTACGACGCCAGCACCGTCAGCGTCGGTGGCGGCTATCGCG
Source organism: Pseudomonas sp. Z3-6 (assembly GCF_051131985.1). Taxonomy (NCBI): domain Bacteria; kingdom Pseudomonadati; phylum Pseudomonadota; class Gammaproteobacteria; order Pseudomonadales; family Pseudomonadaceae; genus Pseudomonas; species Pseudomonas sp. Z3-6. The sequence goes on from NZ_CP071644.1 coordinate 1,677,708, forward strand.
AAGTCGGCAAGGACCAGCAGGGCAACGCCACCAGCGGCGGCACGCAAACCCCTGGCACCGACCTGCCGAAGAACGACAACGACCTCAGCGCCACCATGCCGATCGCCATCAGCGCCAGCGACGACGCCAGCAGCGTCACCCGCAGCGGCATCAGTGGCGGCACCATTGTCATCAGCAACGACGCCGAGCAACAGAAGCGCACCGGCAAGAACGGCGAGCAAACTATCGCCAGCCTCAACCGCGATGTCTCCAGCGATCGCGACACCACCAACACCCTCAAGCCGATCTTCGACGAAGACGAAATCCGTGCCGGTTTCGAGATTGTCGGGGCGTTCTCCAACGAAGCCAGCACCTTGCTCGCCAACAAGGCCAAGGAAGTCGACCTCAAGCGCAAACAGGCCGAGAAAGCGCAGGCAGCGGCCCTGGACCCCAACGCCAAACTCACCGACAGCGAACGCTTGGCGCTGCTCGGCAGCGCTCAGCGGCTGAATGCCGAAGCCAGCGGCATCGCCGACAAGTGGGGCGCGGGCGGCACCTACCGGCAGATCACCACCGCCCTGGTCGGCGCGGCCAGCGGCAACATCAGTGGCGGCAACAGTGCGTTCCTCCAAGGGCTGGTGGTCAACTACCTGCAGCAGCAGGGCGCCGGCTACATCGGTGACCTGGTGGCGGACGGCAAACTCACCGAAGGCTCGCCACTGCACGCCGCCCTGCACGGCATCGTCGCCTGCGCCGGTGCCGCCGCCAGCAGCCAGAGCTGTGGCAGCGGAGCCGCCGGCGCGGCGGCGTCGAGCCTGCTCACCGGCCTGTTCTCCGAAGCCAGCCCCGATGAAAGCGAAGCCCAGCGCGAAGCCAAGCGCAACCTGATCGTCAGCATTGTCACCGGGTTGGCCGCCACCAGCTCCTCGCTCGACCCGGCTACCGCCAACAGCGCGGCCGGTGCAGCGGTGGATAACAACTGGCTGGCGACTCAGCAGCTGGTTCAGGCGGAGAAGGAGTACAGCGCGGCTGACGGTCTCGGGGCCAAAGCGCAGGTGATCGCCAAGTGGGCGTACATCCACAAGAAACAAGACGTCCTGACCCGCTTCGGCGTGGGCAAAGGTTTGGCGCAGGCGGGTTGGAGCGATGTCGAAGGCTTGGCGCAATTCCTCCTCAATCCGGTTGAAGGGATCAAAGGTATCAAAGCCTTGATCGACGATCCCGAGGCGCGCCAGAGATTAGGCGATGAAATGGTCGGTGACGCCAAAGCCAAAATCGCACGTATCGAAGACGCCCTTGAACACGGCGGCGACGAACGTGCCGTGCAACTGGGCCAGGATATTGGCGAACTGGTCTGGCAAGTCGGCACCATCGCCACGGGCGTGGGCACGGCGGCCAAGGGCGGCGTGGCGCTGGCGAAAACCGGGATCAAGGTGGGGGCCAAAGAGCTTGAAAAAATGGCCGATATGGCCAACATTGCCAAAGCTGAAGTGTCGGCCGGTAAGCCGATGAACTGGAGCAGCGTGGAGGGGGCGTATAGCAAGAAGCTTGAGGGGGGGTATGGCACTGTCACGACGACGGTTAATGGGAAGGTTGTTGAAAACACCGTGGACTATAGTTCGGGTGTTAAGGGGACTCAACCAACCAAGGTGATTGATCGTCTTGATGAGCTGAAGCTAGACGGTTTTAATCCCTACGATAATCCTCGCTACAAAGAAATGTCCCCCGATCAGCAGAAAACATTTTTGAAGGAGTACAACAAGCAGTTGCAAGCTCAGCAGGATGCGATTAATAGCATGACAGCTGATGAGTTTAAAATTGCACGGGATGCCTACATTCAACAAGGCCGCAATCCCGCAGCTGATTCAATGCAGCGAAGTCTAGGTCGTGAGTTCGAGAGAGAAGTGTCTGAGAGTATTCGACAAAGTTTAATAAATAAAGGTGTCGATCGTTCTACGGCAACGCAGATGGCAAAAGATCGCGCCAAGGAAATTAAATCTAGTCTTGCAGCCTTGCACGAGCCTGACATGGTTGCAGGCGGTTGGACGACGCCAGCGCCGGTAAGGATGGGGGACACCAATGTGAACTCATCCATAGGTGCTAGCTGGTCAAGTCGTTTATCATCTGTCGATCAAGCCGTAGATACGGCCATTTCCACCGGTGCTGGCAGCGCTAAATTGAATGTCCGGCTAGAGCTACTCAGAGGAGCACAGGCAAGATGAGGGACGAAGATTTCCAGTATTTCATCAGCGTGATGGGGGAAGCCACATCTCATCGACATGTGCCTGACTCCCAAATTGCTAAATATCGTGGGGTGCTGCCTGAGGCGTTGCTTGACTATTGGCAGGATGAGGGGTGGTGCGGATATGCCAATGGCCTTTTCTGGACGGTAAATCCGGATGATTATAAACATCTGCTCGATATGTGGCTCGCGGGCACTGAATTTCCACAAATAGATAACTACCACGTTATTGCGAGGAGCGCGTTTGGGACTCTCTATGCTTGGGGTGAAAAATACAATCAGAAGATTGTTGTTTCGTGTCCGACGGGGTCTATCGTCGCGTTAATGAGTAAACTGAAAACGCCTAACAAAAATCCGGATCTAGCCCTTCAGACATTTTTCGCTATGTCTGATAAGGAGCGTTATGATTTGGAGGATGATCAAGGTGAGTTTCTATTTGAGCGAGCGCTAGATAAGTTGGGGGCGCTTGATGAGAGTGAGCTTTACGGCTTTGAGCCGGCATTGTTTGTTGGGGGGACTGCTTCGCTAGATCATTTGGTTAAATGTAACTTGGAGGTTCATTTAATGATCCTGCGACAGATGCGTTCTTGAACGAGTAAGAGGGAAAGGAGGAAAGGGGATAAATTTGTTTGTTGGAAGGGCGGATTATTTAATTCCTAGTTTCCAAATAAGTCTGTCCCGAATGGCACTTACTTAACCTTCTTCGGGTGTCCATTCTTCCTGACCTCAGCCCTTGCTGATCGACGTGTTTTCATCAGCATGGGGTAAGGCTTGGGTCTTCGTTTTATGGTGCGCGGCTCAATTCTGCCAGGACGCTTTCCGACCCGTTTTTGGGCAATCAGCGCAAGCAGATTCAGCAGACGATCCTCTTGCTCCTGAGCCCTGTACTGCCTCAACGCTAGACACAGCTGAAGGCTATGCTTGAAGCTCAGTTCGCGAGGCAGACAGTCGGCCAACAGAGCTGATTGCGCCATGAGCATCCGTATCAGGTTGTGCGCCAGCAAGTAGATCCACAACTCTTTGACGGCCATACCTGGCGTTTTGCAGGTCAGTGCTTCAAGCCCCAGCGTAGTCTTGAGGTTGCGCAGATCCAGCTCCACGTGCCATCGGTCTTTAAACAGTGGTTTAAGAGCAGTTTTTGGCACCTGCTGTGGACAATTCAAAGTGATGACCAGGATTTTTCCACCGGCCTTCAACTCACGTACTGTCAACGTTTCAGGTGCCTCGTCGTAATAGGCCTGACTCATCCAGGACGGCTTTGCCTTGGGTTTTTTCAACTCAACCAAATGATCTTCCGTCCCCAAGGGCTTTCCCAACTGAAAGTCCGTGCTACGCCGTCGAGCGCCATATTGTTCGAACACCCCGTCCACGCCTCGATGTTGCAATTCACACAACAAAAAGTAGGTTGCGTAGTAGGCATCGCCCAGCACAATGTCAGCTCGTTCCAAGGTATTGAGCATGGTTCTGAGCAGCGTCTGCTCATCACCTCCTTTACCGCGGAAACGTCCCAACGAGGCATCCAAAACAGCACCGCTGGCGAGGCAAACAATTCCCACCACCCGGCAGATAGGAAAGCCCAGTCCGGCTTTCTGCCCACGAGATTGCGGATAGGCCTCTTGGTGGGCCGGCGTATCCGGCAGGGTAACTGTAGTGCCATCCACGAGGCGCACAGGTCGCCCCCTCCAACGCCACGATGACGGAGCCCGGTTGCTCATCGATAACCCCGTGGAGCGCAACAAGGTTGAAACCATCTCCACCGGCAGCCGGGCTCTGGCTTTGCAGTAAGCACCGGTATGAATGCTGTTGGGCTTGAACCCCTCGTAGAGCGCCTGACAGAAAAATCATTCACGGCATTCTGACAGGAGCGATCGGCGCTCATCGCCTGGGACAAAAACAGGGACAGTGTTTCGGTCGGGGGGAATAGCCGCTGGCGATGCTTGGGTATCGACGACTCGACACCCCGCAATAGCTCTGGGTCGTTGAGCAGTTTGAAGAAAGCATGGGCATTGCTGTTCGTGGCGTGCTGGCGCATACGGTGCTATTGATGTCGGACGATTTGGCGTCTACGATTCACTCGGGCTGTGTCCTTGCTTGATCGGTGTGTGTTCGCAACTATCACCGTAGACCAAGGCCAGCCTTTTTTCATTTTTTGCAGCCGTATCAGCTAGTTAGCCGTTAAGTAAGTGCCATTCAAGTCTGTCCCCTTTTTACATGGCGAGCCGGAGGACGGTGTGCTCTCACCGGGAGTGGGTTCTTAGTGGCTCACTAAATTCGGGCTTTAGATATAGGCGCGATCACTGGCTCCCAGCTTAAATGCAGGAAAATTCCAGGATGTTGAATTTCGGAGGAAACATAGGTGATTCGGGCACCGCTGGGAGACTCCCGCTACTGGTCGGAATGGGTTGAGTATGGTGATCAGAGCATCGTCGACGCGCTGGAAACCGCCGCTAAACCTGCCGGCGATCCCGATTACGCGCCGCAGTACGTTTTCATCATCGCGTAGAAACACTGGCACCAGATGCTGTGCCGGTATTCTGCTGGCGATCTGATAGCGGACCTGTCGCGATACTTTCCCGGGCTGCTCGATGCCTGGGAGGAGGCCGAGCGCCTTGGCGCGACGGTCTGGACCCAGGAGCAGCAATTCACTCGCCATAGCTGGCGCGTCAACTACGACCATTACATCACCTGCTTCTGGCTGGTGGGCTTGGGATTGGCGCTGGATATTGCGGATGACCAGTGGAGGCGGTTGCTGGCGTTGATCGGTAACGAAGGCGAGGACGTGCTGCTCGACCGGATCATTGCGAGTCGCAGCCCTGAACGCAAAATAGGTTCTGTGCTTCTTTACCCGAAACCCTACGCTCGGTTACTGACGGCGGTAGACGCTCCGGCGGATTCGCAAGCATCGCTGTTGAGTGCGTTCGTCAAGCATTGGTACGCGGAGGTGCGTACCGGTGCCAAGTCTGGCTCTGATCCTCAGGCTGTCAGTTATAGACATCCCTATTGGTATACCTATGGCGATGAAAATTTCGAGGGCGGCGCCTATTTCGGTCGTTGGTGCGTAGAGGCCGTGGCGGCGGTCAAGGCTTTTGATATGGACGATTCACAGTGCTTGGGGCTGGAGCATTACCCAGGGGACTTGTTGAGACCCAATAGGCCGAGTACGCATCCGCTCAGGCAGGAAGCTGAACCGCCTGCTACGGTGGTTGTGGAGAATAAGGGAGGTTTTTGGGCGAGGTTGTTGAGGCGACGTGAGTGAGCAAGTTTCGTTTGATCAGTCGAGGGGCTGAAGCCTGACATCACCCTTCGTGGCGAGGGAGCTTGCTCCCGCTCGGTTGCGCAGCAGCCGCCAAAAACAGGTCCGCTGCGCGGCCCAGCGGGAGCAAGCTCCCTCGCCACGGGTGTTCAGCCAGTCGTCTGCACTCGGTTTCTCCCACACCTTCCCCTTAACGGAACGCCATCGCCTGCCGATAACCTGATGAGCCCGGTTGTTTCCTGCGTTTCGGCTCGCAATGTGCGTCACGACACAGCCAGGCCAAGCGGGTGCTGAAATCCCTTGAACGTTGCTGGCTGGTGACTATCATCTGCGCGCCTCGGGGTTGTGACACGGCGTTTCGTTGTTATGCCATTGGGTTATTTTTTTACTTGCCTGGACATCCTCGATGCTGGCGTACCACCAAAAAAGCTTTTTGATCGTCGATGATTTCTCGGATTTCCGCAGTTCGATCCGCTCCATGCTGCGTGAGCTGGGCGTCAAGGACGTGGACACCGCCGACACCGGTGAAGTGGCGCTGCGCATGTGCTCGCAGAAGCGCTATGACTTCATCCTGCAGGACTATCACCTGGGCGACGGGCGCAAGAATGGCCAGCAGGTGCTTGAAGACCTGATGGTCGAGAAGTTGATCAGCCATGAAAGTGTCTTCCTCATGGTGACCGCCGAGACCAGTCAGGCGATGGTGCTCAGTGCCCTGGAGCACGAGCCGGATGCGTACCTGACCAAACCGTTCAACCGCTCCGGCCTGGCCCAGCGGCTGGAGCGGCTCGAGCAACGCAAGACCCTGCTCAAGCCGATCCTGCAAGCCCTCGACCGTGGCAAGCCGATGGAAGTGCTCAATGCCTGCATCGCCCTGTGCAAGCAGGACCCGCGCTATGGGCCGTTGTGCCTGCGTTATCGCGCCGATGCGTTGCGCGACCTGAATCAGAATGAGGCCCTTGAACGGCTGTACAACTCGATCATCGCCGATCGCCCGTTGCCGTGGGCCTACGCGGGGTTGGGCAAGTTGATGTTCAAGCGCGGCCAGGTGACGCAGGCCAAGGCCGTTTACGAAAAAGCCCTGAAAGTCTTTCCGATGATGCCGGCGTTGTACGACGGCATGGCCGAAGTGTTGATGGCCGAAGGCGACACCAAGCAGGCGCAGCACGTGCTGGAAGAGGCGGTGCGCCTGTCGCCGCTGGCGGTGCGCCGTCAGTCGTTGCTGGGCAAGCTGGCGATGACCAACGAAGACTTCGACACGGCGTCCCGAGCCTATCGCCAAGCGGTCGGGCAAGGCGCGCAGTCGCGCTTCAAGGACCCGGAAAGCAATCTCGGCCTGGCCCATGCGCTGATCAGCAAGGGCAGCGAAAAAGGCCTCGACACCCGGACGCGGCTGGAGATCAACACGACCCTCAGCGCGGTGGCGAAGGAGAATCTCAACGACCCGGGTTTGCAGGTCCGGGCGCGGTTGATGAAGGCCACGAGCCTGTTGCTCAACGATGCCGAAACCGCCGAAAAGCTCACCGAGCAGGCCTTGCAGCGCCTCGATGGCATGGAGCAGTTCATGAGCGCCGAGGCCGCGTTGCTGGTGGCCAAGCAGTTGCAAATGCTCGGCCAGACCAGCGCCGGCGAGTCGATGCTCAAGAACTGCGCGGAGATCTACGGTGATGACCCGACGGTGATGCAAGGCATCGCCAAGCTCACCGACGACCCGAACATTCTCAACCAGGGCAATGCCGCCGCCGAGTTGAACCGCGAAGGCGTGCGGGTCTACAAGACTGGCGCATTGCCAGAGGCGCGAGAACTGTTCCGCCGCGCCCTGAAGATGCAACCGAAGAACATCAGTATTGCCCTGAACATGGCGCAATCGCTGCTGCATGGCACCGACACCACTGTGGAGTCGGAACTGCTGCAGGAGTGCCGCGCCTGCCTGAAACTGGTGGGCATGATGCCCGACACCGATGCGCGTTTTGCGCGCTATCAAAAACTGCGAAGTAAGGCATTTGGCGATGAATGACAGCGAACAGGCACTCGATTTTTCCACGGTGATCGCGTCGACCGTGCATGACATGAAAAACTCCCTGACCTTGCTCATGCAGGCGCATGGGCAATGGCTCGAGCGCTTGCCCGAATCCGAGCGACAGACCTCGGAGCAGGGCGTCATCGAGTTCGAGTTCGCCCATCTCAACGGCCTCATGGTGCAGTTGCTGGGGTTGTACAAGCTCGGCGTCAACCAGTTGCCACTGCACCCGGCCTACCATGAGCTGGATGACTTCATCGAGGCGCAACTGGCTGGCCATCAGGATGTATTCCGCAGCCGTGGGATCATGGCCACCTTCGACGTCGATCCGCTCAGCCCGCTGGGCTTTTTCGACCGCGAGTTGGTGGCGTCGGTGCTCGACAACTGCATCAATAACGCCATTCGCCATGCGCGCCAGGCGCTGTTGATCAGTGTGAGCGACGAAGCCGGGCAACTGGTGCTGACCATCAACGACGACGGCGAGGGTTACCCGCCAGAGATGATCGAGCGTCAGGCCGAGTATGTGCAGGGCATCAACCACAGCAGCGGCAGCACCGGGCTGGGCCTGTATTTCGCCGCGCGGATCGCCGGACTGCACCAGCGCGGCGGCGTGAGCGGGCGGACCGAGATTGCCAATGGCGGTGTGTTGGGCGGTGGGGTGTTCCGGCTTTACTTGCCCTGAGCGTGCCCTAAAAAAACACCACAAATCCCCTGTGGGAGCGGGCTTGCTCGCGAAAGCGGTACATCAGTCATACTTATGCTGACTGACACACCGCTTTCGCGAGCAAGCCCGCTCCCACACTGGACCTCACATTCCCCGCACTCGTGTTTATTGTTTGTGGGCGCTTGATATTCCGAACAGCCGGAGCCTATTTTGTACGGGTTGCCGTTCGCGGCTCGCACATAACAAGGATTGCGTCATGACAACCGATGGCCAGCGTTCACTCGCGCAGCGACTGACGGGCATTGATGAGATTGAATGCGTCACGCCGGATTTGAACGGCGTGCCGCGAGGCAAGGTGATGACCGCCGAGGGGTTCCTCGAAGGCCGGCGGTTGCAGTTGGCGCGGGGCGTGCTGCTGCAATGCATCATGGGCGGTTATCCGCCGTCGCGCTTCTACGGCAGCGATGACGGCGACCTGGCGCTGGTGGCCGATCCGAAACAGATCCACCGCTTGCCCTGGAGCCAACAGCCCCGTGCCCTGGCGATCTGTGACGCCGACGAGCTGACCGGTGAAAGCTCCCGGCTGTCGACACGCGGCCAGCTCAAGGCAGTTGTCGCGCGTTATGCGGCCCTTGGCCTGGCGCCGGTGGTCGCGACCGAGCTGGAATTTTTCGTCTTCGCCCCCAACCCGGACCCGACCCAGCCGTTCCAGCCGCCGATGGGCCTGGATGGACGGCGCGAAGACGGCCAATCGGCGTTCAGCATCAGTTCCAACAATGGCCTGCGCCCGTTCTTCAGCGAAGTCTATGCCTGCATGGCGGCGCTGGGCTTGCCTCGCGACACCTTCATGCATGAAATGGGCGTGAGCCAGTTCGAAATCAATTTGCTACACGGCGACCCTTTGTTGCTGGCGGACCAGACTTTCCTGTTCAAGCACCTGCTCAAGGAAGTCGCCCTCAAGCACGGCCTGACCGTGGTCTGCATGGCCAAGCCCCTGGCCCATACGCCGGGCAGCTCGATGCATATCCACCAGAGCGTCGTCGAGGCGGCCAGCGGCGGCAACGTGTTCACTGACGACGCGGGCGACCCGACGGCCGCGTTCCGGCATTTCATCGGCGGGCAACAGGCGTGCCTGGCGGACTTCACCGCGTTGTTCGCGCCGAACGTGAATTCCTACCAACGCCTGTGCCATCCGTTCGCTTCGCCGAACAATGCCTGTTGGTCCCATGACAACCGTTCGGCCGGGTTGCGGATTCCCGCCAGTTCGCCGGTGGCCCGACGGGTCGAGAACCGCTTGCCCGGGGCCGATGCCAACCCCTACCTGGCGATTGCCGCCAGCCTGGCCGCCGGGCTGTACGGGATCGAACATCGCCTGGAGCCGAGCGCGGCGATCCAGGGCGAATTCGAAGTGCCGGATAATCTGTCGCTGCCATGTACCTTGCATGCCGCCCTGGAGCGTCTGAAGCGTAGTCATCTGGCGAAGGAACTGTTCGGCACAGAGTTCATCGAAGGCTACATCGCCTCCAAGACCTTGGAACTGACCAGTTTCTTTGACGAAATCACGCCCTGGGAGCGGCGTGTCCTCGCGGCCCAGGCCTAACGAACCGTCGCATTCGGGCTATCTTCAACGGATAGCCCTTACTTACCTCAAGGAGCCGCTCGGAACGCCGATGCGCCAAATCTGGAAACCTTTTCGAGCGCTTTATTTCGCCTCGCTGATGATGTTGATCGGCTCGGGCCTCTTGAGTACTTACCTGGCCTTGCGCCTGGCCGCCGACCATGTGGACAGCCTCTGGGTCGGTGCGCTGATGGCCGCCAACTATTTCGGCCTGGTGCTGGGCGGCAAGATCGGTCACCGGCTGATCGCCCGCGTCGGACACATCCGCGCCTACTCGGCCTGTGCCGGGATCGTCGGGGCGGCCGTGCTGGGCCATGGCCTGGTGAACTGGCTGCCGGCCTGGATCGTGCTGCGGATGATCGTTGGCCTCGGCATGATGTGCCAGTACATGGTCATCGAGAGCTGGCTCAACGAACAGGCCGACGCCAAGCAGCGCGGTGTGGTGTTCAGCGGCTACATGATTGCCTCGTACCTGGGGTTGGTACTGGGGCAGTTGATCCTGGTCATGCACCCCGCCCTGGGCCTGGAACTGCTGATGCTGGTGGCGCTGTGTTTCGCCCTGTGCCTGGTGCCGGTGGCGCTGACCCGACGGATTCACCCGGCACCGCTGCATCCGGCACCGATGGAGCCGCGTTTCTTTATAAAACGCGTGCCACAGTCTTTGACCACGGTGTTGGGCTCGGGGCTGATCGTGGGTTCCTTCTACGGTCTGGCGCCGCTCTACGCCTCCCAGCAGGGCCTGAGCACCGAACAGGTCGGCCTGTTCATGGGTAGCTGCATCTTTGCCGGCCTGCTGGTGCAGTGGCCGCTGGGCTGGCTATCGGATCGTTATGACCGCGCACTGTTGATCCGCTGCTTCGCTCTGGCCCTGGCGGTGTGTGCATTGCCCCTGGCCATCTTGTCGAAGGTGCCGCTGGAAATATTGTTCGTCGCGGGGTTCTGCTGTTCGTTGGTGCAGTTTTGCCTGTACCCGCTGGCGGTGGCGTTTTCCAACGACCACGTCGAGGGCGATCGCCGGGTGTCGCTCACGGCGATGCTGTTAGTGACCTACGGCGTGGGCGCCAGTATCGGCCCATTGGTGGCCGGCGTGCTGATGAAGCTGTACGGCAGCCAGATGCTGTATGGCTTCTTTGCTTTGTTTGCGTTGGTGCTCGTGTGGCGGATTCGGCCGAAAGCAGTCACCAATCTGCATCAGGTCGATGATGCGCCGCTGCACCATGTGGCCATGCCGGACAACATGACCAGCTCGCCCTTGGTGGCGTGCCTTGATCCGCGGGTCGACGAGCAGGTCGTTCAGGAGCAAATGCAGACATCGCCCAATCCGGACGGGGAGCCTGAGCCAGCCGCCGAAGCCGCTGCGGAAACCGAAGAGCCCGAGGGCCCCAGTTTTACCCAGGCCAGGCCTTGAGCTTGAACACTGGAGAGCCAGTGTGGGAGCCGAGCTTGCTCGCGATGAGGTGAGCCCAAACACAACAACACTTGGATCGAAGTGAAACCGTCCAGGGCAGGCATAAAAAAAACGGGCAGTCACCGCAAGGGACTGCCCGTTTTTTATGCCTTGAGGATCAGAGGTCGTCTTTGTCGAAGCGGCGGGCTTCGCGCTGGAGCTGGTAGACGAACCGCTCGACTTGCCGTTGCACCAGGCCGCTGATGTTGTGGAAGCGTACGCCGGCGAAGGTGGTGTTGAATCGTTCTTCGAAGTGCAGGTAGCGCAGCTCGACGGGGGCGGTCATGTTGCCAAACGGCAGGGCTGCGACGAAGCGCTCGTACACTTGGCCCAATTGCAGTCGCTCGGTGATATCGCCGTCGAAACGCAACTTGCAACCGGTGGCGGAAATGTCCAGCAGCTTGCCTTCTACGGGGGACTTCATCTTGTCGCCGCCCAGTTCAACGCTCACCAGTTGTGCCAGCTTCAAGGCGGCGCGGAAGGCGTTGCGACGTTGGTGGTAGACCACCTCGTCGGGCAGGGCGCCGCGGTAGCAGCGACCGTCGCTGGATTCATCGATGGTCAGCGGGCCCTTGCCATCCCACGCGATGCGCACGCCGTCATGGAAGCCCTCGACGCGAAACGGCTCGCCGGCCAGTAGGAAACGCTCGCCGTCCCGGGGAATCATTTCATCCAGGGCGATGGAGTTGGTCTCGCGATCGACATTGACCAGATAACTCTGAAAGCGCTGGGTACGTTCATGGAACGTAATGATCAGCGGGTCGTGGCTATCTTGCAGCATCCGCAGGTTGCCGGAGATTTCCAGGGGCGTGGTAAGGACCTTGGGTGGCTGCGGAGCATCATCCGCGTTTGAGGCATTGAACACGGTGGGTCAATCTCCAGGCAAAATACGACTACGAATGGCTAGCATTTTGCCAGCATGTTTCGCGCGTTGATAGAGCGAAGGCATAGTTCGTTTCATGCCTGGCTGAGCGGACGGTGCTTGACCATTCTGGCCGTCGAACCGCTGGCGTCATACAGTGTCGGGATCTCGCCGCCGTTGAGAATGCGCAATTGGTTGGCGGTGGCGGCCTGCTGCATCTGGATCGACTGGCCGTTGCGGGCGTTGGTGGCCTGGCATTGGGCGAGCAGGTCGTTGAGCACCTTGCTCTGGGACAGCAACTGATCGCCGACGGTCGACTGACCGGCCAATTGCTCGAGGCCGTCATGATTGGCGGGCAGGTTGAGGCTGGCGAGGATCTCGCTGCGCTTGCGGCCATGCTGGTCGAGCAAGATGATCAGTGCCTGTTTCTGCGCCAGGATGTTTTCCAGCAAAGGCATGTCACGACCGTGCAGGGCCACGGATTCGGCCTGCAATAACTCCAGCAATTGTTGCGCTGGTACGAAGTCGTCGATGATCAGTTGCAATAATTGAGTGTCGTGCATGGCTGGCCTTGGGTCTTAGCGTCCAAAAGCCTGGCGCAGGCGGCGGCCTAGCGCTGGGCTTCGAAGTTGAGCAGTTTGCTGGCTACGCGGTTGCTGTCGACTTTGTAGCTGCCATCGGCGATGGCTGCTTTCAACTCGGCCACGCGGGCGTTGTTGACGACAGGTTGATCGCGCAGCTTGTCAGTGAGCTTCTGGAACTGCTGAGCCTCATTGCTGAGGTGTACCGACTCCCCGTTGCTGACTTCGGCTGGCGTGGACAGCGGCGCGGATTTGTCGGTTTCGACGGTTTCCTTGGTGGCGCTGGTACGCGTAGTGCCTGTCAGCGGTGAAGAGCTGTTTAAACGATTGAAATCGATGACCATGGTAAAAAACCTCTGGGTATTTGGACGCTTGCCATGTTTTCGGCCATTCCCAAAAAAACTTTAGGCTCATTTATTCAATGAACGTGCGCACGTCTGCGCTTGCCTTTGCATAAGGCACAGTCTAGGGAACACCGGGATCAAGCGCCAGCTTTCTACCTCCTCTATCGGGTCATCACATCGCCACTTCCACTTGGCCTGGGGCCATCACCTGCGCCTTGATGACGCGCTGGGAGTTAAGGTTTTTTACTCGTATCTGTTCACGCATGCCGCCATTGGACAGGGCCTCGCCGGGCATCCGCACGGCCAGGGAACCGCTGCGGGCGGTGATGACCACCTGGTCGCCCTTGCGGACCACCTCGGCCTGTTCCAGGTGCACCAGGGTCACGACTTGGTCGGCGACCATTGGTCGGACAAGTTTCTGCCCGACGGCCTGATCGACCGAGGTCAGGAAACCCTGGGTGATCTGGCTGATGTCGCGCTCGCGCAACATGACGTCCTGGGGCTCGACGATCCCGGCCCGCTTGAGCGGACGGGTGGTGGTGACAATTTCCCGGAACAGGCGCACTTGAGCGGGCACGAACACCGTCCAGGGCGCGGCGCTGTCACAACGGACCTTCACCGTGACGCGACCCAGGGGCCGGGCCGGGCTCTCCAGGGAAGCAGTCAATTCCTTGTCACACATGGGCATGCGCAGGCGCGGGTCGAGCTGGTTGACTTCGATTTCGTAACGACCTTCGGTTTGACTGGTTGCCAGATAGTCTTCTACGGTGAATTCAAGAAAGCCCTGAGTGACGCCGATAAGGAGATCAGGCAAGGTAACCGGAACCGCCGCAAGGGCAGGACCGCCCGAGGTGAACAGGCAGGCAGCCAACAGTGCACCGAGCCAGTGGCGGCAGTGAGTGGTCAGGCGTCGAGAAAATGTCGTTTGTGCGTTCATGCCGGTTCAATAGCAAGCCCCGTGCCGTTTAGTGATGAATGCGCGTCGGACACATTAGCGTTAGGTAGGAGTCAGGGCATGGCGGGAGTAATGGATTCGGTAAACCAGCGCACTCAGCTGGTCGGTCAGAATCGCCTGGAGCTGTTGTTGTTCCGTCTCGACGGCCAACAAATGTATGGGATCAACGTATTCAAGGTCCGCGAGGTGCTGCAATGCCCCAAGCTGACCCTGATGCCCAAGTCCAGCCCCGTCGTGTGCGGTGTGGCCAATATCCGGGGTGCGACCATCCCGATTCTCGACCTGGCGATGGCGACCGGTTCCGGTCGGCTGCTGGACCAGAGCAATCCGTTTGTGATCATCACCGAGTACAACACCAAGACCCAGGGTTTCCTGGTGCGCTCGGTGGAACGCATCGTCAACATGAACTGGGAAGAGATCCATCCGCCGCCCAAGGGCACCGGTCGCGATCACTACCTGACGGCGGTGACACGGGTCGATAACCAGTTGGTGGAAATCATCGACGTGGAGAAAATCCTCGCCGAAGTGGCACCCACGCCGGAAGCGATCTCCGCGGGCGTGGTGGACGCCGAGACCCAGCACAAGGCGATTTCGCTGCGGGTGCTGACCGTCGACGATTCTTCGGTGGCCCGCAAGCAGGTCACTCGTTGCCTGCAAACGGTCGGCGTCGATGTGGTGGCGTTGAACGACGGGCGACAGGCGCTGGATTACCTGCGCAAGCTGGTCGACGAGGGCAAGAAGCCCGAGGAAGAGTTCCTGATGATGATCTCCGACATCGAGATGCCGGAGATGGACGGGTACACCCTGACTTCGGAAATCCGCAGCGACCCGCGTATGCAAAAGCTGCACATCATCTTGCATACTTCGTTGTCCGGTGTTTTCAACCAGGCGATGGTCAAGAAGGTCGGTGCCGACGATTTCCTGGCGAAATTCCGCCCCGATGACCTGGCGTCCCGGGTCGTCGATCGGATCAAGGCAGCAGAATAAAGTAGAGGTCGGGTGCGTTGTGCGCCCGGCAAGTCAACACGATGAAAGAGGCGGTATCTTGTCTACGGGTAATTTGGATTTCGAACAGTTCCGGGTCTTCCTGGAAAAAGCCTGTGGCATCCTGCTTGGTGAAAACAAGCAGTACCTGGTGTCGAGCCGTCTCAATAAATTGATGGAGCAACAGGGCCTCAAGTCATTGGGCGAGCTGGTGCAGCGTATCCAGACCCAACCGCGCAGCGGCTTGCGCGAGATGGTGGTGGACGCGATGACCACCAACGAAACCCTGTGGTTTCGTGACACCTATCCATTCGAGGTGCTGAAGAACAAAGTGCTGCCGGCGGCCATCAAGGCCAGCCCGGGCCAGCGCCTGCGGATCTGGTCGGCGGCCTGTTCGTCGGGCCAGGAACCCTATTCGTTGTCGATGTCGATCGATGAGTTCGAGCGGACCAACTTGGGCCAGCTGAAAGGTGGCGTGCAGATCGTTGCCACCGACCTGTCCGGCACCATGCTCAATAACTGCAAGACCGGCGAGTACGACAGCCTGGCCATCGGCCGTGGCCTGTCGCCGGACCGCCTGCAACGCTACTTCGACCCGAAAGGGCCGGGCAAGTGGGTGGTCAAGGCGCCGATCAAGAGCCGGGTCGAGTTCCGTTCGTTCAACCTGCTGGACAGCTACGCCAGCCTGGGCAAGTTCGACATCGTGTTCTGCCGCAACGTGTTGATCTACTTCTCCGCCGAAGTGAAGAAAGACATCCTGCTGCGTATCCATGGCACGCTCAAGCCGGGTGGCTACCTGTTCCTCGGCGCCTCCGAGGCGTTGAACGGTTTGCCGGATCATTACCAGATGGTCCAGTGCAGCCCGGGGATCATCTACCAGGCGAAGTGATTGGCTTTGTAAAAGAACGGGAGCCCCATGGGTTCCCGTTTTTTTTGCCTGCCGGTTTTCTCTAATCCACCACAGTCCCCTGTGGGAGCGGGCTTGCTCGCGAAAGCGGTGTGTCAGTCAAGATAACAGTCACTGACACACCGCCTTCGCGAGCAGGCTCGCTCCCACAATGGGATGCATGCATGTGGCGAAAGCGGCAGAAAAGCGGCAGCCAGCGGAAGCCGATTGCCGCTTTTCTGGCATTGCCGCTTTGCCGATCCCCGCAAAGCCCCGGTTTACGGGGTTTCTGAAAGTGGCACGACGCTTGCTAAAGCCATCGTACGTACATTCTGGTCACCCAAAGGTTTCCGACATGAGTATCAGCTTCGATAAAGCGCTCGGTATCCACGAACAGGCCCTGAGCTTCCGCGCCCAGCGTGCCGAAGTCCTGGCCAACAACATCGCCAACGCCGATACCCCGAACTACAAGGCGCGTGACCTGGACTTCTCCAAGGTGCTCGCCGAGCAGAACGAGAAGACCAAGAACGGCCACTTCGCCTTGAACATGACCAACAACCGTCATATCGAAGCCGAAGGCGTGGGCAGCGGCGACGAATCGCTGATGTATCGCACGCCGATGCAGCCGTCGATCGACCAGAACACCGTGGACGCTCAACTGGAACAGTCCAACTACGCGGAAAACTCCGTGAACTTCCAGGCCAGCTTCACCCTGCTCAACAGTAAATTCAAAGGGCTGGTATCGGCCCTGCGTGGAGAGTAAGCCATGTCGATCGCGAGCGTTTTCAACATCGCCGGCAGTGCCATGAGTGCCCAGACCACTCGCCTGAACACCGTCGCCAGTAATATCGCCAACGCCGAGACCGTTTCGTCGAGCATCGACCAGACCTACCGCGCCCGCCACCCGGTGTTCGCCACCATGTTCCAGGGCGGCCAGTCCGGCGGCAGCGACTCGCTGTTCCAGGACCAGGACGCGGCGGGGCAGGGCGTGCAAGTGCTTGGCGTGGTCGAAGACCAGAGCAACCTCGAAGCACGTTATGAGCCAAACCATCCGGCCGCGGACGCCAAGGGTTATGTCTACTACCCGAACGTCAACGTCGTCGAAGAAATGGCCGACATGATTTCCGCCAGTCGTTCGTTCCAGACCAACGTCGAAATGATGAACACCGCCAAAACCATGATGCAGAAGGTCCTGACCCTCGGTCAGTGATAAGGGGCGATTCATATGAGCGTCACCAGTACAACAGGCGGTTTGAGCCTCAACGAGATTCTGGCCAACTCCTCGGTCAAGACCAACACCACGACCGATGGCCTGGGCGCGGCGACCAATGCGGCGAGCGGCAACCAGGAATTGGGCAAGGATGCGTTCCTGCAACTGCTCGTTACCCAATTGAAAAACCAGAACCCGCTGGAGCCACAGGACAACGGTGAATTCGTTGCCCAACTGGCGCAATTCAGCAGCCTGGAAGGCATCACCACGCTCAACGACACCGTCAGCGGCATCGCTGGCAATTACAACTCGTCCCAGGCGTTGCAGGCTTCGTCCCTGGTCGGTCGCTCGGTGATCGCGCCCGGTGACAAGGCCGTGGTCGACACCTCCAAGAGCCTCAACGGCACGGTGGTGGTACCGGCGGCAGTGTCTTCCCTCTCGGTCAAGATCATGGACAAGGATGGCAAGACCGTCCGCACTATCGACCTGGGCAGCCAGAAGGCCGGCAACTCCGCCTTCATCTGGGATGGCAAGAACGACGCGGGCGCGACGGTCGAGTCGGGCACGTACACCTTCGCGGCCTCGACCACCATCGATGGCAAGGCCACGTCGTTGATCACCAACCTGCCGGCCACGGTCAGCAGCGTGACGATCAGCCAGACGGGCGGTGAGCTGATGCTCAACCTGGCCGGGCTGGGCAGCATTGCCCTGTCCAAAGTACAAACTATTGGTATGTAGAGCCGACTAACCGGCAAAAGGAGTCAACATGTCTTTCAACATCGGCCTTAGCGGTCTCTATGCAGCCAACAAACAGCTGGACGTGACCGGCAACAACATCGCCAACGTGGCGACCACCGGTTTCAAATCGTCTCGCGCGGAATTCGAAGACGTCTATTCGGCCACCAAGCTGGGTTCGGGCAGCAAGACCGTCGGCAACGGCGTGCGCCTGGCCAACGTTTCCCAGCAGTTCGGCCAGGGTGACGTGAACAACACCGGCAACGTGCTGGACATGGGCATCCAGGGCCAGGGCTTCTTTGTCCTGAGCAACGACGGCTCCCTGAGCTACACCCGTGCCGGTACGTTCAAGACCGACAAGGAAGGTTTCATCACCAACAGCGATGGCACCTCGCGCCTGCAGGGCTATGGCGTGGATGCCAACGGCAAGATCCAGAACGGCATCCTGACCGACCTGCGCATCGACACCTCGAACCTGCCGCCGACCGCCACCAGCCTGGTATCGTCGACCATCAACCTGAACTCGACAGCGACGCCGATCACTGCCGCGTTCAACCCGGCCGACACCGCTACGTTTACCAAGCAGTTCACGACCCCGGTCTATGACACCCAGGGCAACCAGCACTCCATGGACCAGTACATGGTCAAGACTTCCGGCAACACCTGGAATGTCTACACCTTGATCGATGGTCGTAACCTCAATGGCAGCGCGCCGACCACGACCGGTGCGAACGCGCCGATCCCTTCGACCATGTCCTTTGATTCGAGTGGCCGGTTGACGCAGGTCAGCACGCCGCCAGTGCCGCCTGCCACTACGCCGACTATCAACAGCGATCTGGTATTGACTGGTTGGGTTCCTGGCACCGTGACCAACGGAACATGGACCGCCAACGGTGCCGCCAGTGCGCCGACCATTACGATTTCCATGGGCAACACCACCCAGTTCAACGCCGACACCGCCCGTTCGATCCCAACCCAGAACGGCTACGCCACTGGCCAGATCACTAACCTGACCATCGATGGCAGCGGTGTATTGCTGGCTAACTTCAGCAACAACCAGACCAAGCCGATCGGCCAGCTCGCCCTCGCCAGCTTCACCAATGAGCAGGGCCTGCAGCCAGTAGGTGGCACCAGCTGGAAAGAAACCTTCGCCTCGGGCATCCCGGGCTACGATGCGCCACAGACCGGTACCCTGGGTTCGATCGTCTCCAACTCCCTGGAAGAGTCCAACGTCAACCTGACCAACGAACTGGTCGAGCTGATCAAGGCCCAGAGCAACTACCAGGCGAACGCCAAGACCATCTCCACCCAGAGCACCATCATGCAGACCATCATCCAGATGGCTTGATGTCGATGGCTGTTTGAAGGCTGTACAAGGAGCCCCTCGAAAGAGGGGCTTTTTTATGGGTGGCTATTTTGTGTTGCCTGTCCCGGCCTCATCGCGAGCAAACAACTTCCGACTGTGGGAGCGGGCTTGCTCGCGAAGGCGTCGGCACAATCAGCATTGACGGTACCTGACCCACCGCTTTCGCGAGCAAGCCCGCTCCCACAGGGTTATGTGTACGCAGTTCTACATCCTGCTCGCGATGGGGCCAGGCGCCGACTTTCCTCCAGACAAAAGAAAACCCCCGATAAACCAGCGGTCTATCGGGGGCTTCTTCAGCGGGCGCTTTTACACGCCCACCCGCTCAGCTTATTGGCAAGCTTCGCAATCCGGCTCGTCGATCGCGCAGGCCTTCGGCACTGGCGCAGGTCCGGCTGGAGCAGCCAGGACCGAATCGTCACCGTGGTTGCCGCCGCTGGAAACCGCGTTCAGCTTACCGGTGTTGATGGTCGACTTCTCGGTGCTGGTAGCGGCCAGGGCACGGAGGTAGTAGGTGGTTTTCAGGCCACGGTACCAGGCCATGCGGTAGGTCACGTCCAGCTTCTTGCCCGAGGCGCCGGCGATGTACAGGTTCAGCGACTGAGCCTGGTCGATCCACTTCTGGCGACGGCTGGCGGCGTCGACGATCCACTTGGTGTCCACTTCGAACGCGGTCGCGTAGAGCGCCTTGAGCTCTTGCGGGATGCGCTCGATCTGCTGCACCGAACCATCGTAGTACTTCAGGTCGTTGATCATGACCGAGTCCCACAGGCCGCGAGCCTTGAGGTCGCGAACCAGGTACGGGTTGATCACGGTGAATTCGCCCGACAGGTTCGATTTCACATACAGGTTCTGGTAGGTCGGTTCGATCGACTGCGACACGCCGGTGATGTTGGCGATGGTGGCGGTCGGTGCGATGGCCATGATGTTGGAGTTACGGATGCCTTTCTGCACGCGGGCACGAACCGGTGCCCAGTCCAGGGATTCGTTCAGGTCAACGTCGATGTACTTCTGGCCGCGCTGGGCGATCAGGATCTGTTGCGAGTCCAGCGGCAGGATGCCCTGGGACCACAGCGAACCCTGGAACGTCTCGTAGGCGCCACGCTCGTCGGCCAGGTCGCAGGAAGCCTGGATCGCGTAGTAGCTGACCGCTTCCATGGACTTGTCGGCGAACTCGACCGCAGCGTCCGAACCATACGGGATGTGCTGCAGGTACAGCGCGTCCTGGAAGCCCATGATGCCCAGGCCCACCGGACGGTGCTTGAAGTTGGAGTTCTTCGCTTGCGGCACCGAGTAGTAGTTGATGTCGATCACGTTGTCGAGCATGCGCACGGCGGTGTTCACGGTGCGTTGCAGCTTGGCGGTGTCCAGCTTGCCGTCGACGATGTGGTTCGGCAGGTTGATCGAGCCCAGGTTGCAGACCGCGATCTCGTCCTTGTTGGTGTTCAGGGTGATCTCGGTGCACAGGTTCGAGCTGTGGACCACGCCCACGTGCTGCTGCGGGCTGCGCAGGTTGCACGGGTCCTTGAAGGTCAGCCATGGGTGGCCGGTCTCGAACAGCATCGACAGCATCTTGCGCCACAGGTCTTTGGCCTGGACGACTTTGAACAGCTTGATCTTGTTGTACTCGGTCAGGGCTTCGTAGTACTCGTAGCGCTCTTCGAAAGCCTTGCCGGTCAGGTCGTGCAGGTCCGGCACTTCGGATGGCGAGAACAGGGTCCACTTGCCGTCATCGAAGACGCGCTTCATGAACAGGTCGGGGATCCAGTTGGCGGTGTTCATGTCGTGGGTACGACGACGGTCATCACCGGTGTTCTTGCGCAGCTCGATGAACTCTTCGATGTCCATGTGCCAGGTTTCCAGGTAGGCACAGACCGCGCCCTTGCGCTTGCCGCCCTGGTTGACCGCGACAGCGGTGTCGTTGACTACTTTGAGGAACGGCACGACGCCCTGGGATTTGCCGTTGGTGCCCTTGATGTACGAGCCCAATGCGCGAACCGGAGTCCAGTCGTTGCCCAGGCCACCGGCGAATTTCGACAGCATGGCGTTGTCGTGGATCGCGCCGTAGATGCCCGACAGGTCATCCGGAACGGTGGTCAGGTAGCAGCTCGACAGCTGCGGACGCAGGGTGCCGGCGTTGAACAGGGTCGGGGTCGAGGCCATGTAGTCGAAGGACGACAACAGGTTGTAGAACTCGATCGCACGGTCTTCACGCTGCTTCTCTTCGATGGCCAGGCCCATGGCCACGCGCATGAAGAAGATCTGTGGCAGTTCGAAACGCACGCCATCCTTGTGGATGAAGTAACGGTCGTACAGGGTTTGCAGGCCCAGGTAGGTGAACTGCTGGTCGCGCTCGTGGTTGATCGCCTTGCCGAGTTTTTCCAGGTCGAATTCGGCCAGGACCGGGTTCAGCAGTTCGAATTCGATACCCTTGGCGACGTAGGCTGGCAGGGCCTTGGCATACAGGTCGACCATTTCGTGGTGGGTCGCGCTCTCGGCAACTTCCAGGAAGCTCAGGCCTTCGGCACGCAGGGTGTCCATCAGCAGGCGGGCGGTCACGAAGGAATAGTTCGGCTCGCGCTCCACCAGGGTCCGCGCGGTCATCACCAACGCGGTGTTGACGTCCTTGAGGGCGACGCCGTCATAGAGGTTCTTCAGGGTTTCGCGCTGGATCAGGTCGCCATCGACTTCTTCCAGGCCTTCGCAGGCCTCGGTGACGATGGTGTTCAGGCGGCCCATGTCCAGCGGCGCCAGGCTGCCGTCGGCGCGTGCGATGCGGATCGAAGGGTGGGCCTGGACCGGGGCGTCGGCAGGGGAGCGGGTAGCACGCTCCTTGGCGCGGGAGTCACGGTAGATCACGTAGTCGCGGGCCACTTTCTGCTCGCCGGCACGCATCAGGGCCAGTTCGACCTGGTCCTGGATTTCTTCGATGTGGATGGTGCCGCCCGACGGCATGCGACGCTTGAAGGTCGCGGTGACCTGTTCGGTCAGGCGGGCCACGGTGTCGTGGATTCGCGACGAAGCGGCAGCGGTGCCGCCCTCAACTGCGAGGAACGCTTTGGTGATGGCGACGGTGATCTTGTCATCGGTGTAAGGAACGACAGTGCCGTTACGCTTGATCACGCGCAGTTGGCCCGGCGCGGTGGCGGACAGATCCGGGCTCGAATCGGCGGCCAGCGGCGCGGTGCCCTGCGGGTTCTCGCGAGTTGTGTCGGTGTGCATGGGTGTCTCCACGTTCTCTATGTTTGTTTGGGCACCATCACGGTGCCCACCGTTCCGTCCTGAAGCACTACAACCGACTGGCGCCGGGCATAACAACTTCGGGACAGTAGGAAGCAGGCGTTTAATGCCGCTTCCATCCGAAGTTCTCAGGTTGCGAGCGAGGCTCGAAACCGGGTTGCCGGGGTGGCAGCAATTGACTGCAACACCCGTACCGTTTCGGTCGTTTCGGACCTTGAAACAGTTGCCATCCGCAGGGGCGGTCTGGGCTTGGGGAAATGCGATGTTCCAGTTGGACAGAAGCAAGAAAAGCGCTTGAATTCTCTGCCCGACTTGTGTTTGGTTTTTTGGCCTGAAACCCTACATGTAGGGTTTTTTACGCGGCGGGCTACAAGATAATGCGTTTTGGGGGGGTATGCAACGTACTACCTGTGGATAAGCCTGTGCGTAATTTGTGTGCGAAACGTGGAACAGCTCTGTAGGCCGCGACCTAGCTGGAGTGGACCTTTTTTCATTGGTTTCGACGATCCGAAAACAGCTTGAAGGTTTTTGCGGGCGCGGACGTTACCACAGAAAACCCACCCGATCGAAACGCATTTGTCTGCTTGTTTTCTGCGCAGGCGACGTTTATACAATCGGCCCATGCATGGGTGTGTTTATCCTCCTTTAACATGACAAAAAGATGGGGGGAGGTGTTTCCGAATAGTTGAAGCGGGCACTTTGTGGCGAGGGAGCTTGCTCCCGCTCGAGTGCGCAGCGCTCGCAAGTTTTTGGGGCTGCTTCGCCCGAAGCGTCGGACCGCCCCAGCGGGAGCAAGCTCCCTCGCCACAGGGGTTTGCGCTGATCCTTCCTTTTATATTCGCAGCAAGACGAGGCCCCAGTGGAACAAGAAGCCTGGCAGGTATTGATCGTCGAGGATGACCAGCGTCTGGCCGAGCTGACCCGGGAATACCTCGAAAGCAACGGGTTGCGTGTCGCCATCGAAGGCGACGGTGCGGTGGCGGCGGCGCGGATCATTGCCGAGCAGCCGGACCTGGTGGTCCTCGACCTGATGCTGCCCGGTGAAGACGGCCTGAGCATTTGCCGTAAAGTGCGCCAGCACTATGACGGGCCGATCCTGATGCTCACCGCTCGCACCGACGACACCGATCAGATCCAGGGCCTGGACCTGGGCGCCGATGACTACGTCTGCAAGCCGGTTCGCCCGCGTCTGCTCTTGGCGCGCATCCAGGCCCTGCTGCGGCGCAGCGAGCCGGAGCCGAGTACGGTGCAGAGGCCGCGGCGCCTGCAATTCGGCCCGCTGGTGGTCGACGATGCCCTGCGCGAAGCCTGGTTGCAGGGCAACGGTATCGAGCTGACCAGCGCCGAATTCGACCTGCTGTGGCTGCTGGTGTCCAATGCCGGGCGCATCCTGTCCCGGGAAGAAATCTTCACCGCCCTGCGCGGCATTGGTTATGACGGCCAGGACCGCTCCATCGACGTGCGCATTTCGCGAATCCGCCCCAAGATCGGCGACGACCCGGACCATCCACGGTTGATCAAGACCATCCGCAGCAAAGGCTACCTGTTCGTTCCTGAAGCTTGCGTAGACCTGGCGCCGTGAATTCGATCTTCCTGCGTATTTACGGCGGCATGTGCGCGGCGCTGGTGTTGGTGGCGATCCTCGGTGTGCTGGCCCTGCACCTGCTCAACCAGACCCGCGGCGAGCAATACCGCGAGCGCCTGGCCCACGGCACGTTTTCGTTGATGGCCGACAACCTGCGGCCGATGAACGACACCGAGCGCCGCCGGGCGCTGGCGGTGTGGGAGCGCCTGCTGGGCATTCCCCTGGCGTTGCAGACCTTCACCCAGACCGACCTCGACCTCGGCCAGCGCACCCGCGTACTGCGCGGCCAGGCGCTGGTCGAGCAGACCGGGCCGCACGCGGCAAAGGTCTATCGGCTGGTCAATGATGCCGAGCAATTGATGTTGGTGGGGGAAGTCCAGCAGATCAGCGAGCAACTGGCCCGCGCGACCATTTACCTGTTGGCCGACGAACTGGTGCGTTACCCGGTGGCCGAGCAACCCAAGCGGTTGGCGCAACTGGAGCAGGAAAAAGGCTTTGGTTTCGACCTGCGACTCATGACCGCCGAGCAGGCTGACATGGACGAAGACCAGCGCCGTCGCGTGTCCGAGGGCGATACGGTGATGGCCCTGGGCAAGGGCGGCGACTCCATCCGGGTCTTCGCTGGCATGGTCGGTACGCCGTGGGTGCTGGAGATTGGCCCGCTGTACCAGATGAACCCTTATCCACCGCAATGGCTGGTGTTGATTGCGGCGCTGGGCTTGAGTCTGATCGGCTTGATCGTCTATCTGTTGGTGCGTCAGTTGGAGCGACGGTTGCGTGGCCTGGAATCGGCCGCCACCCAGATCGCCCAGGGCAGCCTGGAAACCCGGGTGCCCGCCCGAGGCGCCGACTCGGTCGGGCGACTGGCTGCGGCGTTCAACGGCATGGCCGAACACCTGCAGCAACTGTTGGCGATCCAGCGCGAGCTGGTGCGGGCGGTGTCCCACGAATTGCGCACCCCGGTGGCGCGCCTGCGCTTCGGCCTGGAAATGCTCGGCAGCGCCACCACGCCTCAGGCCCGGGATAAATACCTGGCGGGCATGGACCACGACATCGAAGACCTGGATCGGCTGGTGGACGAAATGCTCACCTACGCGCGGTTGGAACAAGGCTCACCGGCCTTGAATTTCCAGCGGGTGGATCTGGATGCGCTGGTCAATCAGGTGATCGATGAACTGGGACCGTTGCGGGCCGGAGTCATCGTCGAGCGCGGCCTCTGCCTGTCGGCCGCTGATTGCGACGGCGCCTGGGTCGAGGCCGAGCCACGCTTCCTGCATCGCGCTTTGCAGAATCTGGTGGGCAATGCCATGCGCCACGCCCATTCCAAGGTCACGGTCAGTTATCAGGTGGGCCAGTTGCGCTGCCGGGTGGATGTGGAAGACGACGGGCCCGGCGTGCCGGAAGCGGCATGGGAGCGGATTTTCAAGCCGTTCCTGCGCCTGGACGACAGCCGCGCCCGGGCTTCGGGCGGCCACGGACTGGGGTTGTCGATCGTGCGGCGGATCATCCACTGGCACGATGGCCGGGCATTGATCGGCAAGAGCAAAAGCTTGGGAGGGGCGTGCTTCAGCTTGAGTTGGCCGAGGCATCAGGACAGGTCTTGAGAGATGCAGTGATCGATAGTCCCCCTTCGCGAGCAAGCCGCTCCCACATTTTGGAATGCATTCCATCTGTGGGAGCGGGCTTGCTCGCGAAGGCGGCATTCCAGGCACAACAAGTCTCAGGCCCTGATCCCCACCAGGCTCAACAACTGCCCATCCTTCACCCCAAACTGCGCCTGCAGCTCACTGCCATGGCGCCACTCGGCCGACAGGTCCGTCAGCAGACGCAATCGCACCTGTCCATCGGGTGTCCAGTCCAGCACCTCGGCATGCTCGAAATAAAAACGCTGCCTGACAATGGGGTACAGCGCCTTGAACAGACTTTCCTTCACTGAAAAGGTCAGGGTCACCAGCAAGGCCCGGTCATCGCGGGCGAGCCGGGTCATGCGTTGCAGCTCTGGCGAGGTCAGGATTTCACCGGCCAGGCGTTCGGCGCGTTCGGGGTCGAGCAGGTTCTCCACGTCCATGCCCAAGCCTTGCCAGTGTTCTTTTTTCGCGACGATGGCCGCTGCCCGGCCCGTGCTGTGGGTGATCGAGCCGCTGATATGCGCCGGCCACACCGGGGCGCGGTCTTCGCCAATGGCCGGTACGCAAATCTGGCCGTCGAGTCGCTGCAACGCCGCCCGAGCGCAGATCCGCCCGGCCAGGAACTCTGCCTGACGCTTGGCCACCGAGCGCTGGATGCTCGCCGGTGGCTCGATGACGCTGTTGGTGAAGTCGGCGCCCACCAGCAACAACGGGTCGAAGCGGGTGCTCAGCAACACCGTATCGGGCAGGGCGTCGGGCAATAGCCAGTGCTCATCCAGGGGCGAGCAACAGGCGGGGAGGGTGGGGAGTGTCTTCATGCCGGGCATTTTGCCGGGTTGGCTTGAGGCTGGGTAGTGGGGGGCGTGTGTATGGGGCAGAGGCTGGCTTTTGTGGCGAGGGAGCTTGCTCCCGCTGGGCTGCGAAGCGGCCCCAAAAGATCTGTGAGCGCTACGCACTCAAGCGGGAGCAAGCTCCCTCGCCACAAAAACATCATTTTTTCAGCTGAAAGAAGTGTGCTCAGCCAAAGATTTTCTTGAAGAACTTCTGCATATCCGCCCACGACTTCTCGTCGGCTTCCTTGTTGTAGGCGATGTCCGGTCCGCCATGCTCGCCGTGGCTCAAGCGGTCGGCGTCGGGGTTGCTGAAACCGTGCTTGGCGCCTTCGAGGTTGACGAATTTATAGTCGACACCGGCCTTGTCCATCTCACTCTTGAACGCGGTCACGTTGTCCTGGGTAACCATGCTGTCCAGGGCACCATGCTCCACCAGCACCTTGGCCTTGACGCTGCCTGGCGTGGCCGGGGTATTGGTCACCAGCGCACCGTGGAAGCTCACCACGCCGGCCAGTGGCACACCCTGGCGCGCCGCGTCGAGCACGACTTTGCCGCCGAAGCAGTAGCCAATGGCAGCGAGTTTGTCCGGATCGGTCTGGGGCTGTTTTTTCAGCAGGTCGAGACCGGCCTGGAAGCGGGCGCTGGCCGCCTTGCCGTCCTTGAGCGCCGCCTGCATGAAGGCCATGGCGTCCTTGGGGTGCTCGGTGTTCTTGCCGTCGCCGTACATGTCGATGGCCAGGGCGCTGTAGCCCAGGCCCGCGAGATCACGGGCACGGCGCTTGGCGTAATCGTTCAGCCCCCACCATTCATGCACCACCACCACGCCTGGGCGCGGGCCTTTGACGGCGTCGTCATAAGCGTAATAACCGACCAGCTGGGTGCCGTCGGCACTGGTGTAGGGGATCTCCTGGGTCTGGATGGCGGCGTGGCTCACACCGCTCATGGCCAGAAGTACAACAGCTAGCAGCCTGCGCATGACGGATCTCCTTATAAAAAGTGGTCCGCACAGATTAGCCGATTCATTCAGCGCCGGTTCAGAGAACGTTCAACGGGTGTTCAGGGACCGCTGGTTAAGGTGACGGCGACTTCACAACACATCCACGCTGCAAAGGAACTTGATCATGACTGCTATGAAAAAACTGCTGCTGGCTTTCACCGTGCTGGGCGCCAGCGCCATGGCCCACGCCGATGACAATTTCGCCAGCCTGACCCTGGGCCAGACCAGCGACAAGGTGAAGAAGTCCGACGCCTTGAACAGCGCCCTGAACAACCCGAACGCCGACGGCATCATCGGCAAGGACACCACCTATGGTCTGCGCCTGGGCAAGCAGAACGACCAGGGCCGCTACTACGCCACCTACGACAACGTCTCGGGCACCCACAACGGCATCAAGTTGCGCCAGGAAAACCTGTTGGGCAGCTACGATGTGTTCTATCCGGTCACCGGCAGCACCAAACTGTTCGGTGGCGGCACGGCGGGCCTGACCAAGCTGACCCAGGATTCGCCTGGCTTCAGTCGCGACAGCGACATCGGCTACGCGGTGGGCTTGCAGGGCGGCGTGCTGCAACAAATTTCGCAAAACACCTCGATTGAACTGGGTTACCGTTACCTGCGCAGCAACGCCAGCACCGAGATGAGCCCGCACGGTGGCGCCAAGGTTGGCTCGCTGGACCTGACCAGCAGCGCCCAGACCTACCTGTCCGCCAACTACACGTTCTAAGCAGGCGAGGGCACGGTGAGGAGATCCAGCCGGATCGGTCGAAGACGATCCGGCGCCTTTCGTTGAGGTGCGCCGCACTGGATTGTTTGATTTGCCTGGGGAGAGGCTCCATGAAATTACTGGTCGTCGAAGACGAAGCGCTGTTGCGTCATCACCTGCAAACCCGGCTCACCGACAGCGGCCATGTGGTGCAGGCCGTGGCCAATGCCGAGGAGGCCTTGTACCAGGCCCGGGAGTTCAACCATGACTTGGCGGTGATCGACCTGGGCCTGCCCGGCATCAGCGGGCTGGAGCTGATCCGCCGGCTGCGGGCCCAGGACAAGACGTTTCCGATCCTGATCCTGACCGCCCGCGGCAACTGGCAGGACAAGGTCGAAGGCCTGGCCGCCGGTGCCGACGACTACGTGGTCAAGCCGTTCCAGTTCGAAGAGCTGGAGGCTCGGTTGAACGCCCTGTTGCGCCGCTCCAGCGGCTTCACCCAGTCGACCATCGTCGCCGGGCCGTTGCTGCTGGACCTCAACCGCAAGCAGGCGTCCCTCGACGAGGAGCCGCTGGCGTTGACCGCCTACGAATACCGCATCCTCGAGTACCTGATGCGTCATCACCAGCAGGTGGTGGCCAAGGATCGCTTGATGGAGCAGCTTTACCCCGACGACGGCGAGCGCGATCCCAATGTCATCGAAGTGCTGGTAGGACGCCTTCGCCGTAAGCTGGAGGCCCCGGCCGGCTTCAAGCCAATCGACACCGTGCGGGGCCTGGGTTATCTGTTCAACGAGCGCTGCCAGTGATTCGTTCGCTTCGGCTGCGGCTGATGCTGGCCGCCATGACCCTGGCGGTGCTGTTCATGCTGGCCTTGCTGCCGGCCATGCAAGGGGCGTTCAGCCTGGCCTTGCAGGAATCCATCGAGCAACGCCTGGCCTCGGACGTGACCACGCTGATTTCCGCCGCCCGGGTAGAAAACAACCGCTTGAAGATGCCGGCGCAGTTGCCCGATGAACGCTTCAACCTCGCCGACGCCCGCCTGCTGGGCTATATCTATGATCGCGAGGGGCGGCTGGTCTGGCGGTCGAAGGCGACCCAGGAAGAAAACATCAACTACACGCCGCGTTATGACGGCCAGGGCAACCAGTTCGCCCGCATTCGCGAGAGCAATGGCCAGGAGTTTTTTGTCTACGACGTCGAGATCAAGCTGCTCGGCGGCCAGAGCGCGGCGTTCAGCATCGTCACCCTGCAACCGGTGCGCGACTACGAGGTGACCTTGCAGGGACTGCGGGACAATCTCTACCTGGGCTTTGGCGCGGCCCTGGCGGTGTTGCTGGCGCTGTTGTGGATCGGCCTGACCTGGGGCCTGCGGGCGTTGCGGCGCCTGAGCCAGGAGCTGGACGAAATCGAAAGCGGGGCCCGGGAAAGCCTCAGCACCGAGCACCCCCGGGAACTGTTGCGCCTGACCGGCTCCCTCAACCGTTTGCTCCACAGCGAGCGAGAACAGCGCAGCCGTTATCGCGACTCCCTCGATGACTTGGCCCACAGCCTGAAAACCCCGCTGGCGGTGTTGCAGGGCGTCAGCGAAGACATGGCCCGGCGCCCCGAGGACCGTGGCCAGGCCTGGGTGCTGCAAACCCAGATCGAGCGCATGAGCCAGCAGATCGGCTACCAATTGCAGCGCGCCAGCTTGCGTAAGAGCGGGCTGGTGCGTCATCAGGTGCGCTTGCGCCCGGTGCTGCAAAGCCTGTGCGATACCTTGGACAAGGTCTATCGCGACAAGCGGGTCACCGTCAGCTTCGATCTGCCGGAGCACTGCCAGGTGCCGATCGAACAGGGTGCCTTGCTGGAAATGCTCGGTAACCTGCTGGAGAACGCCTATCGGCTGTGCCTGGGCGAGGTGCGCGTGAGCATGCACCAGACCCTCGGCGGCACGGAGTTGAGTGTCGAGGACGACGGGCCGGGCGTGCCGCCGGATCAACGGGCGCGGATTCTCCAGCGTGGCGAGCGGCTGGATCGCCAGCATCCGGGGCAAGGCATTGGCCTGGCGGTGGTCAAGGACATCATCGACAGCTACGGCGCCAAGTTGACCCTGGGGGATTCAGAGCTGGGCGGGGCGGCGTTTCGGATTCACTTTCCGGTGGTTTGACTGGAGTATTTTCGGTGTGTGTGCTGGCCTTTGTGGCCAGAGATTGCTCCCGCTGGGCTGCGAAGCGGCCCCAAAAACTTGCGAGCGCTGCGCACTCGAGCGGGAGCAAGCTCCCTCGCCACAGGAGACGGTGGATACACCACAGAAGTTGGATGTGATCACTCAGTTCTCCAACTCCCGATAAGCCCCCGGCGTCACCCCCGTCCACTTCTTGAACGCCCGGTGAAACGCCGAAGGTTCGGAGAAACCCAACTGCTCGGCAATCTGCTGCAACGATAGCTCGGCACGCCCCAGATGGTAGATGGCGATATCCCGCCGCAGTTGATCCTTGAGTTCCTGGAAGCTGGTGCCTTCCTCCCGCAGATGCCGGCGCAAGGTCTGCGGGCTGATGTGCAAATGGGCGGCGACGGTGTCCAGGTCCGGCCAGCGCGCCGTGTCGCGGCTGAGCAGGCGGCGCAGCTGGCTGCTGAGGCTGTGGCCATCGTCCGGGCGCGACAGCAGGTCGGCGGGGGAGTGTTCGAGGAAATGCTTGAGGGTGCGTTCGTCCTGCAACAGCGGCATGTCCAGGTAGCGGCTGTGGAACAACAGGCTGCTGCCGGGTGCGTCGAATGCCAACGGGTAGGGGAACAACAAGTCGTACTCAGCCGCGTGGGCGGGCTTGGTGTAGCCGAACGTCACCTGCTCCAGGCCGATCCGCTGGCCGATTAGCCAACTGGCGAGGCGATGCCAGACCACCAGCAGGCTTTCGGTCAGGAAGTGATCCGGATCCCACAGCGTCGAATCGTCCAGTACCAGCCGCACGCGTTCGCCTTCGGTTTCCAGCGTCAGGCGCGGGGCGTCGGGGAATAACCCATAGAACAACAAGCCGCGCTGCAGGGCCTTGCCCAGGGTCCGACAGTGGATCAACGCGTGACACATCATCGCAAACGTCCCGGGTTTACTCGGTGCCCGGCCGAACCCCAAATATTCGTCCTCCATTGCCAGCCACAGGGCCTGCAACAGGCGGGCGAACTGCTCCGGCGCAATCCGCGCGCGCGGCTCATCCAAAAGTTCGGGGCTGATGCCCAGCTGTTGCAGCAAAGGCAAATAGTCGAAGCCTTGCCGACGCGCACCGCCCAAGGCGGCGCGGGCGAAGTGGCTGGCGATCGTGCGTTGGCGCATGGCAGAAATCCGTCCGTTAAGCGGGCGATGGTAGCAGGGGGCCGAGGTTGGACAAGGCGGATATCCGCCAAATCCCGGAGTGATAAACACCCTGTTGGCGGAAATCCGCCATGTTCTGCCGCCGTGTTTAACCGCTGAGGAATCCACAACGCCTTCTGTAATAACGGTTGTAGGGCATTTCCAGAAAATGGCACGGGCTTTGCGATAGAGCCTGCAGGTCTGCCGCGTGCAGCCGAACAAAACAAATCCCTCCAGTGCAGGAGGGTTCGCAATTGAGGTGCCGTGGACGACAGGTGGAAGTCGTCATGCGGGACTCTTGAGGAAGGTTTGCCATGACGACTCGTCAGCCACTGTACAAATCCCTGTATTTCCAGGTGATCGTAGCCATTGCCATCGGCATTTTGCTCGGCCACTTCTACCCGCAGACCGGTGTTGCCCTCAAGCCATTCGGCGACGGGTTCATCAAACTGATCAAAATGGTCATTGCTCCCATCATCTTCTGTACCGTCGTCAGTGGTATCGGCGGCATGCAGAACATGAAATCGGTGGGCAAGACCGGCGGCTACGCGCTGCTGTACTTTGAAATCGTCTCCACCATTGCCCTGCTGATCGGCCTGGTCGTGGTCAACGTCGTGCAACCGGGCGCCGGCATGCACATCGACGTGTCGACGCTGGACACCAGCAAGATCGCTGGTTTCATCAATGCCAGTAAAGACCAGAGCATCATCGCCTTCATCCTCAACGTGATCCCGAACACCATCGTGGGCGCGTTCGCCAACGGTGACATCCTGCAAGTGCTGATGTTCTCGGTGCTCTTCGGTTTCGCCCTGCATCGCCTGGGTGCCTACGGCAAGCCGGTCCTGGACTTCATCGATCGCTTCGCCCACGTCATGTTCATCATCATCAACATGATCATGAAGCTGGCGCCTATCGGTGCGTTCGGTGCCATGGCCTTCACCATCGGCGCCTACGGTGTCGGTTCGCTGGTGCAACTGGGCC
The DNA here is from genome assembly GCF_051131985.1 of Pseudomonas sp. Z3-6. Lineage (NCBI taxonomy): Bacteria > Pseudomonadati > Pseudomonadota > Gammaproteobacteria > Pseudomonadales > Pseudomonadaceae > Pseudomonas > Pseudomonas sp. Z3-6. The sequence goes on from NZ_CP071644.1 coordinate 1,710,146, forward strand.
AGCTGATGATCTGCTTCTACATCACCTGCGTGGTGTTCGTGCTGGTAGTACTGGGCGCCATCTGCCGCGCCCACGGCTTCAGCGTCGTCAAGCTGATCCGCTACATCCGTGAAGAACTGCTGATCGTGCTGGGTACTTCCTCCTCGGAATCGGCCCTGCCACGCATGCTGATCAAGATGGAACGCCTGGGGGCCAAGAAGTCGGTCGTAGGCCTGGTCATCCCGACGGGCTACTCGTTCAACCTCGACGGTACGTCGATCTACCTGACCATGGCTGCGGTGTTCATCGCCCAGGCCACCGACACCCCGATGGACCTGACTCACCAGATCACCCTGCTGCTGGTGCTGTTGCTGTCGTCCAAAGGTGCGGCTGGCGTGACCGGTAGCGGCTTCATCGTACTGGCGGCGACCCTGTCGGCCGTAGGCACCTTGCCGGTGGCTGGCCTGGCACTGATCCTGGGTATCGACCGCTTCATGTCCGAAGCCCGCGCCCTGACCAACCTGGTGGGCAACGCCGTTGCTACGATCGTGGTTGCCAAGTGGGTCAAGGAGCTGGACGAAGACCAGTTGCAGACCGAGCTGGCTTCCGGCGGTCGTGGTATCTCCGACGTCCGTGAAGATGACGACGTGGTGGCAACCGCTGAAACCGCAGTGCCAACGAAGTAATCTTCAGGCTGCAATGAAAAACCCGCTTCGGCGGGTTTTTTATGGGTTCTCGATTTTGAAGCTGGCGCGCTTCTGTGGCGAGGGAGCTTGCTCCCGCTGGGCTGCGCAGCGGCCCCTTGCGAATTACCTGAAGCTACGCGGTGGCAGATATATTGGGATTGCTTCGCAACCCAGCGGGAGCAAGCTCCCTCGCCACGACAGCCCTCTGGATTGAGCGGATTGGTCAGCCCGAACGATGCCCCCGGTGATTGCCCCACCCTCCATCCCTGCCTAGTCTTCAATCATCACCCTCTCGGAGATCGCCCATGCAAGGTCCATTGGCATCGCTCAAGGTTCTGGACTTCTCGACCCTGTTGCCCGGCCCGTTCGCCTCGCTGTTGCTGGCGGACATGGGGGCCGAGGTGTTGCGCGTCGAGTCGCCGACCCGCCAAGACCTGCTGCGGGTGCTGCCGCCCCATGACCAAGGCGTATCGGCCAGCCATGCCTACCTCAACCGCAACAAGCGCAGCCTGGCCCTGGACCTCAAGCAGCCGGAAGCGTTGGAGGTGGTCACGCAGTTGCTGGGGGACTACGACATCCTGCTGGAACAGTTTCGCCCCGGCGTGATGGAGCGGCTGGGCCTGGGCTACGAGGCCTTGAAGGCCATCAATCCGCGGCTGATCTACGTGTCGATCACCGGCTACGGCCAGACCGGCCCCTATAAGGACCGTGCCGGTCACGACATCAACTACCTGGCCCTGGCGGGGCTGGCCAGCCACACCGGCCGTGCCGGCAGCGGGCCGCTGCCGTTGGGGATCCAGGCGGCGGACATCGCCGGTGGTTCATTGCACAGCGTGATCGGGCTGCTAGCGGCGGTCATCGCCCGTCAGCAGACCGGGCAGGGACAGCACCTGGACGTGAGCATGACCGACTGCGTGTTCAGCCTCAACGCCATGGCCGGCGCCGGTTACCTGGCCTGTGGCGTGGAACCGGGTTGGGAGAACCAGATGCTCAACGGCGGCAGCTTCTATGATTATTACCGCACCCGTGATGGTCGCTGGATGTCGGTGGGCAGCCTGGAACCGGCCTTTATGCAGGCGCTGTGCGAGGCTTTGGGGCGGCCGGAACTGGCGGCCACGGGGTTGTCGCCCAAGCCTGAACAGCAACACGCCCTCAAGCAGGCGCTGCAGGCTGAGTTCGAAAAGCGGGATTTTGCCGATCTGTGCAGTTTGTTTGCCGGGATTGATGCTTGTGTCGAGCCGGTGTTGAGCCTGGAAGAAGCCGTGCGGCATCCGCAGCTACAGGCTCGGGAACTGGTGACACAGGTGCCACGTGGGGAGGGTTCAAGTCAGGCGCAGATGGCCTGTCCATTGAAGTTTTCCCAAGGGCTGCCCGAGCCTCGGCACATAGGGGCGAGGCTGGGGGCGCATACGGATCAGGTGTTGGGGGCGTTGGGGTTCAGTGTTGAGCGAATCGCTCAATTGCGCAGTGCCAAGGTGGTTTTGTAGTGCCCTTTAGGACCTCTTCGCGAGCAAGCCCGCTCCCACAAGGGGCTCATGCACGCTGCAGATCCAGTGTGGGAGCGGGCTTGCTCGCGAAGGGGCCAGCCCTGACACCGCATAAACGTACTATTCGACCCGAGTCTCCCCACTGAACACCAAGGTACCGCGACAGCTGCGGCACAAATACCGCCGCCCCTGGCGCACCAGGCTGTGGCGCTGGGCCGTGAACGGAAAGTCGCTGCCGTCGCAAGGGCATTTATAGATATAGCGGGTCACGCTGCGGCGTTTGATTTCGTAGGTGTGGCAACGGTTGGGCGGCAGTTCGTACACCCCGCGCATGATCAACTGCCATTCTTCGCCGTGGGCTTGGATACGGTCGCCAAACAGTTGGTGGGCGATCAGGTGCGCGACTTCGTGGGCGACGGTCTGCTTGAGGAAGTCCTCTGCATTTTCCCGGTACAACTGAGGATTGAAGCGCAGCAGATTTTCATGCAGGTGCGCGACACCGGCCTTCTGGCCGCGCAATTTGAAGCTGACCACCGGGCGTTTGAAAGGACGTTTGAAAAAGGCTTCGGCTTGTTGGTAACACTCTTCGACGCGGGTATTGAGTTGCTCGAGCATGCTTTACGGGTCTCCAGAAGCCCGAGTATGCCGCAAGCGCCGGCCGTTGCGAATCGTCCAGGTGCCCAGTGGTCGTTTCGAACACAGGAAGGCCGCCTTGCGGCGGCCTGTGTCGGCAGATCCTGCTTTTTTATAGGAGGGCGCTACGTCAGTTGGTATAGACCGGGCCGACGCCCAGCCCCCAGACGATCACTGTGAACGCCATGATGGCCACCAGCACCACCAGGCCGACGGCGAGCACCGAGCTGGAAAACAGAAAACCTTCGTCCTGGGGAATGTTCATGAACGTCGGCAGACCGACGTACAACAGGTAGACCGTGTAGCAGATTGCTGCCGTGCCAACGATCATCCCCAGCCACATGTGCGGGTAGAGCGCCGCGAGGCCGCCGATGAACAAAGGTGTCGCGGTGTAGGTGGCGAACGCAACGCAACGGGCCAGGCTCGGATTGGCGTCGTAGGTGCGCGCCATCCAGTGGATGAAGGCCCCCATGACCGCCACGCCGCCCAACATGGCCAGGTACGACATGATGGTCATCCACAGCGCGCTTTCCTGCGTGAGCATGACCGGTGGACGATTGCCGATGACCCATCCCACCTGCGTGGTGCCGATGAACGCCGAAACCGCGGGAATGGCCGCCAGGATCAGCGTGTGGGTGAGGTACATGTGGCTGATGCTTTCCTCCTGATCGCCACGGATTTCTTTCCATTCTTGATCAGGGTGGGTAAAGAGCCCCACGACATGATGGATCATAGTCAGTCACTCCTTTGTTATTGCCATCGCCCCCCAACGGAGCGCCTACGGGCCAAGTGGCCGGGTAAGTGAAGGTCTGTAAGTGTGTGCGACCTTATGCCGCAGTATAGAAAGGAGTTACCCCGAGGGGGATGGGGGGCTTAGAGCAAATCGCGCTGTAGCGGGGCCGGTTAATCGCCGCTTGATCTGTATGCACAATTTCGCTGGCGAACAGATTCCCCTGTGGCGAGGGAGCTTGCTCCCGCTGGGTTGCGAAGCGACCCTCTGGGGTCGTCCTGTTGGCGTCTGCTTCGCAGCCGAGCGGGAGCAAGCTCCCTCGCCACAAGGGCCGTGCCACAGCGGGGATTTTTTGCGTAAAATGCCGGCCTTTCGTCACACCTCACGGATTTCGCGTCATGGGCACTCTTACGGTCAACCAGAACAAACTGCAAAAGCGCCTGCGCCGCCTGGCCGGTGAGGCGGTCGCCGATTTCAACATGATCGAGGACGGCGACAAGGTCATGGTCTGCCTGTCCGGCGGCAAGGACAGCTACACCTTGCTCGACGTGTTGATGCATTTGCAGAAGGTGGCGCCGATCAAGTTCGACATCGTCGCGGTGAACATGGACCAGAAGCAGCCCGGGTTCCCCGAGCACGTGCTGCCGGCCTACCTCGAGTCGCTGGGCGTGGAATACCACATCGTCGAGAAAGACACCTATTCGGTGGTCAAGGAACTGATCCCCGAAGGCAAGACCACCTGTTCGCTGTGCTCACGCCTGCGCCGCGGCACGCTCTACACCTTCGCCGACGAAATCGGTGCGACCAAGATGGCGCTGGGGCACCACCGCGACGACATCGTCGAGACCTTCTTCCTGAACATGTTCTACAACGGCTCGCTCAAGGCCATGCCGCCCAAGCTGCGTGCCGATGACGGGCGCAACGTGGTCATTCGTCCGCTGGCCTATTGCAACGAGAAAGACATCCAGGCCTATTCGGATTTCAAGCAGTTCCCGATCATCCCCTGCAACCTGTGCGGCTCCCAGGAAAACCTGCAACGCCAGGTGGTCAAGGAAATGCTCCAGGAATGGGAACGCAAGACCCCGGGCCGCACCGAGAGCATTTTCCGCGGCTTGCAGAACGTCATTCCGTCGCAACTGGCGGACCGCAACCTGTTCGATTTCACCAACCTGCGCATCGACGAAAACGCCACGCCGCGGTTCGTCAATGTGGTGAATCTCTGACGGTCGCAGCGACATTTATTCACGGCGCTTGCGAGCGCCGTTTTCATTTTTTAACTCAGGAGAGGGCATGCGCGATTACAAGTGGCTGCACGAGTACTGTCTGAACCGCTTCGGTTCGGCGGCTGAACTGGAAGCCCACCTGCCTGTTCCCAAGACCCCGGCGCAACTGCGCAAGATCAGCGACGACCGCTACCTCTCGACCATGGCGCTGCGGGTGTTCCGCGCCGGGCTCAAGCACAGCTTGGTGGACGCCAAGTGGCCGGCCTTCGAAGAAGTGTTCTTCAAGTTCGACCCGGAAAAAGTCGTGCTGATGAGCGCCGAACACCTGGAGCGGCTGATGCAGGACGCGCGGATCATCCGCCACCTGGGCAAGCTCAAGAGCGTACCGCGCAACGCGCAGTTGATCTTGGACGTGGCCCATGAAAAGGGCAGCTTCGGCGCGCTGGTCGCCGACTGGCCGGTGACCGATATCGTTGGCCTGTGGACCTACCTGAAGAAGCACGGCCATCAATTGGGCGGCCTGTCGGCGCCGCGCTTCTTGCGGATGATGGGCAAGGACACCTTCGTGCCCAGTTATGACGTGGTGGCGGCGCTCAACGCCCAAGACATCATCGACAAAGTCCCCACCAGCCTGCGGGACCTGGCGACGGTGCAGAATGCCTTCAACCAGTGGCATGAAGAGAGCGGTGGGCGGCCGATGTCGCAGATATCGATGATGCTGGCTTACACAGTGAATCATTGAGACCGCGTTGCGCCAATCGCGAGCAAGCTCGCTCCCACGGGGGATTTTCAGCGTTCAAAAATCCAGTGTGGGAGCGGGCTTGCTCGCGAAGGCGGCCTATCAGACGACGGAGGGCTCGCCTTCTCCCGCCAACCGCCGATTCAACTGAAACCGCCAGCGCACATACAGCAAGGCCGAGCAGAACACCGCCACGCTTGCAGCCATTTCCAGCACGCCGAACAGCTGCCGGTTCGGGTCATAGGCCGCCAATGCGCCCTTGATGAAATACAGGTTCACCACGAAGCACATCCACGAATGTCCACGGGCACTGCCGCTGAGCATGCCGGGCGCAAGTATCAGCAGTGGCACCAGTTCGATCAGCAGAATCACCCAGGGCCGGGCGCCGTGCAGGTCGGCGATCAGCAGGTAATACGCGCTGAGTAATCCCACCAGGCCGAAAAAGCACAGCAGGCTGAGGACGCGGGCCAGGCGTACGCGCGGTTCCAGCCATTGGATGGAAGGCAGGATCTTCGGCTTCTTAGCCACGGCCGTTCTCCAGCAACAGGGCGGTTTTCGCCAGGCGCGAACCCAGGGCCCGGCAGAGGGCGACTTCATGCTCGTTCAAGCCGCTTTTCCCGTCGGCCCCGGCGTGATGGCTCGGGCCGTAGGGCGTACCGCCGCCCAGGGTGTCGATCAGGGCCGATTCGCTGTAGGGCAGGCCGGTGATCAGCATGCCGTGGTGCAACAGTGGCAGCATCATCGACAGCAGGGTGGTTTCTTGGCCGCCATGCAGGCTCGCGGTGGAGGTGAACACTCCGGCCGGTTTGCCCACCAGCGCGCCGGTCAGCCACAGGTTGCTGGTGCCGTCGAGAAAGTACTTGAGCGGCGCGGCCATGTTGCCGAACCGGGTCGGGCTGCCCAGGGCCAGGCCGGCGCAGTTCTTCAGGTCATCAAGGCTGGCGTAGAGCGGGCCTTGCTCCGGAATGTCCGGGGACACTGCTTCGCACTCGGTGGAAATCGCTGGCACCGTACGCAGCCTGGCCTCCAGCCCGGCCTGCTCGACACCACGGGCGATCTGCCGGGCCATTTCGTTGGTGGAGCCGCTGCGGCTGTAATACAACACCAGGATATACGGCGTGGTCACGGCAGGATCTCCAGGATCTTTTCCGGCGGACGGCCGATCACGGCCTTATCACCGGCTTCCAGGATCGGCCGTTCCATGAGTTTCGGGTGGGCGGCGATGGCGGCGATCAACTGGGCCTGGCTCAGGCTTTCGTCGGCCAGGTTCAAGTCCTTGTATTCGTCCTCGCCGGTGCGCAGCAACTGCCGGGCGCTGATGCCGAGCTTGGCCAGCAGGCGCTCCAGTTGCGCGGCGTCGAGCGGGGTTTCCAGGTAGCGGACCACGGTCGGCGCCAGGCCGCGGGCCTCCAACAGTTCCAGCGCACCGCGGGATTTCGAGCAGCGCGGGTTGTGATAAAGCGTCAGATCGGTCATGAGCGGGTCGCATCTTGCGTAAGGTGGCGGCTATTCTACTGTGCCGCGAAGTCCCTAGCACCTTAGAGAGGCGAAGGGTCGCAGCAGCGTTCACATCAGACAAGGATTGGCACATGACAAGGCGATTGACGGCGGCACTGACATTCATGGGCATCCTGTTGCTCGCCGGTTGCGGAAACGACTACGGGGTGGACCAGAACGGCCAGGCCATCGCCTCCCAGCGGCTGGACAAACAATGGCTGGTGCTCAACTACTGGGCGGAGTGGTGCGCGCCGTGCCGCACCGAGATCCCGGAGTTCAATGCCCTGGCCGAACAGCTCAAGGGGCGCAACATCGGTGTGTTCGGGGTCAACTTCGACCAGGTGCAGGGCGAAGAACTCAAGAGTGCCAGCGACAAGATGGGGATTCGCTTCACGGTGCTGGCGCGAGACCCGGCCGAGATCTTCGACCTGCCTCGCAGCGAAGGGTTGCCGGTGACCTACATCATCGACAACCAGGGCAAGGTACGCGAACAGTTGCTGGGGGAGCAGACGGCGGCGGGGGTGATGGCCAAGCTTGAGGCGTTGCAGGCACTCAAGTGATCCCGAACTGACATAGGGCGTTTGGTTATATAGGTTCTGTGACAGGGAGCTTTTGTGGCGAGGGAGCTTGCTCCCGCTGGGCCGCGAAGCGGCCCCAGATGTACCTGTCACTTTGATGTGTCAGACAGAATGGAGGGGGCCGCTGCGCAGCCCAGCGGGAGCAAGCTCCCTCGCCACAGGGTCAACCATGTCCCTGGTCCAAACTGGGGTGTCTGCAGGCTCAGGCCTCAGCCTTCCTCCAGCCACCACCGCAACGGCTTGCCCTGGGCCGGCCAGAAGCGCATTTGCTCGATGGGCGAGACGTCCCAGCGTTCGACCTTTTCCAAGGCCTGCAAGAAACGCGTCTCCTGCTCCATCACCGCCGGGGCGCAGAGTTTGCGGGTGCTGCCGATCTTGCCGAAGCTCAAGCGGTGGCCTTCCAGCGTGTAGGGCGCGAACCAGTGGTTGCAGCCGCCGTTGCCGTAGGCGCGGCCGTCATCCCCAAGGGTGATGGTCAGGTGGCTGTAGTCCATCAATGGCCGTTCGCCGATCCACTCCAGGATGTAGCTGCGGTTAGGTTGCAACTGCACAGGTTCAGCGGCACACCCCATCAGGCTCATGCCGATCGACGCGGACAGGGCCAAACGTTTCATCAGGCGGCTTCCTGGCATTTCGGGCACAGGTGTTTTTCACCCACGGTGGTCCAGCCCAGTTCGGCGATTCGCGCGGTGGCGGCCGGCTTCTCGGCCTTGACGCCAAGCTTGGCATCGACGGCGAATTCGAAGCTCAGTTCTTTGGCGCAGCTATCGCAGTTGACCTGCCAGGTATGGATCGCCAGTTCGCCGAACACCGGGCCGGTGGTCATGGCGGTCCATTGGCCCATGGGCTTGAGCAGGTGCCGCACGGTGTCCACGGTCAGACGCATGGACAAGTCCTTGCTGCCCTTGAGCGTGACGAGCAACACATCGTTGGCCTGGATCGAACCGCCATTGCCGGTGACCTGGTAGCGGCCCGGCGCCAGGGCGCGGACTTCGGTCAATGTATGCTGCGGGTTCATCAGGGTGTAGCGGAAATCGTGTTCGGCCATGGGTCCTCCAAATAGGCGCGACATGCTAGCACGGGGCATGGGTTGGGATGGTCAACCACGAATCTTGCCGACGAAACTCCATTCCTAATGTGGGAGCGGGCTTGCTCGCGAAGGCGGTGTGTCAGCAACACATAGGCTAACTGAAGCTCCGCCTTCGCGAGCAAGCCCGCTCCCACAGGAGGTGGTGACCTGGGGGATCAGCTATCCACCAGGTTCTGCGGCACACCAGCCGCCCAGGCGGCGATGTTGTCCAGGGTGGTCATGGCAATGGCGGCCAACGCCTCATGGGTCAGGAACGCCTGGTGGGCAGTGACGATCACGTTGGGAAAGGTCAGCAGCCGTGCCAGCACGTCATCTTGCAAAGGCAGGTCTGAGCGATCCTTGAAAAACAACTGGGCCTCCTCCTCGTACACATCCAGGCCCAGGTAGCCCAACTGGCCGCTTTTCAAGGCCGCGATCAAGGCCGGTGTGTCCACCAGGCCGCCGCGCCCGGTGTTGATCAGCATGGCGCCGCGTTGCATCGCGGCCAGCGTTCGGGCGTTGATCAGGTGTCGGCTCTGTTCGTTCAGTGGGCAGTGCAGGCTGATGATCTGTGCTTGCGCCAGCAATTCGTCCAGGGGCAAATAGCGGGCGCCCAGGGCTTCGACCTGCGGGTTGGGGTAGGGGTCGTAGGCCAGCAACTGGCAGCCGAAACCGGCCATGATCCGTGCGAACGTAGCACCAATCTGCCCAGTGCCGATCACCCCGACGGTCTTGCCCACCAGGTCGAAGCCGGTCAGCCCATGGAGGCTGAAATTGCCGTCCCGGGTGCGGTTGTAGGCGCGATGAAGGCAACGATTGAGGGCCATGATCAACGCCACGGCATGTTCGGCCACGGCGTGAGGCGAATAGGCCGGGACCCGGACGATGCTCAAGCCCAGGCGCTTGGCGGCGAGCAGGTCGACGTGGTTGTAGCCGGCCGAGCGCAGGGCGATCAGCCGCGTGCCGCCTGCGGCCAGCCGCTCCAGCACCGGGGCGCTGAGGTCATCGTTGATGAAGGCGCACACCACGTCATGCCGTTCGGCCAGGGCCACGGTGTCCATGTTCAGGCGGGCGGGCTGGAACTGCAACTCAAGGCCGGCGGGTGTCGGGGCCTGGGTGAAGCTGTCGCGGTCATAGGTCTGGCTGCTGAAAAAAATCACGCGCATGGCGGCCTCCTGGCAGAAAAAACAAGCCCGTAGGAGCTGTCGAGTGCAACGAGGCTGCGATCTTTGCGCTGACCATTGAATCGCAAGTGAAAGATCAAAAAATCGCAGCCTCGCTTCGCTCGGCAGCTCCTACGGGCCGGGATAGCGGACATTTTCAGTGATTCCGATTTCCAGGGTATTGCCCTGGATCAGGCACTGATACGCGCCTCGCTGGCCAGGCGATTGATGGCCCGCTCCAACTCTTCCAAGGCGGCGGCGGCCTTGGGATCCTGTTGCTTGAGCAGGGTTTCGCTGCGCTGGCAGGCCGCACGCAATTGCGGCACGCCGCAGTAGCGGGTGGCGCCGTGCAGGCGGTGGACCCGTTCGATCAAGGCGTTGTGATCGTTGGCCTCGCTGGCCTGGCGGATGGCTTCGCGGTCGGCTTCCAGGGACGCCAGCAGCATCGCCAGCATGTCCGCCGCCAGGTCGGCCTTGCCGGCGGCCAGGCGCAAGCCTTCTTCATGATCGAGCACCAGCAGCTCGCTGGCACCCTGGGCATCGTTGCTGCGCTCCGGCGACTGGTTGCGCAGGGCCAGGCCGGTCCACTTGAGCACCACCTGGGCCAGTTGCCGTTCGCTGATGGGTTTGGTCAGGTAGTCGTCCATGCCGCTTTGCAGCAGGGCGCGCTTTTCGTTGGCCATGGCGTGGGCGGTGAGGGCGACGATCGGCAGCGGCGTGCAGTGCCGCTCGCTTTCCCACTGGCGGATCGCCTCGGTGCTCTGGCGACCGTCCATGCCGGGCATCTGCACGTCCATCAGGACCAGGTCGAAGGTTTCCTTCTGCACGGCCTTGACCGCCGCGTAGCCGCTTTCCACCGCCAGCACCTTGGCGCCCATGTCTTCGAGCAGGGTCTGCACCAGCAACAGGTTGGCCGGGTTGTCGTCCACGCACAGCACTTTCGGGGCGCGGCTGGAAACCGGCTCGCTGGGTTCGCTGCGGGTCGGGCGGGGGTTGACCAGGTCGGACAACGAACGGCGCAACTTGCGGGTGCAGGCCGGCTTGGCCTGCAACTGACTGTGAGGGTTGGGCACCGAAAGGTGGTACAGGGTCTGTTCGGTGGTGGGGCACAGCACGAGCACTTTGCAGCCCAGGTGCTCAAGGTCCCAGATGTGCTGGTTGAGGCGCTCCGGCGGCATGTCGTTGCTGGTGATGCCCAGCACGGCAAGATCGATCGCCTGGTCGGTCTGGTGGGCGACGGTGATGCCGTTGGTCAGGCTCTCCAGGGTGTTGAACGGCGTCACTTGCAGGCCGCAGTCTTCGAGCTGGTGCTGCAAGGCCTGGCGGGCCAGTTCATGATTCTCCAACACCGCCACGCGCCGGCCCAGCAATGGCGGGCCCGGCAGGTCCTCGGCATCATCACGGGTCTTGGGCAGGCGCAGGCTGATCCAGAATTCCGAGCCTTCGCCCGGTGTGCTGTCGACGCCGATCTCGCCGCCCATCTGTTCCACCAGGCGCTTGGAAATCACCAGGCCCAAGCCGGTGCCACCCGGTTGTCGCGACAGCGAGTTGTCGGCCTGGCTGAACGCTTGGAACAGTGCCCGCACGTCCTGGCTGGACAGGCCGATGCCGGTGTCCTGGATGCTGATGCGCAACTGCACGCTGTCTTCGTGCTCGTCCTCAAGCATGGCCCGGGCGACGATAGTGCCCTCGCGGGTGAACTTGATCGCGTTGCTCACCAGGTTGGTGAGGATCTGCTTGAGGCGCAGTGGATCGCCCACCAACGACAGCGGCGTGTCCCGGTAGACCAGGCTCACCAGTTCCAACTGCTTGGCGTGAGCGGCGGGGGCGAGGATGGTCAGGGTGTCCTGCAGCAGGTCCCGCAGGTTGAACGGAATGTTGTCGAGCACCAGCTTGCCGGCCTCGATCTTCGAAAAGTCGAGGATCTCGTTGATGATCCCCAGCAGGCTGTCGGCGGATTTCTCGATGGTGCCCAAGTAGTCGAGCTGGCGTGGAGTCAGCTCGCTTTTCTGCAACAGGTGGGTAAAACCAAGGATGCCGTTGAGCGGTGTGCGGATTTCATGGCTCATGTTCGCCAGGAACTCGGATTTGATCCGGCTCGCTTCCAGCGCTTCCTTACGGGCCAGGTCCAGCTCGATGTTCTGGATCTCGATGGTTTCCAGGTTCTGGCGCACGTCTTCGGTGGCCTGGTCGATGCTGTGCTGCAATTCTTCCTGGGCGTTCTGCAAGGTGCTGGCCATGCGGTTGATGCCCGAGGCCAACTCGTCCAGCTCCTGGCTGCCCAGTGGTGGCAGGCGGGTTTCCAGGTGGCCGTCCTTGAGTTGCGCCACGGCTTGCTTGATCTGGCTCAGCGGACGGTTGATCGTGCGGCCCATGCGCAAGGCCAGCAGCGCGGTCAAACACAGGCCGGCGCCGATCAGCAACAGGCTGGCGAACAGGCTGCGATAGCCACGCAGCAACATGCCGCTGTGGGACAACTCCAGCTCGACCCAGCCCAGCAGGCGGTCGGCCTCTTCGGGGATCAACTCGCCCGCCAGGTTGCGGTGCTTGCCGAATACCGGCAGCAGGTAGCGCGTGGCGTCATTGCCGGTGCGTTGCAGCAACTGCGCACCGTTGCCCTCCGGCGCCCGGTTGAGCATGGTCGGGCCGGCATGGGCCAGCGGCGCGCGGTCAGGGGCGAGGAAGGTCACGGCGCGCACGTCCGCTTGCTCAAGGGATTGGGTGGCGATGCGCTCCAGCAGATCGATGTCCTGGCGGCTCATGGCCGGAGCGACCAGCGGGGCCAACTGTTCGGCGATCATCTCGCCCCGTTGCAGCAATTGGGCATGCAAGTCCGCTTGCTGCATCCAAGTGAAATAGCCGCCCAGGACCAGCGCCATCAGGCTGGTCGGCAACAGGGTCAGCAACAGCACACGGCCTTTGATTCCCAGTTTCTTGAGCACACTTGTCTCCTGCATCCAGCGGTCTGATTGAGCTGTGCGCGCATCCGGCACGCAATACCTGCGCAGTGTAGCGATTTGCGGGCGGGGGATCTTTGGAAAAATGGTGTCTGCTGTGCATCGGTTCGACCGGAGGCTTGTTGCAGTGGGATTTGCAATCGCCTAGTGGATATCCGCCGACAGAGGTTGCGGCTGAACTTTAGGTAGGTGGCTCAGGAGCACGAAAAGATGAGCAGTCATGCTGTGGATACTTCGGCGTCTCCGCAGGAGAGTTCGTCATCACCTTATTGAAAGCGATCAGCCGATCTGTCGTTGCTTTCCAGTCTGCGATCCTGCTGTAGGCGTTGATAAACCAGCTTAAATTTTCACTTAGATTTCCAAAAGCTGAATTAATTTGCATCAGGTCACCAAAGGTTATATGGCCGGCAAAGAAGCGTGGGGCGGCTAATAAACTGCTAAGAATCAAGGCGAGTTGGCCATATGTCTCTGTGAACAAGGATAGACGCATTTTTATCTGTATTATCTTGCGAAAATTCGCCAGGCTACCTTCGAGCTTGTGATTAATGCTATTTTTCTCAGGTTCGTACCTCAACGGGGACGGAGGTTTTCTGAACTTTTCCCGAAGCCTAATTAAGAAGTAGCGTAGATCAGCTTCCAATCTTTGTTGGTTGTTGCTTAAGGCGATTAGTTTGAAGCCGATTTTTTGACTGATCAGAGTCCCGATAAAAGCATAAACAATAGCGGCTAGGAACATGTAGCAAGGAATCGTGATTCCCATAAGTACAGCATCACCGGAGGCGCTGATTAATACTATGCTGAAGGATATTACGCTGGCGGCGGTAAAAATTAGCCCGCAGGTCAAGTCAATGGTTTCAAAGGTGAATTTATTAATGTCCTCTGCGATACGTTGGTCAGGATTATCGACCTCGTTTCCAGTTTGGTCGACTTGGGCAGGATCTAATGTCCAAAGGCGAAGGTAATGATTGGTTAACCATCTTCGCCATCTCAAAGCCAGGATGTCAACCAGATAGGCTATCAGGACCGACCTGAAGACAGAAAAAATGACGACACCTATGAATATCAAGGCCAAGAGGTAAAATTGTTTTATGTTGCCTTCCTGTATTGCATCGTAGAAGTGTCGATACCATTCGTTAACGACCAGCGCTGTGGCAACGGCCATAAGCGATAAAAATATAAGCAGTGTTGCTGTAATCCATGCAAATATTCGCTCCTCACTTTGCCAATACGGCAATAAGATGGAAAAGGTGCTCCTGATAAAGCTTTCATTGTGTTGCGAAGGTCTGGGATTTAAAGGGTCACGGTCCATGCTGGTCTCATTGTGAGGTTCCTTGTTTATGATCTGTTGTGCTGCGTTAGTGCAACCTCCAAAAGCCCAGCAATCCCAAGTTTTCCGAAAGTCTTAATCGTGCGGTGTGCCAAGCATCCAAGGCGTTAATGTGCTGAGCTTCAGCGCCTGCGTAGGTGTTTAAAGCGCTTAACAATTCAATCATGCTACCCACCCCGGATCGATAGCGACCTTGCACTACCTCGAGGGATTGTTGTGACTGTGTGATCAACTTGTTGGTATGATTCAGTCGCTGAAGCTCATTGCTTAGGGTTTGATAGTTTTCCCAGAGATCAAGCGATAACCTCAGTTGCTCCTCCAGAAGTTCTTGCTTACTCGCCTCAAGACGGGCGAGGTCACTGCGTATCTGATACTTCCGGCTGAAGCCATCGAACAGCGGAACATTTAATTGCAGGCCAACGGCTCTATCCCGGTCACGTCTGTTGCCGTTAAGCATCTGGGATTGATCAATCCGGGTATGGGAAATATCCGCTGTTAGTGAAAGGGTCGGTTTTCCAGCCGCGCGACTCTCATCAAGCTTCGCTTCAGTGGCTTTGATTCGAGCCCTAGCGGCTATCAAGGTGGGATGATCTTGTTGGGCTTGTTGAAATAGCTCGTCAATTGTCTTGATGAATCGCGTATCGGGTAACGTCGTAAGGTTTCCCTCCAGTCCGAATGCCGTCTCAGGAGAGAGGCCCATGCGCATCGCAAGCATCCCAGTGGCATTGCGAAGCGCTCCCTGATCGCGAATCTGATTCAGACTGGCTTGGGAATAGGCTGCTTTCGCTTGCAATAAATCGGAAAGCGCCGCGGCTCCAGATCGATACTTCGCTTCTGCTGCGTCGAGATTTTCGGCAGCAAACGATGTAACTTTTGATGAGGTGATCAAGCTGCGCTGAGCGGCAAGAGCTCTGTAATAAAGCTCTGCTGCGGAAGCGAAAGATTTTTGCAATACGGCGTCCTGATTGGCATTGGCTGCAACCAAAAGCTGCATGGATCTTCTTAGCTCAGCCTCCCTATGCCCAAAATCGAACAATACCCAACTGAAATGCAACCTATTGAAAACCTGCCGTTGGTTTCCTTCGCTGGAAAGTTCGCTGCGTTGCTCATAATCAGTAACGGTCCGTCCCGTAGATACGCCGCTGCTGCCGGTGAACTTCGGAAAATATAAAGATCGACTGACTCCGATTTGAGCGGCTTGCGCTTTTGCATGAGCCCAGGCCGAGCGTGTTTTCGGATCATTGCAAAGTATCCGTTCTATGGTCTCCTGCAGAGATAATTTTGTAGGAATACTTCCGAAGGCGCACGGCTGATCCGTGTAGATACTTGCCTTTGAAGAAACTGATGTGACGTGGTTAGGCGCAACAAGCTCAGCCCCCATAGCTGATAACGTTATGCCCCCGACAAGTAGGGAGAGCGCACAGTTGGAATAGCCCATCATCTGATTGCATTCACATTTGCGTGGAAGGGGGACGGTTTTAATTTACCGGATTCTAATAT
Organism: Pseudomonas sp. Z3-6; assembly: GCF_051131985.1. Lineage (NCBI taxonomy): Bacteria > Pseudomonadati > Pseudomonadota > Gammaproteobacteria > Pseudomonadales > Pseudomonadaceae > Pseudomonas > Pseudomonas sp. Z3-6. The sequence goes on from NZ_CP071644.1 coordinate 1,725,714, forward strand.
GAAAACCCGATCCGCCGACGCGATCGTCTCGGGCCGATGGGCGACTATTATTCGAGTTATTTTGAGCGAGCGTATGGCGTCGTTGACTAATTGCTCGCATTGCAGATCGAGATGGCTGGTGGCTTCATCAAGGAATAAAATTCTGGCTTTTTTATAAAGTGCACGAGCCAACAGTACGCGTTGTTTCTGCCCGCCTGAGAGCACCGTCCCCATGTCCCCAACCAGCGTGCTGTATCCCATAGGCATTGATTGGATACTATTATGGATCGCGGCCATTTCTGCACATTGCATGATCCAGGACATATCAGCATCCTGATCGAAAAAAGAAATGTTCTCCGCCAGTGATCCGGCAAACAAGACATCATCCTGCATCACCGTGCCGACCATGTCTCGGAGTGTGCCTACGCCCATGTCTTTTACTTCTATTCCGGCAATCTTGATTTGCCCTTCGCTGGGAGGAAGAATCCCTAGCATCAAGTTGATCAAAGTGCTTTTTCCGGCACCGGAGGCTCCCGTGATAGCTATCGATTCTCCCTCGGCGATAGATAAGTTCAGCTTGTCAATAATATAAGACTCTTGGTCAGAGTAACGGTACATCAAGTCTCTTATTTCTATATGGGCGCTCCGTGTACAGGGAATGGCTAGTTTAATGTCCCCGTGGCTATCCTCCGGCGGATGAAGAACAATATCGGCTAAACGCTCACCGTAGAGTTGAAGCATATGCAATTCGAAAAAATGGTCGACCAGGTTCGATACCCTACTGACAAATTGTGTCTTATAGGCGGTGAAGGCCATTAATACACCTACACTGAAATGTCCACTCATTACCATGCCGGCGCCAAACCACACCGCCAGCAGGTTTTCAATGCCGAAAAGTAACCCGTTCATTTGAATGTAAAGAAGCTGCATCTTTTGGGTTCGGATATCTGCATTAATTTGCTCAATCAACAGGCCTAACCAAGTGGAGCGTCGCTCATCGGGTCGCCGGAATAGTTTGATCGCCCGAACACCTCTGATGGTTTCCAAGAAGTGGCTCTCCTGACGCGCCGCGTGGATAATTTGCTCCTCCGTTGCCCGGCGAAAAGGGGCGTACCAGATGCAGCGGCCTAATATATAGAGCACCATGGTGATGAGGGAGATAGAAGCCAGAGTAGGACTGTACATAAACATCAGTACTAACGTTGCAATACTCATAAGGCCATCAAGAACGCTGGAAAAAAACGCGGCGGTGAGGGTTTGTTGGATATGGTCCACTGCGCCAAGACGCGATACGACATCGGCTAGATGTCGTCTTTCAAAAAAGTGAATGGGCAATCTCAATAAATGAGTGAACACATTGGCGCGCCATTGCACGCTAATCATCGTGTTCATATGTATCAATACCCAGGCCCGAATGGCTGCCACCCCCTGTTGCATAAGCATTAATAACCCAAAGCCTAATACAAGGGTTTTCAACAACTCGTTATATTCACTGACAAGCACATTGTCAATCGTCCATTGGAGAAGAAACGGACTGACGAGAGAAAATATTTCCAGCGCGAGCGCCAGTAGAAGTACTTGCAATAATGAACGATACAGTCCTGCCGTTTTCCCAAGCATCTGGGAAAGTCTGATGCCTGGCTTCTTTTTCTGCTCTTCAAAATTAAACTCTGGCCATAATTCCAGAGCTATTCCGGTAAAAAATTCGCTGCTCTCGGTAAGTGATATATGCCGAATGCCTCGGGCCGGATCGTGTAAGACAAGGTGGTTTTTACGTACGGATTTCAAGACGACAAAGTGATTGAAGTCCCAGTGAAGAATACAGGGCAGCTTCAGTTGCAGAAGGTCTTTCATATCAAGCCTGACGGCGCGTGTACCCAGCTTCAATTGGTCGGCTATTTGAATGATTTGTTTTAATGTCATGCCTTTTAATGAGGTTTGGAATCTGTTGCGGAGTTCATACAAACTTGAGTTATGCCCATGGTAGCCAAGTATCATGGCTAAACAGGCCAGGCCGCATTCAGTGGCTTCGGTTTGCAGTAATAATGGAAGCCGGCGTCCCCAGTGGAGTGAAATTGCATTTGTATAATTCAACTGCGTTGCTCCTAGAGCCTACCCGTCAGGCTATAAAGAGGCTCAAGAACCCATTCATAAAGATGACGCGTCTCTTGCATGATGTCCGCTTCAAGTAACATGCCGGTTTGCAATGGCCGTTGTTCGCCATAGGCCAGGACATGCTGCTTGTCCAGACCTACGCGTATTCGGTAATAGCGTTCGCCGTCCAGACCAACGCCGGGTATTTCTCCGACCGTGTTTGCAAGTTCCACGGCAGAAACCGAGGCCTTGGAGATGGATTTGACTATCCCGTCGTGTTGCCCGAATTTTTGATAGGGATAGGCTTGATAGCGAATACGTACTTCATCGCCAACTCGGATGAAACCGATGGACTTACTCGGAGAGTAAAGCTCAGCCTGCAATAAGGCGTTATTTGGGACGATGCTTAACAGCGGTCTAGCGGTGCCTGTGGTCTGTCCGGGCTCTGCAAAAATGACGGTCACGACACCTTCTTGAGGAGCCTTGATAACTAATATACGCCGCGCCTCACTCTCGATGATCTCTCGATCAATCTCCGATAGCGTTCTATGAATGATGGCAAGTTGATTTTCATGTCGAGCGGCTAAGCCAGAAAGATCGTTGCGGCGTTCGGTTATCTGTTGTCGCAGCGCGGAGCGGTCACGTTCAAGGGCATTTAGTTTCTGTCGATGATTGAGTAGCTCTGCCTGCCGCTGCTGTAGCTGATCCATGGCTATATATCCCTTTTCCATTAAACCTGAATAGCGACTGGTGGCATTGGAAGCCAAGGCAACCAGCTGTTGTTGACTGGAAATTTGTCCGGCTAAAATATCCAACTCGTTTTTTAAGCTGCTTAAATGGCTGGTAAGGCTTTTCCTTTGATCAGCCTGCAATGTTTTTGTTTTTGTGAGTTCATCAATTAAGGACCGTTTTCTTTCCTTAAGGTTGCTACTAATACTTTCCTGGATCGGATCGGAATTTTCGCCATAGTGCTCACTGGATAATGTGAGCAAGTGCGTGCCCGCCTTAACGTGCTGCCCCTCCTGAATAAAGCTTTCAAGCACCCTTCCTTGTTGTGGTGCATAAACTTTTATCTGGCCTGAGGAGGGCAGTAATTGCCCCGCTATGGTGCTTCGCTTGGTATAGCTTCCCCATAGGAAAAAAATAACAACGATTGATGCAAGGGCTGTGGCGAAGGCTGTGAGGAAGGCGAACGAGACAGGGCGAATCAGGACGATGCTGCCTAACCATTGCACCTGTTGGGCTTCCAGGGCCTCTGTTCTGAATAACGACGTGTCTTGGGTCAATGTGAGCATTCCTTGCTGACAATAGTTGCATCCCGGAGCTCCTTGGGAAGGCATGCCGCATAGCGGCGAGGTAGTAGAGATTCCCATAGACGGCCGCTTGGGTCACCCCTACATGTGTAGGGTACAAATCTTCGAATTTCGTCGTTATCGTTGATTTATGTGTGCTGTTTGGAATGGTGTTGGGTGAGCGATTTAAAAGTTGTGCAGCGAGGACGAATAGATGACCGAAAATGTTTTGAAAAGGTTAAAGCTTAGGGAGCAGTTGTCAGGAGATCCTTTCAAGATATTCGTTTTGGTTGAAAGAAATATAATGGTCGCCCTACTGATAACTTTGGTATTTATTTTTATGGATGAATTATCATTGAGAAATGATTTTTCAGGTTGGGAGGTCGTGGGAGGAACAATTGGATACTTGGCGGTAACTGCTAAGAAAATGTATTTTGATGAGGCATCTTCTGAATTAAGAGTTGGAACTAATAATATGGAGCCAAGCTTGTTGCGGAACGCAATGCTATCTATCGGATATTCAGAGCAGCGTGATGGTGTGTATTTCTCGGATGATTGCAAATCCGAAGTTATCACATGCTCCATCCAAAGGAGTGTCGCAATTTTTACTGGGCCATACAACCGACTGGTGACATTATCACGTGCTCTACAGTGAAGGTTTCTGGTAGTTGATTAGTGCTTGCAGGCGATATCGCAATGGTCGCCTATTCTGTGGGGTAAAATAGCTCCCCATTCTTTGGGTTGAATGAGCATTATTGTGACGGCCTCCAACGTCTGTTTATGAATGATGCGTTCTTAGATATTTAATGGCTTTCGCCGTATTTCCTAAACGAAAACGAAAGTCAATGATCTAGGTTTTCCCTTTGTTCCACTCTAGTTCGGTGCTGCCTAACCACCGAGCGCGCCGGACTCCTAACAAGCTGTTGGCTCCACGTAAGTGCTGATCATGATTGCATTCCCGCGCCCTGGTGAAGGTATGCCGCGTCGCGACGAGGCAGTGGAGACATCCCACAGATGTCCTTTTAAGTCACCCCTACAAGTGTAGGGTACAAATCATCGAATTTGGTCGCTATCGTTGAACCATATGAGCTGTTCGGAACGGCGTGGTTGAGCAATCTATGAAAAAATTATCGGATCTGCATGAGGTCTTCTTGAGCTTTAAGGCGGAGAAAGCTGAAGGCACTTCTATCGTCTTTATTAATAAAGGCCTGAAGTTTAACCTGACCGAAGAAGAGATACTCTCTAAGTACAGCTATGTTGTAGGCTGCAGAGGCATCGGTGGCGGGAAGACCAGGCACGAAAAAGAATTCTACGCCGAGAGATACGGTGGTGACGGTATTCTGCGAAATGGTGGAGGCGGGCGCTGTGGCTTCGATGGTGACTACCAACTGAAGGGAATTGGGCCAAATAATTTAGTAGGCGCAAATTCGGACGAGGCTCATGGCAACGGCCTTTTGTCTCTTGAGACCGCAGTTTATGAGTCAATATGGGCAGAAATTATAAATATTGCACTACCCTATGGCGCAATGAGAACCGTTGCCATTATTTCCATGGGGACTGAGTTTAATCAGGATGGAAAAACATATGCACGCGGACTTTTGGTCAGAGAAGCCGCTGTACGGCCTGCACATTTCATCAGGGCTCCTTACTTTAATGACATATCTCCGGATTCACTATGTAGTGACGCTAGGCGCGTAAAATTGGCAGTTCAGAGGTTGATTGAGTTTCTTCCGGCAGGGCCGGATGGTGAGCTGGTTAGTAATTTAGGTTTTGGTTTGGTGGAGCTAGCGAAGCGTTATGCTCGACAGTTTGCTGCTGCGAGGGCGAAGAGAATAATTCATTATAATGTAAGCGCTTCGAATGTTTCGTTGAATGGTGCGTGGCTTGATTTAAGTGGAACAAGAATATTTTCTCAGCTTATCACGGGTGACAAACTGGATATTGATCGTTTTGTTGGTGAGTACATACCGGCCTTGGATAGTATTCGATGCTTATGTTATGGCCTATGCAAGTACTCGGTGGTTTCTGCGGAAGATGCAGATATGGTATGGATGGATGTATTACTTCAGTTCGAAGCGGAGTATGAGCTTAGGTTTGGTTACTATCTCGCATTGCAGGCCGGCTTTTGTTCACGTCTTTTAGACGATTGTATAGGTAGTTCTTGTTTTCTGGAATTTTCTCGAGCGCTGAAAAACGTATTGCTACTAGATGAGTTTAGTATGTCTTTAGTAGCTGAAGGGGTGGTGAAGGGCGGTTATGAGTTCTGGGGGAAAGATTTGTATTTGTCTCTATTGCTGGGCAAGGTTTCTAAGTTGGTAAATGGAACTTTCGGAATTTGGATAGACTCCCTACGACTGGAAAGACTAAGTTTAGCGTACTCTTCTCTTTTTGATTTGATTCTGGAGCGGGCTCTTTTAAATAAGATCGGAAGAGTGGGTGTGATCCGTGGTATGGCCATTAATTTAGTAAGACTTAATAGAAGTGATAATTTGTTGCTTGATTTGAAGGACCATATTTTTAGTGCATTGAGTAATGTGAAAAAAACTTCGTCCTCTGCGGAGCTTGATCGACTAGTTGAAGAGGTTGTGCAGGTGGCTTCAATTAATTACGCTAATGAAGGTAGTTTTGTTGTGCCGCTTTGGGAAAGCGAGCCTGTAAAAATTGGGTACGATATCGAGCGTGATTGTTTTATTGTAAAGCCTAAGGGGAAGGAGTCTTCTGTAGTTCGGGGCTTGTCCGAGGTTGTTTCGGTAAGTGGGGAGATAGAAAAGGCAAAAAACTATTACGAGCCCGTCTGGGATTATTTTATGAAGGAAACATTTGACCTCTATACTGATTATGAGAGCCAATAGTCGTAAGGAGCGAGGTGGTTGGGATTCCTTGGCGTGATAATTTGTATGTATAGGCGTTATGTGGATTTGTATTCAGTAAAGTTTTATCGAGGTTTCAGTCGCAAAAAAAAACGGAACGGCTTAATGTAGTTGTCTTTTATGCTTGTATAGGGGTGTTGTTGATGAAAAGGAAGTTCGATTTATATACTTCTTGTGGATGTGATGCTGTTTTGGATAAGGCAAAACAACTGGGTTTTGCTTGCATGATTACGTCTATGTGTAGGAGGTATTCTTCTTTTTCGATGACTACATTGAAATATTGGATTTCTCCAGCAATAGATCACAGACAAATTTTGTTTTTGTTTGATAAAACGTCCTCTCCTCTTGGCTATGTAACGTGGGCGCACTTGGCTGCTGATAGTGAAGAGCGTCTACTTACGCGTCTTGATTTTGTAATTCATCCTTCTGAGTGGAATGAGGGTGGAAGGACCTGGATAGTTGATTTTTGTTTTCCTTGTGGAGGTGTGTATGAATCTTTAAAAATAATTAGAAATCATCTTTGGGAGCGGGGTGTTAATAAGGTTTATTGGGTCCGTCGAAACGATGATTATACAGTTCGAAGGAGCGCTGGTTATCAAATGAAAGGTGACATATATATGAAAAAAGTTTTTTTGCAAAATTAGTGGTGTAATTGAATAGTGGATAGCTTTGATGTGAGCTTGCTGTGGATTGTTGGTATTGCTCGCTTAAGACAATATTGGAAGGAGGATTAGAAATGCGCGAGATTTCATTGGTCGAAGCAGCTGCTGTGGGAGGCGCCAACGGCGCCTTAATTGCCGGGGCCGCTATAGGTGGTGCGGCGGCAGCCGCTGGATATATTGGGACTTCAGTTGGTGGTGGGACATTTAACACAGGGGAATTTGTAGGGACGACTGTAATAGGAGCAATTGGTGGGGTGTTTACGGGGCCGACAGGAGCCGTGAGCACGAATATAATAAAGGGGGTCGGCGTTGGATACGGGGCCGGAGTGATTGGTGGAGGAATAAGTCGCCAAATGCAAGGCGCATGACGGATGAGGAGTGGCAAAGAAATAATCTAATTGCAGTATAACCATTTAAAAATGGTTGTGTTGGATTTCTTTGTTTTTCATTTTGGTTGTTGATTATTCTGTTGGTGGCGCTATGTATATGGTGTGTCTGTTGTTTTTATGTATGCTCATAGCGCTTGCCGACAGAATTTAGCTGATTTGCAAAAAAATGTTTTCAGCTAATCTTACCGAATGGTAGGTCATCAGCTTTAGTCTCTCACACGGATTAGCTTGATTTCCGTTACTCACGCTCGTACAGCGCTAAGGGTAAGGAGAATGTATTAAAGTGGAGTCGGGGGTTGGTATGTCTATTCTGTTATGGATTTTAATGGGGGGGGTGATGGGACTTGCTTTAAGAGGGCTGATTTCGGTATGTAAGTCTGCATTTGATTATACGATTTCAGATAATGTGATGTTCATGTTTATCTTTCCGGTTTTTATTGTGTTTCTAATTCAGATGGTCCCGCCACTGATAATTTGCCTGGAGGGGAGGGGGAGCTAAAATATTTCGATTAGCTACGGAAACTTACAGTTTTTGGTGATATGTTCCTGGTTGTATGCATGTTTGACGGAAGGTTCGCGTGAAAGACGAAGTCGTTTTGAGATATTTCGAGTTTTCTGCTCATACGGTTGGTAGTGTGTTGATTGTTCAAATTATACTTTTTTTAAAGTTGGACTTGTGGGTTGGCTTGTCTCTGATTTTGATTTGGTTTTCGTTGTTTTTGTTGTTGTATTTTAAGGGGCGTAGATTGCTTTGGCTGGAAGGGGGGCGAATTTGCTTTAGGCGTAAATTTAAAACGGTGTCATTTGATCGAGATGTGGTTGAAGTTAGCATAACAAACTGTATATTTAAACCAATTGAAATAGTGCTCAATATGTCTGGACGAAGAGAGGTTTTTTTACTGCCAAGATTTATACCTGAAGAGCAACGAGAGTTTGTAATTAAGATGATTGAAAAGTTTTGCTTGGAGCATAATATAGCTTATCAATGATTTTGTTAGGTTTGAGTTTGTTGGATGTTTTGCTTTGAATGAGTGGAATAGGCTTATGTTTAGTGTCTGACTCCGTTGTGTTGGTGTGGTTTGGTGTTCGATCAGGGGGAGATGATGTCTATATTGTTGGTGTGTGTGGCAGGAGGGGCGGCGGGTTTAGCAATAGGGTTGTTTTTTAAAGGTGCTGAATTAATCCTGAAAAAGGTGTGTGGTTATGTTGTGCCGGATAGGTATAAACAGCTGTACTTTTTCTTTGGGATCATGTTCATGGTTGTGTACGGAACGCAAGCTTTGAATGCTTACATTGGTGTCGGTTAAGTGTTGTGCTCAGGAAGTATTGATTTTAGAAGAGCACCTATCTGGTGGTGATATGAGTACGTTGTTCGATCAAAATTTTTAATGGTGGGATACTGGAGGGAGTGGTAAGGCGCGTAATGCCTTTAAGGTTTGTTTAACTTCTCCGAGAACAATTTCCCTCTGGAATTTACGCCTTTCTTTCGTAAAATTGAGGAGACGTATTCTCGCACCGTGAAATCGCTAATGCCGAGCGCTAAAGCTATTCTTTTGTTTGTTTCGCCTTGTAGAAGCAACTGCAAAACTTCGTGCTCTCGCTTTGTTAAGTCTTTATTGTTTTTCTTCAATTGTCTGTTCCTTGGCTAAGATCGAGCGCTGAATTGCTTGGTAATAATATTATCGGTATATCTGATGACTCGCTAGTTCATGGATGTCTCGACGAGTCGCGGGAAAGATCCGATAAAAAATCGTGTTCCTACAGACTTTTATGTGCTGCGAGGAAAGAACTTCCCTTTGGGGGTAATAAGTACTACAGAAAGTGGCAGGTCTGACAGTTAGATGGAGCGAATATGGAGGAAGCAGCAGGTTGGCTACGTCTCTATAACTTCGCCCTGTTCGAATACGCTCCTGTCGTCCTGGGGCTGCGTTGGGTCAGGTAACGTCCCATAAATCATCGAGCGTGGCCTCCATGGCGTGGAAGCTTGCTCTCACCGGGGCGCAACTTTCATCCCCAGCTTAGCGGCACAGCCAGGCTGTCAATGGATTTACGGAAGTCGACGGGGTTGGGGTGTGGATAGACTTTTCGACTTGGGTGTCGGGGCGATCATGGCGGATGGGCTTCAGAAGGGGGTCGGGAGCGCAGCATTCGAGATCAGATGGAAGGTTTGAAGGCGGGGTTTTAACTTTATGTATAAGTCAACGATAAAGCCTTGGCGCAGGGACAGGTCTGGCCACCCAGTTAGCCATTGATCACAACCAGCGTGCCGGCAGCCAATTAGCGTTTTCCAATCAGGCAAGGAAAGTCGAGGAGTTGGGGAGCGTCGGGGAGGGCACCCACCAGTCCCAACCCCGCGAACCTGTTAGATCCTCTCCTACTCCCGACGTATGTCACGTGCCCGCTCACCCTCCCCAGTCACCAGCCACACTTCATTGACACTCAGCAACCGTGCCAATGGCTCCACCCGCTGTCGAGGTATACCCCGCGTGCTCCAGTTCGTCAGGCATTGAGGGCTGATGCCGAGCACCTTGGCAAACCCTGAGGGAGAGATGTCGTATTCTTCCAATAGGCTGCGCAAGCGTTGCCCGCAAGTCCGCCGGGCGCTGGGTTGTGGATCTTTTTGTTTCGCGTTGGCCATTGTTATTGCTCACTCCCTACCAATACGTTTAGCGCTACAACTGTAAAGAACATGGTGCCAAGCCAGATAGCTTTGGCCGCTTTGTCATCAATACAAAAGGAACGAGCCTACAAACCAGCAGGAGGAGTGCCTACAGACGGTGCTTACAACAGGCATCCATGGGCGATTCGAGCGCTCCGATCTGTAGGAAAAACGTTCTGTGGAGTACCGAAACTCGACTACATGGGCCTGAGCATCACGCGCGCGCGAGGATCCGGTGGCGAGTGATCAAGCTCCCCCGCAAAGCAGCACACACCTCGCTTATTCCCATAAGCCATAACCCCCTCACTTTGCGTGATATGGCCTCGCCGGGTTTGCCGGTATGATAGGCGCCCCCGCAGCCCGGATTGCGAATACGCCATGACTTTGCAGTACCCCACCATCGCCGATTGCGTCGGCAATACTCCGCTGGTCCGCTTGCAGCGCTTGCCCGGCGAGACCACCAATACGCTTTTGCTCAAGCTCGAAGGGAACAACCCGGCGGGCTCGGTCAAGGACCGGCCGGCGTTGTCGATGATCACCCGTGGTGAATTGCGCGGGCAGATCCGGCCCGGCGATACGCTGATCGAGGCGACTTCCGGCAATACCGGGATTGCCTTGGCGATGGCGGCGGCGATCAAGGGTTACAAGATGATCCTGATCATGCCTGATAACTCCAGCGCCGAGCGCAAGGCGGCGATGACGGCCTATGGCGCCGAGTTGATCCTGGTGACTCAGGAGGAGGGCATGGAAGGCGCCCGGGACTTGGCCAAGCGCATGCAGGCCGAGGGGCGTGGCAGGGTGCTGGATCAGTTCGCCAACGGCGACAATCCCGAGGCCCACTATACCTCCACGGGCCCTGAGATCTGGCGCCAGACCGACGGCACGATTACCCATTTCGTCAGCTCGATGGGCACCACCGGCACGATCATGGGCACCTCGCGCTACCTGAAGGAACAGAACCCCAACGTGCAGATCATCGGCCTGCAGCCGATGGAAGGCTCGGCCATTCCGGGCATTCGTCGCTGGCCCGAAGAGTATCTGCCGAAGATCTACCAGGCCGACCGGGTGGACCGGATCATCGACATGGCCCAAAGCGAAGCCGAGGATGTGACCCGTCGCTTGGCTCGCGAAGAAGGCATCTTCTGTGGCGTGTCTTCGGGCGGTGCCGTGGCGGGGATGCTGCGCTTGTCCAAGGAATTGGAGAATGCGGTGATTGTCGCGATCATCTGTGACCGTGGCGACCGTTACCTGTCGACCGGCATTTTCGACGCGCCCAACTGATGGCCAAGCATGAAAGAGGCTTGCGCTTCCAGCCCAGCGGCGGAAGCCGGGCCCCGCAAGTGCCCACCGGTAAAAAGCAGCGCTTGACCATTGAACGCCTGGCCAACGATGGCCGGGGCATTGCGTTTGTCGACGGCCGCACCTGGTTCGTCATCGGCGCCCTGGCCGGTGAAGAGGTCGAGGCGCGGGTGCTCGGTGCCCATGGCAAAGTGGTCGAGGCGCGCACCGAGCGCGTATTCCTGTCCAGTGAACTGCGCCGCCCAGCGCCGTGCATTCATGCCGGTCGTTGCGGCGGATGCAGCGTCCAACATTTGCCCCATGACGAACAACTCGCCCTGAAACAGCGCATGCTCGCCGAGCAACTGTCGCGGGTTGCCGGTGTCGAGCCCGATGAATGGGCCGCGCCGTTGAGCGGGTCGGAGTTTGGTTATCGACGTCGCGCCCGGGTGGCGGTGCGTTGGGACCAGAAGGCGAAAAAGCTCGAAGTGGGTTTCCGCGCCGCCGGCAGCCAGGACATCGTCGCCATTGGCGATTGCCCGGTGCTGGTACAGCCCTTGCAGCCGATCATGAGCCGCCTGCCGGACATGCTGCGACGCTTGAGCAAACCCCAGGCGTTGGGGCATGTGGAGTTGTTCGCCGGTTCGTCCCTCGCGGTATTGCTGCGTCATATGGCGCCGCTGTCGGAGGCCGACCTGACGATCCTCAAGGATTTCTGCGCGTTTCACGAGGCCCAGTTGTGGCTACACGGTGAAGGTGAGCCGCAACCGGTCGAACCCGGACAGGCGCTGGGGTTTCGCCTGGATGCCTGGGATCTTGAGCTGGCGTACCGGCCCGGGGATTTCATCCAGGTGAACGCCGGCGTCAACGAGGCGATGATCGCCCAAGCGTTGCAATGGTTGGCGCCCCGCCCCGAGGAGCGGGTGCTGGATCTGTTCTGCGGCTTGGGCAACTTTGCCTTGCCGCTGGCCCAGAACGTGCGCCAGGTGGTGGCCGTCGAAGGCGTGCAAACCATGGTGGACCGCGCGGCGGCCAATGCCGTCAGCAACAATTTGAATAACACTGCCTTTTTTCAGGCCGATTTATCCCAGCCTCTGGCGGATGCCGAATGGATCGGCGAAGGCTTTTCTGCGGTACTCTTGGACCCACCCCGTGACGGTGCTTTCGAGGTGGTGCGCAAGCTGTCGTCCCTGGGGGCCAAACGGTTGGTTTATGTATCGTGCAACCCGGCAACTTTGGCCCGGGATACGGTCGAACTGATCAAGCAGGGCTACCGGTTAAAACGTGCCGGGATTCTCGATATGTTTCCTCAAACGGCGCATGTCGAGGCCATGGCGTTATTTGAAGCGAGCCAGGATGGCTTGTCCGACTGACCCGTTCGTGCCAACCCGCCATAGCCTTGGGCGGAAACACGGACAGCGAAGGTCAGCGAAGTTGACGCATTGAATCTGCGTCGTAGGGAAGGTAAGTAAAGATGGTACAGGTGAGAGCACACCAGCCGATCAACACCGACGGCAGTATCAATCTCGAGGCTTGGCTCGATCACGCGGTCAGTATCGACACGGCACTGGATCGCGAAGCCTTGAAGGCCGCCTGCGAGTTTGCGCGCGAGGCGGAGCAGCAACACAACGCGGCGAAGAACCTCTGGTCCGAAGGCACCTCGAGTTTCCAGACGGGCCTGGAGATCGCGGAAATTCTCGCTGACCTCAAGCTCGACCAGGACTCCCTGGTGGCGGCGGTGCTGTACCGCGGCGTGCGCGAAGGGCAGATCCAGCTACCGGTGGTCAGCCAGCGCTTCGGCACCGTGGTGGCCAAGTTGATCGACGGCGTGCTGCGCATGGCGGCCATCAGCGCCAGCCTCAGCCCGCGCCAGTCCATGGTGCTGGGCACCCAGGGCCAGGTGGAAAACCTGCGCAAGATGCTGGTGGCGATGGTCGACGACGTGCGCGTCGCGCTGATCAAACTGGCCGAACGCACCTGTGCGATCCGCGCGGTGAAGTCCGCCGATGACGAAAAGCGCAATCGCGTTGCCCGGGAGGTGTTCGACATCTATGCGCCCCTGGCCCACCGTCTCGGCATCGGTCACATCAAGTGGGAGCTGGAGGACCTGTCCTTCCGCTACCTGGAACCCGATCAATACAAACAGATCGCCAAGCTGTTGCATGAGCGACGCCTGGATCGCGAACGCTTCATCACCGACGTGATGACCCAGTTACGCGAAGAATTGCAGGCCACCGGCGTCGAAGCCGACATCAGTGGCCGGGCCAAGCACATTTACTCGATCTGGCGAAAAATGCAGCGCAAGGGCCTGGAATTCAGCCAGATCTACGACGTTCGCGCCGTTCGCGTACTGGTCCCGGAAATGCGCGACTGCTACACCGCGCTGGGGATTGTCCATACCTTGTGGCGGCACATTCCGAAGGAGTTCGACGACTACATCGCCAACCCCAAGGAAAACGGCTATCGCTCGCTGCACACCGCGGTGATCGGCCCCGAGGGCAAGGTCCTGGAAGTGCAGATCCGCACCCACGCCATGCACGAGGAAGCCGAGCTGGGCGTCTGCGCCCACTGGAAATACAAGGGCACCGACGTCAAGTCCGGGTCCAACCACTACGAAGAGAAAATCTCCTGGCTGCGCCAGGTGCTGGAGTGGCATGAGGAACTGGGCGACATCGGTGGCCTGGCCGAACAGCTGCGCGTCGACATCGAGCCGGACCGGGTCTACATCTTCACCCCCGACGGCCACGCCATCGACCTGCCCAAGGGCGCGACACCGCTGGACTTCGCCTATCGCGTCCACACCGAGATCGGCCACAACTGCCGTGGCGCCAAGATCAACGGGCGGATCGTGCCGCTCAACTACAGCCTGCAGACCGGTGAACAGGTCGAGATCATCACCAGCAAGCACGGCACGCCGAGCCGCGACTGGCTGAACCCGAACCTGGGGTACATCACTACGTCCCGGGCGCGGGCGAAAATCGTCCACTGGTTCAAATTGCAGGCCCGCGACCAGAACGTCGCCGCCGGCAAGACCTTGCTCGAACGTGAACTCGGTCGCCTGGGCCTGCCGCAGGTGGATTTCGACAAGCTGGCCGAAAAAGCCAACATGAAGACCGCCGAGGACATGTTTGCCGCGCTGGGTGCTGGCGATCTGCGCTTGGCGCAGTTGGTCAACCTGGCCCAGCAGCTGGTGGAGCCGGAGCGGGGCAACGAGCAACTGGAGCTGATCCCGCGCAAGGCCACCGGCTACAAGCCGGGCAAGCGCGGCGATATCCAGATCCAGGGCGTGGGCAACCTGATGACCCAGATGGCCGGTTGCTGCCAGCCATTGCCGGGGGATGCGATTGTCGGCTACATCACCCAGGGGCGCGGCGTGAGCATTCACCGCCAGGACTGCGCCTCGGTGCTGCAACTGGCCGGTCGCGAGCCGGAGCGAATCATTCAAGTCAGTTGGGGCCCGGTGCCGGTGCTCACCTACCCGGTGGACATCGTCATCCGCGCCTACGACCGATCCGGTCTGCTGCGTGATGTGTCCCAGGTGTTGCTGAACGAGCGGATCAACGTGCTGGCGGTGAACACGCGTTCGAACAAGGAAGACAACACCGCGCTGATGTCCTTGACCATCGAGATTCCGGGGCTGGATGCGCTGGGACGGTTGCTGGGGCGGATCTCCCAGCTGCCGAACATCATCGAGACCCGGCGTAACCGAACGCCGGGTTAAAGGTCAGGCGCACTCCAAAAATGTGGGAGCAGGCCTGTGGGAGCAAAGTCTGTGGGAGCAAGGCTTGCTCGCGATTGTGGTGGTGGCCCCAGCCTATCCGGAGACTGACCCACCGTTATCGCGAGCAAGCTTTGCTCCCACAGGCTCACTCCTCTTGGCTTATTGAATTATTTCCCACAGGGCTTTTTTTTGTCATGGGATGAATTGATGTACAGCCTCGAAGACCTGCTCCACCTGATGAATCGCCTGCGGGACCCGCAGTACGGCTGCCCGTGGGACATCAAGCAAACCTACCGGACCATCGTCCCCCATACCTTGGAAGAAGCCTATGAAGTGGCCGACGCGATCGAGCGCGGCGATTTCGATCATTTGCAGGGGGAGTTGGGCGACCTGTTGTTCCAGGTGGTGTATTACAGCCAACTGGCCCGGGAAGAAAACCGCTTCGAATTCGCCGGCGTGGTCGACAGCATCACCCGCAAGTTGATTCGCCGTCATCCCCATGTGTTTCCTACCGGTGACCTGTATGCGCCCGTGGACATCCCGCGCCTGAACGAAGACCAGGTCAAGCAGCGCTGGGAGGAAATCAAGGCCGAGGAACGGGCCGAGAAGGCCACGGCGCCCGAACAATTGTCGCTGCTCGACGATGTACCGGCGGCGCTGCCGGCGTTGTCCCGTTCGGCGAAGTTGCAAAAGCGTGCCGGCCAGGTCGGTTTCGATTGGCCGGGGCCCTTGCCGGTGCTTGATAAAGTCCGGGAGGAACTGGACGAAGTGCTCGAAGCCATGGCCGACAACGATCCGGTGGCCATCAGCGACGAGATCGGCGATCTGCTGTTCAGCGTGGTGAACCTGGCGCGCCACCTCAAGGTCGACCCGGAAACCGCGCTGCGCGACGCCAACGGGAAATTCGAGCGACGCTTCCGATTTATCGTACAGGCATTGCGCGACACCCATCGCCCAATGGAAGATTGCACCCTCGAAGAGTTGGACGCCTTATGGGGCGAAGCCAAACGTCAGGAAAAGAATTTGCCCAGCTGTGGCTGAGGCCGTTGCCTAAGTGAGTAAGCACCATGAGCCTTTCCCTTCGCGACCAGTTGCTCAAAGCAGGGCTGGTCAACCAAAAGCAGGCCAAGCAGGTCGGCAAAGAGAAACAGAAGCAGCAGCGCCTGGCCCATAAAGGCCAGATCGAACTGGATGATTCCCAACAGCGCGCAGCGCAGGAAGCCATGGCCGAGAAGGTCAAGCGCGACCAGGAACTCAACCGGCAGCAGCAGGAAAAGGTCGAGCAGAAGGCCCGGGCCGCGCAGATCAAGCAATTGATCGAAGTCTCGCGCCTGCCGAAGCTGACCACCGAGGACTACTACAACTTCGTCGACGACAAGAAGGTCAAGCGCATCTCGGTCAATACCCTGATGCGCAACAAGTTGAGCAGTGGCTCCCTGGCGATCGTCCACCACGCCGGTGGCTACGAAGTGATCCCGCGCGAGGCCGCCCTGAAAATCCAGGAACGCGACCCCAAGCGCATTGTCCAGCTCAACACCCAGACCGAAGAAGTGGATGCCGATGATCCGTACGCGGCCTACCAGATTCCTGATGATTTGATGTGGTAAGCAGGGCGCAATGCCATTGAGTTGAAGCGCAAGACCTGCAGAAGGCTTGAGAAGCATCTGTAGGGAGTACGGATCTATAGGAATTTGTAGGAATTTGTAGGAATCTGTGGGAGCAAAGCTTGCTCGCGATAGCTGATTATCAGGCCACATTATTTGTCGGCTGACTCAGCGCCATCGCGAGCAAGCTTTGCTCCCACAGGTTCCACAGGACCCATAGGGTCTTGTGTGGTTCAGGATTCAGCGGTCTCCCGCGAACGCTGCCGCTCCTCGCGCTCCAGCTCAGCCCTGTAGCTATGGGCATCCGTCTCGGAGTGGAACATCCCTACCAACAAATCCTGTTGATGCACGTCCCAAATCCGGATACCGGCGGCAATGCCTTCGTGGGACATGTGGGCGTCGTCGCGTTCAGTTACTTTCACAGTCATCTTGCAAGCTCCAATCTCTGTTATCTGCAGCAAGGCGTGTGCAGGACTTTGTTATAGGTTTGGATAGCGTGCTAAGTAAATGCTTCGGCGGGTTAAGAAGTTTTCATGCAAAGCGCAGCAGTCCTGCAGGCCAGGCGGTGCGCGGCATTCGGTCGCAGGTGGCGTGCATGAAGAAGGTTTCATGTGGCAGCGCCAATCCTTGAGTGAACGCAAACCCCCTGTGGGAGCGGGCTTGCTCGCGAAAGCGGTGTATCAGATGGAGCTGCTTTGTCTGACACACCGCTTTCGCGAGCAAGCCCGCTCCCACAGGGTCATTGGGTGGTCATGAAGTCCTGGCAAATAAAAAGCCCCGCATCGGCGGGGCTTTTTGTTATCGGCGTCGATCAGCTGCCTTTCACAGCCTTGCCATTGACCGTACCGTCCTGGAGCATGATGTTGTACTCCTTGCCGTCGGTCTCGACCTGTTGCAGGCGCACCAGCAGGTAGTCCCAGTCCTTGGCGAACCAGAGCACGGTGATGCGCTTGCTTTGTGTCGGGTCGCGCACGCGCTCGACCTTGATTGCGTCGATCTGGCCGGCCTTGGTGTCGACCTTCTCCGAGCCCAGGACGCGGAAGTCATAGGTATCGATTTCGCCATCGTCCACGACTTGGTAGCTCATGCTTTTCTTGCCGGCGGCCACGTCATGCTGCAGGGCCAACTGGTAAGTGGATTTGTCCACCATGCCACGGTTGAGCGGCAGCTTGACCGCGTCACCGCGATCGGTGCCGGTGACCATCTTGGTGTTCCAGTCGAAGTCCAGGTCGGCCTTCTTGGCCTTGCCCAGGCCACCGCGTTCGAAGTGGTAGGACTGTGGCAGCAGGGTGTCCTTGTCCAGGGTCAGGGTGCTTTCTTCGGTCAGGCTGGCGATCATCATCGAAGCCTTGAAGCTCAGCTTCCAGGTGCCGTTGGCTTCCTTGGTCAGGCTGCGCTCGGCAGTGCCGCTCATGGGCAACTGCTTCCAGTCGGCGGTGTAGCTGGCGGAGAACGGTTGAAGGTCTGCGGCCTGTGCCAGGGGCAAGGCAAGCAGAGCGCAAGCGAAGAGCAGGGCGCGACGCATAAAATCTCCTAGTATCGAATCAAATGGCCGCTGGCGGCGAGCAACTGGCCGTCCAGTGAGGCACCGCGATCGTCGAGGGTCAGCCTTCCTTCGGCAAACCAACGCACGGCCATCGGGTAGATCTGGTGCTCGCGGGCGTGAACCCGTTGCGCCAGGCTTTGCGGCGTGTCGTGCAACTCTACCGGTATTACTGCCTGTACGACCAGTGGTCCGCCATCGAGTTCCTCGGTGACGAAGTGCACAGAGCAGCCGTGCTCAGTGTCTCCGGCCTCCAGCGCGCGCTGGTGAGTGTGTAACCCTTTGTATTTGGGCAGCAGCGACGGGTGGATATTGAACAGGCGACCCTGGTAGTGACGCACGAAGCCAGCGCTGAGGATGCGCATGAAACCAGCGAGTACCACAAGTTGCGGATTGAAGGTGTCGATCTGTTCGATCAGCGCGGCGTCGAAGGCTTCGCGGCCCTCGAACGCCTTGTGATCCAGGACGCGGGTATCGATGCCTGCGTCCTTGGCACGTTGCAGGCCGTAGGCATCGGCGCGGTTGGAAATCACCGCGCGGATGCGGACCGGGCTGTCGCCGGCCCGCGTGCTGTCGATCAAGGCCTGCAAGTTACTGCCGGTGCCGGACAGCAGCACCACCACGTCACAGGTTGCGGACATCAGTGCGCCTTAAGGTTTTTCAGCTCGACCTGTGCAGCGCCTTCCGCCGCGGTGGCGATCTGGCCGATGACCCAAGGCTGCTCGCCGGCTTCACGCAGGACGTTCAGGGCGGTCTCGACGTGCTCCTGAGCCACGCAGATGACCATGCCCACGCCGCAGTTCAGCACGCGGTGCATTTCGGTTTCATCGACGTTGCCTTTCTCTTGCAGCCAGTCGAACACGGCCGGGCGGGTCCAGCTCGCCACGTCGACCACGGCCTGGGCGCCTTTTGGCAGCACGCGCGGGATGTTGTCCAGCAAGCCACCGCCGGTGATGTGGGCCATGGCCTTGACGGCGCCGGTGTCCTTGATCAGCTTGAGCAGCGGCTTGACGTAGATGCGGGTCGGGGCCATCAGCAGGTCGGCCAGCGGCTTGCCGTCGAGCTGGGTGTTTTCAATGTCGGCACCCGAGACTTCGATGATCTTGCGGATCAGCGAGTAGCCGTTGGAGTGCGGGCCGGAGGACGGCAGGGCGAGCAAGGCATCGCCGGCGGCGACTTTCGAGCCGTCGATGATCTCGGCTTTCTCCACGACGCCGACGCAGAAACCGGCCAGGTCGTAGTCTTCGCCTTCGTACATGCCGGGCATTTCAGCGGTTTCGCCGCCGACCAGGGAGCAGCCGGACAGTTCGCAGCCGGCGCCGATGCCAGTCACGACCTGAGCGGCAGTGTCGACGTTCAGTTTGCCGGTGGCGTAGTAGTCAAGGAAGAACAGCGGCTCGGCGCCGCAGACCACCAGGTCGTTCACGCACATGGCCACCAGGTCGATGCCGATGCTGTCGTGCTTGTTCAGGTTCAGGGCCAGGCGCAGCTTGGTGCCGACGCCATCGGTGCCGGAGACCAGGACCGGTTGCTTGTAGCCGGCCGGGATCTCGCAGAGGGCGCCGAAACCGCCCAGGCCGCCCATGACTTCCGGACGCGCAGTGCGCTTGGCGACGCTCTTGATGCGTTCGACCAATGCTTCACCGGCGTCGATGTCTACACCGGCGTCCTTGTAGCTCAGGGAGGGTTGCTTGCTCATGATCCAGGCCTTTAGGGGGGATTTCTGGGTAACGACCGACGCCGGGGCCATTGAATAACCGTTGTACGAATTATTCCGGGAGCCCAGCCATTGCCGGTCTGCGAAGGCGCGCGATTTTATCAGGCTTGAGGGGCAGCGGCCATCCTCGCGCCGACGGGCAGGGACATATCCACGGAAAAAAACCGATATTTCTTATATTGGTACTGCGTAGCGCGTCTGTATAAGGTGTAGCGGTAACCGGTTATGGTGATGACCGTGCGAAACTTCCACCGGGCGTGTGAATGTTTTGCCGGGTGCTGTGGTCACAGCCATGCTCAATCTTCTTCACACGGCCTATTCCAGCCGTTATGTCCGGGAATCTTCCATGCGTTTGTTCAAATTCTTGTCCGTGGGCTGCTTGTCGCTGATCAGCCTGGCGAGCCATGCCGAAACCGTCAATGGCCTCTATCAAGTGCTCGAACCGGTCGCCAGCCAAACGCCGGATGAGCGCAACCAGGCGACGCTGCGCGCCCTGGATACGTTGGTGCTGCGCCTGACCGGCGACGCCAAGGCGGCCCAGAATCCCGGGTTAGCGGCCATCCGCCAGGACCCGCAACAGATCATTCTTCAATATGGCTACGATGCCGGCCCGCCGGAAAGCCTCAAGGTCGACTTCGACCCGGCGAGCACTGATCGGGCATTGCGCTCGGCAGGCTTGTCGCTGTGGAGCGCGAACCGACCGTCGATCCTCGGTTGGTGGCTGAACGACTCGGCCGAAGGCTCCAGCCTGGTGGGCGATGGCCAGGCCAGCGCCACCCCGCTGCGGCGTGCTGCACAGCATCGGGGCTTGGCACTGCACCTGCCGCTGGCGGATTTGAGCGAGCAGATCATCGCCACCGCGCCGAACCTGGAAGGCAGCGACCCGGCACCTTTGCGTGATGCTTCGGAGCGCTACGCGACGGACGCCTTGCTGGCGGTCCATGCCAAGGAAGAGGGCGGACAGTGGCAAGGCACCTGGCGCCTGTGGCTGGGGGACCAGCGCGAACAGGGTACCGCCCAGGGCGCAAATCCTGCGGCCCTGGCCGATGCGGTCATGCTCGCGGTGAGCCAGCGCCTGGCACCGCGTTTCGTCGCCAAGCCGGGCGTGGCCACCGAGCAACTGCTGGAAGTGCAGGGCATGAACCTGGAGCGTTATGCAGCGCTGGGGCGTTTGCTCGAGCCGTTCGGTGGGCAGTTGCAGCGGGTCGAAGGGGATCGGATCGTCTATAAGGTCAACGGCAGCGCCGAGCAACTGAAGGCGCAATTGGCCCTGGCAAAACTGCAGGAAATTCCAGCAGGCGAGGCTGTAGCGCCGGTGCCTGAAGCGTCGCCCGCAGCCGATGGCTCGGTCCCGGTTGCAACACCTGCGCCAGCACCGGCCGCCAACTTGCGGTTCCGCTGGTAGGTTGTCTTTCTTTATATAGCTAGGAGTGGTTCATGGGCGATACGCGGCGTTGGTTCTGGTTGGGTGGGGTCGCCCTGCTGTTCGCGTTTATCTATCTGCTGCACCCGATCCTCACGCCGTTCCTGGTTGCGCTGCTGTTGGCCTACCTGTTCGACCCGGTGGTGGATCGCCTGGAAAAGCTCGGCCTGTCGCGGACATGGGGCGTTGTGACGGTCTTTGCATTGTTCACCTTGATCGTGGTCGCGTTGTTGCTGGTGCTGATCCCGATGCTCGCCAAGCAACTGCTGCGCTTGTACGAATTGGCGCCGCAGATGCTCGACTGGTTGCAGCACAGCGCGGTGCCGTGGGTGCAATCGAAACTGGGGCTGGCCGACGGCTTCTGGAAGTTCGACAAGGTCAAGGCCGCTATCAGCGAGCACATGGGCCAGACCACCGACATCGTCGGCGTGGTGTTGAGCCAGGCCACGGCTTCGAGCCTGGCGTTGATCGGCCTGCTGGCGAACCTGGTGCTGATTCCCGTGGTGGCCTTCTACCTGCTGCGGGACTGGGACTTGATGATGGCGAAGATTCGCAGCCTGCTGCCGCGTCATCGCGAAGAACGCATCATGACCCTGACCGGCGAATGCCATGAAGTGCTGGGGGCGTTCGTGCGCGGGCAACTGCTGGTGATGGTGGCCCTGGGTTTCATCTATGCGGCAGGGCTGATGCTGGTTGGACTGGAACTGGGGCTGTTGATTGGCTTGATCGCCGGACTGGCGGCCATCGTCCCGTACATGGGCTTTGTGATCGGTATTGGCGCGGCATTGGTCGCCGGGTTGTTCCAGTTCGGCGGCGACTTGTACCCGATGGTTGGCATCGTGGCGGTGTTCATGGTCGGGCAGGCCTTGGAGGGCATGGTACTGACGCCGCTGTTGGTGGGCGATCGCATTGGCCTGCATCCGGTGGCGGTGATTTTCGCCATCCTGGCGGGGGGCGAGTTGTTCGGCTTCACCGGGATCCTGCTGGCGCTGCCGGTGGCCGCGGTGATCATGGTGCTGGTACGGCATATGCACGATCTGTACAAAGATTCAGATATCTACAGTGGCGTCGAAGACCCCGATCTATAGGGCAAAGGGCAGGCGGGGTGTCAGGGAAACTGACGCTTCGCGCCCTTGTCGCTGCAAACCTTTGATTTTGCTCGTGGTCCGGCGCATTGTGCGGTCCGCGTCACGGGTATAAACTTTGCGCACTTTACACAGAGGCCACTAACGGTTCCCGAGGAACTGTTCAGTCAGCATGAAACCGATTCAGCTGCCCCTAGGTGTGCGTCTGCGTGATGACGCCACCTTTATCAATTACTACCCAGGCGCCAATGCCGCTGCACTCGGCTATGTCGAGCGGCTTTGCGAAGCCGACGCCGGCTGGACCGAAAGCCTGATCTATCTGTGGGGCAAGGACGGGGTAGGGCGCACGCACCTGTTGCAGGCCGCGTGCCTGCGGTTTGAGCAACTGGGGGAACCGGCGGTGTACCTGCCATTGGCCGAGTTGCTTGATCGCGGCGTCGAAATCCTCGACAACCTTGAACAGTACGAACTGGTGTGCCTGGACGATCTCCAGGCCGTGGCCGGCAAGGCTGACTGGGAAGAGGCGCTTTTCCATCTGTTCAATCGACTGCGCGACAGCGGTCGACGCTTGCTGATCGCCGCCTCGACTTCGCCTCGGGAGCTGCCGGTGAAGCTGGCGGACCTCAAGTCACGTCTGACCCTGGCGCTGATTTTCCAGATGCGCCCGCTGTCCGACGAAGACAAACTCCGTGCCTTGCAGCTGCGTGCTTCCCGCCGCGGCCTGCACCTGACCGACGAAGTCGGGCATTTCATTCTCACCCGCGGCACCCGTAGCATGAGCGCATTGTTCGAGCTGCTCGAACGCCTCGACCAGGCCTCGCTCCAGGCCCAGCGCAAGCTGACTATTCCTTTTTTGAAAGAAACCCTGGGTTGGTAAAAATTTTTTGGGCGAGATCTTATGTGGCGAGGGAGCTTGCTCCCGCTTGAGTGCGAAGCGCTCACAAAAGGGGCCGCTGCGCAGCCCAGCGGGAGCAAGCTCCCTCGCCACAGTCAAAATGGGCTTAAGCGCTTAGATGTAAACGTAAAACCGAGAAGTCACATTTGCATCGATTGAATTTGCAAATGAGGTTGATAGAAGGCATAGTCTCGCCATCTTTACTACTTCAGCCACGGTCGTGCCCATGCTAAATCGCTTCGCACCCCTCGTGCCTCTCGCACTCGTTACCCTGTTGTTCGGTTGCGCTGCCCACACTCCGGTGTCCCAGCAAGCGCCCCAGCCACAGGTCCAGAACTCTGTTACTGCCCAGTCTTCCTCCGTTGCGTTCCAGGAAGAAATGGCCTCCGACAAAGAACTCGCCGCCTTCGCCGGCAGCAAGCCTTACCAGCTTCCAGTACTGGCTGACAGTATCCTGGAGCGCGGCATGTCGTTGATTGGTACCCGCTATCGTTTTGGTGGTACTTCTGAAGCCGGCTTCGATTGCAGCGGTTTCATCGGCTACCTGTTCCGTGAAGAGGCCGGCATGAACCTGCCGCGTTCCACTCGCGAAATGATCAACGTGAACGCCCCCCTGGTAGCGCGCAACCAGCTGGAGCCCGGTGACCTGCTGTTCTTCAGCACCAACGGTCGTCGCGGTCGCGTCAGCCATGCCGGTATCTACCTGGGCGACAACCAGTTCATCCATTCCAGCAGCCGCCGCAGCGGTGGCGTGCGGATCGACAGCCTGGGCGACAGCTACTGGAGCAAGACCTTCATCGAAGCCAAGCGAGCCCTCGCCATGGCACCGACAACGGTCACTGCTCGCAAGTAAGCACACAGTTTGTAAGGCAAACTTAAAGTCTTACTTGAAGTTTGCCATATAGCCGCTAGAATCCTTGATCATTGATTGATGGCAATCCGCCTGCGTACTCCGCAGGCGGATTTGTTTTCATGCCCACGGCAGAAAAGCCGCATCCAGATCAGGATTGTTCTGCATATGTCGACGTCGGCCCGCCTCGCGCTCATCTTCCTCGCCGCACTGCTCAGTGCATGTGCCAGCCGTACCCCGCCGCCAGCACCCGTACGGGCCCCGGTGGTCTTTGCTCCCTCGCAAACCTTTTCTCCGGCCGCCGAAGACGTACTGTTCCGGGCGCTGGGCCTGGTGGGCACGCCTTATCGTTGGGGTGGCAACACGCCGGATTCGGGCTTCGATTGCAGTGGCTTGATCGGTTATGTATACCGCGACGCCGCCGGTATTGCACTGCCACGGTCCACGCGGGAAATGATCAGCATGCGGGCGCCAGAAGTGGGTAAGGACGCGTTGCAGAGCGGTGACCTGGTGTTCTTCGCCACCAATGGCGGTTCCCAGGTCAGCCACGCCGGGATCTATGTCGGCGAAGGGCGCTTTGTCCACGCGCCGGCGACGGGTGGCACGGTCAAGCTCGACAGCCTGTCCAAGGCTTATTGGCAAAGGGCCTATCTGGGCGCCAAGCGTGTGCTGCAACCGGAGCACCTGGCGCGCAATCCCTGACGATTGAGTTTTTGCGCCGCAAGAGCGCTCTTGTGGCGAGGGAGCTTGCTCCCGCTGGGTTGCGCAGCAGCCCCAAGCTTTTAGCGGTTGCTACGCAACCGAGCGGGAGCAAGCTCCCTCGCCACGGGGATCGGTTTCAGCCCTGTTTTTTCGACACCCGCCAAATCTTGTTCCCCACATCATCAGCCACCAACAACCCACCCTGCTTGTCGATCACCACGCCCACTGGCCGGCCTTGGGCTTTTTCGTCGGCGTCCAGGAAACCAGTCAGCACATCCATCGGTTGTCCCACCGGTTTGCCGCCGTTGAACGGTACGAAAATCACTTTATAGCCACTGTGGGGCTTACGGTTCCAGGAGCCGTGCTGGCCGATGAAAGCCCCTTCGGTAAACGGTGCAGGCAAGCTGCTGCCCTCGGCGAAGGTCAGTCCCAATGACGCCGTGTGCGGGCCGACGGCATAGTCTGGGGCGATGGCCTTGGCCACCAGGGCCGGGTTTTGTGGCTCGACCCGGGCATCGACGTTCTGCCCGTAATAGCTATAAGGCCAGCCATAAAAGGCGCCGTCCTTGACCGACGTGATGTAGTCCGGCACCAGGTCGCTGCCGATCTCGTCCCGCTCGTTCACTGCCGTCCAGAGCGCAACAGTGCGCGGTTCCCAAGCCAGGCCGTTGGGGTTGCGCAGGCCTGAGGCGAAGATCCGGTGCTTGCCGCTGGCACGGTCCACTTCCCAAATGGCGGCGCGACCTTCCTCGGCCTCCATGCCATTTTCCCCGACGTTGCTGTTCGAGCCAGTGGTGACGTACAGCTTGCTGCCGTCGCGGCTGGCAATCACATTTTTAGTCCAGTGGTGGTTGAGGGTGCCGCCGGGCAGGTCGACGACCTTGGTCGGTTGTGCCTTGATTTGCGTGTCACCCTCTTTGTAGGGGAAGCGGATCAACCGGTCGGTATCGGCCACGTACAGGTCATTGCCGACCAGGGTCATGCCGAACGGTGAGTTGAGGTTTTCCAGGAACACCGTACGGGTTTCGGCGATGCCGTCGTGGTTGGCGTCGCGTAGCAGCGTAATGCGATTGGGGCTGGGCACCCCGGCACCGGCGCGGCCCATGACTTTTTTCATCACCCAACCACGGATGCCCTTGGAATCGTCTGGCTTGGGCGGGGCATTGGTTTCGGCCACCAGCACATCGCCATTGGGCAGCACGTAGAGCCAGCGCGGATGGTCCAGCCCTTCCGCGAAGGCGCCGACTTGCAGGCCTTGGGCCGGGGTTGGCTTGGCGCCTTGCGGCCAGCCGATGGCTTCGGCGATGTTGACGGTGGGGATCAGGGTCTTGTTCGGTTCGGGCAGTTTCGGTGCAGGGCCAGTGCCGTCGGAGACTTGCAAGGTGGACGATTCGCCACAAGCGACAAGCCCGGCGGCAAGGGCGACGATCAGAAGATGAGGTGGCTTGAGCATGCTGGCGTCCCTATGAATGCATGTGGTTATTCATAGAGGAGCGTAGACGCGCGATGGTTCAACTCAGGCAGATCCCGCAGTGGACGCAGATTTTTGACCATTGAACAACCCTTTGTGGGAGCGGGCTTGCTCGCGAAGACGGCAGCACATCCAACATCAACGCCAACTGACATACCGCTTTCGCGAGCAAGCCCGCTCCCACAGGAGAACTGTGGTGAGCGCAGGATTTGTGAGTATCCGAGTGCTCGCTCCCACATGAGGTCACCTCGCAGTTCCTTGCTGAACGAATCAACCATGGGCCTGCTTGAACAGCACCGCAATGCCAGGATGGTACTGCCCGGCTTCGTTGCGCAATTTGCGATAGGCGTAAGGGAAGTACCAGGCCACGGCGCAGGTGTTTTCCTTTTGCAGGTCGTCGATCATGTCCTGCAGTTCTTCGGGCGTGGCACTTTGCTGGGTTTTTTGCGGCGAGACGAACAGGCAGCCCAGCTTCAGGTCGCTGGCGTAGCTGATGCGCTTGGCATCGCTGGTGGCTTCGAGCAGCGGTTGGGTCAGGTTCAGGTTGTTGACCTTGGGCCAGCGTTGGGTGGCCTGGATGAAGGCGCGCTCCTCGGTACTGGCGATGAACAGGTCGGCGCTGACGTTACGTTCGCCCTCTTCGTTCTGCTTGCGGGTCGGGGCGTTCTGCAGCGTGACCATTTCGGCCATCCAGGCAGCGGCCGACAGCAACCCAAGGTTGGCACGTTCATCGAACCAATAGGGTGTGTCGTTATCGCCGCGCACGGCGTTGTAGCGGTCGATACAATCAAACCAGCGTTCCAGCAGCGGGCGCAGGAATTCCAGCTTTGGATTGCTGATGAGCATGCCTTGCATGTTTTTGCCCTCTTGTTCTTGTGATATCGGGTCGTGATGCCTATTTGATATCACTTGCCGTAGCGTGGCACAAGATTGACGTCACTTTATTGATCCTGGCCAATGTTCCGTGCACGAGCCATGGCAGCTTTAATTGACGCTCCACCCCCAACCCTCTAACCTTCGCCGCTTGTTTCAGGTGCTCTGTGACCGCGTTCGACAGAGTGAAACAGGGAAGCCGGTGAGTGAACACGAACCCGGCGCTGCCCCCGCAACGGTAAATGAGTCAACGCTGTGCAAAAGCCACTGTGTCGCAGACATGGGAAGGCGCGCAGCCAGGCACCACGCCGCTCATGAGCCCGGAGACCGGCCTGATTCATCCAACGGCATCACGGTGGGCGATGCCAGGCTCGTTGCCGTCCTTTTTTGTGCCCGCCCGCCGTTATCCAATCCCCAGCGGAGGCTTCCCCATGACCGACTCCCTCATCACCGATACGTCTGATCGCGACGAACGCCACCTGGCGCGCATGCTGCGCAAGAAAGCCGTGATCGACGAGCGCATCGCCAACTCGCCGAACGAATGCGGCTTGCTGCTGGTGCTGACCGGTAACGGCAAGGGCAAGAGCAGTTCGGCGTTCGGCATGCTGGCACGGGCCATGGGCCACGGCATGCAGTGCGGCGTGGTGCAGTTCATCAAGGGCCGCAACAGCACCGGTGAAGAGCTGTTCTTCCGCCGCTTCCCGGAACAGGTGCGCTTTCACGTCATGGGTGAAGGCTTCACCTGGGAAACCCAGGATCGCCAGCGCGACATCGCCGCCGCTGAAGCCGCCTGGGCCGTATCGCGTCAATTACTCAGTGATCCGTCCATTGGCCTGGTGGTGCTCGACGAATTGAACATTGCCCTAAAGCACGGTTACCTCGACCTCGATCAGGTGCTGAGCGATCTGCAGGCCCGCCCACCGATGCAGCATGTGGTGGTGACCGGTCGCGGCGCCAAGCCCGAGATGATCGAGCTGGCCGACACTGTGACCGAAATGGGCATGATCAAGCACGCGTTCCAGGCGGGTATCAAGGCGCAGAAAGGCGTCGAACTGTGAGTGATCCCGCCATGACCAGCCGCCGCTGTCCGGCGGTGCTGATCGCAGCGCCGGCCTCGGGCCAAGGCAAGACCACCGTCACCGCAGCGCTCGCCCGGTTGCATCGCAACCAGGGACGCAAGGTGCGCGTGTTCAAATGCGGCCCGGACTTTCTCGACCCGATGATCCTGGAGCGGGCCAGCGGCGCGCCGGTCTATCAATTGGACATGTGGATGGTCGGCGAGCAGGAAAGTCGCCGACTGTTGTGGGAAGCCGCTGCTGAAGCGGACCTGATCCTCATCGAAGGGGTGATGGGGCTGTTCGACGGCACGCCGTCCAGCGCCGACCTGGCGCGGCATTTTGGCGTGCCGGTGCTGGCGGTGATCGACGGCACGGCCATGGCCCAGACCTTCGGTGCCCTGGCCTTGGGCCTGGCCCGTTATCAACCGGACCTGCCATTCGCCGGTGTCCTGGCCAACCGGGTCGGCACCTTGCGTCACGCGCAATTGCTCGAAGGCAGCCTGACCGAAGGCCTGCGTTGGTACGGCGCGCTGTCCCGGGAAACCGGCATCGAATTGCCTAGTCGTCATCTCGGGTTGGTCCAGGCCAGCGAGTTGAACGACTTGGACGCGCGCCTCGACGCGGCCGCCGATGCCCTGGCCGGCAGTTGCGAAGTGGCGCTGCCGCCCGCCGTGGCGTTCGCCGCGCCCGAGGTGGTCGCCGTTGAGCCGTGGCTCGATGGGGTGCGCATCGCCGTGGCCCGTGACGAAGCGTTCGCCTTCACCTATGGCGCAAGCCTTGATCTGCTGCGGGCCATGGGCGCGCAGTTGCGCTTCTTTTCGCCGATTCATGACAGCGAACTGCCCGAGGCGGACAGCCTTTATTTGCCTGGCGGTTATCCGGAGCTGCACCACGTTGCACTGGCTCGGAACGCGCCGATGCTCGCCGCGATCCGTGCGCACCATGCCGCCAATAAGCCGTTGCTCGCCGAATGCGGCGGCATGTTGTATCTGCTCGATTCACTGACCGACGTCGACGGCGTGCGCGCCGAACTCCTGGGGTTGCTGGCCGGTGATGCGCAGATGCAAAAGCGCCTGGCGGCCCTGGCGTTGCAATCGGTGGACCTGCCCGAAGGCAACCTGCGTGGGCATACCTATCATCACTCCCTGACCAGCACCGAGCTCAAGCCGATTGCCCGTGGCCATAGCCCGAATGGCGGGCGAGGGGCGGAGGCGGTTTTCCGACAGGGGCGGATGACGGCGTCCTATGTGCATTTTTATTTTCCGTCCAATCCGCGGGCGATTGCTGCGTTGTTTGCGCCTGACCTTGAGGCCGCCTTCGCGAGCAGGCTCGCTCCCACAGGGGATTGTGTGATCTCAAGTACAGCGCCTGTCACTGTGGGAGCGAGCCTGCTCGCGAAGAGGCCATGACAGACACCACTTTTTCCCAGGCCGAACGCGACGCCGTCTACCGTGCCATCGCCGAGCGCCGCGACATGCGCCATTTCAGTGGTGGCACGGTGGAGCCGGCCTTGCTGCGCCGCCTGCTGGAAGCCGCGCACCAGGCCCCCAGCGTCGGCCTGATGCAGCCATGGCGATTCATCCGCATCAGCGATCGCCCCTTGCGTGGGCAGATCCGCCAACTGGTGGAAGAAGAACGCATCCGTACCGCCGAGGCCCTGGGCGAGCGCAGCGACGAATTCATGAAACTCAAGGTCGAAGGCATCGACGACTGCGCCGAAGTGCTGGTGGCGGCCTTGATGGAGGATCGCGAGCGGCACATTTTCGGTCGCCGGACCTTGCCGGAAATGGACTTGGCCTCGCTGTCCTGCGCGATCCAGAACCTGTGGCTGGCCTCCCGTGCCGAAGGGTTGGGGATGGGCTGGGTGTCGTTGTTCGAGCCCCAGGCCCTGGCCGACCTGCTGGGGTTGCCCGCCGGGGCCAAGCCGCTGGCGATTCTTTGCCTGGGCCCGGTCGAGGGTTTCTACCCGGCGCCGATGCTCGCCCTGGAAGGCTGGGCGCAACCGCGTCCGCTCAATGAACTGCTGTATGAAAACCGTTGGGGAACGAGCCCATGAGCGTGGCCCTGCTCAGTGCCGCCGCAGTGGCGCTGGATGCTTTGCTGGGCGAGCCCCGGCGCTGGCATCCGCTGGTGGCGTTCGGCGGTTTTGCCGATCGCATCGAACAACGCTTCAATTCCGGCGGACGTGGTTGGCGCAGCCATGGGGTGACGGCGTGGATCATCGCCGTGGTGCCGTTGACCTTGCTCGCCACGGCCCTTTCGTGGGCGCCGATGGTGGGCTGGCTGGTGGAGATCCTGGCGTTGTACTGTGCCCTCGGCCTGCGCAGCCTCGGTGAGCATGTCGAGCCGGTGGCGCGGGCGTTGCGCAGCGGTGATCTGGACGAGGCACGCAAGCGTGTCGGTTACCTGGTCAGTCGCGAGACGGCTGAACTGGATGAAACCGCCGTGGCCCGCGCCGCCACCGAATCGGTGCTGGAAAACGGCAGCGATGCGGTGTTCGCCGCGTTGTTCTGGTTCGCCGTGGCCGGCGCGCCCGGTGTGGTGCTGTATCGCCTGAGCAATACCCTCGACGCCATGTGGGGCTATCGCAACGAACGCTTCGAGCGCTTCGGCTGGGCGGCGGCCAAAATCGACGATGCACTCAACTACATTCCGGCGCGCCTGGTGGCATTGACCTACGCGCTGCTCGGCAAGACCCGCTTGGCGCTCAAGTGCTGGCGCACCCAGGGCCCGACCTGGGACAGCCCCAACGCCGGGCCGGTGATGGCCGCCGGGGCCGGAGCGCTGGGTGTCGAGTTGGGCGGGGCGGCGGTTTACCACGGTGAACTGCACCAACGTCCGCCCTTGGGCGAAGGCGTGCCGGCGAGTGCCGATTCCATTGATCGCGGCTGGCAATTGGTCCAGCGCGGGGTATGGTTGTGGTTGCTGATTCTCTGCCTGGGAGCTGAGTTCTATGCTTGAGCACGGCGGGCGCTTGCGCAACGCAGCCCGGCAATACGGCATTGCCGAGGCCGATTGGCTCGACTTGTCCAGCGGCCTTGCGCCTTGGCCGTTCGACGTCCCGGCGATTCCCCTGCGCGCCTGGGCGCGCCTGCCGGAAACCGATGACGGCTTGGAACAGGCGGCCTGCGATTACTACGGTGCGTTGGATGTGCTGCCGGTGGCGGGTTCGCAGATGGCCATCCAGCTGTTGCCGCGCCTGCGTCGCAGCGGCAAGGTCGGCGTCTTGTCGCCCTGTTACGCCGAGCACGCCGAAGCCTGGCGCCGCAGCGGCTACATCGTTCGCGAAGTGCTGGAGGCGGAAGTGGACTTCTTTCTCGACAGCCTCGACGTGCTGGTGGTGGTCAATCCGAACAACCCCACGGGCTTGAGCCTGGCGCCCGAGCGCTTGCTGGACTGGCATGCCCGCCTGGCCCAGCGCGGTGGCTGGCTGGTGGTGGATGAAGCGTTCATGGACGTCACGCCGGCGCTGAGCCTGGCGGCGCATACCCAGTTGGTCGGGCTGATCGTGCTGCGTTCGTTCGGCAAGTTCTTTGGCCTGGCCGGGGTGCGCCTGGGCTTTGTCTTGGCCGAGCGGCGCTTGCTCAAGTTGCTCGCCGAACAGGTCGGGCCGTGGGTGGTCAGCGGGCCGACCCGGGTACTGGGCCAGGCGTGCCTGCTGGACACCGACGCCCATGCGCGCCAGCGCCAACGCTGCGAAGCCACCAGCCAACGCCTGGCGCTGTTGCTCGAACGTCAAGGCTTCAAGCCGCAAGGCGGTTGCGGATTGTTCCAGTGGCTGGTCACCGAACAGGCCCAAGGGCTCCACGATTTCATGGCCCAGCGCGGCATTCTCCTGCGTCTGTTCGTGAATACCAGCAGCCTGCGCTTTGGGCTGCCGGCCGATGACAGCGAATTCCTGCGCCTCGAACAGGCTTTCGAGGCCTACGCCAAGGACAACCGATGACCACAGTGATGGTGCAGGGCACCACGTCCGATGCCGGCAAAAGTACCTTGGTCACGGCTTTATGCCGCTGGGTCCGACGCCAGGGTGTAAGCGTGGTGCCGTTCAAGCCGCAGAACATGGCCCTCAACAGCGCCGTCACGGCCGACGGCGGCGAAATTGGTCGCGCCCAGGCAGTGCAGGCCCAGGCCGCCGGCCTTGAACCACACACCGACATGAACCCGGTGCTGCTCAAGCCCAACAGCGACACTGGCGCCCAGGTCATCATTCATGGCCGCGCCGTCACCACCATGAACGCCGTGGCTTATCACGATTACAAAGCCATCGCGATGCAAGCGGTGCTGGCCTCTCATGCGCGCTTGAGCACGGCCTATCCGGTGGTGATGGTGGAAGGCGCCGGCTCGCCGGCGGAGATCAACCTGCGTGCCGGTGACATTGCCAACATGGGCTTTGCCGAGGCGGTGGATTGTCCGGTGCTGCTGATCGCCGATATCAATCGTGGCGGGGTGTTCGCTCATCTGGTCGGTACCCTGGAGTTGCTTTCCCCCAGCGAACAGGCACGGGTCAAGGGTTTCATCATCAACCGTTTTCGCGGCGACATCGCCTTGCTGCAACCGGGCCTGGACTGGCTGGAAGCGCGCACCGGCAAACCGGTGATCGGCGTGTTGCCCTACGTGATGGATTTGCACCTGGAAGCCGAGGACGGCCTCGACCGGCGCCAGATCGACAAGGCCGATCAGGTGCTGAAAGTGGTGGTGCCGGTGTTGCCGCGCATCAGCAACCACACCGATTTCGATCCACTGCGCCTGCACCCGCAGGTCGACTTGCAATTCATCGGCCCCGGCCAGCCCATCCCGCCGGCTGACCTGATCATCCTGCCCGGTTCGAAAAGCGTGCGCAGCGACCTGGCCTACCTGCGTACCAACGGCTGGGCAACGGCGATCCATCGTCATCTGCGCTACGGCGGCAAGTTGCTGGGCATCTGCGGCGGATTGCAGATGCTCGGCCAGCAGGTCCACGACCCGTTTGGGCTGGAAGGCGCGGCCGGTTCCAGTGCCGGGTTGGGCCTGTTGGATTTTGAAACGACCCTGGAACACGAGAAGCAGTTGCGCAATGTGCGCGGGCGGCTGGCCTTGGAAGAGGCTGAGGTCAGCGGCTACGAAATCCACGCGGGCGTGACCAGCGGCCCGGCCTTGGAAAATCCGGCGGTGCATCTGGAGGACGGCCGTTGTGACGGCGCCCAGAGCCTCGACGGACAGGTGTTCGGCACTTACCTGCATGGATTGTTCGAATCACCGGCGGCCAGTAGCGCGTTGTTGCGCTGGGCCGGGTTGCAGGATGTACAGGCGGTGGATTACCACGGGTTGCGCGAGCGGGACATCGAGCGGTTGGCGGATCTGGTGGAGCGGCATCTGGATACCGGGATGTTGCGTGAACTCTGTGGGATCTAGGGTGGCTGGGCTGGCCCCTTCGCGAGCAGGCTCGCTCCCACATTGGATCTCTGATGACCACGGCATTCATGTACGCCCTGGACCAACTGTGGGAGCGAGCCTGCTCGCGAAGAGGCCGGCAGCCACACCGCCATAAAAAGGAATAGCCCATGCTCCACATTGGATCTCTGATGACCACAGCATTCATGTACACCCTGGACCAACTGTGGGAGCGGGCTTGCTCGCGAAGAGGCCGGCCGCAACACCGCCAATAAAAGATACCCAATGTTCCAGCATCGGATCTGCGGGTATACATAAGTCCCCTGTGGGAGCGAGCTTGCTCGCGATGGCGCCAGTCGCCACACCGCCAATAAAAGGAATAACCCATGCTGCAACTGATCCTCGGCGGCGCCCGCTCCGGCAAGAGTCGCCTGGCTGAAAAACTCGCGGCGGACTCCGGGTTGCCCGTGACCTACATCGCCACCAGCCAACCCCTGGACGGCGAGATGAACGAGCGTATCGCCCAGCACCGCACCCGGCGGCCGGTCGAATGGGCGCTGGTGGAAGAGCCCTTGGCCCTGGCCCAAGTGCTGCGAGAGAATGCCGCCCCCGGGCAATGCCTGCTGGTGGATTGCTTGACCCTCTGGCTGACCAATCTGCTGATGCTTGACGATCCCGAACGGTTGATCGCCGAGCGTGAAGCGCTGCTGGATTGCATCAGCGCGCTTCCCGGCGAAGTCATATTCGTCAGCAACGAAACCGGCATGGGCGTCGTGCCGCTGGGCGAGCTGACGCGCCGTTACGTCGATGAAGCCGGTTGGCTGCATCAAGCCTTGGCCGAACGGTGTCAGCGCGTCGTGCTGACCGTCGCCGGCCTGCCCATGACTCTCAAAGGTACTGCGTTATGAATCATCGCTGGTGGCTGGACCCGTGCAAGCCCGTCGATACCCAGGCCCTGGAACAGGCCACGGCCCGTCAGCAACAATTGACCAAACCGGCCGGTTCCCTGGGGCGGCTGGAGTCGGTCGCGGTGCAATTGGCGGGCCTGCAAGGGCAGCTCAAGCCGAGCCTGGACCGGTTGTGGATCGCGATTTTCGCCGGCGACCACGGCGTGGTCGCCGAGGGCGTATCGGCCTATCCCCAGGAAGTCACCGGGCAGATGCTGCTCAACTTCGTCAGCGGCGGCGCGGCCATCAGCGTCCTGGCACGGCAACTGGGCGCATCCCTGGAAGTGGTTGACCTCGGCACCGTCACGCCGTCGCTGGACCTGCCCGGTGTACGGCACTTGAACATCGGGCCGGGCACGGCGAATTTTGCCCAGGGCCCGGCCATGACCCTGGGCCAGGGCGAGCAAGCCTTGCACGCCGGCCGCGACAGTGTGCTGCGTGCCGTCGCGACGGGGACGCAACTGTTCATCGGCGGCGAGATGGGCATCGGCAATACCACCGCCGCCAGCGCCCTGGCCTGCGCTTTGCTCGACTGCCCGGTAGCGCATCTGGTGGGGCCGGGCACGGGGCTGGACGCGGCGGGTGTCAGCCGCAAGGCCCAGGTGATCGAACGGGCCCTGGCCCTGCACGCTGCCCAGGGCAACGACCCGTTGCAGACCCTATTCAACCTTGGCGGTTTTGAGATCGCCGCGTTGGTCGGTGCGTACCTGGCCTGTGCCCAGCGGGGCGTCGCCGTGTTGGTGGACGGCTTCATCTGCAGCGTCGCGGCCCAGGTGGCGGTGCGGCTCAATCCGGCGTGCCGGCAATGGTTGCTGTTCGCCCATCGCGGCGCCGAACCGGGCCATCGCCACGTGCTGGAGACCCTCGGTGCCGAACCGCTGCTGGACCTCGGCCTGCGCCTGGGCGAGGGCAGTGGCGCGGCGTTGGCGGTGCCGCTGTTGCGCCTGGCCTGTGACCTGCACGGGCAGATGGCGACGTTTGCCGAAGCGGCCGTGGCGGATCGCCCGGCATGAGCTTGCGCCTGGACCTGCTGCGTCACGGCGAAACCGAACGGG
Organism: Pseudomonas sp. Z3-6; assembly: GCF_051131985.1. Lineage (NCBI taxonomy): Bacteria > Pseudomonadati > Pseudomonadota > Gammaproteobacteria > Pseudomonadales > Pseudomonadaceae > Pseudomonas > Pseudomonas sp. Z3-6. The sequence continues at coordinate 1,761,254 of NZ_CP071644.1, forward strand.
GCGGCGGCTTGCGCGGCAGCCTCGACGATGCCTTGACGGCCAGGGGCTGGGCGCAGATGCACACGGCTGTCGAGCAAGGCGGGCCCTGGGATCGCCTGGTGAGTTCGCCGTTGCAGCGCTGCGCCCGTTTCGCCGAGCAACTCGGCGCCCGGCTCAACCTGCCGGTGCACTTGGACAAAGACCTGCAAGAGTTGCATTTCGGCGCTTGGGAAGGCCGCAGCGCAGCGGCGTTGATGGACACCGACGCCGAGGCACTGGGCCAGTTCTGGGCTGATCCCTATGCCTTCACGCCGCCCGAAGGTGAGCCGGTGCTGGTATTTTCCAGCCGCGTCCTGGCGGCAATCGAACGCCTGCACGCGGCCTATGCCGGGCAGCGGGTGTTGCTGGTCAGCCACGGCGGCGTGATGCGCCTGCTGCTGGCCCAGGCCCGCGGCCTGCCTCGGGAGCAGTTGCTCAATGTCGAAGTCGCTCATGGCGGGCTGTTTTCCCTGACAGTGGCGGCAGGTGTTGTGCTCAAAGAGGCGGACTGACCATGTTGCCCTTCTGGATCGCCCTGCAATTTCTCAGCAGCTTGCCGGTGCGCCTGCCCGGCATGCCCGAGCCCGAGCAACTGGGTCGTTCGCTGCTGTTCTATCCCTTGGTGGGGCTGGTGTTCGGCGCCGTGCTGTGGCTGCTCGATGCACTGCTGCTGGGGGCGCCGCCATTGCTCCACGCCGCACTGTTGCTGACAGCGTGGGTGTTACTCAGCGGTGGCCTGCATTTGGACGGCCTGGCCGACAGCGCCGACGCTTGGTTGGGCGGCTTTGGCGACCGCGAACGCACGCTGCTGATCATGAAGGATCCGCGCAGCGGGCCGATTGCGGTGATCACGTTAGTGTTGGTGCTGCTGCTCAAGTTCGCCGCGCTGGTGGCGTTGATCGAGCAGGGGCAAGCGTTGGCCTTGATCATCGTGCCGGTGCTGGGGCGTGCGGCGTTGCTTGGCCTGTTCCTCACCACGCCGTACGTGCGGGCCGGTGGGTTGGGTCAGGCGCTGGCCGATCACCTGCCCCGGCGCGCGGGCTGGTGGGTGTTGTTGGCGTGTGCGTTGGGCTGCGTGCTGGTGGCCGGGTGGGCGGGTGTCTGTGGGCTGGCCGTTGCCTTCGCGGTGTTCGTCGGCTTGCGGCGGATGATGCTGCTCAGGCTCGGGGGCTGCACGGGGGATACGGCTGGGGCGTTGTTGGAGTTGCTTGAAATGGCATTGCTGGTTGGGGTGGTGCTGAGCCGATAAAGCCGCACTGTGCAGATAGCCACCTGTCAACTCTGACAGTTTCGGCCTATTTAAAAAAAGCGCTTACTTCCCTCCAGTGCAGAACGACGGGAAGCGTCTGGGCAGTGCCCGCAAATCATCGGTCTGCTTTTCGAACTGAAGCGCCATGGGTAGCCATGGCTTCCAGGTATGAATACGGAGAGCGATAACATGGCTGGTCCAGATAAAAAAGAGCCGTTCACCTCAAATGAAGGCGCGTCCGGCGGACCTGCGCCGTTTGAGGTCCAGGATCCGGTTGTGAAGCCTGACCCCCTATCCGGGTTGCCGGTGGGGCTTATTCGCAGAGACCATCTTGATACAGGCTTAACGACAACCATTGCGACCTGGGGTAACCCGGTACCAGACGGAGAGACGGAATATTTCCGACTGCAAATTGCGCGAGCACAAAGTAATGAGTGGGTGACGCTTAGGGAGCATTCTTTTACAGGAGGCAATACATGGGTACCGCTGGTTTTCGATATTCCCAGTGGTTATTTGCTGGACCCGGAGCACGAAGGCGCTTTTGACCTGCAATACGAGCATGAGAACTTCGCTAGCGTTCCCGATTACTCCGAGCGAACGAACATCTACATCGACAAGACCCCGCCCAACGGTGCGGTCCCTCCAAGGAAAATGGTATTCACCGTCACGCCACCCATTACCGATGCAACTTTTGGTGTAAATGATTACTTGGAAGCGACCATTCCATCTTGGACGGGCGATCAATCCGATGTGAAAGTCGCGTTCGGCTGGATAAAGGGGGAGCTGCCTGAAGATCCCTCGGCTATAGACCTGATTGGTCCGCAGCCGATTGCTTCGGGGGGGGGGCAGGTACAGATACCCAAAGCCAAATTCGTTGCCGCCGGAGATGGCCTATGCTGCGGCGGCTACGTACTGCTCGACAAGGCTGGCAATATCAGCCAGCTCTCTCTATATGAATTGATGTCGGTCGCCCTCGACCCCCTGCCTGTTGCGCCATTGGACCCGCCCACGGCGGCGGATGCAACGGGAGGCGAGTTGCTGCGCTCGGACCTTGTCGACGGGAACGTGCTCGTCAATGTGCCTCATGTCACCAATGGCAAGTCAACCGATACCGTCATTGTTAAATGGGGCACCAAGGAAGTCACGCCGGGTACGCCTCTAGGCAGCAACCCATCGGGCGGGATCAACATCCCTGTGCCTTGGGCGACTCTCTGGGACGAATACGGCAGTACCGAGACAGGCGTGGTACCTACGCCACTTTCCTATACGGTGCTGCGGGGAGTGGAACCTTTTCGCTCAACTCCAGTTTCGGTCCCATGTAACTTTTCCGGCCCTGGGCCGATCAACCCGGATCCGGAACCCGGCAACGACCTACTGGAAGTGGTCACGGTCGTGGGTGAGTCGGATGTTGACAATGAGCTGGAGGCAAGCGACGAAGACGGCGAGATCAAGGCCAAGATCGAACTGGTCGCCCCACTGGCCAACGGTGATACCTATCAAGTCCTGTGGAACGGAACGCCCATCGGAGCCCCCTATGCGATCGACACCAGCAGGGACAACGTGGGGGACGTCATCGAGATTGATCTTGATTGGGACGTCATTCGCGGCGAAGGCCCGGGTACGGCCATGCCGGTCTGGTACGTATTGACCAACCCGGCTCATGTAAACCCGCAAGAGCCTAAACAACGCACCTCGGTCAAGATCGACTTCCTGGTCCAAACCTTGCCGGCGGCCATCCCTCAACACACCAACACAAACGGTATCGTGACCTGCCTCTCACTGCGCTGGGATCCGGCTAGTACAACCTTTGGCATCGAGTATCTGATACCGCCGAGCCCCTATTTGAAACAGGGCGATTCGGTCGAGGTGGAATGGAAGGCCTATACCGACTTCTCGAACCCGGTTCACGTTCCCGCCGCCAATAAAAGGCACACGTTCAGCGATATCACCCAAGAGCAGGCGGACAACGGGATTGTCTGGCTCATCGAACCCTACGCCACTCATGTTCTGCCCACTTGGCAAAGCACTGCCCAGATAGGCAAGGGTGAAGTGAGTTACAAAATCACGGGAAAACCTCTTCAAGAAACGCCCACCAATACCAGGGTGGCGATGTCGCAGGGCGAGGGGACTTGCAACGTACCACCGCCGGCGAATCCTTGAGCATGCGCGCCCTCAGCCGCATACGAGGATTCATGGGAGGCACCCTGCGGCGAGGGAGCTCGCCCCCGCGGGCTGTGCAGCAATCCAAAATGGTTGCTGCACAGCCATCGACAGAGATGCCCCTACTCCTTGGCTAGATACTCACTTAACTGATCGGCATGAGGTGCGTGAGTGAGTTCCTACAGTTTGCTTCATCGTGTGAGTGGGTTGATTCAGAATAGTCCTACATACCATGGTGTCGGCGTTCTGTAGCCTGCGCGGCCTTCTGTATTCTATTGTCACAGGGTGCCTGTATGTCCTCGTCTAAGTTATTCAAGCTGCGTCCGCTGTTCCGTGCCTTGAAACTGCTGTCCATTCCGCCCTTGTTGCTGATCGCCGAGATGGGGCACGCGCGGGTTCTGATTCCCGGGGAAATCCTGTCCATCGATAGCACCACAGCCTCCGATAATTACGTGCTGAACGGCGAGTCGACATTGAATGCCGATGGCGCCGAGACCCGCGACATCACCGTTAATAATTCAACCCTGAACCTCAACGGCACCGATGTGAAGGCAACAAACGCCAATGGCGTTCTGCTGAATGCTGGTCGGGCCAACATCAGCGGCAACAGTACCATCACCAGTGACCGGACAGGCCTGGCGGTCAGTCGCGATTCCACGGCTACCCAGGGTTCCACCGCGACAGTGAGCGACAGCACCATCATCGGCGGGACGACCGGCGTTTCGGTCACCGGTTTGAGCGAGGTAACACTGGTGCGATCAACCGTGGTGGGCACGGGTGCCAATGCTGCCGGCCTGCGACTGTTCGGAGGGACTGCGACGGCTATTGGCAGCACGATTTCCGGGGCGAGGAACGGGATCGAAATTGGCGGGGATAGCGTTGTGAACGCCCCCGCGAACTTGACCCTGGACGGCACCCATGTCGAAGGTCTCAACGGATCGGCGATCGTTGTCGATACCTTGGGGTTGGGGGCGAGTACCGCCAACATCTCAGTGGTCAACGGCTCCACGTTGTCGGCCAGCAATGGCATCCTGATGGATGTTCGCCGTGGCGCCGAGGGTAATTTGAGTGTCAGCGGCAGCACACTGGTCGGCGATATCGTTGCCGACGACAGCAGCACCGCCAATGTGCTGCTGGAGAACGCCGCGACCCTGACCGGAAACCTGAAAAATGTCCAGGACCTGGGCATCAATAGCAGTGCCCGCTGGATCATGGTCGGCGATGGCGAGGTCGAGAACCTGGTCATGAATGGCGGCGCCATCCAGTTTGGCAACCCTGGTGAGTTCTTCAAGCTGAACGTAGGCACTCTGTCGGGTGATGGCGGTACGTTCTACATGCACACCGATTTCAAGACCGGACAGGTCGATACCCTGACGGTAACCGGCACGGCCACCGGCAACCACACCATCGCCATTGACGCCAGTGGTTCAGAACCCGTAGGTGCCGGCTCCACCGCGGTGGTGAAGATTGGCGGCGGCGATGCGACGTTTGCCCTGGCCGGTGGCGAAGTAGACCTGGGGGCTTATTCATACGATTTGATCAAGCAAGGCAATGATGCCTGGTACCTCAATACCCTCACGCGCACGATCAGCCCGGGCACCCGTTCGGTGATTGCGCTGTTCAACGCAGCCCCAACCGTCTGGTATGGCGAACTCAGCACCTTGCGCAGCCGCATGGGTGAAGTGCGCATGAACCCTGATCAGAGCGGTGGCTGGATTCGCGCCTACGGCAACAAGTTCAATGTCAGCGCAAATTCCGGTGTCGCTTACCAGCAAGTCCAGCAAGGCTTGTCGTTTGGCGCGGATGCGCCGTTGCCGGTGGGCGACGGTCAGTGGTTGGTCGGTGTGTTGGGTGGCTACAGCAAGTCCGACCTTGACCTGAGCCGCGGTACCAGCGCAACGATCAACAGCTACTATCTGGGTGCCTATACCACCTGGCTGGATGAGCAGAGCGGCTATTACTTCGACGGCGTGCTCAAGTTCAACCGCTTCCAGAACGAATCCGACGTGCGACTGAGCGACGGCAAGAAAACCAAGGGAGACTACGACAGCCATGGGGTTGGTGGCTCCCTGGAGTTTGGCCGGCATATCAAGCTGGCGGACGACTATTTCGTTGAGCCGTTCACTCAGTTGTCGGGTGTGGTTATCGAGGGCAAAGACTACACGCTGGACAATGGTCTCTCTGCCGAAGGCAGTCGGTCACACTCTCTGTTGGCCAAGGCCGGTGCGACCGTAGGACGCGATTTCACTTGGGGTGACAAAGTTGTGCAGCCCTACATTCGTGCTGCTTTCGTGCACGAGTTTGCCAACAACAATGACGTGCAGGTCAACAACAACCGGTTCAACAACGACCTTTCGGGTTCCCGTGGTGAATTGGGCACTGGTGTTGCCATGACCGTGACCGACAAGGTTTCGATTCACGCCGATTTCGACTACAGCAATGGCAACAAGATTGAACAACCGTGGGGTGCCAATGTAGGCGTGCGCTACCTCTGGTAGGTAGTGTCGGCATGCCGAATCTGATTTCGGCATGCTCCCTTGCGGCATTCGAATGTTCATCAGGATTTCCCCCCGGTCTTGGGCTGGGGGTTGATATTCAGCGATGGAGAACATGAATAATGTCATCGACCAAGTCCACCAAGCTCCCTCCTACTATGACCGCCCCTTGGACCGAGCCCGCACCGTTGGCGGATGTTCCTGGCGGCGAGCCAAACCTGCTGCATCGTTCGGCCTGGAGCGACCCGGACAATCCGCTGAAAGTCATGCTCAAGCCCTGGTACGACGACGATCCGCCGGGCGGTCCGTGGAAAGAGCAGATCGATGTTTTTCTGGATGATGACGAGAGCGATATCATTGGGTCCCGGGAATGGGATCTGCCTATGGATCCGGATGATTACTACGTACCGATCAGTGCCGACCGGTTACCGTCCGGGAGGCATACGCTTAGCTTCATCATGACCAATTTTGTGGGCACGCCGGACCGATCATATCCGTTTACGGTTACCGTCGATAAAAGCCCTCCAATACTCGCCACCGATAGCAAGTTGATCTTCCCTGCCGCTGTTCTCCCTCCCAATAAACTCACTGCCCACTACCTTGAGCAGAACAACGATGAGGTCAAAGCCAATCTCCCGAGATACACGGACCCCCGACCCTGGGATCGGATCACCTGGTACTGGGGATCTACACCAGGCACCCAGGACGAAGGCGATGTCATCGAACTTGATGACCAGAATTTTTCTGATCCCGTCGTGGTTACGATCAGCGCTGATTTAATACAGGACAGGGGTGATGGCTGGCGGTATGTGTGGTATCAGGTGGAGGATCGGGCGGGTAACGTGAGTTTGCGCTCCGAGCCGGTCGAGCTGGATGTTGCCGCCACGCCGATCCCCCGTGATTTGCCTTGGCCCTCTATTGAAGGCGCGGTTGGGACGGGGGAGCTACAAACGTTGGACCCGTGGGTGCCCGTTAACGGCGTTGTGATTGTGCAAGTGCCGGACACCGCCGTTATCTACCCGGGAGAGAAGGTTTGGGTGCAATGGGGGGAGCCTGGCACCCTGGGCGCTACTCGGGTCGAACAGCCCATCAGTTCAGGCTCACGTCGTTTTCGGGTGGAAATGCAGTACCTGGCGGCTCATATCGGCAGGGTGTTGCCGGTATCCTATGGTGTCATCGATGCGATGGATCAGGAGCACCCTTCTGACCGACGCCGGCTTCAGGTACGGACCCTCCCAAGTAATCGACTCGAAGCCGTCCAGTGCGAGGGCCTTTCCGGCGGTAATCTGAGCTATAACTCGGTGGCACCGGAGGGCGCACGACTGACGCTGAAAAAATGGCCGCTCATCACAACCGATCATTGGGTCATGATCACGATGACCGGCGTCATTTCAGGCCAGGACTCGGTATTTCCGGCCGTGAACGAGCGTGCGGTCACTGAGCAGGAGACTTTTGCCGGCATTGGTTTTGGTACTGAGGTCAGGGTGTCCAAGGCGTTTTTAAATACGCTACAACGCAATGCGCCATTGACGGGCAAAGCCTATGTCAGTTTTGATGGCGGGGAGACTTGGCCGCCTTTGGCGTCGCCTAATTTCCCACTGTTGCAGTTGACTCTGGTTGAGTGAAGCCCGTCAAAGATAAAACAAACGATGCCCTACCCGTGGCGAGGGAGCTTGCTCCCGCTGGGTCGCGAAGCGGCCCCGAAAGGTGACTGTTTCACAGTCCATCGGAAGCAAGCTCCCTCGCCACGGGCTTGATCACTTGTGTCAGGTCTCACTTCTCGTTGTTGATTGTATGCCTGAAATCATTTCAGTCAGTGATATTTCCATTAGCAGAGATTTACGGGAGAGGTGGAGGAAGTGGCTTTATGCTTGTCAATGACTCATGAAAAACCAAGTATGAAATTGAAAGGCGGTTTTATACTTGGTTTTAAATATTTATGGAATAAACATCTGATGTAGCGGATTTCCCGCAACGTTGAGATTCTTCGTTCCGCCGGTCAATCTTGTAATGCCTCTAATTGCTTGGGCTTTCTGCGCTGGAGTTAGAGTTCCCGCTTGTTGGTTTGATGCCTTTAGCGCTGCACTGGGTGACGGAGGAGTCCATTCGGATGAACCAGACGAACTAGACGAACTAGCCGAACTCGACGAACTAGATGAACTAGATGAACTAGATGAACTAGATGAATTACTCGAATAATCGACGGAGGGGGTGCGCATAGAATGATGTGATGAGTTGCCGGATGAGCTGGGACTACTAGAAGTACTGCCCTCGGAAGACACAGATGCAAAACTAGGGCTTCTGCTCCTCGGGGCATTTGAAGATGCAGCAGTGCTGCCCCTGGGGGTACTGGAAGCGGCCGGAGCTTTAGATCCTGAATTGCGACCGAAAAATGCACCGGCACTTATGAGGCCACCGATAGCTGTTAGTATCATGCCAATTGACATTATTGCCTCATTGTTTGTTTCAGTTCCATACACAGTCAGTCCAACGCCTATAGTCACTACTGCTAAGCCGACAAGTGCCAACGTCGCCCCCCCAGTTACAACGGCTGAAGCGATCGCGCCAACCAGTGCAACCGCTGCAAAAGCGTAACTCACTATTTTCCCCCATATAGATGTTTTTTGTTCCGGCTCTTCGATGGGGTCGATATACCCAGGGTTATCCGGCCGACGATAGTTGGTCCGATGTCCGGTCGGGTCACGGAACGTAATCGGATTGCCCAGGCAATACGCATAGGGGTTGACCCCGCCCGAGCCGAACGGGCTATACGAATCCGGACTATGAAAACGCATCAGGTTAGGGTTGTACACCCGGTAGCCACGGCCCAGCAGATACCAATGACTGGCGTTCTCGCACACCTCGCTGTTGAATGCCAGCAAGCTATGCAAGGCCTCCTCGCTGCTGCGAATACCGTAGGCGCTATAGGCCACCGCGTGCACCTCCGATTGCACGCACTCCCCTATGACGTTGGGACTGGCGTCTGTCATCAGCAAGAGGGTCTGCTCATGGTTATCGATTTGCTGCTGCCCCAAAGGGCGTTCTTCATGGAACAAATACTGCGTGCCGATGCCATTGTGCAGCGTGTGGCTCAGGTTGTAGCCCTGATAGAAGCGCAGTGTTTCCGGCTCGTTGCCTTGACGAACGCCCACCAAGTGATTATGCCCGTCGTAGCGATAGCTCACGACAAGCTGCTCTTGCGCATCCTTTACCGCAACCAGGCGGCCATGATCGTCGTAGATCAAGCGTCGATTGAGTTCGTCATTGAGCATATGGCCATTGGCGTCATACTCGAACTCAAGCAGCGCTGGATAGCCGCCGGTCGTATAGCTATGGGTAATTTTTTTCAATTGAAAAGGATCGTCGGCATCATAGGTGAATACGGCAGTGTCGCTGAGATCGCCATCGAATTGGGTAGTCACTCGAAGGATATTATCAAACTCATCGAACCTGAATAACTGGCTGAGGATGCTGTTGCCGTAGGCGTCCTTGGGCAGGGCACTGCCCGCGCAGGTGTGATGAACGAGCCGGTTGCGCGAGTCATATAAAAATTCCTCATCGAGCAGGCTCTCCTCATTCAGGAACACGTGTCGGCTCTTGAGTTGATTGTCGCCTTGCCAGATTTGAGTAATGATCCGTGGGGCTTGGCCATTGAGGGACAATGTCCGCTCGACCTCCCGGCCCTGCGGGTCGTATTTGACCTCGGCAACCAATGTCGACGTCGGGCTGCGCGTCGTGGTGCGGCACAGTTGGCCGAGTGTGTCGTAGTCGAAGTCGGCACTGAGCGCGCCTTGGACGACTGTTTTGGCCCGTCCGCAATCGTCATAGGTGTAAACGGTATCCAGGCCGTCGGTATGGCTTCGACTGATTTGCCTCCCTTGGAGAGAGGTCCGGTAGGTGGTCTCCATCTTTTTGCCGTCGATGTCGGTCCAACTTTCGTATTCCAGCTCTCCGGCGTCGCTGTATCGATATTCACGCTGGCCTTGATTATTTTGCGCGCTGGTTATTGCACCGGTCTTGAGGTCATACACGTAAGTCGTCGATTCATCTTTGGAGGTGGTAATCGCCAAAGGCTGCAGAGTCAGCTCTGGTTTGTATTCGTAATCGAAAACTTCTTTGGCCGGGGTGATCCGCTGGCTGGGTTGCATCTGGCTGCCGGTGTATTTGAACTCCTCGATTCGCGGATTGACCATCGAACCGACACGCCGTTCGGTCATGCGCTGAAGGCTGTCGAATGACTGTTGGCCGACAGTGATCGACGGCTTGGCGCTGGGTTTCACGCTCATGCTGGTGGTTTGTTCACCTAAACTGTGCGCGGCAAACTCCCGGCTGGCGACCGTGTTGTCGGGCAGGGTGGTGGCTTTCACTCGATCCCACGGGTCATAGGCAAAACGCGTCTTGCGTTCCTGCCCGTCATACAGTTCTATTTGTTGTACACAGTGGTTCTTGCCGTCATAGGTGTATTCAACCGCGCCAACGGTCGGCAGCCCTGTCGTTTCAAGCAGGTGGCGCAGATGCTCTGCGACCGGGCGTTCGGGTTGTTGGTGGCACAGATCGATCAAGGGCTGTGCGTCCAATCGTTCGAAGCGGTCAAGCTTGCCGAAATCGTTGTACTTGTCCACGGTCAGGCCGCTGATAAGTGTTGTCGTTTCAGTCTCCGGGGTTTCCAGCCATTGGTGCTCGACCGGCCCTTTGCTGCCGAAAGGCGACCAGAGGTAACGGCTCACAACGCCATCGGGCATTGTCGTGCGATGGGCGATACCCCAGGCGTCGTATTCAAAGCCCCGGCGCAAGGGTATGGGTCTATCTTCCAGCCAGTCGTAGTTGGTTTCTTCGACCAGGTTATCCAGCTGGTCGTAGCTGGCGGCGTAGATCTGGCGCGGTGCTTTTGTTTTCTCGACCCGTTCCTGATAAATCGTTCGTCCCATACCGTCGAAGCGGGTGTGGGTCGTTATACCGCTGACGTCTGTCAGGCTCTGTGAGGCCTTTTGCCCATCGGCATTGACCAACGTATAGGTATAAACACGTTCGGCTCGAACGTCGGGCGATTTAGGCGAGACGATTTCCTTGATGACCCGCCCCATTGCGTCTAACTGGCGAAGTAGCTGCACACCATCGACGTCGGTGGTCAGCACTGCTTCGCCCGTGATCAGCGAGTTTTGCAGAGACATCGTTTTTTCGATGCCGTCAAAACCGGTAAACAACTCGCGTGTTTCCAGCACGTCCTCCCCGGCCAGCGCGCTGGGGCCCTTGTCGTACTCATACAAGGTCGTACTGGTCGTGCCATTGAGCAGGGTTTGCTGGCTGGCCAAGCGACCATGCAAGAACGCATCGCCAGTCAATTCGTGGTAACTGCGCAAGGTCTGCTGCAAGGTGGTTTCGTTGGCGCCTTCCACCTGCATCAGGGTTTCGCTGTCCATCGCCAGCCAGTCATCCAGCCCGCTGCCGCTCAGCGGCTTGTGCGCGCTGTAGCGCAGACGGGTGCGCAGTGTTGGCGCGCCCGGCTCACCCTGGGATGATGGATACACCGTAGTGTCTTTGAGGTTGCGTTCGAAGCGGTCCGCCGGGCAACCGTCCTCGCCGTTCTTGGAATAGTAGGTGTAGACGGTCCTGATACCGTTGGGCTCAACTTGTTCGGTATGGTTGCCCTGGTCGTTGTAGGCGCTGCGGGTGATTTCAGCGCGGTATTGGGTCGCGTCGTTGTCCAACTCCCAACTGGTGGTGACTTCCTTGGGAAACTGGAACTGCGGCACTTGGCGCTCGAACGGCACATCCTCGTCGTAATACCGGGTCCTGACGCGCTTGACGCAATGTTCCTGCAGGGTTTTTTCTTCCACCAGCAAGTGGAAACGGTTGTAGCTGCGTTCGACTGTGCGTGCCACCTGGCTGCCGACCATCAAATTGGCGGTGCTACCGTATTCATAGCTGGCCTGCAATTTGTACAGCGGGTCCATCCCATCTTCCCAACTGACGGTTTCACCAGCACCGAGGAAGTTATGGCTGGTGTAGCTGAATTCCACCTCGATCATCGTTTCATCGGCGTTCGGCTGGCCGAAATCGGGGTAGCTGCGATGGCGGGTGACCCGCGGCAGGTTGGGGCGCACGACGCCGTGCGGATACGGGTGCCCGGTGTCGGCGTACTCGAGGGTTTCCAGTCCGCCGACCGGTGTCTTGATTTCGTGCAGGCACAGGATGTTGCGGATCGGCCCGTTGCCATAGCCAAAACGCCAGGAGCCTTTGTCGGGCGTGGGCAAGACAATCTCGGTGACCCAACCGCTGGTGTTGAGCTTCATTTCATAACGCGCTAGCGCGGCGCCGTCGTTGGGCCGTACGAGGATCTCCACCCACTCATCGTTGGCCTGGCGGTTGATTTGCAACAGTTCGCCCTGGGCATCGCTGATGCTGTGCAGGCACTGTCCGCCACGGAACGACCTATAGGCAAACGTGAGGCTGTGGCCGGCGGGCGACGTCAGGCTCACGGGCAATGCGACCTGGGTAAGATCGCCGCCGACTTGAAGCTCTTCGACCGTCCCCGACTTATGCAACACGCGGTAGCGTCCGCCGCCCGGGCTCTCGAAGTGAAAGGTGTCGAGTTTCTTTTCCTTGATGTCCGGGAGAGGAGCGCTGCCGGTCACTTTGAAGGTCTCCCCGGTACTCAACGCCAAAATATCGTCGGAGAGCGTGAACTGGCTCAGGTTCAGGTTCCAGCCCACTCCGAAGCCGGAGTCCAGGGTGTTGATTGGACTGAAGGTCAGGTTCAGGGGGAGGGCTGGGCCAGAAAGCCAGTTACTTTGGACCTCGGGTAGATCGATGGAAACGGTGTATTGGCCGGTACGGGGGTCAACGCCGCTTTGTACGTAGCTCATGAAACTGAAGGCTTGGGAGTGCACGGCTTTCGAGGTGGTCATGGTCCGTTCCTCATCAATTAAAATCAAGGTGTTGCCACTGGGGGGGCGGGAGGCAGAGCGGAAGTGGTTACTTCGATGCAGGATATTCTGTCTCTAAAGTTCTCAGCTTCTTTTTGATAACTGAGCAATTGCAGCCCCGAGTCAATGATTTGCTTCTCCTGAAATGTCATAAGATAGTCGATTTCGTGAATTGCTGTGGTGGTTTGTTTTTTTGTTGTTCTTAGTAATATCCACGTATTATAAATGGCGGACTGGCTGCAGGTCGGCGCGTCACTCAATAGAATTCTGGTGGCTGAAGGCATTTCAGCAAATTGGATTGAGCGAATTCTGTCATTCCATCCCTTGCACACTACGGGGTCGGTGTCTCCGAGATAGTAACGGTGCTGGGATGTACCCGGCCCTGGCAAAAACAGGCTGCACTGCGCATTGTCCTTATCTCTAATAATAATGGTGCCAGTCGTTTTGTTTTGTTCCGGTAGTGCGGCGTTGGCTGCTTTATCGTCGCTGGTTACAGCGGGGGCACTCTCCGAAAATGCATCAATGGAATAAATGATATTGCTGGTCAGCAATAAGTAAAAAACGATCGCCTTGACGGGGTTCATGGTCACTGTCCCATATCGAGTGGTGGCTGATGCGGAAAACTAAACACAACGTTATCATCGAAATGAGCCCTTGAAACCTAACAGTTCTGTTAGTAGACAGCGTTCCCCCACGAAACCTACAGTGTCATCGCTGATGTTCTCTTGAATTTGAATACTCAAGGAATAAGTCATGGTGGACTCGAACTTACGCCCAGAGCTCCCAGCCCAGCAGCCGGCGGATTCTGATGAAAGAGGGGCAGAATCGCTTCGAGCATCCTGCCACACAGGAAAACATCTCGAAGTCAGCAAGCTGCCTGTCCCGCACATAAAGGAATCTCACGACCGGTCGGTGAAAACCGTCGATGTCACGTCAGCAGGCGCCACGGCTGTGGTGCCGCCCTATCAGGCCATGCGTGTCGGGGATGAGGTCATCTTCAGTTGGCAAGGCTACTTCCAAGGCGCACCGGAACCTGTGCATGAGGAGTCCAAAGAAATCAGTGCTGAGCACTTGAACCAGCCGTTGACGTTCACCGTGCCCTATATCGAGATTATTTCTATTGAGGGGGAATATGCCGATATCAGCTATCGTGTTGAGTATGCTGAACAACCCTCACAGCCCAGTGAGTCCGTAGAACAGCGGATTGACATCGTCGATCCCGGTTCCGCTTTGTTGCCTTCTATCACGGTCAAAGGCCATACCGCGGGCCCAATCAACCCGGGACATTACCCTGATGGCCTGACCTTGCAGGTGAAACCGCTTTACCCAGACATCCAGGAAAACGATTGGGTGCTGTTGTATTGGACCGGAAGCGAGAAAATCAAGAGTGTCACCAAGGCCCTGCGGGTCGATCGTTCGACATTGGATAGCGGTCTTTTCGAGTTTTACATCGAGCCGCACTGGCTGACAGTAAACAGCAACGCCCAGGTAAAAGTGCTTTATCAGTACGCCCGGGCCGGTGCTGCGCTGTCGGCTGAACCTTTGCTGTTGGATATCAGCAAGCCACGCTACCTGCCTCCCCCGATTATTGAAGACGTCACCCCGGGTGCGGACAACCATGGGACTTGGGCGGCGACTACCAGTGGGGCCTACGTCAATGTCCCAGATACCGCGGAAATCGGGTCGGCCAGAGTAGAAGTGCACTGGGAAGGGCATCCGAATGGTGGGCGCCATGTTGCGACTGATCCTGTTTCGGGCAGACGTTTTCATATTCCAGCCACTGCCATTGCAGCCAACATGTCGACCGTTGCACAGGGTCGGTATTTCCCGGTGTTTTATTGCGTCGACGGTGAGCCTTCTGTTCGTTTCAACCTGCTTGTCGAGCCGTTGCCAGCGACACGCTACCCAGTTACAACCTCCCCGCACATCTCGGGCGGTCAGATGAGGCTGTCCGCACTGTCGTTTAGCGGCGCGGATTTGATCATAGAGTCTCCGGGTTTTGATGCTTGGCCATTCATGGCAGTAGGGCAACTTTTGGTGATGGAAGCCACTGGCGTTAGGCAGGATGGCAACGGCACCTTATACCCCGTACGTAATGCGTTGCCGGTTACAGAGGCTGAGTTCGGAAACAAAAAAGTAACGGCAAAGCTGCCAAAGGATTTTTTGGAAACACTCAAGCTTAATGAATCGTTTTCGCTAAAAGCACGCGTCAGCTTTGACGGTGGTGAAACGTTTACAAACTTTGGAGATACCACTCCAAGACTGGCTAGCTAAACCAGGGTACAAGTCGATGGCGCTATTAACGGTGAGAGGCTCGTCATGGAAATCAATTCTATAGATACGCTGTTGGACTGGCTTAAAGTGAAACCCCGGACTTTGGGTTGGGGGGCGATTTTGGCCTATGGACGCAGTGAGACCAACAAGGTGTTATTGCAGGAATACATCACGCGCTTCGGTACCGAGCATTACATGCAGCCAATCACCGAGGAAATTCGGGACGATACCACGCCGACGCAAAAGAATTTTTTGCATAACTATCAAATGGACGCGCCGCGACTGTCCTTCATGGGCTCTAACTTGCAGACGTCCGCAGCGAAATTAACGATGAAGGAGGTTGGTGGCACTCACCTGTCCTTCACCAAACAGGAAGGAGCCCAACAATGGTCGCTGACTCGAATTTCCGAGAAAAACGTGCTGGATGGTCCAGGGCTTAAGTTTGATATCAATCTTATTGAGAACACGGGGTCGGTTACCTCGGCGGGGCGGGTGGAGCTCGATATCTCGAAGGGGCGTAACTATCGTTTGATTGACATGCCGTCCGAGCACTTGCAAACGGTGGCGGGTGAACGTTTCAAGACTCGCTTCAGTGCGTTACCGGAGGACCAGAAAGTTTTTGTGCTGAATGAATTGCAGTTTGAGCCGGATCAATTTCTTAAACCTTCAAAATTCGTTATTCGCACCCATAATAAACAGGGCGCCGGTGCCAGGCTCTTGGCCGGCGAAGACGAGGGGGAAGGTGCAGTATTGATATTTATCACCATGGAGGGGGAGGCTAATGGAACCGTGCCCATCGATAATGCAGACCTGAAATATCTATTGCCGGATGGCTATTCGGCTACGGTGTTGTTAGACAGTGAGCTGATATCTAAACTGATTGCTAATGGTATCAAGAATCTCAGTGATCAGTCGCGTAGGCCGTTTCGTGCGGAATTTAGGACGCCGAATGGTTTCACTGAAATGATCGGTTTTGGAGAGACGTCCAGATCAGGGGTGAATATTTATACAAACGACTCACCAGACGCTACTATACGGAAAGTTTCGCTGTTTAAAATGTACGTGCATTTTTCTGATTTTATTCATAGCCATCATCCTGGGACAGGGAATATTTCCATTCGGCCAGTGCTTGGGACAAATAAAGGACGTTTGGAGTGGACAGGGACAGCGGTGCAGGCTCTAAATTTGGACGCTGGGCCGGATGTGATGCCCTCTGATGATTTAGACTCTAGTTGGGATTGTTTTTGGGAGTTTGACTTTGAGCTTTCAGCATCAGGAGCTGTCACCTTAAATTTTTCTGAGGGGTCCTTGAATTTTGGCGTCGATTTGGGTGATTTTGATCACAGCCCGCATTTTGTAACAATTTTTTCTACAGTAAAGAACAATTTAATCAAAGAAATGGAGAAATTAGTTCTAGAAATTGCTGGTGGTCTGTCCTTTGCAACCTTCGGAATTAACGTGTTCACGCTTAACAGTTTATTATTCCGCGGCACCGATTCAGTAAAATTCGACAGTGTTTATTTTCCTGGCGACATGGCCGTATTCGGCCATGTTGGCCCCACACAAACCGCCTTCAGCATCACCGACCTGGAACCCATCATCCCCCATACAGTGCCATGGCAATTCATTACCGAACCACCTCGCACCGATTTGACCTGGTCGGTGCGCAATATCCTTGGTGAAGACATTCCCAAAGGAAGCATCACTAATACGGGGCGCTACACCCCGCCCACCGACGCGGAGATGCCACGCAGCTCCATCCGGGTGGTGGTCTCCGCCACCGATGGCACCCACACCAGCTCGGCGCTGGTCGGTATCACGGCCCGGAGTCTCGCCGTCAACCCGTTGATCATGATCGCCACCGCCGGCGATTCCCTGGCCCATGACGTCTCGGCCGGCGCCGTGGACGGAGGCGCCTTGACCTGGTCCATCGAGGATCCGAGCTCAGGGGCTGACGTGCGGCCGAACCCGGCCGCCGACAAGGACCACAGCTATGTGCCGGGGCCGAAGATAGACAAGTCGCCGCCCACCGTCGATACGATCGTGGTGACCAACCCCCGGACCGGGTTGAGTGAAACGACGAGCGTGTTGGTACTGCATCGTGCGCCAACGATTGAAGTGGTGATCAATGATGCGGTGAGTTTGCCGGAGAACCAGCTCCAATTGTCGATCATGGCGGAGGACGGCCCCATCAATCCCGGTGATTGGGGCGAGGAGTGGCAGGTATTGCTGGGCAGCGGCTCGGCGCAAATCGATGCCGCCAGGGGGCTGCTGACATTGAACCCTGCCGGGCCGGACAAGTTTCTGGTCATTACTGTCTTGGTGCCGCCCGCGCGGCCGGGTGGGGCTTCGGAAGATGGTTACATCGTTCTGCCGTTGCCGTTATTCAGTGTGCCCGAAACGATCCGGATGTTCCGTGCCGACGGCCAGTAAGGGGCCAGTGGCTAAGGCGAATGATAGTAGGAGAATAAACATGTCAAATTCACTGGAAATTTTGCTGAATCGCATGCGAGGGCATTCTATCACTAATAAGTGGGGAGCAATCGTCGCATTCGGTCGTGAGCAACTCAATCGCTTGCTGGAAGTGCAATATTTAACCTGGTTGCACGACGGACGCTTCATCCCGCCAATCAATGGTGTGGCGTATATCGACGATCGAACGGAGTCGATGACGTTGGATGGCGTGCTTCTGGGCAAGCCAGTGCTGTCGTTCGAAACGGCATCGCTGAACGAGTCCAAGGTGACCTTGACCATGAACCTGGTCGCGGGCACCTATACTGCCAAGAGTCACCCCATTGGCGGTGGCGCGGTCCGCTTGCTTTCCAGCTTCACTATTACTGAAGCGATGGGCTACAAAGTCCAGATGAAGCTCAGTCTGAACCAGATTGAAGGAGACGTGGATAAACGGGGGCGGGTGACGTTGGATGTGGCGAGCGACCTGTCGATGACTTGCAACCTGGGAGGAATGCCCGGGGTCGAGAAACACGTGGCGGCATTAATTCAAAGCCGCTTGGCTGTGCTGCCGCAGGATCAGCGTATTTTTGAGCTGGGGTTGTTTGACTTCAGTGGTTACAACCCTTTGAGCCCAACGGGATTTTACATTCGTACGCAGAAGGCCCCGGGTTCCGATGACCCGGCTGACGGCGCGGTGTTGCTGTTCATTCGGTTGAAAATCCACGATGAAAATGGAGTGGGAATTCCTATCGAAGGCAGCGACTTCCCTTATCTGATTCCGGACGACCAGGTGAGTGGGCGACGTCTGTATTCGGCTTCACTGGTGCTGAACAGCGAATGGACAGAATTGCTCGACGAAGTGCAGCTTGACGTGCTGAAGAACCTGCTTTTTCCAAACGATAACTTCTTCATCGAAAGTGAGAATGGACGGCATACACCTCATGACTTATTGGTGCTGGGCAATACTGGACCGAAATCCGATACGGTGATCGTCGAGCCGACGTTCATCAGTCTGAAGAGTGGTGGTGTGCACCAGGAGTTTGTCGCGCGCAAGAGTGATGGGGCGCGCATTAACAACGCTCAATGGACTGTCACCAACCCTGTTAGTCCGCTTTCGGTTGGCACTATAACGCCAACGGGTGGGGTTTATACGCCGCCGGACCGAACTCGAATGGGGAAAGAACAGCAGCCGATCGTGGTAACCGCTCAATACACGATGGGGGACAAATCGAGGACAAGCTCAGCACTGGTGCTGGGCGTTTTCGAAAGCATGAACATTACACCGCGGGTTTGCTTGCGTGGGGTTGGCAGTAATCCAACCCCCGTTGAGTTAACCGTGACAACCCTGGGTAATAGGATCTTGCATTGGCTCACACTTTCTCCGGATGGAGGGACGCTTGATGTCATCGATAACAATCATGCGATCTACACGCCGCCTACTAGCCTGACCGACCCGTTGGCGGTGCAGAGAATCATCGTGACTGATCAGCAGAGTAACGAGACGATTGAGGCAACAGTTGTGTTGATGAAAGCAGCGCACACGCTGCCGGTCGATCCGCCCTATGTCCCGGCGGTAACGGCTGGCGATCCGATCCAGTTGTACGCTGATTTAGAACTTGGTGATGAGGTTCGCTGGGTGGTTATCGGCGAAGGGGAAGTGGATGAAAATGGCAGGTTTACACCTCCGGCCCAGCCCACATCGCGAATCAGTGTGGTGAGGTGTTCCTATCTGGTGAATGGTTCGGCCAGATCCAGCGGTTTCAGTGTTATTCAACTCTCTGAACAGGTACTACCAGAGCCGCATTGGCTAGAGCTTAGCCAATTTAAAATCGCTGTTAATGGCGGTCGTGACAGCTGTTTCAGTAATGGTTTTCAACAGATTCCGGTCACTATCACCATCGGAACTAAATCCGTTAACATCGGGGGGGAACAGCGGTTTATTCCCGTCAGTGATGCTGAGTTGGCTACGCTCAGGTTAGTTGATAAAATTTCCAATACGCGAGTTCCATTCATAGCGGTAGGCCAGGAAGGTATTGAATATGGTAATACCACTGTCTGGGCCGTCAGCAAAATAAGAAACCGCTTCAAATTTTCTTCGGCCACTTCCATGCGAGCCGACCCACTGGCACCGCCGATGCCAAAAAATGATGGCATACGTTATCGTGAATTCTATATACATCTTGCACAAGAGGGTGGCCGGACCTTTTATGCACAGTTTGATTCGCCTTACGGTACGCAAAACTCAACTGATAAGAAAGAGGAGGATTTTGAGGTGACGGTGCGAGGTATCCGTCCCGAGACGCCGTCGTTATCTAACTATGAATTTAAACGTGAACGCAAATGGCAAGATAAGGATGGGCATGATGTGCCTCCCAGCAATGCGAATCCGGAGTGGGACTATTTCAGCTACTATCGCCAGTCGATTGATTACTGGTATTTGAGCTATTTGCGGCGTGGCATCGATCAAGTTCTTTTTGCCACTTTATCCATTGAAAATA
Source organism: Pseudomonas sp. Z3-6 (assembly GCF_051131985.1). NCBI lineage: Bacteria > Pseudomonadati > Pseudomonadota > Gammaproteobacteria > Pseudomonadales > Pseudomonadaceae > Pseudomonas > Pseudomonas sp. Z3-6. Next base: position 1,781,328 of record NZ_CP071644.1, read on the forward strand.
ATATTTCAACGGTACAGTGGGAAAGTGAGCTGATCGATGAGGTTTTTTTTAGTTACACCGGCTATGCTTTCCATCCTGCCAATTATGAAAATAGCGACAGCCCGGTGCCCGAAGGTTTGTCTTTTGATCCCTATTTGTGGAGCTTGATGAGAAATTACCAGAAAAATCTCAAGACTTCGTTTGACGGCGAACGCCCGGCGCCGGGTGAGTTGATTATTAGTTTGCATCGGATGGATGATGTGAAATATTGGTATGACGGGTTGGCGAGCGGTGATAAGCGAAAAATGTATCGTCAGCAATTGGATCCCGGTATTTATCTTGTCTTGCTCGACGAAGAAGGGAATCGGCATTCTTTGGCCGTTGGGTTTGCCTCGTCATCCAAAGAGAATAGTCGTAATACGTTAATACTAAGTCGGAGGTGATCAGGGAGAGGTGTTGCCTCTTTGAATGACCGAACAGGCATTTCGCATATTATGGCCACTGTATTCTATTGCCTGCATTGCGAATGCTGAGAGAGGTTGAATCGTTATTTTTGAGGATATGTAGCATGACAACTTCAAGCGTCGTACATTCCCAAGCCTTCGGCTTCATGAGCTACGTACAAGGTGGTGTCGACCCGCGCACCGGGCAATACACCGTTTCCATCAACCTGCCCGAGGTCCAGAGTAACTGGCTGTGCGGCCCGGCGTTCCCTCTGAACCTGACCTTCAGCCCAATCAACACCCTGGACTCCGGGTTCGGGGTCGGCTGGAACCTGAACCTGAGCCAGTTCACGCTCTCCGACGATATTTTGGCGTTGAGTACCGGGGAGACCTTCAAAGTGACCGGCAGCGCTCCTCTCCCGGACATCAAGGAAAAAAAACTCGATACCTTCCACTTCGAAAACCTCAGCGGCGAGCGCTACCGCGTGTTGCACAAGTCGGGGATGGTCGAAGAGCTTCTGGTCGGCGGCGTTCTCACCCGGGTAGCATTGCCCGAGTACGTCAAATCGCCCGCCGGTCATAGCCTCACGTTTGCCTATAAGTCGTTCCGTGGCGGACAGTGCCTGCACAGCATCAGCGATGCTCAGGGCGAGCTGCTGCAAATCAACCGTGACGACTATGACGAGTGGGTCGAGATCCTCGTGCGGCCCGATGGCCCTAATGGCACCGCACTGGCGCGTTATGAAATGAAGCTCAACACCAGCGGTTGGGTCACCGAGATTGTCTTGCCCACGCCCGACAAAGGCTCCTGGCGTTTTGGCTATGGCAACGGGCCGATCCGCAACATCCTGTGCCTGCACGAAATCAAGACACCGGTCGGCGGACTGGAAACCCTCGAGTACGCCGACACCGGGCACCCGTATCCGCACGGCGTCGTGCGCCCCAACCTGCCGCGGGTCACCCGCCATCGCAGCTACCCCGATTTCGGCCAGCCGAACGCCGATGAAACGATGATCGAGGTGGAATTCAGCTACACCAGCCATAACTTCCTCGGTGCTGGTGAAACCGTCAGTTGGGAAGATGGGATGGACCCGCTGTACAAACTGCAGGCCAGCTATGAATACGGTAGCACCGCCAATTTGATGGTCGGCAGCCAGGTGGCACGCACAGTCGAACGCAGCTACAACCGTTTCCACTTGCTGGTGGAAGAAAAAACCCTGCAGGAACATTGCGTCAAGCGCGTCAGGACCCGGTATTACGACGAGGATGTGCCGTTCGAGCGCCAAGTGCCGCAGTTCCAGTTTCCCAAGGAAGTCACCACCAGTTGGGAGTTGGACAACGACGCGACCCAATACCGCGCTGAAATCACCCGCAGCGCCTACAACGACCAGGGCAACCATACCGAACAAGTTGAGCCCAACGGTATCAGGACCGTCTACACCTACTATTCCAAGAACGGCGAGGACGGTTGCCCGGCGGACCGTTTCGAACGCAACCTCAAAGACACTACGGTGTATCCATCATCCCAGGGTGAGCCGGGCGCGCCAACACTGCGCACCCGTCTGCGCTACAGCGCGCACAAGCCGCTGAGCGGCAGCGGGCTGGATGACTGGCTGGCGATGGACAGCGAAACCCTGATGCAGGTGGAAGGCGCCAACGAAACCACCTTGCAGCAGACCTTGCGCAGTTACCATGAACTGACCGACGATCCATTCTTGCATGGCCGCCTGGCCAGCCAGCAAACCTTGCTCAATGGCACCACCAGTACGACCTTGTATGAGTACGACAAGGGCCCCAGCGCGCTGGCCGGTGAAACCGTGTTGGAAACCACTGAAACCTACATCGGTTACGATGACGCGCCCGATAGCGAGGTTCGAAAAACAATCGTCAGTGAAGACTCGTTGCTTCACGGCCAGCCATTGCTGACTCGCGACGACAATGAAGTGAAAATTCGCTACACGTACGACGCCCTGACTCGCGTCGTGACCGAAACCGTCGCGCCGGACGAACCGGAGTTCGAAGCAACACGCCAGTATTCGTACCTATTGACCGCCCTGGACGGACAGCGGGCTGAGCAATTGGTCACCGACGTCAAGGGTGTGGAGACCCGGACACGGGTAGATGGGCTTAACCGTCCGGTGTATGAAGAGCGCCAGGACGCCGATAACCCTGTGCGCGCCGAAGAGTTCCGTCAGACGTATTCGGCGAGTTACGACGTGTTTGGGAACCTGACCGAGGAAACTCAATACGATTGGCGCGATGAGCAGCAGGCGGCGTTGGCCTCCACCTACGAGTACGACGGGTGGGGGGCGCAGCGCAGTGTCACCGGACCGGACGGAGTCAAGGTCTACGAGGAAACGAATCCGATTGGTTCTGAGCTATGGCAAGGCCCTATCCAGACCGCTTGGCGGGAAGGGACCGACACTGAGGCGAAGGTCAGCGGTAAAACGGTGACCTACTTGAACTTGCTGGAGAAACCCGATCAGGTAGAGCGCTTCGAGACCGACGGAACGTTGATCAGTCGGCACCGCTATGGTTATGACGGACTCGGACGAACTGCCGAGGAAACCGATGCTCGCGATGCGACTACAAAATACACCTACGATGTCTTTGACCGTATGGTCGCCACGGTTCTTCCTGGCGGTGCTACGGTTCGACGCAGCTATGCGCTGCATAGTTCGGAAGACCTGCCCACGGAAATAAGCGTCGATGGTATTGAATTGGGCCAACAGGTTTTCGATGGATTGGGGCGCCGGGTCGAGTCAATCACGGGTGGGCGCAAGCAAACGTTTACCTACGACCCGGGGCAAACTCAACCGGCGACGCTGACGACCGCCAGCAATCAACTTATCCATTATGTGTATCAACCTCAGTTGGGTGAGGAGCCTAGCCAGCGGCGCCTACCTGGCGATGTCACGGCTGAATATGTGCGTGACCGTAAAAACGCTCGATTGGTCAGCTGCACGGAAGGTGGACTGGAACTTTCACGTGAATACTTCTCGACCGGCGAACTGAAAAGTGAGACGCGCGTACAGGGGGCGGATACTTATGCGATGCACTATAAGCACAGTCGACTAGGTTTATTAGAAACTTATACAAATGTGCTGGAACAGACCCAGTCGTATACCTATGACAACGCTAATCGTTTGGAGCAAACCTGTTTGGACGACACTCTCTCTTCGGGTTTTACTTACGATAGCCTGGGGCAGCTCAGTTCTATCAGCACCCAGGACGGCGACGGCGGGAAGAGCGTGACAATCAACCTGCAGTACGACGGGTTGGGGCGTGAAACACAGCGAAACTTTGATCTTGGTGGCGTCGAGCAGCAACTGACCCAGGTATATAACAGTGTTGACGCATTGATCGAGCGAACCCTGTCCCAGGGCGAGACGCTATTGCGCAAGGAAACATACGAATACGATCCGCGCGGGCGCTTGGTGCTCTATACCTGTGAGGGCAGCGAACCGCCTGTGGGTCCTTACGGTAAAACCATTCTCCGTCAGTTGTTCCGATTCGATGCGTTGGACAACCTGATCCGTGTGAATACCACGTCTCCTGAAGGTACCAATGTTGCTGTCTATACCTATGACGACACAAAGGACCCGACGCAATTGAGCAAAGTAACCAATACGGGAGTCCCCGGATACCCATCTGAAATAGTGCTGGAGTATGACGCCGACGGCCATCTGATCCGCGACGAAGAAAACCGTACGCTCGAATACGACCCCCTCGGCCGGTTGATTTCCGTCAGTGGCCTGTCGGGTGAACCCCCTGCTGGCTACAGCTACGACCCGTTGGACACACTGACCGGCCTGGACGATGGGAGCGGGAAAGAGCAGCGCTTTTACCAGGACGGCGAATTGTCGAGTCAGGTCAAAGGCGCCGACAGCAGCACTTTTATCCGCGCGGAAGGTGTCGTGCTCGCCGAGCGCCAGGCGGGTGCTGACCCAAAGTCGTTATTGTTGGCCGGTGATAGCAAGAACAGCGTGTTATGGGAAATCAATCAGGATGCAACCCAGGAGGTTGTTTATGCGCCGTATGGCCATCGCGCGGAGGAGGAGGCGGTCAGCGGCCACCTGGGTTACAACGGCGAGCGGCGGGAGGCGCAGACCGGTTGGTATTTGCTGGGGCAGGGATATCGGGCGTTCAATCCGGTGTTGATGAAGTTTCACAGTCCGGACGACTTGAGCCCGTTTGGTGAGGGGGGCTTGAACGCGTACATGTATTGCGAGGGGGATCCGATTAATTATGTGGATCCGACGGGGCATAGTCCTTGGGGATGGCTTCTTCGAAGTTTTAGAACAACTACTGCATCTCCTGTTGCTAAAACACTTCCAACGAGCTTTGTCACGAATCCACATAAAAATAGGGCGGCCTCGTTAACAACTATCAAGAGTAAACATGTTGTTAATCTCAAAAAAACAGCGCTTAACTATTACAAAGATGCCCAAGCCGTTCCGGAGGATACTGACAAATACAGAAGTCTCATTGGTAACGCGAAGTCAACCGCTGATGACTTTCAATTTGCGGAAGAAAATGTAGGAAAAATAGGTATTACCAAGTACCGCGCTAAAGAAATCGAGGTGAAAGCAAAATTCTATGACAAACGAATGGCGGCTGAAAAAAGAAGGAAGCTTAGGGAGCATAAACAACAAGCAGCCGAGGATAACCAGCGAATAAGAACCCAGAGAACTAGTGGTGAAAAAAAGTTATCTGGGTGATGGCTATAGTTAACTGATCTATTGTTCGGGATAGCAACTAAGTTAAACGTTGTTATCCCAGCTTTTCGCTCTCCAGTTTGGGTTTCATTGAGCATATGCTAAATGACTGATCCCGCTGATCTTGCCCACTCAGAGAGTTCAAGTACATCACGACCGCTGCAACGACACCACCGGAACGCTCAGATCAACCCTCGTTGCATTGATCGAGCGAACCCTCAATTGCGCAAAGTGACCAATATGAGAGGAGTCCCTGGATACCCATCCGAAATATTGCTCGAGTATGGCGCCGACGGACATATGATTCAGGACGAAGAGGGGCGTCTTTTGGACTACGACGCCTTAGGCCGCCTGACCAAAATCAGCTCTGTGGGGTGAAGTTACTATGAATCGTTCGTCTCCTCTCCGCGATTCTGTTAGCGCTGCGGTGACTGTGCGCCTTTGTGCTCCAGGCTATGTGAGAGACACGCAGACGTTGTCCAGTGTCCTGCTGAGTTGGGATGAGCCCTATTCCGCGTGCCCTTTATGCCCCAACGTCATTGGTTATGAGGTGGTCGTAGAGGGTTTCCCGGCAAAAATAGTGGACGGCTCGCCTTGCGAAATAACGGGCCTGGCAACCGATGTCCCGTACACCGTCTACATCAAGGCAATCGCAGCCGGGAACATCGTATCGCAACCCAGTGTTCACTTCCTGCGCATAAGGCCTGCTCCCCCCAGCCAGCCGGGAGAGTTGGACGTAAGCGATATATCATTTTGGTCGGCGAAGCTTAAGTGGAGACCGTCGATAAGCAATCTTGGAAACCCTCGCTATAGAATTTATCTCAATGATTTTCTAATAGGCCAGGTCGATCAGCCTTTGTTCAATATCGAGCACTTGCGAAGTGGTGCTAATTATCATGTCAAGGTCGTCGCAATTAATGCAGCAGGTTCGTCAGAGCCTGCAAATATAACCTTCAAGACTTTATTGAGGGCGCCGTCAAATTTAAAGCTGAAACACCATGCCGGAATATGCAGGCTTTCGTGGGATCCCATGTTCGGTGTATGGCCGACTCATGAGGTTTCAATAAATGGTAGAACTTTTACTGCGGGCTTTCTGGGTTTTAATTTTAATCTGGCTGAACTATCTCCTGGGGCGCCTCCGCACTCATTCGATTTTGCGGTCTACGCTAAACTTGATGAGCAGATATCGGAAACCACGAGGTTTGAAACGATATTGCATGATGTCGAGCCTCCCACTCGACCTGGACAGCCTGTCGCGACGAACATCACTGACCGTTCGGTGGATCTGGCCTGGCCGCCGTCAAGTGACAATGTAGGAGTGACGGGTTATAGAGTGTTTGTCAACGGTATCCCATATATTTTCCTTAGTCCTGTTACCCATCAGAAGATCCTAGGGTTAGTCAGCGGAGCCTATTATTGGGTTTTCGTATGCGCACGGGACGCCGATGGGAATCTTTCAGTTCCTGGCCCGGTGACAACATTCAAGACCCTGGGAGAGGCGCCAGTTCCTCCCCCTCTTGCTCCCACCGATGTCAGTATCACGCCACTGACTTCTACGTCTGTTGTGTTGCGGTGGACACTTGGAGAGGGCGAGGTGACGTCGGGGACGAGGATCAATATTGATGGAGAGTATAAGAATGTAGCTTTGGCATCCAGTTGGAAATTAACTGGTCTAATTCCAGATATGGAATATTCAATAAAGTTACAAACATTTGACTACTTTGGACAGTTGTCAGAGTCGGTCAATCTTATTTATATCCCCAAGGACACCCAGCCACCCAGTGTGCCTAAAAATTTGCGTGAAATTGCGTCATCATCCGACACCGTGACGCTGTCTTGGGAGGAATCAACAGACGACATCGGGATGTGTGGCTATGTCATCTACAATAATCTTGAATATTTCGACACCACTCCGCTTACCCGCTACACCGCTGTCGATTTGCTTCCGGGTACATACGTATTTGACGTCTGTGCTTTGGATATTTCCGGTAACGCGTCCGAGCCAGCCTCAATAGCAGTTGAAATCAAAAGCTGACTGTCTGGAAGGGGGCCTATGCGACAATCGCGTATCGTCACAAGTGCTGAGGCCGAGCGTGTCGCGGCGTCCAGGCCTGTCGTTCAGATTCGTTGATGCCTCTACAATGTCCAAGCACATCCAGACCGCTGCAGGCACCCCATCGAAGCGCTCAGATCAACCCGCGTTCACGGGCAATCTTGCCCGCGAGATGCCGCGAGCTGACGCCGAATTTTCGGCGGATATTATTGAAGTGATAATTGACGTTGGCTTCGCTGCAATCGACGATCATGGAAATCTCCCAGGAAGATTTGCCGGCTTCGCTCCATTGCAGGAATTCCTTTTCACGTTTGGTGAGTCGTATCGCTTGAGGTGGGTTGCTCTCTGTGGAATGGAGAGGGTCCTGGTATGGCGACGAACGTCCAGAAATCACGGTGCTGTGGTACATGACTGAAACTCCCATTCATCATCAATGATGGCGTGGGGGCAGCGGAATCTCCTACTACTTGATGGCATGGTTCACACGACCCATCTTCAACCCCTGAGGCAGGGCTGGAGGCACGGTTTCGTTTATAGCTCGATCCAAACCAGCTGAAACCTGTCAGACATTACAGGTCCTGAATCTCGATAAGGTGTTATTGGAAAGCCTTTAATGCCCAAGCGGTTGATATTTATTATTTTTTCTGTCCATGCGAGACGACGATCAAAAGCGCAAGAACGGATAAAGGGATGGGCACGACGCTGCTCACGGGGTCAGATTGAATCCGTGGCGAGGGAGCTTGCTCCCGCTGGGCTGCGCAGCAGCCCCCTTTTTTATGAGTGCTGCGCACTCAAGCGGGAGCAAGCTCCCTCGCCACGGATTAGTCAATTGTTCAGTGCGAACGGGCGCGGATTTTTCATTTAGAATTTGCATTCAACCAACCCCGGGTATATACACGCACCATGCTTCCTTCCCAATGTTTGTGCATCAACCTGCGTCGTGCCGCCCGTGGCGTCAGCAGGTATTACGACGGCGCCCTCGACGGCTTCGGGATCAACGTTGCCCAGTATTCTTTACTGAACAACCTGGCGCGCCTGGACCAGCCGAGTATTTCCTCCCTGGCCGAGGCCATGGGCCTGGACCGCAGCACCCTGGGGCGCAACCTGCGGGTGCTTGAAGGCGAGGGGCTGGTGGCGTTGGCCGAGGGCGATGACTTGCGTAACCGTATCGTCGTGCTCACTGAGACGGGCCGGGCCCGCTTGGCGGCAGCGCTGCCGGCCTGGGATGCGGCGCAACAGAAACTGATCGATAAGCTGGGCGCGGAAAAGCGCGCTACTTTACTGGCCTTGCTGGATGAACTGGCGTGAAGCCGGTTCGTCCGATGATAAGTGGGTATATACCCACGACTGGAGAACAAGAATGACATCGATGTGGCGTACCTGTGGTTGGGTCCTGGTGGGCAGCGCGCTGATCCTGGCGTTGTCCCTGGGCGTGCGGCATGGCTTTGGCCTGTTCCTGGCGCCCATGAGTGCCGAGTTCGGCTGGGGCCGAGAGGTGTTCGCCTTCGCCATTGCCTTGCAGAACCTGATCTGGGGCCTGGCGCAGCCGTTCACCGGCGCGTTGGCAGACCGCTTCGGTGCGGCGAAAGTGGTGCTCATCGGCGGGGTTCTTTATGCCGTCGGCTTGGTATTCATGGGCATGGCCGACTCGCCATGGTCCTTGTCGTTGAGCGCGGGTCTGTTGATTGGCATCGGCCTGTCGGGCACGTCTTTCTCGGTGATCCTGGGCGTGGTCGGACGGGCCGTGCCGCCGGAAAAACGCAGCATGGGCATGGGCATCGCCAGTGCCGCCGGTTCCTTCGGCCAGTTCGCCATGCTGCCGGGTACGCTGGGGTTGATCGGCTGGCTCGGTTGGTCGGCGGCGCTGCTGGCGCTGGGGCTGTTGGTGGCGTTGATCGTGCCGCTGGTGAGCATGCTCAAGGATGCGCCGGCGCCGCTGAGCGGCAAAGAGCAAACCCTGTCCGAAGCGTTGCGCGAGGCGTGCGGTCATTCAGGTTTCTGGCTGTTGGCCGTGGGCTTTTTTGTCTGTGGTTTCCAAGTGGTTTTCATCGGGATACACCTGCCGGCCTATCTGGTGGACCAACACCTGCCCGCCAGTGTCGGCACCACTGTGCTGGCCCTGGTCGGGCTGTTTAACATCTTTGGCACCTACACCGCCGGTTGGCTGGGCGGGCGCATGTCCAAGCCGCGCCTGTTGACCGGGTTGTACCTGATGCGGGCGGTGGTGATCGGTTTGTTCCTGTGGCTGCCGGTGACGACCACCACGGCGTACCTGTTTGGCATGGCGATGGGCTTTTTGTGGCTGTCGACGGTGCCGTTGACCAATGGCACGGTAGCGACCCTGTTTGGCGTACGAAATCTTTCGATGTTGGGTGGGATCGTGTTCCTGTTCCACCAGTTGGGCTCGTTCCTCGGTGGCTGGTTGGGCGGGGTGGTGTATGACCGGACCGGCAGCTACGACTTGATCTGGCAGGTATCGATCCTGCTCAGCCTGCTGGCTGCGGCGTTGAACTGGCCGGTGCGTGAACGGCCGGTAGCGCGCCTGCAAGTCCAGGTCGGTGCGGCATGAGTCGCGTCGGCCCGTGGTTGATCGCTGCTGGTGCCGGCCTGCTGCTGGCGTTCGCCTGGTGGGGCTGGCATCAGGGCGGCTTGGCCTTGATGCAATTGGGAATGGGTACCTGCTGAACAATGGACGGCATCGGACGCGGCGAGTAACGTCGTGGTCTGGCATGCTTTTAAGGAAAACCGACATGTTGATGCGCTGGTTTGCTGTTCCCGCCCTGTTGCTGGCTGTGGCCGGGCAAGTCTGGGCCGCCGATTGCCCGCCGTTGCTGGAAGGCTCGTTGCCCAAGCTGCGGGCCAAGGAAACCGTCGACTTATGCCAGAGCTTCGCCGGCAAGCCCCTGGTGGTGGTCAACACTGCCAGCTTCTGTGGGTTCGCCCCGCAATTCAAAGGCCTCGAGGCGCTCAACCAGCGCTACAAGGACCAAGGCTTGCAGGTGCTGGGCGTGCCGTCCAATGATTTCAAGCAGGAAGCCAAGGACGGGGCTGAAACCGCCAAGGTCTGCTACGTCAATTACGGCGTGACCTTCACCATGACCGAACCACAGCCGGTGCGCGGCGCCGACGCGATACCGCTGTTCAAGCACTTGGCTGAACAATCCGCCGCGCCGAAGTGGAATTTCTACAAGTACGTGGTGGACCGCCAGGGTAAAGTCGTTGGCAGTTTTTCCAGTCGGATCAAGCCTGACGATCCGGATTTCATCAAGGCTGTGGAGACGGCCATCGCCTCAAAACCCTGATTGCTCGTCACGAAAAAGCCCCGCTTCTTTGCAGAGAGCGGGGCTTTTTTTGCTTCAGGTGGCGAGAGTTCAGGTTCGCCGCGAAACATTAGAAGCGGTAGGTTGCACCCACGCCGAAACCGTTGGCGCTGTTTTCGTATTTGGCGCTGTAGGACTGGCCGAGGGCGTTGCTGCCGCTGACGTTGACTTTTTCTTCCTTGAGGTAGGAATAAGCTACGTCGATGGTCAGGTCTTCGGTCGGGCTCCAACCGGCGCCCAGGCTGAAGATGGTCCGGTCGCCGGTCGGGATGCGTGGCGAGCGATCGGTGTTGTTGGTCGGCGCCTGGTCGAAGGTCAGGCCGGTACGCAGTACCCACTGCTTGTTCAACTGGTAGGAGGTACCGATGGCGTAGGCCCAGGTGTCGTGCCAGTTTTGCTCTTCGGTGATGGTGCCGAAAACAGGGTTCACGAAACCGCCGCCAGTGCTGGTGCCTTCGTTTTCCACGGTGATTTCTTTCAGGCGGCTCCAGCGAGTCCAGGTACTGCCGGCGTAGACGGTCCAGGCATCATTGATTTGCTGGGTAACCGAAAAATCCACCGATTCAGGCGTGGTGATGTCCAGCGAAGCGTCGTAGCGTGCGCCACTCAGTACGGGAGGAGGAGTGCCTGCACCTGGGTTCACTTCAGTGTGACCTTCAAGCTTGTACTTGACCTTGGAGTGATAGGTCAGGCCAACACGCGTGGTGTCCGTTGCCTGGACCAGTACGCCAATGTTGTAGCCGTAGCCGATATCGTCACCCTTGATCTCCACGCCGGCCTCAGGCAAGCCTGGCACGCCGAGCTGCGATTCCAGGGAGCCGGAAATACGGTTGATGGTCGGGCCGAAACCGATCGATACCTTGTCGTTGAAGGCATAGCTGACGGTTGGCTGGAACGTGACGACTTTGACTTCGCTCTTGCTGCCGAAACTCCGGCCCTGGAAACCATTTTCGTAGTCGGTGATCAAGCCGAACGGTGCGTAGACACCCAAGCCGAACGCCCATTGATCATCGATAGGCTTGACGTAATAACCCATCGGAACGCCAGTGAGCGGAACCATGTCGCCCTTGTTGGTACCGGACTGGGTGCCGCTGGCATCGTCGATGTCGGTCGAGGCATCGATGGCGGCGAAACCACCGGTGACTTGCTGGCGCTTGAGGCGCGACATGCCGGCAGGGTTGCCGAACACGGTGCTGGCGTCATCGGCAGAGGAAGAACGACCTGCGAAACCAGTGCCCATGCCACTGATGCTTTGTTCGTTCAAGGCAAAGCCACTGGCGAAAAGTTGCGTGGATGCCAAGGTAACGGCAAGGCCAAGTGTGGTTTTGAGCATCATTTTTTTCATTGTTAGAACTCCTGGTGATCACCGGGGCGAAAATTACCAACATTTTCGTTCAAGCGCTATAGCCTGGATGGCTTGATTTAGAGCGGTTTTGTAGGACAATCCGACCAGATTCGCGACCGTTGTAGGAACTTTCGAAATTTACCGTCAGCAAGCGACCTGATTCAGTGGTGAAACACAGCTTCGCCAAGCGCAGGTGAAATCTCGCAGGCGCCCTTGGGGGTGAAAGGTCTGGCGCCAGATGCGGGCCATGCCCAGCAGGTCATCGGCGTCGGGAAGCGCGGGGTTCTGTTCCTCCACCAACAGCCAGGCGATGGCGGTGGCGTAGCGCAGGTTGACGGTCAATTCCAGGTGCGGGCCGCTGAGGAAGGCGTGCTGGCTGGCCAGGCCGCGTACCAGGCTGGCGCGTTCCGGGTCCCGCGCCAGGTAATGATCCCAGAGTGCCTGGTGTCGGGTTTCGGTAATGCGATACAGGCCATGCCCGCGTCGATCATGCAGGGCAGAACCCAGGGCCGACTGGCTGGCGGCAATGCCCAGCAACAAGGATTCCGCGGTTGCGCTGTGACACTCCAGGTAGAGGAGCGTCGGGCGGATCACATATCGACACAGTTCGCTGGCAGCGATACCCATAAAATCCTCGTGATGTGAGGTGGGCGGAGCCTGAAGAGTGTGGGCTTGGCAGCAGTGGATCGGTCCAGGCCCCGCCAGAAGCGGATCATGCCGCTTGACTTGAAGTGTAGTGTCATATTCCCGCTGTAAAGGACTGTTTTTAAAACATCTTCGGCGAACGGTTATAACTGTTATATCCCTTGGTGCTTACGCCGTTTCGCTTTATCGAGAAATTTCAGGCAATAAAAAGCCCCGCTTTATGGGCGGGGCCTTGGGGGTTTCAGCCTTGCTGGCGTCTCAGGCAACCAGTGCCTGACGGGTACGCTCGATCACGGCCTGCAGCGGTTCGGCGCTGGAGTACTGGTCGGGGTACAGGCGTTCGCTGTGACGGGCGATGCCGTGTTCGTTGACCAGAGTGAAGCTGAAGCAGCCTTTGCGAGCGGCCATGATCAGGCAGTTCATTGGAGCAAAAGCGTTGGTTAGGGTGCGGATGGCATCCTGTGTCTGGATTTGAGTAGACATGTTATGGGTGTTCCTACAAATGACACGGTTAAGAACCGTGCAACGTTAAAACGTTCCAGTAACGTCGACCACCATTGGTCGAACGAAGAACCCGACTGGAACAAAGCAGCCAGTTTGAGCGCTATATGAAGTGCGCGCTTGGGCTGGCAGGTAGGTACTTAGGAGGGCAGGCAACACATCGAGGGCAAAGGTTCTGGGCCCGGGGTGAAGATCCTGATCAATTTTGCAGGTTGGTTCGGTCAGAGTAATGAGCCTGGCAACACCCTTCGCATTCGATCGAAGGCTGTGTTGGCGCAAGGTTTACCTGGAAACCATCGAGGGGGGCGGTCTCCTTTTTTCGGTGAGCGTCCTTTGGAGGGTGGCTGACCGCGGAGATGTGTTCGACCCGGAATTGACTTTCAGCTTGGTACTAACGTCGCGGATACTAACGGATCGATCCCATGAAGGGAAGAGGATGGTTGAAAAATATTCAAATTAGCCCTGGCAGCAAGTCGGGCATGGCCTGTGGCGAGGGAGCTTGCTCCCGTTGGGCTGCGCAGCAGCCCCAAAAGAAAGGGCCGCTGCGCGCTGGAGCGCCAGCCCGGCCCAGCGGGAGCAAGCTCCCTCGCCACGGGTTGGTTTTCAACCCGATCCAAGAACGAAGGCGTAGCACAGGATCCCAACGACTGCTGGTGTGGTCAGGTTACCCACGCGTCGCCCATGGCCTCAGGTTATCCCCAGCTTCATACCGCCAGATGCGCCAAAAAATAGCAGCGTTATAACCCGTTCAGCTGTTACTTGTGCACACTCGCCGCACCACCTGTCACCTTACTGTCATGTCGAAACAATCCGGGGTGGCTGCCTGTATCCAAAATTTAAGTCAATGAAAAACATCGCTTTTTTTTACTGGTGAAAAAATCGTCAGTTTAAGCGCAGGCCCCGTTCCACAGGGCTTTGCGCGAGTTCAGGGTCGGTTGTCCACTGAGTTATCCACAGCTTCTGTGGATTGTCCCAAGCGCTTGCTCTAGCACGGGCGTGCCGGTTTTTTTTCGGCTTTACCCGTACGAAAAAAGGAGTAAAGTGGCGCGCCTTCCGATCTGTCCCACAGTGTTTTATGAAGTTTCGCTCAGTATCAAATCCTGTTACTTCAGCACCCTCTGGTGTTACCCCACCCAAGCGTATGTCGATGCGGGTGGCTGAGTGGCTGCTCGACAGCCCGCGGCTCGGGGACAGCCCCAGCGTCAAGCACTTGGCCGGTCGTTTGCTCAAGCAACCGGCCCGTGAAGGCGTGGTGGCTGCGCAAAGTCGCCTCGGGCAGTTGATGTGCCGTGAATGCGGCAACGCTCGGGATCGACGCATCGGTCACGACCTGCTGCGCCAGGCCGCCCGGGCCGGCGATGATCGTGCCCGCCGGGCCCTCGGTGAAATCGAAGACTGAAATCGCAGACTGCGCTGGGCAACCCCCAGCCGCTTGGTTAACCTTCGGGCTTTATTTGATCGGCAGGAATTGTCATGGCTATGGATTTGACCAGCCTGTTGTTTGGCCTGGCAGGCGCCGCGGTGCCGTTGCTGGCACTGGCCTGGCACCTGCAACGCCAAGCCGCCACTGCCCAGACCGAATTGGCTCTGCTGGAAGAGCGCCTGGCCACCGCCCATATGGCCCACGATGGCCTCAACGCCCAGCTCGATGCCTGCCGCGACGAGATCAGCGACCTGAGCCAGGCCAACGCCGCCAAGCAAGCCGAGCTTGCCGCGGCCTGTCGCGAAGTCGATTTGCTGCAGATCGAGCGCGACAATGCCCGGGATGCGGCCCACGCCTGGAACCTTGAACGCGCCAACAAGGAAGCCGAGCTGCGCCGGCTCGATGCCCAGGCGGCATCGTTGCAGGCCGAACTGCGCGAGCAACAGGAAAGTCATCAGCAACGCCTGGATGACCTGCAAGGTTCGCGAGATGAGCTGCGGGCACAGTTCGCCGAGCTTGCGGGAAAGATCTTCGATGAGCGTGAGCAACGCTTCGCCGAAACCAGCCAACAACGCCTGGGCCAGTTGCTCGATCCGCTGAAAGAGCGCATCCAGTCCTTCGAAAAACGCGTTGAAGAAAGTTATCAGGCCGAGGCCCGGGAGCGTTTCTCCCTGGGCAAGGAACTGGAGCGCCTGCAACAACTGAACCTGCGCCTGAGCGACGAGGCCACCAACCTCACCCGCGCGCTCAAGGGCCAGAAAACCCAGGGCAACTGGGGCGAACTGATTCTGGAGCGGGTGCTTGAACATGCCGGCCTGGAGAAGGGCCGCGAGTACCAGACCCAGGTCAGCCTCAAGGGCCCGGACGGCGAGCGTTTCCAGCCGGACGTGTTGATTTACCTGCCGGGCGACAAGCAAGTGGTGGTCGATTCCAAGGTCAGCCTCACCGCCTACCAGCAGTACGTGGCGGCTGAAGATGACGCCATCGGCCAACTCGCCCTCAAGCAACATGTGCTGTCGTTGCGAACTCACGTCAAAGGCTTGGCCGGCAAGGACTACAAGCGCCTGGACGGTTTGCACAGCCTGGATTTCGTGTTGTTGTTCGTGCCGATCGAGGCGGCGTTTTCCGCAGCCCTGCAAGCCGAGCCGAACCTGTTCCAGGAAGCCTTCGACCGCAACATCGTGATCGTCAGCCCGACCACGCTGCTGGCGACACTACGGGTGATCGACAGCTTGTGGAAGCAGGAACGCCAGAGCCAGAACGCCCGGGAAATCGCCGAGCGGGCCGGGTGGCTGTATGACAAATTCGTTTTGTTTATCCAGGATCTGGACGAGATCGGCAGTCGCTTGCAGCAGTTGGACAAAGCCTACAGCGCAGCGCGCAACAAACTGACGGAAGGGCGCGGCAACCTGATCAGCCGCAGCGAACAGCTCAAGCTGCTCGGCGCCCGGGCCAGCAAGAGCTTGCCCAGCGAACTGCTCGAACGGGCGATGACCGATGCGGATGGGCTGCCGGAGTTGCCGGAAGAAGCCAGCGAGAAAACCCAGGGCTGAAGTGAACCCAAAGCTGAAGCCGCCCTCGGGCTGAATCAGATCTCAAGGCAAAAACAGCACCCTGTGGCGAGGGAGCTTGCTCCCGCTGGGCTGCGCAGCGGCCCTCTTTTTGTGAGTGCTGCGCACTCAAGCGGGAGCAAGCTCCCTCGCCACAGGAGCTATCATTTGCCGAAGTTACAACGGCAAATGCCGACTCAACAACGCCCGCAACGCCGCCGGCTTCACCGGCTTGGCCAGGTAATCCAGGCCCGCCGCATGCACCTGGGCCACCGTCTCGGGCCGGCCATCGGCGCTGATCACCACCCCTGGCACCGGTTCCCCCATGCGCGTGCGCAACCAGGCCATTAGTTCGGTACCGGTCTCGCCGTCGTCCAGATGAAAATCCACCAGCGCCAGTTGCGGTCGGCCGCCCTGGGCCAGCCAACGCTCGCATTCCTCGCGGTTGCGCGCCGTCCACACCTGGCAACCCCAGCGCGTCAGCAGGCTGTTCATGCCGATCAGGATGCTGTCTTCGTTATCGACGCACAGCACCTGCGCGCCGCTTGGCAAATGACCGTTGGGCTCGGTCACGGCGCTCGGTGCGACGGCTTGCGTCTGGGCCAAGGGAACGCTGACGCTGAATACGCTGCCACGCCCAGGCCAGGAGCGCACCTGCAGGCTATGGCCCAGCACGCGACAGAGCCCGTCGGCGATGGCCAGGCCCAGCCCCAGGCCTTTTTCGGCGCGAGTCTGGTGGCTGTCCAGGCGCTTGAACTCTTCGAATATGACCTGCAGCTTGTCCTCGGCGATGCCCGGCCCGCGATCCCAGACCTCCAGGCACAACTCGCCGTTGCGCCGGCGCACGCCCAGCAACACCGGCCCCTTGGCGTAGCGGAACGCATTGGTCAGGAAGTTCTGCAAAATACGTCGCAGCAGCTTGATATCGCTGTCCACGCGCAGGGATGAGCCGCGAACCCGGAACTTCAAGCCTTGTTCCTGGGCCAGCGCCGTGAACTCTGCACCGAGGGTATCGAACAGGTCGTTGAGGGCGAAGGGCTTGCGGTCGGGGTTGATCTTGCCGTTTTCCAGGCGGGAGATATCCAGCAGGTCGGTGATCAGGTCTTCCGCCGAGCGCAGCGAACTGTCCAGGTGGTGCACCAGTTGCCGGGCCTCGCTCGGCAACGCGTCGTGCTGATGGGACAGCGCGGCGGAGAACAAGCGCGCGGCGTTGAGCGGTTGCATCAGGTCGTGGCTGACCGCGGCCAGGAACCGGGTCTTGGACTGATAAGCCGCTTCGGCGGTGCTCTTGGCGTCGGTCAGGGCCAGGTTCAGTTGGGACAGTTCCCGCGTGCGTTCGGCCACCCGCTGCTCCAGCCCTTCGTTGGCTTCCGTCAACGCCTGGGCAGCTTCACGGAAGGCGGTGATGTCGGTGAAGCTCATGACGAAACCGCCACCGGGCATCGGGTTGCCGATCAGCTCGATGACCCGGCCGTTGGGGAACAGTCGCTCGGAGGTATGGGCGCGGCCCTGGCGCATCCAGTGCAGGCGCCTGGCGACGTGGACTTCCGCCTCGCCCGGCCCACAGAGGCCACGTTCGGCGTTGTAGCGGATGATGTCGGCAATGGGCCGGCCGACACTGATCAAGCCATCCGGGTAGTTGAACAGTTCCAGGTAGCGACGATTCCACGCCACCAGCCTGAGGGACTGGTCGACCACGCTGATGCCCTGGCTGATGTTTTCGATGGCGCCTTGCAGCAGGGCGCGGTTGAACTGCAGCACTTCCGACGCTTCGTCCGCGATCCGGACCACGTCTTCAAGCTGCATTTCCCGACCTTCAATAGCGGCTTTTACCACGGCGCGCGTCGAAGAGGCGCCGAGTACACCGGCCAGCAGGCGTTCGGTGTGGGCGATCCATTCGCTGTCGGCGTTCTGGTTCGGGTTGAAGCCTTTGCCTTGGCGGTAGGCAAAGCGGATGAAACTCTGCCGCGCCCGTTCTTCACCGACGAAACGCGCGGCCAGTTGCAACAGGTCTTCGATGTGCACCGCCAGCATTGAGCGAGGGTTGGGGCGGGCGCTGATTTCCTGACCGATGAAGCGTCCGGCCTGCCAGTGTTCCGAGACACGTGTGCGCGACAGCACGGACACCCAGGCAAACAGCGTGAAGTTGCCGGCCAGGGACAGGACCACCCCTTGGGTCAGTGGGGTAATCGGCAGGTTCAGCGGATTGCCGTGCAACCAGGCCAGGCCCGGGAAGGTGCTGAGCGACCAGCCCAGGCTGTGGGCGGCGATCGGCAGGACCAAGGTGTAGAACCACAGGAATATCCCCGTGGCGAGGCCGGCGAATACGCCGCGGCGGTTGGCCTGTTTCCAGTACAGCGCGCCGAGCATGGCTGGGGCCAGTTGGGTCACGGCGGCGAAGGCGATCTGGCCGATGGTCGCCAGGCTCGCCGTCGAACCCAGCAGACGGTAACTGACGTAGGCCAGCAACAGGATCACCACGATGCTCACCCGGCGCACCGAGAGCATCCACTGGCGGAACACCTCGAAAGGGCGTTCGGCGGCGTTGCGGCGCAGCAGCCACGGCAACAACATGTCGTTGGAAACCATGGTCGACAGCGCCACGCTGGCGACGATCACCATGCCGGTGGCCGCCGAGGCGCCGCCGATGAACGCCAGCACGGCCAGGGCCGGGTGGGCCTGGGCCAGCGGCAGGCTGATGACGAACGAGTCCGGCAGCACCGAGCTGGGCAGCATCATTTGCCCGGCGAGGGCGATGGGCACCACGAACAGCGCGGCCAGGGCCAGGTAGGCGGGGAACACCCATTTGGCCAGGCGCAAGTCCTGGGGCTCGATGTTTTCCACCACGGTCACGTGGAACTGCCGCGGCAAGCAGATGATCGCCATCATCGCCACCCCGGTCTGCACCACCATGGACGGCCAGTTGATGGTTTCTTTCCAGTATTGCTCCAGGCGTGGGGCGAGCATCGCCTGATTGAACAGGTCGTCGAAGCCGTCATACAGGCCGTACGTGACGAACGCACCGACCGCCAGGAAGGCGAACAACTTGACCAGGGATTCGAAGGCAATCGCCAACACCATGCCGCGGTGGTGTTCGGTGGCGTCCAGGTTGCGGGTGCCGAACACGATGGTGAACAGCGCCAGGATCAGCGAGACGATCAGCGCGGTGTCCTGGGCGCGGGTGCCCATGGCATCGGCGCCGGCGCCGATCAACAGGTTCACCCCGAGCACGATGCCCTTGAGCTGCAAGGCGATGTACGGCAGCACGCCGACCAGGCAGATCAACGCGACCACCACCGCCAGGGATTGGGATTTGCCGTAGCGGGCGGCGATGAAGTCGGCGATGGAGGTGATGTTCTCCTGCTTGCTGATCATCACCATTTTCTGCAGCACCCACGGCGCGAACACCAACAGCAGGATCGGCCCGAGGTAGATCGGCAGGAATGACCAGAGCTGTTCGGCGGCCTGGCCCACGGCGCCAAAGAACGTCCAACTGGTGCAATAGACCGCCAGCGACAGGCTGTAGACCCAGGCCCGCACCCGTGGCGGCAGCGGCGTGCTGCGCCGGTCGCCGTAGAAGGCGATGGCGAACATGATGGCCATATAGGCCAGGGCAACAACGGCGATCAGCCCGCTGGACAACGACATGGAAACTCCCCGACAAAGACACCGGGGCTTGAGCCCGGCAGGACAGTCTCGCATGCCCGCTCGGGTTCGTCAGTGTCGACCAAGGTCGAGGCGTGGTGGGGTGTCGCAGGTGGGGAGAATCTTGGGTTATGCAGGGGTTTTGCTGGCCTCATCGCGAGCAGGCTCGCTCCCACATTGGGTCTGTGGTGGATACAAATCTTATGTCCACTGGAGAACCCATGTGGGAGATTCTATGGTTGAGGAGAAGCCCTCAAGCCGCTTTTGGTTGGTATTCGCTTTGTCCTTTCAGCAAAGCGAATACGATCCGAGCAAGCTTGCGAGCCAGTATTACTAGCGCCTGCGTGGTAGCGAAGCCCCGAGCTCTTAGTTTTTCATAAAAGCCTTTCCAGGCAGACGTACGGCTGGCCGACATGGCTGCGTTGTGTAAAAGCCGACGAACTTCCGGGTCGCCGCGTTTGCTCAAGCTTCGCCGGTCATCTTTTTGTCCTGATTGGGACACTCGCAAATCCATTCCCAAGAAAGCGATAAAAGCGTCTGCATTCTTGAAGTCGCCCCGCTGAAATGCCGTAAGCAAACGAGCTCCGGTCAAAAATCCGATGCCCTCGACTTTCAGGCAACGGTTCAGTTGACCTAGCAAACCGGCATTTTTCAGATGATCCTTGATCGTCTTCTCGATCAATGTCTCAAGCCTCTGCATGGCGGCGATTTGCTCGGCGAAAGCTGTCTTCAGTAGTGGCTCGTTCGCCCAGCTTTGTACCAGGGCGACTCGAGCCTGAACCAAGGCAGCACGACGGCGGAAAAGGCTTAGAAGCTGGCGATACAACGGAGATGGCGGCGCCCATGGATGAAGCTCATGCCCTTCGTTCTTCAGGTAACGAGCCAGCAGCTTGGCATCCAGCGCGTCGGTTTTGGCGCGTATTTTTACGCCTTTGCGGTAATGATGAAGTTCATAACCGCCCACCATATAGATCGTGCAACCGGCCTCATAGGCCAGATCAGCAAAATCCAAGTGATAGATATTGGTCGACTCAATGGCAACATCGACGGGTCCCGGCAATACTTTCAACCACCTTTTGATGGCCGCCTTGTCGTTAGGAATCGCTTCCAACACATCAAGCTCTGCGTGATAGATCACCAGCTCGTTCTTGGCGACATCCACGCCCACGATTGGCTTTGTGACAGAAACCGGCATTGCCATTGAAAATCCTCCGGGCTAAGGTTTGAACACTTGAAGGGGTCACCCAGAGGCGCAGGCTTGTCTCTATCGTCGATCCAGGCCGAAGCATTCTTTATCGGCGCTTGGGTGAAAGGAGGAGGGGCGAAATCTTCCACGGTCTGTACTGCGCGAACAGTCAGAATCGAGCCTTGTCCCTCCTCCTCCCTTCAAGTCCTACCATACAAGCGAGCCTGCTCGCGAAAGCGCTGGGTCAGCTTGCATCGATGTTGAATGTGCCACCGCCTTCGCGAGCAAGCTCGCTCCCACAGGGTTTTGTGGTGAACGCAGATATGGCTGACACCACAAGTCCACTGTGGGAGCGGGCTTGCTCGCGAAGGCGGTGTACCTGTCACTGGGATGCTGGATGTACCACCGCCATCGCGAGCAAGCTCGGCTCCCACAGGGTTTTGTGGTGAACGCAGATATGGCTGACACCACAAGTCCACTGTGGGAGCTTGCTCGCGATGGCGCCTTACTGACCCAACGCAATATCCACCAGCCGATACAACTCCCCAACCTCCAGCGGCGCGTTAGCAAAGAGAATGCGGAACACCGTCGGCGCCACCACCACATTGAGCCTGCTCGCGAAAGCGCTGGGTCAGCTTGCATCGATGTTGAATGTGCCACCGCCTTCGCGAGCAAGCCCGCTCCCACAGGGTTTTGTGGTGAACTCAGATATTGCTGACACCGCAAGCCCACTGTGGGAGCGGGCTTGCTCGCGAAGGCGGTGTACCTGTCACTGGGACGCTGGATGTACCGCCGCCATCGCGAGCAAGCTCGGCTCCCACTGGGTTTTGTGGTGAACGCAGATATGGCTGACACCACAAGTCCACTGTGGGAGCTTGCTCGCGATGGCGACCTTACTGACCCAGCGCAATATCCACCAGCCGATACAACTCCCCAACCTCCAGCGGCGCGGTGGCAAAGAGAATGCGGAACACCGTCGGCGCCACCACCACATTGATCAGCCGCTCGACTGCGTCAGTCGGTGAAACCAGTCAGCGATGGCGTACGGCCTTGAAGCCGAGCATGCAGGTGCCGCCGGCAGTGGGTTAGTCTTGGCGCCTCAACCTTCTTACGGACGGACCCCTTGAAAATCATTCGCAGCAAGTCCTTCACCGGTGACCGTGCCTGGGCGGCGCTGGACATCGCCAACATGAACGGCATCACCACGCGCCTGCACTGGACCGACCAGCCGTACAAATGGCACATCAACGACGGTCAGGAAGTCTTCGTGGTGCTCGATGGGCAAGTGCGGATGTGCTATCGCGAAGACGGTGTCGAAAAGGCGACCCTGCTGGACGTTGGGGACATTTTCTACGCCTCGGTGGGCACCGAACATGTCGCCAAGCCTTTGGGCGAAGCGAGAATCCTGGTGATCGAAACCGAGGGCAGCGTCTGATACTTATCTGTAAAACAGATTACATATAGAGAAATTACCCGTTATATAGATATTCGATCCCGCTCTAGCATGGCTCCACCTCATCCGAGGACAGGAGTTCGCCATGACATGCTGTGCCGCGAAAAACCGCTTGCGCCCGTTGAGCCATTTGCCCAGGCCGCTGGAAGCCATTCGCCAATTCACACCTAACTGGTTCGCCGTGACCATGGGCACCGGTGTGCTGGCGCTGGCCCTGGCGCAATGGCCGGCGCAGATGCCGGGCCTGCGCGCCTTGGGCGAAGGGTTGTGGTTGTTCAACACGCTGTTGTTCGTGGTGTTCGCCCTCATGTACACGGCCCGTTGGGTGCTGTTCTTCGACGAAGCGCGACGGATTTTCGGCCATTCGACGGTCTCGATGTTTTTCGGCACCATTCCCATGGGGCTGGCGACCCTCATCAATGGCTGTCTGGTCTTTGGGCTGCCGCGCTGGGGGCAGAGCGTGGTGGCGGTGGCCGAGGCGTTATGGTGGATAGACGTGGCCATGTCGCTGGCCTGTGGCGTGCTGATCCCTTTCCTGATGTTCACTCGCCAGGAACACCGGATCGACCAGATGACCGCCGTGTGGTTGTTGCCGGTGGTGGCCGCCGAAGTCGCGGCGGCCAGCGGCGGGCTGTTGGCGCCGCATCTGGCCGACGCTCATGCACAACTGGTCATGCTGGTGACCAGCTACGTGCTCTGGGCCTTTTCCCTGCCGGTGGCGTTCAGCATCCTGACGATTCTGCTGTTGCGCATGGCCCTGCACAAACTGCCTCACGAGAACATGGCCGCCTCGAGCTGGCTGGCCCTCGGCCCGATTGGCACCGGTGCCCTGGGCATGTTGCTGCTGGGCAACGATGCCCCGCTGATTTTTGCCGCCAATGGCCTGCCCAGCGTGGGCGACATCGCCGCCGGCTTGGGCCTGGTGGCCGGCATCACGCTGTGGGGCCTGGGGTTGTGGTGGATGTTGATGGCGCTGCTGATCACCGCGCGCTATCTGCGCGAAGGCATTCCCTTCAACCTAGGCTGGTGGGGCTTTACCTTTCCCCTGGGCGTGTACGCGCTGACGACGCTGAAGCTTTTCGAGCTGCTGGGCCTGGGTTTCTTCGGCGTGTTCGGTGCTGTGCTGGTGGCCTTGCTGGTGGTGATGTGGCTGATCGTTGGGCGGCGTACGGTGCTGGGCGCCTGGCACGGTGAGCTGTTTGTGTCGCCCTGCATTGCAGGGCTGGCGAAATAATCGCTAAAGACAGGTAATGTGTGGCCTGGATCGAAAAACCTTCATTCCAATAAGCGTCCACGCCACTCAGGAACATGGAAGATGAGTCACCCTTCGCAGTTCACCTTGCTTCGCACGCGGCGTTTTCTGCCGTTCTTCATCACGCAGTCCTTGGGCGCGTTCAACGACAACATTTTCAAGCAGTCGCTGATCCTCGCCATCCTCTACAAATTGACCATCGAAGGCGACCGCTCGATCTGGGTCAACCTCTGCGCGCTGCTGTTCATCCTGCCATTCTTTCTGTTCTCGGCATTAGCGGGGCAGTTCGGGGAAAAATTCGCCAAGGACGCGTTGATTCGCCTGATCAAGCTTGGCGAAATCGCCATTATGGCGGTGGGCGCGGTGGGTTTCCTGTTCGATCACTTGTGGCTGATGCTGCTGGCGCTGTTCGCCATGGGCACGCATTCGGCGTTGTTCGGTCCGGTGAAGTATTCGATCTTGCCGCAGGCCTTGCGTGAAGATGAGTTGGTCGGCGGCAACGGCCTGGTGGAGATGGGGACGTTCCTGGCGATCCTGGCCGGCACCATCGGCGCCGGGATCATGATGTCCTCGGCGCATTACGCCCCGGTGGTGGCTAGCGCGATCATCGGCATCGCCGTGCTCGGTTACCTGGCCAGTCGCAGCATTCCGCGCGCGGCGGCGGCCTCGCCGCAAATGCGTCTGAACTGGAACATCTTCAGCCAATCCTGGGCAACCCTGAAATTGGGGTTGGGGCAAACCCCGGCGGTGTCCCGGTCGATTGTCGGCAACTCGTGGTTCTGGTTTGTCGGGGCGATTTACCTGACGCAGATTCCCGCTTATGCCAAGGAGTGGATGCACGGCGACGAGACCGTGGTGACCCTGATCCTGACGGTGTTCTCGGTGGGGATCGCGTTGGGTTCGATGCTGTGTGAAAAGCTTTCCGGGCGCAAAGTCGAGATCGGCCTGGTGCCGTTCGGTTCGTTCGGTCTGACCGTGTTTGGCCTGCTGTTGTGGTGGCATTCCGGTGGGATTCCCGCCAGCGTCGAGGGCCACGGTTGGCTTGAAGTGCTCGGTTTCGGCCATGCCTGGCTGGTGTTGATCGACATCCTCGGATTGGGCGTCTTTGGCGGTTTCTACATCGTGCCGCTGTATGCGCTGATCCAGTCGCGCACCGTGGAGAACGAGCGGGCGCGGGTGATTGCCGCCAACAATATTCTCAACGCGTTGTTCATGGTGGTCTCGGCGATTGTCTCCATCGTGTTGCTGAGCCTGGCCAAGCTGTCGATCCCGCAGCTGTTCCTGGTGGTGTCGTTGCTCAACATCGGCGTCAACGCCTACATCTTCAAGATCGTCCCCGAGTTCAGCATGCGTTTCATGATCTGGCTGCTGAGCCATTCCATGTACCGCGTGGAGCATCGCAACCTGGAGGCGATACCGGATGAAGGCGCAGCGCTGCTGGTCTGCAATCACGTGTCCTTCGTCGATGCCTTGCTGATTGGCGGCGCGGTGCGTCGGCCGATTCGCTTCGTGATGTACTACAAGATCTACAACCTGCCGGTGCTGAATTTCATCTTCCGCACCGCCGGCACCATCCCGATTGCCGGGCGCCAGGAAGATATTCATATCTATGAAAAAGCCTTCAAGCGAATTGCCCAATACTTGAAGGACGGCGAGCTGGTGTGCATTTTCCCTGAAGGAAAACTGACCGCTGACGGAGAGATCAATGAGTTCAAGAGTGGACTGACGCGCATCCTCCAGGAAACCCCGGTGCCAGTGATTCCCTTGGCGCTGCAGGGTTTGTGGGGCAGTTTCTTCAGTCGCGACCCGGCCAAGGGGCTGTTTCGCCGATTCTGGTCGCGGGTGACGTTGGTGGCGGGCTCGGCGGTTGCGGTGGAAGTGGCTGAGCCGGCGAAGTTGCAAGCGTTGGTGGGGGAGTTGCGTGGCACGGTCCGCTAGAACGAAAAACTGAAGGAGAAGACCTGTGGGAGCAAGGTGCTGTGGGAGCAAAGCTTGCTCGCGATGGCGTCCCTGAGATCGCTATCGCGGGCAAGCCTTGCTCCCACAGCTCTTTGTTCCCACAGGTTTTGCTCCTACAAGTTCCACTGTTCCTAGAAGGTCTTGCTCCTACCGGGAGGGCTCAGGCGCTGACCTTGAGGCCGATCAATCCGGCGACAATCAACGCCACGCTGGCCAGGCGAACCAGCGCCATCGACTCACCAAACAAAATGATCCCGGCGATCACCGTGCCCACGGCACCGACCCCGGTCCAGATCGCATAGGCCGTCCCCAGCGGCAGTTCCTTCATCGCCAGGCCGAGCAGGCCGAGGCTGATCGCCATGGCGGCGATGGTCAGTGCGGTGGGAAGAGGGCGGCTGAAGCCGTCGGTGTACTTCAGGCCAACAGCCCAGCCGACTTCGAACAGGCCGGCAAAAAACAGAATGATCCAGGACATCACGCACCTCATCGATGGGTGGGGTCGTCCCCGGATAGTGAACTCTTTGGCGTTGCGGGGTCGTCCCCGCATTGGGCGCAAGAGTGCCCAATGCTGACTGTTTGGTCAAGTCGCTCGGTCAGTCTGCCGCTTGACGGTCAAGTAGCTCGCGGTCCTGTTTTTCGCTCATGCGCCGGAAGTACGTCGAGAGCAGGGCTCCGGAGATATTGTGCCAGACGCTGAACAGCGCACTGGGCACCGCCGCCAGTGGCGAAAAGTGCGCGCTCGCCAGCGCCGCGCCGAGGCCGGAGTTCTGCATGCCGACTTCCAATGAAAGGGTTTTGCGTTGGGCCAACGGCAAGCCGAACAAACGGCCGGTGAAGTACCCCAGCAGATAACCGAAGCTGTTGTGCAGCATCACAATGGCCATGATCAGCAGGCCGGATTCGGCGATCTTCGCCTGACTGGCCGCGACCACCGCCGCCACAATGATCACGATGCTCACCACGGATATCAGCGGCAGCACGTCTATGGCATGACGAACCCGGGCACCCAACAGGCGTTGGGCGACGATGCCCAGCGCGATCGGCACCAGCACGATTTGCAGGATCGACCAGAACAGCGCCGAGAACGACACCGGCAACCAGGCCGAGGCCAGCAGCCAGATCAGCGCAGGGGTCAGCAGCGGAGCAAGCAGGGTGGTGATGGCGGAAATCGCCACGGCCAAGGCCAAATCACCGCGAGCCAGCCAGGTCATGACGTTGGACGATGTGCCGCTCGGGCAGCAACCCACCAGGATGACGCCGACGGCGATCTCCGGCGGCAGGCTGAACACTTGGCAAAGCAACCACGCCGTGCCGGGCATGATCACGAATTGGGCAACCACTCCCAGGGCTACGCGTCCCGGATGGCGGGCGACTTCGGCAAAGTCCTCCAGCTTCAATGCCAGGCCCATGCCGAACATCACCAGGCCCAGTAGCGGCACGATGGCGACTTTCAGGCCGACGAACCATTGCGGTTGCAGGAAAGCCAGTACCGCGAAAAACAGTACCCAGTAAGCGAAGGTATTGCCGACGAAGCGACTCAATGCAGCCAATGCGCGCATGACCTGATCCTTATTATTAAGAACACCACAAATATAAAATGTGGGAGCGGGCTTGCTCGCGAAGGCGGTGTGTCAGACAGCATAGGGGTTGCTGACACACCGCCTTCGCGAGCAAGCCCGCTCCCACACTAGAGATCACCGCCTTTAGATCCCCTGGGGAATCTCTTCACCACCCAACGCTTCCACCAGCGCCGGCAAGAACTCGCCGAACGTCAGCATCATCAGCGTGAAGCTGGCGTCCAGTTGGCCGAGGGCTTCGTCGCCGCCGTCCTGCTCTGCCTGGTCCTGCAACAGGTCTTCGAACTTCAGGCGCTTGACCACCATCTTGTCGTCGAGCACGAAGGACAACTTGTCCTGCCAGGCCAGCGACAGTTGCGTCACCACCTTGCCGGTGTTCAGGTGCAGCTGGATTTCGTCGCTGGTCAGATCCTGGCGCTTGCAACGCACGATGCCGCCGTCTTCATGGGTGTCGCGCAGTTCGCATTCATCCAGCACGAAGAAGTCGTCCGCGGCTTTCTGGGTCTTGACCCAGTCGGTCATGGTGGCGGTCGGGGCCATCTTGACCGTCAGTGGGCGTACCGGCAGCGAACCGATGACTTCGCGCAGGGTCGACAGCAGGTCTTCGGCGCGTTTCGGGCTGGCCGAGTTCACCAGGATCAGGCCCTGTTTCGGCGCGATGGCGGCAAAGGTGGACGAGCGACGGATGAACGCACGGGGCAGGAACGCCTGGATGATTTCATCCTTGAGCTGGTCCCGTTCCTTTTTATAGACCTTGCGCATTTGCTCGGCTTCGATCTCTTCGACCTTTTCCTTCAGGGCATCGCGCACGACGCTGCCCGGCAAGATGCGTTCTTCCTTGCGCGCGGCGATCAGCAGGAAGTCCTGGCTGACGTGCACCAGCGGCGCGTCTTCGCCTTTGCCAAACGGCGCGACGAAACCGTAAGTGGTCAACTCCTGGCTTGCACATGGACGCGCCAGTTTGCTGGCCAGTGCAGTTTCCAACGCCTCGGCATCAAAAGGCAGATCTTGGGTCAGGCGATAGATAAGCAGGTTTTTGAACCACATGGGGTGAGTCTCTCCTTTATACAAAGGGGGGCATTATTCTCTTCGCGGCGCCATAGGCCAACCCTTCGCTAAGCCTTTGGAAGGCCTGAAAAAATTAATTTAAAAAGTGCTTGCCAGCTTAAAGAGTGCTCCGTAGAATGCGCGCCACACCGAAAGCGAAGGGTGATTAGCTCAGCTGGGAGAGCGTCTGCCTTACAAGCAGAATGTCGGCGGTTCGATCCCGTCATCACCCACCATTTCGCTCAACGTGTTACGCGCAGCGGTAGTTCAGTCGGTTAGAATACCGGCCTGTCACGCCGGGGGTCGCGGGTTCGAGTCCCGTCCGCTGCGCCATATTCGGTAACCTGGAACACTGAACGCCAGGTCACCACGGAAAGCCCGCTAACGCGGGCTTTTTGCTGTTTGCAGTTCCCGCGGTGTGTGTTGCTCATGTTTTTTTGCTGAATTTGCTAATTAAATCAGCACGTTACAAAAAACTGTGAGAGAATGCGCCCCGCATCGAAAGTGAAGGGTGATTAGCTCAGCTGGGAGAGCGTCTGCCTTACAAGCAGAATGTCGGCGGTTCGATCCCGTCATCACCCACCAAACTTTCAATGTTACGCGCAGCGGTAGTTCAGTCGGTTAGAATACCGGCCTGTCACGCCGGGGGTCGCGGGTTCGAGTCCCGTCCGCTGCGCCATATTTGGTTACCTGGAATGCTGAACGCCAGGTGGCTACTAGAAACGACGCTTTTCCTTTACGAGGGAAGAGCGTCGTTTTTTTTTATTCTCTTTTTTTGTGTGTATCCGTTGCTGCAGTAACGGCGACTTAGGGTTCCGCCCTGGCGGCGGGGCACTTTGAAGAGCCCGGAAGCCGGCCCAGTCAAAAGTAACCAAAGCGCTCATGCCCATCACGGTTTCATAGTCGATGAAGGTGTTGGATGGGCTGACCTCATCGCGAGCAGGCTCGCTCCCACAGGTTTTGCGGTGCACACGGATTTTGCGTCTGCTGAAGATCCCCTGTGGGAGCGAGCCTGCTCGCGAAGGCGATGTCACAGTCGATGAAGATATTGAAAGGGCCGGCCACTTCGCGAGCAAGCCCGCTCCCACAGGTGATCTCGGGCGTACATGAGACTTGGGTTCATCGCAGACCCATTGTGGGAGCGAGCCTGCTCGCGAAGGCGGTGGGGCAGTTTGTATTGATGTTGGCTGTGCCGGCCACTTCGCGAGCAGGCTCGCTCCCACAATGGGTTCTGCGGTGTATATACGCTTTGTGGGCTGCTGAAGATCAGGTGCGGGAGCGAGCTTGCTCGCGATAGCGGAACGGATATACACCCAACCCCCCGTCTACTGCTCAGCATTCCGCCGATGCCGATAATCGCTGACCGCCTCATACACCGCCTTACGCAACCGATTAATCCCCCCAATCGGCCGATGCGCCTCAATCCCAAACCAAGGATTGAACGACTGATTATCACAAGCCAGATTCAGCTTGGGCGTATCAAAATCCTGAGCCGGCACCTTAATGCGCGCCACGGTTTCGAACGGCGCATCACTTTCCTGCCATTCAATACTGGTGTCTTCGATCGGCATGTACTTGCTCGGATCCTGACGCTGGACCTGCAAGACAAAACACGCCGGCATCCGGTCTGTGGACAACTGCTGGTTCAGCGCGCTGCGCAAGAAATTCGGCAAATCCTGATTCTGCGGTGGCAGGGTATAGCTTGGACAGCTGTCCGGATCCGGCGCGACGCGAAACTTGGCGTTGGCCTCGCCAAACTTATAAGGCGATACCGAGAAATAAGTGGTCTGGGTCGGACTGGCCGGGGCCGGCGAGAGGGTCGCCAAAGCGATGAACAGATGCCGAATCTGCCAAGTGCGCGGGTCCAGACTCGGAAAAAAAGCCATCGCCTTCTTCCCGTCAGCCTGAGCGGCCACATTCTGACGGTACTCGGCGACATCGCTGACAAAGAAGTTCGGATGATTGAACATCACGAAATCCTGCTCGCCGAATGATTGCCGGTCCGCCAGCAATTGCTTGCCGGGCACGTTCAGCAGTTTGATTGCCATCCCCCGGGCATCGCGCAGGCTGTCGAATTGCGGATAAGCGTTGCCGTTGGACAGGCGGATCGTGGCCTGCCAGGTCTTGCCCGGTTCGGCGAACACCCCCTGGCGCAACGGGGTAGGCAGGTCGCTCTGCACCTGGACCTCGGCCATGACGCAACCGTGCGCCTTGGCATGGGCATCACGCAGATAGCGTGTGCCTTCGCGGTGCTGATCGACGATGCGGATCGCAGTCTGGATGATGTCCTGGGTCATGGCGGCTTCGCCGGGTGCCACCTGTTCCTTGTCCGGGACAGGTCCCCTGTGTTGCCAGGCAAACCAGGCCGAGGACAGTGCCCAGCCGAGCAACCCGATGCCGAGCAGCCACAAGAGCGTCTTGCCCAAAAAGGCGCCGAGGCGCAGCCAGAGCGTGATCAACATGCCAACATCCTTTTACCGGTGGGGTTCATCATTACAGTTGCGACTCCAGTGGCCCGCCCAGTACTTTTAAATACTCCAGCAAGGCCCAGCGTTCCTGCGGTTGCAGCAGGCGGCCAATGACGCCGTTGCCGCGTTCGCCCGCGCGAAATTCATGGCCGCTGTTGTGATTGCCGGTAACCCGGGTATCGAAGTTAAAGCCGTTAGTGAAGGCTTCGGTGCGATAGCCCAAATGGCGTGGGTCGTATTCGAAGTTGCCTTTATAGAAGGTGGTCGCCCGCTCAGCCTGGGGGGACAACAGTTGATAGATCGTCGGCACCGAGCCGTTGTGCAGGAACGGTGGCGTGGCCCAGACACCCGCCAACGGCCGGGCCTTGTAGGCGCGCAATTCACGTACGCCGATGGGCAGGCCGAAACCGTCCAGGGCCGGGCGCTCGGCGAGGGTGACCCCGGCGTCGCGGTAAGCACGGTTTTCGACGAAGGCAGTGACGTAGGCCAAGCCTTTGGCGACCGAGAGTTGGCTCAGGTCCAGCGGCTCCGTCGGGGTCGGGTGCAGTTGCACTTCCAGCTTCGCCAGTTCAGCCGGGTTCCATTGCAGGCTGGTCAGGTCGTAACGGTAATCAGCAATATTATTGGCAGTGCCCGGGTCGGTGCCGATCACTTTCACCGGCAGCATGTGCAACTGCTGTACCGGCCTGTCGGTCCCCTGGACCACTTTGGGCACATGGCAGCCGGCGCAGTTTTCGACGAACAGGGCCCGGCCCTTGGCGGCCAGCGGTTTATCGACCGCGCCCAGCAACGCTTCCGGCCACACGGGCGCCTTGAGCAGTTGCAAGGTCTCTTCGATCTTGTTCAAGTCGCGCACGCGCACGCTGGAGGGGTATCGCGCGTCGCCCTGCAGCGGTTTGCCCTGGGCGTCGAAGAAATTCAGTGTGGCGCCTACTCCCAGCGCTTCACCGACGTTTCGGGCCATCGGTTGCTGGGCCGATCCGTTCCACTGCACCCAGTCGAAGGTCCACATTTCCCACAACTGTGGATAGTCCACCGGCGCGTTGGCGACCCGGTAGTTTTCCGCCGAGATGGCGTCGCCGAAGCTGGCATTGGCAATGCGGCCGAAGGCGTCGGTACGGCCAGGGCCTTCTTCGGTGGGGTAGAGGCCGCGATGGGTATCGTTCCAGGCCACCCGCAGGAAAGTATCCAGGGAGTCCTTGAACGCCTTGCGCAGGTCCTCGTGGCGGGCGTCGTAGTCCTTGCCCAGGACTTGGCGGGCGAAGCGTTCGAATTTCCAAGGGTTGTAGTACGTAGACGCCAGACTGGCGACTAATGCCTGTCCGAAACTGCCACCGCGTAGCGTAGGAACGCTGGAAGGCAGCACGTGCTGTGCCGAGCCGCCGTCGATCCGTATCGCCTGGCCCTTGAAGCGCAATTCGCCGGTGTGGCACGCAGCGCAGGTGATATCGAGGAATGGGTCGGCGCTGCCTGCGTTCTGGTGCCGGGTGAAACCCACCGGCAGATTGCCGGGATTCTCGGGCGTGGCTTTCTGGGCCGGATCGATAAGGAAGCCAAAGCGCGCCAGATACTCCGGCGATGCGAAGCGTTGTTGCGAAAACGGCAGTTCGAGGGCCGTGAACCAGTCGTAGCGCAGGCCTTTGACCTGGGTGCCCTGGGGCGTGAAGTAATAGGTCTGGCGTTCGGCGGCGCTCCATTGATCCAGGTAATGCACCTGTTGGATGGGCTCATAGAACGGCAGCCGGGGATTGGCGACGTAATAAAGCACCACGGCCACGACGACGATCAGCAGCGCGAGGAGCAGCAAGAGAATGCGAGAGAGGAGGCGCACGGTTACGTCCTTGTTTTTTTTGATATGCCCTTATGCCTCAGCGCTGCGCGGCGGGCAAGTGGCCAGTAGCCCCGTCCTGTGGGGGAGCGGCAAGGTGTCCCTGCGCGTAACGGATGACAGATGCTTCATTTGCCTGGGATCAAAAAGCGTTTGCGGACCTGAACTTATCATCACTTTGCGGCTCACATGCCGGTAGCCATTGGTCGTGGCCGCCTGATAAGCTCGCGGCTTTACTCGATTGCCCTTTAGGCGCATGAACAAGGAAATAGCATGAAACAGCATCGGTTGGCGGCGGCGGTAGCCCTGGTTGGCCTGGTACTCGCGGGTTGCGACTCGCAGACCAGCGTAGAGCTGAAAACCCCGGCGCAGAAAGCTTCCTACGGTATCGGCCTGAACATGGGCAAAAGCCTGGCTCAGGAAGGTATGGATGACCTGGACTCCAAAGCAGTTGCCCAGGGCATCGAAGATGCCGTCGGCAAGAAAGAACAGAAGCTGAAAGACGAAGAACTGGTCGAAGCCTTTGCCGCGCTGCAAAAGCGTGCCGAAGAGCGCATGGCCAAGATGAGCGAAGAGTCGGCAGCCGCCGGCAAGAAATTCCTCGAAGAAAATGGCAAGAAAGCCGGTGTCACCACCACCGCTTCCGGCTTGCAGTACGAAGTGGTCAAGAAAGCCGATGGCGCGCAGCCTAAGCCGACCGACGTAGTGACCGTTCACTACACCGGCAAGCTGACCAATGGCACCGTGTTCGACAGCTCCGTCGAGCGTGGCAGCCCGATTGACCTGCCGGTCAGCGGCGTGATCCCAGGTTGGGTCGAAGGCCTGCAACTGATGCACGTCGGCGAGAAGTACAAGCTGTACATCCCGAGCGACCTGGCCTACGGCGCCCAGAGCCCGAGCCCGGCCATCCCGGCCAACTCGGTCCTGGTGTTCGACCTGGAGCTGCTGGCGATCAAGGATCCGGCAAAAGAAGACGCAGCCAAGTAATCGCGTCTGTTATAACGACAACGCCTCGCTTATGCGGGGCGTTGTTGCATCTGGGCGGCGGTAAGATGGCAAAAAAACGAACGCCCGGTGCAAGCTATAGTCATAGGCATTGCAGGCGCTGTGCTAGACGCAGTCGGCTGGTCAAGTCAATGAAATATTGGGTTTTTTTATGTGAGTAAAAAACGCCCGATCTAAGCCGGGCCCTTATGGAACGGGGGCTTCAGCGGTGAAATGCAGCTCTGTTCACAAGGTTATCCACAATTTGTGTGGATAACATTTCAGTGGGAGAAAAAATGAAGGCCCCGTGGAATTTTGCGCGATTTCTGCCCTTGGCAGGCCGCCTGCTGGCCCGCGGTCGATTGCCGACATTGCTCTTCGCCGTCGCCAGCAAAGGTGCCCGGGAGGGTGGGCGGCTGGGCAAGCTCAAGGAGGACCTGCGCCTGTTGCAGGCCTTGTGCCTGGCCTACTGGCGCGGCGAGTACCGCGCGGTCAGCGCCAAGTCGATGCTGTCGATAGTGGCGGGGCTCATGTACTTCCTCAGCCCCTTGGACGCCATTCCAGACCTCTTGCCCATGTTTGGCATGTTCGACGACATCGCGGTGCTGGCCTGGATCATGAAAACCCTCGACGTTGAGCTCGAGGCATTCCGCGCCTGGCGTTATCGACAGTCACCCGAGACGCTGGCCAAAGTCGAAAGGCTTCCCGACACCCCGGAACAACTCCAGCTCCAAGGTCAGAAAAAGCCCTGATCCCCTGAGAATGCATCACCCCGCGACCTTAGCCGGCATTTAGGATTACACTTCCAAGGAAAAAGGCTGACTCGCTAAGTGTTGTTGTCCTACGGGGTAGACATGGATATTCAAATAATCACACGTGACGGAGAACCCGAGTACGCGGTTTTGCCGTGGGATCAGTACCAAGCGTTGTTGAAAGCAGCAGGTGTCAATCAAGCTCCGCCGCGTGAAGCGACAGTCCGGCACGCGGCGGCACCCGACCAGGTTCTCCCTGGCCTGGATCAATTACGCAGTTTGCGCGAAGGGAAGGGCATCGCCATTGAGGCGTTGGCTCGCACGGTAGGTATCAGCCCGTCTTATCTGGCCTTGATCGAGAGCGGCGAGCGACAGCCCGATGCCGCGATTCGGCGCAGTCTGGCCTGGGAGTTGACGGTGCCGGGTTGGAGGGAAGAATCGTGAGTGTACGCATCAGTCGGCAGCATTGGGATGGGTTGTTGGGTGAATTGGACCAGGCGCGGCGCCAGCGCCATTTATTGACTTACCGCGCCTTGCTGGAGCGCTTGCAACTCCCCAGCCCGGCCATGCAGACCTTGACCGCGGCCCTTGAGCATTTGGCGGCGCTGGACGCCCGGGCAGAACAGCCACTGCGCAGTTCCCTGGTGATCAGCCAGGGCGCGAGCCGGTTGCCGCGTACGGGGTTCTTCGAGTGCGTAGAACGCCTGGGCCGCTTTTCCGGGCCTTCCGATGGGGTGGCCGCCGCTTCCTGGCACGCTTCGGAAGTGGTCCGGGTGTTTGAATACGAATACCCCGAGTCGGCGGAGGCCTGAGTGCTCTGGCGACTCAAGGCGCGGCTCGGTTATTGGCTGGCGCGTCGGTTGTTTCACTGGCCCTGGTTCGTCCGCCAGCCGCGTGGCTGGGCCTGGCTCGAGGGCCAGTTCTCGCGCATGGCCAACCTGGGCGATGTCGGTGCGCAAAGTTTCTACGGGCACATCCTCACCTTTCGCGGCCAAGGGCTGGGCGCCCGTGAAGAAGGGATTCGCCTGCTGCGCCTGGCGGCACTGGCCGGTGATGGCAAGGCCGCCTACCAAGTCGGCGTGATCAGCCTGGCCGGTACCACCAACCAGGCGCCGGACCCGCTCGAAGCGGCACGCTGGTGGACCTTGGCGGCGAAAGCCGGGCATCCGTTGGCCGAGATCAAGCTCAAGGCCCTCGAAGCCCGCGACTCTTAGCGTTATCCACAGGCTATTCGTGGCAGCGGGGCGAATTTAGCGAATCGCCCTACATCCTTTGTCCCGTTCCCCTGACTTAATTCCCCCGCCATCCCCGGCACAGTCTCGCGCTCCTTGAGTGCTGCGAGACATTGCCCATGTTCGACCGTTTTTTCCTGCCGGCCCTTGAGCGAGCCCTGTCCTGATGGAACAGGTGAACCGTATCGAGCAGGAACTCGACCGCTTCAAAGACACCTTGTCGGTCTACCGCGAGCAGCTTGAGCGCTGGTACAGCCGGGCGGCAGACCGGGCCAGCCACGCGGCCGACTTGCCCTCGCTGATGGGCATGGAGCGGCTGATCCGTTTCGGCGACAGCACCACTGCCGTCGGCGCCCGTGACGATGATTTTCTCTCCACGGTCGTCCAGTGCCCCCTGGGCGGCGTGATGACGATCGAGAGCAAGTTCGAGTCGGTGTACGACATCCCCTTGGGCGACATCGTGGTGGATGTGGTGGCGGTGGAGGGCGGCGAGGTTACGCCGGTCACTCTGGACGCCCGGGGCCTGGGGACCTTCAAGGGGGAGGCGGGCAAGTCCTATCGGGTTCACGTTCAGGGCGAGGTGTCCGCCAAGCAAATAGAGAACTTGTTTTCTTCCTACGATGGCTTGGCCGGTGATCTGACGGACTGGCTACGACACGAGTGGCAAGGTTTCAAGCCGCGATGGGCGCAGCAGTCCTTGGCGACGTCGGCGGCTGCGGTGGGGAACGGGTTGCTCGCTGGCAGTTGGGCGGCGATCGAGGGGGTGTGGGACAGCATCAGTCTGCTCTCGGACATCCTCAAGGACCCCGGTCAGTTTGTTGATCGGTTGGGTGAAAGCGCTGAGCAGTTGAAGAAGCTGGCGCAAGACACCCCGGCGGTGATGGCGAAGCTGCAACTGCTGGCCAGTGACGAAGCGGCGCTGTGCCTGTTGGTGCGCACTGCCAGTCTCTGGTTGGACATGTTGCCGCCCAGCGAAGTCGCCGGCGAAACGGCCGAAGCGCTCTCCACTGTGGTGGTGCAACTGGTGATCGACTTGCTGATCGGCGTGGTCTTGACCTTTGCGGGGGCGGGGGCTGGGATCGCCTATCTATCGATGCGGTTGGCCAGGCATGGTGCAAGCCTGCTGAACGCAGTGCAGCGTTTCGTCAAGGCGATCTTCGCGGTGGTCAACGGCTTCATGACCTACGTGGACCGCTACAAAACCGTGGCGGCACGCGGCATCGCGGCGGGGATAAAAAAAGGCCGGATGCAGCTGCGCTGGGATGCACAGCGCAACACCACACTGAAAAAACACGAACCCCACGACGACGCCCCCGCCCAATCGAAAAACCCCAACGGCGACAGCGCCGACACCGCCGCCCAGACCCAGACCAGCGGCTGCCCGGTGTCGATGGTCACCGGCGAAGAACTACTGACCCTCGACGACGGCACCCTTGATGGCCGCTTGCCGTTTGTCTTCACCCGTTTATACCGCACCAGCGCCGCCAACCTGGACGTCGGCCTCGGGCGCGGTTGGAGCCATGCCCTGGCCCATCGCCTGGAGTTCGACGGCGAGCAAGTCACCTGGGTCGACCAGGAAAACCGTCGCACGCTTTTTCCATTGCCCAGCACCCAGCGCCCGGCGATCCACAACAGCCTGGCCCGGGCGGCGATCTACCTGGGCAGCGAGCCGGACGAGCTGATCGTCGCCCAACCGGGGGAAAACGCCCCGTTCCTGCACTTTCGCGACGGCCGCCTGACCGCCCTCAGCGACCGCTACGACAACCGCCTGACCCTCCAGCGCAACATCCACGGCGACATCTGCCGCCTGGATAACGGCGCCGGGCGTTCCCTGCGCCTGCGCTACGAACAGCGTCACCTGATCGCCGTCGACTACCAGAGCTTCCACCCGGCCATCACCCTCGACGAAGCCTGGCGGACCGAGCAGACGCTGGTGTCCTACCGCTACGACGGACGTTTCCGACTGATCGAAGCGACCAATGCCGCCGGTGAAAGCGAACGCTACGACTACGACGACCAGCACGTCATCCTCCAACGGCAATTGGCCGGCGGAGCGAGTTTTTATTGGGAGTGGCAAGGCGTCGGGCCGGCGTCTCGCTGTGTACGGCATTGGGCTTCGTTTGCGCAGATGGACAGCCGCTACACCTGGGGCGAGGACGGCAGTGTCACCGTCCGGCACCTGGATGGCAGCCAGGAAGTGTATGTCCACGACGACCGGGCGCGGCTGGTGCGCAAGGTCGAGCCCGACGGCGGCGAACACCTCAAGGCCTATGACGAACAGGGCCGGCTGATCGCCGAGCAAGACCCGCTGGGGGCGGTCCGCGAATACCGCTACGACGACGTCGGACGACTGTTGGCGCTGATTCCTCCAGATGAAGCGCCGACGTCCTACGAATACCGCAACGGTTTCCTGCACACCCGTCAGCGCGGCCAGGCCGTATGGACCTACCGCCGCAATGACCGGGGCGATGTGATCGCCAGCATCGACCCGGACGACCAGCGTACGGAATATGCCTACGATGCCCATGGGCAACTGCTGGCAAGGTACGACCCGGACGGCGGCGAACATCGCTTCACCTGGAGTCGCCTGGGCCAACTGACTGAAGAAGTCCTGCCCGACGGCGGTCGCCGGTGTTTTTCCTACGATGCCTTGGGACGTTTGCTCAGCCGCCGGGACGAACACGGCGCCCTCACGCACTACCAATGGGACGCCGTCGGCCGACTGCTGCAAGTCACCCTGCCCACCGGCGCCATCCGGGCCTGGAGCTACAACGCCTACGGCAAGGTCATTGCAGAGCGCGACGAACAGGGCCGCACCACCCGCTACGAATACGCCGATGACCTGCACCTGGTCAGCCGTCGCCTGAACCCCGACGGTAGCGAGCTGAAGTACCGCTACGACTCGGCGCGGCTGTTGCTGACCGAGATCGAGAACGAATCCGGCGAACAATATCAGCTGGACTACACGCCCAACGGCTTGATCCGACAGCAAATCGGCTTCGACGGCCAACGCACCGCCTACGCCTACGACCTCAACGGTCACCTACTGGAAAAAATTGAGCACGGCGAGGACGGTTCGCAATGGGTCACCCGCTACCAGCGCGACGCGGCCGGGCGGCTGCAACTCAAAACCTTGCCCGACGGCCAGGCCATCGAATACCGCTACGACGAACTGGGCCGGCTGGTCTACGTCGATGACGGCAGCGACCATCCGCTGGCCTTCGAATACGACGCCCAGGATCGGCTGATCACTGAGCACCAGGGCTGGGGCACCCTGCGTTATCGCTACGATGCCTGCGGACGCCTCAACCACCTGCGCCTGCCGGACGACAGCCAGCTCGACTACCACCACGCCCCGGGCGGCGCACTGACCGCCATCGACCTCAACGGCGCGCGCCTGACCGAACACCGCTTTGACGGCAGCCACGAACGGCAGCGCCAGCAAGGCCAGTTGCTCAGCGACTACAGGTACGACGAACAGGGCCGCCTCAAGGCCCAGACCGCGTGGCAGAACCCACAGCAGCAACTGCTCTGGCGCGACTATACCTACAGCCCCAAGGGCAACCTGCAAACCCTTTCCGACCACCGAAACCGCCGCAGCTACCAGTACGATTCTCTAGATCGCCTGACCCGCATCGACTTTTCCCACAGCGAACCGCCGGAACACTTCAGCCACGACCCGGCCGGCAACCTGCTGATGCAGGACCGCCCCGGCCCGACCACCCTCAAGGGCAACCGCCTGCTGAAGGAGGGCGACCGCCACTACGACTACGACGCCTTCGGCAACCTGATCCGCGAACGCCGCGGCGAGGCCCTGGTCAGCGCCTACCGCTACGACAGCCAACACCGCCTGATCGGCGTCACCACGGCGGACGGCTGCGAAACGTCCTACCGCTACGACGCCTTCGGCCGACGCATCAGCAAGACCGTGGACGGCCTGACCACGGAGTTTTTCTGGCAGGGCGACCAAGTCGTCGCCGAAAACAGCCCGCGCCATCACCGCAGCTACGTCTATGAACCCGGCACCTTCCGTCCACTGGCGATGCTCAACGGCGAAGGCCCGGAAAACGCCGCGCCGTTCTACTACCACCTCGACCACCTGGGCACGCCCCAGGAACTGACCAACCCCGCCGGCCAGATCGTCTGGTCGGCGCGCTACAACGGCTACGGCAAAGTCACCGCACTCAGGCACGGCGACGGCGAGCAGCTTGAACAACCACTGCGCTTCCAGGGCCAATACTTCGACCCCGAAAGCGGCCTGCACTACAACCGGCACCGCTACTACAATCCCGAGACTGGCCGCTATTTGACGCCTGACCCGAGCAAGTTGGTGGGTGGGCTCAATGGGTATCGCTACACCCTGAATCCGACGGGGTGGGTGGATCCGTTGGGGCTGGAAGGTTGCCCGGGCGACGGATGTAAAAAGCCCGCCGTCGGTAAGCAAGACCCGACGGTTAAGGTTGGGGTGGATGAGGGTGAGCCGGCGCTGCCGATGACGGCGGAGCAGCGGCGGGCGCGAATTGATGAGTTGGGGGAGGCGAATGCTAAGCGACGAGTTGTTGCTATGGAGGAAAAATACAGTATGCACACCGTTGAAAAACACAGTTCGGAAATCTTAGACGTTGCGCTCAAGCAGCGAGCCATTAACGGTGCGAATCCGCATACGGGTGAAATTCCAAAAGGAGCTAATGGAAGCTTAAGCTCCCAATTCAGTAACTGGCGAATTCATTTGAGTGCACTGAATAAAGCTATGACAAGAGAAAGGCTTGGGCTAGATCCATTTACAGGTCTGGATCACAAAAAAGATAGAGTTGTCAGGCAGGAGCTGCCAGGGGCAGGGCGTGGCTACAAGCCCAATAAAAAGGATAAGGGAAATCCTAAATTGAACGAGAATTT
This sequence comes from Pseudomonas sp. Z3-6, assembly GCF_051131985.1. NCBI lineage: Bacteria > Pseudomonadati > Pseudomonadota > Gammaproteobacteria > Pseudomonadales > Pseudomonadaceae > Pseudomonas > Pseudomonas sp. Z3-6. Next base: position 1,821,584 of record NZ_CP071644.1, read on the forward strand.
AAATTGGTTTGAAGTTAAGTTTAGTAAAGATGGTGTGCCTTACACCGGATTTCCTATGGAGAAAAAATAATGCTAAAGAATCCTTTTGTAGACGAGGAGTTTGTTCCTGATTTGATGTGGTTTATAGGTCAGTTTGATGTGTATGATCGTGAGGAAACACGTGGGGTAATACTAGCGGGCTACAATCCTGACGACGGGCACGATAGATCAGTGCTGATTGTTAAATACGGCTTGGATTTGGAATGCCTGTCCTACAGGCATAAATATGTATTGATGAACTTTTTAGAAAGTAAGCTTGATGATCCTGGCTTCGATTTCCAAAGTTTATTTGAAATAGACGAAGACTGCGCAGGTAGCTGGCCCAGAGGGGAGTGGTATAACTTAAAGGATCCGAAGGGATTTCTTCAGGATATTTATATCTTGGCAAAAAAAACTTGGAAAGAAGATCTCCAAAAAGCAGCCCGTGAGGATCCATCTACTTGGTAGGTCAAGAGGTGAGTAGTTGAGCTTTTCTACTGGTTAATCACCAAACCGCTTTCGTGGCGAGGGAGCTTGCTCCCGCTGGGCTGCGAAGCAGCCCTAAAAACAACCCACTCGGTCAGTCAGACACACCGAGGCGTCGGTCAGAAGAGGGGGGCTGCTGCGCAGCCCAGCGGGAGCAAGCTCCCTCGCCACAGGGGTAGCGTCAGGCGTTCGGGCCAATGCGGGACTCACTTACACCGACAACCCCAACTCCATCACAACCGCCCGCTCAGCCAACCCCTCCACCAAATACACACTCCCTCCCAAAATCTCCTTGGCATGGTGCTTGGCCTGGGAAGCCAGTTCCGCCAGCTGGCTGGCATCCAACTCCCCACAAGCCTCGGCACGCAAGTGCACCACGCCAATCGACAATGACAATAACGCAAACTCCTGCCGAATCCCCTGCCGATTCAACGCCGTAAAGCATCCCGCCTCCAAATGCTCGGGGCGGTAGAAGCGGCGGCAGTGGGTCTGGAAGTCGCTGAGCAACTGGTCGAGGCGCTTGCGCCAGTCGTCCGGTCCGAGGACCAGCAGGAAGTCGTCGCCGCCGATGTGGCCGACGAAGTCGCGGCTGGGGTCGATGCGTTCGTTCAGACATTGGGCCAGGCACAGCAGGACTTCGTCGCCGCGACCGTAGCCGTAGATGTCGTTGAAGGGCTTGAAGCTGTCGATGTCGACGTAGCAGATCACCGATTCCTGCCGTTGTTGCAGCAGGCGCGTGAGGCATTGCTGGATCGGCACGTTGCCCGGCAGCAGGGTCAGTGGGTTGGCGTAGCGGGCCTGTTGGATTTTCAGTTCGGTGATGAGCTTGAGCACGTCGATTACCCGGCCAAGGCCCAGGTAGCCACCGTTGAGGGTGATGATGAAATCTTCTTCGATGCGTTGCCGGGCGCGGCTGGTGATCAGGCGGCTGACTTGTTGCAGCGACTGGTTCAACTCCACCGCCAGGAAGTCATCGCTCATCAGCCGACTGATGGGCTTGCGGGCGAACAGGTCGGTGGCAAAGGGCTTGAGCAAGGCGTCCGAGAGTGAATGGCGATGGACGATGCCACAGGGCTGGTTCTGATTGTCCAGCACCGCCAGGGAGTTGAGATTGGCCTGGCGCCGGAACGCTTCCAGCACGGACGCTGTCGGCGTGTCGTGAGCCACCGCCGGCTGTTCGTTGAGCAGCGCACTGAGGTCGTTGACCTCATCATTCAGCGCCACCACGCCGCTGTCCTGCCGGGGCATCAGTGCCCTGGCATCGCGCGACGGTTGTTCCTGGGGCCGGGCCAGCAGATAGCCCTGGACCAGGTCGACGCCCATTTCGATCAGCACCGCCAGCTCTTCCGGCAGTTCGATGCCCTCGGCAATCACCTGGGCGCGGGAAGCCCGGGCGATTTTCAGGATCGAGCCGACGAACTCGCGCTTGAGGGCGTCCTGATGAATGCCGTCGATGAAGTGCCGGTCGATCTTCACATAGTCGGGGCGCAATTCGGACCACAGCCGCAGGCTCGAATAACCGGCACCGAGGTCGTCCAAGGCAATCGAGAAACCCATCGCCCGGTAATGATGCAGGGCGGTTTGCAAGAGCTGGAAGTCATCGATGGGGGTCTGTTCGGTCAGTTCGATCACCACCTGGCTGGGGGCGATGCCGAAGTCTTGCAGCAATTGCAGCGTGCGTCCCGTCTGGTGCGCGGATTCCAGCAGGGATTCGGGCGAAACGTTGAGAAACAGCTTGCCCGGCAGCTTTTGCTCATTGAAGCGTTGGCAGGCGCTGCGGCGGCAGGCCAGTTCCAGCTCGCTAAGGCGTCCGGCTTGGCGCGCTACCGAAAGCAATGCGATAGGGGAGTGCAGCGGGCTGTTGGAAGGGCCGCGGGTCAAGGCTTCATAGCCCACGATGCGCCGTTCGGAAAGGCAGATGATCGGTTGGAACAGGCTGTGCAAACCGCTTTGAGCCAGGATCGAACTCAAGGCACTCAGCTGTTCTGTCGTGGTCATGGCAATCTCTGGCGATAAAAAAAGGACCGGGTGCGGGGCACCCAGTCCTGTATTTCACGACAGACTGATGTCAGTTTGATGACACTCCGACGAGCATCACCATTAAATGGCCATCATCTTAGTGCTTGGCGATCGCCGTGTTGAGTTTCAGGTAATCCAGCAGGATCCGCCCGGTCTCGCTCAGGTAGGCGTCGTCTTCCGGCTTGGTTTTCTCCGGCTCGGTGATCAGGTCTTCGTCCTCTTTCTTCAGCTCTTTGAGCGGTTCTTCGCCCTTGGCCTTGCGACGCAGGTTTTCCATGGCCAGTTGCTTGGCCTCGATGTCGGCATGCTGCGCCCGACGGTCGGCTTCGTTGAGGGTGACGGTTTTTTCCATCATTAATTTCTGCGCCAGGGCCAGCTTGTCGCGGATAAACACGAACTCTGCGTCCTGGGACGAACGCGCGTCATGGTCCGACTTGAGCTGGGCCAGGAACGGCTTGAACGGGTCCACGGCCGGTTTGATCGCCGGTCGGATGGTGTCCCACGGCATGGCTTCGGGCAGGGCGCTTTCACCGATTTCCTTGGTGTCGATGATCGATGGGTAATCGATGTCAGGCAGCACGCCCTGGTGCTGGGTGCTCTGGCCGGACACCCGGTAGAACTTCGCCAGGGTCAGCTTCAGTTCGCCGTGGTTGAGCGGCTGGATGGTCTGCACGGTGCCTTTGCCGAAGGTCTGGCCACCGATGATCAACGCACGGTGATAGTCCTGCATGGCGCCGGCGAAAATCTCCGAGGCCGACGCCGACAGGCGGTTGACCAGCAAGGCCATCGGCCCCTTGTAGAACGCGCCCGGATTTTCATCTTCCAGCACATCCACTCGGCCATCGGCGTTGCGCACGAGCACGGTCGGGCCCTTGTCGATGAACAGGCTGGTCAGTTCGGTGGCTTCCTGCAGGGAGCCGCCGCCGTTGTTGCGCAAGTCGATGACCACGCCGTCGACTTTTTCCTTCTGCAGTTCGGTCAGCAGTTTCTTGACGTCGCGGGTGGTGCTTTTGTAGTTCGGATCCCCGGCGCGGAAGGCCTTGAAGTCCAGGTAGAAAGCCGGAATCTCGATGATGCCGAGCTTGTAGTCCTTGCCGTCCTGCTTGAGGTTGAGGACCGATTTCTTCGCCGCCTGTTCTTCCAGCTTCACCGCTTCGCGGGTGATGGCCACGATCTTGCTGGTCTGGTCGTTCGGCGCATTGCTGGCCGGGATGACTTCCAGGCGCACCACCGAGCCTTTCGGGCCACGGATCAGCTTGACCACTTCGTCCAGGCGCCAGCCGACCACGTCGACCATTTCCTTGTTGCCTTGGGCGACGCCGATGATCTTGTCCGCCGGGCTGACCTGCTTGGTCTTGTCCGCCGGGCCTGCCGGAACAAGGCGCACGATTTTCACCTGGTCGTTGTCGCTCTGCAGCACCGCACCGATGCCTTCCAGGGACAGGCTCATGTTGATGTCGAAGTTTTCCGCGTTATCCGGCGACAGATAATTGGTGTGCGGGTCGTAGGACATGGCGAAGGTATTGATGTACGCCTGGAAAATATCCTCGGCGCGGGTCTGGTCCAGGCGCGCCAACTGATTCTTGTAGCGCTTGGTCAGGGTTTCCTGGATCTGCTTGGAGTCCTTGCCGGCGATCTTCATGCGCAGCACTTCGTCCTTGACGCGCTTGCGCCACAGGTCATCGAGTTCGGCCGTGCTTTTGAGCCAAGGGGCGTCCTTGCGGTCGACCTGCAAGGTTTCCTTGGCATTGAAGTCGATTTTGTCGACGCCTTTGTTCAGTTCGGCCAGGGTGTAGTCCAGGCGCGCCTTCACGCGGTCCAGGTAACGCTTGTAAATGGTGAACCCGGCGTTCAGGTCGCCGCTCTTGAGGAAATCGTCGAACTGGGTTTTCCACTTGTCGAATTCGGCGATGTCACTGGCCAGGAAGTAACTGCGCGATGGATCGAGCAGCTTCAAGTAGCTGTCATAGATGATGACCGAGCGCGCATCATCGAGCGGTGGCTTGCTGTAGTGATGGCGCTTGAGCAATTCGACGACGTTAAGGCTGGCAATCACTTCGTCGCGATCGGGCTGAAGCTTGTCCCAGCTGTTGGCTGCGAACGTATCGTTCGACAACGGTAACAGGCCGAGGCCAATGACGAGCGCGAGGGCGGTGCTGGGGAACAGGTGCTTCATGCTGATTCGACGCAGGGACAATTGATAACGCATATTAGGCCGTCTTTGAAGTCGCCGGTTCCATGTGGCCCGGGCGCATAATGCAAGAAAGCCCGGCGTTGAAGCAGCGGGCCCAGTCGAGACTCACTATGGAGGCACCGTGAAAGCATTGCAAGGCGTTGAAGGCCAAGTGGTATGGGCTGATGAGCCAAGTCCGGCATGTGATGTCGGGCAAGTTCGCATCCGTGTGGCGGCCGCCGGCCTGAATCGGGCCGATTTGTTGCAAAAAGCCGGACTTTACCCGCCGCCACCCGGCGCCAGCCAAGTGTTGGGGTTGGAGTGTTCGGGGGTGATCAGCGAGGTGGGGCCGGGCTCGTCCTGGCAGGTGGGCGACCGCGTCTGCGCGTTGCTGGCCGGCGGCGGGATGGCCGAGGAGGTGGTGGTCGATGGCCGGCATGTATTGCCGGTGCCGGAGGGCTTGTCATTGTCTGAAGCGGCCGCGCTGCCTGAGGTCTACAGCACCGCGTGGCTGAATCTGTTCCAGTTGGCGGCGCTCAAACCGGGCGAGAAAGTGCTGTTGCACGCCGGCGCCAGCGGCGTCGGTTCGGCCGCGATCCAGTTGTGCAAGGCCTTTGGCAACCCGTGCTGGGTCAGTGTCGGTTCGGCCGAACGGCTGGCCTATTGCGAGGCCCTGGGCGCCCAGGGCGGTGTAATTCGCACCGATGGCCTGGAGAGTCTGAACGACCTCGGTCCCTTCGATGTGATCCTCGATCCGGTGGGCGGCAGCTACGCCAAACTCAACGTGAAACTTTTGTCAGTTGACGGCCGCTGGGTGTTGATCGGCCTGATGGGCGGGCGCACGACCGAGCTTGATCTGGCCCAGGTGCTGGGCAAGCGTATCCAACTGCTCGGCTCGACCTTGCGCAGCCGCGACGAGCAGTTCAAGGCCGACCTGATCAGCGAACTGGGGCAACACGTGTGGCCGCTGTTTGCCGACAAACGCCTGAGCCCGCAACTGGCCCGGACCTTTGCGATCAAGGATGCCGAGGCGGCGTTTGCCGAGCTGGCAACCAACAGGGTGTCCGGGAAATTGGTGCTGCTGATCGATGAAAGCCTGAGCTGATTCCCGAAGCTGGATGCGAACTTGTGGGAGCAAAGCTTGCTCGCGAAAACGATGGATCAGTTTGCATTGATGCTGAATGTACGGCCGCCATCGCGGGCAAGCCTTGCTCCCACATTGGTTTCGGGCGCTCACAGGAAGTTACAGTCGGAAATTATAAGCCTTGGTGTAGCGCCGCAAGTCTGGGCTGCTTCGTCTTGCGCCACACGCACAAGCGGACCTCTGGTCGGCAGTCCGTATCCGTTGCACTAACCCTGCTAGCGTTAATCAATGAGGGGATGGGGTAACCGCAGCTTTCATTTCACCCGTGAGGTGAAGAGGTTGATCATGGCCATCGCCGAATGGCGCATGCAGGGCGTCGAATTCATTGCCTGCAACTGCAATTGGGGCTGCCCCTGCCAATTCAATGCGCCACCGACCCACGGCCACTGCCAGGCGGTGGCGTCGATGCGAGTGGAACACGGGTATTTCAATCAGGTGGCGCTGGACGGCTTGTGCTGGGCCGCCACCTTCGCTTGGCCTGGCGCCATCCACGAGGGCAACGGCAGTTGTCAGGTGTTCATCGACGAACGTGCCGACGAGGCGCAACGCCAGGCCCTGCTGACCATTCTTTCAGGCTTGGAGAGCGACCCTGGGGCCAACGTGTTCCAGGTGTTCAGCAGCACCATGACTGAAGCGTTCGATCCGCTGTTCGTGCCCATCACCCTATCCATCGATGTCGACCAGCGCTTGGCGCACCTGGACATTCCAGGTGTGTTGCAGGCCAGCGGCGAGCCGATCCGCAGCCCGATCGACGGCTCACCGCATCGCGTCCGCCTGTCCCTGCCCGAGGGCTTCGAGTTCCATGAGGCCGAAGTCGCCAGCGGCAGCTACCAGACGCATGCAGCCCTCAAGCTGCAATCCCAGGGCAGTCATAGCCACCTCGCCCATGTGCACTTCACCGGCCACGGCATAGAGCCGTAGCGATGGCAGAACCTCAGGCGGCGACCCCGGGCAAGCGGCTGACAGGCGAGCAGTGGCTCCTGCTGCTCTGTCTGCTCGGGCTGACCGCCCTGGCCTGGCTGACACTGCTGCGCATGGCCCGCGACATGAGTGCGCCGGGCGGCATGGCGGATGCGGCAATGGCTGGCATGATCATGCCCTGGAGTCCGGCCGATGCGCTGCTGATGTTCGCCATGTGGACGGTGATGATGATCGGCATGATGCTGCCCAGCGCCCTGCCCATGTTGCTGATCTACCAGCAGATGCTGCGCAAGCGCATGCCGACACCGCAGCGACACCTGGCCCTGCTGCTGTTCTGCAGTGCCTATGGCCTGGTCTGGGCCGGCTTCGCCCTCGGCGCCACGGCGTTGCAATGGGCGCTTGAGCAGCTCGCCTTGCTCAGCCCGGGGATGCGCACCACCAGTACCGCGCTGGGCGCCGGCCTGTTGCTGGTCGCTGGGGTCTATCAGTGGCTGCCAGGCAAGGAGGCCTGCCTTGAGCATTGTCGCGGGCCGCTGCATTTTCTTCTCGGCTACTGGCGCCCCGACGTGCTTGGCGGGTGGCGCATGGGCCTGGCCCATGGCGCTTACTGCCTGGGCTGCTGCTGGGCGCTGATGGGCCTGCTGTTCGTGGTCGGGGTGATGAACCTGCTTTGGGTGGCAGTGATCGGCGCCTTCATCTTGCTGGAAAAAAACTTGCCCCAGGGACGCAGGCTCAGTCGTCTCTGCGGTGTGTTGTTGATCGGCTGGAGTTTTTGGCTGCTGCTGGGCAACAGGCCCTGGTAGAACCAGGTTGAACCTGAACCTGTGGTCTTGTATTCGCAGGCATGGATCGCCCCCGTGGCGAGGGAGCTTGCTCCCGCTGGGTGGCGCAGCCGCCCCAATCGGGACGACGCAACTATCCAGGTAGACCGCGTCAGCCGGTTTACGACTGCTTCGCAGCCGAGCGGGAGCAAGCTCCCTCGCCACAGGGACCGGAGTTTTTTCCCGTCCGGTGTTTATTTCCAGGTATGAATCGGCCAGCCGGCCGATTCGGCATGGGCCTTCAATACCGGGTCGGGGTTCACCACGTGCGGATGATCGACCTTGAGCAACAGCGGCAAGTCATTGCGCGAGTCGGAATAAAAACTCGCGCCTTCCAGGTTCTCTTCCTCGGCATCCAGCCAGTCCAGCAGCCGGGCGATCTTGCCTTCGCGGTAGGTCAGGGTGCCGACGGTCTGGCCGCTGTACACCCCATGGGCCACTTCCAGTTCGATGGCCAGGATTTCGTCGATGCCCAGGCGTTCGGCAATCGGCTTGACCAGGTGTGTGCCCGAGGCGGAAATCACCAGGATCCGGTCACCAGCCTTGCGGTGCTCAGCGATGGCCTTGGTGGCGTCGCTGAAGATGATCGGCTCGATGAAATCTTCCACCCATGGCGCCACTAGATGTTCTATCTCCTCGGGCGTGCGGCCGATCATCGGCTCCAGGCTGAAGTCCATGTACGTTTCCATGCTCAACTTGCCGTGGCTGTAGGCGTCCATCAGCTCGTTGTTGCGCCGCATGAACGACTCGGGATCGACCCAGCCCAGGCGGCCCATTTGCTCACTCCAGAGGGTGGCACAGTCGCCGTGGATCAGGGTTTCGTCCAGATCAAAAATTGCCAGGGCCATCAGCGCGTTTCCTTTTCAAAATCAGTTTCAAAATCAACAAAGCCGTCAGGCTACCTCACACAGCGCCGACGGATCGATGGAAAGTGACAACCGTGCGCCATCGGGGTGCAGGTCGGCGGCCGAACGATTGAGCACATCCACCACCAATTCCACGCCGCGGGCCTCGACCCGGTAGCGGATGACGTTGCCCAACAGGCTGTGGCTGCGGATCAGCGCGTCGGTCTCGCCGCTACGGCTCAGCTCGATGGCTTCCGGGCGGATGGCGATGCGGCCACTCACCGGCCGCTGCAGCAGTTTGCTCGCGCTGTCGGCGTCCAGCAGGTTGTAGTTGCCGATGAAGCCGGCGGCAAAGACATCGACTGGCGCCGTGTAAAGGGTTTCGGCATCGCCGCTTTGTACGATCTTTCCCTGGTTCATCAGGAAAATCCGGTCAGACATGGTCAGGGCTTCTTCCTGATCGTGTGTGACGAAGATCGTGGTCAGGCCCAACTCACGCTGGATCTGTCGGATCTGTTCGCGCAAGTGCTTGCGAATTCGCGCATCCAGGGCCGACAGCGGCTCGTCCAGCAGCAACAGGCGCGGCCGTGTGACCAGGGAGCGGGCCAGGGCGACGCGCTGGCATTGGCCGCCGGAGAGTTGATGGGGATAGCGGCCGGCAAACTCATGCAGCTCCACCAGGCGCAGGATCTCCAGTACGCGCTGGCGGCTGTCCCCGGCATCGACCTTCTGCATGCGCAGGCCGAAGGCGACGTTCTGCTCCACGGTCATGTTGGGAAACAAGGCGTAGCTCTGGAAAACCATGCCGATGCCGCGTTTCTGCGGGCTCAGCGGGACGATGTCTTGTCCGTCGAGGATGATCTGGCCGGCATCCACCGCAGTCAGGCCGGCGATGCAGCGCAACAGCGTGGATTTGCCGCAACCGGAAGGGCCGAGGAGGGTGACGAATTCGCCCTTGCCGATCTCGCAGTTGATGTCGCTGAACACCGGCGTGCCGGCGTAGCTTTTTTGCAGGTGTTGGACGCTGACGTAGCTCATTGGCTTTTGTCCTTGCTCAAGATGTTGGCCGCCCAGGTCAGGACCAGTACGAAGAAGAAATAGGAAATCACCAGCGCACTGGTGAAGTGACCGCTGCTGTTGCGCATGTTGTTCAGGTACACCTGCAGGGTTTCATAGCGGGTGCCGACGAGAATGTTGGCAAACACGAACTCGCCGAACAGGAACGAAAAGGACAGCAGCAGCGCCACCATCAGGCCCTTGCGCAGGTTCGGCAGCACCACCAGGAACGCGGCCTGGAAGGTGCTGGCGCCGAGCAGTTGGGCAGCGTCCATCAAGTCGCGCAGGTTGATCGCTTGCAGGTTGTTGGTGATCGCCCGGTACATGAAGGGCAGGGCGACGGTGAAGTAGCAACCGATCAGGATCCACGGCGTTCCGACCATCGCCAGCGGCCCGGAACCATAGAGTTGCAACAGCCCCACCGACGACACCACCGGCGGCACCGCGAAGGGCAGCAGGATGAGGATGTTCATCAGTGCGTCGAGCTTGGGGAAGTGGTAATGCACCACGAACAGCAACGGCAGGATCAACACCACCGAGAGCACCAGCGCACCGACACAGACCAGCAGCGACTGACCGAAGGCGTGGAGAAAACGCGGATCGCTCCACAACTGCACATACCATTTGAAGGTGAAGCCGCTGGGCAGCACGGTGGCCGACCAACTGCTGGCGATGGAGTAGACGAGTGTGCCGGCCAGGGGCAGCAGCAGGATGGCGAACAGCAGGTACACCACCACCCGATGATAAAGCCCGACGGAGCCCGGTTCAGCGCGAGACATGGTAGCTCCTCTTGAGCAGCAACTGATGGACGACGGTCACCACGGTCATCAACGCCACCAGTATCACGGCCAGGGCACTGGCCATGTTCGGGTCGAGGGAAATGTCGCCGGAGACCATGGCGGCGATGCGGATCGGCAGCACGTTGAAGTTGCCGGTGGTCAACGCGTAGACCGTGGCGTAGGCGCCGAGGGCGTTGGCCAGCAGGATCACGAAAGTGCCCAGCAGCGCCGGGGTCAGCACCGGCAAGCCGATGTGCCGCCAGAACTGCCAGCCGTTGGCGCCGAGCAACTCGGCGGACTCGCGCCAGTCTTCGCGCAGGGCGTCGAAGGCTGGATAGAGCAGCAGCACGCCCAGGGGAATCTGGAAGTAGGTGTAGAGAATGATCAGCCCGGTTTTCGAATACAGGTTGAAATCCTCGATGATCCCCGCCTGCTTGAGCATGAGCGTGATGCTGCCGTTGAACCCCAGCAAGATGATGAAGGCGAAGGCCAGGGGCACGCCGGCGAAGTTGCTGGTCATGTTGGCGAACGCATTGACGAAGTTGCGCAGCCGCGAATCCACTCGGCGCAGGGAATAGCTGCCGAGCACGGCAATGACGATGCCGAACACGCTGGACCAGAAGCTGATCTCCAGGCTGTGCTGGATTGCCTGCCGATAAAACTTCGAGCTGAAGATCTTGCTGAAGTTGGCCAGGCCCCAGCCGAACTCTTCCGATTCCAGGCTGTTGACCAGCACCCAGAGCAGCGGGGCGATCTGGAACACGATGAAGAAAATCGCGAAGGGCACCAGGCACAACGCTGCCAGCCATTTGCCGCGCGTCATGGCGTTCACTTGAGTAGCTCCTGGCAATAAGGTTTGTCGTGGTCGACGCCGAGTAATTGGCAAATGGTGCCGCACAGTTCGGTCTGCTTGGGCGCGGCAGCGGGATCGAAACTGAAGCTGTCACCCAGGACGAACAGCGGTACTTCCCGTTCTTCAGCCAGCAGGCCGTTGTGGGAACGGTCGTTGTTCATGCCGTGGTCGGCGGTCACCAGCACCTGGTAACCGGCGTCGAGCCAGCCTTGCAGGTAGACCGCCAGGTTGATATCGGCCGAGCGGGCGCTGTTGCGGTATTGCGGGGTGTCGAGGCCGTGCTTGTGGCCGGCGTCGTCGATGTTCATCGGGTGCACCAGCAGGAAGTTCGGCAAGTAGCGTTGGCGCAGGTGTTCGGCGTCGGCGAACAGATGGGAATCGGGGTAGTGGTCATTCCAATAGAAATGCCCGTATTGGATCGGCAGGTCGGGGTTGTCGGTGTGACGGTCGCGACCGGCGACGAAGGGGGACGCGTTGTAGAGTTCGCTGACCCAGTGATACGCCGCAGCCGCCGTGCTCAGGCCGGCCTGGGTGGCATAGTGGAAAATGCTGCGCTGGTTCGACAGGCGCGAGACGTTGTTGTGCACGATCCCGCTGTCGATGGGCACGACGCCGGTGAGGATGCATTCGTAGAGCGGGCGGGACAGGGCGGGCAACTCACATTCCAGTTTGTAGAGGGCCGCGCGTCCTGCGCCGACGTAAGCCTGCAAATGCCCCATGGCATGCCGGGCGACCTCATGGTTGAGACCGTCGAGCACCACCAGGATGACGTTGTGCTTCATGGGTACCGGGACTCCGGGCAGATACCAGAAAACTCGGGGAACCAGCGAGCTCCACTGTGAGAGCAGGCCTGTGGGAGCAAAGCTTGCTCGCGATGCTGGCGACACGGTTCAACTGCAAGACCGGGTCATCGTTTATCGCGAGCAAGCTTTGCTCCCACAGGGACTCTTCCACAGTTGGGTGCCCAGTGGATCTCCGAGCGGGAGCGACCGCCTTATTGCATGTTGATGATCACTTCTTCCTGCCACTTCTGCGGCAGTGCCTTGGAAGTTTTCTCCCACGCATCCGCATCCTTGATCGGGGTCACGCCTTTGTACTGCTCGTTCGGCAGCAGTTTGGCCTGGACCTCTTCCGGCAGTTTCAGGTGCTCGGCGCGGATTGGACGGGCGTTGCCCTTGGCCAGGTTGATCTGGCCGGCATCGCTGAAGATGTACTCACGGGCCAACTTGGCGGCGTTCGGGTGCTTGGCGTATTTGTTGATGATGGTGGTGTAGCCGGAGATCACCGAGCCGTCGGACGGAATCAGTACGACGTAGTCATCGGGGTTGGCCATCTTGGCCTTGTAGCTCAGGCCGTTGAAATCCCAGACCACGCCGACTTCGACTTCACCTTTTTCCATCGTGGCGATGGTCGGGTTGGCCATGGACAGGCGCCCTTGCTTGGCGATATCGGCAAACATCAACAGCGCCGGCTGGACGTTCTTCTCGTCGCCGCCGTTGGCCAGGGCCGCGGCCAGCACGCCGTTGGCGGCCTGGGCGGCGGTGCTCACGTCACCGATAGAGACTTTGTACTTGCCGGTCTTCAGGTCGGCCCATTTGGTCGGCACTTCGGAGCCGTGCAGCAGCTTCTTGTTGACGATGAAGGCGATGGTGCCGGTGTAGGCCAATGCCCAGTTACCGTCCTTGTCCTTGGCCCAGGCCGGTACTTGTTCCCAGGTGCTTGGCTTGTAGGGCTGGACCACGCCCTGCTTGACCGCGATCGGGCCGAAGGCCGCACCGACGTCGCCGATGTCGGCGCTGGCGTTGTCTTTTTCGGCGGCGAACTTGGCGATTTCCTGGGCCGAGCTCATGTCGGTGTCGATGTGTTTCAAGCCGTAGAGCTTGGCCAGGTCGTCCCAGGTGCCTTTCCAGTTTGCCCAGTCATCGGGCATGCCGACGCTGTTGACGGCGCCTTCCGCTTTCGCAGCGGCTTCCAACGTTTTCAGATCGGTGTCAGCGGCCATGGCGGCGGTGCACATGGCAATGGTCGAGCCTAACAGTGATGCCAGGAAAAGCTGTTTCATCCGAAGCTCCTATGGGCGTTTTCAACGCTGCGATTGCGGTTGTGTTGGTCTAGGTCAGCAATACCTGAGCCAATGTAGGCGAGCCCTGTGACATTTTGATGTCGGTGCCGCAGGCGGCCGGAAATGCCAGGCTCGTGGGGGTTGGCTGCGAATTAAGCGTAGACCATGGTTAAACGGCTGATCTGCAAGGACTTGGCCGTTAATTTGCACGCTGGCAAAACGACCGTTCGGCGGCTCTGTCATCTGCCAGTCATGTGCAGTGCCTAGGCTTGCTGGACTCAGAAGCGGATCGATGAGCCGTCGATCCTGCCCCGAAACAGTGCTGGTCTAGTCCAGATAGGTAACGTTGATGCGCATCGATGCAACCAAAGCGGTGACAGCCATTGGACAGGTGCTGCAGGAGCAACTCGACCACGGGTTGCTGGCGCCAGGCAGCAAGTTGCCGGCCGAGCGCAAGCTCAGTGAATTGTTCGGGACCACGCGGATCACCGTGCGCGAAGCGTTGTTGCAGCTCGAAGCCCAGGGGCAGATCTTTCGGGAGGAGCGCCGGGGCTGGTTCGTCTCGCCGCCGCGCCTGGCCTACAACCTGATGCAGCGCAGCCATTTCCACGCCATGGTCGCGGCCCAGGGGCGTGTGCCTTCTACCCAAGTGATTTCTGCACGCCTGCAACCGGCTTCGGCGGCCGTGTGTGCCTGGTTGCAGTTGCCGGCGCTGTCCAGCGTGATCCAGATCTGTCGTGTGCGGCGTATCGATGAGCGGCTGGTGCTGTACGTCGAGCACTACCTGAACCCGCAGTATTTCCCGGACATCCTCGGGTTCGACCTCAACCAGTCCATCACCGAGCTGTACGCTCGCCATTACGACCTGCACTACGGCCGGGTGAAGTTCGAAATCGTGCCCACCTCGTTACAACCGGAAGCGGCGGCGGCTTTGAGGGTCTCGGTGGGCAGCCCTGGGCTGCGCATCGCACGGGTCAACTATGACCAGCACCAGCGGCTGATCGACTGCGACCTGGAGTTCTGGCGCCACGATGCGATCCATGTCGGCGTGGATGTGCCGGAGCAACCTGTGCCGGAATAATCGCCGGTGGCCGGCGCCAGGCTCAGAGCGATTCGTTGAGCTTGCTCAGGATCTTGATCACCACCGTGGCGAGGATCAGCAGCATGCCGATCCACATGGCGAAGACGCCGACGTTCTTGTCACGGAAGTTGAAGCCGATGGCCAGCAGGATCATGCCGGCGATGATGGGCACCAGCATGGCGTTGAGTGCAGACATCGAGATCATGACGACGGCCTTGTCGAGGGGGATAAGGACAGTCTAGTTGGGGTTTGGTTGGGGTGGGCTGATGTGTGTCACAGCCTCCTCGAATCTTGAGGTGGACATCATTGTGGCGAGGGAGCTTGCTCCCGCTCCAGTGCGCAGCGCTGGCCAATCTGCATCCAGTTACAGATTAGGGGCGGCTGCGCCACCCAGCGGGAGCAAGCTCCCTCGCCACAGGGTTTAGCCGCAATTGCAACTATGGCAACTCGCGAGACGCGTAGAACGCGCTCAGCACCTTCACCAAATGCGCCAGGTCATGGCTGCCACACAGTTCGCGGATCGAATGCATGGCGAAGGTCGGCAGGCCGATGTCCACGGTGCGCACGCCCAGCTGACTGGCGGTGATCGGGCCGATGGTCGAGCCGCAGCCCATGTCGCTGCGCACCACGAAGCTCTGCACCGGCACTTCTTCGGCCATGCACAAATGGCGGAAGAACCCGGCGGTTTCGCTGTTGGTGGCGTAGCGCTGGTTGCTGTTGACCTTGATCACCGGGCCGGCGTTGAGCTTGGGGCCGTGGTTGGCGTCATGTTTGTCGGCATAGTTGGGGTGCACACCGTGGGCGTTGTCCGCCGAAACCAGCAGGGATTTCTGAATGGTCCGTACGAATTCTTCACCTTCAGGCAGCAGGCGACGCAGGGTCTGTTCCAGCATCGGCCCGTCGGCGCCACAGGCTGAACATGAGCCGACCTCTTCGTGATCGTTGCACACCAGCACGCAGGTTTCCTCAGTGTCGGCGTTCAGCAAGGCTTGCAGGCCGGCGTAGCATGACAGCAGGTTGTCCAGGCGCGCGCCGGCAATGAAATCACCATGCAGGCCAATGACCGCAGCGCTTTGGGTGTCGTAGAAGCTCAACTCGTAATCGAGCACCACGTCGGCGTTCAGGCCGTGTTCCCGGGCCAGTTGATCGGTGAGCACCGCACGGAAGTCGACGCGCTCGTCACCGGCGAACTGAGCGAGGATCGGCGGCAGCTCGTTCTGCGGGTTGATGGCCCAGCCCTGGTTGGCTTCGCGATTGAGGTGGATGGCCAGGTTCGGAATCGTGGCGATCGGCGCCTTGAAATCGATCAGTTGGCTCTCGACCTTGCCATCGCGGCGGAAAGTCACGCGTCCGGCCAGGGACAGGTCACGGTCGAACCATGGCGCCAGCAGCGCGCCGCCGTAGACCTCCACCCCCAGTTGCCAGAACCCGTGGCGTTGCAGTTCCGGCTGCGGCTTGACCCGCAGGCAGGGGCTGTCGGTGTGGGCGCCGACCAGGCGGATGCCGTCGTGCAGCGGTGAGTGGCGGCCAAGCTTGAAGGCAATGATCGAGGAGTCGTTGCGCGTGACGTAATAACGACCGTTGGCCTCGGTGGCCCAAGTCTCGCGTTCGTCAAGACGCTGGTAACCGGCCGCCTCCAGGCGCTTGGCCAGGCTGGCGGTGGCATGAAACGGGGTGGGGGAGGCCTTGAGGAAGTCGATCAGGCCTTGGTTCAACTCTGCGCGCATAAGTCACTCCAGACAGCGATGGGCGGGAGTTTACCGTATTGGTGTCGGATGGGGAGGGGTATGTATATGGCGAACTTGGGCTGTCGAACCTGTGGCGAGGGAGCTTGCTCCCGCTGGGCTGCGTCTGTAGGAGCTGTCGAGTGCAACGAGGCTGCGATCTTTCCCCAGCCACTTGAATCTCAAGCGAAAGATCAAAAGATCGCAGGCTTCGCCAGCTCCTACAGAGTCCAGCGGGAGCAAGCTCCCTCGCCACAATGCCGGTGGTGTCCCTCAGAACGGTGCCGGGCACTCGAAGCGCAGGCGCTCGCCGCTTTGCGGGTGGGTGAAGCTCAACATGCTCGCGTGCAGGCACAGGCGCGGCCAGGCGGCGAGGGCCTGCGGGTGGGCGTAGAGCCCGTCGCCCAGCAGCGGGTGACCGATGGAGAGCATGTGCACGCGCAGTTGGTGCGAGCGTCCGGTGATGGGTGTCAGCTCGACCCGGCACCAGTCGCCGCAACGTTCCAGTACGCGCCAGAAGGTCAGGGCGTGTTTGCCCTGTTCATGGTCCACCACATGCCGGGGTTTGGTCGGCGGGTCGTAGCGCAGGGGCAGGTCGATGCTGCCGCTGTCCAGCTCCGGTTGGCCCCAGCACAATGCCGTGTAGGCTTTTTCGGTTTCGCGGTCATGAAATTGCCGGGACAGTTCGCGATGGGTGTCCGGGTCACGGGCCAGCAGGATAATGCCAGAGGTTTCCCAGTCCAGTCGGTGCACGATTCGCGCTTCCGGATAGCCGTTTTCCTGCAGGCGGGTGATCAGGCAGTCCTTGTTGTCGTCGGCCCGGCCGGGCACGGAAAGCAACAGGGTCGGCTTGTCGACCACCAGGACAGCGGCGTCCTGATGAATGATGCGGATGTTGGACAGGGGCATTAAAAACAGTCTCGCTACAAACGCCAACGGCGGCTCGGGCCCGGCCCTTGTGGGAGCGGGCTTGCTCGCGAAAGCGGTGTCTCAGACACATTGATATCGAATGCGTCACCGTCTTCGCGAGCAAGCCCGCTCCCACAAAAAAGGCTGTGGGGACCCGAGCCGCCGTGGCTCCCGCCGGTGCGATCAGCGATCCGGCAGGGTGATATTGAGTTCCAGGATCGAGCAGCTGCCCTGGCTTTCCAGCGCCACATGCACGTCATCGCTACCGATGTTGACGTATTTGCGGATCACTTCCACCAGTTCCTTCTGCAAGGCTGGCAGGTAGTCAGGGGTACTGCGTTGGCCGCGTTCGTGCGCCACGATGATCTGTAGACGCTCTTTCGCGACCGAGGCGGTACTGGGCTTTTTGTTGGCACGAAAGAAGTCAAAAAGGTTCATTACCTACCTCCAAACAGGCGCTCGAAGAAACCTTTCTTCGTTACATCGAGGAAACGATGCTCCACGGTTTTGCCCAGCAGGCGATCGACGGCATCGCTGTATGCCTGGCCGGCATCGCTCTGGTCGTCGAGGATCACTGGCACGCCGGAGTTGGAAGCCTTGAGGACCGCTTGGGATTCCGGAATGACACCCAGCAGGGTGACGGCGAGGATTTCCTTGACGTCTTCGACGCCCAGCATTTCGCCATCGCTGACTCGTTGCGGGTTGTAGCGGGTCAGCAGCAAGTGCTCCTTGATCGGCTCTTCGCCCTTCTCGGCGCGCCGGGACTTGCTCGCCAGCAGGCCCAGCATGCGGTCGGAGTCGCGGACCGACGACACTTCCGGGTTGGTCACGACAATCGCTTCGTCGGCGAAGTACATGGCCAGGTGGGCACCTTTCTCGATACCGGCCGGGGAGTCGCAGACCACGAACTCAAAGTCTTCCTTGAGCTGCATCAGCACTTTTTCCACGCCTTCCTGGGTCAGCGCGTCTTTGTCGCGGGTCTGGCTGGCGGCCAGCACGTAGAGGTTTTCAAGGCGCTTGTCCTTGATCAGGGCCTGCTGCAGGTTCGCTTCGCCGTTGACCACGTTGACGAAGTCGTAGACCACGCGACGCTCGCAACCCATGATCAGGTCGAGGTTACGCAGGCCGACGTCGAAGTCGACGATGACTGTCTTGTGGCCGCGCAGAGCGAGGCCGGTACCGATAGCGGCGCTGGTGGTGGTCTTACCCACACCACCCTTGCCGGATGTAACCACGAGAATCTTGGCCAAGGTGTTTCACCCCTAAGGAAAAAGGACTTTGTCAGCCCCTGAAAAACATCTCTGGAAAACCGCTGCAATTGGACAGGCTTGGCTGGAATCGGCTGTCGGGCGGGGTCTACCTCCGGTAAACACTGCCTGATCCTTTTTCCTACGTCGTTTAAGCCGTTTTCGCTCGTTTTAGAGATGCTTGGAAAATGCGGCAGTATCCGTTAAAGCCGAATGATGTTCAACACGTCGCCTGACAGGCTGATCTGGACGCCGGCCCCCCACAACGGGTCGCGGCGCAAATCTTCGGAGACCTTGTACTGCCCGGCGATGGAAACCAGCTCGGCGCTCAATTGCTGGCAGAATATCCTGGCCTTGGTATCACCCTTGACGCCGGCCAGTGCTCGACCCCGCATCGGGCCGTATACATGGATGTTGCCATCGGCCAGAAGTTCCGCCCCCGGGCTGACCGAGGAGACGATGACCAGATCGCCACCCTGGGCATAAATCTGTTGCCCGCCGCGCACGGGCGAGGTGATCACGCGCGTCGGCTTGACGCTGGGCTCCGGTGGTTTTTCCGGAATTTTCTTCGCTTCGACCGGATTCAGTTCCAGCACGCGCTCCCGGGCGCCGGACGGCGGCAGCACCGGAATGTCCACGGCGATGGCGGCGGCGATGTCTTCGATGCGGCTGGCGCGGATCGCCAGGGTGCGCAGGCCGTGCTGGCGGCAGACGCGCATCAGGCCCGGCAGGTCCACTGAGCCGTCGCCGGCCGGCAGCTTGTCCAGGGCCAGCACCAGGGGGGCATTGCTGAAGAAATTCGGGGCCTGGGCGACTTTCGCCGCCAGTTGCCGGTCAAGGCTCTCCAGGTCGTTGCGGGCCAGTTCCAGCACCGTAATGGCGAGCATGCTGCCCTTCAGCTGGAACACGGGATCTTGGTCTAGCGGTTCGGTTTGGCTCATGGTCGGCGTACAACGGCTTGTCACTAAAAGTGCCGAGACTTATAACGAGATCGTCCGCCAGCCGCAACCCGGGTCGAACAATGTAGAATGCGCGGCCCATGTCTTAATGGAAGCTGTAATGGATCGCCCGCGTTTTCGAGCTGCATTTTTTCATCCGCGTTTCTGGCTGCTGTGGTGCGGCCTGGGGTTGTTGTGGCTGATCGTTCAACTGCCTTATCCGTTATTGCTGCGGGTCGGTCGCGCATTGGGCGCACTGATGTATCGGGTGGCCGGCGACCGACGGCGCATCGCCCGGCGCAACCTGGAACTGTGCTTCCCGAAAAAATCCGCCGCCGAGCGCAAGCGTCTGCTCAAGGACAACTTTGCCTCCACCGGCATCGCCTTTTTCGAGATGGCCATGAGTTGGTGGTGGTCGCGTTCGCGTTTGGCGAAACTGGCCCATGTCGAAGGGCTGGAGCACCTCAAGCAGGCCCAGCGCGAGGGCAAGGGCGTGATCCTGATGGCGTTGCATTTCACCACGCTGGAAATCGGCGCGGCCTTGCTTGGCCAGCAGCACACCATCGATGGCATGTACCGCGAGCACAAGAACCCGCTGTTCGACTACATCCAGCGCCGGGGCCGCGAGCGGCACAACCTCGATTCCCTGGCGGTGGAACGTGACGACGTGCGTGGCATGCTCAAGCTGCTGCGGGCCGGGCGGGCGATCTGGTATGCGCCGGACCAGGACTACGGCGCCAAGCAAAGCGTGTTCGTGCCGCTGTTCGGCGTCCAGGCCGCGACGGTCACCGCCACCAGCAAGTTCGCCCGCCTGGGCAAGGCGCTGGTGGTGCCTTTCACCCAGGAGCGGCTGGCCGATGGCAGCGGTTATCGCCTGGTGATCCAGGCGCCGCTGACGGATTTTCCGGGCGAGACCGAGGAAGCCGATTGCATCCGCATCAACCAGTGGGTAGAGCGGTCGGTGAGCGATTGTCCCGAGCAGTACCTTTGGGCCCACCGGCGCTTCAAGAGCCGTCCGCCGGGCGAGCCCAAGCTGTACGACAAACGCGGCTGAGTTTTTTTGATATCACCTTGAGCACGGAGCATTGCGATGACCCCAGCTGAACCGGTTACAGGTTTGATTCTTTCCGGCGGCGGGGCTCGAGCGGCGTATCAGGTAGGCGTACTGGCGGCCATCGCCGAATTGCTGCCGGATGGGGCGGATAACCCGTTTCCGGTGATTGTCGGCACCTCGGCCGGGGCGATCAACGCGGTCAGCCTGGCGAGCGGGGCGATGGACTTCAAGACGGCCATCGAGCGGCTGACCGCGTTCTGGCAAGCGGTGCGCAGCCATCAAGTCATGCGCAGCGACTGGCGGGGCGTGCTGGCCCAGTCGATGCGTTTCTTCTTCCACAGCCTGCTGGGCCTGGGGGCCAAGTTGCCAGTGGCGCTGATCGACAGTTCGCCGTTGCGCGAACTGCTCCAGGCCCAGTTCCACGCCTCGGGCATCGAGCAGGCCATCGCCGAGCAGCAGTTGCGGGCGGTGGCGGTGACGGCGTTCGGTTATGAATCCGGCCAGGCCGTTACGTTCTATCAGGGGCGCGGGACCATCGATGCCTGGTTGCGCCATCGGCGTATCGGTGTGCCGACGCAGTTGTCGGTGGAGCATTTGCTGGCCAGTTCGGCGATTCCATTGTTGTTCGCGCCGGTCAGGATCGGCCCGCAATATTTCGGCGACGGCGCGGTGCGGCAATCGGCGCCCATCAGCCCAGCCCTGCACCTGGGGGCCAACCGTGTGCTGGTGATCGGTGTCAGCGGCAATCCCCGTGGCGCCGGCGGGCAAGATCCGCGCGAGCGCAGCTACACCGGCCTGCAACCGACCCTGGCGCAGATCGGCGGTCATATGCTCAACAGCACGTTCATCGACAGCCTGGAAAGCGACATCGAGTTGCTTGAGCGCCTGAACGGCTTCAGCCACTTGCTTCCCGATGACGTCCCGGCCCACGCCCTCGGCGCCGCGCCGGTGGACGTGCTGGTGATTTCACCCAGCCAACCGATCGACGAAATCGCCGCCCGCCATCGCCAGGAGTTGCCCCGTGCGTTGCGCGTCTTCTTGCGCGGGCCGGGCGCGACCAAGACCAGCGGCGCAGGGGTGCTGAGCTACCTGTTGTTCGAGGCGGGGTATTGCAGCGAGCTGATCGAGCTGGGGCGCCAGGATGCGTTGGCGCAGCGTGAGGCGTTGAGTCGGTTTCTGGGGTTGGCTTAGAGCAGCTCCGCCGCGATCGCGAGCAGGCTCGCTCCTACAGAGGATCCGGGGTGGATGCTGAAACTGAACCCAATACACAAACCAGTGTGGGAGCGGGCTTGCTCGCGAAGGCGACTGAACATTCAACATTGATGTTGGCTGATAGTCCGCATTCGCGAGCAAGCCCGCTCCCACAAAAGCTGTGCGGTGGTTTCTAAATCCAATGAATCAGATCAGAAATGGTACTTCAGCAAAAAGCTGGTCGTGCTCTGGTTGGTCTTGAACCCGTCGCTGTCTTCGATCGCGTACTTGTTCTTCCAATAGTCGTATTCCACCCCGACGTATAGCTGCTTGGCGCCGAGCTTCAAGGCCTTGCCCAAGTCATATTTGACCTGCGGGACGATGTGCAGGTTGGCGTGGTAGGTGCCCTTGGAATTGGTGTCGTTGTCCACCACCCAGTCGATGAACCCGTCGAACAGGATATCGGATGAACCCACCGGAAGGGTGTAGGCCCAGACCGGAGTGATCTGCCAGACGTTGTCGCCGGCGCGTGGGCCTTCGGTCTGGCGGTTGTAGATGTTCAGCTGGAAGTAGTCGAAGCCGGGAATCGCCAGGTCGAAACCCGGGCCGATCAGGTACGACTCGTTGTCGCCTTCCCCGAACTCATAGGTCATGGCCAGCAGCACATCCTTGATCGGCCCCAGTTCCAGCTTCTGGTCGAAGATCTTGCCGAACGACAGGCGCGGGCTGAACTCACCGTAGTAGGTGTTCGGGCCGGACTGGCTGTCGTCCTGGCCGTTGTAGAAGATCCGATCGAGGAAGAAGAAGTTGTCCCCGTATTTCCAGGCATCGGCGTGTTCGAAGGTCACCGTCTGCTGGATACGCGGGTTGATCTGGAAATCCTTGCCATACAGGTAGCTCAGGCTGTTGTTCTGCCACTGGAACAGGTCGTCGGCCATCGCCTGGCCGGCGGCCAGCAAGGATCCTGCGAGTATCAGGCTGGTGCACGTACGTTTCATTCGGTTTGCTCCCAAAGGTAAGTGGTACCGCTTTTTTTCGAGTCAGCGCTCTGGTGTGGCGCCTTTTTTCCATGGATGAAAAACATCCGTTCGGTCAGCTTTTTGAGCGTGGCGAATGCTGATAGCAAGAGCTGAGCCAAGGCAGGTGGGAAACCCGCAGAAGACTCATCCAGCTGTTTGGAACAGTCGAAAAGAGGATGCTTATTCTATTCACCGGTGCCGGGCTAAGTTGGCGGACCAGTCAGGATCTGAGGGGGGGTTTGTGCCGGCCGGTTTCGAGCGGCCGCGCAGGATACGGGCTTGTCTTGAAGGGCTCAAGTGCCCTGTAACGGCGCGTGTGCGGCGAATTTGGGGCGTGATGGCAGGGCTTGGTCATCAGGTGCTTTCCTCTTGTTTTTATTGTTGAGGCGCAGGCAGTCGCTGACGGGCGACCGGTCATTGCCGGTCGGCCTGTCAGCGGTGGGACATTTATTGAAAGCAGTGGCTCAGTTGGTGCGCGCGCCCTGATTGATCCAGGCGCCGATCAGGTCGCGTTCCTGCTGGGTCATCTGGGTGATGTTGCCCAACGGCATGATCTGGGTGGTCACGGCCTGGGCCTGGATGCGCGCGGCTTCTTGCTGAATCTGCTGCGGCGTATCGAACATCACCCCGCCCGGCGCGGCGCTGAACAACGGGCTGGTGGGCTTGGCCGAGTGGCAGACCGAGCAGCGTTCCTGGATCACGCTGTGGACCTTCTCGAACGAAGGGCCTTGGGGGCTGGCGGCCTGGGCCGGTTTTTCCGCAGGCGCTGCCGGGGCAGTTGCGGGCTTGGCGCCACCGCCCACGGCGGTTTCCGGCAGGGGCTGGTACTCGATGGCGGCCGGCGCTTTTGCCACTTCCGGTGCGCTGGAGATGGGTTTGGGCCCGGTGACGTAGGCCAGGCAAATCATCGCCAGGGCGCCGACCGGCAGCGTCCAGGCAAACCGGTTGCTGTCATGGCGCGTGTTGAAGTAATGCCGCACCAACACCGCCGCCACGGCGATACCGGCCAGGATCAGCCAGTTGTATTGGCTGCCGTAGGTGCTCGGGAAGTGGTTGCTGATCATGATGAACAGCACCGGCAGGGTGAAGTAGTTGTTGTGGCGCGAACGCAGCAAGCCCTTGGCCGGCAGCGCCGGGTCGGGGGTACGGTTCTCGGCGATGGCCGCGACCAGGGCCCGTTGTGCCGGCATGATGATGCGGAACACGTTGCCCACCATGATCGTGCCGATGACCGCCCCGACATGCAGGTAGGCCCCGCGACCGCTGAACACCTTGCTGAAGCCGTAGGCCGCAGCGATCAGCAGCACGAACAGGATCAGGCCGAGCAGGGCGGGGCGCTTGCCCAGGGCCGAGTCGCAGAGAAAGGAATAGACGAACCAGCCGACGAGCAACGAACCGATGCCCAGGGCCACGCCTTCAGCACCGCTCAGGCTGCTGCCGGGGGCCAGCAGGTAGACGGTCGGGTTCCAATAGAACACCACGCACAGCAGGGCGATGCCCGACATCCAGGTGAAGTAGGCTTCCCATTTGAACCAGTGCAGGTTGTCCGGCATGGACGGTGGCGCGAGTTTGTATTTTTCCAGGTGGTAGATGCCGCCACCATGGATGGCCCACAGGTCGCCGGCCAGGCCGCTCTTGGGGTTGACGCGATTGAGGTTGTTTTCCAGCCAGACGAAGTAGAACGACGCGCCGATCCAAGCCACGCCAGTGATCATGTGAACCCAGCGAATGCTCAGGTTCAGCCATTCCAGCATATGTGCTTCCACAGTCTTTACCTCTCGCCCGTCACGCTTGTTTTCGCGTGATCGGACCTTCTCTTATTGGTGGGGGGCGAGGATCAAACACTCATCCTCTTTGAAAAAATGCTCATCGCAGTTATTGCCTGTGCCACTGCGATCAACCACCAGGAAGTCATCCCGCTTTTCGATCGTCAGCACCGGGTGGTGCCAGACGCCGCGATGGTAATTAATGCCCTGCCTGCCGTTGGTGACGAAGGCGCGGACCAAGCCTGATACAGGTGCATCGCCAAGTGGCGCGACCACGATCAGAAAGGGGTTGCCGAGCAGCGGAATGAAGGCCTGGCTGCCCAGCGGATGGCGCTCCAGCATGCGCACGGTCAGCGGCATGTCCAGCGCGTCGGCGCGGAAGATGCTGATGATCGCCTTGTCGTCCGGCGTGGCGGTTTCCACCGTCGCCAGGCGATGGAAGCGCATGGTCGAACCGTTGTTGATCATGAAGTGATCGCTGCCGTCGGTTTCGATCACGTCACCGAATGGGGCGAAGGCTTCTTTGGTCAATGGTTCGATCTTGAGAGTGCGCATGCTGGTCTTCTTATCCAAAAATTCTGTGTTGTGGTTCAGCTTTTGTGGCGAGGGAGCTTGCTCCCGCTGGGTTGCGAAGCGACCCCGCTTTTCAAAAAATGGGACTGCTGCGCAGTCCAGCGGGAGCAAGCTCCCTCGCCACAGGTGCGTCGTTTACTTCGATACCTTGCCGAGCACCCGCAGGCGACTCACGCCACCGTCCGGGAACACGTTCAGGCGGATGTGGGTGATCGGTCCCAGGGCCTTGATCTGCTCGGCGAAGGTGTGTTCGGCGTGCATTTCCAGCTTCTGGCTCGGCAGCAGTTCACGCCAGAACAACGACTGGGTTTCGATCTGGCTGTCGGTGCCGCCCTTGACGAACGCGCCCTGGATCGAGCAGCTGTCGGGGTAGTTGCCCTTGAAGTGCAGGGTGTCGACGACGACCTGTTCAACGATGCCGGCATGGCCCAGGGCGACGATCACCCAGTCATTGCCCGGGGTACGACGACGGGCGGTTTCCCAGCCATCGCCCATGTTCACGCCACGGCCCGGGTTGAGGATGTTGCTCATGCGCCCGAAGTGTTCGTCGGAGCAGGCCAGGGCGCGGCCACCGTTGAGGGCGGCGGCCAGGTCGATCTGTTCGTTGTCGCCCACGGCCGACCAATCGCGGTACGGAATGCCGTAGACCCGCAGGCGAGCCACGCCGCCGTCTGGATAGATGTTGAAGCGCAGGTGGCTGAAGGCCTGGTCATTGCTGATTTCGTGGTAGTGGTGGCTGTTGCCTTGCAATTCGACGGCCGACAGTACTTCAGTCCACTGGGTGTTTTCGTCCGGTTCGCCTTCGCTCAGGAAGCAGGCTTCCAGGGAGGCCGACGGTGGGTAGTTGCCGGTGAAGAATGAGGTGTCGATGTCCACGCCCTTGATCGAGCCCGCCACGCCCAGGCGGATCACCGCGCTGTCGTAGCCTTCGAAGCGCTTGCGCCGCGATTCCCAGCCGTCCATCCACTTGCCATTGTCATCGAACACGCCCTCCTTCCACACGGCCGGGGTCGGCTGGAACAGGCGGTTGGCGTCGGCGAACCAGTCATCGGTGACCGAGATGATCTTGGTGCCCAGGCGGGCGTCGGCCAGGTTGACGAATTTCTCGAAAGGTACGGCGTAAGCTTTCATTCTTCTTGTCTGCCTTTAAATAGGTTGGCTGGGGATGCTTGCAGGGCCTCGGGTCGCAGGGCTGCTCGCTAAAGGGTCAGTAATCGGAACAACGCGATTTTGTTGATCTCTGCCAGCGCGCATTTGAATTCGGCGTCGGCCGAGTGATGGATGCGCGTTTCGAATGCCGCGAGGATCTGGTGCCGGTTGCTGCCTTTTACCGCCATGATGAAGGGAAACTTGAACTTGGCCTTGTAGGCGTCGTTCAGCTCGGTGAAGCGCTGGAACTCTTCGGCCGTGCATTGGTGAATACCGGCGCCGGCCTGTTCGTTCGTGCTGGCTTCGGTCAGTTGGCCCTGGACGGCGGCTTTACCGGCCAGGTCCGGGTGAGCGTTGATCAGCGCCAGTTGGCTGGCGTGATCGGCACTCAACAGGATGTCGCTCATGCGCTGGTGCAGGGTTTCGATTTCGTCGATCGAGGGATCCTGGCCCAGGTCGAAGGCCTTCTCGGCCACCCATGGCGAATGTTCGTAGATATCGGCAAAGGCTTTGACGAACGCTTCGCGACTCAAGGTGGAAGGCTTGAGGGTCTGGAACGCGGTCATTTGGACGCTCCCTGATACGGATGGGTTTGCTGCCAGTGGCGAGCGATGTCGACACGACGGCTGAACCAGACGTGATCATGGCCTTTGACGTATTCGAGAAAGCGCTTGAGGGAGGCCAGTCGCGCAGGGCGGCCGATCAGCCGGCAATGCAGGCCGATGGAAAGCATCTTCGGCGCCTCGGCCCCTTCGGCGTACAACACGTCGAAAGCATCCTTGAGGTACTGGAAGAAATCATCGCCCTTGTTGAAACCCTGCACCTGGGTGAAGCGCATGTCGTTGGTGTCGAGGGTGTAGGGGATCACCAGGTGCGGCTTGCCGGTGGAGTTGTTCGGCTCCCAGTAGGGCAGGTCGTCGTCGTAGGTGTCGCTGTCGTAGAGGAAACCGCCTTCTTCCATCACCAGCCGACGGGTGTTCGGGCCGGTGCGGCCGGTGTACCAGCCCAGCGGACGTTCGCCAGCGATTTCGGTGAGGATGCGGATCGCTTCGAGCATGTGCTCGCGTTCCTGTGCCTCATCCATGTACTGGTAGTCGATCCAGCGATAGCCGTGGCTGCAGATCTCGTGGCCGGCGGCGACCATGGCGCGAATCACGTCTGGATGGCGCTGGGCGGCCATGGCCACGGCGAAAACGGTCAGCGGGATATCGAATTCCTTGAACAGCTTGAGAACACGCCAGACGCCGGCACGGCTGCCATACTCGTACAGCGACTCCATGCTCATGTTGCGCTCGCCCTGCAGCGGTTGCGCCGCGACCATCTCCGAAAGGAACGCTTCGGATTCCTTGTCGCCATGGAGGACGTTGCGCTCGCCGCCTTCTTCGTAATTGAGCACGAAGGACAGGGCGATGCGAGCATTGCCCGGCCAATGGGGATGGGGAGGGTTACTGCCGTAACCGATCAGGTCGCGTGGGTAGTCAGCGCTCACTGCAGTTTTCCTTCTTGTTCGAACCATGTAGGTGGCGCCCCGGTGATGAGTTTCAGGCTGGCGTCACGACGATGGAGTGATTGTATACAACTTTATGCGCGATTTGTAAGCCTGAATTTTTGCCTTTTTCACTGTGGCCCTGGCAGGGTCTACACTGCAAGAAACCTGCCCAGTCGGTCAATGAATCGTCGGGAGGCTCTTGTATTCATTGGTTTGACTTAAACCTGGGGTTGACGTGCCGTCGCGCAGTCGAAGGGCCAAATATCTGTTTTTTATTGTGTACAATTTTCTTTTAAAGTGTCTTAATTCGTTCATCGCCGTGGCGTTTCGTGCTCCGAAACGGTGCGGCCTGTCTTTCAACTGAATCAGGAGGCGTCGGGCCGGACTGCACTGCAGCGAGGCGCGCACAAGCAATGGGACGTTTGACTACTCACGTTTTGGATGCCGCACATGGCTGCCCGGGCAGCTCGATCAAGATCGAACTGTACCGCGTGGAAGATTCGCAACTACAGTGGGTCGCCAGTGCACTGACCAACAGCGACGGCCGTTGCGATGCGCCCCTGTTGCAAGGGGATGACTACCGTTCGGGCGTTTATCAATTGCAATTCCACGCCGGTGATTACTACCGCGCCCGTGGCGTGCAAATGCCCGACCCAGCGTTCCTGGATGTGGTGGTGCTGCGCTTCGGTATTTCGGCCGAGCAAGAGCACTACCACGTGCCCTTGTTGATTTCGCCCTACGCCTATTCAACGTATCGAGGCAGTTGATCCCCCAAGCAACTGCCTTGTCCTGGAAGCGACTGCGCATAAGCTTCTTTGGTTTTTAGCCTGCTCACACTGCGGGCTTTTTTTTCGTCCATGAAAAATTGGGTGCCTGGGAGGGTGCCTTCGCGAGCAAGCCCGCTCCCACACTTGAAATGCATTCCAATTGTGGGAGCGGGCTTGCTCGCGAAGCTTTTGCCTTTCAGCGACTCAACAACGAGGCCGCCCCCGCGCCACCAAACAACCCGGCGCTGACCCGGTTGAACCAGCCCTGGCCTTTACCCGTACGCAGATACCGCGCCGCGCCGTGGGCACCGAGGCCATAAGCCAGCTTGCACAGCAGGTCGAGTACGGTCCAAGTGGCGATCATGATCAGCAGTTGTGGCAGGAATGGCTGTTCGGCGCTCAGGAATTGCGGCAGGAACGCAGCGAAGAACAGAATGTCTTTCGGGTTGCTTGCCCCCAGCACGAACGCGCGGCCGAAGAGGGTGCGAAAGCGCGGGACGGCGACAGCCTGGGGCACTTCGGCGCCTTGGGCCGGTTGGCGCGATTGCTGCCAGCTCTGCCAGGCCAGGTAGAACAGGTACAGGGCGCCGACGATCTTCAGGGCGCTGAACAACTGCTCCGAGGCCATCAACAATGCACCGAGCCCCAGCGCCGAAGCGCTCAGCAGGCAGATCGACGCGATCACGCCCCCCAGGAATGCCGGATAGGAGCGGCGCAGGCCGTAGTTCAGGCTATTGCCGATCATCAACAACGACAACGGGCCGGGGATGAGGATCACCACCAATGCGGCGCCACTGAACAACAGCCAGGTTTCCAGATTCATTGCTTTGCTCCTGATGTACAAAAGCCTCACCCAGGGGGTGAGGCGAGTGAATACGGTTGCGCTTACAAGAAGATGAACTTGGCGATGAAGATCGCGCAAAGCACCCACAGGCTGACGGAAATTTCCTTGTGTTTACCGGTGCCGGCCTTGAGCACCACATAGGTGATGAAACCCAGGGCGATGCCGTCGGCGACCGAGAACGTCAGGGGCATCATGATGGCCGTGACGATGGCCGGAATGCTGTCGGTTGCTTCGTCCCATTCGATGTGGGCCATGCCGCCCATCATCAGCATGGCGACGTAGATCAAGGCCCCGGCCGTGGCGTAGGCCGGAATCATCCCGGCCAGCGGTGCGAAGAACATGGCGGCAATAAATAGCACACCGACGGTCACGGCGGTAAGCCCCGTGCGGCCACCGGCGGCCACACCGGCGGCGCTTTCCACGTAGCTGGTCACTGGCGGTACACCGACCATGGCGCCGAATACGCTCGAAGCGCTGTCGGCTTTCAAGGCGCGGGACAGGTTCTCGATCTTGCCATCGGCTTTCACCAGGCCGGCGCGCTGGGCAACGCCCATCAGGGTGCCGGCGGTGTCGAACATGTGCACGAAAAGGAAGGCCAGCACCACGCTGATCATGCTGATGTTGAACACGCCGGCCACGTCCATCGCCATCCAGGTCGGAGCCAGGCTCGGCGGTGTCGACATGACGCCGTTGTACTGCACCAACCCCAGGCCCCAGCCGGCCAGGGTCACGGCGATGATGCTGATCAGGATCGCGCCGAACACACGGTGATAACTGAGCACGGCGATCATCAGGAAGCACACCGCGGCCAGCAACGGACCGGGTTCGCGCAACGAGCCGAGCTTGATCAAGGTGGCAGGGCTGTCCACGACGATCCCGGCGGTTTTCAGGCCGATCAGCCCGAGGAACAACCCGACCCCCGCGCCCATGGCGAAGCGCAGGCTCACCGGAATGCTGTTGAGCAGCCACTCGCGCACCCGTGACAAGGTCAGGAACATGAACAGCACACCGGAGATGAACACCGCGCCCAATGCGGTTTCCCAGTTGTAGCCCATGGTGCCGACCACGGTGTAGGTGAAGAAGGCGTTCAGACCCATGCCCGGTGCCAGGCCCACCGGCCAGTTGGCGTACAGGCCCATCAGCAGGCAACCCAGGGCCGCGGCGATGCAGGTGGCGACGAATGCGGCGCCGTGATCGATGCCGGCGTCGGCCATGATGTTGGGGTTGACGAAGATGATGTAGGCCATGGTGATGAAGGTTGTCAGGCCAGCAATCAGCTCGGTCTTCACCGTGGTGCCATGCAAGCTGAGTTTGAAGAGGCGTTCAAGCCAGCCACTGCGTAGTGGCGGCGAGAGGTCCAGCGTCCGGGCTTCGGGTTTGCGGCTTTCCACAGCGAGTACTCCTCAAGAGTCTTATTGTTATTTCCAGCACCGCACACGCCCTGGGGGTGGCCGCGATGCGCTGAGGCAGGTAAGGCTGGCGAGGGTATGTTGACCTACTGGTCAGGAACTCGCACGAAGCGAATTATGCTTTTGTATACAAATAATGCAAATAATGTTTTCTGTGTTGTCGACGAAATGTTTGGCGATAGGGATATATCGCCTATGCGGACGCTATCGCGAGCAGACGCCGTCAGTCACTGGATTTCCCCAGTGCCAGGTTCACCGCCAGCCACCCATCCACCGCCGCTTCCCCGGCTTCGGCAAACACCCGCTCCAGCAATTTCACCTGTTCACGCCGCAACGCCTGCTCGAACCGCCCGCCCTCGGCGGTCAGTTCCAGCAGCCGTTTGCGTTTGTCGGTCTCGGACGCGACGCTGTTCACCAAGTGCATTTCCATCAACTGCCGCAACGGCATGTTCAACGCCTGCTTGCTCACCCCAAGCAGGGCCAGCAATTCCTTTACGCTCAATGACGGATAGCGGGCGATGAAAAAGACGATGCGCTGGTGGACCCGGCTCAACCCCCGACGCTCAAGCATTTCATCGGCCTTGGCGGTGAACGCCTGGTAACCGAAGAAAAACGCTTCCATGGCCATTTGTTGGGAGGCAGGGTTTTTAAGGTCAAGCATATTGACGTATCCACAGAGGTCGGCGTAATTTCGGTCAACCAGTTTGACTCATTATTCCAGCGACCGGCTACAGGTGACCCATGGCTTTTTCCGAACGTGTCTCGCGCCTCAAAAGTTCTTTGATTCGAGAAATCCTCGCGGCGGCGCAGCGTCCTGAGGTGATGTCGTTCGCCGGCGGCCTGCCGGCCGAAGCCATGCTGCCGAAAGTGGAATGGGCGGCCATGCCATTGTCCATGGGCCAGTACGGCATGAGCGAAGGCGAACCGGCCCTGCGTGAGGCCCTGGCAGCCCAGGCGCGGGCGCTGGGCGTGGCCTGTGAGGCGAGCCAGGTGCTGGTGGTCAGCGGCTCCCAGCAAACCCTCGATTTGGCGGCCAAGCTGCACATCGACGTGGGCACCGAAGTGATGCTCGAAGCGCCGACCTATCTGGCGGCGTTGCAGATTTTCCAGCTGTTCGGCGCCGACTGCATCACCGTTCCCCTGGAGGCCGACGGCCCGGACCTGCAGCAGTTGCGGGCCCGGTTGGAGCAGCATCGCCCAGCGTTTATCTACCTGATCCCGACCTTCCAGAACCCTTCGGCGGTGCGCTACAGCGAGACCAAGCGCGATGCGGTGGCGGCGCTGCTGGACGAGTTTGGCGTCACCCTGATCGAGGACGAACCTTATCGCGAGCTGACCTTCGATGGCGGCAGTGCCACGCCGATTGTCAGTCGCTTGAAGAGGGCCAGTTGGATCTACACCGGCACCGTGTCGAAAACCCTGTTGCCGGGGCTAAGGGTGGGCTACCTGATCGCCAGTCCGGATCTGTTCCCGCATCTGCTGCGGCTCAAGCAATCGGCGGACCTGCACACCAATCGCATCGGCCAGTGGCAGGCGCTGCAATGGATCGGCACCGAGCAGTACCGCAGCCATTTGAGTGAGTTGAGGGATTTCTACCGGGACCGTCGCGATCGGTTCCAGGCGGCGTTGCAAACGCATTTCTCTGATATCGCGGACTGGAACGTGCCCCAGGGCGGGTTGTTTTTCTGGCTGATCCTCAGGCAACCGCTGGACACCCGCACCTTGCTCGCCGCCGCCCTGGCGGCCGACGTGGCATTCATGCCGGGAGAGCCGTTCTTTCCTGAGCCGGACCAGCATCCGGGGCACTTGCGCTTGAACTTCAGCCACATTGACCCGGCGCGGCTGGATGAAGGGCTCAAGCGGCTGGCGGGGGTGGTGCGGGAGGCGTTGGCTGTGAAAGCAGCCTGATTCATGTGGTGACTGGGCTGGCCCCATCGCGAGCAAGCTCGGCTCCCACAGAGGACAGTGGTGAATACAAATCCAGCGTTCACCAAGTCCCCCTGTGGGAGCCGAGCTTGCTCGCGATGAGGCCAGTCGCCACACCATAAAACTATCAGGCCGCAGAAAACCGCTTATCCAGATAATCAATGATCACCTTGGACTCATACATCCAGGTGGTCTCGCCATTCTCTTCAATGCGCAGGCACGGCACTTTGATCCTGCCCCCTTGCTCCAGCAGCGTCTGACGATCCTGCTCGTTGTTTTTCGCATCGCGCAGGGCCACCGGTACGTTGAGGCGACGCAGGGTACGGCGAGTCTTTACGCAGAACGGGCAGGCATGGAATTGATACAGCGTCAGGCTGCGAGCGGCCTGGTCGACCTGCGCCTGGGCCTCGGCCGGGCGCTGTTTCTTGCCAGGGCGGGTGATGAAGTCGATGAAAATGATGAGCTGGCCCAAGCCAACTCGAAGCGCTTTGACGATCACGGTATTCAGCCTCGCGGCAGGGAAGAAGAGGGCGCGCAGCTTACCTGATTTTTCACGGGCGAAAAAAAACCGGCGATCAATGCCGGTTTTCTTCTTGCGACGCGTTACTTGATAAGGCTGAGGAATTCGCTGCGAGTGGCGGCGTTTTCCCGGAACTCGCCGAGCATCACCGAAGTGATCATCGAGGAATTCTGCTTTTCCACACCGCGCATCATCATGCACATGTGCTTGGCCTCGATCACCACCGCCACGCCCAGGGCGCCGGTCACTTGCTGGACCGCGTCGGCGATCTGGCGGCTGAGGTTTTCCTGGATCTGCAGGCGACGGGCGTACATGTCGACGATACGCGCGACCTTCGACAGCCCCAGTACCTTGCCGCTCGGGATGTAGGCCACGTGGGCCTTGCCGATGAAAGGCAACAAGTGATGCTCGCACAACGAGTACAACTCGATGTCCTTGACCAGCACCATCTCGCTGTTATCGGAGCTGAACAAGGCACCGTTGGTGACTTCTTCCAGGGTCTGTTCATAACCGCGGCAGAGGTACTGCATGGCCTTGGCAGCGCGCTTGGGCGTGTCGAGCAGGCCCTCGCGGGAAACGTCCTCGCCCAGTTGGCCGAGAATCGCGGTGTAATTCTGTTCCAGAGACATGAAACTACCTGTGGGATTTTACGCAAAGGGCAAGGGTACGGTGGCGGACACGGCGCTGCAAGCTCGGCAAGCGAGGGCTATTCGTCGCGGCCTTCCATCATGGTGCGCTTGAGCATCACGTAGACCGCCCCGGCGCCGCCGTGTTTTGCCTGGCAGGAGGTGAAGCCCAGCACTTGCGGGTGCTGGCGCAGCCAGGTGTTGACGTGGCTCTTGATCATTGGCCGCTTGCCGTCCAGGCGCACGGCTTTGCCATGGGTGACGCGCACGCAGCGGATTTCGAACTTGGTGGCTTCGGCCAGGAACGCCCAAAGGGTTTCCCGGGCCTTTTCGACGGTCATGCCGTGCAGGTCGAGGCTGCCTTCGAAGGGGATTTGGCCGACCTTCAGCTTGCGCATCTGGCTTTCCTGGACACCGTCGCGGGCCCACATCAACTCGTCTTCCGGCCCGACGTCGATCACGAACTGATCGGACAAGCCGTCCACGGTGGTGGCGTCGGTGCGCACGGTGGCGGCCTGGCGCAGCTTGGCGATTTGCGCGCGATCGGCCTTGGGCTTGCCGGTCTCGGCACGGTCGTGTTTGATCGGTTTTACGCCCTGGATCGCACTTTTGAACAGGGAAAAGTCGTCGTCTTGCATGTCAGCCTCCGCGAAGCCGGCCAGTTTACCCAACTCTGGCGGGATCCGGCGCGACAAAACGTCGGGTGGCGAGTCAGTCGTGCTTTTTCATCAGGTGCGGAGCCATGGCCAGCTCCAGGGATTGGCGGGCGCGACGGCGGCAGCGGCGCCAGAGCCAGACGCCCAGCAACAGTACGAAAAGCCCGACTGCCAGGATGATCGTCGAACCCATTGGGGTGGCATTCAACTCGCCCAGTGCGGGAGGGCGGCCCAGCAGGCTGGCGGCACCGGCCATGGCCAGCAGTACACCGAGTGTTGCCAGCAGCGCGGCGATCGCCGCGCCGAAACGAAACCGCCAGTTGCTTGGGCCCTTGGGCCGCAAGCGACGTGCGTCAAAACCATCGGATAACTTCATTCCGACCTTCCTCAATGGGTATCGGCCCTTCGACCGGAAGATATTCGGGTTGTTCCTGAAGGTAAGGCAATTACGGCAAATGAGAGGCTTTTGCGGATGAGCGGCGGGAGTGGCCGCTCATCAAGGCGCATCAGATGAAGTCGCGGGTCAGGGCCAGGGTGGCGAAGTTGTCGGCCATGATCGCCATTTCGGTCTGCTGCACGTGCTCGGCGCTGAGGACGCCGCCCTTGTACGGCAGGTCGCGCGTGGCGCAGGCGTCTTCCACCAGGGTGCAGCGAAAGCCCAGGTTCTTGGCGGCGCGCACGGTGGTGCTGACGCTGGAATGGCTCATGAACCCGCACACGATCAGGTCCAGGGGGCCGAAGTCTTCCAGGCGTTTTTTCAGCTCGGTGCCGTGGAAGGCGCTGGGCAGCAGCTTTTCGACCACGGTTTCGTCGCCCTGGGGTTCGAGGCCGGGGATGAACTCCCCGCGTTCACCTTGTGGATCGAACAGCCCGCCATGGGTGCCCAGGTGGCGCACATGCACGATCGGGCGACCGGCTGCGCGGGCCGCGCCGAGCAATTGCTTGATGTTCGCGACGGCTGCATCCATGCCGCTCAGGGCCAGGGGCCCGGCGAGGTATTCTTTCTGGGCATCGATGATGATCAAGGTCGCTTGACTCAGGTTGGCCGCTGCATAACCACGGCCGCTGAGTTGAAACATCGTTTTTGGAACGGACATTCTGGGGCTCCTTCGAGTGGGGCTTTTGCGACATTCTCCTCTGGCTGAGCGGTTCTGTGAATCGCTTCCATCGCAAGGGCCGCCGTTGCTGGCCTACAGCCTTGTCAAGATGCTCGTCTCGTTCAATAGGCGATGCAAAAAACGGATGATTCCTACGGTTGGTCCGGCGCTTTTCGTTCGTCATCGGGGCGCGTTTGGGTGACGCCGCGTTTGACTGGTAGACTCGCCCGTCGATTTTTCTGGAGTTTGCCGCCGTGATCACTTCCCGTCTCCGTACCCTGCGCGACCATATCCGTTGGGCCGTCAGCCGTTTCCATGGAGAGGATCTGTTTTTCGGCCATGGCACCGACAATGCGTGGGACGAAGCCAGGCAACTGGTGTTGGGCGCGTTGCATCTGCCGTGGGAAATCGCCGACAGCTACCTGGACTGCCGTCTTGAAGACGAAGAACTGG
Source organism: Pseudomonas sp. Z3-6 (assembly GCF_051131985.1). NCBI lineage: Bacteria > Pseudomonadati > Pseudomonadota > Gammaproteobacteria > Pseudomonadales > Pseudomonadaceae > Pseudomonas > Pseudomonas sp. Z3-6. The sequence goes on from NZ_CP071644.1 coordinate 1,857,199, forward strand.
TCCATGTGCAGCGTCTGCTGCGCCGACGCATTGCCGAGCGCATTCCGACGGCCTACCTGTTGGGTGAGGCCTGGTTCTGCGGGATGTCGTTTATTGTTGATGAGCGCGTGCTCATTCCGCGCTCGCCCATCGGTGAGCTGATCGAAAAGCGTTTTGAGCCTTGGTTGGGCCAGGCGCCGGCACGGATTCTCGATCTGTGCACCGGTTCCGGCTGCATCGGCATCGCCTGTGCCTATGAATTCCCGGAAGCCGAAGTGGTGCTGGCCGACCTGTCGTTCGAAGCGCTGGAAGTGGCCAACCAGAACATCGAGCGCCACGGTGTCGATGAGCGCGTGTTCACCGTCCAGGGTGATGGTTTTGAAGGGTTGCCAGGGCAACGTTTCGACCTGATCGTGTCGAACCCGCCCTACGTCGATGCGGAAGATTTCGCCGATATGCCCCAGGAATACCAGCACGAGCCGGAATTGGGCCTGGCCTGTGGCGATGACGGCCTGGACCTGGTTCGGCGGATGCTGGCCGAGGCGGCCGATCATCTGACCGAGAAGGGGCTGTTGATTGTCGAGGTGGGCAACAGCCAGGTGCACGTCGAGGCGTTGTACCCGGAAGTCGATTTCGCCTGGCTCGACTTCGAGCGCGGCGGGCATGGCGTGTTCATGCTCAGCGCCGAGCAGTGCCGCCAGCACCAGGCGTTGTTTGCTTCGCGGGTTTGATCTCTGTGACCGCTTTTGTGGCGAGGGAGCTTGCTCCCGCTGGGCTGCGAAGCAGCCCCCGCTTTAATGGCTCAAAATGGTATTTGCCAGATTTACGACTGCTGCGCAGCCGAGCGGGAGCAAGCTCCCTCGCCACGGGATTGGATGTGGTCATCTCATTCAACGTTGGGATCAGTGCCGCGTCGCAATCCAGATCAGCAACCCCGCCTGAAACATGGCGAAGGCCACCAGGCAGGTGATGGTGAAGCGCAAGCCGGTGTCTTCGCGCTTGAACTTGGTGACCTTCTCTTCCTGCTGCTTGAGTTTGACTTCCTGTTCCGCCAGGTTCTGCTCGGCTTGTTGCAGCATCTGCGCAGCTTCGAGGATGGTCACGAACTGCAGCTTCTCGGTGTTCCAGTCACCGACCAAATCGCCAACCTGGGCCGACTTGATACTACCCTTGAGGTGCTGGGCGTCGGCGTAGGCCACCTCGAAACCCTGGGCCTTGAGGAAGCGATCGCGGCGCAGGCGCGTGTCTTCGTTCAGGGCGTCCTTGTTATCCAGGTCGGTGCCGTCTACCTGATAGGCCGACCAGCGCTTCTTGGCCCAGGTAATACCCTGGGCCGCGAGGAAACGGCCGATGCCACGGTTCAACGGCTCGACTTGCAGGTTGTCCGGGGAAAAAGTCAGGCGTTTCTCGACGTGATCGGCCCAGACGTCCAGATGATTCTGTTCCTTGCGCACCCGCTGGTTCGGCAGCTGGAGGGTCATGCGCAGCAAGCTGCGTTCCTTGCTGTGGCGCTCGACATAGCTGAACTCGACAAACCGCAACGGCCGAACACCGGTGGCGCGGTCGGTTTTGAGCGGCGCCAGCCGGAGCATTTTGTGATGCTCGGTATGTACGTCGGCCCACGGCAGCTCAGCCACGGACGAGGCGGGGGCTTCGGCAGCGGTGTCGGGGGAAGCTTGAGTTTCAGTCATAACGGCAAAATCCTGTCCAGGCCGGCGGGTCGGTAGCCATTGCGCTATCCGACACCGGGTTATCGGCCAATTTTGCCATTACTGAAATTAAATCGACTAAAACCGCCTAACGCGCGGCTAACGAGTCAATAAAACGCAGAATCCGCGCACCGAGTTCGGCCGCCAGGGGCAAGTTGGGGTCCTTATAGGAGGCCAGTTGCCGTTTCACGTCGTTGGACACGATGCGCATCACGTGATTCATGCCCTCGATCAGCGCCAGTTCGGCGTCGGGCTTGGCGGCTTTCAACTGCCGGGCATCATCGACGCTGACCTGGATGTCGTTGCTGCCCTGGATGATCAAGGCCGGCATCTTCAACGCGGCGAAGGCCCGGGCCGGGTCCTGGCGGAACAATGAGATCAGGTAGGGTTGTACGCTGGGGCGGAAAATCACCTGCAGTTGCGTCGGCACGTTGTCGTCGAGTCGACCGGCCTTGAGGTTGTCGAGCAGCTCATTGCTGCGCAACATCAGCGGCGGTGGCAGGCGGTTGCTCAATTGTTGGCGCAGTACCTGGTCGATTGGCCGGGCACTGCCGGACAGGGAAATGACCGCCGCCGCGTTGGCCTGGGGCGCGGCGAGGCTGGCGATCAACGCGCCTTCGCTGTGGCCCAGCAGGATCAACGGGCCCAGGCGTGGGTCGGCGGCGAGCTTGCGGCTCCAGGCCACGGTATCGGCGACATAGGCCTCGACGCTCAGGTTGCGCTCGTCCGGTGTCGCTGCGAGGCTGGCGGCCACGCCGCGTTTGTCATAGCGCACGCTGGCAATGTTGTGCCTGGCCAGGACCCAGGCCAGGCGCTTGAGGCTGTCGTTGCGCCCGCCCTCGGGGTTGTTACCGTCGCGGTCTGTAGGACCGGATCCAGAAATGATCAGGACAACCGGCACGGGCGTGTCGGACTTGGGCAGCAACAATGAGCCGAATAGTTCGCCATTGCCGGTGTCGAGACTGATCGGGCGTTGCAGTACCGTGGCCTGGGCCAGGCAGGAAAACAGGCCGGTGAACAAGGTAAGGCTTAGGGCTAGCAGCTTTAACATCATCACGCCATTAGTTGCGAAGGTGCCGGTTGGACTGGTGGCCGCCGATAAGGTTCGAGGATGAACTACGCGGGGAGCCTGCGTATACTGGCGCCCACTACGAATCCAAGGTTGAGTCTCTCAGCGTTTTTCACGGAGCACCCTGCATGTCCGGCAATACCTACGGCAAGCTGTTCACTGTCACCACCGCGGGCGAAAGCCATGGCCCGGCGTTGGTCGCCATTGTCGACGGCTGCCCGCCGGGCCTGGAGATTTCCCTGGACGACCTGCAGCGTGACCTGGACCGCCGCAAGCCCGGCACCAGCCGCCACACCACCCAGCGCCAGGAAGCCGATGAAGTCGAAATCCTCTCCGGCGTGTTCGAAGGGCGCACCACCGGCTGCGCCATCGGCCTGTTGATTCGCAACACCGACCAGAAGTCCAAGGACTACTCGGCCATCAAGGACCTGTTCCGCCCGGCCCACGCCGACTACACCTACCACCACAAATACGGTGAGCGCGACTACCGTGGCGGCGGTCGCAGCTCGGCCCGGGAAACCGCCATGCGCGTGGCGGCCGGGGCGATTGCCAAGAAGTACCTGGCCAGCCAGGGCATCGTCATCCGTGGTTACATGAGCCAGTTGGGCCCCATCGAAATCCCGTTCAAGACCTGGGACTCGGTGGAGCAGAACGCCTTTTTCTGTCCCGATCCGGACAAGGTGCCAGAACTCGAGGCCTACATGGACCAACTGCGCCGGGACCAGGACTCGGTCGGCGCAAAGATCACCGTGGTCGCCGAAGGCGTGATGCCGGGCCTTGGCGAGCCGATCTTCGACCGCCTCGACGCCGAGCTGGCTCATGCGCTGATGAGCATCAACGCGGTGAAAGGCGTGGAAATCGGCGCCGGTTTTGCCTGCGTCGCCCAGCGTGGCACCGAGCACCGTGACGAACTGACGCCTGAGGGTTTCCTCAGCAATAATGCCGGTGGCATCCTCGGCGGCATTTCCTCGGGCCAGCCGATCGTGGCGCACCTGGCCTTGAAGCCGACGTCCAGCATCACCACGCCGGGGCGCTCCATCGACATCCATGGCAACCCGGTCGATGTGATCACCAAGGGCCGTCACGACCCCTGCGTCGGCATTCGTGCCACGCCCATCGCCGAGGCGATGATGGCCATCGTGCTGATGGATCACCTGCTGCGTCATCGCGGCCAGAACGCCGACGTGCGCGTCAGCACCCCGGTGCTGGGGCAGCTTTGATGGCCGGCCTGCCAGCCGCCGTGGCCTGACGACCGTGGCGGCACTGCCGTACTGGCGGCTTTCCAGCTTCTATCTATTCTATTTCGCGCTGCTCGGTTCGACGGCGCCGTTCCTGGCGCTGTATTTCGATCACCTGGGGTTCAACGCGGCGCGCATCGGCGAGCTGGTGGCCATCCCCATGCTGATGCGTTGCGTGGCGCCGAACATCTGGGGTTGGCTGGGGGATTACACCGGCCGACGCCTGGCAATCGTGCGGTTTGGCGCGATCTGCACGCTGTTGGCCTTCTCGCTGATCTTCATCGATAAAAGCTACGCCTGGCTGGCGATGGTCATGGCGTTACACGCATTTTTCTGGCACGCGGTGTTGCCGCAGTTCGAAGTCATCACCTTGGCCCATCTGAGCGGGCAGGCCTCGCGCTACAGCCAGATCCGCCTGTGGGGCTCCATCGGTTTCATCATCACTGTGGTCGTGCTCGGCCGCTTGTTCGAATGGCTGAGCCTGGACATCTACCCGCTGGCCCTGGTGTTGATCATGGCCGGCATCGTCCTCGCCAGTTTCTGGGTGCCCAATGCCCAGCCATTGCAGGGGCCGCGAGTCGCGGGGGAGGGCTTCCTGCGGCAACTGCGCAACCCTGGCGTACTGGCGTTCTACACCTGTGTGGGCCTGATGCAGGTGAGTCACGGGCCGTATTACACCTTCCTGACGTTGCACCTCGAACGCCTGAGCTACAGCCGCGGTTTGATCGGCCTGCTCTGGGCGGTCGGCGTGGTGGCAGAGGTGTTGGTCTTCCTGCTGATGAGCCGGATCCTGGCGCGGTTTTCCGTGCGCCGGGTACTGCTGGCGAGTTTCCTGCTGGCGGCGTTGCGCTGGTTGTTGCTGGGTTCGCTGGCCGAATTTCTCTGGGTATTGTTGTTTGCCCAGGTGTTGCACGCGGCGACCTTCGGCAGCTTTCACGCCGCCGCCATCCATTTCGTGCAACGCAGCTTCGGCCCTCGCCAGCAAGGCCAGGGGCAGGCGCTGTATGCGGCGCTGGCCGGCACGGGCGGGGCCTTGGGCGCGTTGTATTCCGGCTACAGTTGGAATGCCCTGGGCGCCAGTTGGACGTTCAGCCTCGCCAGCCTCGCGGCCTTTGCGGCAGCCGTTATCATTGCGACACGTATGCAAGAGGACCGGCCATGAGCCTTCGAACCGTTAATTTGCTGGAGCCTTTGTCATGAGTAGCCTGTCCGTCTATCACGTTTCGAGCCCTGAGATTCCGAACAAGGTGTTGACCCACTTCGAGGACATTGCCGCGACGTTGGCTGAGCAAGGTGTTCGCTTTGATCGTTGGGAAGCGGCGGTGAAAATCCAGTCGGGTGCCAGTGAGGAGGAGATCATTGCGGCTTACCAGGTTCAGATCGATGGGGTGATGACCGAGCGGGGGTATGTTGCGGTCGATGTGGTTAGCGTTAGAAACGATCACTCGGAACAGGCCGAGCCGCAGGCTGAGTGGCTTGATGAGTATCGCCATAGCCAGGACGAGGTACGGTTTTTCGTCAGTGGTCGAGGGTTGTTTAACCTGCACATTGGCGATTATGTCTTCGCTGTATTGTGTGAAAGGAACGATTTGATCACGGTGCCTGCTGGTATGCCGCATTGGTTTGATGGGGGGGAGCGGCCGTATTTCGTTTCGATTCGGTTGTCTGGTGATTTGCAGGGGTCGGTTGCTGAGCTTACTGGAAATGATATTGCTCGGCGGTTTCCTCGTTTGGAGGATTGACCGCGTTCTTTGGGTTTGTGTGTATATCCATTGCTGCGGTAACGGCGATGAGGCCGGCACATCCAACATCACCGCAAACTGACCCACCGCCTTCGCGAGCGGCTCGCTCCCACAATGGATCTGCGGTGAACACAAGACTCATGAACACCCAAGATCCCCTGTGGGAGCGAGCCTGCTCGCGAAGAGGCCGGCACATCCAACATCACGGCAAACTGGCCCACCGCCTTCGCGAGCAAGCCCGCTCCCACAATGGATCTGCGGTGAACACAAGACTCATGAACACCCAAGATCCCCTGTGGGAGCGAGCCTGCTCGCGAAGAGGCCAGCTCACACATCCAACATCACCGCAAACTGATCCACCGCCTTCGCGAGCAAGCCCGCTCCCACAATGGATCTGCGGTGAACACAAGACTCATGAACACCCAAGATCCCCTGCTCGCGAAGAGGCCGGCACATCCAACATCACCGCCAACTGACCCACCGCCTTCGCGAGCAGGCTCGCTCCCACAATGGATCTGCGGTGAGCACAAGACTCATGAACACCCAAGATCCCCTGCTCGCGAAGAGGCCGGCACATCCAACATCACCGCCAACTGACCCACCGCTTTCGCGAGCAAGCCCGCTCCCACAATGGGCCGCAGTGAACACAAGACTCATGAACACCCAAGATCCCCTGTGGGGAGCGAGCCTGCTCGCGAAGAGGCCGGTACATCCAACATCACCGCAAACTGATCCACCGCCTTCGCGAGCAAGCTCGCTCCCACAATGGGTCTGCGGTGAACACAAACTCATGAACACCCAAGATCCCCTGTGGGAGCGAGCTTGCTCGCGAAGAGGCCGGCCCACCAACATCACCGTCAACTGACACACCGCTTTCGCGAGCAAGCTCGCTCCCACAATGGATCTGCGGTGAACACAAGACTCATGAACACCCAAGATCCCCTGTGGGAGCGAGCTTGCTCGCGATGAGGCCGGCACATCCAACATCACTGCAAACGGGCCCACCGCCTTCGCGAGCAAGCCCGCTCCCACAGGAGGAACGCGGTCCCCATCAGTCATAAGTGGCCGTTACCGCAGAAACGGATATACACACCGATCAATTGCCCTCAAAAGAAGGCGCAAAAAAACGACGCTTCTCATCTCTGAAAAAGCGCCGTTTCCAAGTAAACAGCAAAGCAAATTGACCAGCAGACTCAAGCGCTATGGTAAGTCGGCAGCGCAAACCGATGCTGGCTCTGCAGCAAGGTGATCTGTGGCAACTCGCTGGCCTGTTCAGCCAGGTCGCGACGGATCGCGCTGATCGCCCAGGACAACTGGTCCCCCGCATGTAACTGAGCATAGGAAATCGTGCGCTTGAACAGCTTGCCGTCGCTATTGCGCAAGGTCAGCAGAATGCCGCCATCCGGGCGGGGCTGAGTGGTCACTTCGTAGTTGGAAAACAGGGACGCAAACTTTTCTTGAATCATGTTCATAGTTGACTGCTCCATGGTGTGGCAAACCGTGGAGGGGTGGTTGCACTGTCTGTGCCAGTATCTAATTTTTAAATAAACACTTTAAAAACAACATGTTACGTTTTTCGTTGGATTTTGCTTTCGTGCATCTTGCATGAATGGCCACCGTGCATCCTGCATTTTGCGTGGTCCGGCAATGATTTTTGGAACCAAATCGTTTTCCGGCGCTCACGCTTCGCCTGTCTCGGGCAGCGGATACAAAACATTGCAAAAACCGCGTGTACAGCCCCGCAAGTGCGAGCGTACTTTCGAGCCAAAATCACCGCCAGCCCGATAACAAGAACCGAGACCCACGAGGTCGAACGGGGAAGATCACCATGAGTCGTACACCCAACGACACCATTACCTGGGGCATGATGCTGCGCAAGTTGCCTGCCATCGCCAGGGCCGTCCCGCGCATCGTCAAAGGCATGAAGCTGGCCAATGTCCAGGACCCGACCCAGCCTTGTGGCCTGGGCTGGTGTTTCGAACAGGCCACGCAACGCAATCCCCAGGGCCCGGCACTGCTGTGTGGCGACACGGTGTTGAGTTATGCACAGGTCAACGCGCAAGCCAATCGCATCGCCCATTACCTGTTGGCCCAAGGCATCGGCAAGGGCGATTGCGTGGCGATCTTCATCGAGAACCGGCCGCAGCTGTTGATCAGCGTGCTGGCGATGGCCAAGGTTGGCGCGGTCAGTGCCATGCTCAACACCTCGCAAACCGGCGATGCGCTGGTGCACAGCCTGGCCCTGGTCAACCCGGTCGCGGTGGTGGTCGGGGACGAGCGGGTCGCGGCCTTCAACGACGTGCGAGCGCGCACCGCGCTGTCGAGCGGCAGGACCTGGTGGGTAGCGGATCAGGACAGTGGCGATGTTCCGTCCGGCTTCGTCGACCTGATGGCTGATTGTGCGGATTACCCCGGCGATAACCCGGCGTGCAGCCAGCAGGTTTTTTGCAACGATCCATGTTTTTATCTCTACACCTCGGGCACTACCGGGCTGCCCAAGGCCGGAGTCTTTCGCCATGGTCGCTGGATGCGCACGTCCACCAGCTTCGGCCTGATCGCCTTGGACATGCAGCCCGACGATGTCGTCTATTGCACCTTGCCGCTGTACCACGCCACTGGCCTGTGCGTGTGTTGGGGCGCGGCGATCTGTGGCGCATCGGGGTTCGCGATTCGCCGCAAGTTCAGCGCCAGCCAGTTCTGGAGCGACGTACGCCGCTACCGGGCGACCACCCTGGGGTATGTCGGCGAGTTGTGCCGCTACCTGATCGACCAGCCTGTCGCTGCCGATGACCGCCACCACAGTGTGAAGAAAATGATCGGCAACGGCCTGCGCCCCGGGGCCTGGTCGACCTTCAAGACGCGCTTCGGCGTCGACCACATCTGCGAGCTGTATGCGGCCAGCGACGGCAATATCGGGTTCACCAATATCCTGAATTTCGACAACACCGTCGGGTTTTCCCTGATGGGCTGGGAGCTGGTGCAGTACGACCAAGCCAGCGGCTTGCCGTTGCGCAACCTGCAAGGGCGCATGCAAAAAGTCCCCAGGGGCCAACCGGGCCTGCTGCTGGCGCGGATCGACGAGAAGGCACCATTGGACGGCTACACGGATCCCGCCAAGACCGAAAAAACCATCTGCCGGGATGTCTTCGTGCCGGGCGACCGTTACTTCAACACCGGGGACCTGCTGCGCAACATCGGCTTCGGGCATGGGCAGTTCGTCGATCGCCTCGGCGACACCTATCGCTGGAAAGGCGAAAACGTCTCTACCACGGAAGTCGAAAACGTCTTGCTGCAACACCCGCAGGTGGCCGAGGCGGTGGCTTACGGTGTGGAGATCAATGGCACCAATGGCCGCGCCGGCATGGCAGCGATCACCCCGTCCGAATCCCTGGCGACCCTGGATTTCAGCGAGCTGCTGCAATTTTTGCACTGCAAGTTGCCCGTATATGCCGTGCCGCTGTTCCTGCGCATCAAGGTGAAAATGGACACTACCGGCACCTTCAAGTACCAGAAGACGCGCCTCAAGACCGAAGGGTTCGATCCGTGTGGCACTGGCGATGAGCCGGTCTATGCCTGGCTGCCCGGCACCGACACGTACGTGCGGGTCGACCGGCAACTGGCGACCCGGATCCAGGGCGGCCAATTGCGTTATTGATTCTGGCTATGACGGGCACAGTGAAAAAAGGGATGACAGCGCCCAGGTCCCTCGGGAAACTAGCCGCTTTGCGAAGACCCGAGTGGAGTTCCCCATGTCCGATACAAGCCGCCAGATGACCCCGGAAGAGGCTGCCGAGTTTGCCGAGCAGGTGTTCAACGTCGCGCGCCAGGGCGACGCCGCCATGATGGCCGCGCTGTTGAGCAAGGGCCTGCCGCCCAACCTGCGCAACCACAAGGGTGACACCCTGTTGATGCTGGCCGCTTACCACGGGCATGTGGAAACGGTGAAAGTGCTGCTGGAGCACAAGGCCGATCCGGAAATCCGCAACGACAACGGCCAGAGCCCGATTGCCGGCGCGGCGTTCAAGGGCGACCTGGCCGTGGTCGCGGCGCTGGTGGATGGCGGCGCGCAGGTGGAAGGCGCATCCTTCGATGGCCGTACCGCCTTGATGATGGCGGCGATGTTCAACCGGGTGGAAATCGTCGACTACCTGATCGGCAAAGGCGCCGACCCGAAAGCCAAGGACGCCAACGGCGTCTCGGCCCTCGATGCCGCGCGGACCATGGGCGCGGTGGACACCACGGCGCAGTTGGAAAAGTTGTTGGGCTGAAGGCCCAAAGCAGATCCCGACCGCTTTTGTGGCGAGGGAGCTTGCTCCCGCTGGGCTGCGCAGCAGCCCCAAATCCAGCCACCGCAACCTGTCAGGTTTACCCTGCCCAGCGGATTTACGACTGCTTCGCAGCCGAGCGGGAGCAAGCTCTCTCGCCACAGGTTCCTGACTCGACCGGTGCGATGCGTTATCCTGCCCGCCCTCAAAACACCCTTCGCCACAGGATTCACCGCCATGAAAGCCGCCCTCATCGAACTCATCGGTAAAATCAGCTCCGGCTGCCTCGGCGAGGCGGACATCGAGAAAATCGCTGCTGAAGCGGCCCAGGCCTACGCAGACCCGACGGCTTTCCTGGCGGCCAATCCCGATATCAACTACGACGACACGTTCCCGATCCCGCTGGGGGAATGGGTGGTGGTGGGCAGCCTGCCGGACACCGTGCTGTTCCAGGCCGACACCTACGTGGACCTGTTCGAGCAGATCGTCGCCTCGTTCGGCCCCGGTGTGGCGTTCAACCTCAAGCCCAAGCAATTGGCGAAGACCGAAGCCCTGACCGCGCTCAACCGCATCCAGATCCAGATGGGCAGCCTGAACAAGGAAAATGGCGGCTACGTGCTGATGAACTTCAGCCAGTTGCTCGACGATGAATTGCAGATGGTGCTGGTGTACGGCAACGACGTGCCACGGGTGCTGGAGCTGTGTGCCGAAGTCGGTATCGCTGCCGCGCCGGCCCTGGAAGCCCTCAAGGTCGCGGTCCACGTCTGAGGCAATAAAACGGAACCCTTGCCGGAGGCCCGCTATCCTAAGGGTGCACACCACCATTTGGGAGCGACACCATGGGTTCCACCTTCAACGGCCTGGTCGGCCTGATTATCCTGGCGCTCGATATCTGGGCGATCATCAATGTCCTCAAGAGTGGCGCGGAAACCGGGATGAAAATCCTCTGGGTGCTGCTGATCCTGCTGCTGCCGGTCCTGGGCCTGATCATCTGGGCGATTGCCGGGCCGCGTGGCAACGTGCGGATTTGAATGCTCCATGAAAAATGCCCGGGCGCCTTGAGCGACCGGGCATTTTTTGTGCCTGGGTAATCAGGCCGTGGCCAGGGAAACTTTCTTCGAGGCACTCAGGAAGCGCAGCAAGGCCAACAGCGGGAAGGCGCTGCCGACGATGACCACCCACAACCAGCCGCCGTGCTCGTACACCGCACTGGCAATCGATGAGCCGAAGGCGCCGCCGACGAAGATGCTGGTCATGTACAACGCATTCAACCGGCTGCGGCTCTTGGCATCGAGGGCGTAAATGGTGCGCTGGCCCAGGACCATGTTCATTTGCACACAGAAATCCAGGACCACGCCAGTCACCGCCAGGCCGATCACGCTGTAGAGCGGATGGATGAACGCCGGCAGGAAACTCACGCTGGCGAACAGCATCGCCAGCAGCGAGGCATTACGGGTATGGCCGGCATCGGCCAGGCGGCCGGCGATGGGCGCGGCGATGGCACCGATGGCGCCGACCAGGGCGAACAGGGCGATTTCAGTCTGGGACAGGCCGTGGTTGCGGGACAACTCCAGCGGAACGGCGGTCCAGAACAGGCTGAACGTGGCGAACATGCAGGCTTGGTAGAACGCCCGTTGCCGCAACAGCGGCTGTTGGCGCAGCAGGGTGCCGAGCGAACCCAGCAGTTGGCCATAGGAGGCGCTATGGCCGGGCTGGCGCTTGGGCACGGTCAGCGCCAAGACGATGCTGATCGCGGCCATCAACGCGGCGGCGATGATGAACATGGCGCGCCAGCCGAAGTGATCGGCCACGACGCTGGAGATGGGCCGCGCCAGCAGGATGCCCAGCAGCAGGCCGCCCATGATCCCGCCGACAACCCGTCCCCGGGATTCTTCTGGCGTCAGGTGCGCGGCCAGCGGAATCAGGACTTGCACCGACACCGAACTGAAACCCACCAGCAGCGAGACCAGCAGGAACACGTTCGGCTGGTCAGTGAAGGCCGCCCCCAGCAGGCTGGCAATCGCCACCAGCGTGGTGAGGATCATCAGCCGGCGGTTCTCCAGCAAGTCCCCCAGCGGCACCAGGAAAAACAGGCCCAGGGCATAACCGATCTGGGTCAGCGAAACGATAAGACTGGCCAGGGTGCTGCTCAGGCCGACGTCAGGGGCGATCAGTTCGATGATGGGTTGGGCGTAGTAGATGTTGGCGACAATGGCGCCGCAGCAGAAGGCGAAGAGCAGGACCATGCCACGGGTCAGGGTGCTGCCGGGCGTGGTGGGGGGATGAGCACTCATGGCAATCTCGTCAGTGAACAGGAAAGATGGCGCGAGGCTAAAGCGTTACAGGGCTCTGGAACAGGGCTTGTGGTTGATAGCTGTCATGCCCGCGGTTAATGGTAGACACAGCACAGCAGATTAGACACAGCACAGCAGATCAGGCACAGCACAGCAGATCAGGAACAGCACAGCAGATAAGGGAGTGCCTTTGTGGCGAGGGAGCTTGCTCCCGCTGGGCTGCGTAGCGGCCCCCTTCTGGCGGTCGCTGCGCAACCGAGCGGGAGCAAGCTCCCTCGCCACAAAAGCTTGCATGCAATTCTGGTTGAACCAGTGTCTTACTGCCCGCTATAGATCTGGTCGAAAACCCCACCATCATTAAAGTGAGTCTTCTGCACCGTGCGCCAGTCACCAAAGGTTTTTTCCACCGACAGGAAGTCTACTTTCGGGAAGCGGTCGGTGTATTTGGCCAGTACCGCCGGATCCCGTGGACGCAGGTAGTTGGCGGCGGCGATTTCCTGGCCTTCGGGCGACCACAGGTATTTGAGGTACGCCTCGGCGGCTTCGCGGGAGCCTTTTTTCTCGACCACTTTGTCGACGACGCTGACCGGTGGCTCGGCCTCGGCGGAAACGCTTGGGTAGACCACTTCGAACTGATCGCGACCGAACTCGCGGGCGATCATTTCCGCTTCGTTTTCAAACGTCACCAGCACGTCGCCGATCTGGTTGGTCATGAAGGTGGTTGTCGCGGCGCGACCACCGGTGTCCAGTACCGGCGCCTGCTTGAACAGCTTGCCGACGAAGTCCTTGGCCTTGTTCTCGTCGCCGCCATTCTTCAGTACATAGCCCCAGGCCGACAGGTAGGTGTAGCGACCGTTGCCGGAGGTTTTCGGGTTGGGCACGATCACCTGCACGCCGTCCTTGAGCAGGTCGGGCCAGTCTTTCAAGGCTTTCGGGTTGCCTTTGCGCACGATGAACACTGTGGCGGAGGTGAACGGCGCGCTGTTGTTCGGCAGGCGGGTGACCCAGTTATCAGGCACCAGTTTGCCGTTGTCGGCCAAGGCGTTGATGTCAGTGGCCATGTTCATGGTGATGACATCCGCCGGCAGCCCGTCGATCACTGAGCGCGCTTGCTTGCTGGAGCCGCCGAAGGACATCTGCACGGTGATGTTTTCGTTGTGCTCGGCCTGCCAGTGTTTCTGGAAGGCGGCGTTGTAGTCCTTGTAGAAATCGCGCATCACGTCGTAGGAAACGTTGAGCAGGGTCGGGGCGGCGTGGGCCAGGCCGCCAAAGGCCAGGCCGGCGGCGAGAAGGGAGGCGCCAAAGAAGTTCTTCACTGCGAATTCCTTTTTATTAACGGGGGTTCCGGGCAATTAGCCAGCAACACTAGCGGCAAGCCAATAGGCCATCAAGCATTAAAAAGTGCTTTGCTTATTCCAACTTCTTAAACAACGCATTGCCACAACGGGAGCAGAAAGCGGCGCCGTGTTCATGGTTGTTTTTGCTGCACACCGGGCAATCGTGCTTGAGCTGGTCGCCGCGCATGGCCGTGGCCAGTTCAGCGGTGAAAATGCCGGTCGGCACGGCGATGATCGAGTAACCGGTGATCATCACCAGGGATGACACCACTTGGCCCAGTGGCGTCTTGGGCACGATGTCGCCGAAGCCTACGGTGGTCAATGTCACGATAGCCCAATAGATGCCCTTGGGAATGCTGGTGAAACCGTGCTCGGGACCTTCGATGACGTACATCAGCGTGCCGAAGACGGTCACCAGGGTCGAGACGCTGACCAGGAACACGATGATTTTCTGCTTGCTCCCGCGCAGCGCCGCCATCAGGTAGTTGGCTTGCTTGAGGTAAGGGCTGAGCTTGAGCACACGGAAAATCCGCAGCATGCGGATGATCCGAATGATCAGCAGGTATTGGGCATCGCTGTAGTACAGCGCCAGGATCCCCGGCACGATCGCCAGCAGATCCACCAATCCATAGAAACTGAAGGCATAGCGCAGCGGCTTGGGTGAGCAATACAGGCGCAGGCCGTACTCTACGATGAAGATGAAGGTGAAACCCCACTCGATACCGGCCAGCAGGGCGGCGTAGTTTTTGTGCACGCTGTCGATGCTGTCGAGCATCACGATCACCAGGCTGGCGAGGATGATCAACAGCAGGGTGCTGTCGAAGCGCCGGCCGGCCACGGTGTCGGTCTGGAAAATGATGACGTAGAGGCGTTCACGCCAATTGTTGCTGCTGTCCATACTCTTCGCCTGAACCCGGAATCAGCGAAGCCTAGGGCGATTGCCCCGCAGAGCGCAAGGCGCGCTGTCGAGGCTGGCCTGGTGCCACGCCCGGCCGCCGGCCTGGATCAGCCAGCAAGCAAGGATGAACGGTGCCGTCAGGGGCGGCAGGCCGAGGGCGGTAAACCCTGGGGTGAGCATGACCGCCAGGAGGATGCCCGTCAGCGGCAGCCACGGGCGACGCTGTGGGCTGAGGGCCAGCGCCACCAACACAGGGTTGAAGCCGCCCAGTCCGGAAAGGGCGGTTGCGTTCCCCTGTTGCGACAAAGCGAAGGCCAGGCCGACGGCGGAAGCGAACAAGGCCCATGTCGCGGCGCGACGGTTGGCCAGCAACAAGCCCAGCGCAATCAGTGCACCGGCCGCAGGGTGGCCGAGAAACATGACCTGGCCCAGTCCGCTCAAATGCGCGGCCACCAGGTTGGGAATGGTCATTTCGATCGAAGTGGTTGGGGACGTCGGCGCGGTGACACTCATCAGCAGCCACGCCAACCCTACAAACGGCGCGGTGTAGGCGGGCAGGCAACGAGGGCCGCGGGTGCGCTTGAGCCATTGCTGGGTCAGCATCGCACTGAGGCCGCCCGCGGCGATGATCAACGGCGGTAACAGCACCGACCAGGGCAACGCCTGGCTCAGCAACAAGCCCAGCAAGATGCCGTTGTAGCTGAACAGCCCGGCTTGCCGGTCGGCCTTGGCGTAACCACGTCGCTGGGCCGTCAGCAACCCGGCCACCCCGCCCAGCAGCGCGCCGCCGAACAGGGCCGGCGCCGTCAGCAGAATCGCCAGCAGGCACAGCAGGCCGCACAGCGGATGGCGCTGGAGGAAGATTTGGCTGAAGCCGTTGAGCAGGGCGGTGGCCCAGTCGGGGCAGTGGGGGTTGGAGGAATGGTTGGGCATGATGGGTCAGGAATAAGAGAACTGTGGCGAGGGAGCTTGCTCCCGCAGGGTCGCGCAGCGGCCCCTCTTTTTGCGGTTGCTACGCAACCGAGCGGGAGCAAGCTCCCTCGCCACAGAAAAGCTCAGAGCAGCGTCTCAATGCGCAGCGAATTGGTCGACCCCGGCTGCCCGAACGGCACGCCCGCGGTAATCAGCAGGGTATCGCCACGCTGGGCCATGCCTTGGGCCTGGGCGATTTCCAGGGCGGTGGAACAGACTTCATCCACCTGCTTCAACCGGTCATTGACCACCGAGTGCACGCCCCAGGCCACCGTCAGGCGGCGGGCGGCCTGCAGGTTCGGCGTGAGGTTGAGGATCGGCACTGTCGGCCGTTCCCGCGCCGCGCGCAGGCTGGAACTGCCCGATTCGCTGTAGTTCACCAGCACCGCCACCGGCAGGATGCTGCTGATGCGCCGGATCGCGCAGCTGATGGCGTCCGACACCGTGGCCTCGGCCTTCGGCCGGCTGACGTCCAGTTGCGCCTGGTAGTCGGGGCCGTTTTCCACCTGGCGGATGATCTTGCTCATCATCTGCACGGCTTCGAGGGGGTAATCGCCGGACGCGGTTTCCGCCGAGAGCATGACCGCATCGGCCCCCTCGGCCACGGCGTTGGCGACGTCAGTGACTTCGGCACGGGTGGGGGCCGGGGAGAAGCGCATCGACTCGAGCATCTGAGTCGCCACCACCACCGGTTTGCCGAGGGCACGGCAGGTGCCGATGATGTTTTTCTGGATCTGCGGCACGCTTTCGGCCGGGACTTCGACCCCCAGGTCGCCACGGGCGACCATGATCGCGTCGCTCAATTCGGCGATCTCGCGCAGCTGGCTCACCGCCGACGGCTTTTCGATCTTCGCCATCAGGAACGCCTTGTTGCCGATCAGCCCACGCGCCTCGCGAATGTCCTCGGGACGCTGCACGAACGACAGCGCCACCCAGTCCACGCCCAGCTCCAGGCCGAAACTCAAGTCGCGCCGGTCCTTGGCGGTCAACGGGCTCAGGTCGAGCACGGCCTGGGGCACGTTCACGCCCTTGCGGTCCGACAGCTCGCCGCCGTTGAGCACCTCGGTGTCGATGGCGTCGCCGTGCCTGGCGATCACGCGCAGGCGCAACTTGCCGTCGTCCAACAGCAGGTCCATGCCGGGCTCCAGGGCCGCGATGATTTCCGGGTGGGGCAGGTTGACCCGGCGTTGATCGCCCGGTGTCGGGTCCAGGTCCAAGCGCAGGGCCTGGCCTCGTTGCAGCAGGACCTTGCCATCGGCGAACCGGCCGACCCGCAGCTTCGGGCCTTGCAGGTCCATCAGGATGCCCAGGGGGTAGTTGAGTTGCTGCTCGACCTCACGAATCCACTGGTAGCGCTGGGCGTGGTCGGCGTGCTCGCCGTGGCTGAAGTTCAGGCGGAAGATGTTCACCCCGGCCTGTACCAGCTCGCGGATGTCATCGATGCCGCGGGTGGCGGGGCCGAGGGTCGCGAGGATCTTGACCTTTTTATCAGGCGTCATGTTTGGGGTTCTCGAGGATCAGGATGGCGCGAAAGTCGTTGACGTTGGTGCGGGTCGGTTCGGTGACGATCAGCGCATCCAGGGCAGCGAAGTAGCCGTAGCCATTGTTGTTGTCCAACTCGTCGCTGGCGCACAGGCCCAGCTCGGCGGCGCGGCGATAGCTGTCCGGGGTCATGAGGGCGCCGGCGTTGTCTTCGGAGCCGTCGATGCCGTCCGTGTCGCCGGCCAGCGCATAGATGCCGGGATGGCCCTTGAGGTTGTCGGTCAGGCTCAGCAGGAATTCGGCATTGCGCCCGCCACGGCCATCGCCGCGCACGGTGACGGTGGTTTCACCGCCGGAAAGAATCACGCACGGTGCTGCCAGCGGCTGGCCGTGCAGGGCGATTTGCCGGGCGATGCCGGCGTGGACTTTGGCCACCTCCCGGGATTCGCCTTCCAGGTCGCCGAGGATCAGTGGGCTGAAACCGGCCTGCCGGGCCTTCACCGCCGCGGCTTCCAATGACTGCTGGGGGCGGGCGATCAACTGGAAATGGCTGCGGGCGAGGCTCGGGTCACCGGGCTTGACGGTTTCCGACGCCGGGCTGCGCAGCCAGGTGCGCACCGAGGCCGGCACCTCGATGTGGTAGCGCTGGAGAATCGCCAGGGCGTCGGCCGACGTGCTGGGGTCGGCCACGGTGGGGCCGGAAGCGATGACCGTGGCGAGATCGCCGGGTACATCGGAAATCGCGTAGGTGTACACCGTCGCCGGCCAGCAGGCCTTGCCCAGGCGCCCGCCCTTGATCGCCGAGAGGTGCTTGCGCACGCAATTCATCTCGCCGATGGTCGCGCCGGATTTGAGCAAGGCTTTGTTGATCGATTGCTTGTCGGCCAGGGTGATGCCTTCGGCTGGCAACGCGAGCAGGGCCGAACCGCCGCCGGACAACAGGAAGATCACCCGGTCGTCTTCGCTGAGATTGCTCACCAGCTCCAGCACCCGTTGGGCCACGGCCAGGCCAGCGGCGTCAGGCACCGGGTGGGCGGCTTCCACCACTTCGATTTTCTGACAAGGCGCGCCATGGCCGTAGCGGGTCACCACCAGGCCGGACACGTCGCCCTGCCAGCAGCGCTCGACCACTTGCGCCATGGCCGCCGCGGCCTTGCCGGCCCCGATGACGATCACCCGGCCGCTGCGGTCGCTGGGCAGGTAGTGTTCAAGGACTTGCTGCGGATGGGCCGCGTCGATGGCTGTGGCAAACAGCTCGCGCAGCAGTTGTTGCGGATCGACCGACATGGCGGGCTCCCGGGATTCTTGTTATTTGAAGGGCAACGCAGACCCCTGTGGGAGCGGGCTTGCTCGCGAAGGCGGTGTGTCAGTCAACACTTCATTGACAGGAAGATCGCCTTCGCGAGCAAGCCCGCTCCCACAAGGGGGGTGGTGTGTCAGTTATCGCGAATCGAGAAATTGGCCATATGCTCCAGCCCCTTGATCAGCGCCGAGTGATCCCAGTGGCTGCCACCAATGGCCGCGCAGGTGCTGAACACTTGTTGGGCGTTGGCGGTGTTGGGCAGGTTGATGTTCAGCTCCCTGGCGCCTTGCAGGGCCAGGTTCAGGTCCTTCTGGTGCAGGCTGATGCGGAAGCCCGGATCGAAGGTGCCCTTGATCATGCGTTCGCCGTGTACCTCAAGGATCTTCGACGAAGCGAAACCGCCCATCAGCGCTTCACGGACCTTGGCCGGGTCGGCACCGTTTTTCGAGGCGAACAACAAGGCCTCGGCCACGGCCTGGATGTTCAGGGCGACGATGATCTGGTTCGCCACTTTGGCGGTCTGGCCGTCACCGTTGCCGCCCACCAGGGTGATGTTCTTGCCCATGGCCTGGAACAGTGGCAGCGCGCGTTCGAAGGCGGCGCTGTCGCCACCGACCATGATGCTCAGGGTGGCGACCTTGGCACCGACTTCACCACCGGAGACCGGGGCATCGAGGTACTGCGCGCCTTTTTCATTGATCTTCGCCGCGAACGCCTTGGTGGCGGTGGGGGAGATCGAACTCATGTCGATCACCACCTTGCCCGCGCCCACGCCCGCCGCGACGCCATCGGCGCGGAACAGCACGTCGTCGACCTGCGGCGTGTCCGGAACCATGACGATGATGAACTCGGCTTCCTGGGCCACTTCCTTCGGGTTGGCCAAGGCCACTGCGCCGCCGGCCAGCAGGTCGGCCGGGGCCGGGTCGTGGTGCTGGGACAGGAACAGGCTGTGACCGGCCTTTTGCAGGTTCAGTGCCATGGGGTGGCCCATGATGCCGGTGCCGATGAATCCGATTTTAGCCATGGGAAAATCCTCTTGTTTTTATCGTTGCTTCAAACCGATGAAGAACTGCTTTTCTGTGGGAGCGGGCTTGCTCGCGAAGGCGGCGTGTCAGCTCTCGAAGATGCGGTCTGATACACCGC
Source organism: Pseudomonas sp. Z3-6 (assembly GCF_051131985.1). NCBI lineage: Bacteria > Pseudomonadati > Pseudomonadota > Gammaproteobacteria > Pseudomonadales > Pseudomonadaceae > Pseudomonas > Pseudomonas sp. Z3-6. The sequence goes on from NZ_CP071644.1 coordinate 1,876,630, forward strand.
CTTCGCGAGCAAGCCCGCTCCCACATGAGGGAAGAGTTGGGTCAGATCGCGTTATGGGTTTTCAGCCAGCCCAGGCCCGCTTCGGTGGTGGTCAGCGGCTTGTATTCGCAACCGATCCAACCCTGGTAGCCGATGCGGTCCAGGTGTTCGAACAGGAAGCGGTAGTTGATTTCGCCCGTGCCCGGCTCGTTACGGCCCGGGTTGTCCGCCAGTTGCACATGGTTGATCTCGCCCAGGTGCGCCGACAGGGTCCGGGCCAGGTCACCTTCCATGATCTGCATGTGGTAGATGTCGTATTGCAGGAACAGGTTGGCGCTGCCCACCTGCTCGCGGATCGACAGGGCCTGGGCGGTGTTGTTCAAGTAGAAGCCGGGAATGTCGCGAGTGTTGATGGCTTCCATCACCAGCTTGATGCCTTTGGCCTGCAGCTTCTCGGCGGCGTATTTCAGGTTGGCGACAAAGGTTTTTTCCACCAGGGTTTCACTGCAGTTCTGCGGGCGAATCCCCGACAGGCAGTTGACCTGCGTGTTGCCCAATACTTGGGCGTAGGCGATTGCCAGGTCGACCCCGGCGCGGAACTCCTCGACCCGGTCCGGCAGGCAGGCAATGCCGCGCTCGCCCTTGGCCCAGTCGCCGGCCGGCAGGTTGAACAGCACCTGGGTCAGGCCGTTGGCGTCGAGCAAGGCCTTGAGTTCGGCGGAGCTGTAGTCATAGGGGAACAGGTATTCGACACCACTGAAACCGGCCTTGGCGGCGGCTTCGAAACGGGCGAGGAAATCCTGCTCGGTGAACAGCATGGACAGGTTGGCGGCGAAACGCGGCATGGTGGTCTCCTGTAAATAATGTGAACGCACCCCTGTGGGAGCGGGCTTGCTCGCGAAAGTGGTCTGTCAGCCGACATCTTTGTTGGATCTGAAACCGTCTTCGCGAGCAAGCCCGCTCCCACATTGGGATGTCAGTCGAGCAATGAGATGGCTGTGGGTGCATCGTTGCCCACCAGCGCCAGGTCTTCAAACTCATTGACGGCGTTGATCTCGGTGCCCATGGAGATGTTGGTCACCCGCTCCAGGATGATCTCGACGATCACCGGCACCTTGAACTCCTCGATCATCGCCTGGGCCTGGCGCAGCGCCGGTTGGATACCGGCCGGTTCGAACACCCGCAACGCCTTGCACCCCAGGCCTTCGGCCACGGCAACGTGGTCCACGCCATAACCGTTGAGTTCCGGGGCGTTCAGGTTGTCGAACGACAGCTGCACGCAGTAATCCATGTCGAAGCCGCGCTGGGCCTGGCGAATCAAGCCCAGGTAGGAGTTGTTCACCACAACGTGGATGTACGGCAATTTGAATTGTGCACCCACCGCCAGCTCTTCGATCATGAACTGGAAATCATAGTCGCCCGACAGCGCCACGACCTTGCGGCTCGGATCGGCCTTGACCACCCCCAGCGCCGCCGGAATGGTCCAGCCCAAGGGGCCGGCCTGGCCGCAGTTGATCCAATGGCGTGGCTTGTAGACGTGGAGGAACTGCGCGCCGGCGATCTGCGACAGGCCGATGGTGCTGACATAGCAGGTGTCCTTGCCGAATACCTGGTTCATTTCTTCGTACACCCGTTGTGGCTTGACCGGCACGTTGTCGAAGTGGGTCTTGCGTTGCAGGCTGGCCTTGCGTTGCTGGCAATCCTGCAACCAGGCGCTGCGGTTCTTCAGCTTGCCGGCGGCTTGCCACTCGCGGGCCACTTCAATGAACACCGTCAGGGCGGAGGCGGCATCGGAGACGATACCCAGGTCGGGAGTGAACACCCGGCCGATCTGGGTTGGCTCGATGTCCACGTGAATGAACGTGCGGCCTTCGGTGTAGACGTCCACCGAACCGGTGTGACGGTTGGCCCAGCGGTTGCCGACGCCCAGCACCAGGTCCGACTTGAGCAAGGTGGCGTTGCCATAGCGATGGGAGGTTTGCAGGCCGACCATGCCGACCATCAGCGGGTGATCGTCGGGGATCGTGCCCCAGCCCATCAAGGTCGGAATGACCGGGATGCCAGTCAGCTCGGCGAACTCCACCAGCAGGTCGCTGGCATCGGCATTGATGATGCCGCCGCCAGCCACCAGCAAGGGGCGTTCAGCCTGATTGAGCATCGCCAGGGCTTTCTCGATCTGCACGCGGTTGGCCGCGGGTTTGGCCAGGGGCAGCGGTTGGTAGGCGTCGATGTCGAACTCGATCTCTGCCATCTGCACGTCGAACGGCAGGTCGATCAGCACCGGGCCCGGACGGCCGGAGCGCATCTCGAAGAACGTCTTCTGGAAGGCATACGGCACCTGGCCAGGCTCCAGTACGGTGGTCGCCCACTTGGTCACGGGTTTGACGATGCTGGTGATATCCACAGCCTGGAAGTCTTCCTTGTGCATACGGGCGCGGGGCGCTTGCCCGGTGATGCACAGAATCGGGATCGAGTCGGCCGATGCGCTGTAGAGCCCGGTCACCATGTCGGTGCCGGCCGGGCCCGAGGTGCCGATGCACACGCCGATGTTGCCGGCCTTGGTCCGGGTGTAGCCCTCGGCCATGTGCGAGGCGCCTTCAACGTGGCGAGCGAGGACATGATCGATGCCACCCACCTTTTGCAGGGCGGAGTACAGCGGGTTGATCGCAGCACCCGGGATGCCGAAGGCGGTGTCCACGCCTTCACGGCGCATCACCAGAACGGCGGCTTCGATTGCTCTCATTTTGCTCATGGTTTTGTGCCTCTTACGTTTTGTAATTGTATACAAATGGCTTTGCGCAGAGTGTATTCACGGCGAGCGATGCAGGTCAATGCATTTCCTCAAGCACCTGTTTCATTCGTCGGAACGCCTGGTTTTGCTGCGCCCTTTAGTCGTTAAAGGTTGTTTGTGAGAATTATTGTATACAAAAACAATCGTTGTTGTGTTCTATTTGTTAGGTTCGGTTTTGCTGAAAGTGAAGCCCGCAAGGCTTTCCCATAACAAAAGAAGGACAGCACCCATGAGCGTTCTAACCTTGAAAATCGCCATCAACCTGGCCGGGCAAGTGCTTGCCGCAGGACGTGAAATCAGCGCCGCACCCTTGACCGTCGCGGTCCTGGACAGCGGCGGACACCTGGTCGCCTTGCAGCGCGAAGACGGCGCCAGCCTGCTTCGCCCGCAGATCGCCATCGGCAAGGCCTGGGGCGCCATCGCCCTGGGCAAAGGCTCGCGCCTGCTCGCCCAGGACGCCCAACAACGCCCGGCGTTCTTCGCCGCGTTGAATGGATTGGGCCAAGGCAACGTCGTACCGGCCCCGGGTGGGGTGTTGATCAGGGACCAGGAGGGGAAGGTGCTAGGAGCGATTGGGGTGAGTGGAGATGTTTCGGATGTGGATGAGCAGGTGGCGGTGAGGGCTGTGGAGGCGCTGCGGTTGAGGGCGGATGTGGGGGTGGTTGTTTGATTTTGCGGTGAGTTGACTGGCGCATTCGCGAGCAAGCCCGCTCCCACAGGTTTTCGGTGCTCGACACAACATGTATGAACACCGCAAATCCTTGTGGAAGCGGGCTTGCTCGCGAAAGCGATCGACCATACACATCCGGCAAAAAGACCAACCATGATGTTGCATCCCCGAAGCTAGTCTTTCAGAACTTCATCAGGAAAGGGGGGCGACGGAATGCCCGCACGCTCAGCTTCACACCGCCTGCGTATCGGTCGCTATGCAGAAGAGAATCGCATCTATTTATTGACCGCCAATACGCTGGAGCGCGAACCGGTCTTTGAAAACTATGGCTTGGGAAGGGTCGTCATCCATCAATTCAGGGAGGTTCAGGAGCAAGGTATTGCGGACTCCCTGGCCTTTGTCGTCATGCCTGATCATGTCCATTGGCTGATTCGACTGCATCGAGGGTCTTTAGGGCAGTTGATGTGTCGGGTGAAATCCCTCAGCGCCAAAGAGATTAACGAGGCAGCAGGAAGGGTTGGCAGCCTTTGGCAGAAAGGATTTCATGACCGGGCACTGCGGCAGGAGGACGATTTGGTATTTATGGCTCGCTATGTCGTCGCCAACCCATTGCGGGCGGGCTTGGTGAAGCGGCTTGGCGACTATCCGCTGTGGGATGCCATTTGGCTTTGACTTACTATCGAGTTGCCGCTTTCGCGAGCAAGCCCGCTCCCACAGGGGCCCGTATTGAGCACACAATATGTGTACATCACGAAGCTGTGGGAGCGGGCTCGCGAATGGGGGCGCTGCGGTATTTCAATCCACCTCACACCCCTTCAAAACCAACCGAATAATCGTCTGCGCCGCCGCTTCGTAATCCGCTTCATCCAGCTTGGCCTTGCCGGTCACGGCGCTGATTTGCCAGTCGAAATCGGCATAGGTCTGGGTGGCGGCCCAGATGCTGAACATCAGGTGGTTGGGGTCGATGGGGGCGATCTGGCCGCGGTCGATCCAGGTCTGGATGCAGTCGATGTTATGCCGGGCCTGGGCGTTGAGTTGCTCCACCAGGTCGGGGCTCAGGTGCGGGGCGCCGTGCATGATTTCGCTGGCGAAGACTTTCGAGGCGAAGGGCAGTTCGCGGGAGATGCGGATCTTGGAGCGGATGTAGTGGCTCAGCACCTCACCGGGCACGCCGTCGGCGTTGAACGGTGTCGAAGCCTGGAGAATCGGCTCGATGATGCTTTCCAGGACCTCGCGGTAGAGGTTTTCCTTGGATTTGAAGTAGTAGTAGACGTTGGGTTTGGGCAGGCCTGCCTTGGCCGCGATGTCGCTGGTCTTGGTCGCGGCGAAGCCCTTGTCGGCAAATTCTTCGCTGGCGGCACGCAGGATCAATTCTTTGTTGCGCTCGCGGATAGTGCTCATAAACCCAGGGGTTCCTTGCCTGTTCTGGCGGTGGCGCATGGTAGCACCGGCCTCGCGCGGCGCTCAAGAATGCCCCAAGGCACCACGGCTCGCGGTATGCTTCGCGGCATCATTATTCAAGGAGCCCCTTCATGGCTGGAAGCAGTTTGCTGGTACTGATCGACGATATCGCTACCGTACTCGACGATGTTGCGCTGATGACCAAGATGGCCGCCAAGAAAACCGCCGGCGTGCTCGGCGATGACCTGGCGCTCAACGCCCAGCAAGTGTCGGGTGTGCGCGCCGAGCGCGAGCTGCCGGTGGTGTGGGCGGTGGCCAAGGGGTCGTTCATCAACAAGTTGATCCTGGTGCCATCGGCGCTGGCGATCAGTGCTTTCGTCCCTTGGCTGGTGACGCCGTTGTTGATGGTGGGCGGCGCCTACCTGTGTTTCGAAGGGTTCGAGAAACTGGCCCACAAGTTCCTTCATAGCAAGGCCGAGGACCAGGCTGAACATGCGCAACTGGTCGAGGCGGTGGCGGATCCGGCGGTGGATCTGGTGGCTTTCGAAAAAGACAAGATCAAGGGTGCCGTGCGCACCGACTTCATCCTTTCGGCGGAAATCATTGCCATCACCCTCGGCACCGTCGCCGATGCGCCGCTGACTCAGCAGGTGATCGTGCTGTCGGGCATTGCGATTGTGATGACCGTCGGTGTGTACGGCCTGGTGGCGGGCATCGTCAAGCTCGATGACCTGGGGCTCTGGTTGACGCAGAAGCCAGGACAGGTCGCCAAAAGCATCGGCGGGACCATCCTGCGCGCAGCGCCCTATATGATGAAAAGCTTGTCGGTGATCGGCACCGCAGCGATGTTCCTGGTGGGCGGTGGCATTCTTACCCACGGCGTGCCGGCGGTGCATCACTGGATCGAAGGCGTGACGGCCAGCGCCGGTGGCGCCGGGTTTATCGTGCCGATGTTGCTCAATGCGGTGGCGGGGATCGTGGCGGGGGCGGTGGTGTTGGCGGGTGTGCTGGTGGTGGGCAAGGTCTGGAAAGCGCTGAAAGGCTGAACCTGGCAACACAAAACAACTGTGGGAGCGGGCTTGCTCGCGAATGCGGTGTGTCAGTTGACGAACATGTCATCTGACACACCGCATTCGCGAGCAAGCCCGCTCCCACAGTGGGATTTGCGTCAGGCGTTGGGTTACTCGGCTATCTGCAACTTGCGCGACTCGGTGTACACGTAGCGCACCTTTTCATATTCGAACGGCGTGTTCAGTTGGCCGTAGCGGAAACTGGTCTGGTAGCGCTTGTCCACGCCGCGCAGGAGCAAGAGCTCCGGGTGGTTGGAGCTGACTTCCGAGACGTTCAGGAAGTTGATTGCCGATTCGGCGGTGTAGTCCACCAGCAAGCCCGAGGTGTCGCGCAGGTTCGAGGGGCCGAAGATCGGCAACACGAAATACGCGCCGCCCGGCACGCCGTAGAAGCCCAAGGTCTGGCCGAAGTCTTCGCTCTGGCGCGGCAGGCCCATGGCGGTGGCCGGGTCCCACAGGCCGGCGATGCCGACGGTGGTGTTGAGCAGCAGGCGCGCCGTGGTTTCCATCGAACGCTTGCCCTTGAATTGCAGCAGGCTGTTCATCAGGTTCGGCACGTCCCCCAGGTTATTGAAGAAGTTGCTGACCCCGGTGCGCACGAAGCCGGGGGTGATGTAGCGATAACCATCGACCACGGGCAGGAAGACCCATTGGTCGAAGCGGTAGTTGAAGTGATAGACCCGGCGGTTCCAGGATTCCAGCGGGTCATAGACGTTCAATGCGTTGAGGGTCGAACGCTCGAACTCGCGTTGGTCCAGCCCCGGGTTGAACTTGAGCTTGGTCAGCGGTTCCTTGAAACCGTCCGAATCCACCACCACAGGTGCATCGGCCTTGCTGTTGTCGGCCTGGACCATGCCCGCACTGATTAACGCAGCGATAAGCAGCAGATATTTAGCCACGGAAAAACTCCAGCATGGCGTCGCTGTTGACGCGGTAATTAAGGTTGCCGCAGTGGCCGCCCAGTGGATAAACCGTCAGGCGATCGCCAAAGGTCTTGCGCAGGAAGCCCAGGTCGCCCGGGCCGAGAATGACGTCGTCGGCGTTGTGCATGACCGAAATCTTCGTGCTGGCCTGCAAATAATCCTTCAGTGCGTACAGGCTGACCTGGTCGACCAGTTGCAGCAGGCTGCCGCCGTCGGTGCGCGCGCGCCACATCGGGATCACCTGCTCGGTGAGGTAGCAGTCGAAATCGCATTGCAGCGCGCGCTTGAGGAATGGCGTGAGGCTGGTGCTTTCGGTGATCGGGAATTTCGGCGGGATGATCAGGCCCCGGCGGTTGATCAGGTCCGAGGTGAAGGCGATGTCGGCCGCCGAGAAGCGGAACGAGGTGCCGATCAACATCGCCATCTGCTCGTTGCTCAGGTGTTGCTTGGACTGCTGGAAGTCATACAGCAACGCATCGTTGAGGTCGATGTAGCCTTTTTGCTGGAAGTAGCGGGTCAGCTTGTTCAACACCAGTTCATAAAAAGTCGTGGTGCTGTTGATGCCCTTGACCTCGGTCTGGACCAATTTGTCCAGGTTGGTGATCGAGGTGTAGAGGTTCACCGGCGGGTTCAGCAGCAGCACCTTCTTGAAATTGAAGCTGCGCCGGGTTTCGTCCAGGTGGGCGACGAAGGCCGCGTCCAGGGCGCCGAGGCTGTAGCCGGTGAGGTAGTACTCGGTGACGGGGACTTTCGGGTTCTGGGCGCGTACCGCCTGCATCACCCGGTACATGTCTTCGGCGTCTTCCTTGGTGATGCCCGGCGTGGCGAAGCGCGAAGCGGCACTCATGAAGTCGAAGCTGGTGGGCGAGGACAACTGCACCACGTGGTAGCCGGCCTTGTAGTAGAGGCGCTTGAGGTACTCGTTGAGGGTGCTGTCGTAGCGGGCACCGGTGCCGGCGATCAGGAAAATCAGCGGCGCGGGCTTGTCCTGGGTGGCCATGCGGTAGGTGAGGCTTTTTACCGGCCAGAAGTTGTCCGGCAGGATGAACTCGCGTTCCGGGCGCAGGGTCAGGCTGTGGTCCGCCTGATTGATGTCTTCGATCAGTGGCAGCTCTGGACGCAGGTCCGGCGGCGTGGTGGCGATGGTCGCCTCGAACGGGTTGGTCAAGGGGTAGCCATAGCTGGCGGCGTCAATATCTGCCGCCAGCGCGGACGCACTCAGGATAAGGCCGCCGAGGAGGGCAGCGAAGCGCAAGGAACGGAGCATGACTAGATCCCTTAGAGGAAGGTGCCGAATGAGGTTCGCAGCCTATGACCACCGAAGCGGAGCCAAGTGCCATGACAGGCACAAAACAGGCACGGAAGGGGCGCGATAGTAGCGGGACGATACACGGTCACGCGCAGTGGCGGCTAGTTATCTGGTATTTACTGTATTTCGTCTGCAAACCTCACTGGGAGGGGCGCCAATTGCGCGAAATCATTAGCTGGCGTTCTGATGTCGTTTCTCGTTGCTTCGACGTCGCAGGCAGAGCAGGTTCCGGAGCGGCACAGGTTGATGATCGATCCTGTCAGTACTCCACTGGCGTTCAGACCGGTTTGAGGGCGAGCGTGATGGGGGCGCTGAGCATCATAACTATACGTTGACGCCGCCCGGCATCCGTCGGGCGCAGCACTTTCGGGGAAGTAACGATGAAGATGCGACGACTCTTGGGCGCAGGTGCCGCACTGGTACTGGCCATCAGTTCCACCTTGGCCAGCGCCGAAACCAAAACCCTGAGCATCGGTTACGTTGACGGCTGGTCCGACAGCGTCGCGACCACCCACGTGGCCGCCGAAGTGATCAAGCAGAAACTCGGTTATGACGTGAAGCTGCAAGCGGTCGCGACCGGGATCATGTGGCAAGGCGTGGCCACCGGCAAACTCGACGCGATGCTCTCGGCCTGGCTGCCGGTGACTCACGGCGACTATTGGACCAAGAACAAGGACAACGTGGTCGATTACGGCCCCAACTTCAAGGATGCCAAGATCGGCCTGATCGTGCCGGAGTACGTCAAGGCCAAGTCGCTCGAGGATCTCAAGACCGACGACTCGTTCAAGAAGCGCATCGTCGGCATCGACGCCGGTTCAGGCGTGATGATCAAGACCGAGCAGGCGATCAAGGATTACGACCTGACCGGTTATCAACTCAAGGCCAGTTCCGGCGCCGGCATGATCGCCGAGCTGACCCGTGCCGAGAAGAAAAACGAATCCATCGCCGTTACCGGTTGGGTGCCGCACTGGATGTTCGCCAAGTGGAAACTGCGTTTCCTGGAAGACCCGAAAGGCGTCTACGGCGCGGCTGAGACTGTAAACAGCATCGGCAGCAAGGAGCTGGGGACCAAGGCGCCAGAAGTGGCGGAATTCCTGAAGAAGTTCCAGTGGGCTTCGAAGGACGAGATCGGCGAGGTCATGCTGGCGATCCAGGAAGGCGCCAAGCCGGACGCTGCTGCCAAGGATTGGGTCGCCAAACACCCGGACCGCGTGAAGGAGTGGACCGGCAAGTAATCGGCCTGGTATGACTGTTCCGAAAACCGCATGGCTTTTGAGTCATGCGGTTTTTTTGTGCGTGCGATTCCTGACTCCTCCACAAAACCCTGTGGGAGCGGGCTTGCTCGCGAATGCGGTGTGTCAGTTGATCATGTGTTGACTGACACACCGCATTCGCGAGCAAGCCCGCTCCCACAAAGGGAACTGAGAAATGTGCGGAAAACCGGCAAAACCGTCATGTCGTTCTAATACTAAGGTCGTCTGGAACCTGGCCTGGAGCCGCATAGAGTAGAGCTGTTCCAAATAAATCTGTGCTGCGAGGATAAAAACAATGAACGACAGCATTTACCTCTCGATTCAAAACAGCCCGCGCTTCAAGGAGCTGGTGAAGAAACGAGAAAGGTTCGCCTGGATTCTCTCGGCGATCATGCTTGGGCTGTATTCCGGCTTCATTCTTCTGATCGCCTACGGGCCGCATATTCTCGGGGCCAAGATGAGCCCTGGGGCCACCATCACTTGGGGTATCCCCATCGGGGTCGGCCTGATTCTCTCGGCCTTCGTCCTGACCGGTATCTACGTACGGCGCGCCAACGGCGAGTTCGACGACCTGAACAATGCGATTCTCAAGGAGGCTCAGCAATGATCCGGCGTCTACTGGCTCTATTGAGCGTCGCAGCGTTCGCACCCGGCGCCTGGGCGGCTGATGCCCTGACCGGTGCCGTGCAGAAACAACCTCTCAACGTCGCCGCTATCCTGATGTTCGTGGCCTTCGTCGGCGCGACGCTATACATCACCTACTGGGCGTCCAAGAAAAACAATTCGGCGGCCGACTACTATGCGGCCGGCGGCAAGATCACCGGCTTCCAGAACGGCCTGGCAATCGCGGGCGACTACATGTCGGCGGCGTCCTTCCTGGGCATTTCCGCGCTGGTGTTCACCTCCGGCTACGATGGCCTGATCTACTCCATCGGCTTTTTGGTGGGCTGGCCGATCATTCTGTTCCTGATCGCCGAACGCCTGCGCAACCTGGGTAAATACACCTTTGCCGACGTGGCGTCCTATCGCCTCGGGCAAACCCAGATCCGCAGTCTGTCCGCCTGCGGCTCGCTGGTGGTGGTGGCGTTCTACCTGATCGCGCAAATGGTCGGTGCCGGCAAGCTGATCCAGTTGCTGTTCGGCCTGGACTACCACGTCGCGGTGATCCTGGTCGGCATCCTGATGTGCCTCTACGTGTTGTTCGGCGGCATGCTGGCCACCACCTGGGTGCAGATCATCAAGGCGGTGCTGTTGCTGTCGGGTGCTTCGTTCATGGCCCTGATGGTCATGAAGCACGTCAACTTTGACTTCAACATGTTGTTTGCCGAAGCGGTCAAGGTTCACCCTAAAGGCGAGGCGATCATGAGCCCCGGCGGCCTGGTGAAGGATCCGATCTCGGCCTTCTCCCTCGGCCTGGCGCTGATGTTCGGCACCGCTGGCCTGCCACACATCCTGATGCGCTTCTTCACCGTGAGCGACGCCAAGGAAGCGCGCAAGAGCGTGCTGTATGCCACTGGCTTCATCGGCTACTTCTACATCCTGACCTTCATCATCGGCTTCGGCGCGATCCTGCTGGTCAGCACCAACCCGGCCTTCAAGGACGCGGCAGGTGCCTTGCTGGGCGGCAACAACATGGCGGCGGTGCACCTGTCCAACGCAGTGGGCGGCAGCATCTTCCTGGGCTTCATCTCGGCGGTGGCGTTCGCGACCATCCTGGCGGTAGTAGCGGGGCTGACCCTGGCCGGTGCCTCGGCGGTGTCCCATGACCTGTATGCCAGCGTGATCAAGAAAGGCAAGGCCAACGAGAAGGATGAGATTCGGGTCTCGAAAATCACCACCATCTGTCTGGCGGTGCTGGCGATCGGCCTGGGCATCCTGTTCGAGAAGCAGAACATCGCGTTCATGGTGGGCCTGGCGTTCTCCATCGCGGCGAGCTGCAACTTCCCGGTACTGCTGCTTTCGATGTACTGGAAGAAGCTGACTACCCGTGGCGCCATGATCGGCGGCTGGCTGGGCCTGGTCAGTGCCGTGGGCCTGATGGTCCTCGGCCCGACCATCTGGGTGCAGATCATGGGTCACGAGAAGGCGATCTTCCCGTACGAATACCCAGCGCTGTTCTCGATGGCCATTGCGTTCGTCGGCATCTGGTTCTTCTCCATCACCGACAAATCGGCTGAAGGCGTCAACGAGCGGGCGCTGTTCTTCCCGCAATTCGTGCGTTCGCAGACGGGTCTGGGGGCGAGTGGGGCGGTTAGCCACTGATGTAGCGATAAGTGCTTGAAGAAATACCCCGGTCGAGAGGCTGGGGTATTTTTTTGCATGTGATATTTGCGTTGTCTGTGAGGGCGCCTTCGCGAGCAAGCCCGCTCCCACACTGGATCTGTGTACGACGCAAATCCCCTGTGGGAGCGGGCTTGCTCGCGAAGGCGTCAGACCAGTCACCGCGGATGTAAAAGAGGGCATAAAACAAAACAGCCCCTGCTCTTATATAAGAAGCAGGGGCTGTTTCAGTGCCGCTTGGGACCTAGCGCAAGGCAGGTCTTACTTGCGATCTTCCAGCTGGGTAATGTCACGCGACTCGTAGCCGGTGTACAACTGGCGCGGGCGGCCGATCTTGTACGGGCTGGAGAGCATTTCCTTCCAGTGGGAGATCCAGCCCACGGTCCGCGCCAGGGCGAAGATCACGGTGAACATGCTGGTTGGAATGCCGATCGCCTTGAGGATGATCCCCGAGTAGAAGTCGACGTTCGGGTACAGCGAGCGCTCGATGAAGTATGGGTCGGTCAGGGCGATCTCTTCCAGGCGCATGGCCAGTTCGAGTTGCGGATCGTTCTTGATCCCCAGTTCCTTGAGTACTTCGTCGCAAGTCTGCTTCATGACGGTGGCGCGTGGGTCGCGGTTCTTGTAGACCCGGTGACCGAAGCCCATCAGCTTGAACGGATCGTTCTTGTCCTTGGCCTTGGCGATGAACTTGTCGATGTTCGAGACATCGCCGATTTCATCGAGCATGGTCAGTACCGCTTCGTTGGCACCGCCGTGGGCCGGGCCCCAGAGCGCGGCGATACCGGCGGCGATACAGGCGAACGGGTTGGCACCCGACGAGCCGGCCAGGCGCACGGTGGACGTGGAGGCGTTCTGCTCGTGGTCGGCATGGAGGATGAAGATCCGGTCCATGGCCTTGGCGAGCACCGGGCTGATCGGTTTGATCTCGCACGGGGTGTTGAACATCATATGCAGGAAGTTCTCTGCATAGGTCAGGTCGTTGCGCGGGTACATCATGGGCTGGCCCATGGAGTACTTGTAGACCATGGCTGCCAGGGTCGGCATCTTCGCCACCAGGCGGATCGCGGAGATTTCGCGATGCTGGGGGTTATTGATGTCCAGGGAGTCGTGGTAGAAGGCGGAGAGGGCGCCGACAACGCCGCACATGACGGCCATCGGGTGGGCATCGCGACGGAAACCGTTGAAGAAGGTCTTCAACTGTTCGTGAACCATGGTGTGGTTCTTCACCGTGCTGACGAACTGGGCCTTTTGCTCTGCGGTTGGCAGCTCGCCGTTGAGCAGCAGGTAGCAGGTTTCCAGGTAGTCCGATTTCTCAGCCAGTTGCTCGATCGGGTAGCCGCGGTGCAGCAGGATGCCGTTGTCGCCGTCGATGTAGGTGATTTTCGACTCGCACGAGGCGGTCGACATGAAACCTGGGTCAAAGGTGAAACGGCCCGTGGCCGTCAGGCCCCGTACGTCGATTACATCGGGACCAACGGTGCCGGTTAAAATGGGCAGCTCGACGGGGGCTGCGCCCTCGATGATCAACTGCGCTTTTTTGTCAGCCATGTGGCCTCCTATTAATGCTTGGAATCATCAGACAGACCCCCCACGCAGGGCCCGCACCACTATAGTGAGATAAATCCGAATGTCAATTTGCCTAAAGTCTTGCTCCAGAAGGCTTTAACCGGACTTTTTCCGCGAAATTGCCTGCCGTTTACGCCTTTTGCGCCATATGTGCAATGCGCTATTAGGGGAAGGTGAACGCGTTGTCATTAGTAGCCTAACTGTCTATACTCGGCCACCGACCGCCAGGGGCTTTTGGGCCTGCTTTCTTGGGGGTCGTCACTCCCTGGGTGGTGAGTACCTGACCAGTGCGCGCCCCAACAACTTTGCCCTGATTGTTAGGGGCTCTTCAGTGTGAAAAAAAAGCCGTGAAAAGCCAACGACCTGTAAACCTAGACCTAAGGACCATCAAACTCCCAGTCACTGCTTACACGTCCATTCTTCACCGTATTTCCGGTGTCATCCTCTTCGTCAGCCTGGCCATCATGCTTTATGCATTGGACAAGTCGCTCGATTCGGAAGAAGGCTTCGGTCAGGTGAAGGCGTGTCTGACCAGTCCGCTAGCCAAGCTAGTGATTTGGGGCATCCTGTCCGCCTTGCTGTATCACTTGGTTGCCGGTGTGCGCCACTTGATCATGGACATGGGCATCGGTGAGACGCTGGAAGGCGGCAAACTGGGCTCGAAAATCATTATCGCCGTGTCTGCGGTGCTGATCGTTCTGGCAGGAGTCTGGATATGGTAACCAACGTCACGAACCTTTCGCGTTCGGGCCTCTACGACTGGATGGCCCAGCGTGTGTCTGCGGTCGTTCTCGCGGCTTACTTCATTTTCCTGATCGGATATGTCGTGGCAAACCCTGGCATTGGCTATGCCCAATGGCATGAACTGTTCGCAAACAACTGGATGCGTATCTTCAGTCTGCTGGCACTTGTCGCACTGGGCGCCCACGCCTGGGTCGGCATGTGGACCATCGCGACCGACTACCTGACGCAAATGGCGTTCGGCAAGTCGGCGACTGCCGTACGTTTCCTCTTCCAGGCGGTATGCGGCGTTGCGATGTTCGCTTACTTCGTCTGGGGTGTGCAGATTCTCTGGGGTATCTGATTCATGGCTAACATTCCAACGATTTCTTTCGACGCCATCATTATTGGTGGTGGCGGTGCCGGCATGCGCGCGGCGCTGCAACTGGCACAGGGTGGTCACAAGACTGCCGTGATCACCAAGGTTTTCCCGACGCGCTCGCACACCGTTTCCGCCCAGGGTGGCATCACCTGCGCCATCGCTTCGGCCGACCCGAACGATGACTGGCGCTGGCACATGTACGATACCGTCAAGGGTTCCGACTACATCGGTGACCAGGACGCTATCGAATACATGTGTCAGGAAGGCCCGGCCGCGGTGTTCGAGCTGGACCACATGGGCATGCCGTTCTCCCGTACCGAGCAAGGTCGTATCTACCAGCGTCCGTTCGGTGGGCAGTCCAAGGACTACGGCAAGGGCGGCCAGGCTGCGCGTACTTGCGCGGCGTCCGACCGTACCGGTCACGCACTGCTGCACACCCTGTACCAGGGCAACCTGAAGGCCGGTACCACGTTCCTGAACGAGTACTACGCGGTTGACCTGGTGAAGAACCAGGACGGCGCCTTCGTCGGTGTGATCGCGATCTGCATCGAAACCGGCGAAACCACCTACATCCGCGCCAAGGCCACCGTACTGGCGACCGGCGGTGCAGGCCGTATCTACGCATCCACCACCAATGCCCTGATCAACACCGGTGACGGCGTCGGCATGGCCCTGCGTGCTGGCGTGCCGGTACAAGACATCGAAATGTGGCAGTTCCACCCGACCGGCATCGCCGGCGCCGGTGTACTGGTGACCGAAGGTTGCCGTGGTGAAGGTGGTTACCTGATCAACAAGCACGGCGAGCGTTTCATGGAACGTTATGCGCCGAACGCCAAGGACCTTGCCGGTCGTGACGTCGTGGCTCGTTCGATGGTTAAAGAGATCATCGCCGGCAACGGCTGTGGCCCGAACGGCGACCACGTGATGCTCAAGCTCGATCACCTGGGCGAGGAAGTGCTGCACAGCCGCCTGCCAGGGATCTGCGAACTGTCCAAGACCTTCGCTCACGTAGATCCGGTCGTCGCGCCGGTTCCAGTGGTTCCAACCTGCCACTATATGATGGGCGGCGTTGCCACCAACATCCACGGCCAGGCGATCACCCAGAACGGCGAAGGCGTGGACGAAATCATCCCTGGCCTGTTCGCAGTGGGTGAAGTGGCTTGCGTATCGGTCCACGGTGCCAACCGCCTGGGCGGCAACTCGCTGCTCGACCTGGTGGTCTTCGGTCGTGCTGCCGGCCTGCACTTGGAGAAAGCGCTGTCCGACGGTATCGAGTATGACGATGCCACCGACGCCAACATCGAAGCCGCCCTGGCGCGTCTGTCCGCTCTGAACGAGCGTACCGAAGGCGAAGACGTGGCAACCCTGCGTCGCGAGCTGCAAAACTGCATGCAGAACTACTTCGGTGTGTTCCGTACCGGCGAATACATGCAGAAGGGTATCGCCCAGCTGGCGCAATTGCGTGAACGAATCGCCAACGTGAAGATCAACGATAAGTCGCAGGCGTTCAACACTGCCCGTATCGAAGCGCTGGAATTGCAGAACCTGCTGGAAGTGGCCGAAGCCACCGCCATCGCCGCAGAAGTGCGTAAAGAGTCCCGTGGCGCCCACGCCCGCGAAGACTTCGAAGACCGTGACGACGAAAACTGGCTGTGCCACACCTTGTACTTCCCGGGTGAAAAACGCGTCGCCAAGCGTGCCGTGAACTTCTCGCCGAAGACTGTTCCGACTTTCGAACCAAAAGTCCGGACTTATTAAGGGTGACCGCTATGTTGCAAGTCAGTGTTTATCGCTACAACCCTGATCAGGACGCTGCGCCGTTCATGCAGGACTTCCAGGTCGATACCGGTGGTAAAGACCTGATGGTGCTGGACGTGCTGGCCCTGATCAAAGAGCAGGACGAGGGTTTCTCCTATCGTCGCTCTTGCCGCGAGGGCGTTTGCGGCTCCGACGGCATGAACATCAACGGCAAGAACGGCCTGGCCTGCATCACGCCGTTGTCGGCCGTGGTCAAGGGCAACAAGCTGGTGGTGCGTCCGTTGCCAGGTTTGCCGGTTATCCGTGACCTGGTCGTCGATATGAGCATCTTCTACAAGCAATACGAGAAGGTGAAGCCATTCCTGCAGAACGACACGCCGGCTCCGGCCATCGAGCGTCTGCAGTCTCCGGAAGAGCGTGAAAAGCTCGACGGTCTGTACGAGTGCATCCTGTGCGCTTGCTGCTCGACGTCGTGCCCGTCCTTCTGGTGGAACCCGGACAAGTTCCTGGGCCCGGCCGCCCTGCTGCAAGCGTACCGCTTCCTGGCAGACAGCCGTGACACCAAGACGTCCGAGCGTCTGGCTTCGCTGGATGACCCGTTCAGCGTATTCCGCTGCCGCGGGATCATGAACTGCGTCAACGTCTGTCCGAAAGGCCTGAACCCGACTAAGGCCATCGGTCACATTCGTAACATGCTGCTGCAAAGCGGCGTGTGATTCAGCTGCTGTACCCCGTAGGACCGTTGTACCCGTAAAGGCCAGGGCGCGGGCTTCAACCCGCGTCATGGCTATAACCAGAACAGCCGCTTACAAAGCGGCGGTTCTTATTTTGAAGAAATGAGACAAGCAGGGGCATCCGGGCTGGTACCCGGACTATCAGCGTGATCCTAAGTGGCTTGTTTTAGTCGCTGCACTCGGACTTCTGCAAGTTTGCTCGGTGTTTTCGCCGGTGGTGTTCCCCTAATCGAGGGTGACCAAGCATGCAAGAAAGCGTGATGCAGCGCATGTGGAACAGTGCCCACCTCTCCGGTGGTAACGCTGCCTATGTGGAAGAGCTCTACGAGCTCTACCTGCACGACCCTAACGCTGTGCCAGAAGAATGGCGCACCTACTTTCAGAAGTTGCCCGCTGACGGTAACTCTGCCACCGATGTTTCGCACTCGACGATTCGCGACCATTTCGTGCTGCTGGCAAAGAACCAGCGCCGCGCTCAACCGGTGTCTGCCGGCAGCGTGAGCTCCGAGCACGAGAAGAAGCAAGTTGAAGTACTGCGACTGATCCAGGCCTACCGGATGCGTGGCCACCAGGCAGCCCAGCTTGACCCGCTGGGGCTGTGGCAGCGTCCTGCACCTGCAGACCTGTCGATCACTCACTACGGCTTGACCAATGCCGACCTTGATACGACCTTCCGTGCCGGCGACCTGTTCATCGGCAAAGAGGAAGCGAGCCTACGCGAAATTCACGAAGCGTTGCAGCAGACATATTGCCGCACCATCGGCGCTGAATTTACGCACATCACCGATTCCGAGCAGCGCCAGTGGTTCCAGCAGCGTCTGGAAAGCGTTCGTGGCCGTCCGACGTACTCCGCCGACATCAAGAGCCACTTGCTCGAGCGCGTCACCGCCGGTGAAGGCCTGGAAAAATACCTGGGTACCAAATACCCGGGCACCAAGCGTTTCGGCCTGGAAGGCGGCGAAAGCCTGATTCCGATGCTCGACGAGTTGATCCAGCGTTCCGGTTCCTACGGCACCAAGGAAGTCGTCATCGGCATGGCCCACCGTGGCCGCCTGAACGTTCTGGTCAACACCTTCGGCAAGAACCCGCGCGAGCTGTTCGACGAGTTCGAAGGCAAGAAGAAGGTCGAGCTGGGCTCCGGTGACGTGAAATACCACCAGGGCTTCTCGTCCAACGTGATGACCACCGGTGGCGAAGTCCACTTGGCCATGGCCTTTAACCCGTCCCACCTGGAAATCGTTTCCCCGGTGGTCGAGGGTTCGGTCCGTGCCCGCCAGGATCGTCGTAACGATCCGACCGGCGAGAAGGTGCTGCCGATCTCCATCCACGGTGACGCGGCATTCGCCGGTCAAGGCGTGGTCATGGAAACCTTCCAGATGTCGCAGACCCGCGGTTTCAAGACCGGCGGCACCGTGCACATCGTGATCAACAACCAGGTCGGTTTCACCATCAGCAACCCGCTGGACTCGCGCTCCACCGAGTACGCAACCGACGTCGCGAAAATGATCCAGGCGCCGATTCTCCATGTGAATGGCGATGACCCGGAAGCCGTGCTGTTCGTGACCCAGTTGGCCATCGACTACCGCATGCAATACAAGCGCGACGTGGTGATCGACCTGGTCTGCTACCGTCGTCGCGGTCACAACGAGGCCGACGAGCCAAGCGGCACCCAGCCGCTGATGTACCAGCAGATCGCCAAGCAGCGCACCACCCGTGAGCTGTATGCCGAGCGCCTGACCCAGGGCGGCGTGCTGGATGCCGGCCGCGTCCAGGAAAAAGTCGATGAATATCGCAACGCCCTGGATAACGGCCTGCACGTGGTAAAAAGCCTGGTCAAGGAACCGAACAAGGAACTGTTCGTGGACTGGCGTCCGTACCTGGGCCACGCCTGGACCGCGCGTCACGACACGCGTTTCGACCTCAAGACCCTGCAGGAATTGTCCGCCAAGCTGCTGGAAATCCCGGAAGGCTTCGTGGTCCAGCGCCAGGTTGCGAAAATCTACGAAGACCGGCAGAAGATGCAAGCCGGTGGCCTGCCGATCAACTGGGGTTACGCCGAAACCATGGCGTACGCGACCCTGGCGTTCGAAGGTCACCCGATCCGCATCACCGGCCAGGACGTAGGCCGCGGCACTTTCTCGCACCGCCACGCGGCGCTGCACAACCAGAAAGACGCCAGCACCCACATCCCGCTGCAACACCTGTACAAAGGCCAGCCACGTTTCGACCTGTACGATTCGCTGCTGTCCGAGGAAGCCGTCCTGGCGTTCGAATATGGCTATTCCACCACCGAGCCAAATGCCCTGGTGATCTGGGAAGCGCAGTTCGGCGACTTCGCCAACGGTGCCCAGGTGGTTGTCGACCAGTTCATCACCAGCGGCGAGCACAAGTGGGGCCGTCTCTGCGGTCTGACCATGCTGTTGCCACACGGTTATGAAGGGCAGGGGCCGGAGCACTCGTCGGCACGTCTGGAACGCTACCTGCAGCTGTGCGCCGAGCACAACGTCCAGGTTTGCGTACCGACGACTCCGGCGCAGATCTACCACCTGCTGCGTCGTCAGGTCATCCGTCCGCTGCGCAAGCCGCTGATCGTGCTGACACCGAAGTCGCTGCTGCGTCACAAACTGGCGATTTCCACGCTCGAAGACCTGGCCGAAGGCTCGTTCCAGACCGTCATTTCGGAAATCGATACCCTGGACGCGGCGAAAGTGACTCGCCTGGTCCTGTGCAGCGGCAAGGTCTACTACGACCTGCTGGAAAAACGTCGTGCCGAAGGCCGCGAAGACATCGCCATCGTGCGTATCGAGCAGCTTTACCCGTTCCCGGAAGAAGACCTGATGGAGGCCATCGCGCCTTACACCAACCTCACCCATGTGGTGTGGTGTCAGGAAGAACCGATGAACCAAGGCGCGTGGTACAGCAGCCAGCATCACCTGCGTCGCAGCATCGGCAACCATAACAAGGCCCTGGGCCTGGAATATGCCGGCCGTGATGCTTCTGCTGCACCTGCGTGTGGTTATGCGTCGATGCACGCCGAGCAGCAGGAAAAACTGCTGCAAGATGCCTTCACTGTTTAACGCCTTCGCGCTGACTGAAACCGAATTTTAAGGACCCACAGATAATGGCTATCGAAATCAAAGCCCCGTCATTCCCGGAATCGGTTGCCGATGGCACCGTTGCCACCTGGCACAAGAAACCAGGCGAGGCCGTCAAGCGTGACGACCTGATCGTCGACATCGAGACCGACAAGGTCGTGCTGGAAGTATTGGCCGAAGCTGACGGCGTGCTGGGCGCAATC
This sequence comes from Pseudomonas sp. Z3-6, assembly GCF_051131985.1. Classification (NCBI taxonomy): domain Bacteria; kingdom Pseudomonadati; phylum Pseudomonadota; class Gammaproteobacteria; order Pseudomonadales; family Pseudomonadaceae; genus Pseudomonas; species Pseudomonas sp. Z3-6. Next base: position 1,896,767 of record NZ_CP071644.1, read on the forward strand.
ATTGCCGAGGAAGGCGCTACCGTTCTGTCGAACCAGGTCCTGGGCTCGATCGAAGAGGGCGGCGCTGCTGCCGCCGCTCCAGCCGCCGCTGCCGCACCGGCTGCCGCTCAGGCCGCTGCGCCTGCTGCTTCGGGCGAAGACGATCCAGTCGCCGCGCCTGCTGCTCGCAAGTTGGCTGAAGAGAATGGCATCAACATCGCTTCCGTTGCCGGCACTGGCAAGGGCGGTCGTGTGACCAAGGAAGACGTGGTGGCAGCCGTTGCCGCCAAGAAAGCCGCGCCAGCCGCCGCGCCTGCCAAGCCTGCCGCACCTGCCGCCGCCGCTCCGGTGTTCGCTGCCGGTGATCGCGTTGAAAAACGCGTTCCGATGACCCGCGTTCGCGCCACCGTGGCCAAGCGTCTGGTTGAAGCCCAGTCGAACATGGCGATGCTGACCACCTTCAACGAAGTCGACATGACCGAAGTCATGGCGCTGCGTTCGAAGTACAAGGACCTGTTCGAGAAGTCCCACAACGGCGTACGCCTGGGCTTCATGTCGTTCTTCGTCAAGGCTGCCACCGAAGCGCTGAAACGCTTCCCGGCCGTCAACGCGTCGATCGACGGTTCCGACATCGTCTACCACGGCTACGCCGACATCGGTGTTGCTGTTTCCAGCGACCGTGGCCTGGTGGTTCCGGTACTGCGCAATGCCGAACTGATGAGCCTGGCCGAAATCGAAGGCGGCATCGCCACCTTCGGCAAGAAGGCCCGTGACGGCAAGCTGTCCATCGAAGAGATGACCGGCGGTACGTTCACCATCACCAACGGTGGTACATTCGGTTCGATGATGTCGACCCCGATCGTCAACCCGCCGCAAGCGGCTATCCTGGGCATGCACAACATCCTGCAGCGTCCGATGGCGATCAATGGTCAGGTCGTGATTCGTCCGATGATGTACCTGGCACTGTCCTACGATCACCGCCTGATCGACGGTAAAGAAGCCGTGACGTTCCTGGTAACCATCAAGAACCTGCTTGAAGATCCGGCTCGTCTGCTGCTGGATATCTGATTTTCGCCGCGAGGGCCGGTCTGTTGTGACCGGCCTCTTGCTGAAACAACCGGTTTCGTCCCTCGACGGTCATCACAAGTGATCGTCCGGTTTGATTCGAAAAGGAATGACTCATGACTCAGAAATTCGACGTGGTAGTGATTGGTGCGGGCCCTGGCGGCTACGTAGCGGCCATCAAGGCTGCGCAACTGGGCCTCTCCACTGCCTGCATCGAGAAATACACCGACAAGGAAGGCAAACAGGCCTTGGGCGGTACTTGCCTGAACGTCGGTTGCATTCCGTCCAAGGCGCTGCTGGACAGCTCCTGGAAATACAAGGAAGCGAAAGAAAGCTTCAACGTTCACGGTATCTCTACCGGTGAAGTGAAGATGGACGTCGCCGCGATGGTTGGCCGCAAGGCTGGCATCGTCAAGAACCTGACCAGCGGTGTCGCCACCCTGTTCAAGGCCAACGGCGTGACCTCCATCGAAGGCCACGGCAAGCTGCTGCTGGGCAAGAAAGTCGAAGTGACCAAGCCAGACGGCTCGGTTGAAGTGATCGAAGCCGAAAACGTCATCCTGGCACCCGGCTCGCGTCCAATCGACATTCCACCGGCTCCGGTCGACCAGAATGTGATCGTCGACTCCACCGGCGCCCTGGAATTCCAGACCGTGCCAAAACGCCTGGGCGTGATCGGCGCTGGCGTGATCGGCCTCGAGCTGGGTTCGGTATGGTCGCGCCTGGGCGCTGAAGTGACCGTGCTCGAAGCCCTCGACACCTTCCTGATGGCCGCTGACACCGCGGTATCCAAGGAAGCGCTGAAAACCCTGACCAAACAGGGCCTGGACATCAAGCTGGGCGCTCGCGTGACCGGTTCGAAGGTCAACGGCGAAGAAGTCGTGGTGACCTACACCGACGCCAAGGGCGAACAGACCATCACCTTCGACAAGCTGATCGTTGCGGTCGGCCGTCGTCCGGTGACCACCGACCTGCTGGCTGCCGACAGCGGCGTGGAAATCGACGAGCGCGGCTTCATCGCGGTCGATGACCATTGCGCTACCGCCGTACCGGGCGTGTTCGCCATCGGTGACGTGGTTCGCGGCATGATGCTGGCCCACAAGGCATCCGAAGAAGGCATCATGGTCGTCGAGCGCATCAAGGGCCACAAAGCCCAGATGAACTACGACCTGATCCCATCGGTTATCTACACCCACCCGGAAATCGCATGGGTTGGCAAGACCGAGCAGGCCTTGAAAGCCGAAGGCGTTGAAGTTAACGTCGGCACCTTCCCGTTCGCCGCCAGTGGCCGTGCCATGGCAGCCAACGATACCGGTGGTTTCGTGAAAGTCATCGCCGACGCCAAGACGGATCGCGTATTGGGCGTTCACGTCATTGGCCCAAGCGCTGCCGAGCTGGTACAGCAAGGCGCGATCGGTATGGAATTCGGCACCAGCGCTGAGGATCTGGGCATGATGGTCTTCTCCCATCCGACCCTGTCCGAAGCCTTGCACGAAGCGGCCCTGGCCGTAAATGGCGGCGCCATCCACGTGGCCAACCGCAAGAAGCGTTAATAGACAATAAGAAACCACGGCGGTATGGCCCGTCGTGAGCCTTGCGAGCAAGACTCACCGCGGAATATCCGCTGGACGCAGCCTTGCGTAGCGACACTGGTTCACCGGAACGCTACGCAAGCAGCAGTCACAGGTGGTGCGGCACCACAACGGTGCAGCACCGAATGCGCAGTACCTAACGAAGACGGTAATAAGCATGAATCTTCACGAGTATCAGGGTAAGCAGCTGTTCGCTGAGTACGGCCTGCCAGTATCCACCGGCTACGCGGTAGACACCCCGGAAGCGGCAGCAGAAGCTTGCGACAAAATCGGCGGCAGCGAATGGGTTGTCAAAGCCCAGGTTCACGCCGGTGGTCGCGGTAAAGCGGGCGGCGTCAAGCTGGTTCGCAGCAAAGAAGACGCCAAAGCCTTCGCACAGCAGTGGCTGGGCAAGCGTCTGGTGACTTACCAGACTGACGCCAACGGTCAGCCAGTCACCAAGATCCTGGTTGAATCGTGCACTGATATCGCTAAAGAGCTGTACCTGGGCGCTGTCGTTGACCGTTCGAGCCGCCGCATCGTGTTCATGGCATCCACCGAAGGTGGCGTGGACATCGAGAAAATCGCTCACGATACCCCTGAGAAAATCCTCAAGGCCACCATCGACCCACTGGTTGGCGCACAGCCATTCCAGGGTCGCGAGCTGGCATTCCAGCTGGGTCTGGAAGGCAAGCAGGTCACTCAGTTCGCCAAGATCTTCGTAGGTCTGGCCAAGCTGTTCCAGGACCACGACCTGGCACTGCTGGAAGTGAACCCGCTGGTGATCAAGGCCGACGGCGACCTGCACTGCCTCGATGCCAAGATCAACATCGACGCCAACGCCATGTACCGTCAGCCTAAGCTGAAGACTTTCCACGATCCGTCGCAAGACGATCCGCGCGAAGCGCACGCTGCCAAGTTCGAACTGAACTACGTAGCCCTGGAAGGCAACATCGGCTGCATGGTCAACGGTGCCGGCCTGGCCATGGGTACCATGGACATCGTCAACCTGCACGGCGGCAAGCCAGCCAACTTCCTCGACGTGGGCGGCGGTGCTACCAAGGAACGTGTTACCGAAGCGTTCAAGATCATCCTGTCCGACACCAACGTCGCCGCAGTACTGGTCAACATCTTCGGCGGCATCGTTCGCTGCGACATGATTGCCGAAGGCATCATTGGCGCCGTGAAAGAAGTCGGCGTGAAAATCCCGGTTGTTGTTCGCCTTGAAGGCAACAACGCTGAGCTGGGCGCTAAAGTACTGGCAGAAAGCGGTTTGAACATCATCGCTGCTACCAGCCTGACCGACGCTGCTCAACAAGTCGTTAAAGCTGCGGAGGGCAAATAATGAGCGTCCTGATCAACAAAGACACCAAGGTTATCTGCCAGGGTATTACCGGTTCGCAAGGTAGTTTCCACACCCAGCAAGCCCTGGAATACGGCACCAAGATGGTTGGCGGCGTGACTCCGGGCAAAGGCGGCACCGAGCATCTGGGCCTGCCCGTGTTCAACACCGTGAAAGACGCTGTAGCCGCCACTGGCGCTACCGCCAGCGTGATCTACGTTCCGGCTCCTTTCTGCAAGGACTCCATCCTTGAAGCAGCGTTCGGCGGCATCAAGCTGATCGTCTGCATCACCGAAGGCATCCCGACCATCGACATGCTGGAAGCCAAGGTCAAGTGCGACGAGCTGGGTATCACCCTGATCGGCCCTAACTGCCCAGGCGTGATCACTCCGGGCGAATGCAAGATCGGCATCATGCCAGGTCACATTCACTTGCCAGGCAAGGTCGGTATCGTGTCCCGTTCGGGCACCCTGACCTACGAAGCCGTGAAGCAGACCACTGACGCCGGTTTCGGTCAGTCGACTTGCGTCGGCATCGGCGGTGACCCGATCCCAGGCTCGAACTTCATCGACATCCTGAAGCTGTTCCAGGAAGACCCGAAGACCGAAGCGATCGTCATGATCGGTGAGATCGGCGGTTCCGCTGAAGAAGAAGCCGCTGCCTACATCAAGGCAAACGTGACCAAGCCGGTTGTTTCCTACATCGCTGGTGTGACTGCTCCTCCGGGCAAGCGCATGGGCCATGCCGGCGCAATCATCTCTGGCGGCAAAGGCACTGCAGACGAGAAGTTCGCTGCACTGCAAGACGCAGGCGTAAAAACCGTGCGTTCGCTGGCAGACATCGGCAAGGCCCTGGCCGAGCTGACTGGCTGGGAAATGAAGAAGTAAGCTTCGGCTGACCTTTTCGTTCCAGCAACAAAGGCCACCTCCGGGTGGCCTTTGTCGTTTCTGGCCGACTGTACAGCCGTTTTACTTGGGAAATGTAGGGAGGTCCTTGTGGCGAGGGAGCTTGCTCCCGCTCGGCTGCGCAGCAGTCATAAACCAGACTGCGCCGTTTACCTGAATAGATCCGGTTGCCTGTATTGGGGCTGCTGCGCAGCCCAGCGGGAGCAAGCTCCCTCGCCACAAAGGCATGAGTGTATTGCATTGTGGGAGCAAGCTTGCTCGCGATGACGGAATTACAGTCGTCAACCATTTAGATGCAAAAACGCGACACGGGAGCGTCGTGCATCGGATAGTTTGCCCCTTTACAGTGCGTTTTATCGCCAAATTCGTTAGGCTAGCAGCCATTTTTGCGATCGCTGCCCAAAAGGAAGCGCCGCGCTAAACGGGTCGGTCCCATACGGATCGGCAGCATTTCCCTCTACCCTCGGGGAAATCCCTCTCTAAATTCCGATTCAGTAGTGTGGTTTCCTTAATGAAAGTGTTGAAAGGCCAGGACATCCTGGCGCTTGGTTTCATGACATTTGCCCTGTTCGTCGGGGCTGGCAACATCATCTTCCCGCCTATCGTCGGTTTGCAGTCCGGGCCCCATGTCTGGATGGCGGCGCTGGGCTTCTTGATCACCGCGGTCGGGCTGCCGGTCATCACGGTCGTTGCATTGGCCAAGGTCGGCGGCGCGATGGATGCCCTGAGCAGCCCCATCGGAAAAATCGCCGGTGGGTTGCTGGCGGCGGTGTGCTACCTGGCTGTCGGCCCGCTGTTCGCCACGCCACGTACCGCCACCGTTTCGTTCGAAGTCGGCTTGGCGCCTCTGACCGGCGAAAGCCCGCTGGCGCTGTTCCTCTACAGCGCGGTGTATTTCCTGCTGGTGTTTTTCATCTCGCTCTACCCGGGCCGCCTGCTGGACACCGTCGGACGTTTCCTTGCTCCCCTGAAGATCATCGCCCTGGCCGTGCTCGGCATCGCTGCGTTTGCCTTGCCGGCCGGCGATATCGGCGTGGCCACGCCTGAATACGTGGCGGCGCCGTTTTCCCAAGGCTTCATCAATGGCTACCTGACCATGGATACCCTGGGCGCCTTGGTGTTCGGCATTGTCATCGTCAATGCGATCCGCTCCCGGGGCGTCGAGTCACCGGCCCTGATCACCCGTTACGCGATCATCGCCGGGCTGATTGCCGGCGTGGGTCTGGCGCTGGTCTACGTCAGCCTGTTCCGCCTGGGTTCGGGCAGCCATGAAGTGGCCGCGGGCGCAACCAATGGCGCCGCCGTGCTGCACGCCTATGTGCAACACACCTTCGGCAGCCTGGGCAGCGGTTTCCTGGCGGTGCTGATTTCCCTGGCGTGCCTGGTGACCGCGGTCGGCCTGACCTGCGCCTGCGCCGAGTACTTCAGCCGCGTGTTGCCGCTGTCTTACAAGACCTTGGTGGTGATCCTGGCGGCCTTTTCGCTGTTGGTGTCCAACCTGGGCCTGACCAAGCTGATCGCGTTCTCGATTCCGGTCCTCACCGCGATCTACCCACCGTGCATCGCCCTGGTGGCCCTGAGCTTCTGCAAGGATTTCTGGCACGAGCAGGGGCGCATCGTTGGCCCGGTGATGCTGGTGTCGTTCCTGTTTGGCCTGATCGATGCGCTCAAGGGCGCGGGGCTGGCGGACTGGATGCCGACGCAACTGGCTCACTTGCCGCTGAGCGAGCAGGGCCTGGCCTGGCTGGTGCCTTCGGTGATGACCCTGGCGGTCGCGGTGGTGTGTGATCGCCTGCTGGGCAAGCGCAGCGAAGCGTTGGCGTAAGCGACAACAGGCAGATCCACCGGCAAGAACCGAAATGCCCCGTATCAATCGATACGGGGCATTTTTTTTGGGCGGCAGTGTCTTTTTTCGTGGGTAAACGTCGAAGCAGTGTCTTGAAAAACCTGCAGAACCCTGTGGGAGCGGGCTTGCTCGCGAATGCGGTGTACCAGCTACAAATATGCCGTTTGACACACCGCATTCGCGAGCAAGCCCGCTCCCACAGGGGGCCGTTGCAAGTTGCCACAGCTTTGTTTTCGTCACAGGAAATCGAATGTCATTCATCCAAGCCAACCTGATCCATCTGCTTGCCGCCGCCTGGTTCATCATCTGCTGGGCGGGCTACACCCGTTATGCCTCCTGGAAGGCCCGCGACACGGCCTGCCTGGCCAGTGTCATGCACCTGTACCGCGAAGACTGGATGCGCCGCATGCTGCTGCGTGAGAACCGCATCGCCGATGCCAGCGTGATCGGCAACCTGGAGCGCAACGCGTCATTCTTCGCTTCCAGCACACTGATCATCCTGGCGGGCATCCTGACAGTGCTTGGGGCCTCGGATCGGGCGGTGTCGTTGCTGGCGGACATCCCCTTGGTGCAACAGGCTTCCCAGGGCATGGCGGAGGTCAAGTTGCTGTGCCTGGCACTGGTGTTCGTGTATGCGTTCTTCACGTTCAGCTGGTGCATGCGCCAATACAACTTCGCGGCGGTGCTGATTGGTTCGGCACCGATGATCGGCGAGCGCCATGTCTCGGAGCAAGAGCGCAAAGCCTTCGCACTAAGGGCGGCGCGGGTGATTTCCATGGCGGCCAACCAGTTCAACTTCGGCCTGCGTGCCTATTACTTCGGCATGACCATGTTGGCGTGGTTTGTCAGCCCCTGGTTATTCATGTTGATGAGTGCAGGCGTGGTGTTCGTGTTGTATCAGCGCGAGTTTCACTCCGATGTGCTGGATGTGATGGTCTATACCCCCACCGAAGCACCAGCGCCCGAGGCCGGCAAGGAAGCGGCCTGACAGACGTCGCCTCCAAATCACAGGCAAAAGAAAACCCGCGCCAGGCGGGTTTTCTTTTACTGCTAAAACCGTATCAGTTGGTTTTAGGCGCTTCAGGAGCAGGAGCAGGAGCTTGTTCCTGCTGCGCGGCACTGTTCGATTCAGACTGAGCTTTGGCGGCTTCGGCGTTTTCTTTCGCCGCGTCGTTCACTTTATCCTGTGCTTTGTTCATGTCTTGCTGAGCTTGCTCAGCGTGTTGTTGGGCATCTTGAGCTTTGTCCTCGGATTTTTTATCGCAGGCAGCGAGGCCGAGGGAAGCGGCCAACATCAAGGCAATAGCAAAAGTCTTACGCATGGGGTGTTTCTCCTTATGGAAATAACTACTGGCCTTTTGAGCGCGCCCCTTCAGGTTAAGTTCCTCTTTTGCTACAGATATATAACTTTGCACGCTCGCGGAACTTTAGCGAACACGCCCGTTGCCGGGCCTCTGCACAAACGAGGGCATTGATGGACATGGCTGAAGATCCCATTTTTGAGCGTGCTACACGCTTTTTATCCGCCCTGCGGCATTGCCAGGTGCTGGGCTTGAAGCTGCACAGCGCCAGTCGCGATGGGCTGACGGTCATCCTGCCGTTCAGCCCGCAAATCGTTGGTAATCCCCTGACGGGCATCATCCACGGTGGCGCGTTGACCTCATTGATGGACACCGCGTGCGGCATGTCGACCTTGTGTGTGCTGCCGCAATTCGAAGTCTGTCCCACCCTCGACCTGCGCATCGACTACATGCACGCCGCCGAGCCGCACAAGGACGTCTATGGTTTCGCGCAATGCTATCGGGTGACCCCGGACGTGATCTTCACCCGCGGTTTCGCCTATCAGGACGACCCCGAGCAGCCCATCGCCCACGTGGTGGGCACGTTCATGCGCCTGGGCCAGCATGCCAGGGGCATGGGCAAGGCCAGTCCGATAACCACCGTGGGCCAACCATGACCGATACCAACCGGGAACAACTGCGCCGCGCCTGCGAGCAGGGCGACTACGCGCTACTGCTCGCCTCGATTCCCTATGCCCAACTGATCGGCGTCGAATGCACGCGCCAGGGCGACGACTTGGTGTTTCGCCTGCCGGCCAACAAAGACAACATTGGTAACCCTTTACTGCCGGCCATCCACGGCGGGGTCATCGCCGGCTTCATGGAGCTGGCCGCTGCGGTGCATCTATTGATTGCCACCGGCACGCCAGGCATACCCAAAATCATCGACTTTTCCCTGGATTACCTGCGCGCCGGGCACTTTCGCGACACCTACGCCAAATGCCAGGTCTGGCGCCAGGGCCGGCGGGTCGCCAACGTCGCGATCACCGCTTGGCAAGACATCGAGGCCGAACCCATCGCCACCGCCCGGGCGCATTTCAAGATCCAGGAGCCTCCAAAACCGGATCGCCCTTGAAATCATCAACGCTGCCCCCACCTTGAGGACATCCCGCCGCCAATCTCAGCGAGGCGGACACCACCATCCACTTGGAGTTTGATGACCATGAGCGTGGAAACTCAAAAGGAAACCCTGGGCTTCCAGACCGAGGTGAAGCAACTGCTGCACCTGATGATTCACTCGCTGTATTCGAATAAGGAAATTTTCCTTCGCGAGCTGATTTCGAACGCCTCCGACGCTGTCGACAAATTACGTTTCGAAGCCCTTTCCAAGCCTGAACTGCTGGAAGGCGGCGCCGAGCTGAAAATCCGTGTGAGCTTCGACAAGGACGCCAGAACCGTCACCCTCGAAGACAACGGCATCGGCATGAGCCGCGAAGAGGTGATCACGCACCTGGGCACCATCGCCAAGTCCGGCACCGCCGACTTCATGAAGAACCTGTCCGGCGACCAGAAGAAAGATTCCCACCTGATCGGTCAATTCGGCGTCGGTTTCTATTCGGCGTTCATCGTGGCCGACCAGGTCGAAGTGTTCAGCCGCCGTGCCGGCCTCGCTGCGAGCGAAGGCGTGCACTGGTCGTCCAAGGGCGAAGGCGAGTTCGAAGTCGCCACCGTCGACAAGGCTGATCGCGGTACCCGCATCGTGCTGCACCTCAAGTCCGGCGAAGACGAGTTCGCCGACGGTTGGCGCCTGCGCAACATCATCAAGAAGTACTCCGACCATATCGCGCTGCCCATCGAGCTGCCGAAGGAAGTCACCGCCGCCGAAGGCGAAGAAAAGCCTGAAGTGGAGTGGGAAACCGTCAACCGCGCCAGTGCCCTGTGGACCCGTCCACGCACCGAAGTGAAAGACGAGGAATACCAGGAGTTCTACAAGCACATCGCCCACGACTACGAGAACCCGCTGAGCTGGAGCCATAACAAGGTCGAAGGCAAGCTGGAATACAACTCGCTGCTGTACGTGCCGGCCCGCGCACCGTTCGACCTGTACCAGCGCGAAGCGCCACGGGGCTTGAAGCTGTACGTGCAGCGTGTGTTCGTGATGGACCAGGCCGAATCGTTCCTGCCGCTGTACCTGCGCTTCATCAAGGGCGTGGTGGATTCCAACGATTTGTCGCTGAACGTTTCGCGGGAAATCCTGCAGAAAGATCCGATCATCGATTCCATGAAGTCGGCACTGACCAAGCGCGTGCTGGACATGCTGGAAAAACTGGCGAAGAACGAGCCTGATCAGTACAAGAGCTTCTGGAAGAACTTTGGCCAAGTGATGAAGGAAGGTCCGGCCGAGGACTTCGCCAACAAAGAGAAAATCGCCGGCCTGCTGCGCTTTGCGTCGACCCAGGGTGACGATGGCGAGCAGATTGTTGGCCTGGCCGATTACCTGGCCCGCGCCAAGGAAGGCCAGGACAAGATCTACTACCTGACCGGTGAAACCTATGCGCAGGTCAAGAACAGCCCGCACCTGGAAGTCTTCCGCAAGAAAGGCATCGAAGTGCTGCTGCTGACCGACCGCATCGACGAGTGGCTGATGAGCTACCTCAGCGAGTTCGACGGCAAGAGCTTCGTCGATGTGGCCCGTGGTGACCTAGACCTCGGCAACCTGGATTCGGAAGAAGACAAGAAGGCCGCCGAAGAAGTCGCCAAGAGCAAGGAAGGCCTGGTGGAGCGGATCAAGACCGCCCTGGGCGACGCTGTCAGCGAAGTGCGCGTCTCGCACCGCCTGACCGACTCCCCGGCGATCCTGGCCATCGGTGAGCAGGACCTGGGCCTGCAAATGCGCCAGATCCTCGAAGCCAGCGGCCAGAAAGTCCCGGACTCCAAGCCGATCTTCGAATTCAACCCGGCCCACCCGCTGGTGGAAAAACTCGACAACGAGCAGAGTGAAGAGCGTTTCGGCGATCTGTCGCACATCCTGTTCGACCAGGCGGCCCTGGCGGCCGGCGACAGCCTGAAGGACCCGGCGGCGTATGTGCGTCGCCTGAACAAGCTGTTGGTTGAACTGTCAGCTTAAACAAGTGCAGGAAAAACCCGCTTCGGCGGGTTTTTTCATTTCTGGTGTTCAGTCAAAGAGGAGTCCGTCATGAGTCAGGTTACGGTTCGTTCGCTGGTCTATCAGATCGATGGTCAAAGTTATGAAGGGCGCCTGGCCTTCGACATTAACCAGCAGGGCCCGCGCCCGGGTTTGCTGATGGCGCCGAACTGGATGGGTGTCGGGGCGGGTGCCGAGGACATTGCCAAGTCGGTGGCGGCCAACGGTTATGTGGTGCTGATCGCCGACTTGTATGGGCAAACGGTGCGCCCGACCAATGCCGATGAGGCGGGGGCGGCGATGATGCCCCTCAAGAACGACCGGGCATTGTTGCGCAAGCGCATGCAGGCTGCGTTCGAGCAGTTGCAAAGCCAGGGCGAAGCCGAGGTCGACACGACGAAGCTGGCCACGTTCGGCTTCTGCTTCGGCGGTTGCTGTTCACTGGAGTTGGCGCGCACCGGCGCACCGCTCAAGGCCGCGATTTCCTTCCACGGCACCCTGGATACACCGAACCCGGCCGATGCGCAGAACATCAAGGGCGCGGTGCTGGTGATGCATGGCGCTTGCGACCCGCTGGTGCCGAAAGAGCAGCTGCCGGCCTTTGAAGAGGAAATGAATGCCGCCGGGGTGGATTGGCAGTTGCTGAGCTACGGCGGTGCGGTGCACTCGTTCACTGATCCGCAGGCCAACGTGCCGGGCAAGATGATGTACGACGCCAAGGTCGCCGGGCGGGCGTTCCGCTCGATGCATAATTTGTTGGATGAAGTGTTCAAGGGCTGAGGTCGGGGCGGGTACTGAGCATTGTTGGTGTCAGGACTGGCCCCTTCGCGAGCAAGCCCGCTCCCACAGTGGATCTGCGATGCCCACAGTGCTGCGGGCGACTCGGTCCTTGTGGGAGCGGGCTTGCTCGCGAAGGGGCCCAGCCAGACAACCCTGAACTCAGGGCAGCTCGATCCGCTCGCTTTCCCCCGGCACCGTCGGCCAGTCCCCAGCCGCCCAGCGCCGGCGGGCTTCATCGATCCGGGCCGGGTCGCTGGAAACGAAATTCCAGTTCATCCGCCGCGGCCCGTCCAGGGGCGCGCCGCCGAACAGCACGGCATGGCAATCGCTGTCGGCAAACAGTGTCATATCTTCCCCGGCTGGCAATATCACCAGGGAATGGGCTTCTACCGGCTCACCCTCCAATAACGCCTCGCCACTGATCACATACAGGGCCCGTTCTTCATGCTCGGTGGGAATCAGCAAGGTCGTTGCTGTTTGCAGGTTCAACTCGGCGTACAGCGTTGGCGACAGCACCGGTACCGGTGATTCCAGGCAAAAGCCTGCCCCGGCAATCATGCGGATGCTGACCCCCAGGTTCTCACTGACCGGCAGGCTCTGCGCGGGGTGATGGCTGTAGCGCCCCGGGCCCTGTTCGTGGGACTTGGGCGAGGCCAGCCAGACTTGCAACCCGTGCATGGCGAAAGGGCTGCCCAGCAATGACTTCGGGGTGCGCTCGACGTGGGCGATGGCGCTGCCGGCGGTCATCCAGCTGACATCGCCAGCGTCCACCACCTGGTCGGAGCCCAGGCTGTCCTTGTGCTGGAGTTTGCCTTCGAACAGGTAGGTGAGGGTGGACAGGCCAATGTGTGGATGCTGGCGGATGTTCATGCCTTTGCCGGCCGGGTAGGTGGTTGGCAGCATGTGATCGAAAAACACGAAAGGCCCGACGCTGCGGCATTTGGCGGACGGCAGCGGGCGAAGGATCGGCTGGCCTTCGACGTCTTCGGCGCGGGGACGAACGGTCAGGAGGGTGGTCATGTTGTCTTCCAGGTTAAACAACGGTTGGCCGAAGCATAACCCGCCGCCGGCAGACACTGCACATGCGCCTTGAACCCAGGCGGGACGGCGAGGGTCTACGCTGTTCATGGCTTCTGGAGACCGCCCGTGCCTTTGACCCGTTTGATCCTTGCCTGGCTGCTGGTCGTTTCGAGCGCCACCGCCATGGCCCGCGAATATGCCTACAGCGATGCGCACCTGCATTACGTCGATTTCTTCCAGGAGAGCGCCGGCATGCCCAGCTTGCTTCAGGCGATGGCGGACAATCGCATTGAGCATGTGATGATTTCCGGCGTGCCGGTGGCCAAGAAATGGCATGAGGACGAGCCCAAGCGTCCGCGTTATTACGCCGGTGATGACGCGGACGCCTATTGGTACAGCGCCACCGATGTGATCGTCGCCGCGGCAGTGAGCAAGCTGACCGACGAACAGCGCCAGCACTTCCATCCGTTCCTGTCGGGCTTCAATCCCAACGACAAGAACTCCGCCGCCCACATCCAGCGCATGCTCGATCTCTATCCGGGGTTGTGGCAGGGCATCGGTGAAGTCTTCACCCGCCATGACGACCTGACGGCGCTGACCTCGGGCGACACGCCACGGGCCAACAACGAAGCCATGACGCGGATCTATCACCTGGCGGCGGAGAACGACCTGCCAGTGATGCTGCATTCCAACATCACGTCCAAGCGTGAGAAAAATCCGCTGTACCTGGCGGAAATCGAGGAGCCGTTGCGCAATCACCCGCATACGCGCTTCATCTGGGCCCATGCAGGCACCAGCATGGAAATCCATCGTCACCAGACCCGCTTGGATTTTCTGCTGCCGACCCTGACCCGCCTGCTCGAGGCCTACCCCAATCTCTACGTCGACCTGTCCTGGAGCGTACTCACGCCGTACTTGCTGGATGAGGCGGGCAAGCCTCGGGTTGAGTGGGTAAAGCTGGTGGAGCGCTTTCCTGAGCGTTTCATGGTGGGGTCGGATGTGGTTGGGCGTTTCAACAAGTTGGGTGAGGAACTGCGCAGCTTCGATCCGTTCCTCGATGCCTTGCCGCAAGACGTGGCGAGGAGAGTGGCGCGGGATAACTTCCTGGCGGTGCTGCCCCGCTCAGTGGCCCGCTAAGCCCGCTTTTGTGGCGAGGGAGCTTGCTCCCGCTGGGCTACGCAGTAGCCCCAAAATCTGGCGACTGCTGCGCAGTCGAGCGGGAGCAAGCTCCCTCGCCACAGGGGCAACCCTATCTCCGGGCCATAGCTGGCCTGGCCAACATCGCTTTGTCATCAGCCTGTCACTCCCGCGTCATACCCTCGCGCTCATCTCAATCAAGGAGCGCACTATGCACCTCACCCGTTCAAGCGCACTGGTCGCGCTGTTGTTGACCTGCGGCCTGGCCCAGGCGGAAGTTCGTGTCGAAGGCCCGGTGGAATACGGTGTCTTTGAAGGGCCCCAGGCTGAGTTGCAATCGGGCGAGCGGGTCCTGCGGCGCAGCAACGAGCAGATCCGCCAGACCGAGAGCGTACCGGCGAAGCTGGGCACCAAATTCGGCATGCGCTATCAGTTGGCTGGCAAGGTTGCTGACGACCAGCCGTTGACCCTGTTGTACTTCACTCCCGGTATCCGCACCCCCGATGGCGTGCGCCACGACAAATTCGAGGTCATCCAGAAACTGGTACCTGGCGCGCCTCAGGACGTCATGGCCTACGAGTTCACCGAAAGCCACGAAGTGGTGCCGGGAGAGTGGCGATTCATGGTGTTCCAGGGTGATCGGCTGCTGACACAGCAGCGGTTTGTCGTGCGCTGAATTCCACCCACTGCAGATCTCATGTGGGAGCGGGCTTGCTCGCGAATGCGGAGTGTCAGCTAGCAATGTGCCGTCTGATCCGCCGCATTCGCGAGCAAGCCCGCTCCCACAAGGTATTCAGGCATATCCGTCAGGCAAAAAAACGCCCCGAACCAGTCGGGGCGTTTTTTTGTGTGGCGTAGCAGCGGGGCTTACTTGCCCTGCCAGCGCTTCATCACCAGGGTGGCGTTGGTGCCACCGAAGCCGAAGCTGTTGCTCATCACGGTATTGATGGTGGCGTTTTCGCGAGTCTTGGTCAGGATGGGCAGGTCGGCCACTTCCGGGTCCAGCTCGTCGATGTTGGCCGAACCGGCCATGAAGTTGCCTTCCATCATCAGCATGCAGTAGATCGCTTCGTGAACGCCGGCGGCGCCCAGGGAGTGACCCGACAGGCTCTTGGTGGAGCTGATGGCCGGGGCCTTGTCGCCGAACACTTCGCGCACACCCTTCATTTCCGCGACGTCGCCGACCGGGGTCGAGGTGCCGTGGGTGTTCAGGTAGTCGATCGGTGCATCGACGGTGGACATGGCCATCTGCATGCAGCGCACCGCACCTTCGCCGCTTGGCGCGACCATGTCGTAGCCATCGGACGTGGCGCCGTAGCCGACGATTTCCGCGTAGATCTTCGCACCACGGGCCAGGGCGTGTTCCAGCTCCTCGACCACGACCATGCCGCCACCGCCAGCGATGACGAAGCCGTCACGGTCGGCATCGTAGGCACGGGAAGCTTTGTCCGGGGTGTCGTTGCGCTTGCTGGACAGGGCGCCCATCGCGTCGAACAGGAACGACTGGCTCCAATGTTCTTCTTCGCCGCCACCGGCGAATACGATGTCCTGCTTGCCCATCTGGATCTGCTCGACTGCGGTACCAATGCAGTGGGCACTGGTGGCGCAAGCGGAGGAGATCGAGTAGTTCAGGCCCTTGATCTTGAACGGCGTGGCCAGGCAGGCCGAAACGGTGCTGCCCATGGTCCGCGTGACGCGGTACGGGCCAACGCGCTTGACGCCTTTTTCGCGCAGGATGTCCAGCGCTTCCATCTGGTTCAAGGTGGAGGCGCCGCCGGAGCCGGCGATCAGGCCGGTACGCGGGTTGGAAACCTGCTCTTCGGTCAGGCCGGAGTCAGCGATGGCGTCCTTCATGGCCAGGTAGGCGTAAGCCGCCGCATGGCCGACGAAACGGTAGATCTTGCGATCGATCAGTTCTTCGAGGGGAAGGTCAATGGAGCCGGAAACCTGGCTACGCAGACCCATTTCGGCATATTCCGGGTTGAACCGGATGCCAGGGCGACTTGCACGCAGGTTAGCGGAGACGGTCTCTTTGTCATTGCCCAGGCACGAAACGATGCCCAGACCAGTGATAACGACGCGGCGCATGCGGATAACCCTTAGAAGTTGTCAGTGGAGGTGAAAACGCCGACCCGGAGGCCTTCGGCGGTGTAGATCTCGCGACCGTCCACGGCAACCGAACCATCGGCAATGGCCATGTTCAGCTTGCCCTTGAGGACGCGTTTGATATGAATGTTATAGGTGATTTTCTTGGCGGTCGGCAGGACCTGACCAAAGAACTTCACTTCGCCCGAACCCAGGGCGCGACCGCGACCTGGCAGGCCTTGCCAGCCGAGGAAAAAACCGACCAGTTGCCACATGGCGTCCAGGCCCAGGCAGCCCGGCATTACCGGATCGCCTTCGAAGTGGCAGGCGAAGAACCACAGGTCCGGAGTGATATCCAGCTCGGCGACCAATTCACCTTTGCCGTACTTGCCACCCTCTTCGCTGATATGGGTGATGCGATCCACCATCAGCATGTTCGGGGCGGGCAGTTGCGCGTTACCTGGGCCGAACAGCTCACCGCGACTGCAGCGCAGCAGATCTTCCCGGGTAAAGGCGTTTTGTTTGGTCATGCGAGCTCCTCAATAGTCCCATGCGGCAGGGTGGGGCAAATCTTCCCGGCCGATCGAAGCGTTCATGCCTCGAATCGACAGCCTACTCATAGACTATTGCGTTGTAGTGAAAGTCACAGCACACGGGAAATGAATGTACACCTGTGCACTGAAATTTTTATTCAAGCCCCAATCGAGGCTCGTTCGGGTGCCTAAGACTGCCGCACTTTCGCCTTTCACGCCAGTCACAGATGGTCTGGCGAGCTGTTCTAATTCACCCAGCGCTGCAGAATCTGTTGCAGTTCGTTCCTTTTGAACGGCTTGGCCAGGTAATCGTTCATGCCCGCCGCGAGGCAGGCTTCGCGGTCGCCCTGCAAGGCGTTGGCCGTCAGGGCGATGATCGGCACCTGGTCGCAACCCGGCAACTGGCGGATCTGCCGCGTGGCTTCGTAGCCATCGATGATGGGCAACCGGCAATCCATGAGGATCGCTTCGAAAATCAGGCTCTCGGCGCTGCGTACGGCCTGGGCGCCATCGGTGGCGATGCTGACGGTGAAACCCAGGCTGCGCAGCATGGCTTCGACCACCGTCTGGTTGACCGGATTGTCTTCCACCAGCAACACGTTGCGGCCTTCGCCATCGCCGCTGCCGATAGGCAGGCGCGGCACCAGGGTCGCTGGTGTCTGGCGCGACAGGGCCAGCGGGATCTCGAGAGTGAACACCGAGCCTTGGCCTTCTTCGCTCTGGGCCCGCAGCGTCCCGCCCATGCGTTCGGCCAGGGTGCGGGCGATCGGCAGGCCCAGGCCTGTGCCGCCGTAGCGCCGGGAAATCGAATTGTCGGCCTGCTGGAAGGCATCGAACATGCGCTCCAGGCTCTCGGCGGGGATGCCGATGCCACTGTCGCGCACCGTGCAGGTGAACCACAGCAGTTCGTGGTCCAGGGCCTGCCACTGGCATTGCACGGTGACACGGCCTTGCTCGGTGAATTTCAGCGCGTTGCCGATCAGGTTCACCAGGATCTGCCGGATCCGCGTCGGATCGCCCTGGACCTGCAAGGCCTGCATGTCGTCCGGGACCCGCAGGTCCAGGCCCAGCTTGCGCTGCGCGGCGCTGTGCTGGAAAGACTGCGCGCAACTGCCCACCAGTTCGGCCAGGTTGAACGGGATGTGCTCCAGTTCCAGGGCCGAACGCTCGATGCGCGAGAAGTCGAGGATGTCGTTGATCACCTTCAACAGGTGTTCGGTGGATTCCGAAGCCAGCGCCGTGTACTCGTGCTGCTCGTCGGTCATGCGGGTGGTTTCCAGCAGCTGCAACATGCCCAGTACGCCGTTCATGGGCGTGCGCAGTTCATGGCTCATCATCGCCAGGAACTCGGACTTGGCGCTGTTGGCTTTTTCCGCTTCTTCGCGGGTCTTGATCAGCTGTGCCATGGCCTGCTGCTGTTCGCGGCTGGCTTGTTCCAGGCCGTCGGCCAGGTTGTTGATGTGCCGCGACAAGGCCCCCAGTTCGGTGTCATCGACGATGGGCAGCGGGGTACTGTAGTCGCCTTGCTGGATAGCCTTGACCGCGTTGCCGATGTCGCGGATCGGCCGGGACAGGCTGGTCGCCAGCCGACGTGCCACCAGGAAGGTGAACAGCAGGGCGAACAACGCCAGGATCGCGGCCTTGAACAGGATTTCCTGTTGCCGCTGGCTGAAGGCGTCGCTGGACATGCCGACGATCACGCGGCCCAGGTAATCTTCGCCGGACGCCTCCATGGCGGTGCTGTTGCCCTGCAGGAAATCATTGTTCAGGGCAATGCGCTGCAGGCGCACCGGGGCCTGGAAGACGTCGATCTGCTGGGCACGGCTGTGGACCTGCTCGGGTTGTTCGACATACACCAGGACCTTGTCGGCGCTGTCCTGGACTTCCAGGAAGCGCACGTGTGGGGTCGCCAGGGTTGCGGTGAGCAGGCTTTCAAGCACCTCTTTGTTGCCGGAAATCACGCCGTATTCCGTGGCGGGGGCCAGTTGGTTGGCGATCAGTTGCCCGGTGTGATTGAGCTCCTGGCGCAAGTCCTGGATCCGCACGAAGGTAAAGAAAGTGATCAGCAGCAAGGTCAGCAGTAACGCCGGGCCGAGGGCGATGAGCTGGGTGCGGGTGTTGATGTCCCAACGGCGACGCAAGGTCATGGGCGGTGTTCTCCTTCGGCCAACGTTGCCGCGACGGATTCGGCGTCAATCGGTTCGATCCCCAGCGAGCGGGAGACCTGCCGGTTGCCCAGGACTTTGAAGCGGTCCGGATACAGCGTGCGCGGCCAGGTCGTGGCGGGGCGGTCAAGCAGCTCGTCGAGGATCGCCAGCCAGTCTTGTTGGTCGCTGTAGGTGCTGGCCAGGCTGCCGGCCTTGACGAATGCGGCGCTGGGCCCGATCAGCGCGCGTTGCCGGGCATAGCTGCTGAGCAACAGGTTCTTCACGGTCTTGGGGTTGTACAAGTCGGGGTCATCCAGGCCCAGCAGCACATCGCTTTGGCCCAGCAGGTTTTGCAGGGGACGGCTGTCGCTGGTGTCGTCCCAACGTTCGCTGACGATGACCAGGCCCAGCGGTGCCGCGGCCTGTCGGAGGTCCTTGAGCAGGAATTCGCTGTGGGCGTCGTAAAGCACCCCGACCCGTCGCACTTGCGGCAGGATGGTGCGGATCAGCCGCAATTGGCGCGCCATCGGTGGATCGCTCCACAGCAGGCTCAGGTGCGCGGGCGTGGCGTCGCCCAGGCGGTCGCGGGCTTGCTGGCGGCTGATGCGCAGGACCAGGGTGGCCGGGCCCCGCGCGTCTTGCAGGCGCCACTCCAGGCTGGGCAAGTCAAGCAGGATCAGGCGCACAGTGTCCGGCAGCTTGTCCGGCGTCGGCAGGTTGACCAGTGGCGTAAAACGTACGCTGTCTTCGGGGCGCAGGGTTTTCAGGGCCTGGGTGAAAGACTGTACGCCGGGGCTGTCCTCGGCGCCGGTCAACAGTATCTCGGCGGCCCGGGCCTGGAGGGTTGCCAGCCAGCCGGCAAACACCAGGCACAGGGCCAGCGTCAGGCGGCCATGAAATGGCGTCTTGCGGGGGCGGCGCCGGGACATCTAGAACGATAGCTCCGCGCTGAAGTACACCACATGGCGGGAGTCGTAGCGGTTGTCGACGAAGGTCATGGGCTGGTTGTCCAGGCGCTGTTGCAGCACGCCCGCCAGTTCCAGGCTGGCCTTGCCCAGGGGAATGCGCCGGGCGACGCGGGTGTCGACCCGTTCGAAGCGATAACCGTTGAGGTCGTCGGCGGCGTAGTAGAACAGCGCACTGTTCCAGCCTTGGCCCCAATCCCGTAGCCAGCCGGCCGAACCGCTGTTGCGGGCGGTCAGTTGTTCGTCGAGGGGGTTGCTGGCCTGGGCGTCGACATAGGCATAGGTCAGGCGCAGACGGTCGGCGCTGGTCATGCGCCAGTCGAACTGGGTCTCGACCCCGGAGAACTGCGATTCATTGGCATTGCTGGCGATGTACTGATTGTTGCGCAGCGGCTCGCTGATCATGCCGGTGATTTCGTCATGGAACAGCTTCACGTCGACCGCCAGTCCCACGTCCACGAAATAACCGTTGTAGCCCAGTTCCCGAGAGCGCATGTGCTCTTGCTCCAGGTTGCCCGGGCCGCGGGTCCGGACGAAATAACGGGCACTGTTCTGGCCGAAGGCGGCAGGCTGCAGGTTGGTGACCTGGTAGCTCCAGTTGACGTTGTTCTCGAACATGTCCGGCGAGCGCACGGCTTCGGAGTACACCGCCCGCAGGCCGTGGCGCGGGGTGATCAGGTAGTTGACCGCGACCCGTGGGGTCAGCGAGCTGCCGGTCAGGCGGGTGTCCTCGAACATCGCGCCACCCTGCAATAGCCAATGCTCGGTAGCTCGCCATTCGAGCTGGCCGAACAGGCGCCAGGTGGTGTCGTCCAGGGTGCCGTTGAAGTACGTCTCCGAGTCGGCCCGGTCGTAGCGATAATTGGCGCCGGTGACCAGTCGCAGGCTGTCGGACAGGCTCAGGGTGTCCTGGATCTCCAGGTCGTAGCGCGATTCCCGGGCGCTCTGGTCGATATCGCCGCACAGGGTCCGCGAGGCGCCGTTGCGCCACTGGTCGAGCACCTGGTTGGCCAACGCCTGTTCCTGTGGCGTGCCGGGTGGCGCGCCGATGCTGGTATAGCTGGGGATATTGCGCGCCAGCTTCTCGGCATAGTTGGGGTTGAGCTGCCACAGGTCGGTCAGTTGCGGGCTGAAAGACACCTCGGCGTCACAGGCGCGCCAGGTCTGTTGGCGATCCCAGTGCTGGATCGAGCCTTGTACATAAAGGCTGTGGTTGGGATCCAGGTCCAGGTTCCAGCGCAGTGAGCCGGCATAGTCCTTGGCGATGACGTCGGAATTATCCCCAGCGGCGGTAATCCCGGCGAACACGGGACGGTAGGTATAAGGTCGCTGGTTGGTCCCGTCCTTGGCGTTCAATTGCCAGTCGATGCTCTGCCGTTCGTCCAGGGTCTGGCTGACGGACAGATTGAAGCGATTCAGGCGGCGGCTGTCGCGGTAGTCGGCGCCGTTGCGGTCGCTGTCAAAGCCATCGTCCTCCTGGCCGGACAGCGACAACCGCAGGTCGCCGCCTTCCCAGCCGCTGCCCTGGCTGGCGTACCAGTCACTGATGCCACGCTGGCCCCGGGTGATTTTCAACCGGGTGCCATGGCTGTCGGCCGGGACGCGGGTGATGATGTTGACCACCGCCATCAGCGCGTTGGCGCCATAGCTGACGGTGTTGGGGCCGCGGAAGACTTCGATCCGCTCGATGTCTTCCATGGCCACCGGAATATCGCTCCAGTCCACGGTGGCCAGGCCGGCGCGGTACACCGAGCGGCCGTCGATCAGCACTTGCATGCGTCGCGCTTCGCTGGCGTTGGTGCCGTGGTAGTTCACGGCGGCCTGGTTGCCGGTGATGTTGCCGACCATCATGCCCGGTACCAGGCGCAGCAATTCGCTGATGTCCCGGGCGCCGCTGGCCTTGATCAGCTCGCTGTCGAGCACGGTCATGCTGCCTGGCACCGCCGCCGGCGATTGCTTCAGGCGCGTGGCCGTCAGTACCTGGGGCAGGGGCTGGCTGTCCACGAACAAGTCGTCGGCCAGCACTGGCGGGCTGATGATCAGCGCCAAGAGCAGGGACGAACCTGAACGGGAAGGGCCAACGGACACGGCACAGCCTATGAGAATGGACGGATGACGGGCATGTTAACTGAGCTGAACGACTTTTCCATTCACGTTGACAGCATTTTCCTAGGAATTGGTGGTCAGCTTCCTACAGCTGGCGGTAATTGTTGCCGGGGCTGGTCGCCATCCGGCCGCTCCGTATAATGCCCCGCATTGCCACTTGGTATGGATGAACGGATTGCATATGACTGAACAGCGCCCGATTGCGGTCCTGGGGGGCGGGAGTTTCGGTACCGCCGTGGCTAACCTGCTGGCCGAGAATGGCCACCCGGTGCGCCAGTGGATGCGTGACCCGGAACAGGCCGAGGCCATCCGGGTCAACCGCGAGAACCCACGTTACCTCAAGGGCATCAAGATCCGCCCGGAAGTGGTGCCGGTGACTGACTTGCAGGCCACCCTGGAGGGTAGCGACCTGTTCTTCGTCGCCTTGCCGTCCAGCGCCTTGCGTTCGGTGTTGGCACCCCATGCCGGGCGCCTGAGCGGCAAACTGTTGGTGAGCCTGACCAAGGGCATCGAAGCCCAGACCTTCAAGCTGATGAGCGAAATTCTCGAAGAAATCGCCCCCAAGGCGCGGATCGGTGTGATTTCCGGTCCGAACCTGGCGCGGGAAATCGCCGAGCACGCGCTGACCGCCACGGTGGTCGCCAGTGAGGATGAGCAATTGTGCCAACAGGTCCAGGCCGCACTCCATGGCCGCACCTTTCGGGTCTACGCCAGTGCTGACCGTTTTGGAGTGGAGTTGGGCGGTGCACTGAAGAACGTCTATGCCATCATCGCCGGCATGGCGGTGGCGCTGGACATGGGCGAGAACACCAAGAGCATGCTGATCACCCGCGCGCTGGCGGAAATGACCCGCTTCGCCGTCAGCCAAGGCGCCAACCCGATGACCTTCCTGGGATTGGCCGGGGTGGGCGACCTGATCGTCACCTGTTCCTCGCCCAAGAGTCGCAACTATCAGGTCGGCTTTGCCCTCGGCCAAGGCTTGAGCCTTGATGAGGCTGTGTCGCGCCTGGGTGAAGTGGCCGAAGGGGTCAATACCCTCAAGGTGCTCAAGGCCAAGTCCCAGGAGGCGGGGGTGTACATGCCGCTGGTCGCCGGGCTGCACGCGATCCTGTTTGAAGGGCGCACGCTGGAACAGGTGATCGAGCTGTTGATGCGTGGTGAACCGAAGACCGACGTTGATTTCATTTCCACCAGCGGTTTCAACTGAACCGCTATTGAAGCAAGCAGGAGCGAGCCATGAACGATCCGCAAGGGCAACCCCAATACGAATCCATCCTGCTGCGTGTGCTGTGGATGGTGGTTTACCTGCTGGTCTGGCAGGTGGCGCAATTCATCCTCGGC
Organism: Pseudomonas sp. Z3-6; assembly: GCF_051131985.1. Classification (NCBI taxonomy): domain Bacteria; kingdom Pseudomonadati; phylum Pseudomonadota; class Gammaproteobacteria; order Pseudomonadales; family Pseudomonadaceae; genus Pseudomonas; species Pseudomonas sp. Z3-6. The sequence goes on from NZ_CP071644.1 coordinate 1,920,014, forward strand.
GCCGTGGTGCTGGTGCAATTGATCTATAGGCTGATCTACGGCGCGCCCAGCGCGAGCCTGATGAATTTCGGTGACAGCCTGAGCCAGTTCCTGGCGCAGATCGGCCGTTTCGGCACCTTCCACAGCGACCAGAAGCCCTGGCCGTTCGCGGACTGGCCGACCCCACGCACGCCGGAAGGTGAAGCGCCTCACGCCGTGGCGCCGGCGCCGCATCCGGTCCGGGACGAGGAGCCGAAGCTATGAAACTGTGGGTATTACGTCACGGAGAGGCAGAGCCCCATGGTGTGCGTCCCGATCCAGAGCGGGTCTTGACGGTGCATGGCCGCGAGGAAGTGTTGCTCAGTGCCGGCCGGTTGATGGGTGAGCCATTGCGAGCCATCTATGCCAGCCCTTATGTGCGTGCCCAACAGACCGCGCAACTGGTGCGCGAAGCACTGGGCTTTGAACCTGAACTGATCACCGTCGACTGGCTCACGCCGGAGACCCGGCCGGCCGATGTGTTGCGGCATCTGAAGGATCAGGACGACGTGCTGCTGGTCAGCCATAACCCGTTGGTGGGCAGCCTGCTGGGCCTCCTGCAGCACGGCCACCTGCAACAGCCCGAGCAAGTGCAAACGGCTGGGCTGGCCGAGCTGGAAGGCGATATGCCGCTGGCCGGGGCGATGAGTCTCAAGCGCCTGTAATACCTGATCCACCCCAGCGTCTGCATCGCGGGCAAGCCTTGCTCCCACCGTGCTGTGCAGGATTGAATGTAATAAAACTAAAAAGGAAGGGCAGCGATGAGTCTGTGGCGCACCACCCCCAACATCGAGCAACTGAACGCCGCCGGTAAAAACACCATCAGCGAAGTGCTGGATATCCGTTTCGAGTCGTTCGACGACGAGTCCCTGACCGCCAGCATGGTGGTCGATCAGCGTACCCACCAGCCGTTCGGCCTGTTGCATGGCGGTGCTTCGGTGGTCCTGGCCGAAACGGTCGGGTCCATGGCCGCCTACCTGTGTGTGGATGCCAGCAAGTTCTATTGCGTCGGCCTGGAGATCAATGCCAACCACCTGCGCGGCGTGCGCAGCGGACGGGTAACGGCCACGGCCCGGATGGTTCACCTGGGCCGTACCACCCAGGTCTGGGACATTCGCCTGGTCAATGACGAGGGCAAGCTCAATTGCGTGTCGCGCCTGACCATGGCCGTGGTGCCGCTGGGTGAGCAACCACCGGCGCGTTGAACCCCTTATGGCGGGTGAAACGCCCTTGTGGCGAGGGAGCTTGCTCCCGCTGGACTGCGCAGCAGGCCCAAGACCAGGCGCTGCGGTTTGTCAGGCGGAGGGTTTGGGGGCCGCTTCGCGGCCCAGCGGGAGCAAGCTCCCTCGCCACAAGTTTCATCGCTCATACAACCCCATAGCCCAAGCCCGACTGTCATCATTCCTGTCAGTTACGGTCATTGCCGCGCCGTCGGGTTCTGCGGACAATCTGCCGCAGTTCCCCAATGGATCGGCTGTCATGTCGCAACAGATTTTTTTCGCCCACGCCAATGGGTTTCCCTCGGCCACCTACGGCAAGTTGTTCGCCGCGCTGGCGCCGCAGTACCAGGTCGCGCATTTGGAATTGCACGGCCATGACCCGCGCTTTCCGGTCGACGACAACTGGCACAACCTGGTGGACGAACTGATCCATCACCTGGAACAGCAGCCGGCGCCAGTGTGGGGCGTCGGCCACTCCCTGGGCGGCGTGCTGCACCTGCACGCGGCGTTGCGCTGCCCTGAGCTGTATCGCGGCGTGGTCATGCTCGATTCGCCAGTGCTGACTCGTACCGACCAGTGGGTCATCCTGGCGGCCAAGCGCCTGGGGTTTATTGATCGCCTGACCCCGGCCGGCCGGACCCTGGGGCGGCGCGAGGAGTTTGCCGACCTGGCGTCGGCCCGGCAGTATTTTGCCGGCAAGACACTGTTTCGCGGTTTTGACCCGGATTGCTTCGACGCCTACCTGCAACACGGCCTGCAACAAGTCGGCGACCGGCTGCGGCTGCGCTTCGACCCGGCCACGGAAATCAGCATTTACCGCGGCGTGCCGCACACCAGCCCGGGTCGGCCCCGTAAGCTCAAGGTGCCATTGGCCGTGGTGCGCGGCCGGCAGAGTCGCGTGGTGATGCGCCATCACACCCGTTCGGTGGGACGCATGCTCCATGGCGAATCCCTGAGCATGCCCGGCGGTCACATGTTCCCCCTCGAGCGTCCTCAAGACACGGCGAACCTGCTCAAGAACCTCTTCCAGCGTTGGGAAGGGCGCAGCGCATGAGTGTGGTCGAAGAGGTCCGCCTGAGCCTGCCTCACATCGAACTGGCGGCTCACTTGTTCGGCCCGGAAGACGGGCTGCCGGTGATTGCCCTGCACGGTTGGCTGGACAACGCCAACAGCTTCGCCCGCCTGGCGCCCAGGCTCGAAGGGCTGCGGGTGATCGCCCTGGACATGGCCGGCCACGGTCATTCCGGGCACCGGCCGCCGGGTGCCGGCTATGCCTTGTGGGACTACGCCCACGATGTGCTGCAAGTGGCCGAACAACTGGGCTTGAGGCGCTTCGCCCTGTTGGGGCATTCCATGGGCGCCATCGTGTCGCTGGTGCTGGCCGGTTCCCTGCCGGAACGGGTGACGCACCTGGGGTTGATCGACGGGGTGATTCCTCCGACCGCCAAAGGTGATAACGCGGCCGAACGCATGGGCATGGCCCTGCAAGCCCAGTTGGATTTGCAGCAAAAACGCAAGCCGGTCTACAAAACCCTCGACCGAGCCATCGAAGCGCGCATGAAGGGGCTGGTGGCGGTCAGCCGTGAGGCTGCCGAGTTGCTGGCCCAGCGCGGCCTGATGCCGGTGCCGGGGGGGTACACCTGGCGCACCGACAACCGCCTGACCCTGCCATCGCCCCTGCGCCTGACCGAAGAACAGGCCATGGCGTTCGTTGCCCGGGTCGCTTGTCCGGCGCATCTGGTGGTGGCGGCCGACGGCATGCTTGGCCAACACCCGGAGCTGCTGGAGCGTCTACCCTTCAGTCATGAGCAGTTGCCCGGCGGCCATCATTTGCACCTGAACGACGAGGTCGGTGCCGGGCTTGTAGCAGACTGTTTCAATCGGTTCTTCACCGTTCCTTGACTTGCGCCGGGCAACTGTCGAGGCTGGGCGGGTTGAAAAGGAGACAACCATGACAGACCTCTGTTTGCCAGCTTCGCAGTGCATCGACGACGCCCGTTGCGTTCAAGCGTCCCAGGCCAAGCCGATCCGATGAAATTATCCGTTCACTCACTCGTCCTGCTGGCGCTGGCCTGCCTCAGCCCGGCGTCGTTCGCCGTCGATGTGCCGGGCAGTCGCGACCTGGAACGCGTGCAGCGCATGCCCGATGCCCAAATCGTCGATTACCGGCAAGGCAGCGATCTGGAACGCGTCTACCCCATGGGCTCGATCCGCAAGATCAGCGGCCAGTTGCGCTTTGACGGCCAGGTCGATGCCCGTGGGAATGTCACGTCGGTCACCTACGAACTGCCGCCGGAACATTCCGCCACCCAAGCCTTTACCGCGGCTCGCGAAGCGTTGCAGAAACAGGGTGCCGAGCTGTTGTTCTGGTGCCAGGCCCGCGATTGCGGCGAAAGCAGCCTGTGGGCCAACGACGTCTTCGGCAATGCCAAGCTCTATGGCGCCGACAACGGCCAGGCCTTCCTGCTGCTGCGCCTGGCGCCGCCGGCGGACAACACGCTGATCGCGCTTTATTCCATCACCCGCGGCAATCGCAAGGCCTACCTGCATGTCGAGCAGTTCGAGGCGAACGCAGCGCTGGGAGACTTGCTGCCAACATCGGCCACGCTGTTGCGCCAGCTCAAGGACACCGGTGTCCTGGACTTGCCGCGTCTTGCCGGTGAGCCGGACGACACCTGGTTGCGCCTGTTGTCCCGGGCGCTGAACCTGGACACGGGCCTGCGGGTCGGTATCGCCGGTCCCCGGGCCGAGGACTGGCGTGAGGCATTGGCGGGCCAGGGCGTCCGGGCGGCGCGCATGGAGGCCGCCAGCGGCGAAGCGACGGGATTGCGCCTGGAACTGCTGCGCTAAGCTGTGTCGAGGCAGCGGGTTTCACGCCGCTGTCTCGGTCCTGTTCATTTTTTCGAGACCCTACATGCTCAATAACGATCGGCTGTTGGTGCAGATCCTGCTCCTGGTGTTGTTCGGCGCAAGCCTCTGGGTCATGGCGCCGTTCTGGTCGGCGCTGTTCTGGGGCGCGGTGCTGGCGTTCGCCAGTTGGCCGTTGATGCGCCTGCTGACCCGCTGGGTCAATGGCCGCGAATCCCTGGCGGCGGCGTTGCTGACGGTGGGCTGGATGCTCTTGGTAGCGGTGCCGCTGGTGTGGCTGGGTTTCAACCTGGCCGACCATGTGCGCGATGCCACTGCGTTCATCAAGGACGTACAAGTCGATGGCTTGCCGGAAGCGCCCGACTGGCTGGCCGGCGTACCGCTGGTGGGCGGGCGGCTGGTTGGCATCTGGAACAGCATCGACCAGCAGGGCGCAGCCATGATGGTGTCCATCAGGCCGTACCTGGGACAGGTCGGCAACTGGCTGCTGGCACGTAGCGCGCAGATCGGCGGGGGCATCCTCGAACTGACCCTGAGCATCGTGTTCGTGTTCTTTTTCTATCGCGACGGCCCGCGTCTGGCGGTATTCGTCCATGGGCTGCTGGAGCGTCTGATCGGCGACCGTGCCGGTTACTACATCGAACTGGTGGCCGGTACGGTGCAACGGGTGGTCAACGGCGTGATCGGCACCGCGGCGGCCCAGGCCGTGCTGGCGCTGATCGGCTTCCTGATCGCCGGGGTGCCGGGAGCACTGGTGCTGGGGATCGTCACGTTCCTGCTGAGCCTGATTCCCATGGGCCCACCCCTGGTCTGGATCCCCGCCACGGCGTGGCTGGCGTGGAAGGGCGAATACGGGATGGCGGTGTTCCTCGGCATCTGGGGCACGTTCATCATCAGCGGCGTGGACAACGTGCTCAAACCCTACCTGATCAGCCGTGGCGGCAACTTGCCCTTGGTCATTGTGTTGCTGGGGGTGTTTGGCGGGTTGATCGCCTTCGGTTTCATCGGCCTGTTCATCGGCCCGACCCTGCTGGCGGTGGCGTACAGCCTGTTGACGGACTGGAGCAAAAGCCAGGCGCGGTAGGTTGAGTGGCGAGTACCTTGTGGCGAGGGAGCTTGCTCCCGCTGGGTTGCGAAGCGACCCCAAACCAATACCTCGGTCAGCCTGATACTCCGCAGTGCCTGGTTTCAGGGCTGCTGCGCAGCCCAGCGGGAGCAAGCTCCCTCGCCACAGGGTGATCGCCGACCCATCAGGCTCCACAAAGCCTCCAGATCAATGCTGGCCCATCAGGCTCCACAAGCCTCCAGATCAATGCTGGCCCAGGCTCCACAAAGCCTTCAGATCAACGCCGCCCCTGTGGGAGCGAGCTTGCTCGCGATAGCGGTATGTCAGTCAATGTCGATGTTGGCTGACGGGGCCTCATCGCGAGCAAGCTCGCTCCCACAGGGAAGATAAGCGGGCTTATGGGCGAGGCAAGCTGATCACCGCCGTCAAGCCACCTCCAGGCGTCTCCTCCAGGCTCAACTGCCCGCCCAGGCGTTCCGTGGCTTCCCGAGCGATGGTCATGCCCAGGCCAACACCGCCGGAGTTGCGATTGCGCGAACCTTCTAGGCGGAAAAAGGGTTCGAACACCGCCTCGCGCTTGTCCGCGGCAATACCGGGGCCGTGGTCGACGACTCGGATCAGCAGCAGATGTTTCTGGTCCTGCAAGGTAATCAAGGCATGGCCGGCGTAGCGCAGGGCATTGTCGATGAGGTTGTTGAGGCACGAGCGCAGTGCCATCGGTTGCACCTGCAGCGGCGCGCAGGTCCCGCTGACCTGCACATCCGAGCCCTGGTCCTGGGCGTTTTCGCTCAATGATTCGGCCAAGGCCTGCACGTCCATCCATTGCAGCGCTTCACTGGTGCGCTGTTCGTGCAAGTAGGTCAGGGTGGCATCGAGCATGCCGATCATGTCGTCCAGGTCCTGGCGCATCTGGCCTTGCAGCTTGACGTCATCGATCTGCTCCAGGCGCAGCTTGAGCCGCGAAAGCGGTGTGCGCAGGTCATGGGACACCGCGCCGAGCATGCGCGAGCGCTGCTGCACCTGCTCGCGGATCCGTTGCTGCATCAGATTGAACGTATGGGCCGCCTGCCGTGCCTCACGAGGGCCGTTTTCCTCCAGCGGCGGGCTGTCGAGGTTTTCGCTCAGGCGCTCGGCGGCATCGCTCAGGCGCTGGATGGGTCGGGTCAGAAGCTTGGCGCCGTACCAGGCCGCAATGATCAGGCACACGAATTGAAACGTCAGCGGCACCACCGGGCCGCCGAACCAGGGGCGTGGACGGCGGTTGGAGGGCGGACCGAAGCGCGGCGGACCGTCACCTTGCTGGCTCATTCCAGGCGGCCCGGGAGGTGGCGGTTGGTCGTAATGGAAAAACCAGGCAAAGGCCAGCAGATGCGCCAGGACAATCGCCAGCAGCAGCACGCCAAACAGGCGACCGAACAAGGAGTCCAGGCGCAATCGCATCAACCGATGTCCCTGGCGTCGAACAAATAACCCTCACCGCGTACGGTCTTGATCAGTTGCGGGGCCTTGGGGTCGTCGCCCAGCTTTTGGCGCAGGCGTGACACGAGCAAGTCGATGCTGCGGTCGAACGCTTCGATGGAGCGACCACGGGCCGCATCCAGCAGTTGCTCGCGGCTGAGCACCCGGCGCGGTCGTTCGATGAAGACCCACAACAGGCGGAACTCGGCATTGGACAGTGGCACCACCAACCCGTCGCCCGAGATCAGTTGGCGCAACACGCTATTGAGCCGCCAGTTGTCGAAACGAATATTGGCCCGCTGCTCGGTGCGGTCGTCGCGCACCCGGCGCAGGACGGTCTGGATGCGCGCCACCAGTTCCCTGGGTTCGAACGGCTTGGCCATGTAGTCATCGGCGCCCAGTTCCAGGCCGATGATGCGGTCGGTGGGCTCGCAACGGGCCGTGAGCATCAGGATCGGGATGTCCGATTCGGCGCGCAACCAGCGGCACAACTGCAAGCCGTCCTCACCCGGCAGCATCAGGTCGAGCACGACCACGTCGAAGTGCTCGGCCTTCATCGCCTGGCGCATGGCCGCGCCATCGGTCACGCCGCTGGCCCGAATGCTGAAGCGGGCCAGGTAATCGATCAGCAGTTCGCGGATCGGCACGTCATCATCGACGATCAGCGCGCGGGTGCTCCAGCGCTTGTCATCTTGAGCGTCAGAATTTGCAACAGGGGTGTTCTGCATGGATGCATCATCTGCCAGGTTGGCTGCCAACCACAAAGAAGGCGGCGAGGTTGAGGCTTCAGCATAGGCGTCGTGCCGCGACGCGTGAAGCGCCGAAAGAGCGGGTTGCGGCGGACGGTAGCGTGACGACGTGTTGTACGCATGTCATATATGTATCGGCTTCGACACAAAAGTCGGTATTGTCCGTATTGCCCGGGGAGGCGGTGAGATTTACCGATCATCGGGTCCCGCACGGGCGCTCGTTCCGCTACAATGCGCGCCGATTTCGACTTGCCTGAGAGCCCGCTCATGTCCGCCTGCCAGACGCCCATCATCGTCGCCCTGGATTTCCCCACCCGTGACGCCGCCCTGAAGCTGGCCGACCAGTTGGACCCCACGCTTTGCCGGGTCAAAGTCGGCAAGGAACTGTTCACCAGTTGCGCGGCGGAAATTGTCGGGACCCTGCGTGACAAGGGTTTCGAAGTGTTCCTGGACCTGAAATTCCACGATATTCCCAACACCACCGCCATGGCCGTCAAGGCGGCTGCGGAGATGGGCGTGTGGATGGTCAACGTGCATTGCTCCGGTGGCCTGCGCATGATGGCGGCCTGCCGTGAAGTGCTGGACCAGCGCAACGGCCCGAAACCGTTGCTGATCGGCGTGACCGTGCTGACCAGCATGGAGCGCGAGGACCTGGCCGGGATCGGCCTGGACATCGAGCCCCAGGAGCAGGTGCTGCGCTTGGCGGCGCTGGCGCAGAAGGCCGGCCTGGACGGTCTGGTCTGTTCGGCCCTGGAAGCCGGCGCCTTGAAAGCGGCTCACCCGACGCTGCAATTGGTGACCCCGGGGATTCGTCCGGCGGGCAGCGCCCAGGACGACCAGCGTCGCATCCTGACCCCGCGCCAGGCGCTGGATGCCGGCTCCGACTACCTGGTGATCGGTCGCCCGATCAGCCAGGCCGCCGATCCGGCCAAGGCCTTGGCGGCGGTCGTGGCCGAACTGGCCTGAGCAAACACTGAGAGCCCTTGTGGGAGCGGGCTTGCTCGCGAATGCGGAGTGTCAGGCGCCCTTTAGGCCTGCTGACCCACCGCATTCGCGAGCAAGCCCGCTCCCACAGTTGTTTTGTGTCAGGCCTTAACCTGCATCCACAGCTGATGCGTATCAGACCTTGAGGACGAGCTTCCCGAAGTTCTCCCCGCTGAACAACTTGGTCAGCGTCTCGGGAAAGGTCTCCAATCCTTCGACGATGTCTTCCTTGCTCTTGAGCTGCCCCTTGGCCATCCAGCCGGCCATTTCCTGCCCGGCGGCAGCGAACTGCGAGGCGTAGTCCATGACCACGAAACCTTCCATGCGTGCCCGGTTGACCAGCAGTGACAGGTAATTGGCGGGGCCTTTCACCGCTTCCTTGTTGTTGTACTGGCTGATGGCGCCGCAGATCACCACGCGGGCCTTGAGGTTCAGGCGGCTGAGCACGGCATCGAGGATGTCGCCCCCGACGTTATCGAAATACACGTCCACGCCTTTGGGGCAATCGCGCTTGAGGCCGGCATGGACGTCTTCGTTCTTGTAGTCGATGGCGCCGTCGAAGCCCAGTTCATCCACCAGGAATTTGCATTTGTCGGCGCCGCCGGCAATGCCCACCACGCGACAGCCCTTGAGCTTGGCAATCTGCCCGGCAATGCTGCCTACCGCACCGGCGGCCCCCGACAGCACCACGGTCTCGCCGGCCTTGGGCGCGCCGACGTCCAGCAGGGCGAAGTAGGCGGTCATGCCGGTCATACCCAGGGCGGACAGGTAGCGGGGCAGCGGTGCCAGTTTCGGATCGACTTTGTAGAAGCCTCTTGGCTCGCCGAGGAAATAATCCTGCACACCCAAGGCTCCGTTGACGTAGTCCCCGACCGCGAACCCCGGGTTGTTCGAGGCAATCACCTGGCCGACGCCCAATGCTCGCATCACTTCACCGATGCCGACCGGCGGGATATAGGATTTGCCCTCGTTCATCCACCCGCGCATGGCCGGGTCCAGGGACAGGTATTCATTCTTCACCAGGATCTGGCCGGCTGCCGGTTCGCCCACCGGGACTTGCTGATAGGTGAACGTCTCGCGGGTCGCGGCGCCTACCGGGCGTTTGGCGAGCAGGAACTGGCGATTGGTCTGGGCGGTCATGGTTGGCACTCAAGATGAATGAAGTCTTGTTGATAGACCTTCGAAGCATTTGCCGCAAGCTTTGCCGATACAGCGAATGCAGTTCGATCCAACAGAGTGATAGTTCGCCCAGGGGCCTTATCACTGGCGCCCATGAATGCTCAACCGGCAGTTGGATAGTGCTGCCGTGCTCTCGGGACCTGTGGCTAGACTGGCGTCATCTCCCGCATTCTTCGAGGAACTGACAATGAGCATGACGTTTTCCGGACAGGTCGCCGTGGTCACGGGCGCCGCCGCTGGCATTGGCCGCGCTACCGCTCAGGCCTTTGCGGCAGAGGGCCTGAAAGTCGTGGTGGCCGACCTGGACATAGCGGGCGGCGAGGGCACCGTGCAGTCGATTCGTGATGCGGGCGGCGACGCGGTGTTCGTGCGCTGCAATGTCACGCTGGAAAATGAGGTGCGGCACCTGATGGATGAGGTGATCAGGACCTACGGTCGCCTTGACTATGCCTTCAACAACGCCGGGATCGAGATCGAGAAGGGCAAGTTGGCCGACGGTACCCTCGATGAGTTCGACGCGATCATGGGGGTCAATGTGAAGGGCGTCTGGTTGTGCATGAAGTACCAGTTGCCTTTGCTGCTGGCCCAGGGCGGCGGCGCTATCGTCAACACGGCCTCGGTGGCCGGCCTGGGCGCAGCGCCGAAAATGAGCATCTATGCCGCCTCCAAGCACGCCGTGATCGGCTTGACCAAATCGGCCGCCATCGAATACGCCAAGAAAAAGATCCGCGTGAACGCGGTCTGTCCGGCGGTGATCGACACCGACATGTTCCGTCGGGCCTATGAGGCAGACCCGAAAAAAGGCGAGTTCGCCAATGCCATGCACCCGGTGGGGCGTATCGGCAAAGTCGAGGAAATCGCCAGCGCCGTGCTGTACCTGTGCAGCGACGGCGCGGCGTTCACCACCGGCCACTCCCTGGCGGTGGACGGTGGGGTCACGGCGTTCTGAGGACGCTTCCCTTGGCTTGTAGGACGAAGCCCGCACTGGTTGCGGGCTTTTTCTTTGGGGGGGGGAACGGTCTATCAATGTGTTTCAAAGAGTGAGAATCAGCGGTTTTGGCGACTTTGTCGTACATCGCTCGGGGGTGGCCTGTGCTTAACTGTTTCCGGAAATAAAACAAACGCTTAGGAGCTTGGTTACTCATGGAGTTGAGAATCGACCGGCAGGCCTTGGTGCCTGTCGTGCAGCAAATCGTCGACGCGCTGACCGGATGGATCCGACAGGATGCGGTGCAACCAGGGACTCGCCTGCCGTCCGTGCGCCAACTGGCGCGGCAGAACCTGCTCAGCCAGTCCAGCGTCAATGAAGCGTGTGAGCGCCTGGTTGCCCAAGGCCTGCTGGCGTCCCGGCATGGTTCCAGTTTTTTTGTCGCACCATCCCCTGTGCCCGGGGTCGTGTCCACCGACCCGAGTCGCCAGCAGGACACGCTCGCTGGAGCCGGTGAAACCCCGCAATGGGCGTTGCAATTGGGGTGTGGCGGGTTGCCCGAGAGCTGGCGTGAAAGCGATGACCTGGGCTATGCGATCCGTCAGGTCACCCGCACCGATATGGCGGGGTTGTTCAACTACAGCACGCCGTTGGGGCTGCCCGCCTTGCGCGAGCAACTGTCCAGGCGCCTGAAGCAATTCAATATCGAGGCTGATAAAGACTCGATCCTGACCACCGCTGGGGCGACCCAGGGGCTGGACCTGATCGTGCGGACACTGTTGCAGCCAGGCGCTTGCGTGATAGTGGAGAGCCCAGGCTATTCAAACCTGTTTGACCTGCTCCGGTTGCACAAGATCGAAATGCTCGAACTGCCCAGGACCCCGCGCGGCCCGGACGTCGATGTGCTGCAAGACTTGTTGGCGAAACACCGGCCCAGTGCGCTGTTCGTCAACAGCGCCTGCCACAATCCGACCGGCACCAGCCTGGCCCCGGCCGTGGCCCAACGGTTGCTGCAATTGACGAAGCAACACGCCGTGCTGGTGATCGAAGACGATGCCTATGGTGACTTCCAGAACTCGGCGCGGACCCGGCTGGCGGCGCTGGATGCCGACGTGGTCTACGTGGGCAGTTTCTCGAAGACCCTGAGCAGTTCGTTACGCGTCGGTTTTGTGGTGGCCGCGCCGTCCATCATTGCGCGTCTGAGCGAGGTCAAGGGCATTACCAGCATGGGTGTGTCGCGGTTCTGTGAGTCGGTGCTTGCCAATCTCCTGGCCAACGGGGCCTATCGCAAGCTGGTCCAGCGCCAGCGGCAACGCCTGGGCGTCGATACGGCGGCGCTGTTGCAGGTATTGGAGGACGCCGACTGGGAGGTGTTTGGAAAACCCACCGGAGGGCTTTTCATCTGGGCGAAACCGCCAATCAGCGACTACGCTGGATTACAGCGTCTGGCCAGGCGCTTCGGTGTGCTGCTGTCTTCGTCTACGGCCTTCAGTCCTTCGGGCGCTGACAGCGACTGGCTACGGATCAACGTGGCCTATGCCCGTGATCCCCGGGCGCTGGTTTTTTTCCGGGCCGCAACGCTGGATCGACCTCAAGTGTCCTGAAAACGACGAAGCTGTAGCTTTTTGCCATTATTCCGACGCCAGCATCTTGTGTTGCAGGGCGTCTCGTTGCGAATCTGCAATCAACACACACTGGCAGAGGACTGGGCGCAATGATTTCGGCCGTGCAAGGACGTTTTGCCAACTTGGGTATGGCAAAAAAACTGGGTATCGGATTTGTCCTGGTGCTGCTGTTGACCGCTGTGGTCGCGGCCATTGGCGTCTGGTCCCTGCAAACCATCAGCCATCGTTTCGGTGGCCTGAAACAGATGTCGTCCCTCAACAGCGGGTTGCTCAAGGTCCGGCTGCTGGAGCAGGAGTACGCCTCGCGCTCCGACCCCAAGACGGCCGATGCCCTGCGCCAGGGGGTCGACGGGCTTGTGGCCCTGGCGAACGAGCTCAAGGCACAGTCGGCTGCCAATGTGCCGGTGATGAATGACGTCGAGCAGGCGCTGGGCGCGTACCGCAAGGCGTTCGACGAGTTTGTCGGATTGAGCCAGAGCAAGGACCTGGCACTGGAAATGGCCAGTTGGTCGGTGTCCAGCGTGGCCAACAACCTTGATGTGTTGCAGGCCGGGCTGGCGGATGACGGTACCTATACCTTGAAAGACTCCGAAGGCAAGGAGGGTGCCGAATTCATCGAGCAGGCCAACCAGATCAGCGAAGTGTCGCGGTTGATGTTGCAGGCCATGAATGAAGCGCGGGTCCGCCTGGACCAGAGCCGCAAAGGCAATGTCGAGGGCGCCGGGGAAGGCAGCATTGAACAGGCCGAGCAGGCGATGAAACAGGCCGAAGCGCTCAAGACCACGGTCAAGGACCCGGGTTACCAGACCGTGCTGAACGAAGTGGCCGGGCACATCGCCGGCTTCAACCAGCAACTGGCCGAGTACACCGGGCTGCTGGCGAAGGAAAAAATCGTCTACCAGCAACTGCACGAGCGGGCCGACCAGGTGGTGGCGCGGGTCGACCAGGCCTTCAGTGCCGAAGACCAGGCCATGCAGGCAGAATTGAAGAAGAACTCGCTGCTGATCGTCGGTTCGTCGGCCTTGGCGTTGCTGGTGGGGTTGATCGCGGCGTGGGTCATCACCCGGCTGATCGTGACGCCGCTGCGCAGCGTCATTCGCGTTGCCCAGCAGATTGCGGCGGGTGACTTGAGCGCCACGGTCGAAGTGACGCGCCGGGACGAGATTGGCCAGTTGATGCTGGCCATGCAACAGATGGGTGCAGGGCTGAGCAGTATCGTCAGCGGTTTGCAGGCCGGGATCGAGCAATTGGCCAATTCGGCGCAGTCACTGTCGGCGGTGACCGAGCAGACCAACCTGGAAGTCAGCAGCCAGAAAGAGGAAACCGAGCAGGTCGCCACGGCCATGAACCAGATGACCGCCACCGTGCACGATGTGGCGCGCAATGCCGAAGAAGCGGCGCAAGCGGCCCAGACGGCCGACGACAAGGTCGAAAGCGGCCAGCAGGTGGTGCGCCAGAGCATGGTGCGCATCGAACAACTGGCCGATTCGGCGACGTCGGCCAGTTCCAGCATCGAAAGCCTCAGCGCCGAGATCCAGAACATCGGCACGGTGCTGGAAGTCATCAAGAGCGTGGCCGAGCAAACCAACCTGCTGGCGCTCAATGCCGCTATCGAGGCGGCCCGCGCCGGGGAACAGGGCAGGGGCTTCGCGGTCGTGGCCGATGAAGTGCGGGCCCTGGCCAGGCGCACGCAACAGTCCACCGAGGAGATCGAACGGCTGGTGAGCGCCTTGCGTTCAGCGGCCCAGGCCTCCGTTCAGCAGATCCAGAGCAGCGGCGAGCTGGTGAAGATGGCGGTCAGCGACGCACTGCAGACCGAGAGCGCCTTGGGCAGCATTGCGGCGGCGGTGTCGTTGATCCAGCAGATGAACCAACAGATCGCCGCGGCGGCCGAGCAACAGAGCTCGGTGGCTGAAGAGATCAATCGCAGCGTGACCAGTATTCGCGCCAGCGCCGATCAATCCTCCCTGGCGATGCGCGGCAATGCCGCATCCAGCATCGAGCTGGCGCAGTTGGGGGTTGAGTTGAAGGGAATGGTGGGGCATTTCAGGTTGTAAGCCGGTGGCGGCTCGTCAGCGATACCTGTGGCGAGGGAGCTTGCTCCCGTTTGGGTGCGAAGCACCCACCGCTCAAGGACCGTTGCGCCCGAAATGTCGGGCCGGCCCAGCGGGAGCAAGCTCCCTCGCCACAAGGGAACTCGCTTCGGCCCTTAATCTCAGTCGTAGACCTTCTTCTTTTTCCACTCGTCGTTTATTTCGTCGTCCTTCAAGCCCTCAGTCAACTGGTTGACCTCGCCCTCGACCGGCTGGGTGCTGGCCAGGACCTGGGCATTGGCGCGGGCCAGGAGTTTCTCCAGGTAGGCCAGTTGTTCGGCGTAGACCTGGGGTTCCTGTTGCTTGCGCAAGTACTGCACGCCGCGCTCGAAGGCCAGGCGGGCTTGCCCGGGTTGTTCCTGCTGCAACGCCTGCTGGCCGAGATTGTTGAAGAACTCGATGTGCAGCAGCACCAGGATGTGCCGCACTTCGCGGATCCAGCGCTTGGCTTCGTTGGGCGGCAGGAAACCGTCCTGGGCGGCGCGGGTAATCTGGCCGTGCAACGCCTCGAGCAGAAAACGTACGTCCTTGGCCTTGGCTTCGGTCTGGATCGGTGCCGGCGGATTGTTCACCGGGATCGATTCACCTTGGGCGGCCAGTGCGCTCAATTCGTCCAGGCGTGCCTTGACCGTGGAATTGGTTTTCTCCAGGTTCAGCAAGCGCTGGCAGACGTTCATCTCGAGGCGGGTCATCAACAGCTTCAGGGCAGGGGTCATCAACTGCCCGGGAAAGGTTTCGGTGAGCTCGCCACAGCGACGCATGCGGTCGTTGAGTTCTACCTTGGTGCGGGCCTTTTCCAGCTTGTTGTTTTCCACCACGTGGTTCATGTAGCCAATGGCGATCAACAGGGCGATCCCGGCTACGACGAGCAGGGTGATCATGAGTGGTGTCACCGGTAAGACCTCTTTATTAGGGTACGCATGTCATGAGTGTAGTGGCTTGGCTTTTAAGCGCATAGGCCCGAGCAACGCGATTAGACGGGCGTCGTGCTGTTTGTAGGAAGCATAACCGGGTAGGAGCACATTGCCATCATTTGCCGGGCGCGACTATAGCGTCTCGGCGGGCGACAGAATATAGGCGTCAGAGACCGGACGAGGGAAATGCGCGGATCGCCCCCTCAAACCGGGCGAAGTCATTGATTTAAATAAATTTATATCTGGGGGTTGACGACCCTTCAATCCATCCATAGAATGCGCGCCACTTACAGCGTAAAGCACTCAGCCAAACGCTCTAAGCAGTGAATGTTGTACGTGTGTCCCCTTCGTCTAGTGGCCTAGGACACCGCCCTTTCACGGCGGTAACAGGGGTTCGAGTCCCCTAGGGGACGCCAATGCGGGAATAGCTCAGTTGGTAGAGCACGACCTTGCCAAGGTCGGGGTCGCGAGTTCGAGTCTCGTTTCCCGCTCCAATTTAAACAGCGTTGCTTTCGGGCAGGGCTGAGTGAAGCCAGAGCCGACATCTTCGGATGCGGATTTGGGCACTGAAATACACACCATGTGTTTCAGTTAGTGTGTCCCCTTCGTCTAGTGGCCTAGGACACCGCCCTTTCACGGCGGTAACAGGGGTTCGAGTCCCCTAGGGGACGCCATTTGCGGGAATAGCTCAGTTGGTAGAGCACGACCTTGCCAAGGTCGGGGTCGCGAGTTCGAGTCTCGTTTCCCGCTCCAAATTCAAAAAAACGCCGCTCATATGAGCGGCGTTTTTTTATGCCCGTAAAAAGGCCGTCCAGCGCTCTTATGCCTACAACGAGCGATTTTCGTTGGCTGAGGAGACGGGTGGCGTTTTACCTTAAAAATGAAGGTGAAACGAAATGACTTCATGCAAAACTTAAGGGAAAACCTTAAGGAAGATTAATAGTTCATTCCTAAAAAAAAGCACTTCTCCTAACCTTCCAGTACCCATTCTGGAGGTGCACTTATGCTGGTTTTTATTAAATCGATGGTCATTGGGCTATGTATTGCAGCCCCGGTGGGACCCATTGGGTTGTTGTGCATACAAAGAAGCCTGATGCAGGGATGGAGGGCTGGTTTCGCGACGGGATTGGGGGCGGCCACCGCCGATTCGATCTATGGATTCATCGGGGCCCTGGGGGTCACGGCCATCATCGCGACGCTGATCAGCTTTAAACCTTGGTTGTGCATCTTCGGCGGGCTGTTCCTCGCCTATATCGGCTATCAGACAATACGTGCGAAAGGCGGCGCGACCGCCATGGCGGGTGAGCGGGCCGATATGTTCAAAGCCTACTCGACAACGCTGTTCCTGACCCTGTCGAACCCCATGACCATCTTGTCGTTTATCGCGATATTTGCCGCGTTGAGCGATGGCATGGCCGGCGGCCAAGGCGGCCAGCACGCCTTGTTACCGATGGTGACCGGTATATTCCTGGGCTCGGCGGCCTGGTGGCTGGGGTTAAGCGGGTTCTCCTCCATTTTCAAGGCACGGATTGCCGAATCGAAGCTACGGCTGATCAACTATTTTTCAGGGACGATCATCGCTGTTCTGGGGGCCTATCAGGTCGCCACGGGTGTCATGCTGGTTACGGCAACCTGATCGAAAGCGATGCATGAATAGAGGTCCTACTGCCTAATGCCTGTCAATTAAGTGGATAGCACGGGCAAACACACAAACCGTGGCGAGGGAGCTTGCTCCCGCTGGGCTGCGTAGCAGCCCCAAAAACAGGGCCGCTTCGCGACCCAGCGGGAGCAAGCTCCCTCGCCACAGGGTTACTGCCTGGCTTTATTTCGCTTAACTGATCGGCATTGGTCCTACTGCCGCCTGGACTCAACATACGCCCTGAATCGACTTATGGCCTGGGTGACGTCTGAGGCGGTGGCATTGCTGAATGAAAGCCTGACTTGGTTAGCCGCCTCATTCGTCAGCGAAAATAAAGTGGTCGGGAAGACGATCACTTTGAACTGCTGGGCGCATTCGCGCATTTCAGCTTCGCCAAAGACGAAAGGCAGCTGCACGTTGATAAAGAAGCCGCCTGTCGGGTGATTCCAACTGACCGATCTTTGAACGCCGGCCTTGAGCGGAAATTCACGTTCAAGGCATTCAAGCATGTGGTTCCTTTTGTTCGTATAGGACAACACCCTGGGCCGGTTCAGCCCCTTCAGCGAGTAGTCGTTCTCGATCAGCACGCCGGCGACGACCGCTTGGCACAGGGCTGGAGTGTTAACGGTGATCAGGCTTTTGGCCTTGCACAACCTTGTGTTGAACGACATGACGCCTGGGCCCTGCGGAGCGACCACATAACCCATGCGCAAGCCCGGAAAAATCGATTTGGCAAAAGAACCGAGCAAGAACACCCGACTGCTGTCGATGGACTTCATGGACGCAATGGCAGCGCCTTCGTACCTGAAGTAGCGGTAGGCCGTGTCTTCAAGGATGAAAAAGCCCTTTTCCCTGGCCAAGGCAAGCATGGCTGTCCTGGCGTGATAGGAAAGGCTGTCGGCGGTCGGATTGCTGAAGTCTGGAACGGCATAAAGTGCTTTGATTTTTTCTCCTCTGGACTCAAGTGCTTCAACGATCTTGCGCAGGGCGATCGGGTCGAGAAAAGCCGCCATGGGGACTGGGACGATCTTTATGCCCAGCAGTTTTGCGATGCCGGTGATCCCGGAAAACACCGGGTCAGGCACCAACAACACCCCACCGCCTTCAAGGATGGACAGGAGCGTCAAGGCGCAGGCTTCCTGAAACCCCAGGCACACCACGATGCTTTCAGGATTGGAGACGGTTATCCCCTCATCCACCTGCAAATAGGTGGCGATCGTTTCATTGATGATCCCGGAGGTTTTTCCATATTGGCAAAGCAGCGTCGCCAGCGATTGCTCGGTGCCGGCGACATGATGTTTGTAGTGGGCCAGGCCCTTGTCGATGAGCGCCGGGTCGCACTGCTGATCATCGGGTCGACCGGAAGCCAGTGAAATGGCCTGGGGGTTTTCTTGGGCGATGGAATTTAGAAGGTGGATAACGTTCAGGATGGGGTCGTCGAATATCGTGTTTTCGAATGCGCCGGTCACTTTCTTTGCTCCATAAAAAAGCAACGAGCCATTGAAGGCTCGTTGCTCGTGATGACACCGCTATGCAGGATCTTTCTGATCGACCTTGCTTTCCATGGTTTCGAATGCCTGGAGCAGATCCTCCTTGAGATCGTCGAGATCCTCCAGGCCAAAGCACAATCGAACCAGGCCCTTCTCGATGCCCATGTCGGCTTTTTCCTGATCCGTCATCGAGGCGTGGCTGCCACTGAAGGGCTGGGCGACCATTGACGTGACACAGGCCATTCCAGTGCCCGTGCCAAACCATTTGAGTGCGCTGGTGAACGTTTTGTAAAAGGGCACTAGGTCCGGCCGAATATCAACAAACACAATGCCGCCATAACCGGTCAATTGCTTGCCATCGATGCGTGGGTAATAGACATGCTCGATGAAGGGCAACTCACGCAGATAATTGAGCATGCTAGCGGTCGTCTGGGTGTGTTTTTCCATGCGCAGGTTGAACGTCTGCATGCTCCTGCGCAGCAACCAGGCGCTATTGGGGGTCAGTATCGTGCCTGAATAAAAGCGGCCCTCAAGGAGGCGGTTATAGATCGTCTCATTGTTGACCAGCACCAGGCCGCCCATGACATCACTGTGTCCGGAGAAGTATTTGGTTGCGCTGTACAGGGAAATGTCGGCGCCAAAGTTCAACGGCTTCTGGAATATCGGCGTGGCCCAGGTATTGTCAACGACCACCAGGGCCAGCGGGTTGTTTTGCTTGACGGCCCTGCTGACGGCATGGATATCAATGTCTTTCAGGAACGGGTTGGTCGGTGTTTCGAATATCACCATGTCGACGTTCGCCGGCAAGCCCTTCAAACCCTCGGCCGTGGTGAGATCCAGAATCGTCAGGTGCGCGCCGATACGTGCCGCATAGCGCTGGAACAATTTATAAGAGCAGCCATAAATGTATTTGTTGATGACCAGCGAAGCGCCCGGTTTCAACAATTCCAACACCATATAGATCGCGCTCATCCCGGTGCTGTAGGCCAGGGCATATTCGCTGCCCTCCAGGGACGCGACGACCTGTTCCAATTCAGTCACATTGGGGTTGGCTTTCCTTGAGTAGAAGAAGGCCGAGTCCGCGTTGAACGCGCTGCACTGATAAATAGGCGTTACCGAAGGGTGAGCGTCCCGGTCATCCACCTTGATATGAAGTATTTCAGTCGACACTTTCATGCTTGGCTGACCAGTTTGATGACCTGTTCATACATGTTCTGCTTGCCCTCGTAACCAACGGTCGGGGTGATGTCATTTTGCGAAATGCCGATCTCTTCAATCGACTCTGTCGGGAAGTGAGCCCTGTCGAAAACTTCATGGAGGTTGGAGTTCACGCCGTTGGGGAGCCAGACCTCAGGGCCTGTTTCATCGATGCGGGCCTTGGCAATGATGAATCGATAGCTTTCATGGGGACGCAAGGTCAATGACTTCCACTCACTGTTGTGCCCATCGGTGTAATTGCGTCGCAGGTAGACGGTCTGTTCGAAGTCTTCGGTATTGAGCACTTGGGCGTGCAGCGACACGATGTCCCCGTGCCACTCGAACTTACGCTTCTCATAAGCGCTCAACGCGTCCTCGCGCAACTCGACGGGGGCGTACGCCTGGTGTTCGCCGAGTAATTTGAAATGCGCATCGTGCCCGCACTGAGAGCAGCACCCTTTGCTGTCCAGCCCGATGATTTCCGCGTTCAAGCCATAACGGGTGACGAGCAGGGCGTTACAGTGGTTGCAACTGGTGTTGGTCCCTTCGACGTCATTCACGTTACCCAGGTAGACATGCTCGACGCCCATGCTCCGAGCCACGTCCCGAGCCTTCAGCAGCCTGTCCACCGGCGTACGGATGCTGTTGCTCATCTTGTAATCGGGGTGAAACCGGACGAAGTGCAGCGGTACGTTCGGCCCCAGTTCATCCAGGACCCACTGGCTGATTTTCCGGGCCGTTTCTTCGTCGTCGCTGATGTCGGTCACCATCAAGGTGCTGACCTCGACATATTTGCCGGCGTCATAGACTTTCTTGATGCCCGCCAGAACGGGCTCTACCCAGCCGGTAGTGACCTTGCGGTAGTATTCCGGGGAGATGGATTTCAGCGAAATCGAGAAAATATCGATGACCGGCAGTAATTCATCGATGGCTTCTTCGCTGATGAAAAACGCCGATTTATAAAGATTGATCAGGCCCGCTTCCTTGGCCAGCTTTGCTGTGTCGAGGATGAATTCATGCCAGACAACCGGATCGTTATAGGTCCAGGAAATGACGCGTATGCCGTGTTTGAGCGCGGTCTCCACCACCTGTTCGGGGGTGTAGTAGTAAACGTCCTTGTCGGTGACGTACTTGGCCTGTGATGTCTTCCAGTTGTGACAGTAACCACAGTTGAGCATGCAGCCGATATTGCCCAGGGACAGGATCCGCTCACCGGGGGCAAAGTGGAAAACGGCTTCGGTTTCGATTGTTTCCTCGGTGCTGTGGACGCCCTTGCCATAGTTCAATGTAACGAGCCTGCCCCCACGGTTTCCGCGTACCTTGCAAAACCCTACCTTGCCTTCCTGAATGACACAGTTGCGTGGGGAAAGATGACACTTCACGGCACCCCCAGGAAGTATTTCTTCCAATTTTGCCGGGCTGCTTTCCAAGGTCCAGTTTTTATTTTTTGTAGTGTCCATCTTTCACTCCTCATCACGGAAGTTGCCATCAATAGCATCGGTTTAAAAAAATCGAGGCGAAGCCATCCTGCCGCCCTAGAGGGCAGTCATGTTTCTTATTAGTAAGAGGATGAAGCGCTCATCAATCCATAGTTCTTAAGTGCAAAGCGCTTGGCATTCATGTTCATGAACGGTTGAATAAGCGGGCCAATTACCAGCAGGAATGCAATTGTTCCTATACCGAACGGCCCGCCTAAAAGCCAACCGCTGGAAAAGATGCCGATTTCAATAATCATTTTGGCTTTGGTGAATGACCAGTTCCATTTGGATACCATGGTCAATACCACAAGATCCATGATCCTGATGCCAATACCGCTCATGATGATCAATGCGGATGAATAGGCACATAACATCAGCCCCGAGGCCAATAACGCGTACTCATTCATTCTGACGATCAAATACTCTCCGAGCCCCAGCCACGACCAGAGATCAATCAGCAGTCCGGTCAGCGTCGTGGTAATGAAGGGGCTTATCGGCGGGTATTTTTTGTTCCAGAGCATCCACCAGGTCAGGAAGAACAGCGACACGATAGCCGAACAAACACCCATGCCGAGCAGAAGAATTTTATCGATCGAGATGATCAAGACGTCTAGAGGATCGGTACCCAGTTGACTGATGATGAAACACTTGGCACCCAGCGAAAAGAAGCTGACGCCCATCAGGTACATCAGTATCTGGTCTTTCTTGAAGTGGCGGAGATTTAGGACTTGCGTGCCAATGTGCTGAATCAACGGGTGAGGCTTTTTTCCACACTTTTTCTTTTCATCTTCCATGCGAACACCATCCCTGGAGAGAATATTTTATTATGAGTGCGTCACGCTAAAGAGCAGGGCTATTGATTACCCGGATTCTTTTTCAGGTTTTTCAGGCTGGGAATAGACTAGCGCGCTGCTTTATTTTGGTGCATGCTTTTTTTAATGAAAAATGCGGGGTTTTCATTAAAATTTATACTTTGAACCGGGGAAAACGCACATGGATCGTATAGACGTCAAAATCCTGGGTAAGGTACAGGACTGTGGTCGCATTTCCATCACAGAGCTTTCCAAGCATGCTGGGCTTTCTATTCCTGCCACCAATGACAGGTTGCGCAAACTTGAAGACTCCGGGGTCATCAAGGGCTATTGCGCTCAGTTGGATCCTACCAAGCTGGGCTACGGCATATCGGCCGTCGTCGGCATTACCACCCTCAAGCCGGCAAAAGCCAAATTGATCGCGACGCTCACCGACATACCCGAGGTCGTCGAGTGCCTGCACATCACGGGGAATGACTCCTATCTGATTCGGATCTACGCCAGGTCCATGGCTGAGATCGAGGACATCATCGCGAAAATCAACGCGTACGGAGAGACGCGGACCAGCATCGTGCTGTCCATTCCAATCGAGAGAAGAAAGCTCGCCCCATGAGCCTGGGCTGCGCGCACCGACTACTGTTCAACCCTCAAGGCTGTGCACCAGGTTTTCAATCGCTTCCAGGGCCGCCTCATCCGCAGGCTCCGGTGCAGGACTCGCGCTGCGCATCTGGTACGCGAGACGGTACTCGCTTGGCGTGCAACTGGCGTATTGCTTGAAGGCGCGGGCAAAGTAGGACGGGTCTTTGAAGCCGGCCTCATAGCCGATGCTGGTGATGGGCATCTGGCTGTTGTCGAGCAGTTCCTTGGCGAAGCTCATGCGTTTGTTCAGCACGTAGTCGGTGAAGCCGAGCCCATTGGCTTCCTTGAACACCCGGCTGAAGCGAAACGTCGTCATGCCACAGCGCTTGGCCAGGTCGCGCTGATCGATGCTGTCACGAAAGTGCTGGTCGATGTACAGCATGATGTGGCTGAGGGCCTGGTGTTTCTGGTGCCCGGAAGTCAGGCGAATGCTGTCCGGCAGGGTCGGAGAGTGGTCGATCTGCGAGGTTCTTCCCCGGCCGCTGGTAGTGCGGCGCAGCTCACACAGCTGGGCCACGGCGGTGAGGTAGCGCTTTCGCTCGGCGACGGACAAGGGCAGCACCATGTATTCCCAGACGCTGGAGCGCATCGCCCACACCGCCAGTTCCTCGGAGTGCTGCACGGTGAACATGGTGATGGGGGTGCCGGGCACGGTCCGCTTGATCTCCAACAGGCGTCGCAGGCCCGGCGTGTCCGGGCGGTCGAAATGGATGCAGATCATGTCGACCTGTACCGCGCTGGGCAGCATGGCGTTTTTTGCCAGCGTGCAGTCGCAGGTGTCCCGGAACTGGGAGACGAGTTCCTGAGTGGACCGATCATGAGTCAGATCGAACCATAACAGCTTTGGCTTTCCAGTCGGATTGGGTGCCATAGGACGACTACTCACAGGTTCTTTCTGCCCTTTAGCTAGCAGTATTGTCACTGTGCTATCACTTCGCCGGATTATTTTTCATAAAAATCCTATTTCTTCCCGTCATCCTCTCGCGGGACGCCTGCCCAGGGCTGTCGCAGGGGCCAACTCCCCGCCCCGGCCTCTTTCCCACCCCGCGCAAAAAAATCCTAGCGATGTGCAAAATCCTCCTAACGGCAATGACCACCCGCTGACTAGGGTTGCATCAGGCAGTTCGCAATGTACTGCCTCTTGAGAAAACAACCCCAATGAGGTGTGCGAAATGACTCTTCAAACAATCAAGGCTTCGGTAGTGAAGTTCGCCAAAGATGAAGATGGCCTGACCATTGTGGAATACGCCGTGGCCGGTGGGTTGATCACGGTGGCGGTGGCGGCGATGTTCGGCTTGCTGGGTGGCGCCGTAAATACCCGGATTACCGCACTCTGCGCCGCGGTCAAGGGCGCTGCTTGCTGACAACCGCCCCTGTCGGGAATGGGATGAAGCCCATCGAGGCGCCGGTTTCAGCAGGATCTGATAAAGCTTCGAAGTAGTTGCTCAATGGGCTTCGCGTTGTTCTTGATCAGCCGGCTTTATTGCCGTTGAAGTGAGGTAAATGACATGAAAGTTCAAAGACTGAGCACTTCGATAGTTAAGTTTATCGACGATGAAGATGGCCTGACTATTGTGGAATACGCCGTGGCCGGTGGGCTGATTACGGTGGCGGTTGCCGCGATGTTCGTTCTGCTAGGCGGTGCGGTGAATGATCGGATCACTGCACTTTGTGCCGCGGTTAAAGGCGCTGCCTGCTAACCCCAACCGCATTATGGAGACGCATCATGTCCATGGAATTGCTGGTGTCGACGGTACTGCTGGTAGGACTGCTGGGTGTGGCGGTGGTGAGCGATCTGCGTCGCCACCGCATCCCCAACACGCTGGTCCTGTTGGGCCTTGCCCTGGGCTTGGCCGGCCAGGTCTATACCGGCGGGATCGGCGGCCTGGGCGACAGCCTGCTGGGCATGCTGGTCTGTTTCGGGTTGTTCCTGCCCATGTACGCAGTGGGTGGCATGGCCGCCGGCGACGTCAAGCTGATGACCATGGTCGGCAGCTTCCTGCCTTTTCATTACGCACTGTGGGCGGCGCTGTTCAGCCTGATCGCCGGCGGTGTGTGCGGTTTCCTGATCGTCCTGGCCCGCGGCCAACTGCTCCAGACCCTGGGACGCTACTGGTTGATGGTGCGAGCCCAGTCCTACCTGGCGCCGACGTCGGATGAAGTAGCCGGCAAACCCTTTCCTTATTCGATTGCGATCCTGATCGGTACTTTGAACAGCGTCTACTGGCAACTGGTTGCCGGCGGCTGGGGAGTCTAGTCATGCACGTCATCAACGATAGCGATGCCTACCCCAGCGAACGGGAAGCGGTGCAACGCCTGGCACCCCAGCCATGCACCATTCGCGACACCGGCCTGAGCGACAGTTTCCTCGGTGAGCTGGTGTGCAAGCACCTGCACGATGGCGGTGTGCTGGACATGTCGCGGCTGGTGGAGCGCCTGGCCCTGACCGGCGCGGTACTGGAAGAAGTCCTGGCGTTCCTGCGCAAGGATGGTCGCGTCGAAGTGCTGGGTCAGTTGGGCCAGACCGGCGGGCAGACGTTGCGTTATGGCCTGACCGAGCGCGGCCGAAGCTCCGCCCGTGATGCCCTGGCCCGCAGTGGCTACATCGGCGCTGCGCCGTTTCCGGTGAGCACCTATCGCTCGCTGATCAAGATCCAGACCATTCACCACGGCCGCATCACCGCCAAGGACATGAACCAGGCCTTGGCGGGGATGGTGCTGAGCCAAGGCATGCTCGACCAGTTGGGCGTCGCCCTGAATTCCGGGCGAGCGATCATGATCTACGGCCCGGCGGGCACCGGCAAAACCTACGTCAGCAGCCGGCTGATCCGGTTGTTCGCCGAAGCCATCTGGGTGCCCCACGCGATTGTCATCAACGAGTCGGTGATCGAAATCTACGACCCACAGGTGCACCAGCGCCTGGATGACAACAGCCAAACCAACAACCTGATGCTCAACGAAGGCATTGACCGCCGGCTGCTGTGCTGCAAACGCCCGATCGTCATCACCGGCGGCGAGTTGAGCATGGAGCAGTTGGACGTGCGCTACGACCCGTTCACCCGGCAATACCAGGCGGCGTTGCAGCTCAAGGCCAGCAACGGCCTGTTCATCATTGACGACATGGGTCGCCAGCGCATGGCCCCGGCCGAATTGCTCAATCGCTGGATCGTGCCCATGGAGGAGAAGCGCGACTTCATCAACCTGGGCGGCGGTCGGCATTGCGAGTTGCCGTTCGACCTGGTGCTGGTGTTTTCCACCAACCTCAATCCCCTCGAATTGGCCGACGAGGCCTTCCTGCGGCGCATTGGCTACAAGGTCCAGTTCGGCTACCTCAAGCCCGAGGAGTACGAACGCATCTGGCGCCAGGAATGCGAACGCCTGGGCATCCCCTATGACCCGTTGTTGGTGCGTTATGTCCTGCAGCGGTTGTATGGCGGCGAAGGCATGCCGCTGGTG
Organism: Pseudomonas sp. Z3-6; assembly: GCF_051131985.1. Classification (NCBI taxonomy): domain Bacteria; kingdom Pseudomonadati; phylum Pseudomonadota; class Gammaproteobacteria; order Pseudomonadales; family Pseudomonadaceae; genus Pseudomonas; species Pseudomonas sp. Z3-6. The sequence continues at coordinate 1,945,827 of NZ_CP071644.1, forward strand.
CCTTGCCATCCCCGTGACCTGTTGAACATGGCGCTCGACCGCCAGCGTTACCTGGGCGGTTCCGGGCCCCTGTCGCCGCAAGAGCTGGATTGGGCCTGGCACAACTACTTCGTTCAGCTCGACTTCCTTTGATCTGGAGATACCGACATGAGCTCTCGTACGCTTCCGCTGATAGGCGTTTCCCTGGTAATGGGCCTTGGTGCCGCATGGATGGCTGACTCCTGGCTGAGCGCGCGACTCAACGCGACCCCCGATGATCACCTGCGAAGCGTGGTGGTCGCGACGGTGGAAATTCCCTTCGGGCAAATGGTCGAGGCCCAGCAGGTCACGACCGTGCGCATGCCCATGGACACGATCCCGGACGATGCCTTCGATGCCAGCGAACAGGCCGTGGGCAAGATCGCCACCTTCGACATCCTGCGCGGCGACATTGTGCGGGGCGCACGCCTGAGCGAGCACCTGGGCGGCAGCACCCTGGCTTCGCTGATCGCACCGGACAAACGCGCCATTTCGGTACGCGTGGACGATGTGGTTGGCGTGGGGGGCTTCCTCTTGCCAGGTAACCGGGTCGATGTCTTGGCGACCAAGACCACCAACGCCGGCAGCAACAGCGCCACGTCGCGGACCATCCTGGAAAACCTGCGGGTGCTGGCGGTGGACCAGACGGCGGGCACCGACAAGACCCAGCCAGTGGTGGTGCGGGCCGTGACCCTGGAAATGTCCGCCACCGAAGCCGAAGCGCTGGTCACCGCGCAGACCGAAGGCAAGCTGCAGCTGGCCTTGCGCAACCCGTTGAACCTGGAAAAAAAGGCCGTGGCCGTTGCGCCGCCAGCCCCTGCGCCGGTCATCGCCATGGCAGCCGCCCCGGTGCCCAAACCAGTGGTGCAGCGCAGTGCCAAGCCGCAAGGCGGGGCTGTCACGCTGATCCGCGGGGTTGAAAGCAGCGTGATCAATGTCCGCTGAGTGATCCCTCCATGCCAGGCCTTTGCGGGCCGTGGCGATGCCGATCCTCAAACGTTGTAGGTGAGGGCTCGATGATGAATGCCAATATCCGGCGCCAGGGAGGGGCGGTGAGTGTACTGATGGTGATCGCGTTGGTGGCGATTTCCATGATGGCGGCGTTGGCCCTCGATGGCGGGCACATGCTGCTGAACAAGACGCGCCTGCAAAATGCGGTGGATGCCGCGGCCTTGGGTGGCGCCAAGACCCTGAGCCAGGTGAGTGGCGGCATCAACATGGCCAGCACCACCCGCGCGGCTGCCCTGGATACGCTGAACAGAAATGCCAGCGCCGTGGGCAACACCGAGCTGGCCACCGCGGTTGCCGGCAACCCGGGCGCGTTCGCCGTGGTGGAACTGGCCAGCAGCGTCTATGGCCCGTTCTCCTACCCTGGGCCTAGCGATGCCAAATACGTGCGGGTGTCGGTGGCCAGCTATCAATTGGACGGTTTTTTCTGGAGCTTCGTGCAAACCATGGGCAGTGCCGGGCTCGGTAACAAGCGCGTGGCGGCGATTGCCACGGCGGGTCCCAGCCCCACCTCGCCGTGTGACCTGGCGCCGTTGATGGTCTGTGGCGAGCCCACTGAGTACAACCCGGCCGCCGGCAACTTCTGGGGGTATCAATTTGGCGATCTGGAAGTCTTGAAGACGGCGGCGGGGAACACCTCGCCCATCGGCCCGGGCAACTTCCAATTGCTGGATTTCGGCTCCGGCGGCAGTGCGGTCCGCGAGGACCTGGCCGGCGGGGGCTCGGTCTGCCGCAGCGTTGGCGACAACGTCCAGACGGCGCCGGGCAATAAAGCCGGCCCGACTTCCCAAGGCTTGAACACCCGTTTCGGTGTCTATAACGGCCCGGTCAGTTCTTCGGATTATCCACCGGACCTGGTCACGTCTTCAGGCAGCCCGGCAATCACCTACAACGATTCGGTCCCCCGGCCGGAATACAAAGGCCAGGCGATCACCTCGAGCAACGGCGATCTCTCGGCGGGCGGCGAGGCGATACAGGACTACAACGACTGGCGGGCCCAGGTCGCCGCCTGTGTGGCGGGGGGCGCCAGCGGCTGTGAAAGCAACGGGGTCTTCGAGCGCCGGATGCTGAAGATCGTGATTGGCGATTGCGCCGGGAAACTGAGCGGCTCGACGTCGATTCCGGTCCTGGGGTTTGGCTGCTATTTCGTCCTGCAACCGGTGAACGGTGGTGGTTCGGAGTCGATCATCTTCGGCCAGTTCGTCCAGGAGTGCGAAGGCGACAACGTGCCCGGCCCGACGCCATCTTCCGACTCCGGCCCACAGATCATCCAGCTCTACAAAACCTATCTCAACGGCAGCGGCACGCCGAGCACCGACTCGTAGGAGGCGTCATGGGACTTTCTCATTTCAAACCCGCAAGAGCCCAACAAGGCGTGGCGCTGGTGGAGTTCACCCTGGTGCTGCCGTTGCTGCTGTTGCTGCTGCTGGCCTTCGGCGAGTTCGGCCGGATGCTCTACCAGTACAACGTGCTGTTGCAGGCCAGCCGCGATGCCGATCGCTTCGTCGCCAGCCAGGCGTGGAACACCACCCTGGGCGGCATCACGCTGAACAACACGTTGCTGACCCAGACGAAAAACGTGGCGGTGTATGGCGTGCCCAGCAATGCCGGCGACGCCGTGGTGCCCGGGTTGACCACGGCCGACGTGGAGGTCGTCACCGAGGGCATCGATCATGTGCGCGTCACCATCAAGCACACCTTCTCGCCGGTGATCGGCACGGTGATCCCTGGTTTTTTCGGTGCGTCCACCGTCTTGGGCATCGAACTGGTGGCGACCACCGTCATGAGGGCGCTGTGATGAATCGCAAACACATGGGCGGCACCTACATCGTGGAGTTCTCCTTCGTCGGCTTGCTGGTGTTCATCCTGCTGTTCGGCGTGGTGGAAATGGGCCGGCTGTACTTCACGGTCAACGCCCTGGATGAAGCCGCGCGACGTGGCGCGAGGCTGGCGGCGGTGTGCAATGTCAGCGACCCGGTGGTCCTGCGCCGGGCCATCTTCAACGCCGCGACGGACGCTGGCACCAGTCAGTTGATCAGCAACCTGGCGACCTCGAACCTGGCGCTGACCTACCTGGACGTCAACGGCGCCGTGGTGGCGAACCCCACCAACACGTCCGGCACCACCGGCTTTCGTGCCATCCGCTATGTGCGGCTGAGCGTGCAGAACTTCGTGTTCAACCTGTTTATTCCCGGCTTGGGCGTGCCCATTACCTTGCCGACGTTCCGGGCAACCTTGCCACGCGAAAGCCTTGGGCGTCATTCCGATTCCGCGGAGATCACACCATGCTGAACACCAGGGAAAATCCGCTTTCAACCACCACTGGCAGAGCCGGGCTGCGGATACTGATCAGCAGTCGCGATGCCACGGCGCTGCGCGACCTGCAATGCGTCTGCCAGCGCATGCCGGGCCTTGAGGTCAGCACGCGCCTGGTCAGCAATGGGCATGTCGATCCGCTCTATGGGCTGGATCGCATGCCCGATCTGTTGCTGCTGCGGGTCAGCCATTTGTGGCGCGAAGAACTCTCGGCGTTGCTGCAACGTCCGGCCCATGAACGGCCGCCGATGCTGGTGTGCGGTCCTTTGGGCGAGCAGGAAGGCATGCGCCTGGCGATGCAGGCCGGTGCCCGGGATGTGTTGCCCGAACCCATCGCCGATACGGAGCTGGTGGCGGCGCTCAATCGCCTGGTGGCGGACGTTCGTCTCGGCAACGGCAACGAAGGGAAGTTGGTCGCGGTGATCAGCGCCAAGGGCGGCTCCGGCGGCACCTTGGTGGCCTGCAACCTGGCCCAGCAGCTTAGCGCCCGGGCAGGCAATACCCTGTTGCTGGACATGGACCTGCAATTTGGCAGCGTGACCCATTACCTGGACGTGGCGCAGTCCCACAGTCACCTGGAAGTGCTGCAGCAGGTCGATGAGATGGACAGCGTCGCGCTGCGAGGCTTTTGCAGTCACTTCAGCCCGACCCTGCACGTATTGGGTGGTCGGGCCGGTGAATTGTGCCTGCCCCAGGACGCCCAGTCTGAACAGCTCGATGCCCTGCTGCAACTGGCCCGCGCCAGTTATGACTGGGTGGTGGTGGACCTGCCGCGGCAGATCGATCACCTCACCGGCTCGGTGCTGGAACAGGTGGACCGGGTGTACGTGGTGGTGCAGCAGAGCGTCAGCCACCTGCGTGATGCCAGCGCCTTGGTGCGGATTCTTCGCGAAGACCTCGGTGTGCGCGGGGACCAGTTGCAGATCGTGATCAACCGCTATGACAAAAACGCCGCCGTCAGCCTCAAGGACATCGGCGAGGCCCTGCGTTGCGCGAACCTGTCGAAATTGCCCAATGACTTCAACCTGGTCAGCCAGAGTCAGAACACTGGCGTGCCGTTGGGGCTGCATGCGCCGAAGGCGGCCATCACCGCCGCCCTGCGCGATTTGACCGAAGACCTGGTCGGTCACCAGATGGCCACGAACAAGGGCCTGCTTAAACGCGCCTTCAACCGTTTCTTCGGGGGATGACCCATGATCAGCGACTTTCGTAACCGCTTGCGCAAACAGCCCGCCAAACCTGGCACCTCGGCGGGTGCCCAGCCCGGCGACAGCTTGCCGGACCCGACGGACGCCTTGATGGCCTGGGAACAGGCCATCCCGGATGTGCTGTATGAAACCCGCAGCCAGGTCACGCCGGTGGAAGCCGAGTGGCGGGAAAAGATCTACCAGCAACTGCTCAAGGTCATGGACCTGTCATTGCTCGATGCCCTCGAACAAGCCGAGGCCGCGCGGCAGATTCGCGATATCTGCCAGCGCCTGCTGGAAGAACATTCCGCGCCGGTGAGTACCGCCAGCCGGCAGTTGATCATCAAGCAGATCACTGACGAAGTGCTCGGCCTTGGGCCGCTGGAACCGCTGTTGGCCGACCATAGCGTGTCCGACATCCTGGTCAACGGCTTTGCTTCGGTCTACGTCGAACGCTTCGGCAAGCTGCAACGCACCGACGTGCGTTTTCGCGACGACCAGCATCTGTTGAACATCATCGACCGCATCGTCTCCAGCCTGGGGCGACGCATCGACGAGTCCTCGCCGTTGGTGGACGCTCGGCTCAAGGACGGTTCGCGGGTCAACGCGATCATTCCGCCGCTGGCCATCGACGGTCCGAGCATGTCGATCCGGCGCTTCGCCGTGGACCTGCTCAATACCGACAGCTTGATCCAGGTGGGCACTATGACCCCGGCCATTGCCTTGCTGCTCAAGGCCATTGTTCGTGGGCGGTTGAACGTGCTGATTTCCGGTGGGACCGGCAGCGGCAAGACCACCATGCTCAACGTGCTTTCCAGTTTCATCCCCCACAACGAGCGCATCGTCACCATCGAGGATTCGGCCGAGCTGCAACTGCAGCAGCCCCACGTGGTACGCCTGGAAACCCGACCGTCGAACATTGAGGGGCGTGGCGAGGTGAGCCAGCGGGAACTGGTGCGCAACAGCCTGCGCATGCGCCCGGACCGCATTGTCATCGGCGAGGTGCGTGGCGCCGAGGCGATGGACATGCTCACGGCGATGAACACCGGCCACGACGGTTCGCTGACCACCGTTCACGCCAACACTGCACGGGATGCCCTGGGGCGAATCGAGAACATGGTGTCGATGACCGGGGCGACGTTTCCGATCAAGGCCATGCGTCAACAAATTGCCTCGGCCATCGATGTGGTCATCCAGCTGGAGCGTCAAGAAGACGGCAAGCGCCGCGTGGTGAGCATGCAAGAGATCAACGGCATGGAAGGCGAGATCATCACCATGACCGAAATTTTCTCCTTCGCGCGCCAGGGCATCGGTGAGCATGGCGAGGTGCTTGGGGAGTATCGGCCCAGTGGCATGATCCCGGCCTTCCGCGATGTGCTGGCCAAGCGCGGCATCGAGTTGCCGCTGACCTTGTTTCGCCCTGAGTGGATGGAGGGCCGGACGTCATGAGCAATATCCCCAGCGAGTTCATCCTGATGTTCCTGGGCATGGTGTTCATCGCCGTGTTCCTGCTGTCCCAGGGCGTGGTGGTGCCGGTGTTCGGCGAGGCCGGCAGGATGCGCAAGCGTATTCGTGGGCGCCTGCATGTGCTGGAGAAGGCCAACCACTTGCCCAACATGCAGACGGTGTTGCGGCAGAAATACCTGACGCGCCTGTCACCCTTGGAAGCGCGGCTGGAGCAGCTGCCATTCATGGCCAACCTGACGCAACTGATCGAACAGTCCGGCCATGAATACCGGGCTTATCGGGTCATGCTGCTCGGTCTGATCCTGGGGACGGCGGCCGGGGCCTTGGTGCTGATGGTTTCGCCAGTCTGGTGGATGGCGCTGCTGGCGGCCTTTGCCGTGACCTGGGTGCCGGTGTTGAAAATCCTGCGGGACCGCAACAAGCGTTTCGCCGCGTTCGAGGAAGGTCTGCCGGATGCGCTGGACGCCATGTGCCGGGCCTTGCGCGCCGGGCACCCGTTCAACGAAACCCTGCGCCTGGTCGCCGAGGAGCACAAGGGGCCGGTCGCCCAGGAGTTCGGCATGACCTTTTCCGACATCAACTACGGCAACGACGTGCGCCGGGCCATGCTCGGCCTGCTGGAGCGGATGCCGAGCATGACGGTGATGATGCTGGTGACCTCGATCCTCATTCACCGCGAGACCGGTGGCAACCTGACCGAAGTGCTGGAGCGCCTGAGCCGTTTGATCCGCGGGCGTTTCCGGTTCCAGCGCAAGATCAGGACGCTGTCGGCGGAAGGGCGCATGTCGGCCTGGGTGCTGGTGGCGATCCCGTTCGTGCTGGCGATCGCCATCGTGCTCACCAGCCCCAGCTACATGCCGGTGCTGATCAATGACCCCATAGGGCACAAGCTGATCATCGGCGCGTTCTGCGCCATGTTGATCGGGATTTTCTGGATCAGAAAAATCATCCGGATCCAGGTTTAAGCGCTGTTGCGTCGAGAGGTTTCAGCCATGGACTTTCTGCTCGGATTGTTGAGTCGGTTCACCGGTAACGAAGAACTGGCCCGCCTGTTGTTCATCGCCGCGATTGGCCTCAGCACGGTGCTGACGGCCGTTGCGCTCCTGCTGTTGGTGCTGGGCTTGCAGGATCCGGTGCAGCGGCGCCTGGCGCTGATCAAGCGCGGTTACGCCGGCACCGGCGCAGGGCAGGAGGCGCCGGGTAATTTGCAGCTCTTGCTGGAGCGAATCGGCCAGCGTTTTGCCTCGACCGACCAGGCCCACACGTCCGCCACCCAGACTTTGCTGACCCACGCCGGTTACCGGTCTGCCTCGGCGGTGCAGATGTATTGGGCCGTGCGCCTGATGTTGCCGCTGTTGCTGGTTGGCGTTGCGTTGTTGCTGCTGCCGATGGTCAAGGTTTCATTGGCCGTTGGCTTGCTGGGGGTGACCCTCATGGCGGGCATTGGCTGGTTGATCCCGGCGATCTACGTCGGCAAACGCAAGCAGGCCCGCCAAGGCCGGCTGCGCGCCGCGTTCCCGGATGCGCTGGACCTGATGGTGGTGTGCGTCGAGTCGGGCCTGGCCCTGCCGACGACGATTGAGCGGGTGGCTGAGGAAATGTCGGTCAGCCAGGTGGAACTGGCCGAGGAACTGGCGTTGGTCAATGCGCAGATCCGGGCGGGCATCACCAGCACCGAGGCGCTCAAGCAACTGGCCGTGCGCACCGGCCTGGAGGATATCCAGGGCCTGGTCAGCCTGCTGGCGCAAAGTATCCGTTTCGGCACCAGCGTGGCCGATACCCTGCGGATCTACGCCGACGAGTTTCGCGACCGGCGAACCCAGGCCGCGGAAGAGATGGGCGCCAAGATTGGCACCAAGCTGATCTTCCCGCTGATCTTCTGCCTGTGGCCGAGCTTCTTCCTGGTCGCCATTGGGCCGGCCATGATCGGGGTGTTCCGGGCTTTCGGGAATATGTAGGCCGCGCCTATTTGTGGTGATGAGGCTTGTGTTCACCACAGCCCATTGTGCGCGATCTGTGGGAGCAAAGCTTGCTCGCGATAGCGGTGGGTCAGTCGGTCAAGGTAGTGACTGTCCGTCCGCTTTCGCGAGCAAGCTTTGCTCCCACAGGTTTTTCTGGCATCCGTCTACTGATCACTCCGGTCAACACACCGCACCTGTGGCGAGGGCGTCTGCTCCCACAGGTTTTTCTGACACCTACCTACTGATCCTTCCAATCGAAACACTGCACCTGTGGCGAGGGAGCTTGCTCCCGCTGGGCTGCGCAGCGGCCCCGGCTTTTTGCGGCGGCTCTGCACCATTGTGTGCGAGCTTGCTCGCGATAACGGTGGGGCAGTCAGTTAGGTGTTGAATGTAAGTCGGCCATCGCGAGCAGGCTCCCCACAGATGATCTTGGGTGTTCATGAGGCTTGTGTTCACCACAGTCCCATTGTGGGGACATCTGTGGGAGCAAAGCTTGCTCGCGATAGCGGTGGGGCAGTCAGTTAGGTGTTGAATGTAAGTCGGCCATCGCGAGCAGGCTCCCCACAGATGATCTTGGGTGTTCATGAGGCTTGTGTTCACCACAGTCCCATTGTGGGGACATCTGTGGGAGCAAAGCTTGCTCGCGATAGCGGTGGGTCAGTCAGTGACGTGTTGAATGGCAGTCCGCCTTCGCGAGCAGGCTCGCTCCCACAGGTTTTTCTGGCACCTACCTACTGATCATTCCAATCGAAACACCGCACCTGTGGCGAGGGAGCTTGCTCCCGCTGGGCTGCGCAGCGGCCCCGGCTTTTTGCGGCGGCTCTGCACCATTGTGTGCGAGCTTGCTCGCGATAGCGGTGGGTCAGTCAGTGACGTGTTGAATGGCAGTCCGCCTTCGCGAGCGAGCCCGCTCCCACAGGTTCAGGCCTGTGGTCTGCCGGCCGCTCAAGCTAAAAGACCGCAGCCCTCGGCAGTCCCTGCATCGGATCAAATGCAGGGACTGTCGAAGGCTGCGGTGTTTCGTTTCCAGCGTGTTTCATTTGCCGCTGGTAATTTCTCCTGCCGAGTCCTGGTCAAAGAACTCCGGGATCGGATAGTTGAAGCTGTTGAGCCAACGCTGCATGGCCATCTCGCGCTCGGCGGCCGAGGCGGTTTGCAGGTGGGTGGAGGCCGCCACGCCGCGAATCTGCAGTTGCATCCAGCTCTCGGTGCCTTGCTGAGCGGCCGAGGAGGGGCCTGGCTCAATGGCCCAGGCGGCGGTGGACAGGCCCACCATGCACACGATCATCAATTGTTTGGTCATCATTTCTTGAACTCCTCGTAACGCTCTACTTGACCGCGCCGGTTGAAGCATCGACAACTTCGGTCAGGCGGTTGGCGGGTGACGTCACTGCCTGAGGGGCCGAGCCCCTGATTTTTTCCGCACGGGCCTGGGCATCTGCTACTTGCCGGGGGCTGAGCTTGGCCATGTTGGCGAGCTCGGCGGCCTGCTTCCAGTTGTCCTGGTAAATCAGCAGGGTCACCATGTTGATCGCGGCCAGCGTGTCGGACTGCTGGAGCTCCATGGCGGTCATGAACTCGAAGCGGGCTTCTGAAATGCGCCGCTGGTTGAGGTAGACCACCCCCAGGTCATTGCGGATCTTGCCCTCGGTCGGGGCCATTTTCGCGGCGCGTTCGAGGTACTGTGTCGCGGCCGCATTGTCATGTTTGGCCGCCGCCAGCTGACCCAGGCCATGTTCACCGTCAGCGGCCAGGCACGTCCCCTGCAGGCTTTTATACAGCGGTTCGGCCTCGTTGCGGCCCATCAGCCGCAGCACCCGAGCCTTGCGCAGGCGGACCTGGACCAAGTCCTCGGGCAAGCGTTCGAGGTTCGCCAGGCTGGCGTATAGACGGCCCTCGTTGGCCATGTCTTCCGCCATGTTCAGGGCCAGCTCCTGGTCGGCCCCGGGCTTGGCACAATCGGCCGAGCGTGAAGCCACCACACCGTTGCTGGCGCAGCCGGCAAGCATCAAGGCCGCCGTTAAAGCGATCACTGTTTTCATGGAATACCCCTTGGCGAGCCGTTGGACATCGAACGCCTTGCACATCAGGCGCCGGCTCATTGGGAAAGCCCGCTGCGGTTGTCAAACTCGCCACTTTCAAGGAAGTACATGCGATAGAAGTTCGGGTCGTAATTGCGCAGTTGCTCGCCGGGCAAGCTCGGCAGTTGCGCGTTGGCTGCCAAGGGTTGGACCAGGTGTGGGGTGACGATCATCAACAGTTCGCGTTCTTCGCGGTTGATGGAATTGTCACGAAAGAACGCGCCGAGAATCGGCACGTCGCCCAGCCCTGGAAACTTGTTCACCTGGGAGCTGTTACGGGTGCTGATCAGGCCGCTGATGACAAAACTTTCGCCATCGGCCAGGGCGATGCTGGTATCGGTGCGGCGTACCGTGAGGGCGGGTACCAATGTCCCGGCGATGTTCACGGCGTTGGTGAAGTCCAGCTCACTGACTTCCGGCGCCACCTTCAAGACGATGCGATTCTTGCCGATGACGGTGGGGGTCAGGGTCAGGCGGATGCCGAACTCCTTGTACTCGATGGACACGTTGTCGCTGCCGGCACTGGGCACCGGGATCGGCACTTCGCCGCCGGCCAGGAAACTCGCACTCTGCCCGCTGAGGGCCACCAGGCTCGGCCGCGCCAGTGTGTAGGCGAAACCGCTGCCTTCCAGGGCGTTGATCATTAACAGGGTCTTACCGGTGGCGAACGACAGGTTGAACATGTCGTTATTGACCGGCAATGAAGGCCGGACCACACCGCCGATGGTGGGCAAGGTCCTTGGTGAACCGAACAGGAAGTTGCCGCGGGTGCCGAAAATCGAGGTCGAGGCTTCCTTGAGCTTGGTCCGGCTGACTTCCACGAAACGGATGTCGGTCTGTACCTGGGCGAGCAGCATCGGGTCTTCGGAAGGCATGCTCGCAGCGCTCGTCAGCGCCTCAGTGGCCCTACCTCTGACAAAGACCATGCTCTGGCGCGGTATTTTCGAACAGTCGGTCCAGACCATCAGGCTGGTGGCGCCGGGCGCCAGGCCCGTGAGAATGAAGGCATCGCTGCCACTGGGTTGCACATCGGCGATTTTCGGGTCGCCGACGGCCAGTTTCGTCACGGGGGCGAGGATGCGCAGTTCGCTCTGGAGCCCTTGGCCAACCTCGAAGGTCGCCGGCAAGCTGTCCAGTTGCGAACAGTTCGCCGCTGCGGCCTGCGCCGCCTCCAGGCCAAGACTCATCCAGAACAGGCCGTGAATGAAATGTTTTAAAACGGGTGCGGTGCGCTGGGTCATGAAGTGATCCTCGATGGAGAGGCCTTCCCTAGGCTTGCCTGATGCCTCGGATCACTTAAGAGGCCCGGGCTGCCCCTTTTCATCTCGCCAGATTGTTCATGAGTACCGGCTTCGGGCCTCATCGCTACCAGCGAACGGGCGCATTACACCGGCCCGACTGAACGACAGGCAGCTTGCGAACAACCTTTTTGGGTCCCGGGATCTCCGGGACTGTCGAGGGCAGTGACGGTATCGATCAGGGCGTATGAGGCACTTTTTACCGGCCCCGTCCTCGCTTGTGTTTGACGGTAGTTCACGCATGGCAAAGCGCCACGTCTCGGGACAAAAAAATGACTAAAAGCTGACGGGCGGAAAAGTCGGTGAAAATTCGCGTCAATAATCTGTCTTTTGTTGCGGTTTTCGGTTGACGTATTCACATGGAAAGAAAGGGGTTAGCTACGCTGATGTTTGTTTTGAACGTTTAGAGCTCGCCGGCAAGAGCGATCAGCAACGCTTTGGGTTGGTCGGGTTCATGGAACAGGCTAAGGCTCAGTTGCAATAACAAATCATGGTCTGGATGAGCTTCCGAGCCAATTTGAGCTACCTCAAAAACTACATAAGGTTCGTGTGGGTAGGCTTGGCGAGTTTCGAAAGCTGCTCGCAGTACCTGGCTAAGTCGATCGAACAGCAGTGTCTCCGGGTGATTTGAATGCTCAGGCAGTACTGCGCGTTCCCATGCCCCGGGAGTGAATACTACGGGTAACTGAAGGGGGGAGAGCCCTTGCGGTTTGGGTGAGTCGGACATGGTGTGCCTCTTTTGAATGGGCGAAGAAACCTGCCCCATGGGAGAAAGATCTTTCCCGTGGTGGGTTCAAGAGAACATGTTGGTTTATCTGGAGAGCAGGACGCAGTGCCGATCGAGGTTCTCGACGGTAAGGATCTTAGGGCTGATCAATGTATAGGCCTGCGAACCGCTATCAGGCCGCAGGCTACGGTGGGTGTCAGTCCACGTGATAATGAACTGACAACATTCCTTTCTTCTGTGAAAGCGAGGCGATGGTGACCGCTCCCAATTCCTGCAGCCGCCGTATATGGGTGCCGCCGCAGCCGTAGGCGGTCAGCTCACCGAAGCCGACTTCCCGGGTGCCTTGGCGAAGTGCGACCAGGCGAGGCAGGTCCTCGGCGATCCAGGCATCGATGCCCTGCTGGATGATCGATGTATCCAACTCCTTGGCATGTTCGCCAGGCTGGAACTGCACGCGGCTTTCGCCGGGCCAGTGATGGGCCTTGATCGGTTTCCAGCCACGGCTTTCGGCGAAATGGCCGATCAGGTGTCCGGCCGAGTGCAGGCGTGAGTTCAACAACCGCCGTTGCTCATCCACGCGGATCGTGGCCATGCCCGGGGCCACTGGGCGATCGACGTAATGAACGATCTGTTGCCCGTCCTGAACGACGCGCAGCACCTGGGCGTCGTCGATCCATCCGGTGTCGCAGGGCTGACCGCCGCCCTGGGGATGGAACAGGGTGGCGCGCAGTACCACGGCAAATTCATTTTCCTGGGGGCTGCAATCCAAGACTTCCGCGTTGGCCTTGAGGTCATCGCTATGGAAAAAAAGGCGAAGCGTCATATTCCATATCCTTATCAGAATTTCCTGTCGCGATTATAAAGTATGCTGAAATTGGTGATAATCCGTTCCAATTTCAAAGGACTGTTGCGCCATGAGCACAAATCTACCGTTGCCGTTGCTTGCCGAAATGGCCATCTTCGTCAAGGTCGTGGAGACCGGCAGCTTTTCCGAAGCGGCCCGTCAATCCGGCTCATCGCCGTCGGCCATCAGCCGCAGCATTTCCCGCCTGGAGAAAGCCCTGGCGACCCGATTGTTGCAGCGCACCACCCGCAAGTTGCGCTTGAGCGATGGCGGGGAAGAGGTGTTCAAGCGCTGCCAGGAAATGGTCGCCGCCGCTCGGTCGGTGATGGAAATCAGCGGCCAGTTCACCCAGGAAGCGCAAGGGCGTATCCGCGTCAGTGTGCCCAAGGCGGTAGGGCGTTTCGTGATTCATCCCCACATGCCTGAATTCTTGCGCCGTTATCCCAAGGTCGATGTGGAGCTGTTCCTGGAAGATCGACAGGTCGACTTGATCGATGATCATGTCGACCTGGCCATCCGGATCACCGATCAACCGCCGGCCGGGCTGGTGGGGCGCCAATTGCTGACCATTGACCACTTGCTCTGCGCCACGCCGCAATACCTGGCGGAACACGGGGTTCCCACGCATCCCCACGATTTGCTGGAGCACAGCTGCATTTACCTGGGGGAAACCCCGAACGATGCGCGCTGGAAATTCAAGAAGGGCAGCAAGGCCGTCACCGTAGCCGTGCGCGGACGCTATGCGGCCAATCACACGGGCGTGCGGTTGGGGGCGGTTTTGCAGCACATCGGCATCGGTAGCCTGCCGTATTTTACCGCCCGACATGCTTTGGAACAGGGGTTGATCGTGCAGGTGCTGGCTGACTGGACGTTCCTGGCTTCCTACCACGGTGGCTTGTGGTTGCTGCATTCGCCGACCCGCTACCTGCCGCCGAAGCTGCGGGTGTTCATTGATTATCTGGTGGAGTGCCTGGCGAAGGAGCCGACCTTGAACAAAGTGGGCACGGGGAGTCGGTCCGGCAAGGTCGCGGCGCACTATGAATTGCCGGAGAGTGATGGGTTGTTCTGACGGGCGCCATCGCGAGCAGGCTCGCTCCCACAGGAGGCCTGCTGTGCACACGAATCCCATGATCAAATATAGTCATTGTGGGAGCGAGCCTGCTCGCGATGAGGCCCATCCAGGCAACACACTTTGTCCAGACAAAAAAAGGCCCGCAGGGTTAACCGTGCGGGCCTTTTGCATGACGGATCGTTATCAGTGCTTGCTGTCCTGGTCCGACATCGCCAGCAATTGCTTTTCCTGGTTCCAGTCGAAAGGCTCGTCGTTCTGCTCGGCTTCGAAACGACGCTCTTCCAAGGCTTGGTACAGGGCGATTTCTTCGTCGGGCATATAGTGCAGGCAGTCACCGGCGAAGTACCAGAGCAGGTCGCGAGGCACCAGGTGGGCGATCTGTGGATAACGGACGATTACCTGGCACAGCAGGTCCTGACCCAGGTACTGGCTTTCGATCGGGTCGACGGGCAGTTGCGCGCGCAGTTCGTCGAAGCGCTCCAGGAACAAGGCGTGGCTTTCTTCGGGCACCTGTTCGGCCTCACCTACGGCGACCAGGATGCTGCGCAAATGGTCAAGCAAGATAAGGTGGTCGGCAACGATGTTGGACACGAGATAAGTCCTCAAGAGCAAAACGGGCGCAGGAGTATAAAGCCCTTGCGCCCGCTTTTATAGTTGAAGAGCTATAGCTGGCGAGCGTACCTGGCCGTCAGCGTCAACGGACCTTGTCCTGCGCCAGTGTCAGCTCGTCCTTATCGAAATCATCCACGTCGATGACCTTGCGCCGCGCCGCCTCGGCCGCGCGCAAGGTCTGCGCTTCGCCGGCTTGCAGCACACCGGCTTCCAGCGCCGCGTCGATGAGGGGTTCGCCTGGCGCCGGGTTGAGCTGGCCCTGCTTGAGCGCACCGTGCAGTTTCTTGTGCAGCGGATGGGCGGCCGCCAGCAGATCGGCGGCGTGTTGCAAGGCGCCCACCGGGTCGTCGGTCGATTGCGGACGATAGCAACCTTGCAGCAACTCTTCGAGGGTCGGGTCACCCTTGGGGCGGCCAATGACCGCGGCGACCTCGGCGTCGAGCCTGTCGCTCGGGCCTTTGTGACGACGACCGAAGGGGAACACCACCAGGCGCAACAGGCAACCCGGCACCCGGTTCGGAAAATTGCCCAGCAGCTCATCCAGCGCGCGTTCCGCCTGGCCGAGGCTTTCCTCCATGGCCCAGTTGAACAGCGGCGCCATGTGCTCCGGCGAATCGAGGTCGTGATAACGCTTGAGCGCGGCGGACGCCAGGTACAGGTTGCTCAAGACATCGCCCAAGCGGGCCGACAGGCGTTCGCGGCGTTTGAGCTCGCCGCCCAGCAGCATCATGCTCAGGTCTGCCAGAAGGGCGAATGCCGCTGCCTGGCGGTTGAGGGCGCGAAAATACCCCTGGCTCAAGGCATTGCCGGGTGCTCTCTCGAAATGCCCCAGGCCCAAGTTGAGCACCAGGGTGCTGGCGGCGTTGCTGACCGCGAATCCGATGTGCTTGAGCAACAAGGCATCGAACTCGACCAGTGCCTGGTCCTTGTCTTCACGGGTCGCCAAGGCCATTTCCTTGAGCACGAACGGATGGCAGCGAATGGCGCCCTGGCCGAAGATCATCAGGTTACGCGACAGAATGTTCGCGCCTTCGACCGTGATGAAGATCGGCGCACCTTGCCAACTGCGACCCAGGTAGTTGTTCGGGCCCATGATGATGCCCTTGCCGCCATGCACGTCCATGGCGTGGCTGATGCACTCGCGACCGCGTTCGGTCAGGTGGTACTTGAGAATGGCCGACAGCACCGAGGGTTTTTCCCCCAGGTCCACCGCGTTGGCGGTCAGCATGCGTGCCGCATCCATCATCCAGGCATTGCCGCCGATGCGCGCCATGGCTTCCTGGATGCCTTCGAATGCCGACAACGGTACGTTGAACTGCTCACGCACCTGGGCGTACTGGCCCGTTACCAGGCTGGTGAATTTCGCTGCACCGGTGCCCACCGCCGGCAAGGAAATCGAGCGTCCGACCGACAGGCAGTTCATCAGCATCATCCAGCCCTTGCCGAGCATGGCCTGGCCACCAATCAGGAAGTCCAGCGGGATGAACACGTCCTTGCCCCAGTTCGGCCCGTTCATGAACGCGGCGCCGAGGGGCAGGTGACGGCGGCCGATGTGCACGCCAGGGGTGTCGGTGGGAATCAACGCGAGGCTGATGCCCAGGTCCTCTTCGTCGCCCAACAGGTGATCGGGGTCATACGCCTTGAACGCCAGGCCCAAGAGGGTGGCCACCGGGCCGAGGGTGATGTAGCGCTTTTCCCAGTTCAGGCGCAGGCCGAGGGTTTCCTGGCCCTCCCATTCACCCTTGCAGATGATGCCGGTGTCGGGCATGGCTCCGGCGTCAGAGCCGGCCAGCGGCCCGGTCAGAGCGAAGCAGGGAATGTCGTCGCCACGGGCCAGGCGCGGCAGGTAGTGGTCGCGTTGTTCATCGGTGCCGTAGTGCAGCAGCAGTTCCGCCGGGCCGAGGGAGTTGGGGACCATGACGGTGGAGGCCAGGTCGCCGCTGCGGGTGGCCAGTTTCATCGCCACCTGGGAGTGGGCATAGGCGGAGAAGCCCTTGCCGCCATATTCCTTGGGGATGATCAGCGCGAAGAACCCGTGCCTCTTGATGTGCGCCCAGGCTTCAGGCGGCAGGTCCATGGCCTGGCCGATCTGCCAGTCGCTGACCATCGCGCAGAGTTCTTCGGTGGGGCCGTCGAGGAACGCTTGCTCCTCCTCCGTCAGTTGCACCTTGGGGTAAGACAGCAGCAGGTCCCAGTCCGGGCGGCCGCTGAACAGTTCGCCGTCCCACCACACCGTGCCGGCATCGATGGCGTCGCGCTCGGTCTCGGACATGGGCGGCAGGGTTTTCTGGAACCAGTCGAACATCGGCGCACTGAAATATTTGCGGCGCAGGTCCGGTAGCAGCAGCGGGGCCGCGACAGCCGCGAGCGCCACCCAGAGAATCAGCAGCAGCCAGCCGGGCGCATGGCTGAAAATGCCCATGGCGAACAGGTAGACCGCGACGATACCCAGCGCGGGCAGCGGGTCGGTGCGCCGATGCGCCAGCCAGGCGATCCCGACGACCAAGACCAGTATCCACAACAACAGCATATGTAATCCTCCGTGAACCAAGGCAAAACCGACCTTCAGAGCTTAGACGGCCTCTGCAAAACCGGCGGTCAGCGCGATGTGATTGATTTCGTGGGAAACCCTGGGTTCATTGCGCCAGTCTGGTTGGCAACAGCCGTGGGAAATCGTTCGTTATCGAAGTGAGAAAACGCCATTGTTTGGCCGGAATGCCGTTATCGCTGGGCTGGGGCTGTGGATAGACTCGTGTTTGCCCGATGCCCGTTCTTAACCGCTGTTGTGGCGAGGGAGCTTGCTCCCGCTCGGTTGCGCAGCAACCGTAAAAGCCGGGGGCCGCTACGCAGCCCAGCGGGAGCAAGCTCCCTCGCCACAAGGATCTGGTTCGGCATACCAGCGGTGATGTTTCCCAAGAGGTCTTCCTTTTATGCAGCAATACCTGAACCCCAGCCGCTTCATCGACAGCGACCACCCCGCGGTCATCGACTTCGCCGAAACCCACCGCGGCGCCGATCGCGACCCGCTGGCCCAGGCGGTCAGCCTGTATTACGCCGTGCGCGAGGCGGTGCGCTACAACCCCTACACCTTCAGCCGTGACCCGGCGACCCTGCGCGGCAGTTACGCGTTGATGGCAGGCGAAAGCTATTGCGTGCCCAAGGCCACCTTGCTGGCCGGATGCGCCCGGCATTGTGGCATCCCGGCGCGTATTGGCCTGGCGGATGTCCGTAATCACCTGTCTACGCCGCGCCTGCTGGAATTGCTCAGGAGCGACGTGTTTGCCATGCACGGTTATACCGAGCTGTACCTGGACGACCGCTGGGTCAAGGCCACGCCGGCTTTCAACCAGGGTTTGTGCGAGTTGTTCGATGTGGCCCCGCTGGAGTTCGACGGTCGCCACGACAGCGTCTTCCACCCGTTCAATCGGCAAGGGGCGAAGCTGATGGAGTACGTCACCGAGCACGGCCAGTTCGCCGATGTGCCCGAGGCCTTCTTCTTCGAACACCTGGAAAAATGCTATCCGCACCTGTTCGGCGAGCAGGTGCCGCGCTTGCTCGGCGACATGCAGGGCGATTTGAGTCGCGCCTGATCCGGCGTATGCTGCTGCGGCATTTATCCATCGAGGACGCCGTGATGCTGAAGATATGGGGCCGGAAAAATTCATCGAATGTGCGCAAGGCATTGTGGTGCGCAGAAGAGTTGGGGCTGGCCTACGAGGCCATCGATGCCGGCGGGGCATTCGGTGTGGTGGACACGCCCGAGTACCGTGCGAAAAACCCCAACGGCCGCGTGCCGATGATCGAGGACGACGGCTTCGTACTTTGGGAATCCAACACCATCGTGCGTTACCTGGCGGCGCGCCATGCGTCGGGCTCGGCCTGGTATCCGGCTGACGTGCAGGCACGGGCCCAAGCTGAGAAGTGGATGGACTGGACCACATCCAGCTTTGCCGCACCGTTTCGCACGGTGTTCTGGGGCGTCTTGCGTACCCCGGCCGAACAACAGGACTGGGCGGCCATCGATGCGGCGATCAAGGAATGTGACGACTTGCTGGCGATGGTCGAGCAGACCTTGAGCGAGCAGCCTTACCTGTCGGGAGATGAAATCGGCATGGGCGACATTCCCCTGGGCAGTTTCATTTATGCCTGGTTCGAGATGCCCATCCAGCGCGCCGAGCGGCCTGGTGTACAGGCCTGGTACGGGCGGTTGCAGGAGCGTGCGGCCTACCGCAAGGCCGTCATGACCGCGTTGACTTAATACTTACTATCGACACACTTGACTGTACTTGTGCGGCGACGCCAAGCACCATTGCCTTCGTGCGCCGTGGTTGTATTGCTCGCCGCCCGCCCTTATCTATTCTTTTCTTCCCTCCCTTCTTGGTGCGTAATCCGATATGAGTTCCGCTCTGTCCATCCGGCAGTTAACCAAAACCTACGGCAACGGTTTCCAGGCCCTGAGTGGTATCGATCTGGATGTCGCCGAAGGTGATTTCTTCGCCTTGCTCGGCCCTAACGGTGCCGGCAAATCCACCACCATCGGCATTCTTTCCACCCTGGTGAACAAGACCAGCGGCACGGTGAATGTCTTTGGTCATGACTTGGACCGCGAGCCCGCCGCCCTCAAGCGCTGCATCGGCGTGGTGCCCCAGGAGTTCAACTTCAACCAGTTCGAAAAGACCTTCGACATCGTCGTGACCCAGGCCGGTTACTACGGCATCCCGCCGAAGATCGCCAACGAGCGCGCCGAGCAGTACCTGACCCAACTGGGCCTGTGGGACAAGCGTGACGTGCCGTCCCGCTCGCTGTCCGGCGGCATGAAACGTCGACTGATGATCGCCCGCGCGTTGGTGCATGAGCCGCGCCTGCTGATCCTCGACGAGCCGACCGCCGGCGTGGATATCGAGCTGCGTCGTTCGATGTGGAGCTTCCTGACCGAGCTGAACCAGAAAGGCATCACCATCATCCTCACCACCCATTACCTGGAAGAGGCTGAGCAGTTGTGCCGCAACATCGGCATCATCGACCACGGCACCATCGTCGAAAACACCAGCATGCGCCAGTTGCTCAGCCAACTGCATGTGGAGACCTTCCTGCTGGACCTTAAAGGCGACCTGGCGACCGCGCCCCAGCTCATCGGTTATCCGGCTCGCCTGGTGGACAGCCACACCCTGGAAGTGCAAGTGGACAAAGCCGCGGGCATCACCGGCTTGTTCACCCAGCTGGCCCTGCAAAACATTGAAGTGCTGAGCTTGCGCAACAAAACCAATCGCCTTGAGGAGTTGTTCGTGTCCCTGGTGGAGAAAAATCTGGCGAAGGTGGCGGTATGAGCATGAGTTCCGAACTGCGCCCCAACCTCATCGCCCTCAATACCATCGTCTACCGTGAAGTCCGCCGCTTCATGCGGATCTGGCCACAGACGCTGCTGCCGCCAGCCATCACCATGGTCCTGTACTTCGTGATCTTTGGTAACCTGATCGGCCGGCAGATCGGCGACATGGGTGGCTTCACGTACATGGACTACATCGTGCCGGGGCTGATCATGATGTCAGTGATCACCAACTCCTACGGCAACGTGGTGTCGAGTTTCTTCGGCAGCAAGTTCCAGCGCTCGATCGAAGAGCTGATGGTGTCGCCGGTGTCGCCCCATACGATCCTCGTTGGCTACACCTTGGGCGGCGTGCTGCGCGGCCTGGCGGTGGGCCTGATCGTGACGCTGCTGTCGTTGTTCTTCACCGATCTGCAGGTGCATCACTTGGGGGTGACGGTCTTGGTGGTGGTGCTCACGGCCACGATCTTTTCGCTGCTGGGTTTCATCAATGCCGTGTTTGCGCGCAACTTCGATGACATCTCCATCATCCCGACGTTCGTGCTCACGCCGCTGACCTACCTGGGCGGGGTGTTCTACTCGATCTCCCTGCTGCCGCCGTTCTGGCAGACCGTGTCCCTGGCCAACCCGGTGC
Organism: Pseudomonas sp. Z3-6; assembly: GCF_051131985.1. NCBI lineage: Bacteria > Pseudomonadati > Pseudomonadota > Gammaproteobacteria > Pseudomonadales > Pseudomonadaceae > Pseudomonas > Pseudomonas sp. Z3-6. The sequence continues at coordinate 1,966,378 of NZ_CP071644.1, forward strand.
TGCACATGGTCAACGCCTTTCGCTACGGCATCCTCGGTGTGTCGGACATCAAGATCAGCATCGCCATCACCTTCATGCTGGTGGCGACCGTGGGGCTCTACATCGGCTGCGCGCGGTTGCTGGTCAGCGGGCGCGGGATGCGGACCTGAGAAGTCCGCGTCGCCTTCTTCGCGAGCAAGCCCGCTCCCACATTCGATATTCAGTGAACGCAAGATTGGCGTTTGGCATGGATCAGTGTGGGAGCGGGCTTGCTCGCGAAGAGGCCAGCAAGAACACCACAAAAAAAGGCCTCCATTCCCAAGAGGCCTTTTTTGCATCTCACATCCGGCTTTTCTTGCGCCGCCGCCACTGCCGCGCCACCCACCAGCGCCAATAACTCATGGTGACGAAGTAGGCCAGGGCGCCGAGCACCAGGCCGGTCACCACCGAGCCCAGCAGGAACGGTTGCCACAAGGTGGACAACTGGCCACTGATCCATTCCCAGGTCAGTTCTTCGGGCAGCGTCCGGGCGGGTACGTCCATCAACCAGGCGCCGGTCTGGTAGGTGCAGAAAAACACCGCCGGCATGGTGATCGGGTTGGTCAGCCACACCAGGCTCACCGCAATCGGCATATTGCCGCGCACCGTAACGGCCAGCGCCGCGGCCAGCAACATCTGCAACGGGATCGGCAGGAACGCGGCGAACAGGCCAACGGCCATCGCTCGGGCCACTGAGTGCCGATTGAGGTGCCAAAGGTTGGGATCGTGCAGCAGGGTGCCGAGAAAACGTAAGGACTTATGTTCCCGAATGCTCTCTGGGTCTGGCATGTAACGTTTGAATAGGCGCCGGGGCATAAGGCTTCTCGGTCGGTTCAACGCAATTAAAGCCGCAAGTATGTCTGGATTCTACGGCTGGCAGATTCAGACTTTGTGACAATTGATAACGCCAGCGGTGCCGCGAACCGTCTATGCCTGAAGAGGGCACTCTCAAGGACGGGTTATGCGCACAGGATTAGTCGCGCTTGCATTGGGGCTGGTGGCCCCGATTTTTTTACCGGCACTGCCGCCGTTGTGGCTGGTTGCAGCCATGCCGCTGCTGGCGTTGATGGTGTTGCCGTTTCGAACCTACCCGCTGGGTTTTTTCCTGTTCGGGCTGGCCTGGGCCTGCCTGTCGGCGCAGTGGGCGCTGGACGATCGGTTACCCGCTACCCTGGACGGAGAAACCCGCTGGGTCGAAGGGCGCGTCGTCGGTTTGCCGCAACAGGGCGACGGCGTGGTGCGCTTCGAACTGGCCGATGTCCAATCACGTCGTACCCGCTTACCGAAAACGCTGCGCCTCGCCTGGTTTGGTGGCCCGTCCGTCAACAGCGGCGAACGCTGGCGATTGGCCGTGAAGCTCAAGCGACCCGCCGGGTTGCTGAACCCGCACGGCTTCGATTATGCCGCCTGGTTGTTGAGCCGGGGTATCGGCGCGACCGGGACGATCAAGCAAGGGCATCTCCTGCAAGCGGCCCGGGGCGCCTGGCGTGACGAGGTGCGCCAGGCGCTGGCACAGGTCGATGCCTACGGCCGCTCCGGTGCGCTGGCGGCATTGGTCCTGGGCGACGGTGGCGGGCTGAGTCGCGAGGATTGGCAGGTTTTGCAGGACACCGGCACCGTTCATTTGTTGGTGATTTCCGGGCAACACATCGGCCTGCTTGCCGGCCTGGTGTACCTGCTGGTGGCCGGCGCGGCACGTTATGGCCTTTGGCCGACGAGGCTCGCGTGGTTGCCTTGGGCCTGTGCGCTGGCCTTTTGCGCCGCCCTGGGCTACGGCTTGCTCGCCGGGTTCGAGGTGCCGGTGCGACGGGCCTGCGCGATGATCGGCCTGGTGTTGTTGTGGCGCTTGCGCTTCAAGCAGCCTGATCCCTGGTGGGCCTGGCTGCTGGCCTTCGCCGGGGTGCTGGTGTTCGACCCGCTCGCCAGCCTGCGGCCGGGATTTTGGTTGTCGTTCGCGGCCGTCGCCATCTTGATGTTCACCTTTGGTGCTCGCCTGGGGCCCTGGCGCTGGTGGCAAACCTGGACCCGAGCCCAGTGGCTGGTTGCGCTCGGCCTGTGTCCGCTGCTGTTGATCGTGGGCTTGCCGGTCAGCCTCAGCGGACCGCTGGTGAACCTGTTCGCGGTGCCGTGGATCAGCCTGCTGGTCTTGCCACCGGCGCTGCTCGGCACGGCGTTGTTGCCAGTGCCGCTCATCGGCGAAGGGCTGCTGTGGGTCGCAGGCGGTTTACTCGATCTGCTGTTCAGGGGGCTGGCGTTGGTGGCTGGGCGATTGCCCGCCTGGGTGCCGGTTGCGGTCCCGTCCTGGGCCTTGGGTATCGCCGCCCTGGGGGCTTTTTTGCTGCTATTGCCCAAAGGGGTGCCGCTGCGCTTGCTGGGGTGGCCGATGGTCTTGCTGATGGTGTTCCCGCCGCGAGAGAACCTGCCGCCAGGGCACGCCGAGGTCTGGCAACTGGACGTCGGTCAAGGACTGGCGGTGCTGGTACGCACCCGGCATCACACCTTGCTTTACGACGCCGGGCCGCGTTTTGGCGAGGCCGATGTGGGCGAACGTGTCGTGCTGCCGACCTTGCGTAAACTCGGCGTGCATGGCTTGGACCTGATGCTTCTCAGCCATGCCGATGCCGATCACGCCGGCGGCGCCCGCGCCGTGCGCAAGGGACTGCCGACGATGGAAGTGATCAGTGGCGATCCCGACGCTCTGCCTGAGCAATTGCAGGCCGGGCCTTGCGACAGCGGCAGGCGTTGGGAGTGGGATGGCGTCGGGTTCGAATTGTGGCGGTGGGCCTCTGCCGTCGAAAGCAACCAGAAGTCCTGCGTCTTGCTGGTAGAGGCCGGCGGCGAACGCCTGCTGCTGACCGGCGATATCGACACCCCTGCCGAGCGCGCCCTGCTCGACGAAGCCTTGGCACTGCCGATCCAGTGGCTGGCCGCGCCTCATCACGGCAGCCGCAGCTCGTCGTCGATGGCCTTGCTGTCGCGCCTCAAGCCGCATTCGGTGCTGATCTCCCGAGGGCAGGGCAACGCGTTCGGTCATCCCCATCCCCAAGTGATGGCCCGGTACCGCCGCTCGGGCCTGGCGATTTACGACAGCGCCGAGCAGGGTGCCATTCGTCTGCAACTGGGCGCGTTCGAGTTGCCGCGCACCGAGGCCGGGCACCGACGCTACTGGCGCGATCCGCCCGCCGTCGGGCCACCGCGGCAACATTGATCCAGGGCAATCGGCGGATGCGCTTATCGGCGGGACGGGTCTGCAAGGCGAGTCTGTGTGATAAAGTGGCGCACTTTTTCGAGGGGGCAGTCACTGTGTGGGAATTGGTCAAATCCGGCGGCTGGATGATGTTGCCGATCATTCTGAGTTCCATCGCGGCACTGGGTATCGTTGCCGAACGCCTGTGGACCCTGCGGGCCAGCCGCGTGACCCCGGAGCATCTGCTCGGGCAGGTCTGGGTCTGGATCAAGGACAAGCAGCTGAACACGGACAAGCTCAAGGAGCTGCGGGCCAGTTCGCCGCTGGGGGAAGTCCTCGCGGCTGGCCTGGCGAACTCCAAGCATGGTCGCGAGATCATGAAGGAGTGCATCGAGGAGGCCGCTGCCCGGGTCATCCATGAACTGGAGCGCTACATCAATACCCTGGGCACCATCGCCGCCATGTCCCCGCTGCTGGGCCTGCTGGGTACGGTGCTGGGCATGATCGACATCTTCAGCGCATTTACCGGTTCCGGCATGACCACCAACGCCGCCGTACTGGCAGGGGGTATTTCCAAGGCCCTGATCACTACCGCCGCTGGCCTGATGGTCGGTATTCCGGCGGTGTTCTTCCATCGATTCCTGCAACGCCGCGTCGACGAGTTGGTGGTGGGCATGGAGCAGGAAGCCATCAAGCTGGTCGAGGTGGTGCAGGGTGATCGTGACGTGGACCTGGCTGGGGGCAAGAAGTGAAATTCCGCCGCAAGCCCCGGGAAAACATCGAGATCAACCTCGCGTCGCTGATCGACGTGGTGTTCATCCTGCTGCTGTTTTTCGTCGTGACCACCACGTTCACCCGGGAAACCCAGCTCAAGGTTGAGTTGCCGGAAGCCGTCAGCGGCTCGCCGGCCGAAGACCAGCAACTCAAGAACCTGGAAGTCACTATCAGCGCCGAAGGGGCGTTTTCGGTGAACAACCAATTGCTGCCCAAGAGCGACCTGGCGAGCCTGATCGAGGCCTTGCAGAAAGAGTCTGGCGGCGACACCAACCTGCCGCTGTCCATCAGCGCCGACGGCAAGACCCCTCATCAATCGGTGATCACCGCCATGGACGCGGCCGGCAAGCTCGGTTTCAGCCATCTGCGCATGACCACGGTCGAGGCGGCTCCGGCACCCTGATGGCCATGTCCGATCGATTGCTTGCCGCGTGGTATGACGGCCACCCGGCCCTGACCTTGCTGCGCCCACTGGAATGGTTGTACCGGCGGGTGGTGGTGGGCAAGCGCGAGCGTTTCCTGGCGGGTGAGGGCCAGATCTACCAGCCGCCCGTGCCGTTGGTGGTGGTCGGCAATATCACGGTCGGTGGCACCGGCAAGACGCCGTTGATCCTGTGGCTGATCCAGCACTGCCAGCGCAGTGGCCTGCGGGTCGGGGTGGTCAGCCGGGGCTATGGTGCCAAGCCGCCGCAACTGCCGTGGCGGGTCGCGGCCGAGCAGGGCGCCGATGTCGCGGGGGACGAGCCGTTGTTGATCGTCCAGCGCACGGGCGTGCCGCTGATGATCGACCCCGATCGCAGTCGCGCGGTCCAGGCGCTGCTGGAGAGCGAACCGCTGGACCTGATCCTGTCCGACGATGGCATGCAGCATTATCGGTTGGCCCGGGACCTTGAGCTGGTGCTGATCGACAGCGCCCGCGGCCTCGGCAACCGACGTTGCCTGCCCGCCGGGCCATTGCGCGAGCCGGTGGAGCGCCTGCAATCGGTCGACGCCGTGCTGTACAACGGTGCCAGTGCCGACCGCGAAGACGGCTTCGCCTTCCAACTGCGTCCCACCGAATTGGTGAACCTGGCCAGCGGCGAGCGCCGTCCCCTCGACCATTTTCCATCCGGCCAGGCCTTGCACGCCGTGGCCGGCATCGGCAATCCCCAGCGTTTCTTCAAGACCCTCGAAACGCTACACTGGCGGCCCATACCGCACGGGTTTGCCGACCATGCCGAATACAGCGCCCAGGCCTTGAATTTCACGCCATCCCTGCCGGTGGTCATGACGGAAAAAGACGCGGTCAAATGCCGTGCCTTCGCCGCGCCCGACTGGTGGTACCTGGCGGTGGACGCCGCGCCGTCGCCGGCCTTTGCGGCCTGGTTCGATACGCAGTTGATGCGCCTGTTGCCGGATCGGCTCTTGCCTTAACACCTTTTACCCAGGGGAATTCCATGGACACCAAACTGCTCGATATTCTGGCCTGCCCAGTCTGCAAAGGCCCGCTCAAGCTCAGCGCCGACAAGACCGAACTGATCAGCAAGGGCGCCGGCCTGGCTTACCCGATTCGCGACGGCATCCCGGTGATGCTCGAAAGCGAAGCCCGTACCCTGACCACCGACGAGCGCCTGGATAAATGACTACCGCCTTTACCGTTGTCATTCCGTCGCGCTTTGCCTCGACGCGCCTGCCCGGCAAGCCGCTGCTGTCGATTGCCGGCAAGCCGATGATCCAGCATGTCTGGGAACAAGCCTGCAAGAGCAACGCCCAGCGCGTCGTGGTGGCGACTGACGATGCGCGCATCGTCGAGGCCTGCAAAGGCTTTGGCGCCGAGGTCGTACTGACGCGCGAAGACCATAATTCCGGCACCGATCGCCTGGCGGAAGTCGCGGCGAAGCTTGGACTGGCCGCCGACGCGATCGTCGTCAATGTGCAAGGTGACGAGCCGTTGATCCCGCCGAGCGTGATCGATCAGGTCGCCGCCAACCTCGCGGCCCACACCGAAGCGCGCATGGCCACCCTGGCCGAGCCGATCGAGGATGTGCAGACCTTGTTCAACCCCAACGTGGTCAAGGTGGTCAGCGACCTCAATGGCCTGGCGTTGACCTTCAGCCGCGCGACGTTGCCCTGGGCGCGGGATGCCTTCGCCCAAGACCGCGACGTGCTGCCAGAAGGCGTGCCGTACCGCCGTCACATCGGCATCTACGCCTACCGCGCCGGTTTCCTCCAGGACTTCGTCACCTGGGGCCCGTGCTGGCTGGAAAACACTGAAGCGCTGGAACAACTGCGGGCCTTGTGGCATGGCGTGCGGATCCATATCGCCGATGCGTTGATCGCCCCGCCGACCGGTGTCGACACCGCCGAAGACCTCGAGCGCGTTCGTCGCCTGCTGGAGGCTTGATGCGGGTCCTGTTCGTCTGCCTCGGCAATATCTGCCGCTCGCCCACCGCCGAAGGCATCTTGCGCCACAAGTTGCGCGAGGCCGGGCTGGCCGGGCAGGTGGAAGTCGCTTCCGCCGGCACCGGTGACTGGCACGTCGGCAAGGCCCCGGACAAGCGCAGCCAGGCCGCGGCCCTGCGGCGTGGCTACGACTTGTCGGCCCAGCGCGCGCAACAAGTGACGCGCGCCGACTTTGCCGCCTACGACCTGATCCTGGCGATGGACAGCAGTAACTTGCGCAATCTCCAGGCCCTGCAACCGGCGAAGGGCAGGGCCGAGCTGGATCTGTTCCTGCGGCGCTACGAAGCCGAACTCGACGATGTGCCGGACCCGTATTACGACGGCGAGCAGGGTTTCGAGCAGGTGCTGGACTTGATCGAACGCGCCACGGATCGCCTGGTGATCGAATTGAAGGGGCGGTTATGACCTTGCAGGTGCGGGCGGGCGTCAGCCTCAAGCCCTTCAACAGTTTTGGCGTGGACGTCAGTGCCCGCTTGTTCGCCGAAGCCCACAGCGACGCCGATGTACGCCAGGCGCTGGCCTACGCCAGCGAACATGGCGTGCCGTTGCTGATGATCGGCGGCGGCAGCAACCTGCTGCTGACCGGCGACATCGATGCCTTGGTGGTGCGCATGGCCAGCCAGGGGATCCGCCTGGTCAGCGATGACGGCGAGCGGGTGGTGGTCGAGGCCGAAGCCGGGGAACCCTGGCATCCCTTCGTCCAGCACACGCTGGCACAAGGCTGGTCGGGCCTGGAAAACCTCAGCCTGATTCCCGGTACCGTGGGCGCGGCACCGATGCAAAACATCGGCGCCTACGGTGTGGAGATCAAGGATGTCTTTGCCGGCCTCACCGCGCTGGATCGTCAGACCGGCGAACTGCACGAGTTCACCCTCGAAGAATGCCGTTTCGCCTACCGCGACAGCCTGTTCAAGCAACAGGCCGGGCGCTGGCTGATCCTGCGGGTGCGCTTCGCCCTCAGTCGCGCTGCGCACTTGCACCTGGAGTACGGTCCCGTCCGCCAGCGATTGACCGAGCAGGGCATCGATCAGCCGACGCCCACGGATGTGAGCCGGGCCATTTGCAGCATCCGCAGCGAAAAACTCCCCGACCCGGCCGTGCTGGGCAATGCCGGCAGTTTCTTCAAGAACCCGCTGGTGCCGGCCACGCACGTGACGCATCTCAAGCAGCAATACCCCGACCTGGTGGCTTATCCACAGCCTGGCGGGCAAATGAAAATCGCTGCTGGCTGGCTGATCGAACGGGCCGGCTGGAAGGGCTTTCGCGAGGGCGATGCCGGGGTGCATAAGTTGCAGGCGCTGGTGTTGGTCAATTACGGCAACGCTACCGGCCCGCAATTGTTGGACCTGGCCCTGCGCATCCAGAAAGACATTGCCGAACGTTTTCAGGTTGAGTTGGAGATGGAGCCTAATTGGTATTGATGGGCTGATTGTTAGCGGTGGCAGATCGATCAGCACCTTATGGATCGGGGGCGGGAATAACTGGGCGCATTCCCGCGCTTGATAGCTCATCCGTAAAATATCCAATCCACCTTTTCTGGGCCGACCGTCACCCGGTCAGGGAGCAGGAAACGGTACTCGCGATGACGCACGTTCAGCGTCGGCAGGGTCTGGCCTTCTTCGAAGCGGCGGATGACGGCATACCCGGCGGCGATCCAGTACCCGGTTTGCGTACAGGCCTGGCCGCTTTGGCAGGTTGTCGAGGGTTGCTCGGCCCTGATGAAGGCGGGTGAATCGGGCGTGGGTTTGCCGGTGGCGGGCTCGAGACCCTTGGCCTTGGCCAATTCGCGGATCAGCGCCTCGCTGGGTTTTTGCGGTGGGACATTGGCCAGGCGGGCTTCGAGCCATTGGAGCTTGCCGTCCCACTCGGGCAGTTCGGCGGGTGGCAGGGGGAGGATGTCGTGGATTTCGGGGACGGTGGGGTTGGCGTAGGAGTAGTTGCCCAGCACTTTGCCTATTTGCTTATAGCGCTCGACGCGTTCAAGGTCTTGTTGCAGGTCGAGGTAGTGCGACCGATTCTCTGGCCGTGGCCCACGAAAGCTTTGTTCCAATACGTAAGCAGAGGTTTCATCACCAGCAGCTACGCCTAGTTGGAATGCTTCAACTGCCTCCTGATATAGATCTGAGTTTTTTAAGTCGATGCCCAAAGCCAGAGCTGCTTCGCCACTACCTTGTTCAGCAGCACAGCGGCGCATCTGTCGCGCTACGTCTGGAGCAATTTTTATCGGTGCCAACTTATCGCCAACAGAATACTGAGCCTGAGCGTTGCCTTGATCAGCCGCTTTACGGAAGTAACGCAACGACATCTCGGGGTCCTGATGCAGACCCGCCGAGCCTTGTTGCAGGAAAATCCCGACGAAGTAGTAACCCGTTGCCACGCCTGCTTCGATCAATTGTTGGCTCATACGCAAGTGCTGGGCGCCACTGAGCTCGAAACGACCGCGCATGGCGCCATTCTGTAGGTTGATATTGGCTTTGAAATGGCCGTTCTCGGCGGCGATGCGGTAAAGCCGTTCTATCTCGATATCAACGGTTTCGTCCTGCTTGAGCTGGTTGTTCTTTTGCAACCAACGGGCGTATTGAAATAACACCTCACTTTCAGCGGACGGTGCAGGGATCGTTTCGTGTTGGCAGGTAAAGGCCAGCTTGGCCTTGATCTCGGTTAAAGGCTTCACGGAAGGGTCCTTCTTTGGAAAATTAAAAGCGCCACCGGTGCCGCAGGCAACCAGCAACAGGCAGGACAGCAGCAGGATCCAACGCATCAGTCGAGGTCCTTCAAGATGGCTTTGTCGTAGTAGAATTCAACTAGCGAAGTGTCGGGCGACCATTCCTTGGTTTGACGGTCTTTGTTCTCTTTAATGATGTTCTCCCAAGCCTTAAACGCCTCCTCCGCATCATCCTGCGATCCCTTCTTTTTCGTATGCAGATCCCACAACCGCCGCCGCAACGCCTGGGTCACGCTCATCCACTCATGGGCAATGTTCAGCTCGCTGTCCACCTGCATGCTGCGGGTGTTGATGTTGGCCGAACCATGAGTGGTGAACACGTCGTTGATGATCATCAACTTGGAGTGGATATACACCGGCATCCAGGGTTCGCCCGCCGGTGAGTCGGGGGCGACCAGGGAGCATATGTGCACCTTCAAGCCGGGTATTTCCTCGGGCACAACGGTGCTGTCGAGGATTTTTTGTTTCTTGCGTTCGAGATCGGCCTTCCATTGGGCCTGTTCCAGTTGGCCGATACGGTCGTTCGGGTCGGCGCGGGGCATGGGCGGGGCATGGGCGGGGCGTCCTGTTGCATTTTTTGAATGCGCCGCAGTTTGGTAACGCCTGGGATGGTGTTGGCGCGCCCGAGGCTTTCGAGCATGCGTTGGGTGTTCACGGTGCCGGCGCCGATGCCATCGTCGGTGGCGTTGGTGACCACGAACAGATGCAGCGCACCGTGCAGGCCGGGATCGCGCCCGGCCTGGGTCTGGGTGGCGGCGACCGACTTGATGAATTCGGCCAGCGGTGGCCAGCGGAAATACTGGTTTTCGATGTAGATGAACTGCGTCGCGTTGTTGACGGCTTGCATGTAGAGCCGCTCGATATCGCGTTTGCCCTCCTGCGGTTGAGTGCGCAGGATCTGAGCGATTTGCGGCAGACCGAGGGTGTGCAGTTGCGGCCCCACCTTCATGGATTGGCGCGAGGCGAGCAGGTCTTCGCCGGTTTCCTTGCGCCAGGCAACGGCGAAGTTGTGGTGCAGGTGTTCCAGGATCGGCCCGCTGACCTGGCTGGAAATGTCCTGGCGTGGCGTATCGCCGCGCGGGCCACGGTTGGGGGCGGGTTTGGTGCTGTCGGAACGACTCAGTGCCGAGTGCCGGTCGGTGTCCCAGTATTCATCGAGCATGTTGTGGCCCATGACGAAGCCGACCGCGCGGTCCGGTAGTTCGAAATCGACCAACACACTTTTCTGGTGGTGGGTGGCCGTCCACCTCAGCGTTTGGCGCATCTTGGTACTGATTTCGCTGTCCAGGCTCGCGTACTTCACCCAGTGGGCGATCTCGCTCCTTTCATCCAGGTTGAAACCGCGACTGACAAACACCGGAAGTCCTCCACTGGCGGTACGTTGCGCGGCCTCGTGATCGGCGACCGCAGAGGTCGCAAACCACTGGCGATCGAAGGCGTACTGCTCTTCGGTGGCGCGCTGCATCACTCGGTCCATGAGGCGGATCGAGCCTTTGCCGGGCAAGTTGGCTTCACCGGCAAAACCGGCGGTATTGAATGGCATCTCCCACCCCAACAGCCGCACCTCGACGCCTTCCCGCGCCTTGGCCATCAACAGTTCGCCAATGCTCGGCGCGTTGCCGTCCCGGATGAAATACATCGACGGCTGAAACCCCCAGCAAATGATGTCGATGCTCTTTTTGGCCTGGGCAATGGCCTGGTGCACGGCGCTGAAAGTTTCCTCGCCATTGACCAGCGGTTGATAGCCGGCCGCCACGGGATGGTATTCCGTGTGTTGGACGTACCACGGCGGGGTGCAAACGGCTTCCTCGGTGTGCCGTAGGCAAATGGGTACGACGATATCTGGCAGAATCATAGGTTGGTTTCTTCCTTGTTATGGTCTGGACCGCCCATCTGGACGGCGTACAGCGCGCGGTGGTCCGTGTGCGCAGAGGGTGCGTTGACTTCGGTCTTGGCAAGTCAAGGCTGGCCAGATTGGCCTGCTCGGTATTGCACTCGCGATGCATTGGGTTGCCTTACCAAGGACCGCTAGATCGGATCAATATAAAGGGGGAACTCCAAGTCAGGCCTGTACGTATCGCCCGTTTTTAAGCGTTTCAGAAGCGTCCTATGGGGAATCACCGCAACGTCCTAGGAAATGGCCCACATAAGGGCGGTCTATGGAGATAGAAGGGTAAATATTGGCTGTGGTTGTTTTGCTCCAGATTGAAGCTGACCCGAATTCAAAAAAACGCCCTGCACACGATCATTTGTGCAGGATTGTGCAGGGCGTTTTGCTTGATCCTGGGTTAATTTAGCCTCCTAACGATGCGACCATCGCATCCAAAAGGCCCGATGCAGACGCCTGCGTGCGCTTGCATAAGAGAGCCTGATCAGCCTGAGCCAGTCTGCGCGAACCGAACCGCTAACCCAGCGGCAGATTGCTCGACCCCATAATTCGATCACTGTGCGGGCGTGCCCATGATTACCCTGAAACTCAATGGAAAAGACCATCAACTGGATGTGACCGAGGACATGCCACTGCTGTGGGCTATCCGGGATGTGGCCGGTTACAACGGCACCAAATTCGGCTGCGGCATGGGCCTGTGCGGCGCCTGCACCATCCACATCGACGGCGCCCCGGCGCGCAGCTGCATCACGCCAATCGGTTCGGTGAAAGGGCAGGCCATCAGCACCATCGACGGGCTTCACGCCGACCCGGTCGGGCAAGTCGTCCAGAAGGCCTGGCTCGATACTGCCGTGGCCCAGTGCGGTTACTGCCAGGGCGGGCAGATCATGTCCGCCACGGCGCTGCTCAAGACCAACCCCAACCCGAGCGATGAGCAGATCGAGGAAGCCATGGTTGGCAACCTCTGCCGCTGCGGCACCTACAACCGGATCAAGACCGCGATTCGCCAGGCCTCCACTCACCTGAAGGAGGCCAAGGCATGAGCCGCTTGCCCGATGATTTCGTGCTGAGCAACCTCAGCCGTCGTGGTTTCCTCAAGGGCGCGAGCGCCACCGGTGTGCTGGTGCTGGCGGCCACGTGGGGCCTGCCGGATGCCTTTGCCGAAGAGAAAAAATTCGGCGCCGAGGGCATGCCCCATGGCGCGGTCGACGATCCCAAGGTCTATGTGAGCATTGCCGCCGATGGCAGCGTGACCGTGATCTGCAACCGTTCGGAAATGGGCCAGGGCGTGCGCACCAGCCTGAGCATGGTCGTGGCCGATGAGCTGGAAGCCGACTGGGCACTCGTCAAGGTCAAGCAAGCGCCGGCCGATGAAGCGCGTTTCGGCAACCAGGATACCGACGGCTCGCGCAGCATGCGTCACTGGTACGAGCCGATGCGCCGCTGCGGGGCCGCCGCCCGGACCATGCTGGAACTGGCCGCCGCTGCGCAGTGGAACGTGCCAGTAGGCGAATGCCGTGCGCAGATGCATAAGGTGGTGCACCAGCCTTCGGGGCGCGAACTCGGCTATGGCGAGTTGGCCGCTGCCGCGAGCGCCTTGCCAGTACCTGCCCGTGACAGCCTGCGCCTCAAGCAGCCGTCCGAGTTCCGCTATATCGGCAAGGAAGCGAGCCGGGCCATCGATGGCGCGGACATCGTCAACGGTCGCGCAGTCTTCGGGGCTGACGTGAATTTCGAGGGCATGCTCTATGCCGTCATCGCGCGTCCGCCGGTCTATGGCGGCAAGGTCAAGAGCGTGGACAGCAGCGCGGCGCTGAAGGTGCCGGGCGTGGTCAAGGTGGTGTCGATTGAAGGGCGACCGCTGCCCTCGGAGTTCCAGCCGTTGGGCGGCGTGGCGGTGGTGGCGAAAAACACCTGGGCGGCGATCAAGGGTCGCGAGGCCCTGAAGATCCAGTGGGACGACGGCCCGAATGCCGGCTACGACTCCATTGCCTATCGCAAGGAGTTGGAAGCGGCGGCCCTCAAGCCTGGAAAAGTCGTGCGCAGCAGCGGCGACCTCGACGATGCGCTGGCCAAGGCTGATTCGACATTGGAGGCATCGTATTACTTACCGCACCTGTCGCAATCGCCTATGGAGCCGATGGTTGCCGTCGCTCGGTTCAAGGATGGCCAATGCGAGGCCTGGGCACCGAGCCAGGCGCCGCAGGTCACTCGTGAACGTGTCGCTGAGCGCCTGGGCATTCCTTTCGAGAAGGTCACGGTGAACATCACCTTGTTGGGCGGCGGTTTCGGACGCAAGTCGAAACCCGACTTCGTCGTCGAAGCGGCGGTGCTCGCCAAGGAAATTCCCGGCCAGGCCGTACGCGTGCAGTGGACCCGTGAGGACGATATTCATCACTCGTATTTCCACACCGTGTCGGCCGAATACTTGAAGGCTGGCTTGAACAAGGACGGCATGCCTTCCGGTTGGCTGCATCGCACCGTGGCCCCGACCATCACCGCATTGTTTGCACCGGGCATGACCCACGAGGCGCCGTTCGAAGTGGGCATGGGCGTGACCAACATGGCCTACGCCATTCCCAACCTGCGCCTGGAAAACCCCGAGGCGGTGGCCCATACCCGGGTGGGCTGGTACCGCTCGGTGTCGAACATTCCCCATGGTTTTGCGATCCAGAGCTTCATTGACGAGTTGGCCCACAAGGCCGGCCAGGATCCGCTGAAGTACCACCTCAAGCTGCTGGGCCCGGACCGCAGGATCGATCCGAATAGCCTCAATGACAGTTGGAACTACGGCGAATCCCCCGAGCGTTATCCGATCGATACGGCGCGAATCCGCACGGTGCTGGAAACCGCTGCGAAGGCTGCCGGTTGGGGGCGCGAGTTGCCCAAGGGCCGTGGGTTGGGGCTGGCGGTGCATTACAGCTTCGTCACCTACGTGGCGGCGGCGATTGAAGTCGAGGTCAAGGACGACGGCACGGTGATCGTGCACAAGGCGGACATCGCCGTGGACTGCGGTCCGCAGATCAACCCCGAACGCATCCGCTCACAGTTCGAAGGCGCCTGTGTCATGGGCCTGGGCAATGCGATGGTGGGCGAGATCAGCTTCAAGGACGGCAAGGTGCAGCAGGACAACTTCCATATGTATGAAATCGCGCGCATGTCCCTGGCGCCCAAGGACGTGGCGGTGCATCTGGTCACGCCGCCGGGCGAGGTGCCGTTGGGCGGTGTCGGCGAGCCGGGCGTGCCGCCGATTGCGCCGGCCTTGTGCAACGCGATCTTCGCCGCCACGGGCAAGCGTATCCGTAACCTGCCTGTGCGCTATCAGCTGCAAGGCTGGCAACAGGCGAAGGCCTGATGGACAGCGTCGATCTGAATGTCTTGCGCAGCGTGCTTGAATGGCGCCGCGCCGGGCAGCGGGTGGTGTTGTTCACCGTGGTCCAGACCTGGGGCACCGCGCCCAGGCCGCCGGGGGCGATGCTGGCCCTGCGTGAAGATGGCGTGGTGATTGGTTCGGTGTCGGGCGGTTGTGTCGAGGATGACCTGATCGCCCGGTTGCACGACGGTCGCATTCCGGCGGACGGTCCGGCGGTGCAACTGATCACCTATGGCGTTACTCGCGAAGAGGCGGCGCGCTTCGGCCTGCCGTGCGGTGGCACCCTGCGCCTGACCGAAGAGCGGGTGGGCGATCCACACTGGGTCGCCCAGTTGCTGGAGCGTTGCGAGGCCCATGAAATCGTTGCCCGTGAGCTGACCGTCGCCAGCGGCAACGTGGTCTTGACCCCGGCCAGCAAGACCGACGCTTTGATGTTCGATGGGCAGGTGTTGCGGGCCATTTACGGCCCGCGTTGGCGGCTGCTGCTGATCGGGGCCGGACAACTGTCGCGCTACGTGGCGGAAATGGCCCGGCTGCTGGATTTCGAGGTGCTGATCTGCGATCCGCGCAAGGAGTTCGTCTACGGTTGGGAGGAGCAGCATGGGCGCTTCGTCTCCGGCATGCCTGACGAAGCGGTGCTGAGCATCCAGACGGACGAGCGCACGGCCATTGTGGCTCTGACCCATGATCCACGTCTGGACGACATGGCGCTGCTCACGGCGCTGGACTCCAAGGCTTTTTATGTCGGCGCCCTGGGTTCGCGGGTCAACAGCCAGAAGCGCCGGGACAACCTGGCTCAGCTAGGCTTGTCAGCAGAGGCCATTGAACGCTTGCATGGACCGATTGGCTTGCACATCGGCAGTCACACCCCGGCGGAAATCGCCTTGTCGTTGCTGGCGGAAATCGTGGCCATCAAGAATGGCGTGGAGCTGCGGCAGAAAAAGCCGCTGTAAGCCATGGGCAAGGAGGACGTATGGGCGATTCGATTGGCGTGATCATCCTGGCAGCGGGAGCGGGTAGCCGTTTCCGCCGGATTGCAGGTCCCGACAAGGATAAATTGCTCGCCGATTGCACCGGGCGTGACGGCGCCGTGCGGTCGGTGATCGAGCAGGTGCTGGTGAATCTGCCGGCCTCCCTGGAAAAGCGTGTGTTGGTGACGAACAAGGACCGGCCACAAGCCATACGCATGGCCCAGGCGTATGGGTGCGATTTCCTGGAGCTGGACTCCCCCGGCCTGGGTGACAGCATCGCCGCGGGTGTCCAGGCTTGCCCTGATCTTGATGGCTGGCTGATAGTGCTGGGCGACATGCCCTTCATCTTGCCGTCGAGCATCGAGCAGGTGGCGGCAGGGATTCATGAGGATGGGATCAGCGTGCCGGTCCTGGCGGGGGAGTACGGGCATCCGGTGGGATTTGGTCGTGGGTTTGGCCCGAAATTGATGGCGTTCACTGGAGATCGTGGCGCCAAGGCATTGTTTGCCGGGGCGCAGGTAGTCGAAGTACCGGTGGACGATCCGGGCGTGACGTGGGATGTCGATGTGCCAGAGGCACTGACCTTCAAATAACAGGCGACGCAAAACCCTTTGGGAGCAAGCTCGCGAGGGCGGAGGGTCAATTTGCAGTGATGTTGGATACCACCAGGTTTCTCGGAACAGCACGGTCCTGTGGCGAGGGAGCTTGCTCCCGCTGGGTCGCGCAGCGGCCCCAAAAAAACGATGAGCGCTGCGCACTGGAGCGCCAGCCCGGTCAAGCGGGAGCAAGCTCCCTCGCCACAAAAGCTTCCCAGCCATCACGGCACAGATTGATCAACAGTAAACATTGTGGGAGCGAGCTCGCGAAAGCGGTTTGGCATTCAACATTGATGCTGGCTGAGACGACGCTATCGCGAGCAAGCTCGGCTCCCACATTGGATCTCCAATGGATATAAGCCTTGTGCCGGGCCCCGGCCTCCTGTGCGAGCGATGGCGTAGGGTCAATTTGCAGTGATGTTGGATACCACCAGGTTTCTCGGAACAGCACGGTCCTGTGGCGAGGGAGCTTGCTCCCGCTGGGTCGCGCAGCGGCCCCAAAAAGCGATGAGCGCTGCGCACTGGAGCGCCAGCCCGGTCAAGCGGGAGCAAGCTCCCTCGCCACAAAAGCTTCCCAGCCATCACGGCACAGATTGATCAACAGTAAACATTGTGGGAGCGAGCTTGCTCGCGAAAGCGGTTTGGCATTCAACATTGATGCTGGCTGAGCCGACGCTATCGCGAGCAAGCTCGGCTCCCACATTGGATCTCCAATGGATATAAGCCTTGTGCCGGGGCACGGCCCCCGTGGGAGCGAGCGATGGCGCAGGGTCAATTTGCAGTGATGTTGGATGCCACCAGGTTTCTCGGAACAGCACGGTCCTGTGGCGAGGGAGCTTGCTCCCGCTGGGTCGCGCAGCGGCCCCAAAAAAACGATGAGCGCTGCGCACTGGAGCGCCAGCCCGGTCAAGCGGGAGCAAGCTCCCTCGCCACAAAAGCTTCCCAGCCACCACGGCACAGATTGATCAACGGTAAACATTGTGGGAGCGAGCTTGCTCGCGAAAGCGGTTTGGCATTCAACATTGATGCAGGCTGAGACGACGCTATCGCGAGCAAGCTCGGCTCCCACATTGGAGCTTCGGCGGATATGAGTCTTGTGTCCGGCCCAGTTCCCCTGTGGATAAGTCTGCAGGCATAAAAAAGCCCCGCCTGGCGTTACCAGGCGGGGCTTTTTACTGGGCGGTGGAATCAGGCGTGAGGTTTAGGCTCGTGCTCTTTTTCCTGGGCTTCAGTGTGACGCGGTGCGATTTCCTCAGCGACGTGCTGAGGTTCGTCGAACGTAGGAGCTGATTCAGCCGGGGTTTCGGCGACCGGGGCAGGGGCTGCCTCGGCTACGTCTTCCACGACTGGAGCTGGCTCGGCGGCAGGCGCTTGAGCGGCGGCAGCGGCAGCTTGTTCGGCTTCCTTCTGCAGACGCTCGGCTTCACGCTTGCGACGACGCACTTCACGTGGATCGTTCGGCGCGCGGCCATTCGCGGTCAGGGCACTGGCCGGTGCAGGCTCTTCCAGCGGGGCAGGGGCTTCGGCAACCACGGGCGCTTCGACCACTGGAGCAGGCTCGACCACTTCTGGCTCGACCGCTTTCACGGGCTCTGGTGCCGGCTCAGGCTCGACAACCGGTGCCGGTGCGGCAGGCTCGGCGGTCCAGTTGAACGCCGTCTGCTCTTCGCGGACAGGCTCGGGTGCCTTTTCTTCGGCCGGTGCTTCGACGACCGGTTCGGCAGCCACCACTGGCGTCTCGACGACCGGTGCAGGCTCGGCGGCGACTTCAGCGTCAGGCTGGGCTTCAGGTGCCGGAGCGAGTTCCACTTCTGGCGAAGCGGTGGCTTCTACCGGGGTGGTGGCTTCGACCGCAGGCGCTTCAACCGGCGCGCTTTCCACCGCAGCGGTGGCACGTTCAGCTTGTTCGTGCGCCTGGGCTTCGGCCGGAGCGCTGATCGCGCTGCTGGCAACGGCCGCAGTCACGGCCAGGCCGGCGGCCAGATCCGCAGCGCTTGGCGCTTCGGCGTTTTCGCTGGACTCGGACTCTTCCGAACCTTCGATCACATTGCCGTTGGCGTCGCGTTGACGCTCACGACGGTTGCTGCGACGACGCTGGCCACGGGAGCGGCGGCGTGGACGATCACCTTCGGCGGTGTCCTGGCCGTCTTCCTGCAACTGCTCTTCGGCGTTCAGCACTTCTTCTTCGCTGGCAGCGGCGGCTGCCTGTTCAGCGCGAGGCTGGCGCTCCTCACGTGGCGGACGCGGCGCGCGTTCTTCACGAGGCGGGCGAGCCGGACGCTCTTCAGCAGTGGCAACAGCCACGGCCGGGGCGGCATCCAGTGGCTCGCGCAGTTCGCGAACACGCTCTTCACGCTCGCCACGTGGCTTGCGATCTTCACGCGGTGCGCGCGGCTGGCGTTCTTCACGCGGCGGACGCGGTGCGCGTTCTTCGCGGGCTACGACTGGCGCTTCCTCACGGGCCTCGCGCGGCTGGCGCTCTTCACGCGGCTCACGCGGCGCGCGTTCTTCACGCGGTGCACGTTCTTCGCGAGGCTTGCGCTCTTCGTCGCGACGGCCGTTGCGGTTGCGGGTTTGCTGGCGACCGTTGCGGCGTTCTTCGTTGCGGGCCGGACGCTCGGTAGCGGCGGGCTTGGCGACGACGGCCGGGGCAGCTGGCTCTTCCTTGGTTGCAAACAGGCTGACCAGCGACTTCACCAGGCCTTTGAACAGGCTCGGCTCCGGGGCTGCGGCCGGGGCGGCAACCGGGGCAACCACTTCGGTAGGAACCGGAGCGTTGGCGCGGGCCGGTGCGGTCTTGACCGCGGCTTCCTGGCGAACCAGGGTGCGAGTGGCGGCGGCCGGCTGGACTTCTTCCACTTCGGCAGCGGCAGCAGCGATTTCGTAGCTGGACTGGTTGGTGTGGGCTTCCGGGCTGTCATCGCGCAGGCGCTGCACTTCGAAGTGCGGCGTCTCGAGGTGATCGTTCGGCAGGATGACGATACGGGCGCGGGTGCGCAGTTCGATCTTGGTGATCGAGTTGCGTTTTTCGTTGAGCAGGAACGCGGCCACCGGGATCGGCACTTGGGCGCGAACTTCGGCGGTGCGGTCCTTCAGGGCTTCTTCTTCGATCAGGCGCAGGATCGCCAGGGACAGCGACTCGACGTCACGGATGATGCCGGTGCCGTTGCAACGCGGGCAAACGATGCCGCTGCTTTCGCCCAAGGATGGACGCAGGCGCTGGCGGGACATTTCCAGCAGGCCGAAGCGCGAGATACGACCGACCTGGACGCGGGCGCGGTCGGCTTCCAGGCATTCACGGACTTTTTCTTCCACGGCGCGCTGGTTCTTGGCCGGGGTCATGTCGATGAAGTCGATGACAATCAGGCCGCCAATGTCGCGCAGGCGCAACTGACGGGCGATTTCCTCGGCTGCTTCAAGGTTGGTCTGCAGGGCGGTTTCTTCGATGTCGCTGCCTTTGGTGGCGCGCGCCGAGTTGATGTCGATGGACACCAGGGCTTCGGTCGGGTCGATGACGATGGAGCCGCCGGACGGCAGTTCGACGACGCGCTGGAAGGCGGTCTCGATCTGGCTTTCGATCTGGAAACGGTTGAACAGCGGAACGCTGTCTTCGTAGAGCTTGATCTTGCTGGCGTACTGCGGCATCACCTGGCGAATGAAGGTCAGGGCTTCGTCCTGGGCTTCGACGCTGTCGATCAGCACTTCGCCGATGTCCTGGCGCAGGTAATCGCGGATGGCGCGGATGATCACGTTGCTTTCCTGGTAGATCAGGAACGGCGCGGAACGATCCAGCGAGGCTTCTTTGATGGCGGTCCACAGTTGCAGCAGGTAATCGAGGTCCCACTGCATTTCTTCGCTGCTGCGACCCAGGCCTGCAGTGCGCACGATCAGGCCCATGTCGGCCGGTGCGACCAAGCCATTGAGGGCTTCACGCAGTTCGTTGCGCTCTTCGCCTTCGATGCGACGGGAGATGCCGCCGGCACGCGGGTTGTTCGGCATCAGGACCAGGTAACGGCCGGCGAGGCTGATGAAGGTGGTCAGGGCCGCGCCCTTGTTGCCACGTTCTTCTTTTTCGACCTGGACGATGACTTCCTGGCCTTCGCTCAGGACGTCCTTGATGTTGACGCGGCCTTCAGGGGCCTTCTTGAAATATTCGCGGGAGATTTCTTTGAGGGGCAGGAAGCCGTGGCGCTCGGAGCCGAAATCGACAAAGGCAGCCTCAAGGCTTGGTTCGATACGAGTAATCCGGCCTTTATAGATGTTGGCCTTCTTCTGCTCGCGTGCACCGGATTCGATATCCAGGTCGTAGAGGCGCTGGCCGTCTACCAGTGCAACACGCAACTCTTCGGGTTGAGTTGCGTTAATCAGCATTCTTTTCATGTAGTACCGTCGGTTTCCGGGCTGCCGGAAACGGCGTTCGGCACACACGACTTCTCACGGTCGGTGTCAGGTGCGTCCTGGAGGTGGCAAGGCCATTCCAGTGTCCAGCGAGTTCGGCCCAATGATGGCGAAGTCGCGACGGACGCGTCCTGCTTGCTGGTACTCAAGCACTCAGTCAGGAGGAGGAATCAACCGGCGTCTGTGGACGAGATGAAGCGTCTAAATATAAGCCTAGTGCTACACAGTCCGACGGTTGTACGTCTCCACCCTACACGTATCCCTGATAATTCGGGTGCTGCCGCGCGCAGAATCCGCAGCGGGTTGGCATTTACCGTGAGCTCCGGAAGGGGAGGTCACGCATCATGGCTAATTTAGGCGTTGTTTCCGAAGCTCTCGCTCGGGGTCGTTCGCAGCTGACTGCACTTTGTGAACTGGCCGTGAATGTGGCGCGCAAGGCGAGTCAAAACTCTGCTTTGCGGCGTATCTCAGGCCTCATGTCACCTGCGCTCGTTACACCTGAAAACTCTACCGTTACGTAGCGAAAGCCCCGTAGGACGGCCTCTCGTCCTCGTGAATTGCGTTGGTCAGGGCCGGTTTTTGACCGCTGGTCCACTGTCCAGCCACTTTTGGCGGCGTTCGCGACTATAGCAGCAATGATTAAGTGCTTCAATTCCATAAAAAATTGTTATGATCGCCGCCATGACAACTACTGCCCCTTCGACCCCTGGCGTTCAACTGCTCGAGGTCTCGCCGGAATATGCCGGCCAACGAATCGATAATTTCCTGCTGGCCCGGCTCAAAGGCGTGCCCAAGACCTTGATCTACCGCATTTTGCGTAAAGGCGAAGTGCGGGTGAACAAAGGTCGGATCAAGCCTGAATACAAGCTCCAGGCCGGCGACATCGTGCGCGTGCCCCCGGTTCGCGTGCCCGAGCGCGATGAGCCGGTACCCCTGGCCCAGGGATTATTGCAACGCCTTGAAGCCTCGATCGTCTATGAAGACAAGGCCCTGATCGTGATCAACAAGCCCGCGGGCATTGCGGTCCACGGCGGCAGCGGCCTAAATTTCGGCGTGATCGAAGCCTTTCGTCAGTTGCGTCCGGACGCCAAGGAACTGGAGCTGGTCCATCGCCTCGACCGCGACACCTCCGGCCTGCTGATGATTGCCAAGAAACGCAGCATGTTGCGCCACCTGCACGAGCAATTGCGCGGCGATGGTGTCGACAAGCGCTACATGGCGCTGGTGCGGGGGCGCTGGGAGACCTCCATCAAGCAGGTCCGTGCGCCGCTGCTCAAGAGCAACCTGCGTTCCGGCGAGCGCATGGTGGAAGTCAACGAGGGGGGCAAGGAGGCGCTGACGGTGTTCAAGGTATTGCGCCGTTTCGACGACTTCGCCACCTTGGTCGAGGCCAAGCCGGTGACTGGGCGTACGCACCAGATCCGCGTCCATACCCTGCATGCCGGCCACTGCATTGCCGGTGACAGCAAATACGGCGACGACGATTTCACCAAGGAAATCCGCGACCTGGGCGGCAAGCGCCTGTTTCTCCATGCCTATATGCTCACCGTGCCGCTGCCCGATGGTGGCGAGCTGAAGTTGCAGGCCCCGGTGGATGACATGTGGGCCAAGACCGTGGAGCGGTTGAGTGCATCCTGACTACAAATTGCTGATCTTCGATTGGGACGGCACTCTGGCGAACTCTGTTGGTCGGATTGTCGAAGCGATGCATGTCGCATCGGATCGTTCGGGTTTGGCCCGGTGCGACGATTTTGCAGTGAAGGGCATCATCGGCCTGGGATTGCCGGAAGCGATTCGCAGCTTGTACCCGGATATCGATGACGATGCGCTGGTGGTTTTTCGCCAGCACTATGCCGATCACTACATCGCGCTGGAGGCTGAGCCTTCGCCGTTGTTCGAGGGGGTGGTTCATACCCTTGAAACCTTGAAAGGCGAGGGTTATCGCTTGGCGGTCGCGACCGGCAAGGCTCGTCGGGGGTTGGATCGGGTATTGAAGGCCCATGGGTGGGATGATTATTTCGACATCACTCGTGCCGCCGATGAGACGGCCAGCAAACCGCATCCGTTGATGCTCGAACAGATACTGGCCCATTGCGGTGTGGAGCCTGCGCAAGCGTTGATGGTGGGGGATTCCTCGTTCGACCTGCAGATGGCGCGTAACGCCGGCATGGGTTCGGTGGCTGTCAGCTATGGTGCGCAGTCCATCGAGGCGCTCAAGGCGTTCGAGCCGCGACTGGCGATCGACCATTTTCCTGAATTGCACGCCTGGCTGAGCCGGCGCGCTGATTAAAGTCTGTTGAGGATGCATGTATGACCGATGAATGGAAGGCACCGGCCAAAGCGAGCGCTGACAACGGTGACGAAAAAAGCTGGAAGCTGTTGGAGAAGACCCTGCTGGCCGGGGTGGAAGAGCAGCGTCGTGCGCGCCGGTGGGGGATCTTCTTCAAGTGCCTGGTCTTTATCTATCTGTTTTTCGGCTTGGCGCTGATCTACCAGGCGGTTGACGGGAAAACGAGTCCGGGAGGTGGTGCAGCCTATACGGCGGTCATCGATATTGAAGGCATGATCGCCGACAAGGAAGCGGCCAGCGCGGACAACATCATCGGTAGCCTGCGAGCTGCGTTCGAAGACTCGAAAGTCAAAGGGGTGGTGCTGCGCATCAATAGCCCGGGCGGCAGTCCGGTACAGGCCGGCTACGTCTATGACGAAATCGTTCGTTTGCGTGCGGCGCACCCGGACATCAAGCTCTACGCGGTGATTGCCGATCTCGGCGCCTCCGGTGCTTATTACATCGCCAGTGCCGCGGACCAGATCTATGCCGACAAGGCCAGCCTGGTGGGTTCCATTGGCGTGACGGCGGCCGGTTATGGCTTCGTCGAGACGCTGGGCAAGCTTGGGGTGGAGCGTCGGGTCTATACCGCGGGCGAGCACAAATCCTTCCTGGATCCGTTCCAGCCGCAAAAGCCTGAGGAGACGGCGTTCTGGCAGGGCGTGCTCGACACCACCCATAAACAGTTCATCGCCAGCGTCAAGAAAGGGCGGGGCGAGCGCCTGAAAGACAAAGAGCATCCAGAGTTGTTCTCCGGGCTGGTCTGGTCGGGCGAGCAGGCTTTGCCGCTGGGCTTGATCGATGGCCTGGGCAGCGCCAGTTCCGTGGCTCGGGATGTGATTGGTGAGAAAGAGTTGGTGGATTTCACCGTCGAAGAGTCCCCGATCGACCGCTTCTCGAAGAAGTTGGGTGCCAGTGTCGCCCAGCACCTGGCGATGTGGATGGGGTTCCAGGGGCCTGCGTTGCGCTGATTGCCTTGAAGTTTTCGCTACAGGGGAAGGTTGACACTACCCCTGTGGCGAGGGAGCTTGCTCCCGCTGGGCTGCGAAGCGGCCCCAGATTTTGCGGTCGCTGCGCAACCGAACGGGAGCAAGCTCCCTCGCCACGGATTTTAGCGTTAGGGAACCTGCACGCCCTCGGCCAGCAACATATCCACAAGACGAATCAACGGCAGCCCGATCAGGCTGGTGGCGTCCGGCCCTTCGGTGCTCTGGAACAGGCTTACGCCAAGCCCCTCGGCCTTGAAGCTGCCGGCGCAGTCGT
This sequence comes from Pseudomonas sp. Z3-6, assembly GCF_051131985.1. NCBI lineage: Bacteria > Pseudomonadati > Pseudomonadota > Gammaproteobacteria > Pseudomonadales > Pseudomonadaceae > Pseudomonas > Pseudomonas sp. Z3-6. The sequence continues at coordinate 1,990,342 of NZ_CP071644.1, forward strand.
AGGGTTGTTCAGTGCGCAGGTATCGTTCGACGCGCCCAGGATCCAGGGTGCGCATGTTGACGGTAAACGGAACGCAATCGACCTGGCAGGCGCCGGTCTGGCTGTTGAGCAGTGCGAGGCCGGTCAGGAACGTGACCCTGGTGCCGCTGGCGGCCAGCAGTTGCTCGCGAGCATTGTCGAAGGTGTGGGGTTTGCCCAGGATGCGCTCGCCGAGCACGGCGACCTGGTCTGAACCGATGATCAGGTGTGCCGGATGGCTGTCGGCCAGCGCCAGGGCTTTTTCCCGGGCCAGGCGCTTGACCAGCTCGACGGCGGGCTCGCCGGGGCGATGGCTTTCGTCGATATCGGGTGAGCTGCAGACGAACGGCAGTCCCAGGCGGGCAAGCAATTCCCGGCGATAGACCGAGCTCGAGGCAAGTAATAAAGGCAGCATGGACGTCTCCAGGAGGCAGGGGTGAATTCTAGCGAGGCACGCAAGTGACGGACAGGGCTGAATTTCCTTTGACATGGCTGGGGGCATCCCTATAATGCTGCGCCTATGTTGAATGACCCGATTCCACCTCACGTTGACCCGCGCAAATTGGCTGACCGTGGCACCACCCTTCAAGGTGAACTGCTGCTGGCCGATTTGAAGAGACTCTGCGACCCGCTTTCCGACGATGTCGGTACGGTCCAGGCCAAATTCGTTTTTGAACGAGATGAACGTAAATCTGTGGTTATCCACAGCTTTATCGACACCGAAGTCAAAATGGTTTGCCAGCGTTGTCTTGAGCTGGTCACCCTGCCGATCCACAGCGAATGCAGTTACGCCGTGGTGAAGGAGGGTGCGAATACCCAGTCGTTGCCGAAAGGTTATGACGTGCTGGAACTGGGCGAAGATCCATTGGATCTGCAGTCACTGATCGAGGAGGAGCTTCTGCTCGCCTTGCCCATTGTGCCTGCTCATCATCCGGAAGAATGCCAGCAGCCGGCGGGAGCAGATGAGCCCGAACCGAGCGAGGACGAGGTAACGCGGTCCAACCCGTTCAGTGTATTGGCGCAGTTAAAGCGTGACCCAAACGTTTAGGAGTTAATCAATTATGGCTGTTCAGCAGAACAAAAAATCCCGCTCTGCCCGTGACATGCGCCGTTCGCACGACGCTCTCGAGGCTAGCACCCTGTCCGTAGAAAAGACCACCGGTGAAGTTCACCTGCGTCACCACGTATCGCCAGAAGGCGTATACCGTGGCCGTAAAGTGATCGACAAGGGCGCCGACGAGTAATCACTTGTCCGCTCAAGTCATCGCGATTGACGCAATGGGCGGGGACTTCGGTCCCCGCAGCATTGTTCAGGCCAGCCTTGCTTGCCTGAATGCTACTCCCTCGCTGCACCTGACCCTCGTCGGTCAATCCCCTCTCCTGGAAGACATGCTCAGCGGCCAATCGGCTGTGGATCGCGCGCGCCTGACGATTGTCCCGGCGTCGGAAATCATCGCCATGGACGAAAAGCCAGCCCAGGCCCTGCGCGGCAAGCCTGACGCCTCGATGCGGGTGGCCCTTGAGCTGCTGCGCGATGGCAAGGTCCAGGCCTGTGTCAGTGCCGGCAATACCGGTGCACTGATGGCACTGTCGCGCTACGTACTCAAGACCTTGCCGGGTATCGACCGGCCCGCGATGGTGGCGGCGATCCCGACCCAGCGTGGGTTCTGTCAGTTGCTCGACCTGGGGGCAAACGTCGACTGCAGTGCCGAGCATTTGCTGCAATTTGCGGTGATGGGCTCGGTCGCGGCTGAAACCCTGGGCATCGTGCGTCCTCGCGTGGCGCTGTTGAATATCGGCACCGAAGACATCAAGGGTAACCAGCAGGTCAAGCTGGCGGCCACGTTGTTGCAGGCTGCGCGGGGTATTAACTACATCGGTTTCGTCGAAGGCGATGGCTTGTACCGTGGCGAGGCCGATGTGGTGGTCTGTGACGGCTTCGTGGGCAATATCCTGCTCAAATCCAGCGAGGGGCTGGCCACCATGATCGGCCAGCGCATCGAGACTTTATTCAGGCAAAGCCTCGCCTCGCGGGTGGTCGGCGCCTTGGCGCTGCCGTTGATGCGCCGATTGCAGGCGGACCTGGCGCCGGCGCGGCACAACGGAGCGAGCTTCCTCGGGCTGCAAGGTATCGTGATCAAGAGTCACGGATCGGCGGGCGTGCTGGGGTTCCAAAGTGCGATCAACCGAGCGGTGATCGAGATCCAGGAGAACCTGCCGGAGCGCTTGCACGGTCGCCTCGAGGATTTGTTAACTTAGGCGTTTTCGTCCGACAATGCTTAAATGTGACCGGTCGGTTCAACCCGCCATCCAATGTGCAGTTTGCTAGCGCCCCCAGGGGCGTCAATTTTTGACGACAAGATCATTAGGGGCTTTGTTTTCATGTCTGCTTCCCTCGCATTCGTCTTTCCAGGGCAGGGCTCGCAGTCCCTCGGCATGCTGGCCGAGCTGGGCGCGCAATACCCGCTGGTCCTCGAAACATTCAAAGAAGCTTCCGATGCGCTCGGCTATGACCTGTGGGCATTGACCCAGCAAGGGCCGGAAGAGCAGCTCAATCAAACCGATAAAACCCAGCCAGCCATCCTCACCGCTTCGATCGCCTTGTGGCGCTTGTGGCTGGCTGAAGGCGGCGCGCGCCCGGCGTTCGTCGCCGGTCACAGCCTGGGCGAATACAGCGCCCTGGTGGCCGCTGGCAGCCTGAGCCTGGGCGCCGCGGTGAAACTGGTGGAGCGTCGTGGCCAGTTGATGCAAGAGGCCGTTCCGGCCGGGCAGGGCGGCATGGCCGCGATCCTGGGTCTGGAAGACGCTGATGTGCTCGCCGCCTGTGCCGAAGCGGCACAAGGCGATGTGGTCAGCGCGGTGAACTTCAACTCCCCGGGCCAGGTAGTCATTGCCGGTGCCAAGGCGGCCGTCGAGCGTGCCATCGAAGGCTGCAAGGCTCGTGGTGCCAAGCGTGCCATGCCGCTGCCGGTCAGCGTGCCGTCGCACTGTGAACTGATGCGTCCGGCCGCCGAGCGCTTTGCCGAATCCATCGCTGCCATCGACTGGCAGGCTCCGCAGATTCCCGTGGTGCAGAATGTCAGCGCCAACGTGGCGCCAGATATCGAGACCCTCAAGCGTGATCTGCTGGAGCAACTCTACAAGCCGGTTCGCTGGGTCGAATCGGTACAGGCCCTGGCAGCCAAGGGCGCGACCGAACTGGTCGAATGCGGTCCTGGCAAAGTGCTGGCAGGCCTGAACAAACGCTGCGCCGAAGGCGTGTCGACTTCCAATCTCAATACCCCAGATGCCTTCGCTGCCACCCGTGCAGCGCAGGCCTGAACAGGAGAAGCTTGCATGAGTCTGCAAGGTAAAGTTGCACTGGTGACCGGTGCAAGCCGTGGCATCGGCCAGGCCATCGCCCTGGAACTGGGTCGTCAAGGCGCCATCGTCATCGGCACCGCGACTTCCGCTTCGGGCGCCGAGCGCATCGCCGCGACCCTGAAGGAAAACGACATCCAAGGCACCGGCCTTGAACTGAACGTCACCAGCGACGAATCCGTTGCGGCGGTGCTGGCGAGCATTCAGGCGCAGTTCGGTGCGCCGGCGATCCTGGTCAATAATGCCGGTATCACCCGCGATAACCTGATGATGCGCATGAAAGATGACGAATGGTTCGACGTGGTCGACACCAACCTGAACAGTCTGTACCGGCTGTCCAAGGGCGTTCTGCGTGGCATGACCAAGGCGCGCTGGGGTCGAATTATCAGTATCGGCTCGGTTGTGGGTGCCATGGGCAACGCAGGCCAAGTAAACTATGCTGCGGCGAAGGCCGGTCTGGAAGGTTTCAGCCGTGCGCTGGCGCGTGAAGTGGGTTCGCGCTCGATTACGGTAAACTCGGTTGCACCGGGTTTCATCGACACCGACATGACCCGTGAACTGCCGGAAGCACAGCGTGAAGCCTTGTTGACGCAGATTCCGCTGGGTCGTCTGGGGCAAGCTCAAGAAATCGCGTCCGTGGTCGCTTTTCTTGCGTCGGACGGTGCGGCATACGTGACCGGGGCTACAATCCCGGTGAACGGCGGGATGTACATGAGTTAAATGTGACGGATTGCTTCAAAAAAATGTCATACGAGCTGTCTAAAATCCGTTATAAAGCTGCAATCAATTTATAGACGGCGGGCCGCTGGGTTTGAGGAGTGAAGCTTTCGGTTGAAAAACCGAAAAGTTCTTCTATACACTTACCCACCGGCCAGCTGCCTGAATTTGTCCATTAGGAGTGAAAACAAGGTATGAGCACCATCGAAGAGCGCGTCAAGAAAATCGTTGCCGAGCAACTGGGCGTTAAAGAAGAAGAAGTTGTGAACACCGCTTCCTTCGTAGAAGACCTGGGTGCCGACTCCCTTGACACCGTTGAGCTGGTGATGGCTCTGGAAGAGGAATTCGAGACCGAGATTCCTGACGAAGAAGCTGAGAAGATCACTACTGTACAAGCTGCTATCGACTACGTTACCAGCCACCAGGCGTAATCGTTCTTAGTCGTCGCTAGCTGTCATGGAAAAACCGCACTGCCATCACGGCGTGCGGTTTTTTCTTTAGGCCTGATGCAAAGTCGTCATTAGAAAAAGGAGAGTGCTGTGTCGCGTAGACGCGTCGTAGTCACCGGTATGGGTATGTTGTCGCCACTGGGCACGGATGTGCCGAGCAGTTGGCAGGGCATTCTGGCCGGCCGCAGTGGCATTGGTCTGATCGAACACACCGACCTTTCTGCCTATTCCACCCGTTTCGGCGGCTCGGTAAAGGGCTTCAATGTCGAGGAATACCTGTCGGTCAAGGAAGCCCGCAAGCTTGACCTGTTTATTCAATACGGCCTGGCAGCCGGTTTTCAGGCAGTGCGTAACGCCGGCCTGGAAGTCACCGACGCCAACCGTGAACGCATCGGCGTGGCCATGGGCTCGGGTATTGGCGGCTTGACCAATATCGAAGAAACCAGCCGCACGCTGCACGAATCGGGGCCGCGACGGATTTCTCCGTTCTTCGTGCCGGGCTCGATCATCAACATGATTTCCGGTTTCCTGTCCATCCACCTGGGTGCCCAGGGGCCCAACTACGCCATCGCCACGGCGTGCACCACCGGTACCCACTGCATCGGCATGGCCGCGCGCAACATCATGTACGACGAAGCCGACGTGATGATTGCCGGTGGCGCCGAGATGGCCGCATGCGGCCTCGGCATGGGCGGTTTCGGCGCATCCCGCGCGCTGTCGACCCGCAACGACGAGCCCGCCCGCGCGAGCCGGCCGTGGGACAAGGGCCGTGATGGCTTCGTGTTGTCCGACGGTGCCGGTGCGTTGGTGCTCGAGGAGTTGGAGCACGCCAAGGCGCGCGGCGCGACTATCTATGCCGAGCTGATTGGCTTTGGCACCAGTGGCGATGCGTACCACATGACTTCGCCACCGGCCGACGGCGCCGGTGCGGCCCGTTGCATCGCCAACGCCTTGCGTGACGCGAAGCTCAACGGCGAGCAGGTGCAGTACATCAACGCCCACGGCACGTCGACCCCGGCCGGCGACCTGGCCGAAGCCCAGGCGATCAAGACCGTGTTCGGCGAGCATGCCTACAAGCTGGCGGTCAGTTCGACCAAGTCCATGACCGGTCACCTGCTGGGTGCGGCAGGGGCGGTGGAAGCGATCTTCAGCGTCCTGGCGATCAACAGCCAGACAGCGCCGCCGACCATCAACCTCGATGAGCCGGACGAAGGCTGCGACCTGGACTTCGTGCCGCACACTGCCCGCAGCATGGACATCGATGTGGTGCTGTCCAACTCCTTCGGCTTTGGCGGGACCAACGGTTCGCTGGTGTTCCGCCGGTTCGCCGGTTGATGGAAAGCTGGGTCGACGGTCAGCCGGCCGACGTCCTGTCGCTGAAAGATCGTGGCCTGGCTTACGGCGATGGGTTGTTCGAGACCCTCGCCGTGCACGATGGCAGACCGGTGTTGCTTGAGCGTCACCTGCAACGCCTGGAAACCGGTTGCCGGCGGTTGGCTCTCAATGTCGACATGAGCGCGTTGAGCACCGAGCTGAATGCCTATGCCCGGTGCCTGGGCGCCGGCGTGCTGAAGCTGATCGTGACCCGTGGCGACAGTCTGCGCGGTTATGCCGCAGATCCCTCGACCTCGGCCCGGCGCATCCTGCAAGGGAGCCCGCCAGCCGCTTATCCCACCGCCCATGCCGAACAAGGCGTTCACCTGTTTCCTTGTACCGTGCGTTTGTCCGAGCAGCCCTTGCTCGCCGGCCTCAAGCACCTCAATCGCCTGGAACAAGTGTTGGCCCGTGCCGAGTGGCGCGATGGGCAGTACGCCGAAGGTTTGATGCTGGACACGTCCGGGCGGGTAATCGAAGGCGTATTCAGCAACCTGTTCCTGGTGCGCGATGGCGTGTTGTTCACGGCGGACCTGAGCCGTTGCGGTGTGGCCGGTGTGATGCGCGCGGAATTATTGTTTCAAGCCAAGTCCCAAGGCATCGCTACGCAAATCACCGACCTCAGCCTTGAACAGTTGCACCAGGCCGATGAAGTTTTCGTCTGCAACAGCGTTTATGGCGTGTGGCCGGTACGCGGATGCGGTTCGGCGCGCTGGTCGGTTGGCCCGCTCACCCGTAAACTGCAGACCCTTGCCCGTGCGCTATTGGATGCTTGATTCGTGAGACGTAAATTCTTGCTGCTGCTGGAGACCGGACTGGTCCTGGCAGGGCTGTTGTTGGGCGCTTCGGCCTGGAAAATTCATTCGGCGCTGCAACAGCCGCTGAACATTACCCAGGAAGAATTGCTGGACGTGCCCAACGGAACCACCCCGACCGGAACCCTCAAGCGCCTCGAGGCCGATGGCCTGATCAAGGACGCCTTCTGGCTGCGTGTCTATTGGCGCTTCAATCTTGCCGGCCAGCCGTTGCACTCCGGTGAATACCGGATGGTGCCAGGCATGACCATGGAGGGGCTGATCGGTGTCTGGAAGCGCGGTGAAGTGGTGCAGTACAGCGTGACGCTGGTGGAGGGCTGGAATTTCCGCCAGGTGCGCGCCGCACTGGCCAAGGATGAAAAACTCCAGCAGACCCTTGCCAACCTGAGCGACAGCGAGGTCATGGACCGTCTGGGTCATTCGGGAGTATTTCCCGAAGGCCGGTTCTTCCCGGACACCTACCGCTTCGTGCGCGGCACATCGGATGTCGACCTGCTTAAAAAAGCCTACGACCGTCTGGAAGACGTGCTCGCCAAGGAATGGGCACAGCGTGCCGCCGATGTGCCTTACACCATGCCGTACCAGGCGCTGATCATGGCGTCCCTGGTGGAGAAGGAAACCGGCGTACCCCAGGAGCGTGGGCAAATTGCCGGCGTCTTTGTCCGGCGCATGCGCCTGGGCATGCTGCTGCAGACCGATCCCACAGTGATCTACGGGTTGGGTGAGCGCTACACCGGCAAGCTCTCCCGCGCCCATTTGAAAGAAGAAAACCCGTATAACACCTACCTGATCCCGGGCTTGCCGCCGACGCCGATCGCGATGGTGGGGCGCGAAGCGATTCATGCCGCGTTGAACCCGGCACCGGGCAACAGTCTTTATTTTGTCGCCCGTGGCGATGGCAGCCATGTGTTTTCCGATGACCTGGAATCGCACAACAACGCGGTGCGCGAGTTCCAGCTCAAGCGCCGTGCCGATTACCGCTCCAGTCCGGCGCCGGTAACGCCGGACGAGCAGGCGCCGATCCCGGCGGCATCGCCCGACACGGCACCTGAAGCGGTGCCCCATGTGCCACCTCAGGTACCTGCCCCGGAACCGGACGCCAGCGAGCCACCGAGCCCGCAATGAATTTGATTAAGGATCGCCCCGTGACTGGCTTGTTTATAACGCTGGAAGGCCCGGAAGGCGCCGGCAAGAGCACCAACCGCGAATACCTGGCCGAACGCCTGCGGGCTGCCGGCATCGAGGTGGTATTGACCCGTGAACCGGGCGGTACGCCACTGGCCGAGCGAATTCGCGAGGTGCTGCTGGCGCCCCTCGAAGAAGTCATGAACCCTGACACTGAGCTGCTGCTGGTGTTCGCCGCCAGGGCGCAGCATCTGGCCGAGGTGATCCGCCCGGCGCTGGCCCGTGGCGCCGTGGTGCTCTGCGATCGTTTTACCGATTCGACCTATGCCTACCAGGGCGGCGGCCGGGGATTGTCCGTGGAACGCATCGCCGCGTTGGAAAGCTTCGTCCAAGGTGAGCTGCGCCCAGACCTGACCCTGGTGTTCGACCTGCCGGTGGAAATCGGCCTGGCCCGCGCCAGCGCCCGTGGCCGGCTGGATCGTTTCGAGCTTGAGGGCCAGGCTTTCTTCAATGCCGTGCGCAATGCCTTCCTGGGGCGCGCCAAGGCCGATCCGGCGCGTTACCTGCTGATCGATGCCGCGCAGCCGCTGACCCAGGTCCAGCAGTCCCTGGATAGCTTGCTGCCACGTTTGCTGGAGCGTGTCCGTGGCTGAAGCCTATCCCTGGCAAGACGGTCTCTGGCAGCAACTGGCCGGTCGTGCCCAGCATGCCCATGCTTATCTGCTACACGGCCCGGTCGGCATCGGCAAGCGGGCGCTGGCCGAGCGGCTGATGGCCAGCCTGTTGTGCCAACGCCCGGGGGTCTCCAACGCTTGCGGCGAATGCAAGTCCTGCCTGCTGCTCAAGGCCGGCAGCCATCCCGACAATTACGTGCTGGAGCCGGAAGAGGCGGACAAGGCGATCAAAGTCGACCAGGTTCGCGACCTGGTCAGCTTCGTGGTCCAGACCTCGCAGATGGGCGGGCGCAAAGTGGTGCTGATCGAGCCGGTCGAGTCGATGAACATCAACGCTGCCAACGCCTTGCTCAAGAGCCTCGAAGAGCCTTCTGGCGATACCGTGTTGCTGCTGGTCAGCCACCAGCCGAGTCGCTTGCTGCCGACCATCAAGAGTCGTTGCGTGCAACAGGCCTGCCCGCTGCCGAGCGAGGCGATGAGCTTGCAATGGTTGGCGCAGGCCCTGCCTGACAGCAGCGACGAAGAGCGTGTCGAGCTGCTGACCCTCGCGGCTGGCTCGCCCCTGGCGGCTGTCAGCCTTCAGGCCCAGGGCGTGCGTGAGCAGCGGGCCTTGGTGGTGGACGGGGTCAAGAAACTGCTCAAGCAGCAGCAGTCCCCCACGCAACTGGCCGAGGGCTGGAACGCCATCCCGCTACTGTTGCTGTTTGACTGGTTCTGCGACTGGTCGAGCCTGATCCTGCGTTACCAGTTGACCGAAGACGAGGCCGGCCTGGGGCTGGCCGACATGCGCAAAGTGATCCAGTACCTGGCGCAAAAAAGCAGCCAGGATAAAATCTTGAACATCCAGGACTGGATTCTTGCCCAACGTCAGAAGGTGCTGAGCAAGGCGAACCTCAATCGAGTGCTGTTGCTCGAGGCGCTGTTGGTGCAGTGGGCGAGTTTGCCTGGTCGAAGTTGACAGGTACCGCCTAGACTCAGCTCAATCGCAGCGGAGATCAGCATGAACGAACCTGTCAGTCCCGGTCCACGCAACGGCATCCTGTCCCTGACCATCAAGGACAAGTCGGTGCTTTATGCCGCCTACATGCCCTTCATCAAGAACGGCGGCCTGTTCATTCCGACCAACAAGAATTATCGCTTGGGCGACGAGGTGTTCATGCTCTTGAGCCTGATGGATGAGTCGGAGAAAATTCCGGTCGCCGGCAAGGTGATCTGGCTGACCCCCAAGGGCGCCCAGGGCAATCGGGCCGCCGGCGTGGGCGTGCAGTTCAGCGACGGCGACAATTCAGCCCGCAATCAGATTGAAACCCACTTGGCCGGCTCCCTGAAGTCCGACCGTCCCACCCATACGATGTAGCCTGACCTTTTATGCTTGTAGATTCCCATTGTCACCTTGACCGTCTCGACCTCGCTGCCCATGGCGGTTCCCTGGATGCCGCGCTGGACGCGGCCTGGGAGCGGGGCGTCGGCCACTTCCTGTGCATCGGCGTCAGCGCCGACAACGCTGCCGACGTGAAGGCCCTGGCCGAGCGTTATGCCGATGTCGATTGTTCGGTCGGCGTCCACCCACTGGACGTCCAGCCCGGCGCCGCGCCAGCGCTCGATTGGCTGTTACGTGAGCTCGATCATCCACGTGTGGTCGCCATTGGCGAAACCGGCCTGGACTATCACTACGAGCCAGAAGCCGCCGACGTGCAACAGGCGTCGTTCCGGCTGCACCTGGAGGCCGCCCGGCAGACCGGCAAACCGGTGATCATCCACACCCGCGGCGCCCGGGCCGACACCCTGGCCTTGCTGCGTGACGCCGCGCTGCCCCAGGCCGGTGTGCTGCATTGCTTCACCGAAGACTGGGACATGGCCAAGGCTGCTTTGGACATGGGCTATTACATTTCCTTGTCCGGGATTGTCACGTTCCGCAATGCCGATGCCCTGCGCGACGTTGCCAGCAAAGTGCCGGCTGATCGGCTGCTGGTGGAAACCGACTCGCCTTACCTGGCGCCGATCCCCTATCGCGGCAAGCCGAACCTTCCGCAATACGTACGGGAAGTGGCGGAGTTTCTGGCGATGCTGCGGGGCGAGTCCTACGAGCGATTTGCCGAGCAGACGACGGAAAATTTTAAGCAATTGTTTCCGCTGGCTCACGTTCGATCGGCGCACGCCTGAATTTCATGCAAAAAAAACCCGGGTTCTGGGGGGTGAATCCGGGTTAAGACCATTAGGAGTAAAACAAAGGCACGCGGTCCGTTGGCACCTTTATCAGCGCGTCACTTGGGGGAGATGTCACGCCGACAGTTCAAGTATTGATCAGTATGCCCACCCGTCCAGTCTGGCCGGGGCGGTTTTTAAACAAATTTGGAATACGCTCGCTTCGGATAAGTTCTCACTGTCCTCAAAGCTCGCCAGTACGGCCCGTTGGCAAGGGAAACGGCGAGCCGGGTGCGCACGGTTTTGTGAAGAACGGTGGCCGAGAATGGATGATCCGTGCATTTTTGCGTAAGTTAGGCATAATACCCGGCTTCGAATTTTGACCCTTCAGACCTTTTTCTTATGCACAAAGAACCCCGTAAGGTCCGTGAGTTTCGCCGCCGCGAGCAGGAAATTCTCGACACCGCGCTCAAGTTGTTCCTCGACCAGGGTGAAGACAGTGTCACCGTCGAGATGATTGCGGATGCCGTGGGTATCGGCAAAGGCACGATTTATAAACATTTCAAATCCAAGGCGGAGATCTACCTGCGCCTGATGCTCGACTACGAGCGCGATTTGAACGAGCTGCTGCATTCGGCCGATGTGGACAAGGACAAGGAGGCCCTGTCCCGGGCCTACTTCGAGTTCCGCATGCGCGACCCGCAGCGCTACCGCTTGTTCGACCGCCTGGAAGAGAAGGTGGTGAAGGGCAACCAGGTCCCGGAGATGGTCGAGGAACTGCACAAGATCCGCGCCTCCAACTTCGAACGCCTGACCCTGTTGATCAAGGGCCGGATCAGCGAAGGCAAGCTCGAGGACGTGCCGCCTTATTTCCATTACTGCGCCGCCTGGGCGTTGGTGCACGGCGCGGTGGCGCTGTATCACTCGCCGTTCTGGAGCAACGTGCTGGAAGACCAGGAAGGTTTCTTCCAGTTCCTGATGGACATTGGCGTGCGCATGGGCAACAAGCGCAAGCGCGATACTGATCACCCGAGCACCTGACTGGCCACCCGAGCCAAGACATTCAGCTGCCTTATTGCGCCATGTCCGCTTACATGGCGCAGTGCCCCAGTAATATACTCAGGTTTGGGTCTTGCGAAATCTTGATTTCTAGGTCAAGTTTCGCCAGTCCGATTTTTCTCGTGCCGGAGTGATCCATGATCGTTGACCGTCAAGGCAGGCGCTTCCGCAATCTGCGGATCAGCCTGACCTCAGCCTGCAACTACGCCTGTACCTACTGCGTGCCTGACGGCAAGCGGTTGGTGGCTGCGCAGGATGAACTGTCAGCCGAAGCCATGGCGCGCGGCGTGGCGTATTTGATCGAGGCCGCCGGTATCGAGCGGCTGCGCATCACGGGCGGCGAGCCGCTGGTCAGCCCCAAGCTCGAGCGTTTCATGACGGCGGTGGGGCAGATGGGGCTGGAGGACATCAGCCTGACCACCAATGGCCAGTTGCTCGCGAAAAAACTACCGTTGCTGGTGGATGCCGGTATCCGTCGCATCAACGTTTCCCTCGACACCCTGGACCCCGCCGCGTTTCGCAGTATCGCCCGTGGCGGCGACCTGGCGACCGTGCTCGATGGCATGGAGCAGGCCCGGGCCGCCGGGATGAAGATCAAGGTCAACATGGTGCCGTTGCGCGGGCAAAACCTCGACCAGGTGATGCCGTTGCTCGAGTACTGCCTGGAACGTGGTTATGAGTTGCGTTTCATCGAGTTGATGCGCATGGGCCACCTGGCCAGCGATTCCAACGCCTTCCTGCAGCAGTTCGTCAGCCTTCAACAATTGCTCAGCCTGATCGGCGACCAGTACGAATACCTGCAGGCCGACGCGCCGGTGGACGCCACGGCGGTGCGTTATGAGATACCGGGGCTGGGGCACTTCGGTGTGATCGCCAACGAAAGCGTGCCTTTTTGCCGTACCTGTTCGCGACTGCGGCTGTCTTCCACGGGCTGGCTGCACGGCTGCCTGTCGTCGAGTAACCGTCACTTCGTCGGCGATCTTCTGGACAAGCCACGCCATCAGGCCTTGCCGGCGCTTCAGCGCTTGTTGGTCAAGGCGCTGGGGGATAAGCAGGAAGTGGCGTTCTCCGGCGGTGCGACCGTCATGAAAATCATCGGCGGCTGAATAAGGCTTTTGTGGCGAGGGAGCTTGCTCCCGCTCGACTGCGAAGCCGTCGCAACGTCCAGAGGGGCCGCTCGCAGCCCAGCGGGAGCAAGCTCCCTCGCCACAGGTATTCCAAGGTGCAACCCCAACCATCCTGCGAGCTGGCGCAAAAGCTGCATCCCACGACCATTCGCCGGTTTTCCGACACCGGTCTTTGGAGGAATAGGATGCGTAGCCTGGTTTTGCTGCTGGCCGTTTTGGTGCTTGGCGGTTGCATGAATGTCAGCGACATGGGGGAGGGCGTTCGTTATCACATGAGCGATGCCGGCCTGCTGGACCATAGCGACAGCCGTCGTGTGAACAACCTGCGAATCCAGCCCGACTCGTTCATCTACATCGCCCAGGGCGCCTTCGCTCCGCCGGGCAGTGCCTATCCACGTCCCAATGTCGTGGCCGAAGAAGCCTTCAACGGCTTCATCGAATATTTCCCCATGGTTCGTCGCGCCCGTGTTCCCGAAGGCCTCGATCAGGCGATGGGCGAAGCCCGTGCCGCCGGTGCTCACTACCTGTTGTACACCCGGTTCGCCAAGGCCGATAACCGCATCGGCAACTCCGACGAATGGCTGGATGAAGAGGCCGTGGATCGCCTGGGTGTCGATACCGGCGTGATTCAAATCATGTTGATCGAGACCAGCACGCAGTATTTGATTGATACTGCACGGATCAAGAGTCGTGGCGGTTTACTGACGTTCCACGACAAGCAGCCCCAAGACCTCATCGCCGCGCCGCTGCGTGAATATGCCCGCAGCCTGTTGGGGATGAGCGACCAGTAACTACGAGGAGTCACCATGAGCGGACCGCAAAAAGCCAATGACTTGCTGGGGCAGATCCCCAAGACCAAAGGCCTGCCGCCGGTCCACTTGTGGAACCCCGACTTCTGCGGCGACATCGACATGCGCATCGCCCGGGACGGCACCTGGTATTACCTGGGTACGCCCATCGGACGAAAACCGATGGTCAAGCTGTTCTCCACCATCATCCGCCGCGACGGCGATGATTATTTCCTGATCACCCCCGTGGAAAAGGTCGGCATCAAGGTCGATGACGCGCCGTTCGTGGCCGTGACCCTGGAGGTGGAAGGCCAGGGAGAAGGACAATTGTTGCGCTTCACCACCAATGTCGAGGAAACCACCGAGGCCGGCACCGAGCACCCGCTGCGGGTGGAGATCGATCCCCAGACCCAGGAACCGACGCCCTACGTGCATGTGCGCAGCAACCTCGAAGCACTGATCCACCGCAACGTGTTCTATCAACTGGTGGAGCTGGCGGTCAGTCGCGAGATCGATGGGCAGCGCTGGCTGGGTGTGTGGAGCGGCGGCGAGTTTTTCCCCATCGGCCTGGAGCCCTGATCCCTTGTGGAAGTGAGGGTTGATCCAACATCCGCGTCGGCTGAAGGATCGCTATCGCGAGCAAGCCCGCTCCCACAGTAAATTTGGAGTGCCTGCACTATCTGTGTGCACCACCAAACCTGTGGGAGCGAGCTGTGGTGAACGCTAATAATGTGAACGCCCGGAATCTACTGTGGGAGCGGGCTTGCTCGCGAAGGCGCCAGCACAGCCAACATCTTCTTAGCTGACCCACCGCTATCGCGAGCAGGCTCGCTCCCACAGGGTTTTGCAAAATTCAAATTGACACCCAATCATATGATGATTAGCGTGGGCCACCAATAAGAGTGGCCCGCGGGGTTTTCATGTCCAGCAGTTTTCACGCATCGACCGTCGATTGGCTGGGGGGCTGGATCGCCGCTGGCCAGGTCAAGCCTGGGCAAACCATCAAGGTCGAAGCGGACTTGGGCGAGCAACTGGGCGTCAGTCGCACAGTGATTCGCGAGGCGATCAAGACCCTGGTGGCCAAAGGCATGCTGGAAGTCGGGCCGAAAGTCGGCACGCGGGTATTGCCGGTGCGCCGCTGGAACCTGTTCGACCCTCAAGTGGTGGGCTGGCTGTCACGCAGCGGCCTGCCGGAAAACTTCGTCGACGACTTGCTGGACCTGCGCCGTACCATCGAGCCGATGGCGGTGCGCTGGGCCTGTGAGCGGGCCACGGCCGATCAGGTGCAGGCGATCCGCCTGGCCTACCATGCCCTGGAACGGGCAGTGGACAGCGGCGCCGATTACAACCGCGCCGACCAGTTTTTCCATGAGTGCATCCTGGCCGCCAGCCATAATCAATTCATCGAACAAATGGTCCCGGCCCTCGGTGCATTGCTGGCGGTGTCGTTCGAGGTGTCGGCGGCCGACCCGGATGAACTGCGCCGCACCTTGCCCATCCACAAGGACATCGCCGACGCCATCGCCGCCCGTGACGCGGCCCGGGGTGTCTGGGCCTGCATGACCCTGATCGATAACGCTGACCTGGCGATCAAACGCTTTTACCCCAATGTCATGGCCGGTCGAACAGACGCCGCCGGGCAAGTCGGGAACGGGAGGTTTCAATGAAGTGGACGGCTGTGACGGAACACCGGGCGAAGTTGGGCGAGGGGCCCTTCTGGGATGCGCCGACCCAAGCGTTGTATTGGGTCGATATCGCTGGCAAGCAGGCACTGCGGCTGATCGGCGCCAACGTGGAGATCTGGCAGATGCCCGAGCATGTGTCCGCCTTCATACCGACCCAAAGTGGCGACGCACTGGTAACCCTGAGCAGTGGCGTCTATCGCCTCGATCTTGATTCGCCGGGCCTTGAGCCGCGCCTGACGCTGCTGTGCATGGCCGACCCCCAACTGGGTAATCGTGCCAATGAGGCCCGTTGCGACGCCCTGGGCCAACTCTGGCTAGGCACCATGCAGAACAACATCGGTGCCGACGGCGAGGACTTGCCGATCGAACAACGATCCGGTGGCCTGTTTCGCGTCGGTGGCGACGGTCGGGTCATGCCCTTGTTGCGCGTGTTGGGCATCCCCAACACGTTGCTCTGGAGCCCCGATGGCACCACGGTGTATTTCGGCGACAGCCTGGACGGCACGGTGTATCGGCACTTTATCTATCCGGAAGGTAATCTCGCGCCGGCCGAGGTCTGGTTCGGCCCACACCCGCGTGGCGGCCCGGATGGCTCGGCGATGGATGCCAGGGGCTATATCTGGAACGCTCGCTGGGACGGCAGTTGCCTGCTGCGGCTGACGCCGGACGGGCAGGTCGACCGGGTGATCGAATTGCCCGTCAGCCGACCGACCAGTTGTGTGTTCGGCGGCGACGACCTCAAGACGTTGTACATCACCAGCGCGGCGAGCCCCTTGGGTCATCCGCTGGACGGTGCGGTGCTGTCGATGCGTGTCGATGTGCCTGGCGTGGTCTGTACAAGGTTCGCGGGGTAATCCCAAAATATGGGATGTAAATATATATATTGAGATTATTTGGCGGCCGGGTTTATAGTCGGCTCCATCGGCAATACGCACTCACACTAAAAAAACAAAACAGGTGAAGTGATGCAACGATCTTTCCCCGTACGCCCCGGCGGCGTACGCCGGCCACTGTTCTTCCAAGCGCCTTTGCGCCGGTCATCCGCGGATGCCCGCTTTTCGTCGTGCCCGCACACAGGAGCCTTGAGCCATGGCTGAGCCCTTGGTCTTGCCGCCCATGCCGGAGCCCCCGAAGGGCGAACGCCTGAAAGACAAGGTCGTGCTGTTGACCGGCGCCGCCCAAGGCATTGGCGAAGCCATCGTCGCGGCGTTCGCTTCGCAACAGGCCCGACTGGTGATCAGTGACATCCAGGCGCAGAAAGTCGAGGCGGTGGCCGCCCACTGGCGTGAACGCGGTGCCGATGTGCAAGCGTTGCAGGCCGATGTGTCGAAGCAGCAGGACTTGCAGGCCATGGCCCGTCGCGCCGTCGAGCTGCACGGTCGCATCGATGTGCTGGTCAACTGCGCCGGCGTCAACGTCTTCCGCGACCCGCTGGAAATGACCGAAGAGGACTGGCGCCGCTGCTTCGCCATCGACCTGGATGGCGCCTGGTACGGTTGCAAGGCGGTGCTGCCACAGATGATCGAGCAGGGCGTGGGCAGCATCATCAACATTGCCTCCGTCCATTCGTCCCACATCATTCCCGGCTGTTTCCCTTACCCGGTGGCCAAGCACGGCCTGCTCGGCCTGACTCGCGCCCTGGGCATCGAATACGCGCCCAAAGGGGTACGCGTCAATGCCATCGCTCCGGGTTACATCGAGACCCAGCTGAACGTCGACTACTGGAACGGCTTTGCCGATCCCCACGCCGAACGCCAACGTGCGCTGGATATGCACCCGCCACGGCGCGTCGGGCAACCGATCGAAGTGGCGATGACGGCCGTGTTCCTGGCCAGTGACGAAGCACCCTTCATCAATGCCTCATGCATCACCATCGATGGAGGACGTTCAGTCATGTACCACGACTGAATATTCTTGGATTGCAGTGGGAAACTTCGCCTGTAATCCAATCATCATACGATATGACTATTTAGGCCTATGCTGTGTAGCAACTTGATGTAACCGCCCAGCCTGCGTATTTCCACCGACGGTGGAGCAGACCCTGGACGTTTGGCTTTCAATAAAAAAAACAAGGAGTCAACTATGAAACATCGTCGTGGGATCCGTTCCCTGTGTCGCGCCGCCCTGGCGGTTACCGCGTTCAGCCTCAGCAGCCACTTGCTGGCGGCCGATGCGGTAAAAATTGGTTTCCTGGTCAAGCAGGCCGAGGAGCCTTGGTTCCAGACCGAGTGGGCGTTTGCCGAGAAGGCGGCCAAGGATAAAGGCTTCCAACTGATCAAGATCGCCGTGCCTGACGGCGAGAAAACCCTCTCGGCCATCGACAGCCTGGCCGCCAACGGCGCCAAGGGCTTCGTGATCTGCCCGCCGGACGTGTCCCTCGGCCCGGCCATCATGGCCAAGGCCAAGCTCAACGATCTCAAGGTCATTGCCGTGGACGACCGTTTCGTCGACGCCAACGGCAAGTTCATGGAAGACGTGCCGTACCTGGGCATGGCCGCGTTCGAGGTGGGCCAGAAGCAGGGCGCCGCCATGGCCGCTGAAGCGAAGAAGCGTAATTGGGAGTGGAAAGATACCTACGCGGTGATCAACACCTTCAACGAGCTGGACACCGGCAAGAAGCGCACCGACGGTTCGGTCGATGCCCTGAAGAAGGCCGGGATGCCGGAAGACCATATCCTGTTTACGGCGCTCAAGACCCTCGACGTACCCGGCAGCATGGACTCCACCAACTCGGCGTTGGTGAAGCTGCCAAGCGCTGCGAAAAACCTGATCATCGGCGGCATGAACGACAACACCGTGCTGGGCGGCGTGCGCGCCACTGAAGCGGCCGGGTTCAAGGCAGCCAATGTGATCGGCGTCGGCATCAACGGTACCGACGCCATCGGCGAACTCAAGAAACCCAATAGTGGCTTCTTCGGTTCGATGCTGCCAAGCCCGCACATCGAAGGCTACAAGACCGCCGAAATGATGTACGAGTGGATCACCACCGGCAAGGAACCGCCGAAGTACACCGCCATGGACGAGGTGACGCTGATCACCCGGGAGAACTTCAAGCAGGAGCTGGAAAAGATCGGCCTGTGGAACTGACGGTCGGTTGATTCAAAAGCGGCCCTGGCCACATGAGTGGCGGGGTCGCTTGATCTCTGTAAGTTCGAGGTGGTTATGCAAGCGCAAACAGCGACACGGCAACACAACATCGGCGGCAGCTTGCGGTTCAACGGGATCGGCAAATCCTTTCCCGGCGTGCAGGCGCTGGCCAATATCAGTTTCGTCGCGCATCCGGGGCAGGTGCATGCCTTGATGGGCGAGAACGGCGCGGGCAAGTCCACGTTGCTGAAGATCCTCGGTGGCGCCTACATCCCAAGCAGTGGCGACCTGCAGATCGGCGAACAGACGATGGCCTTCAAAGGCACCGCCGACAGCATCGCCAGCGGGGTGGCGGTGATTCACCAGGAGTTGCACCTGGTGCCGGAAATGACCGTTGCGGAAAACTTGTTTCTCGGCCATTTGCCGGCGCGTTTCGGCCTGGTCAACCGTGGTGTGCTGCGCCAGCAGGCGCTGGCGCTGCTCAAAGGCCTGGCCGACGAAATCGACCCGCAGGAAAAAGTCGGTCGCCTGTCCCTCGGCCAACGGCAATTGGTGGAAATCGCCAAGGCCTTGTCCCGTGGCGCCCATGTCATTGCCTTCGACGAACCCACCAGTAGCCTGTCGGCCCGGGAAATCGACCGCTTGATGGCGATCATCGCCCGCTTGCGAGATGAGGGCAAAGTGGTGCTGTACGTCAGCCACCGCATGGAAGAGGTGTTCCGTATCTGTAATGCGGTGACCGTGTTCAAGGACGGTCGTTACGTGCGGACCTTCGAGAACATGAGCGAGCTGACCCACGATCAGTTGGTCACCTGCATGGTCGGCCGCGATATCCAGGACATCTATGATTACCGTCCTCGGGAACGCGGCGATGTGGCGCTGCAAGTGAAGGGCCTGCTGGGGCCGGGTTTGCGCGAACCGGTGAGTTTCCAGGTGCACAAGGGCGAGATCCTCGGCTTGTTCGGGTTGGTCGGCGCCGGTCGTACCGAGCTGTTTCGCTTGCTCAGTGGCCTGGAGCGCCAGAGCGAGGGCAGCCTGGTCCTGCACGGCCAGGAACTGAAACTGCGTTCGCCACGGGATGCCATTGCCGCTGGCGTGCTGCTGTGCCCGGAAGATCGCAAGAAGGAAGGCATCATCCCGTTGGGCAGCGTGGGAGAGAACATCAACATCAGCGCCCGACCGTCCCACTCGACCCTCGGCTGCCTGTTGCGCGGTGATTGGGAACGGGGCAATGCCGACAAGCAAATCAAGTCGCTGAAGGTGAAGACGCCAGCGGCCAGCCAGAAAATCATGTACCTGTCCGGCGGCAATCAGCAGAAGGCGATTCTCGGTCGCTGGCTGTCGATGCCGATGAAAGTCCTGCTGCTGGACGAACCGACCCGTGGCATCGACATCGGCGCCAAGGCGGAGATCTATCAGATTATCCACAACCTGGCGGCGGACGGCATCGCGGTGATTGTGGTGTCCAGCGACCTGATGGAAGTGATGGGCATTTCCGACCGAATCCTGGTGCTCTGCGAAGGGGCCATGCGTGGCGAACTGCCGCGCGACCAGGCCAACGAATCCAACCTGCTGCAACTGGCGCTGCCGCGCCAACGCGTTGCCGACGCGGCGAACTGAGAGGTAAATCATGACCATTCAAAACAATGCACTGCCAACGGCACGCAAACCCCTGGACCTGCGCCGTTTCCTCGACGACTGGGTCATGCTGTTGGCCGCCATCGGGATTTTCGTGCTTTGCACCCTGATGATCGACAACTTCCTGTCGCCGCTGAACATGCGCGGCCTGGGCCTGGCGATCTCCACCACCGGTATCGCGGCCTGCACCATGTTGTATTGCCTGGCGTCCGGGCACTTCGACTTGTCGGTCGGTTCGGTGATTGCCTGTGCCGGCGTCGTCGCGGCGGTGGTGATGCGCGACACCAACAGCGTGTTCCTCGGCGTCAGCGCGGCGCTGGCGATGGGGCTGATCGTCGGCCTGATCAACGGCATCGTCATCGCCAAGCTGCGGGTCAACGCCTTGATCACTACCCTGGCGACGATGCAGATCGTCCGCGGCCTGGCCTACATCTTTGCCAACGGCAAGGCGGTGGGTGTGTCCCAGGAATCGTTCTTCGTGTTCGGCAATGGCCAACTGTTCGGCGTGCCGGTGCCGATCCTGATCACCATCGTCTGCTTCCTGTTTTTCGGCTGGCTGCTGAACTACACCACTTACGGGCGCAACACCATGGCCATCGGTGGCAACCAGGAAGCGGCGTTGCTGGCGGGGGTGAACGTTGATCGCACCAAGATCATTATCTTTGCCGTGCATGGCCTGATCGGCGCGCTGGCCGGGGTCATCCTGGCGTCGCGCATGACCTCGGGCCAGCCGATGATCGGCCAGGGCTTCGAGTTGACCGTGATCTCGGCCTGCGTGCTGGGCGGGGTGTCGTTGAGCGGCGGCATCGGCATGATTCGCCACGTCATCGCCGGCGTGCTGATTTTGGCGATCATTGAAAACGCGATGAACCTGAAGAACATCGACACCTTCTACCAATACGTCATCCGCGGCTCGATCCTGTTGCTGGCGGTGGTGATTGACCGGTTGAAGCAGCGCTAGGCAGTAGGGATTACTGGCGACTGATCTGCCGCCATCGCGAGCAAGCTCGCTCCCACAGGGTTTTGTGCTAGGCGCAAAGCTCAGGCATACCGAAGATTCAATGTGGGAGCGAGCCTGCTCGCGAAGGCGTCGACACATCCAACACTTCCTTAGCTGACCCACCGCTTTCGCGAGCAAGCCCGCTCCCACAGGTTTTTAGTGTCAGGCTCAGGGCCTCGGCACAGCACAGACCCCATGTGGGAGCGGGCTTGCTCGCGAAGGCGTCGGCACATTCAACACTACCTTAGCTGACCCAACGCTTTCGCGAGCAGGTTCTTGTGCCAGGCTCAGAACTTCGGCGCAGTGCAGAACCAGTGTGGGAGCGAGCCTGCTCGCGAAACGGGTATCCCTGACGCCAACTATCACCCGGCCTTGCGCAACGCTTCGACCAGTTCCTGCTTGCGCATCTTCGAACGTCCGGGAATGTTTTTCGCCCGGGCTTCCTTCATCAAGCTATCCACCGTCTGGGCCCCATGGGAGGCTTTGCTGGTGCGTGGGTGACCTTCGCGAGTCTTGGCGGCGCGGCGGGCTGATTCCTTGCGGTCGGTTTTCTTGGCCGCCGCCGGTTTTTCCTTGCCTGAGCCACCGGAGCGTTCGCCGCCACCGGACTGCTTGTTCACCGTCGCCCAGGCCCGAGCTTCGGCCTCGCCCTCCGACACACCTTTTTGCTCATAACTTTCTTCGATGTGCTCGGCCTTGCGTTTTTGCTTGTCGGTGTATTTGTCTTTGCTTCCACGAGGCATGGGATGTTCCTCCTCAAATGTCCGGGCAAAGGCTACTGGCTGGCGGCGCCACCTTCGGAACCCGAGCCACCGGTCGTGGTTTTCGAGCCCACTCCGGTCTCGGCGTTATCTGGTGCGGTGGAGTCCGGCGTATTCATGCCACCCTGGCGCCCGGTGTCATTGCCCTGCACGCGTGGATCGGTGCCGGTGGCCGGTGGCTGGCCATTGTTCAGGCTACCGCCACCGGTGCCGTCGGTGTTCAACTTGGGGAGGCCTTGCGTGGCAGGGGAGTTTGGCGCTTGCACCGGGTCGGTTGGCCCAGTGCCGTCGGTAGAGGCCGCGAAGGCCACCGAGGACAACAGCGCGGCGAAGGTGAATGCGGTCAGCCTTGAAGTGATCATGGGTGTCGCCTCCATTTTTCAGAATGCTTACCTGATCTTGGGCCTTGGCGGCTTGGCGTTGGTGCCTTGGGCGCGACGAATGGCAGTTTTGGGAAGAGCCGTGCGCCCGCGATCAAATAGTTGGATCGGTATGTGACGAGCGCCGCGCAGCGGCTTAGTATGGCGCTTTCAATTGGCTACAAGGCCTGTTCATGTCGATCGAGATCCGTCCTGCGCAACCCAGCGATGCGCCTCAAATCCTTGCCTTCATCACCGAGTTGGCCGATTACGAAAAAGCCCGCCACGAAGTCATCGCCAGTGTGGCCGACATCGAGCGCAGCCTCTTCAGCGAAGGCGCAACCGCCCACGGGCTGATCTGCCTGCGTGACGGCGTGCCGATCGGTTTCGCGGTGTTTTTCTTCAGCTATTCCACCTGGCTGGGCAGCAACTGCCTGTACCTTGAAGACCTGTACATCACGCCGGAGCAGCGCGGTGGCGGGGCGGGGAAGACGCTGTTGCGCCACCTGGCGAAGATCGCCTGCGACAACGATTGCGGCCGCTTCGAATGGAGCGTGCTGGACTGGAACACGCCGGCCATCGAGTTCTACAAATCCCTCGGCGCGCAACCCCAGGAAGAGTGGGTGCGCTACCGAATGGACGGCAAGGTGCTACGGGATTTCGCTAACGGCAATTGATGCTCATGAGTATGCGTTGGACGCGTATTCGGCGAATCCGGGGCGTTGTTCGAGCCGCTTGCAATAGGCGGCCACCGCTGGATAGTCCGGGCGTTCCATTGGTGTCTGGCGCCAGCGGTGTGCGGACAGACCGATAAGTACGTCCGCAAGGGAAAACGCCGTACCGGCCACGTAGGCGCCGGTGCGGTTCAACTGCTGTTCCAGCAAACCCATCTTCTCGTTCCAGCCTTTGACGCCCGCGGCGATAAGCTGTGGGTCCTGGAAATCCGGGTGTTTGCGCACCAGTCCGTAAAACGCATCGCCCCAGGAAGGATTGAGTTCCGTGGCCTGCCAGTCCATCCACTGCTCGATGCGTGCCCGTGCGGCAGGTTCGACGGGCAGCAGATCGCCGCGCCCATGCTTGCCCACCAGGTAGCGACAAATAGTGTTCGACTCCCAGAGCACACCGTTCTCATCAATGATCACCGGCACCTGGGCATTCGGATTCATGGCCAGGAACGCCGGGTCATGGGTCGAGGCAAAGCCGATGCCCCAGTCTTCGCGCTCGTAGGCGATGTCCAGTTCCTGGCAGGTCCACAGCACTTTTCTGACGTTGATCGAGGAAGTGCGGCCGAGGATTTTCAGCAATTGTCCCATCACTTTTTCCCTGAGTTGTTTAGCGTCCGACCAGAAAACTAGCAGGGTCTTGGACGGATGGCGATTGGCTTTGCGGTTGGCTTATCAAAATCCCAATATATGGGAGTGATATTTATATATTGAGATTTTATCGTCCCCAGGTTTATAGTCCGTTTCACTCACTGCCAAAAAACAAAACAGGTGAAGCGGATGCAGGCGCAATTGATCGCGCTCGATTGGGGGACCACCTCATTACGGGCTTACAAACTCGCAGCCGGTGGCGAGGTGCTCGAGCAGCGTTCGCTGTCGTCGGGGATCATGCAGTTGCCCTCCGGGCCACGAACCGTGGCCGGCCGGGTCTGCATCGACGGTTTCGAGCTGGCCTTCGACGAGGCCTGCGGCGACTGGCTCGATGCTCAACCGGGCTTGCCTGTGATTGCCTGCGGCATGGTGGGCAGTGCTCAGGGCTGGCGCGAAGCGCCTTACTGCGACACACCCGCCAACGTCGCCAATCTCGGACATTCCCTACAAACCGTTCGCAGCCTACGCGGCGTCGATGTGCACATCGTGCCCGGCGTGATCCAGCGTTCACGTTTGCCCAATGTCATGCGCGGCGAAGAAACCCAAGTGCTCGGTGCCTTGCACAGCCTGCCGGATGAAGCGGTGCTGATCGGCCTGCCTGGCAGTCATTCGAAATGGGTGGAAGTGGCCGATGGCTGCATTGTGCATTTCGATACCTTCATGACTGGCGAGATCTTCGCCGTGCTCAGTGACCACAGCATTCTCGGCCGCACCCAGCAACGGGGGACGACCTTCGATGGCGTGGCGTTTGACCGTGGCGTGCAGGTGGCGCTGTCGGTGGACGGTCAGATCGGCCCGTTGTCCACCGTGTTCAGCGCCCGCAGCCTGGGCTTGACCGGCGAGCTGGCGGCCAGTGCCCAGGCGGATTACCTCTCGGGCCTGTTGATCGGCCATGAGCTGGCGGCGCTGGCCGAGGTGCAGCGCCGTCGCCGCGACAGCCTGCACCTGCCGACGGTGGTGCTGATCGGCAACTCCCAACTCTGTGTCCGTTATCAACGGGCCCTCGACGCCTGCGGCTTCGCCCGGGTGGTCCTGGCCGAACAGGCCACCGAACGCGGTTTGTGGCAACTGGCCGTGGCGGCCGGGTTGCTCGATTCCACCGCCCCCTGAACCTGACTGGAGGTCTGACATGCTCACACAAGCACTGGCGCACAACGGGTTGATCGCGATCCTGCGTGGCCTGCGTCCCGAGGAGGCGGCGGCCATCGGCGAGGTCCTGTACAACGCCGGATTTCGTGTCATCGAAGTGCCGCTCAATTCCCCCGAACCGTACGAAAGTATCCGCATCCTGCGCAGTACCTTGCCTGCCGATTGCCTGATCGGTGCCGGCACCGTGCTCACGCCGGAACAGGTCGGGCAGGTGAAAGCCGCCGGCGGCCAAGTGATCGTCATGCCCCACAGTGACCCGAAGGTGCTGCGTGCGGCGAAAGCGGCGGGCTTGTACCTGTCGCCCGGCGTCGCCACGCCCACCGAAGCCTTTGCCGCGTTGGCCGAAGGCGCTCATGTACTGAAGATGTTTCCCGCCGAGCAAATGGGCCCGGCGGTGGTCAAGGCCTGGCTCGCGGTGTTGCCGGCCGGGACCGTGCTGGTGCCGGTGGGCGGGATTACGCCGGACAACATGGCGGTGTTCGTCGAAGCCGGCGTCAAGGGTTTCGGCCTCGGTTCCGGGCTGTTCAAGCCGGGCCTGACAGCGGATGAAGTGGCGGTACGCGCCAAGGCCTACGTGGCCGCATGGAATGCCTTGAACTGAAGATTTTTCCAGCGCCCCGCGCGCTGCATCTGACAAGAGAGACAACAAGATGAAAATTACCAAGCTGACCACGTTTATCGTTCCGCCGCGCTGGTGCTTCCTCAAAGTCGAAACCGACGAGGGCGTGACCGGTTGGGGCGAGCCCGTGGTCGAAGGCCGTGCCCACACGGTGGCGGCGGCTGTCGAGGAATTGTCCGACTACCTGATCGGCAAAGACCCACGCAACATCGAAGACATCTGGACCGTGCTCTATCGCGGCGGCTTCTACCGCGGCGGCGCCATCCACATGAGCGCCCTGGCCGGCATCGACCAGGCGTTGTGGGACATCAAGGGCAAGGCCCTGGGCGTGTCGGTCAGCGATTTGCTGGGCGGCCAGGTGCGGGACAAGATCCGTGTGTATTCGTGGATCGGCGGCGACCGGCCAGCGGACACCGCCCGCGCGGCGAAGGAGGCTGTAGGGCGGGGCTTCACCGCGGTGAAAATGAATGGCACCGAAGAGTTGCAGTTTCTCGACACCTTCGAAAAAGTCGACCTGGCCCTGGCCAACGTGGCGGCGGTGCGCGATGCGGTCGGGCCGAACGTCGGCATTGGCGTGGACTTCCACGGCCGCGTGCACAAGCCGATGGCCAAGGTGCTGATGAAGGAACTCGATCCTTACAAACTGATGTTCATCGAAGAGCCGGTGCTCAGCGAAAACTACGAAGCCCTCAAGGAGCTGGCGCCGCTGACCAGCACCCCGATTGCCCTCGGCGAACGGT
Source organism: Pseudomonas sp. Z3-6 (assembly GCF_051131985.1). Lineage (NCBI taxonomy): Bacteria > Pseudomonadati > Pseudomonadota > Gammaproteobacteria > Pseudomonadales > Pseudomonadaceae > Pseudomonas > Pseudomonas sp. Z3-6. Next base: position 2,016,404 of record NZ_CP071644.1, read on the forward strand.
TGTTCTCGCGCTGGGACTTCAAGCGCGTACTCAGCGAAGGCTACGTGGACATCATCCAGCCGGATGCGTCCCACGCCGGCGGCATCACCGAAACCCGCAAGATCGCCAACATGGCCGAGGCCTACGACGTGGCGCTGGCGCTGCACTGCCCGCTGGGTCCCATCGCCCTGGCAGCGTGCCTGCAACTGGACGCGGTCTGCTACAACGCGTTCATCCAGGAGCAGAGCCTGGGCATCCACTACAACGAGAGCAACGACCTGCTGGATTACATCAAGGATCCGCAGGTGTTCGACTACGACAAGGGCTTCGTGAAGATCCCGAATGGCCCGGGCCTGGGCATCGAGATCAACGAGGAATACGTCATCGAACGCGCAGCCATCGGCCACCGCTGGCGCAACCCGATCTGGCGCCATGCCGATGGCAGTTTTGCCGAATGGTGAGTGAGTACTGAGGCAACTCGGTTCCCTTGTGGGAGCGGGCTTGCTCGCGAAAGCGGTGTGTCTGCGATACATCCGCTAACTGACACAGTGCCTTCGCGAGCAAGCCCGCTCCCACCCTCAACCTCCTTATGCAGGGGGATTATCCCAACGCTCCCGAATTCCTCAATAAACATAAAAAGAGGCACCTCACATGCAAGCGCACACCCTGAGCGCGCAGGCGTCGTTGGTGACGCCTAGCCGCAAGCGTTTTTTCATCATGGTCCTGCTGTTCATCACCGTGGTGATCAACTACCTGGACCGCAGTAACCTCTCGATTGCCGCCCCCGCGCTAACCAGTGACCTGGGCATCGACCCGATTCATGTCGGACTTATTTTCTCCGCGTTCGGCTGGACCTACGCCGCGATGCAGATTCCCGGCGGCTGGCTGGTGGACCGGGTGCCGCCGCGCATCCTCTACAGCGTGGCGTTGCTGCTGTGGTCGGTGGCGACGGTGATGCTGGGGTTCGTCTCCAGCTTCATCGCGTTGTTCGTGCTGCGCATGGCGGTCGGTGCCCTGGAAGCGCCGGCCTATCCAATCAACAGCCGCGTGGTAACGACCTGGTTTCCCGAGCGTGAGCGGGCCACGGCCATCGGTTTCTACACGTCTGGGCAATTCGTCGGGCTGGCTTTCCTGACCCCGGTATTGGCCTGGCTGCAACACACCTTCGGTTGGCACATGGTGTTTGTCGCCACAGGCGCGGTGGGCATTCTCTGGGCAGTGATCTGGTACGCGGTGTATCGCGAGCCGCGGGATTTCAAAGGCGCCAACGCCGCCGAAATCGAGCTGATCCGCGAAGGCGGCGGGCTGGTGGACATCCAGGCCGAGACTGCCAAGGTCAAGGCCAAGTTCAGCTGGGCCGACCTGGGCATCGTCCTGACCCAACGCAAGTTGTGGGGCATTTACCTGGGGCAGTTCTGCCTCAACTCCACGCTGTGGTTTTTCCTGACGTGGTTTCCGACCTACCTGGTGAAATATCGCGGCATGGACTTCATCAAGTCTGGCTTGCTGGCGTCGTTGCCGTTCCTCGCGGCGTTTGTCGGCGTGCTGTGCTCCGGGTTCTTCTCCGACTGGCTGATTCGCCGCGGCGCCACGGTGGGCTTTGCCCGCAAACTGCCGATCATTGGTGGGCTTTTGATTTCCACGGCGATCATAGGTGCCAACTATGTCGAATCGACGCCGCTGGTGATCGCCTTCCTGGCCCTGGCGTTCTTCGGCAATGGCCTGGCGTCGATCACGTGGTCGCTGGTTTCCACCTTGGCACCGGCGCGATTGCTCGGGTTGACCGGCGGGGTGTTCAACTTCATCGGTAACCTGGCGGCCATCGCCACGCCGATTGTCATTGGCTTCCTCGCCAGCGGCGATTCGTTTGCCCCGGCCATTACCTATATCGCTGTCCTGGCATTGGCTGGCGCGCTGTCCTACATCCTGCTGGTCGGGAAGGTCGAGCGCATCGAGTTGTAGTCCGACGGGGCGGGCGACCATAATGCCGCCCGTTCCCCGCTCACTGTTGAAGGTCGGCTATGCAGCAAGACGATCCAAAAATCACCAAGGACGCCGCGCCTACCGGCACGCAGACATTGCTGCGTGGCCTGGGCGTGGTCCAGGCGGTCGCCAGTGGCGCCCGCGACTTGAAGGAAATCGCCCGGCTGATCGGCACCACCCGCAGCACCACCCATCGCCTGGCCAGTTGCCTGGTGGACGAACGTTACCTGCGCGTGGTGCCGCAAGTGGGTTACCTGCTGGGGCCGAAGTTGATCGAGCTGGGTTTCCAGGCCCGGGAAGAGCTGCCCCTGGTGAGCCTGGCGGGGCCGTACCTGGACGAGCTGTCGGCGCTGACCGGGGACACCGTTCACCTGGCGATTCGCGAGGGCGACGAAGTCTTGTACCTGCTGAAGAATCCGGGGCGCAACGGCCCGGAAATGCGCTCGCGCGTAGGCCATCGCATGCCGTTGGCGCGCACCGGGATCGGCAAGGCGCTGATGCTCGATGATTCGCAGGAACAATGGAAGCGGCTGTACGAAATCAGCCTGCCGGCGGGAGGGAAAAATCAGTTCTGGCCCCAGCATCAGGAGCAATCCTGGGAACAGTTCCAGCAACGGATGGTGGAATACGTGGCGGGGGGCTATGCCTTCGACCTGGAAGACAACGAGCCGTCGATTCGCTGTGTGGCGGCGCCGATTCGAGACGCGGGCAAGCGCATCGTCGCTGGTATCAGCATCGCCAGCACCGTGCCGTACATGCCGCTGGAAAAGATGGCCGAGCTGATTCCCCTGGTCAAAGGGGTCACAGCCCGGCTGTCGGCAGAGCTGGGCGCCAAGGTCTGACGAGCGTCAGGCCTTGAGCGTCGCCATGTCGATGACGAAGCGGTACTTCACGTCCCCGGCGATCATGCGGCTGTAGGCCTCGTTGATCTGGCGGATGTCGAGCATTTCAATGTCGCAACTGATGTCGTGCTCGGCGCAGAAATCCAGCATTTCCTGGGTTTCTGCGATACCGCCGATCAGCGAGCCGGCCAGCACTCGGCGACCCATGATCAGTTTTGCCGCGTGTACCGGTGGGTCGACCGGCTCGACCAGGCCCACGATGATGTGTACACCGTCGAAATGCAGCGTGTCGAGGTAGGGGTTGAGGTCGTGCTGCACCGGAATGGTGTCCAGCAGGAAATTGAAGCGTCCGGCGGCAGCCGCCATCTGTTCGGCGTCGGTTGACACGATCACATGGTCCGCGCCCTGACGACGGGCTTCTTCAGCCTTGCTCGCCGAGCGGGTGAACAACGTCACTTCTGCGCCCATGGCCTTGGCGAACTTGATGCCCATGTGGCCCAGGCCGCCCATGCCCAGCACGCCGACCTTGTCGCCAGCCTTCACGCCGTAGTGTTTGAGGGGCGAATAGGTGGTGATGCCGGCGCACAGCAGCGGCGCGGCGCTGGCCGGGTCGAGTGTTTGCGGGATGCGCAGCACAAAGTGCTCGCTGACCACGATGCTGTCGGAATAACCGCCCATGGTGTGGCCACCACTGACGCGGTCCGGGCTGGCGTAGGTCTGGGTCATGCCTTCGAAGCAGTATTGCTCCAAGTCCGCCCGGCACGCTTCGCACTCGCGGCAGGAGTCGACCATACAGCCCACACCGACCAAGTCGCCGACTTTGTGAGCGGTAACATTCGCACCGACGGCGGTGACTTTTCCGATGATTTCGTGGCCGGGCATCAGCGGGTAGACGGCAATGCCCCATTCATTGCGGGCCTGGTGGATGTCGGAGTGGCAGACCCCGCAGTAGAGAATATCGATCGCCACATCGTCGGCTCGCGGGCTGCGACGCTCGAACTTCATGGGGGCGAGGGGAGTGGTGGCTGATTGGGCGGCATAGCCGATGGCTGTGTACATGATGGACCTCGCTAAGCAGTGAACGGTGAGGGAATCCATTCTGGGAGTCATGGCGGTAGGCGGCGATGGCGATTCCTCCGCCTGTCATGCCTAATCCTCCGGCATTGGCCAGGATTTGATTCCATGTGACGCCAGACCTGCGATGATGGTTTCATCCCATTTTTCGTGAAGTTTTTGCCCATGTTGTTGACCCGCCATCTCGACGCCAATGCCACGCTGGTTTCACTGATAGAACCCTTGGCGACCCGCGACGGTTTCGTCCCAACGAGACTGCCTGGCGTGCACGCGCTGCGTGCCAGCCAGGATGTCGCTCGTGGCCCGCAGCTCTACGAACCGAGCCTGGTGATCATCGCCCAAGGCAGCAAACTGGCCTACCTGGGGCCACGCACAATGGAATATGGCGCCGGGCATTATCTGATCCAGGCCTTGCCGGTGCCGTTCGAATGCGAAACCTACGCCATGCCCAATGCTCCGCTGTATGGCGTTTCCGTTGCGATCGACCGGGCGATGTTGGGGGAGTTGGTGCTTTCCATGGGGTTGATGCCAGGTCGGAATCTACCGCCCCAGACACCGGAATCCATGACCTGCGCTGTGCTCGATGACGCCATGCGTGGGTGTGTCGAGCGCTTGTTGCGCTGCCTGCACGATCCGCTGGAATGCCAGGTCATGGGCCAGGCGCGGTTGCGGGAGTTGCTGTTCGTCGCGTTGCGCGGTCCCCAGGCTGATGTGCTGCGGGCGCTGGTGGAGCAGCAAGGCCAGTTCGCCCGGATTGCCGCGGCCCTGAGCCATCTGCATGCGCATTTCACCGAACCACTGAACGTCGAGACCTTGGCCAGTTGCGCGAACATGAGCGCTTCGACCTTCCATGAGCATTTCAAGCGCAGCACCTTGCTGTCGCCGGTGCAGTATCTCAAGCGGTTGCGCCTGCTCAAGGCCCAGCGCCTGCTGATGTGCGAGGGCATGAGTGTGGCCCATGTCGCGCACCAGGTGGGGTATCAGAGCCCGTCGCAATTCAGTCGCGAATACAAGCGCTACTTCGAGCGCAATCCCGGGGAAGAGCGCGCGGCCTGATCCACTCAGGATCCCTGTGGGAGCGGGCTTGCTCGCGAAAGCGGCGTATCTGCCAGTATTTTTGTTGACTGACACACCGCTTTCGCGAGCAAGCCCGCTCCCACATTTCGACTGTTGTGTTGCTTGAATCGGGGGCAACAAAAAGGCCCCCATTGCGGGAGCCTCGATGTTCGGCGTGTCGGCTTACATGTTCGGGTAAGTCGGCCCGCCAGCGCCTTCCGGCGATACCCAGGTGATGTTCTGCGCAGGATCCTTGATGTCGCAGGTCTTGCAGTGGACGCAGTTCTGGGCGTTGATCTGGAAGCGCTTCTCGCCGTCTTCGTTGGTCACCACTTCGTACACGCCTGCCGGGCAGTAGCGCTGGGCCGGTTCGTCGTACAGCGGCAGGTTCTTGCTGATCGGGATGCTCGGGTCGGTCAGCTTCAGGTGGCAGGGTTGTTCTTCTTCGTGGTTGGTACCGGAGATGAACACCGAGCTGAGTTTGTCGAAGCTGATCTTGCCGTCTGGTTTCGGGTAGTCGATCTTCTTGCAATCGGCCGCCAGTTTCAGGCACGCGTAGTCGGGCTTGTTGTCATGCAGGGTGAACGGAATCTTGCCGCCGAAGATGTTCTGGTCGAGCCAGTTGAAGCCGCCACCGATGATTGCGCCGTATTTGTGGATCGCCGCACCGAAGTTGCGGCTGGCGAACAGTTCTTCGTACAGCCAGCTGTTCTTGAAGCTGTCGACGTAGGCGGTCAGTTCATCACCGCCTTCGGACTCGGCGAACAGGCGATCAGCCACGGCCTCGGCGGCGAGCATGCCGGATTTCATGGCGGTGTGGCTGCCCTTGATCTTGGCGAAGTTCAGGGTGCCGAGGTCGCAACCGATCAGCGCACCGCCCTTGAAGACCATTTTTGGCAGCGAGTTCAGGCCGCCCTTGCAGATGGCGCGGGCGCCGTAGCTGACGCGCTTGCCGCCTTCCAGGTACTGCTTGAGCACCGGGTGGTGCTTGAGGCGCTGGAACTCGTCGAACGGCGACAGGAAGGTGTTGCTGTAGGACAGGTCGATAATCAGGCCGACAACTACCTGGTTGTTTTCCAGGTGATAGAGGAATGATCCGCCGGTGTTCTCGGTGCCCATGATGTCTAGCGGCCAGCCAGCAGTGTGCACCACTAGGCCGGGTTGATGCTTGGCCGGGTCGATTTCCCAGATTTCCTTCAAGCCAATGCCGTAGTGCTGGGCGTCGGCCTCGCTGTCCAGGTTGAAGCGCTTGATCAGTTGCTTGCCGATGTGACCACGGCAGCCTTCGGCGAATAGCGTGTATTTGCCACGCAATTCCATGCCGGGGGTGTAGAGGCCTTCCTTTGGATTGCCTTCGCGGTCGACACCCAAGTCGCCGGTGATGATGCCGCGAACCACGCCGTTTTCGTCGAACAGCGCTTCCTGGGCGGCGAAGCCCGGGTAGATTTCCACGCCCAGGTTCTCGGCTTGCTGGGCCAGCCAGCGGCACAGGTTGCCCAGGGAAATAATATAGTTGCCTTCGTTGTGCATGGTCTTGGGCACAAAGAAGTCAGGGATTTTGCTCGCGGCCTCGGCGTTTCTCAGGACATAAATGTCATCGCGTACGACAGGCGTGTTCAACGGTGCGCCGAGTTCTTTCCAGTCCGGGAACAGCTCATTCAAGGCGCGGGGCTCGAACACCGCGCCGGAGAGGATGTGCGCGCCGACTTCGGAACCTTTTTCGACCACGCAGACGCTGATTTCCTTACCGGCTTCGGCGGCCTTCTGTTTCAGTCGGCAAGCGGCAGACAGGCCAGCGGGGCCGGCACCGACGATGACCACGTCGAATTCCATGTATTCGCGTTCCACAGGCTATCTCCTACTCAAGGCTCACAGTTTTTCTAATTGGAGGTTTGGCGTTGCATCCGTTGTTTCCTTCGCGAAAAGCGACGAAAGCGGCAATGGATGAAACGCGGGTCTCTCTTAAGCGGCGCATTATATCTACACCACTCTCAGGGTCCAATACAAACGTTTGTTTGAAATTGCCGCAGCCCAGATAAATCACTGACGTACGGCTTATGACTGACCATTTTGCCGTATTGACCGGAATAGGCGTTCCGGTCAAGATACGGGCGGTTTTGCGCTCGCCGTAGGCTGACTGTTGGTTCCAAGAGCACCTCTAAAGACAGGGCGAAGGCAGCACAAAGTGACGTATTGCGCGGTTCCGAGGCGCAGTTTACACGCCGCGATAATGAATGACTCCTCGGTCATCACTGACGAATGGTCTTCACTCCCGTGAGCTGGGTCATGTGTGGTTCATGCCGGCGTTTTTAGAGGTGCCCTTGCGCCCATGAGCATCAACCGCCAGGTTCGCCTAGGCGACTTTTTTTCACCGGAGAGTAACGAGGAATCCATGAAGGTTCTTGTAGCTGTCAAACGAGTGGTCGACTATAACGTCAAGGTTCGCGTCAAGGCGGACAACTCCGGCGTCGACCTCGCCAACGTCAAGATGTCGATGAACCCCTTCTGCGAAATCGCCGTGGAAGAAGCCGTCCGCCTGAAAGAGAAAGGCGTGGCAACGGAAATCGTCGTCGTCTCCATCGGCCCGACCACCGCCCAGGAACAACTGCGCACCGCGCTGGCCCTGGGTGCCGATCGCGCCATCCTCGTCGAATCCGCCGAAGACCTGACTTCCCTGGCCGTGGCCAAGCTGCTCAAGGCCGTTGTCGACAAGGAACAGCCATCGCTGGTGATCCTCGGCAAACAGGCCATCGACAGCGACAACAACCAGACCGGCCAGATGCTCGCGGCATTGAGCGGCTACGGTCAGGGCACCTTCGCTTCGAAAGTCGAAGTGTCCGGCGACAGCGTTGCCGTGACCCGCGAGATCGACGGCGGCGCGCAGACCGTTTCCCTGAAACTGCCGGCCATCGTCACCACCGACCTGCGTCTGAACGAGCCGCGTTATGCGTCGTTGCCAAACATCATGAAAGCCAAGAAGAAGCCGCTTGAAGTGCTGACTCCGGATGCTTTGGGTGTTTCCACCGCCTCCACCAACAAGACCGTCAAAGTCGAAGCGCCGGCTGCACGCAGCGCGGGCATCAAGGTCAAGTCGGTGGCTGAACTGGTCGAGAAACTGAAAAACGAAGCGAAGGTAATCTGACTATGACTATCTTGGTAATCGCCGAACACGATAACAAAGCGTTGGCTCCGGCCACGTTGAACACCGTTGCTGCCGCTGCCAAAATCGGTGGTGACGTGCACGTTCTGGTGGCCGGGCAGGGCGCAAGCGCCGTTGCCGAAGCCGCTGCGAAAATCGCTGGCGTGGCAAAGGTGCTGTCGGCCGACAACGCCGCCTACGCTCACCAGTTGCCGGAAAACGTTGCGCCATTGGTTGCCGAGCTAGGCAAGGGCTACAGCCACATCCTGGCTGCCGCCACCTCGAACGGCAAAAACATCCTGCCGCGCGTTGCTGCCGCACTGGACGTCGACCAGATCTCCGAGATCATCTCGGTAGAAAGCGCTGACACCTTCAAGCGTCCGATCTACGCCGGCAACGCCATTGCCACCGTGCAATCGACCGCTGCGATCAAGGTCATCACCGTCCGTGCCACCGGTTTCGACCCGGTTGCCGCCGAAGGTGGCTCGGCTGCCGTTGAAGCCGTAGGCGCTGCTCACGACGCCGGCATCTCCAGCTTCGTCAACGAAGAACTGGCCAAGTCCGACCGTCCTGAACTGACCGCTGCCAAGATCGTCGTTTCCGGCGGTCGCGGCATGCAGAACGGTGACAACTTCAAGCACCTCTACGCCCTGGCCGACAAGCTGGGCGCCGCCGTCGGTGCTTCCCGCGCCGCGGTCGACGCCGGTTTCGTGCCGAACGACATGCAGGTCGGCCAGACCGGCAAGATCGTTGCGCCACAGCTGTACATCGCCGTCGGTATCTCTGGCGCGATCCAGCACCTGGCCGGCATGAAAGATTCCAAGGTGATCGTTGCGATCAACAAGGATGAAGAAGCGCCGATCTTCCAGGTGGCTGACTACGGCTTGGTAGCGGACTTGTTCGAAGCCATCCCTGAGCTGGAGAAGCTGGTCTAATCCGGCGTCTTCACTTATAAAGAGCCCGGCCCTTTGGCCGGGCTTTTTATTTTCCGCATCAGAGGAGCTTATCGCCATGGATCTGCGTCGCTTGACCGGCTGGTGGTTGCTGTGGGCGTTGGCGTTCGTGCCGGGCCTGTCTTTCGCCGCCGGCAAATGTGAACGACTGATCGCCACCGGCAGCCCGGACGCACCGCCTTACCTCTGGCAAGACCCTCAAGACCCCAAGCACCTGATCGGTGCCGGTGCCGATCTGCTGGCGCACGTCGCGGCGGAGCTGGGGATCAAGATCGAACTGCTGTATGCCGGCAAGCGCGCCCAGGCGTTGGACGAAGTGCGCAGTGGGCGCATGGACCTGCTCACCGACGCTCCGCTGACCCCCACCGGGCTTGACGCGCTGGATTACGTTCATCCGCCCTTGCTGGAAAACGATTACCTGGTCTGGACACGCAAGGACTCGAGCCTGGTCATCAACCAGCCCGAAGATCTTCACGGTCACTCCGGCGCCTTGTCGGAAAAGTCTCGCATGACCCAAGGATTTGGCGTCTTTGCCGAGCAGAAATTATCCCTGGTGCGCACGCCCAACCTGACCCAGGCCTTTCAGAAATTGCTGCTGGGAGAGGTGGAATATGTCCTGGCAGGGCGCTATTCGGGCCTGGCGATGGCGCAGACACTGGGGATGGCCAGCGACCTGCAAGCCGTATCGCAACCGGTGGACAAGCCCGGGCTGTTCCTCGCGGTTTCCCATAACTCCGCCTGCAATGACCCATGGTTACGCGGACAGCTGGCGCAAAAGATGACAGAATTGGCCGCGTCCGGTCTGACAGAGGCTGTGTTGCAGCGCAATCTCGAGCGTTGGAACACACAGTTGCAGCCACCTGTCAGTGCCCCCAAACAGTAGGGAACATTAGTGACTATTCGACCTCTTTTCGCTGCCCTGGCCGTTCTGGCTCTGGCGGGCTGCGCAGCCGATCCGGCGCCGAATGAACAGATCCGCCTGACCGAACAGGCATTGAAGCAAGCCCGGGCCGTTGGCGCCACTGTCGACGAAGTGCCCGAATTGAAACTGGCTGAAGAGAAATTCGCCCGCGCCAAATCCAATATGGCAGACGAATCCTACAAGAAGGCGCGCATGCGGGCCGAACAGGCTGAGCTCGACGCCCGACTGGCCGAAGCGAAGGTGCTGACCCTCAAGAGCCAGGAGCAACTGAACGTGCTCGACACCCGCATCAAGCGCTTGCGCAAACAATTGAGGGAGGATGCCCAATGAAGCACTCCCACGTATTGGGCGGCCTGGTCCTCGCCAGCCTTGCCAGCTTGTATGGCTGTGCCGGCCAGCGCAGCGAAGCGGCGCTCGAACAGGCCAGCACCGATTTCCAGAAGGTCAAGGAAGACGCCAACGTATTGCGTGCCGCGCCCCGGGATGTGATCCGCGCTGGCGAGTCCCTGGCCCGTGCCGATCGCCTGTCCAGCTACTGGGGCAGCGGTCAGGATGTGCAGCATTACGCCTACCTGAGCCAGCGCTACAGTGCGATCGCCCGGGAGCACAGCAACCAGGTGCTCAACGAAGAGCGCGCGGCGAAGCTCGAGCTGGAGCGCCAGCGCCTGCAGTTGGCCTTGCGTGAGTCCAAATTGTTGAGCGTGCAGCAGCAGGGCAAATGGCTCGAAGAACAGATCATGGCGATGGCGACCACCCAGACCGATCGCGGCTTGGTGATGACCTTGGGTGACGTGCTGTTCGACACCGGCGAAGCGGAACTGAAAAACTCGGCCAACCGGGTCGTGCTCAAGATCGTGCAGTTCTTGCAGCTCAACCCCAAGCGCGTGGTGCGTATCGAGGGGTACACCGACAGCACCGGCGGCAAGCAGGAAAACCTCAAGCTGTCCCGCGACCGCGCACAGTCGGTGGCGGATGTGCTGGTGGACTTGGGGATTGATGAAAAACGCATCCAGGTCGAAGGCTACGGTGATGAGTATCCGGTGGACGTCAACGCTTCCGAGCGTGGCCGGGCACAGAACCGTCGCGTGGAAATTGTGTTCTCCGACGAAAAAGGCCAGCTCGGCGCCGCCCGCTAAGGGCTGCGTCACTGGAAAACCCGGCCCCTGTAAAAGGCGCCGGGTTTTTTTGGCCCTGCAATCGATGCAGGATGAGTACAGTTAGAGCTGTCACTCCACTGTACTGTCGAGTAATCTGGCAACTGTCCCAGTACACTTCTAAACTGTTCCGGTATCGTTTCCGACAAGAATAAAATGCCCGTGAAATCGAGTGCTGCGTCATGACCAACCTCCTGCTCTATCAACGTATTGCTCAACAGCTGGCTGAAGACATCCGACGCGGTGTGTATCAGCCTGGTGAACGCGTGCCTTCGGTGCGCAAGATGAGCTCGCAGCTCAACGTCAGCCACGCCACGGTGCTGCAGGCCTATGCGAACCTTGAAGACCAGGGGTTGATTCGCGCACGGCCGCAATCGGGCTACTACGTTCACCAGACGCCGGCCCTGACCGCACCGACGCCGGACATTGCCCGGGTTGAGCGTCCGGGGCTGGTGACGCGCAGCAGCATCATCCAGCAGGTATTGGTCGAGTCGCGCCGCGAAGGGGTATTCCCCCTGGGCGCGGCGGTGCCGAGCGTCGACTATCTGCCGGTTCGGGCCTTGCATCAGCAATTGGCCAAGGTCACGCGCTTCCACAGCCCGAGGGCGTTCAGCTACATGTTCAGCCCAGGCTTCGAGCCGTTGCGGCGCCAAGTGGCGATTCGCATGCGCGATGCCGGTGTCGTGGTGGACCCTTCCGAAGTGGTGATCACCCACGGTTGCGTCGATGCGCTACAGATGTCCTTGCGGGTGCTGACGCGGCCGGGGGACTTGATCGCTGCCGAGTCGCCGACCTACTACGGTTTGCTGCAACTGGCGGATCTGTTGGGCCTGAAGGTCATCGAGATTCCCAGCGACCCGGTTACCGGGATGAGCCTGGAGGCCTTGCAGTTGGCGGCCAACCAGTGGTCGATCAAGGCGTTGGTGCTGACCACGCGCCTGAGCAATCCCCTCGGCGGCACCATGCCCGAAGAGCGGCAAAAGCAGTTGCTGCGCCTGGCGTCGGACTTCGATATCCAGATCGTCGAGGACGATATCTATGGCGAGCTGATGTTCGAGCAGGGGCGCACCAAGGCCCTCAAGGCCTACGACCGACTGGATCGGGTCATCTACTGTTCGAGTTTTTCCAAGACATTGTCACCGGGCGTGCGCATCGGCTGGATGATCGCGGGGAAATTCCAGCAGGAAATACAGCGGCTCCAGACCTTCAGCACGCACTCGGCATGCAGCGTCACGCAAATGGGCATCGCCGCGTACCTGGAAAACGGCGGCTATGACCGACATTTGCGCTATATCCGCCAGGAGTACCGCAAGAACCTCAGCGCTTTCCAACTGGCGGTGCAACAGTATTTCCCCGAAGGCACGCAAATGAGCCGCCCCACTGGCGGGTTCATCCTGTGGGTCAGTCTACCGGGGCGGGTCAATACCCAGGAATTGCATGTGCGGGCGTTGCAACAAGGCATCAGCATCGCGCCAGGGCTTATCTTCAGCAACACCGAGCAGTTCAACCACTGCATTCGCTTGAACTGCGGCACACCCTGGAACCGCGAGGCAGAGCGGGCCCTGATGACGCTGGGATTGTTGGCGACACAATTGTGCCAAGAGACGGCCAACGGGTTCCTATAGAAATCAGCGGCTTAGCTTGATGTGCTTGTCAGCGCCTGATTATCAGGCGAGCATGGGGATCTCTGCCGTCAGTGCCGTTGTGTCTATGAAAGCCATTGTTCCTGTTGCCTGGGTTTTGATCGGCCTGTTGAGTGCCTTCCAAATGGGAGGCGTTGCCGTGGCGGCTCCAACGCAGGAAAAACCGGCCGACAGTGCCACGAAGAACGCGCCGAAAAAAACCGCAGCGGCCAAGAAGCCTTCCCCTAAAAAGGTGACTGCGGCGAAGAAAAAGCGCGCGCCCGTCGCTTCCAAGAGCAAATCCGCCCATGAAGTCGCCAAGACCCCATTGCCGCCGGCCAAGCTGGACTTGAGCCTGCCCCGTGACATGGTCGAGGAACTGCAGCCACCGGGTAAGGTGCAGCCGCCCAAGCGTGAACCGCTCTTGCCGTCAATGTTTGGAGATAAGCCCGGACCGTTCCAGCTCAACGGCCGGTTGCTGAGCAACGAAATGCAACTGCCATTGCGCAATCAGGAGCGCAATGAGGTGGAAGGTGCGGCACTGGAGTTTGAATTCAAGCAGTAGGCCTCTCACAGGCGTGCCGCTCGTCACTGACCGTTCGGTCATTTCGCCAAGGGCAAAAAAACACGCAGACGGTAATTTAAAACGAGTGTTTTAGCCGTTACTCTGTGTTCTGTTATTCATCATTACCTGTCGCGAGGATGTGGTTGTCGTGAAATGCCGTGAAGGCTGTGGTGCCTGTTGCATCGCCCCCTCTATCAGTTCGCCTATCCCTGGGATGCCCCAAGGCAAGCCTGCGGGAGAACGGTGCGTGCAATTGTCCGTCGATAACCTGTGCCAGATCTTCGGCCAGTCGGAGCGCCCGGCGGTATGCTCGGCGTTCGAAGCCGACATCGAGGTGTGCGGCGACAGCAGTGAAGAGGCCATCCGCTTGATCGGTTGGTGGGAGCAAGTCACGGCAGCGTGATGGGGCAATGAACGGATCCGAAATGAACGAACTTGGACAATAAGGAAAACACTATGGGTTCGCTGCATCGTATGGCTGTGTTGTGTGGGTTGACCGTGTTGCTGGCAACGGCCACCGCTCAGGCAGAGGATTGGCAGGTTGCCAAGGAGAAGGACGGCATCAAGGTTTCCCTCAGTGAAGTAGCGGGCTCCGAGTACAAGGCTTATCGCGGCGTGACAGTGATGAAAACCACCATGGCCAAGCTGCGCAGCTTGCAAGAGGACGTAGCGGGCGCCTGCGCCTGGATTCATGAATGCAAGAGCCAGAAACTGCTCAAGCACGAAGGCGACAAGAGCTGGACTTACACCCAATTCAACACGCCATGGCCGGTGACGCCCCGGGACTCGGTGCTGAAAGTCACGACCGAGGAGGGCGCCGATGGCAGCTTGACCCGCAAGCTCGAGGGCTTACCTGGGTACTTGCCAGAGGAGAAGGGTTTTGTGCGTGTGACCAAGGTCGAGGGTTTCTGGAAGTTCATTCCCAAGGACGGCCAGGTCGAAGTGACCTATCAAGTCCATACCGAGCCGGGTGGTAGCGTACCGTCCATGGTGGCCAACAAGTTCGTGGTGGATGCGCCGTTCAATACATTGAAAGCGTTGAAAGAGCTCGCTGAAAAATAAACAGTATTCGCTGATGAAAAGACCGCCCTCGAGGCGGTCTTTTCATGTGTGCCGTCCGAGCACCCAGCGGAACGATTGTTCCACCGCCAATGTCGAGATAGAGGTAAGCCCGGCCCTGAATTGATCAAGGAGACACTGATGCAAAAGTGGGAAATCACTTTCATTGACGATCACGGTGAAACCACCGTCGAGCAGTTCGACTATGACCAGAAGCCCACCATGGAGCAGGCTGCCCAACTGATTCGCGAAAGGTTGCTTCCAGTGCTCAACAAGCTGGATATGAACGACTTGGAGAACCGCACCGAAGACCCGACGGTCAAGAATCTCAAGTCCCAGAACAGTATCGAAATCGTCAGCATTACACCCATTTCATGAAACCTTGCCAGGTCTCGCTTGGCAGTGGCCATCACTTGCGGCTACTCTGCAATTGAGATCAGCGAAAGGATCGCCAAGGTCCGGTCTTGTCAGCTACATGCTTGTGTCCCGACGGTCATTTGATGCCGTATCGCTTGCAGCCTACGGGCTTCACGCACGGGAAGACGGAAAGTCTATCCATCGGTTTTAGGAGGACGTTTCATGAGCACAGCCTATCAAGAAGACATCAGCACCAGCGTATTGCGCCGCATGAAAGAAGGCGGTTTCGATTTTTCCCGATTCCATCCCATTGAGTTCTACGCCATTTTCCCGGACGAGGAGCGGGCGCGCAGGGCGGCAGGTCATTTTCGGGGAGAGTCGTTGAACGCGCAGATCAGTGCACGGGACGACGGGGCTTGGTCATTGGAACTGAGCCGGGTGATGTACGCCACTTACGATGATATTGGCGACTTCGAGCAAGACTTCGAGGCCGTCGTCGAACCTTTGGGTGGTGTGATCGAAGGGTGGGGCGTCAAGCAAGAGATCCGGCGCCTGCAGGCCTGACAATCACTTACCGCAACCACAGCAACGGCTGACCTTTGTGTCGGCCGTTTTCATGTCTGCTAGCCGCCAATAAACTCCTGTGGGAGCCGAGCTTGCTCGCGATGACGGTGGGCCAGCTTGCATCCATGTTGAATGTGCCGACGCCATCGCGAGCAAGCTCGGCTCCCACAGGGGGGCTCACCGATAATCCATTGTGGGAGCGAGCTTGCTCGCGATGGCGGCCGCAAACCAACATCACTTTCCCGCTGATTCATCACCATCCTTCTCCAGGTTTTGTACCTAACTGTATCGAGACCAAGCCGCGTCGTTTTTCCGTGACTATGCTCATGAAAGCGACGCCCCTGCGTCGCAATGAAGCGGGGGGCAGCGGGTTGGGGGATTTGCCGCACCATAAAAGTGCGTCGCCTGTGAGTGGAGAATCCAACCCGTTGATCATAAAGCGTTTATGCCGATGGCACGGGGCTTGCGAAGCTTGCTGCCAGGGTGACAAGGAGTACGGCATGATCCGCAGCGGTTTTGATGAAATGTATGACGCCGACGGCCAGGTCCGGCCGCACTACCAGGCGTTTGCCCGCTGGTTGGCCGACACGCCTGACGAGCTGCTGGCGCAACGCAGGCGCGAAGCCGACCTGTTGTTTCATCGTGCCGGCATTACGTTCACGCTGTACGGCGACGAGCAGGGGACCGAGCGCCTGATTCCGTTCGACACGATCCCGCGTAGCATTCCGGCCAGCGAATGGCGGGTGGTGGAGCGCGGCTGCATCCAGCGGGTCAAGGCGCTGAACATGTTCCTGGCCGACCTCTACCACGAACAACGGATCATCCGCGCCGGCATCATTCCCGCCGAGCAGGTGCTGGCCAACGAGCAATACCAACTGGCGATGCAGGGGCTGGACCTGCACCGTGACATCTATGCGCACATTTGCGGTGTTGACCTGGTGCGCGACGGTGACGGTACGTACTACGTGCTCGAAGACAATCTTCGTACGCCCAGCGGTGTCAGCTACATGCTCGAAGACCGCAAGATGATGATGCGCCTGTTCCCCGAACTGTTCGCCGCCCAGCGCATCGCCCCCATTGACCATTATCCGAACCTGCTGCTCGACACCCTGAAAAGCTCCAGCCCACTGGACGACCCCAGCGTCGTGGTGCTGACGCCGGGGCGTTTCAACAGCGCGTTCTTCGAGCACGCGTTCCTCGCCCGGGAAATGGGCGTGGAATTGGTGGAAGGCGCCGACCTGTTCGTGCGGGATGACAAAGTGTTCATGCGCACCACCGACGGCCCGAAAGCGGTTGATGTGATCTACCGTCGCCTCGACGATGCGTTCCTCGATCCCCTGGCCTTCAATCCGGATTCGATGCTCGGCGTACCGGGTCTGTTGTGCTCCTACCGTTCCGGCAACGTGGTGCTGGCCAATGCCATCGGCACAGGTGTAGCAGACGACAAATCGGTGTACCCGTTCGTCACCGACATGATCCGTTTTTACCTGGACGAAGAGCCGATCCTGAAGAACGTTCCTACCTGGCAGTGCCGTAATCCCGCTGAACTTTCCCACGTACTGGCGAACCTTCCCGACCTGGTGGTCAAGGAAACCCAGGGTTCCGGCGGTTATGGGATGCTGGTGGGGCCAGCCGCGACCACGGCGCAGATCGATGCCTTTCGCGAGCGGATCAAGGCCAAGCCGCACGCCTACATCGCCCAGCCGACGTTGTCGCTCTCGACCTGCCCGACCTTTGTCGAAAATGGCATCGCCCCGCGCCACATCGACTTGCGTCCGTTCGTGCTGGCCGGCCGCGAGACCCGCGTGGTCCCTGGCGGGCTGACACGGGTGGCGCTGCGCGAGGGCTCCCTGGTGGTGAACTCATCCCAGGGCGGTGGTACCAAGGACACTTGGGTGGTCGAGGATTGAGGAGCTGCCATGCTGAGTAGAACCGCCTCGGACCTGTACTGGATGTCGCGCTACCTGGAGCGGGCGGAAAACCTCGCGCGGATGCTCGACGTGAGCTATTCGTTGTCGTTGATGCCCCAGGACGGGCGTGGCGACGGCCTGCACGAACTGGCCATGCCATTGCTGATCACCGGCACGCTGGACGATTACCGGGAGCGACACGGCGATCTGCACGCCGAGCGCCTGCTGCATTTCTTTGCCCTGGAAGCGGCCAACCCGGCCAGCATCTACAGTTGCCTGGGCTCCGCGCGAGCCAGTGCCCACGCGGTACGTGGGCGAATCACCGCCGACATGTGGGAAAACATCAATGCCACTTGGCTGGAAATTCGCGGTATCGCCGAGCAAGGCTTGAATCGCTACGGCATGAGCCGTTTCTGCGAGTGGATCAAGGAGCGCTCGCACCTGTTTCGCGGCGCAACCTACGGCACCATCATGCGGAACGACGCGTTCCGGTTCATTCGCCTGGGGACCTTTATCGAACGGGCCGACAACACCCTGCGCTTGCTCGATGCGCGCTACGAAATGGCCGGTGACCAGGCCGACGCGGTCAGCGATGGCACGGCTCACGCGTACTACCAATGGAGCGCCTTGTTGCGGGCCTTGTCGTCCTTCGAGGCCTACACCGAGATCTACCGTGAGGCCCCGGGCGCTCGCCATGTGGCGGAGTTGCTGCTGTTGCGCGCCGACGTGCCGCGCTCGCTGCGCGCCTGCACTGAAGAAATCAACCAGATCCTCGCCAGCCTGCCGGGCACCAACGGCCGGCAGGCACAACGGCTGGCGGCGGAAATGGACGCACGCCTGCGCTACACCGGCATCAACGAAATCCTCGACGGGGGCCTGCATGCCTGGCTCACCGAATTCATCCCACTGGTCCGTGAACTGGGCAATGCCATTCACAGTTCCTACCTGGAGGTCATATGAGACTCTCGATCAGCCACGAAACGGCCTACCACTATGAAGACCAGGTTCGCGCCAGCATCCAATATCTGCGCCTGACGCCCCACGACAGCGAACGCCAGCACGTGCTGAGCTGGCAGCTTGATTTGCCACGGCCAGTGCGGGCGCAACTGGATCCGTTCGGAAACATCCTGCACGTACTGACCCTGGATGAGCCCCACGAAACGGTGATCATCGGCGCCCGCGGGCAGGTGGATATCGATCCGTCGCGCGAAGCCGAACATGAAAGCCAGTCGGCGCTGCCGTTCCTGCGTTTCACCCGGCTGACCGAGGCGGACGAGGCTCTCCGAACCTTCGCCGCGCAGCAATGCCAGCAGCGTCGCGATCGCACGGCGCTGATCGACCTGATGCTGGGGCTGAACCAGCACATGATCTATACCCCTGGCACGACGGCAATCGAGACCAGCGCGGCCCAGGCTTTTGCCGGTCGTAGCGGGGTGTGCCAGGACCATACCCACGCCTTCCTAGCCTGCGCGCGTAGCCTGGGCGTGCCGGCGCGTTATGTGTCGGGGTATCTGTTCAGCGAAGAAAGCGAACACCTGGCGAGCCATGCCTGGGCAGAAGCCTGGCTGGACGACGCCTGGTACAGCTTTGACGTGACCAACCAACTGGCCCGTCCGGAGCGGCACCTGAAACTGGCCGTGGGCCTGGATTACCTGGACGCCTGCCCGGTGCGAGGCATGCGCCGCGGCGGCGGTTGCGAGCAGATGCACGCCAAGCTGGTGGTGACAGCGGCGCCGGTGATCACGGTGCAACAACAATGATCATCTAATGAGCGAGCTTCTGTGGCGAGGGAGCTTGCTCCCGCTCGAGTGCGAAGCGCTCGCAAGCTTTATAAGGGCTGCTACGCAGCCCAGCGGGAGCAAGCTCCCTCGCCACAAAAAAGCGATCTCAAGGGGCCGCTGGCTGCTTGCGTCCCGCCATATGCTTCAAATAACCCACCAGCAAATCCAGCTCTGAGTCCGGCAGCACCGCTGTGGAGAACCCGGGCATTTTTCCCTGTGGCCAGCGTCGCAGGCCTTGCGGGTCGCGGATGTAGCGCTTGAGGAAATCCCCGGAGAAGTATTCGGTGGGGTTGAACGGAATGTTCAGGTCAGGACCGAACTGCGCATCGCCGGCGCCATTGAGCCGATGACACGCCAGGCAGTTTTTCTGAAACAGCTCGAAACCTTTATTGACCGGGTCGTCCTTGGCCAGGTTGGGCGCCGGCAGCAGGGCCGGGAAGCGCTCAGCCACGGCCGACAGGCGCTTGATGCTCGCCACCGCGTAGGGCCATTGTTCCGGGCTGATCTGACCCGCCTGCGGATCGGTCCAGACCAGATAAAAAGGCCCGGCGCTGGACTTGCCTTCCCCCAGCGACGGCCAAGGCTTGGCCGGGTCCTCGATCGCCAGCCAGGCACGGGCTCCGCTCTTGCCGAGGAGTGGCGCCGCGGGCATTTCGGCAGCGAAGCCGTCCAGGGCAACAGCTTGCAGATGGTCGTCCGGCTGGATACCCGTCAGGAGTGAAGTCAGTGGCACCGCTCGATAACTCATGGGTTTCTTGTAGGAAACGTCCTCGGCAATCTGGACCGTCCGCGCATCCGGGTGCTTGAGCAGTTCTTCGGTTTGCCAGGTGCGCGTGCTCGCGCCCAACTCCAGCACCAGTTGCGCGGCATAAAGGGGCGAGCTGAGCAGCAACGCCCCGAACACAATGAGAGCTTTCAAATCGGTCGCCTTCCATGTCGAGGGGAGCCGCGAAGGTTGGCACAGCCATCGCAGCTCGAACAGTGAACCCATCACATTTTTTGGCGATACAACGCATTGGATGATGCAGGTGCCCACGCGCAGGGTTTCAGCCAATCACCTTGGTGATATTCGGCAAAATCAACAGCAGCGTCGTGGCAAAGAGAATGAGTCCGGCTTGGCGAACTTTCGATTGTTTGAACATGGCTGACCCGCCTTTTTTGTTATTTCCTAAAAACCAGCCTGCATATCCATGACGGCTGGTGGTGCACTTCCTGTTCCGACAAGCGCCTCGGCAAAACCCGACGACTTACTTGTACAAGGATTACATTAGGGGCCGCGGCCGCCTTGGCTTAGATCCAATTCGTATCAGCTTTTAGCTCGTGGCTATAAAAATGATATGAGGCGGATTGCCACCTTCCTGCTGGGCCTTTTGCTAGACAGCTTGCCCTCCTGAAACGGTTAACCCGATAGCTCGCTACCGTTCGTCTGAGCGTGGTCGTCAACGTCATTGAGCGCTGTGGTCATTGAATCCGGCGCCGCTGGGCTTATGGTTGAGGCATCGCATTACGCCCGTGGTTTCGAGGATGGTCATGACCCAAGCTTTGATTTTCGACGCATTACGCACCCCTCGCGGAAAGGGTAAGGCCGATGGTGCCTTGCACAGCGTCAAGCCGGTGAACCTGATGGGCGGCCTGCTCAGTGCCTTGCAGCAGCGTATGGACCTGGACACCAGCCAGGTCGACGACATCGTGCTCGGTTGCGTGACGCCGGTGGGCGAGCAGGGCGCCGATATCGCCAAGACGGCTGCGCTGGTGGCCGATTGGGATGTCAGTGTGGCCGGCGTGCAACTCAATCGGTTTTGCGCCTCGGGCCTGGAAGCGGTGAACCTGGCGGCCATGAAAGTGCGTTCCGGGTTCGAAGACCTGGTGGTGGCCGGCGGCGTCGAATCCATGTCCCGGGTGCCCATGGGCAGCGATGGCGGTGCGTGGGCGCTGGACCCTCAATCCAACCTGCACGGCCATTTCATACCCCAGGGCATCGGCGCCGACCTGATCGCCGCCCTGGAAGGCTTCAGCCGCGAGGATGTCGACGGTTATGCACTGCATTCCCAGCAAAAAGCCGCGCGCGCCCGGGCTGACGGTTCGTTCGATAAATCCCTGGTTGCCGTGCGGGACCAGAATGGCATCGTGCTGCTGGACCACGACGAATTCATCCGCGCCGACTCCACGCTCGACGGCCTGGGCAAGCTCAAGCCGAGTTTCGAAGCCATGGGCCAGATGGGCTTCGATGGCACGGCGCTGCGGGTGTATAGCCATGTCGAGCGAATCAATCATGTGCACACGCCGGGCAACAGTTCCGGCATCGTCGACGGTGCGGCGCTGATGTTGATCGGTTCCGAAGCCAAGGGGCGCGCCATGGGCCTGCAACCCCGGGCGCGAATCGTCGCCACGGCCGTCACCAGCACCGACCCGACCATCATGCTCACCGGCCCGGCACCGGCCACCCGCAAGGCCCTGGCCAAGGCCGGGCTGCGGGTGGAGGACATCGACCTGTTCGAAGTCAACGAAGCTTTCGCCTCGGTGGTGCTCAAATTCATCCGGGACATGGCCATCGATCCCGCCAAGGTCAACGTCAACGGTGGCTCCATCGCCCTGGGACATCCCTTGGGAGCCACCGGCTGCGCAATCCTGGGCACGTTGCTCGACGAGTTGGAAGCGCGTCGCCTGCGCTATGGCCTGGCGACCCTCTGTGTCGGCGGCGGCATGGGCATTGCCACCGTCATCGAACGCCTCTGAGCCCGACTTCAAGGAACACCTTTCATGACCGATGCCATCCGTTACGAAACCGGCCAGGACCGGATCGTCGTCCTGACCCTGGACATGCCGGGCCAGAGCGCCAACACCATGAACGCGCGCTACCGCGAGGCCATGGCCGCTTGCGTCGCCCGTTTGAAGGCTGAAAAGGACTCGATTGCCGGTGTGATCATCACCTCGGCCAAGCACACGTTTTTTGCCGGTGGTGACCTCAACGAGCTGGTCAAGGTCGGCAAGCCCGAGGCCAAGGCTTTTTATGAAATGGTCCTGCTGCTCAAGGCGCACCTGCGTGCCTTGGAAACCCTGGGCAAGCCCGTGGTGGCGGCCATCAATGGCGCGGCCCTTGGCGGTGGCTGGGAGATCTGCCTGGCCTGCCATCATCGTGTGGCGCTGGACCTGCCATCGGTGCAGCTCGGTTTGCCGGAGGTCACCCTCGGCCTGTTGCCGGGCGGCGGCGGGGTGGTGCGGATGGTGCGCCTGCTCGGCTTGGAAAAGGCCTTGCCCTACCTGCTCGAGGGCAAGAAGGTCAATGCGCAACAAGCGCTGCAGGCGGGTTTGATCGATGAGCTGGCGAAGGATCGTGACGAACTGCTGGCCAAGGCCCGGGCCTGGATTCTCGCCAACCCCAGCGCCGTGCAACCCTGGGACGCAAAGGGCTATCGGCTGCCGGGCGGCACGCCGTCCGACCCGAAAGTCGCGCAAATGTTGGCAATCGCCCCCTCGATCCTGCGCAACAAGACCCAGGGCTGCCTGCCGGCACCGGAGAAGATCCTCTGCGCCGCGGTGGAGGGCGCCCAGGTGGATTTCGACACGGCCCACCTGATCGAAACCCGCTACTTCACCGAACTGACCACCAGCCAGGTGGCAAAGAACCTGATCGGCACCTTCTGGTTCCAGCTCAACGAGATCAAGGCCGGCGGCTCTCGCCCACAAGGTTTGGCGCCATATCTGACGAAAAAAGTCGGCGTGCTCGGTGCGGGCATGATGGGGGCAGGTATTGCTTATGTTAGCGCCGCGGCCGGCATTGCGGTGGTGCTGAAAGATGTCGATCTGGCGGCAGCCGAGAAGGGCAAGGCCCGTTCGGCGGCGTTGCTGGATAAAAAGATCGCCCGCGGACAACTCACTGCCGAGCAGCGCGAAGCCACGCTGGCGCGGATTCACCCTACCGACAGCAACGCGGACCTGGCCGGTTGCGACTTGATCATCGAAGCGGTATTTGAAGATCGAGCCCTGAAAGCCAGCGTGTCGGCCGCCGCCCAGGCAGTGTCGGGAGATGATGCGGTGATCGCTTCCAACACCTCGACCTTGCCTATCACCGGCCTGGCCATGGCCGTGCCGGACCCGACGAAGTTCATCGGCCTGCACTTCTTCAGCCCAGTGGAAAAAATGCCCCTGGTGGAGATCATCAGGGGCGCTCATACCAGTGACGCGACCTTGGCCCGGGGTTTCGATTTTGTCCTGCAGATCAACAAGACGCCGATTGTGGTCAACGACAGTCGCGGTTTCTTCACGTCGCGGGTATTCGGCACCTTTACCAGTGAAGGCATCGCCATGCTCGGCGAGGGCGTGAGCGCGCCGATGATCGAGACCGAAGCGCGCAAGGCCGGAATGCCGGTCGGACCTCTGGCGATCTCTGACGAAGTTTCCCTCGGCCTGATGAGCCATATCCGCACGCAAACCGCCAAGGACCTGCGTGCAGAAGGGAAAACGCCGACTGAGCATCCGGCGTTCGCCGTAATTGACTTGCTGCTCAACGAATACAAGCGCCCGGGCAAGTCCGCTGGCGCCGGCTTCTACGAATACCCGGCCACTGGACAAAAGTATCTGTGGCCACAGTTAAAGAGCCGCTTCGAGAAAGTCGACGGGCAGATTTCCCCGCAGGATATCCGGGATCGCCTGCTGTTCATCCAGGCCCTGGAAACCGTGCGCTGCGTGGAGGAGGGCGTACTGACCTCGACGGCCGACGCCAACGTCGGCTCGATCCTTGGCATCGGCTTTGCGGCCTGGACCGGTGGTGCGCTGCAATTCATCAACCAATACGGCCTGCCGGACTTTATCGGTCGTGCCCAGTACCTGGCCGAGCAATACGGCGAACGCTTCTCACCGCCGGCCTTGTTGTTGGAGAAAGCCGCCCGGCACGAACTGTTCTGACAAACCAGGGAAGGGGCTTGCCTTGGGACCGTGTTTCAAGGCAGGCTCTGGGGTGTGCAATATTCCCATCACGTGTCAGGTATTTTTTATGTCGCTACGCATCTGCATTCTGGAAACCGATATCCTGCGTCCTGAACTGGTCGACCAATATCAGGGTTACGGGCAGATGTTCCAGCGGCTTTTTTCACAGCAGCCCATCGCGGCCGAATTCATCGTGTACAACGTGATGGAGGGGCATTACCCCAGCGATGACGAGGCGTTCGATGCTTACCTGGTGACCGGCAGCAAGGCGGACTCCTTTGGCACCGACCCTTGGATTCAAACCCTCAAGACCTACCTGCTGGAGCGCTACCAGCGCGGCGACAAATTGCTCGGTGTGTGCTTCGGTCATCAACTGTTGGCGTTGTTGCTGGGCGGCAAGACCGAGCGCGCTACCCAAGGCTGGGGCGTTGGCACCCATCGCTACAAACTCGCCGCCAAGGCGCCGTGGATGAGCCCGGTGATGGAAGAACTGACCTTGCTGATCAGCCATCAGGACCAGGTCACCGAACTGCCCGAAAGCGCGACCGTCATCGCCTCCAGCGATTTCTGCCCCTTCGCCGCCTACCACATCAACGACCAGGTGCTGTGCTTCCAGGGCCACCCGGAGTTCATCCACGATTACTCCCGGGCCTTGCTGGAGATTCGCCAGCAACACCTCGGCGAGCAGATCTACAGCCAGGGCGTGGCAAGCCTGGCCCATGAGCACCACGGCACCACAGTGGCGGAGTGGATGATGCGTTTTGTGGCGCACAAGCCGCAGGTTGAAACCAGCCAAGCCTAAAGGTCACACGCTGAGCAGGACTTAATGTGGGAGCGAGCCTGCTCGCGATGGACGCCACACAAATCCCACCGGATGATGCTCGCCTACAACCACCCCGACCGCTTGAAACTCGCCCACAAAGCGGTGCACCCCACCCCGATGAATCCAAGCACCAGAAAATACCCATAGTGCCAGGTCAACTCCGGCATATTTTCGAAGTTCATCCCATAGATCCCGGCTACGGCTGTGGGAAACGCCAGGATCGCCGCCCAAGCGGCGAACTTGCGTTGCACCACGCTCTGGCGCGACGCTTCGAGCAGCACGCCGACTTCGATGGTCTGGCTGGCGATGTCGGCCAGGGTCGCCAGGTCTTCCATTTGCCGCGTCACGTGAATCTGCACATCGCGAAAGTACGGGCCCATGTTCTTGTCGATGAAGGGGAAGTCGAGTCGCTGCAGCTCTTCGCTGATTTCCACCATGGGGGCTGCATAGCGACGCAGGCGCAACACGTCGCGGCGCAAGCTGTGCAGGTTCTGGATATCCCGCTCGTTCAGGGAGCTGCACAACACGTTACGTTCCAGCTCGTCGATTTCGGCATGAATGGCTTCACCCACCGGCTGGTAGTTCTCAATCACGAAATCAAGGATGGCGTAGAGGACAAAATCTTCCCCATGTTTCAGTAAGAGCGGACGTGCCTCACAACGCTGTCGGACGTAGGCGTAGGACGCGGAATGACCGTTGCGAGCGGTGATGATGTAGCCCTTACCGGCAAAGATATGGGTTTCGATGAACTCCAGCTTGCCGTCCTTGCGTATTGGCGAATACGTGACGATGAACAACGCATCGCCAAAGGTCTCCAGCTTGGGGCGGCTGTGTTTTTCCATGGCGTCTTCGATCGCCAGTTCGTGCAGGTTGAATTGACGCTGCAGGTTGGTCAGCTCCAGCGTGCTGGGCTCTTCGAGACCGATCCACACAAAGTGACCCGGTTTGGCAGCCCACGTGCTGCCTTCGTCGAGGGTGATATTGGTGACTTTCTTACCGGCACTGTAAACCGCAGCGGCAACGACTCTACCCATAATGGTGGTTCACTTCTTATTGGAAAATGGCAGTGGCAGGCAGCGTTCAGCTTAACGTGCCCTGTTGCTTGAGAGTCAATGAAATCTGCGGAGTTCGGCGGTAAAAGAAAACCCGCCGTAGGGCGGGTTTTCCATTCACGCGGCTTGCAACTGCCGGTCCATGGTCGCGATGCATTCGCGCATCTGCTCGCGGCATTCGGCGATGAGCCGGGGCATGTCATCCATGCTCAATCCGGCCGTAGGAATTGCCGGCAACGAGCGTATGAGAATGTCACCGCTGCGCCAGCGATTGAGGCGCATGTGCTTGATGTAGCTGCTGACGCACACCGGAATAATCGGGACCCCAGCGGCGATTGCCATCTGGAATGCACCTTTCTTGAAGGGCAGCAGGTCCTCGCCCAGGTTGCGCGTGCCTTCCGGGAAGACCCAGATCGACGTGTCCTCATGCTGCAACGTATGAGTGGTGGTCAGCATCGATTGTCGCGCCTTGATCGCGTTGCCGCGGTCGATCAACACATTGCCCGCCAGCCAGAACAACTGCCCGAACAGCGGCACCCATTTCAGGCTCTTCTTGCCAATGCACACGGTACGGCGCGGCACCACGTTGCCGAACATGAACAGGTCATAGTTGGATTGGTGATTGGCGATGATCACGCAGCCGTTGGGCTTATTCACCAGCGTGTCGACCTGCGTCCGGACCCGCAGGCGCAAAATGCACATGGCCGGCAACGCGTACAGCCTGGCGCATAAACGACTGTTGTCCGGATTGAACGGCCGGCACAGGCCCAGAATCACCCCAAGCACACCCGCCAGGACAAAGTGCAGGCCCATCAACAACATACGCAATACAAACAGCATCTACAGGGCCCCATCGGGACAAAAGGTGGCGCAGTGTACGGACGTGCACTGTTTTCAGCAATTGCCCCTATAGAGGTAGGAAATGGACGATGTTTAAGCGCATGTTTCTAAGTAGTGCGCCAGAAGCGTCCTAGAGCGGTTGGAGATTTTTAAGCGGCCCATGTAGGAAAAAGCCCAACGCTAGGGGAGGGGCTTAAATCCGTGGCGAGGGAGCTTGCTCCCGCTGGGCTGCGCAGCAGCCCAGACCATTCCACACGGTGCATCAGGAAAAACGGCTGGCAGTTTTTTACGACTGCTGCGCAGCCGAGCGGGAGCAAGCTCCCTCGCCACAATGATGTTTGAGTGATTTGTGAGCGTCAGCCCATATGCTCCTGATCCAGCAGAATCGCACTGTCCAGCGTTTCCAGCAGCGCCTTGCGAACTTTCAGCTTGGTGTTCTTGTGGGCTGACATATTGATTTTTTTCAGCTGACGCGCTGCTTCCAGGGCTGCGCCCTGCAGCTCTTCGGCCGACACCACCTTGTCGAGGAAACCGGCATCCACGGCGCCTTGGGGATTGAACATCTCGGCGTTAATCACCGAACGGTGGAACGCCGACTTGCGCAGGCGATCACGGGCCAGTTCGATACCGGCATGGTGCATGGTCATGCCAATCTGCACTTCGTTCAGGCCAATGCTGAACGGGCCTTCAACACCAATGCGGTAATCCGCCGACAGCAGCAGGAACGCACCCTTGGCCACCGCATGCCCAGGGCAAGCGACAACGACAGGGAAGGGGTGCGACAGCAGGCGACGGGCCAGTGTCGAGCCGGCCGTGACCAGGCTCACCGCTTCCTTGGGACCGGCAGTCATCACCTTCAAATCGTAACCACCCGACAAAATCCCCGGCTGCCCGGTAATGATCACCACCGCCCGATCCGCCGTCGCCTTGTCCAGCGCTGCGTTGAACGCGGCAATCACATCCGGCGAGATGGCATTGACCTTGCCGTTGTTCAAGGTCAGGGTCGCGATACCGTCTTCGAGATGGTAGGCAATCAAGTCGCTCATGACGCTATTCCTTGTAAGAGAAGTGTCGCAGACGTTACCCACCGCCGAAGGCCAGGTAAAGCGCCGTGACTGACTCACCGGTCAGCCCCTAACCTCGCAAACAGCCTGGCCCGCCCATCCCGCCACGCCTTCCTCTATAGAGCAGTACCTACGTAGCCCCGAAGATTGGCCGGTTTGCCCTGCCCAGGCGCGTTTTAATGCCCGACGAAGCTTAACCGCATGAAAATTCTGAAAAAAACCTTTGCCATCGGAAAAGCTTTCGACTACATTAGCGCGCCTCGACAGACTGAACAGTTTAGCGAGATACGGTGAAGTGTCCGAGTGGCTTAAGGAGCACGCCTGGAAAGTGTGTATACAGGAAACTGTATCGAGAGTTCGAATCTCTCCTTCACCGCCACATTCGATACACACAAAACCCCTGGTTTCCAAGAAACCAGGGGTTTTGTGGTTTCTGCCGTCTGAAAAATACGCAAGGCGCGTGGAATATCCAGGAATAAGCACTGGCCCTGTGGGAGCGAGCTTGCTCGCGATGACGGCCATACATCCATGTGACTGATCCACCGCTATCGCGAGCAAGCTCGCACAGTGGCCTCGCCACTGAACAGCATCGGGCAACCTCACAGCAGTATCGGGCAAAGGTTTCTGGGCACACGCCGTTAAGGTTCTCTTGGAAGAGCGTCCTATCAACTGCATTGCTGTGAGAGAACATCATGACCATATGGATGAATTTGGCTTGGCGCGTCCAGGCTCTTGCCCTGTCTTTAGTGTTTGTCACGAGTAACGTCTGGGCTTCGGAACCTATTCAAAACGCCAATACGGATCTGGTCCGCCAGGCCTTCGCGAATTGGCAACAAGGCAAAGGCACGGTATTCGATCTGCTGGCGCCCAATGCGAAATGGACCGTGGCCGGGACGAGTCCTGTTTCTGGTGTCTATAACAACAAGGCTGAGCTGGCCCATGTCGTGCGGTCGATTACCGCTCGGCTGGCAACACCGATTGTCCCCACGGTGCAGAACATCGTTGCTCAGGATGATGTCGTGGTTGTGATGTGGGACGGAACAGCCACGGCGCTTGATCACAAGCCCTACAACAACACCTACCTGTGGCACATGACCTTCAAGAATGCTCAGATCATTGAAGTCACAGCCTTTCTGGACACCTACGTGCTGGACGACCTTATCCGGCGCGTAAAACCTGCACAGTAGCGGTTCGGCCGAAACAATTGCGTTGGGCTATCTTGTTGGCTGTGAAGCAGTTCGCTTTTCCGTCGTGTGCTTTTCAAAAGGTTCACTCGACTCAGAACAAAAACCGGAAAGGCATGGTCTTTGTCAGTACCCCAAGTTCGTCTCTTCCTGAGGTCACGCAATGAGTCTGATCGATTGCCCTGAATGCGCATCCCGAATTTCCGACAAGGCCTACGCCTGTCCACATTGCGGCAATCCTTTCCGGGAGCCGAGTTTCCGCCTGACCGAGAAGAACGTGGGGCAGATTGCCGGGGTAACCGGCGTCTGGCTCACCGCGCCGTGGGTCGCGCGGATGGTCTTTGGCGTGGTGGCCGTGATTGCGGTGGCGGCGGTGTTGATCTTACGGTGATCGGTCTCCGTGATCGCTGGCTTATGTCCTGGCTCATCTGGCCCAATGCTTCCGGCCAAATCGCCGGCTCGCCACAGCATGAGTCCCGCCATCGCCAATAAAATGGAGTTGTGAAAAAACACAACCAGAGTACCATCGGCTCAAAGACAAGGAAGCCCATGGATATACTCACGCCATCACGTTTTGACGACGCTGCGATTTTGTACCCCAACGACAAGGCCGGGCTTGATCGATGCCTGCGCATTCTGAGGATGGCGCGCCCCAAGGCGTTCGCCGACCTGCAAAAGCTATTCGGTACGCACGGTGTCGACTTGTTCAAGCCCAGAGCGGCAATGAACTGGGTGGTGATCGACGTAGGCGGCAATAATCTCAGGGTGATAGGCGGCGTCAACTATGCCCGGCAGAAGTTCTACGTCAAACACATCTACACGCATGCCGATTACGACGTTGCCAACAGCTGGTATGCAAGAAATAAAGGGGTAAGACGATGAGCGCAGCCCGGAACGACTTTCAAACCGTGATCGCGACGCTTGGCGAGCTACACGCCGTACTGGATCGCCTGCGCGGTGAGTTTGTGCATGGCATCAAGACCCCTGCCGACTATGCGCGTGCGACGGCCCTGCTCGATGCGCTTACCGACGGGCGCGAGCTGAGCAGGACCGAGGAGAGGATTCTCGTTGAGCTCGAGGACGAAATCCTGGCCTATCAGTGCGATTCTGACCAGTTTCGCGAATCGAATGCCGCCTTTGAGGCGAGCTGCACGCCTGTGCAGTTGATCAAGGACTTGATGGAGACGCTCGGGCTCACCGGTTCAGACCTCCCTGAAATCGGTGATAAAACGGCGGTGTCCAAGGTGCTCAATGGAGATCGGCCGATCAGTCACAAGATGGCGTACGCGCTGGCAGAGCGGTTTGCGCTGGAGCCGAGTGCTTTCTTGCCAGCGGCCTCTGCAAAGGTGGCCGCTCATATCGAAACTGTCCCTCTTCCTGTCAGTAAAACTTCCACCCATTACGTTTTGCACGAGGACGCCCTGACCGCATATTCAGTGGAAGAGGCCGGTTCCGGTGAATACAAAGTGGTGACTTCGAAGGGTCGCAGAAAGACAGCCAAAGGGCTGGACAAGGGGTAGGGCAATCATCTGCTGATCAAGGGGCGGCGTTGGTTGTCGATCCACGCGAGTTGAGGATGATCCGCACCCCCATGACCACCCCAACCAGCACAGCCGCAAGACCTGACATCTCCAGAAGTGTCGGCAGCCGATGATGAAACCACAAGCCCAGCTCAGCGTCGCGACCACGGCGAGGGCCAATCCGGTGATGAGGTTTGAGTGGGCCTGGATCATCAGGCGTGCGCCCCGGTACGTCGACTATTGCAGCCAATCCCTGAACCCTCTATAAAATCTCGCGCTGACATCGCGTTCCTCTTGACCGTTGTTGGCCCTGGATATCTGACCCGCATGGAGCATCATCGTGAGCCAATCGCCACACCCCCTCATCTCCCAGGCTGATATTTGCCCGGGCACTACCTCCCGCGTCCTGCGACATGCCTTGAACTTCATCTTATTGACGCTGCTCACCGGCTGCGGAGCGCTGTCGGATGTCCGCTCTTTCTCCACCCCTTATTCCACGCCTGACGGTGGCGAGACCGCACGCTTGCGGGTGATCAGCGATGGCATGGTCAGGGCCGTACCCAAGTCCGATTGTGTGGACTTCCGCCTGCCGGGCGCGGGCGTCATGGTGGCGTTCCGGGATGGCTACGCCAATCGCAACGGCGAACGACTGGGCATGCCAGACGACGACAAACATTCATCTTCCACGGTAATGACTGAGCTGCTGGTGCCTGCCGGACAGCCCATCGCTTTTCATTACATCGGTGCTCAATGCTACAACATGTTCCGCTTTGTCCCTAAAGCAGGGGCGGATTACCAACTGGAGGCTGCGGGGCGCTTCAAGTGCACGGTCACCCTCAAGCAACTGTCCGTGAAAACGACCGAGCTTCCCCCTTTATCCTTGGAGGACAGCAAGCTGTGCAGGATCACGGATAACTTGTAGCGTGAAAACTTTTCAAGGACGCCATAACGTTTGAAAAGGAATCTTCATCATGGACCCTATCCCCACGTTCCAAACCTGCCGCCTCATCCTCACCCCCCTTGAACTGGCGGATGCACCGGCGATTCAACGATTATTCCCATACTGGGAAGTGGTCCGTTACCTGGACAGCCGCGTGCCCTGGCCGTACCCGGATGACGGCGCGCTGACCTATGTGCGCGACCATGCGCTCCCCGCTGTCGCCGCCGGGCGCGAGTGGCACTGGATGATCCGTATTGCCGAGGACCCGGCACAGGGTATCGGCAGCATCAGCCTCTACGATCAGCCAGGCAACAACCGTGGTTTCTGGCTGGCGCCGCAGTGGCAGAGGAAAGGCTATATGCGCGAGGCGTGCCAGGCGATCAATGCCTATTGGTTCGAAACCTTGGAACGCCCCGTCATGCAGGTGCCCAAGGCCGTGGGCAACCTGGCTTCGCGCAGGGTGTCGGAGCGCGAAGGCATGCGCATGATCGGGACGCAGCAGGGGGAATTTGTCTGTGGGCCGTTGCTTAAAGACGTCTGGGAAATGACGCGTGAGGCGTGGCTTAAAGCGAAAGCTTCATCGAACATCTGATTCCCGCGCCGGCCAGAGCCACCCATCGAGACAGTTACTGACTCGCCAACGGACGCCACGCGGTGGTCTGCAGATAAGGCCACTGTTTAAACAGTAGACCCCGCGTTGTTTCCACGCCCTGCAAGGTTTCTGTGCAATTGATCATCGCGGTAAAGCTGCGCTCGGTCAGCATGAAACTCTCCGACCCCAGTGCCTGGCACTGTTCGCTGGCACCGATTGGCTGGCAAAACATCGGTTGCATTTTCACGTCGTAGCCTTGGGACCGAGTGAATGCCTGGAACTCCGGCATAGCGAGCCGAGCGGGTGTGCCGCTCAGTGCCGGGCCTTGCCAGACGGCGGTGATGAGGCCCCTTGATGGATAGTCGCTCAGCCCCTGGACTTGTCTGGCCTCGAACAAGGCAAAACAGAACGAAGTATGGGTCGCGCTATTGCTTGCTGGCGATGTCACGGGAGCGGCGAGGGGGCGCGTCGGCGCGTCGGCTGCCGCAGGTGCAAGCGCTACCGAGGGTGCCAAGCCCGATGAGTCGCCTATTTCCACCAACGCGTCGATGGGGGCCCGGTTGCGCCACACCTTCAACGGCGCCGCGAAGCCAGGTCGAATACGACTGGCGACAGCGGTCAGCTCGGCAGGGCTGTTGACCGGAGTCCCGGCAATTTGCAAAACGATATCGCCGGCCAACATGCCGGCTTTTTCCGCGCCTGTTCCTGGCACTGGCCTCACGACCAATACGCCGCTGGTTGCGGCTAAGCCAAATTGCTGAGCCACCGCCGGTGTAACGCTGGTGATGTGCAGGCCCAAGCCCCCAGACTGATTAGGTTCCGATGCGGGCATTGTCGCGGACATCCCGGGCGTCGGTGACACCGCAGCGGCAACTGGTGCTGGAGCGCTACCGGCTGAACAATCGCGTTGTCTGGCGACTTGTTGGATCACCAGGTTAACGGGGTCGCCCGCCATGCTCGGATGCTTTTCCCAGCCCTGTTTGGTCGCCAGGAACGTTTCACAATCCATGGCGTAGTAGGTCGCCGGATCTTTGACCTTGCGCAGGTATTCCGCCGTTTCGGCTCGCTCGGCGGAGCTGTACATCGGGTTGACGCAAGACGCCAGGAGAGGGGAGAGCACCAGTAGTGCGGCAAGGCATTTTGTCGACATGGGCTTCTCTGAGGTCGTGGCGTTTAGGCAGGTCCAGGCAAGGTACTATTTGGCCATCATCCTGTCCAACCTCAACCAGGCACTTCGCTGCCGTGGTGATTGAGACGGGTGGCATCTGGGCAAATGTGCATTCGATATACAACTGAAAGGCACTTTGCCATGATGCGGCACGATCCACTCGAATCAATCACTGAGTAGCGAAATGTCCGCATCTGCCTTGAAATCAAGCACCAGGCTTGCCGTTGCACTTTCGCTCACTGCCTTGGCTGGCTGTGCCTCTGATGGCGGTCTCGGTGAGGCGGCGGTAGTCGGTGCGATGCTGCTGCCCATGGGAGGCGTCGATACCAGCATGATGACCAGTGCAGCAGGCCTTGCGGCCGGTGCCTACGTGGTCTCATCGGTTGCCAGTGCGGACTCTGCCAGCGTCTCCCCCGCAACCTCCACCGTTGCCGCCCCCCAAGGCTTGCCACCCATTGACTTGCAAAAGCTGGTGACCCGGGAAACGCCTGACCGGTATCGCTCCAAATCTTGCGAATACATCGAAATGTCCCTCAGCGAGGTGCCGATGTACCAGGCGAGCGCTGAGCCCATCCTGAAGCAGGTCGCCACGGCTCGAAAAGAAGCGGCCAGCCAGGTCTGGCTTGAAAAAGGCTGCCAGCCGGCCAATTTACCTCGCGGCAGGATCGGCGCCAGCATCGAGACCATCGATCCGAAGCGGGCGATGGCGCTGTCAGCGCCTCCCGCCGGAGTTGTGGTGCAGGGGACTGTTCCGGGCAGCGGTGCGCAACAGGCCGGGATCTTGCCTCAAGACGTGATCGTGGCCGTGGATAACGGGCTTATCGCCGATTCAATCGATTTCAGGGTGGCCGTTGCCAAAGCGCCAATCGGCTCGCGGGTGAACCTGAAGGTCTGGCGAAACAACGCGTTTAGCATCGTTCCGGTTCTGGTGGGGCCTGGTGGGACGCAAGTCGCGATGACACCTACGGTGATGGCCAACGGTGCCACGGCGGTGGTCCCGGCCGCAGCCATGTATTGCACCGCCGTACTGTCCACCCAGCATACGTACGGCGCTGCGGTCAGCCCGGTCAAATTGATTGCCGGTGCCGCGAGCGACATGCAACCCTCGCTCAAAAGCTACATCGCCAAGGTGAAGCAGGAACAGCCCGGCGTTTGGGGTGATTTCAAACTCAACAGCGCCGTTTGCACACCGGGCGCCGTGGTGTGCATGGCCGAAGCCAAGGGGCCGACCGGCAAGACCCAGAACGCCTTCGAGTTCTGCCACGCGACGCAAGCCAAGGCGGATGCTGAACTGGCCCAGATGCGTCAGGGGGATCCGAAAGCGGTGCTTGTTGATTGGCCGTGAGCTGTGATTGTCCGTTGCGGTGCATGAGTTGAGGAACTGGCTAATCATGAGTACCTGTCAGCGACGGTTGGTGTCCAAATCCGTTGACGACGATGTACAACAGCGGACCGACTGATACGAAGATGGCCGTGATCAGGAAGTAAGGCAGCAGCGATGTGAGCGACCGGCCTTTCGAACGTGCGTCCCGGTACATCCAGACGCAGGCCATGCAAGCGAGTAGATAAAGATCGATGACAACCTGCGCGGTGTCTGGGCGCGACATGAGCCCGAGGCCGAACGCCAGGAGCGATTGCTCGGCGACAAACAAAGTACTCGCCGTGTACACGGAAAAAAGCAGCAATGTCACCAGTGCGATGTAAGGTTTCTTCAAGTTGCCTCCCTGGACAAGTTCGTTGATCAGGGAGGTAGGCTAGTGATTTGACCGTCATGGTTTCAATGACCTCTGAGGTCATCGACGCCGTTCACCCGCAATGCCAGAGTCAACGGATGACCAGTCGACCTTTCTCTCGAACAACGCCGCCAACCTCGGCCGGTGCCCAACTGCGTCACTTGCGCCAACAGGCCGGGCTGAGTCAGTTGGACTGCGCGCTGATGACAGGGCTATCTCAGCGTCACCTCAGTTGCATCGAGACGGGACGCGCGAAGCCAAGTCCCGGCACCCTGCATAACTTATTGACTGCCCTGGATGTACCTTTGGAACGATGCAATGACATCTTCCTCGCTAGCGGCTACGCCCCTCGCTACGAAACGACGCCGCTCACATCATCGACAATGGAGGTGGTGCGTGCTGCCATTGATCACATCCTTCACGCCAATAACCCCGCCCCAGCAATTGTCTTGGATGCTCAATGGGACATCCTTGCCGCCAACGCCAGCGCGGGAGTCTTGTTCGATCTGGTGGGGCTTGCCAGAGAAGCGGCAGAGGGGCTTAACCTGTTGGTGACACTGCTGCAACCCGGCGGCTTGGGCGATCATTTGAGTAACGCCGAGGAAATAAGGTTAGTGGCTTGGCAGCGCGCATCCAGGGAAGCCTTGAGTAATCCGGCGCTGGCTGAGATCCTGAAGAGCCTGCCGGCCCCACACAGCGCTGCGCTGGCTAACGAACTGCCTCCGCTGCTGCTGACGCGAGTCGACTCTTCCCAGGGGGAGCTGAGGTTCATGTCGACGTTCACCACCTTCGGTATGCCGCTCGATATCACGATGAGCTCATTGCGTATCGAGCATCTGATTCCTGCCGACACTAGAACTTGGGAGGTCATGACGACGGCATATAAGAAGACGCAACACTCAGACTGATCAAGGATGAATACATGCAACCGTCACTCAATCGAATCATGTTGTATGTCCGGAACGCTCAGGCAACCTGCAATTTTTACTACGGTAATTCCATCTCCAGCAGAGCGTTTGCATGCCACTGAGCTTTCATAAGATGCATGCCAATGGCGACGACTTCATTATTGTCGACTCGCGCAATGCAGCCAGCCCAGTGACAAGTGCCCTGGCCCGGCGTATGGGCGATAGGAACCGGGGCGTGGGCTTCAACCAGCTCGCGGTGTTGCTCGATTGCGACGATGCCGATGCGCGGGTGATGTTCTGGAACGCAGATGGCTCCCCGCTGGATGTTTGCGGCAGCGCGACGCGAGGAGCGGCGGATCTGCTGATGCGCGAAGCAAATGCTACTTCGCTGGTACTGCGCACCAACCGCGGTCTGCTGACTTGCGAGCGTACTCCAACCGGCGACATTTCCGTCGCCATGGGCGTGCCGCTTTTCGGCTGGTCGGACATTCCTTTAGCGCAAGCACTGGACACCGCCGCCTTGCCACTGGCCGGCAGTCCCGCCGCGTGCAGCATGGGTAATCCGCACTGCACTTATTTTGTCGATGATCTGGCCAGCGTTGATATCGCGACGATCGGCCCGGCCATCGAAACCAACGCCCTGTTTTCGCTCAAGACCAACGTTCATTTCGTCCAGATCATTGATCGCACGCATATTCGGTTGCGCATCTGGGAGCGCGGTGCAGGGATTGCGCAGGGGTCGGGGTCCTGTTCGTGTGGTGCGGTTGTTAACGGCATCCGTCGTGGTTTGTTGGACAGCACCGTCGAGGTTGAATGTGATGGCGGAAGCGTAACGGTTCAGTGGAATGGCGTGGGTGCGGTCGTTCTTATCGGGCCGGTGGAGGAAAGTTTTTCGGGAACGATGAGTCAAGGTTGAGTGGGTGGTGTTTAAACCCTGATACTGATATTTGCAGGACGTTGTGCATCATTAAATCAAAAGGAAGTTTTACTCATGTCGGAGCAACGCATTCGGCCCCTCGCTCTTTGTATCTTTCATCATCACGGAAAAATACTGGTCAACCAGTTTTACGATGCCAATAAAAAACAGATGTTTTTTCGTCCCGTTGGCGGTGGTATTGAGTTCGGCGAAAGAAGCCATGAGGCCATCGTCCGAGAAGTGCAAGAGGAGCTGGGTGCCTCGATCAGCGACCTTCGACTGATTGGCACCTTGGAAAGCATTTTCACCTACGCCGGCAAGCCTGGGCACGAGATCGTCCAAGTCTACGATGCAAGGTTTGACGACGCCGATCTCTACAAACAACCCTGGCTGGAAGGCTTTGAAAGCGACGGTGCATCGTTCAAGGCCACGTGGTGCTCCAGTGACAGCTTCACGGCTCTGTCACCGCTGGTGCCTGAAGGACTTTACGATTTGCTCAAGTCGGCTTCGCTCCTGGAATAAGTCGGATCAGTGAAGGTCATCCATAATCCGGAGCTACGGCTAAGATGCCTGGACCGGATCGTGCCGCAAAGGCAGCTCTCAACTGATAGTCCTGTGTTTTTTTACACATGATCCGCGAAGCCGGCAGCAAGTACACACATAATCTTAATAGATACACACTCCGTGGCGAGGGAGCTTGCTCCCGCTCGGCGGCGTAGCCGTCGTAGACCATTGTCCCCGTTTTTTCTGAAAAAAGTACTTTGGGGCGGCTTCGCCACCCAGCGGGAGCAAGCTCCCTCGCCACGGGATTATCGAGATTGGCATCATTTCTCCACAATCCTGAGCCACGGCCAGCGAGCCTGATAACTCTTCGCCTTCTCATCGAACAAATCCGGCTGCGGATTATTTGGATTGATACGCAGAAAGCCTTGCTCGATATCCTCTAGGCCAAAGGGCGCATAGACCTCACCGGTTTCAACATCCAGCCCAACACACGTGCCCCCAATCAAGTAACGATCAATGCCATCCTTGGCCGACTGAAGCTGAGGATAAGGCTTGCCAAACCGCTGACCGTACCAAAGGTGGACGCGAGCCTGATTCTTGACCTCAATGTTGACGTCGAGGTCCTGGAAGAGTCGCTGGGCGGCGTTGAGCACTTCGTTCTCGGCTTCCCAAGACAGGTCCGGGTCAAAGTAAAAAACATCGTAATCCTTAACGCCCCAAGAAGGCGGTTGCTGTGATTGTTGATTCCAGACGGCTTGGAACAGGCAGCCAGCCGTGAGCATGCATTGATTTAAACCGAGTGCAGGCAAGCGCGAAGTGATTTGTGCGTTGATTGGATTAGTCATTGCTATTTCGACCAAACGTTCAACCGTCAATGTCATGTTCATCTTTGAAATCTATCCAGTCCTGCCGCCCGACAGATGCCTGAGCAAAATCAGCTGAGCTAAGATACCAAACGCATCAATCTCAAGGACGCCCAATGACATTGCAAAGCAGGCCAGTGACGGCCGATGACATCAAGACCATCTGCAGCTTTGTGCTGGACGCTCGGGAACTGTTTTATATGTTCCCGAAAGCCCAATACCCTTTGACCAGTGCTCAGTTGGCTGGCGCTATCGCTCAACGATTCGATTCGACGGTCGTGGAGGCAGGGAAGCGTGTCGTTGGTTTTGCTAATTTCTATCGGGCTGAAAAAGGTGGAGTTTGCTGTATCGGTAATCTCATCGTCGCCCAAGAAGCGCGAGGTAAAGGAGTCGCAACCTTTCTGGTGGAAACGATGACGGCCCTGGCGTTCGACCGCTATGACGCGTCTGAGGTGCAGATATCGTGTTTCAATGAAAACACGGCTGGCTTGCTGCTTTATCCAAAGCTGGGCTTTTTGCCCTTCGCTGTCGAAGAGCGAGTTTCTCCAGATCATCGTAGAACCGCACTTATCCATATGCGTCGCGGTAGAACGGGCGGGGCATAGGCCTGCGCCTCATCATCCTGACCACGTTTTCATATCTACTCCAACACGCCACAATGCAATCGACGCCTGCCATCGGATCAGCGAATGCTGACGCGGATGACGCCGAGCGAAAACCCAGCAAGGAACGCCCATGAATTTCTTCAAGAAGCTCTTCGGTTCATCAAAAGCCCCTGAAACCCAACACGACCAGCCCGCGCCGCAATCCCCTGAGCTTGTCGACCTGACTGAGGCTGAAGCCGCCAGTCTGGCCGTCCGGGAAGCCGGCGCAGCGTGCCTGGATCGTCATTGGAGTGCTGTCGGCACGGTCGAGCGGGATGTCCTTGCCTACTTGATCAGCCCGACCTTTTCCGGCGGCCCGTACTGGCCTTCGACTCGCCAGGCCTATCGCGTGGTTCGCCGTGGCGACACGATCATCCTCGCCACCGAAGGCCTGTCCGATCCATTCGATGATACGGAAGGCATGGGCAACGGTTTCGAAATGGAGTTGTTCGTCGAAACCGCGGACATCCCCGAACACGCCCATGGCCCCGTGGGCGAGGTCGATCCTTTCAAGGGCAGTTGGGCATTCGAATTGGTGGAACACGTCGCCAAGACGGTGGCCGACGCTGGCGGCATCACCCACCAACTTGACCAGTATGGGGCGCTGTCCCTTGAACTTCCCGGGCTCAGCCAATCGCACCACATGAGCGACCAATTGCCCAAACACTTCGTGACCGATGACGATTCCACCGGCGTTCTGCTCGGTGCCCCGGCGCCGGATTTCCCGACCCAACTGGATGACATGCCGTTGTCGCCGGTCAGATTGGTGCCGGTGGTATTGATCACCGCGGCGGAGCTGGAGTACGTGCGTTCGGGTGGGCGAGCGGCGCGGGAGGATCTGGTGAGTCGTTTGCAGGCGGCGGGGGTTGGGCATTTGAGCAGTCTGCATCGGGCAAGCGTGGTGTGATGGCGCAGGGATACCTTCTTGGACGCTGCAGTGCTACAGGTCCAAGGCTTTCGTCATGATGATCGTGCGCTCTGATTTGTGGAACTCATCCCGGGCTTTTTTAAACCCAAGCGAAGCATAAAAGCCTTCTGCGGTGATTGAAGAGGGGACCCGCAGCAGCTTCAGGCCTGCGTTGATGGCGATCGATTGAATCCTCGCCATCAGGTGTCTCCCGAGACCCTTCCCTTGATAGCTCGGGTCGACAAACACGCTTCGGACCACGTCCTGATCGAGACTCGCCGTTGCAACGATATGATTGTCGACTGTTGCTACGAGTATCTGGCGTTGAGCCAATAATTGAAGAATTGCCGGCGGGGAAAAATTTTGCGCCACTTGATCGATAATTTCGGGTGAGTAGTCTTGGGCATTGGACTGGCGCAAGGCATTGATGATCGTTTGACTGATGGCCGGGGCATCGGTATCCATAGCGTTTCGAATCAGGTAATCCATTAGGTGGCTCCTTGCGCATAGTCGCTTGAGCATAGAAGGATTCGGCTTCACTGACCAAAACGGACGGCGCAATGGCTGCTGTCGTCCACAATCTCTCTTTCATAAAGGGCCGCTATGGATGATAGCTCTGCCTTCTTGCTGACCCTTTCAATTCCACGCTCAAGGACGAACCCGTGACCGCATCCCCCGCCAAACTGATCTTCTTGCCCGGCGCCTCAGGCAACACCCAATTCTGGCATCCGGTCGCTGAACGCTTGGCCCACCCGGCGCAGCAAGAACACATCGGCTGGCCCGGCTTCGGAGACACGCCGCCCGTGCCCGGCGTGACCGGCATGAATGACCTAGTGGCGCGAGTGCTGACCGAGATCGACCGACCCACAGCGCTGGTGGCGCAATCCATGGGCGGTATCGTCGCTGTGCTCGCAGCACTTGAACGCCCTGAGCTGATCACCCACCTGGTGCTGACCGTCACCTCGGGCGGTGTGGACATGTCGGCGCTGGGCGCGCACGACTGGCGTCTGGATTTTGCCGCCGCCAACCCGACACTGCCGAGTTGGTTCCTCGACGACTGCACCGACCTCACACACCGCTTGGTCGAGTTGCGCATGCCGGTCCTGCTGCTCTGGGGCGACGCCGATCCGATCAGCCCCGTTCGCGTCGGCCAGCACCTTGCCCAACTGTTGCCTCGCGCTGAACTGCACGTTTTCCCTGGCGCCGATCACAGCCTGGGCTTTACTCACGCAGATGAGGCGGCGAGGCTGATCGAGAGACATCTGGCCAGCGAGTGAGCGGAG
Source organism: Pseudomonas sp. Z3-6 (assembly GCF_051131985.1). Classification (NCBI taxonomy): domain Bacteria; kingdom Pseudomonadati; phylum Pseudomonadota; class Gammaproteobacteria; order Pseudomonadales; family Pseudomonadaceae; genus Pseudomonas; species Pseudomonas sp. Z3-6. The sequence continues at coordinate 2,057,231 of NZ_CP071644.1, forward strand.
CACTCGTTATCGACGTGTCGGACTGATTGTGCGGCGCGGTGTGTTTCAAGACCTCCAGGACTCAATACCTTTTCGAGATAACAATGGCTAACTACCGCGGACTCATCCTCGAAGACACCCGTGAAGGCGCCACCGAGCGTGCCATCGCGCAACTGGAAAGCAGCCTGGGGGCTCGCTTGCCGGACGACTATCGCCATTTCCTCAAGGCCTGCAACGGTGCCTACGTGGAATACGATGTGCTGGCGACCCTGGCCAATGGCGACGAGGAGCTACTTAGTTTTTCACTGTACGGGTTGGACCCGGACAAAGAGTATGAATCAAACCCCTTTGAACTGGAGCAACTGCGGGCGCAGCCCGGCTTCCCCGCAACGGGATTGCTGCCGATCGGTCGCGACGGCGGCGCGAGTATCTTGCTGCTTGATGTGCGGGAAGGGCGCCAGGACGTGGCGGCGATGGTGGCGGGTTTACCGGCCTGGACCGGGCGCCGTCAGCAGGGCGATGAGTACGTGGAGTTGGCGGATTCTTTCAATGGCTATCTGGACTTGCTGCATCTATCTGAAGAGCGGGTCGAGGAGCATATCAATCACTTCATGATCAGCCCTGAGAGTGTTGAAGCGACGTTGGAGTGGTTGGATAAGGGGAGCCCGGGGTGGCGGGAGCGGTATCGGGATTTGTGGAATGCGCGGGTTTTGGATTGGTTGATTTGATGACTTGCCGGTGAGTGACATCCTTGGATGTATACAGGCTCCTTTGGGTCGACTATGCCTGAAGGGGCTGCAGCCGACTCTTTATGGACTCTCAGCGTTATCCATATCGGTCTGTCCCCGATGCTTCGGGGTCTTGGCTCGATAGCTGCGTCGTAGCAGGCAGCAGACGGCAAGTAACGGTCGGTCGACTGATTGGACTGGGACAGTTACGCTGGGGTTTCTCATCTGCACGGAACGGCCTATGACACAGCTATACCGAGGAAGCTGCTTATGCGCTGCCGTCAGTTACGAGCTACTCGTCTCACCAAAAGCAGTGAGTCATTGTCATTGTAGCCAGTGTCGCAAGGGGCACGGGGCAGCATTTGCATCGTACGGCAGCATTCCCCGTAGCGCGCTTCGAGTACTTCGCGGTTCCACCAACATCAAAAGCTATGCTTCGTCAGAGGCCGTATTACGTGAGTTCTGCATTGATTGCGGTTCGACTCTGTTTTGGTCCCGATCTGAAGGTAAATTCTCCGACTGGGTCTCGATAGCGTTGGGCACGCTTGATACACCCTTCCTGCCTCAAAAGCAGAAGCATGTTCATGTCGACTCCGCAGTCCTCTGGTTCAAGTCATCTAACCTGTGTTCTCAGGTCGACTGACGGCTCTGATCGCTTTCTGCCGGTCTCAGTTACCCAGCGTGTCGGTTAAGTCCGATGCAAACGATAGGTCAAGTCGAATTCAAAGAGTGGACAAGCCTGTGCAATACCCAGTTGAGAACAACATGAAAGTTCGAAAAGCCTTACTAACCGATGCAGAATCTGTGTCCAGGCTCCTGGGCCAGTTAGGCTACCAAGCCTCGCCGAAGCTGATCCGAGATAAGCTTGAAGCATTAGAACTTAGCGCTCGCGATACCGTGCTGCTGGCACAAGACGGTAAAAATATTATCGGTGTCATAAGCTTACATGTACTTGAGCTGTTTCATCAGTCGGGTAGGCTCGGACGCATTACCTCGCTTGTCATCGATGAAGACTCCCGAGGACAAGGAGTAGGGGCAATGCTAGTTTTCGCTGCTGATGCATTTTTTATAGAACAACTTTGCGTCCGGTCTGAGGTGACTAGCAGCGACCACCGAATGCAGGCTCACATTTTTTATCAGCAGCAAGGTTACGCGGTCGACGAGCGTCGGTTTGTCAAACGGTATGATTCTTCCGGGGCATAGTAAGTTTAAATTCGACGAGCACGTCACCTTGATCAAGATTTGCAGCTTGATTAGATGGCTGAGTCCCGATTTTTCGAATGACGGCGGTCACCATGGTTGAGCGCCGGCGGATCTGAATATCCCTTCGCGGCTTGAATCCAGCCTTCAGTCGAGACGTTCGATGGCGCGTGCAAGATTGGCGCGCGCCTGCTGCTCAAATGCATCGAAGTACGCTGCGTTCGTATAGATCCGTCCACGCGCCAGGAAGCCTTCAAGGACCTGGCGCCGTTTCTGGCGGTACACAGGCAGAGGCACAAACGAGTACTCGCGGCGAATTTGTTGGTCGTATTCCTCGAACCGCTCGAACGATGCTCCAAGGATCGCCAGATCCGTGTCCACCAAGACCGCTTCGTCTGCCGTTGCCGGGGCGCCGTCGTGTCGCGTCACCATCACCAGGTCGTAAAGCCTGCGTCGCGTTTCATCGTCCAGGCCGCTATCGCGTGCCACGTCGTCCAACCATTGCGCACTGCGCAACTCGTTGTCGCTGCGAAGGGGATCATAGATCGCGTCATGGAACCACAGCGCGAGGTCGACTTCTGCGGGAGCCTGGCAGGCCGCGTTGATGTATCGGCGCACCTGAAGGCATTCCTTCAGATGCTGGAGATTGTGATAGGCGCGGTGCGGCTCGCCGTAGTGTCGAAGGAGTTCTTCGTACGTTTCTCGTGACGCGTCTCTGACGCCAAGCTCTGCCCAGACGCGAACCCAGGGGGCGAAAACTGTGCCATCGGCCACGTCGAGGTCATCGTGTGTGCTGGCCGGGAATAGACCGTTCCTTTCTGGCGAACCCGTCATCGTTTCTCCTGCGCTTCAAAAATGGAAAAAGGGCAATTACCCATGTTCTGCTGCCAACATCGACCTGAACTCAGAAATGATCTCTGAAGATAACCCGGCACCTTCGAACACTGCGCAGGTGAAGCTCACGGGGGCAGGGCCTGGAGCAGTGATGATGCGGTCCGCAACCACAGCGACTGGGCTGCTTCGATAAAACTCATTTCCTTCATAACCCACGGCATTCTTTTGCAAGAAGTCGGCGCTGTTCGAGGTATGAGGAACCGTGTCGAGAAGCCCGGCCCTGGCAAGGGCTAGCGTTCCTCCGCAGATACCGGCAATTGTCGCGCCACTTGATCGACTCGCTTGAAGAAAATCGCGAATGTCGGGTGCTTCGGCACGTTCCCAGACCATTCCTCCAATGACGACGACAACGTCCGGTTTCCAATCCAGGCATTCTTGCAAACTGCTATCAACCGTTACGGCCAATCCACCCTGGGAACGGAACTGCCCCGCAGCGGGAGCGAAAAACCTGAGGTCGATCCCGTAAAAAGGGGACGCAGTTCCAGCGATGAAAGCATATTCCCAGTCCGCAAAACCGGGTGTCAGTATCAAACCCATGCGTGCCATCAGTCAGAATCCTCCATGAATGCCAAATGTTTACCACGGCATTTTCGTTAAGCCGCTGCAAGTCAGTACCACCGGTTACAAACTGGCTTTTTTGTCTGCTGGGGATTGCGCCAGAAACTCCGCGATCAGCGACACAACCTGCTGCTGAATCACCCCCCGAGCACGACCGCCATCACCATCCCGACAAATGATCCCATCCCCTGGCACTTCCTCTTCAAGCATTTCTTCCGCGCCAGGTTTGCACATCGACATGAAGCTGAAATGGCTCGCGTCTTTGATCTCGACGTAACGGCTTGTCGCCGATGAAAGTCGCTTGGCCAGGTTGGCAGACTCCAACTCAGCGGGAAGCTCTTGCGACGGTACACCGGCAGCGATCACCAGGGCGGGGACAGGTAACGCGGCCAAGCTCTCATCGGTCAGGCCCCGTGACAGGCCCAAGTCCAACGTCACCACGGCAGTGACGCGTTTATCGCGCCAATCAGCGGCCAGTTCGGTCTTTGCTTCCGAGGTACTGGCGGGGTTCATCTGTTGGTAAACGGTGCAACTGGCTAGCTGCGAATGAGCCTTACAGTCTTGGGCGAAGCGCACAGGGTCGAAGCGCGCGCCGGCGATTTCCAGGGCGGTCCAGCCGCCGAGTGAATGGCCCACGGCTGCAATTCGGCCATTGGCGACACGGCCAAATTTTTCCGGTTGAGCCGTGACCGCATCGATGGCCCGACGCAGGTCAACGGGTCGCTGCCATAGCTGCGCCGCTGCTTGGGGGCTGCGGTCATGGGTGGTGCTGCCGGGGTGATTGAGGGCGGCGACGATGTAACCCTTTTGGGCCAAGGCGCTGGCCAGCCAGATCTGGTTGCTCCAGTTGCCCCTGTAGCCGTGGGAGAGCACCACCAGTGGATGTTCGCCGTCCGTTGGCTGCGCGTTACGCACGGCGGAGGCGCCGACAAATACCGCGTTATCGGCGATCAGTTGCGCGGTTGCGGTGGTTGCGCTGGGGTACCAAACGACCATCTCCAGGGCGCGGTCATTGTTTGGATCCGGCAGGGTGGAGGACTGGAAACCGATGGGGTGTTCGTTAGCGAATGCGGTAGTTGTCAGGCAGGCCAACAGCAGAGCGCCGAGAGCTGTTTTCAATGTCGTTTCTTCCTTGATTAGACGAATGGAGCTGTCGATAGGCCCCGGCATTAAAGCTCAGATTCGAACCGCAGTGCATAACTTTTATCGACCCGAGAAACTAGCTCGAAGGCAAACTTCGAGAGGGAGAATTTATCACCGGTGTCCATACGAATATTGCGCAACGCCACTACGTTTCTTGGCGCGTCTTTTTTCTTGAAGGTACTCACCTTGGAGCGTCAGGATCTCAGACTTGCTCAGAATGCCCTTCCTCTTGAGATTGACGAGCAACTGTTCGACGTTATCCAGTTCGACGACGTCGCCGGTCAGACGGGTGATGGTCACGGCCATACGACTTATGGCGTCTAGCTCAGCAGTGATATTGTGGGTTTCAGCAAGCCTGCGGACCTGAGTTGCGACACTGTCGGTAGCGGTTGGCGTCATTGGGGAGTCCTCCACTACAGCCAAACCATGACATGGAGCTGTTTCTTTTGTGGCGAGGGAGCTTGCTCCCGCTTGAGTGCGAAGCGCTCACAAAAGGGGCCGCTGCGCAGCCCAGCGGGAGCAAGCTCCCTCGCCACAGGTTGTCGGCTGGCTGGCTTATTCGGCTGGCAGGCTTATAGAGTGGAACCGGCCGGTGCCGCATCCAATCTTCGGGCAATCACATCGATCACGTCGCACCCATCACGCAGTGGGATGCAGCAAAGCTGTGCCAAATCTTGCAAGGTCGCGGGATCGATGGTCAGTTCATCACGCATCGCCAAGTTCTCCAGGAACTGGGTGGCGGCACGGATTCGGTAGGCGGCTGAGTCGAGCAGGATGTGTAGTGGGGCGGTGGTATCGACGTAGAGGGGTTGGTCGTCGGCGTTGCTGGTGAGGCCCATATATCGGTTCATATCAATTCCTTGTGTCATGAATGAACTGCCACACTTTGTCGCCAAACAAAGGGTGACAGCTGTACGCAGGTTGGCGAACCGGTGACACAAGGAGCCGGCAGACCCGAAGGTCTCCCGCGCACAGCTGCCATAAAGCAGTTTCTGTGAGCACGAGTGTGCTTCTGCCACAGCAGAAAGCACCGTTGCACTTGTGTCAATCGAGTCGCCAAACCCGGCCACCATTTGGGCGACGCCAAGACTATAGTCGCCACCGCAAAAAATACGCAAGGGATTGATAGGGAAGGGGATTCCCAATCATATGTAGGACGTCGCCATAGCCCTGACTATCCGAGCTGTATGTCTTACAACCAGGCAAGCCCCTCACGTACATCCGGCCAAAACACAACGATTTGTAGGATATTTCTGTAGCCTTATCGCCCATATCTGCCCGTTACCCCCCATTTACCCCCCGACGCATCCCACATTCCAATCGCGCATTCCCACCCCGCGCGGGATAATACGGCCCTGCCTGGGGTCACAAGCTTTCCCCTCGTTGGTATTGGCGTCTCAGAAGGATCGAACGCATGACAGATTGGCTCCAGAGCTACGGAGAAATGGCTGAACGGGTCCGCCGCCATCCTTGGGAGGGCACGTCGCTTGGGCCGCCGGGGCAGTGGCCCGATGTGTTGAAAACCACCGTGGCGCTGAGCCTGGCCTCGCATTTTCCCCAGGCCATCGTCTGGGGCCCGGACCTGATCACGCTGTACAACGATGCGTTCCTGCCGATCCTTGGCAGCAAGCCCGAGGCGCTGGGGCGAGGGTTCGATGAGGTGTGGCAGGAGGTCTGGCGCGATATCGGGCCGATCGTGCAGGCCGCCTTCGAGGGGCAAGCCACTTATATAGAGAACTTCCCCCTGATCATCGAGCGCGGCGGCGGTCCTGAACAGGCCTATTTCACGTTCTGCTACAGCCCCATCCGTGACCAGTTCGGCAAGGTGGTGGGCATGCTGGATACGGTCACCGAGACCACTTCCACGGTGTTCATGACCCAGCGGCTGGCGGTGCTGGACGCCATCGGCACCGCCGTGGCGAACGCCACCGACCCGCAGGCCATCATGGCGACCACCACGCGGATCCTGGCGGCGCACTTGAACCTGTCCAATTGTGCCTACGCCGACATGGATGAGGACGAGGACGGTTTCACCATTCGCGGCGATTGGGCCCGGGTGGGCTCGCCGCATATTCTTGGGCACTATCGGCTGGCTGATTTTGGCCGACTGGCAGTCACGAATCTGCGGGCCGGCAAGCCGCTGGTGCTCAACGATAATCTCAAGGAGCTGCCGCCGGAGGAAGCGGCGGCGTTCCAGGCCCTTGGCATCGCGGCGACCATTTGCGTGCCGTTGATCAAGGGTGGGCGATTGACCGCGCTGATGGCTATTCACGACAAAACGCCGCGGATCTGGTCGTCCAACGATCTGGCGCTGCTGATGGAAGTCACCGAGCGCTCCTGGGCCCACATTGAGCGCGCCCGTGCCGACGCCGCTGTGCGCGAAGGCCTGGCGGCCCTGGCCGAGTTGAACGCGACGTTGGAGGAACGGGTCGAGGAACGCACCACGCGGTTGAAACAGACCGAAGCGGCGCTGCGCCAGTCGCAAAAGCTCGAAGCCATCGGCCAGCTCACCGGCGGCGTGGCCCATGACTTCAACAATCTGCTGACCATCATCCGTTCTTCTGTCGACTTTTTGCGAATGCCCAACCTGTCCGATGATCGCCGGCAACGCTACATGACGGCGGTGTCCGAAACGGTGGAGCGCGCCTCCAAGTTGACCAGCCAGTTGCTCGCGTTTGCCCGGCGCCAGCCCTTGAAGCCGCAAGTCATCGACGTGGGCAAGCTAGTGCAGAGCCTGGGGGACATGCTGCAAACCGTCACCGGGGCGCGGATCCAGGTCAACGTCGAGTTGTGTGATCGGCCCTGTTACATCCGTGCGGATTTGAGCCAGTTCGAAACGGCGCTGATCAACATGGCCCTCAACGCCCGGGATGCCATGAATGGCCAGGGCACGCTGTGGCTGCGGCTCAGCTGTGGCGGTGGCATGCCGCCGATCCGTGGTCATGCCGGGGCCGGGCAATCCTTTGCCGCCATCGCCTTGGCCGATACGGGTACGGGTATCGACGCGCAAGTGCTCGAGCACATCTTCGAACCCTTCTTCACCACCAAGGAAGTGGGCAAGGGCACGGGGTTGGGCTTGTCCCAGGTGTTTGGCTTTGCCAAGCAGTCCGGTGGAAACGTCGATGTTTCCACCGTGGTGGGCGAAGGGACGGTGTTTACCTTGTACCTTCCGGAAGTGGAGCCCGAGAAAAACCACGAGCCGGTCAAGGAAGAACACACGCCCCTGGTGCTGGAAAAGGGCAAGCGTCGGGTCTTGGTCGTGGAAGACAATTTGGAGGTGGGGCGTTTTGCCAACCAGATCCTCCAGGACCTGGGCTACGAAACCGCCTGGGCGACCAACGCCGAAGAAGCGCTGGAGATGGTCGGCCAGGATGCGATGGCATTCGACGCGATATTTTCTGACGTGGTGATGCCCGGCATCAGCGGGATTGCCCTGGCGAGAGAACTGCGCCAGCGTCGCCCGGACCTGCCGGTGGTGCTGACTTCTGGTTACAGCGAAGAGTTGGCCCACAGCGGTCATGAGGGCTTCGAGTTCTTGTCCAAACCCTATTCAGCCGATCAGGTTTCCCGGGTTTTGAACCGGACGATGCTGGGCGCTGAATGAGTGTTTCCTTTCTGAAACAGTGAGTTCCATTCGTCGGCGAAGGGCGTTGTTGAATCAACAGTCTGTTGATGACCGACTAGTCTCACTGTCGTGAAGGTCGATATTGTCAGGCAACCGGTTGTTGCCGGTATGGACCTCAATGAAAGGGGAAAGGCAATGGGAACACCGTACAGCGAGGAGCACGGAGCCGCATATCCGATCAATGAAGGGTTGCAGTGTGGCCAGTCGACCTACCATGCAGACTTTGGCGATGAGCCGATCAAGTCCATCAGGACGAAGGTGGCTAAGGTGGAGCGAGGGGAGAAGGCCAAGTTTTTGCCCAGGGTTCCGGTCAAGAAGTGACGACGAGTCGTGGCCAGAGATCGTTCCCGCCGGGGCTGCGCAGGAGCTATGTGGGAGCTGTGTAGGAGCTGTCGAGTGCAACGAGGCTGCGATCTTTCCCCAGACAATTGAGTCTCAAGCGAAAGATCAAAAGATCGCAGCCTTCGGCAGCTCCTACAAGGATATCCCGGTCGTTACATAAATATTTTTCATCTTTTCTCAATCGGCGGTTTCTTTCACGTTTCTTTCACAAGCAGGTACGTACTCTGAGCTCATCCGTTAGAAAGCAGTACCTGCCCGTTTCCCCAGCGGGCTTTTTTTTGCCTGTCATAAAATAATCCGCCGTTTCGTTGTCCAACCGTCATGGCTGACGTTGTGTGGCGTAAACTCGCGCCCGCACGCATCGGCCATTTCTCCCCGATGCGGCATTCTTGAGGTTTCTATCATGCGTTTGACTTTGTCCACCTTGTTACTGGGGTTAGTGGTTGCCCAGGGCGCGATGGCTGCCGGCGACGGTACCGCCGCGGTCGGCGGTGGTCTGGGCGGTGTGTTGGGCAACGTGGTCGGCCAGCAGATGGGCGGCAGCACAGGCGCCGCGATTGGCGCCGGTGTCGGCGGCGCAGCCGGTAGCGCCGTGGGCGCGCGCAAAGGCAGCCGCACGGAAGCCGCCATCGGCGGTGGCCTGGGCTCGGCCGGTGGCTCGATTGTCGGTAACCGCCTGGGCGGCTCCACCGGCTCCACTATCGGCGCAGGCATCGGCGGCGCGGCGGGCGGCGCGTTGGGCAGCAACCTGTCCAATGACAACGACGGTCACTCCGGTGGCAAGAAGCACAAGCACAAGAGAAAGCACCGCTAAGCGGAGGCTTGGATGAATGGATCCGGCCTCATGCCGTGATGCTGTTCAACTGGAAAAAACGGCGCTTCTTTCAGAAATGAAAAGCGCCGTTTTTTTTGGGGCTTCTTTTGATGCCTAAAGCAAGGGCAACAAACAGCGCCAGCCGCTATGTAACAGCGGCACCGCCATCGCGAGCAGGCTCGCTCCCACAGGGGATTTGGGGTGTTCGTAACATCTGCGTACGACACAAAAAAACTGTGGGAGCGAGCTTGCTCGCGAAGAGGCCAGCACATCCAACATCGTCATCGACTGTGACACCGCCTTCGCGAGCAAGCCCGCTCCCACACAGGGGAACGATTGCCGCCGCCCCGCCTCAAATTCATACATCCATCAGCAATCGCGAGGTGTGTCATGACGCCGGAAACTGAAGGCAAGGAAGAAAAAGGCCCGACGGGCGTTCCCTTCATCAATGACCCAGGCCCCAACGACCCAGGCAACGAAGACCCCGGTTCCCTGATGGACGACGCACAAGTGCCCTTGCTCGACGATGAGGATGCTGAACTTGAGGACGAATCCTACAAGTGAAAGCCCTTAAACGGATCGCCCGCGTTCTTTAAGCTGCAGAACAGGTGCGTTCACCTGCCAGGAGGTTATATATGACTGCCCATTCGCCCGCCCGCGACGACGAAGAAACCCCGGAATACCCGCTGCCGTCGCCGACCAACCCGCTGAGCCGCGACCAGCTGCCGCCCGATGACGAAGCGGGCGTCGAGCAAGTGCCCAGCGACGACGAGGATGTCGAGGCGACCCCGGATGATCCGGACATCGCCGGTGAAGACGCCTCCGGCAAGCCGAGCTGATCGACAGCCCCGCCCGTCGATCCAGTGGCACCATCGCCCCTTCACGCATGCCACACATCAGGTAAGTACCTTGAAAAGGAGACTCACCATGATGAAGTCCAACATGACAGCGCTGACACTCGCCGGGATTCTTTCGGTCAGTTCGTTGGCCGCTTTCGCACAATCTTCCAGCGGCACGCCTCCCGTGGACAAGGGCGGGATGCCACCTTCTTCGGAAATGGAGGCTGGCTCAACGTCCGGTGCCAGCGGTAACGCCTTGCCCCCAGGCTCCGTCGGTGGTGGCAATGGCGGCGATGCCAGCGGCAGCAGCACCAGCCCCGGCACCGGCAGCGGTTCGATGAGTGGTGGCAGCACGATGGGCGGCGCCGACGCCGGCGGTGGCACCAGCGGAGGAACCGGTACCAGCGACAGCGGTGGCAGCTCGGGCGGCAGCGGCTCGGGATCGGGCGGCTCCGGCAGCTCGGGTCAATAACCGCTGCATCGTCATCCAAACCGATCCGCTTTTGTGGCGAGGGAGCTTGCTCCCGCTGGGGTGCGAAGCAGCCCCACGATCTTACGGTCGCTGCGCAACCGAGCGGGAGCAAGCGCCCTCGCCACAAAACCCGTCCATGGATTTCCCATTGCCGGTTCCAAGCCCCCTTCGTTATCCTGCTGAATCCTTTAAGGCAAACACGCTACCCTGGCCGCACCTGAGCCATCCCTGGAATGTTGTGTTGATAACGGATCAGATGCGATGAATGCACCGCTGAAAGAGTTTGGCCCGATCAAGGCTGTGATTTTCGACATGGACGGGCTGTTGTTGGACACCGAGGGGATCTACACCGAGGTGACTTCCATCATCGCCGAGCGCTATGGGCGCACGTTCGATTGGAGCGTCAAACAGAACATCATCGGACGCGGGGCCGTGGACCTGGCCAATTACGTCGTCCAGGCGCTGGAATTGCCGATCACGCCCCAGGAATTCCTGGCCATCCGCGAGCCCTTGATGCGCGAGCGTTTTCCTCACGCCCTGGGCATGCCCGGCGCCGAGGAACTGGTGCGGCATCTGAAGGCCCACAACATTCCGATAGCGGTGGGGACCAGTTCGTCGAGCCCTACGTTCGAGCTGAAAACCACCTTGCACCGGGACTGGTTCGCGCTGTTCGATTGCATCGTGACGGCGGATGACCCCGAAGTCGGCGCGGCAAAACCGGCACCGGATATCTTCCTCACCGCCGCCCGGCGCCTGGGTGTCGAGCCGCGCGATTGCCTGGTGTTCGAGGATTCCCCGTTCGGCGTGACGGCCGCGAAAGCGGCCGGCATGACCGCCATTGCCATTCCGGATTCGGCCATGGCAGACGAAAAATACGCCCATGCCGACGGGATCATCCGCTCCTTGAGGATGTTCCAGCCAAGCCTTTGTGGTTTGCCGGAGTTGGAGTGGGCCTGAAAAAAAGGGCCGCTGCGCGGCCCAGCGGGAGCAAGCTCCCTCGCCACATGGGATGAAGCCATGACCGGCGTTTTTCCATGCCTGGATCAGGCGCCGAAACCACCGTCGATGGTCAGGCTGGCACCGGTGATGTAACCGGCTTCCGGCCCAGCCAGGTAGGCGACGAAACTGGCGATTTCATCGACGTTGCCGTAGCGGCCGACGGCCATCAGCGACATCAGGCTGGAGGCGAAGTCGCTATCGGCCGGGTTCATGTCGGTGTCCACCGGGCCGGGCTGCACATTGTTGACGGTGATGCCGCGCGGGCCGAGGTCACGGGCCAGGCCTTTGGTCAGGCCGACCAGCGCCGATTTACTCATGGCGTACGTGGCGCCGCCAGCGAAGGGCATGCGGTCGGCATTGGTACTGCCGATGTTGATGACGCGACCGCCTTCGGTCATGTGCCGCGCCGCCGCCTGGGTGGCGACGAACACGCTGCGCACGTTGATGGCCAGGGTCTGGTCGAAATCTTCGAGTGTGAATTCCTCCAGCGGTCCCATGGCCAGCACGCCCGCATTGTTGACCAGGATGTCCAACCGACCAAACGCCTCGACCGTGGCGGCGACGGCGTTACGCACGGCGTCGGCATCGGCGCTGTTCGCCTTGATCGCCAGGGCCTTGCCGCCCGCTGCGGTGATGCTGTTCTGCAGTTCTTCAGATTTCGCGCCGGAGCTGACATAGGTGAAGGCCACGGCGGCGCCTTCTGCCGCGAGGCGTTTGACGATAGCGGCGCCGATGCCGCGCGAACCGCCTTGGACCAAGGCGACTTTACCGTTCAGTGCTGGGTTGTTCATGATGTTCTCCAAAGTGTGCCGGGGCGAGATGCCGCGGTGATGGAGCGAGTATCAAGAAGCGGTCATGGGCTGTGTAGACCGTCGTTGCTATAGTCTGTCTAAACCAAAAGTTTAGAGTGGCGCCCATGGAGACCTTCAACAGTATCGAATGCTTTGTGCGCAGCGCCGAAGTCGGCAGCTTTGCCGAGGCGGCGCGACGCTTGAGCGTGACCCCGGCGGCGGTGGGTAAAAGCGTCGCCAAGCTGGAGGCGCGAATGGGCGTACGCCTGTTCCAGCGCAGCACCCGCAGCCTGCGGCTGACCGAAGCCGGCCAATTGTTCTTGACGGAGGTCGGCAGCAGCTTCAACACCATCCAGAACGCTGTCGCCAACCTGGCCAGCGCTGGTGGGCAACCGGCGGGGACGCTGAAGGTGAGCATGGGCACGGCGTTCGGTCGATTGTATGTCGTGCCATTGCTGGGGACGTTCCTGCGGCGCTACCCAGCGATCAACCCGGATTGGCATTTCGATAATCGCCAGGTGGACCTGATCGGCCAAGGCTTCGATGCCGCCATCGGCGGCGGTTTCGAGCTGCCCCAGGGCGTGGTGGCGCGCAAGTTGACGGTGGCCCATCGGGTGCTGGTGGCTTCCACGGACTACCTGCAAACCCATGCCGCGGTGAAAGAGCCGGAAGATCTGTCACAGCACCAGGGCATCCTGATTCGCTCGCCACAAACCGGGCGCGTGCGTTCCTGGCAGTTGACCAGCCGCAGCCGCGAACATAGTCCGTTGACGCTCAAGACGCGCATGACCATGAGTGATTCGGAAGCCGACTGCGCGGCCGCGGCCCAAGGCCTTGGCATCGGTCTGGTGAGCATGCCGATCGCCGTTCCCTTTCTGGAAAACGGGGCGCTGCAGCGGGTATTGCCGGATTGGTACGTCGACGACGGCAACATCTCCATCTACTACGCCGAGCACAAGTTGCTGCCGGGCAAGACCCGGGCGTTCGTGGATTTCATCATCGAGCAGTTTGCCGAGCAGGGGTTGGCGCGGCGGTTTAGTGCGGTTTGAGCCAGGCTTCGGACCGAGTCGCGCCCTTCGCGAGCAAGCCCGCTCCCACATTTGATTGTATTGATCAAAAGATTTGTGTACGACACAGATCTTCTGTGGGAGCGGGCTTGCTCGCGAAGGGGGCGCCCCGGTCTAAAGTCATGCACTCACCGCCCAAACCGCCCCGGCCAGCCAATAATGGTCTTGGGCCGCGGCGTGGCATAGGTGCGCACTTTCGACGTCGACAATCCCAACCGCACCAGCGATTCGGCAATGGTCACCGCCGCTGTCACCCCATCGACCACCGGCACCCCGGTGCGCTGGCGGATCTGTTCATCGAGCCCGGCCATGCCGCCACAGCCCAGGCAGATCACTTCGGCCTTGTCCTGGCTGACTGCCAGCTCGGCCTGCCGGACGATGGCTTCAACCGCCCGCTGCGGATCCTGCTCAAGCTCCAGCACCGCCAGGCCACTGGCCCGTACCGAGGCGCAGCGGTCGAACAGGCCGGACAGCTTGAGCCGGTCTTCGATCAGCGGCACGGTGCGGTCCAGGGTGGTAACCACCGAATAGGCATGGCCGAGGAACATGGCCGTGCTGGCGCCCGCATCGGTGATGTCCACCACCGGCACGTTCAGCAGTTCCTGCAGGCCTTCACGACCGTGTTCGCCATAGCCGGCCTGGATCACCGCATCGAACGGCTGGTCGTAGGACATCACCCGGTCCATCACCGCGATGGCCGCCAGGTAGCTTTCAAAATTGCCCTCGATGGAGTCGGCGCCGAAATGTGGCGTGAGCCCGACGATCTCGGTGCCCGGCGCGGCGACGGCCTGGGCCTGGCGGGCGATGGCTTGGGTGATGGATTCGGTGGTGTTGACGTTGACCACGAGAATTCGCACGAGCTGTCCTCCTTAACACACAAAAGTAAGCGGCCCGAACCGGGCGGGCCGTTCGGGCGATCAATGATGAACGTTATCCACAGCGATGGACTCACCGCTGACGTCCTCGTAATACGGCTGGCGCTTGGCGATGATCAGGTAAAACAACCCTGCAATCGAAGCGCCAATCAGCCAGGAAAACGGTGAGACGGCGTCAAAACCGGGCACCAGGGCCAGGATGATGGCGATCAGCGCGGCCGGAATAAATGCCGCCACGGCACGCAGGTTGACCCCGTTGCTGTAGAAGTACGCACCGTTTGGGTCCTCGCTGTACAGTTGCGGCACGTTGATGCGGCCTTTTCGCAGCAGCCAGTAGTCGACCATGATCACGCCGTACAACGGCCCGAGCAGGGCACCGAGGCCGGACAGGAAGTACACGATCACCAGCGGGCTGTTGTAGAGGTTCCACGGCAGGATCAGCACGGCGATGGCGGCGCTGATCAGCCCGGCGCGGCGGAAGGTCAGGTACTTGGGCGCCAGGTTGCTGAGGACAAAGGCCGGGGCGACGAAGTTGGCCATGATGTTCACCGCCACGGTGACGATCAGGAAGGCCAGGCAGCCGAGCACGAGGAAGAACGTGTTGGGAATCGAGGCGATGACCTGGGTCGGGCTTTCAATGATCTGCCCGTTGATCTGGAATTGGGCGCCGCAGAGCAGGATGGTGATCCCGGCAAACACCAGGATGTTCACCGGCAGGCCCCAGAAATTGCCGACGATGATGGTCCGGCGGCACGGCGAGGAGCGGGCGAAATCGCAGAAGTTGAGAATCAAGGTGCCATAGATCGACAGCCACAGCGCGCCACCGGCAAAGATATTGCGCCACATTTCGCCTCCGGTCAGCGGCTCGCGAATTGACCAGGCAATGGTGGCGTCGGCCTGGGTGTACATCCAGCCGGCGAGGGCCGCGACAGTCACCAGGATCACCGGGCCGGCAAAGCCTTCATAGCGGCGCACCATCTCCATGCCGTAGGCCAGGATCACCAGTTGCACGAACCAGATCGCCACGAAACACACCCAGCCCAGGCTCGACAGGCCGAGGATCGAGTCGCGGTCGTAGTCGGCGAATCCCGGGTGTATCGCCACCAGCAACACGCGGAACACCACCGATGCCAGGTAGGTCTGGATCCCGAACCAGGCAATGGCGATGACCGCGCGGATCAACGCAGGAATCTGCGCGCCGTGGATGCCGAAGCTGATCCGGCTGATCACCGGGAACGGCACCCCGGTTTTCTGGCCCATGTAGCCGGACAGGTTCATGAAGCCATACACCAGCGCCGCGCCGATCCCCAGGGACAGCAAGATTTGCCAGCCACCCAGGCCCAAGGCATAGAGGCCGATGGCGAAGGAGTAGTTGGCGATGTTGTGTACGTCGTTGGTCCACAGGGCAAAGATGCTGTAGCGGCCCCAGCGGCGGCCTTCGGCCTTGGTCGGCGCCAGGTCCTTGTTGTGCAGCCTCGGGCTCAGTGCCAGGGACGCGGTGTGGTCTTCGAGGGCGGGGGTGGAGGAGGGCAGATCCAGCGCGATGTTATTGGAGAGACTTGTACGCATTCCGGCAGGCTCCTGATTCTCGGCGCTGCGATGACTGTGCATGAGCGCGAGGCTCGACAAATCTTCGTCGCGGCGGGCGAGCATCATTGGTTACGGGGCATCTGCAGCCTGTACGGGATAGGGCGCTTCAGGCTTGCGGATCTAAGTGTGTGTATGTTTTATAGATGTTGTATACAAAACACTTGTCGACTCAAGCCAGATTTATGCCACTTACGGACCTATCCGTTGCAGCACTAATTTCGTTTTGTTATGGGCTTTAAATAACTAGCTGAAATACCGTGATTTAAAACTGACCGTTTAAACAGGTATTTATTTTTTGGCGAACGCCAGTGAAGAAGGGAGAGCAGATAACGCGGGAGGGAAGGTGTAACCTTTCGGGGCAGTTACGAAGTAAGTGCACACAAAAATGGCACTTGTGGTGACATTTTTGTGTACAGAGTCTGGCGCTCGCTTAGACGGTCTTGGATTTGGCAATGATGTTGCCGGCGTGCAGCCCGCATTCTTTCTGCGTGGCTTCTTCCCACCACCAGCGGCCTTCGCGCTCGTGTTGGTTCGGCAGCACCGGGCGGGTGCAAGGTTCGCAGCCAATGCTGATGAAGCCGCGTTCATGCAGGCTGTTGTAAGGCAGTTCGAGCATGCGGATGTAGCCCCAGACTTCTTCGCTGGTCATCTGCGACAGGGGGTTGAATTTGTACAGGGTGCGCTCGGGGGTAGAGAACGCCGTGTCGATTTCCAGCACCGCCACCTGGCTGCGGGTGCCGGGGCTCTGGTCACGGCGCTGGCCGGTGGCCCAGGCGCGGACATCGGTCAGTTTGCGCCGCAGCGGCTCGATCTTGCGGATGCCGCAGCACTCGCCATGACCGTCCTTGTAGAAGCTGAACAGGCCTTTTTCCTTCACGAAGGGTTCAAGTTTCGTGTGGTCCGGCGACACCAGTTCGATGTCGATCTTGTAGTGCTCGCGCACTTGGTCGATGAACCGATAGGTCTCCGGGTGCAGGCGACCGGTGTCGAGGCTGAACACCTTGACGTTCTTGTTCAGTTTCCAGGCCATGTCCACCAGCACCACGTCTTCGGCGCCGCTGAAGGACAACCACAGGTCATCGCCGAATTCGGCGAAAGCCAGCTTGAGGATGTCCTGCGGGGACTTGTTGGCATAGGTCGTGGCGAGTTCCACGACGTCAAACGATGGGCTCATCAGGGCGGTTTCCTACAGGTCGGTGGCGCTGGGCGCTCTATATGGGGCTGATGGTAACAAAAGCTGTCGGGGCTGGCGCGTCCCTGTGCGTTGCGCGGGCTTCGACGAATGGCTAGAGTCGGCAGGCCTTTTGTTCGCTCAACCGATAAACATCAAAAAAATGGGAGTGTCTTGTGGAAATTGCCTGTCTCGACCTGGAAGGTGTGCTGGTCCCGGAGATCTGGATCGCCTTCGCTGAAAAAACCGGGATTGAATCCCTCAGGGCAACCACTCGGGACATTCCCGACTACGATGTGCTGATGAAGCAACGGTTGCGCATCCTCGACGAGCATGGCCTCAAGCTCTCCGATATCCAGGAAGTCATCGCCACCCTCAAGCCGCTGGACGGTGCCATCGAGTTCGTCGACTGGCTGCGCGAGCGCTTCCAGGTGGTGATTCTGTCCGACACGTTCTATGAGTTTTCCCAACCGCTGATGCGCCAGCTGGGCTTCCCGACCTTGCTCTGCCATCGCCTGATTACCGATGACGGCGGGCGGGTGACCGGCTACCAGTTGCGTCAGAAAGATCCCAAGCGCCAGTCGGTCCTGGCCTTCAAGAGCCTGTACTACCGGGTGATTGCGGCGGGGGATTCCTACAACGACACCACGATGCTGGGCGAAGCCGATGCCGGGATTCTGTTCCATGCGCCGGAGAATGTCATTCGTGAGTTCCCGCAATTCCCGGCGGTGCATACGTTTGCCGAGTTGAAGCAGGAATTCCTCAAGGCCTCGAACCGCAATCTGAGCCTGTAACCCCAACCCCTGTGGGAGCGAGTCTGCTCGCGATTGCGGTATGCCAGCTGGCATTGATGTCGACTGACACACTGTCATCGCGGGCAAGCCTTGCTCCCACAGGTGGCACCACACCAACCTGTGGGAGCAAGGCTTGCCCGCGATGCTTTAGAGGTTCTGCAAGGTTTCGAGCAACACCCGAACCTTGGTAATCGACTCCTGATACTCGGCCTCCCAATCCGAGTCCGCGACAATCCCGCCACCGCCCCAGCAGCACACTTGCCCATCCTTGACCAACAGGCTGCGGATGGCGATGGAACTGTCCATTTCCCCGCGCACGTCCAAGTACAGCAACGAGCCGCAATACAGCCCGCGCCGGGTCGGTTCGAGTTCGTCGATGATTTGCATGGCGCGGATTTTCGGCGCGCCGGTGATCGAACCTCCAGGGAAGCTGCCCGCGATCAGGTCCAGGGCGTCTTTATCCACAGCCAGTTCGCCCGTCACGCTGCTGACCAGGTGATGCACGTTGGGGTAGCTTTCCAGGCTGAACAACTCCGGCACCCGCACCGAGCCGATGCGGCAGGTGCGGCCCAGGTCGTTGCGCAGCAGGTCAACGATCATCAGGTTTTCCGCCCGGTCCTTGGGGCTGGCCAGCAGCTCGGCGGCGTGGGCCGCGTCCTCCTCGGGCGTTGTGCCACGGGGGCGGGTGCCCTTGATCGGACGGGTTTCGACCTGGCCTTCGCTGACCTTGACGAAGCGCTCCGGGGACAGGCTCAGCACCGCGCCGCCCTCCGGCAGGCTCTGGAAACCGGAAAACGGCGTTGGGCACGCCGCCCGCAGCGCCTGGTAAGCGGCCCAGGCATCACCCTGGCAAGGCGCGCGAAAGCGTTGGGCAAAGTTGACCTGGTAGCAGTCGCCGGCCTGGATATACGCCTGGATGCGTTCGAACGCCTGTCGATAGGCGTCGGCGCTGAGGTCCGGCGTCATCGGTCCTTCAAGGCTGAACGGCGGAAAGGGCGCCGGGGTCGGCTGGCTGAACAGTGTAATCAGGCGCTGGCGGTCGCCTTCGCCGCAATGGGGGTGGAACACCAGTTGGCTGGTACCCGCCTGATGGTCGCTGACCAGCGCCCAGTCGTACACGCCGAAACGTGCGTCGGGCAGTTGCAAGTCGTCCTGGGCGTGGGACGGCAGGGTTTCGAGGTGCCGGCCGAAGTCGTAGCTCAAGTAGCCGATCAGGCCGCCGGCGAAGGGCAATTGCACCGTGGCCGGCAGTACCGCGTCGCCCAGTTGCGTCAGATGAGTACGCAGGCGTTGCAGGAAATCGCCGCCGCTCTCGTTCGGCAACACCGCCAGTTGTGCCAGCGGCCAGGCGCTGAGCAGGTCGTAACGCCCACGCTCGGCGCTTGGCCGGCCACTGTCGAGCAGCACGCTGCCGGGAGCATGACGAATCGCCGCGAAGTATTCGGCGGGGTTGGCGCGGTAGGGCAACGGGTGTACGGAGCAGGTTGGCATGGGCGGGGTGGGTCGGCCGTTCAGGCGGGGGAGCGATTGTAATCCCCTGTAGGATTTGCTCCTAGGGGGATGTCGGTATTGAACAGGTCTGAAGCTTCAATGAGACCCGTGGCGAGGGAGCTTGCTCCCGCTGGGCTGCGAAGCGGCCCCCTGGGCAGTTGAGCGCATCATTCTGATACACCGAGGTGCTGGGCTTTGGGGTTGCTGCGCAACCCAGCGGGAGCAAGCTCCCTCGCCACAGGGTTCAACCTTCAGCTTCGGTTTTCATCCTCAGCTTCACCCCTCAACCGGCGGAATATGCCCAAACAACTCCTGGGCAAACGCCACGCGCTCTTGCGCGGTTTCGATAACGCCGCGGGCCTGGAGTTCTTCCAGGCGGGCTTCCACCGCGTGGGTGCGCAAGGTCAGGCCGCAATCGTTGGCGATCTGGATGTTCAGGCCCGGGCGGGCGTTCAGCTCCAGGATCAACGGCCCTTTCTCCTGGTCCAGCACCATGTCGACGCCGATGTAGCCCAGCCCGCACAGTTCATAGCAACCGGCGGCCAGTTTCATGAAGCCGTCCCAGTAGGGCAGTTGCACGCCGTCCACCGCGTTGGTGGTGTCGGGGTGTTTGGTGATGATGTTGTTCAGCCAGGTGCCGCGCAGGGTCAGGCCGGTGGCGAGGTCGACGCCCACGCCGATGGCGCCCTGGTGCAGGTTGGCCTTGCCGCCGGACTGACGGGTCGGCAAGCGCAGCATGGCCATCACCGGATAGCCCATCAGCACGATGATGCGGATGTCCGGCACGCCTTCGTAGCTGATGCTCTTGAAGATCTGGTCCGGCGTCACGCGGTACTCGATCAGCGCCCGGTCACGGTGACCGCCCAAGGAATACAGGCCAGTGAGGATGCTGGAGACATGGTGCTCGATCTCCTCATGGCTGATGATCTTGCCGGACACCGTGCGATAGCGACCTTCGAAGCGGTCGGCGATGACGATGATGCCGTCGCCGCCAGCGCCCTGGGCCGGCTTGATCACGAAGTCGGTGCGCCCGCCGATGATCTCGTCGAGCTTGTCGATTTCCTTTTCGGTGGAGATCACCCCGTACAGCTCCGGCACATGGATGCCGGCGGCGATGGCCCGTTCCTTGGTGATGATCTTGTCATCGACGATGGGGTACAGGCTGCGCTTGTTGTACTTGAGCACGTAGTCGGCATTACGCCGGTTGATGCCCATGATGCCCCGGGCCTCCAGGGCCTTCCAGGTCTTCCAGAAGCCGAACATCAGGAGTCTGCCTTGAGGAAGGCCTTGAACCGCACCAACTCGGTCAGGCGGTAGCCGCGATAACGACCCATGGCCAGCATGAAGCCCACCAGGATCAGCAGGATCGCCGGGAAGGTGAACACGAAGTAGACCAGTTCCGGCACGCTCATGATCAGGTGCGCCAGGGACGCGGCGAACAGGGTGCCAATGGCGACTTTCATCGCGTGGCCGGCGCCGCGCTCTTCCCAGGTGATGGACAGGCGTTCGATGGTCATGGTCAGGATCACCATTGGGAACAGCGCCACCGACAAGCCGCGCTCCAGGCCCAGCTTATGGCTGAACAGGCTGATGGCGGCGATCAGCACCACCACGAACGTCAGCACCACCGAGAGCCTCGGCAGCATTTGCAGCTTGAGGTGCTCCAGGTACGAACGCAGCGACAGGCCCAGGGTGGTGATCACCGTGAACAGGATGATGCCGAAGCCCAGTTGGGTTTCGCGGAAGGCCAGGGCGATCAGCACCGGGGTGAAGGTCCCCAGGGTTTGCAGGCCGATCAGGTTGCGCAGCACCAGGATCACCAGCACACCAATCGGGATCATCACCATGATCATGAAGGTTTGCTGGGTCTGCAGCGGCAGGCCATAGAGGGAATATTCGAGGAAGTTGGCGTCGGTGTTCTCGTCCGTCAGCTTGGCCAGGCGAATGGCGTTCATTTCGCTGTTGTTCATGCTGAAGGTGACGGTGGCTTTCTTGCCGCCATCGACGGTGATCAGGTTTTCATCGCCGGTCCACCACAGCAGGCGGTCGGTGGGCAGGCCCTGTTCGCCGGAGTCCGGGTTGAAATACAGCCAGTCGGTGCCGTTGAAACTGCGTAGCCACAACTCAGGTGTCTGCGGTTGGTCGGCCACCAGGCGGATGGTGTGGACCTTTTCCACCGGCACGTGGGCGATGGACAGCACCAATTCGACGATGCGCGCCTTGTTGGCCGACGAAGGGTCACCGGCCAGCAACAGCTTGACGTTGTCGTCGTTGAGGTTGTTGACCCGCTTGATCGCTTCGCTGATGAACGTCTCGACGTCGGCCGAGTGCTGGCGGATCGGTGCGAGCAGGGCTTCGGCGGCGAGTTTTTCCGGGCCTTCGACGGCGATGCTGTCGCGGAAGGTCGGGCCCTTGACCTTGGTTTTCTCGGCGCTGTAGCGCTTGGTCAGCACCAGACGGTAATACAGGGTCTGGTTGCCCTTGGCGCGACGGGCCGACCAGGTCACCTTGCGGTTGCCGTCGACCCGGTTCACCGCCACACCGTAGTTATTGGAAATGAAACTCTCGTTGAGGCTCACGTAGTCACGGCTCAGGGGCGGCACGAACATCTGGATCTTCACCGGATCCTTGGCGTTGGGCACGAACTCGACCTTGGCGTCGATGTTCCACAAGTCGTCGGTGGCGTCTTCGGTGACCGGGATGCCGAGCACGAAAATCTGATAGGCCGTTACCGACAGGCCCAGCACCACCAGGATGGCGATCAGCATTTTCAGATGGAGGGTAAGGGAGCGCATTGGAATTACTCTGCGGTTTGAGCGGCATTGGCGCAGGCGGGTTTGCCGGCAGCGTATTTAAGACTGGGGTCGACCAGCGCGTCGAAGCGCTTGAGCGCCTCGGAACCGATCAGCAACGGGTATTGGAAGGCGCTGCGGTCGGTCAGGTTCACTTCGATGCTGCGCAGGGCCGAGCCCATGCAGATGTCCAGTTCGATGACCGGCCGGGCCGTGTATTTCTTGCCTTCATCCGGGTCGTAGTCACCGGCGCGGCGCTTGATCTTGCTGACCCGGGCCAGCGGACGTTCGATGGGGTGCGAGTGGGCCGCGTCGATGGCCAGGTAAAAGCGCACCCAGGATTCGCCCTTGCGCTTGAAGCGCTTGATGTCCCGGGCACTGAGTGAGGCGGTCTTGGCGCCGGTGTCCAGCTTGGCGGCGACCTCCAGGTCGATGCCCTGCAGGGCGGCATATTCGTTGAGGCCGTACACGGTTTTTTCACCCGCCACGGCAAGCCCCGGCAGGCACATGAAATAGAAAGCAGCAGATAAGGGCTTGAGTGTCATAGATCCTGGTGCGCAGCGTTCCGTTTATCGGTTCAGGCCCTGGCATTGCTGCACAAGCTCCCTAGGCAGCCTTTCTCTATAAAAAGGAGAGCGGCGAATAACCGCGGCATTCTAGCACGGTGGTTTTCTGACGCCACCGCTGGCCGGACGCTACGAGTCTCTTCATGCAGCAGGGTTATCGCTAAGGCGTTTATTAGACGATTGTCGACAATGTTGATTTTTGTTTTGACGCTAAGGGCGATATTGGTTAGTTTTTGCCGTATTGATTTTCAAGGTGTCGACAATATGCTCGATCAGCTCGAAACCCCGGTGATGGTTCAGGACGACTCGGAGACCCTGTCCGAGAACGTCTTCCGGCGTATCCAGGCCGCCATCGTCAAGGGCGAGATCGCCCCCGGCAGCAAGATCTCCGAGCCCGAGCTGGCGCGCACCTACGGCATCAGCCGCGGGCCGCTGCGCGAGGCCATTCACCGCCTGGAAGGCCAGCGCCTGCTGGTACGGGTGCCCCACGTCGGTGCCCGGGTGGTCTCGCTGAGCCACGCCGAGCTGCTGGAACTCTACGAGATCCGTGAATCCCTCGAAGGCATGGCCTGCCGCCTGGCGGCCGAACGCATGACCCTGGAAGAAATCGACGAACTGCGCCGGGTCCTGGAGACCCACGAGCGCGATGCGGCGTTCCAGGCTGGTGTCGGTTATTACCAGCAGGAAGGCGATTTCGACTTTCATTACCGGATCATCCAGGGCAGCGGCAACCGCACCCTGACGCAGATGCTGTGCGGCGAGCTATACCAATTGGTGCGCATGTACCGCATCCAGTTCTCCACCACGCCCAACCGTCCGCGCCAGGCCTTTGCCGAGCACCATCGGATCCTCGACGCCATCGCCGACCGTGACGGCGAACTGGCTGAATTATTGATGCGCCGGCACATCGGCGCCTCCAAACGCAACATTGCGCGTCATTTCCAGGACAGCGCCGCCACTGAACGAGGTGAGTCATGAGCAACAGCACTCCAGGCCAGCGTTTCCGCGATGCGGTCGCCAGCGAGCATCCGCTGCAAGTGGTCGGCACGATCAACGCCAACCACGCGCTGCTGGCCAAGCGCGCCGGTTTCAAGGCGATTTACCTGTCGGGTGGCGGCGTCGCGGCCGGTTCCCTCGGCGTGCCGGACCTGGGCATCACCGGCCTGGATGACGTGCTGACCGATGTGCGTCGCATCACCGACGTGTGCGACCTGCCGCTGCTGGTGGACGTGGACACCGGTTTCGGCTCCTCGGCGTTCAACGTGGCGCGCACGGTCAAGTCGATGATCAAGTTCGGCGCGGCGGCGATCCATATTGAGGACCAGGTTGGCGCCAAGCGTTGCGGCCACCGTCCGAACAAGGAAATCGTCTCCCAGCAGGAGATGGTCGACCGCATCAAGGCCGCCGTCGACGCCCGTACCGATGACAGTTTCGTGATCATGGCCCGTACCGATGCCCTGGCGGTGGAAGGCTTGGAATCGGCCCTGGACCGCGCCGCCGCGTGCATCGAGGCCGGTGCCGACATGATTTTCCCCGAAGCCATCACCGAACTTGAAATGTACAAGCTGTTCGCCAGCCGCGTGAAAGCGCCGATCCTGGCCAACATCACCGAATTCGGCGCGACCCCGCTGTACACCACCGAACAGCTGGGCGGAGCCGACGTGTCCCTGGTGCTGTACCCGTTGTCGGCCTTCCGGGCCATGAACAAGGCGGCCGAAAACGTCTACACCGCGATTCGCCGCGACGGCACGCAACAGAATGTCATCGACACCATGCAGACCCGCATGGAGCTTTACGATCGCATCGACTACCACACCTTCGAGCAGAAGCTCGATGCGTTGTTCGCGGCGAAAAAATGAACAGATCGCAGCCTCGCTTCGCTCGACAGCTCCTCGTAGGAGCTGTGTAGGAGCTGTCGAGTGCAACGAGGCTGCGATCTTTTTCCAATCTCTACAAATCTAAAAAATGGAGACAGCCAATGGCCGAAGCAAAAGTACTCAGTGGCGCCGGGCTCCGTGGCCAGGTGGCCGGGCAAACCGCCTTGTCCACTGTGGGCCAATCGGGCGCCGGCCTGACCTATCGCGGCTACGATGTTCGCGACCTGGCGGCAGATGCGCAATTTGAAGAAGTCGCCTACCTGCTGCTGTACGGCGAGCTGCCGACCCAGGCCCAGTTGGACGCCTACACCGGTAAACTGCGCCAGTTGCGCGATTTGCCCCAAGCCTTGAAAGAAGTGCTGGAGCGCATTCCCGCCGACGCCCACCCGATGGACGTGATGCGCACCGGTTGCTCGTTCCTGGGCAACCTGGAACCCGAGCAGGATTTCTCCCAGCAGCACGACAAGACCGATCGCCTGCTGGCCGCGTTCCCGGCGATCATGTGCTATTGGTATCGCTTCAGCCACCAAGGCCAGCGCATCGACTGTGTGACCGACGAAGTGTCCATCGGCGGGCACTTCCTGCACCTGCTGCACGGCAAGAAACCGAGCGAGCTGCACGTCAAGGTGATGAATGTCTCGCTGATCCTCTACGCCGAGCACGAATTCAACGCTTCGACCTTCACTGCCCGGGTCTGCGCCTCCACCTTGTCGGATCTGTTCTCCTGCATCACCGCCGCCATCGGTTCCCTGCGGGGCCCGTTGCATGGCGGGGCCAACGAAGCGGCGATGGAAATGATCGAGCGCTTCAGCTCACCCCAGGACGCCATCGAAGGCACCCTCGGCATGCTGGCGCGCAAGGACAAGATCATGGGCTTCGGCCACGCGATCTATAAGGACAACGACCCGCGCAACGAGGTGATCAAGGGCTGGTCGAAAAAACTCGCTGACGAAGTGGGCGACACGGTGCTGTTCCCGGTCTCCGAAGCCATCGACAAGACCATGTGGGAGCAGAAAAAACTGTTCCCCAACGCCGATTTCTACCATGCCTCGGCGTACCACTTCATGGGCATCCCGACCAAGTTGTTTACGCCGATCTTCGTTTGCTCGCGCCTGACCGGCTGGGCCGCCCACGTGTTCGAACAACGCGCCAACAATCGCATCATCCGACCGAGCGCCGAATACACCGGCGTCGAACAGCGCAAGTTCGTGCCAATCGAACGACGCTGAGCTGGAGGGTTCTAGCCGCAGGAACTGAAGGAACCGAAAACCCCTTGTGGGAGCGGGCTTGCTCGCGAAGACGGACTGACATTCAACATTGATGTCGGCTGATACACCGCATTCGCAAGCAAGCCCGCTCCCACAGGGGAATGTGTTGACTTCAATGGTTGCGCCAACCCTTCTGAAACCACCGTGACCCGAGTCCTGACGATGAACACAGAATTTCGCAAACCGCTGCCCGGCACTTCGCTGGATTATTTCGACGTTCGCGGGGCAGTGGAGGCCATCCGCCCCGGCGCCTATGACGGCCTGCCGTATACCTCCCGCGTGCTGGCGGAAAACCTGGTGCGGCGCTGCGACCCGGCCACGCTGCGCGAGTCGCTGCTGCAACTGATCGAGCGCAAGCGCGACCTGGACTTCCCGTGGTTCCCGGCGCGCGTGGTGTGCCATGACATCCTCGGCCAGACTGCCCTGGTGGACCTCGCCGGTTTGCGTGACGCCATCGCCTTGCAGGGTGGCGACCCGGCGCAGGTCAACCCGGTGGTGCCGACGCAACTGATCGTCGACCATTCCCTGGCGGTGGAAAGCGGTGGTTCCGACCCGCAAGCCTTCGCCAAGAACCGCGCCATCGAAGACCGCCGCAACGAAGACCGCTTCCACTTCATCAACTGGACCAAGAAAGCCTTCAAGAACGTCGATGTGATTCCGCCGGGCAACGGGATCATGCACCAGATCAACCTGGAAAAAATGTCGCCGGTGATCCAGCAGCGTGACGGCGTGGCCTTCCCCGACACCTGCGTCGGCACCGACAGCCACACGCCCCACGTCGATGCCCTGGGCGTGATCGCCATCGGCGTCGGTGGCCTGGAAGCCGAGAGCGTCATGCTCGGTCGCGCCTCGTGGATGCGCCTGCCGGAAATCGTCGGCGTCGAGCTGACCGGCAAGCTGCAACCGGGCATTACCGCCACCGACATGGTGCTGGCGCTGACCGAGTTCCTGCGCAAGCAGAAAGTCGTCGGGGCGTGGCTGGAGTTCTTCGGCGAAGGCGCCAGCGCCCTCACCTTGGGCGACCGCGCGACCATCTCCAACATGGCCCCGGAATACGGCGCCACGGCGGCGATGTTCCATATCGATCAACAGACGATCGATTACCTGAAGCTCACCGGCCGCGAAGACACCCAGGTGCAGTTGGTGGAAACCTATGCCAAGCACGTGGGCCTGTGGGCCGATAGCCTCAAGGGCGCGCAATACGAGCGTGGCCTGACCTTCGACCTGTCGTCGGTGGTGCGCAACATGGCAGGTCCCAGCAACCCCCACGCCCGTGTCGCGGTGTCGGACCTGGCCGCCAAAGGCATCTCCGGCCGGTGGGACGATGTGCCCGGACAAATGCCCGACGGCGCGGTGATCATCGCCGCGATCACCAGTTGTACCAACACCAGCAACCCGCGCAACGTGATCGCCGCCGGCCTGCTGGCGCGCAACGCCAACCGCCTGGGCCTGGCCCGCAAGCCGTGGGTCAAGTCGTCCTTGGCGCCGGGTTCGAAAACCGTGGCGTTGTACCTGGATGAAGCCGGCCTGACGTCCGAACTCGAGAAGCTGGGCTTCGGCGTGGTGGCGTTCGCCTGCACCACCTGTAACGGCATGTCGGGTGCGTTGGACCCGGTGATCCAGCAGGAAATCATCGATCGCGACCTGTACGCCACCGCCGTGTTGTCGGGCAACCGCAACTTTGACGGGCGTATCCATCCGTACGCCAAGCAGGCGTTCCTGGCCTCGCCGCCGCTGGTGGTCGCGTATGCCATCGCCGGGACCATTCGTTTCGACATCGAGAAGGATGTGCTGGGCGTGGTGGACGGTCGGGAAATCCGCCTCAAAGACATCTGGCCGAGCGATGAAGAAATCGACGCCGTGGTCAAGGCGTCGGTGAAACCCGAGCAGTTCCGCCAGGTGTACATCCCGATGTTCGCTATCCAGGAAGACACCGGGCCGAAAGTGACGCCGCTGTACGAATGGCGCCCACAAAGCACCTACATCCGCCGTCCGCCGTATTGGGAAGGCGCGCTGGCCGGTGCGCGGCCGCTCAAGGGCATGCGCCCGCTGGCGGTGCTGCCGGACAACATCACCACCGATCACCTGTCGCCGTCCAACGCCATCATGCTGGACAGTGCCGCCGGCGAATACCTGGCGAAAATGGGCCTGCCGGAAGAGGACTTCAACTCCTACGCGACCCACCGCGGCGACCACCTGACCGCGCAGCGCGCCACTTTCGCCAACCCGAAACTGTTCAACGAAATGGTCGTTGAGGACGGTAAGGTCAAGCAGGGTTCCCTGGCCCGGGTCGAGCCGGAAGGCAAAGTCATGCGCATGTGGGAGGCCATCGAGACCTACATGGAGCGCAAGCAGCCGCTGATCATCATCGCCGGTGCCGACTATGGCCAGGGTTCGTCCCGGGACTGGGCGGCCAAGGGCGTGCGCCTGGCGGGTGTCGAGGCGATCGCGGCCGAAGGGTTCGAGCGCATCCACCGCACCAACCTGGTGGGCATGGGCGTGTTGCCGTTGGAGTTCAAGCCCGGTACCGATCGCAAGACCCTGGGCATCGACGGCAGCGAAATCTATGACGTGATCGGCGAGCGCACCCCGCGGGCGACGCTGACCCTGGTCATCACTCGCAAGAACGGCGAGCGCGTCGAAGTGCCAGTGACCTGCCGCCTCGATACCGCCGAAGAAGTGTCGATCTACGAAGCCGGGGGCGTGCTGCAACGTTTTGCCCAGGACTTCCTTGAGTCGGCGGTGGCCGTTTAAATCGCTTGGGTGGCCCTTTTCCGGCCACCCGTTTTTTCAGGAGTTGGAGCACCATGGCTCACTCGCCTCAAATCAAGATCCCCGCGACCTACATGCGTGGCGGCACCAGCAAAGGCGTGTTCTTCAGCCTGCAAGACCTGCCCGAAGCGGCCCGCGTCCCTGGCCCGGCCCGGGACGCCCTTCTGCTGCGGGTGATCGGCAGCCCTGACCCGTACGAGAAGCAGATCGATGGCATGGGTGGCGCGACGTCCAGCACCAGCAAGACGGTGATCCTGTCCAAGAGCACCCGGGCCGAGCACGATGTCGATTACCTGTTCGGCCAGGTGTCCATCGATAAACCGTTCGTGGACTGGAGCGGCAACTGCGGCAACCTGTCGGCGGCGGTGGGGTCGTTTGCGATCAGCAGTGGTTTGGTGGAGCCCGACCGTATTCCGCACAACGGCGTGGCCGTGGTGCGGATCTGGCAGGCCAACATCGGCAAGACCATCATCGCCCATGTGCCGATCACCGAGGGCGCGGTGCAGGAAACCGGTGACTTCGAACTCGACGGCGTGACCTTTCCGGCGGCCGAAGTGCAGTTGGAGTTCATGGACCCGGCGGCTGAGGAAGAGGGCGGTGGCGGCTCGATGTTCCCGACCGGCCATTTGGTGGATGACTTGGAGGTGCCCGGTGTCGGCACTTTGAAGGCGACGCTGATCAACGCCGGGATCCCGACGATTTTCATCAATGCTCGCGATGTGGGCTACACCGGCACCGAGTTGCAAGGTGCTATCAATGGCGACCCCAAGGCGTTGGCGATGTTCGAAACCATTCGCGCCCACGGTGCCTTGCGCATGGGCTTGATCAAGCACCTGGACGAAGCCGCCCAGCGCCAGCACACGCCGAAAGTGGCATTCGTGGCACCGCCGGCGGACTACGTTTCATCCAGCGGGAAAGCCGTGGTGGCTGGTGACGTTGATCTGTTGGTACGGGCGTTGTCCATGGGCAAGCTGCACCACGCCATGATGGGTACGGCAGCAGTGGCCATCGGCACGGCCGCGGCGATTTCCGGCACCTTGGTGAATCTCGCGGCGGGGGGCATCGAGCGCAACGCCGTGCGCTTCGGTCATCCGTCCGGTACCTTGCGCGTCGGCGCCGAGGCCAGCCAGGTCAACGGCGAATGGACCGTGAAAAAAGCCATCATGAGCCGCAGTGCGCGGGTGTTGATGGAAGGGTTCGTGCGGGTGCCGGGGGATGCTTTCTAACTCAATACTTCAGGAATAACCAAAACCTGTGGGAGCGAGCCTGCTCGCGATGGCGGTCGATCAGTCGACGCCAATGTTGAATGTGCCGACCCTTTCGCGAGCAAGCCCGCTCCCACAGTGGATTTGTGGTGAACACAGAATCTTCGAACATCCACGATCAAACCTGTGGGAGCGGGCTTGCTCGCGATGGCGGTGTATCAGTCGACGCCAATGTTGAATGCGCCGACCCTTTCGCGAGCAAGCCCGCTCCCACAGTGGATTTGTGGTGAACACAGAATCTTCGAACATCCACGATCAAACCTGTGGGAGCGGGCTTGCTCGCGATGGCGGTGTATCAGTCGACGCCAATGTTGAATGTGCCGACCCTTTCGCGAGCAAGCCCGCTCCCACAGTGGATTTGTGGTGAACACTGAATCTTCGAACATCCACGATCAAACCTGTGGGAGCGAGCCTGCTCGCGATGGCGGTGTATCAGTCGACGCCAATGTTGAATGTGCCGTCCCTTTCGCGAGCAAGCCCGCTCCCACAGTGGATTTGTGGTGAACACAGAATCTTCGAACATCCACGATCAAACCTGTGGGAGCGGGCTTGCTCGCGATGGCGGTGTATCAGTCGACGCCAATGTTGAATGTGCCGACCCTTTCGCGAGCAAGCCCGCTCCCACAGTGGATTTGTGGTGAACACAGAATCTTCGAACATCCACGATCAAACCTGTGGGAGCGAGCTTGCTCGCGATGGCGGTGGACCAGTCGACGCCAATGTTGAATGTGCCGGCCCTTTCGCGAGCAAGCCCGCTCCCACAGTGGATTGGTGGTGAACACAGAATCTTCGAACATCCACGACAAACCTGTGGGAGCGGGCTTGCTCGCGAAAGCGGTGTGTCAGTCCACATCAATGTTGAATGCGCCGACCCCATCGCGAGCAGGCTCGCTCCCACAGGTTGATCGTATTTCTTCCGTCAGTTCGCCGTCAGTGCGGTGACCACCAGCCCAACATTGCTTTCCAGCTCGGCCACCGGATCGGGCCCGTCGGTGCTCAACACCAGCAGTTGGCTACCTCCTTCGGTAATGGCGGCCTTCAGCGCATCCGAGGGCTGGCGGTGATGCAGCACCAGCGCCACGTCGTTGTCTTTCAATGTCGCACTCAACTGCTTGAGGGCTTCGGCTGTCCACTCGGCGTCGGGTCGGGTGTCGGTGCTGATGGCGTCCAGGTTGAGTCCGCTGATCAGGTAGCCGAAATGCTCGCTCAGGCTGACCACGCTCAAGTTATCGGCGCTGGCGAGGCGTTTTTCGCTGTCGGCGCTGAGTTTGAGCAGGCGCTGCTTGAGGGCCGCCAGGTTGGCGTCGATTTTCGATTTGTCCGCCGGGGCCAGGCGCACCAGGTCGGCGGCGATCACGTCGGCCATGCGCCCCAGGTTATGGCTGGCCATCCATGGTTGGCTTGCCAGGCCGTCAGCCATGCCCGGTTGCACGGCGATACCGGGCAAGGCGCCGTCCACCGGGCGCGCGGCATCGACTTCGACGATGCGGATATTGCTGCGTCGGGCCATGGGGTACAGCGGATCGTCCGGCCACAGCGAGCGCAGGCCGATCACCCCGTCGGCATTGCTGGCCAGTTTGCTCAAGGCCGGTGCTCCCCGGCCGCTGAAGTAGGCGCTCTGGCGGGTGCCGGGCAGATTGTCGGGCGCGGCCCGCTCCAGGCTGACCTCGGTGCCCTTGAGCAAGGCCTCGCTCAACCCATAGGTGACCGGCAGCGATGCCAGCAGACGGACCTTTTCGTCGGCGAATGACGAGGTGACGGCCACGCCGCACAACGCGACGGCCAGGGTCAGTTGTCGCAATGAAAAAACCATTTATCCAAGATTCCCTTTGAGGCTGGGGACGACACCACGGGCGATGGCGCTCAGGGCGAAGGCGATGCCGGCCACCAGGATGATCGCGGCACCGGACGGGATCGGCAGGTCGAACACAATCGGCGCGAGGATCCCGCACAAGGTACTGACGGTGGCGATCAGCACCGAACACCAGAAGAAGCCTTTCAATGATTGGCTGAGCAAGCGCGCCGCCGCAGCGGGAATCACCAGCAACGCGCCCACTAGGATGGCACCGATGACTTTCACCGCCGCCACGGTGATCAACGTCACCAGGACCACGAACAAGTAGTCCAGGGTCTTGACCGCCACCCCGCGTACCGCCGCCAATTGCGGGTTGAAGCTGGCGAGCATGATGCGGTTGTACAGCGGCAAGGCCAGGGCCATCACCAACGAGCCGACCACGGCCAGTACCAGCAGGTCGTTGCCATTGACCGTCAGCACCGAGCCGAACAGCACGTTTTCCAGGATGTGCACGTTGATCTTGCCCGCCAGGATCAGCAGCAGGCTGGCCCCCAGGGCCAGGGACACCGACAGGAACACGCCGATCAGCGTATCGGGCGCCAGGCCGGTGCGGTTGCGCAGGTAGTTGAGCAGGATGCCGAACAACAGGCAGTAGCCGAACAGGCTGCCGTAAGGCCCGGTGTAGGGTTCACCGAGCAGGATACCAATGGCCACGCCAGTCAGCGCCGCATGGCCCACCGCCTCGGAGAAAAACGCGAAGCGCTTGACCACCACCAGCGTGCCGAGACCGCCCAGTACCGGGCCGATCAACAGCCCGGCCAGCAATGCATTGACCACGAAACCGTAGGCCAGCGCTTCAGGCAAGTAACCGGCCGATGCCCAGCCCTGGACCATCAAACGAAAGGCTTCATAACTCATCAGGCCGCGCTCCCGTTCGTGCGTGGATGGGTGGAAAACAGCGTCAGCAGCCGCTCCGGGGTCAGGGTCTGGCGTGGCGGGCCGTCGAACAGCACCCGGCGATTCAGACCCGTGACGCGGTCGGCCAGGCGCCCGACGGCTTCCAGGTCATGTTCGATCCACAGCACGGTAATCCCGGCCTGGCGCCAGTCCTGCAGCAACCGTTCGAACACCTGGATGCCAGCTTCGTCCAGGGCTGACATCGGTTCATCCAGCACCAGCAGTTGTGGCGAGGGAATCAGCCCTTGGGCCAGCAATACCCGTTGCCGCTCGCCGCCGGACAGCGCGCCCATGCGCCGCTTGCGCTTGTCTTGCATGCCGACCCGCTCCAGGGCCTGGCCAATGGCGCCAGCGTAGTGCTTGCTCAAGCCAAGAAAAGCGGGGCGCCGCTGACACATGGCCGCCATGAAATCGTCCACCGTCATCGGCAGGCCCCGGTCGAATTCCAGCGCCTGGGGCACGTAGCCGATCACCCCGGGTTCGCCCGGCCATTGCAGGCTCAAGCGGCCCTGGTGCGGCATCTGCCCCAACAAGGTCTTGATCAGCGAGCTCTTGCCGCCGCCATTAGGGCCGACCAGGGCATGAATGCTGCCGGGCTCCACCTGGAAAGCGACGTTGTCGAGAATGCTGGTGCGGCCCAGGTTCAGGCTGACCTCGGCGAACGCAATCAAGGGACCCGCGCGGTGCAGGGTGAGGGGTTCCTGGACAGTCATGCGCCGGACTCCTGGATCGCCCGGACCACGGTGTCGAGGTTGCCGGCCATTTCCTTTTCGTACTTCTCGGCACTGTAGTCGCCGTAGGAAATGTGCGAGAGCGGGTACAGCTTCACGCCCGATTCACGCTGGATGGTGTCGACGTAGGTGGAAGGGAAATCCATCTCCGAGAAGATCACCTTCACGTCCAGCTCGCGCAATTGATCGATGGTTTTCTTCAATTGGCTGGGGCTCGGCTCGATGCCATGGGCCGGCTCGACCACGGCGGTCACTTCCAGGCCGAATTCGCGCAGCAGATAGTCGTAGGCGGCATGCACCGTGGCGACCCGCAATTCGGCATTTGGGGCCTGGGTCAGTTTCGCCAGGGCGGCGGCGCGCATCTGCCGCAGGCGCTTGCCGTAGGCGCGAGCGTTCTGGGTGTACGCCTTGGCATTGTCCGGGTCGAGCTTGCCCAACTCCCGGGCAATGTTATTGACCTGGGCGATAGAGGCGCTGATGGACAGGAAGGTGTGCGGGTTCACCACCTTGCCCGCGCCTCGGGCGGCGGTGCCGGTGGCGGCCAGCAGGGGCACGTTCTCGTTGGCCTCGATGACCTTCACGTTCGGGGTTTCGCTGGCGGCGATCATGCGGTCGGCGAAATCGTCGTGACCGACGCCGTTTAGCACGATCACGTCGAGGCCGCCGATACGCTTGATGTCTTCGGCCCGGGGCTCATAGGCGTGGGGGTTGAAACCGGCCGGGATCAGCGGCACGACCTCGGCCTTGTCGCCGACGATGTTGGCCACGTAGCTGTAATACGGGTGCAAGGTGATACCGATGCGCAGGCGCTTGGCTGTTTCGGCGCTCACCGGCGAGGTGAACAGGCAGGCCAGCAGGCCGATCAACAGCAGGCGCAGCAAGGGTCGGCGTTGGGATGCAATAGGCATGGGCAAACGGTCTTCTCTCGAATGAAGGCGTGGGGTCAGTGCCGGTGCTGGCGGGTTACGCCGGCATCGTATTGCGCGACGATCTGTCGCCAGCCAGCGGCGGACAAAGCCGCGTCGTCCAGGGTGGTGGGCGTCGCGAGGTCCGTGCCGCGGTTGAGCCAGATGTCCGGGGCGGCGTCGGACGCTTCGCCGATGCGCATCAGAAACGAACCGGCCACGGACGAATTGGCACTGGCGCCGAAGTAGGCCTGGTCCTGCAGTTGTTGCCAGGCATGGCCGCCGCGGCTGACGGAACTGGCGTCCTGGGCGAACGGCGCAAAGCCTTCCTCGGCCAGGGTTTGCGGGGCGGGCAGGGTATGTTGGTCTTCGCGCAGCAAGCGGATTTCATCCAGGGTCACCCGCAGGTCGGCATAGATACCTTGCTCGGCGGCGCTGAGATCGCGGCGGGCGTCGAGTTGGTTCGAGGCCAGGTGAGGGGCCTCTTCGGCTTTGCCATGCCACGCCACCACGGACCCGGCCACCAGCACGATGACCAGGCACAGCAACAACACATACAGGGTTTCATGACCCGCGCCGGCGGGACGGATGACTTGAGTCGTGGCGTTGCTCATGGGGCCTCGATGTCGGCTTGGTCGATTTCCACCACGTGGCCGGGGCCGGCGTCGAAGAGTACGTAGAATTCAGCGTTCGGTTTCTTGAAGGTCAGCTTCGAGTCGGCGCCGAGCTTGCCCGGGACGAGGATGGTTTCGTCATAACCGATCACGTCGAGGGTCACCCCCGGCGCACCGCTGCCGTCGGAAAAACCACCGGTGCATTGGATCTGCTCGGCGTCGATGGCCTTGCACTCGCACATCGGGTTGTGGGCCAGGACGCTGGTGCTTGCGCCCGCGCATAACAGCAGCGCCAGGCCCTTGGATAAGGCGCGAAGGGTCATGGTTTGGCTCCTTGATTCTTCAGCCAGGCAACAGTGGCCGGGGAGGCCTGGCTCAGGGGGATGGAAGCCTGATGCATCGAACCGTCCCAACCCTCCAGGGTTATCCACAGTTCGGCGTCGGGCTGGGTCTTTGTCGGGACTGGCAACAAGGCACCCATACGGTAGGGCGAGCCGAAGAAAATCACCCCGGCGGCCCTAAGGCTGCGAGGTTTGCCGATGCGCAGGTAGCTGGCCTTGACCTGGCCGATACAGCTTTGGCACAGGGCCGCGTTGAAGTGTTTCATGGGCCCGGCAGGCCCTTGGACGCGTGGGGCTTCGTTGCGAAATTCTGCCAGGCGCAGGCTCCAGGGGCCGACCTGGACTTCGCCGACTTCCCGCTCGCCCAGCCCGGCATCACCGCGGAACAGCGCGGCTTCGGAGAGGTATTTGGGCATGAACCCCAGGGGGATCAGCAGCAACAGCACGTTGAGGTGGAAGCGCCATTTATGCCAGAACAGGCTCAGGCGCGACGGTGATGAAGCGGCATTGGATGGGTTCACAGGCTGCCCTCCGACGATTCGCGGTGGACGGACGGCTGCAATGCCTGCGTGAGGCGGGCGCCACGGGTAGGTTTCTGGCTACGCTTGAAGGCATTGGCGGTGGCCAGGGCCGTGCGTTTGGTCCAGATCAGCAGCCCGCTGAGGACCATCATGCTCATGATCAAACCGAAGAAAAACCAGATGAGCTTGATCCAGAGGCCGCCAAAATCCCCGGTGTGCAAGGGCCGCATGGATTCGGTGACGAACTCCAGGGTCGTGCGATCGGACAGCAGCCGCGAGGCGGCCACGTCACCGTTGTAGGGGTTGATGGTGGCAGTCTGGAACATCAGCGGGTACCAGCCGCGGCCGCCGATTTCCAGATGGCTGTAGGCATTGGCGGGCAGGCTGATGAAACTTGCTTCCAGTCCCGGGATGCGTTGCTGGGCGATCTCGATGGCTCGGTCCAGGTTCAACAGCGGGGGTGGCAGGCCATCGACGGATAACGGCACGTTTTCACGGGCCACCACCGGGATGACCGGTTCGCTGGAAATGGAGATCTGGTTGTCGCCCAGCAAGGCCTGGATCAGGAACCAGGTGCCGGTGACGGAGATGACCGCGATGAACCAGATCGACCAGATCCCGCTGAGCCGGTGGAAATCACCCCAGAAAATCCGCGCGCCATGGCGAATTCGCAGGGTCGGACGCAAGAAGCCTTTCCAGAAACGCTTGTAGACCACCAGCCCGGTCACCAGGGATGCGAGCAACGGCAGGCCCAGGAACGACACCAGGTACCAGCCCCAGCTGTAGCCGTTGGTGAACGGCACCAGCCACCAGCCATGCAGGGCGCGGGTGAAGGCCTGGAAGTTGAACGTCGGCGCCGAGCCCTGGATGGCGCCGCTGTACGGGTTGACGTAGACCGTGTCGGGACGTCCATCAGGGTAGGTCACGCCGACTTCCAGGGCAAAATGCGACTCGTCGGGGCGAATGATTCTTTGCACCTGGGTTTGCGGCTGGGCCTGCTTGATCGCGCTGATGATCTGGTCGTAGCTGAGCAGCGCGGCATCGTCCGACGGCTTGCTGGCGCGCATCTCAGGGTTGACGAGCCAGACGATCTCCTGGCTGACCACCGCCAGGGTGCCGGTGACGCAGACAATGAGCACGAAGAACCAGATGGGCAATGCCAGCCAGCTATGGACCAGGAACCAGAGTTTGGAGCGGGATTTCTTCGACATGATTGAGCGTCTTGATTCGATGAAAGGTTCCGTATTACGGGCTTCGTAACACCAGTGAACCCAAAAAGCAGGCCGTGGCTTTTGCCGACGCGGCCTGCTGCATCTAATTAAGACGAACGAGCGATCCCAATCCTGAAGGGAAAGATGAAAGAAAATGTTTCGTGTTTAGTTTTAGTGCCTCTGTGGCCAGGAACTGAGCCCCCTGGCCACGGACGGTCAGCCTTGTTGAAACATCTCCCTGGCCCGTTGCTCGATCTGTTCCTGGCTCAGATCCTCTTTGTGTGTCGCCAGGAACCATAGATGCCCATAGGGATCCTTCAAGGTGCCGGTGCGATCCCCATAGAACTGGTCCTTGACCTCGGAAATCACCGTGCCGCCCGCGGCAATGGCCTGGGCGAATGCGCTGTCCACATCTTCGACATAGAGATGCAGGCCGACCGATGGCGATGTGTCCGGGTTACTCAGCGGGCCTTGATCGCAAGGCGTGCCGAGCATGATCGGATATCCGTTGATCCGCAGTTCGGCATGCCCGATGCCGCCATCGGGCATGGCCAGGCGCATGACCTCGGTGGCATTGAAGGCTTTTTTATAGAAGTCGATGGCTTCGGCGGCTTTTTGAATGCCCAGGTAGGGCGTGATGTTATGGAAAGCTTCGGGAATAGCGTTGACGCCCATGACGTTTCTCCTTTTGTTATGGGAGGCGAAGAGAGTCTTCGTCGATTTGCGCCCCTCCACTATAGGCCTGCGAGCCTGGGTGGGCGTGGAGCCCGACGAACGCTTCAGGGCTGTTCCAGCAGATGAGCTCCTGGCCCGTGCTGGCCCAGCACATCGCCCTGATTGCGCAGCGGACATGCTTCCATCGACAGGCATCCGCAGCCAATGCAGCCGTTGAGTCGATCACGCAGCGCCATCAATTGGCTGATGCGCTCGTCCAGGTCCCGGCTCCACTGCGCCGACAAGGTCTGCCAGTCGGCGGCCGTTGGGGCGCGGTTGTCCGGCAGTTTTTTCAACGCCTCGCCGATCTCCGCCAAGGGAATGCCCAGGCGCTGGGCGACCTTGATCAGTGCCACGCGGCGCAATACCGCCCGTGGATAACGACGTTGGTTGCCCTGATTGCGCGTGCTTTTGATCAGTCCCTTGGATTCGTAGAAGTGCAGGGCAGTCACCGCCACGCCGCTGCGGGCGGCCACTTGGCCGACGGTGAGTTCCTTGTGGACATCGATTTGCGCCATCGCCTCAATTCACTGCTTGACCTTGACTTAACTAGAGGTTTTACCCTGCACGCCTTCGGATCGCAAGATCCGCCTGACCTGCATAGGGGACCTTTCATGCAATCGCCAAGGAACAATCGCAGTTTCACCCAACTGATGGAATTCGACATCGAACCTCAATGGCAGCAGGCGCTGGTCACGGCCTTGTCGGAACAGACCGAGCGCCTGGCCCGGGACCACCAGGGTTTCCTGAGTGCGAGTATCCAGGCCAGCGAGGATGGTCGGCGCGTGCTCAACTATTTGCAGTGGCAAACCCGCGAGGCCGGCGAGGCGGCGCTTCGAAGCTTCGAAAGTGGCGACTCGGGTTTCTGGCGGCTGATCCAGGTTCACCGAGCCAAAGCCGTCACATTCGGCTCGTTCCAGGTGCTACGCAACATTGAGCGCAGCCTGGACAACGCGCTGCATTGCCAGTTGGTCGATTAAGCGCAACGGCTGATCCAAGTAGGCAATACCCACTATCGAGAGGGTTGATTTCTGCAGCGCAAGGCCGGCGGGTAGCCTTTGTTCATCGCCCAACTCCAGAACACCGGACACCTGCCATGAACCGTACCTTAGCTGTTTTGCTGCTGTTGACCGCCACCCTCTTGGGCGGCTGCGCCAGCTCCTCCCCGGAGCTGCGCCCCTACACCGCCGACGAGACTCGCGAGCTGGCCCTTGAAGCCTTGAATCGCCGAGGCCTTTCGTTCGAGGAGTACCACGCAAAGAAAGCCGAGCTGCTCGGCTCGTCACCGAAAAACGTGGGGTTCGACGATCAAGGCCAGATGAGCGCCGAGCAGGTCGTGCAACAGCCAGGCCGGTCAAGCTAAGGGACTGTACCGCTCAAAGTTTTGCCTAACTGTCCGTGGGTTTGGGCCAGGACGTGGGGTAGGGTCGTGACTTGACTGACCGCCCCTGATGGACTGACCTGACATGACCCTTTCGCTTGACCTGCTGCTGGGCTTCGCCCTGTTTGCCCTGGTGACTTCGATCACGCCCGGCCCTAACAACACCATGTTGTTGGCCTCGGGTGTCAATTTCGGTTTCAACCGCACCATTCCGCACATGCTGGGCATTACCTGCGGCTTCTTTTCCCTGGTGCTGGCGGTAGGCCTTGGCCTGGGTGCGGTGTTCCAGACTTATCCACTGCTCTATACCGCGCTGCGCTACATCGGTGCCGCATACCTGTTGTACCTGGCGTGGAAAATTGCCCACTCCGGTCCGGTTTCGGACAGCCAGCCGGGGAACAATACGCCGATCAGCTATTGGGGCGCCGCGGCGTTCCAATGGGTCAATCCCAAGGCCTGGATCATGGCCATCGGTGCCATCAGCACCTACACGCCACTCCAAGGCTACTTCTTCAATGTGCTGGTGATTGCGGCGGTGTTTGCCTTGATCAACCTGCCAAGCGTGAGCCTGTGGGTGGTGTGCGGCAGCCTGTTGCGCAACCTGTTGCGGGACCGTCGCTGGCTGCGCGTGTTCAACTGGGGCATGGCGCTGTTGCTGGTCGCTTCGATGTATCCGTTGTTGCTCGAAAGCATCAGTTGAGGGCTGAGCTTCGACGCGATGCCTGCTAAGCTCGCTGTTCAGGAGCGTTCCTACGCACTTTTAAATGAAGTCCGACTTCTTTAAGGTCTTTGATCAGGTATTGCTAGTCTCGAACCCAACGAGGGCGCCTGGTCCCGGAGCAGGCTCTGCGAGTTTCCTATGAATAAACGTCCTTTGTATTTCGACTACGCCGCCACCACGCCGGTGGATGAGCGGGTCATCCGAGTCATGGTCGAGTGCCTGGGTTTTGACGGCAACTTCGGTAACCCAGCTTCCAGTTCCCACGCCTTCGGCCAGGAGGCCCGGCGCTCGGTGGAGCGTGCCCGCCAGCAGGTGGCGCAGTTGGTGGGGGCCCAGCCCGAACAGATCGTCTGGACGTCCGGCGCCACCGAATCCAACAACCTGGCCCTCAAGGGTGTGGCCCAGGCACGCGGTGCTTGCGCCGGCCACATCATCACCAGCCTGATCGAGCACAAGGCGATTCTCGATACGGCACGCCAACTCGAAGAGAGCGGCGTCGCGGTCACCTGGCTGGCGCCGGACGCCGAGGGGCTGGTCAGCCCACAGGCGGTTCGCGAGGCGTTGCGTGAAGACACGTTCCTGGTGTCGCTGATGCTGGTGAACAACGAGTTGGGCACCGTCAACGACGTCATCGCCATCGGCGAGATCGTTCGCGAGCACGGTGCGTTGTTTCATGTGGACGCCGCCCAAGGCGCCGGCAAGGTACAGATCGACCTGTCCCGCTGGCCGGTGGACCTGATGTCTTTTTCCGCGCATAAAATCTACGGCCCCAAGGGCATCGGTGCGCTCTACGTCGGCGACCGTGCCCGGCCACGGCTGTCGGCGCAGATTCATGGCGGTGGTCATGAGGGCGGTTTGCGTTCGGGGACCCTGGCGACCCACCAGATTGCCGCCATGGGCGCCGCATTCGAATTGGCAGCCACGGCATTCGACGAAGAACTCGCTAAAGTCGCCCGATTGCGCAATCGTTTGCTCGAGCCGCTGCTGGCCTTGCCCGGAGTGTGTATAAACGGCAGTGCAAGCTGCCGGATTCCCCACACCCTGAGCCTGACGTTCAACGAAGGTGAGTTCAATCCGGCGACATTGGGCGCATCGATTGCGTTTTCCGCGACCTCGGCCTGCAATTCGGCGCAGAACACGCCGTCCCACGTGCTGCTGGCCCTGGGTCACGATGCCCGGGCGGCCGGGCGGACCATTCGCTTGAGCTTGGGGCGCTTTACCACCGAGCAGGATATCGATGAGGCGGTGCGGTTGATCAAGGCCGCGTGCGCGACTGCGCCGGCATTCTGGGCCACCACTCAATAAGCCGTCTTCGGCATCGAACAACAATTTCAATGAGCAGGAGAAACAATGAGCACCGAGCCTTTGCCCCATGGACTGGTTCCCCAGCGCCTGGCCCGAATCCGTCAACTGATGAGCCGAGAGGGCGTTCACGCATTGCTGGTGCCATCGGCCGACCCGCATCTGTCTGAATACCTGCCGGGTTATTGGCAGGGACGACAATGGTTGTCGGGGTTCCATGGTTCGGTGGGTACCTTGATCGTAACCGGCAGTTTCGCCGGTGTCTGGGCCGACAGCCGTTATTGGGAGCAGGCGACCAAGGAGCTGGAGGGCAGCGGTATCGAGTTGGTCAAGCTCATTCCGGGCCAGCCCGGTCCGCTGGACTGGCTGGCCGAACAAACGCCCGAGGGCGGGGTGGTCGCGGTCGATGGTGCAGTCATGGCCGTGGCCTCGGCCCGCACCTTGGGCGGCAAGCTCGCCGAACGCGGCGCGCGGTTGCGCACCGACATCGACCTGCTCAAGGAGGTCTGGGACGATCGCCCTAGTTTGCCGGATCAACCGGTCTATGCCCATTTGCCACCCCAGGCGACCGTCAGCCGCGTTGAAAAGCTCGCCAAGTTGCGCGAATCCCTCCAGGAGCGTGGTGCCGACTGGCATTTCATCGCCACGCTGGACGACATCGCCTGGTTGTTCAACCTGCGCGGTGCAGATGTGTCGTTCAACCCGGTGTTCGTCTCCTTTGCCTTGATTAGCCAGCAGCAGGCAACGCTGTTCGTGGCCCTGGACAAGGTTGACGCACCGTTGCGGGCCGTTCTGGCGCAGGACGGCGTGACCCTGCGTGATTACAGCGAAGCCGCCGCCGCGTTGCGTGAAGTGCCGGACGGCG
Organism: Pseudomonas sp. Z3-6; assembly: GCF_051131985.1. Taxonomy (NCBI): domain Bacteria; kingdom Pseudomonadati; phylum Pseudomonadota; class Gammaproteobacteria; order Pseudomonadales; family Pseudomonadaceae; genus Pseudomonas; species Pseudomonas sp. Z3-6. The sequence goes on from NZ_CP071644.1 coordinate 2,099,201, forward strand.
CGAGCCTGCAGATCGATCCGGCGCGGGTGACGGTCGGTTTGCTGGATAACCTGGGCAGCGGCGTGAAGCTGGTCGAAGGCCTGAATCCAACGACGTTGGCTAAATCGCGCAAAAGCCTGGCCGACGCCGAGCACATCCGTCGCGCCATGGAGCAGGACGGCGCGGCGCTCTGTGAGTTTTTCGCCTGGCTGGAAGGGGCCTGGGGCCGCGAGCGCATCACCGAGCTGACCATCGACGAGCACCTGACCGCCGCCCGCACGCGCCGGCCAGACTTCGTCTCCCTCAGTTTCAACACCATCGCTGCCTTTAACGCCAACGGCGCGATGCCTCATTACCACGCGACGGAAGAAGCCCATGCGGTCATCGAAGGTGATGGCCTGTTGCTGATCGATTCCGGCGGCCAGTATTTGGGAGGCACCACGGACATCACCCGTATGGTGCCGGTCGGAACACCCACCGCTGAGCAGAAACGTGATTGCACGCGCGTGCTCAAGGGGGTGATTGCCCTGTCCCGGGCCAAATTTCCGCGGGGTATTCTTTCGCCCTTGCTCGATGCCATTGCTCGGGCGCCGATCTGGGCGGAGCAGGTCGATTACGGCCACGGCACCGGCCATGGCGTAGGCTATTTCCTCAATGTCCACGAAGGCCCGCAGGTGATTGCCTATCAAGCCGCTGCCGCGCCGCAAACGGCGATGCAGGCCGGGATGATCACCTCGATCGAACCGGGCACTTATCGTCCCGGCCGCTGGGGTGTGCGCATCGAGAACCTGGTGCTGAACCGCGAAGCCGGAAGCAGCGAGTTCGGTGAGTTCCTTGAGTTCGAAACCCTCACCCTGTGCCCGATCGACACCCGCTGCCTGGAACCTTCGCTGCTGACCCAGGATGAAAAAGACTGGTTCAACGCCTACCATGCCGAGGTTCAGCGTCGATTGAGCCCATTGCTGGACGGTGACGCACTGCAATGGCTCAACACCCGGACGATGGCGATCTGATCTATAGGATCAGGCGAGGGCTTCACGGACGAAGTCCAGCCGATCCTGGCCGAAAAACAGCTCGTCGCCGACAAACATGCTCGGGGCGCCAAATATGCCCCGGCCGATGGCTGCTTCGGTGGCGCTCTTGAGTGCTTGTTTAACCTGCTCGTCGCTCGTCAGGGCCAGCACGTAGTCGGCGTCGAAACCGCCTTCGTTCAGGACCGATGCGACAGTCGCCGGGTCATTGAGGTTGCGGGCGTCCACCCAAAAGGCGCGGAACAGGCAATCGACGAATACCTCGAAGCGTTCGGGGTGGCGCAGTTGCATGCCGGTCACTGCGCGCATCAGCAACAGTGTGTTGACGGGAAAGTGTGGATTGAACTGGAACGCGACGCCGTAGCGTTTGGCGAAGCGATTCAGATCCTTGAACAGGTAAGGGTTCTTGGCCGGCACTGTTGCCGGCGATGCGTTGCCGGTCGCCTTGAAGACGCCCCCCAATAACATCGGACGGTAGATCAACTGGCTGTTTGTCTGTGCACACAGCGTTGGCAGCTGGGTGTAGGCCAGGTACGTGGTCGGACTGCCCAGATCGAAGTAAAACTCCACGGATTTGCTCATGGTAACTGTGCTCTTGTTGTTATGAGGGGAGGGGTTACCAGCGTTCGCTCCAAGGGCGCAGGTCCAGCTCGAAGGTCCAGGCGTCGCGGGGTTGGCTGTGCAGGTACCAATAATTGTCGGCAATGTGTTCGGGGTTCAGGATGCCGTCCTGATCCTTGGTGGCATACTTTTCCGGGAAATGATCGCGGATGAAGTCGGTGTCGATTGCGCCGTCCACCACCACATGAGCCACATGGATATTCAGCGGTCCAAGTTCACGGGCCATGCTTTGGGCCAGCGCCCGAATGCCATGCTTGGCCCCCGCGAATGCGGCGAACCCCGAAGCACCACGTAATCCCGCTGTTGCCCCTGTAAACAGGATTGTCCCGCGCTGGCGCTTGACCATGCGCTTGGCCACTTCCCGTGCGTTGAGAAAGCCTGAGAAGCAGGCCATTTCCCAGATCTTGAAATACTTGCGCGCGGTTTCTTCCAGGATGCTGCAGGGGACGTTGGCGCCGATGTTGAACACGAAGGCTTCGATCGGGCCGATCTGGTTCTCTATTTGCTCGATGAGTGCGATCACGTCGTCTTCTTTGCGTGCGTCACAGGCAAACCCGTGGGCTTCGCCGCCTTCGGCGCGGATGCGGTAGACCAGCGGCTCGAGTTTATCGGCGCTGCGACGGGTCACACAGGCCACGTAACCTTCCTGGGCGAAGCGTTTGGCAATCGCTCCGCCAGTGGCATCGCCTGCGCCAACAACCAGTACGACCTTCTTGTTATTCATGGTTAGCCTCATTGGTAAACGATCGTTAACTAAACGGACGTTATGCTAAGATCCGGCAAGCGTCAAGGTGAGCGATCAGGGGCAGGACCATGCGATATTCAGCCAATCACAAAATGGAAACCCGCGAGAAACTGCTGGCCAGCAGTGCCGTATCCGCCAAGAAATCAGGTTTCTCCACGGTCGGTGTCGATGGCCTGATGAAAGCGATCGGGTTGAGCGGCGGCGCGTTCTACAGCCACTTTTCATCCAAGGATGAGCTGTTCAAGGCCATTGTTGAGCGGGAACTGGCCCAAAGCCTCGACCGCTTGAGCGGCGACGGTGCCATGGACTCGATGAAACTGGAGCGCTGCCTCAAGCAATACTTGAGCATGAGCCATGTCGAGCAGCCCGAGGCAGGGTGTGCGTTGCCGGTACTGGGCGCTGAGATCGCACGATCGGATGTCCAAGTGAGGGAGGCGGCGCAAACGTGGATCTGTCGCTTGCACGAAAGTTGGGCACGAATATTGGGAAGCGACAGCCTGGCCTGGGCCATCCTGTCTCAATGCGTGGGAGCGTTGGTGGTTGCGCGGATGCTGGTCTCGCCGCAAGTCCAGCGTGACGTACTCAAGTCCAGCCATGAGGAAATCAGTCGTCGAATGGCCGACCAAGGGCTCGACTAAGGTCGCTTATTTGCAGATGACAATCATGCTGCGGCTGGTATAGCCGGCGGGATTGAGGCCGAAGGGATAGTCCCCGGGTTCTTCGACGGCGTCGCCGGACTTGGCAATGACCTTGTAACCCTTGGGAGCGCATGAGTTGGCGGCGCTGGCGGCGCACTGGTCCCAGGATGAGGACAGGCCGGAGCAGTTGATGTGCAGGCCTTTTTTGCCGCGCTTGACTTCAGTTTTCGATGTCGCCGCACAGCCCGCTACTGCCAGTACGGCGATCAGTATCAAAATTCGTTTCATTCCCGTCCTTATAATCGCCGCGGATCTTGTGTCCGCGTACGATCGTGTTCGCTCTTGCGTGAAGCGTTCATGACGTCCTGTATGAAAAAATCCATGTCTGACATTAGGTTACGGACCTAAACATGGCCTAAATGCGCGGCAAATACCAGAGCTTCGTTAAATCCTGCTTCAATCTGCCGCGACGGCAGGCTTTGCCGTGTTGGCCATGGTCAGCGTTGCACCCACCGACGCGAGGATGATGCAGGTGATGGCCATCCACTGGGCCAGGGACAAGTACTCATGAAGAAAGACGAGTCCCGACAAGGCTGCGATTGCCGGTTCGATGCTCATCAGGGTGCCGAAGGTGCGGGCAGGCATTCGAGTCAGGGAAATCATTTCCAATGTATAGGGTAGGGCTGTGGACAGGATGGCGACGCCGATGGCGATTGGAATCAGGCTCGGTGTGAGCAGTGCGGCGCCCGCGTGGACAATGCCGATGGGCGCGACGAACAGGGCCGCGATCATGACCCCCAGTGCAGCGGTCTGCACACCATTGTCCGCTCCGGCTTTCTGGCCAAACAGGATGTACAACGCCCAGCAGAAGCCGGCACCGAGTGCGTAGCCGGCACCCACCAGGTCGATACTGGCGCTGGTCGCGCCGGTCGGTATGAGCAGCAACAGACCCACCACTGCCAGGGCAATCCAGAGAAAGTCGATGGCCCGGCGCGAGGCGTAAATGGCGACTGCCAGAGGCCCGGTGAATTCCAATGCAACGGCGATGCCCAGCGGAACGGTACGAACTGACATATAGAAGAGGAAATTCATGCCGCCCAGTGCCATCCCATAGACGATCACCGTGCGCAGGGACTGGGCGGTGAGCTTGGCGCGCCAGGGGCGTAGCATCAACAGCATGATGAGGCTGGCAAAGATGAGTCGCAGCGTCGTAGTCCCTTGTGCGCCCACTACCGGGAACATGCTTTTGGCGAGGGAAGCCCCCGCTTGAATGGAAGCCATGGCTATTAATAGCAAGGCAACCGGGTACAGGGTGGAGGCCAGGTTGCGATGTGAAGGGGGTGTCATTGCGAAGTGTCGTCCAGAGTAAGGGCGGAGAAGCTGAGTTGAGCAGTATATTGCGCATCTGCAGGGATTCCGTCTATATAGCGGCCATATTTAAGTGCCGTCTCGACGCGTTAGATAGAAAAATCAAATTAAGGGTTGACGGCAGATTCTGGAAGTCTATAATTCGCCCCACTTCCGGCGCAGTCGAAACGGAAAACTCCTTGAGATTCAACGAGTTAAGTAGGTTTTGAAGGTGCAGGGCTTCAGTTCATCGAAGCTTGGAAGGAGCAGATGGAGCGGTGATGTTTGGCTCTATCGGCGGTTCGATCTTCTCGGTCGAAAGCGGTGAAAAAGAGGTGTTGACAGCAGCGAGTAACGCTGTAGAATTCGCCTCCCGCTAACGAGAGATCGGAAGCGCAAGTGGTTGAAGTTGTTGATGTTTCCGAAGCGAAACTTTGAAAACTTCTTAAAATAACCGCTTGACAGATACACGGGGCGCTGTAGAATGCGCGCCTCGGTTGAGACGAAAGGCTCAGCCAACCGCTCTTTAACAACTGAATCAAGCAATTCGTGTGGGTGCTTGTGGAGTCAGACTGCTAGTCAACAGATTATCAGCATCACAAGTTACTCCGCGAGAAATCAAAGATGTAACCAACGATTGCTGAGCCAAGTTTAGGGTTTTCTCAAAACCCAAAGATGTTTGAACTGAAGAGTTTGATCATGGCTCAGATTGAACGCTGGCGGCAGGCCTAACACATGCAAGTCGAGCGGTAGAGAGGTGCTTGCACCTCTTGAGAGCGGCGGACGGGTGAGTAATGCCTAGGAATCTGCCTGGTAGTGGGGGATAACGCTCGGAAACGGACGCTAATACCGCATACGTCCTACGGGAGAAAGCAGGGGACCTTCGGGCCTTGCGCTATCAGATGAGCCTAGGTCGGATTAGCTAGTTGGTGGGGTAATGGCTCACCAAGGCGACGATCCGTAACTGGTCTGAGAGGATGATCAGTCACACTGGAACTGAGACACGGTCCAGACTCCTACGGGAGGCAGCAGTGGGGAATATTGGACAATGGGCGAAAGCCTGATCCAGCCATGCCGCGTGTGTGAAGAAGGTCTTCGGATTGTAAAGCACTTTAAGTTGGGAGGAAGGGCATTAACCTAATACGTTAGTGTTTTGACGTTACCGACAGAATAAGCACCGGCTAACTCTGTGCCAGCAGCCGCGGTAATACAGAGGGTGCAAGCGTTAATCGGAATTACTGGGCGTAAAGCGCGCGTAGGTGGTTCGTTAAGTTGGATGTGAAAGCCCCGGGCTCAACCTGGGAACTGCATTCAAAACTGTCGAGCTAGAGTATGGTAGAGGGTGGTGGAATTTCCTGTGTAGCGGTGAAATGCGTAGATATAGGAAGGAACACCAGTGGCGAAGGCGACCACCTGGACTGATACTGACACTGAGGTGCGAAAGCGTGGGGAGCAAACAGGATTAGATACCCTGGTAGTCCACGCCGTAAACGATGTCAACTAGCCGTTGGGAGCCTTGAGCTCTTAGTGGCGCAGCTAACGCATTAAGTTGACCGCCTGGGGAGTACGGCCGCAAGGTTAAAACTCAAATGAATTGACGGGGGCCCGCACAAGCGGTGGAGCATGTGGTTTAATTCGAAGCAACGCGAAGAACCTTACCAGGCCTTGACATCCAATGAACTTTCCAGAGATGGATTGGTGCCTTCGGGAACATTGAGACAGGTGCTGCATGGCTGTCGTCAGCTCGTGTCGTGAGATGTTGGGTTAAGTCCCGTAACGAGCGCAACCCTTGTCCTTAGTTACCAGCACGTTATGGTGGGCACTCTAAGGAGACTGCCGGTGACAAACCGGAGGAAGGTGGGGATGACGTCAAGTCATCATGGCCCTTACGGCCTGGGCTACACACGTGCTACAATGGTCGGTACAGAGGGTTGCCAAGCCGCGAGGTGGAGCTAATCCCACAAAACCGATCGTAGTCCGGATCGCAGTCTGCAACTCGACTGCGTGAAGTCGGAATCGCTAGTAATCGCGAATCAGAATGTCGCGGTGAATACGTTCCCGGGCCTTGTACACACCGCCCGTCACACCATGGGAGTGGGTTGCACCAGAAGTAGCTAGTCTAACCTTCGGGAGGACGGTTACCACGGTGTGATTCATGACTGGGGTGAAGTCGTAACAAGGTAGCCGTAGGGGAACCTGCGGCTGGATCACCTCCTTAATCGACGACCGCAGCTGCTTCATGAGCTCCCACACGAATTGCTTGATTCATTGAAGAAGACGATAGAAGCAGCCAAAAGGGTTGTAGCTTGGTTGGTTAGAGCGCACCCCATGCTCTGTGGTAAAGAGCAGGGTGAGGTCGGCCTTAGTAGCTCGAAATTGGGTCTGTAGCTCAGTTGGTTAGAGCGCACCCCTGATAAGGGTGAGGTCGGCAGTTCGAATCTGCCCAGACCCACCAATTTTGTGTGGGAAACGCCTGTAGAAATACGGGGCCATAGCTCAGCTGGGAGAGCGCCTGCCTTGCACGCAGGAGGTCAGCGGTTCGATCCCGCTTGGCTCCACCACTACTGCTTCGATTGTATAAAGCTTAGAAATGAGCATTCCATCGGTTCGATGGTGAATGTTGATTTCTAGTCTTTGACTAGTTCGTTCTTTAAAAATTTGGGTATGTGATAGAAAGATAGACTGAACGTTACTTTCACTGGTAACGGATCAGGCTAAGGTAAAATTTGTGAGTTCTCTTAGTTGAGAAATTCGAATTTTCGGCGAATGTCGTCTTCACAGTATAACCAGATTGCTTGGGGTTATATGGTCAAGTGAAGAAGCGCATACGGTGGATGCCTTGGCAGTCAGAGGCGATGAAAGACGTGGTAGCCTGCGAAAAGCTTCGGGGAGTCGGCAAACAGACTTTGATCCGGAGATGTCTGAATGGGGGAACCCAGCCATCATAAGATGGTTATCTTGTACTGAATACATAGGTGCAAGAGGCGAACCAGGGGAACTGAAACATCTAAGTACCCTGAGGAAAAGAAATCAACCGAGATTCCCTTAGTAGTGGCGAGCGAACGGGGACTAGCCCTTAAGCTTCTTTGATTTTAGCGGAACGCTCTGGAAAGTGCGGCCATAGTGGGTGATAGCCCTGTACGCGAAAGGATCTTAGAAGTGAAATCGAGTAGGACGGAGCACGAGAAACTTTGTCTGAATATGGGGGGACCATCCTCCAAGGCTAAATACTACTGACTGACCGATAGTGAACTAGTACCGTGAGGGAAAGGCGAAAAGAACCCCGGAGAGGGGAGTGAAATAGATCCTGAAACCGTATGCGTACAAGCAGTGGGAGCCCACTTTGTTGGGTGACTGCGTACCTTTTGTATAATGGGTCAGCGACTTATTTTCAGTGGCGAGCTTAACCGAATAGGGGAGGCGTAGCGAAAGCGAGTCTTAATAGGGCGTCTAGTCGCTGGGAATAGACCCGAAACCGGGCGATCTATCCATGGGCAGGTTGAAGGTTGGGTAACACTAACTGGAGGACCGAACCGACTACCGTTGAAAAGTTAGCGGATGACCTGTGGATCGGAGTGAAAGGCTAATCAAGCTCGGAGATAGCTGGTTCTCCTCGAAAGCTATTTAGGTAGCGCCTCATGTATCACTGTAGGGGGTAGAGCACTGTTTCGGCTAGGGGGTCATCCCGACTTACCAAACCGATGCAAACTCCGAATACCTACAAGTGCCGAGCATGGGAGACACACGGCGGGTGCTAACGTCCGTCGTGAAAAGGGAAACAACCCAGACCGTCAGCTAAGGTCCCAAAGTTATGGTTAAGTGGGAAACGATGTGGGAAGGCTTAGACAGCTAGGAGGTTGGCTTAGAAGCAGCCACCCTTTAAAGAAAGCGTAATAGCTCACTAGTCGAGTCGGCCTGCGCGGAAGATGTAACGGGGCTCAAACCATACACCGAAGCTACGGGTATCACGTAAGTGATGCGGTAGAGGAGCGTTCTGTAAGCCTGTGAAGGTGAGTTGAGAAGCTTGCTGGAGGTATCAGAAGTGCGAATGCTGACATGAGTAACGACAATGGGTGTGAAAAACACCCACGCCGAAAGACCAAGGTTTCCTGCGCAACGTTAATCGACGCAGGGTTAGTCGGTCCCTAAGGCGAGGCTGAAAAGCGTAGTCGATGGAAAACAGGTTAATATTCCTGTACTTCTGGTTATTGCGATGGAGGGACGGAGAAGGCTAGGCCAGCTTGGCGTTGGTTGTCCAAGTTTAAGGTGGTAGGCTGGAATCTTAGGTAAATCCGGGATTCCAAGGCCGAGAGCTGATGACGAGTTACCCTTTGGGTGACGAAGTGGTTGATGCCATGCTTCCAAGAAAAGCTTCTAAGCTTCAGGTAACCAGGAACCGTACCCCAAACCGACACAGGTGGTTGGGTAGAGAATACCAAGGCGCTTGAGAGAACTCGGGTGAAGGAACTAGGCAAAATGGCACCGTAACTTCGGGAGAAGGTGCGCCGGTGAGGGTGAAGCACTTGCTGCGTAAGCCCACGCCGGTCGAAGATACCAGGCCGCTGCGACTGTTTATTAAAAACACAGCACTCTGCAAACACGAAAGTGGACGTATAGGGTGTGACGCCTGCCCGGTGCCGGAAGGTTAATTGATGGGGTTAGCTAACGCGAAGCTCTTGATCGAAGCCCCGGTAAACGGCGGCCGTAACTATAACGGTCCTAAGGTAGCGAAATTCCTTGTCGGGTAAGTTCCGACCTGCACGAATGGCGTAACGATGGCGGCGCTGTCTCCACCCGAGACTCAGTGAAATTGAAATCGCTGTGAAGATGCAGTGTATCCGCGGCTAGACGGAAAGACCCCGTGAACCTTTACTATAGCTTTGCACTGGACTTTGAATTTGCTTGTGTAGGATAGGTGGGAGGCTTTGAAGCGTGGACGCCAGTCTGCGTGGAGCCATCCTTGAAATACCACCCTGGCAACTTTGAGGTTCTAACTCAGGTCCGTTATCCGGATCGAGGACAGTGTATGGTGGGTAGTTTGACTGGGGCGGTCTCCTCCTAAAGAGTAACGGAGGAGTACGAAGGTGCGCTCAGACCGGTCGGAAATCGGTCGTAGAGTATAAAGGCAAAAGCGCGCTTGACTGCGAGACAGACACGTCGAGCAGGTACGAAAGTAGGTCTTAGTGATCCGGTGGTTCTGTATGGAAGGGCCATCGCTCAACGGATAAAAGGTACTCCGGGGATAACAGGCTGATACCGCCCAAGAGTTCATATCGACGGCGGTGTTTGGCACCTCGATGTCGGCTCATCACATCCTGGGGCTGAAGCCGGTCCCAAGGGTATGGCTGTTCGCCATTTAAAGTGGTACGCGAGCTGGGTTTAGAACGTCGTGAGACAGTTCGGTCCCTATCTGCCGTGGACGTTTGAGATTTGAGAGGGGCTGCTCCTAGTACGAGAGGACCGGAGTGGACGAACCTCTGGTGTTCCGGTTGTCACGCCAGTGGCATTGCCGGGTAGCTATGTTCGGGAAAGATAACCGCTGAAAGCATCTAAGCGGGAAACTTGCCTCAAGATGAGATCTCACTGGGACCTTGAGTCCCCTGAAGGGCCGTCGAAGACTACGACGTTGATAGGCAGGGTGTGTAAGCGCTGTGAGGCGTTGAGCTAACCTGTACTAATTGCCCGTGAGGCTTGACCATATAACACCCAAGCAATTTGCTGACTCGAAAGAGCGCCAGATTGCGGTGTGTGAAGACGAAACGAACCGAAAGTTCGAATCTCACAAAACACCGACGCTATCACATACCCAATTTGCTGAAGCGAGGCCATCAGGCCACGACTCGGTACCCGAATTTCTTGACGACCATAGAGCATTGGAACCACCTGATCCCATCCCGAACTCAGCAGTGAAACGATGCATCGCCGATGGTAGTGTGGGGTTTCCCCATGTGAGAGTAGGTCATCGTCAAGATTAAATTCCGAAACCCCTATCTGCTGATGCAGGTAGGGGTTTTGTTTTGCCCGTAATAAAAGCGCTGACCAAAAAAAGGATGACCTGCAGAGGTCATCCTTTTTACATCCCGGCTATCAAGCCTCGGGTACAGGGCAGCTCAGATCCCCTTCCTTGCACTTGAGATAGGTTTTGAATGCCTCGACCCGGGCTTTGGTCTGGGCGGTGATGCAATTGCCATAGATCAGCGGATAGACGCTGCCGCCCTCGACGCCAGAGGCGGAGAATTCACATTCGGCATCACGGAAGCCTATCCAGGCACGCTGTGCCTTGACCAGCATTTTCGTGGTCTCTGGATTGTCCTTCAGGCGTGCGGTGATCTGCTTGTACAAGCTGTTCAGCTCGTTGTCGGCGGCTTTGCTTTCCTTGGCTGCGCACTGGTTCATTTCGCCTTGGGTGATGGCGTTGGCGCAGTCGTCGGCCTGGGCGGCGGCGACAAAAAGCAACGGTGTCAGGGTCAGAAGCCAGCGTGGGGACATGTCGGGTCTCTCCTTGAGGGGTGGAAAACGCCGGGGGAGTTTACAACGCTCCATACTGTTTTAACGTCGGCAGCGCTAAACAACTCTCTGATACAACTTTCCGGTTGGCCTTGTGGTCTTACAAGCCTACTGTTGAAACACAGGAGGTGACACATGCATTCATCCGACCGCATCGAACGAAAGATCCTGCTCAAGGCCCCGCGCTCCCAAGTCTGGCGCGCCCTGGCCAATGCCGAAGCCTTCGGCCAGTGGTTCGGTGTCGCCCTTGAGGGGAAACGGTTTGTGGCAGGTGAGCGTACCCAGGGGCAAATCACTTACCCAGGTTACGAACACCTTATCTGGGACGTCGCGGTGGAGCGGGTGGAACCCGAGCGAGTGTTTTCGTTTCGCTGGCATCCTTACGCAGTCGAACCGCAGGTGGATTATTCAAAAGAATCTGAAACCCGGGTGTTATTCGAACTTGAAGACATGGATAGCGGTACTTTGCTCAAAGTCGTGGAGTCGGGTTTCAACAACATCCCCGAGGCTCGCCGACTGAAGGCTTTTCGCATGGACAGCCGTGGCTGGGATGAGCAAATGGCCAATATTGAAGCCTTCCTGAACAAGGCTTGAGATCGAACGGCTGGTGGCGCTAAGGGTTTTCGGAAGGGCAGGTATAGCGAATGTCTTACACGAGATGGTAGCTATGTCGTCTATTTCGCTTTGGATCCGAGGCGTAATCTGGACTCATCCACTGAAGCACAGGAAGTGCTCAGGATCAGGGACGATCGACCATGCAAGGATTAGCTATCGACAGGGAGTCGTAATGGTCTTGGAAAAACCCGCTTCGGCGGGTTTTTTTTCGTCTGCTGGAAAGTGTCAAAGGGTTCTATAGCGAAACGCTTACACGGCGTTGCTGCTTTCTCGTCTTTTCCCAGGACACCGGGAGGCCTAATCTATATTCATCCACTGGGTACAGGGAGTGCTCAGGGTCATGGATGATTGGACCAGGCATGGAATGCCGGACAGGGAGTCAAATTGGTCCTCAAAAAACCCGCTTCGGCGGGTTTTTTTTCGTCTGTGAAAAAGTAGCCTGATGTGCCAAACGCAGGGTCAAGCGCCACTGGCTTGCAGCGCCTGGGCACGCAAACGAGCGATGTCCTTGCTCGGCGAGGCGCCAAATAGACGGCTGTATTCGCGGCTGAACTGCGAAGGACTTTCATACCCCATCTTGTAGCCGATTGACGAAACATCGCTGCTCTGCGCCAACAACAACCGGCGGGCCTCTTGCAGGCGCAGCTGTTTCTGATATTGCAACGGGCTCATGGCGGTCACGGCCTTGAAGCGGTGATGCAGGGCCGAAGGGCTGAGGTTGATCATTTGTGCCAGGCTGTCGATGTTCAGCGGCTCGGCGTAATGGCTATTGAGCCACTCGATGGCGCGGCTGATGCGATGGGTCTGGGTGTCGGGAATGGCGATATCGTGCAAGCGCCGGCCTTGGACGCCACGCAGCAGCCGGTAGAAAATTTCCTGTTGGGCCAGCGGCGCGAGCGTGGCGATATCGTCCGGGCTGTCCAGCAGCCGCAGCAAGCGCAACACCGCGTCCAGCAATGGCGCATCGATGCGATCGAGGAACAACCCGCGTCCGGTTCTTTCGCTCGGTACGCCGATGGGACTGGCGTCGGCAATCAGGCGACAGATCTGTGCCGGATCGATGTCGAGGCGGATGCACAGGTAGGGGCGCTCGGGACTGGCTTCAATCACCTGGCCGGCCAACGGCAGGGTCACCGAGACGACGAGGTAATTGAGCGGGTCATACACGTAGCATTCATCCGCCAGGCGCACTTCCTTGCGCCCCTCGACAATCACGCACAAACCAGGCTTGTGCACGGTGTGCAGGGCTTCGGTTGGCTCGTCGCTGCGGATCAGGTGCAAGGCCTCGATGGCCGTGGGATGGACGCCGAAGTCTGGAGCGAAGCGCATCATCAGGCTCGCCAGTTCGGCGCGACGCTGACTAACGCCGTCGTCTGACGCCGTGTGGATGGACGTGGATACCGACATGCCGATCAATCTCCCAGGCCAAATGAGTGGACCGCGCTAGTAAAACCGATTGCGCGGTTGTCGGCCAGAGTCGCATTTATCGCTACAGGATCGTGCAAGTGCGCAGGAGGATCCGACTAACCCAGGCAAAGGTCGGTTGCCTAATCTGGACCTGTCAAAACGCTCCCACCCGGGGGCCAACACGTCCAGACGAGGAAACCATCATGTCCGATATTCAAAACAAAGTCGTGGTCATCACCGGCGCCAGCAGCGGGATTGGTGAAGCGGCGGCGCGGTTGCTCGCGGCTCGCGGTGCTCGTGTCGTACTCGGCGCCCGGCGTATCGATCGTTTGCAAGCGCTGGTGCAGGAACTCGAAGCCGCCGGCCAGCAGGCGGCCTGCAAATCCGTGGACGTGAGCCGCCGCGATGACGTCCAGAGCCTGATTGACTTCGCTGTCGAACGGTTCGGTCGGGTCGACGTGATCATCAACAACGCCGGGGTCATGCCGCTCTCCAAACTCGAGGCGCTGAAAGTCGAGGAGTGGGACCGTATGATCGACGTCAATATCCGTGGCGTGCTTCACGGCATCGCCGCCGGCCTGCCGCTGATGCAGCGCCAGCGTAGCGGGCAGTTCATCAACATCGCATCCATCGGTGCCTACGCCGTCAGCCCGACGGCCGCTGTGTATTGCGCCACCAAGTACGCCGTGCGGGCGATTTCCGAGGGCTTGCGCCAGGAAGTCGGAGGCGATGTGCGCGTGACGGTGATTTCCCCCGGCGTGACCGAGTCGGAACTGGCCGAGAGCATTTCCGATGAAGGTGGGCGTGCCGAAATGCGTGAGTTTCGCAAGATCTCCATTCCGGCCGAAGCCATCGCCCGGGCAATCGCCTATGCCATCGAACAGCCCGCGGATGTGGACGTCAGCGAACTGATTGTGCGACCCACTGCCAGTCCGTTCTAAGTCGAGTTGAACCGACAAGGAAACCCTTTGTGGCGAGGGAGCTTGCTCCCGCTGGGTTGCGAAGCGACCCCAAGATTTTGCGACCGCTGCGCAGTCGAGCGGGAGCAAGCTCCCTCGCCACAATGGGACTGCCTCAAGGTTGTGTCCAACCCGACATAGTCTGTGCGCCGGCTTTGGGGCTTATCGTTACGCCAGCTCCAACCGCGCCGCAGCACGCTGGGTGATCTGCGAGCGCACCCGGAACGACTCGGCCGCACGCCGTTGGGCTTCTTCCAGGACGCGCGTCGGCGCGGTGTCCGGGCTGCCGGCGGTGAACGGCGGGGCTGGGGCGTATTCGAGTTGCAGCTGGACCAGCTCGGCGGTGTCCTGGTCGAACAGTTCGGCCGCCAGGGTCAGGGCAAAATCGATCCCGGCCGTGATGCCACCCCCGGTGAGCAGGTTGCCGTCGCGGACCACGCGGTCCTTGACCGGCGTCGCGCCCAGGGTTTGCAAAAGGCTGTGATAGGCCCAGTGAGTGGTGGCGCGCTTGCCTTGCAACAGGCCTGCCGCACCGAGCACCAACGCACCGGTGCACACCGAGGTGATGTATTTCGCGTCGGCGGCTTGCCGCTTGATGAAGGCCAGCGTCTGCTCGTCTTCCATCAGCGGCCCGACGCCGGTCCCGCCGGGGACGCAGATCACATCGAGCTTCGGGCAGTCCTCGAACGTGGTGGTAGGCAGCAGTACCAGCCCGGTACTCGCGGTGACCGGGGCCAGGTCCTTCCAGATCAGGTGGACCTTCACATCTGGCAACGAGGCCAATACGTCATAAGGGCCGGTCAGGTCCAACTGCTGGACTTGGGGGAATAACAGCAAACCGATCTGCAACGTCATGTCGCGTTCTCCTTTGGATGATGCCCGAGGGGTGGACGGTTTGACTTTAGATCCGTAGGCTCTGGCGTATACGCCAATAAGCCCACGAATCACGCCAATATGCCCAACCCACCGAAAACCGTTCATGTCCTGGCCTTCGCCAACGTGCAAGTGCTGGATGTCACCGGGCCCTTGCAGGTGTTTGCCTCGGCCAACGATTTGGCTCGCCAGCAAGGCCTGCCGCTGCCCTACACACCAACGGTCATCGCGGTGGGTGGCGGGGCGGTCATGTCCTCGGCGGGCTTGGCGCTGATGGCCGAGCCGCTGCCGAGCGAAGGCAGCGACACGTTGCTCATTGCCGGTGGTTGGGGCGTGTATGAAGCGGCGAAAGACCCGGCGCTGGTGGCCTGGGTCAAGGCGCACGGCCTGCGTTCGCGAAGGGTGGCGTCGGTGTGCACCGGGGCGTTCCTGCTGGCCGCCAGCGGTTGGCTGGACGGACGGCGCGTGGTGACGCACTGGACCCGCTGCGAGCAATTGGCCGAGCAACATCCGCAATTGCGGGTCGAACCCAACCCGATTTTTATCAACGACGGTCCGGTCTGGACCTCGGCCGGGGTGACGGCCGGCATCGACCTGGCCCTGGCGCTGGTCGAGGAGGACTTGGGCCGCGCGGTGGCGCTGGAGGTCGCCCGGCAACTGGTGGTGTTCCTCAAGCGTCCTGGCGGGCAATCGCAGTTCAGCGTGACGTTGTCGCTGCAAAAACAGGGCAGTCGGTTCGATGACCTGCACGCCTGGATCGCCGAAAACCTCACCCGTGACCTTGGCCTGTCGAGCCTGGCCGCCGAGGTGAGCATGAGCGAGCGCAGCTTTGTGCGTCACTACCGCGCCGACACCGGCCAGACCCCGGCGCGGGCCGTCGAGTTGATTCGCGTGGAAACCGCGCGCCGTTTGTTGTCCGACACCGCGGTGTCAATCAAACGGGTGGCGGTGCAATGTGGCTTTGGCAGCGAAGAAACCTTGCGCCGAAGTTTCCTACGGGCCATGGGCGTGACACCCCAAGCCTATCGCGAGCGGTTCGCCGTCAACCCTCAAGCAGATCCAGCAACGCCTTGAGCGTGGCCTCGGGGGCTTCCTGGGGAATGTTGTGGCCGACACCGGCGAGCACTCGGCGCTCGTAAAAACCGCTGAAATGCTCGGCATCTTCATCGTGCTTCGGCGCGGGCCCCACGCCGTCGTCGCCCCCGCACAGGGAAATGCTCGGCACGCTGATGGCCGGTTGCGCCGTCAATTTTTCCTCCATCCACTCCAGCGTCGGATCGCCCGGTGCGTACATGAAGCGATGACGGTAGGAGTGGATTACCACGTCGACGAAGTCCGGGTTGTCGAACGACGCTGCGCTGAGGGGATACAGTTCGGCGCCACGTTTCCAGGTCGGCGACCACAGGCGCCAAAGCAAGCCACACAGCTCGCGCCGGTTCTGGGTCAGGCCCTCGACACCCCGGGCCGTGTGGAAGTAGTACTGATACCACAGCCGATGTTCGGTTTCCGGATCCAGCGGTTGCCTGGAGCGCGGAATGTCCTGCAGATTGTAGCCATCGCCGGTCACCAGGCAGCGCACGCGTTCGGGCCACAGCGCCGCGACGATACACGCCGCCCGACCGCCCCAGTCGTAGCCACACAGCGCCGCTTGGGGGATGGAGAGTGCGTCCATCAGATCCAACAGGTCCTGGGCCAGGGCGGCTTGCTGGCCGGAGCGCAGGATGGCCGGGTTGTTGAAACGGGTCCGGCCGTAGCCGCGCAGGTAGGGCACGACGACCCGATAGCCACGTTGGGCCAGGGCCGGCGCGACTTCGTCGAACGCCCTGGGATCGTAAGGAAAACCGTGCAGCAGGATGATCGGGTCGCCGCTGGCGGGACCGTGTTCTTCGTAGGCAATGCGCAGCAACGGCGTGACGGCGAAGTTGATCCTGGGCTCAAGGTTCATGTCGGCCTCCGGCAGTGTGCGGTTGTGTTCAGGCAGGTTCCTGGTTGACGTATTTGGCCCGATCCGGCGTGAACGTCACAATCATATTGGTGTTGGAACAGGTCAGGGTGCGCTCCTGGGTCAGGTCGATGTCCAGGTCTTCACCGCGCAGTCCCTGCCATTGGGCGAGGTATTTGAGGCAACCGAATTTTTCGTTTTTCTTCAGGCTGCGGCTGACGCCACCTTTCCAACCCAGCACCGGCAACTCCCCGGCCACACAGCGTTGCGCCAGTTCGGGAAACTTCGCCGAACGTTCGCGGCCGATTTCCCAGCACTTGATCAAGCCCCGGTCGTGGCCTTCCCAGAGGTCTTCGCGGGTCAGGCCTGTTCGGGGTGGGGTGGTGATGGGGCGTTTGATATGGGTCATGTCAGGTCCTTGAGTCGGGTTTTTATCGGGCAGCTCCGCTGCACCCGTGAGAGCGTCGATCTTAGGAGGGGTTGGCGGGGCTGGCAACTCGAAAGGGGGCGTAACGCTAAATGGGTGACTTGCGGTGATTGCTTCTGTGGCGAGGGAGCTTGCTCCCGCTGGGTTGCGAAGCGACCCCATACCAGACGCTGGTTCTTTGGAGGCTGGAAGATTTTTGCGCCTGCTGCGCAGTCGAGCGGGAGCAAGCTCCCTCGCCACGGGGTTGTGTTCCTACAAAAAAATAGGTGAACCGGAATTTTCTGACGAGTCGCGTCGGTTGTCGGTTCGGAAGGGGCGGGGATAGGCTTTGCCCGTCGCTGCAAAATCAGCGACCGGGTTTGGTCGCCCGGGTTTAGAATGGCGCACAATGCCGCGCGAGCGGCTGTCTGCTTTATGGCTGACTGTGCGTGGGAGGGCTTCGGGCCCTGCCGGGTATCCATTCCCTGGTCGACCAACCTGCGTACAGTTCGCCACCCTTCTGCTTGGTCGCGGAAATGGCGAACTCCACTTTCGAATGGAGATTCACATCATGGTCAAGATCACCCCCAACCCACCACACGCCGAAAACCTCTCTGCCTACACCACCTTCGATACACAAAAACTCCGTGAAGCCGCCGACCGGGCGCTGAACGTTCACTTGTCTCCTCCCGCCCCACCCAAGCCCGACACCCAGGACGGTCAGGTTTTCACCGTGGTTCCCGGCCTCAACGCCGAGTCGGTGCTGACCACCCTCAGCGAAACCCTGGCCTCGGCCGATGCGCTGGTCAGTGACTTGGGGTTCGAGTTGGAAGGTTCCCGGCGTCATGTTGCGTTGGGGATTCAGCAGTTGATCGAACTGGCCAGGTTGCTGGCCAACCGAGCGTTGGATGACCTCGAACTGGCTGACTCAACACAATAGTCAGCCCACCGTTTTCCCTGTGGCGAGGGAGCTTGCTCCCGCTGGGTTGCGAAGCGACCCCAGGATTTTTGCGCCTGCTGCGCAGTCGAGCGGGAGCAAGCTCCCTCGCCACAGGGACTGTGCCCAGTCTGAAGGGCCATTCAGCTCACGGCTGCCAATGATTTTTCTCGCCGCTCAACTTGCGGTCCAGGAAGCTCGCCGCACTGATCAGCGCCAGGTGGGTCAGGGCCTGGGGAGTATTGCCCAGGTGGTAGCCGTGGCTGTCGAACTCTTCGGCGTACAACCCCAGCGGGTTGGCGTAGCGCAGCAGTTGTTCGAATTCCAGCTGGGCTTTTTCCACGCGGCCGGCGCGGGCCAGGCATTCGACGTACCAGAAGGAGCAGGCGGCGAAGGAGCCTTCGGTGCCGCTGAGGCCGTCGATGGGGCTGTCGTCGTTGCGGTAGCGGTAGACCATGCCGTCGCGCACCAGGCTTTTTTCGATGGCATCGAGTGTCGACAGCCAGCGCGGGTCGCGGGCGCTGACGAAACGCACCAAAGGCATCAACAGCATTGAACCGTCCAGGGCGGTGCTGCCCAGGCGTTGGATAAAGTGCTGGTGTTCGTCGTTCCAGAAGTTGGCCCAGATGTCTTGGTAAATGGCCTGGCGGGTCTCGTCCCAGCGAGCGAACGGGGCGGGCAGGGAGCGCTTTTCGGCCAGGCGGATGGCGCGGTCGACGGCGACCCAGCACATCAGCCGCGAGTGCAGGAAATGTTGTTTGTCACCGCGCATTTCCCAGATGCCCACGTCCTTGTCCTGCCAGACAGTGCATACCTGGTCGATCACTTCGACGGTGTGTTTCCAACCTTGATGGGAAATGGCTTCGCCGTATTTGTTGACCAGGTACACGGCGTCCATCAGCTCGCCGAAAATATCCAATTGCACCTGTTGGTAGGCCAGGTTGCCGATGCGCACCGGTTGCGCGTTGCCGAAGCCGCTCAAGTGCGGCAGCTCGGTTTCCGGCAGTTCCTGCCTGCCGTCCAGGCCATAGAGGATGTTGAGTTTGGTCGGCTGGTCGCAGCAGTCGCTGACCCGGCCCCGCAGCCAGCGCATGTAGGCGTTGGCTTCGTCGACGAAACCCAGGCGCATGAACGCATAGACCGTGAACGAAGCGTCGCGGATCCAGGTGTAGCGGTAATCCCAGTTGCGCTCGCCCCCGCGGGTTTCCGGCAGGCCGAAGGTGGCGGCGGCGAGGATGGCGCCGTGTTTGCGCGAGGTCAGCAGTTTCAGCGCCAGGGCCGAGCGGTTGACCACTTCGCGCCAGCGCCCGCGATAGTTGGATTGGCCGATCCAGCCGCGCCAGAACGCCAGGGTCCGCTCCAGGCACATCGCGCTGGCATCGTCCTGCAGGCGCGGGTCGTCGATGCCGCCCAGCAGGAATTCGGCGCGCTGGCCCTGTTCCAGGGTGAACTCGGCCACGGCGGCGTTGCCGTCCAGCGTCATGGGCTGATCGCCGCATAAACGCAGGCTCGGATGCCCTGGCGCGCTGAAGCAAATGTGGCTGCCGTCCTGGCTCGCGGTCGTCGCGGCCCGGGCATAGTCATGCCGCACCGCGCAGCGCAGGCGAAACGTCGCACTGCCGACGGTCATGTGGACCTTGCGCATCAGCACCGGCAAATCGTCTTCGCTGTCGCCGATGGGCAGCAGGTCGGTGATTTCCACCACAGCGCCGTCGCTCAGCCAACGGGTTTGCAACACGTTGGTGTCGGGCAGGTAGATCTGTTGCCGACGGGCGTTCGGCAGGTCAGGCGCGAGTTGGAAAATGCCCGCCTCCGGGGTGTCGAGCAGGGAACAGAAGATCGACGGGCTGTCGAATTCCGGCCAGCAGAAGAAATCGACGCTGCCCCGGTCGTTGACCAGCGCGGCGCTGCGCATGTCGCCGATGATGCCGTGGTTCTCGATGGGGCTTTGCGGTTCGTCATGATCAGCCATTGCCGCGAAACCCCGGATAAAGGCTCATCCCGCCATCGATGAACAGCGTGGTGCCCACCACATAATCGGACCAGTCCGAGGCCAGCCAGACCACCGCATTGGCGACGTCCTCGACATCGCCGACGCGACCGTAAGGAATCAGCTCCAGCAGTTTCTGCTCCTGCTCGCCCTCGGTGGCTTCGCGGTTGATGGCCGTGCGGATGGCGCCGGGAGCGATGCTGTTGATGCGGATGCGCTGGTGGCTGGTTTCCTGGGCCAGGCTCTGCATCAGCAGATCGACACCGCCCTTGGACGCGGCGTAATTGACGTGGCCGGCCCAGGGAATGCGCTGGTGCACCGAGCTCATGTGGATGATCTTGCCGGCGGCCCGGGACACGCCCTGGCGAATGCCCTGGCGATTGAAGATTCGCAGGGCGGCGCGGGCGCAAAGGAACTGGCCGGTGAGGTTGGTGCCGATCACGGTGTTCCAGTCTTCCAGGCTCATATCGACGGCGGCGGCGTCTTTTTGCAAACCGGAATTGGCCACCAGGATGTCCAGTGTGCCAAAGGCATCGAGGGCTTGGGCAAACAGGTGCTCGACCTCCTGTTCCTTCGACACGTCGGCCCCCACGGCGATGGCGCGGCCGCCGTTGGCGTTGATTTCACGGGCCAGTTCTTGCGCCGGCTCGGCGTTGGAATGGTAGTTGAGCACCACGGAGGCACCCACATCTGCCAACGCCTTGGCCGCGCCTGCGCCAATGCCGGAGCTGGCGCCGGTGACCAGGGCAACCTGTCGGGCGAGGGATATCTGCATGGTCTAGCACCTTGAGTTGAGGGCCTTACCTGCTGACTGGTTTGAGGTGGGTGGAGTTCAGTTGGGTGAGGTGGTCTTCATATTCCAGGTCCAAACACAAACCTGTGGCAAGGGGACTGTGGGAGCAAAGCTTGCTCGCGAAACAGGCGACTCGATTTCCGAAAGACCGCATTGTCTTCATCGCGGGCAAGCCTTGCTCCCACAATCTGTCTGCCAGAAAAAGAATGTGCTTCAGGGCCGCTGTTACCACCCCCGCCCCGAATTCACCCAGAAATTAACCGACAACGACGTCGACACCGACTCCACCTGGTGAAACCAGCCTTCCGGCAAAAACAGCAAATCTCCAGCCTCCAGCGTCACGCGCAGGAAGGTCACGTCACGGGCCCGGGGGAAGCGTTGGTAGTCCGGCGCGTCCGGGTTGAAATCGCAGCCGTCCAGCCCGCCTTGGGGCGCCGTGGACCAGGTGCCCAGGGCTTCGCGGTGATGAGGCGCGGCGAGGGTGAAAGTTTTCTGGCCCCAGACCTGGGCGAACAGATTGTCGGTGTCGTCGCGATGCAGGGGCGTCAGGGTGCCCTTGGGGCCGATCCAGATACGCGGTGGGATGAACAACGACGGGTCGAAGTAGGGCGGGTACTTGATCTGCTCCATCAGCTGCGCCGGCAGGATGTTGTTGCCCATGTAGGCCGGTGGTTCACCGTCGGCACCCTTGGCCGCCGGACTGTCGAGGGAAGCGATAAAGTCGGCCATGGACGTGGCGCGAAAATCCCGCTCGGTGGAGAAGGTCTTCTTCACGTAGTCGCCATGACGGGTGATGCCTTGCAGCTCGGCGAAATGCACCAGGGATTCTTCGCGGCTGAGCTTGAACAATGGCCAGTCCTGCAGGGCATCGCTGATGACCAGCGGAATGCCGTGGGGCAGGTACTGGGCGCGGAACTGCTGCACCGACAGCCCGCTGCGCGGCCGCCGTTCCACGCTGCGTTGGGTCGGCAGGCTGGCGGTGAGTTTTTCGCTGAAGCGCGGCGGGGTCGGGTAGCGCTTGTTCATGTCGACCTTTTCCACCACGCCACCGCCATGCCGGGCATGGTCGATGATCTGCGGCAGCAACGTCGCCAGGCCCATGTTGCCGCCGATTTTCAGGCGACCGCTGGCGAACAGTTCCTCGACATTGGCCATGCCGGCCATGATCCCGAGGAAGTCCTTCTCCGCCACCTCGATGGTCACGTCGGGGCTGGTGTGGCGGCCCGCCTCGGTGCGGCTGCTGGCCTTGACCTCGGACCAGTACGCCTGGTGCGGGCCGAACACGAATTGGAAGACGCCTTCGATACCAACGGCGCCGGCATTGGCGAACAGCTTGCCCAGGATGGTGTGCAGGTCCACGGCGGTCACTCTTGCGGGTTTTTGGTCTTAGCAGGTAACGAGGGCCCGGATCAGAAATTTAGGCCCTGTCGCTGCGTCATCGACCCTCGCCCTAGCGCGTCGCGACCATGAACAGCCGGGGAAACGACAGCAGCACCGTCCCATCGTCCTGGGCTGGGTAAGTCTGTTCGATCGCCTTGAGATACTGCTCCAGGTATTGCTCGCGCTGTGTTTCGTCCAGCGGCTCGAGAAACGGCCGCAAGGCGCTGCCCTTGAACCATTCCACCACGCCTGCGGCACCGCCGGCCAAGGGGTGATGGTAGGTGGTGCGCCACACATCGACGCGGCTGCAGTGGGGCTTGAGCATCGCGTAATAGGCGCTGGCATCCGCCATCTCGGTACGCGAATCAGCCGCCGCGGCCAGTTGGCTGGCCCAAGGCCCGTTGGCGGCGATTTCCCGCATCAAGCGGTGGGAGGGCTGGTGCAGGTTGTCGGGCATCTGGATCGCCAGGCTGCCGCCGGGGGCGAGTTTGCCGATCAGCGAGGGCAGCAGGGTGGCGTGGTCGGGCAGCCATTGCAGCACCGCGTTGGCGAAGATCACGTCGAACGGCCCGGGTTCATCCCATTGGCCAATGTCGGCCGTATCGAATGCCACGGCGGGCAAGCGCTTGCGTGCGGCGTCGATCATGTCGCTGGAACTGTCCAGGCCGCGTACCGTGGCGCCGCTGAAATGTTCCACCAACAACTCGGTGGAGTTGCCCGGGCCGCATCCCAGGTCGATCACCGTGCGTGCCTCCACGGGAGGAATGGCGGCGAGCAGGTCCCGGGACGGACGGGTGCGTTCCTGTTCGAAGGTGACATATTGCTTGGCGGACCAGCCCATGGCGTTCTCCTGTGCAGTGATCGAGATGTCGCCAGTATAAGGTCGTGTGGGAAGATGAACCGCGTTATCGTTCATCGCGGGCAAGCCTTGCTCCCACATGCCTTGCTCTCACAAGCCTTGCTCCCACATGCCTGGCTCTCACAAGGGGTAGGCATCTCGTCGCGAACGTCACGGTTTTGACTAATTCCATGGGTTAGGATTTCGTTATCTTCCCTACACGACCGATCGGAGAAAACCGCAGTGACCCAACTGACCCTGCTGTGCCTGCCTTATTCCGGCGCCAGCGCGATGGTGTATAGCCGCTGGCGGCGCACGTTGCCGCAATGGCTGCACGTGCAACCGGTTGAATTGCCGGGGCGCGGTGCACGCTTCGACGAGCCACTGCACACCGACATGGGCCCGTTGGCGATGCAACTGGCGCGGGAGCTGCACCCGACGCTCCAGGCCCCGTACGCCTTGTTCGGCCACAGCCTGGGCGCGCTGCTGGCCTGCGAAATTGCCCATGCCCTGCGTGAGCTTGGCAGCCCGGAACCGGTGGCGCTGTTTGCCTCCGGCACCGCGGCGCCGACGATGCGCGCCGACTATGATCGCGGTTTTGCCAAGGCGAAAACCGACGCTGAGTTGATCGAGCAACTGCGCACCCTCAATGGTACGAGCGAGGAGATCCTGGCCAATGAAGAGCTGATGGACCTGACCCTGCCGATCCTGCGGGCCGACTTTTTGCTGTGCGGTCGTTTCCAGCCACGGCAGCGGCCGCTGCTCAAGTGCCCGGTGCATGTATTCGGCGGCACGGCCGACAAGGCCACCACGGAGCAACTGATGGGCTGGCGGCGGGAAACCACGGGCAGTTTCTCGGTGGACATGCTGGCGGGCGGGCACTTCTTCATTCATGAGCACGAGGCCAAAGTGCTGCGGCTGATCAAGGATCAGTTGAGCGTGCATCATCGGCGGCATGGGTTGGCGATCAGCGCCTAGCCCGTTCAAGACCCGCTTCTGTGGCGAGGGAGCTTGCTCCCGCTGGGCGGCGAAGCCGCCCCAAAGAAACTTGCAGTAGTCCAGACAGACCGCATCAGCCGGTTTACGACTGCTGCGCAGCCGAGCGGGAGCAAGCTCCCTCGCCACGGGTTTCTTCCTTTCTGACACTTGTTCCCAAGCGCTAATTTTTCCGGTTTGCATTCGTTTCATAGGGACGACTTGCCTTTGTGCCTTGTGCCCACTGATTCCGGATACCCCAGAAATGAATGCTGAAGACGCCTTGAAACTTGCTCGCCGGTTTATCGGGTTGCCCCTGGAAAAGCGCCGGATGTTCCTGGTCGCGTTGGCCAAGGAGGGCGTGGAGTTCAGCGGGTTTCCCATTCCCCAGGGCGTCGAGGCCGAGGACCGCCAGGCGTTGTCCTATGCCCAGCAGCGCATGTGGTTTCTCTGGCAACTGGAGCCGGACAGCGGCGCCTACAACCTGCCCGGGGCGGTGCGGCTCAAGGGCGCGTTGAGCCTGCCGGCGCTGGAGCAAGCCTTCGCCAGCCTGGTGGCCCGTCATGAAACCCTGCGCACGGTGTTCCAGCGCCAGGCCGACGACAGCCTCCTGCAAGTGCCCTCCAGCGCCGCACTGGTGATCGGGCACAAGGACTTCAGTGCCTTGCCGGTTGCCGAGCGCGAGCAGGCGGTGCGCCAGGCCGCCGAAGCCCAATCGCTGCAGCCCTTCGACCTGTCCAGCGGCCCGTTGCTGCGGATCGAACTGCTCAAGCTCGATGATCAAGAGCACGTGCTGCTGCTGACCTTGCATCACATCGTCTCAGACGGCTGGTCGATGAACGTGCTGATCGACGAATTCATTCGCTGTTATGACGCCCATGAGGCGGGGGTGGAACCACAGCTGGCCGACTTGCCGATCCAGTACAGCGACTATGCCTTGTGGCAGCGCCGCTGGCTGGAAGCCGGCGAGCTGCAACGTCAACTCGATTACTGGCAAGCACAACTGGGCGACGAACATCCGGTGCTGGAGCTTCCTATCGATTATCCACGCCCGGTGCTGCCGAGTTATCGCGGTCGTCGCCTGGAACAGGTGGTGGACGCCGCGCTGGTCGAGCAACTGCGCGGCGTTGCCCGCCAGCATGGGGTCACGTTATTCATGCTGCTGCTGGGGACGTTCAATGTCCTGCTGCACCGCTACACCGGGCAGGACGACTTGCGCGTCGGCGTCCCGATCGCCAACCGCAACCGCCGGGAAATCGAAGGGCTGATTGGTTTCTTCGTCAACACCCAGGTATTGCGAGTGCAACTGGATGGCCGGACGCGCCTCGGCGACCTGTTGCATGACATCAAGGAAACCGCCCTCGGCGCCCAGGCCCACCAGGATCTGCCCTTCGAACGGCTGGTCGAGGCGCTGAAACTTGAGCGCAGCCTCAGCTACAACCCGTTGTTCCAGGTGATGTACAACCACCAGCCGGAAGTGGCCGACGTCACCACGCTGAAAGTCGGCAGCGGTTTGGAGCTGGGGGTCATCGAATGGGAAAGCCGCAGCACCCAGTTCGACTTGAGCCTGGACACCTACGAAAAGGGCGGACAGTTGCATGCGGCGTTCACCTACGCCAGTGACTTGTTCAACCCCGACACCATCGAGCGTATGGCGCGGCATTGGACGCTGCTGTTGCGCAACATCGTCAACGACCCGCAGCAGCGCGTCGGCGAGCTGGCGTTGTTGGGACCGGCCGAATATCGGCAGGTGGTGACAGATTGGGGGCGTCACGACGCGACCTGGCCGAGTGATCGCCCGGTGCATGAACTGTTCGAGGTGCAAGCTGAACGCAGCCCGGATGCCGTCGCCTTGATCTGCGATGGACAACGATTGAGCTATGGCGAGCTCAACGCCCGCTCCAACTGCCTGGGGCGCACGTTGGTGGCGGCGGGCGTCGGTCCGGACGTGCTGGTGGGCATCGCCGTCGACCGGAGCCCGGACCTGGTGGTGGCCATTCTCGCCGTGCTCAAGGCCGGTGGTGCCTACGTGCCGCTGGACCCCCAATACCCGGTCGATCGCCTGCGCTTCATGATCGAAGACAGCGCCAGCCGTTTGCTCTTGAGCCAAAGCCATTTGCTTGAACGGCTGCCGGTGCCCGACGGCGTGCGTTGCCTGTGCCTGGATCAGGCCGAGTCCTGGGAAAGCGCCGAACCCGGCAATCTGCAACGCAAGGTGTGGGTCGATAGCCTGGCCTACGTCATGTTCACGTCCGGCTCGACGGGGCGCCCGAAAGGTGTCGGTATCAGCCACGGCGCGCTGAGCAAGCATGGGTTCGCCTCGCAGCACTATTACGGCTTGAGCAGCGCTGATTGTGTGCTGCAATTCGCGACCTTCAACTTTGATGCTTTTGGCGAGCAGCTGTTCGGTCCGCTGACCTGCGGCGCCTCGGTGGTGTTGCGCGGCAACGAGGTGTGGGACAGCGAAACCCTGTACCGCCAGATCGTCGAGCAGGGCATCACGGTCATGGACTTGACCACTGCCTACTGGAACATGATCGCCAAGGAATTTGCCGCTGTCGGTCCGCGTGACTATGCGGCGCTGCGCCAGGTCCACAGTGGCGGTGAAGCCATGCCGCCCGAAGGCGTACAGGCCTGGCGCCGGGCCGGGCTGGAGCAGGTCAAGTTGCTCAACACCTACGGTCCGACCGAGGCCACGGTCACGGCCACCACCCTGGATTGCAGCGATTACGTCTTCAATCGTCGGCCGCTGCCGCTGACCTTGCCCATTGGTCAACCGCTTCCTGGCCGGCATACCTATCTGCTGGATGCGCATCTGGCGCCCACGCCGGTTGGGGTAACCGGCGAGCTGCTGATTGGCGGCGAGTTGCTGGCGCGTGGTTACTTCCAGCGTCCGGCCTTGACCGCTGAACGTTTCATTCCCGATCCGTTTTCCACCACGGGTGCGCGCCTGTATCGCACCGGCGACTTGGCGCGCTTCAATGCCTTGGGCCAAATCGAATACGTGGGCCGCGTAGATCATCAAGTGAAGATCCGGGGCTTGCGCATCGAACTGGGCGAAATCGAAGCGCACCTGCTGGAACTGGAGGCGGTCAGCGACGCCGTCGTACTGGCGGTGCAAGGTGGCAGCAGCCTGCAACTGGTGGGTTACGTGGTGCCCAAGGATGCAACGCTGGTGTCGGCCTCGGCGGATGAACAGGGCGCTGCGCGGGAATCCCTCAAGGCGCAACTCAAGGACTGCGTGCCAGACTACATGGTCCCGACCCAATGGTTGTTCCTTGGGCGATTGCCGCTGAGTCCCAACGGGAAGCTCGACCGCAAGGCCCTGCCTTCAGCCGATGCCAGCCAACTGCAACAGGCCTTTATCGCCCCTCGCAGCGAACTGGAGCGAGGCATCGCGGCGATCTGGCAGGACGTGCTCAAGCTTGAACAGGTCGGCTTGACCGACAACTTCTTCGAGCTGGGCGGTGACTCGATCATCTCGATCCAGGTGGTCAGCCGCTCGCGGCAGGCCGGGATCCATTTCACCCCCCGTGACCTGTTCCAGCATCAAACCGTGCAAGGCCTGGCGAGCGTCGCGCAACAAGGCGGCAGCGAGCTGCAGATCGATCAGGGACCGGTCAGCGGCGAACAGCCGTTGCTGCCCATCCAGCAGATGTTTTTCGAGGAGGCGATTGCCCAGCGCCACCACTGGAACCAGGCCGTCTTGTTGCGCAGCCATCTACCCTTGCAGGCACCCGCGCTGCTGCAGGCGCTCAACGCCGTGTTGGCGCATCACGATGCCTTGCGTTCGCGCTTCGTCGAAACCCCGGCGGGCTGGCGGGCCGAGGTGGCGCCGATCGTGGTCGATCCTGAGGTGTTGTGGACGGCGGACAACCTGAGCGCCGCTGAGCTGCAAGACTTCTGTGCCAAGGCCCAGTGCAGCCTCGGCCTGCACAACGGCCCGTTGCTGCGTGCGGTGCTGGCGAGCATGGCCGATGGCAGCCAGCGTCTGTTATTGGCCGTGCACCACCTGGCCGTGGACGGTGTGTCGTGGCGCATCCTGTTGGAAGATCTGCAACGGGCTTATCAACAGGCCAGCGTCGGCGCCGCCGTCAAGCTGCCGGCCAAGACCAGCGCCTATAAAGCCTGGGGTGAGCATTTGCAGGCCTACGCCACGACCGAAAACGTTCAGTCCGAGCTGACGTTCTGGCAGCAACAACTGCAAGGCGCTGTCGTGGATCTGCCATGGGATAACCCCCAAGGCAGCCGACAAAGCCGTTACGCCAAAGTGCTGCACAGCCGTCTCGACAAAACCCTCACTCAGCAACTGCTGCAACAGGCGCCTGCGGCGTATCGCACCCAGGTCAACGATCTGTTGCTAACCGTCCTGGCGCGGGTGATCTGTCGCTGGACCGGCCACGTCGACACCTTGATCCAACTGGAAGGCCATGGCCGCGAAGAGTTGTTCAGTGGCGTCGACCTAACTCGTACGGTCGGCTGGTTTACCAGCCTGTTCCCTGTGCGCCTCACACCGGCGGATGGCGTGGCCGCCACGATCAAGCAGATCAAGGAGCAACTGCGGGCGATCCCGAACAAGGGCATCGGTTTCGGTGTGCTGCGCTACCTGGGCGACGAGGCGGCGCAAGCCTGTCTCAAGGCCTTGCCATTGCCGTGCATCACCTTCAATTACCTCGGCCAGTTCGACGGCAGTTTCGATGCCCGGGAGGGGGCGCTGTTCAGCCCGGCGGGGGAAAGCGCCGGGCGCGAGCAGAGCCTTGATGCGCCCCTGGACAACTGGTTGGGTGTCGAAGGCCAGGTCTATGACGGCGCGCTCGACTTGCGTTGGACGTTCAGCCATGAGCAATTCAACGAGGCGACCATCGCCCGCCTGGCCGATGACTATACCCGCGAGCTGGAAGCGCTGATTGGCCATTGCTGCCAGGCCGATGCCATGGGCACCACGCCGTCGGATTTCCCGCTGGCGCGCATCACCCAGGCGCAGTTGGACGCGATCCCAGTGCCGGCGACCGCTATCGAAGACATTTATCCACTGTCGCCAATGCAGCAAGGCATGCTGTTTCACACCCTGTACGAGCAGGGCACCGGGACCTACATCAACCAGTTGTGCGTGGATGTCGATGGCCTGGACCCCGAGCGTTTCCGCGCGGCGTGGCAGGCGACAATGGATGCCCACGAAATCCTGCGCAGCGGTTTCATCTGGCAGGGCGAGTTGCAGCAACAGTTGCAGATCATCCACCGCCGCCTGGCGCTGCCCTACACACTGCTCGATTGGCGCCAACGCCGTGACGTCGACCAGGCTCTCAAGGATTTCATTGCCGCTGATCTGGCCATGGGCTTCGACCTGACCCAGGCTGGGCTGCTGCGGGTCACGCTGATTCAACTGAGCGATGAGCGTCATCATCTGATCTTCACTAACCACCATATTTTGATGGATGGCTGGAGCAGCGCGCAGATGCTCGGTGAAGTGCTGCAACGCTATGCCGGTCAACAGCCGCCGCGGCCGGTCAGCCGCTATGCCGATTACATCCAGTGGTTGCAGCGCCAGGACGCCGCCCTCAGCGAAGCGTTCTGGCTGGCGCAACTGGCCGATCTCCAGGAGCCGACGGTATTGGCGAACGCTGCGGCGGCGGGTGGCGAGGTGCGCAGCGAAAGCGGTCACGCCCTCAGGCATTACCAACTGGATGCGTCGGGTACGGGCCGTCTCAACGCCTTCGCCCGTCAGCAGAAAGTCACCGTCAACACCCTGGTGCAAGCGGCGTGGCTGTTGCTGTTGCAGCGCTATACCGGCAGCGACTGCGTGGCGTTCGGCACCACCGTGGCCGGGCGGCCCGCAGAGCTGGTTGGCATCGAGCAACAGGTCGGCCTGTTCATCAACACCTTGCCGGTGATCGCCGGCTCGCGTCCGGACCAGACCGTCGCGGCCTGGCTGGCCGCCGTACAGGCCCGGAACCTGAGCCTGCGTGAGTTCGAGCACACGCCACTGGCGAGCGTCCAGCGCTGGGCCGGGCAGGGCGGGGGCGCGCTGTTCGACAGCCTGCTGGTGTTCGAAAACTTCCCGATTTCCGCGGCGTTGCAACACGGCACCGCCCAAGGCGTGGTGTTCGGCGAAGTCGCCAACCAGGATCAGACCCACTACCCGCTGAC
The DNA here is from genome assembly GCF_051131985.1 of Pseudomonas sp. Z3-6. Taxonomy (NCBI): domain Bacteria; kingdom Pseudomonadati; phylum Pseudomonadota; class Gammaproteobacteria; order Pseudomonadales; family Pseudomonadaceae; genus Pseudomonas; species Pseudomonas sp. Z3-6. The sequence continues at coordinate 2,129,331 of NZ_CP071644.1, forward strand.
CCTGGGCGTGACCCTGGGTGAGACGCTGGCCCTGCACATGAGTTTCGACCAGGCGCATTTCAGCGTTGCAACCATTGAGCGCTTGAGTGCGCAGTTGCTGCTCCTGCTGGAGCGGTTTGCCGAATCCGCCGAGCGTCGCCTCGGCGAGATCGCCCTGGCCAATGACGAGGAGCACAGCGGGCAACAGGCCGCCAATCATCCGCAGCCGTACCCGACCGACATCCCCGTACATCAACGCATTGCCGATCTGGCGGCGCACAAGCCCCACGCCACGGCAGTGATCTTCGACGGCCAGCGTTTCAGCTATGGCGACATCGACCGTCGCGCCAACCGCCTGGCCCACCAGCTCATCGAACTGGGCGTGGGGCCGGAAACCCGCGTTGGCGTGGCCCTGCCGCGCAGCGAAGGGGTGATCGTCGCGCTGCTGGCGGTGCTTAAGGCCGGCGGCGCCTATGTGCCGCTGGACACCAGCTACCCACGGGAACGCCTGGCGTACCTGATCGAGGATTCCGGGCTGGCGCTGTTGCTCACCGACTCCCGGGTGTCGGCGCAATTACCGCTGGAGGGTGCCGACCAGGTGCTGGAGCTCGATCGCCTGGACCTGAGCCAGCAACCGAGCAACGCCCCAGCCGTGTGTATCGATCCGCAGAACCTGGCCTACGTCATCTACACCTCCGGCTCCACCGGCAACCCCAAAGGCGTGAGCGTGGCCCACGGTCCGCTGGCGATGCACTGCCAGGCCATCGGCGAGCGCTACGAGATGCGCGACAGTGATTGCGAATTCCATTTCATGTCCTTCGCCTTCGACGGTGCCCATGAGCGCTGGCTCACCAGCCTGACCCACGGCGCCTCGCTGCTGATTCGCGACGACAGCCTGTGGACCCCGGAACAGACCTACAACGCGATGGGCGAGCACGGCGTGACGGTAGTGGCGTTCCCGCCGGTGTACCTGCAACAACTGGCCGAGCACGCCGAGCGCGAGGGCAACCCGCCGAAGGTGCGCATCTACTGCTTCGGCGGCGATGCGGTGCCCAACGCCAGCTTCGAACGGGTCAAGCGTGCCCTCGACCCGGACTACATCATCAACGGCTACGGCCCGACCGAAACCGTGGTCACCCCGCTGATCTGGAAGGCCGGCCGCGATGTAGCGTGCGGCGCCGCCTATGCACCCATCGGCAGCCGCATCGGCGACCGCAGCGCCTACGTGCTCGACGCTGACTTGAACCTGCTGCCCCAAGGCATGGCCGGCGAGCTGTACCTGGGCGGCAGCGGCCTGGCGCGGGGTTACCTGAACCGTCCGGGCCTGACCGCCGAGCGATTTGTCGCCGACCCGTTCAGTCGCAGCGGAGGCTTGCTCTACCGCACCGGCGACCTGGTGCGCCAACGCGCCGATGGCACTTTTGATTACCTGGACCGTATCGACAATCAAGTGAAGATCCGTGGCTTCCGCATCGAGCTGGGAGAAGTCGAAGCCAGCCTGCAAGCCCTTGAAGGCGTGCGCGAAGCGGTTGTCGTGGCGCAGGAAGGTGCTGCTGGCAGCGGCAAGCGCCTGGTCGCCTATGTGGTGTCCAATGAAGCCGTGCAAAAGGATTTCGCCGAGCACCTGCGTGGACAACTCAAGGCGACGTTGCCGGCGCACATGGTACCGGCCTATCTGCTGCTGCTCGATCGCCTGCCGCTGACCCCCAACGGCAAGCTCGACCGCAAGAACCTGCCCAAGCCCGACGTCAGCCAATTGCAGCAATCCTATGTGGCCCCGCGCAGCGCGCTGGAGCAGCAACTGGTGTCGATCTGGCAGGACGTGCTCAAACTTGAACGCGTGGGCCTGCGGGACAACTTCTTCGAACTGGGCGGCGATTCCATCGTCTCGATCCAGGTGGTCAGCCGCGCGCGGCTGGTCGGTATTCACTTCACGCCGAAGGACCTGTTCCAGCACCAGACCATCGAGGCGCTGGCCGCAGTGGCACAGACTGGCGCGCCGCTGCAATTGATCGACCAGCAACCCGCGACCGGCGAAACCGCACTGCTGCCGATTCATCAATGGTTCTTCGCCCAGCCGATCCCCGACCGCCATCACTGGAACCAGTCGGTGATGCTCAAGCCGACCCAGGCCCTCGATCCCCAGGCATTGGAGCGGGCCTTGGGTGCGCTGGTCGTGCACCACGACAGCCTGCGCCTGGACTTCGTCGAGCAGGACGAACGCTGGACCGCGCGTTATCGCGATGTCGAGGCGCAGGCCGCCGACACGCTGCTCTGGCAAGCCGATGTCGCCGATCTCGCCGCACTCGAAGTGCTGGGCAACCAGGCCCAGCGCAGCCTGCGACTGGCGGGCGGGCCGCTGATCCGCGCACTGCTGGCGAACCTCGCCGATGGCACCCAGCGGCTGTTGCTGATCGTCCATCACCTGGTGGTGGACGGTGTGTCCTGGCGGATTCTGTTCGAAGACCTGCAAAGCGCTTATCGGCAGGTCCTCACCGACGCGACGGTGCAATTGCCGGCCAAGACCAGCGCGGTCAACGCCTGGACCGCTGCGTTGCAGGACTATGCCGCCGGTGCGCCCCTGCAGGCCGAACTGAGCTTTTGGCAGCAGCAGTTGCACGGCGCCCCGGTCGGTTTGCCGTGGGACAACCCCCAGGGCGGGCAGCAACAGGGCCAAGCCGTGACGATTCGCACGGCACTGGACAAAAAGCTCACCCGGCAATTGCTGCAGCAAGCCCCGGCGGCCTATCGCACCCAGGTCAACGACCTGCTGCTGACGGCGCTGGCGCGGGTGATGGTGCGCTGGACCGGCGATGACAGTGTGTGGGTGCAGCTCGAAGGCCACGGCCGTGAGGATCTGTTCACCGACATTGACCTGAGCCGTACCGTCGGCTGGTTCACCAGCCTGTTCCCGGCCCGATTGACGCCGGTAGCGGATGACATTGGCGCCTCGCTGAAGCAGATCAAGGAACAACTGCGGGCCATCCCCAACAAGGGCGTTGGCTTCGGGGCCTTGGCGCACCTGGGCGATGATGCCGCACGTCAAACCCTGCAAGCCTGGCCGAAACCGCAACTGACGTTCAACTACCTCGGCCAGTTCGACGGCAGTTTCGATGCGGCCGCCGATGCCTTGTTCGTCCCGACCACAGAGCGCGGCGGCGAGGAAGTGAACCTGCAAGGCCCGTTGGGCAGCCCGCTAGCCCTCGACGGCCAAGTGTTTGGCGGCGAGCTGGACTTGAGCTGGACCTTCAGCGGCGAGCTGTTCAATACCGCGACCATCCAGCGCCTGGCGGATGACTACCTGCAAGAGCTCACGGCGCTCATCGCCCATTGCTGCGACAGTCACCGCCGGGGCGTGACGCCGTCGGATTTCCCGTTGGCGCGGCTGACCCAGGCGCAACTGGATACGCTGGTCCCAGCCCCCCAGGCCATCGACGACCTCTACCCATTGTCGCCGATGCAGCAAGGCATGCTGTTTCATTCCTTGCTCGGGCAGGGCAGCGGCGACTACATCAACCAGATGCGCCTCGACGTCGACGGCCTCGATCCGCAGCGTTTTCGCGCCGCCTGGCAAGCGGTGGTCGATGCCCATGACATCCTGCGTACCGGGTTCTTCTGGCAGGGCGACCTGGAGCAGCCGGTGCAAATCGTCCAGCGTCAGGTCGAGGTGCCGTTCCGTGTGCTCGACTGGAACGGGCGGACGGAGATTGAGGGCGCCTTGCAAATGCTCGCCGATGAAGAGCGGGCCCAAGGCGTGGACCTGACCCAGGCGCCCCTGATGCGCCTGGTGCTGGTGCGCACGGCGACTGATCGGCATCACCTGATCTACACCAACCATCACATCCTGATGGATGGCTGGAGCAGCGCGCAGTTGTTCGGCGAAGTGTTGCAGCACTACCGCGGCGACAGCGTGGGCCGCCCGGCTGGTCGTTATCGCGACTACATCGCCTGGCTGCAACGCCAGGACGCGAGCCTCGGCGAAGGGTTCTGGATGCAACAATTGCGCACACTGGATGAACCGGTGCGCCTGGCCCAGGTGTTTGCGCGCCCGGCCCAGGACGTCTCGGCGAACCTGTACGGTCATCATCATGTGCAACTGGATGCGCAGCAGACCCAACGCCTGGCCGAATTCGCCCGCCAATCCAAAGTGACCGTCAATACCCTGGTGCAAGCGGCCTGGCTGTTGCTCTTGCAGCGCTACACCGGCAAAGCCAGCGTGGCGTTCGGCGCGACGGTGGCGGGGCGGCCGGCGGACCTGGCGGGTGTCGAGGGCCAGATCGGCCTGTTCATCAACACCTTGCCGGTCATCGCCAGCCCGCGTCCGGAACAGACGCTGGGCGACTGGCTGCACAGCGTCCAGGCGCAGAACCTGGCCTTGCGCGAGTTCGAGCACACGGCGTTGTTCGACATCCAGCGCTGGGCCGGGCTGGGCGGCGAAGCGTTGTTCGACAACATCCTGGTGTTCGAGAACTACCCGATTTCCGAAGCCCTGGAGCACGGTGCGCCTGACGGCTTGCGTTTCGGTGCCGTGGATAACCTGGAACAGACCAACTACCCGCTGACCCTGCTGGTCAGCCTCGGTGCCGAGCTGGCGGTGCAGTTCAGCTACCAGTGCGCCAGTTTCGCCCCGGCCTCGGTCGAGCAGATCGGCGTGCATCTGCAGCGCTTGCTGCTGCAAATGACCGCCGGCACGCAACGGCCCCTGGGGGAACTGAGCTTGCTCGACGACGGTGAAACCCGCCAGCAGGTGCAAGGCTGGAACGCCACCGCGGCCGCTTATCCGGATGAGCATTGCGTCCATCGCCTGTTCGAGGCCCAGGCCCGCCGAACGCCGGATGCCACCGCGCTGGTGTTCGCTGAACAGGCGCTGACCTACGCCGAACTCAACGTCCGGGCCAACCGCCTGGCCCATCGCTTGATCGAGCAAGGCGTCGGGCCCGATCAATTGGTCGGCGTCGCCCTGGAGCGTGGCGTGGAGATGATTGTCGCCTTGCTGGCCATCCTGAAGGCCGGTGGAGCCTACGTGCCGCTCGACCCGCAGTACCCGGCCGACCGGCTGGCGCACATGATCGAAGACAGCGGCATCGAACTGCTGCTGACCCAACGTTCGCAGCTCAACCCATTCGCGCCACCCTGTGGGAGCGAGCCTGCTCGCGATGGCGGTGTTTCAGTCAATGGTGATGGTGGGTGTGCCGACGCTATCGCGAGCAGGCTCGCTCCCACAGGAGTTTGCGTTAACACGCTGGTGTTGGATCAGGGGGATGACTGGCTCGACGGTTATGCCGACGAGGCGCCGGCGACGCGCCTGGATGCGGAGCACTTGGCCTACGCCATCTACACCTCGGGCTCCACCGGCAAACCCAAGGGCGTGATGGTACGGCATGGGGCGCTGGTGAATTTCGTCGCGAGTATGGTCCGCGAACCGGGTATCGCCGCCAGTGATCGGGTGCTGTCACTGACCACGTTCTCGTTCGACATCTTCGGCCTGGAACTCTATGGCGCGCTGCTGAGCGGTGCCTGCGTGGTGTTGGTGGACAAGCAGAGTGCCCACGACCCCGAGGCGCTGCTCAAGACCATCGACCAGCAACAGGTCAGCGTGGTCCAGGCCACGCCATCGACCTGGCGCATGCTGCTCGACCACCCGGCGTCCGCCTTGCTGGCCGGGCGCAAATGCCTGTGCGGTGGCGAGGCGTTGGCCGAGGATCTGGCGGAGCGGTTGCTGGATGTCGCCGGCGAAGTCTGGAACCTGTACGGCCCGACCGAAACCACCATCTGGTCGGCGGCCTACCGCTTGACCGCCGAGCAGCGCCTGCCGTACCTCGGCCGGCCGATTGCCAACACGTCGCTGCATATCGTCGGCGATCACTTCGCGCCGAACCCGGTCGGGCTCATCGGCGAACTGTTGATTGGCGGCGACGGCCTGGCCCGGGGTTACCACGACCGTGCGGCGCTCACCGCCGAGCGCTTCCTGCCGGACCCGTTCGGCAACGGCGCACGGGTGTACCGCACCGGTGACCTGGCGCGCCAGCGGGGCGACGGCGTGATCGAGTACATCGGCCGGGTCGATCATCAGGTGAAGATCCGCGGTTTCCGCATCGAACTGGGGGAAATCGAAGCCTGCCTGCTGGCCCAGGCGTCGATCCGCGAAGCGGTGGTGGTGCCGCAACAAGGGCCAGGCGGCCTGCAGTTGGTGGCATACCTGATCGCCGCGCATCCAGAAACGGCGGAACCGGCGGCCCTGCGCGACGCCCTCAAGGCCCAGCTCGCGCCTTTACTGCCCGACTACATGATGCCGGCGCACTGGCTGTTGCTCGAACGCTTCCCGCTGACCCCCAACGGCAAGCTCGACCGCAAGGCTTTGCCGCTGCCGGACGCCCAGCAACTACTGCGTGCCTACGTGGCGCCCGAGGGCGCGCTCGAGCAGGGCATCGCCGCCATCTGGCAAGACGTGCTCAAGCTCGAGCGAGTAGGGCGCGACGACAACTTCTTTGAACTGGGTGGGCATTCCCTGCTGGCGACGCAAGCGACGGCGCGCCTGCAAATGCAGCAAGGCGCCGCGGTGCCCCTGGACTTGCTGTTCAGCACCCCATCCCTGGCCGACTACGCCGCGCAACTGGCGGCCCACCTGAGCCCTCACTCCAGCGACGACCTGAGTGAGATGCATGATTTCCTGGCAGACCTGGAGACCCTTTGAATGACTCAGCTCGATAACCTGTCTCTGGTTCAGCGATTCATCCGTTTACCGCTCGCCCAACGGCAAGCGTTCCTGCACAAGCTGCACAGCAAGAACATGAGCCTGGCGACGTTGCCGATCCCGGCGATGCGCGACGAGTTCGCGACGCTCGACCTGTCCTATGCCCAGGAACGCCAGTGGTTCCTCTGGCAACTGGACCGCCACAGCGCGGCCTACCACGTGCCCACGGCGCTGCGCCTGCGCGGCGCCCTCGACCTGTCGGCGCTGCAATGCAGTTTCGACGCCTTGCTGGCCCGTCACGACGTGCTGCGCACTGTCTTCATCGACAGCACGGAGGGCCCCCAACAAGTGGTGCAGGCCCACTTGAGCCTGGCGATCGAGCCCCAGGTGGTGTCGGGGCCAGCGGATGAGGCTGCGCTCAAGGCCCTGGTCGATGATGAAATCGCTGGATTGTTCGACCTGCAACAGGGGCCGCTGCTGCGGATCAAGCTGCTGCAACTCGCCGCGGACGATCATGTGCTGGTGCTGACCCAGCACCACATCATTTGCGATGGCGCGTCCGCACAGATCATGGTCAACGACCTGGTCCAGCTCTACGCCGCCCACCGCAGCGGCCAGGCGCCGAGCCTGGCGCCTTTGCCGATCCAATACGCCGACTATGCGATCTGGCAGCGCAAATGGATGGAGGCCGGCGAGCTGGAGCGGCAACTGGCCTATTGGACCGAACGACTGGGGGACGGCGGCGAAGTCCTGCCGTTGCCAACGGACCGCCCGCGCCCGGCGGTGCAGAGCCATCGCGGCGCACGCCTGGACCTGACCGTTGACGCCGGGCTGACCCAGGGCCTGAAGCAATTGGCCCAGCGCGAAGCCTCGACGCTGTTCATGGTCTTGCTGGCGTCGTTCCAGGCCTTGTTGCACCGCTATAGCGGCCAATCGGACATCCGTGTCGGCGTACCGGTGGCCAACCGTAATCGCCCGGAAACCGAAGGCCTGATCGGATTTTTCGTCAACACCCAAGTGCTTAATGCCCAGGTGCGCGGCGACCTGCCTTTCGACCAATTGCTGGCGCAGGTCAAACAGGCTTCGCTGGGCGCGCAGGCCCATCAAGACCTGCCGTTCGAGCAGTTGGTGCAGGCACTGGCACCCCAGCGGCAGGCGAGCCACAGCCCGCTGTTCCAGGTGATGTTCAACCACCAGAGCGGCGGCGCGGCCCAGGCCCTGCAACTGCCGGGGCTGCAGGTCGAGAGCCTCGACTGGAGTTCCCACACCGCCCAGTTCGACTTGACCCTCGACACTCACGAAACCCACGGTGAACTGGGCGCATCCCTGAGCTACGCCACTGACCTGTTCGACGCCAGCACCGTGCAGCGCCTGGCCGAACACTGGCTGAACTTGCTGCACGGCATCGTCGCCAATCCCGGCCAACGTATCGGTGAATTGCCGTTGCTGACGGCCACCGAGCAACAGCAACACATCGCCCAATGGAACCCGGCGCCACGCAGCTTCCCGGGCGAGGCCTGCCTGCATCAGCGCATCGCCGAACAGGCGCGCTTGCGTCCCGACGCCATCGCGTTGCGTTGCAACGCCCAAACCCTGACCTACGGCGAACTCAACACCCAGGCCAACCGCCGCGCCCATCAGTTGATCGCCCACGGCGTCGGCCCGGATGTACGGGTGGGATTGGCCGCCGAGCGGGGCTTCGACATGCTGGTGGGCCTGCTGGCGATCCTCAAGGCCGGCGGCGCCTACGTGCCGCTGGACCCGACGTATCCCCAGGATCGTCTGGCCTACATGATGCAGGACAGCGGCATTCGCTTGCTGCTGACTCAAGCGGCCCTGGTCGGTCAGTTGCCAGTGCCGGAAGGCGTGCAGACGCTGCTGCTGGACGCCGATGTCAGCACGTTTGCCGACAGCGATCCGCACATAGCGATGGACGCTGCGAACCTCGCCTACGTGATCTACACCTCCGGTTCCACCGGTAATCCAAAAGGCACCTTGCTGCCGCACCACAACGTGCTGCGCCTGTTCGAGGCCACCGAACCCTGGTTCAACTTCGGCGCGGAGGATGTCTGGAGCCTGTTCCATTCCTACGCGTTCGACTTCTCGGTCTGGGAAATCTTTGGCGCACTGCTCCACGGTGGCGAGTTGTTGATCGTGCCGTATGACATCAGCCGTTCACCGCAGCAGTTCCACGGATTGCTCTGCGACGCCGGGGTGACGGTGCTCAACCAGACACCGTCGGCGTTCAAGCAGTTGATGCACGAAGCCTGCGCCGATGACCGGGCCAACGCCTTGCGCTACGTGGTGTTCGGCGGCGAGGCGCTGGACGTCAAGTCCTTGCGCCCGTGGTTCGAGCGCTTCGGCGATGCCGCGCCGCAACTGATCAACATGTACGGCATCACCGAAACCACCGTGCACGTGACCTACCGTCCGCTGTCGATAGCGGACCTGGAACAGGACGCCAGCAGCCCGATTGGCGAGCCGATTGCCGACCTGTCCTGGTATCTATTGGACGGCGATTTGAACCCGGTGCCGAAAGGTTGCATCGGTGAGTTGTACGTGGGTCGCGCCGGCCTGGCCCGGGGTTACTTGAATCGTGGTGACCTCACCGCATTGCGGTTCATCCCCGACCCGTTCGGCGAAAGCGGCGCACGGCTGTACCGCACCGGCGACCTGGCGCAGTACCGCAGCGACGGCGTGATCGAGTACGTCGGTCGCATCGACCACCAAGTGAAAATTCGCGGTTTCCGCATCGAACTGGGCGAGATCGAAGCGCGCCTGAACGCCTTGGATTCCGTGCGCGAAGCGCTGGTGTTGGCCCAGGAAGGGCCGAGCGGCCAGCAACTGGTGGCTTACGTGATCCCGGCCCACACCAGCGAAGCCCCAGCCGACCTGCGCGAGCAGATCAAGACCCAGCTCAAGGCCGATCTGCCGGACTACATGGTGCCGACGCACCTGTTGTTCCTCGAACAATGGCCGTTGACCGCCAACGGCAAGCTCGACCGCAAGGCCTTGCCCACCGCCGACGCTAGCCAGGTCCAGCAGGCCTACGTGGCGCCACGAAGCGAGCTGGAACAACAGATCGCCGCGATCTGGCAAGACGTGCTCAAGGTCGAGCGGGTCGGCTTGAGCGATAACTTCTTCGAGTTGGGCGGCCACTCGCTGCTGGCGACGCAGATGGTGTCGCGCATTCGCCAGGCCCTCGGCCTGAACCTGCAACTGCGCCAGTTGTTCGAGAACGCCAGCCTTGAGGCTTGTGTGGCGGCGCTGATGGACGGCGACGTGGCACGGCCGGCGAGCATCCCGCGTCTTTCCCGGGACCAGGCGCCGCTGCCGCTGTCCTACGCCCAGCAACGCCAGTGGTTCCTCTGGCAGATGGAGCCCGACAGCGCGGCGTACCACATTCCGGCGGCGCTGCGGATTCAGGGCGACCTGGACCTGGAGGCTTTGCAACAGAGTTTCGCCGCCTTGGTGCGGCGCCACGAAAGCCTGCGTACCACCTTCGTCCAAGTCGACGAGCAAGCGTTCCAGGTCATTCACCCACAGATGAACCCGGTGGTCATCCCGCAGATGCTCGACGGCGGCAATGAACAGATCCAGGCCTTCGTCCGCCAGCAGATCGCCCAGCCCTTCGACCTGCAAAACGGCCCGCTGCTGCGGGTCGGCCTGCTGCGGGTGGCGGCCGACGAGCACGTGCTGGTGCTGACCCAGCACCACATCGTCTCCGATGGCTGGTCGATGCAATTGCTGGTGCAGGAACTGATGCAGGGGTATGCCGCGTGCCGCCAGGGTGAGTCCCTGGCATTGGCCGAGCTGCCGATCCAGTACGCCGATTACGCAGTATGGCAACGTCAATGGATGGACGCCGGCGAGCGGGAACGGCAACTGGCCTACTGGACCGATGTGCTGGGAGGCGAGCAGCCGTTGCTGGCGCTGCCCACCGACCGGCCGCGCCCGACCCGGCAGAGTTTTGCCGGCGCCCGCCTGGCGATCGACTTGCCGCAGGCCTTGGGCCAACAACTGCGACAGCTGGCCCAGCGCGAAGGCAGCACGCTGTTCATGGTCTTGCTGGCCTCGTTCCAAGCCTTGCTGCACCGCTACAGCGGCCAGTCGGACATTCGTGTCGGCGTGCCCATCGCCAACCGCAACCGGGTGGAAACCGAAGGCCTGATCGGCTTCTTCGTCAACACCCAGGTGCTCAAGGCCGAGGTCGATCCGCAGCAGCGTTTCAGTCAATTGCTGGCGCAGGTCAAACAGGCGGCCATCGGCGCCGAAGCCCATCAGGACCTGCCGTTCGAACAACTGGTCGAAGCCCTGCGGCCTGAACGCAACCTGAGCCACAGCCCGTTGTTCCAGGTGTTGTACAACCACCAGAGCGTGGCTCGCCAGGCACTGCCGGCGCTGCCCGGTCTGGTGATCAAGGCCCAGGAATGGGAAAGCCAGACTGCCCAGTTCGACCTGACCCTCGACACCCTGGAAGCCGAGGGTGAAATCGGTGCGGCACTGACCTATGCCACTGACTTGTTCGACGCCAGCACCGTGCAGCGCCTCGCGGAACACTGGCTGAACCTGCTGCACGGCATCGTCGCCGATGCCCACCAACGCATCGGTGAATTGCCGTTGCTGACGGCCACCGAGCACCAGCAACACATCACCCAATGGAACCCGGCGCCACGCAGTTTCCCGGGCGAGGCCTGCCTGCATCAGCGCATCGCCGAACAGGCGCGCTTGCGTCCCGACGCCATCGCTTTGCGTTTCAACACCCAAACCCTGACCTACGGCGAACTCAACGCCCAGGCCAACCGCCGCGCCCATCAGTTGATCGCCCACGGCGTCGGCCCGGATGTACGGGTGGGATTGGCCGCCGAGCGGGGCTTCGACATGCTGGTGGGCCTGCTGGCGATCCTCAAGGCCGGCGGCGCCTACGTGCCGCTGGACCCGACGTATCCCCAGGATCGTCTGGCCTACATGATGCAGGACAGCGGCATTCGCTTGCTGCTGACTCAAGCGGCTCTAGTCGATCAATTACCGGTGCCGGATGGCGTGCAGACGCTGCTGTTGGACGCCGACGTCAGTGCTTTCACCAACAACGATCCGCACGTAGCAATGGACGCTGCGAACCTCGCCTACGTGATCTACACCTCCGGTTCCACCGGTAATCCGAAAGGCACCTTGCTGCCGCACCACAACGTGCTGCGCCTGTTCGAGGCCACCGAATCCTGGTTCAATTTTGGCGCGGAGGATGTCTGGAGCCTGTTCCATTCCTACGCGTTCGACTTCTCGGTCTGGGAAATCTTTGGCGCGTTGCTGCATGGCGGTGAGTTACTGATCGTGCCGTACGACATCAGCCGTTCACCGCAGCAGTTCCATGAATTGCTCTGCGACGCCGGGGTGACGGTGCTCAACCAGACGCCATCGGCGTTCAAGCAATTGATGCATGAAGCCTGCACTGACTCGCGAAGCAATGCCTTGCGCTACGTGGTGTTCGGCGGCGAGGCGCTGGACGTCAAGTCCTTGCGCCCGTGGTTCGAGCGCTTTGGCGACGCGGCGCCGCAACTGATCAACATGTACGGCATCACCGAAACCACCGTGCACGTGACCTACCGTCCGCTGTCAGTGGCGGACCTGGAACAGGACGCCAGCAGCCCGATTGGCGAACCGATTGCCGACCTGTCCTGGTACTTGCTGGACGGCGATTTGAACCCGGTACCAAAAGGCTGCATCGGTGAGTTGTACGTCGGTCGCGCCGGCCTGGCCCGGGGCTACTTGAATCGTGGCGACCTCACCGCATTGCGGTTCATCCCCGACCCGTTCGGCGAAAGCGGCGCACGGCTGTACCGCACCGGCGACCTGGCGCAGTACCGCAGCGACGGTGTGATCGAGTACATCGGTCGCATCGACCATCAAGTGAAGATTCGCGGTTTCCGCATCGAACTGGGGGAGATCGAAGCGCGCCTGAATGCCTTGGATTCCGTGCGCGAAGCGTTGGTGCTGGCCCAGGAAGGGCCGAGCGGCCAGCAACTGGTGGCTTACGTGATCCCAGCGCACATCGGCGAAGACGAAGCGGGCCTGCGCGAGCAGATCAAGACCCAGCTCAAGGCCGATCTGCCGGACTACATGGTGCCGACGCACCTGTTGTTCCTCGAACAATGGCCGTTGACCGCCAACGGCAAGCTCGACCGCAAGGCCTTGCCCACCGCCGACGCTAGCCAGGTCCAGCAGCCCTACGTGGCGCCGCGAAGTGAACTGGAACAACAGATCGCCGCGATCTGGCAAGACGTGCTCAAGGTCGCGCGGGTCGGCTTGAGCGATAACTTCTTCGAGTTGGGCGGCGACTCGATTGTCTCCATCCAAGTGGTCAGTCGCGCCCGCCAGGCGGGCATTCGCTTTACTCCCAAAGATTTGTTCCAGCACCAGACCGTGCAGGCGCTGGCAGGTGTCGCCCAGACCGGTGGGGAAGCGTCAGCAATCGATCAGGCGCCGGCCGAAGGGTCGACGCCGCTGCTGCCGATTCAACAGGCGTTTTTCGCCGAGGCGATTCACCAGCGTCACCATTACAACCAGTCGGTGCTGCTGCAACCGGCCAGTCCGTTGCAAGCATCGGTGGTGGAGCAGGCTTTGCAGGCGTTGGTGCTGCACCACGACGCCTTGCGTTTGTCCTTCAATGAAACCGCCGAAGGTTGGCGCGCCGAGCACCGTGAGGTGGCGGCGCAACAGCAAGCTTGGGGGAACGACGGTTTGCTGTGGCAGCGTGACGTGGCCGATGCCAGCGCGCTGGAAACCCTCGCCAATCAGGCCCAGCGCAGCCTCGACCTGCACGCCGGGCCGCTGCTGCGCGGCGTCCTGGCGACCTTGGCCGACGGCAGCCAGCGCCTGTTGCTGGTGGTCCATCACCTGGCGGTGGACGGTGTGTCGTGGCGGATCCTGTTCGACGACCTGCAAACCACCTACCAGCAGTTGCTCGCCGGCCAAAGGCTGCAACTGCCGGCCAAGACCAGCTCGGTCAAGGTGTTTGCCGAGCAGTTGCAGGCCCACGCCCGCAGCGCGGAACTGCAACAGCAATTGGCCTACTGGCAAGGGCAACTGCACGACGCCCCGACCGACCTGCCGTGCCTCGACCCCGAGGCGATCGGGCAAAACCACGAGGCCGTCACCGTTCATACACGGCTCGACGCGCACTTGACCCGGCAGCTGCTGCAAGAGGCGCCGGCGGCCTATCGCACCCAGGTCAACGACCTGTTGCTCACGGCCCTGGCCCGGGTGATCTGCCGCTGGACCGGTTACGACAGTCTGTTGCTGCAGCTCGAAGGCCATGGTCGCGAAGAGCTGTTCGCCAATGTCGACCTGACCCGCACGGTGGGGTGGTTCACCAGCCTGTTCCCGGTGCGGTTGTCGCCGGCCGTCGAACTGGCGGACTCGATCAAGTCGATCAAGCAGGGGCTGCGGACGATTCCCGACAAAGGCGTGGGGTTCGGTGCGCTGCGTTACCTGGGCGACGACGCCAGCCGGGCGGCCCTGGAAGCACTGCCGGTGCCGCGCATCACGTTCAACTACCTCGGTCAGTTCGACGGCAGTTTCGATCAGGACCAAGGCGCGCTGTTCAGCCCGGCCAGCGAAAGCGCCGGTGACGAGCAAAGCCCGCTGACCACCTTGGGCAACTGGCTGACGCTCAACGGCCAGGTGTTCGATGGCGCGCTGCGGTTGGGCTGGACGTTCAGCCCGCAACAGTTCGAGCCGGCGACCATCCAGCAATTGGCCGATGACTACGCCAGCGAGCTGGCGCTGTTGATCGCCCATTGCTGCGACCCGACGAACCAGGGCATGACGCCGACGGATTTCCCCCTGGCCGGCCTGACCCAGGCGCAGCTCGATGGCCTGGCGCTGTCGGCGCGCGGCGTGGAAGACCTTTACCCGCTGGCACCGATGCAGCAGGGCATGTTGTTCCACAGCCTCTACGAGGCGGGCAGCGGCCAGTACATCAACCAGATGCGCCTGGACATCGAAGGCCTCGACCCCCGGCGTTTCGAGGCCGCCTGGCAAGCGGCGGTCGATGCCCATGACATTCTGCGCAGCAGTTTTATCTGGCAGGGCAGCGAGCGCCCGGTGCAGGTGGTGCACAAGCAGGTGCGCGTGCCGTTCGCTTCGCTGGACTGGAGCGCCCGCACCGATGCCAGCCAGGCCCTGGACGCGCTGGCGGATGCCGAACGCGAGCGGGGCTTCGACCTGGCCTGCGCGCCGTTGCTGCGCCTGGTGCTGGTGCACACGGGTGAGCTGCGTTATCACCTGATCTACACCCATCACCACATCCTGATGGATGGCTGGAGCAACTCGCAGTTGCTCGGCGAGGTGCTGCAACGCTATGACGGCCAGGCCCTGCCGCGCCCGGCCGGGCGCTATCGGGACTACATCGCCTGGCTGCAAGGCCGCGACGCCCAGGCCAGCGAAACCTTCTGGCTGGCGCAACTGCAACCCCTGGAGGCGCCGACGCGTCTGGCCGAGACCCGTTTCGCGCCGCTGCAATCGGCGCTGGAAAGCAGCCACGCCAGTCACTATCACCACCTGACGCCCGAGCAGACCCAGCGCCTGGGCGAGTTCGCCCGCCAGCATAAAGTCACCCTCAACACCGTCGTCCAGGCGACCTGGCTGTTGCTGCTGCAACACTACACCGGACTCGCCACCGTGGCCTTCGGCGCCACCGTGTCGGGGCGTCCGAGCGAGCTCAAGGGCGTCGAACAGCAGATCGGCCTGTTCATCAACACCTTGCCGGTCATCGCCAGCCCGCGTCCGGAGCAAGCGCTGAGCGAGCTGCTGCTACAGGTCCAAGGCCAGAACGTGGCCTTGCGCGAGCACGAACATACGCCGCTGTTCGAGATCCAGCGCTGGGCCGGGCAGGGCGGCGACGGTTTGTTCGACACCTTGCTGGTGTTCGAAAACTACCCCGTGTCCCAGGCCCTGCAAGAGCAGGCGCCCTCGGGCTTGAGCTTCGGCAGCGTGGCCAGCCAGGAACAGACTAATTTCCCGTTGACCCTGGCCGTCAATCTAACTGACATCCTGAGCCTGCACTTCACCTATGCCCATGCTGCTTTCCCTACACACACCGTCGAGCGCCTGGCTGAGCAGGTGGCACACATGCTCGCGCAGATGGTGAGCCTGCCGGCTGGCGGTTGCGTGGGCGACATCCAACTGCTGGATGCGACGACCCGCGACAGGCTGCTGGGCGACTGGAACGCCACGTCGGTGGTGGAACCGCCTCGGCGCCTGGTTCATCAATGGATCGAGGCCCAGGCCCAAAACAGCCCCGACGCGGTCGCCCTGGTCAGCGAGCAGGAAACGCTCACTTACGCCGAGCTCAATGCCCGGGCCAATCGCCTGGCCCATGGCTTGATCGAACGCGGCATTGGCCCCGATGTCTTGGTGGGCCTGGCGTTGTCGCGCAGCGTGCAGATGGTGGTCGGCTTGCTGGCGGTACTCAAGGCCGGTGGCGCCTATGTGCCGCTGGACCCGGCCTATCCCCGGGATCGACTGGCGTACATGGTCGAGGACAGCGGTATCGCCTTGCTGCTCACTGAAACCGAGGTGCTGCCGCTGTTCGGCGACGCTGCCGTGGCCGCGCTGCTGTTGGATCAACCCGGGCAATGGCTGGCCGGCTACAGCGAGCGCGACCCTGGCGTGGTCATCGACGGCGAGAACCTCGCTTATGTGATCTACACCTCCGGCTCTACCGGCAAGCCCAAGGGCGTGACCTTGCGCCATGCCGCCCTGAGCAACCACATGGTGTGGATGCAAGGTTGCTTGAAACTGACGGCCGCCGACCGCGTCCTGCAAAAAACCGCGATCAGTTTCGATGCCTCGGTCTGGGAGTTCTGGCTGCCGTTGATGAGCGGCGCGCAGCTGGTGCTCGCCAACCCGCACCTGAACCTCGACCTGACCACCCTCTGGGCCGACGTGGCGCGGTGGCGCATCAGCGTGCTGCAAATGGCGCCGTCGCTGTTGCAGGCCTTGCTGCCAGTGGCGACCCGCGAACAGCTGGCCTCCCTGCGCCTGCTGCTGTGCGGTGGCGAAGCCCTCAGCGCGCACCTGTCGCGCCAGGTCATGGCGCTGTTCGAGGGTGAACTGCGCAACCTGTATGGCCCGACCGAAGCGACCATCGACACCAGCAGCCATGCCGTGGTGCGCGACAGCGAGGACGACGCCGAGCGAATCATCGCCATTGGTCGTCCCATCGATAACGTGCGCACCTACGTGCTGGATGCGGCATTGCAGCCTTGCGCCGTGGGCGCCGTCGGCGAGTTGCACATCGCCGGTGATTCCCTGGCCCGTGGTTACCACCAGCGACCGGCCCTGAGCGCCGAGCGCTTCATTCCCGATCCGTTCGCCCCCGTTGCGGGCGGTCGCCTGTATCGCACCGGTGACCTGGCGCGTTATGGCGCGGACGGGGTGATCGAGTACCTCGGCCGGATCGACCATCAAGTGAAGATCCGTGGCCTGCGCATCGAACTGGGGGAAATCGAAGCGCGCCTGCAGGCCGATGCCGAGGTGCGCGATGCGGTGGTGCTGGCGCGGGACGATGTGAGCGGACCGAACCTGGTGGCCTATCTGGTCGGCCAGGACGGCTCCCTGGATTCGGCCAGCCTGGGCGACCGACTCAAGGCGCGACTGGCGGCCCAGGTGCCGGACTTCATGGTGCCGACCCATTGGGTCTTCCTCGACCGCTTGCCGCTGACCCCCAACGGCAAGCTCGATCGCAAGGCCTTGCCGGCACCGGACACCCGTGCCCTGCAACCGGCTTACCTGGCGCCCCGGAGCGACCTGGAATGCCGGGTCGCGGCGATCTGGCAAGACGTGCTCAAGGTCGAGCAGGTCGGGCTGGGCGACGACTTCTTCGAGCTGGGCGGGCATTCGCTGCTGGTGGTGAGCGTGGTCTCGCGCCTGCAACTGGAACTGGGCTTGACCTTGACCCCGCAATTGATTTTCCAATTCCCGGTACTCGGCGCGTTCGTGGCGCAACTCGAGCCTGCCGGCGAACCCATGAGTACGTCGAAATTGAGCAAGCTTGAAGCGCTGCTCGATGAATTTGAGGAGGTTTGATGGACACCGCTGTCGCACAACGTATTGCCAGGCGCTTCATAACGCTGCCGCTGGAAAAACGTCGCTTGTACTTGCAGAAAATGCTCGAAGAGAACGTTTCCCCGGCGAACCTGCCCATTGCGCCTGTCAGTGCCGAGTTCGACACGTTGTCGCTGTCGTTTGCCCAGGAACGCCAATGGTTCCTCTGGCAGTTGGACCCCGAGAGCGCGGCTTATCACATGCCCACGGCCCTGCGCTTGCGCGGGCCGCTGGACATCGCTGCGCTGGAGCAAAGTTTCACGGCGTTGGTGGCGCGTCACGAGAGCCTGCGCACCACCTTCCAGATCCATGGCGAGCAGGTCGTGCAGCAAGTGCACGCGGCGGCGCCGGTGCGTTTGCAGGCCGACGCCCTGGAACCATTGCCGGACGAGACGCAGCTGCGCCGGTTGATCGAAGCAGAAACTCGCCAGCTCTTCGACCTACAACAGGGGCCACTGCTGCGTACGCGCCTGCTGCGGTTGGCTGCGGATGATCACGTGTTGATCGTGACCTTGCACCACATCGTTGCCGATGGCTGGTCGATGCAGGTGATGGTCGAGGAATTGGTCAACGGCTACGCCGCCTTCAGCCAGGGCCGCGCGCTGGAACTGCCGGCGCTGCCGATCCAGTACACTGACTACGCCATCTGGCAGCGGCACTGGATGGAAGCGGGCGAGCGCGAGCGCCAGTTGGAATACTGGACCGCACGCTTGGGGGGCCAGCAACCGGTGCTGGAACTGCCGACCGATTTCCCGCGTCCGGCGGTGATGAGCTATCGCGGCGCGCGGCTGGAGCTCGCCATCGACGGGGTACTGGCCGGCGACCTCAAACACATGGCCCAGCGTGAGGGCGTCAGCCTGTTCATGATTTTGCTGGCCTCGTTCCAGGCGCTGCTGCATCGTTACAGCGGCCAGAACGACATCCGCGTCGGCGTGCCGACGGCCAACCGCAACCGGGTCGAGACCGAGCGCCTGATCGGCTTTTTCGTCAATACCCAGGTGCTCGACAGCGATGTGCAGAGCGAGGATGCGTTTGGCGCCTTGCTGCAACAAGTGAAACAGACAGCCCTGGGCGCCCAGGCTCACCAGGAGCTGCCGTTCGAACAATTGGTCGAAGCGTTGCAGCCTGAGCGCAACCTGAGCCACAGCCCGCTGTTCCAAGTGATGTTCAACCACCGGACCCAAGGCCCGGCGGGTGAGGGGCCGGTCGGTGCGTTGAAAGTCGAGGGGCTGAGCTGGGATTCGCACACGGCACAATTCGACCTGACCCTGGAAACCGTCGAGCATGGCGAAGGCCTTTCGGCTGCACTGATCTATGCCACCGACCTGTTTGGCGCCGAGACGATTGCGCGCATGGCCGGGCATTGGCAGAACCTGTTGCGGGCCATCGTGGCTGACCCGGCACAGCGCATCGGTGAATTGCCGTTGCTCGACGCGGCCGAGCGCCGGGCCTTGCTCGACGACGGCCAGCGCACCGCGGTGCCGGCGCCCGAGGCGGGTTTTGTCCACCAACTATTCGAGCGACAAGCGGCGCGCACCCCGGACGCCCCGGCGCTGGTGATCGACGGCGAGCGCTGGAGCTACGGCCAACTCAATGCCCGGGCCAATCAACTGGCGGGGAAACTGCAAAGCCTCGGCGTGACTTCCGATGTCCTGGTGGGCATTGCCGTGGAGCGCAGTGCGCACATGTTGGTGGGCCTGCTGGCGATCCTCAAGGCCGGCGGCGCCTACTTGCCGCTGGACCCGGCGTTCCCCCAGGACCGCCTGGCATACATGATCGAAGACAGCGGCATCGAGCTGCTGCTGACCCAGAGTTCACTGCTCAACCAGCTACCACTGTCCTGTGGGAGCGAGCCTGTGGGAGCACAGCTTGCTCGCGATGGCGGTAGTTCAGTCAATGGTGATGGTGGGTGTGCCGACGCTATCGCGAGCAAGCTGTGCTCCCACGGGCTCGCTCCCACAGGGGCCGGGGTTGGCGTTAAGACATTGGTATTGGACCAGGAGGGTGACTGGCTCGACGGCTATAGCTGCGAGGCGCCGGCAACGCGCCTGGATGCGGAACACCTGGCCTACGCGATCTACACCTCCGGCTCCACCGGCAAGCCCAAGGGCGTGATGGTGCGCCACGGCGCGCTGACCAACTTCGTCGCGAGCATGGCCAAGGCACCGGGCATGACGGCCCAGGATCGGGCGTTGTCGCTGACCACGTTCTCGTTCGATATTTTCGGCCTGGAAATCTACGTGCCGCTGATGGTCGGCGCATGCATCGTGCTGACCGGCCAACACGTCGCCCAGGACCCGTACGCGGTGTTGGCATTGATCGCGGCCGAGCAGGTCAATGTGCTGCAGGCCACGCCGTCGACCTGGCGCATGTTGCTGGACAATGAAAACGCCCAGGGTCTGCGTGGCTGCAAATGCCTGTGCGGGGGCGAGGCGTTGCCCCGGGAACTGGCCGTGCGCATGCTCGCCCTCGGCGGTGAAGTGTGGAACCTCTACGGCCCGACGGAAACCACCATCTGGTCGGCCTTGCACCCGTTGCAAACCCAGGCCGCGCAACCGTGGCTCGGCGGGCCCATCGACAACACCACGCTGTACATCGTCGGTGCCGACCTGATGCCGGTGCCTTATGGCGTGGCCGGGGAATTGCTGATCGGCGGCCAGGGCCTGGCCCGTGGTTATTTCCAGCGCCCGGCGCTGACCGCCGAACGCTTCGTGCCCCATCCGTTTATCGCCGGCGAGCGCCTGTATCGCACCGGTGACCTGGCGCGCCAGCGTGCCGACGGGATCCTCGAATACCTCGGGCGCATCGACCATCAAGTGAAGATCCGCGGCTTTCGCATCGAGTTGGGAGAGATCGAGGCACGCCTGCTGGAACAGGACAGCGTGCGGGAAGCGGCGGTGCTGGCCCAGGACGCGCCGGGCGGCCAGGCGTTGGTGGCGTACATCGTGCCGAGTACAGAGCTGAGTGACCTGGACGCCACCGCCCAGAGCGGCCTGCGCGACAGCCTCACCACACGGCTCAAGGTCAACCTGCCCGACTACATGGTGCCGTCCCACGTGGTGCTGTTGCCGCGCTTCCCGCTGACGCCCAACGGCAAGCTGGATCGCAAGCAATTGCCCAAGCCCGATGCCAGCCAATGGCAGAAAACCTATGTCGCGCCGCAGACGTCCAGGCAGCAGGCGGTGGCGACGATCTGGGCGGATATCCTCAAGGTCCAGCGGGTCGGCCTGGACGACAGTTTCTTTGAGCTGGGTGGCCACTCCTTGCTGGCGACCCAGGTGATGTCACGGATTCGCCAGCAACTGAATATTCAGGTGCCGTTGCGCCTGTTGTTCGCCCATCACAGCCTGCGGGCGTTTGTCGAGGCCATGGGCACGGCATCGGCGCACGATGAAGCGAGCATCCCACGCATTGCTCGCGACCAGCCGCTGGCGCTCTCGTTCGCCCAGCAACGGCAGTGGTTCCTCTGGCAACTGGAACCCACCAGCAGCGCCTATCACATTCCCGCGGCCCTGCGTTTGCGCGGTACCCTCGACCGTGGAGCGTTGCAACGGAGCTTCGATGCGCTGGTGGCGCGTCACGAGAGCCTGCGGACCCGCTTCGTGCTCGATAACGAGCGCCCCCTGCAAGTGATCGACGAACCGGCGCCGCTGGCCCTGGCGGTCGAATCAATCGACGCCACTGTCGATGACCAGGCCTTGCGCGGCTTGATCGAAGCCGAAACCCGGCAGTTGTTCGATTTGCAGCGCGGCCCGTTGCTGCGGGTCAAGTGGCTGCAACTGGGCGCTGATGACCATGTGCTGATCCTGACCCAGCACCACATCGTCTCCGATGCCTGGTCGATGCAGATCATGGTCGACGACCTGCTACAGTTGTACGCAGGTTTCAGCCAGGGCCAGGCCGTGGAACTGGCGCCGCTGCCGATCCAGTACGCCGACTACGGTCACTGGCAGCGGCAATGGCTGGCGGCGGGGGAGCAGCAGCGTCAACTCGACTACTGGATCGCGCAGTTGGGCGGTGAGCAACCGATTCTCGAACTGCCGACCGACCATCCGCGCCCGGCCCAGCAAAGTTATCGCGGCGCCCGGCTGCCCATCGTCATCGAACCGGCGTTGGCCGAAGGCCTCAAGCGCCTGGCCCAGCAGCACAACAGCACGCTGTTCATGCTCTTGCTCGCCGGCTTGCAGACCTTGTTGCACCGCTACAGCGGCCAGGACGACATCCGCGTCGGCGTGCCGATTGCCAACCGTAACCGGGTGGAAACCGAGCGCCTGCTGGGTTTCTTCGTCAACACCCAGGTGCTCAAGGCCGACATCGACGGCAACCTGCGATTCGACCAGTTGCTCGATCAGGTCAAGCAACGCGCATTGGGTGCCCAGGCCCACCAGGACCTGCCATTCGAACAACTGGTGGAACGGCTGGAGCCAGCGCGCAACCTGAGCCACACGCCATTGTTCCAAGTGATGTTCAACCATGCCAGCGATGCCCGCCGGGACCTGTCGGCGTTGCCGGGCCTGAGCCTGGAGCCACTGACCTGGGATGCAGGCACCGCCCAGTTCGACCTGACCCTGGACACCTTCGAATACGCCGATGGCCTCAGCGCCGCGCTGACTTACGCCAGCGACCTGTTCGAGCCGAGCACCATCGCCCGCCTCGGCGAGCACTGGCTGAACCTGTTGCGCGCCATCGTCGTCAACCCGACCCAGCGCATCGCCGAACTGCCGATGCTGGACGGGGCGCAGCGGCGCCTGATCGTCGAGGACTGGAACCGCACCTTCGCCGATTACCCGAACCATCTCCCGGTGCATCAGTTGATCGAAGCCCAGGTCGAGCGTGACCCCAACGCCGAGGCGCTGGTGTTCGAAGGGCAGTCGCTGAGCTATGCCCAGCTCAACGCCCGCGCCAACCCGTTGGCCCACGCCTTGATCGCTCGCGGCGTCGGCCCGGATGTGCTGGTGGGCATCTCGGTGCAGCGCAGCGTGGAAATGGTCGTTGGCCTGCTGGCGATCCTCAAGGCCGGCGGCGCCTACGTGCCGTTGGACCCGGACTACCCGCCGGAGCGCCTGGCCTACATGATCGAGGACAGTGGCATCGAGTTGCTGCTGACCCAAAGCTCATTGCTCAACCAATTCTGTGGGAGCGAGCCTGCTCGCGATAGCGGCCTGACAGTCGATATTGATGTTGAATGTGATGGCCTCTTCGCGAGCAGGCTCGCTCCCACAGAGGGTGGTGTCACCACGTTGGTGCTGGATGGGGATGACGATTGGTTGCGCGACAACCCCACCGACAATCCGCCTGTCCGGGTCGTCGCCGAGAACCTGGCCTACGTGATCTACACCTCTGGCTCCACCGGCAAGCCCAAGGGCGCCGGCAACAGCCATGGCGCGCTGACCAACCGCTTGTGCTGGATGCAACAGGCCTATGGCCTGGGCGCTGGTGACAGCGTCCTGCAGAAGACGCCGTTCAGTTTCGACGTGTCGGTCTGGGAGTTCTTCTGGCCGTTGGTGACCGGCGTACGCCTGGTCGTCGCGGCACCGGGCGATCATCGTGACCCGCAAAAACTGGTCAGCCTGATCGAACGGGAAACCATCACCACCCTGCATTTCGTGCCGTCGATGCTGCAAGCGTTCGTGCTCGACGCCAACGTCAGCCGTTGCACCAGCCTGTCTCGCATCGTCTGCAGCGGCGAAGCCCTGCCGGTGGATGCCCAGCAGCAGGTGTTCGCCAAGTTGCCCAATGCCCGGCTGTATAACCTCTACGGTCCGACCGAAGCGGCCATCGACGTGACCCATTGGACCTGCCGCGACGAAGGGCGCGATGCAGTGCCCATTGGCGAGCCGATTGCCAACCTGATGACCTACATCCTCGACGATGAGCTGAACCCGGTGCCGAGCGGCGTCAACGGCGAGCTGTACCTCAGCGGCCAGGGCCTGGCCCGCGGTTATCACCGTCGTCCCGAACTGACGGCCGAGCGTTTCGTCGCTAGCCCGTTCGTGGCCGGCGAGCGGCTGTACCGCACCGGCGACCTGGCGCGCTATCGCCCGGACGGGGTGATCGACTACATCGGCCGGATCGACCATCAGGTGAAGGTCCGCGGGTTCCGTATCGAGTTGGGGGAAATCGAAGCACGTTTGCTCGAACACGGGGCGGTGCGCGAAGCGGTGGTGGTGGCCCAGGACAGCCGCAGCGGCAAGGTGCTGAGCGGCTACGTGGTCGCCCAGGCCGAGGCAACCGGCGCTTGGTCCCAATTGCGTGAAGCGCTCCTGGGCCATTTGCGCCTGAGCCTGCCGGAACACATGGTGCCGACGCACCTGACCCGCCTGGAACACATGCCACTGAGCCCGAACGGCAAGCTCGACCGCAAGGCGTTGCCGGCGCCGGACCTGGCCGAGCGCCAAGAGGCGTTCACCGCACCGGTCAACGCCATCGAGCGGGCGCTGGTGGAGATCTGGCAAGGGGTGCTCGGCGTCGAGCGGGTGGGCACCGCCGACAACTTCTTCGCCCTGGGCGGCGACTCGATCAACTCGATCCAGGTGGTCAGCCGGGCGCGTGCCCAAGGCATCGGCCTGACCCCCAAGGATCTGTTCCTGCACCAGAATATCCAGGCCCTGTCGCGGGTCGCCACCGCCACCGACGAAGGGCTGATCGACCAGGGGCCGGTCACCGGCGACAGCGCGCTGGTGCCCATGCAGCACTGGTTCTTCGCCAGCGATATCCCGCACCGCGATCACTGGAACCAATCGGTCCTGCTGACCCCGCGCGAACCGCTGGACATCGCGCACCTGCAACAGGCCCTCGCTCAGGTGGTGGCCCATCACGATGCCCTGCGCCTGCGGTTCACCCAGGCCGACGATGGCCGTTGGCACGCCAGCCACCAGGCCATGGATGAGCAGCCCCTGGAGATCTGGCGGCGCACTGCGCAGGATGCCACCGAGATCGTCGCCATCGCCGACCAGGCGCAACGTAGCCTCGACCTGCAACACGGCCCATTGCTGCGTTGCAGCCTGATCGCGGTGCAGGACGGCAGTGCGCGCCTGCACCTGGCGATTCATCACCTGGTCATGGACGGCGTGTCGTGGCGGGTGCTGCTGGAAGACCTGCAAAACGTCTATCGCCAATTGCGGGCGAACCAGGCGCCAGCCTTGCCGGGCAAGTCCACGGCGTTCAAGGCCTGGGCCGCGCGGTTGCAGGATTACGCCCACGGCGAAACCCTGAACAAGGAATTGGATTACTGGGTCGGGCAACTGGATCAGCCCTTGCCGCCATTGCCACGGGCCCGTCCCGAGGGCAGCCAGGCTGCGGCCCATGGCCGTTCGGTGAGCACGTGCCTGGATGCCAACCAGACCCAGCGTTTGCTCAAGCAAGCGCCGACGGCCTATCGCACCCAAGTCAACGATTTGCTGCTCAGTGCGCTGGCGCAAGTGGTCTGCCAATGGACCGGGCAACCGGCCTGCCTGGTGCAGCTCGAAGGCCATGGCCGCGAAGAGCTGTTCGAGGGCGTCGACCTGAGTCGCACCGTCGGTTGGTTCACCAGCCTGTTCCCGGTGTTGCTGACGCCGGCGAGCGACCCCGCCGAATCGATCAAGCGGATCAAGGAACAACTGCGCGCGGTGCCGAACAAGGGCTTGGGCTACGGCGTCCTGCGTTACCTCGGCGCCGAAGCGGTCCAGCAACGGCTGGCAAAACTGCCGCCAGCGCGCATCACCTTCAACTATCTGGGGCAGTTCGACCAGAGCTTCGATGAGCAGGCGCTGTTCGTCCCGAGTGAGGAGGGCAGTGGCGCAGGGCACGGCGACGACGTGGCGCTGGGCAACTGGCTGACCATCGACGGGCGGATCTTCAACGGCCAATTGTCCCTCGATTGGACCTTCAGTGGCGATGTCTTCGACGAGGCCACGCTCCAGCAATTGGCCGATGCCTACTCGGTGGCGTTGCAGCAACTGATCGACCACTGCTGCACCGACGGGCACCTGGGCCTGACACCTTCCGACTTCCCGCTGGCACGGCTGAGCCAGGCGCAACTCAACGGCCTGCCGGTGCCGGTGGCGCAGGTGGAGGACATCTATCCACTGTCGCCGATGCAGGACGGCATGTTGTTCCATACCCTGGCCGACGACAGCTCCGGCTTGTACATCAACCAGATCTGCCTGCCGGTGCATGGCCTGGACACCGAGCGTTTTGCCCGGGCCTGGACCTCGGTGATCGAGCGCGAGGACATCCTGCGCACCAGTTTCCACTGGCAGGATGGCTTGAGCGCGCCGGTGCAAATCGTCCACCGCCACGTTGAATTGCCGCTGCAGGTCGAAGACTGGCGCGGACAGGACATCAGCGAGCAGGCGATCAGCGCCCGGGCGACCGCCGACTACCTGGCCGGTTTCGACTTGAGCCGCGCGCCCCTGCAACGGGTGCTGTTGCTGCGCCTGGAAGATGATCGCTACCAGATGATCTGGACCTGCCACCACATCCTCATGGATGGCTGGAGCAGTTCGCGGTTGTTCGGTGAAGTGCTGCAATTCTACGCCCACGGGCAGGTGCCCAGCCGCAATGGCCGCTACCGCGAATTCATCGAATGGCTGCAACGCCAGGACCAGGGTGCGCTGGAACGCTTCTGGCGCAGCCGCCTCGATACCCTGGAGCAGGCGACCTCCCTCAACCAGGCGATGTTCCCGCGTCACGCCGAGGCACTGCCGGGGCACGAGGCGTTGTATTCGCGCTGGGACGTGACGCAGACCGCTCGCCTGCAACAGGCCTGCCGCGCCTTGCAGATCACCCCCAATACCTTGATCCAAGGGGCGTGGCTGCTGTTGCTGCAACGCTTTACCGGGCAGGACACCGTGGTCTTCGGCGCCACCGTCGCCGGGCGTCCGGCGGGGCTGGTCAACGCCGATAACATTCTCGGCCTGTTCATCAACACCTTGCCGGTGATCCAGACCCTGGATCCCGAGCAGCCGCTGGATCAATGGCTGCAACAGTTGCAGGCCTACAACCTGGACCTTCGTGAGCATTCCCATGCGCCACTGGCGGACATCCAGCGCTGGTCGGGCCTCGGCGGGCAGGGCTTGTTCGACAGCATCATCGTGTTCGAGAACTACCCCATCGACGAACGCCTGGGCGAGCAGCAGGACACCGGCCTGAGCTTCGGCGAGTCGCGCAACCATGACGTGACCAACTTCCCGATGGACCTGGCGGTGAACCTGGGCGAAACGTTGTCCATCGAGTACCTGTTCCTGCGTAACGCCTTCAGCGTCGAAGCGGTGGAACGCATCCGCCGGACGATGGAAGACACCCTGGAAGCGATGATCCATGCACCCCACGCGTGCCTGGGCAATTTGCAGCGCTTGTCGGTGGAACAATGGCAGGCCTTCGAACAATGGAGCGCGGCGCCGAACGGCTGCTATCAGCCGCAGCTGTTGCCGGAGCTGATTGGCCGGCATGCCCAGTCGCGACCGCAGGCCTCGGCGCTGGTGTGTGGCGACGATTCGTTGAGTTACGGCGAACTGGAGCGCCGGGCCAACCGCCTGGCCCACCGCTTGATCGAACTCGGCGCCGGCCCGGAAGTGGTGGTCGGCGTGGCCCTGGAGCGTTCGGTGGACATGGTCGTGGCGCTGCTGGCGGTGATGAAAAGCGGCGCGGCGTATGTGCCGCTGGACATCGATTATCCACCCGAGCGCCTGGCGTTCATGATCGACGATTCGGCCATGGCGCTGTTGCTGACCCACAGCCGGGTACAGGGGCGCTTGCCGGATCTCGACGGTTTGCCGCGCCTGGCCATCGACGGTTTCGACAGCCGTGGCTACAGCGACTTGCCGCCGCGCAGCGGTTTGCTCGGCGGCAACCTGGCCTACCTGATCTACACCTCGGGTTCCACCGGTCGACCCAAGGGTGTCGCCGTGGCGCACGGGCCGATGAGCATGCACTGCCAGGCCATCGCCGGGCTGTATGACATGGACGAGGACACACGTGAGCTGCATTTCATGTCGTTCGCTTTCGACGGTGCCCATGAACGCTGGCTAAGCACCTTGTTCAGTGGCGGCACCCTGGTGATTCGCGACGGCGCACTGTGGACACCGGAGCAGACCTTCGACGCCTTGCACCGCCATGGCATTACCATCGCCTGCTTCCCGCCGGCCTACCTCAAGCAACTGGCCGAATACGCCGCCCACAGCCAACTGGCGCCACCGCCGGTGCGGGTGTACTGCTTCGGCGGCGATGCGGTGCCGGACCAGACCTTCGAGCAAGTGAAGACGGCGCTGCGCCCACGATTCTTCACCAACGGCTACGGCCCGACGGAAACCGTGGTCACACCCATGTTGTGGAAGGTGCCGGCCAGCCAACGTTGCGAGGCCGCCTACGCGCCGATCGGGCGGGCGGTGGGCGAGCGCGCCTTGTATGTGCTCGACGACCACCTCAACCCGTTGCCGCCGGGCATTGCCGGCGAGTTGTACATCGGTGGCACGGGCATCGCCCGTGGTTATCACCGTCGCCCGGACCTGAGTGCCGAGCGCTTCGTGCCGGACCCGTTCGGCCAACCGGGCGATCGCCTGTATCGCAGCGGCGACCTAGTGCGCCAGCGCGCCGACGGCGTGCTCGATTACGTCGGGCGTATCGACCACCAGATCAAGGTGCGGGGCTTCCGCATCGAACTGGGGGAAGTCGAGGCCAGCCTGCGGCAACTGGACGATGTCAGCGATGCGTTGGTGATCGCCCGTGACAGCGCCTCGGGCAAGCAACTGATCGGCTACGTGGTCACCCCCGATGGCGTGGCCATCGGCGATCGGCTCAAGGCCGAGCTGCGGGTGCAATTGCCGGACTACATGGTGCCGGCCCAGGTGATCTGCCTGGAGGCGTTGCCGGTCACGCCGAACGGCAAGCTCGATCGCCAGGCCCTGCCGGAGCCGGAGTTCAAGGGCAGCGAGTATGTGCCGGGGCGCAACCGCGATGAGCAACTGTTGGCCGAGGTCTGGGCTGATGTGTTGCAAGTCGAGCGGGTGGGCATCACCGACAATTTCTTCGAGTTGGGCGGTGACTCGATCCTCAGCCTGCAAGTGGTCTCGCGGGTGCGCAACCATGGCGAGCTGAAGATGGAGCTCAAGCTGCGGGACTTGATGCGCGGCCAGACCATCGAGGCGATTTTCGACCAGCGTTCGAACACGCGCGCCGTGACGGCCGAGGATATGACCCAGGTGGCCGCCGAAGGGCAGTTCAACCTGATTCCGATCCAGCAGTGGTGGTTCGACCAGCGCATGAGCGAACCCCATCACTACAACCAGGCACTGATGCTGCGGGCCCGCCAAGGATTGAACCTGACGGCGTTGGAATTGGCGTTGCGCGGCATGATGCAGCAGCACGACGCCTTGCGCCTGCGCTTCAGCGAAGCCGGCGGACGTCACCTGCAGCATTACCAGGCGCTGGAAGACATGCAGGCGCAGTGGGCCAGCGAACCCTTGCTGTGGCAGCACAGCGTGGCCGATGAGGCTGAACTGGAGTTGTACGCCGAACAGGTGCAACGCAGCCTCGATCTGCACAACGGCCCGGTGTGGCGCACGGCGCACGTGACCTTGGGCAACGGTGAAATCCGCGTGTTGATGGTCATTCATCACCTGGTCATCGACACGGTGTCGTGGCGTTTGCTGCTGCAGGATTTGCAGACCGCTTATACGGCCTACAGTGAGGGCCAGGCACCGAACCTGCCGATTCGCACCAGCAGCTACCGGGCCTGGGCCGAGGGCCTGCAAGTCTATGCGCTGGATTATCCGGCGCAGGAAAAAGCCTGGTGGCTGGAACAGATTGACCAGCCGGGCAGCGAGTTGCCGTGTGACAACCTGCGGGGCAAGAACCAGGTGCAGTACCAGTCGGTGGCGCATTTGAGCTTGTCGGAGCAGCACACCCAGCAGTTGCTCAAACAAGTGCCGGCGGTCTACCAGACGCAGATCAACGACGTGTTGCTGGCGGCGCTGAGTCGGGTGTTGTGCCGTTGGAGCCAGCAGCCTTCGGTGCTGATCCAGTTGGAGGGGCATGGTCGCGAGGACTTGGTCAAGGACATCGACCTGAGCCGTAGCCTGGGCTGGTTCACCAGCATGTTCCCGGTGCGACTGGCCCCGAACCCTGAAGCCGATATCGGCACGTCGGTGCGGGCGGTGCAGCGGCAGTTGGCCGCGGTGCCGAACAAGGGCTTGGGCTACGGCGTGTTGCGCTACATGAGCGGCGAGCCGCTGGCCGCCACCTTGGGGCGTGCGCCCCAGGCCCGGGTGACGTTCAACTACCTGGGGCAGTTCGACCAGAGCTTCGACGACAAGGCATTGCTGGTGCCGGCGGCGGAAAGCTACGGCAGCTGCTACAGCCCCCATGCCGCACTCGGTAACTGGCTGGAAGTGGTGGGGCAGGTGTACGACGGACGCCTGGCGCTGCGTTGCATCTTCAGCACCCGCCGCTACCGTGCCGAGACTGTCGAGGGCTTGATGCGTGCTTACCAGGAGGAACTGGAAGCGTTGATCGAGCACTGCGTGGCGCAGGCGGCTTAAACCTTGTCTCTGTGGCGAGGGAGCTTGCTCCCGCTGGGTCGCGAAGCGGCCCCAAGCCTTTTGTCTGGGAACAAAAACTTGGGCCTGCTGCGCAGTCCAGCGGGAGCAAGCTCCCTCGCCACAGGGTTTTGCATGGGCCTGTGTGGCTCAGCTTTTATCCCTGGTTTTTCATAAGGAACCCCTCCGATGTCCCTGCATCCGGAACTCAATGCCTTCCTCGACCTGGCCGAAGAAAGCCAGGCCGAGGGCCCCGGGCCGTTTCACCTGTCGACACCGGCCCAGGCCCGCGAGGCGTTCGAGCGCACCACGGTGCAATTGCGCTGGAGCGCTCCGGCGGATGTGCAGTGCGCCGCTCACTCATTCACGACCCGTGACGGCGCGACGCTGGCGCTGCGCCTGTACCGTCCCGCCACGGCTCCGGCCCAGGCGCTGCCGGTGCTGGTGTACTTTCACGGCGGTGGTTATGTGGTCGGCAGCCTGGAATCCCACGACGGCGTCTGCCGCGAATTCTGCGCGCGGACACCCTGTGCGGTGTTGTCGGTGGGCTATCGCCTGGCCCCGGAACACACTTTCCCGACCCCGCTGAACGACGGCGCCGATGCCCTCGACTGGCTGGCCCGGCAGGCCCACGTCGAGGGTTTGGATATCAGCCGCGTGGCGTTCGGCGGCGACAGCGTCGGCGCGACCCTGGCGACGGTGCTGGCGCTGCAATCGGCCTTGGAACCCGCCTCCCTGGCGGTCAAGCCGTGCTTTCAATTGCTCTGCTACCCGGTGACCGATGCGTCCACCAGCAGCCCGTCCACCGAGTTGTTCGGCGAAGGTTATCTGCTGGAGAGCGAAACCCTCGAGTGGTTCTACCGGCACTACGCCAATGAGCCCACCGATCGTCTGGACTGGCGTTTCTCGCCGTTGCTGGCGCCCGGTTGCCCAGGCCTGGCCCCGGCCCTGATCGCCCTGGCCGGCCATGACCCGCTGCTCGACGAAGGCCGCGCCTACGCCCGGCGTTTGCAGGCGCAGGGGGTGAGCGTGGAACTGATCGAATACACCGGCCTGATCCACGACTACCTGCGCTTGCAGAGCGTGGTGCCGGAGATTGATGAGGTGTATGGGCAACTGAGCCAGGCGCTGCGGGTTGCACTGACTGCCTGAGGGCCTACTATTCCCTGTGGGGTGGCCTCAGGATTTGCATACGCCACAAATCCCTTGTGGGAGCGGGCTTGCTCGCGAAAGCGGAGGGTCAGCCGGCATTTGAAGCGACTGATACACCGCTATCGCGAGCAGGCTCGCTCCCACAGTTATGTTTGGGTGGTCTGAGGATTTGCATACGCCACAAATCCCTTGTGGGAGCGGGCTTGCTCGCGAAAGCGGTGGGTCAAACGACATCGATGTTGACTGTGCTGCCGTCTTCGCGAGCAAGCCCGCTCCCACAGTGTTTTTGGGATGACTTCAAGATCTGCAGGCACAAAAAAACCGGGCCAGGCCTAATGCCTGTCAGTTAAGTGGATAGCACGGGCAAACACACAAACCGTGGCGAGGGAGCTTGCTCCCGCTGGGCCGGTCCGACGCCTCGGGCGTAGCAGCCCCAAAACAGGGCCGCTTCGCGACCCAGCGGGAGCAAGCTCCCTCGCCACAGGGTTACTGCCGGGTTTTATTTCGCTTAACTGATCGGCATTAGGGCCAGGCCCGGTTTTTTTGTGTGCGGTGTTGCTTAGAAGTCGTAGGTCACGTCCAGCGAGGCCACGCGTTCCTGGCCGTAGTAGCAGCCGAACGAGTAGTTGCAGTTGGACACGTACTCGCGGTCGAAGACGTTCTGCACGTTCAGGCTGGTGGTGACGCCACGCAGGCTTGAGGTGGCCTTGCCCATGTCATAGCTGATGGTGGCGTCGAACACGGTGTAGGCAGGGACGTCGAACGAGTTGGCCGCGTCGCCCGGCTTGCGGCCGGTGTGGCGGGCGCCTGCGCCGAAGGTCAAGCCATTGAGCGTGGCCTGGGTGAAGTGGTAGTTGGCCCACAATGTGGCGGAGAACGGTGCCTGTTGCTCGCTGCGGTTGTCCTCGTTGCCGTAGTTGTCCTTGGTGTAGAACGAGTCGAGGTAAGTGGCGGCGGCCATGACTTCGATGTTGTCGAGGGTGGATTTGATTTCCAGCTCGACACCCCGTGAACGTACCTGGCCCGACTGGATCGAATTCTGGGGATCGGCAGGGTCGCCGGTGACCAGGTTCTTCTGTTTGATCTGGAACACCGACGCGGTAATCATCGTTTTGTCGAACGGCTGGTATTTCACACCCACTTCGTATTGTTCACCCTCGGTCGGCTTGAAGGCATTGCCGCTAGCGTCCGTGCCCGTGGTCGGCAGGAAGGATTCCGAGTAACTGATATAGGGCGCGAGGCCGAAATCGGTGACATAGGTCAGGCCGATCCGGCCGGTGAACTTGTTGTCACGCAGTGAGGAAACGGTGCGTGCCAGCAGGTCCTTGTTATCCACTTCGGCCCAGTCCTGGCGACCCCCCACGGTCAGGATCCACTTGTCCAGCTTGATCTGGTCTTGCAGGTAGACGCCGGTCTGGCGAACGGTGTTGTCCCATTGGGTGTCCAGCGTCGGGGTTACGTCGCTGGTGTCATAGTTGTTGTTATTGCCGTACAGGTCGATTGGCGCGCCTGTGATGTTGTAGCCCTTGTATTTGCGGTTGAAATGGCGATAGTCCACGCCCGCCAGGGTGGTGTGCTCGAGGGCGCCGGTGTTGAATTTGTATTCCACATTGTTATCGATGGTGTAGGCGGTGTTGTGCTGCTGCCAGTCGAGTTTGTTGCGAGTGGCCTGGGTCTGGTCATTCCCAACGAAACCACGCAGGTAGAAGCCCCGATACTGGTCACGCACATCGGTGTAACGGGCGGTGGAGCGGAATGTCAGGTCATCGGTGAAGTTGTGGCTGAAGTCGTAGCCGAGAACGAACTGGTCACGCTTGTAGTCGTTCCACCGAGTGTCGCCGGAGAAAAAGTCCCGGTCGATCCGCTGGCCGTTGGGGCCGCGCTTCAGGGAGCCGATCATCGGCAGGGCCTGATAGTCTTCCAGGCCGTCATCGCGCTGGATCTGCGCCAGCACCGTCAGCGAGGTGTCTTCATTGGGCGCCCAGGTCAGGCTCGGTGCGAGCAGCATGCGTTCGCTGTGGGTGTGATCGACCTGTTGGTTGCCTTTTTTCGCCACGCCGATGACGCGGTAGCTGAATTCCTTTTGATCGTCGATCGGGCCGCTGGTGTCGAACGCGCCGTTGACCCGGTCGTAGCTGCCCGCGCCCAGTTTGATCTGGCTGCGCTGTTCAGTGGTCGGGCGCTTGGAGACCATGTTGATCAGGCCGCCCGGCTGGTTCTGCCCGTACAGCACCGATGAAGGGCCCTTGAGCACTTCGATGCGTTCCAAGGTATACGGATCGATTTGCGGCGCGCCGCCCAGGCTGCCGGCATAGGGCAGGTAGGCACCGTCGAGGTACAGCTGTGTCGGCGCGAACCCGCGGCTGGTGATTTCATCGGCGATGGTGTTGCGGTCGGTGAAGCCACTGGTGTCCAGGCCCGGCGTGTAGCGCAAGGCCTGGGTCAGGTTGCGTGCGCCCTGGATGGCGATCTGGTCGGCGGTGACCACGTTGATGGTCTGCGGGATCTCCAGGATCGGCGTGTCGGTCTTGGTGCCGGTGGCGCTGCGGGTGGCGACGTAGCCGTCCACCGGGCCGTAGGCCGATTCCGCGGTTTTACCGGTGATGGTCGTGGCGCCCAGTTCCAGCGAATCCCCTGACGTCCTGGCGCGCACGCTGGCCGTGTTGCCCTGGATCGTGAACATGACGCCGGTCCCCACCAGCATCTGCGACAACGCTTGCGCCGGCGACAACCGGCCACTGACCGGCTGGCTGCGCAGGCCCTGGACATCATCGGCGCTGTAGAGCACTTGCATGTTCGTTTGATTGCTCAACGCCTGCAGGGCACTCGACAGCGACTGCGCCGCGATGTTGAGGTCGACTTCCTGTGCCTGGACCTGTGCGCTGAACGGCATGGCCAGTGCCAGGCTGAACGCGGTGGCGCTGAAGCCTGGTTGCAGCAGGCGCCGCATGATCAGTGCCTTGGTAAAACGTGGAATCCCCGGAGTTGCTGGCATGTGTTTCACTCTTGCAGGTTTTAGTTTTAATAGGGTGTAGTTGTGATCGATTCTTAATTAGGACGCACCACCCCAGAAAAACCAGAATGAGAATCGTGATTATTCAGGCGGATGTCAGTTCGGTGATGACGCGGCCGGCTTCCATGCGCACCAATTGGTCGGCCACGTCGAAGTAACGGTCGTCGTGGGAAATCACGATGATGGTCTTGCCCAGGCGCTTGAGGTCCGGCAGCAACTCCGTGTAGAAAATCCGCCGGAAGGTCGGGTCCTGGTCGGCGGCCCATTCGTCGAAGACCAGCACCGGACGCTCTTCCAGCCACGCATTGACCAGCGCCAGGCGCTTGCGCTGGCCGGTGGACAGGTCGGTGGTGGTGAAGGCGCCGTCGCGCACGCTGACCTTGTGGGCGATCTCCAGGCGTTGCAGGTATTGGTTGGCGTCGTCCGGGATATGGGTGTCGCCCTGGACGATGTCGTCGAACAGGTAGTAGTCGGCAAAAATCGTCGTGAACAACTGGCGATAGTCATCGCGGGTCACAGCCGTCACGGCGTGGTCGTTGAGGCGGATTTCCCCTTGCTGCGGCGCGTAGAGGCCCAACAGCAGCTTGATCAGCGTGGTCTTGCCACAGCCGTTTTCACCGACGATGAACACGATGTCGCCCTGGTCGATCTTCAGGTTCACCGGCCCCAGGCGGAACGGCGCGGCGCCTTCCACCGCCGGGAAGCTATAGGACACGTTGCTCAGTTCCAGCGTCTGCACCGGCGTTTTCGGCTGGCCTTGGTCGTTGAGTAGCAAGTGGGGTTCAGGGGATGAAAACTGTTCCGACAATTCGGCGATGCGGCGGAAGGCGATCTGCGCACGACTGACGATGGGCAGGGTACCGATCAGGTGTTCCAGCGGGCCTTTCATGTACAGCAACACCAGCACGAAACCGCTCATCACCGCTTTGTCGGCGCTCGGCCACAGTGACTGCAGGGCCAGGGCCAGGCCGATCACCACGAAGAACAGCATCGAGCCGAAGGTCTTGGCGATCACGAAAATGTTCACCGAGCGGATCTGCGTGTCGCAGATCTTGTCGGCGGTGTGCTCGATGCCCGAGACGAACATGCGGTGCCGACGAGGGCGATGGATGCGCAGCTCCTTGGCGCCTTCGGCGATGGCGTTGTAGTGCTTCTGCAACTCGTCCTCGGAGTCGCGCGCCTCCATGAAGCCCTTGATCCCCCGCCCGCGGGCGATGTACTGCACCACGGTGCCGATGATGATCGCCACGACCATCATCAGGAACATCGGCCACGACAGCATTGCCAGGTACCCCATGCACCCAAGGGTGACGGTCAGGGAAATGGCCAGGGGGGCGAAGGCGAAGGCGAAATCGCTGATGGTGTCGACGTCGTGGGTCAACACCGGGATCAGGCGATGGCTGCGGTAGCGTTCGATCTGCTGGATCGGTGCCGACAGGACTTTTTCCCCCAGCTCCTTGCGCAGCTTGGCGATGATCTTCTGGCCAACGTAGTTGGTGCCGATGTCGGAACAGATGGAGCTGATCAGGGCCAGCAGGCACAACCCGGCGAACACGCCCACCACGGTGTGACTCAGCCCGCCTTCGGCGTGCAGCACCTGGTTGATGGTGGCCAGCAGCACGGTGACGCTCAGGCCACCGACCATGCCCAGCAGGATGGCGCCGATGACAATCAGCCGGAAGGGTTTGAGCAGGGTGAACAATTCATTGATCACCCCGCGTTTTGGTTGGCTCATGGAGGTTTCCCTGCAAGATGAAAAGGACGAACGCCATCGCGGGGACATGCACCGCATGGGCTGGAGGACGGCGGCACGCCGGGTTGGGTCGCGCCCATCTGTAGAACGATTGGACGGGAGGGGGATTTAGCGAGGAACCGGCTGACACACAATTGTGGCGAGGGAGCTTGCTCCCGCTCGGTTGCGCAGCGGCCGCAAAATCTTGGGGCCGCTTCGCCCGAAGCGTCGGACCGGCCCAGCGGGAGCAAGCTCCCTCGCCACCGTTGTGTTCGCAGCCCTGGTATTGGCTGTGTCCATGGAATCCAGGATTAAAAGGTCGGCGCCCAACAGAGCCGGCCTTTTTTTTGATCATTTTCGCGAATGATAAGTAAAGTCATTCCGGTTTTGCCAGATGCTGCGTCTTACTTAGGTAGGTGGGCACATCGGGTCGGCCACGCCCTGACACATTGCCCTGGGGCGGGTTCACGTGTGCCGGCGAGCGGCGGGCCCTTCGGCCCCATGGACTTTTACTTCGACCAATAATAGAGAACACGATGTCATCCATTCATGAGTTGAAACCTCTTTTCAAGGCACTCGTCATGTCCCGCGGCCTGCGTTCGCGGCGGGTGTTGGCCGGTTTGGGGTGGGTCTGCGTACTGCCCCTCAGCACTCAGGTAATGGCGCAAGACGTCAGCATCGACATCCCAGCGCAACCGCTGCCGCAGGCACTGCAAGCCTTCGGTCAGCAGACCAACCAGCAAGTGATCTACAACGCTGGCGACATGGCCGGGCTGAAAAGCACCCGCGTCAGCGGCACGATGAGCCCGCAGGCGGCCATCGCCGAATTGCTCAAGGGCACAGGCGTGCGCTACAGCCTCGAGGGCAATACCTTGATGCTGATGCGCAGCCCTGCCACGGGAGGCCTTGAGCTGGGTGCGACCACCATCAGTGCACAAGCGTTGGACGCGACAACCGAAGGCAGTCATTCCTACACCAGCAAGGCCGTGACCCTCGGCAAGGGCACCCACACCCTCAAGGAAATTCCCCAGTCGGTCACCGTGATGACGCGCAAGCAGATGGATGACCAGAACCTGGTCAGCCTCAAGGACGCCGTCAACCAGACTACCGGCATCGTCGGCCTGCAGGGCGTCGGCCAAGGCATGATCCTGTCGTCACGGGGTTTCCAGATCGACGATTGGCAATACGATGGTGTGCCGATCCTGCGCAATAACTATTCGCTGGGCAACTGGGCGACCCAGGACCTGATCTTCTTCGACCGCCTGGAAATCATGCGCGGCGCGGCCGGCTTGCTGCAAGGCACTGGCAGCCCCGGCGGTGCCGTCAACCTGGTGCGCAAGCGTGGCCAGCATGCCCCGACCGTAACCCTGACCGGCAAGGCCGGCTCCTGGGATCACTACGGCCTGCAACTGGACGCTGGCGGCCCGCTGAACCAGGCCGGCAATATCCGCGGCCGTGTCGTCATCGACGAAGACCAGAGCAATTCGTTCGTCGATCATGCGTGGAGCAAGACCCATTCGCTGTACGGTGCGCTGGATGTCGACCTGAGCGAAGACACCACCCTGGGCCTTGCAGTCAGCCAATCCAACGGCGAATCGCGCGGCAACATCCGTGGCCTGCCACGCTACGCCGACGGGTCGATGCCGGACGTGTCGCGTTCGACCTATACGGGGGCGCGGTGGAACCGTTCGGAAATCGATGTCACCACCTACTACACCGACCTGGAGCATCGGTTCAACGATGACTGGGCGTTCAAGGTGGGTGCCGTGTACATGACTGAAGACAACCAGGCGAAAAACCAGCGAGTGCAAAGGGGGGGTGGTCTATTGCCTGATGGCAGTGGCGTGCAATATGCCGATTTCGTGACTGATTTCCAGTCCACGAAGTCTGGTCTGGACATGAACCTGATCGGCAAGTTCGAAGCCTTGTCGATGGAGCAGGAAGTCATGCTGGGCGGCAATTTCTCGCAGTTGGAGACGGATGATCGCTACGCCCGTACATTCAACAGCACCAGCGACTCCATCTTCGACCTGAACAATAACCGGCCGGACATCAGCTATGAGAGTCTGATCAACAGCCCGGGCGGGCGGGGCGTCCTCAGTAAGTACGATATCCGCCAGAAGGGTGTGTATGGCACTTGGCGCGTCAAGCCGATCGATGATCTGACGCTGGTGCTGGGTTCCCGGGTCAGCTGGTATGACTTCAGC
This sequence comes from Pseudomonas sp. Z3-6, assembly GCF_051131985.1. Classification (NCBI taxonomy): domain Bacteria; kingdom Pseudomonadati; phylum Pseudomonadota; class Gammaproteobacteria; order Pseudomonadales; family Pseudomonadaceae; genus Pseudomonas; species Pseudomonas sp. Z3-6. The sequence goes on from NZ_CP071644.1 coordinate 2,167,732, forward strand.
TACAAGTCGAGAACCGAAGACTCAGCCGGTATTACCCCCTACACGGCAAACACTGGAACTGAAACCGGAGTGGTCACGCCCTACGGCGGTATCATCTATGACCTGAGCCGTGAGTGGGCGGTGTACGCCAGCTACACCGATGTATTCCAGCCCCAGACCGAGGTCGATACCAGCGGTTCGGTGCTCAAGCCCATCGTTGGCACCAACTACGAAGTCGGCCTCAAGGGTGAGCTGATGGACGGTCGGGTCAATACCTCCCTGGCTGTCTTCCGTTACGATCACGAGAACCGCGCCATCCAAGACATCGCCGGCGGGATGGTATGTGAGGGAGGGTATTGCTCGGCAGCCTCGGGGAAAGTGCGCAGCCAGGGTTTCGATGCGGAAATCAGTGGTGAAGTGGTAGACAATCTGCAGTTGTTCGCGGGCTACACCTACAACACCACCAAGTACCTGGAGGAGCCGGGGAAGGACGGTGTTGTCTTCAGTAGCTGGACGCCGAAACACATGCTGCGGGTATGGGGCAACTACCAGCTGACCGGCGACTGGAGCCGTGTCAGCACTGGCCTGGGCTTCACCACCCAAAGCCACACACTGGTTTACCAGGAAAAGACCGACGTACCGGGTTATACCGTGTGGAATGCCCGTGTCGGCTACCAGCTGACGCCAGAAATCGCTTTGGCGCTCAATGCCAACAACCTGTTTGACAAGACGTATATAACGCCCGCTTACAACCAGCTTGATGGCAACAACAACTTCGGTGATCCGCGAAACCTGATGTTCAGCGTGAAGTACACCCCGGAGTTCTGATTCTTGTGGGAATGAAATAGACCTGCCTTGTGCGTGATGCTGTTCACTTAGAAAAAACGGCGCTTCTTCAGAAATGGGAAGCGTCTTTTTTTTGTCTTTTTTTGGGGGGGGGATTACAGCCAATGAAAAGGTTGGATGTGCCGGCCTCATCGCGAGCAAGCTTTGCTCCCACAGAATGACTCCGGGTGCACGCGGATATTGTGGCTGCTGAAGATCCAATGTGGGAGCGAGCCTGCTCGCGAAGGCGGCGTCACAATCAATGAAAAGGTTGGATGTGCCGGTCTCATCGCGAGCAAGCTTTGCTCCCACAGAAGGACTCCGGGTGCACGCGGATATTGTGGCTGCTGAAGATCCAATGTGGGAGCGAGCCTGCTCGCGAAGGCGGCGTCACAATCAATGAAAAGGTTGGATGTGCCGGTCTCATCGCGAGCAAGCTTTGCTCCCACAGAAGGACTCCGGGTGCGCGCGGATATTGTAACTGCTGAAGATCCAATGTGGGAGCGAGCCTGCTCGCGAAGGCGGCGTCACAATCAATGAAGAGGTTGGATGTGCCGGCCTCATCGCGAGCAAGCTTTGCTCCCACAGAAGGACTCCGGGTGCGCGCGGATATTGTGGCTGCAGAAGATCCAATGTGGGAGCGAGCCTGCTCGCGAAGGCGGCGTCACAATCAATGAAGAGGTTGGACGTGCTGGCCTTATCGCGATCAAGCTTGCTCCCACAGGGGGCGCCTACATATCCCGCGCTACCCGAAAACCGATCCAGTCGCCGCGGTCGCCCGGCACCAGCGCATTGCGATTGCCGGAGCGGGAGAACACCGGCGCCTCGCCCCAGTCGTTGCCGCGGATGCGTTTGAATTCGCATTTGCCGGTCAGCCAGGCGCTGCCGTCGCTCGGGGCGCCCACGTAGTTTTCGTTGTAGCAATCGGCGGTCCATTCGTAGATGTTGCCGTGCATGTCATACACGCCGAAGGCGTTGGGTGCGAAGCTGCCGGCCGGGGCGGTGAAGTTGTAGCCGTCGGCGGCGCCGTAGGTGTTGGCATGCTGGGCGATGCTGTAGTCCTTGCCCTCGTCGAACGGGAAGGGGAACGGCCCGGTGCTGCCGCCGCGTGCCGCATACTCGCGCAGGGATTCGCTGACCAGCCGGTATTGCTTGCCGGTCTTTTTCGACAACCAGGCCACGTAGGCATTGGCCTCGGCGAAGTCCATGCACACCGCCGGGTGCCGGTCGGTGTACTGCTTGCGCGGGTCGCTGCCCTGGTAGTCCGGGATGCCGGCCTTGCAGGCCCGGCCGGGGCGCTCGTCGCCGTCGGGCATCGTGTAGCCGGTGTCGCGCAGGTAGGCGACCCATTCACCCTTGAGCACTTGGAAGCGACTGATCGCCAGCGGTTTGGCGAACGTCACCGGGTGCATCGGGCCTTCGTCGGGCTCGCGGCCTACTTCGTCTTCCGGGGTGCCCATCTGGAAGGTGCCGGTGGGCAGCACGACCATTTCCGGACAGTCCTTGCAATCACGAAAGACCTGGCCCGCTTGAGACGCCTGGGCGCCGGAGGGCAGCAGGGCGGCGAGGGCCAGTACCGGGAATAACGTCAACGAAAAACTGTTCATCCATCTCTCTCGATAAGTCAGGTTCAGAGTGTCTTGCCCAGCAAGCCCATGAAGCGATCGATCTCGGCTTCGGTGTTGAGCAGCCCCGGCGCGGTGCGGACCACCGGCCCCGCATCGCGATGCACGGCGTCGGCGATCACGTGGTTTTTCATCAGGTAAGCGGCGACCTCGTCGCTGTCGCGGCCCTTGACCCGGAAGAAGGTGAAACCGGCGGACAGATCTGGGTTCAGCGGGGTGACCAGTTCGATCTGCGGCTGTGCCACCAGCTGTTTTTTCAAGTAACTGTTGAGGGCATGGATGCGCGCCTGCACTTCGGCCTTGCCCAGTTGCAGGTGCAACTTGAACGCTTCATCCGCCGCCCAGCGATGCTCGAAAGCGTGATAACCGCCCGGGGTCATGGTGGTGGAAAACGCCGTGGCTTCAGAGAACGTTGGAATGATCGGCGTGACGTACTTGAGCTCTTCGCTGCGGCTGCACACCAGGCCCGTACCGCGCGGGCCGAACATCCACTTGTGGGTGCCGGCGATGAAAAAATCGCAATTCATGGCGGGGAAACTCAGGTCCTCGACGCCGAAACCGTGCACGCCGTCCACTACATAAATGATCCGCTGCTCATCGCTGCGGCCTTGGTTGTGCTTGTCCACCAGGGCGCCGATCTTGTCGATCGGCAGCTTCACGCCGCTGCCCGAGTGCACCCAGGTCATGCCCAGCACGCGGGTTTCGGGACGGATGTTGCGGTCGATGGCCGTGAGGATCTGTTCGTGGCTGGCGTCGTGGGCGTTGTCGAACAGCTTGATCTTGCGCACCCGTGTGCCCGTCCGTTGGGTGCGCAGGTCGAGAATGGTGTGGGTCGCGTAGTGTTCGTGGACGGTGGTGAGGATTTCCTGGTCGGCCGCCACCTGGACACCGCCGTAGATCATCGACAGGCCTTCGGTGGTGCTGCCGGTGAGGGCGATCTGCGCAGGATTCGCCTGCAGGTAGCGGCCGGCCCAGGTGCGGACGTTTTCCTCGCGTTCTTCGGTGACGCCCAGGTCCCAATCCATCAACAGCCCGGGGTTGTTATCCAGGGCCGCGCGGTGTTTTTCGATGGCCTCGCGCACCGGGCTCGGGTGGGTGGTGACCAGGAAGTTGGAGAAGTGCAGGTAGTCCGGATCCTGGTTGAACAGCGAGCGCAGTTGCGCCCATTTGTCCTTGGGCAGCGGTGGCAGGGGAGCGGCGTTGGCTGTGGCGGGCAGGCTGGCGGCGAGGGGCAGGCCGGCGGCGAGAATCCCGGCGTGCTTCAGGAAGGTGCGACGCTCGTTCATGGCTGGGCCGCCTTCTGGGTCGAGGCGATGGCGGGGCGGGCGGCTTTCTGGACCTGATCCCAGACCCGCAGGAAATTGCCGCCCCACAGTTTGGCGATGTCGGCTTCCGAGTAACCGCGGGTCAGCAGTTCGGCGGTGACGTTGCGAATGTCGCCGACGTTCTCCCAGCCCTCCACACCGCCGCCTTCGTTGAAGTCCGAGCTGATGCCGACGTGGTCGATGCCGATCTTGCGTACGGTGTAGTCGATGGCGTCCCCCAGGTCCTTGAGGCTGGCCTTGGGTTCCTCTTCGAGGATGCCGTAGAGCTGGCCGGCATATTCGCCGAACTTTTGTTCCGGCCACGCGGCGATGATCGGGTCGCCGGGCATCAGCGCCATTGCCAGGTTGGGCAGTGGCGGCAAGTCGAAGCGTTCGCGCAAGGCGTTGAGTTTGTCCTGGGTCTTTTGCGTCAGTGGGCGCAGGTATTGGGAGAAACCGACGATCTGCACCACGCCGCCGCTGGCCTTGATCAGTTGCATTTCCTTGTCGCTGAGGTTACGCGGAATGTCGACCATCGCCCGTGGCGCCGAATGGGACGCCACCAGTGGGGTGCGGCTCAGTTGCGCGACTTGCTCCAGGGCTTGGGTCGACATCTGCGACACGTCGATGATCACGCCGAGGTCGTTCAAGCGCGTCACCGCCTGCTTGCCGATGTCCGACAGGCCGCCGAGGGCGTCGGGCGAGTCGTTGAAGAACGGCAGCGGACGGGAGGAGTCGGCCCAGTCGTTGTTACCGATGTAGCTGAAGCCGAACATGCGCATGCCCCGCGCCGTCCACAGGTCCAGCAAGCTCAGGTCGTGGCCGAGGGGATAGGCGTTGAGCATGCTGATGAAGATCGCGAATTTGCCTTCGCCGTGCAGGCGGCGGAAATCATCCGGGGTGTAGGCGATGGCGACCTGGTTGGGAAAGTCCCGGACCAGGCCGGTGATGATTTTGTAGCGCACTTCCTGTTGGTTGCGCGCTTCCTCGACGAAGCCGGCGGTGGGCTTGTGCGGCGCGTTGGGCCCGTTCCACAGCTCGGGCCAGCCGAACACCGTCAACGCCGCACCGGACAGCTGCCCGCGGTTGGCTTTCACCAGGTCGAACTGGCCGCTGCCGTCCTTGTCGGCTTCGTTGCCGGCGGTGCCGAAATCCAGCGGCACGGTGATGTGGCTGTCGAAGGACAGCAGGCGTTCGTGCAGCTCCCTGGCTTCGTTCATGACTTTGACCGGGTAGCCGGGGTTATCCCGCCACCAGTGGTCCCAAGCCGCGACGCCAGCACCGACGGCCAACGCCAGGGCCAGGGGCAGGCCGATGAAAAGAGCCTTTTTCGAACGAGGTGTTGTCATTGCCGATCTCAGTCAGGTTCGCCTTGGAAGGACAGGCGCGGGGCCTTTGCTATCTGGGGAGAACGAGTGATCGGGCGGGAAATTTAGGCGCTCTCGGGGCGGCCATCGCGAGCAAGCTTTGCTCCCACAGTGGAATTGCAATGCGCTCACCTGTGGGAGCAAAGCTTGCTCGCGATAGTGGCCTTGAAACCCACCCATCTCTTGCGGATGTACTCAGATCCATTGTGGGAGCGAGCCTGCTCGCGATGAGGCCCTCACAGCTGCCTATAAATTTGTCAGCCCACCCAACGTTCTAGCTTGGATAAAGCCCACCCCAGGGCGAACACAGGTAAGGCAATGACGATTTCTCGACGATGGTTCATGGCAGGCCTGGCGCTGACCGGTGCCGCCGTGCCTGCGGTGTATTACGGGCATCGCGAACTGACCCGTCCGGACCCGACCATCACCCCCGGCGAGGCCTCGTTCGACGTGGCCGACGTGGCGGGCCAGCGCCGGGCCGATACGTTGCGGGGCATCTGGACGATCCGTTTCACCGGCCGTGACGCCGGTCTCGAAGGTTTGCCGCAGGCCGATTTGCAACTATTGCTCGATATCGGCCAAAGGGGCCGTGGCCTGGTGGGCTACCTCGACAGCGCCGAACGCTTGCGCGCTACCGATGAGCCGCGTTATCGGGTGCTGGGCGACCTGGCCGGCACCGACCCGAAGCAACTGAGCTGGCGGCTGACAGGGGCTCAGCACGACGCGCCGGACTATGAATTCATCATGATCCTGGACGAAGTCTGGGCCGGTTTCGGCAATGCCGGCAGCGCCACCCTCAGCGGTCGCGTGTTGCGCCTGGACCGTCCCCTGGCGCTGCCTGAACAGGACAATCATTTCATCGCCATCAAGCAACGCTTCCCCGAGGCCCGGGAACGCACGCCGCTGAGCCCGGCGCTGCTGGCCTGGCTGGTGTCGCCCGAGCATCGGCTGTTCCACCAGCTCTGGCACGCCTCTCGGGACAAATGGCACACCCTGGACGAGGACAAGCGCAATGCCCTGCGCGGCATCGGCTGGCAGCCCGGCCCGCGGGACCAGGAGCGTGATGCCCGTGGCCCGCGCAAGGATCGCAACGGCTCCGGCGTGGATTTCTTTTTCATGCACCGGCACATGCTCGGCACGGCCCGTTCGTTCCAGCCGCTGCCGTCGTGGCCGCGCTTTCCCTTGCCGCAACCGGAGCTGGAACGCGATCGCCTTGGGTTTGCCCGCTACCTCGATAACCACGATGGTACGGCCTTGCCGCCGACCTGGTTGGCCGATGGCGACGAGCAGTACGCCCAGTGGGTCAGCGACATCAAGACCGCCGAGACCTACCACAGCAATTTCCAGGTCTGGGAATCGCGCTACCGCGACCCGCGCTACCTGTCGAAATTGACCTTGGGCCAGTTTGGCTCGGAAGTGGAATTGGGCCTGCACGACTGGCTGCACATGCGCTGGGCCTCGGTGCCGCGTGACCCTTCCAACGGCCACCCGGTGCCGTTCGCCCGCGACCCGGACGACTTCGCCGCGCGCTGGTACGCCCCGGAAAACGACTTTCTCGGTGATCCGTTTTCCTCCCACGTAAGCCCAGTGTTCTGGGCCTTCCATGGCTGGATCGACGACCGCCTCGAAGACTGGTTCCGTGCCCACGAACGTTTTCATCCGGGGGAAGTGAGCCGACTCGACGTCAACGGCGTGCCCTGGTTCGCCCCGGGCCGCTGGGTCGAAATCGCCGACCCCTGGCTCGGCCCGGACACCCACGGTTGCAGCACCACGCCGGGGCTGCAGGTTGGACGTTCGGTGGAGATGGACCCGGAAACCATGAAGCTGGCCCTGCGCATCACCTTCGGCAGCGATGACAAAAAGCTCTCTGAACTGTTCCGCCGCGTGCCGCAGCGGCCTTGGTATGCGCGCAATCTCAAATCCAAACCGGTTTAACCCCAACTTGGACTGATCGAACCTGGGTTGTGCGAATGATCGCTTTTGTGGCGAGGGAGCTTGCTCCCGCTGGGTTGCGAAGCAGCCCCAAAACCAGCCCCCTCAAAAACACCTGACCCACCGAGGTGCTAGCCATTGGGGCTGCTGCGCAGCCCAGCGGGAGCAAGCTCCCTCGCCACAGGTGTTGCTTGGCTCTGAAGAGGTGTCAGCGCGGCGCGGCGATGTCCAGGGCACGGTTCGCCAGCAGCTCACTCAGCTCGACCATCTGCTGGATGCCCAGGGCAAAACTTCGCCGTGCGCCTTCTAGATCAAAGGCCAGCTCGTTGGCCATGGCATTGACCGAGGCGAGGGTTTCGCTGAGGTTGGCCAGCAGGCATTCCAGGTCCGCACTCTCTGCAACGGTGAACAACTGGCCCGGTGGTGGCTTGGGTGTTTCAGGTTTGGGGTCGAGGTAGTAGGCGAGGGCGCGGTCAGCGGCTTCGTCGAGTTTCTTGGAATCGTCTGCGGGGGGATTGGGGGTGATCTTGAACATGGTGTAACTCCTAGTATTCATTTTCAGGAGCCGGAACCATCGCTACCAAACGATTGGGTGGCGGCCGTACGCGGGTTGGTAGACCGGAGCACTAGGAACCCGGCGCGCCCGAAGACGCCCTGCGCACGGCCACCATGACACAGACACGAGAGAGCATCTGTAGAAGGTGGCGCTTGCGCCTAGTTGACTCGCGGGCTACCAAACCCGATCGCTGACATCAGCGACCCGGAAACAGTAAAAGCCACGAGCCAAGCGCACAAGCCGGCGGATTCTGGCGTAGTTGTAGGCAATCACGCAAGGCAACGTAGCCTCGCTCGGGAGTCCTACATGGCCCGATAAACAGAGCCCAAGTCGAACACAGTTTATGAGAAGTGGAGAGTTATCTGTGGCGAGGGAGCTTGCTCCCGCTGGGCTGCGAAGCAGCCCCCAAACCAGTCCCCTCAAAACACCTGACCCACCGAGGTGCTGGCCATTGGGGCTGCTGCGCAGCCCAGCGGGAGCAAGCTCCCTCGCCACAGAAATAACCCTGGCCACCCTGTATTACTTGGCTTCGAAGGTGGGTTTGAGGCCTACATCACCCGCCAACCCCCACCCAACGCTCTGTACAACGCCACGCTCGCCTGCACCCGCGCCAATCGCAGTTGCACGTTCATGTCCTGGGCGGCGTACAGCGTGCGTTGGGTTTCCAGTACCGTGAGCAAATCTTCGGCGCCGGCCTGGTAGCGGCGTTGGGCGATATCGAAGGCGGTCTGGGCCTGGTGCAGTTCCTCGCTTTGCCATTGCCGTTGGCGGTCCAGGCCGTGGATGCCGTTCAGGGCTTTTTCGACGTCGGCGAAGCCGTTGATGATGGCGGCGCGGTAGAGCTCCAGCAGTTCCTCTTGGCGGGCGCTGGCTTTGTCCCGTTCGGCCTTCAGGCGGCCGTTGTTGAAGATCGGCGCGGCCAGGCCAGCGGTGAGGTTGTAGACGTTGTTGCGCAGCAACTGATCGGCAATGTCGGCGCCGGTGGCGAGGCTCAGGCCCAGGGTCATGGTGGGCAGCATGGCGGCTCGGGCCACGGTGATGTCGGCCTGGGCGGCGGCGAGGCGGGCTTCGGCGGCGGCGATGTCGGGGCGACGGCGCAGCAGTTCGCTGGGCACGCCGGCGTCAATGGCGGGCCAGTACAGGTGGTCGAAACTGTCGTCGTCGAGCCTGACCGACTGCACCGGTTGCCCCAGCAGCGTCGCCAGGGTGATCAACGCTTCGCGGGCTTGTTGTTGCACTTGCGGCACGCGGCGTTGCTGGGCCGCCACCAGGCTTTTTTGCTGGGACAGTTCCAGGGCCGTGGCGCTGCCGGCGTCGTAGCGGGTCTGCACCAGATCGAGTACACGCTGGGCGTTGTCCAGGTTTTGTTCGGCAATGCGCTGTTGCTCGCGCAGGGAAAACGCCTGGGTGTAGCTGTTGGCGACGCCGCTGAGCAGGGTCAACTCAACGGTCGCGCGGTCGAACTGGCTGGCCGACAACGTCTTTAATGCACTGTCCCGGGCCGCCCGTTTGCCACCCCAGAAGTCCAGCTCATAGGTGGCGCTGAGGTTGGCGTCGTAGTAATCGATGGTCCGGTTGTCTCGATCCACATCCAGTTGGCTATAGCCCTTGCCGCGCATCAACTCCTGGCGATTGCCGTTGAGCCCCGCCGTGACCGCTGGCAGCAATGGCGCGCCGGCGATCACGGCGCTGGCCTCGGCCTGGCGCACCCTGGCCATGGCGGCGGCCAGGTCGTGGCTGTCCAGGCGCGCCTGCTCGATCAAGCGATTCAATTGCGGGCTGCCGAAGTGCGTCCACCATTGCAGGTTTACCGCTTGGGCGCTGGGTGTATCGAGGCTCTGCCAGGCCTGTGGCGGTTGAATGCCGCTGTCGGGCGTCGACAATGGAGTGGCGCAGGCCGCCAGCAACAGGCTGGCGGCCAGGAGGGTCAGGTGCGCTTTCATAAAGTGGGGTTCATTCACTGGTGAGGGCCGCCACCGGGTCGAGGCGGGCGGCCTTGCGGGCAGGCATGAAGCCGAAGACAACGCCGGTGACCAGGGCGCAGCCAAAGGCGCCGAACACCGCCAGCCATTCGAAGGCCACGGCGATCTTGCCCAGCAACAGGGCGCCACCCACCAGCAGGGCCAGGCCGATACCGGCGAGCCCGCCGACCACCGAGAGCATCACCGCTTCGGTGAGGAATTGGCGCAGGATGTCCCGTTGGCGGGCGCCGGTGGCCATGCGGATACCGATCTCGCGAGTGCGTTCGCGCACGGTCATGAGCATGATGTTCATCACGCCGATGCCGCCCACCAACAGCGAAATAGCCGCGATAGCGCCGAGCATCAGCGACAGCGTGCCCTGGGTACGGGCCTCGGCCTGGATCATCGCGGCGTTGTTGGTCAGTTCGAAATCCTGCTTGCCTTCATGCAGGCGCAACAGCGTTCGGGAGACGGCTTGCTCGGCCTCCTGGACCTTGCTTGCATCCCGGGCGGCGATCACCACGTACTCGGGATGGCGGCTGCCGAACAGCCGCACACTGGCGGCGGAGTATGGGATGGCGACGCGATTGTCGGCGTCCGAATCCCCGGAGCTGGCGCCTTTTTCCGCCAGTACGCCGACTACCTGGAATGGCATGTTCTCGATCAGGATGTAACGGCCGATGGGGGCGGCGACGTCCTTGAGCAGTTTCTCCCGGACCTTGTGGCCGATCACCGCCACCGCCGCGGCGCCGCGTTCGTCGGCATCGGTAAAGTAGCTGCCCTCGGCCACTGGCCAATTGAAGATGATCGGGAAGTTCGTATCGTTGCCGCCGACGTAGCTGGTGTGGTCGAGGTTGCCGAAACGCACGCTGGCTTCGGCGCCGTTGACCGGCATGATGCGCTGCACCTCGGGCAGGGCGGCGAGAGCAGCCAGGTCGTATTCGCTGATGATGCCCTTGGTGGCGCGTGGCGAGGGCGCGCTGCCGTTGAGGTAGATGATGTTCGAACCGAAGGCGCCCATCTGCGCCATGACCTGGCGCTTGCTGCCTTCGCCCACGGCCAGCATCACCACCACCGAGGCCACGCCGATGACAATGCCGAGCAAGGTCAGGGCGGTGCGAAAGCGGTTGATCCACATCACCCGCCACGCCGCTTGCACCGCGTCCACCAATTCGCCTTTCCAGGCACCGTTGTGTTCGCTGCCGGCACTCAGGCGCTGGCGCAGGTCCACGGCCTGCAACGCCTTTGGATTGGCTGGCACCTCGTGCGGCAAAGCGGTGGCGCTGTCACTGATGATCAGCCCATCGCGGATCTCGATGATGCGCTTGGCCCGGGCCGCCACTTCGCGGTCGTGGGTTATCAGGATCACCACGTGGCCCTGGCTCGCCAGTTCGTCGAGCAAGGCCATGACCTCGATGCCGCTCTGGCTGTCGAGGGCGCCGGTGGGCTCGTCGGCGAGGATGATGTGGCCACCGTTCATCAAGGCCCGGGCAATCGACACCCGTTGCTGCTGCCCGCCGGAGAGTTGATGGGGACGGTTGCCGGTGCGGCTGGCCAGGCCAAGGCGGTCAAGCAGGGCGCTGGCCCGGGCGTGGCGCTCAGCGGCGGAAGTGCCGGCGTAGATCGCCGGCATTTCGACGTTTTCCTGGGCGGTGCCGGAGGGAATCAGGTGATAGCCCTGGAACACGAAACCGAACGCTTCGCGCCGCAGCCAGGCCAATTCATCGCTGCCCAGGTTGGCGACGTCTTCGCCCGCGAAACGGTACTCGCCGCGGGTGGGGCGGTCGAGGCAGCCAAGGATGTTCATCAAGGTGGATTTGCCGGAGCCGGACGCCCCGACAATCGCCAGGAACTCCCCGGCGTGAATGGCCAAGTCGATGCCGCGCAGCACCTCCACCCGAGGGCTGTCGCCGCCGCCATAGGCCTTGCGAATGTCCCGCAGTTCGATCAGGGGCGTATTCATTCAGCCTCCGCTGCCGCTGGCCGAGCCGATCAGCACCCGGTCGCCTTCGCTCAAGCCGTCGAGAATCTGCGTGCGCAGGCGATCGCTGACGCCCGTGCGAACGGTGCGCGGCTGGACATCGCCATTGTCGGCCAGCACCTGCACCTGATTGGCGTCTTGCAGGGCAGCGATGGGCACGGTCAGCACGTCCTTGGCTTGGGCGGCAACGAAAAACACCTGGGCGGTCATGTCGGTCATCAAGGCGCGGTCGGCGTTGTCCACGTCCAGCAACACGGTGTAGAGCACCACCCGTTCGCTGCCGCTGCGGCCACCGGTGGGGCTGCCGCCCTGGCTGGCTTCCAGCGGGCGCGGCGGCACCGGGAGGATCTGGCGCACGGTGCTGCTCCAGCGCCGGTTGCCGCCGGCCAGGGTGGTGAAGTAGGCGGTCATGCCCGGCTTGACGTGGCCGATATCGGCTTCCGACACTTCGGCCCAGACCGTCATCGGCGACAGCCGGGCGATGCGCAGGATCAACGGCGTCTGCTGCTGGGCGTTGAGGGTCTGGCCTTCCCGGGCGCCGACGGCGACCACGGTGCCGCTCATCGGCGCATAGATGCGTGTGTAGCCCAACTCGGCCTCGTCGCTGCGCAGGCTGGCCTGGGCCTGGCGGATCTGGGCCTGGAACATGTCGATGCGAGCCTGGGTCGCGCGCACTTCGGCCTGGGCGGTCTGCACGTCTTCCTCGCGGGTGGCGCCGCCGGCCTTGAGTTGCTGCTGGCGACGGAATTTCTGCTGCGCCAGGTCGTGCTGGGCGCGTTGCTCCTGAAGCTGGGCTTTGAGGTTCTCGATGGAAAAGCGCCCGGCGTCGAGCTTGGCTTTTTGCGTGGACGGGTCGATTTCCACCAGCAACTGGCCTTCATGGACCTCGTCGCCGGCTTCCACATGAATCTTCTGGATCTGCCCGGACGCCTGGGCGCCGACGTCGACATAACGCCGCGGTTGCAAGGTGCCCAGGGCAGTGACGCTGTTTTCGATATCGCCCCGGGTGACGGGGGCAGTGACCAGGGGCTCACGACTTGGCGCGACCGCTTGCCACGCGGCGAAGGCCACGGCCGGAAGCAGGGCGAAGGTGAGAAGCCAGGCGCGTCGGGTAGGGCGGGGACGTTTCATGCAGGGTTCCGGCCAGTGATATCGGGCCCGTCCGAGGAAGGGCAGGGATGGGAGGCTGTTCTGGTAAACGAGCGTTCCGGGCGGGAATTTACTGGTGTGAAACACTTGGTAGCAGGTTGGAAAAAATCAATTGCAGCGCCACAGCCCCTGTGGCGAGGGAGCTTGCTCCCGCTGGGGCGCGAAGCGGCCCTAAAACCTGAATCCCGGTTATGTCAGATTCAATGGTGTTACCTGCCTTGGGCCTGCTGCGCAGGCCAGCGGGAGCAAGCTCCCTCGCCACAAAAGCAATACCTGGCGGCGGTTGAAGTAAACGAATCAGCCTTGATACAAACCAACCCTTTAAATCTATATGAGAATTACTATAAATTACGCGATTGAATCTGCCACTATCGTGCCATGCCCTTTTCAGGCATGCCGGGTGGCACAAGGATAGCTGTCGCAGTCATTGCGCACGGGAGTCATGTTGGAAAACTACTATCGCGAGCTGGTGTGTTTCCTGAACGCCAGGCTAGGCAACCGCCAGGCGGCCGAGGATGTGGTGCATGACGCTTATGTGCGGGTGCTGGAGCGTGCCAGCGACACGCCCATCGAACAGCCGCGGGCGTTTCTCTACCGTACGGCGCTGAACCTGGTGATCGACGGGCATCGGCGCAATACCCTGCGTCAGGTCGAATCCCTGGATGTGCTGGACAGCGAAGAACGCTTCTTCACCCCATCGCCCCATATCAGCTTCGACCATGGCCAGCGCCTGGACATGCTGCAGCGTGCCCTGGCCGAGCTGCCGCCGCTATGCCGCGAGAGTTTCCTGCTGCGCAAGCTCGAAGGCCTGTCCCACCCGCAGATCGCCGAGCGCCTGGGCATTTCCCGGGCGCTGGTGGAAAAACACATCGTCAACGCCATGAAGCACTGCCGCGTTCGCGTGCGACAGTGGGACGCGCCCTGATTCGATCGTCACCGGTCACCCTGCGGTAAATTTTTTTTCATTGTCCTCGTTCCTCTCAACAGACGACTTGCCGGCGCCTCGAGCGCCGGTCAGGTTCCCCAGGCTTTTCGTGCCCTGTTGAGGGGCTTTTCCAGAGGACACTGGACATGACACAGGCAATTGCATCGCCCATCGTTCACGACTTGATCGGCATTGGCTTCGGCCCTTCGAACCTGGCGCTGGCCATCGCGCTGCAGGAGCGGGGGCCGGCCCAGGGTGAACTGGACGTGTTGTTCCTCGACAAGCAGGCCGATTACCGCTGGCACGGCAACACCCTGGTGACCCAGAGCGAGTTGCAGATTTCCTTCCTCAAGGACCTGGTGACCCTGCGCAACCCCACCAGCCCGTATTCGTTCGTCAATTACCTCAAGCACCACGGCCGCCTGGTGGATTTCATCAACCTGGGCACCTTCTACCCGTGCCGCATGGAGTTCAATGACTACCTGCGCTGGGTGGCCGGACACTTCACCGAGCAGAGCCGTTATGGCGAGGAAGTGCTGCGCATCGAACCGGTGCTGCATAACCAGCAGGTCGAAGCGCTGCGAGTGATTTCCCGCGATGCCCAGGGTGAAGAGTTGATCCGCACCACCCGCTCTCTGGTGGTCAGTGCCGGCGGTACCGCGCGCATCCCCGAGGCGTTCAAGGCGTTCAGGGATGATGCGCGGGTGTTCCACCATTCCCAGTACCTGGAGCGCATGGCGAGCCAGCCGTGCGGGAAGGGCCAGCCGATGAACATCGCCATTATCGGCGGCGGGCAGAGCGCGGCGGAGGCCTTTATCGACCTCAACGACAGCTTCCCTTCGGTACAGGTCGACATGATCCTGCGCGGCTCGGCCCTCAAACCGGCGGATGACAGCCCGTTCGTCAACGAAGTGTTCTCTCCGGAATTCACCGACCTGGTGTTCCAGCAACCCCACAGCGAGCGCGAGCGGTTGGTCAACGAGTACCACAACACCAACTATTCGGTAGTGGACATCGATTTGATCGAACGCATCTACGGGATTTTTTACCGCCAGAAAGTCTCCGGCATCGCCCGTCATGCGTTCCGCACCCTCACCACGATTGAGAAAGCCACGGCCACCGACGCGGGCGTGGAACTGGCGGTGCGCAACAACGCCACGGGCGAGCTGACGGTGCGCCGTTATGACACCGTGGTCTTGGCCACCGGTTACGAGCGGCAGATGCACCGCACCCTGCTGGAGCCGCTGGCGCAGTACCTGGGGAATTTCGAGGTGGATCGCAACTACAAGCTGATCACCGACGAGCGCTGCAAGGCGGCGATCTACATGCAGGGCTTCTGCCAGGCCAGCCATGGCCTGAGCGACACCCTGTTATCGATCCTGCCGGTGCGTGCCGATGAAATTGCCGGCTCGCTGTATGAACATGGGAACAATCGTGGGCAGGCGCGTCCGGTGCGCGATCGGTTGCTCGCCGCTGTGTAGGCCAGACCTGCGCCAAGTGTCAATCAATGCAAAACCCCCTGTGGGGGCGGGCTTGCTCGCGAAGGCGGTGTGACAGTTGGCATCAATGTCACTGACCCACTGCCTTCGCGAGCAAGCCCGCTCCCACAGGTCATAGGTTTGGCCCTGAAGGGGGCGACCTGGGTCACTCGCAGGAAATTTTTCAGAAACTTCCTACACTCATGTCATGCGTCTGTTCGACAGGCGCATCGACGGTTCGCTGTTCCCTCGTATTGGCAGTCTGAACCCCCAACCGGTCACCCTGACTGAAGTCGGTGGTTTCCGGGCCGACTACGCCATGCGAAACACCTCGAACAGATGAAGCTCCTTCTACGCACGGGCCTGGTGGCGCTGCTGGGCTCATTGAGTATGGCGCCACAGGTGGGCGCGGCGCCTGAGTCGTTGCAGGTGCTCGGGCGCTCCCATGTGGATGATTATTCGGTGTCCCTCGCCGCCGCCGACTGGGGCTGGTTGCGCCAGAAGGGCACGTTGCTGCTGGGCGCCTCGGCGCCGGACTATGCGCCTTTCAGCATCACCGGCAATGGCCGCGACTACGAAGGCCTGACCGCGGACTACGCACAATTGCTGGGGCAACTCCTGCACATCAAGGTGCAGGTCCAGCGCTACCCGTCCCGTGCCGAATCGCTCCAGGCCCTGCGCGGCGGTGAGATCGACCTGCTCGGCACCGCCAATGGCTTCGAAGCCGCCGATCCGGACCTGGCGATGTCCCAGGCCTATGCCGATGACCTGCCCACCCTCGTGGCCCGCATCGACGACAGCCAGGATTTGCCCACGGACCTGGCCGGCAAGCGCGTGGCGATGCTCTATCACTACTTGCCGCCGGAGACGGTCGAGGCGTTTTATCCCGACGCTGCCTTTCAATTGTTCCCCTCGACCTTGGGCGCCATCGGAGCCGTGGCGTTCGGTCAGGCCGACGTCTACCTGGGAGACTCGATCAGTTCCAACTACCTCATCAGCAAGAATTACCTGAACAACGTCCAACTGGCCGATTTCTCGCGCCTGGAGGTGCAGCCGTTCGCCTTTGCGGTCAGCCGCGACAATGCGCGGATGCTGCGCATCGTCAACGCCGCGCTGCAAGCCATTCCTGCCAGCGAACGCATGATCATCCTGCGGCGCTGGAGCGCTGGCGGGGCGAGCATGCCGAGGCAGCAGGCCTTGCATTTCAGCGTCAAGGAACAGCGTTGGCTAGACGCCCATCCGCGGATCAAGGTGGCGGTCAACGAAAACTTCCTGCCGCTGACGTTCTTCGATGAACAAGACCATTTGCGCGGTATCGGCGCCGATGTGCTGGCCCGGATCAGCTTGCGCACCGGTTTGAAATTCGATGTGCAGCGGGGCGATTCGGTTGACGATTTGATCGGCCAGATCAAGAGCGGCAAGGCCGACGTCTTGGCCACCGCCATCCCCAGCGCCGAACTCGAAGATGAGTTGCGTTTTACCCGACCCTACCTGGCGAACCCGTTCGTGCTGGTGGTGCCGCTCAAGGCCAAGGCGCTGACCCTGGACCAGATGGCCGGCAAGCGCCTGGCGCTGGTGCGTGGCAACGTGCTGCGCGAATTCCTGCTGGAGCAGTTCCCCCGGGTGCAGTTGGTGGCGGCGCAGAACGCGGCCGACGCCATGGCCATGGTCGCCGCCGGCACGGCGGATGCGGCGATCAATCCGCTGATCAGTGCCCGCTACATGATCTCCCGCCAGTACCGCGACACCCTGCAAGTCACCAGTACCGTGGGCACCTTGCCCGCGTACGTTGCCCTGGCGACGAACCGGGACGCCTTGGCGCTTCATTCGATCCTGGACAAGGCGCTGTTGAGCATTTCGCCCGAGGAAATGGACGAGCTGACCAACCGCTGGCGCAGTGAAGTGGTGATCGACAACAGTTATTGGCTGCGCAACCGCACCACGATTCTGCGAGGGTTTACCGTTGCTGCGTTGCTGTTGCTGGTGGCCTTTGGCTGGGGCGTTTATCTGCGGCGGCTGCTGGAACAGTTGCGCGTGGCCAAGGAAAGCGCCGACGAAGCCAATCGGGCCAAGACCACCTTCGTGGCGACCATGAGCCATGAGATCCGCACGCCGATGAATGCGGTGATCGGCCTGCTGGAGCTGGCCCTGAAAAAAGCCGACCAGGGCGTCGTGGACCGCTTCGCCATCGAAGTCGCGTCGGGCGCCGCCCATGGCATGCTGGACTTGATCGGCGACATCCTCGACATCGCCCGAATCGAGTCGGGCAAGCTGTCGCTGGCGCCGCAACGGGCCAATCTACGCGGGTTGATCGAGTCGGTGGCGCGGATCTTCGAGGGCCTGGCCTGGCAGAAACACTTGCGTTTGCACTGGGTACTGGATGCTACGGTCGATTGCGACGTGTTGGTCGATCCGTTGCGTTTCAAGCAGGTCGTCTCGAACCTGCTGAGCAACGCCATCAAGTTCACCGACCAAGGCGAAGTGCGCCTGAGTGTGCGCGGCGAGTTGAACCCTGAGCACAAGCACTTGGGCATTTGCCTGCGGGTCGAGGACACCGGTTGCGGTATTTCCCCCGAGGACCAGCGCCGTCTGTTCAGCCCCTTTACCCAGGCCGGCCATCACCCCCAGTCGGCCCGCAGCGGTTCCGGGTTGGGGTTGGTCATCAGCCGCACGTTATGCGAAATGATGGGCGGCACCCTGGCATTACACAGCGTGCCAGGGGAGGGCACGCAGGTCGAAGTCTTGCTGGAGTTGCCCATGCTCGACGCGCTGTCGACGCTGCCGCCCAGCCAGGACGAGGCGCCGCCGGCGGTCCGGGCGCTGAGTATCCTGGTGGTCGACGACTACCCGGCCAACCGCTTGCTGCTGTCTCAGCAACTGGGCTACCTGGGTCATCGTGTCCAGGAGGCACAGAACGGTATCGACGGCCTGCAGGCTTGGCGCAGCGAACATTTCGATGTGGTCATCACCGACTGCAACATGCCCTTGATGAGCGGCTACGAACTGGCCCGGGCCATTCGCGACGAAGAGCGCGAGCGCAATTTGTCGCCCGTGGTGATCCTGGGGTTCACGGCCAACGCCCAGCCTGAGGAAAAGCAGCGCTGCGCCGAAGCCGGGATGGACGATTGCCTGTTCAAGCCCATCGGCCTCAGGGAGCTCAATGCGTGCCTGGCCTCGGTCACGCCGGATGCACTGGCGCCCCGGCCCCGCGATGGCATCGACTTGGCCGGCCTGGAACAACTGACCGGCAGCGACACGAGCGCCATGAAGGCGTTGTTGGAAGAACTGGTCAGCAGCAATGCCGAAGATCTCGTGCGACTGCTGCACTTGGCCACCCGACAAGACTTGCCGGGCCTGGCGGACCTGGCGCACCGGATCAAGGGCGGGGCGCGGATCATCCAGGCGCAACGCCTGATTGCTGCCTGCGAGGCGCTGGAAGAGGCTTGCCGAGAAGGCAACGTGTCGCTGCTCACCGAAGCCGTGGAAAACCTACGCCAAGCCATCGACCACCTGGCCGAACAACTGAAAACCTACATGGAAGGGGTAAAAACTGAGTAGGAGCTGTAGGAACTGTAGGAGCCGTAGGAGCTGACGAGTGCAACGAGGCTGCGATCTTTCCCCTGACACTTGAGTCCCAAGCGAAAGATCAAAAGATCGCAGGCTTCGCCAGCTCCTACAGAATCCGAGCAAAAAGATAAATGTCTTCGCCACAAGGGCTTCGTCTGGCTTCATTTTAGGAATAGTCCTACATCGCCCTTCAAACGCTTCCTCTAGCCTGAGCGCCCTTAATGTTCTTGAGCCGGTGCCTACCTGGCGCGTTGCTATTGGAAAGCTTGCCATGCCGAACAAAGCACTTCGTATCCTGATTGCCGATACCCAACACACCCATCGAATCGTGCTGGAACGTCTGTTCAATCAACAAGGCTACTTCCGGATTGTCCCCGTGAGCCATTTGCAAGAGTTGCTGACGCTGGTGGAGTACGGCAGCGAGCCGTTCGACCTGATTGTCGTCAACGCGCAGTTGGCAGGCGAGGCGCTGGATTTGCACGATTTTGTTGTCTATAACCCACAGGTTCGCCACGGGATGCTTTACAACGCGCAATCGGCCAGTCAGTCGCCGGTGCCTGTCGCGCGTCGATCGAACCTGCATCTGAGCCCGGCGCCACTGCCGGACCTGGCTTCGCTGCGGCGTTTGATGGAGCGGGTTGATCCTCAGGTCCATGAGCCGTTGCAGGCGTGGGCGCGCGCCCTCAGGCAGGGTCATGGACACTGAACCCGACCGTCGGTCCGCACTGTCAGGTCTGACAGGTGGCAAGGCCAGGCACTTGTGCAAGAGTCCGGTGCGGTCATGGCGCCGGTGCCGTTTGTATTGTTTTGGGGAGTTGCCTTGAAAGACGTGTTGATCGTGGATGACCACCCTGTCATACGAGGGGCGCTGCGGCTCATTTGCCAGAATGAGGCATTCACCCACATCCGGGACGCCAGCGGGGCGGCCGATGCCAGGGCCATCATCAAGGAGGGCGCGCCGGACCTGGTGATCCTGGACCTGGTGATGAACGGTTTCGATGGCCTCGACCTGCTGGTCTGGATCATGGCCCAGTTTCCTGAATGCAGCGTGTTGGTGTTCACCTCCCAGGACGCTCAGCACTTCTGCAACCGCTGCATCTCGGCCGGGGCCCGGGGGTTTGTGACCAAGAAAAGCGACTTGAAGGAGCTGACCAAGGCCATCCAGGCGTTGAAGTCCGGTTATGCCTATTTTCCCCAGACATCCGTCCGGCTGGATTTCCAACAACGCAGTGAACAGCAGGCCCTGGAAAGCCTTTCCACCCGAGAACTGTCCATCTTGCGCATGCTGGCCATGGGCATGCGTGGCAAGGACATCGCCGAAAGCCTGTTCTTGAGCCCGAAAACCGTCAGCACCTACAAGACGCGCCTGTTGGAAAAACTCGGCTTGCAATCCCTGGTGGGGCTATCGGAGTTTGCCAAGCGCAATCACCTTTGAATGAGTGACACCGAAACCTGTGGGAGCGGGCTTGCTCGCGAATGCGGTGTGTCAGCAAGCATTTACTTCACTGACACTCCGCATTCGCGAGCAAGCCCGCTCCCACAAGGGGAACTGTGGGGACATTGTAGTTTTTCCAGATGCTTAATCGTTCTCTGGATAGAACGCTATAGTCGGTTTTTGCCGTCTAGTGCTTCAAGGGTGTCGGTTTTAAGCTATCTCCATCGAGTTGCAACACCTGATTTGGAGACACGGCATGAAAAACATCATCGGCCTCTACACCAGCCCGCGGCCCCATTGGGTCGGCGATGGCTTCCAGGTGCGCACGCTGTTTTCCTACGACAACCTGGGCAAGCACATCAGCCCGTTCCTGCTGCTGGACCACGCCGCCCCCACCGAATTCACGCCCACCACCGAGCGGCGTGGCGTCGGCCAGCACCCGCATCGTGGGTTCGAAACCGTGACCATCGTCTACCAGGGCGAACTGGAGCACCGTGATTCCACCGGCAGCGGCGGCAAGATCGGTCCCGGCGACGTGCAATGGATGACTGCCGCTTCCGGCATCATCCACGAAGAGTTCCACTCCGAAGCCTTCGCCCGGCAGGGCGGCTTCATGGAAATGGTCCAGCTGTGGGTCAACCTGCCCGCCAAGGACAAAATGGCCCCGGCCGGCTACCAAACGATCCTCAAGGGCGACATTCCGAACATTGCCCTGAAGGACAACGCCGGCAGCCTGCGCCTGATCGCCGGGCGCTTCGAAGGGCATCAAGGCCCGGCACGGACCTTCACGCCCATCGACGTCTGGGACATTCGCTTGAATGCCGATAAGAACCTCACCCTTGACCTGCACGAAGGGCACAACACCGCCCTGGTGCTGCTGCGGGGCTCGGTCCAGGCCAATGGCCGCGAACGGATCGAGGCCGGACAGATGGCCCTGTTCGACCGGGCCGGCGACCAATTAAGCCTGCAAGCCAATAATGACGCGGTGGTGCTACTGCTCAGTGGCGAGCCGATCGACGAGCCCATCGTCGGCCATGGTCCGTTCGTGATGAACAGTGAACAGGAAATCCACCAGGCCTTCGAGGATTTCCATTCCGGACGCTTTGGCCGGATGCAAGACTGACGCTAGCCACGCAGGGCCAATGTGGGAGCGGGCTTGCTCGCGAAGGCGGTGTGTCAGTGAAGTAAATGTCTGCTGACACACCGCCTTCGCGAGCAAGCCCGCTCCCACAGGAGTCTTGTGGGGGATCTCTACAGCGTCTTCAATCTGTGCCAATCTTCGCCAATCGCCCTCCTGGAGCTGTTCCGATGCTGTTTCTGATCTCCGAGCACCCGTTGCTCTGTGCCCTGGCACTGCTGGTGTTCGACTTGTTGATGTGGCACTTGGTCAGTGCGGATCGGATCTATTGGAAAGTCGGTGCAAGGCTGGTGATTTTTTCGCTGTTCAGCGTGCTGCTGTTCAACGAAGGCCTCAACCCCATGGTGCCGGCGCAGTGGGTCGACGATGTGCCTCGGCACCTGGCGGCGACCGGTTTGCAGATCACCTGGTGGCTGTTCGCCGCGCGAACCCTGACCGTGCTGATCGTGGCGGCGTTGATGCAACGGGTCGGCCACACCGGGCGCTTGTTGCAGGATTTGCTCGGCGCGGTGATTTTCCTCATCGCCGTCATCGCGGCACTTGCCTATGTGCTGGATCTGCCGGTCAAGGGCGTGCTGGCGACGTCCGGCGCAATGGCGATCATCGTTGGCCTGGCCTTGCAGAGCACACTCAGCG
Source organism: Pseudomonas sp. Z3-6 (assembly GCF_051131985.1). NCBI lineage: Bacteria > Pseudomonadati > Pseudomonadota > Gammaproteobacteria > Pseudomonadales > Pseudomonadaceae > Pseudomonas > Pseudomonas sp. Z3-6. Next base: position 2,189,590 of record NZ_CP071644.1, read on the forward strand.
ACGTGTTTTCCGGCATCGTGCTCAATACCACCAAGCCCTACCAGGTCGATGATTGGATTTCCATCGATGGCACCGAAGGCCGGGTCACCGACATCGACTGGCGTGCCACGCGATTGCAAACCTCCCAAGGCAGCATGGCGGTGATCCCCAACTCGCTGGCGGCGAAAGCCAAGATCGTCAACTTCAGCCGACCCAGCGACATGCATGGCTTGGCCATCAGTCTCCAGGTCAGCCCCCATGCGCGTCCGCAAAAGGTGATCGACGCGTTGGAGCGGGCAATGATCGGTTGTCGTGCGCTGCTTGCCACTCCGGCGCCCTGTGTCACGCTCAAAAGCACCGGTAGCGGCGGGGCGGAATACGAGATCAGCGGATTCGTGGCGTCGATGGGGCAGAAGCGGGAGGTGCGCAATCAACTATTCGACCTGGCGTTCCGGCATTTGCAAGCGTCGGGCGTGAGTCTGTTGTCCACCAGCGAAAGCACGGCCTCCATCGGCGTGTCGCGCCCTCGGGCGCTGCTGGAAAGCTCGAGCATTTTTTCGACGCTACGCCCGGACGAAAAAGATGTTTTCAGCCAGAACATGACATTACAAAGCTTCCGCGCCGGCGATGTGATCCTGGCGGCGGGAGAGGTCAGCGATCATCTGTTCATCATTGAATCCGGGGTGGTCAGCGTGACCCTCATGCGCAACGGCCAGCCACTCGAGGGCGGGCGCATGGGGCCAGGGGAGGTGATCGGCGAAGCCGGGATCGTCGCCGAGCAGGCGGCGCTGGCTAATTTTAACGCCAAGACCTTCTGCACTCTTTACCGCATCGAGAACAGCTACCTCAAGCCGTGCCTCGAAGCCCGCCGCGACATCAACGACGCGATGAAAAACCTGCTGGACGTGCGCATGCACCTGGCCCAGAACCTGACCCGCGAAGCCCCCAAGCCGATCGCCAAGAAGCGCTTTTTGCAATGGTTGCGTAGCCGGGCCTGAAGCACTCTCGAACGCTCACGGCCCCCTGTGGCGAGGGAGCTTGCTCCCGCTGGGTGGCGCAGCCGCCCCAAATGACCTGACACCGTTTCCCTGTCGGACCGTGTCGGCTGGGTTACGACTGCTTCGCAGCCGAGCGGGAGCAAGCTCCCTCGCCACAAAGGCTTGCGTCCATTTCCAGGTTGAGCCTCGGCCTTCATTGGCCACCCGAACTTCCCAACAATTGGCTATTTGTACCGCGCCCCTGCACCGCTAACGTAGCGCTATACCCAATTGCTGTCCTGGAGTTCACCATGCAACCGCGCATCGATTTCTACACCGCTTCCCCCGACGCTTTCAAAGCCATGCTGGCCCTGGAAAATGCCGCCTCGAACCTGGGCCTGGAGAAGTCCCTGCTGGAGCTGGTCAAGCTGCGTTCCTCACAGATCAACGGCTGCGCCTTCTGCATCGACATGCACACCGCCGATGCCCGCAAGGACGGCGAGACCGAACGTCGCCTGTACGCCGTGACCGCCTGGCGTGAAGCGCCATTCTTCACCGGCCGCGAGCGCGCCGCGCTGGCCTGGACCGAAGCCCTGACGCGCCTGAGCGACACCCACGCGCCGGACGCCGACTATGCCTTGCTGAGCGAACATTTCAGCCCCAAGGAAATGGTCGACCTGACCGTAGCGATCAACGCCATCAATGGTTGGAACCGCTTGGCGGTGGGCTTTCGCAAGATGCCTGAGGCCTGAGACGCCTCGATCCAGAAAGGATGAGCCCTGTGGGAGCGAGCCTGCTCGCGATAGCGGTCTGACAGTTCATGCACCATTGACTGACACACCGCCATCGCGAGCAGGCTCGCTCCCACAGATTGATCATCGATAGGCTCTTTCCTAGGCGCCCAGGCTCCAGTCATCCCGCGCTGGGAACTTCGCCCGTTTGATCTTCTTCTACCTACAACAGGCGGCGTCAGCCGTCTTTTGCAAAGGAGTCGATCATGCAAGTTCAAGTCAATAGCAACGATATCGAAGGCAGCGCCCGCCTGCAGGAGTGGGTGGGCGGTACGGTGGTGGACACGCTGCAGCGTTTCGAGGGGCAACTGGCCCGGGTTGAAGTTCATGTCAGCGATGAGAATGCCCAAAAGGGCGGCGCTGCCGACAAGCGCTGCCAGATCGAGGCACGCCTGCAAGGGCTCTCGCCGATGTCTGTCTCCCACAAGGCCGCAAGCCTCGAACTGGCCGTGGAGGGCGCCGCCGATAAAATGCTGCACGCGCTCGATCATCAGATCGGCAAACTCAACCCCGCCATCGAACCGATGGGACGCGTGACTGCGCCCACTGATGAAGCACCACCCGAGGTGGTGGACGCGATGCTGGAGGAAGATTTCCTCGAAAACCAAGAGGCGCGTGGCAAAGAATAAGGAGGCGATCATGACCGCTCATCAACCTTTCAACCGGCAGGTATTGGCCGAACTCCTGGCGTTCGACGAACAGCCGAGTCTTTCGTTGTACATGCCCACGCACCGTACATTCCCTGAACGCAGCCAGGACCCGATCCGCTACAAGAACCTGGTTCGCGACCTGCAGGCGCAACTGGAACAACAGCACCCGGACCTTGACGGTGCGCCGTTGCTCCAGTCTTTTCACGCGTTGGTGGACGACCAGGACTTCTGGAACTCTAATCGGGACGGCATTGCGGTGTTCGGCGCCCGCGACTACTTCAAAGTCATTGCGGTGAATCAACGCTTGCCGCAACGCGCCGTTGCCAACAGTCACCCTTATCTCAAGCCGTTGTTGCGGCTGGTCCAATCCACCGACCGTTATCAAGCGCTGTGCCTGACCCGCAACGAAGTCTGGCTGTATGAAGGCTCCTCGGAGCAGCTAGAGAAAATCGAGCTGGCCGAGCAGGTGCCGCGCAACCAGAACGAGGCCCTGGGCGACGAGCTGACCCCGGGCAACCAACAGGGTTTTCCTAACGGTTTCAGCCGCAGTGGCGAGCGTGGCGATGCGATGATGCATGAGGCCGCCGGCGGCGGTAAGCAGGACGAAATCAACCTCGACCGCGAGCGCTTTTTCCGCGTCGTGGATAAAGCGATCCTGCAATACCATTCACAACCTTCAGGGCTGCCCATGATCCTGGTGGCCCTGCCGGAAAACCAGGCCGTGTTCCGTGCCGTCAGCCACAACTCGCAACTGCTGCCCCAGGGGATCGAGATTGACCCGTCCAGGCTTGGCGTCGAGGCGTTGCGTGTCCACTGCTCGAAGCTCATGGCCCACAGCTATGCCGATCACGTTGTCGACAGCTTGAATCGCTACGGCATCGCGGTGGGGCAGGGACGGGCACTGGATAACCTGGCCGACATCGCCAAGGCCGCCAGGGAAGGCCGCGTCGCGCTGCTGCTGGTGGAGGCCGAGCGCCAGGTTCCTGGCCAGCTCGACTTGGACAAGGGACGGTTGCTGATTGACGAGAGCGGCGATGAACTGGCCCCGGATGTACTGGATGAACTGATCCTGGCCGTGACCCGGCAGGGGGGCGAAGTGGTGGTGATTCCACCCGAGCATGTGATGCCGACCGGCACGGGCGCGGCGGCGGTGTGCCGGTTCTAGTTCAATCGTGGTTTAGCGCTAAACCCTGTGGGAGCGGGCTTGCTCGCGAAAGCGGCGTGTCAGGCGACATCATTCTCGAATGTGCTGCCGCCTTCGCGAGCAAGCCCGCTCCCACATTATTTTTATGTCAGGCGGTCGGACGGCGTTTGCTTCCTATTAATAGGAAGCATTACTATTCACGCCCCGTTTCCACAGCGCGCCGTGATGACCCCCAAGCTGCCCCGCAGACCCGGCTTTTTCGAGCATTACGAAGAGTTGATCGGCACCTGGACCCGTCGCCTGCGCAATCGCCAGCAGGCCGAGGACCTGGCCCACGACACCTTCGTACGGGTGCTTGAGGCCGATTCGAGCGGGGTCGAGCTGCCGCGGGCCTATTTGCATCAGACGGCGCGCAACATTGCAGTGGATGGCTATCGGCGCGAAGATCGACGGGGGGCCATGGAAGAGGCTGTCATCGACCCTGGTCAGTCGTTTTCGGGCGACCCGGAGCATTTCATGCACGCGATCCAACTGGCGGACTCCATCGAGCGGGCGCTTGCCGAGCTGCCTGCCAACTGCCGCACGGTGTTCGTCTGGCAGAAGATCGAAGGCCTGACCCAGGCGGAAATCGCCGAGCGCCTGGGCCTGTCAAAAAACATGGTGGAAAAGTATATGATCCGCACCCTGCGGCATCTGCGCGATCGCCTGGACGGACCAGGCCAATGATCCGTCGCCCTCTTTCACCTGAGCCACAGGACCTTCCATGATGGATAGCCGTGAATGCCCGTGCGGGCAGGACAGGGTTCGCGACGCGGCGGCGCATTGGTTCGTGCGTTTGCAAGCGCCCGCCATGAGTATCGAGGAGCGCCAGGCTTTCAACGCCTGGCTGGACGAACATCCCAACCACCGCGACGAAATCCAGTTGCTCCAGGGCATCTGGAGCGCCACCGACCTGCTGCCCAAGGAACGCCTGCAAGCCTTGTGCGAACCACCTGCCGAACGTCCCAAGCGTCGGCCGCTGTTGCGCTACGCCGTTGCCGCCGGATTGTTCGCGGTGGCCTTGGGGTTGGGGCTGTTCAGCGGCTTGAGTTCTTCCACCGACTACAGCGGCGAATACGCCACCGCCTTCGGCGAGCGTCGGCATATTGCCCTGCCGGACGGCTCGGTGATCGACCTCAACAGCCGCAGCCGCGTGCGGATTGAATTCGCACACCGTCAACGCCGGGTGGAACTGGCCGAAGGCGAGGCCTTGTTCACGGTCGAGCATGATGCGGGCCGGCCCTTCACCGTCGAGACGGGCAACGGCCAGGTGACGGTGACCGGAACGCGCTTCGATGTGCGCCGTGACGCCGACAGGACTCGGATTGCGGTGGCGCAGGGCAGCGTCAAGGTCCAGGGACGCGCCGCGCCGCCGGCTCGGTTCGTCAGCCTGACGGCGGGCCTGGGCACCCAGATTGATGCCCAGGGCCAAGTCGCCACGCCTTACGCGGTCAACGCCGAGGCGCTCACCGCCTGGCGCAGCGGCAAACTGGTGTTCGACAACGCGCCGCTCAAGGATGTGGTTGAAGAAGTTTCCCGCTATCGCACCCAGCCCCTGCGGGTCGGCAGCGCGGCGGTGGGCAACCTGCGCCTGACCAGCGTGTTCCGCGCCGACGATCCCGAGGCACTGCTCAAGGCGCTGCCGAACATTCTGCCGGTGGCCGTGCGCACGCTGGATGACGGCAGCCAGGAAATAATTTCGAAATAAATTCAGGTTTTTTCCGAGTTCATCGTCTTCTTGTCCAACTGCAACTGGTTTGCATTAACAGACGCGTATTCTTGCGATCAACAGGACAAGGTTCGACGTGAAAAAAACCGCCAAACACCACAACCGTACCCCGGCACGCTGGCTGCCGCTGGCCCTGACCCTGGCGGTCAGCGCCGCAGTGCCCCAGGCGTTCGCCGCCCAGGCCGCCACCGCCATTCACATCCAGGCGCAGCCGTTGGGCCAAGCCTTGAGCCAGCTCGGCCAGCAAACCGCGTTGCAGGTGTTCTTCAGCCCCGAGCTGGTGGCGGGCAAGCAAGCGCCGGCGGTGGACGGCAACCTGTCCCCGGAGGCGGCCTTGCGCCAATTGCTCCAGGGCAGCGGCCTGCAATACCAGATCGATAATGGTTCGGCGACCGTGTTGCCGGCGCCCTCGGCCTCCAGCGCTGGCCCGCTGGAACTGGGTGCCACTGAGATCCAGGTGGTCGGTGACTGGCTCGGCGACGCCAATGCCGAGGTGGTGCAGAACCACGCCGGTGCGCGTACGGTGATCCGCCGCGAAGCGATGGTGGAGCAGGGCGCCATGAATGTCGGCGATGTGCTGCGCCGCGTACCGGGTGTGCAGGTCCAGGACGCCAACGGCACCGGCGGCAGCGATATTTCCCTGAACGTCGGCGTGCGCGGCCTGACCTCGCGCTTGTCACCACGCTCCACGGTGTTGATCGACGGCGTACCGGCGGCATTCGCGCCCTACGGCCAGCCGCAACTGTCCATGGCGCCGATTTCCTCGGGCAACCTGGACAGCATCGACGTGGTGCGCGGCGCCGGTTCCGTGCGCTACGGGCCGCAGAACGTTGGCGGGGTGATCAACTTCGTGACCCGTGCCATTCCGGAAAAAGCCACCGGTGAAATCGGCACCACCCTGGAAACCTCCCAGCGCGGTGGTTGGAAACACATCGACACGGCTTTCCTCGGTGGCACTGCCGACAACGGCCTGGGCGTGGCGCTGTTGTATTCGGGCGTCAACGGCAACGGCTATCGCCAGAGCAACAACGGCAACGACATCGACGACGTGATCCTCAAGACCCATTGGGCACCGACCGACGTCGACGACTTCTCGCTGAATTTCCACTATTACGACGCCAAGGCCGACATGCCCGGCGGTCTGAAACAGGCCCAATACGATGCGGACCCGTACCAGTCCGACCGCGACTGGGACAACTTCAGCGGCCGGCGCAAGGACGTGTCGTTCAAATGGATCCGCGAGATCAACGAGCGCACCCAGGCCGAGGTGCTGACCTATTACTCCGACAGCTACCGTGGCAGCACCATTGCCTCCCGGGACCAGCGCAACCTGGTGTCCTACCCGCGCACCTATTACACCTTCGGCATCGAGCCTCGGGTCTCCCACGTGTTTGACCTGGGGCCCACCACCCAGGAAGCCAGCGTCGGTTATCGCTACTTGAAGGAAGGCATGCACGAAGAGGCTAGCCGCCTGGCGTTGGTGGATAACAAGCCAGTGGTGGGCCCGGGTTCCGACGGCCACGTCTACCAGGACCGTACCGGCGGCACTGAAGCCCACGCGGTGTATATCGATGACAAGATCGATGTCGGCAAATGGACCATCACCCCGGGCATCCGCTTCGAAAGCATCAGCACCGAATGGCACGACCGTCCGGTGCTCGACACCGCCGGCCGTCCCGTGGAGGAAAAACGCCGCAGCATCGACAGCAACGAGCCGCTGCCGGCCCTGAGCGTGATGTATCACCTGTCGGACGCCTGGAAGCTGTTCGCCAACTACGAAACCTCGTTCGGCAGCCTGCAATATTTCCAGCTCGGCCAAGGGGGCGACGGCAACAACACCGCCAACGGCTTGAGCCCGGAAAAGGCCAAGACCTACGAGATCGGTACGCGTCACAACGATGACGTGTGGGGCGGGGAAGTGACGCTGTTCTACATCGACTTCGACGACGAGCTGCAGTACATCAGCAACGACGTGGGCTGGACCAACATGGGCGCCACCAAGCACCAAGGCCTGGAAGCTTCCGTGCACTACGACATGGCCGCGCTCGACCCTCGCCTCGAAGGCCTCACCGCCACCGCCGGTTTCACCTACACCCGGGCGACGTATGAAGGTGAGATCCCCAGCTTCAAGGGCCGTGACCTGCCGTTCTATTCCCGCCAGGTGGCCAACATGGGCCTGCGGTACGAGGTCAACCGCTGGACCTACAACCTCGACGCCTTCGCCCAGTCCAAGCAACGCTCACCGGGCAACAGCGTGAACGCCGATGGCAGCTTCAGCGGCGACTACATCACCGATGGCACCGCCGATGGGCAATACGGCGACATGCCGGGTTACGTGCTCTGGAACGTGCGCGCCGGCTATGACTTCGGCGAGCAACTGTCGAACCTGAAAGTCGGCGCCGGGGTGAAAAACCTGTTCGACCACCAGTACTACACCCGCTCCAGCGACAACAACTCGGGCATCTACGTCGGCGCACCGCGCACGTTCTTTGTGCAGGCGAGTGTGGGGTTCTGATCTGGAACCCAGATTCCAGGGGCTGAAAACAGCTTTTGCAGCTCAATACCCTCCTGTGGCGAGGGAGCTTGCTCCCGCTGGGCCGCGAAGCGGCCCCAAAACCTACTGAACACCGCATCCACAGGTTTACGACTGCTTCGCAGCCGAGCGGGAGCAAGCTCCCTCGCCACAGGGAATGGGATGAGGCCTCAACAAGCGGTGCCAGGCCTCAGACCTTCAACACTTTCCCACTGGCCGCCACCGCCACCAGCGATAGCGCAATCAGCCCGAAGGCAATGCTCAAGCTGCTGCCATGGGCAACGAAACCGATCAGCGCCGGGCCGGCGAGGATGCCGGCGTAGCCGATGGTGGTGATGGCCGGCACGGCGATCGCTTCCGGCATCAGGGTCTGTTTGCCGACAGCGGTGTACAACACCGGCACGATGTTCGAACAGCCGGCGCCCACCAACGCATACCCCAGCAACGCTGCTTGCCACATCGGTGCGAGGGTCGCCAGCAGGAACCCCGCCGCAGCGATCGACCCGCCGTAGATGATCACGCGTCTGGCGCCCAGGCGATGCACCACCGCGTCGCCGGTCAGGCGGCCTACGGTCATGGTCAGCGCGAACGCGGCATAACCCAACCCGGCATAGGCGGTATCCACCGCGCGCTCGGTGGTCAGGAACACCGCGCTCCAGTCCAGCACCGCGCCTTCAGCCAGGAACACGATGAAACACAGGATGCCGATAAACAGCACCACGCCATGGGGAATGGCAAACGCCGGTCCCGAGCTTTCACTGCCATACGGCAACAGGTGCGGCGCCGCCTTGAACAACGCCACCAACAGCACCCCATTGACCACCAACGTCGCCCCCAGCGGCGAAAGTCCCAGGCCGAGCAGGGCGCTCACTCCGGCTGCGCCAATGATCCCGCCAAGGCTGAACATGCCGTGGAAACCCGACATCATGGTCTTGCCGCTGGCCCGCTCGACGATCACCGCTTGCAGGTTCACGGTCGAGTCCACGGTGCCGAGCCCGGCGCCAAACAGGAACAGCGCAGCCACCAGCCAGGGCAGGGAGGTCATCGTCGCCAGCAATGGCAACGCCAGGCAGATCAGGATCGTGCCGCCGCTGAGCACCCGACGGCAGCCGAACCGCGTCGCCAGCGCGCCGGAAATCGGCATCGCCAGGATCGACCCGACCCCAAGGCATAGCAGCAGCAAGCCGAGGGTGCCTTCATCCAGGTTCGCCCGCACCTTGGCGTAAGGCACCAGCGGCGCCCAGGCGGCGATGCCGATGCCGGCGATGAGATAGGCGATGCGGGTGGACATTTGTTCCAGGCGTCCGGGGACAAAGGTAGGCGGGGGCGTGATGGCAGTCATGAAACGTCCTTGGCTTTCGTGCGGTGCGGTGCGGTGATGCAGGCAGGGGGCCTATGCTTGCATATCCACTGACCGCACCGCGACCCCAAGGTGCCGACGGGAATGGCCGGGTTGCCCAGCCAACTTTGCTCCCCCGGCCTTTGCCGACATAAAGTAGCGGCCCTTGCTGGTTGATATTGGGTCTGGTCCATGACGCAGTTTTATGACGCACGCGGAAATATTTATGGGGTCGTTTCACCGCAGCAGGTGCGTGATCACGGCATTGCTCTGCCCCAGTCAGCCGCCCAGGCCGCACAGGCTCGCGAATCCTGGGCAACGGCGGTCGTGCACGCCTTCTGCGCCTGGGCGCCGGGCGAAGCGCCGCCGGATGCCAAGGCCCATCGCAGTGATGGTTTGCTGATTGGCCCGTTCCAGAACGAGCCACCCTTTGATCTGTTGATCGTCAATACCGACGGGACATTGGCCGAGCGCAGTGGCAATGGCTTGACGATTTTCTCCCAGGCCCTGCAAGAACAAGGCTTGATGGCGGCGCCTGGTGATTGCGTGCTGCAGGTTCATCACGATAAACCCGACGGCGTGTCACCGCTGCAAACCTCGGTTCGCGCCGCTGGATTCGAAGGGGTGCAAGGTTTCTGGCTGGACCTGGGCAAACCGCTGTTCGGGCCCCAGGCCGTTGGCGCCCAGGAGGTCGAGCGGGTGATGTTCAACCAGCGTGATGTCAGCCGTGTGGCGGCGCTTGAAAGGTTGGACCCGGCGTGGGGCAACAGTCAGTTCGTGAACATGGGCAATCCGCATTGCGTGACGTTGGTGGAGGGGGGCGAGGCGTTGCCAAGCAATGCGCAGATGCGTGCTGCGGCGCTGTCACGGGGCTTGACCCGCATCGCTTATGCGGTGCCCGGTGGGGCTGGTGTTCCATGCACCAGGGGGGTGAATCTGCAATGGGCCCGGCTCGAAGCCGAAGGGCAAATCGCCGCCCGGGTGTTTGAGCGGGGCGAAGGCCCTACCGCGTCCTCGGGCACCAGCGCCAGCGCCGTGGCCAGTGCCGCCTGGCGGGTGGGTTGGGTGAAGGCGGGGGCGGTGAGGGTGGTGATGCCCGGCGGTACTGCGCCGATCTTGTTGGAGGAAGAGGCGGGGGAACTGGTGCGGGTCAGGTTGTTTGGTGCGGCGCGGCTTGTGCCATAAGCGCTTCTGGAAGTTTTGCGGTGTGGCCGAGGCCGTCTTCGCGAGCAAGCCCGCTCCCACAGTGGACCGGTGTCGGACACAACATTTGTGATCACCGAAGGCCCCTTGTGGGAGCGGGCTTGCTCGCGAAGACGGCGGCACATCCAACCTTGATGCAACTGACCCACCGCCATCGCGAGCAGGCTCGCTCCCACAAGGTATTGGGGAGTCAGCCTGGCTGCTGGGCAAACTCCACCACCGGCATCTGCCGCTTCATCAGCACTTCGCCATTGCGAATCGAGTAGAGCGGCAACCCTTGGCTGCGAATCACTTCGTAATCGCTGTCCGCTGAAAGGATCAGCAAGTTCGCCGGGCGGCCCGGTTCCAGTCCGTAGCGCTCGCCCAGGTTCATGGCCTTGGCGCTGTTGTCGGTGACCAGGTCGAGGGCGCTTTGCAGGTTGCGATAGCCGAGCATGTGGCAGATATGCAGCCCCGCTTCCAGCACCCGCAGGATGTTGCCGTTGCCCAATGGGTACCACGGGTCGACGATGGAGTCCTGGCCGAAACACACATTCATCCCGGCTTCGAGCAGCTCATTGACCCGGGTGACGCCGCGGCGTTTGGGAAAGGTGTCGAAGCGGCCTTGCAGGTGGATGCTTTCGGTCGGGCAAGAGACAAAATTGATGCCCGAGTGCCCGAGCAGGCGGAACAGCTTGGCGCAATAGGCGTTGTCGTAGGAGCCCATCGCCGTGGTATGGCTGGCGGTGACGCGGGCGCCCATGTCGCGGCTGCGGGCTTCTTCGGCGAGCACTTCGAGAAAGCGCGAATGCGGGTCGTCGGTTTCGTCGCAATGTACATCCACCAGGCACCCGGTACGTTCGGCCAGGTCCATCAGGAACTTCACCGAGCTGACGCCTTGGTCGCGGGTGTATTCGAAGTGGGGAATGCCGCCCACCACGTCGGCACCCATGCGGATCGCTTCTTCCATCAGCTCGCGGCCGTTGCGGTAGGACTCGATGCCTTCCTGGGGGAACGCGACGATCTGCATGTCGATCAAGTGACGGCTTTGCTCGCGCACCTCCAGCATTGCCTTGAGGGCGGTGAGTTCGGGGTCGGTCACGTCGACGTGGGTACGCACATGCTGGATGCCATGGGCGGCGAGGGCCTGGATGGTTTTCTTGGCGCGGGTGCTGGTGTCTTCCTGGGTGATGGTGGCCTTGCGTTCGCCCCAGCACTCGATGCCTTCGAACAACGTGCCGCTCATGTTCCAGCGCGGCTCGCCGGCGGTGAGGGTGGCGTCCAGGTGGATGTGCGGTTCGATGAAGGGCGGGACCACCAGGTTGCCGCCGGCATCGAGGTCTTCCGGGCCGAGGCTGGGGGCCTCGGTCTGGCGGGCGATGCTGGCGATCAGGCCGTTTTCCAGGTGCAGTTCATGCAAGCCTTCGCGGTTGCGCAGGCGGGCGTTGATGATGTGCATCGGGCGAATCCTTTATAGGTCTTGTAGGGGCGCGTCAGCGGTGCGGGTACCCATTACGCCGATCAATAGCACATACGTTAGCGCGCCGGTGGCGATTCCTACCAGTGGCGCGACCCACGGCGAATTGAACGCGGCGAGCGTGCCGAGCCCATAGGCCGCCAGCCCCGGCCAGTTGAACGCTGGCAACCGGGCTTCGGCCAGGCGCGGATAACGGCCGCGCCAGCGGAAGAAGAAATCGGCCATGATCACCCCGCCAATGGGCGGGATCACGGTGCCCAGCAGAATCAGGTACGGAACCAGCAGGTCATACATGCCCAGCAGCGCCAGCAACGTGCCGATCACCGCGCCGCCGAGGGTCACGGCTCTGCGCCGGCGGGTGCGCAGCAGGTTGCAGCCGGCCACGGCGAAGTTGTAGATAGTGTTGTCCTGGGTGCTCCAGATGTTGAGCAGCAGCATCGCCATCGCCGCCATGGCGAAGCCCTGCAGCAGCAACACTTCGACCACGTCCGGTTGTTGATAGACGATGGCCCCGTAGGCGCCGATCAGCACCATCAAACCGTTGCCCAGGAAAAAACCGATCAGGCTCGCCAGCACCGCGACCTTCGCCGAGCGGGAGAACCGCGTCCAGTTGGTCGCCTGGGTCGCGCCGCTGACGAAGGTGCCGAACACCAGGGTGATGGCGGTGGACCAATCGAGGCTGCCGGTGGGCACCACCGCCAGCAAGCCCTCGAAGCCACCGACCTTCACCGTGGCGACCCACATCGACAGCATCAGCAGCAACATCATGGCCGGCACGGCGAGATACGAGAGAATTTCCAGGCCACGATAACCAACATAGGCCGTGGCACAGAACCCCAGGCCGAACAGCACCATCAGCCACAGCACCGTGCCCTGGCCCAATTCGAAATACTTGCCCAGCACCACCGCGGCTGTCGCCGTGCCCCAGGCGTACCAGCCGATCTGGGTGAACCCCAGGATCAAGTCACTGAGCTTGCTGCCCACCTCGCCGAAACAGAAACGGCCCATCAATACCGAATTGAGTCCGCTCTTGAAGGCGATGTAACCCAGGCCGGCGGCATAGAGACCCAGCAGCAGATTGCCGATGACGATGACCGTGAGCATCTCGGCAAAACTGAACGCCACGCCGAGCTTGCCACCGGCAAACATCGTGGCGGTGAAAAAGGTGAAACCCAGCAGCACCATGGCCGTGGAAGCCAGGCCCTTGCGCGCGTGCAGCGGTACTTCGCTCAGGGGATAGTCATTGCCCGGATCGTTCTGAGTCATGTGGCGGTCCTTGCGGAAGAGGGGATGTCGCAAGCGTGCAGCGGCCGTGCCAAACGGGTGAGCGTGAGGTTATTTATAGACAATCCTGGGGATTGGGTGGGCGAAGGGGGCGAAAGCGGTGCAGTGGTGATTCAAGTTGGAACACAGTTCTCTCAGTCTACGATCTCTCCCTTGTGGGAGCGGGCTTGCTCGCGAAGGCGGTGTGTCAGCCGATGTATTCATAACTGATACACCGCCTTCGCGAGCAAGCCCGCTCCCACAGGGGGAATGCAGTGTTCTTCAGGTCGGGGAACGCAACGCCAGAAACCGCAACACCGCCGCAACCACCGCTTCCGGCGCATCTTCCTGGACCAGATGCCCGGCATTCGGCACCGGGTGCAGTTGCGCCCCTGGAATCAGTTGGTGCAGGGCCCGGCCGCGCTCGATGGGGATCCACGGGTCCTCCTCGCCCCAGAGGATCTGGGTCGGGCAGCGCACGGTCGGGTACAGGCCTTCGACCTCGCGGGTATAGCGCTCGTCCATCTGGGCGATCTGCCGGTAGAGCGCCGCCTGGCCCGGTTCGCCAAGCCATGGTTGCACGTAGGGCGCCAGTTCGGCGTCCGGGATGTCCCGTTTGATCGCGCCGCGAATATAGGTCGGCACGATGGCCCGTTGGATGTAGTCGGGCAGGCCGCTGAAGGCCGCTTCGTGCTGACGGACATGCTGCACGAAGGGCGAACCCCAGGGCGATAGCGCCACAGGATCGATCAGGGTCAGGCTGCGATAGTCCTTGCCGTTGAGCAAATGCGTACGCAGGACCGTGGCGCCGCCGAAGTCATGGGCCACCACGTCCGGGCAATCCAGGCCCCAGTGCTCCAGCAATTGCGCAAGCAGATGGTTTTGCACACCGAGGGACACGTCGGCATCGGGCTGGGCGGACTGGCCATACCCCAGCAGGTCGAAGTAATGCACCCGGTGGGTGGCGAAGAACAGCGGGGCGATGCGGTGCCACACGTAGGAAGAGAAGGGCGTGCCGTGGACGAACACCAGCGGCGGGCCATCGCCGTGGATGGCATAGCGGATGGGGTGTCCGTTGAAGTCGTAAGTTTGATCCAGCGGCCAGTGGGTCATGCTTGATACTCCCCTGAAAATGGCTCAGGGGACCAAGCATAGGCCAATGCGATTCAGCAGGGGAGACACCTTTGTGGCGAGGGAGCTTGCTCCCGCTGGGGCGCGAAGCGGCCCTGAAACCTGGCGGCGCGGTGTTTCAGGCGGATTGAGTGGCCTTTTGGATGGGGCTGCTTCGCAGCCCAGCGGGAGCAAGCTCCCTCGCCACAGAAGGCTCCCAGGCCAGGAAGCAGCACCTGTCTTATTCGCCGTGGTAAATGCAACCGCTGGTGCAGGTCTCGTGGATGCGGATGGCGCTGAGTTCCGGCAGCAACGGCTTCAACTCATTCCAGATCCACTTGGCCAAGACTTCACTGGTGGGGTTTTCCAGGCCAGGGATGTCGTTGAGGTAGTTGTGGTCCAGGCGTTCGTAGAGCGGTTTGAAGATCGCCTTGATCTCCGAGAAGTCACGAATCCAGCCGGTGTGCGGATCGATATCGCCGCTCAGGTGGATCGCCACCTTGAACGAGTGACCGTGAAGGCGGCCGCACTTGTGGCCGTCCGGCACGTGGGGCAGGCGGTGGGCGGATTCGAAGGTAAACTCTTTGAAGATTTCCACAGGTTCGGGCTCTTTAGATATCGGTCGCGAGGCAGGCGGCGGAGTTTATCAGTTTGATCACGGCGTTGCGCGACCGTGCTGACTAAAGGGTCAGCAAACGCTCGCCCAAGCCACCGTTGGCCGTCAGCTCCAGAAACTCATCACCGAGCCGCCGGCTCTCATCCATCGCCGTGCGCCAATACTTGCGGCGGCTCGAGTCATCGCCCATGAAACGCTTGAAATCGTTGCGGTCCGGCAGCTTGCCGTAGGGCAGGCGCGCCAGGTATTCCCGGGACGGTGCCAGCAGCAACACGTCTTGCAGGCGTTCGACGTTGCCCCGGCGCCACGGCAGGCCCTTGTCGAACCAGCCGGGAATGACCCGGTCGGTGAAGTGCGGGTACAGTACGATATCCTCGCCGCTGTACGGCAAGTCCAGGTGATAGTCCAGCAAACCGCCGTCGCGAAAGGTGCCGGCACCGGCACCCGGCAGGTCGCGCACGCCTTCCATGACCATCGGGATCGAGCCCGAAGCCAGCAGGGCCTGGCGCAGGTTGCCGGCCGCCAGGGGCACGAAGCGCGACGGAAAGTCATTCAGCGGATGCAGGGGTGGGGCCAGGCGCGGGTCATGGATGATCAACCGTTCGAAATGCCGCGACAACCGCCCACGGCCCCGCAGGTTGTCGGCGATCACCGACGACAATCCCAGGCCCAGCCGGCCGCGATGATCCTGGGCGAGCAGACCATGGCTCTTGACGACCATGATGTTGAGCCGGTATCGCGGGTTGTCGAGGATCGAAGTGTCGCGGCCGTCGAGCAAGTCATCGAGCATGCGCTGCGAACTCTGGCTGACCCCGGCCATGGTCACGCCTTTGGCGAAGCTTTGTTCGTTGTACAAAGTGCCCAGGCGTCGGATCCCTTCGGCGGCATCCGGCAGGCAGGCGCTGGCGAAGCGCCACGCCCCCACCGAGGCCCCGATCAGCGAGCGCTCCCGGGGCGCGGCGGGTAGCCATTCGCCGAACAGCGCAAGATCGAGCCCCTGGATGCCCAGGGCCTTGGGGCCGCCGGCGGCGCCCGGCAGGATGCCGACGTCGACGGCGTTCAAGCCGGCCTGGCGAATCCGTCCGAACGCACGGGGGCCGGCCTTGAGGGTGAGGGCGGGAAACTTGATGTGGATAGCGGTCATACCGGGCTCGAATACGGGTAGGCGGCTGATTATAACGACACAAGTCAATGTGGGAGCGAGCCTGCTCGCGATAACGTCGGTTCAGCTACATCGATGCCAGGCAGAGAGACCGCTATCGCGAGCAGGCTCGCTCCCACAGAGGATTTTTCACGCATGATGGCCATTCAGTTTCAGTTAAGTTCACCCCGATACAGTCCCCGGGCAAAGATTATAAAAAGGAGACAACCCATGAACCGCCTGACTGCCTTTTTCATCGCGACCCTCATGGCCCTCGGTACGAGCCTGGCTCACGCACGAGACCTGGGCGTGGACGAAGCCCGTAAGCTGCAAGACGCTGGTACCATCCTGTCCGTCGAAAAGCTCGATGCCGCCGCCCTGGCCAAGCACCCTGGCGCCACCTTGACCGAGACCGAGTTGGAAGAAGCGTACGGCAAGTACATTTACCAGGTGGACCTGCGCGATACGAAGGGCATCGAGTGGGATCTGGAATTGGACGCCACCAATGGCAAGGTACTCAAGAATCATCAGGATCTGTAATGAAGCTTAATTTATGCGCCCGCAGCCGATGGGCGCTGGCGTTGCTGGCGTTTTGTTCGCTGGCCATGGCCCGTGACCTGGACCAGGACGAGGCCCTGCAACTGCGCCAGCAGGGCGTTATCCTGCCGCTGGAGCATCTGTTGCAACAGGCGCTGGACCGCCACCCGGGCGCCAAACTGCTGGAAGCCGAGTTGGAGGAGAAACACGGCGTCTATATTTACGAAGTCGAGCTGCTGGACACCGACGGCGTCGTGCGCGAACTGGACCTGGAGGCCACGACCGGCCGTTTACTCAAAGATAAGGAAGACTGATGCGCCTGCTTCTGGTGGAAGATCACGTGCCCCTGGCGGACGAATTGATGGCCGGGCTTGCACGGCAAGGGTACGCCGTCGATTGGCTCGCCGACGGGCGCGACGCGGTGTACCAAGGCAGCAGCGAGCCCTACGACTTGATCATCCTCGACCTCGGCCTGCCAGGTGTGCCGGGGCTCGACGTGTTGGCCCAGTGGCGTGCTGGTGGCCTGGCGACGCCGGTGTTGATCCTCACCGCCCGAGGGTCCTGGGCCGAGCGCATCGAGGGGCTCAAGGCCGGCGCCGATGACTACCTGACCAAGCCGTTTCATCCTGAAGAACTGCACTTGCGGATCCAGGCACTGCTGCGCCGCTCCCATGGGCAGGTCAACCAGCCGACGCTAAAGGCCGCCGGGTTGCACCTGGATGAGAGTCGCCAGTGCGTGGTCCGCGACGGCACCGACATCCAGCTCACGGCGGCCGAGTTTCGCCTGTTGCGCTATTTCATGCTGCATCCCGAACAGATCCTTTCCAAAAGCCATCTCGCCGAACACCTGTACGACGGTGAGACCGAGCGCGATTCCAACGTACTGGAAGTTCATGTCAATCACCTGCGGCGCAAGCTGGGACGCAGCGTGATCGAAACCCGTCGCGGCCAGGGTTACCTGTTCGGCGGGCAGGCGCAGTGAGATCCATCCAGCGGCGCCTGAGCCTGGGCCTGATCGGTGTAATGCTGGTGGTCGGCCTGATCCTGGCGCAAACCAGCCTGTGGCTGTTCGAGCTGGGCTTGCAGCGTTACCTGGAAGCCGGCCTGCGCAACGACAGTGAAAACCTGCTGGTGGCCCTGGTGCGCGGCCCGCTGGGCTTGCAACTGGATGAACGGCGCCTGTCGCCGGCCTATCAGCGACCGTTCTCCGGGCATTATTTCCGCATCGATTTTGCCGATGTGCATTGGCGTTCCCGCTCGCTGTGGGACCAGGAGTTGCCCCGGCTCGACCACCCAGGCTTGCACAGCAATCTGCAACTGGGCCCGGAGGGCCAGAAGCTGCTGGTGCTGCGTACCGACTATCGGCGGCTGGGCCAGGCGATTTCCATCAGCGTGGCCCAGGACTATACGCCGGTGCGTGACAGCTTTCGCCGGATGCAACAGGTTGGCCTCGGGCTCGGGTTGGCGGGGCTGTTGCTGATCCTGTTGCTGCAACGCCTCACCGTGCGCCGGGCCTTGCGTCCGCTGGACCGGGCCCGGGAGCAGATTGCCCAGTTGCAGCGCGGGCAGCGCACGCAACTGGACGAACAGGTGCCACGGGAGCTTGAACCGTTGGTCGCGCAAATCAACCATCTGCTGGCCCACACCGAAGACAGCCTCAAGCGTTCGCGCAACGCCCTGGGCAACCTCGGCCATGCCTTGAAAACCCCATTGGCGGTGCTGCAAAGCCTGGCATCGAACGAGAAGCTCGACCCCTATCCCGAGCTGCGCAAACTGTTGCTCGACCAATTGGAGCAGGTCCGCCAGCGCCTCAACCGCGAACTCAACCGTGCCCGGCTGTCCGGCGATGCCTTGCCCGGCGCGCACCTGGACTGCGACGCCGAACTGCCAGGGCTGCTGGCCACGCTGAACATGATCCATGGCGAGCACCTGCACCTGAGCTACGTCGCCCCACCGGGCCTGCACCTGCCCTGGGACCGTGAAGACTTGCTGGAACTGCTGGGCAACCTGCTGGACAACGCCTGCAAATGGGCCGATGCCGAGGTGCGCCTGACCCTGACCGAAACCGCCGAAGGGTTCAGCCTGGCGGTGGAGGACGATGGCCCGGGCATTCCCGCGGACCGCCGCGAGCAGGTGTTCAGCCGCGGCACGCGATTGGACGAACAGACCGATGGCCACGGCCTGGGCCTGGGCATCGTGCGGGACATCGTCGACACCTGGGGCGGGCTGTTGGCGTTGGATGACAGCGAGTGGGGTGGGTTGAAGGTTGTGATCGAGTTGCCCAGGCGCTGACAACTACTTCATGGCACCGCCCTCCTGTGGGAGCGGGCTTGCTCGCGAAAGCGGAGTGTCAGTCATGAGTTTTTAGCTGACACATCGCATTCGCGAGCAAGCCCGCTCCCACAGGGGGAGTGGTGGCTGCAAACATTGCGAGACTTGAAAACCCGCCCCAGGGCCCTTGCAGCTTGCCGCCGCTTGCTGCAAAGTCGCGACCTTTTTGTCCGGTGGCTTTCCATCGCTGTGCGTTGAGGTAACGATGATAAATGCAGTAATTGCCGCGGTTGGCGTCATGCTCGTGCTCAGCCTGTCTCGTGTGCACGTGGTGATCGCGCTGATTATCGGCGCGTTGGTGGGCGGCCTGACGGGCGGCCTGGGGATCGAGGCGACGCTCAAGGCGTTCAATGCCGGCCTGGGTGGCGGTGCGACGGTGGCATTGTCCTATGCCTTGCTCGGCGCCTTCGCCGTGGCGATTGCCAAGTCCGGCATGGCCCACGCCCTGGCGGACAAAGCCCTGGCCCTGGTGGATCGCCAGGACGTCGCCGGTGGCTCGGGCGTCAAATGGGTGCTGATCGGTATGCTGGGCACGGTCGCGGTCGCTTCCCAGAACATCCTGCCGATCCACATCGCTTTCATCCCGCTGCTGGTGCCGCCGCTGCTCTACGTGCTGACCAAGCTGCAGCTGGACCGTCGCTTGATCGCCTGCGTCATGACCTTCGGTCTGATCACCCCCTATATGTTCCTGCCGGTGGGCTTCGGCAACATCTTCCTCAATGAAATCCTGCTGGCCAATGTCGCCCGCAGCGGCGTCGACATCAGTGGCATCAATATCACCCACGCCATGGGCATCCCGGCGCTGGGCATGGTGTTTGGCCTGGCGCTGTCGTTCATCACGTACCGCAAGAAACGCGTCTATGACCTGAAGAAGATCGCCAAGGCCGAGCAAGTGGCCGTGCGCTACAACCCGCTGAGCCTGATCGTGGCCGGGGTTGCGGTGGCGGCGGCATTCGCGATCCAGCTGCTGGTGGACTCGATGATCATCGGCGCCCTGGCCGGGTTCCTGATTTTCTCGCTGTCGGGGGTGGTGCGCTGGCGTGAGACGGACGACCTGTTCACCGAAGGCATGAAGATGATGGCGATGATCGGCTTCATCATGATCGCCGCCTCAGGGTTCGCCGAGGTGATGAAGGCCACCGGTGAAGTCCAAAGCCTGGTGGAAGCTTCG
Organism: Pseudomonas sp. Z3-6; assembly: GCF_051131985.1. Lineage (NCBI taxonomy): Bacteria > Pseudomonadati > Pseudomonadota > Gammaproteobacteria > Pseudomonadales > Pseudomonadaceae > Pseudomonas > Pseudomonas sp. Z3-6. Next base: position 2,209,599 of record NZ_CP071644.1, read on the forward strand.
GCGGCCTGGATCGGCCACAACAAGGGCATCGGCGCGCTGATGATGTTGCTGGTGGGCCTGCTGGTGACCATGGGCATCGGCTCGTCGTTTTCCACGGTGCCGATCCTGGCGACGATTTTCGTGCCGCTGTGCCTGCAGCTGGGCTTCAGCCCGCTGGCAATCGTCTGCATCGTCGGCACCGCCGGCGCCCTGGGCGATGCCGGCTCGCCTGCCTCGGACTCGACCCTGGGCCCGACCTCCGGCCTGAACATCGACGGCCAGCATCATCACATCTGGGACACCGTGGTCCCGACCTTCATCCACTACAACCTGCCGCTGCTGGCGTTTGGTTGGGTGGCGGCGATGGTGTTGTAAGGCTGATTCAACAAGACTCTAGGACTGAGTCGCAACCTTCGCGAGCAAGCCCGCTCCCACACTGGATCTGCTGTGAACACGGAATGTGTGCACACCAGCAATCCCTTGTGGGAGCGGGCTTGCTCGCGAAGAGGCCCTTGAATCCAGCGACTCTGCCAACTGACTGTTCACCTTGTCCTACAGTTTTGCCGTGCGCTGCCGTTAATACAGCTAACCACGCCAATAACACCAACAAGAGTGAACAGCATGCGCCTGAGCCTGAAGGCTAAAGTCCTGTCCCTTGCGATACTGCCGGTATTGCTGTCCGCCGTGATCATCAGCCTGACCACGGCTTTCATCTTGAAGGAACAAGCGAGTAAAGAAGTCCAGCAAACCCGCGAGCGCCTGCTCAGCGAGGCCAAGGCCACGCTGCAGAACTACGTGGCGGTGGGCCTGACCGCGATCAAGCCGCTCTACGATGCCGCCGCGCCGGGTGATAACGAGGCGCGCGCCCAGGCCATCAAGCTGCTGTCGAACATCAGCTACGGCAAGGACGGCTATTTCTTCGGTTACGACTCCGAGACCATTCGTCTGTTCAAGGCCAACAGCCCCGATGGCGTGGGCAAGAGCTTCAAGGACAACCGCGATCCGAACGGTGTCTATGTCAACCGCGACCTGGTGAAAGTCGCCAAGGACGGCACGCATTACCTGGAATACAGCTCGCCGCTGCCCGGCAGCAAGGACCTGGTGCCCAAGCTCGGCTACACCGAATACCTGCCCAAGTGGGACTTGGCGGTCGGTAGTTCAGTCAACCTGGACGGCATCGAAGCCCAGGTGGCGCTGGTGGAAGCCAAGGTCCACGATCGCCTGCAAGGCGTGGTACTGAGCATCGTCGGGATCGCCGCCGTGGTGTTGCTGGTGATTGCGGTGGTGGGCCTGGTGCTCGCCAACACGATCCTGCGCCCCCTGCACCTGATGAAAGACAACCTCGATGACATCGCGGCGGGCGAGGGTGACCTGACCCGGCGCCTGGCGATTACCAGCCAGGATGAACTGGGCCAACTGGCCGGTTCGTTCAACCGCTTCGTCGACAAGATCCACGGCCTGGTGCGGCAGATCACCGACATGACCTCGCAACTGACCGGCCTGGTGACCCAAGTCTCCGAGCAGGCCCAGCGCTCCGAACAGGCGATGGAGCGTCAACGCCACGAAACCGATCAGGTCGCCACGGCGATCAACGAGATGTCCTCGGCGGCCCAGGAAGTCGCTCGCAGTGCCCAGGGCGCTGCCGTCGCGGCCCAGCAGACCGACGAAGAAGGCCAATCGGCCAAGCGCGTGGTGGCAGGCAGCATCCAACAGATTCATGCGCTGGTGAACGATATCCGCAGCAGCGGCGTGTCCTTGGACAGCCTGCAGCAAGACGTGGCCTCGATTGTCAGTGTGCTCGGGGTGATTCGTTCGATCGCCGAGCAGACCAACCTGCTGGCCCTCAACGCCGCCATCGAGGCCGCGCGTGCCGGCGAGGCGGGGCGTGGGTTCGCGGTGGTGGCCGATGAAGTGCGGGCCCTGGCCAGCCGGACCCAGCAAAGTACCCAGGAAATCCAGGGCATGATCGACCGGCTGCAATCGGGCACCCACGCGGCAGTGGAAGCGATGCGTCGTTCCAGCGAGGCCGGCGATGGCACCTCGGAACGGGCCAACGAGGCGGGCGCGTCCCTGGACACCATGGCGCAGCTGATCGGCACCATCAACTCGATGAACGCCCAGATCGCCAGCGCCGCCGAAGAACAGACTGCCGTGGCCGAAGAAATCAACCGCAGCGTGCATCAGATCGCCGTGGCCGTGGACAGCGTCGCCGACGAAACCCAACTCGGCGCCCAGACGTCCCGCAGCCTGGCCGACCTGGGCCAGCGCCTGGGTCAACTGGTGGGGCAGTTCCGCATCTGACCCGGAGCAGCAGGAGCTGCCGAAGGCTGCGATCTTTCGCTCTCGATCCAGATGTTTTCGCCTGGGCTACCAGGCCCTATCGGAAGCGGAGGATCGCAGCCTTCGGCAGTTTCTGCCGGGAGCTAAAGATTTGTGGCATGCAGAATCTTGTGTCCATCACAAATCCCCTGTGGGAGCGGGCTTGCTCGCGAATACAGTGTGTCAGCCAATGTATTCACTTCTGACACACCGCCTTCGCGAGCAAGCCCGCTCCCACATTTGTTCGGTGGCGACTATGGCTCACGCACATCCCGCATCAACAACCCAAACCGCAGATCCACCGCATCCGGGATCGGCACGTACACCACATGCCCATCCCCCGGTGCCACTTCGATGGCCTGGCCCTTGATGTCCTGCAACTGATGCAGGTCGAAGTGAAAGTTGCCCTTGGGGGTCATCAGTTCCATGTGATCACCCAGGCCAAAACGGTTCTTCACCCGCACTTCGGCCAGGCGTTCGCGCCGTTCGCCGGTCAGTTCGCCGACGAACTGCTGGCGCTCCGACACTGAGCTGCCGTTCTGGTAGTTCTGGTATTCGTCATGCACGTGGCGTCTCAGGAAGCCTTCGGTGTAGCCACGCTGGGCCAGGGACTCCAGGTCGGTCATCAGGCCGCGATCGAATTCCCGGCCGGCCACCGCATCATCGATGGCCCGGCGATACACCTGGGTGGTGCGCGCGCAATAGAAGTGCGACTTGGTGCGGCCTTCGATCTTCAAGGAATGCACGCCCATGCGCGCCAGGCGCTCGACGTGTTGCACGGCCCGCAGGTCCTTGGCGTTCATGATGTAGGTGCCGTGCTCATCCTCGAAGGCCGGCATGGACTCGTCCGGGCGATTGGCTTCCTGGAGTAGAAACACCTGGTCGGTGGGCGCGCCGAGGCCCAGGGTCGGTTCGGGCTGATAGCTCTGCACAATGTCGCCCACGGCATTTTCCACCGCCGGCTGCGCCGAGTATTTCCAGCGGCAGGCGTTGGTGCAGCTGCCCTGGTTGGCATCGCGCTTGTTCATATAACCGGACAGCAGGCAGCGCCCCGAATAGGCCATGCACAGCGCCCCATGGACGAACACTTCCAGCTCCATGGCCGGGACTTGCTCGCGAATCTCGGCGATTTCTTCCAGGGACAGTTCCCGGGACAAGATGATCCGACACAGACCTTGCTGCTGCCAGAACTCAACGCTCGCCCAGTTCACCGTGTTGGCTTGCACCGACAGGTGAATTGGCATCTGCGGAAAATGCCGGCGAACCAGCATGATCAACCCCGGGTCGGACATGATCAGCGCGTCCGGTGCCATGGCAATCACCGGTTCGAGGTCTTTGAGAAAGGTCCGCAGCTTGGCGTTGTGCGGGGCAATGTTCACCACCACGTAGAAGCGCTTGCCCATGGCCTGGGCCTCGGCGATGCCCAAGGCCAGGTTCCCGTGGTCGAATTCGTTGTTGCGCACTCGCAGGCTGTAGCGCGGCTGGCCGGCGTACACCGCGTCGGCACCGTAGGCGAAGGCATAACGCATGTTTTTCAGGGTGCCGGCGGGCGCCAGCAGTTCGGGGGCGGCGAGGGTCATGGTGGGGGCGGGTCGCAAAAAGCGCGGAGGGTACGCCAGGGTCGGCCAGGCCTTATTGACTTGGATCAAGGGCACAGTGCAAGCGTGACGGCACTCCGGCGAGTCCTGGCTGACTAATGTGTATCTCGCCTTTGGACATGGAAAGCTGATGAATCGAAAGATGCTGCAAAACAAAGCCCAGATGTTGCTGCTGGTGCTGGTCACGGTCGCCTTTATCTGGATTCTGCTGCCGTTCTACGGGGCGGTATTCTGGGCGGTGATCCTGGGTATCGTCTTTGCGCCGATGCAGCGCCGCCTGCAGTTCAAGTTCGGTTGGCACCGCAATCTCACGTCGTTGTTCACCTTGAGCATCTGTGTGGTCATCGCGATCCTACCGGTGATTGTCATCAGCATGTTGCTGGTCCAGGAGGGAGCGGCGCTGTACAAGAGCCTGGAAAGCGGTGAGCTGGACATTGCCGATTACCTGGCCCGCTTCAAGGATGCCTTGCCGCCGTACTTCCAGCACCTGCTGGACCGCTTCGGCCTGGGCAACCTGAACGGCTTGCGTGACAAGATCGTCAAGAGCGCGATGCAGGGCAGCGAATTCTTCGCCACCCAGGCCTTCAGTTTCGGCCAGGGTACCTTTCAGTTCCTGGTCAGTTTCTTCGTGATGCTCTATCTGCTGTTCTTCTTTCTGCGCGACGGTGCGGAGCTGGTGCGCAAGGTGCGCACGGCCATTCCCTTGGCGGAACATCAAAAACGCCGCTTGCAGTTGAAATTCAATCGGGTGGTGCGGGCTACCGTGAAAGGCAACCTGTTGGTCGCCATTACCCAAGGTGCGCTGGGTGGGCTGATCTTCTGGATTCTGGGGATCCCTACGGTATTGCCCTGGGCGGTGCTGATGGCGTTCCTGTCATTGTTGCCTGCGGTGGGGGCAGGTCTTGTCTGGGCGCCGGTGGCGGTGTATTTCCTGCTCTCGGGAGCGATTTGGCAGGGCGTGGTGCTGACGTTGTTCGGGGTGTTCGTGATTGGCCTGGTGGACAATTTCCTGCGGCCGATCCTGGTGGGCAAGGACACCAAGATGCCCGACTACCTGGTGCTGGTCTCGACACTGGGTGGGCTGGCGGTGTTCGGACTGAACGGCTTCGTGATCGGGCCGCTGATCGCGGCGCTGTTCATGTCGTGCTGGGCCTTGTTTGTCGAAGGCTCACCGCGGGTGCAACTGCCCTAGGCGTTCATCAGGTAGGGGCCGATACGTTGTGACAGCGCCTCGGCGGCGGGCAGTGAAGTCAGCGGGCCGCTGATGGCCACGCCGTCCTGCACCAGATACCAGCAGGCCAGCAACCCGAGCTCCCGGAGTGGGGCGGGGACGGCGCTGCCAATGACAGACATGATTTGAACCTTGGGCATGGGAAACCTCCATCAATCGATGGGGTTACCTTAAGGCTCAGGGGGAAGGACGGAAAATCAACTGGCTCAATAGTAGGAATCGATGCCGCTCAATCGACGACCAGATCGAGCATGTGCACCAGTTCCTGCTCATTGAGCAGGCCCTTGCGCACCAGGTTTTCCGCCAGCAGGGAAAGGAATTTGGCGCTGCGGTGGCCTTCCAGTTGCTTGAGTTCGGTCAGTACGTTGTACACCTTGCTGGAGGTGCACAGGCCGACAATGCGATGGGGGTTTTGTGTGGGCATACCTTCGTCCTTGTTTTTATGAAGCTGTTGTTGGCGGACAGGACCAGTGTGCGGCCCTGTCATGACGCTCACGTGACAGCTTGGGTTGTCGGAAAAAGAAAGCAGGATCCGGACCATATTGCCTTTTTGGTGTCGGATTGTTGTTCCGGCAGCGACCTCGGCCAGGCTTATATGGCCATCCACCTGTTTTTTGCCCACAAAAAAGCCCCTGGATCTTTCGAACCAGGGGCTTTTTGTGTGTTGCTGTCTGGCTCCACGACCTGGACTCGAACCAGGGACCCAGTGATTAACAGTCACTTGCTCTACCAACTGAGCTATCGCGGAATGGCGCGTATGTTACTGATTGGAAAAGAGAAGTCAAGCGTCTATTGCCGGGCGGCGCATTCCTGCTGCCCATTGAAGGACAATCAACGATTGGCAGTTACCGCAACGGCGGCAGAGGGCTACCATGGTTGCCCGGAAGTGGCAGGACGCGCTGCCGGCCATTCGCCGACATTGAGGTACGCGCCATGAATCATCTGTTACCCCTTCACACAGCCCCTTGCGCGCAGGTGTGCCTGTGAGTACCGCCCAGATCAGTTTGCCCAAGGGCGTGGGGCCTCATGCCGAGAAACTGTACGACGCCATTACCCAGGCCAGCACCGCCGAGGCGCTGAATCGCGCCGGTGGCAAGGCCGAGGGGTTTGTCCTGGGGCTGGAAAGCACCAAGGCGATCAAGAGCCAGGTTGCCGAGTCGTTGTATGTCATCTATGACGATGCGGCGAGCCAGCGGGCTACGGAGCTGTAGCTTCAGCCAGAGTGTCGTGCCCGGTGCTTTTGTGGTCTTGTTTTTGTGGTTTTGCTTTTGTGGTTTTGCTTTTGTGGCGAGGGAGCTTGCTCCCGCTGGGCTGCGAAGCAGCCCCAAAATGCTTGGTTAAATCAGTCTGAAATACCGAGGTGGTTGGTTTTAGGGCTGCTGCGCAGCCCAGCGGGAGCAAGCTCCCTCGCCACAGAAGCAGGCTACAGAAGCAGGCCACAAAAACATCGGGTCAAAAAAAGGGAAGCCAATGGCTTCCCGTTTTTTCATCCAGCGTCGAGGCGTCAGATCACCTGGACGATGGCCTTGGTCACCGCATCGATGTTGTTCTGGTTCAGCGCGGCCACGCAGATGCGACCGGTGTCCAGGGCATAGATGCCGAACTCGTTGCGCAGGCGCGTCACTTGTTCAACGGTCAGGCCGGAGTAGGAGAACATCCCGCTCTGGCGGGCGACGAAGCTGAAGTCGTGGTGCGGCGCGGCCTTGGCCAGCATGTCGACCATCTGGTCGCGCATGCCGCGAATCCGCAGGCGCATTTCGGCCAGTTCGGCTTCCCATTGCGCGCGCAGCTCGGGGCTGTTGAGCACAGCGGCGACGATGCTGGCGCCGTGGGTTGGCGGGTTGGAGTAGTTGGTGCGGATCACGCGTTTGACCTGGGACAGCACGCGGGCGCTTTCTTCCTTCGATTCACTGACGATCGACAGGGCGCCAACGCGCTCGCCGTACAACGAGAACGATTTGGAGAACGAGCTGGAGGCAAAGAAGGTCAGCCCCGACTCGGCGAACAGGCGCACGGCCGCCGCGTCTTCGTCGATGCCTTCGCCAAAGCCCTGGTAGGCCATGTCCAGGAACGGTACGTGGTTCTTGGCCTTGACGACCGCCAGCACGTTTTTCCAGTCTTCCGGGCTCAGGTCCACGCCGGTCGGGTTGTGGCAGCAAGCGTGCAGCACAACGATCGAACGGTCGGGCAGGGCGTTGAGGTCTTCCAGCAGGCCGCTGCGGTTCACGTCGTGGGTGGCGGCGTCGTAGTAGCGGTAGTTCTGCACCGGGAAGCCGGCGGTTTCGAACAGGGCGCGGTGGTTTTCCCAGCTCGGGTCGCTGATGGCGACGACGGCGCCAGGCAGCAGTTGCTTGAGGAAGTCGGCACCGATCTTCAGTGCGCCGGTGCCGCCCACGGCCTGGGTGGTGATGACGCGGCCGGAAGCGATCAGCGCCGAGTCCTTGCCGAACAGCAGGGTCTGCACGGCCTGGTCGTAGGCGGCAATGCCGTCGATTGGCAGGTAACCACGGGAAACGTGCTGAGCCACGCGAATCGTCTCGGCTTCGACAACGGCGCGCAGCAATGGAATGCGCCCTTCCTCGTTGCAGTAAACACCCACCCCCAGGTTCACCTTATTGGTACGGGTGTCGGCGTTGAAAGCTTCGTTGAGGCCCAGGATGGGGTCGCGGGGTGCCAATTCGACAGCGGAAAACAGGCTCATTAGTGCGCGGCTCTGAATGGAGAGTGAGGGGACGTGTGGCGCTCCAGCCGAATGCACTAGAGCGGTGCACAAACGGGGAGCTAGTATAGAGGCCATCACCCGGCACGGCGACAGGCGATTCGGCTTTTACGGTAAGTTTTTTCGATTTTTTTCGACCGTTAGTCCTCTCGCCGCGTCAAAGTCTTCAAGGCGTGTAGGACGTTCGTCTTGAAAGCGAAGGCATTCACCTCCACATTGTGTGCATCCCAGCTTTTTCCTCGGACGACATCAGTCGTTTCGGTCTTTCTCGTTCCTGTCGGCTGGCCGACAGGGGTGAATCCAGAGGTTATGTCATGTCTGAATTCCAGCTAGTCACCCGCTTCCAGCCCGCCGGCGATCAGCCGGAAGCCATCCGCCTGATGGTCGAGGGTATCGAGGCCGGGCTGGCGCACCAGACGTTGCTCGGTGTGACCGGTTCGGGCAAGACCTTCAGCATCGCCAATGTGATCGCCCAGGTGCAGCGCCCGACCCTGGTGCTGGCGCCGAACAAGACCCTGGCGGCGCAGCTCTATGGAGAGTTCAAGGCGTTTTTCCCGAACAACGCCGTGGAGTACTTCGTTTCCTACTACGACTACTACCAGCCCGAGGCCTACGTGCCGTCCTCGGACACCTTCATCGAGAAGGATGCCTCGATCAACGATCACATCGAACAGATGCGACTGTCGGCGACCAAGGCGTTGCTCGAGCGCAAGGACGCGATCATCGTCACCACGGTGTCGTGCATCTACGGTCTGGGCAGCCCGGAAACCTACCTGAAGATGGTGCTGCACGTGGACCGTGGCGACAAACTCGACCAGCGTGCCTTGCTGCGGCGCCTGGCGGACTTGCAGTACACCCGCAACGACATGGATTTCGCCCGGGCGACGTTCCGGGTGCGCGGCGATGTGATCGACATCTACCCGGCGGAATCGGACCTGGAAGCGATCCGCATCGAGCTGTTCGACGATGAAGTGGAGAGCCTCTCGGCGTTCGACCCGCTGACCGGCGAAGTGATCCGCAAGTTGCCCCGCTTCACTTTCTACCCCAAGAGCCACTACGTGACGCCTCGGGAAACCCTGCTGGACGCCATCGAAGGGATCAAGGTCGAGTTGCAGGAGCGCCTGGAGTACCTGCGTTCGAACAACAAATTGGTGGAAGCCCAGCGCCTGGAACAGCGCACCCGCTTCGACCTGGAGATGATCCTGGAGCTTGGCTACTGCAACGGCATCGAGAACTACTCGCGCTACTTGTCGGGTCGCCCGGCGGGTGCGCCGCCGCCGACGTTGTATGACTACTTGCCCGCCGATGCCTTGCTGGTGATCGACGAATCCCACGTCAGCGTGCCCCAGGTCGGCGCCATGTACAAAGGCGACCGTTCGCGCAAGGAAACACTGGTGGAGTACGGTTTCCGCCTGCCCTCGGCCCTGGACAACCGGCCGATGCGTTTTGACGAATGGGAGAGCGTGAGCCCGCAGACGATTTTCGTCTCGGCCACGCCTGGCAACTACGAGGCCGAGCATGCCGGTCGCGTCGTCGAGCAAGTGGTACGGCCGACTGGGCTGGTGGACCCACAAGTCGAGGTGCGTCCGGCCCTGACCCAGGTCGATGACCTGCTGTCGGAGATCACCAAGCGCGTGGCGGTGGAGGAGCGGGTGCTGGTCACCACGCTGACCAAACGCATGGCCGAAGACCTCACCGACTACCTGGCCGACCATGGCGTGCGGGTGCGTTACCTGCACTCGGACATCGACACGGTGGAGCGGGTCGAGATCATCCGTGACCTGCGCCTGGGCACCTTCGATGTGCTGGTGGGCATCAACCTGCTGCGCGAAGGTCTGGACATGCCGGAAGTGTCGCTGGTGGCGATTCTCGATGCGGACAAGGAAGGTTTCCTGCGTTCCGAGCGCTCGTTGATCCAGACCATTGGTCGCGCGGCACGTAACCTCAATGGCCGGGCGATTCTGTACGCCGACCGCATCACCGGTTCCATGGAGCGGGCCATCGGCGAGACCGAGCGCCGCCGCGACAAGCAGATCGCCTTCAACCTGGCCAACGGCATCACCCCCAAGGGCGTGTTCAAGGACGTCGCCGACATCATGGAAGGCGCCACCGTGCCCGGCTCACGCAGCAAGAAGCGCAAGGGCATGGCCAAGGCCGCCGAAGAGAGCGCCCGCTACGAGGCCGAACTGCGCTCGCCGAGCGAAATCACCAAGCGTATCCGGCAGTTGGAAGAGAAAATGTACCAACTGGCCCGGGACCTGGAGTTCGAGGCGGCGGCGCAATTGCGCGATGAGATTGGCAAGTTGCGGGAGCGGTTGCTGACCGTTTGAGTTTTGCGGTGGTTTCGATGGTCTCTTCGCGAGCAAGCCCGCTCCCACAGTTGACCGAGTCTTTCAGGCTGCATGCGATCTCCTGTGGGAGCGGGCTTGCTCGCGAAGGAGGCGACTCGGTCTGGGAGATGCCACACAAATCCCGCTCTCACTGGAGCCCGCCCGCCATCGCCTGTTACCATTCGCCCCCTGTTCGATCTTCGCTTTTATATTCTTTCCGAGACATGCCATGACCACCGTCCGCACCCGCATCGCGCCTTCGCCTACTGGCGATCCCCATGTCGGCACCGCCTATATCGCTTTGTTCAACTATTGTTTTGCCAAGCAGCATGGCGGCGAGTTCATCCTGCGGATCGAGGACACCGACCAGTTGCGTTCGACCCGCGAGTCCGAACAGCAGATCTTCGATGCCCTGCGCTGGTTGGGGATCGACTGGAGCGAAGGCCCGGACGTCGGCGGCCCGCACGGCCCGTATCGCCAGAGCGAGCGCGGCGAGATCTACAAGCAGTACTGCCAGCAGCTGGTGGACATGGGGCACGCGTTCCCTTGCTTCTGCACCGCCGAAGAGCTGGACCAGATGCGTGCCGAGCAAATGGCCCGTGGCGAAACCCCGCGCTACGACGGCCGGGCGCTGCTGCTGTCCAAGGAAGAAGTCGCCCGTCGCCTGGCCGCTGGCGAGCCCCACGTGATTCGCATGAAAGTACCGACCGAAGGCGTCTGCGTCGTGCCGGATATGCTGCGTGGCGATGTCGAGATCCCGTGGGATCGCATGGACATGCAAGTGCTGATGAAGACCGATGGCCTGCCGACGTACTTCCTGGCCAACGTGGTCGACGATCACTTGATGGGCATCACCCACGTCCTGCGCGGTGAAGAATGGCTGCCGTCGGCGCCGAAACTGATCCTGCTCTACGAATACTTTGGCTGGGAACAGCCGCAGCTGTGCTACATGCCGCTGCTGCGTAACCCGGACAAGAGCAAGCTGTCCAAGCGCAAGAACCCGACCTCGGTGACCTTCTACGAGCGCATGGGCTTCATGCCCGAGGCCATGCTCAACTACCTGGGCCGCATGGGCTGGTCGATGCCGGACGAACGCGAGAAGTTCTCGCTGCAGGAAATGGTCGAGCACTTCGACCTGTCGCGCGTCTCCCTGGGCGGGCCGATCTTCGACGTCGAGAAGCTGTCGTGGCTCAATGGCCAGTGGCTGCGGGACCTGCCGGTGGAAGAGTTTGCCGCTCGCGTGCAGAAGTGGGCGTTGAACCCTGAGTACATGATGAAGATCGCTCCCCATGTGCAGGGCAGGGTAGAGACCTTCAGCCAGATCGCTCCGCTGGCCGGCTTCTTCTTCGCCGGTGGCGTGACGCCGGACGCGAAGTTGTTCGAATCCAAGAAGCTCTCCGGCGACCAGGTGCGCCAGTTGATGCAACTGATCCTGTGGAAGCTGGAAAGCCTGCGTCAGTGGGAGAAGGACAGCATCACCGCGACCATCCAGGCCGTGGTGGATTCGCTGGAGTTGAAATTGCGCGATGCCATGCCGCTGATGTTCGCCGCCATTACCGGCCAGGCCAGCTCGGTTTCGGTGCTCGATGCGATGGAAATCCTCGGGCCGGACCTGACCCGTTTCCGTCTGCGCCAGGCCATCGATCTGCTCGGTGGCGTGTCGAAGAAGGAAAACAGGGAGTGGGAAAAACTGCTGGGCGCGATCGCCTAAGCGCTCCATGAGGCAGGACATACCCCGGTTTTCCGGGGTTTGTCGGTAAGTGATTGTTATCCCGGCAAAAAATTTTCAAATTTGTTGAAAATAAATTTGACAGCCCTCCGATACGCCCTTAAGATTCGCCCCGTCCTCAGCGATGAGGGGCTATAGCTCAGCTGGGAGAGCGCTTGCATGGCATGCAAGAGGTCGACGGTTCGATCCCGTCTAGCTCCACCAATTTACACTTCAAGGCCTGGCCACACCGGCCTTGAAGCGATCAACACTCAGCGTTGATCAGTTGTATAGAAGGGTTTGCGTCCCCTTCGTCTAGTGGCCTAGGACACCGCCCTTTCACGGCGGTAACAGGGGTTCGAGTCCCCTAGGGGACGCCAGTTTTACAGAAGCGATGTTGCAAGATGTCGCTCCGCCGCGAGGCGAAAAATCCGGGGCTATAGCTCAGCTGGGAGAGCGCTTGCATGGCATGCAAGAGGTCGACGGTTCGATCCCGTCTAGCTCCACCAATTTACACTTCAAGGTCTGGCCACACCGGCCTTGAAGCGATCAGTTCTCAGCACTGATCACGTTAGAAGGTTTGTGTCCCCTTCGTCTAGTGGCCTAGGACACCGCCCTTTCACGGCGGTAACAGGGGTTCGAGTCCCCTAGGGGACGCCACGATTACCCGCTCTGCGGGATTTTATAAGGGTCATTCAATTCTTGAATGGCCCTTTTGTTTGTCTGGCGTTCGGCCAATTTCCTATCCTTGAAAAACACTTCTGACCGGCGGTCAAAATTTCCGCTTGCGGAAAATTATTACATGGATAATATTTCAATCGTAATATTCGGAGGCGACGATGAGCGATAAAAAGGCACAAACCCGTGAACGCATTCTCAAGTCCGCTAGCGACGCGCTGATCCAGCGTGGGCCGGCAGAGCCGAGCGTGGGCGAGGTGATGGGCGCAGCCGGACTGACGGTGGGCGGTTTTTACGCCCATTTCGAAAGCAAGGATGCCTTGATGCTGGAGGCTTTCAAGCAATTGCTCAATCGCCGCCGCGGCTTGATCGCCGATATGGACGGCGAGCTGACAGGCGAAGAGCGGCGCGCCCTGGTCGCCGCGTTCTATCTGTCACGCAAGCACCGCGATTCCACCGAGCAAGCCTGCCCGATCCCGGCGTCGGTCGGTGAACTCGGGCGGCTGCCGGATGCGTTTCGTGAAGTACTCAATGAGCACATCGAGTTGATGGTCGCGCAATTGGCGGCCAGCCCGGAGGACGCCGACAAGGCTTTGGCCGACATCGCCTTGATGGTCGGTGGCCTGGCCCTGGCACGGGCATTGGGCCCGGGAGAGTTATCGGATCGTTTGCTGCGTGCCGCCAAGTCGGCGGTGCGTTGAACTGAGGCGCAAGCCCTGGAGATGAGCGATGGACAGGTTGAGCTGGATTCGTGGCGTCAATGGCACGCTGGGTTGGGTAGCTCCGGGCTTGGTGGCAAAACAGATGCGCTCGCTGTTCATGCGCCCTCGAAACTTGCCGCCACGGGATTGGGAACTGCCGCTGCTGGCGACGTCCCAACGAGTCACCTTGCGCTTCGGTCTCTCGGCCTTACGCTGGGGCAAAGGTCCGGCAGTCCTGCTGATGCACGGCTGGGAAGGGCGGCCCACCCAGTTCGCGGCGCTGATCACCGCCTTGGTAGACGCCGGTTACACGGTCGTGGCACTGGACGGTCCGGCCCATGGTCGCTCGCCGGGTCGCGAGGCGAATGTCCTGTTGTTCGCCCGGGCCATGCTCGAAGCCGCCGCCGAGTTGCCGCCGTTGCAGGCGGTGATCGGGCATTCCATGGGCGGCGCCAGTGCCATGTTGGCCGTCCAGCTGGGGTTGCGTACCGAGACGCTGGTCAGCATCGCCGCGCCTGCGCGCATTCTTGGGGTGCTGCGCGGTTTCTCCCGGATGATGGGCCTGCCGCCCAAGGCGCGTTCGGCCTTCATTCGCCAGGTGGAAAACGATGTGGGCATGCCGGCCTCGAAGATGGATGTAGCGCATTATCAGCTGGACGTGCCGGGGTTGATCGTCCATGCCGAGGACGACACATCGGTTTCGGTCAAGGAGTCGCAGTTGATTCATGAGGCCTGGTTCGATAGTCGCTTGCTGCGACTGCCGCAGGGCGGGCATCAGCGGGTGCTGGCCGATCCTCGTGTCATTGATGGCGTGTTATCACTGCTGGCCGGTCGCAGCCTGCAAGCGCGGCAATCGGCTTGAGCATCCGGTACACTGCCCCCATCCAAATTCGATCGGGAGAGGGGCATGGGCTGGGATCGGGCAACGCCATTCATCATTGATCTTCAGGTCAATGCCGAAGACATCGACGGGCTGGGCCACGCCAACAACGCGGTGTACGTCACCTGGCTCGAGCGCTGCGCCTGGCGCCATTCCCAGCGCCTGGGCCTGGACCTGGTGGAGTACCGGCGCCTGGATCGAGCCATGGCGGTGGTGCGCCATGAAATCGATTACCTGGCGGCCGCCTATGAAGGCGACGAGTTGCAATTGGCGACCTGGATCGTCGACTGGGACCAGCGCCTGAAAATGACCCGGCATTTCCAGCTGGTCCGTCCCAGCGACAACACCACGCTGCTGCGGGCCCAGACCACCTTTGTTTGCATCGAACTGTCCAGCGGCCGGCCCAAGCGCATGCCGCCGGAGTTCATCGAAGGCTATGGCGTGGCGCTGAACTCATCTGGCCTCCTCATGGACTGACCCACCGCCATCGCGAGCAAGCTCGGCTCCCACAGGGGATTTGTGGTGAGTGCAGGATTTTGAACGCTCCAGGATCTGTGTGGGAGCGAGCTTGCTCGCGAAGACGGCAGCACATCCAACATCAATGCAAGCTGACCCACCGCCATCGCGAGCAAGCTCGGCTCCCACAGGGATTGATGGTGGACTCCAATTCCGTGAACACCTCGGAACCCTGTGGGAGCGGGCTTGCTCGCGATAGCGGCGGTACATCCAGCATCTTCGCAAGCTGACCCACCGCCATCGCGAGCAGGCTCGGCTCCCACAGGGATTGATGGTGGACTCCAATTCCGTGAACACCTCGGAACCCTGTGGGAGCGGGCTTGCTCGCGAAGACGGCAGCCCATCCAGCATCACTGCAAGATGACCCACCGCTTTCGCGAGCAAGCCCGCTCCCACGAGGGATTTGTGGTGGATGCCGGAAATGTGAGCAAAATCCGGTAAACTGCCGCACGTTTTTCGTTCGAGTGTGTGTTTCCATGCAAATTGCCCTGGCGCCCATGGAGGGGTTGGTCGACAACATCCTGCGGGATGTCCTGACCCGTGTTGGCGGTATCGACTGGTGTGTCACCGAGTTCATCCGCGTCAACGACCGTCTGCTAACGCCGGCCTATTTCCACAAGCTCGCTCCTGAGCTGCTGACCGGTGCCCAAACGGCTGCCGGCGTGCCGTTGCGGGTGCAGTTGCTCGGCTCCGATCCGGTATGCCTGGCGGAAAACGCCGCGTTGGCATGTGAATTGGGCTCGGAGGTGATCGACCTGAACTTCGGTTGCCCGGCCAAGACGGTGAACAAATCCCGGGGCGGGGCGGTATTGCTCAAGGAACCGGAACTGCTTAACGAAATTGTCGAGCACGTGCGCCGCGCCGTGCCGAAACACATTCCTGTCACGGCCAAGATGCGCCTGGGTTTCGATAGCCCGGACGGCGCACTGGTCTGTGCCACGGCGTTGGCAGAAGGCGGCGCGGCGCATATCGTGGTGCATGCGCGAACCAAGGTCGACGGCTACAAGCCCCCAGCCCATTGGGAGTGGATCCCCCGCGTCCAGGAAGTGGTCAAGGTGCCGGTGTTCGCCAATGGCGATATCTGGAGTGTCGAGGATTGGCGCCGTTGCCGCGAAATCAGCGGTGTCGAGGACATCATGCTCGGTCGCGGCCTCGTTTCCCGCCCTGACCTGGCCCGGCAGATCGCCGCCGCCCGGGCTGGCGAAGAGGTGGTCGAGATGTGCTGGGCCGAGCTGCAACCGATGCTCCACGACTTCTGGGTGCAAGTGGTCGAGCAACTGACTCCGCGCCAGGCGCCGGGCCGTCTGAAGCAGTGGCTGGCGATGTTGACCCGCAATTACCCCGAAGCGGTGGTGCTATTTACCGCCCTGCGCCGGGAAACCGACCTCGACGCGGTGGGGCATTTGCTGGGAGTTCAGCGCACCGAAGCGGCCTGAAAAAAAATTCAGAAAAACCTCTTGAAAAGTATTTGGCGGACCCTAGATAGGGGTTACGCGATGCCGAATTCGGGTCGCGGAGACAAAAAACCTTGCTGAATTTTTCAGGAGATTTGAATCATGAGTACTGCATTTTCGCTGGCCCCCCTGTTCCGTTCCTCGGTAGGCTTCGACCGTTTCAACGATTTGTTCGAAACCGCCCTGCGCAACGAACCAGGCAGCAGCTATCCACCCTACAACGTGGAAAAACACGGTGATGACGAGTACCGCATCGTGGTCGCCGCCGCCGGGTTCCAGGAAGAAGACCTGGACCTGCAAGTGGAAAAAGGTGTGCTGACCATCAGTGGCGGCAAGCGTGAAGCCAGCAACGACAGCGTCACTTTCCTGCACCAGGGCATTGCCCAGCGTGCGTTCAAGCTGTCCTTCCGGTTGGCGGACCATATCGAGATCAAGTCCGCTGGCCTGCGTAACGGTCTGTTGAGCATCGACCTGTTGCGAGTGGTTCCGGAAGAGGCGAAAGCCAAGCGCATCCCGATCAACGGGACGCAGCAGCAACCCGCGCTGCAAAACTGATGCAT
This sequence comes from Pseudomonas sp. Z3-6, assembly GCF_051131985.1. Taxonomy (NCBI): domain Bacteria; kingdom Pseudomonadati; phylum Pseudomonadota; class Gammaproteobacteria; order Pseudomonadales; family Pseudomonadaceae; genus Pseudomonas; species Pseudomonas sp. Z3-6. The sequence continues at coordinate 2,226,272 of NZ_CP071644.1, forward strand.
CGCAACTGAAGAAGGGCGCCATATGGCGCCCTTCTTCATTTTTTGGTGGGGGTATGGAAGATCAATTGTGGCGAGGGAGCTTGCTCCCGCTGGGCGCGAAGCGACCCTGAAACCAGTCAACTCGGTGCGTCATGCTGGTCTGAGGCGAATCTTCTATTTTTGGGGCCGCTGCGCAGCCCAGCGGGAGCAAGCTCCCTCGCCACAAAAGCTCCCTATCCCGAACACCTACGGCAACAACCGCTCAAACGCCTCCAGCGGCAACGGCCGACTGTGCAGGTAACCCTGGTACAAATGGCAATCGAGCCCTTGCAGGAAGTGCAATTGCTCCAGGGTCTCCACGCCTTCGGCAATCATTATCAGGTTGAGGCTGCGGGCCATGGCGACGATGGCGCGGATGATTTCGGCGTCGTTGGGGTCGCTGGTGGCGTCGCGCACGAATGACTGGTCGATTTTCAGTGTGTCCACCGGCAGGCGCTTGAGGTAGGTCAGCGACGAATAACCGGTGCCGAAATCGTCCATGGCGAAGCTCACCCCCAATTTCTTGAGCCGGCGCATCTTGGCGATGGTGTCGTCGAGGTTCTGGATCACGATGCCTTCGGTGATCTCCAGTTTCAGCAGCGAGCAAGGCAGGCCGTGGTGGGCCAGGCTGTTTTCGATGCGTTCGACGAAGTCACTCTGGCGGAACTGCCGTGGGCTGATGTTGACGCACAGGCTGAATCGCTGCGGGTCGATCTTGCCCTTGGCGATCAGTTGCTTGAAGCCGTCGCAGGCTTCATCGAGGATCCAGGTCCCGACTTCGAGGATCAGGCCGCTGTCTTCCAGCACTTTGATGAATTCATTGGGCGATTGGGCCCCGAGCTCCGGGTGGTGCCAGCGCACCAGGGCTTCGGCGCCGACGATGCGGTTGTCCCTGGCATCGACCTGAGGCTGGAAATGCAGGCTGAACTCGCCGCGGGCCAGGGCCTGGCGCAGATCGGTTTCCATGCGCAGCCGTTCGCTGGCAGCTTTTTGCATGGTGTTGTGAAACATCTGCGAGGTGTTGCGTCCCGAATCCTTGGCGCGGTACAGCGCGATGTCCGCGCGCTTGAGCAAATCGGTGGGCGTGGAACCGTGGTCGGGGATCAGCGCGATGCCGATGCTAGGCGTGACCTGCAGGCGTTGGCCATCGAGAAACATGGGTTCCGAGAGCAGTTCACGCAGGGTGTCGGCCAGGGTCTGCACTTGCTTGCTGACCTGGCTGCGCGAACCTTCCAGGCCGCTGAGCAAGACCACGAACTCGTCGCCACCCAGTCGTGCAACGGTGTCTTCCAGGCGCACGCTGGCTTCCAGGCGGGCGGTGATGATTTTAAGCACGGTATCGCCCACCGGGTGACCGAGGGAGTCGTTGATGTGCTTGAAGTGGTCCAGGTCGAGAAACAGCAGGGCACCCCGCAAGTTGTGACGCTTGAGCAGGGCGATCTGCTGGCTCAGGCGGTCCAACAGCAAGGCCCGGTTGGGCAGGTTGGTCAGCGAGTCGTGATAGGCCAGGTGACGGATCTGGGCTTCGGCGTTGCGCAGCAGGCTGACGTCCCGGGCGGTCAGCAGCAGGCAGGCGGTTTCATTGAGGGTGATGGGCTCGACCGAGACCTCCACCGTAAGGATTTCCCCTCGTTTATTGCGCCCGAGCATTTCCTGGTGGACTACACGACCCTTGAGTTGCAGTTCGGCCAGCAGGGCGGCGCGCTGTTTTTCTTCGGCCCAGATGCCCACTTCGTGGACCGTACGCCCGATCACTTCGTCGGCGCGGTAGCCGGTCAGCCGGCAGAAGCCGTCATTGACCTCCAGGTAGCGACCGCTTTCGAGTTCGGTGATGGTGATGGCGTCGGGGCTGGAATGAAACGCCTTGGCGAATTTCTCCTCGCTGGCCTTGAGGGCGGCTTCGGAGCGTTGCTGCTGCGTGATGTCGCGCAAGGTCGTGACGATGCACGGCTGGTTGCCAACGTTGATTTGCCGGCTGGAAATCACGCAGGTCAGCGGCTGGCCGTCCTTATGGTGAACGACGATGGCGACATTGTTCAGCGATTGTTCACGGATCACCCGTTCGATGCGTTGCAGGCTGCTGCCCGAGGCATCCCAGAGGCCAATTTGGTCGGCACTGAGGCCGATCACGTCGCGGGTGGTCCAGCCAAAAGTCTGGGTGAAGCTGGAGTTGATCTCGAGGAACCGACCACTGTCCTGGTGGGTGACGCAGATCGGGTCGGGACTGACCTGGAACAGCGTGGCGAATTTCTCTTCCGAAGCGGCCAGGCTCTGTTCGCGTTCCACCTGGTCGGTGATGTCCAGCAAGGTCCCGGCCATGCGCAAGGGGCTGCCGTCGTTGTTGCGGTAGAGGCGGGCGCGGCTTTCCAGGTAGCGCGAGCTGCCGTCCGGCAGTTGCACGCGGTAGGTCAGCTGGTAGTTGCCCGCCGGGCCTTCCCGCAGGCTGCGGTAGGCGTTGCGCATGTTATTGCGTTCTTCCGTGGGGACCCCTTCGAAAAACGCATCAAACGATTCGTGGAACGGCTTGGGTTCCAGGCCATGGAGCTGCGCGGCCCGGGCCGAGCCGTAGAGCATGCCGCTGGGGATGTGCCAGTCCCAGGTGCCCAGTTGCGCCGAATCGAGGGCCAGGTCCAGGCGTTCCTGGCTGTCCTTGAGCGCCTGCTCGGCGAGTTTGCGCTCGGTGGTGTCGAGGAAGGTGCTCAGCAGGTACGGCTGGCCTTCGAGTTCGACTTTCTGCGCACTGAGAATGCCGTTATGGATCTGACCGTTGCTGGCCCGGAATTCCACCTCCATGCTGATCAGTTCACCTTTGGCCTTGGTCGCCTCCACCAGTTTCGCTCGCTGTTTGGGGTCAACCCACAAGCCCAGCTCCAGCGTGGTGCGGCCGATCACGTCATGCACCGGCCAACCGAACAGGCTTTCGAAATACTGGTTGGCCTCGCTGATCAGGCCGTCTTCCTGGCGGGTCAGCAGGACCATGTTCGGGCACAGATGAAAGAGCGTGGCGAAGCGTTTTTCCGAGCTGCGCAGCGCCTGTTCCCGCTCGCGCTGATGGGTGATTTCGCGAATCACCCCGATCATGCGCGGACGACCGTGTTTGTCGGGCAGCACGCTGCCACTGATCTCCAGCCAGTGCAGGCTGCCGTCGGGCCAGACGATGCGATGGTGCATCGCCTGTTCCAGCGGCGCCCCGGCCACTGCCGCATGAAAGGCGCGCACGGCCCTGGCCCGGTCTTCGGGCAACAGCAGGTCGAGGTAGTCCACGTCGGCTGGCAACGGCTGGCGCGGATCGAAGCCGAACAGCGCCTGGGTGCCGCGGGACCAACTGATCCGTCCGCTCTCGATGTCCCACGACCAGGCGCCCAGCCGCGCGCCGTTCAGGGCGGCCAGCAACTGTGGCGCGCTGTCCCAGCTTTGCTCGGACCGCTTCGGGTCGAGCGCCTGGATGCGCGGCAGGGGCGGGAGATGGTCAGCGGGTTTGGGCATTTTTCTAGCGAGCCTTGAGCGGGTGTGGGCATTAAGCACAAGCATTCAAGGCCCTACAGGCGTGGCACAACCTATGCCTTTTTCCTTGGCAAATCGATTTGTGCGTCCAGTAAGGCCATGAAAGCCCGTGCGGCGTTCGATAGCGTCCGTTCGGTGTGCAAGATATAGCCTAGCTGGCGACTGAGCTGTATGCCCGGTAAAGGAATGCGCGCCACCTGTTCATCGAGCATGGTGCGCGGCAGGACGCTCCAGGCCAGGCCGATGGAGACCATCATCTTTATGGTTTCCAGATAATTCGTGCTCATGGCGATGTTCGGCGTCAGGCCCTGGGCCTCGAACAGCCGTTGAACGATGTGATGGGTAAAGGTGTTGCCCCCGGGGAACACCGCCGGATGCAAGGCGATGTCCGCCAGGCTCACCGCGCCCTTCTCCAGCAAGGCATGCTCCGGGGCGACCACGAAATCCAGGGGGTCGTCCCACACCGGCGTGGCCCGTACCAGCGTGTGGGGTTCGGGGGCGAGGGTGATGACGGCCAGTTCCGCCCGGCCATGGAGGATTTCTTCGTAGGCCACTTCCGAATCCAGGAACTGGATGTCCAACGCCACCTGGGGATAGCGGCGGGTGAACTCTCTCAATAAAGGCGGCAGGCGATGCAGGCCGATGTGGTGACTGGTGGCGAGGGTCAGGCGCCCGGTCACTTCGCCGGTCAGGTTGGTCAGGGCGCGGCGGGTGTCGTCGAGCACGTTGAGGATCTGATAAGCCCTTGGCAACAGGGCTCGGCCGGCCTCCGTCAGGCCCACTTCACGACCCAAGCGGTCGAACAGGCGCACCTTGAGCTGCTGCTCAAGACCGGCAATACGCTTGCTGATGGCCGGCTGGGTCAGGTGCAGGCGTTCGCCGGCGCCGGAGAAACTGCCCGTCTCGGCGATGGCAATAAAAGCATTGAGGTTGGCGAGGTCCATGGCGGTTCCGGTCGGATTCCAGTTGGTTATGCAAAGCATGAAAAATATGAATTTGAGTTATTTAATGTAACCCCATAGGATCAGCCTCACAAGCCAAGGGGTTATTGATTCGTTCAAGGCCCGGGGCATAGAAACAAGCTGATGAGGAAACCGTCTGATGGCCGGCAAAACGCTCTACGACAAGCTCTGGGATTCGCATTTGGTCAAGCAGCGCGACGATGGCTCGGCGCTGATCTACATCGACCGTCACATCATTCACGAAGTGACGTCGCCGCAGGCCTTCGAAGGCCTGCGCCTGGCCGGGCGCAAGCCGTGGCGCATCGATGCCAACATCGCGACCCCGGACCACAACGTACCGACCACGCCGGAGCGCAAGGGCGGTATCGAAGCGATTGCCGACCAGGTCTCGCGCCTGCAAGTCCAGACCCTCGACGATAACTGTGACGAATACGGCATCGTCGAATTCAAGATGAACGATGTGCGCCAGGGCATCGTCCACGTCATCGGCCCGGAGCAGGGCGCGACCTTGCCCGGCATGACCGTGGTCTGCGGCGACTCGCACACCTCGACCCACGGCGCTTTCGGCGCCCTGGCCCATGGCATCGGCACGTCCGAGGTGGAGCATGTGCTCGCCACCCAGTGCCTGGTAGCCAAGAAAATGAAGAACATGCTGGTGCGCGTCGAAGGCAAGTTGCCGTTCGGGGTGACCGCCAAGGACATCGTCCTGGCCGTGATCGGCAAGATCGGCACCGCCGGCGGTAACGGCCATGCCATCGAGTTCGCTGGCAGCGCGATCCGCGACTTGTCCGTCGAAGGCCGCATGACCATCTGCAACATGTCCATCGAGGCCGGCGCCCGCGTCGGCCTGGTGGCCGCCGATGAAAAAACCGTGGAATACGTCAAGGGCCGCCCGTTCTCGCCAAAAGGCGCGGAATGGGACATGGCGGTCGAGGCCTGGAAAGACCTGGTCTCCGATACCGATGCCAAGTTCGACACGGTGGTCGAGCTCGACGCGACGCAGATCAAGCCGCAAGTCAGCTGGGGCACGTCCCCGGAAATGGTCTTGGCCGTGGACCAGAACGTACCGGATCCGGCCAAGGAAATGGACCTGGTCAAGCGCGATTCCATTGTCCGCGCCTTGAAATACATGGGCTTGAGCGCCAACCAGGCGATCACCGACATTCAGCTCGACCGCGTGTTCATCGGTTCCTGCACCAACTCGCGGATTGAAGACCTGCGCGCCGCAGCGGTGATCGCCAAGGGCCGCAAGGTGGCCTCGACCATCAAGCAGGCCATCGTGGTGCCGGGCTCGGGCCTGGTGAAAGCCCAGGCCGAAGCGGAAGGGCTGGACAAGATTTTCCTCGAAGCCGGTTTCGAGTGGCGTGAGCCAGGGTGCTCGATGTGCCTGGCGATGAACCCAGATCGCCTGGAGTCGGGCGAGCATTGCGCCTCCACCTCCAACCGTAACTTCGAAGGCCGTCAAGGCGCCGGTGGCCGTACGCACCTGGTGAGCCCGGCCATGGCCGCCGCGGCCGCCGTCAACGGCCGTTTCGTCGACGTCCGCGAATTGATCTGAAGGAGCGCAGCATGAAAGCTTTTACCCAGCACACCGGTCTTGTCGCGCCTTTGGATCGTGCCAACGTCGACACCGACCAGATCATTCCCAAGCAGTTCTTGAAGTCCATCAAGCGCACCGGTTTCGGCCCGAACCTGTTCGACGAATGGCGCTACCTGGATGTCGGCCAGCCGTACCAGGACAACTCCAAGCGGCCGCTGAACAAGGATTTCGTGCTCAACGCCGAGCGCTACCAGGGCGCCAGCGTGTTGCTGGCCCGGGAGAACTTCGGCTGCGGTTCGAGCCGCGAGCACGCGCCATGGGCCCTGGAAGAATACGGTTTCCGCAGCATCATCGCGCCGAGCTACGCCGACATCTTCTTCAACAACAGCTTCAAGAACGGCTTGCTGCCGATCATCCTCAGCGATGCTGACGTGGATGAACTGTTCCAGCAGGTCGAGGCCAACCCTGGCTATCAACTGCAGATCGACCTGGCCGCCCAGACCGTGACCCGTCCCGACGGCAAGGTGCTGGGTTTCGAGATCGATGCGTTCCGCAAGCATTGCCTGCTCAACGGCCTGGATGACATCGGCCTGACCTTGCAGGACGGCGAGGCGATTGCCGCGTTCGAAGCCAAGCACCGGGCGAGCCAGCCTTGGTTGTTTCGCGATGCTTGATTGACCTGAGATTGATGTAGTCAGCGCTGGCCCCTTCGCGAGCAAGCCCGCTCCCACACTGGATTTGCGGCGTTCACAAAGCCCCTGTGGGAGCGGGCTTGCTCGCGAAGGCGGCAGTACCGACACCACAAGGCTACACCCCAAAAGGAAGTCCCCATGACCAGCACCGCCCACAGCCAAGTCGTCCAAAAGCAATTCGGTGAACAGGCCTCGGCCTACCTGAGCAGTGCCGTGCACGCCCAGGGTGCTGAATTCGCGCTGCTACAGGCTGCGCTGGCCGGGCGTGGCGATGCCCGTGTGCTGGACCTGGGGTGCGGCGCTGGCCATGTGAGTTTCCATGTGGCGCCACTGGCTGGTGAAGTGGTGGCTTATGATTTGTCCCAGCAGATGCTTGACGTGGTCGCCACGGCGGCTGCCGAGCGTGGCTTGGGCAATATCAGCACGGTTCGTGGCGCCGCCGAACGCCTGCCGTTCGCCGACGCTGAGTTCGACTTCGTGTTCAGCCGTTATTCGGCGCATCATTGGAGCGACCTCGGCCTGGCGCTGCGGGAAGTACGGCGGGTGCTCAAGCCGGGCGGGGTGATGGCGTTCATCGACATCCTGTCGCCGGGCATGCCATTGCTGGACACGTACCTGCAAAGCATCGAAGTGCTGCGCGACACCAGCCATGTGCGCGATTATTCGGCCGACGAATGGTTGCGCCAGGTCAGTGACGCGGGGCTGCACACCCGCAGCACCTCGCGCCAGCGCCTGCGCCTGGAGTACCGCTCCTGGGTCGAGCGCATGCGCACGCCCGAGGTGATGCGTGCGGCGATTCTCCAGCTGCAGCGTTCGATGGGCGACGAAGTGCGTGAATATTTTGAGATTGAGGCCGATGGTTCGTTCAGTACAGATGTACTGGTGCTGTGGGCCGAGCGATAGCATTTTTCCCGGGCCGGCCTTGGGTACGAAGCCCGGGCCCGTGTCGACAGAGCAAATGAGGAAAGCATGAGCAAGCAGATTCTGATTCTCCCAGGTGATGGCATTGGTCCGGAAATCATGGCCGAGGCGGTCAAGGTCCTGGAACTGGCGAACGACAAGTACGGCCTGGGCTTCGAACTCAGCCACGACGTGATCGGCGGCGCCGCCATCGACAAGCACGGCGTGCCCCTGGCCGATGAAACCCTGGATCGTGCCCGTGCCGCCGATGCCGTGCTGCTGGGCGCCGTGGGCGGCCCGAAATGGGACAAGATCGAACGCGACATCCGCCCTGAGCGCGGCCTGTTGAAGATTCGCGCGCAACTGGGCCTGTTCGGCAACCTGCGCCCGGCGATCCTTTACCCGCAACTGGCCGATGCCTCCAGCCTGAAGCCGGAAATCGTCTCGGGCCTGGACATCCTCATCGTCCGTGAGCTGACCGGCGGTATCTACTTCGGCGCCCCGCGTGGCACCCGTGAGCTGGAAAACGGCGAGCGCCAGGCCTACGACACCCTGCCGTACAGCGAAAGCGAAATCCGCCGTATCGCCCGGGTCGGCTTCGACATGGCCCGCGTGCGTGGCAAGAAGCTGTGCTCGGTGGACAAGGCCAACGTGCTGGCTTCCAGCCAACTGTGGCGCGAAGTGGTCGAGCAGGTGGCCCAGGATTACCCGGACATCGAGCTGAGCCACATGTACGTCGACAACGCCGCCATGCAGCTGGTGCGTGCGCCGAAGCAATTCGACGTGATCGTCACCGACAACATGTTCGGCGATATCCTGTCCGACGAAGCGTCGATGCTCACCGGTTCCATCGGCATGCTGCCGTCGGCCTCCCTGGACGCCAACAACAAGGGCATGTACGAGCCGTGCCACGGTTCAGCGCCGGACATCGCCGGGCAAGGCATTGCCAACCCATTGGCGACCATCCTGTCGGTGTCGATGATGCTGCGCTACAGCTTCAACTTGAACGATGCCGCCGACGCGATCGAGAAAGCCGTCAGCGTGGTCTTGGACCAAGGCTTGCGCACCGGTGATATCTGGTCGCAAGGTTGTACCAAAGTCGGTACGCAGCAAATGGGCGATGCAGTAGTCGCGGCGCTGCGGAATCTGTAATCTTTCGGGCCCACCGCTTCGACGGTGGCCCACTTTTGTATAGGTGTAGTTGCGATGAAACGTGTAGGTCTGATCGGTTGGCGCGGCATGGTCGGTTCCGTGCTCATGCAGCGAATGCTGGAAGAGCAGGATTTCGATCTCATTGAGCCGGTGTTTTTCACCACGTCCAATGTCGGTGGCCAGGGCCCGTCCGTGGGCAAGGACACCGGTGTGCTCAAGGATGCCTACAGCATCGAAGAGCTCAAGACCCTCGACGTGATCCTGACCTGCCAGGGCGGCGACTACACCAGCGAAGTATTCCCCAAGCTGCGTGAAGCCGGCTGGCAGGGTTACTGGATCGACGCCGCTTCCAGCCTGCGCATGCAGGACGACGCGGTGATCATCCTCGACCCGGTGAACCGCAAGGTCATCGACCAGCAGCTGGACGCGGGCACCAAGAACTACATCGGCGGCAACTGCACCGTCAGCCTGATGCTGATGGGCCTGGGTGGCCTGTTCGAAGCCGGTCTGGTGGAGTGGATGAGCGCCATGACCTACCAGGCGGCGTCCGGTGCCGGCGCGCAGAACATGCGCGAGCTGATCAAGCAGATGGGCGCGACCCACGCCGCCGTCGCCGATGACCTGGCCAACCCGGCCAGCGCCATCCTCGACATCGACCGCAAGGTCGCCGAGGCGATGCGCAGCGATGCCTACCCGACCGAAAACTTCGGCGTGCCGCTGGCCGGCAGCCTGATTCCTTGGATCGACAAGGAACTGCCTAACGGTCAGAGCCGTGAAGAATGGAAGGCCCAGGCCGAAACCAACAAGATCCTGGGTCGCTTCAAGAGCCCGATCCCGGTGGACGGCATCTGCGTGCGCATCGGCGCCATGCGCTGCCACAGCCAGGCGCTGACCATCAAGCTGAACAAAGACGTGCCGATCGCCGACATCGAAGGCCTGATCAGCCAGCACAACCCTTGGGTCAAGCTGGTGCCGAACAATCGCGAGACCAGCATGCAGGAGCTGAGCCCGACCAAGGTCACCGGCACCCTGAATGTACCGGTGGGCCGTCTGCGCAAACTGAACATGGGTTCGCAATTCGTCGGTGCCTTCACCGTCGGCGACCAGCTGCTGTGGGGCGCGGCCGAACCGCTGCGCCGCATGCTGCGGATCCTGCTCGAGCGTTGATCGATTGTCGCTGTGAAAGAACCCGTGCCTTGTGAGAGGTGCGGGTTTTTTTATGGAGCTGGATGCATGGGATCAATTGTGGGAGCGGGCTTGCTCGCGAAAGCAGAGTGTCAGTCACTAGTTTTTAGCTGGCACACCGCATTCGCGAGCAAGCCCGCTCCCACATTGGATCTTCAGTGGTCACAAAACCTGTGGGAGCGAGCCTGCTCGCGATGGGGCCAACCCAGGCACCGCAAATCCCCCTGCCCAATTGCCTGCCTACCCACCACCCGGTAAAGTGCCGCTCCCCACGTTTTACCTGAGGTAGACCCATGAGCCAGTCCTTTGATATTGCCGTGATCGGCGCCACCGGTACTGTCGGCGAAACCCTTGTCCAGATTCTCGAAGAGCGGGACTTCCCGGTCGGCAACCTGCACCTGCTGGCCAGCAGCGAATCGGCAGGCAGCTCGGTGATGTTTCGCAATAAAAACGTGCGGGTACGCGAGGTCGACGAATTCGATTTCAGCAAAGTCCAACTGGTGTTCTTCGCCGCCGGTCCGGCGGTGACCCTGAGTTTCGCCCCGCGAGCCACGGCGGCCGGCTGTGCACTGATCGATTTGTCCGGCGCGTTGCCGCCCGAGCAGGCGCCGCAGATCGTGCCGGAAGCCAACGCCCAGGTCCTGGCTGGCCTGGGCAAGCCGCTGCAGGTCAGCAGCCCCAGCGCATCGGCCACGGCCTTGGCGGTGGTGCTCGCGCCGCTGCGCGAATGCCTGGATCTGCAGCGCATCAGCCTGACCGCCAGCCTCGCGGTATCGGCCCAGGGCCGCGTGGCCGTGAGCGAGCTGGCGCGCCAGACCGCCGAGCTGCTCAACGCTCGTCCGCTGGAGCCAGCGTTCTTTGACCGGCAAATGGCGTTCAATCTGTTGGCCCAGGTCGGTGCGCCGGACGAGCAGGGCCATACGTCGCTGGAAAAGCGCCTGGTCCGTGAGTTGCGCCAGGTGCTGAATCAACCTTTGTTAAAGATTTCCGTCACTTGCATTCAAGCCCCGGTGTTTTTTGGCGATAGCTTTAGCGTGACCGTGCAGTCTGCCAATGCCGTCGACCTGGCCAAGGTGAACGCGGCCTTGGAAGCGGCGCCCGGTATCGAGTTGGTGGAGGCGGGCGATTACCCGACCGCGGTGGGTGATGCAGTGGGGCAGGATGTGGTCTACGTTGGTCGGGTACGCGGTGGGATCGACGATCCGGCTGAACTAAATATGTGGCTGACGTCAGATAACGTGCGCAAGGGCGCGGCGCTCAATGCCGTGCAGGTGGCTGAGTTGTTGATAAAAGAGTTGCTGTAAAAGATACTTGGCGTCAATTTGTCGAATGATTCTAGCTGGGCGCTATGCTTGGTCGGAATGCTGAAGGCGAACATCCCTCTGGGGGACTTCCCGGGGCATGAGTGAAATGATCGCGCGCACCGTCGCTTCGGGGCTGCGCGCAATGCCTTACGGCAGCGGCATCAATACCTTCTCGCTGGCCGAGGAATGTTCAAACAAAGGAAGAGGCTATGGTTCAAGTTCGCAAACTGGTGTTAGCAATAGCGGCCGCCTCGGCGCTGTCCTCCGGTATGGCGCAAGCGCTCGGGCTCGGGGAATTGACCCTCAAGTCGCCGCCGAACCAGCCCCTGGTCGCCGAAATCGAACTGCTCGATGTCCAGCAACTGACTGCCGCCGAAGTGGTGCCGAGCCTGGCTCCACCCGAAGAATTCGCCAAGGCGGGCATTGATCGCCAAGCCTTTCTCAGCGACCTGAGCTTCACCCCGGTGATCAACGCCAACGGCAAGAGTGTCCTGCGGGTCACGTCCAGCCGGCCGTTGTCCGAACCGATGGTCAAGTTCCTGGTGCAAGTGATGTGGCCCAACGGCCGCCTGTTGCGCGACTACAGCGTACTGCTCGACCCATCCAAATTCTCGCCACAGGCCGCCGATGCCGCCCGGGCGAAACCGCCCCAGGTCGTGTCCACGCCGGTCACCGGGGCCACCAAGCCTTCCCAGTACACCACCACGCCGCGCGATACCCTGTGGGAAATCGCCGCGAAGGTGCGCAACGGTGGATCGGTCCAGCAAACCATGCTGGCGATCCAGGCGTTGAACCCGAACGCGTTCATCAATGGCAACATCAACCTGCTCAAGACCGGCCAGGTGTTGCGCCTGCCTGACCCGGTACAAAGCACAGCGTTGCCGCAACCCCAGGCCATCGCCGAAGTGGCGGCGCAGAACGCCGCCTGGCGCTCGGGACGGCGTGGCGTGGCGGGTGCCGGCAAGCAGCAGTTGGACGCCACCAAGCGTGGCCGTGGTGAAGGCGCGCCGGCCCAGGCGGCCGGTCGCGACAACTTGAGCCTGGTGTCGGCCGATGCGGCGAAGGTGGGCGGCAAGGGTGCTGCCGGCGATGCGCAGGCGCTTTCCAACAAGCTGGCGGTTACCCAGGAAAGCCTCGATTCGGCGCGCCGGGATAACGAGGAACTGAAAAGCCGCATGGCGGATCTGCAGAGCCAACTGGACAAGCTGCAGCGCCTGATCGAGCTGAAGAACAATCAACTGGCGAAGATGCAGGCCGAAGGCGCCGCCATTCCTCCGGCTGGCGAGGCACCCGTTGGCGAGGTGCCCCCGGCGATGTCCGCCGAGTTGACCCCTGCGCCAGCGCCACAGGCCCCGGCAGCTGCACCCACGCCGGCCCCGGAAGCGACCCCGCCTGCCACAGCGGTCGAGCCGACGCCTGCCGCGTCCAACGAGCAAAAATACAATGACCTCCTGACCAATCCGATCCTGTTGGGTTTGATTGGCGGTGGCGCGCTGCTCCTGCTGTTGCTGCTGTTGTTGCTCGCCCGTCGCCGCAAGGCCCAGCAGGAAGCGGAAAAACACTTGCGCATGGCCCGGGCCCTTGAGGAGGAGGCTGACTTCTCCCCGGAGCTCGATCTGCCCCCGAGCAGCTTCGAGGGCATTGATGTTCCACCGCCTAGCGTAAAACTCGAGCCAAAACCCGCGCCGGCTCCTGCACCAGTGCCCAAGCCGGCCCCGGTGGTCGCGCCCGTGGTGGTCACGCCGCCTATCGCCGCGCCCTTGGTGGCCCCGGCCGCCGAGCGCTCCGACGACGTGCTGCCCCAGGCCCAGTCCCATATCGACCGCGGCCGCTTGAACCAGGCTGCCGACCTGCTCGAACAGGGCATCAAGGCCGAACCCCAGCGTAGCGACCTGCGCCTGAAGTTGATGGAAGTCTACGGTCAGCAGGGCGACCGCGACGCCTTTGTCGCCCAGGAACGCCAATTGGTGGCCAATGGCGACAACTTCGCCCAGGTCGAACAGCTGAAAAGCCGTTTCCCGGCCATGGTGGTCGCGACCACCGCTGGCCTGGCCGCTGCGGCCGTTGCTGCAGAACTGGACGCGCAGTACGTCAAGGACTTGCTGGAAGACAAATCGCCGACCGATGAGGAGCTGGACAGCGCCTTCGACCTGAGCCTGGATGACCTGGAGACGACCCCGGTCGCGCCGGCACCGGAGCCTGTCGCCGAACTGGACGCGTTCCCGGAAGACGACGACCTGAGCTTCGAATCGGTGCTCAAGCAGCAGACCGAGGCCAACGAAAGCCTGGATGACTTGTCGGAATTCGACCTGGACCTGGGCGCCGATGCGCCGACCCCGATCCCTGCGCTCGACGATGAAGACTTCCTGCTGGACCTGGACGACGACCTCAAGGGCCTGGATGTGCCTGCGACTGAAACGCCGGCCTTGGCCGATACGCCAGCCGACGATCTTGAGCTGCCGGCGGATTTCGATCTGTCCCTGTCGGACGAAATGGATGCGCACGATGCGCCCAAGGATGCCTTCGAGTCCGAGCTGGATGATGTCAACGCCGAGCTGGATCGCCTGTCCGACAGCCTGGGCCAGCCGACGTTCACCGCCGAAGATGCCCTGGTTGGCGCTGAAGACGAACCGGACTTCGACTTCCTCAGCGGCACCGATGAGGTGGCGACCAAGCTCGATCTGGCCCAGGCCTACATCGACATGGGCGACAATGACGGCGCCCGCGACATCCTCGGCGAAGTCCTCAGCGAAGGCGACGCCACCCAGAAGAGCGAAGCGCAGGAGATGTTGTCGCGCTTGGCGTGAGATTGTCGGGTTTAAGCCGATAGGTGTGGGAGCGGGCTTGCTCGCGAAGGCAATGTGTCAGGCGACATCAATGTTGACTGTACCGCCGTCTTCGCGAGCAAGCCCGCTCCCACATTGGTTTGCGGCGTTAACAAATCCTTGTGGGAGCCGAGCTTGCTTCGGGCGGCGATCCGACGATGGTGTCACTCCATTCACCACAGGGCCATCTATTGCACTGGCATCCCGCCCAGCCGGCCTTATAATGCCCGCCTTTGCGTACCTCAGCAGGCTGTAATTCCTTGGCAAACATAGACAACCCGGCCGCCGAAATGGCGGCCGACGGCTTTTTCCGGATCGCCCTGGGCGTTGAATACAAAGGCTCGCGCTACCGTGGCTGGCAGCGCCAGGCGTCTGGTGTATTGACGGTGCAGGAAACCCTCGAAAACGCACTGTCCAAAGTCGCCGATTCACCCGTGTCGCTGCATTGCGCTGGCCGTACCGATGCCGGTGTGCATGCCTGTGGCCAGGTGGTGCATTTCGACACCCAGGTCGAGCGCTCGATGAAGGCCTGGGTCATGGGCGCGAACATCAACTTGCCCCACGACGTCAGCGTCAGTTGGGCCAAGGTGATGCCGGCGCATTTTCACGCGCGCTTCAAGGCCATCGCCCGGCGTTACCGCTACGTGATCTACAACGACCAGATCCGCCCGGCGCACCTGAACGAAGAGATCACTTGGAACCACCGCCCACTGGATGTCGAGCGCATGGCCGAGGCCGCGCAATACCTGGTCGGCGTCCACGACTTCAGCGCCTTCCGTGCCGGCCAGTGCCAGGCCAAGTCGCCGATCAAGGAGTTGCATCACCTGCGGGTGACCCGTCACGGCAAGATGATCGTGCTCGACATCCGCGCCAGTGCCTTCTTGCATCACATGGTGCGCAACATTGCCGGCGTGCTGATGACCATTGGTGCCGGCGAGCGGCCGGTGGAATGGATCAAGGAAGTGCTCGACAGTCGCATTCGCCGTTCCGGTGGCGTCACGGCGCACCCGTTTGGCTTGTATCTGGTGCAGGTCGAATATCGCGATGAATTCGAACTGCCAGAGCGTTACATCGGGCCACATTTCCTCACGGGCTTCTCGGAACTTGACGGCTGACGCCCTCCGCAGCATTTGTTACCATCCGGGACTTTCAAGGATTTGCCCGAGGTTTTAGCCACCATGCCGGTCGTTCGCAGCAAGATTTGCGGGATCACTCGCGTCGAGGACGCGTTGGCGGCGGTCGAGGCCGGGGCCGATGCCATCGGGCTGGTGTTCTACGCCAAGAGCCCGCGGGCGGTGACGGTGCAGCAGGCGCGGGCGATCATCCAGGCCCTGCCACCGTTCGTGACCCCGGTAGGGTTGTTCGTCAATGCCAGTCGTTGCGAGCTGGGTGAGATCCTCGATGCGGTGCCGCTGGGCCTGTTGCAGTTCCATGGCGATGAAACCCCGGCCGATTGCGAAGGCTGGCATCGTCCGTACATCAAGGCGTTGCGGGTCAAGGCCGGTGACGACATCGCCGCCGCTTGCGAAGCCTTTGCCAGTGCCAGCGGCATCTTGCTGGACACCTATGTGGAAGGCGTGCCCGGCGGTACCGGCGAAGCCTTTGATTGGTCGCTGGTGCCACAAGGGCTGAGCAAGCCGATCATCCTGGCCGGTGGCTTGACGGCGGAAAACGTCGCCTCGGCCATTCGCCAGGTTCGTCCGTATGCGGTGGATGTGAGTGGCGGGGTGGAGCAGGGCAAGGGCATCAAGGATCCGGCAAAGGTTCGTGCATTCCTGGCTGCTGTTCGCAACAGCCAGTAGTCAATGTGACGGCTGGCAGACTGCCGCCGTCCATACCTGCACTGTACAAAGCAGGCAGGCACCGCCCTCGGGTGGGCCGATAGCGTAGGGGCAACCGCGGTGCAGCGGTTGCCGGGATGGCAGAGGAGGTTGGGCTGCAGGCAGGTCATGTTTCGCGCTGACCGTGGTGGCCGTTCGACCCTCGCCGCACAATGAATTTAGCTCAAGGGCATACGCGGGGCCGCGAACCAGAGCGTTCGGGCCGCCGGTACTGGAGAAAGAAAGCATGAGCAACTGGTTGGTAGACAAACTGATCCCTTCGATCATGCGTTCCGAGGTGAAGAAAAGCTCGGTGCCTGAAGGTCTGTGGCATAAATGTCCCTCCTGCGAGGCGGTGCTGTACCGTCCCGAGCTGGAAAAGACCCTGGACGTTTGCCCCAAGTGCAACCACCACATGCGCATCGGCGCGCGTGCCCGTATCGATATCTTCCTGGACGCGGAAGGCCGCGTGGAGCTGGGCGCCGACCTGGAGCCGGTGGATCGCCTGAAATTCCGTGACGGCAAGAAGTACAAGGATCGCCTGACCGCTGCCCAGAAGCAGACCGGTGAAAAAGACGCCCTGGTGTCCATGAGCGGCACCTTGCTGGGCATGCCGGTGGTGGTATCGGCTTTCGAGTTCTCCTTCATGGGCGGTTCCATGGGCGCCATCGTCGGCGAGCGTTTCGTTCGCGCCGCCAACCATGCCCTGGAAAACCGTTGCCCGATGATCTGCTTCGCCGCTTCCGGTGGTGCGCGGATGCAGGAAGCACTGATCTCCCTGATGCAAATGGCCAAGACCTCCGCGGTGCTGGCGCGTCTGCGTGAAGAAGGCATTCCGTTCATTTCGGTGCTGACCGACCCCGTCTACGGTGGTGTTTCCGCCAGTCTGGCGATGCTGGGCGACGTGATCGTCGGCGAGCCGAAAGCCCTGATCGGTTTTGCCGGGCCGCGTGTGATCGAGCAGACCGTGCGTGAAAAACTGCCGGAAGGCTTCCAGCGCAGTGAATTCCTGTTGGAGCACGGCGCCATTGACATGATCATCCATCGTCAGGAGCTGCGTCCGCGCCTGGGCAACTTGCTGGCGCAACTGATGGGGCTGCCGACGCCGAAGTTCGTCGCCGCGCCGATCGAGCCGATCGTCGTTCCGCCAGTGCCTGCCGGGCTATGACCCAACGCACCTTGGGCGACTGGCTTGCCTACCTCGAGCAGTTGCATCCAACAGCCATCGACATGGGGCTGGAGCGCTCGCGAACGGTAGCGTCCCGCATGGGACTGGCCAAGCCGGCACCCCGGGTGATCACCGTCACCGGCACCAATGGCAAAGGTTCGACCTGCGCCTTCGTGGCCTCGCTGCTGCGGGCCCAGGGGCTGAGCGTCGGTGTCTACAGCTCGCCACATCTGCTGCGCTACAACGAGCGGGTGCAGGTGAACGGCGTCGAAGCCACGGACGCCCAGCTGTGCGAAGCCTTTGCCGCGGTGGAAGCCGGGCGAGGCGATACAACCCTGACCTATTTCGAGATGGGCACCCTGGCGGCGTTCTGGTTGTTTGCCCGTGCCGGTCTCGATGCCGTGGTGCTGGAAGTCGGCCTGGGCGGGCGCCTGGACACGGTCAACCTGGTGGACGCCGACATCGCACTGGTCACCAGCATTGGCGTGGATCATGCCGATTACCTGGGCGATACCCGCGAATCCGTGGCCTTCGAGAAGGCCGGCATCTTTCGCCAGGGAGCGCCTGCACTCTGTGGCGATCTCAATCCTCCCCAGCCATTGCTGGACAAGGTCCGCGAGCTCAGTTGCCCGTTCTTTCTGCGTGGGCGGGATTTCGACCTGGCGATGACCGAACAGCATTGGCAGTGGCGCGGCACTGACCCGCGCGGCAATCCGGTGGAGTTACGCGATCTGCCACTGCTGGACCTGCCGATGGAAAACGCCGCGCTGGCGCTCCAGGCCTACCTGTTGCTCGGCTTGCCCTGGGAAGCCGGGCAAATTGTCCAGGCGTTGCAGGCGACCCGTGTGGTCGGGCGCCTTGATCGCCGTCAGTTCGATTGGCAAGGCAAGCGCCTGAACCTGTTGCTGGACGTCGGCCATAACCCCCATGCGGCGCAGTACCTGGCCGAGCGCCTGGCGCGACGGCCCGTGGCAGGGCGGCGCCTGGCGGTGTTCGGACTGCTGTCCGACAAGGATCTGGATGGCGTTGTCGAGGCGTTGAATGCTAGTGTCCAGCACTGGGCGGTGACGCCGCTGGATTCGCCGCGCACGCGTACGGCCGCTGAGTTGCACGGCGCTTTGCAGCGTCATGGCGCTCCAGTGCAAGCCTACGCCAGCGTAGCCGCCGCCCTGGAAGGGCAGTGTGCCCTGGCGACGGCCGATGATGAAATCCTGCTGTTCGGATCATTTTTTTGTGTTGCCGAGGCCCTTCAATGGTTGGCCCGGCGCTCCACGGAGGAAGCTGCAGATGGCATTGCTGGATAAGGCGTACAAGCAGCGCATGGTCGGGGCCCTGGTGTTGGTGGCCCTGGCGGTGATTTTCCTGCCGATGCTGTTTTCCCGTCAGGACGAGCAGCGCCAGGTCACGGTCGACGCGCCAGCCGCGCCCCAGGCGCCTTCGATGCCGCCCGTACAGGTCGAGCCCGTGGTCGTGCCTGAGCCCCAGGCGTTGCCTCAAGAGCCTGTGCCAAGCGACGAGGAACTGGCTGAGCAACCTGTTGTGCCTTCCACACCGATTGCACCTGCGCCTGCCACGCCGGCTCCCGCCGCGCCAAGCAAACCGTCTGTCGCACCCGTGCCTGTTCCGGCGACGCCGGCGGTCAAGCCGGCCCCGAGCCAGCCGATCACCGCTGCTCCGGCCAAGCCGGACACGACCCAGAGCCGTGTGGATGCCAATGGCCTGTCGGTCAGTTGGTCGGTACAACTGGCCAGCCTGACCAGTCGCGAAAGTGCCGAGAACCTGCAGAAAACCTTGCGCAGCCAGGGCTACAACGCCTATATCCGTTCCGCCGATGGCAAGAACCGGGTGTTCGTCGGTCCGCTGATCGAGCGCGCCGAGGCCGACCGCCTGCGTGACCTGCTCAGCCGCCAGCAGAACCTCAAGGGTTTCGTGGTGCGCTTCCAGCCAGAGCGCGGCTGACAGCGTTTTAGCTGATTTGAATCACGCAGCTTACCGACAGCCCTGCGCTCTGCTAAAATGCGCCGCCTTATCCGTCTGTAGGCTGCACCGTGCCATTTACCTGGGTTGACTGGGCGATCGTTGCGATCGTCGCCATCTCCGCATTGATCAGTCTGAGCCGCGGCTTCGTCAAGGAAGCCCTCTCGCTGCTGACCTGGATCATCGCGGGAGTCGTCGCCTGGATGTTTGGTGGTTCGCTGTCCCAGTACCTCGCCGGATACATCGAAACTCCCTCGGCCCGCGTGATCGCGGGCTGTGCCATCTTGTTTATCGCCACCTTGCTGGTGGGCGCAATGATCAATTATCTGATCGGCGAACTGATTCGCGTCACCGGGCTTTCCGGGACGGACCGGTTCCTGGGCATGGCCTTCGGCGCGGCGCGTGGCGCGTTGCTGGTGGTTGTGGCCGTCGGGCTCTTGAGCCTGGGGCCGGTACAGCAGGATACGTGGTGGCAGGAGTCCCGGCTCGTGCCACAATTTCTATTGGTCGCAGACTGGTCCAAAAACCTGATCCTGGGTTGGAGCAGTCAGTGGCTTGCCAGCGGTATCAGCGTACCCGCTGAAATACCGTTCAAGGAACACCTCTTGCCGACGGCCAAAACGCCGCAGTAAGTGTGTTCAGTTCAGATCCATTAAGTAGGGGTTGCGTCGCATGTGTGGCATCGTCGGTATCGTCGGTAAGTCGAACGTCAATCAGGCGCTGTATGACGCGCTAACCGTGCTCCAGCACCGCGGCCAGGACGCTGCCGGTATCGTGACCAGCCATGACGGCCGGTTATTCCTGCGCAAGGACAACGGCCTGGTGCGTGACGTGTTCCACCAGCGTCACATGCAGCGCCTGGTCGGCCACATGGGTATCGGCCACGTGCGCTATCCGACCGCGGGCAGCTCGACGTCGGCTGAAGCCCAGCCGTTTTACGTCAACTCGCCTTACGGCATCACCCTGGCGCACAACGGCAACCTGACCAACGTCGAGCAGCTGGCCAAGGAGATCTACGAGTCTGACTTGCGCCACGTCAACACCAGTTCCGACTCGGAAGTGATGCTCAACGTGTTCGCCCATGAGCTGGCCCAGCGCGGCAAGCTGCAGCCGACCGAAGAAGACGTGTTCGCCGCCGTGACCGACGTGCACAACCGTTGCGTGGGCGGCTACGCAGTCGTGGCGATGATCACCGGCTACGGCATCGTCGGTTTCCGCGATCCCCACGGCATCCGTCCGATCGTGTTCGGCCAGCGTCACACCGACGAAGGCGTCGAGTACATGATCGCCTCGGAAAGCGTGTCCCTGGACGTGCTGGGTTTCACCCTGATCCGCGACCTGGCCCCGGGCGAAGCGGTCTACATCACTGAAGATGGCAAGCTGCACACCCGTCAGTGCGCGACCAACCCGTCCCTGACCCCGTGCATCTTCGAACACGTCTACCTGGCGCGTCCGGACTCGATCATCGACGGCATCTCGGTCTACAAGGCGCGCCTGCGCATGGGCGAGAAGCTGGCCGACAAGATCCTGCGCGAGCGTCCGGAACACGACATCGACGTGGTCATCCCGATCCCGGACACCAGCCGCACCGCGGCCCTGGAACTGGCGAACCACCTGGGCGTCAAGTTCCGCGAAGGTTTCGTGAAGAACCGCTATATCGGCCGGACCTTCATCATGCCGGGCCAGGCCGCACGGAAAAAATCCGTACGCCAGAAGCTCAACGCCATCGAACTGGAATTCCGCGGCAAGAACGTGATGCTGGTGGATGACTCCATCGTCCGTGGCACCACCTGCAAGCAGATCATCCAGATGGCCCGTGAAGCCGGCGCCAAGAATGTGTATTTCTGCTCTGCGGCCCCGGCCGTGCGCTACCCGAACGTCTACGGCATCGACATGCCGAGTGCCCACGAGCTGATCGCGCATAACCGCACGACCCAGGACGTGGCCGACCTGATCGGCGCCGACTGGCTGATCTACCAGGACCTGCCGGACCTGATCGAAGCGGTGGGCGGCGGCAAGATCAAGATCGAGCAGTTCGATTGCGCGGTATTCGACGGCAAGTACGTCACCGGCGACATCGACGAGGTCTACCTGAACAGGATCGAGAACGCGCGTAACGATGCGTCCAAGGCCAAGACCCAGGCGGTCAGTGCGATCATCGATCTGTACAACAACTGAGTCACCAACCGGCCCCGAGGGGCCGGTTTGCGTTTAACCGATTACAGGAGTGGCAGCATGAGTCAGGATTGGGATGCCGGTCGGCTGGACAGCGACCTTGAAGGCGTAGCGTTCGATACCCTGGCGGTTCGCGCGGGTCAGCACCGTACACCGGAAGCCGAACATGGCGACCCGATGTTCTTTACCTCCAGCTACGTGTTCCGCACCGCCGCCGACGCCGCGGCGCGGTTTGCCGGCGAGGTGCCGGGCAACGTCTACTCGCGCTACACCAACCCGACCGTGCGTGCATTCGAAGAACGCATCGCCGCGTTGGAAGGCGCCGAGCAAGCCGTGGCGACCGCCACCGGCATGGCCGCGATCATGGCCGTGGTGATGAGCCTGTGCAGTGCCGGCGATCATGTGCTGGTATCGCGCAGCGTCTTCGGTTCGACCATCAGCCTGTTCGAAAAATACTTCAAGCGTTTCGGTGTGGAAGTCGACTACGTGCCCCTGGCGGACCTGTCCGCTTGGGATGCTGCCATCAAGGCCAATACCAAGCTGCTTTTCGTCGAGTCGCCTTCCAACCCCCTGGCCGAACTGGTGGACATCGCCGCATTGGCGGAGATCGCCCACGCCAAGGGCGCCATGCTGGTGGTCGATAACTGCTTCTGCACCCCGGCGCTGCAGCAACCGCTGAAGCTGGGCGCGGACGTGGTGGTGCATTCGGCAACCAAGTTCATCGACGGCCAGGGCCGTTGCATGGGTGGCGTGGTGGCCGGTCGTGGCGAGCAGATGAAAGAGGTGGTGGGCTTCTTGCGCACCGCTGGGCCGACCCTCAGCCCGTTCAACGCCTGGATCTTCCTCAAGGGCCTGGAAACCCTCGGCCTGCGCATGAAAGCCCATTGCGCCAACGCCCAGGCACTGGCCGAGTGGTTGGAGCAACAGGACGGCATCGAGAAGGTGCACTACGCCGGCCTCAAGAGCCATCCGCAACATGACCTGGCCTTGCGTCAGCAGCGCGGTTTTGGTGCGGTGGTGAGCTTCGAGGTCAAGGGCGGCAAGGAAGGCGCCTGGCGCTTCATCGACGCGACCCGGTTGATTTCCATCACCGCCAACCTGGGCGACAGCAAGACCACGATTACCCACCCGAGCACCACGTCCCACGGTCGCCTGTCGCCCCAGGAACGTGAATCGGCGGGTATTCGTGACAGCCTGATCCGCGTTGCGGTCGGCCTGGAAGACGTGGCGGACCTGCAAGTCGATCTGGCCCGCGGGTTGGCAGCCTTGTGATCGAGCTGGCTACGCCGCCGAGCGGCACTCATGGCCGGGTTGCACTGGTTACGGGCGCCGCACGGGGCATTGGCCTGGGCATTGCCGCCTGGCTTATTTGTGAAGGCTGGCAGGTGGTGCTGACGGATCTGGATCGCGAGCGCGGGTCCAGGGTGGCGAAGAGCCTGGGTGACAATGCCTGGTTCATTGCCATGGACGTGGCGGATGAAGGGCAGGTTGCCACCGGTATCGCCGAGGTGCTTGGACAGTTCGGGCGGCTGGACGCGCTGGTGTGCAACGCGGCAATCGCCGACCCGCACAACATCACCCTCGAAAGCCTGGACCTGGCTTATTGGAATCGGGTCCTGGCGGTGAACCTGGGTGGGCCGATGCTGCTGGCCAAGCACTGCGCACCGTACCTGCGCGCCCATAACGGCGCCATCGTCAACCTGGCCTCGACCCGCGCTGCGCAATCGGAACCCGACACCGAAGCCTATGCGGCGAGCAAGGGCGGCCTGTTGGCCCTGACTCATGCCCTGGCGATCAGCCTTGGGCCGGAGATCCGGGTCAACGCTGTCAGCCCCGGCTGGATCGATGCACGGGATCCGTCCCAACGTCGCGCGCAACCCCTGACCGACGCCGATCACGCCCAGCATCCTGCCGGCAGGGTCGGTACGGTAGAGGACGTAGCGGCGATGGTGGCGTGGCTGTTGTCGCGCAATGCCGGTTTTGTCACGGGGCAGGAGTTCGTGGTGGACGGTGGCATGACCAAGAAAATGATTTATGAGTGAGGGGCAGCTGCAAGCGGCAAGTTTTAAGCTGCAAGCAGCGTGGTGCGGGTCCGGTGCTTTTACTTGTAGCTTGGCGCTTGCCGCTTGAAACTGTTATTGAAAAAAATCCAACGCTGCTATTGACTTAGCTTCGGTACCTGCGTAAATTTCGCGGCCTCAACGAAGCAAAGGGTGATTAGCTCAGCTGGGAGAGCGTCTGCCTTACAAGCAGAATGTCGGCGGTTCGATCCCGTCATCACCCACCATGTTTTACGAGAGTTTTGCGAAAGCAAGACGGAAGCTGTCAAAAGCCTCCACCGACGCGCAGCGGTAGTTCAGTCGGTTAGAATACCGGCCTGTCACGCCGGGGGTCGCGGGTTCGAGTCCCGTCCGCTGCGCCATATTTTCCGAAGCAGGTTCGCCTGGTTCGAGATCCAGACCCAAGGGTTTTGATCAGACGAGTTAACTGGACGCAAGTCCATAGCGATACGCAGCGGTAGTTCAGTCGGTTAGAATACCGGCCTGTCACGCCGGGGGTCGCGGGTTCGAGTCCCGTCCGCTGCGCCATATCTGCTTCGAGGCCCACTGAACGCCTTGAAGCTAGGAAGAAAGCTGCAAAGCTCCTTCTAGTCGATAGCAAAGACCCTGGTCGAAAGACCGGGGTTTTTTGTTTTCGGGATTTGAAAGATTGGAACAAACCCCGTGGCGAGGGAGCTTGCTCCCGCTGGGCTGCGTAGCAGCCCTTGTTGTAGGTGGCCTCAGAACCCCAATTTATCCCGCAACCCGTAATACCAAGCCCCCAACGCCGCAAACGGCGTACGCAACAACTGACCGCCGGGGAAGGGGTAGTGGGGCAGGTCCGCAAACGCATCAAAACGCTCAGCCTGCCCACGCAGCGCCTCGGCCAGGACCTTGCCCGCCAAGTGCGTATACGTCACGCCGTGACCGCTGCAGCCCTGGGAATAATAAATGTTATCCCCCAGCCGCCCGACCTGCGGAAGACGCGACAGCGTCAGCAGGAAATTGCCGGTCCAGGCGTAATCGATCTTCACGTCCTTGAGCTGCGGGAACGCCTTGAGCATCTTCGGCCGAATGATCGCCTCAATGTTCGCCGGATCCCTCGCGCCATATACCACGCCACCACCGAAGATCAGACGCTTGTCGCCTGTCAGACGGTAGTAGTCGAGCAAGTAGTTGCAGTCTTCAACGCAATAATCCTGTGGTAACAGGCTACGAGCCAGCTCATCGCCCAACGGCTCGGTGGCGATCACCTGGGTACCACAAGGCATCGACTTGGCCGCCAACTCCGGCACCAGGTTGCCCAAGTAAGCGTTACCGGCCACGATAATGAACTTGGCCCTCACCTTGCCCTGCGGCGTATGCACAACCGGGCTGGCGCCACGCTCGATGCGCACCGCGGGCGATTGCTCATAAATCACCCCGCCCAGCGACTCCACCGCCGCCGCTTCGCCCAGCGCCAGGTTGAGCGGATGAATATGCCCGCCGCTCATATCGAGCATGCCGCCCACATACTCGTCGCAAGCCACCACCTCGCGAATGCGCCGCTGGTCCAGCAGTTCCAGCTGGGTATGACCGAAACGCTCCCATAAACGCTTCTGCGACTCCAGGTGGCCCATCTGTTTAGCGGTCAGGGCGGCGAATACACCGCCGTCCTTCAGATCACACTGAATCTGATACTTCGCCACCCGCTCGCGAATGATCCGTCCACCCTCAAACGCCATGTTGCCCAGCAACTGCGCCTGCTGAGGACCGACGCTGCGCTCGATCACATCAATGTCGCGGCTATAACTGTTGACGATCTGCCCGCCGTTGCGACCCGAAGCGCCAAAGCCAACCTTGGCCGCCTCAAGCACGGTGACCTTGAAACCGTTCTCCAGCAAAAACAGCGCAGAAGACAACCCCGTATACCCCGCACCGATCACGCACACATCGGTTTCGACATCGTCCTGCAGGGCAGGGCGCGACGGCGCCGGGTTGGCCGATGCGGCGTAATAGGACGCTGGGTAGGATGTGTTCGTCATTCTGGAACCTCTGTTTTATATTTTTTACGAATGCGACGATCCTACCCGAGATAAAAATCGGCCGCCAGCCACCCCCGATTCTTCGTTGCGGTAGGGAAATTAAATATTTTGCATATTCATAGGGTTAGGTGAAAAAAAGGTGTTGACACCCCTCCGGAATTCCGTAGAATGCCGCCTCACAGCAGGCACGTAGCTCAGTTGGTTAGAGCACCACCTTGACATGGTGGGGGTCGTTGGTTCGAGTCCAATCGCGCCTACCAAACAAAATCCGCTCTGCTGGGCGGTCTAGAAGGGCTCACCGAAAGGTGGGCCCTTTTTTGTTGTCTGCGATTTGTAAAACTTTTGCAAAACTTTTGCAAAACCCCCACCTCACAACGCCAATTCGGCTCCCACCTCGACGTACTCAATTGTCTTGTTGCCGTGCCCCTCCTGGTAGTGCCTGGTCATTTTCTCATCCGCATGGCCCAGCAGCGCCTGGATATACTCCTGTGGGAAATTCTGCTGCTCGTACAACCATGCGCCCAAAGCGCGGATCTCATGAAAAGTGGGGCGCTCGCCGGACGGCACATGGTCGTAGGCGTGTGCCGCGTCTCGGGCCTTGCTGAACTCCTTGGTCAGGTAGTCAGGCGTTACTGAGGTCCAATGGTCTTTCGCGTCGATCTGCTCGCGCCGGCGCGCCTTCGGCTTGTAGTGGATCAGGTAAGGCGAAGCCAGAGGCGAACGCAGGCACTCGCCAACCACCTCCCGGAGCGCGGCGCCCATCTTGATTTTCAGGTGGACGGGGTTGTCATAACCCTGGGTCTTGCCGGGCGATACCGTCAGAGTGTTTTTCTCCATGTCTGCAGCTGATTTCAGCCATGTCACGATATCTTCGCGCCGTTGTAGGCTGGTCAGCGCCAGGCGAATTGCTCGCTTCAGCCAGGGTGGCGTGGTCGCCGCGTCGATGATCGACTTCAACCCCTCCAGCGTGTGCCGCTGCCGCTTCTTCTCCGCCTCCTTTTTCACCAGAGTCAGCTCGGCGTTATTTCGCTCGGCCAGGCCCTTGGCCACGGCAAACGCGAATATCTGCACCCACAGCCCCCGGTGCTTGGTGTAGGCGTTGTTGCTGAACTGGTCCAGATACTCGGCCATAGCCAGCACGTCCATCTGCCCGATAAGCCTATCTCCAAGGTCCTGCCGGTAGCGCTCGATCTTGAATTTGATCTCTTCCAGGGTGCGAGCGGCGTAGCCCTTATCCACCAGCCATTCATCGTGGAAGCGCTGCAGCAGGTTGCTGACAGTCGGCAGGCGATCACCCGTAAGCAGGGTGAGCAGCGCGCCATCGTCCACAACGAGCGCCGCCAGTTTCAAATTTGCCGCCC
The DNA here is from genome assembly GCF_051131985.1 of Pseudomonas sp. Z3-6. NCBI lineage: Bacteria > Pseudomonadati > Pseudomonadota > Gammaproteobacteria > Pseudomonadales > Pseudomonadaceae > Pseudomonas > Pseudomonas sp. Z3-6. Next base: position 2,252,918 of record NZ_CP071644.1, read on the forward strand.
GGGCTAGTTTTATTGCCTCCTCTATAGGGCGATTGATGCTCGTCATCAGTCCGGTGATTGGGTTGCGATACCGCCAATACTTCCCGTTGGGGTAGAGGTTTGGCGGTAACTTCCTGTTTTTCAGTGTGCGCGGCCGGGCAGCCATCAACCGATCTCCATCATCTGGGCCAGCAGCGGATCAGTAGAGCCCATCACTGCGGCCTGGACGTCCACAAAATACATCCCGCCTTTCACTTCTCCTGCCACTTCGCCTTCCTCAATCCATTTCTTTAGCTGCTGCACGCTAGGCTTTCCCCCGACGTAGCGCAGCTTCCTGTATTCGCTCACCTCCATGAGGCGGGGGAGCTTTATCGTAATTTGGGCAATGACTTTCGCCATGATGATGCTCCGGACCGTGCTCGGCTCTATCTTCGGATTTGTCTTGCGACACGTGTTCGATATTCGCGATTTGTGTCGCGTCATGGCCTATTCGTCACGCGAAGCGGGAACGCCTCACCTTCCCATTTACCCGGCTGACCGCGTATATCGCCGTACTGCCCGTATTGATGAGGCTTCTTGCTCAAGAACAGTTTCTCGCACGCCTCGAATCTGGCCCGATCAGTATCGAATGCAACGAGTTCCTGGCCCGCCGTCGAGCCGACCTGTATCCACCCCAGCTTGTCCCGCCCGTAGTTATCGGTCTTGAACAGGCGGTACCTGTTTCTGTGTCCGGTACTTGGAGAGGAGGATTCGGTGTTCAGGTAAAACGATGTGGCGCCCAAGCGGACGCGCAGGACTGTTTTAGCCATCTGATCGTCCCTCCGATTCAGCCGCCATGCGCAACTTGAGGTTGATCCCACATGCCTGGGCCAGCAGCATCAGCTCGCTGAGCGTTGTGCTGGGCTCTTGCATGGCCTGACCGAACCAGGCGGGAGCCGAGCTGGTTGAACTCGCTCTGAAGAGCAATCCGGCCGTCACTGGGTGTTGTGGCTGTCATGGCTGCGCCTCCGTTTCTTCGACGAAGGAGTCGACAGGGTTGGCTTTAATGGAAAGGTCGCGCGGATCTGTGCCGGGGTTGTTCCTTTCCTGTCCTGGAACGGCCCGCTCAAGTGCATCGGCCAGCGCATCCAGCATCAGCCCTTGGCGTCGATTGCAGTCAAGGTGGTTTCGGATTGCTTGGACAATCACGCTGTTCATGCTGCGGTCTTCGAACACAGCCAGTGCCTCGACATCGGCCCGCATATCGCCTGGTAGGCGCACCACAAATTTGTCGGCGGTGCGGGAGTCGTACCGCTTCATGGTTGTTTCTCCGTGTTTTTGGCTGAATGCCATTTGTTGAGGATGTGGATGACGACGCAGGTGGTGCAGATGAGCCACAGGACCGAGCCTGCGAACCCTACAAGTACGGCACTGGTGGACGGGCTGCTGACCATTTCCGGCGCAGCAAAGCCAAACCAGGCAACCGTGAGCGCGACGTAGAAGAACATGAACGTCAGCGCCTCAAACAGGCGCATCGCTGATAAGCGTTTAGGGGGCATCACTTTCTCCAGGCCGAACGAATCCCGGCCGCGTTATTGGCGTTTGCAAAAAGATGGATTGGTTTCTCGGTCGCCTGGGTGGCGAGGGAGTGGAATTAAAATTAGCAAAAGCTAAACAATAAATCAATACGTTTTGCTAAACATCGAAATGCTAATTTTCGTAGAAAGGCCAGAGCCTGCCTTCGGGCTCGTAGTGGCGAAGTAATGGTGATAGATTTCGGCAGCACGTGCTGGATGTCATATTTATTTCTGCCACGACGGAAGCTCGACGAGCCTCAGGAGCATCAAATAGCGTTCCTGAGGGCTCCGCGCTGGTAAGTGATGCATTCGCGCAGAGACAAGCTGGTGCCGGGTCTCAGCTATGTGTCCTTCAACATTAAATTCGCTTCGCAGGGATTGCTTATGCCGGAACGTGTTACAGCAAAAGAAATCATAAGGCAGAGCAGTCAGGGTATTTCAGTTCAGCCATTTCTCATCCGGGCTGATGACAATCAAACCTATTTCGTAAAGGGGCTTTCCCGGGCCCTCGGAGCTGGCCTCGTTTCCGAGGCGTTGGCTGCGGAGCTCGGTGCGCATCTCGATCTGCCGATACCCCCATGGCGAGTCGTCGATATCCCTCAGGAGCTGATCGATTTCAGTGTTATGGACAATGTCAGAGATCTGGAGGGAGGCCCTGCATTCGGGTCCCTCCAAGTAGAAAATGCCTCAGACCTCTTGTGGGCAAAGGTGCCTGATATCCCAGCAGAAATTAAGAAACGTGTCTTGCTTTTTGACTGGTGGATAGGAAATGGTGATCGAGGTCTTGGTCCTATGGGTGGTAATGTAAATTTGATCCTTGATCAATCGGGGGCGCTACAGGTCATAGACCATAACGTGGCCTTCGACAGCAGTCTCACGGCTGAGGAGTTTAGGATGTACCACGTCTTCCGGGACCAGCTAAGCGCCCAGACAGGGGAACTGCTCGCTCGTCTGGAATATTTGCCTATGCTTGACGCAGCTATGGCTGACTGGGGTAGGATCACGTCCCTTTTGCCAGAAGAATGGGTAAGGCGTGACTCGGGTCACGGTGATGAAACTGAGCCGACCCTCGAGCAGAGGCTTCAACTACTGGAAAGGTTCAAGGAAGATCAGTTCTGGGGGCAGCTATGAAATATATTTGTAATTATTCGATCTTGAGATTCCTCCCCTATCCTGAAACCGGGGAGTTTGTGAACATTGGCGTTGTGCTATTGGCGAACAATGGCGAGTTTCATTACAAAATTGAGCCGACCCGTAAGCGCGTGACTCAATTTTTCAAAACTCTTGACCACAAGGTCTATATCCGAGCTCGTGACGAAGTACAGGATGAGTTTAAAAGGCTTGCGGAATTTTTTTACGGACATCGTGGCGAGGTCCCGCTGCTCGCTAGTACCTTCAAACATCTCATTCACCCACGTGAAACGATGATGCGTTTTAGCAAGCCAGGCTCTGTCGCAACCGATGATGTTCTTGGTGTTGTTCAGGAGCTGTATGACCATTATGTCAACCATAGCTTCGCAAACAAAGAGTACCAAGAGCGGGTTCTTGAACGACAGTTGGGGAACCTTCTGGCTATGTCCAATCTCAAGCAGCGATACAAGGAGCAACGCTTGGGAACAAAGGATTACGAGGTTCGCTTCCCGTTTGTTGTCTTGGATGACGGCGACGCAGCCCAAGCGATAAAGCCCCTTTATCTAGGGCAAGCTGAACCTTCCAAAATCCTGGATCATGGGGATGCTTGGGTGGCTAAGGTAAAAAGACTTATCAAGGCAGATCACTTAGCAAAGGATACGTTATTTATCGTAGAGCCGCCTGAGAGTGGTAATCCTAAGCTGCAAGGTGCCTACGGTGAGGTTGTTGGAGCTTTAATTGAGTTCCAGGGCGTGAGAGTTGTCAGCAATCGCGAATCTAACGCCGAAATCGTCCACGAGATAAAACGCGGCTTACCTACAGTGCATTGAGTTAAGCCCGGCCCAGCGCCGGGCTTCTTGTATCTGCCCCTCCAGCCCGGCTTATAGACTTCTCGGATCAACCCCGACCGATCTGAGCGATTGAGAAAGCGACTCATCCAGAACCACTTCTTCGGCCGGGGACGCGACCTGATCGAAACCAACCGTCCTAAATCTTAAAACTCGGCCAGTAAGCATCTGTTTGAGAATCGCCTTGGCTTTGTCCCCTCCGGCTACTGTGTAACCGCCCATTATTTTGTGTACATTCAGGCCCTGCGCCTGGGCCTGCTTTGTGACCTCAGGACTCAGCCCCAACAACAACTCCCAGGATGGGAGCGCCAAGATTATAGGGGTCTCCTGCGATGAAATCGTCCATGCCTCGTTCTGATCAATCCAGATTTGAGCTGTCACAATTGGAATCCGAATATCGCTATTGGACATCAATCCGACGTATATCTCTTCGCCTTCTTTACGCACAACTGGATATAGTTTCGAAGGACTAATAAGGATCGAGTTGCCCGCGGTGTAATCTCCAGAAGTGACCATCATGCTGGTTCTTTGAGTGAGCGCATCAGTTGCGCTTGAGATCTTCCAGGCTGGCCCCGCGCACCCGCTCAGCATAGCAACCGCAATCGCAACAACCGCAGTCCGTTTCATACCTGCTCCCTTCCGAATGATGACAGGCTTTACCAGAGCTCTCTCTGGCTGCGGCTGCCAGGTTCCGATTGTATCGCAATAGTGGCGGCGAGCCACTAATGGTAAAGCGCGGGCTTTTTTGTGCCTGTCAGAAAGGCGCTGCCTCCTCCACCCTTTCGATAACCTCAACCGGCCGATCCTCTTCAGCGCACGCCTACCACCTCAACGTCACCGACTCATCGTCGTTGAACGTTATGTCTATTCCGTCCGTCTCGGATGCTGCATTGAGATAACCGCACTGTCGCTGCCGCGATTATTGTTTTCATCGCTCAGTCCAGTCGCGGAATACAACAGGTGCCATCATGCATCGAACCCGACATTGGCCGAGCTTTTCATATCTCGATTTACGTCTTTTTCATCCTTGAATAGCTGATTTTAGGATGATGGGAGGAGGGCGATCAGTTCATCCAAGGTAGCGATGTCTGCTTCCAGATAAGAAGCTCCAGAGTATGTCAAAGCGAGCTGATAACCCCTCACCTCCACGATGTCCACCAGCCCAAACAGAGAGAGTAAATCGATTCCTTCTGCTCGACCTATCTCTGGGGCTGCGAAGTCATCCTCATCGGCAAACTGAGCTGCTAGCTCTTGAGCTTCATCGCAGGACCCAAGCAGCTCAATGCCGGTCGAAGGCCAGTGGATGGAAGACCCGGAGTAGGCGATGGTATCGGGCTGTCCGGAGGTCATGAGGTAGTAAGCGTGTTTGCCTTCAAGGGCGTTGCGGTCCGGGTGTTCTGGGCCGCGACGGATTACCCAGGCGCCGTTTGGCCCTCTGGCGCTGATATGGGGTATCAAGAGCAGTTGGCGTACCCAAGGCGTATTCTCAAAGAATCTTATCGGGATCGCGGGGCGGCCCAGGTGTACTTCGGAACTGCCGCATCTGAATTTTGCTCGGTGGCTGTCCGCAGAGGACCAAGAACCGAACGGCTCCTGTTCTCTCATCAGCTTGACAATCGCCGGGACCAGTTCCTGTGATTTACGTCCTATTATCGATGTACACCGCCTGAAGTACGCTATGTCTTCCGCGGTGTCATCGGGTGGTATCGGGGCAAGCAGCTCGCTCCCAATTTCTATAAATTCCCATTCCCAAAGACCGTCGCGTTGCATATCCACCGCAGCGTGATATTCGTCATTGCAGGTACGCAGCTGTTCGTCCCGGAGCGGGATGGCATCCGTTTCGCGTGCTGCTCTGCCTGCGTTGGGATCTGGTTTGATCGACGCAAGAGCTCCTTTCCAATCGCATCCAACGCCGGACCAGATCAGGATTGCCTCGGAGAACGGTACACCTGAGGCGTTCTCGGTTGGATCACCTGGGTAGTAGCGAACGAGTGAGGGGGCGCCGAAGAACGACCTGGCCCAAACCCTTGTTGAGGGTAGGGCCCCTTTGGTTTGCACGCCTATAACCATGTCCAGATCGCCACAGGTCATCGCACCGCGGGCATAGGATCCCACGACCCACATCGAGGTGATTGTGATCTCGCCAGTGAACTCGCCATAGATGTCTTGGTGCGTGATGGTGCGGACAAAGAACTCATCAAGCCTCTGGCACATTCGGATCAGCTTCTTGGTAAATGATTCTCGGGGATACCGTTTCTCAGATGCGGACATGCTCTGGTCTCAGCAGGTAGGCGGGAGACCGAACGTATCACTCCTGACATTCAAATCACCATTAGCAACCAGTACATGAGAGTTGCAGCATGGCGGGTACGGCTTAGCGGTCGATATCTAGTGTGGTAGGAGCCGCCAAACCGTCTACGAGATAACTGGTCGCCACCACCGGTCAGCGGAACTGGACGAGCAGCTCATGACTGATACAAAGCAGCAACTTCCGCACGCAGCGCCAAAAGCGGGACGGTCTAGGCAGCCCCGAAGAGCAATTATTCGAATCAGGCGCCTAACTCTTAAGTTCCCTCTTTAGTGCATAGAGAGATTCCATTTCTGCTAAGCGACCTTTTACGAAGTTCGTGTAATGCCCCCTAAAGTCTTCTCTCTCGTCTCTCGCGACCAAGGTTCTTGATATTCGATCTGGATCAAGTAGCTCAGCTGCAACTTCCGCAAAAGAGGATTCCAGTGACAAAGCGTTGGAAGATGTGTAACTTCGATTATAGGCTGTCCGGTACAGGTCAAATAGCATGCGATCAATATAGGGTAAGAGCATCGGTTTAAGCGAATCAATCGCGCCGATACGCTTTGCCTCAGAGACAATGTCCCAAAAATCCTTATCAATCGCTAAATGACCAACATCGTATGATATTTGTTGATCCAAGTAATCTCTTGAGCGCAGCATCAATCGCAATACTTCCGCCTGGGTTTTTTTTAGCACCTCAATGGACTTTAAAGCGTCGTTTTTAACTTCTCTCAACTTAACGACATTACCAGCTACAGAGAATTCTTGAATTTCTGGTGCAAATGCAACGACCCCACCGATTAAGGTGAAGGCTACTACGAACGATACAAACTCTGTGCCTGAGAGATTTTTCTCTAGCAGCAACCACAGCCCTAAACCCGAAGCTGAAAAGAACATTACAAAACCCACCCCACCCAACAATTTCCGCATGTGTCACCTCCCCAAGACGATCGGGGAACTATAGCCTGGGGAAGGTCAATATGTCCGCATAATTCAGAAAAATACCCCTTCGGTTTCACCACCTGTCGAGGATTCGACCTTAACCCTGAGTGTGAAAAATTTCTGGTTGGCTCATTCAGCGGCGGCATACGTAGCAATCTAGTAATAGAGACAAGCAAAGACGGTAACTTGAAGATTGGCAGCCTTGGGAGAGGTGTCCAAGATACGCCTCAGGCCCGTTCAACTGATCCACTGGAAAATGCTTCAGATTCGCCGAGCCATCATGAAAAGGGCCATCGATTTCAGGCTTTCTTGTCGATTCACTCGATGAGGAGGCGACTCGTCCCGATCGTTAGTTGATAACGAAAGGGCTATTTATATGGATTATCAGAAGGGCATTCATGCGATTCTGTATGTCTTGGTCTGCCGCCACCGAACTCGCCCAATTATCCACGGCATCAGCCATCTCGCTACAAAAAATATCTACTTGTAGCTGTAGAGTTCGATCGATCATGTTTCGATGAACCTCCCAGCCAGGAGGCGGCGTTGAAACGAAGTGGAAGTCATTCAGTGCCTGGCGAGCCCGCTGAGCAGTGATATTCGCGCCACCTTCGTGAAGATAGCTGCATCTAAGTGCATAGCAATCTCCGCCGGATAAAAAAACTGTCGGCCCGCCTTCTGGCATATCGACTGTGTACAATGGCTCCATCCAATGTTTAAACCATTTCGTATATCTCTTTTCGCTGCTTTTTTCATATGGCTCAACTATACGAGCGCACACATCAGGAAGCGTGAGTGCAGAAGAAAGCGCGACATACCAGTCGCCATGAGCAATGGCTGATCGCAGACTTTTTGTAAATCGGTCCATCTTCTATCTCCTTGATCCGGCTTTATGCCGGGCCATCAATCAATAGCCCATAAACTCGAATCACGCCAACCGGCAAGACGTCCCGATTGGTATTGGCACTCAATTAGATTTAGTGAAGATCGCCTTCAGCCGCTTCTCCGCGGTTTCCCTGCTCAATTCGTGTTCAGCTTCGTCAAGACGAGCGTTGTAGTCCGCAAGCAGTTGCTCCGTTACCTTCGATGATTTTTCGGCCTGAAGCGCTCGGTAGAGCGCGAGCCCGCCGACCCCAATCATCACCGCCCAGTGCCAGCGCAACCCCTCCATGAGCACCCCCATCGCACCCGTGGCGCCGACGAAGCAAAGGGCCATGCATAGCAATATCTTCGCTTTGCCGATCCATGACCTGCGGGCATCAATCGATGAATGCAAAGCCGCGACAAAAGTCTTCAGCTCATTGATTTCTGCTTCAAGCCTGCGAGCTTTCGCCTCATCCATTTGCATATACATCCATAAAAAATACGCAGTTTTTAATCGCGCCTAGGCCCGAGGTTGCCGTTCGGCTTGCGGTTGATGCGGTCTCACCCGATTGACGCGCTATCTGATCGCCTCAGGACATGCTCGGGCATTTGTAGAGGTTGATCGCTGAGCTATCGAGGCGGGACCCAAGCACATACAGCGTTTGGACCTGATTCTTCTGCGCGATAAAGCCCTCGCAGGAGAAGCCGCACGACACGTTCGCCGTGAAGCAAATGTTCTGCATGCTGAATTTGTATAGGTCATGCGGCCAGGTCAGGCAGTCATATTTGCCACTGACGGGGCAGTGCACCTGTTCGAGTTCGCCGGACGCCACAATCGTCGACCCCGTGAGGCGGTCAACATCCCCGTATCCCCACGCCACCTGGCTCAGCCCAGTAACGAACAGCAGAAATACCCAGCGCATCGCGGTCATCATCTTTCCATGATTCAGGTGGTAGGGTGTCGACGCTAGCAACGCCGAGCTCAGGTTCAACGGGCGTCACCACGACCGTTCGGATTGTGTGCCTAGACAGGCCCTTCGACTATTACATTTTGCTAACTGGCGATAGACTGGATGCTATTGCGCGCTCCCGTAATAGGCGAAATGGAGGAAAAGGCGAATGAGCGAGAATTTTGCGAAAATTCGTGAGCTGTTTATCAGCGCAGCAGAGGATTTTACCGATGCATCTAAGGAATATGATTTCCTTAGTGATGACTTTTTAAGGGTTCAAAATGAGGTTGTCGGATTACTTGCAATGATCTCAGCTGTGGGTTTGTCGCGTAAATTTAAATCGGAGGAGGAGCTTTTTAATCTAGCTTTAGATCTCGGTGGATTTGTTCTTGGCCCCTTGAATAAAATTCAGGAACACTTGATTGACGTTTCAGATCGACGTCCGGAAGCCGTGGAAGATTTCACCGAGTTTATGTTTAGCATTGCGCAGTTGTTTTTTATACCCTCTCGAAATCTCAAAAGCCGTTATAGATCAGAAAGTGCTGCATTTAGCTCGTCGCTTGCGGTTGTCAACGAGATAAAAGATGCTGTTAAAGAGAGAGCTAGGGTTATCGCAAACGAGAAATGGAAATCAGATGCGACAAAAAAAGAATATCCCCGTCTTTCGGATATGGCTGTGTACGTTAGGACTCGGTTAGAAACTGAAGGGTGGGCTGAGGATATGCCCAAAACTATCGAAACGGTTAAGGGCTGGCTAAGGCCGATCGCCCCTGCATACGCAAAGCAGCCCGGGCGCTCACCTAAATCATCTTGAGCGCTACGCTTAAGGGGTTTTACGCTTGAGTAAACCCCCGTCAACGTTACGTACGTTATGTTTTTCTCTGCATTTTTTTCGAGTCAAATGCACGCTCATACTTTGACTAAGAGTTAGGAGCGTTTCCGATTTCCTGTTCGCCGTCGTCGTCAAGAGCGTCAATTCGATCCAGTAGGCCTGGTGCTTCTGTGTCGATCATCTTGCGCATCTCAGGATCTTTGGAGTGCTCCCTCAAACCGAACATGGTTAGCTTACGCACCAACTCTTCAGTGGATATTCCGAGACTAGCCGCTGTGGAGTCGAGGAATTGCGCTTCTTCAGAGGAAAATTCAATTTCAATTTCGTGAGTGGTTTTCCGCAGCTCCGGCATCAAATCATACGCATCCATTTTGAGGACGCGGGCCAGTTTCAGCGCCCCGCCGAGACGTGGTTTAGATCGACCAGCCTCATATCGTACGATTTGAGGGAGGCTGATACCGCTCTTCTCCGAGAGTTCTTTTTGAGTCAATCCTGCTTCAGATCTGGCCCATAAAAGGCGCTCAGAGAAGGGTCTGGAGTCGGTCATCAGAAATAGCTGCCCTTTCGAATATACGGTTTCATATCACTATACCAGACAAGAAATGATCTCCTATGATCGGTATTGACAGGTGATCACAAGAGGTATCAAATGATCACAAGTGATTATCTCGGCTAAGCCCGGAGGCAAAGTGAAGCAAGAGAAAAGTCCGCTGTTGATCCGATTACCGGCGCAGCTCAGAGAGTGGTTGGACGCGCAGTCGGCGGTAAACGGGAGGTCAACGAACGGGGAGGTGGTTTTCCGCCTAAGAAAAATGATGGAGCAGGAGTTAGATGAAAACCAACGGGCATGAAAAAGCCCCAAGCGCGCCAACGCTTGAGGCCATGAAGCAGAACGTCAATCTACTAGGAAAAACGTCATGGATAAGCATACCGAAGTAAACGAAAAACTCAATGCTGGCGCTGTTAAAGGGCCCGTAACAGAGGAGCTTCTTTTCGGCTTCTGCAATATCGAACGGCAGGGGCTGTTTGCCGTTCGGCCTGGCATTCCCGCCGAGGACGCGCTTGATGAGGTGATTTGCATTCTGGCGGAGGTGAGATCTTCGCTGGAAGGAGCAGGCACAGGGCAGGAGGGCATTTCGCCAAGCCAGACTTGGGGTCTGTTTCGATCGTTGGGAATGGCGATGGCCATCGTGGAATCCACAAACCTGGGCTTGGAGAAATTCTCATGAATATCTTATCCAGCGAACCAGGCCTGCGAGCAGGTGTCGCGACACAATTTGTCGAATCGCCAAACGTGTCGCGCGCTGAAATTGTCAGTCTTGTAGATGGCGAAGCGGTGACCTCCACTCTCGCTATCGCAGCCGGGTGCGAAGTCGACCATGCCAGTGTCATGAAGCTGGTGCGTACCTACCGGGCTGATCTTGAGGAGTTTGGCCCTTTCGGATTTGAAATCCAGAAGGGTTCCTCTCTTCCCCAGGGCGGCTTCGCTAAGGCAACCGAGTACGCAGTGCTCAATGAGCAGCAGTCCACACTGCTCCTTACCTATATGCGCAACAGTGCGATCGTCCGCGACTTCAAAAAACGGTTGGTCAAAGGGTTTTGGCGGATGGCGCACGCCAAGCCCGCCTTCGACATCGCCAGCCTCAACGACCCGAAAGTCCTCCTGGCCCTGCTAACCGACAACGTGCGCAAGGTCGTCACCTTGGAGGCCGACAACACCGAATTGACCAAAGAGAACCATCTCTTGGAAGTGAAGGTGGAGCAAGACGCTCCCAAGGTGGCCTTTCACGACATGGTCACGGTATCCCACAAGAGATACAACGCCGCCCAGGCCGCGAAGATCATCGGTACCGGCCGCACCAGATTGCTGCAGTTTATGAGGCAGAAGGGGTGGGTGACCAGGACCAACGAGCCGTACCAGGCGAAGATTGAGGCCGGCCTGCTCGATGTGAAACTGGGCACTTTCGAACATCCAATAGACGGCATCGTCCCAACGTGCTCGACGCTGATCACTGGCAAGGGGCTGACCAAGCTTCAGGCGATGTGGCAGAACAGGGGAGAGGATTTGCTGACATAGCAGTGAACAGAGCCCGGCCTAGCGCCGGGCTCTTTTCATCTGGCTCAAGGCTTTTCGGCGTTGGCCTTCTCAAGCAGAGCGGCGATGCCCTCCAGGAGCACGAGGTCCGACTCCTTCAGCCTTCCCTTCGCAGCGGCCCTGGCCAGCTTCTCGATGACTGCGATCGCCTTGGGCGAAGCGCTTTGTTGCATTGCCTGATAGGCCGGTGACTGGTCACGCACAACATCCTGGCGAGTGAACTCACCTTCAATGACGTTCGAACCGTACCCACCCGGGTTGACCAGAACGCCTGGCGCAAGCCCGATCTTTTTCTCGAGGTTGAGCGCCGCTTTCTCGCCCAAGCCTCGATGCCCGTTGAGGATCTGGGACAAATAGGAAGCGTCCAGATCGTGCTGGTCGGCGAATTCTTTCTGACTGATTTGGCCGATTACACGCCGCAGCGCTTCGACCCGAAGGGTTTTCATGTCCATCAGCGAATAGTGTCCGTGCATTAGCAATCTGTAAATTATAAAATGCTATTGCTATTTAATTTAGCAATATGTAATGTGGAGTCTCTTAGGAGGAAAACCATGACGCTAATTGAACACATGCGCTCCCTGGACGCTGTTTCGCTGGACTCCCTGGCTAAGCGTTGCGACACCAGCGTGGGCCAACTCAGACAGGTCGCTCTCGGCTTTCGCCGTGCCAACCCCGCCCTTGCTATCAAGCTTGAGCGCGAGACGAAGAGGGTGGTGGTCTGTGAAGACCTTCGACCGGATATCGATTGGGCGTACCTGCGTAATTCATCCGCTAGCTCCGAGCAATCTGTCGCCTGATCCGATGAGCAAAGTTTCGCTCATCGCCAGGATGTACGGCCACGACAACCGCCAAGAGATTTCCCGAATGGAACAAGTACATCGCGCGATTCATGAGGCAGTGCTCGATGCTGGGCCAAAACAACTGGCTCACCTGATGGGGATGAGCCACACCGCGCTGCTCAACCGCAGCAACCCAAACGACGATTCGCATCGGCTGAACCTGGAGCAGTTTTTACAAATATTGGTGCATAGCAAGAACCCCGAACCGCTGCAGCTTCTGGCGAATGCCTTGGGCTATGCACTGGTGCCGCGGGTTAAGCCTGACGGGGTCAACCTGGTTCAAGCGTTGGTGCACTTGGCGGCCGAGTCAGGCGATGTCTCTCGTGTTGTGCACGACGCTGTGGCAGATGGCCGAGTAACGCAAATCGAGAAGGCAGGAATTCAACGAGAAATCGGCCATGTTCGGCAGAGCTTGCTGGTGCTGGAGGAGTCGGTGAAAGCGGCTTGAGCAGCCGGCGAATGAATTTTGCCTGGTGCAGAAAGCAATAAACCCGGCGGGAACCGGGTTCATCAATCGTCCTGTGCGACCAGGACAACACATCTCAAAGAGGTACTAATCATGGCACATGCAATCCGTAATGAACAAGCCCGTTCGAATGCGAGCGTCTTCGGGACGCTGCAGGCTCAAGCGTATCCGATTGATGAAGTGGGCTTCGATATAGGGTGCATCGGTTTCTGCATCGAAGGTTTTCATCGTGAGCGCGGTATCAAGCGCTTTATGACTCATGAAATGGCGCGAACTGACGCAGAAATGGCTCTGGAGTTCCTGACTCCCGAAGTCCCAGAGGCAGAGCTGTCCCTTTCCGCGAAAGGATTTTTCAGCCAGGAAGTACCTGAGTTTGAAAGGACTGCCTCGATTATGCGTGCCATCGTTAGGTCGGCCAAATATGAGGCGCGGCCGGGCCGTTTCATTCTTGAGGCGGTGGGTTGGTACGGCCAAGCTGCCAAAGAGATGGCTCAGCCGATTTGGATGCCTACCTGGAGGGCCGAACAATGAATATCGCCCTCAAACACGACTTTCAGGTAGCAGAGCCAAGGGCATGCTTGGTGGGTTGCCCGAAATTTTACTTGATCGAGGTCTTCGACGGCCGCGGCTCCTATGGTTTCGGCTTTGGGCTGACAGATGAGCAAGTAGCTCGCGATCTATTCGAAATTTTTGGAAGGGATCTGCTGGGCAGAGTTTCGAAGCTCTACACATTGGAGGAACCTCCGAGGGAAGCGCGGGGCGAGGAAAACCTTCGTCGTTTTTCAGCCCAAACTCAGCGAATCAAGTCGCTGTTGAACCGCTGTATTGATGAGCCTTCACCTGGTCGCGCCTTCCTGGTTGCCTTCGTTCAAGCGCATAGAGCATCAATGCCGCTCAGCCATGTCGCGTCCATGTTGGAACACGCCAAATACGAACCAGATTTCGATGAATTCACTTTCATCCCCCTGCATCAGTCAGCTATCGGGCGGGCTTACCCATGAGCGATATTCACCAAGAGATGCCAGTTACTGTCATCGACGAAGCCCACTTCGAAAATTACTCCGATGCAGCCCTGTTGCTGAAGTGCTTCGAGGTCGTCAAGGACGCCCTGGATGTTATCGACGAGCCTGAATATTCCATTGAAAAGGAGGATGAAACGCACATTGATCTGTATCGCGCCTATTACGCACTCATGGTGCTGTTCAGGCGCAGGACCGGCCACGATGCGAGGGAAGTTGCTCAAGATCACTGGGAGGCAATGACCCGACACCTGCTGGCGGGTGAGCCGCGCCCTGAAAACAAAATCCCCGTCGTCGTGTACCCGGTCGAGTGCCTGCCTGATGAAGCGTTCGAAGGCCTGACTGACCAACAGCTGGCTTGCGCAGCGTTCAACTACAGCGATCGCGTTCGAATCTTGATCATGGACCACTCCCCGCAGGCCTTGGCGCTGGATGAGGCTCGCACTTTTTCAATTGATGCCACAACCGCTCTGCGCAAACTTGTGCTGCGTCTGTTTGGTGGCTCTGTGGAGTCCATGGGCGCCCGGATTAGTCGCAAACCAGGGGAGACTCTGCAGTGAATACGCGCCCGAGAACGTTATCTGCCGAGAAGGGGCCTGCGTCGGTAATTGCCGGTCCGTGGCCCAGCTATGCCTCGTTCAGCACTCTTCCAGAGCGAGAGCGCTGGGTGCTGTATGGCAGCGCCAAAGCGTACCGTGAAGCGCTTGAAAGCCAAGGCCTGATCATGGCAGAGGAATACGACGAGTTCGTCCGTCGTGTGACTGGGGAGCTTGACCTATGAGCATGGAATTAATGGTCAAGGCCATGAAAACCAAAGTCGGAAATCCGCTGCGCAAGCTGGTGCTTATCAAGCTAGCGGACAACGCCAGCGATCAGGGCGAATGCTGGCCGTCATACCAGCATATTGCCGACCAGTGCGAGATCGGACGCTCCACCGTGAAACTGCATATCCGCGAGTTGGAAAAGGCGGGGCTTCTTCGGCGAGAGTACCGCCGAAAGGGCGAGTTGAATCAGTCGAACGTTTTTCACTTGTCGCTTGATGGTGGGGCAGCATCTGCCCCAGGGGGTGGGGCAAGAGATAACCCACCTGGGGCAGGAGATAACCCAGGGGGTGGGGCAGGAGCTGCCCCCAGAACCAGTCACTCTTATGAACCAGTCAAGGAACCTAAACCTACGGTCATTCCAGATGGGGTAGAGGGTTTTGAGCAATTCTGGAAGCTGTACCCGAAAAAGAAGGGGCGCAAGGACGCTGCCAAAGCCTGGGCGAAGTTGAAACCGAACGATGAACTGCGTCAGACCCTGATCACCGCCCTGGGTAGACACTGTCTTTCTGAAGACTGGACCAAAGACAGCGGGCGATACATCCCGAACGCTTCAACCTGGTTGAACGGAGAGCGATGGACCGATGAGTTGAAGCCCGCAATGCCCACCAAGCAATCAGCCTACACCGGCCTGCCGAACCACACCCTCGAATACCCGGAGGTAGCACATGGCTCGAACTTCTAATTTCTGCCCCCAGCCGCGTGTCCGCTTCTTCGACATCGAATGCTCGAAGCATGGCCAAGTCAGCAGTTCAGAGACCGAGCAGTTCGACGGCTCCATGCTTGCTCGCGGGTGCAAAAGTTGCCACTGGGAGGCGTTGAACATCGCTCCTGCTGAGAGCGAGGAACATATCCAGGCTCGTGATCGAAAAAAGGCAGAGGAGCTGAACAAACTGCTCGTAGGTTCGGGAATCACGCCTCGGTTCAGCAACTGCACCTTCAGCAACTACAGAACCTCCGGCGGTGTGAGCGCCATGGCGAAAGCCCTGAAGCTTTGCGAGGGTTACGTTGATCAGTTCCACGAGAACTATGAGGCCGGCCGCTCATTGATCCTCTCCGGAAACGTGGGTAACGGGAAAACACATCTGGCATGCGCGATAGTCCAGGCCGTGATACGGGTACACCGGGCCAAGGCCGTGATCGTGTCTGCAGCCGAAATAATCCGGGTGTTCAAAGGCGCTATGGACCGTGGTGCTGAATACACCGATAGGGACGTTTTGAGCGAGCTTGCCAGTTTCGATTTGTTGGTCGTCGATGAGGTCGGAGCCCAGGCCGGTACCGCCTACGAACTGGGTGTGCTCCATGAGGTAATTGATCGGCGATACCAACTCGTTTTGCCTACAGTGGTGGTGTCGAATCTGGCGGCAGCGGACCTAGGACGCTACATCGGAGATCGCGCGCTGGATCGACTTCGTGAGGGAGGAGGCCAAGCTGTTGGATTCAGTTGGACCTCGGCGAGAGGTGCTGTATGAACAACTATCGCGAGCTGTACAGCGACGAGGCGGAACATGCACTGCTCGGCGCTTTAATGCTGGATGGCGATCTGTTCGACTCGATCACGGCCAGCTTGACCACGGCCGACTTCCACGATCCTGAAAATGCGGCGCTCTTCCAGGTGATGATTGATCTGCACGCCACTGGTGCTCCGGTGGACCCTGTCACCCTTCACGACTTCAAGTCGATCCTGCCGAGTGGCAGGGCGACCATTGCATACGCTGGCGAGCTGGCGAAGAACACGCCAAGCACAGCGAATTGGCGTGCATACGCGAGAACCGTGGCCGAGCGGGCAGTACTGCGTCGCCTGGTGGAAGCGGCTGATGCAGTGCGTGACTCGGCCAGTGAGAACCGCCCATTGGCCGAGATCATCGCCAGCGCCCAACAGGCTATGGCAGACGTGCGCGATCTTGAGGGCGATGAGCCAAAGTATCGTCGTCTTGACGAGTGGATGGGTGACGCTGCCAGCACCGTCAACGATAAGCACCTCGGCTTGATACCGGACTGGCCTTCGTTTGGGTTGACCGATCTCGACGAACTGGTCGATGGAATACGCCCCAAAAAGATCACCATCATCGGCGGCTTGCCTGGTAGCGGGAAAACCACCCTCGCGCTACAGGCGGCTCAGTACAACGCGATCAAAAGGAATGACCCGTGGCTAGTCTTTTCACTGGAAATGCCTGGCGAAGAACTCGGGCTTCGTGCAATAGCCTCGCTCGGGGGTATTGAGCTGCAGCGCCTTTCAAAGCCTGCCAGCAAACGCGGGATGCGAGACGAAGACTGGCGCGCGATGGTAGGCGCGGTTGCTCAAGCGAACGGTGCGCCACTGTTCGTGGTTGAAGACCCCGTTCAAACCCCTTCGAGCATTCGTGCAGAAGCGCGCAGGTGCCAGCGTGAGCACGGTCTCGGTGGGATCGTCGTCGACTACCTGCAATTGGTCAAAGCTGAAACGAAGGGCAGGACACGCAGCGAAGAGGTCGGCGCTATCAGCAAGGCCTTTTTGCGAATCTCGAAGGAGCTCAATGTTCCGGTGGTGCTGCTTTCCCAGCTCAATAGGGAATCCACGAAACGCACAGGCAAGAAACCTCAGTCGAGTGATCTTCGCGACTCGGGCGAAGTGGAGGCAGATGCCAGCTGCATCATCTTAGTTCATCGCGATATGGATACCGAAGAAGGCCAAAACGGCCTAACCGAAATGCTCATGACCAAGTGCAGGCACGCCCGGGTTGGCAGCTGCATCGTGCAGCAGCAAGGACAGTACGGGCGTTTCGTCAACTTTGCAGGCCGCGAGCCAACGCAGGAGGAGGTCGAAGCAAATCGCCCCTTCGCTGGCCGCATCAAGGGGAGAGCAAACCATGAGTAACGTCAGAGCGGCACTGCCGCGCAAAGCTATGAGCGACGTCGAGTGCCAGTTCCTGAAAATCGCCGGCGAGGAGTTGGCCAAGGTCAAAATGGGCGGCCCGGCCGCGTTGGCAGCTCTATTGGATATGGTCGCCAGTTGGCACTCGAGTCGGTTGCAGATCGGCTTTCATGATTACGGCCAGCGTTGGCTTCTTGAAGGTAATGCAAAGAAGACAGCTGCTGATCGGTTGCTTCGAGATCTGTTTGGCCTGAGTGATCCTGACCCGAGGAAAGCAGCATGATGATTCGCAAGCCATTGCAGCGCCCCCTGGGCGACACCGAGTACATGCTGGAGCAATGGGGCTGGTGGCGCATGGATGGGATGGGTATTCCCTGCTACGCCTCGCCGATGATGGTGATCATGCGGGAAGTTATACCGTCCACCACCAAGTCCTATGTCATCACGGACGAACTTGCCGGCGTGGTGGATGGAGCGGTGGCCAGGCTCTGTAAGCGAGATCAGCAGATGGGCGACATGATCTGGCTGTACTACGGCGCGAAGTGGGCGGCGGTGCGTGTTGGGCGCCACTACGGCGTGAGTGAAGGCAAGGCCCGCGAGCTGATCAAGGCCGGCGTCGCTTGGGTGGATTGCGTCCTGGAGCGGGTGAGGGAGGCCGCATGAAAAAAAGAGTTGTCCATATGGAATAGCTCTGTTTTCATAGCACCGTGTTCAGCTTTCAAGCGCGACACCACAGAGAAAGCCCGGCCATTGCGCTGGGCTTTTTTTCGTCCGCTCGTCGAGTTCGTTGCACTTCCTGTCCAAGCTGGCTCTCCCACGTATATGCGCAGATGTGCGCCTCAGAAAGGAGAGATGCCCTGGTAGACAACAACGGCCCGCAAGCTCCATACCCCAGGCCAGACGAAGATGCGCCTGATACAGGTGAGAGTCATGGTTCCTGCCTTGAACAGGCCGAGTCAGAGCCTCAGCAGGGAACGGCCGAGAGGCCCGTAGATTGGGACCCTCCGCCCGGTAATCCTGGGTCTGATCAAGACGCTCAGACGGATCGCGGGAACGGCGGCGCGAAGTAGATCCAGCGAACGCACACGAAACTCTGAACCCGGCCAAGCGCCGGGTTTTTATTGATTAATGGCATTAAGCCATTGAAGTTTTCTCGCTAATTGATAAGACTCACTTCTTCATGAAAGGAGTCTTAAAGTGGCGAAAATATCTATTGCAGCTTTCGAACAAAAAGTTTTTGAAATCGAAGAGATGCGCGTTGTCGTTCGTGGCAACCCCAACGAGCTCGTCGAGGATTACGACTATGATCGGGCCACTAGCGCTCGCACCAGCATTACAAAGTGGCTTGAGAATCGCATCAGGCCCTGCGTTGGAGAGCATGTTGTGGTTGTTATTGCCGGAGAAGGCACCATTCCTAACGGTCGAACTCACGTTAGTAACCTCCGCAAAAGTTACGTGGAGTAATGCTGCATAAGCCCGGACAGCGTGCCGGGCTTTTTTATGCCTGAAATTAACCTGTAGCCAAGACAGCCCTCGGGAGGGCCTGGACGTCGATAGCCGGACAGTGCGACGTACGGAATCAACACCGGCAGCCCGCGCACCCTGACCCCACATGCTTTCCGGGTGGCGCGAGACTTGAGCAGCGAGATCGATGCAATAGGGCGTCGACGTTGCGAAGGCCTTCGGCAGACAGCGGGAAAGACTGCACACCTATTCAGGGCCTCAGCTGCTGCTGAGTTGTTATCGCCCCAGCTTTTCCATGGCTGCATCGGCCAGGAAAGAAGACCGGCTTTTGATGTTGTGATCGCGAACAAAGCGGTCAATCTGCTGGATCACATAGCCAGGCAGCGTGACGTTGACCTTCTCGGTTTTGCCGAGGTAGGGCGTGATGTCGATTTCCAGCATGCCCCATCCCATACCATCGAACTCGGGATTGTTCCGGTGGGCGTTGATAGAGGTTGGGAGCGGGATGCCTTTCTCAGAACCCGCCAGCTCTTCCAGCATGATGTGCGCGATTTCGATGGCAGCGCTGTACGCCTCCTCGAATGTGTCGCCGGCTGTAATTGCCCCGGGAATGTCAGGGATCTGGATGCCGGTAGCGGTTCTCTCGTCGCCCCACTCGATGCAGATTGGATATTGCATATGTATCTCCTCAGGAGGTGCAAAGGGTGAAGCCGGGCTAGATCAACCCGGCTAGTTTCTTGATGGCCCTTACGGTTCCGATTGGTAGGTCTTTCTTCGGGTGTGGCACTGGAACCGTTTGGGGTCTGTTTGGATGCTTGAACATGTGGTGGCTTCCGGTTACTCGATCTAGAACCCATCCAGCGGTTTCAAGCTCCTTTATCAACTGCCTGCTTTGCACCTCCATCTCCTTGTTTAGTTGATGAGCAAATTATAACTCTAGGCGCATAACTACGCAACAGTAATTGTGCGCCTAGAGTCACCTTTTAGTCATGCCCACGGAGTCGAGCGCATGGAGTTTCTACAGCGCCTGTTCGATAAGCTCGACTGGGCTTTTGCCGGACTGCTCGGCGCAATCGCCGCCAGTTTCTGGCACCGCGACGACCTGGTAGACCGAAAGGCCTGGGCCATCTTCATTTTCTCGGGTGCAGTCTGTGCCCATTACCTGACGGGCCTGATCAGTTCCTATTTCGGAGTGGTCGAGCCGCGCAGTGTTGCCGGCGTGGGCTTCCTCCTGGGGACCTTCGGCGGATCGCTTATCGCCGCCATTACCCGGGCCATCAAAGCCGCTGACCTCTGGGCGTTCATCCGCCAGCGGTTCGGGGGAGGCAATCCACCATGAATCTTGAACTGATCAACTCCATCGCCTGCGGCATGATCGCCTTGTGGGCGTTCTGGTGCGTGGTGAGCGGGAAGGTGAGGGACGGCATCCTCGGGAAGCTGATCTACTCGACGATCGCCATCAGTGCCTACGTGGTCACAACCCGGCACGACAGTTTCCTGTTCGGCCCGACCACAGCCGGCCTGACCCTGCACATCGCCCTGGCCCTGGCCGGCATCCGTCACCTGTTCATGGTCACGTACTGGCAGCGGGTGAAGGGCTGGATCTGCCGCCACCTGAACTGCGAGCACTGCATGGGCTGCGAGAAGAAACGGTAACGCGCGACACGTTTCGCGAATCAGCAAATTGTGTCGCGACACTGGAGAGGAATCCTTATGGGGCAGTTACCCGATATGACCGGCGCATTCATCATGCTCGGTGTCCTGTGCGCCGTCGGAGGCTGGGCTGTGATCGAGGGCTTGATCTGGATCGCCTCACACTTCCGAGTGGTGCTGGCATGACCAACGTAACCCGCCTTCGCCACGCTCTCCCTATGAGCCAGGACATCAACAAGGCCCTGACTGAGTTGGATAGCACCATTGCCAAGGCGGTGGACGCTGCCCGGGCCGCCGGTCTTCCCCAGGGCCTGATCGTCGCCGAGCTACACGGGCACGCTCATGCACAGACCCACATCATGGTGACCTGAATGACCGTCAAGGTGCTGGAGTTCAAGCGGCCTGAAGCTCCGCACTCAGCTGGTGAGGCCATCTGCACCCATTGCAAACATGAGTGGGTGGCAGTTGCGCCTGCGGGACAGAGGAATCTGGAGTGTCCGGCATGTAGTTCGCACAGGGGCGTGTTCAAGTGGCCCTATGGGCCCGCCGAAGGTGATGAGGGTTATCAGTGCAACTGCGGTTCCGACGACTTCTTCATCATGCGTCGGGGCAAGCAGGCGAATGGTGCCGTGTACTGCCGAGGTTGCGGTACAGAGGCCACTGGCTGGTTCCAATAAATCAGGAGGCCTCATGACCACCATCGCCTACAAAGACGGCGTGATCGCCTATGACACTCGCCAGACCAGAAGCGGCGCCATCGTTTCTGACGATTGCTCGAAGTGCCAGGTTGTCGATGGGGTCAGCTTCCTCTTGGCGGGCACCGTGTGCGATGAGAAGGCTTTGATTGCGGCCTACTTCGGGACATCTTCCAAGGTCCCAGTGGATTGCTCAGGATACGTTGTCGATGGCGGCAAGCTGATGATGGTCGGCCATGACGACGAGACGGGCATCTGGAAGCAGGATCTCGATCCGGCCAACCCTGACGCAATTGGCAGTGGTGCACCGTACGCTCTGGCTGCAATGGATATGGGCGCGAGTGCGGAACACGCAGTACGCGCAGCCATGAAGCGAGACATCTACACCGGCGGCACGGTTCGCACATTGATCATTGACGAGGGGAGAGCAAATGCAAAGGCCGCTCCCGCCGGCGTCACTGCTTGAGCTCTCGGAGCTATCCGATTTCGGTATCCGCCTGACCCCGGCACCTGAAGTGTGGGAATGGCTCCAATCAGAGATCCTTGCCGACTCCGGCAGCATTCACAACGAAGACCATGCTCACCTACTGGATGCAGACATCCGGGTCATGTGGGCATCGTCGAGCTTCAACAAGCAGGGCCGCACAGTCCTGGGTCAGGCCGAGCAGGTGGCATTTCGCGCTGGTGGCTGGCAGAAGGCCCGGATGGAGCAACAGATGCGTGATTGGTTTGGCGATGTGCCGGCCTACATCATCACTCTGGCTGCCGACTACTGCGCCCAGTGCAGCGACACGGACTTCTGCGCGTTGATTGAGCACGAGCTGTATCACCTGGCTCACGCGACCGACAAGTACGGTCAACCAGCCTTCACCAAAGACGGTGCGCCGAAGATCAAGCTCCAAGGCCACGATGTTGAGGAGTTCGTCGGTGTGGTCCGCCGCTACGGTGCGAGCCTTGACGTTCAAGCGCTGGTGGATGCTGCAAACAGTCCTGCCGAGGTGGGGAAATTGAACATTGCGAGGGCCTGCGGAACCTGTCTGCTCAAGCTGGCTTAATCCCTGACAGCCCTTGACGGAAAACGAATCTATGGCAGCCCTGAAAGATGAGGTGAAGGCCTTTATTGTCCAAGCCCTAGCCTGCTTCGACACCCCCAGTCAGGTTTGTCAGGCCGTCAAGGAGCGATACGGCATCGATGTATCCCGCCAACTGTGCGAGCGATACGACCCAACGAAGTATTCAGGACGTGATCTCGGCCAGAAGTGGAAGATCTTTTTCGAGGAGTGCCGCAAGCGCTTCAGAGAGGAGACGGTCGACATTCCAATCGCCAACCGTGCCTATCGACTGCGCGCCATGAACCGATTCGTGGAGCGAGCGGAGTCGATGAAGAACATTGGTCTCGCAATGCAGATATTGGAGCAGGCAGCGAAAGAGACGGGCGATATGTTCGTCAACCGCTCCCGCAAGGAGGAGGTTGGCGACGAGCCGGTGATCCCGACCCGCATCCAGGTCGACGTCGTGGATGCGAGGAAGCCGAATGCCGAGCCTTAACGTTCCCCAGGCTCAGTTCCTCACGCTGCCCCACAAGTTTCGCGCGTTCGTAGCTGGGTTCGGCTCAGGAAAGACCTGGGTAGGCTGCTCGGCGCTGAGCAAGCACTTCATGGAGTGGCCTGGCGTCAACGCCGGATACTTCGCGCCGACATACCCGCAGATCCGGGACATCTTCTATCCAACCATGGATGAGGTGGCCTATGACTGGGGGCTGAAGACCAAGATCAACCAGGCGAACCATGAGGTTCACATCTACAGCGGCCGGCAGTATCGCGGCACTGTGATTTGCCGGTCGATGGAGAAGCCTCAGACTATCGTGGGCTTCAAGATCGGCCACGCCCTCGTGGATGAACTGGACGTGCTGACTGCCATCAAGGCGCAGCAAGCCTGGCGCAAGATCATCGCCCGGATGCGCTACAACTTGCCCGGGCTGAAGAACGGGGTAGACGTCACCACGACGCCGGAAGGCTTCAAGTTCGTCTTCCAGCAGTTCGTGAAGCAGTTGCGCGACAAGCCGTCACTCAAAGAGATGTACGGCCTGGTCCAGGCGAGCACGTTCGACAACGAGCTGAACCTGCCTGACGACTACATCGAATCGCTGATGGAGTCATATCCGCCTCAGTTGATCCTGGCGTACCTGAAGGGCCAGTTCGTCAACCTGACGTCCGGCACCATCTACACGGCCTATGACCGAAAGCTAAACCAGTGCTTCGATACCGTGCAGCCCGGAGAGCCCCTGTTTATCGGGATGGACTTCAACGTTGGCAAGATGGCGGCGATCACGCACGTCAAGCGCGAGCACGGCATGCCCAGGGCGGTCGATGAGCTGATCGACGGCTACGACACGCCCGACATGATCCGCCGCATCAAAGAGCGGTACTGGCAGCACGACGGCAACGACTTCAATAAGACGTGCGAGATCAGAATCTACCCGGATGCCTCGGGAGATTCACGCAAGTCCGTGAACGCCAGCATCACTGACCTTGCCATGCTCAAGCAGGCTGGGTTCACGGTCATCGCTCCAGCGGCAAACCCGCCGGTGAAGGACCGAATCAACGCCATGAATGCCATGTTCTGCAATGCGCAGGGCGAGCGGCGTTACCTGGTGAACCCGTTCACTTGCCCAACCTACGCCGACGGCCTGGAGCAGCAGGTGTGGGGCGCAAACGGGGAGCCAGACAAGACTGCCGGCATTGATCACGCGAACGACGGCGGCGGCTACTTCATCCACCGCGAATACCCGATCGTCAAACCGATCACCACAATGAAAATGGGAGTCGCCCGATGACGGACGTCACTTTCACCCGTCCCGAGTACACGGCGGCGCGATACCGCTGGCGCTTGGTGCGCGACGTCTGCAAAGGGTCAGAGACCATCAAGGCTGCCGGTGACCATTACCTGCCACGGCCGAACGCCACTGACACCAGCCAGGACAACAAGGGCCGTTACGAGGCTTACAAGAAGCGAGCGGTGTTCTACAACGCTACCGGACGGACGAAGCATAGCCTGGTAGGCGCTGTGTTCCGCACCTGGCCGACGCTGACTGTTCCTGCGGCGCTCGACTATGTGTCCAAGGATATCGACGGCCAGGGTGTGAGCATCTACCAGCAGTCGCAGTCGGTCATCGGGCACCTGCTTGAAGTCGGCCGGCATGGGTTGCTGGTGGATTACGCTGCTGTTAAGGCTGGCACCGTGAGCAAGGCGGACGAGCTTTCCGGTCGGGCCCGGGCAAACGTTGCCAGCTACCCAGCCGAAGCGATCATCAACTGGAAGACACGTCAGATCGGTGGCAGACATCTGTTGAGCCTAGTGGTCCTCCGCGAAGAGGTCGATGTCGATACTGCAGATGGATTTGGCATTGAGCGGGCGGTTCAGTATCGGGTGCTTCGCCTGGACGCCTTCGGCATCTACACCCAGGAAGTCTGGAAAGATGGTTCCAGCGAAACGGCGATGATCGTCGCGCCTTTTGCTCCGCTGAACGGAACCGGCCAGCCCTGGCAGGTAATCCCGTTTCAGTTCCTTGGCAGTGAGAACAACGACTCGAGCATCGACGATTCGCCGCTATACGACATGGCCGAGGTCAACATCGGCCATTACCGGAACAGCGCGGACTACGAAGAGGCAGCCTATTTGGTTGGGCAGCCTCAGCCGTGGATGGCTGGATTGGATGAGCAGTGGCGCGATCACATGGAGAAAGGCGGCATCTTCTTGGGCTCTCGTGCGCCTTGGATACTTCCGGTCAATGGTTCGTGCGGTGTTTGGCAGGCCCAGCCCAACACGGTTGCCAAGGAGGCCATGGACGCCAAGAAGGAAGACATGGTGTCTCTCGGTGCCAGGCTGATCGAGCGGGGCAGCGCGGTGAAGACCGCAACCCAGGCCGATAACGACAGCGCGGCAGAGCACAGCGTTCTCTCCTTGGTGGTGAGCAATGTCAGTGAGGCCTACAGCCAATGTCTTGTCTGGATGGCTGAGTTCGTGAATGCCACGGGCGAAACGTTCTACAAGCTCAACCAGGACTTCAGCCAGATCAGCCTTGACGCGACGATCCTGGTCGCGCTGTTCAACGCAGTGCAGGGCGGCAAGATGCCGGAGGGAGACTTCTGGCAATACCTGCGTGATCGCGGCGTGATCAACCCAGAAAAGACGGACGACGACATTCGGGGCGAGCTTGAAACGCAAAGCGCTGGGCCTGACCTGGATGATGACGAGGCGAACCTAAATGGCGGCAAACCAAGCAATCCTTGACGCCACCATCCGGCATGCTGTCTTCCTTGAGCAGCTGAAGTCGGGCGAGGTGAAGAAGTTCGCACCCTTCCTCAAAGAGATCGACCGCTCGATTCGTGAGCGGCTGACCCGGGCGGACCTGACGGATTACACCGCCGCCCGCCTGGAGCGGCTGCTGAGCGAGGTTGATAGCCTGCTGCTGGGCATCTTCGACCGGTACAGCGAAAAGCTGAACCTGGATCTGGTGGACATCGCCAACTACGAGGCTGAGTTTGAGGCAACCAGCCTGACTCGGGCTGCGCCGGTAGGTGTGTCGTTCGATGCAGCGGTGCCAGGTGCTGCGGCAATCAGGGCGGCAATCCTCACAAACCCGCTCAGCGTGCGAGGCGCGGACGGCGGTAAGCTGCTCAAGTCGTTCATTGATGGCTTCACCGCGACCGAGCGGCAACGCCTCACAGGCGCGATCCGGCAGGGCTTTTTCGAAGGCCAAACCAACTTCCAGATCATTAAGAACATCCGCGGTACCACGGCACTCAAGTACAACGACGGCATCCTGGCTACGACCAACCGCAATGCAAGCGCCATCGTGCGTACAGCGGTGCAGCACGTCGCCACCCAGGCGCGTATGGAGACGCTGAAAGCGAACTCCGATGTCGTGCCGTCGGTGGAGTGGGTAAGCACGCTGGATTCAAAGACGACAAGCCAGTGTCGGACGCTCGATAAACGCAGGTTCAAGCTGACTGAAGGGCCGAGGCCGCCGATCCACATAAATTGCCGTTCGACGGTGGTGGCGGTAACTCGCTTCAGCGCGCTCTTTGCCGAAGGAGCCACGCGGGCATCCATCGGCGATAGCGGCGCCCAGCAGGTGAGGGCAGACCTCAGCTATTACGACTGGCTCAGGCAGCAGCCGGCGGCGTTTCAGGACAAGGCCATCGGCCCGGTCCGAGCCAAGCTGTTCCGCGAAGGCGGCCTGAGTGTTGAGCGCTTCGCCGAGCTGCAGCTTGATCGAAACTTCGCACCGTTGACTCTTGTGCAAATGAAGGTACTAGAGCCGTTGGCTTTTGAGCGAGCCGGTGTGTTGGCTCATTGAAGGCAGTTTAACCTGCTCTGTTCGAACTCATTCATCAATTTGACGTAATTAGGGGACCAGCCGTTGAGTGCGGTTCGGGCGTTTTTAACCGATTCAATTTTTTGCTCCGGCGTTTCGGCGATTAAGCCTTCGAGTATGACGACAGCAAGATGTATCGAAACCAGATTAAGTTCAGGTGGGCCATAGGCGGTTAATTCGAACGCAGATTTAATGATCTTCTGGCCTGGTTCGAGCATTTTTGAATCGTCATTTGTTGCCGTAACGCCAATGAAGTGTCCGATATCCCCAAGCAGCACCTCAGCCTTCTCTCGGGTCCTCTGCTCCTGATCGTCGATCCTTTTTATACAGCTCTCAATTCGCGCCTTCTCGGATGAGGCCAATGTCGCGTAGGCGCCAATTCCAGCCCCGACGATCCCTGTCACCGCAGCTAACACAGCAGATGCAATCGAGTTCATAGGAAGTCCCCTTCCTCCGAGGGTGCCGTGACTGGATTCTCCAACGGGTTCTGGTTGCTCACTTGAGTGCTTCCTCGTTCTGTCTTGAGTTAGCGGACTCTACAGTTTTTTCTTTCCGCAGGCAGGGCCTGCACCAACGTCTCTGGGAGACAACCAATGCTGAAATTCCAACTGGATACCCTGGAAGGGGTAGATGAAGCCGTGCGCGCTCTTTACACCGAGAAGGACGGCAAGTTCGTACTCGGCATTGAAGGTCTGCCGCAGCAAGAAGATGTATCCGGCCTGAAAGCCAAGGTTGATGAACTGCTCGGCGAGAAGAAGCTGGCCGAGAAGAAGGCGCGTGAGGCTGAAGAAGCTGCACGACTGGAGCGTGAAGAGGCTGCTCGCAAGTCCGGCAACGTCGAGGAGCTCGAGCGCTCCTGGACTGAAAAATTCAACCGCCGTGAAGCTGAGCTGAACGGCATGCTGGAACAGGAGCGTGGAACGCTAAGCACTCAGATCCGGGATCTGACCGTCGGCCGCACCGCTACTGACATCGCGTCTGCTCTGGCAATCCCAGGCAGCGCCAAAGCCCTGTTGCCGCACATCGAGCGCCGTCTGAGCGTCGAGCAGCGCGATGGGAAGCCTGTTGTGGTCGTCCTCGACCAGCAGGGCAAGCTCTCCGCGGCAACGCTGGATGAGCTGAAAGCAGAATTCGCAAACGACACGGCCTTCGCGCCGTTGATCGCGGGTAGCAAGGCATCTGGCGGCGGGGCTGCTGGTGCTGGAGGTGGCGGCGGGGCCGCAAAAGGAAAAATCGGCGGCACCAAAGAGGAGCGACAGGCCGCAATTGCGAGCCGGTTCCCTGATCTCCCTCAATCGTAAGGAAATAACTCATGTCCCTGTCGCAAATGCAGGTTTTTAACGAATACATCATGCCGGCGACTCTCGAGACGCTGGATCAGTATCTCGCCGCTTTCAACGCCGCCAGCCGCGGAGCAATCGTGCTGTCTCCGGACGGCTTCACCGGCGACTTCCTCCAAGAGTCGTTCTTCCAGACTCTGGCAGCGGCCCAGCGTCGCGTGGATCGCTACAGCGCAAACACCGCGGTTGCTGCTACCGACCTGACCGAACTGAAGAACACCTCGGTGAAAGTTGCCGGCGGCTTTGGTCCGATCCGCTATGAGCCATCCCAGATGACTTGGTTGCAGCGCCCGACCGCGCAAGGCATCGAGGTTGCGAGCCGCGCATTCGCTGAAATCCTGCTGAAGGACCAGTTGAACACTGCAATCGCTGCCCTGGTAGCTGCGGTCACTGCCCAGGCCGCTGCGGTCAACGATGTGTCGGCTACCGACGGCATCACCTACGCGGGCCTGAACAACGCTCACGCGAAGTTCGGCGACGCAAGCCAGAACCTTGTCACCCAAGTGATGCAGGGCACCAGCTACCACAAGCTGGTCGGCCAGAACCTGGCGAACCAACAGCAGCTTTTCCAGGCAGGCAACGTCCGCGTTGTGGACATTCTCGGCAAGATCTCCGTTGTGACGGACGCACCGGCGCTTATGCAGGCCGGCACCCCGAACAAAGAGATCATCCTGTCCTTGGTTCAAGGCGCAGCCCTGGTCCACGACGGCCGCGACATCATCTCGAACGTTTCGACCGACAATGGCAAGGAGCGTATCGAAACCACGCTGCAAACCGACTACACCTTCGGCCTGGGCCTTAAGGGTTACACCTGGGACACCACCACCGGCGGCAAGTCGCCAACCGACGCTGAACTGGCGACCGGTACCAACTGGGACAAGACCGCCACCAG
This sequence comes from Pseudomonas sp. Z3-6, assembly GCF_051131985.1. Classification (NCBI taxonomy): domain Bacteria; kingdom Pseudomonadati; phylum Pseudomonadota; class Gammaproteobacteria; order Pseudomonadales; family Pseudomonadaceae; genus Pseudomonas; species Pseudomonas sp. Z3-6. Next base: position 2,281,825 of record NZ_CP071644.1, read on the forward strand.
CATCAAGCACACCGCTGGTGTTGCTCTGATCGGTGACGCTTCCAAGTAACCCCTCAATGACTGCGCCGGGGCAATGGGCTCTGGCGCAGCGGAGTAGCAACGATGACTGATAACAACATTTGGTACCTTCCCGGGCCATTCCACCGCTACGAAGACGATGTGAAGGCGTTGGCCAAGAAGGCCGGTCTGCGCATCATCGATGCGAGCGCTACCGAGAGCCGCGACAATGAAGCCGATAGCCCGCCCAAGGCTAAGCTGAAACCCGAGTATGCGGCGGACGAAGTCGAAACCAATCCCGCGAAGATGGGTGTGGCAGAATTGCGCGACTGGCTGACTGCCCGAGGCGTCGAGTTCGACCCGAAAGCCCCGAAAGCCGATCTTGTAAAACTCATTCCTGCGGAATAACTCATGACACTCATCATCGAGGACGGCACCGGCAAGCCTGACGCCGAAAGCTACGCGAGCGCTGAGGACCTGGCCCTGTATGCCGTGAAGTTCGGCACGGTCATCCCCGCAGGCGTTCCCGAGCAGGAAGCGTTGCTGCGCCGGGCTGCCTTGGCGATGGATGGCAAGACCTGGAAAGGCCGCAAGATGAGCAGCGAGCAGGCGCTGGCCTGGCCGCGCCGGGGTGTTGAGCTGGACTGCCAGATCAAGCCAGACAACTACCTTCCGGCGCGGATCCAGTACGGCCAGATGGCCCTGGCCGCCGAGATTCATCAGGACGACATCGACCCGGTGGAGAAGCGCAAGGGTGCTGTGACTCTGGAGCGTGTAGAGGGCGCGGTAACTCGCGAGTACGCGACGATCCCAAACACCAGCGGCCGACTCCTACCGGCGGCGCCTGACCGACCGAGTGCTACGCAGTTTGCCGACTACCTACAGAAGCGTGGACTGTTCGCTGTGAGAGCGTAATGGTGGTCCCCAGTTGACGCGGTGAGAGAATCAGAAGATCTTTGCTCCTCCCCAAGTGAGTAGAGCCGCAAACGTGGTGGCTGAAAACGGTCGGGGTTATCAGATAACGACAGAGGTTATAAGTATGTTGAATAGCACCAACAAATTTAAGGTACAGAGCATCATTTTCAACAATGGTGAATTTGCGATCGCTTCGGGATTTTGGGATGGTCAATCCGATCTGAGTGTCGCGTGTCGCTGGTTTGAAGAGGGCGGGATGGGATATCCGCAGACTTTTGGCAAACCTCAATGGATGTTGCTCCCGGAAGTTGGCGTGGACATCCTGAATGCGTTAGATCCATCCAAAGCGAAAGTTACATTAACCTTCGGTTGATCCGAGGTATTTGAAGAAGCCCAGCCCCCGCGCTGGGCTTTTCACATTTGGAGCCACCATGGCCTTCTACGACGAAATGGCCGTGATGGCTCTGGAGATGATCACAGAGTTCGGCCAGCCTGTGACCATCAGCAGGACGGAGCCGGGCGAATACGATCCCGATCAGGGCGTCGAAGTGCCAGGCGCGACTATCGAACAAACTGCCCAGGGCATCCTGCTCGACTTCACTGGACAAGAATTCCAAACCAACAGCCTCATCAGGCAGGGCGACAAGAAGCTGAAGATCGCCGCGCAGGGCCTGGCCTGGGTGCCTGGATTGCTGGACAAGGTGGTCGCGAAGAACCGCACCTGGTCAATCGTTCCGCCGTTGAAAGAGATCAACCCAGCCGGCACGCCGATCCTGTATGAATTGCAGGTGCGTTCATGAGCCGCGCGGGCGCGGGCCAGTCCGGCAGTTTCGCGCTGAGCCTGGCCGAGTTCGCCGCCCAGGCCAGTGAAGCAATCGACGCGAGCCTGCGCGAAATTATCATCGAGACTGGCAGCAGCATCATCCGCATGTCGCCGGTGGGCAATCCTGAAGTATGGGCTGCCAACGTTGCTCATCGCGAGGCCAGTTCCCGCGCTGCTGATGACTACGACTTCAAAGTCGCGGTCCGCAATACTCTCATCAACCTGAACGAATCGAACTTCACGAAGGCGGGCAACCTCAAGCGCGGCGTGAAATATGCCAAGCCGCTGACGAAGACCGAGCGCGACCAGAACTTCAACGTGAACGGGCTGGTTGCCGGTCAGGATTATGTGGGCGGTCGGTTCCGCGGGAATTGGAATTTCTCCATCGGCTCCCCGGACAACAGTTTTCGAATTAAACCAGACCCGACGGGCGAGGCCGCCACGGCTAGGCTGGTCAATGGTGCGCTTGAATTCAAAGCGGGGCAGACGGCTTTCATCGTGAACAACCTACCGTACGCCATCCCGCTCGAGTTCGGGCATTCGACCCAGGCCCCGGGCGGCATGGTCCGTATCACCGTGGCCCGCTTCCAGCAGATCGTGCTGGAGGCCATCAGGAACAACCAGGTATGAGCCACAAGATAATCCGCGCGTTGCTGGAGTCGCGCCTGAAGGCCTGGGCATCCGCTCGAACGCCGACGTTGCGCATCGCCTACCAGAACGTGCCATTCACTCCGAACAGCGGTGAAACGTACCTCAGGGCGTTCCTTCTACCAGCAGGTACCGACAGCAACGACCTGGCCGGTGCGCACCGGCTGTACACCGGCGTATTTCAAATCACCATCGTGACACCGACAGGCAATGGCCCCTCGGGTGCAGAGACGATCGCTGACGAACTCGCAGCGCTATACCCCCTCAACGACCGGTTGATTCGCAACGGCCTCACAGCCCTGATCATGACTCCGGTTGAGCCAGGTCCCGAACAAACTGAGAACACCGCGTTCGCCTTGCCCGTCTCGTTCCAGTACCGAGCCGACACCACTTAATCCGCCCGTTGGGCAACCCAGAAACCCGCCATCGAGCGGGTTTCGTCATTTCTGCACAGAGGAAAACCCATGAGCGTCTCGATTCCCAACGGCACTACCTTCGAAATCGCCAGCGTCATGAGCGCTGCGAAGCCGTTCACTGCAATTTCCAACGCCAATCCGGCTGTCTTGACCGCAGCGGCTCACGGCCTGGCCGATGGCGACATTATCGTCGTTGACTCGGGCTGGGCAAAACTCAACGGCCGCCCGGCTCGGGTAATTGACTCCGATGTCGGCGACTTCGCCGCGGAAGGGATCAACACTACCAGCGTCAAGAGTTTCCCGGCTGGTTCTGGGGCAGGCTCTGTCCGAGCCGCCTCCAGTTTTATTCAAATTTCCCAGATCACTGAGCCGGCCGCCAACGGTGGTGAACAGCAATTCCTGACCTACGGCTTCCTGGAGGATGACGACGACCGTCAGCTCCCGACCACCAAATCGGCCAGCAGCATGACGCTGCCAGTGGCAGATGATCCCAATCAGCCGTTCGTTGCGGTCGTTGAGGCTGCGGACGAAGACAAGGAGCCGCGGCTGATCCGCGCAAATCTCCCGTCTGGCTCGACCATCCTCTACTACGCCTACGTGTCGATCACTGCGACGCCGACGCTGAGCCGGAACAACATCATGACCCGGACCATCACCCTGTCGTTCGCGTCCCGTCCAACTCGCTACAACGCCTAAGGAGGCCTCATGGCAAAGTTTTCAATCGCGCCGAAGCCGACCTTTACGGTCGACGTAGCGATACCCCAGGTGGGCGGCAAGCCGGTCATGGTCCCGTTCACGTTTCAATACCGCGACCGCACCGCCCTGGCTGAGCTGTTTGACGCCTGGAGTGCAAAGGCTGAAGCCTTGAACGAACGTTTCAAAGGCACTGAGCCAACCATCTCCGATATCACCCAGGCGGAAGTCGAGCAGGGTGTCGATCAGGTTCGGGATCTGGTCGTGGCCTGGGGTTTCAGCGACAAGCTGAACGACGAATCCATCACCGCGCTGGTGAAGAGCTGCATCGGTGTTTCGGATGCTGTTGTGAAGGCGTACAGCGACGCCTTCGGCAAGGCTCGCTTGGGAAACTGACGGCCGCCGCCCGGGCGCTCTACGAGCCAGCCGCAACCGCCGAGCAATTGGCGGTATTCGGATTTTCCCCTGAAGACTATGACGAGACGTTCGAGGTCTGGCCGGACGCCTGGCATTCGTTCCTCGTCATGGACGCCATGGGGACGCAGTGGCGCACCGGAGCGTGCGGTGCTACCGGGCTTGATTATGCCGTGCTGCCAAGCGTGATGCGCCTAATTGGTGTGCCTGCAAAGGATCGGTCGACAGTTTTCCAGGACGTCAGAGTGATGGAGTCGGAAGCGATCGCAGTAATGGCTGAGCTACGTGATAACCGCCCGTGAGAGCGGGCACTTATTCAAGGTGAGTCGATGAACATTGCAGAACTCGGCGTCAAAATCGACTCGGCCGATGCAATCCAGGCTAAGACGAGCCTGGATGAAATGGCGAAGGCCGGCGGCCGGGCCGAGCAATCTGCTGTTTCGCTGATGAACGAAATGCAGGCCCTGGAGAAGTCGCTGTCCACCGGTGCAAAAACCACCCAGGACCTAGCAAAGCAGAGAGACGCTCTCACCAAACTGACCAAGACCGGGGCCTATGGCGAGGCTGAATTCACCAAGATTACCGCTCAGCTCGACAAGCAACAGGTAGCCCTTGCGAAATCCACCATGGATGAGCAGAAGGCCCTGAACAGCCTCCTGGGCGCCATTGACCCGGCCCGCGCGGCACTGGCGAAGCTGGACAAGCAAGTTGAGGATTTGGGCAGGCATCTGGACGCCGGTCGGATCAGTCAGGATGAGTTCAATTCCTCGCTGAGCAAGATCGACAACGACTACGCGAAGCTCGAAAAGACCGCCACCGGATTCGACAAGCTGCGCCTTGGCACCCGCCAAGCCCAGGAAAACGTTGTTCAACTGGGTAATGCGCTGTCCTCGGGTGACTGGGGCAGCGGCGTGCGCGCTGTCGCCCAGCTGGGAGCGGGCGCTGGCGCTTCGGCTGCCGGCCTCCTTGCCATCTTGGCCCCGATCGCTCTTGCTACTGCCGCGGTTGGCGCGCTCGGGGTGGCCTACTACAAGGGTAGCGAAGAGCAGGATAGCTTCAACAAGTCGCTGATACTGACCGGCAACTATGCGGGCGTGAGCGCTGGGCAGCTTGGGAATTTGGCGCGCCAGGTGGGCGCTACAGTCGGCACAACCGGGCAGGCCGCCGAAGTTCTGGCGCTGCTGGCCGGGAACGGCAAGATCGCTGGCGAAAGCTTCCTGGGCATAACCCAGGCCGCTGTGTCGATGCGGGAAGCCACCGGCAAAGCAGTCAAGGAGACGGTAGCCGAGTTCGAAAAGATCGCCGATGAGCCGGTGAAGGCCTCGGCTGCGCTCAATGAGCAATACCACTATCTGACGGCCTCGGTTTATTCGCAGATCATTGCGCTCGAGAAACAGGGCGACCATGCCGGCGCGGTGAAGCTGGCAACCGAGCAGTACGCCGACGCTATCAACGAGCGGACTCCGAGAATTCTGGAGAACCTGAGCTTCTGGGAGAAGGGGTACAACGCGGTAGCTCGGGCAGCGGATGGCCTGAAGAACCTGGGGCGTCCCGATATCGATGCTGACATCGACCAGACCCGACGAAACCTGGAGCAGGCCCAGTCAGGGAATGTCGGGGCGTTCCAGAACCAGAAGGAAATGGTTGAGCTCTATGGCAACCAGCTCAACATGCTCGAGGATCAGAAGGCTGCGGCGGAGGACATCGCCAAGTGGGAAGGTGAGCAGGCCAAAGCTCAGCGGAATGCTGTCACGGCGATGGGCAAAGTTGATGCCTTGAGCAAGTCCGCCTGGACGAATGAGCAAAAGCGCGCCGACGCACTGAAGGAGTACAAGCGGCAGCTCGACGATATTCGCAAAGTCAGCCCCAACGATGCGCGTCTGAATCAGGCCGTGGTCGATAAGAACATTGCGAATATCAACGACCAGTTCAAGGATCCGAAGGCGGCTGCAGGTGCTGTCGACCTGACCAGCTTCAACAACTCGAAAAACGCGCTCAACGAAATTCTGTCCGATTACAAAAACGCCCAAAAGGAACTGGACGCAGCCCAAAAAGCTGGTCTTGTCTCGCAGTCTGACTATCTGCTGAAACGCCAGGCGATGATCGGCAATCAGCGCGACGAAGTAACCGCCGCTTACGAGGCGGAAATCTCGGCGCTTGAGGCGACCAAGGGTAAAGCCGGTACGTCAGCCGCCCAGCGTATCCAGTTGGACCAGAAGATTGCTGACGCGCGCTCGGCGATGGTCAAGGCTCAGAAGGAATCCGATTCTGAGCTGGCCGTGCTGTCCGCGAACGAAGAGGGCCGCCTAAAGAAACAGGCCCTGGCCGTCAACACTTATACCGGGGCACTGCAACGCCAAGTTGAAACGCTTCGAGAGCAGGGGATTCGAGCAGCATCCGGCCTGGGTCAGGGTGATCGGCAACGTGGGCTGACAGATCAGCAGAACGGCATCGACGATCGCATCAACCAGCAGCGGCTCGAACTGGCGAATCAGTACGGCGACGGCTCGCGCGGCATGAGCCTCGACGAGTACACGCAGAAGCTCAACGCACTGAAAGCCACGCAGCAGGATCTGCACGACACAGTGCAGGCCAACTACGACGATATGACCGCAGCCCAGGGCAGCTGGAGCGCTGGAGCATCGTCGGCCTGGCAGAACTACCTGGAGTCGGCGCGGGACGTGGCCGGACAGACGAAAAGTCTGTTCACCAATGCCTTCAGCTCGATGGAGGACGCCATCGTCAACTTCGCCATGACCGGGAAGTTGTCCTTTGCGGATTTTACCAAGTCCATCCTAGCGGACATGGCGCGTATTGCGACCCGGGCCGCGGCGTCTTCAGCAATGGAGGCTCTGTTCGGCCTTGCGGCCTCTGCCGCCGGATCGTATTTCGGTGGCGGCGCAACGTCGGCCGGCTCCACCCAGGCAGGCTACTCCGGCGACCTATCAGGCTTCACCCCGGGCAGCATTCAGGCCAAGGGCGGTGCGTGGTCGGGCGGCGTGCAGATGTTCGCCAATGGCGGAGCCTTCACCAACTCCATCGTGAGCAAGCCGACCGCGTTCGGCATGTCCGGTGGCGGTATTGGGGTAATGGGCGAGGCCGGGGAAGAGGCGATCATGCCGCTGACCCGCACGGCTGGCGGCCAACTGGGCGTTCGCGCTATCTCGGGTGGCGGTAGCGGTGGCGGGAACGTTTACAACTTCCCCGTCGCCGTCTCCGTGCAAACCACCGGTGATGGTGGCGCAACTACCACGGAAGACACCACGCAGCTGGGTAGGGGCATCCAGCTAGCGGCCAAGACCGAAGCCGAAACAGCAATTGCCAGGGGCTTGCAGCCAGGCGGCGCCATCTGGCGCGTTATCAATGGGAGGGGCTGATGGCTATCGAAACATTCACCTGGCCCACCCAGCACGGAGACGCACCCGAGATTACCTATCGGGTGCGCACCTCCCGGTTCGGCAGTGGTTACAAGCAGACCGCCGGCGACGGGCCGAATAACAAGGAAGATTCCTACCCGATCACCTACACCGGGTCGAAGACCAGCGTGCTGCAGATCATGGACTTTCTGGACCGGCACGCCGGCACGAAGGCCTTCCTCTGGACGACCCCGCTCGGCGAGTTGGGTCTTTTCGATTGCGTCAATCCTGTGCCAACCCCGGTGGGGGGCGGTGTTTTCAAACTGACGGCCACGTTCACGCGGGCCTTCCATCCATAAGGGGCAACCATGCCGCTGATCAGTGACATCCAGGTTCTCGAACCTGGCAGCGAAGTGCTGCTCTTTGAATTGGATGGCTCCGACTACGGCGCGGACATCCTGCGCTTCCACGGACACGCGATTCCACACACCGAGGCCGAGTTGATCGCCGCCGGCGCTGCGGCCGATGAACTGCCCGCAAAGCCGATCTACTGGCAGGGCAACGAGTACAGCGCTTGGCCGATGCAGATCGACGGCATCGAATCCAACGGCGACGGCACGGCGGTTCGCCCCACGCTGTCGGTGGGTAACGTCAATGGCCGGATCACAGCCTTGTGCCTGGCCTTCGACGACCTGCTGGAGTTCAAGTTGACCATGCGGCACACGCTGGGCACGTACCTGGACGCTGAGAACTTCCCTGGCGGGAATCCCCAGGCAGATCCGACCCAGGAGACGATCGAGGTCTGGTACATCGACCAGAAAACGAACGAGGACGGGGAGACGGTCACCTGGGAACTTGCCAGCCCGGGCGACGTGGGCGGGGAGTCCATCGGGCGCCAGGCCACGACGTTGTGCCATTGGTGCCTGACCGGCGGCTACCGTGGGCCTAACTGCGGCTACACCGGGCCCTACGTGACAAAGGACGGGGTGGGCACGGACAACCCGGAGCTGGATGAGTGTGACGCTACGCTTGGCCGGGGGTGCATTCCACGCTTCGGCGAGGGCAACGCCTTGCCATTCGGCGGTTTCCCTGCTGTTTCCTTGATCGCCCGGAGCTGACCATGCGCAAACACATCTTGGGCGCTATTCAGGCGCACGCAGCGGCCGAGTACCCGAAAGAGTGCTGTGGGCTGCTGCTGGCCCTGGGCCGGAAGCAGCAGTACTTCCCCTGCACGAACACCGCGACCGAGCCGAACGAGGAGTTCCGCATAGATCCTGAGGAATACGCCGCGGCTGAAGACCTGGGCGAAGTGATCGGCATCGTTCACTCGCACCCGGACGCCACCAGCAGACCGTCACCGCGCGATTTGGCGATGTGCGAAGCAACGGCAATGCCCTGGCACATCCTGAGCTGGCCGGAGGGCGACTTGCGGACGGTGGTGCCCACTGGTGAGACCCCATTGCTGAAACGCCCATTCGTACACGGCGCTTGGGACTGCTGGCAGGTCTGCGCCGATTGGTACAGGCGCGAGTGGGGGCTTGAGTTCAAAGCCTTCAAACGCGCCGACGGCTGGTGGGAGAGCAAGACCAACGCCAGTCTGTACGAGGCGAACTACGAAGCTGCCGGATTCTACCGGGTCGACCAGCCACAGCGCGGTGACATGGTCGTCATGGAGGTGGGCCGTACGGTTCACCCGAACCACGCCGGGATTTTCCTTGACGCCAACCCGGCACTGCCCGGTGAGGAGTCGGCGACCTTCGGCCCAGGGCCGTTCCTGCTGCACCACCTATATGGCCGCCCGTCGGAAATCATTGTGTTCGGCGGGCCATGGCTGGATCGAACGCGACTTGTTCTCCGGCACAAACGGGCGCAGTAGGCCGCAGGCGGACGACCGAATACCCAGTCATTTGACTGAAATCAATTCAACCTATCGTATTGAGAGCCGATACGCTTCATGAACCAGTTGTTTGTGTGGCCGTCTGATCTATAGTCACCGTACGAGCGACACGCAATCGTTAGTAATGGTTTTGTGTCGCGGATTTCTGTTGACATGGACATCAACGAAGAGATAATCGCGCTCCGGCGAACCCTTCGCCAGGGTTTCAATAAAGGAATTTATGATGAATTCGGCAAACCATCACCATTTAGCGGATGCGCTTTTTGCAGCGGAGCTGATGGGTGTTGGCGCTGTTCGTACTCTTGACCTGTTAAGAGATATTGACGGCACAATTGAAGCCATCTCCCATCACTGCCGGCTTCTCAACGCAGCCGCAACTGCTTTTCTTGGAGTCAAAGAATCCATTGCTTCTGGAGAGGCCTCAAAGCTGATTCCAGAAGAGAACGTGGTTCCTGTTCTGGAAAAGCTGCAAGACAGCCTGGTTAAATCCTACGCGGAATCGAAGGCAAAAATGCAGTGCGCCATCAACGATACACGTCTCAGTGATGAAGACGGTGTTGTGGATGCGTATGCGAATTTGCTTAAAGAACTGACTTCGCTGAATGCGCTGACCGAGGATCTCCGCTGGAGCATTCTGGAGAGTAATGCGGATAAAGAGGTCGCTCACACCCCAGCGGTTATGAGTGATCCAGCCGAAATCGACAAATTCCTCGACGATCTGTGAGGCTGGAGATTGCGGCCATCGACATGGGCCGGAAGTCGTTTAAGAACTCCTACAAGGCGCTACCGGAGGACGTAAAGAGCGCTTTTAAGGAAGCGTATCGACTGCTCCTGCAAGACCCTCAGCCCAAAAAGCTGCGCCTGGAAAAGCTGTCTGGCTATAAAAGGCCGGGTATTTATACGATTCATATCACTGCGAATCACAGCCATAAGCTCAGCTTTGAGTTGATTGGTACCGTAGCGGAGTTGAGGCGTATAGGTACACATAAAGAAATCGACAGAACCCCCTAATAGCCCAGCCATCCCGCTGGGCTTTTTCATTTCTGATATCTTGTGGCCATCTTCCACAGGAGTGACCCCATGAGATTGTTCGTAGGCGCGGTAGCTGTCGCTTTGCTGGCGGGGTGCTCATCGCCATCCGACCTGATGTCATCAGCCCCGGCAGTCACTGTTACATCCACCAAGGCGCCGAAAGCCTTCGCCCTCTGTGTGTTCCCTGAATGGCAGGAGCACAACTCCAATGCGAGCATGAGCGAAACGCCGGCCGGATATCGCCTTGTAAGCGGTTTCGCGCAGCAAACCGACGATGTGCTGGACATAAGCCATGCCAAGTCTGGCAGCGTCGCCAAGCTATACCAGCGTGTTGCATGGTCGCAGCTGGGACGAGGAGCTCTTCGAGACTCGCTTCAAAAATGTCGATAAAAACGAAACCGCCGAGAGGCGGTTTTTTTATGGAAGGAGAAGGCGATGGCCGACGCTGTTTCATTCAATTCAGGCATGACTATGGTCAAGCTGTCAGGGTCGCTGGCCAGGAAGTTTGGACGCGATCATCCCAAGCAGATCGACTCTGGAACCTCTCGTGAGGTGTTCAAAGCGTTGAATTGCACCATTGATGGATTCGAAAAGGAAATCAAACGGCTCGCCTCCTTGGGGATGCGCTTCGCTGTGTTCCGCAATCGTAGGAACGTAGGGGAAACAGAGTTTGACCTGGGCGGAACGCGCGAGATTCGAATCGTTCCAGTGGTTGAAGGCAGCAAGCGAGGCGGCGTATTGCAGACTGTAGTGGGTGTGGTTCTGCTGGCGATTTCCTATGTATTTCCGGTTACTGCACCATATTTGACTCCTGCGGGCATTGGCCTCATCGCCGGCGGCGTCATCCAGATGCTCAGCCCCCAGGCCTCTGGACTCAAGCAAAGTGCCGGACCTGAGAACGCACCGTCCTACGCCTTCGGCAGCGCCAAGAACACCACGGCCAGCGGCAACCCTGTCCCGATCTGCATCGGCGAGCGCCGGTGGGGTGGGATGATCATTTCCGCCTCGATCTACGCCGAAGACAAAACGTAACCGTACCGCAACAAGCAGGCCGCCCACGAGGCGGCTTTTTTTCGCCTGGAGGAAAGCATGGGCGCAGCACAGCAGATAGAAATCCACGGCGCGAAGGGCGGAGACAAAAAGCCTAAGTCCCCGACCGAGGTCAGCGACAACCTGCGCTCGACGAACGTCGCGAAGCTGCTCATTGCTGTGGGAGAGGGCGAGTTTGAAGGGGTGCCCACGGCTGCTGACATCTACCTGGACAACACGCCGATCAACGACGCCAGCGGCAACGTCAACTTTCCAAACGTCAAATGGGACTGGCGCCCGGGCTCCGTGGATCAGGCCTATATCCCAGGGATTCCATCGGTAGAGAACGAAACCTCGTTGAACATTGAGCTGCGCAGCGATGCGCCGTGGGTTCGCTCGGTGACGAACATTCAGCTGTCGGCCGTGCGCCTGCGCTTCGCCTGGCCCGCGCTTCAGCGGCAGGATGACCAAGGCATTGGTGGCTACCGGATCGAGTATGCCATTGACGTAGCTACCGACGGCGGGTCCTACCAGCAAGTGCTTATCGCCGCTGTCGACGGCAAGACGACCACCCGTTACGAGCAGTCCAGGCGCGTTGATCTGCCAGAGGCAACCACCGGCTGGCAGATCCGCGTCCGGCGCCTCACACCCAACCAGAACAGCAACAAGATTGCCGACACGATGCTGATCGCCGGCTTCACCGAGGTAATCGACGCAAAGCTGCGCTACCCAAACACCGCGCTGCTGTACATCGAGTTCGACGCCGAGCAGTTCACCAACATCCCGGCCGTTACCGTGAAGTGCAAGGCCCGGAAATGGCAGGTCCCGAGCAACTACGACCCGATCAGCCGCACCTATACCGGCACGTGGGACGGCAGCATGAAGCTGGCCTGGACCAATAACCCGGCCTGGATCACGTACGGCGTTTGCACTGAGGACCGTTTCGGCCTGGGCAAGCGCATCAAGGCGTTCATGGTCGACAAGTGGGAGCTATACCGGATCGCTCAGTACTGCGACCAGCTCGTTCCCGATGGCCTGGGCGGCACAGAACCGCGCTTTCTCTGTGACATGAACCTGCAAGGCAAGGCCGACGCCTGGACGCTGCTGCGGGACATCTCCGGCATCTACCGCGGGATGACCTACTGGGCTCAGGGCCAATTGATCATGCAGGCCGACATGCCGCGTGCGCAGGACTTCGACTACGTCTTCACCCGGGCGAACGTAATCGACGGGAAATTCTCCTACGGCAGCGCCTCAGCGAAGACCCGTTATACCCGGGCCCTGGTCAGCTACGACAACCCGGCGAACAACTACGACACCGACGTCATTCCGTTTTCTGATCTGAGCCTTCAGCGCCGCTATGGGGACCGGCCAACCGAGTTGAGCGCCATTGCCTGCACCCGCGCCTCCGAGGCCCAGCGCCGGGGCAAGTGGGCGGTCCTAAGCAACAACCTGGACCGCACCGTCACCTTCAAGACCGGGATGGAGGGTGTAATACCGCTCCCGGGCCACATCATCCCGGTGGCCGACTCGCTGCTGGCCGGCCGGGAGATTGGCGGGCGTATCTCAGCCGTGGCCGGTCGCGTGGTGACTCTGGACCGTGACACCCAGGCGAAGGCCGGGGACCGATTAATCATCAACCTGCCCGGCGGGCGCGCAGAAGGGCGCACCGTACAGAGTGTCGCTGGCCGTGCCGTGACCGTGACTGTCGCCTACAGCGAGGCGCCACGGGCGCAGCTTCAGTGGGCGCTCGATGCTGACGACCTGGCAATTCCGCTGTACCGGGTACTGCGGACAAAGCGCACCACCGAGGGCAATTTCGAAATCAGTGCTCTGCAGTACGAACCAAGCAAGTTCGCTTTCATCGACACCGGCGGACGTCTGGAAGACCGGCCAATCAGCGTGATCCCGATCACCGTCGTTCCGGCGCCTGCTAGCGTCACCCTGACGGCGAACTCGGTTGTTTCCCAAGGCATTGCCGTGTCCACGATGACCATCACCTGGCCTCCCGTTGAAGGGGCTGTGGCGTATGACGTCGAATGGCGCAAGGACAGCGGCAACTGGATCAAGGTCCAGCGCACTGGCTCAACCAACGTGGATGTGGTTGGCATCTACGCAGGCGCCTACGTGGCCCGCGTCCGCGCGGTGAGTGCCTTCGATATCTCGTCGATCTGGCGTAACTCCATGCTGACCGAGCTCAAGGGCAAGGAAGGCCTGCCGCCGGCGGTCACGCACCTGACGGCGACCTCATTGCTGTTCGGCATCGGCCTCAAATGGGGATTCCCTGCTGGCGCCGAAGACACCCAGCGGACAGAGATCTGGTATGGCCCGACCAACGCGCTGGAGAACGCCACGAAGCTGGCCGACCTGGCGTATCCCCAGAACGACTACAACCTGCAAAGCCTGCTGGCCGGGGCCACGTTCTTTTTCTGGGCGCGCCTGGTGGACCGCACCGGGAACATCGGGCCATGGTACCCAGTCGGCAACGGGGTGCAGGGCCAGGCCAGTTCGAACGCCGGGCCGATCCTTGATTTGATCAAAGGGCAGATCACGGAAACGGAGCTCGGTGAGGATCTGCTCACGGAAATCGAGAAAATACCCGGCCTCCAGGACCAGATCGACGCGCTCGACGACATCCTGCTCTATGATCCGGCCAAGACCTATGTCAAAAACGACATCGTTCGTCAGGGACAGCGGCTGTACCAGGCCAAGGGCCCCGTGCCGATTAACAAGCCGCCGCCAAACACCACCTACTGGCTCGATGTGGGGCAGTCGGTCGAGACGGCCAATGGTCTGGCGCAGCAGGTGGCAACCAATACCGCCGATATCACCGAGATCGACGGCGTGGTCACCGCACAGGCCACGGCCTTCGAGGCCTTGCGGGCTTCGTATCGCGACGACAACGGGGAAGGCGAGCTGGCCGATGCCATCAAGGGATGGACCAGCACGGCGGCGATTGCCTCGGAGAGCAGCGTTCGAGCCTCTGAAAACGAAGCTTCCGCCCGGCGCCTGACCACCTTGGATGCTCAGGTGGCCGACAACGCGGCGAACGTCACCTTGCTGGAGGAGGTGGTGGTCACCAACCAGCAAGCCACGGCTCAGCAGCTCAGCCAACTGAGCACAACCGTCGGCGAGCAGGAAACAGCTATCCAGCAGAACACGTCGATCATCAATGACGTGAACGGGAAGGTGAACGCGAGCTGGTCCGTGAAGATGCAGTACAACTCCGGAACAGGCCAGTACATCACCGCAGGCGTTGCCTTGGGCATTGAGAACGGCCCGGCCGGCCTGCAAAGCCAGTTCTTGGTGAGCGCTGACCGGTTCGCCATCGTCAATACCATCGCCGGCGGAGCCGTCTCGGTTCCGTTCGCGGTCCAGGGCGGGCAGGTGTTCATGAACTCGGCATTCATCCAGGACGGCAGCATCACGATGTTGAAGATCGGGCAGTACCTGCAATCTGACAACTATGTTGCCGGCTCGCAGGGATGGCGCCTGGATAAGGCCGGTAATCTGGAGTTCAACGGGCCGGCACCTGGTGGCGGACGCCTGACCATGACCAACCGCGCGATCAAGGTATATGACGCGAGCGGCGTTAAGCGCGTGCAACTTGGGGATTTGTCAGCATGACTTTCGGCCTTGAAATCCGGGATGAAGATGGAAACGTCACCTTAGATCCATCGTCGTTCACGATGCGGGTTGTTTATAGCGGTGTTGTTGCTGGAAGCAATTCCAAGACTTTCCAGACAATCTCAGTACCCGGTTTAACCCCTACAAACGGGGCGGCGTTCGTCGTCCCAATCGGGGGGTGGGTAGATGGTACAGACAAACAACTTGAAACTGAGGTTATCTCAGGTGCAGTTAGGGTCTATAGCTATATTAGGGGTGCGCCCTATGAGCAGTACAGCAGTACAACTAGTTCAACTATGCGTCTAATTGTAATAAGGTTCTTATAATGTCATATGGATTAGAGTTTACCAATGACAGCGGTGTTGTAACTGTAGACTCCGAATTCACAAGACTCGTTGTATTGGCGAAAGGGACTTATCAGCCAACTCAAGAGTCAGGACTTGGTTCAGTTACAAACTTTCCTCGAACTATTACCAGTCAAGAGCCGCCGCTTGTTTTTGTACGTCCCACGGGAAGTACTGGTATCGCCGGTTTGTGTTTGATGCGGGTTATAGGGTCGCCTGGAGCGTGGACTGGATTTTACGTAAGGGCCTACAACGAACTCACGCTACAGCCGAACGGCTCTTATTTTGCTTGCGGCTTTGCTGCAACTGCGCTTGCTAACTTCGGGATGCGATTATGGGACTCTAGTTCTAAATTGCTGTTCGACAGCGGAACACCTTATGCAAGGTTTACCCGAGTATTTCAGAATTGGACTTACGTTAAAAATGATTCCACTGATCAAGGGCTGTCGCGGAACTACTATCGGGTTGATTTCAATTTTCCGGTTGGTGAATATATGCTGATAAATACTTTCAGCATGCCGATGCTCGCATATGAGCCCTTTGATAGAAAACTGTATTGTTGGTGGGATTTTTCGGGAGGGAATCTTTATGCGATAGTGATTGGTTCCCCAGGCTATAACCCGTTCGCCTTCTTCCTTCCAGCAGTGTTCGCAAAACTATAAAGGAAATTTTATATGCCCTGGTACAAAACTGGGACGGTTTCCGTCACCCTCAATTCCAATGCTGTAACAGGCACAGGCACTGCTTTCATCGTGAACGGGCGAGTCGGCGATGCGTTTCGTGGGCCCGATGGCCGGTGGTATGAGGTCACCAACGTGGCGAGCAACACCGCTATTTCCATCGACCCTCCGTATATCGGCGCGGCGGCATCCGGTGGCAGCTATGCGCTGGCGCCAATGCAGGGCTATGTTAAGGATTCGGCTGACGCACTCCGGGCAATTGTCACGGCCTATGGCGCCCAGCTCGCAGCACTCAAGACCACGGGCAACTATGACCTGCTACCTGTGAGCAAGGGCGGTACCGGTATTACGGATCTGTCGACCTTCATGCAGGGGATGCTCAACGACCCCGACTCAGCGGCAGGGCGGGCCACCCTGGTAGCGGCGAAGTCCGGGGCGAACTCGGATATCACCTCTCTCACGGGCCTCACCACAGCTCTGAGTGTTGCCCAGGGAGGCACAGGAGGGAATTCCCAGGTAACGGCTCGGAATGGCCTTGGCCTGGGGACTGCTGCAACGGTAAACACTGGCACCAGTGCTGGTAATGCAATGCTTGTGGGAGCATTTGGACTTGGAGCGAGCTTCACCACCGGGATTGCCTCCACGCCGGATATTAACGGCGCTCTGATTTCGCAGACAGGCATCTATCGATACATCAGCAGCACAACAGGGCGACCTACTTTCAGCAACTTCGGCTCGCTGTTCAATGTGGCATTGGCCAATGATGCTAATGGCAACTATGGCACGCAGCTCGCTGTTGACTATGCTGCCGACAAAATCGGTTTTCGTCGTATTACCGGCGCTTCTGGCTGGAGCTCCTGGAATGAGATTTACCATACGGCGAATACCACCCGAGGATCGGGCGGTGCGCTGTCCGCCGCTTCGCCCATTGTCCGTATTGCCAGCGTCACGGGAAGTCAACGAGGTGACTTGCTGGAGCAGACTTTCGAGCAAGCAGGGGAGTGGGGAGTGGCGAATGACGAGGCACGTGGTGTAAGCGTGCAGCGTATCGCCGTCGGCGAGTACCGCATCACGGGAGCTCAAGGTCTGGCATTGGAAGGGTGGAGGACACAGGATCCATGCTCGCCAGATGGGGGTCGAACCCTGGGTATGAGCGTAAGCGACGAGGCCGCAGACGGCACTGTCACCATAAAGCTGTTCAAGCAGCGCTGGACGCTCTCTGAAGACGGGGAAATGATCCCCGGTCCAGGCGCCCCAATGGACGTCCCGCTCAACAGTTGGATCGATGTGCGCCTCAATATGCCATATGTTGAGCCGCCGCCAATGCCAGAGAACCTTGCGGCAGAAGCAATCTAGCCCTAGCCCAACACCGCACCCCGCCATTGAGCGGGATTTTTTTTTGCCCGGAGAAAAGTTATGACTGCAACCGAGAAGGGCCGCGATATCCTCGCGCGCACGCTGTGGGGTGAGGCCCGTGGTGAGGGCCTGTCCGGCCAGATCGCCGTCGCCTGGACCATTCGCAACCGCGTATTCGACGGAAAGGCCAAGTCATGGTGGGGGGAGGGCTATGCCGGTGTCTGCCTGAAGCCGTACCAGTTCAGCTGCTGGAACCAGAACGACCCGAACTATCCCTACCTGAGCGGTGCCAAGCCGATCCCGCCGAAGCAGTTCGCCCAGGCGCAGCGGGCGGCCGACCTGGTGATCTCCGGCCAGGAGCCTGACATCACCCGCGGCGCGACCCACTATTACGCCACGACCATGCCGAAGGCGCCGGACTGGGCCAAGAATGCCCAGCAGACCCTGCGCCTGGGCAATCACGTGTTCTTCAAGGATGTGCCATGAACCCCCTGGGGCTGAAGGCCTGGGTGGTCGCCGTCCTGGTGCTGTTGGTGCTTGCTGTGGGGGCGACATGGAAGGTCCAGGGCTGGCGCTACGGGAAACTGTTGGCAGAGAAGGATGGCCTGCACCAGGCCGACCTGGACGAGATCAGTAAGGCGGCCGCCGCCCAGGTCCAGAAGGAACTGGAAAAGCGCCTGTCGCTCGAGCAGAGCCTTGCCACCAGCGAACAAACCCACCATCAGGTACTGACCAATGAAGAGAAAAAACAGGCTCGCCTGCGCGATCGCCTTGCCACTGCTGATTTGCGGCTGTCAGTCCTCATCGCCGAGGATTCAACCAGTTGTAACGCAGTGCCTGCCGCCTCCGGCGCCGTCGGCATGGTTCATGGAGCCCGCCGAGCCCAACTTGACCCAGCGCATGCTCAAAGAATTATCGGAATCACCGACGATGGCGACCGGGGGCTGATCAAGCTGTCGGCTTGCCAAGCGTACGCCAGGGAGCTGAATCGAAAATAGTACTAATCGTTTGACCGTGAGATACGCGTCCAATAAAAAGCCCGGCACCAGGCCAGGCTTCTGTGAGCACTAGATCTCAGCCGAAAATAGAAGCCATGGCCGCGTCGAGGCGAGCATTCTCTTCATCGGTAGGTTCCGAAAACATAGAGTCGCAGGGGGCTTGGATTTCTACCGATCCTTCGGCGATTTTCTTCAGCCACTCAGCAACGCGCGGGTCACTTCTATCGGCCAGCTACAGCGCTGACTTTAGACCAACCGGGCAGAAACTCAACGCCCCTAGGATGAAGATTGTGTTGCAGGACCTTAATCTAGGTGAGTGTAATCGAGCCCATGAGGTTTGGCTCCGGCGATTTCTGAAGTGTTCGCCTATAGGTTGTGTAAGAGAATGCTTACATGTTGGATCCTATTTTACGGAAAATCGAATCAGCGATAGGCCTGACCAGCTCGGGGCCTTGGTTGCGCACGTTGCCCACGGCGCGGTCCACCTTGAACCACTCGAAGACCTCGGCGGGCTCTCCCTGGTGCAGGACGATCTGCTCGGCTCGTTCCTTGGACGTGGCCGGATCCAGCCACTCGCGGGCCAGGTCCGCGCCCAGCACCACCGGTCGGCGGTCGTGGATGTCGACCATGCCACCCGCGCTGTCGGCAGTGATGATGACGAAGCCATCATGTTCGCCAGGCTCCCGCCCACCAGTTGGGAACTGGCCGATGGACGCGCACAGGACAGGTGCCTGGTCTCGCCGGCGGATCAGGTAGGGCTGTTTCTTCGGCCCGCCCTCATCGACCCACTCAAACCAGTTGTTGATCGGCGTTATGGCGCGGTTCGGCCAGATCGGGCGGTAGAAGGGGCCGTGGGCGACTTTCTCCACCCGGGCGTTGATAGGTGCGGCGCGGTCCTTGGCCCAGGCCGGCCGCCAGCCCCAGCGCACCAGATCGGCGTGTAGGACATCATCCTCCAAGTGGAAGAGGGCGAGCTGCTGCGACGGCGCGCCGTTGTACCTCTCCAGCGGCAGGTCGCCGGCGGAATTGACCAAAGCCTTGGGCATGCTCAGGGCCGCCACGAAGTCGTGGATGCCGGAGTACTGCGAGAGTCGTCCACACATATTCAGCCCTCTGAATTATGAAGATAGCTACGGCTCAAGATCTTGGGAACGAAACCCAGGCCGTCGCATACAGCGCAATCCTCTCGTTTGCCAAAGCGGTCTAGGCACGTCGAGCACTGACGGAATCTCGCCAGTTCCAGAAAGGGCCTGATTCTCTCCACGATGTCGACGTCCCGGGTTTCAGTAGCGACCTGGACGACATCGACCATCCAGCGATACACGTCCGGATCTTCAATGGCCGTGTAAACCTTTCCCTGGACCATTCGCCTGGCCTCGACCAGGTCGAACTGCCTTCCGTCTGCCATCGTCAGGACTAGCCCCTCGATGCTCCCGGTTTCCGTCGAGTAACTGTATTTCAGCACCAACCCAGTCTCGTCCCGGTAAACCTTCCCGTCATAGGGCTGGAGTGAATCGCTACTGCTTGCATCCAGGCGTAGAACAGAATGGAAAATCGTCCCGATCCTTGGCCCGCCGTCCCGGGGGCAGACGTCATAACCATATGAGGGCCGGAAAATTGTCGGGTTCGATTGTAGTTCCTCCACGGCGTGCCAGTACGCGGCATTCGCCATTTCATCCATGGCGAACTGTTCCATTCGATCAATCAGCTTTTCCTCGGCGAGCTGGGCGGAGGATTCAAGAAGGCTTGAGCGATGCGCTTCCGGGTTCCTCATTCGAAAATCGTGGTCGTCGAGGTTTTTTTGCCATAGCTGAAGCCGAAGCGCTTTGGCTTGTTCAAAGTTCATGATGGGGATCGCTTGCCGAATACTGTTTGGATATACAGTAATCGAGGCGAGGCTACCTGGGCGAGGTTGAAGCGACGAGCTGTAGGGTTTCCGTTGTTTCCGGGACGCTCGTTGCTACTGGCGCCGGGCCAACTGCAGCCAGCGCCGAAACAAACCTGTGCGTCCAGCCTCTTGGAGGCCGCTTCATCTAACCAGCCATGCGCCGCCAGGACCAGCAGGGCTTTTTGGCGGCGCTTATTGTGCAATAATGTATCGATATCGGTACATCATTGGTCAGGAGGCGCAGTGTCGTCGAAATACATATCGGGGATTGATGGTCTTAGGGCTATAGCGGTCCTTAGTGTTCTTCTTTTTCACGCCGGGTTTACTTCTTTTGCAGGTGGGTATGTGGGGGTAGACGTTTTTTTTGTCATAAGCGGCTACCTCATAACAAATCTGATCTACTCAGAAATAAGCTCGACAGGTAAATTTGATTTTGTTCGGTTCTATTTGCGTAGGGTAAGGCGTCTGTTTCCTGCGCTATTTGTTATTTTCGTGTTCTGCTTGATTGGCGGCTTTCTTTTGTTCACTCCGCAGCATTTCATGCGAAGCGCTGGCGAGTTGATCTATTCGATTTTCTCACTTTCGAATTTTTATTTTTGGAGCGAAAGCGGTTACTTCAATACCTCATCAGAATTCAAACCCCTCCTACACACTTGGTCGCTTAGTGTCGAAGAGCAGTTCTATTTGATCTGGCCGCTGTCCCTTTTCCTGCTGATGAAATACCTGCCCAGGGCGCTCCTGATTCCCGCTGTTGTGGTTGGCGGGCTTTTCAGTCTTGGGCTAAACCTCGTGCTGCAAGACGGGCATAGCAGTACGCTTTCAACCATCAGTCCGATGATCGCGTCATGGTTTGCAGACGGTCAATCGTCGATCTTCTATTTGACTCCGTTCAGGATTTTTGAGTTTGCCATCGGCGCTCTGTGCATATGGCTGCCTGCCGTAAAGTCTCGCGACTCCATTCTGCTTGATGTGCTCCTTGCCATTGGCTTGGCGTTGATTTCCTACTCGATATTCGCATTCGATGAAAGAACGGTTTTTCCTTCTTACAATGCACTGATTCCGTGCATCGGCACCGCCATGGTAATTTATTCATGCGGGTCTAAAAGACTTGGATTTCTGGTCAGCAACAAACTGTCGATCAAGATCGGTCTTATCAGCTACTCGGTATATCTTGTCCATTGGCCGATAATCGTTTTTTACAAGTATTACACCATGAGTCCGCTCGGTCTGGCGGAAAAGTGCGCGATAGTGGCTATTTCGATATTGCTTGGGTGGCTGCTCTATACCTTCGTTGAGACTCCTTTCAGAAGGAGTAAATCAGACAGCCCCTCATCAGATGGCTACCGGTTCGGTCTTGTGTGCACGATGCTATCGATGGCCCTCATCTTGCCAGCGGCTACCGCATGGGGTGGTGGTGGATGGGCTTGGCGAACCGGGGCAATGCCCGCATGGGTGACCGCTCAGCTAAATAATTCAAAACAGTTCCACGTCGACCAGTACGGCGGCGCTAGCTACCCATACAACGGCTGGATCAGCGGCGGGGCCTCTTCAGTTGCTGATCTCGTGGTCCTGGGTGACAGCCATGCCCGCCATTATGCCGAGGGGCTGAACAAGGTCATTGGTGGGCCAAAGTCGAAGAGCATCTACATCAGCTCCACCAGCTGCATCCTTCTGCCGGGGATTACCCGGCTAACGCCTGGCGAGGATTGGGACAAGCTTTGCGCCGGCGCCCTGAACTCTGCCATTCAGGTGATAAAGAAGAGCCCGGGCGCGGCGGTGATGCTTAGCGAGAGCTGGGGCGAACAGCTCCAGATGGGCGGGATCATGGAGTCCCGGACATCAATCCCTGGGGGAAATACCGATCAGGGCTACCGCTTCATCGCGGGCAAGATCGACGAACTGAGGGAGGCAATTCGCGGGCACCAGTTGATTCTGGTAGGCAATGTCCCGGGCGCAGGAAACCCGGACGTCATCGGCTGCTTTGCCAGGCCCAAGTACCTGCCAGTCGATTGCGCGTCGAAGCTTGTGCGGCGAGAAGCAGATATCCCTACCCGGTCAGGGAACTTGATCCTCGAGGAGTATGCAGGTTCGAAAGACGGCGTGACGTACCTGAATCCGTATCAGGCCTTTTGTTCGGGTGGCTACTGCCGGGCCATTGGTGATGATGGCGTTTTCTACAGTGACACATACCATCTGTCCAAGCGCGGATCGATCGAGTTCGTCAGGCACTTTGAAGGGGATATCTTGGGCGTGCTCAACCAGAAGGCCAAGGTTTCCAGCTTGGGTGAATAACCCAGGCCAGGCTGGCATGGTGCCCGTATTGAATGAGGGGTGTGTTCGGTCGGCAGGACGCCGGAGGAGGGGCAATACTGTAGGAATATACAAGGCTAAGTTATTGATTCTTATAGGGTGATACGTCGAATTTAAAACACTCGGCAGGGGTAAACTTTCCTTTATTTTTCATGACGTTACACTTGCTTCACGGTCACCTTGACATGGTGGGGGTCGTTGGTTCGAGTCCAATCGCGCCTACCAAACAAAATCCGCTCTGCTGGGCGGTCTAGAAGGGCTCACCGAAAGGTGGGCCCTTTTTGCGTCTGGGGGTTTTTAACGCTGCGACGTAGGAAGTTTCTGAAAATGTCTTCAAGGGCACTAATCTGACCCCAAGCCCCTCGCCGGAGGTTTTTTATCGCGTTACGCTCTGAGCGTTTTCAGGAAAGAGGTTTGGTAAGGCGATGGATAGGCGTATCGGTGGCGTTAATGTGCAGTTTCTTATGAAACGTGTTGTTGCCGATCTGAGCAAGCTCGATACAGACATGAGTCAATGCACCAAGATTTTATGCGAGGAAAGCGTTCCCGAACGTTATCTGGAAGGCCACCCTTTTGGCCTGGTCGCAGATAACCTGAGGTTCGCAGAGAAGAAGCTCCGTGAAGTTGGCGCTCCGCTTGGGCGCGAAAAAGAGCTCAATACGCTGCTTCGAGCTGTAGCTAAGGCACGCTCGGTCGCGGCGATGAATGATTCCCTTATACGCCAACGCACCATCGTTCCGAATATCATCGAGAGCGATATCGACTTGGAAGGGCTGAAAACCCTGACGACACGCAACACTCAGCGTCTGATCGATCAAGTCGGATAGTGGTTATTCGAGTCGAAATCCATCCTGAATTGCGGGCTGATATCGAGTTGGCACTCGCAGCCCATCCTTTTGCACTAGACCAGATAATCAAGGATTTTACCGTTTGAGGGAAAACGGGGGCCGACCACGATTGTGATACGGTCCGATTACCAGCTCAAACGTGGTCTGTCCTCGATTTTCCGTCGGCAAAGCCAAACCAGGCAGCCGTGAATGCGACGTAGACGAACATGAACATCAGCGCCTCAAACCGGCGCATCGCTGATAAGCGATTAGGGGGGGCACGTTCTCCAGGCCGAACGAGAGGGCTACCTTCATCTCGTAGTGGCGAATTAATGGTGCTAAATTCTGCGCATCCGTCAAAGGAAACCATCACAGGAAGTGGACTATGAAAATCATCACCCTTGTACTGGCCGCAGTTCTCGCAGTCGCCTCTGTTTCTGCAATCGCTCACGGTGGCCGCACGGACAGCCAGGGCTGTCATAACGACAAGAAAGCTGGAACACGTCACTGTCACTGATCGCCTTAGAACTCTTGACCCAGGCACGGTTAACCGGGCCGAATCAGGAGGCTGCGTCTCGGCCTTCAAGAGGATCGCCCCTTTCAAGCGGTCTAGCGCAGATCTGACGTTGCGGTCGACCATAAACTAGGGGATGGAGATAGGCGAAGGCGGGAATGACTGCGCGGGTGAGGCTGAGTACGTCAACAACATCAAGGAGTGGTAATGCACAAAGACACCTGGCTAGACGACTGTC
This sequence comes from Pseudomonas sp. Z3-6, assembly GCF_051131985.1. Lineage (NCBI taxonomy): Bacteria > Pseudomonadati > Pseudomonadota > Gammaproteobacteria > Pseudomonadales > Pseudomonadaceae > Pseudomonas > Pseudomonas sp. Z3-6. Next base: position 2,305,827 of record NZ_CP071644.1, read on the forward strand.
GCCAGTGGTGCCAGCGGATAAAATTTCTATCGGAAGATGTGGAGTGGTCCGAAAAGCCCTCCCACAGCGGATGGCTTGAAGCTACCAGCATGCTGCTGGATGATCGTCGCGTTACCATTCCGCATCTATACTTCAAGGGCGAGTTTCAGCCTGGGAGGATGGGCGAGCGGGTTAGTTATGGGCTTATGTACCGGGAGGGCAAGGAAAAGCGCCGCGTTTTCATGCTTGAGGTTTGGCCAGAGCATGAGCGATCCCATAGAGAAAAAGGAATGGACATGTTCGGGCCTCACCTTCATCTTGGTGACGAGCGTTTGGCTCAAGTGACGAAAAAGGTCCGGTCGTCTATCAGTGGTGCCACCGAGCGCCGGTGGGTTGAGCGATTCGTGCGCCACGCTAGAATTGTAAGCAGCAGTGGTCGTTCAATATCGACTCCTTTCGAGGACGATCTATTTGGGTGAGGGTATGTGCAGCATTGGATGCGGAGATTTTTTCTCAAAATCGGGATGGCATTGCCAGACCGTTAATGTAGGTAGCGGACCGGCTACCTACATAAGCACGCCTATAACCTTGCCAGGGGGAAAGCCTCTCGATTTCTACCTGATTAAGCGTGGAAACCATATTGAATTTACCGATGACGGAATAACAATTTTCGCGCTTCGCTCGCTTGGCTACGCTCTCGGCGACAAGAGAAACTGGAAAGGTCTCGAGAATCTTGGCGTCCGCCACGGTTTTGAATTGACCAGCGCAGGCGCCTTTGAATGCGTTTTTCCCGAAGATGATCTCGATATTTGGGGAGCGAAGATTCTTCGGCTTATGGCTGCGATTGCTACCTGGGAGGAAGACAGGTTTTTTGAAGGAGATACTGACTTCTCGTTGACTGAGGAAGTTGAAATGCTGCTTCGGGCCAAAGACCCGGAAAGGAAGCTGCTCAGAAATGCTGCTCTCAGGGTAGGCAAGGTTGATGTCACCTTCGACTTCTTGTGGGGAGATACATACGTTGATGCTGTCGCTCCGGTGCAACAGTCAATCAATGCTCGGCTCAGGAAGGCCGTGATCATCAATAAATCCGAAGAGCCAGTTGATGTATTGTTCATAGTTGATGATCGGGACAAGAAACAAAAAGCCGAGGACGAAATCAATGTTCTTGGCGGACTGTCCCCAACGATATTGTTCAGTGACTTCCAGGCGCATTACAGCTCCGCCGTTCACTGACTCCAGCCCGGCCCTGCGCCGGGCTGCTTGTATCTGCCTACCGATTCCTGGCCGAATCATAGACGCCGCTTCGTTACCGCTTGCCGACAGTCGCACCAGAATGACAATCCGTGCATTCTCAACGCGGTACACGAGTCGGTAGCCGGCTCCGCGCAATTTGATCTTGTAGAAATCCTTCTTCCCGTGAAGCGCATCTCCTTGCTCTCGTGGCCCGGCCTGCCGTTCTTGGAGCTTTCAAAAGAACTGGAGGCGGATGGTGCCGTCGAGTTTGCGCAGTTCCTTCAGCGCTTTCGGATCCCACTCGACTCCGTACTCAACGGCCATTGGCGATATCTGCCTCGGCCTCGCTGATGAGATCGTCGAGAGATACTCGAACGGGTGTTTCGTTGGCGTCGAGCCGTGCCTTGACCAAGTGAACCAGTTCCAGTTCGTCCAAGCGCTCAACCATCGCCTCGTACACGTTGGCAGGGACCATATAGCCCATCGCGGTTGTGATTCAGCACGGCCACGGGCAAGCCGTTGGCGCCGCTCAGGACGGCAGAGGGGTTCTTCTTGAGTTCGGATACGCTGACGGCCACATCGGCCAGGATATTCTGCATAGATAAGACTCCGATTTAGGTCGTTATTCTGGTCTTTTGGTGCTGTATAGGCAAGCGTTCAGCGTTCCAATCCCTCGTTCTAAGGTTGGATGGAGCTTGACTGCGCCGGACGTTTTTGTTTCGGGAGAAAGGGGGGCGCGGAAAGCGGGGGACAGACCACGAATATGAGATTGGCCGATTATAGACGGACCAAAATTGTGGCCTGTCCCCCTCGCTTCCTGTCCCCGGTTTCACTAAGTGGTGGGCGGCAAGCTTGGTTCACCGAGCCCAAGAGCGTTACCGGCGTTGGCGGGAACCTTCTGCTGGTTCCGCATCAACACCGAGGTGGTGTCGAGTCCGATCGTAAGAAGCACAGCAGTGTGAGGAGCAGGATGAAGCGAAAAATGAAGCGGGATAGCTTGGACATTGTCGACACCTGAAGTTGAAGTCGACTCCTATTGTCTATATCCGCTCTCGCTGTTCCACTCAACTCGGTGCAATTACGCTGTGCTAGCTTTTGACGGCCAACAATCGAAGAAGCGAGGACAGACCACAACTATGGGGAGGCTGAGTACAGGTGAGCTCTAATCGTGGTCTGTCCCTAATTCAGTCCCTAATTCATGCAGTCGGGCGACATGGTCACATCGAAACCAATTTGCGGACACAAGGGGAAATGCATGCTAACCAATATCAAACCGGGACCTAAGCCAGCGCGCGACGATGGTAAGGATGATAGAAGGCGCCACGTAAACCCAGAAAATAAGCCGAAACATCCAACCCTGCCGGTGCACAAACCTTCTAAATAGAGAAAGCCGGAAAGAGAAAACCGGGACAGGCCACGATTGTGAGAGCCAAGTAAAGTTATTTCATATCGTGTTGTTCCCGATTTTTTTCCGTTTTTTTTGGAACGGTGCCGCCCTCAGTGGCCGGTGGTGGCAATTCGGTTTTTGGTGGGGTTCACGGGGACCGGCATAGGGCCGGTTTGAGGATAAGTCGATGCTTTATCGGGGCGAGTGCAAGGCTGTGCATGATTCAAACAATGGAAAGATTTTTCCCAAGAATATGAATGGTGAAAAAGAGGTCGTTGCACGGATGGATGGACGAATCCGTTATGACGGGCGCTTCACATGCGGGCCAACCGAAGCCAACAGGGTTGCAGCGCACCAGATTGAAACGGGACTTTATGGCGGCTGCTCCGTTTCCACTACACGCTCACACGATGAGGCTAAACGATTCGCTTTGTATGCTGATGACCAAGGCGTTATCTACTGGATTGACGATAATGAATTTGAGGCGCATGGCGTTCTAGCGATAGAACCAGAAAACCCAGAGATCCCGAGTGAGCAGGAAGTGACCATTCGCGCTGGCGACGGCGGAGAAATTCCTGCTGCACTGATCGTTCGTGTTGAACTAGTGGAGCGAAGCTGACCCGCCTGGTAACCCCTGGATGAATTGGAGGCGCGAAAAAGGGGACATGAAAAAGGGATTTTTTACGTCTGCCCCTCCGCAGCGGCTTATGAGGGCTCAAACGAGCGCCGCGAGAGGCATTGACGCAAATTCCTACACAAACCTCGGAAACCAGCGCATTGCAGCATCTGGAATGGCGACTTATTGTCTCCCTGTCGCCCAGATGGCGATTCGGGTTTGGCGACTCGATTGAATGAAGCGCAGAAGCTCCTGCTCCTTATCAATTGAAGAGGTACTGCTCATGACCCGATACATGCCCATCACCGGCATCGACTGCATCCCCGCAACCCTGCTCATCGACACCGAAGCGCCTCTAGACGTCCTTTTCGAAACCGCCGATTACCGCATCCGCACGGTGACCCAAGTCTTGGAAAATATCGCGTTTCGCTCGGACATCAGCTCAGACACCGTGGTGCTCACTGATTTTTGTAAATTGCTGACCACATCGTTACGCGATGGTTGTGATGTCATGGATGTGATCGGAAGACGATTGCAGGCGCAGGTGGCGGAATAATGAAAACGGGCGACTAATCAGTCGCCCGTTTTCATAAAGCTTGGGAAAAAATTCAAGAGGGCCAGGGAATGTGTCCCGATTGACTGCTGGGCATGGGTCAAGAAGAGGACAAGCCAAAGAACAAGAAGGAACCCACTCTCAGGCTGGTGAATGATTACCTGCATGCCCAGGCTGCGCATGAAGATCAATGCCTAGCGCATGAATGACCTTGAGTACGGTATCGAATCTCGGCTTTGATCCAGGTGCGAACGCCTTCTACAAGCTTTCTCGGCCCCTGCCAGAGTCTTTAGCGATCTGCGCCATGCCTTGGGCCTTGGCGACATAACCGATCGCTCGGAGAAACTCCTCGCTATCACCATCAGTCAGCACTTGAGAAAGGTACTCACTGATTGCTTCGTCGCTATCGAGCAGTGCCACCATGTCAAATGTCGTCAAGTGTTGGCTCATGTTCAAATCTCCTTTGCCAATTTCTTAGCTCAGAACCCTGGTCTGTCCCCAAGTCTTTCGCCATCCCTTTTTGGGGCGGCTTCGCCACCCAGCGGGAGCAAGCTCCCTCGCCACGGGGTTTGTGGTGTCGGCCTCAGGCAGCCAAAGGCCAACCAATACGCGCTGCACGGCGCAGGCTCGCCTTAACAACCAAGCGATGAAATGGCGCAATCACGAAGATGTAGGCCCGGCCCAGTCGGTTGTGGCACTGCACCACGGTTGAAAAAACCAGTTGGCGACTGCCTTCCTGCTCTACCTCTCCAGAACACAGGATCGATATGCGGAAGTCGAGGTGCTTGTCGTCCTCTCCCAACACGATTTCAGTCTGGTCGGTGCTGTAGACCTTGAAGATTTGAATCCGATGAGCAAGTGTTGCCAAATGCCTGGCTGTCTTGAGCCCAAAACAGGCAACGACAGTGTCTCGGACTTTCATGAGCCATCCGATCCAGGATGGCTGGTGGGAAAGGATGAATCGAGCGAGCACCTCTGGATCGCTGGATGTGCCCGCAGGGAGTCGAATCGCAAAAGCGTCCGCCAGGTTCGTCGACTTGTAAAGGTGGGTGACGCCGGACCTCGAGGGGACCGGCACAGACATAATGAGCTCAAATTCTCGGGGCATCGGGGATCTCTTCCTGAGTACTAACTACCAATTAGATGACATGCCTTGTCGCGTTTCTTGTTGGGAGGCGGCCACTTCTCCTTGTCGGATACTGAGCCCGATCAGCGCATCATACAGCGCCTGCTGCCCAGCGGGCAGGACAGGGAGCAGCGTCGCACGGCGCTTGTCGGCATCGAACCAGGATTCAACCAACCATCCCACCAGATAGAGCGCCGAAAGGCATCCGCCAGCGGTTGCGACGTTGCCCTGGCATACAAGGGGTTGATCCACGGGCTCAAGTCCCAGGGCTTGCAAGCCCGATCGTGCATCCGGGTGTGTCGTTGCTCGGCCGCTGAGCAGCCCAAGCCGTTGGAGAATGAAAGCGCCGGCGCAGATGGAGCCGATTCGCTGGCGTCTGGGGTCAAGTTCAAACGACGGCAGGAAATCCGGGGAGGCCAGTGCGGCGGGTATTCCTTCCTTGCCGCTGGCGAACAATACCGCGTCGGCACTATTGGCCTCGGAAAGCGGACCGTGCACCGAAACAGGCAGGCCATGCGCCGATCGTACGACAGGGCTGGAACCCAATATTCGGACGTGCCAGTCCTCGGTGTTGCGGCCTAAGATGTCCCACATCAGGAATAGGTCGATATCGGTGAATTGGTCGAAAGCAACCAGGACGATTTTCTTCAAGACGAGCTCCATGAAAAGTGCTGGCGTGCAAAACGCAACGGCCATCTTTGCTGGTGTTCGCAGGGTATCGATCGGTTGCGCGCCATACACAGCCTGTATGGCGATAAATAAGGAGCGAAATAACGGATGGAAAAACTAACGCGTCACCATTGGATCGCGGCTGGTTTCGAGGCCCTCGACCAGACAGGGCATATTGGCGTGTCAGCCGAGAGTCTATCGCGCCGATTGAATGTGACCCGCGGATCGTTCTATCACCATTTCCGCAATCGCGAAGACTTTGTCCGCACCTTGCTGGCCGCTTGGGAAGAAGACTACACGGAGCGCATGCTCGCTTTTGCGGCGCAAGGTCGTAGCGCGGGCGAAATCTTGAAACGCTACTTGAGTATCGCTGCTGAGAAACAACCTGGGCGAGAAGTTTCCATCCGGGCCTGGTCGCTGCACGATCCGTTGGTAGGCGAGGTTCAGCAGCGTGTTGACGCACGACGATTGGACTTCGCGATACGGACGTGTCGTCGCTTGGCCCATCGGCCAGGCGAAGCAGAAGTGATGGGGCAGGTGGCCCACCTGTGCTTGATTGGGGGGCAGCAGGCGGGGCTGCGGCGTGATGCCGCTCGCTTCAACCGTTTCGTGCATCGAGCCTTTTCGCTTTTCGAAGGGGTTCTTCCACCGTGGCGGTCCAGGTCGTGAGAAGAAATGAGCAGGGGAGTGCCTGACCTGATAGCGTTGTGGGAAAAGGCCATGAATGAGCTGCGAATGGGCAAGCCATGTGTTTCGATGTCTATTCGGGATGAGGGCCGATAATGCCGTACAACTACACGAACGGCCGCTACCTGGTCTTCAAAGGCAATGGCAGCGATGGGGCGCCCTTGGGCCGGCTTCATCAGGACGGAATAGTTCGAAATCTTCAGGGTGAGCCGCTGTATTACGTAAACACGGACGAACATGCGTTCAGTTCGGTGGATTTTATCTTTCAAGGCGGTATACAAAAATGTAGGGGCACGTTTTATGTGCTCGGCGACAAAGTTCTTTTCACGTTTTCCGAGATGACGGTTAAGCCACAGGGAAACGAGACCGAGGAGGAGGCGCTTCACAGGGAATTCAAAAAAAGGGCGTTAAGTTTGGCAGGGCAGATCGTCCAGGCGAAAAATGAGATGGTGCAGGCACGCCTGGATATGGCCTGGTCCAATTTAAATCTTTTCCGCCGTTTTCGTGCTTTCTTGACGAGCCGAGCCCGTAGGGAGCGAACATCACCAGGGTGGCGTTACAGCGGGCTCGACAGTGATCATGAGCTCAAATCGAATGTCTCTTCATCGTCACTTGCGACAATGGTTTTGTGCGCTGCGGACGCCAGGAAAACGCGGGCAGACCGCGATTATGAGGCGGTCCGATTACACGTGAACTCAAATCGCGGTCTGTCCTCAGCCTTCTGGTGTCCGCCGTTTGAGGTGGGTTCTATAGCTGCACTTGCAGGAAGTCCTCGTCGTAACTCGCGCTGGGAAAACATCCAGTCAATCTATACGCCGCGTTTTGCCCGGACACTCGTCAAATTGATTGGGAATTAAATGAAACAGGTAGTGTTGGCACTTTCGCTGGTCACATTGGCAGCCTGTATGCCTTATCAATCAGTGAGCTCGCCAGATCCAAATTGGATGCGTCTGGGTGGATATGAACCTGAAGGCTATCCGAGGACGTTTGTCGAGAACCTAAGCGGCGATTGCTCTTTGGTTACCGAGTCATGGTCTGACAGTAGAATCAACGGTCGTATTCTGTGGAAGAAGCGGCAGTCTCGAGAGCCTGTTGCCTGTCCATAGGCGCCTGTGTAAGGGCTGACTTCGCGTCGAAAAAAGGGGACAACCCACGATTTGAGACCGACAGATTAATGTACGCAATATCGAGGGCTGTCCCAGTTGCTCTGACTCCCGCCCTTGGCTCGTAGCAGCGAAGCGATGGTGCTAAATTCTGCGCGTCCAGCGTGTGGGCCCATCTGGCTCGGCGAGGATATTTAACGCCTCTCTCAACCGATTTTGTGGATATGGAAATTCAATGAACACACCTAAGCTTTCGATTGCGCTGTCCTGTGCTGTTGCAGTTTTGATGTTGAGCGGGTGCGCTGCCTCTGTAAAAAGCGGCGGAACTGAAACGCTCGTCATTCAGGAGTCAGCCAAGCAGAACCTGGTCGTAAACTTTGAGGGGAATAGCAAGGTTCAACAAAACGAGGACTGGCCTCGCTTGAAGCGGGAGTGGAATGACGCTCTGCAAGTCGAAGCAACTCGCGCCGGCTACAGGCTTACAGAGGCTCAGGCATCAAGCCAAGAGGGTAAGGAGGGTGTCGGTATCAAGATCAACGTGACCAATTTCCGTTACCTGACCCCAGGCGCTCGTTACGGAGCAGGGGTCATGGTGGGAAATGCATGGGTCAATTCCAGTGCCGATTACTCGGACCTGAAATCAGGCCGCCTGATTGGAACTCGCACCTATGACACCTCCTCGTCGGCTTGGGAAGGCGTTATGTCGGCCATGACCCAAGAGCAGGTTCAGGCTATTTCTCAGAAAATCATAAGTGACATCAAGAGCGCAAAAGCCAAGTAATGCGATCTTGGGTTTGCCAGTGTTGGTTAACCGGGGCATCGGCGGTGAAAGGTGCGGAGCTCCAGCCTAGCGTCCTGCCGTGCGATGTATTCGTGTCGAAGCTGATGAAACAACGCGCCCAAGGACGATTAATCAATGCCAAAGAAACTTCAGGAAAGCAAAGCAGCGACGGCTGCTGACATTGAGCGCTCCATCCAGGCACTGAACAAAATGGCAGAGCGCCTCTGGGGCGACGGTCGGGAGGCTGAGGCGAAAGCCTTGCTCGATGCCCTAGATGCTTTAAACAGGGCGCTCGACAGGATCAGGATTGGGGAGAGCCGCAGGGTTCTTCATTGAGCATCAGAGTGTTTACGAGATGCCCGCTCATCAACGGTCATCGCGATTGCGCAGCAGCCACTCATCGACGGCGTCTCCGAGCGTTTTCGGGACGCCATCACGTATCCAGGCCATGAAGTCCCGGTCAAATTTAAAGTTGTCGCCGCAGTGCTCCACCATGAATCGGCGGACGTTCTGTGTGTTTCGGTAGTGCTTGCAAACTGGCGTATCTCTTGTGAGCTGGTCACTGTGCCAATTAAAACTCATGGGACGGGCTCCGTACTGGATGGTCAGACCTATAAATCCATGACACCGGCTGCTTGGCGTCTTGCAAGCGGTATCCACACGTCCACGTAGCCCTTCCCTCGGGAGGGTTCGAAATCCGCGCTGTACTGCTCGAACTCAGGCGCGTCGGCTGTCTCATATTCAGACTCAGGCAACCAGTGATTGAAAATGGTGAAGAACGTCTGATGGATCGTCGAGATATGGCCTTGGTGTCGAAACACGCCATAGTTTTGCTGCGGCACCCTGAAATAGCGAAAAGCCGGAGGAAGACCATCGACGCAGGACACTTCTGTGCCGGCAATGTATTCAAAACTACCGTCCAGTCCAGGGTTACAGCACAGGCCATAGCTCCAGTTGTTGACCTGATCGGGTACCTGTCCCAGGTAGTGGGAGAAAGCTTGCCACAAACCGACGATGCCTTCGTTCTTATCGAAGGTATAACGATCCCCCAGACCTGCGATGAAAAACGCTGCCCTGGTTTCAAAGCGAGGTTCGGAGAGTGTTATGAGCTTCCTTTCTTTCATACGTAAAGGCTCCACCAGCGAGAGATGTTCATCCTCGTGCCCACGCACTTGCTTCGGCGTGACCCCAAACAGATCGCAGAAGGCGCGCGTAAACGCTTCATGGGAACCGTAGCCGGCATCCAGCGCTACTTGCAGAATGTCCGGCGCACCTCGACGCAAGGCCAGTGCTGCTTGGCTCAACCGCCGAGCACGGATGTACCGCATCACCGACCAGCCCGTCGACAGCGCAAACAAACGGGCCAAGGCAAAGGGAGACAGGTTGCAATGGCGCGCGACACGTCCCAGATCGAGTTGGGATCCCAGCTCCAACTCGATGTACCACAGGGCCCTTTCGATATTCAGCATGACGGTCCTCCATGAATGCTGAAAGCGACGTTATCAAATGCATGGGGAGAACATTTGATCGTTCTTGCGGTTTTTGCTTTCTACTGCCGTATAACTGGCTGCTGCCTATACGGGATTAACTCACTCATTCAAGGACCTGGAATGCTCATCGTCTTCAGCGGCCTTCCCGGCACCGGGAAAACGACTATCGCCCATGATCTCGCCGCTACGACAGGCGCCGTGTACCTGCGGATCGATACGATTGAACAGGCGATTCGAAACTCGGGGGCGCTTGCGCAAGATGTGGGGCGCAGTGGTTACATGGTTGCCAACGAGCTGGCCCTGAGTAATCTTCGTTTGGGCCGCACGGTTGTCGTTGATTGTGTCAATCCGGTCCTCGACAGCCGAACCGCGTGGAGCGAAGTTGCCTCACGGGCGGGTAGTCGGTTGGTAAATATTCAAGTGATTTGCTCCGATAAAACTGAACATCAGCGCCGGGTAGAAACGAGGAAAGGTGACATCCCCGGGCTGACGCCACCTACCTGGCAATCTGTACTGGATCATGAATTTGAGCCATGGGACGAAGCTCCGTTTTGCATAGACACAGCCATGGCCTCTGCGGCGCAAGCGGTCTCGATGATCATCAAGCGATTTCTGTCCAGGGAGTAGGATTGGGACCGGTAGAAGGTTGGCTTCGAAATGAATTGACCGGCGGTCCGACCGTTTGGAATTACCGCCGCCCGGGGAACTCCATTCATCGAGGAATATGTATTCCTCAATGGCGGTGAACACCGCCCGAGGCAAATGGAATGACGTCGTTCGAAGAATTCAGGGCCACATCCCATGAGCTTCTCAAAGAGCTGGATGCCGCGACGATTAAGATGATGATGTTGGTTTCTGCGAAAGAGGTATCCGGTCCTTTTTGGAAGATGCCGCCCAACGGCATCATGACGCTGTAGATGCCTGGCATTCCTTTCTCAATATCCCTACGGATTTCGCGGCGAGTCCGCCTCTTCCCTGAGGGCGAGGAAAGGAGGGGCGCGAGTCGCGCTCCGCTGTCCTACTGCGCTGAAGGCGCTACAGGGATCCGTTGTGCTCGGACGGCCACAGATTCAGAAGATGGATTTTCCTTCTTGGCCTGGGGTGGGCTGGCAGGAGCATCCGGTTTATCGTCAGGCGTGTGCTGCGCGCTCAAACACCTCGTCGGCCCATTGGTTCAGGCTCTTGCCAGCAGCTTGGGCGGCAATGGTCGCGGCAGCATGCACTTCAGGACGAATGCGCAGCATCACCTTTCCAGAGGCAGGCTTCTCGGGGCTTACCCCTTGTTCGACACAGTCCGCCAAATAATCCTCGATAGCACTAGCAAGTTCGGCGCGCAGTTCTGTCACTGAGGCGGCGTGAAAGCTGATGATGTCACGTACTCCCAGAACTCGACCGACGAAGATGTCGTCACGCTCATCAAACTCAACACGGGCTGTGTAGCCCTTATAGGTCATGCTGTTCATAGTTCAACTCCTGCCCGCTGGAGAAATTCTCGAGCTTCTTCTACCTGATACTTCTTGGCTTCCTTTCCAGGATGCGGCCGATGGCAGCGCCACTGGGTCTCTCGTAACACGAGCTTGACCCGCGATCCTTGGCGCTCCAGTATTTGGCCGCCCAAATGAACGACTAAGGCCTCAATGTCAGCAAACACTACTGCCGCGCTGGTTGGCGTGCGGTAGATCGCTTCTAGGATTTTCCGGTGCCTGTTCTTCATTTCGCTCATGCTATCAAAAAAAGATAGCAGGATCCTATCAGTACAAATCCACCAAGGCTTGGACCAGAGACGAGATTTTCATTTCTGCCTTTTTCTAAAGGAACAAATCTGTCCATACCCTACGCTCTGGTGCGGCTTCCTATGCAGGGATCCAAAAAGCCGCTCTTTAATCGGACAGCAAACGATCTTTCATGCTGATCCAATTCAACCAATACTCCACCCCAATAACCACTCACTAAAAGCCCTCACCTCCACCTGCCGCTCCCGCCCCGGCACGCACACCACCGTATATCGCGCGCCCGCCAAACGAACCTCAGGCCGGTAATCAATCAACTCCCCCCGCGCAACCGCGTCGGCAACCAGCACATTGCTGGCGAGCACCAGCCCATGCCCGGCGATCGCCGCTTGCAGGGCGTGCTGTTCCTCGTCATAACGCCGAAAACGCGCATTTTCCAGCCAGCCCAGGGTACCGGCCTTGGCGCACCATGCCGGCCAGTCGATCGCCACCTTGGCGCTGCTCAGCCATGGCACGTCGATCAGTTCAACAGGCGAGCCTGCTGCGGGTGGTTGCCAGCCGGGGCGGCAATACACACCGAAATACTCATCCAGCAACGGCTGTTCGAACAGCTGTGGATCCGGCGTGAACAGGGCGCGGATCGCCAGGTCGATGCTGGCGTCACGTCGCAGGTCCACTACGTCGTTGCTGCTGTGCAGGCTGACGTCGATCTCCGGATGCAACCGGTGGAAATCCCCGAGCCGAGGGATCAGCCACAGGCTGGCGAACGCCGGCGTAGTGCTCACCACCAGCGACTGGGCGGCACACGAGGGCGACAGTATTTGCAGGCCCTGTTGGATATCGAGCAGGGCGCGGTGCATGTAAGGGTGAAGGCGCTCGCCGTCGGCGCTCAGGCGCACGTTTTGGCTGGAGCGTTCGAACAGGCGCACACCGAGGAAGGCTTCAAGGCTTTTGACTTGATGGGAGATCGCCGCCGGGCTGACGTTCAGTTCCTGGGCCGCGGCCTTGAAGCTGCCCAGCCGTGCGGCGGACTCGAAGCCGCGCAACGCGGTGAGGGGCAGTTTGGCGAACATGCGGGTGGGTTACTCAGGTTGAGCGTGGCTCAATTTAGCTCAATTGTGCGCGGGGGCTCAACTTGCCAGGCTGTGGTTCCAACCCAGCCAAGGAGCCCAGCAATGCAAGGCACGCCCCGTAAAATCCTCCAGGCCATCCTCTATGAAGCCGGCGGTGTGCTGTTCGTGGCACCGGCGCTGGCGCTGACCTACGAACAAGGAATGGGCTATTCAACCCTGCTGTCCCTGGTGATTTCCGCCGTTGCGCTGGCCTGGAACATGCTTTTCAACGGCCTTTTCGAATGGTGGGAGCGTCGCCAACCCAGCCGCCATCGCAACTGGCAGCGGCGGTTGCTGCATTCCCTTGGTTTTGAAGGCGGCTTGACGCTGATCCTCACGCCGGTGATTAGCGCATGGTTGGGCATCAGCCTGTGGCTGGCGCTGGTGACCAACCTGGGGTTGTTCGTGTTTTTCTTTTTTTACTCGCTGGTTTTTCAGTGGGTGTTTGATCGAGTGTTTGATGTTCCGCTTTCGGCGCAGGCAGATCAGGGTTCCGTCTCTAGCGCCCGCTGAGTCAGAGTTATGAATTTGTATGGGCCAACCGATATTGGGAATCCAGGTCTTTCGAGCCGCTAATAGATGCCCGGATGGTTTCGTTCGAGAGGCAGCAGACTGCTCTCCCAGATAGTGGCGATTAAATGGCATGATTAGCGCTCACCTAGGGAGAGACGCATGCAATTTTTACAAAAGGAAAAACGCCATTATCTGACTGACGAGTTCATCGGCACGGAGCAGGGGTGTGGCATATTCATACCGGCCAACAAAGCGCTCTACCGTTTCGTGCAAGAAAATCCCAGCCACACCGATCACGCGCAGGTGGCTTCAAAGGCGCTGATCATTGGTCGCAGTCTGGCGGCATCGGTCGAGCGTCGCACCAAGGATGAGGAGGATGGCTATGAAGGCTCCACAGGAGGCTTCTATTCGCGGTTGGCTAAATCTATTTGCAGCTCAGATGTAGGTTTGGAAGCGTCCCTTCTTCCAGTCGGGGAAAGGCTTGCCGGATCTGTCTGTACCGCGGTGGATAAGGTGCATTCCCGGCTCTGCGAGGCCATCAGTGCCGTCACTAACAAGGACGCGAGCAGCTTCGCTTCGAAGTATCTGCACTTCCATTATCCGACTTTGTTTCCAATGGTTGATTCGCGAGCCAGGGAAGCGCTGAAGTGGATCGCGGATGAGGAGGGGCTGGTTTTTGCTCCGACTACGGCGGGCATGTCAAAAAATTACGCGACCTACGTAGATTTCTACATACGCGTTCGTAGCCTGTTTGAAGAAGAACTTGGCCGGGAAATCAGCCTTAGGCAGATGGATAATATTTTGCTTAATCGCTACGACAATTGGGTTTAGGGGACCGTATGAAATGGACTGTGGTCGTTGCGATTGCAATCGCGATTCTGAGCGGGTGCACGACGGCGCCCGCCTGGAAGATATCCAGTGAAAGTGATGTATTCCCCAAAAGAACCAGTTTGGTCGTCACGACTGGAAATTACACAGCGGGTAACTCGTTTCTTAATACATTGAACATATTTCCAGTTGTACGTAAAGAGGGCGAGGAGATCTATGTCGGACTGATGTCCAATGGAGATGTTCGGATTCCGATCGTAACGGCTCAAATATGGATTGATCAGAACGAGGTATGGACAATCTCGTCTCAGGAGACCCCTATGATCTTGGGGAAGCCATCCCTGTATGATGTGTTGAGGCCACGCTCGGAGCTCACAAGGCAAGCCCAGGCGCAGGGTTTGAATATTCACAAAATATTGGGGGGTTGCGCAGTGACTGGAGGGGACAAGGCCAAGGCAATCCTTAAGCAGATGCTCAGGGGCAGCGTTTTAAAATTCAGGACGATTGGTATCGATAAAAACGTGTCTCCGACTCAGGAAGTCGTCTTGGACGAGTCGTTTTCTCAATCGCTCGGATGGGCAGGGATTGATCAGAAGAGTTTATAAACCTCTGCATTGCGTCTGGCCTTGGTTGTATCTAGCGCCAGCACTAGCGGTCCCGGTGGTGATTAACCGATTCCAATCGAATGCGTAGACCGAAAGGGGAATGGATTCTAGTGCTGTGCTGACGCTTTCCTGAAAGGGAGGGCGGTTTTGCTTGGGTCAGTTGAGACTGCCCGGGAAATCCGCCCCCTTGTTTCAGGTGCTAGAAGAACTCATCCAGAAGCCGATAAAAATAAATTCGATCTTGATCGATCTCGATCACTCCATATCGCCGCAGAAACGGCGCCACCCATTGTTCTCCCAACGCCTCGGCGATGTCCCGAGTTGCCAACGCCAGGTCCTGATATCGATCCGCAACCCCCAGCCGACCGCAATCAATGAAACCCGTAAAACGACCGTTGTCGACGATGATATTGGGCAGGCACGCGTCGCCGTGGGTCACGACGAGATCTTGTTCGGCTGGTTGGCGGTTTAGCAATCTTTCAAAGAGTAGGGCGAGGGCGAGTCCCCGATGCTCTTCGTCCAGTTCCTCCTGATCGACAAGCCCGGTTTCCATCCGGGCTCGGGCCTTGGTAATGCGATGGTGGGCGCGATGGTCGAAGGGACAATCGGTCGGGTCGAGTTGATGGAGTTGGCGCAGAGCGCCGGCCATGACGTTGACCTTGGTCGCCTCGTCGATGGGAGCAGACAGCAGGTCAACCCCCGGCACTGCGCTTAACAACAGCCAGTCCCGGTCTGCTTCGTGGGCTTCATCAAGGGCATGAGCGCAAGGGGTGCCGGTAGAGGCCAGCCAACGCAGCCTTGCCGCTTCGTCGCGTAGCTCGTTTAACGCTCCGGCAGGTTCTGTCTTGATGAACACGGCGGGTGCACCGGGAGCATCCAGCCGAAAGACTGCGGCATCCGAACAGCCGACGGTCATTGGCTGCCAGCTGTGATGCTTGAAGCGCTCCCGCCAGCGGCTCGGGAGTTTCGTGATCATCTCTGCGTGTAACGGGGTGGTGGTTGATTCGTCCTGAGTGTTCACCACAGCTCCTTGAAGGGTCTGGATAGACCGTTATGAAACCACACATTGGCCCGCCGGGGCAGGGTGCCATGGGGCGGCGACTCGTCTAGACCGGGGTTCCATGCCGGGCTAAGGGTTGCCACACAGATGGTTGGCGACTACCCTGAAAATGTTTGGATTGTTACGGGAGATCTCAAGCGTGGCGATTTTTGGTCAACCCACTTAAGGATGAGGTGAGCACAATGTTTTCTCATGAAGGTACTGCAATAGAGGTATTGCTCTTCATTTTTGGCTTTGCCGGGTTTGCCCTGGCACTGTGGTTTGTTCATGCCTATTTTGAGCGGAAGGCTCAAAGTGGTGTAAAAAAACAACATTCGGGTCGTCAGGGCGGTTGAGCCTTGGCTGATGCAGCCTCCCCAACTATTTAACCCTCAGAAACAACAAGCCCGCACACTCATGACAAGGTGCGGGCTCTTGATGACCCAAGCCTGCAATCAGAGACGCATACCTTTGAACGGATTCCAGCCTTGCTCGCCTTTCACTTCCTTGAGGTAGTACGCGTAGTTGGCCATCAGCGCGTACATCATCGACATGGCAACGCTCAGCCCCGTGCTCAACGACCGCGGAAACTCCATGCCAATGATGGCGAAAATGACGCTCAAGGCGATGTTGATCGCCAGGAAAATACCCAGCAGGGCCAGGTTCTTCTTCCAGAGGCCCAGGACGAACAGGTAGATAGGGCCGAAGAAAAATGCGATCACGTTTGCATTGATGAGGATTTTTTTCTTGAAGCCAGGCAGCGCCTTGAAGGCTTCCTTGTAGCGCGGGTCGCTTGGCGCACCGTAGGTGTCAAAGAAGTCGAAGCGTTCCTGCCACTTGGCGCTGTATTTACCGTTGCTTTGTACTTGTTCAGTCGTGCTCATTTTCAAGGCTCCTGTTTTCCATAATTAACTTTTTCTTTCTTCCAAGAAATCCTGTGCTCTGGTTCAGAGCATTGGCTGCTTTGGTTTTTGTCGCAGAACGCGCGTGAATCTTCAGGGCGCCCATTTTGCCGCTTTATGGCTGGAGGTGTGGAACATTCCGCACTGGCCGCTTGTACGGTCGCCTGGTCTGTGACGGGCTTCACTCTATTGATTCGCTGGATTGCCCGGTAAAAAGTTTTCGGCATACAGAATCAGCCTCATACTCCCAGTTTTACACCGTGGATAACCAGAAGAGGCGATGTTTTGTCGAGCGATCAACCCCATTTGCATGAGCTAACGCTGAAGCACATTTACGACGGTTTCAAGCAACTGATCCCCATTTCTCTTTTTGTCGTCGTGTTCGGCGTTGCTTTCGGCCTGGCGGCTGCGCAAACGGGCTTGAGCGATGCGTCAGCCGTGCTCATGAGCACCCTGGTTTTTGCGGGCGCTTCTCAATTTGCCGCGCTGGATCTGTGGGGGCAGCAAGTGCCGGTCGTTCCGCTGATGATCACCGTTTTCGCGATCAACGCCCGGCACCTATTGATGGGCGCGACACTTTACCCGTGGTTGCGGGAGCTGCCCGTCGCCAAACGCTACGGTGTCATGCTGGTTGTTTCGGACGCCAACTGGGCCATGGCGATGCAGGCGTTCAGTCGGGGCAAGCCGGGGCTGGGGATTCTATTCGGCGGCGGCATTGCGCTCTGGGTCACTTGGATCCTGGGCAGTTGGCTGGGGCTTCACTTTGGCAGCGCCATCGAGAACCCGGTCAGTTTCGGGCTCGATATGGTGATGGGCTGTTTCTTGTTGGCGATGGTCGTGGGCGGGAAAAAGAACCTGCGCATGTTCATCATCTGGACGGTGGCGGCCTGCTCATCGCTATTGGCCTTCTGGTATTTGCCGGCTAACAGCCATGTCGTGGTGGGCGCTTTGGCGGGAGGCGTTCTGGGCGCCGTGTGGATGGAGAAACAACGATGAACATTGAAACGGCGGGTTATGGCACCTTGCTTGTCATCTTGATCATGGCCGCAGTGACCTTGGCCACTCGGTGGGGCGGTGTTTTCGTGATGTCGTTCGTGCCGATCAACTATCGGGTGCAGCAGTTCATCACAGCCATGTCCGGCTCGGTGTTGGTGGCGGTTCTGGCTCCGCTGGCGGTTAAAGGTGACAACGGCGCACGCCTGGCTTTGCTGGCCACCGCAATCGTCATGCTGACCCTTAAAAAGCCGTTGCCGGCAATTGCGGCCGGCATACTTGCAGCGGCTTTAGCCAGACAGTTTTGAACGGCCGAGTCGCCCGCTTACTAACGGGCGACGGAGGCTCAACAACGCCCAGGTCAAAAACTCAGCGCAGCCGCTTCGCCGAACGAGTGATCTTGTACACCTTTCATAAAATGCAGCGACATCTCTTGGGGCGCCTCGATGGGGGGAATTTCAAAACTTCCCACCACCTGTCCCTGAAGCGCACTCAACCGCATCGACTCTTCTTCCTTTAACTTTGCCATTCTCGCGTGGTTCGCTGCGATTTCGTTGAGAGTTGACACGGTACATCTCCGTTTGCTGACCAAGCATTGATTAATTTGCCGCCGCGTCAGAATTATGTCGTTCTTGGCTGCTGAGACAGGCCAGTGCAAACCCTGAGCCAGACATGGTCGCCTGCAGATTCCACCATTTAACAGGTGACGAATGGTGGGAAGACGCGCATCGACGCTGGCAACGATGCAACCATGCCTCAAGAATAAGTCACTGATAATACAAGCCGAGGGTCAATCTGCATCGGTGCGGTAGACGCTTGTCCCCTGTGTTGATTGCCTGTTCATCACGACCACACCGACTCCGATCAGGCTGGTGACCACCGCCAGCAGCAGAATCACTTCCTGCGTCCCAACAGGCGCCGCCAACACCGCGACGAGCAAGCCCGCGAACGGTTGCGACAGGTTGTTGAGCAGCGTAATCACGCCGACGGTCTTGCCAAAGTCCTGTGGGGGAATGACCTGCTGACGGATGCTGCGCATGTACACGTTGAACATCTTGTCGAAGCCGACGATCAGCAGGAAACCGACGACGTAGCCCCAGAGGGTCGGGCTGAGCGCGGTGATGAAAGCGCCGACGGCAATCAGCGTGTAGGAGAGGGCGCCGAGAAGTTTCAAGGGCAAGGTGACCCGGGCCAGGAGAAACAGGATGACGATGGTGGTCACGGCACCGGCCGCCTGCAACCCGGCGTAATCATCTTTTCCGGCGCCATAATGGCCGATGACCATGGCTGCCGACGTGGCGAGGGTGACGCCGATGATCAGGTTGACGCCCACCGCCAGGCTGATGACTTTTTTCAGTTCCGCCAGGTTGCAAATGTGGCCCAGGGCAATGCGCAGCGGGTTCAACCAGAGGTCATGGTGTTGCTCGAAGGACTCAAGGGTGACCGAGCTGGTGCGCTGCCAGTACAACATGGCCAGGTCTGCCAGCAGGAACAGCCCGGCGATCGCCAGCACCACCCAGTGCCACGCCCACACCTCAAGCAGCAGCGCAGCGACCAGCGGGCCCAGTACCAAGCCGGTCTGGTCGGCGATTTGCGAATAGGACAGCGTCTTGGTGTAGGTGTAGTGCTTGAAGATGTAAGGCAAGACCACTTCGCGGGCCATGATGCCTTGGGTGGTCAACACGCCACAGAGGGCCGACAGTGCCACGATCCAATAGACACCGCCGAAGACGCCATAGAGCACGACTGCGACACCGCAGGCTGCGGCGCGATAGACCTGGCTGATGTGCAGGATGCGAATCGGCGGGAACTTGTCGCACAGCGCGCCGCAGATCGGGAACGCCAGGTAGCGCGGCAGGGATTCGACAAAGAACGCCAGGCCCGCCCAGGAGACGCTGTTGGTGGTCTGGAAAACAATCAGCGGGACGATGAACAGCAAGATCTGATCGGCCAACCGCGAGAGGAACATCGAGACGAAAAAAGCCAGGTAATCCTTGCGCATGGAGCTCCTTGATTGCGGTGTTCAGGTGTTATCCGTCCAAGCAAGCGACGCGAAGCGTGATATGGAACTAATATCACCGTTAGTCTCTATATCTTTACAGGGGATGTCCCTTTTTCGAGAGAACTGCCATGTTCAAATCGCGCTCGTTGATTGCTGCTGTTACCTGTTTCGCCTTGGCGGCGGGCCCAGGCATTGTTGTCGCGGACCCGGGAAACGGCAAGGGAAACGCTCAATTCGATCAAGGGCCCGGTCAAGGGCAAGGAGGCAAGGGCGGGCAGGGCAACAAAGGTGGGCAAGGCAATCCTGGTAACAAGGGTAATCAGGGCGGTCAAGGCAATCCCGGCAACAAGGGCAACCAAGGCGGCAAGGGAAACCAAGGCGGTGGCGGTGATTGGCATAATGCCCCCAGCATCGACCGGGGCGGCATCCTGGGTGTGATTGGCGGTTATCGCGATTATTGGAGCCCCGGCCCGGCATTGCCGCCGGGCATCCAGAAAAACCTGGCCCGAGGCAAGCCGTTGCCACCTGGCATTGCCAAGAAGCTCGATGGCCGGCTGTTGGGGCGCTTGCCGCACTATGATGGTTATGAATGGCAGCAGGTCGGCACGGACCTGATCCTGGTGGCGATTGCCACTGGCATCATTTATGAAGTGCTCAACGGTGCGTTCGACTGAGTCGGTACTTCCAGTTAGGAAATGAAACCTGTGGGAGCGGGCTTGCTCGCGATAGCGGTGTGTCATTCAACGTTGATTTGGCTGACGCGACGCCTTCGCGAGCAAGCCCGCTCCTACAGGTTTTGTATCAGCTCTCCAACTGCCGCAGGCGTTTGTACAAGGTATTGCGGCTGACCCCCAGTCGTCGCGCCAGGTGCGAGATATTCCCGCCCACGGCTTGCAACTGGCGGTTCAAGTCCTCGGCATCGTTGAGGTCCACCGTCAGTGGTTCAGGCGTTTCCACCGGTTCCATTTCCAGGTCGACAAAAAAGTCGTCGGGCAGGTGTTCCGGACGGATCGGCTGTTCCTCGGCCATCGCCAGGGCCACTTGCAGCACGCTGCTGACCTGTCGCAGGTTGCCCGGCCAGGGGTGGCGTTCAAACAGGTCCAATACCTCACGGCTCAGGCCGGCCCATTGGGTCGGTTCGCGGTGGTGTTCCCACAGGCGCTTGAACAGGGCCTGCTTGTCGCTGCGTTCGCGCAAGGGCGGCAGTTCCAGGGTCAGGCCGCCGATGCGGTAGTACAAGTCTTCGCGAAACCGCCCCAGTTGCACCTGTTCGCGCAGTGAGCGGTTGGTGGCGGAGATGATGCGGATGTCCACCGGGAACAGCTCGGCGCTGCCCACCGGTTGCACACAACGTTCCTGCAACACCCGCAGCAGCCGGGCCTGGGTCGGCAGGGGCATGTCGCCGATCTCGTCGAGGAACAGCGTGCCGCGGTCGGCCTTGCGGATCAGGCCAATGCTGCCTTTCTGGTTGGCGCCGGTGAACGCGCCTTTTTCATAACCGAACAATTCCGACTCCACCAACTCGGCGGGGATCGCGGCGCAGTTCACGGCAATGAATGGCTGCTTGGCGCGCGAACTGGCCTGGTGCAGGGCCTTGACGA
The DNA here is from genome assembly GCF_051131985.1 of Pseudomonas sp. Z3-6. NCBI lineage: Bacteria > Pseudomonadati > Pseudomonadota > Gammaproteobacteria > Pseudomonadales > Pseudomonadaceae > Pseudomonas > Pseudomonas sp. Z3-6. The sequence continues at coordinate 2,326,776 of NZ_CP071644.1, forward strand.
ACACTTCCTTGCCGACGCCCGTCTCGCCATGGATCAACAGTGGAATGTCCTTCTCCAGCAAGCGCTCGGCCTGGCGCACGGCTTTCTCCACGCGGCTGTCACCGAAGTGCAGGGTGTTGAGGCCGATGGTGTTGCTGGCGGGGGCCGGCGCAGGCGTTGCTTCGGTGAACACGCGTGCCCTGATCGACACCTGACTCGGGCGCCTGAGCAGACATTGGAATCGATTGCTGCCAGACGCTTGCAGGGCGAATGGCAGGCCGTCGGGTTGGTTCAGCAGTTCCAGCAGCGACACCTTGAACAGGCTTTCGATGCTGACCCGCGACAAGCTCAGGCCCAGCAGGTTATCCGCACGTCGATTCGCCGAGAGCACCTGGCCGCTTTCATCGAAAATCAACAGCCCGGCCCACTGGCTGTCGAGGTTGTTCAAACCGGTGTTGAACGTCAGTTGGAAGTGTTCACCGCGAAACAGGTTGAGGATCAACCGGTTCTCCACGGTCTGGCTCATCATCTTGACCATGCCCAGGGTGTGGGACGGCGGCAGGTAGCTGTCGCTGGAGACGTCCAGCACGGCGATGACCTTGCGCTCGGCATCGAAGATCGGCGCGGCGGAGCCGGTCATGAAGCGGTTGGCCTTGAGGAAGTGTTCATCGTGCTCGATGTGCACCGCCTGTTCGCAGGCCAGCGCGGTGCCGATGGCGTTGGTGCCGGTGCAGCGCTCCATCCAGCTCGCCCCGGCGCTGAAGCCATGGGCCAGTTTCGGCTCGATGAAGCGCTGGGTGCCCCAGGAGGTCAGCACTTGGCCCTGGTTGTCGGCCAGCATGATCAGGCAATTGGAGTTGCTGAGGATGTTCTCGTAATACGGCAAGACCTCCTGATGGGTGGTCTGCACCAGCGAATGCTGGCTTTCCAGCAAGTGGGCGATGCCTTGGGCGGGCAACTGATCGAAGGCCGGCACGCTCTGGTGATTCAGGCCGAAGGCGCGGCAACGGGACCAGGAAGCCTGGATAATGGCCTCGTGGGACAAGGCAGGAGCAGGTGCGGCCATGGGGCACTCTCGCAGGAGCTGTTTTTATTGTTGTGGCAAGTCTCGCACAGACTCCTTGTGCTGGGGCAGGCCTGAATACCACTTCATACACAGATCCTGTGGGAGCGGGCTTGCTCGCGAAAGCGTCGTGACAGTCGACATTTGTGCTGGCTGACACACCGCCTTCGCGAGCAAGCCCGCTCCCACAGGATCGCAGCCAGGCTAGCCGAAAACGTTCTTTCAGTGTTGTTCAAAATTGTTCATTGTCAACCCGTCCATTGTTCAGTTGTTCATTCCTGATTGTTCACTTCTGTTCATCAACGAACGCCTTTTGCCTGCCAATCCAGTAAAAAATCAACCTGATCAAGGGTTTGTGATTTCTGGCACGGCTTTCGCTTTGAAGCTCGGGTCGCTTGACTCCAAATAATAAAAAGGCCGAGCCATGTCATTAAAGCTTGAGCACATCTGTCGCACCGTCGAAGGCCAGACCTGGATCGACGATGCCAATCTGAGTTTCGAACCCGGATCCTTCAACGTCCTGTTGGGCCGCACGCTGTCCGGCAAGACCAGCCTCATGCGCCTGATGGCGGGTCTGGACAAGCCCGACAGCGGCCGCATCCTGATGAACGGCGTCGACGTCACCCACCGTCCGGTGCGGTTGCGCAACGTGTCGATGGTTTACCAGCAGTTCATCAACTACCCGACCATGACCGTTTTCGAAAACATCGCCTCGCCGTTGCGCCAGGCCGGTGTGTCCGAAGAAATCATCCAAAGCAAGGTCCTGGAAACCGCAAAAATGTTGCGGATCGAGAAGTTTCTCAAGCGCCATCCACTGGAATTGTCCGGCGGCCAGCAGCAGCGCACGGCCATGGCCCGGGCCTTGGTCAAGGACGCCGAGCTGATCCTGTTCGACGAGCCTTTGGTGAACCTCGACTACAAGCTGCGCGAAGAGCTGCGCCAGGAAATGCGCGAGCTGTTCCAGGCCCGCCACACCATCGCCGTCTACGCCACCACCGAGCCTAACGAGGCACTGGCCTTGGGCGGCACCACCACGATCCTCCACGAGGGCCGGGTGATTCAGAGCGGCAAGTCGTCTTCCGTCTACCACCAGCCGCAAACCGTGCTGGCCGCCGAGCTGTTTTCCGAGCCACCGATCAACCTCATGCCGGGTCGTATTGCCGGCAATGAAGTCAGCTTCGCCAATTTCGTGCATTTCCCGCTGAACGTCGACCTGCGCCCGGTGGGCGAGGGTGAGTTTCGTTTCGGCGTGCGCCCCAGCCATATTTCCCTGGTGCCAAGCAATGACGACGACCTCGAACTGGCGGTGACCGTCGAGGTAGCCGAGATCAGCGGCTCGGAGACGTTCCTGCATGTGCGCAACGAACATTTCCTGCTGGTGCTGCACTTGCCAGGGGTGCATGAGTACGACGTGGACGCGCCGATCCGCATCTACATTCCGACCCATAAACTGTTTGTCTTCGATGCCCAAGGCAAGCTGGTCCAGGCCCCGGGCCTGCGTATTGCGAGGGTTGCCTGATGGCTGAAATTCGTTTGCAGAACCTCGCCCACAGCTACACCAGCACCCCGGCGGGCCCCGAGGACTATGCGATCCGCGAGATGAACCATATCTGGGAGCAGGGCGGCGCCTATGCGCTGCTCGGCCCTTCGGGCTGCGGCAAATCCACCTTGCTCAACATCATTTCCGGCTTGCTCAGCCCTTCCGAAGGGCAGGTGATGTTCGACAGCAAAGTCGTCAACGACCTGACCCCGGAACGCCGGAACATCGCCCAGGTGTTCCAGTTCCCGGTGGTCTACGACACCATGACGGTGTTTGACAACCTGGCGTTCCCGCTGCGCAACCAGGGCATGGCCGAGGCGAGGGTCCACACCAAGGTGCAGGAAATCGCCGAGGTCCTGGACCTGCAGAACCTGCTGGACAAAAAGGCCCGCAACCTCACCGCCGATGAGAAACAGAAAGTCTCCATGGGCCGCGGGTTGGTGCGCGACGATGTGTCGGCGATCCTGTTCGACGAACCGCTGACGGTGATCGACCCGCACCTGAAATGGAAACTGCGGCGCAAGCTCAAGCAGATCCACGAGCAGTTCAACATCACCATGGTCTACGTCACCCACGACCAGTTGGAAGCCTCGACGTTCGCCGACAAGATCGCGGTGATGTACGGCGGCCAGATCGTGCAGTTCGGCACGCCTCGGGATTTGTTCGAGCGCCCCAGCCACACCTTTGTCGGCTACTTCATCGGCAGCCCGGGGATGAACCTGATCGAGGTCACGGCGCAGCCCGGTGGCGTCGGCTTCGCCTCGACCCATTTGCCCCTGTCGGACACCTTGCAACGGCGTATCGCCGAAGCCGAGGGCAAAAGCCTGAAGGTCGGCATTCGCCCCGAGTTCGTGCATGTCTGGGATGGCCCTTACGACGACGCGATGCGGGCCGACGTGGTCCACGTCGAAGACCTGGGCACCTACAAGATCCTGACCCTCAACCTCGATGGCGCACCGCTGAAGGTCCGCCTGGCCGAAGACAAGCCTGTACCGGAAGGCACGGCGTACATCAGTTTCCCGGCGCAATGGCTGATGGTCTATGCCGATGAATATCTGCTCGAATCCACTGGCGAGGTGCAGCCATGAACAAGGTGCAGAACAACAAGGCCTGGTGGTTAGTGCTGCCAGTATTCCTGCTGGTGGCCTTCAGCGCCGTGATCCCGATGATGACGGTGGTCAACTATTCGGTGCAGGACATCTTCGATCAGTCCAGCCGCTACTTCGTCGGCGCCGATTGGTACAAGCAGGTGCTGCTCGATCCACGGCTGCACGATTCGCTGCTGCGCCAATTCATCTACTCGGCGTGCGTGCTGCTGATCGAAATTCCCCTGGGCATCGCCATCGCCCTGACCATGCCGACCAAGGGCAAGTGGTCGTCCCTGGTGCTGATCATCCTGGCGATTCCGTTGCTGATCCCGTGGAACGTGGTTGGCACCATCTGGCAGATTTTCGGCCGCGCCGACATTGGTTTGCTGGGCTCCACCCTTAACGGCCTGGGCATCAACTACAACTATGCGGCCAACACCATGGACGCCTGGGTCACCGTGCTGGTGATGGACGTCTGGCACTGGACGTCGTTGGTGGCGCTGCTGTGTTATTCGGGGCTGCGGGCGATTCCCGACGTCTATTATCAAGCGGCGCGGATCGACCGGGCGTCCAACTGGGCGGTGTTCCGGCACATCCAGTTGCCGAAGATGAAGAGCGTGCTGCTGATCGCCGTGATGCTGCGCTTCATGGACAGCTTCATGATTTACACCGAGCCGTTCGTGCTCACCGGCGGCGGGCCGGGTAACGCCACCACGTTCCTCAGTCAGACCCTGACGCAGATGGCCATCGGCCAATTCGACCTGGGCCCGGCGGCGGCGTTTTCCCTGGTGTACTTCCTGATCATTCTGTTGGTGTCCTGGCTGTTCTACACCGCCATGACGCACTCCGACGCCAACCGTTGAGGCCCGCACAATGAGCAAGAGAAAGCTGATACCCCTGCTGATCTACATCCTGTTCCTGCTGGTGCCCATCTACTGGCTGCTGAACATGTCGTTCAAGAGCAACACCGAGATCCTTGGCGGCCTGACCCTGTGGCCCCACGATTTCACCTTCCACAACTACAAGGTGATCTTCACCGACCCGAGTTGGTACACCGGTTACCTCAACTCGCTGTACTACGTGAGCCTGAACACGGTGATTTCCCTGGGCGTTGCGTTGCCGGCGGCCTATGCGTTTTCCCGTTATCGGTTCCTGGGGGACAAGCATCTGTTCTTCTGGCTGCTGACCAACCGGATGGCGCCACCGGCAGTGTTCCTGTTGCCGTTCTTCCAGCTGTATTCGTCCATCGGCCTGTTTGACACCCATATCGCCGTGGCCCTGGCTCACTGCCTGTTCAACGTGCCGTTGGCGGTGTGGATCCTCGAAGGGTTCATGTCCGGGGTGCCGAAAGAAATTGACGAGACCGCCTACATTGACGGCTACAGTTTCCCCAAGTTCTTCGCCAGGATCTTCATTCCGTTGATCGGCTCCGGCATCGGCGTCACGGCATTTTTCTGCTTCATGTTTTCCTGGGTCGAGCTGTTGCTGGCCCGTACGCTCACCTCGGTGAATGCCAAGCCGATCGCGGCGGTCATGACCCGTACGGTGTCGGCGTCCGGTATCGACTGGGGGGTGCTGGCGGCGGCGGGGGTGTTGACCATCCTGCCGGGCATGCTGGTGATCTGGTTCGTTCGCAACCACGTAGCCAAGGGCTTTGCCCTGGGCCGGGTCTGAGGAGTCGATGATGGAATGGATGAACTGGACCGTCCCGACGGCGGCGTTTTTTGGTGTCATCGCCTTGCTGCTGGTGGGCATGACGACGTGGGAATTGCGTTCGCCGAGTATCCCTCGGCGTGGTTTCCTGCCGATTGCCACGACCCGTGGCGATCGGTTGTTTATTGGTCTTCTCGGTAGCGCCTATCTGCACCTGCTGGTGATTGGCGTGACCGATTGGAGCATCTGGATAGCGTTCGCGTTGTCTTTGGTGTGGCTGTTGGCAGTGATGCGGTGGGGCTAATCGCGACAACGCGACGATCAGGCTCTTAAACCCAAACAGGAGAGGTCTCTATGTTCGATAAAAACAATAAGCTGCGACATAGCGTTTCATTGGCAGCCATGCTGGCACTCAGCGGGCTGAGCGCTACGGCCTGGGCCGACGCCTATGAAGACGCCGCTAAAAAATGGATCGGCAGTGAATTCAAGCCGTCGACCCTGACAGCCGAGCAGCAGCTTGAAGAATTGAAGTGGTTCATCAAGGCCGCCGAACCGTTTCGCGGGATGAAAATCAACGTAGTGTCGGAAACCATCGCCACCCACGAGTATGAATCCAAGGTATTGGCCAAGGCCTTTAACGAAATCACCGGGATCCAGCTGACTCACGACCTGCTTCAGGAAGGCGACGTGGTGGAGAAGCTGCAGACCCAGATGCAGTCGGACAAGAATATCTATGACGGCTGGGTCAACGACTCGGACCTGATTGGCACGCACTTTCGCTACGGCAAAACCGAGTCGATCACCGACCTGATGGCCAACGAAGGCAAGAACTTCACTTCGCCGACCCTGGACCTGAAGGACTTCATCGGTATTTCCTTCACCACCGCGCCGGACGGCAAGGTTTATCAACTGCCCGACCAGCAGTTCGCCAACCTGTACTGGTTCCGCGCCGACTGGTTCGAGCGTGCGGACCTGAAGGCCAAGTTCAAGGAAAAGTACGGCTACGAGTTGGGCGTACCGGTGAACTGGTCGGCCTATGAAGACATCGCCAAGTTCTTCTCCGAAGACGTCAAGGAAATCGACGGCAAGCGCGTCTACGGCCACATGGACTACGGCAAGAAAGACCCGTCCCTGGGCTGGCGCTTCACCGATGCCTGGTTCTCCATGGCCGGTGGCGGCGACAAGGGCCTGCCCAACGGTTTACCCGTGGACGAGTGGGGCATTCGTGTCGAGGACTGCCATCCGGTCGGTTCCAGCGTGACCCGTGGCGGCGACACCAATGGTCCTGCGGCCGTGTTCGCCACCACCAAATACGTGGATTGGATGAAGAAATACGCGCCACCGGAAGCGGCGGGCATGACCTTCTCCGAATCCGGCCCGGTGCCGTCCCAAGGCAACATCGCCCAGCAGATTTTCTGGTACACCGCTTTCACCGCCGACATGACCAAGCCGGGCCTGCCGGTGGTGAATGCCGACGGCACGCCGAAATGGCGCATGGCGCCGTCGCCACGCGGTCCGTATTGGGAAGAGGGCATGAAGCTGGGGTATCAGGACGTGGGTTCGTGGACGTTCATGAAGTCCACGCCTGAGAAGCAGAAACTCGCGGCCTGGCTCTATGCGCAGTTCGTGACGTCCAAGACGGTATCGTTGAAGAAGACCATCGTCGGCCTGACGCCGATTCGTGAGTCGGACATCAACTCCCAGGCCCTGACCGACCTGGCGCCGAAGCTCGGTGGCCTGGTGGAGTTCTACCGCAGCCCGGCCCGCGTGCAATGGACCCCGACCGGGACCAACGTGCCGGATTATCCACGCCTTGCGCAACTGTGGTGGAGCCACATCGCCGAAGCGGCCAGCGGCGAGAAGACCCCACAGCAAGCCCTCGATGGCTTGGCCAAGGACCAGGACGCGATCATGACGCGTCTGGAACGCTCCAAGGCCCAAGCCACCTGCGCACCTAAGATGAACCCTGAGCGCGACGCGCAATACTGGTTCGACCAGCCGGGTGCTCCGAAGCCGAAACTGGCGAACGAGAAGCCGAAAGGCGAAACCGTGAGCTACACCGAGCTGTTGAAGTCGTGGGAGGCGGCCCGCAAGTAACTCCCCCTGTGAGCGTGAAAACGGCACCGAAAGGTGCCGTTTTTTTTGCCTGGGCTTACGGCGACAGGCAGGCCCACCGCCTTCGCGAGCAGGCTCGCTCCCACAGGGTTTTGTGGTGAATGCAGGTATTGCTGGCACCATAAGTCCACTGTGGGAGCGGGCTTGCTCGCGAAAGCGGCGTGCCTGTCACCGGAATGCTGAATGTCCCGCCGCCATCGCGAGCAAGCTCGGCTCCCACAGGGTTTGTGGTGAACGCAGATATTGCTGGCACCACAAGTCCACTGTGGGAGCGGGCTTGCTCGCGAAAGCGGCGTGCCTGTCACCGGAATGCTGAATGTCCCGCCGTCATCGCGAGCAAGCTCGGCTCCCACAGGGTTTTGTGGTGAATACAGATATGGCTGACATCACAAGTCCAGTGTGGGAGCGAGCCTGCTCGCGAAGGCGGTGGGTCAGCTTGCATCAGTATTGACTGTGCCGCCGCCATCGCGAGCAAGCCCGGCTCCCACAGGGTTTTGTGGTGAACGCAGATATGGCTGGCACCACAAGTCCACTGTGGGAGCGGGCTTGCTCGCGAAAGCGGTGTACCTGTCACGGGTATGTTTGAATGTCCCGCCGCCATCGCGAGCAAGCCCGGCTCCCACAGGGTTTTGTGGTGAACGCAGATATGGCTGGCACCACAAGTCCACTGTGGGAGCGGGCTTGCTCGCGAAAGCGGTGTACCTGTCACGGGTATGTTTGAATGTCCCGCCGCCATCGCGAGCAAGCTCGGCTCCCACAGGGTTTTGTGGTGAACGGAGATATGGCTGGCACCACAAGTCCACTGTGGGAGCGGGCTTGCTCGCGAAAGCGGTGTGCCTGTCACCGGAATGCTGAATGTCCCGCCGCCATCGCGAGCAAGCTCGGCTCCCACAGGGTTTTGTGGTGAACGCAGATATGGCTGACATCACAAGTCCACTGTGGGAGCGGGCTTGCTCGCGAAAGCGGTGTGCCTGTCACCGGAATGCTGAATGTCCCGCCGCCATCGCGAGCAGGCTCGGCTCCCACAGGGTTTTGTGGTGAATGCAGGTATTGCTGGCACCACAAGTCCACTGTGGGAGCGAGCCTGCTCGCGAAGGCGGTGGGTCAGCTTGCATCAGTATTGACTGTGCCGCTGCAACCGCGAGCAAGCCCGCTCTCACATTTGATCTTCAGTGGACGTAAGCCCGGTTTAGAACTTGAAGCGCCCCACCAACCCCTTGAGCTGTCCAGAAATATCCGTCAAGCGCCCCGAGCCGGTCTGCGCCGTGTGAGCAAACTCTTCAACCAGCTGCGCATCGGCATGAATCTGCGCGATGTGCCGGTTGATGTCCTCGGCGACCTGGTGCTGTTGCTCTGCCGCCGTGGCGATTTGCGTGTTCTGGTCGCGAATCGAGTCCACCGAGTTGCGGATCTTGTCGAAGCTGTCCCGCGCCTGCTGGATGCGCTCGACGCTGGTGTGTGACACCTGCAGGCTGCTTTGCATCTGCTGGGTTACTTCCTGGGTGCGCCGTGCGAGGTTGCCCAGCAGGCTGTCGATCTCGCCGGTGGAGTCGGCGGTGCGGCGGGCCAGGGCCCGTACCTCATCGGCTACCACCGCAAAGCCGCGACCCTGGTCACCGGCGCGCGCGGCCTCGATGGCGGCGTTGAGGGCCAGCAGGTTGGTCTGCTCGGCGATGGAACGAATGGTGTCGAGGATGGTGTTGATGTTCTTGCTGTCCTGCTCCAGCGCCTGCATGGTCTGGGTCGACTGCTGCAGGTCCTCGCTCAGTTTCAGCACGCTGCCCGTGGCTTCGCCGATATGGTGCTGACCATCGTGTACATCGCGATAGCCCTCGTCCGCACTGGTGGCGGCCTGGCTGCACGAGCGGGCCACTTCGTTGGCGGTGGCAACCATTTCGTTGAATGCGGTGCTCACCAATTCAACTGCCTGGCGTTGGCGCCCGGCGGCGTCGTTCATGTTCTGGGCCACGTGGCTGGTATCGGCTGCGGCGGTCTGCAAGTCGGAAGAGGCGCTGCCGATGCGCTGCATCAGTTGGGCGATCATGCCCAGGAATTGGTTGAACCAGCCCGCCAGGGTGGCCGTTTCGTCCTTGCCTTGCACCGAGAGTTTACGGGTGAGGTCGCCTTCACCCTCGGCGATTTCCTGCAGGCCGTTGGCTACGCCGCGAATCGGCCGCACGATGACGCTGGCGAAACTGGCGCCCACCACAGCGAAGACCGCGGCCAGCGCGGCGGCGATGATGGCGATCAGCCAAGTCAGGCTCGAAGCCTCGGCCATCACTTCATCGCGTTTGATCAGGCCAATGAAGCGCCAGCCCAACCCTTTGGAACTGACCACGTTGGCCATGTAGGGCACGCCGTCGATCTCGATCTGGGTCACGCCATCGCTGCTTTTGGCCAGCTCGGCATAGTTGGGGCCCAGGTCGGCCAGCGGCTTGAAGTTGTGCTTGGCATCGGCGGCGTCCACCAGGACGTTGCCGTTGGCTTCCACCAGCATCAGGTAGCCACTGTCGCCCAGCTTGATGTTCTTCACCAATTCGGTCAGTTGCTTGAGCGACACGTCCAGGCCGACCACGCCCACCAGCTTGCCGGCGGCGTCGGAAACCGTGTGCACGATGCCGATCAACGACACATCATCCGGCGCCCAATAATAAGCGTCGGTGCGCACGGTGGTGCCCGGCGCGGCGATGGCCGCCTTGTACCATGGACGCACCCGTGGGTCGTAGTTGGAGATTTTGGGGTCGTCAGGCCAACTGGCATAACCGCCGTCGGCCAAGCCCAGGGAAAGGTAGGCGGTCGTCGGGTGACTCTTGGCGAATCGGTCGAAGATCTCCAGCAGCTGTTTATTGTTCTCGGTAAGCGGGGTTTGTGCGGCGTCGGCACCGGAGTAGTTTTTCAGATCCTTGGCTGCGACGATCCGTGGATCCTTGGCGAAGTATTCGACGTTCTGGCTGATGCCATCGAAGAACTGCTTCATGCCGTTGTCGATCTGGCGGATTTCTCGGCCGCTGCTGTCCAGGAAGTTGGCTTTCGCAGCGTCGCGCAGGTTCAGTACGACAAGCACCGCCACCAGGATAACGGGAAGGCAGGCGATGGTCGCGAACGCCCATGTCAGCTTCTGTTTGATATTCATGACTTCTCCCGCGGAATATTTTAAGTGTTGGAACGGCGGAAACGGCTGTGGTTGGCGTTGCGAGTCTCTGGAAGGGAAAAGCGCCCATGCCTACTGCCAGTGTATCGACCAAAGTCTTAGGCACTTGAGGCTTGCCTTTTTTGGCGCGGGCCGACCGGTAGACGGCGCAGGTGCGAATGCAGCCGGCTTGACTTGTCTGGAAGATAACGTGGTCTGTGCTGCGCCTTCGCCCTTCGGCAGGGCACCCACGTGCAGCCAATCCTCATCTTTAATGTACTAACGAGGCCCTATGCCAAGCGCATTCGAGAGCGTACTCAAAAACAAGAACATGGCTTATCGGCCACTCGGATCGGCACCCGCCAGCCAGGCGCCGATCCGCGTCGCGTTTGTATTGATGGACAACTTCTCGATGATGTCTTTCACCGGCGCCGTGGACGCGCTGGTGACCGCCAACCTGATGAGCGACATGCCCCTCTACGAGGTGCTGACGGTGGGGGTGTCGGGTGGGCAGGTGACGAGCGACCTGGGCATTGTCATCTCGACGGACATCGAACTGGCGCAGATACCGGAAAACCAGGATGTGCTGATCGTTGCCGGGGGCTTTCGCGTGAAGTTGCAAGGCCATCCATTGCTGCGCCGCAAGCTGCGGGCCAACGCGACGTCCGGGGCGATCCTGGGCGGGCTGTGGAACGGCGCCTTCTTTGTGGCGGATGCCAATCTGCTGGATGGTTTCGAATGCGCTGTTCACCCCGAAAGCCGCGCCATGATGGCGGAGGTGTTCCCCCATGTGAAGGTGTCCAATCGAGCCTATGTGGTTGACCGGGAGCGGGTCAGTTGCGCGGGGGCCAACAGTTCGCTGCGCATGATGCTCCAGTTGATCCGCCAGACGGGCGGGGCGATGTTGGTGGGGGCTATCGAGGAAATCCTGCGTTGCGATGAGTCCGGCGAGGATGCGACAGACTTGCCGCCGGTTTTTGTCGAGACCGACCCGACGCTGCCGGAAAGCCTCAAGTTGGCGTTGGAACTGATGTGGCAGAACGTAGAAGAGCCCTTGACCATCGATGAACTGGCGGCGTGCGTAAAGATTTCCAAGCGCCAGTTGGAGCGGCGCTTCTGCAGTTTTCTCGGTGCGACCCCCACACGTTATTACCTGGAGCTGCGCCTGACGCGCGCGCGCCAACTCATCCAGCAGACCAATCGGTCCGTGACCGAAATCGCCGTGGCGACAGGTTTCGTCAGTTCGCCGCACTTCCAGCGTCGTTTTCGGGATTTCTTCGGTGTACCGCCTGGCAGCTACCGTTCGAAATCGGAGCGCAAGCAAGCCTTGCGATGAAGACGCTGGTTGATCAGGGATGAGTATCTGGGGCGGGGATAGGGCATTGCCGGGGAGCTATGTGGGAGCAAGGCTTGCCCGCGATGAAGATGACGCGATCTTCTGGGAAAACGAGGCGCCTGCATCGCGAGCAAGCTTTGCTCCCACACAGCTCACGCGTCAGCTGTTATCGTCGGTTTGTGTTTCGGTAGGCAGGTCTTCGGTTTGCGGTGCGGCTTGCGATGCGGTCAAGGTCGTCTCCTTGCACAGCGTCTTGCCGACTTCGTCGGCGATCGAGCCGTCGATGATTCGTCCTTGCATCTGGTCGAACTCGGCTTTCTCCAACCCTGCGAGACTGTTGTACATGCCCATGTGCCGTACATTGCGGCTGGCACAGTCGAGTTCCAGTTTCGTGTAGTTGGTGAAGTAAGTGCCCTTTCTCTGCACGGTGGCCTGGATGGCTGAACCGCTGTCGACAGACGAGACGATGGAGTACACGGCGTCCGAATCATCATATAGGTATTTGATGTTCTGAACGTCCGCGGTCGCACTGCACGCAATCGAGATTAAAGCGAAGGATATGGCGGTTTTCATGCTTTCTTCCGTGAATAAGCAAGTCGGGAGAGAATTGGTGGCAAAGTGAAATCATTTTGCCTAGGCTCTTGCGTTGGGTCAATTTACTTCAGACAGTATCAATGACCGTCGGTCAGAAACGAAATATTTTCGGGAACTTTATAGTTCGCCGTGCTTCGTGGCAACAGACGAGCGCGTTCAGATTAGACGATGATGCTGTCCGAAGCGTGCTGTAGCTCCAAATAGATCAAAGCCTGAATTTGACCCATCGTTAATCCAATGTGGGAGCGAGCTTGCTCGCGATGGCGTCAGGTCAGCTGATACTCATGTGATTGACACTCCGCTATCGCGAGCAAGCTCGCTCCCACAGGGGTTAAAGGTTGATCCATGTCATCTGTGGCAGTTTCTCCCACGGTGCTTCATGGCATCTGCGGCAATTCCTGCGGCCGCAGATCGAACACCAGCACCTCGGCATCCTGGCCATTGCTCAAGGTCAGGGCCTGCTCCTGGCGCACCCGCACGCCATCCCCTTCCTGTAATTGCACGCCGTTAAGCTCGACAGCGCCCCGGGCCACGTGCACGTAGGCATAACGATCCGCTGCCAGGGCCAGGGTGGCGCGTTGCTCGCCATCGAACAACCCGGCGTAGACCCGCGCGTCCTGGCGCACCTGGAGCGAGCCGTCGGCGCCATCCGGGGAGATGATCAATTGCAGGCGTCCCTGTTTCTGCTCGCGGCTGAAGTGCTCCTGTTGATAACGGGGGGTGGCACCGCTGACGTCGGGCACGATCCAGATCTGCAGGAAGTGCACCGGCTCGTCCGCGCTGTGGTTGAACTCGCTGTGGGCCACGCCGCTGCCGGCGCTCATCAACTGCACGTCACCGGGGCGAATGACCGAGCCCGTGCCCAGGGTGTCCTTGTGTTCCAGCGCCCCTTCGAGCACATAGGAAAAGATCTCCATGTCCCGGTGCGGATGCTGGCCAAAACCCTTGGCGGCGGCGACCCGGTCGTCGTTGATGACCAGCAGGTCGGAGAAGCCCTGTTCGTTGAGGTTGCGGTAGCTGGCGAACGAGAAGGTGTGGAACGAGGTCAGCCAGCCGTGGCGAGCAATGCCGCGGTCCGAAGCTTTGCGAAGGGTCAGCATGATGAATTCTCCTGATGTCTTTGGGCGGCGGCTGGGGCCGTTCGCCGGGTTCAGAAGAAGGTTAATGGTTACCGAGATATTCAATAAGCAGGTGGAAAATGAAAGACTGTCCGTTTTGAGTGGACAATCGAGAATGCCTACCGGCGGATGCTTCGCTTCGACATAATGCTAATCGTCAGCCCGACGATGAACCTGTGGGAGCGGGCTTGCTCGCGAAAGCAGCGCAACAAGCAGTATTTTCGTCGACTGACACACCGCTTTCGCGAGCAAGCCCGCTCCCACATGGGATCATCTGTGGCCTACAGTTCCCCTCGATTTTTTGGCGTCTTTCTTGATGAAAACCGTTGCAATGGTGCTGTTCCCGGATTTCTTGCTGCTCGACATGGCCGGGCCGCTGGAGGTGTTTTCCATCGCCAATCGTTACCTCGAGACGAACCAGCGTTATCAACTGCTGACCCTGGGGACCGAACGCGGGCCGTTGCGCGCATCCAACGGCGTGGCGGTGCAGGCCGATATCCATATCGACCAGGCCTGGGCGGCCTATGACGTGTTGTTGGTGCCGGGCGGGCCGGGGGCCTATAACGACCAGCATCCGGGGCTGCACACCTGGCTGCGCGCCGCGGCGCAACGGGCGACGCGCTACGGTTCCATCTGCACCGGCGCCTTTGTGCTCGGTGAGGCGGGCTTGCTCGACGGTTATCGCGTCACTACCCATTGGCATTACACCGAACGCCTGATCCAGCGTTTCCCCAAGGCCCTGGTGGAAACCGACAAGATCTTCCTGCAGGACCGCCGCCTGATCACCTCGGGCGGCGTCACCGCCGGGATCGACCTGGCCCTGTCCATCGTCGCCCAGGACCATGGCCGCAAAGTCGCGTTGGACGTGGCCAAGGTGTTGTTGGTGGTGATGAAACGCCAGGGTGGCCAGGCGCAGTTCAGTCCCTCGGTGGCGGCGGTGTCGACACAGGAATCGGCCATCACCCGGGTGCAGAATCATGTGATGGAGCACCTGGAAGAGCCCTTCACCATCGAACGCATGGCCGCGCTGGCCGCCATGAGTGCGCGGCATTTCGCCCGGGTCTTTGCCCGAGAAGTGAAGATGACGCCCATGGAGTTCCTGCAAGGCGCACGCATCGACCGGGCGCGTCAGTTGCTGGAAACCACTGACCTGCCACTCAAGACCGTGGCGTTTCGCAGCGGCTTCGGCAGTGTGCGGCACATGCGTTTTCTGTTCGGTGAAAAGCTCGGCCTGACTCCGGTGCAATATCGTCAGCAGTTCAGTTGAGCCGTCGGTGTCCGTCCAAGGCACCGTGATGTCCGTGGTGCTCCCTGTGCCAGCATTGTCCTGCGGCGTGCGCCTGCCAAGATAACGGCGAACCCCTTGGAAAGGATGCGCAGGAGCCCAGGGCAGACGTGTTCGGTGATCCGCACGCTGACGCCCGCACCGGTTTTCCGGCACTGGATCGCCCATGAACAGTTTCGTCAAACCCGACAGCGAGCCGGCGGTGAGCTTCGGTCCGTTTGCCTTCTACCGGCAGCAGCGGCTGGTCACCCGTGACGGCCAGCCACTCGCATTGGGTGGTCGCGCCCTGGATGTTCTGCAGGTGCTGGTGGAGCACACCGGCCGTTATGTCAGTAAGCAAACCCTCATCGCCCACGTCTGGCCTGACAGCGTCGTGGAAGACATCAACCTGCGGGTGCACATTGCGGCGCTGCGGCGGGCCTTCGGCGACGGGCGGGACGGCGCGCGCTATATCCTCAACCATCCACGACAAGGCTATTGCCTGGCGGTTCACGAGGACATCGAGACGCCGTTCAGTCCCCCAGCGGAGCGACACAACTTGCCCACGCGCTTGAGCCCGGTGGTCGGCCGCGACAGAATCCTGGGACGGTTGTTGGCGCAAGTACCTCGTCAAGCGCTGACCACCATGACCGGCCCGGGCGGGGTCGGCAAGACCACCGTGGTGCTGCGGGCGGCAGAGCTGTTGCTTGAACATTTTGACGACGGTGCCTGGTTCGTTGACCTGGCCGCCATCAGCGAACCCTCGCAAGTGACGGCTCAGGTGGCCGGCGCGCTGGGCCTGGCGCACGGAGCTTTAGGCCGGTGCCTGGAATCCTGCCGGATGTTGCTGGTGCTCGATGGCTGCGAGCATGTGCTCGGCGCCTGTCGGGAACTGGCCCAGGCGCTGGCTGCGACGGCACCGGGGGTGGCGCTGTTGTGCAGCAGCCGCGAACCGCTGGAACTGTCGGGCGAAAAAATCGTGCCACTGCCGGGCCTGGCCGTGGCATCGCCTCTCGAGCCGGAGCACCAGATCGTCGCATGCCCGGCGGTGCAACTGCTGGTTGAACGGGTTAGCGCCCGGCAGCAGGATTTCAAGCCCCATGGCCGCGACTGGCTGATCCTCGCCCAGATTTGCCAGCGCCTGGACGGCTTGCCGCTGGCGCTGGAATTGGCGGCGGCCCAGGTCGACGCCTTGGGGGTGGCTGGGGTGCTCGAACAGTTGGACTACGGTTTGTCCCTCTTGAGCCATGGGCGGCGTACCGCAGTGGCCCGGCATCGGAGCCTGGAGGCGGTGTTGGATTCGAGTGTCGAGCGTTTGAGCGCTGACGAACGAACCGCGTTCCAGCGCCTGGCGGTGTTCGAGGGACCGTTTACGCTCAAGGCGGCACAGGCCGTGATCAGTTGCGCTGAACTGAGTGTCGGGCAGGTGCCCAGGTTGCTGTTGCGGTTGGCGAGCGTGTCACTGCTGATGGTCGAGCCGTTGGCCGAGGGCGGGCGTTTTCGACTGCTGCACACCACCCGCGCCTACGCCATGGACAAACTGCGGCGCAGTGGACAGTGGCCTGTGTTTCATCGGCGTTACGTACTGCAAGGTGCTTGGGGGGCGCGGCGTTCACGGCCCCAACCGGCGAGTCAGCGTTTGGAGCAGCGCGTCGGCTTTCAATAGATCGGGAGTGTCGAAGCCCTCGCTGAAGCGGCGGTAGACCGGCCCGAGCAGTTCCTGCGCGGCATGCACCTGCCCTTGACGTTGCCACAAGCGGGCCAGGGAGGTCGCGCTGCGCAGCTCCCAGGCCAGGGCTTGTTGACGACGGGCCACGGCCATGGCGTCCAGCAGTTGCGCTTCGGCGGCTTCCTCCAGGGACGGCTCGTTCCGCGCCAGCAAGGTTTCGGCGCCGGCCCGCAGGATCTCCGCCGAACACCAGCCCGCGGCGCCACTGCGGGCCCGTTCCAGTTGCGCGGGGCTGACCAACTCAGGGCGCAGAGTGACCGCGATGTCTTGGATCAGCCCGTTTTTCGTGCTCGTCTCCAGCGTCTCGCCATCCAATACGCAGCCGTAATGGCAGGCCCAGTCATGGAACAGCATCACCGAATGTTTCTTGGCCTGTTGCTTCAACAGATCGAGCCTTTCCCGCGTGGTCGAATGCTCGCCGGTGTAGTGGGCGATCACGCAACCGGTGAGTGCCAGGGTGTAGCAGATCGAAATGCCGTGATTGATCTGCAAGGCGATCTGCAACGCCAGGTTGGCGGTGCGCCGGGCTTTCTCGGCAAAACCTTGTAGCCAGAGGATCCGCGCCAGAATCGTCAGCGCCGCCACGCTCTGGTCGTATTGCACGCCGAAGCCATGACTGAAGCGGCTGAGGTGGCCGCTCTGGGCCAGGCGCTGGATCACTTGCTCGGCTTCATGCCGCGCCGCGCCCTGGTCGCCGATGAAATGCAGTGCCAGCACCCGCAGGCGTTGGGCGCTCAAGGACAGGGTCGGGTCGCCCTGCAAACCCAACCGATCGAAATCCAGGCTGTGGTCCAAGGCCTGTTGGTAGTGGCCGCAACTGAGGTCGA
Source organism: Pseudomonas sp. Z3-6 (assembly GCF_051131985.1). Taxonomy (NCBI): domain Bacteria; kingdom Pseudomonadati; phylum Pseudomonadota; class Gammaproteobacteria; order Pseudomonadales; family Pseudomonadaceae; genus Pseudomonas; species Pseudomonas sp. Z3-6. Next base: position 2,344,212 of record NZ_CP071644.1, read on the forward strand.
CGGTCATTTGCCCGGACACGGCCCGCAGCTCGCCGGCCAGGTCCTGGCATTGCCGGGCCAGTTGTCGGGCGGTGGCAAAGGCCCGCACGGTGGCCGCTGTACCGCCCTCGGTGTGGTAGTTGAAACTGGCGTGGGCCAGTTCCAGGGCCAGGGTCAAGCGTGGGCAGGGACTGGGGCTGGCCCGCAGCAAGTTCAGCGCCCGGTTGACGTAGAGGCCGTGTTCCTTGAGCAGCGACAGTTCCTGCCAGAGGGGCAGGGTGCGAGCAGTCAGGCGAATCGCCACGGCGTGTGAACCCTGCGGGCCCAGGCCTCGGTCGAGCGCGGCGCGGATGTCATCGCGATAGTCGGCGTAGCGGGCGATCCACAATCGGGTAGGGGTGTTTTCCCAATCGCGTTCCGCTTGTCCCATGAGCGCCAGGCAGCGTTCGGCGTGGCGTTCCTGGCTGGCCGCCAGTTCCCCGGCTTCGGCGAGTTTTTCCAAGGCATAGCGGCGGGTGGTGTCCAGCAGGCGATAGCGCACCTCTTCATCGCCAATCTCAACGTTGAGCAACGACTTGGCGACCAACTGGCTGATCGACACCAGCACCTGTTCGGGCGCCACATGCTGGCCAACGATCACCGCCGCGGCCGAGGCCAGGTTGAAACTGCCCATGAACACCGCCAGCCGCCGCAGGCAGGTCTGCTCGCAGGCCGTGAGCAGCGCGAAGCTCCAGTCCAGCGTGGCGCGCAGGGTTTGCTGGCGCGGTGCGGCGCCGGTGTCGTTGTGGAGCAGGGCGACGCTGTCCTGCAGTTGCCGGTGAAGTGCTTCGAGGGTGAAGCGGCCGAGTTGTCCGGCGGCCAGTTCGATGGCCAGGGGAATGCCGTCCAGCCGCTGGCAGATGTCGATCACCAACGGCACCTCGCGGTCGGTCAGTTCGAAGTCGTCACGGCTGGCCATCGCACGCTCGGCAAACAGTTGCAGCGCCGGGTACTCCAGGGCGGGATAACCCTCGATGGGCATTTCACGGGGCGGGAACGCCAGGGCGTCCAGGCGCTGCATGTGTTCACCTTCGGCGCGCAGGCCTTCGCGGCTGGTGGCCAGGATGTGCAGGTGAGGGGCACCACGCAGCAAGGTTTCGCTGAGCTGGGCGATGGCGTCGATCAAGTGCTCGCAGTTGTCGAGCACCAGCAACAGATGTCGTTCCTTGAGCTGTCGGCCGAGGGTGTCCAGCGGATCGCCGTCTTGCAGGGGCAGGTCGAGCAACGCACAGAGGTTGGGAGCGATCATCGCCGCGTCGTTGAGCGACGCCAGGTCCAGCAGGTGGGTGCCGTCACGGTAATGGCCGATCAGCCGTTCAGCGACCCGCAGGGCAACGGTGGTCTTGCCGATGCCGCCGGTGCCAACCAGGGTAATGAAGCGTTTTCGCGGCAGCTGGGCCACCAGGTTTTCCACCAGGGCCTGGCGGCCGATCAGGCGCGTGCGCTGCAGTGGCAGGTTGCGCGCCAGGGATGGATGGGGGATGCGCGCCAATGGGTCAAGGGATTCGAAAGCCAGCGGCGCGACAAAGCTGTAGCCACGCTGCGCCACGGTGACGATGTAGCGCTGCCCGGCCTGGCCGTCCCCGAGGGCCTTGCGCAGGGCTGCGACGTGTACGCGCAGGTTGGTGTCTTCCACCACGCTTTTGGGCCAGACCCGGGCGATCAGTTGCTGCTTGCTCACCACCTCGCCAGCATGTTCGAGCAACACCAGCAGGATCTCCACGGCCCGCCGCCCCAGGCGCAACGGTTGCTCGCCTTCCAGCACCAGGCGCTGGCGCGGATGGACCCGGTAAGGGCCGAAGTGCACCGTCTGTTCGACGGGCAGGCTGAGGTAGTGGCTCATGGTGCTCTCAATGTTCTGGTCCCGATGCCCGGGCTTTACCCGAGCATATTCCTCAGGTTTGGTGTCAAGCGCAACGGTGCAGGCTCTACTCCCGGCCTTCCAGACGCCGAACCTGTGGCGAGGGAGCTTGCTCCCGCTGGGCCGCGAAGCGGCCCCAAAGGCCCCACCTCCCAATCAATCTGACACTCCGAAGTGACAGTTCTGGGGCTGCTGCGCAGCCCAGCGGGAGCAAGCTCCCTCGCCACAAAAGCGGGCTTTTAACACCGCCGTTCCGAAAAAATTAACAACGTTTAACTCACGCAAACGCCTCCTCTGACCGGACCATGAAGCGCTCCACCCACCTCAAGGAACCCTGTCATGAGCACCTTCATCACCCGCGACGGCACCGAGATTTACTACAAGGATTGGGGCACTGGGCAACCGGTGGTCTTGAGCCACGGCTGGCCGCTGAACTCGGACAGTTGGGAGGGGCAGATGATGTTCCTGGCGTCCAACGGCTACCGGGTGATCGCCCACGACCGCCGTGGACACGGGCGCTCCAGCCAACCCTGGGACGGCAACGACATGGACACCTACGCCGATGACCTGGCTGAGCTGATCGAACGGCTGGACTTGAAAGACGCGGTGTTGATCGGCTTCTCCACGGGCGGTGGTGAAGTGGCGCGCTACATCGGCCGCCATGGCGCGGCCCGCGTCGCCAAGCTCGGCCTGATCTCGGCGGTGACGCCGTTGATGCTCAGGACCGCGGCCAACCCCGGTGGCTTGCCCGTCGAAGTGTTCGACGGTTTCCGCCAAGCCTCCCTGGCCGACCGTTCTCAGCTATACAAAGACGTGGCCAGCGCGTTTTTCGGCGCCAACCGCCCGGGCGCCAAGGTCTCCCAAGGCATGATCGACTGGTTCTGGATGCAAGGCATGCAGGCCGGCCACAAGAACACTTACGACTGCATCAAGGCATTCTCGGAGACCGATCTTTCCGAAGACCTGCGCAACATCGACGTGCCGACCTTGGTGGTGCACGGCGATGATGACCAGATGGTCCCCATCGAAGCGGCCGGCATTGCCGCTGCCCAGTTGCTCAAGAACGCGCAGTTGCTGGTCTACCCCGGCGCGCCCCATGGCCTGACCGATACTCACAAGGACCGGCTGAACGCGGACCTGCTGGCGTTCATCCAGGGTTGATCAAGCCATGAAACTGTGGGAGCGGGCTTGCTCGCGAATGCGGTGGCACATTCGACATAAGTGCCAACTGACCCACCGCTTTCGCGAGCAAGCCCGCTCCCACAAGATCGGCATTCAACAGGAACAACACCCATGAACCGCAACGATTTACGCCGTCTCGACATGAACCTGCTGGTGATCTTCGAGGCGCTGATGTTCGAGAAAAACCTGACCCGCGTCGCCGAAAAGCTGTTCATGGGCCAGCCGGCGGTGAGTGCGGCGCTGGGGCGGTTGCGGGATCTGTTCGATGATCCGTTGCTGATCCGTCACGGTCGCGGCATGGAACCGACGCCGCGGGCCCTGGCGATCCTGCGAGAGCTGCAACCGGCCATGGACACCATCTCCGGCGCGGTCAGCCGGGCCAAGGCGTTCGATCCGTCCACCAGTTGCGACGTGTTTCGCATCGGTCTGTCCGACGATGCCGAATTCGGCCTGTTTCCTCCGCTGCTGAGCCAACTGCGCGAAGAAGCGCCGGGGATCATCGTGGTGGTGCGCCGGGCCAATTTCCTGCTGATGTCCTCGCTGCTGGCCAGTGGTGAAATCAGCGTCGGCGTCAGCTACACCACCGACCTGCCGGCCAATGCCAAGCGCAAGAAACTGCGGGACATTCCCTGCAAGGTCTTGCGCGGCGACAAGCGCCCGGGGCCGCTGACCCTGGACGAATACTGCTCGCGCCCCCATGCCATGGTTTCGTTTTCGGGCGACCTGAGCGGCAACATCGACTTGGACCTGGCCCGCATCGGCCGGTGCCGCAAAGTGGTGTTGGCGGTGCCGCAATTCAGCGGGCTGCGAGCATTGTTGGCGGGCACCGAGCTGATCGCCACCGTGCCCGACTACGCCGCCTGCGCACTGGTGGAAGGCTGCGCCTTGCGCGCCGAGGACCCGCCGTTCGAGATCAATGCCGCCGAACTGTCGATGGTCTGGAGCGGCGTGCATGACAACGACCCGGCCGAACGCTGGCTGCGTTCGCGCATCGCCAGCCACATGTCGCAACCACTGCCGGCCGCTGCGGCCGCGGACGGAGCCCACCGATGAACCTGACCGATGAGCGCCCGTTGCAGGACCTGGGCTTGTTGTTCCTGCGCCTGAGCGGCGGGTTGTTTTTGCTGTGGGTCCACGGCTTGCCGAAGCTCTTGAATTACAGCAGCGAGCTGACCCGCATCGAAGACCCGTTCCACCTCGGCGCCGCGCCGACCCTGGTCCTGGCGATTTTCGCCGAGGTGCTGTGCCCACTGTTGATCATGGCCGGTGTGCTGGTGCGCCTGGCGTGCCTGCCGATCCTGTTCCTGCTGGCCGTGGCGCTGCTGGTGGTGCACCCGCAGTGGAGCCTGGAAGAAGGCCAGTTTGGCTGGTTGCTGTTGATTGTATTTACCAGCGTGTTCATTGCCGGCCCTGGACGCCTGGCGCTGAACGCGCGTTTTGATGGAGTGCTGCGTCATGCCTGAGTCCCAAACCCTCGGATCCACCGCGAGCCCGGCGGTACCCGGTTTCGATGAAATCGTCACCTTGGTGGTCAAGCACCGAATCAAAGCCGGGCAGAACGATGCCTATGAGGCCTGGTTGCGGCGCATCGTCACCGTGGCTGGCCAGTGGCCGGGCCATCTGGGCGTCGACGTTGTGCGGGGCAAGCAGGACGGATTGTCATTGTTTACCTGCGTGCTGCGTTTTCGCTCCACCGAGGCCATGCAGCGCTGGCTGGACTCCCCCGAGCGGCGTGAATTGGTGGCCGAGGCTGCGCCACTGTTGGTCGACGGTGATCAGATCGAGGTCGGTTCGCACAAGGAATTCTGGTTCGCCCCGTTGGCCGATGCCGCCACGCCACCGCCGCGCTGGAAGCAATCGGTGGTGACGCTGCTGGTCATCCTGCCGCACACCTTGCTGGTGCCGTTGCTCTGGGGCCCGTTGCTGCAACTCAACGCCTTTCTGTCCAACTACGTGGTCGCCACGTTTTTGATCACCGTGACCATCGTGCTCTCGGTGGTGTACGTGTGCATGCCGCTGGCGACCCGGCTGTTCGCGCCGTGGCTGGAAGCCTCCACAACCCACGAACACTTGGAGCCCGGCCATGGCCGATAAGGACGACCCAACCGATCCGCTGCGCCGCCAATTGCTCGCCGCCGGGTCCTTGCTCAGTGCGGCGGCGGCCTTCTGGCCACGCCTGTCCCTTGCTTCTTCCTCTTCACAAGGAAATCCGATGAACGCCGACCTGATTCTGTTCAATGGCCAATTCCACACCGTCGATCGCGAGAAGCCTCGCGCCAGCGCGGTCGCCATCAGCCAGGGCCGCTTTGTCGCCGTGGGCACCGACGCCGAGGCCATGGCCCTGCGCGGCAGCGGTACCCAGGTCATCGACCTCAAGGGCCGCACCGTCATTCCCGGTCTCAACGACTCGCACCTGCACTTGATCCGGGGTGGCTTGAACTACAACCTGGAGCTGCGTTGGGAAGGCGTGCCGTCGTTGGCCGATGCCTTGCGCATGCTCAAGGACCAGGCCGACCGCACGCCAACGCCGCAATGGGTTCGCGTGGTGGGCGGCTGGAACGAATTCCAGTTTGCCGAAAAGCGCATGCCGACCCTGGAAGAACTCAACCAGGCCGCCCCCGATACGCCCGTGTTCGTGTTGCACCTGTATGACCGCGCCTTGCTCAACCGCGCCGCGCTGCGTGTCGCCGGCTACACCCGCAACACGCCGAACCCGCCGGGTGGCGAGATCGTACGCGACAGCAAGGGCGAGCCCACCGGCATGCTGGTGGCGCGGCCCAACGCGATGATCCTGTACTCGACGCTGGCGAAAGGGCCGAAGTTGCCGCTGGAATACCAGGTCAACTCCACCCGCCAGTTCATGCGCGAACTCAATCGCCTGGGCCTGACCAGCGCCATCGACGCCGGCGGCGGCTACCAGAACTACCCGGACGACTACGAGGTCATCGAGCAGTTGGCCCGCGAGCAGCAGTTGACGGTGCGCATCGCCTACAACCTGTTCACCCAGAAGCCCAAGGAAGAACTCACCGATTTCAAGAACTGGACCGGCAGCGTCAAGCTGCACCAGGGCGACGATTTCCTGCGGCACAACGGTGCCGGGGAAATGTTGGTGTTCTCGGCGGCGGACTTCGAAGACTTCCTCGAACCGCGCCCGGACCTGCCACCGGGCATGGAACAGGACCTGGAGCCGGTGGTGCGTCACCTGGTGGAGCAGCGCTGGCCGTTCCGCCTGCACGCCACCTACGACGAATCCATCAGCCGCATGCTCGACGTGTTCGAGAAGGTCAATCGCGACATTCCGTTCAATGGCCTGCCGTGGTTTTTCGACCACGCCGAAACCATCACGCCGAAAAACATCGAGCGTGTACGGGCACTGGGCGGTGGTATTGCGATCCAGGACCGCATGGCCTTCCAGGGCGAATACTTCGTTGACCGCTACGGCGCCAAGGCCGCCGAAGCCACGCCACCGATCAAGCGCATGCTCGCCGAAGGCGTGCCGGTGGGCGCCGGCACCGACGCCACCCGCGTGTCGAGCTACAACCCGTGGACTTCGTTGTACTGGATGGTCAGTGGCCGCACCGTCGGCGGCCTGTCGTTGCACGAAGAGGGCCTGCCGCGCCTGACCGCGCTGGAGTTGTTCACCCACGGCAGTGCCTGGTTCTCGTCGGAGCAGGGCAAGAAAGGCCAGATCAAGGTCGGCCAACTGGCGGACCTGGCGGCCCTGAGCGCGGACTTCTTCAGCGTCGAGGAAGAAGCCATCAAGTGGATCGAGTCGGTGCTGACCGTAGTGGACGGCAAAGTGGTGTACGCCGCTGGCGACTTCGAAAAACTCGGCCCGGCCAGCGTCCCGGTGCTGCCGGACTGGTCGCCCGTGGTCAAGGTCCCGGGCCACTGGCGCCCGGCCTCACCGCTGCAGGCGCAAGTCCACCAGTGCAGCGGGCCGTGCAAGGTGCATTCCCACAGCCACGAACGGGCGCGACTCTCGAATGTGCCGGTCAGCGATTTCCAGGGTTTCTGGGGCGCGTTTGGTTGTTCCTGCTTTGCCTTTTGACTAACACATTTTCCCCTGTGGGAGCGGGCTTGCTCGCGAAAGCGGTGTGTCAGCTTGCAAGGCTGTCGGATGTGACGACGCCTTCGCGAGCAAGCCCGCTCCCACAGGGGGCCTGTAACATCCATCCCAAAGGAGTCACCCCATGAGCAACGTTCCCGCCTACAACCGTCTGAACAAAGACGACGCGGTCGTCCTGCTGGTCGATCACCAGACCGGTCTGATTTCCCTGGTCCAGGACTTCTCGCCCAACGAGTTCAAGAACAACGTATTGGCGCTGGCCGACCTGGCGAAGTTCTTCAACTTGCCGACCATCCTGACCACCAGCTTCGAACAGGGCCCCAACGGCCCGATCGTGCCGGAACTCAAGGAAATGTTCCCGGACGCGCCGTACATCCCGCGTCCAGGCCAGATCAACGCCTGGGACAACGAAGATTTCGTCAAGGCAATCAAGGCCACCGGCCGCAAGCAACTGATCATCGCCGGCGTGGTCACCGACGTCTGCGTGGCGTTCCCGACCTTGTCGGCGCTGGCTGAAGGCTTTGACGTGTTCGTCGTCACCGACGCTTCGGGTACCTTCAACGAAACCGTGCAACAAGCCGCCTGGGTGCGCATGACCGCCGCTGGCGCGCAGATGATGAACTGGTTCTCGGTGGCCTGTGAGCTGCACCGCGACTGGCGCAACGACATCGAAGGCCTCGGCAACCTGCTGTCCCAGCGCATTCCGAACTACCGCAACCTGATGAACAGCTACTCGGCGCTGACGGCCAAGTAAGCGGTTCATGTTGTATGACGCCCGCCTTGTGCGGGCGTTTTTGTGCAGGGCATTAAACCCTTGCAAACCGAACCACCGCTATCGCGAGCAAGCTTTGCTCCCACATGGGATCGGGAAAAACCTGTGGAAGCAGCTTGACCAGATCAGCCTTGCTTCCACATGGGATCGAGGGAAAGCCTGTGGGAGCAAAGCTTGCTCGCGATGACGGTGGCACATCCGACACCTTTCCAACCTGCATTACACCACCCACAATGCCCAACTCATCTCCCTGACTGTCCACTCCAGGAATGACAATGAATCCCTTCGAAGAAATGCGCATCTTTGCCCAGGTCATGGAGTCAGGCAGTTTCACCGCCGCCGCGGACAAGCTCGGGCTGTCCAAGCAGTTCGTCAGCCGCAAGCTCATGGCACTGGAGCAGCGCCTGGGCGTGCGCCTGCTCAATCGCTCGACCCGCCGGCTGGACGTCACCCCGTTGGGCCAGCGTTACTACGAAGCGGCGCTGCGCCTGCTCAATGACGTCGAACAAGTGGAGCAGGGCATCAGCGGCCAGACCAGCGAGCCCCGCGGCACGATTCGCCTCAGCGCACCGCTGTCCTTCGCTGTGGCGCACCTGGGCAGCCTGTTGCCGCTGTTTCTGCAACGCTATCCGGGCGTCAGCGTCGAGGTGGACCTGAGCGACCGTTCGGTGGATCTGCTGGGGGAGGGCTATGACCTGGCGCTGCGCATCGGCGTGCTGGAAGATTCGACCCTGATTGCCCGGCGCATCGCGACCATCGAGCGGGTGTATTGCGCCAGCCCCACCTACCTGGCGCAAAAAGGCACACCCGCGCGGCCTGAAGACCTGCGCAGCCATGACTGCCTGCCCTATGGTCACAGTCGTCAGGTGCAGTGGCGTTTCGCGGGGGCGGGCAAACCGTTGACGCTGGAGGTCACGGGGCGCATGCGCGCCAATAACGGTGATTTGCTCAGGGACGCGGCCATTGCCGGCATGGGCATCACCTATCTGCCCGCTTTCATCCTCGGCGATGCCTTGAAGGATGGTCGGCTGATCAAGGTCCTGGAAGGCTTCGAGACCGAACCGTTGGCGCTATCGGCGGTGTATCCCCAGCATCGGCAAAGTGCACGCCCAGTGCAGGCGTTGGTGGAATTCTTACGCGAACAAATGCAGTAAAGGGGCGCAACGCATTCAGCCGCCACATGACGGCTGAAGCATCTGGCGCTTTGATCAGGCGGCGAGGTTGGCGCTGCTCAGTTCTTTTTTGTACTGCGCTTTCATGGTTTCCATTTCCGCGCCCAAGGCGTCGAGCTTGGCCTTACCCAGCAGTTTTTTCGCGTGGGGGAACATTTCCTTTTCTTCTTCTTCGATGTGGTGCTCAAGCAGTTCCTTGACCACCTTCACCCGACCGGCGAATTCCGGCTGGGTTGGATCGGTGGTTTTCAGGTCCGGCAGCACCAGCGAGTCGACGGTGCGGTGTTCTTCCTTGGCCTCGTAATACATTTCAGCCTCGTCCTTGCCACCGGCTTGCTTGAACGCCGGATAAAGAATTTCTTCTTCCAGGCGAGTGTGGATGGAAATTTCCATTTCCAGTTTCGCCAACAGGTCGGTGCGTTTTTTCACGGCGCGCTCGGTCGACTCGCTCAGTTGAGTCAAGATGGCTTTGACGCGCTCATGGTCGGCTTTCAACAGATCGATGGCATTCATGGGGAGCTCCTCGGCAATTCACGGATGCGGGCAGGCTTCGAGCGCCGACGCCGCGTAAGAGCTGAATTGCATGAGCTGTGCCAGCCGAGACGGGTTTTAAAACGCTTTAAAAACAATGGGTTGAAATGTTCTTGATTTTCACCGTCGTGCAAGCTGCATGAGCTGGGGAAAAAACGCGTTGCAGTTTGCGCTGATGGCTAGCCACGGCGCGTTCAATATCGACATTCATCTCAGCCGATCACCAAATGGAAAGGCCACTGCGCTTTGGCAGTCAGGTGGGGCGAGCCAACGTTGAGACTATCGGCCCAAGCCTGGACTATCTGGTGGTCAATCACTCGGCCAGCGTCAACATCGGTCAAGGCCTCACGAGTCAGACGATTACGCTTCTGCTGGTTTGTACAGGCCGTTAGAGCCTGTTTGGAAACTCGATTGCTCATCCCCCCGCAGCCCCACGCCCCTCCAGAAATACCCGCCCCGGCAACGTAAACCCCCGCAACCTGAGCAACGCCATCGGCCCGGCATCCAGCTCGGTGCGCAGGTGCCAGGTCAAGCCCAGTCCATCGGGGGCCTTGAGCACCATGCGGTAGCGGCTGTCGCCGTCATCCAATGCGGTGAACGTGGCTTGCTCCAGCAAGCGGATCAGTCCCCAAGTGCCGGCGTAATCCGCGAACAACCGCTCGCCGGTGTGGACGCTGGTCCAGGTCAGGCTCACGCCGGGGTAGTCGCTGCGTCCCGGCCAGCCAAAGCGCTGCCAGCGTTCCTTCTGGTTGAAGTACTCGTGTTTTTCACCGTTGAGGATGAAGGTGGTCTGCACCACATCGCGCACGCCTTTGCCGCTCAGTTCAAAACTCAAGCCCAGGTTGCCGTCGGTGAAGAGCACGTCGGCCAAGTCGCTCAGTTGGTTGATTGCCGCGAGGAACTGCGGGTTGACCCGCAAGCCTCGACCATGGCGCGGGTCGGCCACCCAGCGGTTGCCTTCCTTGCGCAGCACGCCGCTCAACTGGCTGTGCAGGAAGCGTTCGATGCGCCCCGTGTCGGCGCGGATCATCTGCCCCAGCATCGGCAACGAGGCATCGCTGGCGGTCGCGGCGAACGGATAACGGCCGGTGAAGGCGGTGTTCCAATGCGCGACGATCGAGCGCTGCCACTGACTGTTGAGCCCTGCCGCCGAGGGTTGCAGCACGCGCTGCCAGGCCTGTTCCAGCGGCTGCACGAACAGCGTCTCGCCGATGCCGGCCCATTGCGCGCCGAGGCTGGCGGCCATCAGCCGGCCATAGGATTGGGTGTCGGTCAGGTCGATGCCGCGGCCTTGGAATACCGTTTGCGCCAAGGCCTGGGTCATTTCCAGCGGGTCGCTGGCGCTGCTGACTTGTTGCAGTTTCAGGCGCACGCGGGTTACTTGGGTGAGGTAGGCCTGGAGGCTCAAAGTGTCATTGCCGCCCTTAACCAGTGTCAGCAGCGGCCCGAAGGTGGCATCCAGCGGGCCGCCCGGCAAATCCACGAGTTGATCGATCACCGGCGCCTTGTCCGGTCCGATCAGCTTTTGCGCGGACTTCATCAGCGAGTCGCCCAAGGCCTGACCGCGAGTGCCGGCCTGCCCTTGGTAGGCCAGGGTGTTGATCAGCGCGATCAGCGGCGATTGGCGCACGTCACTCATCAGCGTCAGTTGGTCGACCACCCCATCCAGGCTTTTTGCTTGATTGGCACGCAGGCTGTTGAGAAACCCCAGCCAGGCGCCGGCGTATTCCTGAAAATAACGCTCGGTCAGGCGCGCCTTGAGCACATCGGGGGTCAAGCGGCCATCGACATCGCCGGGTTTGTCGCTGAGCACCCAGTCGATTTCTTCACGGCGCGCCTGGGCGATTTCATCGATAGCCCGGCGCACCTGACCCTCCCAGGCCTGGCGAGTGAATACACCCGGCACACGGGCCTTGCTGGAAAACAGCGCGGCGGCCTCGGTGTCGCCGACCATCTGTTGCAGGCCCAGGGCCGGATAATGCTGGGCGGCCTCGTCGAGCACGCGTTTGTACAGGCCGGCCTCGGCGTTGCGTTGGCCCATCTGGTCGAGCAACACCTGGCGCACCTGTGCCACCAAACGTGGGTCGGCCTCGATGCGCCAGTCCGGGTGCGCGGGCAATTGCTCGGCATAGAACTGCCACAGGTTCGGTGCGAAAGTTTGCCAAAAACCAGGAGAGATGCCGTCACGCGTGGGATCGACGTGGCCCAGGGTCTTGACCAACAGGTCCACCTCGGCTTTTTCCGGGCGCGCCATCATCAGGTACGCCTTGAGCTGATCGTAGGCGTCACGGGTGCGCTCGATGCGTTCGGGGCTGCCTGGCGCGAGCTGGACCAACGCGCTCAATTGCTCGCGCAAACGGGCCGCCGCCGGGTCGCGGACCAGGCGGTTATTGGCTTCGACGTAACGGGGCCACAGCGCTTCGAGCAATGTTTCATTGCGGTTCAAACCAAAGCGCTGGTACCACGGCGCACCGTGCACGACACGGTGATCCAGCCGCGCCAACTGGTGCACCAGTTCATTGAGTGCCAACAGGTGTTCATCGCCCTGGGACGATTGCCGCAACGTCGCCAACACCGACTGCACCTGGACGATCTGCGCCCGATTGCTCACGAAGGACAGCACCGTCCCCGCGATGCCCACCAATGCCAGGCCCATGAACAGCGCATAAGCGACTCGCGGTACGCCCCAGCCCAGGCGAGCGCCGACCGCCTTGTCGCGCTGCACGCCATGCCAGGCCGGATCCGGCCACCAGAAGTGCAGGTTTTCACTGCTGTGCGCCACGGGCAGCGGCAAGCTGAACCACAGCCCGCGCAGCAGCACGCCCGGGTTCATCCCACCCCACAACGGCGCCAACGCCTGACGCCAATGGGCAATGCCCTCGACCTTCAGATCCCGGGACAGGCGCAGCAGGAAATCGTGGTGCATCTGCTTGTTGACCTGCATCTGCTCCAACCCCTCATGGCGCAAGGGGCCCAGCAGGTTGTGCAGGTTCGTCTCCAACATCGGCGCCGTGACCGGCGAGCGCAACAAACAGCCCACCGGTTGGGTCTCGCGCCCGTCCTGCGGCCAGGCGCTCTCGCAAACCTGCCACACATGCAAGGGCAACTGCCGCCGCACCCGCCGCGCCAGGTCGTGCACGTGGCGCAGGGCCTTGGCCATCGCCGCGTCGTCGGTGCTTTGCGGTTTATCCAGCGCCCAGACCACCCCATCGAACGCCCGCCCATGGCGTAGGGTGAGCCATTGGTTCAGCAGTGTGGTTTCCAACGTTTCCTGAAGGCCGCCGCCCCACAGGAGCACGGTGCGTTCGCCTTCAAGCCATTTCTTTTTTTCCAGTTCCGGGGCGATGGCGGTGATTTGGGCGGGTTCGCCGATGATGAGCAGGAGGCGGACTTTGTGGCGCCAGAAGAAGCCGTATTGGAAGCGCAGGTGTTCGCGCAGCCCGGTCGATGCTTCTTCGTTTACCGGGTGAGGTTCGACCTTATCGACAGTCGGGCCATTGCCCGTCTGATACGTTCGATAAGCCGAACGCCCCATCACATTGCCTAGAAAATGGAAGCCACCCAGGAACAACACCGATAGCAGGGCCATTGTGGATATGCCCAGCAACCAGAGCGCCTGATGGTCGCTGCCAGCCTGAATGCCCAGCCATTGGCGGTACCGCCACACCATGGCGCCCGTGATCGCGTCGATCAGCAGTAAACCACTGGCCACCACCCACACGACTATAAAACTTCGCAGATGCATTCGAATGTCCTATTCCGATAATGAAGGCGCAGGCGTCAACGCCATGCTCCAAAGCCTGGAGTCAGCGCAACCATTGCCGCTAAAAATGAACTGGGCCCCCGAGCCCACCTGGATGGCTTGCGTCGCCGCGACAATCGCCAGCCATGGCGAGGCTTTGCCTGGGTTCCCCAGCACCGCGTCCAAATCACGAAGCCCTTGTTCATGCTGCATCGGCATCGCTAGTTGGGTTGAAACGCTGGTCAGGGCTGCATGACGTTGTGCATTCACACCTGCTCGCCAGACATGCCGGATCGACTCAGCCTCCAACGGTACCCAGGCAAGCGCCTGCGTTGCGGCATCGCCCAATGCGTCGGAGCAAGGTTGCCGCTCCTGTTCCGGGCGATGAAGAAACGCGACCGGCGCCAAGGTGGTTTGCGCCAGGGGATTGCCCAGGAGCAAACCGGCGACCACTTCCGCCGTGCCTTCGGGTTGTCGCGGCGCAAACTGCAACGCGATGACCAGCAGCACGGCCCGCTCATCGAAGCGTTGGTCGAGCCAATGGTCCAACGCATCCAAACCATCGCCTTCGAGGGAGACCGGCGCCTGGCGGATGGCGGACGCTTGCCATGCCTGCGCCCATGTCCGATCCCACGCTGGGCCCGACAAGCCGCTGTCGCACTCCAATAACAACGCCAGCGGTGTATGGACAGGCAGTTGCGCCAAGGTGGGGGCCAACTCGCCAAGTAATTGTTGCAACGTACGCAGCAACACCGGTTCGAGCTCTTCAGCCGCATCGCCCTGTAGACGGCTGTGGCATGACGACGACGAGGCGAGCCTCGAAGGTTGCACCCTCTGCACCTTGATGCCGCTCTGCAAAGCCTCCTGTTGTACCGCCGGTTCTTCGCCTGGGACGCGCAGGGCGGTGTGCAGGTCGACCTTCAACACCCGTAGAAAACGACGTCCCTGACGAGTTTTCTGGAACAAATCCTCTTCGCGTGCCTGATCCCAGCCATCGGCCACAGCTCGTTCGCCGAGATACAGCAACGCCCGCCCGAACCCCAGGGCACACCAGCCCAGGAAGGGCATGCCCAAGGTCAGGCTCCAGAAAACCTCAGGCCTCTGGTGTAACGCTTCGGGAGCGAACGACAGCATGCCCCCAGCGCCGAGCAGCAAACAAAACGCCAATAACCCGAGCCACCGCCAGGCGCGGGGTCGCACAGGCCTGGGCGCCAAGGCCGGGACGTCATCCATTCGCACCGGCATGATCAACGTGCCCTCGCGCCAGGCATCGACGAAATCAGCGCACAGCCACAGGCGCAACGATGACCGTCAAAAGCCACCGGCACGCCATTGTCCTTGAGCGTAGGGTGGCCTTCGGCGATGACCGTCCGGCCGTGGCCTGGCATTGGGCAGTCCACTGGATCGCCTTCCCGAGCGACCCCGATATCGCCGAACTTCATGATGGTTGAGCCTGATTGGACAGTACCGTCTCCGGTTGTTTTGTCGCCGATGCGGATGATGTTTTTCATGTCGTTTTCCTTGTTCAAAAAGCCCGTCCATGGGCAAAATTCGGCACAGCCCAGTTGACTGATGCCTTTCACGTCTCATCCCATCAACAGCCGTCGATAGCTCATCCGTAAAATATCCAGTCCACCTTTTCTGGGCCGACCGTCACCCGGTCAGGGAGCAGGAAACGGTACTCGCGATGACGCACGTTCAGCGTCGGCAGGGTCTGCCCCTCTTCGAAGCGGCGGATGACGGCGTACCCGGCGGCGATCCAGTAGCCGGTTTGCGTACAGGCCTGGCCGCTTTGGCAGGTTGTCGAGGGTTGCTCGGCCTTGATGAAGGCGGGTGAATCGGGCGTGGGTTTGCCGGTGGCGGGTTCAAGACCCTTGGCCTTGGCCAACTCGCGGATCAGCGACTCGCTGGGTTTTGGCGGCGGGACGTTGGCCAGGCGGGCTTCGAGCCATTGGAGCTTGCCGTCCCATTCAGGCAGTTCGGCGGGCGGCAGGGGGAGGATTTCGTTGATTTCGGGGACGGTGGGGTTGGCGTAGGAGTAGTTCGCCAGGATTCGCCAGATGGTTTTGTAGCGCTCGGCGCGTTCGAGGTCTTCTTGTTGGCCGAGGTAATATAATTTGTCGGTAATGGGATGAGCTCGAAATGCCTCTTCCAGCCAACCGGACGAGGCTTCATCACCAGCAACCACTCCTAATTGGAATGCCTCTATGGCCTGTTGATACAGGCCCTTGTTTTTAAGATTGATACCTAAGGCCAGGGCTGCCTTACCATTACCCTGTTCAGCAGCGCAACGACGCATCTGGCGGGCGATGTCCGGCGCAACGTCGCTGGGTGCCAGCCTATCGCCAACAAGATACTGGGCCTGGGCGTTGCCCTCGTCAGCCGCCTTACGGAAGTAACGCAACGACATCTCGGCGTCCTGCCACAACCCCGCCGAGCCTTGTTGCAGGAAGATCCCGACGAAGTAATAACCCGTCGCCACGCCTGCTTCGATTAATTGTTGGCTCATACGCAAGTGCTGGGCGCCACTGAGCTCGAAACGACCGCGCATTGCACCGTTCTGCAGATTGATATTGGCCTTGTAATGGCCGTTCTCGGCGGCGATGCGATACAGCCGTTCAATCTCGGCATCGACGCTCTCGTCTTGCTTGAGCTGGTTATTTTTTTGCAACCAGCGCGCATATTGAAACAGCACATCGCTCTCGGCGGATGGTGCGGGGATCGTTTCGTGTTTGCAGGTAAAGGCCAGCTTGGCCTTGATTTCAGTTAAAGGCTTCACGGAGGGGTCCTTCTTGGGAAAATTAAACGTGCCAGCAGTGCCGCAAGCGGCCAGCAACAGGCAGGACAGCAGAAAAGCCCGGCGCATCAGTCGAGGTCCTTTAAAATGGCTTTGTCGTAATAAAACTCAACAAGCGAAGCCTCAGGCACCCCATTTTCTTTATCTTCCTGGCGCTCTTTGTTGTTGTTGATAATCTCCTGCCAAGCCTTAAACGCCTCCCCCGCATCATCCTGCGACCCCTTCTTTTTCGTATGCAGATCCCACAACCGCCGCCGCAACGCCTGGGTCACGCTCATCCACTCATGGGCAATGTTCAGCTCGCTGTCCACCTGCATGCTGCGAGTGTTGATGTTGGCCGAACCCAGCGTGGTGAACACGTCATTGACGATCATTAACTTGGAGTGGATGTACACCGGCATCCAGGTTTTGCCCGCCGGTGAATCGGGGGCAACCAGCGAGCATATGTGGACCTTCAAGCCGGGTATTTCCTCGGGCACAACGGTGCTGTCGAGGATTTTTTGTTTCTTACGTTCGAGCTCGGCCTTCCATCGGGCCTGTTCCAGTTGGCCAATACGGTCGTTCGGGTCGGCGCGGGGCATGGGCGGGGTTTCCTGTTGCATTTTTTGGATACGCCGCAGTTTGGTAACGCCGGGGATGGTATTGGCGCGCCCGAGGCTTGCGAGCATGCGTTGGGTGTTCACGGTGCCGGCGCCGATGCCATCGTCGGTGGCGTTGGTGACCACGAACAGATGCAACGCACCGTGCAGGCCGGGGTCGCGCCCGCCCTTGGTCTGGGTGGCGGCGACCGATTTGATGAACTCGGCCAGCGGCGGCCAGCGAAAGTACTGGTTTTCGATGTAGATGAACTGGGTCGCGTTGTTGACAGCCTTCATGTAGAGCTGCTCGATATCGCGTTTGCCCTCCTGCGGTTGGGTTCGCAGGATCTGAGCGATTTGCGGCATGCCGTGGGTGCGCAGTTGCGGCCCCACTTTCATGGACTGGCGCGAGGCGAGCAGGTCTTCACCGGTTTCCTTGCGCCAGGCGGTGGCGAAGTTGTGGTGCAGGTGTTCCAGGATCGGCCCGCTGAGCTGGCTGGAAATGTCCTGGCGCGGTGTATCGCCGCGTGGGCCACGGTTGGGCGCGGGTTTGCTGTCCTGGGTGCGGTTCAGTGCCGAATGTTTGTCCGTGTCCCAGTACTCGTCGAGCATGTTGTGGCCCATGATGAAGCCGACCGCGCAGTCCGGTAACTCATAGTCGACCAGGACACTTTTCTGGTGGTGGGTGGCCGTCCACCTCAGCGTCTGGCGCATCTTGGTACTGATTTCACTGTCCAGGCTTGCGTATTTCACCCAGTGGGCGATCTCGCCCCTTTCATCCAGGTTGAAACCACGACTGACAAACACCGGAAGTCCTCCCTTGGCGGTGCGTTGCGCGGCTTCGTGGTCGGCGACTGCACAGGTCGCAAACCACTGGCGATCGAAGGCGTACTGCTCTTCGGTGGCGCGCTGCATTACTCGGTCCATGAGGCGGATCGAGCCTTTGCCGGGCAAGTTGGCTTCACCGCCAAAACCGGCGGTATTGAAGGGCATCTCCCACCCCAACAGCCGCACCTGGACGCCTTCCCGGGCCTTGGCCATGAGCAGTTCGCCAATGCTCGGCGCCATGCCGTCGCGGATGAAATACATGGACGGTTGGAAGCCCCAGCAAATGATGTCGATGCTCTTTTGGGCCTGGGCAATGGCCTGGTGCACGGCCGTGAAAGTTTCCTCACCATTGACCAGCGCTTGATAGCTGGCGATCACGGGATGGTATTCAGTGTTGTGGACGTACCACGGCGCAGTGCAAATGGCTTCATTGGTGTGCCGTAGGCAAATGGGGACCACGATGTCGGGTTGCATCATTGCTCTGTCTCTTCCTTGTTATGGTTGGGGCCATTCGTTACGACGGCATATAGCGCACGGTGATCCGTGCGCGCAGAGGGCGCAGTCACTTCGGCATTGGTCTGTACGGAGTGGTTATGCAAACCACGATTGGCCAAGTGCGCCTGCTCGGCGTTGCGGTACTCGGTGGGCACGGGCAGTTGGTAGCTCACGCCGTTGACCATCGTCAGTTGGTAACTTCGGGTGACGACCTGATGGGCGATCGTGAGTTGCCCACTGCCATCGAGCACGCCTTGCTGGACCGGTACGCCATCGGCCTTGAGTGTGTAAGGCATACCCGCCCAACCTTGACCCGATGCATTGGGTGTTTGCGGTAGGCGCAGGCGCAGCGGTTGTTTGAACAAGCGCTGCGGGTAGTCCGGATGTGCGGCTTTCATGCTGGCAGCGCCTTTTACATATTCGAAATTCGCCGACCTGACGACAAAGTCCCCCAGCGTCCCCGACTCGATGACGCCCTCATCCAGCGTGATGTAGCTGCCGCCTGCGTTAAGGGTGATTTTCTTTTTCGCGACGATGCGGATCTCGTCCTCGGTGCTGGTGATGTCCAGCCCATGGCGGGCCATCAGTTCCAAGCTGTCGTTCTGCGCTTGCACGGTCACCGGGCCTTGGTTGGCAATCAACTTGAGGCCCAGCTTGCGCACGAACAGGCTCAGCCCCTGGCCCACCCCGATGAACAGGCGCTTGACCACGCTGAGATCGGCTTCGCCACCGGCGTTGAGCATCAGGTTGTGTTGCGCCGCCAGTTGCAGGTGTTTGCCGCTGGTAAGCGCGATGCCGTGCGGGGCGCTGAGCAGCAGGACGGAGGACTTGAGTTGTTCCAGATCCTGGCGTAGCAGTTGCAGTTGCGCGGCCACATCGGCCGGATCGGCCCGGCTCGCCTGGGCGTCGTTGGACAGGCTTTCCAGCTGATCGGTCGCTTGCTGCAAGCGGTCTGTTGCCGCGTTCATTTCTAGCACCTGGCCTTGGGCGCGGGGCTGCTCATCCGCACTGATAAACACCCCCTTGCCACCCCGAATCGCCCCCCAACCATCCGTGCGCAACTCAAACCCTTCCCCTCGTTTCTTGCGCTCGGCATCCACCAGATGCCCCAGGTTCAACTGGCTCTTGCCACTGTGCTCGGTACTGAGCTTGACGTGCTCCTGCCCCCGCGTGTCGTCCATGCGCAATTTGTTGTTGGTCGGGGTGCGCAGCACGTTGCGTCTTTCATTGCGCGCCGTGACCAGGTCGGGGTGTTCGTTGTCGTGCAGGGCGTGGGCGATGTAGGGGCGGTCGGGGTCGCCTTGTTCGAAGGCGACCGCCACTTCGGTGCCGGCCTGCAGCGGAAAGTGCAGGCCGTGGGTGTCGCCGCCGTAGGGCCGGGCCAGGCGCAGCCAGGCGCTTGAGCGGGCGGATTCCCAGGTGTCGCGGTCGAACAGAAAACGCACCTTGTAGCGGCCTTCGAAGTCAAGGTCCGCGTACGGCGGGTTGGTTTCCGGGTGGTTGACACGGGCGGGAATGGT
This sequence comes from Pseudomonas sp. Z3-6, assembly GCF_051131985.1. Lineage (NCBI taxonomy): Bacteria > Pseudomonadati > Pseudomonadota > Gammaproteobacteria > Pseudomonadales > Pseudomonadaceae > Pseudomonas > Pseudomonas sp. Z3-6. The sequence continues at coordinate 2,363,777 of NZ_CP071644.1, forward strand.
GCCGCTGATGCGTGGCTTGGGCAGCAGCGCCGGGCGAAAGCACACGGTTTCCGAGTAGGGAATGGCCTGGAAAGTGGCGATGAAACTGCGGTCGCGGGCGGCTTCGGTGCGCAGGCCGACGATCACCGCGCCGGGGTCAAAGGCCTGGGGGGCGCCGCCGGTGATCTTGAGCAGTTGGGCTGGGGCCAGGGTGGCGCTGGTGGTGGTGCCGCTGAGGCGGACGTGGTCGTTGAGGTAGCGTTCGTGGCGCAGGCGGGCGTAGAAAAAGCCGCTTTCGCTTTGCAGATCTTCGTCCAGGGCATAGCGGTCGCCCAGCACCGTGTAGGGTTCGGCGTAGTGATAGGCCTCGCCGTAGGTGCCCTTGGCGCCTCGGGTGTGGTCGACTTCGCCGTCCAGAAACGCGTAGGCCTCGCGGTGGTTGTAGGCGCGAAAGTTAATGTGTTTTTCCACCACCTGATGGGCCGTTTGCAGCTGCCAGACCGCATCCTGTCCGTTGCTGGTCAAGCCTGACGGCGGGCGACACGGCAACTCGACGCCGCGCTGGTAGTGGCGCTGATCATCGTGGAATTCCACCACGTCGATGCCCAGGCGATCGTCGCTGACGATGCGATACCAGATGCCGACCTCGGCCAGCAGGCGCTCGATGAACGCCAGGTCGCTTTCGTCGTATTGCATGACCTGTTCGCGGCGAGGGTATTTGCGCACCACATTGAAATAAAAGTGCTGGCCGAGGAAATCGTGGCGCGTGCGCAGGATGTGTTCGACGATCTCCGGCACCGACTGGTACTGGTAGATCCGAAACTGTTTGCCCCGGTCCAGCAGCGCGAAACGTGGTTGCAGGGTGATTTCGTAGCGGGCTTCGTCGTGGGAACCGGACAGGCGCTTGAACTCGGTGACCGCACCGTGGAAGGTGCGCAGCGGCTTGATCACCGGGGGCTTGAAGCCCTTCGGTGTCGGCGGTGGCGGCATCGGGTACAGGCTGAAATGGGCGTCCCGCTTGAGCAGGTCGGTGGGGACCAGATCGCGCTCGGTGCAGGTGAACTCGATGCGGTAATGGTAGGGGCGGCTCAGGTGCTCCTCGCCGACGAAGGCCAGGACGTCGAGGTGGGCCTTGAGGTCGTAGACGCTGAGGGTGTGGCGGCTGTGGTCGAAGAAGGTGGGGCGTTGGCTAGACATGTTGCCGATCTCCCCAAGTGTTTCCCGCCGCTTGTTTCAGGTGGGAAGGTGACGGGGACAAAACCTTGTCGGCGTTGTTTCGATTGAAATCGACTTTGCGTTTTTCAGAGCGGTTTGCTGGCATGACATCCCTTGCTGCCTGCGTCTTTGCGCAGGGATTGGTTTCTCAAGGGTAGTCAGCGTGAATCAGCTCAAAGGATGGTTCCATCTTTTCGCATGGGGTTCGGCGACGTTTGGGAAGCGTCCTATAGGGGAGGGGCGCAATTTCTTAGGAAACGGCCCACACGGGATCAAAAAAAAGCCCATATCTCGCGATACGGGCATTTTTTCTGCTCGGACTCTCAGGTCTTCAACCCGTCAAGCCGCCTCCTGATCTTGCCCAAAAGCGCGGGTTCCGCAAAGTCGCTTTGAAATTGACTTGTCTGGCCACCCACAGCACTATCTGCCCATGATTTACATACGCCGAATGAACATGATGTATTCCTCCATGACCGCTACTGGCGGGCCATGAGGTCATGCGTGCATAGCATTTGACGTGTTACCCCAAGCCCCGCCAGAGATGGACGGGGCTTTTTGGTTCTCCGTCCGAACATGGCTGACGGAGAGTGAAATGTTCGAGATTAGACGAGCCAGCCACAGCGATTCCCAGACAGCATTCGACATTCGCCTGTTAGCGATCCGGCACCAATGCATCGGCGCCTACAGCGAGACGCAGCTATTGGCCTGGACGGCCGGTGCGGCCGATGATGGCTATTACACACTGATGGAGAAGCACTTCTATCTGGGCTGTATGAATGGAGAGCCGGTGGCGACAGGCATGCTTGACTTGGAGAACAGCGAAATCGGCGCAATCTTTGTGCATCCTGGCTTTATGCAGCAGGGTATCGGCGGGAGAATCCTGAAGCACCTTGAATGCCTGGCGCGAGAGTTGGGTCTGAAAGAAGTCAAGCTTGATGCGACATTGAATGCGGCTGACTTTTACCGACGCTGCGGTTTCGTGGGGGAGGAGCCTGCAATTTACCATTCCCCTTCGGGGCTTCAATTGGCATGTATTCCTATGGTGAAGCGGTTTTTATAGTGCAGGTTGATTTGATTGCTCAGGAACGGGAGCAAGGAAAAGGCAGTGATCACGGCTTCTGAAAACCATCATCGCCCAAACGCAGAAACGGCACCCAAAGGTGCCGTTTCTGTTTTCTACGATCCATCGCTACACGATCAACCCGTCAGCCCAGCCTGCTGAACCAACGTCAGCAACGGCTGCGGGTACACACCCAGGAAGAACGCCAACACGGCGATGGCCAGCAGCATCACGCCGCCTGCCTTCTGTTCCCAGTGCAACTCGGCGTCGTGGCGACGCAGGTTCGGTTCCATCAGGTACAGGGTGACCATGACGCGCAGGTAGTAGAACACGCCGATGGCACTGCCCAGCACCAGGGAGCCGACCAGCCACCATTGGTGGGCCTCGACGCCGGTGGCGATGATGTAGAACTTGCCGATGAAGCCGGCGGTCAGCGGAATGCCGGCCAGGGACAGCATCATCACGGTCAGCACGGCGGTCAGGTACGGACGGCGCCAGAACAGGCCGCGGTATTCGTACAGGGCGTCGGCGTCGCGGCCGTTGTACGGCGAGGACATCAGGGTGATCACGCCGAAGGCGCCGAGGCTGGTGATCACGTAGGTGACCAGGTACACGCCGATGGCTTCCACGGCCAGGCCCTTGCTGGCGATCAGGGCGATCAGCAGGTAGCCGAAGTGGGCGATGGACGAGTAACCCAGCAGGCGCTTGAGGTTGCTCTGGGTCAGCGCCAGCAGGTTACCGAACAGGATCGACGCGATGGCGATGATGGTCAGCACGTTGCTCAGCACGCCGCTGCTGGCCACTGGCGAGATCTGGAACAACCGCACCATCACTGCGAACACCGCCACTTTCGACGCGGTGGCCAGGAACGCCGCCACTGGCGCCGGGGCGCCTTCGTAGACGTCCGGGGTCCAGAGGTGGAACGGGACCAGCGACAGCTTGAACGCCAGGCCGATCAGCATCATGCCCAGGCCCAGTTGCGCGATCGGGCTAGGCAGGCCGGTGGCGGCCAGGGCCTGGCCGATGCCGACGAAGCTCAGGGTGCCGGCTTCGGCGTAGAGCAGGGCCATGCCGAACAACAGGAACGCGGAACCGGCCGCCGACAACACCATGTACTTGATGCCGGCTTCCAGGGAGCGCTTGTTGAAGAAGGCGTAGGCCACCAGGCCGTAGACCGGTACCGACAGCAGTTCCAGGCCGATGAACAGGCTGGCCAGGTGCTGCGCGCTGACCAGGACCAGGCCACCGGCAGCAGCCATCAGGATCAGCAGGTACAGTTCTTCGCGGTTGCCCGGGTAACCCGAACCGCCATCGCCGAGGTAGGCGTGGGCGAGGGTGACGCAGGCCAGGGTGGCGACCAGGATCAACGCCATGTAGAGGCAGGCGAAGCTGTCGATCTGGATCAGCGGCGTGACCGCCAGTGGCGCGACTTTCAAGGCCGGCAAGATCGACAGCAAGGCCAGGTTCAGCCCCGCCACCGACAGCAGGAAGGTCTGTGAGTGATTGCGCCGCCAGGCGATCGCCAGCATCACCACGATGATCGTGGCGCTGGTGATCAACAGCGGCGCAAGCGCGATAAAGTGTTGAATCGTGAATTCCATAGCGCTCTTACCGGGCCGAAGCGAGTTGAGAGAAGGCGGTGCCGAGCCACTGCTGCACGCCATGCATCGTGGCGGCAGAGGTGTCGAGGAACGGTTGCGGGTAGACGCCGAGGTAAACCAGCAGCACCGCAAGGCCGAGCACCATGATCAGTTCGCGACCGTCCATGCCACGCAACACTTCATCCGACTTGGCCGGACCGAAGTAGGCGCGGTGGATCATGATCAGCGAGTAGACCGAACCGAACACCAGGCCGGACGTGGCAATCGCCGTGATCCATGGCGCGCTGACGAACGAGCCGATCAGGATCAGGAACTCGCCGACGAAGTTGCCGGTACCCGGCAGGCCCAGGGAAGCGGCCGCGAAGAACAGGCTGATGGCTGGCAGGTAGGCGATGCGCGACCAGATGCCGCCCATCTCACGCATGTCCCGGGTGTGCAGGCGCTCGTACAACTGACCGCTGAGGATAAACAGTGCGGCGGCCGACAGGCCGTGGGCGAGCATCTGGATCACCGCGCCTTGCAGGGCCAGCTGGCTGCCGGAGTAGATCCCGATCAGCACGAAGCCCATGTGCGAAACGCTGGAGAAGGCGATCAAGCGCTTGATGTCGGTCTGGGCGAACGCCAGGAACGCACCGTAGAAAATCCCGATCAGGCCCAGGGTCATGGCAATCGGCGCGAACTCGGCCGAGGCATTGGGGAACAGCGGCAGGGCGAAGCGCAACAGGCCGTAGGCCGCCGTCTTCAGCAGGATACCCGCCAGGTCCACGGAACCGGCGGTCGGCGCCTGGGCGTGGGCGTCCGGCAGCCAGGAGTGGAACGGCACCACCGGCAGCTTCACCGCGAAGGCGATGAAGAAGCCGAGCATCAGCACGTACTCGGTGGTCTTGGACATCTGCACTTTCAACAGGTCGGCGTAGTTGAAGGTAATCACGCCAGTGTTGTTGAAGTTCACCAGGACCAGGCCAAGGATCGCCACCAACATGATCAGGCCGGAAGCCTGGGTGAAGATGAAGAACTTGGTCGCCGCGTAGATCCGGGTTTTCTTTCCGTCCGAAGAACTGTGACCCCAGAGCGCGATGAGGAAGTACATCGGCACCAGCATCATTTCCCAGAAGAAGAAGAACATGAACAGGTCCAGCGCCAGGAACACGCCGACGACGCCGCCCAGGATCCACATCAGGTTCAGGTGGAAGAAACCGACGTGACGCTGGATCTCTTTCCAGGAGCAGAGCACCGAGAGGATACCCAGCAGGCCGGTCAGCAGGATCATCAGCAGCGACAGGCCGTCGAGGGCCAGGTGCACGCTGATGCCGAAGCGCGCGATCCAGGCGTGCTTGAACTCAAGCGCCCAGGTCGGATCGGCGCCAGGGGCCGGTGCAAATGAATAGTCACCGGTCGCCCACAGCCAGAGGCCGAGCGCGAGTTCCAGGGACATGGTCAGCAGCGCAATCCAGCGCGGGAGCGTGGAGCTGGAGCGCTCCGCGATCCAGCACAGCAGGCCGCCGATGAAGGGGATCAGGATTAGCCAGGGCAGAATCATGACGGGCTCGTTTCCTTTCGCAAGTTCGCAAGGTTCATATCAGACCGCTACCAGCACGATGGCGCCGATAACCAGCACGGCGCCAGCCGCCATGGAAGCCGCATACCAACGCAGTTGACCTGTCTCGGTACGGCTCAGGGCAGTGTGGCCGCCCTTGGCCATGCGCGGGATCAGGCCAATGGTCTGGTCGAGCGGGTCTTTGCGCAGAATGTGGCTGATCGCAAGGTATGGCTTGACGAACAGTTTGTCGTAGATCCAGTCGAAGCCCCAGGCGGCGAACCACCAGGCCGAGAGGAAACGCCCGATGCCGCTGTTGGCGATTGCCGTGACGAAACGGCGCTTGCCGAGGAACAGCAGGGCAGCCAGCAGGATCCCCGCCAGGGCGATGGCGCCCGAGGCGATTTCCAGGCTGTGCTTGGCTTCGCCGCCGGCATGGCCGACGCTTTGCGGCAGCACATCGGCCAGCGGTGGGGTGATCATGGCGCCGACGAAGGTCGACAGCACGATCAGCACCGACAGCGGCAGCCAATGGGCAATGCCGTGGCCTGCATGGGCTTCGGTCTTGGCTTCACCGTGGAACGCGATGAAGATCAGGCGGAAGGTGTACAGCGAGGTCATGAACGCACCCACCAGGCCCGCGTAGAGCAGACCCTGGTTACCGCTGGCGAACGCTTCCCAGAGGATCTCGTCCTTGGAGTAGAAACCGGCGGTGACCAGTGGCAGGGCCGCCAGGGCCGCGCCGCCGACGATGAAGCTGGCGTAGGCCAACGGCAGTTTCTTCCACAGGCCGCCCATCTTGAAGATGTTCTGCTCGTGGTGGCAGGCCACGATCACCGCACCGGAGGCAAGGAACAGCAGCGCCTTGAAGAAGGCATGGGTCATCAGGTGGAAGATCGCGCCTTCCCAGGCACCGACGCCCAGGGCCAGGAACATGTAGCCGATCTGGCTCATGGTCGAGTAGGCGAGGATGCGCTTGATGTCGGTCTGCACCAGGGCGGCAAAACCGGCCAGCACCAGGGTCACACCGCCGACGATGCCGACCAGGTGCAGGATGTCCGGCGCCAGGGCGAACAGGCCGTGGGTACGGGCGATCAGGTAGACACCGGCGGTCACCATGGTCGCGGCGTGGATCAGTGCCGAGACCGGGGTAGGGCCGGCCATCGCGTCCGCCAACCAGGTTTGCAGCGGCAGTTGCGCGGATTTACCGACAGCGCCGCCCAGCAGCATCAGGGTCGCCAGGACGATCCAGAAGTCACCGACCTTGAAGTGCTCGGGCGCCTTGACCAGCAGTTCCTGGATGTTCAGCGTACCCAGTTGCTGGAACAGGATGAACAGGCCGATGGCCATGAACACGTCGCCGATGCGGGTGACGATGAACGCCTTGAGCGCGGCGTTACCGTTGTTGCGGTTGCTGTAGTAGAAACCGATCAACAGGTACGAGCACAAGCCCACGCCTTCCCAGCCGAAGTACAGGAACAACAGGTTATCGCCGAGCACCAGGAACAGCATGCTGGCGATGAACAGGTTGGTGTAGGCGAAGAAGCGCGAGTAACCGGCTTCACCGCGCATGTACCAGGAAGCGAACAGGTGGATCAGGAAACCCACGCCGACCACCACGCCGAGCATGGTCACCGACAGGCCGTCCAGGTACAGGGCGAAGTTCGGCGTGAAGCCCTCCACCGCCATCCACTGCCACAGCACCTGCACGTAACGGCCACCTTCCGGTGGGGCGACGTTGAATTGCCAGATCACGTAGGCCGTGACGATGGCGGACAGGCCGATGGAACCCACGCCTACCAGCGCCGACAGGTTTTCCGACCAGCGTCCACGGGAGAACGACAGCAGCAGGAAACCGACAAGGGGAAATATGAAAGTCAGGAAGAGAAGGTTCATCCGCGCATCTCGCTGGCAGCGTCAATATCGAGAGTGTGGAAGCGGCGATACAGCTGCAACAGGATCGCCAGGCCGATACTGGCCTCGGCGGCTGCCAGGCTGATCACCAGGATGAACATGATCTGTCCATCCGGTTGCGCCCAGCGAGCGCCCGCGACGATGAAGGCCAGGGCGGAGGCATTCATCATGACCTCCAGGCTCATCAGCACGAACAGGATGTTGCGGCGGACCATCAGGCCGACCAGACCGAGGCAGAACAGGATGCCGGCAACCGCCAGGCCATGTTCGAGAGGGATAGCAGGCATGTGATTACTCCTTCGCCTCGTTACGGCCCAAATGGAACGCCGTGACGGCTGCGGCAAGCAGCAGCATCGAGGCGAGTTCGACCACCAGCAGGTACGGGCCGAACAGGCTGATGCCCACGGCCTTGGCGTCTACGGTAGTGTGGCCGATGGCCTGGCCGCTCTGGTGAGCGAACAGCACATACAGCAGTTCACCCAGCAGCAGGGCGGACAGGATCACCGGCCCCGCCCAGATGCCGGGCTTGAGCCAGGTGCGTTCCTGCTGCACCGCGGCCGGGCCGAGGTTGAGCATCATCACCACGAACACGAACAGCACCATGATGGCGCCGGCGTAGGCGATCACTTCCAGGGCACCGGCGAACGGCGCGCCGAGGGCGAAGAAGGTCATGGCCACGGCGATCAGCGAAATGATCAGGTAGAGCAGGGCGTGCACGGGGTTGGTGTTGGTGACCACACGAAGCGTGGACACCACCGCGATACCCGATGCGAAATAGAAAGCGAATTCCATCTTTCTTCCTTAAGGCAGCAAGCTCTTCACGTTGATCGGTTCGGCTTCGTTCTGCGCGGCGCCTTTTGGCTTACCGGCAATGGCCATACCTGCAACACGATAGAAGTTGTAATCAGGGTTTTTACCGGGACCGGAAATCAGCAGATCTTCTTTCTCGTACACCAGGTCCTGACGTTTGAACTCGGCCATTTCGAAATCCGGCGTGAGCTGGATCGCGGTGGTCGGGCACGCTTCCTCGCAGAGGCCGCAGAAAATGCAGCGCGAGAAGTTGATGCGGAAGAAGTCCGGGTACCAGCGACCGTCTTCGGTTTCAGCTTTCTGCAGCGAGATGCAACCCACCGGGCACGCCACGGCGCACAGGTTGCAGGCCACGCAGCGTTCTTCGCCGTCGGGGTCGCGGGTCAGGACGATGCGGCCACGGTAGCGGGGCGCTAGATAGACCGGCTCTTCCGGGTATTGCAGGGTGTCGCGTTTGCGAAAGCCATGGCCGAAGATCATGACCAGGCTTCGCAGTTGGGTACCGGTACCCTTAACGATGTCGCCAATATATTTGAACATGGGTCAAATCCTCACTGAACCGCGGCCGCAGGCGCGTTCATCAAAACGATCGCAGCGGTCACCAGCATGTTGATCAGGGTCAGCGGCAGGCAGAATTTCCAGCTGAAGTCCATCACCTGGTCGTAGCGTGGGCGCGGGATCGAGGCGCGCAGCAGGACGAACAGCATGATGAAGAACGCGGTCTTCAGGGCGAACCAGACGAAGGACAGTTGCGGCAGGATGCCGAACGGACCGTGCCAGCCACCGAAGAACAGCGTTACCAGCAGTGCCGAGATCAGGATGATGCCGATGTATTCACCGACGAAGAACATGCCCCACTTCATGCCGGCATATTCAATGTGGTAACCGTCGGCCAGTTCCTGCTCCGCTTCCGGCTGGTCGAAGGGGTGACGGTGAGTCACGGCCACGCCAGCGATGAAGAAGGTACAGAAACCGAAGAACTGCGGAATGATGAACCACAGGTTCTGGGCCTGGTACTCGACGATGTCGCGCATGTTGAACGAGCCGGCCTGGATCACGATGCCCATGAGCGCCAGGCCCATGAACACTTCGTAGGACACGGTCTGGGCCGAGGCCCGCAGGCTGCCCAGCAGGGCAAACTTGTTGTTGCTCGACCAACCGGCGAACAGCACCGCGTACACCGACAGGCCGGCCATGGCGAAGAAGAACAGCAGGCCGATGTTCAGGTCCGCCACGCCCCAGGTCGGGGTGATCGGGATGATCGCGAAGGCGATCAGCAAGGCGCTCATGGCCACGATCGGCGCCAGGGTGAAGATCACCTTGTCGGCAAACGGTGGTGTCCAGTCTTCCTTGAAGAACATCTTGATCATGTCGGCGGCGATCTGGAACATGCCGAACGGGCCGACGCGGTTCGGACCGTAGCGGTCCTGCCACCAGCCCAGCAGGCGACGTTCGACGAAGCTCAGCAACGCGCCGCAAACCACCACGGCCAGCAGGATCACGATGGCCTTGAGGACCGTCAGGATCACAGCGATCACTTCAGGGGTGAACCAGCTCATTGCGCTGCCTCCTGCAGACCGTCGACAGTCTTGCCGAAAATCGCCGGTGGAATACCCGCCAGGCCAGCCGGCAGGGCCACCAGGCCGGCGCCCAGTTCTTCATTGATGCGCAGCGGCAGACGCAGGGTCTGGCCGGCCACGTTCAGGCTCAGCAGGGCGCCGTCGTTGACGCCCAGGCGATCGGCTTCCGACTTGGCCAGCGACACGTAGGCGGCGGGGATGCGTTCCTGCACCGGTGCGGCTTTGGAAGAGTTCTCTTCGCTGCCGAACAAGTGATGGAACGGCACGACCTGCCAGGTGCCCGGTGCCGGGTTGAAGGCGCGTGGCACGCTGGCGAACCAGCCCAGGCCATCGCCCTGGCTTTCGATCAGGCGGGTGCCCGGGTCACCGGCACGCAGGTGTCCACCGACTTCGTCCTGGAACTTGTTCCAGGCTTGCGGCGAGTTCCAGCCCGGCGACCAGGCGAACGGCACTTGCGAGCGCGGTTCGGCGGAGCCCGAGTAACCTTCCATGGAGAACGAGAACGCGGTGTCCTTGTCCTGGGAAGTCCGGGGTTCGTGGACACTGATGTTGGCGCGCATCGCGGTGCGACCGGAGTAGCGCAGCGGTTCGCGGGCCAGCTTCAGGCCCTTGATGCGGAACGCGGCCGATGGCGCGGCATCGACGATGCGAGCCAGTTGCGGGCTGCTCGACGCGACGGCGGCGGTGACGTGGTCCAGTTGCGTCCAGTCGATCGGCTGGTCCAGCAGGGTGGCGCGCAGGGCATGCAGCCAGCGCCAGCCTTCATGGACCAGGATGCTGGCGTCCAGGTAAGTCGGGTCGAACACCTGGAAGAAGCGCTGGGCGCGACCTTCCTGGCTGACCAGCGTACCGTCGCCTTCGGCGAAGCTCGCCGCCGGCAGCACCAGGTGGGCGCGGTCGGTGGTGGCGGTTTTCTGATGGTCGGCGACGATCACAACCTTGGCGGCGTTCAACGCGGCATCGACCTTGGCCTTGTCAGTGCGGGTGAACAGGTCGTTCTCCAGCACGACGATGGCGTCGGCGTTGCCGTCGATCACGGCTTGCAGGGCTGCATCGACGGATTCGCCACCGAGCATGGCCAGGCCGAGGCTGTTGGCTTCCGGCACGATCAGGCTGATGGAACCGTTCTTCTCCCGCAGCTTCAAGGCCTTGGCGATGTTGGCGGCGGCTTCGATCAGCGCCTTGGAACCCAGGGAGGTGCCGGCGATGATCAAGGGGCGCTTGGCCGCCAGCAGGGCGTCGGCGATGCGTTGGGCGAGGGCGGCCGCTTCGCTGTCCAGGCCGTCGACGGCCGGGGCGCTGGCGTCCAGGGCGTGGGCCACGGCGAAACCGATGCGGGCCAGGTCGTCCGGGGCGGCGTGGACGCATTCTTCGGCCACGTCGTCGAGCTTGGTTTCAGCGAGGCTGGCGATGAACAGCGGGTTCAGCGCGTCCTGGCCGATGTTCTTCACGGCGGCGTCGAGCCATGGCTGCACGCGCATGGCGTCGGCCATGGCCTCGGCCTTGCCCTTGACCGACTGGCGCAGGGCCAGGGCCATGCGGGCGGCGGTTTGGGTCAGGTCTTCGCCAAGGACGAACACCGCGTCGTGGTCTTCGATGTCGCGCATCGTCGGCACCGGCAGCGGGCTGTCCTTGAGCACTTGCAGCACCAGGCGGATGCGTTCCAGCTCGCCGGCTTCGATGCCGCTGTAGAAGTGCTCGGCGCCGACCAGCTCACGCAGGGCGTAGTTGCTTTCCAGGCTGGCGCGAGGCGAACCGATGCCGACAATGTTGCGACCGCGCAGCAGCTCGGCGGCCTTGTCCAGGGCCTCGTCCAGGCTCAGCGTGGCGCCGCCCGCCAGCAGCGGCTGGCGTGGGCGATCCTTGCGATTGACATAGCCGTAGCCGAAACGGCCACGGTCGCACAGGAAGTACTGGTTGACCGAACCGTTGTAGCGGTTTTCGATGCGACGCAGTTCGCCGTAGCGTTCGCCCGGGGAAATGTTGCAACCGCTGGAGCAGCCATGGCAGATGCTCGGCGAGAACTGCATGTCCCACTTGCGATTGTAGCGCTCGGAGTGGGTCTTGTCGGTGAACACACCGGTCGGGCAGACCTCGGTGAGGTTGCCGGAGAATTCGCTTTCCAGGGTGCCGTCTTCAACGCGACCGAAGTACACGTTGTCGTGGGCGCCGAACACGCCCAGGTCGGTGCCGCCGGCGTAGTCCTTGTAGAAACGCACGCAACGGTAGCAGGCGATGCAGCGGTTCATCTCGTGGGAGATGAACGGGCCCAGTTGCTGGTTCTGGTGGGTACGCTTGGTGAAGCGATAACGGCGCTCGTTGTGACCGGTCATCACGGTCATGTCTTGCAGGTGGCAGTGGCCGCCTTCCTCACAAACCGGGCAGTCGTGAGGGTGGTTGGTCATCAGCCATTCGACGACGCTGGCGCGAAACACTTTCGCTTCTTCGTCGTCGATGGAGATCCAGCTGCCGTCGGTGGCGGGGGTCATGCAGGACATGACGATCCGACCACGCTTGTCGTTTTCGTCGGTGTACTGCTTGACCGCGCACTGGCGACAAGCGCCAACGCTGCCAAGGGCGGGGTGCCAGCAGAAATAAGGGATGTCGAGGCCCAGCGACAGACATGCCTGTAACAGGTTGTCTGCGCCATCGACTTCGAGCTCTTTGCCGTCTACGTGGATAGTGGCCATGGTTCAAAGTTCTTCGTTGGCCCGGTGTCAGCGGGCGTGGCTAATGGAATCTTGTCGTTCGTCCGAATCCAAACAGCCTGGTAAAAGGCGTCATCGGACGAAAGGCGCAGGGCACGGACCCTGCGCCTTTTTAAGCGTCGTTACGCGCCGACCATGGTCGGCGTGACCACCTGATTAAGGTCGCCCGCGCGGGTTGGCGCGATGCCGGCCTCGAATTCAGGGCGGAAGTATTTGATCGCGCTGCCCAACGGCTCCACGGCACCCGGTGCGTGAGCACAGAAGGTCTTGCCTGGGCCGAGGAAACCCACCAGACCCAGCAGGGTCTCGATGTCGCCGGGCTGGCCTTCGCCGTTCTCGATGGCCATCAGCAGCTTGACGCTCCAGGGCAGGCCGTCGCGGCAAGGGGTGCAGAAACCGCAGGATTCGCGCGCGAAGAACTGCTCCATGTTGCGCAGCAGCGAGACCATGTTGACGCTGTCGTCCACCGCCATGGCCAGGCCGGTGCCCATGCGGGTGCCGACCTTGGCGATGCCGCCGGCGTACATTTGCGCGTCCAGGTGTTCCGGCAACAGGAAGCCGGTACCGGCGCCGCCAGGCTGCCAGCACTTGAGCGTGTAGCCGTCGCGCATGCCGCCGGCGTAGTCCTCGAACAACTCGCGACCGGTGACGCCGAATGGCAATTCCCACAGGCCAGGGTTCTTGACCTTGCCGGAGAAGCCCATGAGCTTGGTGCCCATGTCTTCGCTGCCGTCGCGGGCCAGGGATTTGTACCAGTCCACGCCGTCGGCGATGATCGCCGGCACGTTGCACAGGGTCTCGACGTTGTTCACGCAGGTCGGCTTGCCCCACACGCCGACGGCGGCAGGGAAGGGCGGCTTGGAGCGTGGGTTGGCGCGGCGGCCTTCCAGGGAGTTGATCAGCGCGGTTTCTTCACCGCAGATGTAGCGCCCGGCGCCGGTGTGGACGAACAACTCGAAGTCGAAGCCTGAGCCCAGGATGTTCTTGCCCAACAGGCCGGCGGCCTTGGCTTCTTCCACGGCACGGTTCAGGTGCTTGGCGGCAGTGGTGTACTCGCCGCGCAGGAAGATGTAGCCACGGTAGGTCTTCAGCGCACGGGCGCTGATCAGCATGCCTTCGATCAGCAGATGGGGCAGTTGCTCCATCAGCATGCGGTCCTTCCAGGTGTTGGGTTCCATTTCATCCGCGTTGCACAGCAGGTAGCGGATGTTGATGGATTCGTCCTTGGGCATCAGGCCCCACTTCACCCCGGTGGGGAAGCCCGCGCCACCACGGCCCTTGAGGCCGGCGTCTTTCACGGTCTGGACGATGTCGTCGCCGGCCATGTCGGCGAACGCCTTGCGCGCGGCGGCGTAGCCGTTCTTGGCCTGGTATTCGTCCAGCCACACCGCTTCGCCGTCGTCACGCAGACGCCAGGTCAGGGGATGGGTTTCGGCCGAACGCTGGATGCGGTTGGCGGGCCCGAAGGAAGTCAGGGTCATACGTAGCCCTCCAGCAGTTTGGCGACGCCGTCAGGCTTGACGTCACCGAAGGTGTCGTCGTCGATCATCAACGCCGGTGCCTTGTCGCAGTTGCCCAGGCAGCACACCGGCAGCAGCGTGAAGCGGCCGTCGGCGGTGGTCTGGCCCAGGCCGATGCCCAGTTTGCTCTGGATCTCGCCGACCACCGATTCGTGGCCGCCGATGTAGCAGACCATGCTGTCGCAGACACGAATGATGTGACGGCCGACTGGCTGGCGGAAAATCTGGCTGTAGAAGGTGGCTACGCCCTCGACGTCACTGGCCGGGATGCCGAGGATCTCGCCGATGGCGTAGAGCGCGCCATCAGGCACCCAGCCACGTTCCTTCTGGACGATCTTCAGGGCTTCGATCGACGCCGCGCGCGGGTCTTCGTAGTGATGCAGCTCGTGCTCGATGGCCGAGCGCTCGGTTTCGCTCAGGGCGAAACGGTCAGTCTGGATAAGCGTGCTGTTCATGCTTAGCGGTCCACGTCGGCCATAACGAAATCGATACTACCCAGGTACGCGATCAAGTCCGCGACCATGCTGCCTTTGATCACCGAAGGGATCTGCTGCAGGTGCGGGTAGCTTGGGGTACGAATCCGGGTGCGGTAGCTCATGGTGCCGCCATCGCTCGTCAGGTAATAACTGTTGATGCCCTTGGTCGCTTCGATCATCTGGAAGGATTCGTTGGCCGGCATGACCGGGCCCCACGAAACCTGCAGGAAGTGCGTGATCAGGGTCTCGATGTGCTGCAGCGTGCGCTCCTTGGGCGGCGGCGTGGTCAGCGGGTGATCCGCCTTGTACGGGCCTTCCGGCATGTTGCGCAGGCACTGGTCGATGATCTTGAGGCTCTGGCGCATTTCCTCGACGCGGACCATGCAGCGGTCGTAGGCGTCACCGTTGGCCGCCAGCGGAACTTCGAACTCGAAGTTCTCGTAGCCGGAATACGGACGCGCCTTGCGCAGGTCGAAGTCGCAACCGGTGGAACGCAGGCCGGCACCGGTGACGCCCCATTCCAGGGCCTCCTTGGTGTTGTAGGCGGCGACGCCGATGGTACGACCCTTGAGGATGCTGTTCTGCAGGGCTGCCTTGGTGTATTCGTCCAGGCGCTTGGGCATCCACTCGACGAAGTCCTTGACCAGTTTCTCCCAGCCGCGGGGCAGGTCGTGGGCCACGCCACCGATGCGGTACCAGGCCGGGTGCAGGCGGAAGCCGGTGATGGCTTCGATCACCGTGTACGCGCGCTGGCGGTCGGTGAAGGTGAAGAACACCGGGGTCATCGCGCCGACGTCCTGGATATAGGTGCCCAGGAACAGCAGGTGGCTGGTGATGCGGAAGAACTCGGCCATCATGATGCGGATGACATCGACCCGGTCCGGCACCTTGATCCCGGCGAGTTTCTCGACCGAGAGCACGTACGGCAGGTTGTTCATCACGCCGCCGAGGTAGTCGATGCGGTCGGTGTACGGAATGTAGCTGTGCCAGGACTGGCGCTCGGCCATTTTCTCGGCGCCACGGTGGTGGTAGCCGATGTCAGGCACGCAGTCGACGATCTCTTCGCCGTCCAGCTGCAGGATGATGCGGAAGGCACCGTGGGCCGAAGGGTGGTTCGGGCCCAGGTTGAGGAACATGTAGTCCTCGTTGGCGCCCGAACGCTTCATGCCCCAGTCTTCAGGCTTGAAGCGTGCGGCTTCTTCCTCGAGCTGTTGCTTGGCCAGGGACAGGCTGAACGGGTCGAACTCGGTGGCACGGGCCGGGAAGTCCTTGCGCAGCGGGTGACCTTCCCAGGTCGGCGGCATCATGATGCGGGTCAGGTGCGGGTGGCCGGGGAAATCGATCCCGTACATGTCCCACACTTCACGCTCGTACCAGTTGGCGTTCGGCCAGATGCCGGTCACGGTCGGCACGCTGAGGTCGCTCTCGGACAAGGCGACCTTGATCATTACGTCACTATTACGCTCGATCGACATCAAGTGATAGAACACGGTGAAGTCGACGCCGTCGGGCAGCCCTTGACGCTTGGTGCGCAGGCGCTCGTCCACGCCGTGCAGGTCATAGAGCATGACGTACGGCTTGGGCAGGTTGCGCAGGAAGGTCAGGACTTCGACGAGCTTGGCACGGGCAACCCAAAGCACCGGCATGCCGGTGCGGGTCGGCTGGGCGGTGAACGCCTCGGGGCCAAAACGGTTGTTCAGTTCGACGACCACATCCTGGTCGTCTGCCTTGTAAGGCGGGATGTACAGAGCACTGCCTGTAGTCATGGTTATTTATCGCTTTCGGTCAACGTAAAGAATGAAGCCAGGTTCTCGTTTCTTGTACAGAGCAGAGCTGGATCAGACTTCGTCGGGGCTGCGCAGGTTGGTGACTGCGATACGCTGTTCGCGGCGCTGTTCCTTTTGCGACGGCATCTCGGCGCGATAGACGCCTTGATCGCCAACGACCCAGGACAGTGGGCGACGCTCCTGGCCAATCGACTCCTGCAACAGCATCAAGCCTTGCAGGAACGCTTCAGGGCGAGGTGGGCAGCCAGGCACGTAGACGTCCACGGGCAGAAATTTGTCCACGCCTTGAACGACGGAATAGATGTCGTACATGCCACCGGAGTTGGCGCACGAACCCATGGAGATGACCCACTTGGGTTCGAGCATTTGCTCGTAGAGACGCTGGATGATCGGCGCCATCTTGATGAAGCAGGTACCGGCGATAAC
Source organism: Pseudomonas sp. Z3-6 (assembly GCF_051131985.1). Lineage (NCBI taxonomy): Bacteria > Pseudomonadati > Pseudomonadota > Gammaproteobacteria > Pseudomonadales > Pseudomonadaceae > Pseudomonas > Pseudomonas sp. Z3-6. Next base: position 2,380,390 of record NZ_CP071644.1, read on the forward strand.
CATGAAATCCGCCTGGCGCGGCGATGCCCGGATCACCTCGGCGCCAAAGCGCGCGATGTCGTGGGGCGCCGTGAAGGCGGTGGTCATTTCCACGTAGCAGCACGAAAGGCCGAAGTTGTACGGCCACAGGGAGTTCTTGCGACCCCAGTTGACCGTGCTGTTCAGCACGTCTTCGAGCTTGCCCATGAAGATGTTCTTGTGGACTTGATCTTCTAACGGATCGGCGACGGTTTCCCGCTTGCCAATCGGATACTGCTCGTTAGGAGCATCGGGGTCGATCCTGGTGAGATTGTATTGCATTGCCAAAGCCTCATTGTTTCAGCTTCGCTTGCCGCTTGCGCCGAGCTTCCGGAGCCCAATCAAGTGCCCCCACCCGGTAAAGGTAGACAAGACCTGCCAACAGAATTGCTATGAAAACGAGAGCTTCGACGAATCCGGTCCAGCCGCTTTCGCGGACGGACACAGACCATGCAAAGAGAAAGAGGGCTTCGATATCGAAGATCACGAACAGCATCGCGACCAGATAGAATTTGGCTGAGAGCCGCAAGCGGGCGCCACCGGTAGGTAGCATGCCGGACTCGAACGGTTCATTTTTGCTGCGGCCCCAGGCTTTTGACCCAAGCAGGCTCGACACGCCGAGCATGAAAGCACACAGGCCAACAACGCCCAGAAGGAAAATGGCAAAGCCCCAGTTGTGGGCCATGAGTCCTGTCGCTTCGGACATGTTGGAAATCCTTAACAGAGAGCAAAGGTCTCTGAGCTTGAATGAAATAACGCAGTGACGATATGTCGCAGCAATCAATCGCGGTGATTTTATGGCTAAACACCGGGCAAGTAAAATTCCTATAGCGAAATTATTTATTGGAATAAGGACATAGCGCGCCTCCATGACCCCGCAGCCCCGGCGGGGCGGGCATTGATCCGTTATTCAACAATTATATTTCGTGCAGGTTGTAACAAGGAAAGCCTCAGCTAAATGATAATTATTATTGTTTGGCGTGGCTTTTGATCAATGCTGCGCCGCAGTGGCTGAGAACTTTTCTTACATGCTCGTTAACTGCAGTTGTCAGCGCCGGCCGTTTTACTCTTTTTCAGACTGCCTGATACTGCGTTCGATCAATTTTTTTGTCTTTCCTGTAGGAACGCTTCCTTAAGACTTGTCTGAATCTTGTGGCGAGGGAGCTTGCTCCCGCTTGAGCGCGAAGCGCTCACAAAAAGGCTGCTGCGCAGCCAGCGGGAGCAAGCTCCCTCGCCACGGAATCATTTCATGCGACTACATTGCTGCCAAAGCATAGGCAAAAAAAAGCCCCGAACCAGTCGGGGCGTCAGATCGTCGGCTTTGCGGTTAGCTTTTATTCGGTCCGCAAGGGCCGTTTAGCTCATGGATCAGTGGAACTGTTCTTCTTCGGTGGAGCCGGTCAGTGCGGTCACCGACGAAGTGCCGCCCTGGATCACGGTGGTCATGTCGTCGAAGTAGCCGGTGCCCACTTCCTGCTGGTGAGCCACGAAGGTGTAGCCCTTGGCGGCGTCAGCGAACTCCTGCTCTTGCAGCTTCACGTAGGCAGTCATGTCGTTGCGGGCGTAGTCGTGCGCCAGGTTGAACATGCTGTGCCACATGTTGTGAATGCCGGCCAGGGTGATGAACTGGTGCTTGTAGCCCATGGCGGACAGTTCGCGCTGGAACTTGGCGATGGTCGCGTCGTCCAGGTTTTTCTTCCAGTTGAAGGAAGGCGAGCAGTTGTACGACAGCAGTTGGTCCGGGTATTCCTTCTTGATCGCTTCGGCGAAACGGCGGGCTTCGTCCAGGTCCGGCTTGGCGGTTTCGCACCAGATCAGGTCGGCGTACGGCGCATAGGCCAGGCCGCGGGCGATGGCTTGGTCGAGACCGGCGCGCACTTTGTAGAAGCCTTCCTGGGTACGGGTGCCGGTGACGAACGGCTGGTCGTACGGGTCGCAGTCCGAGGTCAGCAGGTCGGCGGCGTTGGCGTCGGTACGGGCCAGGATGATGGTCGGTACACCGGCAACGTCGGCGGCCAGGCGGGCAGCGGTCAGCTTCTGCACGGCTTCCTGGGTCGGCACCAGGACCTTGCCGCCCATGTGGCCGCATTTCTTCACCGAAGCCAGTTGGTCTTCGAAGTGAACGCCAGCGGCGCCTGCCTCGATCATGCTCTTCATCAGCTCGTAGGCGTTCAGGACACCGCCGAAACCGGCTTCAGCGTCAGCCACGATCGGTGCGAAGTAGTCGATGTAGCCTTCGTCGCCGGGGTTCTTGCCGGCTTTCCACTGGATCTGGTCGGCGCGACGGAACGAGTTGTTGATGCGCTTGACCACGGTTGGAACCGAGTCCACCGGGTACAGCGACTGGTCGGGGTACATCGACTCGGCGGAGTTGTTGTCCGCGGCCACTTGCCAGCCCGACAGGTAGATCGCCTGGATGCCGGCCTTGACTTGCTGTACAGCCTGGCCGCCGGTCAGGGCGCCCATGCAGTTGACGAAATCTTTCTCGGGACGGAAGGCTGGCTTGGCGCCCTGGGTGACCAGGTTCCAGAGCTTCTCGGCGCCCATCTTCGCAAAGGTGTGCTCAGGTTGAACCGAGCCACGCAGACGGACGACGTCAGCAGCGGAATAATTGCGCTTCACGCCTTTCCAGCGCGGGTTTTCAGCCCAGTCTTTTTCAAGGGCTGCAATTTGCTGTTCGCGTGTCAGTGCCATGGAGATAAACCTCGTCGCATAGGTCTTGGTGGAAAATTCCGGCTCCTGCCGACCAGGGGGCTGGCGTACAAGTCGGTTCAGGCGGGGTGGCGACGGGATGAACGATGGGCTCGAGGGGGAAAGTGAGCAGGTAGGGGCGAACTGCGGGCGCATTCGGGCGTCGTGGGCCTTTCATACGAACTCAGAGTGATGCCGGGTTACCTAGTTACGCTTCCGTCCCTCGGGACAACTTCGTTCCAGTCGCAACCTCGTCAAACACACCTTGTGGGCGGTACAGACACGAATCGGCTCGCAGGGTAGTTGCAAGCGTCGACCCGAAGGCCCTTGCCAGGGCCCCTGATTAGCGGGAGCGAGGCCATCATGCCTTCGGTTTTTTGCCTCGTCAAACGTTTTGTAGTGCTTTTTTTATGGCACTACATCTTTGGTCTAATACGACTCATCAGTCAGTTTTTGGTGCTTCAGTTCAGGGTATCGACCTTGACCCGCAAAATCATGTCGTCGCGTCCCTGGGTCGAGTAGCTGCGGGTCAGGCCCTGTTTATCGGCCTGAGTCTGGCGATTCACGCCGGCCAGGGTGATCCATTCGCCCAGGCGTCCGCTGACCGTTGTGTCGGTACTCTGAACGTTCACTACATCGGGACGCTCCTGGCTCATGCGGTCACGGTTGGTACTGATGCTCAGGTGAACGGTTTCGCCGGTGACGCTGGCGGTGACATAGAAACCTTGGGTGACGTTACGGTATTCGGTCTGGCTTTGCAGGCGACCATAGTTGTCGGTCTGGCTGCTGGTGAACGGTACGCTCTGGCCGACCTGAATCAGCGCCGGCTGGCCTTCGCTGGCCTGCACCTGCTGCACGCCGCCGTCACGGCTGGCGGTGCTGCGGTTGATGATGCGGGTCTGGCTGGGCGCGGCGCCGTTGATGGAATAACCCTGGTCGCCCTGCAGGTTGTTTTCGTTGGTATCGACCGTGATCAGCAGGCGCTTGGGCGCGGTGTCCAGTTGGGCGAGGAATTGCCGGAGTTCTTCGATCTTGCCGGGCTCGGCATTGACGATCAGTTGGTTGCCGTAGGCACTGACCTGGCCGTCCTTGCCGATGAAATTCTGTGCCACCGACAACAGGTCGGCGCTGGTGCGGTAGTTCAGTGGCACGATTTGCGTGTCGGCCATGGCTGACAGGCTGCCACCCAGCAGCAGGAGGGTCAGCAGGGTACGTAGAAGCATGTCCATTTCTCCGTGAGACAAAGGCCTGATATTGCCAGTTTGTCGGCCTCGGGTGGGGCAAGTTGAATGGTAGACGGCAAAACGCCCCGGCATCGGTGGATGGCGGGGCGTTTTGTGGTGTTGATGGTGCTCTTGTGGCGAGGGAGCTTGCTCCCGCTGGGCTGCGCAGCGGCCCTCTTTTTTTGGGGTCGCTGCGCGACCCAGCGGGAGCAAGCTCCCTCGCCACAGGGTAGTGTGTTGCTGCTTCTGGCAGTGTCAGGCCGAGCGCCGCACCATGTCCACATGAGGAATGCCGGCCTCCAGGAACTCCTCGCTGACCACCGCAAACCCCAGCCGCTCATAGAACGGCGTGGCGTGCACCTGGGCGCTGAGCATCTGTTGCTGGAGCCCACGCTTCTCGGCTTCGGCGATCACGGCGTGCATCAGCGCATCGCCCACCTTCAGGCCGCGCCAGTCCTTGAGGACCGAGACCCGGCCGATATGGCCATCGGTCAGTAGGCGCGCGGTGCCGATGGGGAAGTCGCCTTCGAAGGCCAGGAAATGTACAGCGTCCTGATCATCCGAATCCCATTCCAGTTCGGGTGGTACGGATTGTTCGGCAATGAACACGGTCTCACGAATGCGCCGGATCTCGGCGTTATCCTTTTGCCAGTCTGCGACACGAACGTGAATTTTATTCATCGGCGAACCCCAGGCTGCCTTGCTTGACCAGCTCGCAGACGAGGCCGCGACCGTCTTCGTCGGCCAACCATGGGCCGAGGTTTTCGATGTGCAGGGCGTCGGCGGCGCAGATCATTTTCAGCAATTCACGCAGCTTGCCCGGCAGGTAGCGGCTCTGGCCGCTGGCGAACAGCAGCAGGTCATCGTCGACTTCCGACCAGGCCAGGCGCGCGCTCGGGTTGCGGATGATCACGGCGCCTTGTTCCAGGCTGGCCAGCAGGTCGTCTTCTTCCAGTTCCGGGCCCACCACCAACTCCGGGTAGCGTGGCTCGGTCATGAACTGGCCGAACCAGGTCAGCAGCAGGCGCTCGTCGCTCATGTGTTCGGCCAGCAGGCCCTTGAGGCGGTCGAGGGCGTCGTGCTGGATTTGGTGCGGGTCGCTCACCGGGCGCGCGTCGGCGTCGGTGTAGCGTTCTTCGTCCGGCAGGAACTGGCTCAAGAAGTCGGTGAAGTGGGTCAGCACTTCAGCGGCGCTCGGCGCACGGAAACCCACCGAGTAGGTCATGCAGTCGTCCACGGCCACGCCGCAGTGGGCCAGGCGCGGCGGCAGGTAGAGCATGTCGCCGGGTTCCAGGACCCACTCGTCAGTGGCTTCGAAGTCGGCGAGGATGCGCAGGTCGGCGTGTTGCAGCAGTGGGCTTTCGGAGTCGCACATCTGGCCGATTTTCCAGTTGCGCTGGCCATGGCCTTGCAGCAGGAACACGTCATAGTTATCGAAATGCGGACCCACGCTGCCGCCCGGGGCGGCAAAGCTGATCATCACGTCGTCGATGCGCCAGCTCGGCAGGAAGCGGAAGTTCTCCAGCAGTTCGCTGACTTCCGGTACGAACTGATCCACCGCCTGCACCAGCAGGGTCCACTCGCGCTCCGGCAGCTTGCTGAATTCGTCTTCGGCGAACGGGCCGCGACGCAATTCCCAGGGGCGCTCGCCGTGCTCGATCACCAGGCGCGATTCGACTTCTTCTTCCAGTGCCAGGCCGGCCAGCTCGTCGGCATCGATCGGGCTTTGGAAGTCAGGAATCGCCTGACGGATCAGCAGGGGTTTTTTCTGCCAGTAGTCGCGCAGGAACTCCCGTGCCGTGATGCCGCCCAGGAGTTGCAGAGGAATATCAGGATTCATGTGTAACCTATTGAAAAAATATACTTTTCAGACGCGAATAAAAACGCCCGGCGCGGCCGGGCGTCTCAAAGGTAAAGCGATGGATCAGATGCGCTTGGCTTGTGCCGCCGCGTTGCCGATGTAGCTGGCTGGCGTGAGCTTCTTCAGCTCGGCCTTGGCTTCGGCAGGCATGTCCAGGCCATCGATGAAAGTCTGCAGCGCTTCAGGGCTGATGCCCTTGCCACGGGTCAGTTCTTTCAGCTTTTCATACGGGTTTTCGATGTTGTAGCGACGCATCACGGTCTGGATCGGCTCGGCCAGGACTTCCCAGCAAGCGTCCAGGTCGGCGGCGATCTTCTGCTCGTTCAGTTCCAGCTTGCTGATGCCCTTGAGGCTGGCTTCATAGGCAATGACGCTATGGGCAAAGCCCACGCCCAGGTTGCGCAGCACGGTGGAGTCGGTCAGGTCGCGCTGCCAGCGGGAGATCGGCAGTTTGCTCGCCAGGTGCTGGAACAGTGCGTTGGCGATGCCCAGGTTGCCTTCGGAGTTTTCGAAGTCGATCGGGTTGACCTTGTGCGGCATGGTCGAGGAGCCGATTTCGCCAGCGATGGTGCGCTGCTTGAAGTAACCCAGGGAGATGTAGCCCCAGATGTCACGGTCGAAGTCGATCAGGATGGTGTTGAAGCGTGCGATCGCATCGAACAGCTCGGCGATGTAGTCGTGCGGTTCGATCTGGGTGGTGTACGGGTTGAAGCTCAGGCCCAGTTCGTCTTCGATGAAGGCGCGGGCGTTGGCTTCCCAGTCGATGTCCGGGTAGGCCGACAGGTGGGCGTTGTAGTTGCCCACGGCGCCGTTGATCTTGCCCAGCAGCGGCACGGCGGCCACTTGGGCGATCTGGCGCTCCAGGCGGTAGACGACGTTCGCCAGTTCCTTGCCCAGGGTGGTCGGCGAAGCCGGTTGACCGTGGGTGCGCGACAGCATCGGCACGTCGGCGAAGCGTATCGCCAGCTCGCGGATGGCCTGGGCGGTCTGGCGCATCAGCGGCAGCATCACCTCATCACGGCCTTCGCGCAGCATCAGGGCGTGGGACAGGTTGTTGATGTCCTCGCTGGTGCAGGCGAAGTGGATGAACTCGCTGACATTGGCCAGTTCCGGCAGCTTGGCCGCCTGCTCCTTGAGCAGGTATTCGATGGCCTTGACGTCGTGGTTGGTGGTGCGCTCGATCTCTTTGACGCGCTCGGCGTGCTCCAGCACAAAGTTTTCCGCCAGGGTGTCGAGCACCGCGTTGGCTTCGGCGGAGAACGCCGGGACTTCAGGGATGGCAGGGTGAGCGGCCAGGCGCTGGAGCCAGCGCACTTCAACCAGGACGCGGGCACGGATCAGGCCGTACTCGCTGAAAATCGGGCGCAGGGCCTGGGTTTTGCCGGCGTAGCGGCCGTCAACAGGGGAAACCGCAGTGAGCGAAGAGAGCTGCATGGGGTGTTCTCGGACAGTCGGGCAACGAAATGGGGCGCGTATCATACATGAAAACCAGCGCCGGTCCGTCGCCAACTGACCGGCGTGTTACGCGTAACAAGATAAAGCTAAAGCTATTGAACACCTGTGGCGAGGGAGCTTGCTCCCGCTGGGGCGCGAAGCGGCCCTGAATCCAAGCCGCGCGCTAGATCCGCCGGGCTCAGGGGGGGGGCTGCGTTGCAGCCCAGCGGGAGCAAGCTCCCTCGCCACAAAGGCGACTTATTCGTTGCGCATCAACGGGTAAAGCTCTTTGAGCAATTTGCGTCGGCTGATCACCAGTTGCCAGCGGTGGCCACCCAACTGCCGCCACAGCCGTGCCGAGCGGATCCCGGCCAGGAGCAGGGCGCGGATCTTCGAGGCATTGCTCGGCTGTTGCAGGTTACGCATGTCGCCATGCACCTGGATGCGCTGGCGCAAAGTGCTCAAGGTGTCCTGGTACAGCGAGCCGCAGGCCGCGACGACGTTTTCGTGAGCCGGGCCGAAGTGTTCGACCTGGGACTGGATCTGCGGCAAGCGTTTGCCGATGGTTTCCAGCAGGTCGTCGCGTTTGGCCAGCTGGCGCTCGAGGCCCAGCATCGACAGGGCATAGCGCAGCGGTTCGCGTTGCAGGGCGCTGGGGTCGCGCTCCAGGGCGCCAATCAGTGCACGGTAACCTTCACGCAGGTTCAAGTCGTCGCCGCCGTAGACCTCCAGGGTGTCCTTGGGGTCGCGAACCAGCAGGCTGCCGAGCATGCAGGCCACGCCTGCTTCGGAGGCCTGGCCGGTCTTGGCGATCCGGTCCACCAGCACGGCGGCGAGAAACACACCGCCCAATGCCGTCAGTTGTTCCTGGGTAGGGGTCATGCCTCGCTGCTCCAGGGTTGCGCGACTTCGATCACGCCGCCGCCCAGGCAGACGTCGCCGTCGTAGAACACCACGGACTGGCCGGGGGTGACCGCCCGCTGCGGGTCATCGAAGGTGGCACGGTAGCCCGTGGCGGTTTTTTCCAGGGTGCAGGGCTGGTCGCTCTGGCGATAGCGAACCTTGGCCGTCAGGCGGCGAGGTTCGCTGAGGTCGATCGGGTTGACCCAATAGATGTCGGAGGCGAGCAGGGCGCGGGAAAACAGCCAGGGATGGTCGTTGCCCTGGCCGACGATCAGCTCGTTGTGTTCCAGGTCCTTGACCAGCACGTACCACGGCTCTTCGCCGGCGTCTTTCAGCCCGCCAATGCCCAGGCCTTGGCGCTGGCCGATGGTGTGGTACATCAGGCCATGGTGACGGCCGATGACCTCGCCTTCGGTGGTCTTGATCTCGCCCGGCTGGGCCGGCAGGTATTGCTTGAGGAAATCGCTGAAACGACGTTCGCCAATGAAGCAGATCCCAGTGGAATCTTTCTTCTTGGCTGTGGCCAGGTCATGTTTCTCCGCAATTGCCCGTACTTCGGGCTTTTCCAGTTCGCCCACCGGGAACAGGGTCTTGGCGATCTGCTCGCCGCCGACGGCATGCAGGAAGTAACTCTGGTCCTTGTTCGGGTCCAGGCCCTTGAGCAGTTCGGTGCGGCCGTCGATGTCGCGGCGACGTACGTAGTGGCCGGTGGCGATCAGATCCGCGCCGAGCATCATGGCGTAGTCGAGGAACGCCTTGAACTTGATTTCGCGGTTGCAGAGGATGTCCGGGTTCGGCGTGCGGCCGGCCTTGTATTCGGCCAGGAAATGCTCGAACACGTTGTCCCAGTATTCGGCGGCGAAGTTGGCGGTGTGCAGCTTGATGCCAATCTTGTCGCACACGGCCTGGGCGTCCGCCAGGTCGTCCATGGCGGTGCAGTATTCGGTTCCGTCGTCTTCTTCCCAGTTCTTCATGAACAGGCCTTCCACCTCGTAACCCTGCTCGATCAGCAGAAGGGCGGAAACGGAAGAGTCCACGCCGCCGGACATGCCGACAATGACGCGTTGCTTGGGAGTGTTCGAAGAGGCTGGATCACGCATAGGAATTCAATGAGTGTCTTGAAAAAGGACGCGATTCTATCAGGCCCGGGCGCGCAAGGCTAAAGAGAAGGACGGATAAGCTCCAGGCTATGGCGATGGCCGGCCAGATAATCGTCGATGCAGCGGATGATCAGCTCGCTGCGCCAGTGTTCGCGCTGTTCGAGCAGTTCGTCGCGGGTCAGCCATTTGGCGCCGAGGATGCCGTCGTCCAGTTGGTATTCGGGATGGTGTTTCAGGGCCTTGGCGGCGAAGCAGACCCGTTGGTAAGTCACACCGTTGCTAGGGGCGGTGTAGAGGTAGATGCCGGTGACGCTGGTGGGCTCGACGTCCCAGCCGGTTTCTTCGAGGGTTTCGCGCACGGCGGCTTCGATGAGGGTTTCGTTCGGGTCCAGGTGGCCGGCGGGCTGGTTGAGTACTGCGCGTCCGCCCTTGGATTCTTCCACCATCAGGAAGCGGCCGTGGTCTTCGACGATGGTGGCGACGGTGATGTGGGGGTGCCAGTTCATGATGGTTCCTCTATTTTCAGATTGGAATGCCGATCTTGTGGGAGCGAGCCTGCTCGCGAAAGCGGAGGAACATTCAACATTGATGCTAAGCGATACACCGCTTTCGCGAGCAGGCTCGCTCCCACAGGGGATTGTTATCAGGGACGGCAGAAACACAAACCCCGGCACAAGGCCGGGGTTCGTGGTGCTTCCTTACAACCTTACACCAGCGCAGCAATCGCCGCGTTGAAGGTGTTGCTCGGGCGCATGGCCTTGCTGGTCAGTTCCGGGTTGGCGGAGTAGTAACCGCCGATGTCCACGGGCTTGCCTTGCACGGCATTGAGTTCGGCAACGATCTTTTCTTCGTTGTCGGTCAATGTCTTGGCCAGGGAAGCGAACTGGGCCTTGAGGGCTGCGTCGTCATCCTGGGCGGCCAGTGCCTGGGCCCAGAACAGGGTCAGGTAGAAGTGGCTGCCGCGGTTGTCGATGCCGCCGACCTTGCGCGAAGGCGACTTGTTGCGGTCCAGGAACTCGCCGGTAGCCTGGTCGAGGGTCTTGGCCAGCACCAGGGCTTTCGGGTTGTCGTAGGTCACGCCCAGGTGTTCCAGGGACGCGGCCAGGGCCAGGAACTCGCCCAGGGAATCCCAGCGCAGGAAGTTCTCTTCCAGCAACTGCTGAACGTGCTTGGGTGCCGAACCGCCGGCGCCGGTTTCGAACAGGCCACCGCCGTTCATCAGCGGCACGATGGACAGCATCTTGGCGCTGGTACCCAGTTCCATGATCGGGAACAGGTCGGTCAGGTAGTCGCGCAGCACGTTGCCGGTCACCGAAATGGTGTCCTTGCCTTCGCGGGTACGGCCCAGGGTGAACTTCATCGCGTCGACAGGCGACATGATGCGGATGTCCAGGCCGCTGGTGTCGTGGTCCTTCAGGTAGGCCTGGACCTTCTCGATGACCACGCCATCGTGGGCGCGCATCGGGTCCAGCCAGAAGATCGCCGGGGTGCTGCTGGCGCGGGCACGGTTGACGGCCAGCTTGACCCAATCCTGGATCGGCGCGTCCTTGGTCTGGCACATGCGGAAGATATCGCCAGCCTCGACGTTCTGCTCCAGCAGGGTCTGACCGTTGTTGTCCGAAACACGTACCACACCGGCGACCTTGATCTGGAAGGTCTTGTCGTGGGAGCCGTACTCTTCGGCTTTCTTGGCCATCAGGCCGACGTTCGGCACGCTGCCCATGGTGGTTGGGTCGAAGGCGCCGTGTTGCTTGCAGTCTTCGATCACCGCCTGGTAGATGGTGGCGTAGCAGCGATCCGGGATCACGGCCTTGGTGTCGTGCAGCTGGCCGTCGGTGCCCCACATCTTGCCGGAGTCACGGATCATGGCCGGCATCGAGGCGTCGACGATGACGTCGCTCGGCACGTGCAGGTTGGTGATGCCTTTGTCGGAGTTGACCATCGCCAGGGATGGGCGCGCCGCGTAGACCGCCTGGATGTCGGCTTCGATCTGCGCCTGCTGTTCGGCCGGCAGGGCCTTGATGCGGGCGTACAGGTCGCCGATGCCGTTGTTCAGGTTGAAGCCGATCTGCTCCAGCACTTGCGCGTGCTTGGCCAGGGCGTCTTTATAGAACTCGGCCACGATCTGGCCGAACATGATCGGGTCGGAGACCTTCATCATGGTGGCCTTGAGGTGAACCGACAGCAGCACGCCTTTTTGCTTGGCGTCTTCGATTTCGGCGGCGATGAACTCGCGCAGGGCGTTTTTGCTCATCACGGCGCAATCGAGGATCTCACCGGCTTGTACGGTGGTCTTTTCCTTCAGGACAGTGGCAGTGCCGTCCTGGGCGATCAGCTCGATTTTCACGCTGCCGGCGGCGTCGATCAGGGCGGCTTTTTCGCTGCCGTAGAAATCGCCGGTGATCATGTGGGCTACGTGGGACTTGGAGTCCGCGGCCCAGGCGCCCATCTTGTGCGGGTGCTTGCGGGCGTAGTTCTTGACCGACAGCGGCGCGCGACGGTCGGAGTTGCCTTCGCGCAGGACCGGGTTCACGGCGCTGCCCTTGACCTTGTCGTAACGGGCGCGCGCGTCTTTCTCGGCAGCAGTGGTCACGGTTTCCGGGTAGTCCGGCAGTGCGTAGCCCTGGGCCTGCAACTCCTTGATCGCGGCCTGCAGTTGCGGCACCGAGGCGCTGATGTTCGGCAGCTTGATGATGTTGGCTTCAGGCGTAACGGCCAGGTCGCCCAGTTCGGCGAGGTGGTCGGCTACGGCTTTGTCACCCAGTTGCTCGGGGAAGCTGGCCAGGATGCGCCCTGCGAGGGAGATATCGCGAGTTTCCACGGCGATATCGGCCGAAGCGGTAAAGGCTTCGACGATCGGCAGCAGCGAATAGGTGGCGAGGGCAGGCGCTTCGTCGGTGAAGGTATAGATGATCTTCGAGCGGGTGGGCATATTCGGATTAACTCTCTTCTTTGCTAAAGCATGCGCAGAAACTCGAGGGGCGCCGGGTAAGCGCGTTCGTTCAAAGTCATCCGTGAGCCGAATGTCGAGGTTTCTTCGCGGTGATGTTGGGTGCATCAGTCGAGCGTCAAGCGGTCGGGCCGCGGTAACGGTCCGGCTTTCAAAATGGCGGAAAGTCTCGTAATAGAGCCATCAGCCGTCGTGACCCTGTGGTCAGCGGCGGCATTATACATAGGTAGCTGGCGATCTGCCGATGGTTCATAGACTTCCGTACACGTCCATTGGTCTAAACGTCGCAGTACTCCTGAGGCGGACTATGCTCATGTTTGGCGCTTTTCCCTTGGTTTTCAGGCTTGTACACGGCGAAGTGCAAGGCTTTGCCATGGATGGGCCTAACGTAGGGTTTGCGTGCCGATTCAACTGGGGTACGCTCGAACGCAGCCAGATGTTCAATCCAAGCAATGGAGTTCAGCATGGGGTATCAAAAGATTCAGGTTCCAGCCGTCGGTGACAAAATCACCGTCAATGCAGACCATTCTCTTAATGTTCCCGACAACCCGATCATCCCCTTCATCGAAGGCGACGGCATTGGCGTCGATATCAGTCCGGTCATGATCAAGGTTGTGGACGCTGCGGTTCAGAAGGCCTATGGCGGCAAGCGCAAGATCTCCTGGATGGAAGTCTATGCGGGTGAGAAAGCGACCCAGGTCTACGACCAGGACACCTGGCTGCCCCAGGAAACCCTGGATGCGGTCAAGGACTACGTGGTGTCCATCAAGGGCCCGCTGACCACGCCGGTCGGTGGCGGTATCCGTTCGTTGAACGTAGCCCTGCGCCAGCAGCTCGACCTGTATGTCTGCCTGCGCCCGGTGCGCTGGTTCGAAGGCGTGCCAAGTCCGGTCAAGAAGCCTGGCGACGTGGACATGACGATCTTCCGTGAGAACTCCGAGGACATCTACGCGGGTATCGAGTGGAAGGCCGGTTCGGCCGAGGCCACCAAGGTCATCAAGTTCCTGAAAGAAGAAATGGGCGTGACCAAGATCCGCTTCGATGAGGATTGCGGCATCGGCGTCAAGCCGGTTTCCAAGCAGGGCACCAAGCGCCTGGCTCGCAAGGCCCTGCAATATGTGGTCGATAACGATCGCGATTCGCTGACCATCGTGCACAAAGGCAACATCATGAAGTTCACCGAAGGTGCCTTCAAGGAATGGGCCTACGAAGTGGCGGCCGAGGAATTCGGCGCGACCCTGCTCGACGGTGGGCCGTGGATGCAGTTCAAGAACCCGCGGACCGGCAAGAACGTCATCGTCAAGGACGCCATCGCCGATGCGATGTTGCAGCAGATCCTGTTGCGTCCAGCTGAATATGACGTGATCGCCACCCTGAACCTGAACGGTGACTACCTGTCCGACGCCCTGGCGGCGGAAGTGGGCGGCATCGGCATCGCGCCGGGCGCCAACCTGTCCGACACCGTGGCGATGTTCGAGGCCACCCACGGTACCGCGCCCAAGTACGCTGGCAAGGACCAGGTCAACCCGGGTTCGCTGATCCTGTCGGCGGAAATGATGCTGCGTCACATGGGTTGGACCGAAGCGGCCGACCTGATCATCAAGGGCACCAATGGCGCGATTTCGGCCAAGACCGTGACCTATGACTTCGAGCGCTTGATGGAGGGTGCCAAGCTGGTGTCGTCCTCGGGCTTCGGTGATGCCCTGATCTCGCACATGTAAGCGAATCGGCCCTCTGCGCGAATGCCCGGCTCGAGTGATCGAGTCGGGCATTTTCATTTGTGGAGGGGCGGTGACTGCCGGTCAGTGGGTCTCGGTGACCTTGATCTTGACTTTGGTCTTGGCCTTGTCAGGGGCGGTCGCTTCTTCTTCGATGGGTACAGTCCTGATGCCGACCGCATGCAGGCCCCTGGGGCCCTGGATGACGTTGAACATCACGGGTTGCCCGGCCTTCAGGGTCTTGTAGCCTTCCATCTCGATCGCCGAATAATGGGCGAACAGGTCTTCGTTATCCCTGCCGTCCGCGAGAATGAAACCGTAGCCCTTGGCATTGTTGAACCATTTCACCTTGCCTTTCATCTTGCCGACCGACATAACCCATTTCCCTCTGCAACGCACTCCATCACTGGAGTATCATCCAGTCCATCCGCAGGCTAATCTTGTTATCAGGATAGATTCCACGGACCTTTTTAACCCACGATGGGCTCTATTGGTTGTAACACCGATTTCCCGATAGTCAAGGTGGCTCCGGTGGTCGTGGTTGAAATCACCCACAAGCGCCCCCATCACTGTATTCGCCAACTAAACGAACCTTTCTTTCCATGCATGCAGTCAGCCAGATTCGACTAACATTCAATCAGGATCGCCCGGATCTACACGACGACGATTCCGCAGGCATTGCTGTTCAGGAAGCAAAGCCCGCATTACAGGCGCCACCGATGTACAAGGTGGTTTTGTTCAACGATGACTACACACCGATGGATTTCGTCGTCGAAGTGCTCGAGGTGTTTTTTAACCTGAATCGGGAGCTGGCGACCAAGGTCATGCTGGCCGTCCATACAGAGGGACGGGCAGTATGTGGAGTGTTTACCCGCGACATCGCCGAGACTAAGGCCATGCAGGTCAACCAGTACGCCCGGGAAAGCCAGCATCCGCTACTCTGTGAAATCGAGAAGGACGGTTAACGCCGACCACTTGGGTATGAGGTGAAGCTATGTTAAACCGCGAGCTCGAAGTCACCCTCAATCTTGCCTTCAAGGAGGCTCGTTCGAAGCGTCATGAATTCATGACCGTCGAGCACCTGCTGCTGGCCCTATTGGATAACGAGGCTGCCGCCACCGTTTTGCGTGCCTGCGGCGCGAACCTCGATAAACTCAAGCATGATCTGCAGGAGTTCATCGACTCCACCACGCCATTGATCCCCGTGCATGACGAGGATCGCGAAACCCAGCCAACCCTGGGCTTCCAGCGTGTCCTGCAACGTGCTGTCTTCCACGTGCAGAGCTCGGGCAAGCGTGAAGTCACCGGCGCCAACGTGCTGGTTGCGATTTTCAGCGAGCAGGAAAGCCAGGCGGTGTTCCTGCTCAAGCAGCAGAGCGTTGCGCGTATCGATGTCGTCAACTACATCGCCCATGGCATCTCCAAGGTGCCGGGGCATGGCGATCATTCCGAGGGTGAGCAGGATATGCAGGACGACGAGGGCGGTGAGTCTTCTTCTTCAGGCAACCCGTTGGATGCCTATGCCAGCAACCTGAACGAACTGGCGCGCCAGGGACGTATCGATCCGCTGGTCGGGCGCGAGGCGGAAGTCGAGCGCGTGGCCCAGATCCTGGCCCGGCGTCGCAAGAACAACCCGTTGCTGGTGGGCGAGGCGGGCGTGGGCAAGACCGCGATTGCCGAAGGCCTGGCCAAGCGCATTGTCGACAACCAGGTGCCGGACCTGCTGGCCAACAGCGTGGTGTATTCCCTCGACCTGGGGGCCTTGCTGGCCGGTACCAAATACCGCGGCGATTTCGAGAAGCGCTTCAAGGCGTTGCTCGGCGAACTGAAAAAACGTCCGCAGGCGATCCTGTTCATCGACGAAATCCACACCATTATTGGTGCCGGGGCCGCGTCGGGCGGGGTCATGGATGCGTCCAACTTGCTCAAGCCGCTGTTGTCGTCGGGTGATATCCGTTGCATCGGCTCGACCACGTTCCAGGAATTCCGCGGGATCTTCGAGAAAGACCGTGCCCTGGCCCGGCGTTTCCAGAAGGTCGATGTGTCAGAGCCTTCGGTGGAAGACACCATTGGCATCCTGCGCGGCCTGAAGGGGCGTTTCGAGCTGCACCACAACATCGAATACAGCGATGAAGCCCTGCGCGCGGCGGCTGAACTGGCCTCGCGCTACATCAATGACCGGCACATGCCGGACAAGGCCATCGATGTCATCGACGAAGCGGGTGCCTACCAGCGCCTGCAACCCGTTGAGAAGCGGGTCAAGCGCATCGAAGTGCCGCAGGTCGAGGACATCGTCGCGAAAATCGCGCGTATTCCGCCCAAGCACGTCACCAGTTCCGACAAGGAACTGCTGCGTAACCTGGAGCGTGACCTGAAGCTGACGGTGTTCGGCCAGGATGCGGCCATCGACTCGCTGTCGACCGCCATCAAGCTGTCCCGTGCCGGTCTCAAGTCGCCGGACAAGCCGGTCGGTTCGTTCCTGTTCGCCGGTCCTACTGGTGTCGGCAAGACCGAGGCGGCACGGCAGCTGGCCAAGGCGATGGGCATCGAGCTGGTGCGCTTCGACATGTCCGAGTACATGGAGCGCCACACTGTATCGCGTCTGATCGGTGCGCCTCCGGGTTATGTCGGTTTCGACCAGGGCGGCCTGTTGACCGAAGCCATCACCAAGCAACCGCACTGCGTATTGTTGCTCGACGAAATCGAGAAGGCGCATCCGGAAGTCTTCAACCTGCTCCTGCAGGTCATGGACCACGGTACGCTGACCGATAACAACGGGCGCAAGGCGGACTTCCGTAACGTGATCGTCATCATGACCACGAACGCCGGTGCCGAAACCGCGGCTCGCGCTTCGATCGGTTTCACCCATCAGGACCACTCGTCCGATGCGATGGAAGTGATCAAGAAGAGCTTCACGCCTGAGTTCCGCAACCGCCTGGACACCATCATCCAGTTTGGTCGCCTCAGCCATGAAGTCATCAAGAGCGTGGTGGACAAGTTCCTTACCGAGCTTCAGGCCCAGCTCGAAGACAAGCGTGTGTTGCTGGAAGTCACCGACGCGGCCCGCAGCTGGCTGGCGGAAGGTGGTTACGACGTGACGATGGGGGCGCGGCCGATGGCTCGCTTGATCCAGGACAAGATCAAGCGTCCGCTGGCGGAGGAGATCCTCTTTGGCGAGCTGGCCGAGCATGGCGGTGTGGTTCACATCGACATCAAGGACGGCGAGCTGACCTTCGACTTCGAAACCACGGCCGAAATGGCCTGATCGTTAGCTGCAATAAAGCAAAAGGCGCCGAAAGGCGCCTTTTTGCTGGCTTCAGAAACACGCCGACTTCCTGTGGGAGCGGGCTTGCTCGCGAATGCAGTTGCACATTCAACATCTATGCAAGCTGACCCACCGCCATCGCGAGCAAGCCCGCTCCCACAGTGTGTCTTGGGCAGGGCGCAAGATTAGGTTTCACCCCAGTACCCTGTGGAAGCCGAGCTTGCTCGCGATGGCGTCGGTCCGGTCGACATTGATGTTGGCTGACGCTCCGCTATCGCGAGCAGGCTCGCTCCCACAGTTTGTCTTGGGCAAGGCACAAGATTAGGTTTCACCCAATACCCTGTGGGAGCCGAGCTTGCTCGCGATGGCGTCGGTCCGGTCGACATTGATATTGGCTGACGCTCCGCTATCGCGAGCAGGCTCGCTCCCACAGTTTGTCTTGGGCAAGGCACAAGATTAGGTTTCGCCCCAATACCCTGTGGGAGCCGAGCTTGCTCGCGATGGCGTCGGTCCAGTCGACATTGATATTGGCTGACGCTCCGCTATCGCGAGCAGGCTCGCTCCCACAGTTTGTCTTGGGCAGGGCACAAGATTAGGTTTCGCCCCAATACCCTGTGGGAGCCGAGCTTGCTCGCGATGGCGTCGGTCCAGTCGACATTGATATTGGCTGACGCTCCGCTATCGCGAGCAGGCTCGCTCCCACAGTTTGTCTTGGGCAAGGCACAAGATTAGGTTTCGCCCCAATACCCTGTGGGAGCCGAGCTTGCTCGCGATGGCGTCGGTCCGGTCGACATTGATGTTGGCTGACGCTCCGCTATCGCGAGCAGGCTTGGCTCCCACAAACAAAAACGCCCGGCATCAGCCGGGCGTCTTGTATTGACTTGTTAGCGAGCGCGGTAAGTGATGCGCCCTTTGCTCAAGTCATAGGGCGTCAGCTCGACGCGCACTTTGTCACCGGTAAGAATACGAATGTAGTTCTTGCGCATCTTGCCGGAGATATGCGCGGTTACGACGTGCCCATTTTCCAACTCCACACGAAACATGGTGTTGGGCAGGGTGTCGACGACAGTGCCTTCCATTTCGAAGCTGTCTTCTTTCGACATGCAGTAAAGCCCTCGGTATCCAGTGAATGGCCCGGTGCAACTGCGCCAGGCAAAAGCGGCGTGCATTGTGCCCGAAAAAGGGGGTTCAAGCCAAGGGGTTCTAGCTTTTAAGCCGAAGGGGGCTAACTCAGGACAACCCACCGCTGGTTAACCAGCAATTCGATAGGCCGATATTGGGTCTTGTAGTTCATTTTCTTGCAGTTCTTGATCCAGTAGCCCAGGTACACCGCTTCCAGCCCCAGGCGCCGCGCTTCGTTGATTTGCCAGAGAATGGCAAAGCGCCCCAGGCTGCGCCGTTCCTCTTCGGGCTCATAGAAGGTGTACACCGCTGAAAGGCCGTTGGGCAGCAGGTCCGTGACAGCGATGGCGACCAGTCGCCCCTCGAGGCGGAATTCATAAAAGCGGGAAAACGGCAGGTCACGCACCAGGAAGGTCGAAAACTGATCCCGGCTGGGCGGGTACATGTCGCCATCGGCATGGCGTTGTTCGATGTAGCGTTGATACAGGTCGAAATATTCTTCGGTGAATTGCGGCTTGGCCGGGCGGACCTGAAGGTCGGCGTTGCGCTTGAAAATGCGCTTCTGCTGGCGATTGGGCAAAAATTGCGCCACGGGGATCCGCGCCGGGACGCAGGCGTTGCAATGTTGGCAGTGGGGCCGGTAAAGGTGGTCGCCGCTACGACGAAAGCCCATTTCCGACAGGTCTGCGTAGACATGCACATCCATGGGCTGGCTAGGGTCGAGGAACAGCGTCGTGGCCTGCTCCTCCGGCAGGTAACTGCAAGAGTGGGGCTGAGTGGCATAGAACTTCAAACGCGCCAACTCGGTCATGAATCAACCCTCGGATGAGCTTTAAATCTAATTGTAAGCCAGGAGCGCGGATGTCGCTCAGCAAACCCAAGTCGCACGGTTGGGTTGGTCCAGGTGCGCCTCCAGATACTCGGCGAACCGCGTACGCGGGATCGAGCGGGCGCCGAGGCTGTGCAGGTGCTCGGTGGGCATCTGACAGTCGATCAGCACGAAACCGGCGGCCTTGAGGTGTTGGACCAACATGGCGAAGCCGAATTTCGACGCATTGTCGGCCCGGCTGAACATGGATTCGCCAAAGAACAGCTGGCCCATGGCCAAGCCGTACAGGCCGCCCACCAACGCCCCTTGGTCCCAGACTTCCACCGAGTGGGCGAAGCCGCGCCGGTGCAGTTCCAGATAAGCGGTTTGCATGGCCTCGGTGATCCAGGTGCCGTCGGCGTAGTCCCGTGGCGCGGCGCAGGCCTGGATAACCGCGGCAAAATCCTGGTCGAACGTCACTTCATAACGCTGCTTGCGCAACAGCTTGCCCAGGCTGCGGGAGATGTGCAGTTCGTCGGGAAATAACACCGTGCGGGGGTCTGGCGACCACCACAGGATCGGTTGCCCCTCGGAAAACCAGGGGAAGCAGCCGTGGCGATAGGCCTGGATCAGCCGGTCGGCAGACAGATCGCCACCGGCCGCCAATAACCCGTTGGGATCGCGCATGGCTTTTGCCAGTGGCGGAAATTCGAAGCTGTTGCGTTGTAACCAAGTCAGCATGGGTGTCCGGCTTGTAGAAGGGGAGGGCGGGTGACGGGGCTCGTCCGTCACGAGCACCCGCCGGGAAGGTTAACCGTCAAACGGCCGGGATGTCATCGAGATACTTCTCCGCGTCGAGCGCGGCCATGCAGCCGGCGCCGGCGGAGGTAATCGCCTGGCGATAGACATGGTCGGCCACATCGCCAGCGGCGAATACGCCTTCGATATCGGTCGCGGTGGCGTTGCCTTCGCTGCCGCCGCGCACGAGCAGGTAGCCGTCGCGCATCGCCAACTGGCCCTGGAACAGATCGGTGTTGGGTTTGTGGCCGATGGCAATGAACACCCCGGCCAGAGACAGGGTGCTGGTTTCACCGCTCTCGCTGTGTCGCAGGCGCGCGCCGGTCACGCCGCTGGCGTCGCCCAGGACTTCATCCAGGTTCTGGTTCCAGTGCAGCTTGATATTGCCGCTGCTGGCCTTTTCGAAGAGTTTGTCCTGGAGGATTTTCTCGGCGCGCAGCTTGTCGCGGCGGTGGACCAGGTGCACTTCTCGGGCGATGTTCGACAGGTACAGGGCTTCCTCGACCGCGGTATTGCCGCCGCCAACCACCGCCACCACCTGGTTGCGATAGAAAAAACCATCGCACGTCGCACAGGCGGAAACCCCTTTGCCGGCGAAGCTTTCTTCCGAGGGCAGCCCCAGGTACTGGGCCGAGGCGCCGGTGGCAATGATCAGCGCATCACAGGTGTAGGTGCCGCTGTCGCCGATCAATTCGAACGGGCGCTGCTGCAACTTGGCGGTGTGGACATGGTCGTAGACGATCTGCGTGTCGAAACGCTCGGCGTGCCGTTGCATGCGCTCCATCAATACCGGGCCGGTCAGGCCTTCGACATCGCCGGGCCAGTTGTCGACTTCCACGGTGGTGGTGAGCTGGCCACCGGCCTGTATGCCGGTTATGACAACGGGTTTGAGGTTGGCGCGGGCGGCATAGACAGCGGCGCTGTACCCCGCAGGGCCGGAACCGAGAATGATCAGGCGTGAATGCTTCACTTCGCTCATAAAAAACACCTCATAAGCCTTTGTCACAAAAGAGAATGCATGGTCCAATTGACGCGTGTGCACCTTGAGTCCGGCTATGCTGCTACCCAGCGCGCGGCCAATGCCTTGGCGTCGACAAACCCGTACAATGCATGGGTTTTGAACGCAGGGTGACCCAAAGATCAAAATTTTCCGCCGCGCCGGCAGTTTTCTGGATGCACCTCACAGTGGTAAAAGTAGTACCGGTTGTGCACATTCACTTTTTTACCTGCTCGTCATGGGCAGTTTTTTATAGTCATTCAACAGATGGACGCGCCATTGGCGCAGGAAAAGAAGCGTTTTGAAGAAATCCACCGCAGCACCCAAACCAGTCGTTCCGCTCTGGCGCCAGCAATTGCACTACCGGCTCAAGGAAGGTGCGTTGATCGCCATCGGCGCCCTGTGCCTGTTCCTGATGATGGCCTTGCTGACCTACGGCAAGGACGATCCGGGCTGGAGCCATAACAGCAAGATCGACGATGTGCAGAATTTCGGCGGTCCGGCCGGCTCCTACAGCGCCGACATCCTGTTCATGGTGCTGGGCTATTTCGCCTACATTTTCCCGCTGCTGCTGGCGATCAAGGCCTACCAGATCTTCCGTCAGCGCCACGAGCCGTGGCAGTGGAGCGGCTGGCTGTTCTCCTGGCGCCTGATCGGCCTGGTGTTCCTGGTGCTGTCGGGGGCCGCGCTGGCCCATATCCATTTCCATGCGCCCACCGGCTTGCCGGCCGGGGCGGGCGGCGCCCTGGGGGAAAGCCTCGGCGACCTGGCCAGGAACGCCCTGAACATCCAGGGCAGCACGTTGTTGTTCATTGCCCTGTTCCTGTTCGGCCTGACGGTGTTCACCGACCTGTCCTGGTTCAAGGTCATGGACGTCACCGGCAAGATCACCCTCGACCTGATCGAACTGATCCAGGGCGCCGTCAACCGCTGGTGGGCGGCGCGCACCGAGCGCAAGCAACTGGTGGCGCAACTGCGTGAAGTCGACGACCGCGTCCACGACGTGGTGGCCCCGACCACACCGGACAAACGCGAGCAGGCCAAGGTCAAGGAGCGCCTGATCGAGCGTGAGCAGGCATTGAGCAAGCACATGTCCGAGCGCGAGAAACAGGTGCCGCCGGTCATCACCATGGCCCCGGCCAAGCCGCCGGAGCAGAGCAAGCGCGTGCAGAAAGAGAAGCAGGCGCCGCTGTTCGTCGACAGCGCGGTGGAAGGCACCTTGCCGCCGATTTCGATCCTGGACCCGGCCGAGAAGAAGCAGCTCAACTATTCCCCCGAATCCCTGGCGGCCGTCGGCCACTTGCTGGAGATCAAGCTCAAGGAATTCGGAGTCGAGGTCTCGGTGGATTCGATCCACCCGGGCCCGGTGATTACCCGTTATGAAATCCAGCCGGCCGCTGGCGTGAAGGTCAGCCGCATCGCCAACCTGGCGAAGGACCTGGCGCGTTCCCTGGCCGTGACCAGCGTGCGGGTGGTGGAAGTGATTCCCGGCAAGACCACCGTGGGCATCGAGATTCCCAACGAAGACCGGCAGATCGTGCGCTTCTCCGAAGTGCTGTCGACGCCTGAGTATGACAACCACAAGTCGCCGGTCACCCTGGCCCTTGGCCACGACATTGGCGGCAAGCCGGTCATCACCGACCTGGCGAAGATGCCCCACCTGCTGGTGGCCGGTACCACCGGTTCCGGTAAGTCGGTGGGGGTGAACGCGATGATCCTGTCGATCCTGTTCAAGTCCGGCCCGGAAGACGCCAAGCTGATCATGATCGACCCGAAAATGCTCGAATTGTCGATCTACGAAGGCATCCCGCACTTGCTATGCCCAGTGGTCACCGACATGAAGGACGCCGCCAACGCCTTGCGCTGGAGCGTCGCCGAGATGGAGCGCCGCTACAAGCTGATGGCGAAGATGGGCGTGCGCAACCTGTCGGGTTTCAACGCCAAGGTCAAGGAGGCCGAAGAGGCCGGTACGCCATTGACTGACCCGTTGTATCACCGCGAGAGCATCCACGACGAAGCGCCGCTGCTGCACAAGCTGCCGACCATCGTGGTGGTGGTGGACGAATTCGCCGACATGATGATGATCGTCGGCAAGAAGGTCGAAGAGCTGATCGCCCGTATCGCCCAGAAGGCCCGTGCGGCCGGTATCCACCTGATCCTCGCCACACAGCGGCCGTCGGTGGATGTGATCACCGGCCTGATCAAGGCCAACATTCCGACCCGCATGGCGTTCCAGGTGTCGAGCAAGATCGACTCGCGGACCATCATCGACCAGGGTGGCGCCGAGCAATTGCTGGGTCACGGTGACATGCTCTACATGCCGCCCGGCACCAGCCTGCCGATCCGTGTGCACGGCGCGTTCGTCTCCGACGACGAAGTGCACCGCGTGGTGGAAGCCTGGAAACTGCGCGGCGCTCCTGAATACAACGACGACATCCTCAACGGTGTCGAAGAAGCCGGCAGCGGTTTCGAAGGCAGCAGTGGCGGCGGTGACGACGATGCTGAAACCGATGCGCTCTATGACGAAGCGGTGCAGTTCGTCCTGGAAAGCCGTCGGGCCTCGATTTCCGCCGTACAGCGCAAGCTGAAGATTGGCTACAACCGCGCCGCCCGCATGATCGAAGCCATGGAAATGGCCGGGGTGGTGACGGCCATGAACACCAACGGTTCGCGCGAAGTACTGGCGCCGGGCCCGATGCGCGACTAATGACCCGGGCGGCCTGCTGAAGCGCCGCCCGCCCCCCCACGACTTCATGAGGACTCCCATGCGCCTGATTCGCATGCTGCTGTTGCCCGTACTGGCCTTGTCTACTTTGTCGGCCCACGCCGGCGAAAAGGACGTGGCTCGCCTGACCCAGTTGCTGGGTGGCTCCCAGACCCTGACCGCACGTTTCTCCCAGCTGACCCTCGATGGCAGCGGCACCCAGTTGCAGGAAACCGCCGGCGACATGGCCCTGCAGCGTCCGGGCCTGTTCTACTGGCACACCGATGCGCCAGCCGAACAGCTGATGGTCTCCGATGGCAAGAAAGTCTCCCTGTGGGACCCGGACCTGCAACAGGTCACCATCAAGACCCTCGACCAGCGCCTGACCCAGACCCCGGCGCTGTTGCTCTCCGGTGACATTTCCGAGATCAGCCAGAGCTTCGACATCACCTCCAAGGAGGCCGGTGGCGTGATTGACTTCACCCTCAAACCCAAGACCAAGGACAGCCTGTTCGACAGCCTGCGCCTGTCGTTCCGCAATGGCCTGGTCAACGACATGCAGTTGATCGACAGTGTCGGCCAGCGCACCAATATCCTGTTCACCGGGGTCAAGGCGAATGAGCCGATTGCCGCGTCCAAGTTCAAGTTCGACATCCCCAAGGGTGCCGATGTGATCCAGGAATAAACCCCGGATCCCTGTGTGTGGGAGCGGGCTTGCTCGCGAATGCGGTGTATCAATCGACATTATTGTTAACTGGCACACCGCATTCGCGAGCAAGCCCGCTCCCACAAAGGCATCTTGGTACAGACCAAGACCAGCGGAGGTTTTGTCGTAATCATGGACCTGTTTCGAAGCGCCCCGATTGCCCAGCCATTGGCCGCCCGCCTGCGCGCGACCAACCTGGATGAGTACGTCGGCCAGGAACATGTGCTCGCCCGCGGCAAGCCGCTGCGCGAGGCCTTGGAGCAGGGTGCGTTGCACTCGATGATTTTCTGGGGCCCGCCGGGCGTGGGCAAGACCACTTTGGCGCGGCTGCTGGCGGAGGTCTCGGACGCGCATTTCGAAACGGTGTCGGCGGTGCTGGCCGGGGTCAAGGAAATCCGCCAGGCGGTGGAAGTCGCCAAGCAGCAGGCCGGGCAGTACGGCAAGCGCACGATCCTGTTCGTCGACGAGGTGCACCGGTTCAACAAGTCCCAGCAGGACGCGTTCCTGCCCTACGTCGAAGACGGCACGCTGATTTTCATCGGTGCCACCACCGAAAACCCCTCGTTCGAACTCAACAACGCGTTGCTGTCGCGGGCACGGGTCTATGTGCTCAAGAGCCTCGACGAAACGGCGATGCGCAAGCTGGTGCATCGGGCGCTGACCGAGGAGCGCGGCCTGGGCAAGCGGCATTTGAGCCTCAGCGATGAAGGCTTCCAGATCCTGTTTTCCGCCGCCGATGGCGACGGTCGACGCTTACTCAATCTGTTGGAAAACGCCTCGGACCTGGCCGAAGACGACAGCGAGATTGGCGTCGAGCTGTTGCAAAGCCTGCTGGGCGATACCCGCCGGCGTTTCGACAAGGGCGGCGAGGCGTTCTACGACCAGATTTCGGCGCTGCACAAATCGGTACGCGGCTCCAATCCTGACGGTGCGCTGTACTGGTTTGCGCGGATGATCGACGGCGGCTGCGATCCGCTGTACCTGGCGCGGCGCGTGGTGCGCATGGCC
The DNA here is from genome assembly GCF_051131985.1 of Pseudomonas sp. Z3-6. Classification (NCBI taxonomy): domain Bacteria; kingdom Pseudomonadati; phylum Pseudomonadota; class Gammaproteobacteria; order Pseudomonadales; family Pseudomonadaceae; genus Pseudomonas; species Pseudomonas sp. Z3-6. Next base: position 2,405,696 of record NZ_CP071644.1, read on the forward strand.
AGCGAAGACATCGGCAATGCCGACCCGCGGGCCCTGAGCCTGTGCCTGGCGGCGTGGGACGTGCAGGAACGCCTTGGCAGCCCGGAAGGCGAACTCGCCGTGGCCCAAGCCATCACCTACCTGGCCTGCGCGCCGAAGAGCAACGCCGTGTACATGGGCTTCAAGGCGGCGATGCGCAGCGCCACCGAACACGGCTCCCTCGAAGTGCCGCTGCACCTGCGCAACGCGCCAACCAAGCTCATGAAGCAGTTGGGTTATGGCGATGAATACCGTTACGCCCATGACGAGCCGGACGCCTATGCGGCTGGCGAAGACTATTTTCCCGATGAACTCGACCCCCAGCGCTTCTACCAGCCGGTGCCCCGGGGCCTTGAGCTGAAGATCGGCGAGAAACTCAACCACCTGGCGCAACTGGATCGCCTGAGTCCACGGCAGCGGAGAAAACCTTGATCCCCTTGATACTGGCCGTTTCCGCTGGCGGCGTTGTCGGCACCTTGTTGCGTTTCGCCACGGGCAACTGGATCAATGCAAATTGGCCGCGGCACTTCTATACCGCGACGCTGGCCGTTAATATCGTGGGCTGTCTGCTGATCGGCGTTCTATACGGTCTGTTTTTGATTCGCCCGGAAGTGCCCATCGAGGTGCGGGCCGGGCTGATGGTTGGCTTTCTCGGCGGCCTGACGACTTTTTCATCCTTTTCACTGGATACGGTGCGCCTGCTGGAAAGCGGGCAGGTGCCGCTGGCCCTGGGCTATGCGGCCATCAGCGTATTCGGCGGGCTGCTCGCCACGTGGGCCGGCCTGTCCTTGACCAAACTTTGATAACGAGAGACCGACATGCTCGATTCCAAACTGTTACGTAGCAACCTCCAGGACGTAGCGGACCGCCTGGCTTCCCGTGGCTTTGCCCTGGACGTCGCGCGCATCGAAGCGCTGGAAGAACAGCGCAAGACCGTCCAGACCCGCACCGAAGCCCTGCAGGCTGAACGTAACGCGCGCTCCAAGTCCATCGGCCAGGCCAAGCAGCGTGGCGAAGACATCGCGCCGCTGATGGCCGATGTCGAGCGCATGGCGGGCGAATTGAGCGCGGGCAAGGTCGAGCTGGACGCGATCCAGACCGAGCTGGATTCGATCCTGCTGGGCATCCCGAACCTGCCTCACGAATCGGTGCCGGTCGGTGAAGACGAAGACGGCAACGTCGAAGTGCGCCGTTGGGGCACGCCGACCACCTTCGATTTCCCGGTGCAGGACCACGTGGCATTGGGCGAGAAGTTCGGCTGGCTCGATTTCGAAACCGCCGCCAAGCTGTCGGGCGCGCGTTTCGCCTTGCTGCGCGGGCCGATCGCCCGTCTTCATCGGGCCCTGGCACAGTTCATGATCAATCTGCACGTGACCGAGCACGGCTACGAGGAAGCCTATACGCCGTACTTGGTCCAGGCCCCGGCGCTGCAAGGCACCGGCCAGTTGCCGAAGTTCGAGGAAGACCTGTTCAAGATCAGCCGCGACGGCGAGGCCGACCTGTACCTGATCCCGACCGCCGAAGTCTCGTTGACCAACATCGTCGCTGGCGAGATCGTCGACGCCAAGCAACTGCCGATCAAGTTCGTTGCCCATACGCCGTGCTTCCGCAGCGAAGCCGGGGCGTCGGGCCGCGACACCCGTGGCATGATCCGCCAGCACCAGTTCGACAAGGTCGAGATGGTCCAGGTCGTCGAACCTTCGAAGTCCATGGAAGCCTTGGAAAGCCTGACCGCCAACGCCGAGAAAGTCCTGCAACTGCTGGAACTGCCGTATCGCACCCTGGCGCTTTGCACCGGCGACATGGGCTTCAGCGCGGTGAAGACCTATGACCTGGAAGTCTGGATCCCGAGCCAGGACAAGTACCGCGAGATTTCGTCGTGCTCCAACTGTGGTGACTTCCAGGCCCGCCGCATGCAGGCGCGCTTCCGCAACCCGGAAACCGGCAAGCCGGAACTGGTCCACACCCTCAACGGCTCCGGCCTGGCGGTGGGGCGTACCCTGGTGGCCGTGCTGGAAAACTACCAGCAGGCCGACGGTTCGATCCGGGTGCCCGAGGTGTTGAAACCCTACATGGGCGGCATCGAGGTCATCGGCTAAATGGACTATCTGCCACTGTTCCACAACCTGCGCGGCAGCCGCGTGCTGGTGGTCGGCGGCGGGGAAATTGCCTTGCGCAAGTCCCGCCTGCTGGCCGATGCCGGCGCGTTGCTGCGGGTGGTCGCACCCGACATCGAACCGCAGTTGCGGGAACTGGTCAGTGGCAGCGGCGGCGAGTGTGTCCAGCGCGGTTACCTGGAGACGGATCTGGACGGTTGCGTGCTGATCATTGCCGCCACCGACGACGAACCGCTCAATGCCCAGGTCTCGGCCGACGCTCACAAGCGTTGCGTGCCGGTCAACGTGGTGGACGCGCCGGCCCTGTGCAGCGTGATCTTTCCGGCCATCGTCGACCGCTCCCCATTAGTGATTGCGGTGTCCAGTGGCGGCGATGCGCCGGTGCTGGCGCGGCTAATCCGGGCCAAGCTGGAAACCTGGATTCCTTCGACTTACGGGCAACTGGCGGGGCTGGCGGCGCGTTTCCGCAATCAGGTCAAAGGTTTGTTCCCCGATGTCCAGCAGCGCCGGGCGTTCTGGGAAGAAGTGTTCCAAGGCCCCATCGCCGACCGTCAGTTGGCCGGGCAGGGCGGCGAAGCCGAGCGCTTGCTGCGGGAAAAGATCGACGGCCAGGCGCCGAACGCGCCGGGCGAAGTCTATCTGGTGGGGGCCGGGCCGGGTGATCCAGACCTGCTGACCTTCCGCGCCTTGCGCCTGATGCAGCAGGCGGACGTGGTGTTGTACGACCGCCTGGTGGCCCCGGCGATCCTCGAACTGTGCCGGCGTGACGCCGAGCGCATCTACGTCGGCAAGCGCCGCGCCGACCACGCCGTGCCCCAGGACCAGATCAACCAGCAATTGGTCGACCTGGCCCGCCAAGGCAAGCGTGTGGTGCGGTTGAAGGGCGGTGATCCGTTCATTTTCGGCCGTGGTGGGGAAGAGATCGAGGAACTGGCGGCCCATGGCATCCCGTTCCAGGTCGTCCCAGGCATCACCGCCGCCAGTGGTTGCGCGGCCTACGCCGGGATCCCGCTGACCCATCGCGACTACGCCCAGTCGGTGCGTTTCATCACCGGCCATCTCAAGGACGGCACCAGCGATCTGCCGTGGGCCGACCTGGTGTCCCCGGCGCAGACGCTGGTGTTCTACATGGGTTTGGTTGGCTTGCCGATGATCTGCAACGAGCTGATCAAGCATGGCCGTGCGGCGGATACGCCGGCGGCGTTGATTCAGCAGGGTACGACGTCCAACCAACGGGTTTTTACCGGTACCTTGGCGGATTTGCCAAGGCTGGTGGCCGAGCATGAAGTGCATGCGCCGACGTTGGTGATTGTTGGGGAAGTGGTGCAGTTGCGCGAGAAGTTGGCGTGGTTTGAAGGGGCTCAGGGGCAGGTCTGAAGACCGCGTCGCGCCCTTCGCGAGCAAGCCCGCTCCCACATTTGATCGCGTTCAGCCGAAGAATCAAGGCCTACGCCGATCCAATGTGGGAGCGGGCTTGCTCGCGAAGAGGCCCTCAATTGCAACAAAGATCCCGGTTCAATCCCCAGCCCCACGCCAAATCCCTTTCCCACTCAACCGCTCCCGATCATGGGCCACCGTAAAATCCTGCTTCGGCCCCTTGGGCACGATTCCATTCGGATTGATGGTTTTGTGGCTGCCGTAGTAATGGCCCTGGATATGGGTGAAATCCACGGTTTCGGCAATCCCCGGCCATTGATACAGCTCCCGCAGCCAGTTCGACAGGTTCGGGTAATCGAAGATGCGCCGCAGGTTGCATTTGAAATGGCCGAAGTACACCGCGTCGAAGCGGATCATCGTGGTGAAGAGCCGGATGTCGGCCTCGGTCAGGTATTCGCCCGCCAGGTAACGACGGTTTGCCAGCAACGTTTCCAGCCAATCCAGCTCGGCAAATAATCGGTCGAAGGCTTCTTCGTACGCCGCTTGGGCCGTGGCGAATCCAGCGCGATAGACGCCGTTGTTCACCGCCGGGTAGATGCGCTCGTTCAACGCGTCGATCTCGCCGCGCAGGTGTTCGGGATACAGGTCCAGGTCGTTGCCGGTCAAGCCGTCGAAGGCGCTGTTGAACATGCGGATGATTTCCGCCGATTCGTTGCTGACGATGCGCCGTTGCTGTTTGTCCCACAGCGCCGGCACGGTGACGCGGCCGGTGTAGTCCGGCGTGTCGGCGGTGTAGCGCTGATGAAGGAATTGCAAATCGTCGAGTTTGTCACCCGTGGAGCCGTGGGCCTTGTCGAAGGTCCAGCCGTTTTCCAGCATCAAGTAGCTGACCACCGACACGTCGATCAGGTTTTCCAGGCCCTTGAGCTTGCGAAAGATCAGCGTGCGGTGGGCCCAGGGGCAGGCCAGGGAGACATACAAATGGTAGCGCCCGGCCTCGGCGGCAAAGCCGCTCTCGCCGGAAGGGCCGGCGCTGCCGTCGGCGGTCACCCAATTGCGGCGTTGCGCCTGCTCGCGCTGGAAACTGCCATCCTTGCTTTCATACCACTGGTCCTGCCAGCGGCCCTCGACCAACAAACCCATCTGAATGTCCTCGCTCAATAATCATTTGAGACGAGTCTATTCCGATAGGTTCGAACAAAAAGCGCAAAGGTTGGGCGTTGATGATCGATTAAATCGATCTGTCCCGGGCATCCCAATATTGCCGGGCCTTGTCGAACGCTTCGTCGCGTGTGTCGCCCAGGCCGCGTAGCGCCAACGCCATGGTGGCGATCAGCGCCAGTTGCGGGTAGCTGTCCTCGACGTCACCGCGCCAGATTGCCTTCAAGTGCTCGGGGTCGAGGCGCTCGGGTTTGACGTGGCGCTGCTCGGCCAGTCGCGGCCATTCTTCGTCCCAACTGGTGCCGCCAGTGGTGCCATACAGGTGGCTATCGGCGTCCGGGTTGATCTCGATCTCGCCGCCGTCGCCCTTGATCACGATGGCGGTATCACCGAGCAAGCCGCTGGCATCGCGATGCACGGCCTGGTAGCCCGGGTGGAAGATGCTTTGCAAGCCGCAACGAGCCGCCAGCGGATTGAGGATCCGCGCCAGGGAATGGATCGGCGAGCGCAGGCCCAGGGTGTTGCGCAGGTCGATCATGCGCTGCATTTGCGGCGCCCAATCCACCAGCGGCATGAAGGCCAGGCCGCCGTTGTCCAGCGCGCTGCCGACCTGTTGCCAATCCCGGCACAGCGGGATCCGCAGCAAGCCCAGCAATTGTTCGGTGTAGAGCCGCCCGGCGGTGTGAGCGCCGCCGCCGTGCATGAAGATCCGCACGCCGTTCTGCCCCAGGCATTTGGCCGCCAGCAGGTACCACGGCAAATGGCGCTTCTTGCCGGCGTAGGTCGGCCAGTCGAGGTCCACCGTCAACGCCGGAACCACCAGGCGCTCACGCAGGGCTTCGGTGAAGCCGGCCATTTCCTCGGCGCTTTCTTCCTTGTGCCGCAGCAGCATCAGGAAGGCGCCCAGTTGGGTGTCCTCGACTTTTTCATCGAGGACCAGGCCCATGGCTTCGCGGGCTTCTTCGCGGGTCAGGTTGCGGGCGCCGCGCTTGCCTTTGCCAAGGATGCGCACGAACTGGGCGAATGGGTGTTCGGCCGGGGTTTCAAGGGTCAGCGCTGGGAAGTCGGTCATAAGCAATTCGTCGGTTTGGGCAGGCCCGCCAGCTTGGCGGCGAGTTTGGCGGGAGTGCCTTTGAACAATCGGTTCAGGTGCAGGCTGTTGCCTTTGTCCGCCCCCAGTTTCAGCGCCGTGTATTTGATCAGCGGCCGGGTCGCGGGGGAGAGTTGGAATTCGTCGTAGAAGCCGCGCAGCAGTTCGAGGATTTCCCAGTGTTCGGGGCTCAAGTCGATGTCTTCGGCGCCGGCCAGGGCGGTGGCGACTTCGGCCGACCAGTCGTCCAGGTCGACCAGGTAGCCGTCCTTGTCCAATGCGATGGCGCGACCGCCCACGTTCAGCGTATTCATAGCCAGGTGTTGACCTTGTCGTGCTCGATCGACAGTTCGACGAAACCTGAGTAGTTGATGGCTTCGGCCCAGTCTGGCGTGTCCAGGGCGCGGGCCTGTAAGTCTTCGGCGAGCACGAACAGGCTCACGCCCGCAGCCTGAAGCACTTCGAACGGTGGGCTGCCCGGTTGCAACGCGTACGTCGCGTCGCCGCACAACAGCAGCGCATCCTGATTGCCCAGTACCCGCAGGCAACTGGCGAGGCGGTTGTCGCCGAAGGGTGAATGAGACAACACATGCAAAGTCGACATCAGAGGGTGATCACCTGGTCGTAGCGGTCGATGAGCGCGGCGATGTCCGCTGCGCCCAGTACTTTCACCTCGCCCAGCGCCAGGGCATCGGTGGCGACGCCGCGTTCGGCGGCGCTGTCGGCGCAGAGAAACAGATCGTCGACACCGAACATCGGCAAGGCCTGCAGGTTGGCGCTCAGGTCCTTTTGCTGGACGGCCTTGGCGTTTTGGCCGGCGCTGAGCTGGAATACGCCGTCATCGAGAAACAGCAGGCCGATGGGCAGGTCGAACGCCCCGCCGGCGAGGACGATGTCCAGCGCCTCACGGGCGCCAGGGCCGGACCATGGGGCTTGGCGGCTGATCAGCAGTAAAGACTTGGCCATCATGCGCCTCCAAAACAGATCAAGCGGTCGGCGTCCTGGATTGCATCGTGCAACTGGCCCAGCCCGGACAAGGCCCAGGGCGCTTCGACACTGGCCGCCGAGCGCTGGTAGCGCTGGGCCTCTTCCTCGTTCAACACGCCACGGCGCAACGCCGCGGCGATGCAGACCACGCCGTCGAGCCGGTTGTCGCTGACAAAGGCGCGCCACTGCTGGGGCAGGTCCTGCTCGTCCTGGGGCGTGACGACACTGGCACAGGCGTTGTAGACGCCGTCCTGATAGAAAAACAGCCGTACGATCTCATGCCCACCCGCCAGCGCCGCCTGGGCAAACAGCAAGGCACGGCGCGAGGAGGGCGCATGAGCGGCGGAAAACAGCGCAATGGCGAACTTCATGACAGACCCGATCAGCAAAACTGCGGCCATGATAAAGCTTTATGGGCGGTGGGGCGATTGCCAGGGAAGGGTGAGATTTTTTGGGGGTTAACCCTGTGGCGAGGGAGCTTGCTCCCGCTGGGCTGCGCAGCAGCCCCTGGATCCGGCAACGCAGTGTCAGGTTGAATGAGTTGCTTTTTTTAGGCCTGCTGCGCAGGCCAGCGGGAGCAAGCTCCCTCGCCACAAGGGTTCAGTGCTTGGCCTTTAGGCCATTGAGCTCGCAATACTCGGCCCACTCCATCCCCGCCATTTCCGCCACTTCCTTATGCACCTCCAGGCGCTGGGCCTGGTAGTCCTCGGGCGAGGCGGCGGTCAGTTGCAGGGTCAGTTCCCAGGCAAACAGCCCCAGGCGCTCGGCCTCGGCTTCGAACGCTTCATGCAAGCGCTCGGCGCGGTACTGCGTGGCGGTCTCGCCCTTGGCCTGGGCCAGCAGCGGGTTGAGGTGGTCCAGTTCGTGGCGCAGTTCGGGGCGCTCATCGAGAAACCGTTCCAAGGCCCGTTCGTGTTGCTGTTCGGTTGCCGCCATGGTCACTCCTTGGGAGACAGGGCGCGACAGAGTGCGTGAATCGGCGTTCGCTGTCGCGGGTAAATTTCAGTAAAGCAGCACGATGGCTGGGGCCGCAGTGCTACAGTCCGTTTTTTTCTCGATGAGTGAACGCAATGCGAATGTTGACCGTGGCCCTGGCCGCCACCTTGCTGGCCGGCTGCGCGGGTTCGGCGATGAATGAAGCCCGGACCCAGGCCCCTTACAAGACCCTGAGCTCGGACAAACCGGAACAGGTCGTGGCCCAGTGCGTGCAGTTTTCCTGGCAGGACGAGGCAGTATTCGGCGTTGATGCCGGCGCCTACCTGCAACCGGGCAAGAAGGGCGGCTCGACGGTCTATACCCGCTCCGCCGAATCGTTTGTCGATTTGCACGCCGGTGCGACGGGCACCGAGTTGAGTTATTACGCCAAGCAAGACGACTTCGTGGCCAAGCGCCGGTTGGCGGCGTTGGCGACTTGTCTTTAAGCAATCCGAATTGAAAACCGGATCGAGTGTGGGAGCGGGCTTGCTCGCGAAAGCGGTTAATCATTCAACATTGTTGTCGACTGATTCTCCGCCTTCGCGAGCAAGCCCGCTCCCACAGGATCAGTATTTCAATGGGCCTGAGTCAGGCGCTTCTGGAAGAAAAAGTGCTGGTGGCCCGGCGGGTAGTCGTCGATCTGGCCGATTTCCGTGAAGCCGTGTTTGCGGTAGAACGCCGGCGCCTGGAAGTCGAACGTGTCGAGCCAGATGCCCACGCAGTTTTTTTCCCGGGCCAATTCTTCGGCCATCTGCATCAGGGTCGAGCCGGTGCCCTGGCCTCGGGCCTGTTCCGGCACGACCAGCAATTCGATGTACAGCCAGCTAAAAAACACTCGGCCGTACGGCCCACCGACAATCTCCCCCTGTTCATCCCGCACCAGCCAAGCCACCAGTTCCGGCACCGTCCCGCCGGTCTTGGCGGTGTTATAGGCGCGTAGCGGCGCGAGGATGGCCTGGCGTTCTTCGTCGGTGGGTGTGTCCCTGCGTTCGATTCGTAGCGTCATCGGCGATGTCCTTATGCAGTCAAGATGAACCGTAGGAGCCTATCCCAAAGGTTGCCTTGGCGTCATCCGGTTGACTTGAAACGGGCGAATTATCCAAACCCAGCCATACTGAAATGTCCTGAAACATCCACTCGTCAAAAAAAGTCGGAGCAAGGCTTGCCCGCGATGCACGCATCTCGGTGTAACTGAAAAGCCGAGGCGATACCATCGCGGGCAAGCCTTGCTCCCGCAGGTGATACAGGACACTTGTGCTCTTGATGCGCTCCCCCGACTTTTTAAAACAAGAAGAGGCCGACTCATGAAGTTCGAATCCTTAGCCCGGACCCTCATCGCTACGTCATTGACCCTCGGTTGTTTATCGACGTACGCCGCCTCCCAGGCGCCAGTGGCCGCCGAAAACGGCATGGTGGTCACCGCCCAGCACCTGGCGACCCATGCCGGGGTCGACGTGCTCAAGAACGGCGGCAATGCCGTGGATGCGGCGGTGGCGGTGGGCTATGCCCTGGCGGTGGTGTATCCGGCGGCAGGCAACCTGGGCGGGGGCGGTTTCATGACCCTGCAACTGGCCGATGGCCGCAAGACGTTCCTGGATTTCCGCGAAAAAGCCCCCCTGGCCGCCACAGCGAACATGTACTTGGACAAGGACGGCAACGTCGTGCCCGAACTCAGCACCCGCGGCCACCTGGCAGTGGGTGTGCCCGGCACCGTGTCCGGCATGGAACTGGCGTTGAGCAAGTACGGCAGCAAGCCCCGGGCGGAATTGATCGCCCCGGCCATCCAGTTCGCCGAGGAAGGCTTCACCCTGGAGCAGGGCGATGTCGATCTGCTGGAAACCGCCACCGAGGTGTTCAAGAAAGACATGCGTGACTCCGGTGCGATCTTCCTGCACGACGGCGAGCCCATGCAGGTCGGCCAGAAGCTGGTGCAAAAGGACCTCGCCAAGACCTTGCGGGAAATCTCCGCCAAAGGTGCCGATGGTTTCTACAAGGGCTGGGTCGCCGATGCCCTGGTCACTTCCAGCCAGGCCAACAAAGGCATCATCACCCAGGCCGACCTGGACAAATACAAGACCCGCGAGCTGGCCCCGGTGGAGTGCGACTATCGCGGCTACCACATCATCTCGGCGCCGCCGCCCAGTTCCGGCGGAGTGGTGCTGTGCCAGATCATGAACATTCTCGACGGCTACCCGATGAAGGAGTTGGGGTTCCATTCGGCCCAGGGCATGCACTACCAGATCGAAGCCATGCGCCACGCCTACGTGGACCGCAACAGCTACCTGGGTGACCCGGACTTCGTGAAGAACCCCATCGACCATCTGCTGGATAAAAACTACGCCGCCAAGCTGCGGGCGGCGATCGAGCCGCAAAAGGCCGGCGACTCGCAGAAGATCAAGCCCGGCGTAGCACCCCATGAGGGCAGCAACACCACCCATTACTCCATCGTCGACAAGTGGGGCAACGCCGTTTCGGTCACCTACACCTTGAACGACTGGTTCGGCGCCGGTGTCATGGCCAGCAAGACCGGGGTGATCCTCAACGATGAGATGGACGACTTCACCGCCAAGGTCGGCGTGCCCAACATGTATGGCCTGGTGCAGGGCGAGGCCAACGCCATCGCGCCGGGCAAGGCGCCGTTGTCATCCATGAGCCCGACCATCGTCACCAAGGACGGCAAGACGGTCATGGTGGTGGGCACCCCGGGCGGCAGCCGCATCATCACCGCGACGTTGCTGACCATCCTCAACGTGATCGACTACGGCATGAACCTCCAGGAGGCGGTCGACGCGCCGCGTTTCCATCAACAGTGGATGCCGGAGGAAACCAACCTGGAGACCTTCGCGGCCAGCCCGGATACCCAGAAATTGCTGGAAAACTGGGGGCACAAGTTCGCCGGCCCGCAGGACCCCAACCACATTGCCGCGATCCTGGTGGGCGCGCCATCATTGGGCGGCAAGCCCGTGGGCAAGAACCGCTTCTATGGCGCCAACGATCCCCGTCGCAACACCGGGCTGTCGTTGGGTTATTGAGGGCGCGCGGCTCCGATACCGTCAGAAGAGGGAAATATGAACACCGCATTGCTGATCATCGATGTCCAGGAGGCGCTGTGCAGCGGCGAAGAAGAGTGCTTCGATCGCCAGCGCATCCTCCAGACCATCAACGACCTCAGTGCCAGGACCAGGGCTGTCGGCCGGACAGTGATCCTGATCCAGCATGAAGAACTGGAGGGCGCGCTGGCCTATGGCGCTGCCGGCTGGCAACTGACCGCCGACCTGTTGACCGCGGCGGATGACCTGCGGGTGCGCAAGACCACCCCCGATGCCTTCTACCAGACCGACCTGCAACCGTTGTTGCAAGCCCGGGGCATCGACCGCCTGGTGATCTGCGGGTTGCAAACCGATTGTTGCATCAATGCCACCGTGCGCCAGGCCCATGCCCTGGGGTACGACGTGGTCCTGGCGGCCGACGCCCACTCCACTGTGGACAATGGCAGCATGGCGGCCGAGCAGATCATTGCCAACCACAACAACCGGCTGGGGCGGCTGAGCAGCGCGGTGTCGCGGATCGATGTGGTGGCGGCGGCTGGCATTCGCTTGTAGCCGATACCCATTGCTTGGGCTGCGGCAGGTTTGGGTTGGGGCACGCATTTGTGGCGAGGGAGCTTGCTCCCGCTGGGGTGCGAAGCGCCCCCCATGAAGCTGCCCACATCAACCTGACACACCGTGGCGCCTGGCCTTCGGGCCGCTGCGCAGCCCAGCGGGAGCAAGCTCCCTCGCCACAAAGGTCGTCGTTCATGAATCACGAGATCACCACGGCAGCGCGCGCACTGGCAGCGGGAGACCCCGTGGCCGCGCTCAATCGCATCGCCTTGCGCAACGATGCCCCGGCCCTCGCGCTTCGCGGCATTGCCATGGCGCAGTTGGGCGATCTGGCCAAGGCCCGGGCCCTGATGCGTCGGGCCGGCGCGGCCTTCGGGCCTCAGGAGGCGGTAGCACGGGCGCGTTGTGTGATCGCCGAAGGTGAAATCGCCCTGGCGTCCCGTGACCTGGCATGGCCGATGAAACGCCTCGACGCCGCGCGGGCGGTGCTCGAAAGCCACGGCGACCGAGCGAACGTCGCCCATGCCCACACGATCGAGATCCGCCGCCTGCTGTTGATCGGTCGACTCGACGAGGCCGAGCTCAAACTCGTCGATCTGGATCTTGCCTGGCTGCCCTTGGCATCACGGGCGACTTGCGAGTTGGTCGCCGCGGGGATCGCCATGCGGCGCCTGCAAACGCAAACCGCCCGCGCCGCCCTCGAACGAGCCAGGCACGCCGCTCAGCAAGCGGGAATCGGTGCGCTGGGCGCCGAAATCGAAAGCGCCTGGCAACTGCTGAGTACGCCCGCCGCGCGCCTGATCGCCCGGGGCGAAGAGCGCCTGCTCGTGCTGGAAGAGGTGCAAGCCCTGTTGGCCGGGTCGGCGCTGGTGGTGGACGCGTGCCGCTATGGAATCAGTGGCGCTGGCATTCAGGTCGACCTGGCTCGGCGCCCGGTGTTGTTCGCCCTGGCGCGGGCGTTGGCGCACGCATGGCCCGGCGACGTGTCGAGGGAAGCACTCATGACCCAGGGCTTTGGCTTGAAGCTGACGGATGAGTCCCATCGCGCCCGGCTGCGAGTCGAGATGGGGCGGTTGCGGGCGATGCTTCGCCCGTTGGCGGAGGTGAAGGCCACCCCGCGCGGCTTTACCCTGGTGCCGCGGCAGGCTGAGGAGGTCGTGGTGCTCGCGCGCCCCGTCGAGGAACCCTACGGGGCGGTGCTGGCGCTACTGGCCGATGGCGAAGCCTGGTCCTCGTCGGCTTTGGCGCTGGCCCTGGACATCAGCCAGCGCAGCGTGCAGCGGGCCCTGGAAACACTGGCCGCCGCCGGCAAGGCGCAGTCGTTCGGGCGCGCCAGGGCCCGGCGTTGGATGGCGCCGCCGATGCCTGGATTCGCGACGGTATTGTTACTCACGGCACTGCCATCCGATGGCTAGGATGCACTCAACCCCTACCGATGAGGCGAGTGAAATGAAACGTTCAGAGGCACAGATCCTGCGTGAATACGGCCCGTTCCCGGGCGTCGACTGCGTGCACGGCGTCAGCCATGATGGCGAGCGCGTCTGGTTCGCTTCAGGCGAGAAGCTGCACGCCCTCGACCCCGCCAGCGGCCAGACCGTGCATGCCCTCGATGTCCCGGCGAACGCGGGCACGGCGTTTGACGGTGAGCATTTGTTCCAGATCGCCGGTGACAGCATCCGCAAGATCGACCCACGCACCGGCCAGGTCCTGGCCACGATTCCTGCCCCCAACAGCGGTGATGATTCCGGCCTGGCGTGGGCCGAAGGCTCGCTCTGGGTCGGTCAGTACAAGGCGCGCAAGATCCTGCAGATCGACCCCGCCGACGGCCGGGTCCTGCGCACCATCGAGTCCAACCGCTTCGTCACGGGCGTGACCTGGGTCGATGGCGAACTGTGGCATGGCACCTGGGAAAACGACGAGAGCGACTTGCGGCGCATCGATCCGCAAACGGCGCAAGTGCTGGAAAGCGTGACGATGCCGCCGGGGATCGGTGTGTCGGGGTTGGAATCCGATGGGGCCGACCGGTTTTTCTGTGGCGGCGGAGGCAGTGGCAAGGTGCGGGCGGTGCGTCGGCCTATATGAGCGCTGGCCGATTCGCCGTAGCCCTTGTGGCGAGGGAGCTTGCTCCCGCTCGACCGCGAAGCGGTCGCCAATGCCTTGGGCCTGCTTCGCAGTCCAGCGGGAGCAAGCTCCCTCGCCACCACAGCGTATGGTTCAGCGCTGGGAGTAATGTTTCACGGCGCGCCAAGCACCATCGTCCAATACACCCCCGCATCGCTGCGTGAATCGCGGGCCGAGGCTGCGCCCATTTGGGTGAACATCGGATTCATCAGGTTGGCGCAATGTCCGGGGCTGGCAAGCCAATCGTGCAGGGCCTGGCTTGGTGAACGTTGGCCGGCGGCGATGTTCTCGCCCAATTTACGTCCGCGAAAACCGGCGCTCTTGGCCCGATCGGAAGTGGAGCGTCCGTCCGGGTCGCGATGGGCGAAATAATTCTCCCGGGCCATCGACCGGCTGTGGCCTTGGGCCGCCGTGCCCAAGGCGGCGTTCCAGCTCAGCGGCCGAGTCGCCGCGAAGCGCTGGCGCCCGCACATCCGGGGCTTGGCCCTGGCGGCATTGACCTGGGTCAGCAGCGCCTTGTCCGACGCCCCCGCATCGCTCATCCGCGTGCCGCCCATGGGCTGCGCCAGCACGACGCGCCATTCATCATCGACCCGATTGACGCCGATATCGGCGTACTGGTTGTCCAGCAGCGCTGCGCAATGTTCATCGGCCAGCATTTCAAAGGCTTCTTCGGCGTCCCGCGCATCGGTCAGGCGAATGCTGCGCACGGCCTGGGCTTGATAGCCGGCGTCTTTCAAGGTCTCCCGCAGACCGCCGCGAAAACCGATCGGCAAGCCCAGGCTCGAACGCAGCACCAGCGGCTGCGTCGCCCGCACCGTGCGCCATTCACAACGGCGGGACTGGCTACGGAAGTCGTTGATGGCTTCCACCAGCTGCCTTTCGCCGCGGGCCTGGGCGGGGCTGGTGAGTAAGGGAAACAGGGCAAGCAGGCACAGCGAAACGAAACGGCAAGAGCGAACAGGGTGGCGCATGGGGCGAACGGCTCAAGAAGGGGGAGTTGCGTTAGCGCCAGGCTCGGCGCCGATCAGTTGGAAAATTCGTCGCTGCAGGTCGGCGAGGTTTTCACGGCTGGGGTAGGACTGTGGGTTTGGGAACAAGTTTCCGCAGGGCGGAGACTAAATTTCAGGTCCGTGTGGGTCTGTCTGGACCCATGACGGGGCATACGCTGTAGCGCTGACTGAACACATTTGTGGCGAGGGAGTCCCCGCCCGCTGGCCTGCGAAGCAGGCCCAAGGCATTGGCGACCGCTTCGCGCTGGAACGCCAGCCCGGCCGAGCGGGAGCAAGCTCCCTCGCCACAAGGGTGGTCAGTCAGTTCAATTCGCTGTTCCAGCCACCGGCACCTTGGCCCGCTCAACCTTGCGATAGGTCAGCAACACGATGCCCGTCACCACAATCGCGCCGCCCAGGATCTGGCCCGGGTTGAGCATCTGGTCCAGCACCAGCCAACCGATCAGCAGCGTCGCCAGCGGTTCGATGTTCATCACCGGGGCGTTGCGCGGCATGTCCAGGCGGGGTACGGAAATGAACAGCACGATGAACCCGGTGCCATAGAGCACCACCAAGGTCGCCAGGGCGAGCCAGCCGGTGCTGCTGGCCGGCAGGTCGAAACCGCCGGGCAGGGCACCGGTCAGGCCGGCGAGGTTGACGCTGCTGAACACGATGAAAATCGTCAGCAGGCTGCGGACTGAACCGCGCACCTGGGACAACTTGTGATCAGTGATCCACAGCGCACAGGCGAACACACACGCGGCGCAGAAGGCCAGGCCCACCCCGAGCAGCCATTGCGGGCCAACGTCCTGCCCGGACGACAACCGCGCCGGCACTTCCAGCACGAACACCAGCCCCACCAGGATCATGCCCATCAACGCGGCGGTGCGCGCCGTCGGGCGGGGGCCACCCAACGCCCAGGTCAGCAAGGCCAGCAGGATCGGAAACACGTTGCCCACCAACAAGGCCAACGCCACCGGCACCCGCGCCACAGCGGAGTACAGGCACAGGCTCTGGGCGCCGATCAACAGCCCCAGGGTCAATTGCCAACGCCACGCACCGGGCGGCAAGCGCAGGCTCTGCCGTTGCCAGAGCACCATCGCCGCCAGCACCAGCAGCGTCCCGCCCGAACGCAGCAGGATCGCCAGCAACACCCCGGCACCGTCATCGAACGCGGCCCGGGCGGCGACGTGGTTGCCGGCGAAGGCGCAGCCCATGCACAGCAGGACAAGTACGGCGAGGTGGCGGGGTAATGGCGTGGAAGCGGCAGGTGTAGCGGTGGAGCGGGTCATGGCAGATGTCTCGAAGGCGGCCGCCAAGGCAAAAGGCCCCGGATCGGTTATTTTTAGGTTATAGGTTGTCGTACAACTCTAAGGTTTTTACCTCATGGGGTGCAAGGGACAAGATCGGCGGGCCTATTCGCTCGGTTGCATGGGGGCGGTCGCGATAGCGGTGGTCCAGTCAATGAAGATGTTGGATGTGCCGGCCTCTTCGCGAGCAAGCCCGCTCCCACAGGGGTCCTGTGCCTGGACGCAGGAGCTGTGGACACCCGGAAGCCAGTGTGGGAGCGAGCTTGCTCGCGATAGCAGTGTTCAGTCACATGGATGCTGGGCTTGCCGGCCTCTTCGCGAGCAAGCTCGCTCCCATAACGGCTTGGTGAACAGCATTACGCACATTGCCCAGTGCTTTGCTGTACAACCATCAGGCCGCTGTGTCGTCTACAGCATTGCCTTCTTGCGGAAAAACTCATGCGCCTGGCCGATTTCATCCTCGACAACATCGAGCCGATTCTTCAGGCGTGGGAAGACTTCGCCAAAACCATCACCCCCGCGTCGATTGGCATGGATTCCGTGGCCCTGCGCGACCATGCCGAGCAGATGCTGCGCACCATCGCCGCAGACCTGCGCACTTCGCAAACGCGCCAGGAGGCGATTACCAAGTCCCACGGGGAAGCGCCGGCGACCGAGGCCGAAACCGCCGCCGAAACCCATGCGGTCATCCGTCAGTCCTCGGGTTTCACCGTCGAGCAAATGGTTTCCGAATACCGGGCCCTGCGCACTAGCGTGCTCATGCTTTGGATGCCGCACATGCAACTGGATCACAAACAGGTCATGGACGATCTGATTCGATTCAACGAGGCCGTGGACCAGGCCTTGGCCGAGTCCGTGGTCAGTTATTCGGCAGCGGTGGATGCGTCGCGCAACATCTTCCTGGGAATTCTCGGGCATGACCTGCGCAGCCCCTTGGGCGCGATCCTGCTGAGTTCCGAAGTGCTGCTACGGGCCGGGGACCTACCCGCCAAAGCCACCAAGATCACGTCGCGCATCTACACCAGCGTCAAGCGGGCCAACAAAATCGTCGGCGATCTACTGGATTTCACCCGTACCCAGCTCGGCTCGGGCATTCCGGTGCAGCGTTTCAACGGTGATCTGGTGGCGGCTTGCGAAGGCATGGTGGAGGAGGCGCGGGCCTATCACCCGGAAAGCGAAATCCTCTTTGAAACGACCGGTGCCCTGGAGGGGCTGTTCGATCCAGCCCGTATGGAGCAGGTGTTCGCCAACCTGATCGGCAACGCTGTCCAGCATGGCACCGAAGGCACGCCGATTACCGTTTCGTTGAGTGTTGAACGAGATATGGCAGTGATCGCAATCAACAACCAGGGCAAGCCTATCGAGAAAGAGGCCATCGCCAGCATCTTCAATCCGATGGTCCGAAATCTGCGCAGCGGTGAAGCGCAATACGGTTCCACGGCCGGGCTCGGACTGGGCCTGCACATCGCCTCGGCGATCGTCTCGGCCCACCAGGGCACCATCGAGGTGCATTCGAAGGCGCGAGGCGGCACGACCTTCACCGTGCGTATACCGCTGCACCCGGACTGATGAATTCTCCGGGCAAGCCGTTCCGTCCACTTGTACGATGTCTTATCACGGAGTAAAACTATCGTCCCCGTCCAATAATAATTAACGGAGACGCACGATGGATGCTTCGCAATCTGCAACCGCCGCCGATCAAGGCCGCCGGGTCTTCCTGAAAAAATCCCTGGTGGTCTCGGCCGCCGCCGCTACCCTCGGCAACCTGCCGGGACTCGCCCAGGCCGAGCCCTTGAGCCAGCGTTACCCGGACCCGCTGGTTAACATCCTCGACCCCAGCTTCATGGACTTGCGCATCTTCAACGCCAGCGTGGAGAAGCTCGCCAGCGGCCTGCGTTGGGCAGAAGGGCCGGTGTGGGTCGGTGACGGGCGTTACCTGCTGGTCAGTGACATCCCCAACAACCGCATCGTGCGCTGGGATGAAATTACCGGTGGCCTGTCGGTGTACCGAGAGAACTCCAATTTCTCCAACGGCATGTGCCGTGATCGCCAGGGGCGACTGCTGGTGTGCGAAGGCTCCACCACCGCCAGCGAAGGCCGGCGTATCACTCGCACCGAACACAACGGCACCCTCACTGTGCTGGCGGACAGTTTCGAGGGCAAGCCTTTCAACTCGCCCAACGACATCGTCTGCAAGCGGGACGGTTCGGTCTGGTTCACCGACCCACCGTTCCAGACCGGCAACAACTACGAAGGGCACAAAGTCACCCCGGTCCAACCCCACGCGGTGTACCGCATCGACGGCGAAACCAGCAAGGTCAGCCGGGTGATCGACGACCTGGCGGGGCCGAACGGGTTGTGTTTCTCCCCGGACGAGAAAACCCTCTATGTGGTCGAAGGCCGGGCCAAGCCCAACCGCTTGGTCTGGGCCATCGCGGTCAAGGCCGACGGCACCCTGGGCGAGCGGCGCAAGCACATCGAAGGCCTGGATTACGCGGCGATCGATGGCATCAAGTGCGACGAGAGCGGCAACCTCTGGTGCGGTTGGGGCGGCAATGGCGACCCCAAGGCCGACCTGGAAAAACTCGACGGCGTGCGGGTGTTCAACCCCGAAGGCAAGGCCATCGGGCACATCTCCCTGCCGGAGCGATGCCCTAACGTCTGCTTCGGCGGCCGGGAAGGCAATCGGTTGTTCATGGCCGGCAGCCACTCGTTGTATTCGCTGTTCGTGAATACCCGAGGGGCGACGTTTGCCTGATTGAAGCACCCATCTTCGATGGCGTGATGGTCTCTGTGGCGAGGGAGCTTGCTCCCGCTGGGGCGCGAAGCGGCCCCCAATGAAACTGATTGAATCAACCAGACACACCGCACTACCTGGTTGAGGGGCTGCTACGCAGCCCAGCGGGAGCAAGCTCCCTCGCCACAGACGTCTACTTTTTCTCAGGTGTTTTCTGATGGGCTCAGGATTGTCCGCAACTCCACAGCTCCACCGTCGGTTGGCCCGCCGTAGGCGGCCCCAACCAATGACTCATCGGCCGACAACCCCCGTCGAAACACAATTGATAATCACCGGCCTGGGGCGTGCGCCCCAGTTTCAGCGGTTGCAGGGGTGGCACCTGGCGCTGATAGTGCCAACTGCCATTTTCCAGCCGGGCATCGTCGGGAATCTCCATGCCCGCGCCATTGCCCTTGACCCTTGCCTCACCCAGGACCAGGCCCTGCTCACTGACGCGATAGTCTTCCTCCCAGCGGATCTTCTCGATGGTGTGGTTCCACGCCAGGGTGAAATCGGTCACGGCAAGCTGGGCCCAGACCACGCCGGACAGGCCCAGGCACAGCCCGATCACGCCAAGGCCCGTCCGCTACGTCGCGCGCGCCAAACATGCTGGAAGATCAGCAGCCCACCCAGCACGAAGCCAATCTCATCGGTCAGGGGCAGGGCAACCACCAGTAACGCGCCAGCGGCGAAGCACAGCAGGCGTTCCCACACCGGCATTTTCTGTTGCAGGTAACCGGTGGAGGCCATCCCCCAGAGCCCGACAGCCAGTAACGTCTTGATCAGCATGTACGTCGTCATCCACAGGTTGTCGCCCTGGAGCATCAAGGCCGGGTTATAGACCGTCATGAACGGGATGACGAAACCGGCGAGGGCGATGCGCACCGCCCAGAAGCTGATCTTCAGGCCACTTTCCCGGGCAATGGGCGCGGCGGCGAAACACGCCAGTGCCACCGGTGGCGTCAGGTCGGCGAGGATGCCGAAATAAAACACGAACATGTGCGACACGATCAGCGGCACGCCCAGTTCCAGCAGGGCCGGCGCGGCGATGGAGCTGGTGATGATGTAGTTGGGAATGGTCGGGATACCCATGCCCAGCACCAGGCAGGTGAGCATGGTCAACAGCAGCGACAGGAACAGATTGTCCTTGCCGATCGCCAGGATGTAACCGGCGAAGGTGGACGCCACGCCCGTCAGCGACACCACGGCGATGATGGTGCCGACCAAGGCGCAGGCGATCCCCACCGGAACGGCGTGGCGGGCACCGTCCACCAAGGCGTGCAGGCAGATGACCAGGGTTTCCCGCGTGCCTTGCATGAACCAGCACGCCACCACCAGCAGGCCGATCACCGCAAACACGATGCCGATGCCCATCCTGAAGAATCCGACGCAGAGTATGCCCAGCGCGACCCAGAAGGCGCAGCGCAAGGCGTAGCTCGAGACTTTGAGAATGATCGCCGAACCGAGAATCACGATGGCCGTCAGCGCCAGCCCGACCATGCCGGAGAACAGCGGCGTGCGTCCGGAAAACAGCAGATAGACCAGCACCCCCAGCGGGATCAGCAGGAACCAGCTCTCCTTGACCGCGCCCCACGCGCTGGGGCATTGGTCCTTGGGCAGGCCCTTGAGGTCGGAGCGCTTGGCTTCCAGGTGAACCATCCAAAATACCGAGCCGAAATACAGGCACGCCGGTATCAGCGCGGCCTTGGCGATTTCCACGAACGGCACGTTGATGGTCTCGGCCATGATGAACGCCACCGCGCCCATCACGGGTGGCATGATCTGGCTGCCCATGCTCGACGTCGCTTCCACGCCGCCGGCAAACGCCGCCTTGTAGCCAAAGCGTTTCATCAGCGGAATGGTGAACTGCCCGGTCGTCACCACGTTGGCGATGCCCGAGCCGGTGATGGTGCCCATCAGCGCCGACGACACCACCGACACCTTTGCCGGACCGCCCAGCTTGTGACCGAACAGGCCCATGGCGAAATCGGTGAACAGCTTGATCATGCCGGCCTTTTCCAGGAAGGCGCCAAACAGGATGAACAGGAAAATGTAGGTGGCCGACACATAGGTCGGCGTGCCGTAGAGCCCTTCGGTGCCGAAGGACAATTGATTGACCAGTTGATCGACACCGTAGCCGCGATGGGCCAGGTCGCCTGGCAGGTGTTCGCCGAACAGGCCATAGGCCAGGAACAGGCCGCAGATGATCGGCAAGGCAATGCCCATCACCCGCCGCGCCGCCTCGAACACCAGCACGATCAGGATGACCCCGATGACCATGTCGGCAGTCGTCAGGTCGCCGGAACGCTGGATCAGGTCGGCCTCGAACACCCATTGATAGAGCGCCGTCGCCATTCCCGCCAGGCCCAACGCCCAGGCCAGGGGTTGCCAGGGTCGTTGCTTGCCATGGGCGGGGTAGCTGAGGAACACCACCCACAGCAGAAAGCCCACATGCACCGCCCGCAGCACAATGCTGGAAACCGGTGAAAAGGCTGCCGTGATGATTTGAAAGATGGAAAACAGCAACGCCACGTAAAACAGCGTCTTGGGCCAGTCCCTCGGGTCCGTGGCGATGCCGTGCTGGTCTTCACTCATGAAATGCCTGCCTGTTGTCGACGTGCGGATGCGAAAGGCAATGCTGCAACGGCGACGCGCGCCGTTGCAGGCCAGGGGCTATAGCGCGCCCACTTCCTTGTAGTAGCGCTCGGCACCGGGGTGGAGCGCGATGGGCAGGTTTTTCGCGGCGTTTTTCAGGTTGATGTCCTTGGCCGCCGAATGGGAAGTGCCCAGGCGGGCGAGGTTGTCGAACAGCAGCTTGGTCATCTGGTAGGCCACTTCGTCCGGGACGTCCGCGCGGGTCACCAGGATATTGGTGATGGCCACGGTGGGCACGGCATCAGCCTGGCCATCGTAGGTGTTGGCGGGGATCATCGCGCTCTGGTAGGCCGGGTTGCCGATTTTCTCCACCACATCGGTGGGAATCGACACGTAATTCAACTTCATCGTCGACGCCAGGTCACGAATGGCCGCCATGCCCAGGCCGGAGGATTGCAGGGTGGCGTCCAGTTGCCGGTTCTTGATCAGGTCAACCGACTCGGCGAACGGCAGGTATTGGACCTTCATGTCGTTGTAGGTGAGGCCGGCCGCCTTGAAGATCGCCCGGGCGTTGAGCTCGGTGCCGGATTTCGCCGCGCCCACGGAAACGGTCTTGCCCTTGAGGTCCGCCAGGGTCTTGATCCCCGATTCCTCGCTGGCAACGATCTGGATGTAATTGGGGTACGCGCCGGCAATCGCCCGCAGCTTGGTCAGCGGTGCCTTGAAGCCGGCATCCTCCACGCCGTTTTTCGCGTCGGCCACCGAGTCGCCCAAGGCGAGGGCCAACTCACCGCGCCCGGCTTGCAGCAGGTTCAGGTTTTCCACCGACGCCTTGGTAGCCTGGACCGACGTCTTGGAACCTTCGATGCCGCTGCTGTAGATCTGTGAAAGCCCGACCCCGATCGGGTAATACACACCACTGGTGCCTCCGGTCAGGATATTGATGAACACCGGGGGAGCCGCGTGAGCGGTGGTGGTGACCGCCAAGGCTGCCGCGGCGGCCAGGAGGGTGAAGCGCTTGTTGACTCGCATGGGAAACTCTCCGTCTTGTTATGGCTTTATGCAGAGTCCTTCCACTGTAGTTCAAACGGGGGCGGAGGCGAGTCGAGGCACCGTAAAGGCTTTTTGTGGCGAGGGAGCTTGCTCCCGCTGGGCTGCGTAGCAGCCCCTCGACCAGGCAGCGCGGAGTGTCAGGTTGATTGAGTCCTGCTTTGGGGCCGCTGCGCGCCCCAGCGGGAGCAAGCTCCCTCGCCACAGGTTCCCGGTCACGCCAGGGGCGCTGTACTGCCCCGCACCGTCAACTCAAACGGCAACACCACATGCCGTTCGGCAATCGGCTTCTTCTCGATCAAGGCAATCAGCATCTGCACCGCCTTTTGACCAAACGCTTCGGCAGGCTGGGAAATGGTGGTCAGGGGCGGGTCGCAGTAGGCGGCGAATGGGATGTCGTCAAAGCCCACCAGGGAAATATCCTCGGGCACCCGCAGGCCCATTTGCTTGATGCGCCTGAGCGCGCCGATGGCCATTTCGTCGTTTTCACAGAACAGCGCGCTGGGGCGGTCGGCCAACGCCAACATCGCACCGGCACCGTCGTCACCGGCCTTCAAGGTGAAGTCGCCATGGCAGATCAGGCTGGGGTCGACGGCGATGCCGGCCTGGCCCAGGGCATCCTGGTAACCGGCCACGCGGTCCAGGGTCAGCGGGCTGCTGCGTGGTCCCTTGATGATGCCGATGCGGCGGTGGCCGAGGCCGATCAGATGCTTGGTCATGGCCTGGGCGGCGGCGCGGTTGTCGAGGCTGATGGTCGGGTAGGGTGCACCCTTGACCACTTCACAGGCGTTGACCAGCGGCAGGCTTTCAGCGCCTGTGGGCATCGATTCGTAAGGATCGCTGGCGCGCAACTGGATCACCCCGTCCGCCTGGTGGGCATAGACCAGGGCGGCGAACTCCCGCTCGACCTCCACCCGGCCCTGGGTGTCGCATAGCAGCAATCGGTAGCCCGCCGCCTGCGCGGCCTGCTGCGCGCCACTGATGACCCGGGCGAAAAACGTGTTGGCGATGGCCGGCACCAGGATCACCAGGTTGCCGGTGCGGCGGGAGCGAAACTGCACCGCCATCAGGTTGGGCCGGTAGCCGGCCTGTTCCACTGCTGCGTTGACCTTGTCCCGGGTCTCGGGAAGCACCCGCTCGGGGGATTTCAGCGTTCTGGACACCGTGGCCACTGAAACACCCGCCAGCCGGGCCACTTCACGAATGTTGGACAAAATCACCTCGGGGAACAGGGGTACGGTGGGGGAGCTTACCGCAGGTTGGGCGCCTGACAAATGTTCAGGTGTGAACCCGTTGGGTTTGACACGGAGGGAAACTGAGCCTAGATTTCCGCCATGATGTAACCGGTTACATCATCATCCTGACAGGAAGAGAATCACGATGAATCCTGTAGCACCGAAAATAAGAATGGGCTTCGTCGGCGGTGGAGAGGGCGCGTTCATCGGCCAGGCCCATCGTGAGGCGGCGGGCCTGGATGGCGGTTTCGAGCTGGTGTGCGGCGCGTTCAGCCGCGACCCTTACAACACCCGGCAAACCGGCACGGCCCTGGGCCTGACGGCGTCGCGTTGCTACCACGACTGGCAGCAGATGCTCGACACCGAAGCGCTGCTGCCGCTTGACCAGCGCATGGAACTGCTGGTGATCGTCACGCCCAATCACCTTCACGCACCCATTGCCAGCCAGGCCTTGAAGGCCGGTTTCCATGTGTTCAGCGAAAAGCCCGCCGCCCTGGACCTCAAGGAGTTGCTCGCCCTCAAGCAAGTGCTGCAAGGCAGCCGTTGCCTCTACGGCCTGGCCCACACCTACCTGGGCTATCCCATGGTGTGGCAGGCCCGGGACATGGTGCGTTCGGGTGTGATCGGCTCGGTGCGCAAAGTGCTGGTCGAGTACCCCCAAGGCTGGCTCAGCCAGGATGTCGCCGCCCAGGGCAACAAACAGGCCGAGTGGCGTGACGACCCCTCGCAGTCCGGCCTGGGCGGTTGCATCGGCGACATTGGCACCCATGCGTTTTCCCTGGCCGAGTTCGTCGCCGACCAGCCGATCCAGCAGCTGTGCGCGGCGTTGGGCACCCATGTCCCGGGCCGGCAGTTGGACGACGACGCGGCGATGCTGTTCAAGATGGCGGGCGGTGCCAGCGGTGTGTTGATCGCCAGCCAAGTCTGCACCGGCGAAGAGAACCCGCTGAAGATTCGCGTCTACGGCGACAAGGGTGCCTTGGAGTGGCGCCAGGAAGAACCGGCGAGCCTGATCCATCGCGCCTTCGACCAACCCTTGCGCATCCTGCGCAGCGGTGTCGGCCAGCCGTGGCTGTGCGAGGCGGCTCAACGTCGCATGCGTCTGCCGGCCGGGCATCCCGAGGGTTACCTGGAAGCCATGGCCAACCTCTATGGCGATTTCGCCCAGGCCATTCGCAGCCATGCCGAAGGCCCTGACGCCCCAGGCGTACCCGGCATCGAGACCGGTTTGCGGGGCATGGCGTTCATCGAGGCCGCCATCCTCAACCATCGCGGCGAGGCGAAATGGACCGCCGTGCAAACTGGAGCATCCTTGTTGTGAATACCCCCGACCCAACACCGAGCGGCCTGCGCGGCCCAGGTATTTTCCTGGCGCAGTTCATGTCTGCCGAGGCCCCGTTCGACACCCTGGCCAACATTGCCCAGTGGGCCGCTTCGCAAGGCTACAAAGCCATTCAAGTGCCGACCTCGGGCACGCAATACATCGATCTGGCCCGGGCCGCCGAGAGCCAGGATTATTGCGATGAACTCAAGGCCACCTGTGCCCAGGCCGGTGTGGAGATCAGCGAGTTATCGACGCACCTGCAAGGCCAGTTGGTGGCGGTGCACCCGGCGTTCGACGCGCTGTTCGATGACTTCGCCCCGGCCCATGTGCGTGGCCAGCCCCAAGCGCGGACCGAGTGGGCGATCGAGCAACTCAAGCTGGCCGCCCGCGCCAGCCAGCGTCTCGGCTTGAAGGCCCATGCGACGTTTTCCGGAGCGCTGTTGTGGCCCTATGTCTATCCGTGGCCGCAACGCCCGGCGGGTTTGGTGGAGCAGGGCTTTGCCGAGCTGGCCCGGCGCTGGTTGCCGATTCTCGATTGCTTCGACGCGGCGGGGGTGGACCTGTGCTACGAAATCCACCCCGGCGAAGACCTCCACGACGGGGCCTCGTTCGAACGTTTCCTGGAGGCGGTGGATCATCACCCACGGGCGGCGATTCTCTACGACCCCAGCCATCTGCTGTTGCAACAGATGGACTACCTGGGCTTCATCGATCGCTACCACGAACGCATCCGCATGTTTCACGTCAAGGACGCCGAATTTCGCCCCGATGCCCGTTCCGGCGTGTACGGCGGCTACCAAGGCTGGGTCGATCGCCCCGGGCGGTTCCGTTCATTGGGTGACGGCCAGATCGACTTCAAATCGATCTTCAGCAAGCTGACCCAATACGACTTCAGCGGTTGGGCGGTCCTGGAATGGGAATGTTGCCTGAAGGATTCGCAACAGGGGGCTGCTGAAGGGGCGGCGTTCATCCAGCGGCACATGATCAGCAAGACCGGCAAGGCGTTCGATGATTTTGCCAGCGTCACGGCGGATGAGGACTCCAATCGGCGGTTGTTGGGTTTGTCCCCAATACCAAAAGCGTGACCCCTGTGGCGAGGGAGCTTGCTCCCGCTGGGCTGCGCAGCAGCCCTAAATAGGCTGGCGCGGTTTTCCAGAAACACCGCGCCAGTGGATTTTACGACTGCTGCGCAGCCGAGCGGGAGCAAGCTCCCTCGCCACAAAATCAGGCCATAAAAAGCAGGCCACAAAAGCAGGCCACAAAAGCAGGTTACAAAAGCAAGTTACAAAAGCAGGCCACAAGCGCTGTGCAAGCTTTTTATTTTCACAAGAACAACAATAAAACGGTGACTGTCATGACCACGATGAATGCACGCCTGAGCGTGATGATGTTCCTGCAATTCTTTATCTGGGGCGGCTGGTTCGTCACCCTCGGCACCTTTCTGTCCAGCACCCTGGGCGCCAGCGGTGGGCAGATCGGCATGGCCTTCTCCACGCAATCGTGGGGGGCGATCATTGCGCCATTCGTCATCGGCCTGATCGCCGACCGCTACTTCAACGCCGAACGGATCCTGGCGGTGCTGCACCTGCTCGGCGCGGTGTTGCTGTATCAGCTGTATTCGGCGGCGGATTTCAGCGTGTTCTACCCGTATGTGCTGGTGTATATGGTGGTCTACATGCCAACGCTGGCCCTGGTCAATTCCGTGGCGTTCCGGCAGATGCGCGACCCGGCGCTGGAGTTCTCGCGCATCCGGGTGTGGGGCACCATCGGCTGGATCGTCGCGGGCGTGGTAATCAGTTTTGTGTTCGCTTGGGATTCGCGCGACGCGATCGCGGCAGGTGGTTTGCGCAATACATTCCTGATGGCCGCCATCGCGTCCCTGGTCCTCGGGCTCTACAGCTTCACGCTGCCGGCCACGGCACCGCTCAAGGAACAGGCCAGCGCTGGCGGCGTCAAGCAACTGCTGGGGCTGGATGCGTTGGGGCTGTTGAAGGATCGCAGTTACCTGGTGTTTTTCATCGCCTCGATCCTGATCTGCATTCCCTTGGCGTTCTATTACCAGAATGCCAACCCGTTCCTGGCCGAAACCGGCATGACCAACCCCACGGCGAAGATGGCCATCGGGCAGGTCTCGGAAGTGCTGTTCATGTTGCTGTTGCCGCTGTTCATCCAGCGCTTCGGCATCAAGCTGGCGCTGCTGGTGGGCATGCTGGCGTGGGCGTTGCGCTACGTATTGTTTGCCTACGGCAATAACGGCGACCTGGCGTTCATGTTGTTCACCGGCATTGCCCTGCACGGCATCTGCTACGACTTTTTTTTTGTCTCGGGGCAGATCTACACCGACGCCAAGGCACCGGAGCGCTTCCGCAGCTCGGCCCAGGGCCTGATTACCTTGGCGACTTATGGTGTGGGGATGCTGATCGGCTTCTGGGTGGCGGGGCAGGTGACCGATCACTTTGTCGTGGCGGGTGGGCATGATTGGCAGAGCATCTGGCTGTTCCCGGCCGGTTTTGCGCTGCTGGTGTTGGTCGGCTTTGTGTTTACCTTCCGTGGCCAGCAGGCGCTCGCCACGCCATCAAAGGCTTGAAGCGGGGCTGAGCGTCAGTCATTTGTGACTGGCGCTCAGTTTGGTGTAGGTCACTTTCCCGCCTTCATTGGAATAGCCCTTGTTATCCAAGGTGTAGACGCCGGCCTTGAAATAGAAGTTGTAGCCTTGCCAGGACTTGTCCAACTTCACCTGTTTACCGCTCTTGCCGATCAGCACCGAGAGCTGGCCTTGCTTGTCCATTTGCAGCGTATACGAGAAGGATTTGTTCAACGGCACCTTGGGCACGGTGTAGATCACCGGGCTTTTCTTGTCCTTGGGCTTGAACCGGTATTCCACGTCGATATTGCCGATGCCCTTTTCGTAGCGGTACACCAGTTTCAACAAGGGCGTCGGCGCATCCTTGGCGTGAATCTGCGCCACCACCACACGGCCTTCGGAAGGCACCTGGTTCACCGACAGCTCGCCCTTGAGGGTATTGATGCCGCTGTTGTAGCGCCAGTTGAGGTGTTTCCCGTCCCGGCTGGTTTCCCGCAGTTCGGAACGCGGGTATTTGCTGTTACCGGTATGGGAGCCGGTCACGGGCGCCCAGAAGACGATCCTCTGGCCGTTATTGTCGAAATACTTGTTCTTCAAGGTCGGCATGGCTTTGGTCGCCACGACCTGCGCCGGCGTTTGCACCGGCAGGGTTACGCTCCAGACAGTCACGTCAATCATATGAAATCCTCCTACGGGAGCGGCCGTTACCTGGCGGCCGTCAAGACAAAGAACGGCCTTCCGTGGCGTAGTTTTCATGTTATCGACGAGGGTCTGTTTCGCTGGAGGCGCACCTGACGGATGGCTCTGCGATGAGCCTCTTGGGCACTGAATTGGGCGGATTATGGTGTGTCAATTTATTACTGATCGGTTAGAGTACGCGCCGCCCGAGAGACGGATCCCGGGCGTCTTCCCATGGAGCGTCAAATGAATCACATCAGTAAAGTTGTAGCGTGCGCAGTGTTCGGCCTGGCCCTGGCGGGTTGCACCGGCACCCCGATGAAAACCCAGCAATACGACAGCACCCAATACACCGTTGTCGGCCACAGTGAAGCCAAGGCCACCGGCCTGCTGCTGTTCGGTCTGATCCCGATCCAGCAGAACAACCGTTTCGTGCGCGCCCAGACCGCCGCGATCAAGGCCAAGGGCGGCGACGCCATGATCAACACCCAAGTCCAGGAAAACTGGTTCTGGGCCTGGGTCCTGACCGGCTACACCACCTCGGTGTCCGGTGATGTGGTCAAGCTGAAAAGCGTTCAGTAAAACGTGCATTTAAGGTAGGTGCGCCTATCTGATTTGAAGGCGTTCACCCGTGGCGAGGGAGCTTGCTCCCGCTGGGGCGCGCAGCGGCCCCGTTTTTTGCGGTCGCTGCGCAACCGAGCGGGAGCAAGCTCCCTCGCCACAACAGCCCGAGCATGCCCGACCCTCCGTCAATGTCCGCCGACGACCATATGCGTGAACGGCGCCACATACGCCTGCAACGTCACCAGCCCGCCCACCAGGATCGCCAAGACCACCGAGTGGAAAAACACGTAGCGCAGGATTTCGCCTTCGTGGCCGTACCAACGGGTCGCGGTGGAGGCGACCACGATCGACTGGGCGTCGACCATTTTCCCCATCACCCCACCAGAACTGTTGGCCGCGGCCATCAGCACCGGGCTGATGCCCAACTGTTCCGCCGTCACCCGTTGCAAACCGCCGAACAATACGTTGGACGCCGTGTCCGAACCGGTCAGCGCCACGCCGAGCCAGCCCAGCAGGGTGCCGAACATCGGATAGAAAATGCCCGTGGCGGCGAAAGCCAGGCCCATGGTCGCGTCCAGGCCTGAATAACGCGTGAGGAACCCCAGCGCCAGCATCGCCACGATGGTGATCAGCGAGTAGCGCACCACCCACAGCGTTCGCAGGTAGTGGCGCACCAGTTGCGGGATGGAGTAGCCCATCAGCAAGCCACCGAGAATCGCCGCCAGGAAGATGCCGCTGCCCGTGGCGGTGAACCAGTTGAACTTGTAGACCGCTTCCTCGGTTTTCGGCTGCGGGACCACGGGCGGGACTTTCTCGATCTGCTGGTGGATGGTGCCGAAGGTCACCAGTGGCGAGAAGATCGGGTTGGCCTCGCGCATCGGCTTGCCTTGGGGGTCGAGCTTGGCCGATTGGGTTTGCGGGTCCAGTGCCGGGCGGGTGTCGAACAGATTCTTGAAGCCCTGGGTGCCCCAGGCGAAGACGAATACCGTGAGGATGATCCAGGGCATCCACGCACGCAGCACGGCGGGGCGATTGTCACTGCCGAAAGCGCCGGTGGTGACCGGTTGCTGCTGCTCGCTCGCCTCGATCTTCGAGTCATCGTGGCGCCCCGTCAACGCCGCGGACGTATGCACCGTGGCCGGTTTCCAGACCTTGAGGAAACCGGTGAGGCAGGCCATGGAGATCAACGCGGCGATGACATCCACCAGCATCGGCCCGTGGTAGTTGGACACCAGGAACTGTGGGATGGCGAAGCTGACGCCGGCCACCAGGATCGCCGGCCAGACCTCCAGCATCTTGCGCCACCCGGCGAAGGCCCAGATCAACCAGAACGGCACCAGCACCGAGAAGAACGGCAACTGCCGACCGACCATCATCGACAATTCCATTTCATCCAGCCCGGTGACTTTGGCCAGGGTGATGATGGGCGTGCCGAGGGCGCCGAACGCCACCGGCGCGGTGTTGGCGATCAGTGCCAGGCCCGAGGCGGCCAAGGGGGAAAAACCCAGCCCGATCAAGATCGCGCCGGTCACCGCCACCGGCGTGCCGAAGCCCGCCGCGCCTTCGAAGAACGCGCCAAAACAAAAGGCGATCAGCAGCAGTTGCAGGCGCCGGTCGTCGGTGATGCGCGCGAGGGAGTCCTGCAGGACCTTGAACGAGCCGTTTTCGGTGGTCAGCCGGTGCAGGAAAATGATGTTGAGGACAATCCAGCCGATGGGCAGCAGGCCGTTGGCCGCGCCATACAACGCCGCCGAACCGGCCATGTCGGCCGGCATGCCGAAGGCGAAGATCGCGATCAGCAAGGCCGAGGCCAGGGCGTACAACGCCGCCAGGTGCGCCTTGACATGAAAAAACGCCAGGGACGCCAGCATCACCACCACCGGAACCGCCGCCAGGAGCGTCGACAGCACCGCATTACCGAAGGGATCGTAGACTTGTTGCCAGACCATGTTCCACCTCTGCTTTTTATTGTTGGAAGTGCAGGCCCCGGGGGGATTGGCAGAGAAGTATAGGCGGGGATTTGTTAAGCGATTGCCAGGCAAACCCCTGTGGCGAGGGAGCTTGCTCCCGCTGGGTGGCGAAGCCGTCTCAAGATTTCTGCATTGAGCAAAAAACTTGGGCCTGCTTCGCAGTCCAGCGGGAGCAAGCTCCCTCGCCACAAAAGCGGGTTCGCGCTGGCCTCTGGGCGCTGTTCCTTAGAGGCCAGTTTCAAGGGGTGGATCGGCTAACGTGCTTCGACGTTATCCAGCGCGCGGTTCGCCAGCATTGCGCTCAGTTCGATCAATTGCTGGATACCCAGGGCAATGTGGCGTCTTGAGCCTTGATTGGTTGAGCCACCACGACCTATCGCTAAACAAGTAAAGGTGGCGGCTGTACGCAGGTTAGCGATCCGGGTCGCAGAAACCCCGGGTGGACCAGAAGGTCTCCCACGCACAGCCACCATAAAGCGAGTTGCAGACGTAAAGACTGCAATCGAGACTGGGCATTGTTGCGTCTGTGTTGAGTCGGATCGCTAAACCCGATCGCTGATTTATCAGCGACGGGGAAACGATAAAGCCCGACCTCCAGGCGCACAAGCCGGCGGATTCTGGCGTAGTTGTAGGTAACGGCGCAAGACAACGTAGCCCGAACCCGAACGTTCCTGCATCGGGATAAACAAGGTCTCCTGCTGGACGGGGGACCTGGGTTAACCACTATCTGTGGCGAGGGAGCTTGCTCCCGCTGGGTGGCGAAGCCGCCCCAAAATTTCTGCATTGAGCAAAAAAACTTGGGCCTGCTTCGCAGTCCAGCGGGAGCAAGCTCCCTCGCCACAAAAGCAGTGCAGCGCTACACGGTGCAGTGCGTCCGCTTAACCCTTCGCCGCCATCGCCGTCACTTCCACCTTCATCCCCTCGACCGCCAACGATGCCACGCCCACGGCGGCGCGAACCGGCCAGGGTTTGGCGAAGAAGCGTTGGTAGACCTCGTTGAACGCGGCGCGATCCGCCATGTCGGTCAGGTAGATGGTCAGGTGCAACACCCGGTCCATGGAACTGCCGGCACCCTCCAAGGCGGTCTTGAGGGCTTGCAGTGTGCATTCGCTCTGCAGCGTGATGTCGCCCAGTTCCAGGCTGCCGTCGGCGCGGGTGGGGATTTGCGTGGAAACCAGCAGGCCGCCGAAGCCGGCGACGTCGGAGGAAATCGAATCGGCGTCCGGATCTGGAATAAACGTGATGTCTGGGTTGCTCATGCAAAGCCTCATGCAGGAAAGAAAAAGGACCGCCGCAGTTTACCGTCCATTGCCGCGCCGTTCCTGCATTCCTTTAGCCGTGCGTTTCCAGGCCATGATTTTGCACCAGCGCCTGGATGTAGGCCTCCAGCGTCGTGGTGCCGTGCAGGGCCGCGTCGTCGCCCACCTCGAAGCCGCTGTCGAGGCTGACGGCGCTCATGCGCGCATAGGATTGCGCCGCAGCGGGGCTGAAGCCGAGGCTCCGGAAATGGCTTTCCCATTGGTCCCTGGGGATCACCTGGACCTCGACCGGCCGGCCGAGTGCCTGGGTAAACGCCTGTGCCACATCGTTGGGCGAATACAGGCGAGGCCCTTGCACATGACGCACGCCAACGTCGTCAATCGGCGAAAGCAAGCGCGCGGCGGCGACCTCACCCAAGTCCCGGGGCGCCGCCATGGGAAACGCCAGGTCGGCGGGAAACAGCGTGGGCAGCTTGCCGGTCTCGCGGACGGTGTCGAGCAGGTTGTCCCAGTTACTCATGTAGTAAGCCCCGCGATTGATCGCCGCCGGGATCGACTGGTTGCGCACGCCTTCTTCCAGTTCCCACAAGACGCTGAGATCGCCGATGCGCTCACCGGGCTGGGCGCCGGCGGTGGATTGCACGACGATTTTCTCCAGCCCCGAGCCGTCGAGGGCCGCGAGGATGTTGGCGACCGTGCGCCGTTCCACCGCGTCGGTATCGGTACTGGGTGCGGCGGGCGGGTTGAGAATGAAGGCCCTGCGCCCGAGCCGAAAGGCGGCACGCAATGACTCGACATTTTCAGCATCGGCTTCGACGATTTGAGCGCCCCTGGCGTGCCATTCAGCGGCGTGGCTGGCATCGCGGGTCATGACCATCACGGCATGCCCTGGGGCCAGCAAGCCCCGGACCGTGGCCGATCCAACGTGGCCGGTGGCGCCCATGATCACGTACATGGCTTCATCTCCTGGAATCAAAGGCCGCCCTGGGCCGGACGTTGGCTGGTTTGCGCCGGTTCAAGGGGCGGTTGCGTGCCGTTCAGGCGTGCGACCAGTTGTTGTGCCTGTTCCCATCCCAGATCGGGCTCCAGCCAGTCGAGAGCGTCGTCGGCGCTGAAGGCCAGGACTCGTTGTTGCTGGTTGGCGATGTCGCCATAGGTCACCAGGGCCAGGCCGTCACAGCCAAACGAGGTCTCACTGGCCTGGGCCAGAGCGGCCAGGAAGATCGGCGCCGATTGCCGAGCGGTCAGGTAGGCGAGGCGTGGCGCCTGGGACGGCGAGGCGGGTGCTTGCGACTCATACCAGCCCTCCACGGCGACCAGCACGCGGCCTTCATGCTTGATGGGATCGAATACCTTGGAACGCATGACCAAGTGCAGGGGCAGGTGCGTCAGCGGGGGCATGGTGCCCACCGACCAGATCGGCGACCAGCCCCAGCGAACCTTGATGCATTCCAAGTGCCCGCCGCGACGGCGAATGGCGCTGACCTGCATGTTGGGCTTGACCAGGCTGTGCCGCTCCTGGGCCTTGGGCGGCGTTGTCTCGTACAGGTCCAGGGGCGTGACGGATGTACCGAAACGGCTGCCGGAGGTGTCTCGCTGGGCGAAATATGCCAGGGAATCTTTTGAAGAAACATGTTGAACCAGACCGTCACACATAGCGAAAACTCCGGCAGTGAAACGCGAAGAAGCCTTGATGTACCCGCCGTTCAAACCGTGGTTGCCGTGGCTTTCAGCGGTGTCATGTAGGTCCGAACCCGTGGCGAAATGCTTGGTTCGAAAATCCTTGCGGCGGGGAGACGAGCGGGCAATTGGGGTGGATGCACTGACGCCATCGCGAGCAGGCTCGCTCCCACAGTGGAATTGTGGTGGGTCAGGATTTTCAGCTACACCGCCAAGCCCCCGGTGGGAGCGAGCCTGCTCGCGAAAGCGGTGGATCAGCTTGCATCAATGCTGAATGTGCCGGCGCCTTCGCGAGCAAGCCCGCTCCCACAATGGAGTTGTGGTGGGTCAGGATTTTCAGCTACACCGCCAAGCCCCCGGTGGGAGCGAGCCTGCTCGCGAAAGCGGTGGATCAGCTTGCATCAATGCTGAATGTGCCGGCGCCTTCGCGAGCAAGCCCGCTCCCACAATGGAGTTGTGGTGGGTCAGGATTTTCAGCTACACCGCCAAGCCCCTGTGGGAGCGAGCCTGCTCGCGAAAGCGGTGGATCAGCTTGCATCAATGCTGAATGTGCCGGCGCCTTCGCGAGCAAGCCCGCTCCCACAATGGAGTTGTGGTGGGTCAGGATTTTCAGCTACACCGCCAAGCCCCCTGTGGGAGCGAGCCTGCTCGCGAAAGCGGTGGATCAGCTTGCATCAATGCTGAATGTGCCGGCGCCTTCGCGAGCAGGCTCGCTCCCACAATGGAGTTGTGGTGGGTCAGGATTCTCAGCTACACCGCCAAGCCCCTGTGGGAGCGAGCCTGCTCGCGAAACCGGTGGATCAGCTTGCATCAATGCTGAATGTGCCGGCGCCTTCGCGAGCAGGCTCGCTCCCACAATGGAGTTGTGGTGGGTCAGGATTCTCAGCTACACCGCCAAGCCCCTGTGGGAGCGAGCCTGCTCGCGAAAGCGGTGGATCAGCTTGCATCAATGCTGAATGTGCCGCCGCCATCGCGAGCAGGCTCGCTCCCACAATGGAGTTGTGGTGGGTCAGGATTCTCAGCTACACCGCCAAGCCCCC
Source organism: Pseudomonas sp. Z3-6 (assembly GCF_051131985.1). Classification (NCBI taxonomy): domain Bacteria; kingdom Pseudomonadati; phylum Pseudomonadota; class Gammaproteobacteria; order Pseudomonadales; family Pseudomonadaceae; genus Pseudomonas; species Pseudomonas sp. Z3-6. The sequence goes on from NZ_CP071644.1 coordinate 2,440,201, forward strand.
GGTGGGAGCGAGCCTGCTCGCGAAAGCGGTGGATCAGCTTGCATCAATGCTGAATGTGCCGCCGCCTTCGCGAGCAGCAGGCTCGCTCCCACGGCGTTGTGCATGGATGAAGTCTATAAACGCCCTCAACGGCGAAGGCAAGTAGCGCCGCCCGGGGTAGTAGAGGAACGGCCCGGTGAAGCGTTGCCACCAGGGTTCGAGCACCGGTTCGAGGGCGCCGCTGTCCAGGTGGGGCCGTAGCCAGTCCTCGAACAGGTGGACAATGCCCAGCCCATCCACCGCCGCCTGCACCGCCAGGTCCATGGCGCCGCCGATGCGCACGATCAACGGGCCGCTCGGGTCGACGCTCACGGTTTCGCCGTCACGTTCGTATTCCCACAAGGGCAGGGCGCCGCTGGGAAACTTGCCCGTCAGGCAGGCGTGCCCCAGCAGGTCCCGTGGATGTTCGGGCCGGCCCCGGGCGTCGAGGTACGCCGGTGCCGCGGCCGTGGCGAAGCGCTGGAACCGCGGGCCGATGGGGATGGCGATCATGTCTTGCTCCAGGCGTTCGTCGTAGCGAATCCCCGCGTCACAGCCAGCGGCCAGCATGTCGACGAAACTCTCTTCGGTGACCACTTCCAGGCGGATGTCGGGATAGCTTTTCAGGAACGGCGTGATAATCGCCGGCAACACCAGCCGGGCGGCGCTGACGGGCACGTTCAGCCTGAGGGTGCCCGATGGCCGGTCGCGAAAATCGTTGACCACGTCCATCGCCGCCTCGACTTCGCCCAGGGCCGGCACGATGCGCTCCATTAACCGGGCACCGGCCTCGGTCGGCACCACGCTGCGGGTGGTGCGGTTGAGCAGGCGCACGCCGAGCCGGCTTTCCATCCGCCGTACGGCATCGCTGAGGCTCGACGCGGACTTGCCGCTCAACCGTGCGCCTTCACGAAAGCCCTTCGCGTTGACCACCGCCACGAAGGCCAGCAAGTCTTGAATATCCGTCGCCATTGTTCTCTCCACCGTACAACCCGTGCTGATTGCACCTGATTATCACGGGAATGGTCAACGCCTATAGTCGGCCCACTCACATCGATCCGAGGGCTACGAGATGAACATTGCAGACAAGGCGGGCAACTTTTTATTGGGCGAGCGCACGGTCAATCGCATGGGCTATGGCGCGATGCAGTTGGCGGGGCCCCAGGTCTTCGGCCCGCCGAAAGATCCGGCCGCCGCCGTCGCCGTGCTGCGCGAAGCGTTGGCGAGTGGGGTCAACCACGTCGACACCGCCGATTTCTATGGGCCCCATGTCACCAACCGGTTGATCCGTGAAGCGCTGCACCCTTACGCCCAGGACTTGGTCATCGTGACCAAGGTCGGTGCCGTGCGCGGTAACGACGCGTCCTGGAACCCGGCCCACAGCCCCGCCGAATTGACCCGTGCGGTCCACGATAATCTGCGCAACCTCGACGTGGAGGTCCTGGACGTGGTCAACCTGCGGGTGTGGGGCGACCTGCATTCGCCCACCGAAGACTCCATCGAGGCATCCTTCACGGCACTGGCCGAGCTGCAGCGCCAAGGCCTGATCCGCCACTTGGGTCTGAGCAACGTCACGGCGGCACAGGTCAGGGAGGCCCAGGGCATTGCCGAGGTGGTCTGCGTGCAGAACCACTACAACCTGACCCATCGCGACGACGAACAACTCATCGCCGACCTGGGCCGGCAGGGCATCGCCTACGTGCCATTCTTCCCGCTGGGTGGGTTTACGCCACTGCAATCGGAAACCCTGTCTAGCGTGGCGGCGCGCTTGCAGGCGTCACCGCTGTGCGTGGCCCTGTCGTGGTTGCTGCAACGCGCGCCGAATATCCTGTTGATTCCCGGCACATCGTCCGTGGCGCACCTGCGGGAAAACCTCTCGGCGAGTGCGCTGACGATTCCTGCGCAACTGCTCGCCGAGCTGGATGCAATCTAGGCCGCCTGGAACACCAACGTCTCGCCATCCTCCGGTATCAACAACCGGCTTGCGACACCGGCCAGTGCGGCAGCCTCGGCCAAGGCCTTGCGGGTCGTCGGGCAGTGGCTGATCGCTTCCAGGTGATTGGCCACCACGGTCCCTCGGCTCAGGCGGGTGAATTCCAGCGTCTCGTCGATGCCCATGATGATGTCGCCGCCGATATCGAACCGTGCCCCGCCTGCCGGCACCACGCTGACCTGCGGCTGGTGGCGCAAGACGAATTCGCGCACGGTGGGGGTGAGCACGGTGTCGCCGGTGAGGTAGACACTCGGTTCGCCGGGCAACTCGATCAGGTAGCCGACCCCATGCTCCATCAACTTGCCCACCAGGCCCAGCCCATGGGTGCATCTCACAGAGCGAATGGTGCCACCCAGGAAGGGGTTGGGCTGGTCATGTGCCTGGGCAAGTGGCTGGACGTTCAAGCCACGCTTGGCCAGGTACGGGGCGTCATGGGGTGTGCAGATGACGGGGATCTGTCTTTCCCTCAGCCAGCGCTTGGCCGCGCGGTCCAGATGATCGAAATGGCCTTTCTGGCAGTGGGTGATCAGGCAGTGCGTGACCGTCTCCAGGTCCTTCGCTGTTGACGCCGGAAGCGCCACCAGCGGATTGCGCTGGTTGGCACCAAACAGTCGAAGCGGTGGAAGCGTGCCCTTGTCCGCCAGCATCGGGTCGACGAGCACGCGATAGGGGCCGAATTCAAGAAGGATCGTGGCGTTACGGATCTGCTGGATGTTCATGAGGCGTTCCTATTGAGCGAGCGCTTCATGGTGCCGATCCGGCCCGGTGTGCATAATGGCCGGATCTGACATCTTTGATTCGTTTCATGCCATGACCCAAAAACTCCGCATCGGTCTGCTCCTGTTTCCCGGCTGCATGCCTGCCGGCCTGTTCGCCTTTGCCGATCTGCTGCACGCCGCCAACCGCAGGCGAGGGCGGGCGCTGTTCGAGGCACGCTACATCGCGTTGCAGGCCGGGCCGGTGGTGTGCGCCCATGGCGTGACCCTGCACGCGGAAGCGGCCCTGGAAAACGCCGGGCTGGATGCGGTCCTGGTTCCCGGTTTCTGGGCCGAATCGGCCGAGCAGGTGAATGCCGTCCTGACCGAGCAGACAGCCCTTTTGAGCGCGTTGTCGAAGCAAGCCCGAGCACTGCAGCTCTGGTCCTATTGCACCGGTGTCTGCCTGCTGGCCGCCAGCGGTCGATTGGACGGGCAGGGCGCGACGGTGACCTGGTGGCTGGCGCAAGCGATGCAACAGCAATACCGAAAGGTTCATTGGCAAAGCGAACAGAACTGCGTGTTCAACGCGCGCACGGCGACCGCGTCCGGGGTGAACGGCTACCTGCCCATCGCCGAACAACTCATCGAGCGCAGCGTCAGCAGCGACGTCCTGCGCGACATCACCCGGCTCATGGTGCTACCGCGCCCGGCCATTCCCCATGCGGCGTTCCAGGGCAGCACGCTGATCGAGCAACCCAGCGGATGGTTGCGGCAGTTGCATGGGTTGATCGAGCAGATGCCGGCCGAGGGGATCACCGTGCAGGCCCTGGCAAGCGCGCTGGCGGTGTCCGAGCGCACCTTGGCGCGCAAGGTCAGCCGTGAAACGGGGCAGGCCGTCGCGGCCTACGCCCGGCGCATCAAGTTGAACCAGGTCAGCGAGCGCCTGACGTTGACCTCGCTGCCCCTGGCCAGCATCGGCGCCGAGCTGGGTTTCAGCAGCAGCTCCAACTTGCAGCGCATGTTCAAGGCGCTGACCGGGCTGACGCCGATGGCATACCGACGCAAGTTCGGGCGTGTGTGACGTCGGTCAGCCCGGCGTCTTGTCGGTTTCGTTGCGATGGTGTTCCGGCCAGTTGTCCACGGGGTGGGCACGGTCCTCGTTGAACATCTCCGTGAGCAGCGCGTTGGCGCGGCGGTAGGCGTCATGCCGGAACTTGAGGTCGTCTTCCGGCTGGGCGACGATTTCCTCCAGCATCTTGAGGTTCAATCGGCGGAACTGATCCGCGCGCTCACGCGCTTCGTAAGCCCCGACGCCCATGCGCTCCAGCGCGCTGCGACCTAAGGACAGCGCGCTCTCGAAGGTCTCCCGCTCGGCCGCCTCCACGCCCATCTGCCGCAGGATGATGAGGTGGCCCATGTCCCGCGCCCGTACGATCAACTGCAGCGCCGGGAAATGTTCCTGGGCCAGTCGGGTCAGCGTCAGGTTGTCTTCCTGGTTGTCGATGGCGTTGATCAAGACCACCGCTTGGGCCGCGCCGGCTGCGTGCAGCAAGTCGAGGCGCGTGGCATCGCCATAAAAGACTTTCACGCCGAATTTGCGCAGCGTCTCGATGTTGTCAGGGTCGTGGTCCAGAACCACCACGTCGACGCCGCAGGACATCAGCAGGCGTCCGGCGATCTGCCCGAAGCGGCCGAAGCCAGCGATGATCACGCGGGGATTCTGCTGGTCGACGAGGTCGGATTCGCGCTTGTTTTTCTGGGTGACGGACTCGAAGCGATCCAGCAGCAGGATCAGCAGAGGCGTCAGGCACATGGACAACGCCACCGCCAGGGTCAGGCTCTTGCCCCATTGGTCGGTCAGGATCCCGGCCAGCGTCGCGGCACCGAACACCACGAAGGCGAATTCGCTGCCCTGGCCCAGCAACACCGCTTGCCAGGAACGCTGGCCGGCAGGGACATTCAAGAAGCGGCTGATGGTCTTGATCACCAGCAACTTGATCAGGATGAAACCCAGGGTCAGGGTGATGACTTTCAGCGGTGCGTTGATCAACGTGCCGAAATCGATCGACATGCCGACGCCGATGAAAAACAGACCCAGCAGCAGGCCCTTGAACGGCTCGATGTCGCTTTCCAGGGCATGGCGGTATTCGGAACTGGCCAGCAGCACGCCGGCGAGGAATGCGCCCATGGCCATCGACAAGCCGGCTTCCTCCAGCAGGAAGCCGAAGCCGAACACCAGGAAAAGTGCGACGGCGCTGAAAATCTCGCGCAAGCCTGAGCGTGCGGCGAAGCGCAGCAGCGGTCGCGTCACGTAGCGCCCCAGCAGTACGACGATGGCGATGGCGGCGACGATTTTGCCAATCGACAGCAACAATGCGGTGCCCGATGGCGTGTCGCCGTGGGCCGACAACAACGGGATCATCGCCACCAGGGGAATGGCCGCGATGTCCTGGAACAACAGCACGGCAAAACTGCTGCGGCCGACGGCGGTGGCGGTCAGGTTGCGTTCGCTCATGGCCTGCATGGCGATGGCCGTGGAGGACAGGCTCAGGGTCAGGCCGACCAGCAGCGCCGCCGTCCAGTTCAGGCCCAGGGCCGCGCAGAACGTTGCGATCGCGCCGCCGCAGGCGAGCATCTGCAAGGCGCCGCCGCCGAAGACCATCCGGCGCAGGGCCCAGAGCCGCTTGGGATCGAGTTCAAGGCCGATGATGAACAGCATCAGCACCACGCCGATTTCAGCGAACTCCAGGATCGCCTTTACATCGGTAATCAGCTTCAGCCCCCACGGGCCGATGATGCACCCGGCCAGCAGGTAACCCAGCACCGGGCCCAGGCCGAACCGAACGGCAATCGGTACGATCAGCGTCGCCGAGGCCAGGTAGATCAGCATTTCAATCAGGCTGTGCGTCTCCATCTCAATCTTCCTTCCAGGCGGCCAGGCGTTTGCCGTAATGTTCGATTTGGGCGCGTTGGGCCTCGGAGTCGGCGGCATACGCGCCATGCACCGCAACGGGTTCCAGCCAGCGCATGCCGCAATAAATGGCCGTGGCGTGGAGGGGTTGGGCCAACGCCGAAAAGCCCGGGTAGGCGCCGATCTGGAAATGATCCTGTTCGCCACCCGTGGTCACGGCCCACAGCAACCGCTTGTCCTTGAGCACCGTGGCGCCTTTGCCATAGGCCCAGCCGTGGGTGAAGACTTTATCGATCCACAGTTTCAGCAGCGGCGGGGTGCTGTACCAGTACATCGGGTGCTGGAGGACGACCAGCTCCGCTTGCTCCACTGCTCGCTGTTCCGCTTCGACATCGATATCGAAGTTGGGGTAAAGCGCATACAGCGAACGTATGACCACGTCCGGATTGCTGGATACTCGCTTGAGCATCTGCTGGTTGACCCGCGATTTGTCGGGGTAGGGGTGCGCATAAATGATAAGAATCATCGGTGAATTCCTTGGTTTGGCTCCGTCGATTCTTGTCTGTCGTGAGCGTGAGCGATGGCACATGGAGCCGAGCGATACAAACAAGAGCGCCTTCCCAGGCAGGGCCAGGCCGGAAAGGCCCGACATCCTACCGAGGAAGGCGCTGATTGTTTAGCGCGGATCGATGCATCGGGACACTTCAGCCAAGCGGCAGCGAGACCCTGGCCTCCAACCCGCCACCCTTGCGGTTCCTCAGGGTCAGCGTCCCGCCATGCTCCAGCACGGTCGCCCGGGCCGCCGACAGGCCCAGCCCGACGCCGCCGGTGTGCTTGTTGCGCGAGCCTTCGATGCGAAAGAATGGCGTGAAGACCTGCTCAAGGTGTTGGGCATCGATGCCCGGCCCTCGGTCGAGGATGCGAATGTCCACCCGGTGGGCGTCGGCTTGGAGCCGAACCGTCGGCTCGCCGCCATACTTGATCGCGTTGTCGATCAGGTTGACCAAGGCACGCTTGATGCCGATGGGCCGGCCGACGTACACGAAGCGCTGGGCGCCTTCGAATGCGACCTCGGTGCCGGCGTCCTTGAGGTCATCGACGATGGTGTGCAGCAGTTCGGCCAGGTCGAACGCGGTGGCATGTTCCAGCCGGGCATCGTCGCGAAAGAACTCCAAGGCGGAATTGACCATCGCCTGCATTTCATCCACGTCCCGGAACAGGCGCGATTGCTGCTCGGCATCCTCGATGAACTCCCCGCGCAGGCGCATGCGGGTCAACGGTGCGCGCAGGTCATGGGAGATGGCCGCGAGCATCTGCGTGCGGTCCTGCAGGAAGTGCTTGAGCTGGGCCTGCATGGCGTTGAACGCGAGGATCGCCTGGCGGATTTCGTGGGGGCCGATGACCGGAATCGGCGGCGCCTGGTGGTCGACGCCAAAGCGCCGCGCACCTTCGGCAAAGCGTTCCAGCGGTGCGGCCAAGTGCCGGGTGGCGATCAGCGCGACGATAAACGTCGAGAGCAGGATCAGCGCGATGATGATCAGGTTGCGCGCCCATTCGCCCAGCCCCCAACTGCGCGATGGCACGGAGAAAATCACCCAGGAATGGTCGGCCAGTTCGATGATCACCGCGTAGCGCGCATCCGCTTGGTTGGCCGGCCAGTCGGCCGGTTCGTAGGCTTCGATCCTGGCGTCCGGTCGGCCCAATTGCTGGCGCAGGAGCGCCGAGCCTTCGCTGAATTCCGGGTCATCGATCACCGGTAGCCGGGCATCCTCATGGCGTTGTAGCCATTGCGCGTTGAATGCCTGGTTGCTAGCGGCCTTGGCAATCGCCGGCCGTTGTTCAGCGGCGACGGAGTCGATGATGCGGGTGATGGTGGCGGCCCTTTCCATCAGGCCGGTTTCCATCAGGGGAGGGCGCGCCCAGGCACCGGCCAGCAGGCTGAACAGCTCGTTGAGGGCGAGCAGGGTCAGCATGGCGATCATGGTGGTCAGGGCGATCCAGCGCGCCACCGTGTCCCTTGGTCGATGAATGCCTGGGCGCGAGCGCTTCATCGCTTCACCACGTGGGGGCTGAACAGATAGCCGCTGTTACGCACGGTGCGAATCATCGAGGCGCCGGGGATGTCGGTTTCCAACTTGCGTCGCAGGCGGCTGACCTGGACGTCGATGCTGCGATCGAACGCCTCGAAGGTTTCCCCACGGGCCAGGTCCAGCAACTGCTGGCGCGTCAGCACCCGGCGCGGGTGTTCGGCAAACACCAGCAGCAATTCGAACTCGCCGCTGGACAGCGGGATCATGACCTTGTCCGGTGAGCGCAACTCGCGGCGGGTGACGTCCAGCTGCCAGTTTTCAAACTCCAGGATTGGCCGGGACGAGTCGTTCAGCGTGGCCCTGGCTTCACCGGTGCGCCGCAGCACGGCACGCACCCGGGCCAACAACTCCCGGGCGTCGAACGGCTTGGTCAGGTAATCGTCCGCTCCCAGCTCCAGGCCGACGACGCGGTCGCTCAATTCACCCATGGCGGTGAGCATGATGATGCCGACCGTGTGCTCGGCCCGCAGCCGTTGGCACAGCACCAGGCCGTTGTCCCCCGGCAACATGACGTCGAGGATGATCAGGTCCGGCACTTGGCGTTCCACCGCTTGCCACAGGGCATTGCCGTCGGCGGCCACGTCCACGCTATAGCCATGTTGTTCGAGGAATTTGCGCAAGAGGGCGAGGACTTCGAGGTCATCGTCCACCAGTAGTAAATGGCTCACGGTGGGCACGCAGGGTAATGAATACAGGGGGAATACTAGGGTCAATCCAGGGCCTGCGTCATATATTTCAACCCGGAAACAAAGTTGCCGGCGGGCAATATTGTGGAAATCTGTGGGCAAAAAAACGGCGGCAGGATGGCCTTGATGTCGGTCAGTTGAACAGCCAGCCAACGCTGAACCCGTGGCGAGGGAGCTTGCTCCCGCTTGAGTGCGAAGCGCTCACCGCTTTTTAGGGCCGCTTCGCGCCCCAGCGGGAGCAAGCTCCCTCGCCACAGAGGGTGGTGTTTGGCTTTTTGACCGGCCTATGCAGCATCCCAATCCTCGCCGAGATCATCCCGTATGCCGATCACCAAGCCCGTTCCGTTGTTCGTTCGCTCCACCGTCGTGGTTGTATTGGCGGCACTCGCCAGTGGTTGCTCCAGCACGCCAGCCGCAAAACCAGGCTCGTGTGAAAGCGCGACCTACACCGTTTACGATCCCGCCGAACCCGTCAACCGTGGCATCTTCGCCTTCAACCGAACCGTGGATGACTACGCACTGGCACCGGTGGCCCGTGGTTATCGCAAGCTGCCGGAGATGTTCCAGGCCGGGGTGCATAACTTCGTGGCGAACTTCGGCGAGCCCAAGGTGTTCATCAACGACTTGCTGCAAGGCAATGCCCAGCGCTCGGTCAACACACTGGGCCGTTTCGTCATCAACTCCACGGCGGGCATCGTCGGGCTGATCGACGTGTCGGGCAAACTGGGCATCGAGCGCCACAAGGCCGACTTCGGCCAGACCTTCGGCGTCTGGAACCTCGCCCCTGGGCCCATCCTGGAACTGCCACTGCTGGGCAGCGCCAACCTGCGGGATGCGACGGGTAAAGTGCTGAGCTTTGCCGTCGACCCGTTCGGCGACAACAGCAGCACGGTCGAGACCCTGGGCACGATCAACACCGTCGGCGGCATTGTCGATGGCCGTGCCGAGGCGTTGCCAACCACCGATCAATTGCAGACCGAAGCGGACTACTACGCGGCCCTTCGCGATGCCACGGCGCAGCGGCGTGCCGATCTTGTCGCCCAGGGCAAGTTGGGGTCGGTGGTGGAGGACAATCCGCAATGCCAGGAGGAAGGGGCCGCTGATGAGTAACGAGGCGCTGGTCTTGCATCGGCGAATGCGTTTGCTTCAGCCGGATGCATTGCATTGCCGTGAGGTGGAACTGCGGTTGGCCGAGGACGGTAGCCACGTGCTGCTCAACCATTATGTCGAGCTGTATCGCCATCAACGTCTCGGTTGGTGCGCCCTACGGCAACATCGGGTGCCGTTGGCGGCGATAGTGCGCTGGATGATCGATAACGGCGAACAGATGAGGGGTTAGTGGCAATCTGCTGCTTAATACAACGGCATTTTGAGCGCAAATGCCGTGAAATATTTATACATAATTACGGATTAATAATGGTTGTACGACGTCGTATCTAATATGTTCGACTGTGGCCGTTTCTTACAAAAAAAATAAACGGAGATTCACCCATGACGAGCATTCCTACCGCTGAGGAACAAGCTGCGGCGCCCGTGCAAGGCCGTTTCGTACGCCTGCTGAAGCTTCTCGGCCCCGGCATCATCGCCGTTCTTTCCTGGCTGGGCGCCGGCGACCTCATCACGTCATCCGTGGCCGGCGCGAACTACGGCTACGCGATGATGTGGGTGCTGGCGGTCTCTCTGCTGCTGCGCTACCTGATCGTCAATATCATCGCGCGTTTCCAGCTCTGCAATAACCAGGGCATGACCATCCTGCAGGGGTATGCCCAGCTCAATCCGTTTTTCGCCTGGTTCCTGCTGGTGTATGCGCTGCTCATGGGGCACCTGATGAATGCCTACATGATCAAGGGGGCCGGTGAGGCCTTGGCCATGCTGCTCAAGATCGACTACCCGCTGCTGTGTTCGGTGGCGGTGGTATTGGCGGTGTGGATGCTCGTCGGGCGCAATATCTATTCGATGATCGAAGGCGTGATGAAAGGGCTGCTGGCGATCATGACGCTGGCGTTCCTGGCCCTGGCGGTGATGTCCGGCCCGGATGTCGCCGGCATCGTCAAAGGCACCATCGGCTTCAGCATTCCGCCCGATGAAGGCGTGCATGGCGCGCTGTTGGTGGCCGTCTCGGTGATCGGCGCAGTGGCCGGTTCCATCGCCAACTTCGTTCACCCGTATGTGATGCGCCAGAAGGGCTGGGTAGGACCTGAGCACAAGCGTATCCAGCGCAACGACCTGCTGTTTGCGGTGTTTGTCGGGATCATCATCAACCTGGCCATCTGGATCGTCGGCGCGGAAATCCTGCGACCCAACGGCATCGAGGTCAAAACCCTGGGCGACCTGGGCAAGGCCCTGGAAATATTCTTTGGTCCGATCGGTTGGTACGTATTCTTCGTGGGTGTGTTCGCCACGCTGTTCGCCAGCATTTCGGGCAAGACCACGGCGTTCCCGATGCTCATCACCGACGCCTTCCAGCATGTGCGCCCCGAGCGCCGGGAGCGTTACGGCAAAGAGTTCCACCGTGACCCGATGCACAAATGGTTCATGCTGTTCATCCTGGTGACGCCACTGATCTGGTCGCTGCCGGGCATGCCGGACTTCGTCACGCTGACCATCGGCGTCAACGCGCTGAACATCGTCGGCTTGCCAGTGATTTCCCTGGGCCTTTTGATCATGTCCAACCAGAAGTCCTTGCTGGGCAAGGAATACCGCAACAACCTGTTCGAGAACATCGCGCTGGTGTTTGCCACAGGCCTGGCATTGTGGGTTGCGTTCCAGTTGGGAGTCGATCTGTTTACCTGAGGCCCGGCCATCTGAACGTTCGGGGGGACTGCTAGACTTTACCGTCCAGTCCCTTTCGGAGAAGCGGAATGAACAATAAAAACAGGATCTGCCTCTGGTACGACGGCAACGCCGAGGAAGCTGCGCGGTTCTACGCAAAAACCTTTCCCGACAGCGCGGTGAACGCTGTCTACCATGCCCCAAGTGATTATCCGTCGGGCAAGGAGGGCGATGTGATCACCGTTGATTTCACGGTGATCGGTATTCCTTGCGTCGGCCTCAATGGCGGGCCGGTGTTCAAGCACAACGAGGCCTTTTCATTCCAGATTGCCACTGAAGACCAGGCCGAAACGGACCGTTTGTGGAACGCCATCATCGACAACGGCGGCCAGGCAAGCGCCTGTGGCTGGTGCAAGGACAAATGGGGTTTGTCGTGGCAGATCAGCCCGCGGGTGTTGCTTGAGGCGGTCGGCAGTCCTGACAAAGCCGTGGCCAAGCGGGCCTTCGAAGCGATGATGACCATGACCAAGATCGACATTGCCGCAATTGAAGCGGCGGTGAAAGGCTAGCTGTCGAATCATCACCATTATTTTCTTGTGGGAGCGGGCTTGCTCGCGAAGGCGGTGGGTCAGTCAACCTCAATGCTGACTGGTCCGACGCCTTCGCGAGCAAGCCCGCTCCCATAGTTGTGTTGTGGTGTCTTCGATTTCTCGGCCTGCCCACATCCCCTGTGGGAGCGAGCCTGCTCGCGATGACGGCGGCACAGCCAACACCCATGCAAGCTGACCTACAGGGTGGCCTCAGGCACCCTGGCAATCACCTTGATCTCGAACTGAAAACCATACAGCCACGTCACCCCCACCGCCGTCAGTGTCGGATGCGGTGCGTTGCCCCAGAATTCGGGCACGACGCTCCAGACCCGTTCGAAGATCGACTCGGGATCGACCATGAACACCGTCACATCCACCACATCGTCGAAACTGCAATCGGCCGCGGCGAGGATCGCCTTCAGGTTGTTGAACGCCAGCCGGACCTGAGCCTCCAGGTCCGGCTCTGGCGAACCGTCGTCGGTGCTGCCGACTTGCCCGGAGACGAACAGGAAACCATTGGAACGAATCGCCGGCGAATAGCGATTGCGCTCATACAGTGCCTGGCGTCCAGGCGGAAAAACCACATCGCGCTGTGTCATGAATACCTCCATCAAAAAGTGGTTCCAAACGATGAACTCACTCTAGGGGCTTGTATCCGGGCGATAAACGAGCAACCTTGGCGCACACTGTTTGTGAATCCCAAACAATCGAACCATGCCGGGGCAGAAATGGACCGTTTTGATGCGATGCAAGCGTTCGTGCGAGTCGTGGAGGCGGGCAGCTTTACCAAGGCGGCAGAAACCCTGCACATGAGCAAGACCACCGTGACCCAAATGGTGCAGCAACTCGAGGCACGGTTGCGGGTCAAGCTGCTCAACCGCACCACACGCAAAGTCAATGTCACCGCCGACGGCGCGGCTTATTACGAGCGGGTGATCCGGTTGCTGGCCGACATGGACGATGCCGAGACCAGCGTGGCCGGCGCCCAGGCGTTACCTCGCGGGCGACTGCGGGTGGACGTGCCGAGTCCGCTGGCGGCGATGATCCTGATACCAGCCTTGCCGGCGTTCTACGCGCGTTACCCGGACATCCAGATCGACATGGGCGTCAGCGATCGCATCGTCGACATGCTTGATGAAAACGTCGATTGCGTGGTGCGCGGCGGTGAATTGCGGGATCAGTCGCTGATCGCCCGACGCGTTGGCGACCTGGCCCTTGGCGTCTTCGCCGCCCCGAGTTACCTGGCACGGTTTGGCCCGCCCGCGCACCCTCGCGAACTGGAAGACTCGCACCATCGCACCGTAGGTTTCCTCTGGGCTCGCACCGGCAAATCCTTGCCCTACGCCATGCGCCGTGACAGTGAGCTGCTTCACGTCAAAGGGCGCTACGCGTTGGCTATCGACGACGGCAACGCCTACCTCGCGGCCGGGCTGGCGGGGCTGGGCGTGCTCTGGCTGCCTCAGTACATGTCCAGGCCGCATGAAGCGCAGGGTGAGTTGGTGCCGCTGTTCGAAGACTGGCAGTTGGAGTCGATGCCGCTTTATCTGGCCTATCCCCCGAACCGGCATATCAGCGCCAAGTTGCGGGTGTTCATCGATTGGGTCGTGGAGCTGATGGCGCAGCATGCGCCTATTATTGATCGATCTGTTTCGTGAAATTTGGCTGTCCAGTTGTAGAGGAGATACACCATGGACCGATTCACCGGCGGTTGCCTGTGCGGCAACGTTCGACTTGAAGCCTCAGGGCGCCCGTATCGTGTTGGTCTTTGTCACTGCCTCGATTGCCGCAAGCATCACGGGGCACTGTTCTACGCGGCTGCGGTGTTTCCCCAGGACGCGGTGACGATCGAGGGTGAAACCCGGGATTATGCCGGACGATTTTTTTGTCCTCGCTGTGGCTCGTCGCTGTTTGCCCGCTCGGGCGATGAGATCGAAGTGCACTTGGGGATTCTGGATAGCCCCGATCAACTGCTGCCCACCTACGAAAGCTGGACCGTGCGCCGTGAGTCGTGGTTGCCGGCGTTTGCGCTTACCCGATGTTATGAGCAGGATCGTGAGGGTACGGGGCGGTCTGAGGAATAGATGCAATGTGTTCCACCGCTATCGCGAGCAGGCTCGCTCCCACAGTTTGGTCTTGGGTGTACGCCAGCTCTGGATTCACAACCAACCCCCTGTGGGAGCGAGCCTGCTCGCGATAGCGGTAGGTCAGTCGCCTTCAATGCCGACTGATCCGACGCCTTCGCGAGCAAGCCCGCTCCCACAGTTTGGTCTTGGGTGTACGCCAGTTCTGGATTCACAACCAAACCCCTGTGGGAGCGGGCTTGCTCGCGAAAGCGGTAGATCAGTCGATGAAGAAGTTGGATGTACTGCCGCCTTCGCGAGCAGGCTCGCTCCCACATGGCATCTGCGCTTTTATTCCTTGAGGAACGTCAGCAGATCCTGGTTCAACCGGTCCTTGTGGGTTTCGGTCAAGCCGTGCGGTGCGCCAGGGTAGACGATCAGTCGGGCGCCTTTGATCAGCGCCGCCGAGGCCCGGCCTGCTGCGTCGATCGGCACGATCTGATCGTCATCGCCATGGATGACCAGGGTCGGCACGTCGAACTTCTTCAAATCGCCGCGGAAATCGGTCGCCGAGAAGGCCGCGATCGAGTCGTAGGTATTCTTGCTGCCACCCTGCATGCCCTGCACCCAGAACGATTGGATCAGCCCTTGAGACGGCTTGGCGCCCTTGCGGTTGTAGCCGTAGAACGGGCCCGAGGCGATGTCCAGGTACAGCTGCGAGCGGTTCTCCAGGGACGCCTTGCGCAGGCCGTCGAACACTTCGATAGGCAAGCCACCAGGGTTGGTTTCTGTCTTGAGCATCAACGGTGGCACCGAAGAAACCAGCACGGCTTTTTTCACCCGTGCGGTACCGTGGCGACCGATATACCGCGCCACTTCACCGCCCCCCGTCGAGAAGCCCACCAGCGTCACGTTCTTGAGGTCCAGCGCTTCAATCACCGCCGCCAGGTCGTCGGCGTAATGGTCCATGTCGTTGCCTTCCCAAGGCTGGCTGGAGCGACCGTGACCGCGACGGTCGTGGGCAATCACCCGATAGCCTTTCGAGGCGAGGAACATCATCTGGCCTTCCCAGCTGTCGGAGTCCAGCGGCCAGCCGTGGCTGAACGTCACGACCTGGCCATCGCGCGGGCCCCAGTCCTTGTAGTACAGCTGCACGCCATCCTGGGTGGTGATGTAGCTGGCGGACTGGACCACGCTGCCGACAGCAGACACGCTGGCAGCGGCCTGGACCGGCGACGCGGCTTCGGCGTTGAGGGTGGCCAAGGCCAGGGTCGCGACAGCCAGGGTGCGGTTGAAGGTGTTCATCGTGTCTCTCTCCATAAGGTCGGTTTGATCTGCGGCGATCGTCATCGATCGCGTTGGTGGGCAGATTAGAGAGAGAGGCCGATGACGAGAACGGCGTGGGCATCGATAGCAACTATGGGAAAATCGGATAGCTGCGCTGCGCTTCGGTTGCCATGGCTCGTTCGTGGCGAGGGAGCTTGCTCCCGCTGGGTGGCGAAGCCGCCCCAAACGGAGCGATGCGAGTCTTCCAGGTGTATTTCATTGGCCGATGTGCGACGGCTGCGCCGCCGAGCGGGAGCAAGCTCCCTCGCCACAATGTATTGTTCAAGCGCCCTGAAATCGCCCTCAACCAAACGAAGGCATCGGCCCCAACGAATTAAAGATCCACACGACCACCGCTACGGCCGCCAGCACCGCGACCACGATGCTGATAAGCACCCATTTAAGAATTTTCAGCCCTTTCGACGAAGCCCCCGGCGCGAGGGGTTCCACCGGGAACGTCATCTCCCCGGCGCATCGCGGGCAAACAGCGGTGTCGTCAAGGAGGAGGAACCCGCAATGTTCACAGTTTGTCATGTCGTCACTTCGAGGCTCAAAGGAGGAGGGCAGCCCTTTATGGGCTTGTAGAAGCGGCCGAAAACTTGGGGCGTCAGTCGCTTAATATTTGTAGACGATGCCCAGCCTGCCCATGATCTCCAAGGCATTGGCCAGGCCCAGGCCATTCATGGGCAGGCAGGCGAAGGCCTGGTATTCATCGAAGTGCGTGCCGATGGCCAGCAACTTCAAATCATGGGTTTCCAGCTGCCCATTGAAGTAGTGCAGGAGCGCGCGTTCCCAATCGTCGGCGCGGTTGACCGCCTCGATGGTTTTACGCTCGGGCGTCGGAATTTCAATGCCCAGTTGCCGCAATGGGGCCAGGGCATTGACCGCATCGACGCCGCAGGACGACCATTCCTTCCATTCGAACCCGGCCAATTGATTGGCCTCGGTGAGCGCTGACTCGACTTGCGTCCAGGCCCAGTCCCACTGCCCGGTAGGCGCCGGCAGGTTCTGAATGAGTACCTGTGCTTGAGCCTCGTCGAACAGGCTATCGAACAGGTCGGCCAGGGTATCGGCCAGGTCGGGCTGCGGCCCTTGCCCCTGGGTGTCCAGGTCGTGGCTCAAACGCTGCCACAGGCTGCCCAGCTCGTCCCAATCCTCGTCATCCATGTCATCCTCGATCACCTGGGCCTTATGGCCGCGCAGGTAATTGTCCAGCCGCGTCTTGCGCACACGCACGCTGCCTTCGGCAAGATCGACATCATAGCTGCGGTAATCCAGGTAGTTGGTCTGGAACACGATGCGGTCGGGAAACACTTCATGGGCAAGGCTTTCCTCCACATCGAAATACGCCGCGCCTTCGAAATCGCCATGGGCGCTGATGATGCGTTGCAACGACAGGGGATCGATTGGGTTCATGTGGGCTGGGTCACAAGGAGGAGGGCGAGAGGAGAGCGCCGGGTATCGGGTTCGCGCTGATCCTACACCAAGCTCCATTGGCTGCTAAGGGGCGGAATGTGGACTGCGTCAACTGCCGGGCAAGTGTTTGGGTCTATGCTTACCTTGCCTTCGTGAATCAGGCCCACCCATGCACGAACACCGAACGGTCCACAGGGAGTACGCGTGAGACATTCGATACCGGCTGCAGCGTTGTTTTGCCTATTGCTCGGCACGGTTGCCAGGGCCGAGCAGTATCAAATCGTCACCGAAGAATGGGCTCCGTACAACTACCAGGAAAACAACCGGCTCACCGGCATGATCACCGAAATCGTCCGGGCCATCATGGCGCTGACCGGGGATGATTTCGAGCTGTTGCTGCAGCCTAGCATGCGCGCCAGCCAGATACTCAAGCACCGCCCCAAGACCATCATGTACTCCATGTTTCGCACGCCGGAGCGCGAATCGCAGTTCAAATGGGTAGGGCCGATCGTGGAAGAGTCCATCCACCCTTATCAACTGGCCAATGCGCCTCCACTGGACACCCTGGAACAACTCCTTAACGCCCCGCAGATCACCACCCGCCACGCCGGCCTGGTACCTCAAAGACTGCAATCACTGGGCTTCAACAACCTGGACAAAAGCGCCACCGAGAGCAAGCTGCTCTACCGCATGCTGCTTGCCGGTCGCACCCAGATCATTGTTGGCGACACTGATGCGGGCGTGGCTTATTACAGCCGCCAACTGAACATCGCCCCGGGCACCCTGCGACGGATTCCTATCGAACTGTATCGCTCATCGCTGTACATCGCTTTCAGTCCCGACAGTGAGGATGAAGTGGTGGCGGCGTGGTCCCGGGCGTTGGAGCAGTTGCGGCGTTCGGGGGAATTGGAGCGGATTCAGCGGCGGTATGAGGGGGCGGTTGGGCAGTGAGGGAAATGGGGCTTTCCTCTAAGCGAAATAAAGCCGGGCAATAACCCTGTGGCGAGGGAGCTTGCTCCCGCTGGGTCGCGCAGCGGCCCTGTTTTGGGGGCTGTTTACAGCCCAGCGGGAGCAAGCTCCCTCGCCACGGTTGTGTGTTTGTCAGGGGTAGGGGGATAGGCCCGTTTCCAGACAAGTAGAGCCTCCGTTCAGGCCGAAAGGGGGCGTTCCAAATGGCGCCCGTTTCTTCTAGAAACTGTACTTGGCCGTCAACATCATATTGCGCGGGCTACCGTAGGCATCACCGCCATAGCTTGCGGAGTTGGCGATGGTCGAATAGTACCGACGGTCAAAGATGTTGTTGGCGTTGACCTGCAAATCCAGGTTCTCATTGACCCGGTAGCCGGCCATCAGGTCCGTAACCGCGTAGCTGCCTTGTTTGAGCCGGTATTCACCGCCATTTCCTTGATGGTGTGGGTGCGCGCGTAGGTATAGCCACCGCCGACTTGCCAGTTTTCGGTCAAGGCGCCTTGCAGTTCGAAGTCGATACCTTGGCTGCGAATTTCACCGGAGGCCTCATAACAGCTTGCCTGTGGGCAGTTTGCCGTGAACAGTTGCACGGCGCGGTTTTCCTGATCGACGCGGAACAGCGCCACGCTCGCATTCAGCGCGCCACCAAAATATTCGCCCTTGATACCGACCTCGTAGTTCTTGCCAATGATCGGCTTGACCGGGGTGCCCGAGGTGTCCTTTTCACGTTGCGGCGTGAAGATGTCGCTGTAGCTGACGTAGGCCGAGTGATGGTCGTCCAGGTCGTAGATCAAGCCAGCGTAACGGGTGACGTTTCGGGTGACCTTGTAGTCGGTGTCGCCGTCCCGGTTATCGTAGTCGTACCAGTCCAGGCGCCCGCCGAGGATCAGCTTCAGCGGGTCGGCCAAGTTCAGGCGTGTGGTGAGGTAGACGCCATCTTGAGTGGTCACTTCACGCTGGTCGTTGGTGTGGACGAAATTCGGTTTACCGGCGTTGATCGGCCAGTTCATGTCGTACGGGCTGTAGTTGTGGGTGGTCATGTCGTAGATGCGCTTGCTGGCGCCCACCACCAGTTCATGGGTGCGCCCGAATGCCTCGAAGGGGCCACTGGCAAAGGCATCCACGCCGGCCTGGTTTTCATCGAAGTCGGCCTGGTAAACCGTGCGCGCCAATGTGTTATTGACCCAGCGCGACTGGTAAGAACCGGAGAACAACGCGTTCTGTTCGGCGTAGTTGGCGTTGACCTGAAGGCTCCAGTCATTGGCCAGGCGATGACGGACTTCGGCGAATACGGTGTTGATCTCCTGATCCTTGTTCTCCCAATCCGTACCTGGATTGTAGGAGCGCGGGAGGTCCAGGTGATGGCCGTCCTGGCCGATCATCGAAGAACCCCAGAAGTAATTGGTCTTGTCCTTCTGATGGGAAAACCCCAGGGTCAGGGTGGTGTCTTCGCTCAGGTCCGCTTCGGTGACCGCATAGAACAGGCCGTGATCCTCCTCGACATTGTCGATGAAGCTGTTGGCATCGCGATAAGAGGTCACGACCCGGCCGCGCAATGTGCCACTGTCATTGAGCGGACTGGAGGCATCGAGCTCGCCGCGGTAGTCGTCCCAACTGCCGGCGGCACCGGTCAGGGTCACTCTCTACTCGGCCAATGGGCGCTTGCGGATCAGGTTGATGGCGGCCGAAGGGTTGCCTGCACCCGTCACCAGGCCGGTCGCACCGCGCACGACCTCGACTCGATCAAACATCGCCAGGTTAGGCTGGGCGCCGACGTTAACGCCGTCGTAGCCACTCGGGATGCCGTCATACATCAGGTTGTCGATTTCAAAACCGCGCGCCTTGTAAGTCTGCCGGCCAGGACCGCCGGAAAAGTCCAGGAACAAACCGGGCGTCGCCTTGACCACGTCGTTGATGCTGGTCATCACCTGGTCATCCATGCGCTGGCGCGTAATGACGGTGACGGCTTGTGGGGTTTCACGCATGGTCAGCGGGAGCTTGGTCGCGGTCGACATCGCGCCGGTGGTGTAGGACTCGGTGCCTTCCGTGGTGCTGCCCAGTTGACCGCTGCCGGAGACTTCGGTCGCGTCCAGTTCCAGGGTGGCGGGTGGGGTGATGCTGTTGTCATCGGCGTAGGCGGGGGCCAGGGTGGTCATGCAAATGACCATGGCGAGAAGATTGCGGGCAGGGGTGAAGTGACGCGGCGGGGTGGTGCGAGTCGACATGAGCAGGTCCTGAGTTACCAATGCTTGTGAGAGTGATTCGCATTAAGTATTGCAGGATTTATCTGACGGATAAAGCTTGTAGAGGTTGGAGTAGGCGATGCGCAGGGGCTTGTAGCGGGCACATTCTGGAGCCGCGTGACCGGGCGGCGGTAAATCGCTTACTGGAGGCTTTTAAACAGGCGTTTATTTTGCGCGATGCTACTGTTACATCGCTACCTGCGGCGGGAGGCGACCGCTGACGGAAGACCTATATCGGACGTGAATTCTTCATTGGCCAGGAGGCTAGCACTATGTCAGCACAATCCCTCACGCACCTGCTTATCGATACCGATGTCGATTTCGACGACTACATGGCCATCTCGTATTTGCTGAAGCATCATGCCGTCAAGGTCGAAGGCATCACCGTGACAGGGGTGGGCGCTGTTCACTTGAGTCACGGCGTTCAAAACATCAGCAACTTTCTCACCGTGTTCAATGACCCGGAGATCGAGCGCATCCCCGTTGTCGCTGGCTTTCAGCGGCCCATGGTGTACAGCAATACCTTTCCCTTCGAAACACGCCAGGCAGCGGATCAACATTACGACGCGTCGTTTCCACGGACAAACCTGAACCCCACGCGAACAGACGCGATTGCTTTCCTAAGGGAAACATTGAAGAACGCCGATCATAAATTTACCGTATTGATGATCGGTGGCGGCACGACCTGGGGGCATTTGTTTCAGCAGGCTCAAACCGATCACGCATTACAAGACTTGTTGCGCGGCAAAATAGATCGCATCGTGATGATGGGAGGCAATTTGTTGCCGCAGTACGTCCAGCCCGGCGCGGGCGGCAATATTATTGATGCTCTGGGCAAGACGCCTTACTACACCAATCAAGTGGCCGAGTGGAACATCTTCCTGGATCCGCTTGCTACCCAATATGTCTTTGATAGCGGGATTCCAGTGCAATTGGTTGCACTGAACGCTTGTAACCAGATACTCATTACGCCGGATTTTCTGCGACAACTCTCCAGAATCAGCAACCCGGTTGCTCAATTCCTCACGCAAGTGCTGCAAAGCTCGACCATAGCCCCCGGTATCGGCGCTTATCTGTATTTTTGGGACCCGTTGGCGGCCATCGCGATAACCGACCCTCGGTTTCTCCAATTTACCCGTTATGGCCTGCGGGTCGAGCAAGAGCTGAACGAAGAACAGGATACGAGCGGGCAGTTGATTCCGGATGACGCTGGCGCTCCGGTCGACGTTGCCCTGGGAACGTCACCTGGGTTTGTCTTGTCGCTTTACCTGGGCACTATTGCCGGAAAGTCGGCCGAGGCCACGACATCGATAGCAGAGTAGTAGGTCGTCCAAGAACTTCCCTTCGTCTTGTAAGGTGGCAACCTGACTGAGCCGTGTCTATTGTCTTTGGCGACAGATAGCTATCGGAGGCATCGACATGACTCAGATCATTTCGCCCGCCGCTTCAGCTGTGCGGAACACGGGCATGGTCGCCACAACTTTATGGGGCTCGGACAAAATCGGCGGTATCGCGGTCGATCCGGACGGTACTCTCTGGCTTGGCGCTTATAGTCGCCTGGGGCTCGGCGGCGAAGAGGATTCAGGTTTCACCGGTAGCCTGGCCCGGTTCAATGCCGACGGCAGCCTGGACCGCAACTTCAGTGGAGACGGTAAATCCCTCCTCCCGGTGGCGCTCGATATCGAGGACGGCGGTAATGCGGCCGTGCAGCCGGGAGGCGGTTACCTGGTGACGCGCTACGTGAAAGTAGGCGATGCCTGGGTGTCGGGCATTAGTCGTAACTTGGCTGACGGCAGCCTCGATACGAGTTTCGGGAACGGCGGCACCGCGACAGTACCTTTCTATTGGAATGAAGATCTGGGCCAGCAAGCGTCGTTCTCCGTGCAACGCGACGGCAGCTTTTTCGCAAGCGCTGGGTATGCCTCTGGGGAGATCTACATCGCCCGCTTCGACGCGACGGGGACCTTGGTCTCGTCTTTCGGCGAGTCTGGGGTCCTGCATCTGCCAGCGTCCGTCGGCATTCACCCCAGCCGCACGCTCGACGTTTCGCTGCAGGCAGACGGGAAGGTTTTGGTCACGGGGCAAGCGACCCTGACCCGCCTCAACCCGGACGGCACGCTGGACAGCAGCTTTGCAAACGGCGGCAGCCTGGCCCTGGATGTTCACGCAAACGCCCTTGTCATCCAGGATGACGGCAAAATCCTCCTGGCGGGCGCCTCGGGCGGTGTAGCGACCGTCATTCGACTCAACACCGACGGCTCACTCGACACCCAATTCGGTGATGGCGGTCAGGTACGTTGGGGCTCGGAAAGCGCTCCTTTCGCAGTCGCCGACATGATCGTGCTGGCCGACGGCAAGCTATTGATTGGTGGAAGCCAGGGCACGCGGGCGGACGGTTATCTGGCCGCCTTGGTTCAGTTGAACCCCGAAGGCAGCCTGGACCACAGCTTTGGCAATCCCGACGACGGTTATCACCACCTTGACGGTGGCCGCAATGACGACTACTTGCTCGGTACCGCCTCGTTCGACGATGCGATCTCTGGCGGGGCCGGTAACGATCTGCTCGATGGCCAGCAAGGTCGTGACCTGCTGACGGGCGGCGCCGGGGCCGATACGTTCCGTTATGAGTCAGTCACCGACAGTTACCGAACCGCAACCGCTGCCCATAGCGACCGAATCACCGACTTCGACCCCAACACCGACACAATCGATCTCTCGTCCCTGGGCTTCCTCGGGCTGGGTGATGGACATGACGGAACTCTGGCAATACGCGTCAATGAAAGCGGGACGCGGACCTACCTGAAAAGTTTCGAGGTCAATGCGGATGGCGAACGTTTCGAATTGGTCTTCGACGGTAACTTGGGCCAAGCGCTGAATGAAACCAACATCCTGTTCCAGCAAGCCAGGTTGACGGGCACCGAAGGGGCCGATCATCTACAAGGCAACGCCCGAGGCGAAATCATCGAAGGGCGCGCGGGCGATGATCGCCTGTATGGCGCGTTAGGGAATGATGTCCTGGTGGGCGGAGAGGGCCGGGACCAATTGGTGGGTGGCGGCAACAACGATGTGTTTCGCTTCGACTTGCTGAGCGACAGCTACCGTACCGCCACCGAAAATCACACTGATCGCCTGATGGACTATACCGTGGGGGAAGACACGATCGATGTGTCCGCCTTGGGCTTTACCCGGCTGGGAAATGGTTACGACGGCACGTTGGACGTGGTTTTTAATGAAGCCAAGGACCTGACTTATTTGAAGAGCTATGAAACTGACGCGGATGGGGCTCGGTTCGAGTTGAGCTTGGTGGGGGATTATTCCGGGTATCGTAATTTGGATGTCGTCTTTGCCGAGCCGTTGGGGGAGGAGGCCGTTCAATTGATCGGAGTGGCTGATAACTTCTGGGTGTAAAACGCAAATCTGGAAAAGGGGAGCGGACTGTACTCCCCTATGATTTTCATGAAACTCGATGATAGAAGGTCCGCTTCTGCGGGCCTGTCCGGTTAAATGAACTTGATCAGCAACTTGGTGACGGTGGCCACCGTGCCGATCCTGTCGGTGGCGATCGCGACTGGATACCAGAAAGTTTCGCGAGAGAGTGGGTCATAGATGGCTCGCAGGCGCGCTGGTCGTGTGTACCTTGGCCAGGCGCAAGCGCCAGTCGCCGCCATGCCGGAGGCGGCATTCTTCTTCGGAGTCGAAACTGACGCAGCGGGCCATATGGGGGACGTGTACGCCGACGTCGTTCAGGGCGACGGCGGTCAGCTCACGCATGCGTTTGTCTGCCCCCGTTGAGAGGGCGTGTTCCTGGCTGGCGCGGCTGTCGAAAATCCAGATCACGCGCGGTGTGTCAGGCTAATTGAGTTGACGACATGGGTCTGCTGCGCAGCCCAACGGGAGCAAGCTCCCTCGCCACAAAGGCAATAGCTTGCACCTGATGAACTGACCCGCCACCGAACCGCTCTTGTGGCGAGGGAGCTTGCTCCCGCTGGGGCGCGAAGCGGCCCTGAAACCTGGCACCCTTGGCTTTGGGGAAAGGCGCGATAGTCGACGGTGTGGGTGAGCCAGGCGAAGCCAGGGATTTCAGTTTTGGCGGTTTCACAGGCTTCGGTCAGGGTGGCGATGAGACGACGCTCAATACGGGCGTCGTCATCGTTTCATGGTCCGGTCCATTCATTTCTGCATGCCTGTTGTTTCCAACGTCGAAGCAATAAGCTCGCGTAGCCACATGTGGGCAGGATCGCGATGCAGTCGCTCGGGCCATAACATCAGCATTTCAAACCCGGGGATGGCGAGGGGAGGTGGCTGGACGTGAAGCGCTGGCTCATGTTTCACCAGGCTTTCCGGCACCACCGCAACCAAATCGCTGTGCATCAATGCTGAGACCAGCGAGTTGAAATTGGACACGGACAATACCACTCGCCGTTCCAGACCTTCAGCTGCCAGCGCGTGATCGGTACTGCCAACGAAGCCGGCGCCATCAGGTGACATGATGGCATGTTCAAGGGCGCAGAACGCTTTGAGCGACAGCTTGGTTGCCAGAGCGGGATGGCCGCGCCGCGCCGCAAGCACATAGCGTTCGTGAATCAAGGAGCGCTGACGCAACTTGGGCGGCGCTTCATCGCGGGTGTGCAGCGCCAGATCGATAAGGCCGTTCTCCAGATCCTTGGCATAGTCGCCAGTCGGTTTATTCATAAGCGCCAACCGCGTGTACGGGGCCAGGTGCCTGAGCTGCGAGAGCGACGGCCAGATCAAGGCAGTCGTCGCATAATCACTGGCAGCGATCTTCCACGTTTGATGGGACCGTCCGGGTTCAAAAGCGGCAACAGGACTCAGTGCGCTTTCCAGCGCGGCCAACGCGTCACGCAGGGGCCCCTGCAACTCGCGAGCTCGCTCGGTGGGCGACATTCCTCGGGGGCCAGGCAGCAAAAGCGGATCATCAAGCAGATCTCTCAGCCTGCCCAGCTGCAGGCTGACGGTCGGTTGCGCGAGATTGAGCAAGCGCGCCGCCCGCGTCACATTCTGCTCGGCCAGCAAGGCATCCAATGTGACCAGCAAATTAAGATCCAGACGGCGCAAGCTATTGTGCATGCAAATACCATGTGTTTCGGGAATTCATTTCTATCATAGCGGATGCATGCTTACGCTGAGGGACAAACTCAACGCGGAGCCCTCATGAACATACTGCTGATCTACGCCCACCCCGAACCTCGTTCGCTCAATGGCGCACTCAAGGATTTTGCGATCACTCACCTGGAAACAGCAGGCCACGAGGTCCAAGTCTCGGATCTCTACGGCATGGGGTGGAAAGCATCCCTCGATCCGGACGACGCCCCAGGCTATGACGCAGAAATGCCTTTCAACCCGGCGCTTGAATCCCAGCGTGTATTTGCCGCTGGCAGCCAACCGGCGGACATCCAGGCAGAGCAGGCCAAATTGCGCTGGGCCGATGCCGTCATCTTCCAATTTCCGCTGTGGTGGTTCTCGATGCCCGCGATTCTCAAGGGCTGGATCGAACGCGTCTACGCTTACGGGTTTGCCTATGGTGTCGGCGAACATAGCGAAAACCACTGGGGCGATCGCTACGGCGAAGGCAGCATGACAGGCAAGCGCGCCATGTTGGTGGTCACCATGGGTGGTTGGGAATCCCACTACAGTGGCCGAGGGGTGAACGGCGCGTTGGATGACCTGCTATTTCCCATCCAGCATGGGGTGCTTTTCTATCCTGGCTTCACGGTCATGCCGGCCTTCCCAATCTATAAGACCAGCAAGATGGACGCCGCCCGGTTTCAATCCATTTGCACGGCTTATGTCGCTCGCTTGGATACGCTTTTTAGTGATCAACCCTTGTCATTTCGTCGCCAGAATCATGGCGATTATGAAATCCCGGCGTTGACGCTTAAGCCGCATCTTGCAGTTGGTCGTTGTGATCTTGGTATTCATATCGGTGACGGTGAGAGGGTTTGAGGTGAAATACGCATTGGAGAAAGTGGCCTAGCGCGCGACTTGGCGCGTAGCTGGAGGCTTGAGCCCAAGGGTGCTGGTAGCCGGGTTGTGTGCCTCAGGATTGATCATTCCTGGAGGTCAGAACGAGAAAGGGGACGGATTTAATTGCTTTTAAATATATCCGTCCCTTTTTGGTGGTAGGGGACCACTTCGGGTATCGTAATTTGGACATCGTCTTTGCCGAGCCGGGGGCCTGTCCGGTTAGATGAACTTGATCAGCAGCGTGGTGACAGTAGCCACCGTGCCGATCAAACCGGTGGCGACCGCGACTGGATACCAGAAAGTTTCGCGAGTCATTTTCCCGGCTTCGGCGTTGAGCTTCTTCGTCTCGGCCATCAACTTAGCGATTTCGACGTGGACCTTTTCCAGCTCTGCGCCGCTCATATTGAATTCCTGCATGGTGTTCATCCTTTCGGGTCAAGTCGCGCTTTGTGCGCTGCCCATGAGACCCATGCGGTCTATCTCTTGCGGGACACGTCCGGTGAGCACCAGGAAGCGTCGCCAAACGCCATAGGGCGGGGCCTTGCTGCCGTTCATAAAGCCCTAACCCGGCGATCCGATGACAGCCCCAACAGCATAGAAAAGGGGACGGGTCTATTTGCTTTGGCTTTTTATACTTGAAACAGACTGCCGTCATCGTTCAGTGGCCGAAAGTAACCTTTGATGCAGCTGATTTCACGTATGCAGATTTGTATATGAGTTTTTTCCCGAAAGCTTGTCCCCGGATAAAGTTCTAATCCTTCATTAAATGGTGAACGCACTGTTTCATAGGAAGGGACGTCAAGTTTTGTACGGGCTGCATGCATGTTCTCAAATACAGCGCAGTCCAAATGACGTTTCAGCAAATCCAAGTCGCCGTGGAACCCTGGGCTGTTTATTGGTAGAGGATTACCGGTGGCGGCTGTGGTTGCTTCCAATAGTGCATAAGCCCCCTGAAGCTCCAACAAGGCGCCTTCCTCGGTCAAGTTGAAGCAGAGTCCAAGATCAAGCACTGCACCAATGACATAAGGGTTCTTGATCGCTCCCTTGCCTCGTTTCTTGTAGCGTCTGATGCTTTCGGCGTAACTCAGGGCGCGCTCTGGACTGTTTTCCCAGAAATAGATCCCTTGCCCTAACCAGTCATAATCGTTCGTGCTTGGTGTGAGAGACTCGCCAGCAAGGACTGCCTCACCGACATCTCGATCACATCCATGAAAGCCCAAAACAAATGACGGGAGGTTTTGATACATTATCGATACGCAGCCGTAAGTTCGCCCGAATTAGTGTAGACCCCCGTCTTTTTAGCGAACACCTTGGCTTCTTCAGGATCCTGTGACAGGAATTGAGCTAACTGCATCATTCGTTCCGCCACGTCAGAATGAGAATTGTGCATTCGCTTTGAAGCAACGGCCTTTGCTCGGGGAGCCTTCGCTTTGGAAGCGGTCTTTGGTTTGGCGGCGAGATTTTTCACCGGCTCGGCGGTATGGGCTTTCGCGGCTGCGATCTTAGGTTTTTTGGCCATCACGACCTCCTGCGATGTTCAGTTCTACGGGTTGACTCTATCGTCAAAGCGACCAGAAGTCAGCCACATTGATATTCTGCAACGTTTTGAAGCGCGAGTAGGAAGCGGCCACTCTCAACGTAAGGACCTACTGGCGAAGGCAGGTGGCCAAGTCGGTGCATTTTTTAGTCTGTCTAAAACACAAAAAAACGGGCGCTCTCAGGCGCCCGTCGCGCCATTAGCTCTCGACCCGCGCCTGAAGCCGCCGACCAATCACCTCCAGCAAATCACACCCATCGCGTAACGGAATCACCAAAAGCTGAGCGAAGTCCGAAAGCACCACCGTATCGCTGGTGATCTCAGAGCGAAACGCAATGTTCTCCAATACCTGCGTCACCACACGGATGCGGTAATCAGCGGTTGCATGCAGGACGTCCAGCGGGGCTTGGGTGTCGATGAGCAGGGAGGCGGGGGTACAGTCGATGCCAGTGATAGGGACGTATCTTTCCATGTTAAAAACTCCGATCTAATGAGGTTTTAACCACTCAATCGTCGCCAAACAATTAGGTGGCAGTTGTACGCAGGTTGGCGAACCGGGATCGAAAACCGGCAGACCCGAAGGCCTCCCACGCACAACTGCCGTAACGGGCAGCCGTGCAAGTGTGCCAAAGCCTCCGCAAAAAACGCAGTACTTTCGCACTCGATCCTCAGGTCGCCAAACCTGATCGCCATTGAGCGATGGGCATCACTATAGATTTTGTCGGATTGGGTGGGGAAGGTGACGGGTTCCTAAAGCTTCGTAGGAGTTGCGATCGTTTTTTGCCGGAGGGATCTGACGAGGTCGAATCGACTTATTCAAAATCATCAACGGGCCGAGCTGTCAGCTTGCCTGGGCTTCAGCAGTTCCCTCTCAAACACAGTCCCAAGTTTCCAGTCTGAAAAAAACACCTTCAGTCCGCCTCTCTTGAAATCGGCGAAGCCCCGAACGCCTCCCGCAACCTTTCAATCACCTGGCTAATAGAAGGCCCTTGGATCGCGGGCGGCGTAGGGCTCTCACCAAACTCACGCCAGATGAACAATGTCAGCTCCGCACCATCGGTCAATGCCTGGGCGTTTTCTTGAACCCCAAAGGTTTCCAGCAACCTGTACCGCGCATCTTTCCAGAACAGTGCCTCGACCCAGTCGTACACCGGGATGAAATGGAAGTGGATGGGATAGCGGGGATCGTGGCCGAAGCGGCTGATGTAAAGCCATTTGGGGTTCAGTTGTGTTTCAAGAACGCTCTGGATGTTTGCCATCAGGCTGCCCAGCTCTGCGAGTGCGGGTTCGGGCAATTGGGCCAGTGAGTTAACGTGGTGCTTGGAGCCGAACATGAGGTAGCCGGGTAGGGCGGAGGCCAGGTGGTGGTTGACTATCCAGTGGGTGGTTTCGTGGAGGATGAAGTGGGGGGCTAATTTCAAAGCTGACTCCCTGTTAATTTGAAATCTTCGTTTATCAGGATGATCGGGTATTGGGACTGCTTCGCAGTCCAGCGGGGATAAATCCCCTCGCCACAGGGGAGAGTGCTGCAATTAGCCTTCGAACTCCGTTTGTAACATCGTCAAAAACGCCTCCCGGGCAGGATGCCGGCCGGAGTTTTCGTGCCAGTAGAAAAGGTTATCGATGCCCGTCAGCTCGGGAAACTCATACCCTGTCCAACCCGCCCCCTGGCGATATTGCTCATAGATCCCTCGGGGCACCAGCGAGACGCCGGCACCGGCGCTGACACAGCCAACAATGGCGCCATAACTGGCGATGCTGATGATCGGTTGCACTTGGTCATGACGCAGCAGCCACTGCTCCAGCGCCAAGCGGTACGGACAGCCTGTGGGCCACATGAAGATCGCCTTGCCTTGCAGATCGGCGGCGCTGCGCAACGGGCCATGGGATTCGGAAGCGATGAGCACCAGGTCTTCGCGGTACATCACGGCTCGCTTGAGTCCAGGCCGTTCGATGTCCACCGCGACGATCACGCCGTCGAGCCGGTGATGCTGGATATCGTCCAGCAGCTGCGCCCAGGTGCCCGTGCTCAGTTCCAACGACACCTGCGGATACTGCGCGTGGTATTTGGCGAGCAGCTGGGGTAGGCGGCCCGTGGCGCTGGACTCGATTGCGCCGATACGCAGTGGGCCACTCGGGGCGCGGGTGGGAGCGACTGCGCGGCGGGCTTCTTCCGTCAGGCTCAGGATTTTGGTCGCGTACTCCAGAAACACTTCGCCCGCCGGGCTGACCCGTAGCCCGCGGCCTTCGCGGAAAAACAGCGGCGTGCCGAGTTCCCGTTCCAGGGCCTTCAGGCGTGCGGTGATGTTGGACGGCACGCAGTGCAGCACTTCGGCGGCGCGGGCGATACTGCCGGTGTCGCAGACCGTCTTGAGCATGCGCAGTTGGGACAGTTCCATAGCTCACCAAAAGTGAATGGTGGGCTGAGTTTAAGTCACTTGTGCTGAGGTTGGGTGGTTTCGATACTTCGAGGCAAATCGGCCAGTGAGCAGGAACTCTAGATGGAAACGCGTTTTGCGCTGGTTGAAGGTTCCTCCGGCAAAACCGGTGTGAAGGTCATTCTGGCAACGATGTTGGTGATTGTTTGCTGGGCCTATTCGCCGATTGGTATCCGCATTGGCTTGCAGGCTTATGAGCCGGGTCAATTGGCGTTGATGCGGTTTCTCATCGCGTCAGTGTTCATGGGCTTCGTTGCGATGGTGAAGGGTATTTCCTCGCCGCGTCTCAGGGATTTGCCGTTGCTGGCGGTGTTGGGTTTCTTTGCCGTCAGCCTGCACCACATCGCTCTCAATTACGGTCAGCGGGGCGTCAGCGCCGGGGCGGCCAGTGTGCTGGCCCAGTCCACACCGTTGTTCAGCACGCTGCTGGCGCATTTTGTCTTCAAGGACAGGGTCAGTGGTTGGCAGTGGGGGTGTGTGCTGTGCGGCTTGCTTGGCGCAGGCGTGGTGGTCGCGGGGGATCGTGGCTTGGGTGACATGGACGCTCATGGGCTATTGATCCTGTTGGCGGCGCTGTCCTGGAGTTTGTATTTCGCTTTGCAGAAGCGCCATGCCCATCGTTATGACGGTTTGACCGTGGTTTGCTACACCGTTTGGTCGGGCACGATCCTGTTGTTCATTTTTGCGCCGGGGGTGTTGAGCGCGGCGCGACAGGCTTCGGCTTCGGTGAATCTGGCGGTGTTGGTTCTCGGTATTTTTCCCAGTGCGTTGGCGTACCTTGCTTGGGCTTACGTGTTGGCGCACAGCAACGTGAGCCGCGCTTCCATGGCGCTTTACCTGATACCGCCCACGGCGATGTTGATGGCCTCTTTGGTGCTGGCTGAGCGCCCGTCAGCGATGGTTATTGTGGGGGCGGTGATTGTGTTGATGAGTGTGGTGGCGTTGAGGCTTGAGCCGGGGAGTGGGGCAAAAGTCGGTTGATGCTGTCGTGGGTTTAGACAATGAAGGGGATGTTGTAGCGGCTTTTTTTGGGGCTGCTGCGCAGCCCAGCGGGAGCAAGCTCCCTCGCCACAGGGTGTGTTATGGCTACAACTTTTTCCATCCTCGTCCATCGGTCGTGTGGTAGGTTCCCCCAGTGGTGGCGGGCCCTTGAAAACGAGCTCAGGTGGCGCGTCGAGCAGGGCGGTTTTTAGCGCGTCTGGCTCTGAGCTGTACTCGCAAGCCGTTAGCGTGCACATGGCGAGAACCAGGCACGCTTGCCAGCACGCTGCGGCATTACTTCTTGACCGGGTAATCCTCCCCCCACATCCGCACCGTGCTGACCGCCTCGTTCATGCCTTCAAACACGAACTTCTGGCGCACGGCGGTCTTCGGCGGGATGGTGACTTCGTCCGGGTTGTCCAGGCCGGTGAGGCGGTTGGAGTAGCCCGCCTGGTCAATCGCCAGCAGCACGCCGGTCTGGCCGAGGTTGACCACGCGCAGTTGGGTGTCGGTGCTGTTCTTGAAACCGAGGGTAATGCTGACGTTTTCGTCGCTGGGTTCGAGCTTCAACACTTCAACGGCGATGCGGTCTTTCATTTGCTCGCCGGAGGAAATGATCGCGGCGCCATCGGTGCCTTGGGCCGATTCGCGGCCATCGAGCACGCCTTCGCTGACGCCGCCCAACAGGTTCTTGCCGGCGGTAATGAACGTTGAAACGGCGGCTTTGGTCGAGTCCTTGATGAGGCTGCCGTCGGTTGGCTCGCCTTCGGCAAAGCACAGGGAGCTGAGCAGGAGGCTGGAGACGAAGAGGGTGGTGCGTGACGGCAGAAAAGTCATACCTGGATCCTTGAGGGTGGCCTGCGACATCGCCTGTCAGAAGGGCGAGCGGCAATCATAGCCGTGATCGAGGACCGTTAGCGATTTACCTGCTTGAGTTTTCGGTCGTGCGCCAGGGCCCAGTCCCGGGTTAATTGCATTGAGCGAGTCCTGTGCTGGCCTGGGGGGCGTCTGATCCGTACTTTCCTGCCTCAGGTGCCTCTGTAACGCGCCCAGTCCCCACCCCAGAATAACCACCCGTTGGCCTATCGGACGGCCCGTGTACTGCAATTTCTTGATTCAGGAGTGCTCATGGCAAAGATGGCGATTTTTTTAGGTGGGTTTTTGGCACTGACGCTTTTGATCGGCGTACTGGCGACGATTTCGCCGGTATAGGCAAGGTGGTTGGCGCTTTTTCCGGGCGACGACGTGACGATTTCATTGAACACTGCGGTGCCCATAACGACTAATTCCCAACAGGCCACTTGATTTGCGCAAGGGATCAAGCGGCGTTTGACCTGGCGCGGCTCCATCACTCATGCGCAGCCGCAGGATTTCAAGGGTGGGGCGATGATTGAGGGTTTCGAGGCGTTTTTCACGGGGTACATGATTCTAGGTATTTCACTGGCTAGCTGGATCTTTGCATGTTGTGCGGCTGTGCTCAGCTACGTGCTTGCAAAAACCGCGATCCGGTTTGTGTTCAGGAGAATCCAGGCAAGGGCGAAAGCGGGCAATGGTCATCTCAGCTACATTGCCAGCCAAGTGCTCTCAGCGACCAGTAACACGCTGCTGTTATTGGCGTCGATTCTGGTGGGGATAGGCATCCTTGATTTGCCTGAGCGTTGGCTCAGTCGCGTCAGCAGCCTTTGGTTCGTGGTGGCGGCGTTGCAGGTCGGCTTATGGACGAACCGAGCGTTGGCGCTGTTGCTGCATCGCTATTTCTCGGTCCATGGTGCGAACGGGACATTCCAGGCAAGTGCCTTGGCGACCCTGAGCCTTTGGGGCGCAAGGGTGCTCCTGTGGGCGGTGATCTTGCTCGCGATGCTCTCGAACGTTGGCGTTAACATCACCGCCTTCGTGGCGAGCCTTGGTGTGGGTGGTATCGCCGTGGCACTGGCGGTGCAGAATATTCTTGGCGATGTGTTCGCCTCGCTGTCGATCGCCGTGGACAAGCCATTTGAGGTCGGCGATTTCATCGTGGTGGGTTCGCTTGCCGGTACGGTGGAGCACGTTGGCCTGAAAACCACCCGGATACGAAGCCTGGGGGGCGAGCAAATCGTCATGGCCAACGCCGATATGATCGGCAGCACCATCCAGAACTACAAGCGGTTGCAGGAGCGTCGGATAGTCTTCGAGTTTCGCCTGACTTATGAGTGCTCCACCGAACAGATCAGGCAGATCACGCAACGGGTTGAAGCGATCATCAGGAATGAAGACAAAGCCCGGTTCGACCGGTGTCATTTCAGAAGTTTTGGCGAAAGCGCCCTGGAATTCGAGACGGTGTATATCGTTCTGGACGCCAGTTACAACGTCTACATGGACGTCCAGCAACGGATCAACCTGGCGATAATGGAAGCGGTTGCAGAACTCGACACGCAGTTCGCTTTCCCGTCACGCATGGTCCATGTCGCGTCATTGCCCGACTCGGTGGCACTGCGCCCGGTCACACAGCATTCGTCGCGTGCCGGGCGTGCTTGATCCATTCCGTTGCTAGCGATGCAAAATCACCTGCGCAATCTCCTGCAACCCCATCACCCGTTGCGCGGCATTGAGCTTGATCGCTTCCTTGGGCATGCCGAAGACCACGCAGCTGGCTTCGTCCTGGGCCACGGTGCTGGCGCCGGCGTCGAGCATTTCCTTCAGGCCGCGGGCGCCGTCGTCGCCCATGCCGGTCATGATGATGCCGGTGGCGTTGCGGCCGGCGAACTTGGCCACGGAGCGGAACAACACGTCCACCGAGGGCCGATGGCGGTTGACCAGCGGGCCGTCCACCACTTGCACGTGATAGAACGCCCCGCTGCGAGTCACCATCATGTGTTTGCCGCCCGGTGCGATGAGCGCCAGGCCCGGGTGGATACGGTCGTTGTTGCGGGCTTCGCGCACTTCGATCTGGCACAGGCTGTTGAGCCGGGCCGCGAACGAAGCGGTGAATTTTTCCGGCATGTGCTGGACGATGACGATGCCCGGGCTCACGCGCGGCAGGGCGGTGAGCACCGCTTCCAGCGCCTGGGTGCCACCGGTGGACGTGCCGAGGGCGACGATGCGTTCGGTGGTCTGCGCCATGGCGTGGCCGTTGGCGGCGGGCAGCATGGCGTCGGCGGTGAGTTTGGTCGCTGGCGTCAACGCCGCCGGGGCCGGGCGCTTGCCCAGGTTGCGCACGTTGACCTGGGCCGCGGCGCGGATCGCCGAGACCAGTTCCGGTGCCGATTCCAACAGGAAATTCTTCAGCCCGGTGGTGGGCTTGGTGATGATTTCCACCGCGCCAGCCGCCATCGCTTGCAAGGTGGTTTCCGCACCCCGGGGCGTCAGGGACGAGCAGATCACCACCGGCGTGGGCCGCTCGCTCATGATTTTCTTCAGGAAGGTGATGCCGTCCATGCGCGGCATTTCCACGTCCAGCACGATCACGTCGGGCCATTCCTTGGCCAGTTTGTCCATGGCGAAAATCGGGTCGGACGCCGCGCCCATGACGTGGATGTCCGGCGTGTCGCTGAGGATCGCCAGCAACACCTGGCGAACCACGGCAGAGTCATCCACCAGCAGTACATTGATCTTTTTTGACATGGTCAGTGCCGGGTCCTTATGGGTTGGTGCCTGACCCACACATCGCCACTGCACAGGTCGAAGATAATGCTGCGGTGGCCGGTGCTGCCCATGTCCTGGGCGATCAGGTCGAGGCGATAGAGGGCGGCCATTTCCAGCGCGGCGTTGACGTTGAGCCGCGCCACATCGCCATAGGGCACGTGGCGTTGCAGCTCGGGGAACATCTCGCCGCCGCCGAACAGCTTGAGTTGGTAGTCCTCGGGGTCGGTGCGATGGGCCCTGGCCTGGCGGATGAACAATTCGATGGCTTCGTCGGCGTAGAGGCCGTTCAGTGCGGTGGAGCAGCGCACCCGACTGGGCAGCATGAAATGGCACATGCCGCCGATTTTGCGTTCCGGATGCCACAGCGTGATCGCCACGCAAGAACCGAGGATCGTGCGCAGGCGGGTCGGGCAGGTGGCGAAGCGAAATTCCCCGGGCGCCAGGTACACCTCGGCCACATCCCTGATGGCGGCGCTCATGGTTTGCGGTAGATCGAGGGCGCCACCAGTTTCAATGCATCGGACACGCCGTTGAGGCTTTCCGAGTGGCTGACGATGAAATAGCCGCCGGGCTTGAGCCGGGGGAGCAGGCGGGCAACCACTTTGCTTTTGGTGGGCTGGTCGAAATAGATCATGACGTTGCGCAGGAAGATCACGTCGAACTCACCCAGCTCCGGCAAGGTGTCGTTGAGGTTGACCTGGATGAAGTCGACTCGGCTGCGCAACGCCCGGTCGATGAGGAACGTGCCTTGCTGGCTGCCGGTGCCCTTGAGGCAGTATTTCACCAGCAACGGCTGGGGCAGGGTACGGGCGCGTTCCATCGGGTAATGCCCCGAGCGCGCCTTGGCCAGCACCTGGCTGCTGATGTCCGAACCGATGACTTCCCAAGGCGTGGTGCCGAGCCCTTCGGCGAGGGTCATGGCCAGGCTGTAGGGTTCTTCCCCCGATGAGCTGGCCGCGCTCCACAGGCGGAAGGTCTTGCCGGGCGTGGCGTGGGGCAGTACGTGTTGGCGCAGGAAGTCGAAATGCTTGGGCTCGCGGAAAAAATAGGTCTCGTTGGTCGTCAGCAGGTCCAGCGCCACCTGCAATTCATCGGTGCGCTGGCCGTTCATGATCAACTTGAAATACTCGCCGTAGCTGTCCAGCCCATAGTGCTTGAGGCGCTTGAACAAACGCCCGGCCACCAAGGCTTTCTTGGCCTCGGACAAGCTGATGCCGGCGGCTTGGTACAGCCAGGACTGGAACTGGCCGAACTCTCGGTCGGTGAGCGCCTGCGCGTTCAGCGTGCGTTCCTTGCAGGTATCGGCGTTCACGGGGCATCCACTTCCAGCGCGTTCGGGCTGGCTTCGGCGAGTTGGGACATTTCGTCGATGGACAGCACGCGGTCCACCTCCAGCACGATGACGAACTTGCCATCGACCTTGGCCATGCCACTGATGAAGTCGGCACGAATCTTCGCACCGAAGCTCGGTGGCGGCTCGATCTGCGAGGCCGGGATTTCCAGCACCGCCGACACCGTGTCCACCAGCAAGCCGATGTCCTGGGCGAGGCCGTCGGCGCTGGACGCTTCGATGATCACCACGCACGAACGCCGGCTGATCGCCGAATTCGGCCGACCGAAACGGGCCGACAAATCCACCACCGGGACCACCGCGCCCCGCAGGTTGATCACCCCGCGCACGAAGGCCGGCATCATCGGCACCACGGTGAGGTTGCCGTACTCGATGATTTCCTTGATGCACAGGATGCCGATGGCAAACATCTCCGTGCCCAGCATGAACGTCAGGTATTGCGCTTCTTCCTCGACCGCGAGGGCGGTTTGACGTGTGGTCGCGATGGCGCCCATTGCCTTTTCTCCTTTAAGCAAACCTGTGGAACCGGGCCATCAGAACCGGGTGAACTCGGATTCGTCCGGGGCGCTGGCCATGTTGTAGGCAAACGCCTTGGGCATGACCGGTGCCGGAGTCCGGGCCGGTTTGCGGCTGGACGGGCCGGGGGTGTTGTCGATCCGAGCGACCTGGACGGCGGATTTGGGCGGCGTGTCCAAGGTGAAGAAACTCATGGCCTGTTGCAGTTGCTCGGCCTGGCTGCTCATTTCCTCGGCGGTGGCGGCCAGTTCTTCGCTGCTGGAGGCGTTTTGCTGGGTCACTTGGTTGAGCTGGGTCATGGCGGTGTTGATCTGCGCCACGCCGGCGGCCTGTTCTTCGGAGGCGGCGCTGATTTCCTGCACCAGGTCCGAAGTCTTGTTGATGGAGGGGACCATCTCGTTGAGCAGGTTCCCGGCTTTTTCTGCCATGTCGACGCTGCTGGAGGACAGCTCGCCGATTTCCTGGGCGGCCACCTGGCTGCGTTCGGCCAGCTTGCGCACTTCGGCGGCGACCACCGCGAAGCCTTTGCCGTGTTCGCCGGCACGGGCAGCTTCGATGGCGGCGTTGAGCGCCAACAGGTTGGTCTGGTAGGCGATGTCGTCGATGATGCTGATGCGCTGGGCGATTTTTTTCATCGCCACCACGGTCTGCTGCACCGACTCGCCGCCGTCGGTGGCTTCCTTGGCGGCCTTGCTGGCCATGCCGTCGGTCACCTTGGCGTTTTCGGTGTTCTGGTTGATGCTGGCGCTCATCTGCTCGATGGAGGCACTGGTTTCCTCGACGCTGGCCGCCTGTTCGCTGGTGGCCTGGCTCATCGACTGCGCGGTGGCGCTGACTTCTTCGGAGGCGCTGGCCAGGTTGTCCGCGGCGTTACGCACTTCGCCGATGATGTGCGAGAGCTTGCCGACCATGTTCTGCATGGCGTTGAGCACCATGCCGGTTTCGTCCTTGGAGCCGCCTTCGATTTTTGCGTTCAGGTTGCCTTCGGCCAATTGTTCGGCGACAACCGCCGCCTGTTTCAACGGACGGGAGATGATGCGCGAGATGAACAGCGCCAGGCCCAGGCCCACCAGCAGGGCGGCAACCAGCACGGCGATGATCGACAGGCGTGCGTTTTCATACAGCTTGGTGCCGTGTGCACTGGCGACATCAGCGCCAGCCGCGTTGAGCTCGACCAGTTTTTGCAGGTCGCCGGTCACCAGGTCGAACCGACGCTTGGACTCGCCCTTGAGCATCGCATTGGCCTGCTCGGCCAGGTTCTGCCGCGACAATGCGAGGAGGTCTTTGCTGACCGCCAGATAAGCAGCCCAGTCGTTGCGGGTGGTGTCGAATACCTGCCGATCTTCAGCGCTGGAGAGCAATTTTTCGTAAGTGTCCAGGCGCGTGTCGAAGGCCTTCTTGGCTTCCTCGGCTTCTTGCTCGAGGGTGATTCGCTCTTGCTCGGAGTCGGCGACAATATGGCGGTTTTCCTTGAGGCGATAGCTCGCCGCATAGAAGCGCATGCCCGAGGCGGCGCGCATGGACGGCATCCAGTTTTCACGGATGTCGAGGGCGGTGTGGTTCACCTGGCCCAGTTGAATGATCGAGAACACCCCCATGACGGCGGTCAGCGCCAGCACCACAAGAAATGAAGTGATCAGTTTGGTGGCGATTCTAAGGTCGTAGAACCATTTCATTGGGAAGTACCTCTCCATGGAGTTGCTAAAAGCGTCAGCGAGCGTTGGCTTGTTGTAATTGGGTCGGGTTGAAGCGGTTTTCGGCCTGGGCGATCTGCGTGAGCAGGGCCGGTACGTCGAGAATCAACGCCACGGCGCCACTGCCCAGGATGGTCGAGCCACTGATGCCGCGAAGGGCGCCAAACAGTTTGCCCAGGGGCTTGATCACGGTCTGGAATTCACCGAGCAAGTCATCCACCACCAGCCCGGCCTTGAGTTCGGCGTAGCGCACCACCACCACGTTCTGCCGACGCGCGGGCGGGCCTTCATGGTTGAAGTGATCGCGCAGGTAGACCAGGGGCAGCACCTCGCCACGCAGGTCGAGGTAGCCTTGTTCGCGGCTGGCGAGCCCATCGTCTTCGCTCAGTTCGATGCATTCCTGGACCATGTCCAGCGGAATGACATAGGTCGACTGACCGATGCCCACCAGGAATCCATTGATGATCGCCAGGGTCAGCGGCAGGCGGATGCGCACCACCGTGCCCCTGCCGGGCTGGCTGTCGAGGTCGACGGTGCCGCGCAGCAGGGTGATGTTGCGCTTGACCACGTCCATGCCCACGCCACGCCCCGACAGGTTGGTGACGGCCTGGGCGGTGGAGAAGCCGGGTTCGAAAATCAGGTTGTAGATCTCCTGGTCGGTGGGGCTGGCACCCTGGGGCACCAGGCCACGTTCCTGGGCTTTTTCCAGGATCCGGTCGCGGTTCAGGCCGGCGCCGTCGTCGGCGATTTCCAGCACGATGCTGCCGGAGTCGTGGTACGCATTGAGGTGCAGGTGCCCCTTGGCCGGTTTGCCGGCGGCCAGGCGGGCCTCGGCGGTTTCAATGCCGTGGTCCATGGCGTTGCGCAGCAGGTGCATGAGTGGGTCGCCGATTTTTTCCACCACGGTCTTGTCCAGCTCGGTCTCGGCGCCGCTGATGATCAGGTCGATGTCCTTGCCCAACTCCTGGCTGACATCGCGCACCACCCGACGGAAGCGATTGAAGGTTTCGCCGATGGGGATCATGCGCAGGCGCAGGGCGCCGTCGAGGATTTCTTCCACCAGCCCGGAGACTGACGAAGTGGCTTCCTGCAACGGGTCGTTGTGGCAGGTGCGGGCCAGCAGGCTCGCACCGGCGCTGGCGATGACCAGTTCGCCCACCAGGTTGATCAACTCGTCGAGCTTGTCGGCATTGACCCGCACGTAGGTGCCGTCCTTGCCCTTGCTGTCGCTGGTCACCGGTTGTTTGTCGGTGGCGATCTGGGCGGGCATGCGCGGCGTCTTACGCTGGTCGCCGAGCAATTCGCCGGTGGCGACTAACGCGGTGTTTTCCTCGGGCGGCTCCGGCGAGGTCGTGACCAGGCCAGTGTTTCCCTGTGGCGCGGCGGCGTCATCGATGGCAACGATGTCGATTTCGCAGTCTTCCCGGACGAAGTCGAACACTTCGTTGATCGCGCTGTGACTCGCGGCCGAGCGAAACGCGATGTCGAAGCCCAGGTAACAGGACTCGGCGTCCCAGGCCTCGGCGGCGGGCAGGGCGTCGGTCAGGGTGGCGATGTCGACGATTTCACCCAGGGTTTGCAGGTAGCGCAGGAACGACAGCGGGTCCATGCCGTTGCGGAACACGTCCTGGCCGAAGCGCAGGGAGATGTGCCAGAGACGCGTTTCGCCGGGTTCGCTGGGGTTGGTTTCAGGGGCTGGTGTCGGGGCCGCGGCGGGCGAGGGCGCCTGGTACTCCTGCAGGATCTGGCACAGCTCCACTTCCCGTTGCAGGGCCGGCGGCGGCAGCGTTCCGCCCTGGTTGGCGGCCACGTTGATCAGTTCCAGCATGTGATCGCTGGACTTGAGCAGCACCGCGATCAGGCCGGCGTCCACCTCGACGCTGCCGTTGCGCAGGCGATCGAGCACGTCTTCGACGATGTGAGTGAAACTGACGATCGGTTCCAGGCCGAACAGCCCGGCCGAGCCCTTGATCGTGTGGGCCGCCCGGAAGATCGCGCCAATGGCGTCATCGTCGCCGGGGTCGGTTTCCAGTTGCAGCAGCGACTCTTCCATCGCTTGCAACTGTTCCCGTGCCTCGACGATGAAGGTCTGTTGTGCCTGATCGAGATTGATGCTCACGCTCATATCCTTTGTCGTGTCCGACGTCCCTAGGCAACCAGGTTGCACAGGGCAAGTGTTTCGGTGACGGCCTTGCTTTGGCCGGTCAGGCTCAGTTGAGTCCCGGCCCTGGAGGCCTCGCGCTGTACCATCAACAGCAGTTGCAGGCCGGCGCCGTCCATCTCGGTGATCTGCGACAGATCCAGGGCCATCCGCGGTGTTGCGCCCAGGTGCGGCAACCATTGCGCGGCCAGTTCGGCCGCGGTGTAGATCGTCAGCTCGCCGTCGATGTGCACCTGGGCGGTGTCATCGGTTGTTTCGTAGTGCAACGGCATCTAAGCCTCCGGCCATCAAGGAAGAATCAGCTTGGAGACCGCCGCCAGCATCTGCGCCGGCTGGAACGGCTTGACCACCCAGGCTTTGGCCCCAGCGGCCTGGCCTTCCTGTTTCTTCGATTCCTGGGATTCGGTGGTGAGCATGATGATCGGCGTGAACTTGTAGCTGGCCAGCTTCTTGACCTCCTTGACGAAGGTGATGCCGTCCATGTTGGGCATGTTCACGTCGCTGATGATCAGGTGCACTTTCTGGCCGTTGAGCTTGCCCAGGGCGTCCCTGCCATCGCTGGCTTCGATCACGTCATAGCCGGCACTTTTCAACGCGATGCCGACCACCTGCCGAACGCTCGCGGAGTCGTCGACAACCAATACACTTTTAGCCATGAACGGCTCTCCTAAAAGAAGGTTATTTCCTGTGAAGTCTGTTGCGCGCTCGAGTCGCCGTGGTGATTGCGGCGTTGCTCGTCGGTGGCGTAAGTGGTTTCCATGCGCGCCAGCCATTGGCGGGCGTCGATGGAGACGGCCTGTTCGGGCGACTGACTGGCCTGCTGCAAATGCACATGCAGGTCCTCGATGTTGTCGCGCACGTGGCTGAGGATCTGGCTGACCCGGTCTTGGAATTGCAGGCTGACCAGCACCTCGGTGAGCTCATCGCGAATGCCGAAACTTTCTTGTTGCAGCATGTCGGCCGAGTCGGCCAGCCGGCCAGTGACACTCTTGAAGCGCTCCAGCACTTGCTGGATGCTCTGCTCGGAGGCGCTGACGGAATGGCTGTCCTGGTCGGCACCGCTGGACGCGGCATGGACCAGTTGGGTGATGGCGGTGTTGATGATGTCGACCTTGGCCGACATCTGCTGGCCGGTCTCGCTGGACTTGCTCGACAGGCTGCGCACGGCGTCGGCCACCACGGCAAAGCCACGCCCGGCTTCGCCGGCACGGGCGGCTTCAATGGCGGCGTTGAGGGCCAGCAGGTTGGTCTGCGCGGCAATCGCCGCGACGTCGGCGGCCATGGTCCGCAGTTCGCCGGTATAGGCCGTCAGGTTGCGCACCTGGGCCAGGGTTTCGTCGCGGCTGGCCTGGGTGGCCTTCAGGGAATCGATGACCTTGACCAGTTCGCCTTCGCTCTGGGCCAGCACCTGCACAGCGCCGCCACTGCTCTGCCCGGCCAGTTCACCGGCGGCCAGTTGCGAGGCTTGCACGGTGTCTTCCAGGCGCGACGAAATGCCGGTGAAGCGGCTGGTCAGGGAGACGATCGCGGTTTCGGTCTGCTGTCGGGAGCTTTCGACTTGCTTGGCCCAGATCGGCATGGCACCGAGAATGACTTCGTTGAATTGTGCGTGGGTTTTATGAGCCTGGTGCTCGCTGCCCTGCAGGTCGTGGTCGGCCATGGCGGCGGCGAGGGCGCTGTCGAACTGCTGGCGTTGTACGCGCGCTCCCCATATGCCACTAACCACGCCCAAGGCCAGGATCGCCACGCTCAAGCCGATGTTCGATGCACTCGCGCCATTGAGCGCGAGCACGCCAACGCTCGCGGCAATGGCCACCAGCACGGCACTCCAGAGGATGCGCGGTTGTGGTTGGGAAAGGGAATGACCGTGAGAATACGACGTCATGGTTCGGTCCTTGAACAGTGTTGCTAACAGGTTATTTGCGAATAACTGGTTATCTGCGACCCTTACTCGGACTTTAAGACCGGCTGTCCGATTCCGGTATTGCGGTAGGCATTGGCCTACCCAGTACGTGGCACTGTGCCTTCAGATTAGACGCTGTGTGGGAAATGTCGAATGGCCCCGACGAAGGTATGAACCCCATTGGCGAGATAGCGGGTGCGCGGGGCTTTTGTGGCGAGGGAGATGGCTCAAGGGAACCTTTGTGGTGAGGGAGATGGCTCAAGGGGCCTTTGTGGCGAGGGAGCTTGCTCCCGCTGGAGCGCGAAGCGGTCCCAAAAGCGGCTGGCGAGGTCAGCCTGATACACGGCGTGTCCAGGTTTCGGGGCCGCTGCGCAGCCCAGCGGGAGCAAGCTCCCTCGCCACAAGAGCCACAAGAGCCACAAGAGCCGCAAGAGCCAAAAGAGCCAAAAGAGCCAAAAGAGCCAAAAGCCAAGAGCCACAAGAGCCACAAGAGCCACAAGAGCCACAAGAGCCACAAGAGCCATAAGAGCCACAAGAGCCATAAGAGCAGCCTGCGCCGAATCTTCTGAAACGAGTTGTATGGATTGAGCTAAATTACCGGCACCCGGATTTTCAAACCTGCCATCAGAGTCCTCATGCCCACCCAGCCTCTCTGGAAAACCTATCTCCTATTCCTGCTTCCCATGGTCCTGTCCAACTTCCTGCAGTCCATGTCCGGCACGCTCAACAGCATTTACATCGGTCAGATGCTGGGGACCCAGGCGTTGGCAGCGGTGTCGGGCATGTTTCCCATCGTGTTTTTCTTTATCGCGTTGGTGATCGGCCTGGGCGCGGGGGCCGGGGTGTTGATCGGGCAGGCCTATGGCGCCGGCGAAACCGGCAAGGTGAAGGCGATTGCCGGGGCGACCTTATTGCTGGGGGCGATCATCGGCCTGGCGGCGGCGGTGCTTGGCAGTGTCTTTGCGCGGGAGGCGTTGCAGGGGCTCGGCACGCCGGCCGATGTGCTGGAGGACGCCGTTTCCTACGCCCGGGTCATGCTGTGGATCTTGCCGATGTTGCTGGTATTCGTGCTGTTCACCCAACTGCTGCGCGGGGTGAGCGATACGGTGTCACCGATGTTGGCGCTGCTGGTGTCCACCAGTGTCGGGCTGCTGCTCACGCCGGCGTTGATTCGCGGCTGGCTGGGTTTGCCGCAGATGGGCATCCAGAGCGCGGCATGGGCGGGGCTGGTGGGGACGACGTCGGCGATGCTGATGCTGGCGTGGCGCCTGAATCGTCGCGAGCATGCCCTGGCGCCGGACCGTGCGTTGTTCGCCGCGATGCGCCTGGACAAGGACATCCTTGGCAAAGTGCTGCGCATTGGCCTGCCCACAGGGTTGCAGATGGTGGTGATTTCGTTGTCAGAGTTGGTGATCCTCGCGCTGGTCAATCGCCACGGTTCCGAGGCCACGGCGGCCTACGGCGCGGTGACGCAGATCGTCAACTACGTGCAGTTTCCGGCGCTGTCGATTGCCATCACCGCCTCGATCCTCGGCGCCCAGGCCATCGGTGCCGGACGCCTGGAGCGCCTGGGGCCGATCCTGCGCACGGGGCTGGCGATCAACCTCTGGCTCACCGGTGGGCTGGTGCTGCTGGGCTATCTGTTGTCCCACTGGCTGTTGGGGCTGTTCATCACTGACCCGGCGGCGCGGATCCAGGCCGAACACCTGCTGCATATCATGCTTTGGAGCTTGCTGGTGTTCGGTTTCCAGGCAATCGTTGGCGGCATCATGCGCGCCAGCGGCACGGTGCTGGCGCCGGTCGCCATTTCGATCTTCTGCATCGTCGCCGTGCAAGTGCCGGCGGCGTATCTGCTGGACGCCCGCTTCGGGCTGCAAGGGGTGTGGATGGCGTTTCCGGTGGCTTACCTGAGCATGCTGCTGTTGCAGACGCTGTACTACAAGCGGGTGTGGCAGCATCAGCCGATCGAGCGGTTGGTGTAGATCGCTGCTGTGTGACACAACTCAAATCCAAATGTGGGAGCGGGCTTGCTCGCGAATGCGGTGTTGCATTCAACAACAACATTGACTGATCCACCGCCTTCGCGAGCAAGCCCGCTCCCACAGGTTCGGGGCATAGCGATGTTACAGTGGCCGTCATGCGCCCCTTCATCATTGAGGATCCGATGCCTGTCACTCTGCGCTCTAACATCGCCTACCGCGCCTTCCTGTTCGACATGGACGGCACGCTGCTCAATTCCATCGCCGCCGCCGAACGGATCTGGACACGCTGGGCCCTGAGCCATGGCGTGGACGTGGCGACGTTCCTGCCGACCATCCATGGCGTGCGCGCCATCGACACCATTGCCCGCCAGCAACTGCCGGGAGTGGATGCCGAGGCGCAGGCCGAGAAGATTACCCGGGAAGAAATCGAAGACGTCGAAGGGGTGGTGCAAGTGCCCGGTGCGCTG
This sequence comes from Pseudomonas sp. Z3-6, assembly GCF_051131985.1. NCBI lineage: Bacteria > Pseudomonadati > Pseudomonadota > Gammaproteobacteria > Pseudomonadales > Pseudomonadaceae > Pseudomonas > Pseudomonas sp. Z3-6. The sequence goes on from NZ_CP071644.1 coordinate 2,484,609, forward strand.
ACGTTCCTGGAAAGCCTGCCGCCGGAGCGCTGGGCAATCGTCACCTCCGCCCCCATGGCGTTGGCCTTGCGTCGCATGGAAGCGGCGGGCATTCCCCGTCCCGCCGTGATGGTCACCGCCGAAGACGTCAGCGACGGCAAGCCCAACCCTACCTGCTATCGCCTGGCTGCCGAACGCCTGCACGTGGCGCCCCAGGAGTGCCTGGTCTTTGAGGACGCCGAGGCCGGAATCCGGGCAGGCGAGGCCGCCGGGGCTGACGTCCTGGTGGTGACGGCAACGCACACGCACCCAGTGGTGACCCTTCATCCGCAGATCAAGGATTACCTCGGGCTAGGCCTTGAAGTGGATGAAGCCGGGCTGATGCGACTGACCCCTCTTTCGTAATCTCAGCAGATCCCCTTTATGGATGCGAGCCTAGGGGCAAACCTGTGGGAGCAAGCTTTGCTCCCACCTTGGACCTGCAGTGGTCTTTGAACCGGTCAGGTCACCACGCGATAGCACGGCACATACGCCGCGCCGCCCGGCAGTTTCATGCGGTGCTGGGCGACGAAGGCCTGGAGCAGGCGGTCGAGGGGTTCCATGATGGCGGGGTCGCCGTGGATTTCGTAAGGGCCGTGTTCCTCGATCAGGCGGATGCCCTTGTCCTTGACGTTACCGGCCACGATTCCCGAAAACGCCCGGCGCAGGTTGGCGGCCAGTTCGTGGGCCGGCAGGTCGCGGCTCAGGCCCAGGCTGGCCATGTTGGCGTGGGTCGGGTCGAACGGGCGCTGGAAGCCCTCGTCGATCTTCAGCAGCCAGTTGAAGTGGAAGGCGTCGTTGCGCTCGCGGCGGAACTGCTTGACCTCCTTGAGCCCCTGGGTCATCTGCCGGGCCACTTCGGCCGGGTCATCGATGATGATCTGATAGTGCTTCTGCGCCGCCTCGCCCAGGGTGGCACCGACAAACGCGTGCAACTGGTCGAGGTACGGCGCGGCGCTTTTCGGCCCGGTGAGCACCACTGGGAAGGGCAGGTCCTGGTTGGCCGGGTGCATCAGGATACCCAGCAGGTAGAGGAACTCTTCCGCCGTGCCGGCGCCGCCCGGGAAGATGATGATGCCGTGGCCGACCCGCACGAAGGCTTCCAGGCGTTTCTCGATGTCCGGCAGGATCACCAGCTCGTTGACGATCGGGTTCGGTGCCTCGGCGGCGATGATGCCCGGCTCCGTCAGGCCCAGGTAGCGCCCGCCATGGATGCGCTGCTTGGCGTGGGCGATGGTGGCGCCTTTCATCGGGCCTTTCATCACGCCCGGGCCGCAGCCGGTGCAGATGTCCAGGCTGCGCAGGCCCAGTTCGTGGCCGACCTTCTTGGTGTATTTGTATTCTTCGGTGTTGATCGAATGACCGCCCCAGCACACGACAATTTTCGGCTCGACACCCGGGCGCAGGGTGCGGGCGTTGCGCAGCAGGTGGAACACGTAGTCGCTGATGCCCTGGGACGAGCTGAGGTCGATGCGCTGGCTGTCCAGCTCGTTCTCGGTGTAGACGATGTCGCGCAGGGCGCTGAAGAGCATTTCCCGGGTGCTGGCGATCATTTCACCGTCGACGAACGCATCGGCTGGCGCGTTCAGCAGCTCCAGGCGCACGCCCCGGTCCTGCTGGTGAATGCGGATCTCGAAGTCCTTGTAGGCTTCCAGGATGGTCTTGGCGTTATCGACATGGGCGCCGGTATTGAGGATGGCCAGGGCGCACTGGCGGAAGAGGTCGTAGATGCTGCCGGAGCCGGCTTCGCTCAGTTGTTGCACTTCGCGCTGGGACAAGGTTTCCAGGCTGCCTTTCGGGCTTACCGAAGCGTTGATTACATGTCTTTGAGTCATTCAGCTTTCCTTGAAAACGATGCCATGCACACAACGACGGCATCTTGAAAAAAACGTCCACACCGAAAGATCGCACGATCCTTGCGCCATCGCCATGGACTTCGATCCTCGCCCGGCGAGTCGGTAGCGATACAAAATGAGCCCCAGCATAGCTAAATCGACCGGGCAGGCGATAATGCGTGACTCTTTTGATGCCGTACAAGGAAATTGCGCCACGATGTTCGAGATCAAACCGTGGGATGGCGACACCTACCGCAGGCAGACCCGCCGCAGCACCCTGATCATCGCGGTGGTGTTCCTGGCCCTGGCGATGTTGCTGTCCAGCCTGGCCGTGATGCTGTTGGGTACGCCCGGAGGCGATAACTTTCGCTTCAACCTGGGCGGAGTGATGGTCGCCGTGTTGGCGATGGCGGTGCTGATGCGCCAGTATTTCTGGTCGCAGCCGTGGATGGCCGCCGCGGTGTACGGCTGGCAGCTCAAGCGCAGCCTGATGAAAATCACCAACGTCATGCACCAGGTGACGGCCGGTGTGCAGGCCCAGGACCCCGCCGCCATGAAGCTGCTGCGCTTCTATCACCTGGGGCTGGCGCAGATGCATCAGCTGGACGCCAACTCCAGCGCCCAGGGTTCCCTGGCGCGAGAGGCCGACGCGCATCTGGCCAAGATGCAGGCGTTGGGCCTGGACCCTGAACAGTCGCGCCTGGACCCGAGCTGGATCGAGACGGTGAAGCAAATCCATAGCGCCGGTTGATCGCAGAGTTGCCGAGGCGCGCCATTCGTCGGTAGGCCGCCAGGAAAATCAAACCCGCCCCCGGCACTGTCTTTCTCATGAACAGTCATGAAAAGGAGAGATGACATGCCAGATCGAAGCGTTTATGGCGTCTGGACACTGCTTTGGGCGACGGCTTTGGGATTGACCGGTTGCGCGGGCGGCACGAGCGGCTCGCCCGTCGATGCGCCGGGCGCTGCGAAGACCCCGACCACCGCGACGCTGGAAACCGGAGCGCGGCTCATGCAGGACAAACCGCCGTTGCGGGCCCTGGACACCTACCTCGATGGTTTTCATTTCTATAACGGGCGGATGTCCGGGCAAATGGAAGCGCATCACTACTGCACGGCGCTGAACGAGGAAGTCTTTCAGTGCGCGATCTTCGACGGCAACACCGCCAGCGCCAAGCTGATGGGCGTCGAGTACATCATCAGCAAGCGTTTGTTCGAAGGGTTGCCAACCAGTGAAAAACAGCTGTGGCACAGCCATGTGCATGAGGTGAAATCCGGACAATTGATCGCGCCGGGGATCCCCCAGGCCGCGGAAACCCGGCTGATGGAAAACCTGGTCGGCACCTATGGCAAGACCTGGCACACCTGGCATACCGAACAGGGCAACGCACTGCCTTACGGTGTGCCTCAGTTGATGATGGGGTTCACGGCCGACGGGCAGATCAGCTCACGGCTGGTACGCGAGCGGGACGGTCGGATGGGCATCGACAGCGAAGCGAAAAAGCGGGCCCGAGCGGGTATTGAAGCGCCGGCGATCGATCCCGGTGCGGACGCCTGGCAGAAAGGGCAGGTGTGGCAAATCAAGGATCCGACTGGGGATCACACCCATTAAGAGGTTGTCGAAATTCCGCTTTTTTGTGGCGAGGGAGCTTGCTCCCGCTGGGCTGCGCAGCAGCCCCATTAACCCTCAGGCATATCACTGACCGAGTTGAGCAATAGAGGGGGCTGCTTTGCAGCCCAGCGGGAGCAAGCTCCCTCGCCACAGGGTATTCGGAGTAATAAAGGGAGTAAGTGCGTTTCGGAATAGTTTGAACTACGGCTGTTTGAAATGCCCCGGCACACCATGTTCTTCTTCGTTGGGCCGGGTTTTTTTCTGAACTTGGACATCGCTGAGTTCAACATCCTTGAGTTCACTGAACGTCGCCCTCAAGAGTGCTTCGGCTTCGTCGGCACTCAATGTCTCGGTGCTTGCCTCCACCACACGATTGTCAGGTTGGTTGTTGCTGATGAAACTGATGATGAATCGATCCTGGTTGCTCATGGGCGGCCTCGCTGCGGTTAAGCGCCAGGGCGCAGCAGTACTGCGCCCCGACGGTTTTCCAGGTTACGATTTCCTGCCGCCGCCATGGCTGCGTTCGCCACCTTTGCGGCCGGCTTCAGAGGCTTTTTCCCGGTCATTTGCAAAATTGCCGCCCGAAGCGTGTCCGCCTTTCTTGCCGGCTTCCGAAGCTTTCTCACGGTCATTTGCGAAATTACCTGGGTTCTTGTTTCCGGTGTTAGCCATTTTGAGAATCCTCATTTTGGTTAAAGCGAGCAAAAACTGCCTCGCCTAACTGTGAAAGAAAATTCCCGAGGGAAGTTTAAAGAAAACGTTTCGTTGGCGACGAACGGTAATCAGCTTGTTAAGCGCAGGGGGAAAGTTATACAGCCGCTTCGCTTGGAAGTTGTACAAGATTGCCGCTTTTAATTGAAAATCCAACGAACATGTTATTTGTTAATGCCATGGTTTAATCTTCACCACCACTGACTTTCCAATGCTTGGCTTGCGCAGGGAACACCACTTGTTCGACCCGGTGGGCGATGCCAAAGGCCAGGGAATTCTCGGCCGGAATCACTCGTTCCTCGGCGCACAGGCACTTGAAAATATCCAATTGGGTCGCCGCGCCGGCGGTTTCCTTGACGTAGATCTCCACGTACCGCGCCACGTCGTTGTCCAGGCTGGACAGGTACTCGCGCAAGCGTGAGTGGTCCACGGATTTCTGGCCGAAATACCAGTTCATCGGATGAATCAGGAAGCGCGAATGGGGGGTGGTGGTGCGGTCGCTGGCGGCCAGGAACATGACGATGCCCATCGACTCGATATTGCCGGCATTGACTGCACGCACCGGCACCGGGAGGGACTTGATGAAGGTATACAGCGTAAAACCGAAGTTGGTGCTGCCGCCGACGGTGGAGAGGTTGAGCATCAGTGAGTCGGCGCCTTGCTCGATGGCCTCCAGGCAGTTGTCGCGAAAGCGTTCCGTGGTTCCCTGGTCGATCTGGCAATGAAAATGGACGATGTGTTCGGACATCTGAAACTCCTGTCGATTTCACCCTTTTTGAATACCTGCGCAGTGGTCGTGCCCTACAGTTGGGAGTCCGGTGGTCTGCCGATGTTCCACCGCCTTGACTCGCCGCGGGTCCATTGCGTTAACCCGATTGCGCCTGTTCGCAGGCCTCGGCCGTTTGGGTCATCCGCTTCAAGAATAGCGCCAGTCCGGCTTCTTCTTCGCTGAGGCCTTTGCGGGCCCGGGGTTTGGGCAAGGCCTTCAGGGCACCGAGCAGGAAACCTTCTACTACTGCGGGGTGGATGTAGCATTTACGACAGACGGTCGGCGTGTTGCCCAGCTGTCGAGAGACCTGCCTGACCATCTCGGTGACGTGTTTCTTGGCTTCGGTCTCGGTTTCCCAACGCAGCGCCCGCAGCCCGGCCAGCGCCGCTGCGCTGCCGGCCCAGGTGCGGTAGTCCTTGGCGGTGAAATCGGCGCCGGTCAGCGTCTTGAGGTAGGCGTTGATGTCCGAGGAGCTGATGGAGTGGCGCTCGCCATGTTCGTCCAGGTACTGGAACAGGTTCTGCCCGGGGATCTCCTGGCAGCGCTTGATGATCCGCGCCAGGCGCCGGTCCTTCACGGTGATCTGGTGCTCGACGCCGCTCTTGCCACGGAACTGGAAGGCGATGGCGCTGCCGTTGACCTCGACATGTTTGTTGCGCAGGGTGGTCAGGCCGTAGGAGCGATTGGCGCGAGCGTATTGGGGGTTGCCGACGCGAATCAGGGTCACGTCCAGCAGGGTGATGACCGTGGCCAGCACTTTGTCCCGGCTGAAGCCAGGCGTGGCGAGGATTTCTTCCAGGCGTTTGCGCAAGCGTGGCAGGGCGCGCCCGAACTCCAGCATCCGCGAATACTTGTCCGCGTCGCGCACCTCACGCCAGCGCGCATGGTAGCGATATTGCTTGCGCCCGCGGGCATCGCGCCCGGTGGCCTGGAGATGACCACGGGGGTCGGTGCAAATCCAGACATCGGTGTAGGCCGGCGGCACCGCCAGGGCGTTGATGCGCTGGATCTCGGCGGCGTTGGTGATGCGTTGGCCCTGCGGGTCGAAATAACAGAATTTGCCCCGGAGCTTCTTGCGGGTGATGCCCGGGGCCGTGTCATCGACATAATGCAGGTCGGCCGGCAGTGCATCCGGCGGCAGGGTGTCGGGCATGAAAAAAGTCCTTGGCAACGAATCCGGTGGCCTGTGAATTCATTGACCGCAGCCCGTTGCGGTCGTGCCAAGATTCTGAGGTCCCCCCAAACCTGTGGGAGCGGGCTTGCTCGCGAAAGCGGTGGGTCAGCCAGCAAAAGTATTGAATGTGCCGTCGCCTTCGCGAGCAAGCCCGCTCCCACAATAGAGTGGTGTGGCTCGATACCCTAAGCCAACACCGCCACCGCCTTGATCTGCGCCCACAACACCTGCCCCGGGTGCAGCTTCAACTGGTCGCGGGAGTAGCGAGTAATGCGCGCCAGCAGCGGGGTGCCGGCCGCTTCCAGGCGGATCAGCACATGGGCGGCGTTGTCGGCGGCCTGTTCGCTGATCACGGTGACCGGCAGGCGGTTGAGAATACTGGTCTGGGCATCGTTCGCCAGGCTGAGGCTGACATCCCGGGCCTGGACCTTGAAGCGCAGCGATTGGCCGAGGGCCAATGAGGTATGGGCCACGCGAACGTTCAGTTGGCTGTCGGGCAGGTTCAAGGTCAGCAATTGATACGCCGGGTCATAGCCGCTGACCTTGCCTTCGATCACCACCCCGGCGTCATCTCCCAAGGCCAATGGCAGGTCGAGCCGGGCCAGGGTTTCCCCGACGGGGCCGCTGGCCTGCGCGCGACCAGCGTCGAGCAGCACGATGTGATCGGCCAGGCGCGCCACTTCGTCCTGGGAATGGCTGACGTACAGCACCGGGATGTCCAGCTCATCGTGGAGCCGTTGCAGATAAGGCAGGATCTCGTTTTTACGTCGGGTGTCTAGGGCCGCCAGCGGCTCATCCATCAGCAACAGACGCGGGCTGGTGAGCAAGGCGCGGGCGATGCCCACCCGTTGGCGTTCGCCGCCGGAGAGGTTGTGCGGCTGCCGATCGAGCAAGGGCCCGATGCCCAGCAGGTCGGTGGCCTGGTCCATGTCCACCCGCCGTTGTGCCGGTGCAATGCGCTTGAGGCCGAATGCAAGGTTGGCCCGCACCGACAGATGGGCAAACAGGCTCGCCTCCTGGAATACGTACCCCACGGGACGCTTGTGGGGCGGCACGAACACACCGTGCTCAGTGTCCTGCCACACCTGGCCGTTGACCTCGATAAACCCCTGGGCCGGCCGTTCCAACCCGGCAATGCAGCGCAGGCAGGTGGTCTTGCCGGAACCGGAAGGCCCATACAAGGCTGTCACGCCACGGCCCGGCAGTTGTACATCCAGGTCCAGGGAAAACGCCCCATGGTCGAGCTGCAAACGCGCGTGAATCATCGATCAGCTCCAGCCAGCGCGGGCTCGGCGGCTGGAGTACAGCGCCAACAGCACGAGGAATGAAAACACCAGCATCGCCGCCGCCAGCCAGTGGGCCTGGGCATACTCCAGGGCTTCGACATGGTCATAGATCTGCACCGACACCACCCGGGTTTTCTCCGGGATGTTGCCGCCGATCATCAGCACCACGCCGAATTCGCCAACGGTGTGGGCGAAACCGAGGATCGCCGCGGTGATGAAACCGGGGCGGGCCAGGGGGAGGATCACGCTGAAAAACGTGTCCCAGGGCCCAGCCCGCAAGGTGGCGGCGACTTCCAAGGGGCGACTGCCGATGGCGGCGAAGGCGTTCTGCAACGGCTGCACCACAAACGGCATGGAATAGATCACCGAGCCGATCACCAACCCGGTGAAACTGAAGGTGAGGGTGCCCAACCCGAGGGCTTGGGTGAACTGGCCGATCCAGCCGTTCGGCCCCAACGCCAGCAATAAATAGAAGCCGATCACCGTGGGCGGCAGCACCAATGGCAACGCCACCACCGCACCCACCGGCCCGCGCAGCCAGGAGCGGGTGCGCGACAGCCACAAGGCGATGGGCGTGCCGATGAGCAGCAGGATCACCGTAGTCAGTGACGCCAGTTTCAGGGTCAGCCAGATGGCGGCGTAATCGGCGCTGGTCAGGGGCATTTAGCGTTGGTAACCGTAGGTCTGGATGATGGCGGCGGCTTTCGGGCCTTTAAGGTAATCCACCAGGGCGGCGGCGGCGGGGTTGTCCCGGCCTTTGTCGAGGATCACCGCGTCCTGTTTGATCGGATCGTGCAGGTCGGCAGGGACGATCCATGCCGAACCGCTCGTGACTTTGCCGTCCTTGTACACCTGGGACAAGGCGACGAAGCCCAGTTCAGCGTTACCGGTGGAGACGAACTGATAGGCCTGGGTGATGTTCTGGCCTTCGACCCGTTTGCCTTTGACCTGGGCGGTCAAGCCGAGCTTGTCCAGCACCTGGGTCGCGGCCAGGCCATAGGGCGCGGTTTTCGGGTTGGCGATGGACAGGTGTTGGAAGTCGCCATGCTGGAGGACCTGGCCCTTGTTGTCGACATAACCGGCCTTGGCCGACCACAGCGCCAGGGTGCCGATGGCGTAGGTGAAACGCGAGCCCTTGACGGTGTCGCCTTCGCTTTCGAGCCTGGCCGGGGTGGTGTCGTCCGCGGCGAGGAACACTTCGAACGGCGCGCCGTTCTTGATCTGCGTGTAGAACTGCCCGGTGGCGCCGTACGCGGCTACCAGTTTATGCCCGGTGTCTTTTTCGAAAGCGGCGGCGATGGCCTGGATCGGCGCGGTGAAATTGGCAGCGACCGCCACCTGCACCTCGGCGGCCTGGACGGCACCAATCGTCATGAACGGGAACAGTAACGGCGCGAAGTGGGTGAGGCGCATGGGTGAGGCTCCGGGGCAGGTTCGCTATATACCGGAATATATAGCGAATGACCGACAAACGGAACGCGGCATTTTGCCTGGGTAGTGAGGATGCCAGGGCTGACCCCATCGCGAGCAGGCTCGCTCCCACAGGTCCGGCGGTGTATCCAGATTTGGCGGTTGCCCCCCTATCCCTGTGGGAGCGGGCTTGCCCGCGAAGACGGCGGCACATTCAACACCATTGCCAACTGACCCACCGCTTTCGCGAGCAAGCCCGCTCCCACACGAGGCCTGAGGAGGCAGCAGGATTTATGTTCACCCCAGAACCCTGTGGGAGCGGGCTTGCTCGCGAAGACGGCAGCGCAATCAACACCTATGCCAACTGACCCACTGCTATCGCGAGCAAGCTCGCTCCCACAGGTACATTGGCATCACCCAATGTTGTGGTTGCCAGCAATCCCTTGTGGGAGCGAGCTTGCTCGCGATAGCGCTCGATCAGACATTCGCCCTGTGGAGTCGGGCCAATGCCTCCTCGGCCAACCGCCGCGTCAACTCGGCCGCCGGCAACTCGCGGCCCAGAGGGAAGGCCTGGCCGGCCCAGAGGTTGCTGAAGTCCGCTTCGCCCTTGGCCCGCAGCGGCATCAACGCGCCGCCGGCCAGGGGGAACGCTGGGGCCAGCGGACTCATCGGGCCCACTTCGCGCATCACCCGGTTGACGATGCCCCGGGCCGGACGGCCGGTGAACAGGTTGGTGACCGCGGTCTGGCTTTCCTTGGCCGTGCGCAACGCCCGGTGATGGGACGCGCTGATCTTCGCCTCGGGCGTGAACAGATAGGCGCTGCCCAATTGCACCGCCGAGGCACCGAGGGCGAACGCCGCGACAATCCCCCGCGCATCGCCAATGCCACCGGTGGCGATCACCGGCACCTTCACCGCATCCACCACCTGCGGCAACAAGGCAAACAGCCCGACCTGGGTGTTGAGGTCGTCGCTGAGGAACATTCCGCGATGCCCCCCGGCTTCATAACCCATGGCAATGATCGCGTCGCAACCGTGCTGTTCAAGCCAGATGGCTTCCTCGACGGTGGTGGCCGAAGAAAGGATCTTCGCCCCGGTGGCCTTGACCCGGTCCAGCAGGGATTTTTCCGGCAAACCGAAGTGGAAACTCACCACTTTGGGACGGATCTCCTCCAGCACCCGGCAGGCTGCATCATCGAAAGGCGTGCGGTTGGACACTGGCGTCGGTGCGTCGAAGTCGACGCCCAATTCCTCGTAGTACGGCTTGAGCCGTTGCTTCCAGGCCTCGGCCCGTTGTTCGTCGAAGGCCGGTGGCTGGTGAGCGAAAAAATTCACATTGAATGGTTTGTCGGTCTGCTCGCGGATGGTCGTCAGCGCCTGGCGCAGTTGTTCGACATCGAGCATCGCCGCCGGCATCGAACCCAGCCCGCCGGCATTGCAGGTCGCGACCACCATGGCCGGCCCGGTCACCCCGGCCAACGGCCCCTGGATGATGGGCAGCTCGATGCCGAGCAAGTCAAGAATGCGAGTGTCTGGCCACTGGCTCATGTACGGGTCTCCGACGGCAGAAGGAAACAGCGTTTTTAACAGGTGTGGGCCGGCGACGGCCAGTCGAGTTTTTCAATCGAGTACTCGCCGCTTGATCCCGGCGCCGTGAGGGTTACCATGCGCGCTTCATACACAAGGAGCCTGACCCATGGATGTGAAACTCAAGACTGTCGAACCCTTCACCGTGGCCGGTTTGCAGGTGCGCACCCGCAACGCCGACGAGCAGCATCCCGACACGGCGAGGATCGGCCCGTTGTGGCAACGATTCTTCACCGAAGGGTTGTTCGACACGATTCCGGCCCGGCAGTCGGAGTCGTTCGTCTACGGTGTCTATTCCCATTACGAGTCCGACGCCACCGGCCACTTCGACGTAACGGCCGGGGTGCAGGTGGATGCGACCAGCGCAGGCTACCCCGCCGTGGACATCGAGGGTGGGGATTACCTGGTGTTTTCGGCCAAGGGGCCGATGCCCGATTGCGTGATCCAGACCTGGGGCTTGATCTGGGCGTACTTCGCCGATAACCCGCAGACGCTGCGCCGTTTCACCACCGATTTCGAGGTCTACAGCGGCCCCGAATCGGTGGCGATCTACATCGGCATTCAATCCCCGGACGAGCGCTCCAGCGCCAGCAACTGACGCTTGCGCTCCACGCCCCAGCGATAGCCCGACAGGTTGCCGTCGCTGCGCACCACCCGGTGGCAGGGGATCGCCACTGCCAGGCTGTTGGCGCCACAGGCCTGGGCCACGGCGCGCACGGCCTTGGGCATGCCGATGCGCTGGGCGATCTCGGCGTAGCTGGCGGTGCTGCCGGCGGGGATGTCCCGCAACGCTTGCCAGACTCGCTCCTGGAAGGCGGTGCCGCGCAGGTCCAAGGGCAGGTCCAGGCCCAAGGCGGGTGCTTCGATGAAGCCCACCACTTGGGCGATCAACTGCTCGAACTCCCGGTCGGCACCGATGAGGTTGGCCCGGCGGAATTTGTCCTGCAGGTCCCGCACCAACGCATCCGGATCGTCGCCCAGCAGGATCGCGCACACGCCACGCTCGCTTTGCGCCACCAGGATCGCCCCGAGGGAGCACTGGCCGACGGCGAAACGGATGTCGGTGTTCTGCCCGGCGGCGCGGTAGTCGGCGGGCTTCATGCCCAGCACCTTGTCGGCTGCCTCATAGAAGCGGCTGTTGGAATTGAAACCGGCGTCGTACAGCGCCTCGGTGATGGTGCCGCCATCGGCCAGGCGTTCGCGGACCTTGCGTGAGCGGTGGGCGGCGGCGTAGCCCTTGGGCGTCAGGCCGGTGACGGCCTTGAAGACCCGATGGAAATGAAAGGGACTCAAGCCGGCGCGGTCTGCCAGTTCATTCAGGCCGGGCAGCGCCTCGGCCGCCTCGATCTGCCGGCAGGCCGCCGCGACCCGGGCCGCTTGTTGGGCGGCGACCTGGGTCTGGTCCCGGGCCACGCGCTTGCTGGGCCGGTAGCCGGCGGCCTGGGCCTGTTCCGGCGTGTCGAAGAATTCGACGTTGCGCGGGTTGGGCAGGCGCGACAGGCTGCTGGGGTGGCAGTAGATGCCAGTGGTTTTCACGCCATAGACAAATGTTCCGTCGGCGCGCGGATCGCGGGCGAGCACGGCGGCCCAGCGGGGATCCTGTTCAGGGGCGAGATTGTTTGAAGTGCTGTTCATGGTCGTTATTCCATTGGCCCGTTTTGGCTACATTAGCCAGCCTGCGAGAGGGCGACACTCCGGGTCTTGCGGTCGAATTCTGCACCTTCACCCGGCGGTGCGAAACGTCAGGTTGATCCGCTGGGCGCCCAGGCGCGGGTGTTGTCCTTCCTTGAGCGGCAGCACGCCGTGGTAACGCAAGCGGTCCACGCCGCCCCAGACCACGATGTCGCCATGGAACAGCGGGATGCGCAGGCTTTTGTCGCTGCGCGCGAAGCCGCCGAACAGGAACACCGCCGGCAAGCCCAGGGACATCGAGACGATGGGGGCGTCGAGGGAGCGCTCGTTCTTATCCTGGTGCAGCGACATTCGCGCGCCGGGCACATAGCGGTTGATCAGGCAGGCGTCGGGCTCGAATGCCTCGAACCCCGCCTGGCGGGCGGCGGCCTGGGCCAGTTCGCGAAACACCGTCGGCATGTCGGGCCAGGGGCGGCCGGTCTGCGGGTCATGGGCAGTGTAGCGATAGCCGCTGCGGTCGGTGGTCCAGCCCAGCGCGCCGCAACTGCTCAAGGCCACCGACATGGTAAAGCCGCCGGGCGTGACCATCTGCCGGAACGGCGCAGCTTGCAAGACGTTCTCCAGGGCCGGCAGCAAACGCTCGAGCCAGGGCAGGGCGAACCCGCGCAGCACGAACGCTTGCTGGCCGATCTGTTCGACCTGGCCGGGCGTGGTGGGCGCCTGCTCGGCGAACAGGTCCAAGGTGACCGGTGTGTCGTCATTGCGCATCATGAAAAATGATTCCCAAGGTGTGCCGTCTGCCGCTGCGCACGCAGCTGACGCCATGGCGCATGTTCACCCGATAATAACCGCGAACGCCTTTGACCGGCCGCTGGTGCACAGCAAACACCAGCGCATCGCCCTGTTTCAGATCCATGACCAGGGGCCGCGACTGCATGCGCGGGCGTTGTTCGGTGAGGACAAACTCGCCACCGGTAAACTCCCGGTCCGGTTCCGACAGCAGGATCGCGACCTGCAAGGGGAACACCTGTTCGCCGTACAGATCCTGGTGCAGGCAGTTGTAGTCCTGCGGACCGTATTGCAACAACAACGGTGTGGGGCGCGATTGTCCGGCGGCGTGACAGCGCTGGATGAAGTCGGCGTGTTTGTGGGGGTAGCGCACGTCCAGGCCCATGCATTCATTCCAGCGGTTCGCCAGCGGCACCAGCATGGGGTACAGCGACTGACGCAGCTGTTGGACGAGGTCCGGTAGCGGATAGCGAAAATACTGATACTCACCGCGCCCGAATCCATGACGGGCCATGATCACCCGTGAACGGAAAAGACTGGGGTCGGTGTACAAACCACTCAGTTGTCGACACTGCGATGGCGGCAGCAGGTTGCGAATGATTGCACAGCCGTCCTGGTCGAGGCTTTGCTCCAGGGCGGGCCAGTTCAGGTTGGCGAGGTGTTGGGGCAGGGAAGGCGGAGGGGGCACGATGGCAATCCTTGTTGGAAGGACTGTTCAGTCTGCGCAGTGCTGCGTTGCCGGGCACTCCGATTCTTGCGGTACACCATTGAGCACAATGCTCTTGTGGCGAGGGAGCTTGCTCCCGCTGGGCGGCGAAGCCGACCCAAAATGACTGATGTGTTCTTGCAGGCAGGCCGCGCCAGCAGGTTTTGCGACTGCTGCGCAGCCGAGCGGGAGCAAGCTCCCTCGCCACAAAAGCATCGTGCCCACCCAGTGGCTACAAAAAACAATCAGGATGAGCCGTTACAGCGCCTTGCTGACTTTGACCTCGCTGATCACATCGTCGGTCTCGCCGTGCAGTTTTTGCAACGCGGCCAGGGCTTCTTCCTCGGTACCGGTTTCCAGTTGCGCGAATTCGAAGCGGCGTACGCCGTTGAGCTTGTAATTGATAACGTATTTGGTCGTCTGGGCCACGGTTTTGCCTTTCTTGAAAGGGCGATGTTCAGCTCAGTTTCGAGCTGGAGCGCCGGATGATCTTGATCTTGTGGGTCAGGGTCGGCTTGCGCGTGACGCTGATTGCACGGCGGTTGACGGTGTCGATGGTGATGTTCCAGAAACCGGTGCTCGGCGCCGTGATCCTGGCCGGGAAGGTGTCGAACGCGCCACCGTGATACGTGTGCCGGCCGCCGTTCTTGAAGCTGCGGAAGTTGGCGTCGTTCATCAAACGGATGTTGCACATCTGCGAGCATTCGATGACGACAATGTCGTCTTCGTTCAGGTGCTCGCGCTGGTGAATGAATTTCATGGGCGCCTCCAGAAGGGCTTTTTCTACAAAATCAAAACGATAGCAAGGGGCAATGAGGCGCAGTTTATCAGCCCCGAGTGTTAATATCCGGCCCGCGCGCCAGGCTTTGTTCATTTATCGCAGGTAGCGGGAAAAAAAAGCGGTCCGGCACCGGAGCAAAACGGTGTTTGCACTGTCGGAGCATCTTTATTGGAGGAAACATATGAAGCGCAGCGTGTGGGTGTTGGCATTGGCCATGAGTGGATGTGCATCGGTATCGGACATCAACCAGACGCCCCCCACCATGAGCGTCATCTCCGGAAAGAAACCCCACGAATATGCCAAGTGCGTGGCCGACAAGCTGGCCAGCAGCCGTGGCTCGCTGCAAATGGAGCCGCACAAGAATGGCGTGCGGCTGATCGTCCCAGGCAAACTGTCGGCCCTGCCAGCGGCAGTGTTCGACATTGACGAGCGTTCCAGTGGCAGCAGCATCAAGCTGCACGAAAGCATGTCCAACGTGCCCGTGCGTCCGGGCGACGTGCAGGATGCCGCCAACGCCTGCATTTCCGGCTGAACACCGTCAGCGCCTGACGAGCGGACCGGCCATCGGATAAACTGCTGTCCCTCGACAAAAAATGCCGCCACGGTCAACGTTGGCGGCATTGTCATTCATGGAGTCACTCGATGAAACGCGAGCAGGTGCGCGAGCGCCATGCAGAAGGCCTTATCTTTGCTACCCACGTGATCCAGAACCCGGCGAGCCCGGGCGAATGGATCGTATTCTTCAAGAAAAGCGCCGGGCGCAGTTTTTTCCTGGTGGATGAGCAGGACGAAGTCGAGTCCTTCAGCCAGCTCGATGACCTGGTCGAGACCATACGTGGGCTGGGCATCAAGTTCGCCGAGATCCACATCTGATTTCTTTGCAAACTTATTTGCAGACCACCACGACACTGCGGCTGCTGAAGTTGCCGACGTCGACGCCCAGGGTCTTCTCGCTGTCCTTGGCCTGGGGCGTGCCGTCGGTGCCGACGATGCGGTAGCCAGTGCCGGCACAGGACGCATCGGCCTTTTCATAGCAAGTCGCCCAGGAATTGGCCTCGCCCGAACAGTCGATCGCCAAGCCTTGCTCACCATTATCGAGATAGGTTTTTTCGGCCGAGGCACAGCCCGCCAGGGCCAGGACTGTAAACAGCGCCAGAAGTGTTTTCATGGGATCGTCATCGAGGAGGGAAGGGCAATGGCGAGGTTATAGCGAATGGCCATTGCGGTACAGCTAAACAAGCCTCGTTCGATGCGCGGATGGCATTTACCAGAGGCTCGTCTGTTTATTTCCTGCGGCTCATTTCTTGCGGCGGGGGCTGCGGGCGGGGGCGCTTTCGCGTTCTTTTGTCGCTGGAGCCGCGCGTTCGTCCTGGAATACCGCAGCCACTTCCACGGCCATGGCCTTGCTGGGCAAGGGGCCGGCGACCTGCTCGCCGTGGTAGTTGATAATCCACCACTGGCCGTCCTTGCCCTGGCTGACCGAATAACCGTTTGCGTTTCTTGCCGACATCTAGCTGCCTCAGTTGGCGTGATCAAGGCCGCCATGATACGTCAAATGCTCGCAAACAGCGCTCACTGGCGTACAGTGGACCGCTGCAGCCATCGAAACGAAAGGCGATTGAACTATCCGCCGTTTTTTATTTCTCTATGATGGCACCGGTTGGCCAGTGCGGGCATTGTAAGGTGCCCGTCGCCTGATTAGACTGCGCCGAAACTCGTACACACCGCCTTTTCAAGGACTTATATGATCAAGAAATGCTTGTTCCCAGCAGCCGGTTACGGTACTCGCTTCCTGCCAGCGACTAAAGCCATGCCCAAAGAAATGCTGCCGGTGGTGAACAAGCCACTGATCCAGTACGGCGTCGAAGAAGCCCTTGATGCGGGTCTGACTGAAATCTCCATCGTGACTGGCCGTGGCAAGCGCGCCCTGGAAGACCATTTCGACATCAGCTACGAGCTGGAAAACCAGATCAAAGGCACCGACAAGGAAAAGTACCTGGTCGGCATCCGCAAATTGCTGGATGAGTGCTCGTTCTCCTACACCCGCCAGACCGAAATGAAAGGCCTGGGCCACGCAATCCTGACCGGTCGCCCACTGATCGGTGACGAACCGTTCGCCGTGGTCCTGGCGGACGACCTGTGCGTCAACCTCGAAGGCGACGGCGTCCTGACCCAGATGGTCAAGCTGTACAAGCAGTTCCGCTGCTCCATCGTGGCGATCCAGGAAGTCGATCCGCAGGAAACCAACAAGTACGGCGTGATCGCCGGCGAAATGATCCGCGACGACATCTACCGCGTCCACAGCATGGTTGAAAAACCAAAGCCTGAAGACGCGCCGTCCAACCTGGCGATCATCGGTCGCTACATCCTGACCCCGGACATCTTCGACCTGATCGAACAGACCGAGCCAGGCAAAGGCGGCGAAATCCAGATCACCGACGCCTTGATGAAACAGGCCCAGAACGGCTGCGTCATGGCCTACAAGTTCAAGGGCAAGCGTTTCGACTGCGGTGGCGCCGAAGGCTACATCGACGCGACCAACTTCTGCTTCGAGAACTTCTACAAGACGGGCAAGGCTTACTGATAAGCCTGCGCCACGCCATAAAAAACGCCCCGACTGGTTCGGGGCGTTTTTTTTGGCTTGGGAAAAAATCTCTCGCAAGCCATACAAGGGATTCACCTTGTGGGAGCGGGCTTGCTCGCGAAGAGGGCGGCACAACCAACATTGATGTCGTTTGACACACTGCATTCGCGAGCAAGCCCGCTCCCACAGGTTTTGGGCTTGACCGCTCGACATGATCCAGTCCAGCTGGCTTTTCCATTTTCCGCCCCCATAACCATCGCAACGCTGCCTCAGGCGAAAACAGCAGGTATGCTGGTGACCTGCCGAAGGAGATAGAAGATGGCCTACGATTTTGACTTGTATGTGATTGGCGCCGGTTCCGGTGGCGTGCGGGCTGCGCGGTTCGCCGCCGGGTTCGGGGCCAAGGTGGCCGTGGCGGAAAGCCGCTACCTGGGCGGGACCTGCGTGAATGTGGGCTGTGTGCCGAAAAAGCTGCTGGTCTACGGCGCGCATTACGCCGAGGACTTCGAGCAGGCATCGGCCTATGGCTGGACGGCGGGCGAGGCGAGTTTCGACTGGGCCACGTTGATCGCCAACAAGGACCGCGAGATCAATCGCCTCAATGGTATCTACCGCAACCTGCTGGTCAACAGCGGCGTCGAGCTGCACGAAGGGCATGCCAGGCTGACCGGGCCCCACGAAGTCGAGATCAATGGCCAGCGCTACACCGCCGAACACATCATGATCGCCACGGGGGGCTGGCCGGTAATCCCTGACATTCCAGGTCGCGAGCATGCCATCAGTTCCAACGAGGCGTTTTTCCTCAAGACGTTGCCCAAGCGCATGCTGGTGGTGGGCGGCGGCTACATTGCCGTTGAATTCGCCGGGATTTTCCATGGCATGGGCGCGCAGACGTCCTTGCTCTATCGCGGCGACTTGTTCCTGCGTGGCTTCGACGGCGCCGTGCGCAAGCATCTGGCTGAAGAGCTGCAACGTCGTGGCCTGGATCTGCAATTCAACGCCGACATCCAGCGCATCGATAAAGAAGCGGACGGCAGCCTCAAGGTGACACTCAAGGATGGTCGCACGCTGTCGACCGATTGTGTGTTCTACGCCACGGGCCGACGGCCGATGCTGGACAACCTTGGGCTGGAGAACACGGGCGTCAAGCTGGACGAAAAAGGCTTCGTACAGGTCAACGAAAAGTACGAGACCACCGAACCGTCGATCCTGGCCATTGGCGACGTGATCGGCCGTGTGCAGCTTACGCCGGTGGCCCTGGCCGAAGGCATGGCGGTGGCGCGGCGGCTGTTCAAGCCCGAGCAGTATCGCCTGGTGGATTACCGGATGATCCCCACCGCCGTGTTCAGCCTGCCGAACATCGGCACGGTGGGCCTGACCGAAGAGCAGGCCCGGGAGGAGGGGCACGAGGTTCAGATTTTTGAAAGCCGTTTCCGGCCGATGAAGCTGACCCTCACCGACTGCCAGGAACGCACCTTGATGAAACTGGTCGTCGATGCCAACACCGATAAAGTCTTGGGCTGCCACATGGTCGGACCGGACGCCGGGGAAATCGTCCAAGGCTTGGCCATCGCCCTCAAGGCCGGCGCCACCAAGCGCGACTTCGACGAAACCATCGGCGTGCACCCAACTGCCGCCGAAGAATTCGTGACGATGCGTACCCCCGTCGCCTGACGCGGTATGTAGGCGCCGTGTAGGAGTTCCTACACGGCCCCACAGATTTCTTCTATCTATATAGATTCCTGATAGCCAAAACCAATCATTCACATCAGGTTTGCCAATGAGCCAGCCTGGGGATGAGTGGGTAAGATCCTCTCCATCAACTTTTCAACCCCTGACGGAGAAACATCGATGCCTATCATCAACAGCCAAGTTAAACCGTTCAACGCCACCGCTTTCAAAAACGGCGCTTTTGTCGAAGTGTCGGACGCCGACCTGAAAGGCAAGTGGTCTGTCGTGTTCTTCTACCCGGCTGACTTCACCTTCGTCTGCCCAACCGAACTGGAAGACCTGGCCGATAACTACGCCGAATTCCAGAAACTGGGCGTCGAGATCTACAGCGTTTCCACCGACACTCACTTTGCCCACGCGGCCTGGCACAACACTTCGCCAGCCATCGGCAAGATCCAGTACACCATGATCGGCGACCCGACCCACGTCATCTCCCGCAACTTCGACGTGCTAATCGAAGAAGTCGGCCTGGCTGACCGCGGTACTTTCGTGATCAACCCAGAAGGCCAGATCAAGATCGTTGAAATCAACGACGGCGGTGTAGGCCGTGACGCTTCCGAGCTGCTGCGCAAGATCAAGGCCGCTCAGTACGTTGCCGCTCACCCAGGCGAAGTCTGCCCAGCCAAGTGGAAAGAAGGCGAGGCCACCCTGGCTCCGTCCCTGGACCTGGTCGGCAAGATCTAAACCTGTGAGTCATCCGAGGGCGATCCGCTCTTAATCAAGTAAGCCGCTTCGCCCCACAAAACGCCCGGGCGAGATTCGCTCGGGCGTTGTTTTTTCTGAAATTAAAAAATGGAAATCGCCCGTATGTTGGACGCCAATCTTAAAGCTCAGTTGAAGTCATACCTGGAACGGGTCACCCAGCCGATCGAGATCGTCGCCTCCCTCGACGACGGTGCGAAATCCCAGGAAATGCTCACGTTACTCCAAGACGTTGCCAGTCTTTCCCACCAGATTACGTTGCTCGACAACGGCACCGATGCGCGCAAGCCTTCGTTTTCGTTGAACCGCCCGGGAGCGGATATCAGCCTGCGTTTCGCCGGTATTCCCATGGGGCATGAATTCACTTCGCTGGTGCTGGCCCTGCTGCAAGTCGGTGGCCACCCGTCGAAGGCCAGTGTCGAAGTCATCGAACAGATCCGCGCCCTTGAAGGCGAGTTCAACTTCGAGACGTATTTCTCGCTGTCGTGCCAGAACTGCCCGGACGTGGTCCAGGCGCTGAACCTGATGGCGGTGCTGAACCCGAACATTCACCACGTCGCCATCGACGGCGCGCTGTTCCAGGCCGAAGTCGATGAGCGCCAGATCATGGCCGTGCCCAGCATTTACCTGAACGGCGTGAACTTTGGCCAGGGCCGCATGGGCCTGGAAGAGATTCTCGCCAAGATCGATACCAGCGGTATCGAACGCCAGGCCGAGAAAATCAGCGCCAAGGACGCCTTTGATGTGCTGGTGGTCGGCGGTGGCCCGGCCGGCGCTTCGGCGGCGATCTACGCGGCCCGCAAAGGCATTCGCACCGGTGTGGCGGCCGAGCGTTTTGGTGGCCAGGTGCTCGACACCATGGCCATCGAGAACTTCATCTCGGTCCAGGAAACCGAAGGGCCGAAACTGGCGGTTGCCCTGGAAGAACACGTCAAGCAGTACGACGTGGACATCATGAACCTGCAACGTGCCGACGGCCTGGTGCCGGGCAAGGACGGCGGGCTGCATGAAATCAAGTTCGCCAGCGGTGCGAGCCTCAAGGCCAAGACCGTGATCCTGGCGACCGGTGCCCGCTGGCGCGAAATGAACGTGCCGGGCGAGCAGCAATACCGCAACAAGGGCGTGGCGTACTGCCCGCACTGCGACGGCCCGCTGTTCAAGGGCAAGCGCGTGGCGGTGATTGGCGGTGGTAACTCCGGCGTCGAAGCGGCGATCGACCTGGCCGGTATCGTTGCCCACGTCACCTTGCTGGAGTTCGATGTGCAATTACGTGCCGACGCGGTGTTGCAGCGCAAACTGCACAGCCTGCCGAACGTGACCGTGATCACCAACGCCCAGACCACCGAAGTGACGGGTGATGGCCAGAAGGTCAACGGCCTGCGCTACAAGGATCGTCCGAGCGGTGAAGTGCGCGACGTGGCGCTGGAAGGGATCTTCGTGCAGATCGGCCTGTTGCCTAACACCGATTGGCTCAAGGGCACCGTCGAGTTGTCACCCCGTGGCGAGATCATCGTCGATGCCCGTGGCGAAACCTCGATCCCTGGCGTGTTCGCCGCTGGTGACGTGACCACCGTGCCGTACAAGCAGATCGTGATCGCCGTGGGCGAGGGCGCCAAGGCTTCGCTGAGCGCCTTCGACCACCTGATCCGCACCTCCGCGCCGGCCTGAACAAACCAATAGCGGAAAACACAAAACCCCATGAGCCATTGGCTCATGGGGTTTTTTATTCGAATCACGCATTCTCCTGTGGGAGCGAGCTTGCTCGCGATAGCTGCAGCCCATTCAATATTGATGTGCCAGACAGACCGCCATCGCGAGCAAGCTCGCTCCCACAAGGTAATGCCGTTCACTTAAGAAAAATGCTGACCCTGTGGCGAGGGAGCTTGCTCCCGCTCGGCTGCGAAGCAGTCGTAAACCGGCGGGGGCGGTGTGTCTGATACGCCGCACATGGCAGGTTTTGGGGCCGCTTCGCGGCCCAGCGGGAGCAAGCTCCCTCGCCACGGGGTTGTCGATTGCCTCAAGTGAACAGCATTGGCTTCCACAAGGGGCTGATGTGGTTGTAGAACTTGTGATCCTGCTGTGGATTTACAACGGCGCAGGCTGGATGATCTCGACCCAGTAGCCATCCGGGTCCTTGATGAAGGCCAGGCTTTTCATGCGACCGTCGCTCAGGCGCTTCTGGAAGTTGCAGCCCAATGCTTCGAAGCGCTCGCAGGCTGCGACGACGTCCGGTACCGAGATGCAGATATGGCCGAAGCCGCGAGGGTCGGTGTTGCCGTTATGGTAGGCGAACGCCGGGTCGCTTTCGGTGCCGTGGTTGTGGGTCAGTTCCAGGATGCCAGGGATCGACTTCATCCATTCGGTACGCGCCGCCGCGTCCGCCGGGATCTGGTGCTTGTCCACCAACGCCAGGAAATACAGGCTGAATTCGGCTTCTGGGAAGTCGCGCTTTTCCACCAGCGAGAAACCCAGCACGCGGGTGTAGAAATCCAGGGACTGGGTGATGTCCTTGACCCGCAGCATGGTGTGGTTGAAGACGAACTGGGCCGTGGCGGCGTCAGGTTGGGCGGTGACGCCAGGGAAAGTATTGAGTTCGTGCAGGCTCATGGGCCCTCCGGAGAAAAAGTGGGGCAAACGGCGTCGCAAGCGTGGTCGCGACGGTTCCTGGGCTTGCGTCAACGGCTTCCTTGCAGCTGCGCCCATGATACGCAAGGGACACGGTGCCGCCAAACCGCGCGCGGCTATTGCCTGGTTCTGCCTCGGCCTTCAGACTTCACGCTTCGTCCTTGAGTGCCAATGCAATGATTCGACCGTTCCTTTCGCTGTTTGTCCTGCTGCTGGTGAGCGTCGGCGGCGTCCAGGCGTCCGAACCGCAAATTACCTGGCCCCAGGGCTGGGTCGTCGAACCCATGCCCGCAGAGGCATCGGCCTCGGCAGCCCCGGGGACCCTGCGCCAACGGGCTACCAAGAGTGATCCGGCCGGCAATGCCGTGATGGTCTTGGAACTGACCACGACCCCCGTTGCCCCCGATCACCAAGTCAACTTGCAGGGCGTATTGTTGGAAATGCGCAAATCAATCCAGAAGGATTTTTTCCAGGGCGGTTATCAAAGTGTGTGCACTAAGGTGCATGCTTCCATGTTGGGTGGCGTAACTGCATTGGAAACCACTTGCACGATCACGCAAAACGGACGACATGTATTGTCTCAGGCACTCGTCGCGGCACTAAATGAGGGCAAGGCTTATGTGCTGTCCTATGCCGGGCAGGCGCAGGCGTTTGTTGAAAGCCAGGATGAAATACAGTCGGTGCGAAACAGTTTGAAACTATGATGCCTTCAACGTAATACCCCAAAGGGGTTAACCCTAAAGTTTAGTCCATAAAAAAGCCCTGAATATTCAGGGCTTTTTGGCCTGGGCTGTCAACGCACTGTCAACCACGCAACCAAGAATCAACAGTCGCTGCACCGTATTGTTCTTTCCAGGCTTTCAGGCCGCGGTGATTGCCGCCCTTGGTCTCGATCAACTCACCGGTGTGCGGGTTCTGGTAGACCTTCACCACGCGCGCACGACGGGTCTTGGTAGGCTTGGTCGACTGCAGGCTTGCCTTGGACGGGTTCGGGTCGAGGATCGCGACGATGTCGCGCAGGTTCTTGCCGTAGGTTTTCATCAGTCCCTGGAGCTTTTCCTCGAATTCGATTTCCTTCTTGAGCCCGGCATCGTTCTTCAGCGATTCCAGCTGCTTGAGCTGTTCTTGAAGGGCCTTTTCGGCTGCACGAAATTCAGCGAGTCTGGACAAAATGATTACTCCAATCAAAATATTTGGCTGATACCAACCGCAAACAAAGCTATAAGCCAAGCGCCTTGAAGCGACTCGGTGTTAATGACTCTCTCCTGTTAGGTGGCACAGGTAGAAAAATTGTAGT
This sequence comes from Pseudomonas sp. Z3-6, assembly GCF_051131985.1. Taxonomy (NCBI): domain Bacteria; kingdom Pseudomonadati; phylum Pseudomonadota; class Gammaproteobacteria; order Pseudomonadales; family Pseudomonadaceae; genus Pseudomonas; species Pseudomonas sp. Z3-6. The sequence goes on from NZ_CP071644.1 coordinate 2,507,858, forward strand.
AGTTAATCCGGAAAGTGTAAATCGTAACTTTTTCGTTATGTAACAACAGCAAGCGTTTTATCAATGGGCAGGTCGTCGTCAATAGATCGACGGCAGTTAACTGCCATTAGTGCCGGTCAACGCCTCAGCGAATGCCTGCCCGCTAATGGGGCGACCAAATAGATAACCCTGCAGAAAGTTCACCCCATTTGCGCTCAGGTAGTCGCTCTGTTCGACGGTTTCGACGCCCTCGGCCACCATGTCCAGATCCAACTTGCCCGACAGTTCGATGATGCTATCAAGGAGGTGACGCGACAGCGCGTCGGCACCGATCATCGCGACAAAACTCTGGTCAATTTTCAGAAAATCCACGTTGAACTGGCGCAAATACGCCAGGCTGGAATGGCCGGTGCCGAAATCGTCGAGCGCGATCTTGACCCCCAGTTCTCGCAGTAGGTCGAACAGTTGCCGGGTCACGGGCGTCGGTTCGATCAGCTCGCGTTCGGTCAACTCCAGCACCAGGGTTATCGCACCCGGCGCGAAGGCGCCGAGAAACTCGCGACAATCGTCCACCAGCGCCAGGTCCTGGCAATGGCGGGCGGTGATGTTGATGCCGACGTGAAACGGCGCTTCGAGTCGTGGCGCGAGCGGCACCAGCAGGCGCATGGTCTGCTGCATCAGCGCACGGGTCATCGGCACGATCACGCCGCTGTGTTCGGCGAAGGGAATGAACAGGTCCGGACGGACCAGGCCTTCCTTGGGGTGGTTCCAGCGCATCAGCACCTCGACGCCGGCCCAGCGTTTGCTGTCGCTGTGCACGACCGGTTGCAGGTAGGGCACGAACTCGCCGGCTTCCAGCGCCCGTTGCAGTTCACGGCTGGGAGACGAGGCGCGCTTTTGCAGCCAGTGTCCGAGTGTCCCCGCCACAGCGCCAAAGAAGATCAGCAGGCTGAACAGTGGAGGATATTCCCTGGCCATGTAGCGCCAGGTTTCACCCTCCTCGAATCCGGCTTCCACATGAAAGGGGTAGCGCGATGAGCCCAGCTCGCTCTGGGCCACCGGCAGCCCGGGCAAGGGCGCTGGCCGGACCTTGCCGTCCGCCGCCAGCCAATTCGGCCCGATTTGCAGCCGCAGCCGGGTCTGGCCGCCGATCAGGCGCAGGACATTGGCCAAGTGATACCCGTCAAGTGTGGCCAAGGCGCCTTGCCGGCCCTCATTGAGCCTGTAGATCAGCAGTGCGGAATCCGGCGTGACCGGGTTGCCATCCATGAGCCACAGCGTGCCCTGATGATAGTCGCTCGGGTTGACCCGCTCCTCGACGGCGCCGAACAGCGAGCTGCAATACAGGCTGTCGTCCCAGATCAGGTTGGTCGAGCGGACAAATGGCCGGCGCGTCACTTGTTCGCGTAGGGCCAGCTTCACCGCTTCGCAGGGCTGGCCGGCCAGGGGCAACAATTCACGGGCCGCCATGGCGGTGTTGTCGAGCATCAGCTCGATCTGCCGGACCAGTTCCTCGGCGGTCTGCCGGGTGTGTTGCGCCAGCGTCCGTTCGGCCTGCATGTTCAAAATAGCCAGCCCTGACAGCATCGGCACCAGGCCGCACAGCAGGGTGGCCAGGTAGCGGCGGGGCCGAGTGTGCGAGCGGGTGGTGGTCAAGGGCATCGGCACGACCTGATGAAAAAGGGGGTAGGGGGAAGCATTGAATGCCGACCATGATAGATGGCCTGTCGGTGACTTGCTGGCACCAGTGTGACTGTGGGAGCAAGGTCTGTGGGAGCAAGGCTTGCCCGCAATGAACGATCATGCGGTCCACCTGGAGAACCGAGGTGCCTTCATCGCGAGCAAGCTTTGCTCCCACAGGTTCAATGCCAGGCTCCCCCAGGTCTGATGCCGGGCTCATGACTGCCGGGCCAGTTCGATGAACGCCAGGGTGGCGGGCGAGGCCTGGCGGCTGTCCAATACCGCCAGGCCGATCTGGCGCGGCACCCGGGGCGACAAGGGCCTGGCGACGTAACCAGGGTTCCTGTCATCTGGCAACGACCCTTCGGACACCACGCTCACCGCCTCGCCACGCCTGACGACATCCAGGGTGCTGAGCAATTGCGAGCAACGCAAACGCACGTTCGGTGTCAGCCGGGCGGCATTGAACAGGCGCGTGACCAACTCCGACGATCCCGCCTCGGTGAGCACGAAGGGGTCGTTGCACAGATCCTTGAGGCTTAGGCTGGCCTGGGCGGCGAGGGGGTGTGCGGTGGGCAGCAGGGCGACCATCTGATCTTCCATCAGCATGTACGTATCGAAACGCTCCTCGGGCAGCACCACGAAACCGACATCGATCCGCCGTTCGTCCAGCCATTGGACCACCTGTCTGTCGGGCCCTTCATCGATGTGCACTTCGATGCCGGGGTGCAAGGCTCGATAGCGCCGCAGGATCCCGGGCAGCAGTTTCATCGATGACGTCGGCCCGAACGAGCCGATGCGCAACGTGCCCCGGCGCATGCCCCGGGCATCGGCGGCTTCCTGGCGCAAGGTGTTCGCCAGCCCGAGCATGGCCCGGGCCCGCAGCAGCAATTGCTGGCCAATATCGCTGAGCTCCACCACCGACTGATGCCGCCTGAGCAATTCCACGCCCAGTTCTTGTTCCAGGGATTTGATGGCGTGGGACACCGCGGATTGACCAATGCCCAAGCGCGTGGCCGCAGCGGTGAAACCACGCAGTTCGGCGACCAGGGAGAAGATTTCGAGTTGGGTGAGGGTCATGAGGGATTGCTCATTTTACGATGATCGAACATGAGCCGAACAATACGGCATCTCAACCGTCCACGGAACTGTGGCCCAGGCGCTTTTCCGTGGCGAGGGAGCTTGCTCCCGCTGGACCGCGCAGCGGGCCCATTGCGGGTGAATCAGAGGGCTGCTTCGCAGCCCAGCGGGAGCAAGCTCCCTCGCCACAGGTCATTCGTCTCATTTCAATGTGGTGAAACCATGAAAACCCTCGAACAAGCCGTCCCAATCCCCTCGGACCTGCCGGTCTACCTGAAGCTCGCCATGGTCACCATGATCTGGGGCGGAACCTTTGTGGCCGGCCGGATCCTTTCCGATGCCCTGGCACCGATGTTTGCCGCCAGCCTGCGTTTCCTGCTGGCAAGCATCGCGCTGCTGGTGTTTCTCGCGTTGGCCGGGATTGCGCTGGTCCGGCCCAGTGTGAAGCAAGGGCTGCAGCTGGCTGCGCTGGGGTTCTTCGGGATCTTTTTCTATAACCTGTGTTTCTTCTACGGCTTGCAGTACATCAATGCATCCCGGGCCTCGCTGATCGTGGCGTTGAATCCGGCGGTGATCGGGCTGGCGTCCTGGTGGCTGTTCAAGGAACGGCTGAGCCGCTTGAAAGTAGCGGGCATCGTGTTGTGCATCGGCGGGGCGGGATTGGTGATCGTCAGTCGTGATCCGTCCTTGTTACAAGGCGCGGCGCAGGCCTGGATCGGCGACCTGCTGATTTTTGGCTGTGTGCTGGGCTGGGGAATCTATTCGCTGTTTTCGAAAAAACTCAACGAAAGCCTCGGCCCCTTGCAGACCGTGACCTGGTCGATTCTGTTGGGCACGCTGATGTTGTGGCTGGCCTGCGCGGCGGCGGGAGAGATTCGTCTCCAAGCCCTGGGCGGGCTGGACGTGGAGCAATGGTTGAGCCTTTTGTACCTCGGCGTGCTGGGCTCGGCCCTGGCTTATATCGCCTGGTACGACGGCATTCGTCGGATCGGCGCGACCCGCTCCGGCGTATTTATCGCGCTCAATCCGCTGACGGCGGTGCTGCTGGGCGCGCTGTTGCTGGACGAACGGCTCACGGCGTTGATGTGCGTCGGTGGGGCTGTGATCCTGCTGGGCATCTTCCTCTGTAACAAACCCCTTGCGCGGTCGAAGGAAAAGGCGATTTGATACAGGAGGCGGACAAATTCGGTTACGCTGTGTAGAATCGATTTACGCATATAAGAATAACGTCTTCTGGCAGCAGAAGCCTCGCCCGCAAGAGCCTTGGGTCGACAATGAAGATACTTGGGTTTCAACTGATCTACGGCGATTTCCTCGCCCGCAGCGTTCGTGGCATTTCCTGCGCGCCGCCCCGTGCCCTCAGCATTGCCTGCAACTAACGTTTTTTTGTTAATTGACCCGCATGATGAGGCGCCGACATGGCAGATCTATACGAAAACCCCATGGGCCTGATGGGCTTCGAATTCATTGAGTTCGCATCCCCGACCCCCAACACCCTGGAGCCGATCTTCGAGATCATGGGCTTCACCAAGGTGGCCACACACCGGTCCAAGAACGTGCACCTGTATCGCCAGGGCGCGATCAACCTGATCCTCAACAACGAACCCCACAGCGTCGCTTCGTACTTCGCTGCCGAGCACGGCCCGTCGGTGTGCGGCATGGCGTTCCGGGTCAAGGATTCGCAGCAGGCCTACAAGCGCGCCCTGGAACTCGGCGCCCAGCCGATCCACATCGAGACCGGCCCGATGGAGCTGAACCTGCCAGCCATCAAGGGCATCGGCGGCGCGCCGCTGTACCTGATCGACCGTTTTGGCGAAGGCAGCTCGATCTATGACATCGACTTCGTGTTCATCGAGGGCGTTGATCGCAACCCGGTGGGGGCGGGCCTGAAGATCATCGACCACCTGACCCACAACGTTTACCGCGGGCGCATGGCCTACTGGGCCGGTTTCTACGAGAAACTGTTCAACTTCCGGGAGATCCGCTACTTCGACATCAAGGGCGAATACACCGGCCTGACCTCCAAGGCCATGACCGCGCCGGATGGCATGATCCGCATCCCGTTGAACGAAGAATCGTCCAAGGGCGCCGGGCAGATCGAAGAGTTCCTGATGCAGTTCAACGGCGAAGGCATCCAGCACGTGGCCTTCCTCACCGATGACCTGATCAAGACCTGGGACCAGTTGAAAAGCATCGGCATGCGCTTCATGACCGCGCCGCCGGATACTTACTACGAAATGCTCGAAGGCCGCCTGCCGAACCACGGCGAACCGGTGGATGAACTGCAATCGCGGGGCATTCTGCTGGACGGTGCTTCCGAGCAGGGTGATAAGCGCCTGCTGCTGCAGATCTTCTCGGAAACCCTGATGGGGCCGGTGTTCTTCGAGTTCATCCAGCGCAAGGGCGACGATGGTTTTGGCGAAGGCAACTTCAAGGCGCTGTTCGAGTCGATCGAGCGTGACCAAGTGCGTCGTGGTGTGCTCGCGACCGAGTAAGGCCTGATGAAAAAAGCCCGTCCGGCAGTGATGCCGGGCGGGCTTTTTTTGTTGCCGATGCAGTCCCGAATGTGGGAGCGGGCTTGCTCGCGAAAGCGGTGTATCAGTCGATATAAATGGTGCCTGACACGCCGCTTTCGCGAGCAAGCCCGCTCCCACAGGTTCGATGCAGGCTCAGGCCCTGCGCCGCTGCCGTACCAGGTGCTTGAACCCTTCGAACACCAGTACCGCCACCGCCGCCCAGATGGGGATATAGGTCAGCCATTCCTCGGCCTTGATGCTTTCCCCCAGCAACAGCGCAACCCCCAGCAGCAACACCGGTTCCACATAGCTCAACAATCCGAACAGGCTGAACGGCAGCAACCGGCTGGCGACGATGTAGGACACCAGCGCGCTGGCGCTGATCACGCCGAGCAATGGGATCAGCCAGGTCAGCCGCGGGTAGTGATCGAACACGGCGAAACCTTGTTCGCCGCTTTGCACGAACCACAGTGCCACGGGCAACATCAGCGTCATGTCCAGCCAGAGCCCGCCGAGGTTGTCGGTCTTGATGCGTTTGCGCAGGATGAAATAGATCGGATAGCCGATCACCACCAGCAACGTTGCCCAGGAAAAACCACCCACTTGGTACAACTCGTTGAACACGCCGAGGGTGGCGAAGAACACCGCGACTTTCTGCAGATAGGAAAGGCGCTCGCCATAGACGAGCCGCCCGGTGAGGACCATCGACAGCGGCAACAGGAAATACCCCAGCGACACGTCCAGGCTGTAGCCATTGAGTGGCGCCCACATGAACAGCCACAGTTGTGCGCCCATCAAGGCCGATGACGCTATCGCGCCCAGCAGCAAGCGCGGTGTGCTGATCAAGCGTGCAACAAGATCCGAAACGAGCTTCCATTCACGGGAAATCAACATGAACGCGGTCATGCACGGCATCGTCAACAACATCCGCCAACCGAAAATCTCCAGGCCGGTCAGTGGCGTGAGCAACGAGGTGTAGTAATACATGACGGCGAACAGCACAGAGGCCGAGACCGATAGAGCGATGCCTTTGGACACGGATGCCTCTTGTTATTGGAATTGCAGCACGATACGGAAAGCCGTTTACCCGTGGCGAGGGAGCTTGCTCCCGCTGGGTCGCGTAGCGGCCCCAAAAGAGCGACTGCTGCGCAGCCGAGCGGGAGCAAGCTCCCTCGCCACAGTCTGTGCATGTTACGACGTACGCGGCACTCGCCCAGGCACGAAATGACTCACATCATTGAACCCCGGCGTCGAAGCGTGCCCCGGCGTCACCAGCGAATCGATGAAGGCTTCATCTTCCGCGCTGATCTTCACCGCTTGCGCCTTGATGTACGAATCCCATTGTTCCTCGGTGCGCGGTCCGACGATGGCCGAGGTCACGGCGCTGTTGTTCAGCACCCAGGCGATGGCGAACTCGACGATGCCCACGCCTCGGCCCTGGGTGTACTGCAGGATTTGCTGGGCAATGCGCAGGGATTCGACCCGCCATTCGGTTTCCAGGATGCGTTTGTCCTGGCGGCCGGCGCGGCTGTTGGCGTCCGGCGCCACGTCCGGCGCGTACTTGCCGCTGAGCACGCCACGGGCCAGGGGGCTGAACGGCACCACGCCGAGGCCGTAGTTCTGGGCCGCGGTGATCTGCTCGGTTTCTGCCTGGCGGTTGACGATGTTGTACAGCGGTTGGCTGATCACCGGCCGGTCGATGCCCAGGCTGTCGGCGATCCGTATCACTTCGGCGATGCGCCAGCCACGGTAGTTCGACAGGCCCCAGTAGCGGATCTTGCCCTGGCGAATCAAGTCGCCAATGGCCGACACGGTCACGTGCAGCGGGGTGTTGTGGTCTTCGCGGTGCAGGTAATAGATGTCCAGGTAATCGGTGCCCAGGCGCGTCAGGCTGGCCTCGATGCCATTGAACAGATGCTTGCGGCTCAGGCCGCTGCGGTTGGGCACGCCGTCCGGCGGGCCGAAACCGACCTTGGTGGCCAACACCCACTCCTGGCGGTGACGGGCGATCGCCTCGCCGACGATCTCTTCGGAACGGCCGTTGGTGTAGACGTCCGCGGTGTCGATGAAATTGATGCCCTGGTCCCAGGCCTTGTCGATGATCCGCAGCGAATCCTCGGCGCTGGTCTGTTCACCGAACATCATCGTGCCCAGGGTCAACGTCGAGACTTGCAACCCGGAATGGCCTAGCGTGCGGTAGCTCATGACAAGATCCTTTTATCCATGGGGAAAGGTCCAATCAAATACCAGAACCGCCGCGTGGATCCAACCGATTTCTCAACCCCTCACCCATCAACTGTGGGAGCGGGCTTGCTCGCGATAACGTCAGGTCAGCCAACATTGATATCGACTGATACACCGCCATCGCGAGCAAGCTCGCTCCCACAGTGGGTCTGTGTTGTATGCAGATCCTGAGTTTACGCAGGCCCATGTGGGAGCGAGCCTGCTCGCGATGAGGCCGGCAGCTTCAACCTGAATTTCCCTGGAAAACCAATTTTTGTAATCTTGAACAATAATGCCCAGTGTCTTTTGTGCGGCGGACCGGCGTCACGGCTGCGGTCAGCTGGCAGCATGCAGTGCATCGGAACCGGAGAATAATATGAAAATAATCATCGCCCCCGACTCGTTCAAGGACAGCCTCAGCGCCCAGGGCGTCGCCGATGCCATCGCCCAGGGGCTGGCCGAGGTCTGGCCGGACGCGCAGTTGATCAAATGCCCGATGGCGGACGGCGGGGAGGGGACGGTGGAGTCGGTGTTGGCGGCCTGTCACGGTGAGTGGCGTCGCACCCGGGTCCGCGGTCCGTTGGGTGTCGCCGTCGAGGCGCGCTGGGGCTGGTTGGCCGAGAGCCGCACCGCGATCATCGAGATGGCCGAGGCCAGCGGTTTGCAATGGGTGCCGCCGGGGCAACGCGATGCCTGTTCCAGCAGCACCTACGGCACTGGCGAGCTGATTCGCGCGGCCCTCGATGCAGGCGCCGGGCGGGTGATCCTGGCGATTGGCGGCAGTGCCACCAACGACGGCGGTGCCGGTGCGATGCAGGCCCTGGGCGTGGCATTGCTGGATGAGCAAAGCCAACCCCTTCCACCCGGAGGCCTGGCCTTGGCGAACCTGTCGCGCATCGACCTGAGCGACCTCGACCCGCGCCTGGCCCAGGTCAGCTTCGAGATTGCCGCCGATGTCGATAACCCGCTGTGCGGCCCCCACGGCGCGTCTGTGGTTTTCGGTCCGCAGAAGGGCGCCACTGCCCAGCAAGTGCAGGCGCTGGACCGGGCCCTTGGGCATTTCGCCGAACAGTGCGCCCGGGCGTTGGCCAAGGATGTGCGCGACGAGCCGGGTAGCGGCGCCGCCGGTGGCCTGGGCTTCGCGGCCAAGGCGTTCCTGGGGGCGCAGTTTCGTACCGGGGTGGACGTGGTCGCCCAGTTGACCGGGCTGGCCGAAGCGGTCAACGGCGCCGACCTGGTGATTACCGGCGAAGGCCGTTTCGATGCCCAGACCCTGCGCGGCAAAACCCCCTTCGGTGTGGCCCGCATCGCCCGGGAGCATGGCGTACCGGTGGTGGTCATTGCCGGCACGCTGGGGGAGGGCTACCAGGCGCTGTATGAACATGGCATCGACGCCGCCTTCGCCCTGGCCAACGGGCCGATGACCCTGCAAGAAGCCTGCACCGACGCCCCGCGCCTGCTGAGCGAGCGCGCCCGGGACATCGCCCGGCTTTGGCGGGTGGCCGCGCGGTAAGCTCGATAGGCACTTGGCCCAGGAGTAGGGTGAACCTGTGGCGAGGGAGCTTGCTCCCGTTGGGTTGCGAAGCGGCCCCAAATGGAAGTGCCGACCAGATGCATTGAAGTGAATGGTTTCAGGGCCGCTTCGCGCCCCAGCGGGAGCAAGCTCCCTCGCCACAAAAGCGCTGCGAGGGTGGCGTGGTGTGTGATTTGAGATAGGGTTGAGGCTGGATATCGCGCAATCAGGAGAGATACATGCGCTTCTCAGCTTTGACCCAACGCATCACCGGCGACGGTGCCGCCGCCTGGCAGATTCACGACCGGGCGCTGGCCATGCGCGAACAGGGCATGGATGTGTTGTTGCTGTCAGTGGGCGATCCGGACTTCGACACCCCGCGCGCCATTGTCGAGGCCGCCGTGGGCAGCCTGCGGGCCGGTGAGACCCACTATTCGGACATCCGCGGGTTGCACACCTTGCGGGCCAGCATTGCCCGGCGTCATCGCTTGCGCTGCGGCCAGCCGGTGGGGGCCGAACAGGTCGTCGTGCTGCCGGGCGCGCAGTGTGCGGTGTATGCGGTCGCGCAATGCCTGCTCAACCCTGGCGACGAAGTCATCGTCGCCGAGCCGATGTATGTCACCTACGAAGCGGTGTTCGGTGCCTGCGGCGCGAAAGTGCTGCCGGTGGCGGTCCGCCCGGAGAACGGCTTTCGGGTCGAGCCGGCGGACGTTGCCCGTCTTGTCACCCCGCGTACCCGGGCGATGCTGCTCAACAGCCCGAACAACCCGTCCGGGGCCAGCCTGCCGATGTCCACTTGGCAAGCATTGGCGCGGTTGTGCATTGAACATGACCTGTGGCTGATCAGTGACGAGGTCTACAGCGACCTGCTCTACGACGGCGAACACATCAGTCCAGCCAGCCTGCCGGGCATGGCCGAGCGCACCGCGACGATCAACAGCCTGTCCAAATCCCACGCCATGACCGGTTGGCGGATCGGCTGGGTCGTTGGCCCCGAAGCTCTCACTGACCATCTGGCGAACCTGTCGTTGTGCATGCTGTTCGGCCTGCCGGACTTCGTGCAGCGCGCAGCCCAGGTTGCCCTCGAGCAAGAATTGCCGGAAGTCGCGCAGATGCATGACGAATATCGCCAGCGCCGCGACCTGGTGTGCGCCATGCTCGGCGATTGCCCGGGGCTCAAGCCGGTGCGGCCCGATGGCGGCATGTTCGTGATGGTCGACGTCCGCCAGACGGGCCTCGATGCTCAGGCTTTTGCCGAGCGCCTGTTGGACGATCACGGCGTCTCGGTACTGGCTGGCGAGGCGTTTGGGCCCAGTGCGGCGGGGCATATCCGCATCGGGCTGGTGGTCGATCAACTGAAACTGGCGGATGCATGCCTGCGGATTGCCTCGTGTGCGGCGGATCTGCTGCGGGCCCAGCGGTAAAGTTTTGTAGAGGCTGTGTGAAATTGTGTAAGGGTTTTGCTCGTGGATGAGCGGGGGCGTATATCCTTGGCAGCTTGATTCCTTGGTGACTGTAGTGACGCCTTCGCGAGCAAGCCCGCTCCCACAGTGGTCACGCGAACCCTGTGGGAGCGGGCTTGCTCGCGAAGGCGATCTATTGGGCGCCACAGTACTTTTTCTGGAAACACCCATGCCCAACATCCTCCTGGTCGAAGACGACACCGCACTCTCCGAACTGATCGCCAGTTACCTGGAACGCAACGGCTATCAGGTCAGCGTGCTCAGCCGTGGCGATCATGTGCGTGAACGGGCGCGGGTCGATCCGCCGGACCTGGTGATCCTCGACCTGATGCTGCCGGGGCTGGACGGCTTGCAGGTCTGCCGCCTGCTGCGGGCCGACTCGGCGACTTTGCCGATCCTGATGCTCACCGCCCGGGACGACAGCCACGACCAGGTCCTGGGCCTGGAAATGGGCGCCGACGACTACGTCACCAAGCCTTGCGAGCCCCGGGTGTTGCTGGCGCGGGTGCGCACCTTGTTGCGCCGCAGCAGCCTCACCGAGCCGCAGACGGCCAACGACCGCATCCTCATGGGCAACCTGTGCATCGACCTCTCCGAGCGCACCGTGACCTGGCGCGGGCAGCCGGTGGAGTTGTCCAGTGGTGAATACAACCTGCTGGTGGTGCTGGCCCGGCATTCCGGCGAAGTGCTGAGCCGTGACCAGATCCTGCAACGCCTGCGGGGCATCGAATTCAACGGCACCGACCGTTCGGTGGACGTGGCGATTTCCAAGCTGCGGCGCAAGTTCGATGACAACGCCGACGAAGCCCGCAAGATCAAGACCGTGTGGGGCAAGGGTTATCTGTTCAGTCGTTCCGAGTGGGAATGCTGAGCCGATGTGGAAGCTGCTGATTCGTCTGTACCTGGTCACCATCGTCTCCTACAGCGCGGCGATCTACCTGATGCCGGAGCTGGTGATCCGCCTGTTCCAGGAGCGTTTCCTGACCTACAACCTCGATTATTCCCGGGGCCTGCAAACCCTGATGATCAAGCAGTTCCGCGCCGTGCCCAGCGAGCAGTGGCCGGCGCTGGCGGCGCAGATGGACAAGGAGTTCGAGCCGCTGCGCATCGAACTGGCCGCGGTCGATGACGAGGGCTTCAGCGCCGATGAGCAGGCGCGTCTCAAGCGCGGCGAGAACGTGGTACGCCTCGGCGACTGGGCCTGGCGAACCCTGGCGGCGGCACCGCTGGACGAGCGCACGGCGGTGAAGATGGTCGTGCCGCCGGACCCGGCCGATGTCAGTTGGTTGTACTGGAGCATCAACGTGTTGATCGGCGCGACGATGCTGGCCTGCCTGTTGCTCTGGCTGCGGCCGCACTGGCGTGACCTGGAGCGCCTCAGGCGCACCGCCGAACGTTTTGGTAAAGGTCATTTGGATGAGCGTACGCACATCGCTTCCAGCTCGAACATTGGCAGCCTGGCCCATGTGTTCGACACGATGGCGGGGGACATCGAGAATCTGCTCAACCAACAGAGGGACTTGCTCAACGCCGTGTCCCACGAATTGCGCACGCCCCTGACGCGGCTCGATTTCGGCCTGGCCCTGGCGCTGTCCGATGACCTGCCGGCGCCCAGCCGCGAGCGCCTGCAAGGGTTGGTGGCGCACATTCGCGAACTCGATGAGTTGGTGCTGGAACTGCTCTCCTACAGCCGTTTGCAAAACCCCCAGCGCCTGCCCGAACGGGTCGACGTGGCGCTGGACGAATTCATCGACAGCATCCTGGGCAGCGTCGACGAGGACCTGGCGGCGCCGGATGTGGTCATCGACGTGCTGTTGCACGGGGCGTTGGAGCGTTTCGTGCTGGACCCGCGCCTGACCGCCCGAGCGTTGCAGAACCTGCTGCGCAATGCCATGCGGTATTGCGAAAAGCGCATCCAGGTCGGTGTGCTGGTCGGTGACCAAGGCTGTGAGATCTGGGTCGACGACGACGGCATCGGCATTCCCGACAGCGAGCGCGAGCGCGTGTTCGAACCGTTCTATCGCCTGGACCGCAGCCGCGACCGCGCCACGGGCGGTTTTGGCCTCGGCCTGGCCATCAGCCGCCGGGCCCTGGAAGCCCAGGGCGGGACGTTGACTGTCGAGGCTTCGCCACTGGGCGGGGCGCGCTTCAAGTTGTGGTTGCCGACACCGTCCTGAGCTTCCCCGCGCTGTCTATTGCCCGACGCTGACCCTGTGGCGAGGGAGCTTGCTCCCGCTGGGCCGCCAAGCGGCCCCAAATGCGCCTCACCCAAACAACCCCGCCGCAATATTGATCGAAAATCCCAGGATCGCCGTGTTGAACACAAACCCGATCAACGATTGCGCCAACACGATCTTGCGCAATTGCCGCGTGGCAACTCCCACATCCGAGGTCTGCACTGCCACGCCGATGGTGAAAGAGAAGTAGAGGAAGTCCCAATAGTTGGGCGTGGTCAGCCCTTCGGCAAACCGCAGCGCCGGCTCCTTGCCGTCCCAGGTGTAATACAACCGCGCGTAGTGAACGCTGAAAATCACCCCGATCAGCAACCATGAACCGGTCACGGTCATCGCCGTGAAGCCGTAATGCAACAGCTTGCCGGCGGCTTGCAGGTCGCGGCTGCCTGCCAGCTCGAAGGTGATGGTCGCCAGGCTGGCCAATGCCGCGACGCAGACCATCAGCAGCACCAGCCCGGCATTTTCATCTTCGATTTCGGCGATGCGTTTCACATCGGGCGCCTTGGCCCGCACGGTCAGCCAGAACATCAGCACCAGGTAGGTCCAGACCCCGGCATTCCAGCCGATCAGGACCTTGCTGATGATCGAGTCCACGGGAACCAGGATTCCCACCGCCAGGCCAAGGACCGTGGCGCTGGAAAGACGCGGGTGGGTGCGGGCGAGGAGGGGCATGGAGGCTCACTGTCCGGAAAAGAACCTAGTATGAGCCATCAGGCAAAGGGCCGGCGGTCTATCGCGCTCGACTCGATCAATTGCACACCCGCTTTCTGCATCCGCCGGATCGCCGCCGCCAACGAGCCATCCTGATCGATGCTCGCTCCCACGATGGATTTGCGGTGGACGCATGACGGATAGCTAGCCGGTTAACCTGTGGGAGCGAGCTTGCTCGCGAAGAGGCCAGCACATCCAACATCCCTGCAAGCTGGCCCACCGCCATCGCGAGCAGGCTCGCTCCCACAATGGATTTGCGGTGGACGCATGGCCGATGGCTAGCCGGTTAACCCTGTGGGAGCGAGCCTGCTCGCGAAGAGGCCAGCACATCCAACATCCCTGCAAGCTGGCCCACCGCCATCGCGAGCAGGCTCGCTCCCACAATGGATTTGCGGTGGACGCATGGCCGATGGCTAGCCGGTTAACCCTGTGGGAGCGGGCTTGCTCGCGAAGAGGCCGGCACATCCCACATCTATGCAAGCTGATCCACCGCCTTCGCGAGCAAGCCCGCTCCCGCAGGCCATCTGCGGTGAGCAGATCGCGATGGCTCCCCAAAAAAATATTCACCCTGCTGCCGGTAGTGTCTTTCGTCGAAAATATTCCAGGTTTGATGGCTTTTTGACATTTGGTTCGTGCGTCCCAGCCACGATTCAGTACAATCGCCGGCCCCCACCGGGCATGGAAGCCGTCCGGTTCTCCTGTTACGAGAAAAAACCATGCTCATCGGCAGTTATTCCCCCGCCCTTGTTTCGATTTCCTTGTTTGTTGCCGTGCTGGCTTCCTACACCGCGCTGGATTTGGCCGGGCGGATCGCGACCGCCAAGGGGCGCGCCGCGCATTTGTGGATGACCGGGGGCGCGCTGGCGATGGGAGTGGGCATCTGGTCCATGCATTTCATCGGCATGCTGGCGTTCACCTTGCCGATCGAGCTTGGCTACGACCTACCGATCACCGCGTTGTCGCTGCTGACCGCGATTCTTTCCAGCGGGTTTGCCTTGTGGCTGGTCAGCCAGCCGCGATTGCCGGCGTGGCAGTTGGCTTTCGGTGCGCTGATCATGGGCGCCGGAATCAGCGCCATGCATTACACCGGCATGGCCGCGCTGCGGATGCAGCCGGGCATCGATTACGACCCGACGCTGTTCACCGCTTCGTTGGTGATTGCCGTCGGCGCGTCTGCCGCGGCGCTGTGTATTGCCTTTCGCCTGCGCCAGAACACCCCCCACGTGCGTCTGGCCCGGGCGGGCGCCGCGGTGATCATGGGCATCGCCATCGTTGGCATGCACTACACCGGCATGGCAGGGGCGCGCTTCAGCGAGGGCAGCTTTTGCGGCTCGCTGGATGGCTTGAGCGGCAAGGGCCTGGACAATCTGGTATTGATCACCACCCTGGCGGTGTTGGCCATTGCCCTGCTGACCTCGATTCTCGATGCGCGCCTGGAAGCCCGCACCGCCGAGCTGGCCCAGTCCCTGACCCAGGCCAACCGGGAACTGACCCAGTTGGCCCTGCACGACCCCCTCACCGGACTGCCCAACCGTGTGCTGCTGGCCGATCGGATCGACCAGGCCATGCATCGGGTGCAAGAGCAGGGCGGTTGCTTCGCCTTGATGTTCATCGACCTCGACGGTTTCAAGCCAGTCAACGACGCCTTTGGTCACCACATGGGCGATCTGTTGCTGCGGGACGTGGCCCTGCGCCTGCGCGAAGACCTGCGCAGCCAGGACACCCTGGCGCGGATCGGCGGTGACGAGTTCGTGCTATTGGTGCAACTGGCCGAGCCCGACGATGCCCTGCGCCTGGCAGCCCGTCAGGTCGGCTTGATCGGGCGCACGTTCCGGGTGGCTGACCATGACTTGCAGATCTCCGCCAGCGTCGGCATCGCCGTTTACCCTGGCAACGGCCTGAGCGCCGAAGAGCTGTTGATGAACGCCGACGCGGCGATGTATCACGCCAAGGGCGCCGGCAAGAACGGCTACAGCTTTTTCGACGCCTCGATGAACAGCAACGCCCGCAAGCAATTGCAGTTGCTGCAAGATCTGCGCACGGCTGTCGAACAGCGGCAGTTCAGCCTGCATTACCAGCCCAAGTTTGATGCGGCCAATGGCCGTCCGGTCGGGGCCGAGGCCTTGTTGCGCTGGACCCACCCGACCCAGGGCCTGTTGATGCCCGACACGTTCATCGACCTGGCGGAAAAGACCGGCTTGATCATCCCCATCGGCGAATGGGTCTTGAACGAGGCCTGTCGGCAGATGCGCGAATGGTACGTGCTCGGTTATACCGACTGGCGCATCGCGGTGAACCTCTCGGCCTTGCAGTTCTGCCACACCGGTTTGGTCCAGAGCGTGGCCAAGGCGTTGGAAACGCATAAGCTGGCGGCCAACAGCCTGACCCTGGAAATCACCGAAACCACCGCCATGAGCGATGCGGACGCAAGCATGACGGTGCTGCAACAGCTGTCGGACATGGGCGTGGATCTGTCCATCGACGACTTTGGCACCGGCTATTCGAGCCTGATGTACCTCAAGCGCCTGCCGGCCAACGAGCTGAAGATCGACCGCGGCTTCGTGCGTGACCTGGAGCACGACAGCGATGACGCGGCCATCGTCTCGGCCATCGTCGCCCTCGGCCAGGCGCTGGGCCTGCGGATCGTCGCCGAAGGCGTGGAGACCGATGTGCAGCAAGACTTCCTGACCCAGCTGGGCTGCGATTCGCTGCAAGGTTACCTGTTGGGCCATCCGCTGCCGGCCGAGCGTTTCCTGCAGGAGATTCGCCAGGCCAAACGCCTGGCGGTGGTCTGAGACGCCCTCAGGGAACGATATCGAACGCCGTGCTACCCAGTCGCTCGCCGTTGACCAGCAGGTGCACGGCATGCCGGCCCGCGTAGTGTTTGCGGGTGGTCAACTCGCGAATGTATTGGGAACGGCTGAGGTTGACGCGACCCTGGGCGGGCAGGTCGAAGGTCTTGAGCTTGAAGACCTTCGCCGAGGTGCCGCCCGAGGCCTTCACGTAGTCGATGGCGTAGTCGATCACCAGGCGCTGGCTCTGTTCGAGGGTTGATTGCACGGTGAAGGACAGCGTGACCTGCTCCCCCAGGCGAATCACCGCTGGCGTCACCTGCAAATCCAACACCTGGACCTGCGCCTTGCCGCCGGCGCCGATCACCCCCAGTGCCCTGGGGTTGCCTTGCTTGATCAAGCTACGCAGCGCATGCCGGGCGATCCACGCCGTGTGACGGTCGTGCAGTGGCCAGCCTTCGATCTGGTCCAGCACCCAGTCGGGATGCTGCTTGGTGACATCGTTGAGGTGGTTGGCCACGGATTTGCGCACATAAAGGCTGTTGTCGGCCTTGAGCGTGTCGAGGATCGCGGCGGCGAGGTCGGGGTTGGCCTGGATCGGCTCCAAGTGGAACGACCACGGCAAGCGTGGCCGGCTGCCTTCGCTGGCGAGGCGGCGCACGTGCTCGTTGGCGTCCAGCGCCCAGTCGTGCATGACTTTGAGGGTGCGTTCCAGGTCGTCCCGCAGGAAGTGGCGCACGGCGAACTCCGACGAGCCGAACCGGGTGAAATACTTGAGCGCGTCCAACGACACGTCGAAGTGCTGCCGGCCGTAGGACGCCACATAGTGCGGCAGGAACATGCTGACGAACATGCTGTTCAGGCGCGGGGCCAGGGCGCGCAGCACCTCCAGCGACGCCTCGTAATCGAGGGGCAGCACCGTGTGCAGGCACTCACTGACCCGGGCCATGCGCTGCATCACCGACAAATCGGCCAGCCCATCGTTGGCCATGTGCAAGAACGCCTTGGCGTCGAAGGCAGGGTACACCCCGCGCATTTCGCCGGCGATGTGCTCCAGGCGGGCGTTGTTGAAGATTTCCTTGAGGGCAGGGGAAGAGGTGGTGGTGCTCATGGTGGGTCCGTCCGGCGGGTGTTGTCGTTCAGGCTTGCCACTATGCCATGCACAACCGTGGCGAGGGAGCTTGCTCCCGCTCGACTGCGCAGCAGTCGCAAACCCGGTGAATGCGGTATCACTGGATGAACGCGTTGCCTGGATTGGGGTCGCTGCGCAACCCAGCGGGAGCAAGCTCCCTCGCCACAGGGGAAGGGGGCTTTCAGAAGCAACAGTAAACGGAATGATTCGCCGCCCGCGCAGTCCCAGATTCTAGTCTTTTGAATAATTTGGAGTTTTTCTATGCGCCAACCCACCCTGATCGCCAGCCTGTTCCTGATCGCCGGCCTCACCGCCTTTGGGCCTGTTGCGCAAGCGGTCGAGAAAACCGGTGACGCCCTGGAGCATTCGCCGAGCAATGGCCGCAGGCTGGTGGAGAACGACCGGGTACCGGCGGACTACCAGCGTGCGGACAGGGCCGTGAAAAACTGGAAGCAGAAGGAACTCGAGCAGCCGACAAACGACCAGCAATGGGTGCAGATCGACGACAAGTACTTGCTGATCGAAACCGTGTCCGGCGCCATCGTCAAGATCGTTCCGGCCACCCGTTAAAGCACTTCGCCTTTGTCCCACAAATGCACCAACTCGCCAGGTGCCCGGTCCTCGGGCACCTGCAGCACCATCTCGTCGTCCTGATCGTTGGCGCGATAACGCACCTCGATCTGGAAAAACCGCTGGTCCCCGCGCCCGGGCGTGGAGGAGGTCAGCGGCAGGCAGCCCTCCAGGACCGAGCAGATGCGGGTGCGCTGGTCGAGGTCGCACTGGGCGAACTCGATTTCCCGTGGCCGGGTCAACGCATGGATGGCGGCCACGCCGCCCTGGCGCGACAGCCGTACCACGGCCTTGTCGTCGAGGTCTGGAAGGGTTTTCATCAGCTCTCCTGTGTCAGGTCGACGCCGACCTGGGCCCAGCCGTTCTGCACCGCTTGCACTTCCCGCGTGCCGAAGCGCTGGCGGGCGTGCTCGACAGTCAGGCGGGCGAAGGCGCTGAAGGACGCGTCATTGGCCAGTCTTCGGTCGCACAAGGTTTCATACCAGATCCGGCCGGCCTTTTCCCAGGCAAATCCGCCCAGCGTGGTCGCCGCCAGATAAAAGGCCCGGTTGGGAATGCCCGAGTTGATGTGCACGCCACCGTTGTCTTCACGGGTAATCACGAACTCGCGCATGTGCGCCGGTTGTGGGTCCTTGCCCAGCAACGGGTCGTCGTAGGCGGTGCCGGGGTTGGACATGCTGCGCAGGCCGTCGCCGTTGATCTTGTCGGTGAGCAGGTCGGCACCGATCAGCCAGTCGGCCTGGTCGGCGGTCTGTTCGAGCACGAACTGCTTGACCAGCACACCGAACACGTCGGAGATGGACTCGTTCAGCGCACCGGACTGGTTGGCGTAGATCAACCCGGCTTCGCTTTCGGTGACGCCATGGGCCAGTTCGTGGGCCACCACGTCGAGGGAGCGGGTGAAGCGCTGGAAGATTTCGCCATCGCCGTCGCCGAACACCATTTGCGCGCCGTTCCAGAAGGCGTTTTCATAGCCCTGGCCATAATGCACGCTGCCCACCAGGGCGAAGCCTTTGTTGTCGATGGAGTCGCGCCCCAGGACCTTCCAGAAAAAATCATAGGTGGCGCCGAGGGCATCGTAGGCCTCGTCCACGGCCGGGTCGCCACTGGCCGGCTGGCCTTCCAGGCGTACCGGCTGGCCGGGCAGTTCCATGCGGTTCTGCGCGTCGTGCACGCTGCGTTGTGGGTGTCCGGCCTTGCCGGGCTTGGGCAGCGCGGCCGCGACGGGCGGGTGGCTGGGCGGTCCAGGGTTGTGCCGCAGGTTGCGCACGTGGGTCAAGGTGCCGAGGGCGCTGGAGCGTTGCTGCTCGGAGCCATGGGCAATGATGCGATTGAGGATGTACGGCGGAATGAAACCGTGGAGCGGGCGAGAGTCGATCATCAGAAAATCCTTATCTGAAATGCAGGGTCGATACCCATGTGAACCGAAGAGGCCGTTGCGGTTCCGTGGCCATGGCAGACAACGTTTGCCATGGGCCCTGATTTCTGCGAAAACCCCGCGCCAGGATCACACGAGGGATACGCCATGAATGAAGAACTGCAAATCATCGACCTGCAACAGGGCGACGGCAAAAGCGTAGTCAAAGGTGCGCTGATCACCACCCAATACCGCGGCACCCTTGAAGACGGCACCGAATTCGATTCGTCCTACAGTCGCGGTAAGCCCTTCCAATGCGTGATCGGCACCGGCCGCGTCATCAAGGGCTGGGACCTGGGCCTGATGGGCATGCAGGTCGGTGGCAAGCGCAAGCTGCTGGTGCCGGCGCACCTGGCCTACGGTGAGCGGTCCATGGGCGCCCATATCAAGCCCAACGCCAACCTCATTTTCGAAATCGAGTTGCTGGAAGTCCTGACCCGGGACGATTGAGGGGCGTGGAGCGGGTCAGGATCGCTCGCTGAACACTGGGATGCGTCCGTTGACCGAGGGACGGTAGCGCCAAGTCAACTGCTCCAATCCGGGTTCGCTTTCCAGAAGTACCGCCAGGGTGGCGTGGGCGATGCCCATGGCCAGGGTTTGGCCCGGACATTCATGACGCCCGCTGCCGAAGCTGAAACTGCGGCGGTTCGGCCGGTCGAGCAACAGCGTGTCCGGTCGTGGGTTGAGCTGCGGGTCGCGGTTGGCCGAGGCCAGCAGCACCAGGATCGTTTCGCCGGGGTTCAAGGCGCTGCCGAGGATTTCGCAAGGGGCGGCGACGAAGCGGCGGGTGTTCTGCACGGGCGGGTCGAAACGCTGGATTTCGGCCAGCAACGGGCCGACTTGTGCCGGATCGTCCCGCAGTGCCTGGCGCAACGCCGGGTCGCCGATCAGCGCCAGCAGCGTGTTGCCGATCAGGCCAGCCGTGGCTTCGTAGGTTTGCGAGAGCAGGCCGATCAGGTTGGCGATCTTGCTGTCCGGCGCCGTGCCTTCGAAGCCTTGATCAATGTGCGTCAACAAAGGGTTGTCCTGCGCCTCGATCCGTTCCTCGAACAACCTGGCCAGTTGCTCGCTGGCCCGGTGCGCCGCGTCCAGTTGCGGCGCCTGGCTCAGGGGCGACAGGCAGGCGACGAAGCTCCCTGTCAATTCGCTGATCAGGTGACTGTCCGTCGGGTTGAAACCCAGCAACGCCGCGACCACGCTGACCGGCCCGATGAACTGGGCCTGATGCAGGCCTTCGGCGCCGTCCCGGAACAAGCGAGCCCTGACCCGTGCTTCGACCTGTCGGGGGGCGATGTCCTGCAACCCCGGCGCAATCGCCGCCCTCGGGCACCGCTGGCGTTCGCCTTCGTTCATGCGCATCAGGTGGCCGAACACGCGGCCGGCCGGCCCCCCGGCGATGGCCTTGGGCACGGGCTCGTGGGCCGGGCGCACGTGGCAATCGGGATGATGCAAGACTGCACACACTGCCTCGGCGCTGCTGGCGATCCACAGGTTCAGCCCGGGGTCGAAGGCCAGACCGCCGGCGGCGCGCAGGGTGGCGTAGAAAGGGTAAGGGTCGGGATGCGTCGCGGCGGTGATCGGGTCCATGAAGCGCTGCCTTGTTCGTGAGGAAGAAAGTGTTGCTACTATCTCCAGTCGATGCATGGCTTGATTCGTCAGGGAGCGAAATATGAACGCAGAACAACATGATCTGGGCGTGTCCCACGTGGCCGCGGCCATCGCCGAGCCGGCCCGCACCCGAATGCTCTGTGCGCTGATGGACGGCCATGCCCGCACCAGTACCGAGTTGGCGAGCATCGCCGAGGTCAGCGCTTCAACCGCCAGCGCCCATCTGGCGAAACTCAAGCAGATGGCCCTGGTGCGCCTGCATGTCCAGGGGCGGCATCGTTATTACAGTTTGGCGGACCCGCGCGTGGCCCAGGCACTGGAGGCGCTGATGGTGATCGGCCAGAGCGCCGCGCCGACCTTCACGCCGCGCACGCCGGATCGCCTGCAATTTGCCCGCACCTGCTACGACCACATGGCCGGCACATTGGCGGTGCGCCTGCACGATCGCATGCTCGAGATGGGGTGGTTGGTGGAGGTGGAGGTGGAGGGCGAGGGTTATCGACTGAGTGAATCCGGCGAGGCGCTGTTCGACGGATTGGGTATCGATGTCCAGCGCCTGGCCACGCAACGCCGCCGATTCGTCTGCCCCTGCCTGGACTGGAGCATGCGCCGCCCGCACCTGGGGGGAGCCTTGGGCGCGGCGTTGCTGCAAGTGGCGATCAAGCGCAAATGGGTGATCCAGGATTTGGACAGCCGGGCGCTGGGAGTGACGGCCAGTGGTCGCAGGGAGATGGTGTTGCGGTTTGGGATCAATGCCGAAATCGACGTCAAACCCACTGGCGTTTTCGCGAGCAAGCCCGCTCCCACAATGGATCTGCGCTGACCACAAGGCCCATGACCACCCCCAAATCCCCTGTGGGAGCGAGCCTGCTCGCGAAGGGGCCTTCACATCCACCCTCCATGCAAGCTGATCCACCGCTTTCGCGAGCAGGCTCGCTCCCACAGTGGACCTGCGTTGAACACAAGACCCCTGACCACCCAAGATCCCTGTGGGAGCGGGCTTGCTCGCGAAGGTGCCTTCACATCCAACCTCCATGCAAGCTGATCCACCGCTTTCGCGAGCAGGCTCGCTCCCACAATCGATCTGCGCTGAACACAAGACCCATGACCACCCCAAATCCCCTGTGGGAGCGAGCTTGCTCGCGAAGGGGCCTTCACATCCAACCTCCATGCAAGCTGATCCACCGCTATCGCGAGCAAGCTCGCTCCCACAGTGGGCCTGCGCTGAACACAAGGCCCATGTCCACCCCAAATCCCCTGTGGGAGCGAGCCTGCTCGCGATAGCCATTCCAGCACCACCCTCATCACCCAGCCATGTGCCTGCGCCGATATTCATCCGGCGTGGTGCCCATCATTTTGCGGAACATGCTGATGAATGCCGAGGCGCTGCTGTAGCCCAGGTCCAGGCCGATGGTTTCCACGCTCTGGCCGCGTTCCAGCAGGGCCAGGGCCTCGATGACTTTCAGGCGCTGGCGCCATTCCACCAAGGACATGCCCAGGTCCCGTTGGGCCCGGCGCATCAGTGTGCGCTCGGTGGTGTTGGCGGCGCGGGCCAGTTGCGGCAAGGAACGCGGGTCGCTGGGGTTCGCCTCCAGGGCCCGCAATACGGGCCCCAGCAGTGGGTCATCGGAGAAAGGCAAGTAACTGCCGACATGGGGCGCTTGCGTCAGTTTGTCCACCAGCACCTGCAACAAGCGCTGCTGCTCGGGCGTCTGCGGTTGGCTCGGTGGGTCGCTGCGCAGCTCTTCCAGCAACGCGCGGATCAGTGGGCTCAAGGTCAGCGCGCAGGGTACCGCCGGCAGCGCAGCGCACAGTTCAGCCGCCAGGTACAGCGAACAATGGCAGGCCTCATGCCGATTGAAGCCCACGTGTTCCATGTCCGGCGGCAGCCAGATGCCGTACTGCGGTGGCGCCAGGTAATGGTGCTGGGCGATCTCGATTTCCATCACCCCACTGTAGGAATAGACGAACTCACCCCAGGCATGCCGGTGCCGCGGGTAAGTGGCGTGGGCCGGCATGCAGGCGCTGCGGAAGAAAATCGGCGAGGGCAGGGCCGCGTCGAACGGAGGAATCTTCAGGTGTTGGGCTGGAGGCTGCATATCGACCGCAATGGCGGATTACCGGGATGGCTTGTCGGGTAATCACTATATCCAGCAAAGGTGTCAGGCAGACAATCCTTTCATCTGTTATTTCTGCCCAAAGGACCTTTCCCATGACCACCCGCCGTGCCTTGGATGGCCAGGTCTGCGCCCTGATGACTGGCCTCTGTGCCATCTGGGGTTTCCAGCAAGTCGCGATCAAGGCCGGTGCCGTCGACATGGCGCCGATGCTGCAGCTGGGCGTGCGCTCGGCCATCGCCGCGGTACTGGTCTGGCTGTTGGTGCTGGCCCGCGGTGAGCGTCTGTCCCTGGCCGATGGCAGTTGGCGCCCCGGCCTGCTGGTGGGGTTGTTGTTTGCCTTGGAGTTCGTATTGGTGGGCGAAGGCCTGCGCCATACGACGGCTTCGCACATGGTGATTTTCCTCTACACCGCACCGATGTTCGCCGCCCTCGGCTTGCACTGGAAACTGCCGAGCGAGCGTCTCAAACCGGCGCAATGGTTGGGCATCGCCGTTGCATTCGGCGGGGTCGTGGTGGCCTTCAGTGGCGGCTCGGGTGCAGCGAACGGTAGCTCATTGCTTGGCGATGGCATGGGCTTGCTGGCGGGTGCGCTGTGGGGCGCAACCACGGTGACGGTTCGTTGTTCGCGGTTGACCGACGTACCGGCCAGCCAGACGCTGCTTTATCAATTGGTGGGCGCCGGGGTGCTGTTGATCGGAATGTCGGCGGTGCTGGGACAAACGACGATCAATCCCACGCCGCAACTCATCGCCAGTATGGCGTTCCAGGTGTTGCTGGTGTCCTTCGCCAGTTTCCTGGTCTGGTTCTCCCTGCTACGCCGTTACCTGGCTTCGCAACTGGGGGTGCTGTCGTTCATGACGCCGCTGTACGGCGTCGGATTTGGCGTCTGGTTGCTGGATGAGCCGCTGGAACCGAACTTTATCGTTGGCGCGGTGATGGTGCTCGGCGGGATCTTGCTGGTCAGTGGTTACGGATGGTTTCGCCAGCGTTGGGGGCGGTGGCCGGTTTTACGGCGGGAGTAACTGAGCGAAGTGAAGTGTAAAAAAAGCCCACCCCTGCAAGAACAGGCGTGGGCTTTTTGTTACTGACCTCACCACTCAGTCAGGTGTAGCCACTGTGGCGAGGGAGCTTGCTCCCGCTCGGTTGCGCAGCGACCGCAAGATCTTGGGTCTGCTGCGCAGCCCAGCGGGAGCAAGCTCCCTCGCCACAAAAGCGTTGGCTCAAACCTTGACGATCCAACCCGCCGGCGCTTCCACGTCGCCGGTCTGCACGCCGGTCAGCTCTTTGTAGAGCTTCTGGGTGATCGGGCCGACTTCGGTTTCGCTGTGGAACACGTGCAGCTTGTCCTTGTAGCTGATGCCGCCAATCGGCGTGATCACCGCAGCGGTACCGCAGGCGCCGGCTTCCTTGAAGTCCGCCAGTTTGTCGATGAACACGTCGCCTTCGATCACTTCCAGGCCCAGGCGCGATTTGGCCAGTTCGATCAGTGACAGGCGGGTGATGCCCGGCAGGACCGAAGGGGAATTGGGGGTGATGAATTTGTTGTCGTGGGTGATGCCGAAGAAGTTGGCCGAGCCGACTTCCTCGATTTTCGAGTGGGTCAGCGGATCCAGGTAGATGCAGTCGGCGAAACTGGCCTTCTTGGCCTGGGAGCCGGGCATCAGGCTAGCGGCGTAGTTGCCACCGACCTTGGCCGCACCGGTGCCTTGCGGGGCGGCACGGTCGAAGCTGGAGATCAGGAAGTTGTGCGGGGTCAGGCCGCCCTTGAAGTAGGCGCCGACCGGGATGCAGAAGATCGAGAAGATGAACTCGGGCGCGGTGCGCACGCCGATGTTGTCACCCACGCCGATCACGAACGGGCGCAGGTACAGCGCGCCGCCGGTGCCATACGGCGGGATGAAGCGCTCGTTGGCGCGGACCACTTGCTTGCAGGCTTCGACGAACTGCTCGGTGTCGACGTGCGGCATCAGCAGGCGGGCGCAGCTGCGTTGCATGCGGGCGGCGTTCTGGTCCGGGCGGAACAGGTTGATCGAACCGTCCTTGCAACGATAGGCCTTCAGGCCTTCGAAGCACTGCTGACCGTAGTGCAGGGCAGTGGAGCCCTCGCTGATGTGCAGCACGTTGTCTTCGGTCAGGGTGCCTGTGTCCCAGGCGCCATCGCGCCAGTGCGACAGGTAGCGCTTGTCGGTCTTGATGTAGTCAAAGCCCAGTTTGTCCCAATTGATGCTCTCGTTACCCATGACACCCTCTATTTCCTGACAACCGTCGAAACGGTTCAAGGCTTCTGACGTTTTGAATGGGGACAACAATACTTCATTCCGGGGGTGTTTCGCAGCCTGCGCGATAAGGAGCAGGAGATATTTGCTGACGACTCCCCGTGGCGAGGGAGCTTGCTCCCGCTCGGCTGCGAAGCAGTCGTAACCCGGTGAACGCGGTGTGACTGGATAATCCCGTCGCTTGGATTAGGGCCGCTTCGCAGCCCAGCGGGAGCAAGCTCCCTCGCCACAGGTGAAACTCATGCCTACAGATGCGCTACACGTCTACAGATGCAACGCATGCCCCAACGCCCGCAACGCCGCTTCCTGCACGGCCTCGCCCAGGGTTGGATGGGCATGGATGGTGCCGGCGATGTCCTCCAGGCGCGCACCCATTTCCAAGGATTGGCCGAATGCGGTGGACAGCTCCGACACGCCCACGCCAACCGCTTGCCAGCCGACGATCAAGTGATTGTCCCGGCGCGCCACGACGCGGACGAAACCGCTCTTCGATTCCAGGGTCATGGCCCGGCCGTTGGCGGCGAACGGGAAGCTCGACACGATGCAATCCAGACCGGCAGCCTTGGCCTCGTCCGGCGTCTTGCCCGCCACGACCAGTTCCGGGTCGGTAAAGCACACCGCCGCGATGGCCGTCGGGTTGAATTCCCGGTGCTGGCCGGCGATCAGCTCGGCGACCATCTCGCCCTGGGCCATGGCCCGGTGGGCGAGCATCGGTTCGCCGCTCAAGTCGCCGATGGCCCAGACATTGCGCATGCTGGTCTGGCAACGGCTGTCGATCTTCACCGCCGCACCGTTCATCGCCAGGTTCAGCGCTTCGAGGTTCCAGCCCTGGGTGTTGGGTTTGCGTCCAACCGCCACCAGCACCCGGTCGGTGTCCAGGTTCAACGTGTCGCCATTGGGATCACGCACTTGCAAGGTGCTGGCCTGGGCGTCGAACCCTTCGACGCTGTGCTTGAGGTACAGCTTCACGCCCAATTGCTTGAGCGCCTCGTGCACCGGTTGCGTCAGCTCGCCGTCGTAGGCCGGCAGGATCCGTTCCTGGGCCTCGACCACGCTGACCTCGGCGCCGAGCTTGCGATAAGCAATGCCCAGCTCCAGGCCGATGTAGCCACCGCCGACCACCACCAGGTGCTTGGGCACCGAGGTGGGGGCGAGGGCTTCGGTGGAGGAAATGATCGGCCCGCCCACGGGCAGCATCGGCAGGTTGACGCTTTTCGAGCCGGTGGCCAGCAGCAGATGTTCGCACTGGATGCGGGTATCACCGACCTCGACAGTCTTGCCATCGATGACCTTGGCCCAGCCGTGAATGACCTGGACCTTGTGCTTCTTCAGCAACGCGGCGACGCCGGTGGTCAGGCGATCGACGATACCGTCCTTCCATTCCACGCTCTTGCCGATGTCCAGCGATGGCGCCGAAACCGTGATGCCCAAGGCTGAGCCCTGGCTGTGATGCCGGGTCTGGTGGAACTGCTCGGCCACATGGATCAACGCCTTGGACGGGATGCAGCCGATATTCAGGCAGGTACCGCCCAGCGCCTGGCCTTCCACCAGGATCGTTTCAATGCCCAGTTGGCCGGCGCGGATTGCCGCTACGTAACCGCCCGGGCCGCCGCCGCCGATCAGCAGCTTGGTGTTCAGAGTTTGCATGGCTTACTCCACAAATAAAGTGGCAGGTTGTTCGAGCAAGCCACGCAGGGCCTGGATGAATTGCGCCGCGTCCATGCCGTCGACCACCCGGTGATCGAAGGAACTGGAGAGGTTCATCATCTTGCGAATCACGATCTGGCCCTTGATCACCATGGGCCGCTCGACGATCTTGTTCACGCCGACAATCGCCACTTCCGGCAGGTTCAGCACCGGCGTGCTGACGATGCCGCCCAACGCGCCAAGGCTGGTCAGGGTGATGGTCGAGCCGGACAGTTCATCGCGACTGGCCTTGCCCGTGCGGGCCGCCGTGGCCAAGCGGGAAATTTCCGCCGCGCTGTCCCACAGGCTGCGAGCCTCGGCGTGACGCACCACCGGCACCATCAGGCCGATGTCGCTCTGGGTGGCAACACCGACATGCACCGCACCGGAGCGATGGATGACCTGGGCCTCGTCGTCGTAGCGCGCGTTCATTTGCGGGAAGTCCCGCAGGGCCACGACCAGGGCGCGGACCAGGAACGGCAGTAAGGTCAGCTTGCCGCGACTGACCCCGTGTTTTTCATTCAGGTGAACCCGCAGCTCTTCCAATGCGGTGACGTCGATTTCCTCGACGTAGCTGAAGTGCGCGGCGCGCTGGGTCGCTTCCTGCATGCGCTGGGCGATCTTGCGGCGCATGCCGATCACCGGGATCTGCTGCTCGTCATGGCGCTCGGCATAACCCGAGCCGCCCTTGGCCTGGGTCGACGAACCCTGGGCCAGATAGGCTTCCAAGTCTTCATGCAGAATTCGCCCGGCAGGGCCGCTGCCCTGGACCAGGCGCAACTGGATGCCCAGGTCCAGCGCGTGTTTGCGCACGGCCGGCGAGGCCAATGGACGCTCTTCCGGGTCGCGGGCCACAGGCGCTTGCGGGGCGCAACGTGGCGCGGCGGCTTTTTCCACCACCGGTTCAGGCGTGGCCACTGGCGCTGGCTTTGGCGCCTGTACAGCCGCCGCTGCTGGAACCGGTTGCGCCGATTCTTTCAAGTTACCCGCACCTTCGACTTCAATGCGGATCAGTTCGCTGCCCACCGCCATCACTTCACCGGGCTCGCCACCCAGGGCGATGACCCGGCCATGCACCGGCGAAGGGATGTCGACCATCGCCTTGTCGGTCATGACATCGGCCAGCACCTGGTCTTCGACCACCATGTCGCCGACCTTGACGTGCCACACCGACAGTTCAACTTCCGCGATGCCTTCGCCGATGTCCGGCATCTTGATAACGTGCGTGCCCATTCAGACCTCCATGACCCGTTTCAACGCCGCGCCCACACGGGACGGCCCTGGGAAATACGCCCACTCCTGCGCGTGCGGGTAGGGGGTGTCCCAACCGGTGACACGTTCGATGGGCGCTTCCAGATGATGGAAGCAATGTTCTTGCACCAGTGACACCAGTTCGGCGCCGAAACCGCAGGTGCGAGTGGCTTCGTGGACCACCACGCAACGGCCGGTCTTCTTCACGGATTTGACGATGGTGTCCAGGTCCAGCGGCCACAGGCTGCGCAGGTCGATGACTTCGGCGTCGATGCCGGTCTCCTCGGCGGCGACCTGGGAAACGTAGACCGTGGTGCCGTAGGTGAGGATGGTCACGTCCTTCCCCGGACGGGTGATGGCGGCGACGTCCAGCGGCACGGTGTAGTAGCCGTCGGGTACTTGCGCCTGCGGGTGTTTGGACCACGGGGTTACCGGACGGTCATGGTGACCGTCGAACGGGCCGTTATACAGGCGCTTGGGTTCGAGGAAAATCACCGGGTCATCGTTTTCGATGGAGGCAATCAGCAGGCCCTTGGCGTCGTAGGGGTTGGACGGCATCACGGTACGCAGGCCGCAGACCTGGGTGAACATCGCCTCGATGCTCTGGCTGTGGGTCTGGCCGCCATAGATCCCACCGCCGCAAGGCATGCGCAGGGTCATCGGCGCGGTGAACTCGCCGGCCGAGCGATAGCGCAGGCGCGCCGCTTCGGAAATGATCTGGTCCGATGCCGGGTAGACGTAGTCGGCGAACTGGATCTCGGCCACCGGCCGCAACCCGTAGGCGCCCATGCCCACCGCCACGCCGACGATGCCGCTTTCGGAAATCGGTGCGTCGAACACCCGCGAGGTGCCGTACTTGTTCTGCAGGCCTTCGGTGCAGCGGAACACGCCGCCGAAGTAACCGACGTCCTGGCCGAACACCACGACGTTGTCGTCGCGCTCGAGCATCACGTCCATGGCCGAGCGCAGGGCCTGGATCATGGTCATGGTGGTAGTGGTCATGGCGGTGTCCAACGCAATATTGTTGTTGTGATCGTTCATGTCAGATCCCCAACTGCTGACGCTGGCGCTTCAAGTGCTCCGGCATCTCTTTGTAGACGTCTTCGAACATGGTCGCGGCGCTTGGAATCTGCCCGCCGGCGAGAGTGCCGTACTGCTCGGCTTCCTTCTGCGCGGCGATCACCTCGGCTTCGAGTTCGGCGGTGACGGCGGCATGTTCCTCTTCGGACCACTGGCCGATCTTCACCATGTGCTGCTTGAGGCGGGCAATCGGATCGCCCAGCGGGAAGTGACTCCAGTCGTCGGCGGGGCGGTACTTCGAAGGATCGTCCGAGGTGGAGTGCGGGCCGGCGCGGTAGGTGACCCATTCGATCAGCGCCGGGCCGAGGTTGCGGCGGGCGCGTTCGGCGGCCCAGCGCGAGGCGGCGTAGACCGCCATGAAATCGTTGCCATCTACACGCAGGGAGGCGATGCCGCAACCGACGCCGCGTCCGGCAAAGGTCGTGGCTTCACCGCCGGCAATCGCCTGGAAAGTGGAAATCGCCCACTGGTTGTTGACCACGTTGAGGATCACCGGGGCGCGGTAGACGTGGGCGAAGGTGAGGGCGGTGTGGAAGTCCGATTCGGCGGTGGCGCCGTCGCCGATCCAGGCCGAGGCGATCTTGGTGTCGCCCTTGATCGCCGAGGCCATGCCCCAGCCCACGCCCTGGATGAACTGGGTGGCGAGGTTGCCGGAAATGGTGAAGAAACCGGCGTCCTTGACTGAGTACATGATCGGCAACTGCCGGCCCTTGAGCGGATCGCGCTCGTTGGACAGCAGTTGGCAGATCAGGTCCACCAGCGGCACTTCGCGGGCCATCAGGATGCTTTGCTGGCGGTAGGTGGGGAAGCACATGTCGTCGATGTTCAACGCCAGGGCCTGGGCGCTGCCGATGGCTTCTTCGCCAAGGCTCTGCATGTAGAACGACATCTTTTTCTGGCGCTGGGCGACTACCATGCGGTTGTCGTAGATGCGCGTCTTGAGCATGGCGCGCATGCCCTTGCGCAGGATCTCGACGGGGATATCCGCGGCCCAATCGCCCAGGGCATTGCCCTGGTCATCGAGCACGCGGATCAGGCTGCGGGCCAGGTCGGCGGTGTCGGCGGGTTCGACGTCGATGGGTGGTTTGCGCACCGTGCCGGCATCGGACAGATGCAGGTAGGAAAAGTCGGTCTTGCAGCCGGGACGGCCCGAGGGTTCGGGAACGTGCAGGCGTAGCGGTTCATACGCTGGGTTCATGGCTTTCTACGCTCGATCTTGTGAATTTCTTGTAGTGGGCGCGCTAGCTGACGAATTTCCCTGGGTAGGTGGGAAATTGTCCTACAACAATCATAGGCTCGACGAAGAAGAATATTTTTCTCTGTTCGCTTGCTGTTCAGATCATTTGCAGATAAAAAATCTGCACAATGATAAAAAACAGGACTATTTGTCTCATGCGTAAATTGGATCGCACCGACATCGGCATTCTGAACAGCCTTCAGGAAAACGCCCGCATCACCAACGCCGATCTCGCCCGTTCGGTCAACCTGTCACCTACGCCGTGCTTCAACCGCGTCCGGGCCATGGAAGAGCTGGGGGTGATTCGCGAGCAGGTCACGCTGCTGGATGCCGACTTGTTGGGGTTGCACGTCAACGTGTTCATCCATGTGAGCCTGGAGAAGCAGGTGGAAGAGGCGCTGCAGCACTTCGAGGAAGCGATTTCCGACCGGCCGGAGGTGATGGAGTGTTACCTGATGGCCGGCGACCCGGATTACCTGATCCGCGTGCTGGTGCCGACGATCCAGTCGTTGGAGCGGTTCATGATGGACTTTTTGACCAAGGTCCCGGGCGTGGCGAACATTCGCTCCAGCTTTGCCCTCAAGCAGGTGCGCTACAAGACCGCGCTACCGTTGCCGGCCAATGGGTTGACCTTGGGTACCTGAACATCAAAGGATCGCAGCCTTCGGCAGCTCCTACAGTTGTGGTTTTCTGACGGCTCATTGTTGCCTGACCCACGGCCATCGCGAGCAAGCTCGCTCCCACATTGGATTTGTGGTGTTGCCGGGTACTGCGACCGCCGCCAATTCTTGTGGGAGCAAGGCTTGCCCGCGATGACGGCGGCACATTCAATATCGCTGCAAGCTGACCCACCGCCATCGCGAGCAAGCTCAGCTCCCACGGGGATTGTGGTGTTGCCGGGTACTCAGACCGCCGCCAATCCCCTGTGTGCGAGCTTGCTCGCGATGGGGCCACCACATCCAACATCACCCAAAGCAGACCCACCGCCGTGGCGAGGGAGCTTGCTCCCGCTGGGTCGGTCCGACGCCTCGGGCGCAGCAGCCCCAAGCTTCTAGAGCTGGTTGATCGGAATCTTCAGATAAGTCACGCCATTGCCCTCGGCCGGTGGCAGGTGTCCGGCGCGCACATTCACCTGGATCGCTGGCAGCAGCAGGGTTGGCATGCCCAGGGTCTTGTCGCGCTGGGTACGCATGGCCACGAACGCGGCTTCATCGATCCCATCGCGGACATGAATATTGTGCTGGCGCTGTTCACCCACGGTACTCACGCACTGGGGCTCGCGCTCCTCCGGTGGATAGTCATGACACACATACAGCCGCACGCCCGCAGGGAAGGCCAGCAGCTTGCGGATCGAGGCGTAAAGCTGACGGGCGTTGCCACCGGGAAAGTCGCAACGGGCGGTGCCCACGTCGGGCATGAACAGCGTGTCGCCCACCAATATCACGTCGCCATCGATCAGGTAGGCCATGTCCGCCGGGGTGTGGCCGGGCACGTGCAGCGCGGTGGCCTTGAGGTTGCCGATCAGGAAGGATTCGTCGGCCGCGAACAGGTGGTCGAATTGCGAACCGTCGACGGCGAATTGCGGCTCCAGGTTGAACAGGGCCTTGAACACGTTCTGCACCTGGCCGATGGACTCGCCAATGGCAATCTTGCCGCCCAGTTCCCGACGCAGATAAGGCGCGGCGGACAGGTGATCGGCGTGGGCGTGGGTTTCCAGCAGCCATTGCACCGTCAACCGATGTTCACGCACAAACGCGATTACCCGATTGGCCTGCACGGTGCCGCTACGGCCTGAAGCCGGGTCGTAGTCGAGCACCGGATCGACCACCGCGCAGTGCCCGCCGTCGTGTTCGTACACGACGTAAGTAAAGGTCTTGGAGGCGGGGTCGAGAAAACTTTGGATCTGCGCGGGCATGACAGCGAACCTATGCGGGAAGAACTCATGAGGGGGCTGCTACGCCCGAGGCGTCGGACCGGCCCAGCGGGAGCAAGCTCCCTCGCCACCTCTCTATCTTGGATAAATGGCATTTGTTGCAAACCTTGAGGTTTACAACTTATGGTCCGCAGCTTAGTGAGGGCCAAGGCGTCCTGCAAATGCGATCGCACCTGCCAACAGGTGTGCGCGGCTTGAGAGAACCTGAATGTTACAGGCAAGTTTTTTTGGTGTGGTCATGGGCCTGGTCCTTGGCCTGACGGGCGCGGGCGGCGGCATCCTGGCGGTGCCAGCATTGGTGTTGGGACTGGGCTGGAGCATGACCCAGGCCGCGCCGGTGGCGTTGTTCGCGGTGGGCAGCGCCGCGGCGGTGGGGGCCATCGATGGGCTGCGTCATGGGCTGGTGCGCTATCGGGCGGCATTGCTGATTGCGCTGCTGGGTGCGGTGTTTTCGCCGCTGGGCATCTACCTTGCCCACCAGCTTTCGGAAAAAATCCTGATGATCCTGTTCAGCCTGTTGATGGTGCTGGTGGCGGCGCGCATGTTGCGCCGGGAAACGCCGCAAGCGGGGCCCAGCGATCACGGTGCCGCCAGTTGGGGCCAGAAGAATTGCATGCTCGACCGCCAGACCGGGCGCCTGGCCTGGACCGCCCGCTGCACAGCTACGCTGTCGGCATTGGGGGCAGTGACAGGCATGGTCTCGGGGCTACTGGGCGTGGGCGGCGGCTTCCTGATCGTGCCGGCGTTCAAGCAACTGACTGACGTGCAGATGCGCGGGATCGTCGCGACGTCCTTGATGGTCATCAGCCTGATTTCGCTGATTGGCGTGGTGGGCGCGTTTCATGCCGGCGTGAGCATCGACCGGGTCGGTGCGGTGTTCATTGCGGCGAGTATTGCTGGGATGGTGCTCGGGCGGCGATTGTCGACCCAGGTCCCGGCCCGGGCGTTGCAGGTGGGGTTTGCCGGGGTGTGCCTGACGGTGGCGGTGTTCATGTTGGTGCGGGCTTAGCGACGACGAATCAGGATTGCACATTGCCTTTGTGGCGAGGGAGCTTGCTCCCGCTGGACTGCGAAGCAGGCCCATACGGTCTTGACCCACGGCGTCTGCTTTGCAGCCGAGCGGGAGCAAGCTCCCTCGCCACAGGGGGCGATGTGATCCGCCTAACCACAGGGATCGCGTGATGTTTACAACGTTCGGCACTGCATCGAAAACCCCAACGCCACCGATTGCCCTTGCTCAAGCAAACGCAACCCCGGCCGTCCTGGCAGGTGGTGGGCATTGACCGGATGACTGACCGGTTCGATGCAGAAGAAATCCAAACCGACTGGACAGTACAGCAGGAAAAATTCGCTGCCGCTGGCACGGCATTCCAGTTCATAACCCAGGTCCGGTTGTTGGATCAGGCACTGCCCATCCCAGCCACCGAAGCCGTTGTCGACAAGGGTGTCCGGCAGTAACCGGGATTGCTGGAAATCCCACTCCGAGGGAACGCCCCTCAATTCCGTTGGCAGTTTCGAGGCGTCGCACATCCACACTTCGCTGGCACCGGTTTGCAGGCGGGTACCGCTTGTGCGCGGGAAATACGGATGCAAACCCAGCCCGTGCCAGGCGGCCTGTTCGGCCATGTGTGTTACGTGCAGAGCGATTTGCAATTGGCCGCCGCTGAGGCGGATCCGCAGGCTGGCGCAATAGGCAAATGGGGTTTGGCTGTCGAGTTGCAACAAGGCTTCCTGGGCACTGTGCTCTGTCACTTGCCACGGTTGCCGCCAGGCACTGCCATGGATCGGAAACGGATCGTTGGGGCTGTTGGCTTCCAGGGCGAGCCAGCCGCCAGGGCAATCGAAACCGCCTTGGGCGATCCGGTTCGACCACGGGATCAACGGGAAGCAGCCGAGTTTGCCTGGCAGGCCGTTTTCCAGTGCGTGCGGCGCGGGCGGGCGTAGCAGGGGAGCGCCGGTGCTGCGCAATGTCCATTCAACGAGGCTGGCGCCCAGGTGCGGGGCCAGGGTCAGGCGGGTCAGTTCGTCTTCGAGGTAGAGAAGGGGCTGCGTCATGGTGGTCGCGTCTATTGGGAAGGGCAGATATAGGACGGGCAGATAGCTTTTTTGGGAAGGGCAGATAGCTTTTGTGGCGAGGGAGCTTGCTCCCGTTCGGCTGCGGAGCAGACGCCCGAGTTCAAACCGGGTGGGCCTGCTGCGCAGTCCAGCGGGAGCAAGCTCCCTCGCCACAAGGGGGCTTGCTCGCCTACAGGGTTACAACACCAAATGCGGCAACCACAGCGAAATGGCAGGCACGTAGGTCACCAGCAGCAGCACCAGGAACAGCATGGCGTAGAACGGCAGCAGGGCCTTGACCGTGCTTTCGATGCTGACCTTGCCGATGGCGGAACCGACGAACAACACCGCGCCCACCGGTGGCGTGATCAGGCCGATGCCCAGGTTCACCAACATGATCATGCCGAACTGCACCGGGTCCACGCCGATGCCGACGATCACTGGCATCAGGATCGGCGTCAGGATCAGGATCAGCGGCGCCATGTCCATCACGGTGCCCAACAGCAGCAACATCACGTTGATGCACATCAGGATCACGTAGCGGTTGTCCGACAGGGTCAGGAACGCGGTGGTGATCTTCGCCGGGATTTCCATCAGCGTCATGATGTAGCCGAAGCTGGCCGCGAAGCCGATCAGGATCATCACGATGGAGATGGTGCGTACCGTACGGTGCATCAGTTTCGGCAACTCGCTCCACTTGTAGTCGCGATAGACGCACATGGTGACGAAGAACGCCCACACCACGGCAATGGCGGCCGATTCGGTGGCGGTGAACACACCCGAGAGAATGCCGCCAAGGATGATGAACAAGGTCATCATGCCCCACATGGCTTCCTTGCAGATCTTCAGCGCTTCTTTGAGCGGAATCACTTCGCCCTTGGGGTAATTGCGCTTTTTCGCGAAAACCAGGCACAGCGCCATCAGGCAGAGGTTCATCATGATGCCGGGAACGATGCCGGCCATGAACAGCGAACCGATGGAGACGGTGCCGCCGGCGGCAAGGGAGTACAGCACCGCGTTGTGGCTGGGCGGTGTCAGCAGCGCTTGTACCGAACCACTGACGGTGACGGCGGTGGCGTATTCACGCGGATAGCCCCGGCGTGTCATTTCCGGGATCAGCACCGAGCCGACCGAGGCCGTATCGGCCACCGAGGAACCGGAGATCGCGCCAAAGAAACTCGAGGCCACGAGGTTGACCAAGGACAGGCCACCGCGCACGAAACCTACCAGCACGCTGGCGAAGGCCACCAAGCGGCGGGACATGCCGCCCTCGGCCATGATCGCACCGGCCAGCACGAAGAACGGAATGGCCAGCAGCGAGAATTTGTTCACCCCGCCCGTTATCTGAATCATCATGGCCTGGAACGGAATATCGATCCACCACGCCCCGATCAGGGCGGCAGCGCCCAGCGCGTAGGCGACCGGCATGCCGATCAGGATCAACAGCAAAAAACTGCCCAGCAGAATCAGAGCGTCCATTAAGCGGCACCTTCGTTTTCTTCAACCAGGTCGAACTGCACGACCCGACGCTGGCTTTGATCACCCAGCAAGAGTTTTTCCAGGACAAAAATCAGGGTCAGGAAACCACCGACCGGGATCGGCATGTACGTGATGCCGACGCGCAGGGTAGGGATGGCGCTCATGAATTGATTCCAGGTGGTCATGCACAGCTTGGTGCCCCAGATGGTCATGAAAATGCAGACGGCTGCCATCAGCAGTTGGGAGAAAATCGACGCTGCGTTTTTCAAGTGAGGTGGCAGGCGGCTGGTGACCATGTCCACGGCCATGTGCGAGCCGGAGCGGTAACTGGCGGCGGCACCGATGAAGGTGAACACGATCATCAGCAAAATGGCGGTGGGTTCCGGCCAGCTCGAGCCTGAGCCCAGCACGTAGCGGGCGAATACCCCCCATGGAATCATCAGGGCAACTGCCAGGACGGAGAGGCCGGCGACCCAGATGCAAGTCATGTAAATCTTGTCGTTGATACGCAGCAGCAAATTCTTCATCGGGTTCCACCGTAACTGGGCGCGCCTCTTAACCGCAGGCGCGCCCAGCCGTTTCATGAGTACAGATTAAGAGGCCTTACTGGACAGCTTCGATGCGCTTGATCAGGTCGGCGTACGGCGCACCGTATTTGGCCCGGATTGGCGCAGTGGCGTCATAGAAGGGTTTCTTGTCGACGGTGATGAACTCGACGCCGGCGGCCTTGAGTTTTTCTTCACTGGCGGCGGACTTCTTGTCCCACAGCACGCGCTCTTCAGCCTGGGCAGCCTTGGCGGCTTTCTTCACCATGTCCTGCTGCTCTGGGGTGAGCTTGTTCCAGGTGATTTTCGACATCACGATTGGCTCAGGCAGGATCAGGTGGCCGGTCAGGCTGTAGAACTTGGCGTTCTGGTAGTGGTTGTGCTCGAGCATGGTCGGCGGGTTGTTTTCCGCGCCGTCGATCACGCCGGTCTGCAAGGCGCTGAAGATCTCGCCGGTGTCCATCGCGATGCCGTTGGCGCCCATGGCGTTGAAGGTCTCGATGAACATCGGGTTGCCTTGGACGCGAATCTTCATGCCCTTGAGGTCTTCGATCTTGCGCACCGGCTTCTTGGTGTAGAGGTTGCGCGTGCCGCCATCCATCCACGCCAGGGCTACCAGGCCGAACTCGGAGTTGGTGATGCGGTCGAGGATCGCATCGCCGACTTCACCGTCGATCACGGCGCGCATGTGCGCCTGGTCGCGGAAGATGAACGGCATGTTGAAGACGTTCACGTCCGGCACCACAGGGCCGACGATGCCCAGGCTGACGCGGGACATCTGGATCGCGCCGGCTTGCATCTGCTCGATGACTTCTTTTTCAGAGCCCAGTACGCCACCCGGGAAGTACTTGAACTTCAGTTCGCCTTTGCTCTCGGCTTCCAGGGTCTTACCCATGGACTCCTCAGCGACCACGGTTGGGTAGCCCTTGGGGTGGATGTCGGCGATCTTGATGTCCAGAGCGTGTGCCGCCTGGGCCAGGAAGGCCAGGGGCAAGGCCGCGATCAGAAGTGTGCGTTTGAAATTCATGGTCAATCTCCAGTGTTGTTGTTTTTATGTCTATCGATGTGAAGCGGCAAAGCAGATCAGTTTGCGGAGTGTTTCCGTCCTCCGAACGCAGGTTCAGCCAGGCCCTTGACGCCGGGGTTCAGTGCGAACACGCCACCGGCCAGGGATTGCGGGTCGTTGTCGTCGCCCGGGCGGATCGAGGTGACAAAAAGGGTGTCCAGCTGGCTGCCGCCAAAGGCGCACATGGTCGGTTTTTTCACTGGCACTTCCAGCGAACGGTCGAGACGTCCGTCCGGGGTGAAGCGGTGAATCAACCCAGCGTCGTTGGCGCAGATCCAGTAGCAACCGTCGGCGTCGACCGCCGCGCCATCCGGGCGACCGGCCAACGGCAGCATGTCGACGAACAGCCGGCGGTTGGACGGGGTGCCGCTGTCGATGTCGTAGTCGAAGGCCCAGATCTGTTGGATCAGCGGGTGAGAATCGGAGAGGTACATCGTCCGGCCGTCCGGGCTGAAACCCAGCCCGTTGGGCACGATGAACCCACTCAGTTGCGCCTCCACCGGGCTGCGTTGCCCGGCGTCATAACGGTACATCCGGCCTTCGTCGGCGTTGGCGCCCATGTTCAGCACCATGCTGCCGGCCCAGAAACGGCCCTGGCGGTCGCAACGGCCATCGTTGAGGCGCATGTCGGTGCGGCTGTGTTCGACGCTTGCACAGAGTTCGCTGTCCAGGCTGCCGTCGTCATGGGGGTGCAGGCGAAAGAAACCGCTTTCCATGCCCGCGATCCAGCCGCCGTCCTGGTGGCGGGCGATGCAGGCGAGCATTTCGGGCGCTTCCCAGCCTTGGACTTTTCCGCTGCTGGCGTTCCAGCGTTGCAGGCCACCGTTGGGGATGTTCACCCAGTACAGCGAGTTTTCCTCGGGGACCCACACCGGGCTTTCCCCGACAGCATTGCGTGCATCGACAATCAATTCGGCTTGCATGGTGATTCCTTGGTTCGTTCGTATCCCATGAACAACAGACGAATCAGTCGTCGAACGGGCCGGCTGCGACAAAGGCGCCACCCTGGTAGATCCTGGCCGGATCATCGGCGGCCGGCATCGGCTGCGCTTCGACCTTGTCGCGGAAAATTTCGGACGTGTCCTTGGGCTGGTAGCCCAGGTGCGCGGCGTGGCTGTTGTCCCACCAGACATCGCGGTTGGCGGAGACGCCGTAGACCACGGTGTGGCCGACCTTCGGCGTGTAGAGCGAGCATTCGAGCAATTGGGTGAGGTCGTCGAAGCTCAGCCAGGTGCTCATCATCCGGCGGTTCTGCGGCTCGGGGAACGACGAGCCGATGCGGATGCTCACGGTTTCGATGCCGTAGCGATCGAAATAGAAACTGGCCATGTCTTCGCCGTAGGACTTGGACAGGCCGTAGTAGCCATCCGGACGGCGAAGGCAATGGGCGTCGAGGGCCTCGTCCTGCTTGTAGAAACCGATGACATGGTTGGAGCTGGCGAAAATCACACGCTTGACCCCGTGCTTGCGCGCCGCTTCATAAATGTGGAACACGCCACTGATGTTGGCGCCAAGGATCTCTTCGAACGGGCGCTCCACCGAGACACCGCCGAAATGCAGGATGGCGTCGACGCCTTCCACCAACTGGTGCACGGCCTGCTTATCCGACAGGTCGCAGGGCACCACTTCTTCGCTTTCGTCGATGGCCGGGGCCATGTTGGCGATGTCCGACAGGCGAATGTGGCGGGCATAAGGCTTGAGGCGTTCGCGCAAGACTTTGCCAAGGCCGCCGGCGGCGCCGGTCAGGAGCAGGCGATTGAAGGGGGGGCGAATCTGTGTCGTGGTCATGGCATTACCTGAGCAAACAATGAGAGGTACAGTTGTTATAAGTTGTCGTACGACCGAGAGGAAATATCCTTATCCTTCCGCTACCTTGTCAACGTTTGATCGACGAACCGCTCTGGATCGGCGTCCCTGCCGCAGGTTGCCATGGGATGCGCCCATGGCAATATCCCGTGTTACAGCAGCGAGATCGGGTAGTTGAAGATGATTCGGTTTTCGTCGAATTCGTTGGTGCTGAAGTCACGACGAAGCGACGAGTTACGCCATTTCACGTTGAGGCTCTTCAGCACACCGCTCTGCACGGTGTAGGCCAGTTCACTTTCGCGGCCCCACTCCTTGCCGTCGTCGACAGTGGCGGTGTGCACGTTGTCACCGCTGATGTAGCGGTTCATCAGGGTCAAGCCCGGCACGCCGACAGCGGCGAAGTTGAAGTCGTGACGCACTTGCCAGGATTTTTCCTTGGCGTTGTCGTAGCTGGAGTTGTAGCTGTCGTTCGCCAGCGTGCCGCCGCTGGTGCCGTTGACGCGCATCCAGGCATCATCGCCGCCGACTTTCTGCAGGCCGACGTA
Organism: Pseudomonas sp. Z3-6; assembly: GCF_051131985.1. Lineage (NCBI taxonomy): Bacteria > Pseudomonadati > Pseudomonadota > Gammaproteobacteria > Pseudomonadales > Pseudomonadaceae > Pseudomonas > Pseudomonas sp. Z3-6. The sequence continues at coordinate 2,547,855 of NZ_CP071644.1, forward strand.
GAAGGTGTTGCCGCCGTATTTGGCCGAGAGCATGGCGAACGCGGTTTTGTTGTCCAGGTCGCCGGCCAACGCGCTGCCGTTTTCCTTACCGGTGAAGTAGCCAAGGTTGGCGCCCAGGGTCCAGTCGCCCATGGGTTGGCTGTGGGTCAGGTTGAAATATTGCTGTTGGTAGATGTCGGACAGTTCCGCGTACCAGACGCCGACCTGGGTGCGTTTTTCGTTGAAGGCGTATTCACCGCCGCCGAAGTTGAAACGGTCGGAGGTGAACGCGCCGCGGCCGTTCATCGACATGTCTTCCATGCTCGCGTCGTTGCGCGGGCTGTTGCCACGGAACTGACCGCCGTAGAGGCTCAGACCGTTGATTTCGGTGGAGGTGACCTGGCCGCCGCGGAAGGTTTGCGGCAGGGAACGACCGTCGTCAGAACGCAGGATCGGCAGCACCGGCATCCATTCGCCGACCTTCAGTTCAGTTTTCGAGACCTTGGCCTTGAGGGCCACGCCGAGGCGACCGTAATCGTCGGCCGGGCGACCGTCGTCATGAATCGGCAACAAGGAAGTGTTCGCAGTACCACGGCCGCCGTCGAGTTTGACCGAGTACATCCCCAGCACGTCCACGCCGAAGCCGACGGTGCCTTGGGTGAAACCGGACTTGGCGTCGAGAATGAAGCTCTGGGTCCATTCTTCGGCTTTGCCTTGGGCATTGTTCGGGTTGGTGAAGTTGCGGTTGATGTAGAAATTGCGCAGGTTCAACGTGGCCTTGGCGTCATCGACGAAGCCTTCGGCGCTGGCGGTCATGGGCAGAAATGCGGCAAGGCTGCTGCAACCGAGCAGGACCAGGGCGGGGCTGGAGCTCAGAAGGGTACGGCGGTTTGGACGATGGTTGGGCGAAAAACGGACACGTGTGCTCACTATGGCGCTCCCTACTTTTTGTTGTTTTTATTTGTCATACGTCGTCGTACAACATGGCGGTGATTATTTGGAAGCGGCTGCTCGTTGTCAACTGGCCATTATCGGAATTATCCAACTTGGGTGTGCTTCAAAATGAGGCAGTGCAATGACTGTCGCTGGCGCAGGCCCGGATCGCAGGCAGTGACGCCGGGGAGATCCGGGGTTTGAGAATAGCGGGGAGGGTGCTTGGTTGTGCGATGACTGGTCTAAGACATTAGTCGAATGTCCTGATCGCAAGGCTTGAGCGGGCTCTTGTGGCGAGGGAGCTTGCTCCCGCTGGGTGGCGAAGCCGCCCCAGGAATTTGTGCTGAAACAAAGAAATTTGGGCCTGCTGCGCAGTCCAGCGGGAGCAAGCTCCCTCGCCACAAGGGTTGGGTTGTCCAGCCTGTTTCCAATCCAAACAGGCCTGTGTTTATCCAGACGTAGGATTGTTCGGGATTGGGCTACGTTGTCTTGCGCCGTTACCTACAACTGCGCCAGAATCCGCCGGCTTGTGCGCCTTGGGCCAGGGTTTTATCGTTTCCGGGTCGCTGATTGAATCAGTGATCGGGTTTGGTAGCCCTGGTGTCGGTGCATAGCGTCATCTCTTGCAAGTGCGATCATGCACTTCGCTTTTTGGTGGCCATGCGCAGGGCCTCTTCGGAGGCGCCGGCTCCGATGCCCGGTCTACCAACCTTCGTATGGCCGCCACCCTAATTCGTTTGGTAGCGAAAGGGATGTTGGCTCCTTTATCAAATGCATCGGAGCTTCATCTATGTTCAAAGTAACCCCCAACCCACCGGATACAGATCCATCCAACTCAAAAGCGTTCGACGAAGCCGCCGACCGCATCCTCGACGCCTACCTCAAGCCCAAGCCCAAACCCAGCAAACCCGAAGCCGATCCCGGCCAACTGTTCACCGTCGTCAAAGGCGTCGACACCGAAACCCTGCTGGCCAACCTCAGCGAAAACCTGGCCTCGGCCAACGCCTTGGTCAATGACCTGGCCTTCGACCTGAAAGGCTCAAGGCGCCACATTGCCCTGGGCATCCAGCAACTGATCGAACTGAGCGCAATGCTGGCGAACCGCGCGCTGGATAACGTCGAAGCACGCCAGTCGACATAACGCAAAACCCGCTTTTGTGGCGAGGGAGCTTGCTCCCGCTGGGCTGCGCAGCAGCCCCAAGATGGACTGACGCGGTTTTCCAGGGATAGCGCGCCAGCCGGTTTTACGACTGCTGCGCAGCCGAGCGGGAGCAAGCTCCCTCGCCACAAAAGCTTTCCCACAAGCGGCATCGGTGTTTTCAAAGATGGGTGAATGCTAGTCTTGACCAACGCTGTTGCCAGGGAGCCCTCATGGGCAATCACAAGATCGAGATTCGTCGCAGTAACGTCGAGAAAATCCTGTTGGCCGCCGAGAAGGTCTTCGCCGAGAAAGGTTTCGGCAGCACCGCCATGGCCGACATCGCCGCCGAAGTGCAGTTGCCGCGTTCCAACCTGCATTACTACTTCAGCACCAAGAGCGAACTGTACAGCGCCGTGCTGTTCGACCTGCTGGAAGTCTGGAAACAGGACGCCTTGTGCTTCGAAATGTTCGACGATCCGCGGGTGGTGCTTAGCAGTTACATTCGCGCCAAAATGAACCACTCCCGCAGCCGGCCCTACGGCTCTAAAGTCTGGGCCAACGAAATCATCCACGGCGCCCCGACCCTGGGCGAGGCGCTGGACGCCAGCCTCTATGACTGGGCCAAGATGAAGGAAGCGAAAATCCGTCAGTGGGTGGAGGACAAACGCATCCTGCCGGTGGAGCCTTCAAGCCTGCTCTACATGATCTGGGCCTCGACCCAGCACTACGCCGACTTCGACCACCAGATCAATATTCTCAATGACCATCAAGCGCTGTCGGACATGCAGTTCGAGCGGGCGGTGCAGACGGTGACCAGTGTGATATTGCGGGGGATTGGGTTGGAGCCTTGAGGCTTTTTGCTGGGGCTGATGGCCCCTTCGCGAGCAGGCTCGCTCCCACAGTGGATTTCGGCGAACACAAACTCTGTGTTCCAAACCGGTCCCCTGTGGGAGCGAGCCTGCTCGCGAAGAGGCCAGCCCAGCCTCCTCAAACTTCAAGCCGTTACATGGTAGGGATTCCTCGGATCATGGTTCCAATCCAGAAACGGCTTGCCAGTGTCCACCGTCACCATTTCGATGCAGTCCTGCACCGGGCAGGTGATCTGGCACAGGTTGCAGCCCACGCATTCCTCATCGATCACCTCATACACATGCGTGCCGTTCGCCTGCTTGAGGCTGGCGATGGCCTGGTGCGAGGTGTCTTCGCAAGCGATGTGGCAGCGCCCGCAACCGATGCAGGCCTCCTGGTCGATCTTGGCGATGACCTGGTAGTTGATGTCCAGGTACTTCCAGTCGGTGGTGTTGCCCACCGCACGGCCGGAGAACGCCTGCAGGTTGGCGTGGCCCTGGCTGTCCATCCAACGTGACAGACCGTCCTTCATTTCTTCGACGATACGAAACCCATGCAGCATCGCCGCCGTGCAGACCTGCACCGCGCCGCTGCCCAGGGCAATGAATTCGGCGGCGTCGCGCCAGCTGCCGATGCCGCCGATGCCGCAGATCGGCAGGCCCTGGGTCTGCGGGTCGCGGGCGATTTCCGCGACCATGTTCAGGGCGATGGGCTTGACCGCCGAGCCGCAGTAACCGCCGTGGGTGCTCTGGCTGCCGACGCTGGGCAGGGCGACCATGCGGTCCAGGTCGACGCTGGTGATGGAATTGATGGTGTTGATCAACGACACCGCATCCGCACCGCCGCGATGGGCCGCGCGGGCGGCGACGCGGATGTCGGTGATGTTCGGTGTGAGCTTGACGATGACGGGTAGCGAGCAATAGGTCTTGCACCAGCGGGTCACTTGCTCGACGTACTCCGGCACCTGGCCGACCGCCGCGCCCATGCCCCGTTCCGGCATGCCGTGGGGGCAACCGAAGTTCAACTCGATGCCGTCGGCGCCGGTGGCTTCCACCAGGGGCAGGATGTTTTTCCAGGATTCTTCGACGCAGGGCACCATCAGCGACACGATCAGCGCCCGATCCGGCCAGTCCTTTTTCACCTGGGTAATTTCCCGCAGGTTGATCTCCAGGGAACGGTCGGTGATCAGCTCGATGTTGTTGATGCCCAAGACCTCGCGATTGGCCCCGTAGTGGGCCGAATAGCGCGAGGACACGTTCACCGCCGCCGGGTCCTCACCGAGGGTTTTCCAGACCACGCCACCCCAGCCGGCCTCGAAGGCGCGGACGACGTTGTAGGCCTTGTCGGTGGGTGGCGCGGAGGCCAGCCAGAACGGGTTGGGGGCTTTGATGCCGGCGAAGACAATCGACAGATCGGCCATTTACGCAGCCTCCACGTTAAGCATCAGTTGAGCGTTGATCGCCTCGGCGGCGAGTTTGCCGTGCTGCACGGCCTGCACGGTGAGGTCCTGGTCGAGGCTGGTGCAATCGCCGCCGGCGTAGACCCCGGGAACGCTGGTGCGCAGGTGTTCGTCCACCAGGATCCGTCCGTCCTGGCGCTTGAGTTCCCGGGCCAGTGGGTCCACCAGCGCGTTGTCGTCGAAGGCCTGGCCGATGGCTTTGAAGATGGCGTCGGCGGGCAGGTCGAAGGTCTCGGCGCCGATGACCAGTCGGCCGTTTTCCAGATGGGTACGGGAAAAACGCATGCCGCGCACCTGCCCGGCGTCATCGAGCAACACTTGTTGCGGTTGGGCCCAGGTCAGCAGGCGCACCTGGTTGGTCTTGGCGATGTCTTGTTCGTGCAAGGTGGCGCCCATGTCTTCAAGGCCGCGACGGTAGACCAGGTTGACGTCCCGGGCGCCGAGGCGAGCCATTTGCACGGCCATGTCGATGGCGGTGTTGCCGGCGCCGAGGACGATGCAACGGTCGGCCAGGGGCAACTGGCTGAGGTCATCGGCCTGGCGCAGTTCGCGAATGTACTCGGTGGCGGCCAGCAGCCCCGGGGCTTGTTCGTCGCTCAGGCCCAGTTGTTTGCTGGCGGCCAGGCCGAGGCCTAGGAACACCGCGTCGAATTGCTGGTGCAGGTCGCTCAGGCTCAGGTGCTCGCCGAGCTTCTGGCCGTGGCGGATTTCGATGCCACCAATCTCCAGCAGGAAGTCCAGCTCCCGTTGGGCGTAATCGTCCACCAGTTTGTACTTGGCGATCCCGTATTCGTTGAGGCCGCCGGCTTTGTCCCGGGCTTCGAAAATCACCACGTCATGGCCGTGCATCGCACTGCGGTGCGCACACGACAACCCCGCGGGCCCGGCGCCAACCACGGCGATGCGCTTGCCGGTGGCGGCGGCCCGTTGGAACGGGTGCGCGCTGAAGTGGGCGTTGTCCACTGCGTAGCGTTGCAACGAGCCGATCAATACCGGGGCGCATTCATGGGCGTTGTTGCGCACGCAGGCCTGTTGGCACAGGACCTCGGTGGGGCAAACCCGGGCGCAACTGCCGCCGAGGATATTGGCCGAGAGAATTGTCTGCGCCGCGCCTTGGACGTTGTCTTGGTGGATGTTGCGAATGAACGAAGGAATATCGATCTCGCTCGGACAGGCGTTCACACAAGGTGCGTCGTAGCAATACAGGCAGCGGGACGCCTCCAGGTGGGCCTGGCGCGCGTTGAGGGGCGGCGCCAGGTCGCTGAAGCGGGCGGCGAGGGTGGCCGGGTCTTCCTGGGAATGGGGGAGATGACTCAGGGGCTGGATCATGAAATGGGCCTCACGGTGTTTGAGGTGCTGCCTCTGGTGGGCAGTGGTTTTTTCGGTTGTCTGGGCTGACGTCTTCGCGAGCAAGCCCGCTCCCACACTGGATCTTGGGCAGCCATAGAATCTGTGTACACGACAGATCCCATGTGGGAGCGGGCTTGCTCGCGAAGGCCGAAGGCCTCGATTTCAGCGTTTCACGGCACTTGGTTTATTCAACTCCGCCCGCTTGCTCAGCAAATCGAACACCGCCGGATACGCCGGCCGTTCGATGTAGCGCCCCGCGCCGCGCTCGGCCCGCAGGTCGCCGTCGGCCCACACCAGCCGACCCTGGCTGATGGTGTGGCTGGGTACGCCGCGTACGGTCTTGCCTTCGAAGATGTTGAAGTCCACTTGCTGGTGGTGGGTCTTGGCGGAAATCGTGCGGCTGCCTTGCGGGTCCCAAAGCACCAGGTCGGCATCGGCACCGACGCGGATCGCGCCCTTGCGCGGGTAGAGGTTGAAGATCTTCGCGGTGTTGGTGGAGGTCAGGGCGACAAAGTCCTGCATCGACAATTTGCCGCTGTTGACCCCCTCGTCCCAGAGCACCGCCATGCGGTCTTCGATCCCGGCGGTGCCGTTGGGGATCTTGCTGAAGTCGTCACGCCCTGCGGCTTTCTGTTCGGCACAGAAGCAGCAATGGTCGGTGGCGGTGGTGTGCAGGTTGCCGGACTGCAGGCCATGCCAGAGTGCTTCCTGATGCCCCCGTGGGCGGAAGGGCGGGCTCATCACGTAGCCGGCGGCGGTCTGCCAGTCCGGGTGGCGATAGACGCTGTCGTCCAGCAGCAAGTGCCCGGCCAGGACTTCACCGTACACCGGTTGGCCTTTGCTGCGGGCGTAGGTGATTTCGTCCAGGGCTTCCTGGGTGGACACGTGCACCAGGTACAGCGGCGTGCCCAGGGTTTCGGCGATGCGGATGGCGCGGCTCGCGGCTTCGCCTTCCACTTGCGACGGCCGCGACAGCGGATGGGCTTCTGGCCCGGTGATGCCCTGGGCCAGCAGCTTGCGTTGCAGGTGATACACCAGTTCGCCGTTCTCGGCATGCACGGTGGGCACCGCGCCCAATTCCAGGCAACGCTCGAAGCTCGCCACCAAGGTGTCGTCGGCGGCCATGATTGCGTTCTTGTAGGCCATGAAATGCTTGAAGCTGTTCACGCCGTGGTGGCTGACCAGCTCGGCCATTTCTTCGCGGACCTGTTCGCTCCACCAGGTGATCGCTACGTGGAAACCGTAGTCGCTGGCGCTTTTTTCGGCCCAGCCGCGCCATTGATGAAAGGCTTCCATCAGTGACTGCTGGGGGTTGGGAATCACGAAGTCGATGATCGACGTGGTGCCCCCGGCGAGGCCCGCCGCCGTGCCGCTGAAGAAGTCTTCACTGGCGACCGTGCCCATGAACGGCAACTGCATATGCGTATGGGGATCGATGCCGCCGGGCATCAGGTATTGACCGCTGCCATCGAGCACTTCGACAGCGGCCGGAACATCCAGGTTTTGACCAATGGCCTGGATCACGCCGTCGGCGCAAAACACATCGGCGCGATAACTTTCATCATGGGTAATAACGGTGGCGCCACGGATCAACAGAGACATTCCGAGTTCCTCGCAGGCATGACCGACTGTTGTCGGTTCTTTATGTTTTATCCATCACGGTAGGTAAAGTCGTGCCGGCTTACATTCCTGTCACGACTGTCAGGATTAGACGCTAGCTGGAGTTATTGAAATGAGCAAGATTATTTTTTATAAGCTTATGCGTTAATTAACTTATTGAAAATTAACGATTAATTTAAAGAACCACCAAAATGGTGAGCCTGCTCACCATTTTGACGCACTTGACAGGATCGTTATTTGAGCGAGATTTGTCATGGTAAATCAGCGGCTTGAAAGCGTTGGAAGTGCGGGCCAGACACCTCGCGTTGTTGCGGGCTGCACCACTTTGAATCTCCCGCTCGACAGGGCGTGAAGGTCATCTAGCCTCAATGTCGGAAAGCCGGGACTGAAACAAAGCAATCACTTGGCTTTAAAACGTTAAACATCAAAAGGTTGAAAGGGTTATATCGATCGTCCGGTCAGCTCGGCGCGTTATTCGGCACGGTTATTGAGTGCCGTCGTGGCCTGGCGGGGTGGTGGATAGCACGCGTGCAAGTACTCCGGCCATCGCCAGTCGATGAGCAAAAATAATGAAAACAGTGGAGCGGACATGACCAGATCAACAGTGACCGAGCGCGACGGACTATTCGAGCTTGAAGCCGGCAGCGACGTCCTCGACAGCCCCCGTTATAACCACGACATCGCGCCGACCAAGGTGCACGAGCGAACCTGGAACAAATGGCACATCACGGCACTGTGGGTGGGCATGGCGATCTGCGTGCCGACCTATACCCTCGGCGGCGTGCTCACCGCCTATTTCGGTTTGACGGTGGGCGAGGCGCTGCTGGCGATCCTGTTCGCCAACATCATTGTGCTGATCCCCCTGACCCTGAACGCCTTCGCCGGGACCAAGTACGGCATTCCGTTTCCGGTGCTGTTGCGCTCGTCCTTCGGCGTGATTGGCTCCAACGTGCCGTGCCTGATCCGCGCCCTGGTGGCGTGCGGTTGGTTCGGCATCCAGACGATGTTCGGTGGGTTGGCGATCCACTTGTTTCTCGGCTCGGTGTTCGAAGGCTGGAAGAGCCTGGGCGGCACCGGCGAAGTAATCGGCTTCATGGTGTTCTGGGTCATCAACCTGTGGGTGGTGTTGCGCGGTGCCGAGTCGATCAAATGGCTGGAAACCTTGTCTGCGCCATTGCTGGTACTGGTGGGGGCGGGGCTGCTGGTATGGGCGTTGCCCAATGTCTCGTTGACTGAACTGATGGCGGTCCCGGCCAAGCGGCCTGAAGGCGCCGGGGTGACGAGTTATTTTCTTGCCGGGCTGACGGCCATGGTCGGCTTCTGGGCCACCCTGTCGTTGAACATTCCGGACTTCAGTCGATATGCCAAGAGCCAGAAAGACCAGATCGTCGGGCAGATCATCGGCCTGCCGTTGACCATGTTCCTGTTCGCCTCCCTCGGCGTGGTGATGACCGCCGCCTCGGAGAAACTGGTGGGGGTGACCGTCTCCGACCCGGTGACCTTGATCGGTCACATCCAGAGCCCGGTGTGGGTGGCGCTGGCCATGGTGCTGATCATCGTCGCCACGCTCTCGACCAACACCGCGGCCAACATCGTCTCGCCCACCAACGACTTCCAGAACCTGGCGCCGAAACTGATCGGCCGCACCAAGGCAGTGATGCTCACCGGATTGGTAGGGCTGGCGCTGATGGCCCATGAGCTGTTGAAGAAACTCGGCCTGATCGTGTCCGAGGTCAGCCTCGAGTCGGTCTATTCCAATTGGCTGCTGGGCTATTCGAGCCTGCTGGGGCCGATTGCCGGGATCATGGTGGTGGATTATTTCCTGATCAAGAAACAGCAACTGGACCTGGCCGGGTTGTACCGCGACGACATTTACCCGGCCTGGAACTGGAACGGCTTCATCGCCTTTGGCGTGCCGGTGGTATTGACGCTGTTGTCCCTGGGCAGCGATGCGTTCAGTTGGTTCTACAGCTATGGCTGGTTCACCGGCTCGGCGCTGGGTGGGGTGATTTATTACGGGTTGTGCAGCATGCAAGGGGCCAGCCCGGCGGTCGCCAAGTCACCTCTGCAATAGCAGATGAATGCGGTGCCTGTGGGAGCGGGCTTGCTCGCGAATGCGGTGCGTCAATCAACATCAATGCTGACTGATACACCGCATTCGCGAGCAAGCCCGCTCCCACACTGGACCGCGTCGAAATGAGATAACTGCCTGAAGGAGATCCCCATGAACGCAGCCCTCGACGTCCTGCAATCCACCCATCAGCACATCAACCGCGACCGCCTGTGGCAATCGCTCATGGACCTGGCCCAGCTCGGCGCCACGGTCAAGGGCGGCGTGTGCCGGCTGGCCCTGACCGACCTTGACCGCCAAGCCCGCGACCTGTTCGTGCAATGGACCCAGGCGGCGGGCTGCACCGTCAGCATCGATGCGGTGGGCAATATCTTCGCCCGCCGCCCGGGGCGCAATCCGAACCTGCCACCGGTGATGACCGGCAGCCACATCGACACCCAACCCACCGGCGGCAAGTTCGACGGCTGCTTTGGCGTGCTATCCGGGCTGGAAGTGCTGCGCACCCTCAATGACCTGAACATTGAAACCGAAGCACCGCTGGAGGTGGTGGTCTGGACCAACGAAGAAGGCTCGCGCTTCGCCCCGTGCATGATGGGCTCCGGGGTGTTCGCCGAGAAATTCACCCTCGAAGAAACCCTCGCCAAGACCGACGCCGAAGGCATCAGTGTGGGCCAGGCGCTCAACGCCATCGGCTATGCCGGCCCGCGCAAGGTCAGCGGGCATCCGGTGGGGGCGTACTTCGAGGCGCACATCGAGCAGGGGCCGATCCTCGAGGATGAGGGCACGACCATCGGCGTGGTGATGGGTGCCCTGGGGCAGAAGTGGTTCGACCTGACCTTGCGTGGCGTCGAAGCCCACGCCGGCCCGACCCCGATGCACCTGCGCAAGGACGCCCTGGTGGGCGCCTCGATCATCGTCGGTGCCGTCAACCGCGCAGCCCTCGGTCATCAACCCCATGCTTGCGGCACGGTCGGTTGCCTGCAAGCCTATCCGGGGTCGCGTAACGTCATTCCCGGCGAGGTGCGCATGACCCTGGATTTCCGTCACCTGGAACCGGCGCGCCTGGATTCGATGATCGCCGAGGTCAAGCAGGTGATCGAAGACACCTGCCGGCAACACGGCCTGACCTTCGATTTGAAACCCACCGCCGACTTCCCGCCGCTGTATTTCGACCAGGGCTGCGTCGACGCCGTCCGCGGCGCTGCCCAAGGGCTGGGCCTGTCCCACCTGGACATCGTCAGCGGTGCCGGCCATGACGCGATCTTCCTCGCCGAACTGGGCCCGGCCGGAATGATCTTCGTGCCCTGCGAAGGTGGCATCAGCCACAACGAAATCGAAAACGCCGCCCCGGACGACCTCGCCGCCGGTTGCGCGGTGCTGCTGCGAGCGATGCTGGCTGCCTCCCAGGCGATTGCCGAAGGACGCATGGCGGCGTGAGGGGGCCGATGCACTATTGCAAAGCCATGTGGTCGTAACTTTCAGCGCATCCATGCTTGAAACCTACTGACCACATGGAGACCCAATGAATCAGCAAGTCCCGACCACCGATACCAACCGTCGTCAATTGCTGCAGATCATTGCCGGGCTGTCCGACGGGGTGATGTTGATCGAGGTCGACCAGACCATTGCCTGGGCCAACGCCGCAGCGTTGGCCATGCACGGCGTCGAGGACCTCAATGAGCTGGGCACCACGGCCCGGCAATACGCCCGGCGTTTTCAATTGCGTTACCGCAACAACCATCCGTTGACCGAAGACAACTACCCCATCGCCCGGGTGGCCCGTGGCGATGAGTTCAGCGATGTGCTGGTGGAGGTTACGCCCAAGGCCGACCCGGATCGCACCTGGGTGCATCGGATTCGCAGCATGATCCTGGCCGACCGTAATGGTGAGCCGGAACTGCTCGTGCTGATCCTCAGCGACGCCACCGAATGGGCCAGCGCCGAGCAGCGTTTCGAAAAGACCTTCGGGGCCAACCCGGCACCGGCGGTGATCTGTCGTCTCAGCGACCTGCGCTACATCAAGGTCAACCCGGGATTCCTGGAGATGACCGGCTATAGCCGCGACCAGGTGATCGGGCGTTCGGTGTACGAACTGGATGTGCTCGAAGCCGCCGAGAAACGTGACCTGGCCATCGAGCGCCTGGGGCAGGGCGCGACCATTCCGCAAATGCAGGCTGAGTTGAAATTGCCCGATGGCACCAGCAAGCAGGTGATCGTCGCCGGCCAGCCCCTGGACCTGCATGACGAAGACTGCATGCTGTTTTCCTTCATGGACATGGAGCCGCGCCGCAAAGCGGAAACGGCGTTGCGCCAGAGCGAGGAGCGCTTTGCCAAGTCGTTCCGCCTGTCGCCCGTGCCCACGTTGGTGTGCAGCGCCGAACAACAGCTGCTGGAGATCAACGAAGCGTTTCTCCAGACCACTGGCTACGCCAGCGAAGAGCTGTTGGGTAAAGCCGTGGAGGAAATCGGTTTCCTCGACAAGGCCGCCAGCGTCGCGCTGTTTGCTCGGCTGGAAAAGGCGGCCGCTGTCTCGAGCATCGACGTCAAGGTGAACAAGAAAGGCGGCGAACTGATCGACTGTGAGGTCGCTGCCGACACGGTGCTTATCCAGGACAAACCCTGCTACCTGCTGGTGCTGATGAACATCACCGAACGCAAGCGCTCGGAACTGGAACTGGTGGCGGCGATCGAGGAGGTGATGAAGGACGCGTCCTGGTTCAGCCGGACCCTGATTGAAAAACTGGCCAACGTGAAGAGCATCAATGCCCAGGTGCCCAGCGCATCCTTCACCGAGCTGACGGCCCGTGAGCGTGATGTGCTGGGGCTCATCTGTGAAGGGTTGGCCGACAAGGAAATCGCCGCGCGCCTGAAGCTTGCGCCTAATACGGTGCGCAATCATGTGGCTACACTGTATTCGAAACTGGATGTCCATAGCCGCAGCGAGGCGATTGTCTGGGCGCGGGAGCGCGGTTTGTTCGCCAATGAATGGCGAATGAAGGCACCATGATAGCCAGTGCAAATGCACCGGATGCGCTGGTGCAAATTCAGGTTTTGCAAGGGGGGGCGGTTCCTTAGGCTGTGAGTGTGCGACATCCTCCGTGATGCCGCGTCCCCCACGAAACACTCAAGGAATACGCCTCAATGTGCTATGAACGAACCCGATATGTGAGCGACAGGATGTCTATGCGGACCAGGAGGTCGGAGCTGTCTACCGTTCATTTGCGCCCCCGGGGCTGAGGGTGCATCGCATGACTCATCTGGCCCCGTTGCGTGCCCGCCTCGAAGAAAGCTTTACGCCGCTGGCCTGCGAATGCAGCCTCAACGGTGACGGCACCCTGACCGTGCGCCTGTATCACCGTGAAAGCGGCGAGGTGGACCTGGTGGTGAGCGGCATGAGTGTCGACAGCGTCCGTTCGGAAGAAAGCATTGCCAAGTTGATCGACGAGCTGCGCTATGAGCTGCAAAACACCCCGCTGCATCGCGGTGAGCCTTGATAACTAAGATCTGGCACACCACACTTTGTGGCGAGGGAGCTTGCTCCCGCTGGGTCGCGCAGCGGCCCCAATATCTGTCGGATGCACACGCCAGCCAAATCCTATCCATCGGTTTAGCGGCTGCTTCGCAGCCGAGCGGGAGCAAGCTCCCTCGCCACAGGTGTTGCTCCAGCCCTATGTCTACAACAACGTCGCCCGGCAATCGAGCACCAACCGCGCGCCGCCGTGTTCGCTGCTACCCACTTCCAACATGAACCCATGCAGATTGACGATCGCCGCGACGATCGATAGGCCCAGGCCAAATCCGCCGTGCTGGCTGCTGCCCTCGGCGCGGTAGAAGCGGCGAAACACGGCCTTGCGCTCGGCCTCGGGGATGCCGGGGCCGGAGTCGAGCACTTCGATGCGCGTGCTGTCGCCCTGATCGACCCCGCGCAGGATCACGGTGCCCCCCGGCGGAGTGAACTTGATGGAGTTGCTCAACAGGTTCGACACGGCCTCGAACAGCAAGGCCCGGTCGCCATTGAGCAGGGGCAGGGCGTCGGGCACCTCCAGGATAAAGGTCAGTTCGCCTTCCTCGGCCAGCGGCAGATAAAAATCATGCAGTTCTTGCAGTAGCTGCAACGGATCGAGGCGCACGAAGCCCGAGCGCCGCTGCTGGTCCTCCAGTTCGGAAATCCTCAACAAACCGCGAAACCGCGCCATCAGGGTGTCGGTCTCGGCGAGCACCTGGTCCATCTGCAAAGCCTCGGCGGAGCCGTCCGGCGCTTGCTGCTGGATGCGATAAAGTTGGGCGCGCAGGCGCGTCAACGGGGTGCGCAGGTCATGGGCGATGTTGTCGCATACACCCTTGACCTCGTTCATCAAGCGTTCGATGCGTTCGAGCATGGCATTGACGATCGCCGCCAGCATGTCCAGCTCATCGCGCCGGCTCGACAACGGCAGGCGATGGGTCAGGTCACCGGCGACGATGGCTTCGGCGCTGGCCTGCAACTGGCGAATCCGTCGTAGCGGTCGGCGGCGCAACAGGTGCCAACCCGCGATGCCCGGCAGGATCGTCAGCGATACCCCCCAGAACAGCGCGTGCAAGATGATCCGCGTCACGGCGAACAGCGAGCCGTTGTCCCGGGCCAGGACCAGCCAGCGACCGTCTTGGGTCCGGGTCGCCACCGCGTCGCAGCTGTCGGAAGGCACGCCCGGTTGATCGGAATCGACGCAGCCACCGAGCATGTGGATCTTGCCGTCCAGCGGCAGGTCGGCGGGCACCCGCTGGATCGGTCCGCTCAAATGGCGCAATTGCGGATCGAACAGCCCGTAGGCGTCGACCCCACGCTCGTCCAGCGTCAGGCTGGCCATGAGCGCGTCTTCCAGTTGGTCGCCGTGGATCCGCGCGAACAGGTGTTGGCGCTGCATCAGGGAGTGCTTGGCCAGGCTGTCGAGGTAGCCAAACACTTCGTAATACATGACCCCCATCAGGATCGCGCTCCAAATCACGAACAGCGAACTGTACAGCGCCAGCAGACGGCTGCTGGAGGAGCGCCAGCCCTTAGCGGGGTTCAGCAATGACATAGCCGGAACCCCGTACCGTGCGAATCAGCGGTTCCAGGCCCGGCGGGTCGATTTTCTTGCGCAGGCGGCCGATGTGGACGTCGATCAGGTTGGTGCCGGGGTCGAAGTGATAACCCCAGACTTCCTCGAAGATCATCATGCGCGAGAGAATCTGGCCGCTGTTGCGCATCAGGAATTCCAGCAGCTTGTATTCGGTGGGCAGCAGGCTGAGCAGTTGTCCGTTGCGGCTGGCTTCGCGGCTGATCAGGTTCAGCTCCAGGTCAGCCACCCGCAGCGCGGTTTCCGGCTCGCGGGTGCCATTGTTGCGCCGCAGCAGCACTTCGACCCTGGCGGCCATTTCGTCGGTGGCGAACGGCTTGGTCAGGTAATCGTCGCCGCCGGCCCGCAGGCCACGCACGCGTTCGTCCACATCGGAGAGGGCGCTGATCATCAGGATCGGCGTGGCCACGCCCATGGTGCGCAGGGTGGTGACAATCACCAGGCCATCGAGTTCGGGCAGCATGCGGTCGAGGGTGATGAGGTCGTAGTCGCCGCTGACTGCCCGTTCCAGGCCTTCGCGACCGTTGTCGACCCAATCGACATCCAGGCCGTTGCGGGTCAGCTCGGCAACGATTTCACGAGCGGTCACGGCGTCGTCTTCGATGGTCAGGATGCGGTTCATGGGCGGTACCCTGTAGAGAAATTGGAGCGATTGCGCAGCATTCTGCCAAAGAATACCTGTCGGCTTTCTGAAAAAAAGTTCATGAGCCGACGAGCCGATTCGCTGGCCTGGATCAACACTTGGTCACAAATAATCCCTAACATAAATTTCGTGCGCACTATCATGTGGCGTCTGTTGCCCTGCTTTGGCGCGCTGCCGCTGCCGGGCACTGATGCGAACCGGTGATGGTGTGCCGCAAGGAGCCGAGCCCCCACAGAACCTTCAAGGAAGAGCAGTATGATGCAACCTTCAGACCTTCTACGCCGGAAATTCGATATCCAGCCGCTGGCACAGGCCGATATGACGGTGCGCTTGGACGGGCAGGCTGTCAGCGCTGCCCACGGCGAAACCGTCCTCACCGTCATCCAGTCCCTGGGGCAACGCCAGGTGGCCCGCAACGACCACGACCAGATCAGCGGCGCCTACTGCGGCATGGGTGTGTGCCAATGCTGCCTGGTCAAGATCGACGGTCGTCACAAGCGCCGTGCCTGCCAGACCCTGGTGCGCCCTGGCATGCAGATCGAAACCCGGGTCAACCGCATTACCGAAACGGAGGCGCCATGAGCCTGGATCCGGTGATTGTCGGCGGTGGGCCGGCGGGCATGGCAACGGCCATCGAGCTGGCCTCCCACGGGGTTCGTTGCACACTGCTCGAAGAAGCGCCGCGCCTCGGTGGCGTCGTGTATCGCGGGCCGCTGCGCGATGGCGTCAGCCTCGACTACCTGGGGTCGCGCTACAGTGAAGCCTTGGAGAAACTCCACGGTGAATTCCAGCAACACGCCGCCTTGATCGACGTGCGATTAAGTAGTCGGGTTATCGGCGCCGAAGGCTTCCGGGCGCTGATGCTGCTGAATGCCGACGAGCGCCTGGGGGAGGTCGCCTATTCCCATCTGGTCCTGGCGGCCGGTTGTCATGAACGCAGCGTGCCGTTTCCTGGCTGGACGCTGCCGGGGGTGATGATGCTCGGCGGCCTGCAATTGCAGATCAAGAGCGGCGTGGTCAGGCCGCCGAGCCCGGTGGTGATCGCCGGCACCGGTCCGTTGCTGCCGCTGGTGGCGTGCCAACTGCACGCTTCGGGCGTGGCGGTGGCAGGCGTCTTCGAAGCCTGCGCGTTCGGCCGGATCGCCAAGGAAAGCCTGGCGTTGCTGAACAAGCCGCAGCTGTTCCTCGATGGCCTGAGCATGTTGGCCTACCTCAAGCTCAATCGCATTCCCGTGCGCTATGGTTGGGGCGTGGTACAGGCTGACGGCGAGGGCGAGTTGAGCCACGTCACCGTCGCGCCTTACTCCACGACCTGGGAACCCGACCTCAAACGCGCCGAACAGGTGCCGGCCCAGACCCTGGCGGTCGGCTACGGCTTTATTCCGCGGACTCAATTGAGCCAGCAGATGGGCCTGGAGCACGGTTTCAGCGAGGACGGTTATTTGCGGGTGGTGTCCGATGCCTGGCAGCAAAGCAGCGAAGCGCACATTCATCTGGCCGGCGACATGGGCGGGATTCGCGGCGGTGAAGCGGCCATGCTCAGCGGGCGCATCGCAGCGCTGTCGATCCTGATGCAACGCAACGTACTCGATCCGTCCGAGGCCCTGGCC
The DNA here is from genome assembly GCF_051131985.1 of Pseudomonas sp. Z3-6. Classification (NCBI taxonomy): domain Bacteria; kingdom Pseudomonadati; phylum Pseudomonadota; class Gammaproteobacteria; order Pseudomonadales; family Pseudomonadaceae; genus Pseudomonas; species Pseudomonas sp. Z3-6. The sequence goes on from NZ_CP071644.1 coordinate 2,564,609, forward strand.
CAGCGGGAACGCTACCAGGCGCAACTGCAGCGGATCATTCGCTTTCGCGCCGCCGTGGATCGCTACACCCAGCGTGGCGCCGGACAAACCGCCTTGCCGGCCGCCGACACGGTGATCTGCCGCTGTGAACACGCCACCCGCGCCGACATCGACCGGGCGCTGGAGCAAGGCGTGCAGGACATGGCCAGCCTGAAGATGCGCACCCGCGTGAGCATGGGCGATTGCCAGGGGCGGATGTGCGTTGGCTATTGCAGCGACCGCTTGCGCGAAGCCACCGGTCGCGCCGACGTCGGTTGGCTGAGGCCGCGTTTTCCTATCGACCCGATTCCCTTTTCAGCGTTCCAGAACGTCGCCACGGAGGCCGTTTCCCATGATTAAGGATTATGACGTGGTCATAGCCGGAGGTGGTGTGATCGGGGCTTCGTGCGCCTATCAACTGTCCAAGCGCAAACATCTGAAGATCGCCTTGATCGACGCCAAGCGCCCCGGCAACGCGACCCGGGCTTCGGCGGGTGGGCTGTGGGCCATCGGTGAGTCGGTGGGCCTGGGATGCGGGGTGATCTTCTTTCGCATGATGTCGGCCAACCGCAAGCGCCAGACCCAGGGCGCCGCTGTGGCGGTGGATGCCAGCACCCCGCACATCCTGCCCCAGTCGTTCTTCGATTTCGCCTTGCAGTCCAACGCAATGTATCCGCAGTTGCACCGCGAATTGATCGACCGTCACGGCATGGATTTCAAGTTCGAGGAGACCGGGCTCAAGTTCGTGATCTACGACGAGGAAGACCGTTCGTACGCTGAGCACATCGTCGCCTGCATTCCCCACCTGGCAGACCAGGTGCGCTGGCTCGACCAGGCGGCCCTGCGCTCGGCAGAGCCGAATGTCAGCCATGAGGCCCTGGGCGCGCTGGAATTTCTCTGTGATCACCAGGTCAGTCCGTTCCGCCTGGCCGATGCCTACACCGAAGGCGCCCGACAGAACGGCGTCGACCTGTTCTTCAACACCCATGTGACCGAGGTGCTGCGCAGCGGCACGCGGGTGACCGGGGTGCAAACCGCCGAGGCGGGGACGTTCAACTGCCGAACCCTGATCAACGCGGCCGGTGCCTGGGCCGCGGACCTGAGCGAGCAGGCCACTGGCGTGCGGATTCCGGTCAAACCGGTCAAGGGCCAGATCCTGCTGACGGAGCGCATGCCGAAAATCCTCAACGGCTGCCTGACCACCAGCGACTGCTATGTGGCGCAGAAAGACAACGGTGAAATCCTGATTGGCAGCACCACTGAAGACAAAGGCTTCGACGTGACCACGACTTATCCGGAAATCGAAGGGCTGGTGCAAGGCGCGGTGCGCTGTATCCCGCAGTTGATCGACATCAATCTGAAACGAACCTGGGCCGGTCTGCGCCCGGGTTCGCCCGATGAGTTGCCGATCTTGGGGCCGATGCGCGGAGTGGCGGGCTACCTCAACGCCTGCGGGCATTTTCGCACCGGCATCCTGACCTCGGCCATCACCGGGGTGCTGCTGGATAAACTGGTGAACAACGAACCCCTGCCACTGGACATCACCCCGTTCCTGGCGGATCGCTTCGAAGTGGCGCCGACGGTAAAGCCCAGGGAAGTGGAGCTGGCCTGAGCAATCGCCGAACATAGCCAGCAGCCACCCAGGGACAAAAACTGTGGGAGCGAGCTTGCTCGCGATGGCATCGTATCAGCCAACATCAATGTCGCCTGACATACCGCTATCGCGAGCAGGCTCGCTCCCACAGGGGGGGCGGTGGTGTACCTGAATTCCTTGTACACCACCGAGCCCTGTGGGAGCGAGCCTGCTCGCGAATGACGTCAGGTCAGTCAGTACCTATTAGTCATTGCAGCTTGCGATGAGCCTCACGCAATAGTTGCTCGGTGGACTCCCAGCCCAGGCAACCATCGGTGACCGAGACGCCGTAGCGCATCGACGGGCCCAGCGGCTGGCAGCCTTCGAACAGGTGACTTTCGAGCATCATGCCGATCAGGGAACGGTTCCCTTGCAGTCGTTGTTCCAGCACGTCATTGAAAACCTGGGGCTGGCGCAACGGGTCTTTGCCGCTGTTGGCGTGGCTGCAATCCACCATGATGCGCGCCGGTATTTTCAGGCGGGTCAGGTCGTGGTGTATCTGCGTGACGCTCTGGCGGTCATAGTTCGGTCCACGATGGCCGCCGCGCAGCACCAGGTGGGTGTCGGGGTTGCCCGGCGTCTGGATGATCGCCGGATGCCCCTGGCTGTCGACGCCGAAATGCCGATGGGGGTGGGCGGCAGAGCGCATGGCGTCGCAGGCGATGCCGACTCCGCCGTCCGTGCCGTTCTTGAACCCTACCGGCATGCCCAGGCCGCTGGCCATTTCCCGGTGGATCTGCGATTCGGTGGTGCGCGCGCCAATGGCGACCCAACTGAGCAGGTCATCGAAGTAATGGGCGGCCATGGGTTGCAGCAGTTCGGTGGCGACGGGCAGGCCCAACTGGAGTACGTCGCGCATCAGCGCCCGGGACAAGGTCAGGCCGGCGGCCATGTCATCGCTGCCGTCCAGGCCAGGGTCGTAGGCCAGGCCTTTCCAACCGACGGTCGTGCGGGGCTTTTCTATGTAGGCGCGCATGACCAGTAGCATGCTGTCGCTCACTTCGTGGGCCAGGCGAGCCAGGTTGGCGGCGTATTCGAGGGCGGATTTCGGATCGTGGATCGAGCAGGGGCCGACGATGACCAGCAGGCGGGCATCTTCACCGTCGAGGATCGCGCGGATGGCCTGGCGATGGGCGCTCACTTGGTGGCTCAACGCGCTGCTGAGCGGCAATTGCTGCTTGAGTTGCAACGAACTGGGCAGACGCAGGGTCAGGGCTTCGTTGGCAGGATTGAGCGTGGACAGCGGCAAAGCGGAGACGGACGAATTCATGATTTGGCTTCCTGGACGGGTGGCGGGTTCGTTCCCGCGCGCCGGTCCTAGTGGGGTGTTCGACAATTGGCCGGATTGGCCCGCAATTGAGGCTTGCCACCGGTAGGTGACCGATCGGAGGCGGCAGGCTGTCCCGAACGGTGGCTGGTAAATCGCCAGGCGGAAAAACTGTCGTAACGGTAATAAGTGGCGTAGTTCATGGTTCAATCCTCAAGTTGTCTGATGCTGCAAATGTTTGGGGCCTGAAAAAACAAAACCCCCGGTCGGGAGGCCGACCGGGGGTTTGGAAAACTCTGGAAGGCGACCCGTTTAAAGTGGGCGCCGGTTGGGTATCAGGCGCGCCAGTGGCTAAACCAATACCCAAAATAAAAGCTGACCGGAGTTTGAACGCTGTTCGCCCGGGCAGCCGCAACCGAGCGCGGGGCGCTGGCGGTTTTAAGCGGTGAGAGGGCGTTGAACATGGTCTGTCTCCGATGAATGGCCCCGAGCTTACTAGAGGGCGGGGCGCCGGTTCAATCAGAAAATTCTATCGGGGGCATGTAAGTGTTCGCTCTGGCTTGAGTCCGCAGGGCTTTATGACAAACTTCAGGTTTGCACCGCCTTCCAGGGATGAACCATGACCGTTCCAACATTTGCCGCCGCCCAGTCGATCTCCATTGCGGGGGACACTCGCGCCAATCTCGCCAGCCATCAGCGTTTCATGCAAGCCGCCGCTGAACAGGGGGTGCAGTTGCTGGTCTTTCCTGAGTTGTCGCTCACCGGTTACGAACGTGGCCTGGCGGCAGATCTGGCGGTCCTGCCGGAGGATGCCGTATTGCAACCGCTGCGTGATTTGGCGCAAGCGCTCGGTCTGACCACCATGGTGGGCATGCCGATTCGGCTGTCGGCGGACGGCCCGGTGTTGATCGGCGCGCTGGTGCTCGGCGCCGACGGTTCCCTCGGGGTGTACAGCAAGCAGCACCTGCACCCGGGGGAAGAAGTCGCCTTCGCCCCGGGCCATGGTGGCTCGATGCTGACGATGGGGCAGGATCGCATCGCGCTGGCGGTGTGTGCTGATTTCTCCCACGCCAACCATGCGGCCGCGGCAGCCGGGCAGGGCGCGACGCTGTATGCCGCGGGGGTGTTGATCACCGAGGGTGGCTACGTGCCGGATACGACCTTGTTGCAAGGCTATGCCCGGCATCACACCATGACCGTGCTGATGGCGAATCATGGCGGCGTCACGGGCGGTTGGGAATCGGCTGGCCGCAGCGCCATTTGGGGCCCGGACGGTTCGCTGCTCGTGGCAGCACCGGGCACCGGTGAGTGGTTGGTGATCGCTCGCCGCGGCGCCAACGGCTGGGCCGGGCAAGCCATGCCGGTGGCAGTGCTTTAACGAGGTATTCATGAGTTTCGAATGGCGTGCCGCAACGAACGGGGATATCGACTTCGCCCGGCAACTGACCTGCGACAACATGCTTGCTTATTACCTCAGGCATGATTTGCTCTGGCAGGACGAAGCGTTCGACCTGGCCTGGATCATTCGGCAGAACTGGATAATCAGCCGGGCAGGCCAGGCGCTGGGGTTTGTCAGCCTCAGCCGTGATGCCCGGGCGTTGTACATTCGCGAATTGCAGATAGACCAGGCGTTTCGCGGACAGGGCGCCGGGACCTGGGCGATCGGACAGGTTTGGGACTTGGTGGGGTTGGAGCGTCGGCCGGCGCTGCGCCTGACCGTATTCAAGGATAATCCGGCCAGGGCGTTGTACGAACGCATGGGCCTGCGGGTCGTCGGCGAGGACGAGTGTTTCCTCAGGATGCAGCGAGACGCCGGTGCTTGAAGCCTCGGATACCGTGGCGATAAAGATGCGTTGTAACTTTTATCTGTCCCTTTGCGCTAGGTCTGCGGGATGCTTTTTTGCTAAGGTGTCGTGCAACCCAAATAAGACCAAATCGTGAGGTGTCTGCTTGATTAGGGTGTTAGTGGTCGATGACCATGATCTCGTCCGTACGGGCATTACACGAATGCTGGCTGACATCGATGGCCTGCAGGTAGTTGGCCAGGCTGAATCCGGGGAAGAGTCCCTGATCAAGGCGCGTGAATTGAAGCCCGACGTGGTGCTGATGGACGTCAAGATGCCCGGCATCGGCGGCCTGGAAGCCACGCGCAAGCTGCTGCGCAGTCACCCGGACATCAAGGTGGTCGCAGTGACCGTCTGTGAAGAGGACCCATTCCCCACCCGGCTGTTGCAGGCGGGCGCGGCGGGTTACCTCACCAAGGGTGCTGGCTTGAACGAGATGGTCCAGGCCATTCGTCTGGTTTTCGCCGGGCAGCGCTACATCAGCCCGCAAATCGCCCAGCAATTGGCGATCAAGTCGTTCCAGCCAACCAACGACTCGCCCTTCGACGCACTGTCGGAGCGGGAAATCCAGATTGCCCTGATGATTGTCGGTTGCCAGAAGGTGCAGATCATCTCCGACAAGCTGTGCCTGTCGCCTAAAACCGTCAACACCTACCGTTACCGTATCTTCGAGAAGCTTTCGATCAGCAGTGATGTCGAATTGACACTGTTGGCGGTGCGCCACGGCATGGTCGATGCCAGCGCCTGAACATGACTGAATTGTTTGATCCCAGTGCGTTCCTCTCCACTTGCAGCGGTCGCCCCGGCGTGTACCGCATGTTCGACAGCGAGGCGCGCCTGCTTTACGTCGGCAAGGCCAAGAACCTCAAGAAGCGCCTGGCCAGTTACTTTCGCAAGACCGGCCTCGCGCCGAAGACCTCCGCCCTGGTGGGGCGCATCGCGCAAATCGAAACGACGATCACCGCCAATGAAACCGAGGCGCTGCTGCTCGAGCAGACGCTGATCAAGGAATGGCGCCCGCCGTACAACATCCTGCTGCGGGACGACAAATCCTACCCCTACGTGTTTCTGTCCGACGGGGCCTTTCCGCGCCTGAGCATTCATCGAGGCGCAAAAAAGGCCAAGGGTCGCTATTTCGGCCCGTATCCCAGCGCCGGGGCGATTCGTGAAAGCCTCAGCCTGTTGCAGAAGACGTTTTTCGTTCGCCAGTGTGAAGACAGCTACTACAAGAACCGCACCCGGCCCTGCCTGCAATACCAGATCAAGCGCTGCAAGGCGCCTTGTGTGGGGTTTGTCGAGCCGCAGGTCTACGCCGAGGACGTGCGTCACTCGGTGATGTTCCTGGAAGGCCGCAGCAATGCGCTGACCGATGAACTGTCGGCGGCCATGGAGGACGCGGCGGTGAACCTTGAATTCGAACGGGCCGCCGAACTGCGGGACCAGATCGGCCTGCTGCGCCGCGTGCAGGACCAGCAAAGCATGGAAGGTGGCAGCGGTGACGTTGATGTAATCGCCGCGTTCATCAACCCGGGCGGCGCCTGCGTGCATTTGATCAGCGTGCGGGGCGGTCGCGTGCTGGGCAGCAAGAACTTCTTCCCGCAAGTGGGTATCGAGGAAGACGTGGCCGAGGTCATGGCCGCTTTCCTGGGCCAGTACTACATCAGCAGTCCGGAACGCGACTTGCCTGCCGAGTTGATCGTCAATGTGGTCCATGAGGATTTCCCGGCCCTGATCGAAGCCATCGACAAGCTTCGCGGTCGTGAACTGACCATCAGCCACCGTGTTCGCGGCACCCGTGCCCGTTGGCAGCAACTGGCGGTGACCAACGCCGAGCAGGCCTTGGGCGCGCGCCTGGCCAACCGGCAACACGTGGCGGCGCGGTTCGATGCCCTCGCCGATGTCCTCAACCTGGACGAGCCGCCGCAGCGACTGGAGTGCTACGACATCAGCCATTCCAGTGGCGAGGCGACCGTGGCGTCCTGCGTGGTCTTCGGTCCGGAAGGCCCGATCAAGTCCGATTACCGCCGCTACAACATCGAAGGCGTCACGCCCGGCGATGACTACGCGGCGATGCACCAGGCATTGATGCGCCGCTTCGGCAAGCTCAAGGACGGGGAGGGCAAGTTGCCGGACATCCTTCTGGTGGACGGCGGCAAGGGCCAGTTGTCCATGGCCCGCGATGTGCTCAATGAGCTGATGGTCCCCGACCTGATCCTGCTGGGCGTGGCCAAGGGCGCGACGCGCAAGGCCGGTTTCGAGACCTTGTACCTGAACGATGCCGCCCATGAATTCACCCTCAAGGGCGATTCGCCGGCGCTGCACCTGATCCAGCAGATCCGCGACGAAGCCCACCGTTTCGCCATCACCGGACACCGTGCCCGTCGCGGCAAGACGCGCCGTACGTCTACACTGGAAGGTGTGGCAGGCGTCGGCCCGACGCGCCGTCGCGACTTGTTGAAACATTTTGGTGGATTGCAGGAACTGTCTCGTGCCAGCATCGAGGAGATAGCCAAAGCACCCGGTATCAGTAAAAAGCTCGCTGAGTCGATTTATGCAAACCTGCACAGCGAGTAGAATGCCCGTCAACCTCGCAGCCAGTTGTGCCGATGAATATCCCAAATCTGATTACCGTTCTACGCGTCCTGCTCATTCCGATCTTCATTTTGCTGTTCTATTTGCCGTACCACTGGAGCTACGTGGCCTCCGCCTCGGTCTTTGCCTTCGCCGCCGCGACGGACTGGTTGGACGGTTACCTGGCCCGACGCCTCGAGCAGAGCACGCCGTTCGGTGCCTTCCTCGACCCGGTGGCCGACAAGCTGATGGTCGCGGTGGCCCTGGTGCTGCTGGTGCAAGAGCACGGCAACCTCTGGCTGACCTTGCCGGCGGCGGTGATCATCGGCCGCGAAATCGTCGTCTCGGCGCTCCGTGAATGGATGGCCGAGCTGGGCGCCCGCGCCCAGGTCGCGGTGTCGAACCTCGGCAAATGGAAAACCGCCGCGCAGATGCTCGCCCTGGTGATCCTGCTGGCCAACCCTTCGGATTTCAGTTTCTGGGTGCTGTTGGGCTATGCGCTGTTGCTGGTTTCCGCAGGGCTTACGCTGTGGTCGATGGTCCAATACCTGCGCGCCGCCTGGCCGCATCTGCGGACGGATGTTGAGCCGAAATAAAACTTTTTTGAATCAAAGGGTTGACGGCGTAATTTGAATCTATAGAATGCGCCACACCAAGACGCGGGAATAGCTCAGTTGGTAGAGCACGACCTTGCCAAGGTCGGGGTCGCGAGTTCGAGTCTCGTTTCCCGCTCCAAATATTGCGCTACAGAGTTCCACTGAATTCTGTAAGTGATTGAAATAAGGGCCTTTAGGCCCTTTTTTCGTTCCAGCGGGAACCACTGAAATCCAGCTCCATCCAGTGCTTTTAAGTCCCGATTTAAGTCCCGAATGAGGATCTTGGATTTGGATGTGCACTGAATCGGTTTTTTGCTGGAGCTGCTTGGATAGCGAGACGAGCATCTGGCCCTGACTCTGTTCAGGAGCTCGCTATGGCACTCTCGGATACGACCGTTCGGCAAGCCCGAATCACCGGCAATGACTACACGATAGGCGACACGGATGGGCTCGCGCTCAACGTGACCGCACGCGGCGGGAAAATCTGGCGTTTCAGATATTACTGGGCGGGCGTGCAGAAACGCATGTCTCTTGGTAGTTATCCGCAAATCAGCCTTAAAGAAGCCCGTGCCCGACGTGACGAGGCGCGCGCCTTGGTCGCCCAAGGCATCAATCCCTATGAGCACCGTAAGCAGCAGCGTCGTGCTGTTCGTTTTGCGGCGGAGCACACCTTCGAGGCCGTGTTCAATCAGTGGGTAGACTTCCGCAGGCTGAGCCTGAAGGAAGGACGCCAGAGCACGCTCTCGCAGATCTTGAGAATCTTCAATAAAGACGTTCTGCCCATCCTGGGCGGACGGTCCATCTACGATATCAATCGTCACGATCTGCTGGATTTACTGAGCAGGATCGAACAGCGCAAGGCCTTAACGACTGCCGAAAAATGCCGGACCTGGTTCAACCAATTGTTCCGCTATGCGCTGGTGAAAATCGAGGGGCTGGAACACAATCCGGCTTCAGACCTCGATGTGGTCGCGCTTCCCAAACCTCCTGTTACGCACAATCCATTTCTCCGAATGGACGAGCTCCTGGCATTGATGGCCGCTCTTCGAAACTACGGCGGCGCCAGTCAAACTCGGCTTGGCCTTCGGTTGTTGTTGCTGACCGGTGTCCGCACGGGCGAATTGCGGCTGGCGACACCCGACCAGTTCGATCTGGAGAAGCGCTTGTGGGTCATACCGGCGGAAGTGGTGAAACAACTCCAGCTAGCGATGCGCAAGCCAGGTAAGCAGATTCAAAATGTACCACCCTACATTGTCCCGCTGTCGGTCCAGGCGCTGGAGATCGTGCGTCACTTGCTGGATCAGGTTGTCCCCGCACAGCGCTACTTGTTTGCGCATCGAAGCGACCTGAGCAAGCGCATCAGCGAAAACACGCTAAACGGCGCGTTACGTCGGATGGGGTACGCCGATCAACTCACGGGTCATGGGATGAGGGCGACGATCTCGACGGCGCTGAACGAAATCGGCTATCCGAAGGTGTGGGTGGATGCCCAGCTTTCTCATGCCGACCCGGACAAGGTGAGTGCGGCCTACAATCACGCGGAATACGTGGAGCAGCGCCGGACCATGATGCAGGACTGGGCGAATCGTCTGGACCTTTGGGGGCAGGGCCATCTAAAGGCAGCAAGCTCTCCGCTTACCATCCGATTGGAGGGCGCCGCTTCGCTGCCATCGCTCGAAAACGCGAGCGAAAATTCCATCCAGTTCAACGGCAGCTTTCCAATGACAACAGTCTCGGTGCCCAAGGATTCGGTTAGCAACGAAGCAGCTCTTATCGCGTCGCACCAGTCGCCTGTCGTACCGCTTTCGGTGCCGAGTGAAAAACCGCATCAATCTAACGTGTCTGACATCCAGCGCGAACGCGCCGAGATGCTTGCCATCTATGAGGCCGCAAATAATTTGCCCTTATTGGTTTTTGCTAAATTGGCTGGCAAATCCCGAGATCAGATCAACCGTGACATCAAGGCCCGGCGTCTGCTGTCCCTCAGCCTGGGGAATCGCGGTCAACGCATTCCTGATTGGCAGCTTGATCCATTGCGGCACAAGTTGGTACTTGCTGCGTTAGCGCGCTTTCCGGATGTCGATGCGTGGAGGCTTTATGGCGCCCTTTGTAAACCTCATGAGCGATTAAAAGGTCGCGCGCCAATAGATGCGCTTACTAAGGAGAATTTCGATGTAACCGCGCGGATCGTTTGCAGTGCCCTAGGCTCAAACTGAAGTGCTGTCTCGTGCCGTGATAACGAATGTCGCCGCTTCCTTGGGGCCATCTAGCGCTACTCCTGAATGCGTGGACTACACACGTCGCCTGATGTTTCGGAGCTGGTCGGCTAGAGGATTCTATTCCGCAGGAAGACACCATTTGGCAACATCCCGCTCCCGCACTCTCTTGTCAGCTCTCCATCCCTCTTATTTGGGGGCTGTGTTTTGAGGGGGCGGGTAATCACCCGGCTTCGTGCCGGGTTTTTTAGCTAGTGTTCGAATCACTCCGTCCCGACCATATTTTTCAATGATTTGGTCGAACCATAACCAGTTCGGTTTTTTCATGTCTAAGAATTACTTCCGCATTTACCCCCGCGAATGTCTTGGATCTAGGCAGGTGTAAGTTCGCGCCGTTTTTGGCCCTTCTTGCGCTTTGGCACCAACCTTGTTTTATTTTTCTTTCCTTTCAGGGCGCCATCATGCTGAAGTTTGTCGAAGCTTTGCGCCTTCCATATAGCGTCGACGATATAGCAGGATGTGTCGACCAGTGACCCTCGCTCGACGTATGCCAGACTTGTTTACGACGACTTTCGCCCGAGCTACGCCGTGGACGTTGTGGTTCTTTGCCCCGACGACGAGCCAGATCCGGCGCTACCTCCGCTCACTGGCGTGCCGTTGCCCTTGCCCACCGGTGGCGCGGAAATGGGGATTTATGCGTTTCTATAGGTGGCTGTTCATATGAGGATCTCCTATTTGTCTGTATCAGAGTCATTTTTTGGAAGCAGGGGTTGTGTACCGTCAAGGATGCTTTTATAAGAATCTATTAAAGTGGCAGGTTTTTCGAGTGCTTTATTAATGGCGGCATTCGAACGATTGAACTCCTTTAGAGCAGTGGCCATTGCTGAGTTCGTCCGATTGATGCTCTCCATTGCAGCGGTAATTGCTGAGTTCGGTCCTTTAATCTGTTCGAGTGCCGCTACAAGAGCTGCATTGGGCTTATTAACATCATCAAGTAATTTCTTGAGGGTGGCGTTCGGCTGGGAGATATTATTAATAATGTTGATAAGTTTTGCGTCTGTGGAGATGCCACTCACTAGGCTCTTGATTTTTTCTATATCAAAAGAGGTGGGCTTGTAGATGTCGGAAACTAAGCGGGACGCTAGTGCGTAGTTGTTTTCTTTGATGCTCTTCGCCTTTATTTTGTCAACGCTACTTTGAAGTGATTCGATTGAGGTTGCTGGCGTTGTGCCGTTGGCCTTTAATTTGTCGATTTCTTGCTGCAATTTATCAATGTCTGAATCTTTGGCTGCGAGAGCAACTTCGCTTTCCAGAATGGTAGCCTCTGTTGCACTTATTAGGCTATGTAATTTTATAACAAAAGTTCCCATATCATCAGCGGTGCCAGCTAGTCCATTGAATACGCCAATAAAATATTTAAGGAGCTCGTTCTCTGAAAAGTCTGGGTATCTTACCTGATGATCAATTTCGCTCCAGCCTTCTTGAAAGACAGTTCTTACCTGGAATTCGACCGTTATAGGTTCTTTTTCTCCTGTGTAATTTAATCCGTAATGTATTGATCGATAGCCAATATCATGTATTTTTTCTACAGCCCCGCGCTGGAGGATTTCGGATAGCTCTGGGTCTCCCACTCTTTTGAAGATGGTAACATCATAAACGTCATAAATCGCTCGTAGTTGCTCGTCGATTGTAATGCAGTCCTCTCGTAAAAGGTGTCGGGCCCGCACGCCAATTAGATCCGAAACAACCTCTCTATAATTCTTGCAATTGATATTTTTCCATTTTTCGTTCGGGCTGTCTTCTAAATTTTTTCTAACTATTTTTTTTATCAGACCGTAAGTGTTCTTAATTCGCCACCGTACAGAGTGAACTCCAGCGAACGCTTGAATGCGGTTTGCGAAATTTCCGCCATGCAAGGTCAGCGCACCTATCGCTGCCTCGTGATGGTTTGCAATAGATAGTAGCTGCTCCCAGTCTAAGCAGGATTTTTCCCAGTCCTGCTCCGTCACTCCGGCTTTTGCCAGAAAATCTTCGCGCGTAAAAATGAACGGCATTTCGGACTCCTTTCATGAGTGTATGACTATAGAGCAGCGTTGCCATGCCGAGGCAGGAAAAAGTAGCCGTGCAAGAAAGAAGATAAAAAGCACTATCCCCCTCCCGCCGACGGGCTTCGTATCTGTTTTTTGTGCAAATCCGACGTATTGCAAACAAACCCTCAGACCAGCCAGGCCCTGGAGCCGCGCATGCCATGGGCCATTTCATTTGGTGCAGTATTTTGAAAGGGAATGCAGCGCGGATGCACAGCGGTACACGAGGTGATCACAGAAAGGGAAGGGCTGAAGTCCCCAGTTTAATTGGGCTAAGACTTTCAAAATTTGAGTTTTGGTCTGTTTTTGGGATTTGAACGGTTCCCACTTGGATTGCTATAGGGGCGGGGTGCTGGGATGGTTGGAAACGCCTGCAACCCTTAGCTAGCAGGCGTTTTCGAGACATTAGTGCTTTTCAGTCCTCACCAACGACTGGATTTACGAGATGGAGAAAATTCGACCAACACCAGAAAGTCTTCGAACAGCGCCGACGCCTTATTGAGCTGGCCAACTAAAAGCTCCGCTTCAGCTTCTGGCTCTCGTGGCTGCAGTTTTTTGCGATGGGCTTCGTCCAGGTGATTGAACTGAGACTTGAACATCTCATCGTCGTCGGTCTTATGCGGATGTAGGTGGAGGCTATGCACAAGAAGGTTTCGTCGCTGGAGAAGAAACTGTAGGCCGTCGTCTTTGTTTGACGTCTGGAACGCGCGGAGACGCTTCCAGCTGCCGCTATTGCAAAGGTAATCATTCATCGGCCTCACGTTCGCATGGATGCGATCCATGACAGCATGAAAGCCGTTATGGTCGAATTTCCGTATGTTGAAGAATGTGAAATCGAGGACTTGTCCTATTCGATCCCAAAACGAAAAGAGGCGAATGTACGCCGCCTCTGCATGCTCCCAGAAAGCGGACTGCGCATGCTTTTTAAACAATTTTTCGTTGTCCGGATTTTCAGGCTTTTGCAGTAAATCCGGTTGCTCGACCAGCATCTTTGAGCCGGTCATGAATAAATGAGCACGTATTACTGATTTGCGAGCGCGCCGGAATACGTCGAATACCTCACGCATTGAGCTTGCCGGGTAGTCATCAGCAAGAGGGGGACTTTCGCCTGTTCGCAATATATATAGCTCAGGCGGACCGCCCAAATGCTCTACGACGCGATTAATGCGTTTTTCAAAGTGTTCACTGTTACCACCCGCAGGCCATAGCTGAGTGAATCGCCCTTGCTGGATTCGTTCATATTGGCCTATAACAACCGCCTCATTTGCAACGTAAGCCACGGCATGGCTGAGAACTGCGACCAGTTTTTCGTTCGTGATGGAATGTTCGTCGTCGGTACTCATCTCATCGTCCTGAAAATGAATGCAGCATAGCTCGTCGGATTATATTTTCGGGAGGAGCCCGAAAAAAGTGGTTTTGGTGATGATGGCCGCTCATCCAATAGAGTAGCCGTCGCCGATCACTTCTCCAGATCGACTCCGCGCTGGCTCACGTTGTCGTAGAGTCCGATCACCGTCAGTGTGATCGGTGATGACTTGTTAAATTTTTCTATCACTAACGTTTCTTTTATATTTTTGGAGAAGGTGCTTGTCATTTGCACTCGCATGCAATCGCCTTATAGCTTCTTCCATAATAGGGGTTTTTCCAAACTTCGTTCCGTACACCCCATAAGGTACGATCGCCTGTTTCTGCTCAAAGTCGCGAAGGATTAAACGTGTTTTCTCCAAGGCGTTCAAATATTTTTCAGCGATCTCTACGAGGTCGCGTGTTCTAATGTCTGAGATAATATATCGGTGGATAACGCGGTTTCTCAGGTTGTAGAGATCACTTAAATGATCGAAAGTCTCTAGGTCGATTACTTGAAGTTTTAAGGCGTCTTCGAAGATTTTTCTCTCTATTATTCCCTTTTCCCCATCTGCTTGAAAAAGGTATTTGGTTTCAATGTCGTCGGTTTTGCTCTCCAACTGCTTTGCAATTACCAAGCTCAATCTTAAGTGTGCGTCTATTTGATTTGCAGTAATAGCAATGATTTCAATGCATGTCCCTGCGTCTATTGCTGTGTACAGAAGATCATATGACGCCGCAAGAGAGCCTGTAAATCGATCAAATTTATCAAGATCAGCAGCAAGTTTACGGTCACTTTCTGGGACTATCGCAACCGAGTTTAAGATTTGATTCACGATAGCAAGCTGTTCGGCAATCTTCTTGTCGCCTTCAAGGCACGCATCGTAGATGTATTTACCAATTAATGCTTGGTCATAAAAAGCGCCGAAGAACAGGTGGGTGCGGAAATTGGAATCATCTTCCCTAGACTCCTTCCAGCTTAATTTTTTGACTCCGTTTGGATAGGCTTTCGCGATGTTAGGGGCTAGTTCACTGAGCGGATAGCAACTTAGCTGAAAGCAGCCTATGGAGTCTTCATAAGGTTGAAAGCTGTAGGGAGACTTCTCCTCATAGTCGCTCAGGCCAGAATTAAGGTACTGCCAGTCAATTGGAACTTGAATTAAAAGTATCCCGTTTGGCTCAGTCCAGTGTTTCATACATGCCTGCCATCGCATTTAGTGGTTCGATAATCGAAATTAACAGTTGGGGTAAGCAATGATCCGAATCTTTCTGGCACTCGTGTCGTATGACGCTATTTGCAATCGAAAGGGATGGACAAGCTAGTTTTTTTTTCAGATTTCTTAATCGTGCTAAGCCCTGATGATAAACCCCGCATTTTCCCCAATTCGCTCAAGTGCTACGCGGGCATTCTCCCCTGCGGCCTCGTACCCCTGCTGCTCGACTAATAACATCAGTTCCATCAACGCAGCTTCGAGGCCCAGCTGATTTTCGTACATTTTTTCGAGAATGACCGTAAGGGAATATTCGCTGGCCATGCATCTGACTCCATTCGGAAATGAGGAAGCATAGCAGGCATCCAAGGGGGCTGGTCTTCAGTTCGAGGCTGGGGAAAAGGTAGTTTTGGTAAGCCGAGGAGAGAGATGGGCTACAGCCCTTATAGAACGTGGCTTTGGCGTATTACCTTTGAAGGTAATATTTGGTAAGGAGGAGGCAATATTTCGGCAAGTGACTGATTTTAAAGGGTTGCAGTGGTCAACTAATTCCGGACACCTCGATAGGTGATTTCGCCGCCATTGCCCATTCGTAAACGGTCGGTGGCAGATATCCCAGTTTTGAGTGCAGCCGCTCGTTGTTGTAAAACCCAACGATGTACTCAGTGATGTCATGTATCGCTTCGGCGTGGTTGGCGTAATCGCGCCGCCATACCCGCTCCATTTTCAAACTCAGGAAGAAGCGCTCCATCACTGAGTTGTCCCAGCAGTTACCTTTACGGCTCATGCTTTGCTGCATGTTATTTCTTGTCAACAGGGCCCTGTAGCTCGCGCTGGCGTACTGGCTACCGCGATCCGAGTGACCGATCAGGCCAGGTGGCGGTTGACGCTGAGCAACTGCCAGTTGCATTGCACTACACACCAGCTCGGCAGGCATGTTCGGGGCCATGGACCAACCCACGATCTTGCGTGAGAACAAGTCCAGTACCACGGCCAGGTACAGCCAGCCGCTACGGGTCCGGATATAGGTTATGTCCGCCACCCAAGCCTTGTTCACCGCCTCGGGTTCGAATTGGCGATTCAACACATTTTCAGCGATCGGTAGATCGTGGTTGCTATCGGTCGTGTGCACAAACTTGCGCTTCCAGGCCGAACGCAGACCGTTAGCGCGCATCAAGCGACGAATTTTATAAACGCCTATTTCCATCCCCTTAGCGCGCAACGCTTTACGTAACGGGCGACTGCCATAGCAGCCGCCACTCGCAGCAAACGACGCTTTGAGTTGCACAGTCACGGGACAAATCGAGGCTGGCGCTTCAGCACGCTTGTTGGCCTCATAGAAACCGGATCGGCTGATACCCAGCAGCCGACAGACATACGCCACCGAATAAGCCTTCTGTTGCAGCTGCCGAACCAAGCGATACGTTACTTCAGCTCGCGGGCAAAGAAGGCGGTGGCTTTTTTTAATACATCGTTATCCATCTTGAGCTGACGGTTTTCCTGCTCCAGCTGCCGGATGCGCTGTTGCTCAGCCGTCAACGGTTTGCCGATTCCGGCCTCTCCCAGCTGTTCAGCCTCGTACTGCTGTACCCAGCGCCGAACGGCGGTCTCACCAATATTCAAGTCGCGACAGACCTGCGAAACGGCCAGTCCTTGGTCCTTGATCATCTTTACAACTTGTAGCTTGAAGCTGTCGTCGAATGCCCTGCGTTTGCCAGTCATGAAAAACTCCTCGATAGATGCATTCTCCACCTATCGAGGTTCCCGGGGAAATTAGACCACTACAGGTTTCATAGATAGCTGAAATTACTACGGCTGAAAGTAATTTCTAACCTTTTTCTTACCCTATTATTACCTCTGTGGACTTCCATTAATATCTTGAATTTCCTATGTTTTTGCAAATCAAAAAAGAAAGTTACCTTTTCCCAAGGGGGCAACCTGAAAATGGGTTGAAGCATAAACGGGGAGGTTGGCCGGCCTTCCATGCACGCGGTTTTAGCTCTCACAGAACTCGCTTGAGCCGGCGATGGACAATGCTAGGATAGGAGCCGATAACCGATGCTTAAATTTTGCTGAAGCCGTCAGCAGAAAGGGTATGAAGAGGGGAAGGAAAGCAGAGCTGGTACGCGGTTTGGCGGCGAGGCGCTTGGGTCGTTATTTGCGGGAGGTAAAAGAGATATCAGTCCGATCCGTCACCGATAAAGCTCGTAATTTCGCGTACGGTTGGCAGATATCGTCCAATAGCGGCCTAACGAATATTTCTACGAGTATGGGTGCAATTCAAGCTGCGGTTTATAACTGGTCCCGTTTACAAGGCTCACATAAGAACGAGATTGTAATATCGATTCGGAAGGCCGGTTTGCTCCACTCAGTTGCTAGATGGGAACGGTTCACCAAGCACGCTTGGGTCTGTGTGAACTACCCAAGAATCTCCCGCTTGCAGTTGTGTCGTAATGGTTGATTTATCAGTCGTATAAAACCTTATCTTGGGGGTCTCACGGGCATCCAGATCACTGAACAATGAGAACTCTACATCGGTATAAATCGTCTCGACACGTGGAGCCGTAATTGCCTGTCCAAACAATTCAAAGGTCATAGTGTCCTTCTGAGCAAGCTTGATTATAGGATCGGAGGCAGTTGACACGAAACTTGGAAGCTCGCACACATCGTGAGAGGTGAACGAACCGCCGCAAAACCATCCCGGTTCGCGGGTAGTTACCACTGGCCCAGCGAGCAATTTGACGTACTTTCGAAGAGCCGTATAAACCTCGTGGTCAAAGTCGATAGACTTCAGGATGACATGATCACTGCATTGCTCTGCTACCTTGCGAGCATAATCCAGATACTCGATCAACCAACGCAACTGAGCATGATATTCCTCATTGATCGGGCTGGATTTAGTGTCAAAGGAAGCGACGTTGTTTCCGACCTCAATTTCAACAACTAGACGCCCCTTTTCGAGGTTTTGTGTAGCCTTCGATAGTCTGGCAAAACCTGGTAGATCGAGGATATTCTTGCCGAGCCAAGCCTCGGCACTGAAGGTAAGATCGAACTTCGTATCCCGCCCGTCATGGGCGCATGAAGCTTTAACAGAAAGGAAGCCTCCCAACGCCATCCCGTTAAAAACCGTGCGCACGCTACCCGAGGTGTAGTAGCACGTGAAAGTATCAATTGCGCGCTCATGCCCTTCCGGGGTACGGAAGTAAAGATTGGCGGTCATCGCTCGCTTCGGCGCCCCCATTGTAAGCAAGCCCGGGCCTGGTCGATGAGCCCGCTGGTGGATAGCATCGAACAGTTTCGAGCCTTCAAGCTTAAAATGCGCTTCGGGGATCTGCAGCTCCCGCCCTTCTTCAAACAATGCTCTTTCCGCCTCCCAGTAGCCCTCCAGCTGATCTAGACCTTGGAGGATGAGCTGTAGGCTGACCGTATCCTGTGCGGCGCTGATGATATGATTGAAGCTACCGCCGACCTTGTCGACCTGTACCTTGAATCGCGGGTCGAGCGCTTCCAGTCCGGACTCATACCCCTGCATAATTTCGGCTAAGGGGGTATTGAAGGGGTCGCTAGACTTGTTCACCCAGCGCTGCAACATTGAAACAGTACCCTCTTCAACAGCGGCTTTGACTTCACCTTCGGTGAAGCTCTTCTGGTTGATAAGGTGATTGGATCGCGCCTCCGCCTTTTGCTTCCATTCGAGCAAAGTTGCAACGCTGTAAGCCGAGTCGTCAGCGTCGACAAGCTTTGAATGCGTCTGACACATCCAGATTCCATTGTTTATGTGACGACGCTCGTTCTTGGTCTGTTCGAAGTCGTAGCGTGGACCACCTGGCGCAGCCGCTTTGATATGGCATGCCACCCCGACTCCCACAGCCTTATCACCAGTGAACGCCGCGCCGTGCGTATGCACATGGCAATCGGGAAACGAACAGACATTTCCCGCGCAATCCCGCAAGCGTCGAACGGTTGACTGGAGAAAATCGTGACGTTCATGGGTGACCTGTTTCGATGCCTCGGCAGGCTTCTTTCCTTTGGGTTTCATGCCACTCATAAACGCCCCCATGATGTCCTTCCGTGGCCTTGCTTGGTATGCGTAGTAGAACGCTCCGGAGCCTCGAGATTTAATCGGCTAAGTATAGTGGTTATTGGTTTTCCTTGGACGAAAATGACCATGAGATCGCGACCGGATACACTGATACGGCACTAATTTGAGACGCAGCTTTGGGCCGATTGCCGCCTGGCGTGCGGGGCCGGGCATCAATGTGTGGAAGTAAAGTTGGTACAAAAGTGGTACGCAGCTTCCAGGTCTGCTCTGTAGGGCAAGGAATGCAAGGCCTACAGGATTAGCAGTTCCAATCCATCATTGGTGACGATGCGTCCCCAGGGATGGGTAGCTGAGTGGGGAGCAACTGCGTTTCGATCCCAATCAAATGGGTCGCTACCGAAATTTAAGATTTTTCGATTTTAAGGAAGGGATTATCGGATGGTATCGATTCGAACAACAGTTTTGATTCTTCAAGTAAATAGCCTTTGAGTGTCGCTCTCTTCCGGGGACCTTCGATTTGGCACGTCCAGATATTCAAACCATTTTCACGCTTGCTGTGGACTTTCAGTTTCTCGAACTGCTTCTGCACCCAACGCCATTCTTCACCTTCGTCATCGGCACCCATTGAGATGCCCGGAAATTCTTGAACATAGCGCTGAAAAATGCCAGGCGTGACCAGGAACACAGTACCGCTCACCGTATGGATTTTGGCCTTGCTGTCGTTGATGATCAGTTTGTGGCTCAGAATGCCTTCCTTGACCCAACTCAGGAATGCCTGGCCTGGGTTATCCGATTGAAGCGTTGAAGTTTCGACAGCACTTTTTGACAGTGCGTCTTTGGCCTCGGGCTCTTCCAATTCGAACATGTCCAGCAGCGTACCGAGGTAATCGGCATCCTCTAGCGCCATGGGATCCGGCTGCGGTTGGCTTTGACCTGATCCTGCGCTGACTGTCTCGGGAGCTGGTGTTGGTGCCGGGGGAGTAGTTAAGTGCTCATGAGCTGCAATACTCACCGTTCCGCTGAAAGCCTCGGGCCGGTCTTCGTTCCCCCAAATCAGTGCCGGTTGAAGGCGCAGAAAGGTAAAGCTCTGCTGCCAGTTTCCTTGTGCTACAAGCGCGGTCCAGATGGCTTTGCCTTCCGGCGTGGACTCAACCAATCCATGCGACTGCAGCTCGTCGAACACCGCGAGGTTGGGCGAGGGAATGCCCTCAATCGATTGCGACAGCAAATAGGCTCGCAGCTTGTCTGTGACTGTCTTACTGACCAACCAAAGTGCGTCTTGGGTCAACCATCCTGCGGCACCTGGCTGGTTGAGTTTCAGCTCGTGTTGAACCAGATGACGCAGTCCGCTGATCAAGTGATGTTGCAGCGAATGAATCGGTGCTTGCAGCGCCTTGCTCGGGTTTCCACCGATGTTCTGTGCGGTGGAGACGCGGTCGGCCTGCATCACTAATTCGCCGAGCACGCCGGCGCGTTCGTACTGGCCTGCCAAGACGTACAGCAGACTGGCCCACAGTGGCGGAAATCCACTAAGCCAATCGAGGATTGGCCGGTCGAGAATCTGGTTGTAGAGCAAGCCTGCGGCCGCGCCGTGCAAGTGGTAGTCGCGCCCCTTGAGATAGCGGAAACGATACGGCTGATCCAGGGGACCCTGCCAAGGATGCCAAACACGGCCATCCTGGCGTTCGACCAGCAGGTCCACGGCAATCTTGCCGATGTCATGGAGCAACGCGCCATAGGCGATGCCAGCGGACCAAGCGTCGGTCTGGGCTGCTTGGTCTTCGGGTGCGGCGCCGGTGGGAAGCAGATACGACTGACGGAATTTCAAACTACAAGCGACCAGCTCCAACCCATGATCTAGCATGCCGCCGAGATAAGCATGGTGGTGCGTCTCGCTGGCTGGAAGCTGCTGGACCAGTTCGGCGTAGCGATGGATCGGATTTAAATAGAGCTGGCTGAATTGCGGATGGGAGAGGGCGGTGTACTGCCAAATGCGATCAAGCAACTGGCGGCGATGCTCGGCTGCTAACAAGCTTTGGGACGATTCGATGGGCAGGTACCCATCGGCGACGTTTACGGTCGGTGGCGGAGGAGGCTTTTGCCTTTTGTGCCGAAACAGACTGAGCATCATGGTCCTCCCGGGAAGTGCCAGAGTCAGTGGCCTTTTAGCCTTTTCGGATAGGGCTCTTACCCTTGACTCCCCATTCCCTTCCAACCCTTACCGGTCCTTTTGACGCGTTTCCCTTTGTGCGGCAATCGGAATATCGATTTGTCCTGGTGCCGTTTTGTTGGACGCGCATGCTGGTACGAAAAAGAAAAGTGTCGGTACACTGCGGTGCGAATTTTATCGGGTCTTGCCATGAACCTCACTGACGCCACGCTCATACTGCTGCTCGCGGCACGTATCCATGGGACAGACGAAGCTGTCAGGGCTTCGGCGAAGAGCGTGGTCAAGAAGTTACCGCGCAGCAAACGCGATCTGATCTACAAGGTAATCGACAGCCGAAGTCCGCTCGAGCTGGTGGATTACCTGGCGGAAAATCTCGATACGTAACGGCGTACTGCGGTTACGGGATTACCTCATGTTCTTTGCGTCAGAGCTCCGCAGTATGGGAATTTTCTGGGCATAGAAAAAGGGTCCAACTCGTGTTGGACCCTATGAAGCGTGTGCAGCGGTGAGGTGACGATCAAGCTCCGTCGTTTATGCATCACGAGTCATCCATTCCCGTCTGCTTCCGTTGCTGCTCCAGGTTGAGCACATACTCCGAAGCGCATCGGGCCTGGCCACTGGCGCGGAAAATCGCGCGATTGTCAGCCTTGAGCAGGCTGAGCCAGGAATCGATATAACCCTCATGCCTCAGTTCTCCCTGAACGCCGGCGTAGGCACATAAAAAAGCGGCGCCCATTTCGGCGATCAACTCTTCAAATGCATAGCCTGGCGAGCCAAATGGACACGGAGAGGTCACGCCTTCGCGCTGCAAGCGAGAGTGGTGTCCGGTCCAGTGCGTCAGCTCGTGAAGTGCAGTGGCGTAGTATCCTCCTTGATCGTGGAATTGCGATTTTGTTGGCAGTTGGATGAGATCCCTGATCGGGTGGTAAAAGGCTTCGTCGGCAAATCGATGAATGATATTCGCGCCCGAACTCAGTAACAGGCTTTCGGCAGCACTGTTGGGGAAGAAGGGATCGCTCGACTCCATCTCGAGCACCGTTTCGTTGAGTGTTTCGAGCCCCTCCGTTTGCTCGATGCTGAACAGAAAATGCGTCCTGAGAATGCCAAAGTGAGCGACCTTGGGCTGACCGTTCTCATCAAGTACGGGTTGGCCTGATTCGGTCTGTTCCTCGCGCTCCATCGGTTTGTAGAGCACGGCCAGGGTGCTGTGTTCACCCTTACGGATGTGCCCGCCGGCTTTTTTGGCTTGGTTGAAGGTGAGCCAACGATCTTGAGTGAACCCCTGCAACCTAGCCTCGGTCCAGAGCAGCGGTAAATTGATGCCCGAATAGGGACGCTGGGTGATGGCGTTGATGGGATAGGGTTGGTGATGACCGACGTCGGCTGAGCCACTTGAGGACCAGGGCTTGATCCAGGGCGCTACGCCTTGGTCTAACGCGGTAACGATCTTGTTTGTCACGTCTTGGTAGATATTGCGCATGGCATTTTCCTCGAGAGAAAACGGAGGAACGCCTTACCCGTTGGGGAGGGTTCCCCGGTGGGTGTTGAGTTGGATTGATGCATGACTGCGCACAGTCTGAGTATGGATCTGTGGCCGGGTATAGCCGTATGCGTTAGCGTTGAAGCTCTTCCGCAAGCGCTATCAGTAAGGCATCAGGTTGGCCCGGTGCCTGAAGCAGGCTGAGGCTCAGTTGCAGCAACGGTTCTTGAGTTGCATCACTCGCTGAGGCAACTTTGGCTACCTCGAACACCACGTAGGGTGTGTTTGGATCGGCCAGGTGAGCTTTGAAGGCTGCGCGTACGACGTTGCTCAGCCTATCGAGCTGCAGCTTTTCAGGATGACTTGAACCATCGAGCAATACTGCGTGTTGCCACGCGTCTGGAGTGAACACAACGGGCAAGCGCAGAGTGTTCAGTGCTTTGCTTGTGAGTGAGTCGGACATGGTGTGCCTCCGTTGATAGCGCGAAGAAACCTGTCCCATAGGGGAAAGAATTTCCCCGCAGTGGGTTGAAGAAAAACAAGAGGGTTTGGGACGAGCCGAGCTCGAAAGAAGCTCGGAAGAGCAGTAGGCGTTCATCACCCGTGAAACGTGATCGTGCGAGCCACCGAACGCTAATCGCACTTGGGGGGAACCATCACCGGAGTGACGTAGCTTTGAAGGCTCTGGCTACCTGGGAAGGTGCTGTCGATAACAGCGATCCGTACCCTCTATGTAGCTGGATGATATGGATGGGTCAACGGCCATAGAGGCGCTGGTGCACGAGTTGCGTCTTCTGTCTTCCAGTGAAGAGTTTTTTGACCGAGCAAGCTGATAAACGGTTAAGCATGGGCGATTTTCAGTAGTAGGCTGTAGTCTCAATTTCCACAGGAACACGCTCAGAAGAGGGCCCAATCATGCCGGCTCAGCAGCCAGTTCAAATTTCCCGCGCACACCGCTGGGCATATGCATGCGGTATGTTCGCCAAACGTGGTTATCGCAGGTTGAAAGGGTTTGAGTCTCGTGTGGCCAAGCGTGCAGTGACGGCAGGTTTGCCTGCGGGTAATTTACTCGTTCGCGGGATCTTTCTGCTTGCCCAGGTGGCCCTGTTCGGTGCACTTCTTTTTGTTAGCTTTTGGTTGTTTCTGCTGGTGTGCACATTCGTCGCATTAGCGGCTATCCCAGTTCAAGATTCAGACACTCCAGATATTGATGATATCGATGATCCAATTCACAGAGCGTCTTGGCCTGAGCGGTACGATAAATGGGGTTCACTGAAGTAACCTCCCTGGTTATTTTGAGCCCGATTTACCTGAAACTATTCTTGCTCCGCTCATCAACTGAGAGGTCCCGTTAGAACTCGCTGTCTGCGCAGCCTGGGTTCCCCGGCTGAGCATTCCTTCTACACCTGAACCTACGCTATACCCAGCCCAGCTCATTGCGGCTAGAAAGACCATCGGCAGTACGATGAACATTGCCCCCATCACATACTCAATCACCTGCGCCGTGACCGTTCCATCCATAAATCCGGATGTCGGCAGCGACAACAGCACCTGATTGGAAGTCGACACTTGGTTATACAAGGTATCGAGCATGCTGGAATCGATCCAACGGGCCAGCTCCCACCAGAAGGTCAGCATGTGCAGCGTGAACAGCGCGAACGTCACCGTCATGACGGTCTTTAGCTGGTAGGTACTGACGAGTAGGATCAGTGGCAAGCTGATGATGACGCCCATGATCAGGAACGCCTGCACCATGGGCAGGGCGGCGCGTAATGCATTCATTGCCGGGAAGTTGCTGAAGGACCCGAGGGCCAGCCCGGTGTTGGTGGCCAGGTTATTAAGCCCCTGATTGATCGAGCCGCCGCGGGCACTGGAGCCATAGTCCTGGTACACCTGTCCGGGCGACATGGACATCGATTGCTGGCGCGGGCTGACCAGCTCACGTAGGGTGGCATCCTCAATCTCGTTGCTCGAACGACCAGTCAGCCAACCTTTCAGTTGAGTCAGCAGCGAAGGATCGACCTGCTGGATCAAGCGCTCGCGCAACCCAACACTGCTATCACTCCACCACTGCTTGCAAGTGGGGTAGCCCGCGCCATTCTCCAGCCGTGGCAAGGAAGTATCGCGGGTCTCATCGTAGGGCCAACTGACTCGTGGTGTCCGTGAGCGATCGGTGTCGTAGTAGCCCGGAGCGTCGAGAAAATAGCTTGAGCCGATCCAAGACGCATCATGACTTTGCGCCTTGTCCAGCTGTGGACGATTGGTGAAGAGCCGAGAGCGGGAATAGCCGTAGCAGTCACGAGTGAAGTCGGCGACTTCCTGCAGCAGGACCTGACTGTCGATGCGCGAACTGTCGATCTCCATGCGCATCTGTCGGATATCCGGTGCACAGGGGATGGAAGCGGTGGCCGCCGCGGTCACGCCTTTGCTCAAGGCGTGTACCAGAAACCACCAGATCGGTACGTTGGCGGAGCGTTCGCCGATAGTATTGAAGGTCGTCCCCCAGGCGGTTTCCGTCGGTTTGGCCACACTGATGCCGCAGCGCTGACTCGCCGCATCATCGAACGCCATTGACGTGAGGCTCAATGGAAAGACCGGCGCGCAGCCGAACAATACGATGATGTAGGCCAACCATAGTCGGTTCTCGATTCGAGGCACCGAGAGCAATCCCTTGTTGCCTTCATCTGCGCCTTGCTGACGGGCCGATAACCATTCTTGCAAAATGATCGCGGCGAAGGGGGCGGCGAACAGTCCGGTGTCGGACAGGACACTCCAGAGGCCGTTGTTGATGATCCAGGCCAGCAGAGAGAGGTAAAACTCCAGGTAGCTGTTGGTGCTCATGAGCATGGTGGTGACCTCACAGTCGGGTGAGTTCGACGCAGGTAAAGAGCACGAGTCCTAATGTCCCGATGCGTTTCACGCGTAGTCGACCCTGGGGTCGATGTCGGTAGCGCCGAAGCAGATCCCACCAGAGCGCAAAGAGGGCGCCGTAGAGCAAGGCGCGCCACCACCGCAGATAAGGTCGTACGGATTCGATTGCCTGCTGCCATGCCTCGAAACTACCCAGCGCAGTACGGCCGATCCAGGCCACTAGTGCGGCGGTCAGGATCATCAGCGCGGCAATCCCCAGACCTGAGAGCAGAGTGAATAGCGGTGAGCGTTTCATGGATCACTTACGCCTGGCATCAGCATCATTGAGTCGGCCCGGCTCAGGGTCGCCTTGCTCGACGGTACGCGAAGCATCGGCGCCTCCGGCATGCCGATCAAGCACCAGGCTGGCGGTGTTGGTGGCCAGCATCTGCCGAACCTGCAGTTCGGTCTGCAGCAGGCGGATTTCGCGTTCCAGAGTGTCGATGTTTTTCGTCAAGGCCGTTTGGGCCGGTTCGGCGGAAGCGATGTTAGGTTCGTGGCTGCCTGCCAGCAGAGTGCGCAATAGCAGGAGCGCTTTGTCGAGCACGCTGGATAGCGCCGTCTCGCTGGCCAGGCGCCGCGCCAGGGTTTCCTGATCAGGATCGTCGCGCAGGGCTTCGATCACCCCCCGGGTCACCGGCAGCATCGGGCTGGAGGCTTTGCTCAAATTGTCAGGCGTAGGCGGAAGAGAACCGGACAGTAATCCTTGCAGGGTCTTGAGGTGTTCACTGTAGGCCTCCTGTATTAGCGGCGTCAGTCCGCTGCCAGCGGTAGCCCGTAGAGTCTCGCAGGTGTCGCAGGTCGCGACTTCGGTCTCGCCCAACACTCGAACAGCCCATTCGGATTCCTCTTGGGGTGAGGTCCATGCCTGGCAAATAGCGCCGCCCAGGCAATCACTGTTACTAATCGAGGCGCTGTCATCCACGGACCGGTTATGTAGCAGGTTGTAGCCCGCGCGCACCACATCGGAGGTTGCCCGGATGGGTGTTTGTCCGCTACCTCCAGCCTTCTGCCCGCCGACCCATGACACCCCATTATTGCCGTTACGGGCCTCGGTGTTTTTCACCGCGGCCACCGCATCACCGCCGGTTTGTTCGAGGTTGCCCTGCATCTCCTGGTTCTTGGCCAATGCGCCCCAGCCGGCTTGGCCGACCTTGTCAGCCATCTTCTCGGCCATGGCCTGGCAGGTCAGTTTGGAACGGTCGAAGTCGATACGGCCCTGCATCACCCCGTTGCTCAACAACTCATAGAGGCCGGGATTGGCGCGCTGGATGATCAACGCTGGCAGCGACATCACCGCCTGAGTCGCGTTCTGCACGATGCTGCCCATGATCTGCTGGAAGCCTTCGGTGACGCCGTTCAACTGATTTTGCAAGGTGTTGGTGAGGCTCATGTTTCCGCACATCATGTTCGCCTGCCAGGACCCGCCGACACCGAGTCCGTTGGGGCGATAGAGCGAGCTCGGCGAGCCCGCGGCCGAGCCGCCACCGATGGTGTACATCACCCGGTCATCGAGCACTTCGCCTTGAGTGCCTAGACGGTAATCGTCCCCGGCGCCGTGGGCATGCGTGGTCACGGCGAGCAGTCCGCAGAACAACAAAGTCATCGGGCTTAACCATGGTTCTGCAAGAAGCCGACTCATGAAGCACCACCTTCGAAGTCAATGCTGAACAGGAAGGTCTGTCCCTCACGCTTGCAGCAGCTATAAGGACGCCACAGCGACCAGGCGTAGCCGCCATCCGCGCTCTGCACCGGATCGCTGGGGAAGATGGCACATGTGGGTTGAACCAAAGGGGAGAGCAATTGCCATTTGTGGGTCGAAGCGTCGTTTTCAACGATTGGGTCAGGCGGCCAATAACCATCGTGTGGTACGGGCGTGAGTGGGACATACACGTGCGGTTGCCAGTTGCGGGTAATGACATCACCCGCCCGTTGCGCCATCACCGCAGCGGCTTTGAAGTCGTCGGGTTGTACCAGAAATCCTTGCCGGGGATAGACGTTGCCCCACATGTTTCCCGCGATCTGATGACCGATTTCACGGACCCCCGGTATCAGCGACTCGGGGTAAAGGCTTTCCGGTATGCCCAGGCGCCAGGCCAGCGAGTCCAGAGTGCTCAGGTAGTAGGGCATGAACGCAGTGGCGCCGCTGGCGCAGGCGTAGCCGGACTGAGAAGCCAGTTGCGTGGCGGCCCAGCCTCCGGGGTGGCCGATGCCATCAACATTTTTGAAACGAGGCAGGTTATCGCGTTGGGTGTTCGGCGTGATCAGGTTACCGCCACCTTCCGCACCGCTGATGGGAGAGGAGAGTGCTGCCATCTCGGTCCAAGGATTGGCACCGGTGGTGGCATAGCTCGAGACCACCAGTTCAGGAATGAAATGACGAACCTTGGTCGAGGTTTTAACCGTGCAGCCGAAGGGTGTGCACAGGAGCCAGAAACAAATACCGACGACCCTGTAGTCGAGACAGCTTGGCGAAAGCGCAGAGGACGTAATGCTGCCGGTGTCCAGCGCCATGCTTGGGCCGCACGCCAGCAGCACGCTCAGCGCCAATGGCCGTAGCTTTGTGGGCGGGATTAACGAGCAAGCAACGGGCATGATCCAGGCTCTCGGTGTATGGCCCGGGCAGGTTCGGTTAGGAACTGAAGAATGTCAGTGGGAATTATGAAGGCGGATCTGTCGGATTTGTGAGACGTGAAACTATTATTTGACGTGAAGGGTGCTGCGCAGGATATCGGGTTCTACAAGTAGCTGATCCGCCGTAACTTCGAAAATATTGGCGAGTTTGCATAGGACCAGCAGCGACGGATTGCCCGTGCATCGTTCGATTTGACTGACGTAGGTACGATCCAGCTCGGCCATGAGCGCCAATTGCTCCTGGGTAAGGTTTTTCACGCGTCGCATCAAGCGGATGTTTTCCGCCAACTGCAGGCGGAGTTGTTCGAAGTCTTGAGTCATGCGCGCAAATTGCGCCTTGAGGGACTCTCAATCCACGGGATATAGTCTACATTGGCATTGATCTAGGCTATTTGATGCCCTTGCCTGTTATCGAGCGTTCATTTGGTGTCGTTAAGATTTCGGGGCTGGACTGCGCGTCTAACAATAAATCAGAAATCTAGGGTGTGTATGGACGAAAACTACGTTTCAATTCCTGCGGCGGATGGTTGCTCGAGCCTTCTGACACCTTGGGGCAACGAATTTGCCCCAATGATCGAACGTGGCGTGCAATGCGCCCAGGCTTGGCTTGATACGTCCGGCGAGATTCCACTGTGGTGGGAATTGGCGCAAACGCGCAAAACCTTTCCTGTCGGTGACTGCCAGGATGCTTTTGAAGCTGGTTTTTTGTTGAGGATTCAGCAGCGGCTAAGCAGTGTGCCACCCAGCCCAAATCAAGGCAGAAAAGAACTTCCCTAAAGACGCGTTCAAACACAAAGCTCGAACCGCTCCCAGAGTTCAGCCAGCGTTTCGGCTGCTGAAGCCCCAATACCAGCGCTCTCGAAGAGTTGGTATTGGGTAATCGCCACCAGCGTCTAGTTAACCGCGTCTTTCAGCGATTTACCGGCTTTGAAACTAGGCGTCTTCGAGGCCGCGATCTTGATGGTGGCCCCCGTTTGAGGGTTACGTCCGTCGCGCGCTGCACGTGCTTTGACCGCAAAGGTGCCAAAACCCACCAAGGCGACGTTCTCACCGCCTTTCAACGCAGTGGATATGATGGTTGTGAGGGCATCCAGTGCGCGTCCGGCAGTGGACTTCGAGAGGTCGGCGGAGCTCGCTATGGCCTCGATTAGATCGTTTTTATTCATGTGTGACTCCTTCCGCTTGGCTGAGTGTCGACGAGTAATCTACTCAGATAGTTCTTGGATATCTACCACAAAACCGCACTCCAGCCCTGCCCAGACGTAACGCTATCCGGTCTTCAAATCTATTCTAACGTCCCGATTCCTCGGGCCTGGTCAATACGCTCAGCTACCTGGAAAGCCGCTTCCAACTCCGAGCAACCGTTCTCCTGCATCAACCTCCAGCGCTCGGCTTTTTCCTCGGGCTCCGTCATGGCCAAGGCGAGATAAAGGCTGGGTGGTACGGCTCGAAACAGCGTTTCGAGTTTTTTCGACAGCACGACTCCCTCGGTGTATTTCCCTGGCTCCTTACTGGCGGAGAGCAACAAAGCTTTCTGTGCCGGCGTGAGTTTCTTGAATCGTGCGATTTCTTCGATTTCCGCAGGCGGCATATTCAAACAAATCCACCATTCGATCATGTTGAGCATGGTCTGCGCGGCAGTGGGAAAGTCGGCAAGGTTTTGCGTCGCCAGCCAGAACCAGGCTCCGAGCTTGCGCCACATCTTCGTGCCCTTGACCACGAAGGGTGCCAGCAGCGGGTTCTTGGTGATGATATGGCCCTCGTCGGTGACCATGATGATCGGTCGGCCCAGGTACTGGTCTCGTTCGGCAAGGTTATTCACGGTGGTCATCAGGCTGATGTAGCTGATGGACATCTGTGCCTCGTAGCCTTCGCGAGCGTAAGTGGCGAGATCGACAATGGTCACATCGCTTTCGGGCCAAGGTGTGCCCTCGCGATCGAACAGTTCGCCCTCGAATCCCTGGCAAAACAGGTCGATGGATTCGCCCATTTCCTGGGCACGCTCACGACGCTTCTCCGGCAAGTGCGTGTCGACAGCGACGCGCAGTAACGCGTCGCGCACGTCACGGGTCAATATCTGGCGACCCGACGCGACACAGGTCTGTGCCGCATCTAGGATGCACTCGCGGATCAAGCTGCGATCAGCTCGACTCAGGCGCGCCTCTTCCTTGGCCTCGCCGCCGGTGATCATCAGGCGGGCGGTGATTTCCAGTTCGCCGAGAACATCGCGCTGGTCTTCGCGACTGGCTACCGTCTCATCGTCCAGCTCATCGATCGACAGACTCGCCACCTGATCCGGCCGCCCGACCAGGCGCCAGGCATCGGTGAACGGGGCGAGGCTGACCGCGGTACCAGGTTTCAATTGGACCATGTTGGTCGACAGGTCTTGCGTCGCGAAGTAGTCGCCCTGCAAGCCAAATGAGTTGCCGGCCTCAACGATAAACAGGCGGGGGCGGTACACCGCCATGACCTGCATCAGCAGGGTGACCAGGGTGGCCGACTTACCGGCGCCGGTCGGACCGAACAGCAGCAGATGGCCGTTCATAGCCCGGTCTAGTCGAGACAACGGATCAAAGCTCAACGGCGAGCCACCACGATTGAACAGGGTGATGCCCGGGTGGCCGGTGCCGGTGCTGCGACCCCACAACGGGACCAGGTTTGCCAGGTGCTGGGCGAACATCAGGCGTGTGTACCAGTTGCGCGTGTCGCGGGCCGGGTTGTAGGCCATCGGTAACCAACGCAGATAACTGTTACAGGCGGCAACCTCGTCGCCTTCACGTACCGGCTGCAGGCCCGCACCCAGTAGTGCATTGGCCAGACTGACCGAGCGCTGGTGCAGTTGCTGTTCATCGTGACCACGCACGTAGAAGGCCAGGGTTCCCCGGTACAGCTTGTGCTGGCGGCCGATGACCGCGCGAGCCTCTTCGACATCCTGACGGGTCTGGGTCGAGGCCAGGTTTTCACCGATGGCTTTGCGCGCCAGGCGGTTCAACTGCTCCTCAAGTACATCCTGCGGTTTGACCACCAAGGTTAGACTCATGACTGTACCTTCGGGTAACTGGTCGAACAGTGCATTCACCGCGTCACCTTTGCGGGTTTCTCCGGTGAGTTGACCAATCAAGGGCGCTCGGCGCAGCTTGTCCACCACCATGACCCGATGGGGTTGATCATCGAAAAACCAGAGCCCGTGCTGGACATCCGAGCGCGGTTCGTTGAAGAACAGCCGCTCGGCGAAGTCATGATCGAAGGGCAGTTCCAGCGACTCGCCGTCGCCCGACTCCGGATAGGCCACGCGGCGGTAGAATTCCTCGGGGTCTTCGTCGGTGAGCCTGGGTGCCGGATTGAACCAGGGCAATAACCAGGCATACAGACCTCGGCCATCGACTCGCGTCGATTGCACCCCGCATGCCTGCAACGAAGCCACGATACGTTCGCAAGCCTGCTGTAGGGATTGCACTGGACTGAGTCCCATCTCCTCGGCGCCAGACTCAATCCAGCGATAGATCACCAGGCGCCCCCGTCGGTTATTGCCACGCCAGGGCAGGCGCGTGACGGCCTTGTCCTCGAACAGACCTCCCGGCTTGGCGATGGCCTTCAGATGACGACGGCTGAGTTCCAAAAACGTTTCGGTGAAGACCGTGCCTCGCGCGCTGTCCTGAATATAATCGGTGAGCCGGGTCAGGTAGGGGGTGAAGTGGCTGTCGTCCTGGCAGAAAAACTGCACCACCCACGGCGCTTGATCCAGTTCGTCAAAGCTATCCTGCAGGGCATCTTCAAGGGCATCGCGGGCGGCCATCAGCCAATCGGGTTCGCGTCCCTCGGTGCCGATGGGCAGTAACTCGAACACCGCGCCTACTGAGCGATTGTCATCCAGGAGAAAACACTGCTCGGTGTCGAGGTATTCGACCCAAGGCAGATGATCGGTGAAGCTGGGGTTGTGTGCATACAGTGCAGCTTCATCGGCCAAGGTGGCACGAGGGCGCAGTGGGTGGCGCCAGGCTTTCCACGCGGAAGTGCGGCTGCCCGAATCGCCGGTACGCACTACAAGTCTTCCTGACGTTCACCCGGCAATGCGTACTGCACGCGTTGGTAGAACGGAAAGACTGTCGAGTAACCTGGGATCGGTGCCTGCTCGGTACCACTCAAATGCGGATACACGTACAGCACCAGATCGGGATTGGGTAGGCGAGGGAACAGATTATGGATCTCGTTCTCCGCTGTACGCGTGTACGGCTCTTGGAGAGAGGCCGAGAAATCTGCTGGGGCCAACGGGCGGCGTAACTGCTGCCGAGCGTCCAGCAGTTGCTGCTGAGTACCCTGAGAGCCGGCGCCGTTCCAGATGTCCAACATGGTTTGCTCGCCATGGGGCAGCAGCGTGTCCTTGTCGGTAGAACACCCCGCCAGGACCCAGCAAAACACGCTAATCAAGGTCAGGCAGAGAGGCATGGTCTTTTTCATGGCGAACGCTCCGGCCCTTGGGCTCGTAGTCGATGGTGATCTCATGGTCGAGGTGCAGCGCGACTTGGGCGGCCGGTGGCACGTATACGGCAGCAAAGGTCTCGCCATACAGTTTGTTGATCCACTCGCGGATGTCGCTGACCCCACCGCTGAGAATTGAATTCAGCGCGCTATTGCCACTGCTGTTGGTGATCCCGAGCGTGCTGTCGCCTGAACTGATCACGCTGCTGTTGTTCTGCTCATCCCCGAGCAAGGCAGCGACACCTGCGCCGGCGGCAGTGATCAAACTCTGGCTGCCGAGGTACTGTTGAGCGTTTGAGCGGCGTTCGCCGGCAATGCACGGGATGCCATATGGATCGGATAGGTAACCGAGTCCGCCACGAATCTTGTCAGTGTTCGAGCTCTGGGTGGTGGAGGCATTGCGACTGGCTACTGCTTTCGGCTGGGGCACCGTGCGAATGGTGCCGTCGGTAAACACAAAGGTAATTGACTCGACCTGTCCGCGTACGCACGACAGGGTCCAATCGCCGGAGGCTGTGCCGCTCATCACGGCCCCTGCGACGTCCGGCAGGTCGATGCCGTTGGCTGTCAGGTTCTCCGGACCAACCAGCACCTTGAAGGGGTAGGGATCATTCACGGTGCCGTCCACCGGGACCCGGCCGATCAGCGCGGTCATGGCGACCGAGCCCATCAGCGTGGCGTTTTCGGGAATGGTGTAGACCGGCTGCGCGCCTTCGTTACGATCAGCGGAGCGTGTCAGGTCACGTTCACCCTTGGTAACCTCGCGTAACTGCTTCTGGCTGCGGTCGATGGCATTGTCCTTCAAACCCTCCAGCGAGTTGAAGGCAGTAGGCAGACTCAGGGCGGACGCGGCCTTGGTTTTGCTCCGGGCGTCGGTGGGCGGAGCATCCGAGGGCTCAATCCACTGCAGCGCATCATTGGCAGAATGCTGCCCTTCGAACTGAGCACCGTCGCCCGGCTCAAGCCCCAGTCCTATCGGCATATCCTTGCCTTTACCGGTCAGACCCGACAACTGTTCCTGCAGTTGCGTCAGCAGACCGCGAGCCTGACGACTGTCTTGTTCTGCTTTGAGTCGGGCTTCGTTGGCTTGTCGGCGGCCTTCGTCGACCTGCTGGGTCACACTGCCAAGCGCCGTCTGGATACGCGAATCAACACTGTTTTCCCGCTCGCGCAGACGGTTGTTCTCCGTCTGCAGCGAATCGTTGTGTTTCTTCAAACCGAGCATGTCGCTGCGCATGGCCTTCACCTGGCCGATCAGGGTGGCGACCGTATCGCGTGGGGTGTCGCCCGCAATACCGAGCGACTTGGCTTGCTCGGCGGATAAATGAAGATTGCCTTGATCAACCGACTTCTCTGGAGAGGAACTGTTGCCGCCCGCGACCCAGGTTTTCAGGATGATCAGCGCCACGCCCAGCAGCGCAGCCGGTACCAGCCATTTGAGCAAGGCGTTAGCTTTCATCGTCAGCACCTCGCGCAACGGGCGGCAGCAGCACGGCTTGTTCGAGGCCGGCACCGCGGGTGACGAGGTAGGCGATCGTGGTGTCTTCAGCACTGTCGACCGGTCCGAGGAACGCATGCTGGAAGGTCGCGGCGAATAGCTTGGCCTGCAGTCGACGTGGATCGAGTTGCACCGTCTCTGAACCACGATTGCGCAACTTCACCGCCGTCACCCAGTATTCGCCGAATCGCCAGGCGGCGATGGGTGTGCTGGACACGTTTTCGGTTGGCAGCAGAGTTGGCAGTTCGGTACGCAGCATGAGCGGGACGCGACGCACACCGGGTAGGGACTCCACGGTGCGTAGCGGCGCGTACAGGCTTTGCGCGGCGTAGCGCGTCAAAGCGACTGGGATTGGCGTACGTTCTGGAAGAGGGACGCTTTTAGATTCAGCCTCAGCAGCCTGCACCGAAGCATTCTTGAGAATACGCACGGGCTCCAGCGGTTGATCGCCAGGGGTGGCTGCGATGTCCAAGAGGATGATCTCGCCCGTCGCGACCGATTGCAGTTGTAATCGCGTAGGTGCAATGGCTTCGGACGCGCGCAGGTACAGCGTGCCACCGGTTGATTGCACACGCAGTTTGCCTGTCAGAGTTGACGGCAGGCCGACTCGAACATCCTCATCGATAAAGACCACTCGTTCCTGATTGATCACCAGCGGGACTGCGAGAGGGAGGCGTTCCCAGCGCATCAACTCGACGGCCTGCGCTGCAGCTCCCCATAGCATCAGTACGATGGCGAGCCCCGGGGTAGAAATCCGCTTCATGGCTCACCTCCAGGCAGAGCGATTTTTTGCGGCGTGCCCTGATAACAGTCCAGTGCCAGCCCCCACTTATTGCGTTCGGGGTCCAGATCAAAACGCACCACGCGTAATGGATAACGCACCACAACCCGTTTCACCGGTTCGGCGGCGTAGTACTCATCGGCGTTGAGGTCGAGGGTGACCAGCCAGCTGTCGTGATCGAGTTGCTTGACCCTGAGTTCCGGATTTTCGCTATAGCCTCGGCCCAGAATTTCGTAGACGCCACGCACCCGCTGGCGGAGTTCGCCGGCGGCCTTGCGGTATTCGTAGTCGCCGTCGAGGAAGGTCTTGCAGGCAGGGGTCAGATAGGGCTGCAAACCATAGATGGCGCGGCGGTAGTCCTGCTCGCCGTCGGAAGGCCAGCGGTTGAGTTGGCCAAAGATGTACAGGGCAAAAGCATACACATTCTCTGAAGGAATATCCCACCACTTGCGGGTACTGCCGGAGCGCAGATCCGGCGGTACATGCACGGTCAGATCGGTCGGTGCCGAGCGCCAGCCACACCAGAGTCCGGCGCAGACCAGGGCGACGATCACTACCGCCATACGCAGGCTGAAGATATGGGCCTGTTGGGCATCCACCTTGTTCCGAAAACGGCTCATGGCTGCCACCGGGACAGAGCTGGGCGCAGTCGACGTGAACGGCGAACCGTCCAAGGGCCGGAGTGGAGGATCAAACTTCCGCGAACCAGGCGCCAACGGCTGGCGAGTATCCATTCGAGTTTGCGGTACAACCATGTCTCGGGGCGTGCCCGTTTGGCTCGACGCAGTAGTGTGCCACCGGCAAATAGCACCAGCGCCATGCTTGCGATCATGCTGGTCGGCGCCACGGCAATAGAGGCGGTGGCGATCGCTACAGGAGCGCCCAGCAGCAGGCCAATGACGGCGCCGGTGCCGAGCGCTACCCACATCTCATCATTGGTCAAACCGCGCAACACGGCGGGATCACGATTGAGTCGCTCGGGCAGAAAAACCAAGGTGCCATCGGCAAGGCGTTCGATAGTGTCGTTCATGTCGATCTCACAGAATTGCGGCAGCCTTCGTCAGGAACCAGATGATGATCACCACCAGCAGGGCTCCGATGCCGACTACGGCGCCGAGGTCTTTCCAGGTCTTGCGCTGGTTTTGCACGTCGGCGTAGACGGTCAGCGAGTGCCAGGCCACCCCAAGAAAAGCGAGAAGGGCGATCAGTAGGCCGAGCAGGATGCCACCGTCGTAGGCGTAGTTTTTGATTGTCTCGATTAACCCGGAGCCTTCGCCGCGCGAAGGCGCTTCCATGGTGGGGAGCTCGGCAAAAGCCAGGCTTGGACCAATCACCAGCAGCAGACCGATCAAACGTTGGCTCGTACGATCACGCAGGTTGCTTATCAAAGGGGCAAGGCACTTGAGCATGGCGGCGATCTCCTGGATTAGGACAGGGTGAAGAACATAAGTAAGAGCAGGGCGAGCAAGACGCGCGCGGCGCTGCCGCCGAAGGCTCCAAAGCGAACACTGCCGGTGACCCAACCCCGGTAGGCCGTCCACATCACCCAGGCGCACCAAAGCAATGCCAGAACGAGAACCAGGGACAGCCACAGCGTCGAACTGCTCTGTGCCGACAAACCGGAGGCGTTTTGGAACGCTGCGATCTGGGCGTCAGTCATGCTCATGGCAAGGACTCCGCAGAGGGGATGTTGAGGCGGTAATCGCCGACTAATTCAGCGGGATCGCGGGGTTGAGCGCGGGAAGGGGAGAGGTAGCCCTGCACACCAAGACGGATGCGCTGTATGTCTCGATTCAGTCGGGGGTAGTCGAAGCGATAGCGATCGTTGGGTTCAGCCGTGCTGGCTGCCTCAGCTTGCGTTGCAAGGCGTTCGATGATGTCGAGTTGCCGCTGAATATGGCTGAGCTGGACCTGCTCTTGGTCGGACATGGCATAGCTGCTGCCATGGACGATAGCCAGCGAGAGCAGTAACAAGCAGCGAAAGATGGTAGTTGGCATGATGCTGGCCCACATGGATCTGGGAGCAGGATCAAGCCAGAAGCCGAATTTTTCCGTAAGAAACTTGAGGTCTGATGAATCGCTTTTCCTGGGGAAGGACTGAGGATGGTTGCATTACAGCTTAAATGCCCCTTTGGCGGGTTGTTGAGGCTCTAGGGACACCCCACTCTCGATGAGCTTCGTTGATGATGATACCGTCACACCCAGTTTTCCTTGAACAGCAGAAACACAATAAGGCCGGGGCTATCCTCGGCCTTATTGTTGCCCTACTCCGAGTAGCCCAGCTCCCGGATGAACATCGAGAACAGCTCCGGGTGGGAGGAAATGTCCAGCTTCGCATAGAGATGACGCCGGTGTGCCTTGATGGTTTCAGGAGAGATCCCGAGTCGCTGCGCCATCGCTTTCGACGAGTAGCCGCGGAGGATCAGGCGAGCGATTTCCAGCTCGCGCTCCGAGAGCACGCCTTTGCCAAACTTCGCCAACGCGTCGCTAACGGGGGGTAGCAGCGGCACCGAGATGCCAATGCGCGTCCAATTCTGCTCTAGCAAGGCCAACACCCATGAACTGACCAGCGTCAGTTTGCCTAGCTCCACCTTGTCGAACACCCGGCGCATGCCCAAGGATAAAGACAGTACCCCATCAGGCAATTGCAGTAAGAACTGCACCTCGTCTTCCAGCACATGTTCCTTGAAGTAATTAAGGTAGTAGTCCGTTTGCCGGAAATGATCCGGGGCGACTTCCTCCAAGTGATAGAAACCGCTGGCCAGGCCTTCGCGAGCAGCCTGGTAGAACGGGTCGAGCAGGTACAGGCCATCCAGATACAGCTCGCTCGCTGCAGGCGCCGGTGCCGCGTCATACTCGGCAAGCACGTGGGGTGCGGCCTGGGCAGAAAAGTGGATCGCCAGCGCGTTGTCGAACGGCACCCATTGACGTAGTACCAGGATGAGCTGGCGCCAGAACCTGGGGCTGCCGATCTGCTCGATTGCCCGGGCCAAAGCGGTATGGCTGGCGACTTCATGAAAGAGAATGTCCACGGCTTATTCCTTGGGGCGAGGAGGGCATTGGTGCGCGATTCCATCAAGCTGTCAACGGGGGTACCCCTTAGGGGGAATTGTCCGGCAGCGCGTACCTGCATACAGTCCATTCCTACTAAGCGGGCCGGCGAGCCCCCACTATCGCATTTTCGTTCTGCCTCCTAACTCCTATAACAAACGAGAGGAATGAACATATGACGTCCCAAAATGCGCCATCTCCTGAGCTCAAGCCCACACTGAGCGTCCCTGATGTCGTTGCGATCACGGTATCCTCCGTGACACCCGCCAGCTCCGTGTTTGTCATCGCGCCATTTGCTATTGCCCAGGCTGGTACCGGGGTCATCTGGGCGTTCGTGTTCGGCGGTGTATTGGCGCTGATGTTTGCGCTGTGCTACGCAGAGCTGGGCCGAGCGCACAGCGCCGCGGGCGGGGAGTATGTGTTCGCCAAGCGCGTCTTCGGTGGCATGGCCGGCTACGCGACGTTCCTGACTGTGCTCGCAATGCTGCTGTTCATTCCGCCCGTATTGGCGACAGGGGCAGCTACTTATCTCAATGCCGCACTGGGCACACATTTCGATGGACAGGCCGTCGCCCTGGTAATCGTCGCGCTGAGCTACGTGCTCGGCATCCTGAATATCAAGCTCAATGCCTGGGTGACGGGTGGGTGCCTGTTTCTTGAGGTGGCGGCCCTGATGGTGATTGTGGTGCTGGGCTTCGGTCATGCACAGCAACCGATCAGCAGCCTGCTCAGCCCCGTTGCGCTCGACAACGGAATTTTGCATTCGGCGCCCTGGGCTCTGGTCATAGGCGCGGTGGGCACCGCGCTGTTCTCGTTCAACGGCTACGGTGGCGCAGTACTGCTAGCCGAGGACATGAAATGCGGCGGGCGTGGTATCCCCAAAGCGGTGCTGTGGTCACTAGTGTTGGTGGTCTGCATCGAGCTGATCCCACTTGTCGCTCTCTTGGTGGGAGCGCCATCCCTCGAGCAAATGCTGGCCAGCCCTGACCCCATAGGCTATCTGCTGACGGCCCATGGCAACGAAACGTTATCACGGTTGGTGAGTGCCGGCATTTTCCTTTCGGTGTTCAATGCCATCGTTGCCCTGGTGATCCAGATCGGCCGGGTGATCTATAGCAGCGGGCGTGATGAGCTGTGGATGCCAACCATGAACCGCGCTTTCACCCGCATTCATCCTAAATGGGACTCGCCATGGCTGGCGACACTGTTCCTGGCCGTGCCTTCCGCAGCGTTGACCCTGAGCTCGAACCTGGCGGAACTGACCTCTTTCACCGTCCTGCTGATCCTGTGCGTGTACCTGATCGTTGGCCTGTGCGCATTGTTCAGTCGGGTGCTGCGCCGTGACCGCGAGCACCCGTACCGGATGCCGCTGTGGCCCGCGCCTGCGCTGGCGGCTGTGGTCGGGGCAGGGTACCTGCTGACGTCATTGCTAAGCAGCGCTTCGTCCCGGGACATCTTCATTCTTCTCGGAATCCTTGTGACTTCCGTACTGCTTTACGCTACGTACGGCAAGTTGAGCCCGGCGTTCCAAAAACTCTGAACGAGAGACATCATGCGAGCACGCGACTTCGGCATCACTGTGGGCCTGGGCCAACCCGGCCCCAACAACGCAATCACCGATGTACCTGGCGTCCGGGTTGGCCATGCGACACTGGATAAGGTCCACAACGGCAAACCGGTGCGCACCGGGGTGAGCGTGATCGAGCCACGGAACGGCGCCGCGCGTTTTCAGCCGTGTTTCGCAGGCTGTCATGTGCTCAACGGCAACGGCGATGCCACAGGCCTGGAGTGGATTCGCGAAGCGGGACTACTGACCACGCCTATCGCGACCACCAATACTCATAGCGTGGGCGTGGTGCGCGATGCGCTGATCGCTCACGAGCATGCGACCCTGGCCGACAGCTCCGTTTACTGGTGCATGCCCGTCGTGATGGAAACCTACGACGGCGTGTTGAACGACATCTGGGGCCAGCATGTGAACGCAGACCTGGTACAGCAAGCCTTGGCCGCTGTAGATAGCGGGCCTGTAGCCGAAGGTGCTGTAGGAGGCGGGACGGGAATGATCTGCCACGAGTTCAAGGGAGGGATTGGTACTGCTTCTCGAAAGCTGCCGTTGGAGCAGGGCGGTTGGACGCTGGGTGCCTTCGTTCAAGCCAACCACGGGCAACGCCGCGAACTCAGGGTCGACGGATACCCAGTAGGCCGGACGCTGATGGATTTGCCGTCACCCTACGCCCAGCAAGACACGCCCGGCATGGGCTCCATCGTGGTCGTGCTGGCGACCGATGCCCCCTTACTGCCCCACCAGTGCCAGCGCCTGGCGCAACGGGCTGCGCTGGGTGTCGCACGGACGGGCGGCGGCACCGACGATTCCAGCGGTGATATTTTCCTGGCCTTCTCGACGGGAAATACCGGACTGGCGCCAGCCGACTATAACCGGCGAAACCTGCCGAAGACGGCTCAGGTAGCGATGGTCAACAACGACCATATCTCGCCACTTTTCGCCGCAGCCGCCGAAGCGGTAGAGGAAGCAATCGTCAATGCATTGCTTGCCGGCCGAACCGTGCATGCCAAGGATGGGCGCGAGGTGCCGGCGCTGGAAGGAAGACGATTGCTTCAGGCCTTGGAGAAAACGGGTTGGAGGCCTTGAGCAACCATGCCGTCGCGCAGGTTCGACGTTCAAACATCGTCGCAGGTGTACTGACAGCGGAACCGGCTTCATCGATACCGACCGGGCCCAAATGAGAGAACTATCGTCGCGGACTCGCATCGAGGCCCGCGATACAGTAGCCATTTCGGTACATTAGGCGTTGGCGATTCAATCTGGGACGTACGAGCTTGTCAGGTGGTGGGTGCGACTGTCCACCCAGCAGATGTACTCTCAACCATCCATGGCTTGTTCGATGGCTGTGGAGACTCCATGACAAGGCAGTGTCCGAACTGGACTGGATCGGTAGCGACGTGCTCCGCCAAGCTAAGTGGAACGGAGATCTGAATAACGGCCTCTGGACGGACGTGAAGCGAGCAAGCAAGAAAACGATTAGTTCGAGGAAAAATTATGGGTGAGCTCAACATTTCTCCTGTCGGGCTGGATGCCCTAAAAGCGGTCTACACCGACGTGTTAGGCAAGAAATAGTTCAGGGCGGGAGGTGACGAGAATTTGATCCCGCCAACGTTCCAGCCGACAACCGATCCCTATAGTCGAAGGCTCAATAACTACAGCGCCCAGTTCTGGCGCGAACAGTCTTGAGCACCTGCGCAAACACTACTTCTACGGACAACGGGAAAACTTACTAAGCACTTAGAGATATTTCTTGAACGTTGTCGCTGTGATCGCTACTGCTGCTCCAAGTATTACTGCGCAAGGCAAAAAAATAGCTATAGGATTGAGCGAAAAGGGTATGGACAGGTAAATGATCCAGGGCACGATCAGCAGGGGTATCACTGCTTGCTTAGCGCGATGATAGACAAAGCTGCTTTCTCGCCCCGCGCCAAATTTGCGCAGGTCACGGCGCATCAAACCATCTACAAAACCAGTGAACATGGCCAACAGAAACAAGGGTGTGGCCAGAACCAGAATGGTTAGGCGCACCACGAAGGTAAAGGTCACATACACCGCCGCCAGCACGAAATCCTCAATGCTCACGTAAAACTGGTTGATCCACCCCCAGAAGCTGTTGTCCATGCTCGATACCCGCGCCTGCTGGGCAAAATCCGCAAAGCCAGTCTTGACCAGCAACCATTGATTGAGAAAATCCAGTACTTGAACAATCCTTCGCCCGGGTTGTTGGAGGATGAGTGAAGCTTTGAAGTGCTCGCTGAGCCACCCCAGCTCACTATTCAGCATGACCTGGCTGTGTCGCCAACCCTGATCGCCCCAGAACAGCAGCAAACCGGCGAACTCAATGAGGATCGAAAACAGCAACGAGGCGATCAGCAAGCCAATGATGCGTAAAACCAAACCAATCGCCGAGACGATTAATCCCGGGCGCTGGATCGGTTGTGGCGGCGTGTTCTGTACGGAAGTTGCCATCGTTTACTCCATCGCGCGTCGTCAAGTGGATGCCGCCACGGCGCCCGCCGAATACGTGTTTGGTGAATCGAAACCTGTGGCGAGGCAGGGCTACCCCACCTGATCCAGATCGAAGTTTGTGGTTGGACCGCCACCGCTTGCGCTCCACCATTGACCAGCCTGTTCGTTATAAATGGCCCGCATCCGTTGGGTAAGCTCCTGCAGGTCCTTGGGCATGGCGTCGTCGTTGGAGGGTTTCGGCAACGGCATGCGGACTTTCCATAGCTGGCCACCGGCCTGGAGGGAGAACATCTGCCCTTTGGGCAAACTGACGATGTGCGCCGGCTCGATCAGCGGCACGCTGGTGCTGCTGACATGGTCCTGTGAGGACGACGTGAAGTCCGTGTTGGCCTCAGGATCGGAGGTGTCGGTGGCACCCGACACCAGGGTCTTGGTCAGCACGT
The DNA here is from genome assembly GCF_051131985.1 of Pseudomonas sp. Z3-6. Taxonomy (NCBI): domain Bacteria; kingdom Pseudomonadati; phylum Pseudomonadota; class Gammaproteobacteria; order Pseudomonadales; family Pseudomonadaceae; genus Pseudomonas; species Pseudomonas sp. Z3-6. The sequence continues at coordinate 2,606,917 of NZ_CP071644.1, forward strand.
TAACCTTGGGCAACTGATGGGTTAGTAGTTCAGCCGTAGCAGTTTCGCGCACCCGGAGGATTTGCAGGGTGTTGAAGTTACCAATGACTTGGCCGGCCTTGGCGCGGTTACCAATGCGTGCTTCGATATCGCTGAGGGTTTGGGTATAGGCCGTCACCTGGATGCCAGCTCCGCCACCCTTGTTGATCAGTGGGATGAACTCGTCGCCCATCAACTCGTTGAACTCATCGGCATGCAGGTTGATCGGCAGCTTGTCACCGCTGCAGCCCGATGCGGGCAAACCGTGGTCAATGCCATGTTTGTAGATGTGGCCCGCGACCGAGACCAAGTCGGCGAACATGGAGTTGCCGACGGCGGCAGCCACCTCGGCATCGGTCAGTGCATCCAGGCCGACGTAAACGATGCCGCGTTTTCGGATGATCTGCATCCAGTCGAAGATCGGCCGCGGGTCATCTAAATCGGTGTAGTTGGGGGCCAGTAACTGGGCGGTCTTGCCGGTGGTGAGTTTCTCCAGCAGCGGCAGTAGCGAGGCAACGATTTTGTCGAAGTAAGTACGGTCGTAGCGTACAGCCGAACGCAGCCCGTCCATTACTGGATCAAATACCCGCTTCACCGCCAGGTACTGCTCGATGGCCACCACGCGTTTTTCGCGTCCCACCATATGCCGGGGAATATTTTTCTCGGTGAGCTTGCCTTCAAGCTGGACGATCACTTCCCATGCTTTCGGATCGGTTCTGGCGAAAAATTGCTGGGCATACTCAATGAACAATGCGTCGATGTTGACCACATGCCGTTGGATTTGCAGGTAGTCCGGACGTCGGCCCAACTCGATCAGGGCGCGGGCGATGATGTTGACGAAACGCCAGGCGAACTCGCGAAACGCCGCCGAGTTACCTTCGCCACTGAGCTGCCCAGCGATGCGCGACGCCACTTCCGAGATGCGCCCGAAACGTCCCACGGCGTTGTAGCGGGCGGAGATCTCCGGCCAGCCTAGATGGAAGACGTAGAATTCCCTTCCTCGACCGGCGCGTTTGGCTTCGACGTACATGCGTTTGAGCAAATCGGCATCGCCCTTCGGATCGAAGACAATGACGACCTCGTGTTCGATACGATGAATGTCCTGGGTGATGTACACCTCGGCGAGCCGCGTCTTGCCAACACGGGTGGTGCCCAGCACGAGGGTATGTCCGACTCGTTCACCCAGCGGCAGACTGACTTCCGTTTCGTCGGGCTCAACCCCATGCAACAGCGGTGAGCCACCGACTGGGGGTAAAGGGCGCAACGGATTAAAGGCGCTGTCCCAGGCCGTGACCCGGGCCAGTGTCGAGAGCGGAAACGGTGCATGTTCTAGGCGACGTTCGAGTCCACGTGCCAGGCGGTAACGGGTCGGTTGGCCGACGTAGTGAGCGACGGCCGGATCCTGGGCCTCGACCAAGCGCTGGGTGTGCAGGCGGGTCCAGCGAAAGCCGCGGCCCATGAACAGGCGTTTGCGGCTCACCGGAATCTGCCGGCTGGTCAGTTCGTAGCGAGGCAGCCGGCGGATATTACGCCGATAGCGCAACACCTCCCAGGCTTGTCGGAGGCGGATAAAACCGAACAGGGCATAGGCCAGAGCCGCAATCAGACCGATCTCGGGTGATAGGGCTACGGCCCAGGGCGAATACACGCATAACACCGCCGCGGCGACGCAGATCGCCACGGTGTACAGCTCGACTGCGGGCCGGAGTTTGGACTCCATCGCATGCTCGGCCATGACCCAGACTCACTGTTCCAGTGAGGTGGCTGTGATTAAGACAGGGTAGTGCTCAATTTTCAGGCGAGAGGCGATGTCGTTGCCGTTGACCGGCAGGATGGTGATGCCCGGCGCGGCTGCTCGAATTCGGGCTAGGGCTTCAGTATCGGTCACTTCGACGGCGAGGCCGGCCGCCCCCATTTCTTGCAGTTCAGTCGCACGCTGATGCAGCCAAGCCAACGATTGGGGATCCTCCCCGACAAGGAAAAATGGCTGCAAGCCCGGCATGTCCAGGGTGCGAGTTGTGATTTGGCCTGGGCTCAAGTGAGAGCTGCGCACGGGCAGTATCCAGGTTTCATCTGCAAATGCAGATAGGTCTGCATGTATGGCCCGGGCAGGCTGGGTCTTGTTGTTTATTGGCGGCCTGGAAGCTTCAAACTGGGGGCGGTTGAAACCGCCAGGCTGAACTTCTGCAAACGACAGTCCTGGCTGGGCGAGCGCAGCCAAGAGCACGGCGAAGTAATACGCACTGGGAATTCGCGTCATGGTGGTGTGCCCTGTTTAAAGGAAACCTGCAGTCGTTCGAGTTGTTGAGAAAAGCCGGCGCGGTAACGCGCGGCCGGCGTTCCTCCTGCCGGGCGGTGATATCGGCCAGCAGCTGACACCCAATCACCGGTGACGGCGTGATGCTCTTGCAGCAGCGCGGCAGTTACGGCCAGATTGCGGTAGGGTTCGAGGGCTTCGCAGGGACTGGAAAAATGCCGTCCGTGATAACCCAGGTTGATTTGCCCAAGCCCGGCATCGACCCGCTTGGCGTCATACCGAGCAAGGGCCTGAAGCAAGGCGTGACAGGCGGTCTGACGATTGGCGAAACGGTAAGGACTACCGGCGATATTCAGCGTCCAGGGCCAGGGCAGCAGTCGACCACGGAGGCGGGTGCCACTCTCCTGCAGGGCAATCGCGAACAACACCGTGGAAGGGACGTTGGCGTCATGCGCTGCCAGTTGATAAGCCGGAGGCGGAAGTTCGTCTGCCCGGACGGCGTGCACCGTCAGCAGGAGCGCAATAGCAATCAATCGAGACGTTGCCATTGTCCGTTCACCTGCTGAAATGTTACGGGTAACGGTCTCGGGGCTCCCAGGCTGAACCAGCGCCCGCGATCATGGTTCAGGGTGATTTGCCGGTGTTGGACCTTGCTCGCATCAATGCCTGCTTGCCGCGCCCAGCCACGGACATGTTCATCCTCACCTTGGCTGCCCACCAGGTAGATATCGAACGCTGTATCACTGCTTTGCAGACGCTGCGCTTCAGCGGTGCACGCAGGGCAATGGTCTTCGACAAACAGAGCACGGCGCGGCTCTACCGGTGAGCTAGCAGCGGGCGGGGATGCCATACCCTGAATCGGCAACAGTCCAGGAAACAGCTTGGCCCAAGCTGCGGTGTAGGCGTTTTGGTAAGCCAACTCGCGCTCGGCACGTTTGGCTTCCAGCGCTACCTGCAATTCGGCATAGCGCTGACGCTCTTGGTCGGTCTCTGCCTCGACGCCGAGCGCGGTCAGGGGATCCAGGTTCGGGCTCCAGAAACCACGCGGCCCGGCTTGGATCTGTTCGAAGCGTGTCCATTCCTGCTCGGTGAGGCCCCAGCTTGCCGCCTGTTCAGAGTGCGAGCGCCCTAGCGGAGCGGACTGTGTGTCCTGGACCCGTGACGGTGTCGTGGCAGGGTTACCCATCGCAGCGCCCGTGCTAAGCAATGAAAAGAGACAGACGAGGGGGGACAGTAGCGCTCGGTTCATAATCGCTTCTCAAGGGAGTTGCACGGTCTGGTCTGGCTGAGCGGTCACCGCGAAGACGGCCGCGCTCTGCTCCAGCACCTTCAGCTGCCATGTGCCGAGCTGTTCGCCGTTGTGCAGCAACTGGATATCCTTGAGCGAGCGACTGTCAGGAGGTGCGACCGCCAGAAAGCGCTCGCCACCGCGGTACTCGACGCTCAAGACTGAAAATGGCGGCAGGAGCGGGGCAGGCTTGGGCTGAGCGGTTTTTTTCGGCTTGGCCGAGGAAGGCGTCGGTGGTGGGAGTGGTGGCTGGCTTTTGAGGTCCAGGAATTGCTGCTCGACGTGCTCAAGTCGTGCGCGTAGCGCGATCATATCGGCTTCGGTGGCACGGTCTGCCAGGCCGTCGCGTAGCTCCTGTATCTCTTGCGCCCACTGATCCAACATCGGATCGAGGGTATTGGCCTGTTGCTCACCGGTATCGACCATCTGCTTCAGGTCTTTCAGTGCGTACTGCAGCTTCTCCTGTGCATCCAAGAGGGTGCTTGAATCACGTTGCAAGACATTTAGGGTCTGTAGGCGTTGGGCGTTCGCATTTTCCAGCTCGGTCATGCGTTGATACTGGTTATACAAGCCACCACTCAGCCCGGAGACCGTCAGACAAAGTGAGCCGACAATGAGGGTTTGAAACGTCGTGGCTTTCATGGGCGTGCCTCCGGCTGATGGGGCACGCTGTGTGCGACCCGCACGACGGCAGCATCATTTTTTTGCCGTTCGAAGCAGACCGAACGGCTGACCTCATCGATCGTGAGTTGCCATGCGGGGCCAGCCAGCACTTGTAGCGCGTTGCGTAGTGAGATCGGGCCGAGCCGGTAATGGGCGGCGGGCAGAGGCCGGGTAAACAGTATTTTTACTGGTTCGGCAGCAGGGCAGAGCGAATAACCTGAGCGCTGCAGCACGTAGTGCATCGCTTCCTGTACCGAAGGATTCAGGCTGGACGGAATGCTCACGTCAACGATTTGAGCGAGAAGATTACGTTGCTCTGCCGTGGGCTCGGTGCTGACCAGCGTATAGCGGCCATAGCGGAGCTCTGTCGGGTGACTCTCTTCGGCTGTACTCCTCGAAAGCTGGGCCCGATTGGAACTACCGGCATTCTCTGGACTAGTCGGCAATGGGGTGGGGATCTGCGCCGTGCAGGCGCTCAACAAGCCCAGCAGGCAGACAGGCGTGAAAAAACGCTCCATGGAAAAACCTCATGTCAGATTCAGTGCAGAACCTGACATGAGGTGAAGGAGCGATTCAGTGAGTAAGTTGATTCAAAGCCAGTCGCGTTAATGCCGAAGGCATTGCTACTCATCAAAAATGGCTAGCCCATCCAAGACGGCAGCGTCGCGGTCGAAAATCAACAACCTCACATCCGCCAATGCCGCCAGATACAGTACGTTGACCAGGGCCTCTGGCGTGTCGGCGTCGAGCTGCTCTTGCCTCAGCGACGCGTAAGGATTGCCCTCGATCTTCACCAAGTTATCGTCGGTCCAGGGCGTGCCGATCAGCTTGCACCCGACGCCGTTGCAGTCTGGAAGGGCAAAGGGTTCAAATAGTAGTCCGGTTGGCTTGGAGTCGACATTGCTAACCCGGCTTTCCAAGTGGCGCAGTGCTTCGTCAGTTAGGTGTGCGGTACTGATCTCCCAGGCTCGACTGTAGTGTCCTGTGTCGAAGCTCAAACGGTGGACCATGGCTTGGGCTTCTTCCAGGGAGTACAGGTCACCGACGTGATGTCGCTCATCGAGCGTTTCGCCCGTCACGGCATAGACTACTTGCCGCACCAGCCCGCTGGACTGGAAACATTCTTCCAATTCATCCGGTATGGATTGGCCTTCGCTGACCAAGGCGGCGTCGTCATTGAACACGCAAGGAAACAGTTCTAACGCATCGTCGAGTAGATGAGCTTGTGAGTCGTGTATGGAGCGAAAGCAGGGAGGGCAGTCGTTTGCGTAGGTGATCAGTAGCAGTCGCTTGATATGCAAGTTGTCGTAGCCACGAGCAAATGGGTTTGAGGTTTCCAGCAGAGCTGGGGGTTGGGGTGAAGGGTTCATGAGGTTTCTCCAGAAGGAAATGAACAAGGCGCCCGGAGGCGCCTGTAAGGGTTAAAGCCAACCGTATTCGGCAAGAGAAAGTGGGCGACCTTCACCCACGATGAAGTGATCCAGTACATGAACCTCGATCAACGCCAAGGCCTCCTTCAACCGTACGGTCAAGACGCGATCTGCCTGGCTGGGTTCCGTACATCCCGAGGGGTGGTTATGAACAAAAATGGCAGCAGCTGCGTTACGTGCGAGGGAGCGCTTGACGACTTGGCGGGGATAAACGCTGGCGCCATCGATGCTTCCGTGAAAGAGGATTTCGAATGCCAGAACGCGATGGCGGGCATCGAGAAAAATCACACCGAAAACTTCATGCTCTTGTTGCGCAAGATGAAGTTTCAGATATGAGGCCACGATGTCAGGTGACGTCAGGTTCGGGCCGCGGGTGAACAGCCGGCGATCCAGAATGTGCAGCGCCTCGTCGATTAGCTGGTTTTCCTGGGCGATACGATCAGCCTCGACATCCGAGGTTTCAATCAGGGTGAGTAGGGTGCTCATGGGGTACCTCCGAAGGGAACGTTCAGGGGTACACCCCGTGGGGAGTGGTGCCCCAAGGTGGGTATAGAGTCGCGGCTATTAGCCGATGACGCTCTTTTTACAACCGAGTGAATCGGTGGCGTTGTCCGTACAGGTCTGAGTCACAACCATCGCAGGGCAATGGGGAGAAGGTTCTTATTCCACGGCCAGTTTCGGGATCGAAGTCGGCACTGATGGGCATTAGCCGAACCAGCCCGCGATGGAGACCGGCGATGCGTTTCTCGATTTCATCCGTCGTGTAGTAGAGCGATAACGTGCTGTAGTCCTCGTAAGCCGCAGCGAACAGACAATCGTCGCAAAGCCAGAAGGATTGCATTTGGGGTCTCCTGTGCGGATTGAAGAAAGGCGCTCGATTGAGCGCCTTGATGTAAAACATCGGGGATTGTGCTCAGGCGGACTGAGCAGTACGTGCGGCAACACGGCGGGCTGTGCGGGGAGTGGGTGCAGATTCAGGTTTGATCCTGGTCTCTGTTGGGTTGTCGGTATCCTCAGCTTCGGCATCAGCCGACGTTGGGGATGGCTCACTGTTTGGCGTTTGCTCAGCAGGTGCTGTTGCCTCCTGCCTGGCAGGCGCTTTGTATTCGAACGTGCCGTTGACCTTGATCCAGTCGATGTACAGCAGACGACCTTTCAGGCTGGCACCCGGCTGGCCTTGTTTATTGCCTTTCTCATAGAGAAATGGGTCAATCCACAGATCGCCGATACGGAACGACAGCAAGACCTTTTTCTCGGTTCTGACGGCGTCCGTATAGAGACGAATCAAGCGTTCAGCTTCGCCTCCAGCGACTTTGCAGTCGAAGCGGGTGTACTCGACCGCATCAGTGGCACCGTGCAGAGCCGCGATATCGCAGGCCATGAACGGCTGACCGCGGCGGACTTGTACTTCACGAACACGGTTGAGGTAGCCGATACCGACAGTGTGCAGATTGAAGTAAGTGGTCGCTTCTTGGGATTGGTTGGCGTGGGCCATGGTGGTTCTCCTGTTTCAAGGGAAAACGGCGACGCACAGCCCCTGACGGGGAAGTGAGCCCCGTCAGGGTGGGTAAAATGAAGGCGAGCGATGAACGACACGCCACCGGCAAGCCGATGACGATCAGAACGGTGCGCCTGGGGAATAGCGGTGCAGCAGAAGAGGATCCGTAGTAGTGGTCTGCGGACATGGGGTAGTGGGCATTCATCACCGCTGAAGCAGTAATCGTGCGAGCCTCCGAATGCTGATCGCACTTGGGTAAACCACCACAAGCGTGGCGTAGCCTTGAAGGTTCAAGCTACCTGGGCTGGGCTGTCAACGACAGCGAACCACGCCCTTTGTATAAGCCTGTCATAGGGGGGCGTCAAGACGGCGCAAGCTGATTTTTTACGGCCGGAATACAGTGGAAATTACTGGACTGAAGAAAGTGAAGAGTGGGCCTGGCGGGGTGCCAGGCGAGGAATAAAAAAAGCCACCTTAGGCGGTCTGACGCAGTCGACAAGCTCCTCGCAAAACTTGATTTAACTGCGCCATGATTCGCCAACCGACCCTTATCGTGGCCTGGGTCGGAATATGCTGGCACGCATCCGCGCACAAAGGGTGCCCAGTATTTCCCCGGCGGGCTCCGGGACTGAATGTGATCGCGGTAGCGGATGACCGTTGCTGCCTGGCAGAGGCAACAGTGGTCATCCGCCACATTGATCCGGTCGAGCACAAAGCGGGAATGAAATTCCGCAGAAGAGAAGGCTCCGAACTCAGGGAGTCCGACCGAGCTACCCGGAGCGAATCGGTCTTGGGTCGCCGTAGCGATGATCCTGAGGCACTACAGCAGAGCGGGTATGACGACGTCAAGCCGGTGGGCGAAGAGGTTATTTGCGACTGAGATGAGCGGCCAGCTGTTCGACGGTCGTCAGGATAAAGGCACGGTCACGTTCTTGAAGATCGCTCAGCAGGCCCGCGATCATTTGGCCCTGGTCGTTGGGGCGATTGCTCGACTCCGTCAGCAGTTCATCCATTCGGCAGTCGAAAATATCTGCTAACTGCATCAGCTTGACCACGGAGAGCTCCACCACACCCCGCTCAAGGCGCGAAATGGCTTCGCTGCCGATTCCCAGGCGTTCTGCCACCTCTTCCTGTGTCAGATTACGCTGAGTGCGGTGTTTCGCGATCATGCGCCCAATTTGGGCTTGGGTTGGATGTTTATGTGCCAAGTGATGAGTTCTCCAATTCAACCCGAATGGTTGAGCAAAGACCCATTGACATGAACATCCTTAACGGTTGAGTATCGACTTAAGGGGTTGTTATATTGACTGAAATAGCTGTTTGTCGCGACGTGACATCTATTCCTCCAGGAATCAGAGGCCGAAGTGACCAGCGAGACTGAGCGGTCTGATAGGGCCAAAGGGAGTAAGGTTGAGCATGGATGAGCCGCGCGAGAACGTCATGGACCTGATCTGGGATCGAACACTGGAGCTGTTCATCAAGATCCATGACTGCCCTGATAGCCCTGAACATCTCGAGAGCCTCGTTCATTGGCTAAACGAAGATCCTGCTAACCTGAAAGCGTTCAATGAACTGGGGCAAATATGGATCGCGACAGGCATCGCCTTGGCCCGTGAAATCGGACAACCGCTAGACGACTTGGAGAAGGATCAGGCGCCGTTGATGATGCACTGACAACACTCCCGAGGTTCATGTGAGCGCCAATGGTGCCTCATGGACGACGTATACCTTTACTGATCGGCACAGTGCTTTTGCAGTCCGGGTAGTGGGTACATGACCAGAATGGTCCTGATTTTCCCTTCCGCCTAAGCATTGAGGCGTTACAAATGGGGCAGACAGGCCCGGCTTCGACCGGTACTGACAAGGTGAGTGCTCCGCAGTTTGAGATCAACTGCGTAATCCAGTGCGCCTGCTTGGCAACGAATGCATCCAAGGTCAGACGTCCCGCTTCGATTTCATCCAGAGCTTGCTCCCAGATCGCTGTCATACCCGGATCCGCGACTGCTGCGGGTACCGCTTCGATTAGGGTATGGGCCGCTGCGGAGGCCGTTAATGCCCGTTTTTTCTTCAACAAGTAACCGCGATCAATCAACCCCTTAATAATGCCGGCTCGCGTGGCTTCGGTGCCGATACCGGTTGTTTCCCGAAGTTTCTGTTTCAGGCGTGGGTCGTTGACCAGCTTGGCCACATTTTTCATCGTCTTAATAAGATCACCCTCGGTGAGCGGTTTGGGCGCAGTGGTGCGCATGGACTTGAGTTCGACGTCGTCCACTGCACACTGTGTACCCTGTTGTAGGGCGGGCAATACCTGGGACTTTTGACTGGGTTCATCGTCTTCGGCGTTGTCGGAGAGCAAGCCTTTCCAGCCTTGGACGAGAATCTGTTTGCCAACAGCAGTCAAACGTTCGGCGCCGCACTCCAGTTCGACCTCGGTTCGATCAAACTCGTGATGCGGCAGAAATTGCGCGAAATAATGGCGACGAATCAATTCGTAGACTTGGCGCTCTTGTTCAGACATCCGCCCAAGGTTCGCCGGCTCGGTGGTGGGGATGATGGCGTGGTGCGCGGTGATCTTGGCATCGTTCCATGCTCGTGAGTGCAATGATCGATCGATGCTTCCGAGCGCTGGGCGTAACGCGGGATCCATTCTGAACAGGGCATCGAATACCGCGGCGACCTCGTTGAACATGCTCTCTGGCAAATAGCGGCAATCGCTGCGCGGATAGCTGGTGGCTTTGTGGGTTTCATACAAGGCTTGGGCGATGTTCAGCGTTTCCTGAGCACCAAGTCCCAACTTGCGTGAACAGACTTCTTGCAGTGTGCTCAGGTCGAAGGGCAGGGGTGGCGCTTCGCGCAAATGCTCAGTCTGCAGCGAGACTACGGTGGCGGTCTTGCTGCCAGAAAGCGCTTGGACGGCTTGACTGGCGAGCGCCTGCTGCAGGCAGCGACCGGCTTCGTCACGTCCTGAGCTGGGCGGTATCCACGACGCGATGAAGGGTTGCCCCATTGAAGACAGGTGCACATCCACCACCCAGTACGGCACAGAGACGAAGCTGGCAATCGCGCGGTCTCGTTCAACCACCAAGCGCAAAGTGGGTGTTTGGACGCGTCCAACCGACAGCACGCCGTCATAGCCCGCCCGCCGTCCTAGGAGGGTAAACAAACGACTGAGGTTCATACCAATCAGCCAATCGGCGCGGCTGCGGGCGAGGGCTGAGTGATAGAGCGGGAAGGTCTCCTGACTAGACTTCAGCGACGACAGTGCTTTGCGAATCGACGCCTCGTTGAGTGCGGATAACCAGAGGCGCTCAACAGAGCCACGATAGTTGCAGAGCTCTAGTAACTCGCGGGCAATCATTTCACCTTCGCGATCGGCGTCGGTGGCGATGACGACGGTGGTAGCTTCGCTGAGTAGGTGTTTGATGATTTTGAACTGCGCGACAGTCTTGGGTTTGACCTCAACCCTCCACTGCGCGGGAATGATCGGTAGATGATCCAACGACCAGGTTTTGTACTGATCGCCATAGGCTTCAGGTGGGGCCGTTTCCAGCAGGTGACCGATACACCAGGTGACGGTTGTCTCGGCGCAGATCAGGCAGCCATCGCCACGCCGTGTGGCCCCGAGGACCTTGGCGATGTCACGACCTTGGGAGGGTTTCTCGCAGAGAAAGAGACGCATAGACCTGCTCCGTATTGAGTTCGGAGCAGCGTTCTTGGAAACAGCAGTGGCGAGCTATGAGAAACCTGAATAGCAGGTTCCTCATATTAGGTCTTGAATGGGGGGCGAGGCTGCTACCTCGTAGTCGCGGACGACAGTGCTTCACGAACAGCGGGCAATGACAGACCAGGAACTTCGCGCAAAGGCGCAATTTTTACGCCTCAAGTCAGTCATGCCGATGGTGGCTACCCTCTGCGCTTTTTGGACTTCGACGCAGGCGAGCTGGCCAGGTCTGTAGCCTGCCCGACGGGAGCCGCAGACGAAGCTGATTCACCTGAGCGCTCCCGCATGACCACGTGCTGCACGCGATGAGGCAGGATGCCAACACGACGTGCCTCGATCTTGAAGGTCACCCGCGCGTTATCTTCGCTGTCCTCCCACTCGTCGCGCACGGTGCGGCCTTCGACCAACACGCGCATACCTTTCTGGTACAGCGTGCTCCAGTGTTCAGCCTCTCGGTGCCAGAGCTCGACCGGCGCCCAATAGCCGCCTCGATCTTCGTAGCTGCCATCGCGTGGCACGGGGTTGTCGAAGTACACATTCAGCCGCAGCAAACGCCGTGGCTCGTCATTGCCTGACGGGAACTCCTGGAACTCTGGCGCACTGCCGATGTTGCCTTCGCCGACGAAAAAAGTACTCATCGTGATATCTCCGCTGCTGGTGTGAACTGGCGCAGCAGCCGTTCGGCGCTGGCCATTTTGATCGCGCAGGTTGAAGCCTGACGGTAGAGCGAATGCACCACGCTCATCTGCAAGTTCAGTGCAATGCGCTCACATTCGAAACGGTGTAACCCCTCGCGTACGGCTTGCGGCAAGGGCTTGTTGGAGGCTTGGCGTTCCCAGACCGCAACGCCCATACGGGCGAAATCACGGGTGCGCCATCGCAAAAAGGTGCTGCCCGCACTGGTGTTCTGCAGCACCAATCGAATATCCAGCAGCGAGTAAGGCGGTTGTCCGGCCTGCTGCGCCACAGCCTCCATCAGACGACGTAACTGCGCCTCGGTTTCCCTCGCTACCTGCGCCAGGTATTCCAGTTCCCCCTTACCCTTAAAAGGTTTTAAAAGGCCTTTTAGGTAGGCAGCGTGTTCGATCTGTCGATAGGCATCCGGTGTTAGTGTTTCGAGGGGCATTGGTTGAGTCGGGATGAGGTGCCTCATACTTCGTCCTCCGGCTCATCTACTGTCGCAGACGGCTCTACCGCGTTCTCCGTCAACGCGTCAGCGTCATCCACCGCCACAGCACCACGACGAATGATGGGTGGCGCGAACTGGGAGCGGCGATGCCCCTCAAGGATGTCCGTAGGGGGCAGCCCAAGCTTCTCCATGGCCGCCAGAGCACGAGCGTTATTCGCCGCCATGTCGTCACGAGTGGCGCCAGCATGCCGATAGCGCTGCGCCTGACCGAATAGGCTGCGCAGCAGATGGGCGCCGTCGTCGATCCAGGCTTCCATGTCTCGGCGACCGATCAAGGCGGTGTGATGGGCCAACAGGGTATGACGCACCAAGGTGTCGTAGTCAGTCAGCAGGTAAACGGCGAGGAAGCCCAGTTGGCTACCGATGTACAACGGCAAGGTGACGGGATGGATGTTGAGGTTGTCGCCCATGTCGATCTGCGTCGGCAGCTCTTGTCTGATCCGGTCCAACTGCTGGGTCAGCTCCAGCATCCCAGCCTTGGCCTGCATCAATTTTTCTTCGAGCTGCACGATCGCCCAGTCGGCATAAGGATCGTCCTGCGCTGCGGCCTGTTTGATCAGGTTAGTGACGCTGATGTAGCCCGCCATACCCATGATCGAGTGGACGCCTTCGCGTGCGGTTCGACCTTGCCAGATTCGGGCGGCGTGGTGGGTGTGCAGTGTCAGGGTGATGCTGCTGCGTAATGAGCCCAGGTTGAGCTGATAGTGATCGGCCACGGTGTCGTCCTCGCATAGGCTTGGACGGGAACGTTGTGACAGATGAAGGTCAAGGACAGCCGAAAAGCTGAATGCGGTGTGTTCGGTTTGGTTCGAGATGGTTAATCTTTGAGACGCTCGGCATTGATGCCAGTGGCATCAAATCTACTGACGTCCAGGGCGTTTGCTACGCAGGTGTCGCAGTTCATCCAGGCACGCTTGGGCGAGGGCAGAGGCGGGCTCGCCCTGTTTTCTAGGTGAGCGTGGGAGGGAGGGTGGTGATTCTGCCATGGGTAACGAATCAGCCTGACCTGCCCAAGGGTGGAAATCGCCTTTGAGCGCCCGCTGGATCAGGCCCATCAGATACGCCGCGGGTTTGCGGACGCTGCCTGCCCCACATCGCGCGCCCGCTTCGTTGAGCACCGCCTGCCGATCTGCTGGTTTTAGCTTGTTTAGCGTCACGGTGACGGCCCGCCGTTCGCTCGGACTCAGGTGCAGCGGATCAGGCCAGTGCAGGTTATCCACCGCTGGGGTCGCGCGCGGTACCGTACAAATACTTTCTTTTAATACAGTACAGGCGGCATTCGGATTCCGAACGCTGCCGGAAACATGGGCGTTCAGACCCAGTTCGGATTCCGAACTAGGCCCCGCACGATTCCGAACGCGGTGGGCGCCACCCAGTTCGGAATCGTGTAACGCTTCATCGGTTGCGAGATCCATTCCTTGCTGCGTCCAATGGTCGCCCCAACTGTCGAGCCGGGTGGGGAGTCGATCCAAATCGATATCGGTGTCCTGACGAATTTCTTCCAAAACATGCCGAGCGACAATTCGCACCGCCTTGGTCGCGTGAGAGAGGGCATGTCCGACCAGCTCCAGATAATCCTGATCCAGCTCCATGGCTTCGGCGGGCGTTAACGGTTCATCGTGCAGGACGTACAGAGAACCTTGTAAGCGCCCGCTGAGATGATCGCGGCCACGACTCACCAAACTGAGCCAGCGGGTCAGCCTGAGCATCGTCAAGACGCGAGCGATGGTTTCACGGGAGGCTGACGCACCGTAGGGTACGCTCGACAGGTAAGGTTGCAGATCTTCATAGCGCGGTGTGACCACACCCTGGCCTTGCAGCATGAGTCGAAATACTTGCCATGCATTACGCTCCAATGGCGTCAGCCGACAATCCAGCAGCAAGCGACGCGGCACGACTTCGTGTGATTGGCCACTGAACAGGAAGCCAGCTTGCAGGGCCTGGTTGGAAGGATGTTCAGTGGTGGGGCGTGCGGGCCAACGTTCACTTAGTTGTTGGGTGCATTGCTGCAGGACACGCTGCCAGCGACTGAAAGGGGCAGTGTTCATGTTCCGTTGCTGTAATGGTCGATCTGCTGCCAAACGATGGTCAAGCTGATCTGTTGCTCCTCCGCCAACATCATCATGGCGTCGAGCTGATCCCCAGCACCGTCCTCAGCACGTAGTTGGCACCAACGCTGCCAGAGCGCATGTTCTTGCGCTTCGCTCAAGTTCTGAGGACGGCCCTTACGGGTTTCTATCTTGAGCAGACGTCGACGCAAGGCGGTTTCCGAATGCGCCAAGCCGAAATACTGATACATGATGGTACTGCTGGCACCGAGCTTGAGCGCTCGGTTGATCAGGCGCTCGTTCTGTTCATCACGTTCGGCTTGGTCGATCAACCGATGCAACACCGGAGAATCAATCTTGACCTCAACCCAGGGGACGGTCGCATGGGCCAGGCGTGACAGTGTGGTCGGCGGTAAGGATTGCAACAGGTAGATGTCTTCTTCGCCCAGTCCGAGTGCTTTGCAGCGTTGCAGATTACCCAGGCGCAACTCGTGAAGGACCTGGGTCAGCATGGCCTGGTTGAGCACATTGAAGGACAGGTTCATGGCAGCTCCCTAAGTGAATCGTCTTCATGGGTAAGCGTTAAGTCGATCAGGCGCCGGGCTAAGCGAATGAGGCGATACAGTTTGACTAGCAGACCGTCGGGCAGTCGCTCCAGTCCTACGTCCATGGTCGGACGATCTATCAGTGGGAGTTGGTAGACCCCCAGCAGCAACTGGCCGAACAGGGCGGAGGGCAGCTGCTTGCGATCCTCCCAACTCACTTCGTCTTGAGCGCGCAGTAGAGCCAGGAGCATCAGGTGAACGCCGGCCGCACGAGGCGCTGTGAAATTAAGTTGATTGATGTTCATGGCGAAGCCCAAGCCATGTTTCTGGTCGATGATGCTCTCGGGATGTCCGGCATAGGCCGCCATTTCCCGAGCCAGACCGGCAATGGCTAAACGCAGTTGTTCGGGGGTATCCAGTGTCGGTGCGATGATCCAGATGTCGTCGATCGGACAGGTTTCGACGGCCTGTGCTGGTTCGGTGGCAGTGGCGCGATCAATCTGTTCGCGGATCTGCTGGACACGTGACGGAGGGCTCAGTTCTGATACGACATTTATTTCGGACAGCGTGAGCTGCTCCTCTCGCTCTGTTTCGGTCTGCGTCCTGGTTTCAGCTGATTTTGAATGCGGCTCGGAGGGGGGAGGTTCGGCCGCGGGCTCATCAACGCTCGGCAGTAGGTTGTTCTGCGGTGGCGTGACGACTACGCCGGGCGTCTGGATAACCCGTTGGGTGTCGCCCAGCTCCAGGGCCAACATGCGGTAGGACTGTCCGAGTAAGCGACTCATGCGTTCGAGCAGTTCATCCTGGATTTGCTCAAGGTCGAAGGACTCTGGGTCGGCATCAAATTGCCCTAAGGTGTCGAGCCAAAACTCAGGAAAAGCGATGGCGTCGGTTGGATAACGATTCCAGGTTCGTTCAGCCTGGCTACGCAGACCAATCAGGCGTTCAATTTTTGGTTTTCCCAGCCCGGCATACAGGGTTTGTGGAACGGCGGGCAGTAGATGTTCAAGGGTGTCCAGCATCCGGCTGATGTGCGACTGCGAAATCGGATAGCCTCCAGCGGCAAGACGTCGTGCCAGCTCACGTTGCGAGAGTGTTGCGCCATCTGATTCAAGCATGGTCTTGAGTTTGGCCACTGCCTGAGCACGCTCGATGAAGGTGAGTTGACCGTGCAGATCGCTTTCAGCAAGATGGCCGAGTAGGGCGCTGATTTCATCGGTCCAGGGACGGAACAGGCAATGGATGCGGAAGAAACGCTGGTCGCGGGTTTCCTGCCACAGCTCACCGAGAATCGCCAAGCGCGTATTGCCGCCGTTGCGGATGATGAAGTGGGTTTCACCCGGGCGGCGGGTAATAGGTGGCGACTGGTCCAGTCCACGTTCACGGATAGAGGCTTTGATATCGTCATAAAGCGGGTTACGGATGAACCGCGGGTTGTGTTCGTAGGGCCGCAACTGCTCCAGCGTGACCAGCATAGGCGTATCAGTGAGTGGATCGGACAACCGCCCCAGTTCTGGACCGCGAGGGAAGTGGTCCTGGTGTAATTTTCCTGTGATTTCCTCCTGAGTGAGCTTCATTGGAGCAACCTCAGTTAACGTCGAGGACGCAAATGGTCACCGATCTCGAACTTGACGATTTCGGCAGTGCCCGAGCCCTCGAAATAACGAGACAGTTCCGCGAGGAACCACCCCATGGCTGAGCGCCCGTCTTGTAGACGAAAAACCACTGTGCAGTACTCCTCGCTAGGCGGGCGGCAGAGGTGGATGGATGGTTGAGCAATGATGGGAAATTGATCCAACATCAAAAGTCTCCTTGCCAAACGCTGCTGGCGTCACGGTTGATTTAATGACTTACTGAGAAATACCCGTTTGGTGATTGGTCTCATTGAACATGCACATTTACCTCACCATGTAGATCGCTTCGCACCATTCGGGAAACAACTCGATGGCCAGCGCTTGCATGATCTCCAACGCTGAGGTCGAGGGTCGTTCACGTGACTTACGAGTCCTGATTCGGTGGGCCGGGAGGCAAAGGGTGGCGGCATTAAGAAACGCCACTCGGTCTGGAACTACTGTTTCTAGAATCGACACGTTGGTTGCGCCAGAGAAGGTTTCGCGCAGGCCCCGGATAATCATCCGTGTGTCTACCCGAATGCTGTTCACCTGGTTTAATAGCAATCGCAAGGGGGGCGGTGTGATTCCCAAATGGCGGAACGGTTCGAGCTCACAGAGCAGATTGAAGGTGCCGCGGAGCAGTTCGCGGGCGGCGAGCATCTCTGGTGTGATGGGATACAGTGCGAGATCGGAGGCCAGGATTGCCATTTCCAGCATTACGCTACGTGCGCCTTGGGTGTCGATCAACAAGAGGTCGTAACGGGGACGGAAATGGTCGAGCACGTTACGCAGCCGAAATCGCCCGTCAGGGGCGTGCAGCAGCAAAGTGGTCAGTCGACCTTGATCGTCGTTGGATAGGATCAGGTCGAGACCGACAACCACCGTCGTGGAAATTATTTGCGCAGGATCTGTCTGGTTGAGCGCGATGAGTTCGTACGCTCCGGCCATGGCCTCGCGGCTCAAGGCGTAATAGCTAGAGAGTGTGGGTTGGCTATCCAAATCGAGCAACAGGACGCTTAGACCCGCATCCGCCAGTAAACCACCTAGGTTGGCAGCTACTGTGGTTTTGCCTACCCCGTCTTTGGTGGAGACCACCGAGATCACGCGCATGATGTCAGCCCTGATGCGCCAAACGCTCAGTGATCCACTGTTCGATCTCCAGCGAGTCCCAGCCGACTGCGCGAAGTCCAATGCGTTTGGCTTGGGGGAATCTTCCTTCCTTCATCAAGCTGTAAAGGTGTGCACGCTTAAAGCCGGTTTTACGCTCCACCTCCTCACGCCGCATGATGTGACGCTCGATCTGAGGTTGAGGCATTTCAGCGATGGGGAAGGATTGGCTGGACATGCTGGTCACTCCTGGCGCTAATTGGCGCGTGGTGGGAAGTGACCTGAATTGAATAGCTGAGAAGACTGAAAGTCATTGCACCGCAATGGAAGGTATTGCAGTGCAATGCATAAGTTAAGCTTGGGAAAGGCTGCGACGAGCAGCAGCGAATTTCTCATCCAGGGATCGTTTGCTCAATCCTGAGACTCCTTCATAGTGTGCGATTATTGAGTTAACAATTGAGGCCTGACTATCGAACACCGAGTTGGGCCTTCCTGCTGGTGAGGAGCCAAGCAAAGTCTCGAGTAGGGCGCCTATGATGTGATGATATACGAGTTGGCTGCGCTCACTGACGTCACCTTGCGCGATGACTAGAGAGCGCAAGTTTTCTCGATCCAGTCCTAATACCTTAAGCTCTTCCAATAACCTTTGATGGGCAGATTCATTCGCTTCAAGCTTGATTTTAAGAGCGTCCCGATCTGCCTGTAGTGTGAGGTAGGTCGTAAAGTCGATTTGTTTGTTTTCGGTTTGTTGTTTCCCAAAGAGGAATGCCGGACGTTGGTCGGGATGGTGATGAAACATCCACCATTTAAGGTCTGTGTGTCTAACCGTCAGAAGGCGGCAGTCAATGGGGGTTCCAGGGGCAACCGTCACGCCAAAAAAACCAAAAGGAAGCTCATGGTTGCGCACTGCATCGAAGATTTTTTCGGTATTCATGTGGAGGCATGGCCATTGGGGGAAGGCCGTAAACAGCTGAGCAGGGCATTCCCCGGCAGCTTCAAGAATCTCAGTCTCATGAGCCATAAGGTTACACCAGCGTATGGCGGCATCGACAGGGCGGTAGAATATTTTTTCCATTTTGTTGGCGTACATATAGCGGCCTTTCTCGCAAAGGAAACAGATCCGCTAGGCATGTTTTATAGGCAGTACTGGCCTGAGCTTCCGTGCGGTTGCTGTCCTTGATTCCTGTGAAAGATGAAAATTAGAATCCTTTTCTGAGAGGAGGACCCTGCTTTGAAAATAGCGACGATAAGGCAATTTTGACAAGATGCACCGTCGTTTCGTCAGATTTTTTAAATCTGCCTTACCCATGTCGGCTGAAATACGAGCTCCGATTCACGTTGACGAGTCGTCAACTCCCCAAGTCAGTAATCGCATGAGAGGTTTGACCGATCCCAGGGAGACAGCAGAGGCAACTTCATCATGTTGATCATGGTTTGTTGAGCTTCATCGGCGACAATTGCCTGCTCTTCCTCCGCGCAGGCAATGACAGTCGTTTTCATCGGATTTGGCTATCTGCTATAACGGCGGCGGCTCAACAGAACGCTTAGACAGGACATTCTTGGATCATGGACGGGGGATTCTTTACGGGTCCAGACTCTGGACGCAAAATCGATCCCAGCTGGAAATTCTCGCGAGGTCATCGTGTGTCGCCATAGGCAACTCTTCCCTATGGATAACAAGAACATCCAGAGAACCATGCCCTATGGATCGCTTACTTAGTATCGAAGCCTTTGTACGTGTTGCCGAGACCGGCAACTTCGCCAAGGCTGCTCAGCAATTGGGTGTTACCCGCTCGGTGATTACCCATCGCATTCAGCAACTGGAGCAGTTCATTAACGCGCCGCTGTTCCACCGCAGTACCCGTCATGTGCGGCTCTCCGAGGTGGGGGAGACGTACTACAAGGAGTGCGCGGACATGGTCGCGAGTTTCAATTCGCTGACCGAGCACATGCGCGAGTTGCGCGCCAAGCCCACAGGAAAATTGCGTGTGCAGATGCTGCCTGGGTTTGCCATCGGTCACTTCGGCAGAATGCTGGCCGAGTTCACGCGGCTCTATCCCGACATTGAGGTCGACGTCATCGTTAATGATCGCGTGGTGGACCCTATCGAAGAGGGCTTCGATGTGGCGTTCCAGATGTTCCCGCCGATGGCCGAAACCTTGATTGAGCGAAGACTGTTCAGCGTCCGCCGGCTGTTCTGCATGTCACCGGATTATGCCGCCGAGTTCGGCGTGCCGACGCACCCGCAGGAACTGTCACAACATAAGATTGCCTTGTACGAAGGTTATCCGTCGCGCAACCGCTGGGTTTTCACCGGTGCGCACGAGCAGGTCGAGTTGAGCCTGCCGGGGCATGTGCGATCAAACTCAGTCCACTTGCTGCGCGACTACGCATCGACCGGTGTTTGCATTGTTTGCTTGCCGACCCTAGTGGCCAGCGATGACTTGCTCAGTGGTCGGCTTATTCCTGTGCTGCCTGAGTATGCGTTGTCAGCCTTCAACTTTTCCGCCGTGTATCCCGCTACCCAGCGGCGGGCGTTGAAGGTGCGCACGCTGATCGATTTTCTGGTGGAAAGCTTCGGTGATGAACCTTGTTGGGATAAGCCCCTGCTTGAGCGCGGCTGGGTCCGCTGAGCATCCACTGTTTGCGTTTCGCGAACACTGTTGTCGCGGGTAGCCCCATTGTTCCCGCAGGCCGCGCGTCGTACCGTTGATTCACTGTTACTACAACAACAACACGGTGATAAACCATGAGTAACGCTGCAATCGAAACGGTGTTCGGCTCGCTGGAAAACTACAGCAAAGGGTCGGTTGAAATCATCAGTGGCCATGCCAGTCATTACGCTTTTTCGAATATTTTCGAAGTGGCGGAAAAGTCTCTCCCTTATGAAAAAGTCGTTGTCGGTCTCAACCTTAATTACGTCATTGAAACCTTGCGGGCCGAGGGACAGTCGCCTTGGTACACCGCTGCGCACGACGAGTTCGCCATCGTCATGGACGGCGAAGTCCGGGTGGATTTTCTTAAGCTCGACACCCCTTTAACCGAAGGCGAAGGCACCCGTCTGGCGGGGCCCATGCCGATGGGCAAACCGATGGGCTATGTGCTGCTTAAGCGTGGCCACCAGTGCTTGCTGCCAGTCGGTACCGCCTATCGTTTCGAAGCCAGCCGTCCGGGTGTGTTGTTGCAGCAGACCATCAAGGGCCCGTTGTCGGTCGAGAAGTGGGCGGACATCTGCTTCAAGTGATCACCGCCGTTGTTTCTACTCGAAATAATCAGAAGAACACGAGGAATCCTGCCATGGCCATGCTTGAAACCGTTGCCGATAACACCGCCCTTGCTGAGGACGAAGTCCAAGTCAGCGAGCCCGATGCCGTGACCGGCTACCGCGCCTTCAAACTTGGTGCCTTCGCACTGTCGCGCGATGAGTATTTTGCCCGTATTACCTGGCCGGCCAAAGGCCAGACGCGTTCGCACCTGATTCCAATCGATGCTTTTCTGCGCGCAATGATGCGCGACGTGGCCTGGGGTTTTTTCTATGGCTGGGTCAACTTCGACCACGTTATCGGCACCCGTAATTACTATGGCCGGGTCGACCTTTACGCCGGCACCTTCAATGGCACGCTCAAGGCTGCTGGTGTCAATTACACCGAAAACTTCGAAACCCCGCTGATCATGGCCACGTTCAAGGCGATTCTGCGTGATTGGACTAATGCCACCTTCGATCCATTCGCGGCGCCGGAAGAAACCGGCTCCGCGTTCGGACGCAAGAACGGGGACAACATCGAAGCGATTGAGCGTTTTCGTATCGCAACCAGGCGCATGCCTGGCCTGCCCGATGATTCGCCGTTGCGTAACGACTTGCCAATCAATCGCCAGTTCATCGATGTTGCCCAGGACGAGCCGGGAGTGCATGCCGCAGAAGGTTTCGAAGGCCAACTGCATGCCTTCAGCCTGTTCAAGTACCTGTCGCGCTCCGATGTGACCTGGAACCCCTCGGTGACCTCGGTGTGCAAGGCCAGCCTGTTCTGTCCGACCACTGAAGAATTCATCCTGCCGGTGTTCCATGGCAATGACCGGGTCGAGTGGTTTCTGCAGCTGTCCGACGAAATTCTCTGGGATGTCGGTGACAAGGATGACGGCAGCCCACGCGCGCGCATCACCATGCGTGCCGGCGATATCTGCGCCATGCCAGCGGACATCCGCCACCAGGGCTACTCGACCAAGCGCTCGATGCTGCTGGTATGGGAAAACGCCACGCCGAACTTGCCCCAACGCTATGAAAGCGGTGAACTCAAGCCGTACCCCATCGAGTTCTAAATCCTTTCTCTCGCCCGACGTCCGCCGGGCGACGCGTTCAGCTGTCACGTCGTCAAACACTGCGCCCTTGCGGCGCGGTGCGAGGAAAATATTATGCAAAATCAGCTTTATATCGATGGCCAATTTGTCGACGCGGTCGCCGGCGGCACCATCGACGTGGTCTCTCCCCATGACGGCGCCTTGATCACTCGGGTCGCTGCCGCCGAAGCCGCCGACGTCGAGCTGGCGGTCGCCGCCGCCAAGCGCGCCTTCCCTGCCTGGGCCGGCCTGGGTGCCGCCGAGCGCGGGCGCTTGTTACTCAAATTGGCGGACAAGATTGAAGCGTGCGGCGAAGAACTGGCGCAGCTCGAATCCCTGAACACCGGCCACCCAATTCGCGATTCCCGCGGCCTCGATGTACCGCGCACCGCAGCCTGTTTCCGTTACTTTGGCGGAATCGCGGATAAGATCGAAGGGTCGGTGATCCCGGTCGAAGCTGGCTTTCTCAATTACGTGCAACGCAAGCCGATCGGTGTGGTCGGGCAGATCGTGCCGTGGAACTTCCCGTTGATGTTCACCAGCTGGAAAATGGGCCCGGCACTGGCGGCCGGCAACACCATTGTCATCAAACCGTCGGAAATCACGCCGTTGTCTACCTTGCGCATCGTCGAGCTGATGGCTGAAGTCGGTATCCCGAAAGGCGTGGTCAATGTGGTGCCGGGTTATGGTCATACCGCTGGACAGGCGCTGGCTGAGCATCCTGACGTGGGCAAGATTGCCTTTACCGGTTCGACGGCGACTGGTCGTCGGATCGTGGAGGCATCGCAAGGCAATCTCAAACGCATCCAACTGGAACTGGGCGGGAAGGGCGCCAATATTGTGTTTGAAGATGCCAATCTCGACGCGGCCGTCAACGGCGCGGCCTGGGCGATTTTCCACAATCAGGGCCAGGCCTGCATCGCCGGTTCGCGGTTGATTCTGCATAAAGATATCGCTGATCGTTTTCTCGAGCGTTTCGTCGCGTTGGCTAAATCCATTCGTCTGGGCGACCCGATGGATCCACAAACCGAAATGGGGCCTTTGACTTCGGCGCTGCATCGCGATCGGGTGCTGGCCTATATCGATATCGCCATCGAACAGGGCGGCACGATCCTCGCGGGCGGCAAGGCTCCGGACAATCTTGCGTTAGCTAACGGTTTCTACGTTGAGCCGACCATCGTCGAGGCGTCGCCCGAAGACCGGGTGTGCCAGGAAGAAGTGTTCGGACCCTTTGTCACCGTAGTGCGCTTCAGCACTGACGAGGAGGCGCTGGCGATTGCCAACAACACGCAATATGGGCTAGGTAGTGGCCTGTGGACGCAGAACCTGACCCGCGCGCACAAAATGGCCAACGTCATTCACGCCGGCATGTGCTGGATCAACTGTTACAAGCGCGTCAGCCCAGGCAGCCCGTTTGGTGGCGTTGGGCAGTCGGGTTACGGCCGAGAGATGGGTTTTGAAGCGATCCATGACTACACCGAAGCACGTTCGGTGTGGGTCAATGTCGATGCCAGCATCGCCCCGCATTTCAAACGTTGAGGCCCTCCATGAATCCTTTTGTGTATCAGAGCCTGCCGACCCGTGTGGTATTCGGCTGGGGCAAGCTTTCGGCACTGGCTGAAGAGATCGAGCGTCTGGGCGCCAGGCGCGCCCTGATTCTCACTACGCCGGAACAACAGGCACTGGGCGAGCGGGTCGCCGCCTTGCTTGGCGAGCGCGCGGCCGGCGTTTACGCCGAAGCGGTGATGCATGTGCCGCTGGAAGTCGCGCAGGCCGCACGTCGTGAAGCGGCGCGTCTGGATGCCGATTGCTGTGTAGCGATCGGCGGCGGTTCGACCATTGGTCTGGGCAAGGCGATTGCGATGGACTCGGGGCTGCCCATCGTGGCGATTCCGACGACGTATGCGGGCTCTGAAATGACCCCGATCTACGGACTTACCGAAAACCGCCTGAAAAAAACCGGGCGTGATCCAAAGGTTTTGCCCAAGACCGTGATCTACGATCCGCAACTGACGCTGACCTTGCCGGCGCAGATTTCCGCGTGTTCGGGGATGAACGCCATGGCGCATGCGGTTGAAGCGCTGTATGCCCAGGACGCCAATCCGATCATCGGCTTGATGGCCGAAGAGTCGATTCGTTCATTGGCGCAGGCGCTGCCGGTTGTGGTCAATGATCCTGGTGACCCGCAGGCGCGCGGCCAAGCGCTGTACGGCGCTTGGCTGGCGGGCATTTGCCTGGGGTCGGTGGGCATGGCCTTGCATCACAAGCTCTGCCACACCTTGGGCGGTACGTTCAATTTATCCCATGCTCAGGCTCATGCGATCGTGCTGCCCCATGCGGCGCATTACAATCGCGAAGCCGCGGCCGGGCCATTGCAACGAGCCGCCCACGCGTTGGGTGGCAGCGAGGCGAGTGAAGTAGGTGATTTGTTGTATGCCCTCAATCGGAAGCTGGGCATTCCATTGTCTCTGGCGGAGATTGGCTTGCCTGAAAACGGCGCGGCCGAAGCTGCGCGAATAGCCTGCGCCAGCCCTTACTACAATCCACGACCGTTTGAGCAGGGCCCGATCGAAGCCCTCTTGACCCGCGCCTTTCACGGCCAGGCGCCAGCCTGATCCAGCAGTATCGTAAGGCCGCGTCGGGGCGGCGCAATGCCCGGCGCGATATGCATTCTCGTCGGAATAACAATAATGACCGATCAAGACAAAGCCATAGCGTCACCTATTACCGAACAGTCCGTGAATAGCTTCAACGACGCGCCAGATGCGCGGTTCAAACAGATCATGCACAGCCTGGTTCGCCATCTGCATGCTTTTGTCAGCGATGTCGAGCTGACCGAGGCAGAATGGTTGGAAGGTATCCGCTTTCTGACCGAGACCGGACAGACGTGCGATGGTTTGGTGCGCCAGGAGTTCATCCTGCTTTCGGATGTCCTGGGCGTGTCGATGTTGGTCGATGCGATCAATCATCGGCACAGTGCCAGTGCTACCGAGACCACAGTATTCGGGCCGTTTTACATCGAAGGTATGCCGGATCGCGAATACGGTGAAAACATGGCGTTGACGCCAGGTGAGCCGGCGCTGGTGCGCGGTCGCGTGGTCGATACCCGCGGCAACCCGTTGGGTGGAGCGGTGCTGGATGTCTGGCAGACCGCCGGGAACGGCATGTATTCAGGGCAGGACAGTGAGCAACCGTTCGGCAATCTGCGCGGTCGCTATCGTACCGATGCCAATGGGTATTTTGCGATTCGCACAATTGTACCTGTGTGCTACCCGATCCCCACTGATGGTCCGGTGGGGCGCCTGCTCGATACCGCCAACCGTCACCCGTGGCGACCCGCGCACCTGCATTTCATGATTGAGATGCACGGCTTTCGCAAACTGGTCACTCACCTGTTCAATCATGACGATCCGTACCTGGACTCCGATGCGGTATTTGGCGTCAAACAATCGTTGCAGGTGATCTACGAACACCGTGTGGCCCACGATGACGTGTCCGCGAGTCTGGGTATCGACCTGCCGTTCAGGCGTGCCTGTTATGAATTTGTCATGGAGGCGGAGTGAATTATGGGTCATTTTTTTGCGGTATTCGCCACCGACTACCCGGACTCACTTGCCCTGCGCCAGCGTCTGCGGCCCAGTCACCAGGCCCACTTGCGTGCGAGCGATACACATCGGGTGATCGTACGGCTTGGTGGTCCAACGCTCAATGAGGCCGGCCTGGCCATGAATGGCACCCTGCTGGTGGTCGAAGCAGGCAGCCTGCCGGAGGTGGAAGCGTTCGTCCAGGACGATCCCTATGTACGCGCCGGACTATTTGCCACTATCCAGATTCGCCCATGGCATTGGAGCCTGGGCAATCCAGAGCTGCGTGGCTGACATGACCCTCATCGCGCTGTGCCAGCTGGAAGACGTCCCTGAAGGTGGCGCTCTGGGGCTGCCTGATCACCAGCACTTGCATCCTGCCGGGCTGGTGGCGGTGCGGCAGGGCAGGCAAGTATGGGTTTACATCAACCGTTGCCCGCATTTTTCCGTGCCCCTGGACTACCACCCGCAGGAGTTCTGCACCTACCGCGGCAAGATCCTCATGTGTGCTCACCACAGTGCGATGTTTCGGTTTGAAGACGGCCATTGCATTGACGGACCCTGCCAGGGCGCGCGTCTGGAACCGGTGCCGGTGCGCTGGATGGAAGATCGACTGGTGCTGGATCTCGACCCTCAGCCGTAACCTCTGTTTATACGCACTCCTGCGTGGCCACCTGCGGGCCCGGCGGGGCCGTTGCACGTGCATGTGACGAGCTTGCGGGGCAAGATGTGGGAGCGTAGGTTGATATCTGTAGACTTGACTGGAGTGGCGCAATGATTACGCGACTGCGAACCCTCGATCGTGGCCTTAACGTTTTGGGGTTTCTCAATGAAGTAAGGTCCGCCTCGGCGCAGACGATAGCCAAGGCGCTCACGTTACCCTTGCCGACGGTTTATCGAATCATCGAAACGCTCTCCCAAGGCGGTTTTGTCGAGCGCATAGCCCCCGATGACAATGTTTATCACCTGACGATAGCGGTGCGCCGCTTGAGCGGGGGAATGACTTGCGAATCGGTGTTCGTCTCGGTGGCTACCCCGGTGCTTTTCGGGCGTCGGCAACAATTGAAGTGGCCGAGCGCGGTATCGACCTTCGAGGATGACGGCATCGTTGTGCGCGAAAGCACCGATCGCTTCACGACGCAATCGATCGGCTTGAGTGCTGTCGGCAGGCGCATTCCGATGTTGTCCACTCCCCTGGGCTGGGCTTATCTGGCGTTCACCCGCGACGAGCAGCGTCGGGAAATCCTCGCTCATCTGCGCCGATCCCAAGCGCCGGAAGACTACGCGGCGCGCGATTCACAGCGTATCGTTCAGATGATTCGTTCGGTTCAGGCCAAGGGGTATTGCACGTCGGAAGAGGTCCCCTACAAGCGTTGCAACAGCATTGCACTGGCGGTGCTATGTCGGGGCCGCGTATTCGGATGCATCAGTACGGTCTGGCCGTCCACCTTGGCCAGTCCGCAGGCCGCCATCTCGCGTTGCCTGCCGATACTTCGCGAGGCCAAGGCGGAAATAGAACATAACCTCGAAACTTCGGGCATCGCTTGGTAGGTCGCGGATCAGGATGAAGGAGCAGGGCAGGGCCCGATTGGCCCCGCCCCGCAAGGTTGCCGTGCCGCGTCAGGCGTGTCGCTTGGCGGGATGTTCAGCAACGTCGGTCGACGCCCATTCCTGAGCACCGTTGCACTTCGGCGGACCGATCAGGCGTAGCAGCACCATCGAGATCGCTGTCATGACGACAATGAGCAGGATCACCGGCTGGTAGTGTCCGGTGCTGTCGAAATAAATGCCCGCCAGGATGGGACTCACCGCGGCACCTGCCGTTTGAATCAGCAAGCCGAGCGCGGTCAGCATCGGAAACACCTGGACGCCCCAGTAACCGCTCAACAGCACCATGGGACCGACTTGAGCGGCGCCGAAACCCAGCCCGTAGAGGATCGCATAGCCGTACAAGCCCACCGATCCGCTGGCGTATATCAAGGTGCAAAGGCCGATCCCGAACAGTACCAGCGCACCGAAATAGGCGCGCCGTGGGCCGAGGCGTTGGGCAACCGATCCGATACCGAAATTACCGATGACCATGGCCGCGGAAATGATCGAAATGGTCGCGGCAGCCAGCATTGGTGAATGACCGATGTCGCGCAGATGCGCCTGTGCGTGGGCAATCACGAAGGCCGAGCCGCAGGTCGTCGCGAACATACTGAAGTAGATCGCCCATAAGGCCGGTGACCACAGGACGTTGCGCAGGCGCAGATCTATGTCGACCGGCGCGGGCGGTGGTGGGAACTGCCGCGCGGCCTGGCGCTGGATGTCGGCATTCTCCCAGGCTTCGTATTGTTCGACGTCGGGTTTGTCGCGTACGAGTAACAGGGTGACCGCAAGCCCCAGCGCCGAGAAGCCGAAGAACACCCAGCAACCCATTCGATAGCCGCTGGCCGAACCCTGGATCGCCCAGGTAATCAGCCAAACGAAGATGAAACCGCCGATGCCCATGGCCGCGTAGAGCAGCGACAGTGCCAAGGGCCGTCGGTGGCCAAACCAGGCCGCGACTGCGGTTTGACAAGGGATCACGCTGGCAAATGTCGCCGCGACGCCTATCGCCCCGAAGGTCACCGCGGCCTGCCACGGCTCGGTCACCCAGGTGGCGAGCACGATCGATGCCGCCGCCATGAGGATGCAACCGATGATCAGGCAGGCGCGTACGCCGATTTTTGTTGTCAGTGCCGCCACCAGCGGTGCACAGAGGCCGTTGGCGGCCATGTTGGCGGCGATAAGGAGACCCAGGGTACTGCGTTCCCAGTGCAGCTCTGCCGTCATATAAGTGCCAAGCACGCTGCCCCCATAGATGGGCAACGCCATGCTGACGCACATCATGAACGCGAGTGCACCCAGTACAACCCAGCGAGCATGCGAACTTGAGTTTGTTTTTATTGTTGTCATGAGTATCTGCCAATCAAAAAAGAGGTCTGTCCAATCGCCCGGCGATGACCGAGTGAGTACCTGAATGAGACTGCAACGCAAGAAACCGCCGCACGATTCACTGCTGCATCGCGATCGGCGGTATGTGTCCCCGGGCGGGTTCCAGGCTTATCGAACTGTGCTAAGCAGTGCTTTCGCTTCCTTCGGCGCGAGCAGTTTCAGCTTGAGGGAAAGGGGGCCGCCCATGCCGTGCAATTTCCCGCCCTCAGCCAGCGAGCCTGCATCTATCGGCTCACCGCCCAGGTCCCGAATCAGCTGAGCCACTTTTTCCTTGGCCTGACTGTCATCTCCCGAGAAAAAGATCGCCCCGCTGTCACCTTCGGCCGGCAGGCCCGCGGCAAAAATCGGAATCGGTTCATAGTTGAACGTTTTTACCACGCTTGCCCCGGGAACCAGCTTGGCAATGACTTCACTGGATCCTTGGTCGCCGATATCGATAAGGTCCTCTGGGCGTGGACCGCGTCGATTGTTCGTCGCATCGATAACCACCTTCCCGGCCCACGAGCCCGCTGCGGCGATGGCGTCAGGGGTTTTTTCCCATGGGGTCGCGAGAATGACCACGTCCGCCTCGGCGAGCATCTGCTGTGGGTCCGCCGCCGTCACGCCCGAACCCAGTTGCTGGATCAGAGGCTGCAGGGACTGGGCTCCTCTGGAGTTGCTGATGATGACGCGATGCCCCCCCGAGACCAGTTTGGGGACTAGCATTTGCGCCATTTTGCCTGCGCCCAGAATACCTATCGTCATGATGTGATCCTTTATTTATTAAAGTTGTTATAAGCAGTGCCTACGCTTCTTTTTCTATGCGATTGCGCAGCACACCGATTTCCGCGATTTCCACTTCGACGACATCGCCATGCTTCATGAACAGCTGTGGCTTGCGTCGAGCGCCCACACCGCCAGGCGTGCCCGTGACGATTACGTCGCCGGGCTCAAGCTGGGTGAATGTGGAGCAATAAGTGATGAGTTCGGCAATCGAGAAGATCATTTGACGACTGGTGGCGCGCTGAACTTCCATGCCGTTCAGCCGGGTGCTCAGATGCAACTCGGGATCGTTGCCGAACTCATCGGCGGTGCTCATCCACGGGCCGAACCCTCCGGTACGCAGGAAGTTCTTGCCAGGCGTCCACTGATGGGTGTGCCCTTGCCAGTCGCGGACCGAGGCGTCGTTGTAGGGGGCGTAACCGGCAACGTGATCCCATACCTGATCAGCAGGGATGCGACGTCCGGCTTTGCCGATGATCACAGCAATTTCGCCCTCGTAGTCGAGCTTTTCGGATTCAGGCGGCAGCGGAATCACGCCCAGATGGGCCACTTGGGAATTACTGAAACGGCCAAAAACCGGTGGTTTGAGTGTCGGCTCGCGGCCGATCTCGGAACGGTGCTCTTCGTAGTTCACACCAATGCAGATGATTTTGGGTGGTGAAGGAATGACCGGCAGAAACGTTATGTTTTCCAGGTCGAAGTCAGGCTTCGCACCCTTCAGGGCCTCGGCGACCCGGGGCAGCGCGTGAGCTTGCAGTACGCTCAGCAGATCAGGTAATTCGGCGCCGAGGCGTTGTGTCAGATCAACCACGCCGCCTTCGACCCAGGCACCGAATCGCTGTGAACCATCGACCTCAAAACTCAGGAGCTTCATCGTTTCGTTTCTCTCTTATCAGGGGTTCGGCAATTGCAATACATACCTTCAGGACAGAAGCCTGGCGTGCAACGCATTGCAGGCACCGTCCGGGTCGAAGAAGGCTAGCGCGCTGAAAGAACGCCGAACAAGCACGCGCCCTGTTCTGTCCGGTCTGTGTATCTAAGGTGGCCCTGAGATACACAGACCGGACAGAACGCTGGGTGTGCTTGTCCCTTGTCCTCGCGTCGCTCTAGTCTGATTTCGCCCAAGCGGGCCTGGTCGAAGCACTACAGCCCTGACCCTGTGCGCAACAGCCAGCCGTTGCTTAACCCCAAATAAGAGAGAAACGAAACGATGAAGCTCCTGAGTTTTGACGCTGGAGGTCCGCAGCGATTCGGTGTCTGGATCGCGCGTGGGCTGGCCACGCTGACACTGCGCCTGGGTGGTCAATCGACGCAGTCCCTGTTCAACGACGAGCCGCTGTCTTTTTTTGCCGCGAGCCTTTCGGTCGAGGATGACTGTGGCGTTATCCACCTTGCGCAGGAGGGTGCTCAAGCCAGGGCAACCACGCTGTCCGGTGCAGATCGTTACGTTCCCGTTGACGCCTCTTCCCTGTATTCCCACCCAGCATCGCGGGGCCCAAAATGATCGATCAACTCAGTTTTCGCGAAGCGATGTCCCGGCTTGTCGGTGCGGTAACCGTTATCACCACCGATGGACCTGCCGGCCCCGGCGGTTTTACGGCGTCTGCCGTGTGCAGCGTGACGGACGATCCACCGATGTTGTTGGTCTGCATGAATCGCAACAGTCGCCAACACAACGTTTTTAGCAGCAATGGTGTGCTCTGCGTCAATGTGCTTACGGCTGCCCAGGAAGCGATATCAAGGACGTTCTCAGGGGCAGCGACGGTGCAGGAGCGCTTTCAGATTGACCGTTGGAGCGTGCTGGAAACAGGCGCGCCTGTGCTGGATAACGCATTGGTCAGTTTCGATGCGCGTATCGCGCAGACCGTCGAGGCAGGCACGCACAGCATTTTCCTCTGCGCGATAGTCGCCGTGCGAATTGAGCCGGAGGACCATTCGGGGTTGGCCTATTACGCGCGTAAGTACCATCCGCTCATGGTGCATAAACGAGAGGAGTGAGTGGCGGCTCGCAAGGTCCCCCGAAGGTCAGAGGGAAGATCCAGCGTGTTTTGAGGGAACCTCAAGTACGCTGGATTCGCGCCGTTCTGGACACTGGCAAGCTCAATGAGCAATCGCAAGCGCCACGAGGAAGCGGGAAACCATATTGTAGGCGGCAATCGTTGCGACCAGGTCCACGACTTCCTGCGGGTTGAACCGCGCGCTGACGCGTCTCATTAACTCATCCGGCACCGCCACATCCCGTGTCATCTTGTCTGTGAGTTCGAGAACAAGGGCCTGGTGCTCGGTAAACAGCTGTGCGTCGAGCGCTGTGACTGTCCGAAGTGCTTCGATGGCTTGTTCGCCAAGGCCGGCGGCGAGGGCATGAGGTACATGCGCCTCGAATTCATAATCGGCCCGATTGAGTACTGCGACTCTCAGGATGGCGAGTTCGCGCAAGTCACCCGGAATCGAACTGCGATTGCGAACCGCTGAAAGCATGTGCTCCCAGCCGCTGGCAATCGGCGGGCTGTTGAGAAGCACTTGGTAGAGCAGGGATATCTTGCCGCCGCGCTCCTTTTTGATCCTAGCTTCAAGGTCAGCGATCTTGGGGTTTGTACCAGGCGTGACGACGGCAACTCGAATACTGCTCATGGGAAGCCTCTGTTCAATGGTTGATCGAGTCGGCGATTTCAATCTGGCGGGCGCTGTTCTTCAGCAGCTCGATCAGCCTGGCTTGATCGACGAGGGCGAAGCGGGAACGGGTGGTCACCAGAATCAGGGCGGCCGGTTCGAGCGACGCCCCCGAATACAGCGGGACGGCGACGCCTGCGGCGTTGGCGTCCAGTTCCCCGACGGAAATGACATATCCGTCTTGTTGAATCTTGAGCATATGCGCGCGGAATGCTTTCCAGGTCTCGCCGAGACCGGCCTCGGTGATTTCCGCCGTCTGGCTGGCATAGAGCCGCTTTTGCCTGGCCAGTGACAGCGCCGCCAGGATGACTTTCGATCCACCGCCGCGAAACAGCGGCATGGGGCGGCCACGTCCGTACGCAACCGGGCCGGATAGCTCCCCCTGCTCCTGATGAACGGCAAGGATCCGCACACCGTAGATGCTGGCGAGCAAAATGTCGCAACCGGTTTCCTGGGCGAGGCGATTCATCACCGGTCGACAGCTGATCAAAAGCCTGTCGCTTTGGCGGATGTAATAGTCCATCTCGACGATGCGTGGACCCAGCGAGTAACCGCTTTGCGCGCGCCTGAGTAGGCCCGAGTCACACAGTTCCTTGAGGTAACGGTAACCTGTCGGCCGGGACAGGCCTGCTTCGGCAATCAGCTCATCGGGTGACCAGGTGGACTTCTCGATCGAGAAGAAATCCAGGATCGATAGCATCTTATTCAGGCTGGACATTGAGCGCTTCAGATGGAGGTAGGGACGCCGGCATGTTAGT
Source organism: Pseudomonas sp. Z3-6 (assembly GCF_051131985.1). Lineage (NCBI taxonomy): Bacteria > Pseudomonadati > Pseudomonadota > Gammaproteobacteria > Pseudomonadales > Pseudomonadaceae > Pseudomonas > Pseudomonas sp. Z3-6. The sequence goes on from NZ_CP071644.1 coordinate 2,639,382, forward strand.
CAGCGCAAGTTGGGCGCGCAAGCCGGCGGCGCGGCGCCCGGAGGCATTCAGGACAGCGCCTGAGTGCCAGAGGGGCTTGATACGCGCTTTAGTTGCCAGCCGCATATTTGCCGGTCAGCTGTGGGGACAGCGCATTGAGTCCCTGGCTCTGCCTTTGCAGGCGCGTTTCGTTGGACCAGGTTCTGCGCAGCTCGTCTTTTACGTTGACTGACAGCGTGCCCAGGCCCTGGACCGAGAGTTCAAGGACATCACCGTCCTGAATGGCGCCGAGGCCACGATGGTTGGTGCCCGTTGCGATAATATCGCCGGGCTCGAGTGGGTGGATATGGCTCAGCCATTCAATACTTCTGGCAATGTTATGGGCCATGTCGTTGGTATTGAAACGTTGGCGGGGCAGGCTATTCACGTCCATTGCGATGTCCAGATTCTGCGGGTCGGCAATTTCGTCCGCCGTGACGATCCAAGGACCCATCGGGGCGAAGGTATTGCGTGATTTGGCCTGGAAGAAGCTGTTCTTCTCCGGTTTCATGCCTCGCGCGGAGCCGTCCATGAAGTTGGTGTAGCCGAACACATAGTCCCGCCAATCCGCTGCGGCGACCTTGTCAGCTCGCCGACCGATAATGATCGCCAGTTCCGCTTCAGCCTCGAACACGATCGCCGGGATGTCCGGCAGCACCAGGGTGTCTCCGGGCCCGATCACGCAGGAAGGCGCCTTGTGGAAGGCATTGATCAGTGGGCGCTCCGCCAGGGTGCCATCCTCCATGTAGTTTACCGCCATGCACACGATATTGCCCGGCTTGGGCAAGGGCGCGCGCAGTCGGACGTTGGCCAGGTCGATGCGTTCACCGTGGCTCTGCGCCTGTTCCAGCGCCCCTTTGTACTCATCGAATCGCTCAATGAGATGAACCATTGCATCGTTGGGGTTTGCGTAGGGAAACCCACCGATCAATGACGAAATATCGACGATCGAGTCGCCACTGATCAGGCCGAGTCTGTAGGCGTCGAAAAACGCTAGTTTCATGGCTGGAACCTCTTGTTTTTGAAGTGCTGGCTGTCGGAGTCGCAGTGAAGGACGTAGTTATTTTGTAAGACGTTCAAATCTAACACTGTGAGATTTTAATCTGAAACACTTTTTATCATTGGAGTGTAATTTTCTGTTATCAGCGCTAATTTATTGGCTTTCAAGGATTTCGCTACGAATTGTGGTTGTTGTCTGTATCTCTTAATTTAAGATTTGGTTGATAATAAAACAATCTGCGTGCTAGGTTTTGATCAGGCGCACCGTGCGCCCTGGCTCCAATTGAGCATCAACACCGCTTCGGGAAGGTTTCGATGACCCTTATTGACACAATCGCCCAACGGATCACTGCCGGTCCTTCCTGCGAGGCGATGGCGTGTTCGACGCAGACCCTTTCGATGCATGTGCTCGATACCGTGGGGGCCTGGATTGCCGGCCGTGCGACCACCGAAGGACGCCTCCTCAACGACCTGGCCAGCGCTGCGCCGTTCAATTCGTCCTTCCTCGATACGGTGGGACTCTTCACCGCCACGGCCAGGCTGACCGAGGTGGACGATATCCACATGGCGTCGTGCACCACCCCGGGCGGCCTGGTGGTGATGACCGCGCTGGCCCTGGCGACAAACACGCCCGACGGATTGCTTGACCAGAGCCGTTTTGCCGCGGCGCTGCATGTCGGTTATGAGGTGATGACCGGCATGGGGGAAGCGGTGTCGGGACCGCGCATATTGCACCAAGGGGTGTGGCCGAGCCTCTTGCTGGCCCCGGTCACGGCGGCGGCAATCACGGCAAAGCTGTTGGATCTGGATGTGGAGCGCACGGCCCACGCGTTATCGATTGCCTTGACTTCATCCAACGGACGGCCCGGCGGCAATACGAGTGCCGGCGTAGCTTCGGCTCGCGGGACCTCGGCCAGATGGCTGCTTTTCGGCATGGCGGCCAGAACCGGCTGCGCCGCAGCGTTGAGTGCCGCCGCGGGTTTCACTGGCGACCGCGCCTTGCTTGAGAATGAGCAGGCGTCCCCGGTGCGCGGGATCGCCATTTCCCACTCTCGCATCGCGAGCATCCTGCAGGAGCGTCCCGCGATCATGAGCACGAGCATCAAGCCGTACTGTGCGGCGAAGCACAACATCGCGGCGATTTACGGCTTCAGGCAGCTGCTGGATAAAGGCATTGCCCATGAGTCGTTGACCAAGGTACGCGTTCGACTGCCGCCTTTGCATGCGCACATGGTGGCGCATTACAACGTGGAAGCCAGCAGGCTGTCGCGTGTGACAAGTTGCGCCTATAACCTTGCATTGATGGGCGTGATGCCCGATGTCTTGCTGGATGTCGAACGTGCCACGCCGCAGCGGGACGCCGAGTTGACACGGCTTGCCAGCAAGGTCGAAGTGGTTGCCGACGAGCAGTTGCGCGGCGCCACGCCACACGCCTATCCGGCTGTCGTGGAGCTGCTCGTCGGCGAGCGGGTCGTCGGGAGTGAGACGATCATTCATGCCTGGGGTGATCCGCAGTTGCCATTTCAAATCGATGACACCAGGCAAAAGTTTCGCCGGCTCTCCAGGGGGCTGCTTGCGCCGGACGCGGTCCTTGAACTGGAGGATCACTGTCTGGAAGCTGCCCATGACGCGCGCGCCCGCGCCAGGGTATGGAAACAACTCGTGGCCATCGACCGAGACCAATCGGCCCGGAGCGCGTCGTAACCGAGCCCTCTTCACCGCCACCTGGACCTCCCGCACAGCAGCGTGAAGACAGCTGGTTCAAACACCCACCATCATGAGCACTGTCATGAGCAATTATTCAGACGTCATTATTGTTGGACTCGGGCCTACGGGGGCCACTCTCGCCAATCTGCTCGCCACCTACGGGCTCTCGGTCACGGTGCTCGAAGCCGCTCAGGAGACGTTTGCGCTGCCGCGGGCGACGCATTTCGATGGCGAAGTCATGCGGGTCCTGCAGGCGATCGGGTTGGCCGAACAGACCTTACCGTTCACGCACGTGAATCCAGGCATGACCTTCGTCAACTTGAACCATGAAGTGATCCTGAGTTGGCCGAGGCCGGATACGGTCGGGCCGCACAACTGGCACCCCAGCTACCGTTTTCATCAGCCGGCTCTGGAAGGCGTGTTGCGAAAAGGCCTTGAGCGCTTCCCGCAGGTCAGGCTGCGCACCGGCTGCGAGCTGATTGCCCTGGAACAATCGGAGGCGGGGGTTCAGGCGCACTTCGTGGCGCGTGGCCTGACGACGCCTGAGGTCATCAACGGGCAGTACCTCATCGGTTGCGATGGCGGCAGGTCGCCGGTTCGCGGCATGCTCGAGGTGCCGCTGGAGGATCTGGGCAGCCACGAGCGCTGGTTGGTGGTGGACCTTATCATGGAGCGCGAGGTCGAGGGGCTCACCGAAGGCACTGTTCAATTCTGCGACCCACAACGGCCTACTACCTACATGCGCTGCATCGGTAAGCGGCGACGCTGGGAGTTCATGGTCATGCCCGGTGACGACATCGCGGCCCTCACGACACCCGAAAGCGTCTGGCGGTTGCTGGCGCCATGGCTGACCCCCGACGACGCGCAAATCGAACGTGCGGTGACCTATGTCTTTCACGGCGTCATAGCGCACCCATGGCGCCGATCACGGGTGCTGCTCGCCGGGGATGCCGCACACCAGATGCCGCCGTTTCTAGGGCAGGGTTTGTGCGCCGGCATCCGGGATGCGTCCAACCTGGCCTGGAAACTGGACTGGGTGATCAAGGGCCGCGCTTCGGCGGAGCTGCTTGACAGCTATGAGCAAGAGCGGTCTACACATGTTCGCGCGACGATCGAGCACGCCATCGAAGTCGGGGGCATCATCCAGACGATTGACCCCGAGCAAGCCCGGGAAAGAGACGTCAAGCTGGGGCAGGGGCCACAAAAAATGAGTTCCCTCGTGCCTCGGCTCGGGGCGGGTCTTCACAGAGCCGCAGATCTTCCTGCCGGATTTATCTTCGCGCAGCCAATTCTCAAATCCGGCGTGCCTCTCGACGAATTCATCGGTTCAAACTTCGCTGTCATCGGCGCTCACGATTTGCTGGATTCGGTTTCGTCGGCCACTAGGGCGCTGTGGGACGCCAACGGCGTTGTACGCGTGCCGGACGAGGCGCAACAGTATCTGGACGAATTGAATGCCAAGGCGGTCATCATCCGCCCCGATCGGTACATCCTGGCGGTTGCCAACAGCACCGAGGCGCTGGATCACGTATCAACCTATCTCCCCGGAGGAGACCTAAATGAGCAATGACGCCGGACTTGAACCCTCATCAGCCACAGCGGCGGTGCCTCCACTGAAAATTGGCATGCTACTGCCGTCAAGCAACGCCATGGCAGAGCCCGAGATCCAACGAATGCTGCCGCCTGGCGTAAACGTTTTGACGACCCGGTTGAAACTGGCCGGCTCATCAAAGGCCGCGTTGCTGGGAATGACGGCGAAGATTGAGGAGGCGAGCGGTCTGCTTGCCGACGCTGCGGTGGACCTGATCGTTTTCAATTGTACGGCAGTCTCGACATTTGATCCGAGCATGGGGGAGAAACTTTCATCGCGGATTGCCGACGCCAGCGGCTGTCCGGCAACGGCGACGTCGGATGCGCTATTGGCCGCCTTCAAGGTGCTGCGGGCCAAGCGCATCGTACTGATCACGCCTTATATCGAGGAGGTGAATGCGCGTGAGGTGGATTATCTCGCGCATTTTGGCTATGAGGTGGTGAGCCAGGTCGGATTGGGCTTGCTGGAAGGCACCAGCATGGCGGCAGTGCCGCCCTCCAAGTGGCTGGAGCTCGCGCGTAGCTATCGGGATGATTCTGCCGACATTTATTTTCTCAGTTGCACGGCCATCAATGTGTCTTCGATTATCGAAACGTTGGAGGCTGAGCTGGGGCGGCCGGTCGTGACAAGCAACCAGGCCATGCTGTGGCATTGTCTGCGCCTCCTGGGCCGAACCGAGCCTGTACGCGGGTTTGGCAAGCTATTCGAAATGGCTTGACTCATTGAGCTTGTCGCTGCCGCCCGTGTTGTCATTACACGAGCGGCATCCACGCGCACAAGGCTGCACATTGATGAGTTGGTGTCGCGAAGTATCGACTTTATCTGGACAGACCGCTGATGCGGCCAATATCGATGACGAACGTCAGGGCGAACAACCAGCCGCTTTGAGTCGGTCCTACCAAAGCGTTCGGACCTTGCCTGTTTGGGTTAAGAAAGTACTGGGCTGAGGCATTGGCCAGCACTCCGGGGGCTAGACCATACTGACCGTGCACGTCAAACGTGAAGGTGTCTCGGTGGACGTTGTCGTCGCCCCAGCCACTTGCAGCGCTGGTCTGTTGCTCGTTTAAAGCGCGCCCCTCGCTCAGTTGGATGTAGCGCACGGTTGAGCCGACCAGTGCCGCCGGGTTGCCTTTGACAAAACCACCGTACTCAGCGCCCGCATATAGTTCGAGGGGAAATGACTGACCGGAGCCTGGAGTGATAAATGCGCCCCCGTACAAGGCGACGTTGGGTGGAACGAGGCCGTCCGCGTTTGCTTCGGTCCAGACGACTTTTCTTGCTTGGCCGTAAAAGCCCGATGTGCCGCTGTCATGTTTTACCGCCGTGCCAAAAGGATTTTGCGACTGAGTCGATCCGTCCGTGTTGTACAGGTCATCCGTGTACGGACTTGTGTTGTGGTAAACCCCGACTTCAGCGTTCAGTGGGTATCGGCTGTTGGAGAAGTCGCTTGTGTACGACATGTTTCCTAGCCATATCCAGCCTTTCCTGGTGTTCGAGGTCCAATCCCATCCGGATGATTGGCTGAAAAGGCCGTAATTATCTTCGGTCACGCCCAACCCCAGGCGAGTATGTGGCGACAGTTTGTAGGCGATCCGTGCTCCCCATAGTGATTTATCGAAAGGGGGTACGCCCACGGTTATAAGCGGGGTTGATGTAATGCACCCGGAGCACATGGTCGAGACCATGAAATCATCGCCTAGATTCATGCGTCCGTATTCAAGGTGAAGTTGATTATCAAACAGCTCGTGCGACAGGGTCATCTTGACCAGATTTGAGCTCGTGGTCGTCGCGGGGAAGGGGGCGAGGGAAGAACCAACTTTGTATGAGTAATCTCCGTTATTTTGAGAAAGTGGCTCCCACGCCTCCGTGATGTGCAGTTGTGTATTGGGAACCCCTATGAGCTTGGCCAGGTCGGCGTTGACCGACATGAACAGTGCAGGGGAGTCCATGGAACTGCCTGGTTTGATACCTGCCGAAGGGTTTGTGAAATAGCCATTGGTAAAGAACAGGCCGAAAGTAAATCCTTGCTTTTCAAGTTCATCGCCTAGCTCGCTAAGTGGGCCCTTTCTGGTGGGTGGAGGAATATCGGACGGAGGTCGTACGCTGACGCTCGCGACACCTGGTGGGTTCTGTCCGGTTTCAGTCTGGGCTTGTAGGAAAACGCCTCTGATGGGCTTTTTGGCGGGATCGATTGAGTTATTGGTGGAGGCTGAAGCACGCACATCCTGTGTGGTGCTTGTTGTTTCAATTCTGGCAATTGGAGCCTGCTGGCCCGAGTCGGCAGCCGTCGCGGTGAGCGCTGAGAATCCCAGTGTGACGACAATCGTTTTTGCGCGCGCGACATTGATCAAACGTTTCATGTGTTTCCTCCATTGTATTTATTGTTGAGTCAACGCCTCGAAGCATAACGAGCGACCCTATGGAGTGAGCCCAACAGCTGGTTGCTGTCCGCTGGGTGTACGGGGGCAGGGCTGGCGAGCGCCTGAAGAGACGCAAGGTGGTCGGCTGCCAATAGAGGAGGGGGCGTGCGATACGTTTGGTTGGCACTCAGTACAAGCAGCCGTGTGGTCGGTACACCCAGCGGACACTCGCCAGGACATATGATCGCTCGCGTAGGGCGCGCGATAGACTCAGAGACGCCTTGCACGTTTAGAGGGTTTTCGGCGGTCGTTTCAGTTCAACAACAAATAGCGACTGCCAATAGCGTATGCGGCTGCCTGCCGCAGTCTGTCCAACGAAAGAGGAAGTAGTAATGACGATTGTCACAGTGAGCAAAAGTGTCAAATTGAATGCTGGCGCGTCGCAGGTCTGGGAGTTCATTAAAGACTTTGGCGGCTTCGCCTCCTGGCAGCCGCACATTGATTCCGTAGAGATGCTGCCCAATGGCGATCGCAAGGTGTTGTTCAAGCGTGGTAATACCATGCTCGATCGCATCAAGCTCCTCAGTGATGAGTCGAAGACGTTGACCTACGAACTCGTTCCTGGTCAGGAAACCCCACCAGGGGCACCTCCGATCAAGAGCCTGGATGCAACCTTCGTAGTGACCGCTGATAACGCTGGATCCAAAGTCACCTATACCATTGAAGCGGATGTTCCTCCGCCGATGGTCGAGTTGGCCCCAAAGGGTATCGGCGCCGACATTGATGGCGCGCTGGAAGGCCTGAAGACAAAGTTCGGCAACTGAAAAAACGCACGCACGGAGTAACGGTCCGTCCCCGCGAACGTCCACGTGTTCGCGGGTGGATCAAGTTTCATATCGGGTCGATGTGAAGGTGCTTACAGTGCGTTGCGGTTCAACTCGCGGTTATCCGCGCGAGCGCTCGAAACCCATCTTTATCAGGCCGGCTTCCATGTCGAGCTTGGTCTGCAGGAGGTCTGGCAGGTAACGGCTGACCACCTCGTCGTAATCAATGGTCGCAGCCACCCAGACAATGTTGATGCACGCGATCACGCTCTGCTTGTACATGATGGGAACTGCGATGCTGGCGCACTTGGGATGCTCCAGGTCCCGGCAGTTGCTATAGCCGTTGGCATGCGAGCTGCTGATCATTTTTTGCAGGAATGCCTCGTCTCGACTCAAGGCGTTGTCCGGATCCTGCGAGCAGCGCAGCGAGGCCAAAATGTCCTCGCGTTCGTCCTCAGGACAAAACGCGAGATACGCGCGCCCAAGCGGACTTTTCAAAAGATGGCGCTTGCGCCCAATCATCCCCACATCGACGGAGAACGGGCTGAAGCTGTGGGTGCTTTCGCGGATGATCATCGCGTCGTTTTCAAACGTCGCCAGGTCGGTCGGCCATAGGACTTTCTCGCCCAGGCGTTGCAGCAGCGGTGCGCCGAGGGTGCGAATCCATTCTTCATCGGTGAAGCCTTCGCTCAAGTGGCGAACGGCATTCGTCAGGCGAAACACGCTGTCCGATACACTGCGATAAAGCAGGCCGCGGTCTTCCAGAGTTTCCAGGATGCGATAAACGGTAGGCCTTGGCAGTCGGAGCTGGGTCGCGATGTCGTGCGCGGTGGAAGCGCGAACGGTATTGAGATACTCGAGAACTTTGAGCCCTCGATCCAACGAACAAATTGTCTTGTAAGTCATGAGCGTTTCCCGGCGTTCTTATGGTCGATTTTTGTAGGCGGGATGGAGTAGCCATTGGCGTGTGGCGCGATACCACTGTCAATACTCAAGGTTATACAGGAAATAGGCAGCGGTAAATCGTCTCGCCGCCCAACGGCCCAGGCGATTTTCCCGCACTGCGACCGTGCGGCATGGGCGCCAGATTCACAGGCCGGACAGCCATCAACCGTATCTTGTTCCTGTGCAGACCGGAAGACTACTGTGGAGGCTCATATGTAGCTATCCAAAGAAGATTGCCAGGGAGATACCGATGGTCAGTACGCTTAAGAAAAACATGGCCAGTCACATGGCTCCGCCTGAGCCTGGGTTGGACGCCGAAACATTGATCGCGCGTGCAGTGGCATTGCGCGGTGCTTTATTGGAAGGGCAGGCCGACGCGGAAGCGCGCGGTACGTATTCGCCGCAGATGCACAAGGCATTCGAGGAAGCGGGTTTTTACCGGACCCTGCAGCCACGCCGTTATGGCGGCTACGAATTCGATGTGCCGACCTTTGCTCGGATGATCATGGAAGTGGCACGTGGTTGTCCGGGCAGCGCCTGGTGCCTGGCGTTATCGTCGGGGCACGCGCTCAATGTGGCACAGTTGTTTGGCGAGCGCGCGCAAACCGAGGCGTTCGGCGTGGACGGGCACTTCGCCGCAGCGGCGCGGGCAATTCCTTCGGGAACCGCCACCCGGACGGATGGTGGCTGGCGCCTGGAGGGTACTTGGGATTATTGCTCCGGTGTGCCGTACTCGACCCATGTCATGGTCGGCGTGAGAATTCTTGAGGAAGGAGAGGCGCCCCAGGCCGGCGTGGCGTTGGTTCCGCGCTCGGAATGGAAGATGCTCGATAACTGGGGTGACTTCATCGGTATGCGCGCCAGCGGCTCCAACAGTGTGGAAATGCAGAACGCCTGGATCCCGGAGCACTTCCTGGTGCGCGAGGATTTCTTCGCACCGAACATCTCCCAGGGTACGGAGGGCGCGCGGTTGCATGGCAACCCAATGTACGCCGGCGGCACGCTGGGTTTTTTCCAGACCGAGATCAGCTCGATCATGGTTGGTGTCGGTTACGCGGCACTGGATGAATACGAGAACATTATCCGTGCCCGCAAATCCTTCGGGCCAAACGCGGTCTTGCAGTCCCAGCATCCAGATCACCAGCGTCCTTATGGCATCGCACTCGGCAAGCTCGAAGCGGCGCGTCACGCTGTGGTGGGCGCGGCGCAGGAATACATGGACATGGCGCGCCTGAGCATGGAAGGCAAACGCACCTACCTGCGTTCGGATGACCAACGCCTGCAAGCCGGGCTACAGCATGCGGCGCAGCTGTCTTTCGAGGCGGTGGACATGTTGTATCGCGCCTCGGCGACCAGTGCCGGGGCGAAGAACGGCACGCGCATGCAGCGCTATTTCCGCGATATCTCCATGGCGCGCACCAACCCGGGCTTGCAGTTCGAACTGAAAGCGGCAGATCTGGCGCGACAATTGTTCGCGGAACGCGACCAACGCGAAGGGAGTAATCAGCCGTGATCAATGCGGAGCAAACGCGTGACCGGTACAGGGCGCATCCGGCGTCGAACGCCGTCGGGGAAATCGCCGTACCTGAGGTCGATCTGTCGCCGGAGGAAATGATTCGCCGCGCCACGGCGATGCGTCACACCTTGCGTGAACGGCAAGCAGCCACGGAGGCGGGTGGACGTATCCTGGAGGATACCAATGAAGAGTTTATCAAAGCCGGCTTTTACCGCGTGGTGCAGCCGCGCCGCTTCGGCGGCTACGAATTCGATCTGCCGACCTATGTCAGGGTCATGAGCGAAGTCGCGCGAGGCTGCCCGTCGAGCGGCTGGGTGCTTGCGCTGACCTCCGGTCATCCGATCATTCTCGCCGATCATTGCGAACAGGCGCAGATCGAAGCCTATGGCCGCGATGGAGAATATCGTTGCCCCTCCCTGGGCTCACCCATACCGGTGCAGCCGGTGCCGGGTGGCTACAAGGTCTCGGGATTCTGGGACTTCGCCTCCGGTTGCGATATCGCCACGCACATCATGGCCAGCGGCTTGATTCCCCAGGAGGGGGGCGCGCCCAAGCCGGTGCTCATGCTGATTGATCGCAAAGATTATTCGATCGTCGATAACTGGAAGATGCTGGGCATGCAAGGCACCGGATCACGGCGCGTTGTCGTCGACAATCTGTTCGTGCCGGAACATCGCGTGGCACCCCTGGCAATGTGGGGAGGGATCACGGCCGAGAGGGTCCATGCCAATCCCATGTACAACGGGCGCAAGGCTGGGTTCTTCATGATCGAGGGCGGCGCCGTGTTGATGGGTACCGCGCGCGGCATGCTCGATCTGTACGATGAACTGCTGCGCACGAAGTCGATGCGCTTCGCGCCAAAAACCAAGCTGATGGAGCATCACGAGTTCCAGCATTACTTCGGTGTGGCACAGGCATTGCTCGACAACGCCGACGCAGCGCTGCTCAAGGCGGCGCAGGACTACATGGACGCCTGCACGATGCAGTCGGAGCAGGGGGTCGAGTTCTCCGAAGAGGAGGATCGTCGGATATTCCTGATGGTGCAGCAGGCGACACGCCTGGCATTCGAAGCCGCGGATCGACTCTTCACCACCGCGGGCACGCAGATCGGCCAAAGCACCTCGATGTTCGGGCGCTACTACCGTGACCTGGCCATTCAACGCACGCATTTCACCCAGCAGATGGACCGAACGGCGGTGAACTTTGCGCGCATCCACTTCGGCTTCGCGCCGCTGTCACCGTTCTAGGAGATACGATCATGCCCTCCGAAGCGATAGCGTCCCGTATCCGGGAAAACTTCAAGCAGCGACGCGGTTATTGGAATGACGACTGGGAACGGCTGATGCACAGCAACCCGGACTATGTTGCGGCGTACCTGGAGTTGTCCGCCTACACGGCCGAGCGCGGTAGTCTTTCCCCCAAGCTCCGCGAGCTGATCTATGTCGCCACCAACTGTTCGCCGACCCATTTCTTCGAGCGCGGCGTGCGGCAACACGCGCGCTTCGCCCGCCAATTTGGCGCCTCGCTCGAAGAGCTGATCACGGTGGCCATGATCGTCAGTACGGTCGGCGTGCAGACCTACCTGCTCGGCGCGGCGGCCTTGGAGGAGCTGGTGCCGGGCGCATTGGCCTCAAGCGGGCACGAAGCCCATGTCGAGGCAGTGCACAAGCAGCACCTTGAATTGCTCGGCGCGGCCCTGCCGGAAGTGAGTGCCGCGATCAATGTCGACCCTGAGTTCTATGAGGCCTGGCTGAACTTTGCCGAGGCGGCGATCGGCACCAACGGTCTGCTCTCGCCCAAGGACGGTCACCTGATCGCCCTGGCGGCGTATGCACAGTGCACGCAGCTATCGGGTCCCGGGGTGCGTCAGCACATGCGTGCTGCGCTTGCGAACGGAGCCACGCCAGATGAAATCATGGATGTGTGCAAGCTGATCACCAGCATGGGGGTGCATGCAGTGGTGCTGCCCGTTCCGGTGCTGATCGATGAATGGGGGAAACTGCCGTGAGTACAACGCCTCTTCGTTATAGCGGCGATGGCCAGAGCTTCTGCGGTCAGCTGGCGTGTCCGCAGGTGTCAGGAAAGGTGCCCGGTATCTTGATTTTCGCCGAGGCGCCGGGCGTCGGCCCTCATGTGATCCGCCGTGCAGCGGCCCTGGCGCGACTGAACTACGTCGCGCTCGCCGCTGATGTGCATGGTGATGGCAGGGTGTTCGATGACCCGACCAGCATGCGCGCGCACATTGATTGGCTCAAAAGCCAACCAGAGCGCCTGGCCCTGCGCCTGCAGGCCAGCTTGCAAGCACTCGCCGAGGTTTCCCAGGTGGATACCGAGCGAATGCTGGTAATCGGTTACTGCTTTGGCGGCTGGTGCGCGTTGGAGTTGGCCCGCACGGGGGCGCCGCTCAAGGGCGTCGGGGTGTTCCATGGCGCGTTGATTCCGACGCAGGCCAATACTGCGAACCGCATACAGGGCAAGGTGCTGGTCTGTTCGGGGGCGGCGGATCCGTTGGTGCCCGCCGCGCAAATCACCGCGTTCACTGACGAGATGTCAGCGGCGGGCGTGGATTGGCAGGTCCACTTGTATGGCGGCACGGGCCACGGCTTTACCAGTCCGGAGGCGGGCAGCAATCCGCGTCCCGGATTCGGCTACTCGGCATCGGCCGACCGCCGTTCCTGGGCTGCGCTGAGCTTATTTCTGAATGAGACCTTTGACATGGGAAAAACTGATGGAATTTGCGAATAAAACGGTGCTCATCACCGGAGCGGCGACCGGCATTGGCCGCATGACCGCTCATAAGCTGGCCGGGCTGGGCAGCCGAGTGGTCATCGCCGACCTCAACGGCGCCAAGGCCGAAGAGGCCGCGGCTGCGATTCAACGTGAAGGCGGCGACGCGATAGGCCTGCGCTGTGACGTCACCCGAGACGATGAGATCGCCGCGTTGTTAGCGACGGTGGTGGCGACCTACGGCCCGGTCGATGTGCTCATCAATAATGCCTCGATGCCACCCATCGCTGGGCGAATCGAAGATATTCCGTTCGACGCCTGGGAGAACGCACTGCAAGTCAACGTGCTCGGCTACGTGCGCATGATCCGTGCGGTACTGCCCGCCATGATGGCGCGCGGCAGCGGTTACCTGGTCAACACTGCCTCGTCATTGGCCATTTTGCCTGATCCGCCCACGCGTTTTCAGATTCCCTATACGACCACCAAGGGCGCGCAGCTGGCGATGAGTTACGGCCTGGCGCATGCGCTGAAACCCCATGGCGTGAAAGTGTCGGTGTTCTGCCCAGGCATTACCGCCACATCGGATCGTCCCGGCGGGCAAGACCTGACCACTTCGGGCACGGAGATCCCGAGCATGGCGCAATTTCTTGACGGAGTGGACCCCCGGCGCGGCAAGCCCGCGACGCCAGAGTTCGCTGCTTCCACGTTGATCGAGGGCCTGTTGCAAGAGAAGTTCCTGATCAGTTCCCAAGTGGGTTATGAAGAGCAGATCGTGGAGTTTGCCCAGGCCGGCCTTGACCCGCTGGCACTAATTGTCGGCGGGGGGGCTTGAGCATGGCACGCGTACGCTATCTCGATCGGGAAGACCTGGCGCCGGAATACCAGGACATGCCACGCATGAAATCCAACATCACGCGCGCGCTCGCCAATAGTCCACGGGGTGCCCGCCATGTAGCCGGAACCGGGATGTACCTGCGCCATGAAAGCTCGCTCAATCCACGCTTGCGGGAGCTGGCGATCCTGCAAGTGGGGTACTCCACCGGCAGCGAGTACGAGTACGCCCACCATATCGACGTGGCGTTGTCATTCGGCGTCAGTGAGGCGGACATCCTGGCGATTGCCGCCGACAGCGCCGGCCAGGTCTCCACCCTCGAACCTCTGGCTCGCGCGGTGTTGCAGGCCGCACGGGAAATGACCGAGCAATTGAGCCTGAGCGATGCCACTTTCACGGTGTTGAATGACGCGCTGGACACCGAATCGCTTATCGACCTGCTCATCGCCATCGGCGAATACAACGGCATGGTACGGATCATGGCCGCGCTGCAGATCGATCTGGAGCCGGAATTCATGACCTACCTGGAGCGGTTTCCGCTGCCCGTCCGCACCGAATGAAGTGTGCACTTCCAATCAAGAAAAGGTAACAACAATGGACTTGGGACATGTGGGTATTCATGTGCGCGATTTCGAAGCCATGCTTGGCTTCTATCAGCGTGTGTTCGGTTTTGTCATCAGCGACATCAAGCGCGGCCCTGAGAGGTCGATTGTCTTTCTGACTTCTGAGCCCGAAGTCCATCACCAGTTTGTCATCGCCAATGGCAGGGCCGCCGATGACCATTCGCGGGTGATCAACCAGATCTCCTTTCGCCTGTCCAGCCTGGTCGAGCTGAAACGTATCGGCCGCGCCATCAAGCGCGAGGCGGTGGAGGAGCTCGACATCATCACTCATGGAACGGCGTGGTCGATTTATTTCCGCGATCCCGAAGGCAATCGCGCCGAGGCCTTCGTCGATACGCCGTGGTATGTCGACCAACCTTTCCGCGCGCCGATCGATCTGGACCAACCCGAAGACGTACTGCGTCGCGACACGGAGGCGCTGTGCCGCACCCTGCCTGGGTTCCAGAGCATCGAGCAATGGCGACTCAAGCTTGCGCAGCGCTTTGAGGTGGCGAAGGCGCAAGTCCCTTCGGTGGAGTGAATCGATAGAGCGAACACCTAGCGGGATACACACTGCGGACACTCGCGCGGTGTGCCTGGCAGCCCGGTTCCAGGGCCATTAACGTGTCGCTATCGCAATGTGTCCTGGAGTACTACGTGAGCTCAAATGCAAAGGCGGTAATTGTAGGTGCCTATGAACACCCGGGCCGAGACCTGCCGAATCACTCGGCGCAACAGATTCATGCGCAGGTGGCGCTGGGTGCGCTCGCCGATGCCGGTCTGGGGTTGCAAGATGTCGACGGTTTTTTCTGCACCGGCCAGCTCGGGTTCGGCGCCATCTCGCTGGCCGAATACATCGGCCTCAAGCGTCTGCGCTACACCGACTCGACCTTCACAGGCGGGTCTTCCTACCTGTGCCATGTCGGCCACGCAGCGCTCGCGGTGGCAAGCGGTAAGTGCCGTATCGCCCTGGTGACGCAGGGCGCACGGGTACGTGGCATCGTTCGTGGTCCAAAGCTGCCGCCGGACACGCCCGAGTATGCCTTCGAGGCACCTTACGGCGAGACCAACCTCGGCATCTATGCCCTGGCCGCTCGGCGGCACATGCACGAGTACGGCACCACCGCGCGGCAGATGGCTGAAGTGAAGGCCGCGGCCTCGTTTCACGCGCAGTTCAATCCCAACGCGATGCTGCGAAAACCGGTCACCCTCGACGAAGTGCTCGCTTCGCCGTTCGTGGCCGATCCGCTGCGGCGCATGGATTGCTGTGTGGTCACCGATGGCGGTGGCGCAGTGATCGTCACCACGCCAGAGATTGCGGCGCAATTGCAGCGTCAATCGGTGCAGGTGCTGGGGCATGGCGAAGCGATCAAGCACACCATGAGCGGGCGCTTGGACATGACCTACACTGCAGCGGTGTGGTCAGGCCCCACCGCTTTTGAAGAAGCAGGCGTGACGCCGGCGGACATCGATTACGCGTCGATTTATGACTCCTTCACCATCACGGTACTGATGACTCTGGAAGATCTTGGATTCTGCAAGAAGGGGCAGGGTGGTGCGTTCGCGGCGGATGGGGCGTTGCGCATCGGCGGACGACTGCCCATCAATACCGACGGCGGTGGCTTGTGCAATAACCATCCCGGCTATCAGGGCGGCATGGTCAAAATCATCGAGGCCGTTCGCCAACTGCGCGGCGAGGCCCAACCCGAAGTGCAGGTCAAAAATTGCCGCCTGGCATTGGCCCATGGCACCGGCGGCGGTATCTCACGCCTGTGCAGCGCAACGTTAATTCTTGCTCGAGGTGATGCATGAGTGGCTCTGAACTGCCGGCGCCAACCCCACCGGTTGTCCCGGAAACCAAGCCCTTCTGGGAAGGGACAAAGGCCGGTCGGCTGATGTTGCCGCGCTGTCTGCGCTGCGACTTTGTGATCTGGTATCCGCGGCAGTTCTGCCCGGAATGCGGCCACGACTGCGTGGAATGGTTTGAAGCGAGCGGACGCGGTTCGATCTATAGCTTCACCATTGTGCGCCGTGGTGAAGGCCCTTACCGCGACACACCTTCCTACGTACTTGCCTTCGTCGATCTTCCCGAAGGCCCGCGCGTGATGACCAACATCATCGACTGCGACGTCACGCAACTTCAGATCGGTCAACCCGTGAGCGCAGTGTTCTGCGATGCGGGAGACAGTGCTGCGTTGCTGCGCTTTCGCCCATTCCTTACTGAGTAAGCCCCCATGACCAAGATTTTCGCTTCTCCCGAGGCCGCTGTCGCCGATATTCCCAATGGCGCGTCCGTTGCCATTGCCGGTTTTGGCGTCGGCCACAGCTATCCGAACAGCTTGGTGATTGCCCTCAAGGACCAAGGCGCCCGCGAACTGTGCCTGGTTGCCAACTCACTGGGCGCTGGCGAATACCGCCCGGAACTGCTTCTGGAAAACGGCCAAGTCAGCAAAGTCGTGTTGTCTTTTTCGGCCCGGCCTGGCTTGCCCTCTCTCGTGGAGCAACGCGCCGCGAGCGGCGACGTGCAGCTGGAGATGGTGCCGCAAGGGATTCTGGTGGAACGTCTGCGTGCGGCCGGCGCTGGCCTGCCGGCGTTCTACAGTCCGGTGACCGTGGGTACGCCGCTGGCCAAGGGTAAGGAACTGCGCGAATTTGACGGAAAGACGTATGTGCTTGAGCACGCATTACCAGTCGACTATGCGCTGGTGCGCGGTTATCGCGCGGATGCCAGTGGCAACGTCGAGTTTCGCGGCAGCAGCATGCATTTTCACCCAAGTTTCGCCAAAGGCGCGCGCGTCGCTATCGTCGAAGTCGAGGAAATTGTCGAGGTCGGTACTATCCCGCCGGAAAGGGTGGGCCTGCCTGGCATATTTGTCGCGCGGGTGGTGCTTGCCACCAAGAAAGTCGCCATCCCTAAAGGCGCGCTTGGGCGGCGAGCACCAGACACGCGGCGCGAGTACTTCGGCAAGCCGGCGTTGTCGCGCCTGGAGTTTGCGCAACGTGCTGCGGCGTTGCTGCCGGAGCATGGCTACGTGAACCTGGGCTCGGGTTTGCCGACACTGGTCGCTTCACATGTCAGCGGACGCAGCATCACGCTGCACGCCGAGAACGGGGCGCTAGGCTATGAGCTGCTTGGCGAAGATGGCGTACCCGATCCGGATTTTTTCGACGCCGCCGGTGGCTTCATCGATATGCGTCCGGGTGGTGCCTTGTTCGACAGCGTCGTGTCGTTCGAAGTGGCCCGTTCGGGCAAGCTGTCGGCCGTGCTGCTGGGTGCGTATCAGGTGGCGCAGAACGGCGACCTCGCCAACTGGAGCGTACCGGGCCAAGTCGGTGGTGGCATTGGCGGCGCGATGGATCTGATCGCCGGTGCCAGCAAGCTGATCATCGTGATGGAGCACAGCGACAGCAAAGGACGCTCCAAGCTCGTACGTGAATGCCAGTACCCGCTCACGGCGCCGCAGTGTGTCGATGTAATCGTGACCGATCTGGCGCTGCTGGTGCGTCGAGGCAACCGGTTTGTCCTTGAAGAAATCGCGCCAGGCTTTTCGGTCGAGGAAATCCAGCAGCTGACCGATATGGAGTTGCTGGTTGCCGATGATGTTCGGATCATGCGGCCCGACACGAAGCCCGTGTAAGCCAGTTCGCCGCTGTCTCTGTCAGTGCGCGATTTTGCAGGCCACGTAACGCTGATGCTTCGTGGCCTGCTGCGTTTTTCGACCTGTATTATCCAGGCAAAGGTGACGTGTGACTTCACAGGCTGTACTCGATCCGCGTACCGCGCGCTTGCTGCCGTGGCTGGTGGCGGTGGCGTTTTTCATGCAGACGCTGGACGGCACCATTCTCAATACCGCGTTGCCGATGATGGCCGTCGACCTTGGCGAGAGTCCGTTGCGCATGCATGGGGTATTGATCGCCTACTTGATCACAGTGGCCATACTCATCCCGGCCTCGGGCTGGCTGGCCGATCGCTTCGGCACTCGCAGGGTTTTCCATAGCGCAATCATGTTGTTCTGCTTCGGCTCGCTTCTGTGTACCCAGGCTGACACCCTGGATGCGCTGATTGGCTCGCGCGTCGTTCAGGCCTTGGGCGGTGCGCTGATGATGCCGGTCGGACGCCTGTTGGTGTTGCGTGCCTATCCGCGCAGCGACCTGGTCAGGGTCATGAGCTTTGTCACGTTCCCAGGCCTGATCGGTCAGTTGATGGGGCCGACCCTCGGTGGTTGGCTGGTGGAATATGCCACTTGGCGTTGGATCTTCGTCATTAACCTGCCTATCGGTCTGCTGGGTGCCTACGCCGCCCATCGATTGATGCCCAATCTCCGACCAGCCCGGCGCACGCGCTTTGATGGGGTCGGATTCCTGCTGTTCGGCGCCTTTACCCTGTCGATCATTTTGGGCATTGAAAAGCTGGCCCACGATTCGCTGCAGGCTACGGGCGGGTTGCTCGCCATCGCAATGGGCGCGCTGACTCTGTATTCACTGCACGCCTCACGTAGCCGGACCCCGTTGTTTGCGCTGTCGTTGTTTCGATTGCGCAGCTTTTCGGTCGGCATCAGCGGCAGCCTCATGTCCCGATTCGGCAGCGGGTCGATGCCGTTCCTGACGCCGTTGATGATGCAGGTGGGCCTCGGTCATTCGCCCTCTGTGGCAGGGATGAGCATGATCCCGCTGACCTTGGCGGGTATGGCCACCAAGCCGTTTATCAGTGGTGTGATCCGGCGCTTCGGCTATCGCGCGGTGCTCAGTTGCAACACCCTGGTGCAAGGCGCGCTGATTTGCTGCATGGCCTTGATCGGGCCGCACACGGCGTTGTGGCTGATTATCGCGTTGCTGTCGCTGATTGGTGTCGCCAACTACATCCAATTTACCGCAATGGGTACAGTGACGCTGATCGAGCTGAATGATCATCAGGCAAGCGGCGGTACAAGTTTGATGTCGGTGACTACCCAGCTCTCGACCGGCCTGGCGGTTTCGGCGGCGGGCGCCCTGCTGGTGTTGTTCAATCCGAATGAAGGAGTGTTGGGCCTGCCGGGTGTCTTGAGTGTTTTTTCCAAGGTTTACCTCAGCCTTGGAGCGCTGACCATCACGTCAGCGCTGCTGTTCCTGCGTTTACCGCGTAAGGATTAGACCGATAGCACCTGCCTCGTCGACGATTCAAGCCAGGTGGTGGGTGATGCTTGAGTGCAACGGCCAGTGTGGGCTGAGAGTGCCTTCATGTAGGAGGGGCTATCAAGTCTATTCCTGCTACAAGGAGTAAAAGAATCCCGTAAATTTCAACGAGTCGGACACCAGATACAGGTCTCGTTTCCCGCTCCAAGATTCAGAAAAAAAGCTACTCGGATGAGTGGCTTTTTTTCTGGCTTTTTTCTCGTCCTGAAAGTGCCGAGCGTGAGATACCCATGCCTGCATTGCAGCTCAGAACGTCTGCCCCAAGGAAAACTGGAACACCTGCGTATCAGCGTTATCCGGCGTTCGGACCGGAAAGGCCACGTTGGCGCTCAACGGACCCAGCGGGCTGTACCAGGTCACCCCGACGCCCACCGAACTGGCCATCTGGCTGAGGTCGAGCCCGTCACATCCCTGGGTGGTGCTCAGGTAGCACTTGTCGGAATAGACACTGCCGACGTCCCAGAACACCGAGGTGCGCAGTGACTTGTTGTCTTTGATGAAGGGCATTGGGAACAGGTATTCCACGCCGCCGGTGATAAGTATGTTGCCGCCCAGTGACTCGGTATCCCGGTCGGAGTAGTACGCCTGGCCGGCGCTGGCGTAGGTGCCGGTGGCTGGTGTGTTGCGCGGTCCGAGGGTGCCGCTCTCAAAACCGCGCACCGAGCCCTCGCCACCGGCGGTGTAGTTTTCATAGAACGGCAAGCCGTCTGTCGAGCCGTAGCTGTTGCCGTAGCCAAGTTTGGTATGCAAACGCAGCGAGGTGGCGTCGCTGACCGGCAGGAAAGCCTGCCCGGTGTAGTCAATCTTGTAGAAGCTCAGGTCGCTGCCAGGCACGGTGACCATCAGATTCAGGTTTTGCGAATGCCCGCGGGTGGCCAGCACGCCCTTGTTCAGCGTCGATTCCGACCAGCCGAGATTGGCCTTGAAGTTGGTGAAGTCTTTGCCTTCACGCTCGATGAAGTCGTAGATCTCGTCGGCGCTGTAGGTCCCTGGTTCGATGCTGTCATGTTGCACCGTGACGCCGAAGTTCAGCCGTGAGGTTTCATTGATTGGGTAGCCGAGAGAGGTGCCGGCGCCGTAGCTATTGATGGAATAGTACGAATAGTCGTCATCGTAGTATTCGTTGTAGTCGGTGGCGTTGTAGAACGCGTTGTAGCCCAGGCTCACACCGTCCGGCGTGAAGTAGGGATCGGTAAAGCCGATGTTGTACTTGCTTTGATAGGACGAGCGGGTCAGGCCCAGGCTGGCGTAGTTGCCGGTGCCGAGAACGTTGTTCTGGGTGATCGAACCTCCAAGGATCAGGCCGGCGCTTTGCGAGAAGCCGACACTGGCGCTGATCGAGCCGGAAGCCTGCTCTTCGACGCTGTAGTTCACATCGACCTGGTCATCGACACCCGGCACGGCCGGCGTCTCGACGTTGACTTCCTTGAAGAAGCCCAGGCGCTCCAGGCGGGTCTTGGACTGGTCGATCAGGTAGGTCGACGCCCAGCCACCTTCCATCTGGCGCATTTCGCGACGCAGCACTTCGTCCTCGGACTTGGTGTTGCCACGGAAGTTGATGCGGTTGACGTAGGCACGCTTGCCCGGGTCCACGGCGAACGTGATGTCGACGGTATGGTCTTCATCGTGCGGCTGCGGCACGCCGTTGACGTTGGCGAAGGTGTAGCCCTCGTTACCCAGGCGACGGGTGATCAGTTCAGAGGTGGTGGTCATCAGCTTGCGCGAGAACACCTGGCCCTTCTGCACCAGCAACAGCGACTTGACCTGGTCTTCAGGAACCTTCAGGTCACCACTGAGCTTGACGTCACGAACGGTGTATTTCTCGCCTTCGTTGACGTTGACGGTGATGTAGACGTGCTTCTTGTCCGGAGTGATGGACACCTGGGTCGAGGCGATGTCCATGTTGATGTAGCCACGGTCCAGGTAGTAGGAACGCAGGCGTTCCAGGTCACCGGAAAGTTTTTCACGGGCGTACTTGTCGTCGTTCTTGAAGAATGACAACCAGTTTGTGGTCTTGAGGGTGAATTGATCGGTCAATTCTTGCGTGGCGAAGACGGTATTGCCCACCACGTTGATGTGCTGGATAGCCGCCACGGTGCCTTCGTTGATGTTGACCTTCAGGCCGACGCGGTTGCGCGGCTGCGGCACCACTTCGGTGTCGACAGTGGCCGAGTAGCGACCCTGGGCAACGTACTGGCGCTGCAGTTCGTTACGCACACCTTCGAGGGTGGCGCGCTGGAAGATCTCGCCTTCGGCCAGGCCGGATTGCTTGAGGCCTTTCATCAGGTCTTCAGTGGAGATCGCCTTGTTGCCTTCGATCTCGATACTGGCGACCGACGGGCGCTCGACTACAGTGATCACCAAGACATCAGCGTCATGCCCGAGTTGGATGTCCTGGAAAAAACCGGTCTTGAACAACGCACGGGTAGACTCCACCAGACGCCGCTCATCTGCTTGGTCACCTACATTCAAGGGCAAGGCACCGAACACGCTGCCGGCGGAAACGCGCTGAAGGCCATTGATACGGATGTCGGAAATTTTGAAACCTTGAGCGTGTGCAAATGTGGCATTGAGCAGCAGTGCAGCCGAGCAGAGCAGGCGCGAAAAATTCATCAAGATCTTATCCAGGACACATCGACAAGCAGCGTAGGCGGGCGCGGATATCTCAAAGCAAGACAAGTCACCGCGCAGCGAGCAGGCTGGTGGAAATGCAGCATAAAAGCTCGGTGCGTTTGGTGCGGTTAACCCAGTGTCAAGTTAGGTAAAGGTTGGCCTGTGGCGATGACGGTGCGCGGCACACGGGCGATAATGGGCCGACACCTACTTAAGAGCGCCCCATGATCTCTGTATTGCTAGTCGACGATGACCAGGAGCTGACGGGTATGCTCAGCCAATACTTGGAGCGCGAAGGCTTTGAGGCGACAGCCGTGCACACCGGGGAGGAGGGCGAGGTGCAAGCGCTGTCCGGTCGCTACAGCATCGTGGTGCTGGACGTGATGCTGCCGCGAATGTCGGGGATCGAGGTGCTCAGGCGCATTCGGGCCGCGAGCCAGGTGCCGGTGGTTTTGTTGACGGCCCGTGGCGACAATATCGACAAGATCACTGGCTTGGAGCTGGGCGCCGATGACTATGTGCCCAAGCCCAGCTCACCGGGGGAACTGGTGGCGCGTTTACGAGCGATCATGCGCCGCGTGCAGCCGGCGGATCAGCACTCCGGCGAAGTGATCAGGACTGGCCCGCTGGTCCTGTGGCCTGGCAAGCGCCAGGCGCTCTGGCAGGGAGTCGAGCTGGGGGTGACCAGCACCGAGTTCAGTTTGCTCGAGGAGCTGGCCCGCTGTGCCGGGCAAGTGGTGAGCAAACAGGACTTGTCCCTCAATGCCTTGGGCTGTCCTTTGACCCGCTACGACCGGCGTATCGACGTGCACATTAGCAGTATCCGCCACAAGCTCGGGCCGCGACCCGATGCGAAGGCCTGGATCCAGAGCGTGCGGGGCCTCGGTTACCTGCTGATCGCCGAATGATTAAGCCCAGCCGGCTGTTCTGGAAACTTTTCCTGGCGTTCTGGCTCGCCACCAGCCTGACGTTTCTGGTCGGGTTGGGTCTCTTGGTCATGGGCAGTTCCAGGCCGGGCGATCCTCATCTGGAAACGGTCCTTGCCACAGAAGAGCAGTTATTGCGACAGTTTGGCATCGAGTCGGGCCGGCAACTGCTGGCGGTGTGGGAGCATCCGGATGACCAGGCCGTTGGCGTCTACGACCATGCAGGTCAGCTGTTGGCCGGAACGCCGGTGCCGCAACCAGCCTACGAGCGATCGGTCATCAGCAAGGACGGCATCGCGCTGTCACTTAGATCCACCCATGCCTTGGGCAAAGAAGGCG
This sequence comes from Pseudomonas sp. Z3-6, assembly GCF_051131985.1. Lineage (NCBI taxonomy): Bacteria > Pseudomonadati > Pseudomonadota > Gammaproteobacteria > Pseudomonadales > Pseudomonadaceae > Pseudomonas > Pseudomonas sp. Z3-6. The sequence continues at coordinate 2,662,553 of NZ_CP071644.1, forward strand.
ACAGGGGGCCGAGCCACTGGACGCCGTTGATCATCGGCACGGTCATGAGTGCGTTGTTCAGCGGCTATATGGCCTTCTACCTGGCATGGCCGCTGGCCTATCTTCGGCGCGCCATGAGTGACGTGGCCCAGGGGCGCTTCGAAACCCGAGTCAAGCCGATCATGGGGGACCGACGTGATGAAATCGTCGATCTGGCCGAAGACTGCGACCGAATGGCCAACCAGCTGAAGCTGTTGGTAGAAGCTCAGCAACACTTGCTGCACGACATCTCCCACGAATTGCGCTCGCCTTTGACCCGCATGCAAGCGGCCATCGGGCTGCTGCAACAAGATCCGGCTCGCCTGGAAATGGTGGAGCGCATCGACCGTGAGTCGGTGCGCATGGACACGTTGATCGAGGCGTTGTTGACCCTGGCGCGCCTGCAGGGGCGACCAGAGAGTATCGAGCGCGAGCCAGTCGATGTTGTCGAGTTGCTGGCGGTGATCGTCGAGGACGCTCGATTCGAAGCGCAAATGAAAGGGTGCCAGGTCAGCTTGCAGGCGTGCCCGGCCTTTGTCAGTCGGGTCAGCGGCGAGCTGTTGTATCGGTGTTTCGAAAATGTCATTCGAAACGCGGTGCGCCATACCCGGCCAAACACTACGGTGGCGGTCGTGGTCGAGGCCGATGGTGACGCAGACGGCCTGGTGGTGCAGATCAGCGATCAGGGCCCGGGTGTTGAACATTTGCGGCTACAAAGCATTTTCAACCCGTTCGAAAGGGGCTTGAACGAAGCCAGCACTGGCTTCGGCCTGGGCTTGGCCATTGCCTCAAGGGCCGTGGAGATACACGGCGGCACCATACAGGCGCGCAACGAGCCGTCCGGTGGGCTGACCGTGGAAATCAACTTGCCCCGGCGGGCATGATCTTTACGCGATATTACATTGGCTTGACGGCCCTGTACGCCCAGCCGCAGTAGACTTCCGGCTCAAATTTACTCAGCAGTTGCTGTTGTTCCGGCATGGAGGTGGTCATGTTTCTCGTCCATAAGAAGGGCTTTGTTCCAGGCAAGAAAATGGTCGATGGGCTGGTGCCTTATGATTTCTTTTGCGAAGACAACCCGGCCATCAACCTGTTTGTCTTCACCGGCTCTACCACCCGGGACAAAGCCATTGAGGAACAGACGCTCTGGGGCTTTACCCGTCTGGAGCGATTTGAGGCGCTGACCGGCACCCTGGAGTCGAACAAGAAGAACGACGGCTGGTTTCAAACGGTCAACGTGCTCACCGGCCCTGCCCACAATGGTACTCAAGGTGTGAAATTCCAGCGGGTGCTGAGAATCATTAAGCACGCCGATGCATCGGGTCGGATCGCCAGCAAGATCGACTACGAAATCCAGACGGACGAAGGCGACACCTACTTCACCCGTCGGCCTACTATCGGACGCAGTGCTCAAACCATTATCTACTCAGCGGATCAATAGGCTCGACCGCCCGGTGCATCTACGGCGTTGATCTATCGCCCATCGCGAGCCTGCTCGCGATGGGCGGCACAGCCAACATTCACCGCAAACTGGCCTCAGGCGTCGGCAAGCTGAAACCGATAACCCACGCCATACAACGACTCGATCGGCTGTTCACCTGGGCAAACCTGTTCAAGCTTACGCCGCAAATTACGGATATGGCTGTCAACCGTACGATCGGTAACCACCCGATGATCGGAATAGATCCGGTCGAGCAATTGATCCCGGGAAAACACCCGCCCCGAGGACTGGGCCAGCGTGCTTAGCAGGCGCAGTTCCAAGGGCGTCAGGTCCAGGGCGACGCCATCGAGTGACGCCTGGTAGCTGTCTTCATCAATCAGCAGGCGGGCTGGCGCGGTGACGAGCAGTTGCGGGCTGCGCCGCAGGATCGCCTTGACCCTGGCCACCACTTCACGCGGGCTGAAGGGTTTGCAAATGTAGTCGTCGGCCCCCAGGTCCAGCCCGAGCAGGCGATCGACTTCCTCCACGCGGGCAGTGATCATGATGATCGGCACGGCGCTGAAGCTGCGCAGCTCCTGGCACACTTGCAGGCCGTCGCGCCCCGGCAGCATCAGGTCGAGCAGGATCAACCGCGGCTCGCTGGCCCGTACCGCCGGCACCACTTGGAGGCCATTGTCCAGGCACTGGGTCGCGTAGCCGGCGGCGATCAGGTAGTCGCGCATCAATGCGGCCAGCTTGGGTTCGTCTTCGACGATAAGGATTGGGCTGTCAGGGGGCATGTTCAGGCGTTCCGTGGCAGGCGCAGGGTCAGCCAAAGGCCGCCCAAAGGCGAGTGATCGGCGCTGAGGCCGCCGCCATGTGCCAGGGCGATGCTGTGACAGATGGCCAGTCCCAGGCCGGCGCCGCCACTGGCGCGATTGCGTGAGGTTTCACCGCGGTAAAAACGCTCGAACAGTCGCGGTAGTTGATCCGCATCGACCCCGGGGCCGGAGTCGAGAAAGTCGATGCGCACGACGTCGTCCTCGCTGGCGGCACGAATGTGCAACACGCCACCCTCGTCGGTATAACGCACGGCATTTTCCAACAGGTTGCTGAACAGCTGCTGTAAGCGTTTGGGGTCGGCTTCCAACCGTAGCGGCGTTGTCGGCAGTTCCAGCTCCAAACGCAGATGCCGGGCATTGCAGCGCTCCTGGAACATCGCCACGCAACCGCCCAGCAAGTCGTTGAGATCGCATTCGCTCTTGCGGTAGGTCAGCGCGCCGACATCGGCCAGGGACAGTTCGTAGAGATCATCCACCAGCTTGCTGAGCATGCTGACTTCGCCTTGCAGCGACTTCATCGAGGACGGGTCGAGGGTGCGGACGCCGTCTTCGATGGCTTCCAGCTCACCGCGCAATACCGACAACGGGGTGCGCAGTTCGTGGGACACATCGGCCATGAACTCCCGGCGCATTTTTTCGTTGCGTTCCAGGGTATATGCCAGCTGGTTGAAGTCTCGGGCCAACTGACCGACTTCGTCATTGGAGGCCACCGACACGCGGTTGCTGTATTCCCCGGCGGCCAAGCGGTGCGTGGCGGCGGCCACCCGCTTGACCGGGTCAAGCAGGGTACGGGCGATCCACCAGGCAATCAGCATCGCCAACAGCAACGAGAGTACGCCCACGGCCAGGCTAGTGCGCACCAGATACTGACGAAAGCGCTCACCGCCGGCTTCGGTCACGTTCTGGAACGGTGTCACCGCCAGCCAGCCGACGGTTTTCCCCGCGACCTCGATCGGGCGCATCAGGGCGTCGTCGGCAATCGCCGAGTAGCCCATGACCAGCTGTTTCTGCTTATCCAACAGGGCGATGCGAAACACCGCGCCAGTCAGGTCGGACATGGGCAGGGGCGGCCTTCCTGGGTCGGTGTTGTTCTCGCCAGGTTCTGGGCGCAGCAGTTCGAACCAGCGATCGGGCTGGTTGCGCAGAAACTCCCAGTTGCCTTCGCGCTCATAGGCGTTGGCCAGGCGCGGTAGCACCGGCTTCATGCGTAACAGCGCCTGTTCGTTGAGGTAATCGAGAAAACCGTTGCCAAAGCTCCAGCCGTTGGCCGCCCCCATGCTCAGGATGACAAACAGCACGGTTGCCATTACGGCAATAAACAACTTGGTAGAGATGCTCAGTTTCATGGGCTCGGGCAGATCAATGAATGGCCCGCCCATTTAGGCCCTGGCGCCACGAAGATTCAAGGGCGACGGGCAATCTTCAATTTTCCTGCACATTTGCCTCGCAGTATGGCGCCTGGCTAGAACCCTTCGTCTTACAGAGGCATTTATGTCAACCAAATTATTCGCCAAATCCCTGGTGACCGCCGTCTTCCTGGTGTGCTTGATTGTTCTGTTCATGTTGGGCGGCTGCTCCGGCGAATCCGCCCCCGTACCCGAACCGCCGAAGGTTTCGGTGATCACCGCGCAACCGCAAAGCCTGGCCCTGACCACCGAACTGACCGGGCGCACCCAGGCGTTCATGGCGGCGGAGATTCGCCCGCAAGTGGGCGGTATCGTCCAGCGGCGGCTGTTTGTCGAAGGGGCAGAGGTCAAGGCGGGGCAGGCGCTATATCAGCTGGATTCGGCGTCCTACAAGGCCGCCTTGGCTGAAGCCCAGGCGAATGTCGCCAAGGCGCGTGCCACCTTGAAGTCGGCCCAGGCCACGGCCAAGCGCGATGCTCAGTTGGTGAAGATCGATGCCATCAGTCAGCAGGATTACGAGGACGCCGTGGCCAGCCTGCAGACCGCCGAAGCGGAACTGCAAGTGGCCCAGGCCGATATGGATACCGCGCGCATCAACCTGGCGTACACCCGCATCAGCTCCCCCGTCGGCGGGCGCATTGAAACGTCCACTGTCACGCCCGGCGCGCTGGTGGTTGCCAACCAGGACAGCGCATTGACCACGGTGCAGCAGTTGGACCCGATGTACGTGGACGTCACCCAGTCGACCACTGAGCTGTTGCGCCTCAGGCGCGACCTGGCCAGCGGTGTACTGAAAAGCAATGGAGAAGGCGAGGCACGGATTAGCCTCAAGCTTGATGACGGTAGCACCTATGCCCATGAGGGGCGCTTGAAGTTCAGCGGGGTCACCGTCAATGAGAGCACCGGCACGGTGACCTTGCGGGCACAAATCGCCAATCCGGACCGGCTGTTGCTGCCGGGCATGTACGTGCGGGCGGTGTTGGAGCAGGCACGGGATGACAAGGCCATCCTGATTCCGCAACAGGCGGTGACCCGCAGCGCCAGTGGCGTGACCTCGGCTCTGGTGGTGGTCAATGGCAAAGTCGAGCAACGGGAACTGACCATCAATCGCGCCGTGGACAACCAATGGTGGGTTACGGCTGGCCTGAATGCGGGTGACCAGGTGATTGTCGAGGGCGGGCAAAAAGTCCGTGTCGGTGAGTCTGTCGTGACGCAAAACGCCGGCACGCGTAGCCCTGCGCAAAGCACCACGCCGCTTGCCATTGCGCAGGAGGGTTGAGCATGGCGCGTTTCTTTATCGACCGGCCAATTTTTGCCTGGGTCATTGCCATCGTCATCATGCTGGCCGGCGGCTTGTCGATCAGCCAGTTGCCATTGGAGCAGTACCCGGACATCGCGCCGCCGACGGTGCGTATTACCGCCACCTACACCGGCGCCTCGGCCAAGACCGTGGAAGACTCGGTGACCCAGGTCATCGAACAGCAGATGAAAGGCCTGGATAACCTGACCTACATGGCGGCCTCCAGCAGTTCGGACGGCAGTGCCAGCATCAACCTGACCTTCGCCGCCGGCACCAACCCGGACGTGGCCCAGATGCAAGTGCAGAACAAACTGCAACAGGCCGAATCGAGGCTGCCGCAATCGGTGCAGAGCGAGGGTCTGACCGTGACCAAGGGTGGCTCGGACTTCCTGCTGATTGCTGCCCTGGCTTCCGACAACCCGAGCGTCACGGGCACGCAGATCGGCGACTACATTTCCAGCACGCTGCTCGATTCACTCAGCCGCATCGACGGCGTGGGCGACGTTCAGGCGTTGGGCTCGGGTTATGCCATGCGCATCTGGCTGGATCCGGCCTTGATGGAAAAATTTTCGCTGATGCCCTCGGACATCAGCAGCGCGTTGGAGGCGCAGAACACCGAGGTGTCCGCCGGTCAGCTCGGCGCCCTGCCGGCGGTTAAGGGCCAGCAACTGAACGCCACGATCAGCGCCCGTAGCAAGCTGCAAACCGTTGAAGCGTTTCGCAATGTGGTGGTCAAGTCCACCAGTGATGGTGCCGTGGTGCTGCTTGGAGAGGTCGCGCGGGTCGAGTTGGGCAGTGAAAGCTACGACATCAGCACTGCCCTTAACGGTAAACCCGCCGCCGCCATGGGTGTGCAGCTTACCGCCGGGGCCAACGCCCTGAACGTCGGGGAAGCGGTGAAGGCCAAGCTCAAGGAACTGGCACCGTTCTATCCTGCGCAAATGCAACTCAAGAATGTGATCGTCTACGACACCACGCCGTTTGTCAGCCTGTCCATCGAAGAAGTGGTCAAGTCCCTCGGCGAGGCCATTGTCCTGGTCGTACTGATCATGTTCCTCTTCCTGCAGAATCTGCGGGCCACGCTGATCCCGGCGATCACCGTGCCAGTGGTACTGCTAGGTACCTTTGGCGTGCTGGCGTTGTTCGGTTATTCGATCAATACGCTGACGATGTTCGCCATGGTCCTGGCCATCGGCCTGTTGGTCGATGACGCCATCGTGGTGGTGGAAAACGTCGAGCGGGTGATGAGCGAGAAGGGGCTGTCGGCCCTCGCCGCCACGCGCCAGTCCATGGAAGAAATCACCAGCGCCCTGGTCGGCATCGCCTTGGTACTCAGCGCGGTGTTCATCCCCATGGCGTTTTTTGGCGGCTCAACGGGCATCATTTATCGGCAGTTTTCGGTCACCATCGTCTCGGCCATGGTGCTCTCGGTGCTCGTCGCCATGACGCTTACGCCGGCCTTGTGCGCGACCCTGCTCAAGCCATCGGATGACCAGGGCCACGGCGCCCAAGGCGGGTTCTTCGGTTGGTTCAACCGTACCTTCGAGCGCGTTGCCGAGGCGTATAGGCGCCAGGTGGGGAGGATTCTGGAGCGAGGGCGTGTCAGTTGGCTGGTGTATGGGCTGGTGCTGTTCGCGATGGCCGCCGGTTATCTAAGCCTGCCGACGTCCTTCCTGCCAGATGAAGACCAGGGCATCCTCATGGCCCAGGTGCAGTTGCCGGTAGGGGCCACAGACACCCGCACGCAAGCAGTGGTCAGGCAGTTCGAGAACTACCTGCTCGAACAACCGGAAGTCGAAGCGCTGATCAGCATCTCCGGCCTGGGCATGAACGGCAACAGCCAGAACGCCGCCCGCGCCTTTATCCGGCTCAAGGACTGGAGTGAACGCACGGGGGCGGGGCAGGACGCGGCATCCATCGCCCAGCGCGCGACCCTGGCGCTGTCGAGCATTGCCGATGCCAATGTGTTTGTCATGCAGCCGCCGTCCGTACGCGGCCTGGGGCAGACATCCGGCTTCGACCTGCAACTCAAGGACCTCGGTGGCCTTGGGCACGACGCGCTGGTGACGGCGCGGGAGAAACTTATCGAGCTGGCCAACAAGGACCCTCGTTTGCTTGGGGTTCGCAGTAATGGCCTGGACGACGCCCCGCAGCTCAAGGTCAACATCGATGATCGCAGGGCCGGCGCGTTGAGTCTGAGCACCAGCGACATCAACGCCACCTTGTCCACAGCGTTGGGTGGCACCTACGTCAATGATTTCCTCAACCAGGGCCGGGTTAAAAAAGTCTACGTGCAGGGCGAGGCCTCGTCGCGGATGCAGGCGACTGACTTGGACCATTGGTTCGTGCGCAACAGCAACGATGAGATGGTGCCTTTTTCCTCGTTTGCCAGCAGTTCCTGGAGCTACGGCTCGCCGTTACTGGAACGCTACAACGGCAACGCCTCGCTCGAAGTGGTCGGCGATGCGGCCCCCGGGGTCAGTTCCGGGGAGGCCATGGATGCCGTGGAGGCGATCATCAAGCAGTTGCCTGAAGGCATCGGCTACGAGTGGACCGGGCAGTCCTATCAATTGCGTCTTTCCGGTTCCCAGGCCCCGTTGCTGTACGGGGTATCGGTGCTGTTCGTGTTCCTCTGCCTCGCTGCGCTTTATGAAAGTTGGTCGGTGCCATTCTCAGTGATGCTGGTGGTGCCGCTGGGTGTCGTGGGCGCGGTACTGGCGACTCGTGTCAGCGGCTTGAGCAACGACGTCTACTTCCAAGTCGGGCTTTTGACGACCGTCGGGCTGGCGGCCAAGAACGCGATTCTGATCGTCGAATTCGCCAAGCACCTGCAAGAGCAGGGCAACAGCTTGCGGGAGGCGGCGCTGATTGCCGTGCGCCAACGCCTGCGGCCCATTCTGATGACATCCCTGGCGTTCATGTTTGGCGTCCTGCCCCTGGCCCTGAGTACCGGCGCCGGCTCCGCCGGGCGCCAAGCCATCGGCACCGGTGTGCTGGGCGGTATGGTGTCCGCTACGCTGCTGGGGATCTTTTTCGTCCCGCTGTTCTTCGTGCAGATTCGCCGACGTTTTGCTCGCGTTTCCACGGCTTCGACTTCTGTCCCAACCACCCAGTCAGGTGATGCATGATCAAGTTCCGCTGGCCATTGCTGGCCGTCCTCGTAGTGCTCGGTGGCTGCGTCAATCTGGCGCCGCGTTATGAGCGGCCCGAGGCGCCTGTCTCCGAACAATGGCTGCCGTCCGCCAGTACGCCCAAGGGGGAGGTGGCCGCCGATATCCAATGGCAACGGTTTTTTACCGATAACCGCCTGGCGCGCTTGCAGAACCTGGCTTTGAGCAATAACCGCGACCTGCGCCTGGCTGCCCTGAACGTCGAAAAGGCCCAGGCCCAATACCGCATCCAGCGCGCAGAGTCCTTGCCATCGATCGATGCCAGCGTCAGCGGCACCCACAGTCGCACGCCCGGCGCGTTGTCCAACACGGGCTCGGCAACCACCACCCACGAATACAGCGCGCAGCTGGGGCTGAGCAGTTACGAAGTGGACCTGTTCGGGCGCCTGCAGAATCTTCAGGACGAAGCTCTGGAGGACTATCTGGCCCTGGCCGAAACCCAGCGCAGCACGCAGATCAGCCTGGTGGCCGAAGTCGCTACCGCCTGGTTGACCCTGGCGGCGGACAACGAACGGTTGCGCCTGGCCCAGGAGACCCTGCGCAGCCAGCAGGAAACCTATGAGTTAACCCGCCGCAGCCACGCATTGGGCGGGTCTTCCGGCCTCTCCGTGGCCCAGGCACAAACCACCGTGGAGTCCGCCAGGGTGGACGCGGCGCAGTATGAAAGCCAGATTCTCCAAGACCATAATGCCCTGCGTTTGCTGGTGGGCAGCGAGATTCCCGAGCAGCTGCTGCCTGGCTCGACACTGGAATCGGCCGCAGCCTTGGTCCAAGTGCCGGCTGAGTTGCCGTCCAGCCTCTTGCAACGACGTCCGGATGTGCTGGCCGCCGAACACACGCTCAAGTCGGCCAATATCGACATCGGCGCGGCCCGTGCGGCGTTCTTCCCGAGCATCAGCCTGACGGCCAGCGCCGGTTCGTCAAGTTCGGCCTTATCCAGCCTGTTCAAGTCCGGCAGTGGCGCCTGGTCGTTCGCCCCGAGCGTCAGTCTGCCGATCTTCGATGGCGGCAGCAACCGCGCGACACTGGACGCAGCCAAGACCGAGCGCGAGATTCAGGTGCAGACTTACCAGCAGACGCTGCAAAGCGCCTTCAAGGAGGTGGCCGATGCCCTGGCGGTGCGCAGCACTCTGGACCGACGTATCGAGGCCCAGCAGGCGTTGACCGACGCCACCCGCAAGAGCTTCGAACTCTCCGATGCCTTATACCGTGGCGGTTCGCAAAGCTACCTCGACGCCCTCGACGCCCAGCGTTCCCTGTACAGCGCGCAGCAGGACCTGATCACCCTGCGTCTGACCGAACAGAGCAACCGCGTGACGTTGTACAAGGTGATGGGCGGCGGCTGGAATTAAGGAGTCCCTGTGGGAGCGAGCTTGCTCGCGAAGGCGTCAGCACCTTCAACACCTCTGCCAGCTGACCCACCACCATCGCGAGCAAACCCAGCTCCCACAGGGAATATCGTGAACCCATATGCATTGGAAACTGGCTCAAGCCGCCGTCAATTTTTCTCGGCTGTCGCTCGCGGTGTCACGAAATAGCCGAGGCGACATGCCGAACGTCGATTTGAAATGCCGGCTGAAATGGGAGCTGCTGCCATAGCCCCAGGCGTAGGCGATCTCGGTGAGCGAGCGATGGGCGTGTTCCCGGCTGCGCAGGTCCTCAGCGCAGCGGGCCAGGCGCCGCTGCCAGATGTATTCGCTGATACTGCACCCCAACTCGTCCTGGAAGGCACGGTGCAGGCTTCGCACCGAACATTGTTCAGCGTTGGCAATACGTTCGATGGTCAGGTCGCGGTCGGCCAGGTGGCGCTCGATGTACGCCTTGAGGCGGTTCTGCTTGAAGAAGCGGAAGTCGTGTTCGAGTTGCTTTTCTTCCTGTTTGTTCATGAGTGCGTTGTCCAGCAGCCCGGTGATGCTGTCGCCGATCAGCCCGGCCGAATGGTTGTTCAGCAAGGGGTATTGATTGTAGGCATCGCTGATCAGGTGCATGAGCATCCGCCCCAGTCCATTACGTCCGTTAAGGTGCATGTCGCCTGTTTGCGCAAGCTGCCCGGATGCGCCTTGGAACAGCAGGATGAAATGTTCGCAGCCTTGGGTGCTGGTCACGTTGAAAGGTTTGCCGCAGTCGACCAGGAGCATTTCGTCAGGGGCCAGTACGCTGCTTTGTTCGCCCTGCTCGAAATGACTGACGCCAGCCACCTGCATGATCAGCATGCGCGGCGTGTCGAGGGCGTCGATCGCTTTGCTCAGGTGGCGCGAATATCGATGGGCGCTGGCGGTCATTCGACAGAAACGCAACTGGCCCAGGTCCCCGTACTCCAGCCGACCCTGGAAGTTGCTGTCATGCAACGGGTCGATGAACGTCGATTCCAGCCGTTTTATATAGTCCGGCGTACGCCCCAGGTGATCGCTCATGAACTCTTTCCATTTCATCAGGCGGTCGGAGCGAACAACCTGATCGGTGGACACGCAGGCTAAATGGTTCATTTTTTCGCCTCTGTTTATTATTGTTTTCTGACGGATCGGGCAAAGGGGTCGATTCGCCCGATCCGGGTCTGATCAAGGGTGCCAAGACTTAGAACGGGTAGTGATGGCCTCCGGGCTGCCAGGTCACCCAATGGGCACGGGTAAACTCATCCAGGGCATAGTGACCGTTGAAGCGACCGAGGCCGGAATTCTTTTCACCACCGAACGGGGCATTGGGTTGGTCATCGACGGTGATGTCGTTGATATGGGTCATGCCCGCCACAATGCCACGGGCGAAGTTCAGACCACGGGCCATGTCCCGGGTGAACACGGCGCTGGACAGGCCATACTCGCTGGCGTTCGCCAACGCCAATGCATGGGTTTCGTTTTCTGCGACCAGCAGCGGCAGCAGGGGGCCGAACGTTTCATCGCGGGCCAGTTCCTGATCGGCTGCTACTTCGCCGAACACATGGGCAGGCAGCACCAGCCCGGATGCCGGGCCGCCGCAAAGCTGCTTGAGGCCGGCACTCCGGGCACCGTCGAGCTTACGTAGCAGGCCATCGAGCTGGCTCTGATTGACCACTGGCCCGATCACCGTGTCGGCCTTGGTCGGATCGCCCGTCTTGAGGTTGCGCACGCGCTCCACCACCAGCGACGCGAAATCGGCATACAGCGAGCTGTCGACGATCACCCGGTTGACGCTCATGCAGATCTGGCCCTGGTGCAGGAAACGCCCGACCACCGCAGCGTGCGCCGCAACTTCAATGTCGGCGTCATCCAGCACCACCAGCGGCGCGTTGCCGCCCAGTTCCAGGGCCACGCGCTTGATGTGTTTGCCACCGGTGGCAATACGGCCGACATTGCGTCCCACATCCGTCGAACCGGTGAAGGAAATCAGGCTCGGCACCGGGTGCTCGACAAAGGCATCGCCGATTTCCGAGCCGGCGCCGACCACGACGTTGATCGAGCCATCGGGGAAGCCGGCTTCTTCGAACAGGTGGGCAATGAGCAGGCCGCCGGTCACCGCTGTGTCGCTGGCGGGCTTGAGCACGATCGTATTGCCGAGGGCAAGTGCCGGCACCACCGAGCGCATGCTCAGGTACAGCGGGAAATTCCATGGGCTGATCACGCCCACCACACCCAAGGGCTCGCGGAAGACAAAGCTCTGTTCGCCGGGCTTGTAGCTGGTCAGAATTCGACCTTCAACCTGCATCGGCATCGTCGTGCATTCGCGCACCAGGTTCAGCGTGAATTGCCATTCCATGCTCGCCTTGATCCGGGTGCTGCCGGACTCGTGGATCAGCCAGTCGATGATCTCTTCACGGCGGTTCTGGATGACTTGGGCGAGCTTTTCAAGTTGAGCGCTGCGCTGGGTGGGGTGCAGTTGTGCCCATGCGGCCTGCGCCTGCTGCGCCGCTTGGTAGGCGTCGTCGAGATCGGCAATCGAGGCCAGGGGCATCTCCAGCAATTGTTCGCCATTGAAGGGATTGCGGTCGTCCAGGCGGCGTGCTGAGCGCCCTGCACGCCAGGTGCCGTTGATGTATTGGTCGCCGTTGATGGCGTAGGGCACGAGCGGTTGAGTCGTCATGGTCTTTTACCTTTGGAGGCAGGTGGTCGCCTCGTTTAGAAATCAAGGGTGCAAACGCCGATGGGGAAAACTGCTCAGCTCCTGATCCAGGCGCGGCCCCACGAATTGAGTGTGTACTCCTCCTGTGCCCAGACGCCGGGCTGGCGGCTGGCGTCGGTGACTTCCAGCTCAGCCGAGAACTCCAGGCGGTTGCGATCGGCATCGACCACCATGAAGAACAGGTTGTTACCCGGCCCATGTCGGCCGGGCCCGAAGAAAATGGTGATGCGCTCCTTGGCGAAGCGATCCCCCCAGTCACGGATGTCATTCCACTCGTTGGTTTCGTAACAGTGGTGGTCCCACTCGTTTTTCGAACCGCGGAAAAACGCCAACGTGTGGTGCTCATCGTCCGAGCGCAGGAAGCACGTCATCAGTTGGCCGGTCTGCTCATCCACGACATTGTCCGAAACAGTGAAGCCCACCGTGTTGACGTAGAAATCGATCATGGCTTCCAGCTCCGTGGTCTGGAACACCACATGTTGCAAGCGGCCGGGCATGCCTTGGCCAGAGGCCTGGAGAGCAGGGTGAGCGACGCCAAATATCGTTTGCCGACCCTGGGGATCACGGATCACGAAAGCCCCCGTTTCGAGCAGCGGCGAGTCGACCTCTTCGATGATGCAGCCGTTGCCGAGCAGTCGAACCCGCAGTGCTTGCAGTCGAGGTTGACTGCCCAGGTCGAACGCCGCCGCGAGCAGGCCGCTGTGGTCGGCGGGAGACACGAGCATGGCGCGTTGCGGGCCGCTGAGCATCCAGCTGCCATCGGCTTGCGCCTGGCTGTCCATGTCCATCATCCGTCGATAGAAATCGATTTGCCGTTGCGCGTCTTTGCTCGCCAGGTGCAGGTAGCACAGGCGTGCAGGTGTGGAAGTCTGGAGTGTTTGCATAACCACCTCTGTGCGTGAAGGTTTAATGAAAGACGGGCGCGGTGCTCGGCTCGATTGCGCTGCTGTGGGCCACGGTGGTGCCGAACAGCGACTGCAACGATTCGGCGGCCCGGGTTTCGGTAGCCTTGTCGAAAATCGCGGCGATATAGCGATCCGGACGCAGCAGCAGGAACGGGTGGGAATCGCCCAGTAGGGTTTTGAGCTGGCCTTCACGGTCCTGGAGCACCGTGCAGCCCGGGATCGATGGCATGGCCTGGACAGATGCGGGCAGGATCAGGATGCGTCTGGCTTCAAGGTGGCTCCAGAGGCCATGCTTGAGTTCATCGATACGCTGGCGGGTCGGGTCGCCGTATTGAATCAAGGCGAAGCCGGCGCCGATGGCGTCATCGAGCAGGCGTTCCTGGCCGTGGGCGTCGGTGAGCATCGGTTGCGGGAACATCTGTCCGCAGGACAACGTGCCTGCTTGCCCCTCGGTCAGCACCAGGCCCCGAGTGAAGCGGGGTTTGGGCTTGAAGCGCATTTGCAGGAAATAATCGCGCAACGGCGGCAACAGGCCGATCAAGGCGAATGCCCCACTGATCAGGCGAGCGCGCAGGACGGTGGCCGGTGCCATGACCACGCCGAGGTTCAAGGCCAACTTGATCAATGCCCACGCATGATCACGACGCTCGCTTTCGTAGGATAGCAGTGCGCTTTCCGCCATTTTTCCCTTCAGTACGCCGACCAGCTTCCAGCCCAGGTTGTGGGCATCGCGAACGCCGCTGTTCATGCCTTGCCCGGCATAGGGCGGGGTCAGGTGCGCGGCGTCGCCGGCGAGAAACACCCGCTGCACCTGCCACCGCTCGGCGACCCGGGCGTGGAAGGTGTAGACCGTCTTGCGCACGATGGAAACCGGCGTATCTCCCTTGAACGGGCGCAGCAATGCTTGCAGGCAGGTTTCGTCGAGCACCTGTTCGTCCGTTTCATCGGGCTTGAGCAGGAACTCGAATCGGCGCGTACGGTGAGGGCCGGGCACTTCCACCACCGGGCGCCTGGCGTCGCAATACACGCGGGTCTGCCAGAAGGGGTCGTCGTCCTGGTCGGTATCGACCACCAGCCAGCGCGAGGAGAAGCTCGAGCCGACCATCTCGATCCCGAGTTGCTTGCGCACCGGGCTACGGCCGCCGTCGCAGGCCACCAGGTAAGCCGCGTGGACTTCCATCAGCTGTCCTTCGGCGTCACGCACCAGTGCGCACACGCCGTGTGGGTCCTGGCTGAATTCCACCAACTCGTGGCTGAACCGAGCCGTCAGGCTGGCAAAACGTTCGAGGCCTAGCCTGAGGGTGTTTTCAAACAGCGGTTGGCGAAACGCGTTGCGCTTGGGGAAGCCATACAGCTTGCCGGTCGGCTCGACCTTGCCGAAGCAGCGACCGCCGGGCCGGGTGAAGTAATGCACGCCGTAGCCGGGTACGACATCACGCAGCACGGCAGCATCCAACCCGATGGCCTGCATGGTGCGCAAGGACTCATCATCGATTGAAACCGCCCGTGGCTCGGTCACGGTGCCCGGCTTGCGGTCGATGATCAGGGTGTCCACATCGGCTTGGCCGAGCAGGTTGGCCAGGGTCAGCCCGGTAGGACCGGCGCCGATGATCAGGACCTGGGTATTGATGCGTTTGAGGGTTGTCATTGTTATTCCCTTCCGGATGGCTCAGCCCAGTGGCTTGGCGCGGTTGGCGAGCGCAGCCATGCGTTGCGACAGTTCCTGGGCCAGGGCAAGGATCTGCTGTCCTTGTGCCTGTTCCTGGGCAGTTTCGCGCTCTTGCGCCGGGCGCACGCAACTGATGCTGCCGACGACCTTGCCATCGCCGTCGAAGATCGGCGCAGCCAGGCCATAGACGCCTGCGTCGACTTCACCTGCGCTGGCCACATAGCCTTGGCGACGCAGTTGCTGCAGCGAACGACGGAACTGTTCCCAGGTCTGGCCCAGTTGACTGGCGCGTGCCTCTTCGGGGTGGTCGAGAAACAGCTGGCTGTGTTGACGCGGGGTCATGTTGGCGAGGATCGCCTTGGACGTCGCACCCAGGAACAACGGCCTGGGCGAACCACGGGAGTAGCTGACCTCGCTGAACAAGTCCCCGTGCTGGTGAATGCAGACGACCTGGTCCTTGAACAGCCGGCAGATCAGCCAGACCTGTTGTTCGCTCCACTGTGGGAAGTTGGGCTCAAGCGCTTGGGCGGCGCGCACGAGGGGGTCGCTCAGGCGCAGCTGGCGGTCCCAGGTAATGATTCGCGCGCCCAGCGCATAACGCCCGGCTTCGACCTGGAACAACAGGTTGGCCTCGGCCAATTCGCGCACGTAGCGGTAGGCCGTCGAACGGGTAAAACCCAAGGCGCCGCCCATGTCGTCCACCGCCCAGATCGGGCTCTGTTCGGTGAACAGGTCGAGTACCCGCAGCATGCGCTCCAGGCTCGAGCCTTTGCTGTCGCCATCCTGCTCGGGCAGGGCGTCAGGGGTGTGTAGGTTTTCCATGCTTATTGCTCGTCCACGATGCTGTTGCGCAGGGTGCCGATTCGAGCGATCTCGATCTCGACTTCGTCGCCCGGTTTCATCCACACCGGCGGCTCGCGGAACGCTCCGACGCCGCCGGTGGTCCCGGTGACAATCACGTCACCCGGGGCCAGTTCGGTGAAGGTGGAGCAGTACTCGATCAGTTGGCGCACATCGAAAATCATGTCGCTGGTGCGGGTGTGCTGCATCACTTCGCCATTCAGGCGGGTGGTTAATTCCAGGTCCTGCGGGTCGCCGATCTCGTCGCCGGTCACAAGCCAGGGGCCGAAACCGCCGGTGTTCGGGAAGTTCTTGCCGGGGACGAACTGAATGGTGTGCTTCTGCCAGTCGCGGACACTGCCGTCGTTGTAGCAGGCATAACCGGCGACGTAGTCCAGCGCGTCGGCGCGTTTGACGTGACGGGCCGCTTTACCGATCACCACCGCCAGCTCGCCTTCGAAATCGAGCTTGTGGGACGCCGTTGGGCGAACGATGGGCTGCAGGTGGGCGGCCTGGCTGTCAGCGAAGCGGGTAAAGATCATGGGGAAGGCCGGCATCTCACGACCGGTTTCGCGCACGTGGGTGGCGTAGTTGATGCCGATGCACAGCACTTTGCCCGGGTTCGGGATTACCGGCAGGAACGTCACGTCAGCCAAGGGGATACTCGGCAGGCTTGCCAGGCGCGCAGCGCTCAGTTCGTTCAGGCGGTTGTGGGCGATGGCCTGTTTGAGATCGCTGCCAAGGGTTGGCTTGAGCGATTCCAGGTCGATGATTAGGTCACCTTCGACCACACCGTAGCTGCTACGGCCTTGGACAATAAAGCTTGCGAGTTTCATGGAGGCTCCTGGAGAGAGGGAGGGTGCAATGAGGGTTAATCTAGTCTTGCTATAAAATCCTGTAAAGTAGGATTTATGCAAAAATCCTAAAATATGGAATTTATGTATATTTTGCCGAGGCTGTCCCTTTGGCGGACCTGAGGAGCAAAGGGAGAGGCAGCCGGCAGCCAACCGCAGATGGCTGGGTGTCGTAAGAGGTACGGAAGAGGGATCTAAATCTGTGGGAGCGAAAGTCCGCTCCCACAGAGGATTTGCGTTTACTAGCTCGGTGCCCAGCAGCCATGCAGCGACATGCGCATCCGGAAGGGAATCCTGATCCGGGCAATAGGCCCACTGGCCATGTCACGAGAATCCAGCACCACCAGTTCACTACGCTCCTCGGCGATAAGATTGAGCAGGGCGACCACGTAGCCATCGGCTTCCTCTGCATCCGCCGAGCGCGGTATGAAGATGGGTTCCTGGAAGCAGCCGCTGTCACCAGGAAACCAGGCGTCGGTGATGCCTGTCTTCATGTCCAAATGGACCAGCAGGTTGAAAAACTGGAAGGGTATCGGCCCATTTGCTGGGTTGTAAGGGCGCCCAGGATCAAAGGCGAGCAGGAAACCATGCTGGTACTTTCGACCGATGTAGCGATCATCACACCGTGGAAACTCGCAGGGGTATTCCGTCAGTGGCTGCGGTTGGACATCCTCCTCGGTGCCGTTTAGGTCGAAGGTCCAGCGCATCAGGCTGGCGGCCAGGGTTTCGGGCGGTGGTACGTAGCCGTCGGCCTGGGGGAAGAAGTAGAAGATATTCCCGCCGGTGACCGGCATGTCCACGTACACCTTGCCGTTTTCGTCGAACGCATTGAGCGTATGCCCTTGGAAACCGTCCTTGGGCCCCTTGAACCAGCGCACATCTTGCGCGTTACCGTGGCGCGGCACGATGGCGAACAGTTGAGGCAGTTCGGGTTGCCACTGGAAATGCGGCCCGCCGTTTTTCATGCGCTCGACGTCCACCGTCAACGGAATCAACGGGAACACCACGTACCGTTCGGTCACCGCGAAATCGTGCACCATGGCCGCGTAAGGGGCCTGGAACCAGATCTCGTGCAGCAGTTTTCCGTCCGGCGAAAGTTCGAAGTAGGCCAGGTCAGGCGTACCGTCGCCCTTGGCTTCATAGCTGAAGGCCAGGAGATTGCCCGTCACCGGATCGAGCTTGGGATGGGCCGTGAAGGTTGCGGATTTGATCTGCCCGTCAAAAGTCCATTCGCCCAGGGTCTCCAATGTTTCGGGATCCAACGCCCAGGGCAGGGCATCCTCCTTGAGGGCCAGCAGCACACCGTTGTGCGGGATGACGGTGGTATTGGCCGTAGTGTTGTTCTTCGCCGCAAGCGGGTCATTGGTGAAAGCGTTGCGATAGACGCCATTGAGCGAGCGACCTTCCCGGCGCTGGGCCAGCAGGCGATCGGTCTTGACGTAGCGGCGTCGCAGCGAGACCTTGCCGTTGACAAAATGGAAACGGCTAACCATGCCGTCACCGTTGAAAAAGATATCGGTGCCCAGCATGGGGGGGTACTGCGGGTCTGGCGCGACTTGATAAAACGTCCCGTGGATCGAAGCGGGAAGGGTGCCTTCAATTTCCAGGTCAAACACGTCTGCTTCCACCCGGCTGGGTGCGTAGAGCGCGCCGCAAAACTCAGGGGTCTGGGGATAGGGAATAGTCATCTGGCAATCTCATTAATGTGCGGTTTAATTCGTTTGCAAGGTGCGGCATCAGGCCGATTGCGCAGACATGGCCGGCCCGGGCGGTTTTACGCCGCGCCGAAAGCGGGCAACGACCAGGCACGAGACCACCAAGGCTAGCAAGTAGGCGCAAGCGGCTAGCCATCCAACCGCCCGGAAGTGTCCTTCGCCGACGACCAGCGCGGCCCCGAACGGCCCCAGCCCCTGGCCGACGAAAATGGCGGCGTTACCCAGGCCCGCCAATCGACCGGAAGGGTCCAGTTCCGCCGCCATGGAAAGCAGGTAGGGCAGGCTGAAAAACCAGACCATATGGATCAGGCAGGCCGTGGTGACAAACGCCACGGGGCTGGTGCCATAGACCATGATCAAGGTCGCCAGCAATGCCGTGCCGAAGCTCAACAGTTGCGGAAACAGCAAGCCCAGACGCCGCCCGATCAGCCCGGCCAAACCGGCGCCAAGGGCACCGGCAAGGATGCTGCCGCCGAGGATGCCGCCAATCTGCTGGGGCTCCAGGCCGATGCTCTTGCCGATGCGTTCCTGGTACACCCATAGGGCCGAGTGACCGAAAAACAGCAGCGCAAAGAGCAGGATCAACAGGATCGATGTGAGGCCGAAGGGCGGGATCGCGCCGCTGCTCACGCGATGGGCTTGCGGGTAGCGTTCAGGCACCCTCCAGCACCCCGTCGCGGCGAGCGCACTGGTGATCGCCAACAATACAAACGCGCCGTTCACACCGAATGATTTCAGGATCAACGGCATGGAGGTCACCAGCAACATCCCCCACAGCAGGTTGCCGATGTTGATGACCGCGAAGGTCGTATCCTTGGACGTGCGCAGCGCTGCGGTAGCGTAGACAACTGCCATGACCGCGCCGCCGCTGGCTCCGCAGATCATTCTGGAGATAAGCAGGCCGGCCTGGCTGTAGATCTGCGTGCTGACCAGGTTACCCAATGCCAGGACCAACAAGGCCACCAGGGCGAAACGGCGCCGGTCGACGCTCGCCATGAACAGGGCGCAAACGCCGCAGGCGATGGCCATCGCAATGAGCTCCGCAGCGAAGATTGCGCCGATTGCATTGAGTGGCAGGCCGAGCTGGTCGATCAGGGCACCGCCCAGGATTGGCTGGATCTGCAGTGTCCCCAGGGAAATGACCATCATCAGGCAGATGGCACCCAGTGATTTTTTGCTGTCGATGGAGTCGAGTGCGTTCATGAAGCATCACCTCAAGTAAAGAGCCCGCCCATGCGTGAGCTGGCCTACACGTCAATCAGAACTTGTGAACGTAGCGAACCTGCACCTGGTAATCCGCCCGGGAGCGATTCTCGACGCCGGTTTCTTTATAGGTGTTGAGCCAGAAGGCTTTGTCTTCGGTGATTTTCCAGAACAGGCCCGGACCAAAGCCCAGCACCTTCTCCCGGGAGTCGGTCAGGGTGTTGCCGTTGACCTTGTCATCCGAAATCTGCCGGAAGTAGTAGCCGTTGATGCCGACCGAGACCTTCGGAAACACCTCGTACGAGGCGGTGAAGTTGGCCCATGCCGACTGTCCTGACTGGGTGTCACGCACCGCTTGCCCTTCAAAGAACTGCTGCGAACTGCTCGCAGGGTCGTCGTTCTTGAAGTTGTACAGGTAGTTCAGCCGCCAGCTCACTTCCCAGCGAGGCGCAGGCATCCAGGTCGCCGCCCAGTAGGGGTTCAGCGAGAAGTGGTTGGACCCGGGGTTCAGGTCTTTGTCTTTGTCATACTTGCCTGTTGGCAGAATAGTGTCGAAGGCCATGCGCTGCACGAAAACCGGCCGGCCATTGGCGTCGATGATCGGATCGAACTGGACCTGGGGCCCGACCGTGACATCGCCCAGGCCGGTAGCGTTGTCCTTGAGCTTGGCGCCGTTGTCACCGAAGTCGCCGTCTAGGGAAACCACGGGCACCAACAGGCTCCAACCCAGGTGTGCGCCCCCTGCGAAGGTGTCGGGTGAGTAGTAGCTCAGTTGATTGATCATCGTGATGACGTTGATCTTCGGATCATCGAAGGCGGCGTTATTCTTGCCACCGTTGGTCCTGATGCTGCTGGCGGTGCTGAATTTCAGGTAGGTCTGGTGAGTCAGCCCGGGTGGCCCTGCAAACCCGTCGTAGAAGCTGGTGCCGCCCAAGTTGATACCGCTGGGTTGGCTTACGGAAGGTGGAGGAGGGCCGTCGGCTGCATGGGCGGCAAATGACGCGAAGCTGAGTGCCAGGCACGCTGGCAGGGATTTGGTCAGGCTCATTGAAGTGGCTCTATTCTTGGAATTGTGAGCGGGGGAATGTCCCCTGGCACTTCGACTTTAAGTCCCGGTGGTGGGTGATGCTTGAGCGCAACGGCCAGAGTTGACTGAGCGTGCCATGAAGGGGGCGATGATCCTCAACGCGGGCCAGGCTTCAGCGAATGGCCGCGACAGCTTCGGCTAACTCGCCGAGCCAGGCGTATCAGCTTTAATTCCGTACCCCTTCAAGGAGCCGACAGTTGCTGTCGAGCCACCACAGACGACTACCACCACGTTTTGGAAGCCTTTAAGGTCAAGCGTATTTCCGTAAACGACCGCGAGTGAGGCGCCACAAGCGGGTTCGACAAGAGAACGGTGGTCATCCAGAAACGTCAGGCATGCGTTGACGGCTTGTAGGTCAGTGACCAATACCGAATAAACCGGGCGCTCCTTGGATAGTTCGAACGCTCGAGTGCAGACCTGGCGCGCGCCCAGTGACGTCGCAACGCCGGACAGAGCTGGCAGCTCGACCAGATGGCCCGCATTCAAAGAGGCACTGTACGAAGCCATACCTTCAGTTTCGACTGCAAAAATCGGTACCTGGGTGAGTCCGTTTCGGCGCAGTCCTTCATCGACACCGGCGATAAGTCCCCCACCTCCCACCGATAGAATCACTGCATCCGGGATCACGCCGTCCGCTAAGACCTCATCGATCATCGACGCATGACCTTCCCACAACAAAGGATCGTCGAAGGGGTGCAAGAATGCGTCTGCAGGGGTCAGTAGGGATCGAGCGAGCTCATTGGCCTCGAACCAAGATCTGCCATGGACAATAACTTCGGCATTTTCCAGCGCGAGGAGATGCCTTGCACGCTCTGACGTTGTTTCAGGCACAACCACGATCACTGGCAGGCCAAGACGGCGGCCTGCGTAGGCCACCGCCAAGCCCGCGTTGCCTCCGGACGAGGAAAGGAAGCGTTTGGCACCGCGTGCATGGTGCTGTTCGCAGGCATGCCCAATACCCCTGATTTTGAAAGAGCCGGAAGGCTGCAGGGCCTCCATTTTCATCCAGATCCTGGTGCCACTGATCTGACTCAATGGCAGGGATTCGAGAAGCGGTGTTTTGATACTCAGGGACATGCTGTGCTCTCCACGTGGGCCACGTTCAGGCCAAGGCATACGCTTTTATTAATGCTTCGCGCCTGATCAACAGACGAGACTGATTTATCACCGCGTTCTTTCATCGCTCGAAATGACGGCCTGACCGATCCGTACCTTTCAGCTCTGCAAGGTAGTTGTAAACCGAGTAACGGGTTACGCCCAAGGCAGCGGCAGCCTTTTCCACGCCGCCCTTGATCAAAAAGATTCCTTTATCTTGCATTTCCGATACAGCCAATAGGTTGGCTCGCTTGATATCGGTACGGCCCGTGCCCGGACTGAGCTCAGTGGCGCCACGAATAATTTCGCGCATCAACTCGTCAATGGTCTGATGGGTGTGATGGGCCGGTTCGGCTATGTCAGGCGCTTGAGTAACCGCAGCTGGAGGGTGAGCACTACTCTCCGGATGGCCAACCAACGCCTGCAGCACGTTGAGAGCATCGACGACCGATGCCTGGTCCACGTTGATGCATAAGGCCGCAAACGCCTTACCGTTTAGGTCACGGTAAAGCGCTGTGCTGCTACGCAGAGGCTGGCCCTCTTTGGAGAGTGTCGGATAGTCCACCAGGAGCGAAATCGACTCGAGCTTCTCTTCAAGTGCGTCACTGAGCGCAAGGTCAGCACGCATTCCTGCTAGGACTGAATCGGCCGGTAACGTGGCCGTTGGCGATTTCGGAAATGGAATACTCGGGCGTTCGTAAGTTGTCAGTTAGCTAGTGCTGAGTGCTTGCCGGCCCACGAACATAAACGTGAGCCGACACACTTAACTATTTGAGAGCGCTGTTTATAGCATTGATTAAACGAGTGCACCCTTCAATCTCTGGTTTCGTAAGATCTGAGGCAATGTGGTCTCTCGACCATCTCAAGAAGGCCTTAGAGAGTTTGTATTTTGAAAAGTCCTTACCAATGACTTTCTGGAATAGATCGATAATTGGCTTATCAGGAGCACTGGCTAAAGCCGCTGATATATCCCAGCCCAGTTCAGAACTTGCCACTAGGACGAGCGTGTCCCGAATTAGGTCTTCGATCTCGGCCCTCTCGATTTTAGGTATGGTGAAATCTGACGTGCGCAGAATCCTTTTATTACCCAAACGGTGTACCAGAATCTCCTGTTGGGCCGCTTGATCGCCGGCATTGTCTGAGTCTAGCAACGCGGCGACTTTGAGGTTGTGAGAGGTCAAGATGGTAGCGAAATAGACAATTTTGCTGGCAGTGTTAGCGGGTACCAGTGCGATCTTATCATTCAGGGACACTTTCCCCGCCTCCGTAAGCAGGTTGGCGATACCTTCGATGTACCAATAGTCCGTCAGCCCCTCAAGGATAAGGTTACGTTGATTTGCAAATAGACTCTGGGCCAGGTCGTAGCCGAGTGCTTCCTGCAGCGGTAGTAATGCAGCCGGGTCACTTGATGAAACCGTAGTATGGACCTTGGTTCCTACCGTTCTGTCCGTCAGCTCCACGACTCTAACGATGTCGAGCTCGTCCGGCCCCACCAAGAAAGGGGAATGGGTGGAGTAGATAGTTTGGTTTTCATTGGCAAGCAGGGAAATGGTTTTCCGGAACTCACGTTGCTTCAGCGCATGGAGGCTCACGCCTGGCTCATCGAGCAACAGGATTGTGTTCTTGTGTTTGCCTTTAGCCTCTGCAAAGAAAACGACAAAAAACGACACCAACCATTGGAAGCCTTCTGACCGTTGATCGAGTTCGATCTCCACGCCAATGTTGTCTTCCACAACGACCTTCAGATATTGCCCATCAGCCGTAAGCTTGAGTTTGCTGGCTTCGCCTTTACTCTCGTCCGGATTCCATACCTTGATGATCTGCTGAGTAAGTTCCACGCTCGCCGCATTAAGCTCATAGCTGCGCCGGTCCAGTTTTTCGCGATATTCATCGAGATTGGAGGTAGTATGGCTTGGTTCAGAAGCTTTACCGAGTTCTGACAGCTCTTGTGCCGTGAATCCAAGCAGCTTTAATAGACAATTGTTTCCATAGTCGTAATTGTCATCATCAAGAATATTTGACTCAAGCCTCTTTGCCAGACTTCCCAAATGAATAATAGGTTTGACACGAAAATAATTGCTGTAAAGCACAAAGACGGGGATGTTTTTATATATGTTGTTTAAGTATTCTTGGAGCGCCGCCGCATAGTTCAGTATCCCGTCGAGTTTCTTCCAGCGCTCATTCTCTTTTGCTTCATCCTCGTCTACATAGGGAAGAACCTCTTCGAGCCATGTCTTAAGAGTGCCTGCATCCTTCGCCAGATTTTTGTATATACTCCAGCTTTTGGTGATCTTATTCAGACTTTCAGTATGCTCCTTAATATCCCCTGAGGCGGCATCTCTGTCGAGGTGGGCGGTCAACCTTATCAAGTCGGGCTTGATGTCGTTATAAGTAGGGGGGTGGACGCCGATGAGTCGGTGACTCGCTGAGTTATCAAGCTTTCTCGTGAACTCATAGCTGATTGAAAGAGTTTCTAATTTGTTCAGGTGCGCGTTCAATGTCTTTAGGGTCTAGCTTAAAGGTTGCCGTGACAACGTCCACATCTTCAGGATCTAGATCTCCTCTGGATATTTGAGTGTACAATGATCGAGGGAAGTCACGGAGCGGAACGAATTTCTTGACATTCTCTGGCGGATTGATTTGCTGAATGGCTTGGAGGATCGCCGTTTTACCTGCCTCGTTTGGGCCAACCAAAATTGTCTTTAATTGCTCAATATCGAATTCGCCTGTATCAATGATACTTCGGTAGTTCTGAACTCTTACCTTGCTTAAACGCATCATCAATTCCTTTTCAACGTATGTGGATTATCCTAGGCGAACAATATCCTACTGCCCTTCAAGAAGAGAAGGGGGACGAAGGGCTCCGTAGGATGTAATGGGGTTCGCCCCGGAAAGCCGTTCAAGGGCGGGTAGGAGCTGGAGGACTTGGCTAGATTCCAAAGGGGAGAATAGTAATGTCCCAAGCGCGTGTAGCTTTAGCAGGTGGATACCGACCAGAATCAGAGACCGCTTCTGGCCCGAAAGCAGCCCTTTGAGCGATCGCCCAGACGTTAGATGGCAACGCCAGCGAATCGTTGATTGTGTGCGGCTTTGGCTGATGCAGTTTCAAGATAAGGGGTCATTGAGCTCATCGAGAGGCGCTACAGCGGGAGCAGCTCGACGACCAATCTGGTAGCCAAGGAGAAATGAGTAAATTCCCTGACGGGACGCGTCCAGTCCGGTTGGCTATGGCGAAGGAAATGGCACAGCCCGAAATCCCGCTTTCTTGGCCCTTGATACTCCTTAAAAACAAGTCCAGAGTTAAGTCTTTTCCTGCTCAGGCAAGAAAAGAAACCCCTTAGATTTCAATGAGTCGGACATCAGCTACGAGTCTCGTTTCCCGCTCCAATTATTTTTCTATAGGCTTCCATTGAAGTATGTAGAAACCAAAAAAAGAGACTTCGGTCTCTTTTTTCGTTCCAGTAAAATCCATTCTGACACATCAATATCCACGATTTTTTAGTACATTTTTTAGTGCATCAATTCGACGCTTGGTAAGTCAGTTTTTAGAGCTGCTTGGCACTCTGAATACTTTACAACACTCCTTCATTCATATGAGCGGAGTTAGCACGATGGTCCTTATCAATACGGCGGTCCGGCACGCTAAACCTCGCGCCAAAAACTATACCCTTCCTACTTTGATGGCCTTGCGCTTTTCGTGAATACGAAATGCACCGAGAGCTGGTACTTCTGCTTTTCTTGGGCGGGCAAGCAGCCCCGTATCAGCGTTTTCCGGTCAGCGACAGACCCGCTACACGGATTTGAGCGGTGCAAAAACTGATCAGGCTCGCCTAATCAGGTAGCCCTCTTTGAGCTTTGCTGGCTATTGCACGTTTTAACCATTGACTCACCAGGGTGTGGGGCGTGATCAATTGAGACGGAGCTTCAATCACTCTTCCGACTGTAGGTGAGTTTGTCTCTGCGTTATTCGCAGCGGGTGGAAGGGCACGGTCGAGAACTTGGATTGAATCTCACTCTTGATTGCAGGAGGTTTGGGTTTGCGTTGACGCTGCTTTTCCTGCTTTTCCTGCTTTTCCTGGTGAAGCTCACTAATGTGTACATGCATTCCGCCACTCCCAATCTAGCGCGTGCTTAGGTCAACATGGTCGGAGCGGATGTTAGATTTCGGAGAATTTTAGGCATAACCAGTCCACTGGGGAGCATGTCCGCAAAATGCTCAAAAGGAGTCGACGACTCGGTCGGTGCGTGCTCGCTCGTAGCGAGATGAGCCCTGCCGGCCTCCACGGGCAACACGACGCGTCATCATTACAATGGTTGATCATCGCCTAGCTGCTCTTCGGAACAGGCGGCTAATAGCCGGTTAGGGGCGCCAACGACGCCTTCAGGTCCGAAGTTTTATTTCAGGCGTCCCCTAAAACGATGGCTCGTGACACCAGTTTGCAACGATCCTTGCTGCCGACGAACCCTCCTTCGAGCGGAACGGGTTACTAGCCAGAAATGATCACATTATCAATATTGAGGATTTGGTCATTTGCGGATAACCTGTTCCAGCTTCACGACATGTCCTTCGGGCAGTCGGCCTCTCCCCAATAAGAAGAGCTCGAGATGAACAATAAGAACCCACCCAAGCAGCCCCCCCTTTTGGTTGATGTGTTAGTGGTTGGTAATGGCCCGGTTGGTGCAACACTTGCCGCGCTACTGGGGCGATATGGCGTCAGGACGCTGGTACTGGATAAAACCCACGACGTCGTACTCATGCCCAGAGCCATCGTCTTGGATAACGAGGCTCTGCGCATTCTGCAGTTGGCTGGCCTGGCCGAGGACGCCTTCGAGAAGGTCCTGATTCCTGAAGTCCGTATGCATTCACCGGTGCTTGGTCAGTTTTCTCGAGCCAATACCAGTGGCAGCCTCGACGGGCATCCGAAGCTTGTGACGTTCTACCAGCCAGATCTCGAGCACGCGATGCGAGCGCGATATGGCACTTTCGACTCAGTTAGCAGCATGGGAGGGATGGCGCTAGAAGGTTTCATTGAAGACGAGGAGGGTGTCACAGCTTCTGTGATCGGTGAGGACGGTCAAACCTACGCCATTCGAGCCAAGTATCTCGTAGGAGCAGATGGCGCCAGCTCCAAAGTTCGGACGCTGATAGGTCAAGATTTTCAGGGAAGCACCTATGCGGAGGATTGGCTCATTGTCGATGCCTGCAATCGGCATCGCACGGCGATCAATCATGTTGAATTTCTATGCAATCCACAACGACCTACACCTCACATGCCTGGCCCAGGTGGACGGGAGCGATGGGAGTTCATGCTGCAACCCGGGGAAAAGCGTGAGGAAATGGAGAAACCCGAGAACGTTGCCAAGCTGCTGTTGCCTTGGTCATCCACCGAAGAAGTGCAAATCGAGCGCAAGGCTGTCTATCGCTTCCATGCGCGTTGCTGCAAGAGCTTCCAGAAAGGGCGGGCATTTCTCGTTGGCGATGCGGCTCACATCACGCCGCCTTTCGTTGGGCAAGGTCTGGTTACCGGTCTGCGCGATGCTGCCAACCTTGCGTGGAAGTTGGCCTGGGTGCTTCGCGGTCAGGCGTCCAGCGCTGTTCTGGCCTCCTACGACGCGGAACGTCGTCCCCATGCACAGCAAATGATCAACATGGCGAAACTGATGGCACGCCTGGTGATGCCTCGCAATAAGCTGGCCGCTTTCTTTATTCATGGTCTGATGCGATCGCTGTCATGGACGCCGCCGACCCGGCGTTTTTTTGAAGAGTTGGACATCAAACCAAAAAACATTTTCAAGACTGGCCTGTTCCAGTGCCATCGCCGTGGTGACAAGCTGATCCGTGGCGGACTATTTCCACAGGCCTGGGTTCGGGATGCGAACCGCCAGTTCCAATTAAGCGACGACAGTCTCGGGGACCAACTCACATTGGTTGGGTTTGGCGTTGACCCGCGCACCTTGCTGGACCAACGTCATGTTGATCTTTGGGCCTCGGTGGGAGGCGTTTTCCTGCATATTGGTTCCCATGGACAATCACGAGAACAGGGCTCAGCGTTCTTGGAGGACCTGAACAATGCCTTCCTGCCGCTGGCGAAGACCGGGACATTGGTGGCCGTGCGCCCTGACCGGATCATCATGCACCACAGCCCTGGGGATCAGGCTGCAAAGATGGTCGAAGAGTGCCTCGATGTGCTCGGGGTTGTTCGCGACTCCAACATCCAGGATCTTTCCACTAACATGCACATGTCCATCGGAATAAGAGCTTAGATATGGCGCCTTCCACCCAGCCCACTCCACCTACGGCCGAACCGCCTCTTTCCCGCGGCCACAAAAAGCGTGAGCGTACGCGTCGTGGGTTGGTGGATGCAGCACTGCGGCTGTTTTCTCGGAAAGAGTTGGGCGAGATCGCATTGCTTGAAGTTGCCGAAGAAGCAGACGTCTCTAACGGCACGATTTATAACTACTTCCGAACCCGCGACGAGATGGTTGAAGCAGTAGGTATCGCGATGGCGACTGAATTTTCAGACGCCGTCTCAAGCCTGAGTCAACACGTTCCTAGTGGCGCCGAGCGATTGGCAATTGGTGTCCGGATGTTCATTATCCGGGCGTCCAATAACCCTCAATGGGCCAGCGCATTGTTGAGAGTCTTCCATTTCGACCGTGCTATGCGCTCTAGGCTGGCGATTCATGTGCAAACAGATTTAAGGGCCGGGCTGGCCGAGGGCGTGCTTGCTTATGAAGAAGAAAGCACGGCCTTTGACCTGGTATTGTCATGCACAATCGGAGCGATGCGCGCGGTGGTGGAGGGCAGGGCCGTAGTCGGCCATGATGCCCGTGTTGCCGAGATGATTCTAAAGGCGCTGGGCGCCGCTTCCACTAAGGCCAAGGAGATTGCCGAGGCAGCGTTGCCTGCCCCGCCATGACATAGCGAGACCTTGGTCAGGCTCGGTCAACCCACTCCCGATAAACTCGGGTCTGCCGGCGAGCCTTTAACTGGCTGGAGAGCAGCGTCACGAGTGGGGATGCCTTGGGATCGGTTGACCTGCCTTGGCTCAACAGCCCCAACTGTTTTTTGACCAAAGCGGCCGTTGCCATGGATGCCAATGCCTTGTGTTTCCAGGGTACAACAATCGGAGAGACATCCAATTCTCGCCCCGCCGCCCACTGGCCCGGTAGCTCAGGCTCGACAGCCAACGCCGTGGCCATTCCTACCATCGAAACCGACCCGCTCACCACTCGCTCAGCGACGGCTTTTCTACGCACACCACCAGTCACCATCAACGGCATGCAAGCAACGTCACCTATGCGCTCGGCGAATTCCAGAAAGTAGGCCTCACGGGCGAGGGTGCTGCCGTCGCGTGTCTGGCCTTGCATGGCCGGACTTTCGTAACTGCCACCCGATAATTCAACCAAGTCTACCGCCATCTCGTTCAGCATCCGCACAACCTTGGCAGCATCGGTTGCACCGAAGCCGCCTCTCTGAAAGTCGGCTGAGTTGAGTTTGACGGCTATGCAGAATGCCGGTTTGACCCGGCTGCGTATTTGCTCGAGGGTTAGAAGCAGCATACGCGCCCGATTTTCCAGGCTGCCGCCCCACTGGTCGAGGCGTCGATTAGTAAGCGGCGATAGGAACTGGCTAAAAAGATAACCGTGGGCGGCGTGAACCTGGACACCAGTGAAGCCGGCTTTTTCGGCCAACACCGCGCTATTGGCATAGCGCTCTATCAATATTTCTATTTGCAACTCGCTCAATGCCTCCGGCTGGGCAAAGGCCTTGGACAGTCCCGGGATGTTCAGTGCCACGGCAGAAGGGCCTCGCGCGGGTTGTCCCATCGCTGCGAGCAATTGGCGGCCGGGATGATTGATTTGCATCCAGGCTTGCGCACCACGGCTGCGACAGGTCTCGGCCCAATCCTTGAACCGACTCAGATAACGGTCATTTTCCAGCACCACACCTGCAGGACCCGTCAATGCGTACCGGTCGACCATTACGTTACCAGTGATGATCAATCCCGCGCCGCCTTGCGCCCAGCGCCGATATAGCGTCATCAACGCCTCCCCTGGCGCGTGGTCACTATCCGCTAGGTTCTCTTCCATTGCCGCCTTAGCAATCCGATTGGGTATCACAGCACCGTTGGGTAGCCGAAGCGGCTCGAACAGCTTTGAGCGAATCATGAGTAGCACCTTCGTCGATAAGTAGTCAGCCACCCCATGTCTTGAACTTTCTAAATTTTAGGGCAGAGCACCTTCAAATTGAACATGAGTGTTCAATTTAGTCAATCTGGGATTCACGATGTCACGCGTTTATCTACGAGATGCGTGGAGATTTCACGGCAGTCTCGAATATCCACAGCTGCAACTGGACGAAGAGGGGTTGACGAAAAATGAACACGAGTGTTCAATTGACCCATCGGTGTACTGGAGATTGAATATGGAAACCCTGAATCCGACCCAACGTCGCATTCATCAAGCAGCCTTTCGCTTGTTTGCTGAAAGAGGCACCACGCAGATCAACATTCTTGATCTCGCACAAGAAGCGGGCGTGGCCCGCGGAACGGTGTACAGCAATATCAAAAACATCGAGAGCCTGTTCGAAGCGGTCGCCAGCCACCTTGGCCGAGAGATGCATGAGCGTATACGCAAATGCGTTCACAGCCTTGACGATCCGGCGCAGGCGCTTGCCTTTGGTATTCGTTTTTTTATTCGACGAGCCCACGAGGAGCCTCAGTGGGGAGCTTTCCTGCACCGCTTCGCCAGCAGCCATGCTTCCTTGCGTGAGATGTTTGCAAGCCAGGCGATGACAGACCTTCTCAGGGGTATGGCCGGTGGTCGCTACACCTTCCGGCAGGAGCAATTGGTGGGGGTCGTGACGCTGATTTCCAGCAGTGTCCTAGGCTCGATTTTCCTGGTGTTGGAAGGACACCGGACGTGGCGTGACGCCGGTGCCGATAACGCAGAGCTGGTGCTTCGGGCCTTAGGTCTGCCTCCCGAGGAGGCGCGAATGTTGGCAACTCAGGAGTTACCGGCGCTGCCCACGCTCGACTAGCGCTTTTCCCAATGAATGACAGCCCTTCAGGCAAGGGGTGACGGCAAAGCTTTGCCCAAGAAAAGATTGTGGAGAATAAAAATAATGACCCGCACAGACGTCGTGCCCTTGTTGGCAACACCGCAGCCCGCCCGCCATCCAAACCCCACGGTGAAGGCGCAATGCCTGACGCATTTGATCTTTGAAAGACCGGCGTTGGACAAGACCGCGCGCTTTCTGACGGACTTCGGTTTGACTGTCCTTGAGCAAACCGAAGGCACGCTTTATCTGCGCGGGACTGAACCTACGGCTTATTGCTATCGCGTTCATCGAGCCAAACAGGAGCGCTTCATCGGCATCGGACTGAGCGTCCAAACCCTCCAAGACCTGAACCGCCTTGCGCTGGTTCCTGGCGCCTCGTCAGTCGAAAATCTCTCGCATCCCGGCGGGGGGAGATGCGTCAGACTGACGGATCCTTCCGGCTTCGTCGTTGAAGCGGTCCACGGCCAGACCTATGCCGATCCCCTCCCGCACAGGGCCGCGCTGCCGCTAAATCTGGCGCTGGAACACGCTCGTATCAACGCGACTCAACGGCCACCGATCGAGCCGCCACAAGTGCTCAGGCTGGGTCACATTGTCATTGAGGTGGCCGATTATCAAGCAACCTGTGCCTGGTACACCGAGCATTTCGGACTCATCCCAAGCGATGTGCAAGTCTTATCCGACGGCTCGCCCGTTGTCAGCTTTCTGCGTCTAGACCTGGGCGAAACACCGGCCGACCATCACACGCTGGCTATAGCCCAGGGGTTTATGGCCGCCTACAGCCACAGCGCCTTTGAAGTTGTCGATGCCGATGCGGTCGGCATGGGCCAACGGGTGCTACAGGAGCGGGGCTGGAACCACTCCTGGGGCATCGGTCGCCATATCCTTGGCAGTCAGATCTTCGATTATTGGCAGGACCCCTGGGGCGACAAGCATGAGCATTACTGTGATGGGGATGTTTTTACCGTGACTCAACCTTGTGGGGTCCATGCCGTAAGCGCCAAAGCAATGGCCCAGTGGGGGCAACGCATGCCAAAGCGTTTTACGCGGCCGCGAATGAGTCTGCCCAACCTGCGCATGTTGTTCCGCAACCTCAGGCGTAGCCCGGATGTCACCTTGCGCAAGCTCGCTAGCCTATTGCGAATGTTTGCCTAGGGTAGTCGCCTAGCCGCCGCATTCCTCTCGAAGGCGAGTCAGCCTACACATGCCACAGCGCACCGACCTACCGAAGTCCCAGGAGTAACCCCCAATGTCTGCTGTAAACGTTGTTCGCTTCCTATATCGCAATGGCATCCACTGGGGCGTGATACGCCAGGGTCGTATCACCGTGGTGCCGGGCCATTTTGAAACCACCGGCGACTTTATCCGGCATAACGACATTGATGATCTTGCCCGGCTGAGCACAACGGAGCTGGCTGAGTCAGAAGTAGAGTTGCTATCTCCCATCACCCGAAATCAACAATTCGTTTGTCAGGGCGCCAATTACCGGCAACACATGATCGAGTCCGGGATGGATCCCGATGTGAAGAAATTCAACATGATTTTCACCAAGGCGACCAGCTGCCTGGTGCCGGCGCACAGTGATCTTGTCAAACCACGCGAGGTGCGCTTTCTCGATTATGAGATCGAACTAGGGCTTGTCATGCGAAGCGACATCAGCGCCAGGGTCAAGGTAGATGAAAATAATCTGCACCAATTCATCGCTGGCGTCGTGATCGTCAACGACTACTCTGCGCGGGATATTCAGATCCCCCAGATGCAGTTCTATAAAGGTAAAAGTTTCCGCACGTTCGGGCCTGTTGGTCCTTACCTCTGCCTGCTACGCGCCGAACAAATGGGTTACCTACGAAATCTGGAACTGCGCCTAACGGTAAACGATGAAGTCCGTCAGTGCGACTCCACGGCAAACCTGGTGTTTGGGCCGGCGGAAACCCTTAGCGAATTGTCAGGCGTTCAGGATTTTGCTGCAGGCGACCTGATAGCCACCGGAACGCCCGCGGGCTGCGCGTTAACCGTACCGTCGCCGGCCAAACAGCGTATCGCGGCCTTATTGCCCGAGGCGACCAAGTGGAAAATGTTTCTCAAGGCACAAGAAAGCCGAACTCAGTACCTCAAGGCTGGCGATATCGTCGAGGCACGCATTCGTAGCGCCGACGGTGTGGTCGACCTGGGCATTCAGCGCAACCGTGTCGTGGAGCAAATCTGATGCCCATCCAAACCCTCGACGATATTCATGCATTGGAATCCGTACCGCTCGTTGAACGCGACCTAGCCCCGAACACGTATGAAGCGCTGCAGCGTTGTGCGCAACGTAATCCGCAAGCCTCCGCATTAAGTTTTTTTGTCGACGCCGCTGACTTCACCCATACCCATGAGTGGAATTACGCCCAGCTCTTCGCCGAGATCACCCGTGCGGCCAATGCCTTCCATGATCTGGGTATTGTCCCGGGCGAGGTGATAGCGTTTGTTCTGCCGAATTTGCCTGAAACTCATTTCACAATATGGGGAGGAGAGTCGGCGGGCATCGTCATGGCAATTAATCCGCTGTTGGAGGCCTCGCAAATAGCCGATCTGTTGCGTGCCGCCAATGCCCGTGTAGTCGTGACGCTCGCGCCCATGCCAGGCAGTGACCTCTGGCCGAAAATCGCCGGTCAGCTCAATCGTCTTCCTGACCTCAGGCACGTTGTCTGGGTGAGCATGGAGCCTTACGTCAACCACCAGTTCGGTGCTGCCTTGCGCACCATGGCCATGCAGGAACGGGACCTACATAAACAGGTGCTCATCCACAACGATCTGCGCGCATTGATGATGTTCCAACCAGCCGACACGCTAAAAAGCGGCCGAAAAATCAGTGAGGACGAAATTTCTTCGTATTTCTGTACGGGAGGCACTACAGGCCTGCCGAAAATTGCCGCACGCACACACGGCTCGGAAGTTTTCAATGCTTGGGCAATGGCCGCCCAGATGCAACCACGAGAAAGTGGCCAAGTGCTTTTCTGCGGGTTGCCGCTGTTTCACGTCAATGGGCAACTCGTCACTGGTCTTATGCCATGGACCCAAGGGGATCACGTCATCCTAGGCACGCCCCAAGGATATCGGGGGCCGAAGGTCATCGAGCGATTCTGGAACATGGTCGAGCATTTTGGCGTGAATTTTTTCTCGGGCGTGCCAACCTTTTACGCCGCTCTACTGCAACAGAATCCAGGCGATAACGACCTGAGTAGCCTCAACTACGCCTTGTGTGGGGCGGCGCCGATGCCGGTCGAGCTTTTTCGTGAGTTCGAACGGCGGATTGGCGTTCGCCTACTTGAAGGATATGGCCTCACCGAGGGCGCTTGCGTGTCTTCTGTCAATCCACCCCAGGGCGAGCGACGTGTGGGCTCCATTGGGCTGCGTCTGGTCTATCAGGACATGCGCGCCGTCGTGCTGGACGCACAGGGTAAGTACCTGCGTGATGCCGATCTGGAAGAAGTAGGCGTCATCGCCATCCACGGACCCAACGTGTTCCATGGCTATCTGGAACCCAGTCATAACCTGGGTGTATGGATCGAGATCAATGGGCAGCGCTGGTTGAACACTGGAGACTTAGGTCGCCAGGATGCTGACGGCTATTTCTGGCTTACAGGTCGCAAGAAAGAATTGATTATTCGTGGGGGGCACAACATTGATCCCAAGCAAATCGAAGAGGTGTTGCAGGCACACTCGTCGGTCGAACTGGTAGCGGCCGTCGGCAGTCCCGACGCCTACGCTGGCGAGATACCGGTCGCCTATGTGCAACTGCGCCCAGGGCACTCCTGCACCGAAGATGACTTGATGCAGTTCGCCAACCTGCGTATCAGCGAACGTGCCGCCATGCCCAAGCGAATCGAACTGTTGGAGTCGCTGCCGTTGACACCGGTTGGCAAAATCTTCAAACCGGCGTTGCAACAGCGTGAGATCTCGCGAGTGATTTCTCAAGAGATCCAGACGGCCGGGTTGACCGAGGTCACGGTCCAAATCGTGCAGGACAGTCGCCGCGGGATTGTCGCTCGCATTTCCGCAGGTTTACAGCGCGAAGCCTTGGAACCGCGAATAGGCCGCTACAGCTTTCAAGTTGAATGGACGGAGTAATCGGCCGTTCGCGATAAAGCAGTGCCTTTTTTGTTATTGATCGAAAATAGCGAAGGTTTAACTAGATATTTGGCTGCCTTAAAAAAGGGCCGGCGGGTGTCTTTACGTCTGAAAAAATAAAAAATCATATGTGCGCTATTCCAAAAACAACAACTACAACAACAAGAGCAGTCCTAATATGAACTATAAAAAGGTCGAAAAACGCTTAGCTCTATCCAATAAAACGCTCACAACAAGCACGTTGATACTTACGGTCATCGGTTTTTCCAACGGCGTCTTGGCGAACGGCCTTACCGTGAACGAGCAAAGCGCAAGTGGCGCCGGGACAGCTTATGCGGGTCGTTCATCCTCGGCTTTGGATGCCAGCACGATTTATGGAAATCCAGCCGGGTTGACGAAGCTTAAACGTAGCGAAGTCAGCGGCGGGGTCGCCGTGTTCGATGTTAAGAACGACATAAGCGATGCCCAGGGTGGCGCCCCCGGAACAAATAAGGGCAACTTCGTACCCATGGCGCCGGTGCCGTTTGGCTATCTTTCTACGCCCATTAGTGAAGACCTTTCCGTTGGCCTTGGCCTATATGTTCCGTTTGGTCTGGTCAATGATTCTGAAAGCACTTTCCAGGGTCGGTATCAGGGATCCTACAGCGACGTCAAAGTCGTCACCTTACAGCCGACCATTGCTTATCGGATCAATCAACATGTTTCGATTGGTGGCGGCCCCACCATCAATCGCTTTGATGCCGAGCTACAGAACGATTTGGCTACCGGCGCTTTCAACGCTGGCAAAGATACCACTATTAAAATCGACGGAACGGACACTGCGCTAGGTTATAACTTAGGATTATTGGTTGATCTAAACCCGGCAACGTCGTGGGGTATCACTTACCACTCCAAGGTCAACTACCACCTCAAGGGTCATACTACGGTCAGCGATTCACCTGGTTTCCTGGGCCTCAACGGTAAATACGACGCGAAGCTGGACATTACGCTTCCCGAATCAGTTGACACGTCCATAACCCACCATTTCAACGAGCGCTGGACTGGTTACCTAGGGGCGACCTGGACGCGTTGGAGTCGGATACAACAAATCGAAACTGAAACCAACGTCTCGGGAGCAGGCAATGCTGGCAGCTTGGAGAGCTTGAGCGAACCATTGAACTGGCGAGACACCTGGTCCGCAGCAGTTGGCGGTTCCTACCAGCTCACACCGCAATGGGTATTGCGTGCCGGATATGCCTATGACCCTTCACCTTCACATAACGCAGACAGAAGCGTGCGGCTGCCCGTCGGTAACCGTAAGTCGGTCACTTTGGGGGCAGGCTACTCACCGAACCCCAACGTCACGATTGATGTCGCCTATGGGTATGTGTGGGAAAGCACCGCATCAGTCACTAAAGCCAACGCTTCTGGAGTGCAGCCCGAATATTCAGCAAAGTTCGACAATAGTGCGAATGGCTTGGTCACTCAGATGACCTATCGCTTTTAACGGGCCAACACCGCAAGCGCGAGAGCTGTTCTAGTCGAGGCACTCTATTAATCCGTGGAAGCGGTCGGCGCGAGCTATAGCGGCCTAGGCTGTTCAGCTTCTCGCTCCTTTGTATGACAGGGTTTGCGCCAATCCATTGCGAGCATTGTTGCGTTTGATGACGACTTGCTCTTCTTAGTGCAAGACCACGATATCTGCAATAGCGCGGCGCCACTGCTCTTCAACCCGCGCATCGTCCACTCGATCGCCCAGTGCAATTACCAAAGGAACCACCGAAGCCCGAGGGAGATCAAGCAATTTGGCAACTTGAGCGGCAGAAAAACCTTCCATCGGACAGGTGTCTATTCTTTTTGCCGCGGCTCCGAGCATGAGCGTCTGAGCAGCAAAAATAGTGTTGCGCGCCGCCCATTGGCGACCACCGATATGACCTACAGTGTCTGGAGGCGTGCTTGTGCATCTCGAGCGTATTCGTATTGGTGGCCGCCCTGATTTCCATCGCATTACCAAGGCATGCCCAGGCGATTTGAAGCCATTCTGATGTGATAAGGGCCAGGAAAACCTTGGCATACGGTGGGCGCCGAGGAGCGACGAAGCTTGGGTAGTGGTGCTCAGGCGATTCCAGAAGAGGGTAAGAAAGTCAGTAGCTCGATTTGTAGTTGCTCTTGATGCACCCGAAAAACAAGTCCAGAATTAAGTCTTTTCCTGCTCTAGAAAGAAAAAGAAAACCCTTAAACTTCAATGAGTCGGACACCAGATAAGAGTCTCGTTTCCCGCTCCAATTATTTTTCTATAGGCTTCCGTTGAAGTATGTAGAAAGCACAAAAAGAGGCTTCGGCCTCTTTTTTCGTTCCAGTAAAGTCCATTCTGATACATCAATAGCCACGATTTTTAAGTACATTATTTAGTACATCAATTCGACGCTTGGTAAATTAGTTTTTAGCGATGCTTGGCGCTCAGAAAACCGTACAGCACGTCTTCATTCACATAGGATGAAGACGCTCAAAAGAACGAACCCATCGCCTATCACCATCAGCACATAATCTGCCGGGATACCCACACGCTTCGGGGCACTCTCTCATTGCTCTATTTCCCAAGAGGCGTTCAGAGGATTCTCCGCTCTCTTTCGGAGTCATCCCCGTTCCACTACTTCCCTGATAACACACATCAGCCGTGGCGGAACTAGGTGGGGACAATCAGCGATCACCGAGGAGAGGGCCCATATAGCAGGCTGACGCGGCCGCAGTTTCTCCAAGCCCCGGTTTATGAAAGCCAGAGTCAATACTCAGTTCAATATCGTATTGCCTGAGCAATCATGGGGACGTGCGCCTTCACATGCGCTGACGCAGCCAATCGCTCCACCCTAATGCGACGAAACATAGAGGGCATGGCGCAGAAGGCGCCAAAACAGGCACTTCTCGATGAGTGCCTTCCATTTGAAGGGGGCTAGCGTGGCACTAATGGCTTTTTTCGTCTCGAGGTGAGTATCCAAAAGCTTCCTTGAACCGGACGGAAAAAAGCGCTTGGCTGGAAAAACCACAGTTGTAGGCCACTTCCGCGATGGTCGCGGGCCGAGCCTTGTGCAGCGCATTCTCGCGCAGAAGCTTTTGAGCGTGCCTGAGCCGAGCAAGACGAAGTTCTCGCCCGAACGTCGTATCGTGAGCCTGGAAAACCTTGTGGACATAGCGGATGGAAACGCGGTGAGCTTGAGCTGCTCGCTCAGGTGCAAGATCCGGGTCGTGAAAGTTTGCCGCGATATACGCCATGACACGGTGAAAGAAGTGATCGATGACCGTTCGTGAATCCCCCGCTGCATCGGTCTCCGGTACATCCATCATCAAGAAAGCCAATTCCAGCAATCCTCTCTCCAAGCTTCTGACATGCTCGGGGGAAAGGCAGGAGGTGTTTTCCAATGCTTGCAACGCGAATTGCGTTAGCAGTGGCACGAAACGGGAATTGGCGACGTCGACGCGGCCACAACGCGCATCAATTTTCGGACACATCGCCCTGAATTGGTCGGCCGGTATTTTTACTGTGACGTTTCTCGTGCCGTTGGGGATATCCAACTGATAGGTTTCTGCGGAATTGAAGACAGAGACCTGGCCTGGCGCAACGTCTCCAAATCGACCCAGGTGTGTGAACTGCTCAGTTTGCATGGTCGGCATGACTAGGGCGAAAAAATCCGAATCATCGCGTCCGGCATGTACTTTGCGGCGCACAGCCCGTTGCGCATCAGCGGCAAAGCGAGTAATTCCGACCGCGCCGATCTGGGTGGATTCAATGACTCCGCAGAACGATGCAGGGTTGTAGGCCGCCACGTCTATCGGGTAGTAGACATCGCTCATGAAATCCTGCCAAGCAGCAAGACGTCTTTGTGGATGAACCTCGCCCGTCGAGAACCGGGTTATCAAATGTAACGAATCCACACGCCCTCCTGAAAAAATCACTGCCTTAGAAGCTCAAGCAAGCCCTATGCCATGACTTCCAGGCAAGCCTAGTCAGCCTAGTCAGCCTAGTCAGCCTAGTCAGCCATCGGAAGCGCCGTGTCATATTTCGATAATAACCGGTGGATGCATAAGTCCATTTAAAGCGGACCAGTGGTGCGGAAGCAAAGGTATGCCATAAGCCGTTGCTCTGTAGGTGAGCCGGTTGCGAGCAAAGACCAGACTCGTGCACCTACTCTGAGCACCGTGCACGCTGACGAAAATCTTGGTTCTCTCATGCGATAGATCGCGGGGCGCGGTCCATCGGACGATATCGCTACCGGTACAGGGGGGGCAGCGCATCTCCTCCGGACCAGCGCTCCGCAACGCGGCCAGGCGCATTTTTGGATATCTGCGCAATCGACTGACAAGCAAGAGAAAAGTATGAACACAACAATAACTACCGCACTGAGGGAATGACCATGCGTACCTCCTCAGATCGCGAAGCTGAATTGGCCGCTTTGTTCCAGGCTCGGTTTTTTGAGCGCCTGCGTGACGACTGCGACTCTGGCGTGATCGGCGCCTACGAACGGTCTCCGCTCGGGCCACACGATGACAAGACTCGAAGGGTCGTGCGTGGGCTAGGCGGGGCGTCTATAGCCGGCAAGGCGATTGTCATTTCGCTGGGTATCGACGGGCCATGGGGCGTCGGGAACATTGTGATTGGAGAGCCAGGCAACTTCGTTCGAAGTCCAGGCATTTTCCTGACTTACGACGACGCATTGCGTCACGTTTTTTCGCTTCGATGCCGAGCCCTTTTCGCTGCCGAGTCGCGCGAAACGGATTCTCAGTCGCATAACGGATGAAATGAGAATGAACCAGGTCAGTCAGCAAATTTTCGGCTATAGCGACGGATTCTCTGTGTCGCCGGGTGAAAGTCTTTCTTTCAGGGTAAGTTGCGAAGGGGTCGCGCGATATGACGCCTCGCTTGTGAAGCTTCGACACGGGTTTACGGGGGAGTCGGGCCCCGGTTTCCTTGAGACGCCTGTTGAGTCGTCGTTCGAAGGAAGCTACGAGGGTATCCAGCATGTGTGCCAGCCGGGCTCTTATGTGGAAATCACTGACAAGCAAGGACTTCTGCGATCCCCTAACGGTTTGGTTATTGAAGCCCATGTCTATCCGACACTGCCGCAAGGAACACGCTCGGGCAACTTCGGGGCCTACCACGTAACGCAGAACTCATTTGAGAGTGATTCGAGTCTACAGGCCATTTTGGGAAACTGGTCCGTGGCAAGTTGTTCTGGCTACGCCCTTGTACTGGAGGAAGGGCGGCCAACGTTTATATGGGTGGCAGATGGTGAGACAAAGAAATTTTCATTGGCAACGCCACTTATTGCACACCAGTGGTATCGCGTCATAGTCAGTGTCAAATCGGATGCTGGGACGGTCTGCCTGGAGCAGACACCAATCGACAACATCATGAACCGTCTCTCAGCGAGTGCCAGTGCCTTGCGCGCAGAATCACGTACTGTCCCGTTCGGCGCGAGACTGACTGAAAGCCAAGCCCCCTTCAGGTTCGGCACGAGACTGACTGAAAGCCAACCCCCCTTCAGGATCGGGGCGCTGGCCTTTCAGCAAGACGGTCGATGGCTGGCGAATGCAGCCTACAACGGAAAAATCGGTGGAGTCCGCATTCTGCGTCCCTCTCTCGGCGATGCGGCTGTTTCCGAGCTGGCCGCCTGGCACTTTGGCAAGAGCCTTCGTGACGATGGCCTGTTGCTCAGCGATGTTGTAGACGTGTCCGGAAACGGTTTGCATGGACGCTGCTTCAACGCGCCGACACGGGGAGTGGCGGGCCATAGGTTTAAGGGGTTGAGCGACGACTTTCGGCGGGCACCCGACGAGTTTGATGCGATCCATTTTCACGACGATGACATCACCGACGCCCAGTGGCCAACGGCGTTCAAGATTCAGGTCCCAGACGATCTCGCGAGTGGTGTATACGCCGCGAAACTGAGCAGTGCAGGCGTTGAACAATACATCCCGTTTTTCGTCAGGCCGGGACGTCAGAAACGCGAAGTGGCGGTGCTTTTCTCTACGGCGACTTATCTGGCGTACGCCAACGACCGAATAGCCTTTGAAGCCAATGGCGCGGAAATCATCGTCAGTCGAACACCGATCATTGATCGTCAAGATCTGACGCTTCAAGACCATCCTGAATTCGGTCGTTCCTGTTATGAAATCCATAACGATGGCTCTGGCGTCGTCTTCGGCAGCACTCGGCGTCCCATCCTGACGCTCAACCCCAAACACCGCGCCTGGTTCCAGGCAGAGGGCGTATGGGGGCTTCCTGCCGATCTCTGCATCGTTCATTGGCTCGACACAATCGGTTGTGAATTCGACGCGCTGACGGATGAAGACCTTGATCGCGAAGGCGTCGACCTGCTCAAGGGCTACAAGGTTCTAATCACGGGCAGTCACCCAGAATATGTGACACGCAACGAACTCAACGCGATCGAGGCTTTCACCGGGAACGGCGGACGCTTGATGTACTTGGGCGGAAACGGTTTTTTCGCAACCGTTTCATTTGATCCGGAAGAGCGGCATGTCATGGAGTTGCGCAGGTCCGATGCGGGTACACGCCCCCACGAGTCGCCGTTTGGCGATCGCCGCCACCAGACCTCCGGTGAAATGGCCGGTCTATGGCGCAACAAGGGTAAGGCGCCGCAGCGACTGCTAGGCGTGGGGTTCGCCGCGCAAGGCTTCGACCGCTGCACGTATTACGAACGCCTCACCGACAGCTACGACCCACTCGCCGCATTTGCGTTTGAAGGGATTGGCAGTGACGAGCGCATTGGCGACTTTGGAATCATGGGCGGTGGTGCCGCCGGCGCGGAGATCGACCGGTACGATCCGTCATTAGGGGCCCCGCCGGGTGCGCTTGTCCTGGCGACTTCCGGGCCATTGTCGGATGCCTATCTTCTCGCCGCCGAGGACGTCTACGAATCAATCCCTGGCATTGGCGGGACCGAGCAGTCTCGTGTGCGTGCGGACATCGTTCTGTGTCCATTGCCAGGAGGGGGCGGCGTGTTCTCAGTGGGATCGATTGCCTACACCGGTTCACTTTCCCACAACCGTTACGACAACAATGTCGCGCGACTCACCGGCAATGTGCTCAAGCGGTTCCTGCACCCTGAAGCGCTGGACGTCATCATCGATTGCAATTGACCGTCCATTCAGATGCATGAGTGCCGAGCCCGGCCGATGCTTGGCCTCGGGGAGCGGACCAGGCTGCCGTGCATCCATTGATCGGACCCAAGGGGCAACCACACCCGGCTGCTCCTTGGGCGCGACAAGTTCATTGCAATAAAGGCGCCGTGCACTCATACGAAAAGCGCGGTTCGCTGGTTCGATAGTCGACAGTAAGAGGCAGCTTCTAAACTGAAATTCATCGACGGCAAAAGACCCACCTTGATGTTTGAATGAATAGGTCCTGTCCAGTCCCGATGTGCAAATAACAAAAGCGGTGCGCGGTTCCACAGCAAGTGCTGATGATATGCGGCAACCGTACCTAAATAATGTCCGGGAGAAGATCCGGGCCAGTCGTCAAGGGGCAACAAAAATGAGCGATACCTTGGTCGTACCCAATGATAATAGTCAACTCAGCAAGAAACTTTCGCTGACGGACGTCCTTGTCTACGGGTTGCTTTACTTCGTTCCGATTGCTCCAGTCTCTGTCTTTGGAGCGATTCACAACACGTCCAGCGGACTTACCGCGCTGACCTATACCATGGCCGCCATCGCGATGGTGTTCAGTGCGATCAGCTATAGCGAGATGGCGAAACGAATTCCTCTTTCGGGATCGGTCTATTCCTATGTGACAAAGGGCACCAACGCTACATTCGGCTTCATGGCGGGATGGGCCATCCTGCTGGATTACCTGTTGCTCCCGGCACTGCTGGCGATCCTTGGCGCAGCGGCCTTGCAACCCTTGTTTCCCAGTATCGACAAGGTGGTTTGGCTAGGAATTTTCGTCGCCGTGCCCATGATCGTGAACCTGTTCGGTATCACCGTTAACGTAAATGTGGGGAAGGTGCTGCTGGTTATCCAGCTGGTTGTTCTCTCGATTTTCGTCGTCTTTGCGGTGGGTCTCATCGCCGAAGGCTCGGTTTCCAAGGAGCAACTGCTGGCGCCTTTCTACAACCCTTCGCAATTCAGCCTGTCCGCAGTATTTGGCGCCGTGCCGATCGCTGCCTTGAGCTTTATCGGTTTTGACGCTGTTTCAACGTTGAACGAGGAAGCCGAAGGCGGCGGTAAAACCGTATCGCGAGCCACGATGTTGCTGCTTGTGATCGTTACAGTGCTGTTCGTTGCACAAGTCTACCTGGCGTCTGTGTTCGTTCCCTTGGGATCGACATTCCAGGATGGCGCCGCTGATGTTGCCTTTTACACAGTCAGCACCCAAGTGGTGGGGACATGGTTCCTGCCGGTCATCACGTTGACGAATGCGTTGATAGCTTTGCTGGCTAATGCACTTATCTCCCAGGCCACCACGACAAAAGTCATCTACTGCATGGCACGCGATAAAAAGCTGCCTCGTGTGCTCGCTAAACTTAATAAAAATGAAGCACCAACGACCGCGTTATACCTGGTCGCTGCGCTCTCGCTGGTGATTGCCATTGTCGGCAAAGATCAGATTGGAACCATCGTAACGATGGTCACGTTCGGCGCATTGTGTGCCTATGTGATGTTGCATGCTTCTGTCATCGCTTTCTTCAGGGGTAAGACTGATCGCTCTTTCTTCAAGCATCTCGTTTCACCTGTGCTGGGTGCGGCCGTCCTCTGCTACGCACTGTTCAGCGCGAACTCGAACGCCCAACTCGTCGGTGTCGCATGGCTCGTACTCGGTGGCATTGTCGCGTGGATTCTGAAAGGCAAGCAATCGTTGGATATACCCGTATAGAGCCCACTGTGACTTTAGGGCCGCATGAAAAACCACGTGGCCGATACGAAAACCTGTCGTAACTCC
This sequence comes from Pseudomonas sp. Z3-6, assembly GCF_051131985.1. Taxonomy (NCBI): domain Bacteria; kingdom Pseudomonadati; phylum Pseudomonadota; class Gammaproteobacteria; order Pseudomonadales; family Pseudomonadaceae; genus Pseudomonas; species Pseudomonas sp. Z3-6. The sequence continues at coordinate 2,706,278 of NZ_CP071644.1, forward strand.
CCAACAGGACGGCTGACTTAGTCAGCAAGTTATTGTCCGTTAAATATAAATTTTTTCTGAGTGCAGGCATCTGGCGCCAGCACTCATTGGAGACGCCTATGCACATTAAGATGCTCATCAACGGGGAATTGGTCGCAGGCGAAGGTGAGCGACTCGCGGTAATGAATCCTTCTCTGGGGACCGCGCTAGTGGACATTGCTGAGGCTACGCCTGCGCAGGTTGATTGCGCAGTGCAAGCCGCTGATGCCGCTTTCGAAAGCTGGTCCCAGACCACGCCAAAGGATCGCTCGCTGTTGTTGCTCAAACTGGCTGACCTCATCGATAGCCATGCTGTAGAACTGGCCCGGCTAGAATCGAATAATTGTGGCAAGCCGTACGCGGCCGTCTTGGGCGACGAACTGCCTGGTGTGTCCGATGTGTTTCGTTTTTTCGCCGGTGCGAGTCGGTGTTTGCAAGGCTCGGCGGCGGGCGAGTATTTACCAGGTCATACTTCGATGATCCGGCGCGATCCCGTGGGTGTCGTCGCCTCGATCGCGCCTTGGAACTATCCACTGATGATGGCCGCGTGGAAACTGGCTCCCGCCTTGGCGGCCGGCAATACCATTGTCCTAAAACCTTCCGAACAGACACCGCTGACGGCGCTTAAGTTAGCCTCCTTAATAGCCACGGTTTTCCCTGCTGGCGTGGTCAATGTTGTGTTCGGACGAGGGCCCACTGTTGGCAAGCCGCTCACTACCCACGAGAAAGTGCGGATGGTTTCACTGACGGGGTCAGTGGCCACCGGCAGTCATATCATCGCCAGCACCGCTGACACCGTTAAGCGTATGCATATGGAATTGGGAGGAAAAGCCCCCGTCATTATTTTCGACGACGCAGACATCGATGCGGCTGTAGAAGGCATACGTAGTTTCGGTTTCTATAACGCTGGCCAGGATTGCACCGCAGCCTGCCGGATCTATGCGCAAAAAGGCATTTACGCTCGCTTCGTTGAAAAGCTCGGCATCGCCGTATCCAGTATCAAGTTTGGTCTTCAGGATGATCCTGAGACTGAGCTGGGGCCGTTGATCACCCAACAGCACTTGGACCGTGTTGTCGGCTTCGTGGATCGAGCACGGTTACTGCCACACATAGAAGTTGTGACGGGCGGGAAACGCGTGGAAGGTCCCGGTTACTTCTTCGAACCCACGGTACTTGCCGGCGCGCGGCAAGACGACGAAGTGGTGCGCCGGGAGATTTTCGGCCCGGTGGTTTCTGTGACCGAATTTGAAGGCGAGGCGCAGGTACTGTCTTGGGCAAACGATTCTGATTATGGCCTGGCATCATCGGTGTGGACCTCTGACGTAGGGCGAGCTCACCGTCTTGCGGCACGCCTGCAGTACGGCTGCACCTGGGTCAATACCCATTTCATTCTGATGAGCGAGATGCCACACGGTGGTGTAAAGCAGTCCGGCTACGGCAAAGACATGTCGATGTACGGCCTGGAGGATTACACCGTGATTCGCCACGTGATGGTCAAGCACTGACCGAACTGTGGCGCCGACTCTGCGGCCACACGAATGTTGAAACGCACAAGCGCGGTCTTACTTTGCAGGCTGCGCGTAGTACCAACGCCGAGTAGGTGAAAGCACTTATCTGACTGACAAAAAATATTGTTCATCCATGAGGCAGTCCTATGTTCGATGCCATGTCTATTCGCCTGAAGCTCGTGCTTTTATCCGGGCTGTGCCTGCTCGGCGTGATGGGCCTGATCGTCGGCATGAATCTTATCAAAGCAATCTGAACAAGCAGATGATCAGTTAATCCAGCAGCCAGATGCTCACCGGCAGTGGCGAGAATTTGCTACTGGCGAAAGCTTCTGAGCAGGCTGCGAATTCACGAGTGGAGTTAATACGATGGTCCTTGCCATTGCGGCGGTCCGACACGCCAAGCCTCGCGCCAAAAACTTCACCCTTCCTGATTTTGATGGCCTCGCGCTTTTCGTCAATACGAAAGGCACCAAGAGTTGGCACTTTCGTTTTTCTTGGGCTGGCAAACAGCCTCGTATTTCGCTAGGTACTTATCCTGAAATAGATCTACGCGATGCTCGCGCTCTGCGTGATATCGCCAGGGCGCTGGTCGCGAAGGGTATCGATCCCCGCGATCAGCGACGCCTTGATGCCAAACTGCGGGCCGAAAAAACACCTTCTTAGGTCGATGTGATGCACATCTTCGGCCCTTAGGGGGGAGAGGAGCGGGACCGCTCGGGAATTCAAGCGGTGCTGAACTGGGTTGCCAACTCTTTCGGTCTATTGCTGGTTTTTAGCTCGCCCGCACACCCGAAAGCTAAGATCGTATCCTTAGACTTTTCGTCCCGGAGTCATAGTGCTGATCGACGGCATGGCGTTTCCCTCAAACCTACCTATGCATCCAGATGAATGGAGCTTAGGCTAGAGCTAGGGTTATCGAGACTATGCTAGGATCGGATAGCGCAGATAACTGGTGAGGAGATTTCCATGAGCGTTACAGAGCAGTCGGGCGTCTCCACCTTGGTCGGTACGCCTAAGGAGGCTCGGGCGAGCTTAAGCCGCTCGCATGCGGACCGAGTGCTGGTCGTGTCTTTTGATCAGGTCAACCTCAGCGTATTTGAGGCGTTGGCGGAAAACTTTGCCAATGTGGCTACCTCAATGTACGAGGTGCTGCAGGAGCGTCAGGACCCTAAGTCGTTAGAGCGCCTGGCCGAGGTGTTTGTGACGCGCAAGCCGCCTTCGCCTCGCCTGCTCAAGGAAGCGGCAATGCTGGTCAAAGCCCGCAAAGCGGTCCTGGAGAGCGGTGACTGGTTGACCGCCGCAGACATCGCCCAGGTGGCCCAGTTGAGTACCCGCAACCCCAGTGCTCAGCCCAACAAGTGGAAAAAGCAGGGGCAGATTTTTGCCATCAATCACGGGGGAGTCGACTATTTCCCTGGTTACGGCTTGGATCCGGACGTGGGCTATAGGCCGTATAAGGCATTAGCCAAAGTCATTAATGCTTTTGGTGGCAGCAAGGATGGCTGGGGTATGGCTTACTGGTTCCGCTCAGATAACAGTTTTCTGGGCGGAAAAAGGCCTCAGGACCTGTTGGCATCGGCGCCTGATCGGGTGATTGCTGCAGCACTGGATGAAATCCAAGGCATTGTCCATGGCTAAGCAGCGTACCGAGTCCAGTGAGGGTAGGGCGACGCCTCCCACGGATTTGGCGGCGTCCGTTACCCCAGTGCCTGCGGCTACGTTGCACGTCACTTTCACCGTGATCGCCAAAGGCGATGTGCTTCACCGTGTGCACCAGGATAAGTATCAGCCTGATCAATTCAATCCTGGTGTGCACGGCAACGCACGCTTCAGCCCGATCCAGGATGATCAGGGGCGGGCGATTCCCACCTTGTACGGCGGCACGACAGTTGAGTGCGCCTTGATGGAGACCGTTTTCCACGACGTTCCCCACACGGCTGGCTTCAAGAGTTTCGACAAAGGCAAGCTGGCTGGGCAGGTGCATTCTGTAGTTCAGGTCAGCCAGCCGCTGCATTTGGTTGATCTATCCAGCGTGGCCCTGCGTAAGTTGGGCGTCACGCGCAAACAACTGATTGACACTGAGAAAGATCAATACCCTGCGACGCGCAAATGGGCCGAGGCAATCCACCATCAGTGTTCAGATGCCCAAGGGCTGTCTTGGGTGTCGCGACAAGATGATTTGGCACGTGCGGTGGTGCTCTTCGGTGACCGAACTCCTGACGGTGCGCTCCATCCGCAGGGGGCGTCACGCAGCTTGACCGGCGACTCGACTGTGTTCGACACGGTGCTCAATCTGGCAGAGCGGATTGGGGTCGTCATCATCGCGGGAAAAAGCTGAGTCAAAATGACCGAACAGTGGCCCCTGGAATCCGCTCTCTGGGGCTGGAATTGCCATTCCTCAGTCATTAGATCTTGCTGAAGACGGCGGGCTTTGATGGGGGCATTGATGGATTCTTCCGTACAGGCTTGCGTAGCATCGACGGTCAACAAATAGGTCTTCTGTGCGTTCTAGGAGCGGACGGTGCTTGTCCCGGAACACGCAGCAATAACATGATGGCTGGCTCCGTGCTGGCCTAAAATGCGGAGCTCGGTATGGACGTCAACCAGATGTTAAATGATGAACTGGTGAGCCGGCTGGAAGAGAAAATTCCAGCCATGGCGAAAGGCGCGATTAAGGCGGCCTATATCAATACGCTGGCGGCCGGACTCAATGTGATGGAAATCAGGAATGGCATGCTCGTTGAAACAACGGCCGATGGTCCGCACACGGTTATTCGGATGGCCAAGCCCAAGCATAAGGTAGCTTCGGGCAGGATTATCAAGGTGCGCCACCTTTCATAATGGGAGGTTGAGAGCGCCCGTATCTTCACGATTTCGCCGCGCAGCGCGCGGGAAATCTGCATATTCGTCATGCAGTCTTTGTGCTTTGCGCGAAAGATAGTCGCCAAGCTCGCCATCGCATGGGCCGTCAAATCAGTGACCCTGGGCTCTCAGCTTAGCCAAGCCCTGCTTGATGTGTCCGGCATTTTCTCCGATGGTGTGAAGTGCACCTCGGACGTTGGCACCAATCTCCGCTGCACCTTGGTCTTCTACCTTCAAGGTAAGCTCCATCACCGCGGCCTCCAAGGCGAGCTGATTTTGGTACAGCCGCTCGAGCACATCAGAAAGTGAATATTCGGTGGGCATTGTTTCGACTCCAATCGAGGACTCAAGAGCGTAGCAGCGGAAGGGACGGAAACCAAAGGGCGGTAGGCCGAGAAAGTACTTGCTGAGATTCAGTGGCAGCAATCGGCCGATAGTGTTGAAAAAGTCGCTCCGTTCAAACTGCCTGGAAAATTGACCGGGGAAAACGCCATTTTTGCACGCTGCTACGTGAAATCTGAGCCCAGAAGCTTTAGCCAAAAGTAAGGATTTTAATCTCAGATGCGTACTTTTCTGCCATGGATACCAAGGCCGACTTTTCCAACAGAATCGGCCAATAGCTGCCGGCCGTAGAGGGCCGTCTTACCACCAAAAGCAACAGCGCTAATCGGGTGCAATTGCCGGTCATCTCTGATGCTCCGCGCTGCTCACCCCATTGCGTTAGCTCCATGATTGCGGCTTCAAGCGCAATTTGGTTTTGATTGATTTTGAACAGTCGGGAAAAGAGCAGATTTCATACCACATTGTGGTTCCTCCATGAAAGAGAACAGCGTGGCAGGCAAGCGCTACTCCCGTTCAAGCTGCCTGGCGTCAGATGTCACCGCTTCCATGATAGACATCAGCTCCTCCAGCAGTTCAGAGTAATAACGAGTGACGTAGCCTGCGATGGCTTCGTTGCGCAAGAGGCGGACTAGATAACCTTTAGTCACAACCAAAACCAGCATTGTCTCGCCCAGGGTGTCCTCGACTTGCTTGTAATCATGCTGAAGATTCTCCATCTCCCGTTCCATGCGCGCAATGTCGACGGCACTGACTTCACTCGACTTTTTTCTCATCTCAACCAGCATCTCCGGACGAGATGCTGCCAAGACCATTCGCGCATAGTTTCGAGTAAAACAGTTCGCTGAAATCATCATTTCAACCGTTTCGATTTGGCGGATGGGTTTCATCTGCCGCAGCGAGCGAAATACGTCCTGCGATACCATGCGAACCTTCAGCATCTCCGCCACTTCAGGCGCTATTCCTTTGAGTAAGTTTTCTCTATCGTGGACTTGATCAACATTGATCCCGAGCACAGCTGCAATTCGAGATGCGCCGATGCCTTTCTTCAGAGCAGATAGGATCATCTTATGCTCTTGAATCGGTGTCAGTCGGTTGATCTGTCGGTTATAGGTGAAGGCTTCATCATCAGTGGAGATCAAGCACAGTGCCTCAATGGCCCCCAATGCCTTGAGCGCCTCTAAGCGAAAGTGCCCGTCCAGAAGCAAGTATGAAGCTACTCCCCCTGCGATGAGGGGTTTGGGATGAACCACCAACGGCTCAACGACTCCCAATTCCCTAATCGAGCTCAAGATGCTGGCGTACTTTTTACTGCCTGGTATCAGTTGATCGACCCTACGGGAGGGCAGTATGCGGTCTAAAGGAACCGCAATGACTCGATGCTCGAATGCTTGCTTGACCTCTGTCATCACGGTGTCACCCCAAATATTCGGTCAGCGAGTGGTTTGGGCATATCCGGAATATCTTCGTTGCGAAGTAGCGTATTGAAGTAGTCATCGGCGAGCAATTTGCGCATTGCGGTGACAATAATCAGCAGCCGCTGTTCGTTGATGTCTGACTTTTTAATCATCACCTTCTGGCGTCGGACTTCGTTCTGATAAGCGCTGAGTAGCTTCTGAGGCGTAGGTTTTTCCGTGCGAGGCGCTTGTTGCCCGTATCGTTTGCCAAAAGTTTTACGTCTATCAACCAGGCGGCGCACCCTCATCAACTGTTCGCCTTTGAGTACGCCGCTCTCGTAGGCGTCGATCATTGCCTGCTGCAGATCGACATCCTTGGAGCGAGCAATCTCCACCGCCAATTTTATTGATAACCAACCTTTCTCCACCGCAGCGATTAGTCGTTCTTCTCCCTGCCGCAGTAGCACTAGAATTCCTTGGATGTAGCCTGAATCCAAGCAGGTTTTTTCGGCTATCTGCTGGCAGGTATACCCACGCTCTGACAGCATCTGGATTGACATCAAAAGCTCTCGGTTGGTGTGTTTTCGTCGTGCCAGGTTTTCAACCAACCCGATCAGGTACCGATCCGCTTCATTGGCGCTCACCACGATGCACGGAATTTTTTTCTCGCCCAGAGCTTGCAATGCTTCGAAGCGACCTTGGCCACAAACGATTTCATAGGGCTCGGTGCCGCTCGTGGTAGGTGCCACAGTAATCGGGCGTTTCAGACCTAACGCGGAGATGTTTTCAACAAGCCTGGCGAAGACCTGCTTGTTTCGCGCTCGTGGATTGAGCACCCGAATCTCCTCAATTGGCACAAGCTGAATTGTCGTCTCTTCGGCAACGTGCATCAGGGCTCGGCGATGGGTCTCGATAACAGTCATGCAACCCTCCAAGAATCACTGCGGCGTGAGAGCTCCGAAAGGATATCCAAGGTGTCGAACCGGTAAATTTCGAGGTTGGCCTGATTTCTTTCAGCAAGACGCAGCCGAGGGAAGCCAACATCGATTGTTGGCAGAATGTAGTAATCCAAGGCGGCTTCTTCTCCTTCCTTGATGCGAACCGCGATTGTTAAGTCGGGGCTCAAACCATGTTCGAAGCGGATGCTCCACCTCTTGCTGCCACTCGGTAACACTTGGCAGCGACTCAGCACCACCGAGATTAATATTTCTTTGTTAACCAAGATGAGGTCAGTGCTCGGATCTACCGAAACGCTACCGCCCACTTCGACAATTTTCTGAGTCGTTTTTTGAAGGAGCAGCGGGTGCATTTGCCTAAGACGTTTGTTGGCTTCGATGTATTTGTAGTCGCGTGCTGGTGAGTATCCGATTAGCGAATAGCACCGAAGCAAGCTCCCAAACCTTTGGAGATATGCGCTACTTGAGGGGCATCCTTCTGACTCGTCTATGACTAGGCCTGACAGATATCCAATACGTTGATAGATTGCCTTCAGTGACTGCAGCATCTCCTCATCGGGCATGCGATAGGAGCGCGTTTGGATGATCGATTGAGCACCTTTGAATAGGATGACGCTGACGATGGGACGAAACGCTTCATCCGCTCTGACCCACTCCTCAGGCGGGTTCTGCTTATGTGTTTCCTTCAATTTGAATGAGGTGTGATTCCACACGTTATTGCCAACATACTTTTCATTGATCAGAACCTGATGCACCGTGCCTCTCGACCATAATCTGCCTCGATCATTGAGAATCCCTTGAGAGTTCAGCCAGTTTGCGATTTCGCGTTCGCTCCTTCCTTCCTCGACAAAAAGCCGATAAATGTGATGCACAATCTCAATTTCAGCGGGAGGGCCAGGCACTAAAATGACACGATCAGTTTGGATGCTTTTATGCTCCCCAATCGCTAGTTCGTTCTTGGCCGCGCCGTGCCCATCGACCAGCTGCCGCCTCAATCCGAAACCCGCCGCGCCGCCTTGGCGATACCCCAGCTCAATGAGTCGGGATTGGCCGGCAAAGACCTTAACCGACAATTCTCGGCTGTATTCGCCTGCCATCATGCGCTTCACGCTTTTGACAATGTTAGATACAGGTGAACCGTCGTTAGTAAACTGCTCTGCGCAGTACTGGACGGATACTCCAGCCTGGCGGCAGCGCACCTCGTAACTGGCGCTCACATCGGGATCTTGAAAGCGACCCCAGCGGCTGACGTCATAGACAAGAACGGTCGAATAATCGGCTAACCCTTTCTCCACGTCATAGAAAAGTTGCTTGAGCGCGTCTCGGCCTTCTAAGCGCAAGCCGCTTTTACCCGCATCGGTGTATATCTTGTTTATTTCCAGAGCGTGAGTCGCTGCGTAAACGCGGATCGTATCGAGCTGATTCTCGGTCGAATATTGCTGATGCTCCGTAGACATGCGCACATACGCCGCCGCGAGGGCGGTGCTTGAAGCACTGCTAGTGTTGTACGCGCCAATGAGATTTTGCATCGGCAAGTCCTCGATCTGTTTAGTCGCCGCTGAAGCAAGCAGGTAGGCGTGAACAGTGACTTCGTTTTGTAAAAAGTGGCTCTAATTAAGGTAGAAGACCGGGGAGGGAAAAATGTTCACGAAAACGGGCAATTCTTTTCTGGCTCAACGGCAGTACGCAGCAGGCATTGCCAGGGCCCTGCATATGGAGCTCGGAGGAACGCACCAGGCGACGAAAACACTGATGAGGTGGACCAATGCAAATGAGAAAACGGTGAAGAACTGGATGGCTGGGAGCAACGGCCCCAGTGGGATGCACTTAGTGGCCTTGGTGAAGCATTCTGACCTGGCGTTGGCAGCTTTTCTTAGGATGGCTGGGAGGCCTCATGCGCTAACAGCTTCGGAGCTACCAGTGCTTAGGCAGAAGCTGCAGACGGTAATTGAGGGAATAGACTCTTATCTTCGTGTTGTAGATGCGGCGCTAGAGTAGATCGGGAGCAGTATCGAATATGGAACCGTTAGTGAGTGCTAACGCCATCCGGTTCCTGGGCTATATTGAAGCCGAGCACCATCAAGGCGCTGCATCATTTCGCCTACTTTCCATGGCGCCTCATCGTTAGCAACGGCAGCGTGATAATCCGCATGTTCACCATGATCTGCGAGCCCTGCCTCATGTCGAAGTGCTTGGCGCAACGTGAAGATTGATCAAGAATCGTGGCGTCCAATCCGACCCGTCCATCACGCACCAATGATAGAGCGGTAGCGGCCAGGGCGGTCTTTTCATCAATAATCGAGTACATGACTGTTCCCGTCGCCTGATCTTCCAGCCTGGTTAGTAAGACTTTCCTGGCTATGCTCCCGAATTTCCGCACTCGATTGCTTTGTCACCCGAGGTCGCAGTTGAAACCCAGATCCGGCCGTAAGCGTCAGGACGCTCGAACCGGATTTTCGGATGCCTTCGTGATACTCAGGAACGCGTATCGTCGCGGCGACGACTAGCCTCAACGTTGAGTTGGCCCCAGGGCTTGGTGCAAATCAGCGATCAAGTCCTCAATTGCCTCAATTCCTACCGACAGACGAATCATTTCGGGCTTCACGCCAGCCTTTGCTTGTTCCTGCTGGTTCATTTGCCGATGGGTAGTGGAAGCCGGATGGCAGGCAAGAGACTTGGCGTCACCGATATTGACCAGTCGCTTGAAGATTTGCAGAGCATCATAGAAGCGCACGCCTGCGTCATAGCCGCCCTTCAAACCAAACGATAGGATCGCCGACGGTTTACCCTGCATGTATTTTTGTGCCAGTGCGTGATGAGGATGGTCCGGGAGACCGGCGTAGCTGACCCATTCCACTTCAGCATGGCTCTGCAGGAATTGCGCAACTTTCAGGGCGTTGTCGGTGTGACGCTCCATGCGCAGCGCGAGCGTTTCCAGGCCTTGCAGCAGCAGGAACGCGTTCATGGGTGCCAGTGCCGCGCCGGTGTTGCGCAATGGCACTGTGCGTGCGCGCGCGATGAAGGCGGCGGGCCCGAACTTCTCGGTATAAATCACGTCATGGTACGCCGGCTCGGGCTGGTTAAGGCTGGGGAATTTTTCCGGGTATTGGGTCCAGGGGAAGTTGCCGCTGTCGATGATCACACCGCCTAGGGAGTTGCCGTGTCCGCCGACATACTTGGTCACGGAATGCACAACGATATCGGCCCCAAACTGAATCGGCTTGCAGAGGATTGGCGTAGCCACCGTGTTGTCGACCATCAGCGGTACGCCGCGGGTGTGAGCAGCTTCAGCCAGGGCTTCGAGATCAATGATGTTACCCGCCGGGTTGCCGATGCTTTCGCAGTACACCAGCTTGGTGTTGTCGTCGATCAGTTCGGCGATAGCCTCGGCAGAGTCATCTCGGGCAAAACGCACATCCACGCCAAAGCTTGGCAGCAGGTGGGCGAATAGAGTGTAGGTGCCGCCATAGAGTTGTGGGGTAGTGACGATATTGTCACCTGCGCGGGTTAACGTTTGGATCGCATAATGGATTGCCGCGCTGCCGGCCGATACGGCCAGCCCTGCCACGCCGCCTTCGAGGGCGGCCATCCTTTGTTCCAGCACATCATTGGTGGGGTTCATGATTCTGGTGTAAATGTTGCCCGGCACGTCCAGGTTGAACAGGTCGGCGCCGTGTTGGGCGTTATCGAATTCGAAGGCAACATTCTGATAGATAGGCACTGCGACAGCCTTGGTGGTCGGGTCCGACGTGAAGCCATGGTGCAGTGCGATGGTGGCGTCTTTCATGATTGGTATTGATCCCTTTAAATTATTCTGGATTTTGCGGCATTAAGATCCTCTCGAAGTCGATTATGCCGATCGTTGAGCGCTTTGACCCGGTAAGTCGAAATCTACCGTAGGGGTTTACGCCCCCCCTCGGCTATTGGGAAACAATTGAAATCAAGGGCCCCGAAGGGCCCTAGGGTCTAGTCGACACCCGGAATCAAGGGCATCCAACTGCTGCTTGAAATCAGTTTCCCGTAAGGAAACAACGTGATGACATTTTCTTGAGTCGAGCTGTTTGCGTCGGTAAACCAGCGGCAACTGGGGCCCAATAAATCAGAACTCCAGTGAAGCGCCGTCTTCCGGAATCGCTACACGGTTCTCAATACCGTGCTTCTTGACATAGGTGCGCAGTTCTTCACGAGTCAGGGACCTGTGATTGATTGCATCCATGTGTACGGCGACGATCTTCGCGTATTTCGCAGCCTGAGCGGCGCGTAGAACATCTTCCTCACCCATGATGATCGACCCCTCATATCCGGTCATCATTGCCTTGCCTGCATTCAGTACGATCACTTCGGGGTGATACTTCTCAATGGTCTGGTCTACCTCTTTACGCCAGACCGTGTCACCGGCAAGGTAAAGGGTCTTGTAGCCTGGCGCTTGAAAGACCACCCCCATGGCTTCACCTAACGGCTTTGCCAGGGCTGGCACGGCATACATTTCATCTGTGCCATGTTGACCACCGGTTTTCGTAATTCTGACGCCGCCGAATTCAGCGTCGCCTTTCAGGACGCGCACATTCTTGAAGCCTTGTGAACGAATCAGCTTCGCATCGTCCTCATGTTGAGTGAATAAAGGGATGTCTTTAGGTAGGGCTTTTTGCGCGGCGTCGTCCCAGTGATCAAGGTGCGTGTGAGTGACGATCACTGCGTCGACGCCGGCGATAACCTCAGAAGGTGACTCGGTCAGATCAACCAATGGATTTCGGAGGTTACTGCGGTAGGTATTTTCAAATCCTGGGTAAGCGCCCTTTTTGGCGAGCATCGGATCGATCAGGAATGTCGTTTCACCGTAGGTGATTTTGGCCGTCGCGTTACGAACTTGCTGTAGATCCATTTTAGGGGACGCGTCAGGTGCCGTTGGGGCATTTGTGCCCGCGAATGCCGACGTGGTCGCGGCTGCGCAAGCCATGCTTAGTGCAACGCGAAGCGTTTTAAAACTCATGAATTCAGTCTCCAGTTGGTACCTCAAGGCTTCATTCTTGCTGAATGCTTTCAAGGCTGACAGTGGCCTGAATGACATATTTCGATATAATCGGGCCAATCAGTTTTTCGTTTCCAGAACGGAAAGAGGGGGAGGCGACAGCTCAATTCAGCCTCTGCCAAGCATTTAACCGAGGGCGCGCGCCCAGATACCTGCGAGCGTAACGACAAGCCCATTGGGCCAAACCGAGGCTACCTGATGCATTCCATACGTGTTGCTGTCTTGGCTTTTGATGGCGTAAGCCTGTTCCATCTTTCTGTACCCGGGATGGTGTTGGGGGCAACTCAGTCCGCGCCTGGCGAACCTCATTACGAGATCAAATACTGCGCAGAGACGCCGGGAATGGTGGCAAGCGATCAAGGCCTCGGTTTAGAGGTCACTCAGGGCCTGGAATTGATGGCGGCATCTGACCTGATCATCATCCCTGCGTGGGGGGATCAAGCGGTTTGTGCATCTGCCGAACTTGTGAAAGCGCTTCAACTCGCCAATTCCGAAGGAAAGCTCATCGTTGGGTTGTGTCTAGGCGCATTCGTGCTTGGAGATGCCGGGCTACTTGATGGCAAAGAAGCGACCACGCATTGGACTGCTCGAGACGAGTTTGCGCGACGCTTCCCAAATGTTCGTTTCAGGCCAGAAGTGCTTTATGTCAGCGCTGAGAATATCGTGACGTCAGCAGGAACCGTGGCGGCAATTGATTGTTGCCTTCATTTGGTTCGCGAACGACTTGGAGCCGAGGCCGCGAATCGCACCGCGAAAATGCTGGTCACACCGCCACATAGGCAGGGAGGACAGGCTCAATACATAGAATATCCTGTGCCGCACCTATCTAGAGAGACGCATTTGTCTGATGTACTGGAATGGGCTCGGATGAATCTGTCCAGTGACCTGACGCTCGACGTCCTGGCGGACAGGGCAAAGATGAGTCGGCGCACTTTCACTCGGCGCTTCAGGGAGGCTACCGGCAGCACCGTCTCTAAATGGTTGAATGCCCAGCGCGTTGTCAGGGCGCAGGAACTGTTGGAAACGACTGACCTGCCCATTGAGTGTGTGGCGGGTGAAGCAGGGTTTGGCACCCCCTTATCCTTGAGGCAACAATTCGGCGTTCAGCTCGGCACCTCGCCTTCTGAGTACAGGCGAATGTTTTGTCGTGAGATGAGCCCGGTCCGAAAGACGAGCGACAGTGAGCACACTGCCGGACTGTCAAGCTAAATGACTGAAACCGCGAAGCTTCAGATCGGATTCAGGGGCATGCATTTAACGACGTCTCATCGAAGCACTATGATCGGTACGACTATTTTAAAGAGAAACAGCATGGGCTGCAGCGTTGGTCGTTGTGGCTGGAAGAAATTATCATTGAGAATAAATGAGGGGTCATTATAGTCAGGCACATTAAGCGAAATATTTCGCTAAGCTGGTAGTGCCAGCTTAGCGAAACTTTCTGTATAGTGATTGAGCCTAATCAAAAATATCATTCTTCCGCTTTTCTGCGTGAACTATTAACTGGTATTTATTTATTGTGTCGAGTATCTCTCGCTCTAAAGATCCTAGCATGGTCCATACTATTGATTGATCAAAGTTTTCTACCATCGCTTTGGTGTTTATTTCTAACGAGCCTCTTTTGCTTGATACTGTTTCTCGTGTCGCCTTGTGTATTGTTTTTTTCGATACTTTGTCTTCTTGATCTCTCATGTTGTTAATGATGGCGTAAACAATCTCATCTGAAAAGTAATGGCGTTTTTCAGTGCCGTCAGTGGTAAAAGATCTGAAATTCGAATTGCTGACGTTAATAATGAAGTTTGGAGCGGTAAGGTTAAGGAATTTTATGAGGGATTCTGTAGTTTTTTTTCGCAGCGTTTCCGTAAGCGCTTCATGGAACGGAGGGTAGTTCTCTAGGATGTACAGTTGTCCATATCGGTATTCGTCGATATAACTAAGAAAGCTCAACGTCTCGGCCCAGTTTTCGTAGTCTATCGGAGCCTTGTCATAAAACTTTGCCGCAAATTCATCACTTGATGATTGTATAAACGAGGCGGCGTGATATTCCATGATGCTCTTGTGAAGGAAGCTGACCTGCTCAAATCCATCATCCAGCATCAAACAAGCCACATTGGTGATGTCTTTCCTAAATCCTTCAATTTCGCAGTTGGAGGCAGGGGTGTATTTGAGAGCTCTTGTAAAGGCCTGGTCGAATTCGGAGTTCTCAAGGGTGCGTCCAAAACCTTGCTGCAAAGTCATGAAACAAAACGCATCGAATAATTTTTGTAATTTTGAAGCCGAGAGTTTGCTGTGATGCTCTCGCTCGAATCCTGGTTTATAACCATCATGCTGAATGAATACAGCGCTGAATAGTTTTTCAAAAAAATCAGGAAGCGTTGCGGGTATTTCAGTCTCGATTTGGTAAACCCGGACAAGCAGCGTGAGCATTAGCGGTGTCGTAATGACTCCCCGGATGTTTTCTGGTGCATCTACTATGGCTGATTGAATATTGAATCTTGTTATTGGGTCGTGAACTATTTTTCTCAGAAATGGTTCGTAATCCTCATCTTTCAATTCTGATAGCTGGTGTACATGAAATCCAGTTAAATTTTGTATTGCATGTGATGGTCTGGATGAGATAACGATTTTGAGTTCGTCATGGACTTTCTGCAGTTGAGATATGTTATATACAGTGTTTTTAATAAACGATGAAGGAATCTCGTCAAAACCATCAAGGATAAGTACAATTTTATTTTGGTTGGCTAAATAAGCGAATATGTCATTTCCCGATGGGATGCCTGCTGCTTCCATGAAATCAGTAATCAAGTTGGTGAGAGAACGATCGTGAGAGATCATGCGGAGTTCAATAAATATAGGAATAATTCCGCTCTCTACAGCAAAGTTGCATAATTGCCGCATTAATATTGATTTGCCTTGTCCAACGATTCCCTCGATTATTGAGGATTCGAATATTACCTCGTTAGGTTCTAAGTTTCTGGAGTGAGAACGGATTCGTCTTAGTTGGGAAGGATAATAGAAGTCATCTATAAGTATTCCTTTGTCTCTTGACCATACAGTTTTAACCGTGTTTATTCCGACTATAATTTTCGATAGCTTTTTGGCGGATGCGTCAGCAGACCATTTAAGGCGTTGGTCTTTGAAGAGTTTTATACCTTCTTTTATTACCGGAGCGATAATTGGTGTTAATGCTTTTGTGAGACCGCCCATGGTTATTTCAAGTGGCATACCTTTGTCCTATGAGCGATTTGATTTGATTATCTGACGTACAGACTGGCAGAAGTCTCGCTAGATACTGGCATATTGAAATCAACAAAGCCAGTGCGGAGTTGAGCACGCGGCCGTCCGTCGCGTCAGACTATGGCGTGCTCAGCATCTCCTATTGCAGTTCGTGGCGAAAATTCTCTTAGGTGTAATCAGTGGCATTCCACCCACTTGGATTTTTTGCCAAGCTACGATTGATGACTCTCTCCATCCAACACGTCCCGGCGATATGAGAACGGCCCTCGGAAACCTTCCCTCTTTGATCCCACGCCAAATGGTGGAGTGTGAAAGGGACGTCGCAGCGATCACGTCCTTTTCCCGCAAGAAACGATCCAGCCTACTCATTCAAAGTACTCCACTTTCCCATTCCGCCAGTTGCTGGTTTGAGGCGGGCTTTAGCCAGGTGCTGGTAACGTCTGTGATTCGACCGTACATTTAATCTCTCCATTCGGACTCTGAAATCCAAACTGGCAATTGACGTAGCGCGTGATCCCTTTTTTAGCTTTCGCAGTGGCATCGGTACAATTGCTGTCCAAGCTCCTTTTCATTGAATATTAGCTGAGGGTCCAGATCATTAGATCCGGTACTTGGACCGCAACGGTGGCGATCAACGCCATCGTCACGACCGCGCCGATCAATTGCCAAGACCCTGAATTTAAAGGGGTTAAGATGAAACATGCCCGTCTGGACGAAAAAGGTTTTTTCTTGGACTTTTATTACGATGATAGGCGCTGGACAAACAAGCCTTTTTTGTATCAAGAGAAATACCAAACCAGATAAAAATGTAAAAACATAATCCACCGACTTCGCTAAAACAGGTAGCAACCCTGCGCTTTAGCAGTAGTCGCCCATCGCGAAGGGCAACAATGGGTCGAAATCCGCCGTTCATGAAGGGCAGCAGTCGGCCAAAGCGGTCACTAACGCACACGCCGGTCCTTTTGGGGAATGGCCGCTTTTGTGTTAGTAAAATAAGTGCACAGCGGGTCAAGTGTGACCTGCAGCGTGTTGTTAGCTTTTTCGGTCACTAACGTTTCTTTTATATTTTTCAAGAAGATGCTTGTCATTTGCGCTCGCATATAACCGCCTTATAGCGTCGTCCCTAACAGAGGTTTTACTACACTTCGTTCCGTACACCCCATAAGGCACGGCTGCTTGTTTCTGCTCGAAGTCGCGAAGGATTAGACGTACTATTTCCAAAGCACTCAAATATCTTCCAGCAATCTCGACGAGATCGCGCGATTTGATATCTGAAATTATGTATCGGTGAATAACGCGATTTCTCAAATTGTAGAGCTCATTCAAACTATCGAAAGTCTCCACATCTATTACTTGAGATTTTAAGGCATCTTCGAATACCTTTCTCTCCATTATTCCCTTTTCTCCATCTGCCTGGAAAAGGTACGTAGTTTCGATGTCATTCGTCTTTTCCTTCAGCTGCTTTGCAATTACCAGGCTCAATCTTAAATATGCATCTATTTGATTCGCTGTAATCGCAATGATCTCAATACATGCCCCTGCGTCAATTGCTGTGTATAGAAGATCATGTGACGCCGCAAGAGACCCTGTGAATCGATCAAACTTATCGAGATCAGCAGCCAGTTTACGATCACTCTTTGGGACTATCACAACCGAGTATAGAATACGATTCACGATTGCAAGCTGCTCGGCAATCCGCTTGTCGCCTTCAAATTCCGCATCGTAGATATATTTACCTATCAATGCTTGATCAAAGTAAGCGCCGAAGAACAGATGTGTGCAAAAGTCGGAATTATCTGCCCTCGTCTCCTTCCAGCTTAACTTTTTGACTCCGCTTGGATTAGCTTTGGCGATGCTAGGAGCGAGCTCGCTCAACGGATAGCAACTTAGCTGAAAACAGCCTATGGGGTCTTCATAAGGTTGAAATCCGTAAGGCGATTTCTCTTCATAGTCCTTGAGGCCTGAATTAAGGTACTGCCAATCGATTGGCACTTGAATTAAAAGTATTCCGTTTGGCTCAGTCCAGTGTTTCATATATGCCTGCTATATCGCATTTTAGTCGCTCGAAAAAAACCTAACTTAACCGTTGGGGGGCAGAAAAGACCCGATTCTTTCGGGCACTTGTACCGCATGACGCTATTTGCCTATGTGTAACCTCTTTAGCCAGTTATTCCAAACGCTAGTCACGCGAGAAGGGCAAAAGAGAATTACGACAAAACCTCTTCCGAGAATACGAAGGCATCAGCATTGTGTCTACGCTCAATCATCGACTGAGCGTTTCAGTCCATCAACGTCCGCTTTTGGCCGTTTTCTGCCTGTCGTGACGGGGCGCGAACGACCCAGAGTAGTGTAAGAACGGACGTTGAGCCGCTTCACATCTAGAAGATGCTCGCCAGCAAGCCAAGGTGCATCAGCAATGTGAAGGACAAGCGGATCACACAGGTACGGTCGTGCTGCTGGGGGACGTTGTCTTCCATGATTGAATACGAGGTTATCGATGCCGAGCACCAGCTCCAGCACCATCAAGGTCATCAGGCCCAGCCAGGCCATGGGGGCACGATTCAGTTTGCGTTCCTGTTGAGGATGCCAAGCCGTTGAACCGGGTGATAGAGCCTGGTGCTCAGATAGAAATGTAAGAGGCTGATATGCTGGTGAATGGGCGAATCAACAATTTAAGCCCGGCGGGTATGATCGGAATGCTCCTTTCAGCGCTTACTCTGACCACCAACCTTTTTCCACTTGGCCGTACTGTAAACCACTGAACCAGCTTTCCAGCTGCACGTCCAAATTGGTGATCTGCGCGAGATTCTCCTGAAGTGGATCTAAGAGGTCAGCCTGCTTGTGAGCCCAATCAATCCACCTCTGGGCCACTTCGGGATCCGCCAGAGAGGCAGATTTAAGGCTGTCTTCGATACTCTTTATGAACGCCCGTAAGCGCTCGGCGCGTTCCCAGGACTCCATATGCTTAACGAGTGACCGTCTGAGGCGACGTTGTGTTTCTGCTTCTCGGGCGCGTTCAAAGCGACGTTTTTCATCCTCATCCCATTGACGTTTTCTCGCCTCCTCCTTGTCCCGAAGGGCTTTTATTGAAACCGAGGCCGACGTGATGCCGGACAGAATGCTAGGTAGTTTTTTCTCGAGCGGTGCGGTCTTGGTGTCCTTCCAATTTTTCCGTTCCCATAATCCATCCGCGCTTCAATCTGAAAGGTCAGCTCACCCGTTGAGGTCCACTCAAACTGTGGCCTTCGCAGAGACATAAAATCAGGTTCCCAAGGAGCACCGGGGCGGCGCTTGGGGGGAGGCGGGGGCGGTATCGGATGTTTGTCTAAGCGTTCCACGAGTCGCACGGCTATGGGCTCGTCGTTAACAGTGACAATGGTTTTTCCTTCAGCATTGATCTTCCATGCATAACCTTCAGCTTCACCTTCTTTGATCAGTGCATCAAACAGGATTGCGCAGCGTTCGATCAATGACGAGGAGATCATTGCATTCAGGACACGCTTGCCTGCGTAATCGAGGTAGCCATCTTTGAGCTTTGTTGCCTTTGCGCTTTTTAACCACTGACTCACCAGAGCGTGGGGCTCGGTCAATTGAGACGGGACTTCAATCATCCGCTGGACTGTAGGTGAGTTTGTCTTCGCATTATTCGCAGCGGGTAGGGGGGCACGGTCGAGAACTTGGAATTGGATCACGCCCTCAATAGCAGGAAGCTTGGGTTTGCGTGGTCGCTGCTTTTCCTGCTTCGCCCAGTAGCCACGGCCAGGGAGAGGGATGCCGGCTTTGCGGCAAGCCTTGGCGACAGCAACGTCAGACACACCGATGTCCTGAGCCAATTTGACCATCGGCGTTTCCCATACCTTTTCGAACAGTTCCGCAATGGTGAAGGTCACTAATGTGTACATGCAGTCTGCCATCCCAATCTATCGCGAGTTTAGGTCAACTCGGTCGGAGCGGATGTTAAATTTCGGAGAATTCAGGAAACAAGCGCCAATGCGAGCAGGTGCGCGGGTGTTGAAAATGCGTGCTTGCGTGCCTATCGGCACCTAGAGCGCAGGCTAGCTACCCGGCTACGGTAAGCGCCTAAGCAACGGTTGTTTAGCATTGATAGCGGAAAGCAAAGTTGAGCGCCGTGTTTTCTGGTCGTTGGGTTTCAATAATCCGGTTTGGGCTAGAATCTCCCGCTTTGCCTAGCCGGCTGATGCTGGGCGCCTAGGTTGAGGAGTAGAGGGAAGCGTCTTGGTCAGCTCTGTGGTCAAAAGAGTGATCCGGAAACCATCAGCTTCGCCAAGCCGCCCTCCAGCGGACAGATCTCCTTCCACTGGTCATTGGGAGGTTCACCTTGACATGACACTCAGTGAGTTCAAGCAAGTCGTCAACCGTCCCATCATATGGGCCAATAGCTGGGCCATGGTTACCTTCGAGGCTGCCGGTAAGCTCTCACCCCAGAGGAGTTAGCACGGCTATTACTGAAATGTTGACCATGATGAAGCAAGTGCAGCTCAACGAGTTCTCTGGTCCATCCATTTCTCCTGCGAGGAAGGCGGCGGATTCCTGCGGTGTGCGGTAACAAATCGAGGCCACGAACTCACCGGCTTCGCCAGTCGCCTTTATCTTTACAAGTACAATGATCGCAGCCTGAGCCAAGAGAAAAGTTGGAGAAGCGAATGAACTGTTCGCCTGAGGTTGCTCGAAGCACAACGTGGCTGTTGTCATTGCCACGAAATAGCTAGCTGCAATCTACGGAAACCATCGCAGAGATAGCGCCCCAATGGCAGGGGTGCTATCTCTAATGTGCCAACAACCTCTTTTTGTATTAGTTATACAGCGATTAGCGGTCAACTACTGAGTCTTGGAGGTGAGTTGCCTTGCAGTCGTTCGGAGACTGTCCTGTCTTCAGAATGCAGAAAGTCTGTAGTGGGTCGTGACCAAGGTTCTGCGGGTGGTAGATACCCCCATTCTCGCGATATTGATTGGGTTTTGGTAGCTGCGCATACCCCATTCTGGTTAGCACGCTCTCGTGGACGCTGTCGAATGCCACTGGACGGCGGCGCAATAGCCCGTGGCTTTGATAGATGCGTCCGAATGTTCCAAAATATTCGTCATGTAGAATTCCGCTCATACACTCCTTTGGAAGCGATTTGGATACGAATAGATTGTCTGTCTTGAACCGGTCTAGCATCCAGCGCAACGGTGTACCCTCTAACCCGACTGGTTTTGATTCCGTTGGTGAGCTGGAAGGATTGATACAGTCCATAGCATTTGTGTCCTTGCCGTAACCTCCACCAATATCTGAATGTCCGCCCGCAAACCATACTTCTTCAAGGATCTGCGATTCGAACTGCGGTACGCCGAAGCGTTGTAGACGAAAATCATCACGCTGCTCGTCCAGCGACATTGCGTGGTAGCCGCGTCCTGCATACAACTCGAGTCGATGATTGTCAGGATCGTCGTCAAGGAAGAAACCGAGCGACGGCACCGTATCGAAGACTCCGATGGCTTCCACTTTAATCTTGTAGGTCTCAATCCCTTCTTTGCGCTTGTATTCATCAAGACGGGTGCGCAATTCTCCATCGAAGGTAGCTCGACCTGAGTTGGAGTAGCGGTATGTGTCATACACCCCTGAAACCTTGCTGTGCAGATTGCCTAAGAACCAGAGAAAAGGCGCATCATCCAAGGCGTTCGGTTTAACTGTCTCGAGTTTTGCCAATCCGGAGAACTCCAGCAGACCGTTTAGGGTGCGCGCGGTGAATGCACCCCGGCTGAATCCGAAGAGGTAGATTTTATCGCCTGGACGATAAGCCTCAACGAGGAAACGGTACGCTTGACGTATGTTCATGCCCATACCTGAACCGAAAGCATTGCCGGTTACTATCTGGGAGTTCGTTCCGACGCCCTTGTCGTAGAACGGAATGACAGGCTTACCCTCAACGGCTTTCTCCAGCGCGAAGTTGTACATCCGCCAGATATTGGTTTCGTCATGCTTGTCGTTACCCGTACCATCAAGCAGTACCACCAGCGCCCGCGACGGGTGGTTACTGTAATAGCAGTCCAACTGTCGCCAGCGTGCGCGCACGTTGGCATAACTGTCGTCTGGCTCGCTTCCGATTAACTCCTCTACCTGATCGGCGCAGCGTTGAGTTTTGATGGTTATTGCGCGATCCAATGGCGCTAGCGCCATGTTCTGCGACTGGGCTGCAATCGCCGTGACCGGTTGCGAGCTGACAATCGAGAGGTGTTGCGAGTGCGTGGAACAGCCCGCCATTAAGGTTGCTAGCATGATCAAGCCTGTGCGCATGAATTAGCCCTCGTTTCGTTATGTGGTCAGCGAATCGCGACGAATGCTGCGCCGCTCAGAGAACAGGACGTAGGTCAGAGGGGCACCTGTATTCTTGCCACCGACGAGGCCGTCCACGATGGCCGTTGTTCAGCATGGCCAGACGGCGACGCCCGCTAAGGGAAAGGTAGTAGTGAATCTGGCAAAGCGCCATCACAATTTTCGGGTAGACGGCACTCTGTTTGAACCCAAAAATTTAGCTGGTAGCTTCCCCAGGTGCCTTCGAGCCAGACCATCTGAGATTTACTCGCGAGTCGGAAGTCTAGGCTGGGAGGGTGACCAATATTTTCATTATCAAAGGTACAAAAATTCCGAGGATCGTTCCAATAAACCGAATTTGAATAAAAAATGAAAATTGCAGATGGAGTAAGATCATGGAATCAGCAGGTGTGGCCCAGCGTGCACAGGCCAGGCAGCAGCAAGCTGAATTGCTGTCGTGTGGCTTCAGGTGAAAGTAATAGATTAAGGGTTGAAAATGGAATCCAAAGAAATTTTGAAAGCGATGGAAGTTCTGAGAAAAAAATTTAAGTCTCATTATGACCAGTGGATACGCCTGAAACAAGATCAGGAATTTCAGTTTGATTTGGGTCACAATTCTCCTATACGAGAGCTTTATGCAGATGGGGTGATGTATGTGAGAGGGCTATTGGGTGCACTAGATACTCAATATGTAGGAAGCAGCATGCTGATGGATGAATATGTAGAAAGTGTTAGTGGTGAGGTTCCGGATAAAGAACTGTATGACGCTTGCTATTTAAACGCGAAAGGAGATTTTGAGTCTAATTATAAAAATAATTATACCGCTCAGTATATGCTGGCGCAATATATTGAGCAGTGGGGAGATATTCAGCGAGTTAAGCAGTTTCTGGCTAAGCTAGAATCTAGCAGCGCCTATCGACTGTTACGCAGCGCTACGCCTATGGACGTTATAAAACGGCACGCCCGCGAATGGGAACAGGATGTCCAGCTTCATAGCAAAATAGATGAAAATGGTCTCCGTTCCCAGCTGGTTTTGGAGCTTAAAAGGTCGGGCTTTCTTGCGACTTCTGAAACACATGCACGTGAAGGTCACGGTGACATTATCGTTAGCCGAGCAAACAGCGAGGGCAACACTGCGGGGCACATCTTGGTCGTCGAGTGTAAAATGTGGAAGGGCCCTGCTGCACTGTACGCGGCCATTTCTCAACTGTGCCAGTATGCTACACCGTACGATGACGATGCGGCGTTGGTGGTTTTCGTGAGAGAGGGTACATTTCCCGAGGTGTGTTCAACCGCTGCAGAGGAGCTGGCCAAGCACGAAGCTTGTTCCGATATCGACATTCAGTCGCACTTGATTAAGTTCTCGTTAGCGTTGCCACAGGATACTCAACGTCCGATTCAAGCCTCGCTTTTGCTATGTAATCTGACTAAGCCTCGATATTTGCGGTCAAAAACCGATGCCGGTGCAGAACAGCTCTCCTTTTCTGTCGAAATGGAGTCAAGCGCTGAGAACGTTCCATCGGAATACCTTGCATTGGGCGAAACGATCACACAAAAATTTGGTTATGGCCCGTGCAAATGCTATCGGTGCAACCAAATGAGTGGGGCTCAGGATAGCTATGAGTTCAAGTACATGTTTGAGTGTAGCGGCATCAAAATTCATCGTTTGTTTATTAAAACTCTCGATTGGCGTGGTGTTGATGATTTTGTTCAAGATCGCCGGGAGGCGCTCCCTGGCGGAACTCACTACCTTCGATCTGGTGCTATTGATGGTGATCGGCGAGGCCACTCAGCAGGCGTTGCTGGGCGATGATTTTTCGTTGACCAACGCCGTCTTGATCATTGTCACGTTGATCGCCATCGACATTGGTTTTTCATTGGTCAAGCAGCGCTCAAGCTGGTTTTCCCGGGTGTTGGATGGCGGGCCGACGATTGTGGTCGAAGACGGCAAAATACTCGCTGAGCGCGTCAAGCATGCGCGGCTGGATGAGAGCGATATTCTCGAAGCGGCCCGCTCCGCTCAAGGCATCTTGGAGATCGATCAGATCAAGTTCGCGATCCTTGAGCGCAACGGCAAAATCTCGGTTATCCCCTTGAATAAGCCCAGCCTAACGCTGTGAGCGGCACAGTTTATTTCGATCAGGCTGATCAACAAATCATGGGCCACGGGCTTACTGACTTGGGTGTCAAGGCCCGACTCGGCGGTCTTTTTTCTGATCGTTGCTGGCACCGTATCCGGGCAGGGCGATGGCCGGAATCTGCGTCATTCTCGTACCCAAGATCCTGCCTTTTCACAGGCACAATTTTCGGTTCACTCCCTTAGACGCGCATAAGCGGAGCTAGCTGGTCGCTAAGGCTAGGTGCGTATTTCTTATAAAACGTCCTAACTTTTGAGTACTAAAAATAATTGCCCTCGTAATTTTAGGGAACTCAAGGCATTGGCGAGATAACTGCCCTTAGTCGGTAAGCTGAAGGTGTGTTGGCTGGACTAGGCCTAGGCGCATACCTTCAGGTCAAATTCGACGACTGGCGAGACATAACCATCTCCTCCAAAATCTCGCGCACTAGCCGGTTAGTCCCCGATACACCGTGGTATTGGGTTCGGTCGATGTTAGCAATCATGAATTGTTGCTTGTCTGGACCGATCACTTCGACAGATAAGCTACTATCAGCGTTTATCGAGCAAACGATAGAGCACTGAGGTAGGCGGCTCGAAAGTACTGCTTCGAGTTCACTTTTACTCATTGTATCCATGGCCCATTGCTCCTTCTCCTCGCTGAAAGGGGATAAGACTAGAACAATCTTGTGCGGTGCCAATGGTGGCAGATTAATGTTAGGGGGTGTCAGGACGCGCGAATACAAGAAAGTCGGTGCTACATCGGCACTTTTTCTTAGAGGTTGTTTCCGCTTTTTTGGGTATACCTAGCCCGTTGGAGATTAGAGTGAAGTGGCGGGCTGCCGCGGATGGCCGCTATAAACGCTCACCGTGTCGCCGGACATCGCGCGGGAAACCTTATACTGCGGCACGCTAAGAGGAAACTGTGCATCGTCTGCTTCGGAAAAGAGGCCGTATTCGCGACCTCTTTTCATGACATCACCCGTGCGAGTGCCCATGATCCGAGCTTTCGGATTCAGCAGGTTTCTCGCCAGCCACCGCAGGCGGTCATCAGACTGATAAAGCAGATCAGAAGCACGGAGCGGAGCAGCGTGGTTGAGGCGTTCATTGAGTTTTCCGTAAGAATTTAAAAATGTGTTTCGATTGGAATCAGCGTTTGACGCTCAGGTATTCACCTGTCGTTTTCAGCGATATGGTCACGTCGTTATTCGTGCGATTACGCCAGAACCAGCATGGGTGCCGTCGAACAGAGCCGTGAATTCGCCCTTGTCGCCTTTGACCTGCTTGGCTTTGGAGTAGCTATGGAAATAGCCTTTTTCGCCGTTGTAGGGTTCGCCATGGGTGTCATGGTTCACCGGCCCGCCAGAGGCCGCCCATTCATAGCTGACGGTGGTGTTCTTGAGCATTTCCAGCTTGATTTCTGTCCCTTCCCCCGGCTTTAGCGTGACGGTCATTTCATCTGTCTTCAGGGCTGGGTCGGGTTGAGCGGCGGGTGGCTGCGCGGGTTGAGCCGCGGGCGTCACCGCGGCAATCTGCGGAGCTGGAGCTGGAGCTGGAGCTGGAGCTGGAATCTCTTGTACCGGCTGCGGCGCTGCATCGGCCAACGCCTCCTGGGCGAGCGTTATCTTCATCTCGCCCATCTGCGTCAGACCCAATGCGCGGCCCAAGCCCGTTGGGTCAACGGCGTATTCCGCAGGCATGACTACGGTGATCAGCAGGCCAATAGCAGTCAGCAAGGCGATGACAGTCGAGCGCACCAATTGGCGAGTGCTGGGCAATTCATTAACAGTGGGAAGTGGCGTATTGAACATGGTCACAATTCCTTAGGCAGAGACGAACAGGCCGGTGATCTGGTAACCCATCAGGAGGAAACCGGCACTCATCATGGCGACGTTGGCGGTGTAGGCGTGGCGCCAGAAACTGCCGGTGCGCCGCCAATACCCCATCAGAATGAGAATGGCGCTGAGGGCCAGCAACTGGCCGATTTCGACGCCGACGTTGAAGGCGATCAGGTTGGGGATCAGGCCGTCGGGCGAGATCTCGTACTCCTGGATCTTCGTCGCCAGGCCAAAGCCATGAAGCAGACCGAAGATCAGCGTCGCCACCTTGGTATTGGGCTGGACACCGAACCAGCGTTGGAATGCGCCCAGGTTATCGAGCGCCTTGTACACCACCGAGAAACCGATGATGGCGTCGATGATATAGGCGCTGATACTGATCTCGGTCAGCACGCCGAGCAGCAGCGTGACCGAGTGCCCGACGGCGAACAGCGTGACGTAGAGCCCTACGTCCTTCAGGCGGTACAGGAAGAAAATCACCCCGAACAGAAACAGCAGGTGGTCGTAGCCCGTCATCATGTGCTTGGCGCCCATGTAGATGAAGGGCAGCAACATGACGCCGGCGCTTTCCTGGATGAAGCCTTTATCGCCTTCGGCGACGGCGTGGGCGAGGGCTTCGGGCATTCCGAGAAGAAATGACGCGAGCAACAGAAACAGCAGCAGTAGTGGGCGGTACGAAGGCGCAGTGAAAGCGCCGCCGCCACTCATTGAGTGCGAATGCATGGATAAAATCCTTCGTTGCAGTGATCGAGGGCCGCAGGGCGACCGTGTCAGGAGGCAAGCGAAGGACGAGGTGGACGCTCGATCAGGAAAATGGGCGCGCGAGGAACGGCGTAACCCAGGGGCTCGGCTTTTGGAGAGAGTTGTAGCTGGGCCGCCAGGATCAGTGTGGCAGCGAGTTGCGGCGTCTCGTGCTGATGATCGGGCGTCAGCGGAGAGTGATAGTGATCCGAGCAGTTTGAACACGACACGTCGGCCTGCTCATCATGGGATGATGATGAGCGTCTTGCGCGACATCCCAGGCGGGCTGTTGCGACATCATCGACAGTGTACGGGTATGCCCGGCCCAGGCCATGAACATGGCGAAAGCCAGCGCGAATACCACCGTCGTTGTCAGTGTTCTGCTGAACATAATGATCGTGTTTCGACTCGTTATTCTGGGGGCAATACGTTTGCCATATCCCCTATGGGGGGATAGGATTGCCAGCGTAATTCATTGAAGTCAGAGACTCAAGTCATGAGTGACGAGCACGAACACAGCCATCCCCATACCCACCAAAGCCATGAAGCGATCATCAAGCGCCTCAAGCGGGCGGACGGTCACCTGCGCAGCATCATCCTCATGATTGAAGAAGGTCGTGAGTGCGTGGATATCGCCCAGCAGCTGCATGCAGTGGAAAAAGCGGTGTGCCAGGCCAAGCGGACCTTGATTCAGGATCACATCGATCACTGTCTGGAAGACACCGTTTCGGCACTGAACAAGGGTGAGCGCGCGCCGCTGGAAGCCTTCAAGCAAATCACCAAGTACCTCTAGGCCCCCCATGCCCAATTTTGCCGAATTGCTGCAACAGGGTGGCGCTAACGCCTGGCTGTATTTTCCCAGCGCGATCTTGCTGGGCGCCTTGCATGGCCTGGAGCCCGGCCATTCGAAAACCATGATGGCGGCATTTATCGTGGCTATTCGGGGCTCGGTGAAACAGGCAGTTTTGCTGGGTTTGGCGGCGACGCTGTCCCACACGGCCGTGGTGTGGCTGGTCGCCATCGGTGGCATGTACCTGGGCCAGGGGTTGGATGCCGAAACCACGGAACCATACTTCCAGCTCGCATCGGCTGCGCTGATCATCGTCATTGCGCTCTGGATGTTGTGGCGTACATGGCGTGGCGAACAGATGTTCAAGTTCGAACAGGGTGATGGGCATCATCACGGCGAGCATGACCATGGACATCATGATGAAACCCATCGCATCGATACCGGCCACGGGCGTATCGAGCTGTCGATCTTCGAGCAAGGCATGTCCCCTCACTGGCGCCTGAAAACGTTGACGGGCCATGCATGGTCCGCCGCGGACGTTCGCCTGACAACCACTCGCGCCGATGGAAGCGTGCAGACATTCTCGTTTGCCGAGCGCGATGGGGTCCTGGAGTCAACGGTCGATATTCCCGAGCCTCACGAATTCAGCGCCCGTCTAAGCCTGGGACATGCCGGGCATTCCCACGATTATGACCTTGATTATCAAGAGCATGATCGTGGGCATGAACACGCCGAACTGGAGGACTTGGAGCTGTCTCTGGAAGGTTACCAGGACGCTCACGAACGGGCGCACGCCAACGATATCCGCAAGCGCTTTACCAATCGCAAAGTGACCACGGGCCAGATCATTGTGTTCGGCCTGACGGGTGGGCTGATTCCTTGTCCCGCCGCGATTACCGTGCTGCTGCTCTGTCTTCAGGTCAAGGAGGTTGCGCTGGGCGGCATGCTTGTCTTGTGCTTCAGCATTGGCTTGGCTATCACCTTGGTGACTGTGGGAGCGGCCGCGGCCATTGGCGCACGACAAGCCTCCAACCGCTGGCCATGGCTGGGCACCGTTGCACGACGGGCTCCTTATTTGTCCAGTGTGTTGATCATTGGTGTCGGTCTGTACGTGGGCTTTCACGGCTGGATCGGTCTGAACGCATAAGGCTTATGACTGAGACTTGCCCAGTTCTGAATCCCTCGTTGAAAGGTCGCAGCGCCAGCCTCGATCTGATCAAATGGTTGGCGATGCTGACAATGGTCATCAATCATTTGCGGTTGGTGTGGCCGGAGTTGAGCACGCCGTTCATTCCAGGCCGGCTCTCTTTTCCACTGTTTTGCGTCGCCATCGCAGCGAATGTGGCGCGGTCCAGGCGTGGCGAATGGCTGACTTACAAAAACGGCCGCTACCTTGCTTTGATGCTGTTGTTTGCGGCCATTTCGCAGGTGCCTTATCGCATGATCAGCACTTCGGGCTCGTACAACGTGCTGCTGACTCTGGGACTAGGGTTGGTCGTGGCTTGGGGATGTCACCATCGGACATTATTGAGTGGTGCCATGGCGTTGTTCGCTGGCGCCATCGCCAGTGCGCTGGATGATCCGCTGATGTTTGGTTTCTACGGAGTCCTTGTCCCTGCCTCGGTCTTGCTGGTGATCAACAAGCCTGCTGTGCTGTGGCTGTTGCCAGCGAGTCTGTGTGTGTTGATCAATACCCGCAGCAGCATTGTCAGCCGAGCGCTGGATCTTGAACTCTACTCGATACTGGCCCTGGGCACGGCTTTTGCGGCTCCGCTGATCGGGCTCTGGCTGCTTCGCCAGAGGTTAAGCTTCAACGTCTGGCCGGTGGGGCAATGGAGGTATTGGTTCTATCCGGGGCATCTTGTTGCGCTGCAAGCGTTAAGGCTTGTGGCGTGATGAAGTCTAAGATCATGTGAGGTTAGGGGCGGTCAGGAGCTCTCTATGCGATTACTGTCAGGCCGAGGTTAACGAGCGCGACGACAAGCGCTATTCACGATAAGCCTTTTCTCGCTCGCGATAAAACTCACCCCTGCGCTTGGCGTCTTCTCGCTCCATTTCCTCGTAATGCTTGCGTTCTTCGCGATCCATCTCTTCGTGGGCCTTTCGGTGTTCCCTGTTATTTTCCTGATCCGCCTTTTCCATCTCTCGCTGGTGTTCCCAGTACCGCTGGTATTGCTCCCGGATTTCCTTATCAGGGTCATCAGCATAAGTTGAACCTGTGGCCAAGCACAGTAATGCGAAGGCATACGTGGTGATTTTGTGCATGGCGTATTGAGCTCCAGTGGTGTTGCGAAACGACGTAACCGGTAGACATCTATTCTGGAAAAAGTTGCTCCTCAGATTCGAAAGTCTATTGGGCTACCCGCCGTAGTGGCAGGCTTTCGTTACTAGACAGCGGCCAGACGGTTTTATGAAAGACGGGTACATCAAGTGTTCGGCCAGCGACGGTGTTGGTCGTCAATGACATAGGGGTGCTGATGATCCATGCCACTGTGCTCATCGAAGTGAGCATGGCCCTCGGGTAGGTCGTCATGGATATGTTGGATCGATTCCTGGTCATGCGCCAGACGCCAAATCAGCATGCTGACTAACAACGCGCCACCGGCCACCAGGGCGAGCCCGACAAACGATGCTGCCAGGCCGAGGTAGGCTCCCAGCCATCCAGCCAGTGGATAGGTAATCAACCAGCAGGCATGAGACAGCGCGAACTGGGCGGCAAAGAGCGCAGGGCGATCTTCGGCGTTGGCAGAACGACGCAGCAACCGGCCACTCGGAGTCTGTGCCAACGAATAGCCTACGCCCAGCATCATCCAAAGCGGCAGCAGTAAATGGTAGGCGGTCAGGTTGATGCCCATGGCCAGCCCGACAAGCAGTATCCCTGCGCCAAGCAACGTCGCTGTTCGGTCCTTGATATCTTTCAACAGCCGAGGCAACAACAGGGCAGCGATCATTGAGCCGCCACCTAACGCGGCCAGCGCCAGTGCAGTGGAACTTTGAGGCAACGCGACACCCGATTGGACCAGCACCAGCGTATTGACGATGACCATGGCGCTGGCGGCCGCTACCGTCAGATTCAATGCCAGTAATCCGCGCAAGCGAGGCGTCTGCAGGAAGATGCGCATGCCGCGGGTGGTTCGTTCGTAGATGCTGCGTTTAGGTGTCGGCTTCGCTTTCGGTAGCAATACTGTCGCGACCAGGGCCGCCGAAGCGATGAAACTAATAACGGTGCCGGCGAACAGATTATGGAAGCTGATTGATCACGGACAGCAATGCAGCGGCGAGCATAGGGCTGGCAACACTTTCGAGGTCATAGGCCAGTCGCGACAGGGACAGGGCGCGGATGTATTCGTCCTCGTCTGGCAGGATATCCGGAATTGTCGCTTGAAAAGGTTGGGGTGAACGCGGCCGAGGCCGATTGCAGGATGAAAATCAGCACATAGACCTGCCAGACTTCCGTCACAAACGGCAAAGCCAGCGCGACCAAAGCACGTACCAAGTCCAGCGAGACCAACATTGCCTTGCGTGGCAGGCGTTCTGCAAAAGCCGCGGCAATCGGTGCAACGCCGATGTAGGCCGTTATTTTGATTGCCAACGCTGTGCCGAGGACTGCACCCTCTTGGGCTCCAGCCAGGTCGAAGGCCAGCAGCCCCAATGCGAAGGCCAGCAGCCCCAATGCGAAGGTCGCAAGCCCCGTACCTACTAAAGCAATCGCTTTTGGATGGTTACTTAGCACCCAAAGCGAACGATCTTCCTCGTCTACTTTCTACTCAACCTGAATAGCCTCGAATTAGGAATGGCGGTAGCATTTCGTTCATTCGGCTAAAAAAGCCTGTTTTTCAGATCAGGGTCACATTGTGGAAAAGCTAAAACGCCTTCAAAGCGGAATCGACGGGCTCGACGCTCTGCTTAATGGAGGGCTGGTCGAGGGTGCTTCATATATAGTCCAAGGCCGCCCAGGTTCAGGCAAGACTATCCTAGCCAACCAGCTTGGATTCCATCACGTACGCAATGGGGGTCGTGTTTTAGTCGCCACCTTGCTGGCCGAGTCACATGACCGTCTGTTTCAATTTCTCTCTACTTTGAGCTTTTTCGACTCATCCAAAGTTGGGGCTGAAATCCAGTTCGTCAGCGCATTTGATACGCTGGAAAACGAAGGTTTGGATGAAGTAGTAAAATTGCTTCGGCGTGAGATCAGTCGGCAGAAGGCTACCGTCATGATCGTCGATGGTTTGCTCAATGCACGCTCGAAGGCCGACTCGCCTATCGATACCAAGAAATTCATTTTAGAGCTGCAGGGCCATGCAGCGTTCGCAGGTTGTACCGTTCTGTTCCTCACTAGCTCGCGGCTTGACGACGGTAGTCCAGAGCACACGATGGTCGATGGTGTGATTGAGATGGGAGAGGAGCTATTTGGCACTCGTTCTGTACGTCGTATTCAACTACGCAAGACGCGAGGCAGCAGCGCATTGACCGGCCTTCACGAGTGTGAAATCACCGCTGACGGCTTGGTCGTCTATCCTCGCCTTGAAAGCTTGTACAGTCGCCCTTCGTCGTCCGACAGTGCAAACATGACGCGTATCGCCAGTGGTATTGATTCACTGGATGACATATTGGGCGGAGGGTTATACAGCTCTAGTGTGTCCTTAGTAATGGGACCCTCCGGGATAGGTAAAACGACGCTGGGACTCAAATTTTTGGCCAAATCGACGGCAGATGCCCCAGGCCTACATTTTGGATTCTATGAAAGTCCACAGCGACTACGTCTAAAAGGGCTCTCGCTGGGCATCGACATCGAAGCCATGGAAGAAAGCGGTGCACTGAGCATCGTCTGGCAGCCCACCACTGAAGGTTTGTTGGATGGACTCGGCTCAAGACTGTTGAGCATCGTTAAAGAAAGGGGCATCAAGCGCCTGTTCATCGACAGTCTGAGCGGCATGACGCGCGTTTCGACAAATCAGGGACGGATTACAGACTTCTACAGCGCCCTAATGAACGAGCTGCGCTCCAGGGGCGTTACGGTATTCGCTTCATGGGAAATGCGTGACCTATTCGGTTCCGAGGTCAATTCACCAAACTCTGACCTATCAAGCATCGTCGATAACTTGATGCTCATGCGTTTCTTTGAGAATCGCTCTGAACTAAGCAGGACGCTTTCCATTCTTAAAGTACGAGATAGTTCCTATGACCCTTCGCGATTTGAGGTGGTCATTCGTGATCAAGATGTTTCCCTGAAAAAGGCTTTGAGAAATGAACCTTCAGTCGCGACTGAGCCCTTGCCTGGTTCAATTTCATAAGTCTTTGAACAGGTTGAAAACATGACCACGATTCTGGTCGTCGACGACGAGTATTTGATCGCTGACATTCTCAGCTTCGCGCTGGAGGATGAGGGCTTCATGGTCGTAAAAGCCAGCAATGGCCGGAAAGGACTCGAGGTGCTCGAAAGGGAACGGCCGGCCTTGATTCTTACCGACTTCATGATGCCGGTTATGGACGGCCAAGAATTCGCCACGGCTGTGCGAGCTCTTCCTTCCGGCAACCATTTGCCAATCATTTTAATGAGCGGTGCTCAGGCACACATCGGTATGCAGAGATCCGATTTGTTTGATGTGGTGCTGCCAAAGCCATTTGACATAGATATCATCATCGCAGAAGTTAAAAAGCTCTTGGCTTCGGAGTAGCTCGTACCCGGTAGGGCGTGATGAGTATCGAGTCAAAGCACATCCGGGGCGGCCTTAGGCGTTGACGTCATGCAGTTTCAATCTCGTGGTGTGATGATTGTTTGCAACGATGAGATTGTGGTCTGCTGACAACGCCACTGTACTATGCGACCTCTTGCGGTTTTCCAACGCATGTCTTGAACGAGTTCGCTCGCAGCACCTGAATGCCAAGATCGTGTCCTTAGGCCTCTCACCTCAACGCCATTGCGCTGATCGACGGCATGGCGTGCTCCACTCAAACCTACCTATCATCCAGATGAATGGAGCTTAGGCTAGAGCTAGGGTTATTAGGACTATGCTAGGATTAGATAGCGCAGATAACTGGCGAGGAGATTTCCATGAGCATTACAGAGCAGTCGGGCGTCTCCACCTTGGTCGGTACGCCTAAGGAGGCTCGGGCGAGCTTGAGCCGCTCGCATGCGGACCGAGTACTGGTCGTGTCTTTCGATCAGGTCAACCTCAGTGTATTTGAGGCGTTGGCGGAAAACTTCGCCAACGTGGCCTCCTCGATGTATGAGGTGCTGCAGGAGCGTTAGGACCCTAAGTCGCTCGAGCGACTGGCCGAGGTGTTTGTGACACGTAAGCCGCCTTCGCCTCGCCTGCTCAAGGAAGCGGCAATGCTCGTCCAAGCCCGCAAAGCGGTGTTGGAAAGCGGTGATTGGCTGACCGCCGCGGACATCGCCCAGGTGGCCCAGTTGAGTACCCGCAACCCGAGTGCCCAGCCCAACAAATGGAAAAAGCAGGGGCAGATCTTTGCCATCAGCCACGGAGGGGTCGACTATTTCCCTGGTTACGGCTTGGATCCGGATGCGGGCTATCGGCCGTTCAAGGCACTGGCCAAAATCATTGAGGCTTTCTCTGGCCACAAGGACGGCTGGGGTATGGCTTACTGGTTCCGCTCAGATAACAGTTTTCTGGGCGGCAAAAGGCCTCAGGACCTGCTGGCATCGGCGCCTGATCGGGTGATTGCTGCCGCACTGGATGAGATCCGGGGCGTTGTCCATGGCTAAGCAGCGTACCGAGTTCAGTGAGGGTAGGGCGACGCCTCCCACGGATTTGGCGGCGTCCGTTACCCCAGTGCCTGCGGCTACGTTGCACGTCACTTTCACCGTGATCGCCAAAGGCGATGTGCTTCATCGTGTGCACCAGGATAAGTATCAGCCTGATCAATTCAATCCTGGTGTGCACGGCAACGCACGCTTCAGCCCGATCCAGGATGATCAGGGGCGGGCGATTCCCACTTTGTATGGCGGCACGACAGTCGATTGCGCCTTGATGGAGACCGTCTTCCACGACGTTCCCCATACGGCTGGGTTTAAGAGCTTCGACAAAGGCAAGCTGACTGGACAGGTGCATTCTGCCGTTCAGGTTAGCCAACCGCTGCACCTGGTTGATCTGTCCAGCGTGCCCCTGCGGAAACTGGGCATCACGCGCAAACAACTGATCGACACTGAGAAAGATCAATATCCTGCGACGCGCAAATGGGCAGAGGCGATCCACCGTCAGTGTCCAGATGCCCAAGGGATGTCTTGGGTGTCGCGACAAGATGATTCGGCACGTGCGGTGGTGCTCTTTGGTGACCGGGTTCCTGACGGCGCACTCCATCCGCAGGGGGTGTCACGCAGCTTGACCGGCGACTCGAATGCATTCGACACGGTGCTCAACCTGGCAGAGCGGATTGGGGTCGTCATCATCGCGGGAAAAGCTGAGTCAAAATAACCGAACAGTGGCCCCTGGAATTCGCTCTCTATGGCTGAAATCGCCATTTATTAGAACTTGCTGAGGAGGGTGGGCTTCTGTGGGGTGTCGGTGGTTCCGTAGAGGGTTTTTGCAGCGTCGACGGCCAAATACGTCTTGCGTGCATCCCAAGGAAGGGCGGCGCTTGTCCCAGAACGCAAAAATGACACGATGCCTCCCTCTCTAAAAGCGAAACGCAAGATTACGAGCCGCACCATGATCAAAGGTTTAGCTCCTAACAAATGGGTGAGCGTTCGATTGACGCGCGACTAGCGATCAGTGTTTCTTCCGAAATACGGCCCTCGCCTGGTCCCAGGCTTTTTTGCCTTCAAGGCATTTCGCATCAGCTGCTGCGCGCGCGTTTTGAAACGCGATCATGGCTTCAGGCGAATCTGTGGCATGGGTTAGCAGTTCATAAGCGATCGCGTTGAGACGATCAGCCTCTCGAAACAGCTCGTTTGTGCGGTCGGTGGCTTCATGCCAAGCGGAAATAATGGCGTTATTTCTCATGATCGTCCTCGCGTGTCATCCGGTCTTTAAATGGAAAGAGAGGAGCGCCTTTTAGTTTTTTGGAGCTTACGTTTATGGACGCAATTTTTGCTTGGTGCAAATGAATTCGGATGGCGGCGGGCGTCAAGGTCGTGGGCGTGCTGCAAGTATTGACCGCCCCACGCATGATCGTGTCCCAATCGATGAGCGCGATCCCGACCATCGAGCTAGAGGACAACGCCGCTTGGGAGTTGCTGATCCAACTGGTTCAGAAGGGGGGCCATCCACTGATTGCCAAGCGCTTCGGCCATACCCTGGAACAGGAGGAAACGCACCTGGCCGGTGCGCAACTTCATCAAGCAAGATCTTCTTGCGTAAGTGAGCTGAGCCTTGCTTACCACATGGCGCCACCCTAGTTTATCCGGGGTGGGACCACTGGCTCGAACTTTTAAAGGACAACCGCCCGTGAGTGAAACCTACTTGAAAATGAACTGAAAACCTGGCGGCTGTTGCTCGAAGACGACGCCTATCGCCCGGAGTTTCCCGAGGATTACCACGCCACATGATTCGGCGCGCCGATGAACGGGTGTTGCAGGAGTTCATCAGGCTGGACCGCTGTTTCGAGTTGCTCGCGGACATGACAGCGAAGGGGGGCGGGCGACACGACTTCGACATCCGCGGCATTGCTCATCAGGAATAATCTCAGCTCCTGAGTGTCGGGCAATTCACACCGCAGCAACCATCTGTTTGTGTGTCGGTCATGGTCTTTCCCCTGGAGAGGACCCAGCATGAGGCCAACGGGCACAATACGCTCCGCCAATCTTGCTCTCTTGAGCGCCCCGTCCGGTCGTTATTTACCGGCCAGTGACAAGCCGTGCGTTACGTCTTGGCCGGCGAATCGACCAGCCTCCAAGCCCCCAGGAAATAAAACACGCCACCGGCAACAATGAAGAGGGCGAGCATGTAGAAGATGCAGTGAGGCGGTTGCGTCGCCAATACCAGGCCACACAGCACCGGTCCGGAGGCGGCGCCGAGGTTGCCAAGATTTTGCGCAGCGTAGTACATGCCTCGCAAGTGGTCGGGCGCGATGTTGTCGATGAACATGTATTCAGCGGGGAAGACAATGATCTCTCCGAGCGTGAACACCGCCATGGCAATCACCCAGAGCACGAGAATATCGGCCAGGGCAAAGCCGGCCAACCCAAGGATGAACAGACTCAGCCCCGCCGCCAGCCACAGGTTCAGATGATGTTGAGAGACTCTCGGCCAATGGCGTATTGCAGGCTGATCACCATCAGCGCATTGGTCGTCACAATGGCGCTGATGGTGCGATAGGTGAACTCTGCTGATGTCGTGACCACCAGGTACTTTGAGAGATAGGCCGTGAACTGGCCGAAGACCACCGCGCTGAGCAGACCGCCGAGGGTGAAGCACACTAAGCGGTAATCCCGGAGCAAAAGCTTGCCTACGGCCAGGAAAGGCACAGGTTTGTGGCTCGCATCAACGACCGTCAGGCCTCTGTCGCCCCAGACGAAATAGACCAGGCAGAATCCGGCACCCAGCATGCCGGACAACAGGAATGGCAAGCTGATGTCCAGCTTGGCCATGCCCGCCCCCAGAAACGGCCCAACGGCATAACCGAATGTTGGTCAGCGTGTATTTGATTGAGAACGCTTCGCTGCGCTCGGCGATTGAAAGCACGCTGCCAAACCCTGCCTTGACCGCGATGTCGATGACGGCATAAGCCAGGTTGACCAGTATCAGGCAACCGTAGAACAGCCAGAGCTCGCGAGCCAGAAACGTCCCGAGAAACCCCACCGTGAACAGTGCGCTGAATCCGAGGATGAGTCGGTGGCTGGGCATATTGTCCACCAGGAAGCCGCCGTAGAGGCTCAACAGGGA
Organism: Pseudomonas sp. Z3-6; assembly: GCF_051131985.1. Lineage (NCBI taxonomy): Bacteria > Pseudomonadati > Pseudomonadota > Gammaproteobacteria > Pseudomonadales > Pseudomonadaceae > Pseudomonas > Pseudomonas sp. Z3-6. The sequence goes on from NZ_CP071644.1 coordinate 2,743,264, forward strand.
ACCGATGGTCAATGTGCCGCCGATCACCAGGCCGATGTCGGCGACGTTCAATCCAAAGTTGCCCGACAGGTAGATGACCAGATAGGGCAGCGTGATTGCCCGGGCCAGCGTCAAGATGAGTGACGCTGAAAGCAGCAAATTGACTGACGTGGGATAGCGTTTAAGGGTGGTGAGCATCCTTGCCTCATTCGAGCGGAATTTCATGCACAGCGTTTATCGCGCAGTGATCAGGCGGCCGCCAAGCTTACTGAGGATTTAAATTCTGATTTATGATGTTTTTTCTTGCATTGAGTGAATTAGGATCATGAATCAAGGGTGTCCATGTTTTCCTCCGAACAATTGAAAGGCATCGATGTATTCCTCTGCGTCGCTGAATCCGGCAGCTTCAAGGCTGCTGCTGAACGGATGAGCCTCACGGGTTCTGCCATCAGTAAAAGCGTTGCTCGCCTGGAAAGCCGGCTCGGCGTCCGACTGTTCGACCGTACGACCCGACGTGTTTCGCTGACCGATGCAGGGGGCGCCTTTTTTCGCACATGCACATGCGTGCTTGCCGACCTCGAAGAAGCCGAGCTGTCGCTACAGGCTGAAAACGCCGAGCCCCGTGGCAGGGTCCGGATCGACCTTTCCGGTGCTTTCGGCCGCTCCCAGGTACTGCCTGTCGTCTTGCGCTGCCTGGAGCGATACCCGCAATTGGTCCCGCACATTTTCGTTCTCCGACAGTTTCATCGACGCCGTACAGGAAGGTGTGGACATCGCTATCCGTTTGGGCGGCGCAGAGGTATGGCCGGACACGTTGGGGCATCGATACCTGGGTAGCGAATGGCATATTTTCTGCGCATCACCTGCGTATCTCGCCAGGCATGGCACGCCCCTGACGGACCTTGATCTGGAACAGCACAGGTGCATCGCCTACGGATGGCGGGATGGAAATGTCAGCCCTTGGAATTTCGCCGGGCGCCACAGGGGCGAAACGGTCAGGATGCTGGTGGCTCCAACGCTGGTGGTGGGCGATGGTGAGGGCTTGGTGGTTGCGGTGTTGGCGGGCTGCGGTATCGTACAGTTGCCGTCCTGGTTGGCCCAACGGCAATTGGAAGAAGGAACATTAGTCGAAGTACTGCCCCAGTTGGCAACTGATGGGATGGCGATCAATATTGCCTGGCAGAAAAGCCGTGAGACGCTGCCCAAGGTCGCTGTTTTAATAGACTTACTGACGGCCAAGTTGACTCAGGCGGTAGGAGGGCGGGCGCAACGGTTATAAAGGCTTTTGCCCGTGGTGCCACGAATCAGTCGGCACCGAGTCATGGCAGCAGACGCACAGCTTGTTGCCATCGAGATCTCGAAAGTAGGCACCGTGATAATTGGGATGGTGGTGGGATCTTAAGCCGGGTTCCCCCTCACATGTCCCGCCCAGTGCCACAGATTTCTCTCGATCATTGGCCTATTATCCGATTTGCCTGCGAGAAGATAGTTCGGGATTGTGTCGACGGATTGTGCCGTGCGGGGCGCCCCTTGGGTGGAACTGCGCATGCTGGCCCCGGCCCCTTAACCTCGTAGCGAGGCAGTACCTCGTCCAGCGTCTAAATCTGATGAGTGGTTCCTCAAGGATTCAATGGGAGCTTCTTAGCGCAATCTCCTAGCTTCCCCGACACCTGGAGATAGCGGTTACTTGCCTTATTATTGGGTGCGATAACATGTTAACTGCCTCTGCCTCCTGCCGTTTTCTTCTGCATGCCGACATCATTGGCCCCCAAGAGCGTGATCGTTAATGCCTGATCGTAAAGCAAGCCTTCTCTTCGCTACCGCTGCCGCGAGTATTGTTATGGCCGTCACCGCGGCAGTGAGTCCCACCACGTTGTTCTGGACAAATGAGACGCGCCTGGAGCGAAACGTTGTCGAGGCGCAGATAGATCGTATCCGCGCAGTACAGGGCTTGTTGGTTGATGCCGAGACCGGTGAGCGTGGTTATGCTCTGACCGAAAAGGATGTTTTTCTACAACCTTATTACATCGCGGTGTCCCAACTGCCTTCGGCCCTCAAGGCCCTGCGCGCGTCCTATCAAGGCGATCCCGCCGAAGAGATTGGTCGCGTTGAAGAGTTCATCCGCCACGCTGAACTGAAAATGACGCATTTGGATCGGGTGGTGAAGCTGGTAAGCCTCCACGGAAATGATGCGGCAGAGGCTGAGATTGCCGCAGGCGGTGGTAAGGACCTGATGGACACTGTGCGCACCATCAGTGCCGAACTGATCAGTGACGAAGCAGAGGAGCTCGCGGTTCTCGAGCGTAAACTTTTAAGCAACATCCGCTGGGCCGTCGCGATCTCCATCGTCAGTTTTATCGTGACCTTGGGCTTAGGTCGCTTTATCTATATATCCATGCGACGAAGCGTGCGACGTCAATCGGAGTCCGCCGCGGCGGCCATCCTCGTCAGTGATCAACTGAGCCAGAGCCTGGAGCGGTTGAAGCGGCGCAACGGGGAGATAGGCCTTCTCGCCGAAATGGCAAGACTGGCGCAGACGGAGTTGACTCAAACGGAAACGCTCCAACTGGCCAGCACCTACTGTCAGCGACTAATACCCGCCAGTGAAGGGGAGTTTTTTCTCTATCGCAACTCGGCGGATGTTCTTCAGTGTGCGGCGTCGTGGGGCCAAGCTGAAGGGACGGCTGCTGATGTGATGCTCAACCCCAAGGACTGCTGGGCGATCCGGCGAGGGCGATGGCATTTGACTGAGCATCACCACGACCTTTCCTGTCGCCATTACCCAGCGGCGTCGGGCACCGACCAAGTGACCGATTGCTGTTTGCCCTTAATGGCTTATGGCGAGATTCTGGGGCTGTTGCATATCCGTCAGGTTGGACTGCGGGACCTGTCCGAAGAGCGGTTACAGATTGCTGAGGCTGTGGCGGAACAAACGGCTCTGGCGTTGGCGAATGGCCGGATGCGCCAAGTATTGGAAACTCAATCCATCAAGGATCCGCTGACAGGGCTGTATAACCGGCGGTTCATGGACGAGGCGCTAAAGCGCGAGCTGGCGCGCTCTGAGCGCAACGGGTCAGCCCTGAGTGTCGTCATGCTAGACCTCGATAACTTCAAACATCTAAATGACTCCTATGGCCATCCAGCAGGCGACGCTGTGCTTCGTGCGGTTTCCGCTTTGCTTTTGCGATCGTTGAGATCGTCAGACATCGCATGTCGATTTGGCGGAGAGGAACTGATTGTGATTCTTCCAGAATGTTCCTCAGAGAGCGCTACGTCACGTGCTGAGGTCATACGAGCATCTCTTGAAGGGTTGAGTCTTACGGATCACGGTCAGACATTCACAGTGACTGCTTCGTTCGGGGTCGCTTCTACAGAAACCAGCGGGTTGGACCAAGGCTCTCTTTTGAAGGCAGCTGACTCAGCGCTTTACGCAGCCAAGCGGTTGGGGAAAAACAGAGTTGAATGCTGGCCTCAGGTGAAGCATGAGCGCTAGAAGTTTCGATGGGATGCAGCAGGCTGATCGCTGCTCGTCGCCCGATCAGAAGCACCAGCGATGACTGGTTGGCTGCCGCAGACACCGCAAAGGTGTCACAGTTGAGTACCCGCAACCCGAGCGCCCGGTCCAACAAATGGAAAAAGCAAAGTTGGCGTTAGGGCAAAACACAGTAACCGCCCAGGCATCTCATCTTGCATGGGAGATATCTACGTTTTTTACTCATCTTAGCGATCTGATGAGTCTCATGGTTCCTGCAAAAATGACGGTTTCTTCCACTATTGCGATGGGCCTATGCTAAATTTAGATCAGTTATGAATGGATTGTTCGGTTATGGAGAACGCATCATGCTCCCAATAGGCATCTCGCTACTTGCCGTAGGCTTAGGCACCGGCAATCCTGGCTTTTGGATACCAGGCTGCGTCTTCGCGGCTATAGGGTGTTCTCAAAGAGCTAAACGTCGAGACTGACCGTAAGCAGTCAGCCTACGCATCGCTCACATCAGGCACATCAAGTTGGCATCCACTTATGTGGCAGTAATTGCCCGACTCGTCCTTAAATGGATTCGAGTGCAAACGGACAAAGCCATGGCGCTACCACCTGCTTTCATTACGCTTACTTTGCAGTAGTCGGAGAGCATTCCGAGGCTTCTTTATGGAGCATTTGCGTTTAAATCCCGTACCCGCGTGGCACCGTCAAAGTGACTGGCCGACCGAAAGCGCTGCCGCTTGTGCCACTTGAGGATTTTGAGCCTTTGAGACTGGCGGTTCGCGAGCTAATCCACTCTTGTGCCGCACCTCCATCGGCGATTAAGTGAACTTTTACCCTGCGAATGTTTCCACTGCTCAGAGGTTATGCGAGGGCATGACGCTCGGATGAATCTTGCGAAAAAATCCCCTGGCAGAGCCTCAAATGACAATAAACCCGTCACAACCCAAGCCCTCTTTGCGCCGCGCCGTCACCGGGCCGATGCTGTTTCTGTTCATCCTTGGCGATGTACTGGGCGCTGGCGTTTATGCGCTGGCGGGTACCATCGCCGGAGAGGTAGGCGGGGCGATCTGGGTGCCGTTGTTGATCGCGTTGTTTTTCGCCATGCTGACGGCAGGATCGTACGCCGAACTTGTCTCGAAATATCCTCACGCGGGCGCGGCGTCGGTGTTTGCCGAAAAGGCTTTCAAGTCACCGCTGATATCGTTCCTGGTCGGTTTTTGCATGCTCGCCGCGGCGGTGACCAGCGCCGCCGGTCTCTCTCTGGCCTTCGCGGGGGATTATCTTGGCGCATTCATCCAGGTAACACCCCACGTTGCTGCGCTGGCCTTCCTGCTGGTCATTGCCCTCTTGAATGCGCGAGGGATCAAGGAGTCGCTGGGGGCGAATCTGCTGATGACCGTGATCGAGCTGTCAGGGCTGATGTTGGTCATCGTTGCTGCGGGTTACTTTTTCAGTTCTGGCGAAGCTGAACTGGCAAGGGCGCTGGAGTTCAAGCCTGGGGTCAGTCCAATACTGGCGGTGTTGGGCGCGGCGTTGCTGGCGTTCTATTCGTTCGTGGGTTTTGAGACGTCCGCCAATCTCGCGGAAGAAATCAAGGATGTCCGCAAGGTATACCCACGGGCCTTGTTCGCGGCGCTGATTACCGCAGGGGTGGTTTACATGGCCGTTGGGGTCGCCGCGTCCTCAGTGTTGCCAACGGAGAAACTGCTCGCCACATCGGCCCCATTACTCGAAGTGGTTCGGGCTTCCGGGCTCGACGTTTCGCCGCGCCTGTTCGCCTTTATCGCGCTCATCGCGGTGGCCAACGGAGCGCTGCTGACCATGATCATGGCCAGTCGACTCACCTATGGGATGGCAAATCTGGGGCTGTTGCCAGATGTCCTGGGACGGGTCCTGCCGCATAGGCGCACACCGTGGGCGGCGATTATTGCAACGACGCTCGTCGCCATCGCACTGACGCTGACAGGAACGTTGGCGACCTTGGCGCAAACCGTGGTGCTGCTTTTATTGTTCGTGTTCCTTAGCACCAACATGGCCGTGCTGGTGTTACGCAAGGACAAGGTTGCAGAGGAACATTTTCAGGTTCCCACCTGGGTACCCTGGCTGGCGATCCTGTCTTGCCTCGTATTGCTGAGTCAGCAAAACATGGGCACTTGGCTGCGAGGCGGGGCACTTGTTTTAGTGGGTGTGCTGCTGTATGTGTTTACCCGGCTTACCGTGCCTACCGTTGTTAAGCTTAACTAGCCGAGCAAATGGCACGATTAAAGCGTAGATTTTGAGTGGACCGCCTGTTTTGGGGACCAGGAGGAGTACTCTTCCTGCCTGACTCGCTGAGTTCGTTAACTTGAAAAAGCACCAATCGAGTAGCTCAAGCATTTGTTTAGGGGCTTGGGCGGGTAGGGGAAGTGCTTCTGCCCGCATCGAGACGATGCTGACAATTAAACAGTGTTTTGTATGCAGCGCTAAGTCAGAGACCCTTAGCTCTGAATGATGTAATACGAGACTCGGATCATCATGGCAGATCATCGTCATGAGGCCGCTCAGCATCGACCATTTATGCGGCCGCAATCCTTCGGTATCCCCCTTCCGTTGCGTCGACAAAGGAGTCAGAAGGTCCTTCAGATACCACACGCTTTATGGTGGAGGGCGGTCGCGAATCAGCTTAAGGACCACCCTCTTCATGAAGGAGCTAATACCTTGGTGGGACGTAGGCGGCGGGCTTGAAAGGTTCTGCGCCCGACAAGCGCCAGCGAACATTGGAAATGCCTAAACGCTCCGCGAGGGGTTTGCTGACACGCCTGACCTTTTCTCGACCGAACTTCGGAATCCGGCCCACGCCCGCATCGCAACTCGCCCAATGCCATGCCTCAGCGTTATTCATGATGTCTAAGCGAATGATGAAAGACTTCGGCACTCCATGTATTTCGTAATCGATTATGTACAACGTGGCTGAGGGCATCGTTATTCCTCCCGGTGAGGAGTTACTGAGTACTTGGAGGCTTTTAATTCAATCCATCTGACGAGGCTGGACGTAGGCGCCGAGGTGCATACCTAATCAGCTTTGGCGATGAATAACAGGCATACAATCCCGGCAAAGCTATTGATGGTCGGCGCGGTAGCCAACGGAAAATTGAGTCATCGTTGATTCCGTGGCCGGAGCGGCAATGGATTGCTAGGGCTGCCGACGGCGGTGCCTTTTTCCTGCGTTCCAGAATTGTTGCGGTGGCGGTTGCGGTATGTGACGACGGCTCGAACGCGATGCAGCGGACCGTCAGAAATTTGTAAAAAATTTCGGATAAAAGTCCTTCCTTATAGAGATGTTTCCAACACCATATAGCGGTCATCCTCGCCTTCCTAGGACCCGTCGCTCAGTTGTCAATAAGTGTTCAAGCTGCGGTTCGGCAATCGCCATATGCATGGCGATCTGCTGCGCTTGCCCCCATTGTAAGTCGGGCTGGAGCCATACCAACGCATCTTCGCGGGTAAAGGCCAGCACTCTTTGCTGCTCGCTGACGATCTCGCCGTAGGTCACTAGGGCAAGGCCATCGCAACCATTTGGCGTTTCACTGGCCTGGGCTAGGGCCGCAAGGAATATCGGTGACGACTGGCGGGAGGTCGTGTAGCTGAGGCGGCGGGACGGTACAGCCACGTCAGGTTCTAACGTTTCATACCAACCATCGACCGCTATCAAGACTCTGCCGTCGCGCTTGACCCGGTCAAAGACTTTGGAACGCATCACCAGGTGCAAGGGCAGGTGGGTCAGCGGCGGCATCGTGCCCATCGACCAGACGGGCGACCACCCCCAGCGCACCTTGATGCACTCCAGCCGCCCGCCACGGTTGCGTATGGCGCTGACCTGCATGTTCGGCTTGATCACGCTTTGTCGCTGATGCAGCGCGGGCGCCGCCGCGGCATGAAGACTGTCGGCGGACAAGCTTGATGAGTTGGCACTGAAGGGCTCGCGCTGGGCAAAGAACGCCAGGGAATCCTTGGAAGAAACAGGCTGAACGAAACATTCACACATCGCGAAAACTCCAGGCTGATATGGACTACAACCCGCCGTTGAAGCCGAAAAAAACGAGTCGTCTTCGGTCGGTTGCGGCGGTGTTATGTAGCTCCGAGCCGGCGCGCCAAAGCTTGGTTCGAAAATCCTTATCGTCACCGGATGAGCGGAAAATCAAGCGGCGTTTCATCCGCTTATGCGACCGCTCATCGTCTGCACGGAGAGCCGCGCAATTTCCGAAGGTCGTTCGTTTTGTCCCCGCTGCTGTTGCATCGACGGCGTATCGCGAGGCTTCTGACGAAGGAGAAATGACCCATGACCAAAATCGACAACCTGCTGGATAACAAAGGGACGCCGCTGGACAAGCAGACGTTCACCTGGCGTGACCTGGCCGGCAAACCCATCAGCAAACTGGATGACGATGCGTTCACGCGGGTGCGGGTGATCCTAATGAACGGCGTCGAATCCGACGCGCTGCGGCTCAAGCATTTCGGCGCGCGTTTCCACAAGGAATTGCAACTGCCCCTGGCCCAGGTAAGGCGTGCCGAGCAGCATCAGATGACCGCGATAAACTGGCTGCTGTCGGCTGATCATTCGCCTCTTGAAACTACCGTGGCCTACGAACAGGTCGCCATCGAAGTGACGGCCGCCGTCGCTCAGAACGAGCCCGATCCTTATCAGGTGCAGACCTATCGTTTTGGCCTGCTGGAAGATTTCGACCACCTCTACCGTTATTCGGCCATGCTTGATCGATTGGAAGGCAAAGACGCCAACAACATCCTGCAAGGCTACACGGACATCGTGCCCGGCCGGCCCACCAGCGAGCACCACCGTGCCCCCGGCGATGACCTGCGCGACAACTATAAGAAGGAGAACGCCGCGCTGATCACCAAGATCCATGCGGCGCTGATCACCGGCGCGGAATACCAGACCCACGATTACTACATGAACATCGGCCCATTGTTTGCCGACCCGGTGGCGCGCGCGTTGTATGCCGAGATCGCCTCGGTGGAAGAGCAGCATGTCACTCAATATGGCTCATTGCAGGACCCCAGCGAAACCTTCATGGAGAAGTGGCTGGTGCATGAGGCCATGGAGGTCTACACCTACGCCAGCTGCGCCGAGCAGGAAGAAAACCCACGGATCAAGGCAATGTGGGAACGCTTCGTCGACTACGAACTGGGGCACTTGAACCTGGCCTGCGAACTGTTCAAGAAGTACGAGCGACGCGACCCCGCCGAAGTGCTCAGCGGTCAGTTGCCGCGCATGATCGAGTTCAAGAGCCAGCGTGATTTTGTCCGTGAGACGCTGTCCCGCGAAGTGGACCTGCGCGCCCACGGCATCGACTACGTGCCCAAGGAGCGCGAAGGCCACGCGTCCCTCGACTACCGCGCCCAGCTCAACAGCGAAGGCGTGCCTGCCAACATCGTCTCCGCGGGCTACACCTTCAAGCCCGGCACCGAACTCAACCCAGTGGGAGAACAGCAATGAGCGAACGTCAAGTGATCATCGGCATGAATCGTACCGGCGCCCAGATGTCTCCCGAAGACACTACTCGCCAACTGGAAGCCACCCGCCTGTTTCCGGCGGACGTGCCGGGCGACATGAGCGACTACACCGCAGAGCGCGAGCGCGCCATTCGCGAGGCCGACCTGATCGGCTCGGTACCGGCACCGGGTTCGGTCAAAGGTATGGTCAAGACCGCACTGGACAAAACCATCGGCAAGGCGCCGGAAGTGCTGCTGGACAAGCTCGGCGAACGCCTGGCCTTCGAACGCACCGGCGTGCGGTTGTATGAAGCGATGGTCGCCAAGGCGACTTCCGCCCCCGGCGCCGATCCGGCGTTGGTCGAGACCTTTCGGCAGATCCAGGCCGAGGAACTCGAGCACATGAACATCGTGCGCGAAGCCATCGAAACCCTCGGCGGCGACCCGACGGCCATGACGCCTTGCGCGGACGTGGCGGGCGTCAAGGCGATGGGCGTGCTGCAGGTACTGACCGACCCACGCACGACCGTGTCCCAATCCATGAGCGCGATCCTGACCATCGAACTGGAAGACAACGCGGCTTGGGAGTTGCTGATCGAACTGGCGAAGAAGGGCGGTCACCCGCTGATCGCCAAGCGCTTCGGCCATGCCCTGGAACAGGAGGAAACGCACCTGGCCACGGTGCGCAACTTCATCAGGCTAGATCTGCTCGCGCAAGTAAGCTGAGCTTGCTTCCACCTAGCTCCACCCCGTCTGGGGTGGACCGCCGGTTCGAACTTTAAAAGGACAACAGCCCATGAGTGAGACCGACCTTGAGATGGAAGTGAAAGCCTGGCGGCTTTTGCTCGAGGACGATGCGTATCGCCTGGACTTTCCCGAGGATTATCGCAACACGCTGATTCGGCGCGCCGATGAGTTGGTGTTGCAACAATTTATCAGCCTGGAGGATTGGCAACTGCTCAAGGATGCGGCCGACCAGGCTTATCAACTGACGGTGGAAATGCTGGCGCGCAATCAGCGCGATTGTCTCAACCTAGCCTCGTTGTGCCTGCTTGGGAAGGGAGGGACGGGAGAGCGAAAGGAATGCGTAGGGTCGTCTATGCTCGTTCAACGTATGAAAAAGTGAGCGGCTAAGGCTCGGTGTGAGGGGGCGTCGTGGGCGCCAATCAGGCGCAAATGTAACTGCTGATATGCATGGCATTCGCGGCGCGGACGATGCAATCGTGACCTCCGAGCTAGCCGGATTTCGCCGATGGGTTCTGGATCATTTGACAGGATGATTGTCCAGAGCCAAGGCACCCGTCCTATTGGCTATGGGTCGCATGAGTTGGCGCAGCCCGGCATCACTCCTCTTGGCCTTGATACTCCCCAAAAACAAGTCCAGAATTGAGTCTTTTCCTGCTTCGGCAAGAAAGGAAACCCCTTAGATTTCAATGGGTCGGACATCAGATGCGAGTCTCGTTTCCCGCTCCAATTATTTTTCTATAGGCTTCCATTGAAGTATGTAGGAACCCAAAAAAAGAGGCTTCGGCCTCTTTTTTTTGTTCCAGTAAAATCCATTCTGATACATCAATAGCCACGATTATTTAGTACATTATTTAGTACATCAATTCGACGCTTGGTAAGTCAGTTTTTAGAGCTGCTGGGCACTCTGAATACTTTACAACACTCCTTCATCCTATGAGTGGAGTTAGTACAATGGTCCTTACCAATACGACGGTCCGGCACGCTAAACCTCGCGCCAAAAACTATACCCTCCCTGACTTTGATGGCCTTGCGCTTTTCGTGAATACGAACGGCACCAAGAGCTGGCACTTCCGCTTTTCTTGGGCGGGCAAGCAGCCCCGTATTTCGCTCGGTACTTATCCCGAAATACGTCTGCGCGATGCTCGCGCTCTGCGTGATATCGCCAGGGCGCAGGTCGCAAAGGGTATCGATCCCCGCGATCAGCGACGGCTTGAGCGCAATGCCAAACTGTTGGCCCGCTGGAGCACTGAGCATTGTTTCAGCGTCGATGTGCTGCAGGTCCTCAGTCCTCTATCGCTGCTGGTCGACGGCACCGTGCTCCGGGCATTACACGCAAACAACTGATCGACACTGAGAAAGAACACTATCCTGCGACGCGCAAATGGGCAGAGGCAATCCATCGTCAGTGTCCAGACGCCCAAGGGCTGTCTTGGATATCGCGACAAGATGATTCGGCACGTGCGATAGTGCTCTTCGGTGATCGGATTCCTGAGGGGGCGCTCCACCCACGGGGGCGTCACGCAGCTTGACCGGGGACTCGGCTGTGTTCGACACGGTGCTCAACCTGGCAGAGCGGATCGGGGTCGTTATCATCGCGGGAAAACTGAGCCAAAATGACCGAATAGTGGCCCTGGAGTCCGCTCTCTGAGGTCGGAATTGTCATTCATCAGTCATACGATCTTGCTGAAGACGGCGGGCTTGCATTCGCGTTAGTTTTCGTACGGGCTCAACGATCAAGAGGTTTCGTATGCATCCCAGGAACGAACGGTGCTTGTCCCAGAGCGCAGCAATAACATGATGGCTGGCTCCGTGCCGGCCTAGGTGCGGAGCTCGTCATGAACGCCAACCAACCTTTGAGTGATGCACTGATAAGCCGCCTGGAAGAAAAAATTCCAGCGATGGCGAAAGGCGCGGTCAATACAGCATATATCAATGCGCTGGCGGCCGGACTCAGTGTGATGGAAGTCATCAATGGCATGCTCGTTGAAACAACGGCCGATGGTCTGCACAAGGTTATTCGAGTGTCCAAGCCCAAGCATAAGGTAGCTTCGGGCGGAATTATCAAGGTGCGACGATGCTGACGACCGTTTCTCGGTTGAGGTGTTAGTTCTAGCCGATCAGGCAAAGCACAATAAAAGCGCTGCGCCTCCGCGACACAGCGGATTTATGTTGCCAATCTGTCAGCTGAAACTTTGGTGACGTACTACCGCAGTTGTCGTGACACTAGCCTACTCGCTTGGGTCGCCGGAGCTGCAAGGTGGCGTCGATCGCGCAGTCGCTCCATAGAGAAAGATATTAACTGCGTTAGTGACAATTTTGTCGATTGCTGTATCCGATAACGGGGGCTGCACTAAACCGACAATCGCCCGCAACTTCACATCGCTAGATGTCATGCTCATGAACTGCTCTGCCAGAACAGCGGGCGAGATATCTGGATTGAGCCTGCTTGCAGGGCTCGCCTGATGTGCTGCGATCCACACCGCTAGCTTGTCCAGAATCTTCAGATAGCTGGCCGCAAGCATCGCTTGGGCAACTTCCGGGAATCGACGGCCTTCGTTGGTAAGCAGTCTATGTACAGCGAGCGTTTGAGGCGATAGCGCAGTGCGCACCAACTGACGACCGAAAGCAGGTAATACGTCCTCTGGCTCGAGTCCTTCGATTGTGAGTTCATCCAGCGGCTTCGCCATTTCTGTGGATACGTGCAGCATCGCAGCCTTGAATAGCCCTTCTTTACCACCGAAATAGTCATAAACATTGCGACGCGAACCGCCGACGCGAGCAATGAGGTTATCGACAGCCACGGCGTCGAATCCGTTCTCCAAAAACTGTTCCGCTGCTACAGCGATCAGTTCTTGTACTCTCTGGGCCCCCTTAATCGTTCGGTGGGCTGGGGTTTTCTGTGGAGCCAACATGGAGCGCGCACTTCGTTCATAAAGGGTCTGGAACAGTACCACGCCAGGCTATCCCCCAGAAACGCTGCAGGCGACGTTAAACGCTTGGAAAATGCAAGGCCCTGAGGCTCGTACGCAGGGTGTGTTTGCGCGGGTGCTTTCTTTTATTTTTTGGTATGGTACTGTGCCGTACCAAGTTAAAAAGGCTGGAGTTATGTCTGCAGAATCGGTGGAGGTGCTTGATGCTCACCGCTCCGCGAAAGGCGTGCAGCGAACCCAGGGCCAGACGGTGGTGATAGCGGAGCCTTTTTTAGAGCGAGGCTTCCAGATCATTTTGAGGGACGACTTCATGGTCCGTGTCGTCGACTTGTGGCGCGCCATTTGGGCAGCCGAGAGTCGACGAGATCGTCCTCGGTATGGTCCGTGCAACAAAGCGCAGAGTAACGCGACTCTCCGATACTCCTTCGAACACAAAGCCACTTCACACTGGCTTCGTTCTCTTATGGTGTTGCTGTGCTTGAGCCTGGTCGGGACCAATACTTTGGGCGAGGGAAGGGTGGGCAGCCCGGCGGATTTTGCTACCTATCAACTCGAAACCCGAGCGCAATTGCGCTCACAGCGCAACTTTCAAACGCATGAGCCGCTGAAAGAGTTGCGATGGAACTCCCCAGGGGAGTGGCACCCCCCCGCAGGCGTCCGGCCAAGCAAAGGCATCCTGCTTGTTCATGGCCTTGGCGATTCCCCATGGTCGTTTCACGATCTGGCGCCTGTGCTTGCAGCCCAAGGCTTTTTGGTACGCACCGTACTCTTGCCAGGGCATGGGACTCGCCCCGAGGACTTGCTTCAAGTTGATCTCAAACAGTGGCAGCGCGTGGTGCATGAGCAAGCGCAAGTGCTTCGCCGCGATGTCGAGCATGTGTACCTGGGTGGCTTTTCCACAGGGGCCAACTTAGTGCTCGACTACGCCTACGACAATCCTCAAATAGCTGGCTTAGTGCTGTTCTCACCCGCTTTCCGTGCTTCCAGTCGGTGGGGGTGGCTGGCCCCGTTGACTGCTTGGGTACGTCCCTGGATCGTGTCCCCCGATGGGCAGCGTCCGATGCAAAACAGCGTTCGTTATCTCAACATGCCCACCAATGGGTTTGCGCAATTCCATAACAGCAGCCTTAAGGCTCAGCGACGTTTGAATGAGCGCTTTTACGATAAGCCAGTATTCATGGCCGTTGCGCAGCACGACTCAGTGCTCGATACGAACTATCTACTTGAGATGTTCCAGTTCCGCTTCACACATCCTGCCAGTCGGTTGGTCTGGTACGGCGAAGAGACGCTGGGTGTGTACGACCGCGGACGCGTCTTGGTACGCAAAGATTACTTGCCGCTTTTGCGGATCAGCCAGTTCTCACACATGGGCCTGCTGTTCGCCCCTGGCAACCCGCTGTATGGCGAGCGGGGCATTTTACGTATTTGTTCAAACGGGCAGCCATCCAACGCCACCCGAGCTTGCGAACAAGGTGCGCTGACCTGGTACTCGGATTGGGGGTATCGCGAGGAAGGGAAAGTTCATGCCCGTTTGACCTTCAATCCCTATTTCGATTGGCAGGCTTCGGTCCTGGTAACCGTGCTCGACGCACTTCCCATCAACGCTGACGTTGAATCAACGCCTTCTTCCCAAGAGAGTTACCCATGAAAGCCATCCGTATTCATACGTATAACGACAAGCCAGCCGCCGAACAGATCCCGCCCCCTGTTGTGGCTAAGGACCAAGTACTGGTGCAGGTGCAGGCAACCGCACTCAATCCTCTGGATGCACTGGTGGTGTCAGGTGTGGCGGCCCAGTTCTTCGCCATTTCCCTGCCGCTCACGTTGGGGACAGATTTTGCCGGCGTCATCGAGAAGGTGGGCTCCGAAGTCAGTCAATGGCGTGTTGGGGATCGGGTCATTGCCTGCGCCGATGCCAGCACGTGCGGCGGCCTGGCCGAGTTTGCCGCCGTGCCCGCGAGTGCCTGCGTAGCATTGCCGCAACGCATGTCTGCTATTGAAGGTGCGGCTATCCCTATCGCGGCGCTTACAGCCTGGCATTCCTTGTTTTCTTCCGCTTGCTTGAAAGCAGGGGAGACCGTTTTGATCCACGCAGGTGCAGGTGGAGTCGGAACTTTTGCCGTGCAGTTTGCGAAGAAGGCAGGCGCTCGTGTAATTGCCACGGCTTCGGGGGATGGCCTTGAGCTCGCTCGTCGTCTCGGTGCGGACGAAGTGCTGGATTACACATCAGTAGACTTCACTTCGGTCGTTCACAACGTGGATGTGGTTTTGGACTTGGTCGGTGGTGAGACGCAACAGCGCTCCTTCGAAGTGCTGCGCAAGGGCGGGCGACTTGTATCCACAGCCATGCCACCAGACGCTCACTTGGCTGAATCCTTTGGTGTGACGGCAAGCATGTTCTATGCGGCGCAGTATGCCTCTCAGCTGGATAAGCTGGTCTCGTCGATAGACGAACAGGGCATTGAGGTTGTGATTGACCGCGTGGTGCCGTTTGACGCATTCGATGATGCTTGGGAACGATTGGTTTCAGGTCGGGCAAGGGGCAAGATTATCGTGCAGTGAGTCTGGGCGACAGAGACTTTGCATGATGGGTCCCGCTGCACAAAGAAATCTGCAGCGGGGCTTCCTGGAATGGTCGTCATAACGCCCAGCAGATAATCAGCGAAGCACCATCAAATAGACACCACAGGCCAGTGCCAACAGCCCTGCGGGAATAGCTGTTACGGAAATGATGTCGATCTGGCGAGACTGGCGAATGACATCGGGCAAGTTATTCTTCTCGGCCGCGCTGCGTCGCTTCAACACGGGTATCAGACACAGCATATTGCCGAGGACAGCGATGCCTCCGGCAACGACTTTCAACGCGTAGATGCCATCGAAGCGTGTCGGTTCAATGAGCAACAGACCGGTGACAAGTACAACGACGAAGGCCGGCATTTCGAAGAACAGATCAATCTGCCGGTGCAGGCGGGCAACGGTGAAACCCTGATTGCGGCTCTGCGCTCGGATGCGCTCAAGCAGGTACTCGACCGCTACGATGCCCAGCCAGAAAGCGACGGCGAAAAGGTGCAATTGCAACAACCATTCGAAACGCATGGCCCAGCCCTCAGTCTCTGATCAATCCGGGCGTTTTCACCGGAGCATCCCTTCGTCTGTCGGGGTGATCACGTTCAAGAAAGCGGCGTAACCCTTCGCGGGTTTCCGGTTGATGAATAGAGTGATTGAAACATTGGGCCTCGATACGCAGACCCTCAGCCAAAGGCAGACCATATCCCCGAACTGCGGCCTCTTTGTCGGCACGCATGGCAGGTTGCGGCAACGTGCAGAGAAATTGGGCTAGCTCCATCGCTCTTGCCAACGATTGTCCTGTAGGGACGACTTCATTGGCCAGACCGATGCCCAGTGCTTCTGCGGCGGTGATAACTTTGCCCGTGAGGATCAGTTCCATCGCCCGGCCCATTCCCACGATGCGTGGCAAACGTTGACTTCCGCCATCGGCGAGCCCGATGTTCCACCGTCGACACGTAACGCCAAAGGAGGCATGTTCTTCGGCAATGCGCATGTCGGCGAAGCATGCCCATTCCAGCCCGCCAGCGTAGGCTGCCCCGTTGACTGCGGCGATGACCGGCTTGTAAATATCGGTCCAACGGCTGGGCCCGAGGATGCCGGGGCGTTCGCCGCGGTTATGGGCCGCAATCTCGCTCAGGCTGGTGGGCACCAGGTCGAAGCCTGCTTCAAGGTCACCACCGGCACAGAATGCCTTGTCGCCGGTGCCGGTAATGATGGCGACCAGAGCGCTTGGGTCGTCTCGAAACTGTGTCCAGGCTTCCACCAGTTCCAAGTGAGTGGTGGGCCCGATGCAGTTGCGCTTTTCCGGGCGGTTGAAGCGAATGATCCTTATAGGGCCGTGTGCTTCGTATTCGATTTCCGTAAAGGCCATAGCGGGTGATCCTCTTGGTGTTTTTTCAACTGCTGATCAAAGCCAAGTCACGTTTTGCTCAAGTGGGAAACGTAATCGGGGATTTCGGACCGCGTGCGTTCCCGGTAACCCCACGGCTAGCAGCATGATGGGAATGGCCTCTTTGGGCAGAGGCAATATCTTCTTCAAGCGTTTCTCGTCGAAGCCTTCCATGGGACAGGTGCTGTAACCGTGGCTTTGAAAGGCGAGCATGAGATTCTGTGCCGCCAGCGCTGTCGATTTCACCGCCCAGAGTCGCATTTGCGTCAGGCTGTTGGGGGTGCGCATAACGGGGCGCTTGTGGCCGAGCAACCTGACCATCTGGCGTTTGATAAACCCCCGCCAGCCCATCCAGCCCTGGTTGTACTGGAAAGGAGCCGTTTCCTTGTAGAACCGATCAACCACCTTGGGTACCGCAGCTTCAGGCCATAACTTGAGCACATCAGCACAGGCCGCACTCCAAGTGTCCGGCCGTGCCAACACCGCGATGATCAAGGGGGCCCTCGCGGCACTTTGCCCAAGGCATACCTGTTCCAATTGTTGAAGACGTGCTGGATCGCGCACAACTTGGAAAGACCACGGTTGCAGGTTGCAAGAACTGGGTGCCAACGCCGCGAGCTCCAGGCAGTCTCGAATGATTGCTTCAGGAACCGCTTCTGCAGCGAACTGGCGAGCAGCCCGCCGGCTTTCAACCAGGGAGCGAAATGTTGTCGCGGATTCTGAAAATTCCGAATGGGACCCCAAAGCGTTCATTTTTCTAAGCCTCGGCCAGACGGCGTTGTTTTGTCGTCTCGGCCTTGTGGGCAACAAGCCATTCGAGTACTTCGTCCCAGACTGGCGCGGCAGATGGACGGAAATAGCCCATGTGTCCAATGGGCTGTTTTTTTGTTTCGGGATGGAGGTCGCGTACCCGCAACGGGGCATTGCGATAGCCCTTGATGAAAGCATCCCGTGATACGGGTGGTGCCCACGGATCATCCACTGCGTTGGCAAACATGCAGGGCGTGCGAACTCGCGCGTAGCGATCAGCGACAGCTGCCATGGCGGGGTCGTCGAAGAAGTAGTGGGGGTAGGCGCACCAGCGTCGCCAGTCTTCGTAGACCCCCTTCGGCAAGTCGTCGCCCATGCCCAGCAGGCTCCAGGCCATGTAGCCTTTGTGCGCGACGATCAAAGGCAGGATGCATGACCAAAGCAAGCGAACCTTGAAGGCCTCCAGTCTTGGCATCCAACCGGCCCATCCGGCCCCCGTACCGAAGCAGTAGGCAGCCGTGATGCGGTGATGGTTGGGTAGTAACCCCAGTGCGTGTCCACCAAAGGAGTGACCGACCCAGTAAAGCGGCGTAATGCCGTCATCCATATGTTCGACTGCCGCTGCCAGGTCGAGCCAACCCCAGTCCAGGTAGGACATCTCAAACCCTTTCAGTGATTTGGGCTTGGAGGCTCCTATACCCCGGTAATCCATTGTCAGGACGTTGAAGCCTTGTTTGCTGGCATGCTCGGCGAAGCGGCGGTAGAAACGCTGTTGCACCCCCGTCGCCCCCGCCATGATGAGGTTGCCCTTTAACGCCCCCTGTGCAGAATAACGGATAGCCGCTAGTCGATAGCCATCGTCAGCCACCAACGTTAATTGATCAGCCATAGAGAAATCGGGTGCGTAAGCCAGCAATGTCATCGGGAAGGTTCCTTCTGCTCGATCCCCACCAGTTCCTTGCGCAGAATTTTGCCTACATTGCTCTTGGGCAACTCGTCCCGAAATATGATGCGGCGGGGGCGTTTGTAGCTGACCAAGTGTTTTTCGCAGTGTGCGATCACGAGTGCCTCATCCAAGTAAGGTTGACGACGTACGACATAGGCGATGGGTACTTCCCCCGCCTTTTCGTCCGGGGCCGGTACAACTGCCGACTCCAGGACTCCGGGGTGAGTGTTCAAGATCCGCTCGATTTCCGAGGGAAATACCTTGAGCCCCGAGGAAATAATCATTTCTTTTTTTCGGTCAACCAGGCGCAGATACCCATCCAGATCGAAGAGGCCGATGTCGCCTGTGCGGAAGAAACCATCGTGGGTGAATACTGCTGCATTTTCTTCGGGACGCTGCCAATAACCGGCCATGATGGCCGGACTACGCACACATATCTCGCCGGCGCCAATAGTGACTTCTTGTTCATCCTCGCCCCGTAGGGAAATTTCAATTCCCGTTACGGGTAAACCTACCGAGCCGGGGCGTGAGCGCCCCGCTGGGTTGCAGGAGATCAGCCCGGTTTCGGTCATACCGTAGGCTTCGGTGATATGGCAGCCGGTGATCCGATGCCAGAGCTTGGCCGTGGACTCGCTGACTGGCATGCCCGCACCGAGACAAAGGGCGAGGTCGGTGAAGTCCTGCGAGCGGAAGTTTTCATGCTCCAGGAGCGAGTTGTAGAGGGTGTTGACTCCGGGGAAACTGCTTACTCGGTGACGGGACCATTCTTTGATAAACGCCGTGGTATCGCGTGGATTCATCACCAACACCGCTTTACCACCTTTGGCCAAGGCGAAGAGCAGATTGCCCAGGCCGAGAATGTGGTAGAGCGGCACCGCGAGCAGTAACACGTAGTCCTGCTCAGCTCTGCCTAAAAGATGCGGGCGCAGAGCCGAATTCTGTTGGGCAACGTTGAACAGCAAAGCCCGATGACTGATGGGTACACCTTTGGGTTGCCCCGTAGTGCCGCCGCTATAGATGATGAAGGCTGTCTGCTCGGCTGCGATGGGCGCACGTTGACTGAGTTTGGTCGCCCGAGTGGCTACGACCTTGCGCCAGTCGATGGCGCCTTCCATGCCGGTGAGCTTGCTGCCCAAGCGCCAATGGGCCACCCAATTGACCAATGTCCGTCGCCAGCCTAGTTGATCACCTGGAGCCACTTGCACAGCAAGACTCACCCCGGCCTTGAGCATGGCCTGCTGGACTCCCTGGCCCATGGGTCCGAAGAGAAATACAGCTTTGACCTCACTGTCCTTGAAAACCTGCGCCAGCTCCTGTGGTGTATACAAAGGGTTTACGCAGACGGCGATCAAACCCGCCCGGATAATTCCCAGGCACGCCACAGGATGGGCGAGCATGTTTGGCAAAGCGACGGCAACCCGGGCGCCCGGTTGCAACCCTTGATTGATCAACCAGGTCGCTACTGAGGCACTCAGATTCTGTAGTTGCTCGTAACTTACGTTGGCGCCCATGGCCGACAGGGCAGGGGCTCGAGGCGCTTTCATAGCGCCGCGTTGGAGCAACTCGTCGATGGTGCAGACCCCGAGGTCGGCAAGCTCGCCGCCATTCTGCCCGCTATCGACTAACTTCAGTTTCTCGTTATCTTTTTTATTTGAACGATTCATCTGCGGTCCGCCCTAGCAGAGTTGGATCTGTTTGAGCTGCTCAAGACGAGATGCATTGCGCTTTAGCTTTTCGATAAGCAAAGGCACTCGTAATTCGGCTTCGGAAAAATACAGGCGGGCGAGGGCAGGTTTGCTTCTGAGAAAATCCTCATCAGACGTTGACGGCGTGGCGGCGTCCGCAATCCATGCCCATAAATAGCCAAAAACAACGGTCCCCAGTAGTTCCAGAAAGTCTGGCGCAACCAACCCCACGACATCCCGGTTGAAAACGGTGTCGACGGACAGTTGTTGAATCAATGGTTCGAACTCGACCTGCCATGCGCTCAGAGTCGTTGCAACATCCTCCAGATCTGGGCGTTCGCGAAGACGCTTGGCAAGTGTTGGAATGTGGTCCAGGAAGATTCCCAAGCGCTGCCCCTGGTCACCCAAGGTCTTGCGCCCCAGCAAGTCCAGCGACTGGATATAGTTCGTGCCTTCGTAGATCGGACAGATAGCCGCATCCCTTAGCAATTGCTCCATGCCGGTTTCGACGATGTATCCGTTCCCGCCGAAGAGCTGGAGCGCCGAAGCGATATGTGTACCTGCATGATGGGAGAGATAACCCTTGACGACGGGTGTCAGCAGTTCTGCAAGTTGGAAAGCCTTGGTGCGCCGCAGGTCATCCGGATGGCAGCGCGCCTCATCGAGCAGCGTACCGACCCAGGCGCAAAGCAGACGAGCGGGTTCGATGAACAACCTCTGCTGGACAAGGATCGACTTGACGCCAATATGGCTGAGCAAAGGATCAGCTGATTGATCCGGATGTGTAGCACCGTTCAACGCACGGCCCTGGAGGCGCTCCTGGGTGTAGCTCAGCGCATTCTGGTAAGCGATCTCAGCCAGGCCTACGGTTTGGACACCGACAGCCAGCCGTGCACTGTTCATCAGCACAAACATACAAGCCAGGCCTCGGTTCAGTTCGCCGACGCGATAGCCCTTGGCATTCTCGAACGACAAGGCGCAAGTAGCGTTGGCACGAATACCATGTTTATGCTCCAGCGAAACGACGGACACGCCGTTCCCTGAATGACGACCCTCCAATGGGTGCTTTGGCACGGCGAATAGACTGAGGCCGCCGGTACCTGCAGGTGCGCCTTCCGTCCTGGCGAGAACCAAGTGAACGATGTTTTCGCTCAGGTCATGATCGCCGTTCGAGATGAATATCTTCGCGCCGCTGAGCAAATAGGAATCATCCGACTGGGCAATTGCTGTCGTGCGAATCAAACCAAGATCACTGCCGGCTTGAGGCTCGGTAAGGCACATGGTGCCAAGCCATTCGCCGCTGGCCAGTTTGTCGGAAAACAGTGATCGAACCCGTGCATCGCCAAATCGGTCGATGCAACGTAGAACACCTTCGCGAACATTGGCAAAGATGCTGAAAGACACGTTGGAGGAAGCGAGCATTTCATCAAAGAAAACCCCGGCTGCTCCTGGGAAGCCTTGCCCGCCGATCGCCATTGGCACTGTCAGGGCGGGCCAACCGTTCTCCTGGAACAGGCGGTAAGCCGATTGAAAACCCCGCGGGGTTTTGACTTCACCATTTTCGAGCCGGCAGCCCTCGACATCGCCGCTGCCGTTCAAAGGCAGCAGTTGTTCCTGGGTGAGTTCGGCACCGACCTCCAGAGTTGCCTTGAAGAGGTCGATGTCGATATGGCAGTGCTCTGGTAGCAGAGGCAACAGCTCTGGAAGTCGAAGAACCTTGCGAGCGAGGAAGTCGAACTCCTCCAATGGTGCTTGGTACTGAAGCATGTCGTTGCCCCTGCTGGTGAGTTAACGGCCTTTGAATTGCGGCTCGCGTTTCTGCATCATCGCCATCACGCCTTCACGCACGTCTTCACTCTTGATCAGCGTGAACAGCAGCTCATTGAGATTGGAGAGGGCGGCATCGTCGCCTTCATCACGAGCCTGGAAAGCGGACTGCAACGTAGCCTTGATCGCCAGGGGGGCGGCCTTGGCGATGCGTTCGGCGTATTCGATGGCACGAGGCAACGCCTGTCCGGGCTCAACAACCTCGGTCAGCAGACGCATTCCTAATGCATCATCGGCATCGAACTCTTCGCCGGTCAGCATGTAGCGCATTGCGTTGGTCCATCCGGCCGCTTGTGTGAAGCGCACAGTGGAACCGCCGGAAGGTGGAATACCACGCAAGACTTCCAGATGAGCGAAGCGGGTGTTGCTCGCGGCTATTGCGATGTCGGCGTTGAGCACTAGCTCGATGCCTGCTGTATAGCAGGTACCTTGTACGGCAAGGACAATCGGTTTGGTGCGACGCGGCTTCGAGACGCCCCAAGGATCGATGCCTTCATCGGGATATTTGAATCCTCCCGAAGCCAGCTTTGGCGTCAGCTCCATCAGATCCAAGCCAGCGGTGAAATGCTCGCCGTGGGCAAATACGACTGCGCAGCGCATGTCCGCGTTGCGCTCGTACTCACCCAGCGCCAGGGCTAGGTCGTTCAGCATGGCGCTGTCGAAAGCATTACGTTTGCCGGCCCGATCCAGACCGATAAGGAACAGATGACCACGCTGCTCCCGGGTGACTCGACCCGGACCGCTGTTTGCTTCGCTCATGGGAGATTTATCCTGGCTTTGTGAGATGAGGACCTGTATTTTCAGGCGAATCGTAGTTACTTACCGAACGTTCGGTTTGATTAAACTAAACAAACATTCGGTAACCGTCAAATTGAGACGCCAACGCTTATGGCATAGAATCAATTTGCATGATTTAGAACAGGAGAAGCCCATGCGGCCACTGAAAATCCCGCGCGATGAGCTCCTACAGCGCTGCGCCAACACCTTCAAGCGTCTTGGCTACCATGGCACTACCATGGATGCGTTATCGTCCGCCTGTGGACTGACCAAGGCCTCGTTCTATCATCACTACCCCAACAAGGAATCGCTCCTGCGGGACGTATTGGACTGGACGCATGAACGGCTGAAACAGTCGCTGTTCTCTATCGCTTTTGATGAAAGTCTGGCGCCGCAGGAGCGACTTACACGCATGGGGCGCAAGGCTGGCAAGCTCTTTCAGGACGATTCGATTGGCTGTCTGATGGGCGTCGTTGCGGTCGATGCCACCTATGGCAAGGTAGAGCTCATGGCGCCAATTCGGCGCTTCCTGGATGATTGGACCCTGGCATCTGCCGAGCTCTATAGCGGCCGCTACAACCGGGAGGAGTCACTGCGTTTGGGAAGGCAGTTGGTAGCTGATTTCGAGGGCGCAATTTTGTTGGCCCGTATTTACGCAGATCCAAGCTACATAGACGCAGTGATCGAGCGCGGCCTGCGGCAGTTGGACTGCACAGTGATCTGCGCCTAGGTCAGTTCCCTTTCAAAACTCCGTTTCACTTCCCCCCATATCAAGTCGAGCGGTTCTACACTGCGGGCTGCCCTGCAAAGAGCGACAGACCCCTCGATAGCGGCGATTGCCAGTAGCGCCAGACTGTGTGACCGAGCCTTGGTCACTCCAGCCTCCCGTAGCGATAAATCGATGATTTCTCGCCATTGCACAAAGATGGCGTTGGCTTGATTTAGCAGTTGAGTCTGGATTTGCGCTTCGAGTTCGGGCTCAGCTTCGCCACGTTGATCGGATGTGTACTGCTCCACTGAAACGGCCAATACCGCACAACCAGCCTGATAGTCGGATTCTTCCAGCATTTTTCGCCACAAATCAACGAAGCGTTTCATGCCATTCACTGGGCCGTATTTATTCAACAGTAATTTCAGCGGCTCCGTGACTTCGCGTCCGGCATGCTCAACCGCGGCTTCAAGCAGTTGGCGCTTACCGCCAGGAAAATGATGGGCAATGGATCCGCGCGGCGTGTTTGAGTAGCGCACCACCTCACGCATGCTGGTTGCTGTCAGCCCCTTGCGGCGTAGAAGATCCGCTGCGCCGACAATCATTCGATCTCGAGTAGAAGTGTTCATCTTAAAAAATTATGCCATACGTCATAGTTTGGTGTAGTCTCGGCTTTGACTATGCCATATGTCATAGTCTCTATCTACTCATTCCGATACGAGGCACAAAAACAATGACTGCTCGTCCAACGCTTCCCAATCCAATCGATTCCGTAGCCCTGGCCTCGCTAGACGCACCCGAAGGCTGGCTTGCCTACCCGCTGGGCGATGATGTAATCGAAGGTAATCCCGACACGCGGATGAAGTTGCTTCGCACCGTAGGCGTGAAAACCCCGTACAAAGCCGTCGCGTTTTTTACTTCTCAACCTTCGAAGTTCGACTGGCGCTTTGAAAACGATGAAGCCTTCGTACTGCTTGAAGGTCGTATCGCAATCACTATGGACACCGGCGAGCGATTCGAGATGACAGCCGGCGATGGTGTCTCGATTCCGGCAGGACACACCGGTGTCTGCGAAGTCTTGGAGTTCAGCCGCAAGTTCACTGTGGTTACGAGTGGGAGCGTCGAGTAATCCACGATTGCTCAACAGGCAAAGAGGCAGCGAGGGGCGGTTGAACCGCGCCGCTCGCTGCATTTAATGAAGGGAAGGGGATGGCTTGGCTGCTGAGGCTGCGGCCTCAGACCCTGAAATGCTTAACGACAGCACTCAATTTGACCGCCAGATGCGCCAAAGCTTGTGAAGCTGCGGTTGTTTGCTGCGCACCTTCGGATGACTGAATAGAGAGCTCGCGAATATTGAGCAGGTTTCTATCCACCAAACGAGCCACATGGGCTTGTTCTTCAGTCGCACTGGTGATGACCAGATTGCGTCCGTTGATATCGTCATTTGCAGCGACTATTTCAGCCAATGCATGGTTTGCTGCGTCAGCCAGGGCTAGCGTCCTTTGCGTCATCGCGTTGCTGTTTTGCATGGTGGTGACGGCCAGTGCCGTACCGGCTTGAATGCGGTCGATCATCTGCTCGATCTCGCTGGTAGATTGCGCTGTGCGGTGAGCAAGTGCCCTGACTTCGTCCGCGACAACCGCAAAACCTCTTCCGGCCTCACCCGCCCGTGCAGCCTCAATGGCCGCGTTAAGGGCTAGCAAATTGGTCTGTTCAGCGATCGCACGGATCACGTCGAGCACTTGGCCGATGCCTTGCGTTTGATCGGCCAATGCTCCTATTTGCTGCGAACTCGTTTTTACGTCACCGGTGAGGGTCTGTATGGCGTCTACGGTTTCGATCATGCGTTTTTGGCCGTTCAGAGCAATGATTCGTGATGCATCTGAGCGCTCTGAGTTCGAGGCGGCATTTCTCGCAATCTCTTCTATCGCCGTGGTCATTTCGGTGACTGCAGTGACGGCTTGTTCGATTTCACTGTGCTGCTGTTGGATATCGCGGTCCCCTTCGGCGGTGATGGCATTCAATTCTTCCGCGGATGAGGCCAGTTGGTTTGATGAGCTGGTGATCTGTTTCAGGGTCATTAAAAGGCTTTGTTGCATGACGGACAGGGCTTGAAGCAGACGAGTTGCTTCGTCATTGCCTTGAGGTTTGATCGGTTGCGTCAGATCGCCTCCAGCAATGGTCTCGGCCAGCTTGACCGCCTCGAAAATCGGGACAGTGATACTACGAGTTAGCATGAAGGCAATGAGCAGGGTGCCTATCGCGACAAGCGCAATGGCTGCATTGATGCCGTTGGTGGCACTGTTATAGGCCTCGGCGGACCGCGTTGCGGCGAGCTCCGCACCCTGATTGGACTGGTCGATCAAATCGTCGAAATTTTTCGTCAACTGGTCGTAGGAGTCACGGATGGTCAGTAAATAAGATCGAGCATCCGATTTTTTACCTTCCCTGGAAATTCGAAGAAGCTCCAAATGATGAGCGGCATAGACATTCAGGCTTTTGTTGAATGTTTCGAGGCGGACCTTATCTTGCTCGTTCGTCAGAAGCGCTCCATACAGCTTCATCTGCTCGTTTACCTGCTTCAATCTTCCCGCTGTTTTTTCTTCGTAGGACTGCATATCCGTGTCAGTCGTCGACAGGATATGTTGCATCGAACCCATTCGGTAGCGGTTCAGGGAAGCGTTGGCAGCTCCCAGTGCCTTCACGCGTTGCATCCAGTTGTCTTTGATATCAATCGCTTCAGACTGGACATCGTTGATTTGTTGTAAAGCAAAAAAACCCAGGAATACCCCGAGAAAGGCTATGACGGCAAAACCCAAAAAGCCCGGGGGGCGATCCGAATCTTTCTTAAGAACATTTTTCAGTCCTGCGAGCGGGGCAAAATTGCCGCGGGGTGATCCAGGGCAACTGCAATGGGAGAGGAGGTAGGCTGCACCCACCTCAGAAAAAGTCCCGGACACATTGCTGCGGCCGGGATATTCAGTACTACTCAGTCCTTACGTAGGGTTTGCGAGGATCATCCTCCAGCATGCAAAGGGAACAAGCCCAGCAACAAGCACACCGCTAGCAGCAAGAAACTCAGCGCAAATGCCCATTTAAGGGTGTATTTCTGATGGTCACTGAACTCCACACCCGCCAAGCCACAGAGCAGGTACGTAGAGGCCACGAGAGGGCTAAGAAGGTGGACAGGCTGACCGACCAGCGAGGCCCGCCCGATTTCCGCCGCGGAGATACCATAAGCCGCCGCAGCCTTGGCAAGCACCGGAAGCACGCCGTAGTAGAAGGCATCATTGGACATGAAGAATGTGCCAGGGATGCTCGCCAGCGCCGTGATCGGAGCCATGTAAGGCCCCCATGTTTCAGGCAGCATGGCCAGGAAGCTGGCTGACATTGCATTGACCATGCCGGTACCGGAAAGGATGCCCGCCAGGATGCCAGCAGCGAGGAAGATCGCGATCTGGTTCAAGGCTGTTGGGGCGTGAGCGGAAATCCGGCGACGCTGGTCATTCATGTGCGGGTAGTTGATCACCAGCGCGATGGAAAAGGCGACCATGAACAGAATGGAAAGTGGCAGCACTTCCATTACCAAGCCAGTCATCAAAGCTATCGTCAGGCCGGCGTTGAGCCAGAATAGCTTTGGACGACGCAACTCGGCGTTCTCGTCGGACATCGAGGGTAAGCCTTCGTCATTTTCGTCGTCGAAGACTGTTGCCGCCGCACCTACCGACAGGCGGAGGGTGCCCAGACGCTGACGTTCCCGAATGCCGATGAAGTAGGCCAGTCCCATGACCCCCAGGAAGGCAACTACCATCACTGGAATCAGTGGCAGGAAGAGATCAGCGGTATCGACCTGCAAAGAAGCCGCAGCGCGAGCCAAAGGACCGCCCCATGGCAGCAGATTGGTCACGCTCGCCGCCAGGATCACTACACAGGTCAGGCACAACGGGTCGATGCGCAGCCGCTTGAACAAAGGCAGCATCGCCGTGATGGTAATCATGTAAGTCGTCGAGCCATCACCATCCAGCGACACCATCCCCGCGAGTAAAGTGGCGAAGATGACGGCCTTCATCGGGTCGCCGTTGATCAACTTGATGAATTTTTGAATGATCGGATCGAATAGGCCGGTATCGAACATCACGCCGAAGTAGAGGATTGCGAACATCACCATGATCGCGGTGGGCGCTACCTTACGCAGCCCGTCGATCATCATGTTGCCCATATCCGGACCGAAGCCCGCGAGAAGCGCGAATATGATCGGGACTGTCGTCATGGCAACCAAGGGTGACAACCGCTTGGTCATGATCAGCGCCATAAAGGTCACGATCATGCCGTAGCCGAGAAATGAGAGCATTTGTATCACCTTGACGTAAAGTACAATTGTTTTTATGGATGCTGCGCATTAAAGCGCATCAAGGTTTCGCAGAAATTCGTCGGGAGAGAGCCAGTGAGTCATGCCAAGTGTTCTGGCATCAACTCATGTGCAGGCCGCCATTCAGCGAAAAGTCGGCGCCATTGGCGTATCCGGACTCATCGGAAGCGAGCCAGGCGCACATGGAAGCAATCTCTTCGGGAGTACCCAGACGGCGAGAAGGGATGTCCTGGATGATGCGATCCATGACATCGGCCGTGGTGATGGATTTGAGTTTGGCCGTGGCAACGTAGCCAGGCGATACGGTATTTACAGTGACCCCACGTGGGCCGACTTCGCGCGCCAAGGCTCGGGTAAAGCCGCGGATTGCGGACTTGGCGGTCGAATAGTTGACCTGACCCACCTGGCCCAACTGGGCATTGACCGAAGAGATGTTGATCACGCGGCCCCAGCCTCGTTCAGCCATGCCATCGATGACCTGCTTGGTCACGTTGAACAGTGAGTTGAGATTGGTATCGATGACGGCGGTCCAGTCGTTAGGTTGCATATCGTGGAAAACCACGTTCCTGGCGGTGCCGGCGTTATTGATCAATACGTCGATAGGCCCGACGTTCCTTCGGATCTCCTCGAAGGCCTGGCAGCAAGAATCCCAATCAGCAACATTGCCCTCGGAGGCGATGAAGGTGAAACCGAGCTCTTTTTGCTGCGCTAGCCAAGCGTTCTTTACGGGAGAGTTCGGACCACAGCCCGCGACTACGGTAAAGCCATCCTTTGCCAGTCGCTGGCAGACAGCGGTGCCTAGCGTTCCCATGCCTGCCGTGACAAAGGCGATTTTGTTGGTCATGCGTTAACTCCTGTTGTGTTTTCTTGTGGGGAGCATTGCGGGCGGCTTGCGGGAGCCACTGGCGCCTAATAGACCTCACTGCAAATTGTTTTGCAAGCGAACACGATACAATTTATGCAAGGTTCGCCGCATCCTTACGAACGGTCACCTTGCGGAACATGTGAGTGCATCACCTTCCATAGCCCCTTGGTGCCAACCTTAGCGAGCAATGTTCACCTTCTACCCTGCGCTTGGTACATCGTCTTTTTTAGCGTTTGGGCAGGCCTTGAGCTTGCAAGAGGCGGCGAAGTTTCAGTACCGCACTGTCAGGTGTCGTCAGTACCTTGAGGCCGCTGGTCCTGCTTGCCTGTTCAGCTGCGTGGGTCATGGAAAATTGCGCGAAACACAGCAGATCGCTGTCCGTTATGAGGCTAGCCCGCTCGACGATCAGATGATCGTGGCGCTCCTGATCGCCGTTTCGCAGGGCCTCGAAAGCGCTGTCGCAGATATGGGTCGTCAGTTTGAGCGGCCGACCCTGTTCAAATGCATGTTGTTCGAACTCCTCGACCATCGATGCAATGGCGGGTTGAAAAGTTGCTAGCAGGGCGAGCTTGCCATTGTTTTGCAGAGCTTCCTCAATCATCGCTTCGTTAGGCTTGAGCACCGGAATACTCAGGGCGCGTTTGCACCGATCAATGGCGTCTCCAAAGGCCGAGCAGGTGAACAAAATCGCGTCGGCTCCTGACTCTGATGCGTAGGTGGCAAGTTTCAGGAAGCGTTCGGTCAGTGCCGGAGTGAGTTCACCGGCGTCTGCCAGATCGCGGGACAGCGAATCCTCCATCAGATTCGCTAGCCTGGCCTCAGGCCAAAGCCGCTCGAATGCCTCGTTGATCGGCGCTATGGAAACCGGTGTGGCATGAATCAGATAAATAAGCGGTACGGACATGGAATTCCCCTGGGCGAGTATTGCGTTTGTAATGGGCGGTAGTTGGCACTGCATCGCCTGACGTGTTGATGTGCATCAGGTGTGTTATTTTTCTGCAAGGCTGCGCAATGTGGCGTCCCTGTTCATTCTCTCGCCATTGACTCCATCCTTTATCAATACTGGTTTCCATGAATTCAGCTGAACCGATCCTTGAACCACCATTGACGGGCGATCTGTCCAAAATGAAGCCCAAGATCAAAAAAGACCTGGCGGAGCAGTTGGCGCCCAAGATCATTGATATGGCCCGAGCCAGATCCATGCGCGCCGGCGATCCGCTGCGTGAAGAGGCCTTCGCCAAGGAACTGGGCGTCTCCCGCTCGCCGATACGGCGTGGGTTTGCCTTGCTCGCCGAGCTTGGCCTGGCCATCAAGGAACCCAATCGCGGGTATTTCCTGACCGCTGACGCGCGCGGCATCGACAGCGGAAAGCTGCCGTTGGAAGTTGATCCCTTTGAAGATTTTTACCTGCGTGTGGTCGATGACGTACTTCGCGGGGACATTCCGACGACATTTTTCGAAGCAGAGTTGATCCGCAAGTACGAAGTGCCTCGCGGACAACTTCTCAAGGTCTTGAGTCGCTTGGCCAACGAAGCAATGGTTGAGCGCAAGCCTGGGCAGGGTTGGGAGATCAACAGCTTTCTGCATGACTCCAAGGCCCACATCCAGAGTTATCGGTTTCGAATGGCGATTGAGCCCGCCGCAGTGCTTGAACCCGGTTATGAGGTGGATAAGGCCGCGTTTGCCAAGGCGCGCAAGGCACAGCAACAATTGCTTGATGGTGACATTTTCAAGTTGTCGCGATCGCAGCTGTTCCAAATCGGCGCACAATTGCATGAGCTGATTGTCCGTTGCTCGGGCAATGCTTTTTTTCTCGAAGCCATCCGTAGACAAAACCAGTTGCGTCGATTCATGGCTTACAAGGCCAACGTGGATCGGCCGCGATTGATCAATCAGTGTAAAGAGCACATCCGTCTCCTGGATCTCATCGAAAGTGGACGGCGCGAAGAGGCCGCGGATTTTCTACGCACCCACCTCGATGTCGTCGGGCGACAAAAAACTGAAAAAGAAGCCAGGGACGAGCTGGAGTACCAGCGCAGCCTTGAGGTTTCGATCGTCAGCTAAGCCGCATCTCCTTCAGCACTACCGCTCCGTCCGCATCGACGTACAAATGATCGCCTTCGGCGATGTGCGTGCGGCACCGCGTCTGCTTGTCCGCCTTTCATCAAACCCTCGGCCACGCCCGTTGAAGAGCGCCTAGCGGTCAGTGCCGCCATTCAGCGCCCCGATTCGTCCATGATCGGGGCGAGGTACTGGTCCTCCACAAGGCGGAGTGCAAGGTTGCATAGATTGTATATTCGTGCAATAAAATGCAATGTCGATATCGAAACGACATAACGCCGGTTTCGTCAGCACCGTCTGAAGGTAAATGGTTGGGACAACCTCTCGCCAAAATTGTACGTTGTCGTTACGATGTACATAAAGATGGTTTCTGGATACCGGCTCAGCAAATTCGCCCAATAAAAAATAAGGGGTTAGCGATGCGTATTCTGGTGCTTCCTGGTGACGGTATTGGTCCGGAAATCATTGAGTCTTCAATGGCTGTCCTGCAGGCCGCCAACAAAAAAATGGGTCTTGGCCTGGCGTTCGATTACGACGATGTGGGCTTCGCGAGTCTGGAGAAATACGGCACCACGCTGCGTGAAGAGGTATTGGAAAAGGCCAAAGGCTACGACGGCATCATCCTGGGCACTCAGTCCCATGCGGACTATCCGACTCCCGAAAAGGGCGGTCGCAACGTTTCGGCTGGCTTTCGTATCGGTTTGGATTTGTATGCCAATGTGCGTCCAGCGCGTACTCGTCCGTTCCTGACTTCGAACATGAAGGAAGGCAAGACGATGGACTTGGTCATCATGCGCGAAGCGACTGAAGGTTTTTATCCGGATCGCAACATGAGCCGCGGCTGGGGCGAAATGATGCCAACGCCGGACATGGCGTTGTCCACGCGCAAGATTACCCGCCATTGCAGCGAGCGGATCGCACGCCGGGCATTTGAGCTGGCCATGAAACGAGGGAAAAAAGTCACTGCTATCCACAAGGCCAACAGCTTTCACATGACCGATGGGCTGTTCCTGGAGTGTGTGCGTAACGTGGCCAGGGACTTTCCCGAAGTTGTCCTCGACGATCTGTTGGTCGATGCGTCAACGGCCCACTTGGTGCGCAATCCTGAGCGTTTTGACGTATTGGTCGCGACGAACTTCTACGGCGACATCATCAGTGATCTGGCGAGTGAATTATCCGGCAGCCTGGGGCTCGCGGGCTCGATGATGGCCAGCGACAGCCACTGTTGTGCCCAGGCGCAACATGGCTCCGCGCCGGACATTGCCGGGCAGGACAAGGCCAATCCAGTTTCGATGATTCTTTCCGTGGGCATGTTGTTGCAGTGGATGGGCGAACACCATGGCCGTCCGGTTCTGATTGATGCCGGGTTGATGATAGACAAGGCCGTCGATGTCGTTCTGAAAAGCCCTCAACAGCGTACCCCGGACCTGGGTGGCACTTTCGGTACCCAGGCGTTCGGTGACGCGGTCGCCAAGGTTCTTCTCGGCTGATCGACCAAGGTGCCATGCCGGCATGCCGCCCATTGGTTTGCCGGATCAATAACAAGAAAAGCCTGTTCTTCCTTTCGCATCATCGGAGGAGCAGGCGCGAGGAGCACACAGTGAGTCAATTACTACTGGGTTGTATCGCTGACGATTTCACCGGGGGCACCGATTTGGCCAATACGTTGGCGCGCGGCGGAATGCGAACATTGCAAGTGATCGGTGTGCCGGATGGACCCGTGCCGGACGATATCGATGCCGTGGTGATCGCTTTGAAAAGCCGTACGATCAGCCCTGAAGCGGCCGTCAACGATTCATTGCAAGCCTTGCAATGGTTACGTGCCGCGGGGTGCCAGCAATTTTTCTTCAAATACTGCTCGACGTTCGACTCCACGCCACGCGGCAATATCGGCCCGGTCGCTGACGCTCTGGCGGACGCGTTGGGGGCCTCGTTCGCTGTCGTTTGCCCGGCATTCCCGGAAAACAAACGCACGATTTTTCAAGGTCATCTATTTGTCGGTGATTTGCTGCTGAGTGAGTCCGGGATGCGCCATCATCCATTGACGCCCATGACCGATGCCAATCTGGTCCGGGTGCTTCAACAGCAGACACCCAAACCGGTCGGCCTGGTCTCACACGAGGTTGTCAACCAAGGATCAGAAGCCATTTCAGTGGCGTTTCGCGACCTCGAGGCGCAGGGCTACCGTTACGCGGTTGTCGATGCCCTCAATGATGAGCATCTGTACGCGATCGGCCAGGCTGTCGCTGGTCATTCATTAGTGACCGGCGGTTCCGGTGTTGCCCTGGGTCTGCCTGACAATTTTCGTCGTCTGGAGTTGCTTGGTGACGCTCGGAACGCAGCCGCGTTGCCGTTCGTTGATGGCCTCGGTGCCGTAGTGTCGGGCAGCTGTTCGGTGGCAACCAACGGTCAGGTCGAGCACTGGCGAAAGAAACGACCGAGCTTTGCCCTTGACCCAATACTCCTTGCCAACGGGCGGAACCAGGTACGTGAAGCTATTGCATGGGCGCAAGACCTGATCCATGCCGGTCCGGTCCTGATCTACGCCAGCGCCGAACCGGATTCGGTTAAACAAGCACAACAGAAGCTTGGCATTGAAGCCGCCGCTCAAATCGTTGAGGCCGCATTGTCCGCCGTTGCTGTAGGGCTGTACCACATGGGCGTACGTAAATTGGTGGTGGCCGGGGGGGAAACTTCTGGGGCGGTGGTCAAGGCCCTTGGGATCAAGGCGTTGAGAATCGGCGCGATGATCGACGCTGGTGTGCCTTGGACTCTCGGCTTACGCGACGATCCGGTGGCCTTGGCACTGAAATCCGGAAATTTCGGTTCCGTTGATTTCTTCGAAAAAGCGTTGGCCAATGCACCATGACCTGCCTGTCGGCCTGTGTCGGGCCAGCGCCATGAGTTCTGATGGGCCAGTCAACAAGCTGTGTGTTGGACTGACAGCATGAAAGCATTTTTCCTATCCATGAGGCTATGGTGGGCGACGCCTGTGATCGGTATCGTTGGCGCATTGCTCGCCAGTTACTTCAATTGGCCGCTGCCCTGGATCATTGGCTCGTTGTTGGCGGTTACTGTCGTGCGCTGTCTGGGTTGGCGAGTTGCAGAGATACCTTATGGGCGTCTGTCGGGCCAGTGGATGATCGCGACGTCGATCGGCCTGCATTTCACCCCCGTTGTGTTAGAGCAAATCCTCGGGCATTTCGTGTTGATGTTCTGCGCAGCAATCCTGACGTTGCTACTGGCTCTACTGGGCATAGAGTTCATGCGGCGCAAGGGAATGGATCTCACCACCGCGTTCTTTGCATTCATGCCGGCGAACTTCTCCGAAATGATTCAGGCAGGTATCAGGCACAAGGCCAATGTCAGTCAGATCGCCGCTGCACACAGCATGCGGTTGGTACTCATCGTCTTATGTGTGCCCCCTGCGATGTTTTTTACAGCTCAGGTCTCGCCTTCAGTGGTGCATGACCGCTTCCCGAGTGACTGGCACTGGCTGTTGCCGATGTTGACAGGTGGGGCGCTGACGGCCGTCATCTGGAAGCGCTGCCGGTTGCCTAATCCTTGGATGTTTGGGCCGATGGCCTTGTGTGCGGTGGTCACGGCCACGTTCAACCTGCAAACCGCATTACCTGTGGAGTTGAGCCACTACGGGCAACTGATGATTGGTTGTGCGCTCGGTGGCTATTTCGACCGGCATTTTTTTCGCTCGTCCCCAACATACCTTCTCAAGGTTTCGCTGTTCACCTTGGCCATGATTGTTTGCACGGTGATATTGGCAGTTGGAATGGGGCTATGGCTGCAGGTCCCGTCTTTGACGCTGGCCCTGGGGATGATGCCGGGCAGCAGCACTGAGATGTATCTCACCGCAGAAGCATTGAATCTGGCCGTCGGGATCGTAACTGCGATGCAGATCATGCGGTTGGTCGTGGTGATGGTCTGTGCCGAGCCTGTCCATGGTTTGTGGTTGAAGCGCTTGCGTCGTTCCCAAAAATAAATTGCTGCTCGTCGTGGCCTCAGGTCGCGCCGAATTGACCCTTAAACGACTTTCCAGAGTCGTTTTTTCGGGCCTAGACCGCTGAGTAATAAGTCCATGATTTCAGCCATCGGAAATGGGGGGCATATCGCAACCATGAACCCAATGATTCCTGCGGCTCCGGCGTTACCACTTGGCAGAAAACACGCTCCGAAGCTCTTCAATTGCGTGCTCTTGAAGGGGGGCAGGTTTGGGGTTGCTCATCATCCAGAGCTTCGCTGTTTCCTCGAGCTCTTCCAGCGCGAAGCTGGCTTTTGATACCGAGCTTTCCCAAACCACTGGACCAAGACGCTCAAGCATCACTCCACGAACCCGGAGTGCCCATTGCGCAACTTGCGCAGCGACATCAGGTGAGCCTGGACGTTGATAGGCGATCAAAGGGATATGCCCAACCTTCATCACTTGATAAGGCGTCAACGGTGGCAGGATATCGTCATTGCTCCAGACCCCGTTCAATGTCAACGCCACCAATGCAGTGGAGTGTGTGTGCACCACTCCGTTCACCGATGGATTGCGGTCATAGACCTGGCGATGCAGCTCCAGGGTTTTTGATGGTTTGTTTCCTGAAACCCAAGTGCCGTCCTTGCTGACCTTGGCAATCTCCTCGGGTTTCAGCCTTCCAAGGCAAGCATCTGTGGGGGTAATCAGCCAGCCATCTTCCAGGCGCGCACTGATATTGCCGGCGCTGCCAACGGTATAGCCCCGGGCAAACAAGCTTGCTCCAACCGCGCAGATTTCTGCACGCAACAGCTCTTCGATATTCAACGATCGCGTTCCTCAGTAATCACTGGAGCGCCACGCTTGATGTCGGAAGCCAACGAACGCAAATGCAGAATTGGCGATTTATCGGCGAACGAGCCACTCAGATGCTGTTTCATCAATTGCGCCGCTTCAGCGTTGTTGCCCTGTTCGACCAGCTCAATCATGCGGATGTGTTCGGCGCACTGTTTGTAAAAGCGGTTTCGGTCGATCATCGAGCGGTATTCAATCAGGCGCCGCATGTTGTTCATTTGCACCAGAATCATGTGATAGAGCGGGTTGCCTGAGAGTTGGATGAACTCCTCATGGAAGCGGATGCCGCTTTTGAGCAGAACGTCCGCTGGCAAGGTTTCAATTCCTCCATCGAGCAGCTTTTGCTGTTCTGTCTTCAACCGTTGTAGCTTGGTAGCGTCGTGCCGATAAGTCGGCTCCAGCAGAGCCGCAGGTTCAATCAGCGAGCGCACCCTATAAATCTGTTCGAGGCTTTCCGGAGTTTTTGCGACATCCAGAAACCGCCAGCCATAACCCGGCTTCGGTGTTACCCAGCCGACCTTGCTTGCACGATTGAGGACATCGATGAGCTGGGCTTTTGTCAGGTCATAACGCGTGCGTAGGAACTGCTCGGTGACTTCGGCAGGAATGGCATTGTTCAACCAGTCTTCGGAGAGCCGGTAATAGGCGTCCGGTTCCTCGAGCGGGACGGACTGGTCGGATAGATCCCGGGTTTCCTGGAGCGGTTCGAGCACAAAAAAGCCGCGATTGGGCAATTGTTCGAGGATCGATTGATTAGCGAGCAACACCAATGCCTCACGCGCCGGAGAACGCGATACGTTGAAGTCGTCCGCCACTTTCTGCGCGCTAAGGTGATCGCCAGGGGACCACACACCGGTTTGAATTTTTTGGCGGATCTGCACTGCAATTGTTTGCACCAGGGCGCTTGAAGCCATACTTGATTCACACATGAGGTTTTAGGGGGCGCCGGAAATCCGGATCGGAAGTGGAGGGCGCGCCGGGCCTGTATTGCATTTTTACGCGTAAATAAGGGATCTGCCTTTCGGACACGTACCCTACCATCCGCCTGCTCGCACAAAATACGCTATTTTTTGTTTATTGTATTTTATCGTCTTGCAAATCAATTTCCGGTAGCGTCTATTAGGGGCTCGGCGTTCGAAATTGGCGTGCGTTTGGGCTTTCAAACCCATTCCGATCCGGGCTTGAGGGACGGCTTGCCAACGACCCCATGATCAACGCTTGTACGTAGGCATCACAGATTCAGCTCCGCTCGACACTCAACCGGTACCAACAAAAACAATAGTCTCGGGAGAATACGCATGCTCATTTCAAACCGTCGATTCAGCCGTTGCATGTTCATTGCAACCGCCCTGTCAGCGATCACGCTCTCGACCGCCGTCCAGGCATTGGATGCGGTTAAATTCATGGCCCCCGGTTCGGTAGGTGGGGGATATGACCAGACTGCCAGAATTCTCGGCAAGGCCTTGATCGAAGCTGATGCGGTCAAATCCATCACGTTCGAAAACAAGGGCGGTGCAGGTGGAACGCTGGGGTTGGCACAATTTGCCAACAGCACGAAAGGCGATCCGAATGCGCTGATTGTGGTCGGTGCCAACATGGTCACATCCGAGGAGCAGAACAAACCGCAAATCACCATGAAGGATGTCACTCCCATCGCCAGGCTTTTCACGGAATACAACGTGCTTGCGGTGCGTGAGGAGTCATCCTACAAAACGCTGGAAGACTTGCTGACGGCCTTCAAGGCTGATCCCTCCAGTATCAAGTGGGGTGGCGGCTCCAAAGGGTCGATCGATCACATTGGAATCGCAGAGCTGGCCGGCAAGATGGATGTTCCGATCAACAAGGTGAATTACATCGCCTATGCCGGCGGTGGCGAGGTCGTTGCCGCGACGTTGGGTGGCCATATCACCGTTATTACCGGCGGCTACGCTGAACTGGCCAAGTATGTTCAGTCCAAGCAGTTCCGGTTGCTGGCTATCGGTGCACCGGAGCGGGTCGCTGGCATTGAAGCACCGACGCTCAAGGAGAAGGGGTACGACGTCATAATCAACAACTGGCGCGGCGTTTACGGTGCGGCAAATCTGTCTCCGGAGCAGCGCAAACAAGTGGTGGATGCCGTTCTTTCAGGGACCAACAGCAAGGTATGGCAAGAAAACGTCAAGGTGAACGCGTGGTCTCCGAGCATCCTGACCGGCGACGAGTTCGGCAAGTTTGTTGAAGAGGATCATGTGCGATTGCGCGCCATGCTGGTCAAGGTCGGGCTGCTTTAAATGCCCCGGCCTTCCAAGGTGGTGCTGACGCAGCTTGCCGTCGGCACGAGCCTGATTCTGATCAGTGGCGTGTTGGCTTACGGGGCCTTTCGATTTCCACCGGAGA
Source organism: Pseudomonas sp. Z3-6 (assembly GCF_051131985.1). Taxonomy (NCBI): domain Bacteria; kingdom Pseudomonadati; phylum Pseudomonadota; class Gammaproteobacteria; order Pseudomonadales; family Pseudomonadaceae; genus Pseudomonas; species Pseudomonas sp. Z3-6. The sequence continues at coordinate 2,781,045 of NZ_CP071644.1, forward strand.
TGGGCTTTGTGATTCTCAGTGCCTACGTCTATCCCTATGCGGTAGCTGCATTTGTGGGCTGCGTAGGCCTGTTGCTGAGTTATCAAGCGATCACCGGTGGTTTGCGAAACCTACCTGACCATGACGACGAGGCTGCCACGACCATTCCCGGCGGGAAAGCCGGCGCGGCCTGGGTGACTGTTGGACTCTTGGGCGTGGCCTTGCTGATTGAAGTCATCGGGTTCGTGCTGGCGGCCGGGTTGTTGTTCGCTTTTTCGGCGCGAGGTTTCGGCAGCCGTCGTCCAGTGCGCGACCTCGCCATCGGTATCGCGCTGACCTTGCCCATCTACTGGTTGTTCAACGCCGGTCTAGGGGTTTCCCTTCCACACCTGATCAACGTGTGGATCTGACCCGTTTGAAGGAGTTAACAAGGTGGAAATTCTCTCAAGCCTGGCGGTAGGTTTTGCTGCTGCGCTGCAACCGATCAATCTCCTGTGGGGGTTTATCGGCTGTCTGCTCGGCACTGCAATTGGCGTTTTGCCGGGCATCGGGCCAGCGCTGACGGTGGCTCTGTTGCTGCCCATCACCGCCAAGGTCGATCCTACGGGCGCCTTGATCATGTTCGCCGGTATCTACTACGGCGCTCAGTTTGGTGGTTCCACGACCTCCATCCTGCTCAATACTCCCGGAGAATCGTCCTCGATGGTCACGGCCCTGGAGGGCAATCTCATGGCTCGCAACGGGCGGGCAGGACCGGCCCTGGCTACGGCTGCGATAGGGTCATGTGTGGCCGGAACCATTGCGACGCTGCTTCTGACGCTGTTCGCTCCTGTCGTTGCCACCCTGGCGTTGAAATTCGGACCTGCGGAATATTTTGCGATTCTGGTGCTGTCGTTCACCACCGTTTCCGCGGTGCTGGGAGCATCGATGCTGCGGGGTTTTGCATCGCTGGGCGTTGGGCTGGTCATCGGCTTGATCGGTCTGGATTCGACTTCGGGGATCGCCCGCTATACCTGGGAAGTTCCCGAGTTAGTCGACGGTATCGAAGTCGTGTTGGTGGCGGTGGGATTGTTCGCGGTGGGGGAGGCGTTGTACAGCCTGCTCTATCAAAAGGAAGAAGCGGTACGTCGGCATCGTTTGACCTCGTTGTGGATGACACGTGATGACTGGAAGCGATCGGTTCCGGCCTGGCTCAGGGGCACGATGATCGGATTTCCATTTGGCTCAATCCCCGCCGGTGGTGCGGAGATCCCGACCTTCCTTTCATACTCCACCGAGCGCAAATTGAGTAAGCACCCGCAAGACTTTGCTGCCAGCAAGGGTGAGGGGGCCATCGAAGGGGTTGCCGGTCCCGAGGCCGCTAACAATGCCAGTGCAACGGGTTCGCTGGTGCCGCTGCTGACGCTCGGCATCCCGACCTCCGCCACCGCGGCCATATTGTTGGCGGCGTTCCAGAACTACAACCTGCAGCCAGGCCCGATGCTATTCCAGACCTCGGGTGACCTGGTCTGGACCCTCGTGGCGTCGCTCTACATTGGGAACGTCATACTGCTGGTCTTGAATCTTCCGTTGGTGGGGCTTTGGGTGAAGCTGTTGCAGATTCCCCGTCCGTACCTCAATGCCGGCATTCTGGTATTCGCGACTATCGGGGTGTACGGGATGCGCCACTCGTCATTTGATCTGCTGCTCATGCTCGCCATCGGCTGGGTAGGAGTGGTCATGCGACGATTCGATTTTCCCGTCGCGCCCGTGATTGTCGGCATGCTGCTAGGGCCGATGGCCGAAAAACAACTGCGTAACGCGTTATCCATCAGTCAGGGCGACTGGATGGTGTTCGTGACGCAACCTATAGCTGCCTCGATTCTTGCGCTGACGCTGTTGGTGCTGGTGATTCCACCGCTGCTTCACGCACGTGGCATCAAGTTGCATGAAGACGATTAACGTTTTTCGGTGAAAAGCGTTGGACCAGATGTCAGTTAGGAGTGAGTGGGTGCGATACGACATTACCAGCCTGGACCTGTTCATTTCTGTGGCAGAGGAGCGCAATTTGACCCGAGCGGCTCGAATCAAGCATCTCGCAGTGTCAGCCGTCAGTAAGCGTATTACCGAGCTTGAAGCGCAGGTTGGTTCAGCCTTGCTGATCCGCAATGCCAGAGGGGTTGATCTCACACCCGCAGGGCAGTCGTTATTGTTTTATGCGCGTCAGGTGAAGCAGACGATCGAACAACTGGACCATGAACTGGGGGACTATGCCGCCGGGGTCAAGGGACATGTGCGCATCCATGCCATCACTTCCGCCTTGTCTCAGTTCTTGCCGGACGATGTCTCGCGGTTCGTGTCGCTCTACCCGCAGATCAAGTTTGATATCGAGGAGCGTGTGGGGTCAGCAGTGATTCGCGCCGTCGCGGATGGGCGCGCTGACTTGGGCATCATAGCCGCACAGACCTCTGCCCAGGGTCTGGAGACATTACCTTATCGCAGTGATGAATTGACGTTGGTTGTTCCTGGCGGGCACCCGTTGGCACGTCACACATCGGTTCGATTCAATGAAGTGCTGGAGCACGAGTTTGTCGGACCGCATCTGGAAAGCTCGATGCACACATTGCTGACAAGCGAGGCCGAAAAACTGGGCATGAATCTCAAGCTGCGGATTCGCATCAGCAGCTTCGATTGTATGTGCCGCATGGTGTCGACAGGCCTTGGGCTGGCGGTGCTACCACGTAGTGTGATTAACCAGTATCTGCGTAGCCACAAACTGAAGGCCGTGACATTGGACGAGCCATGGGCCCGTCGTTCATTGCTGCTTGTCTGCAAAAAATATGACACCGCCTCACCTACTTTGAAAACGCTGATCGATCATCTGAATCATCGTAAAGATGATTGAGTGTTCTCTATCGGAGAACGCTGGTGTGGCGATTGATCAATTTTCAATAGCGGGGGCTGCTTCTAATATCGACCTATCAGCGGCATCGATGGGTTAAGCCCGGTCCCGCGACCATTATAAAAAAGCCTGAGCGATATGAGCATGACCAAGACTGCCTGCGACCTCATCAACCATCTTGTGATTGATGACGAGCCGTTTGCTTACATCGATTTGAACAAGATGCTGTCGCCTGTACAGGTGTCCAAGCTTCCTTATTCGATTCGCATCCTGTTGGAAAATGTTGCGCGTTGCTCGCCCGAATCACTGCCATCGGTGCTGGCTCGCGCCATCGGAAATGGCCCGGATTGCGAAGTGCCTTTCCAGCCTAATCGATTGATGTTCCATGACACGACCTGCTTGCCGGCATTGGCCGATTTCGCCGGGATGCGTGATGTGGTGGCTGAGCTGGGTGGTGATCCGAAAGCGATGAATCCACTGATTCCGGCGGTATTGACCATCGACCACTCAGTGATCGTTGAGCATTATGCCGAGGCCGATGCCGTAGAGCAGAACCTGGACATCGATTTTCGTCGCAACAGCGAGCGCTACCGCTTTATCAAGTGGGCGCAAGAGAGCCTGGACAACTTCAGGGTGATCCCTCCTGGCACCGGCATTATTCACCAGATGAACATGGAAGCGTTGGCGCAGGTCGTTTGGGAAAGCCGAACCGAAGATGGTCAACGCTTGCTACATCCGGACGACATGGTTGCCACCGACAGCCATACGCCAATGATCAATGCCATCGGGGTCTTGGGCTGGGGTGTGGGTGGGCTTGAGGGGCAGGCCGCCATGGTCGGTGAACCGGTACCGATCAGCTTCCCGAAAGTGGTGGGCATCCGTGTAACGAACACCCTGCGTCCCGGAGTCACCGCTACCGACCTGTCGTTGCATGTGGCCGAAATCTTGCGCAAGCGTTCGGTCGTCGGCAAGTTTGTCGAGTTCACCGGTCCCGGCCTATCTGCCCTGAGCTGGGCCGTCCGAGGTACCGTGTCCAACATGGCGCCTGAGTACGGCGCCACTGTGGTGTTCTTCCCCTTTGACGACGAGACCCTGTCCTACTTGAAGCTCAGTGGTCGATCAGAGTCCCTGTGCAACAAGGTCGTCAGCTACATGAGCGCCCAGCCACTGTGGCGACGCGATGAGTTGGTTGAACCACAGTTCGATGAGTTGATTGAGTTGGACCTGAACAGCATCGAAGTCAGCGTCGCTGGCCCACACCAGCCGCATCAGCGTCAGAAGTTGTCCAACGCCGCAGCCTCGTTCCGAAATGAGGTGATGGGGGGGAGCAATTTGATTGCCGGACCTGCGCAAACGACGTTTTTCGAGCCGTCCTTCAATGAGCCGATCACCCACGGTGCGGTCGTCATGTCGGCGATCACCAGTTGCACCAACACAGCCAATCCATCGCAGATGATTCAGGCCGGACTGCTGGCACGCAAAGCTCGTCAGCTCGGCGTCACTCGCAAGCCCTGGGTCAAGACGTCGTTGTCTCCAGGGTCCCGCGTGGTAGCCGATTACCTGGCGGAGGCTGATCTGCTGGAGGATTTTTCTGCGTTGGGTTTCAACCTTGCCGGTTTTGGTTGCATGACCTGCATCGGTAACTCGGGCTCGCTTGAAGAGCATGTGGAGCTGTTTGCGGATCAAGGTCTGAAGGGTGTAGTGGTGCTGTCCGGTAACCGAAATTTCGAAGGGCGGGTCAATCCCAAGGTGCCCGCTGGCTACCTGGCATCCCCAGCCCTGTGTGTGGCTTATGCCATCGCCGGGACCATCGATATTGATCTCGAGTCGCAAGCCTTGGCCAATGATCATGAGGGTAACCCTGTTTACCTGCGCGATCTGATGCCATCCGACGCTGAAATCGCCGCCCAGGTAGCCAAGGTCGTCAAGCCAGAGTTTTTCCAGCAGCGCCTCGCCAAGGTGTGGGAGGGTACTCATCACTGGCAATCGTTGTCGGCTGAAGGCAGTGTGCGGTTCCCATGGAGCCCTGATTCAACTTATCTGCGCCGCCCACAATACTTGGCCGATATCGCGGCTGAGCCAAAATCCAGCTTGGCCATCAATGGTGCGCGCACGCTGATGGTCTTGGGTGACAACGTGACAACGGACCATATTTCGCCCGCTTATTCCATCCCTGCCGATAGCTTGGCCGGACAATGGTTGCTGGAGCGCGGTGAAAATCCCCAAGACCTCAATCAATACTCCACCCGACGCAGCAACCATGAAGTCATGTTGCGTGGTGCGTTCACTAACAAGGCTGTGAAAAACCGCATGCTGGGTGACAACCAGCCAGGCCCGGGCGCTTGGGCTTGGAACGCCGACCATACGCAATGTCTACCGGTGTTTGAGGCAGCCAAAAGCTACGCAGCGCAGCATACGCCCATGGTGGTATTTGCCGGCATCAACTATGGCGCCGGTTCCAGTCGTGACTGGGCAGCCAAGGCTCAGGCATTGCTCGGCGTGAAAGCTGTCGTTGCGCAGAGCATCGAGCGTATTCATCGCAGCAACCTGATTGGCATGGGCGTCATCCCATTGCAATTCAAACCTGGCTTGTCGGTGGATGACCTCGCTTTGCAGGGGGACGAACGTTTTGATTTCTTAGGGTTGGACGAACTAAGTGTCGGCGATAACCGTGTGGACATGGTCATGCATCGCTCCAGCGGTGAGCAGCAACAGGTGGAGCTGCGTGTGCGCATTGATTCCCTTCAAGAGATTCGTTACCTGGTCAACGGTGGTGTGCTGCCATTCGTGATCCGCAAGGTGGTTCAGCGAACGCGGTCATGAATCGAGCCCGTTGGACTCACTCGCCGCTCCGTACTCACGCAAATGAGTGCGCTTGCCGGATTTTCTCTGCTGGCCTCGCTATTGCTCAGTGGTTTGGTTCACGCAAGCCTGGCTAATGAAAAGTTACCTGAAACACGGAGAACCACACCTATGTACGCCTATGTCGGGTCACGGACCACTCGCGAACGAAACGCTCGCGGTGAGGGCATCAGTGTCTACAGAGTGGACCAGGAAGAGGGCACCCTGGCGCTCGTTCAGGTGGTCAAAGACTTGGTAAACCCGTCGTTCCTGGCCTTGAACAAGGCCGGTGACCGCCTATATACCGTTCACGGCGACAAGAGTGAGGTCAGTGCTTTCAGCGTCGACAAAGCCACAGGCAAACTCACCTTTATCAATCAGCAAAGTTGCGAAGGTAAAAATCCGGTGCACTTGGCACTCGACCCTACCGAGCGATTCCTAGTGGTGTCGAACCACATCACGGGTTCCCTGGCGGTAATGAACGTGGGTAGCGACGGCGCGCTCGGTACGCTGAACCAACTGCTCAAGTTGGAAGGGCCGACGGGGCCGCACCGGGTCGAGCAGCCGTTCTCCAAGCCACACTTCAACCCGTTTGATCACTCCGGTAACTTTGTGCTGGTGCCAGACAAGGGGCTGGATCGAGTGTTCAGTTTCCGTTTCGAAAACGGCAGGTTGCTTCCAGCGGCCCAGCCCTTCGTCGCCACTCGCGAAGGGGCGGGGCCACGCCACTTGGCGTTCCACCCTCGCGCTGCGTTTACCTACGTCGTCAATGAGCTTGATTCCAGCGTGACAACTTACCGCTTCGAGGCTCGGACGGGGGCCTTGGTACCGATTCAAATCGTGCCGTCGTTGCCTGCGAGCTTTACCGGCAACAGTCGTGCATCGGAGATCGAAGTCGATCGTAGCGGCCGCTTCCTTTATGCCTCCAATCGCGGTTACGACAGTGTGGCGGTGTTCGTTATCGATCAGGCTACAGGTCTGTTGAGCCCGGTGGAGTTTATGCCCACCGAGGGCAAGACCCCTCGTTTCTTCACGTTGACCCCCAATGAGCGTTTCCTTTTCGCGCTGAACGAGGACAGCGACACCATCATTTCCATGGCGGTAGACCCGGACAAGGGAGGGCTTAGCAAGACGGGTTTCTCGGTCTCGACCGGTAGCCCGGTGTGCATGGTTTTTTCGGCCTGAGAACTTGTGGATTTCCAATAATGCAATGACAGCAGCAGGCTATTGCCTGCTTCTAGTGAGGTTGTCATGAACAATAATAAGCCTGATGAAGCCGCGATCATTCGCAAGGTCACCCTGCGAATCATCCCTTTTGTTTTTCTGCTGTACATCGTTTCCTACCTCGATCGTGCCAACATCGGCTACGCCGCGCTGCAAATGAACAAGGAGCTGGCCCTGTCGAGCGAAGCCTTTGGCTTCATCTCGGGAATTTTCTTTATCGGCTATTTCCTGTTCGAAGTGCCAAGCAACGTGATGCTGAACAAGTTTGGCGCTCGGGTATGGATTGCCCGGATCCTGGTGACGTGGGGCGCCATCGCCGCAATGACCGCTTTCGCGCAGACTGCCAACCAGCTCTATATTCTGCGATTTTTCCTGGGGGTGGCCGAGGCTGGTTTCTTCCCCGGCATCATCGTGTATCTGACCTTCTGGTTTCGCTCTAGGGAACTGGCTACTACCGTGGCTTTATTCACCGCTGCCATTCCGGTGAGCTACATCATTGGCGCGCCAATGAGCACTTGGATCATGGACAACATCAGCTGGCTCGATTGGAGCGGCTGGCGCTGGATGTTGTTTCTGGAAGGTATTCCTGCGGTATTTCTCGGCATTGCCTGTTACTTTTTCCTGACCGATAAACCCGAACAGGCGAAGTGGCTCAAGCCTGAAGAGAAGGAATGGCTGATCGCCGAGTTGGAGCGTGACCGCCAGAGTCGTAAAAACGTGAAGAGTTTGAGCGTCTACAAGACGATGACCAACCCGAAGGTGCTTTACCTGTCATTCATCTACTTTGTGTATCAGTGCGGCAGCCTTGGCGTGGGTTACTGGATGCCGCAAATCATCAAGAGCTTTTCCGAGTCGCTGACACACACGCAGATCGGCCTGATCGCCATGCTGCCGTACATCGTGGCCACGGGAGCGATGATTGTCTGGTCGCGCAGTTCCGACCGACGTAATGAACGCAAGCTGCACTCGGCCATTCCATTGCTGATTGCCGCCCTGGGTCTGGTGGGGGCCGCAGTGATGGGCAATCCATTTTTGGCAATGGCGATGATTTGTGTAGCGCTGTCCGGACTCTACAGTTTCAAGTCGCCTTTCTGGGCCTTGCCGACGCTGTTCCTCAATCGCGCCACGGCAGCAGTGTCGATCGCGGTGATCAACTCGATCGGCAACCTCGGCGGTTTCGTCGGGCCATCGCTGATCGGCATGGTCAAGGGCAACAGCAACAGCGCCGCCACCGGTTTACTGTTTCTAAGTGCGCTGCTGCTCATAGGTTTCCTCATGACCCTGTTCATGCGGGTGACCAACCGGGAGCCGACGGAACTCGGAACACCTGTTGGCCGCGAGGCGAACTGAGGCTGACCTGAACGGATCGTTGGATCGTTTTCTACATCTTGCCAATCTGGTAAGACCTTAACCGAACCCTCGGAGCATCAAGATGAGTGTTATCAACCGTGCGATAACCAACGACTTGGCGCCACAAGGCGTCCTGCGTGCCGCCATTAACTTTGGCAATCCTGTATTGGCGCAAAAAGCTCAGGATGGATCGCCGCAAGGTGTGTCTGTCGCCCTGGCAAAAGCGCTGGCTGAAGAGCTTGGCGTGAGTCTGGAAATGGTCACTTTCGATGCCGCCGGCAAGGTCTTCGCGGCCTTGGAGGAGGGCATCTGGAATATAGCTTTTCTGGCAATCGAGCCCGTACGAGAAGAACAAATCGCGTTTAGCGAACCCTACGTCGTCATCGAGGGGACGTACTTGGTGGCGGCGGATTCTCCCTATCAGCACGTCCAGGACCTCGATCAGCCGGGCTTGAGGTTAGCCGTTGGCAAAGGCGCTGCCTACGATCTGTTCCTGTCTCGTACGTTGAATCATGCACAGCTTGAGCGTGCTGAAACATCTGCGGGTGCAGTAGATCTGTATTGCGAAAAGAATCTGGATGCAGCCGCAGGAGTGCGTCAACCGTTGGAGCAAGTGGCGGCAGGTAATCCAAAGTACCGAGTTTTAGACGGTGCGTTCACGTCCATTCGCCAGGCGGTGGCCGTGCCACGTCGTTGTGAAGCCGGTGCGGCCTATATCAGGGACTTCGTTGAGCGCAAGAAGGCTGACGGGTTCGTTCAGGCCGCTCTGGCCCAGGGCGGCCAGGCCGACGTTACGGTAGCGCCGTTGGCGTGAAGCGGCGAGCCGCCTCTATCACTCTCTGGTGCTCTTGAAATGCCCAAAAAACAAGTCCAGAATCAAGTCTTTTCCTGCTCCGGCAAGAAAAGAAACCCCTTAAATTTCAATGAGTAGGACACCAGATGCGAGTCTCGTTTCCCGCTCCAAGATTCAAAAAAAGCCACTCATCTGAGTGGCTTTTTTTGTGCCTAAAAAATGTCTGCACTCATGTCGACATGGCTACTTCGGGCCCAGCCTGTGTGAAAACACCGCCGAGCAGTTCAAGACCTGCGGTTTGAAGCAGTATGAGCCGATAGTGGATTTTCACGACCGGCAGCCTTTGTTCGGTCGTAGTCCTTCGAACAGCAATGGCTGGGCTCACTCATAAAATTTACCAGCCAGCAGAATGGCCGCACAGCGTTGCCATACGTTTGATCTACTGGCACTCACAGGGGAACTGCGTGAGCTGGCAGTCGCCCACGCTGCGGCAGCATCAAGAAAGGTATCAATAGAGCCGTTTTCCCATCCAACGCCCCGGTCCATAGGGAGACGACGGAGAGCTCTCTTCCAGCAAACGCTCATCGGCGAAATCCATACCTAGAGCTTCAATGAAGCCGATGAATGACTGTTCGTCGTCTACGGTTTTCAGTAGCTCATCAAGACTTATGGACATGGTGACCTTGGAAGTGCGGGATAGGTGATAGCGAAGGAGTAAATTCTCACTATGCTGCTATGCCACGAGATGAGGAGCAAGCTTACTTTCTCTTTGGGGGAGGCTGTGAGAAAGGGCAAGCAATCGTCTAACCTTTTCATCGTCGAGGTCGTAACAGGGGCGATCATGAAGCGATTCATTGAAGGCGAGGCCCGGACGCAAGTCACCTTGCTGCCGGAGTGTCTGGACGATTACGTAACCGAAGAAAATCCAGTGCGAGTGGTCGACGTTTTCGTCGATGAACTCGACTTGGGCGCACTTGGGTTTGAGGGCGTCGATCCTGCCGCAACCGGTCGGCCAGCCACCACCCAGCGGTCTTGCGGAAGATCTATATCTACGGCTACCTCAATTGGATTCAGTCCAGTCGCCGGCTTGAGCGTGAGGCCGAGCGCAACGTCGAGTTGATGTGGCTAACGGGGCGTTTGGCTCCGGAGTTCAAAAACATGGCCGACTCCGGCTGCCCCATGCGATTTGTCGTATGAACTGCATACGAATCAATCGAGACAATTCTCAGAGAGCATTTCGATAACCATGGCTTCAATTTCTCGCTCGGTTGGACGTGCGCCCGTAGTTCTGCCCAATATCGGTGGGTCTATCCCTAACGATATGTTTGCCCATTCCCTCGGGTTACCGACGCTGTGGATACCTCATTCCTACGCAGCCTGTGCTCAGCATGCGCCAGATGAGCATCTGTTGACCGATATTGTTCAAGAGGGGCTGGGGATAATGGCGGGGCTGTGGAGGGGCTTGGGAACATTGAATTCACATCGCGGACTCACGGAGTAGCCATGTGATGTTTCGCGGCTTCCTGAAGTGCCGCAATCCGTGATCATGTCAGCGTTGGCCTTCTGAGCGTTCACTCTGCGGCAACGATAAACAAAATTCTTGGTATTGGTTGGACGTTATACGGGCGACATACTCGGGGCAGGCTAGTGAGTCTGGCCTCCTGTAACGCTGGTATTTCCGAAAGATCCAGCTCACGGGGCACAGCATATCCTTTTGCAAATGGAATCGGGCTCGGCCCGACAGGCTCCCAGCCTCCTTGCTCCGCGAGCAATGGAAGGTCACCCTCCCAAGGCCTTAGACGACTGGCCTTACGACCCGCATGGGAAAGTTGAATGCCTGGAACACTCCCCTGCGCACTCAAGAATGAAGCAAGTTCCCTGAGTTTTGGCACTGCCGCGTCCGACCAGAGACCAAGATCCTGGGGTGTTACTCGTCCGTCCGCAGTCACAGAGGTGGCCTCGAGGATGATAAGACCTACCCCCCAATTGCCCGAGCACCCAGGTGAACTTTGTGCCAGTCATTCACCAGCGAGTCGTCGGACACGTATTGACACATGGGCGCCATACCAATTCGATTTCGAATAGTAGTTCCGCGCAATGTTAGCGGCGAGAATAGTCGGGACACTGTTTCCTCCTTTAAAAGTGTTGATTAGTCGTCCGGCTAATCAATTGGACTCAAACCATAACAAGGAGGACGGAAATTAGACCTGTCAGAACACACAGTGTTGCCGCTGACCGAAAACTGGTAATGTGAACTAGCCCCATGAAACACGTACTCGTCGGAAGTAGAATTTTCTCCTGATTGGATCAGGGAAATTGTGCGTGAAGACATCGCGTTTTTCCGACAGCCAAATCATTGCCATTCTTAAGTAAACTGAGGTCGGCAGCCCAGTCCCGGAGCTGTGCCGCGAGCACGGCATCAGCTTGGCGATCCTCTATAAGTAGCGCGCCAAGTTCGACGGTATGGACGCGTCGAGGTGATCAGCATGGAAATGATGGGCAAGATTCGGCGTATTCACTTTCGAGATAAGTTGTCGCTGCATGAGATAACCAAGCACGTCGGATTTCCATGCGCCAACGAAGCTCTTACCCGAAGCCCTTCAAAGCCCAGGTTGTTCAGGAATGCCTACAACCGGGGGCAACCCTATCCAGCGTTGCCATCAGCCGCGGCATCAACGCCAACGTTATCCGCAAGTGGATACCGCTTTACCGAGATCAGCCGCCAGCGGCGTTGCCGGCTTTCGTTCCGTTGAGACCTACGCCCAAACGGCAGGCGGAAACGTTGGCGATTATTGGCGAGCAATCGATCACCGTGAAATGGCCAACTTCCGATCCTGACGGCTGCGCCCGCTTTGTCCGTGAACTCCCTTAATGATCCGCATCGACGCCATCTGGCTCACCACCGAACGCAGTTATTTCTGGCTAAGAGCAGCGATGGAAAGTCCTGACACGATGAAGGTCAATCCCGCGCCGAGGTTGAGTCCGTTGGCAAGGCGCGGGCGTCGACAAATGTATTGCGACAGGCGCGTGGCGAAAATCCCCATCAGCGAAAATCCCACGGCCGTCAGCAGAGCGAACCAGAACCCGTAGACCAGCATCTGCACAGTGACCGAGCCGAGTGCAGGATTGATGAATTGAGGGATGAACGCCAGCACGAACAACCCTGGCTTGGGATTGAGCGCCGCGGAAAGGAAACCTGTGAGCAATATGTTTCGAAGGGGCTGCCGCGCGGCGGGTGCGAAGGTCACCAGGCTCCTGGAACGCAGCACCTTTATCCCGAGCCAGAGCAGGTAGGCTGCCCCCACCAACTTGACCACCCAGAAGGCGACGGTCGAGGTCTGGATCAACAACGTGAGCCCCAGCGACGCGGTGGTGACGTGAAACAGGATACCCAGGCCAGACGACAGGCCCGACACGAGGGCAGCCAGGCGACCCTGGCTGAGCCCGCGTCCTATCGCCAGCAAATTGTCAGGGCCTGGAGAGAGGACCAGCAGCACGCAAGCTGTGGTGTAGGTGAACCAGATGTCCATTGGAAACACGGTGACGCTCCCTGTGAGGTAGATGTGGGGTCAACTGATGATGCCCAGGACGGCTGCCCTGACCACCGCTGCGGTTTTGTTAGTGGCGCCGAGCTTGCCCACGGCGTTCTTCACATGGAATTTGACGGTGTCGAAGGAGATGGCCAGGATCTGCGCGATCTCTTCCTGCGTCTTGCCATCGGCCGTCCAACGTAGCACCTCGATTTCCCGTGCGGTCAGCCGGTAATGCTGGGCCTGATGGGACGGGGTGATCAGCAGCCTTTCCATCACTGGCGCGATAGTCTCGGCGAGCCAGCGCATCTTGAGTTCCTTGGCATTGAGTTCGGCCACATCCAGCGTAGAGCTGCCGCGGGCGAGGGTCAGCATGCTCTGGTGGCGCGAGGCATTGGTACGCGAGCAGGCCCAGCCGTATCTCAGGCCTGCGGCGCGAGCTTCTTCCCAGAACTGCGGCATCTTGCGCAGCAGTTCTCCCTGCCACAAAAAGGGTGTGGTGCAGGCGCGCGCGCGCTGTACCGAAGGGTCGACAAGCAGGAAATCGGCGTCGCTGTAGCGGCGCTGCCAGGTGCTCGAGAAATTGCAGCGCATCTGCATGATGGGGTTGGAAAAAGGCAGGGCTGTGCAGACACCGAACGAAAACCATTCGAAATCCAACTCCCAGGCAACACGTTGAACGCCGTTCACCAAGTCCTGCTCATCTTTGACCGAGCTTGTCCATGCCAGCAGGTTTGCGAGCCAAGTACGCATCGAATCTCCATTTCCGGATGCCGTTTCCCGACGTTTGTTATACCCCAGTGAAATCCCCATGGAAAGCCTGCAGGGCCAGTGCCATCGCATGTCGGTGCGGTCCATCGCCGATGGCATCCTGGCGCCTGCCTACCCCATTGGGTAGGTGGTTTTAAACCTTCACGGCCATTAGGTTTGCTCCTCGCCGGCTGACAGAGGAACAGCACTGTTTCTCTGCAGCCTTCTTACCGGCGCTATCCCAAACTCATTGATGGTGGTCGATCCATGCTCGAAGAGATTGTCAGATACAAAGTCCAGGAAACGGCTCAACGCAAGCAGGCGCATGGTATCGATGCCCTGCTCAAGCGGATTCGTGACGCACGAGCGCCCCGTCACTTTGCCGGTGCCTTGGCAGGCGAGGGAATCTCTCTCATTGCCGAAGCCAAGTACCGCTCGCCGTCCAAGGGCGTGCTGCGTGCTGACTATGATCCACTCCAGTTGGCGATGGCGTACCAGGCCGGGGGCGCCAGTGCCCTGTCGGTCATCGCCGACAGTCGGTTCTTTGGTAATGCGCCCCATGTCGTTGGCATGCTGGCCAACCATCCTCAAATCACCTTGCCGGTGATGTACAAGGACTTCATCGTTGATGAGTACCAAGTCTACGAGGCGCGGGCACTGGGCGCCGACGCGGTGTTGATGATCGTCCGCTGCCTGCCGCCCGGCAGCCTTGCGAGGTTGCATACCTTGGCGAACCAGCTGGGGCTGGATGTATTGGTGGAGACTTTTGACGAGGCGGACATCGACCAGGCGCTATCGGTCGACGCGTCGATAGTAGGTATCAACAATCGCGACCTCGATACCTTCAAGGTCGACTTCGACCGCTCCGCCCAATTGTTCGAGTGTCTGCCTGCTTCGGTTATCGCCGTGGCGGAAAGCGGTGTTGCCGGTCATCAGGACATGCAGTTGGTAGAACGCATCGGCTTTACCGCCGCGCTGGTGGGGGAACGTCTGCTAACAGCTGCTGACCCTTGCCTGGAGAGCCGTCGGCTGCTGGGCGCGGATGAGGCTGTATGACGATGCTGCGCTCAATCATCTTCGGCTTCGGTCACTGCGGGAGAAACCTGCATCTGGCCAGCCTGCGCTCATTGCATCGGCAGGGCTGCCTGCCCGATGTCGACACCACCATCACGGTCGTGGACCCTGAGCTGGGCGGTGGGTTGGTCGATGGCCTGGTGATGCTGCACTGTCTACCCGAGGCGTCGGCACTGCAGGGCAGGGTAGGTGTCGTGCACATCTGTACGCCACCGGCCCTGCACTTGCGTCATGTGCACGAGGCGCTTATGGCCGGTTTCCGATACATCATCATTGAGAAACCCATGGTGATGAACCTGGCCGAGGCCCAGGCACTGCGTTCCATGGAGCAACAATATGATGCGCAGATTCTGGTGGTTTCGGTGTGGGGCCACAGTCTGTTGATTCCACGGCTCACCCGGTGGCTGGAAGCCAGTGAACAGCCGCTTCGCAGTGTGCACGTCATCCATGACAAGCCTCGCTTTTCGCGCTCTTTCACCCGCCATGGCGAACACCTGTTCGACATTGAAATGCCGCATCAAGTCTGCCTGGCGTTGCTGTTCGCCGGTGCTCCGGCGTCCGGGTTTCACGCGCACACCGAAGATCTGCGCGTCGAAGGCAAGCTGCGCCAGGCCATGAAGGCGGGCAGCATCGGTTGGCACGATGAGCAAGGCATCGAGGTGCTGCTCGAATCGGATCTTGCCAGTCCGATCCGCCAACGCAGTGTGCGCCTGCAACTGGAAAGTGGCGAATGCTGCGAAGGTTTTTTCCCCGTAGGTGCCGACGACAGCTACGCACAGCTCAGATGCGACACCGAGCACAGTGGCAGTAGCACTCACCAGATCTTCGCTGACGAGCCCCTGACCACCTGTGTGGGCGAGTACTACCGCTATTTCCGGAACCACCTGCAGGGTCACGGCGGCGATATGCCTCGCAGCGGCACGGTGGCCTTCAACCAGCAGGTTGTCGAACTGCTGGAGCAGGCCCGCGGCGTTGCATCTGCCAGCGCATTGGCGTCGATCAATATGCATATGGCCAAGGAGGCCGTTCGATGAGTGTTCCGTTTTTCCAGATCACCGAAGGATTCACCCGCGCCTTGCCGCTGCTGGAGGAGGGGCTGGCGGAGTTTCATCGACAGTCCGGCTGGGTCAATGACCAACAGGTGCGGGCTTTTGAGCAGGCTATCGCCACTTATACCGGCGCGCCCCATGCTATCGCTACCGGCAACGCTACCGATTCGCTGATCATCTGTCTGATGGCGTTGGGCATCGGCCCGGGTGATGAAGTCATCGTGCCTTGCTACAGCTTCTTCGCTTCGGTCTCCTGCATCCTGCAAGTGGGGGCGACGCCGGTGTTCGTCGATATCGAACCTGGCAGCTATGCAATTGACTGCTCCCTGATCGAAGCCTGCATCACCCGGCGTACCCGAGCCATCATGCCAGTCCATCTGTTCAGGCAAATGGCCGAAATGGATGCGTTGATGGACATCGCCTGCCGACATGGGCTGAAGGTTGTCGAGGACAGCGCCGAAGGAATCGGAATGCGCTGGAACGACAGGCATGCCGGGCTGATCGGGGACCTTGGCGTACTGTCGTTCTTCCCCACCAAGACCCTGGGTGCGCTCGGCGATGCCGGAATGGTCCTGACCCGCGATGCGGACCTGGCCAGGCGGGTGCGACAGATCCTCGACAATGGCCGTGATGCCAGCGGCCTGGCGCAGTGCCTGGGCTACAACAGCCGAATGGACGACCTGCAGGCCCTATGGCTGAGGGCGCGCTTGCCCGAGCTGGACCAGGAGATCGAACGACGTGCCGCGCTTCGCGATACCTACGACTTGCACCTGGGGCCCTTGGGTGAATACCTGCAGGTGCCGGTCACGTTGCCTCGGGCAGCGCGCCAGCGATGCGTCGACTATGTCTACCTGATCGAGGCGCAGAACCGTGACGGCCTGGTCGAGCATCTCGCTGCGCGCGGGGTTGGCGTCGAGGCCTACTACCCGCTGCCGCTGCACCTGCAGCCGGTGTGCGCCGGGCCAACCCATGCCGAGGGTCGCTTTCCGGTCGCCGAGCGGGCCGCCACCCGGGCGTTGGGCCTTCCTCTCTATGCCGATCTGAGTGCGTCAGATGTTGCCAGCGTGTGCCAGGCGATCACCGAGTTCTATGCCGCTGCCGGAGCCCAGTCATGATCAAGTACCAGGATTTCCAACGCCGTTATCCCAATGCGCAGACACAGATACTCGAGATTCTCGCTGCCCGGGTCCAACAAGGCGATTTCATTCTCAAGCAGCAGGTTCAGGATTTCGAGCAAGCCCTGGCGGCCAAGGTCGGTGCGCGCCACGCTGTCTGTGTAAGTTCTGCGACCTCCGGCCTGACCCTGTCGCTGATTGCATCCGGTATCGGGCCGGGAGATGAGGTCATAACACCTGCTTTTTGCTACGTATCGGCCGCCTCATCCATTGTGCAGGCGGGTGCTACACCGATATTCGTGGACGTTGCCCCCCACAGCGGCGTGCTCGAAGCCGAGGCCGTCGTCCGCGCCTTGACCCCCCGGACGCGGGCGGTATTGGTCGCCCACCTGTTCAGCGGCCTGGCTGACATCGATGCGTTGCGTGAGGCATTGCCCGAGGATGTGCTGATTCTCGAGGACAGTGCTACCGCATTCGGGGCGCGCCTGCGCGGCCGTCATGCAGGCACACTCGGTGACATTGGCGTGTATTCATTCTTTGCGGCCAAACCCTTGGGCGGTATCGGCGATGGTGGTGCGGTGATTACTGACGACGACCAGGTGGCGGGAGCCCTCCGGATGCTGCGCAATCATGGGCAGGACGGCCGTCGGCGTTTCTACCACCAGCGCTTGGGATACAACAGCCGCATGGATGAGACCAATGCCGCCTGGCTGCAGGCCCGGTTGCGGGAAAACGACTTGCACCTGGCCCGCAAGCAGGCCATTGCAAAGGCCTACGACGAAGCCATCGAAGCCAGCGACGGCGTGTTGCTCGGCCAGCATCGCGGTACCCCGGATTTCTCCCCTCACGCCTATGTCGTGCGCAGTGCAGAGCGTGAGCGGCTAGCCAGGCATCTCACCGCGCGCGGTATCCAGACCCGCGTGCATTTTCCTGTGCCCTTGCCTGAGCAGCCGGCGTTTGTCCAATGGTCCGCAGGGCCGGCGCACTACCCCAATGCGCGTCTGCTGGGCAAGCAATGCCTGGCATTGCCCCTGTGCTCCGGCATGAGCGACGGGCAGGTATCGCGCGTCATCGAGGCGTTGAAGGAGTTCAGCCATGCCGAGGTCATTTAAGCTCACGGGAATCGCCGATGAAGGCTGCGCGTCCTTGGCCGAGCAGTTGGCGTGCCACGCTGAACTGGGCTGGCGACATCTCGAGCTGCGCAGTGTCGACAGCGTGCCGCTGGCCAACCTGTCGGAACGATCACGCGTATCGATGTGCGATTCGCTGCTCGCACAGTCCATGGACGTGGTGGTCCTGGCCTCACAGATCGGCAATTGGGGCAGCAGGATCGATACCGACTGGCAGACTGACCGGGCCGAATTGCAATGCCTGTTACAGATGGCCGGGCGTCTGGGGACGCGGATGATCCGTGTCATGTCCTACCCCAATTGTGGCTGGGACGAGGCCCGCTGGCGGCATGCGGTCATTGAGCGATTCAAGCGTCTGGTGGAAGTGGCCGAAGACGCCGACGTCGTGCTGATACACGAGAACTGTGCCGGGTGGGCCGGCCAGGGCGCCGAGCAGACCCTGCAGTTGCTCGATGCCGTTGGCTCGGATCACTTGAAGCTGCTGTTCGATATCGGCAATGGTCTGAGCTATGGCTATGACGCCCTGGGATTCCTGCGCCAAGTGCTTCCTCATGTGGCGCATGTGCATCTGAAGGATGGTTGCTGGGTATCGGACGAAGTGCACTACACCTTCCCCGGAGAAGGGCAAGTGGGTGCCAGGGACTGCATTGAGCTGTTGATGGGCGAGGGTTACGACGGTTGGTTTTCGATCGAGCCGCACCTGTGCCTGATCCCGCATCTCAAACAGACGGCTACGGACCCGCATCGACAAAGGCAGACCTATCAGGCCTATGCCGAGCATGCGCGGGACTTGCTGCAATCCTGCAGGGAGGCAAGACATGCTGTTCACGGATAAATATGTAGACCGGCTTGAGCAACTGCTGCGCATCGACACCGTGACCCCGATGGAGACCGGACAGCCCTCGTGCATTGCCCAGGCCAATACCCTGTTCGCCCAGTGGGCGCAGACAGTCGGCATGCGCGAGGTGTTCAGCGGTCCAGGCGTCCTGCCCGATGAGGCGCGGGTGCCGGTTTCGGTGCTACGCCGGATGAACGAGGCGCCCGAGTTCCTGGCTTGGCAGCCGCATAGCGTTCTGGAGATCGGCAACGGGCCGCGGGAACGTACGATCATGTTCAATTTCCACATGGACACTGTGTCACCTCATCTGCCGGTGCGGGTGCTCGACGGCGCCGTACAGGGTCGCGGCGCGGTGGATAATAAGGGGCCAGGCTTGGCGGTGCTGGCAGCCCTGGAGGCATTGCAGATGCAAGAGCCGCAGGTGCTGGACGATATCCGCGTGCTGATCCAGGTGGTGGCCGGTGAAGAAGGGGGCGCCATGGGCGTCTATGGCACCCACTACCTGTGCCAGCAGGGTCACCTGGGGTGTTTGAACATCTTTGTGGAACCGACGGGAGCCGGTTACTTCGATGCCTCTACCACCTCCATGACGTATGAAGTACGGATGGACGGCAGGGATTCGACCGACGACTTTCCGCACCAGGGCGACAATGCTTCGCTGGTTCTGGGTTTCATCGCCCAGGCCATGGCTGCCCAGTTGGCAGAGCCGATGCACGCGCTGCAGGTGAAGATGACCCTGGCCGGTCTGCATACCGGCATGCACCACAACCGGGTTTACGGTAGCGGGCACTGTCTCTTCAATTTTGCCTATCGCAGCGCCGCTCAGGCGCGCGATGCCGAAGTGTTGGTGGAGCAAGCGTTCGACCAGGCGTTGCAGCAGTGCGGCTCACGTTTCGCCCAAAGCCCGCCATTCCTCATGACTGTCGAACGCCTGCGCACCACCTGCAGCGCTCGTTGGCTCAAGCGCGGCTTGCCGGTCCTGAACAACCACCATGTGGCCTTGCAGCGCCTGTTGGGCGAGGCCGGCATCGTGCCGAACCCGGATGCCGAACAGGCCTTCACCTGCGATGCGATGTGGGCTCAGGGCGACGGCGTCTACAGCGTCGTCTGGGGGCCGGGCTCACTGGCCGACAACGGTGCGCACACCTCCCGTGAATACGTTTCGATCAATGACCTGGACACCTTTGCAGTTGCTGTAAAGCGGCTGCTACGCCGCTTTGCCGAGCCGATCGCAAACACTCTCAAGCAAGGATAAAACGCTATGGATTTCTTCTGCATTGCAGCCAACGAGCTGCATGGGTTCACTGTGGCTGCCCTCAAGGCAGCCGGGTTCACCGCATCCCAGGCCCAGAAGGCGGCGCCCGTGTTATTGCATGCCGATCTGAACGGCCACGATACCCATGGCATCGCCAACCTGGTCAATGTCTATATCGCCGGTGCCCGGAGCGGTGAAATCAACCTGGCCGCCACCGGCCAGTGGATCAGCGATCAAGGGGCCTGCGCCACGCTTGATGCCGACGGCGGGCTGGGACTGTTGGCGGGACAGCAGGCCATGGAACGGACCATCGACAAGGCCCGGGACTTTGGGATTGGCTGTGCGGTGGTGCGCAACAGTTCGCACTTCGGCGCGGCAGGTTTCTACGCCAGCATGGCACTGGAACACGGCATGATCGGCATGGCTATGACCAACCTGGGTCGTGAGCCCGTCGCTCATCCGCTGGGCAGTATGGCGCCCTTGATGGGGACGAACCCGATCAGCCTGGCGGCTCCGGTGGCTGCTATGCCAGCGCCATTTCTGTTGGACATGAGCACGACGGTCTGCGCCAGCGGCAAGATCAAACAGGCCATTCGACGCCAGCAAACCATTCCCACCGGCTGGCTTCACGATGCCGAAGGCCGCGAGGTTAGCGATCCTGGCGCGTACCTGGACGGCAGCGCGATGTTGCCGATGCTCGGCGGGGCTTACGCGGAGCAGGGCGGACACAAGGGCTTGGGCCTTGGGATGATGGTCGAGATCCTGTGTGGGGTGCTCAGTGGTGCCCAGACCGGTGCGGACCTTGGCAACCCGGGGCGCAATAGCATCGGCCACTTCTTCCTGGCCCTGTCCCCCGAAGCCTTTGGTGCTGGCGAAGGTTTCCGCTCGTCGATGGACCGATTGCTCCAGCACATCACGCAGGCGCCTGTGCATCCGGCGTTCGACCCGCTGAGCTATCCCGGCGCGCCTGACCTGAGGGTGCGTACCGAACGCCTGGCACAGGGCATTCCCGTCGATGCCGCACTGTTGGAGCAGCTCGATAGCATCGCGGGACAACTCGGTATTTCACAAATCACGAGGACAGCGGCATGACCATAAGGCTTGGCATCATCGGCATGGGAGTGATCTCCCACTACTACCTCAAGGCGCTGCAAGACAGCACCCTGTGCCAGCTGGTGGCGGTGTGCGACAAGGCGCCCGAACGGCTGGCGCCATTCGCGGCGACGGATGTGCGTTGCCATACCGATTACACCACCTTGCTCGCCGACCCGGACCTCGACGCGGTGATCATCAACCTGCCCAACCATCTTCATTTCACCGCTTGCATGGCTGCCCTGGAGGCGGGCAAGCATGTGTGCTGCGAGAAGCCATTGACCCTCGAACTGGACCAGGCCGAGCAGTTGCGCGACATGGCCCGCCGCTTGAACTTGACGCTGCTCACGGCCTTTCACCGACGCTACAACACCCACCTGCTCAATGCCGTGAAGCAAGGCCTGTTCAATGGTGCGGTGCATGTTCGGGCGCGTTACCACGAGCGCATCGAGGATCATGCCGGCCATGACACCTGGTATTTGGACAGTGCCTCCTGTGGTGGCGGCTGCATTGCCGACAATGGCCCGAATGTCTACGACACGCTGAGCTTTGTGCTTGGCCGACTCGAGGTCACTGGGGCGCAGGTTCGTCGAAATGCGTTGGGGATCGACATGGGGGCATTGGTCACGCTGACCAACGCGGTCGGGCTTGAGGCGAGCGTTGAACTGAGCTGGGACTATGCCCACGGCGAACAGAAAGACCTGGTGATCGACTACGCCGACGGACGCCAAGTCATCGTCGACCTGCTCAAGGACAGCGTGGGTTTCAAGACGTCCCTCTATCACGAATACGAGGGCGTCATCGCCCATCTAGCCAGGAGCATCCAAGGCATGGTCGAAGACGGTTCGATTGGTGTCGATGCGGTGCGGCTGGTGCGCGCTACCTATGCCATGGAGGCCCGCGATGCTCGCTGAACAGCCCCGTCAGCCGTCCAAGGCCAGGCTCGAGACTAGGCTGGTGAAGCTGCTCTATCACACTCAGCAAGCACGTGGCATGACGTTGATCGAGCACCGCTCCCGTTGTGTGCGGCGCGGCGAGTTGCACGAAGTGGTGACGACCGACCAGTCAGGGGCTAAGCCGGGCGACCGGATTGAGCGGGTCGGCTTCATCGGCTTCGTCGAAATCCAGCAGGCCGGGGTCATCGAGCGCGGTGATCGGGTGTTGCTAGGCGACACCTGCATTGGTCAGGTCATTGGCTTTGACGAATGCCACTTTCCCAACCACTACAACATCCTGATAGCGGCGGACGACCTGCTGACCGGTGGCACCCTCCGGGATTGCGGCTTAGGCAGTTACCTGCACTTCGAGGAAGAGCAATGAACGAGATATTCGAGATCGATGTATCGGCAGCGGCGCGCGTGCAGTTTCCAGGCGCCAGGGTCCTGGCAATGCGCCTGCCTGGCGTGGGAAGCGTCGATGGGGCAGGGCTTGACTGGTCGGCCAACCGCGCAGCATGGACTGGCGTAGACAAGGATGCCTTGCTGACCCACCCATCGATTGCGCCGTATGCGAACTACTACCAACGTGCGGGCATTAATCCGCGCAAGCACCTGCCTTCGGTCGCCAACTTCATCCACCGTGCATTCGGCCGGGCCCGGGCGCGGTTGCCGCGCATAAATGAGGTGGTCGATACGGTCAATTGGGTGGCGGTCTCCACCATGACTTCGCTGGGGGCATTTGATGCCGCAGGAATCGAGGGACCGGTGCTGCTGGACCTCTCTGGTGAGGACGAGTCGTACGAGCCCGTTGGCGGCCAAGGACGCGAGCCGCTGCCGGCTGGCCTGCTGGTGCTGCGTGACTCAAAGAAAGTCTTGTCGCTGTTTTCCATTCGAGACACGGTCCATACCGCTACCCGCGACAGCACCTCTGACCTGCTGTTGCTAGGGTGCGTATTGCCGCCACTCGACAGCACCCCAGTCAGGGCAGCCCTGCAACTTGTCGCGCAACGCCTGGGAGATGGGCGTTCGCCAGCGCTGGAAACCCTGGCGGGGCAAGGTCCTTGGTTCGATGACCATGGTGGGTGTTTCATCGCTGAAACACTCTCGCCTCCGGTCAGCGAACTGACCGAGCGTTATCAGCAAATCATCGCCAGTGCAGCGTTCCAGCAACGTTATCGCAGCTTGCTCAAACACTATGTGGGGCGGGCTACTCCCTTGACGTTGGTGGAGAACTTCTCCCGGGAAATCGGGGTGAAAACCTACCTCAAACGCGAAGACCTGGCCCATACCGGCGCCCACAAGATCAACAATGCCCTGGGTCAGGCGCTGCTGGCGCAGATGATGGGTAAACGCCGCGTGGTCGCAGAAACAGGTGCAGGCCAACATGGCGTGGCGACTGCTGCGGCCTGTGCCTTGCTGGGGATCGAATGCGTGATCTATATGGGCTTGCGTGATATGCAACGCCAGGCGCTGAACGTACAACGCATACGGTTGATGGGCGCGCGGGTAGTGGCGGCCACTGGCGGCACCCAGACCCTCAAGGACGCGATCAACGACGCCCTGCGCGACTGGGTGGCCAATGCCGACACGACCTATTACCTGCTGGGATCGGCGTTGGGCCCGCACCCATACCCGGCCATCGTCCGCTATTTCCAGAGCGTCATCGGCGACGAGGCCAGGCAGCAGTTCGCCGCGCTTGAGGACGGAGCACTCCCGGATGCGCTGGTGGCATGTGTCGGAGGGGGATCGAACGCCATCGGGTTGTTTTCGGCCTTCATCGAGGAACCTGACGTGCAGTTGTTCGGTGTCGAGGCCGCCGGCCAGGGCGAAAGCACTGGCAATCATTCGATCCGTTTCGGCCAGGGCGGACAGAGCCGCTCCGGGGTCTTGCAAGGGTGTCGCTCCTACGTCCTGCAGGACGCCAATGGGCAGATAGGTGAAACCCACAGCATTGCGCCCGGACTGGATTACCCGATGGTCGGGCCTGAGCATGCCCAGTTGCGTGACAGCGGTCGCGCCAATTATCTCTGGGCCAGCGATGACGAGGCGCTGCAAGCACTCCAGCTGCTATCGCGCTGTGAAGGCATCATCCCGGCCCTGGAAAGCGCCCATGCGTTGGCCGGCGCCATCAAGGTCGCGCGGCAACTGCCCCAGGGAGCGCGAATCATCATCAACCTCAGCGGGCGTGGCGACAAGGACATGCAAACCATTGCCCAGCTCACGAGCGCGGAGGAAGTCCCCCAATGAACCGTATCGACAGCTGTTTCGCCGATCTCGCGCAAAGAGGCGAAAAGGCCCTGATGCCTTACCTGACGGTCGGCTATCCGGCACTGGACAGCCTGCCGGAGCTGGTACAGGCCGCACGTAATGCTGGTGCGGATGTCATCGAGCTGGGTGTGCCTTTCTCCGATCCGGTCGCCGATGGTCCGGTGATCCAACAGACCAGCCACGCAGCGATTGCCAATGGCATGACCATGACGTTGGCATTGAAGCAGATCGCCGGACTTCCCCAGGACGACCAGGCGCCCGCGCTGGTGGTGATGACCTATACGAATCTTCTGCTTAACCATGGTTACGAGCGGTTCGCCGCGCAGGCCGCCGAGGCGGGCATCAGTGCAGTGATTGTCCCGGACATGCCGGTCGAGGCCAGTGGTGAGTTGCGTGCCGCCCTGGAGGCCCACGGTTTGTATCAGATCTTTCTGATGACACCGAACCTCAGCGACGAGCGCCTGCGCACGATTGCCGAACACGCCAAGGGCTTCATCTATCTGGTGTCGGTGCTGGGCACGACCGGTGAGCGCGACCAATTGGCCGACATCGGTCCGTTAGTGGCGCGGGTACGGCGATTTACTGACTTGCCTTTGGCGGTTGGTTTCGGCATCGGCACCCCCGAACAGGCCCGAGTCATGTGGCAGCAGGCAGAGGGCGTGATCATTGGCAGCGCTTTGGCACGCCGGCTGGCCGACCCGGTCGAAGCCGCTACGCAGGCCCACCACTATCTCGCTGGTTTCAAGGCCGGGGGCCGGCGATGAATGGCTGGCAGCAGGGAACGATCAAGGTGTGCGGGGTACGGACACCGGAAGATATCCAGGCGTGCCTGCAAGCCCGTGTCGATTTGATCGGCCTGGTACTGGTGCCTGGTTCGAAGCGCGAACTGTCGCCCAAACAGGCAACGGTCTTGCGTGACCTGATCGGTGACCAGGCCAGGGTAGTGGGCGTGTTCATGAATCAGTCGTACAGCCAGGTCTACGAAACCACCCTGGCCCTGGACCTGGATCTGGTGCAGTTGCATGGCCAGGAGCAGGGGCGTTGTTGGGAGCAGCTGGGACGGCCTTTGATTCGTCGTGTGATGCCGTCGGATTACCGTCGCGATCGAAGGGCCTCGGCGCTGCCACTGGTCGATGCAGGGGCAGGCCATGGGGTTGCGCATCCTTGGCCGGCCGCGCGCTACCCGGAGGCGATGATCGCGGGCGGTTTGACGGTCAACAGTGTCGCAGCGTTGATCGAAGCACTCGAGCCCGCGGCCGTGGATGTGTCCTCGGGGGTGGAGTCGTCGCCGGGTTGCAAGTCACCCCGGGCTATTGAGGAGTTCTGTCGAAATGCCCGGCTCGCCTTCGAGCAGGTGCGACGCGTGCAACGCAGCATCAATCAGTAATGACGGCAGCCGCCGTGGCCTGCCAACAGGCGGGATCAGCCCAGCTAACAGGTGAGGGAGAACAATGCCGCAGAATGTGCGTGGAGTGGTTGCACGGTACAGCCAGGGGGAGCCGGTCGAGGCGCATCAGTTGCAAAGCGCCTTTCGAGCATTGATGCAGGGACAGCTGCCGGACTCGTTGATCGCTGCGCTGCTGGTGGCTTTGCAAGTGAAGGGCTTGGAGTTCCAGGCGATCGAGTGTGTCGCCCGCGTGGTACGTGAATTTCTGATTCCGGTGCGGCATTCGGTGGCGGGGCCGCTGGTGGACCTGTGCGGAACAGGAGGGGATGCGCGGGCCACGTTCAACGTGTCGACCACCGCCAGCTTTGTGGTGGCCGCGGCGGGTGTGCGGGTGGCTAAACATGGCAACCGCAGTGTCAGCTCGACCTGTGGCAGCGCCGATGTACTGGAAGCGCTGGGCCTGGATTTGCAATTGACGCCCGCACAGATCGCTACGTGCCTGGAACGAGTGGGGATTGGCTTCATGTTCTCGCCAGTCCATCGACCGGCTCTGCCGGGCTTGACGCGGGTCCGCAGTGAACTGGCCATCCGCACGATTTTCAATGTCATCGGCCCGCTGACCAACCCCGCTGCGGCGAGCAGGCAATTGCTGGGTGTGTTCAGCGCCGAGCTGGTGCCGATCATGGCGCAGGTACTCAGGGCACTGGGCAGCGAGCGCGCGCTGGTGGTCCACGGCGAGGATGGCTTGGACGAGATTTCCCTATCCGGTAGCACGCTGGTCGCTGAGCTCTGGGATGGCGACATACGCCAGTACCACCTCCACCCCAGCGATTTCGGAATGAAGGTGTGTGATCTGGCAAGCCTGCAGGTCAGCAGCATCGACCAGGCCCGGGCGTTATGCCTGGAAGTGCTCGCGGGTCGGGAAGGTGCTCCACGCGACATTGTCCTGCTCAACAGTGCTGCGGCGCTCTACCTGGGCGACAGGGTCGAGAGTATCGCCCAGGGGCTGGAGCTGGCGACCGGCATTCTGGACAGCGGAAAGGCCATGCAAACCTATGAATCGTTGTTGTCATTTACCCGTGGATTGCGAAATTGAAGGCACAGCCGGGTTTCAAGGAGCGAAGGATGGAACAGATTTTTGGGACTGTCGCGGTGGTGGGGCTGGGCTATGTCGGGCTTCCTCTGGCGGTTGAGTTCGGCAAGCGCTTGCCGACCATAGGCTTCGATATCTGCCAGCACAGTATCGATCAATTAGGCGATGCCATAGATCCATCCGGGGAGCTTGGCGAGGAGCAGATGCAGCAGGCGCACTTGCTCACCTATACGAGCGATCCGGCGGCGCTGCGCGGCGCGGACATTATCATCGTCGCGGTCCCCACACCTGTGGATGCGGCGAATCAACCTGATTTGTCACCCTTGATACGAGCCAGTGAAACGGTGGGGCGGAACATGAAGCCCGGGGCATTGGTCATCTACGAGTCGACCGTTTACCCGGGCGCGACCGAGGAACGGTGCATTCCCGCCTTGCAGGAGGCTTCGGGGCTGGTGTGGAAAGAGGGCTTCACTGTCGGCTACTCGCCTGAGCGAATCAATCCCGGCGATCGTACCCACACGCTTTGCGATATTGTCAAAGTCGTGTCCGGCGACAGTCCGCAGAGCTTGCAGACTGTGGCCGCGTTGTACGAGCTGATTGTCCGGCCGGGGGTGCATCGTGCTCCTTCGATCAAGGTGGCCGAAGCGGCCAAGGTCATTGAGAACACCCAGCGCGACCTGAACATCGCCCTGATGAATGAGTTATCGCTGATCTTCTCGGAACTGAAGATCGACACCTGCCAGGTGCTGGAAGCGGCGAACACCAAGTGGAACTTCCTTGATTTCAAGCCAGGGCTGGTAGGCGGTCACTGCATTGGCGTCGATCCCTATTACCTCACCTACAAGGCCGAGTCCCATGGCTACCATCCCCAAGTGATCCTTGCCGGGCGACGGATCAACGATGGCATGGGCAAGTGGGTCGTCGAGAAAACCATCAAGCTGCTGATCGCCGCCAACCGTGTGGTGAAGGGCTCGACGATCAATGTGCTGGGAATCACGTTCAAGGAAAATTGCGTAGATGTGCGCAATTCGAAGGTTCACGACATCATCGTCGAATTGCGAGCCTATGGCGTCAACGTCCATGTGCATGACCCACTGGCCGACCCGGCGACGGTCATGCGTCAGTACGACTGCGCATTGAGCAGTTGGGAACAGCTGCCCGCAGGCGATGCGCTGATCGTGGCTGTGCCGCATGAGGCCTATCGGCGCACCTCATTGCAGCAAATGCGCACCAAGTTATTGCCCGGGGCGTGTGTGATTGATGTCAAGGCTGTCCTGGATCGGGAGTCCTACGAGGCCGAGGGTTATCATTTCTGGCGTCTGTAAACCGGTGGGGCAACCGTCGGCATGACCAGCCCGCAGGCCGCTGCAGCACTGACGGCCTGTTGGCGACTCACCGAACCCAGCTTGCGTCGGGCATTGAGCAGGTGGAAGTCGATGGTGCGCTCGGAACAGGTCAGGATGTGGCTAATCTCCCAAGTGGTCTTGCCGACGCTGGCCCAATACAGGCAGTCCAACTCCTTGGGCGTGAGGTCCTGGCAGGGTTGGGCAGGAACCTGCAACTGATGGCGCATTCCGGCGAGCAGGTAGGGGATGAGCATGAACAGTTGATAAACGGCAGGGTTGGAAAAGCCCTCCTGTTCGGTGATCTGGGTGTCATCGAAAGCCACACTCAGTGTTCCCCTGAGCAGCTCGTAGCGCAGCGGGATGCTCAGGCCGCTGCGCAGGCCGTGTTGCTCGCGTTGTTGCCAGAAGTGCCGGGAACGTCCACGGGCGCGCCTGCGCTCGCTGTCCCAGAAAAAAGGTAGCAGTTCGCGTCGACAGTGCCTGAGTATCGGGTCGATCTCGATCAACCCGTCACCGCGATAGTGTTCCAGCCAGCGTTTGGGAAAGGTGGTGATGAGGCCGGCGAGAGGGTCGGTATCCCTCGGTGCTGCCGGTCCCAGGCTGATGAGGTAGCTGCCGAAGCCGAGCTGACGCAGCACTTTGTTCAGCAGGCGCTCCCAATCGCAACGGTTGGCATCTTTGGCGAGACTCATGAAGGCGGTCAGCGGTGCGGTACGCCCGGCCTGGTTCCGGCTGCAGACGGGGGAGTTGTGTTTGTCCATAAACGAGTCGCTCTTGTTATAGCGGGAATGAAACAGCTGGAGCACGGAAAAAGAAGGGGAGTGCGCCCCTTCTGGCGGATCACTGGTGCACGTAACACTTGATGAAACTGCGAAACAGGTCCAGGCCGTTTTCGGTCAGGATGCTCTCAGGGTGAAACTGCACTCCTTCCACTGGCAGGTGGCGATGACGCACACCCATCACATAGCCGTCATCGGTGGATCTCGAGGTGACTTCCAGGCTGTCGGGTAGCTGCTGGTCGCTGACCATCAACGAGTGGTAGCGGGTGGCCTGTATGGCGCGTGCCTGCGTGTGGTCATAGACGCCCTTGCCATCGTTCTCGATCGTGCTCACTTTGCCGTGCATCACGTGCGGGGCGCGGCAAACCTGAGCGCCGAAGGCCAGGCCGATGGCTTGATGACCCAGGCATACGCCCAGTAGCGGCAAACGCCCCTGCAAGTGCCTGATCACTTCGATGTAGCCAACGTCGGCCGGATGCCCAGGCCCAGGGCCCAGCACGCAGAAGTCCGGCGAAAAATCCTCGATGCGTTGGAGGAGGTCTGGCACGTCGTGACGCTCGACGCGGGTTTCCAGCCCCAGTTGTTCCAGGTACTGGCTGATGATAAAGACGAAGCTGTCGTAGGCGTCGATCAGGAATACTTTCACAGTGCGATCTCCTTGCCGGTCACTGCCCGGTATACAGAACCCATCTTGTACAGCGTCTCTTTCCACTCCATCTCGGGAACGGAGTCGGCGACCACCCCGGCGGATGCACGCAAGTGGTAGGTCCCCTCGTCGAAGACGGTCGAGCGAATGCACAGGGCGGTATTTACACTGCCATCAAAACCCACCAGGCCAAGGGCTCCGGCGTAGATGCCCCGGCGGTTGCTCTCCATTCCCTCGATCAGTTCCATTGCCCTGACCTTGGGCGCGCCGGACATGGTTCCTGCGGGGAATGAGGCCTTGATCACGTCGTAGGCATCCAGGCTTGGGCGCAGCAGACCGCGAACGTTCGACACCATGTGGTAGAGGTGCGAGTACTCCTCTACCAGCATGAATTCGTCGACTTCCAGCGAGCCGGCCTGGCAGACGCGACCGATATCATTGCGACACAGATCGATGAGCATCAGGTGCTCGGCGCGTTCCTTCTCCGAGCGGGTCAGCTCCAGCACCAGTTGGGTCGGATCGACGCCAGGCTTCTTGCCGACAGTACCGGCGATCGGACGCATCTCAATCAAATCGTCCTTGATCCTGACGAACAGCTCCGGACTGGCACCGATCAGGTCGATACCGCCCACATGGGCCAGGTACATG
Organism: Pseudomonas sp. Z3-6; assembly: GCF_051131985.1. Classification (NCBI taxonomy): domain Bacteria; kingdom Pseudomonadati; phylum Pseudomonadota; class Gammaproteobacteria; order Pseudomonadales; family Pseudomonadaceae; genus Pseudomonas; species Pseudomonas sp. Z3-6. Next base: position 2,811,051 of record NZ_CP071644.1, read on the forward strand.
TAAGGAGAGGGGTTGCGCAGGCGCAGGTTCTGGTACACATCGAACGGCGCAACCTGCGAGCGAATGCGGATCTCATGGCCGAGTTGGATCTGGTAGACGTCGCCGGCGCGGATGTGCTCCATTGCGACTTCGACACGTTCGCAAAATTGCTCCGGGGTGACCGTGCGGATTTCCTCGAATGTCTCTGGATACGGTGGCAGATCCACTGCCTCGCACGCCGGGGTTGCGCTCAGGAAGGGGTAATCCTCCACTGTACGGGGCGCCCACAGAGGGTGGTTGTTGATCAGGGTTTCGACAATGCCGTTGCTGTGGAAATAAACCAGTGTCTGATAGACCGACAGGGCGATGAGCGGGTAGCTGTAGGTCTGTTCGGCGAGATCGGGAAGGCGCTCGATCAGGCGAACGCAGTCGTAGGAGAAATAGCCGAAGAACGCCAGGCTGGACGGGGCATTGGGTGCAGGCTGGAACGTAGCCTGGATGGTCCGGAGCAGGTTCCACCCTGACTCGCTGTCCGGTAGGTGGATCTTGTGCTCGGGATCGACCTGCACCCCCCCTTGTTGCAGGCTGGCGGACAAGTGTTCACACAGCGCAGGACAGCCTCGCAGTTGTGCCTGGCCCTCATCGATACACACTTCGAAAAGGGGATCGAGCCCGACGATCGTCGCCCGGCGATCGCGGCTTGGACCGGACAGTGATTCAAGAATGAAGACAGACTCGCGACCCAGTTGCTCCAGTGCATTTGCATATATGCCAAGTGCATCTGTAGATCGACGTTCTTCGCGGCGAAGAACATTGACGTCAATTAAATGTTTATTCACGGTTATACCATTTTCAAGGTGCAACGATTCAGGCACTCCATTAAGAGAGCACCACGGGAATATAAAGTGCGCAGGCACTTTAAATAGGTGTTGACGGATATCCTGAATGTTCGGGGCGGACGCTGTTCATGTCGCGCGCAATACCAGGCTTGCAACGGATTGCAGCCATCGATGCGCAGGGCACAAGGCGCGAGCACCTTCGAATTTCATTGTGGAGAGAGCAGGACGTTGCTGGCAGGCAGCAGACAGACGCTGGTCTTCGCTAGATTATTAGCGACGCCAGATATTGCTTTTGAAGATGGCCAGAATGGCCCGGGAACAGCTGTCGGGGTAGCTGTGGGAAGAACTGATAGCAGAAAGGTGATAGTACATTTTAGACATCCCAGTCTTGGCTAGGCACTGCGGGAACGAGCGGCAGTGCAGCGAAATTACCAGTGTGCCCCGGGGCTGTCAACTGCTGGACGGATATTGATATCTCATTCATTTCTTAGTGTCGACAGGCACAAAAACTATTCCTGCGCATATGTAATCGCGCGTGCTTTTAACAAGAAACTCGTACGCGCACAACTGCGGGATAACGCAGCTGGGTATTTGTAACTTCTGTCACTAACGTAGTGGCCGTTGAGTTCCAGTAACCCATCAAACCTGAGCGGCTGAAATGAAAGAGCATTTAGACACATTCAAGAAGCGGTACGATCCGATTCATCATGCCTATTGGACCGACGTCCTCAGCGACACCGCGTTGGCGGCATGGCATCAGGAACAGTTGCGGGAAGTGATCGGCCACGTGAAGCGTTCTTCGCCGTTCTATGCCAGGCACCTTGCCCAGGTCGACGAGCGTTCGCTGACCTTGGATGAGCTCGTCACCTTGCCATTCACGACCAAGGATGATTTGCGCGAGGCAGGCTTCGACATTCTGTCCGGCCCGCTGGAAGACAGCATCTTCTATTACGAGACGACGGGCACCACCGGGCCTGCTACGCCATGCCCACGGGATCGCAAGGAAAGCTACGCGAGCAATCGCCAACTGGCCATGGCCTACCAGGCGGTGATCGAAAAGCACTTTGCGGGTGAAAAAGCTGTGGTCGGCATCATGGGGCCCACCGAGGTCCATTCCTTCGGTGACACCCTGGGCGATGTCTGCACCCAACTCGACCTGTGCAATGCCAAGATCTGGCCGCACTCACCGGTGATCGGTTGGCTCAAGGCGCTGCAACTGCTCAAGGATCTGCGGATCGGCGTGCTCGCGTCGGCGCCGGGGCTCTTGCTGGCCATGGCCAAGGAAGCCGAGCGGCAGGGCTTGAACCCACGCGAGGACTTCGCCCTGCGCGCGTTCATGATGAGCGGCGAGCTGTGCACGCCAGCGTTGAAGAACAACCTCTACAGCCTGTGGGGCGCGCAGGCCTACAACAGCCTGTATGGCTCCCAGGAAGCGATGATCATCGCGGCCTGCAACGCCAATGACCAGTTGGTGCCTCATCGCCTCAACTACATCATCGAGGTGCTCGATCCCAAGTCCGGGGAAAGCCTCGGCTGCACCGGCGACGGTGAGTTGTGCGTGACCATGCTGATCCCTGGCAGCAAGCCGTTGATCCGCTACCGCACGGGTGACCTGGTCTCGATCCAGTCGCGCCCCGGCTATCCGCAATCGATGCGCCAGACCGTCAAGGTTGTCGGTCGGGTGAAGGATGCCGTGCAACTGAACGGTCGCGCCTTCTCGGCTGCGCAGATCGAGCAGGCGTTGCTTGAAGGCGTCGAACAATGCCTTGGTTACCAGATCATCCTCAGTCGCGCCAATGATCGCGACACCGTCATCGCCAAGCTGGAAATGTCGCGCTTCTTCGAGGGTGATCGTGGGCGTCTGGTGCTGCTGATCAAGGAGCGCCTGCGCGAACGGCTGGGGGTCGATGCCACGGTCATGGTGGTGGGCGATCTTGCTGAACATGTGAACCTTGGAAGTTGGTTCAGCTGGAAAGAAGCGCGCATCGTCGATCAGCGTCAAGGCCAGTGAGGTCACCGATGAGCCTGTCTGTTCGCGTGATCGACAACGCAAATGAGCTGTTCGAGTCCGTCAGGCACCTCAGGAGTCGCTATCTGGGGACCAACCCGGCACGGGAGGATGACTTCGAGCGAAGGGAGCAGGTGCGCGACGCCTTGTCCTATCACCTGGTCTACCTGGACAAGGACGAAGTGGTCGGGACGTTGCGCGTCACCCCGCTGGGCCATGGCCTGAGTTTCGTCGAGCGGGCAGTCAATGTGCACGCCTATTTCGAACAATCGACGGACGCCTTCGATGCCAATCGCTTGGTGCTGGACGAGCGATACCGCGGCGGGCGGCACCTGCGCATGTTTCTCCTGCAGGCGGCCATCTGGCTGAAAGCCAACACCCACCTGCGATTCATCTCGGCCCTGTGCCGCGGCCAACTGGCGGCGTTGTATGTCGGCTTGGGAGGGCGCGTGCTGGTGGATGACGTTACCTGGACCGGGGAACAGGTCGAGCGGCGCTACAGCCTCGTGTACCTGGAACTCGAAAGTGTTTACCACAATGTTAAAGGAGCCTATTGAAATGCAAGCATTCTTCAAGGAACTCGACGCTATCGTCGAAGCGGGCTGGGCCCAGATCAAGCAGGGCGCCTACTGGAAGTTCAGCCTGGACAATCACACGCCGCCAGCCCTCTACCAACAGCTCATGCTGCAGGTGTACCACTACACCCGCTACAACTCGGTCAACCAGGCCGCCTGCGCCTTCAGTGCCGATCCGGAAGAGACGACACTGCTGCGCTTCGTCTATAAGCACGCCCTGGAAGAGCTGGGCCACGAGCGCATGGTACTGCGCGATCTCGAGTCGGTCGGGCTGCTGCCACAGGAAATGCCAGCCCCCCTGGCGCCGACCCAGGCGCTGATCGCCTTCCTCAACGATGTGGCTATCCGCAAGGGACCGATCGCACGACTGGGCTACAGCTATTGGGCCGAGGACGTCTACGAGCACATCCAGCCGATCCTGGAAAGGTTCCGCGCAGACCTGGGCTTGAAGGACGAGCAAATGACGTTCTTCGTCGCCCACTCGACCATAGATGAGAAGCACGCCGAAGAAGTGCGCGTGGCCATGCAGCGTGCGGTGAAGACCGAAGACGATCGTCGCCAGATCAAGGAAGTCGCACGCGTCACGTTGTGGCTAACCGGACAGTTGATGGAGGAAGCGCTGCGAGCCTATCTGGCTGGCGAAGAAGGGCTGCGAGAGGCGTCCTGAATCATGAATCTGACCATCATAGTCGGTTCCAGCCGACCTTGTGGTGTCAGTGCACGGGTGGTGGCGCTGGTGCGCCGCCACTTGGGCGAGGAGATCGAGATCGATGACATCTGGCTCAAGGACTACCGGATCGATTACTGCGACGCCGATAACGCCTGTTCAGACCAGGACTGCGCGGTGCAGGACGACGTCGGGCAGTTGGTGGCGCGGCTGGATCGCGCCGATGCGGTGCTCTATCTCCCCGTCATGCACGCCTACGGCACCAACAGTCGCTTCCAGGCGTTTCTGGAGCGGGTCGGCTACGGCTTCATGCGTCCACGCCAACGCCCGCTGCGCGACAAGCTCGCGGCGATTGCGGTCGTCGGCCGGCGCTACGGGCACACGGCCGTTTTCTCCCAGGTCGCGCTGAACGTACTGCTCAACAAAATGATTTTGGTCGGCTCGGGGTTCCCGCCGTGCTTCCAGACACAGCTGGCCCACGATCCTGAAGCGGAACAGGCCTTGTGCGAGACGCTGGACCGGCTCTGTGAGCACTACCGTCGACTTAATCCCACAGGGGTTGCCACGGGCAAGCCGGAAAGAATCCTGCGGCCCATTCAATTTCAGAAGGGATAACTATCATGCCATTGAAAGATTCATTGCTGGCGCTGCTGGTCGCGTTTCTCTGGGGCGCGCAGGTCACCGCCGTGAAGATTGGCGGCGCCGAGCTGCCGCCTATCCTCATGGTCGCCATGCGCTACGCGATCATGGCGCTGTTCCTCATGCCATTGCTCAAGCGTGTCAAACGCGAGCAGTTCGGGCCCATGGTCTTGATCGCTACGATTACCGGCACCTTGCATTTTGGTTTGCTGTATTGCGGTATCGCCCGGGTAGACGCTTCTACCTCGGCAATCATCTATCAGCTGGTGGCACCTTTCACCCTCGTTCTGGCGTTCGCGTTATTGGGTGAAGTCCTGAAAGTGCGCGCGCTGGTGGGCATCCTGCTGGCGTTCGCCGGTATTCTGGTGCTGCTGGCCAAACCGCCGGCGAGCGGGACTTTTGTCGGCATGCTGCTGGTGGCGCTGGCGGCCTTGGCATTCGCGGTCGGATCGGTGTTGGCCAAGCGTCTCGGGCCGCTGGATCCGCTGGCCTTGAGTGCCTGGACGGCTGTCATCGCCGCGCCACAACTGTTGTTGTGGTCCTTCATCCAGGAGGGCGGGCAATGGGCAAGCGTCCACACGGCCAGCGCTCAGGCGTGGTGGGCGGTCATCTATACAGCGCTCAGTGGCGGTCTTCTGGGATTCGGCCTTTGGTTCTGGTTGCTCGGACGCAATTCGATGCAGCAACTGAGCCCGTATCTGCTCCTGGTGCCGCTGTTCGCGATCGCCGTCAGCAAGATCATGCTCGCCGAGGGCATCAGCCAGCGCCTAGTGATCGGCGCCGCGTTGACGCTGTCAGGTGTGGCGCTATGCCAACTGCGCCTGCCCGGGAAATTTTTTCTCAAGGCTGGCGGCAGCAAAGGGCAAGGAGTGGCGGATGAACAGCGTTGATCGACTGTTGCTCGGCACCTTGCGCCTGGTCCACCGATGGCAGTTCGGTTTGAAGCTGCGCTGGCACGCCAGTGCGCAAGGGCGATTGGCCTATCTGGAAAGCACTGCACGTCAGAAGGGGCCGACACTGGTCATCCTTCATGGCTTGGGCGCCAGCAAGGACCAGTGGGGACCTGCGATCCTGGGCATGGCGCGCCATCACCGTTGTGTTTTCGTCGATTTACCGGGGCATGGCCAATCCTTGTACGAGTCGCGTGCAGGCTTCGGACCGCTGGCATTGCTGGCAGAGCTGGAGGGCTTGTTGGAAACGGTAGTCGAGGGCCCCTTCGTTCTGGTCGGCAGTTCTTTGGGCGGTTGCGTGGCCGGACTGTATGCCGCGAAATACCCCCAGCGTGTCAGTCACCTGGTCTTGCTGGCACCTGCAGGTCTTGGCCCGGCGGTACTAGGGCCAGCATTGCAAGCCAGCCTGCAAGGGCAAGGCACAGTCTTCGGCTATCGTACGGTCGAGGAGATGAAGCGCTTCTGGAGCCTGGTGTTCAAGGAGCCACCCCAGGTGCGAGGACGCCTGGCGCAGGCCATGGCCGCAAGCGGCAGGTCGAGGTTTGCTGCTGTGCAGCGGGTGATCGAGGATTTTCGCCGCGAAGGCCTGGACGTGCTTCTCCAACGGCTTCCGCAGATCGCTTCGAGGACGCTGGTGATCTGGGGGCGGCATGACCAGGTGTTCCTGCCTGCTGCCCTGGAGAACCTGCTCCAGCAACTGCCCGACGCCCGTGGCCAGGTCATCGAGGATTCCGGGCATGTGCCCTATCTTGAACGGGGGGGCGAGGTCGCCGCGGCCATCACAGGGTTCATATCAACGTTCTGTGCCGGGGAGGCTGGATCATGCTCGAAGTGATTGCCAGCACCCGCAGTGATATGTCCCCGGCCCTGTTCAAGGCACTGGCTCGCTACCGGTATGAAGTGTTCGTCAAGGGCCTCGGCTGGGCGTTGCCCTGCGCCGAGGGCTTAGAGGTGGATGCCTTCGATCGACCGGATACGGTGTATGTCCTGGCCCGCGACAGCAAGCAGGAAATCGTCGGATGTGCGCGCTTGATTCCTACCGATCGTCCCTTTTTGTTGGGGGAGGTGTTCCCCCAGTTGATGGGCGACACTCCGTTGCCGTCCTCAAGTACCGTCTGGGAGCTATCCCGGTTCGCCAGTCGGCGTCTTTTGTCGCGACGCGCAAAGGTCATTCGGGCCTGGCACGACACAACATGGCTGATGAGCAAGGTCATTGACATCGCGCAGACCCTTGGCGCTCGTCGGTTGATTGCATTCAGCGCGCCGGGAAACGAGCGCCTGCTCAAGCGCATGGGGGTCAGCACTCACAGGATTGCGGGGCCGCAGATGGTCGATGACTTACCAGTGGTGCCTTTCTGGATCAATGTGGCGGGCTACAGTAACCATATAGCGGCAGCGCCGAGAAAGAGCGAAGTGTCCGCCCGAGCCTAGGTCGCGATCCGGTGTTCATGCGCTCTGCGGCGGGACTTGGGAACGACTCAACGCAGGTGCCAGCCCAACTGAGCTGAAATCTGCTGCGTGGCCTCCATCAGGTGCTTGACGTAGTCCTGCTTCAATTCTTCCCTGAAGCCAAAACAGTGGAATGAAACGCTCATGCCGCCGATCACGTGCCCAAAGCGGTCTCGAATCGGCGCCGCCAGGCAGCGCATGTTGTCTTCGAACTCTTCATGGTCTTCTGCATAGCCTTGTCGGCGAACGGTTTGCAGTTCTTCCAGATACGCTTCGACGCTGGTCAGGGTGTTGGCCGTGCGCGCATCAACAAAGTGCTTCAGACTTTGCCGGAACGTACCGGAAATCTGCGAGTCGGTGACCGGACAGAAACGCCTCGATTTCCAGAGCAGTACTTATTGCCGTCCCGGTAACATCGATCAAGGTGGCCGAGGCTGAACCTGCCCAGTCACCATAACCGACCAGCCATAGCTTTCGCTCGGTCATCGAGTGAGTACCTGCGACGTCGATTCGACTCTCCGTATTAAGAGCCTTCAGTGAGCTTAGATGATGGACTGCTGGACGAAATCCGGTGCGCCAGAACGCGATAGCTTGCTTTGGAATTTCTTTTTTTGCTCTTGATAGACCCAAAGAACAAGTCCAGAATTGAGTCTTTTCTTGCTTTCGCAAGAAAAGAAACCCCTTATATTTCAATGAGTCGGACACCAGATACGAGTCTCGTTTCCCGCTCCAAGATTCAGAAAAAAGCCACTCAGATGAGTGGCTTTTTTTTGTGCCTGAATTTTGTATGCAGAGGCGCGAGTTCGTTGGCCCCTCAAATGGTTCTGGCCGGTGGACGCTCCTGATCAGGCTGAGTTTCCGATACAGAGCTAACACCTTTGGTAACGTGTGGGGGCAACGCCCTGTGCGCTGTTCCGACGGCTACATTCTTGTCGGCGAGATCCGGATCGGCACCGAGAAGCTGCCGGGGATCTTCAGACGATTGATATCGCTGACCCGCACATTGATTATGCGGGTTCAGCTCCGCCGACACCGGACCGAGTAGCTTCCTCGCACCCTGAACCGGCCCAGTTGCTCACCGTCTTCACGCATGATCGACACGATGCTGCGGCTGCCTGCAGCACTGCGTCAGTGATTGCGGTTCAACGGGGCATCGTGTGCGTTGCCATCGGCACTGATACGGCGGGCTCCATTCGCGTGCCCGCGGCGTTCAATGGCCTGACTGGGTTCAAAGGCTCCAGTCATCGATACGACATGAGCGGGATTCATCCGCTGGCAGTCACGTTCGACAGCTTGGGCTGCCTACAGCAATCAGTGCTGGGTATTGGACAGTGAACAGGGCACTTACTCGGCGCGCGGAGTATTTGGCCAGAGTATCTATTGGGATCCGGCTGCTGAAGTGGCGATCGTAAAACTTTCCAGTTGGCCAGACTTTATCAATCCAGAGTGGACGCTGGATGCCTTCCGCGCTTGTGCCGCTGTGGTTGAAGAACTGCAACACCACTGACGCCGAAATTTAAACAACTGCGGCTTCTCAAACACCGTTTAGCCCGCTAGCACCTGGACGCTGTTCCAGCTTCAGTCTCGGCGGGCCATACCTATTTCATCCAGACCGCGCTTTGCCGTGGCCGGGATGGTTGTTGCCAAAAATAAAACCTAAAGATGGAGCGACCATGAACTTGAACACCATCCGGGCCTTGGGCTCGTTGATTCCGCTGGCGCTGTTCGGCGCACTTTCCACACACGCGCAGGCGGTCCAGGTCACCGACAATCTCGATCTCGGCGGCGCCGTCCGGGCGCGTTGGGACTATGACCCGGATCGCGATATCCAGAAGTTCAACTTCGATACCGTGATCCTCTCCGCCAAGTACAACTCCGACACTTGGATCGGCCACGCCAAGTACCGTTTCTACGGCCGAGCCTACCCTTACCAGTACACGGAAAACGTCGGGGACGTCCAGTTCGCCGAGTTCGCCTGGATCGGCTACAAGTTCAACCCTGACCAGCAAATCCAGGTCGGTCTGAACCAGGTGCCGTTCGGTTTGCAGCCGTACTTTGGCAGCACGTTCTATCAAACCCTGGGGAACGTCGTGGGGCTGGAAGACGTGGAAGAACTTGGCGCCAAGTACATCCACCAAAGTGGCGACTGGAACATCCAGGCCGGTTACTACCTTCGCCCGGCCTCGCAGGGAAAAGGCACCAGTAAGGGGGAAACCTACTCCAGCGTTGTCTCCGAAGCGGACAGCTATGTCATCGATGGCAGCAACAACCAGGAGCGCGACACCGTGGTGCTGCGGGTGGCCAAGGCGCTGGACCTGGGGCCATGGAAGTCCGAAGTCGGGATTTCTGACCTGACCTCATCCCTGGAGAACCGCGACACCAACAACGACGGCCGGCGCAATGCCGTGGCGGTGCACTACATCGGTAAAAACGGACCATGGGGCGTGCAACTGCAAGCTGCGCGACAGCAGATGTCCCCGCGCAACCCCGGCACCGATGAACTGGTGACTTTCGGCGGTTACGACGCCACTTACAACGTTGCCAGTCGCGGCAATTTGTACGTGGCCGATGTGAGCTACGACGTTGGCGGCAAGTACCTGTTCGATCAGATCAGCGGCGTGCAGCTATACGCCAACTACAGCGCCTTCGATAAATCCGCAGACGACTTCAAGACCTCGCAACGGATGATTGTCGGCACCTCGTTCTCACTTAGTAAGCTGTGGATCGCCACGGAATGGTTGTACGGCAAGAATGATCCGGTGATCGGTGGCAGCAGCCTCACGCAAAGTCTGGGGGCTGGGGGTAGTGATCAGTGGGAAAACCAGCTGTACATGAATATTGGGTATTACTTCTGATCCGGATTTTTGGGCAACAGCCCTAAAGTTTTGTCGCGAGCATGCTCGCTCCCACAGGCCTGGCGCATAAACTGCGGGAGCGAGCCCAATCGCCAATATCTCCAACTTCACGCCCGTTATGCAGTACGCCCGCCAAGTACCTCAGCCACCCAGTCGGCAATGTATTGACCGGCATTGATACTGTTATCGAAGCTCGAATGCTGCACGCCGCCCTCACGTTCGGTGAAGATTTTCAGTTCGCGTTTTGGGCTGTTGACCAACTGTTCGTAAGTGCGGTGGGCCCACTTCAAGGGAATCTGCGAATCCTTTTCGCCATGGGTGACCAGGAAGGGGACTTTGATGCGGTCGAGGATGCCGTCCAGATGAACATTCTCGGCGATGGCCATGAACGCCTTCGTGTCCTTGGCGCCCCAGACCCATGACACATGCGACCAGTAATGCGGCACCGGAAAACTGCCTTCCTTTTCCATTCGACGTTTCTGCACTTCGCGCCAGTCATGGTTGGCACCCCACACGACGCCGCACGCGAAGCGCGGCTCGAAGGCTACCGCGCGCGGGCAGTAGTAGCCGCCAAGCGAGACGCCTTCCAGGCCAATGCGTTTGGCGTCGACATCGTCGCGGGTTTCCAGCCAGTCCACCACGCGGCTGGCCCAATGTTCGCTGTCGAAGCGCGCGGTCAGGTGGTGCAGGCGAAGTGCTTCGCCGGTGCCGGGTTGGTCGATGATTAAAGAAGAAACGCCACGTTTGGCCAGCCAGGCGGGCAGGCCGACGCGGTATTTCATTTCTTTGGTGGAATCCAGTCCATTGACCTGCACCAGGATCGGCGCTGGGCCGCTGACGCCTTCGGCACGCACCAGCAGACCGGAAAGGTGTTTGCCTTCGTAAGGGATTTCGACGCGCTCGCAATTTTCCCGTGCCAGTTCGATACCGCGTTGGAACGTGTGCAGAAAGCGCTGGTACAGCTCCGTGCGGCCAGGTGCACCGTGGGCCTGTAGGCGTTCGCAGCTCAGGTAATAGGTCGCGGCGCGGTTGTATTTTTCACCGGCGGACAACAGCCGACCCTTGCCTTCGTCTTCTTCCGCCAGGCCGCACAGCTTGTCGGCCATGTTCGCCCAGGTTTCACGGAAGGCCTTGCTGCCGGCGGCGTCCGGTTGCTTGGCGGCTTCTTGCAGCGGCGCGCACATTTCTTCGATTTCGCCGATGCGGGCGCCCATTTCAATGGCCAGGTCGACGGAAAGATTCCACACGTAGTTGGTCGGGAAGTAGCGAAACATGAGGGTTATTGTCCTTGTGCAAGCAAAGGCAGGCGGTCAAATCCGCAGCGGGGAGCGCCAGACCTGACGGTTCGCAGCAGGCTAAGGGGCGGCTGATGGTTTGGCCAATCGCGAGTCGGGATGGGAGGTATTGCGAATGGCGATGGAGCTTCGTGTGCCCCATCGGCAGGAAGCTTGAGGGCGCACTACAAGATCCTGATCCGCCTCAGGGCAGCGGAAGCGATTATTGCTCCAACTCGTTGATGATCTGACTGATTTTCGCCCGCAGCCAACGGTGCATCGGATCCCCCTCCATGGTCCGATGCCAGAGCATGAACTCACGCATCACCGGGATTTTCACCGGTGGTTGCACGATGCGCAGCGGCAGGTAGTTGGCGTAGAGCCTGGCCATGCGCTGGAGCATGGTGGCGATGCGTTGGGTGCCGACGATCAACTGCGGCAGGGTGTTGAAGTCGTGGGTCACCACTTCCATGCGACGGGTGAAACCATACTGGCTCATCAGCCATTCCTCGACGCTCAGTTGCCGGTTGCGGCCAAAAATCACCGAGACGTGGCCCATCTCGATGTACTGATCGAGGGTGATGCTGTCGCCTACCAACGTGTTGCCGTCCCATACGACGCAAACATGTTCCTCTTCAAACAGGAGCTGGGAGGGGTGGCCTTCGATGAGGTAGTGTTCGGGCACGATCATCATGTCGGCCTCGCCGCGCATCAGCATCTCGGTGGACGTATCGCCGGGGCCGAGCAGTTCGAAGGTGATGTGCGGGGCTTCCAGGGAGATCTTCTGGATCACCCGGGCAAACAGGACGCTGATCAGATAGTCCGACGTGATCAGGCGAAAATGACGCTTGCTGGTGGCGGGGTCGAACACCGGTTTGGCGGTGATCGAGGACTGGATCGTCAGTAGCACCTGGCGCACCGGCGCCGCCAGTTCACGGGCATAGGGCGTGGGCTGCATCTTGCGCCCGACCTGTGCCAGCAGTTCATCTTCGAAGTAGAGGCGCAGCCTGCCCAGTACGCCGCTGGTGGCGGATTGAGTCATGTGCAGGCGTTCGGCGGCGCGGGTGATGTTCTGCTCTTCCAGTAACACATCCAGCGCCACCAGGAGATTGAGATCCAGGTGGTTAAAGCGCATGGCGGTCTCGATTCTTGTATTTATTTTGTAAATACCTTCCGGCCTTCCTATCGCGGCGTCAAGTCCCGTGAATGGGGGAATCGAACGATGCCTGTTCGATTTTCCATGCAACTTGCGCTGCGCAGCCAGGTATCGCATTTGCCGATAGGTCGCATCCCGACAAGCGATTAGTCAGCGAGTTTTTGCCCCTTCAGTATCGGCCCACAGTCGGTTGGCCGTGACGCTTGATCGACTCCAAGTCCAGCCTCGGCAGCGCTTCGCCTGGCACGGTTCCCGTAAGTGGGGTGCTGGCCTGCGCTGAATAATTACAATGGAGCGGTAACTCAATGAACATCATTGGCCTTGATGCCTTGATTTTTGGCGTCGACGATATTCAAGCCTGTACCCATTGCCTGCGTGACTACGGCCTGCTTCCTGTCGATGTCGACAGTGAGGGCGGTCGTTTTGAAGCCCTCGACGGCACCGCGGTGATTATCCGACGGGCAGACGATGCCAGTCTGCCGGCGGCCATCGGGCCTGCGCCCTCGATTCGTGAAACCGTCTATGGCGTGGCCAGCGTGGCTGACCTCGAGGCTATCGCCGATGAGTTGGGGCGCGACCGCCTGGTGACCCGCGGTGCCGATGGCTCCGTGCACAGCGTGGACGATATGGGCTTTGCCATTGGTTTCCAGATCAGCGTGCGGCGTGCGTACAGCGCGCCCGCCGACCTGACCAATGCGCCGGGCCATGCGCCTCAACGCCCGGTCAATCAGCCTGGCATCAGTCCCGACATGCAGGCCTTGCCGCGGACCCTGTCCCACGTGGTGTATTTCGTTCCGGATGCAGCCAAGGCCGAAGCTTTCTACAAGCGCCTGGGCTTCGTGACCACTGACACCTTTGTCGGTGCGGGCCCGTTCATGCGGCCGGCCGGTTCCGATGACCATCATTGCCTGTTCATGATCCAGACGCCGCCACACATGAAGGGTTGCGAGCACTTCACCTTTCACATGGGCAGCGGCACGGAAGTACTGCTGGCCGGACGTCGCTTCGAACAGCAAGGCTGGACCAGCTTCTGGGGGCCGGGCCGCCACCTCTTCGGTTCCAACTGGTTCTGGTACTTCAACAGCCCGTTGGGTTGCCACATTGAATACGACGCCGACATGGACAAACACGATGACGCCTGGCAAGCGCGCCAAGCGCCGTTGTCGGCGGACAACTCGCAGTTGTTCCTGTTCACCTCCCGGGAAAAATGGTTTCCGAGCGGCCCGCCGCCCAAGCAGGCCTGAATGCGGATTTCGTCCATGAGCCACGACGCAATTGTTCTCTGTCGACTGGATGAATTGGTCGAAGGGCAGGCCCGCGGGTTCGATCCCCTGGGTACGGGCAAGGACAGTGTGTTTGCCCTGCGCCATGACGGCGAGGTGCGTGTCTATCGCAACAGTTGTCCGCACCTGGAGGTGCGGCTGGAGTACCGCAAGGATCGTTTCCTCAGTGTCGATGGCAGCCAGATCGTCTGTTACGCCCATGGTGCCCGGTTCCTTCCCAGCACGGGGCTGTGCGTCTACGGGCCGTGCCTGGGGGAAAGCCTGAGTGCGCTGGGATGGCGAGCCGAGGCCGATTGGCTGGTGCTCGAAGCGGGTCAGTTGGAGGCGTGTGGACCCTAATTAAGGTATCGCGGTAGCTGATACATCGTATCCCTACATGCGATTAGTCAAACGCCTGCTTTGCCGAGAAAGTGGACACAAAGCGGTACCGAATGCGTGCAAACACAGCGAGTTCTGAAGCCTGGGATCGCCCCGGCAGAACGCTCGCGTGCATAACAAGAATAAGAGTGAGACGAGCATGAACGCAGTGAAAAAGGTGCTTATCGTCGGTGGTGGTATCGCTGGTCTATGTGCGGCAATCGCTTTGCGTCGCAAAGGCATTGTCGTCGACCTTGTCGAGCTCAAGACGCAGTGGACAGTCTACGGCGTTGGCATCATCCAGCAGAGCAACGTCGTGCGCGAGATGGCCAAGTTGGGTGTGTTGGACGGCTACCTGGATGCTGCCTACGCGTTCGAGGATGTGACCATCAATACCACCGCCGGTGAACAGCTGGCGCGGATCCCTGGTCAACGCCTGGCCGGCCCCGACTACCCAGCCAACGTCGGCATCTCGCGCCTGGCCCTGCATCAAGTCCTCAGCGAAACCGTTGCTGCCCTTGGCGTCTCGGTCCGTCTGGGCTTGAGTGTCGAGTCGCTGGAGCAGGTAGGCGAGGGCGTTGATGTGCTGTTCACCGATGCCAGTCGCGGTCGCTACGACCTGGTCGTCGGCGCCGATGGCCTGTATTCCCACCTGCGCGGTCTGCTGTTCGGCGAGCAGTACCTGCCGCGCTTCACCGGCCAAGCGGTGTGGCGCTACACCTTTCCACGCGCCGCCGGGATCGATCATCTGGCTACCTTCCAGGGGCCCGCCGGCAATGCCGGACTGGTGCCGCTGGGGCAGGATCAGATGTACCTGTTCATGACCTCCCACGAGCCCGCCAACCAAAGGCTAGAGCCTGCCACGCTGGCGTCCCAAATGCGCCGGCGCCTGAGTGGTTTCACCGGGCTGATCGGCGAGCTGCGCGAGCAAATTATCGACAGTGACCGAGTCGTCTATAAGCCGCTGGAGGTGGTGTTCGTCAGCGAGCCCTGGTATCGCGGCCGGGTCGTGCTGATTGGCGACGCGGTGCACGCTACGACGCCGCATTTGGGCCAGGGCGCCGGTATGGCCATCGAAGATGCCGTCGTGCTTGGCGAAGAGTTGGTCGCCGGCGGCGGCCTTGAACAGCAGCTCCAACGCTTTATGGAACGCCGTTATGAGCGCTGCAAATTCATCAGCGACAGCTCGGTGTTGGCCGGTGACAAGGAAATGGCCCACGACAGCAGCTTCGACCGGATCGGCCTGGTCAGGCAGATGCTCGAGGTCACGGCAGCGCCTATCTGAGGCACCGGCAAAACCGAATTCGCTTTCCCCTGGATGTTTCATGCCTGTGCAGGCTTGGCCCGGCTCGACTGCGGGCGCCGTTTCACCAGAAGAACTGACATACAACAACAATAAAGAGGGTTACTTCGATGGCTACTCGCAAGATCGCTGCGTCGCGGCGCGTCCCTTTCACCCTGACCCTTGCGGCCAGCCTGGGGCTTGGTGCGTCGGCTGCCCAGGCCTTCCAGATCGACACCGGCAATCCCGATCTCAGCTTGCGCTGGGACAACACGCTGAAGTACAGCGCGGCCTGGCGCCTGAAGGACCCCAGCAGCAAGCTCAGCGAGGGGCAGACGGCGCTGAACCAGAATGACGGCGATCACAACTTCGGCAAGGGGTTGATCTCCAATCGCCTGGATATTCTTTCCGAGCTGGACATCGGTTTTCACAACTTTGGTGCCCGTCTGAGCGGTGCCGCCTGGTACGACACTGTCTACCAGGACCGCAACGACAACAACGACGCGGCCAGTGCCAACCAGCGTTCGGTGGGCTTCGACGAGTTCACAAGCGACACCCGTCAACTGCATGGAGGTGACGGTGAACTGCTGGATGCCTTTGTCTACTGGAACGGTGAGCTGGCCGACCGTACCTTGTCGGTTCGCGCAGGGCGCCACGGCCTGATCTGGGGCGAGAGCCTGTTCTTCGGCGCCAACGGCATTGCCGGGGCCATGGCACCGGTGGACGTGGTCAAGGCGCAGTCGGTGCCCAACACGCAGTTCAAGGAAATCACCCGGCCGGTCAACCAGCTCTCGACCGCCTACCAACTGACCGACGACGTGTCATTAGGCGCCTTCTACCAACTGGAGTGGGAAGCTACCCGCTTGCCGGGCGCCGGTAGCTATTTCTCCACCAGCGATACTATCGGCGACGGCAATGAAAGGCTGATCACCGGCGGGCCGTTCCCGGATTTCCTGGGCGGCAATGCCAACAGCCCGGCCGCTTTTTTCCATGGCCAGGACAAGAAAGCCAGGAGTTCCGGCCAGGGCGGCCTGCAGCTCAAGTACAACACCGGGACGACGGATTACGGCCTGTATGCGCTGCAGTATCACGAGAAGACGCCCTCGTTGTATTTGAAACCGAATGCCACCGGGCCGAACTTCAGTACCGGGCAAGTCGGCGAATATTCCTGGGTCTACCCGGAAGACATCCGTGTCCTGGGCGCCAGCTTCGCGACCTCCGTGGACGAGTACAGCTTTGCCGGCGAGGCATCGATGCGCTGGAACATGCCGCTGGTGTCCAACGCCCAGACCGTCCTGCCGGGCGTCGACGCGGACAACAACGATGACGCCCTCTACGCGGTTGGCCGCACGGCCCACGTCAACCTCAACGTCCTGGCTTCGCTGGGCCCTTCCTTCGTCGCCAATGAAGCCAGCCTGGTGGGTGAGATCGCCTGGAACCGCCTGCTGGCCGTGACCAGGAATCGCGCCGCCCTGGACCCTAACGCCGCCGATGACGGCCTGGGCTTGAAGCTGGTGTACACGCCTACCTATCGCCAGTTTTTCCCTGGCGTCGATATCAGCGTGCCGGTGGGCATCAGCTACTTCCCCATGGGCAAGTCGGCGGTGATCAGCGGGTTCGGCCCCGACAGAGGAGGGGACATGAACATCGGCGTCTCCGCCACCTACCTGGACCAAGTGACCGTGGGGCTGACCTACACCCACTTCTACGGTCCCGAGGACACCAGCCTCAACGCCGCCAACCAGTTCAATTACAAGCAGTCGTTGAAGGACCGGGACTACCTGGCTTTCTCCGTCAAGACCACGTTCTAAGAGGATTTGCGCATGACCATTCAGTTCACTCTAAAGGCCTTGTGCTTAACCCTGCTGGCCGCCGCCGCGCCGATGGCCCTGGCCGCCAGCGCCGAACAAGCGGCCGAGCTGGGCAAGACCCTGACGCCCTTCGGTGCCGAGAAGGCTGGTAATGCCGATGGCAGTATTCCGGCCTGGGATGGCGGCTACACCAAGGTCGATCCGGCCTATGTTCCGGGCGGCAAACGTGGCGATCCGTTTGCCGCGGACAAACCCTTGTACAGCATCACTGCCCAGAACCTGGCCAAGTACGCCGACAAGCTCAGCGACGGCACCAAGGAGCTGTTCAAGCGCTTTCCGAAGACCTATCGCATCGATGTCTACCCGACCCGGCGCACGGCGGCCGCGCCGCAATGGGTCTATGACAACACATTCAAGAATGCCACCCGCGCCAAACTGATCAACAGCAGCGCCGGCCTGATTCCCGACGGTGCCTATGGCGGGATCCCGTTTCCGATTCCACAGAACGGCACCGAAGCCATCTGGAACCACGTGCTGAACTGGCGCGGCACCTCGGTGGCGGGGCATTTCCGCCACTATCTGATGACGGCCGACGGCAACCAGGTGATGACGAGCGACGGCCTGTTGACCCAGGAAATGCCCTACTACTTCCAGGAGGGCGGCCCTGAAAACTACTCGGGCGACTACTGGCAGGTGCACTTTGTCAATCTCGGCCCGGCGATTCGTGCCGGCGAGCAGATCCTCGGGCGTGAAAACATCAACGGCGACAAATCCCAGGCCCATGTCTACCTGAGCGGCCAGCGCCGGGTGCGCACGCTGCCCAACGCTTGTTGCGACACGCCGACGCCGTCTACCGCCGGGGTCATGTCCTTCGATGAGTTGAGCGTGTGGGGCGGGCGTACGGACCGGTTCGACTGGAAATTGGTAGGCAAGCAGGAGATCTACGTCCCCTACAACACCAACAAGGTGCAAAACGCTGCCCAACCGCAGGACCTGCTGGGCAAGCACCATCTGAACCCGGATTACGTGCGCTGGGAGTTGCACCGCGTCTGGGTGGTCGAGTCCACGGTGGCCGCCGGTAAGCGCCACCAGTTGCCCAAGGGCCGTTACTACCTCGACGAGGACACCTGGCAAGCCCTGCTCGGCGACCGTTGGGATGCCAGCGGCCAACTGGCCAAGACCCTCTGGTCGCTGCCTTCGGTGCTGCCCGACCTGCCAGGCCTGGTGCAACTGTCTTCCGGTTTCTACGACCTGACCTCCGGTGCGTGGTTTATCCAGAACCTCTATGCCGGGTTGCCGGACCAGTATCGCGCGGTTGATCGCTACAAGGCCTCGGAGTTCTCGCCAGCGGCGATGGCGGGGCGCGGCGTGCGTTGAGTCTGAGCTGAGCGTGAAGGGCAGGCCTGTGGGACTGCCCTTGGGATACGAGTGTTTGTCCGAGGTAGGTTATGAACAGAATCAGTCAGGCGAGCGCGTTGCTCTTGGCCCTGTATTTGTCCTTCGCCACGAGTAAGTGCCTGGCCGGGTCGGCTGCGGTGGGCGTGCCGCTCAATACCCCGGCCATGGGGGTACCGGCTGCGCAGAACGGCGTATTGATCGATCTGGCGCGGGCTGGCACACGTCTGGTGGCAGTGGGTGAACGCGGCCTGGTGGTCTTTTCCGACGATAACGGGCAGAGCTGGCGCCAGGCTTCGGTGCCGGTATCGGTCAGCCTGACGGCGGTGCAGTTTGTCGATGCGCAACAGGGCTGGGCGGTCGGCCACGCAGGCGTGGTGCTGACGACGCATGATGGCGGCGAGCATTGGACGCTGCAGCTTGACGGCGTACGCGTGGCGCAGCTCGAACTGGATACCGCCAGGGCCGAGCAGGCCACCGCTGCCGACCCGGATGCCGCCCTGATCCGGATACAAAATGCCGAGCGTCTTGCCGCCGATGGTCCAGACAAACCTTTCCTGGCGCTGGAATTCGTCGATGCGCACCGCGGGTTGATCGTCGGTGCCTATGGTTTGGCCCTGCAGACCACCGACGGCGGTGCCACCTGGCACTCGATGATGGGGCATATCGCCAACCCGAACGGCTTGCACTTGTACGCGATCAGTCGCCAGGGCCCGCGTTGGTTCCTGGCGGGCGAGCAGGGTTACCTGGCGCGGTCGGACGACGACGCGACGTCGTTCAGCCAGTTGGACAGTCCTTACGAAGGCAGTTTCTTCACCCTGCAGAGTCGTGCCGATGGCGCGTTGCTCGTCGCCGGCCTGAAGGGCAACGCCTTTGTTTCCAGCGATGCTGGCGCAAGCTTCCAGCGCCTGTCCGTTCCCGTGCCGATTTCCTTCAACGATGCCACTCGCCTGGACGATGGCCAACTGCTGCTGGTCAACCAGGGCGGCATGCTGTTCCGCAACAGCGAGCAGACCGGAGCGGCGCTGCTGCCACTGGGCAAACCCTTGGGCAAGCCTGTTTCAAGTGTGATCGAGGCCGCCGATGGCAGCCTGATCGTTGCCGGTTTCACCGGGCTGCAGCGTCTCGCGCAGCCAGCCACTGCCGCTTCGGAGTGAGGTTATGACGTCCCCTGGTAAGTTTTTCCAGTCCCCTGCGAATACGTTCGATGACTTTGATCCGCGTTCCGGCTCGGTGCTCGAACGTGCATTGTTCAACCATCGTCTGTGGGTGTTGCTACTGTGCCTGGCAACCACGCTGGTGCTGGGTTGGCAGTCCAGTCGTGTCGAGCTCAATGCCAGTTTCGAAAAAATGATCCCCACCCATCACCCCTATATCGCCCACTACCTTGAGCACCAGCAGGAGTTGAGCGGGCTGGGTAATGCGGTGCGCATTGCCGTGGTCAACAAGCAGGGCGATATCTACGACAGCGCTTACCTCAAGACGCTGCAGGCATTGAGCGACACGATCTACCTGCTGCCCGGTGTCGACCGTGCGTACATGAAGTCACTCTGGACGCCGGCCACACGCTGGGTGGCGGTGACAGAAGCGGGCCTGGAGGGTGGGCCGGTCATTCCGGATAACTACGATGGCGGCGCTGCGAGCCTGGCGGCATTGCGGCGCAATGTGCAGCTGTCCAACGAAATCGGTCAGTTGGTGGCGTTCGACCAGGCTTCGAGCATCATCCAGGTACCGCTGCTGCAGCGCACCCCCGATGGCCGACCATTGGACTACACCCAGCTGTCGCAACAACTGGAGTCGTTGCGCAGCCAATACCAGAGCGACAACATCGACATCCGTATCACCGGTTTCGCCAAGAAAGTCGGTGACCTGATTGCCGGCCTGCGGCAGATCCTGATTTTCTTCGCCGTGGCGATCCTGATCACCACGGTGGTGCTTTATTGGTACACCCGCTGCATTCGCAGCACTCTGTTGGTGGTGTTCTGCTCATTGGTGGCGGTGGTCTGGCAGCTCGGCTTGCTGCCGCTGCTGAATTACCAACTGGATCCCTATTCGGTGCTGGTGCCGTTCCTGGTGTTTGCCATTGGCATGAGCCATGGGGCGCAGAAGATGAACGGCATCATGCAGGACATCGGGCGCGGCATGCACCGGGTGGTCGCCGCACGCTTTACCTTCCGCCGCCTGTTCCTTGCCGGTCTCACCGCGCTGCTGTGTGATGCGGTGGGTTTCGCGGTGCTGATGATCATCAAGATCCAGGTGATCCAGGACCTGGCGATGATCGCCAGCATCGGCGTAGCCGTGCTGATCTTCACCAATCTGATCCTGCTGCCGATATTGCTTTCCTATGTCGGGGTCAGCGGTCGCGCGGCGCGACTGAGCCTGAAAAGCGAGCACGCCGAACAAGCGGGCCAGCATCGTCATGGGTTCTGGCGCTTCCTCGACCTGTTCACCCAGCGCCGGTGGGCGGCGTTGTGCATCGCTTTGAGCCTAGTGCTGGCGACTCTCGGCTTCGTGGTCAGCCTGCAATTGAAAGTCGGTGACTTGGATGCGGGCGCGCCCGAGCTGCGGGCCGACTCGCGCTACAACCAGGATGATGCATTCCTGACCCGGCATTACGGCGCCAGCAGCGATCTGTTCGCGGTCATGATCAAGACCCCCGCCAGCGCCTGTTCGCGCTATGACATCCTGAACAAGGTCGATGCCCTCGACTGGCAGTTGCGTACCTTGCCAGGGGTGGATTCGACCAATTCCCTGGCCTTGCTCAATCGCCGGATGCTGGTGGGCCTGAGCGAAGGCAGCCCGAAGTGGTACGAGCTGCAGAACAACCAGGCGATGCTCAACATGGTCACCGCCGGCGCGCCGCGTGGGTTGTACAACGAAGACTGCAGCCTGCTGACCCTGTACACCTACCTTTCCGACCACAAGGCGCAAACCCTCAGCGGCCTGGTGGATCACGTCGAACAATTTGCCGCCGCGAACAATACCGACGAGGTCCAGTTTCTGCTGGCGGCGGGCAATGCCGGGATCGAGGCAGCGACCAACATTGTGGTCAAGCAGGCCAACCGCGAAATGCTGTTCTGGGTCTACGGTGCGGTGATCCTGCTCTGCCTGATCACCTTCCGCTCCTGGCGCGCCACGGTGTGCGCGGTGATTCCGCTGATGCTCACCTCGATCCTCTGTGAAGCGCTGATGGTCTGGCTGAATATCGGCGTCAAGGTCGCGACCCTGCCGGTGATCGCCCTCGGCGTGGGCATCGGCGTCGACTATGCGCTGTACGTGATGAGCATTCTGCTCGGTCACATGCGCCAGGGCACCAGCCTGTCGGAGTCGTATTACCGGGCGCTGCTGTCCACCGGCAAGGTGGTGATGCTGACCGGTGTGACCCTGGCGATCGGCGTGGCCACCTGGATGTTTTCGCCGATCAAGTTCCAGGCCGACATGGGCGTGCTGCTGGCGTTCATGTTCGTCTGGAACATGGTCGGCGCGCTGGTTTTGTTGCCAGCCCTGGCTCACTTCCTGTTGCCGAGCAAGCGTGTGAGCACGGGACCGGCCGAGGCCGAACCCAGCCATCCGACCAGCTTGCCGCTGACGCCTGCCTTAATCGAGGAGGGGGCGTGCGTGAAACATTCGCTGCGCCTGGCTCCGGGGCTCGATCAGACGGCAACGGCGGCCGCTCATCCCGTCGCGTCATAACAACAAGAAAGGACTTCCCATGTCTCGTGTGCATCTATTCCAGCAGTCTCTATGGCTTGACCTCATCGCCGGCCTGAGCGCCTTCGGCATGGCATTTTGCGCGGCGCAACCTGCGGAGGTGCGCGATGAACGTTGAACGCCAGGCGCGGCTGCCGCAGTCCCTGTTGCTCTTGCTTGGCAGTTGCCTGCCGGTGCTCGGTGCGGTGCTGCTGGCTCCCATCCTGCCGCGCATGCAGGAACACTTCGCCGGCACACCGGGCGTCGCGGTGCTGGTTCCCATCGCCCTGACGCTACCGGCGCTGATGATTGCCCTGTTGGCACCCTTCGCCGGAATCATTGCCGACCGACTCGGGCGCAAGCCGTTGCTGATCGGTGCGATGTGCCTCTACACCGTCTGTGGCGTGCTGCCGTTCTGGCTGGATTCGTTGCAGGCGATCGTTGTCAGCCGCGCCGGCATTGGCGTGGCCGAGGCGGCGATCATGACCTGCTGCACCACGATGATGGGTGATTACTACAGCGGCGCACGACGTGAACGCATGTTCGCCCTGCAAATGGTCGCGACGTCGTTGTCGGCGGCGATCTTCATTGCCGTCGGTGGCGTGCTCGGCGAGCACGGCTGGCGTACCCCGTTTGCCCTGTATGGGCTGGGGCTGGTGTTCCTGCCGCTGATGGCCTGGTTGCTCTGGGAGCCGCGTGGGCATGCGGCCATCGAGAAGAAGCCGATGAGCGGGGCATTCCCCTGGCGCACCTTGGCACCGTTGTATGGCTTGTCTTTCCTGGCAGGCTTGAGCCTATTCATCGTGCCGGTACAAGTGGGTTATCTGCTCAACCTGTTGCATGTCGAAGGCTCGCAACAGATCGGCTTGACCATGGGCGCCAGTCAATTCGGCGTGCTGGTCGGCGCCCTGAGTTTTCGTCTGTTCAGCGGTGTGCCGGCGCACCGGCAGATGCTCCTGGCCTTCGTCGCGGCCGGGATGGGTGGCGGGCTGCTGGCGGTAGCCAACAGTCACGGGCTGGTGGTGATCGCCGTCCTGATCAACGGACTGGGCATCGGCCTGATGATGCCGACCTTGCTCACCTGGATCATGGCCCAGGTCGATTTCCAGCAGCGCGGCCGCGCCGCCGGCGGTTTCACGGCGATGTTCTTTGCCGGTGAGTTCGCCAGCCCGCTGGTGGTGCTGGCGATCACCGGTGGGGTAATCGGTGCCTTGCCCGCTGCACTGGGAATTGTCGCGGGCGTTCAACTCGTAGTGGCCCTGGCCTGTCTTCGGTTGCGGGTCAGCGGGGCTGCTTTTCCCACTGCGGTTACCGCAGACCCTGAGCACTGACTTGCCCATTCGACGTTTCATAACAATAAAAACAATGAGGAGAACACCATGAGTTATTTGCTCAACACCTGGTACATCGCTGGGTGGGCGGACGAGCTGGCGCAAGGTGGCATGCTTGGCAGAACCATCGTCGAGCAACCGATCGTGTTCTTTCGCAATAGCCAGGGTGTCATCCAGGCGCTCGCCGATCGTTGCCCGCATCGTTTTGCCCCGCTGCACATGGGCAAGATTGTCGACGACAGCGTCCAATGCCCGTACCACGGCTTGCGTTTCGATGGCAGCGGCCAATGTACGCACAATCCCCATGGCGATGGGAGCATCCCCAAGGCCGCCTGTGTTCGCGCGTTCGCGGTCGTCGAGCGCCATGGGGCGATCTGGGTCTGGCCTGGCGATTCAAGCCTGGCCAACGATGCGCTGATTCCTGATTTTTCCTTTCTCGACGAGGCGCCAACCCACGCCAAGGGGCATGGGTATTTGCCTACGCGCGCGCACTACGAACTGCTGTCCGACAACATCATGGACCTGAGCCACGTTGATTTCCTGCACCCCGATACGCTCGGTGGCGGGGCGTTGTCACGCACCCGCGCCACCATCGAGGAGCTGCCCCATGATCGCGTCCGCATCAGTTGGTGGGCACCGGATGATGTGCCTCCACCGGCGTTCGGCGCTCACCTTGAAGATCCAAGCCGGGCTGACGTCTGGGCCGAAGTCATCTGGCACGCACCTGGCCTGATGCTGCTCGGCAGTGGCGCCACGGCGCCAGGGCGCCCCAGGGACGAGGGACCAGTGACATGGAACCTGCATCTGATGACGCCGCAGGACGCGGCCAACACCCATTATTTCTTTGCCAACACGCGCAGTTTCGAGCAGGACAATGCGCAGTTGAATGCCTTCGTCCAGGAGATGTTGATCGGCATTTTCGCCGGCGAAGACAAACCCATGGTCGAGGCTCAACAGCGCCAGATTGGCGAGGTTGAACTGCTTGGCCTCAGCCCTGTGTTGTTGCCAGTCGATGCAGGGGCCGTGCGCTGTCGACGTGTTCTGCGTCGATTGATTGAAGCCGAACGCGCGGAGACGCAAGCCGGTCCGTCATCAAACGTCGAAAAAGAGGAATTGCGATGAGCTTTCTACGCAACGTCTGGTACGCGGCCGCCTGGGGTAACGAGGTCAAGGCTGGCGAGCTGTTCCAACGAACCTTGCTTAATGAGCCCGTGGTTTTTTTCCGCGACATCCAAGGTAACGCCCAAGCCATTGCCGATCGCTGCCCCCACCGTTTCGCGCCCCTGGGCATGGGAATCCTCAAGGGCGATGCGGTGCGTTGTCCGTACCACGGCCTGGAATTCGATGGCAGTGGCACCTGTGTGCATAACCCCCACGGCGATGGTGCAATTCCCAAGGCGGCAAAGGTCAAGGCCTACCCGCTGGTTGAACGCTACAGCCTGCTGTGGATCTGGATGGGTGATCCACGCTTGGCCGATGCGACGCTGATTCCGGATTTCAGTTGCATGGATGAAGACCACTGGTATGTCGGCAAGCGCTACCTGCACGCGCGGGCCAACTACGTGCTGGAAACCGACAACATCATGGACCTGAGTCATATCGAGTTTCTGCATCCGTCTACGTTGGGTGGCGATGGCGTCAAGAGCGCGTTGACCAGCGTGCAAGAGAAGGGCAACACCGTTTGGTCCAACCGCCAGACGGTTGCGGAAATCATGCCGGAGTTTCTTTACGCCGCCTGGAACATTCCTCAGGGCACACCGGTGGACCGTTGGATCGATGTGCGTTGGGATGCTCCGGCGAATATGTTGCTGTTTTCCGGCGCCGTGGCGACCGGGCTCCCCAGGGATCAGGGCGTTTCCACACCAATTCCGCATCTGTTCACTCCAGAGACCGAGACCACGACTCACTACTGGTTCTCAGTCTGTTTCCCCAAGGCGATGGGCGAATTTGCCGAGAGATTCGCTGATGAGCAGGCGGCCGCGATCAGCCGGCCCTTTGCCGATGAAGACTTGCCAATGCTCGAGGCGCAGCAGCGCATGATGGGCGCTGCATCGTTCTGGGACTTGAAGCCAGTCCTGCTGATCGGTGACGCAGGAGCGGTTCGCGCGCGGCGTGTACTCGATCGCATGATTGCCGCTGAGCAGCCTGCGGGTGCCAAGTGATGATTGAAGTCATCGTCACTGGCAAACGCCTCGAAGCCGAAGGCATCTACAGCTTCGAACTGGCCCCAGCGGAAGATTCCATGTTGCCTGCCTTCAGCGCCGGCTCGCATATCGACGTGCACCTGCCCAATGGCCTGGTGCGCCAGTACTCGCTGTGCAATCACCCCGAAGAACGCCACCGCTACCTGTTGGGCGTGTTGCTCGACCCGGCGTCTCGCGGCGGTTCGCAGGCCATGCACCAACAGGTGCACGAAGGTAGTCGGCTGCGCATCAGCGAGCCACGCAACCTGTTCCCGCTTGAGCATGGGGCGGGGTACAGCGTGCTGTTCGCCGGCGGTATCGGCATCACGCCGATCCTCTGCATGGCCGAGCGCCTGGCGCGGATCGGCGCGCCTTTCGAACTGCACTATTGCGGTCGCTCGGCCGGGCGCATGGCCTTTATCGAGTACATCCGCCGTTCGACATTCGCCGCTTGCGTGCAGGTTCATATGGACGATGGCGAGGAGGTCCAGCGTCTCGACGCCGGTCGGGTTCTGTCCGGGCCAGCCGCCGACCGTCACCTGTATGTCTGTGGCCCCAACGGTTTCATGGAACACGTTCTCGGCACGGCGCGCGCGCAGGGCTGGGCCGAAGCGCAACTGCACCGTGAGTACTTTACCGCCGCCGCTGCGCCGGCCAGCGAGGCGGGCGGTTTCGAGGTGCAACTGGCCAGCACCGGACAGTGTTTCCAAGTGCCGGCCACGCTCAGCGTCGCCCAGGTGCTGCTGGAGGCCGGCATCGACATCCCGTTGTCTTGCGAACAGGGCATCTGCGGCACCTGCCTCACACGCGTGCTGGAAGGCGAGCCGGAGCATCGCGACATGTTCCTGACCGATGCCGAGCGGGCCCGCAACGACCAGTTCACGCCTTGCTGCTCGCGCGCGAGGAGCGCGCGGCTGGTGCTCGATCTTTAAGGTTTTCTCATGAATTCATCGATACCCGCTGGCGCGTTTCGCCAACTGATTGAGGACTCGAACATGCAACAGCTTCCTGGTTTCAAACGCGTGGTCACCGGGCACGATGCCCAGGGCCAGGCGGTGGTCGCGTTCAGCGGACCAACGCCCAACAGCTTTCCCCTCAAGGCCGTGCCCGGTACGGTCTTCCATGAGATCTGGAACAGTGGTGCCAGCCCGGCCGTGCTGGATAACGGCGACGACCCCACCAACAAGCCGCTTCAACTGAGCCCTGCACCATTGGGCAGCGTCATTCGCGTGGTGGATATCCCGCCCGACAGCGTGCAGAACCAAGTCAGCGCCGAGGAGGCCGCGGCCGCCTTCGCCGAAATTGGCCAGGCTCATGCCGGCACAGGGCAGGCGGACTCCAAGCACAAACTGATGCATCGCACCGAAACGCTGGACTACGGCGTGGTCACCGAGGGCGAGGTCTGGCTGGTGCTCGATGGCGAGGAAGTGCATCTCAAACGTGGTGACATCGTCGTGCAGCGCGGCACCAACCACGCCTGGAGCAATCGCACCGAGCAGATGGCGCGCATGCTGTTTGTGCTGCTCGATGGTCGCTTCGCCCCCGAGCTGCAAGGAGAACCGGCATGAAGCTCAGCACCCTGAACGATCACAGCCGTGACGGTCGCCTGCTGGTGGTGTCGCGGGACCTGGCCTGGGCGGTGGAGGCCAGTGACATCGCCGGGACACTGCAGGAGGCCATCGAGCGTTGGCCGCGCGTTGAAGCCGCTTTGCGCACTCGCTATGACGCCCTGAACGAAGGCTCGCTGGCCGGGGCCTTCGCCTTTGATCCGCAACAAGCCGCCGCACCCTTGCCGCGTGCCTGGCAATGGCTGGATGCCTCATCGTTTCTCAGCCATGGCGAGCGGATGCAGAAAGCGTTTTCGCTGGACCCGATTGAAGGTGTCGAGCACACGCCGCTGATGTACCAGGGCTGCGGCGATGACTTCCTCGGTGCTCGCGATGACATCGTGCTGCCCAGTGAAACCCATGGCATCGACTTCGAAGGTGAATTCGCCGTGGTGGTCGATGAGGTTCCCATGGGTTGCTCGGCACAAGACGCCATCGACCATATTCGGCTCATTGTGCAAGTCAACGACATCAGCTTGCGCGCACTTGCACCCCGAGAGATGAAGACGGGCTTCGGGTTTATCCAGGCCAAATCCTCGTCAAGTTTCGCCCCGGTGGCAATCACCCCCGACGAGTTGGGCGAAGGCTGGCGCGACGGGCGGGTGCACCTGCCGCTGAGGGTCGAGTGGAACGGCCAGTGGTTCGGTCATGCACACGGTGGTGCCATGCATTTCGGCTTTCATCAATTGATTGCCCACGCAGCGCTGACCCGACGTCTCAGGGCTGGCTGCGTGATCGGTTCCGGCACGGTTTCCAATGCCGACCCCACGGTGGGCGCGGCCTGCATCGCCGAACGTCGTGCCGTTGAGATGATCGAGCACGGTGCGCCACGGACGTCCTTCATGCGCTTTGGCGACCGCGTGCGCATGGAGGTCTTCGATCTGCAAGGGCAGTCGGTGTTCGGGGCGATAGACCAGTGTGTCGTGCGCGGAGGCCTCCCATGCGCGTGATGATTACCGGAGCCAATGGTTTTGTTGGCCGGGCGCTGGTGAAACGATTGCTCCAGACCAATGAGTTGCGCGGCCGGCCGATCAGCGCGTTGATCTTGCTGGACAAGGAATTGGTGGGGTTTGCTGAGGATAAACGCCTGCGCCAGCATTGCGGCAGTGTCACCGACGCCGCGCTATTGCGCCGCGCCTTGGCCGATGGCATCGATGTGGTTTTTCACTTGGTCAGCATTCCAGGTGGCGCGGCCGAGCAGCATTATTCACTGGGCTATCAGATCAACCTGTTGGCAAGCCTGGAGTTGCTTGACCAGTTGCGCCAACAGCCTGGCGTGCCGGTGCTGGTGTATGCCAGCAGCGTGGCGGTGTACGGCGGCGACCTGCCGGCCCGCATGGATGAGCGAGCCGTGCCGCACCCGCAGTTGAGTTACGGGGCGCACAAGGCGATGGTGGAAATGGCGATCAACGACCTTGCCCGACGGGGCGAGGTGGACGGTCGGGCCGTACGCCTGCCCGGCATTGTCGCCCGTCCACGTGAACCCAACGGCCTGCGCTCGGCGTTCATGAGCGACCTGCTGCACGCCTTTGCTCAAGGTGAACCGTATTGCTGCCCGGTGTCGCCCCAGGCGCAGGCGTGGTGGATGTCCGTGCGGTGTTGCGTGGATAACCTGCTGCGGGCCGCCGAACTGCCCGCCGTTGAGCTTGGCGAGTCACGTGTCTGGCAATTACCGCTGTTGCACCTGTCCATTGCCCAGGTCATGGATGCCCTGGCCGCCGCCTACGGGCAGGAACGCCGCGGGCTGATCAGCTTCGCACCGGACGCTGGACTGCAAGCATTGTTCGGCAACTTCCCCGCAATGAAAACCCCTCTGGCCCGCGCCCTTGGCTTTCGCCATGACGGCTCGGCTGGCGCCTTGATACGTAACAGTTTGAACGCTGCCACCCCGACGCGTCGTGCGCGTGGGCGGGTGGGACTTGGAGTGAGTGAAAATGCAATCAACTAAACGCCGCCTGGTGGACCTGTCCGTGACCCTGGACAACAATCCCTACACCGATCCGCCGCCATTGCTGCCGAGAATCGACTACATGGACCATCAGCAAGGTTGGCCGGAGATGGCCGCGATGTTTCCCGGCCTGTCCAAGGCGCAACTGCCCGGTGACGAATCCTGGGCGGCCGAGCGCCTGCAGATCACCACGCACAGCGGTACGCACATGGACGCCCCTTGGCACTACGCCTCGACCACGGACGGTGGCAAGCCGGCGTTTGGCATCGACGAGTTGCCGTTGGACTGGTGCCTGCAACCGGGCGTGAAGCTGGACTTTCGTCATTTGCCAGATGGTCATGTGGTCAACGCTGCCCAAGTGCAAGCCGAGTTGGAGCGTATTGGCCATGTTCTACGGCCGCTGGACATTGTCCTGGTCAACACCCGTGCCGGTGCGCTGTTCGGCCAGCCAGGGTACCTGGACGCCGGGGTCGGCATCGGCCGTGAGGCCACGTTGTACTTGTTGGAACGCGGCGTGCGCGTGGTCGGCACCGATGCCTGGAGCTGGGACGCGCCGTTCAAGTACACACGCGAACGCTTCGCCGTCACGGGCGATGCCTCGATCATCTGGGAAGGCCATAAGGCCGGACGCGACATCGGCTACGGCCAGATGGAAAAACTGGCCAACCTGGAATGCCTACCGGCCCATGGTTTCCAGGTGTCCTGCTTTCCCTACAAGATCAGGCACGCTTCGGCCGGCTTCGTCCGCGCCGTCGCGATTTTCGAGGAATGAGCGCGCCAGCGGCCGGTGAAAAAAAGCGCGGTAGCCTGTCCCAGGGGCTTGAGGCGCTGCTGTCGGAGCACATTGTCGAGGGACGGCTGCGTGGCGGTGAACAGTTGCCCACCGAATCGGCCCTCATGCTGGCGCATGGGGTCAGCAGGACCGTGGTGCGCGAGGCCATGTCGCGTCTACAGGCTGCCGGAATGGTTGAGACACGCCACGGTATCGGGACCTTTGTACGCGGTAGCGCCCTGTCGTTGGGGGCCTTCATCGACCCGTCGACGATCGGTCTCATCACCGATTCGCTGGCGATCATGGAGTTTCGGATCGGTCTTGAGGTAGAAGCCGCCGGGCTGGCGGCCCAGCGACGCAACCCGGATCAGTTGACGGGATTACGGGCTCTTCTCGATCAGCTCGGGCAGCCGGATGTCAGCGTCAATGATCGGGCGGCGTTGGATTTTCAATTCCATTTGGGCATTGCCCAGGCGACCGGCAACCCCTACATCGCCAGCACACTGCTCAACCTGGGCGAGGTCATCATCCCGCGCAGCCGGCTGGATTCCGCGCGTCTGTTTCACGATGAGCCTTTGCATTACGAACAGCGCATGCAAAGCGAGCACGAACAGATTTACCAGGCGATCTTCCATCAGGACGCTGAATGCGCGCGTGCTGCGATGCGCCTGCATCTCCAGGACAGTCGCGAATACTTGCACCAGGCCCGCCAAGAGTTGATGACATGACGGATAACCAGAGCTACCCGGTGCCTAACACGGCCACGCAGCCTACTGCCACGGCGCTCACCATCATCGATCCCCGCTGGACTTTGTTCGTCCGGGTCGTGGCGGCTGGCAGTCTCAGCAAAGCAGCCGTGCTGCTGGACATGCCGCAGTCCATGGTGAGTCGCAATATTGCCCTGCTCGAATCGCAATGTGGCGAACGCCTGTTCCATCGCACCGGGCGCGGGGTGGTGCTGACCGAGTTTGGCGAGCAGCTGCTGCCCTGTATATCGGATCTTCTGGCGAACGCTGAAAGCCTTGCCGATGACATTCGCAACCTGCGTGGCAAACCAGTGGGGGAGGTGGTCGTGGGCATGTTGCCCTCCGCGGTGCGTCGGTTTGCGGGGACGCTTTTTGCGGCGGTGCGCGCCCAGATGCCCGGTGTGAGATTGCACTTGATCGAGGGCGCGAGCGCTCAACTCGAAGAGCAGTTGCACGATGGTCGTCTGGATATGGCGCTGGTGCTGCGTGAGAGCGAGGCCAGCATCGGCCAAGCCCATCTGCTGGCCAGGCTACCGCTGCACCTGGTAGGACCTGCCGCTGATCCTCTGTTCGGAAGTCGAGATATTGCGCTGGAAAATCTATCGGGGCTGCCATTGGTCGTGCCAGGGCGACCGCATTTGCTGAGGGCCAGGCTCGATCATTTGGCCGCCGAGCAAGGCGTGGAGCTGTGCGTGGCCGTGGAAGCCGACTCGGTCCAGCTCCAGTGCGAGGTCGTCGCGGCAGGCGGAGGCTATGCGATTGCCTCTGTGCTGCCGGGCTCGCTGGATCAACGGCTGGTTTCATCGCGCATTATCGAGCCTGTGTTGGAGCGCTTTGTCGTGCTGGTCGAATCGCCCCGGCGCCCCTTGACCCGTGCTTCCCGTGAAGTGCGACGGCTGATTTGCAATCTGTCCATGCCATCGATTTAAGCGATAGCTGCTTTGCATCCCCAGCAGTATTCGGTGGGGGGCGCGCCTCGTAGGGTGTCAGTCAACCAACGACTGATCCCCGATTGCGAGGTTTGCGCCATGCATCACGCCCAAGAACTCCAAGTCATTGCCCCGACGCTTTTTCTCAGTGACGCCGATGTGGCCTCGCTCGCCGACTGGAGCACCGCCGTCGCCGCGCTCGCCGAGGCGTATGCACGCCCTGCATCGGATGCCATGGTGCCGCCTCGCTCCATGGCGCGGGGCGATGGCATCTGGCTGCGCAGCCTGACCGCTGTCCCACCCGCTGGCGGCCACATGGGCTGCAAGTTGATCGCGGCCTCCATGCGGGCGCGCTGTGCCAGCTACCTAATCGCGTTGTTCAATCAGCAAACCATGGCGCTCACTGCCCTGATCGACGGCAATCGGGTCACGGGTTTGCGCACCGCGGCAACCGCTGCGCTGGCAGTCGATTTACTGGCGCCCAAGCGCGCGCTGCGGGTGGGGGTGATTGGCTCGGGGTTTGAGGCCCGTGGCGCATTGGACTGCCTCAAGTCCGTGCGCGATGTGGCGCATGTCCGGGTATTCAGTCCAACGCCCGCTAGCCGCGAGCGCTTTGCCGAAAGCTTCAGGCCTGGGCTGGATATCCAAGCGGTGAACAGCGCGCAAGAGGCCGTGCAGGATTGTGATGTGGTGATTTGTGCCGCCCGCAGCCGTGACGAGTCGCCGGTGTTGCAAGGCGCGTGGCTTTGCCCCGGCACTACGGTCGTGTCGTTGGGTTCCACCTTGCCTGAGCAACGGGAAGTTGACCCGGTCACGATGGAGCGAGCCGTCTGCATTGTCGCCGATATGCCGCAAGAGGTGCTCCACGATACCGGCGATGCCATTGCGGCGATCAGTGCCGGCGTGTATGTCGCCGACAAATTGGTCGCGCTGTCGGACCTCGTCGCGGGTCGTGTCACCCCACGGCAAAACGAAAGCGACATCGTTCTCTACAAGTCTGTTGGCTCGGCGCTGCAGGACGTCGTCATCGCCCAAGCGCTGTACGAGCGCGCCCGGCAACAAGGCCTCGGCATCGAATTGCCCGCCAGCATTGTCCCTGTCTCGAAATAACCCCTCCACTGTTCGAAGGAAAATCATCATGGCCACATACAAGAAAGCAGATGCCCGTGCCTGGGCGCGGGAAAACCTGGTGGGCTGCTCGGCGGTCACCATTCCAAGTTTCAGCGCCGATCTGAAGCGACTCAACGAACGTGGCATTCGCCACGACATTGAACATACGGTCGGCCTGGGCTACAGCGCCACGTTGCTGTGCAGCGAACTGGCGATCTCTCCCCAGGAGAACGCGCAGTTCACCGCCTGGGCCCGTGAGTCGGGGAAAAACCTGCTCCTGTTCTTCCACGCGGCTTTTGGCACGCTTGCCGAGAACATCGAGGCGGTGAAGCTTGCCGAGAATGCCGGCGCAGACATCGTCCTGCTCTCCTATCCGCCGCAGTTCTGGCCGACCAGCGAGCAGGAAATCTACGACTACACCAAGTCGTTCTGCGATGCCACGGACCTTGCCGTCATGCTCTTCCCGATCCCGCTATGGGGCTTCGAGCGCGTGCATCCAGCGGGGATGTCGTTGGAGTTGGTTCGTCGGCTGTTGGCCGATTGCCCGAATATCGCGGCCATCAAGTCCGAGCAAGGGTTCCCGCTGCCAGCGGGTATTTGTGAGATGTATCACCACTTCCGCGATCAGGTGGTGATCAGTTGCCCGATCGAAGGCGACGCAATCCCCTTGATGAGCCTGATGAAGCTGCAATTTTCCGGCACCAGCAACACCGCCTGGATGAGCGACTACTATCCGAAAGCGTTCGAACTGGCCCGCACGGGCCGATTTGAAGAGGCGATGGAACTGTATTGGAAGGTCAATCCGGCCCGCAGTGCCAACGGCGCTGCTGCGCAAAGCTACGCCGGCGGTACCGGTGTGCTCAACCGGACGATGTGGAAATACCAGGACTGGCTCGCCGGCTTCAACGGCGGACCACTGCGTGCCCCGGCGATGCGCGTGCCGGATCGTTTCATGAAGTCGCTGCGCCAAGGCTTGGTCGCGTCGGGGCTGCCAGTGACTTCGGACCCTGACAGCGCCTTCATGATCGGGCGTCATTCGTGCTGATCGGGAGGGTTGCACAATGAAGCATTTACTCAAGGATCCTACGCTGTGGCGCGACGGTGCCTATATCGCCGGTGAGTGGCTGGCCGAGACGCCGCACGGTCAGTACACGCTGCGTAATCCGGTGGACCAAACGGTACTGGCCGAGTTGCCGCGCTGTCGCGAAGGTGAAGTCCGGCACGCCATCGACGCCGCGCACGAGGCCTTTGGCCCATGGCGTCGCCTGACGGCCAAACGCCGTGGCGAGGTGTTGCGCCGCTGGTATGAGTTGATGGTCGAACATCGCGAGGACATCGCCACGCTGATTACCCTGGAGGAGGGCAAGCCCCTGGAGGAGGCGCGGGGTGAGGTCGATTACGCGGCGTCTTTTGTGCGCTGGTTTGGCGAGGAAGCCACACGGGTGCGCGGTGATCTGATTCCGGGCGTAAAGGACACTCAGCGCATTGTGGTCCTGCGCGAACCCATCGGCGTTTGCGCCGCGATCACGCCCTGGAATTTCCCCGCTGCGATGATTACACGCAAGGCCGCTCCAGCCCTCGCGGCCGGTTGCACGATGGTGGTGAAACCGGCCAGCCAGACGTCCCTGACCGCGCTGGCACTCGCCGAACTCGCTCAGCGGGCGGGTGTGCCGGCAGGCGTTTTCAGTGTGATAACGGGTAATGACACTCGCGACATTGCCGGTGAACTCACGGCCAACCCGTTGGTGCGCAAACTCACCTTCACCGGCTCCACCGAAGTGGGCCGGCTGCTGCTGGCGCAAGCGGCACAGACGGTCAAGAAATGCTCCATGGAACTGGGTGGCAACGCCCCGTTCATTGTCTTCGACGATGCTGATCTGGATGCAGCCGCTGACGGGGTGATGTTGGCCAAGTTTCGCAACGGTGGGCAGTCCTGTATCGGCGCGAACCGGGTGCTGGTGCAGTCAGGGGTTTATGACGCATTGGCGGAGCGCATCGTCGAGCGCATGGCACGCTTGAAGGTCGGCAATGGCCTGGAGCCGGGTGTCCAGGTCGGGCCGTTGATTGACGAGGCGGCGGTAGGAAAATCCCAGGCCCTTGTCGATGATGCGCTGGCGCAGGGGGCCCGACTGCTGTCCGGCGGCAAGCCCCATGCGCTGGGCGGGTGTTTCTTCGAGCCCACCTTGTTGGCCGATGTGACCCATGGGATGCGGGTCGCTCGTGAAGAGATCTTCGGTCCGGTCATGCCACTGGTGCGTTTCGACACGGATGACCAAGCCATTGCCATGGCCAACGACAGCGAGTTTGGCTTGGCGGCGTATCTGTTCAGCCGTGACGCGGCGCGTATCTGGCGCAACGCCGCGCGCATCGAATCGGGCATGGTGGGCATCAACTGTGGCTTGATTTCAAATGAGGTCGCACCCTTCGGCGGGGTGAAGCAGAGCGGACTCGGGCGAGAGGGATCCCACCTGGGAATCGACGAATTCCTTGAGGTGAAATACCTGTGCTGGGATGGCTTGGAAAGCGTGTGACGTATGGGCGCGAGCTTGCTCGCGAAGGTGTTGGCACATCCAACATCAGTGCCAACTGAGCCACCGCTATCGCGAGCAAGCTCGCTCCCACAGGAGAATGGTGGTGTACCTGGATCTCCTATCCAACCCCAAAACCGTGTGGGTGTTCAGCCATCGGACAGGCTGATCCCCCACACCCATCACCTCCTGCGATACCTCTGATTGTGCAAAGCGATTTCAGCGCGGATAGCCAATTCGATAGTCTCGACGTTGATCCGGCATTGTCAGTCGGAACTTCATGAGCCTGTGGCATTGAGTCGATAGCGCTGCAGAACTCGTCGGTGCGCCATGCAATGTCAGCCCGATTGAAATAAGAATAATTAGGAGAGCGTGATGATTGCAGCAGTCAGTAAGGTCCTGGTGATCGGGGGAGGGTTCTCCGGTATGACCGCGGCTATCCAGCTCGCCCGCCAGGGCGTCGAAGTGGACCTCGTCGAAATCGATCCGTTGTGGTGTCCCTTGGGAGCGGGGATTACGCTCAGTGGGCCCACGCTGCGAGCGCTTGATACGGTTGGGATTCTGGAACGGGTCGCCGGGGAAGGGTATTTGTCGACCAATTTCGATGTGTTTTCACCGGCCGGCGACCTGATCGTGCAATTGGCGCTTCGACCGCCGGTCAGCGATAAACCGATACCCTGTGGTGGCGGCATCCTGCGCCCGGTACTGGCTCGGATATTTGCCGACAGGACGCGGGAAGTGGGGACCCGTGTGCGCCTGGGCATCACCTACGACAGCGTCATCGAGCATGACGATGGCATTGACGTGTCTTTCACCGACGGGACTACTGAACGCTATGATCTGGTCGTCGCCGCTGACGGCGTGCATTCGCGCACGCGAAAGGACTTTTTCCCGCAAGCGCCTTCGCCAAAACCCATTCATCAGAGCGTCTGGCGCGCGGTGCTGAAGCGTCCGCCGGAAATCGTGCGCCCCACTCATTGGCTGGGTCGCACCAAGGTTGGCGTCAATCCAATCTCCGAAACGCACATGTACATGTTCCTCATGGAAAACCGCGCGTTTTCCGAGTGGATTGATCCGGCCTGTTGGCCGGGTGAAATGGCGCGCCTGCTGAGTGAGTTTCCAGCCCCGATCCTGCAAACGCTGGTGCCGCAACTGTACGAGGCGGGCGCCAGTATCGACTATCGTCCCCTGTCCAATCTGTTGGTGCCGCTGCCCTGGCACAAGGGCCGTATCGTACTGATCGGCGACACGGTGCATGCCACCACGCCGCACCTGGCTTCCGGGGCTGGTATCGGTATTGAGAGCGCCATCGTGCTTGCCGAAGAGTTGCTCGCCAGTAACAATCTACAGACGGCCCTGAGCCGGTTCGAAACGCGGCGCTGGGAGCGTTGCCAACTCGTGGTCGAGAACTCCGCGCGCCTGTGCGAGATAGAGAAAAGCGGTGGGGACAAGGAAGAGCATGCGCAGATCATGCGCGAGTCCACTGCGACGCTGGCTGAGCCTATTTGAGGGATCGCGACCCTTCAGTTGGAGGGTCGCGATGCAGGCCTCTACGAGCAGTGATCGAAAATGACGACCTCTTTGACGTAGGCGAAAAAAGACGCCGACGTCAGCGCCACGCCGTCCTCGGCAAGTTTTTGAAACAGCGCTCGCTGATACTGCCGAAAGGTCGAGAAATCCGCTTCATTTTCAAACCACAGGCTAGAGGCACCTTCGTATACGGCGATGTTTGGCCCGAAATAGGCCGTCACCTTGTCGCCCTCGGGTAGGTACCGGGAGCGAACATACCGGCGTAGGGCGTTCTGGAAGTCGGGCTGTTCCCGGGTAATGCTCTCGTGAGCTGCGTCCCAAGCTTCGAAAAAACGATCGAGCGCCATGGCTGGGTTCTTCTTCAGCAGGATCATCACTTTCCATGGGAGAGGCGCTGTAGCGGTGCTAGCCGTCTCCACTTCATCCATCAGTTGAGCGAGCTGCTCGGAAAGGTCCGCGAAGTTCTTTGCATCAGGGCCGACGGTTTGCTGGGTATAGGGATCGCTGAAGGTGCGAATCAAACCCGGCACGTCTTCAAAAAACAGCTCTGTAATGGAGTCTTTGTGAAAGGACTGGATGTAGGAACTGTCGGAGTCGATCCCGAAAGCGGCGTCGATGATATGGTTCTGCACGTACCGTTTGACGCCTAACGGTTTGGCTTTAGCGATTGCTCCGTGGGTGTGCTCCACATAGTTTAAAAACTCGGCATGCGTCATTCCGGGTTTTCTGCGTACAGCGGCTAGGATCTTAATCATGAGCGCGTTCTCGTTTTTGGCAGGGCGACAAGCCTTGGACCTTAAATGCAATGTGCGCGGGTGTTATTCATCTAGTTGTTTTCCAACACCAAAATATAAGGCCAGGTTTATCCCGCGAACCAATCGGTATTCGTGCTGGTAGGTATCGCGCAATAACATGCTTGAGCAGCCTTGAGTCCGATAGTGCGCCACACACTTCGGCCCGCGCCGACTCAGGTGGTGTCGGCTACAGTTCCTGGTAACCGCAGGAATGTATCTTGACCGCCACGGAATATTGCTCATGACGAAAAGCCTTCCATTCCAATCGCTCGGCTGCGCCGAATGCCGCAACCATGAGGCGCTGGGGTTCGATTTCACCATGGCCTTCCAGCCTATTTTCAACGTCCGGACACACGCTGCGTTTGCTTATGAAGCGTTGGTCAGAGGCGTCAATGGTGAATCGGCTGGCTACATCCTGGGGCTCGTGAACGACAGCAACCGCTACCGATTCGACCAGGCTTGCCGGGTGAAAGCCATCGAGGAATCCGCAAGGCTGGGCCTGCTGGACATTCCCGATTGCTTGCTGAGCATTAACTTCCTCCCGAACGCCGTATACCGGCCGGAGACGTGCATCCGGGCTACCCTGGAAGCGGCGCGCCTGGCCCATTTCCCGCCAGAAAGGCTTATGTTCGAAGTGACCGAAGGCGAGAAGGTGGTCGATCCTGAGCACCTCAAAGCGATTTTCGTGGAGTACGAGCGCCAGGGTTTCACTACCGCCATCGACGATTTTGGCGCGGGGTATTCGGGCCTTAACCTGCTGGCCATGTTCCAGCCGCAGGTGCTGAAGATTGACATGGCACTGACCCGAAGCATTGATCGAGACTTGGCCAAGCAAGCGATCGTCGAAGGCATCATCCTGGTCGCCAGGCGCTTGGATATCCTGGTCATCGCCGAAGGTGTCGAGACCCGTGAAGAAAGCTCGACGCTTCTAGGCATGGGGATCGAGCTGATGCAGGGATATTTGTATGCAAGACCCCAGGTTGGTCATCTTCCGGCGGGATGCTTTGACTGACGACTCAATCCAGGCGTCTTGCCCGTAATGCGCTTGAATGCGCGACTGAAAGCGGCCTGGGAGGTATAGCCCAAGCGCTGCGCCACCTCTTCAATCGGCAGCCTTTCGAGCGTCAGCCACTGGCTCGCCAGCCGCATTCGCAGTTCGGTCACGTAGCGCAACGGGGCCATGCCAATTGTCATCTGGAAACGGTCAGCGAAGACTGAGCGAGAGGTGTTGCATTGCTCCGCCAGCTGCGCAACGGTCCAGTCGCGCCCCGGTTGTTGATGGAGCGCGAGGAGTGCATTGGCCAAGCGTGGATCGCGCAATGCGGCGACCAGGCCAGAGGCATTACCGCAGGCGCACTCCACCCAACCGCGAACGACCATGGCGGCCACCACGTCGGCCAATCGCGCAAGTATGCCCGCGAAGCCGATACGTGCGGCGCTGGCCTCGCGTTCCATGGTGGTCAGGATAGGCACCAGCCCGGGGTAACGCTGGCCGCCGGCATCGATCAGCATCAGGTCCGGCATTAGCCTGCCAAGGCCATGGATGCTGCCCAGTTCAAATTCCATGCAGCCACTGAACAAAACGGTGGTCGGCGTGGGGCTGGCATCGGTTCCGGCATCTACCGCGCTCACGGTATCGCCGAGGGGGGCGCCGTCCAGACGGTCGATGTCTTGAACAGGAACATCCGGATGGGAAAGCAATTGGTGGGCCGCACCTTGGGAGATGAATACGGCGTTTCCAGCAGACAGCGCATAGGTTGCCCCGTCTTCCATCCGCAGCACCGCATTGCCGACCGCCAGGAAGTGGAACCAGGCATGCCCGGGTTTGGCAGCGAAGCCCAGGCCGAAGGTTGGACCGGCTTGAATACGCCGGTATTCGACGCCACGCAGGCGCATGCCGCGCAACAGCTCATTGATGAGTTCCGAGGAGAGGGCAAACTGATCGGTAGGCATTATTCAGGTGTTTCAGTCAAAAAATAGAGGTTCTTGATCATAGATCATCCAGATTTGCACGCCTAGACTGCGGGTCGCAATGAGAATTGGGAGACCCGAGCAATGACTGACTGTGTTTGTAATGCCGTATCCGACAGCCATCGCGGCGCCGGGGCGGATGCAGAACCTGTGACACCCGCGTGGATGGCCGTGTTTTCGTTGGCAATGGGCGTGTTTGGATTGCTGACCGCCGAGTACCTTCCGGCCAGCCTGTTGACGCCCATGGCGACCGACCTGGGGGTGTCCGAAGCGTTGGCTGGCCAGGCGGTAACGGTCACTGCCGTGGTCGCACTGTTCGCTGGCCTGCTGGTGCCAGGCCTTACCCGGGGTATCGACCGCCGCTGGGTGCTGCTGGGTTTTTCCACGTTGATGATCGCCTCCAATCTACTGGTCGCCGTTTCCTCCAGTCTCGCGGTGCTGCTGGTCATGCGTATCTTGCTGGGTATCGCCCTTGGCGGGTTCTGGAGCATGGCGGCAGCGGTGGCGATGCGCTTGGTGCCGGGTGCTTTGTTGCCCCGGGCGCTCTCGATCATTTTCAGCGGCATTGCCGTCGGGACGGTGGTTGCGGTCCCATTGGGCAGCTACCTGGGCGGGCTATATGGCTGGCGTAGCGCGTTCTTTGCAGCGGCGGCAGTCGGCGTGGTGACCCTGGCTTTCCAGTCGTTCACGCTGCCACGCCTTGCGCCGCGCCGGCCGGCACGCCTGCGCACTGTACTGCAAGTGCTGCAGCGCCCGGGCATCGCCATGGGCATGTTCGGTTGTGTGCTGGTGCACAGCGGCCACTTCGCGATGTTCACCTATGTCCGGCCGTTCCTCGAAGGGACCACTGGCATCGGCCCCCAAGGGTTGTCGCTGATGCTGCTGGGTTTCGGTGTGGCGAACTTTGGCGGCACGTTGTTAACCGGATGGCTGCTTGAGCGCCGCCCGCTGGCCACCCTGGTGTTGATGCCGACGTTGGTGGGCGTTGCAGCACTGGCGTTGGTTCTGTTGCCGGCCTCGGTGCCGGGGCAGGCGGTGCTGCTGGCGATCTGGGGCTTGGCCTTTGGTGGTGTGCCGGTGGCATGGTCGAACTGGGTCGCGAGCGCGGTACCTGACCAGGCGGAAAGCGCCGGGGGCATGGTGGTGGCATCCGTGCAGTCGGCCATCGCAACAGGCGCCGCTGCTGGCGGTGCGATGTTCAGCCTCGGTGGCAGCACCGGCGTATTCGTGGCGGCGGCTGTGCTGATGCTGTTGGCCGCGTTGCTGATTGCGTTGCGGGTCCGGGTTCCTTCTGCCCATGGCAATGCCCAGGCCAGGCCCGCGCTGCACCTCTGATCCTGCTTCTCAGCCGCGCCGGTTTCTGAGAAGCGGTGTTATAACGGCGACCTAGTTATCCAAGAAATCCGTGAGTATGTCTGTGGATAACCGCGCTGATGCCAGGCAGGCAGCGCGTTTTAACGGGCGTTCAAAAAATGTACAGGCAGTTTGATGTCACCTTCCGCCGTGGGCGATTGAGTTTAAACAGGGCGCTGAAAACCGGGACCACCTTGCATGCATGTTCAAGGGAGCCGCC
The DNA here is from genome assembly GCF_051131985.1 of Pseudomonas sp. Z3-6. NCBI lineage: Bacteria > Pseudomonadati > Pseudomonadota > Gammaproteobacteria > Pseudomonadales > Pseudomonadaceae > Pseudomonas > Pseudomonas sp. Z3-6. The sequence goes on from NZ_CP071644.1 coordinate 2,852,282, forward strand.
TTCGCTTTCAGTGCTGTCTTGAGTCGGCAACGCTTCTGAATTGCCTCCGAACCCCTTCTGCGCAGCCTATTCCGAGAAACGCGTACCCTGCCGGCGCGATGCCGCAACAAGCCCTTTATTTGTTCGGGTTGTGACTATTGACACAAATGGTCACATGAATAAATATGACGCGTCTGTCTCGAGGGATCGCCATGAATCAGCGCCGCGGCAGGCCTCCGGTTTTTTCCAGGGCAGGTCTCTACGGGGATCACTGTCAGCCCGTTCAGAGAGCGCTGATATGCCCAGCTTTGCCCAGTTGCTGCAGCAATTCGTCACGAGCTCCATCCACCTCAGCTGCTGTTTCAAGAGTTCAAATAATGAAAAAAATAACGCTCAAGACCCCACTGGGCTTCGCCGCTCTGCTCGCAACTTCTCATGTGCTTGCAAGCGGATTCGCTCTTAATGAACAAAGCATCAGCGGGATGGGTTCGGGGTTTGCCGGTCGTTCGTCCTCTGCTGAAGATGCGAGCACCGTTTTCGGCAATCCGGCAGGCATGTCTCGATTGAAGAGAGAGGAGGTGAGTGTCGGCGCGGCGATGCTTTTCGCGAAGTCCGACATAAGCCAAACCAGCAGCACCTTCGGTGGCCAGGAGGACGGCGATATGGTGCCAGTGACCACTGTGCCAATGGGTTACTACGTCAAGCCCATTGATGAACACTGGGCGTTCGGTGTTGGTTTTTATGTTCCTTTCGGTCTGATGACCGATTACGGCAGCGGTTTTGCCGGGCGTTATTACGCCAACAAAAGCGAGGTCACGACCCTTACGTTCCAGCCCACTGTCAGCTATGCCTTTAACGACAAAGTCTCGATTGGGTTCGGTCCCACCCTCAACCGAATCAGCGGTGAAATATCGGGAATGGTGCCCAATCCCCTGAGCCCTGGTCGCAACGATGGAAAACTCAAAAGCACTGGCGACGACACGGCCCTCGGTTTCAACGCCGGGATCCTGGTACAGGCTACCGACCGAACCCGTTTGGGGATGACCTACCATTCCAAGGTCAGTTACCACTTGGACGCCAAGACCAAGGTCACCGATGGGATTTTCAGCTTGCTGGGCGTCAGTGGCGAGAGCTATGACGCTTCGCTGGATGTGGATACCCCGGAATCGGTGGAATTCTCGGTGACTCATCAGCTCAACGCTGATTGGACCCTGTATGCGGGCAGCACCTGGACGCGTTGGAGTCGCTTCAAGGAACTGACCATCGAGAACTCGGGATTGCCTCCTTTGCTCAGCGGCTCGCTCGGCACCATTACCGAAGAGCAGAATTGGCACGATACCTGGGCTCACGCCATCGGTGCGGCGTATCGGTTGAACAACCAATGGGTGCTTCGCGCAGGTTTGTCGGTCGACCAGTCGCCCGCCAATAACACCAATCGCGGACCGCGTATTCCCACGGGTGACCGCTCGGTGATCAGCTTCGGTGCTGGTTGGACACCGGTGGAAGATGTCACGGTCGACGTCGCTTATTCTTATCTGCAGGAGGAGAGCGTGCAGGTCAACCACACCTCAGCGACCCGGGGTGCCTACCGTTCCAAGTATCAGAACAGCGCCAATGGCCTGGGTGCTTCGGTCAGCTACCGCTTCTGATGGGACTGCCGCGTTACGGGAACTGAACGACTGGGTGGCACCTGTTGCCTCCCGGTCTTTTAGGCGCGCTCACCGCGTTGAGACTTTCCGATACGCGTTCGGCGACTGTCCAAACCAGCGCCGGAACGCGCGCGCGAAGGCTGTAGCATCAGCGTAGCCAAGCTGAAACGCTAGGTCCTCGAGCTTCATCTCGGTATTTCCCAACAGTTGCCCGGCGAGTTGCTTACGCTCCGCCTCGACGAGTTTGCGCAAAGTAGTGCCTTCCTCTGTCAGCCTGCGATGCAGGCTGCGCGGCGCCATCGCCAGCTGATTGGCAACCTCTTCAAGGGACGCTGCCAGTCCCGTTGCCCCCAACAGAAGTTGTCGGACCTGGCCGGTGACGCCGCCGACTTGCCGTCTCTCCAGTTGCGCGCGGCACTGCTCTTCCAATAACCGGACCAGATGTGCGTTGTACATCGGCAGCGGCAACTCCGCATCTTGCCGACGCAGCACGATGGCGTTGCGCGAACAGCCATAGTGCGGCGCAATGCCGCTCAGTGCTTCGATTCGGTCCGCGTGCGCCGGCGGGCGGCCTTGAAATTCGAGCCGTAGCAGGCGCAATCCCGACAACGCGAGCTCGTCGAACAGGCGAATGCTGGTCGCCATGTCTCGTTCCAGCAGAAATTGCCGCAGGTGGTGCGGGATCGCTGAGGCGTCGACGCTCGTGCCGTATTCATGCTGATCGCAGAATATCTCCAACCGGCAATACGCCGTGCTCAGCGGCAGGTAGCGCAGGGCGCACTGAACGGCCTCGCGCACATTGCGGCTGGTTCGCAGCGCAAACCCCCAAAGGCCGAAAGTCGCCACGTTGTACCGCAGGCCAAGCTCGAAGCCCAACGCGGGAACGTCCGGCAAAGCCAGCATCAGGTTTTCGATCAGGCGCATCTCCTGCTCACGTGCGATCAGGGCGTCCGCGTCCCGCAGCTGCGCTTCGATGATGCCGGTGCCCAGCAGGCAGGTCTGCGCATCGACGCCATAGCGCGCAGCGAAATTCACCATCACCTGACTGATGGCCACGGGGTGCTTGAAGATCGCGTGCTTTGGTATGCCCATGCCGAAAACTTCTAAAAACAACGGTGTGATACGGCCTGGCCAGAAATGCATGGCAATAGGCGTCCCAGGTCCTACTGAGGGTACATGACTACCGACTAAGGTTGCGCAACCCACCAACAATAAGAACGTCCCGGGAGGACGACCATGGATCAGGATCTCGACGCGCTGAATAAAAAAGCCGTTGCCACGGCACGCGAATACACCACTGAACTGGCCTGGCCGACGATGGCACTGGTGCTACTGGTGTGGACATCGCTTATGGGCGATTTTTATCTGTTCGCGACAGGTCAGTTGTCCCTGCCAACGGCGACACTGATCTATGCCGTTGTCACCTACATGTCCTATACACCCCTGCATGAGGCTGTGCACGGCAATATTCACGGTGCTCATCATCGACTGCAGTGGCTCAATGATCTTTGTGGGTACCTGGTCGCGCCTTTGATGATGGTGCCGTTCTCTACTCACAAGGTCGAGCATTTCACCCATCATCGTTTCACCAACCAGCCGGACAAGGATCCGGACTACGTCGTTAATGGCATGAGCGGTGGATTTCTCGCTTTCCTGGCGTGCGGATTTCGTTTCCTGTGGGTCCAGAACACCTTCTTGTTCCGCGATTATTGGCCGACCGCTCCACGGCGGGTGAAGGCAGCCTACATTGCAGAGGTGCTGTTCGCGATCGGCTGGCGTGCCGCGCTCATTGCGCTCATTGAGCGAGAACATACCTGGGTGCTACTGGTGTTCGGCTACTTGGCCGGTGGGTACTTCGTCGCGTACTGGTTCGCCTATCGCCCCCACGTGCCCTACCAGGAGTCCACGCGTTACCGGAACACCAACAGCCTGATCATGCCCGGATGGATCAAACCGTTGGAGTGGTTCTGGCTCGGCCAGAACCTGCACTCCGTGCACCACCTGTTCCCACGGGTGCCGTTCTATCGCTACCACGCATTGCACCGCCGTATCGAGCCGATCATGCGTGCTCACGGTACACCGATGATCGGCGCCTTCAATCGACGCAATGTCGAAGCTGCTCGACGTCCTGAATGACAAGGGGTGCGACATCTTCTTCGCCACTGGGTGGCGGGCTGCTGGTAAAGCAATTGCTCCGCGTGGAGCCGGTTGAGATGGAGACCTCCCGGTGCCGTAGCCACTGTGAGCGATGGATCGCTCAGTTGGCTGAAATTCTCCATGGCCGCGCGGAGCGGGCATGTTGAGACTATGCTCATTGCCACTGCAGCAATGTACTGGTTTCAATTATCGGCCGCCCAAGAAAGGAGTCTGTATGTGCCTGTTTTTTCCTGCTCGGTTCTATTCAGGAGTGGCCGAATGAGCGGCTTGGTATCCCATATCGTGTGGCGCCTCGCCGGCTGCGTGGCCGGGCTGGCGATGGTTGCCACCCCTCCAGCCCAAGCGGCCGAGGGCGGTATCGCCGGCGGCCCGACCGCAAGCTATAGCATTGCCTTCAGCAACTCCTACGCGGGAAGCGATTTCCGCAAAGTCATGGTGCGCAACTGGCAGGAGATCGCGGCCCAGGCGCAAAAGGATGGCTTGATCCGGGAGGCTCCGGTGGTCAGCGCCAATAACTCCGCATCGGAACAAGCGGCCCATATCCAGGACTTGATCGTCAAGGGCACCAACGCCATCGTTATCCTGGCCGCGTCCGACACGGCCCTCAATGGGGTGATCCGCGACGCTTGCAACGCCGGCATCGTGGTGGTCGTGATGGCCAGCCTGGTCACCGAAAGCTGTGTCTATACCGTGGACTACAACTGGTCCGCCATGGGCCGCGTGGAAATCGATTACATCGCCGAGCGCCTCAAGGGGAACGGAACGCTGTTGGAGATTCGCGGCATTGCCGGCGATGCCACCGATAAGAATATCAGCGACGGTATTCGCAAGGCCGCTGGCGATTACCCAGGCCTGAAATTCGCCAAGACGGTGTACGGGAACTGGACGGCTTCCGTGGCACGCAAGGAGGTGGCGCTGGCGCTGCCGTCGCTGCCGGGCATTGATGCCGTCGTGACTCAAGGGGGCGACGGTTATGGCGCGGCCATGGCGTTCAAGGCGGCGGGGCGCCCCTTGCCGATCATCGTGATGGGGAACCGCCAGGATGAACTCGCCCTATGGAAACAGGAACGCGATGCCAATGGTTACGAGACCGTCTCTGTCTCCGCTTCTCCGAGCGTCTCCCAGGTGGGTTTCTGGGTGGCCCAGCAGATCCTGGCGGGCAAGCAGGTGCCTAAGTTCGTCGAGGTGCCGTTGGTGCGTATCGATGGGAAAGACCTGGACGCCTGGCTCGCCACGATGCCGGTGGGCGGTGCCGCCAATCCTTTCTACAGCCAGGCTTCCGTCGCGGCGATGATCGACGCGGCCATCGACAATAAGGCCTCGCCCACGCCTTTGCCGGAAATTACCAAACAGTAGTGGCGCGCGGGAAGCGGGGAGGGGCCATGGTGACATTCCAACTCGCCACAGACAGGCCCATTGCCGTCAGGATTGGCCTGGCGGTCGCCGCGCTGGTGTTCCTGATGCTGGCGGTGTCGCTGGTGAACCTCTACGGCCTGCGCGGCATGGTACGTGCGGTGGATTCCGCCAGCCATTCCGCGGAAATCCTGGCCTCGGTCAACGGGGCCACCGGACGGGTGGAAAATTTCATTGCCACCCGCGACCAGGAAAGCCTGTCCCAGGCCGAAGGCATGGTGGCGGCGGCTATCGCCGGTCTTTCCGCCATTCCGGTGGCCGAGGCGCAATCGCTCAAGGGCAGTCTGGAACGGCTCGCCGCGGCGATCGCCGCCTTGCGGGCGGCGAGCCTGGCCATGGAGGGCGAAACGGAAAACATGACAGCCCACTACGGCCGGATGCGAGAGGCGACCCTCCTGGTCGAACAGGGCATCGCCGATGGGTTGAAGGGGGTTGAGTCCCGCGCCGTTGAGCACGCGGCGCGGGCGGGCAATATCGAAAGTGCCCATCGCATCCTGGACACCCTGCGCAACGGCGAACGGATCATCACCGCCAATGTGGCCAGGGTGCTGGTGACCGGTGACGGGGCGGCCGGCACTGCGGCGCGCAGTGCCGGCGCGGCACTCCAGCCCGTGGTCGAACAACTGCGTGAAATGATGGGGGCGCCACAGGAGCGAGAGGCCCTGGGCCAGTTGGCGACGGCACTCGCTGCTGCCAGCCGGGCGGTCGAGCATCTTGGCGAAGCGCCCAAGCTCCGGGGGGACGAGGCTTTGCGGCATCTCGCTGTCGTCGGGGATGTGGTTGAGCGCCTCGAGACAATGCTCGCTGACGTGGAGGGGCAGGTCGCCCATGACGCAAGCGACATTCAGGCAGCCACCGGTTTGCTGCACAATGCCGCCGCATTGTCCAAGCGTTTCGCCGAGCGTGTCGCCACCCTGGAGGCGCAGACCTTGTCGTTTCGCCTGTCACCGTCGACCGAGATCGCCAGTTCGGTCGGTGCCATCCTGGACGAACTTTCCCGCCTCTCTCGGGTGCTCCCTTCGTCCGTGGGGCTGCAAGCCAAGGCTACGCCCTTGACGGTCAGCGATCAGATTGCCGGTTACCGGGCGGCATTCGCCAGGTTCCATCAGGCGAGCAATGCCCTGGGCGGCGCGCGCGATCAGGTTCGCAACGAGGCACGGGGCGCCGGCCTGTTGGTGGCGCGCTTCGCTGGCCAAGCGCGTTCCGACGCCTTGATCCACAATGATCGCAGCATGCTTGCGACGATACTTGCGGGCACCGTTGCCATTCTGCTGGCCGGCGCCATCGCCTGGAGCACGTCGCGATTTGTCGCGCAGCCCATCGTGGCCCTGGCCTCGGTCATGCGCCGGCTTGCCGCCGGTGACCTGAACGCCGAGATCGCCAGCGCCGGACGCGGCGACGAGATTGGCATCATGACCCGCGCCGTACGGGTGTTCCAGGAGAATGCCCTGCGCATCCGCGTGCTGGAGGCCGAGGCCGAGGCCGAACGACAGCAAGTCCAGGCCTCTTTGGAAAGAATGGTCGCCGAACGGACCGACACGCTGCACCAACAAACCGAAGTGCTGGAGGCGCAAGCCGTCGAACTCATTCAGGCGCGCAACCAGGCCGAGACCGCTAACCAGGCAAAGAGTGATTTCGTCGCCACGGTCAGCCACGAACTGCGCACTCCGCTGACCCTCATTCTCGCCCCGCTGGAGCAGCTTTCGGCAGCGACCACCCCGCCAGTGGACTGGCGGGTGCAAATCGAACGCGCCCAACGCAATGCGCTGCGCTTGATGAACCGGGTGAATGACATCCTCGATTTCTCCAAGGCCGAAGCGGGCAAGTTTGAACTGTGCCCAACGCCCATTGACTTGAACACGGTGGTGGGGGTGCTGGCCGAGGATGCCGCCATGGTGGCTGAGGGCAAGGGCTGCACCTTGACCTGCAGCATCGATCCCGCGCTCGGCACGGTGTTCCTGGATCCCCGACACTTCGAGAAAATTCTGCTCAACCTGGTCAGCAATGCCATCAAGTTCACGCCCGCTGGCGGCACCGTGCACCTGGCCGTGACGCCAATGGATGGCGAGCGATTCGAACTCGCGGTGCAAGACTCGGGGATTGGCATTGCGCCGGACAAACTGCCGCTGCTGTTCCAGCGGTTTTCCCAGATCGACAATTCCGCCACGCGCCATTACAGCGGCACAGGCATTGGCCTGGCCCTGGTCAAGGACCTGGCCGAACTGATGGGGGGCGAAGTCGGCGTCAACAGCGAGCCCGGACGAGGTTCGTGTTTTTTTGTCCGGCTGCCGCTGGGGGCTGAGCAACACACTGTGCCGACCGAAGCCAGCCCTATGCACGAGCGATCGTCGCCAAGCACAACCAGCACAATAGAGCAGCGCCACCTGCGTTTTGACGACGGCCGCCAGGGCAGTCGCAACGACCGGGCATCGACGCCAGGCACAGACGACGAGCAGCCCCCGGAACATGCCTTGCGATCCAAAGTACTGGTGGTCGACGACAGCCCGGAAATGCTCAGCTATCTCAGCGAACTGTTGCACGACGACTATACGGTCGCCACCGCAACGGATGGAGAGCAGGCCTGGGCACTGCTGCAGCTTCGAGCCATCGATGTCGTGGTTTCGGACGTGATGATGCCGAAGCTTGACGGCTTTGGCCTGACCGCACGGATCAAGGCCAGCGCCGGTTTTGCCCATTTGCCCGTGATCCTGGTGACCGCCCGCGGTGGTAGCGAGGCGTGCGTCTCCGGGCTGGAGAGTGGCGCCGATGACTACATCGCCAAACCCTTTTCGCCGCTGGAGCTCAAGGCCCGAGTGCGCGCGGCGCTACGCATGAGCCAGGTGCAAACCGAACTGCATGCAAAATCCCGCCAGGCGGGCATGGCCGAAATCGCCACGACTGTGCTGCACAACGTCGGCAATGTCCTCAACAGCGTGAACGTATCGGCAGAACTGGTCAGCAGTCAGATGCGTTCCTCCAAGGCCCAGGGGCTGGGCAAGGTGGCTCAACTGATGAGCGAACACGTCCACGACCTGAGCGATTTTCTCACCAACGACCACAAGGGAAAGATGCTGCCCGATTACCTGCTCAAGCTGGCGAAGGTGGTGACGGAAGAGCAAGAGGGCATCATCGAAGAACTCGGGCAACTCACCAAGGGCATTGACCACATCAAAACCATTGTCGCGGCCCAGCAGTCCTATGCCGTCGCCGTCAGTATTGTCGAGACAGTGCCAGTCGCAGCGCTGATCGACGATGCCTTGCGCATGAGTGCGGGATTACTGGCGCGCCGGGAGGTGACGGTGGTCAAGGACCTTGCCGACTTGCCCCTGCTGCCGTTGGACCGGCATCGGGTGCTGCTGATTCTGGTCAACCTGATCAACAATGCCAGGCAGGCGTTGGACAGCGTGGTCGATCGCAGCCCATGCGTCACGTTCAGCGCGTTCCTCGCTGACGGAGCATTGCGCATCACGGTGGCCGACAACGGCAATGGGATTGCGCCTGAGCACCTCAAGCGTATTTTTTCCCATGGCTTCACGACTCGCAAAGACGGTCACGGTTTCGGCCTGCACAGCTGCGCGCTGGCCGCGCAGGAAATGGGTGGCAGCTTGACCGTGCACAGCGACGGGGCGGGACAGGGCGCAACCTTTACCCTCGATATTCCTCTTGATGCTTCGCTGAGCCAGCGAAGCACACCGAACCGGCACATCCAGCCGGTCGACGATATGCCCGCGACCCATGAGTGAAGGTTTTACCCGCCCGACCTGGTGGCTGCGATGGGCTGCTGCACGCGCGCGCTTGGCCACAGCAGCGCGGCCAGGCCAACGGCATAGACAACCGCAAACAGCACGTAGGCGATACGGGTGGAAAACAGCTGGGGCGTTTCTGTCGGCAACGGTGATACACCGAGCCCGAACAAGATGAGGAACGTCATGAGCCCTCCGCCGAATACCTTGCCAGCGGTGTTACCCATGGCGGCGTTGCCGGCAAACAGCAGGCTGACCAGCAGCAGGATCAGCGCCACCAGCCACAAGGTCGGCCGCAGTTCGAACAGCGTAAAGGCCAAGGAAGCCACGACCCCACCCAGCAGATTGACCATCACTAGCCCGAAGGCGCTGCGGCTGCTCATGTCCAGAGAGAGCTGGCTAAGCAACGAGGCCACCGTGATGGGCACGACCATCGCTGTGGCCAATCGTGGATCGCTCAGGCACAGCGCAATCATGGCCAGCAAAATCGCCGCGCTGGCCATGGCCTGGCGAATCACCAGCGTCAGCTCGCGCGGCTGAGCGCGTTGCGGGTCGGCCTGTTCACCCGCAGGGTCGGGCAGCAGCGCATGGGCGCCCCAGGTCAGTAGCAAACCCAGGCTGACCGCCTTGACCAGAACGAGCACGATGGACTCGCCCAGATCGCGCTGCACGGTATCGAGCATCGGCACCACAATGGCAATCACCAGCATCAGCGCCGGTCCCGCGCCGCCCAGTTGTCGGCCTTGGGCGGTAAAGCAGGCGAAATAAAACAGCCACAGCGACGGCAGGAGCACCCAAGGCCGCTCACCGAACATGCCGGTCATACCCACCAGCAGCGCGCCGGTCAGCAGACTCACCAGCAGCGTGATCAACCCCTGGGATAACGCTGGCGCGCGGCGGCTGGCCAAGAGGAACTGGGTGGCAAACAAGGGCGCGAGAAAGGGCAGGATGTCACCCAGGACCAGACCCGTGCACAAGCCTACGGTCACGGCCAGGGCGACGCGCAATCCCTGGCGTTTGATCCGCAGCAGTTCCAGCGCCGCTTGCCCATCGATTGACCCATCAATTGACATAATTCAGCCAGGCGCCCAGGCGTGTCATCAATGCCCCCAGCGCGTTCGTCATGGGGTTGTCATCGGTATAGATCACCACGGTTACCTGCGAGCCGTAACGTGGGCCGATCGGGTGCGGTTCCTCCACAATCAGGCGTACGGGAAAGCGTTGCGGGTCGCGCACCCAACCACTCTGATTGCGCACGGAGGGCAGTGCGGCGTTGCTGCTATCTTGTTGTGCGACACCCCAGCCAACGCTTTCGACATGGCCCTTGAATACCCGGCCCGGCAAGACATCGAACACCAGTTCCGCCGGGTCGTCAGCCTGCACATGCTCCAGGCTGTTTTCCTTGAAGGCCGCAGACACCCATACCGTGCCCCTGTCGATGAAGGTCAGTGCCGGTTGGCCAGCGCTGATGACTTGGCCAATGGCGAGTTGCAGGTTAGTGATCACGCCATCGGCGGGTGCAATGACTTCGGTACGCACCAGATCGAGCCGGGCTTTTTCCAGCGCGGCCAGGGCTTGCTTGAATTGCGGGTTGTCGTTGCCTTTGGGCCCCAGTTGCTGGCGGGCCCGTTCCAGGTCGGCTTGGGCTTTGCTCACGGCCGCTTCGGCGGAGCTCAGCGAGGCTTTGGATTCATCCTGGCGGGCGGGGGCGAACACACCGCGCTCCACCAGTTGATTCACCCGCCGGGCTTGCTCGCGTATGTTGTCGCGCTGCGCCCGCGCCGATACCAGCTGTGCCTGGGCGGCATCCACCGAGGCAGTACTGGCACCCAAGGTTTGGCCGGTTTCCTCCAGTCGCGCTTCAGCCTCGTTGACGACAAGCTTGTAGGGTTGCGGGTCGATACGAAACAGCACCTGGCCGGCCTTCACCCGGGCATTGTCGAGCACCGCGATTTCTGTCACACGGCCCCCCACCTCGGCAGCCATTTCGACCACATAAGCTTGCACCACGGCTTGTGACGTCGAGGGCGTGCGTCGCTCCATGAAAATGGAGAGGGTGAACAGCACGGCAATCAATATCACAACGCCTAGCGCAATGCGTCGCAGAGGATTGGCTGGCGCAGGCTTTTCAGGCGGCGGTTCAGTTTGGCGCTCTGGCTCGAAGGAAACGGGCGGATTCTGTGTTCCGGGCATATCGGCACCTGCAACTCATGGCATTTCAAGAACAACTGACAGCGCGCCGGGGGGAGGCGGTCCGGGCGTTGGCTCAGAGCGGGTCAGCGCTAGTGACCCGTGCGGTGCGGATAAACAGCGCGCGCAATTTCTCCCAGAAATTGCCACCCAGGACGAAGAAGCTGCTCACCAACAGTGCATCGCCAAGCAGTTGCAATGCCCAGCTATTGGGACGCAGGCCGGGTGCGAAAGCGTCGACATAGGGTTCGAGAAAGGAGCACACCAAGGGCAAGCAGAACATCACCAAGCCAATACGGTGGCGGGTAACGCTGACCTCCAGCTCGGCGCTGGGCACAAGGCCCGACACGTAGCCGAACACATGTTGCTTGAGCTCCTGGAAACCCGCCTTGCCCATCACTGCGATGACTAGCAGCAACAGCACCTTGTTGATAATGAACAGTGCGCCGGTGATCGCCGCGATGGTGGAGCGGGGCACATCCGCAGCCGCTGCCAGCGGCACCAACAACCACAGCGAGAGCATCAGACAAAGGATGGCGATGCCTAGCTTGAAGCGCCATTTCGCGGACTTTGACGTTGCCGGGGGCTGAGCCGTGGTCATGCTGCCTTACCTTCGTTTAGAAATTATTGTGGGTATGGTCTGGAGCAAAACTGAGCTTAGCAGCTGGACTGTCGCCGCGTTTTTTTAACAACAGTCCCCTGGCACCAGGCGCTTGACTTAGAGCGCGCTCTAACCAATAGCCTTCTTGTTGCACCGCCAAAACGGCCAGTTCCGTTGTGCGGCTTAAACAAGGAGATAGGCCATGACATTTAAAAAACTTAGCGTTGCAACCGGGCTCGTGCTTTCAGCGTGCGTAACTGTAGCGCCGGCAACTGAGCCGGATAGTCGACGAGCGAAGGGCATGGAGACCCTGGAAAAAATCACCGGAGCCACCGGCAACACCGTGGTGAACTCGCTGAGCGATATTTCGCCCGAGCTGGGTGAGTGGATAGTCGATTTCGCCTACGGTGATGTGTTTTCCAGGTCTGGCGTCGCGCTTTGCACACGCGAGCTGGCAACCATCTCGGCCCTCACCGCGTTGGGGAACGCGCAACCGCAACTCAAGGTGCACATAGAGGGAGCCTTGAATGTCGGTTGTCAACCTGAGGAAATCGTTGAAATCATCATCCAGATGGCGGTGTATGCTGGCTTTCCAAGCGCGTTGAATGGCATTAGCGCAGCGCGGGAAGTGTTCGCCAAACGAGGCATCAAGATCGCCGCGCGTCCCCAGTGAATGGGGCCTCTGCATGACCAACACCGATGGCCAAGGACAGTGCTTATGAACGCCTACCAGACGATTAATCAGGTCGCCAAGCGTACCGGCCTCACGGCGTATACCCTGCGCTATTACGAACGCATCGGTCTGTTGGCACCGGTCGCCCGAGCGGCCGGCGGGCAACGCCTTTATGCACCGACTGATATGGCGTGGCTTGATTTTCTGCTGCGTCTACGCACCACTCACATGACCATCGGCAAAATGCAGATGTTCGCCAAGCTGCGCAGCGCCGGGGATTCCACCGTCGCCCAACGCCGCCAGATGCTGGAGAGCCATTTACAGGAGGTACAAGCCGAAGTGGTTGCCATGCAAAACGCCGTGGCTGCATTGCAAGTCAAGATTGATTATTACCGTGGGCTTGAAACGGGGGAGGATGTTTCGCACCTGTTCTAGGAGGGCGGCTGTTCACATCCGATGATGCTCCAGCAGAAAGTCCACGAACACGCGTACCCGCGCCGGCATCGCCGAGCCACCGACGAACACCGCATGGATCGGCTCCCGGTCTCCGGGGTTCCATTCTTCCAGCAGCGGTATCAGGTCGCCGCGCTGCAGGTCCTCGCTCACGGTGAAATCGCCGATACGCGCGATGCCAGCACCTACCCGTGCGAGTTGTGCCAGTGCCTCACCACTGCTGCATTCGATGTTGCCGCTGACCTTCAAGGAAAACGCTCTGCCGTCGCGGGTGAACGGCCAGTTGGGTTCGGCACGCCGGAAGTTGAAGCGCAGGCAGTTGTGCCGGAGCAACTCTTCCGGTTCCCGGGGTGTGCCATGGCGTTCTAGATACTCGGGCGAAGCCACGACCACCTGACCGGTGTCGCCGATCTTGCGCGCGGTCAGCGGGCTGTCGGGCAAATGGCCAAAGCGTACCGCCACGTCGGCCTGGCCGCCGAGGATGTCGACCACTTCATCGCCGAGGGTGAGGTCGACAACGATATTCGGGTAACGGGCGCTGAAGGCTGCCACCAGAGGAACGATGGTCTGCCGCCCATGACCCAGGGCGGCGCTGACCCGCAAACGGCCCTTGGGCACGCCCTGGTCGGCGACGGCTTCTTCGACCTCGGCCATGTCGGCCAGGATTCGCCGAGCGCCGCGCAGGTAAGCCTCGCCCTCGGCGGTGAAGGTGATCGCTCGCGTGGTGCGCAACAGCAGGCGAGTGCCAAGGCGTTGTTCGGTACGGGCGATGACGCGACTGACCGCCGACGGGGTCAGCCCCAATGCACGTGCGGCGGCCGACAAGCTGCCTTCCTGCGCCACCGTGACGAACATGGCCATTTCACCTGAGCGACCGTTGAAGTCCATTTGTGCTCCTTAAGCAAAGGTGATTGCCAAAAATGCCATCTACCGCCTGGAAAGGCTGGATCGTAGCATTTGCGGCATAGATGAGGAGCCTTCCAATGCGTATCAATCCACCACTTATCGCACTCGCCATGGGTGCCTTTGGCATCGGCGTAACCGAGTTCGCCCCCATGGGCATGTTGCCGGGCATCGCTGCCGATCTCGGCGTTTCCATTCCCGCCGCGGGCCTGTTGGTCAGTGCTTACGCCCTTGGCGTACTGCTCGGCGCGCCGCTGATGACCCTGACCACCGGGCGGATTCCCCGGCGCTATCTGCTCATCGGACTCATGGCGATTTTCACCCTGGGTAACCTGATGTCAGCGCTGGCGACCGATTACTACAGCCTGATGGTCGCCAGGGTGGTGACCTCACTGAACCATGGCGCGTTCTTTGGCGTGGGTTCCATCGTCGCCGCCAGCGTGGTCGCCCCGGACAAGCGTGCCGGCGCGGTCGCGGCCATGTTCATGGGCCTGACCCTGGCGACTATCGGCGGCGTGCCGCTGGCCGCCTGGTTTGGCGAACTGTTCGGCTGGCGCAGCGCATTCTGGGGGATTACTGGCCTGGGTGTAGTGGCGATGGCCGCGTTGAGGTTCGCCCTGCCCAATGTGCCGGCGCCGAAAAGCAACGGTGTGCTAGCCGAAATCCGAGTATTGAGTCGTGGTCCGGTGCTGGGGGCGTTGGCCCTGACCGTCGTTGGCTCAGGTGCGATGTTCACCGTCTTCACTTACATCGCTGCGATCCTGAGCAGCGAGACTCATGCATCCACCCCTTTCATCACCGCCATGCTGGTGCTGTTCGGTGTGGGGCTGACGTTGGGCAATATGTGGGGCGGCAAGGCCGCGGATCGCTCGATAGACCGCACCTTGATCGTTTCGCTGAGCGTGCTGATCCTCGTCTTGCTGGCCTTCACCGTATTGATGCGTTGGCCGCTGCCTGCTGCGGTTGCCATCTTGATCTGGGGTATCGCCAGTTTTGCCCTGGTGCCGCCACTGCAAATGCGCGTGATGGAAGCCGCCAAGGACGCGCCTAACCTGGCCTCGGCCGTGAATATCGGTGCCTTCAACTTCGGCAACGCGATTGGCGCGGCGCTGGGCGGCGCGGTGATCAATGCGGGGTTGGGTTATCCCGCGATTTCCCTGGCCGGAGCGGCAGTGGCCGGCCTGGGGCTGTTGATGGTGTTGGCTTTTGCCTGGCGTTCAAGGGTTGGTGCGGCTGCGGCGGTGTGATGGATACACGGACCGTTTGACCAGACTCCAAGTGGCTCATTAGAGTGGGTAGCCGGACCGGCTGCCGACTGCCATGGACATCCAAATGAGCGACCTACCCCTGCTGCTTGCCTTCATCGCCGCTGCGTCAGTGCTCACGGTGACCCCCGGCGTGGACACCGCCATGGTGCTTCGCGCTACCGCAACTGGCGGTCGACGTTCGGCGGCGATGGCTTCCCTCGGTATCGTGCTCGGCTGCCTGGTGTGGGGCGCCGCGGTGTCACTGGGGCTCGGCGCCCTGTTGCACGCTTCGGAGTGGGCTTACCTTGCGCTGAAAATTGTCGGCGCAGCTTATCTCGTCTGGTTGGGCGTCAAACTGCTGCTGCGGCCCAGGACAACGCTGCAAGGGCAGGGGAGCGAGAGCGTGGCTGCCTCTGCGCGTGACGCCTTTATCCGCGGTTTATTGACGAACCTGCTGAACCCCAAGATAGGTGTGTTCTACATCACGTTCCTGCCTCAGTTTGTCCCGAGTGGCGCGAGCGTGGCCAGTTACTCCTTCTTCCTTGCGGCGTTACATGTGCTGTTGACGTTGGCCTGGTTCGGCATTCTGGTGGCGGCGACGGTGCCACTGAGCAATTTCCTGAAACGCCCGGCGGCCCTGAAGGCCCTTGATCGGCTCACGGGCGGTGTTTTTGTCGCGTTTGGGCTCAAGCTGGCTGTCTCCAATCCGGCTTGAGCCGAATGCCGTACTGACAGTAGATGTCGCTCGGCTGCACTGTAGGAGCTGTCGAGCGAAGCGAGGCTGCGATCTTTCCCCAGACATTTGAATCTCAAGCGAAAGATCAAAAGATCGCAGCCTTCGGCAGCTCCTACAGTGCAACCCAGCGGGAGCAAGCTCCCTCGCCACAGGGCCTACCCCGAGCTCTTCGAGGCGGTGCAGCGCGGGCAGGCGTTCACCGACCCGAAGCATTTCGTGGACGCACAGCCATGTGCTCTGCAAACTAGGTCGCTTGGTATCGCCTCCGAACGATAGGCCGAAAGTGGCAATGGCCACGCCAACCCGAGCCAGGCACCCCCCGCGGACAACAGAGACAGAGCACAACAACATGACTATCAAAGTAGGCATCAATGGTTTTGGTCGGATCGGTCGCCTCGCTCTGCGAGCAGCGTGGAGCTGGCCAGAGTTTGAATTTGTGCAGATCAACGATCCAGCGGGCGACGCGGCGACCCATGCGCACCTGATCAACTTCGATTCGGTGCATGGCCGTTGGAACAATGAAGCCAGCGCCGAAGACGACAGCGTCGTTATCGACAATAAGCGGATCAAGGTAACGGCCAACAAAGCGATCGCCGACACCGATTGGTCAGGCTGCGACCTGGTGATCGAGGCCAGCGGCAAGATGAAAACCGTGGCCGTGTTGCAGGCTTACCTGGATCAGGGCGTCAAGCGGGTGGTGGTCTGCGCTCCAGTGAAAGAGCGGGGCGCCTTGAACGTCGTCATGGGCGTCAACCAACACCTGTTCGATCCTGCGTTGCACCGCATCGTCACCGCAGCTTCGTGCACCACCAACTGTTTGGCGCCGGTGGTGAAAGTTATCCACGAAAAACTCGGCATTCGCCACGGCTCGATTACCACCATCCATGACCTGACCAACACCCAAAGCATCCTCGATCAGCCGCACAAGGATCTGCGTCGTGCCCGTGCTTCGGGGATGAGCCTGATTCCCACCAGCACCGGCTCGGCCACGGCCATCGCCGAGATATTCCCGGAGCTGCGTGGACGCCTGAACGGTCACGCGGTGCGCGTGCCGCTGGCCAATGCTTCGCTGACGGACTGCGTCTTTGAAGTCGAGCGGGCCACGACCGTCGAAGAGGTGAATCAACTGCTCAAGGATGCCTCCCTGAACGAACTGAAAGACATCCTCGGTTTCGAGGAGCGCCCGCTGGTGTCCATCGACTACCGCACCGACCCACGCTCATCGATCATCGATGCGCTGTCGACCATGGTCATCAATGGCACCCAGGTCAAACTCTATGCCTGGTATGACAATGAATGGGGTTATGCCAACCGCACCGTCGAGCTGGCCAGGCTGGTCGGTCTGGCCGTCTGAGGAGCGGCCATGAAAGCCTTCTCAGCCCTCGCTCCGGAAGTGCGGCAGTACCTGCTCGTGACGGGCAACTACTGGGCCTTCACCCTCACCGACGGCGCCCTGCGCATGTTGGTGGTGCTGCATTTTCACGCGTTGGGCTACAGCCCGCTGCAAATCGCCGCGTTGTTTCTGTTCTACGAAATCTTTGGCGTGATCACCAACCTGGTGGGTGGTTATCTGGGCGCTCGATTGGGGCTGAACCGGACCATGAACATCGGGCTGGGCCTCCAGGTCGCGGCGCTGTTGATGCTCACGGTTCCGCTGGCCTGGCTGACCATCCCTTGGGTGATGGGGGCCCAGGCGCTGTCGGGGATCGCCAAGGACCTGAACAAGATGAGTGCCAAGAGCTCGATCAAGCTACTGGTCCCCGATGGGCAGCAGGGCAAGCTCTACAAGTGGGTGGCGATCCTCACCGGCTCGAAGAATGCCCTCAAGGGCGTCGGCTTCTTTCTTGGCGGCGCCTTGCTGGCCTTGGTCGGTTTCAAAGGTGCGTTGCTGGCCATGGCGGCTGTCCTGGCGCTGATCTGGGCCGGTAGTTTGATGTTGTTGAAGAAGGACCTGGGCAAGGCCAAAGCCAAGCCCAGGTTTCGGGATCTGTTGTCCAAAAGCCGGGCAATCAACATTCTTTCGGCGGCGCGGATGTTCCTGTTCGGTGCCCGCGATGTCTGGTTCGTGGTGGCCTTGCCGGTGTACTTGAGCAGCGTCTTTGGGTGGGATTTCTGGAAGGTCGGTGGCTTCCTGGCGGCCTGGGTGATGGGCTACGGCATCGTGCAATCCTTCGCCCCCCACATCACCGGCAAGAAAAGCGGGCATGTGCCGGATGGTCGTGCAGCCTTTGGGTGGGCCTTTGCCCTGGCGGGCCTGCCAGCCTTGATTGCCCTTGGGCTCGGCACCGGGTGGTCGCCACAGACGGTACTGCTCGGCGGCCTCATGGTCTTTGGCGTGCTGTTCGCGGTGAATTCGTCCTTGCACAGCTACCTGATCGTGTCCTATGCCAAGGAAGACGGCGTGTCGCTGGACGTGGGTTTCTACTACATGTCCAACGCCCTGGGACGACTGATGGGCACCGTACTCTCCGGCTGGGTCTATCAGATGTACGGTCTGGAAACGTGCTTGTGGATCTCAAGCGCCTTCGTATTGCTGGCTGCGCTGATTTCCATTGCATTACCCAGGCATGCCAAGGCGATTTGAAGCCCCTCCGATTTTTTCGGTCAAGGCAGCGCGGCTTCGACCAGTTCGATCCAGTGCCTGACAGGGGTTCGTCCAGCACCGTCGAGGTGGGACTGGCAGCCGATATTGGCGGTGACGATGACGTCGGGGCGTCCGCTTTCCAGGGCATTGAGCTTGTTGTCCCGCAGTTGCCGAGCCAGTTCGGGTTGGGTCAGTGAATAAGTGCCCGCCGAGCCGCAGCACAGGTGGCTGTCGGGCACCGGCGTCAGGTTGAATCCGAGCGTCTCCAGGATCGCTTCGACCGCGCCCCCGAGTCTTTGCCCATGCTGCAATGTGCAGGGGCAGTGAACGGCCAGGCGCTGGTCGCCGTGTACACCGAGCTTATCCAGCGGTTCGCCGCGCAGTACCTCAACCAGGTCCTTGGCCAGGGCGCTGACTTTTGCGGCCTTGTCGGCATACGCCGGATCGCTGCTGAGCAGATGACCATAATCCTTGATGAAGGCACCGCAGCCGCTGGCAGTTTGCACGATGGCCTCGGCACCGCCTTCAATGCGCGGCCACCAGGCGTCGATGTTGCGGCGGGCACGGTCGAGGCCGGTGGCCTGGGCGTTCAGGTGATAGTCCAGCGCACCGCAACAACCGGCCTCGTCAATCGCGGTGACGCTGATCCCCAACCGATCCAGTACCCGTGCAGCCGCCGCATTGGTATTGGGCGACAGGCTCGGTTGCACGCAGCCTTCGAGCATGAGCACTTGCCGGGCATGACGGGTGGTTGGTCGTGGCTTCGCCGGATGCACGTTGCGCGGCAACTTGACTTGCAGCGTGCTGGGCAGCACCGCGCGGAACACCTGGCCACTGCGCACCAGCGCTTTGAACAGCCCGGGATTGGGCAGCACGCCGCGCAACCCCTCGCGCAACAGACGCTGGCCGAGCGGGCGCGGCACTGCCGCATCGACCACCGCCCGGCCGATGTCCAGCAAGTTGTGGTAGTCGACGCCGGAAGGACAGGTGGTTTCGCAATTGCGGCAGGACAGGCAACGATCCAGATGTTGCTGGGTTTTGTGCGTGACCTCGTTGCCTTCCAGCACCTGCTTGATCAGGTAGATGCGGCCCCTCGGGCCATCCAGTTCATCACCCAGCAGTTGATAGGTCGGGCAGGTGGCATTGCAGAAACCGCAGTGCACGCAACTGCGCAGAATGCGCTCGGCTTCTTCGGCGCGGGGTAGCTGGCGGGCGTCGTCACTCAAAGTGGTCTGCATGGTTCAAAGCTCCGCGTACAGGCGCCCTGGGTTGAACAGGCCCCGTGGATCGAGTTGACGCTTCAAGTTCCGGTGATAGCGCATCAGGGCGTCGGGCAGCGGTTGGAAGGGGCTGTCGATCAGGCCAGGGGTGTAGCAGGTCGCATGCCCGCCGACTTTCTCCACGACCGAGCGAATGAAGGTCGCTTCGGCCGCGGATTTGAGCCAACGCTGGGCGCCGCCCCAATCGATCAATTGCACGCCCGGCAGGGGCAGCCGAGGCGTGTCATGGGGCAGGGCGAGGCGCCAAAGAGGCAGGTCCTCATCGAAGAAACTCAACCGATGTTCGTTGAGGTCTTGCCAGTACGCAGAGTCCAGCCGTTCGCCGCCCAAACGGTCATGGGCCGCCGCCACCGAGCCTTCGCCGCCTTCGAGCCTGAGGTGCAGGCGTTGGCCATCGTGACACGCGGCGCTGATCGGCAGCGGTTGCTGGCCCCATTCCGCCAGGCGCAACAAGGCCCGGGCGGCGTCCATCTCCAGGCTGATGCTCAAGGTCTGTCGCGGTTTTGGCAGGACCTTGAGGGACACCTCGGTCACCACGCCAAGCGAGCCGTAGCTGCCGGCCATCAAGCGCGACAGATCGTAGCCGGCGACGTTCTTCATGACCTCGCCGCCGAAGCGCAAGTGCTTGCCTTGTCCCGTGATGACCCGTGTGCCGAGGATGAAGTCGCGCACCGAGCCTGACCAGGGGCGCCGTGGCCCTGAGAGTCCGCAGGCAATCATGCCACCGACGGTGGCGTTTTCACTGAAGGCGGGCGGTTCGCAAGGCAGCATCTGCTGCGACGCGTCGAGCACTTCGGACAATTCTGCCAATGGCGTGCCACAGCGAGCGGTGATCACCAATTCAGTCGGGTCGTAGCTGACAATGCCCCGGTGCGAGCGAGTGTCGAGTATTTCACCTGTCACGCTACGGCCAAGAAATGCCTTGCTGTTGGCGCCCTGGATACGCAGCGGGGTGGCGTTCTCCAGCGCCTGGTTGACCTGTTCCAGCAGCGCTGCGCTGGCGTCGAAATCCTGTTCGCTGCCCATCAGAAACGCTCCAGGTCGGGGAAGGGCAACTGACCCATATGAACGTGCATGGCGCCGAACTCGGCGCAGCGATGCAGCGTCGGAATGTTCTTGCTGGGGTTGAGCAGCCCGCTCGGATCGAACGCGGCTTTGACGGCATGGAACATGGTCAGCTCATCGCTGTTGAATTGCGCGCACATCTGGTTGATTTTCTCGCGGCCGACACCGTGCTCACCGGTGATGCTGCCGCCAACCTCCACGCACAACTCAAGAATCTTGCCGCCCAAGGCTTCGGCGCGATCGAGCTCGCCCGGTTGATTGGCATCGAACAGGATCAGCGGATGCATGTTGCCGTCGCCGGCGTGGAAAACGTTGGCGACCCGCAGGCCATACTCGGCCGATAACGCCGCAATGGCGCGCAGCACACCGGGCAGCTCCCGGCGCGGGATCGTCCCGTCCATGCAGTAGTAGTCCGGCGAGAGGCGACCCACCGCCGGAAACGCATTCTTGCGTCCGGCCCAGAAACGCACGCGCTCGGCCTCGTCGCGAGCCTGGCGTACTTCGGTGGCGCCGGCCTGTTCCAATACCTGGCGCACGCGGTTGCAGTCGTCGTGGACGTCGGCCTCCACGCCGTCGAGTTCACACAACAGAATGGCTTCGGCGTCCACTGGGTAGCCGGCATGGATGAAGTCTTCGGCGGCGCGAATGGCCAGGTTGTCCATCATTTCCAGGCCGCCCGGGATGATGCCGGCGGCAATGATGTCACCCACGGCGCGACCGGCCTTTTCAACGGAATCAAAGGCCGCCAGCAGCACTTTGGCCGTTTGCGGTTTAGGCAACAGCTTGACCGTGACCTCGGTGATCACCCCGAGCATGCCTTCGGAACCGGTGAACAATGCCAGCAGATCGAACCCGGGCGAGTCGAGGGCCTGGGAACCCAGCGTCAAGTGTTCGCCGTCGACGGTGAGGATGTCGACCTTGAGCAGGTTATGCACGGTCAGCCCGTACTTGAGGCAATGCACGCCACCGGCGTTCTCCGCGACATTGCCGCCGATGGAACAGGCGATCTGCGAGGAAGGGTCCGGCGCGTAGTACAAGCCGAACGGCGCGGCCGCCTGGGAAATCGCCAGGTTGCGCACGCCCGGTTGAACCCGCGCGGTACGGGCGGCGGGGTCGATGTGCAGGATGTTGTTGAAGCGCGCCATTACCAGCAACACGCCTTTCTCCAACGGCAGCGCACCGCCGGACAATCCGGTGCCCGCGCCACGGGCGACGACAGGCACTTTGCGCTCATGGCAGAGCCGCAGCACGCCCTGGACCTCGTCGACGTGGCGCGGCAGCACCACCAGCATGGGCGTGGTGCGGTAAGCAGAGAGCCCGTCGCATTCGTACGGCTTGAGTGCTTCGCGCTGATGCAGGATTTCCAGGTCCGGCAGCTGGGCTTGCAGGGCCTGTAGCAGCGCGTTTTTATCGACGTCAGGCAGGGCGCCGTCGACACGTTCATCGTAGAGAATGTTCATGGTACGTGGCCGACACTCAGTTGTTTTTATGAGAGGTCTGTTCCGATACGGCTGACTTGCATCATTGGCCCGGGGCGTTCTACTGTCTATGGGCTGTTGGGCTGGTCGAACCAGTTTATTCATCAGGTTGTTTTTGTCGGTCGAATAAATTATTTAATAAACAATGATTTATTGAGTGGGTTTGATGGGCGTAGACCCTGTTCCGAAGCTGGTCATACCAGTTGGAGATTCAATGGACAGCGCAGAAACCAGCCGTAACCCGCAGGTCGCCGACGTGGTCTGTGAACGCATTGAGCGCCTGATTGTCGACGGTGTGCTCAAGACCGGGCAGTTGTTGCCTTCGGAGCGGCGGCTGACGGAAAAACTTGGCGTCTCGCGCACCGCCCTTCGCGAGGGACTGAAGCTGCTACGCGCGCGCGGGATCATCAAGACCGAGCAAGGCAAGGGCTCATTCGTGGCAGACCTGTCCGGGCACGGCTTGGCCTCGCCGCTGATGCATCTGTTCAGCTCACAGCCACGCACGCTTTATGACTTGTTCGAGGTCCGCAGCCTGCTGGAGGGCGAGTCCGCGCGTCTGGCGGCGTTGCGCGGGACCGAGGCGGATTTCGTCCTTATCACCCGCAGCTACGAGGCCTTGCTCGATGCCCACGACCGGTCCCTGGAAGCCAGCGCCCAGGCCCGGCTCGACCATGCGTTTCACTTGGCGATCTGCGAGGCTTCACACAATCCGGTGCTGGTGCAAACCTTGCGTTCGCTGACGGACTTGTTGCTCACTTCAGTGTTTGCCTCGGTCAACAACCTCTACCACCGAGAACCGCAGAAGCGTCAGATCGACCGCCAACACGCCCGGCTCTACAACGCCGTGACCGGTCGCCTGCCGGAGCAGGCGCGCAAGGCCGCCATCGCCCACATCCAGAGCATCTGCGAACACCTCAAGGAAATCGAAAACGAAGAACAACGCCTGGTGCGGGCGACGTTGCGGCTTGAGGGGTGGGCGTAGGTTCAGTCTCTGGAATCACCGTCAACTGTCGCAGCCTCCCGATCGAGCCAGCGCTTCCAACACCTCAATCGCCCGCTGCGCATCTTCCCGCCCCACGAAGATATGGTCGTGGTAGTAAGCCGCGATGACGTTGCAACTGATGCCGGCATTTCCGAGGGCCGTTGCGAAGGCTGCGGTCAAGCCCACGGCATCCAGGGCCGAATGGACGGTCAAGGTGATCCAGGCGGCGACGTAGTCGAAGTGCAGGCCCAAGGCCAAGGCCCTGCTGCGTTCGATGATCACCGTCAGGCCTTCTTTTTCGCGGAAGCTGCCAAGCACCTCTTCGCCTTTGACCAAGTTCGGGTCAGCGACGCAGCAGAAAACGTAATCGCCTTCATTGAGTGAGGGGCGCATGCCGCTGAGCAGTTTCGCTATCGATTTTTCGCCTGACATGTCGATTCACCTGATTGATGGATAAGCGGGCATTCTCAAGGAGTTTTTCGGCAGGTGCTGTTCATAGTGCTGATGATGGATAAGCAAAAGTAATACGAGACGGGTTTCGATGCCGGTGTACAGGTCTCCAACGCCCCGGGGGAATAGGGTCAGCAAACGGCTTTCTTGAAGGGGCGAGCGGATACGCCCCGATAGAATGACACGATGGCGAGCACCTGCACGGTGACGGCTGCTGCCACGACGGCGACGATGGCGTGATTCGGATCGATGGAGATGGTGCGCAACAGGCCGAATAAGGCTGGGGCGAAGGCATAGGTGGCCTGGCTGATCGCAACCATCAGGGCGATCACCCTGGCGGTGTGTTCACGGCTGAATTCGACCTGGGCAATGAGGGGCGGCAAGGACGTCGCATTGCCAATGCCCGAACCGATCAGCACCACGGCTATCCAGGCCACCGTCGGGTGCAGGTCCAGGCCCAGAAGCATCAGTGTGCCCAGCATCTGGATGGCATACCCGAGACAGGCCAGCTGCCGGCGGTTCATACCCTGGGTCATCAGGCGTGCGGCGACGTATCGCCCGCCCATCGCACTGGCGGTGGCCAGGCCCATGGCGAACGAGGCGTCATGGGCGCCCATGCGTCCCACCAGCATCGAATACAGGTGCGCGATCAAGCCGATCTGGGCGAACAGGCCCAGGGACATGCCGGCCGCCAGGCTACGGAAACTGGCCGACCTGAGCGTCTGCAGGGCGGTCCATGGCGCGGCGCTGGCGCTGGCGCTGGCCGGCACCGGTTCCGGCTGGTCTGCGTGGTCGGGATGCTGTCCCAAGCCTTGTGGGCTTTTGTTGAAGACCAGGAAGGCGAAGGCGCCGATGAGCAGCACGGCGACGACACTGATCGCCAGCGCCGCCGCGGCAAAGCCGAAGCGCTCGATCAGCCACACCCACAGCGGCGAAAAGATCACGCCCCCCAGGCTGGCGCCGTTGTAGGCCTTGCCCAAAGCCTTGGGTCTTTCCTTGACGTACCACGGGGCGATCAGGGTGTTAACGGCTGCGGCCCCCAATGTCACCCAACCGATACCCGAGCAGACGGCGCCGGCATACAACACCCAGAGCTGGTTGGCTTGAGCCCAGGTGTTCACACCGATGCCCAGGACGATGCTGCCCAGCAGGGTGATGGTGGGCATGCCGAAGCGTGCATAAAGACGTGGCAGGTTGGCGATGACTAGCGTGCCGCTGAGAAAGTGCACGGTCACGGCGGTCGAGACCTCGGCGATCGGCCAACCCGTGCGCTCCATGACCGCTTGCATGTAGATCGGCGGCCCGTAGAAGCCGATCCCCCAACCGATCATCGCCAGGATGAACGTGCAGGCCAATACGGTTTTTCCAAAAAAACGGGTGCGTGTCATCGCCATCTCCTCCAGAGTGGCTCACAGGCTATGCGCCCGACAGGTCCCTCACTTCGGGGTGCGTCGAATAATGGATGTCGAGCGCGATTGCTTCTTGGATTTGGTTTTCCGCGATGCCGTTGCCTACGGGTACGATGCGCGGGGCGTTGCAACTGGCAGCGCTGGAGCACTCCTCTATATGGATGGGAGCTGAGCCTCGATCGCTTGCTTATCGATAATCGACCAGACCTCGCGGATCCTGCCGTCCTCGAACGCGTAGAAGACGTTTTCCGTGAAGGCGACCCGTGCGCCATTGACCGCAAGCCCCAGGAACTCCCCAGCCGGCGTGCAATTGAACACCAGGCGAGCCGCCAACCGGGGTGGGTCGACCACCAGGCATTCGATTTCAAAGCGCAAGTCGGGGATGTCCCGATAATCCGCTTCCAGCATGCTTCGATAGCCATGCAACCCTAATGGTCTCGCGTTGTGAATCACTTGCTGATGCACAAAAAGGCCCAGGTTGTCCCAATCCTGCGCATTCAGGCAGGCGATGTAATCGGTATAAATATCGGCCAGATTTGAAGTCATGGGGACTGACGCTCCGTTACGTGACTGTCTCCAGAGCATAGTCATGCTGCAGCGTCGGGCTGCTCTTCGCGAGGCCCGGGGCTGGGGGGATGTTACAAACTTGCCGTTTCCCTTTCGGGCCGATGCCAACAGAAGCGACTATCCTTGCGGACATTGAATCTGAACACTGCCTCCACAAAAAAAAGAGACGCCATGACCCATTATGATCGCGCCATCGGCTCCAGACCCGGCACCACACGCGGTGATCGAACCTGTTTGACCAGGTCCCGGTTGCTCAAGACAGTTTCAATGACGGTTTTCTGCCTTTTCACGGCAACGCCCGGATACGGCCAGAACCTGCCAGCGGCAACGGATGCCACGGTGACAGTGGCTCAAGCGCAGGAAATGGTTGCCAAGGCCACCCTCGGCGCCGTGCCCTGGAGCGGTCCTGAAACCGGCCCGCGCGCCCAGCGCGGCAAGAGCATTGCCATTGTCGCAGAAGATATGCGCAACGGCGGTATTGTCGGTGTTGCCCAAGGTGCTCGCGAGGCCGCGAAAGCGATGGGGTGGACGCTGAGGGTATTCGATGGCGCCGGGTCCCCGGACGGGCGTGCAAAGGCCTTTGCCGATGCGCTGGCGGCGAACCCCGATGGCCTCATTCTGTGCGGTGCCGATGCCCTTGAAAACAAGGCGGCGCTGGCCGTCTTCGCCGACAAGGGCGTGCCGGTGGTGGGTTGGCACGCCGGGGAAAAGCCCGGGGCGATTGACGGTACGCCGATGGCCATGAACGTCACCACCGATCCGCTCGAAGTGGCTCGTATCACGGCCATGGCGGCCGTGGCGCAGTCGAACGGAAAGGCCGGCGTGGTCATCCTGACCGACTCCAGGTACAGCATTGCCATGGCGAAAGCCAAGGCCATGGAAAACGTGATTCGGGCCTGTAGGGACTGCTCGTTGCTGGAAGTGCGCGATGTCGCAATCTCCGAAAGTCGCGAGAAAATGCCGGCGATCACCACGGAGCTACTGCAGCGCCATGGCAAGCGCTGGACCCACACGCTGGCCATCAACGATATCTATTTCGACTACGCGGTGGCGACCTTGGCCAGCGCGGCGATACCTCGCGATGGCATCAGCCTCTTGTCGGCCGGTGACGGCAGCGCTTCGGCGTTCTTGCGCATCCAGGAAAAGAACTACCAGACCGTCACCGTGGCCGAACCGCTGAACGTGCATGGCTGGCAGGTGATCGATGAATTGAACCGACTGATGGCCGGCCAGCCGGTGAGTGGCTTCGTGGCACCGGTTCACTTGGTCAATGCCGACAATATCGCTTTCGACGGCGGGAAGAAGTTGTTGTACGACCCAAGCAATGGTTATCGAGACATCTATCGATTCCAATGGAATCCCTGAGCGGACGTAACTTCACGGCGTATCGAAAAAAATGGCGTCGACCTGTCGATTTCGGCCATTGCCATTCGATTAGTCCGTAGAGCCGCCACACCGACGGCTTGATCCATCCATTCTCAGGAGATACGAGCATGCGATTTATGGTGATCGTCAAGGCCAGTCCGGAGTCGGAAGCCGGAGAAATGCCCAGTGAAGAACTGCTGGCCGCCATGGGCGCCTACAACGAAGAATTGGTCAAGGCCGGGGTGATGCTCGCCGGTGAAGGCCTGCATCCCAGCGTCGAGGGCGTACGCGTGCAGTTTTCCGGCAAGGACCGGACGGTTGTCGACGGACCCTTTGCCGAAACCCAGGAGCTGATCGCCGGCTTCTGGATCTTCAAGGTCCAGTCGTTGCAGGAGGCCATCGACTGGGTCAAGCGCTGCCCGAACCCGATGGTCAGCGACAGTGAAATCGAAATCCGCCAGATCTTCGAACTCGAGGAATTCGGCGAAAACTTCACCCCCGAGTTGCGCGAGCAGGAAGCACGCTTGCGGGCGCAGCTGTCCAGTCAATCGTGAAGCTGCCGACAGGAGGACCCACCATGAGAATCATCCCTTACCTGACTTTCAACGGTCGCTGCAAGGAAGCCTTTGCGTTATACAAGGACGTGCTTGGCGGCGAGCTGTTTTCCATGTCCTTTGCCGAGGCGCCTGAGGACGTCGGCATGCCCAAGGACCCGGACCTGATCATGCACGCCTGCCTGGCCGTGGGCCATTTCAGCCTGATGGCCTCCGATTGCCCGCCGGGCCAGCCGTATAACAAGCCACAAGGGGTGTCGGTTTCCCTCAACGTCGACAGTGTGGAGGAGGCCGAGCGGCTGTTCAAAGGCCTGAGCGCGGGCGGCCAAGTGGAGATGCCCTTGGCGACGACCTTCTGGGCGGAACGCTTTGGCATGTTCGAAGACCGTTTCGGGATTGCCTGGATGATCAACTGCGAGGGCCGGCAATAAGTCGAACACTGCTTTGGCTGCGATGCGTTGCCTGGCCGTTGGCAGCGCCCGCGACACGCCTCACTTCCCGCCCTTGGATGGACGATCCTGGCGAGCACGCTCGCCAGGGTTTGCCTCCGTCGTGTGAACCTTGCGCCGATCCTGCGTTCACTTATTAAGCTGCCGCTTCAAGTGATCCTGGCTGTGCCCGTTTGCTGAAGCGATCCGTATGGGCTGTTCAATTAAGGCTGTAGACAAACCGTGGCGAGGGAGCTTGCTCCCGCTGGGCTGCGCAGCGGCCCTTTTTTTGTGAGCGCTTCGCACTCAAGCGGGAGCAAGCTCCCTCGCCACAGGTTCATCGTTTTCCCTAAGTAAAACCGCATCACTCAGGGAATCAGCCTGAATCTGGTGGCTGCCCCCAGTGCCGACAAGGACCTCGCATGCACTCAACCTCATCCACCTTCCCCTTAAACGCCGTCCTCGAACGCGAGCTCAGTCTGCGTGCGGTCAGTACGGGGATTGTCCTCGGTATCCTGCTGACACCGTCCAATGTCTACGCCGGGTTGAAGATCGGTTGGTCGTTCAACATGTCGATCATTGCCTTGCTGATCGGCTATGGCATCTGGCAGGGCTTGGCCAGCCGATCGGTGGGGCGTTTGCCCTGGACGCTGCACGAAAGCAACATCAACCAGACCGTGGCCTCTGCCGCCGCGTCGATCATTTCCGGTGGGCTGGTCGCGCCCATCCCGGCCTACACCTTGCTGACGGGCCAGCAGTTGGAGGCCATTCCCATGGTGGCCTGGGTCTTTTCGGTGAGTTTCCTCGGGATCTGGATTGCCTGGTACCTGCGTCCCTCGCTGCTCAATGACAAGGCTTTGAAATTTCCCGAAGGCATGGCGACCCTGGAAACGTTGCTGCACATCTACAACCACGGCCACGAAGCCGCGACGCGTTTGAAAGTGCTGCTCAGCGCCGCGATGCTGTCCGGGCTGGTCAAGGCGGTCGATACGTTCATGTGGGCTATCCCGCGCTGGTCTCCGACCGCTCAACTGGAACGCCTGACGTTCACCGCGGACCCTTCGCTACTGTTGGTGGGGTTTGGCGGGATCATCGGTATTCGCGTGGGCCTGACCCTGCTGCTCGGCGCCTTGCTGGCGTGGGGCGGGTTGGCGCCGTGGTTGCTGGAGCAAGGCCTGGTGCAGCTGCCGAGCGGTAGCAGCGGCCCGCAATTCGCGGCGCTGGTTGAGTGGTTGTTATGGCCGGGAGTGAGCCTGATGGTCTGCTCGACCCTGGCCTCACTGGCGATTCGCTTGTGGGCATTGCACCGCTCGACCAAGGCGGGCGGCGGGGCGATCTGGACGATCCCCAAGCCTGGGCCGGCGGCCGGTTTCGCCCTGTCGATCATCCTGGTGGTCAGCCTGCAAGTGCTGTTGTTCGGCATTAACGCCTGGATGGCCTTGTTGACCATTCCCTTGGCAATCTGCCTGGCGGCGGTGGCAGCCCGGGTGGTCGGTGCCACGGGCATTCCGCCGATCGGGGCCATTGGGCAGTTGTCCCAGTTGAGCTTCGGCATCGTCGCCCCGGGCCAGGTACCGATCAACCTGATGAGCGCCAATACCGCCGGTGGTTCGGCCGGGCAGTGCACCGATTTGATGAACGACTTCAAGGTCGGCCGGGCGATTGGCGCCACGCCGCGCAAGCAGGTGGTCGCCCAGATCCTGGGGATTTTCATCGGCAGCATCGTCGGCGTGTTGGCCTACCTGGCGCTGATCCCGGACCCGCAGACCATGCTGCTCACCGAAGAGTGGCCGGCCCCGGCGGTCGCCACCTGGAAGGCCGTGGCGCAGACCCTGACCCTGGGCCTGGATTCATTGTCAGCGAGCATTCGCTGGGCGATTTTCATCGGCGGTCTGGTCGGTGTGTCGTTGGGGATTCTCGATAGCTTGTTGCCGGCGCATCGGGCCCGCTACCTGCCAAGCACGGCGGCCCTGGGCCTGGCCTTCGTCCTGCCGGCCTCGGTGTCCTTGATGATGGCCCTCGGCGCGGTGCTGACATGGCTGGTGAGCTGTCGCTGGCCGAGCCTCACCGAACGCTTCGCCATCACTGCGGCGGCGGGGTTGATTGCCGGGGAGAGCATTACCGGGGTGGGGGCGTCGTTGTGGCAGATGCTTGGGACCTGATGGGGGTTGTCGGCGAGAAAAGTCGTAATGCTAAGGTTGGCCTAGGCTCTTGGTGGTGACAACTTTGTCGTAACCTTCTACTGGCCGTGCCCCATCGGCCACCCATGTACGTTCTTTGCGACACTTGAACTTCACCCCTTTGCGCGGCGCCATGACTCTGGCCGTCTCCATGCACATTGCCTTGGAAGCAAAGGTTGGCCCTGGTTGTCGTTCATCGACACAGCCTTCGTAGCCACTGCAGATCGTCATCACAACAAAATAGACAGTCATCATCTCGGTGTTGCTCCATTGCGTGATGCGAGTGATACATCCTGTAGCCCAGGTCGGCGGCCCAAACGTTTAGCGGTGATTGCCTGCGGATGATGAGCTTCGGTTCAAGTCCCCAGCAATGGCACATCAGTACCGCGCGTCGGGAATCTGTCACTGTATTAATATATTTTTAGTTGGTTGGGTTTTGTGCCAATAAGTTGGCGTCATCCGGGGTGGGATGGGTACGGCGGGAGAGACATGTCGGCGGTCAGGCCGTCTTCGCGAGCAGGCTCGCTCCCACAGTTGGATCGGGGTATGGCCGGAGAGATAGGTCGGCTGTCAGGCCGCCTTCGCGAGCAGGCTCGCTCCCACAGTTGGATCGGGGGGTATGGCCGGAGCAATAGGTCGGCTGTCAGGCCGCCTCGCGAGCAAGCTTTGCTCCCACAGATCTGACGGGTGTACGACCGTGAGAGCTAGGTCGGCTATAAGGCCGCCTCGTGGGGATGTTGATCTCGGGCGCCCCGTTAACCACGCTGGCCGAACGCAGGCATTGTGGAGTGGGTAACCCGGCATGGATGCCGGGTTAGCCGCGCTGGGCCATGGATGGCCCTTCGCGGCGGCCCACGGAGCAATGCCGGAGTGAGGGCACACCGAGCCTTAGCGAGGGGCCGAGTGGTGGGGCAAAAGCGTTTTGGTTACTTTTGCGCTTCTCAAAAGTGACCCGCCGTCAGGGCGGAACCCTAAGTGGTCGTTACACAAATAATGGATATGTACCCCCCAGTCAGCAAAACCCTGAGACGGCTATCGCGAGCAGGCTCGCTCCCACAGGGGATCAGCCTGAACCCTGAAGGGCCGAACTCAGTTATCGGGAAACGGCAACGAGAGCAGCCAGGCACTGAAGGCCTTCAAGGCCGGCAAGTGCTGGTATCGGGTCGCGTAGACCAGGTAATAGCTGCGCCCACTTTCCATCGGTTCGAACAACGCCACCAGATCGCCGCTTTTCAGTTCATCCTGCACCAGGATTTGCGGAACCAGCCCAATCCCGATCCCCGCCGACACGGCCTGGATAAGGTGGGCGGTGAGTTCGAAGCTCGGGCCGGAGCGCATGGTGCGGTGATCGACGTTGTGCTGGTCAAACCAATCCGACCAGACACCGGGCCTCGATACGACGTTCAACAAGGCATGCTCGGCAACATTGGCCGGCGACATGGCCCGGTACTCGGGCAATGCGGTCGGGCTGGCAATCACCACCAGTTTTTCCCTGAGCAACTGATGTGAAACGTAGCCGGGCCACTCTCCCGAACCTGCGCAGATGATTGCGTTCATGTCGTGGGTGGAAGATTGGACGTCCTCGCGGAGGATCCGCGAATGTATGTGCACCAGCAGGTCCGGGTGCTTGGCATAGAACTCATGCATCCGCGGCAGCAGCCATTTGGAACCGAGGGTCGGCAGGACGGCCAGGTTCAAGGGGCCGCTGTCGTTCTTGTACGAGATGGCCTGCAACGTTGCGCTTCGAATCCGTCCCAGCGCGGCCGCCAGTTCGTGCTGATACAGCGCGCCAGCGGCGGTCAATTCAATCTTTCGGCCTTCGCGGCGGAAGAGTTCGATCTCAAGTTGCGCCTCCAGGGTTTGTACCTGCCGGCTGACGGCGCTTTGGGTCAATGCCAGTTCTTCCGCTGCCTTGGTGAAACTGCAATGGCGCGCGGCGGCCTCAAAGGCAACCAGCAGCGACATCGAAGGCGTCAGGCGTCTAGGGTTCATTCATAAAGCTCATGCAAAGCCAACAGGAATTACGTTTGCTCCAACCGTACAGGAAGGCAAGAATCATGAAAACCTTGTGCAGCTGCTCGATACGTCTCGTGCCGAGCATACGTAATGTGAATGCATAGATTAGCTTTTCAGCCTGTAGGAAAACATCATGATTGCCCGGTTATCGTCTCTTGATCCCCAGAAAGCGACCTATGACGCTTTTCTGAATGCGCTCAAAGTGGCGGGGTTTCAAGGCGAGATTGCCCGCGACCATGGCGACCGGACGGTCTTGGCCACCGACAACTCCATCTACCAGCGCCTGCCCCAAGCGGCGGTCTTTCCCCTGGATGAACAGGACGTGATGATCCTGTCCCGCTTGGCCGCCGAGCCCGCCCACCGCGCGGTGGTGCTTACGCCGCGTGGTGGCGGCACTGGCACCAACGGCCAATCGCTCACCGATGGCGTGGTGGTCGACCTTTCCCGTCATCTGAATAACATCCTGGAGATCAACGTCGAGGAGCGTTGGGCCAGGGTCCAAAGTGGCGTGGTCAAGGATCAGTTGAACGCAGCCCTCAAACCCTACGGCCTGTTCTTCGCGCCAGAACTCTCGACCTCGAATCGCGCCACTATCGGCGGCATGATCAACACGGATGCGAGTGGCCAGGGCAGTTGCACCTATGGCAAGACCCGTGATCACGTTCTCGAACTCTCGACGGTTCTGCTTGGCGGTCATCGTCTCGACAGTTCAGCTATCGACGCGGCGCTTTTGCCGGCCCTGGTCGAACGCCAGGATCGAGTGGGGGACGTCTACAAATGCGCGGTGGATATCGCCGATACCCACGCCGAGCTGATCAGGGACACCTTTCCGAAACTCAACCGCTGCCTGACCGGTTATGACCTGGCCCATCTGCGCGAATCCGATGGGCGCTTCAATCTGAACAGCGTGCTTTGCGGCTCTGAAGGGTCCCTGGGCTTCATCGTCGAGGCCAAGCTGAACGTCCTGCCCATCCCCCAATACTCCATTCTGGTGAATGTGCGTTACGCCGGGTTCATGGATGCCTTGCGTGATGCCAAGGCGTTGATGGCCATGAAACCGCTGTCGATCGAGACCGTGGATTCGAAAGTGCTGATGCTGGCGATGAAGGACATTGTCTGGCACGGCGTCGCCGAGTATTTCCCTGAAGACCCCGATACACCGACGCTGGGGATCAATCTCATTGAGTTCAGTGGCGACGACGAAGCGGCGGTCCAGCAGCAGGTCCATGAATTCGTCCTGCACCTGCAGCGCGATACTTCGGTTGTCCGCTTGGGCCACACCCTGGCGATTGGCGCCGATGCGCTCAAGCGTGTCTATGCGATGCGCAAGCGTGCCGTGGGCTTATTGGGTAACGTCAAGGGCGAGGCCAGGCCCCAGCCCTTTGTCGAAGACACCGCGGTTCCGCCTGAAAACCTGGCGGACTTCATCCAGGCGTTCCGCGCGCTGCTCGATAGCCATGACTTGCAGTACGGCATGTTCGGTCACGTCGACGCCGGCGTCCTGCATGTGCGCCCGATCCTCGACATGAAGGATCCCGCCCAGGCCGCCTTGATCCGGCCGATTTCCGATGCGGTCGCGGCCTTGACACAACAGTATGGCGGGCTGTTGTGGGGCGAACATGGCAAGGGCTTGAGGTCGCAATACGTGCCCGATTACTTCGGCGATTTGTACCCGGCGCTGCAAGCGCTGAAGGCGGCTTTCGATCCCTTCAACCAACTCAACCCAGGCAAGATCGCCACCCCGGGCACGGTTCCAGACGCTCGACTGACCCGTGTCGACGAAGTGGAGCTGCGCGGTGCCCTGGATCGCACCATTGATGAACGTGTCTGGCAAAGCTATGACACGGCGGTGCATTGCAATGGCAATGGCGCGTGCTACAACTTCGATCCGGATGACGCCATGTGCCCGTCCTGGAAAGCCACACGCAATCGCATTCACTCGCCCAAGGGACGCGCCTCGCTGATCCGGGAATGGCTGAGGTTGCAGGGCGAGCAGGGTGTCGATGTGCTGGCGGCCAGCGATCGGGTTCGAGGGGCTGGCAGGAGCCAGGGTGTTGCGCGTCGGGCCGTGAATAGCCTGGCCCGGAAGATGGGCCAGGCGGATTTTTCCCATGAAGTCTACGAAGCGATGACCGGTTGCCTGGCCTGCAAATCCTGCGCGGGCCAATGCCCTGTCAAAGTGAATGTGCCGGAGTTCCGCTCGCGTTTTCTGGAGCTTTATCACAGCCGCTACCTGCGTCCCCTCAAGGATTACCTGATTGGCTCGTTGGAATACACGGTTCCCTATCTCGCCAGGATGCCGCGCCTGTACAACTTCGTGATGAGCGCCCGGCCGATCCGCTGGGGGCTCGAACGCGTGGCCGGGATGGTCGATAGCCCGCTGCTCAGCCTGGTGGATTTTGCCGCCGTATGCCGGCGCTGGGACGTGGAGGTGGCAACACCTGAACGCCTGGAAGCGCTTTGCGGCGAGCAGAGGGAGAAAAGCGTCATCCTCGTCCAGGACGCCTTTACCCGGTTTTTTGAAACGCCTTTGCTCGTGGACTGGGTGGAGCTGATATCGAGGCTGGGCTACAAAGTCTTGCTGGCGCCGTACGCGCCCAACGGCAAACCGCTTCAGGTGCAGGGTTTCTTGAAGGCGTTCGAGAAGGCCGCCAGCTTCAATGGCCAGACCTTGCTCAGCCTCCAGCAGTATGGCGTTCCATTGGTGGGGCTCGATCCGGCGATGACCCTGGTCTATCGACAGGAGTACGCCAAGACACTGACCACCGGCAACGCTCCCCAGGTGATGCTTGCGCAGGAATGGCTGATCGATGCGCTGCCGAACGATCAAACTGTGAAGGCGGACGAGCCTTACCACTTCCTGCCGCACTGCACGGAAAAAACCAATGAGCCGGGCAGCGTCGGGCAATGGCAAAAAATCTTCCAGCGCATGGGCCTGGCGCTGAACGTGCAAGCCAGCGGCTGCTGCGGGATGTCGGGCACCTACGGGCATGAAGCGCGAAACGCAGGAACGTCCGACACGATCTACGGGCAATCCTGGAAGCCGCTCCTGCAAAAACTCAATCAGTCGGGCCGGGTGGTTGCCGACGGGTATTCCTGCCGCAGCCAGGTGAAGCGCCAAGAGGGTATTACCGTGCTGCATCCTCTGCAGGTTCTGTTGGCGCGCGTGAAAGAGGTGTCGGTCGAGCGCGGATAAGAGGCGATACCGCTCACTCAAAGGCTGGCGACAAACCCGTGGCGAGGGAGCTTGCTCCCGCTGGCGTGCGTAGCGCGCCCAAAAAGGCTCGACCTGACACTATGGCGGCGGACGTTATGGGGCTGCTACGCAGCCCAGCGGGAGCAAGCTCCCTCGCCACAGGCCGGAATGCACGTCGTTGAATACGTCCATTGTTCACGAATCGTGTTCCATACCATCACCTAAAGGCCATTGATGGGTTTTTCATTGCGAATATGCTCTGTGCATCCGTGACCCGGCACCACAGAGCGCATCGCAATGAACAGCCCTCGTACCCTCTACCAGAAGCACATCGACAGTCACACCGTCGCGACCCTGGACGATCAAGGGCATGTATTGCTCTACATCGACCGCCAGGTGGCCAACGAATACACCAGCCCTCAAGCCTTCAGCGGGCTTCGCGAGGCGAAGCGGGGCGTCTGGCGTCCTCGCGCGACGCTGGCGGTCGTCGACCATGTCAACCCGACCAGCCCGACCCGTATCGCGGCCATGCCTGACGCCGGTGGGGCCTTGCAGGTCTCGTACTTCGAGGAGAACTGCCGGGACTTTGGTATCGAGCTTTTCGATGTGCTGGACAAGCGTCAGGGGATCGAGCATGTGGTCGCGCCGGAGCAGGGCTTTATCTTGCCGGGTATGGTGGTGGCCGCGGGCGACAGCCATACCACGACCTACGGGGCCCTGGGTGCGTTTGGTTTTGGTATTGGCACTTCTGAAATCGAGCATCTGTTGGCCACGCAGACATTGGTCTACAAGCGGCTGAAAACCATGCGGGTCACGGTCACCGGCACGCTGGGCATGGGCGTCACCTCGAAGGACATCATCATGGCGCTGATCGAGAGGATTGGCGCGTCAGGCGCGACCGGGTACGCCATCGAATTCACCGGTCCGGCCATCAGTGCATTGAGCGTCGAGGCGCGCATGACGATCTGCAACATGGCGGTGGAGGCCGGGGCCCGGGGAGCCTTCATGGCGCCCGATGAAAAAGTGTATGGCTACCTCAAGTCCAAGCCCCGTGCGCCTCAAGGCGAGCACTGGAATGCCGCGGAAAAAAAGTGGCGCGAGCTCTTCACCGATGAAGGTGCGGTGTTCGACAGCGAAGTGCGGGTGGACGTGGATGGGTTGGCGCCGATGGTGACCTGGGGAACCAGCCCGGACCAGGCGTCGCCCGTCAGTGGCAGGGTTCCGGACCCGGCGACCATTGCCGATCCGATCCTGCGCCAGGGCATGCAGCGCGCCTTGACCTACATGGGGCTGGAAGCCGGCATGGCGTTGAGTGACGTGCCGATCAGCCATGCGTTCATCGGCTCATGCACCAACGCGCGCATCGAAGACTTGCGTGACGTAGCACGGGTGGTGGAAGGCAGGAAAGTCGCCTCGACCGTACGGGCGATGATCGTTCCCGGATCAACCCAGGTGCGTGCCCAGGCTGAAGAGGAAGGCTTGGCCAGGATCTTCCTCGAAGCCGGTTTTGAATGGCGTCAGTCCGGATGCTCGATGTGCCTGGCCATGAACGACGACGTGCTTGCCGCGGGCGATCGTTGCGCGTCCAGCACCAACCGAAACTTTGAAGGTCGTCAGGGGGCGGGCGCCCGGACCCACCTGATGAGCCCGGCGATGGTTGCCGCAGCGGCCATCCGTGGTCGCCTGACCGACGTACGCCTATTGGCCGAGGAGATTTGAACCATGCAACCTTTTGAAACCGTGACTGGAAAAGCCGCGCCTTTGCTCGCTTCCAACATCGATACCGACGTCATCATGCCCAAGCAGTTCTTGAAAGGGATCGATCGAAGCGGGTTGGATAAAGGCGTGTTTTTTGACCTGCGTTTCCTTGAGTCCGGCGAACCCAATCCAGATTTCATCCTCAACCAACCGGCCTGGAGCGGGGCCAGTTTCCTGGTGGCCGGGCCCAACTTTGGCTGTGGCTCCAGCCGCGAGCATGCGGTATGGGGGCTCAAGCAACTGGGGATTCGAGCACTGATCGGGACAAGCTTTGCCGGTATTTTCTATGACAACTGTCAGCGTAACGGCGTGCTTGCGATACAGCTGTGCGAATCGCAGTTACAGAGACTGGCTCGCGTCGTGAGCCATGGGGCTACCGCGACGATCAGCGTCGACCTGCCGAATCAGCGGATCTGGCTGAGTGAGGGCTCGGTCATCGAGTTCACCATCGATGCGCTACGCAAGCAATCGTTGCTGTCGGGGTTGGACGCCATCGGCGCGACCTTGCAGCGGGCGGCACAGATTCGTGATTTCGAAGCGCGTCACTACGCAGACAATCCGTGGCTGGACTGAGTGCCCAGGCGCACCTGCCCGCCACCGCTGCCGGGCGCTCAAGCGAGGGCGAGGGCCTTGAAATGCGCTTCGAAGAATTCGATGCAGGCCCTTAGCTTGGCGGACTGGCTGAGCCGTGTCGGGTAGACGGCCCAGACATCGGCACTCTGGGCATGATCGGGCAGCACATGAACCAGTTGTCCACTTTCAAGCAGGGGCTTCACGTCCCACAACGAGCGCAGGATGATGCCTGCGCCACTCAAGGCCCAGCGCAACACAATCTCGCCATTGTTCGATGAAAGTGGGCCGGTGACGCGGATGGATTCTTCAATGCCGTCTTTTGTCAGGTTCCAGATGCCAAAGGCGTTGTTATGCTCCTTGAGCACCAGGCAATCATGCCGGGCCAGATCCTCCAGGGAGGTCGGGATGCCGCGCTTTTCCAGGTACCCGGGGGTTGCACAGAGCACCCTGCGGTTACTCACGAGTTTTTTTCCCAGAAGTTGTTGGGGAAGGTCGTAGCCCACCCTGATTTCGAGATCGAAGCCTTCATTGACGATATCGACCATGCGATCAAATACGTCCAGGCGAATCTCCAGTCGAGGGTACCGCTGCGAAAGCGCGGCAATCGCGGGTGCGACGTGGTTACGACCAAAACCGAAAGAGCTGCAGATATGCAAACTCCCCTGCAATTGCTGGCGGGAGTCGGTCAACTCGCTGATGAAGTCATCCATATCCCCCAGCAGTCGCGTTGCGAAGACGCGGACACGTTCGCCGTCGTCGGTCAACGCGACACGCCGGGTCGTGCGATGCAACAGCTTCGCGCCCAACGCGGCCTCAAGGACGGAGATCCGCTTGCTGACATAGGCCGGGGAAAACCCCAAGGCCTCGGCAGCATTGCCAAAGCCATTTTTCCGGATCACGGCGAGGAATACACGGAGGTCCTCCGGCAACAGGGATTGTTCTCGAGGGTGAGGCTTGCGTCTCATGGTCTGGACTATTCCAATCATAATTGTCGGAGTCAGTTTGCGATGTAGGCGCCAAACGTTCATGCGCTGCAATGAAAATGCCCATCGATGGCGCCCCTCAGGCAAGTTTTTAACACACCCGCTTGAAAATAAAAAATGGGTCTGGCGCTCTGGCGCGATATTAATCGGGTTATGCCTGGAGTGCCAAAGTTACAGTGTGTTTGTTAATGATATATGGATAAATTCTGTCCACTTGTCAGCGCAATTGCAGCCATTATTATTGGCGCACTGAGTGATCTGAAAGAGGTTGTCATGGCGCAGTTATTTGAAGGTTGCGTAAAAGTGATCGTTCCCTGTGGTTCTTTGGGGGCGGGTGTTCGAGAAGAAGAAATTGTTTATGGATTGGCTGCTGGCGCGCAAGTAATCGCCACGGACGCAGGTTCAACGGATAGCGGCGCGGCCTATCTTGCACTTGGAAAGTCCAAGAACAACCGAGGCGCAGTAAAGCGTGACCTGACGATATTAATGAAAGCGCAGGCGCGATCCGGCGTACCGATCATTGTGGGGACCGCTGGGCAGGCGGGCGGTGACCTCAATCTGGACTGGACCCGTGATATCGCCTTGGAAATCGCCAAGGAGTTGGGCGTATCGCCGAAAATCGCACTTATCTACTGTGAGCAAGACAAGGACATCATCAAGAAGCTCAATGCCGAAGGTCGTATCAAGCCGCTCCCGCCTCATGCCGAGCTGGAAGATACAACGGTGGACAGCTGTGAGCACATTGTCGCGGCATTGGGAGTAGAACCCTTTATCGCCGCCCTGGATGGCGGTGCCGATATCATATTGGCCGGCCGCGCGACCGACACCGCCGTCATCGCCTGTTATCCCATCTGGAAAGGCGCGCCGTGGGGGCCGTCCTGGCATGCCGGCAAGACGGGTGAATGCGGCGTGCAGTGCGCCGTCAACCCCACGCTTGGATCGGGGATCTTGCTGAGTATTGATGCCAATGGCTTCGAAGTGGAGCCGTTGAGCCAGGACAACCAGTGCACGCCCCATAGCGTCTCGGCCCATATGCTGTATGAGAACAGCGACCCGTTCCGGTTGGTGGAGCCTGGCGGTATCTTGAATGTTGCCCAGGCGCGTTATGCCGATTTGAATGGGCGTGCCGTTCGGGTAGAAGGCTCACGCTGGGAAACGATGCCCTACACGATGAAGTTGGAAGGGGCCGCCGCCGGTTTATATCAAACGATCATGTTGGTGGGCATCCAGGACCCGGATGTGCTCAGCGATGTCGATGGGTTTCATGATCGGCTGCTGGAAGCGCTTTACACAAGAGCCCGCCAGTCCATTCCAGCCGAAGAGTTGGGTGAGTTTCATATTTCCTTGCGGATGTATGGATGGAATGGTGTCACCGGGGTAAAGCCGCCTGTCGGAACATTACCGCCAACTGAGATAGGCATGTTGTTTGTTGCCACTGCCGCGACTCAGGAAATAGCCAATACCATTGCCCATGCGTGCAATCCTTACTTCTTTCATTACCCCAGTGTCATGGGCAAGGAATTACCTTCGTATGGATTCGCCTTTACACCGGCGGATATACCCCGGGGCCAAATTTATGAGTTCAAGTTGAACCATGTGGTGCAACTTGAGAATCCCATGGCGTTGGTACGTCTTGAATGGATCGATTTGTCGGACAGGCCAATGGCGATGAAGGAGCTTGCACAATGATCAA
Organism: Pseudomonas sp. Z3-6; assembly: GCF_051131985.1. NCBI lineage: Bacteria > Pseudomonadati > Pseudomonadota > Gammaproteobacteria > Pseudomonadales > Pseudomonadaceae > Pseudomonas > Pseudomonas sp. Z3-6. Next base: position 2,892,587 of record NZ_CP071644.1, read on the forward strand.
GTTGCGTGATGTTTGCCGGCATGTCCGTTCCAAACAAGCGGGGCCGTTCTGGATTACGTTCGATATCTTTTTCAGTGGCCGCGAAAATTTCGAGCGTTATGCCGATTGTGCCGCACTTTCCCCGGCGCAATTTGCCAGGCTCTACGGCACCGATCCCGAACGGGTCAAGCGCATTGCGGTGCCGGACCTGGAAATGGTCAAGATTTCTTATCCCCGTGCAACGCCACAAGGCGGCATGGTCGAGCGCGACATGCATGCCGGCCAGCAATACGTCCGCTTGCTTGACGTGGTCATCGACTGAGACGGCGGCACCGCGTCGCGCCTTGATCTGGTCGCCTCATGGACGAGGCCCGGTCCACCTATTCAACCCGAGGTACTTATGACGGACTCGACCGTAGCGATGCGGCTTGCACGCTATGCCCATGCATTCAGAAAACAGCACCTGCCCGAAGCGATCATCCACCTCGTACGCCAGCGCTTTATCGACAGCCTGGCGTGCGTGCTGGGTGCCTACGGAGCTGACCCGGTAAAGGCCGCGGTGTGTTACGCCGCCGCCAATCGCGCCAAATCATCCAGCGTATTCGGCACGCACCTGCAAACGACCCCGGAAATCGCGGCGTTCACCAATGGCCTGATGGTTCGTTTCCTGGACTATAACGACGGTTATATGGGCCTGGAGCCCGGCCATCCCAGTGACAACATCCCAGCCTGCCTCGCCCTGGCGCAAGCTGAAAACGCAACCGGGGCGGAACTGATTTCGGCCATCGTCCTGGCCTATGAAATCCAGATGCGTTTGCAGGATGCGGCCAGCTTGAACAAGCGGGGCTGGGACCACGTCAATTACATCAACGTCGCAATGGCTGCGGCGGCTGCCAACCTGATGAAGCTGGACGTGGCGCAGACGGAGCAGGCGATCAACATTGCCGTGAGTGGTCACTTGGCCATGCGCCAGGTGCGCAGTGGAGCATTGTCCGACTGGAAGGGCTGCTCCGCCGCCAACGCCGCGCGCAACGCCATTTTCGCCGCCCAATTGGCGCGCCATGGCATGACGGGACCGTCGCCGGTGTTTGAAGGAGAGATGGGGTTCTTCAAGCTGGTTTCGGGTTCGTTCGATCTGGATACCCGTCGTTTCGGTACGCCGGACAATGGCGACTACGCCATACGACGCTCGTTGACCAAGACATTTCCCACCAATGGCGAGCTGCACACCGCCGTCTGGGCTGCGCTGGATATCCGCAAGCGCATCGATGGCGTGGAAGATATCGCTGCCATTACGATCGCAACGTCTGAATTCAACCGGCGGGTGTTGGCCGATACGCCTGAAAAATGGTTGCCGAAGACCCGGGAAACAGCAGATCACAGCCTGCCCTACAACGTGGCTCGGGCCTTGCTCGATGGCGACATCACGGTGGATTCGTATCGCCCTGAAAAGATTGCCGACCCGGCGGCGATTGCCTTGATGGACAAGGTCAGTGTTGTCGAGGATCCGGCGTTGACCGCACTGTTCCCACGGCATCTGGCCAACCGTGTCTGCGTGACCCTGGTGTCCGGCGAGCAAGTCGTGAGTGAGATGATCACCGGGCCCGGGTCAGTCGAAACGCCGATGACCGATGGCGATTTCGAACGTAAATTCCGGCGCATGGCCATGCCGCATATCGACGCATCGGCACAAGCTGAAGTGCTCGGCTTCGTTGCTGGTCTCGAAAAGCAGACCGAATTCACCTCGCTGTTTGCGGCGATGGCCGTTTCATAGCCAGTCTGTCGCTCCAATGGGCGCTTCCCAGAGGCGCGACCGAGCGGGGATTAACGGCGGGCGGTCTCGCTCGCCGTAGGCAACGTCCCTACGTAACGAGCGCGAGGACGGGCGTCGTGGTGCTGGTTGTATTGCTCGCTGGCATGGGCTATCCAGCCGATCAGGCGACCGATCCCCGCCAATGAAATTTCCTGTCCATGCAGCCCTAACTTCTGGCCGATGAAGCTCACCAGCAGGATGAATTCCGGTGGGTACGCCACGAGTTCCGAGGCCACCGCAAACGCTTTTTGCAGTTTTGCGAATTCGCTGTCGCCCTCGAAGACGACCGTCAACGCCGCCATGAGATTGCTGGCGCGCGGATCGTTGATGGCATGCACATTGGGGCCAAAGCCGACGATGTGTCCGTCCTGGCTGTAGCGCTGCAATATAGGTCGCGCAGGGTCTACAGCGGTGCAGATTTCCTCGATCATCCTGCTGGCGGCTTCATTTCTTCCAAAAGCGATTCTGTGGCCCCGGGCTGCGGCAAGCCCGGCAATGACCGCGTAGTAGGGGGTGGCGCCGGTCGTGGCGGCGACACGCACGCTATGGGCGGTGTGGTCCAATTCATGGTCGATACTGAGGATCAGCAGGCGGCGGATCAGGTCGGCGTACGCCGGTGGGGCGCCGCAGGCCTGGGTGATGAATTCATGCAAGGGTTGCGTGCTCGGACCGGTCGCGCCCACCACCAAGGCGGCAAACCATCGGACGACATCGGCGCCAGTACGCGCGTAGCTGTCCGTGGAAAGGTCGAAGGCCTTGGGGTTTTCTCTTTGGACCAATGGGAAAAGCGCGATGGCTTTTTCCTGGGCGGACATGTGTTCGTAGATGTTCAGCAGCTTGACACTGTCCCTCGGCACACGGGGCAGTGACGTGCCGAACGCAGACGGCACTTGCCAGATCAGCTCGGCGACGTCTTCAACCGTTGCGCGGTCAGCAAGCTCGACGACGTCATGGCCCCGGTAAAACAGGCCATCATCGGTGATCAGCGTAATGGCGCTGTCCGACGGCGACGAGCGCTTGGGCGCGTGCTTCTCTCCCGCCGGACGCTTGACCAGGCGCTGGATGTCTTCGGCCCAATAACGGCGCTTGGGCGTACCCGGGATCTTGAGGGAGCGGATATTTTTGCGGCTGACGTAGGCGTACAGCGTCGGCAGGCTGATTCCGAGTAGGGCTGCCGCCTCTTCTGCCGAAAGGTAGAGGTCTTCTTGTTCTGGCATGACGAATCCGGGCAAGTTGATTGGAAAGGCGTACATATTTATTAAGTATACGGTCATTTCGTCAATGTCTACAAAGCAGCATTTTTTTCTCTGTTGCGTCTTGAGTCATTTGTCCAAACCGACGCGGTCGATGGCGAATATTGACGAAAAAAATCAAGATTTACAGGCTTTCACCCCCTATGTAGATTTCGAGTGCGCAAAAGTTGTTCACATTGATTTTTGATGGCGTCGATAACAATAAAAACGAAAAGGTGAAACGCATGGCTTGGTTAGGTTTCGCAATGGTCGTCACGTTTATGGCATTGATCATAAGCAAGCGACTGTCCGCTGTGACGGCACTCATCCTCATTCCGGTTGCTTTCGGGCTGGCCAGTGGGGCAGGGCCGGAACTGGGTGGGATGGTGATGGGCGGCGTCAAGCAAGTAGCGCCCACCGCACTGATGTTGATGTTTGCAATCCTGTATTTCGCAATCATGTTTGACGCCGGGCTCTTCGAGCCGGCGGTACGGCGGATTCTGCGGTTTGTCGGCAATGATCCTCTTCGCGTTGTGTTGGGCACCGCACTGTTGGCCACTGTGATCTCGTTCGATGGGGATGGCGCGACGACGGTCTTGATCGTCACCACAGCATTCCTGCCGCTCTATCTGCGCCTTGGGATGAACCCGCTCATTCTGGCGTTGATGCTCCTGCTGACCAATACGGTGGTGAACCTGATTCCCTGGGGAGGGCCGGTCGCCCGCGCCGCCAGTGCCCTCCATCTCGATGTGGCGGACATGTTCCTGGGCCTGGTACCGGCCATGTTCGCGGGGCTTGCCTATGCATTCGTCGTCGCGTTCTGGATCGGCCGCAAGGAACGGCGCCGCTTGGGCTGGACGCCCGGTCACCAAGACGTTGCACCGCAGGAGGTCGCCTTGCCGACCGTGCAATCCGAAACGCAGCGGCCGAAGCTGTTCTGGGTCAACCTGGCGCTCACCGCCGGGCTCATGTACGCCATGGCGACAGGGCTGGCACCTTTGCCCATGTTGATGATGGTGGGCTTTTCCCTGGCGCTGCTGATCAACTATCCACGCCTGTCGGAACAGAAGGCGCGGGTGGCGGCTCATTCTGAAAGTGTCCTGATGGTCATCGCCCTGATCTTCGCTTCAGGTGCGTTCACCGGGATTTTGTCAGGCACCGGAATGGTCGACGGCATGTCGGGGAAAATCGTCCAGCTGATTCCCGACGGCGGCGGACAATACTTCGGCATCATTACCGCCTTGGTGGCCTTGCCGCTGAACTTCCTGTTGTCCAACGACGCGTTCTTCTTCGGCATCTTGCCGGTACTGGGGGCGGCGGGGGCCGAGTATGGTATCGACCCGATGCATATAGCCCGTGCGTCAGTATTGGGGCAGCCCGTCCATGCACTCAGCCCATTGGTCGCCGCGGTGTATCTCATCAGCGGGATCATCAAGCGCGACATGGGTGATATGCAACGCTATTGCCTGCTGTGGGCCATAGGCAGCAGCCTTGTCCTGATTGTCACGGCGGTAATTACCCGGGCGATTATCTGATCTGTTAGTTCTCTGTGCCGAAGTTTCAAGGACGCCAGCTCGCGTCTGCTCACGTCAAAATAAAAATAATAGATGAGGTGGTCGATGAAATCGATTAACGCCGTCGCTATGACGTTGCTGTCGACATTGTTTGTGTCTGATGTTTGTCTTGCGGCAACCATCAGTAACCCCGACAGGTTCCAGCATGAAGGCAAGTTGAATGCTTATCTTCGCTCGATGTATATCAATACGCGGATATCCAACGATTTGATCGAAGATCGTTTTGGTGGTTTTCCGGACGGCGCTGAGTTGGGCGGGACAGGGGTTGGCGCGATCCTCGACTATAACTCCAGTTACTGGGCCGGCGTTGTAGGGTTTGATGCCTCGTTGTATGGCGTGGCGATGATCGACTCCAAAGACAATGGGCGGGATTTATTTGACGACAGCGATGGCACTAACGGTGGCTTTGCAAAAGTCGGCCAGGGTTATTTCAAGTTGCGTTACGAGGGCGACGGCTGGAACGCCGATTCGCAAATAGGCCGGGGCCGGTTCGATGCGGGGACGTTGGTCACGCTCGACACCCGGATTGTGCCGGGATCCTATCAAGGAGGCCGGGCCCACCTGAACTTCACCGAGATGGGCATCGGCCCGCTGCCCGGTACGTTGGGGTTTGAAACCGCCTACATCAACCGCACGTCTCCTCGGGACCGGGAAGACTTCGAACACCTGCTGAGCCAGTCGGGAGAGGAAATAAAGGACCTCTACACCTACGGCATTAAATACGATTTGAAGGCCATCGAACTGGGTTACGACCATGGTGTATCGCGGGACTTCAATGAGAACACCCGTTATGGTCTGACCCTGAAAGCACCCCTCGGCGATAAAGCCGGCATTGTATTGGATACTCAATATTATGAGTTTGAAAAAGCCGGGCGAATCTGGGAACGCGACTGGCAGGCCGGCGAGGCCGCTTATGACGATGACGCGACGTGGCTGAACATCAATGTAGGTTTATTACTCGATAAGCTTCGCTTGGGCGTTTCATTTTCCGAGACCAAAGCCGAGTTGACCAGCGGACTGGGCTACGCCTATTTCGATCATGGTGATAACGTCGACGGCAAGATGGACGCCTGGACACGTTCCGGAAACGACTTTAATAACGACGGCGAACGCACCTGGCAAATAGGCGCCGAATATGACTTGAGCGGACATTCGTTATTAGGCGCTTCGCTGGACGGTTTTAAAGTCATGACCATTTACAAGCAAGGTGAGTTTGACGCCACGGACCCTTTCAGTGGCCGACGCACCGACGTGCGCGAACGGCAGAACGAATACCGTCTTTATTATCGCTTCGACGAAAAGGAGTATTCCGGACTTTCCGTGGGTTTGATTTACATCGATTACCGAATCGACCAGGACTTTGTCGCCTTGGTGTCCGCCCAACCCGACAACGTGGTCACTGGCTCGGAAGCCCGGGTGTATCTGGATTACGCATTTTGATTGCCGGACATATATCGAGAGGCCAGTGATGTCTAAACCTCGCCACACCCTAGTGGTTACACAGCGGTTTTTCGATGCAGAAACCGTGCACTTCCTGAAGAGCCACGGCTGTAACGTTGTTATTGCGCAACTGGCTCAGGGGCAAGCGGATGGCGACCTGAGTGAACGCCAGTTGCTCGATCTCCTGGAAGACGCCGACGGTTGGATCGTCGGTCACGCGAACGTCACGTCGAGCCTGCTGAGTAGGCTCCCGCGCCTGCAAGTCATCGCCCGTCGTGGCGTGGGCTACGAGCGAGTCGATACGGCGGCGGTGGCGGCGGCAGGGAAGGTGGCGACCATCGCCATCGGCGGCAACGACGCCAGCGTCGCAGACCACACCGTGGCGTTGATGCTCGCCGTGTGCCGCCAGCTCAAACGCTGCCAGTTGGGGTTGTCGGCCAATGACTGGTCGATTCCCTTGGGAGGCGATTTGTACCGCAAGACCGTTGGCGTCGTCGGCTTGGGCCGGATTGGCCGGGGTGTACTGCAGCGCTTGTCCGGGTTCGAAGTCAAGCCGCTGATCTACACCCCTCATCCAGACAACGCAGAGGTCGAAGGTATCCCCCGAAGCTGTTTTGTCGACCTGGAAACGCTGCTTGAGGAAAGCGATTTCATCACCCTCCATGCACCGCTCAACCGCCATACCCATGGGTTGATCGATAGCCGTGCGCTGAAGCGGATGAAACCTTCCGCGGTGTTGATCAATACCGCGAGGGGTGGGCTGGTGCGGGATGCGGATCTGCTGTGGGCCCTGCGGGAAAACCGGTTGGCCGGGGCAGGGCTCGACGTATTCGAAAGCGAGTCGGAGCCGGTGCTTTCGGCGGTGACTGAACAACTCATCCAACTCCCCAACGTGATCGTGACGCCCCATGTCGGCGCCTCCACGGTCGAGGGACTCAATCGTACCAATCTGATAGCCGCGCAATGTGCGGTGGCTGTACTGGAGGGGCGTAGCCCGCCTGGCCATTGCGTCATCGCTGACGGACGTCGCTCTACAGACTTGAAGGAGAATCCATGAATACCCCGATTAAAGTGCTGACGCCAACGGGCGCCATTGGCACCGGTTTCCCACGGGCGGCGTTTGACCAGGCGCTGCTGGAACGACCGGACGTGATTGCAATGGACGCGGGGTCTACCGACTCTGGTCCCCATTACCTCGGCACCGGCACGACCAAGGCTTCGGCCTCGATACTGCGGGCCGAGTTGCGTGTGTTCATGCAGGCGCGGGCGGAACTGGGCATCCCGCTGATTATCGGCAGTTGCGGCACCTGTGGTTCCGACGCAGGGGTCGACCTGATGCGCGGTCTGTGCGAGGAAATCGCCGCCGAACTCGGTCAGGCCGTGCGCATCGCGAGCGTCTACAGCGAGCAACCGGCAAGCGTCGTGAAACAAGCGTTGGCGCAGGGACGCATCAGACCCTTGCAACTCGATCACATCGACGATGCCCTGGTCGAACGCTGCTCGCGCATTGTCGCGCTGATGGGCGTGGAGCCTTTCATGCATGCGCTCGAAGACGGCGCGGACATCATCCTGGCAGGACGTTCCACCGACACGGCGGTGATGGCTTCGCTGCCCATCCTGCGCGGGGCCCATCAGGGCGCCGCCTGGCATGCCGGAAAGATCCTGGAGTGCGGCGCGTCCTGCACGACCACGCCCGCCAACGCGGTGGTAATGGCCGCGATCGACGACACGGGATTCACCATCAAGGCCATTGGTGAGGGCGCCCGGCTCACCCCGCGTTCGGTCATGGCCCACATGCTGTATGAAAACAGCAACCCCTACGTGCTCGTCGAGCCCGGCGGCGTACTGCACGTGGAGGGGGCGGTCTACACCGCGTTGGACGAACAGACCGTGCGAGTCGAAGGTTCGGTCTGGACGCCAAGCGAAGACTACACCGTCAAGTTGGAGGGGGCGGCGCCGTGCGGCTTCCAATCGGTGGTCATGAGCATTGTCCGGGATCCGGAATACGTCGAGCGCTTCGATGAGTGGCTGGCCTATCTGGATTCGGTCATGCGTCAGCGGGTCGAAAAGCACCTGGGCATCGGCGCCGATGACTATGACTTGCAGTTCCGCGCCATTGGCAAGGATTCAGCCTTGGGAGCGCTTGAGTCACGGGTGGGCACGCCCGTGGAAATCGGCGTCATGGCCATCGCGACGTCGGCGACCGCCGAGCGCACCCAGGACATGGTCGCGCTGCTCAATCCTTACCTGTTGCACTTTCCGTTACCCGGCGACAAAGACCTGCCTACCCACGCGTTTCCTTTCTCGCCGGCCTCGATGGACCGGGGCGTGGTGCATGAGTTCGTGCTCAGTCATGTGATGGTCGTGACGGATCCGCTGGCACCTTTCCGGTTTGCTATCAAGACAGTCGAGGGCGCGTGAGATGAACACACTGCAAACATTGGGTTATGAGATCCGCTCCAAGAACGCCGGGCCGTTTTCCCTGACCATCGATGTGTTCTGCAAGGACGCGGACACCTTCGCGCAACTGGCCGCGGAGCCAAAGTTGCAAGCCCCCGCGATTGCCGAGCTGTTCCGCAGGCCTGCGCAGTCGATCAGCGTTTTTCCCATCGAGGCGTTGAACGTGATCAAGATCAGCCTGCCGCGTCCAGTGGTTCAGGGCGCCTTGCAGGACCGGGACATGCACGGGGCTCAATGGGCGTTCATCCTGCTGGACGCACTTGGAACCGGTGAGGACCCCCGGCCATGAGTTGCGTTGCAAGCGGGGCGGCGGGTTCACCGCCGCCGGTTCACCCTGACCTGGTGGCCGTGGCCACGACGCTGCGCGAACAAGGGCTGCTACCGGTTGTCCAGGGGGACGTGCAACGTGTCCGGGCGCAACTGGAGCGGATCGATGCCTGGGCGGCGCGCCGCAGCGTGCCGCTGTCCTATGAGCGCACCTTGGGTTTTGCTGTCGATGGCCGAACGGTGCCCTGCAAGCTCTATTGGCCGGAGGGCGATGAGACGCCTTGCTTGATGTTCTACTGCCATGGCGGAGGATTCCGTCACGGTTCGCTCGCCGGCTGGGATGCACCGCTGCGCCAACTGGTGCGTGACAGTGGCCTGGCGGTGCTGTCCATCGATTATGCGTTGTCGCCGGAATATCGTTTTCCGGTGGCGTTCAACGAAGTGGTGTCGATCGTCAGCCGGGTGATCAAGCTCGGGGCTATCACCGATTGCCCGGTGCGCGGTTATGCCTTGGGCGGGGATTCGGCAGGCGCCAACCTGGCCTTGGGCGCTGCACTTGCGCTACGGGATACAGGGTGTGATGGGGTGCGGCAGTTGCTGCTGTTCTATGGCAGTTACTCGCGCGACCTGGGCTCCGATTCCTGGCGAAGGCTGGGTGGGTATGGGGGGCAGAATCTGTCGGTCGAGACCATGAGCGCCTACTGGGCGAGTTACCTGGTCGATGATGAGGATGACTGGCGGGTACAGCCGATCATCGCTGACTTGGCCGGCCTGCCACCCGTGCGATTGGTGGTGGGCGAACTGGACCCGTTGCTGGATGAAAACCGGGAGCTGGCGGATCGGTTGGAACGCGCGGGCGTGGCGACCCACCTGCAAGTGCTTGCGAACATGACCCACGGGTTTGTCCGATTCAATGAGGTGGCGCCGGTCGTGCGCGATGTGATCGGTGCGCAGGGCAGCGCTTTGCGCAGGGCACTTTGCGCTCAGGCGAACTTCCCATGAACCTGTTCCGTATCGCGAATTTTGCGCGGATCTGCCTCGGGATATTCAGCGTCATGACGGCCAACGCCTCGGCGGCAGGCACGCTCCCCGTCGGTCCTGACGCGGGAGACAGGGAGCTGTCGGCGTTTTATCGCTGGCCTGAAGCAATGCCCGCGCTGCCCGGTGTGCTGCTGCGAAGCGAGACGCTGGCGGTGCCGCCGCAGATGCCCGCCGCCGGGCAGGCTTTGCGCCTGCTCTATAGCTCCACCGACGAGCGCTGGCACTCCGGACTCGTTCCGGTCAGCGGGGCGTTGTACCTGCCGGTTGGACAGCCACCGCCGCAAGGCTGGCCGTTGCTGGCCTGGGCCCACGGAACGCTGGGGATTGCCGACGCCTGCGCACCGTCCTGGGCTGGATGGCGCGAGCGTGATGGGGCGTATATCAATCGTTGGCTGGCGCGCGGGTTCGCGGTGGTCGCCACCGATTACCAGGGCCTGGGAGGGCCAGGGCCGCATCCCTACACGTTCTGGCAGGCCGAGGGGCGCTCTGTCCTGGATGCGATTCGCGCTGCGCGTACCATCAGGCCAGGCCTGATTGCCAATCGCATGTTTTTGGCCGGGCAATCCCAGGGAGGAGGGGCGGCGTTGGGTGCGGCGATCCTGGCCGGTGGTTATGCGCCGGAGCTGCCTATCCGCGGCGCAGTAGTCACGGCCCCGAACAGCACATTTCCCCATGGTCCCATTGCGTTGCCGCCGCGCCAGTCCAATACGCTGTTCCTGGCATTGGCGTCCGGCGGCTTGCGCGAGGACGGGCCACGGGTCGAGGACATCCTTACGACCAGAGGCCTTGAACTGCTAAGTGTTGCCCGGGAGGGCTGCAGTCGCGACATTGCCCGCAAATCCAAAGCGTTGCAGATCGATTCGTTTGCCGAGCTTTTGACCATTTCCCCCGAGGCATTGATGGCGGTGCGCATCCCCTCGACCGACATGCCACAGGCATCGATTGGATTCCCGTTATTCATCGCCACCGGCCTGGCTGATCAAACGATCACGCCCGTGCGCCAATATGCGGTCGCCACGGCGTTGTGTGCCGCTGGCAACCCCGTCACCTGGCGGACGTATGAGGGCCTGGGGCATGACGGGGTGCTGCATGGTTCATTGGACGATGCATTTGCCTTCGTCGAGGCCCAACTCGACGGACCGGGCCATGGCTCGAACTGTTCCACACTGCAAAGGCCCGGTCCGCCGGGTGAAAGGGATGCTGCAGCGTCGTTTAACGACGATTGAATTTCCCCTGTGGGAGCGAGCCTGCTCGCGATGGCGGAGGGTCAGTTTGCAGTGATGTTGGATGTGCTGACACCTTCGCGAGCAAGCCCGCTCCCACAATGGTCCTGAGCTGCATGCAAAGCTAAGGAACACTCAATATCCCCTGTGGGAGCGGGCTTGCTCGCGATGGCGGAGGGTCAGTTTGCAGTGATGTTGGATGTGCTGACGCCTTCGCGAGCAAGCCCGCTCCCACAATGGTCCTGAGCTGCATGCAAAGCTCAGGAACACTCAATATCCCCTGTGGGAGCGGGCTTGCTCGCGATGGCGGAGGGTCAGTTTGCAGTGATGTTGGATGTGCTGACGCCTTCGCGAGCAAGCCCGCTCCCACAATGGTCCTGAGCTGCATGCAAAGCTCAGGAACACTCAATATCCCCTGTGGGAGCGGGCTTGCTCGCGAAAGCGGTGGGGCAGTTTGCAGCGATGTTGGATGTGCTGACACCTCGCGAGCAGGCTCGCTCCCACATTAGATCCGGGTTACGACAGGGAAGGCTTTGCCGAGGCCGCTTGGTCTCAGGAAGCGTCCTGCTGATAGGTGCAACCCACATAAAGGTCGCTGTCCTTGTTTTCGGTGGAGACCACCCGTAGGGTCGCGCCGTTGTCGAGGTTGCGCTGGTAGTCCACGTAGCCGTCGGTATCCAGGGTCTTTTCCAGTTTCAGGGCGCTGGCGAGTTTTTCCGCATCGGCCTTCGGGTTGCTGCTCTTGGTCTGGAGGAAGAAGCTGAAGCGGTCGGTCATCACCAAGGTGGTCGACGACACGCCGTGCACTGACAGCGCCGCAGTGGCCTGCCAGGCGCCACCGCCCCACGGGGTATGGGCTTCATCCTTGGCGAGTGACACTTGCTCGGCGTCCACCAGGCCGTTGAATTCGCTGACCTGCTGCGCACTGGCCTGGCACTGTGCCAGGGCCTTGAACAGGTCGCTGTGGCTCGGGGTGGCAGCCAAGGCAGGGGCGGTGGACAGGCACCCGGCCAGGGCGACGAGACCAAGAGAAATTTTCATGAAGACATCCTTGCTCAGTTGAATAAAAGTCGATGGGTACCCGAGGTGAATGGCAACGGGCATCAGCCATGAACGGCGGCATGGGCGGCTGGGCTGCGGTCGCAAGCTTGCCATTGCGCAGGTGAATAAGCCATCGGGGTGTCTTTGGAAAAAACTCAGGGGGGCTCATAAACGCGTCGCGCCAGTCGTAGCCGCTCTCCAAGGAGGGCACCGCTTTTGGGCATCGGCAAAGCGTGGCCGCTAAAGCCCCCTTTCTGGCCCCGCATAACCTCAACGATGGCGCAGCGCTGCCGTAACGTGCACCTGATTGCGCATGTGGAGGGGCGTCCTGATGAACCGTAGAACCTTTATGCTCGGTACCGCGGGAGTGGGGGCCTTGATGGCAGGGGCGGGGGCGCTGTTGCGGCCGGGCGACCGGGGCGGTCCCTACAACGATTACTTCCGCGCGTTGAATCAGGAACTGAAGACCCATGGGCCGATGCGGCCCGTGATGCTGATTGACCTCGACCTGCTCGATCACAACATCAATGTGGTCATGCAATCGGTCAAACGTGCCGGCAAACACTTGCGCCTGGTGGAAAAATCCCTGCCGTCACCGGGGTTGCTGGCGTATATCGCCAAACGCACCGATACCCGGCGGCTGATGTCGTTTCACCAGCCGTTCCTCAACCACGATGCGCTGACTTTCCCGGAATCTGACATCTTGCTCGGCAAACCCCTGCCGGTACGCTCGGCTGAGTTGTTCTATCAAACCCACAAAGGCACCTTCGACCCTGCCAGGCAACTCCAATGGCTGCTCGACACGCCGCAGCGGCTGATGGATTACCGGGCATTGGCCCAGGGCCTGGGCATTCGGTTGCGGGTCAATATCGAGCTGGATGTCGGCCTGCACCGCGGCGGAGTGTTTGATCAAGCAGTGCTCGGCGAGATGCTGACGCTGATCAGCGCCCATGCGCAGCATCTCGAATTTGCAGGCTTCATGGGGTACGACCCGTTTGTCGGCATGGGCGTGCCCCGGGTGCTCGGTTCGTCCCAGGCCTTGTTCGACCAGGTGATGGTCATTTACAACGGTCATGTGAAGTACGTGCGGGAACACTTCCCGGCGCTTTGGCATGATGGGCTCACGCTCAATACCGCCGGCAGCCCCAGCTACCGCATGCATGAACAGGAACGCTTGAGCAGCGAAGTCTCGGTGGGGACGGCGTTCCTCAAGCCGACTCACTACGACCTGCCATCCCTGGCCGAGCATGTGCCGGCGGCCTTTATCGCAACGCCCGTGTTGAAGAGCACCGGCCCGGTGAATTTCCCCGCCCTGGATGGCAAGTCCCGATTGTTCTCCTGGTGGGACCCGAATCAGCGCGGGACATTCTTCATCTACGGCGGCAACTGGATGGCCGAGTTCGAGTCTCCCTCGGGGCTGCAAAGTAACGAGCTCTACGGTCGCAGTTCCAATCAGGAAATGGTCAACGGCTCGCCGACGGTGGGGCTGAATGTCGAAGACCAGGTATTTTTAAGGCCAACCCAGACCGAATCCGTACTGCTGCAATTTGGCGATTTGCTGGCCGTGCGCGGGGGGAAGATTGTCGAAACCTGGCCCGTGTATTGATCGTTGCCTGTGACGTGTTTGGCCGTGATCAAATCTTGCCCCGCAGCAGGAACAACACCAGCGCGACCAGGCAGGCCGTCGCCTGAATCCCACCCAGTGTGGTCATCGGCGCGAAGCTCAAGACCGAGGCCAGCCAGGTGGCCAGCGCAGCCGCCCCCATTGAAAGAAACCCCAGCAGGGCGGAGGCCATCCCGGCTTCCTTGCCGAAAGGGCCCATGGCAATGGCCGTGCCCAGTGGATTGGCCAGGCCCATGCCCCAAAGGAACGTGATCATCGAAAGGGCATACCACCACAGCCCGGGCTCGGTCGGACCGACCAGAAGCAGGCCGCCTCCCATCATGGCGCAGGTTATGCCCAGCAGCGTGACGATCCGGGCGCCAAGACGATGGGCCAGGCGCGGCGCCGCCATGCCGGCGGCGAACACCACAAAGACTGTCGAGGCGAAGTACAAGCCGGTCTGCACCGATGTCAGGCCGAAGCCTTGCATCAGGATGGCGGGCGCCGCCGCGAACGAGGCGAACAGGCCGCTCAGCAGCAGGCCCATGGACAGGGCCGGGAGGATGAAGCGCTTATCCACTGCCAGTCGGCAATAGGCGAGTACCACGCTCCTGGCCGAGTGGGGTGCGCGGCGATCGGCGGGATGGGTTTCCCCCAGGTCGCGCACGTAGAAAAACGCCAGTGCAACAGCGGCCAGTCCCACCAGGATGAAGATGGCACGCCAGCCGAGCGTGACGGCCAGGACACTGCCGGCCAGCGGCGAAAAGCCCGGTGCCGCGGCCGTGGCGATCATTGTCAGCGACAGGGCGCGGGCGAGTGTCTCGCCTTCGAACAGATCCCGGGCAATGGCCCGCGACAGCACCGAGGCTGCGCACACGCCCAGTGCTTGCACGACGCGTCCGGCGATCAGGACGTCGAGGGTGCTGGCAAAGCCGGCGATGACGGTGCCGACAACGAACACCGACAGCCCGCCCAGCACCAGCTTCTGGCGTCCGTAGCGGTCGGCCAGTGGACCGACCACCAGTTGGCCCAAGGCGAAAGTGATGAAGAAGCTGGACAGCGTCAGGCCGAGCTCGCGAGCGGTCACGCCCAGGTCTTCACCGATCGCCGCAAACGCCGGGAGAATGATGTTGGTGGAGAGCATGCTGATCGCCGCCAGGCCGGCGAGCAGCGCGACGATTCTGCCGGTCAACGGTTGGCTGGAGGTGTGTTGCGTACCGGCAATCGCCAATGAAGTTCGGGCTTGCATACGTCATTTCCTGCGCGTGTGATTGACGTGGACAAAACGTTGATGCCCAACGCGCCGACTTCAGTTCGCGAAGCCGCCGTCGAGTTGATATCCACATGATGATCGTAATATTTTGACTAAATATGATGATCGTCATCTCAGTCGTCAAGCTAAATATCGGGAATGCGCAGGTGGGACTGATGAGGGGCAGTGTGTTGCCCCCCTTTGCCAGCTTCATGGCGATGTATCTAGTGGCCTGTGTGGCTAATTCGTGCACTCAACTTCGGCGCCAGAACTTGCCAGTCTGCGTTGCCATTCCTCGCCGTAGCGGGCTACGACTCGTCATGGCGCCTTGCCTGGCAAGCCCTGGCACTCGAATTTGAGTACTCGAATTAACCGTACAGGCCACTAGTCGCAGGTTATTTGTAATGTTGCTCGAACACTGCCAACTGCTCAGGCTTGATCAACTGGAAGGGCACCCAGACGTCCGTTTCCACTGGCTCGCCCTTGATCATCTTGAGGGCTGCCTGTACCGCGCTGGTCGCCTGGGCCTTGGGGTCCTGGAATACCGAGGCGACCAACATCCCGCGCTTGATCGCCGCCAGGCCGTCCGGCAAGCCGTCGATGCCGACAATCGCAACCTCGCCCTTGGCTTTGCCGGCCTGCTGCAAGGCCATGGCGGCACCGATGGCCATCTCGTCGTTGTTGGCGATGATGGCATCGAAACGACTCCCGGCCAGTAACCAGTTGCTGGTCAGGTCCATCCCTTTGTTGCGCTGCCACTCGGCACTTTGCTGCTCGACGATCTTGATCCCGGGATAGTCCTTGAGCACCTGCTTGACGCCTTCGGTGCGGTCGTGGGTAGCGTTTTGCGCCAGGTCGCCCATGATGATCGCCAGGTTGCCCTTGCCGCCGAGTTTTTCGGCCAGGTAGCGCATTTGCAGTTGTCCGGCCTCGATGTCATTGGAGGCCACGGTGACGACGCCTTTGGGCAAGGTGCGCTCGTCCGGGTGACGGTTGACGTAGACCAGCGGCATCTTCGCGTCGACCGCGGCGCGGGTGATGTTGGCGGTGGCGGAGGTGTCCACCGGCAGGACAATGACCGCGTCCACTTGCTGGTTGATGAAACCCTGGACCTGGTTGAGTTGGCGCACCACATCGCCCTGGGCGTCTTCGAACTGGATCTGCACGTTTTCCTTTTTCGCGGCCTCGTCCAGGCCGTTACGTACGTAGGTCATGAAGTTGTCGTCGACCCTGGCGATGCTGACGCCGATGCGATAGTCGGCGGCGGCCCATTGGCTGAACAGCAACAGCAGGGTGGCGAAAAGCAGTGTGCAACGACGCATGATGATTATCCTTTTGTTGTTATGGGTTGAAACGTCACCAAGAACTGAAAATCTGCCGCACATGTTGAGTGCGTCGGGGCTTTATCCATCAAGCGTGAAGGCTTGCCTGAAACGCTCGAGCGCGACCTCGCTGTCACCGCTGGCCCAGCCTTCCAGGCCGACGACACCGCTGTATCCCATGCCGAACAAGGCCTTGGCAATGGCGGGATAGTGGATCTCGCCGGTGCCGGGCTCCCTGCGCCCCGGGACGTCGGCCACTTGGATTTCGCCGATGGCGCTGCCGGCGCGCTGGATCAGTTCGATCAGGTTTCCTTCGCCGATCTGGGCATGATAGAGGTCCAGGTTCATCTTCAAGTGCGGGCTGCCCACGGCCTCGATCAGCGCCAGGGTATCGTCAGCGCGGGCGAAAGGCGTGCCCGGGTGGTCGACCTCGGTGTTGAGGTTTTCCAGCAGGAACACCCGGCCCGCGTCTTCCCCCAGGCGAGCGATTTTTTCCAGCGTCTTGCAGGCGCTCAACCACATGCGGCCGGTGGTCTGGGCCACGGGTTTGACCGGCAAGCCCTGATCACCCAGGCCGGTGCCGTGCAGGTTCAGGCTTGGGCAACCCAATTGAGCGGCGACGGCCAGGGATTCCTGGGCGCTGTCGAGCAACTGTCGGATATCGTCGGGGTCGGTCAGGTTGCCCGACAGGTAGCCGGTCATGGAGGTGAAGTCCGCGCCCGTCGCCACGAGGGCCTGGATGTCCTTGGTCGCCCAGTTCCATATCTCGACGCTGAAGCCCAGCGCGTGGATGCGTCTGACCCGTTCGGTAAAAGGCAGGTCGAGGAAGACCATCTCGGCGCTGATCGCCAGTTTGAATGGGATGAAACTCATGACAGCGCTCCTTGCACGCGCACCGTCTTGCCCTGTTGGAAGGACTCGATACAGGCGCGGGCAATGGCCAGTGCTGCCCGGGCATCTTCACCGCTGGCCAGCGGTTTTTCGCCGCTGCGCACACAACTGGCGAAGTGATTGAGTTCGGCCACGTAGGCATCACGCAGTAAGTCGGTGTCCATGCGCTGGGTGTCGGCCTGGACCCCATTGGCCAGGTACCGCAGCAAGTCGGAATCGTTGACGTTGCCCATGGTCAGCATGCCGGCGCTGCCGAACACTTCGCCGCGGACATCGTAGCCATACACGGCCTGGAAATTGGCCTCGGCCGTGGCGATGGCGCCATTGTCGAAGCGGATCGTGACCACCGCGGTGTCGAGAAAACCTTTGTCCTTGTAGGCGGGGGCGATCAGGGCATCGGCCATCACAAAGACCTCAACCGCCTCGGCGCCCGGGTTCAGGTAGCGCAGGGTGTCGAAATCATGGATCAGGGTTTCCAGGAAGATCACCCATTGCGGCGACGCGGCCGGGTTGTTCAGCGCCGGATCCCGGGTCAGTGAGCGTAGCAGTTGTGGCGTACCGATCCGGCCGGCCATCACATCCAGATGAGCGGTGCGAAAGCTCTTGGCAAAACGTCGGTTGAAGCCGACTTGTAGCGTCACCTGTGCATCGGCAGCGGCGGCGATGGCGCGGTCCGCTTCATCCAGGGTGATGGCCATCGGTTTTTCACAGAACACGCTTTTGCCGGCCCGGGCCGCGCTGATCACCAGCTCGGCATGGCTGCGCGCCGGCGCGGCAATCAGCACGGCGTCGATGTCCGGGTCATCCAGCAACTGCTGTGGGGCGGTATAGATCTTCTGCACGTCCAGTTCTGCCGCCAGGCGTGCGGCTTGGCCGGGGGTAGGGTCGGCGATGGCGGCGAGGCACGCGCCAGGGATGTGCCGGGCGGCGGTCAGGCCGTGAAAACTGCCCATGCGGCCGGCACCGATGAGGCCCAGGCGGAGGGTCTTGGATGTACTCATGAATATGACTCCCTTTATTGTTTTTACGACTCGGCGGCAAGAATGTCCTCGTCTGTTCATGCAGGGAGCAAGGGCTGTGCCAATGGTTAACTTATTGATATTTAATGGTTTTTATTTGAATCAATGTTCATGTTGATGACATGTCTATACTGACATGTCGAAAATATGAACATATGGCCGAACCATGGATCAGCAACCCATAGCATTGAGCGACGAAGACCGCGATTACCTCACCACGCTTGGCCCAGCGTCGTTGAACGACGGGCCGGGCACGGCGCTGGAGGAGGCCTGGCGAGCGTGCTGGCAAGGGCAGACCGAGCGCCCAGTCGGGATCCGCCGGGTGATCTGGGAATCCTGGTTGCGCAGCGTCAGTGCCGGCCTCGATCCGGAAGACGGCGCGTACCGTTTTGTCGCGCCCGCCGACCTGACCGCGACACTGGCTGCCAACCGGGAGCTGATCGCTGCGGCGGCGCAAGTCATGCGCGGTTTGCTCGCCTATAACCCCAGGGGCCATATCAACCTGACCGATGCCGAAGGCACCACGTTGTATTTCTGCGGCCTGGACCTCACCCCCATCGGCAGTCGACTGCTGGAGTCGGTGCAGGGCACCAATTGCACCGGGCTGGCAATCGTCGAAGATCGCTTGGTGTATGTGCTGGCCGAGGAGAATTTCGGGCTTGGCCTGCGCCAGCGCCGTATGCATTGCGCCGCCGCGCCCATCCGCGATGCCCAGGGCCGGACCCTGGGCATGTTGACCTTGACGGCCGAGCCAGGCTGGTTTCACTTTCATACGCTGGGCACCGTCCAGGCCGCAGCCGAGGCTGTCTCCAGGCAGATGACCCTGCAGGCCTTGCTGGAAGAACAACAGACTGTGCTTGAGGTGCTCAACGAGGGCTTGGTGGTATTGGATGAGCGCGGCTGCATCAAGGCCCTCAACCATTACGCCCGGCAGTTGTTTCGCGTCGGCCATGACCTGCTCGGCAGTCCGTTCCAGAGCCTGGGGCAGAGCGAATTGACCGATGCGGTCCTGCTCGGGGGCGGCGACGGGGTGCGTGACTTGGACTGCACCTTTGAACTGCACGATCGCAGCCATCTGGCTTGCCTGGTGTCGGTCTGCCCGTTGGCGCAAGGCGGGCGGATCGTTTCGTTGCGCGAGAACCGACGCATCCGGGAAATCACCCGGCGGATCATCGGCACCCAGGCCAGCTACACCTTTGAAACCATCCTGGGCCGCTCGCAGGCGATCCAGGATGCAATGCACTTGGCGCGGATTGCCAGTCGCAGTGATTCGACCACGCTTATCCTCGGCGAGAGTGGCACGGGCAAGGAGCTGTTCGCCCAGGCTATCCATAACGCCAGCGATCGTCGTGGCGGGCCTTTCGTGGCGGTCAATTGCGGCGCGATTCCGCGAGACCTGGTGCAAAGCGAGCTGTTCGGTCATGTCGAAGGCGCTTTCACCGGGTCGGCTCGCGGTGGGTCGGCCGGCAAGTTCGAACTGGCCGATGGTGGGACAATCTTCCTCGACGAAATCGGTGACATGTCCTTCGATGCGCAGGTCAGCCTGCTGCGTGTCTTGCAGGAAGGTGAGGTGACACGGGTGGGTGCGAAAAAATCGCTGCGGGTCAACGTGCGCATCATCGCTGCCACCCACCGCAACCTGAGCCAGGCGGTGGCCGAGGGGGCTTTTCGCGAGGACCTTTACTACCGGCTCAACGTGCTGAACCTGACGGTGCCGCCATTGCGGATGCGTCGCGAGGATGTGCCGTTGCTGGCGCGGCATTTTCTCGCGCGTTGTGCCCGGTCGCTGCGCAAGACGATGCAGGACGTTTCGCCAGTGGCGCTGGATTTGCTGGGCGCCTATCACTGGCCGGGCAATGTCCGTGAGCTGGAAAACGTCATTGAACGGGCGACGAACCTGGCAATGACCGAACTGATCCAGCCGAGTGACCTTGCGCTGGAAATCAGGCAGCGCGGGCGACCCTCGATCTGGGCAAATGTGCCAGAACCGCGGACGGCGCCGGACCTGGGCACCCATGAAATGAACGCGATCATTGCCGCCCTCAAGGAGACGCGCGGAAACATCCGCCTGGCTGCCCAACGGTTGAACGTGTCGCGCGGTGGCTTGTACAACAAGATGAATCGATTCGGACTCAAGATCGAAACGTTCCGTTCGGGGCTGGATTGACCGGTCATGACCGAGCGAATACCGATTTGAACGGACGGGAAACAGGTGGGGTCTACGCTGTTCAAGGGTCGTGACGGGAACCTATCTGATGCCTCCAATGAGTATCCAGCCTTTGCTCGAAGAATTGCTTCTGGCCCGCGGCCCCGGCGGGCAGGAAGATGAAGTCCGGGAAATATGTCTCAGGGAACTGGGCAAGCATTGTGATGAGGTCGTGGTCGACGAGGCCGGCAACATCCGGGGACTGATCAAGGCGTCGGATGAGTCTTCGCAAGCACAGCCCATCAGGGTCATGGCGCACCTCGATGAAATTGCCATGATCGTGAAGAAGACAAGGCCCGACGGTAACTTGGAAGTCGTGGCGCTGGGCGGTGCCCAGCCCATCTGTTTTGGTGTTTGTCCGGTGGACATACTGGGTGATAACCAATGCCTGCCCGGCGTACTGTCTTATGGTTCCATGCACAACACCGGTGGTTCCGCCCAGGGGCGGGATGTGCTGTCAGGGGCGGTGCAGTGGAGCGACGTCCATGTCATCACCCGCTGTTCCCAGGAGGAGCTGACCGCCGCCGGTATCCGGCCCGGCGTGCGCGTGGTGCTCAGCCGGCACTGGCGCCGGCCGTTCCAGGTGAAAGACACGGTCGCCGCCCACTTCCTCGATGACCGGGCGCCCTTGGCGGCAGTGATCACCACCGCACAGCAGCTGAAAAGCAAAAGGCAAGCGCTCAAGCAAGACGTCTGGTTCGTCTGCACGACACTTGAGGAAGAGTCCAACGCTGGTGCGCTTTATGCCGCGGCCCGCGTGCCGGGCGACACCACCATCGCGGTCGAGGTGGGCCCGGTCCTGGAGGAGTACGGAACGGTTTTATCGGCAGACCCAATTATCAACACCGGGGATCAAAAGGGTTATTACACCCGCTCTGTCGTGGATGCCCTGGTCAAGGCTGCACAGCGCTCGGGCTATCACCCACAAGTTGCGCTCCTGGTCGATTTCGCCTCCGATGCGAGTGCGATCATGAGTGCGGGAGTGGCCGCGCGAGCGGGGTGCATCGCCATTCCAACGGAAAATACCCATGGCTTTGAAATGGTGCTTCATGAAGGCATCGTTGCGTGTGCGGCGACACTCACCGAATACCTGATCCATCCCATGGCGTGAAGACGCGCGCCTGGCCGGCCATGCCTACTTCGAACTGGCCGGTCGCAGCCTGCCGCGGCCCTTGCCGGACAGCCCCGAGCCGGCCCTGCTGACCCAGCGTCGGCTGCTTGGCGACCATTACCTCAACGGCGCTGCGTTGGCCGATGGACAAGGCACTGGTTTGGGCGGGTGAAGGTCCATGTTCGGCGGCGGAGGCAATGCTGTTCGCTTGAGGCTTGAGGCTTGAGTCATGAGTCATGAGTCATGAATCATGACTCATGAGCCTTAAGGTACGAGCCATTGTGGATGAGTCATTGTGGCGAGGGAGCTTGCTCCCGCTGGGCTCCGTAGGAGCTGGCGAAGCCTGCGATCTTTTGATCTTGATTTTTCGCTCTCGACTCAATTGTCAGTAGAAAGATCGCAGCCTCGTTGCACTCGACAGCTCCTACACCCCAGCGGGAGCAAGCTCCCTCGCCATAGATGTATTCAGTAAGGGGGGGCGACATCAAGGTGGGGCTGGTGAATGACCACCAGGCTCGTCTCGTTGTAGGCGTGGGACTATGATCACCTGAGCGGCAGAAAGAGCTCGGTAACGGCTTCGTTCTCAGCAACGTCCGGAAAGAACGTAATGCGCTGGCAATAGAGCGGGAAATCTCCCGGCTCCTCACCGCTGGCCGGCAGCCAATCCCTGTACAGGTACAGCGCGGCAGGCTCAAGGTTATCGGCGCCACCTTCGACCCGCAGCACGGCGCAACGCCCGGCAGGGATACTGCCGGCCTTGATCGCTTCGCCGTTTGGCGTGATGGGTTGGTCCGTCCCTGCGCATAGATCCAATCGATAGTGTTGCGGTGCAGTCGCCCGCAGGTCGGTGTGGAAGACATTGAACGTCGGACTGATCGGCGGGATCAGGCCGACACTGCGTCGCCAGGCAATGAAGCGTTGGATCGTCGCACCGATCGTCGCGGGATCGCCTCGGTGTTCCATGATGGCGACGGGTGTCGCGGGAACACTCCGGATCCGTACATCGCTGGGTTGATAAGTCGTGGGCATGAAACGGTTCCTCGCGTTGTGCAATGGCGTGAAAGTAATGCCCCAATGCTGCCAGTCGGGCGATTTGCGGAAATTCGAGGGTTGTTGGCCCACGCGCTGTCGAAAGGCACGGGCAAAGGCATCAGGCGCACCGTAACCGGCACCCATGGCGATCTCTGTGATCGTTTCATGTTCGCGAAACGCCAGTTTGTAGGAGGCGCGTTTCATTCGAGCGAGTTGGACATAGCGGTGCAAGGGCAGGTTGAACGTCGCCATGAACTGCCGGTGGAAATGGTATTTCGAAAAGGCCGCGACGCTGCTCAATGTATCCAGGTCCAGGCAGTCATCCAGATGCAGGTCGATGTAATCGAGCACCTTCTGCATCCGGGATTGGTAGCGCTTTTGTGTGTCGGTCATGGTCTTTCCCTGTAGAGGACACCAGCATGAGGCCAACCAGCCCGATGCGCTCGACCGATCTTGCTATCTTGAGCTCGAAACCGCCTGCCGCGCTTCGGTACCCACGACCAGCCAGATGCCGACCCCGGACACGGCCATCCCCACCGCCATCTGCCAGGAAAGTGGTTCGTTGAACATCGCCCAGGCCCAGAGCATGGTAATGGGCGGGCTGAGGTACAGGACGCTGGCGACGCGGGTGGCTGTCGTGCGGCGCAGGCACAGCCAGTAGAGCCCGTAGCCGCCCATTGTCGAAATGCCCGCTGTCCACAAGACGCTCAGTGCAAAGCCGGTGCAGGGTAGCGGTGCCAGGCTGCCATGGACGCCTTCCACCAGGGCGAAGGCCAGGCCCGACATGCAACACTGCAGCCATAGGTTGGGCAGCAGGCCCAGCGATTGTTCGGCGGGCAGGTATTTCTGCCACAGGGTCGCGACGGCGAGCGAGAGCATGCCAAGCAGCGGCAGGCCATAGGCCCACAAGGGGGCGTTGCCCCACGCCAATGCGCCTTGGGTGACCAGCATGACGCCGACCAGGCCGATGAGCAGGCCCGCCCAGACCTGCCAGGCCAGCCGTTGTCGGAGTACGCCGGCGGCCAGCAGCGCCAGGCCCAGCGGCAGCAGGTCGGCGACCAGTGCGGCCAGGCCCGCCGGTACACCCAGGGCAATGCCTTGGGTGATACCGCCCAGGTAGCCCGCCATCGCCAAGAGGCCGATGCCGGCGTTTTTCAACAGCGCGACGGGTGAGGTTCGGCGTAGTTGCCCGGCGACGAAGGGCAGCAGGACGAGCGTGACCACGACGCACCGCCAGAACACCACCAGCAATGCCGGCGCGTAGTCGATGGAAAAGCGCGCGCCAATAAAGCCGGAGCTCCACGACACCAGCAAAGCCGCTTCGAGCAAGGGCAGTGGGATCAGCCAATGCCAGGCGGGCCGGGACCGGGACGTGCAGGTCATCGCTTTATTCGGGTTCATGACCACAGGCTACGGAACCCGGCTAATCTAATAAATCAAAATGAAATGCATTAGTCATTTACGAAGATTGAATCATGACGGCCATACTCGATATCGATTTGATACGTACTTTTCATGCGGTGGCGCGGATCGGGAAATTCAGTGGGGCGGCGGAACAACTGCACAAAAGCCCGGCGGCGGTCAGCGTGCATATCCAGCGGTTGGAGGCGGTGGCGGGCGGGCGGTTGCTCAACCGGGACAATCAATCGGTATCCCTCACCGCGTTGGGCAAGCGTTTGCTCCTGGCGACGACGGAGCTGCTCAATACCCACGACCGGGTGCTGGCCGACCTGCACGGCACCCGTCTGGCGGGACGCATCACGCTGGGGGTGCCGGATGAATATGCCGACCATGTCATCCGCGACATTCTCCCGACCTTCGCCACCGCATGGCCCAATGTCGTGTTGGAACTCAAGACCGCGCCAAGTTACGCGCTGCGTGACCAGGTGCAGCGCGGCAAGCTTCAGGCAGCGGTGGTTACCCAGCCGAAGGGCCAAGCGGACACAGAAACGCAAGTGCTGGTGTCCACCACGCCGGTCTGGGTCGGGCCAATCCACGGGACGGCGGCCTCGCTGGAGCCGTTGCCGCTGGCGGTGCATGCGGCGCAATGCCCTTATCGGCAAGCGATGATCGAAGCCCTCAGGCAAAGCGGGCGCAGGACGCGCATTGTCCTGGAAAGCCCCTCCAACCAGGCCGTCAAGGCCTGCGTGGAGGCTGGATTGGCGATCAGTCTGATCGACCGTGGGCGGGTGACGGATGCGATGCGGATCCTTGAAGGCCTGCCGGTGATCGAGGAGCATGAGGTGGTGTTTATGCGATCGCAGGCGGCACAGGGTGATGAGGCCGTGGGCCTGCTTGCTCGTGCCATGCAACAGTGTTTCCGGCTGTAGAACCGGTCTAGGGACTGCTGCGCAGTCCAGCGGGAGCAAGCTCCCTCGCCACGGTGTTGCGCCCGTACTCAAAAATGAAGTCGTACGCAGCTTTTGTGGCGAGGGCGCTTGCTCCCGCTGGGTTGCGCAGCAACCCCAATGACCGACTCAAGCCGACAGCGGCGGGGTCCGAGGCGGGACCAGGCGCTTGGAGCCGATCGACTCGAACGCCGATGCCAGTCGCAACAGTTTTGAATCATCATAGGCGCGCCCGGCAAATGTCAGCCCGACGGGCATGCCGATGTCCGCCATGACGCCCATCGGCACGGTGACCGTGGGCACGCCCAGGTGACGAATGGCGAGGTTGCCGTTGGCGACCCAGACCCCGTTGCTCCAGGCGATATCGGCAGAGGCCGGATTGATATCCGCGTCCGCCGGCCCGACATCGGCGACGGTCGGGAAGATCACCGCGTCCAGGCCCAGCCGTTCCATCCAGTCTTCCAGGTCGATCCGGCGTGTTTCTTCGAGCCCCCGCAACCCGTCGGGCAGTGTCGGGATCTGGTCCCAAGGCGTGATGCCGCGTTGGGCCATCTTCACGTACTCATCCATGCCGGCGGCCAGGTCGTCCTCGCGGTTGGGCAGGGTGCCCGGGTCGTGGGGGAAGATCTTCGGTCCGTCGACGTCGGCCAGGCGATTCAACTGTGGATCACCGTTGGCCCGCAGGAAATCATCGAATGCCCAGGCCGACAGGTCCCACAATTCATGGTGCAGGAATTCCTTGGAAACCAGGCCACGGGTGAACACCGTCGGCGTGCCGGGACGATCGCCCTCGCAATTGGATACCAGCGGGAAATCCACCTCGACCACCTCGGCGCCACAAGCCTCCAAGGCCTTGCGGGCTTGCTCCCAAAGGTCGATCACCGAGGCGCGAGTGATGATGCGCTGCCCCGTCGGGCCGCCAATGCCGGGGGCCTCGGCCGTGCCGGCTTCAGGGTCGGCATTGATGTACATCCGTGGCACGCCGAACCGAACGCCGGCCAGCGCTCCGGGTTTGCTGGCAAGGCTCGGATACGAAGCGGGACGAACCGAATCGACGCTCGGAATCGGCACCCAGGGCTGCAGGCGCCACAGGTCGCCACGGGTGTCCGGGTCCTCGGCCACCACCACGTCCAGCACTTCGAGCAGGTCGGCCATGGTCCTGGCGAAGGGCACCACGACGTCCATGGTCGGCGTCAACGGCCAGTTGCCCCGCACCGAAATCACCCCACGGGACGGCGTGTAGGCGCACAGGCCGTTGTTCGACGCCGGGCCGCGTCCGCTCGACCAGGTTTCTTCAGCCAGGCCGAATGCCGCGAAACTGGCGGCAGTTGCGGTGCCCGCACCGTTCGAGGAGCCGGAGGCAAAAGGCGCGGTGAGGTAGTCGCCGTTGTACGGGCTTTCCGCCCGGCCATACACCCCGCGCTGCATCCCGCCGTTGGCCATGGGCGGCATGTTGGTCTTGCCCAGGCAGATGGCCCCGGCGGCGCGCAGCCGTTCGATGGTGAACGCATCGCGATAAGCCACCAGGTCCTTGAACGCCGGGCTGCCGGACGCGGCGGTGAGGCCCTTGACCAGATAACTGTCCTTGGCCGTATAGGGAATGCCGTCGAGTGGACCGAGGGTCTGGCCGTTGGCCCGGCGGGCATCGGAGGCCTGCGCTTCCTTCAGCGCATCCGGGTTGCGCACCACCACCGTGTTGAGGGCGGTGGGCGTGTCGGGGCCGTCGTAGGCATCGATCCTGGCGAGGTAGGCCTGGACAAGCGCTACCGCCGTGGTCTGGCCCGATTCCAGCGCGGCGCGCAGTTGGGCAATGGAAACTTCGGTGATGTCGATCATGCAGTTACCGCCGCGGCAGAAGGATGACGGGGTGTGCGGTCCATTGACGTTGGGGCCTGGCACTTCAGGTCATCTCAAGGTGGATATTTATCGGGTTTTGACTACTGTACTACGGAAGATCGAACAAGGGCAGCCCAGGTTTGACGGGATTTTTCTCGGGCGTGCCAAAATTTCTCCTCCGTCAGACCTCGTTAAGAAACGGCTTCGGCAGGCGTAATGACTCGAGATTCCCAAGTCGCTGGCGCCGACGATGCGGTCACGCCCGCCGATTGGCGTGACGACGCAGGCAGTTTGGATCACTCAGCCGTTGCTGGACACCCCGTGCCGGGTATCCTGACAGGGTGACTGTGCGGACGACGTGTCTGTTTTTGCAAGGAGACCCGACTATGAATCCCCTGTCTTTTGCATCGCCTCCTTATGCTGATCGAGCCGCGGCCGGCCAGCGTTTGATGGAATCCTTGGCCCAGTATCGTGGACGGAGCAATGCGATCGTCCTGGCGTTGCCCCGGGGTGGCGTGCCCGTCGCCTGGGAGGTGGCCGACGCCCTGGGGCTGCCCCTCGACCTGATACTGGTGCGCAAGCTCGGTGTGCCGTCTCATCCGGAAGTGGCGATGGGCGCGATTGCCAGCGGCGCCATCCAGATTCGCAACGACGATGCGTTGCGTGCCCATCACGTCGACCAGGCTGCCTTCGATGCGGTGCTCCAGCGGGAAAGGCAGGAGCTGGCGCGCCGTGAAGCGCTTTATCGCGGCAGCCGCCCACCTGTCGACCTGAAACAGCAGGTGGTCCTGCTTGTGGATGATGGCCTGGCCACCGGTGCGTCAATGATGGCGGCGGTCCATGCGGTACGCCTGCAAAACCCTCTTGCCATCGTGGTTGCCGTTCCAGTGGCGCCGGTCGAAACCGCCGAAGCCTTGCGCAGTGAGGTCGATGAGTTTGTGTGTCCGTTGATGCCCGAGTGGATGCGCTCGGTCGGCGATTGGTACGAAGACTTCAGCCAGACCCCGGACGAAACAGTGGTCGCGCTATTGGACAGGGCCTGGAGCAGGCCTCGTTCATAACCGCTGCGCGAGCCTGTCGGTTATCGCCAGGGCTGACGTACGGCACAGGCGCCGCTGTCCTTGAAGAGTTTCCTGAACTCGCGCGCTCAATAGCGATCTAGAGTCCATTGAGACCCTGAGCGTTGCAGCCAGGGGGTTTGAGGATGACTGATGTCGAACATTGAAGAGCTCCCCTTGGAAGCCTGTACGCCAAGCGAATACGAAAGCCTGATCGCGATGGGGACGAATACGCTGGATGCCATTCCCGGTGCGGTGTACCTCTGCGATCGCCAGGGGTGGCTCGTGCGGTATAACAGCGAGGCGGCCGAGCTGTGGGGAAGGGCGCCGGCGCTTGGAGAGAACGGCGACCGCTTCTGCGGCGCCCATCGATTGTTCCTGGCCGACGGAACGCCGCTGGCATTCGAGCACAGTCCGACGGCCTCGGCGCTCGATACCGGCATTGCGCCGCGCAATCAGGAAGTGATCATCCAACGCCCGGATGGCTCGCGGTTCGTGGCGCTTATGAACATCCGCGCCCTCAGGGATCGGCGGGGCGTCATTCAAGGGGTGATCAATTGTTTCCAGGACGTTTCGGCGCACCACGCCATGGCCGAAGAGCTTCGGCGCAAAAGTGCCGACCTGGAAGACTTTTTTGAAAACAGCGCGGTGGGCCTGCATATCGTCAGTGGCGATGGCACCATCCTGCGCGCCAACAAGGCGGAGCTGGCGCTGCTGGGTTATTCGGCGCAAGAATACATCGGCCGCCACATCACCGAATTTCATGTCGACGAGCCGGTTATTGGCGACATTCTCACCAAGCTGGGCAGTGGCGATCGCCTGGAGAGCTATCCGGCGCGCCTGAGGGCCAAGGACGGCTCGATCAAGCATGTCACGATCACCTCGAACGGCCGGTTCGAGAACGGAAAACTCTTCAATACCCGCTGCTTCACCATCGACAGGAGCAGCGTCCATGCGGCCGAGGCGGCGCGCCAGGACAGCGATGACCGGCTTTCGGCGACCTACGAAGCGGCGACCATCGGCATTGCCGAGGCCGGCATCGACGGCCGCTTGCTCCGGGTGAACGATGCCCTGTGCAACATGCTGGGCCGGTCGCGGGACGAACTCCTGGCGATGACCTTCCTGGATTACACCCACCCGGACTGTATTACGCAGGATGCCGGGTTGTACGCCCGTCAAGTGGCCGGTGAATTGGATAATTACGTGCTGCGCAAGCGCGCGGTGAAGCCTGATGGCGAGGTGGTTTACCTCGACATCCACAGCTCATCGGTGAGAGACGCCAACGGTACGTTTCGGTATGGCGTGCGGGTGCTGCAGGACGTGACATTGGCGCGGCGCATGGAAAACCAGATCCGCGAAAGCGAACGGCACATGCGCAATCTCCTTGAAGCGTTGCCGGCCGCGGTGTACACCACCGACGCCGAGGGGCGTATCACGTTCTTCAACCGCGCCGCTATCGAGTTGTCGGGGCGCACGCCGCAATTGGGCGAGATGTGGTGTGTGACCTGGAAGCTGTTCAATACCGACGGAACCGCGCTGCCCCACGATCAATGCCCGATGGCGGTGGCGCTGAAGGAAAACCGGCCGATACGCGGCGTCGAGGCGATTGCGGAGCGGCCGGATGGCAGCCGTGTACCGTTCACGCCGTTTCCCACGCCTTTGCATGACGCCGATGGAAACCTGGTGGGCGCCATCAACATGCTGGTGGACATTTCCGAGCGAAAGCAGGCGGAAAACCGGCAGAAGACATTGATCGATGAGCTCAATCACCGGGTCAAGAACACCCTGGCCACGGTGCAATCCCTGGCGGCCCAGACCGCGCGCAATGCCGAGGATGCGAAGGACGGCTACCGGCGTTTCGAGGCAAGGCTGTTGGCCTTGTCGCGAGCACACGATCTCTTGACCAAACGGCATTGGGGCCAGACGCCGCTCGACACCCTGGCCCATGAAGTGCTGATGCCGGTCTTCGGGCATGAGCCTGGCCGTGTGGCGATCGAGGGGGCTGCCGTGGACGTCGGCACCCGCGTCGCGCTCAACCTGACGATGACCCTCAATGAATTGGCGATCAACGCGCTTAAATACGGGGCCATGTCGGTCGAGACGGGCACGCTCGCCGTCACCTGGCACTTGCAAGCCCAAGGGGACGGAACGCTGTTGACCCTTGACTGGCAAGAGCGAGGAGGGCCAGCGGTCGCCCCGCCGGAGCGGGAAGGGCTGGGTTCGCGCCTGATGAAGCGTTGCATCGAGCGCGACTTGGGTGGCACCTTTGAGCTCACCTTTGCTTCACAGGGCGTTTGCTGTCGCTTTTCGTTCCTGATTGGGGTGGCTGGGGCATGACCCCATTGGCTGGAAACAGGGTGCTGGTCGTCGAGGACGAAGGCGCCATTGCCCTATTGATCGAAGAGATGCTGGAGGAATTCGGATGCGAGGTCGTGGCGTCGGTCGCCCGGCTCGCTAAGGCCTGTGAAATCGCTCGCGCGGTGCAAGTTGACCTGGCGATCCTGGACGTCAACCTGGCTGGCGAGCGCGTGTTCCCGGTGGCCGAGATTCTTCGTGGTCGCCACATTCCCTTCCTGTTCAGCACCGGCTACGGCGCGAGCGGGCTGCCGGCCGAATACGCCGGGTGCCCGGTGCTGCACAAGCCGTTTTCGCAAAGCGAGTTGCAGCAGAAAATGGCCGTAACGCTGAAGGAGGCCCGCGCAGGCGGCGTTACATCCAGCATTGATGGCAACTGATCCACCGCTATCGCGAGCAGGCTCGCTCCCACAATGGATTTAGGGTGTGCCCACGATCTGAATCAAACCAGAACTCCCCTGTGGGAGCGGGCTTGCTCGCGAAAGCGGTAGTTCAGCCAACCACGATATCGACAAGTACGCCACCTTCGCGAGCAAGCCCGCTCCCACAGAGATTTGGGCCAGACACGACCTTTGCGGATCGCTCGAAAAACTGTGGGAGCGAGCCTGCTCGCGATGACGTTGGCACAGGCAATTCATCGCTGACTGACCCACCGCTATCGCCAGCAAGCCCAGCCCTCGGCTTTCAAGCAGACCTCTACGAGACGTCGCCGCTGGACTGTGCTAAATCTCTTACCGGCAACCCACCGCCCTAACCATTCAAGGAGTGAACATGAGTCTCCACGGTCATTACGATCCAAAGAACATCTTTGCGCTGATCCTTCGCGGCGATGCGCCGTGCTACAAGATTTACGAAGACGCCGATGTGCTGGCCTTCCTGGATCTCTTTCCGCAATCGCGCGGCCATGTCCTGGTCATTCCCAAGAATTCCCAGGCGCGCAACATCCTCGAAGTCGAGCCCACAGTCCTCGGCGCAATGATGTCGGCCGTGCAGCGCCTGACGCGGATCATCGTGGACGAGTTGCAGCCGGACGGCGTCCAGATCGCGCAGTTCAACGGCGCGGTGGCCGGGCAGACGGTCTACCACATTCACATGCACATCATCCCTCGCTGGGAAGGTGAAGACGCGGGTGTGCATGGCCGGGGCAAGGCCGATCCCGAGGAACTGGAAAAACTCCAGGCTCGCCTGGTCGCGCGCATTGGCTCAGAGGCCTGACGCTGAGAAAAATCCTCTCGGGGCACAGGGCGTGCCCCACGCATCAGAACGGGCGATCACCCTGCGTCACGCCTGCTCCTGCGCACCGGTCAGCGTGTCATCCTTGATGTCGTTGGCAAACTTGCACATGAGCCGTACCAGGTTCTCTACATCCGCTTCGTCCCACGTGGCGAAAATGGCTCGCCCGATCCGCGCACGTGCCTCGTCGATGCGATCAGTCATCGCCTTGCCTTTTGCGGTAATGACCGACTTGCGTACCCGACGGTCGGCGGTATTTTCCCGAGCGATCAACTCCAGGCTTTCGAGTTTCGTCACCTGCCGACTGACCGTGGTGTAGTCGCGCCCGACGCGATCGGCCAGTTCACCAACGCCGATAGGACCAAGCCGCTCCACGGAGACCAGCAACGGAAACAGCGCGCGATCCAGGGATATTCCGGCCGCCTGCACCATGGCTTCGTCCCGCTGAGGTCGGTTCATCACCCCGACGATCTCCATCAGGGCGCCGTGAAGCTCGCGCAATTGGGCATTAATATGTGCGTTCTGCACATTTTCGATTGACACTGTTCCGGCTCCGTCTAAATATGTGCTTTCTGCACATATGTGGGGTCGTCATGAAAGAGCAATTCGAAATCCAGGTATTGATTTGCGGCGCGGGCGCGGCCGGTCTGGCGATGGCTATCGAGTTGGCGAGAAGGGGAGTTCCCTTTCGCCTGATCGAAAAGGCAGGCCAGCCGTTCAACGGCTCGCGCGGCAAGGGCATACAGCCCAGGACCCAGGAAATATTCGAGGACATGGGGATCCTCGACCGAATCGTCGCAGTGGGTGGAGTCTACCCGACTGAACGTCGATATCGCGACGATGGCAGTTTCACCGACGCTGTCAGCATCGAGCAAAACGAGCCCACGCCAGCGGAACCTCATCAATCGCCGTTGATGGTGCCGCAATGGCTGACGGAACAGGTCATGCGCGAACGCCTGCTTGAACTGGGCCATCGGCCGGAGTTTGGTTGCGAACTGGTGGGGTTCGAGCAGGATGCCGAGGGCGTCAGCGTTCAGTTGGTCGGTAAGGCCGGCGAAGAAACGCTCCGGGTGCGCTGGCTTGTCGGGGCCGATGGCGGCCGCAGTTTTATCCGGCATGCGCTGGGTATCGGCTTCCCAGGCAAGACGCTGGGCATTCGCGCCATTGTGGCCGATGTCTCGGCTACGGGCCTGTCGCGGGACCGCTGGCATCGTTTTGGCGACGGCGACATGCAGCACCAGATATTCCTGTGCCCGTTGGCCGGGACCCAGCTCTTCCAGATCCAGGCGCCGATTGCCCCCGACGCGGACATTGGCCTGGATGCGCAAACATTGATGGACCTGGTAGCACAGCGCACGGGTCGCGAGGATATCCATATCCATTCGGTGTCCTGGGCATCGGCCTACACTATGAACGCGCGGTTGGCCGATCATTACCGCGTCGGTCGAACGTTTCTCATCGGCGATGCCGCACACATCCACCCACCCACGGGTGGCCAGGGTCTCAATACCAGCGTGCAGGATGCCTACAACCTGGGTTGGAAACTGGAGGCGGTCATCAACGGCGCGCCGGCGGCACTGCTCGACAGCTACGAGCAAGAACGCCGCCCGGTCGCTGCGACGATGCTGGGCCTTGCCACCAAGCTGCTGGACGCGCACCAGCGCGGCGACATGCGCCGTGGGCGCGAAGTGCACCAACTCGACATCGGCTATCGCGAATCCACGCTCGCCCTTGAACGATCCAACCGTACCAGCGGCCCATTGGCAGGCGATCGTGCGCCGGATGCACCGATGCGCGGGGCGGCCGGTAAACTGCAACGGCTGTTCGACCTGTTCCGGGGGGCGCACTGGACACTGCTCGGTTATGGCGCGGAACGCGATGCCGTAGCACCTCGCCCCGGGCTGCACATCCATGTCATCGGCCCAGGCGGTGATATCCAGGATGACCAAGGACATTTTCGTGACGCTTACCAACCTGCGATGGGCGATTGGGTTCTCGTCCGTCCCGACGGGTACATCAGTGCCTTCGTATCAGCCGGAGCGGGGGAGGCGCTGGAAGACTACCTCGCACGGGTAGGGCTGGACGCTGCAGAGTTGGAGGATTGATCAAGGGCTACGGCACGCCGCGTTAATCAATGGCCGTTCGGGCAGGCGCGCAGCGATACATTCAGCATCGATGCACGCAGGCCCACCGCCATCGCGAGCAGGGGATGTCGGGTTGATGGAAAATGGCGGCTGTCCCGGGTCCAAGTTTGGTAGCGAGCCTGCTCGCGATGGGGGCAATACATTCAACAACAATGCACACAGACCCACCGCTTTCGCGAACAAGGTTGTGCATCCCACCACAAA
Source organism: Pseudomonas sp. Z3-6 (assembly GCF_051131985.1). Lineage (NCBI taxonomy): Bacteria > Pseudomonadati > Pseudomonadota > Gammaproteobacteria > Pseudomonadales > Pseudomonadaceae > Pseudomonas > Pseudomonas sp. Z3-6. Next base: position 2,926,271 of record NZ_CP071644.1, read on the forward strand.
CTCCACCAACAATTCCCTACCCAATCCCTTGCCAACCGCTACCATTGCACGCTGACCTCCCGACACCCCCGGACTCCACCTCCATGAAATTGCGCCTGCTGACCGCTGCCTTGTTTTTCACTTGTACCCTAGTTCACGCCGCTGAATCGAAACCTGTTCCCAAAGCCCTGGAAGAACAGATCGGCCGCCTGGTCGCGCTGATCAAGGACAGCTACGCCACCGGCTATCCCGAAGCGACACTGGTGCAGACCCTGGACACCGGCGAGGACAGCCAGGTCACCCTCGCGGTTTTCACCATCGAGGGTTTCGGCATGGGCAACAACTACAGCCAATACCTGGCCGCCTTCACGGCCGAAGAGAACGAAGAGGGCGTGCCGCACTACAGCCTGTTGGACGTGATGCGCATCGGTGGCGACAGCTGGCGGGCCATCGACAACCTCGATGCCAAGTTGGTCAGCGACCCGACGGGTGAACAGACCCTGATCGACATTCCCGTGATGGAGAATACCGACGAGGATGCGCCGAATTTCCCAAGCCGAGCCGCCGTGATTCACCTGTCCCTGGACGGGTCACAGGCCGTGCGATTGGTTGAGATCAAGTAAAGCGGTACGCCTGATCGGATTTATGCGATTGCGATAGGCGTTGTGATCTCTCTGGAAAGAGCGTTAGCGCTGGACAAGCGTTGCAACCTGTTTCGGTGGTGGAACGGTTAAACGAGTTTGTAGGAATCGACGGAGCGAATATTGCCCATTGACTTGCAGGACATTTCCTAGAAAATTCCAGTCCCTTGCGCCTGCTGAATTCGGTGCCTAGTCTTTGTCCACCGCTGCCAATTCAGCGGTCGGGTTTAGTCGCTCGGTATCTCGTTAGGCGCAAGGTCTCCTTGAAGTCAGGCTACGTTTTTCTCGCTGATTTTATGGTGGCTGTGCGCAGGGCACTTTCGGGTGCGCCGGTTTCCTAACGTCCCGGTCGACTAACCTGCGCACAGCCGCCACCCCACTTCGTTTAGTCGCGAACAGTGGCGGATCCGACTGACGTTAGGAGGTCCATATGGACAAACTCATCCCAGACCCACCCGTTCCACCGCTGCACCTGGACATCGCGGCCGACGCCAACGCCGAACGTGTCATCGATTCCTATCTGAACCCCAAACCCGCCCAGCCTGACAAGAAGCCACCTCCGGACCAGTTATTCACTGTCGTGGAGGGCGTCGATGTTGAAAGCCTGTTGGCCAATCTCAGCGAAACGTTAGCCTCCGCCAATGCCATGGCCAACGATTTGGCGTTTGACCTGAAGGATTCTCGACGGCATGTTGCACTAGGGCTGCAACAGTTGATTGAACTAGGTCAGCTATTGGCAAACCGGGCACTGGATGTCCTCGACCCTAGGTAAGCGTCCGGTGGAATAGACTCCATTTTTAGCAAGATGGATCGGGTCGGAAGCGAAGGGCAGCTTCCGACCCGAAGCTGCTTTTCAGCCCAAACGAAGAGCCGAAAAAGCCATAATGACCCAGGGTCTGATTTTTCTCGCTGGATGTCAGGAGTGCACATGGCTGAACGGTTTCGCATACGGTTGATGTTTGAGTGGGGCGGCGGTGCATTGTGGTGCGGGAATCAGGTCGCTTTAGCAAGATTCTCGGTGGGATCAATCGAAGAGAAACTGCCATTGAGCGCCACTACTCTCGAGAGGCTGAGTGTAATGACACGCTGGCACGACACCGCCTTGAACTGGGAGTATCCACCAGATCCAGGTCCTTGGAATGCGACCGAATATACGGAATTTGACGACGCTGCCGAGGCTCTGCTTGCGGTTATCCAAGAGGAGCTAGGTGTCGAGTTTGAAGTAGTCTATGAAAGGCTCTAGATGTTTATTCTCGGCACGCGCAAGGCTGGCCGAGTGTACGAGGCGTCTTCGTATGCTTCGCCCTCAACGAAATTTCTTGCGATCAGAGCGTGCGGATCCATGTTAAGCATTTCCATATCGGATAAGGTCGACAGCGTACCGAGGTGCCCGCTCTCGGACAATCTACAGCACAAGTTCCGCACCCTACACAGCGGAGCGGTTGGCTAGCCTTTCACCCATGGAGCCCAGGAAATGCAGGTTTTTGAAATTTTACCGCTCGAGGCTATTGGTCCTGTTCGTCTTGGCGCAGCACGCGCTACAGCGAGGCAAAAGATGGCTGCCATCGGATTCCCTCTCGAGCATTCCCAAGACCGCATCGATTATTTTTGCGAATCCTGCGTGCAGGTTTCCCACGGGCCGAACGATGAAGTCAGCTTCATTGGTGTCTGCGGAAACCCGAACGTCACGTTCATGTTCAAGGGAGTCGATGTCTTTGCGCACTCTGCCACACATGTGTTTTCAGTGATGGCTGCTTCGGACAATTCCGGCCAGCACGAATTCTCATCCTATGAATACCTGTTTCCAAACCAAATCCTGGCGCTATGGGATGCGGATGAACAATATGACCGTCAAGGAGGAGAAAGCCGTGAAGTCTGGGGTCAAGTCGGCATCGGAACCAGCGCTTACATGGCGGCCATTTGCGCCATCAAGACAGGCATGTGAATGGATCCCGATTGAATGAGAGATGGTTTACAGGGCCATCTTCGAGCAAAACGCGACCCGTTGGGAACGGCAGGTTTCGGCCAAGAGCGGACATTGATTCTCCTGTAGTTAGAGAGGCCCCCGTTGCCCAAACGACTCACGTGCGAACTCCAAGAAGCTGCGCAGCTTTGGGGTCATTCTTCGGTCAGGGGCGTAAAGCATATGCATTGAGGTGGTCGGCACTGGGTACTGCGGTAATAGACGCACCAACGTCCCATCACGCAATGCATCGCTAACCAGCTCTATCGGCTGTAGAACCACACCCAGACCCGCTACAGCTGCTGCCAGCAGGGGATCACCCTGATTAATCGTCAATTTGCTTGTAATTGGAACATCGATACGCCCCTCTTGGCTATCGAAGCTCCAGTGCGAACGACCGTCAGAATAGGTAAAACCCAGACACTCCTGCTGCTGTAGATCCCATGGATTCGTGATGGGAGGGCGACGTGCAAGGTAGGACGGTGCAGCGCACAAAACCATTTGATAGGGCTCTAGCGGCATCGCCTTCAGCCCACTGCTCACCAGCTCGCCGATGCGAAAGACCACGTCGTAACCATGATCGACGATATCGACCAGCTCGTTCGATAGAGTTAGGTCAATAGACACCTGTGGATATCGAACCATGTATTCCAGCAGGCGTGGCGAAAGCGCGCGAATTCCGAACGTGACCGGTGCGTTGATACGAAGGCGACCGACTGGTGTGCCACGAGTAAGGGCAGCCAGGCTTTCGGCAGACTGCATGTCTGCAAGGATTAGTTTCGCGCGCTGGTAAAACGTCCTGCCGAAGTCAGTAAGGCTTTGCCTGCGCGTAGTTCGTAGCAGAAGGGAGACACCGAGATGTTGTTCGAGCATTTTCACCTGCTTCCCTACCAACTGAGGGGACAAGTTCAGATCGTCCGCAGCGGCGCTGAATGAACCCAGCTCAACCGTTTTAACGAACGTAGCCATCTGCGTTAGGCGATCCATTATAAACACCATGTTTCTAGTAATGAGCCATCGTAGGCCTTTATCCCCTCCTTACCAATGTCTAAATTCTCGTCACCCTTGAGTGGCCGGAGAACATTCCGGATTTACATCGAGGCCCATTAATAAACGAGGTATCCAAGATGGCACGCATTGTCAGAATCCACGAATACGGTGATGCCAGCGTTCTGAAGCTGGAAGATTTGGAAGTTTCGGCACCGGCACCAAACGAGGTGCAGATTGGTGTTAAAGCTATTGGCTTGAACCGGGCCGAAGTGATGTTTCGCAATCACGCCTATCTACAGGATGCCGAGTTCCCCAGCCGCTTAGGCTATGAGGCCGCAGGCATCGTGGTTTCAGTTGGTAGCGACGTAACGGAGATCAAGATTGGTGACGAAGTCGCTGTGATCCCGCCTTTGGATATCGCTCGATGGGGCACTTACGGCGAGCTGGCCAATGTACCGGCTCACTTGGTGGTGAAGAGTCCTGAGAACTTATCCTTTGAAGAGGCTGCTGCGTCTTGGATGCAGTACGTCACTGCTTGGGGGGCATTGATCGAACAAGCGAAGCTGCGGCAGGACGACTTTGTCATCATCACCGCTGCATCAAGCAGTGTTGGCCTGGCCGCCTTCCAACTTGCTCGTATGGTCGGAGCCATATCGATTGCGATCACTCGAACCAGCGCGAAGAAGCAAGCCCTACTTGATGCTGGCGCTGCGCACGTCATCGTCAGCGATGAAGAGAACATCGTCGAACGTGTTATGGCGATAACTGCCGGTCAAGGCGCCCGTGTTGTGTTCGATCCTGTAGGCGGGCCGTCCTTTGACCCCCTCACGCAGAGCATGGCGCGAGGCGGAATCTTGCTGGAATACGGCGCACTCAGCTCTGAGCCGACGCCATTCCCACTGTTTGCCGTGCTGGGCAAAAGCTTGACCTTGAAGGGCTATCTCTATGCAGAGATTGTGGCCGACATTGAAGCCTTGGAAAGAGCGAAGGCTTTTATTCTGCAAGGACTGAAGTCTGGTGCGTTGCGCCCGATCATCGCCAAGACATTCGCGCTTAGCGACATCCAGAATGCCCACCGTTTCCTTGAAGGCAATCAACAAATCGGTAAAGTCGTAGTAACTGTCTGACCGGCATTTATGGGGCTGAGAGCGTAATTCTGGCCCCGCTTCAATTCGATCCAGATGACCGCTTTGGGCCGAAAGCTGCCCGTTGTAAAGGGCCGCTGACGACCCAAAGCACCCACTTGCAGATCACCCCAGGCCATTCACCCTCATACCTGATCCATCGCCTCCGTCACCCACCGATCCTCCCCCAGGAACCCGCCACTCTGGTGGTGCCACAGCCGCGCATAGATGCCGTTCTTGGCGAGCAATTGTGCGTGGGTACCCTGTTCAATGATCCGCCCGTCATCCATGACAATCAGCCGATCCATCGCCGCAATCGTCGACAGCCGATGAGCAATGGCGATGACCGTTTTACCCTGCATCATTTCATCGAGGCTTTCCTGGATGGCCACTTCGACTTCCGAGTCCAGGGCGCTGGTCGCCTCGTCAAGGAGCAGGATTGGCGCGTTCTTGAGCATCACTCGGGCAATCGCGATGCGCTGGCGCTGGCCGCCCGACAGCTTGATGCCGCGCTCGCCCACCAAGGTGTCGTAGCCGGAGTGACCTTGGCGGTCGCTCAGTTGGCTGATGAACTCATCGGCCTGGGCATTGGCCGCCGCGCGGCGGATTTGTGCGTCAGTTGCATCGGGTCGGCCGTAGGCGATGTTGTCACGAATGGAGCGGTGCAGCAGGGACGTATCCTGGGTGACCATGCCGATGGCGCTGCGCAGGCTGTCTTGCGTCACGCGGGATATGTCTTGCCCGTCGATGCGGATCTGGCCGCTGTCGACATCATAAAAGCGCAACAGCAAGTTGATGAGCGTGGATTTGCCGGCGCCGGAGCGGCCCACCAGGCCGATTTTCTCGCCCGGGCGGATGTCCAGGCTCAGGCCATCGAGCACCTGGCGTTCACCGTTGTAGTTGAAGCTCACGTTGTCGAAGGTGACCGCGCCGCCGGAGCTCACCAGCACCCCCGCGTCCGGCGCGTCCTGCACCTTGGGGCCGCGGGTCAGGGTTGCCATGCCATCCTGCACGGTGCCGATGCTCTCGAACAGCGAGGTCATTTGCCACATGATCCAGTGCGACATGCCATTGATGCGCAACGCCATGGCGGTGATGGCCGCCACCGCGCCGGCGCCGACGTCGCCCTGGTGCCACAACCAAAGCGCATAGCCGCCAGCGGCCATGATCAGCCCCACCACCAACGCTTGGTTGACGATCTCGAACTGGCTGACCAGGCGCATCTGGCGAAAGCCGGTCTGCTTGAAATCCTCCATGGCCGCGCGCGCGAAGTGCGCTTCACGGTTGGAATGGGAGAACAGTTTCACGGTGGTGATGTTGGTGTAGGCGTCCGAGATCCGTCCGGTCATCGACGAGCGCGCATTGGCCTGTTCCTGTCCGACTTTGCCCAAGCGGGGCACGAAGTAGAGCATGGCCAGCCCGAACAGCACGATCCAGGCCACGAACGGCAGCATCAATTTCAGGGCGAAGCCGCCGGCCAAGGCGATGATCGCGATGAAATACACGCCGATTCCCGGGGCGATCTCGATCAGGGTGAACAGCACGTCGCGCACGGCCAGGGCCGTCTGCATCACCTTGGTGGTGACCCGGCCGGAAAATTCATCGGAAAAAAACGAAAGGCTTTGCCGCAGCATCAGGCGGTGGAAGTCCCAACGCAGCCGCAACGGCAAGTTGATCGCCAATATCTGGTGCTGCACCATCGTACGCAGCGCCACCAGCCCGACGCTTGCCACCATGACGATACCCATGCCCCACAGCACGCGACTTTCTTGCGCTGCCGCGTCACCCCCGGCTTGCCAGGTCGAGAGCAGATCCACCACCTGGCCGAGGAACGAAAACAGCCAGGCTTCGTAGATCGACACGCCGGCGCTGAGCAGCGCAAACGCCAGGATGTAACCGCGGGCGCCCCGGGTGCAGGCCCAAAGGAACCGAGCCAGGCCGTTGGGCGGCGGGGGGACTTCGTCGGGTGGGAAGGGGTCGAGTCTTTGTTCAAATACGCGAAGCATGGTGGTCTCCGAAACGATCAATGACGGAGATTCTGCCATTTAAAGACTGCTTTGAGGGTTATGTGAAGTGGTGGGTATGGCTCTATTGGCGTGTCGCCCAGGATGTTGGGGGCAGGGAAGGGGCTAAACAGCGTATTGACATATCGAAAAATCTCGATATTCTCGGGGCATGGAATTGATCGAAATATTCAAAGCGCTCTCGAACCCTACACGCCTGGAAATCTTGAAAGGCTTGAAGGATCCCGCAAAGAACTTCCCTCCGCAGGATGAAGGTGACGTTCTCACGGTGGGCGTCTGCGTCAGCAGTATTCAAGAAGGTATCGGACTGTCGCAGTCAACGGTGTCTGGTTACCTTGCAACGCTGCAACGAGTGGGCTTGGTCGAAGTCCGGCGTATCGGTCAGTGGACCTACTACAAGCGCAATGAAGCAACCATCAGCGCGCTTGCCGAGGTCATAGGGAAAGAATTGTAGTTTTTTTTACCGTAACATATCGAGATATCTCGATATTCCTTTTTATAGATGTGAGGAATTACGATGAAAGCAATGGTACTTAAATCATTCGGCGGCTCGGGATCGTTCGAACTGCGCGAGGTGCCCAAGCCTGTACCGCACGCCGGACAAGTCTTGGTCCGAGTGCACGCAACCTCCATCAATCCGTTGGATTACCAGGTTCGTCGCGGCGACTATCCCGACTTGGTGCAACTGCCGGCCATTACCGGGCACGACGTATCGGGCGTTGTCGAAGAGGTTGGGCCGGGAGTGACCACCTTCGCTCCAGGGGACGAAGTCTGGTACACCCCGCAAATATTTGACGGGCCAGGCAGTTATGCCGAGTACCACGTTGCCGCCGAAAGCATCATCGGGAAGAAGCCAGCCTCGCTGAGCCATCTCGAGGCGGCAAGCCTGAGCCTGGTTGGCGGGACGGTGTGGGAAGCATTGATCGTGCGTGCGGCGCTCAGGGTGGGGGAAAGCATTCTGATCCACGGCGGCGCGGGGGGTGTCGGGCATGTGGCGATCCAGGTGGCAAAAGCCATGGGCGCAAGGGTGTTCACGACCGTGCGTGAGGCAAACGCCGGGTTCGTGCGAAGCCTGGGAGCCGATGTGGTCATCGACTATGAAAAGGAGGACTACGTCGACGCCATCATGGGGGAAACGGGTGGTCGCGGAGTGGATGTGGTGTTCGACACCATCGGCGGCAATACCTTGTCGCGCAGCCCCGACGCGCTGGCACAGCTTGGCCGCGTTGTCTCGATCGTGGACATTGCGCAGCCACAAAACCTTGTCCAGGCCTGGGGCAAGAATGCGAGTTACCACTTCGTTTTCACCAGGCAGAACCGCGGCAAGCTCGATGACTTGAGCGCATTGGTTGCGCGAGGTCAGCTGCGGCCACACGTTGGCGCCGTCTATTCGCTTGCCGACATTGGGCTGGCCCATGCACGGTTGGAGAGCCCCAACAACGGTGTTCAAGGAAAAATCGCGATAGCGGTCGAGCCTTCGCTGATCCCGTAATTGCGTACGTTTAACCGTTCAAGCCATTTTCGAGGAATACCATGATTTATGAGATCGCTCTGCTCCCTGTTCACAAAGAACGTATTGAAACGTTCAGGCGTGCATTTGCCGAGGTCGCTCCTTTGCTCACCCGGGCAAAGGGTTACGGCGGTCACTTGCTGGCGCAAGGGATCGAGACCCCCGAGCAATTCAACCTGATCGTGCGATGGCAATCACTTGAGGATCACACGCCGGGTTTCGAAGCGAGTGAAGACCATCGGATGTTCATGATGGGCCTAGAGGAATATTTTTCGGAGGAGCCGAGGGTCTACCACATCGAGGGGGCCGCTTCCTGTTCACCGTTTTTGACCGAGCAGTGGCCGAATTGACCACCCTCAGGGATTGGAACTCATCCGGCCCTGGATCGCCGTGCGCAGACAACCCCAGGCGATGAATCCGAGGATCAACACCTCCGCCATGCCCACCAGCATGTGGAATGAAAACGTCAGCGGTTGTTCGGCCCAGTAGAAGGTTGTCATGCCGGTTCGACCGCCGCCGACGCGCAGCCGCCCGCTAAATAGCGCAGGGACCCATGTGATGACGTGGCTCAGCTCCAGGACGGCCAGGAAAACACCCAGTAGAAGGAGCAGGGCGCGTGCGGGCGTGCCGAGTTTTTCAGTGGGCTCATGGGGAGGCGTGAGTTCCTGGGTTCTGCGCTGCCTGGCTTCCCTCACCGCCTTGCCACTGGTTGGGGCTGGAGCAGGTCTGTAGGCTGGCTTCACAGCCGCCGTCGAACCCACGACGACTTCAGTAGGCACTGCCACGTTCAGATAGTCGGCCAGCGCACGCAGCCACACGTCGGTGGGTTTACTCCCCGGCACTACCGGAACGTTATCGGTGGTCAGGCGGTGCTCGGTGCCATCGCGCATCACCAGCCACAATTGGGTGTAGGTGGGCTCGGCCTCTTGGCGGCGGCGAAATTCGAGGCATTTGGGGGTGTCGATTCTAAAGACCGAATGCACACGCTCGCGGCGTCCAAAAAAGTTTCGGGTGCGGCGCTTGCCTTCACCCTCGCGTCGCGATAACAGCAAGGTCTCGCGGACGCCGGTGTACACCATCAAGAGGAGGCCGAGGGCAGGGATCAGCAGCAGTCCCAGCACAATCAGCAATGCGAACAATGGATCGACGTCAGTCTGAGGGAGGCCTCCGTCAGCGATCACAAACACGGCGAACGCCACCGGTGCAATGAAGGCAAGCGCGCCTGTCAGCAGCACGAATGCGCTTTGTACGAGGTTACGGGAGTGGATGTGCAGGTCATCCTGCGCGGTGCGCTCGAACCGATGTCCAATCAACATGCAGAACTCCTGGTGCGTCGCCTTCAGAACGATCAAAGGGTCGTGACAAGCAGTGGCACGCCGCAGGCCTGGATCGTGTAACTACGCCGCGCAGAATACCTCATGCCCAGACGTACCCACTGACTTCAATGCGTAGCAGGAACGTTCTGTCTTGGCATGAAAAATCGTGCAAACAGCTCGGATTGGGACTTGATATTCAGTTTTGCGTAAATATTGCGGCGGTGCACCTTTATGGTTTCCGCCGACAGGGATAGCTTTCCGGCTATTTCTTTGTTGGAGAAGCCGCTGAGTAATAAACGGAGGACATCACTTTCACGTGCTGTTATCTGCGTACCCAGCTGGTTGACCGTTTCTGGCCATAGAGGCGGCTCAGCCAGCGTTTTCTCCACGTCAATTTCAAACCCCATGCGCTGATGCATCAATGCAGTCACCCACGGTTTGATAATGTCGAGCAAGGTTATTTGTTCTTGGCTGAAACGGGCTTTGCTGCCAATAGATAGGCACAACGTTCTGTCGGGATCGAGCTGGACATTGTATTGTGCTTCGTCCATGGAAATGTATTGGGCGAAATACTTGTGGTAATACTCGGTTTCAAGAAAATATTCCGGTGCAATATCCAACAGGTGGAAGAAACCGCTCTGCGGGTTTTCCCGATTGGCTATATAAAATGGATCCAGTAAATAAAGACCTTTCACGTAGCGATGAATGAAAGCGTCAACTTCTTCCGCATCGGCCACTTCGGGGAGACTGACGACCTGGACCTGTTGGTTGCTGAAAATCAATACCACCCAATTATCGATCTGCACGTATTCATTTAATGTGCGAACCAGTGAACTCCAGAACTCTGGACGGTTCAGTTGCATGATCAGCTTCCCGATCGATCGATGCCAGGCCAGGCTGTGAAGGTCAAACGGCATTTTCTACCCCTTTAGGGTTAGGGCGTCGCAGGTCAAAGGTAAGTATTCGTAGGTATTTACTATTCGGTGGCAGCCGGTATATTCGCTGCCAGGTTTACGATAGCCATGAGGGCATGTCGTCTTGACAAGGATGTTGCATGAGAAAGTCACATTTGCGAACCCTTTTTTCGGCCTCGCTTCTCTGTGTCGGGATAAGCACATCCGTGGCGGCTGTAGAGCCCGGGATGTATCTCTATAACTGGTTCGGGTTGCTGGCGCCGGAGACGCCAAAGGAGTTTGAGCAGGAAACTGGCACGCGAATGCACATGGATGCGTTCGACAGCGCTGAGATCATGCAGAGCAAGGTCATGGCCGGGCGCACCGGGTATGACGTGGTGGTGGCGACCTCCAACGTGTTGCCAGGCCTGATCCAGGCGGGCGTCCTTCAGCCTCTGGATCGTGATCAGCTGAGTAACTTTTCACATATTGACCCTGACATCCTCGCTCAGCTCGCAGTCAATGATCCAGGTAACCGCTACGCCGTGCCTTATTTGTGGGGCACCACTGGCATTGGTTATGACGTGGACAAAGTCAAAGCGGCATTGGGCAATGATGCGCCGGTCAATAGCTGGGATCTGATCTTCAAAGAAGAAAACATCAGCAAACTCCAATCGTGTGGGGTGGCAATGCTCGACTCTCCCAGTGAGATCATCTCGATTGCCTTGAATTACCTTGGACTCCCTAGCAACAGCAAGAACCCGGATGATTACCAGAAAGCTCAGGCCTTGCTGTTGAAAATCCGCCCCTACGTCCTTTATTTCGATTCGTCCAGAATCGACGCCGACCTGGCAGACGGCAATATCTGTGCTGTTGTGGGGTGGGCCAATGGTGCCCTGGCGGCACAGGCCATCAACGAAAAGGCTAACACCGGACGCAAGATTTCCTACAGTCTTCCTCGCGAAGGCGCGCTGTCCTGGTCGGAGAATCTGGTGCTGCTGAAAGATGCGCCCCATCCCAAGGAAGGCATGGCGTTCATCAATTATATGTTGCGACCAGAAATTATCGCCAAGACCTCAAATCACACGCTGTACCCTAACGCAAACAAAGATGCCGCTGAGTTTGTCGAGCAGAAGTTGCGAGACAACCCTTGGATCTATCCCGACAAAAAGACGGTCGCAACACTTATTCCCCTTGAGCCACTGCCATTGAAACTGGAGCGAATCCGCACGCGGATATGGACCAAAGTGAAGAGTGGTGTGTGACCTGACTTGATTGTCGCCTGTTGCTCGTTGCGTGCCTTGGTTATAGGCGGGCGTCGGACGAGCAGCAGGTTTAAAAAGAGAACAGCGGATGTTCAACCCAGCCAATCAAACGCACTTCAGTTTGACCATCGACGGTTTTGCCAACGACTTTCAAGTGCTCGCCTTCACGGGAGAAGAGGCGCTCAGCAGGCCTTACCTGTTCAGCGTGGATTTTGTTAGCGAACGGTCTGACCTGGCGCTTGAAGGCCTCTTCGACCGAGAGGCTTTCCTGACCTTGGACGCGAAGGGCAACGGCATTCATGGACGGGTCTATCACATCGTTCATAGCGCTCATGGTCAGCACTTGATGCGCTACAGCCTGGCCCTCGTCCCGCAGTTGTCCTACTTGCGTCACCGCATCAACCGAAGGATCTATCAACAGTTCTCGGTACCGAAAATCGTGGCCTTGATATTGGAAGAACACGGTGTTGTGGGCGACGCTTATCGGTTTCATCTGGGGGCGACCTACCCAGAGCGTGAATACTGTACTCAGTACAACGAAACGGACTTGCACTTTGTTCAGCGCTTGTGTGAAGAGGAGGGTATTCACTTTCACTTCCAACACAGTGCTCAAGGCCATGTGCTGGTCTTTGGTGACGATCAGGCGGTTTTCCCCAGGATTGGACAGCCCACTGCTTATGGACAAGTGCGCGACAGGGTGGCCAACGAGCCACTGATCAAGCGCATCAACCTGCGTCTGGGACAGCTCCCCCGTCGTATCTCGCACCAACCGCTGGACATTGAAACGGATGACAGGCTGGAGCGTTTCACCGGTCATGAGCACGGCAAGCAGATACGTCTTCGGACCATGGAACGCCGCCACGCGGCTTATCGACAAGCCGAAGGGCAGAGTGACCAGACTCGGTTAGTCAGCGGCCAAGTACTGGACATCTCAGGCCATCCGCGCCAGGAGTGGAATGCCCCATGGCTACTGACCCAGGTCGTCCACGAAGGCCGGCAACCACAGGTCATGAGTGAGCACGTCGTCAGTGGCAACACGGGGAACGAAGATGACTTCCGTCAAGGGTACCGCAACCGCTTTATCGTGCTGCCATGGAATGTGTCCTATCGTCCGCCGTTGGCTCACAAGAAACCGCAGGTACTACGCAAGCAGACCGCTGTAGTCATCGCCCTGGAGGACGAAGAAATCCAGGGTGATCGGCGCTTCGCAAGGATCAAGGTCGAGTTTCCCTGGGACCGTGAAGATCGATTTGACGACAAGAGTCGTTGTTGGCTGAAGAGGGCGTCCGATTGGCGTTGTGAGATGGGGCCGCCGCGGACGGGCATGGAAGTAGTGGTTACATTTCTTGAGAACGATCCTGATCAGCCGGTGATCAGTGGTTGTTTGTGTTGTCGTTAAGGACATCCAAAAAACCATGTCTTGAGCCGTTGCGGACAATCCAGCCCAGGGGCTCGATGATGTCCGCACGCAGCCTGATTTACGCCATTCAGGTCAACCGGTATTGCGTTTCAGGAAACCCTCGATAACAGTTGCGAAATAAGGCGGGCACTCCTGCATCGGGTAATGACCGCAGTTCGGGATAACGTGCAGTTCTGCGTTCGGATGCCACGCCAGAAAGGTTCTGGCCATAGCCGCGGCATCAAGTCCGGGGTCCTTGTCGCCGACAATAATCAAATACGGTGTTTCAAGGCCTTGAATGTCATCGACGAAATTTGCTGTGACCATCATTTCGAGGTACCTCGCCCGGCAGGCAGGTGAGATTGTGTCGCGGCTTTGTTGGACCTTGAGATCAACCCATCCATCGCAAAGACCTCCGGTCACGAATTTGAACAGCCGTCGAAGGGCCTCGTCGTCTTCTGTCGTGCTGGCAAAGAACGCCAGAGCTTCTGGGCTCAACCGATTGCCAGCGGCAGAAACGGGGCACACCGCTATCGCGCTTGCGACGCGAGACGGGGCATCCGCAGCGATACGTTGCGTGACCATCCCGGTCATCGAGTGGCCTACTACGTGGAAGCGCGTCCAACCGAACTGGTCGGCGAGCATGAGGCAATCGGAGGAAATCTCCTCCACTGTAAATTCGCCAGCCAATTCAATGGATTGTCCGTAGCCACGCACATCAACGAAAACATAGGTAAACGCGCGACCGTCAAGACAGGGCATGACGGCATCGTAGCTGGAGTGGTCGCCCAGCCAGTCATGCATGACCAGTACGTGAATGGGGCCATTGCCGCACCGCACATACCCTAAGGTGGTGTCAGCTCCGAAGCTGATTTCAACGGATGCTTTCATTTCATGGTTCCTTTGTGGTTGGGGAACCAAAACGAAAACGCCCTCCCGGCGAACCGGGAGGGCGTTTTGAAAGAGAGGCAACCCTATCAATCTCTTGAGTCAGGTTCAATAGGCGAGCCAATCCATCACAGCAAGCCCGCAATAACCCGTCTAGACTCCACGCGCACTCATTCACTCTCAACCCAGCGCAGGTCGCCGAAGCCTCTTGCCCTGAAGGAGTCCGTCATGCGTTATCGCATTTTCGGCAATACCGGCTTGCGGGTCTCTTCCCTCGCGCTGGGCACTGGCAACTTTGGTAAAGGCTGGGGCTACGGGGCCGACTTGGACGAGGCCCGTAGAATCTACGACGGTTACCGGGAAGCAGGGGGCAATTTCATCGATACGGCCGATCAATATCAATTTGGCCAATCGGAATCCATGCTCGGCGATTTCATGGCGACCGAGCGCGATGAAGTCGTGTTGGCGACCAAATTCTCGCTGGGTGATTCAGCCGGTGCCGGTGTCCTGCGCTCCGGCAACAGCCGCAAAGCCATGCGCAGCTCGGTGGAGGCCAGCCTCAAGCGCCTCAAGACGGATCACATTGATCTTTTGTGGGTGCACATGCCCGATGGCGTAACGCCTATCGACGAAATTGTGCGGGGGCTGGATGACCTGATCCGCTCTGGCAAAGTGCTCTATAGCGGGCTGTCGAACTTCCCGGCTTGGCGTGTGGCAACGGCCGCCACCCTGGCGGAGCTTCGGGGTTGGTCGGCGATATCGGCGGTGCAATTGGAGCACAGCCTGGTGGAGCGCTCGGCCGAACGCGAACTCCTGCCGATGGCCGCTGCCTTCAATCTGGGAACCGTCGGATGGTCACCGCTCGGCGGTGGTTTGCTGACCGGTAAATACCGCAAAGGGGAAACCGGTCGTGCGCAGGGTTTGGGGGCGGTGATCCACGATGAGGACAGCGAGCGCAAGACCTCGACGGTGGACGCGGTGTTAGCGATCGCCGAAGAGACCGGCCACACGCCGGGCCAGATCGCAACCGCTTGGGTGCTGGCCAAGGGAACACTCCCGATCATCGGTCCACGCACGCCGGAGCAGATGGCCGATAACCTGGCGTCAGTCGAGGTTCAGCTGACGGCGGATCAACTGGCACAGCTGGACGCTGCCAGCGCCATGCCCCTTGGGTTCCCACACGATAAGGTGGCTGCTTCAGCACCTTCGCTTGCCGGCGGCAAGGCAGACCTCATTGATGCAATGAACCGGGCCGTTCGATGAATCGAGTTTCCAGGCAGTTCGCCCATTGAATCAATCCGATGGCCGAAAGCGTCGTGCAAAGCGGTGTGGACATGGTGGGCATCGGAACGGCGTTGGCCATCGATCCTTATCTGCCGCATGACTGGCTGCTGGGCAAAGACAACGCCACGCAACTGCCGCCCATTACTTGGAAAAACAAGACCCTTGCGGCCTTGGCGAACATGGCGGTCGTGAAGTTTCAATTGCACAAACTGAGTCGGGCTAAGAAGCCCGATCCGAGGGTGTCGCCGTTGCGCGCGCTGATCCTGCAACAGCTCGCCCTGGCATTTCGCACCCGCCAGTATCGGCTTTGGGTGGAGAAGCGTTCGCCCAGAAGCGGACACTAAGCGCCACGTATTTGCCTAAGGCCTATCGCCTGAGTAGAATGCGATTAATTATCAATCATGTACTTGCCGGGATTCCGATGCGCAGCGATGAAACACTAGGTACTGCAGATCTAGGGCTGCTCTATCGAACCCACCACTCGTGGTTATACGGCTGGCTAATCCGACGCATTGGATGTCGTGATAACGCAGCAGATTTGGCGCAGGACACCTTCGTACGCCTGCTCAAGTCCCGTCAGTCCAGCCCCTTGCGTGAACCACGCGCCTATTTGAGCAGTATCGCCCGCGGACTGATGATTGATCAGTATCGTCGTCGCGAACTCGAACGTGCCTACTTGGAAAGCATCATGTTGCTGCCTCAACACGAGGTGCCCTCGGAAGAAAGCCGACTGATGATTCTTGATGCGCTCGAGCGCATAGATCGCATGCTCGGTATGCTTAAACCGAGAGTTCGCCAGGCATTTTTATTTGCCCGACTCGACGGCCTGACGTGCGCGCAAATAGCCGAAAAGCTGGGCGTTTCCCGCGCGACGGTGGAACGCGACCTGGCCACGGCCCTGCAACACTGCTATCGCTTGCGTTATGTCGAGTCGTGAGCCGCAGACGCTGGATCCGGCCATTGTCGAGCAGGCGATCCAATGGCTGGTGCGCCTTCGCTTCAATCAAGCCGATGAACAAACACAGCGCACTTTTGAGCACTGGCTCCAGCAGCGCCCGGAGCATGTGTTGGCGTGGCAGCGTGTGGAAACGCTTGGGGATGAATTCACCGGCGTGCCTGCTCAACTGGCGCGACAAACCCTTAATGGCACCCATCATGGAATGCGGCGGCGCGAAAGCCTGAAGCTACTGGGCCTATTGGCGACTGTCAGCACGGCAGCCTGGCTCGGCCGGGACTACACACCCGTACCCGCCATGCTTGCGCAGCAGCGCAGCAACACCGGCGAGCAACGACGCTTCCAACTCGATGATGGCAGCCTTATCCAGCTCAATAGCGATAGCGCCGTCGACAGCGATTTCGACGCCCAGCGACGCCTGATCATCCTGCGACGGGGTGAAATCATCGTGAATGTCGGTGCGGATCAACACTCGCCTCGAGCGCGACCGTTCTGGGTGCAATCCCGTGACGGGATCATGCGCGCCCAGAGCTCCCGCTTTCTGGCACGCGAGCTGGACGATGGCACTCTGGTCGCGGCTCAGGAAGGATCGGTCACGGTTTTCCCCGGCTCCAGTCAAACGCCTGCGAGCCGCAGCGTCCAGGCAGGCAATCAGCTGCTGTTCACATCAAGTGGCGCCCGAACGTTCAAAGGCAATGGCCTTGATCTATGGAGCTGGGGTGACGGGGTGATCAGTGCACGCAATATGCGCCTCAATGATTTCATCGTGGAGCTGTCGCGTTATCGCCCCGGGGTACTGCGCTGCGCCGAAGAGGTCGCTGATCGTCGCGTTTCCGGCACCTTCCAGCTCGCCGACAACGATCAGGTCCTGGCATTGATCGCGCAATCACTGCGCTTGCACATTGATTATCGGACCCGCTATTGGGTGACCGTGACCGCTGCCACCTGAGCCCATCGGAACTTTGCGCTAGCTGAAAAAGAATGAGGTGCTTTCTCATTCTCGTCCGACCTCTAAGGAAGGCCGGAATACAGGCCAGTCTGCCGATGTCCTTTCTTGGAGCGAGAAAATGAGTTCGTCCCCGGTTTCACAGCGCCATCCATTAAATCGTGCCTTGCACGGTGCGATTTTGGGTTTGATCGTGAGCAGCTACGCATTGCCATCGCTGGCGCAAACCTCGAGCGCTGACCACAGCAACCAAGTCAAGCAGTGGAACATCGCTGCCGGCCCACTGGCGCCGGCGCTTGATCGTTTTGCGCGGGAGGCTGGCATCAGTCTTTCCTTCGACGCGTCGAGTGTAGTGAACCGCACCACGGCTGGCGTGAATGGCACGCTCGATACATCGGCAGCGCTGTCATCGTTGCTGCAGGGGAGCGAATTGCAAATCGAACAGCAAGGCCCGAATGCCTATCTACTGTCCCCTCGACCAAAGCCCGCCGGCCCGCTGGAGCTCGGCGCAACGGACGTCGAGGACTACCGCCTTGCACCCCTCATCATCAATGCCAAGGTCAGGGTCAGTGCCGACGACGACGCCAACTCGGTGGTCGCCCAGGAGCTCTGGGTTGGCGGCAAGGTGGCAACCAGCATTCTCAATACACCGGCATCGGTGTCGGTGGTTACCAACAAGGAAATGGAGCAACGCAGCGTCAGCACCACGGAAGAGGCGCTGCAATACACGCCGGGCGTGGTCAGTGACTTCTATGGTACGGATGACCGCAACGACTATTTCCAGATCCGGGGCTTCCAGGCCACTACCTACCGTGACGGCTTGACCCTGAGTTCGATGCGCGGCGTACGCGAAGATCCATTCGCTTATGAACGCATCGAGATTTTGCGTGGCGCCAACTCCACGCTGTTTGGCCCGGCGGACCCGGGTGGTTCGGTGAACTTCGTGACCAAACAACCGCGCTTCGAGCAGTTTGGCCAAGGCTATGTGACCTACGGGTCGTTTGACCATGTCGAGACAGGCATCGATGTGGGGGATGCGTTGAACGACGAGAAAACCTTAGCTGGCCGCTTTACTGCCAAAGGCCAAAACAGCGACCGCGAGTACGATCACTCACAGGACGACAACCGGTTGGTGATGGGTGGCCTCACCTGGGCACCCACGGATTACACGTCCGCCACCGTGATTCTGGACTATCTGAAAACTGAAAGTTCGCCCAACAGTGGCGGCTATCCGCTGGACAAGGAATACGACCGCAGCAAGTTCTATGGTGAGCCCAGCTACAACTTCCACGATGTCGAGCGCACCAGCCTCAGCGGTAACGTCACCCATGACTTCGACAACGGCTTTGTATTGCGCAGCAATCTGCGTTACAGCAAGTTGACCGATGATTTTGGCTACGTTTATCTCAGCGACAGCGCCGCACGTGTCGGTACTACCGTTGACCGGTATCTGTTTGGAACGGACAGTGAGGCCGACCAGTTCAACGGCAATCTGATGCTGCAATACGATGCCCGCTTCGAGAACATCGACAGCAGCAGCCTGGTGGGCGTGGAGTACCTCGATTCGACCACCAAGGAAAGCTCGGTCTACGCCCTGACCACCCCGATTGACATTGCAAATCCCGTGTTTACTGGCGTTCCACGCTCAATCACGCCGTATGCCGTCAACAAGCGAGACGCGACCACCAAGGCCGTGTTCCTTCAGCAGAACCTATCGTTCTACGAGCGTTTCATCGTCACCGCGGGTATGCGCAACGACTCGATGGACCTTACCAGCAAAGGCTTGATATCCACGGAAAAAGACAACTTCTCCGAAACCTCCTACCGAGGTGCGTTGACCTATATCGTCAACGATGAGGTGTCCACCTATGTGAGCATGGTGGAGTCCGTCTCGCCGCCTCAGGTTGGCGTAACACCGCAGACGGGCACGCAGTACGAAGTGGGCGTGAAGTATGCGCCGATGGGGATGGACGCACTGTTCTCCGCAGCCGTTTATGACCTGACCCAGGAAAACGTCACCATCGCCGTGGTGCTGCCGAGCGGCATCATTGAACAACAGACGGTGGGCGAATCGCGGGCCCGTGGCCTCGACCTGGAGGCCAAGGCGCAGGTGACGCAGAACCTCAGCCTGATTGGTGGCTACTCCTATATGGAGTCCGAGGTACTGCGCGGTTCGTTGTACGACGGCAGCTCCCTGAAGGGTAATGAGTTCTCCACGGCACCCAAGCATTCCGCTTCGCTCTGGAGTTATTACGACGTGCCCGGCACGGATGTCAGCGTTGGCTTGGGGGCGCGCTACGTCGGCTCTTATTACTTCGATGCAGCCAACTCCGGCAAAAGCGATGGCACCACGCTGTTCGACGCCGCCTTCAACTACGAGATCGCCAAGGGCACCGACCTTGCGGTGAACGTCAGCAACCTGCTGGATGAGCAGCACGTGGTCGGTTCCGGCACAGCGAACTTCTACAACCCGGGGCGCGAGATTACCGCCAAAGTGAGTTACAACTGGTAGGCAGGCGTGTAAGCCCAATGCTGTTCACTTAAGGCAATCGACAAACCCGTGGCGAGGGAGCTTGCTCCCGCTGGGCCGCGAAGCGGCCCCAAAACCTGCCAAGTGCGGCGTATCAGACACACACCGCACCCGCCGGTTTACGACTGCTTCGCAGCCGAGCGGGAGCAAGCTCCCTCGCCACAGGGCCATCATTTTTCTTAAGTGAACGGCATGGGTGTAAGCCTTTTTTCCATAGTCGTGCGCTGTCCAGCGTCCGTTTCTGGGCCGAAAGCTGCCTGTTGCGGCACAGTCCATGGCCAGATTTCTAGATGTTCACAGCAACCCAGAGGGGATGCACCTCCCCAGCACTCCGAAATCTGCCCACCGCCAAGCTTTGCTTTCATCAGTCCTTCCCGCTAAAGTCGGTCCCCTGGCGTTTGCTGCGCCTGCGGTCCGCGCGAAGGGGTCATCCCAAGGCAGGTTTTTCGAGTTTTTCATTCCAACTCCCGGCTTGTCGGCGGACCGAGCCCTGTAAGGAGTTGGCATGCCCGCCACCAACGCTTCCCGTCATCACGGTCTCCTCGATTTACCCTTCCTGCGTAAGCGCGCCAAGCGTCTTTTGAAGGCACTGAAAAACCATGAAGCCGACAATGTGCGTGAGCAGCTGCGCGCAATGGGCTTGTCTGGCCCGGACTATCGACTGGCCGACACACAATGGCTGGTCGCCCGTGAGGCTGGTTTCGCCAGTTGGCCCAAGCTGGTTGCCCACACCGATGGCGTGACGTTCGCCGCACGTCATCCGGGGTTCGTTGCGACTAACGAAGCGGCGGTCCAGCATTGGCGATGCGGTAACGACATCGAGCACAGCCTGCGGGTGGCTGGTTTTTCAGGTTCGTTTCATATGTTTGATGATCCGATGGTGATGGGGCCGGTCCCCGCATTACCTGACGATGATTATTGGTCAGTGCGAGCCAATTTCTTGGAACAGGCATTTGGGTTCTCTCGCCGTGATATTCAACAGCGCCAGGCCATGCAGCGTGACGCGCTGGCAAAACTGGACGCGGACAGTGAACTGGTACTGTGGTGCGAGGGCGACGCCTACGATCAATTGTTTCTGATTCGATTACTGGCGAGTTTGCCGGCCTTGCCGCGCAGGCTCGAATTGATTGAAATCAGCCGGGTACTCGGCGTGGAGCGCTTTATTGGCATTGGTCAGCTTGCCCCGGATTTGCTCCCCTGGCTCTGGTCGCAACGGCGCTCGCTCGGTGAGGACGCGTTGGCACTGGCGCGCGAAGCATGGGCCGCCTACACCGCAGCGGACCCAGGCGACTGGGCAGGCCTTGCAGCACACTTGCATCCCGCGCTGCCGCTGCTCGGGCCTGCTTTGGCGAGACAACTGCAGGAGCTTCCCGGGGCAGGCGACGGCTTGAGTCTGACTCAGCGGCTGGTGCTGCGTGTTCTCGCCGATCATGGCGAGCTGCCTGCTGGTAAGGTGTTCAGCCATCTAATGATGAGCTATGAGCCTCTGCCTTATCTGGGCGACCTGATGTTCCACGCGCTGCTGCGACTGTTGATCGATGCACCACACCCCTTGGTGCATGAACAGCCGGGACGTGAATGGCAGAGGCGCCTTGTTCGTCTCACGGCCTTGGGCGAGCAAATGCTGCTCGGGCATATCAACTGGCTCGATTACGCGCCAGCAGAGCGTTGGGCCGGCGGGGTGCGTATCGTTGCTGATCGGTCACCTTGGGTAGTGAATAGCGACGGGCGGGTGTGGCGTCGCTGAACAAGTCTTCAACTCACGGCCACACTTCAATATCCACCACAACAAAGGAGCCTCAAATGCCTACCGCTCACGTCTTCATCGCCACCAGCCTGGATGGTTTCATTTCTCGGCCCGACGGTGACATCGACTGGCTCTTGCAACGCGACGACCCATCCGAGGACCACGGCTATCAAGACTTCATCACCGACAAGGACGTCATCGTGATGGGGCGCGGGAGCTATGAAAAGGTACGGACCTTCGACACCTGGTTCTACGACCGGCCCGTGGTGGTGCTGTCCAGACAGTTGGCCGATTCGCCGGTGCCCGAGGCGTTGAAGAATAAGCTGCGTTTCTCCAACCTGGCACCGAAGGCGTTGATGACGGAGCTGGCAAGCCAAGGCGTGCAGCGCGTCTATGTGGATGGCGGGCGGGTGGTGCAGTCGTTCCTGCGCGAGGGCTTGGTGACCGATATGGTGATTACCACCGTTCCGGTGTTGATTGGCTCGGGGAGGCCGTTGTTTGGCGGGCTTGAGCAGGATGTGGATTTGAAACTCGTATCCAGCCGCAGCTTTGCGTCGGGCTTGGTGCAATCCACTTACCGATTGCTCCCATGACCCGCCGGTTCACCGCACACGATCACGGCTTTGCGCCGCCAAATCCAGGGCCTTTTGCATGTCCAGCCGTGCCGAGCGGCCGACGTCCTTGTCGTTGAGTTGGTAGCGGCGTTCCGACGGCAGGATGGGCGCGGTGAGGTCTTCGCCGTCCATCTGTTCGAAGTCGTGGTTTTCGCCGATGGTCATGGCGCTGCGGCGTAACAGCATGCGCAATTGCTCGGGTTGCAGTTGCGGGTTGATGGACAGCATCGCCGCCAGCAGGCCCGCGACCATGGGCGTGGCGTAGGACGTGCCGCAATGCACGGCGCTGTCCTGGCCGGCGCGGGTCGTCGAGGCGTGGGCGCAAGCGGCGGCGGTGATGTCGACGCGCATGTCGATGTTCGAGGAGCTGCGTTTGACCGCATAGGCCGGGTCGTCGACGGCAACGCCAGTATGCTCGCTGCGCTGGTGCCCGCCGACCACGAGCAATTGCTCTGTGATGAAGGAGGAGGGCAGGCGATATTCGTCGCTGCCCGAGAAGGAAGAACCATTGCCGGCGGAGTTCACCACGATCACGTCGGGATGCGCCTTGCGCAGCCAAAGGAAAAACTCTTCCAGCAGTTCTTCGTAGCCACCCATGGCGAGGCCCGAGCGCAGCAGCGAGTCGACGTCATCGCCCTTGATGTCTTTGGCGCCGACGCGGTGGATGCCCCAGCTCCAATTGAGCACACGCACGCCGTCTTCCACGAGGTTGACCGAGGCGGCGATGTTGGCGGTGATGCCGGCATCGGAGTTACGTTCGACGATGACCTCGAAGCCACCGCTGGCCTTGTCCAGGCCACGGAGGAAACCGGTGTTGCCGCTGTCATCCCAACGTGCGGCGAGGATGCCGGCGACGGTCGTGCCGTGATTGTCCGGTTTGTCTGCATCGCGGGCGTACACGCAAGTGCGCGGCGGCGAGCAGGCGCCGAGGTCGTCCGCGAAATCCGTCGTGTCGAAGTCCACATCGCGCTCGATCAGGCCAATGCGCACCGGTTGCGGCTGGATGGGTGGCTGACGGCCGGGGATTCGCCGTTGGTAATAGTTCACTGCGTCGAGAAAGCGATTCGCGGCCCATTCGTCGGAGTCCAGGGCGGGTTTTTTCGGTTCTTCAGGGTGGGCTGGGGCCTGCTCGGTTTCTTCAGCCGAGGACTCCTCGATCACCACGGCATCCACGCTGGTCTCGCTGCCCAGGCGTAGCACCAGTGCATCGCGCTGCACCAGGTCCTTGGCGGGCAAGCGAAGTTGGTACAGGTTCAGCGGCGCGATGCTGCCGACCACCTTCGCGCCGTACTTGTGGGCCAGGCGCTCGGCTTCCTGGCGACCATCGCGGTCTTCCTCGATCAGCACGCTGACCAGATCGACATAAGTGGTCAGGCCGTCCATGTTCTTTGCTACTTTGTCCGGCCCGGCGGCCAGCACGTGACTGTTGCGCAAAGTCAGCCAGGCGGCATTGCTGGTGCGTGAGCCGTCTTCCAGCCAGAGCGGGCCGCTCTGGTAGTCGGCGGCGTCCAGGCGCACGCGCAGGTTGTTCCCTTCGCGTTGGACCGTGTCTGCGGGTATTGCCTTTGCCGCCAGTTGCAGTTGCGGCGTTGCATCACCCAGCCCGCGCGCTGTCAGACACCAGTCCTGGTGTTGGCTTTGCAACAGGTCGCCGCAGCGTTTCAGGCTTTCCAGGCGCAGCGGTTCCGGCGCAGCGGTCGCCGTGCAGGTAGCCAAGGTGAACAGTGCAGCGAGAGCAGTGGATCTTAGGAGCATGGGGCCAGGTTTCTTTGTCGAGGGTCTTGTTGCTCCGACTGTTATGCGGTGTGCTTCGTTCAGCGGGATAACGAGATTCAGCAAATACCCATTCCGGTTCAAAAGCTCTCGAGGCGCACTGCAACACCTGCTTGCCGTGCGAGTTCGATCATGGCTGCGACCTGGTCGGCATCGGCAATGAACCCGACATATTCGTCGCCACCAGCGTCCAGGTGCAGGTAGCGTTTGTCGAACGCCATGAGCCATCGGTCGAAATTGGCCAGCGTCTCCGACATCGGCAGCGTGCCCTCATAGCGGTAGGGGTAAGTTTCTTTTACCCCGCTGGCGCTGACCAGATAGGGCACCAGATACTCGAAACCATCAAAGCCTCTCCAGTCGACGCCTAGCAACGCCAAGTGTTCGAGCTTCTGGCCTCTGTCTGCATCCAGCAAGCCTTCCACCAGCGCGGTGGCCGGCTCCTGGCCCGAGCCGTAAATGCGCAGCACACGCCTGACCAGCCTGGCACGTTCGGCGTCTGGTATACGGGCCAGTAGGGCTTGGGTAAACGCCTTCAGTTCGGCGCGATAAGGATGCAGCTCCCGCATGATCGCCGCGTCGCTGAGCGTCGTTTCCTCCGGTGGCGGCAGGGTAAAGCGGCCGCCGAACAAGCGATCAAGAATGCCCATTTTCTTTCCGTTCCTTGTGTTGCCGATCTTTTCCAGTCTACTGTTATACGCATCCCACATGAACGCGATACCGGATATCCCGATCAAAAGGGTCCTCCGGGTTTTCGTAGGCTTCTAGTGTTTCCAAGAAGCCCGTTCGCTCTAGGCTCACCAGATCTTCGAGGGTCCAATCAAAAGGGAAGTCGCTGGAAAAGCTTTCGCCCTGGTGTTCAATCCAATGAAAAACCGGGAAGGGCAGGTAACCGAGCCATTCCGATCGGTAGGTGATCTCGTCAGATTCGCCACCGATCACCATGGCGCGGATCTGGTTCTTGATGATTGTTTGGCGTTCATCCATGGTGTTTCGATCCCGATTAATGATTGACTGCGTATTCTGTGTAGAATCCGTTTTCTCCAGAATTCAAAGGATTGAGCCTGTTAATCACTTGCCATGTCCGGTACGTTATTGACCCCTCGCAGTTTCCTGCACCCGGTTCTTGATTGAGCGGTTGGACGCTTGAATCAATGCAATATTTCACATCACATCACCTCACAAAACAGACATCACAACGACAAGGAATGTCACCTCATGAAAACCATCGATCGTGCTTTGCTAGGCTTCGGAATATTGATTCCATTCTGGCTGCTTTTGGGTGTCGCACTGACTGCCCGGGCCTACCCAGGCTATAGCCATCTGGATCAAGCCATGAGCCAACTAGGCGCCGTTGGATCGCCAACCCACGGCTTCTCTGCCTGGGTGAACAACTTTCCGCTGGGTGTGATGTTCGTGCTTTTCGCGGTAGGCGTGGCGAGACGGTTCAAGGCATCGCGGATGGCCTTGCTGAGTGCCGCACTGATTTTCGTCCATGGTTTGGCAAGTTTCGTGGCCGGCTATTTTTCCTGTGACCAAGGTTGTGCGCCGGTTCAGCCGTCGGTTTCGCAACAGAACCACAACCTTGCGGGATTGGTGATGTTTATCTCGCTTACCCTGGCGGGGGCGTTGTGGGCGTTCCTTGGCAAGTCGCTGCTTTCGTCGTCCAGATTCGCCATGTTCTCGGCGATCTGCGTAGTCCTGGCCATTGTGACCGTTGTGCTGATGGCGACGGCGTTGGCCGACGGGCACTTGTTTGGCCTGTACCAGCGGCTCAACTATGGGGTTTCGGTGGTCTGGGTTGCGTCGTTGGCCGTCGTTGCCCTAAAGGGTGAGGCTGATATGACGGGCGCGTATATCAGTTAAACGCCCAGTGAAATCCACCTAATACTGGCCTACATGATGTTTCCACGGCAGGTAGTTTACCCAGACCACACGTTTGGCAGTGCCGTCAGCTTTCACTTGAAAGCCCGGCATCCTTGCGACGTTCAATTGCAGGCATCGCTGGGTGAGTGCCTGCTGTAACTCGGGGTTGGGCTGGAAGAGTCCAGGGCGCAGGCTGTGTTCTCCAAGCTCTACATCACACCGAGTGACCTCCCCCTTCGCGTTCGCCGTGAAGTCGAAGCGAGCTCTGCCGAAAGCGTTTACGGATTGTTTTCCAACAACGTTGTCCCAAAAAAAACGGCTTGCAACGGCTGCCCGTTGACGCACCCTTTGGTGATCATGAATTGACGGAGTCTCACCGGAGACGATTAAAGACATGTTGATTTCGAGGCTGCCATCGTTTGGACTCCGAAGACTTTCTGGGACGGGCTCCCAGACGCTGCTCCAACAAACGTCCGCTACAAGGTTCAGCAGATTGGAGGGTGTGCCGGCATTAGTGGATTCAGCTTCGCAGAGCACCACATCTCCCTGGCGATCAAGCTTCATCGTCAACTTGACAGTGCCTCGCAAGCCTTCGGGATTCGCGTTGAACGCGTCGCCAGCCAAGGTGGCACGCAAAACCCTGATGTAACGTCTCTCCTCCAAGCGTTTGATTTCTTCTGAGGTGAGGAATGTCGGCATGGACTTGCCGCCGCTGTCGACCCAGGCGTCCATTTTCTGTTCATAGGTCGCCTGATGGCAGCCAGGAAGAACGGCCAAGGCTGTCAACCCTATCAGGGTGGAGATTGTGCGACGGGGGTAGATAACGGTGCTCACTCATGCCTTCCTTACGGTTCAAGGGGAGTATCTTGCCTTGAATGAGCAGCGCTTCAAAGAAGGGGCGCGACGTGGCTCAGCTTTCAGGGGATGTCATGGGCGCGTCATTGGCTTCAGCTGCCAATTTCAGGCGGTCGGCTTTGCTGATGTATTGATTCTTGTTTTTGGGTGCCAGCTTGGCACTGGCTTTCTTGGCGTTAGCCTTCAATAACTGGTTTATTTTCTTGCGGCGATTCATGTTGTTCTGCTCAGCGTGTCAATGTCCGGATGGTATCAGTTTTCCGTTTTCTCAGGATTTTTCCTGACGTTGCCTTGAAGAACCAGCCGCCCACGCACGTGATAAATCGCTCAAAGGGCAACGCCTGCTATCGCCTGTACTAGGCTGTTCTCCAGGACCAATTTGTGGGAGACGGCAACGATGCCTGAATGTTTCCATTCGCTGGACGAAGCCTTTACCGCCATCGCCCGGGACAAGGAAAAGAAGCGACTCTGGACCGTCCTCACTTTCGAGGGCAGCCACCAGTTCCATCTGTTCTGGAGTGCGGCCAATGCCGGTCAGATCGTGGCGGGTATATTGAATCAAGGGTTGCCAGCCAGCCCCGAATCCGTGCCCACTGTTTTGCCTAACAAAGAGCTGCCGCAACAAAGACAAGGCGGCGTGGACAAGTCCAGCCCTGATTACGCGAAAAATGAGCTCAATCGTCAAACGGTATCGAAGACAAAAACACTGCGCGCCAACGTGGCCGATGTGCTGGCTCAGCAATGGAAAGTCAACATCTGGACCTTCACGGGGCATGCCGAGGAGCGGATGCTGCTTAACTTCGACGCTCTTTACAGCCAGTTTACCGTCGCGACAGGACCGATCCCGACGGCCATCATCTACAACTCAGACTCGCCCTGTACGGTCGACGACCCACGTGCGAGTTCCTTGTTGCAGCCGCGCTCCTGCTCGGCCAAATTGACCCAATTGGCCACGCGTTATCCGCGCACACAATTCACCGTGTTCTATTACAAGGCCTATCGCGGCAGCGGATTAGGGGCGGCGGACGGCGCGTCCTCAAGTTCGAGCGCCGACAGCTCAGCGCCGTCCTCCCAGGTTTCGCTTACTGAGGAACTCCGGAAGTTATGCGTTCGGAACGGCGTCAAATAGCCGTCCTGTCACTTCAGATTGTTCTGAAAGAAGGTCGTCAATTTGTCGAAAGGAATGAGCTCGACCCGATCATAAAGATCGACATGGCCAGCTCCGGGAATGATGACCAGTTCCTTGGGCTGACCGGCGAGCTTATATGCCTCCTCGCTGAATTCCCGGGAGTGCGCATCGGCCCCAGCAATGAACAACATCGGATGCGGTGAAATGGTCTCGATGTCATTGAGCGGGTAGAAGTTCATGAACTTGATGTTGCTGGTCAGCGTCGGGTGCGTGGTCAGGTCTTTCGACGAGCCGGATGGCGTGAACTCGCCGCGCGGGGTGCGGTAAAAATCAAAGAATTCACGTTGGATAGGATGAGTGTTGGCGTCCAACTGGTGCACCGTACCGCTGGTATAAAGCGTTTCACCGCCGGCAAACTCGACGTTACGCTGCTGGGTGGCTTGGGCAATGATCGACCGGCGCTGTTCGAGCGTTTGGGAATGTTTCAACCCGTTGCGATTGACGCCGCCCATGTCGTACATGCTCACCGTAGCAATGGCTTTCATGCGTGGGTCGATCTTGGCTGCGCTGATCACGAAGCTGCCACTGCCACAGATGCCGATCGCGCCAATCCGCTCCTTGTCGACGAAAGGCTGGGCGCTGAGAAAGTCCACCGCGGCGCTGAAGTCCTCGGCATAGATATCCGGCGAGACGGCATTACGCGGCCGCCCCTCGCTTTCGCCCCAGAACGACAAGTCCAGGGAAAGGGTCACGAAGCCTTTTTCCGCCATTTTCGTGGCATAGAGGTTGGCGCTCTGCTCCTTGACCGCGCCCATCGGGTGGCCGACGACAATCGCCGGGCTTCTGGTCTTGCCATTGAGTTTTTTCGGAATGAACAGGTTACCTGCCACGTTCATTTGATATTGGTTCTTGAAATTGACCTTCTGTACGGTTACGTCATCGCTGGTATAAAAGTTATCTGCGCCGTTGGACATATCGGCTCCTATGGCTGTGAGCGAAGTGACAAGAAGGGTGAGTAAAACGATGATCTTTTTCATTGGGGATCCTGTCGATGGGGCGTCATCAGTGTTGGGAAAAGCTCACTTGCACATCTCGCCGGCCCAGCGCTTGAGCCAACTTCTCGGTGTCGTCCACTTGCCCAAGGCGGGTGTAGGCGTAGGTCGAGTTGAAGTTCGTATAAAAGACGACCAAGGTGTCCGTGCCATACAGCATCAAGTTGCCGTTGCGGATCGTTCCCGGCTTGCTGGCTTCGGCTGGTAGCACCTGGGGAAGGGTGGCGTATTTCTCGTTACGGTTGAGATCGCTCATCGCCACCGTCAGCGGCAACAACGTGACAAACGCGCGGGTGGCCGCGTTGTCGGCCAAGGTGATGGCGAAGCGGTGTTCGCCGACGGTCATCCACATCACCCTGTTCTCCGTTTTCGAGGGCGCCGACGCGGCACCACTCATCGTTGCGTAGCCGCCAAACACGAGCATTACCGCCAGCAAACCACGCCCGGCCGATCGCATCGCAGTTGTGCATGGGTGTCTGTTCATAGGGTTCATGGTGACTTGCGAACAGTGATGCGACTAGCTAATGAATGCTTAACAAGGCTATAAGCATGGCTAATCAATCTGCTTGAAGTGCTGCTGCCATGGTCAAAAGAAACCTCAACGATTTGCTGTCTTTCGTCACGGTGGCGCGCGAAGGCAGCTTCACGCGAGCTGCCGGGGCGCTGGGCGTCACCCAATCGGCGCTGAGCCAGGCAATCAGTGGGTTGGAAGCACGCTTGCAGATCCGCTTGCTGACGCGGACCACCCGCAGCGTTTCGCCGACCCTTGCGGGCGAACGGCTGTTGCACGCCATCGGTAATCGCTTCGATGAAATAGAAGCCGAGCTGGATAGGCTCACGGAAATGCGCGACAAGCCCGCGGGCACCGTGCGCATCACCTGCGGCGATCATGTCCTGCGCACGACCTTGCTGCCCAAACTGACCGGGCTGCTGCACGATTACCCGGATATCAATGTCGAGTTCGACGTCTGCTACGAATTTCGGGACATCGTGGCGGATCGTTTTGATGCGGGCGTGCGCCTGGGCGATACCATCGACAAGGACATGATCGCGGTCCCGATCGGCCCTGCGTTGCGAATGGCTGCCGTGGCTTCGCCAGCGTACTTTGCCAATCGTGCCATTCCCGGGCATCCGCGCGACCTGGTGAACCATCGTTGTATCAACCAGCGCATGCCGACATCGGGCGGGCTCTATGTGTGGGATTTCGAGCGACGGGGCAAGCAGGTGAACGTGCGAGTAGATGGCCAACTCATTTTCAACACGTCGACTCATATCGTGCAGGCGGCAGTCGCTGGGCTGGGCATTGCCTATCTGCCAGAAGAGGAGTTTGAACCCCACCTTCAAGAGGGGCGGTTGGTGCGCGTGCTGGAAGACTGGTGTCCGCCGTTTTCAGGCTACTATTTGTACTACCCCAGCCGGCGGCAACCTTCGCCTGCGTTTACATTGGTTGCCAATGCGTTGCGTCAAGCCGATTAAGGGCGAGCGATGCTTCAAATAAGGGGGGCGGCGCATGTCTACTAGTTCATGCAAACGTCGATTCGTGGATACGATTTTCAAGTAGTCATAGTCGTAACACTTAGTAATTCATATGCTAGCCCTTATGAGAATCTCGATATCCACCAAGTGATATAGGTTTCAAGGTAATTATTTGACCATGATATGTATTTCAAATCTTGGTGGCTGCTCAGGTGTTTTACAGTCAGTGTCCCGGATTTATTTGCTGGGTGTTTTTCGAGTACGGTGTCTGATGCTTTCGGAAAGTAGGATATGGAAAATAATCGTCCATTTATAAAGCCGAATTGCGCAGTGCCGGTGTTGCTGTCTATCTTGTAGTAGGGTACTTCAAATATTTTTAAGGAGAATTTTTTCCGCAGAAGGCCACTGTTTTTTTCTAAGCTTTCTAGAGTTGTAGGCTTGTAGCCTTGCGCCTCAAGGGAGCTCAAGGCCAGATCAATATGGCTGCAGCTGTAGAAATTATTTATTAGCAGGGGTGGCGACTCCTCGCAAATACGTTCAATACTCACAGGTTCTTGGTATCTGAGCACGATGGCAGCAGAAGCCACAGGCACCATGGTAATTAGTGTTGCTGTTGTTTTCGACAGTTTAAGAATAGTATTGATAGTATGCATCTTCAGAGCTCGCCTCTGTCCTTAAGGTTGAAATTCCACTTCTTTTCCCGCATTGCGTTCGTTGCGCTGCGCGGTGTAATGAGATGGTCGCCATGGAGTTTTCGGAAAAAGCGCCGCCGATACTGTGGCAATCGCGAGTGTGCTGTCAGTGGTTTATCTTCTGAAGACCGCCCCTTGACGAGGCGGTGACGCAGAGACCGTTTTGATATCGCTATAAATAAATATAAGCAAGAAGGATTAGGTCGAGTCCTAGGATGATTCTGCCAAAATTGCAGAGATTTCCAACGCTTTCTTTATAGCTATTCTTATAGAGGCACCACCATGGTCCGGCCACTACAATACTTTGGCCCTTTTTTGCATGTGGATACGCCATTATCATCAGACTTATATAAAATAGCCCCAGTATTAAAAAACATATTTGATCATTGTTTGTCCTGTTCAGAGCCGTTAAGCCGGACTTGCACAGCTTGTTCAATCCGCCTCTAGGCGATCAATGTCGGCATTTCAAACTCAGTGTCTATTTTTCATCTGGTGCATAGGTGAAAAAACCTCATCTTTGGTTTCCGAGAATCCAGTTTTAAGGCTTGCTCTTTTTACGGCTTCTTCTGCTGATGCATGATCCGCATAGACTCCTATAAATTTTATATCGTCATTTCTATCTGGCATTTGATGTGTGTGTATGACTATGTAAACAAAATTCATCACGGGATCTCTATAGTTGTCGGGTTCGAACGCACGATCACTCTATTTCCTTGTTTTATTATGCTCCGATGCGAGTCCTTTGTTGTATCCATTTTCTCCGTATTTTTTGCCCAAAAGACGATCAGCAAAATATTTTGCAGATTCGCCTTTGAATGACCTTTCTCCGTTAGCCCAGTTTGGGATGCCCTTGGCTCCATTTTTTCCGGACAGGTCAGCTATTGGTTTTTTTTCTTCTGCGTCAGGTTCGGATTCGCTTAGTAGCTTGTCGATAAGATACCAATTCAGTCCTACGCGTAGACCGGCACCAATAGCCCTCCAATAATAGTTTCAGCGTCAGGGCGGTGAGAGATTGAGGCGGTCGACAATGTTTTCAATAGTGGAACGCTACGTTCTGTGCGAATGAGTGGATCGTAGCGCTCTAGGCATTACATGTTTTGTGTCGGTGAGTCACCACCAAGATGGCGCATGCAGTGATGCATTGAAATCTAAGGACTTTAAATAACTAAGTAGAGCCAAATCTCTAACCAATATCATTCCTTCGTGACCTATTGTACATGCTTGCCATTCAGGGTTTTCGGGGCTGTAGATACATAGGCTGTCACAATTTTTTACTATGATGTTTTTTTCTTGGGTGATGTTATTTATTAATGCGTCGGTCACCCGAAGTCGCTGAGTGCAGCTGGCAATAACGTCATTTGTGTAAGTGGTAACTGGCGCTGCATTAACTGTGATTGATTTATAAACGCTGGCGCCTAATATGGTATCGATGGTGGAGTCCGGATGCAACCAGGCAACTAAGTCAAAAGGTGCCTGATTTGCAAGTGCAGAAATCAAGTCCATTTGCCTCTCAAAGTTGTTTTCTTCAATGTAGATCATTTTGAGTGCCTCTGAGGTATTGTTTGTTTTCAGTGTGGTTTGGATGGTTTTTGGTCATCGAAGAAAGTCGTTTGTAAATCATTATAGGCGTAGCTAATGTTTACGTTGTCCGCTGTGACGGTAAGAGGTTGCTTGTTTGCGTCATAGTGACTTTTAATGTGTTGCCAAAGTCATCAGTGATAGTTGTAATGGTGTTTAGGTTTCACTAAATAAACGTTACGGCTTGGTGCAAGCCGTAACGCTAGGAAACTGATAGGTGGGTCATCAAGTTTAAATTGTTAATTCCAATTTTTCCTCGTGCTCACACTGGCTTTTTCATGGTTTCAACGGTTCCCACTATCCAAGCATTTATCTATTCCAATCTGCTCGCGATCTGCTCGAGTAGCTAGTGTGAGAAGTAATGTTTTTTCATTTGTTTAATAACTGTCGTTTAGTCCGCTTTGCTTGAAGGGGGAGCGCAAGGCTGTTTCGATGCAATGAGCATCGCAAAGCTAAATTCTTGTCGCAGGTTGCTGGTTTTTACATTAAATTAAGTGCCGCATTTGGCAGCAATCCGCTGCCGCCAAGTTATAGAAAATGTGTAGAAGCCTATGTTTGGGTTGAACTCAACCCCTGCACGCAATACCCCCTTGCAGTACTCACTGATGAGACCACTATCATTTATACGGCTCCATCCAGTTGACTCGAGACCTGATTTGTAATAATCGAAAATTTGGCTTTGGGTCAGTGCGGTCTTATATCGTTTTGAAACTATCGCTGTGCTCATCTTGTGATTGCTCGATTCGTTTATGAGTACAGCACCACCAGGAGGGCGGACTTTCTCAGCTTCACTAATAAGGACTGAAATCCCCACGTAGCTATTTTTTTTCTCTCTTTGACTTGTAGTCCAGTAAAAAATAGTGGATAGGACAATCAAGGCAAGAATGGCCTTGGCCGACAGGATGAGGTGGTTTGTTTTGTGCTTCATTATTTGTTTGTCTGGCTGTTAACTGACCCAGGAGTTGCCGCACCACCACCAATCCCAACTCCGACATTTATTGCTGCGCCGGCAGCGTTTCCAGCAAAAGCACCGCCAAAACCGTAGTAATAGTTGGCCGATGCTCCATGGCCAGTCAAATAGTCATTCAACTGAAGTTTTGATGGCATGAGCGGGGATAGAAGAAAACCAGCTGATGCATTTATGCCAAACCCACTGCTCGGGTATCCGCGTGTAACACCGCAGCCACAAAATCCGTCACCATATCTGGTGTAAGTCACGCTGCATGTCATCATATAAACACTTGCCTCGGCAGAGACATAATCTGGTGCATAAAGATTCTGCCATGTTGAGGCTCCCCTTGCTTGTGCAGCCTGAACTGCAGGTGAACTCATAGTAGATTGCGCTTTCCCGTAGTTAGAAAGTTGATCCGCACTCATGCCGCCGACTCCTGGGAATGCTGATTGCTGCCCCCAGAAATCGAACTTGGAAATTGGGTTCCCCTCTACGTACCCATAGGTATTAAGGCCACCATTGAGCCCAATCGGATCACTCTGCACATAGCGTCCAGTCTTCGGGTCGTAATCACGAAAATAGTTATAGTGGAGTCCAGTCTCGACATCGTAATACTGACCGGGAAATCGCAGGTTGATTTCCAGTTGTCCGCTGGCTTGCTTTGTACCAAATGCATCGGAAACCCACTCCCATACCTTGGTTCGCGCCGCGTTCGTTGCGATTCGCGGTGTGTTGAGGTGGTCGCTATGGAGGTAGAACTCGGCGCTGTTTGCTGGCGCGCCCGTTGCACCGTAGCTCACACTGATGCCGCCCAAGGGCACCCCGTCGAGCCAGATATAAAACTGACTTCTCAGCTTCTTGCCTTGGTTATCGAATACATGCTCGACAAGAAGTTCGCCACTCAACCCGTAGATAAATACCGTAGTGCCTTGAGAGGTGATTTTTTTGGTTCGTTGGCCGAAAGCGTTGTAGCGGAACCGAGCCTTGACAGCACCCTTGATTTTCACTGTGCTCAGGCGATTCTGCTCGTCGTAGGAAAACTGACGATTGGCGCGGTCTGCGGTCAGGTTGCCTGCCGCGTCGAAGTCTACCGAGTGGGTGCCTGCCTGCGTCAACCGATTGTTGCTCGCGCCATACTGATAAGACGTGCCAGCGGTGACACGCAACTCGCCGTCAATCAACGTGCTGAGCGCCTTTCGGGTGCGGTTACCCGCGGGATCATAAACGTAAGTCATCTGGTTGAAAGCAGTAGATTCTCCTACCAGGCGATCCAGCGGGTCATAACTGTAGCCATGGTTGTCGACTGAGTCGCGTTGCATTTGAGTCATGTTTCCCTGGCCGTCGTAGGTATAGGCGTTGCTCTGGCCGGCAACGGCTTGAGCGGTCAGCCGATAGTCCAGATCATAGGTACGTTGAAGCGTAGTACCGTTGGCCCAGGTCAGGCTTTTAAGCGGACCGAAAGGTTGATACGTGATATTGCTGGCGAACGCGGTCGGCTGCCCCGTGCCGCGCCGGACCTGCACATGGCTGATTTGTCCTGTGGTGTTGCGCGAGTAGACGACGCTGAAACCTGTTGGATAATCGATCCTGCTCAACCGATTGGCGACATCGTATCCATAGCCGATTTGTTCTGGCTGAGTCGTTGTGTTTGCGGGCGCTGTTTGCCGCTGGGCTGTAACGTTGCCTTGGGCGTCGTAGGTGTAATTCAACACCCCGTTGACGTCCTCCACGGCTGTCAGTCGGCCGATGCCTTTGTTACCGGCGGCAATCGAATCGTAGTGGAACTGAACGTCCAGTGCCGGATTCGTCGGATAGCGGCGGGCGGTCAGGCGATTGAGCGCATCGTAGGTAAAAGTCGTGACCACACCACGCGCGTCCACTTGTTGCGTTACGTTGCCTGCGGCATCGTACTGATAGTCAGTGGCGCCGCTGTCAGGGCTGTTCAACCGCGTCAGGTTCCCCAGGCCGTCGTATTGATATTGAGTGGTTACACCACGTGGGTCGCGGACGTGCGTGAGGTTATCTTGAGCGTCGTACTCAAGTTGAGTGATGCCATTCAGCGGGTCAGTATTCGTCACCCATCGGTTCAGTGAATCAAAGGCCCGTTGGTGACTGTGATTGCGGGGATTGGTCAGCGCGATCGGATTATCGTTGAGGTCGTACTGTGTCTGGCTTGTCTGGCCGGCCGCACCCACTGAGCGCAGCAAGCGACCCAGTTCGTCATACACCCATTGATGTTGTTTGGTCAGCTTACCGGTCTTGTCCTTGATCCGTACTGCAGTCCGGTTCCCCATCGTGTCGAGATCAAATTCGATCTGTTCCCCTGCGTTATTGGTCACTCGGATGAGCCGCCTTGCGTCGTCCCACGTGTAAGTCGACCAACTATTGTCTGCGCGAATGATCTTGGTGATGTCGCCCACGGCATTGTGCTCAAGGCGAACAGTGCCGGTAGCGGTACTCAACGACCTCAGCCAGCCTTGTGGTGCATAGGTCAGGTTTGTAATAACACCATTGGAATCGACAACTGTCTTAGGACTGCCGGCGGCGTCAAAGTTGGAAAATGTGGTGGTGTGCCCGAGCGCGTTGATAATGCGCGCCAGATGTCCTTTGGCATCGTAAGCGTAGCGGGTAATGTCGCTGACATCTGTTCGGGGCCCATCTGACGACTCCAGCTGCCCCTGGGTATTGTAGGTGAGCGACCAGCCACGTTCGGCGGCTTGGCAAAGAGGAAGGGTGGTAATGGTTCCGCCCAAAGCGAGGGCGAGCAGAGCAACCTTGCATGTCAATGTGTTCATATTCAGATCCTTCTGAATTAACGTGAAATTGTTGTTTTACTGAGTTGGCGCCCTTGAGTGTCGTAGGTGTAGTGAATGGAGCGATCCGGTTCGTTTATGCGCACTGGGGAATACAGCGTCGGGTGCCATTCGGTGGTGGTTGTTCTCGCTTGAGAAGTGCCGCTCGCTTCCGTGCGAGAGGTTTCCAGGCCTCGGTCGTTGTAGAGATAAGTGGTTATATTGCCGTTGTTGTCTGTTTTTGTTGTCAGCAGACCGCGGGTGTCGTAGGTGAAAGTTGAGTTGCTGTCGGGACAATTGGCTGATGGAAGGCCCGCAATGGACTTGATGCGTTTGACGCCTTGAATCAATTCAAATTGATATCGAATTTTCTTACCCAGTGCGTTGATTACCGTTGATGACCCATCAGGGTTGTAGTCGACTGAGATTTTTTCCATACCGGCTGCGTGTTCACTCGTAATGGCGCGCCCTTGATCATCATAAGTCCATGTGGCATAACGTACCCCGCGCTCATCTATAATGCCGGTCAGCAGTCTGCTACCTTTCGGGTCTTCGTAGAGATATTGTTTATTCTCCGTATGGGTCGGATAGGTTTTGGTCATGGAGGTTAGCTGTTTGTAATTGTTGAAGGTATAGCTAATGCTTACGTCGCCCGCAGTAACGGTAAGAGGTTGTTTTAACGTGTCCTCGGTAAATTTTAAGGTGTTACCAAAACCATCAGTAACGGTCGCAACGTTGTCTAAATAGGCGATGCTCAGCGCGCTACCTGATTTAATAAGCGCAATTAACCTTCCGTTGCTATCAAATTCAAGTGAGCGATTATTGCTGGCGTGATAGCTCCAACGGTCCGACTGATAAACGAGTGTTCCTGTTTCGGGTGGCCTCGCCTCATAAGATGTCCCATTTTTTTCAAAAAAGGATCGACTTCCATCAAGGTGAAAAAGCGTGATCAAGTTTTCTTCGAGGCTGAGCCTGGATGAATAACTGTGCCGCCATACGCCATCAACGCTTCTGTAGAATCTTGAGAAGTTAAGTGGATTTGCACTTGGGTGTGAATGCGCAGTTGAGTAATCGTTCTCCGTTTGTATTTTGTAGCCTGTCGCGAAATTTATTGGGTTTCCCGCCAGGCTCAAGGGGCAGCCACTGTCGAGGCCTTGAGTCTCGCATTGGCCTGATGACTTATTGAATTGTTGGTTTTCGCTGCATGTGTTGCCGCTGCGGAGAATGGCTACAGCGCCAAAAGAGTCGTTTAACGGATCCTTGCCATATATCATGTGGCAATACCAGATGTGATCTTCCTCCGTTGCCACCGCTGGCGTGTAATTCCAGGTTTCTTCATATTCTTCATGTAACCATCTACAGGCCAATTCGGGTGAGGGTTGTCGCTCTTGAAGGTGTTTCGGGAATTGTTGAATCGTCCAGTAATACTCTTCTGCCAGCGTAAGAAAGCTTGCTGTAAGTGATAAGAGCAATAGAGAGTGCGTAAAAAGCTGTTTGTGTAGCATTTCAGGATTCCTTCTGATGTCAGATTGTTGCTCCCCTAAATGATGTCGAAATTGATCGCTGTAAAACGATACATATATATTGTGTTTGTAACCTTGTGTTGTGATCCAGCAAAGCAATCGCCACGCTGGCAGTCAGGGAAACGGCCAGTAGCCACCGATCGCCGTGCGTCGCCTACAATCACTTGTGTATCTGACCTCCCGCGGGCGTAGGACAACTTTTCCCGCCTAGTCGCTTTCAGAACACGTTTCGTCGTCCATGTGCAATCGCCAACCCCCGGGAGTGGCAAGCTGTGAGAATGCCTCGGACCAGGTGCGCCAAAGACACCTGGCCGGAGAGCGAGAATGGCGATCGGATGTGCCACGCTACCGTGACGTGGGCCGGACGCCGCAGCCAAGACTCCGGACGGCTGCCGCTATGCGGCGGTGTCGTTCGAGATGCCGAGGTACGTTTATGCCCGATGAGACGCTTCACCTGCCCATGATCCACAGCGTGCTTGCGCGCGAAAAGGACACCCCCGGTGCCTTGCTGCCCATTCTCCATGCCATCCAGGCAGGCTGCGGGTATGTCCCCGACAGCGCCGTCCCGGAGATCGCCCACGCCCTCAATCTCAGCCTGGCTGAAGTGCGCGGGGTCATCAGTTTCTACCACGATTTCCGTACCACGCCGCCGGCGCGCCATACCCTGCGCCTGTGCCGGGCCGAGTCCTGCAAGAGCATGGGCGCCGAAGCCCTGGCTGCGCAGTTGCGCGAGCAACTGGCGCTGGACGATCACGGCACCAGCGCCGACGGCAGTATCAGCCTGCGGCCGGTCTATTGCCTGGGCGCCTGCGTCTGCTCGCCGGCCCTGGAACTGGACGGGGAGTTGCATGCGCGGATCACGCCCGAGCGCCTGCGTCAGTTGGTGAATGACTGCAGGGAGGAGGGCGCATGCTGACGCTCTGTATCCCCCGCGATTCGGTGGCCCGTGCCGTGGGCGCGGACAAGGTCGCGGCTGCGTTGGCCGTTGAGGCTGAACGTCGACAGTTGCCGTTGCAGGTGTTGCGGACCAGTTCCCGTGGCCTCTATTGGCTGGAGCCACTGGTTGAGTTGGAGACGCCTGAAGGGCGCTTGGGTTTTGGCCCGGTCACGGCCCAAGACGTGCCGGCCCTGCTCGATGCGCTGGCCCATGATCCGGGCGGCCATCCTGCTGCCCTGGGACTGGTGGAGAACATTCCTTATCTGAAAAGCCAGCAGCGCCTGTTGTTTGCCCGTGCTGGCATCACCCGGCCCTTGTCCCTTGATGACTATCGTGCCCAAGGCGGGTTTCTCGGCCTGGCCCGGGCGATCCAGATGGATGGCGCCGAGGTGGTCGCCAGTGTGCTGGAGTCCGGCCTGCGCGGCCGCGGCGGCGCGGCGTTCCCGGCGGGCATCAAGTGGCGCACTGTGCGTGACGCGCAGGGGCCGCAGAAGTACGTGGTCTGCAATGCCGACGAAGGAGACTCCGGCACGTTTGCCGACCGCATGCTGATGGAAGGCGACCCCTTCCTGCTGATCGAAGGCATGATCATCGCCGGCATCGCCGTGGGCGCGACCATGGGCTACATCTACGTGCGTTCGGAATACCCGGACGCCGTCAGTACGTTGAACGACGCGCTGCACATCGCTCGCGAGGCCGGTTACCTGGGCACGAACGTGAGCGGCAGCGGTCGCGCCTTTGAGCTGGAAGTGCGAGTCGGCGCCGGCGCCTATATCTGTGGCGAGGAAACCGCGCTGCTGGAATCCCTCGAGGGCAAGCGCGGCACGGTGCGCGCCAAGCCGCCGCTGCCGGCGCTGCAAGGCCTGTTCGGCTTGCCGACGCTGGTGCATAACGTACTGACCCTGACCTCGGTGCCGATCATCCTGGAGAAAGGCGCGCAGTTCTATCGCGACTTCGGCATGGGCCGCTCCCTGGGTACGATGCCGTTCCAACTGGCCGGCAACGTCCGTCATGGCGGCTTGGTGGAGCGCGCTTTCGGCCTGAGCCTGCGGGAGTTGGTGGAAGGTTATGGCGGCGGTACCGCCAGCGGTCGTCCGCTGAAGGCCGCGCAAGTGGGCGGGCCGTTGGGCGCCTGGGTGCCGCCTTCGCAATTCGATACGCCGCTGGACTACGAAGCGTTCGCCGCCATGGGCGCGATGCTCGGCCACGGTGGTGTGGTGGTCGCCGACGACAGCCTGGACATGGCCCAGATGGCCCGGTTCGCCTTGCAGTTCTGCGCCGAGGAATCCTGCGGCAAGTGCACGCCGTGCCGGATCGGTTCCACCCGTGGGGTGGAAGTGGTGGACCGCTTGATCGCCAGCACCGAAGCCGGTGACCGCCAGGAACAGGCCCTGCTGTTGCAGGACCTGTGCGACACGCTGCAATACGGTTCGCTCTGTGCCCTCGGTGGGATGACGTCCTACCCTGTCGCCAGCGCCCTCAAGCATTTCCCCGCCGACTTCGGTCTGGCGACCACGGAGGCTGACCAATGATCACCATCTTCGATCCCAGCACCGATATCGACCTGGGCACCCCGGCGCGTGACAGCGACGTGCAGGTCAGCCTGACCATCGACGGGCGCGAAATCAGCGTCGCCGCGGGCACCTCGGTCATGCGCGCCGCGGCCATGCTCGGCACCACCATTCCCAAGCTCTGCGCCACCGACAGCCTGGAAGCCTTCGGCTCCTGCCGCATGTGCCTGGTGGAAATCGACGGCATGCGCGGCTATCCCGCGTCCTGCACCACGCCGGTAACGGAGGGCATGGTGGTGCGCACGCAAACCTCCAAGCTCGCCACGCTGCGGCGCAACGTGATGGAGCTGTACATTTCCGACCACCCGCTGGATTGCCTGACCTGTTCGGCCAATGGCAACTGCGAGTTGCAGACCGTGGCGGGGCAGGTGGGCCTGCGCGAAGTGCGCTACGGCTACGAGGGCGCCAACCACTTGGCCGAGGCCAAGGACGTTTCCAACCCGTATTTCGACTACGACCCGAGCAAGTGCATCGTCTGCAGCCGCTGCGTACGCGCCTGTGAGGAAATCCAGGGCACCTTCGCCCTGACGATCACTGGGCGCGGTTTCGATTCCCGGGTGGAAGCGGCCGGCGGTGACAACTTCCTCGATTCCGAATGCGTGTCCTGCGGTGCCTGCGTGCAGGCGTGTCCGACGGCGACCCTGATCGACAAGAGCGTCGTGGAGATCGGCCAGCCGGAGCGCAGCGTCATCACCACCTGCGCCTATTGCGGCGTGGGCTGTTCGTTCCGCGCCGAGATGAAAGGCGAACAACTGGTGCGCATGGTCCCGGACAAGAACGGCCAGGCCAACCACGGCCATTCCTGCGTCAAGGGCCGCTTCGCCTGGGGCTACGCCACGCACCCGGATCGCATCACCAAACCGATGATCCGCAAGCACATCAACGACCCGTGGCAGGAAGTCAGCTGGGACGAGGCGGTCACCTATGCCGCCAGCGAACTGCGCCGGATCCAGCTCAAGTACGGGCGCGATTCCATCGGCGGCATCACCTCCAGCCGCTGCACCAACGAAGAAACCTACCTGGTGCAGAAACTGGTGCGTACCGCGTTCGGCAACAACAACGTCGACACCTGCGCCCGTGTCTGCCACTCGCCTACCGGTTACGGTCTCAAGCAGACCCTGGGCGAGTCCGCCGGCACGCAGAACTTCGACTCGGTGATGAAGGCCGACGTGATCATGGTGATGGGCGCCAATCCCACCGACGCGCACCCGGTGTTCGGCTCCCAGCTCAAGCGCCGCTTGCGCCAGGGCGCACGACTGATCGTCATCGACCCACGGCGCATCGACCTGGTGGATTCGCCCCACGCCCGCGCCGAGCTGCACTTGCAACTGCGTCCGGGTACCAACGTGGCGATGCTCAACGCGCTGGCCCATGTGATTGCCACCGAAGGTTTGATAGACCAGCCTTTTGTCGAGGCTCGCTGCGAGGCGGCGGACTTCGCCCGCTGGCGCGATTTCGTCAGCCAGCCGGAAAACTCGCCCGAAGTCCTCGGCCCGGTGTGTGGCGTGCCTGCCGAGCAGATCCGCGCCGCCGCACGGCTCTACGCCACTGGCGGCAACGCGGCCATCTACTACGGCCTCGGCGTTACCGAGCACAGCCAGGGCAGTACTTCGGTCATGGGCATTGCCAACCTGGCCATGGCCACTGGCAACATCGGTCGCGAAGGTGTCGGGGTGAACCCGCTGCGTGGGCAGAACAACGTCCAGGGCTCCTGCGACATGGGCTCGTTCCCCCACGAACTGCCCGGCTATCGGCACATCTCCAACGAAGCGGTGCGCGCCGAGTTCGAGCAAGCCTGGAACGTGACCTTGCAACCCGACCCGGGCCTGCGTATCCCGAACATGTTCGAGGCGGCGCTGGACGGCACCTTCAAGGCGCTTTATTGCCAAGGTGAAGACATCGCCCAGAGCGACCCCAACACCCAGCATGTGACGGCCGCGCTGTCCGCGCTGGAATGCGTGATCGTCCAGGACATCTTCCTCAACGAGACGGCCAAGTTCGCCCACGTGTTCCTGCCGGGCAGCTCGTTCCTCGAGAAGGATGGCACCTTTACCAACGCCGAACGCCGCATCTCCCGCGTTCGCAAGGTGATGGACCCGTTGGCCGGCAAGGCCGATTGGGAAGCCACCATCGCCTTGGCCGACGCCCTGGGCTACAAGATGCATTACAACCATCCTTCGGAAATCATGGATGAAATCGCCCGCCTGACGCCGACGTTCTCCCGCGTCAGCTACGCCGAACTGGAGCGCCACGGCAGCCTGCAATGGCCGTGCAACGATGCCGCGCCGGACGGCACGCCGACCATGCACATCGAGCAGTTCGTGCGCGGCAAGGGCCGCTTCATGCTCACCGGCTACGTGCCCACCGAGGAGAAGGTCAACAACCGTTATCCGCTGCTGCTGACCACCGGCCGCATCCTCAGCCAATACAACGTCGGCGCCCAGACCCGGCGCACCGAAAACGTCGCCTGGCACGAGGAGGACCGTCTGGAAATCCATCCGACCGATGCCGAGAACCGCGGGATCGTCGACGAAGACTGGGTCGGCATCGGCAGCCGTGCCGGGCAAACGGTACTGCGCGCGAGGGTGACCGAGCGAGTGGCACCGGGCGTGGTCTACACCACGTTCCACTTCCCGGAATCGGGCGCCAACGTGATCACCACCGACAACTCCGACTGGGCCACCAACTGCCCGGAATACAAGGTCACGGCGGTGGAGATCGTGCGGGTCAGCCAGCCTTCGGAATGGCAGAAGCGTTACCAGGCGTTCAGTGATGAACAAGGGCGCCTGCTGAGGGAGCGTCGCCATGCCGAGAAAGCGGAGGTGCGTCGATGAGCTCTGAAAGTCTGATCAAGATGGCCAACCAGATCGGTCAGTATTTTGCCAGTGAGCCGGACCACGCGGTGGCGGTGCGTGGTGTATACCAGCACATCAAGAGCTTCTGGACGCCGACCATGTGCCGCGACTTGATGGCCTGGCAAACGAAACATCCCGACGCTGTCCTGCACCCGTTGGTATTGGCGGCGTTGATGGAGTTTGCAGAAGCGGCTTAGGAAGGAATGCTGTAGAACCTGCACACAGCCCCGGCCGGCGCCCTCGTCAACGACGAAGGGAACCGACCGGGGCTGTGTGTATTTCAGTTATTGAAAAATCAGTTCCGGGATGGATGAGCCGCCCAGTGTTTCATTTCTTCGGCAATGAAGTGGCTCACCAGGTCGCTGTACATTTTTTCGATGGCATCCGGGCTCAGGCCCTCGGCCTCGGCCCATTCCCGCCGTGTCGCCAGCATCGCCTTGAAACGCTCCGGCGCCCGTACCGATGTCGCCAACGTCTTGAACTTCGAGGCCGCGAGTACGTATTGAAAACGTTTGCCCAGCAGTTTGATGACGGCCTGATCGAGGGCATCGATTTCGCCTCGGATGTCCTCCATGTTGACGCATTCCGAGGGTTGTAGCCGATTGCAGACTTCCATGTGGATCACTCCTTTGGTTTGAGCAGGATCGGCCCGGCCTGGGCCGATGTTCTGATGTGGGGTTAAAAATCCCAGTCCTCGGCGCTGATGACCCGGCAAAAGGGCCCGGCCAGCGTTGTGTTGTGATGGGCGATGATCACGGGCGCCTTCACGTCCAGCGTGTCGGCACACGT
Source organism: Pseudomonas sp. Z3-6 (assembly GCF_051131985.1). Classification (NCBI taxonomy): domain Bacteria; kingdom Pseudomonadati; phylum Pseudomonadota; class Gammaproteobacteria; order Pseudomonadales; family Pseudomonadaceae; genus Pseudomonas; species Pseudomonas sp. Z3-6. The sequence continues at coordinate 2,970,176 of NZ_CP071644.1, forward strand.
GTGACCATTGGCGATCAGCACGGCATCGAAGCCCAGGTCCCGGGCGGCACGGCACGTGCTGTCGACACAATACTGGGTTTTCATGCCTGCAATCACCACACCTTCGGCGCCACAGGCCTTCAACTGCTCGGCCAGACCGGTCATGGCAAAGGCATTGGGACGGGTTTTTTCGAAGATCACCTCGTTGCCTGCCAGCCGCAATTGCGGGAGCAGTTGCGTCAGTGGACTTCCCGGCTCGATAGGCGAGCCAGGCGGACCGACATGGCGAGCCAGGAAGACAGGGGCACCGGCGCTGTGAGCCTTGGTCAACAGGGCATTTAACGTATCCAGCAGCGCTTCACCTGCCCAAGGTTTATCCGGGCCGTGAAACAACCCAACTTGCATATCGAGAATCAACAGTGCGTGCATCGTGCTTTCCTTGCGTTTGGGCCAGCGACGCAAGGGCAAAAGAAAAGGCCCTTACCATCGACTGGCGGGCCTTTGAGATACGTGTGTTATTCGCTCACGACACCTCACGACCCGCCTGGGCGGTCGTGGTCGTGGTGGTCGAGGTGATCTTTGGGGCATTCATGGTGCTGACAATATCGGCACGCCGTTGGGTTTGGCAAGCGGGGGTGTGAACTTGCTTGTGAAAGCGGTGGCGACTGTGCCGCCGCCATCGCGAGCAGGCTCGCACACAGGTGGCTTGGACTGGTCGCAATCGAGGTACATCACCGATCAACTGTGGGAGCAAACCTTCGAGAATGCGTTGCTTGATGACGCCGAACACACCTGTGGCGAGGGATGCGCAGCAGTCGTAAACACCGGGCGCTGCGCTGTGCCTGACGAAACACTGTGGCTGGGTTGGGGCCGCTTCGCAGCCCAGCGGGAGCAAGCTCCCTCGCCACGGGAAGTAAATTCCCAGGAGATTTTCAGACCGCCGTTGGTCCCGCTACAAAGCATCCAAAAGGCGCTCAGCCTCTCAGGCAGATTGCCAAACCTGAATGTCCCAGGCCAATGCGATTCCCCTGTGGGAGCAACTGTCTTGGATGGTTTATTTAGCCACCGCCTTCGCGAGCAGGCTCGCTCCCACAGGTGACTTGGGGGGGCGCCACATCGAGGTACACCACCGATCAACTGTGGGAGCGAGCTTGCTCGCGATGGCATTTGACCCGTCAACCACGATCCCAAAACCGCCGGACTAGTCGCCCGAGTCTTCCGGTTCCAGCGCTTTCAGCCAGCGGTTCTCCGAACGGCTCAGATGCTGGCGCATCGAGGTTTGGGCACCGAGTACATCTTTGTGGGCCACGGCGCGCAGGATCGCTTCATGCTCGATGACCGCAGCTTCCCATGTCAGGGCATTCTCCGCATGCTTGCTCAGGTGCGCCGAAATCGGATTGTGTCGTTCATCGAACAGGGCCGTGATGATCCGCACCAGGGCAGAGTTGCCGCTCATCTTGGCCAGGCGCTGATGGAATTTACGGTCATCCTCCAACGGCGGCAGGCCGCTGGCGATGCTTGCGCGCATGGCGTCGATGCAGTCCTGCAGATAGCGGTAGTCACTTTTCTTGCCATGCAGACACGCCAGGATCACTGACTCACCTTCGATCAACGCCCGCGCCTGCATCAGTTCCGAAGGGCTCTCGCCCAAGGTCATGCTCGGGTGCCTTGCATCCTTGGAGATGGCGCGCACGTACACGCCGGAGCCCATCTTGATTTCGATGTCGCCGTCTATTTCCAGGGCGATCAGGGCCTCGCGAAGCGACGGCCTGGAGACTCCCAACAGTTGGGTCAAATCACGCTCGGGAGGAAGTCGAGCGCCTGGTTTGAAATCCCCCTGGGCGATGTAGCTGCGCAGTTGATCGGCGATTTTCTGATACGGCTTGCGTTCGGCGGCGTTGATCGGCGAGACCATGGGGTGAGCGTCCATCGGAAAGTCCGCAAAGGCTACCATAGCGGCTGAGGTGGGAGCGGGCTTGCTCGCGAAAGCGGCGGTACATTCAGCATTGATGCAAGCTGACCCGCTGCCTTCGCGAGCAAGCCCGCTCCCACAGAGAAGGGTGCAGTGACGGCCTCAATCACATCACCGCACCGATCTGCCAGGGCAGGAACTCGTTATCGCCCAAGCCATTTTCCTCGCTGCAGGTGCGGTGCCCGGACGCGGTCGCCAACATCAGTCGGAACAACCGCTCGCCCGCCTGTGCAACCGATTCCAGGCCATCGACGATGCCGCCGGCGTTGAAGTCCATGTCCAGCTCCATGCGCTGGAACAGCTGGGTGTTGGTGGCGATTTTCAAGGAGGGCGTGGGCTTGCACCCATAGGTCGAGCCGCGGCCCGTGGTGAAGCAGATCAGGTTCGCGCCGCCCGCCACCTGGCCGGTCGCCGACACCGGGTCGTAGCCGGGTGTGTCCATGAACACCAGGCCACGGGCATCGATCGTTTCAGCGTATGGGTAGACGCCCATCAGCCCGCTCGCACCGGCTTTCGCCACGGCGCCCAGGGATTTCTCCAGGATGGTGGTGATGCCCCCGGCCTTGTTGCCCGGCGAAGGATTGTTGTTCATGTCACCGTCGTTGTGGCGGACGTAGGCTTCCCACCAATGGATCCGCGCCATCAATTTTTCGGCAATGTCGGCCGACGCGGCGCGGGCCGTCAGCAAGTGTTCGGCCCCATAGATTTCCGGTGTCTCCGAAAGGATCGCCGTGCCGCCCTGTTGCACCAGCAGGTCCACGGCCGCGCCGAGTGCCGGATTGGCCGTGATGCCGGAGTAGCCGTCCGAACCGCCGCATTGCAAGCCGACGCATAAGTGGCTGGCGGCAACGGTCGTCCGCTGGCATTGGTCGATGAGGGGCAGCATCGCTTCAATGAGGGCGATGCCACGTCGCACGGCGTCGCGAGTGCCGCCTTCGTCCTGGATGACCAGGCTGGCCTTGAGCGCCGCGGGGCGATCCCCCAGTTCATTCATCAACGGGGTGAGTTGATTGACCTCGCACCCCAGGCCGATCAACAGCACACCGGCGAAATTGGCGTGATCGGCATAGCCGCGCAGGGTTCGCTTGAGAATATCGATGCCTTCGCCCTTGGCACCCATGCCACAGCCGCTGCCATGGGTGATCGCAACGACGCCGTCGACGTTGGCGAAGTCTCTCAAGCGCTCGGCAGAAAAGGCGTTGGCAATCTGCTTGCAGACGGTTGCCGAGCAGTTGACGCTGGAAATGACCCCGATGTAATTGCGCGTGCCGACGCGTCCATCCTCGCGGACGTAACCTTCGAAGGTCGCGGGGTTGTCGCTCAACGACGTGGGGACATAAACGTTCCGTACGCTGTGTTCGGCAGTGGCGGCGGGCATGTCCAGGTTGTGCACGTGGACGTGATCGCCGGGCTCGATGGCCTGGGTGGCCTGGCCGATGGTCTGCCCGTACTTGAGCACCCGCTGGCCGACCAGCACCCTGCGCAAGGCGATCTTGTGGCCGGACGGAACCGTCTGCCGGGCGATCAGGGTGAGGCCGTCGGCACTCACCGGCTGGCCCTCGAGGATATCGCCTCGGGCCACCGCGACATCATCACCGGGTGCCAAAACAAGCAAAGCAGAAGGCGGGTTCATGGGGCGTCCTCCGATTCCTAGCACTCGATGATTGCCTTGACGACACCTTGCTTGGGGTCGAGCAAGGTAGCGAACGATTGGGGCACATCGTCCAGCGTCAATCGGTGGGTGTTCAGGGCCGCATCCGGAATCAAGCCGTCGCGCAGGCATTGCTCGACGTACCGGAAGTCTTCCTGGGTGGCGTTGCGGCTGCCCATCAGCGTGGCTTCGCGCTTGTGGAATTCAGGGTCGGAGAAAGTGATCGAGTCCCGAACCACCGAGATCATCACGTAGGTGCCGCCGTGGGCGATGAACTCGAACCCTCGCTCCATGGCCCGTGCATTGCCGGTGGCGTCGAAGACCACGTCAAAAAAATCGCCCTCGGTCAGATCGGCCAGGGCCTGCTTGTCGCCGTCTCCGATGTGCACGGCGGCGTGGATATTCAGGTGTTGCCTGCAGAACGACAGGCGATCCTCACGCGTATCCAGGACGGTGACTTTCGCACCGCGCAGGCTGGCGAAGATCGCCGCCGCCATGCCGATCGGGCCGGTACCGACCACCAGGGCGTGTTTCTGCGCCTGGATGTTCGAGCGACGTACGGCGTGGGCGCCGATCGAGAGGAATTCGATCATCGCGGCCTGGTCCAGGGAAACCCCCGCCGCCTTGTGAACGAACGCATGGGGAACGCTCAGGTATTGGGTGAACGCGCCGTCGCAGTGGACCCCCAGCACCTGGATCTGGGTGCAGCAGTTGGTCTTGCCCTGGCGGCAGGCGATACAAGTCCCGCAGGACAGGTACGGCATCACATAGACGACGTCACCCACAGCCAGGCCGCTGGCCTCGTCGGTACCTTCCACGACCCCGGAGAACTCGTGGCCCATGACCCGCGGATATTCGAGGTACGGTTGGTTACCGGTGAAGATGTGCAGGTCCGTGCCGCAGACCCCGACGCGCTTGACCCGGATGAGCACCTCCCCGGGTTTCCTGAGGGGGCGCTCACGCTCGATGGCGGTGAGCGAGCCGGGTTCGTTACAGATGATCGTCAGCATGTCGATGCTCCTTGGCTGGCGTCCAGGCAGTCACTGCCTGCAGGCGGGAGGAGGGGTGTGAACACGCGGTTGCCGGGACCGGGGTGCTCTTTTTTGTTGTAGGTGAGCGGTGACCTGCACCAATGACCTTGGCCCGAAACTACAGGCCGAAAAGAATATTGGCAAGACCAATTAATAAAAAAGCAGATTGGACTGACCAGTGGGGCGGGGCTCGTCTGACATTGCATCATTGACTGAACCCAGGTCCATTTCGACAGGTCACTGGTTTGTCAGAAATGAAAAACAGGATGGACCCTCTGATGCGACCTATTGCCCTCACCAGCCTCTCCTTCGTCGCGCTGATGTGCGTGGCCTGCTCAAGCCAACCGCCTGCCACCTGGAGCTACGCCGACGCCCAGGGACGAGCCAATCTCCCCCCCGACCAGGCCTACCCCGAGCTTTTTGAAGCGGTGCAGCGTGGGCAGGTATTCACCGACCAGAAGCATTTCGTGGACGCATTGCCCAACCGTGATCCGGCCCGGATCCGCGCCGATTACCTGGCCCAACGGGGCCGCGACGGCTTCGATATCAAGGCCTTCGTGAAAGACAACTTCATCGAGTCCGGCGCAGCCGAAAGCCCGGCCCCCAGGCCCGGCGCTCCGATCAAGGAACACATCGACAACCTCTGGCCGGTGCTGAGTCGCTCCTACAGCCAGGTGCCGGCCTACAGCAGTTTGTTGCCATTGCCGCAGCCGTATGTGGTGCCCGGCGGACGCTTTCGCGAGATGTACTACTGGGATTCGTATTTCACCATGCTCGGGCTTGAGCAAAGCGGCGATAAGGCCCAGGTCCGCCAGATGACCGATAACTTCGCCTACATGATCGACACCTACGGTCACATCCCCAACGGCAATCGCACCTACTACCTGAGCCGGTCGCAGCCGCCATTCTTTGCCTACATGGTGGAGTTGCAGGCGCGTATCGAAGGTGACCAGGCCTATGGGCGATACCTGCCGCAGTTGCAGAAGGAGTATGCCTATTGGATGGAGGGCGCCCAGGCGCTCAAGCCCGGTGACGCTGCCCGACACGTGGTCAAGCTCGCCGATGGCAGTGTGCTCAACCGCTACTGGGATGCCAGCCCGACACCTCGACAGGAGTCCTGGTTGCAAGATGTCAGCACCGCCGAACAGGTGCCGGAGCGGCCCAAGGAGGAGGTTTGGCGTGATCTGCGCGCCGGCGCCGAAAGCGGCTGGGACTTCAGTTCGCGCTGGTTGGACGACGGCCAGAACCTGGCGAGCATTCGCACCACGGCCATCGTGCCCGTGGATCTCAATAGCCTGATCTATCATCTGGAGCACACCATCGCCAAAGCCTGCGAGACGGTGCAAAACATGGCCTGTGTCCAGGCTTATGGCCGGCGCGCCGAACTGCGCCAGCGGGCCATCGAGAAGCATTTGTGGAATGCCGACAAAGGCTTCTACGTGGACTATGACTGGCAACGCAACCAGCAACGCCAAGGCCTCACGGCCGCGACGCTGTTCCCGCTGTACACGGGCCTGGCCGCTGTCGAGCATGCCAATCGCACCGCCGATGCGGTGCGTGACGGCCTGTTGCGCCCCGGGGGTATCGCCACTACCCAGGCCAGCAATGGCCAGCAATGGGACGAACCCAATGGCTGGGCACCGCTGCAATGGGTCGCGGTGGAAGGACTGGAGCGCTACCAGCACACCGCGCTGGCGCAACAGATCGGCAGTCGTTTCTTGCAGCAAGTCGAGAACCTCTACGGCAAGGAAAACAAGCTGGTGGAAAAATACGACCTGTCCGGTCGCGGCGATGGCGGGGGAGGCGGCGAGTATGAATTGCAGGATGGCTTTGGCTGGACCAACGGGGTGACGCTCATGTTACTGGGCAAGTATGGCGAGACGTCTCAAAGCCTGGTGGGTAAGTAAATGCCACACACACATCCCCTGTGGGAGCGGGCTTGCTCGCGAAAGGGGTGGTTCAGCCACATTGAAGGTTGCTGACGCGCCGTCTTCGCGAGCAAGCCCGCTCCCACAGGGGATGTGGGGTGTGTCTCAAGCCTCACCATCGCGCGGAAAAAAACTGTGGGAGGGCACAAATCTCCTCTATCCGAATCGAGACGCACTTGTGGCGAGGGAGCTTGCTCCCGCTCGGCTGCGCAGCAGTCGCAAAAGCGGTGTGCGCGGTGTGCCTGGCGAAACGGTGTGGCTGATTTGGGGTTGCTGCGCAACCCAGCGGGAGCAAGCTCCCTCGCCACAAGTGCCGGTGTTGGATGGGCTGGATGTGATCGGGTACTGAGCCGTTGCGGGCTCGCTACTCATGCACCGTAACCCGGTTGCGCCCGGTCTTCTTCGAGGTATACAGCGCCTGGTCCGCCCTGGCGATCAGGTCGGCGTGGTCGTTCGCGGGCTGGCTCAGGTCGGCCACGCCCAGGCTGATGGTGAAACGGATGGCCTGGTCGTTGTACTGCACTTCCAGCGCTTCGACGGCCTGGCGCATACGCTCGGCAAAAATCCGGGCGCCGGCCTTGTCGGTGTCTGACAGCACCACGCCGAACTCTTCCCCGCCATAACGCCCAGCCACGTCGGATTCGCGTACATGCTCGCGCAGCAGCCTGGCGACATGTTCGATGACCTTGTCGCCCGCCTGGTGGCCGTAGGTGTCGTTGACCCGCTTGAAGTGATCGATATCGAGCATCACCAGGCTCAACGCATTGCCGTAGCGCTGGTGCCGGGCGTAGGCGGCTTTGAGGTTGCTTTCCCAATGACCGCGGTTGTACAACCCCGTCAGCCGATCGGTGCTGGAGAGGAGTTGCAGCTGTGCGTTGGCGGCTTGGAGCTGATGCCGGTTGGTGGCGACGTCGGTGACGTCATAGATCACCAGGCAGATGTGCTTGATGGTGTTGTCCGGCGAGCGCAACGGCAACAGGGTGGTGTTCTGGTACATGAACGCTTCCTGGCCGGTGATCGGCTGGTAGCTCTTGAAGCGCATCAGGTACGGACGCTGCTCCCAGACCGTGAACGCCGGCGTGCCCAGGGTCGCGACGCTTTCCACCTTGCGGCTGAACCATTGGCGATCGATTTCAGGGAACAGGCTGAAAAAATGCTGGTTGTGGGCGTCCTTGGGCTGCACCCCGGAGCGGTTCTCCATGAATGTGTTCCAGACTTGCACGCGGTACTCGCGGTCGAGCACCACCACCCCGACGTCGATGCTCTGAACGATCGCCAGCAACCAGTGGAACTCGTTCAGATCGATGGATTCGCTCATGGCTCAGTTCATCAGGTAGGCAAGTTTATGGGTCAACCGTTCGATGGAGTCCTCCGTGAACAGCAGCAACAGGTCGAAACGAATATCGTGCCCCTCCAGGCTGTAGCTGATTTCCACCGCCAGGGTCTTTTTCCAGTGCTTGCTGTTGTCCCGGATCAATTCCTCGATGGCGGCGTGCTGGCCGAGAATCTGCGGGTGGCCCTGGGAAAACACCACGTCGATCTGTTCGGCAATGCTGCTCAGGCACGCGCCGATCAAGACGCTGGAAAGGTCCAGCAGCATCTCCAGGTCCGAATAGTCGGCGCTTTGGCGCTGCATCAACTGCGCGATATCGGCGATCTCCGAGTCGTGGAAGATCAGCAAGGCTTCGCCGGCGATGCCGCTGCCGATAAACCCCTGGCAAATGGCGGTGAGTTGCTGGGAGCTGCCGACATCGTTCAAGGCCATGTGCAATTCCCCGACCTCGAGGAGGTTGACGTTCGGCACCGGCAATTGCACGAAGACCCCCAACACCTTGGCGATCAGCGCCGCCGCCCGGCCGATGGCCACGTTGACGGTCTCGCGGAACGCATCGTGGAAACCGATGGCCACGTTCGTGGCCGAACGATTCTGCGGCGGCACCTGCCCGGGTTGGGCCAGTAGCCCCAGCCGCGCCAGCGTCTGGCGCAGGTCGTTTTCGTCGAACGGTTTTTTCAGGAACGCCAGGGCGCCCAACTCCAGCACGCGGCGCACCGCCTCATCCTGGACGTCACCGGAAATCACGATCACCTGCGCCTTCAAGCCCTCGTCGCGCAAGGCGCTCAACACTTGGTAGCCATCCATCTCCGGCATGGTCAGGTCGAGCAACACCACGTGGCCCAGGCCTTGGCGTATGGCGTCCATGGCCTGGCGCCCGTTGACCGCCTCGGTGACCGAAACCGGCCAGTCCGCCGGCAGGGCACGCAACACCTGTTTGCGCGCCATGTTGGAGTCGTCACACACCACCAGAGGGATCAACGACACAAGGACATCCATCGAATTTCAATGGCTGGAGAGGAGGTGTTGCGTACTTCATTCATAGGCTTGCAAAGACCCTTTTGGTTAACGAATCGGGTTTATCAAGCGTGGTGTCCAGCACCAGACACCGCTGGACACGGTTGTATTGAAACTGGACCAATAAGTCAGGGACGTCAACTGCACTTCGTCATCGAATCCTGGGCAAAGCCACGGTCGGCGCGCGATTGGGCGTGGCAGGCGCGGTTTGTGGTCTATAGTTTTCAGCAGGCGGTCGGTGACCCGCAGTCCGTCAGTGGGAACAATGCAGGGAGCACACCATGGCGATCCAACGGGCGAGTGTCATGACGTCGGCCCCGAGTGTCGTCCATCGAGAAAACGCCCAGGCCGATGTGACGAACAATCTGTTTCGGCGCGGTTTCGACCAGGCCAGGGAAGCCTATATCCTGTTCCCGTTGCTGGCGGTCCTGCTGCTGTTGCTCATCTGGGCCGGCACCCTGTACCTCATCAAGGTCGAACACGCTCGTGCGCAGCAGGGAATTGCCGAAGCGAGCCTGGAGATCGGCGCAACCTACGAAGCGCAGATCCTGCGGGCGGTGCGTGAAATCGACCAGACCCTCAAGCTGGTCAAGTACACCTACGAGTCCGAGCGGGAGCCCAACCCGTTGCCCAAGCTCAAGGCACGCGGCTTGCTGCCTTCTCCCTACTTGTTTGACGTCAGCGTTGTCGATGCCAGTGGCCGGGTCGTGGCCAGTACCCAGCCGAGCGAGGCCGGAAGCAGGATGGCCAAGGACGCGCTGCAAACACCAGGGCCGGACACGGCGCTGTCGATTGGCCGCCCGCGGAAAAGCCCGGCGACGGGGGAGTGGACATTGCGTTTCAGTCGGCGGCTCGATGAAGGAAATGGCGGGTTCGCCGGGATCGCCATGATCGAGGTCGACGCGGCCTATTTCGTCAGCAGTTATGACCCCTCGAAACTGGGCGACCACGGCTTGCTCGGCCTGCTGGGCATCGACGGTATCTTCCGGGCACGGCGCAGCGGGGAAACGATCTCGGCCGGTGACCCGATCGATTACGCCAGCGTGGTGCCGGATACGGAAAACACCGAGGCCGTACGCGCGATCAACCCATGGGACGGTGTGCGGCGCTATACCAGTGCCCGCCAGCTCTACGACTTTCCGCTGGCGGTGATCGTCGGTTTGTCCGAGGAAGAACAACTGGCTGCGGTGACCCGGCAGGCGCAGCGCTATCTCTGGCGCGCGGCGGGCGCCAGCCTGCTACTGGTGTTGTTGGCGGGACTTCTCGCGCGGATGAGCTGGCAGCTGGCGCAAAGCCGCTTGCGCGCGGGCGAAGCGAAAATTGCCTACGCGGAAAGTGTCGAGTACCTGGCCTATCACGACGGCCTCACGGCATTGCCCAATCGCAGCCTGTTCAGCAAGTTGTTGAGCCAGAGCATCCGTGAGGCCGACCGTTACGATCGGCAATTGGCCGTGTTGTTCCTTGACCTCGACCGTTTCAAGCAAGTCAATGACACCCTCGGGCACGATGCCGGCGATCAACTGCTCATGGAGGTGGCGCAGCGCCTCGAGGCGTGTCTGCGCAGCAGCGATACGGTGGCCCGGTTGGGCGGCGACGAATTCGTGATCCTGCTGCCGGAGCTGTCGCAGGACAACGACGTGGCGAGCGCCGCGCAGAAAGTCCTTGGTGCGATTGCCCGGCCTTTCAACCTTCAGGGCCAGGAGTTTCGGGTGACTGCCAGCCTCGGGATCAGCGTGTTTCCACCGGATGGCCTGGACGAGCAGACCCTCACGAAAAACGCCGATATCGCGATGTACCAGGCCAAGCAACGTGGCAAGAACAACTTCCAGTTCTACTCCGCGAAACTGAACGCCGATTCCCTGGAACGGCTGACCCTGGAGCTGAGCCTGCGCCACGCGCTGGAGCGCCAGGAGTTCCAACTGCATTACCAGGCCAAGCGGGACATTCGCAGCGGCCAGATCACCGGCATGGAAGCACTGCTGCGCTGGAATCATCCCGACCTGGGGATCGTGGCGCCCATGCAATTCATCCCCATTGCGGAAGAGACCGGTTTGATCGTGCCGATCGGCAAGTGGGTGCTCAAGACCGCTTGCCAGCAAAACGTCGCCTGGCAACGCCAAGGCCTGCCGCACCTGGGCGTCGCCGTGAACCTCACGGCACGGCAGTTTGCCGATGAGGACCTGCTGGCGGATTTGGCCGAGATATTGGCCGAAACCGGTATGGATGCGCGCCTGCTGGAACTGGAAATCGCCGAGCGCCTGCTCATGCAGGACGTCAAGAGGGCGCTGAGTGTGTTGACCGGGCTCAAGCGCCTGCAGGTCCGTATCGCCATCGATGATTTCGGTATCGGCTATTCGTCGCTCTCTGCCCTCGAACAGTTCCCGTTGGATGTCATCAAGATCGACCGTTCGTGTATCTGCGACACCAGCAGCGTGTCGGAAGACAAAGCCCTGACCGAGGCCATCATCGCGATGGGCCGCACCCTCAGCCTGACCGTGGTGGCCCAGGGCGTGGAAACCAAGGAGCAGGCCGATTTCCTGCGGGACAATGCGTGCGATGAGTTCCAGGGTTTCTACTTCAACAGGCCGATTCCCGCCGATCAGTTCAAGTTATTGCTGCAGGCCCAGGCAACTGATCCAAACCTCGATCCGTAAGGGCTCGCCATTCATTGCGGCTCGAGCGGCAGAGCCCTGACGCTGTCATCCAGCTCCCGCGCGTCGATATAGCCGATGGTGTCGGGGTTCTCGGCAATACGTTTCTTGACTTCCGTGGCGCTTGAAACCGCCAGTGGCGGCTGGCCCCTGCCGGTGAAGATGATTTTTGACCAGTGCGCCTTGAGCTGGGCTGCGGACTTGCTGGTGATCGTTGTGTAGAACTCATCGCGGGTCGGGGAGTCTTCTGTCTGGTCAATGGGAATCGCCTGGCCACCACCGGGAAAACGACTGGCCTTGCCCAGGAAAATATCCGCCACCTGATTGCGCGCGAGTGTCTTCACCGGGCTGGCCGTGGCGACGACCACCACCACGTCGGCCTTGACGGCAGCGCTGGCGGCGCCCAGGGCGAGTCCCGCCACAGCGAATCCGATGAATCTCACAACCCACATGGCCTGCTCCATCAGAAGACAAAATCCACAGCCAGGCTGATGACGTTGAGCGAGCCCCCCGACGTGAAGTCCGGTTGGGGATTGATCAACGGACCGACCGAGTTGCCCTTGAAACGCGTGTGATCGAATTGCACTTTGGCATCCATGTTCCTGGTGAAATCCCAGCGCACGCCCAGAGAGAGGGTCTGCTGGCCTTCGTTCGAGCCCAGGACGCTGTTGAGCGCACCGTTGAGCTCGGCGGCCGTGCCCGCCAAGGCGGGTGGCAACGCCGCTATCGTCAGGCCCGGGCTGGAAACTTCGGTTTCGGTCCGGGAGCGTGCGTAGGTGACGTAAGGCGTGAACGCTTCGATGCGGTACCCGCCGCTGATGTACCAGGCACTGGTGCGGCCCAGGCCGGAACGGCTATCGAGACGCCCCCATTCACTCATGACGAACCAGTCGCCCGGATCGTAGCTGGCGCCCACGCCGAGAAATTCGACGGGGGTGTCATCGGAGTCGTAGCGATCGGCAATGGCGATGCCTTCTGTGCCGAACGCCCTGAACGTATCGAAGAGTGAATTGAACTGCTCCAGGGTCAGGTCGGCTTTCATGTAGGTGATGCGCGTGGTGAGCACGTCGAACTCGGTGGTATTGGTGATTCCCCAGAAGTTTCTCGTCAGTGCCTTGCCGGCCCCGTCGGGCTGCCGGCTGTCGGTCTGGCCGTAGTGAGCCTGCACGGTATTGATGATTGCATCGACATGAAACCGGTAGCTGCCATCGATGCCGTCGCTGCTGGAAATCGGCATCAGGCTGTAGACTTCCATGGGTGCGCGTACCCAGGGCAGGGTATAGCCCACTTTACGGGTGTCGGACACCAGGAAGGTCGGCAACACAGTACGGCCAATGCGTGCGTTGAAATCCGGTGTGAATTGGTACTTGATGTTGGCCCACTCGACGAAGGGCCGGTAGCTGTTGTCGTAGCGCTGCTCGGAAATGACCTGCACCACGGCCGAAAGCTGCGGGGTGAAGGTGGCGGTCAGTTGGGCGCCTATCAGGCTGTCGACATCGGCGCTCCAGTTGCGCGAATGCCCGGCGCCGTTGGGCTTGAAGATGCTGGACGTGAAGTCGGCTTTTTTCTCGCTGGAATGGACGATCCCCACCGTGCCGAAACTGCTCAGCGAGAACATGTCGGCCGAGTCAGCACTGGCGCCGCCGGCGTACAGCGTCACGACGATCAGGGCCAAGGTATTGGGCTTGTTCACCATGGGCTCACGGTGACCTCGTTGCGTGGATCGGCATTCGTCTGTTCCTTGTGACGTTGGTTGAACCTTCGCGTTTACCACGGGCTCTAGACCGCCAATTTGAGCGTAAAGGTCGCCCCCGTTCCCGGGCCGTCGCTGTGGGCCTCCAACGAGCCGCCCATCTCCATGGCCGCCAGGACGCAGCTGTGCAGCCCAAAACCATGGCCGTCCTTGCGCGTGGTAAAGCCATGGGCAAAGATCCGCGTCAGGTTCTCGGGCGCGATACCTTCGCCATTGTCGATGACCTTGATCACCAGGGTGTCTGCTTGGGGAATCTCGCTCTGAAGGATGATTTGAGGGGCCGGCTCCAACCGGTCGCCCATTGCCCTGCTGGCGTTTTTTATCAGGTTGATCAGGATCAGCAGCACCCGGTGCTTGTCCAGTTGCAGCAAGGGCGTATCGGCCAGGTTTCTCACCACGGTGATCCGATGCGCCGCGATGATGCCGGCGTTCATGCGCAGGGCATCCTCGATCAGTTCCTTGACCTGCACGGTTTCGGCGAGGCTGGATGGACCTGCATAGGATTGCTGGGCGGCGACGATTTCCTTGATGTGGTCGACGCTTTTGCTCAGTTGGCCGAGTTCTTCGGTCATGCTCTGTTGCTCGATCGCCAGTGCGTCCACCAACTGGTTCAGGTAGCCGGGCAACAGCTTGCCTTTGTCGTCGTGGGAGATGAAATCGCCGAGGTCTTCAGCGTGCTCGTTCATCATTTGCACCGCCTTGCCAAGCCCCAAGGCCTTGCTGGTGCGCAGTTTGCGGGTGACCAGATCGGCGGAGATATTCACGCTGTTAAGCACGTTGCCGACGTTATGCAGCACATTGGTGGCGATTTCGGCCATGCCGGCCTGGCGTGCGGCCGCGGCCAGTTGGACCTGGGCTTCGGCGGCGCGCAAGCGGCTTTGCGCCAGCTGCCAGCTCATCCGGGCGAGCAGGCCCACCAGCAACACCAGTACCAGGCTACCGCCCGCGGCACGCCACAGATAGGTACGCGCTTGCTGGTTCACCGCGGCCAGCTGTTCTTCCTCGGACAAGCCGACGATCACCGCCAGCGGAAAATCGTAGAGCTGGCGGGCACTGGTGTAGCGCCGCACGCCGTCCCAACCGTTGATCGAGAGCTTCGCCTCGGTGTTTTCGGCGTCCGGCACCACCGCCGTGTAATTGACCGCATCGCCGGCCGATAGCGTTTCCCCGGTGCGCCGTACGCGAAAGATGCCGTCCGTGCCCAGCAGCCCGAGCGCACCCTGGTCGCCGAGTTTCGAGGCGTCGTAGCTGCTGACGAAATAGGCAGCATCCACTTCGACCCTGGCGATCCCGGAAAGCCTGCCATCCGCGGCATCGAGTCGCCGGCTGAAGCGCAAGCGCCATTCTCCAGTGATTGGGCTTTTCCATGGGTGGCTGATGGACAACGAATCGCTGTGTCGCAGTGTTTGCTGTTCATCCGGGTCAGCGATGTTTTCCCGGTCGTTGACCCGCGTGCTCGCCACGAACCGGCCGTCCGGATTGACCACGCTGACGTCGAACACCAAGGCCGGCGGCAACAAGGCCCGCTCCTGGAGGCGGCGCAGGGGATTGGGCTCGTCCTCGGTCTCAAAGGTGTATTTGACCAGCTTGAGGGTCTGATCGATTTCATGGATGGCGCGCAACATTTGCGCTTCGTAGGTAGCACCCATCTCCAGGCTGGCCGTCGCGGCGCTCTGCTGCGCGCGAAGATGTTCAACCTTGATCAGGTAGAGGGTGGCGCTCCAGACAACCAGCAACAGCAGGGCGGCCAGCAGCGGGAACAGGATGTAGGCTTCCTTGGCCTGGTCGAAGAAGCGCCGAAGCGTGCTGGCTTCGGTACCGCCATCGGCTTCTGCACAATGAGCGGTGCCAGGGGCCAACCTCAGTGTCTCGGGCCGCTGGATCGGCATGGCTTGCTCCCTGCATTGTCCGACCGAAGGCTGGTGAGCATCCGACACGGTTACGGCTCGAAGGGGTGTTGCTCCTGAAGGCCCGAGCGAAAGAGCCTGGATGTGTCTGACTATAGACCACAAACTCTGCATGCCAATTATGCGAAGAGGGATGGAGTGTCGCGCAGGTCATTTGCGCTTTTTCAGGGATCTGATTGCGCAGCAAGAGGGCACATTTTGAATGAGCCCTGTGGCCCAAGTGCATCCTGTGGCGAGGGAGCTTGCTCCCGCTGGGCTGCGCAGCGGCCCCAAATCAGCCACACCGTTTCGCCAGGCACACCGCGGACACCGCTTTTGCGACTGCTGCGCAGCCGAGCGGGAGCAAGCTCCCTCGCCACGGATCTATCTTTCCCATGCTCTATTTCGTAGGCACAGGATGCGGGTTCACACCGCTTGCTTGACCTTGCGATGCACCCACTGCGCCTCGTCCTTCAGCTCCAGGACGTGCCAATGGAAGTGCTCCAGGGAAGCGCTGTGCCCGACGCTGATCAGGATCGTGTCCGGCAGCGTCTCCCTGAGCAGCTGATAGCAACGCGCTTCGTTTGCCGCATCCAGCGCCGAGCTGCTTTCGTCGAGGAACAGCACCGTGGGCCGGGCCAGCAGGGCCCTGACGAACGCGCAGCGTTGCTGTTCGCCGATGCTGAGGGTCTGTGACCAGTCCCGCTCCTCTTCCAACTGATCGGCCAGGTGTTGCAGGCCGACTTGCTCCATGACCTGGCGTAGCGCGGCATCCTCTTCGCGACGGGGCGGGTTGGGGTACCAGAGCGCTTCGCGCAGGCTGCCCAGCGGCAGGTAGGGTTTTTGCGACAGGGTCAGGGCGCGCTGGCGGTCATAGCCACTCGAGCCGCGAGCGTGATGCCACAGCCCGGTGATCGTGCGGATCAGCGTCGATTTGCCGTAGCCGGACGGCGCGCTGATCATCAGGCTGTCGCCGGGTTTGAGTGACAGGTTGAAACCTTTGAACAACGGCCGGCCATTGGGCAGCCAGATGTCCAGGTCCTTGATATCAAGACCGCTGGCCTGCTGTTCGTGCCTGACCTGGGACTTGACCTCGACGTTATCCAGGCGCTCCTGGAAGCCGACCAAGCGGTCGATCACCGATTTCCATTCCGACAGTTCCGGGAACACGCTCACCAGGTAGGCGATGGCCGCGTGCACTTCGCCGAAGGCCGCGCTTATCTGCGTCAGGCGGCCGAGGGGAAAGGCGCCGGCAAAGAACTGTGGCGCCATGATGAACATCGGGATGACCGTCGCGCTGCGCAAATAGAAGGTCGAGTAGCCCATGATCAGCTTCTGTTTCTTGACCAGCGCCCAGAAGTTTTCCAGCGCCGCGTCCAGGCGACGGTTGAAGCGTTCGTTCTCCACGACTTCGCCGCGGTATTGCGCCACCGAGTCAGCGTTCTCCCGCAGGCGGATGAGCGAGAAACGAAAGTCCGCTTCACGCCGCTGTTGCATGAAATTGAGGCTGGGCAGGGCGCGGCCCAGCCAAAAGGCCAGGCCGGTGCCCAGGAACGCATACACCAGGGCGATCCACACCAGCAGCCCCGGAATGACGAACGACTGATCGTTGAATGGCACGCTGACGAGGCTGGAGGCTTGCCAGAGGATATGCAGGAAGGAAAACAGCGACACCACCGACGTCAATAGGCCCAGGCTCAACTTGAGTGACTTGACGATGAACAGGTCAATGTCTTCGGCGATCCGCTGGTCGGGGTTGTCGACATCGGTTTCGGTCAATTTCAGCTTCTGGTAGCGCTGGCTGCCCAGCCACTGATCGAGCATGTTGCGGGTCGCCCAGCGCCGCCAGCGGATGGTCAGCTTTTGCTGAAAGTGAAACGCGCCCACGGTAAAGGCCGCCGTGCCGATCTGCAGCAGGATGAATTGCAGGCTGCCGATCAGGAAGCCGTGGTAATCCAAGGCCTGCAAGGCGTTATAGAAATGCAGGTTCCAGAAGTTGGTGAGGATGTTGACACCGACCAGGCACAGGGTCATCAGCACGGTGGCCAACAGTAGCCACAGGGCCGGGTACTTTTCCTCGGAAGCCCAGAAAGGCCGCGCGAGACGCCAGAAGTTGCGGAGTGTGTGCATGGAGTCTTGATGAGCCTGGTCGCTAACGACGTTGAGTTTGCAGGGGAGGGAGGATAGGATCAGCCAATGCTAATCGTTTGCATTAATTAGGGAAAGCCACGGGAGCCCCGTTATCGAATTTCCAGAATGGCTTAACCAGGCCTGGCCGCCGATACAGCGGGTCATCCGGCAGGCACCTGGCGATCAGTCTTCCGTCGCGTTGAGCCAGCTTGCCGATCCTGCCGTGCTGCAACCCTTGCTGACTCGATTCGCCCTGCGTTACCCGGGGGTGAACCGTGCCGCCGTGGTGTCGCAGTGGTCGATGAACTACATGAGCATTGTCTTGCCCGCCACCCTGGCCTGTGTGCTGACGCGTCACTGCGCCATCGAGTTCTGGGGCGAGGACGCGCTGCTGTGGCACGACGACGGCCAACCGGCGGCGCTGGGCCTGGCTGCCGGGGTGTCGGACTTGGCCGCGGATGACCGGGCGGCCTACTGGTCGCGGTTGGTCCATGAGCACCTGGCGCCACTGTTCGGCACATTGGCCGCCGCCGGTGGCCTGGCCCCGAAAATATTGTGGGGCAACTTCGTCGCCATCTGGGACGGCGCCTTCGCCAGGATGGACCCGGAGCTGTCCAGGGATGGTTTCGCCGAGGCGCACCAGTGGCTGGAGCCCGTCACGGTGAACAATGGCCGCTTGAAGCTGCGGGGTCTGCAACGCATGGTCGAGTCACCGGCGCCGCAGATTTGCCCCAGCTTGCCCTTGCGCCGGCATTGCTGCCTGCATTACCAACTGCACGAGCCGGTCGAAGGCCAGCCGCCCGTGCTCTGCGAATCCTGCCCCAAGCTGCACCGCCTGCCGGTGGCGGAGCAGGTGAGCTACCTGCATTACATCTATGAGTAGGAATGACCGCAGGTTTTGAACAGCCTTCGGGGTACTTGCCGGCATTCCATGTGGCTGAGCCACCGCTATCGCGAGCAAGCTCGCTCCCACACTGGATCTGCGGTGAACACAAAATTCATGTCCGACACAGGACCACTGTGGGAGCGAGCTTGCTCGCGATAGCGGTGGCACATCCAACATCACCGCAAACTGAGCCACCGCTTTCGCGAGCAGGCTCGCTCCCACACTGGATCTGTGGTGAACACAAAATTCATGTCCGACACAGAACCACTGTGGGAGCGGGCTTGCTCGCGATGAGGCCGGCACATCCAACATCACCGCAAACTGAGCCACCGCTTTCGCGAGCAGGCTCGCTCCCATACTGGATCTGTGGTGAACACAAAATTCATGTCCGACACTGGATATGTGGTGAACACAAAATTCATGTCCGACACAGAACCACTGTGGGAGCGGGCTTGCTCGCGATGAGGCCGGCACATCCAACATCACCGCAAACTGAGCCACCGCTTTCGCGAGCAGGCTCGCTCCCATACTGGATCTGTGGTGAACACAAAATTCATGTCCGACACAGAACCACTGTGGGAGCGGGCTTGCTCGCGATGAGGCCGGCACATCCAACATCACCGCAAACTGAGCCACCGCTTTCGCGAGCAGGCCCGCTCCCACAGGGGAAACGCGGACTCACCAAGCCCGTCTGGAAAAAGGCGCGTAGATTTTTCAAAAAAAACGGCGCTTTTCATTTCTGAAACAAGCGCCGTTTTTCCTGAGTGAACAGCATTACCTACAGTATTCAGGGTTTGCTCAAGACAGCATTTCGGCCAAGGGCGCGGCATCAGACTGTGGGGTAACTTCGCTGAGCTTACCGTGTTCGATGCGGATCAACCGGTCGGCCAGGCCGAAGTAGGCGTCGTCATGGGAAATGACAATCAGCAGTTTGCCGCGCTCGCGCAGGTCCGGCAGGATCCGGGTGTAGAAAAAGTGCTTGAACACCGGGTCCTGGTCGGCGGCCCATTCGTCGAACAGATAGCAAGGGCGGTCGTCCAGATAGGCGCTGAGCAGCGCCAGGCGCTTGCGTTGCCCGGTGGACAGCGCCAGCGTGGTCAGCTTGCCTTCCTCGATTTGCACCTTATGGTCCAGTTGCAGGTGGACCAGGTAGTCCTGCGCCTGTTTCACCAAGTGCGGATCGTCGCCATCGAACAGGTTCTCGAACAGGCAGAAGTCGGTGAAGATCGCCGAGAAGTGCTGCCGGTAATGGTGGTTGTCATTGCTCGAGGACACTTGCTCGTCGAGCATGATCTCACCGCTTTCCGGTCGGTACAGCCCGGTCAGCAACAAGGCCAGGGTGGTCTTGCCGCTGCCGTTGCCGCCGGTGATGAACACCACTTCGCCGGCATTGAGGGTGAGGTCGATGGGGCCCAGGGTGAAGTGCCCGTCCTCGCGCTCGCGGTAGTAGGTGTGGGTGACCTGGCGGCACACCAGGCTGCGGACCTGGGTCGGCGAGATCGTGTCGAGGGTCTCGTCGGCGGTTTGCATCTCGCCTTCCAGGGCGCGGATCTTGTTCAGGGCCACGCTGGCCCGGCCGAGGGTCGGCAAGGCATGCATCAGTTCCGACAATGGCGTGATCATGTAGAGGATCGCCAGGATATAGCCAGTGACCAGGCTCGCGCTCAGGTCGATGAAATGCGGCGCGGCGAACAACACCACGCCGATCAGCAGGTAGAACACGGCATTGCCCCAGTTCAGGACCAGGGCATAGATGCTCATGCCCCGGACAAAATCGCGGCGGTATTGCTGGCTCACCGGTATCAGCAGCCGGGTGAAGAAGTGCTGCCGGCGCGGATGGTTGAGTTGCAGTTCCTTGCTGCCATCGGTGAGCAGGCGGTATTGATTGAACAACTGGTCCTTGAGCTCACGAGCACGGGAGATCGAGGTCAGGGCCCGGCGTTGCGGCCAGTGAAAGCTCAGGCTGCCCAAGGCGATCAGCAGCAGTGTCAGGCCGAGCAGCGGCATGCTGAGCCAGCCCAGGTAGGCGAGGCACGCGGCGATGATCCCGACGTTGACCAGCAGGATCGGCACCAGCTCCACGGCCTGGCTGATGGTTTGCGTATCGTCGGTGAGCATCGCCAGCAGGCGATGCTTGCCCAGGCGCTGCAATTGCGCGTAGGGCGTGTCGATCAGCTTGGCGCTCAGGTGCAGGCGCATGTCGTTGACCGCCGCCTGGCCCAGGCGCAGCAGGCTGATGTCGGAGATGATCCGCGACACCGCGACCAACACCACCAGGCCGGCGAAGAGCAGGCCATCCACCGGGCGCAGCGTATCGAACACCTCCAGGCTGTGGTTGATGTTGGCGATCAGGCCGGCTGCCGCGAGGCCGCAGGTCAGACCCGTGAGGGTCGCCACCAGCAGTGCGCGCCAGGAGCGTTTAGCCATGAGTAACAACAGATCCATTTCAAACCGCTCCGTGTGTAGCAATGGCCGTGAGGTGCGCCGCCAATTGTTCGTGCAGGGCGCGTTGCTCAAGGATGGTCAGGTGTTGCGCTGCGATGACCTCGCGGGTCAACGGCCCACTGCTGAGGTTTTCCCAGTGCGGGTCGGCGAACTCAGCCTGGGCCAGGGTATCGCTGGCCCACCAGACATGCACCGGGCAGCTCAACCGTACGGGCTTGAACGTGGCCAGCAGGTGCTGCGTATGCTGCTGGTAGTTTAGACGCGTCTGCAGGTGCTCCCAACTGTCGCCATCGAGTTGCAGGCCTTGTTGCCGTGCCCACTGGACCAGTTCCGGCAAGCGTGCCGCTGGGGGCAGGGCGTCCAGTTGCGCCAGCAACGCGGTCATGATCGGCGTTGGCAACTGGCGTAACACGGCCTGGCTGTCCTGCGTCAGCGCTTGGGAAGCTGATTCCAGCAGCGCTTCGACACTGTCTTCCGGCGCTTGATGCTGGTATTGCGAGTCGATGATACCGAGAAACGCCACTTCTTCGCCCTGGCTTTCCAGGCGCGCGGCCGCGGCAATCGCGAGCAGGCCGCCGAGGGAGAACCCCAGCAGGTGATAAGGCCCCTGGGGTTGTTGTTGGCGCAGGTGCTCGACGTAGCACGCGGCGAGGCTTTCGATATCGCCGCCCAGTGTCGTGCTGTCGTCGGTCAGGTATGCCGCCTGCAAGCCCCAGAGGTGCCAGGCCGCAAGCGGCGTCAGCAGCGTGCGGTAATCCTGCACGTGGCCGGTGGAGGGGTGGAAGCAGAACAGATGGGCGGCTTCAACGGCGTTGGGCGCCGACAACCGCACCAGCGGCGAAAGCTTGAGTTCGGCCTGCACCAGTGCGGCAAATGCCGAGACGCTCGGGGCGTTGAACACCGCATTGACCGTCACCGGTGCCGACAGCGCGGTCTGCAAGCGGCTGGCAAGCGTCACCGCCGCCAGGGAGTGGCCGCCCAGCTCGAAGAAGTCGTCGTCGATGCCCACCCGTTCCAGGCCCAGCACCTGTGCCCAGACCTCGGCGAGCAGGGCTTCCAGCGGTGTGCGCGGCAAGGCGCTGCCGACGGTGTCCAGCACTTTGTCGGCCCATTGCTGCAAGGTCTTGCGGTCGAGCTTGCCGTTGCCCATCAGCGGTAATGCCTCGACGATCCGCAGGGTCGGCAGCATGTAGTCCGGCAAGCAATCCTGGGCCTGGCCATGCAGCCGCGCGACCGTGGTCGAATGCCCAGGTGTCAGGGTCATGAAGGCGAACAGTTGCTGGCCGAGCTCGCCCCGGGGGATGCATTCGACCGCGGCCTGGGCCACGCCGGGAAGGCCGGCCAGTTGTGCCTGGATCTCATCGAGCTCCACGCGGAAACCACGGATTTTCACTTGGCGGTCGGCGCGCCCGGTGATCTCCAGGCTGCCGTCATGGCGATAGCGGGCCATGTCGCCGGTGCGATAGAGGCGTTCACCTGGCCGTTGGGCCAGTTCGATGAAACGTCCGGCATTTTGTTGTGCGTCCAAGTACCCGCGAGCCAGTTGCGGGCCGGCGATATACAGCTCGGCGCTCTGCCCGGGAGCGGCCGGCGCTTGCTGCTCGTCGAGCAGGTACAGGCGCATGCCGTCGAGGCGGTCGCTCAGGGGCAGGCGGCGATAGTCCATGGCCGGTTCGGCTTTGTGCATCACCACCCCCACGGTGGTTTCGGTCGGGCCGTAATGGTTCAAGACTGTCAGCGCCGGCGCGAGGCTGCGAATGCTTTGCAGCAGGCGCCGCGAGCAGCTTTCGCCACCGAGAATCAATTGCTTGCGCGGCAACACCGCAGCGCTCTGAGCGTGAATCAACCAGGCGTCGAGCAACGACGGCACGACCTTCAGGTGGTCGATCGGGTACTGCGCCTGCCAGGCTGCCCAGGCTTGGGCGTCCATCGCCGTTTCCTTGTCCAGCAGGTGCAATTCGCCGCCGCTGAGCAGCGCCGGAAACAGCAACGTGTAGCCCAGGTCGGCGGCCAGGGAAGTGACCACCGCACTGCGTTCGCCCACTCCCAGGACCAGGCGCCGGGACACGCTGGCGACATAGCTGGCGAGCTGCCGATGCTCGACGATCACGCCTTTGGGCGTGCCGGTGCTGCCGGAAGTGAACAGCACATAGGCCGCGTCCTGGCCTTGGACTCCGGCGTTGATTGCCGTGGCAGGCGCTTGCTGCCAAGTCGCTTCATCACTCAGGTCGAGGCTGCCGATGCCGGGCAACGCGGGGGCGCTGCCGGCCGAACCGCTAAGGACGAAGACCGGCTGGGCCTGTTGCAGGATCGCCAGGGAGCGTTGCGCCGGCTGATGCACATCCAGGGGAACGAATGCCGCGCCGCTCTTGAGCACGGCGAGCATGGCCAGGACCATCTGCGTCGAGCGGTCCAGGTACAACGCCACGCGATCTTCGCGCCCCACGCCCTGGGCGCGCAGGTAATGGGCCAGTTGGTTGCTGCGCGCCTGCAATTGGGCGTAGCTCAGTGGCCCGTTGTGGTCGCGCAGGGCCAAGTGTTCGGGGAACTGCGCGGCACAGGCATCGAAATCGGCCGGCACGCTGGTAAACGGCAACGTTGCGACATCGTCCTGCAGGGCGGCCAGCGTCGCGGTGAAGCTCGGCGCCTGCAAGGACAGCTCGGCCAAGGGTTTGTCGGGGTGGGCGAGGGCATCGAGCAGCAGCGATTGGAACTGCTCCAGCAGGACCCGTGCGGCTTGTTCGCTGTAGCGGCCCGGCAGGTGGCAGAGGTTCAGGCGATAGCCGCCGGCGCTGGTCTCGGCCACCAGCAACAGTTCTATGCCCGCGGGGATAGCTTGGGCGTCCAGCACCGTGAGTGTCGATGCCAGGCTGCCCAAGGTGTCGAGTCGATCGGGCAACTGACCACCCCACTGGAAGCCGTACTGCGAAGCCTCGGCCGGCAGTGCAGCGCTGACGCCGCAATATTCCTGCCATTCCGTCGCGTGTTCGCAAAGCGCTTGCAGTTCTGCCAGCGCCTGGGAAAAAGGGCTGCCTGCCGGGGGTTGCCAACGCAGGGGCAAAGGCTTGGCGAACAAGCCCCAGCAGTCGGCGAGTTCTTCATAGTCGTCCCGGCAATCGTGGACCCAGTTCAGGGTCAGTGCCGGGTTGTCACCGGTGCTCAGGCGTTGCAACAGTACGCCCCAGGCGGTCATCAGGACCTGCTCGGGCGAGGCGTCGTGACGTTGGCAAAAACCGTCGAGGGCCACGTTCAACTGTGGATCGGCGCTCAGGCGAGTGGTCACCGGGGCGCCAGGGCGGTCGCTGCGTACCTGGCGGTAGAGCAACTCGCCGGCGGCCGGCTCGTCCAGGGCCTGGCTGGCCCAGAAACGCCGGCCAGGCTCGGCGTCTTCATCGGCCTGCAATTCGTAGAGCCAGGCGCTGTACTGGGTATACGTCATGGCCTCGTCATCCACCGTCGGCGCATCCGTCGAGGCCAATGCCTGCACCAGGCGCAGCAGGGTCCCGCGATCCGCGCTCAGCGCCGGCAGTTGCAGCGTCACCCGGTGGCGATCGTCGCCGACCGCGTGCGCCTCGACGCTGATGGCGTCCGCGGCCATGACGGTGGATTCCACCACTTGCAACGGCATCAGCAAGCCCGGCTCAGGCCGCAGCCGCAGGCGCAGGGCCTCATGGCAGTCGCTCAGGGCGACGAGCCGTTGGCGCAGGCGCTCAAGGGCCAACGGGCCGGTTATTTCCAGTTCCAGGCGCACTGCGGGCAACCCCGCCAACCACTGGCTGCGTTGCTGGGGCGAGAGGGCGAAGGCTTCTTCACGTTTCTCGAAGGCGCTCATGCCTGCACCTCCGCAGTCGGCTGTGCTTCGGGCAGGCCGCCGGTCAATTGTTCACGACGCATCATCTGGCCCATGGCGACGCAGATCTTGCGCTCGCCCTCGAAGGGATCCCGAGCGTGGGCCACCAGCATGTTGTCCAGCATCACCATGTCACCCTTTTGCCAACTGAAACGTACCGCGCAGTCTTCATAGGCCGCGCCGATTACCTGCATCACCGCGTCTTCGATCACGCTGCCGTCACCGTAGTAGACGTTGCGGGGCAGGTGCCCGGGACCGAACAGGCTGATCAGGTTGCTGCGCACTTCCGGCTCCAGGCAGGCGGTGTGGTGCAGTTGCACTTGGTTGAAGAACGACAGCTCCCCGGTCTCGGGATGCGCGACGATGGCCGGGCAATGCTGGGCGATCCGCAGGTTGTCGGCCCCCAGCCACTCCCAGCGCATGCCCGATGCCAGGCATTGGCGCTCGACTTCCTCGCGCTGTTCGGTCTTGAAGAAGTCCTGCCAGCGCACATCCAGCTTGTCGGTGAAGTGCCGCACGTAAAGCAGGCCCAGGGCCTTGAAGCGGGCGACGATATCCTCGGGCAAGCGCGCCAGCACCTGCCGGCAATCGACGATGGGCGTGCAGCCGCCACGTGGCGCCGGTGTTTCGCAGTAGAACCACTGCTTGCGTGGCCACTGCGGCAGATGGGAGCTCTCGTTGTGGAAGAGAATCATGTGCTGTTCCGGGTACGGCGTGGAGTGGTAGATGTTCTTGCCGGAAGTGTTTTTTGGCAGGTCGCCGTAGGTCCCGTACAGGTCGGGTTCGATGGCCTGGGCGAACTGTTCGAAAGCGGCGGCATCCGGCAGGTTGAAACCGCGGAACAACAGGCCGCCGTGGGTCAGCAGTTGGGCGTTGATCCATTCCCGAGCTTGCAGCGCCCAGTGCACCGGGTCCAGGTCGCCGAGCAACGGCTCGATCACCAACGGCAAGGCTTGCCCGGCGTCGAGGGTGCGGGTACGGACCTGCTCGTGGGCCACCTGGCTCACGGCGGTTGCGCGGGTCTGCTTGAGCTTGCTCAGTTTCGACTGCTTGCGCGCGCTGCGGGCCGAGGCCTCGTCGAGCGACGCTTCAGGCTGGGACGCTGCGCTGGCATTGTCGCCGTCAAGGCGCCACGACCATTGGTCCAGCGCTTGCGCCGGGGCCACGACGAGCTGCTCCAACAGGTGCTCGAAACCTTGTTCGAGGCGCTGGATGGTCTGCTCTTGCAACACGCTGGTGCGATATACCCAGCGCACGTTCAGCCCTTGTTCCTCGTCTTCTTCGACAAACACGGCGAGGTCGAACTTGCTGCTCTCCTGGGGCGATACCAGGTGTTCCACCTCAAGGTCCGGCAGGCTGGCATTGCCGCTGGGCGTGTTCTGCATGACGAACAACACCTGGACCAGCGGATTGATCCCTGGCGTACGCGGCGGCTGCAGTTCCTCGACCAGTTTGTCGAACGGCACTTGCTGGTGCTGGAACGCCGACAGGCAATCTTCGCGCAAGCGCTGCAGGCGGGCGTCAAAGGTTTCGCCTTCGCTCAGGCGGGCACGGATCGGCAACACGTTGACGAAGAACCCGATGAGGTGTTCCAGGGCCGGATGTTCGCGGTTGGCCAGGTCGGTGCCGACGATAAAGTCATTGGCCCCGGTGGCCCGCTGCAACAGGCTGTTGAAGGCGTTGAGCAGGACCATGAACAGCGTCGCCCGTTGATCCTGCGCATAGGCCTTGAGCACCTGCGTCTGGGCTGCGGTGAAGCGTTGCTCCAGGGCCGCGCCCTGATAGTCGGGGCGTGCCGGGCGTGGCTGGTCAAGCGGCAGCGGGATCACCGTGGGCGCGCCGTCGAGCTGGCGACGCCAGTAATCGATGGCCCGGCCCAGCAGGCGCTGTTGCGTTTCGCTGCGTTGCCAGTAGGCATAGTCGGCGAACTGGATCGGCAACACTGGCAGCACCGGCGTCGAGCCGCTGGTGCGGGCCTGGTAGCCGACGATCAACTCCTGCATCAGGATGCCCATGGACCAGGCGTCCGTGGCGATGTGATGCAGCACCAGTTGCAGCACGTGATCGTCGCTTCCCAAGTGCAGCAGGTTGGCGCGCAGCATCGGCGCCTGTTGCAGATCGAACGGACGCCCGGCCTGTTCATCGATCAGGCGTTGCAGGGTTTGCGCCTGTTCCTCGCTGGCGAGGTGACTCAGCTCGGTGGGTGTCAAGTCGACCATCGGCGCCGGGCTGATGACCTGGCAAGGCTGGTCGCCGTGGAGGTGGAACGCGGTGCGCAAGGACTCATGGCGTTCGAATACCGCTTGCAAGGCTCCTTGCAGGGCCGTGATGTCCAGCGCGCCACGCAGCCTGACGGCGGTGGTCATGTTGTAGGCGGCGCTAGGGCCTTCGAAGCGATCCAGGAACCACAACCGTTGCTGGCTGTAGGACAGCGGCAACGGCTGGTTACGCGGCGCCAGGGCAATTTCGCTGTCGCCGTCGGCCTCGCTCTGGGCGTCGCGCTGTCGATCCACCGCGTCGGCCAGTTGCTCGAGGGTGCCACGCTCGAACAGCGTGCGCAGCGGCAGGTTCACGTTCAACCGTCGACGAATCCGCGACAACACCTGGGTGGCCAGCAATGAGTGACCGCCGATGGCGAAGAAGTCGTCGTGCACACCCACGTTGTCGAGGCCGAGAATCTCTTGCCAGAGTTCGGCCAGGACCTGTTCGGTCGGCGTGCGCGGTGCCATGGATTGCCCCTGCGCCGTTTCGTCCTGGGGTACGCCCAGGGCGGCGAGGGCTCGACGGTCGACCTTGCCATTGGCGTTCAGTGGCAATTGCTCAAGGGCCAACCAACGAGCCGGGACCATGTAGCTTGCCAGTTGCTGGCCCAGGTAAGCGCTCAAGGCCTGTTGCGTGGACTCGCCGCCCAGGTTGGCCGCTTCGTCGAGCACATACCAGGCCACCAGTTGCAACGCGCCACGGGCATCGGGCAGCGCCAGCACCGCCGCGCTGTCCACTGCCGGGTGCTGCATCAGGCGGTTTTCGATTTCGCCCAGTTCGATGCGGTGGCCACGGATCTTCACTTGCTGGTCGCGACGGCCGAGGTATTCGATCACGCCATCGGCGCGCATCCGGCCGATATCACCACTGCGATACAGGCGCGCATCGGCCTGGAATGGGTGCGGGACAAAAGCTTCGCGGGTGCGTTGCGGATCGCGCAGGTAGCCGCGACCGACGCCGACACCGCCGATGCACAACTCACCCGGCACGCCGATGGGAACCATGCGCAGGTCTGAATCGAGGACGAACACCTGGTTATTGGCGGTCGGCTTGCCGATGGGCATGTGCAGGCAGTCGTCGGCTGGCGCTTCGGTGATGGGGTAGAAGGCGACGTCGTCCGAGCACTCGGCGGGACCGTAGGCGTTCATCAACGCAATCGCCGGGAAGCGGGCGAACCAGTCTCGCGCCAGGGCCGGTGGCAATGCCTCTCCGGTGGGCAGGAGCCAGCGCAGGCTCGCCAGGGCGTGGTGCGCCTGGCTTTCCTGGAGCATGCCGCGAATCAGCGCCGGCACGGTTTCCAGCAGGGTCAGCTGATGTTCTTCAACAGCGTCGAGCAGGGCCACGGGGTCGTGGGCCTGGGCATCGGGCAGGATGTGCACGGTGGCGCCGAACAGCGGCGCGGCGAGGAACTGCCACACGCTGATATCGAATGCCGCCGAAGCGGTCTGGGCAATCCGGTCGTGCTCACCCAGGCCCAGGCTCGGGACCTTGCCGAACATGTTGTTGAGCATGCCTCGCTGTTCGACCATCACGCCTTTTGGCGTACCGGTGGAACCCGAAGTGAAAATCACGTAGGCCAGTTGCTCAGGGGTGTGGGCGTAGGTGACCGGTGGCTGCTCGTTGCCTTGCCAGAGCGCCTGGGCGATCAGGCAGGTGGGTTGCTTGCGCATTTGCGGCAGGACATTGTCCAGTGTCGAGGCTGCGTGCTCGCATACCAGCAACAGCGGCGCTTCACCCAAGTCCAGCAGTTCCGCCAGGCGGGCGTGGGGCTGTTGGATATCCAGCGATTGGAACGCCGCGCCGACCTTGAGCGTGGCGATCATCATCGTCAGCAGCGCCAGGCCGCGCTCGGCGAACAGCGCCACCAGGGTTTCCGGGCCGGCACCGGCGGCTTGCAGCGCATGGGCGATGGCGTTGGCGCGACGGTCGAGTTCGGTGTAGGTCAGCGATTGCCCCTGGCAGATGGCAGCCAGGTGTTGCGGGCGACTGCGCACTTGCTCGGCGAACAGCGCCGCATAGCCGCGCTCCAGGGGGAAGTCGACGTCGCTGCGGTTGCAGTCGATCTGCAACTGCCGACGTTCGGCCTCGGGCAGCATGTGCAAGCTGCCCAGGGGCGCCTGCGGTGTCTCGAGCATGCCCGAAAGCAACTGCACCAAGTGCCCGAGCATGCGTTGCACGGTGTCCGTGGTGAAACGCTGGCTATCGTAGGACAGGCGAATGCCCAGGCGGTCGCCGGGGTACAACACCACCGTCATCGGGAAGTTGGTGTGCACGCGGTCTTCATAGATGTCGATGCTGAAGGCATCCAGTTGCACGCTGCTGATGTCCAACGGCGCGTTCTCGAACACCACCAGGCTGTCGAACAACTGCTGGCCGCGCGGCACTTGGCTGCAACGCTGGATGTCCACCAACGATGCGCTTTCGTGTTCGCGCAATTGCGCGTTGTGGGACAGCAGCGCTTGCAGCCAGTCGGCCACGGGCGCATCCGGGTCGACATCGATGCGCAGTGGCAGGCTGTTGATGAACAGCCCGACCATTTCTTCTACACCGGCGAGGTCGGTCGGGCGGCCGGCGACGGTCACGCCGAACAGCACGTCGCGGTTGCCACTGTAGCGCGACAACAACAGCGCCCAGGCGCCCTGGATCCAAGTGTTGGGTGTCAGTTGGTATTGCTGGCACAGCTGCTGCAGACGCTGGGTCTGGGCGATGCTCAGGGTCTGGTCGAAGTCGCCGACCTGTTCCGGTGCCTGCTCCGGGCGGGCCACCGGACTGTCCACATGCAGTGGCGTTGGTTCGCTGAAACCGGCCATTTCGGCTTGCCAGAACGCGTGGGCGGCAGCCATGTCATGGCGTTCCAACCAGCTCATGTAGCCGCGGAACGAGCGCAGGCGTGGGCGGGCCACCGGCTCCTGGCGCACGATGGCCTGGTAGATCGCCAGCAGATCTTCCATCAGCAGGCCGAAGCACCAGGCGTCGGTCAGGATGTGGTGGAAGCTGCGCACCACGGCGAAGCGTCGCTCATCGAGTTGGAACACCCGCAGGTGGGTCAACGGCGCACAGGCCATGTCGAAACCTTGCAGGCGTTGTGCTTCGAGGGCCTGGTCCATCGCCAGGCGCTGTTGCTCTTCGTCGAGGTGGCGCAAGTCCTGCCAGTCGAACGCCCGGTGGGTTTGGCGATATACACATTGCAGTGGCTCATGGTCGTCCTGCCACCAGAACGCGGTGCGCATCATCGGATGGCGCTCGAGGAACAGTTGCCACGCGGCTTCCATCGCCGGGCGCTGCAAGGCCCCGTCCCAGCTGTAGCGTTGCTGCATCAGGTAGATGCCGCTGTGGGGTTGCAGCAGGGTGTGCAGGAGCATGCCTTGTTGCATCGACGACAGCGGGTAGACGTCCTCGATGTTCAGCCAGTCCAGCGGTTCGGCCGCCAGGGTCGCCGCTTGCTTGTGGCACAGCGGGAACGCTTGGCTGGCAGGACGCAGGTCGGCTGCGGTGGCCAGCCCGGCGAGTTCGCCCAGGCGTTGTGCAAGGCGTGGTGCCCAGTCGGCGGCGAGGGTGCCTTGGCTGCGTACGTGCAGGCAGTCATCCTGCCACCAGGCGTCCAGGGCCAGCGGGCAAGTCGGCGTCGTCAATGGGCTTGCGGCTTCGACCTGGGCCAGGATGCCGCATTCTTCGCGGTGGCTGTCGAGGTTGCCCAGCCAGCGGATGGCGACCGATGCCGCGGGCAGGTCGCGCAGCGGTTCTTGCAGGTAGGTGTTGTCCGACAGGTAGCGCAAGGCGCCATAGTCGACGCCGTGTTGCGGGTAGGCGCGGATCTGCGCGGCCAGTGCCTGCAAGCGTTGCAGGAGGCTGTCGCCTTCGGTCTGGAGAAAGTACGGCACGGCCAGGGCCAACGGGCCCATGATGCGTGCCGGATCGAGGTCGGCCACGGCAATCGGCGCATCGACCGGCAGGCGCTCGGCACTCGGCCGTGCATCGTGCACGCTCAGGGCGACCAGGCCATTGCCGCACGACTCGCGGCACTGTTCGGCCACGGCAGCGGCCAACAGGCTGTTCCAGTCCAGTTGCAGCACTTCGCCCAGGCGCTTGAGTTCGCCTGAGGTGACGGCTGGCAGGGTTTGTTCGTTCACGCTGGCCGGCTGTTGGCTGTCAGGCAGTTGCAGCGGTTCCACGCCGGCGTATTGCAGCCAATGTTCCCAGGCCTCGTCCAAGGCATCGCCCTGGGCATGGGCCAGTTGGTGCCGCGTCCATTGGGTGAAGTCGCCACCGGCGTAGGACAGGCGCACTGGCCGCTGATAACGCAGTTGCGCCAAGGCCAGGTTGAGGTCGGTCAGCAGCAGCGACCAGGACGCTTCGTCCAGGCACAGCGGATGTGCGGCCAGTAGCAGCGAATATTTGCCGTCCACTTCCAGCAGACGGGCATGCAGGCTTTGGCCAGCCTCCAGTTCCAGCGCGTCGACACCGGCCTGGGCCAGGGCTTGCAGGTGTGTCGGGGCGCAGGTCGCCAGTTTCTCGGTGGCGATCACTGGGGCCTTGGCCGCGACCAGGACCCGTTGCTGCCACTCGCCCTCCGGCAGGGCCTTGAGCGCCAGGCGCAGGGCCTGGTGATGTTGCTGCAAGGCGCTGATGGCTTGGGTCAGCAGCTCGCTGTCGATGGCCTGGGTCAACGCCACGCAACGCCAGGTGGCGTGCAGTGGCCCGTGTTGCAGGCGCGCCAGTTGCCCGGCGGCCAACGGCAGTTCATAGCCATCGGCACTCTCGTGCGCCACGCCCTGGCTGGCATCGGCGCCCAGCACGCGGGCGATGTCGGCGATGGTGCGGTTCTCGAAGAGCTGGCGGGGCGTGAGTTTCAGCCCTTGCTGGTTGGCGCGGGCAATGATCTGCAAGTTGATGATCGAGTCGCCGCCCAGGGCGAAGAAGTTGTCGTGCACGCCGACACGTTCCAGCTTCAGGACGTCTTGCCAGATGGCGGCCAGTTGCGCTTCGACTTCATTGCGCGGGGCAACGTGGGTGGCGCTGTCGTCCGTGGGTTTGTGCGGGAGCGGCAAGCGCTGCACATCGACCTTGCCGTTACGGGTGAGGGGCAGTTCGTCGAGGGTGATGAAGTGCGTCGGCACCATGTAGTCCGGCACCCGCGCACCCAGGTCGTTGCGCAGTTTCGTGGCGGACAGCGACTGGCTGGCGACGAGGTAAGCCACCAGGCGCAGGCTGCCGTCCAGTTCCACGGCGCGGACCAGGGCCTGTTCGATCAGCGGCGACAGGCGCTTGATCTGCGCTTCGACTTCGCCCAGCTCCAGGCGATTGCCACGGATCTTGACCTGGCTGTCGACCCGGCCGAGGAACGCCAGTTGGCCGTCCACTTGCCAGCGCACGCGGTCGCCGGTGCGGTACCAGCGTTGCTGGTCCGCGTCGAGGTGGAAGCGTTCGGCGGTCAGGTCCGGGCGGTGCAGGTAACCCCGGGCCAGGGCGCCGTTGATCAGCAGCTCACCGGACACCCCGGTGGGCACCAGGCGACCGTTGGCGTCCACGACTTGCAATTGACGATTTGGCAATGGCCGGCCGAGGGCGATGCTGCGCAGGCCCGCAGGCAGTTCGGTGGCAATCGCCCCGACTGTCGCTTCGCTCGGCCCATAGTGGTTGAACACCCGCAGCCCTGGCGCCAGGCGGTTGACCTGCTCCAGCAGCGCCGGGCTGAGGGCGTCGCCACCGAAGACCAGCAGGGCGCGCGGCAACAGGCGCGCATCGGGTAGCGCCTGCAACAGGCCGGCCAGATGGCTCGGGGTGATCTTCAGCACATCCACCGGGTGTTGGGCGAAGAGTTCGGCCAGTGCCAGGGGGCTGAAACCGCTGTCTTCATCCACCAGCAACAGGCTGGCGCCGCTGCACAGGGCGCCGAACAGTTGGGTGTGGCCCAGGTCGGCGGCGATGCTCGACAGCAAGCCGTAGCGGGCCGCCGGCGGCGGGTTGAGTACCGCGTGCACCGCCGTCAGGTAATCGACGATGGACTGGTGCTCGACCACCACACCCTTGGGGGTGCCGGTGGAGCCCGAGGTGTAGATCACGTACGCGGCATCAGTCGGACTGTGGGGCACGGTTGGTGGTGTGTCTGGCTGGGCGGCGATGGCGTCGGCCTGTTCCGCCAGCCACAGCGTCGGCGTGTGCTCGGCCAGGCCGTTGAGCAGGGGCGAGGCGGCAGCGCCGACCAGCAGCGCGGCGCGGCTGTCCACCAGCACGTCGGCCAGGCGCCCGGCAGGCTGCTTGAGGTCCAGCGGCAGATAGGCGGCGCCAGCCTTGAGGGTGGCCAGCAGGGCGATCACGAACTCGGCGCTGCGTTCCAGGGCCAGTGCCACGACGCTGTCCTGGCCGATGCCCTGGGTGCGCAAGTATTGGCTGAGGCGGTTGGCCTGCTGGTCCAGTTCACGGTAGGTCAGGGCAACCTGACGGTCGCGGACCGCCAAGTGTTCCGGGTAGGCGGCCACTTGTTGTTCGAAGCGCTGGTGCAGGCATGCGGAAGGCACCGGCAGTTGCGCGCCGCGCCCCTGCGCGAGCAGTTGCTGGCGTTCTTCAGGGCTCAGCCACTCCAGCTCGCTGACCCGGCGCTGCGCTTGCGCCGTCATCGCCAACAGGATGGCGCGCAACTGTGCCGACAGCACCGCGACCTCGGCATCGCTGAAGCGACTGCGGTCGTAGCTGATCAGGTAGTGCAGTTGCTTGTCTGGTACCACGATCAGCGACAACGGGAAGTGGTTGCGGCCTTGGGTAAGGGTGATGCCGTCGACCTGCTGGTCGTTGCTCGGGGCACTGAAGCTCAAGCCGCCGGTGTCCTGGTTAAGCGCGTCGGTGACCGGGAAATTCTCGAACACCAGGATCGAGTCGAACAGCGCCTGTTCGGCGGCGATGCGCGTCATCGACTTGAGCTTGCCCAGCGGCAGGTAGGCGTGGTGGCGCAGGTCGCTGTTGGCTTGCTGCAAATGTTGCAACCAGGTCACCAGCGTCGGCGCGTCGGCCCATTGCACGCGCAGCGGCAGGGTATTGATGAACAGCCCGACGGTGCTTTCCACCGCCGCCAGGTTCTCCGGACGACCGGCGACGGTGACGCCATAGACCACGTCGTCACGCCCGGCGTGTTGGCCCAGCAGCAATGCCCAGGCGCCCTGGATCAAGGTGTTGATGGTCAGGTCGTGCTGGCGGGCGAAGCTTGCCAACTGCTCGGTTTCGCTGGCCGTTAGCAGGCTTTCCCGCTCGGCGAAGGGTGCCCCTGCCGGTGCCGGCTGGCGTACGGCGAAGGTGGGCAGCGGCGTTGGTTCGCTCACGTCTTGCAACTGCTCGCGCCAGAAGCCTTCGGTGGCGGCCATGTCCTGTTCCGCCAGCCAGGCGATGTAGTCCCGGTAAGGGCGGGTCGGCGCCAGGTCGGCGGGGCGGCCATGGGCGTGTTCGTAGTACAGCGCCAGCCATTCCTGGACGGCAATGCCGACGCTCCAGCCGTCCATGAGGATGTGATGGAAGGTCCAGATCAGGTGCCAGCGTTCGGGGGCCAGGCGCACCAGGCACACACGCATCAGTGGCGAGTCATTGAGCTCCAGCGGTTGTGCCCGCTGCTCCAGCGCCAACTGTTCCAGCGCGGCCTGGGGCTCGGCGCGGTCTTGCCAGTCCAGTTCGGTCAGGGGCAAGGGCACGTCCTGTTGCACCACCTGATAGGCATCGTCCAGTTCTTCCCAGAGAAATGCACTGCGCAGCACGGCGTGGCGCTGCATCAGCGCCTGCCAGGCGCCGCGAAACGCGCTCAGTTGCAGCGGGCCGTTCATGTCCAGGCTCAATTGCTGGTAATAGACCCGCGAATCCGGTTCATAGACGCTGTGGAACAACAGGCCGTGCTGGGTCGGCGAAAGGGAGTAGATGTCTTCGATGTTGTTCATGCTTGCTTGGTCCATTTCAAAGTCTTGAAAACTCAAGTGAGTCGATCCAGGCGCCGCGCAGGTCTCAGACCTGCGCGGGCGCGGCGGCGCTCGCTAGCTTTGGGAATTGGGTTTGGTCTTGAGCTTGCCCAGCAGTTTGTCCAGGGATTTCTGGTTCAGCGCCTTGGCCAGCGGGAAATCCGCCGGCATCAGCGAACCGGCCTGCGGGTCGAGGCAGTGTTCGACCAGCGCCTGCAAGCGTTCTAGCAGGCGAGCGGGCAAATGGCTGTCGGCGTTCGGCGTGACGCTGTGCCATTCGACACGCAACACGCCGTCCTCCAGCCAGGCCACCACTTCCCGGGCATGGGTCACTCGGTTCACCGGGGCCACGTCCGGCGGCGGGGTCAGGGCGCTGGCGCGTAACCAGCCCGCGGGCGTTTGCTCATGCCCCAGGTAGTTGAACAGCACGTCGCCGTGGCTGGCCGGCAACTCACCGCGCTGGCGCAGCAAGCCGTAGCCCAGGCCCAGGCCGGGGACGTCACGCAAGGCTTGCTTGGCGTTGCGCACCTGATCGCCCGCGGCACCGCTGGCGCTCACGCGCAGCGGGTAGAGGGTGGTGAACCAGCCGACGGTGCGGCCGACGTCCAACCCGGTAAACGGTGCGTCACGCCCGTGGCGCTCCAGGTCCACGACGATGTCACTGCGCTGTTCGACCTCGGCCAGGGTCGCGGCGAGGGCGGCGATCAGCAGTTCTTCCGGTTGCGTGCGGTAAGCCGCGTGGGATTCGGTCAGCCATTGGTGCGTGCGGCTGGCGTCCCAGCGGGCCGACAGGGTCTGGCGCTCGGCGACCGTGGCCATGGGTGGCCGGTTCGCAGAGGCCTGGGCACTCCAGTAGCGATGCTCGCCGGCAGCCTTCGTGGCATGGGCTTGCAGGTGCTCGGCCCATTGACGATACGAGGTGGTTTTCGCCGGCAACGTCGGCTGCTCGCCGCGCTCCAGGGCCGCGTACAGCTGTTGGAAGTCTTCCAGCAGCGGCGTCCAGGACACCGCATCGACCACCAGGTGATGGGCCACCAGGTACAGGCGCTGCGGCGTGCCTTCCAGCAGGGCTGCGGCAAACAGTGGGCCGTGCTGCAGGTCCAGGCTTTGCGCGACCTGCAGCAGTTGTTCCGGCTGCTGGCAGCAGGTCAGTTGGGCCGGCGCCACTGGCGCGATGTGCGCCTGCCATTGGCCGTCGACCTCGGTGAAGCGCAGGCGCAGGGCGTCGTGGTGGGCCACCAGCCGGTCCAGCGTGGCTTGGACGATGGCCGGTTCCAGGCGACGGTCGCTGTCGGCCAGCACCGATTGGTTCCAGTGCGCGGCCTGGACCTGTTGCTGGTCGAAGAACCACTGGTGCAACGGCATCAGCGGCATCGGTCCGGTCACGTCGCCTTGTTCGGCCTGGGTCAGCAGGGCCGTGGTCACGTGGGCCAGGGCCGCCGGGGTCGGCGAACGGAACAGGTCCCGTGGCGTGAGCGAATAGCCCTGTTCACGCAAGCGTGAGATCAGTTTCAGGCCGAGGATCGAGTCACCGCCCAGGGCGAAGAAACTGTCCGAGGTGCCGACTTCACGACCGCCGGTCAACGTTTCGCCGAGCAGTTCGCCGAACAACTGGCAGAGCAGGCGCTCCAGGTCGTTGCGCGGTGCCGCGTAGTCTTTCTGGGTGTTGGGCAAGGGCAGGGCGGCCAGGACCTTGCGGTCGATCTTGCCGTTGGTGCTCAGGGGCAGGGCCGGGATGTGCACCCACACCGCTGGCACCATGTAGGCCGGCAGCTCGGTCGCCAGTTGTGTGTCGAGGTCCGACTGCGCGGTGGTACTGCTGTAGAACGCCACCAGGCGGTTGTCGATGACCAGGGTGCAGGCGCCGGTAACGGCCGGCAGGTTCAACAGGGCTGAGTCGATTTCACCCAATTCGATGCGTTGACCGCGCAGTTTTACCTGGTGGTCGAGACGCCCCAGGTATTCGATGTTGCCATCGGCCAGGAAGCGGCAACGGTCGCCGGTGCGGTACAGCCGATCACCGGCCACGAATGGGCTGGCGAGGAAGCGTTCTTCGGTCAGGTCCGGGCGTTTCAGATAACCACGGGCTACGCCGACGCCCCCGATGTACAGCTCGCCGATGCTGCCAATCGGCAACGGTTGCAGGGCTTCGTCGAGGATGTACAGGCGCAGGTTGGCGATGGGCTTGCCGATCGGCACGATCGTATCGTCCGCCGAGCAGCGCCAGACCGAGACGTCGATGGCCGCTTCGGTCGGGCCGTACAGGTTGACCAGCGCCGCCGGGTGTTGGCCCATGAAGCGCCGCACCAGGTCCACCGGCAAGGCTTCGCCACTGGCGAAGACCTGGCGCAGGCTGTGGCAATCGACCAGGCTCGGCTCCTCGACAAACGCACGCAGCATGGAAGGTACGAAGTGCAGCGTCGTGACCCGTTCCTGCTGGATCAACTGGCTGAGGTAGGCCGGGTCGCGATGACCGTCCGGACGGGCAACCACCAAGGTCGCGCCGGTGATCAATGGCCAGAAGAACTCCCACACCGAGACGTCGAAGCTGTACGGGGTCTTTTGCAGCACGCGGTCGTTCGGGCCAATCGGGAAGGCGTCCTGCATCCAGTGCAGGCGGTTCATCAAGGCGCCGTGTTCGTTCATCACGCCTTTGGGTTGGCCGGTGGAGCCGGAGGTGTAGAGCACGTAGGCCAAGTCGTTGGCTTCGACGCTGATCGGTTCGAAGGCTTCAGCGTCTGGCAACGCATCCAGCGTCCAGGCCTGATGCCCGGCTGGCAGGCGCTGCATCCACTGGGCTTGGGTCAAGGTGACCTTGGCGTCGGCGTCCTCAATCAGGAAGGCCAGGCGCGTGGCCGGCAACTCCGGATCCAGCGGCAGCCATGCGGCGCCGGCATGGACGATGCCGAGCAAGGCCACGACCATCTCCACCGAGCGATCCATGCACAGCGGCACGATGCTGTCGCTGCCCACGCCGGCGGCGCGCAGGGCCCGGGCGACGGTGTGCGCCCGCTGGTCCAGTTCGGCATAGCTCAAACGCTGGCCTTCGAACACCAGCGCCGGGGCGTTGGGGCTCAGGGCCGCTTGCTGGCTCAGGGCGGTGTGCAGGTTGCTCGGGCCGCTGTAGTGACGTTCGGTGGCGTTCCAGCGGTCGAGTTGCTGCTGGTCCTGCTGTTGCGGGAACAGCTCGACCAGGTTGCGCCCAGGGGCGGCCACCAAGGCGTCGAGCAGCGCGCACCATTGCGCGCTCCAGCGTTGCATCGTCGCTTCGTCGTACAAGGCCGATTGGTATTCCAGCGCCAGCGTCATGTCGCTGCCGTCGTCCTGGACTTCCCAGCTCTGTTCGAATTTGGCGTCGATCACCGGCAACATCTGCTCTTCGACGTTCAGCCCTGGCCACTGGCTGCTGTCGACCCGGCCGTAGTTGAGGGAGAACAGCACCTGGAACAGCGGCGTACGGTTCAAGTCGCGATTCTGCGCAATGGCGCCGACCAGGGTGGCGAAGGGCAGGTCGGCGTGGGCCTGGGCGGCGCGCAGGTCGGCCTCGAGGCTGGCGAGCAGTTGCTCGGCCGGGGCCCGTTGGTCGACGTCGCTGCGGATCACCAGGGTGTTGACCAGGCACGCCAGCAAGGTCTGGGTCTGGGCGTGGTCACGCTGGTCCGCCGGGGTGCCAAGGCGAATCTCCCGCTGGCCGCTGTAGCGGGCCAGCAGTGCGCTCAGGGCCGTGGCCAACACCACATAGGTGGTTGTGCCACGCTGGCGGGCGAACTGTCGGATGGCTTCGGCGCGCTGGCTGCCGAGGCGGACAGTCAGTTGCCGGGCGCGACGATCGGCTTCGGCGCCACGTGGATGGTCGATGGGCAGGTCGAGCTGATAGTTGTCCTGGCCCAGGTGGTTTTTCCAGTAGTCGAGGCTGGCACTGCGCCGGGCCTGGGTGTCCGGGTGCTGTTGCCACAGGGCGAAATCGACATAGTCGATCTCCAGCGGGGTCCAGGTGGGCGAGTGCCCGTTCAGGCCGGCGGCGTAGGCCTGGGTCAGCTCGTCGATGAGCAACTGCATGGCCCAACCGTCGGTGGCGCTGTGGTGCAGGCACACCAGCAACAGGTGTTCGTCGCTGCCCTGGCGTTGCAGCAGATGCGCACGCCAAGGCGCGGCGGCGGCCAGGTCGAACGGTGTCATCAGTTCGTCTTGGGCGTTGGCGCAGGTCGCGGCCCAGTCCTGGCTTGCAACGCCAGTGACCGTAAGCGCCGGGCCGTGGTTGTCGATCAGCAATTGCGGCTCGCCGTCGACCTCGACAATCCGGCTGCGCAGCACCAGGTGGCGTTGGCTGACCTGCTCAAAAGCTTCACGCAAGACCTGGACCTGCAGCTCGCCGCGCAAGCTCAGGGCGAATGGCATGTGGTACTCGCGGGACTCCGGAACCAGGCGGCTGAGCATCCAGAAGCGGCGCTGGGCCAGGCCCAGGGGCAAGTGCGCCGGGCGCGGTTGCGCGGTGATCGACTCACCGGGCATGGCCGTGCGCAGGTGCTCGGCCAAGGCCGCGACCGTCGGTTGGGCGAACACCAGCGGCAAGGGCAGGGAGACCCCCAGGCGCTCACGCACCCGACTGACCAGGCGGGTGGCCAGCAAGGAGTGGCCGCCGAGTTGGAAAAAGTTGTCCTCGATGCCGACTTCCGAACCACCCAGCACTTCGCTGAACAGTTCGCAAAGCACGGTTTCAGTCCCGTCCCGTGGCGCGGTGCGTGGCTGGTCGCTTTGGCTGTGTGGCAGCGGCGTGGCGGCCAGGGCCTTGCGGTCGAGCTTGCCGTTGCTGTTGAGTGGCAGGCAGTCGAGCTGCACGAACAGGCTGGGTTGCATGTGCACGGGCAGGCTGTCGCCCAAGTCGGCACGCAGGGTCGCCTCATCGGCGTCACCGCACCAGAAACTCACCAGGCGTTGGTCGAGCAACAAGGTGGCGGCGTCGCGAACACCGGCCTGGGCCAGCAGCGCCGCGTCGATTTCACCCAATTCGATGCGTTGACCGCGCAGCTTCACCTGATGGTCGAGACGCCCCAGGTACTCGATGTTGCCATCGGCCAGGAAGCGGCAACGGTCGCCGGTGCGGTACAGTCGATCACCGGCCACGAATGGGCTGGCGAGGAAGCGTTCTTCGGTCAGGTCCGGGCGTTTCAAGTAGCCACGGGCCACGCCGACGCCGCCGATGTACAGCTCGCCGATGCTGCCAATCGGCAACGGTTGCAG
This sequence comes from Pseudomonas sp. Z3-6, assembly GCF_051131985.1. NCBI lineage: Bacteria > Pseudomonadati > Pseudomonadota > Gammaproteobacteria > Pseudomonadales > Pseudomonadaceae > Pseudomonas > Pseudomonas sp. Z3-6. The sequence goes on from NZ_CP071644.1 coordinate 3,010,125, forward strand.
GGCTTCGTCGAGGATGTACAAGCGCAGGTTGGCGATGGGCTTGCCGATCGGCACGATCACATCGTCCGCCGAGCAACGCCAGACCGAGACGTCGATGGCCGCTTCGGTCGGGCCGTACAGGTTGACCAGCGCCGCCGGGTGTTGGCCCATGAAGCGCCGCACCAGGTCCACCGGCAAGGCTTCGCCACTGGCGAAGACCTGGCGCAGGCTGTGGCAATCGACCAGGCTCGGCTCCTCGACAAACGCACGGAGCATGGACGGTACGAAGTGCAGCGTCGTGACCCGTTCCTGCTGGATCAACTGGCTGAGGTAGGCCGGGTCGCGATGACCGTCCGGACGGGCAACCACCAGGGTCGCGCCAGTGATCAGCGGCCAGAAGAACTCCCACACCGACACGTCGAAGCTGTACGGGGTTTTCTGCAAGACGCGGTCGTTCGGGCCAATCGGGAAGGCGTCCTGCATCCAGTGCAGGCGGTTCATCAAGGCGCCGTGTTCGTTCATCACGCCTTTGGGTTGGCCGGTGGAGCCGGAGGTGTAGAGCACGTAGGCCAAGTCGTTGGCTTCGACGCTGATCGGTTCGAAGGCTTCAGCGTCTGGCAACGCATCCAGCGTCCAGGCCTGATGCCCGGCTGGCAGGCGCTGCATCCACTGGGCTTGGGTCAAGGTGACCTTGGCGTCGGCGTCCTCAATCAGGAAGGCCAGGCGCGTGGCCGGCAACTCCGGATCCAGCGGCAGCCATGCGGCGCCGGCATGGACGATGCCGAGCAAGGCCACGACCATCTCCACCGAGCGATCCATGCACAGCGGCACGATGCTGTCGCTGCCCACGCCGGCGGCGCGCAGGGCCCGGGCGACGGTGTGCGCCCGCTGGTCCAGTTCGGCATAGCTCAAACGCTGGCCTTCGAACACCAATGCCGGGGCGTTGGGGCTCAGGGCTGCTTGCTGGCTCAGGGCGGTGTGCAGGTTGGTTGGGCCGCTGTAGTGACGTTCGGTGGCGTTCCACTCGATCAGTTGGCGCTGACGCTCGGCCGCTGGCAACGGCGTCCAATCACCGAGGCGGGTGTGTGGCGCGTCGAGCATGGTTTCCAGCAGTTGTTGCCACTGTTCCAGCCAACGCCGGGCCGTGGTGTCGCTGAACAGCGCGGCGCGGTATTCCAGCAACACCGACAGCACCTCGCCGTCGTGTACTTCCCAGTTCAGGTCGTACTTGGTGGCCTGGGCGGTCACGGCGCGTTCGCTGACTTGCAAGCGGGGCCATGGTTGACTCGATACGTCGGCGTTCTGCATGGCGAACAGTACTTGGAACAGCGGCGTCTGGCCGAGGCTGCGCGACGGTTTCAAATGCTCGACGACCTGGTCGAACGGCACGTCCTGATGCTGTTGGGCATCCAGCACACGGTTGCGCACGTGGTCGAGCAAGCCTGTGAAGTCCAGCGCCGGATCCAGGTCGGCACGCATGACCACGGTGTTGACGAAGCAGCCGATCAACGGCTGCAGCTCGGCGAATGGGCGCTGGGCCACCGGGCTACCGACCCGCACGTCGCGTTGGTTGGCATAGCGGCCCAGGAGCAATTGCGCGGCACTGAGCATGAGCATGTACAGCGTGGCCCCGCGTTGCTGGGCGAACTGCCGCAGGCGTTCCACCAGGGCGGGCGGCAATTGCAATTGCACCGCGCCGGCCGTCGGGTCGAGCTGGTTTGGACGGCCCTGTGCGGTCGGCAGGTCCAGCAGGTAGTCGCCGTCTTCCAGTTGGTTGCGCCAGTAGTCCAGTTGGCTGCTGAACGCGGTCTGTTGACCGGGTTCGCGCTGCCAGAGGGCGTAATCGGGGTATTGCAACGCCAGCGCCGGCAGTGTCGCCAGGGAGCCTTGGCACTGTGCGGTATAGAACTGACGCAGTTCCTCCAGCAGGTTCTGGCTGGAGGCGTCATCGGTGGCGCAGTGGTGCACGCTGAGCAACAGCAACGACTGGGCGCCGCCGCTGCGTTGCAGCAACGTGGCCCGGATCAGTACTTCGGCGGCGAGGTCGAAACGGCGGCCGGTTTCTGCGTGAATCGCCGCGTCGGTCAGTGCCTGCCATTGCTCGTCACTGGCGGCCTGCAGGGTCTTCACCTGCACGGTGATGTCAACCTGCGCGTCGATCGCCAACTGCAATTCGCCGTCGCTATCGCGCACGATGCGACTGCGCAGGATCTCGTGGCGTTGGACCACGCTGTTCAAGGCCGTTTGCAGGGCCTGGGCATTGAGTTCGCCGTCCAGTTGCACGGCGCTGACCACGTTGTACTCGCCACCGCCGGCGCTCAGTTGTTCCAGGAACCACAAGCGTTGCTGTTCGAACGACAGCGGCAGGCGCGCCGGACGAACCGCCGGGACGAAGGTCGCCGCCGGGGCTTGCAGGGGATCGCCCAGCAGCGCGGCCAAGGCCTCGAGGGTCGGGTGCTCGAACACCGCCCGCAACGGCGGCACGCTGGCGAAGCGTTGGCGCAGGCGGGCGAACAGCGCCGCCGCCAGCAGCGAGTGGCCACCGAGGTAGAAGAAGTGGCTGTCACGGCCGATCTGCGTCGTCGGCACGTTCAGCAACTCGGCCCACAGGGCCGCCAGTTGTTGTTCGGCGGCGCTGCGCGGCGGGTCCAGGGCGTCTGGCGCGGCTTGGATATCCGGGGCCGGCAAGGCCTTGCGGTTGAGTTTGCCGTTGTCCGTCAACGGCAGCTCATCGAGCACCACGAACGCCGAGGGCACCATGTAGTCGGGCAGGGCGGCGCCAATGGTTTTGCGCCAGGCGTGGATGTCGGCCTGCTGGTCGCACGTCACGTAGGCCACCAGGCGCTTGTCGCCAGGCACGTCTTCACGGGCCAGCACCACGGCCTGGCGCACGCCCGGTTGGGCGCCGATCAGGGTTTCGATTTCCCCCAGTTCGACGCGGAAGCCACGGATCTTCACTTGATGATCCATGCGTCCCAGGTATTCGAGCTGGCCGTCGGGCAACCAGCGCACCAGGTCGCCGGACTTGTACATCCGCGCGCCTGGCTGCGATGAGAACGGGTCTTCGATGAACACCTTCGCCGTCTGCTCGGCGCGGTTGAGGTAGCCCAGGGTGACGCCGGCACCGCCGATGTGCAGTTCTCCCGGGACGCCCACCGGCATCGGATTGAGGAAGGCATCCAGCACATAGGTGCGCACGTTGGCGATGGGCCGGCCGATGATCGGCCGCTGCGGGAAGTCATCCACCGCGCAGCCGGTGGCATCCACGGTGCATTCGGTCGGGCCATAGGTGTTGAAGAAGCGGCTGCCGGCAATCGACGGCAGGCGTTGCCACAACTGTGCGTCCACCGCGTCGCCACCGAACAGTACGAAGCGCGGCAGGTACACCTCGCCCCGGCGAACGCCGTCGCTTTCCAACAGCGCCTTGAGCTGTGCCGGGGTGCACTCGAAGGCCTCCAGGCGGGTGTCGCGGAAGAAACCGGCCAGGGCCTCGGGGTCGTAGCGCACGTCTTCCGGCGTCAGGTACAGGCTGTGGCCGTCGAGCAACAGGATCAGTTCGGCCACCGAGCTGTCGAAGGCGAACGAGTAGTTGAAGCTGGTGCGCATCGGCTGGTCGGTGTAGCGGCGATACAAGCCATGGATACGTGCCCAGGCCAGGTTGACCACCGAGCCGTTGGTCACCAGGGTGCCCTTGGGTTTACCGGTCGAACCGGAGGTGTACATGATGTAGGCCAGGTCTTGCGGGCCGGCGAGCGGGGCGGGGTTGCTGTCCGGCTGGTCGGCGAACAGCGCCGCGTCGCTGTCCAGGCGCAAGCGTGGCAGTTCGGCCCCCAGCTGTTCCAGCAGGCCCTGCTGGCCGAGGAACAGCGCCGGTCGGGCGTCTTCGAGCATGTACGCCAGGCGATCCACCGGGTAGGTCGGGTCCAGCGGCACATAGGCGCCACCGGACTTGAGGATGCCCAGCAGGCCGACCAGCAGCTCCAGCGAACGCTCGACACACAGTGCCACCGGGCTGTTCGCCCCGACGCCGCGGCTGCGCAGGTAATGCGCCACTTGGTTGGCGCGACGGTTCAATTCGCCGTAGCTCAGGCTGCGGCCTTCGAAACACAGCGCGTCTCGCTCCGGGGTGCGCTCGGCCTGTTGTTCGAACAACTGGGCGAAGGTCAGGTGCGTCGGCACCGCCATTTCGGTACGGTTCCACTCGACCACGGTGCGTTGCCATTCCGTGTCCATCAGCAGCGGCAAGGCGGCGACCGGACGCTGGGGTTCGGCGAGCATGTGTTCGAGCAGGTGTTCCAGGCGGGCGAGGGTCTGGCGAGCACTGTCTACGACGAACAGATCGAGTGCGAACATCAGTTCCAGTTGGATCGGCGCATTGGCCGGGCACAGCACGTGCAGGTCCAAGTCGCATTCGGAGTGTCGCAGCGGTGTGTCCAGCGCTTCGAATTCCAGGCCGGGGAAGCGCAACCGCGACTCCATGGCCAGTTGCTGGGCGACCATTACCTGGTACAGCGGCGCATGGCTGAGGCTGCGTGGCAATTGCAGGCTGTCCACCAATTGCTCGAACGGCAGGTCCTGATGCTGAAGGCCACTGCGCAGGCGTTCGGCCACTTGTTTGACCAAGGCGCTGAAGTCCGCTTGCGGCTCGAAGTCCGCGCGGATCGCCAGGTTGTTCAACAGGATGCCCAGCAAGCCTTCGGTGCCCGGCTGTTCACGGTGGGTGACCGGGGTGCCGACCAGCACCGTGGCGTCGCCGCTCAAGCGGTGCATCAGCACGGCAAAACCGGCGAAGAGGACGGTGAACGGCGTGGTGCCGAGGCCACTGGCGAAAGCTTGCACCCGGCCACTGAGGTCGGCGCTGAGTTCACGCTGGACAATCCCGGCGCGGTAGCTTTGCACCGAGGGCCGTGGATGATCGGTGGGCAGTGCCAGCAATGGGCTGGCATCGCTGTCGCGTCGGTCGAGGGCGGTGGTCCAGTAATCGAGCTGGCGCTTGAGTTCGGCGCCTTGCAGGTGCTCGCGCTGCCACAGGGCGAAGTCGGCGTATTGCAGTGGCAAGGCCGGCAGTTCGGCGGGGGCGCCGTTGCAACGGGCTTCATAACCCAGGGCCAGTTCGCGCAGGGCGATGGTGGCCGACCACGCGTCCGAGACCAGGTGATGCAGGGCGATGCCGAGCACGTGCTCGCCCGGCGCCAGGCGCAGCAAGCGTGCCCGTAGCAGCGGAGGGCAGGTCAGGTCGAACGGTTGCTCGAAGGTGTCTTGCAGGGCATTGAACTGCGCGCCTTCGCGCGCGGTGGCGGTCAGGCCCGACAAGTCTTCGAAGGGCAGCGCGATGTCCAGCGCCGGGCTGATGCGTTGGCAGGGTACGCCGTCGTTGCTGTGGATGCCCGTGCGCAGGATTTCGTGGCGCGCCAGCAGATCGTTGAGGCTGGCGTGCAGCGCCTCGACATTGAGTTCACCCTTGAGGTGCAGGGCGAACGGGATGTTGAACAGGGTGGTGCCGGGTGTCAGTTGTTCGATGAACCACAGGCGCTGTTGGGAGAACGATAGCGGCAGCAACGGCGGGCGTGGTTGGGCCTTGAGCAGGCTCAGCGCGTTGGTTTGCGGTGCGTCGGCCTCGGCCTGGCGGGCGCCGATGGCCTCGGCCAGCAAGGCCACGGTTGGCTGTTCGAACAACACCCGCAACGGCAGGTCGAGCTTGAACTGAGTGCGCAGGCGGGCAACGATCTGGGTCGCCAGCAGCGAGTGTCCGCCGAGGGTGAAGAAGTTATCTTCCACGCCCACCGTGTCACGCCCCAGGACCTCGGCCCAGATGGATGCCACGGCGGTTTCCAGCGCGTTGCGCGGGGCGATGCTCTGCTGGGTGTCGGCCTGCCAGTCCAGCTCGCGGGCGGCGAGGGCCTTGCGATCGACCTTGCCGTTATTGTTCAGGGGCAGTTTGTCCAGGCAGACGAAGGCCGCCGGCACCATGTACGGCGGCAGTTGCGCTCGCAAGTGTTCGCTCAGGCCATCACTGCCCACGTTCTGGCCATGGGCCGACCAGTACGCCACCAGCCAGGCTTCGCCGACGGTGTTTTCCCGCAGCAGGACGGCGGCTTCGCGCACGTTCGAATGCTGGGCGAGACGGTGTTCGATTTCCGTCAGCTCGATCCGGTGCCCACGCAGTTTCACCTGTTGGTCGCGGCGGCCGAGGTACTCGATCACGCCGTCTGCTCGCCAGCGTCCCAGGTCGCCGGTGCGGTACAGGCGACCTTCGAGTCGAGGATGGTTGATGAAGGCCTCAGCGGTGCGCTGCGGGTCGTGCAGGTAGCCGCGGCCAACGCCGACGCCACCGACGCAGATTTCCCCGGCCACGCCCACCGGCACCGGGCGCAGGGCTTCGTCCAGCACATACAGGCGGTTGTTGGCGGTCGGTTGGCCGATGGGCATGTGGCTGACCTCGGCCCCCGGTGCTGCGAAGATCGGCTGGAAGGCCACGTCGTCGGCGCATTCGGCCGGCCCGTAGGCGTTCATCAAGGCGATGTCGGGGAAGCGCGCGAACCAGTCCCGGGCCACGGTTGGCGGCAGGGCTTCACCGGTGGGCAATACCCAGCGCAGGTCCGGCAATTGCAAATCGCACGGGCACAGCGCGAGCAGGGTGCGCATCAGGCTCGGGACGATTTCCAACACGTTCAGGCGCTCGCTGGCGAGCACCTGCAACAGGCGTTGCGGGTCGTGGGCGACTTCATCCGGAAGAATGTGCACGGTGGCACCGAGCACCGGCGCGGCGAGGAACTGCCACACCGAAATGTCGAACGCCACCGACGCGGTCTGGGGAATCCGGTCGGCGGCGCTGAGCCCCAGGGCCGGTACTTTGCCAAAGATGTTGTTGAGCATGCCGCGCTGTTCGATCATCACGCCCTTCGGTGTGCCGGTCGAACCCGAGGTGAACAGCACGTAGGCCAAGCTGTCGGGGCGGGCGAGCGCCGGCAATGGCGCGTCGTTGCCGCCGGTCCAGCAGGCCTCGGCGAACAGTGCCTTGGGCGCCGGGTCGAGGCCGCTGAGCAGTTGATCGAGCAGGCCGCTGCACCCTTCGCTGGCAACCAGCAACGGTGCGCGGGACAGCCCGAGGATTTCCCGCAGGCGCTCGGGCGGATGATTGACCTCGAGGGGCAGCATCGCCGCGCCGGCCTTGAACACCGCCAGCATCATGGTCAACAGCGCCAGGCCACGGGGGGCGACCAGCGCGACCAGTTGGTCCTCACCGGCGCCGGCCTCGCGCAGGGCATGGGCCAAGCGCGTGGAGCGCAGGTCCAGCTCGGCGTAGTTCAGCGACTCGCCGGCACAGATCGCGGCGACCTGATCACCGCGCTGGGCGACCTGGGCGGCAAACAGCTCGGCGTAGCTTTGATCCAGCGGAAAATCGTGAGGGTTGAGCGCCCACTCGCCGAGCAACTGTTGACGCTCGTCGGCGGCCAGCAGTTCGAAGCTGGCCAACGGCGCGTCTGGGGCGGCGAGCATGCTGCGCACGAGGCTGGCGATGTGGCCCAGCAGGCGCTGCACGGTGGCGGCGTCGAAACGTTCGCGGTCATAGGACACGCGGATGCCCAGTTGTTCGCCCGGCAGGATCACCACGGTCAAGCCGTAGTGGGTGTGCACGCTGTGGTCCATGCCTTCGAGGCTGAACTGGAAGCCGCCTTCGAGGATCTGTTCGTCGATGGGCGCGTTCTCGAACACCAGGATGCTGTCGAACAGGGTCTCGCCCCGGGGGAAATCGCTCCAACCCTGGATGTCGGTCAACGGCGTGTGCTCGAAGTCGCGCATGTCGACGTTGAGTTTTTGCAGGTCGCCCAGCCAGTTGCCGAGCGCGGCGTTCGGGTCCACCGAAACCCGCAGCGGCAGGGTATTGATGAACAGGCCGATCATTTCCGCGACGCCTGTCAGGTCGGCCGGACGCCCGGCCACGGTGACGCCGAAGACCACGTCCTGTTGCCCGCTGTAGCGCGACAGCAGCAACGACCACACACCCTGGAAAAACGTGTTCGGGGTGATCCGGCGACTGCGGCAGAACGCTGCCAGCGCCTGGGTTTCCTGTTCGTCGAGGTGAATCAGTTGGTCGTCCACCAGCACCGCATCGGTGTAGCGGTCGCGGGTCACGCCGTTGTCCACGGTCAGTGGCGTGGGCGCGTTGAGGCCTTGCAACTGGCCGCGCCAGAATTGCTCGGCCTTGCCCGCGTCCTGGCGCTGCAGCCATTGGATGTAGTCGCGAAACGGCCGAGGGCTTTTCAGCTCGGGCGTGCGGTCGTTGCACAGCGCTTCGTAGACTTTGAGGAAGTCCACGGTCACCAGGGAAATGCACCAGGCGTCCATCAGGATGTGGTGGAAGCTGCGAATGAATTCGTAGGACTCGTCGGCCAGGCGCACCAGCCGGAAGCGAATCAGCGGTGGCTTGGACAGGTTGAAGCCGACTTTCTGCTCGTCTTCCAGCAGCGTGCGAATCCGCGCTTCCTGTTCATGGGGGGCGAGCCCGCGCAGATCGAGGGTGTCCAGCGGCACCTTGACCTGGCGATGGATGACCTGCACCGGTTGCTTCTGGCTTTTCCACTGGAAACTGGCGCGCAGGGAAGGGTGCAGCGCCACCACCTGGCGCCACGATTCGAGGAACGCCCCTTCATCGATGGCCCCGCCGATGCGGTAGCGATCCTGCATCAGGTACACCCCGGAGTCTTCGTGCAACAGGGAGTGGAACAGCATCCCTTGTTGCAGCGGCGACAGCGGGTAAATGTCTTCGATCGGGTTGCCGGTGGTTTTTTCGGTGGTCATTGAAAGCGTCCTGCGTAAAAAGGGGCAACGGTGATGGCTTGGCGAGGTGAAGAGCCGTTCACAGGTCGGCCTCGTCCAGTTCGGCCATCAACGCTTGCATTTCGTCATCGGACAGGCCCGAGGCGCTGAATTCGGTGCTGTCGGCGTCCGGCTCGGCGGCGCTCGGGTCCAGCGCTTGCGCGACCTCGGCCATGGCGGCGATGGTCTGGCGTTCGAAAACTTGCTTGGCCGACAGCGCGATGCCTTGCTCGTGGGCTTGGGCCACCACTTGCAGGCTCAGGATCGAGTCGCCGCCGATGGCGAAGAAGTTGTCGGTGACGCTCACCGTCGAGAGCTTCAAGACCTTGGCGACGATGGCTTGCAAAGTGGTTTCCATGGCGTTGCGCGGCGCCACGTGGGCGCTTTCGTCGAACTGCTCCGGGTCGGGCAACTGGCGTGTGTCGAGCTTGCCGTTGGGTGTGCGCGGAAAGCTCGGCAGGGTCAGCACCAGGGCCGGCACCATGTACGACGGCAGGCGTTCGCCGAGGAAGCGCTTGATCGCCTCCGAGTCCGGTGCGTAGCCGTGGGCGGCGAGGATGTAGGCGAGCAGGCGCTTGCCAGCGGCCTGTTCCTGGACGATCACCGCGGCTTCGCGCACGTCGCTGTGGCTGCACAACTGGCGTTCGATTTCCCCCAGCTCGATGCGGTAGCCGCGCACCTTGACCTGATGGTCCTTGCGCCCGAGGAAGGCCAGGCGCCCGTCGGCCAACCAGCACGCCAAGTCACCCGTGCGATAGGCTCGGGTGCCGTCGGCCAGGGTGACGAAGGCCTTGGCGGTTTCTTCGGGCTTGTTGCGGTAGCCGCGGGCCAGGGTTGGGCCGGCGAGGACGATTTCTCCCGGCTCGCCGATGCCGCAGGCGCTGTCGAATTCGTTCAGCAGGCGCAGGTCCATGCCGGCGATGGGGCGGCCGATGCTGACGTTCCGGCCTGGCTCCAACACCTCATAGGTGGCCCAGACGGTGGCTTCGGTGGGGCCGTATTCGTTCACCAGCCGTGCATGGGGCAGGGTCTTGCTGTGTTGCGCGATCAGCGACGGCGGGCAGGCCTCTCCGGCGACGATCCAGCAGGCGAGGCTGTCGGTTGCGCCGCTGCGTTGCAATTGATCGAGCAGGGCCTGGTACAGCGATGGCAATGACAGGCCGTGGCTGACCTGATGCTGGGCAATCAATTGCGCCAGGCGGGCCATTTCCAGCTCTTCACCCGGGGCGGGCAATACCAGGCGCCCGCCTTGGGCCAGGGTCCAGAAAATCCCGGCGACCGAACTGTCGAAGGCAAACGACGACAGCAGCAGGTAGGCGCGTACCGGCGTCTCATAGGCCGCCATGCGCACCTGGGTCGAGAAGCTCAGTGCGCCGTGACTGATTTCCACGGCTTTCGGCGCACCGGTGGAGCCGGAGGTGTAGATCAAGTAGGCGAGGTCGTTCGCGCCCGGCAACGGTAGCGCCGGCAAATCGCCGAGGTCGGGTGTTGCCAGGTCATCCAGCACGAAGCGTTGCAGGTCGGTCGGCACGCTGTCGGCCAGTTCGGCGCTGACCACGATGTGGGCGATGGCGCTGTCGGCGAGCATGTAGGCGCGGCGCTCGGCCGGGTAGGTCGGGTCGACGGGGACGTAGGCGCCACCGGCTTTCAGGACGGCGAGCATGGCGACAATGGCGGCGTTGCCGCGGGCGAACAGGATGCCGACCGGCACCCCAGGGCCGATGCCGGCGGCGACCAGTCGATGGGCCAATTGCGTGGCGCAGGCGTCGAGGCGGCTGTAGCTGAGGTCACCGTGCTGGTCGCTCAGGGCGATGGCGTTCGGTTGCTGGCGAACCTGGCGGGCAATCAATTCCACCAGTGTCACCGGTTCGATGGACGGCACGTCCGCGCCGGTGCCGATCAACCGGGATTGCAGCGCACCACCGAGGGGCAACTGCGCCCAGGTCCGTTGCGGTTCGGCCAGTGCGCCTTGCAACAGTTGCAGCCATTGCTCGGCGAGGCAGCCGGCGGCTTCGGCGCTGAGGGCATGGCGGTCGTAGACCAGTTGCGCGTGCAGGCTATCGGGCAATTGGCGCACGTTCAGGCACGCTTTCAGCGGGTTCATCACCGCGCTGGCATGACGCTCCTGGGCATCGCCCGAGCGCCAGGCAAAGGCGTATCCGCCGTTGAGGGTGCCGGTGTAGTAGTCCTGCCAGCCAACCGCCCGTTCCAGGGTGGCGGCCACTTGCGTGCTTTGCTCCAACAAGGTCGCCTGGGCGTCCAGTTCGATGCTCACGGGCAGGCACTGCTCGAACAGGCCCAGGGTGTTTTCCAGTTCCGCACCGCGACTTTCGTGGATCAGGGTGAGTGGCACCTGTTGCTGGCCGGCCAATCGTCCCAGTACCGCGGCCCATGCCGCCAGCAGCAAATCCGGGGTCAGGGCTGGGTGGCGAGCGAGGTCGGTCGGCAGTGTCAGGTCCAATCGGGTCGGCGCGAAGCCGCCTTCGAGGGTCGTTTCGAGGGGCAGTTGCAAGGTGGCCTGTTCGGTTTCGCCCGAGGGTTGCCAGAAGCTCACGCCCGGATGGTCCGGCGCGTCTTCAACCAGGCTCCAGCGCCACTCGGCGTAGTCGGCGTACTGCAAGGTGTCGGCCAGGTCCGTGGCGGTGTCATGCAGCAATGCGGCGGCCAGCCATTTCAGGCTGGCGAGGTCGAAATGGGTGCTGGCCGCGGCCAGGTCCAGGACCGATTGTTCATCGTCCAGACGCACCAAGGTCACGCACAAAGGGCTTGTCCAGTCGCGAGGCTGGCTGGCGAATTGAGCCAGGGCGGCGTCCTGGTCGGCGCGGCTGTGTTGGCGCAGGTCCTGGACGCTCACCGCCAGCACAGCGGTTTCGTCGATCACCTGCACCGGATGGCGCAGGCCAGGCACGGGCATCAGGCGCGTGCGCAGGATTTCGCTGCCGTCCACCAGCGCCTGTAGGCGGTTGTTCAGCGTATCGACGTCCAGCGGTTGCGACAGCGACCATTGCAAATGGCAACTGAATGGGTGCTGCGTCGCGCCGTTGATGTGGGGGTAGACCGATGCCTGTTGCGGGGAAATACGAAAACCTTGAAGTCCGCTCATGTTCATCTCGACTGGAAAAGGGCTTGAGCCTGGATCACCGCACCGACGCCGGGGCTTGCTGGACATAGGTCGGGCAAGCCTCCTGCGAACGACGGGTGGACCCGTTGAATGTCAGACGGCAACGTCGCTCGACAGCAAGGCTTCAGCCATGCCGGTCATGATGGCGCGCTTGCCAGTGAAGGGTTCGCGACCGTGCACGGCGAGCATGTTGTCGATGAACAACACGTCCCCCTGTTGCCAACTGAACCGCACCAGCGAGTCGAGGTAGGCCGCGCGTAGCGACTCCAGGACCTGTGGCTCGATCGGTTCGCCATCGCCATAAAAAGTGTTGGTGGGCAGGTCGAGGTCGTTGAAGTTGCTTTGCAGCGAATCGCGGATTCGCCCGGGCAAGGTGCTGATGTGGAAGAACGTGGCGTGGTTGAACCAGACCTCTTCGCCGGTGCGCGGATGGCGCACCACGGCCGGTCCGCGTTGGCGGGTGCGCAGGCGATTGTTGTCTTTCCATTCCACTTCGATGCCGACGCTGGCGCAGTAGGCTTCCACTTCGCCGCGGTCTTCGGACTGGAACACGGTCTGCCATGGCAGGCCGAAACCGTCGCCATAGTTGCGCACGTACAGCACGCCTTTTTCCCGGAACCGCGCTTCGATCTGCGGGCTGATCCTGGCTTTCACGGCACGGGTCGAGCCGATGGGCGTTTCACCGCCGGTCTCGGACGGCAATTGGCAGTAGAAGAACAGCCGCAGCGGGAAGCGTGGAGAGTAGGAGTGTTCGTTGTGGGGGAAAATCATCTGGTCGGCCGGGTAGTCGGTCGAGGTGTAGATGTTGCCGCCAACCCGAGTCCGGGGCGAGGCGCGGAACATGTATTCCAGCGCCCCGGGGGAAAGGGCGGCGATCACCTGGTCGAACTGCTCGACGGACGCGACGTTGAAACCACGGAACAGCAGGGCGCCGTATTCCAGCAGCTTCTTTTCCAGCGACTCGCGTTCCCGGGCGGCCCAGGCCACCAGGTCGACGCCACTGACTGCGGGCTCGATCACCAGGGGCAGGGCGTGATCGGGGCTGAGCAGGCGCTCGGTGACCAATTGTTGTTCCGAGACGTTCATGGCTTTGCGACGCACGGCGCCAAGGGCGCGGGGCGATGGGGGCACGATAGACATAACAGCATCCGACTCGGTTAAAGGGACAAGGAGCGACGTTTGGCTTGCATCATCTGGCTGCGACCGGCCAGCGCCTGGGACTGTTGCCGCTCACGGGCAAAGGCCTGGTCCCAGCTGTCGATGCGCTCGGCCAGCGCCGGCAACGGCTCATCCAGCAGGCTGGGGAGTTGCTCCAGCAGGCACGTCCACAGGTGTTGCAGGCGCAGGGCACGGCCTTGGTCGAAGTATTCGCCGCGATACTTGAGCGTCGCGGCGAGACCTTCGTGGCTGTGCACCAGGTCGAGCACCAGGTGGAAATCCCCCGGTGCCTGGGCCACGTCCAGCGCGGACAGCTGCGCGCCGGCGATGGTGGTTGGGGTCACCCGTGACGGTTGATAGTTGAGCTTGACCTGGAACAGCGGCGAGTGACCGGGCCGGCGCTGCGGCGCGAGGGCCGAGACCACCAGGTCGAAAGGCAGGCCTTGATGGGCATAGGCCAGGCGCGCTTCATCGCGAACCCGCCCGAGGAAACCGCCCAGGGTCGCTTCGCCACGCACGTCACAACGCAGGGTCAACTGGTTGACGAAGAAACCGATGACGTCGTTGTGCTCGGCCAGTGGCCGGCCGCTGACATCGGTGCCCAGCAAGAATTGCGCTTGGCCACCCAGTTGCTTGAGCACCAGTTGGTAACTGGCGATCAGCAGCATGAACAAGGTCATGCCTTGTTCTCGGGCCAGCGTTGCCAAATGCTCGCAGCGGGCCTGGGGCACGTTGAAGTCCAGGCTGTGTTCGCCAGGGGCCTGGCCGTTGCCGCCCAGTTCCAAGGTCTGGGGCATGCCGGCCAGGTGTCCGCGCCAGAAATCCTGCTCGCTGGCGATCCGCTGTTCGCTCCAGTGCCGGGCTTCCCACTGGGCGAAATCGAGGTATTGCCCCGGGAGCGCGGCGTCTGTCGAGCCTGCCAGTTCCGCCAGCAGCACTTGCGCTGAACGTCCGTCGAAGGCGATGTGGTGCAGGGTCAGCAGCAGGTCATGCTGTTGCTCATGTCGGCTGAGCAACTGTGCCCGCAGCAGCGGGCCGGCTTGCAGATCGACAGGGGTGGCGTGTTCATGGGCCAGGCGCTCGCTCAGCGTCTGTTGTTGCTGCGCTTCATTCTGTTCGCGTAAGTCGTGATGGACCAGCGCGACCGCCGTGGCCGGCAATACCTGTTGCTGCGGGCCCTCGACACCGTCGCGGTACACCGTGCGCAACACGCCGTGCCGCGCCACCAGCGCGTTCAAGCGCAGGGCCAGCGCCTCGATGTCCAGTGGACCTTGCAGGCGCAGGTGCAGTACCAGGTTGTGGCGGGTGTCGTCCGGGTTCAGTTGGCGCAGGAACCACAGTCGGCGCTGGGCGAACGATTGATGCCCCTGGCTGAGGTTAGCCCGCGCGGTCGAAGCCTCGGCCGTCGGCGCCGGTTCATTCAGAAAGTTTTGCAGGGCCAGCGCCCATTGCCCCAGGGTGGTTTGCCCAAACAAGTCCTGGGTGTCGAGGTTCCAGCCCAGGTCCTTGTGCAGGCGCGCGGCGAAGTCGGCCACGCCAATGGAGTCCAGGCCTTGGCCGATCAGGCTGAGGTCGAAGTCGGCGGAAAAATACGGATTGACCGCGTGCAGCGTCTGCTCCAGCCATCGGCGGCAGGCGGCCTGGGCCTGTTGCGGCGTTTCGCTCGCCAGGTGCTTGAGCTGGGCAAGGTCCAGGACCTCGCCATTCGAAGCCAGCGTTGCACCGCTCTGGGCGATGATGCTCAACGTGCCCGCGGCCAGTTGCTTGCGCGCGCCTTGACGGGCGATCTTGCCGCTGGTGGTCATCGGGATGGTGCCGGCTTGCACTAGCACGATTTGGTCGATGCCGCAGTCGGCGGCTTCACGCACGGCGTTTTGCATCGACGCGAACAGCGCCGGGTGATGCGCCGGGTCGACGAACTTGCGTTGCGGCTCGGCGACGATCACCAACTTCTCGCGGCCCAACGCCGGGTCCATTTCCGAGAAGGCGGCAATGCGTCCGGTGCGGATGCCCGGCTCGGCATCGGTAATGGCGAATTCGATGTCGTGTGGGTAGAGGTTGCGCCCATTGAGAATCAGCAGGTCCTTGAGCCGTCCGCAGATCACGACCTGGCCTTCGTGCATGAAACCCAGGTCGCCGGAGCGCAGGTAATGCTCCGACGAACCGACAATTTGGGCTTCAAAGGCTTCGCGAGTGGCCTCGGGATTCTTCCAGTAGGATTCGGCGTTGCTCGGCCCCCTGAGCCAGACTTCGCCGATGCGATCGGCGGCGCATTGCTCGAAGGTGTGCGGGTTGACGATGGCGATGCTGTGCAAGGCTTGCGGGTAACCGCAGCCGACGAATTCCACGGCGGCGGCATCGGCCGCCGCCAGTGCCACGCGACCGCTCTCCAGCACGGCTTTGTCCAGGCGCAGCACCACCGGCAGCGCGTCGGCCGGCGTGGCGCTGACGCACAGGGTGGCTTCGGCCTGGCCATAACCGGGGCTGATGGCCAACGGGTTGAGACCACAGGCGGCAAAACGTTGGGCGAAAGCCTCCAGGGTGCCGGGGTGGATCGGTTCGGCGCCGTTGATGGCGTGTTTCCAGGCGCTCAGGTCGAGTTGCGCGATCAGGTTGTCGCTGACCACGCGGTTGCACAGGGCATAGGCGAAGTTGGGGGCGAAACTGGCGGTGGCGCGGTAGCGACTCAACGCCTGCAGCCAGGTCGACGGTGCATTGACGAAGGTCTGGGACGCCATCAGGTAGCATGGCATGCCGCTGTAGAGCGGGGCCAGCATCCCGCCGATCAGACCCATGTCGTGGTACAGCGGCAGCCAGTTGACCATGGCGCCGTGTTCGTCGAAATCGTAGGCCTGGCGCATCAGCTCGACGTTGGCGATCAGGTTGCGCTGACGCACCTCGACGCCTTTCGGCGAGCCGGTGGAACCCGAGGTGTATTGCAGGAAGGCCACGGTCGAACCGTCGATGGTCGGACGTTGCCATTGGCTGGCCGGTGGTGTGCCCAGGTCCTGGACGGTCAGCACATCGACCCGGCCTTCCACCAGTTCCAGCAAGCCTTCGCAATACTCCGTCGGGGCGAGAATCAGCGCCGGCTCGGCATCCACCACCACGTTACGGACGCGGTCGAGGTGACGCGGTTTGCGCGACGGCGGTGGAAACAACGGCACGGCAATCAGCCCTGCATAGAGGCAGGCACAGAAGGCGCGGGCGTAGTCGAGGCTGCTGGGCAGCATCAACAGCACGCGATCACCCGGGGCATAACGCGCTTGCAGCGCGGCCGCCAGGGAACGGGATTGTTCGTGCAGTTGGGCAAAGGTCAGGGTTTCGCCGATCTCTACGCCGTCCGGCAGAAAATGCAGGGCGGCACGCTGAGGGAAGTGCTGGGCGTTGGTTTCCAGCACGTCGATCCAGTGTTCGAAAGAAAACATGTGCAATTCACGCCATGGCCACGATGACTTTGCGGTCACCGGTGAAAGGATTGCGACCGTGTGCCACCAGTCGGTTGTCGAGCATCAGGATATCGCCGGGCTGCCAGGGAAAACTGACGGCAGTCTCGCGGTAGACCTCGCGCACGGTGTCGAGCAGGTCGTCGGCAATCGGCGAGCCGTCGCCGAAATAGACATGGCGCGGCAGGTTCTCTTCACCCACCGCCGCCAGCAGGCTGGCGCGTACGCTCGGTTCGATGGCCGAGACATGGAACAGGTGCGCCTGGTTGAACCAGACCCATTCGCCGGTCTCGGGATGCTGTTGCACGGCGGCGCAACGCTGGCGGGTGCGCAGGTCGCCATCGGCTTTCCATTCCCACTCGATGTCGTTGTCCTGGCAGTAGCGTTCGACTTGGGCACGGTCCTGGGTGTTGAAGACTTTTTCCCAAGGCAGGTCCAGGGCGCCGCTGTAGTTGCGGACATAAAGCAGCTCGCGGCTGGCGAACAGCTCGCGGATCTCGGCAGGCATGCGCTGGTAGATCAGGCGGCTGTCGGCAATCGGGGTCTCGCCGCCGGTTTTACTGGCCTTGATGCAGTGGAACCAGATGCGTGAAGGCCAGGGGCGGGTGTAGGCCTGCTCGTTGTGCAAGGGGATGAATTGATGGGCCGGGTATTCGGTGGAGCTATAGACCCCGGCGAAGACTTTGCTGCGCGGTGTGGAACCGAATTCGTAACTGGCCAGCGGCGCGCCGAAGCTGGCGGCGAAGCGCTTGAAGTCGATGGGGGTGGCAACGGTGAAACCGCGAAACAACACGCCGCCAACAGTGGTCAGGACCTGGGCCACGCGGTCGCGAATCGAGGCGTCCAGGTCGTGGATCGACTGTCCCGGTACCCCTTGCACCAGCACGGGTAGCGATTGGGCGCTTGCATCCGTGGGCGCCATTGAAAAAAGCTCGGAACGCCCGTTCAGGTGTTCGATTGAGGTCATCCTTGTGCATCCTTTTATAGCGTCTTCGACCAGTCCCAAGACCTTGAAAGCAGGGCAGCGGTCAGTGTTGTAGGACTCGTCTGTAATGTATGTAAGGCAATACAAGACGCCATACTAGGTACAAATGAGAGGGATTATCAATACTATTTATTTAATTTTTTTTTTGGATTAGACTCCGCTCCGCTGGCGCCAAACAGCCTTCGGCCAGCTCAAAAAAACCTAAAAATATCTGTCGCAGGGGAGCGGGGCGTGAATTTCAAAAAGAACACAATTGCGTTGGCTGTAGGGTCGGCCATCGGCCTGAGCAACGGCGCTTGGGCGGCTGAAGAAGCCGGCAAGATGGAGATCGCTCCAATCACCGTGACCGGTGAAAAGATCGACCGCACCCTCGAAAAGACCCAATCCAGCGTCGTGGTCGTCACCGACAAGAACCTGCGTGAGCACGGCGACAAGGACCTGGTGGATGTGTTTGCCCGTACGCCCGGCGTCTATACCCAGGCCGGCAACGAGAACTGGGGTATCCGTGGCGTGCCAGTATCTGGTTTTGACGACCAGGGCCCGGCGGCCCTCAACGGCGCGGTGTCGGTGTACGTCGACGGTGCCGTGCAGCCGAACCGCGCGCTGACCCTCAGCCCGGTCCCGCTCTGGGATGCCGAGCAGGTCGAGGTTTTCCTCGGCCCGCAATCCACCACCCAAGGTCGTAACTCCCTGGCCGGCGCGGTGGTGATCCGCACCAAGAACCCAACCTTCGAACCGAGCTTCTCGGCCCAGACCAACGTGGGTAACTACGGTGAGCACGGCGCCGCCGTGGCCGGTGGCGGGGCCATCGTCGATGATAAGATCGCCGGGCGTATCGCCGTGGACTATGGCGAAGGTGACGGCTACATCCGCAACACCACGCTCGATAAAGACGCCAACCCGCGTCGCACCAGCAACGTCCGCGGCAAATTGTTGATCCTGCCCAATGACGACACCGATGTCCTGTTGACCTACGCCCACAGCGAACATCGCCAGGGTGACCGCTCGACGATGCGCGGCGCCGATGGCAAGCCGAGCTATTACGACATCGCGTCCAATACCGAGGCCTTCGACAACCTCAAGCAAGACACTTTCAGCGCCAAGGTGGATTACCGCCTGAACGATACCTGGTCGTTGACGAGCATGACCGCCAATACCAGTACGGACTACAGCAACCGTCTGGACTTTGACCAGAATGCGGTGGACAACGAGGTCGTTCTGCGTAAGCAAGACGGCAACCTGTTCAGTCAGGAGCTGCGTCTGAATTACGACTCGGATACGGTGAAGAGTTTCGTCGGTGCCTACTATGGCCACAACACCAACAACTTCCACGACCGGTTGTTGTTCGATGACGTTCTGGTTCGTACCGTCAAAGGTGACACCAAGATTGAAAACAAGGCGGTGTTCGGTGAAGTCAACTGGACGTTCGCGCCGCGCTGGACGTTGATCACCGGCCTGCGTTACGACTATGAGACGAACGATACCGACATCGAGGAAGACGGCCGCTTCGTTCCCGAGAAAATCAAAAAATCGTTTGATGCCGTGCTGCCGAAACTCGGCATCGACTACGAATTGGCAACCGACCAGTACCTCGGTTTCATGGTGCAGAAAGGCTATCGCGGTGGCGGTGTCAACCTGCGCTCCGGTAGCGGCCACCAGGCCTACGACCCGGAATACACCACCAACTACGAGCTGTCCTATCGTGGTTCGTTCTTCGACAAGACCCTGCGTACCCGCGCCAACCTGTATTACACGGATTGGAAAGATCAGCAGGTCAGCGTGCGCCAAGCCGGTAGCAACGTCATTGATATTTACAACGCTGGTCGCAGTGACATCAAGGGCTTGGAAGTCTTCGTCGAAAAAGACATCACCGAACAGCTGACCCTGAATGTCGGTGGCGCTATTACCGATAGCAAATACAAGGATTTCGTTTCTGACAGTGGTCAGGACAGGAGTGGCGAGGCGTTCCTCTACGCGCCTAAATACAAGGCCTCGGTGGGTGGTGTCTATCGCTTCGACGATCGCCTGATCTTCGGCACGGACATTGTCTATCAGAGCACCGCGCCTTCGGAGTACGAGTTCGACGCAAACGGCAAAGTCACGGGTGAACGTAAGAGCGACGCCTATGTGCTGGTGAACTTCAACACCGAATACAAAGTCACCAAGAACGTCGCGGTGTCTGCCTACGTGAAGAACGCGTTCGACAAGGAATACGTCACCAACAACCGCAACGACGACATCATCGACGTTGGCGCACCGCGCACGGTGGGGATGATCCTGCGCTACGACATGTAAACCCATGGGCGCGGGGAGGCAATCTCCCCGCGCCTGTCCTGCAATCTATCGGATGTTTGTTTCCAGGCTGTTCGCTCCCTTCCAAACCCAGCCTCCATGGAGGAAATCATGAGTGCTTTTTCGAATGTCACAGCAGGTGGCGCGCAACAGCTACGCCTGTTGCACACCGGTCTGTCGAGCCCTTACTGCCTTGACTCGACGCCGCTGCTGGAGCGTCAGCAACAGCAGGAGTCCAACGCCCGCAGTTACCCGCGACGCATTCCCCTGGTGCTTGAAAGGGCCCATGGCATTTATGTGCAAGACAGCCGGGGGCAAGTGTTCGTCGATTGCCTGGCCGGTGCCGGAACCCTGGCGCTGGGGCACAACCACCCGGTGATCGTCGAAGCCATCACCCAGGTCATGGCGGCCGGTGTGCCGATGCACACCCTCGACCTCATGACGCCTGTGAAGGACGCATTCGTCCAAGAAATTTTCGCGTGCCTGCCCAGCGAGTTCGCTCGCCACGCACGCATTCAGTTCTGCGGCCCAAGTGGGGCCGATGCGGTCGAGGCCGCGCTCAAGTTGACCCGTACCGCCACCGGGCGACATTCGGTCCTGGCGTTTGAAGGGGCCTATCACGGGATGACCCTGGGGACGCTGGCCATCAGCGGCAACCTGTCGCCGAAAAATGCCCTCGGCGCATTGATGCCAGGGGTGCAGCGCCTGCCGTTCCCTCACGATTATCGTTGCCCGTTCGGGGTGGCCGGCGATCAAGCGGTCACGTTGAACGTTCGTTACCTCGAACATTTGCTCAATGACCCGGAAAGCGGGGTGACCGCACCCGCGGCGATGATCCTTGAGCCAATCCAGGGCGAGGGCGGGGTGATTGCCGCGCCGGACCGTTGGCTGCAGGAGCTGCGTCGGTTGACCCAGGCCCACGGCATTCCGCTGATCGTCGACGAGATCCAGTGCGGCATTGCCCGCAGCGGGCGGATGTTCGGCTTCGAGCAATCGGGGATCACGCCGGATGTCATCACCCTGTCCAAAGCCATCGGTGGCGGGCTGCCGCTGTCGGTGATGGTCTATCACGAGTCGCTGGACGTCTGGCAGCCGGGTGCCCACGCGGGCACGTTCCGTGGCAATCAGTTGGCAATGGCGGCGGGTACCGCGACCTTGCGTTTCATTCGTGATCAAGGCTTGGTCCAGCACGCTGAAACGATGGGCGCTCACCTGCAAAAACACTTGCAGGCACTGCAAAGTGAGTTCGCCTGGATCGGCGATGTGCGTGGGCGCGGCCTGATGCTCGGCATGGAAATCGTCGACCCGCAAGGTACTCCAGACGTACAGGGTCATCCGCCGGTGGACACGGTCCGGGCCAAGGCTTTCCAGCAGGCGTGCCTGAAGCACGGGTTGATCGTCGAGCTGGGCGGCCGTCACGGCGCGACCGTGCGCTTCCTGCCGCCGTTGATCATCACCGAGCAGGAAATCGATTTTGTGGCGCAAATCCTGTTCCAGGCTGCGAGCACGATCAACGAGCGTCCCGCCGGCTGATCATCCGGTTCGGGCCAGCGTCCGGTTTGGACGCTGGCCCGGCCCGACGTGTACTCAGTAGTCCCAGAAGGCCGCTACCCAGCGAAACGCGTCTCCGTTGACCGCCACGCGGCCAACGGAGGGGAACGGTAGGTGAGTAGCGACTAGCAGCTCGCCGGATGCCGCCGCTTCTTGCATGAGGCGGACCCGAACGCGAACCGATTCTTCAGGGTCATGTTCAAAACCGTTCTGCCAATCGGGATGGTCGAAGGCGACCGGGAACAAGGCATCGCCGGCGAACGTCAAGCGCTCCTCGCCGGACGTTACGTGGACCACACTGTGCCCTGGGGTATGGCCGCCGGTGCGCTTGACCACCACACCCGGGGCGACCTCGTAGATTTCCTCGAAGGTGTGCAGTTTGTCGTGGTAGTCGTGCATGAATTGCGTGGCGGTAGCGCGCAGTACGTCCGGTACCGGCGAGGGCATGGAGGTGAGGGAGAAATCCGGTTCGGCCCAGAACGCCACCTCGGTCGCGGCCACGTGGATCCGCAGGTCGGGACGCAGCCGGCTCTTCACCTCATCGACCAGCAGCCCGCCAATGTGGTCCATGTGCATGTGGGTAATCACCACGTCGGTCACCGACTCCAGGTCGATACCGGCGGCGGCCAGGCGCTTGGGAAACTGCCCGGCGCGCGGGAAGCCGGGGAATTGGCCGCCGAGCCCGGCATCGACGAGGATAGTCTGCTCGCCGCTGCGCACCACCAGCACGTTCAGCGCCCAATCGAAGGCGTCCGGGCCCAGGAACATGTCCTTGAACCAGGCCGCGCGGGCGGCTGGATCGGCATTGGTGGACATCGTCGAGGTCGGCAGCGGCAGTACCCCATCGCTGACCACCAGCACGTCGATCTCGCCAATCTTCAGGGCGTAGCGCGAAGGGACCAACTCCTCGTACGAGGTCACGTGCAAGCTCATGGTTGAATCCGGATGCATTCCATCCTGGGCGGCAGGGGCGTTCAAATGCGTGGTCATGGTCGTTCTCCGATGGCTTGGGTCAAGGCTTGGGCGAGCACCGCCTCTCTCGGCATGAGAAAGGGGTGTCGCTGGAGAATGAGTCTGCATCCCGTCGAACCGCGCTCGATACCATACGTGGGTATGTTGCGCAGGCGCTTTAGCGTGATTGACCCCAGCAAAAGGTATGGGCATCCAGTTTGCCGGGGTGAGGGCGGCACAGGCGCTATGGATGCAAACTGACCCGCCACCATCGCGAGCAGGCTCGCTCCCACATTCACTCTTCAGTGCATACAAATTTGATGTCCACCACAGATCCCCTGTGGGAGCGAGCTTATGCGGGGTCGTTCCAGCGCTTGAACCACCAGCGCAGCCGGGAGATGGGTTTGCCATCGGCGTCCAGTGGCCGGCCGTCGTCGGCGTAGGCCTGGGCCGGTTCCAGCAGTTGGCCGTTGAGGTAGCGGGCTTCGACCGCCAGATTGCCGTTGGGGTGCAGGCGGCGATAGCGGCCATCGCGCACGCCGTCGCGATAGACCTCCGCTTCAGCCAGTTGCCCGTCGGGGAAGTAGTTGTTCGCCTCACCGTGCAACAACCCACGGCGATACGTGGCCTGGCGTTGCAAGCCGCCTTCGGCTGCGTAAAAGCTCGCCACGCCTTGCAACTTTCCCTTTACGAACGGCAAGACCGCCGAGACCTTGCCATTCGGGTGATACAGGGTGCTGGTGCCTTGCAGTTCACCTTGGCTGTAGTTGAGCTTCGCTTGCGGGCGTTGGGCTTCTTCGATCTGCAGCGGGCCGTCGAGCCGGCCATCGACCAGTTGCCCGTCCAGCCGGCTGTCGCCGCGTTCCAGGTCCAGTCTTTTCGTGGTCATCGTTGCGTTCCCATCAGTTGACCTTCACCAGGCCACCCTTGATGGTCAGCATGCCGCCGCCGTCCACGGTCTGTTCGGCGGCCGCCTTGTTCACCAGGCTGATGCCGGCGTCGTTGGTGAGGGTGGTGCCAGCCTTGTTTTCCAATGACGTCCCGGCCTGGTTGCTCAGGGCCGTGCCGGCTTTCTGGCTGATGGAGGTGCTGGCCTCGGCCGCCAGGTCCGCGCCGCTCTTGATGGCGAAGCTGCCGCCGCTTTGCAAGGTCAGGGTGCCGCTGACCTTGATGGTCAGGTTGCCGTCCACGGTCAGGCTGTAGTTGCCGGTGACCTTCTGGTCGTAGTTGCCACCGGTGCTGTGGGTCTGGTCCGAGCCCACGGTGACGGTGCGGGTGTCCTTCACGTCGAGGCTGTCGCTGCCGGTCTGGATGGTCACGCTGCGCTTGCCCTTCTCCAGGGTGACGGTTTCGTCGCCGTCCTTCACCGTGCGGGTGCGGGCGTTCTGCACCGTGAGGGTCTCGTCGTGGCCGACGGTGGCAGTGGTGTCGTTGAGCACGTTGATGTTGAAGTCTTTCTGAGCCTGGAGAAACACCTCTTCGGCGTCCTTCTTGTCTTCGAAGCGCAGCTCGTTGAAACCGCCGCCGCCCTTGGACGAGTTGGTCTTGATCCCGGATTGGGTCTGGTTCGCCGGCAGCGCATAGGGCAGGGCATTGGCGCCGTTGTACACGCAACCGGTGACCAGGGGCCGATCCGGGTCGCCGTCGATGAAGGTCACGATGACTTCCTGGCCGATGCGCGGCACGAACTGCATGCCGAAGCCCTTGCCGCTCCAGGGCAAGACCACACGCACCCAGCAGGAGGAGGTCTCGTCGTTCTTGCCGGTGCGGTCCCAGGGGAACTGCAATTTGATCCGGCCGTATTCATCGGTCCAGATTTCTTCGCCGGCCTTGCCCACCACCACGGCCGTCTGGGTGTGCATGCGCGGTTTTGGCGTGATGCGGGCCGGTCGATAAGCCGTGGCCTTGGGGATCGCTTCGAAGCGGTTGCGATAGCTGTCGTGGCTGGCTTCATGGCTGACCGACGTCACCACCCAATCGATATTCAACGTCGTGTCTTCATGGCCGGCGAGGGTGAACCAATACCCCGGCACCAGCCAGCGGCAATCGCTTTCGCCAACGAAACGTTTTTCCTGGCTGCGCAGGCCGTCCACCCGCTGTTTGGTCAGCGCGTCGCCCTGGGCCTTGGCGGTGTAGCTGCCTGGGTGTTCGTACATTGAACTTGGCCCGGCCACGGCTTCGGCCTGGCTGAAGAGCGAGGTGGTCGGCGTGGTGAACTCATAATCGGTGGCCTGGTAAACCCCGGCCACCGCTTGCAGGCACACCTGCCCTGAACGGATGCCGTGCAGTTCCCGCTCGCCCAGTTTTTGCCCGAGATAATTCACCGTCGGCCCGTTGGGGATGGGCGTGAAGGCATCGTTGCTGTCGGCCAGTACCAGCGTGTGCTTGCCGGCTTCATGGCTGAAGAACCAGAAAATCCCGTCTTCTTCCAGCAGGCGCGAGACGAAGGCCAGGTCGGTTTCGCCGTATTGCACGCAGTACTCGCGAGGGGTGTAGCTACCGGTGAGCTTGAGTTGGAAGTCGGTGAAACCGTGGGCCTTGAAAATCGTCGTGACGATATCCGACGTGGCGAGGTTCTGGAACACGCGGTTGTTGCTGGCCAGGCTCAGCCACCAGAGCCAGGGGCGGAGCAAAAGTTGATAGCGCTCGGCGGTGGCATCGGCGGGAAGTTGGCGGATTTCGGCGACCAGCCAATCCAGGGGGCGCAGCAAGGCGTCCTTGTGCAGCGTCGTGGTGACATGGCTGGCGACGGCCGTGGTGAGGTCCAGCGAGGCGCCGTCGTTGATGCCGGTGAGGATATGCGAGCCCAAGGCATTGAGGCGTTCTTCGCCGGACAGTGCCTCAGGGTACAGCGCCGACAGCGAGCTGGCACTGAGGGAAAGGGTGGTGTTGCTGTCGGTGGAGCGGGGCATCAAGCGTCCTCGGCAGGGCGTGAAAAACGGCGACCGTTGTCGTTCAGCTCGTCACATCGAAAAGGATGGGGCGATGATCGGGGCCGGACATATCGAACACATGGGCAAGTCCGGAGATGTCGACCGGCACGACCTTCACGTCCACCGATGCCAGCACCCAGTCGAGAATGCCGCCCTTGCTCTGGGTCTGCTGGCCGTTCCAGCACTCATAGGCAAGCCCCGCCGTATCGAGCTGCCCTACGTTTTGATAATCCAGGTTCAGGTCACCTGTCGCGACCCATTTCCCGCCCAGGGCTGTGCAGGATTTCAGTTGGCTCTTGGTCACGCCGTTCTGGCCAGACTTGAAGTGCGCAAGGAACACGTAGCCGGTATAGCCCTTCACACCGTTGGCCTCCACCGCAATCAGGTCCCGGTTCAGGGTAAACAGACTGCCTTGGCTGATCACTTGCAATTGCTCAAAGCTTTTGACCATGACGATGTAGGCGTTCGAGTAGCCGCCCGTAAACGCATAGACACTGTAATTCTTATAGATGGCCGCCAGGTTCGAGCGGTAGTTGTCGATTTGTGCCGAATGTATTTCACACAAGAACACGATGTCCGCATCCCAGTAGTTACTGGAGCAGCAGTTGTAGAGAAAGATGTCTACTTGGGTTTGCTTTTCCAGGGTGGAAGACTTGCCGTTTTTTTCAACGTTGAAGCTACCGATTCGCATGAGCCTGCTCCTTACTCAAGTACCCACTCCGCCAACTTCCCCGTCACCTGCGTCATCAACACATTCTCGACATCCCGTGCCCCCGCCGCGCTGCACTTGGCCAACACAGCCTTGACGATTCCCGCATCGAATTCGAACTGCTTGCCCGTCGCCGCCTTATAGCGCCCGCGCAATTTCTCCAACTTCGCCAACACAATCCCTTCCAGCGTCGCTTCATCCAGCGGCCGGTACGCCACCACCGTCATGCGCGCCAAAAACGCCGGGCGAAACGCTTGCAGCAGCACCTTGTGCAAGGCTTCGTTGAAGGCGTCGCTGCCCAGTTGCGCCACTGGCGTGTCCAAAAGCAGTTCGGCGCCGACGTTGCTGGTGGCGAGCATCACGGTGTTCTTGAAATCCACCACCAGGCCGGTGCCGTCTTCCATCAGGCCTTTGTCGAAAACGTTGTAGAAAGCTTCGAGCACGTCCGGGTGGGCCTTCTCGATTTCATCCAGCAACACCACGGAATAGGGTTTGCGCCGCACCGCTTCGGTGAGCACGCCGCCGCTGCCGTAGCCGACGTAGCCGGGCGGGGCGCCTTTGAGTTGGCTGACGGTGTGGGCTTCCTGATACTCCGAGAGGTTGATGCTGATCAGGTTGCGCTCACCGCCGTACAAGGCATCGGCCAGGGCGTAGGCGGTTTCGGTCTTGCCCACGCCAGTGGGGCCCACCAGCAGGAACACGCCGACCGGTTTCTGCGGGTCGGTAAGGCCGGCGCGGTAGGCTTGCAGGCGTTGGGCGATGGTGTTCAGCGCCGTGCCCTGGCCCATGACTCGCTGGCCCATGCGCTGGCCGAGGGTGCGCACGGCATGGGCTTCATCGGCGAGCATCTTGCCCACCGGGATACCGGTCCATCCGGCGATCACGGCGGCGACGGTCTTGCTGTCCACCTGTTCGGGCACCAGCGGATCGTCCTGGCGAATGGCATCCAGGCCCGCCTCCAGGCGCAGCAGTTCGGCGGCCAGGTGATCAATGCGATTATCGATCTCGGTGTCGGCTTTTTCACTGTCGGCGCGTTCGCTCAGGGTGAGCAGTTCACGCCGGGTGTCGAGTAGTTCGCGCACGGCTTCGCGCTCTTCGCCCCAGCGGATTTCCAGCTCGCGGATGGCCTGCACGTTGCTGGTCGATTCGCTTTCCAGCAAGGTGATGCGCTCGCGATGATCCAGACCGGTGGCCTGTTCCCGGCGCAGGCGTTCGACTTCATCCTTGAGGCTGTTCTGCCGGTGGCGCAGGCTTTCCAGCGGCGGCGGCACGTCGTGCTGGCCGAGGGCAACCCGGGCGCAGGCGGTGTCGAGCACGCTGATGGCCTTGTCCGGCAACTGGCGCCCGGAGATGTAGCGGTGGGACAGCTTCACCGCCTCGTGGATGGCCGCGTCGAGCACTTGCACGCCGTGGTGCTGTTCCAGTTTGCTCGCTACGCCCCGGAGCATTTCCACGGCGGTGAGTTCGTCCGGCTCCTCGACTTGAACCAGTTGGAAGCGGCGGGCCAGGGCCGGGTCTTTCTCGAAGTATTTCTTGTATTCCAGCCAGGTGGTGGCGGCCAGGGTGCGCAGTTCGCCCCGGGCCAGGGCTGGCTTGAGCAGATTGGCCGCGTCGCTGCCGCCCTCCGCACCGCCGGCGCCGATCAGCGTGTGGGCTTCATCGATGAACAGGATAATCGGCTTTTCGGCGCTGCGTACCGCGTCGATCACGCCCTTGAGGCGCTGCTCGAACTCGCCCTTGACCCCGGCGCCGGCCTGCAACAGGCCCAGGTCGAGTACGCGCAGGGTGACTTCCTGCAACGACGGCGGCACATCCCCGGCGGCGATGCGCAGGGCCAGGCCTTCCACCACGGCGGTCTTGCCGACCCCCGGCGCGCCCACCAGGATCGGGTTGTTCTGCCGGCGCCTGAGGAGGATGTCGATGCACTGGCGGATTTCGCCGTCGCGGCCGACGATGGGGTCGATGCGGCCGTTGCGGGCGTCGGCGGTCAGGTCCTGGGTGTACTGGTCCAGCACCGGGTCCTGTTTCTGGGGGACCTCGCCGGGTTTGGCCGTGCGCACGCCACCGACATGTTCACGGGAGCTTTCGGTCCATTCCAATAGATGGGCGCGCAGGGCATCGCGGGGAATACGCAGCAACGACGAGGCGCTGTTGAGCAACAGGCTGCGGCGCTCGTCACGGTCCAGCAGGGCCAGCAGCAACAGCCCCGAGCGGATGCTGTCCAGGCCCAGCACACTGGCCTGGACCACGGCATCTTCCAGCAGGCCAATGGTTTGCGCCGACAGGGCGGGCGTACGGGTGCTGCCGGATTTGAACAGGTCCAGGGCCTTGTTGGTTTCGGCGGCCACCGCGTCACGTTCCAGGCCGAAGCGCGGCAGCAGGCAGGCGAAGTCACCGCCCTCGATGTCGAGCAACTCCAATAACAAGTGTTCGATTTCCACGTAATGGTGGCTGCGCTGCAGGCAGCGTTGTGCCGCCCGTTCCAGGGCGCGGCGGTTGTCCGGGTTGAGGCGTCCGATCAGGCTGGCCAGTTCCATTTCAGGCGATCTCCGGCTGGCGAAGGCGAGTTTCGATCCGTTGCACGGCGAGGGTTGGCTGGCGTTGCAGGCCACCGTTCCAGTTCAACCGTGGCGCGGCCTGACGGTCCAGTTGCAGTGGGCCGGCGCCGCGGATCAGCAGCGCCAGGGTGCAATCCAGGTCAGGGCCGAAATACAAGGCAAAAAGGCTGGCGAGCAACGGATGGGCTTCCCCGGTGGGCAGCAATCCACTGGCCTGGGCCGTGCTCAGCGGGCCGAGAGTCAGGCGCACGCCGGCATGTTCGTCCCAGACCCGAGTGCCGGCCACGGCGTTGCGACCCAGGCGCAGGTTGCGCCCACCCGGTTGCAAGCGGCTACGGCTGGCCGGCGGGATCTCACGCCAGCCACCTGCGTAGGCGCTCAGCTCCACGGGCAAGCCGAACTGTTCACGGACAATCGCCGCGAACCCCTCCAGGGAGCGCCGGCCATCGGCATACAGCGCGGTGCAGGCCAGGACCGCCGAGTCAGGTGCGGCCTGGCGTTCCTGCAAGGCCTTGGGCAACAGGCCGGTCAACGCGCGCAGTTGCGCGTGTACGGCGGACGCGCCGGGCGCCGTGAAACCGAGGGCGATGCGATGTTTGCGCATCACCTTGTACAGCAGGCTGAGCAGGCGATGCTGGAACAGGTCGAGGAATTCCGCCGGGGCATGGTCCTTCGCCCGCGCCCGTTGTTGCAGCCATTCCTGGTAGGCGTAGGGCAGCGGACCGTCCGGGCCACCGAGGCCGAAGATCGGTGTGGTCAACGTGGGCGGCAGGCCGGGTTCCTGGCCCAGGCTCTCCACTTCACTGGCGGCGAACAGCGGCGTCAACGGCCCACGCAGGCGCAAGGCTTCGGCATGCGGTGCGGT
Source organism: Pseudomonas sp. Z3-6 (assembly GCF_051131985.1). NCBI lineage: Bacteria > Pseudomonadati > Pseudomonadota > Gammaproteobacteria > Pseudomonadales > Pseudomonadaceae > Pseudomonas > Pseudomonas sp. Z3-6. The sequence goes on from NZ_CP071644.1 coordinate 3,039,493, forward strand.
GCCGCTGCCCAGGGGTTCGGCCTGGGGATGTTCGCGTTCGAGCAACAGCAAGGCCTGGAGCCATTCGAAGCGTTGCGGGTCGCGCCGCAACCGTTCGCTCAGGTTCAGAGCACCAGGGGTTTGCCGGCTTGGGGTTGCCATGTCTTCACCTCCTTGTCGGACTGGACCAGCACGGTGCGCACGAAGCGATTGGCGGTGGCGTAAAGGGAAAAGAACTGCGCCAGCACCCCGGAGAACAGCACCGCGCTGCTGCCGACGAAGTGTTGCGGATCCAGTTGCAGGCGCACCTCCAGGCCGTTTCGCCAACCGCGCCAGGCGTCTTCGCCAACATGGGCGATGACCCGATCGCAGCCCAGTCCCGCAACCCCTCCGATCTGACGGTGAGCACTGGCCTCATCCCGCAGGTTGTGTAACTCGAGAATCTCGCGCAGTGCGTCGAGTGCCTGGGGGCCTTCGACCAGTGACAGATGGTTGAGGGTCAGTTGCGACACCAGCCGCCAGCGCGATTCACCGTCCAGGCGCGGCAGGCTTTGCGGGCTGGGTGGGTTGCGCAGGCGCGCCCAGGCCACCGGCCCCGGGCGCTCGAAACCCAGGGGCGTGCCGGCCGGCAGGCTTTGGGCCAGGTGGCGGTTGGTGCACAGCAGTTCGGCGGTGAGGCTGTAGTCGCGAGTGTCGGCCAGCGGGTCGAACTGGGTGTCCACCAGGCTGATCATCAAGTCGGTGCCCAGTCGGTTCGGGCTCATGCCGCTGACCCGGCGCGCATGCCAGTAGCAAGTTTGCTCGTTGCCATGCTGGCTGCCGTAATAGGCCGGCACTTTGCGCACACCCTGGCTGGAGATGGCGCGCATGCCCCGGATGCTGTGGATCTCGACGCTGTTTTCCCGATGACTGTCGGCCACCAGCCGGTACTCGCTACGGGTGCCGTCCGGGCGCAGCGGTTCGGACGTGCGGGGAAACAGGTTGATCACCGGCGTGCAGCCCAAGGCGATGTCGCTGGCCTGGAGCGGCAGGCGACTGCTGGGCGCGCGGTCGAATACGATGTACAGGTACAAGGACTGGCTGTCACTGGTGGCGCCGGCCAGGGGCAGGTCGAAGAAGCTGAATTTATCCGGAAAGGCAAAGTATTCGGCCAGCAGGCGCATGCCCGGGTGCACGCCGTCTTCGTCTGGCAGCAAGACCTGGTCGCTGGCGAAGCCGACGATCTGCGGCAGGCCAGCCAACGGTTCCGGCACGCTTCCCGGTGCGGCGGCCAAGACCTTGATGGCGTGAGCGCCCAGCAGATCGTACAGCCCGGCGTTGATCATCGGTGACGCCGCCAGGTGCACCCGCAGCGAGTCGATCCCCAGCGTTGACCACTGGCTTTCCCCCAGGCAACGCAATTCCAGGCGCAAGGCCGAGCGGGCCTGGACCACGCCGGTCAATGCCTGGGCTTCATCGCTGCCCAGCAGCAATGCTTCGCTGACCTGTACCGGCCACAAATGGACAGCGGCGGTGGTGCGAAAGTGAATGCTCTGGCCTTTGTCGGTGGTGACGAACAGCGGCGTATCGCGGGGCAGCGGATAGCCCTCGTTCAAGTTGCCTTTGCTCGGGTCGGGTTCGAACTGCACGATGGCGCACGACGGCAAGGGCCGCATGGCCAGCGGGTAAAGCTGTTCGAGCAGGGCATCGCTGAATTCGGCGTAGTCGTCGTCCAGCCGCCGTTGCAAGCGCGCGGCCAGCAGGGCGAACCCTTCCAGCAGGCGCTCGACATGGGGGTCGGGGCACTCGCCGGGGGAGAGCTCCAGGCGCCGGGCGACCTTGGGATAACGCTCGGCGAACAGGTTCCCGGCATGACGCAACCAGGTCAGTTCGCGTTGGTAATAGTCCAGCAGTTGCGGGTCAATCGAGTCGCTCATGGCGCACCTCAAGGCCGTCGCCGGCGTGCTCGATGACAAAGGCCACGGGCCAGGCATGCACGTCGCCGCGCAGCTCGCCCGACAGCCGTATGCACAGCTGCTGCGGATGGCCCGGCACCGGGCAGACCTCGATCTCGCCCAGGTGCAGGCGCGGTTCGAAGTGGGTGATGGCCTGGCGGATTTCCCGGGTCAGTTGCCGCCGGTCATCGCTGCGTTGCTGTTGCAGCGCGGTCCAGTCGGCGATGCCGTAGTCGAGGATGCTCGGGGGTTCGGTCAGCGCCCGTGGGCCGCGACGGGTATTGAACAGGCGCGACAGCTCGGCATGCACCGAGTCTTGCAGCGCCCGTCGGTCAAACGCCCGCCCGGTATCGCCCGCCAGGCTGGCCAGGCGTTCGAACAGGGGCGGGCGCAGCCCGAAGCCAGCCATGGGCACGGCTTCCTTACTTGGTCATTTTGTTGGCGGCCAAGTCCCAGGTCGTGCCGGCCGTGCCTTCCTTGGTGCCGTCGTCTTTCTGTGCGGTGAGCTCCCATTTGATCTTGGTGAAATTCAGCGACAGGGTTTCCACGGGTTTACCGCCGGTGCCGCCGCTGACACTGACGTTGGACAGCACGACATTGGTCAGGGTATAGACGATGAAGGGCATGATCTGGCCGCTGCCTTCGGCGGCGTTGCGGCCGATGGTGACGACGGCTTGCGGGATGGGCTTGCCGGCGCAGCAATATTCGTTGAGCGACGGGGTGGAGCTGTCGATGAATTTGGTCAGGGTGAATTCGCCGATGTGGGGCCGGCCGGAGGTGCGCTCCGAGTTGCTGACGTCGTTGGTGACCTGCATGGCCACGTTATGGCTGTAGGACATGACCTCGATCTTGTCCGTGAAACCCTCCAGCAGGCTGTCGCCCTTGATGTCGCCGCCGAGGTCGAGAATGATTGCATCCATTGTGTGGAACTCCTGAAGAAGACGAATGAGGCAGTGCCCGATACCGATGAATTAACCTGTGGCCAATGCGCTTGCTGTGGCTAGAAAGCTTTTTGTGGCCGGAGCGCTTTTTGTGGCAATGGAGCTTTTGTGGCTGGAGCGCTTTTTGTGGCAATGGAGCTTTTGTGGCGAGGGAGCTTGCTCCCGCTGGGGCGCGAAGCGGCCCTGTTTTTTGGGACTGCTGCGCCCGAAGCGTCGGACCGGTCCAGCGGGAGCAAGCTCCCTCGCCACAAAAAGCTCTCCAACCACATAGCCACACAGTCACACAGCCATACAGTCACGCCGTGGTCAGGCAGCTACCGGTGGTGGCAACGTCGCCACCAAACGGATCGAGGCGGTCAACTCCTCCAATTGGAAGTGCGGCCGCAGGAACACCGTGGCCTTGTAGGCGCCAGGCTTGCCGGCCACCTCGGTGACGTCCACCCGGGCTTCGCGCAACGGATACTGCGCCTTGATCTCTTGCGGCGCGTTGTCGTTGATCAGCACGTAGTCGGCGATCCAGTTGTTGAGGTAGGTCTGTACGTTGTCGCGGGTCATGAAGCTGCCGACCTTGTCGCGCATGATCACCTTCAGGTAATGGGCGAAACGCGAAGCCGCGAGCACATACGGCAACATCGCCGAGATCCGCGCGTTGGCGTTGGCCTCGTTGGTGTTGTAGACCTTGGCCTTGTTGGTGGTCTGGCCGCCAAAGAACACCGCCACGTCGCTGTTTTTCTTGTGGCACAGGGAGATGAATCCCAGGTCATTGAGTTCTTTTTCACGGCGGTCGGTGATCGCCACTTCGGTCGGGCATTTGAGCGACAGGTCGCCGGAACTGGTGCGGAAGGTATGGGCCGGCAAGCCTTCGACTGCGCCCCCGCCCTCGGCCCCGCGAATCGCCGCGCACCAGCCATATTTGGCGAAGGCTTCGGTGATGCGTTGCGCCAGCGTCCAGGCGGCGTTGCCCCACAAGTATTTGCTGTGGTCGGTGCCGTTGACGTCTTCGACGTAGTTGATGCCTTCCACCGGCAAGGTGTCCGGGCCGTAGGGCAGGCGCAGCAGGAAGTGCGGCAGCACCAGGGACACGTAGCGCGAGTCTTCGCTTTCGCGGAAGGCGCGCCACTTGATCAGTTCCTGGCTCTCGAAGATCTTCGACAGGTCCCGTGGGATCGCCAGTTCGGTGAAGCTGGTCATGTCGAACAACCGCGGACTGGCGGCGGCAATGAACGGGGCGTGCGCGGCGGCGGCGACGTTCGAGAGTTTTTCCAGCAGGCCGATGTCCTGCGGATGCCGGCCAAAGGTGTAGTCACCCACCAGCAGGCTGAACGGGTGGCCGCCGAAGGTGCCGTATTCTTCTTCGTAGATTTTCTTGAACAGCGCGCTCTGGTCGAATTCGACGGCTTTTTCCAGGTCGTTCTGCAGTTCTTTCTGGGTGACGTTGAGCAGGCGCAATTTCAGCCGGGTGCTGGTTTCGGTGTTCTGCACCAGCAGGTGCAGGCCGCGCCAGGAGGCTTCGAGTTTCTGCAGTTCGGGGTGGTGCAGCACTTCGTTGAGCTGGGCGCTGATCAACTGGTCGATCTGGCTGATGCGGTCGTTGATCATCGCCACGGTGTCCTTGTCGATGGCCATGCCTTCGTCGAGGACCTGGGTGGCGAATTCGGCCAGCATGTCGCGGGCGTAGTCTTGCTGGCTGTCGTCGTGGGCCATGCGGCCTTCGGCGATGATCTTGTCCAGCAGGGACAGGGTCTGGGTCGTGCTCTCGCTGGTTTGAGCGCTGGATGAAGCAGGCATGGCTTTATCTCCCTTGAATGAGGCGCGCGATCAGGCCTGTGGCTCGGCCGGGGCAGGGTCATCGTTGGCGGCGACGGTCGGCAGCTCTGGCGTCGTGTCCTGGGGCCGGGCCGATTTGATCTCCTGCAGGCCTTCGGTGTTGGCGATCACGTCACGCAGCAATTTGTCCAGGTCGTCGTTGCCGTCGAGCTTGGTCAGCAAGTCCCGCAGGCGTTGGCGCGCTTCGAACAAACGGCGCAACGGCGTGACCTGCTCCACGACCTTGACCGGGTCGAAGTCGTCGATGTGACGGAAGTTGAGCTCGATGTTGAGCTTGCTGTCGTCGCCGCTGAGGGTGTTGTTCACCTGCAGCGTGGCGCGGGGGGAGATGGAGGCGAGCACCTCGTTGAAATTGTCCCGATCGATTTCCGTGAAACGCCGCTCGTTGAGCTTGGGCAGCGGGTCCAACGGCTTGCCCGAGAGGTCGGCCAGAATGCCGACGACCAGTGGCAATTCTTTTTTCTCGATGGCGTTGCCAATTTCCACGTCGTAGGTGATCTGGACGCGGGGAGGGCGGACTCTGTCGAGCTTGTGCTGGGTACTTTCTGCCATGGCGGCCGACTCCGATGCATGTGTGGGAGCAATGCATCGGGAGTCCCGCTCATCGCATTCCCTTGCTGATCCGCAGGTTGCAAATGGGCGGCAGAAAACCTGTCATTCCCTTGACGAACCTGGTCCATTCAACCGTGTGGGTCGAACTATCCAAGACGCTAGAACAGGTCTATAAAAAAGCAAGCAAAAACAATTTTTGACCGCTGAGAAAAGGAAGATTCATTTTGCGTGGGTTTTTTTATGGATTTTTTTTGAGCCTGGCACTCTCCGGTTGCTCGCTCTTCGCCCCCAGTGTCGACCTCGACAGCTTGACCCTGGACGTCGCTTCCGGCGCCAACGACGACACGCCGATCGCGGTGGATTTCATCGCGGTGAACGACCCGGACCTGCTCAAGCAGCTGTCGGGCATCACCGCCAGCCAATGGTTCGCCGAGCGCGAACAGTTCCAGCGCGACTATCGTCAACTCATGTCGGTGTGGGGGCTGGAGTTGGTTCCGGGGCAGTTCATCGACCGTCAACCCTTCCCGTTGGAGGGCCGGCGCGCCGCTGGACTTTTGGTCTTCGCCAGCTATAACACTCCCGGAGCCCACCGGCTTCGGCTGGACGATCAGCGCAAGGCCTGGCTGAAGTTCGACAGTCGCGAGATGACCCTGGTCAACGATGGCCAGCGCGATGACAGCCAGCCTTGAGTGAACCGCGGGCCGCCTTGCGCGGCGACATTGGAATGTCGAAGGGAGTCGTATGAGTCTGGTACCTGACGCGGTGTGCTGGCATGAGGGCATGCAATTGCTGCCCCAGCATTTTCAATTGCAGGGGTTGCGCGCCGAGGCCTTGGCTGCGCATTTCGCCGGGGCTTGCAACCCTTGGTTCTGGGGCGTCAGCCAGTTGGAAGTCGACCCGTCGGCCCTCAGCGCCGGCCAGGTTCGACTGCTGCAATTGCAAGGCACCTTGCCGGACGGTTTGCCGGTCAATCTGCAGGCGGGCGTCGGGCCGACCTTGGAGCTGGATATCAGCGAGGCCATCGATAAGACCGACGACGCCACCGTGACCGTTTACCTGGCTGTCAGCCCGTTGTGGCGCGCCGGCCAACTGCTGCCGCTCAAGGGGCGCATGCAATCGGTGGTCGGCGAAGCGCTGCCAGACCTCACGAGCGGCGAATTTCCCGAGTCAATCACCGTCTGGCGACCGAACCCGAGGCTGTGCACGCAACTGAGCAAGGCCGATTCGATCTGCCTGCCGCTGCTGCGCATCCGCAAGGAGGGCGGCGGTTTCTGGCGCGTGCCGTACACGCCGCCGACGCCGGTCCTGTTGCCGGAGTCGGTCCTCGGTCGGCGGGTCGCCGGGGTGTGCGCCAGGGCTCGGGAAAAATGCATGTTCCTCGCCGGTCGCTTGCGCCAGGCCCAGGCGGCTGGCAACCAGGACGACGCCATGGAAATCCGCCGGCAATTGACCGCCTTGTGGGCGCGCTTGCCGGAAGTCGAAGGGGCGTTGACCACCCGGGTGGCGACGCCCCAGGCACTCTACGGGCTGCTGCTGGGGCTGGCCGGGAGCTGGTCGGCCCTCGATCCGCTGGCAGGCGTCCCGGCCTTCGCGCCGCTGGATTTTCTCGAGTTGCAGCGTGGTTACGAGCCGCTGCTCGACTGGCTGGAAACCACCCTGGAGCTGGTCCGCGCCGGCTATCGCAGCCTGGCCTTCGAGCGCAACGAGCAGGTCTTCTCGATCCAATTGCCGGACGACCAACCGGATCAACGCTTGGTGATCGGCCTGCGCATGCCCAACGGCGCCAGCGAGCAAGCGGCGGCCGACTGGTTGCGCGGGGCGATCATCGCGTCGGCACGGCACGTCCCGCTGCTGAGCCGGCAACGCATGAGCGGTTTGCCCCACCAGGCCATGAGCCGCAACGAACAGGTGGCCTACAGCGTCGGCGACGACACCCGTCTGTTCGTGGTGGCCGCCAGCGGGCAATGGTTCGACGGGCAATTGCCGCTGCACATTGTGGCCCCGGCATCGGCCCAGGCCAGCAGCCCGTGGCAGGTGGTGTTGTTCGTGGCGCAAGCCGGTGAAAGTGCCTGATCGCAGAGGGGAGTCGTATGCCAGACGGAAGTGGCGGGGCGGTTCGGAGTCTGCATGAGGCGCCGCTGAGCAGCGCTTTTCGCCAGGCCTGGCTGAAGTGGTCCCAGGAATGGCAGGACTTGCCCAAGGACAGCGACCCTGCGGTGTTGGTCAATCGGGTGGTGGAGTTTTCCGGGCGCAGTGCCCAGCGTCTGTGGCGGGTAGCGTTCGCCACTGTCGGCGATGCGGCCACCGAGCAGGTCAAGGCGCTGGTCTATGCCTTCGTGGCGTTGGTGGACGAAACCCTGCTGTTCAGCCCCTGGCCTGGGCAATTGGCTTGGCAGCAGCACCCCCTCGAATCGCGCATGTACGCCAGTCGCCAGGCCGGCGAGCGCTTGCCGGCGGCGATCAAGAAATTGCTGGATGAGCAGATGCCCGGCACCCGGGACCTGGCGAATGTCTACCTGCAATGCCTGATCCTCGGGTTCCAGGGGCGATTGCGTGGCGAACCCGGCCAGCTTCAGCAGGCCAAATGGCGCGGGGCGCTGTTCACCTTCGCCTGGCAACACGAGGCCGATTATGTCGATGTCAGCCAGCGCCTGGCGCTGTCTTCGGCGGTGCCGCCGGTGCGGATGCCGGTGCAGCAGTCGTTGCCGGACGGCTTGCGGCTGGGGTTGGCGATCCTGGCGATGGTGTTGTTGCTCACCGGCCTGGGGCAGGTGTTCTGGCGTGACATTCGCCTGGAGCTCGAACCCGTGCTGCAACTGGGCGAGTCGGTGGTCCAGGAGCAGGACTCATGAGCCTGTTCAGTCTCGTTGCCCTGGTGTTGCTCGCCGTTGTCGTGATGCTGTTGATTGCGGCCCTGGTCTGGTGGCTGCGGACCCAGGGCGGGGCGGCGATCCGCAGTTTCTATGGGGCGGTGCGCCACATGGAGCAGGAGCAGGGCACTCGCGACCGCTATCAGATGCCGTGGCTGATGATGCTCGGCAACGAGACCGACGGTGCCCAGTTATGCGCCCAGTGGCGCTTGCAACCGACCGAGAAGGCGGCCTGGTTCGGGCGCTGGTTTTGCGATGCCGACGGCGCGGCCTTGGTGGTGCCCCAGGCGCTGTTTCTGCCCGATGAGGGCATGAACCGGCAACGGGGCAATTGGTGGCGCCTGCTCGGGCTGATGTTGCGCTTGCGCAGCAAGCGGCCATTGGATGCGGTGATCTGGACCGTGCCGTTCAGCACCCTCGATGACATCGAACACACCACCGAGCTGAGCCTCAAGGTCCGGCGCTGTTTCATCGACCTGTTGCAACGCTTCGGCCTCAGCCTGCCAGTGTATGTCGTGATCACCGGGATGGAAGAACTGCCCGGGTTCCAGGAACTGGTCAGCGCGCTGCCCGCCGAGGCGCGCGAGTCGATGCTGGGCTGGTCGTCGCCGTATTTGCCGGACGCGGCGTGGCAGTCGCAGTGGAGTGACCAGGCCCTGGACCAGGTCAACGCCGCGCTGTCGCAGTCGATCATCGAGATCGGTGCGCTGTCGGGGCAACTGAGTACCGATCTTTATGGCTTGCCGGAGCGTTTCGAAGGCTTGCGGCGGGCTTTGCAGATCCTGCTGGAGCCGGTATTCCAGGGCAATGCCCAAGGCGAGGCGCCGCGTTTTCGTGGGGTGTATTTCACCGCCAGCCAGGCACCTTCCCTCAGCAGCGACGGGTTCACCGCCTCTGACAACGCCCAGCGGCAAACCGTGTTCGCCCGGCAGTTGTGGTCGCGGCGATTGGTGGCCGAACGGGGCCTGGCCCAGCCGGTGCCACGGCTGTTGCGCTTGCGCCAACGCGGGCATCGGTGGGTCGCGGTGGTGGCAATGGTGGTAGGGCTGGTATGGCTGGGGAGCATGGTCTGGGTCTGGCACGATTCAGTGGAGGAAGCCGAGGGGCTGTCGCGGTTGATCCTCAGCGCCCATAAGAACCACCTCGTGGTTGACGCTGACGAGCCGCAACTGGAGCCGACCCGGCACAACGTGCAGAACTATTGGAACGTGTTGGAAAAAGCCCCGCGCTGGCGCTTCGTCTCGGTGGTCTTTCCGACTTCGTGGTTCTCTTCCGTGGACACGCAACTGGAGAATGGCTTGCGCCTGACCGCCCGGCATCATTGGATATTGCCGCTGCGGGACCTGCTCAACTCAGACCTGGAACAACTCAAGTCCATCCGTAACACCGAGCGGCGGGGCAACGTCGAGAGCGAAGACCCGGCGCAATGGCAGAGCTACGTGAAAGCCAAGGCGCTGGTGGACCTGGCGGTACGCCTGGAACAGCACAACCAACTGTTCAGCCAGGTGGTGAACGATCCCAAGGCGCCTCTGGACGAACTGGTGCAACTGAGCAACACCGCCTTGTCCCTGGGCCTCAATACCGGCACCTTGAGCCGCGCACATTTCTACAACCGGGTGCTGTTCGACGCCCAGAACAGCGACTTGAAAGGGCTGGATCTGAACGCTGCTCGCCCAGTGATCTCCGATAATTTCACCGGCCTGATGCAGCGCTGGCTGGACCACTACTTCCTGGCGGACAACTTCGTGCGCCAGGCCGGTTACCTCAAGCTGCACCTGCAACGGCTGGAGGCCGGCAGTGGCAACTCCTTGAGTGAGCTTGAAGACCTGATGGCGCTGATCGACGATTTACAGACGTTGGTCAGCTTGACCAATTCCGCCTGGGGGCGAGGCAAGGGCCAGGACCTGGTGCCCGGTTACAGCCAGATGCTCGACAAGGTCAGCCACAGCGCTTTGCTGGGGCCGGATATCGAACAGGACCTGGAGAGCCAGGCGGCGAAGTTGCAGCAGAGTTTTCGTGATCAGTGGATTGTCCAGACCGGTTCCCGGGACAACCTGTTGGTGCAACAGGGCAGCGGCCTGTTGGTCTTGCAAGACCATGTCACGGCGCTGGACGGTGCGGTGCAGGCACTGTTCAAGCGCGATTTCGTGGCGTTGGCGATGCAGAAGGATCCGTCGGACAGCAACCCCGATGCGATGGGCCAGGGCGATGGCAGCGATGATTTCAGCGTCGCCCTGAACTACTTCGCCAGCTACAAGAGCTATGCCAGTGAGGAGCTGCCGCGCATTCCGCCGGATTACCGTGACGCGCTGATGCAGGCCGCCGAAGGTGCCGCGGCACGGGCCATGTGGCTGAGCCTGGACGAAAGCGACGCGTCATTGCCCGGCATGGGCTTCAATGTGCAGACGGCCCAGGCCGTGGCACTGCAAAAAGCCTTCATGGATGTGCACCGCGGCGACCTGGCGATCCGCTTCCAGCGTCTGCTCAATCGCCGGGCCTTGGCGCAGATCAAGAGTGGCCTGGACGAAATCGATGCCCAGCCGCTGTTCAGCCAGCGGGCCGATATCCAACGCTGGGACGGTTCGAAGAACTTCGGCTTGCAGCTCTACGGTGCCAGCGATCCACAAGACTTGAAGCTGAGCCTGAGCCAGCAATTCGGCGTGATGCTGCAGGCCGCCGAGCAGCGAATGCCGGCCCTGGAATGGCTGATCGTCCAGCAGGACAACCTGTCGGCCCTGGAGCACGACCAGGTGGCGCGCTTCATGGCCCTCAACGACGAATTGCTCAAGTACAAGAACCAGAACCCGGCCAGCTCGGCGGCCCAGCTGGAGCAATTGGTGAGCCGCGACTTTATCGCCATGGACACCGCGTCCTGCGCGCAGATCTTGCAGACCGCCAGCCTGCCCAGCGGGCGCGGTGACCTGGCCCAGCGCACGATTGCCTTGCAGCAGGGCGCCCTGCAGCGCTGCCTGTACTTGCAGCAGGACCAGGCGGCGACCGCCTGGAATGACCTGGCCAACTATTTCAATCAATACCTGGCCGGGCGCTTTCCGTTTGCCCAGGATGTGCGGGCCAGCGATGCCGACCCGGCGCGGGTCCAACACTTGCTGGCGTTGATCGACTCACGCCTGCCCCTGGCCCAGGCCGGGTTGGCGTTGAGTCAGACGCCGGAGCGGCTCGCGGCCGAGGATTTCCTCAACCGTTTGAAACAGGCCGGTACTTGGCTCGGACCGCTGTTCGTACGGGACAAGAGCGGCATTCTTGGCGTGGAGATGGACGTGCGCTGGCGGACCGATCGTGATGAGGAGCGCGGCGCCGACCAAGTGATCGCCTGGGGCCTGAACGCCGGCAACCAGCAGATCCGCTACCCCGGCGGTGGCCAGCAGAACCTGCGGTGGATGGTGGGTCAGCCCGTGAGCCTGACCTTGCGCTGGGCCCGTAACGGTTACCAGCGTCCGGCCAACGACCCCTTGCAACCGAACCTGGTGGTGCGCGACCTGGAGGCGGGCTGGGAATACCAAGGGCCTTGGTCGTTGCTGCGGTTGATGCGCAACCAGGCGTCAGCCCAGCGCCAGCCGAACGTCGACTACACCGATTTTCCCCTGGCCCTGCAATTGCCAGTCACCGCCCAGACCCAGGCGCGCACGGCGGAGCGGACACTGATGTTCGTGCGCCTGTCGTTGATGAGCCAGGGCTCCAAGCTGCCGTTGTCGATCCCGCCGCTGCCGACGCGGGCCCCCCGTTCACCCTTCATGGCGACCTCATCGAGCCCCGCCATCGCCACCCGTGAGGAGGGCCTGTGAGCTTGCCGATATCGCCTTTGCCGGAACGGGTCACTCAGTTGCTTGAGCCGATCAGCGCCGAATCGCCCTGTGGCCAGGACCTGCGCTACGAACCGGAATACGATCAGTTGCGCGAGTTGCGTCGGGAGGACGACACCAGCCTGCCCACCGGCGTGTGGCAGTCTTCGATCAAGCGAGCCCTGTGGCCGGACCTGGAGCGGCTCGCGACCACGCTGTTGCTGGAGCGCAGCAAGGACCTGATGATCAGCGCCTGGCTGGGGGAGGCCTGGCTGCACATGGCCGGGCTGGAGGGATTGCCGGGCAGCCTGGCGCTGGTGGCGGGGCTGTGCGAGCGCTATCCGGAGCAGTTGCACCCCCAAGCTGACGAAGGCGACCAGTCGTGGCGGGTGATTCCGCTGGAGTGGCTGGCCCGTCGCTACAGCGAAGTGCTACTGACGCGGGTGCCATTGCTCGATGGCCGGGACCCGACGTTCGCCAGTTTCTGCCTGGACGACTGGCAACGCTTGCAGCGCCAGCAGGTATTGGTCAACGACAGCAAGAACGCCAAGGCCTCGGCGGAAGCGGCGCGCAACGATCACAAGAAACTCAGCGAACTGATTCGCGGCACACCCTTGTCGTTCTGGTTGCATCGCCAGGGCAGCCTGATGTTGAGCCTGCAGCACCTGCAACGGCTCGAAGCCTGGAGCGACGCTTATCTGGGCAACCTGGCGCCGGGTTACAAATCCTTGCAGGACGTGATGCAGGCGTTGCTGACATTGGTAGAGGAGTTCATCGCGATGCACCCACAGCAACCCACCGTCGTGCCGGTGCAAACGGCCCCAGCGGCTACGACACCGACATCCCAGCCACCGGCGGCAGTGGCCCAGGTTTTCCAGGAACCGGCCAATCGTGAAGAGGCCTATCGACAGTTGCTGGTGATCGCCGGTTACCTGGCCCGCACCGAGCCCCACAGCCCGGTGCCCTACCTGATCCGGCGCGGGGTGGAGTGGGGCAACAAGCCGCTGAGCGAGCTACTGGGTGAACTGATCAGTGCCGATGCCGAGTCCCGGCGGTTGTGGACCCTGCTAGGGGTGCTTTAAGGCTGCGGGTCGGGTAGCGGCACCGGCGTCAGCACCGGTTTGCCGGAAAAGAATGCGTTCAGGTTCTGGCCCACCAGCTCCACCGTGCCCCGCGTCGCTTCCGGCGACAGGCCAGCCACATGGGGAGTAAGCACGACGTTGGGCAGGTGTTTCAGCGCGTCTGGCACTTCGGGCTCGTGGTCGAACACGTCCAGGGCGGCTCCGGCGATCCGTCGATGTTCCAGGGCGTGGATCAGGTCGGTGGTGGCGACCACGCTGGCGCGAGCGATGTTCACCAGGAAACCATGGGGGCCCAGGGCATCAAGGGCCTGTTTGTTGATCAATTGCCGGGTGTCCAGGCCGCCGGGCGTGGCGACGATCAGAAAGTCCGAGACCCGGGCCAGTTCCGTGGGCGTGGCGCAGAAGGTGTACGGCACGTCGTTGCGCATCCGCCGATTGTGGTAGCTGACGTTCATGTCGAAGCCGAGGGCGGCCCGCTTGGCGATCGCCATGCCCACCGCGCCCAGGCCCAGCACACCCAGGCGCTTGCCGGCCAGGGAGGGGCGCATGACCTTGGCCCACTCGCCCCGGCGCACACTCGCGTCGGCCCGGGGAATGTCACGCACCAGCGCCAGCAGCAGCGCCATGGCATGGTCGGCCACCGACGACGCGTTGACCCCGGCGCCGTTGGTCACCACGAGGCCCCGGTTGCGTGCGGCCTGCAGGTCTACCTGCTCGTAGCCGGCGCCGATCACGCAGATGATCTGCAGGTTGGGCAGGGCGGCGATTTCTTCCGCCGTCAAACCCAGGGGGCCACGGGTCAGCACTGCGCTGAAGCGTTCACCGTGTTCGAAGATCGCGGTCTTGCGTTCGGCCGGCGTGGGCGCCAATTCCAAGTGGTAACCCTGCCGTTCGAGAATCGGCAGGTATTCATTGACGGTTTCAACCAGTACCAGAACGGTTGCGGTCATGCTGGGCTCCTGTGGGCGCTTTGTCGAACATCAGGTATTCAACCTGATTGTAGGAGTCGGGGGCAGGGGGAGCCTGGGCTTTTTGGATTCATTTTTGGATCCTCTTGTCTGTGGGAGCAAAGCTTGCTCGCGAGGCGATGGCACATCCAGCATGAATGTCGGCGGATCCTCCGCTATCGCGAGCAGGCTCGCTCCCGCAGGGAAGACAGGAAGACAGGAAGACAGGGAAATACGGGGACCATTTTTATGACAGCCATCTGATCCGCATAACCGCTCCTCAGCTAAGTCTTTGCTTCTGCTCGCTAATCCCGGACAATCGCGCCCCTGTTTCGGCCAGGGCGCTGCCTGTCGGGGTTTTCCGACTCGTCCTGGCCGGGTGCATGTGACCGGAAAGCGGAGATCCGACCGGATGAATGATCAGGCCAATAGCGTCGAAGAGCGCTTTGAAACGACAGTCCCAGCCACCCTCAGCCAATGGAGTCGCCAGGACACCACCTGGATGTTGGGTCTGTTTGGCACCGCCATCGGTGCAGGCACTCTGTTCTTACCGATCAACGCGGGCCTGGGCGGTTTTTGGCCGCTGCTGATCCTGGCGTTGCTGGCGTTCCCCATGACGTTTTATGCCCACCGGGGCCTGACCCGTTTCGTGTTGTCCGGTCGTGATGGCGCGGACATCACTGAGGTGGTTGAGGAGCATTTCGGTCTCAAGGCCGGCGCGCTGATCACGCTTTTATACTTCTTTGCCATTTTCCCGATCCTGCTGATCTACAGCGTGGCGCTGACCAACACGGTGGGCAGTTTCCTGGAGCATCAGTTGCACATCCAGCCGCCTCCTCGGGTCGTGCTGTCCCTGGTGCTGATCCTGGGCCTGCTGGCGGTGGTCCGCTGCGGCGAGCAGGCGATCGTCAAGGCCATGAGCCTGATGGTCTATCCGTTCATCGTGGCGCTACTATTTCTTGCGGTGTTCCTGATTCCCCACTGGAACGGCGGCATCCTGACCACGGCGTTGACGCCGCCTGCACCGTCGGCGTTGTTGCATACCTTGTGGCTGGCAATCCCGGTGATGGTGTTCTCGTTCAACCATTCGCCGATCATCTCGGCGTTTGCGGTGGACCAGAAACGTCGCTATGGCGATAACGCCGAGGAGCGCAGTTCGCAGATCCTGTCGCGCGCCCATGTGCTGATGGTGGTGATGGTGTTGTTCTTCGTGTTCAGCTGCGTGCTGACCCTGACCCCGGCGCAACTGGCCGAGGCCAAGGCGCAGAACCTGTCGATCCTGTCGTACCTGGCCAACCACTTCAGCAACCCGACCATCGCCTTTGCCGCGCCGCTGATTGCGTTTGTTGCTATCTCCAAATCGTTCCTGGGGCACTACATCGGCGCCAGCGAAGGCCTCAAGGGCCTGATCGTCAAGAGCGGCCGCCGCCCGGCGCCCAAGACCCTGGACCGCCTCACCGCAGCGTTCATGCTGGTGGTGTGCTGGATCGTCGCCACCCTCAACCCGAGCATCCTGGGCATGATCGAAACCCTGGGCGGCCCGGTTATCGCGGCCATCCTGTTCCTGATGCCGATGTATGCCATCCGCAAAGTCCCGGCCATGGCCCGCTATCGCGGTCAGGCTTCGAATGTCTTCGTTACGTTGGTGGGTTTGGTGGCGATTACAGCGTTGGTTTACTCCCTCTTGGCGTAGGCGTTTCTTGTGGGGGGGATTTTTGAGGTTGGTGTGTATATCCGTTGCTGCGGTAACGGCTGCTTAGGGTTCCGCCCTGACGGCGGGTCACTTTTGAAAAGCCCGGAAGCCGGCCCAGTCAAAAGTAACCAAAACGCTCCTGCCCCACCACTCGGTGCCTCGCTAGGGCTCGGCATGCCCTCACTCCGGCATTGCTCCGTGGGCCCGCCGCGAAGGGCCATCCATGGCCCAGCGCGGCTATCCCGGCATCCATGCCGGGATGCCCACTCCACAATGCCTGCGTTCGGCCAGCGTGGTTTAACGGGGCGCCGAGATCAACGTCCACCGCGAGGCGGCCTAACAGCCGACCTGGTTCTTGGTGGGACCACGTTTCTCCTGTGGGAGCGGGCTTGCTCGCGAAGGCGGTGCCTCAGTCGGCGAAAATGTTGGATGTGCTGGCCTCATCGCGAGCGCTCCCACAGGTGATCTTGGGTGTTCATGAGTCTTGTGTTCACCGCAGGACCATTGTGGGAGCGAGCCTGCTCGCGATGGCGGTGGGTCAGTTTGCGGTGATGTTGAATGTGCCGGCCTCTTCGCGAGCAAGCCCGCTCCCACAGGTTTTTGCGGTGTACATGGATTTTGTGTCCGCTGAAGATTCATTGTGGGAGCTTGCTCGCGATAGCGGAGGCTCAGACACATAGATGCTGGCACGTATCCCGCTCTTGCTCTTGCTCTTGCTTTGGATCTTGATCTTGATCTCGACGCCCCGTTAAACCACGCTGGCCGAACGCAGGCATTGCATAGTGGGCACCTCGGCATGGATGCCGAGGTAGCCGCGCTGGGCCATGGATGGCCCTTCGCGGCGGCCCACGGAGCAATGCCGGAGTGAGGGCATGCCGAGCCTAAGCGAGGCACCGAGTGGTGGGGCAGAGCGTTTTTGGTTACTTTTGGCTGGTCCGGCTCCCGGCTCTTCCAAAAGCGACCCGCTGTAAGAGCGGAACCGCCAGCAGCCGTTACCGCAGAAAAGGATATGCACCCCAAAAAAGGCATTTCCCCTGAAATAGACAAGCCATAAAAAAACGCCGCCCCTCGCAAGAAGGGCGGCGTTTTTCGTAGGGCGTTTTAAGCGTTAGGCTTGAACGACCGGGATGTTGGCGTTTGCCGCCGCTTCACGGAACTCGGCGATCTGATCGAAGCTCAGGTAGCGGTACACGTCCGCTGCCATGCTGTCGATCTTGCCGGCGTATTCCATGTACTCCTCGACGGTCGGCAGGCGACCCAGGATCGACGCAACGGACGCCAGTTCGGCCGAAGCCAGGTAGACGTTCGCGCCGTCACCCAGACGGTTCGGGAAGTTACGGGTCGATGTCGACACCACGGTGGAGTTCGGCTCGACGCGTGCCTGGTTACCCATGCACAGCGAGCAGCCTGGCATTTCCATCCGTGCACCGGCCTTGCCGTAGATGCCGTAGTAGCCTTCTTCGGTGAGCTGGTGAGCGTCCATCTTGGTCGGTGGCGACAGCCACAGACGGGTTGGCAGCTGGCCCTTGACCTGCTCCAGCAGCTTACCGGCAGCGCGGAAGTGACCGATGTTGGTCATGCACGAACCGATGAACACTTCGTCGATCTTCTCGCCAGCAACGCTGGACAGCAGACGGGCGTCGTCCGGATCGTTCGGCGCGCAGAGCACAGGCTCGCTGATGTCGGCCAGGTCGATTTCGATGACTTCGGCGTATTCGGCGTCGGCATCGGCTTCCATCAGTTGCGGGTTGGCGATCCAGGCTTCCATCGCTTGGGCGCGACGTTCCAGGGTACGTGCATCACCGTAGCCTTCGCCGATCATCCAGCGCAGCAGGGTGATGTTCGATTGCAGGTACTCGGTGATCGACTCTTTCGACAGCTTGATGGTGCAACCGGCAGCCGAACGTTCGGCCGAGGCGTCGGACAGTTCGAAAGCCTGTTCCAGGGTCAAGCCTTCCAGGCCTTCGATTTCCAGGATGCGGCCGGAGAAGGCGTTTTTCTTGCCTTTCTTCTCGACGGTCAGCAGACCGTTCTGGATGGCGAAGTACGGAATGGCATGAACCAGGTCACGCAGGGTGATGCCAGGTTTCATCTTGCCTTTGAAGCGCACCAGGATCGATTCCGGCATGTCCAACGGCATGACGCCGGTGGCAGCGGCGAACGCGACCAGGCCGGAACCGGCCGGGAACGAGATGCCCATCGGGAAACGGGTGTGGGAGTCACCGCCGGTACCCACGGTGTCTGGCAGCAGCATGCGGTTCAGCCACGAGTGGATGATGCCGTCGCCCGGACGCAGGGAAACGCCGCCGCGGGTCATGATGAAGTCAGGCAGGGTGTGGTGGGTGGTCACGTCGATCGGCTTCGGATAGGCCGCGGTGTGGCAGAAGGACTGCATCACCAGGTCAGCCGAGAAGCCCAGGCACGCCAGGTCTTTCAGTTCGTCACGGGTCATTGGACCGGTGGTGTCCTGGGAACCCACGGTGGTCATTTTCGGTTCGCAGTAGGTACCAGGGCGTACGCCTTGGCCTTCTGCCAGGCCGCAGGCCTTGCCGACCATCTTCTGCGCCAGGGTGAAACCCTTGGTGCTTTCAGCCGGTGCTTCAGGCTTCTTGAACAGGTCGAACGCTGGCAGGCCCAGCTCTGCGCGAGCCTTCTCGGTCAGGCCACGGCCAATGATCAGCGGAATACGGCCGCCAGCGCGGACTTCATCCAACAGCACCGGGGTCTTCATTTCGAAGGTGGTGATGACTTCGTCGGTACCGTGCTTGCAGACCTTGCCGGCATGTGGGTACAGGTCGATCACGTCGCCCATGTTCATGTTCGACACGTCGAACTCGATAGGCAGTGCGCCGGCATCTTCCATGGTGTTGTAGAAGATCGGAGCGATCTTGCTGCCGAAGCAGAAACCGCCAGCACGCTTGTTCGGCACGTAAGGAATGTCGTCACCGAAGAACCACAGCACCGAGTTGGTGGCCGATTTACGCGAGGAGCCGGTACCGACCACGTCGCCGACGTAGGCGATCGGGAAGCCTTGGCCGCGCATTTCTTCGATCTGCTTCATCGGGCCGGTCTTGCCTTGCTCGTCCGGAACGATGCCGTCACGGGCCATTTTCAGCATGGCCAGGGCGTGCAGCGGGATGTCCGGGCGGGACCAGGCGTCCGGGGCAGGGGACAGGTCGTCGGTGTTGGTTTCGCCGGTGACCTTGAACACGCGCAGGCTGATCTTGTCGGCCAGCACCGGGCGCTTCTTGAACCACTCGCCGTCAGCCCAGGATTGCAGCACGGCCTTGGCGTGGACGTTACCGTTCTTGGCTTTTTCAGCCACGTCGTGGAAGGCATCGAACATCAGCAGGGTGTGCTTGAGTTCTTCGGCGGCGACTGGCGCCAGCTCGGCGTCGTCCAGCAGCTCCACCAGGGTCACGATGTTGTAGCCGCCCTGCATGGTGCCGAGCAGTTCAACGGCACGCTTCTTGTCCAGCAGGGGGGATTGGGCCTGGCCCTTGGCCAGGGCGGACAGGAAACCGGCCTTGACGTAGGCGGCTTCGTCGACTCCAGGCGGAACGCGATTGGTGATCAGGTCAACGAGGAAAGCTTCTTCGCCAGCCGGAGGATTTTTCAGCAGCTCGATCAGGCCTGCGGTTTGTTCGGCGTTAAGCGGCTGGGGAACGATACCCAGGGTTGCACGCTCTTCGATATGTTTGCGGTAGGCTTCAAGCACAGTTATTACCCTCATCAGTGGTCCCAAATGGGTGTCCGGGACGCTCATCCAGAAACTCACGGCACTCATGCGCGTCAGGGGGCTTTTTGGGCCTCCACGCCAGAGTTGCCGGAGTTCCTCACAGAAGCTGCTTTCAAAGTTTTACGCCTGCAGAACGGGAGCTGATGAGGGTTGGCGTTGGGCTTTCCCCGCTGGAAAGACCCTTCGCCAACACCGCTCTGAAGGAACGACTGTGCTCGTGACGCTTTGAAAACAGCTTCTAACGGACATTGGCGCCTTAAAAGGCTGGCTGATTCTACGGGAAAAAAAAATTAAAGGTAAGTTGGGCCGGGAAGTTTGAGGGGTGATCAATCTTAGACAAAGGGCTAACATGCCGGCCTGTCCTGTTTTTGCGTGTGCGTTTCCTTATGCCCAACCAGCTCATCAAGACCCCTTGCGTCGGCCTTTGCTCCACTGTCTACGGTGACCTGGTGTGCCGTGGCTGCAAGCGGTTCCACCATGAAGTGATCCACTGGAACGGCTACAACGAGGAGGAAAAACGCGCGGTGTGGATGCGGCTCGAACAGCTGTTGGTGCAGGTGATGGTGGCCAAGTTGGAGGTTTTCGACCCCGGATTGCTGCGCCAGCAACTGGAATCACGCAAGATCCGCTTCGTGCCGCACCAGTCGCAATACTGCTGGGCCTATCAGTTGATCGCCCGGGGCGCGCGGGTGATCAATAACCTGGAAGCCTACGGCATGGTGTTGATGCCGGAATTTCGCGATTGGGAACTGCCGGACCTGCGCGATGCCATTGATCGGGAGTTTTTCCTTCTGTCCGAAGCCCATTACCAGCGTTACATCGCGCCGGGGTTCCTGAAGGATGCGATTGGCGGCTGACCACCAGCCATTTGTGCATAGGAGCTTTTGTGCCAGGGCGCTTTTGTGGCGAGGGAGCTTGCTCCCGCTGGGACGGTCCGACGCCTCGGGCGAAGCGGCCCTCGCTCTTGACCTGGAAAATTTCCTGGCCATGACAAATCCAGGCGTCTGCTGCGCAGCCGAGCGGGAGCAAGCTCCCTCGCCACAAAAGCAGGCTGGATCAGCCACAGCGTTCATGTCATTCCTTGACCGCCAACTCCACCAGATGATCCTCCACCTCCTGGGGCTTGAGCACCAGCACATCGCTTTCCAGCGTGTCGAGCACAGCCTCGGCGGTGTTGCCGATCAGCACCCCGGACAACCCCGAACGGGCCACGGTGCCGATGACCGTCACCGCCGCCTGCAGCTTGCGCGCCATGTATGGAATCAAGACGTCCGCCGGGCCTTCTTCGATGTGCAGGTGCTGGTCGTCGATGTCGAACTCGGCCTGGAACGCCCGGCATTGCTCGCGGTAGCGGGCCTCGATGGTTTCCTTGAGCTGGAACGTCGGGTCAGCGGACGAGAGCATCGGCGAGGGGTGGGCGCTGATCACATGCAGGTGCGCCTTGGCGAGGAGGGCGATGTCGTAGCCATGGTCGATGATGGTGGAATGCAGGTGGCGATGCTCGCCGTCGGCATTGCCCACATCGACGGCGGCGAGGATCACCTTGTCTTTCCAGGAACCGGCGGTTTTCACCAGCAGCACCGGGGTCGGGCAATGGCGTAGCAGTTTCCAGTCCGCCGGGGTCAGCAGGGCCTTTTTCAATGGGCTGTCGGGGAAATGCTGTTTGATCACCAACCCGCAACCTTCAGCCTGTTGCACGTCGATAATGGTTTCGTAGAGGCTTTCGTTCCAGGCTTGCTCGGTGGTGACGCTGTAGCCGTCGGCCAGCAATGCGCTCTTGAGCACGCTGAGCAGGCCGGCATGGTCATGTTTTCTGTCGCACACCAACAAGTGCAGGTGGGCCTGAGTCACCCCGGCGATCAGTTTGGCGCGCTTGAGCGCCAGGCTTTCCGCATGTTCGGGTTCGATGACCACCAGGATGCTGCGAATGGCTTGCATGATCGGCGTTCTCCTGAAATGAAAAGGCTGGCGTTGCTCAACTATAGTTCTTGTGGGGCAGTCTAGTGGTTGTGGGTGTGCCGTCGACTTGATGCATATCAACGGTGGTGGCTGGTGGTCTGGGGGCAGGCCGGTATAATCGGCGCCCTTCGCTCGACTACCTTTGCCCGTGAGCCCCATGAATCTTCCCGAAATCCACGAATTCCTTGGTTGCCGCACCCCCGATGCCTGGGTCCAGGCCGCGCTGGCCGACCAGGAAACGTTGCTGATCGACCACAAGAACTGCGAATTCAAGGCGGCCAGCACCGCCCTTAGCCTGATCGCCAAATACCATTCCCACGTCGACCTGATCAACCTGATGTCGCGCCTGGCCCGGGAAGAGCTGGTGCACCACGAGCAAGTCATGCGCCTGATGAAAAAGCGCAAGATCGGCTTGCGCCAGCTCTCCGCCGGCCGTTATGCCTCGGGGCTGCGCAAGGTGGTACGCAGCCACGAGCCGGTCAAGCTGGTAGACACCCTCGTCGTCGGCGCCTTCATCGAAGCCCGCAGTTGCGAGCGTTTCGAGGCCCTGGTGCCGCACCTGGACGAGGAGTTGGGCAAGTTCTACTTCGGTTTGCTGAAAAGCGAAGCGCGGCATTTCCAGGGGTACCTGAAACTGGCTTACCAGTATGGCGATGCCAAGGACATTGCCCAGGTGATCGACAAGGTCCGTGAGGCCGAGCGGGAACTGATCGAATCGCCGGATGTGGAATTTCGCTTCCACAGTGGTGTGCCTGCGCTTTAATGCGCAGGTGTTTCTACTGACCCCATCGTCGGAACGCCGCCCGGAGCAAGCTCGCTCCCACAGGGGAATTTGGGTAAGGCACCAATATATTTGCAACGCCACAGAACAGTGTGGGAGGGGGCTTGCTCGCGAATGCGTCAGGTCAGTTGAATGAATGCTGGCTGACCCACCGCCATCGCGAGCAAGCCCGCTCCCACAGGGGGTGGGTTTCCCAAATCCAGTGGGAGCGAGCTTGCTCCGGGCGGCGTTCCGACGATGAGGCCTTCTGCAGCGCTGCCTCTCAACCAGTCAAACCCAGGCGTTCATGCCATTGGGCAATGGACTCTTCGGGGTAGACCTCGAACTGCTGGTCGCCCTTATGCACCTCGACCTCCACCCACGGTGCCCTGGACCCGAGCATCAAGTGGGTATGCTCCGGCGGTACCGGCAGCGGCGTGTCGATGGCTGAAGCGAACGGGTGCACCAGCTCCGGCCATTCGGGGCTGAACAGCCACAGCCCCGATCCACACAGGGAACAGAAATGCCGCTCGGCACTGCTGCGGTGGGCGCGCTTATCGCCGTCGTCCTTTAGCCGTGCATGGTAGATCGAGATGTGCTTGCGACCATGCACCTTCAGGCTTTGGGCATCGCCCCCCAGGTTGATCGCATAACCGCCGCCGCCCTGGGTCTTGCGGCAGATCGAGCAGTAGCAACGTTGGTATGGGTAGGGGTGGGCACAGGCCAGGCTGAACGACACGGCGCCGCAGTGGCAGGATCCTTCTAGCTGCATGGGAACCTCCAGTGGATTGGAAATGGCTCAGTACAGCCTAGACGGTTTGTGTCTTGACAGTTGAATTGAGGGGGCCATGCGACCGCCTTCGCGAGCAAGCCCGCTCCCACAGGGGATCTGTGTCGGTCATAGATTTTTGTCCGCTCTCGGTCAATGTGGGAGCGGGCTTGCTCGCGAAGGCGTCGGTACAGCCAACATCACTTTGGCACCCGCCACAAATACCACGCGGCCGCCGTCCGGTAAGGGCGCCAGGCCAGGCCTATCTCGATCATCTGCTTGCGGCTGGGCTGTTGCGCCAACCCCTTGAGCCGTCGATACCCTTCGCGCACGCCAAAGTCATCGGCCGGCAGGATGTCGGGCCGCTCCAGGCTGTAGATCAGCAGCATTTCCACGGTCCAGCGCCCGACGCCGCGCAGGCTGACCAGGCGTTCGATCAACCCTTCGTCTTCCATTGCCCGCGCCGTGGCGTAATCCGGTACCACCCCATCCAGGGCTGCTTGGGCGATACCCTGGATGGTTGCGATCTTGCTGGCGGAAAACCCACAACTGCGCAGTTGCGCAACGTCTGTCGCCAGGATCTGCGTGGGGGAGGGGAAGGTCTGCGCCGGGAACAACGCCAGCAGTCGACCCAGGATCGCATCGCCTGCCTTGGCGTGCAGTTGCTGGTAGGCAATCGCCCGGACCAAGGCTTCATAGGGATCCCGGGCCGGCTTGGGTTGCAGCAGGCAAGGACCGATCGTCTCGACGTGCCGTCGCCAGACTTCGTCGAGATTGGCCAGGAAGGCGCTGGCGTCGTGGTAGGGCGCAGGCATCAGGTATTCATTCTCCGGAGCGCTCAAAACGCCAGGGGCAGCGAAACCTGCACCGCGGCTTTTTCCAGCCGCAGCAGAAACGCCTTGCGCGGCTGGCCGCCACCATAGCCGGTCAACGAGCCATCCGCACCGATCACCCGGTGGCAGGGAATGACGATGGCCAGGCGATTCTGCCCGTTGGCCAAGCCCACGGCGCGGCTGGCACCCGGGCTGCCCAGGGCCGTGGCGATGCCGCCGTAGCTGCGGGTTTCGCCGTAGGGAATTTTTTGCAGTTCAGTCCAGACTCGTATGGCGAATGCACTGCCGGGCATGTGCAGCAGGACGGTGAACGTCGTGAGTTTGCCGGCGAAATACTCGGCCAGTTCGGTTTCGATCTGTTGCAGGTGAGTGTTGTGCCCTGGCGCGACCGTGTAGCCGTAGCGTTGCTGCAGTTCTTCCAGTTCCTTGGTCAGGGCCGGACGGTCGAGGAACTCCAGCAGCACCAGGCCCCGTCGTTCGGCCATGGCCAGCATCGGCCCCAATGGCGTGGTCAGGCGGGTGAACAACAAGGGTTCGCTGAGGGCCGCGCGGCCCGGCGTGATGTGGAAGGATTTGACGAAGGCGTCGCGAAACCCGCTCAACGATTCATAGCCGGAATCGAACGCGGCATTGTCGATGGAAGTGCCGTCCTTGATACCGCCCAAGGCAATGCCCAGGCGACGGGTGCGCAGGTAGGCGTGAAAAGTCATGCCGAAATGTTGTTTGAACCAGCGGCGCAATTTCAGCGGTTCGATGCCTTGTTCCAGCAGCAAGGCGTCGGTCCAGCGCAGGTCGGGTTCGGCGTCCACCGCCTTGAGCAGGGCTTGGATCCAGTCCGGCGCAATGGCCGCAGCGTCCAGCGGCTTGCAGCGCAGGCAGGCGCGGTAGCCGGCCGACATCGCTTCGTCGGCGTGGGCGTAGAACTCCACGTTTTCCGGTTTCGGCTTGCGCGCCGTGCAACTGGGGCGACAGAAGATGCCGGTGGTCTTGACCGCAGTGAAGAACACCCCCTCGTAGGCGGTGTCTCGTTCGAGCATGGCGCGGACCATCTCGGCATGGGGCGGGAGCAGCGAGTCGTGTAGGTTCATGGAGCAGAGCATAGAACCGTGTCCGGAACGACTCCACCGAAAAATCGACAGTGAATTTTCCGGTTGTTTGTCGGGTGGTCGCGAACAAAAATTGAACCTTCGAGTCTTAAAGGTTCACCCGCTGTTTTTGTCTTTCGGAGACATCATGCCCAAACATAAGAAATCCCTGATTGCCGTTGCTGTCTGTGCCTTGGCGTTCGGTGCCTCGGCCTTGTTGCCTGCCGACCTGTCGCCGATCGGTTCGAGCTACGCCGCGGGCAATGGCGGCGGCGGTGGCGGTGGCGGCGGCAATGGCGGTGGTGGCGGTCACGGCGGAGGAAACGGTGGTGGTAATGGCGGTGGCCACGGTGCTGGTATTGGCGGTGGCCAGGGCCATGACAAGTCGGGCGACGCCCGCGGCCTCGGCAAAGGATTGGCCAGCGACCACACCGGCACTCGTACCCGCACCCGGGACCATGGCGTGAGCGGCAAGCACACCGGTGCCACCCGCACCGACCGTACCAGCAAGGCGTCGTTGACGTCGACCATCGCCAAGGACCGTGATACGCGCGGCCTGACCAAGGCGTCGGCGATTTCCACCGCCACGCCAGGCACCCACAACACCAAGGGCCTGACCAACGCGACCAGCTCTTCGATCAAGAACGATCGCTGATCGCCCGAACAAGCCGTGATACCTGCAAGGTGTCGCGGCTTTTTTTCGTCTGTCAGTTACGCATGACCATCGCGTTCAATATTTCCAGAACACCGGGGTGAACAACACCAGCACCGTCAGGATCTCCAATCGCCCCAGCAGCATGCCGATGGTCAACAGCCATTTTGCTGCATCGGGCAGGGTCGAGAAGTTGCCGGCTGGTCCGATGATGTTGCCCAAGCCCGGGCCTACGTTGCACACCGCGGTGGCGGCGCCGGTCAGGGCGGTTGTCCAATCCAGGCCGATCAGCGCCAGGCCCAGGGCAATGGCGCCAATCGTGATGGTGAAGAAAAACGAAAAGGTCAGCAGCGAGCGGACGATTTCTTCGTCGATGGGATGGTTGTTGTATTTTTTCCGGATCACCGCCCGGGGGTGGATCAATTGCTTCAGGCTGCCCATCAGCAGTGCCCCGGCTACTTGAAAACGAAAGATTTTCAACCCGCCGGCCGTGGACCCCGAGCAACCACCCACGAACGTCAAGTAGAAGAACAGCAACAGGGCGAAACTGCCCCACAGCGTGTAGTCACCCAACGCCACGCCTGTGGTGGTGACGACAGAGGTGACATTGACGGCCACGATGCGAACCGCGTCCCACCAACCATGATCACTGTTCAGGCTCAGCCAGGTACCGACCACGAGCCAGGTAACAACCAAAAATCCAATGAAGCCCCGAACCTGCTGATCCTTGAGCAATGCGCGCCTGTTGCCCCGCAGTGTCGCGACATACAGCGTAAAGGGCAGCGATCCCGCCATCATGACAACGACTGATACCCAGTGAATGGCCGGTTGCGTCCAGTGCGCCAGGGAAGCGTCGGATGTAGAGAAACCGCCAGTGGAGATCAAGGACATCGCATGGTTGATCGCCTCGAAGGGGGTCATCCCGGCCAGCCACAGCGCCAGGGTCGAGAAGGCGGTCAACCCGACATAGACCCAAAGAATGTAGTTGGCCGCGACGTGAGAGCGCGGCGTGACTTTTTCCGACCAGTCCGATGATTCGGTCTGGAACAGCCGCATGCCGCCGACCCGCAGCAGCGGCAGGATTGCCACGGCCATGCCGATAAAGCCGATGCCGCCGAGCCAATGCAGCATTGAGCGCCAGATCAACAGGCCGGGAGACGAGGTATCCAACCCGGTGAGGATGGTCGAGCCGGTGGTCGTGATGCCCGACATCGTCTCGAAAAATGCATCGGTGTAACTGATGTGCTGGATGAATACCATCGGCAGGGCGGCGAAGGCGCAGACCACCACCCAACTGGCGGTGGTCAACAGGTACATTTCCCTGGGGCGCATGTGGACATGTTCCGGTCGTCCACGGGCGACCAGGGCGATACCACACACGAAGGTAATCAGGCTCGACCAAAGAAACGCCGACAAGTCATCGTTGCGCTCGTAAAACATCAGCGTGAACAGCGGGATCGCCATGCTGATCGCCAGGGTAATCAGGAAAATTCCGAGGATGAAACCGATGAGACGCAGAACCGCAATCGACATGAGAAACGCCTGATCCATTGAGCCGCACAGTATCGATTTGGTTAATCGGCTACCGCGTAAAGTTTGCGTAAAAAAATAGACGTGACGCTCGATGACAAGGCAGTTTTCTTCAATACCCCCGAAGCGGGCCCCTTTACCTTTGGGACTCGTTCCTGAACTGAAGAAGATATGTGATGAGCTTGATATTTTCCATGGCGACCTTTGCGCTGGTGGCTTCCATTACCCCGGGCCCGGTCAATATCGTCGCCCTCAGCTCCGGGGCCCGCTACGGGTTTCGGGCCACGTTGCGGCACGTGGCCGGCGCTACCCTCGGGTTTGTCCTGCTGCTGGTCTTGATGGGGTTGGGGTTGCATGAAGTGTTGCAGCGTTGGCCGGGGCTTACGCGCGTGGTGCAACTGGCGGGTGTGGCCTTCCTGCTGTTCATGGCCTGGAAACTGGCGATGGACAATGGCGAGCTGG
Organism: Pseudomonas sp. Z3-6; assembly: GCF_051131985.1. Taxonomy (NCBI): domain Bacteria; kingdom Pseudomonadati; phylum Pseudomonadota; class Gammaproteobacteria; order Pseudomonadales; family Pseudomonadaceae; genus Pseudomonas; species Pseudomonas sp. Z3-6. Next base: position 3,066,907 of record NZ_CP071644.1, read on the forward strand.
GAGGGCGGGACGAGGGGCGTGCGCCGTCGATGCTCTACGGCGCGCTGATGCAGTGGCTCAACCCCAAGGCCTGGCTGGCCTGTGTGGCGGGAATGGGCGCGTTCGTCGCCGATGGCGAGGTGCGGCTGGTGTGGCAGTTTGCGGCGATCTACCTGGTGATCTGCTACGTCTCGGTGGGCTGCTGGGCCTATGCGGGGAGTTTCCTGCGCTCGTGGCTGGGGAATCCGGCGACCATGCGCCTGTTCAACCGGGCGATGGCGGTGTTGTTGGTGGTGAGTGCGGTGTATCTGTTGTTGCCGTGAGCTGAAGTGCGCGGCAACCCTGGTTTTTAAGAAGCAAGTGCTGTTGTGGCTGCAATCCGCGCTTTAGAGGTGGGAACGCTGTTGTGGCGAGGGAGCTTGCTCCCGCTCGACTGCGCAGCAGTCGCCCGGAATCGAGGGCTACTGCGTAGCCCAGCGGGAGCAAGCTCCCTCGCCACAGAGATCCATTGGGCCCTCGGTCCAAACAAGCTGTTGATGGTGGTATCAGCCGCGATATTGCCCGGGCGTCGCCGCCAGGTGTTGCTTGAAGGCGCGCTGGAAATGCGCCTGGTCGGCAAACCCACAGTCCAGCGCCACGTCGGCGATCAGCTTGCCTTCGCGCAATTGGCGCCGGGCAAACTGGATCCGGCGGTTGACCAGGAAGGCGTGGGGCGTCATCCCGTAATGGCGCTTGAAGGCTCGGCTCAGGTAGGACGGCGACAGCTGCGCGGCGGTGCAGATGTCTTCGAGCTTCAAGGCTTCGCTGCAATGGTCATGGATAAATTGCGCCGCACGCATCAGCCCTGGATGACTGCCCCGGTCCGGACGGCCAGCAGGGTTGAGCCGTTGTTGCAGGTCCATGAAAAAAGCCTCGGCGGCGGCGTGCTTGCCGGCCGTGTCGAGTTGCTCGTCCACCAATTGCCCATACAACCGTCCCAACGCGGCAAACAGCTCTGCGTCGCGGCTGTGGGTAGTGGCGAACCCTTGGAAATCGAGGTTTTCGTCAAAGCCGATACGGCGCTGCAGATCCCTGAGCCACTGGGTGTCGACGTACAACATCACGTAGGACCAGGGCTGATCGTCGATTGGGTTGCAGGCATGGACGTCGCCGGGGTTCATCAGCACCACTGTGCCGCTTTCCACCTGGAAACTCGAGCGTTCGTGGAAATAGGTACTGCGCCCGGCGGTGATCGCGCCGATGGAGAAGTGATCATGGGAGTGACGCGAATAGCAGACCTTGCGCCCATCGTCGATGGCGCGGGCTTCGATGAAGGGCAGGGCCGCGTCGCGCCAGAAGCGTGGGGCGGCGTCAGGGTTGGCGTGCTTCATCGGTCAGCATCCTCGTCGTGAACCTGAGTGGCAGTGTATTAGCCCTGGCCGGCAAATGCCCGTTGGATTTGGCTGTTCGGCTTCAAGGGCCATGGTCCTGGACTAGACTCCAAGCAATCCCGCCAATGGAGTTTCCGATGCTTGCGCCAGGTAAACCGGACAACGAAGCCGTTCGCCTCAAGAATCTGCACTCGCTCAAACTGCTCGATACCGCACCCGAAGAGCGCTTTGATCGCCTGACCCGCCTTGCCCGACGCCTGTTTGACGTGCCCATCGCCCTGGTGTCGCTGGTGGACGCCAACCGGCAGTGGTTCAAGTCCAGCGCTGGCCTGGAGGCCAGCGAAACCTCGCGGGAAGTTTCGTTTTGCGGGCATGCGATTTTGCAGGATCAGATCCTGGAGATCTGCGATGCGGAACAGGACGAGCGCTTCCACGACAACCCACTGGTCACGGACGCGCCTGGGATTCGCTTCTACGCAGGGCATCCGCTGGGGTTGGAGGATGGCAGCAAGCTGGGCACGTTGTGCCTGCTCGACACCAAGCCGCGCCGGCTCAATGACGAGGAACGCGAACTGCTGCGTGACCTGGCGCGCATGGCCGAGCAGGAAATGGTCGCGGTGCAGATGGCGAGCATGGACGAGCTGACGCTGTTGTCCAATCGGCGCGGCTTCAGGACGCTGGCCCAGCATGCGTTGAGTGTGTGTGATCGCTTGTCGCGACCGGCGACGCTGCTGTTCTTCGACCTCAATGACTTCAAGCCGATCAATGATCGCTATGGGCACGCCGAGGGTGACAACGCGCTGAAAACCTTCGCCGACGTGCTGCGCATCGCCTTTCGCGAAAGTGATGTGATCGGTCGCTTGGGCGGTGATGAATTCGTGGCGCTGCTCACGGGTTCTTCCCATGTCGAGACAACGACGATCATGGCACGGCTCCAGGAAATCCTTCACGAGCGCAATGCGATGTTGCAGCGCGGCTATGACATTCGGTTCAGCGTCGGCCAGATCGAGTACGACGCCCAGCGCCATCGGTCGATCGATAACCTGCTGGCTGACGCGGATGCGGCGATGTATGCGCAGAAGCAGGCGCTGCGCAGCTAGCACAGGCTAATCCCTGTGGGAGCGGGCTTGCTCGCGAAGGCGTCGGTACATTCAATATCAATGCAAGCTGACCCACCGCTTTCGCGAGCAAGCCCGCTCCCACAGGTAACGCTGTTTACTTAAGGTCGTCGACAATCCGTGGCGAGGGAGCTTGCTCCCGCTGGGGCGCGAAGCGGCCCCAAAACCTGCCGAATGCGGAGCGTCAGACACACCGCACCCGCCGGTTCACGACTGCTTCGCAGCCGAGCGGGAGCAAGCTCCCTCGCCACGGGGCCATATCACCGACATACCGCCATCGCGAGCAAGCTCGTTCCCACAGGGAATGGCGGTGCAATCAGGCAATCGAATAAAAAACGCCGCTTGCCCTTTCCAGGACGAGCGGCGTTTTTCAAGCGTGGTGCGCGTGAAGATTACTCTTCGATGTTACCCATGGCGGTGGTGTTGAAGCCGCCGTCCACGTACATGATTTCGCCGCTGATGCCCGACGCCAGGTCCGAGCACAGGAAGGCGCCGGCGTTGCCGACTTCTTCGATGGTGACGTTGCGACGCAGCGGGGTTTGCGCTTCGTTGGCGGCCAGCATCTTGCGGAAGTTCTTGATGCCGGAAGCGGCGAGGGTGCGGATCGGGCCTGCCGATACGCAGTTGACGCGGGTGCCGTCCGGGCCCAGGGAGCCGGCCAGGTAGCGGACGCCGGCTTCCAGGGAAGCCTTGGCCATGCCCATGACGTTGTAGTTCGGCATGGTGCGCTCGGCGCCCAGGTACGACAGGGTCAGCAGGCTGCCGTTGCGGCCTTTCATCATTTCGCGACCGGCCTTGGCCAGGGCCACGAAGCTGTAGGCGCTGATGTCGTGGGCGATGCGGAAACCTTCACGGGTGGTGGCTTCGGTGAAGTCGCCGTCCAGTTGGTCGCCCGGTGCGAAGCCCACGGAGTGCACGATGCAGTCCAGGCCGTCCCACTTCTTGCTCAGCTCTTGGAAGACCTTGGCGATTTCTTCATCGCTGGCCACGTCGCACGGGAAGCACAGCTCAGGGCTCGAGCCCCAGCCTTGTGCGAACTCTTCGACACGACCCTTGAGTTTGTCGTTCTGATAAGTGAAGGCAAGCTCAGCGCCCTCGCGATGCATGGCGGCGGCGATGCCGGATGCGATGGACAGCTTGCTGGCGACACCGACGATCAGTACGCGCTTACCGGCGAGAAAACCCATGTGTTGCTCCTCTTTTCAGGTTATTCGGCAGTTGTTGGGGCCAGGAAGGCGGCCTCCAGCAACTGCTGTGTATAGGGGTGCTGCGGCGCGGCGAATATGCTGCGGGCATCACCTTGTTCGACCACTTGGCCATGCTTGACCACCATTAGCTGGTGGCTCAGCGCTTTGACGACAGCCAGGTCATGGCTGATAAACAGGTACGTCAGGTTGTACTTGGTTTGCAACGACCGCAACAGCTCCACCACTTGGCGTTGCACGGTACGGTCCAGCGCCGACGTGGGTTCATCCAGCAGAATCAACGCCGGCTTGAGCACCAGGGCCCGGGCAATGGCGATACGCTGCCGTTGCCCTCCGGAAAATTCATGGGGATAGCGGTTCCGGGTTTCCGGGTCCAGGCCTACCTCCTTCAATGCCGCGATTATCGCTTGTTCCTGTTCGGCTTCGGTGCCGATCTTGTGGATCCGCAGGCCTTCGCCGACGATCTGGCTGACGCACATCCGTGGGCTCAGGCTACCGAAGGGGTCCTGAAACACCACTTGCATCTCCCGGCGCAGCGGCCGGACTTGCTGCTGCGTCAGGCTGTCCAACGACTTGCCTTCGAAGCGGATTCCGCCCTGGCTGCCGATCAACCGCAGGATTGCCAGTCCCAGGGTGGACTTGCCGGAGCCGCTTTCGCCGACGATGCCCAGGGTCTGGCCCTGGGGCAGGCTGAAGCGAATTCCGTCCACGGCCTTGATGTAGTCCACCGTGCGTTTGAACAGGCCTTTCTTGATCGGGAACCAGACTTTCAGGTCCTCTACCTGCAACAGCGGCGGGCCGACGACATTGTTCGCCGGGGTGCCGCTGGGTTCAGCGCCCAGCAGTTCCCGAGTGTACGGATGCTGCGGCGCGCGGAACAACTCTTCACACGATGCCTGTTCGACGATGCAACCGCGCTGCATGACACATACGCGATGCGCAATTCTTCGCACAAGGTTCAAATCGTGGCTGATCAACAGCAGAGACATGCCCAATCGCGCCTGCAAATCCTTGAGCAATTGGAGGATTTTCAGCTGGACGGTGACGTCCAGGGCGGTGGTCGGCTCGTCGGCGATCAGCAGTTCCGGCTCGTTGGCCAGGGCCATGGCGATCATCACCCGCTGGCGCTGGCCGCCGGACAACTCGTGGGGCAGGGCCTTGAGGCGCTTGTGGGGCTCGGGAATGCCGACCAGCTCCAGCAGCTCAAGGGTTCGGCGGGTCGCGACCTTGCCGCTCAGGCCCTTGTGGATGCCGAGCACTTCATTGATCTGTTTTTCGATGGAGTGCAGCGGGTTGAGGGAGGTCATCGGCTCCTGGAAGATCATCGCGATCCGGTTGCCGCGGATATGGCGAATGGTTTTTTCCTTCAGCCCCAGTAAATCCTGGCCGGCGTACTGGATGGTCCCGGTGGGGTGATGGGCCAGGGGGTAGGGCAGCAAGCGCAGGATCGAGTGGGCGGTGACCGACTTGCCCGAGCCGCTTTCACCCACCAGGGCCAGGGTTTCGCCGCGCTTGATATCGAAACTCACGCCTTCGACCACGCGCTGGCGGCGTTCGCCGACAACGAATTCCACCGCCAGGTCGCGTACTTCGATCAGATTGTCCTGGTTCATATCACTTCCTCGGATCGAAGGCATCGCGAGCGGACTCGCCGATGAATACCAACAGGCTCAGCATCAGGGCCAGCACGGCGAACGCGCTGATGCCCAGCCATGGCGCCTGGAGGTTGGACTTGCCCTGGGCCACCAGTTCGCCCAGGGACGGCGCGCCCGGCGGCAGGCCAAAGCCGAGGAAATCCAGGGCGGTGAGGGTGCCGATGGCGCCGGTGAGGATGAACGGCATGAAGGTCATGGTCGAGACCATGGCGTTGGGCAAGATGTGGCGGAACATGATCGCGCCGTTCTGCATGCCCAGGGCCCGGGCGGCGCGCACGTATTCGAGGTTGCGCCCGCGCAGGAACTCGGCGCGGACGACGTCCACCAGGCTCATCCAGGAAAACAGCAGCATGATCCCCAGTAGCCACCAGAAATTGGGCTGCACGAAGCTGGCCAGGATGATCAACAGGTACAACACTGGCAGCCCGGACCAGATTTCCAGGAAGCGCTGGCCGGCCAGGTCCACCCAGCCGCCATAGAAGCCCTGCAGGGCGCCGGCGATCACGCCGATGATCGAGCTGAGCAGCGTCAGCGTCAGGGCGAACAGTACCGAAATGCGGAAGCCGTAGATGATCCGGGCGAGGACATCGCGGCCCTGGTCGTCGGTACCCAGCCAATTCATGGCAGAAGGGGGGGCCGGGGCCGGGACCTTCAGGTCGTAGTTGATGCTCTGGTAGCTGAACGGGATCGGCGCCCACAGCACCCAGGCGTCCTTGGCGGCCAGCAGTTCGCGGATATAGGGGCTCTTGTAGTTTGCTTCCAGGGGGAACTCGCCGCCGAACGTGGTTTCCGGGTAGCGCTTGAGGGCCGGGAAGTACCAGCCGTCGTCGTAATGCACCACCAACGGCTTGTCGTTGGCGATCAGCTCGGCGCCCAGGCTCAGCCCGAACAGGACCAGGAACAGCCACAGCGACCACCAGCCACGCTTGTTGGCCTTGAACAATTCGAAGCGACGGCGATTGAGAGGGGACAGGTTCATCTCAATGCTCCCGGCTTTCGAAGTCGATGCGCGGATCGACAAAGGTGTAGGTCAGGTCGCCGATCAGTTTCACCACCAGCCCCAGCAAGGTGAAGATGAACAGGGTGCCGAACACCACCGGGTAGTCGCGGTTGATGGCCGCTTCGAAACTCATCAGGCCGAGGCCGTCGAGGGAGAAGATCACTTCCACCAGCAGCGAGCCGGTGAAAAAGATCCCGATGAATGCCGAAGGGAAACCGGCGATCACCAGCAGCATGGCGTTGCGGAAGACATGGCCGTAGAGCACTCGATGGCGGGTCAGGCCCTTGGCCTTGGCGGTGACCACGTATTGCTTGTTGATTTCGTCGAGGAAGCTGTTCTTGGTCAGCAGGGTCATGGTGGCGAAGTTGCCGATCACCAGGGCGGTCACGGGCAAGGCCAGGTGCCAGAAGTAATCGAGAATCTTGCCGCCCATGCTCAATTCGTCGAAGTTGTTTGAAGTCAGTCCGCGCAACGGGAACCAGTCGAAATAACTGCCGCCGGCAAATACCACGATCAGCAGGATGGCGAACAGGAACGACGGGATCGCGTAGCCGACGATGATTGCCGAGCTGGTCCACACGTCGAAATGGCTGCCATGGCGCGTGGCCTTGGCGATCCCCAGCGGGATCGACACCAGGTACATGATCAGCGTGCTCCACAGGCCGAGGGAGATGGACACTGGCATCTTTTCCTTGATCAAGTCGATGACCTTGGCGTCGCGGAAAAAACTGTCGCCGAAGTCCAGGCGGGCGTAATTCTTGATCATGATCCACAGGCGTTCGGGCGCCGGCTTGTCGAAGCCGTACATGCGTTCGATTTCCTTGACCAGCGCCGGGTCCAGGCCCTGGGCGCCGCGGTAGGAAGAACCGGCCACCGATACTTCGGCACCGCCGCCGGCGATGCGGCTGGTGGCGCCCTCGAAGCCCTCGAGCTTGGCGATCATCTGTTCAACCGGCCCGCCGGGCGCGGCTTGGATGATGACGAAGTTGATCAACAGAATGCCGAACAGGGTGGGAATGATCAGCAGCAGTCGCCGAAAAATATAAGCCAGCATCTTGTTACTCCACGCTCGCAGGGGCGGCGACTTGCTGCTCGATAACCTGCTTTTCTACTTCATCGGCCGGTTTGACCTCCGGCTTGACCCACCAGGTGGTGGTACCGATGTCGTAGGTCGGCGTGACTTTCGGGTGGCCGATGTGGTTCCAATAGGCCACGCGCCAGGTCTTGATGTGCCAGTTGGGGATCACGTAGTAGCCCCATTGCAGGACGCGGTCCAATGCCCGGGCATGGGCCACCAGGCTCTTGCGCGAATCGGCGTTGATCAATTGCTCCACCAACTGGTCAACGGCCGGGTCCTTCAAGCCCATGGTGTTGCGGCTGCCGGGCTTGTCGGCGGCGGCGGACATCCAGAACTCGCGCTGTTCATTGCCTGGCGAGCTGGATTGCGGGAAGCTGCCCACCACCAGGTCGAAGTCCCGGGAGCGCACACGGTTGATGTACTGGGACACGTCCACGCGGCGAATCACCAGTTCGATGCCCAGGTCACTCAGGTTGCGCTTGAATGGCAACAAGACTCGCTCGAACTCGGTCTGGGCCAGCAGAAACTCCAGCACCACGGGCTTGCCTTGGGCATCGACCATCTTGTCGTCGACGATGCGCCATCCGGCCTCCTGCAGCAGGTGATAGGCCTTGCGTTGCTGGTCACGGATCATGCCGCTGCCGTCGCACATCGAAGGCTGGAAGGCTTCGGTGAAGACCTGCTCGGGAATCTTGCCACGCAAGGGTTCGAGGATTTTCAGTTCGTCTTCGCCAGGCAGCCCGGTCGCCGCCATCTCCGAATTCTCGAAATAGCTGCGGGTGCGGGCGTAGGCGCCATGGAACAGCTGTTTGTTGGTCCACTCGAAGTCCAGCAGCAGGCTTAGGGCCTTGCGTACCCGTACGTCTTGGAAAACCGGGCGACGCAGGTTGTAGATAAAGCCCTGCATGCCGGTAGGGTTGCCGTTGGGGATCTGTTCCTTGACCAACCGACCTTCGGTCACCGCCGGAATGTTGTAGGCGTTGGCCCAGTTCTTGGCGGCCATTTCCAGCCAGTAATCGAACTGCCCCGCTTTCAACGCCTCCACGGCCACGGTGTTGTCGCGGTAATAGTCGGTGGTCAGCACGTCGAAATTGTAGAAGCCACGGTTGACTGGCAGGTCCTTGCCCCAATAGTCCTTCACGCGCTCATAGCGGATCGAGCGTCCGGCCTTCACTTCGGCGACCTTGTAGGGACCGCTGCCCAGAGGGATCTCAAGGTTGCCCTTGCTGAAATCTCGACTGGCCCACCAATGCTTGGGCAGGACGGGTAACTGTCCGAGGATCAATGGCAGCTCGCGATTATTGGTGTGCTTGAACTTGAAGAGGACCTTGAGCGGATCTTCGGCGATGACTTCGGCGACGTCGTTGTAATAGCCGCGGAACATCGGGGCGCCGTCCTTGGTCAGGGTCTGGAAGCTGAAGACGACGTCTTCTGCGCGTACCGGGTGGCCATCGTTGAAACGGGCTTCGGGGCGCAGGTAGAAGCGCACCCAGCCATTGTCCGGGGCTTTCTCGATTTTTTCGGCGATCAACCCGTATTCGGTGAACGGTTCGTCCAGGCCCTGCTTGGCCAAGGTGTCGTAGATCAGGCCGATGTCGTCGGCCGGTACGCCTTTGCTGATGAACGGGTTGAGGCTGTCGAAGCTGCCAAACCCGCCTTGGCGGAATATTCCACCCTTGGGCGCATCGGGGTTCACGTAGTCGAAATGCTTGAAATCCGCCGGGTACTTCGGCGGCTCGTTGTACAGCGTCAAGGCGTGCTGCGGCGCAGCGCAGGCCAGCCCGGCGAATAACAGGCAACTGGCCTGCAGGAGCAGGGCACGTAGAGGCTTCATTGATCTTTCTCCGAAGATTTCAGCCACCAGGCGCTCAGGCCCAGGGTGTAGGGCGGCGTGGTGACGAAGGCGAACCGGTTGCGGTACGCCAGGCGATGATAATTGAGATACCAGTTGGGAATGCAGTAATGCTGCCACAACAGCACGCGATCCAGGGCCTTGCCGGCGGCGACCTGTTCGTCGCGGGTCTGGGCGGCGAGCAGTTTTTCCAACAGGTGGTCGACCACCGGGTTGGCGATCCCGGCGTAGTTCTTGCTGCCCTTGACCCCGACCTGGCTGGAATGGAAGTACTGCCACTGCTCCAGCCCCGGGCTGAGGGTCTGGCCCAAGGTCAGCAGGATCATGTCGAAGTCGAACTGGTCCAGGCGCTGCTTGTACTGGGCTCGGTCCACCGTGCGCAGCCGTGCCTGGATGCCGATGCTGGCGAGGTTTTCGACGTAGGGCTGCAGGATGCGCTCCAGGTTCGGGTTCACCAGCAGGATTTCGAAGCTCAGGGGCTGGCTATCGGCGTTCAGCAGGCGCTGGCCGTTTAGGCTCCAACCGGCCTCCTTCAGGAGTCCCAATGCTTTGCGCAAGGTTTCCCGAGGGATGCCGCGCCCGTCGGTCTTGGGCAAGCTGAAGGGTTCGGTGAGCAGTTCAGGTGGCAGTTGTTCGCGGTACGGCTTGAGCAGTAGCCATTCATGACCCACCGGCAGGCCGGTGGCGGAGAATTCGCTGTTGGGGTAGTAGCTGAGGGTGCGTTTGTAGGCGCCGCTGAACAGGGTGCGGTTGGTCCACTCGAAATCGAACATCAGCCCCAGGGCTTCACGTACCTTGATCTCGGCGAACGTGCCGCGCCGGGTGTTCATGAACAGGCCTTGGGTCTGGGTCGGGATCTGGTGGGGAATCTGCGCCTTGATCACGTCGCCGCGGTTGACCGCCGGGAATTGATAGCCGTTGGCCCAGTTCTTGGCCTGGTGCTCGATGTAGATGTCGAATTCACCGGCCTTGAAGGCTTCGAAGGCAACTTCGCTGTCACGGTAGAACTCCACGTCCATGCGGTCGTAGTTGTACTTGCCGCGATTGACCGGCAGGTCCTTGCCCCAGTAGTTCTTCACCCGTTCGAACACCAGTTGGCGACCGGGTTGCACTTTGGTGATGCGATACGGCCCGCTGCCCAGGGGTGGCTCGAAGGTCGTCGCCTTGAAATCGCGGCCTTTCCAGTAATGCTGGGGCAACACCGGCAGCTCACCCAGGCGCAGGATCAGCAGCGGATTGCCCGCGCGCTTGAAGACGAAGCGGATTTTCAGCGGGTTGAGAATGTCGACCCGCAACACTTCCTGCAGGTTGGTGCGGTATTGCGGGTGGCCGTCCTTGAGCAGCGTGCGGTAGGAGAACGCCACGTCATAAGCGGTGATGGGGGCGCCATCGTGGAACCGCGCCTCGGGGCGCAGGTTGAACACCACCCAACTGCGATCTTCGCTGTATTCCACCGACTGGGCGATCAGGCCATAGCTCGACGTCGGTTCATCACCGGACGGTGCGTACTGGCCGGTGCCGACCATCAGCGGTTCGTTCAGCTCATTGATGCCGTATTGCAGGAAATTGGGGGTGGAAACCGGGCTGCTGCCCTTGAATGTGTAGGGATTGAGCGTATCGAAGGTGCCGAATGCCATGACCCGCAAGACTCCGCCCTTGGGCGCTTGCGGGTTGACCCAGTCGAAGTGGGTGAACCTGGCCGGGTACTTGAGCGTGCCGAACTGTGCATAACCATGGCTTTCGCTGATGGTTGCGCTGGCGGGAGAGCTCAAGGCCAGGCTGATCAGGAGCAGGAGGAGGGGACGTATCAAGTCTGAGATCCGATCCAGGCGGCTTGGGCTTTTATGGCCTGTACAGTAACAGCTTGTATCGGCAGGAAAAAGGCGGGGTGCCAAAGCGTCTCGGATTACTCGAAACCGGCGCGAGAACGCTTTGTGGCGAGGGAGCTTGCTCCCGCTGGGTTGCGCAGCAACCCCAAAAGCCGTGACCCAATCCATCTGTCACACCGAGGTGCCAGATTCGGGTCTGCTGCGCAGCCCTGCGGGAGCAAGCTCCCTCGCCACAAAAGCTTCTCGGGCACAAACAGCCCCTTCAACCATCGATGGCTTAGTGCGGCGAGTAAACCGTCAGCATCTGCCCAGGCTTGAGCGCCTTGCCCATTCGCGGGTTCCAGCGCTTGAGGTGCTGCATTTCCACGTTGAAGCGCTTGGCGACCACGTACAGGGAATCACCTTGCTTGACCTTGTACTGGGTTTGCTTCTTCTGGTTCTTGCTGTTGGCGGCCACCACGGTGCTGATGCGCTTGCCGGTGGTCTTGCTGGCCCTGGTGTCCTGCATCACCAAGGTCTGGCCGACCTTGAGCTTGTTGCCGCTGAGTTTGTTCCAGCGTTGCAGATCCTTGGTCTGGACCTTGTTGGCCTTGGCGATCTGGGCCAGGTTGTCGCCGCGCTTGACGCGGTAGGTGCGCCTGGCACCTTCCACTTCGCTGTCGTCGGCGGATTCGAAAACCGGCTTGAGCGAGCGCTGGCTGATCAACTCTTCCGGGCGCATGGTCGACAGGCTGGCAGTCAGCAACTGTGCCTTGGACGTCGGCACCAGCAAATGCTGGGGACCGTCGATGGTGGTGCGCTGCTTGAAAGCCGGGTTGAGCTGGAAAAGCTCGTCTTCGTCGATGTTGGCCACCGCCGCGACCTTGGACAGGTCCATGCGCTGGTTGATCTCGACGACTTGGAAATAAGGTTCGTTGGCGATCGGGTTGAGGTTCACGCCGTAGGCGTCGGGCGAGAGCACCACCTGGGACAGCGCCAGCAACTTCGGCACATAGGCCTGGGTCTCGCTGGGCAGCGGCAGGTTCCAGTAGTCGGTGGGCAAGCCCAGTTTCTCGTTGCGCTCGATGGCGCGGCTGACCGTGCCTTCCCCGGCGTTGTAGGCCGCCAGCGCCAGCAACCAGTCGCCGTTGAACATGTCGTGCAGGCGAGTCAGGTAGTCCAGGGCGGCCGTGGTGGAGGCGGTGATGTCGCGACGTCCGTCGTAGAAGCGGGTCTGGCGCAGGTTGAAGTACCGCCCCGTGGAAGGGATGAACTGCCACAGGCCCACTGCGTGCGCCCGGGAATAGGCCATGGGGTTGTAGGCGCTCTCGATCACCGGCAGCAAGGCCAGCTCCAGCGGCATGTTGCGCTCTTCGAGGCGTTCGACGATGTAATGGATGTACAGGCTGCCGCGCTCACCGGCGTTTTCCATGACGGAAGGGTTGCTGGCGAACCACAGGCGCTGTTGCTCGATACGCGGGTTGACGCCGGCCGTTTCCTGCAATTGGAAGCCCTGGCGCATGCGCTCCCAGACGTCCTGGGGCACTTGGGGGCTGGGTTTCTCGGTGAGCCATACCGGCTTCTGCTTGGCGCGAGCGGCGATATTCGGGGTGTGCGCCGCGTCGGTCTGCGGCAGCTGGCTCGTGCTCTGGCAGCCCGCCAAGGTGGCGGACACAGCCACCGCGATGGCTTGAGCCAAGCGGGTCAATGTGTCTGACTGGACGGACCTGCGTATAGATGACGACATTGGCTGGAAGTAAGTTCCGGGCAAAAATGTCGGCCGATTCTAGGAAGCGCACCCCAACAGGTCAACCTTTCAGAATTTTTGTATCAATCGATAGCTGCCTTAGAACGTATCTTTCCAAGCCCTCAAGGCCGCAAAAACCTCACTCGGCGTCTGGTTTCGCTGGCCGTTCCGTTCGTCCGCTTTTTGTTTAACGGATGTTTCAGCGGTGCGCAGGAATGGATTGGTGAGTTTCTCCAGGGCCAGGGTCGAAGGCAGGGTGATGACGCCTTCGTCGCGTTGTCGGCTGACTTTTTCCAGGCGGGCGGCGATGTCCGGGTTGCCGGGTTCCACGGCAGCGGCGAACTTCAGGTTGCTGAGGGTATATTCATGGGTGCAGTAGACCAGCGTATCTTCAGGCAGGGCGGCGAGGCGACTGAGCGAGTGGTGCATTTGCGCAGGGGTGCCTTCGAAGAGTCGGCCGCAACCGGCGGCGAACAGGGTGTCGCCGCAGAAAAGCAGGCCATGGTGGTAATAGGCAATGTGCCCCAGCGTATGGCCGGGCACGGCATGGACATCGAAGTCCCAGCCCAGCACGTGGACCTTGTCGTTATCATTCAGCCCATGGTCCCGCGCCGGGATGTTTTCGCTGGCCGGGCCGTAGACGGTGGCGTTCGTTGCCTTTTTCAGCGCCTGGACGCCGCCGACGTGGTCATGGTGATGGTGGGTGATCAGGATGTCGCTCAGGACCCAACCCGGATGGGCGTCGAGCCAGGCCTGTACCGGCGCGGCATCCCCCGGGTCGACCACGGCGCAGCGCTGGGTGGAGTGATCCTGTAACAACCAGATGTAGTTATCGGTGAACGCGGGCAGGGCACTGATCTGTATCATCGTGGAATTCGCCAAGCGGAAAACAAAGGCGCATCTTAGAACTTCCTGACGCGTTGGAGAATGCAATGACCGATGAAGCGTTCGCTCAGGCTGATCCTGACTGGCTGGCGTTGATCCGCGCCGCCCGTGAATGGCTGTCCGGCCCTGTGGGGCAATTTTTGCTGGATGAAGAACGGCGCATGCTCGAAGACGAGTTGGGCCGGTTCTTCGGCGGCTATCTGGTGCATTACGGGCCGTCGGCGCAAACGCCGCCGTCGGCGCCGCAGGTCCAGCGCAACGTTCGCCTGGGGGCACCGTTGCCCGGGGTGGAAATCGTCTGCGAAGAGCAGGCCTGGCCGCTGAGCGAGCATGCCGCCGACGTGGTGGTCATGCAGCACGGCCTGGATTTCTGCCTGTCACCCCACGGCTTGCTCCGCGAGGCCGCCAGCAGCGTCCGCCCCGGCGGACATCTACTGATCATCGGCATCAACCCCTGGAGCACCTGGGGGCTTCGTCACGTCTTTGCCCATGACGCCTTGCGCCAGGCCCGCTGCATCTCGGCGTCGAGGGTCGGCGACTGGCTCAACCTGCTGGGCTTCGCGCTGGAGAAACGCCGCTTCGGGTGCTATCGTCCGCCGCTTGCGTCACCCAAGTGGCAGGCACGCCTGGCCGGCTGGGAGCGCAAGGCTGGCGACTGGCAGCTGTCCGGCGGCGGTTTCTACCTGCTGGTGGCGCGCAAGATCGCGGTCGGGTTGCGCCCGGTACGTCAGGCGCGACGCGAGCCGATGGGCAAGCTGATTCCCTTGCCAATGGCCAAGGTCAATCGTCGCCACATCGAGCCGTAACCTTTTCTGATGGTTCTTGCCGGCATTGGGCTGCGGGTTTTGTCGGGCCCGATGGGCGGGCCTTTGCATTTTTTCTGGATAGATTGGCATGAGCGATAGCGTAGAACTCTTCACTGATGGCGCCTGCAAGGGCAACCCCGGGCCGGGTGGCTGGGGCGCGTTGCTGGTGTGCAAGGGCGTGGAGAAGGAACTCTGGGGCGGCGAAGCCAATACCACCAACAATCGCATGGAGCTGATGGGCGCCATCCGTGGCCTGGAAGAGCTCAAGCGGCCTTGTGATGTGCTGCTGGTGACCGACTCGCAGTACGTAATGAAAGGCATCAACGAGTGGATGGCCAACTGGAAGAAACGCGGCTGGAAGACGGCGGCGAAGGAACCGGTGAAAAACGCCGACCTGTGGAAGTTGCTGGACGAGCAGGTAAACCGCCACAACGTCACCTGGAAATGGGTGCGTGGCCACATCGGCCACCACGGCAACGAACGGGCCGATCAGTTGGCCAATCGTGGGGTGGATGAGGTGCGGGGCTATAAGCAGGCTTGATAGAGGCGTTATCAGGATCTGGCAGCATGACACCTGTGGCGAGGGAGCTTGCTCCCGCTGGACCGGTCCGACGCCTCGGGCGAAGCAGGCCCCAGGGGCGGTCGCTGCGCAACCGAGCGGGAGCAAGCTCCCTCGCCACAAAAAGCGGTCCCGGGCTAATCCCACCTAATAGCGTGTTAAGATCCGCGCTTTTGCAAGACTGCCCGTTGAGAGCTGAACACTGATGGCCAACAGATCTGTAGTACTGGATACCGAAACCACCGGCATGCCGGTGACCGATGGTCACCGGATTATTGAAATTGGTTGTGTCGAGCTGATCGGCCGGCGCCTGACCGGTCGCCATTTCCACGTTTACCTGCAACCGGACCGCGAAAGTGACGAGGGCGCCATCGGCGTCCACGGCATCACCAACGAATTCCTGGTGGGCAAGCCGCGTTTCGCCGAAGTGGCCGATGAGTTCTTCGAATTCATCCAGGGCGCGCAGTTGATCATCCACAACGCGGCGTTCGACGTCGGGTTCATCAACAACGAATTCGCCCTGATGGGCCAGCACGACCGGGCCGACATTACCCAGCATTGCACTATCCTCGACACCCTGATGATGGCCCGGGAACGCCACCCTGGCCAGCGCAACAGCCTCGATGCCTTGTGCAAGCGCTACGGCGTCGACAACTCCGGCCGTGAACTGCACGGCGCCTTGCTCGACTCCGAGATCCTGGCCGACGTCTACCTGACCATGACCGGCGGCCAGACCAGCCTGTCCCTGGCCGGCAACGCCTCGGACGGCAATGGTACGGGCGAAGGCTCCGGCAACCAGGCCACGGAAATCCGTCGCTTGCCCGCCGACCGCCAGCCCTCGCGGATCATCCGCGCCAGCGAAAGCGACCTGGCCGAGCATGCCGCGCGTCTGGAAGCCATCGCCAAGTCCGCAGGTGCTCCGGCATTGTGGACACAATTGGTCGAGTCGCAGGCCGCCACGCACTGATGAAACCCTGTGAAAGCCATGCTGTTCATTCAAGGTAAGTAAAGAACCTGTGGCGAGGGAGCTTGCTCCCGCTGGGCTGCATAGCAGCCCCTTTTTGTGAGCGCTTCGCACTCAAGCGGGAGCAGCCTCCTTCGCCACATTGATTCAGCCAGCCTTAAATGAGCTACTGCATCCATCGTTCATTTCTCGCCACAATCGCCACGACCTTCTACCCTGAGGGAATGGGCAGGCTACGGATCCCGCTTGATGTGTGAAGATTTGAAAGACAAGGGCAATGGATGGCACCACGCCGTTGGTTGTCTCAAGGAATGAGGACCTTCCCCAGTATGCAACCGGTCATGAATCCCAAGCACCCCGGGTTGTCGGTGCGAGTCGTCGATGACGGCTTTGCCGCCTATATCTGGGGCAGTGACTTCAGTTTTGAAGTCAACGACTACGCGACGGCGCAGATCGGTCGTCCTGTCAGCCAATGGCCGGTGACGCCCATTGTTCCCTATCGCAAGTGCTATGGCATCGATCCCGAAGAGTTCAGCAGTTTCCGCAACGCTCCGGACAGCGAGATCTTCATGGCCTACCTCGATGACCAGCCGGTAGGGCACCTGGTGATCAGTACCAATTGGAACGGCTATGCCCACATCGACGAGTTGGCGGTGCACGCCCCGGCCCGTCGCCATGGGGTGGCCAAGGCGTTGCTCGACGTTGCCCAGTTCTGGAGCCGCAAGAAAAAACTGCCGGGCATCATGCTCGAGACCCAGAACAACAATCTGGGCGCCTGCCGGCTCTATGAACGATGCGGTTACGTGCTCGGTGGCATCGACCACCTGCGCTATCGCGGCATTGACCGGCATACCGCCGAAGTGGCGTTGTTCTGGTACCGGTTGTTCGACGACCCGCTGGGCATGTCGATCAGTGGCTCAGCAACGCCTCGGCTTGTTCCGTAACCCGCTCCAGCAGCGATTGCAGGGCGGGTGAAGAGGGTGCGCCGTTGAGGCTCAGGGCATAGAGGCCAATCGCGACGGCGGGCGATAGCGGGCAGACATCGAGACCGCCGCCCTTGGCGCCCGAGGCGGTGAACGGGTCGACGATGGCAAGGCCTTCGCCGGCCTCGACCATGGCGCGCATCATCTGATGGGTCTGGACGCGGATCTGGATCATCGGCGCCGGACGCAGCGCCGCCAACTTGTGCTCGAACGCAGGGCTCAGTGGGTCATGGCCATCCAGGCCCACCAACGGTTGGCCCGCCAGGTCCTGGATCGAAATGTATTTTTGCCGGGGTTGCAGCCAGCCGTGGGGCGCGAGCAATTGCAGTTTGCCCTGGGCGATCATCTGGCAATGGATGTCCGGATGTTCAGGGTCGTGCAGGCTCAGGCCCAGGTCGCTTTCACGCAACAGCAGGCTGTGGACGATGTCACGGGTCGGTTGGCTGAGCAGGGTGCACGGCGCATCCGGATGGCGGCGGCGCAAGGCAGCGATGCTCTGGGGCAACAACTGCTGGGCCAGCGGCGGGGTGCAGATAATGCGCAAGGGCGGTGCCTGATGGTGTTTCAGGCTGCTGGCCAGGCGTTGCACCGGTTCGAGCGTGTCGTACACCCGCGTGATGCCGTCGCGCAGTTCAAGGGTTTCCCGGGTGGCCTGCAAGCGCCCGCGCACGCTGGCAAACAGCATGAAGCCCAATTGGGCCTCGGCATCGCGCAGGATCGCCTCGACCTCCGCCACCGGCAGTTGCAGCCATTCGGCCGCCGTGCCGAGATGGCCGGTCTGCAACAGCGCCTGGATTACTTCGATGTGGCGTAAACGCATGCAAGAAATCCATGTTCGGCGGGTGAGCCATTGAGTGGCTGAATCCTAACCCAAGTCCGGGCATGACTTCTGCTCTAACGGTTATAGCGCTATCTGCGCTTCAGGTTCGCTGGTGAACGTTGCGACTTCGCGTTTCAGTTCGATGCCTGACTGAACCAGGAGGAATCGGTCTTCGTCGAGTTTGCTGACGCGATCACCGATAGCCAGTTTATAAGTGACGACATCCTTGCCGCTACCGTCCGCAGACGGCTCCGATTCCTGGAACTCATGCACCGAATAGACGCGACCTTCGGCGTCCCGCGCATGAAATTGTCCGACAAGTACTGCTGCCATTGCTTAGAACCTCTGGAAATAGATCACTCGATTTGCGGTTCTGTAGACCTTGCCCAAGCGTGGTAAGTTTTCCTACATGAAAAAAATAGTCGAACCGGCCGGTTTTCGTCGCTCCACTGGTCCAATTGTCACGCCGATCATCTATAACTACAGGCTCCTTTGAGCCGACAGTCGAGAAGCCTCTCATGAGTAATGTCTACACCGTGGCCGTTTTGGTGGGCAGCCTGCGCAAGGCATCGATCAACCGCAAAGTCGCGCTGGCACTGGCTGACCTGGCGCCCGCCAACCTCAAGCTGAACATCGTCGAGATCGGCGAGTTGCCACTTTATAACGAAGACATTGATGTAACACCGCCGGCAGCCTACACCACATTCCGTCAGCAGGTGGGTGCGGCGGATGCTTTGTTGTTCGTCACGCCTGAATACAACCGCTCGGTGCCGGCGCCGTTGAAAAACGCCATCGACGTCGGCTCGCGTCCCTACGGCCAGAGTTGCCTGAGCGGCAAACCGGGCGCAGTGATCAGCGCTTCACCGGGCGCCATCGGTGGTTTCGGTGCAAACCATCATCTGCGCCAGTCGCTGGTGTTCCTTGACGTGCCCTGCATGCAGCAACCGGAAGCCTACCTGAGCGGCGCCGGAACAGCGTTTGACGAGGCGGGCAACCTGTCGGAGTCGGTACGGCCGTTCCTGCAGAAGTTCATCGATGCCTACGGCAAGTGGGTCGAGCAGCATAAGAAGGCTTGATACCCCGAGATTCCAGGTAAACCCTGTGGCGAGGGAGCTTGCTCCCGCTGGACTGCGAAGCAGGCCCCTTTCGGCGGTCGCTGCGCAACCGAGCGGGAGCAAGCTCCCTCGCCACAAATGTATCTGCATCGGCAATTCAATCCGCGCTTTACGGGCTATTCGAATTTTCCATATATTCGCCCCTCCGCACCTTCAGATCATCCTTCGTCATGTCCAATTCCCACAATCGCGTCGATGGCTTCAGTTCGAACGCCATGGCTGATTGTCCGCTGACACGTCGCTGCCGATGTTCTCCTTTCAATCCTCCTTCCAAGGCTGTTGTACATGCTGATCGCGTCGTTGATTTTCCTGCTGACCATTACGTTGGTGATCTGGCAGCCCAAGGGGCTTGGCGTCGGCTGGAGCGCGACGCTGGGCGCGCTGCTGGCCTTGTTGAGCGGGGTGGTGCAGGTCAGTGACATTCCCCTGGTCTGGCAGATCATCTGGAACGCCACCGGTACGTTTGTCGCGCTTATCATCATCAGCCTGCTGCTGGACGAGGCCGGGTTCTTCGCCTGGGCGGCCCTGCATGTGGCCCGTTGGGGAAAGGGCAGTGGGCGCAAGCTGTTTGCCTTCATGGTGCTGCTGGGGGCGCTGGTATCGGCCTTGTTTGCCAATGACGGGGCGGCGCTGATCCTGACGCCCATCGTGATCTCGATGCTGCTGGCGTTGCGTTTCTCCCCGGCGGCGACGCTTGCATTCGTGATGGGGGCTGGTTTCATTGCCGACACCGCGAGCTTGCCACTGGTGGTATCGAACCTGGTGAACATCGTCTCGGCGGATTTCTTCGGCATTGGTTTCAACCGCTATGCGGCGGTCATGGTGCCGGTGAACCTGGTCAGCGTGGCGGCCAGCCTGGCGATTCTTATGTGGGTCTTTCGCCGCGACATCCCGCGGGACTACGACCCCGATCAACTGGACGACCCGGCGACGGCGATCCACGACAAGGCAACGTTCTACGCCGGTTGGGTGGTGTTGGTGATCCTGCTGCTGGGCTGTTTTGCGCTGGAGCCACTGGGGATTCCCATCAGTGCGATCTCGGCAGTCTGTGCTGCGTTGCTGCTGGGGGTCGCGGCCTATGGCCACAAGATTTCCACCCGCAAGGCGATGAAGGAAGCGCCCTGGCAGATCGTGATCTTCTCCCTCGGCATGTACCTGGTGGTCTATGGCTTGCGCAACGCCGGGCTGACCGGTTACCTGGCCCAGTGGCTCGACGGATTCGCCGAATATGGCGTGTGGGGCGCGGCGATGGGCACCGGCGTGCTGACGGCATTGCTGTCGTCGGTCATGAATAACTTGCCGACGGTGCTGATCGGTGCCTTGTCCATCGATGCCAGCCAGGCCACTGGGGTGGTGAAGGAAGCGATGATCTACGCCAACGTCATCGGCAGCGACCTGGGCCCGAAAATCACCCCGATCGGCAGCCTGGCGACGTTGCTGTGGCTGCATGTGCTGGCGCGCAAGAACATCCTGATCGGCTGGGGGTATTACTTCAAGGTCGGGATCGTGCTGACGGTGCCGGTGTTGCTGGTGACGTTGGCGGCTTTGGCTGTGCGGTTGTCCATCTAGACCGTAGCGACCTCTTCGCGAGCAAGCCCGCTCCCACAGGGTTATGTATAGATCTTCAATTATGTACACAACACAAATCCACTGTGGGAGCGGGCTTGCTCGCGAAGGCGGTCGTCCATGCACCGCAAAAATCAGCCACTGCCCGGCACATTCGGCCAAAGATCCGCCACAAGGAACGCCCGCTCGGATTCCTCCCATTCACCCTCGGTATTTTCCGTCAGGCGCACCATCAGTTGCGCCGGGGCCATCGGGTCGAGGGCGGTTCGCCAGTCGTCCAGTTGCGTGGCAGTCCAGACCAGGTCCGCTGGATAATGCGCCGGGGCCAGCCAGGCGGCGCGGGGCAGGGGCTGCCAGCGGCCTGGCGGACGCTGGGCGATGAATCCGGCCCAATCCCGCTGGTGCAGCCAACGGCCACGCAAGTGCCTGGGGTGGGCGCCGCTCGGCGGTTCGGCCTCGCCCGGCCAGGGATAGAGCAGGTAGCCGCCGAGCCACAAGTGTGAGCGAAACGACTCGATCCCCAGCGTCGCCAGGGCCTCGCGGCTTTCCGGGCGGGCGGATATCGGCAGCTGGTGTTCGCGCAAGTGCGCCAGCTTGCGGTCGAGCCGGTCATGGCAGCCCGGGCCCAGCCATTGCGCGGCGTCCAGGCCGTTACCGTGCTGTGGGCCGAGGTACAACTTGATGGCCAGCTCCAGGTGGTGGATGCCGTCGCGATCGCGCAGCAGCAGGTCCAGTTCGCCCAGGGTATGGCCTTCGCGCCGGATCGGCAGGTTCGCGGCGATCAGTTCGATGCCCGGGGCATGTTGCGCGGCAAACTGCCACAGCCTCTCGTAGTACAGGCCCAGGCGCCGCGTCCGCCCTTGGGACAGGCAATGCAGCAGCGGGTAGCTGTCACGGTCCAGTTGCCGCAACCAGTGTTCGAGTCGCCCAGGCTCCTGTACCCAGTCGCTGCCAGCCAGCGGATGGCGCTGGGGCCAGGGCGTGTCGATGAGCATCGGCGGGGCGATGATCGCCCACGCGAGGTCACGCACTTCGGGATGGCGCAGGCGACGGGGCAGGTCCAGCAATTCAGGGAACAGGATCATCTTGCGAGCATAGCCGTTGCGCTGAAGGCTTAAAGGATTTTGTCTACGGCGCGCTTTCGCCCATAATCGTGTTTTCGCCCGCCGCAGACCTTCGCAGGAGCCTCATGGAGCAATTTCGTAATATCGGCATCATCGGTCGCCTGGGCAGTTCGCAGGTGTTGGACACCGTTCGCCGGCTCAAGCGTTTCCTCCTGGAGCGGCACCTGCACGTGATCCTCGAAGATACCATCGCCGAAGTGCTGCCGGGCCATGGCCTGCAGACCTCGTCGCGCAAGATGCTCGGCGAGGTGTGTGACATGGTGATCGTGGTGGGCGGCGACGGCAGCCTGCTGGGCGCCGCCCGGGCCCTGGCGCGACACAATATCCCGGTGCTGGGGATCAACCGCGGCAGCCTGGGGTTCCTCACCGATATCCGCCCTGACGAGCTGGAGATCAAGGTCGCCGAGGTGCTTGACGGCCACTACCTGGTGGAAAACCGCTTCCTGCTGCAAGCCGAAGTCCGTCGTCACGCCGAGGCCATCGGCCAGGGCGACGCCCTCAACGACGTGGTGCTGCACCCCGGCAAGTCCACTCGGATGATCGAATTCGAGCTGTACATCGACGGCCAGTTCGTCTGCAGCCAGAAGGCCGACGGCCTGATCGTCGCCACCCCCACCGGTTCCACCGCCTATGCGCTGTCGGCCGGCGGACCGATCATGCACCCCAAGCTCGACGCTATTGTGATTGTGCCCATGTACCCCCATACCTTGTCTGGGCGACCCATCGTGGTCGATGGCAACAGTGAGCTGAAAATCGTCGTGTCCAAGGATATGCAGATCTACCCACAAGTGTCCTGTGACGGCCAGAACCATTTCACCTGCGCGCCGGGTGACACCATCACCGTCAGCAAAAAAGCGCAGAAGCTGCGCCTGATCCATCCGCTGGATCACAATTACTACGAAGTCTGCCGGACCAAGCTCGGCTGGGGCAGTCGGTTGGGGGGTGGAGGCGACTGATGCTCGATCCTGCGCGCAGTTACGATTTGATCGGTGACGTGCACGGATGCGCCCTGACCCTGGAACACCTGCTGGACCGACTCGGTTACCAGAAGCAGGGCGGGGTCTGGCGGCATCCGTCGCGCATGGCCGTGTTCCTGGGGGATATCATCGACCGTGGCCCGCGGATTCGCGAGGCGCTGCACATCGTCCATGACATGGTCGTGGCCGGCCAGGCGCTGTGCATCATGGGCAACCACGAGTTCAACGCCCTGGGCTGGAGCACACCGGCATTGCCGGGCAGCGGCCAGCGCTACGTGCGCGAACACACCCCGCGCCATGCCCGCCTGCTCAACGAGACCCTGACCCAGTTCGAGCAGCATCCCGGCGACTGGCATGACTTTCTCAAATGGTTCTATGAGCTACCGTTGTTTGTCGACGCCGGTCGTTTCCGGGTCGTGCATGCCTGTTGGGATGCGGGCCTGATCGAACCGCTGCGGGGTTTGTTCCCGGACGGTTGTATCGACGAGCATTTTCTCCAGGCCTCGGCCGAGTCGGGCAGTTTCGCCTGCACGGTGTTCGATCGCTTGCTGCGCGGCACTGACATGCGCCTGCCCCACGGCCTGACACTGACCGGTGGCGATGGCCTGACCCGTTCGTTTTTCCGTACCAAGTTCTGGGAAGACAACCCGCAGACCTACGGCGACATCGTGTTCCAGCCCGACGCCTTGCCGGAGCCGGTCGCCCGCACGCCGCTGTCGCCGGACGAAAAAAACAACCTGCTGCGTTATGGCGTCGATGAGCCGCTGCTGTTCGTCGGCCACTATTGGCGCAGCGGCAAACCCGCGCCAATCCGCCCGAACCTGGCCTGCCTGGACTACAGTGCGGTGCTCTACGGCAAGCTGGTCGCTTATCGCCTCGACCAGGAAACCCGCCTGGATCCGCACAAGTTCGTCTGGGTCGATGTCGAACGGCCGGAGGTGGTGCAATGAGTGCTGTCGCGGTTTTGCGTCTGCCCCTGGCAGTGGACCTGAGCGGCTTCGTCAAGCTGCTGCAACGCATGCAGGTGCCCCATCGCGTCAGCGAAGAGGCGGGCGAGCAGGTGCTCTGGGTGCCGGACGAGATCAGTGAGGACGTGCGTTCGTTGTACGCGCGTTTTCCTGCTGGCGATCCCGATCAGCAACTGGAACTGCCGGACACCGCCAGCACGTCCCGGCGCGCGGGGTTCGTCCAGCAACTGGTTCGCAGCCCAGTGACGGCCGTGGTGCTGTTGCTGAGCCTGATCGTCAGCGCGGTCACCCTGCTGGGAGACAATCTAGAGACCCTGCGCTGGCTGACCTTCCTCGAGTTCCGCGTCGTTGGCGACTATATCCAGTTCACGCCATTGGCCGACAGCCTGGCGGCGGGGCAGTGGTGGCGCCTGGTGACGCCGATGCTGATCCACTTCGGTTTCCTGCACATCGCCATGAACGGCATGTGGTATTGGGAGCTGGGGCGGCGGATCGAAGCGCGCCAGGGTGGTATCAACTTATTAGGGCTGACATTGCTGTTCAGCCTTGTCTCCAATTTCGCCCAGTACTTTTTCAGCGGTGCGACTCTGTTCGGCGGATTGTCCGGGGTGTTGTACGGCCTGCTGGGCCATTGCTGGATCTACCAACTGCTCGCACCGAACCCGGCCTATCACTTGCCCCGCGGGGTGCTGGTGATGATGCTGGTGTGGTTGCTGCTGTGCCTGTCCGGGCTGGTTTCGCTGATCGGTTTTGGTGAGATCGCCAACGCGGCTCACGTCGGCGGGCTGCTCGTCGGCTGCTTCACTGGGTTATTGGGCGGGCTGTTCGCTCGCCGTAAAATGGCCCTTTGACCGGCGCCTGTGTCTTTTGAGAATGCGCGATTGCGCGGAGAACCCATGTCTTCCTTCAACGAAATGATCCAGAACATCACCCCCGACATCTACCGCAGCCTGAAGCTTGCCGTGGAAATCGGTAAATGGGCCGATGGCAACAAGCTCACCGCCGAGCAGCGCGAACTGTCCTTGCAGGCGATGATCGCCTGGGAAATCCAGAACCTGCCCGAAGAAGAGCGCACCGGCTACATGGGGCCGCAGGAGTGCCAGTCGAAAGCCACCGAAGTGCCGAATATCCTGTTCAAGTCGGACGCCATCCATTGATCGAGATTGGCCGCGGTGCAATCAGCAAGATGTCGGCGCGCCTTGACGGGCCGACTGTTCAATACGCCTTTCGCCTGGGCGAGGTCGAGGTGCCGGTCAATCCATTGATCGGCAGCACGATCCGCCTGGAATACCTCGGTGCGATCCACTGCACCCATTGCGGGCGCCGGACCAAGACCAGCTTCAGCCAGGGTTATTGCTACCCGTGCATGACCAAGCTGGCCCAGTGCGACCTGTGCATCATGAGCCCCGAGCGTTGCCATTTCGACGCCGGCACGTGCCGTGATCCGGCCTGGGGCGAGCAGTTCTGCATGACCGATCATGTGGTCTACCTGGCCAACTCCTCGGGCGTGAAAGTCGGCATCACCCGTGCCACCCAGTTGCCGACCCGCTGGCTCGACCAGGGCGCGAGCCAGGCGCTGCCGATCCTGCGCGTCGCCACCCGCCAGCAGTCGGGCTTCGTCGAAGACCTGTTTCGCAGCCAGGTAGCGGACAAGACCAACTGGCGCGCCTTGCTCAAGGGCGACGCGGCGGCGGTGGATTTGCCGGCGATCCGCGACGCGCTGTTCGACAGCTGCGCCCAGGGATTGCAGGGCTTGCAGGAACGATTCGGCCTGCAAGCGATCCAGACCATAGCGGACGTCGAACCCATCGAGATCCGTTATCCGGTGGAGCAATACCCGACCAAGATCGTCAGCTTCAACCTGGACAAGAACCCGATCGCCGAGGGCACGCTGCTGGGGATCAAGGGCCAGTACCTGATTTTCGACACCGGCGTGATCAACATTCGTAAATACACGGCCTACCAGCTCGCCGTGCATCAGTAGAAGGATTCGACCCATGCGCACCGAACAACCGAAGATGATTTACCTCAAGGATTATCAGGCCCCCGAGTACCTGATCGACGAAACACACCTGACCTTCGAGTTGTTCGAGGACCACAGCCTGGTCCATGCGCAACTGGTGATGCGCCGCAACCCCGAGCGCGGCGCCGGGCTGCCGCCGCTGGTGCTCGATGGCCAGCACCTGGAACTGGTCTCGCTCAAGCTCGACGATGCCGACCTGGGGCAGGGCGACTATCAGGTGGACGACAGTCACCTGACGTTGCAGCCCAAGGCCCAGGCCTTTACGCTCGACACCACCGTGCGGATCCACCCGGAAACCAACACCGCCCTGGAAGGCCTGTACAAGTCCGGCAGCATGTTCTGCACCCAGTGCGAGGCCGAAGGGTTCCGCAAGATCACTTATTACCTCGACCGCCCGGACGTGATGAGCAAGTTCACCACCACCGTGGTGGCCGAGCAGCACAGCTATCCGGTGCTGCTGTCCAACGGCAACCCGATTGCCAGCGGCCCCGGCGAAGACGGCCGGCACTGGGCGACCTGGGAAGACCCGTTCAAGAAACCGGCCTACCTGTTTG
Organism: Pseudomonas sp. Z3-6; assembly: GCF_051131985.1. Taxonomy (NCBI): domain Bacteria; kingdom Pseudomonadati; phylum Pseudomonadota; class Gammaproteobacteria; order Pseudomonadales; family Pseudomonadaceae; genus Pseudomonas; species Pseudomonas sp. Z3-6. The sequence goes on from NZ_CP071644.1 coordinate 3,093,063, forward strand.
CCCTGGTGGCCGGTGACTTGTGGTGCGTCGAAGACACTTTCACCACCCTGAGCGAGCGCACCGTGGCGCTACGCATCTATGTCGAGCCGGAAAACATCGACAAGTGCCAGCACGCCATGACCAGCCTGAAGAAGTCGATGCGCTGGGACGAAGAGGTGTACGGGCGCGAGTACGACCTGGACATCTTCATGATCGTCGCGGTCAACGATTTCAACATGGGCGCCATGGAGAACAAGGGCCTCAACATCTTCAACTCCAGCGCCGTGCTGGCCCGCGCCGAAACCGCCACCGATGCCGCGCACCAACGGGTCGAAGCGATCGTTGCCCACGAGTATTTCCACAACTGGTCGGGCAACCGCGTGACCTGCCGCGACTGGTTCCAACTGTCGCTCAAGGAAGGCTTCACGGTGTTCCGCGACGCCGGGTTCTCGGCGGACATGAACTCGGCCACCGTCAAGCGTATCCAGGACGTGGCCTACCTGCGCACCCATCAGTTTGCCGAAGACGCCGGCCCGATGGCCCACCCGGTTCGCCCGGACAGCTTCATCGAGATCTCCAACTTCTACACCTTGACCGTGTACGAAAAGGGCTCGGAAGTGGTTGGCATGATCCACACGTTGCTGGGGCCTGAGGGCTTTCGCAAGGGCAGCGACCTGTACTTCGAGCGCCACGACGGCCAGGCCGTGACCTGTGACGATTTCATCAAGGCCATGGAAGATGCCAATGGCGTCGACCTGACCCAGTTCAAGCGCTGGTACAGCCAGGCCGGCACACCACGCCTGGCGGTGAGCGAGTCCTACGACGCCGCCGCCAAGACCTACAGCCTGACCTTCCGCCAGAGCTGTCCGCCGACCCCGGACAAGATGGAAAAACTGCCGTTCGTGATTCCCGTGGAGCTTGGCCTGCTGGACAGCCAGGGCGCCGAGATCCCGTTGCGCCTGGCCGGTGAAGCGGCGGCAAACGGTACGTCCCGGGTCATCTCGGTGACCGAGGCCGAGCAGACCTTCACCTTCGTCGATATCCCTGAACAACCGCTGCCTTCGTTGCTGCGTGGGTTCTCGGCGCCGGTGAAACTGAGCTTCCCGTACAACCGCGACCAGTTGATGTTCCTGATGCAACACGACAGCGACGGCTTCAACCGGTGGGATGCCGGCCAGCAGTTGTCGGTGCAGGTGTTGCAGGAACTGATCGCCCAGCATCAGCAGGGCGCCAGCCTGACGCTGGATCCGCGCCTGGTCAGTGCGCTGCGCAGCGTACTGTCGGACGAATCCCTGGACCAGGCCATGGTCGCGGAAATGCTCTCGCTGCCAAGCGAAGCCTACCTGACGGAAATCAGCGAAGTGGCCGACGTCGAGGCGATCCACGTCGCCCGTGAGTTCGCCCGCCAGCAGTTGGCCGAGAACCTGTTTGAAGGCCTGTGGCTGCGTTATGAAGCCAATCGCGACCTGTCGAAACGCACGCCATACATGGCCGAGGCCGAGCATTTCGCCCGCCGCGCGCTGCAAAATATTGCGTTGTCGTATCTGATGCTGACCGACAAGCCGGAAGTGCTGAGTGCGACCTTGGAACAATTCGACACCGCCGACAACATGACCGAGCGCCTGACTGCGCTGGCGGTGCTGGTCAACTCGCCATTCGAGACCGAGAAGGCCAAGGCACTGGAAGTGTTCGCGGAAAACTTCAAGGGCAATCCGTTGGTCATGGACCAGTGGTTCAGCGTCCAGGCCGGCAGCCCATTGCCGGGTGGGCTGGCGCGGGTCAAGGCGCTCATGGAGCACCCGGCGTTCAACATCAAGAACCCGAACAAGGTGCGGGCCCTGATCGGTGCGTTTGCCGGGCAGAACCTGATCAACTTCCACGCCGCTGACGGCTCGGGTTATCGCTTCCTGGCGGACCTGGTCATCCAGCTCAATGGCTTCAACCCGCAGATCGCCTCGCGACAACTGGCCCCGCTGACCCGCTGGCGCAAATACGACAGCGCCCGCCAGGCGCTAATGAAAGCCGAGCTGGAACGCATCCTCGCGTCCGGCGGGCTTTCCGCCGATGTGTTCGAGGTGGTGAGCAAGAGCTTGGCATAAACAGGCTTGGCGCTGCCTTTTGTGGCGAGGGAGCTTGCTCCCGCTGGCCTGCGAAGCAGGCCCGATCTTGATTCATTTCGCCAGAGAAGGCGTGCGAACCAAGATCAGGGAGTCCTTCGGCCTCCAGCGGGAGCAAGCTCCCTCGCCACATCCATCACCCTCACGAATGTCTTCTGATTCACCCTTGATCGATATCCCCCCGGTTAACAAAAGATAACGCGGCGTCGATTGTCAGACCTTTCGAAAGCCCGATAGGATAACGCCAGCTTCCGAAGTGGCTCTAGATTGCAGGTTTCAGGACTATGCTCCAAGACCGGCAACGTACCAAGCCATAACAATAATAATGGGGGAAAGGTCTATGAATGAGCCTGTCATGGCTGTGGGCCGCTGCCGGCCGCCGCTGCTGCGCAGAGTCGCGCTGCTGGCTTCGGCGCTGTCGCTGCTGGGCTCTGCGCTGTTGTCGGCGCCGGTGATGGCCGTTGCGGCGTCGACGTCCGATGTCATCTATTCCGTCGAATCGGCCAAGGCCAGCAAAACCCTGATGCTTGATGTGGCCCATGCCGGGCAGCGCCTGGTGGCGGTCGGTGATCGGGGGCACATTGTCTATTCCGATGACCAGGGCACTTCCTGGACTCAGGCCAAGGTGCCGACCCGCCAACTGCTCACCGCAGTCTTTTTCGTTGACGACAAGCACGGCTGGGCGGTGGGGCACGACGCGCAGATCCTCGCCAGTGTTGACGGCGGCAGCACCTGGACCAAGCAATTCGAAGACCTCACCCGTGAAGCGCCGCTGTTGGATGTCTGGTTCAAGGACGCCGGCAATGGTTTTGCCGTGGGTGCGTATGGCGCGTTGTACGAGACCACCGACGGCGGCAAGCACTGGGAAGACGCCAGCGACCGCCTCGAAAACGAAGACCAGTTCCACCTCAATGCGATCGCGGCCGTGAAAGACGCCGGGCTGTTCATTGTCGGCGAGGCCGGCAGCATGTTCCGCTCCGCCGACTGGGGCCAGACCTGGGAAAAGGTCGAAGGCCCGTACGAAGGCTCGCTGTTCGGTGTCATCGGTACCGCCCAACCTTCGACGCTGCTGGCCTACGGTTTGCGCGGCAACCTGTACCGTTCCACCGATTTTGGCGGCACCTGGGAGCAAGTCGAGCTCAAGGCCGCCCGTGGAACGCTGGAGTTCGGCCTGTCCGGCGCCACGTTGCTGGCGGACGGTTCCATCGTGATTGTCGGCAACGGCGGCAGCGTGGTGCGCAGCACCGATGATGGCGAGACCTTCAGCGTGTTCAACCGCCCGGACCGAATCTCCGTGGCGGCCGTCACGGCGGCAGGCAATGGCAACCTGATCCTGGCAGGGCAAGGCGGCGTGCGCGCCACCACGTCCACCGGCGCCGAACTGAGCAAATGAGTCAGGCCTGCGAGACGGGCATAAAAACAAGAAGGCGGACCCCATGAGCAGTCATCACCAAGACAAGGCAACGTTTCTCGAGCGCCTGATTTTCAACAACCGCCCGGCAGTAATCGTCATTTGCCTGCTGGTCAGCGTTTTCCTGTTCTGGCAGGCCACGCTGATCCGTCCCTCCACCAGTTTCGAAAAAATGATTCCCCTCGAGCATCCTTTTATCGAGAAGATGCTTGAGCACCGCAACGACCTGGCGAACCTGGGCAACACGGTGCGTATTTCCGTGGAAGCCACTAACGGCGATATTTTCTCCAAGGACTACATGGAGACCCTGCGCCAGATCCATGACGAGGTGTTCTACATCTCCGGTGTCGATCGTTCCGGGCTCAAGTCGTTGTGGAGCCCCAGCGTGCGTTGGACCGAAGTGACGGAGGAGGGCTTCGCCGGCGGCGAGGTGATCCCCCAGAGCTATAACGGCTCGGCCGACAGCCTCGACCTGTTGCGCAACAACGTGCTCAAGTCCGGCCAGGTCGGGCCTGGTGGCCAACGACTTCAAGTCGAGCATCATCGATATCCCATTGCTGGAGTCCTATCCCGACCCGCAGGACCAGGGCAAGTTGCTCGCCCTCGACTACCGCAAGTTCTCCCATGAGCTTGAAGAAAAGATTCGAAACAAGTTCGAAGCCCAGAACCCGAATGTGCAGATCCATATCGTCGGCTTCGCCAAGAAAGTCGGCGACTTGATCGACGGCCTGGTCATGGTGGTGCTGTTCTTCGGCGTGGCCTTCGTCATCACCTTGGTCCTGCTGTACTGGTTTACCAACTGCATGCGCAGCACCGTTGCGGTGCTGAGCACCACCCTGGTGGCGGTAGTCTGGCAGTTGGGGCTGATGCATGCGGCCGGCTTTGGCCTTGACCCGTACTCGATGCTGGTGCCGTTCCTGATCTTCGCTATCGGCATTTCCCATGGCGTGCAGAAGATCAACGGCATCGCCTTGCAGTCCAGCGAGGCGGACAATGCCCTGACGGCGGCGCGGCGTACCTTCCGCCAGTTGTTCCTGCCGGGGATGATCGCGATCCTGGCGGATGCCGTGGGCTTCATCACCTTGCTGATCATCGACATCGGCGTGATCCGTGAGCTGGCCATCGGCGCCTCCATCGGCGTGGCGGTGATCGTGTTCACCAACCTGATCCTGCTGCCGGTGGCGATCTCTTACGTCGGCATCAGTAAGCGGGCGGTCGAGCGCAGCAAGAAAGACGCGACCCGTGAACACCCGTTCTGGCGCCTGCTGTCGAGTTTCGCCAGCGCCAAGGTTGCGCCGGTGTCCATTGCCCTGGCGGTGATCGCCTTTGGCGGTGGCCTCTGGTACAGCCAGAACCTGAAGATCGGCGACCTGGACCAGGGCGCGCCGGAACTGCGTCCGGATTCGCGCTACAACCAGGACAACAATTTCATCATCAGCAACTATTCCACCAGTTCCGATGTGCTGGTGGTGATGGTCAAGACCAAGGCCGAAGGCTGCTCGCGCTATGAGGCCATGGCACCGATCGACGAGCTGATGTGGAAGATGCAGAACACCGAGGGGGTGCAGTCGGCGATTTCCCTGGTGACCGTGTCCAAGCAAATGATCAAGGGCATGAACGAGGGCAACCTGAAATGGGAAACCCTGTCGCGCAACCCTGACGTGCTGAACAACTCCATCGCCCGGGCCGATGGCCTGTACAACAACAGTTGCTCCCTGGCGCCGGTGCTGGTGTTCCTCAACGATCACAAGGCCGAGACCCTGGACCGCGCGGTGAAGGCGGTGCAGGATTTTGCCAAGGACAACAACCGCGAGGGCCTGGAGTTCATCCTGGCTGCCGGTAACGCCGGCATCGAGGCGGCCACCAACGAGGTGATCAAGGAATCGGAACTGACCATCCTGATCCTGGTGTACATCTGCGTGGCAACCATGTGCATGATCACCTTCCGTTCCTGGGCGGCGACGCTGTGCATCGTGTTGCCGCTGGTGCTGACCTCGGTGCTGGGCAACGCATTGATGGCGTTCATGGGCATTGGCGTGAAGGTCGCGACCTTGCCAGTGGTGGCCCTGGGCGTGGGCATAGGCGTGGACTACGGCATCTACATCTACAGCCGCCTGGAAAGTTTCCTGCGGGCCGGCTTGCCGTTGCAGGAGGCTTACTACCAGACGCTGAAATCCACCGGTAAAGCCGTGTTGTTCACCGGCCTGTGCCTGGCGATTGGCGTGTGCACCTGGATCTTCTCGGCGATCAAGTTCCAGGCCGACATGGGGCTGATGTTGACGTTCATGTTGCTGTGGAACATGTTCGGCGCGCTGTGGCTGCTGCCGGCACTGGCGCGGTTCCTGATCAAGCCCGAGAAGCTGGCGGGGCAGAAGGGCAATTCATTGTTTGCCCATTGATGGATGGGCAGGACCTGCCCGGCACAGCCCTGGTGGCGACCCCATGTGGGAGCGAGGTTGCTCGCGATAGCGGTGTGACAGTCAATGAAGGTGTTGAATGTCCGTCCGCCATCGCGAGCAAGCTCGCTCCCACAGGCTTTTTGTCGCTCAGGTACTGATCATTCCTGCCTAAACACACCCTCTGTGGCGAGGGAGCTTGCTCCCGCTGGACTGCGAAGCAGGCCCCTCGGGCGGTCGCTGCGCAACCGAGCGGGAGCAAGCTCCCTCGCCACGATCACACCCGCTTGAAGTGAACCATCAGGGCGCCAACGGCAGAAACTTGTCGCGGGCCAAGGATTTGCCAATCTGCCCGCGATGCACGTTCACCACCGCATAGGGGCTGTCCGCCTTGGCGAGCAGCGAATGATAGTGCTCCCGACGCTGCTCCTTGGTCTTGAGATGGGCGACGCTGTAATCGGCTTTCAGTGTCCCGGCGGTTTCGTAGTGAAAGTGCGCGTACCAGAGGGGGAAGCCGTTACGGTCGTTGATCGCGTATTCCTGCAGGAAGTCCTTGCGAGTTCCTTTCAAGGCTTTGCGTTCGCCCAGTCGCGCAACTTGTATCAGGTTCTTTTCGAACAGGTAGCGAAGGTTGCCATCGGTGGGAGGCAGTTGCAGGCTCAGCTCGGTGCGCAGGGCGCTGCCCTTGGCCTTCAGGTGGGTGATGGCATCTGCCAGCTGTTTGACCAGCGCCTGTTCAGCGGCAGTCGCCGGTGTTTTCGACAACATCAGGGCGCGATCCAACTCCTCTGCCAGTTTTGCGAATCTACTCGCCTCGTTGTTCATGATCTCCTCGATTTCCTGAGGATGACGGCAACGTTTTTTGTAGCCTTCAGCCCGGCGCAAGCGTTCATCCAATTCATCGAGCAGTTTTTGGGCGTCAGCCTTGATTGCCTTGACCTGTCGAGTGCTTGGGGAGGGCGCTGGGCGGCGTACTTCGATGACATCCCAGACATCGTCATGACGCGAATAGGACGCCAGCACGGTGTCCTCGACCTGGGAGCGCAGCTCGACGACGTCGATCGGCATGCTCTCGTCGGCTGGTTTCAGATCACCGATCAGCACACCGTTTTTGCGGGTATTGATCACTTTTTTTCGAAGGCGCCCGGTAGCCGTTCCGGTGTGCTGGGGCGGTCGCTTGCGTGGGTTGGGCTCAGGCTTGACGGCGGCGGCCAGTTGGCGGGAAGCGTCCTGGTAGAGACTGTCGAGCACCTTCAGCAGCCGGTCGAAATGAAATTCGTCAATGTCGTCCGCGTAAAGCGTCTTTATGCCGTGCAAGGCGTCCAACGTCTTGCCGTATTGTTCGCTCAGGCTTTCCAGGACCTCGAACTGTTCCGACGGGGAGAGTTCATACAGGTCCAGGTCGGCGTGCGAGCGTACCTGTACGGCCACGGAACCAAGGATGCGCCGCAGGCTATCGGGCAAATCGCCGTTGGGGTTTTTGATCGCCAGCATAGGCAGTGTCGACAATTGCATGGCTTTTGATGCTAACGAATTCCTCTCATCCAACGGTCGGTCGCGGGTGAGGCGTTCGTATGCGCGAGCGCCTGCGGAATCCAGATTCAGTAGTTTTTCCAGGTATTCGTCTTTGAGGTCCAGCCAGTGAATCGAACGATCAAGGAGCTCACTCGAGCTATCGAGGAACTTCAGATAACCAGGCAAATTCGCGACCACAAGCTCTGTGGCAGTCTCATTCGAGAATTGACGATTAGCAATGATCAAGGCTCGATGCTCGGCGTCAACGATCAGGAAGGCCTTGCGGGCGTTGTTGATCACATTCTCCATTAGCCCGCGGATGCTTGGGGTGGGTAGGTCGATGCCCAACCGGGCGCGTTCCGGCGCGCTGTCCAGCAGTTTGAGGTAACCGTCAGTCTGCGCGTTGAGCAGGTCGTAAAACACCTTGCGTCTTGGCGCGCGCTGCTCCTCGGTATACGTGCTGTCTTGCTCGAGCCGGACCATGACCTGTTGGGCTACGTCCAGGGCCTTTTGCCGTTCGGCCTCCTGGGCCATGTGCGTCTTCAGTTCATTAACCAATTCGATTGTTCTTTCTACGTTGAGGCGCCGCTGTTCGGCCATTCGTCTGGGAGGCATTCCGCCGCGCAAGCGCAAACCCAAATCCAGCGACCAATGGCCCTGATTGTCCGATTGCAGCTGTGGTCCCCCTCCTGACGGGGCCCGGGGATCGACGATCGTTACACTGCCGTCCGATTCCGTGCTGACGCTATACAGGTTGCGGTCCACCAGGGCGTGCCATTTGTTGTCGATGACGTACAAGCCGGTAAACGGGCCATTTTCAATCGGTTCGGGCAGTGATGCGGGGCGTGGTACCTGCATGCGTCGCAACTGGGCCGACTGCTCCGGTGTCAGTCGATGACGGGCGCTGGCAAAGCTGAGGTCGAGCGTGCGGCTGGCGGCCACGGATTGTTCGCCGGGCAAGGCAATGGGGCCTTCCTGAATGTTCGGCAGTTCCGGCGCGGGCCATTGCTCGGCAAGGAGGCGCGGCGCGGGGGCACGCATTGCCTGGTCCCTGACTCGTACGGGCACGGCGGGGCGAGAGGGCACTGCGGCCGAGGGAAGCTGAGCCACGAGCATCACCAGGTTGACCAACAGGTCGACAGCGGCGAGTTCACGGGTCGCCGAGTCTTCACTGAGCAGCGCCGGGATGTCTTGGCTGGCGCTGGCCATCAGGCTCCATAGCCAGGCACTGGCCATGGCTGGGCCACGCAGTAACGGAAACAACAGGGTGTTGAACAGCAGGCTGCCGCCCTTGAGGTACACGGCCCAGCGGCTTTCGCTGTTGGACACTGCGGATCGGTCGGCCTGGGTCACCAGGGCCCGGGCATTGCAGCCGTAGAGGTACTGCATCAACTCGCCTTTATGCAGGTATTGCAGCAACTCATCATTGGCGCCGTCCATAGCCAGTGTCGCCGGAGCGGGTTTTTCAGGAGCACTGAATTCGTCGCCCTGGAAAAAACGCACGATGTGCGGTTCCAGGAAGCCACCATTGGCATAGACCGGGCGAGCGTCGTCGGACAGCCAGGTCAAGATGCTGTCCTGCAAATCCCCACCGCTGACGACAGCCTGCAACAGTGCTTCTCGGGTAGTGAACTCCGTCAACGCGGGCGCATACAAGGGGCGATACAAAAGGTGCGGCCCCGTGTTGATGTCTTGTGCTTCGACGATGAACATGTTGGTCACAAGGTCGGGGCGAGCCTGGGGCTTGCGCAGGAAAGCCAGGTGCCGAATGACCACGGGGCGGCCGTCCACCTGCCGACCCTCGGCGTCGGGCTGCAGCAGCGCCTCGATCAGTCGCAGCCCTTGGCGGGTCATGCCATTTTTTTGGTTGAGCATGTCCAGCAGCGCCTCAAGGGGCAACTGCGCCGGGATCTGCTCGGCAAACATACGTTGATATTCCTGCGCCTGGAGCGAATCGCCCAACAACTCCTGTTGCAGGTAGCGAGGGTATGTGGTGCCGATATCGACTTGCTCGATCAGCCCGTCCTTGCGAGTAATGAAGTCCAGCGTCAGCCATACAGGCAACGCCAGGCCCTGGCGATGGCTGAGCTGCACATGTCCACTGGGGCGTGCGACGAGATTGTCGATGGCCAGCCGAGTGAGGCTCATCGTTCGTTTCTCGCTGATGCCGGCCGTTCCGGGGAACCCTGCAGAGACGGTAAAAGTCAGTTCCACATCGTCGGGTTGGAAGTAGCTGGGGGGTGTCTTGGCCGGGCTGCTGTCGTTGGCCTTGTGCATCTGGGTGAGTAAAGCGTCTGTCGTGAATGCCTTGATGTCACTCAGATGGGTTCGGCCCTGATCGCGCTTCTTGACGCTGGCCAGCGCCAGACTGTAGCGCTGGAACCGGGTCTGGTCGACGAGGGAGGCCTTTTTCAACCAGTCGGGGAGCAGTGGCTTGAGTCGTGTCGAGGTTTCAGGCGTGAGGCGCGGTGCGCCGTCCAGATAACGGGCCGGGCCACTCAGCTCGTCATAGAGTGCGTCGAGGCTTTGCAGGCCAATACGCGAGGGCAATTGCACCGCCTTCAAGTCGGCCAGCTGCTGCTCCAGGATACTGGCGGCTTGGGTGTCGAACACATTGCCGCTGATTTCGTAGCGCCGGCAGGTGAGGGTATCGACCACGTAGCGGCTGGCGATCTGTTCACGCCAATGGTGATGGAAGGCTTCCATGGAAGCGAAGGACTGCACGGGGCTGCCAGGGTTGCAAAGCAGGATGATGAGCCCGTTAGGGGTGTAATGAAGCAAGAGGATATCGTTGCTCGGCAGGATCGTGCTGCTGGCGCCTTGGGTGAGCGTGCTTTCCAGGCTGTAGGCGTAGACGGGAGAGGTATTGCGGCTGAAACGTGCGGCACGGTCGGGCCAGCGGGCGATTTGATCCAGGGTTTCACGGGCCGGCTCAGTGAGGCCTGGCTGTTGCAGCGCGCGGATCTGCAACAGGTTATGGAGGGTGTCGCTGAGCCATTGCCAACGGCTGGCGGGCGTGGCGTGGGTGCTGATATCGGCGTTCCAATAACGGGTCAATGCGTCTTCCAGCACGATCGGTATACGCCAGGGCAACTCTAGCAATAGCTTTTCGAGGACCTTCATGTCCGGTTTCTGAGTGCCTGACCACAGACGCTGTGGAGGGACGTCGGAAAGATAACAGTCAAGGTTGCCCCGTGGACTGAGATCCAAGGGCGTACCGAAGGCCAGGTAATCGAGCACCAGCGGCATGAAGGGCTGAAAACTCCAGCTGCGGGCAGTTGCATCCGGTACGGCGAGGCGTGTCTTGGAGAGGTCGATAATCAGCGACGGGTACTGGGCCTTGATGGCCTGCTCAAGTGTTCGCTGCGCGATCTGCGCGAACGTTGGACGATCGGCGAATTGCCGACTGACATTTTGTGCAAGCGCAGAGAGACTGTCGACTGGGGTGGGTGAGGTCATGAGAAATCCTTTTCCTGAACGCGTGGCCGTCGGAATGACGACCAGCGTCGAGTGTCAGGATTTCCGTCTTCTGTGGGCGGTATATAGATACCACCCGTTGAGCGAGGATGGTGTCAGGCCTGAACGGGATCGTTGCCCAGCACTACATTCAACGCGCTGCGGGCATCGTCCAGTTGCACCAGCGTGGCATGGCGGGCGCCGAGGGCGTCGCGGTTCTCGATGGCAGTGAGGATCGCCTTGTGCCGTGGCATCGCCAGTTCATGCAGGTTGGGCCGCTGGTTGGAATGCTTGAGGGCTTCGGCGATGGCCACCGACAACATGTTGCAGAGGTTGGCGAGCAGGTCGTTGTGGGTGGCTTCGGCGATGCGGCTGTGGAAGTCCAGGTCCGGTTGCAGCAGGGCTTCAGGTGTCGGGGCCGCCTCCATGCGCTGGTAGGCTTCGTTGATGGCAGCGATGTCCTCGTCGGTGGCGAACTGGGCGGCGAGGGCGGCGGCGGCCGGTTCGATGATGCTGCGCACGCTGGTCAGCAGGCTGAAGAATTCGTTCTGCGGACTGCTCTGCATCAACCAGTGCAGGACGTCCGGATCGAGCATGTGCCATTCACGGCGGGCCTTGACCACCGTCCCCACCCGCGGACGCGAATACACCAGGCCCTTGGCGACCAGCACTCGCGTGGCTTCGCGCAGCACCGGGCGGCTGACCGCATACTCTTCGCACAACAAGGCTTCGGCGGGCAGTTTATCGTCCGGTTTGAAACGCCCGGAGACGATCTGCATGCCCAGTTCCTGGACGATGCGCGCGTGCATGCTTTTGCGGTCGGAGGGTTTGCGGTAATCCATGGGGCGCTGCGCGATCCTGTGGGAGGGGAGTGTTGCGCATGATAGCAGGCGCGGCGATGGCGGGTCGCTAATGCGATTTTTGATTTGGATACAGACCCATTGTGGGAGTGAGCTTTTTGTGGGAGCTGAGCTTGCTCGCGATGAGGCACTTCCAGTCAACATCTCTGCTGTCTGTTACACCGCTATCGCGAGCAAGCTCTGCTCCCACAAAAGCTCAGCTCCCACAAAGCTTGCTCCCATAAGGGAGATTTGGGTCAGTGAGAGTGACGCGGCACCTCGGCGCCGCGACAGCCCACCAGGAAGTCGAAGTCGCAGCCCTGGTCCGCTTGCAGCACATGGTCGATGTACAGCTGGCGGTAGCCACCCACCAACAGCTGCTGCGGTGGCGCAAGGTCGGCCAGGCGCGCGGCGAGTTCCGCGTCGGGGATGTCCAGGTGCAGGCGGCCGCTGGCGCAGTCGAGCTCGATCCAGTCGCCTTCTTTTACCGCTGCCAACGGTCCGCCGGCGGCGGCTTCCGGCGCCACGTGCAGCACTACGGTGCCGTAGGCGGTGCCGCTCATGCGTGCGTCGGAAATCCGCACCATGTCCGTCACACCCTGGGCCAGCAGCTTGGCCGGCAAGCCCATGTTGCCCACCTCGGCCATGCCCGGATAACCCTTCGGCCCACAGTTTTTCATCACCAGGATCGAGTTGGCGTCCACGTCGAGCTCGGGGTCGTTGATCCGTGCCTTGTACTCGTCGAAGTTTTCGAACACCACGGCACGGCCGCGATGCTGCATCAGCTCAGGCGTGGCGGCGGAAGGCTTGAGCACCGCGCCCAATGGCGCCAGGTTACCCCGCAGTACGCAGATACCACCGTCGGCGCGGATCGGGTTGTCCAGGGTGCGGATGACTTCATCCTGGCCGTAGATCGGCGCGTCCTTGGTGTTGTCGCCGAGGCTCTTGCCGTTGACGGTCAAGGCGTTCGGATGGGGAATCAGGTTCGCTTCGCCAAGGCGCCGCAGCACGGCGGGCAGGCCGCCGGCGTAGTAGAACTCTTCCATCAGGAAGCGCCCGGACGGTTGCAGGTCGACAATGGTCGGCATGCCACGGCCGATGCGGGTCCAGTCGTCCAGGTCCAGTTGCACGCCGATGCGTCCGGCAATGGCCTTGAGGTGGATCACCGCGTTGGTCGAGCCGCCAATGGCCGCGTTGACGCGGATCGCGTTTTCGAAGGCTTCCTTGGTCAGGATCTTCGACAGTTTCAGGTCTTCACGGACCATTTCCACCGCACGCATGCCGGACATATGGGCCAATACATAACGACGGGCGTCCACGGCCGGAATCGCGGCGTTGTGGGGCAGGGAAGTGCCGAGGGCTTCGGCCATGCACGCCATGGTCGAGGCCGTGCCCATGGTGTTGCAGGTACCGGCCGAGCGGGACATGCCGCCCTCGGCCGCGAGGAAATCATCGATGGTGATGGTGCCGGCCTTGACCTGCTCGCTCAATTGCCAGACCACGGTGCCGGAGCCGATGTCCTGGCCTTTGTGCTTGCCGTTGAGCATCGGCCCGCCGGTCACGACGATGGCCGGTACATCACAGCTGGCGGCGCCCATCAGCAGCGCCGGGGTGGTCTTGTCGCAACCGGTGAGCAGCACCACGCCGTCGATGGGGTTGCCGCGAATCGCCTCTTCCACGTCCATGCTCGCCAGGTTGCGGGTCAACATGGCGGTGGGCCGCAGGTTCGATTCGCCGTTGGAGAACACCGGGAATTCCACGGGGAAGCCCCCGGCCTCGATCACGCCGCGCTTGACGTGCTCGGCGATCTGCCGGAAGTGCGCGTTGCATGGCGTCAGCTCCGACCAGGTGTTGCAGATACCGATGATCGGCTTGCCGTGGAACTGATGGTCGGCGATGCCCTGATTTTTCATCCAGCTGCGGTACATGAAGCCGTTTTTGTCGGCGGTGCCAAACCATTGGGCCGAGCGCAGGGAGGGTTTCTTATCAGACATGATCGATTCTCTTATTGTATGACTATATTGTTCTAGCTGAAGCGTAACATAAGCGCAATTTGTGCGGTTTGGAAGTGTTGTTGGGTAAATAGTATTACTATATAGTCCGATTCAACGGAGGGATTGTCCTGGCGGTCATTCGCGAGAGAAATCCCCCGAGGTTCTATAACAACAACAATCGGAGACCGGTCCCATGAGCCAGGAACTGCGGCTTATTCGTCGCATCACCCTCAAACTGATTCCCTTCCTGATCCTGCTGTACCTGATCGCCTACGTGGACCGCTCTGCGGTGGGCTTTGCCAAGCTGCACATGGGCGCCGACATCGGCATCGGCGACGCGGCCTACGGCCTGGGCGCCGGGCTGTTTTTCATCGGTTATTTCCTGCTGGAAATCCCCAGCAACCTGATGCTGGAACGCTTCGGTGCCCGGCGCTGGTTCGCCCGGATCATGATTACCTGGGGCGCCATCACCATCGGCATGGCCTTCGTGCAAGGGCCATACAGCTTCTATGTGATGCGCTTTTTGCTGGGTGCGGCCGAAGCCGGGTTCTTCCCGGGCGTGCTGTACTACATCACCCAATGGTTCCCGGTGCGCCATCGCGGCAAGATCCTGGGGCTGTTCATTCTCTCCCAACCCATCGCGATGATGATCACCGGCCCGGTGTCCGGCGGCTTGCTGGGCATGGACGGGATCCTTGGCCTGCATGGCTGGCAATGGCTGTTCATTGTCATCGGTCTGCCGGCAGTGCTGTTGACCTGGCCGGTGCTGCGCTACCTGCCGGATGGCCCGCAACAAGTGAAATGGATGGACCAGGCCGAGAAGGACTGGCTGGCCGGTGAGCTGAAAAAAGACCTGGAGGAATACGGCCAGACCCGCCATGGCAATCCGCTGCATGCCCTCAAGGACAAGCGTGTGTTGCTGCTGGCGCTGTTCTACCTGCCGGTGACCTTGAGCATCTACGGCCTGGGCCTGTGGTTGCCGACGCTGATCAAGCAGTTCGGCGGCAGCGATCTGGTAACCGGTTTCGTGTCATCGGTGCCTTACATTTTCGGCATCGTCGGCCTGCTGATCATTCCCCGCAGTTCCGACCGCTTGAACGACCGCTACGGTCACCTGGCCGTGTTGTACGTGCTGGGCGCCATCGGCCTGTTCCTCAGCGCCTGGTTGTCGGTGCCGGTGTTGCAATTGGCGGCGCTGTGCCTGGTGGCGTTCGCGCTGTTTTCCTGCACGGCGGTGTTCTGGACCTTGCCGGGACGGTTCTTTGCCGGCGCCAGTGCGGCGGCGGGCATCGCGCTGATCAACTCGGTGGGCAACCTGGGTGGCTACATCGGTCCGTTCGTGATCGGTGCGCTGAAGGAGTACACCGGCAACCTGGCTTCAGGGCTGTATTTCCTGTCTTGTGTGATGGTGTTTGGCTTGGTGTTGACGGGCGTGGTCTACCGCCTGCTGGAGCGCAAGCATGTGTTGCCGCCGGATCAGTTTGCCGCCAGCGCCCGGGGAGCGACACGTACCTGAACTTATTGCAATTGTGGACGAGAGCTTTTGTGGCGAGGGAGCTTGCTCCCGCTCGACTGCGCAGCAGTCGCAAAACACGCGCTGTGTTTTGCCTGAATGAACGCGGCGCCTGGAGTTGGGGGTGCTTCGCCCCCCTAGCGGGAGCAAGCTCCCTCGCCACAAAAGCCTGCTACGCCTATTCAAGTTTTGCTTACAAGGAGAAAGATATGCGTTTAGTTCAGTTCGAATTGAGTAACGGCGAACGCCGCGTCGGTGTGGTCGAGGGCGATCAGGTGCGCGAAGTGCAGGGCGCCGGCACCGTGCGCGAGCTGGCGCTGGCGGCCATCGAGGCGGGTGTGAAGCTTGAGCAGCAGGTCAACGGCCTGGGCCTGGGGGCGAGCCATGACTACGCGCAGTTGCTCGGTGAGCTGCGCATCCTGCCGCCGCTGGATCACCCGGACCCGGCGCACCTGTTGGTCAGTGGCACCGGCCTGACCCACCTGGGCAGTGCCTCGGCCCGGGACAAGATGCACCAACAGGCCGGTGACGAAGCGACCATGACCGACACCATGCGCATCTTCAAGTGGGGCGTGGAGGGCGGTAAACCCCAGCCCGGGCAGGCCGGTGTGCAACCGGAATGGTTCTACAAGGGCGACGGCAGCATTGTCGTCCGTCCGGGCCAGCCGTTTCCGTTGCCGCCGTTCGCCGAAGACGCCGGCGAAGAGCCGGAAATCAGCGGCCTGTATGTCATCGGTCACGATGGCAAGCCGTATCGCCTGGGCTTTGCCGTGGGCAACGAGTTTTCCGACCACGTGATGGAACGCAAGAATTACCTGTACCTGGCCCATTCGAAATTGCGCAGTTGCAGTTTTGGCCCGGAACTTCGCGTGGGTGAACTGCCTCAACATCTGTCCGGGACCAGTCGTATCCTGCGCAACGGCGAAGTGTTGTGGCAGAACGAATTCCTCAGCGGCGAGGCGAACATGTGCCACAGCCTCGAAAACCTGGAATTCCACCACTTCAAATACAGTCAGTTCCTGCGCCCGGGGGACGTCCACGTACACTTCTTCGGCACCGCGACGCTGTCGTTCGCCGATGGCATCCGCACCCAGCCGGGGGATGTGTTCGAAATCAGCCAGGCGGAGTTCGGCGCGCCGCTGGTCAACGGTATTGCCCCGGTGGACGCGGTGTTCAATCCGGGTACTATCGGCACACTTTAAAGGAGACTTGCGATGAACCAGATCCTTGGCCACAACTACATCGGCGGGGCGCGCAGCGCGGCCGGCCAGACCCGCCTGCAGAGCGTCGACGCCAGCACCGGCGAGGCCTTGCCCCATGCATTCGTCCAGGCCACGGCCGAAGAAGTCGATGCCGTCGCCAAGGCCGCTGCCACGGCATACCCGACCTATCGCAGCCTGAGTGCGGCGCGTCGGGCCGAGTTCCTCGAAGCCATTGCCGATGAACTGGACGCCTTGGGCGATGACTTCGTCGCCGTGGTCTGCCGTGAAACCGCGCTGCCAGCGGCGCGGATCCAGGGCGAGCGTGGGCGTACCAGCGGCCAGATGCGTTTGTTCGCCAAGGTCCTGCGTCGTGGTGATTTCTACGGCGCGCGCATTGACCGCGCCTTGCCGGAGCGCACGCCGCTGCCGCGTCCGGACCTGCGCCAGTACCGCATCGGCCTCGGCCCGGTGGCGGTGTTCGGCGCCAGTAACTTCCCCCTGGCATTCTCCACCGCCGGTGGTGATACCGCAGCGGCGCTGGCCGCCGGTTGCCCGGTGGTGTTCAAGGCCCACAGCGGCCACATGGCCACGGCAGAACACGTCGCCGACGCGATCATTCGCGCCGCCGAGAAAACCGCGATGCCGGCCGGTGTGTTCAACATGATCTATGGCGGTGGCGTCGGCGAATGGCTGGTCAAGCATCCGGCGATCCAGGCCGTGGGTTTCACCGGTTCCCTCAAGGGCGGGCGTGCCCTGTGCGACATGGCGGCCGCGCGGCCCCAGCCGATCCCGGTGTTCGCCGAAATGTCGAGCATCAACCCGGTGATCGTATTGCCCCAGGCGCTGGAAACCCGCGCCGAAAGCATCGCTCGCGACCTGACCGCCTCGGTGGTGCAGGGCTGCGGCCAATTCTGTACCAACCCGGGCCTGGTGATCGGCATTCGCTCGCCGCAGTTCACCGCCTTCACCCAACAGGTGGCCGCGCTGATCGGCGACCAGTCTGCCCAGACCATGCTCAACGCCGGCACGCTGCAAAGCTACGGCAAGGGCCTGCAAAAGCTGCTGGCGCACCCGGGCATCGAACACTTGGCCGGGCGCGATCAACAGGGCAACCAGGCCCAGCCGCAGTTGTTCAAGGCCGACGCCAGCCTGTTGATCAACGGTGACGAGGCGCTGCAAGAAGAGGTCTTTGGGCCGACCACGGTGTTTGTCGAAGTCGCCGACCAGGCGCAACTGACCGCCGCGCTGAACGGCCTGCACGGCCAACTCACCGCGACGATGATTGGCGAACCGGCAGATTTCGAACAGTTCGGCGAACTGACGCCGTTGCTGGAGCAGAAGGTCGGCCGCATCTTGCTCAACGGTTATCCAACCGGCGTCGAGGTGTGTGATTCGATGGTGCACGGCGGGCCTTACCCGGCGACGTCCGATGCCCGTGGCACCTCGGTGGGTACATTGGCGATCGATCGCTTCCTGCGTCCGGTGTGCTTCCAGAACTACCCGGACAGCCTGTTGCCGGAACCACTGAAGAACGCCAACCCGTTGGGGATCCAGCGGTTGGTGGATGGGGTGCCGGGGCGCGAGGCGCTCTGAGGGTTGCGGTGAGGCAGATGCATTCAAGTTGAATGTGTCGGCCTCTTCGCGAGCAAGCCCGCTCCCACAGGGGATCTCTAGTGAATGCAAAATTTGTGTTCGCTGAAAATCCAACTGTGGGAGCGGGCTTGCTCGCGAAGGCGATCTACCAGTCTAAGTTGCTTTCGAACCTTATGGCCCAAGGCCCACTCCCACATTGAGTTATCATGGCACTTTCCCAATGACCGACTGATCACCATGACTGCCGTAACCGACACCCTGCTGCACGCCCTCGAACATTGCGACATGCTGATTATCGATGGGCTGCATGCATTCGATTTCTCCCTCGACGAGCAAGATCAGTTGCACGTCGAGTGCATGAACGGCCGCACCCTCGAACATTGGCGTTTCACACCGGCGCAGATGCAGGCCGCGACCTTCGACAAAGCCCTGAAGCGTTGGATCATCACCAGCGATTCGGGCGATCACCACCTGGAATGCGTGGAAGCCACCAGCGGCCACGACGATGAGGACTCCGATCATGAAGATGCGTAGTTTCTGGCCCTTGTTGATGGCCGGCAGCGTGGGCGCCATGGGCGTCCAGGCCGACACCAGCGAGCACCACCAGTTGTTGGTGGGTTCCTACACGGCGGGCCAGAGCCAAGGCATCTACCGGTTGCAGTTCGACAGCCGCACCGGCCAGATCGACGCCAACCCGTTGCAAGTGATCAAGACAGACAACCCTTCATGGCTGACCCTGTCCAAGGACATGACCCGGCTGTTCGTGGTCAACGAAAACGGGCCGGGCCAGGAAGACCCGGTGGGCAAGGTCAGCAGCTACGCCATCGACCCGAAGACCCATGCCATCAGCCTGATCAACCAAATGCAATCCCTGGGCAACGAACCGACCCATTCGAGCTTGAGCCACGACGGCCAGCATTTGTTGGTCAGTAACTATTCCGTGCTGGAAAACCCGGGCGGCACTTTGGTGGTGCTGCCGGTGGGGGCGGACGGCAAGCTGGCGCCAGTGGTCCAATCGGGCAGCCATCAGCCGAGCCGGGTCAATCCCGAGCGGCAGAAATCCGCTCATGTACATTCCGCGGTGCCGTCACCAGACGGCAACTATGTGTTCGCCAATGACTTGGGGGCGGACAAAGTGTTTGTCTACCGCTACAACCCCAAGGCCAATCCCGAACTGCCGTTGACGCCTGCCGATCCGCCCTTCGTGCAGTTGCCGCCGGGCAGCGGGCCGCGCCATCTGTTGTTCAGTGGCGATGGCAAGCACGCCTGGCTGACTATGGAAATGAGCGCCCAGGTCGCGGTATTCGATTACCGGGACGGCCGCCTGACCCAGCGCCAGCTAGTCGATCTGGCCGACGGCAAACCCCAGCCGGGTAAGGCAGCGGCAGCGTTGCATGCGTCCAAGGACGGCAAGTTCCTGTACGTCAGCAATCGTGGCACCACCAACGAAATGCTGGTGTTCGCTGTCGACCCGGCTTCTGGCACCTTGAAAGAAGTGCAACGACGCTCCGTCGAGGGTGATCACCCCCGGGAGTTCAGTCTCGATCCAAGCGAAAAATTCGTCCTGGTCGCCAATCAGAAAAGCAACCAGATCGTGGTTATCGAGCGCGACCCAAAGACCGGCCTGCTGGGCAAAACCGTTCAGAAACTGCCCATGGATGCGCCAAGCGATGTGAAATTCCTGGTGGGTCAATAACGCTCAGGCCCCGATTTCAGGGGCCTTCGCCGTTGTATCAACAAGACTGATAGTCGCTAGTATTACAAAGCATTTCAAGGCGAGACGCCTCGGCGCGTAAGTTTGCTTCACGGCCCCACCGGGCAAATCAGCCAACTGAATCCGAGGATTACCGCCATGAACCTGAATCTTTTTTCCGTGATCGCCGCTTCCGCCATCTCCGCCACCGTGGCATTGCCAGCCAGTGCCAGCATCGAGATCAGTGACAAGAAAAACCGCACCCAGAGCTACACCGAGAAGTACCTGCAACAAAGCGCCAACTTCTATGCGGCGCTGGACCACAAGACCCAACACTGAATAATGCTGACCCTTGAAGCCTGCGATCTTTTCGTTTCCTACCTGGATCCCGGGGGAGAGAAAAGATCGCAGGCTTCGTGCGTAGGGTTGAAAATCACCGTTGTGATATCACATGGCCATGTGTTTAAATTTGACGCTCGTTAATTGACTCCTTACCAATAAGGATCGACACCATGGCGATGCGTCTGGCAGTGATGCTGCTGTTCCTCTATTCCACCCCGATTGTCTCGGCGGCCCAGCCCGTTCCCGGTGAGCTGGAAGTCGCCCGTGAGCGATTGTTGAGCTTGTTGGGCGACTGATTGGATCAGACAGCAATGGGCTGCATGATTGCCTTTGTGGCGAGGGAGCTTGCTCCCGCTCGATTGCGTAGCAATCGCTAAAAGGGTGGCTGCTGCGCAGCCCAGCGGGAGCAAGCTCCCTCGCCACGAAAGCCCCCTTAGCCACAAAAGCCCCTCTTAGCCATAGAAGCTCATTACCCAAAAAAAAGCGCTAACTGGGCAAATGGTTACTTGGCCATGATCGCCACGAACAGCTCGGAATCCAGAAACCCCTGCAGCCAATCCTGTAGCCGAGGATAGGGCGCCTGGGCAAACCAGTCGCGGTCGACATGGGCGAACTGCCGTATGAAGGGCAGCACGGCCACGTCGGCCAGGCTCGGGTGCTCCGCCGCCAGGAATGGCCGGGCTTCAAGCAATGCCTCCAGTCTGCGCAGAAAATTTTCACCCTCGCTACGGTAATGTTCCTTCGAGTACTCGGGATGGCGTTCGGGGTATTTGTAGCGATTCAAGTGCAGCTTGAACACCCGGTCGTTTTCCTCGACCAACGCCGCTGTCAGCGCCTGACCTTCGGGGTCGTCCCGTAGCCTCCAGTCTTGCGGATCATGCAGGTCCAAGGCCCAGCCCATGATCTCCAGGCTTTCATCGATCACCCGGCTATCGACTTGCAGCACCGGCACCGTGCCTTTGCTGGAGAGGGCGAGCATCTCGGCGGGCTTGGCCTTCAGGCTGACTTCGACAATCGTCACCTCGACCGCGCTGTAGCGCAAGGCCATGCGCGCCCGCATCGCGTAGGGGCAGCGGCGGAAGGAGTAGAGCGTGGCGCGACTCATTTCACCTCCACCGTGCTCAACCCGTTACCCTGGCGCCGCACCTGGATCTGCACCGGGATCCGCTCGTGCATTTCCTGCACGTGGGAGATCACCGCGACCTTGCGACCTTGGGCCTGCAAACCGTCGAGGGCGTCCATCGCCAGTTGCAGCGATTCGGGGTCGAGACTGCCGAAGCCTTCGTCGATGAACAGCGATTCGATCTTCAAGGTGCTGGACGCCATCGAGGCCAGGCCCAAGGCCAGGGCGAGGGAGACCAGGAAGGTTTCGCCGCCGGACAACGAATGCACCGAGCGCAGTTCGTCGCCCATTTCCGTGTCCATCACCAGTAACCCGAGCATGCTGCCGCCGCGCTTGAGCCGGTAGCGGCGCACCAGTTGCCGCAGTTGGGCATTGGCGTGGTGCACCAGCAAGTCGAGGTTGTAGGCCTGGGCCAGCTTGCGGAAACGATCACCGGTGGCCGAGCCGATCAGGGCATCGAGGCGTGCCCAGCGCTGGTATTCGGCGTAGGCCTGGTCGATCTGCTGGGCCAGGGCCTGGTTGGCGTTCTGCCGGCGCTGGTCCTCGGCCTGTTCGGCGCGCAGTTCGGCGCAAAGCTGTTCGCTGGCGGAGAATTGCGCTTGCAGCTCGGTAAGGGCTTCGGCGAGTTGCTCGGCGGCCAGGTTGCCGTTGTGCTGGGCCTGGTGATTGTGCAGGCGTTGCTCGCGCTCGGTGAGCAGGACGCGGGCCTGTTCGATGGCTTTTTCGCTGTTGAGCAAGCGCTGGCGCAACTGGCTGACCTGTTGTTCGTCCAGGCCGAGCAGGGTTTGGAGGGCGGCATCGTCTAGTTCAGGATGGCCGTTGCGCCACTGCGCGATACCTGTATCCAGGGTCTGAAGTTCATGGTCCAGGGATTGTGCCTGTTCCTGGCGGGCCTTGAGTTCGGCGGCCAGTTGCACGAGGTTGTTGCGCAATTGCTGCAACTGCTGATTGGCCGCTGCCTCGGCCTCCCGGGTCTGTTCGAGGCTCTGGTCGAGTTGTTGCTGCCAGTGTTCGGCGCTGATGTGCTCACCGAGCAGTTGCGCGATTTTTTCCTGGCCGGCCTGCTGTTGCTCGCTCAAGGTGCTGAATTGCACGCGGGCCGCGTCCAGTTGCTGGACGCGAGTCTGCTGGCGGTCCTGTTCTTTTTCCAGGGTCTGCTGGCGCTGGAGCTGTTCGCCCAGTTCGTCGCGTTGCTGGTCCAGTTGCGCCAGGCGCTGGGCGATCTGCTGGTCGAGCTGCAAGAAGGTCGCGGCGGGATCGCTGCGCAACGCCTGCAAGGTGTCCGCCGGCAGCAGGGTGCTGAAGTGGCTCAATTCCTCGTCCAGGCGCTGGCGGTCGCGGGCCAGCGCTTGCTGCTGGTTGTCCAGGTGCTGTGAAGCCTGTTGGCTGGCGACTTCGGCCTCGCGCAGGCGCTGGCCCATCCGGGCGGCGTCTTGCTGCAGGGTCAGCAGGGCGGCTTGCCGTTGTTCGTCCTGGCTGATGTGCTGGTGCAGTTGGCTGTTCTGCTGGGCCAGCCAGGCGTCGCGCTTGCTCGAGTCCTGGGCCAGCAGTTGCGCCGACAGCGGGTGGGCTTCCAGGCTGGGCGCCAAGCCCTGTTGCTGGCTGGCGAGCTGCTCCTGCTGCTGTTTGAGCTCCTTGAGCTGGGCCATGACGCCGCTGTACTGCGCCCGTAGCTCGATGACTTTTTCATTGAGCAGTTCGACGGCTTTGCGGGCGTTGGCCTCTTCGGATTCATCGAAGCGCCCGAGGTTTTCCAGCAGGGCTTCGGGTTGATGATAAGGATGCTCGACGCTGCCGCACACCGGGCAGGGTTGCTTGTCCTGCAACTGGGCGCGCAGTTGCTCGACGCTTTCGCTGCGGGCCAGGCGCTGGCGTGCCAGCAGTTCGCGGGTCACGGTCAGGGCCTGCTCGGCGATGGTCAGCTCGGCCTTGGCTTCGCCGCCCTCACGCACCAAGCGGTCACGTTCCTGCAACGCTTGTTGCTGGCGTTGTTCGAGCTCGGCGCCGCGCTTGTCCAACTCTTGCTGGCTGACCCATAGCCGGGTCAGTTCTTCGAACGCGCGCAGTTGCTTGCGGTTGTCTTGCAGCAGGTTGCCGAGCAATTGGATCTGTTCGGCCACCGCGTCGGGCTCGGCGCCCGCTTCCTTGTACAGTACCTCGAGGTCTTGCTGGCGGCTGGCCAGTTCTTCGGCGGCGCGGGCGGCGCTGTGTTCCAAGGTGGCGAGTTCGGCCTGGCCCTGGTTCAGGCGATTGCCGATCAGCATCAGTTGTTGGAGGCGATCGCGATAGGCGTTCCAGGCGTCGCTCAGCGGCGCCAGGTGGGTGCTTTGCTCAAGTTCGCCGGCGATGCGCTGCAAGCGCTCGGCCACCTGTTTTTGCTGATCGAGCAAGGTGTCGATGGTGCGCTGGCCTTCGGTGCACGCCTGTTGTGCCTGTTCCTGGCGCTCGGCGGCCTGGCTGGTGTCCTTGGCGAGGCGGGCCAGGCTGCTTTGCTCTTCAAAGGCCTGGCGCAGCAACGGCGCGCAGTCGCTGCTTTGTTGCCGGGCTGCGGCCTGTGCCAGTTGCGCGGCGTCCAGGCTTTTTTCCAGTTCGGCCTGCTGGTGATGCAAGTCGATTTGCTGTTGGGTGAGCTGCTGAATCTGCGCGGCCAACGGGTCGAGCTGTCGGCGCAGTTCTGCCTGGCGGATGAATTGATGGCGCTGGGGTGCCAGTTGTTCCAGGCGGGTCAGTTTCAGGCGTTTGTCGGCCAGGGCGTCCCAATCGACCTGGGCCTGTTGCAACTGCTCGGCGGCGCTGGCGTGTTCGTCCTGCAACTGGCGCAGGTCCCGCAGCCAGGTGTGTTGCTGTTCCAGTTGCTTGAGCTGCGCCTGCTGGGTCTTGAGCTGCTGCTGGGCGTCGTTGAAGCGCTGGTCCAGCTCGGCCCGGGCTTCGGGAGCCAGCGGTGTGACGCCGCTGGCCTGGTCTTGCAATTGCCGGTGGCTGTCCTTGGCTTGTTTGGCCTTGTCGAAGGCGCGGCGGCCTAGGCGGGTATACAGGGCGGTGTCGGTGAGTTTTTCCAGCAGTTCGCTGCGGTCGTTGTCATCGGCCTTGAGGAACGCGCTGAACTCGCTCTGGGCCAGCAACACGGCGCGGGTGAACTGCTCGAAGTTCAGGCCCAGGGCGGCTTCGAGCTGGGTCTTGTATTCGCCTTTCTGGCTCGCCAGCAGTTGATCGTTGTCCAGGTCCCGCAGGCTCTGGCGGCTGGCTTGCAACTTGCCGCCGGCCTTTTCCCGGGCGCGATTGGCTTCCCAGCGGGCCCGATAGCGGCGCCCATCGATGCCACGAAAATCCACTTCGGCAAAACCGTCGCCGGTGCCACGGCGCAACAGCGTGCGCGGGTCGCCCGTGGCGATCTCGCCATCGACGTCCGGCACCTTGGCGTCGCGCCCGGTGTTGTTGAGGCGCGGCACGGCGCCGAACAGCGCCAGGCACAAGGCGTCGAGCAGCGTGCTCTTGCCGGCGCCCGTGGGGCCGGTAATGGCGAACAGGCCGGCGCTGGCCAAGGGCTCGGCGGTGAAATCGATTTCAAAAGGCCCGGCCAGGGACGCCAGGTTCTTGAGGCGGATCGCGAGAATCTTCATGGCTGCTCGCTCTCCATCTGCACGTCTTGCAACAGCACGGCAAAGTCCTTGAGGGTTTGTTCATCCACTTCGTTGCCGTAGGTGTCCTGCCAGGCGCGGCTGAACAGTTCCTGCGGGCTGAGCTGATCCAGCTCCACCAACGCACCGTCGTCATCGGCGCCGCCAGTGCCACCGTTGCCGGCGTACTCGGCGCCAATCCGTACCAGGCGCACGGCCTTGCCTTGCAACGCGGTTTCAACCTGGTGGCGCAGGTCTGGCTGTGGTTCGTCGAGGCGCACCCGTACCTCCAGCCAGGGTTGGCGCTGGATGTCGGCCAGCAGGTCGATGTCAGGCAATTCCTTGAGTTGCCCGAGTATATCGGCCAAGGGCGCCGGACCCAGGCGTTGCAGGTTGACGGCCCGAGGAATCAGGCGTGGTTCGACCTTGACCAGCGTCTCGCCGTCCAGCGTGACGTCGAGAATCTGGTGCTGGTAGCCAATCTCCGAGAACGACAGTGGGATTGGCGAGCCGCTGTAGCGGATACGTTCTTCACCGTTGACCTTCTGCGGCTTGTGCAAATGGCCGAGGGCGACGTAGCTGATGCTCGGGCCGAACAGGCTGGCGGGCAGGGCCTCGGCGTTGCCGATGATCAGGCTGCGTTCGGAATCCTCGGACACCGAACCGCCGGCCATGTGCGCATGGCTGACGGCGATCAGCGCCTGGCCTTTCTTGCGCTTGCTGTTGGCGGCAGCGATCAGCCACTCGTGCACCTGGCCGATGCCCCGCAGGTAGTCATCGCCCAGTTGCGCGCCGGTGACTTCCGCGGGGCGCAGGAACGGCAGGGCCAGGCACCACGCCTTGACCTTGCCCTTGGCATCGGGCAGCGGCAATAACAGCCGCTCGACGTCCAATTGGCCGTCGTCCAGCCACAGCACCCGGCCCAAGGCGTGGGTGCGCAAGCGGCGCATCAGCGGCGCGGGCAATTCGATGCGCGAGCCGGAGTCATGGTTGCCGGCGATCATCACGATGGTCAGGTTGGCGTTTTGTTCATGGGCGCTGACGATGAAATCGTACAGGCGTTCCTGGGCTTTGACCGGCGGGTTGACGGTGTCGAAGATGTCACCGGCGATCAGCAGCACGTCGGGCTTTTCCTGGCTCAGCTGACGCAGCAGCCAGTCGAGGAAGCAGGCGTGTTCGAAATCGCGTTCCTGGCCGTGCAGATTTTGCCCCAGGTGCCAGTCGGAGGTGTGAAACAGACGCAAGGTGAACTCCAGGAAACAGATGATGGCCGCGGTGAAGAGGAGGGCGGCTAAAAGAGGGAGAGTTTACTGGGAAACGGGGGGGAGGACTTGTTCAACTTCGTTGGATGTACGACCGGATGGATTGGCAACTGAATTGTGGCGAGGGGATAAATCCCCCTAAGCGCTAGCCAACCCCTTGCCCCACAACTCGTCTGACTGATATCCCTGTGTGTTTCGCGGGGCTTCACGTAGGACATCACTAAAACAGTCCTATTGTTCAAGGCTCTCCAATAGCGACATTTTTTGCGCCGTGTGGGCAGTTTCCTAAGAAATTGCGCCCCACCCTATAGGACTCTTCCCAAACGTCGCCGAACCCGACGCGAAAAGATGGAACCATCCTTTGAGCTGGTTCACGCTGATCTCCCTTGAAACTAATTCCTGCACAACAACGCAGGCAGCAAGGGAAGTCATGCCAGCAAACCGCTCTGAAAGACGCAAAGTCGATTTCAATCAAAACAACGCCGACAAGGTTTTGTCCCCATTACCTCCCCACCTTAGACAAGCGGCGGGAAACACCCGGGGAGATCGGCAACATGTCTAGCCAACACCCCATCTTCTTCGACCACAGCCGCCACACCCTGAGCGTCTACAACCTCCAGGCCCGCCTCGACGTCCTGGCCTTCGCCGGCGAAGAACACCTGAGCCGCCCCTACCATTACCGCATCGAGTTCACCTGCACCGAGCGCGACCTGGCCCCCACCGACCTGCTCAACCAGGACGCCCATTTCAGCCTGTACCCGATGCCGCCACCGCCGACGCCCAAGGGTTTCAAGCCCCCGGTGATCAAGCCATTGCGCTCCTTCCACGGTGCGGTCACCGAGTTCAAGCGCCTGTCCGGTTCACACGACGAAGCCCGCTACGAAATCACCCTGCAACCACGTTTCGCGCTGCTGGACCGGGGCAAACAGTTCCGCATCTACCAGTACCAATCGGTACCGGAGATCGTCGAGCACATCCTGCGCACGCGCCACGATTTCCTCGGCCAGCACTTTTATTTCAACGTGGTGCGCAAATACCCCCGCCGCGAACAGGTCATGCAATACGACGAAAGCGACCTGGCGTTCATCGAGCGCCTGCTGGCCGAGGTCGGCATCTGGTATCGCATCGTCAGTGACGATCGACTGAGCATCGACGTGGTGGAGTTTCACGACGACCAACGCCACTACCAGCGCGGCGTCGAGTTGCCGTGTCGCCCGTTGTCAGGCTTGACCAGCAATGGACAGGACGCGGTCTGGCAGCTGCAAACCGCCCATCAGGTGGTGGAAAAACACATCAACTTTCGCGCCTATAACCACCGCGAGATCTACGCCTACCTTGACGGTGAAGTCGACCACACCCGACGCGCCAAGGGCACCTACGGCGAGGCCTATCACTACGGCGAACCCTACACGGTGCTGGGCGACCGCTACGCCCTGGACGAAGACCTGCAAAGCGAAAGTGGGTTTTTCTACGCACGCCTGCGCCACGAACGCTACCTCAACGACCAGGTCCGCCTCAGCGGCACCACCACCAGCGCCACCCTGGCGCCGGCGCAACTGCTCAAGATCACCGGCGGCGCACCCCAGGCCTTTGATCCCGGCGCGGTGATCGTCGGCCTGCGCACCGAAGCTGCCCGCGACCGCAGTTTCATCGCCACTTTCCAGGCCATTCCCTATTCGGAAACCGTGTGCTTTCGCCCGGCGCTACTGCCCAAGCCACGCATCAGCGGCACCATCCCCGCCCGTATCAACCACCCGGAAACCAACCCGCCGTACGCCGACCTCGACTTCGAAGGCCGTTACAAGGTGCGCTTTCTGTTCGACCGCGACACCTGGGAATCCGCCCGCTCAAGCGCCTGGCTGCGCCTGGCCCGGCCCTACGGCGGCGACACCCACGGCCTGCACTTTCCGCTGCAGGCCGGCACCGAAGTGGCGGTCGCCTTCGAACAAGGCGACCCCGACCGCCCCTACATCGCCCACGCCCTGCACGACAACGAACATCCCGACCTGGTCACGGCGCGCAATGAAAGACGCAACGTGTTGCGCACCCCGACCAACAACAAGTTGCGCATGGACGATACGCGGGGGCAGGAGCACGTCAAGCTCAGTACCGAGCACAGCGGCAAGAGCCAGTTGAACCTGGGGCATCTGGTGGATGCCGAGCGTAAGAAACGAGGGGAAGGGTTTGAGTTGCGCACGGATGGCTGGGGGGCGATTCGGGGTGGCAAGGGTGTGTTTATCAGTGCGGATGAGCAGGTCAAGGCCAAGGGCGACGTCCTGAGCATGGACCCGGCCAGCGCCCAAGTCGAAGGCGCCAAACAACAGATGGCCGACTGGCAAGACATCGCCCAGGCCCATCACAGCCGCAAGCCCGACCTGGGCGGCTTGCAGCAATTTCAGGCCGATGCCAAGGACCTCAAGGCCGCCGCCATCCTGCTCAGCGCCCCCAAGGGTATCGGCGCCGTCACCCCGGCCAGCTTGCTGCTCAAAAGCGGCGACGCGCTCTATCTACAAAGCCAGGACCAAATCAACCTCGCCGCCGGCAAACGCCTGTCGGTCCATGCCAACCAGGGCATCTCGCTGCTCGCCCAGCAGGAAGGCATGCGGCTGGTCTCCGGCAAGGGGCCGCTGGAGATCGAATCCCATGGCGATGTGCTGGATATGAAAGCCCAGCAGGACATCAGCGTGCAGTCGGTGCAGGGGCATGTGCAGGTGACGGCGAAGAATGGCATCACGTTGGCTTGTGGGGGCGGGTTTATACGGATTAACCCAAGCGGCGCCATCGACATCCATAGCCCCGGCAAGCTGAACCTCAAGGGGCAACACGTTTGGGAGTTGCCTGCCGGGCAAAGCTTTGCGTTGGCGGATTTGCCGCAGTCGGTGTGTAAGGAATGTCTGGAGAAGGCTCGTAAAAACGCCGTCGGACTCTTGCCGCGCGAAGGTTAAAAACAAGGAAAACATGTACATGGCAACGCCAAGCGAATGGCAAGAACAGATTGAACACGTTTGCATCACCGCGGACATACAGCGCGTCGACCTGCTGCTGGACCAGGGCGCCTGGGACAGCTGCGCCGTACCGGCATTGAAGCAACTGAGGCCGGAGGTTCCATGGCATTCACTGTTCGCCGGTACACCGGAGGAAAACCTGCTGGAACAGGCACCGCTGTTGATGCGGCTGGATCTGGGCCATTGGCAGCATCGCGCCTGGCTGGAACAACTCATGACTCACTGTGCAGCCGACGCCCGGCTGTTGGTCGCGATCTCACCGTTGTCCTTCGACATCCTCAGTCAGGCCCTGCAAGCCCTGTCCCAGATGAAATGGGGCGGGCAGCCCGGCTTGTTGCGGTATTACGACCCGCGCATCTTTCCGTTGTTGGTGTCGTCCATCTTGAACGACGAACAGCGAATCCAATACCTGCTACCGGTCAGTTACTGGAGCTGGCTGGATCGGGACGGCCAGCCGCAATGGCGACGGGGCGCAAGCCAAGCGCGGAACAGCATCGACATTCAACCCCTCGTCGAACTGAGCGATGAGCAATGCGACCTGATCGGCTGCATCTCCGATGCGCAGCAGCTGTTGAATAGTGGGCGATTTGACCAGCTTGAGGAAAGTAAAGAGCAGCGGTTCGCTTTGTTGTATCGGTTGGTCGTGCGGGCAAGTAAAGAGAATTACTTTGGAAAACTCAGTGAGTACGTGGAGCGATGTGTGCTTCCTGACTCTTAATGAGCCGAATTGGCATTGTTCGAGATAGAACTTTGCCAAAAGATCGTATGAAAAATGTTCGAACGATGCAGGTTTTCCTGCGGTTTGAATAAACAAAAGGACTTTGCCATGAGGCGATTGATGTTAAGGAAGATGATGGTGCGAGGCCTTTATGCCTTGCTTGGAGTGATGTTGTATGGGTGTTCTTCTGCCGATAACGAGATGGCAGGAGGGAACATTGAGGCCGTCAACCATACGCGAAATGCCATTAATTGGTTGTCCGTCAATGGTTATAGGGCTGATGGAGGGGGAGGCAGTTCTTGTTGCGTCATCATGCCGACGAAGTGGCGTCCCGGTTTGAAAGCTCATATTGAGTGGGAGGTTGATACAGATCCTTACGCATATTCGAAGTGGCCTCCATTGGGGACTGATGGTTATCGAGCGGCTCAAGTAAAACATAAAGCCAACTATCAGCATCACAGTGCCACGATAGAAATTCCGGAGTGGCCGGGAACGGACTCCTGTGGTTTGAAAGTCCATTTCCTAGTTTGCAATCAAATCAAAGTCACTACTTCCTGCTGGGGGTACGGCTCACCCCATAATCCTATTAAAGAGCCTCTGGAAATGAAGGAGCCCGCTGTATGCCCGAAATAGAAAACAACTTGAAGGCGGACAAAGGGCCGAGGCGATCGACGCTCAGGAAGGTGGCGCTGCGTGGGCTATATGCCTTGTTGGGATTGATGTTGTATGGGTGTTCTTCTGCCGATAACGAGATGGCGGGAGGGAACATACAAGCTGTTAACCATACGTTAAATGCCATTAACTGGTTGTCCGTCAACGGTTACAGGGCTCACGGAGGGGGGGGCAGTTCCTGTTGTGTCATCATGCCGACGAAGTGGCGTCCTGACTTGAAGGCTCATATTGAATGGGAGGTTGATCCAAATCGACATGCAAAATTGCCTTCGGTTACTTCAATTGAGTTTCGAGAGGCATATGCTAAACATTCAGCGAACTATCAGCGCCACAGCACCACGGTAGAAATTCCGGAGTGGCTGGGAACCGAGCGCTGTGGTTTAAGTGTGCATTTTTTGGTTTGCAATCAAATTAAAGTCACGAGCTCTTGTTGGTCGTACTATTCACCCAATTATCCTATTAAAGAACCCTTGGAAATGAAGGAGCCCGCTGTATGTCCGAAGTAAAAAATAATAATTCGAAGGCTAAGGCCTGGGCGCCGCCAGTCTTTCCTGTTGGTGGACGCCTGCCCGCAGAGATTCGAAATGTGAGCGATAACCACGATAAGCAAACCACAGAGGAAAATCGTTTCCGCCAGAAGACCAACGCCAGGGGACAGAAACAGCACTCGGCGTGCTGCCATAGTTTGCACATCAGCCTGTTTTTTGATGGTACCAACAATAACGAGGACAACGATACCAAGAAGGGACATCCCAGTAATATTGCCAAGTTGTTTCATGCCTCGCTCCAAGGTCCAAAGGCTATGCAAAACGGCTATTTCTCCTACTACATGCCCGGCGTCGGCACCCCCTTTCCGAAAATCGGCGAGCTGGACTACAGCGAGGATGGGCTGAAATACGCCACCGGTGGAGAAGACCGCATCAACTGGGCCTTGGTGCAGGTCGCGAGTGCGTTGTCTTTTGCATTGACCAGAAACGGAGTCGATGACGTCGTTGCCAAAACCAAGGTTGAGTCGATGAGCACCTCCAAAGGCCCGATGATGAGCATCTTCGGCGCCGGTCGGCGGCGCCAAGTCATGAAAGGTCTACTGGAATCGCTGAGGCCTCATGTCCCCAGAGCTAGACCTGAAGTGCTTGGCGTCAAGCTCTTCGTTTACGGCTTCTCTCGCGGGGCAGCGGAAGCACGCACCTTCGTAACCTGGCTGAGCCAACTGTTCGACACGCCGGACGGGGCCGAAAATCCGGAACAGACATTACTCGGCCTGCCGGTGAGCATCGAGTTCCTCGGTCTGCTCGATACCGTGGCCTCGGTGGGCATCGCCCATGTCACGCCATTTTTCGCCGGGCACATGGACTGGGCCGACGACACCCAGTTGTTGCCGGACGCGAAGACGTTCCCGGAATTCGTCAAATGCTGCCGGCACTTCGTCGCGGCCTTCGAACAGCGCGCCTGCTTCCCGTTGGACTCGGTCCGCAACGAGGACGGCAACTACCCGCGCAACACCTATGAAGTGGTGTATCCCGGCGTGCACTCCGACGTCGGCGGTGGTTATCCGCAAAATGATCAGGGCAAGGCGCGCGGTGGTACGGACGAATTGGTGTCGCAGATCGTCCTGCACGATCTGTATGCCGCCGCCTTCGCCGCCGGTGCGCCGTTGCAGGTACCGGAAGCGGTACTGCCTCGAAGTTTAGTGCCGGAAAAATCATGGCGTGAAATGGGGCCACAGACGTTGGGAGAATTTGTGGTCAATCAGCAAGTCATCGAACGCTTCAACGCCTGGCACCACCAAACCCTGCAAACAGTCCCGCCCGAGGATCAAGACAGCATCCCCACCGATGGCTACCACCCGCAGCTACTCACCACCACCGTCGAAGACACCCTGGCCGATCAACTGGGCTGGATCACCGGCTGGCGCATCGGCCGCTATGCCAATGACCTTGAGAAAGTTGACGACGGTTATCGATACAACGACAGCTACAAGCACCAACCTTTCTTCAAGGAGGCCATTGAAGTCACCGCCTATGACACGGACGAGCAGCGCAGCGCTTATGAAGAAGCGAAACGGATCGCGCTGAAAAACCGCCAGAAGGAACCCGCAGCGGCGATGAATCATCCCGGCCCGCCGATCTATGAGCCGCAGATTGACCAGACCCAGCTCAGCCAGGCCGCCACCGAGTTCAAGCACGACTACCTGGATATCGGTCGCAAGCAGACCAGTTGGTCGGGCAAATTCCTGGATGTGGTGGTGCGCGATTCGGTTTACCTGCTCAACGAGAACGACGAGGTGCGGGATCACGCCAGCATCAAGGCGGCGGGCGAGCAGCGCTACAAACAGCTATTCCATGACAAATTCGGTAGGCCCAGCCGGGACCCGGGCTTGGCACTGTTGGTGGCGTTGTTCGACGACCATATCCACGACTCGCGGGCCTGGTTCATGCACGACAAGCTGGCGTCCCGCGAGCTATGGGCCGGCTACTTCTTCTATCGCATGACCTATTTCGGCAACGAGAACAGCCGAGACTTGTCCCCGGTAGTCGTGGCCGGACGGATGCTGGGCGTGGCGGTGCTGGCGGGCGCCACGGTGTATGGCATCAAGCGCGGCGGTGCATTGGACGCCTTGGGTGGGCTGACGGCCGGCATGGGAGCGGCGACCATCGGTTACCGGGTGGTCGATAAGGTCACTGGCGCCGTGGTGCCGTTCTTGCCGGGTG
This sequence comes from Pseudomonas sp. Z3-6, assembly GCF_051131985.1. Taxonomy (NCBI): domain Bacteria; kingdom Pseudomonadati; phylum Pseudomonadota; class Gammaproteobacteria; order Pseudomonadales; family Pseudomonadaceae; genus Pseudomonas; species Pseudomonas sp. Z3-6. The sequence goes on from NZ_CP071644.1 coordinate 3,126,221, forward strand.
CGGAAGAGATCTTGCAGCCGACGCGCCATATCGGTCAGGTGGTCATTGAGCAGAAGAAACAGATCGCCCTGGACGATTATCTGCAGCGTATGGAACGGACCGACGAAATGCTGCGTCTGGCCGGAAGCCTGGTGGAGCCGGATGGCGAGGTGATCTCATGATGCCTTTGATACGTGTAGGCGACCCGCTGCATCCCTTCGGTGGCGAAGTGCTGGAAGGCTGCTTTCTAGCACTCGGGCAACCGATGGCATCCGTTGGGGATAAGGTTCGCTGCGATTTGCATGGCGAGAACCGCATCGCCCAAGGCGCGGCGGGGTACAGCATCAACGGCACGCTGTTGGCCCTGCACGGGTATCGCTGTGAATGTGGTTGTACGTTGGTCAGCACGTTGGCGCTGTCGATGATGTCGGTGACGCCATGAACCGTGCGCCGTGCTACCCGCCGCTCGCCGAACCAGGGGAGCCGCGCTGGCGCCGTTGGTGGCTGGCGCTGCCGCTGCTGTGGTGTGTGCAGTTGGCGGTTTTGTTGACGCTTTGGCCCGAGGATCAACCTCGCTTGGAGCTGTGGTTGTGGAGCGCCGTGTTGCCGCTGGGTTGGGCGCTGGCCTTGGCGCTGCGTGTATTGCCGTGGCAGATCGGCTTGTTCAATCGTGATGTATTTCGTCGCACCCAGCATGACAACACCCAACGCTGGTGGCGCTGGCGAAGCCTGGGGTTGCCGGTGGAGCAGGTGCTGTTGTTGGGGCCGGCTGGGGATGATCAAGAACATTACCAACGCCTGATGGAAAACACGTCCTCGCCTCCGTCGCTGGCAGCCCCCGATGCGTCAGCGCCCGCTCGACGTTGCCCCGTGATACTGGGTAAGACCGTCGAACGCGCTCCAGCGCTGGCGCAACACTTGGCCCGGTTGGTCCTGGGGCTTGACGCGGTAGCGGAGCGCTGGCCGAGGTTGCGGGCGATTGCCTGGGTGGGCGACGAAAGCGCCCGAACTGCCTTCGAGAAGATGCTGGAAGACAACGGCACCGTGCCGCCCAAGGTGCGTTTGCCCTTGCAGGACCTGGCTGACCTGGACGAACTGATCGACATCTTCAATCACGAATGCCGTAAGCCGGACGATTGGCTGCTGTGCGCTGGAGTGATGTCGATGCAGAGCGCCGAAGAAGCAGTGCCGCCCGGCGAAGGCGGCTTCGTCTGGCTGGTGAGTCGGCAGGGGCAACAGCTGTTGCATCGAGGCGAATACCTGTTGCGTGAAATCAACGAGCCGCCCGCTGACCTCTGCGCACAGATGCAGCGGTATGCCGGGCTGCAAACACCGCCGCCGACGTGTCTGGCCATGGATCAGGCCAGTCAGGAGGCTTTCGTGGGTGGTTGGTCGGCGGTAGAGCATCAATTGGCCGGGCATTGGGGCGCCTTGGCGCAGCTGGCGCCGTTCATCGGCATGTCGTTGGCGTTGTTGCAGGCAAAGGAGGCTGGGCAGCCCTGTGGCTGGCTGAGCCAGGATGCGGAAAAACGATTGGCTATAGGAGTGGCAAAGCCTTATGGAAATGAATAACGGCGAGCCCAAGGGCTCATTGATCGGGTTGGGATCGGGCTACCTCCTGGTCATGACGTTCATGGTCATACTCGGTTGCCTACTGTATCGCCTGGCTGGCCACCACTTGGGTTGGCCGCCAGTACCGCTCCAGCAATTGACGTTGTGGGGACTGGGCGCATGGTTGGCGCTCGTTTTGTTCTGCCCGACGATTCTGTTGGCCTGGGATCGTTTGGCGGTACGCCAGGCGCAGCGGACCACGCAGGGCAGCCATGGCGGCACTTCCAGCTCCCGATTGAATCCGCAACCTGATTCGAAAGACGACGAAGAAAAGTTGATCAGGCTCCGCGAACACCTGCGCTTCCAATACGGCCCCCTCTGGCGCCACAAAGTCCGCCTCCTGCTCATCGTCGGCGAACCCGCCCAGATCACCGCCATCGCCCCCGAACTGGAAAAAAAGAAATGGCTTGAAGGCGAACGCACCGTGCTCCTATGGGGCGGCGGCCTTCAAGAAAAATTGGAAACCCCGCTGCTGAACCAATGGCTCACCCTGCGCCGTGGCCGGGCGTTCGATGGGGTGGTCTGGGCGTTGGACAAACCTCAAAGCACCGACGACGCGGCGATGGCCAAGGCCTTGCGGCACTTGCACGACTTGGCGCGGCGGGTGCGGCGGCAGTTGCCCTTGCACCTGTGGCAGGTCTGCGAAAGCGCCTGGCCGCAGGACGGGCGCGAGACCCAACCGGTGGGCTGTTTGTTGCGCTCGCCGGTCACGGCGCCGATGTTGGAGACGAACCTGCACAACCTGCTGGGCCCCTTGCGCCATGAGGGGTTGGAGCAGATGCAGGTCAACAAGCAGATGCACCACGATTTCCTGCTGCGCCTGTCCCGGGATCTGAAGGTCGAGGGCATTGCCCATTGGCGTCAGGCGTTGGCGCCGTTGTGGGGTGGGATGAACCCGGGCGTGCTGCTGCGCGGGCTGTGGTTCAGCTTGCCGCTGCCCGTGGCGCACAGCAGTGAAAACCTGCACTTCTGGTGGCCGGATCCGGCCTGGCATGGCGTGCAGCGCGACAAGGCGGTCGGCGCTCGCCTGGGCTGGGGCGTACCGCGAGTCGCTTATGCGCTGTTCATGGGCCTGGCATTGGTGGGCATCGCGGGGACGGTGCTGTCCTTCGTGAGCAATCGGGCGCAGATCGTCCAGGTGCAGTCGGTGTTGGCGACGTTGCGGCAATCGTCCCAGGGCGATGAACACCTGTTGGCACTCAATGAACTGGTGCACCAGTTGGCGCGGCTGGATCACCGTGTCGTGCACGGTGCGCCGTGGTACCAGCGCTTTGGTTTGAACCGCAATGAAACATTGCTCGAAGCGCTGTGGCCCCGTTACGTCGAAGCCAATAACCGCCTGGTCCGCGACCCGGCGGCGGCCCGTTTGCGCGAGCAATTGAGCGCGTTGGTCCAGCTCGCGCCAGGCAGCCCCGAACGCATCGAGCGCACCCGTGACGCCTACGATCAGCTCAAGGCGTACCTGATGATGGCGCGCCCGGAAAAAGCCGAGGTGGACCTGTTGGTCAAGACCCTGGGCCACGTCGATCCCACGCGTGACGGCATCTCTCCTGGTTTTTGGCAAACTTTCGCACCGAACCTGTGGCAGTTCTATGCCGAGCAATTGCCCGCGCACCCGGACTGGCGCATCGAGGCCGACCCACGTTTGGTGGCGCAGGTGCGCCAGGTGTTGCTCGACCAGATGGGCCAACGCAACGCCGAGGCCAGCCTGTACAAACGCGTGCTCGACGAGGCCGCCCAGCATTATCCGGCCCTGGGCCTGCAACAGATGGTCGGCGACACCGAGGCTGCCGCGCTGTTTTCCAGCAAGGCCAGCGTGCCTGGCGTGTTCACCCGCCAGGCCTGGGAGGGCCAGGTGCGCCGGGCCATTGATGAAATCGCCCAGGCGCGCCGTGAAGAAATCGACTGGGTGCTCAGCGACAAACCTGGCGATGTCGATGGCCGCTTGACCCCCGAGGTGCTCAAGGCACGCCTGACCGAGCGTTATTTTCAGGATTACGCCAGCGCCTGGCTGAACTTCCTCAACAACCTGCGCGCGCGTCAACCCAAAAACCTGGACCAGGCGATCGATCAATTGGCGCTGATGAGCGACACCCGCCAATCACCGCTGATTGCGCTGATCAATACTCTGGCCTACCAAGGGCAGGCCGGCACTCGCGGTCAGGCCTTGAGCGATTCGCTGATGAAGTCGGCGCAAAAGCTGATCGGACCGGACAAGGCGCCGGTGATCGATCAACTGGCGGATTTGTCGAGCGGCCCCCTGGACGCGACGTTCGGGCCGTTGTTGGCGCTGCTGGGCAAGGGCGTCGAAGGTCGTAACGCCAGCGATGGCCTGAGCCTGCAGTCCTACCTCACCCAAGTGACCCGCGTGCGCCTCAAATTGCAACAGGTCAGCACCGCCACCGACCCGCTGGAGATGACCCAGGCCTTGGCGCAAACGGTGTTCCAAGGCCGCGGCATCGACCTGACCGACACCCAATCCTATGGCCGGCTGATGGCCGCCAGCCTCGGCGCGCAATGGGCCGGCATCGGCGAGACGCTGTTCGTGCAACCGCTGGAACAGGCCTGGCAGCGCGTCTTGCAACCGTCAGCGGCGGGCCTCAACAGCCAGTGGCAACGCTCGATCGTCGCGCATTGGAACACCGCCTTCACCGGCCGTTATCCGTTCGCAGCGACCGCCAGCGACGCGTCGTTGCCGATGCTGGGGCAAATGATCCGCGCCGACACGGGGCGCATCGAACGCTTCCTGCACAGCCAGTTGAGCGGCGTGCTGCGCAAGGAAGGCAATCGCTGGGTGGCCGATCCGCGCCATGGTCGAGGCTTGCGGGTCAACCCGCAGTTCCTCGCGGCAATCAACCAACTCGGCGACTTGGCCGACGTGCTTTTCACCGATGGCAACCTGGGCCTGAGTTTTGAACTGAGCGGCAAAGGCGTGCGCGATGTGGTGCAGACCACCTTCATCCTCAACGGCGAAAAACACGAGTACTTCAACCAGAAGGAACGCTGGCAGCGCTTCGGCTGGCCGGGGCGCAGCGATTACCCCGGCGTGAGCCTGACCTGGACCAGCGTCCACACTGGCGAGCGATTGTTCGCGGATTACGCCGGCACTTGGGGGCTGATCCGCTTGCTCGAGCAGGCCACATTCACCGCACTGGACGACGGCGACAGCCGCTACCGCATGGTGCTCAAGGCCCCCGATGGCCTGGGTTTGACCTGGCACCTGCGCACCGAGCTGGACGCCGGGCCGATGGCGTTGCTCAGGTTGCGGGGGTTTACGTTGCCGGGGCAGGTGTTTCTGGAGGGGCGCGGGGCTGCGGGGGGATAGCCGGGCAACCTGAACCGCCTGACTAACGGTGGATCTGGGCACGGATTGTTCGATGCACGAAACGACGGTGCGGGCGATGTAGAGCTGTCGGGCGTGAGTTTGCTCAAGTTATGTCGGGCAATTGGCTGCTTTGTGGTGGAATCTGTCCGTGTTTGTCGCTATTGGAGTGCCAAAAATGAGGCCCGTCTTGCCTACCCGCACGGTTTGGCGGCCCGTGCCGTAGTTCAAGCATGGTGAACCTTACTGGCACCGCAAACATCAGGGAACGATTCAGGGCCCATCGGGCCGATTGTCCAAGGAGGCTTCATGACCCAACGATTACTCCAACTTGACCAAGTGTCGTTCAATCTGCCCGACGGGCGCGTTCTGTTCGATCACTTGAACCATGCCTTCAGCGCCAGAGCCACAGGCATCGTGGGAGCCAATGGCTGTGGCAAGTCGTTGCTGGGTCGGCTGCTGACGGGGGAACAACGGCCCTCCAGCGGCACCGTCCGTCGAGAAGGACGGGTTTACGCCGTGGCGCAATTACTGGAACCCGAGCGCTATCCCAGCGTCGCCGCGCTGGCCGGGGTCGACCACATTCTGGCGGCACTGGATCGCATTGCTCAAGGTAGCGTCGACGATGACGACCATTCGCTGGTGGTCGACCAATGGGATTGCGCAGCACGCCTTGAGGCGCAACTGCAGCAGATCGGCCTGGGTCACCTGAATGCCCATGCATGCACCGATGCACTCAGTGGCGGCGAACGGCAACGGGTGGCGCTGCTGGGGGCGTGGTTATCCAGGGCTGACTGGCTCATTCTGGATGAGCCCAGCAACCACCTGGATATGGATCAGCAACACAAGCTTGCGCAGCAGATCGATCGCTGGCCCAACGGCCTGGTGCTGATCAGCCACGACCGCGAACTCCTGGAGCACGTGAACGAAATTGTCGAGCTTTCACCGTTGGGGGTGGGGGTTTATGGCGGCAGCTACAGTCAGTATGCGGCGGCGCGCGAGCAGGAGCAGCAGTCGTTCCAGTCGGCGTTGCAAGGGGAGCGGGCGCAGGCCAAGCGTGAGCAACGTGAGATAATCATGCAGATGGAGCGGCAGCAACGGCGCAATGCCCGAGGCGATCGCCAAGCCCGTGACGGTAATCAGACCAAGCTGATTACCAACGCCCAGAAAGAGCGCAGCGAAAACAGCCAGGGGAAATTGCGCCTCAATCAACAGGTAGCCCGTGAGCAGCAGCAACGACGAATTGCCGAGGCTCGTGCGCGGTGTGCGCCGGAGATTCAGCGCATGATGCTGTCCCCGGAAAGCACGGTGCCCAACGGCAAGCTGATATTGCAGCTCAATGACATCGTATTGCCGTTCGGTTCCGTTGCGCCCGTCAATCTGACGTTGACGGGGCCTATGCGCCTGGCGGTTCTGGGCGCCAACGGTAGCGGGAAATCTACCCTGCTGCGGGTCATCGCCGGTCAACTGCCGGCGCAGGAAGGTGAGCTGATACGCAGTTGCCTTATCGGGTGGTTGGATCAACATGCTGGATTGCAGTATCCCGACCGCACGCCAGTGCAATGGCTCCACGAGAGCAATCCCCAGTTGCCCGAAGCCGAGGCGCGAACCCGGTTGGCGCAGTTGGGCATTGATGCGGATCGGGCGATGCTCAAAACCTGTCAATTGAGTGGTGGCGAGCGCTTGAAAATAGCCCTCGCGGCACAGCTGTATTCCCAGTGGCCGCCACAACTGCTGTTGCTGGACGAACCGGACAACCATCTGGACTTGCCCAGTCGAATCGCGCTTGAGCAAATGCTCAACCAGTACCAAGGTTCATTGATCGTGGTTTCTCACGACAGTACTTTTCTACAGGCCATTCATCTGGATGCCGAGCTCGATCTCAACCTCTAGACGCGTTTTGATTCATTGTCTGACCTTATTGAAATCACTTCGGATAAAGCGGCGGCAACTCACTGTCGCCCAGTGGGTCCTGGGAGCGGTCTGCGGTGGGAATGGTACGAATGGCCCGCCACAAGTCTTCGCCTTGCCAATGCTGGCCGGTCTCGCTGTAGAGCGCGCCGTTGAGACCGTCCAGGGCGTCGGACAGCGGCACGAAACGCGCCGCCATGTCGGCCAGGGTTTCCGGCTGTTGGCGGGCCCAGGCGTCCAGGGCTTGGCGGGTGGCGTGGGAGTCGTTGGCCAGGCAGGCACGCTTGAGGTCGTCCAGCAGGGTGCGCGGGCTCGGTCCGGCTTGGGTCGAGCGCAGGATCGCCGGCTGCCAACGGGCGCGCCACCACAAGCCGAAGCCGAGCAGTGTCGTGCAGGCCAGGATCAGGCTGCTCAGTTGCCAATACCACAGGGTCTCACTGTCCACCGTGGTCACGATCTGTGTCGTGCTGGCCGGCGTATCCACCATCAGGCTCGGATTGTTCGCCACTTGCAGGGTCCGCGCCGGGAGGCTGGTGCGGTCCAGGTGATCCTCCAGGGTGTTCCACCAGACCACTTCCACCGGTGGCAGCTCGATGGTGCCGCTGCGGTTGGGCACCAGTGCCTCGCGGTCCTCGCGGCTGCCCACCAGCCCGCGTTCACTGCTGCGGCTGCTGAGGACCGGTTGGTCTGGATAACGCCGCAGGCCATTGATCTCGGTGGCCGGCAACGGTGGCAACTGGGCGCTGGCCAGGCCTTCGGCTTCCAGGGTCAGGCTGCGGGTCAGGGAATCGCCGACCTGGCTGTGGGTCGGCTCCGGACTCCAGCTTTCACTCAACGACAGGCTGCGTGCCGGCAGCCAGGGCACGTCGGCCGGGTAGCTGGCCGGCTTGGGTTTGACGCTCAGCAGCAGTTGCTCGGAGCTGACCCGCATCAATTGGCCGGGCTTGGGGCCTGAAGGGGCGGCGTCCTGGGTCACCGGTTCGACCAGGGTGGCACTGAAGGTCTGGGCCGGAATCGTCAGCTCGCCGCTGCGCTGCGGGTAGATGCCATAACGCAGTTCGATGACGCCGTGGCGTACATCGTTGATGACTTTTTCGTAGGTGCGCGATTCACCCAGTTGTTCGGTGCGCGCATCGGGGATGTGCAGCGGCGTCAGGCTGCTGTCGTCATACAGCGACACCGAATGGTAGATGCGCAGGGTCAGGATCGCTTGGGCCTGCACATACACGTCGCGCTGGTCGAGGCTGGCCTCGATGAACACTGGCGCCAGGGTTCCCGAGGCGTTGCGGGTTTCGCTTTCGATGACTTGCAGGGTGATCGGCTGGGTGCTCACTTCGCCCAGTTGCAGCGGCGGAATGACCACGGTGCCGCTTCGACGTGGCAGCAAGGTGATGATCCAGCGGGTGGTGGCGCGGTTCTCGCCGTCGAGGGTCGTCAACTGATTGACCTGGCGGGTGCCGCGCACATCGAACAAGGCCTGGAGCGGGCCCAGGTCGGGTTTGCCGAACAACGTGGCGTCATTGGATTCCAGGGTCAGTTCCACCGTTTCCCCGGAGTTCAGGCGGCTGCGGTCCACACTGGCCGTCAGCTGTGCAGCCTGGGTTCCAGAGGCCCAGAGCAGCAACACGAGGAGGTAGGCGGTGAAGCGGGTCATGGGGTTTTTCCCTGGGCCTGATGGCTTTGCTGTTCATACCAGAATTTACGCCTGAGCAGCTCGCCGGGGTTATCCGGGATCTGGCGCAACCATTGTTCCATGGCCTGGCGTTGTTCTTCTTCATTGCGCTGGCCGCCGGCGGGACGCAGCGGCGGCGTGGTGGTCTGTTCGTCAGGCAGCTCGCTGCCCGGCACATCCTGGGCGGTGGGCGGCTGTGCGGCCCGTGGGGGCTGGGATTCGTCCGGCGTCGCGGTGGTCTCGGTGGATGGCTGTCCCGGTTCGGAAGACTGGCTCGTCGAAGTGCTATCCGACGCTTGCTCGGAGGGGGCTGGTTCCTCGTTTTCCGCGGGCTTGGGCTCTGGCGCCGGTGGTGCCTGCTCCTTCAACAGGCTCTGCACCAGCGCCTTGTTGGTCTGGGCCGGGCGCAGGTCGGGTTGCAATTCCAAGGCTTGTTCGTAGGCATCCAGTGCGGCCTCCAGCTCACCGCTCTTGGCCAGGGCGTTGCCACGATTGTAGTGGGCACGGGCGTCGTTGCCTTCGGCGAAGCGCCGGGCGGCTTCGCTGTATTGACCGGCTTCGTACAGGGCGACGCCTTGCCATTGGCTGTCCTCGAAGCGGGCGGCGGCTTCGGCGGGGCGCTTTTGCTTGAGCAAGTGCTGGCCCTGTTGATCGGCGCGCAACCACAGGTCCTGGAATTCGAAGGCGTGGCCGGTTTGCGGCAACACGAACAGCAGCGGCAGGCAGAACAGCCAGCCGCGACGTCCGGCGCAGGCGGCCAGCAGCAATAATGGCAGGAGCAGCCAATAACCCTGGTCGGCCCAGGTGTCCAGGCGCAACGTCTGGCCGTCACTGCGCAGATGGCGAGGACCGTCCAGCAGGCCCAGGCCGCGCAGGTCGCTGTCGTCAAGCCGCGCCGGTCGGTAGCGGCCATCCAGTTCGTTGGCGAAGGCCTTGAGGCCCGGGCTGTCCAGGCGCGGCACCAGGATCGAACCCTGGGCATCCTTGAGGTAACTGCCATCTTCCTGGGCCACCGGTGCGCCTTCCCGGGTGCCGATGCCCAGCATCAACCATTGCGTGGCGGAACCGTCCAGGACTTGGCGGATGCCTTCACGTTCCTGTTCGTTCAACGACGAACCGATCAGCAGGATCCGACCGTGGCCGAGTTCACCCTGGTCCAACAGGGCCATGGCCTTATGGACCGCCAGGTCGGCGCGATGACCGCCTTGGGGCATGATCGACGGCGCGAGGGCTTCGAGCAGGTTGGCGCTGGTGGCCAGGTCGTCGGACAGCGGCACCAGCGTGTGGGCGCTGCCGGCATAGACAATGATCGCGGTTTGGGCATCGCTGCGGTTCTGCAGCAGGTCCAGCAACTTGCGCCGGGCCTGTTCCAGGCGCGTCGGCGGGACGTCGGTGGCGAGCATTTCCGGGGTCAGCTCCAGTATCACCACCAGCGGATCGGCGGGTTTCTGGCTGGTCTGCTCGACCCGCGCCCAGCTCGGCCCCAGCAACGCCAGCACGATCAACAGCCAACCCAGTCCCAGGGCGATCCATGGCAGCCGGCTTTCCCGACCCGTGCCACCGCTGAGCAGCACGGCGTGGAAGGCCGGGGGCAAGATCATCTGCCAGCGGCCCACTCGCTTCTGTCGATGCCACAGTTGCCAGAGCAACCAGCCCAGCAACGGCAGCAGCAACACGAACCAAGGGCGCAGCCAGTGTGGCCAGAGGGCGATCATCGACGCCTCCGCAAGCGCAGCCGCTTGAGCCGTTGACGCCACTCGGTGTGTTGGGTCGGTTTGAACAGCGCCTGGTTGAGCAGGCGCTGCAGTGGATTGTCCGGCCAGCGCACCCGGGCCGCCAGCAGCACGCTCAGCAACAGCGCAACGGTCAGGGGCCAGTGATACAGCGCCAGGGCAGGGCGCGCTTGGGTCGGTTGCTGGGTCACCGGTTCGAGCTGGTCGAGGGTGGTCTTGATCGCCAGCAGTTGCTCACCATCCTGGGCGCGGAAATAACGACCGCCCGTGACCTGGGCAATGTCCTTGAGGGTCGGCTCGTCGAGGTCCAGGCTCGGGTTGACGCCGAGGAAGCCCGCCGTGCCGCTTTGTTCCGGGTCGGCACCGATGCCGATCGGGTAGATTTTCACGCCTTCGTCGGCGGCCAGCTGCGCCGCAGTCAATGGATCGATTTCGCCGCCGTTGTTGGCACCGTCGGTGACCAGGATCAACACGCGACTGTGGGCCGGACGCTGGCGCAGGCGCTTGAGGGCCAGGCCGATGGCGTCGCCAATCGCGGTATTCTTGCCGGCGATACCGATGCGCGCCTCGTCGAGCCAACGCCGCACGGTGCGACGGTCGAAGGTCAGCGGCGCCTGCAAGTAGGCCTGGCTGCCAAACAGGATCAGGCCGACCCGGTCACCTTCGCGGCCTTCGAGAAAATCCCCGAGCATGTGCTGGACCAGCGTGAGGCGGCTGACTTCTTCGTCCTTCCACTGCATGTCGGGAAAGTCCATGGAACCCGAGACGTCCACCGCCACCAGCAGGTCGCGACCGCTGGCGGCAATGGGCAACGGTTCCCCCAACCACTGCGGCCGGGCGGCGGCGATCAGCAACAGCAGCCAGAGCAGGATAAAGGGTGCCTGTTGTCGCCAGGTCGGCAGATTGGCCCGGGCCCGACGGCCCACCAGGCCTTCCAGGTCACCGAGGAAACTGACCTTGAGCGCCGGCTCGCCGCTGTCGGCCGCCGGCAGCACCAGGCGCATCAGCCAGGGCAGTGGCAACAGGGCGAACACCCACGGCCAGGCGAATTCAAACATGTTTGCGAATCCAGATTTCCACCGCCTGGGTCAGGCCGGCGATGGCTTTGTCGTCGAGCTTGCATTCGGGCTTGTAGGCGCCTTCCACCAGTACCATCCAACGCGTCAGGCCGGCGGCCGGGCAACGGTTGTCGAGGAAGGCCAGCCATTTGCGCCCGTTGAGGGTGTGGCTCTGGCTGTAGGGATAGTGATTGCGACACAGGCGCTTGAGCAACCCGTTGAGCTGCTGCAGCCAGGCACCGGCCGGCGCGCCGTCGTAGGGTTTGGGCAGCCGGGCGAGTTCGGCCAGGGCGGCCACGCGCACCGGGTCCAGGGGTTGCTCATTGCGGTCCGTGGTGCGCTTGGCGGGAATGAAGCGGCGCAAATGCCACAGCCCCAGACCCAACAGCGGCAACAGCACCAGCAGCAACCACCAGCCCGGCGCGGGTGGCCAGAAGCCGATGGGCGGTGGCGCCATCAACGGTTGCAGTTGATCGAGACTGCTCATCGGCTTTTCCCGGCCCGCTTGGGGTTCAGGTATTCGCGCAATTGCTCGACCATGTCACCCTGGGTGCTCAGGGGCATCATCAGGATTCGCAGCTTCTGCGCCAGCAGCTCCCAACGTTCCTGGCGACCGTCGGCCTGGGCGCGATAGGCCTGGCGCAACTCGACATTCAGGGTGTCGAGCTCCAGTTGGGCATCGCGCTGGGCGAAGCGCAGCAAGCCGGCGGCGGGCAGGGCGTGGTCCAGTGGGTCCGACAGCGGCAGCAGCAACAGGTCGCAATGGCGCGACAGCAGGCTCAGTTGCTGCTCGGCGCTGTCGGACAAGGCGCGCTCGTCGCAAATCACGATCACCAGGCTGCCGGGCCGCAGCACTTCCCGGGCTCGACGCAGGGCGATGCCGAACGAGTCGCGATCCGGCTCGCCCTCGGTGTGCAGCGATTGGTTGACCCGCACCAGCCGGTTGAGCAATTGCAGAAGGCTCTGTTTGCTGCGCCGTGGCTTGACCTCGTAATGGGTGTTGTTGCCGAACACCAGGCCGCCGACCCGGTCGTTGTGCCCCAGCGCGGCCCAGCCGATCAGGCTGGCGGCCTGGGCGGCGAGCACCGACTTGAACATCAACCCCGAGCCGAAGAACAGCCGGTGGCTTTGCTCGATCATGATGAAGATCGGCCGCTCGCGTTCTTCGTGGAACAGCTTGGTGTGGGGCTCCTGGGTCCGGGCGGTGACGCGCCAGTCAATGGTGCGCACGTCGTCGCCGGCCTGGTAGACCCGCACCTGGTCGAAATCCACCCCGCGTCCACGCAGCTTGGAGTGATGCAGGCCGATCAGCGGGCTGCGTTGGCCTGGTGTCGAGAACAATTGCACCTCGCGCACGCGATGGCGCATCTCGATCAGCTCCGAAAGGCTGACGCGGATGCCCGGTGCGGGCGCCAGGGGGTTATTCATGACGCATGCTCAAGCGACAGCGACGACGTCGAGAATCCGCTGCACGACCCGGTCCTGGTCGATGCCGGCGGCCTCGGCTTCGAACGACAGGATGATGCGATGGCGCAGCACGTCGAACAGCACGGCCTGGATATCTTCCGGGCTGACAAAGTCGCGTCCGGCCAGCCAGGCATGGGCGCGGGCGCAGCGGTCGAGGGCGATGGAGCCCCGCGGGCTGGCGCCGTAGGCGATCCACTCGGCCATCTCCGGGTCGAACTTGGCGGGGTTGCGGGTGGCCATGATCAGTTGCACCAGGTATTCCTCCACGGCGTCGGCCATGTACAAGCCGAGGATTTCCTTGCGTGCGGAGAAGATCGCCTGCTGGCTCACGCGACGTTCGGGCTTGGTCTCGCCGTTCAGCGCTTCACCCCGGGCCTGCTGGAGAATGCGGCGTTCCACGGCGGCATCGGGAAAACCGATCTTGACGTGCATCAGGAACCGGTCGAGCTGGGCTTCGGGCAGCGGGTAGGTGCCTTCCTGCTCGATCGGGTTCTGCGTGGCCATCACCAGGAACAGCGGCGACAGCTCATACGTGCTGCGCCCGACACTGACCTGACGCTCGGCCATGGCTTCGAGCAGGGCCGACTGGACCTTGGCCGGGGCGCGGTTGATTTCATCCGCCAGCACCAGGTTATGGAAGATCGGCCCTTGCTGGAACACGAAACTGCCGGTTTCCGGCCGGTAGATTTCGGTGCCGGTGATGTCGGCAGGCAGCAGGTCAGGGGTGAACTGAATGCGATGGAACTGCGCTTCGATGCCCTCGGCCAGCTCTTTGATGGCCTTGGTCTTGGCCAGCCCGGGCGCACCTTCCACCAGCATATGACCGTCGGCGAGCAGGGCGATGAGCAGGCGCTCGATGAGTTTTTCCTGGCCGAGAATCTGCGTTGAAAGAAAGGTTCGCAGCGCCAGCAGCGCTTCACGATGTTCCATCGATGACTGTTCCTGGAAAGGGTGGCCCCAGGCGTTCGGATAACGCCGGGGCTGGGGGCGTTACTTTAATGCATGGCAGGGGGTGGCGACTAACGGGATTTTGTCTGGTGTGCGGATTTGTGATCGGTTTGGAGTCGTTGTGGGAGCGGGCTTGCTCGCGAAGACGCAGTGTCAGACAACATTTTCGTCGACTGACACACCGCTTTCGCGAGCAAGCCCGCTCCCACAGGGATCTGTGGTGTACACCCGAGATCAGTGTGGGAGCCGAGCTTGCTCGCGATGATGGCGGCACATCCAGCATCGTCGTCCCAGGCAGACTGCCATCGCGAGCAGGCTCGCTCCCATAGGAGATCTGCGGCATATGCGAATCCTGAGGCCACTCCAAAACAACTGTGGGAGCCGAGCTTGCTCGCGATGACGGCGGCACATACAACTCCAATCTTCGCTAGTTTTGCATCCGAATCTCATCCACCAGCAGCTTGATTGCTGGTCTGTCGACCAGCTCCCGCCACGGACCATCCTCCACGATTGCCCCAGCATGCATCACAATGACCCGGTCAAACCGATGCAGGTGATCAACGTCGTGGGTGACACATATCAATCCCTGCCCGGCAAAAACCTCGAATAACAGGTCCCAAAGGGGCGTGGTCAACCTGGGTTCGATGGATGCGCTTGGCTCGTCGAACATATTGAATTTTCCAGGCTTGTTGATCAGGCGCAGTAGCGATAGGCGTTTGGCTTCGCCTCCGGAGATATTCGATGCATTTTCGCTGACCTGCCGTGTAGCCACGATCTCATCCAGTTCCAGTTGTCGTATGGCTCTGGATAAAATGGGCGATGCGCTGCTTCCGAACAGAACCGATTGTTCAAAAGAGCCTTCCAGGAACCGTGGTTGTTGGGGGCAGTATCTCAAGGCGCCCAAGTGAGCTTGACCGGTCAAAAATGAGACCGGTACCGAGTCGATACTCAGTTGGTCACGCATTGATGCATCAAGCCCGGCGAGGACTTCCAGAAAAGTGGTTTTGCCTGCGCCGCTAGGGCCCGTAACAGCCACTGACTGCCCTTGGGCAAATGCCAGGGAGCGCTTGATCGACAGGCGAAGCGGTCCCGTTCCCGTCACTTCGCAGGGGCCGAGTTCCAGAACTGAGGACCGCTGGAAATCAACCCAGGCCAGCCGATTGCTGCGATCGAAATCCGGAAGCGATAGCAGACCCTGAAATTGACGCTGGTCTGCAAGAAACTGATCGAGAACACGATACCCTTCAGTCAAGGTTGAAATACTGAGCAGGTAGCTCCCCGCGATTGAAAAAATGGCAACCAGCTGCCCGACACTGATACTGGGCTGGCCCGAAAGCTGGTCCACGACGCCCCAGTAGAGCAATCCCCCAGTGGAAAGACTTACGAACAGTATCTTGGCGGTGCTCAGCAGGCCGCCAGATGATGCCGTAGTCACTGCGGCGTTGGCATAACGTCCGAACGCCGCGTTCAACGGGTGCAGGGCAGTAGGTACGGCACTTTCCAGTTTTATGATTTTTCCCGCGTTGAGGGTGTTGTAGAGGTGAGCGCTTAATTCATCTTCCTGTTCATTGACTGCGTCGATGTGCTTTCTCCGCCATCTGATGATTTTATGGGTGGCAGCCAGATAGATAATTCCGAACGCAGTCATGCTCAAAAAAATTTCACCGCCTCCAATGTAAATAAAAGCAGTTCCAACAACTATGAATTCCAAAAGTACGGGAAGTGCAATGGTCACAATGAAAGTGAGTAGTTGTTCGTGCGCAGTAATTCCGCGCTCGACCGATTTGATGAAATGGCCGATTCTCCAGGAGTTGAATGACGAAAACTCTTTGCCGATGAGTTCTGTGATCCACCCAATGGAAGCGTTCATGATAATGTTTTGTACCAACTTAGACAGCGAGTGGATTTGCAGAGGAGTGATGGCGGCATGAATGCATCCCGCGGCAATCAGGCCTGCCGTCAGTGCGAGCAGGGTGCTGGATGCTGGATTTACATTGCCTTGCAGCGTGTCGATGATGGTTCCGAGTAATAGCGGAGGGGCAAGTGTAATCAGTTTAAGTGCGATGATGGTGATTATAGTTATCATCAGAAGTTTGGTGTGTTTTTTATAGGCGCTTTTTATCATTGCCCTAATGCTGTGCATGTACTCGCTCCTGGTTGCTTTGTGTTCGATAGTTCAACCGCGTAATACGTACTGAGGCACCACCAGGCGACCGTTTCTAATGATGTTGAAGCGCTCAAGTCCTGGGATGTAGATTTGAGTGACGATGCTGTTGCCTGAAAAGCGAGCCACCGTTCGGTGGAATATTTTCATTCTTTTGCTTGATAGGTTTTTTTGCAGTTTTTCTAATTGTTCGGAGACTGTCGGGGAGTCGATATGTGCAGGGGAGTCAATTGTGGGAGGTGTCGCTCTTATGAGTGGTGCGAAGTCAATCAAGTGTTTCAGATGCCTTGATTTAGATAATAGGTCAAAGGTTTCTCTATCTATGGATAGCGACATCATATAAGTCCTCGGACTGGAACTGTTCAGTAACTGCCCTTTGGATTGCAGTATGGATTTCAAGCGAGCATCCGGAACCGATGGGTGAAAGATGGTGACCTCCAGGGCCCGCCTTGGGAAATGCCACTGCAAAATAAACTGACAGTACGTCCTTGATGATGATCACTTGCAGTTTGTTCACTGACGCCAAGGCGGCGGGGTGGCTCCTCAGCGCTGTTTGGAGCAGCGCGGCAGAAGGTGTGTATAGTTTCATTGCCGGACCGAGGCCGCAGACAGTCATGTAGAGAAGAGACAGGATATGCCTCTCGATTGTTTCGTGGGCACCATGTAACAGTGCTTCGTTCTCTGTGCAACCAAAAGCAATTCCTGAATTTGATGAGTAGCGAGATAGAAAGCGCAGTGCGGAATTCGAATCTTCGTGGATGTTTTGTGTCGTTTCAGGGCATAGAAGGACGCACGGCGCGAATAGCTCTTCATTATTGTTGAGCGAGGTAAGTCTGAAACATTCGATTAATTTTTCGGTGTGAGGCAGGCTGGTAAAGATTCCATCGTCTGTAACTGCTTTTTGAGTAGCTATCTTATCGGAGCGGTATCGTATGGGAGCATCAGCAAGAGGCTGAAACGTGCTGAAGTGTTCAATGCTTTCTGCCAGCGCGCCTATTAGTGAGTCAGGCCCCTTGCCAGCCCCCGATTCAACGAGATTATCGTTGCCATCAAACAGTTCGGCAGTCGCCACTAGCTTGGATGGTGTCGTGTACCGTGTTACGGCACTGAGGCCCAGTGCATGGAGCGTGGACATTATATTGAATAGCGCTTCGGTGGGTGATAGTTCTCGTTCTGACATGTGGGTCTCCTTTAAAGGATGCCGAAAGGAGATCCTTTCGGCATCTGTTCGCCGATATTTAATCGGTCACTGATTTAGTTAGTCAGCGACGCAAAAAAATCGGCTTCCGTTGCGAGGAGATCCTCAGAAAGCCCTAATGCCTGTGGCAGGCCAAAAAAGGTGTTATTTATTTCAGAGCGTTTTCTGCCCATGTCGATTTACTCCAATGTAGTTAATGAGCGTCGCGACGCGAGCGCCCAACTTTGCGTGTGTTCGCAAGTGATTAATTAATAACATTGGGGTTGGGTGAAGGCTATTGCGCGACTTCCGAGGCTGACGTAGGTTCGTTCTTGCCGTTGAGTAGGAGGGGAGTGTAGGAATGTAGCTGCTTTGTTGAAAGTGTGGTTTCTCTCTACTGTTTTCGCCGTTTGGGATGTTTATATTATTTTAAGAAAGGATCAAAAGGGTTATCTGGCAGCGGTGTTTTAAGGCGGGTGCGCCCGGAAAGAGGTTGTGTTGCCTGCACCTCTAAATGAACACAGTTGCCATCGCGACCCTGCTCGCGATGGCCTATTCGAAGGCGGCAACATGTCAGCCTACCCACGCCCCCGCATTCACCAGATTCACCGGCCGCTCCCCCGCCAACGCCGCCAACAGGTTGTCCACCGCACAGCGTGCCATTGCCTCCCGGGTCTCATGGGTGGCCGAGCCCATGTGCGGCGTCGCGACCACGTTGTCCATCTGCAACAGCGGCGAATCGGCATTCAAGGGTTCGCGCTCGAACACATCCAGCCCCGCGCCACGGATCTGCTGGTTGCGCAGGGCTTCGATCAACGCCGCTTCATCCACCACCTTGCCCCGGGAAATATTGATGAAGATGCTCTCGGGACGCATCTGCGCGAACGCTTGGGCGCCGATCAGCCCGTGGGTCTCGGCTGTCAGCGGCAAGGTCAGGCAGATGAAATCCGCCTGCTGCAACAGCGTTTCGAGACTGCAATAACGTGCGCCGAACCGCTGCTCGACCGCAGGCTTGGGCGAATGGCTGTGGTAGAGCACCGGCATACCGAAGCCGAAGTGCCCGCGCTGGGCCAAGGCTTCGCCGATGCGCCCCATGCCGATGATGCCCAGGGTCTTGCCATGGACGTCGGTGCCGAAATGCTGGGGGCCGATGCTCTGTTGCCACCTGCCTGCGCGGACCTGATTGGCCAGCTCCACCACGCGCCGGGCGGTCGCCAGGATCAGCGCGAAACCGGTGTCTGCGGTGGTCTCGGTCAACACGTCCGGGGTATTGCTGAGCAGGATCCGGCGTTCGGTCAGGTAATCGATGTCGTAGTTGTCGACCCCCACCGAGACGCTGGCGATGGCTTGCAGGTTCGGCGCCAGGTCCAGCAGCGCCGCGTCGAGCTTGAGGCTCGCGCCCAGCAGGCCGTGGGCGCTGGGCAGGGCGTCGCGCAGTTGTGTCAGGCCCTGGGCGTCGAGGCGTTCGATGAGCGTGACTTGGGCCTGGGCTTGCAGGCGTTCCATCAGTTGCGCTGACAGTTTTTTGTACAACACCACGTGCTTTTTCATGGGATGGGTCTCGATTCAGGAACGGGCGGGCGCCGGGTTGGGCGTCGCGGGGTGGGAGACGGTCCGGTCGCTGGCGCCAGGCTTGAGGGCGAGGGTCAGGACCACCGACAGCAGCAACGCACCGCTCATCAGCAGGAAGGACATGCCGGGGGAGCCAGTGGTGCCGTTGAGGTAGCCCACCAGGTACGAGCCGCCGAACGAGCCCAGCGCGCCCATGCTGTTGATCAAGGCCATGGCACCGCCGGCGACATTGGCCGGGAGGATTTCCGGAACGATGGCGAAGAACGGCCCGTACGGCGCATACATGCAAGCGCCGGCAATCACCAGCAAGCCATAGGACCACCAGAAGTGCTCGGCCCCCAGCAGGTAGGAGGCGTAGAACGCGATGGAGGCGATCAGCAGCGGCGGCCAGACGAAACGCTTGCGCTTCTGCGCCTTGTCCGACGCCCAGGACACCACCAGCATGCCGATCACCGCCGCCAGGTACGGCAAGGACGACAGCCAGCCGGCCTCGACCATGTTCATCTGCAGGCCGGCCTTGAGGATCGACGGCAACCACAGCACAAACCCATAGACGCCGATGCTCCAGCAGAAAAATTGCAACGCCAGGATGATCACCTTGGGCGAGCGGAAGGCCTCGGCGTAGTTCTTCACTGCTTTGATGCCGACCTGTTCGGCCGCCAAGGCACTTTCCAGGTCGTGTTTTTCCTGGTCGTTGAGCCACTTGGCCTGGGCCGGGCGATCATCGGCCAGGCGCCACCAGACAAAGGCCCAGAGCACCGCCGGCAAACCTTCGATGATGAACATCCAACGCCAGTCGAATTGCTGCACCAGGTAACCCGAGACCACGGACATCCACAGCATGGTCACCGGGTTGCCAAGGATCAGGAAGGTATTGGCGCGCGACCGTTCGGCCCGAGTGAACCAGTGACACAGGTACACCAGCATCGCCGGCATTACTGCGGCCTCGACCACCCCAAGCATGAAGCGGATGACGATCAGCCAGTAGGCGTTGGAGACCATGCCCGTCAGGGTGGCCAGTGACCCCCAGAGGATCAGGCTGACGAAGATCAGCTTCTTCACGCTGTGCTTTTGCGCGTAGATCGCCCCGGGTATCTGGAAGAAAAAGTAGCCAAGGAAAAACAGTGCGCCCAGCAGCGACGATAGTCCTGGGGTGATCATGAGGTCCTCGGCCATGCCCGAGGCGGCGGCGAAGCCATAGTTGGCCCGGTCGAGGTAGGCCAGGCTGTAGGTGATGAACACGATGGGCATGATGTACCACCAGCGGCGGGTGGCGAGGTTGAGCGTTTGCATGTCATTGACTCCTGAGCTTGTTGTTTTTGTTGCAGCAGGTGCGTTTGTGGTGGCTTTATCGCGAGCAAGCTCGCTCCTACAGGGACTAACCCGAACCCATGTGGGAGCGAGCTTGCTCGCGATGGGCGGTTTCAAATTCAGCCAATAGCTCAAGGCGCGTCGGCAACCCCTCCATGTCCCCGCGGCTCTGCACCGCGCGGCTGCCAATCCAGTTGGCGCGCTGCACGGCCGCGGTGATGGCCTGGCCTTCGAGCAATGCGCTGATCAAGCCGACGGCGAAGCCATCCCCGGCGCCCACGGTGTCGATCACCTGGGTTACCGGCACGCCGGCAATGACGCCTTCGTCCAGCGGCGTGCGGTAATAAGCGCCGTCCGCGCCGAGCTTGATCACGACGATTTCGGCGCCTTGGTCCAGGTAGAACGCGGCGATGTCAGCCGGATCGTCGAAACCCGTCAGCAGCCGGCCTTCGCCGAGTCCCGGCAAGACCCAGTGGGCGAGGGCGGCGAGGCGATTGATTTCAGTGATCATCATCGACTCGCTGCGCCACAGGCTTGGCCTCAGGTTGGGGTCGAACGACAGGCTGCGGCCGGCCTCGCGCATACGGGTCATCAGCTCAAATGACATCTCGCGGGCCTTGTCCGACAGCGCCGGGACGATGCCAGTGGCGTGCAAGTGGCGGGCGTCAAGCAACGCCGGGGCGATGGAGTCGATGGACAGATGACTGGCCGCCGAACTGCGCCGGAAATACTCGACTTGCGGGTCGCTGCCATCAACCGTAAGGGATTTGAACTGGAAGCCGGTGGGGTGCTCCGGGTCGACCGCCACATGGCGACAATCCAAGCCTTCGTTCTCCAGCGTCTGCGTCACGAAGCGTCCCAGGGAATCGGCGCCGACCCGGCTTAGCCACGCGACCTTGAAGCCCAGTCGCGACAGCCCGATGGCCACGTTGCTGTCGGCCCCGGCGATACGCTTATGAAACTGGTCGACACTGGCCAAGTCACCGCGCTGATCCGCCACCAGCATCGCCATGGTTTCGCCGAACGACAACACATCGAATTCAGACATGGACAGGCTCCCGGCGCGATTGCCCGAGACGGGACAGGGTGGCGACATGGCGGGTGGTCAATTGCAGCAAGTCATCGCCTTGCAACGGATACTCGGCGGCGCGCATGACGCCGGCAGGCATGTGCTTGAGCAGTTGTTCCCACAGATGCAGATCGGTCATGGCCGGAGGCGCGGCGACGAGTTTGCCGTCGGCGCGCCGGGCCACGGCCTTGCAATGCACATAGGCCACATACCGTCCGAGTTGTCGGGCGGCCACGGCGGCCGATTGGTCCTGCCATTGCCAGTTGCCGATGTCGAAGGTCATGGCAACGGGCAACCCTTGGTATTCGACGGCGGTGAAGAACCGTTGCAACGGTTCGATCCGCCCGCCTTGCAAGGTCTGGTCGTTTTCCACCAATAACTGCACCGGGCTTGCGGAGAGCACCTGGGCCAATGCCGACAGGTCATTGGAGTCGGTGAAGTGACCGAGGGAGACTTTCAGCCAGGTCGAACCGAACGCCTCGGCGCGTTGCAGGGCGAGTGCCAGGGCAGGGTTGGGCATGGGCTGGCCGGCGAGCCACAGCTCCAGAGGCGACGAGAAGATACTGTGCAGGCCCCGGGCCCGGGCAGCGACGGCCAGTTCCGCAGGGTGTTCGGTGGTGAGCAATTCTTCGCGCCATTCGATGCGCGAAGCACCGGCGGCGGCCAGCAGATCGATGAAGCTGCCTTGGCCATGCTGGCGCACCAGGTCGGCGCCGTAGCTGGAAAGACTGATGGAGACGGGTGGGGTGTGCATTGTTGTTGTACCTCTGAAACCGGTTTCAGTTTTGTGCAAAAAAAGGTGGTTTGCTTTAGGGCCTCATCGCGAGCAGGCCCTCACCATCACCGACCATTCCCAAGCGTCGACCCACGCTCAATCAACCGCGCCGCAAAATCCAGGGTCCGCACCGGCCCGTTGTCACCCCGCAAGCGCTTGAGCAGGCATTCGAACGCGCTGGCGCCGATCTCCGCGGTCGGTTGGGCCAGGGCCGTGATGCCGCTGCCTACCAACGGGTACCAATCCAGGTCATCGAGGGCGAGCAGGCCCACATCGTCGAACAAGTGACAACCCAACTCGCGCAACACCGTCGTGGCGGCCAGGGCGGCAATGCCATTGGCGCAGAACAATGCCTTGGGGCCTGGGCCTGGGCCTGGGCCCGGCTGCGCAAGAAAGGTCTTGATGCGCGTGGTCAACTGATCGGAGGTTTCCACCACGGTGCCGGCCAGGGCAGGGCGCCGTTGGAGGCCGGCCTTGAAACTCTCGACCCGCTCGATCCGCGAGCTGGTGCCGTCGAACGGCTCGGTTACCAGCAACAGATCGCGGTAGCCCCGTTGTTCGAGGTGATCGAGGGCCATTTCGATGGCCGCCGGGTTGTCCAGCCCGACCAGGTCGCTGTCGAGCCGATCGACCTTGCGATCTACCAGCACCAGCGGCATTTCGCTGCGCAACTCGAACAGCTCGTCGCGGTGATGCCCCAGGGTGTTCACGATCAACCCTTCGATGTTGTAGGCGCGCAGCAGCGCCAGGTGCTGGCGTTCCTGCTCGTCATCGCGGTCGGTGTTGCACACCACCAGGCTGTAGCCATGGCGACGGCAGGCGGTTTCCACGCCATGCATCACGGCAATCGAATAAGGGTTGCGGATATCGGCCACCAGCATGCCGATCAGGCGTGTGCGCCCGCGCTTGAGGCCGCGGGCCATCTGGTTCGGCCGGTAGCCCAGTTCGTTGATGGCCTGCTCGATGCGCCGGGCGATGGCTTCGGAGAGCAGGGCACGGTCTTCGCCAATGAAACGCGAGACGCTGGCCTTGGAGACCCCGGCGCGTTCGGCAACGTCGAGCATGGTCACGCGGCTGCGCTGGGCGGCGGAGAAAGAATTCACGGATTGAAACCTGCTTATTGGATTTATTAGTGGCTCTGAAACCGGTTTCAGGAAACACCAGAACCCAATCAGTCGCCAAGAGCGAAATGTCAGAGGCACGACCGGCGGCTGTTTCACATCAGTCGCACGGTGACGCCGATTCATCAGCGCCGGGCCACCCGGCCGATTTGCAGCACGCCAGGCCGTGTGGTTAGCTGCCTGCCTTCCCCAGCCCTTTGACGACCGAACCCACCATGACCTTTACCCAGCCTCGTTTGAGATTGCTGTTGATACTGAGTGTGACCTTGTTGGTGGTGGGCTTTACGTCCTACATCCTGTTTCGCCACAGCGGCGCGCCAGCCGATGAAGGCTTCGCCGCCGAGCAATTGAACGAAGGGGGCATGGAAGACATCGGCACGTTGGCACTGCCGGAGGTGGAGAAACGCCTCAATTATTTGATCCAGGACACCGGTGAAACCCTCAGGTCCCTGGAGCGGGTCAGCGACGTGCAATTGAGCCTGACTGTCGAGACGACCGAGCCTGCCGGCGAACAGCCGTTGCAATACGAGCCGCTGTTCGTCCCGTTCACCAGCGCGCAACTGAAAGCTGAATTGGCGTCGATCCAGGACCTGCGTTTTGCTCAGAAACTGTTCGCCGACGGTTCCGAAGTGCGGCTCGATACCAGTCGCCTCGATCCTCTTTGGAAGCGCGCCGCCATGCCGGATGAGCCGACGGCCGAGCAGTATTTGCCGCAGCGCTTGGTTTTTCGCGATGGCAGCGAAAAAACTTTCGCCGAGCTCAAGGCGCCGCCCAAGGTCGAGTCCGACGACATGATCGCATCCCATGACGCCTTCGCACTTGCGGTGAACAAACCGCTGGCGAGTCTCGGCTTGACAGTCGCTTACCGCAGCTATCCGGCGTTCAGGAAAGTGGTGCTGGACAAGGACCAGCCGAAGGTGACCCTGGACGACGGCCAGTCCTTCCAGCTCACGGCCCTGGGTGATGGCAGCGCTTCCGTGCGCTTGAGTACGCTGAAATTGTCGACCTTCGTGGTGCAAGGGCTGGACGATGGAGGCAGGGCGCTCTACAGCAACGGGAACAGCTCCCGGGCGTTCCCCTCCGAGGGCGATATCGCGGCATTGCAGGACTATTACAACGCGCTGCTGCAGACCAAGGACGACCTCGAGCAGCTCAAGACCGGCCAAGCGGTGCAACAGCAACTGGAGCGCGTGACCGAGGCGCTGGTCGCTCAGGCGGGGCCGTTGCAGAACACCGAGGTCGACTACCGATTCGAGGCCACCCCGCAACGCATCGTCATCCATGTACTCGATCCGATGGAAGACAACCGCGTTGAGTTCACCCAGGTCGACAACGTCCTGGCAGCCCAAGCACGGTACATCGCCCAGGACCGCAAGGCCGAGCGCTATGGCTTCATCGACCAGGCCGGCCAATGGTTGATCAAACCCCGTTGGGTGCAGGTGCAAGACAGCCCGGTGGCCGATACCTACACGTTGTTTTACCCGGAGAAGTCCAGCGACCCGGAATCGGAGTGGCAGGCGTTGCGCAGCCAGCTCGCCTATTTCCCCGCCGGTAGCAACAAGCTCGTCGACCTGCCGTTCGAACACATCACCGAGGCGCTGAGCAATGGCCTGCTGTTGGTGGAGCGTGAAACCAACGGCCCTTATGGGCTCTACGATGCCAGGCATCATCGGTTTGTGTTGCCGATGAAATTCGTCAACCCCACCGTGACCGATAACCTGTTCATCGCCCGTCTCGGCAAGCGAACTGATCTCATGGAAGGCCTGTACGGCGCTTATACCCTGGACGGCAAGGAGATCCTGCCGACGCAATTCTCGGGCCTCGAGCACAGCGCGGGTCTGCTCTACGCCAGCTCGGCCGATCGGAGTCGTGAGGATGTTTTCGACCTGGAAGGCAAACGGATCAACCTCCCAGGTTACAACGTGATAGGCCGGTTTGTGGGGCAGCAGCCGCTGTTGGTGCAGGACACCAAAAGCAGGAAGTTCGCCTTTATCGATCGCCAGGGCGCGCGGCTACCGATCAAGTTGCCTTATGACGAAGTGACGCCGTTTTCCAACGGCATGGCGGTGGTCGGGCGCGATGACAGCTACGGTGCCATCGACATGGCGGGCCGCTTGCAAGTGCCACTGGATTACCAGCAGATCAACGCGTTCCAGACCCGTTATGCAGCGGCCATCCGGGCGGGTGGGGGGACCTCGCTGGTCTTGATCAGCCAGGACAACAAGGTGATCAAGGCGCTGGGGTCCTACACCAGCATGAAGGTGCCGGATAACGGCAATGAGGCCCGTTACTATGTGAGGGACCCGAAGAACGATGACGAGTATCTGGTCTATGACGCCGATGGCAATCTCGTGAAGAAAGACGAATAACCGCTGGTGCACTGAACCTGTGGCGAGGGAGCTTGCTCCCGCTCGACTGCGCAGCAGTCGCAAGGCGGCCTATGTAGCTTGCCCATCACATCGCAGCGCCTGGTTTTGGGGTTGCTGCGCAACCCAGCGGGAGCAAGCTCCCTCGCCACGGGGTGCCTTTGGATCAGGGGTGGCTGATGCCACAGGAGCGTGTTCGTGTCCGGATCTCAGAGCTGGCTTATATAGGTCCCCGTCCCCTTGAGGATGTTCTGCAACGTCAGTTCCACTTCCGCCAGGTCCGCCGCACCGGTGCCGTGGATGATCTCCAGCACATCGTCGCCATTCAACGCATCGGCATCCGCCGGGGCAATCTCAATCAGCAGGCGGGTCGGGCTGAGCGTGACCCTGACGCCGTCCAGGGTCGAAGGCTCTCCATCCAAGGCGATTTCCAGTTCGTCTTCGTCGGGGTAGCGCGTCATCAGGAACATTTCGCCCTGGGCGCTGTGGCAGCAGAGCATGGCCATGTTGTCTTCTTCGTCGTCGCACGGGTTGGCGATCAGAAGGGCGGTGGTCATTTGCATGGTGATGCTCCAGGATCGAGTGCACCGACGGGGTGCAAAAAGTGGATTTTGCCAGCCTGAAGGATTTTCTGCTGGTTTACCGCCTCGGGGTGCCGTTTGGTCCCCAGCCTGCTAGGGTTGTTCGGTGCGCACCGGCTGTTTAGCTAGCCGATGACCGAATATGTCGCAGCGCTGCAAGCAGGCAGGATGTCGCACTCGTTAAGCTGCGCAACGGATGTGCACCTGCAAAGTCCACCCCGGGGTGATTTTTGCAGGTGTCCATGACATGAAATTACATGGAAAAGGATGTGACCTGCCGGTCCTGTCCAGCTTCACCCACCTGTCATCCTGTTTCCTCTGCCCGAGAATCAGGAACGGGATGGCCGACGGCCCCGAAAGGGGTTGCACGCGACGCTACCATCAATAACAAGCCCAAGCGGAGTACCACAGATGGCGTTCTTCACCGCAGCCAGCAAAGCCGACTTCCAGCACCAACTGCAAGCGGCACTGGCGCAGCACATCAGTGAACAGGCACTGCCACAAGTGGCGCTGTTCGCTGAACAATTCTTCGGCATCATTTCCCTCGATGAACTTACCCAGCGTCGGTTGTCCGACCTCGCCGGCTGCACCCTGTCTGCCTGGCGCCTGCTTGAG
This sequence comes from Pseudomonas sp. Z3-6, assembly GCF_051131985.1. Lineage (NCBI taxonomy): Bacteria > Pseudomonadati > Pseudomonadota > Gammaproteobacteria > Pseudomonadales > Pseudomonadaceae > Pseudomonas > Pseudomonas sp. Z3-6. Next base: position 3,152,673 of record NZ_CP071644.1, read on the forward strand.
CGCTTCGACCACACGCAACCGCAGGTGCGCGTCTACAACCCCGATTACGAACGCCACGGCTGGCAGTCGACCCACACGGCCGTGGAAGTGTTGCACCACGACCTGCCGTTCCTGGTGGACTCGGTCCGCACCGAGCTGAACCGTCGCGGCTACAGCATCCATACCCTGCAAACCACCGTCCTGAGCGTGCGTCGCGGCAGCAAGGGCGAGTTGCTGGAGATCCTGCCGAAGGGCACCCAGGGCGACGACGTGCTGCAAGAGTCGCTGATGTACTTGGAAATCGACCGCTGCGCCAACGCCGCCGAACTCAACGTCCTGAGCAAGGAACTTGAGCAAGTGCTGGGCGAAGTGCGCGTGGCCGTGGCCGATTTCGAACCGATGAAAGCCAAGGTCCAGGAAATCCTCGACAGCCTGGACAGCAGCGCCTACGCCATCGACGCTGATGAAAAGAGCGAGATCAAGAGCTTCCTGGAATGGCTGGTGGGTAACCACTTCACCTTCCTGGGCTACGAAGAGTTCGTGGTGCGCGACGAGGCCGATGGCGGCCACATCGAGTACAACCCCGATTCGTTCCTCGGCCTGACCAAGTTGCTGCGCGCCGGCCTGACCGCCGAGGACCTGCGCATCGAAGACTACGCCGTCAACTACCTGCGCGAACCGACGCCGCTGTCGTTCGCCAAGGCCGCGCACCCGAGCCGCGTGCACCGTCCGGCCTACCCGGACTACGTGTCGATCCGTGAAATCGACGCCAACGGCAAGGTCATCAAGGAATGCCGCTTCATGGGCCTGTACACCTCTTCGGTGTATGGCGAGAGCGTGCGGGTCATCCCGTACATCCGCCGCAAGGTCGCGGAAATCGAGCGTCGCTCGGGCTTCCAGGCCAAGGCGCACCTGGGCAAGGAACTGGCCCAGGTGGTCGAAGTGCTGCCTCGCGACGACCTGTTCCAGACCCCGGTGGACGAGCTGTTCAGCACCGTCATGTCCATCGTGCAGATCCAGGAACGCAACAAGATTCGTGTGTTCCTGCGCAAAGACCCGTACGGCCGTTTCTGCTACTGCCTGGCCTACGTGCCGCGTGATATCTACTCCACCGAAGTGCGCCAGAAGATCCAGCAAGTGCTGATGGATCGCCTGAAGGCCTCGGACTGCGAGTTCTGGACCTTCTTCTCCGAGTCCGTACTGGCCCGCGTGCAGTTGATCCTGCGGGTGGACCCGAAGAACCGCATCGACATCGACCCGTTGCTGCTGGAAAAAGAAGTCGTGCAGGCCTGCCGCAGCTGGAAGGACGACTACGCCAGCCTGGTCATCGAGAGTTTCGGTGAAGCCCAGGGCACCAACGTGCTGTCGGACTTCCCGAAAGGCTTCCCGGCCGGCTACCGCGAGCGCTTTGCCGCGCACTCGGCCGTGGTCGACATGCAGCACCTGCTGAGCCTGAACGAAAAGAATCCGCTGGTGATGAGCTTCTACCAGCCGCTGGGCCAGGTTTCCGGCCAGCGCGAGCTGCACTGCAAGCTGTATCACGCCGACACGCCGCTGGCGCTGTCCGACGTGCTGCCGATCCTGGAAAACCTCGGCCTGCGCGTGCTGGGTGAATTCCCGTACCGCCTGCGCCACACCAACGGCCGCGAATTCTGGATTCATGATTTCGCCTTCACCGCCGCCGAAGGCCTGGACCTCGACATCCAGCAACTCAACGACACCTTGCAGGACGCCTTCGTCCACATCGTGCGTGGCGATGCCGAGAACGATGCGTTCAACCGCCTGGTGCTGACCGCCGGCCTGCCATGGCGCGACGTGGCATTGCTGCGTGCCTACGCTCGTTACCTGAAGCAGATCCGCCTGGGCTTCGACCTGGGTTACATCGCCAGCACCCTGAACAACCACACCGACATCGCGCGCGAGTTGACCCGGTTGTTCAAGACCCGCTTCTATCTGGCGCGCAAGCTCAGCGGCGATGACCTGGAAGACAAGCAGCTGCGCCTGGAGCAAGCGATCCTCTCGGCCCTCGACGAGGTGCAGGTACTCAACGAAGACCGCATCCTGCGTCGTTACCTGGACCTGATCAAGGCGACCCTGCGGACCAACTTCTACCAGACCGACGCCAACGGCCAGAACAAGTCCTACTTCAGCTTCAAGTTCAACCCGCACTTGATCCCGGAACTGCCGAAGCCGGTGCCGAAGTTCGAAATCTTCGTCTACTCGCCACGGGTCGAAGGCGTGCACCTGCGCTTCGGCAACGTTGCCCGCGGTGGCCTGCGCTGGTCCGACCGTGAAGAAGACTACCGCACCGAAGTGCTCGGCCTGGTAAAAGCCCAGCAAGTGAAGAACTCGGTGATCGTGCCGGTGGGCGCCAAGGGCGGCTTCCTGCCGCGTCGCCTGCCACTGGGCGGCAGCCGGGACGAGATCGCGGCCGAGGGCATCGCCTGCTACCGCATCTTCATCTCGGGCCTGTTGGACATCACCGACAACCTGAAGGACGGCGCGCTGGTACCGCCGGCCAACGTCGTGCGCCATGACGACGATGACCCGTACCTGGTGGTGGCGGCGGACAAGGGCACTGCGACCTTCTCCGACATCGCCAACGGCATCGCCATCGACTACGGCTTCTGGCTCGGCGATGCGTTCGCCTCCGGCGGTTCGGCCGGCTACGACCACAAGAAAATGGGCATCACCGCCAAGGGCGCGTGGGTCGGTGTGCAACGTCACTTCCGCGAGCGCGGCATCAACGTCCAGGAAGACAGCATCACCGTGGTGGGCGTCGGCGACATGGCCGGCGACGTGTTCGGCAACGGCTTGTTGATGTCCGACAAGCTGCAACTGGTCGCGGCCTTCAACCACCTGCACATCTTCATCGACCCGAACCCTACGCCTGCCAGCAGCTTTGCCGAGCGCAAGCGCCTGTTCGACCTGCCGCGTTCGGCCTGGACCGACTACGACGCCAGCATCATGTCCGAAGGCGGCGGTATCTTCTCGCGCAGCGCGAAGAGCATCGCGATTTCGCCACAGATGAAAGAGCGCTTCGACATCAAGGCCGACAAACTGACCCCGACCGAACTGCTGAACGCCTTGCTCAAGGCGCCGGTGGACCTGTTGTGGAACGGCGGTATCGGTACCTACGTCAAGGCCAGCAGCGAAAGCCACGCCGATGTCGGCGACAAGGCCAACGACGCGCTGCGCGTGAACGGCAACGAACTGCGCTGCAAGGTCGTGGGCGAGGGCGGCAACCTGGGCATGACCCAACTGGGTCGCGTCGAGTTCGGCCTCAATGGCGGCGGTTCCAACACCGACTTCATCGACAACGCCGGTGGCGTGGACTGCTCCGACCACGAAGTGAACATCAAGATCCTGCTCAACGAAGTGGTGCAGGCCGGCGACATGACCGACAAGCAACGCAACCAGTTGCTGGCGAGCATGACCGACGAAGTCGGTGGCCTGGTGTTGGGCAACAACTACAAGCAGACCCAGGCCCTGTCCCTGGCGGCACGCCGCGCCTTCGTGCGGATCGCCGAATACAAGCGCCTGATGAACGATCTGGAAGCCCGGGGCAAGCTGGACCGTGCCATCGAGTTCCTGCCGACGGAAGAGCAACTGGCCGAACGTGTCGCGGCGGGCCATGGCCTGACCCGTGCCGAACTGTCGGTGCTGATCTCCTACAGCAAGATCGACCTCAAGGAAGCGCTGCTCAACTCCCTGGTGCCGGACGATGACTACCTGACCCGTGACATGGAGACGGCTTTCCCGCCAACGCTGGTGAGCAAGTTCTCCGAAGCCATGCGTCGTCACCGCCTGAAACGCGAGATCGTCAGCACCCAGATCGCCAACGACCTGGTCAACCACATGGGCATCACCTTCGTCCAGCGGTTGAAAGAATCGACGGGCATGAGCCCGGCGAACGTGGCCGGTGCCTATGTGATCGTTCGGGACATCTTCCATCTCCCGCACTGGTTCCGTCAGATTGAAGCCTTGGACCACCAGGTCTCGGCCGACGTGCAACTGGAGCTGATGGACGAGCTGATGCGTCTGGGCCGTCGCGCCACGCGCTGGTTCCTGCGCAGCCGCCGCAACGAGCAGAACGCTGCCCGTGACGTCGCTCACTTCGGTCCGCACCTGGCCGCGTTGGGCCTCAAGCTCGACGAACTGCTGGAAGGTCCGACCCGCGAAGGCTGGCAGACCCGCTACCAGGCCTACGTGGCCGCCGGCGTGCCGGAGCTGCTGGCGCGCATGGTTGCCGGCACGACGCACCTGTACACCTTGCTGCCGATCATCGAGGCGGCTGACGTCACCGGTCAGAACGCCGCCGACGTGGCCAAGGCTTACTTCGCCGTGGGCAGCGCCCTGGACATCACCTGGTACCTGCAACAGATCAGCGCACTGCCGGTGGAAAACAACTGGCAGGCACTGGCCCGTGAAGCGTTCCGTGATGATGTCGACTGGCAACAGCGGGCAATCACCATCTCGGTCCTGCAAGAGGGCGATGGCGCCCAGGACGTGGAAACGCGCCTGGCACTGTGGCTGGAGCAGCACCGCGAGATGGTCGAGCGCTGGCGCGCCATGCTGGTGGACATCCGTGCTGCCAGCGGTACCGACTATGCCATGTACGCGGTCGCCAACCGCGAGCTGCTGGACGTGGCAATGAGTGGTCAGGCGGTCGTGACGGCCAACTGATCCGACGTTGAATGAAAAAGCCCCGCATTGAGAGATGCGGGGCTTTTTTTGTTTTTAAGATCCACTGTGGGCCCCTGTGGGAGCGGGCTTGCTCGCGAAAGCGGTGGGTCAGTCAACAACGCTTAGACAGGGAAACCGCTTTCGCGAGCAAGCCCGCTCCCACAAGGGGGACTGCGTCTAGGCGAGTTAGTTTTTCAACGGAATCAACACCGCCTCATCCTCGCCCATCACCATGAACACCAGCAATTTAGCCGGTTGGCTCGCGCTGGCGTTTTTCGACACCAGGTGCTCGGAACCCGCCGCTTCATACCAGAATTCCCCGGCTTTGTAGGTCTTCGCCGCCTCGCCCTTGACCTGGGAAGTGATGGCGCCTTCGAGTACATAGGCCATGGCCGTGCCCTCGTGCTTGTGGGCAATGGACGCTTGGCCGGGGGCGTAGTTGACGGTCAGCATCATGGTTTTTTTACCTGGAACATTTTTCAGCATTTGCTCCTGCAGCACCGTGACCTTCTCCGAAGGCGCGGCTTCGTGGGCGTAGGCCTGGGTAATGGGCAGCAGGCTGAGGGCGGCGAGCAGACAGAGTGTTTTCATGGGGATGGCCTATTTGGTTTCGAGTGATTTCGCGCTGGCGCGGCGATGGACTCACCCTAAGCCCCGAGGCGGGGCAAGCAAACGTCCAATCTTTCGGAAGGTGGGTAGACCAATTGGCTGGGTCGATGAAGCCATTGGCCGATGGAGCTTTTGTGGCGAGGGAGCTTGCTCCCGCTGGGTGGCGAAGCCGCCCCAACACAGGCGGCGCATTCAATCAGAGTCTTGCGTCTGCTGCGCAGCCGAGCGGGAGCAAGCTCCCTCGCCACAGGGTGAAGTGCTTGGCAGGAATAGATTCGTGGTCTCAGACAATCGGAAAACTATTGAAATCCACGCTTCGAGCCAGGCGGTTGTCGATCAGGCTGATGAAACCTTGCACTTCCGGGCAGTTGAAGTGGGCTTGCATGGCCGCTTCCGATTGCCAGCGGGCACTGACGTTCCAGCGGTCGCCATCGTCGGGGCAACGGTCGACCAGATAGGCATCGCAGCCGGGCAGGGCGCGCAAGGTCTCGACGATTTGCTGCAATTGCCGGCCCAGTTCTTCCGAGCGACCGGCGGCGGCTTGCACCTGTACGGTATTGATCACTTGGCGAGACATTGTTCAGGCTCCTGAATCAAGTCGGACGGTGGTTATTCACGATCAATGACACCCGTGCAGGATAGGCCTGGCGGCGCAAGGCTCAAACAGCCAATGGGCGGATAAATGCCCAGTCCAATTCTCAAGCCACCTGCTGCAGAATGTCGCGCAAGCGGTCCAGGGCGACATCGATGTCCAGGGTTTCGATCGCACCGAAACCGAAGAACAGGCCCGGTCGCACAGGCACGTCGTTGAAAAACCCCTCGAGGCTGTAGAGCCCGACCTCGGCTTTTTTCGCCAGCTCGATCACCAGCGCCAGGTCCATCGGCACCTTGCACAACACCGCCATATGAAAGCCCGCGGTGGTCGGCACGGCCTCGAACCAGGGCGACAAGTCCCCGGCCATGCGCGCCAGGATCCGCTCGCGGCGCCCGGCATACAGGGTGTGGCAGCGGCGGATGTGCTTGAGCAGGCAGCCTTCGGCGATGAATTTCGCCAACGCCCACTGGGGCAGGGTGGAGGTGTGCTGGTCGGTGAGGCGCTTGGCCAGGATCACCGCTTCAAGGATCGCCGGCGGCAGGATCGCATAACCGAGTCGCAGCTCCGGCAACAGGGTCTTGGAGAAGGTGCCGACGTACGCCACGATCCCGCGTTCATCCAGGCTCTGCAACGAATCGGCGGGCCGCCCTTCGTAGCGGAATTCGCTGTCGTAGTCGTCTTCGATGATGATCGCCCCCAACTCATAGGCCCGCGCCAGCAACGCCTCGCGACGGGCCTGGCTCATGGGCATGCCCAGGGGAAACTGGTGAGAGGGCGTCACGTAGATCAACCGCGTGCCGTCGGGGATCAGGTCCACCCGCAGGCCTTGATCGTCCACCGGCACCCCGGCCACCGTGGCGCCCTGGGAGCCAAACAGCAACCGCGCCGGCGGATAGCCGGGGTCTTCCATGGCCACCAGGCTGCCGGGACGGGTCAACACCCGCGAGATCAAGTCCAGGGCTTGCTGCGCGCCGTTGCACACCACGACGTCTTCGTCCTGGCAACTGACCCCGCGGGAAAACGCGATATGCCGGGCAATGGCATTGCGCAGCGCCGGCAGGCCTTCGGGCTGGCTGTAGAAGCCCTTGGCGCTGGCGATCTGGCGCAGCGCGTGGGCGGTGCAGCGCCGCCAGTCGTCCAGCGGAAACTGCCCTTTGCCGGTGGCGCCACCAATGAAGTCGTAGCGCAACGCACCTTCGAGGGTGGGATGGCGCATCAGGTCGGGCATGGTGCGCCAGGCCTCGACGACATCGGCACCGGCCAGTTCGCGGTGGCTTTGCTTGCGTACCACTTTGGCGGGCCGCGCATTGACGTAGGTGCCTTTGCCGATAATGCCAGTGAGGAAGTTTTCGTAGGTCAGTTGGGCGTAGGTGTCGGAAACGGTCTTGCGCGAAACACCCAGTTGCTCGGCCAGCAGGCGACTGGGCGGCAGCTGGGTGCCGGCGGCCAGGCGGCCGCTCTCGATGGCACTGCGCAATTGTTGATACAACTGGCCCGACAGGTCCTTGCGGCCGTTGATGACAACATGAAGTTCCATACCCGCAAGCTCCTGGGCGATTGTTCGGCGGCCAGCGTCAAAAGCGCAAGATTACCCGCATTGTGCGATTGCGTTGAAGTTGCGTGGGGAAAATCCCGTCGATTGGACTTGTCTCCGGTTTTTTCGCCGAATTGGACCTGTCATTGACCGACCCCAGGGCCTACCGTGGAACGCTCGAACGCCACGGAGCCCGCCATGAGCCCGCGTCTGGATTACTACGCTGCATCCCCCGGGGCGATGAGGGCCATGATCGGCCTGGAAGCCCTGACCAGTCGCCTGAGTATCGAACCGGCGCTGCTGCACCTGATAAAGATCCGCGCTTCGCAACTCAATGGCTGCGCCTTCTGCACCGACATGCATTCGGTGGAGGCGCGACGCCAGGGCGAGACCGAACGGCGGCTCTACGCGGTGGCGGTATGGCGCGACAGCGGTTTCTTCACGGCCCGCGAACGGGCCGGCCTGGCCTGGACCGAGGCGGTGACGCTGTTGGCGCAAAGCCAAGTCCCCGACGACGTCTACGCCCAGGCCCGGGCCTGCTTCAGCGAGGAGGAACTGGTGGACCTGACCCTGGCGATCAGCACCATCAACAGCTGGAACCGGCTGGCGGTGAGTTTTCGCCAGAGCCCGGGTGGCTGACTATCTGGATCAGGCTCTGAAGTGATCCCTGTGGCGAGGGAGCTTGCTCCCGCTCGGTTGCGCAGCGACCGCAAAATCTTGGGGCCGCTTCGCAGCCCAGCGGGAGCAAGCTCCCTCGCCACAAAAAGCAGTGTCGTTATTTGGGCAGCGGTGAGGTGTTGGCCGGCACCGGCGGCCGCTGGGGCTTGACCGAGGTGCCAAACGTATTGCCCATGCGCACCCCCGTGGCCGCCGGGGTCGCCAGGCCGACGCTGTTCGGCGCGCGTTCGTTGACTGGCACGTTCATGGTCTCCTGGGCCCGTTGCGCTGCGGTTGCGGCCTCGGGGTCATTACCCATCTGCCGGCTCAGGCAGTTGTAGTCGGGCGTCTTGTAGCCACCGACGGTCACCTCGATACAGCCCGGGGCTTCTTCGCCCTGGGCCCAGGGCATGGCCAAGAGCAACCCGAGGCCTGCCGCCATTTTCGTCCACTGTTTCATCACCGACCTCCTGGTCCGCCATGCAAGACGGTTCGTTGTCAGGGCATCAGTCTAGTGCGGCCTGGAGGATTTGTATCAGTTGTCATACGACATTCATAAACACCCCTCAGGATGACGATTTTCAACGGATACGTCAGTCGTGCAGCAGGGCAGAGCCGAGGGCGGACGAGGACGTGGATTGACCGGGGCGCCCTTGGGGTGGCTGGTGGTGTTGCTGTGTCTGCTGAGTGCGCCGGCCCAGGCAGTCGACTGGGTAGAGCTGGACATCGCGCCCCAGGAATTGACCACGGCGCTGGAACAGTTCAGTCGTTTTACCGGCATGGCCGTGCTGGTTGACCAGCAGCTATCGGACCAGCGCCATACGCTGGGCGTGCGGGGGCGGTTCACGCCTTCCGAAGGGTTGCGGGTGTTGCTCAGCGGCACCGGGCTGGCGGCGCATTATGCCCGGGCGGATGCGTTTACGTTGCAGCCGGTGCGGGTCCGCGAGGTGCCGTTGCCTGCCGGCGTAACCCCGGGCTTGGGCGACAGCAATTACGCAGCCGCCATCCAGACGGTCATACAGCGCAATTTATGTGGTTCACCGTTGACCCGCCCGGGCAGTTTCCGGGCGGTGCTGCAAATGTGGATCGGCCGGGACGGCGTGGTCCAGCACAGCCGCCTGGTCAGTTCCACGGGCGACCTGATGCGGGACAAGGCCTTGGTCGATAGCTTGCAGAACCTCAGGATCGACCGCCCGGCGCCCAGTTCGCTGCGCCAGCCGGTGACCCTGCTTTTGTTACCCGACTCATCAGGAAGAAGCATGGAATGCACAACAGGGGAAGGGGTGCCCGGGCGATGAAAGACATCGGCCGCAGCCCGTTGGTGAAGCTGTTCCTCACCTCCTATGAGGATTTCCGGGTGCGCTTGCGCCGGCGCCTGGGTTCCGAGGAGCTGGCCAACGACGTGCTGCATGAAACCTACCTACGGGTCGATCGGATGGTCGACACGTCGGACATCGCCCAGCCCAATGCCTATTTGTATCGCATGGCCCTGAACATTGCCGCTGACCGTCGGCAGGCCGATGCACGCTTGCTCACGGGGGATGAAATCGAGGAGTTGCTGCAGGTCTCGGATGAAGCGTTGGACCCGGCACGGGTGGTGGGTGGGCAGAAGGAGTTGCAGACGTTGCTCAAGGCCTTGTACGAACTGCCGGCGCGGCGTCGCAGGATTTTCATCGCCGCCCGCCTGGAAGAAGCGCCGCACTTGGAAATCTCCCAGCGCTTCGGTATCTCCACCCGTATGGTGGAGAAGGAAATCAAGGCGGCGCTGGGGCATTGCGCCCTGCGCCTGGAAAGAAAAGTTATTCAGCGGTTCGGTCCCGGCGCGGGAAAACCGTCTTGAGAGTAGAGACCCGACCCTTTCATGAGTGTGTGTGCGCTTGAACATCTTCAGCATCGCTTCCCCTGACGCCACGCCCCAGGCCCGATTGGCCAGCGAGGCCCGAGATTGGCTGATCCTGCTGACCTCGGGACGTGCCACCGTGGCCGATGCCAGGGCCTTGCGCCAATGGTGCGGGCAAAGCCCCGAGCATGCGCGGGCTTTTGAGCAGGCCAAGGCACTGTGGCAGGGGCTGCAACCCGCCGCCACCGCATTGCAGGCGCCCCGGCATTTCGGCCGGCGGGCGTTGTTGGGTGGGGCAATCGCTGCATCGGCGGCGTTCCTGTTGATCCGCGCCACGGTGCCCGGCGGTGTCTCCGGGCTGGGGGCCGACTACGTCACCGACGTCGGCGAACAGCGCCGGGTGGAACTGGCCGAGGGCGTCAGCCTGGAACTCAATACCCAGACTCGCCTCAGTCACCGTTCGCTGGCCGATGGCGGGCAAGGGTTGGAATTGCTCAGTGGCGAGATTGAAGTGCAGGGGCACAGTGCCCAGGTGGTCAGCGTCCAGGCCGGCGCCGGTTGGATCAGCGCCGCCCGGGCACGCTTCAACATCCGCTACACCGACCAGAGCGTCTGCGCGACTTGCCTGGAGGGCGTGGTGCAGGTCGAGGTGCAAGGCCAGCGGTTTCGTTTGGAGCCGGGCATGCAGTTGACCTACGACCCGCGCCAGGTGGGCACTCCCGAGCGTGCCGATGTGTCGGCGGCCGTTGCCTGGCGTGAGCAGGTCTTGGTTTTCAACGATGCGACCCTGGCCAGCGTCATCGATGAAATCAACCGCTATCGCCCCGGCATGTTGCTGCTGCTCAACCGCGAGCTGGGCCAGCGCAAGGTCCAGGCACGCTTTCGCCTCGACCAACTGGCGGGCGTGGCGCTGTTGATCCGCGATGCCTACGGCGCCAAATGTACCGAATTGCCGGGTGGGGTGGTGGTGCTGAGCTGAGCCTCGCGGTGCCTGGGCGAGCCTCATCGCGAGCAAGCCCGCTCCCACAGTGGATTTGTGTTGTGCCCAAATCTTGGGTTCATTCAATAACCCTGTGGGAGCGGGCTTGCTCGCGAAGGCGGCATCACAGTCGACATTGATGTCGAGCCTACAGGCCTCTTCGCGAGCAAGCCCGACATTGATGTCGAGCCTACAGGCCTCTTCGCGAGCAAGCCCGCTCCCACAAGGACCAGTGCTAGGGTCCAATAACTACCTACTCCAGCGGTCCAAGCACCTGTCGATAGATTTCAGCCCCCTGAGGCGTCTGGCGAGTCAGGCTGATCTCGATGCCCGCGGGGTTTTCCTGGCGGTTGCCGCTGAGTTTGCGCCAGCCTTTTTCCGTGTCCCAGTACCGCAGCCCGGCGTCGCTGACGTCGCTGAGCACCGCCACGCCCGGGCCGGGTGCGGGCAGGGGGTAGCGATTGCGGGCCTGGCCTTGGGCGCGGTAAAGCGTGTCGCCCTTGAGCCACCAGCGCACCCGTTGCAACTCGCCTTCCTGGGCCGCCGCCACGCGGATCACATCCAGGCGAAAGCCCCGGCCCTCGGTGCTGCGCACGGTGAAGGCGGGTGGGGCGGTGGAGGGCTCGTCGTCGACGCCGGGTTTGACCGGTTCACTCAGCTCGATGCTGGCGCGCAGGTCGACGTCGCGCTCCAGTTGATTCAAGACCCGCAGCAACGCTTCGGTCTGTTCGGTGCTGGCCTGCAAATGGCTGTCGGCCCGAGTCACGCTGTCCAGCCCGCGCCAGGCGATCAGGCTGACCACCGCCATCAGCAGGATCGCCACCATCACTTCCAGCAAGGTGAAGCCGGTCTCCCGCGCGCTCATTGGAGTTGCACCCGCCCGGCGGCACTGCGTTGCACGGTGAGACTGTTCTGGCCGTCCGACAAACGGATCTGCAAGGGTTCGCCGATCCATTCGGCATTCAGCACGACCCGCTGCCTGGGCTCCACGCGAACCTCCATCGACGGGCTCTGCCAGCGCCGACGACGCAGTTGCGGGTCGTCCTCGAAGCGATCGGCCCCAGTGCCTTGATCCGCGCGGCGACTGAAGCCAAAGCCCTTGGCGTCCCAGCGCCAGGTAATCGGCCGCCCGTCGGTTCGGGCTTCGGTCTGGGCCAGTTGCAACAGCTGCACCAGTCGTTCGCCATCCTGGCGTAGCAATTTCAACGGGTCCGGCTTGATGCTCAGGCTTACGGCGGCGCTGGCGATGCCGACAATCACCAGCACGACCATCAGTTCGATCAGGGTGAAACCGCGTTGCTTGCCGAGGTTCATGGGCGCTCCTTTGCGTGAGCCTCATCCTGCACGGCGAAGATGATAAGGATGTGAAATAAAACGGAGAGAATTGCCGCGTACGCTGCAAGCTGGAATCAAGACAAGGAGATTCAGGCCATGGCGTTCATCGAGCGTGTATCCCCGGCGCAAATCGTCCAGGTCGTGGGCTTGTTGGCGGCGTTGGCCGGGGTGGCGACCTGGTCGTCGCTGCTGCTCACGTCGGCCGAGTCGCGCACGCCGGACGTCGCCCCGCAACGCATGGCCGAGCGTTCCGATAACCCGGCGCTGCAATGGTTCTCCAACCAACCGGCACCGGTGGACATCAAGGTCAGCGGCGTGATGGCCGGCAGCCACGCTTCCGTGGCGATCCTCAGCCTCAACGACGGACCGCCGCGCAGTTTCCTGGTGGGTGAGCGCGTGGCCCAAGGGGTACGCTTGGTGGCGATCGAGGCGCAGGCGGTGGTCATCGAACGCGGCAACGAACAGACCCGACTGGTCCTGGCGCGGTTGCCGGATTCAGTGAGTTTGCCCTCGCTGACCCACTCCGAAAACCAGCGCTGACCTGTGGCGAGGGAGCTTGCTCCCGCTCGGTTGCGTAGCGACCGCAGGATCTTGGGGCCGCTTCGCCCGAGGCGTCGGACCGGCCCAGCGGGAGCAAGCTCCCTCGCCACAGGGGATCGCATTGCCTCTCCTTATTTCTCCCGGCTGACCAACGTCTCCAATCGAGCCAACGGCGGTGCTTCACGCGTGCGGTCCGACACGCTCAGTTCAACCCGCAGCAACCGACCGTTTTCCGCCGGCCGCAGGGTCTGTTCGCAGCGCAGCCGCAAGCGCCCCTGGTCGCACTCGAACACTTTCGAGCCCGGGGCAAAACCGCCTTCCAGACGCAGTTGTGCCAGTTGGCTGCGGGCGGTGAGCAGGGCGATGGATTTGTCTCGCAGCAAGCCGCTGCTCTGGGTCATCACGGCGGCCACGCGCACGGCGGCCGACATGGCCACGGCGATGATCGCCAGGGCCACCAGCACTTCGATCAGGGTGAAGCCGGCTTGCGGAGCAGGGCGTGGCATGACACGGGCTCTAGAGCGAGGGCAGCCTTCAAGGCTAGCCGGCGTTCGTGACCGATTGACGACGCAAGCTCCTGAGCAATTTCAATATCACTGACATATTTTCTTGCAACACTGCGCCTCGAATCGAATCCAGCGAAGGACCGTCGAGATGCAGATTGCCCGTTACAACGCCCGTTCCCAAGGCCCTCGTGGGCAGTTGGGTTTCACCCTGATCGAAATCATGGTCGTGGTGGTGATCCTCGGCATCCTGGCGGCGATGGTGGTGCCCAAGGTGCTTGACCGTCCCGACCAGGCGCGGGCAACGGCGGCGAAACAGGACATTGGCGGCCTGATGCAAGCCTTGAAGTTGTACCGCCTGGACCACGGCAGTTACCCGAACATGAACCAGGGCCTCAAGGTGCTGGTGGAGAAACCGGCCGATGCGAAAAACGGCACCTGGCGCTCCTACCTCGAACGCCTGCCCAATGATCCGTGGGGACGCCCTTACAACTACCTCAACCCCGGTGCCAACGGTGAAGTCGATATATTTTCCCTGGGGGCCGACGGCCAGCCTGACGGCGACGGCGTGAATGCCGACATTGGCTCCTGGCAGTTATAAGGGCCGTGATGCGAACGGATTCGCCCCTCGCGGCGAAGCAGCGCGGCATGGCGGTGATCAGTGCCTTGCTGATCGCCGCTGTGGTGGCGGTGATCGCCGGGGGCATGTTGACCCGCCAGACCCTGTTCACCCGCAGCCTGGAAGCGGAGCAGTTGCGCGTCCAGGGTACGGCGCGCTTGCAGGGCGGTTTGCAACTGGGTCGCCAACTGCTCTGGGACGCTCGTCAGCGCGATCCCCTGACGCGTTTCGGCCAACCTTGGGCGAAACCCATCGTGATGCCGGGTTCGGATCAAATCGACACGCCGTTCGAAGGCCAGTTGGAAGACGAACAAGGCAAGTTCAACCTGCGCAACCTCGTCGCCAATGAGCGCGTGGACGAGGAACAAGTGCAAGCGTTCGAACGCCTGTGCCAGCAGTTGGGTGTGGCCGCGACGGTCCGTACGCGCATCGTCGAACGGGTGGTCGAGGCGTATCCGCGCTTGTTGAATCCGCAGCGGTCGGACCAGGCACCACAGGGCAATACCTTCGACAGCGGCCGCGAAACGTCGCCGTTGGCCGCCAACAAGCCGCTTTCACCAACGCGCCCGATGCTGCGCACCTTGCAAGACTTGCGCAGCGTCAAGGGCGTCACCCCTCGGTTGCTGGACACCCTGGCGCCGTACGTGACGATCTTGCCGGCCAACACCTGGATCAACGGCAACACCGCCAGCGCCCCGGTGTTGGCCGCCTACGTGCCGGGGCTGTCGCTGCAACGGGCCGAGGCGCTGGTCAGGGAACGCGACGGTGGCCATTGGTTTATCAACCGCGGGGACTTCGTCAATCGCCTGCGCATGCCCGAATTGGACACCGCCAACGTCAAGGTCGGTATCACCAGCGACTGGTTTCGCCTGAGGGGCCAGGCGCGCAGTGGTCAGCGCCGGGTCGAACTGGAGGCGTTGCTGCAACGCAGCGAGGACCGCTTGCCCCAGGTGATCTGGTCAAGGGTGGGCGTATGACCCGCTTGCGCATTGGCCTGGCGCCGCTGGGCAGCCTGGATCTCGACAGTGTGGTGGCGTTTGCCTGGCTGGATCGCCAGGGCCAGGTCCGCGAGCAAGGCCAAAGCAGCCTGCGGGCGTTGGGCCAGGGCAGTAAAAATCTATCAGTGGAATGCTTCCTTCATCCCCGCGACAGCTTGCTGACCCGCCTGGAGTTGCCGCTGTTGCCGGCGGCCAAGATCACCGCAGCGGTGACGTGCGCGGCCCAGGCCTTGATGCTCGGTGCCAGCGAACAGATGCAGGTGGCCCACGGTCCGCGTGACGTCGACGGGCAGGTGCAGATCGCCTGGCTGGACCGTGAATCCCTCGCCCACCTGGGGCGGCTGGTGCAGCAGGCCGGTTTGAAGCTAAGTGGCCTCTACCCGGCGGCCTACGCCTTGCCGGTGCTGCCGGGGCCGGTGGCCTGTATCGAGGACGATCATCTGCTGGTGCGCCATGGCCTGCAGCACGCCGTGGTGCAACCGTTGCAGGAGGAGGCGCTGGACGAGTGGCTCCTGGAAATGGGGAGCGGGCTGCATTGGGTGGGCAAAGTTCCACCGCAATCTTCCCTCGACCCCTTGGCTGACAGCCAACGCTGGATTGGCCCTGCGCCGGGTTGGGGCTTGCATGCCGGCCTTTCCCGCAGCGCGGCCGAGCGCGGTGGTTGGGGGCGGGCGGCGGCAATCTGCGCGATAGCGCTGGCGGTGTGGGTGGTCGGGCTGAACCTCTACGCCGCCCGCGAAGCGGCCCAGGGCCAACGGCTCAAGGCGCAGATGAGCCAGCGAGTGAAGCAGGCGTTTCCCGAATTGCCGGTGATTCTCAACCCGCTGCAGCAGGCGCGCCAGCAAATCGCAGCGCGCCAGAGCGGCGCGGCGACTGACCCGGCCCAACGCTTTGCCAGCCTGGTGCAGCAGGCGGGCAGCGCCATGCCGTTCATGAGCGGCAATGTCCAGGCGCTGGCGTTCGAGAACGGTGAGTTGCGCCTGAATGTCGTGGCCGAGGCGCAGAAGCCCGCCGCCGACGATGATTGGAAAATCCCCCTGGCCCAGGCCGGCATCGACATCGCCGCCGTCGACCAGGGCTGGGTCCTACGCGTGGCTCCAGCGGGCCAGGACGCCCCCGACGAAACCCCGGAAGCCGACGATGAATAAGCACTCCCTGGCCCTGGCGCGGGTCCGTTGGCAAACCTTTCGCACGCAATTGCGCACGTTCTGGCAGGGGCTTGCCGCCCGCGAACAAGCCGCCGTGGCCCTGGCTGCGCTGGTGCTGGGTGGCTGTCTGGTCTGGCTCGCACTGATCCAGCCGCCGCTGAAGACCATCGCCTATTGGCAAGCCGAAACCCCGAAGCTGCGCTCACAGACCGAAGCCCTTGAGGTGCTGTTGCGTGACGTCGCGGGGCCTGCCCAAGACCAGCCCCTCGAAGCCGCCTTGCGCCAGAGCCTGGACGCCAGCGGCTTGAGCCAGCACTACCAATTGCAAATGTCCGAGGGCCCCGGTGCCTGGCAGCTTACGTTCGACCAGGCCCCGGCGGAGGCGGTCATCAGTTGGCTGCTGGGTAACCCACGGCAATTCTCCCTGGAGGTGATCGAGGCTCGTTTGCAGCGTTCCGTCCCGGCCAATACCGACACCCTCGACAACCACGACAACAGCGCCGGCACCTTGTCCGGAACCGTTCGTATGGATCAGGCGCACAGCGCTAAGGAAGCTTCATGAAAGGGGCCCGATACCCACGTCATTGGCGCAAGGCTGCACCGCTGTTGTTGCTGGCGTTGAGTGCCTGCAACAGCACGCCGCCCGCGTCGCAGCCACCGTTGCTGGTGGACAGCGAACTGGGGATTCCGTTGGGAAGTACCCAGCGCAGCGGCGATGCATTGCTCGATCGCCAGCGGGCCCAGGACGGGCGTGAACGCAAGCCGGCAGTGCGGCATCAAGTCGACCTCACCGCCCGTGCCCGAGAGCCGCGCGGCAATGCGTCGGCGCGCACGCCCCTGGGGGATCAACCGGTGACGCTGAATTTCGTCGAGGCGGACATCCAGGCGGTGGTGCGGGCCTTGTCCCGTTCCACCGGCCAACAGTTCCTGGTGGACCCGCGGGTCAAGGGCAACCTGACGCTGGTCTCCGAGGGCCAGGTCCCGGCCCACCAGGCCTACGACATGCTGCTGGCCGCGCTGCGCATGCAAGGTTTCAGCGTGGTCGACGTCGGCGGCGTGGCCCAGGTGGTGCCGGAGGCGGATGCCAAGCTGCTGGGTGGGCCGATCTACAGCGCCGACAAACCGGCCGGCAACGGCATGCTGACCCGCACCTTCCGCCTGCAATACGAAAACGCCGTGAACCTGATCCCGGTGCTGCGCCCGATCGTGTCGCCGAACAACCCGATCAATGCCTACCCGGGCAATAACACCATTGTCGTCACCGATTACGCCGAGAACCTGTCGCGGGTGGCGCAGCTCATCGAAGGCATCGACACCCCAAGCGCCATCGACACCGACGTGGTGCCCATCCACAACGGCATCGCCGTCGACATCGCGCAAATGGTCTCTGACCTGCTGGAAACCCAGGGCGGCGACCAGACCCAGAAGATCAACGTGATCGGCGACCCGCGCTCCAATTCCATCATCATTCGCGCCGGCAGCCCCGAGCGCACGGAGCTGGCGCGCAACCTGATCTACAAACTCGACAACGCCCAGAACAACCCGAGCAACCTGCACGTGGTGTACCTGCGCAACGCCCAGGCCGGCAAACTGGCCCAGGCCCTGCGCGGCTTGCTCACCGGGGAAAGCGAAGGCGAGGGCAACGACAACTCGCGCTCGGTGCTCAGCGGCATGGGCGCCAGCACCAACGGCCAGGGCGGGCAGGGCAGCAGTGGCGACGGCACCAGCAGCACCACCAGCGGCAGTGTGTCGAGCAGCGGCAATGGCTACGCCCAGGGCAGCAACGGTTCCCCCAGCACGACGTCGACGAACAGTGAGCAGGGCACCGCCTTCAGCGCCGGCGGCGTGACCATCCAGGCCGACGCCACCACCAACACCTTGCTGATCTCCGCGCCGGACCCGCTGTACCGCAACCTGCGGGAAGTCATCGACCTGCTGGACCAGCGTCGCGCCCAAGTGGTGATCGAGAGCCTGATCGTCGAGGTCGGCGAGGACGACGCCAGCGAATTCGGTGTGCAATGGCAGACCGGCAACCTTGGCGGCAGTGGCGTGATCGGCGGGGTCAATCTCGGCGGCACGGGGCTCAACCTCAATGGCAAGACCAGCATCGACGTGTTGCCCCAGGGCCTGAACCTGGGCTTGGTCAACGGCACCGTGGACATTCCCGGCATCGGCAAGATCCTCGACCTCAAGGTCCTGGCCCGGGCCTTGAAGAGCAAGGGCGGCACCAACGTGCTGTCGACGCCGAACCTGCTGACCCTGGACAACGAAGCGGCGAGCATTTTCGTGGGCCAGACCATTCCGTTCGTCAGCGGCAGCTATGTCACCGGCGGGGGCGGTACCAGCAACAACCCGTTCCAGACCGTGACCCGTGAAGAGGTGGGCTTGAAGCTCAACGTCCGGCCGCAGATTTCCGAAGGCGGGACGGTCAAGCTCGATATCTATCAGGAAGTCAGCAGCGTCGACAACCGCGCTTCGAGTACCACGGGCATCGTCACCAACAAGCGCGCCATCGACACCAGCATCCTGCTCGACGACGGGCAGATCATGGTCCTGGGCGGGCTGCTGCAGGATGGTTACAGCCAGAGCAACGACGCGGTGCCTTGGCTGTCGACGATTCCCGGGATCGGCGCGCTGTTTCGCAACGAACGGCGGCAGGTCACCAAGACCAACCTGATGGTGTTCCTGCGGCCCTATATCATCCGCGACACGGCGGCGGGGCGCGGCATCACCCTCAATCGCTACGACTTCATGCGCCGCGCCCAGGGCCTGTTGCAACCGGAGCGCAGCTGGGCACTGCCGGACGTCCAGGCGCCGCAACTGCCGGCCTCGGCCCGGGCGATTCCGGGCGCCGCGCCGGTGAGCTTGCAAACGCCCAGGGCGGTGATCAAGGCGGTGCCGGCAACGGAGCCGGTAGGACAATGAGCACCGTGGCGAGGGAGCTTGCTCCCGCTGGGCTGCGCAGCAGACCCGAAACCTGGCGCCTCGGTGCGTCAGGCAGATCGCATTCAACCTGTTTGGGGTCGCTTCGCAACCCAGCGGGAGCAAGCTCCCTCGCCACAGGAGCCATGTCAGTCAGAGAGGAGGTGTCGGCATGACCACCCTCCCATACGCCTGGGCCAAGGCCCAGCGCCTGGTGTTGCGCCAGTCCGAAGACGGCGCGGTGTTGATGGTATGCCCGTCCACGCCGGGCTGGTCCATCAGTGAAGTGCGCCGTCAGTTCGGTGAGGTGCGGCTGGAACGGGTGCGCGACGATGAACTCGACGGCTTGCTCAACAGCGCCTATGCCGACACCGGCAGCGCTGCCGCAGTCGTGGGCGCGGCGGAAAACGAAGTCGACCTCGACCGGCTGATGCAGGACATCCCCGAGATCACCGACCTGCTGGACACCCAGGACGGCGCGCCGGTGATCCGCATGATCAACGCCTTGCTGACCCAGGCTGCCCGGGACGAGGCCAGCGACATCCACATCGAACCCTACGAGAGCCATTCGGTGGTGCGCTACCGCGTCGACGGCACCCTGCGGGATGTGGTTTCGCCGCGCAAGGCCCTGCACGGCGCCCTGGTGTCGCGGATCAAGATCATGGCCCAGCTCGACATCGCCGAAAAACGCCTGCCCCAGGACGGCCGGATCGCCCTGCGCGTGGCCGGGCGCCCGATCGATATCCGCGTCTCGACGGTGCCCACCGGCCATGGCGAGCGGGTGGTGATGCGCTTGCTGGACAAGCAGGCCGGACGCCTGCAGCTGGAAACCCTGGGGATGGACCCGGGCGTGCTGGGCAAGCTCGATCACCTCATCCGCCAGCCCCACGGCATCGTCCTGGTCACCGGCCCCACCGGCAGCGGCAAGACCACCAGCCTCTACGCCGCCCTGGCCCGGCTGGATGCCAGCGTGCACAACATCCTCACCGTGGAAGACCCGGTGGAGTACGACTTGCCAGGCATCAGCCAGATCCAGGTCAACGCCAAGATCGACATGACCTTCGCCCTGGCGTTGCGGGCGATCCTGCGCCAGGACCCGGACATCATCATGATCGGTGAAATCCGCGACCTGGAAACCGCGCAAATCGCCGTGCAGGCCTCCCTGACCGGTCACTTGGTGCTGGCGACGTTGCACACCAACGACGCGGTGTCGGCCATCAACCGCTTGATCGACATGGGCGTCGAGCCATTCCTGCTGGCCTCGTCGATGCTCGGCGTGCTGGCCCAGCGACTGGTGCGCAGGCTCTGCCCGCAGTGCAAGCAACCCGACCCGGCGACGCCCGGCACCTGGCGTCCGGTGGGGTGCCCAACGTGTAACCAGACCGGCTACAGCGGCCGCACGGGTATCCATGAATTGTTCTGCATTGACGACGACATTCGCACGCTGATCCACCAAGGGGCAGGGGAGCAGGCACTGCGCGCCGCCGCCCGCCAGGCTGGCATGTTCAGCATGCGCGAGGACGGCGAGCGTTGGGTGCGCAGTGGCACCACGGCCCCTGAAGAAATCCTGCGCGTAACACGGGACGCCTGATGAATCGCTACCGTTTCGAGGCCGCCGACGCCCAGGGCAAAATCGAGTCTGGACACTTGGAAGCCGACAGCCAAGGCGCCGCTTTCAACCTGTTGCGCAGTCGCGGCTTGACCGCCTTGCAGGTGCAGCTCGAGCGCAACACGGCGCAGACCAGCGGCGGTGGTTTGTTCAGCGCCAAGCTTTCGGACAACGACCTGGCCTGGGCTACCCGCCAACTGGCGAGCCTGCTGGGAGCCAGCCTGCCGCTGGAAGCGGCGTTGAGCGCCACGGTGGAACAGGCCGAGCGCAAGCACATCGCCCAGACCCTGAGCGCGGTGCGCGCCGATGTGCGCAGCGGCATGCGCCTGGCCGAAGCCCTGGCGGCGCGGCCGCGGGACTTCCCAGAAATCTATCGAGCGCTTATTGCCGCGGGCGAAGAGTCCGGCGATTTGGCCCAGGTGATGGAGCGGCTGGCCGACTACATCGAGGAACGCAACAACCTGCGGGGCAAGATTCTCACGGCGTTCATCTATCCCGGGGTGGTGGGGCTGGTGTCGGTCGCCATCGTGATTTTCCTCCTCAGCTATGTGGTGCCCCAGGTGGTCAGCGCATTTTCCCAGGCCCGGCAAGACCTGCCCGGGCTGACCGTGGCGATGCTCACCGCCAGTGACTTCATTCGCGCCTGGGGTTGGTTGTGTTTTGGGGTATTGGCCGGGGGCTTCTGGAGTTGGCGGCTGTACCTGCGCAAACCGGCGGCACGGTTGAACTGGCACGCGCGGGTGTTGCGCCTGCCGCTGATCGGGCGTTTTGTACTGGGCCTCAACACCGCGCGGTTTGCTTCCACCCTGGCGATTCTTGGCGGCGCCGGGGTGCCGTTGCTGCGAGCCCTCGAAGCGGCGCGCCAGACGTTGTCCAACGACCGCCTGAGCCAGAGCGTCAGCGAGGCCACGGCCAAGGTCCGCGAAGGGGTCAACCTGGCGGCGGCGCTGCGGGTGGAAAAAGTCTTCCCGCCGGTGCTGATCCACCTGATCGCCAGCGGCGAGAAAACCGGCTGCCTGCCACCGATGCTCGAACGCGCCGCGCAAACCCTGTCCCGCGACATCGAGCGCCGCGCCATGGGCATGACCGCACTGTTGGAGCCGCTGATGATCGTGGTCATGGGCGGCGTGGTGCTGGTCATTGTCATGGCTGTATTGTTGCCGATCATTGAGATCAACCAGTTGGTTCAATGAATCGTCAACGCTGAAACTACGCTCCGGTCGCTCCAAGACCACCAAAACCACCAAAACTTCCTGCTGGAGGTATTCCAGCGACAGGAATCTGACTCCTAGGCATCGGCTTGACGTTGGAGAGGCCACCCACAAAGTTACCCATCGCCCCGCCTACAATGCCACCCACTGCGGCGCCTGCGCCTCCGAATCTACTTCCAACACCTGCTCCGATTGACGCTCCTACCGTTTCTGCTGAGACAACGGTGTTGCCTGTGCCGAAAATCATAAGTTGTTCTTCTTCGGTGAGATCTCTCATGTCGATGTCCTGCCTTTAAATGAATAAATTTCAGTTATGTTTGTTTTGATCTTTTTTGATTAATTCCAAAAAAACAAAATGATGCATGTACTGCAAGTCCAATGACCAAGCCTTTAATGTATAAATTTAACTCCCAGTGATCAGCGATCACACCTATAGAAATGCCGAACAATAATGAAACTAGAATGGCAATTATTTTTTTCATGAGATTGATACGCTCAGCCCGTCCGTCGATGATTTCGACAGGCTATAGCATCTGGTTTTCTTGATTGTGAAATCAAAGTTCCTGCGTGCCCAAAATACTTGAGGGATATTGTTCCTTCGAAATATTGTCTTTAAGGTACTGATGGCATCTTTAGCGCCGCCACTGGGAAAACAAAAATCGATTATCCACGTCCGCCCCCCTTCATTCCATTCCGACGGGTGCAGCAGAAAGTTGGGATCCGTCAGCATTCGCTGCTCAGCATCCGGTGCTAGATATGCCCACGTAACATAGCCCATAGGCCTTGCTGTGGAGTCAAAGAAAAACACAATCTGCTGATGATCAATCGCGGGTACCAACCAAAAATGCAGTGTACGCATCTGAAACGTATGAGAACGGCTACACATGAACATAATCAAGTTGGCATAGCCGAGTGCTGCGGCCTTCTTTTCAATAGTGTTGTTTAGGCACTGAGTAACCAGACGAAAACGGTTTGTCATTGACATGAAAAGGCTCCTAGCCTTAGTGACTCCATCCGACGCTCCCGGATGCCACGAGAATTCCAGCTGCACAAGCATGGTGGAAACTATTGATGGATACATTAGCGTCGAAAACCGATTGCTGACGACCCTACAGGTGTAGGGGTTCATCGTTAAGTTTTTTCCTGTATAGCCTCACCTCCCGAGCCTTCCCGTTGCCGAACTCGGGTTCCTCGTTCTGTCATCTTCCGCCGCCCGGCAACCGTGCGCCGCCACCTCCACGGCCAGCCCTTGCCGTCCTCCTGGAAAATCCGCCTGGATGCCCGGTCCAGAGCCCTCGAACACCCGAGGAAAAAACTCGAAAAACAACCCTCGGCTCCCGAGGTTTTTTCCTTTATCTGTCACCGGAAGCTGCGAATTTCTAACCCATGGCCTCACCCCATCGCCATCGGCACAGGACCGAGCGCCATGACGGCAAGCATGCGTCACTCAACCTACGTACGAACACGACGAAAGGAGATTCTTCATGTTTAAGCGCACTATGATCGCAGCGTCCCTGGCAGTAGCCGCCCTGGCTTCGGCCCAATCGATGGCCGCGGTTGTCGGTGGCGGTGCCACCCTGCCTGAGAGACTCTACAACGGCGCTTCGCCTCTGCCACGTCTGTTGCCGACAGACTTCAGCTACACCGGTGTCGGCAGCGGCGCCGGCAAGACGGCTTTCCTGACCAACGCACCTGCTTCGATCAACCAGCCTGCCGGTACCCCGGTTGACTTCGCCGGTAGCGACTCGGTCATCAACCAGACTGACCTGACCAACTACAACAACGCCTTCGGTGCCACCTTCGGCAAACTGATCCAGATTCCATCGGTAGGCACTTCGGTCACCGTTCCGTACAAAAAAACCGGCACCACCACCCTGCAACTGACCGGTGCCCAACTGTGTGACATTTTCTCCGGCACCGTGACCACCTGGGGCCCGATCCTGGGTAACAGCGACGCCACCCCGATCAAGGTCATCTACCGTTCCGGCAGCAGCGGCACCACCGAATTGTTCGCCCGCTTCCTGAATGATTCCTGCCCTACCCAGTTCGGTGTCAGCAGCACCTTTACCACTGCCAAAGTAGGCGCCGAGCCTGCCAACTGGCAAGCCGTTGCCGGCAGTGCTGACGTGGTGACCGCGGTCAACGCCACCAATGGCGCCATCGGTTATGTCAGCCCTGACTTTGTTTCTCCCAACAACAACGCCGTGGTTGCTCGCGTCAGCAAGAACGCCGTAGCCGCCGGCACCGCGCCACTGCCAAGCCTGGCCAACACCACCGCCGCCCTGGGTACCGCGCCAATCCCGGCTACCGCTACCGATCGTGCCAACCCATTGAAGTGGGTGCCTACCTTCGGTTCCGCCGCCAATGACACCGCTGTTCCCACTGGTGCCAACCAGTACCCGATCGTGGGTTACACCAACCTGCTCGTGGGTCAGTGCTACAAGACCGCTGCCGATGCCACCGCCATCCGCAACTTCCTGACCAGCCTGTACACCGGCACCAAAAACACCGTCATCAACGCCCACGCCTTCGCCATCGTCCCTGGCACCAGCGCCACACCGACCAACCTGGCTGGCGAAATCAAGAAAACCTTCCTCGACAACGCCTATGGCGACGGCCTGGATATCGCCAACATCAGCGTCTGCAACGGCAAAGGTCGTTTGTAAGCCGCACGCAGGAAGCCGCTCAGGCCGCAGGATGTGGCCACTCTGAAAACAGCATCGGTAGCGGCCAGGTTGGCGCTGCCGATGTTGTTTTTCTGCGCCTGGAAACCGTGCGCGCGTCGCTGTTCCGGAGGATTTCGCTGCCCGGCCAGCACGCAGATGAACTTTGTATGACAAGCGTTCGGTCGCGCACCGTTGTAACCGCCTATCAGGTATCGATACGGCCACCTCGGGGCGGCTGTGTGACCTAACTCTGTGCTTTGGGAAAAGGATCGGATAGTGATGCGTCTGTCTAAAAAAACTTCGAAACCGACGCCTCGCGGCTTCGCCCCTGAATCCTCTCGCTCGGTACTGGAGCAGGGCGCGTTGTACCTGACCCCCCTGGCCCAGGCGATTGGCTTGCTGGTGCTCACGGGCACGGCCCAGGCCGCGCAGCCGGCGGCTTTCAGTTCGAGCTGGTTTGCCGCCAAGGGCGCGGCCCAGGCTACTCATGCCGCTCGCCCGGGCGGGCAGGTTCCAGGCGCGCCGCCACCGCTGGCGCAACAGCAGACGGCCAACCAGCAATTGCAGCGCTCGCTGAGCAACCTCAACAACACGGTGGCGGCGATCGCCGCGCAGCAGGCCTTGCAGGCGGCGGGCCGTGCGTCAGCCTTCGCCAACCCGCAAACCATTCATAACGGCCTGGGTGGCAATGGCCTGAACCTGGTGATCGGCGCCGATGGCAAACCGGTCTTCAGCAACGTCGAGGCGCCGGTGCAGACCGAGGCGGGCGGCAAGACCCAGGTCTCGATCAAGCAGACGGCCGACAAGGCGATCATCAACTGGGACACTTTCAACGTCGGGCGCGATACCACCGTCAATTTCCAGCAGAACGCCGACTGGGCGGTGCTCAACCGGGTCAATAACGCGACCTCGCCGAGCCAGGTCCAAGGTGCGATCAAGGCCAATGGCACGGTGTTGATCCTCAACCAGAACGGCATCGTTTTCAGCGGCAGCAGTCAGATCAACGTGCGCAACCTGGTGGCCGCCGCCACCGCGTTCGACGACAACCAGTTCAAGAACAATGGCCTTTACAGCCCCGGCGCGGCGCCGACCTTCACCAACGCCGGCGGCAAGGTGCGGGTCGAGCAGGGCGCGCGGATCGAAACCCACGCGCCTGCCAGCTCCACCGCCGGTGGCGGTTATGTGCTGTTGCTGGGCAACGAAGTGGACAATGCCGGGACCATCAGCGCCCAGAAGGGCCAGGTCGCGCTGGCCGCCGGCAGTGATTTCGTGATCAAGAAAGGCCAAGGCACCGACGGTAATGCGCAATCGTCGGTGCGCGGCAATCAGGTGGTCGCCAGCGGCACGGGCGAAGTCAGCAACAGCGGCCTGCTGCAGGCAGCATTGGGCGACGTGAGCCTGACCGGCCAGGACGTGCGGCAAAACGGCGTGGCGCTGGCCAGTACCTCGGTGGATTCGCGCGGCACCCTGCACCTGACCGCCAGTCGCAGCGTGACCCTGGGCGAGGGCGCCACCAGTGCGATCCTGCTCGATAGCAGCAGTGCCCTGGACAGCCAGCGCAATGGTCTGCTGCAACCGCCCAGTGCAAACACTTCGCCTATCGTCGCGGTCGACGGCTATCGCCGCGACCAGTCGTTGATCGCCATCGACAGCGCCGGCACCGTCGACTTCCAGAAAGGCTCGATCACCCTCGCCAGCGGTGGCCAGGTCGGCGTCCGCGCGACCCAGCGCAGTCGGGTCGGCGATGGCGCGGTCATCGACGTGTCCGGTGCGCTGGGCGTCAAGGTGGCGATGGAATCCAACAGCATCAAGATCAACGTCCAGGGCAACGAACAGCGCGACGCCCCCGGTAACCGCGACAAGGGCGGCCTGAACAGCAAGGACGTGTGGGTCGACACCCGCGACCTGGTGTTCGTGCCCGCCGGAACCAACGGCTACGCGACGGATCGCTGGTACACCGCCGGTGGCCTGCTGGAGGTCAGCGGCTACCTGGGCACCCGCGTGCACAGCGTGGGTGAGTGGATGGCCCAGGGCGGTACGGTGTCCTTCAGCGGTAACGATGTGGTGACGCAGAAGGGCTCGCAGATCAACCTGTCCGGCGGCACCCTCGATGTGCAGTCCGGCATGGTCAAGCAAAGCTGGCTCAAGGGTGCGAACGGGCGACTGTATGAAATCTCCAGCGCCCCTGGCGACATCCTCTATGAAGGGGTGTACCAGGGTTACGAGGATCACAGTACGCGTTGGGGCCAGAGCCGGTTCTACTACAGTCCGCTGATCGCACCCCGGGAACGTTTCGAGCAGGGCTACAGCGTCGGTCGCGATGCCGGCTCCCTGGTGATCGGCACGCGCAACGCCGTGCTGGAAGGCCAGGTGGTCGGCGACACCTTCCAGAGCGACCGCCAGGTGCAGGCCGCCCAGGTCGGGCTGGACGGTTACAACCAGTCGGCGAAGGCGGTGGCCCGTGGCGCGCAACTGATCGTTGGCAACTACGTGCCTTACTACGTGAAAAGCAGCGGTACCCTGCAATACGCCTTGCGCGCCAATGCCGGCACGCTGCAGGACATCGTCCTCGGGACCGAGGATCAATCCCTCGCGGCCGGAGTGGGGCTCCAGGACACCGTGGCTGAAGGGCGCGAAGGCCGCCTGTACCTGAACAGTGAACAGCTCAACGGCTTCGGCCTTGGCGCCGTGAAGATCGCCGCCACCGGCAGCATCAAGGTCGAAGGAGACCTGCAGGTCGCGCCGGCCGGCAGCATTACCCTGTACGGGCCGCAGGTCCAGGTCGACGCCAACCTGACGGCGCGGGGCGGCGAGATTGCCCTGGGCAACGTGTTGCAGCAAATCAGTGAGAGCGCCCGGATCGAGGACACCCGGATCGATGCCGTTGACGGCAGTCGCGCCGCCGTTCGCGTGGGCAAGGGCGTGACCCTCGATACCCGTGGCCTCTGGAGCAATCAACTGCACAATCCGAATGACAGCAGCGCGCTGCCGTTCCTCAATGGCGGCAACGTGTCCCTGCGCAGCAGCGGCGACCTGACGCTGGCGAGCGGCAGCCTGATCGATGTTTCATCGGGCGCCGCGCTGCTGGCCGATGGCAAGCAACGGGGTGGCAAGGGCGGTAACCTGACCCTGGCGGCCAACGCCAATACGTCCGCCGGCGAAGGGGTGCTGAGCCTCGACGGTGAGCTGCGCGGCCATGGGGTCAATGGCGGCGGACGCCTGAGCGTGCAGGCCGGCAAGGTGACCCTCAGCGACCACCCAGTGGCGGACGCCGACGCCGGCCTGGTGTTGGGCAATGACTTCTTCAACAAGGGCTTCTCGGCCTACGACATTACCGGTAACCAGGGACTGACCGTCAGCGATGGCACCCAGCTGGACGTCAGCATGCCGGTGTACCACTTCGGCGATAACCTTCAGGACGCAGCGACCGGCAGTGACCCGCAGACGCTGTTGTCGCTCTGGACCCCTGAGCTGTACCAGCAGGATGCGATCAAAGGCGTGTTGAGCCAGCGCAAGGGCGCGAACCTGAGCCTGCAGGCCGGCAGCATCCTGTCCACCGCCAGCGAGCGGGAAACGGCGGCGCTGGTGGTCGGTACGGGCGCGCGGATCAGTGTCGATCCAGGCAGCACTCTGAGCCTGGCCAGCGTTGGTCAGTTGAGCGTCGACGGGCAACTCGATGCTTGGGGCGGGAAAATCCTGCTGACCCAGATCAAGCCGGCGGGGTTGACGGATATTCCGGTGGTCGAACGTCCCCATCAGCGTTCGATCCTTTTGGGCGAACATGCACGGCTGGACGTCTCGGCCCGCGCGGTCACGGCAGTGGATGCCCAGGACCGGCGTTACGGCCGGGTGGATGACGCCGGCAGCATTGTCATCGGTGGCAGCGTCGACACCGACAAAGGCACGGCCAGCGCGCCGGACCTGTTCGTGGTGGTGAAGCAGGGCGCGCGGCTGTTGGCCAACGGCGCCCAGGCCGAGCTGGATATCCGTGGCCAAGGCGCCACGACGCTGAGCAGCGCGGGCGGCAGCATCGCCTTGAGTTCGAACAATGGCTTGCGTCTGGACGGCGAGTTCCAGGCGGCTTCCGGCGGTGTGGGCGCTGCCGGTGGCAGCCTGTCGGTGGCGCTGGAAACCCCGCTTTACGATCGCTCGACGGTGGACGATCAGGTGCGGGTGCCGCGTGAGTTGATCCTGTCCCGGGGCACCGGCAGCGCTGCCACCGATGGCCTGATGAGCTACGGCCAGGGCCGCCTGGACGTCGATAAAGTCAGCCGCGGTGGGTTCGCCAACCTGACCTTGCTCAGCAACGGCATCCTGTCGTTCGCCGGTGATGTGAACCTGAACCTGGCGCAGAGCCTGCAAATCTATACCGGCTCCCTGGCGCTGGCCGAGGGCGCGCCGGGTGACAGCCGGATAGCCTTGAACGCCCCTTATGTGCGTCTGGCCGGGGCCGCGGCGCGAGGCGCCGACGTGCATGTACGCCCGACTATCCAGGGTGGTCTGTCGGTGCAGGACAGTGCCGCCCAATTGCAGGTCAATGCCGATCTGCTGGACCTGCGCGACGTCTTGACCCTGGGCGCCCATGGCGTGCTGGCGCGCCAGCAGGGCCCGGCCCTGGAGGTCGATCGTCGCGGTTTTGCCCAGGCGCAGTTGAGCAGCCGGGGCGACCTGCGTTTTCTTGGCGGCTCGCCGCTGAATATCGAGAGTACGGCCACGCAACTACTCAGCAACGCCGACCTGACCCTGCTGGCTGCGCAGATCTATCCGACCACGGGGGCCACGGCGCGGGTCAAGACCACCGCCGATTCGACCCTGCGGATCGGGCGTACCACCGACACGTTGCCGGCCCAACCGTATTCGGTGTTCGGTTCGCTGAGCCTGGACGCCGGCACCTTATTGCAGGGCGGCGTGCTGCGGGCACCGTTGGGGCTGCTCAGCCTGGGCGAAGAAGGGGGCGATATCCAGACCTTGAAGTTGTTGCCGGGCAGTGTCACGTCGGTCAGCGGGGCCGGTTTGAACATGCCTTATGGCGGCACGGTCGACGGCTTGTCCTATCGCTACAACGGCAAGGACGTCCAATTGATCGGCGCGGGGGGCAGCACGTCGGTCAACGTGTTGTCGGTGGGCGTCTCGATGATCGGCCACAGCATCGACGTGCAACCCGGTGCGGTGCTGGATCTGTCCGGTGGCGGCGAATTGGCCGGTGCCGGTTTCATTTCCGGGCGGGGCGGCTCTACCGACGCGCGCTACAACCCGTTGGTGCAGATCGGTGCGGACGGTAGCCTGGTACTGCCGGGGTTGGACACCAACCCGGTGTACGCCATCGTCCCCGGCGACCAGCGCGGCTATGCGCCGCCGTCAGGGGAGGCCGGGGCGCGCGATCCGCTGATCGGCCAGCGCATTACCCTGGACGCGGGTGTTCCAGGCCTGCCGGCGGGCACCTACACCTTGCTGCCCTCGACTTATGCCTTGTTACCGGGAGCGTTCCGGGTCGAACTCAATGGCCTGGCTGGCAGCGGAAGAATGGCCAGCAGCCTGGCCATGCGCAACGGCTCCTGGGCCACCTCGGGAGGGTTGTCGATTGCCCATAGCAATATTCGCGATGCGCTGTCCAGCCAAGTGATCCTGACCTCGGCGGCCGTGCTGCGGCGTTATTCGCAATACAACGAAACCGGCTACGCAGCGTTCGCCAAGGCCGACGCCACGCTCAAAGGCGTGCCGCGGGCGATGATCGAGGCCGATGGCAAGACCCTCAAGCTCAAATTCAAAGGGGTGGGCGACCCTGCCGAGACGTTCCGATTCAACGGAACAGCCCGTTTCAAACCGGCCGAGGGCGGCCTGGGCGGCAGCGTCGGCATTTTCGCCGACGCCACCCGCCTCGAAGTGCTGCCGGTCGGCCAACAGGCCACGGCAGGGTTCGCCGGTGCCTCGCTCCATGATCAGGCGCTCAATGCTCTACAGGCTCCGCGCCTGTCGATCGGGATGCTGCCCGGCGTCATCTACGGCCAGGGCGGCAATCTGGTGACCTTCAACTCGACGCTGTCCGACATCGTTCTGCGCCAGGGCAGCAGCCTCAAGGCCGGTGAGGTGTTCCTTGCCACTAACGTCAAGGCCGGTGCCATCGTGGTCGAGCAGGGGGCAAGCATCAATACCCTGGGCCAAGGCAGCGCACCGTTCGATTCCCGCAGCGGTTTCGTCTACGACCCGGGCCTGAACAGCTTGCTGGCGGTGTCCAACGGCTGGCTCGATGTGCTGCCGCCCTCTGCGGGCGCTTCGGGAAGAGGTCCGGGCTCGATCCTGATCGGCCAATGCGACACCGGCCATTGCAGCGGCACCACCGAACTCTATTCCCAAGGCACCATCACCGCGGCGACCGACAATGCCTTCAACCTCGATGAGTCGGTGCGCTTCGGCACGCGCAACCTGACGCTGGCGGTGGGCGCGATCAACATCGGTTCGGCCCAGGCGCTGGCGGCGGCCCAACAACGCCAGGCGCTGCCCAAGGGGCTGACCCTCAACCAGCAGGTGCTTGACCGCCTGCTGCGCGGCGATCGCCTCAAGGGCGCGCCCGCCCTGGAAAACCTGGTGCTCAATGCCCGGGATTCGGTGAACTTCTACGAAAGCGTCGAGCTCAGCACCCTGGACCCCTTGACGGGCAAGTCCAGCCTCCAGCGGCTGGTCCTCGGCACGCCGGCGATCTACGGCTACGGCGCGGCCGGTGACCATGCCAGCATTCGCACCGGCACCCTGGTGTGGAACGGTGCGCTGACGCCGGCCGGCGCGCCGCTGCTGGCCGGACCTGGCAACGGCAGCGGGGTGCTGGATATCCAGGCCCAGGTGCTGGAATTCGGTTACGGCCCGAATGCCCAGGCCAACAACCTCGACAACCCGCAGCGCCTCACGCTGGGCTTCAGCCAGGTCAACCTCACCGCCAGCCAGCGCATCACCGCCAACCACAAAGGCGCGTTGCAGGTGTACCAGTCCCGTGGCGACTATGTCAGCGGCAAAGGCTACAGCTACAGCGGCGGCGACCTGCGGGTGAACACACCGCTGTGGACCGGCGAGGCAGGCTCGGTCAACCGCATCACCGCCGGTGGCGCGCTGACGGTGGCGGGCATTGCCGGGGTGTCGGCCGCAGCCGTCGAGAACGCGGCGCTGGGGGCTGAGTTGCAGCTACAGGCCGGCAGTCTGTTGCTCGACGGCACGGTCCGCCTGCCCAGCGGCAAGCTCACCCTCGGCGCCAGCGGTGACGTGGTGCTGGGTGACAACGCCCGGATCGACCTGGCCGGGCGCGAGGTGGTGCTCAACGATGTGCGCAAATACAGTTGGGGCGGTGATCTGTTTCTCGACAGCCGCACCGGCAATATCCGTCAGGCCGCCGGTTCGACCGTCGACCTCAGCGCCCGCAACAACCGCGCCGGCCTGCTCAGTGCGATCGCCCTCGACCCCGATGCCGGCCTGATCGACCTGCAAGGCCGCATCCTCGGTTCCGCCACCGGCACCTATAACGCCGGCGGCACCCTGGTGCCCTATGCCAGCGGCGCGGTGGACCTGCGCGGGCAAACCCTGGGGGATTTCGCTGCGCTGAACGGGCGGCTGAACCGTGACCAAGTGTTTGGCTCGCGCAGCTTCCAACTCAAGCAAGGCGACCTGGTGATCGGCAACGAACTCAAGGCCAATGCCATCAATGTCTCGGTGGACAACGGCAGCCTGACCGTGCTCGGCACTGTCGATGCCAGCGGGCAAGCGGTCGGGAGTATCCGTCTGGCGGCGAAACACGGGCTGACCGTCGCCGGCAGCGCGCTGCTCGATACCCACGGCAGCATTTTGCGGGTCGACAGCTACGGCAAAATCATCGACAGCCCCAACCGGGCGCTGATCGAACTCAACTCCGGGGACGGCCAGTTGACCCTGGCCCGCGGTGCGCGCCTGGACCTGCGCCACGGCACCGGGGCGCCGCTGGGCAATGGCCCGGGACAATATGACGGCCGGGCCCGTGGCACCCTGGAGCTCAATGCCCCGCGGCTGCGGGTCGATGATCCACGGTACGGCGATATCGCCATCGATGCCTCCGGCAACGTGTCGGTGCTCGGCGCGCGTTCCATCAACGTCAACGCGATCGCCCGCTACACCGATGCCCGTGACGGCACCGTGCCGGCGGTGGATGGGCGGCCTTATCAAGTGATCGATCAGCGATACCTGAACGACAAACACAATGACAGCGAGGCGTTCATCAAGGCCGCGCTGGTCAATGGCAATCTGCTCAACGGCAAACTGGCCGGGCTGAACAATGCGGCTTACGCCGATGCGCTGCACCTGCGGCCCGGCGTGGAAATCCTCAGCAAGACACCGGACGGCGACCTGGTAGTGGAGGGTGACCTGGACCTGTCCGGTTATCGCTACGCCAGCCTCAACCGTCATACGCAAAAGACCGATGTGTATGGCTCCGGCGAGGCGGGCAACCTGGTGGTGCGCGCCGGTGGCAACCTGAACATCTATGGCAGCATCAACGATGGTTTCGCGCCGCCAGACGCCGGCGACCCGACGTTGCGCACCGATGGCAATGGCTGGTTGCTGATCGCTGGGAAACAGCCGTTCGGTGCTGACCTGGTGGTGCCGGGTGCCGGTGTCGAATTGGCCGAGGGCACCCTGTATCCGGCCGGCAGCCTGCTCAACTATGACGTGCCCTTCAAGGGTGGCAGCCTGCCGGCGGGGCTTGAGCTGCCGACCACGCTGAGCCTGGGCGAGGCACTGAACCTGCCGGCGGGTACGCTGTTGCAGGCCGCCATCCGCGATGCCAGCGGCAACCTCCTGTATGCCGCCGGCGCCTTGCTCAAAGAGGCGGTCAGCTTGCCGGTCGACACGCGCCTGGAAGCCGGTACCCGCCTGCCGATGGGCATAACCGTCAAGGACGGCACCTGGCCCAAGGGGGTCGCAGTGCCGGGCAGCGGGCTGACGTTGCGTAGCGCCCTGGCGTTGGGCTCCGGCGCGCTGATTCCTTCCGGTACCGATGTCAAGCTGGCCGAGGGGGTCGACCTGATCGAATTGCGCCCGGTCGATAACGGTATCCAGGGCCGAAATTGGGCGGTCGCAAGCCTGCTGCCGGACGGCTCGCAATCCTGGTCGATGCGTTGGGTGGCGGGGGCCGATACCGAGGCGGCTGATACCCGCATCACCCGCCCTCATGCAGAGGCGGGCAATTTGCAATTGGCCGATGGGCATTACCTGGCCAAGCGCGAGCAGACCGGTGGCGGTGGCGGAGGGGGGGGCGGAACGGGGCTGGTTTGGGCGCCAGGCAGCAATATCGGCGTGCCAGGAGAGCCCGTACCACCCGATATGTTGGATTTTTGCACCTGGATTCCAGGTGAATGTATCCCAGCACCGCCCAAAACGGTTTTGGTCTGGTCTCCGACCAACAATTATGGTGTACCAGGGGAGCCTGTGCCGCCTGATGCGCTGGATTTCTGCACCTGGTTTCCTGACTGGTGCGTGTTGGCTGTGGTTCCCGACAACCCTCCGGAGCCGATCCGCACCAAGGTCACTCCCGGCAGCCAGCTGTTCAGCGTCTTGCGCACCGGGACCGGCGATCTGGAACTGCTCAGTGCCGGTGATTTCACTATGCGGTCGCTGTTCGGGGTCTACACCGCCGGCACCCAGTCGGCCTCGTTGGCGCCGGGCGCCAACGACCCCTATCAGCAGGCCCGTGGCCGACAACCCGATGGCAGTGTGCTGGGCACTGCGGGTGCCGCCTATGAATCGCTCACCACCGGTGGCGCTTACCAGGCCTGGTACCCGGAGCAAGGCGGTAACCTCAAGCTGACGGTGGGCGGTGACCTGCACGGCGATTCGTTCTCCAAGAGAAACGTCGGCAGTGGGGCACAGAACACGTCTGCGGCAATGGGCAACTGGTTATGGCGCCAAGGCACAGGCACCACGGCCGATCCGGCCGCGCAAATCCCTACCGCGTGGTGGATCAACTTCGGCACCTTCGCCCAGCAGCCTTCCACCGAGGCAGGAGATCCCTACCTGACGGGCTTTACCGGGATCGGCACGTTGGGCGGCGGCAACCTGAGCGTCGATGTGGGCGGCGACGCCGGCTTGATTTCCCAACAACTCGGTGTCCTGGGCGCCGATGTGGAGCGCAGCCAGGGGCTGGTGCTGGCCGTGGGCAGCAGTGGCCGGGTTGCCGCCGATGGCAGCCTGGTGTTGACCGGTGGCGGCGACCTGCGGTTGCGCATCGGCGGTGAACTCAACCCTTCCCAGGCGGCACGAGAGAGTGTCAGCGCGGCGGCTGATCTGAACGGGATGCTGGCCAACCTGCGCGGTTCATTGCAGTTGCAGGCTGGAGCGATCGGAGCGTTGGGCCTGACCTACGGCAGCTATGACGCTTTCCAGGATCCGAAAGAGTCTCGGGCCTATGACGCTTACGTTTCCACCATGGCCACCGCTCGCGGCGGCGTGACCCTGATGCCGGGGGATGCCGGCGTCAGCCTGGACAGCCGTGGCGACCTGGTGTTGCAGGGAGTGGGCGATCCGGGACGGGTGTTGATGCAGAACTCCACCGGCTACACCGACCGCGAAGGTGCCTATCGCAGTGGCGGCGGCCTGAGCCAATTCTCCCTGTGGACCGGCAATACCGCCATCGACCTGTTTAGTGTCGGCGGTAACCTGACGCCCATCGTCGCCATTGAAAAACTGGCCGGTCTCAATGCCTCAGTCTCCGGCGGACGTTTTGTCTACCCCTCGATCCTGCGGGCCGTCGCCGCCAATGGCAGCCTTTACTACGGACCATCGGCCCGTGGCGTCAGTGACGTGGCATCGGGGTTCTCGTTGATGACCGCGCCCTCGGCCAATGCCGAGTTGCAACTGATCGCCGCCGATTCGATTTATGCCGGCGGTTATGCGGTCACGCAGTCGGGGGCCGATCCGGCCCTGTTGTCCAGTCCGTTGCGCCCGGCCTTCGCCGGCTACAGCGGGATCAACAGCAATCCGAACTATGATAATTACGGCACTGGGGTCTATGTCGGGCCGAGCGAATTCCCGTTATTCAGTTTTGGCGCCAATACCTTCAGCGTCCAGCCGTATACCCGGCGCGAGCCGGTGCGTTTTTATGCGGTGAAGGGCGATATCGTCGGCCTGCGGACCGGCGAAGTGATTCGTTATCCAGCGTCGGGTGACGAGGTGCGCTACGAAGGCAGCGGCCCGCTGCGAGTGATGGCTGGGCGTGACATTGTCAACTCCGGCTTGCCGTTGAACACCGCGACTGATGTGCCTGCTGCCGTCAGTGGTTCGGCTGGCGGGCAATCCACCGGTAACTTGATCGTGCACAGTCGAAGCGATGAAATTTCCCAGGTTTCCGCGGGGCGTGACATCCGCCTGAGCACCTTTAATATTGCCGGTCCCGGCCTGCTGGAGGTCAGTGCCGGGCGCAACCTGTACGGGTCGGGCCCGGGCGTGGGGCAGTTGTACCAGGAGAGCGGCTTCAACAGCATTGGCAATGTCGACCCGGCGGCGCAGGTCCGTGACGGTGGCGCCTCGATCGCGCTGATTGCCGGGGCTGGCCCCCAGGGGCCGAACTATCGGGGTTTGCTGGCGCGGTACCTGCAACCAGGCGCGGCGCTGAAAGATTATCGCGGCGAACTCAACCAGTGGCTGAGTCAACGCTTCGGCTACAGCGCTGGCGAAGACCAGGCCCTGGCGTTTTTCGCCGGCCTGCCGACGGAACAGCAGAACGTCTTCGCCCGGAAGATCTACTTCGCCGAACTCAAGGCCGGGGGGCGTGAATACAACACCGTCGGTGGCGAGCGCAGTGGCAGTTACCGTCGGGGTCGCGAGGCGATCGAAGCGTTGTTCCCCAGCAAGGATGTGGCGGGCAACACCATTCGCTACGACGGTGACATCACGCTCTACGGCGGTTCGGGGATCCACACCGACTTTGGCGGCGATATCCAGGTGCTGACCCCGGGCGGGCAGCAGGTATTCGGGATCGAAGGTGACGCGCCACCGGCCTCGGCCGGGGTCATCACCCAAGGCCGGGGTGACATTCAGTTGTACGCCCAAGGCAGCATTTTGCTGGGCCAGAGCCGGATCATGACCACCTTTGGCGGTTCGATCCTCGGCTGGTCGGCCGGGGGCGATATCAACGCCGGGCGTGGTTCGAAGACGACGGTGGTCTACACGCCGCCAAGGCGCGTGTATGACACTTGGGGCAACGTCACCTTGTCGCCATCGGTACCGAGTACCGGCGCGGGTATCGCCACCCTCAACCCGATTGCCGAAGTGACGCCGGGAGACATCGACCTGATCGCGCCGTTGGGCACCATCGATGCGGGCGAGGCGGGGATCCGGGTGTCGGGTAACGTCAATATCGCGGCCTTGACCGTGGTGAACGCGGCCAACATCCAGACCCAGGGCAAGTCCACCGGCGTGCCGTTGGCGGCTTCGGTGAACACCGGGGCCATCACCTCGGCCAGCTCGGCGGCGTCTTCGGCGACGCAGGCGGCTGAGGATGTGGCCCGTCAGCAACAGAACGCCGCGCGGCAGAACCAGGCGTCGGTGTTCACCGTGCAGGTGGTGAGCTTTGGCTCCGAGCAACTGGCCCCGTCCCGCGATGGCGCCAGTCGCGAAGCCCCACGGGCCTACGACCCGGCCAGCCCGGTCCAGGTCCTGGGCGCGGGGCCTTTGGATGAACAGAGCCGCCAGCGGCTGACGGAGGAGGAGCGGGGGCGGTTGAGTTTGTAGGGGAATTCAGCTTGCGGTGATGTTGGCAGTGCCGCCGTCTTCGCGAGCAAGCCCGCTCCCACAAGGGGGGACTGCGGTGTTCATGAGCTTTTGCATGCACCGCAGGTCTCAGTGTGGGAGCGGGCTTGCTCGCGAAGACGGCGGCACAGCCAACATATATGCCAGCAGGTCCACCGCCTTCGCGAGCAAGCCCGCTCCCACAGGGTTATTGGGTGACCTTGAGGTTTGGGTACGACACAGGCCCCTTTGTGGGAGCGAGCCTGCTCGCGATAGCGGTGGAGCGGCGGGTTACAGCCACCTCGGCGTAGTGAAGAACGAGGCCATTTCCGAGCGGGGCAGTGCCGCGCCGAAGTAGGGACCTTGGACATGGTCGCAGGCCACGTTGCGCAGTTGGCTGAATTGCCGGGCGTTTTCGATACCCTCGGCGGTGACCATGAGCCCGACGCTGCGGCTCAACCGGATCATCGCCAGGACACCTTCCTTGTCGTCCTCCAGGCCCAACTGCGAGAGGATGTTGCGATCGAAGCGGATGCCATCGAACGGCTGGTCCAGCACCTCCCGCAGGGAGGCGATGTTGGTGCCGAACTTATCGATGTTGATCCGCACCCCAAGATCCTTGAGCGCATGGAGGGTGGCAGCGACGGCCTTGTGGTCGGCCAGCAGCACCCCTTCGGCCACTTCCAAGGTTAACCGGTGAGGCGCCAGGCCACTCGTTTCGAGCGACTCCTGCACCTGATTGAGCAGGAAGCTGCTGTTGAACCACCGGGGTGAAACCGCGAGAGAGACATTGACATCGCTCGGCCAGGTCACGGCTTCTTCACAGACGTTGATCAAG
This sequence comes from Pseudomonas sp. Z3-6, assembly GCF_051131985.1. Classification (NCBI taxonomy): domain Bacteria; kingdom Pseudomonadati; phylum Pseudomonadota; class Gammaproteobacteria; order Pseudomonadales; family Pseudomonadaceae; genus Pseudomonas; species Pseudomonas sp. Z3-6. Next base: position 3,190,679 of record NZ_CP071644.1, read on the forward strand.
ACCCAGGTGCCCAGTTCTTCCAACTGACCCGAGGTTTCGGCCACGGGGATGAAGTCGGCCCCACCCAGCTCACCCTTTTCGGGGTGGTGCCAGAAGATCTGGGCTTCGAAACCGTGCAGTTGCTCGGCGATCACGTCGAAGCGAGGCAAGTAGCGCAGTTCCAGTTGGTCGTGTTGCATGGCGTTGCGCAGTTGCTGCTCGTATTGCCGCCGGTCGCGGGCCAGGTTGCCCATGGCTTCCACATACACGCGCCAGGTGTTGCGGCCCGCCGCCTTGGCCGCATACAAGGCGATGTCGGCGTGGCGCAACAGCTCATCGGCCCGTTCGTCACCGGGCCGCGACCAGGCGACGCCGATGCTCACCCCCAGGTACAGCGTGTTGCCGTCCAGGTGCATGGGCCGTTGCATGCAGTCGATCAGTCGTGCACAGAGTTGATCGAGATCGTCGGGATCGCCGGGATCGGGCATGACAATGACAAACTCATCACCGCCCAGGCGCGCCACCAGATCGGTTCCACGGACGTTTTGCTGGAGGATATGCGCCACTTCCCTGAGCACTTTATCGCCCACGGCATGGCCCAGGGAGTCGTTGACCGGCTTGAATCGGTCCATGTCCAGGTTCAGCAGCACCAGGGGCGGGCGATCAGGTCGATCCAGGTGTTCGCGAAGGCAATCGAACAAACGGTTGCGGTTGGCCAGCCCGGTCAGCGGGTCATGCAAGGAGAGGTGCTTGATCTGGGCCAGCGCCCGCAACTCGTCGGTGATATCCGTGGCGGTGCCGCGAAAACCCAAGGTGCCGGCTTCGATGGCCCGTACCGACAGCTTGCAGGTGCGGATGCGCTGGTTGCGCGCGGTGTACTCGCACAGCAGCGGTGCCGAAGAGAGGCTGTTGGCGCCGCCGAGTAACCATTGGGCAATCGAGATCGAGCCGCCATGGGGGTGGAGCAGCCGGTGCAGCGGTTTGCCGAGCCATTCCGTGGGGCTGAAGCCGGTCACTTGTTCGAAGCGTTCCGACAGGTAGGTCAGCGTCCCGGTCGAGTCGACCTCCCACAACCAGTCGGAGGAGACTTCGGCAATGTCGCGGAAACGTTCTTCGCTGCGCTCCAAAGCCTTGCGGTGGGCCAGCAGGCTGGCGTATTGGCTTTCCTGGGCGCGCAGCATCGTCAAGGCGTGGCGCAGAACGGCCAGGGCCAGGATCGCCAGCACCAGTAACGCCACGGCCAGCAACGGCAGCAGGACTTTGCGCAGATCCTGGCCCGGGGTCTGCGGTCGCCACGCCAGGGCCTCTTGGGTCAGATCGTCGAGCAGCAACTGGGCGGTATCGGCGGGGCCCGGGGTCCTGGCGATATGGGCGTCGGGCAGGGCGAAGTCCCGCGCCAGGTTTTCCAGGGCGCCGGGGTCCAGGACCTTGACGAAGAGCATCAGGCTGGGCGGGCCGGGAATTTGCGCCACGCTGTTGTCCGTGCCAGTGGTGATGGCGGACACGGCGACAAACGCCGGAGCGTCGTCGTGGTGCAGCAGCTCGACGACCACTTCGTCGTGATTTTCCGCCGTGCTGGCTTTGTTCCGCAGTGCTCGCAGGTCGCCGGTCAGCCAGGTGTCGGCATCGACCTCGCTCATCTGGCCATCGATCACCGAATAAACGGTCTTGCCGGTCGGGGAAATGACAAATACCGCCTGGTAGCCATAGAGCGAAAACACGCTGCTGCCGACGTTTTCCTGGTCATAGGCCCATTCCTTGTCGACGTCGATATGCAGGTGCCGGTAGGCGTCGCTCCACTTGGAATAGTCGCTCAGGTCGCGGCCGATGCCGGTGCGGATGCCCTCGATGGCCCGTTGGGCGAAAAACAGGCTCTGTTCGCGGGCGCGCCGGTCCTGGGCCGCGGTGATGTTAATCAGCACGGCGATCGCCAGTGCGGACATGACAAACAGCAGGAGCATGATGGCCGGGAACGTGCGACGGGTGAAACTACGGGTTGGCGAGCCCGGGGAAAGGACAGTCGATTCATTGCCAGCATTTTCAGTCATAAAAAAGTCATCAGCCAAAAGCGATTTCACCCGCACCTGTCTTGTATCGGCGGGTGGGCTGATTTACTTAGTCGTGTTAACGAAGCAGCCGACAGACTGCGTTGTTGTCATGTGCGGGCCTTGAAGCGGGATGCCCATTGGAGGGCGACGTCCCGTTGGCGCAGGTAGCTGACCCCGGCGGCGGCCAGCAGGGCGATGAACGCGGCAAGCGCGGCCAAGGCCATGTCCTTCTGTGAATCCCACGGGTCCCGTTGGGCGCCGACAAAGGCCTTGGCGGTATCGCCGCCGATATAGGCACCGCCCAACCATTCAATGATCTCGTAAATGGCCGACGACGCGAGGATCAGGCTCCAGGCCAGCAAATAGCCCGTGAACCCCTTTGCGGGCATTACCCGCAGCAAAACCTCCCGCAGGGGATAGGCCAGCAGCAGGCCGTAGCTGAAATGCACCAGCCGATCGAATTGGTTGCGTTGGAACCCCATGAGCTGGTCCAGCGAAGGGCCCCCGGTCAAGGCCTGCCACCACTGGTTGTAGGGCACCTTGGCGTAGCTGTAGTGGGCGCCGATTTCATGGATGCAGAGAAACACGAACAGCAGTGTGGCGGACAGCCGGGAAAAGCTGAATCGCCGATGAACGGCCACCAGCACGACCAGCAACACAACCACCAGCAGGTTTTCCGCCAGCCAGTCGCTGCGTTTCAGGGGGGCGATGGCCAGCCAGCCCCAGACCACGCAGAACGCCAGCAGCAGGGACCTTTCATAGCGACGATGCAGCTCAACGGTGGGCATCGTGTCACGCCTCACTCTTTATCCGTGCGATGGCCCGGCAGCAGGCTGCTCAATACCTGCTTGGCGGTCTCCACCACGATGCCTCGCTCGTTCGGGTCGCCCTGGAGCAGGGTCGAGGCAAACTTCTTCGCCTGTTCCAGCTTGATGTGCGGCGGTAGCGGCGGCACGTCGGGGTCGGTGCGAAATTCGATCAGCACCGGACGATCCGCCGCCAGCGCGGTTTCCCAGGCCGTGGCCACGTCGTCTTCGTGCAACACGAGGATGCCCTTCAAGCCAATGGATTCGGCGAACAGGTGGTAGGGCACGTCGGGAATGTCCTGGGAGGCTTCGAATTTTGGATCGCCCTCCATCACCCGTTGTTCCCATGTCACCTGGTTCAAGTCCCGATTGTTGAACACTGCACAGATCCAGGTGCCGTTGGCCCAGGTGCGCCAGTATTTGGCGACGGTGATCAGCTCGGCCATGTTGTTCATCTGCATGGCGCCATCGCCTACCAGGGCGATCACTGGGCGCTGCGGATGGCAGAACTTCGCCGCGATGGCGTAGGGCACGGCGGCGCCCATCGACGCCAGGCCACCCGACAGCGAACACATCATGCCGCGCCGGATCTTCAGGTCGCGGGCGTACCAATTGGCGCAGGAGCCGGAATCGCAGGTGATGATGGCGTGCTCTGGCAGTCGCGGCGACAGCTCGAAGGTGACTCGCTGCGGGTTGATCGGTTTGGCGGCTACCAAGGCGCGTTTTTCCAGCGTGCGCTCCCAGCGTTCCCGCCAATGCTCGATTTTCTTGCGCCAGGTGCGGTCGGTTTTTTCTTCGATCAGCGGCAGCAGGGCGCGCAAGGTATCGACGCTGTCGCCGTGCAGGCTGACTTCCATGGGATACCGCAGGCTGAGCATGTCCGCTTGAATGTCGATCTGCACGCCCCGGGCCTGGCCTTCAGGGGGCAGGAACTCGGCATAGGGGAAGCCGGAGCCGATCATCAGCAGCGTGTCGCAGCCGGCCATCAGGTTGTCGCTGGGCTCGGTGCCAAGCAGGCCGATGGTGCCGGTGACCCAGGGCAGGTCATCGGGCACGGCGGCCTTGCCCAGCAAAGCCTTGGCCACACCGGCACCGAGTTTCTCTGCGATGGCGATGACTTCGTCGGTGGCGTGCAGCGCGCCGGCACCGACCAGGATGGCGACTTTCTTGCCGGCATTGAGCACCTCGGCGGCTTTGCGCAAGTCCTCTTCGTAGGGGACGACGCTGGGCTTGCGGTAGCCGACGCCGGAGTGAACGGTCCCGTGCTTGTGGCGCGGCGCGGTGTATTCCATGTCCTGGAGGTCGTTCGGCAGGATCAGCGCCGTGACCCGGCGTTCGCCCACCGCCGTGCGTACGGCGCGGTCGAGCAGGTGACGCACCTGGGCGGGTACGCTGGCTTGCTGCACGAACGCCCCGGCCACGTCCTTGAACAGGCTCACCAGGTCCAGTTCCTGCTGGTAATGCCCGCCCAGCGCGGCGCGGGCCTGCTGGCCGCTGATGGCGAGCACCGGCATGTGGTCCATTCGGGCATCGTAGAGGCCGGTCACCAAGTGGGACGCGCCGGGTCCGGAAGTGGCGATGCAGACCCCCAGTTCGCCGGTGAACTTGGCGTGGGCGCAGGCCATGAACGCGGCCATTTCCTCGTGGCGCGCCTGGATGAAGCGGATTTTTCCCTGGGCGCGGTTCAAGGCGCCAAACACGCCGTTGATGCCATCGCCCGGATAGCCATAGATGCGGCGAACCCCCCATTCATAAAGACGTTCCACCAGGAAATCACCGACGGTCATGCTCATGTCTGTCCCTCGTTTCGGGCCGCGGTCGCTCGGCGCGACGTGCAGCGGTTGACGTTCATACAGGACTTGACCGGTGCACGCCGTCCAAGGTTTCGATTTTTTCAACGCCAGGCGCGCGGCGTCAGCCTTGGGCCTGGCAATGTCAGGACGAACGACATCGCGGGCAAGCCTTGCTCCCACAGGGTTGATGCTCGAACTCAAAATACGCTGTTCACAGCTGATCCCTGTGGGAGCAAGGCTTGCCCGCGATGAGGGACGGCGTGTATCGCAGTGTGTACCGCGCAGGCCCGGATACATCTGCTTGACGAAGGACCGGGCCGGCGACACAGGCCGGATACACACCACCGATTAACTACGCCAGCCAGCCGGCCCCGAGCCTCGGTGCCGGTGACTGGCGGATTAATCGTCAATCGTCAGAGGAATACCTCATGCTCAACTTCTCCCGTCATTCATCCCTTGCACTTGGCCTGGCTTTGGTCGGTGGCCTGGGTCTCTCCACGGCGGCTTCGGCCTTGACCATGAACGACCTGGCCCAGGGCTACACCCTGGCGGCCGCCGATACGGTGAAGAAACCCGCCGAAGGCAAGTGCGGCGAAGACAAGTTCGCCAAGACCGATAAAAACCACGATGGCCAGGTCTCGCGCGACGAATTCATCGCCGCCGCACCGGAACGAGCCGCTGAGTTCGACAAGATCGACGCCAACCACGACGGCGGTATCTCGTTGCCGGAAGCCAAGCAATACCTGTCGGCCCAGGCGAAGACCGCGGAAGGCAAATGTGGCGAAGGCAAGTGCGGGGCGGCTATCGAGTCCTGATTCGCCCCCGGTGGTGAGCCTGATGCCTTGATGCCAGCCCACTGAAGCGGCGTCGAACAAAGGCCCCGTGGCGAGGGAGCTTGCTCCCGCTGGACCGGTCCGACGCTTCGGGCGCAGCAGGCCCAAAAAGCTGGGGCCGCTGCGCGACCCAGCGGGAGCAAGCTCCCTCGCCACGGGTGTTCGTCTTCCTGGCGTGCGATTGATGGTCTCATGAGGCTCACCACATCTCGTTTCCCCAGGAGATGTGTCATGTTGAATCTACCCCAACCCTCGGCAGGCCTTGGCCTGCGCCGGGCCTTGCTCGCTGAACTGCGCCAGGCACCGCCCGGGGATTTCGACTTTCTTGAAGTCGCTCCGGAAAACTGGATCGGCATCGGCGGCCCCCATGGCGCCGCCTTGCATTCGTTGGCCGAACGTTATCCGTTGACGTGCCACGGCCTGTCGTTGTCCCTCGGTGGGCCGGTGCCGCTGGACCTGGCGTTTCTCGGCCAGGTGCGTGCTTTCCTCGAGCGTTTCAAGGTGCCGGTGTACAGCGAGCACTTGAGCTACTGCGGCGACGAGGGGCATTTGTATGACCTCTTGCCGCTGCCCTTCACCGAAGAAGCGGTGCATCACGTGGCGGCGCGGATCCGTCAGGCCCAGGATGTGCTGGGACGCCGCCTGGCGGTGGAAAACGTCTCTTATTACGCCGCCCCCCAACAGGACATGAGCGAGCTGGAATTCACCCGGGCGGTGTTGCGCGAAGCCGATTGCGACCTGTTGCTGGACGTCAACAACGTCTACGTCAACTCGGTCAATCATGGCTTCGATCCCCAGGCATTCCTGGCGGGTCTTGAGCCGGGGCGGGTGGTCGCGATGCATGTGGCCGGGCACTATGACGAGTCCGACACGCTGAAAATCGACAGCCATGGCGCGCCCGTCAAGCCGGTGGTCTGGGCGCTGCTGGCCGAGGCTTATGCACGTTTCGGCGTACAGCCGACCTTGCTCGAACGGGACTTCAACTTCCCGCCTTACGCCGCCCTGGTGGCCGAACTGCAGACGATTCGCCAGTTACAGCACCAGGCCGTCACCTGGCAGGCGGTGACCCATGGCTGAGGCCCGGCAGACGCTGCATCAGCAGCAACAAGCGCTGACCCGCTACCTGCGCGACCCGGATCACTGCCCGATCCCGTCCGGCATGGACGCGGCGCGGGCCCAGGTGTATCGCGACCTGATCTTCGAGAATATGCGTGCGCTGCTCAGCGGCACCTTTCCCGTGTTGGTGAACCTGCTGGGACAGCACCCTTGGCGTGCCTGCGTGCGCCGATTCCTGCGGGAACATCGCTGTACCACGCCCAAGTTCGGTGAAATCGCCGGGGAATTCGTTGGCTACCTTGCAGACCATCCTTCGCCGGACTGGCCGCCGTTCGTGGCGGAGCTGGCGCACTACGAGTGGGTCGAGATGGCGCTGCTGCAATCCGAGGCCGAGCCGTTGCCGTCCCATGACGAGACGTCCTTGCTCGACTCGCCGCTGCGAGTCTCGCCCTTGGCCTGGCCGCTGGCGTACCAATGGCCGGTGCATCGCCTGGCGCCGAGTTATCAGCCCTCGGCACCACCGGCGCAACCGACGCTGCTGCTGGTGCGGCGAACGCCTGGTTTCGAGGTGCGTTTCTCCGAACTCAGCCCGTTGGCCTGGCGACTTTTGCAGCGCATCGAGGCCTATCCAGGGTTGACGGGGCGAGGGCAGTTGCTGGCGTTGGCGCGGGAGGCGGGGGTGGATTCGGCAGAATTCATGGACAACGCCGTGGCGCTGTTGCGGCGGATGCAGGAGGAAGGGGTTGTTGGCGTAGCGTTGTAATCTGCCATTGAAATGCTAACCCCTGTGTGGGCCTGCTGTGGGAGCAAAGCTTGCTCGCGATGGGTCGTCCTCGGTCTGACTGATTGACCGAGTCGTCTGTATCGCGGGCAAGCCTTGCTCCCACAGCAAGCTCGCTCCCACAAGGTTTTTTGTCAGGCCTTGTTTCGGCGATGCAGGCCAGCCCTCAGCACCGCATCCACACTCAACTTCCCAGCCCCTTGCAACAGCAACGGCAGCAAGGCCACCAGGTAGATCAGCGGCAGCTTGAAGTTGCCGTGTCCCTTGTTGGTAATCGCATAACCCTGGGCCAGTTCGCTCAAGCTCGACCAGTCCGCCGGCCAGTGCACGGCAGCGGTCGCCACCACGGTGACGACGATCAGCACCAGGGCCCAGAAGCGGGTACCCAGGCCGATCAACAGGGCGATGGCGCCGATCAGCTCGGCCCACATCGCCAGTTCCCAGTTCCATTGGGCCGGCACATGGTTGAACGGGAACGGGAAGGCAGACTGGATCTCGGCGAACCAGTTCGCGCCGTTCCATTTCTCCATGCCGGATTCGAAGAACTCCCAAGCCAGGAACAGGCGCAGGCCCAGCGGCGCCAGCCATGTCCCGAGGTTCTCGAGCGGCGTATGCAGTGTTTTCAAGGTATTTGCGTACATGATCGATCTCCCTGGGCTCAAGCCGCGTGTTGCGGCCGTTGGCGACGCTGGGTGGCCTGGGCCAGCTTGCCTACCAGGCGGACGGCGGTGGCGGCGCAGATCAGGCCGAAGGGCAGCACGTACCAGTCGCTCATGGGGATGCGTTTGAAGTTGGAATAGGCAAAGATCGCCGCCAGCACCCACATGCCGGTGACATGCAGGCGCTTCCAGGCCTTGAAACCGATCAGGCGCGTGGTGCTTTTGAACGAGGTCAGCGCCAGCAGCAGGATGAATACATACCCCACGGTGCCGGGCACGTTGCCGAGGGTGGTGCGGCCGGGCCAGAACTCGGTATTGAGCTGGCCGTAGGTGTAAATCAGCACGGCGTGGACCAGGTGGGAAAAGGCAAAGGCCAGTCCGATGAAGCGCCGTTCACGCACCAGCGCCCGGCTCAGGGGCGAGGGCACCAGCACCGCGAATGCCGAGGCGGTGAAGGCCAGCAGGAACAGGATGAACGACGAACGAGCCGTGGCGCGAATGGCGCTGCGCACGCCTTCGGTCAGGTCCGGGTTGAGTATCAGGATCAACCCGGTCATCAACAGCACCAGGGCGGCGAGCAGGCTGAACAGCGACCAGCCTTGGTAACGAAAGGGGGATGCGGTAGGGGTAGGCATTTGAAGGCTCCTTGGGTGTCGGGGGCCCGGTCGAGATAGTGCCGGGGTTGCGAGGGAGTCTTTCAAACCGGTGTAAGCGGGGTGTGTCCGCGGCGCAGCATTGTGCAAGTTCGTGTATGCCGATCATCCGCAGACACACTGGTATACAAACCGCTATCGCGAGCAAGCCCACAGGGGAGTTTGGGTAAGGCATCCCTATTTGCAACGTCACAGAACAGTGTGGGAGCGAGCCTGCTCGCGAATGCGTCAGGTCAGTTGAATGATGCTGGCTGACACACCGCTTTCGCGAGCAAGCCCGCTCCCACAGGGGGAGTTTGGGTAAGGCACCCCTATTTGCAGCGCTACAGAACAGTGTGGGAGCGAGCCTGCTCGCGAAGGCGTCAGGTCAGTTGAATGATGCTGGCTGACACACCGCTATCGCGAGCAGGCTCGCTCCCACAGGGGGAGTTTGGGTAAGGCATCCCTATTTGCAGCGCCACAGAACAGTGTGGGAGCGAGCCTGCTCGCGAAGGCGTCAGGTCAGTTGAATGATGCTGGCTGACACACCGCTATCGCGAGCAGGCTCGCTCCCACAGGGGGAGTTTGGGTAAGGCACCCTATTTGCAACGCCACAGAACAGTGTGGGAGCGAGCCTGCTCGCGAAGGCGTCAGGTCAGTTGAATGATGCTGGCTGACACACCGCTATCGCGAGCAGGCTCGCTCCCACAGGGGGAGTTTGGGTAAGGCACCCCTATTTGCAGCGCTACAGAACAGTGTGGGAGCGAGCCTGCTCGCGAAGGCGTCAGGTCAGTTGAATGATGCTGGCTGACACACCGCTATCGCGAGCAAGCTCGCTCCCACAGGGGGAGTTTGGGTAAGGCACCCTATTTGCAACGCCACAGAACAGTGTGGGAGCGAGCCTGCTCGCGAAGGCGTCAAGTCAGTTGAATGATGCTGGCTGACACACCGCTATCGCGAGCAGGCTCGCTCCCACAGGGGGAGTTTGGGTAAGGCACCCTATTTGCAACGCCACAGAACAGTGTGGGAGCGGGCTTGCTCGCGAAGGCGTCAGGTCAGTTGAATGGATGCTGGCTGATGCCCCGCTTTCGCGAGCCCGCTCCCACAGGGGTTGTGTCAGCTTGTGAGTGCCAGGCGCAATTCGGCGCAGAGCCCGCCGCCGTCGCGGTTGCTCAGGGTCAGTGAGCCACCCATGGCGATCGCCAGTTGCTGGGCGATGGCCAAGCCCAGGCCGGTGCCGCCGGTCTCCCGGTTGCGCGAGCTTTCCACCCGGTAGAACGGCTTGAGCACTTCGGCCAGTTCCTGCTCGCTGATCCCGGGGCCACGGTCCAGTACCTGGATCGCCAATTGCCCGTTGTCGGCCGGTTGCACCTGGATCTGCGCTGCGCCGCCGAATTTCAAGGCGTTGTCCACCAGGTTGATCAGTACCCGCCGCAGGGCATGGGGACGGGTGTCGATGACGGCGGCGTTTTTCCCGGACAGTTGTACGTCCTTGCCGGTGTCCTGGTAGTCGAACACCAGGCTGTCGAGGAACGCATCCAGGCTGATCCGGCAACTGGCCTCGGTGGCGCCGTGGATGCTGCGGGCATAGGCCACGCCTTCACGCACCAGGTGCTCCATTTCGCTCAAGTCGCTCCACAATTTGTCCCTTTCGATCCCTTCGTCCATGAATTCGGCGCGCAGCTTCATGCGCGTGATGGGGGTCTGCAAATCATGGGAAATCGCCGCCAGCAACTGCATGCGCTCCTTGAGGTAGGCGGCGATCCGGTCCTGCATGGCATTAAAGGCCTTGGCCGCATGCACCACTTCGGTCGGGCCTTTTTCGTCCAGGCGCACGCTATGGGCGTTCGGGTCGAGGGTTTCCACCGCCTGGGCCAGTCGGGTCAAGGGACCTACGGCGATGCGCACGGCCAGCCAGGTGCAGCCGATCAACAGGGCCAACTGCCCCAGCAACACCATTGGCAGCCAAGGGGAGAGGGGCGCCATTGCCGGGCGTACGTCGATGGTCAGCGGGCTGCCGTCCCCCAGGCGCAGGTGCGCCTGGTAATGCATGTTCGGCCCGGGAATCTGCTTGAAGGTCAGGCCATAGGCCTGGCCGATGGCTTCCTGGATCGAACTGACCGAGATCGGCGCGTCGGCCAAGTCCATCGGTTGGCCGGGCTGGCCCTCGTCGAGCAAATAGCCATAGTTGCGCCGGGCGAGTTTCGGCAGCCAGGCCTGGCGTTCGGCGGCAGGCAGGCGGTCGAGAATCGCCACGGAGGTCGAGACGTCGGTCTCCAGGTTGCCGAGCATGGTCGACTTGGCGCTCTGGTAGCGCTCGTAGTACTGGACGCCGAAAGACAGGCCCTGGGCCAGGATCAGGCCGATCAGGAAGATCAGCGACAGCCTCGAGGCCAGGGTCCGCGGCCAGCGAAGCGGCAGGTTCATACCGACGCCTCGAGGATCTCCACCGGCAGCGAGAACACGTAGCCTTCGCTGCGCACGGTCTTGATGTAGGCCGGTTCCCGGGCGTCGTCCAGCAGGCGCTGGCGCAGGCGGCTGACCAGTAGATCGATGGAGCGATCGAACAGGTCGGCGTCCCGGCCCTGGGTGAGGTTAAGCAACTGGTCGCGGTTGAGTACCCGTTGCGGATGATCGAGGAACACCCGCAACAACCGATACTCGGCGCCGCTCAAGGCAACCATGGTGCCGTCGGTGTCCAGCAGGTGGCGGGCGGTGGTGTCCAGGCGCCAGCGTCCGAACGCCAGCAGGCGACCGCTTTCGGTGACCACCAGATTGGGCGGCAACATGCGGGTACGGCGCAGCACGGCGTTGATCCGCGCCAGCAGCTCACGGGCGGCGAAAGGCTTGACCAGGTAATCGTCGGCGCCCATTTCGAGGCCGATGATGCGGTCGGTTTCGTCGTTGCGGGCGGTGAGCATCAGCACCGGCGTGGCCTTGTGCTTGCCGGCACGCAGTTCCCGGCACAGCACCAGGCCGTCATCGCCGGGCATCATGATGTCCAGCACGATCAGGTCCACCGGGGTGGTTTCCAGGAAGGCGCGCATCTGCCGGCCATCGGCGACAACGGTAGTGCGCAGGCCATTCTTCTTCAGGTAGTTGCCAACCAGCTCTCTGATCTCGCGATCGTCATCCACTATCAGCACGTGATCGACATGATCCATGGTGTCCCGCTCCTCGGCGTTTCGTTGTGAGCAGTCTACAGGCCCCGGCCAGCCCGGCTCGCGGCGGTTTGTATTGCAGTGTATCTGGCGCCTGACGGATACACAGCGATGCAAAAAGCCACCGGGCTCGATACAGACGCGATACCTGCGGGGCATTCAATGGCATCCATCGAGGCACACAACAGGCCTCGGCAGATAAAACCCCATTGAATCGAGGAATCGCCATGAACACCAAAGCCGTCTACGCCGCCTGCCTTTTTGCCGCGCTGAACATTTGCACCCTGTCGGCCCGGGCCGAAAGCAACGTGCAACCGCACACCTACACCTACGGCAGCCACCTGGACATCCAGAAGGTGCTTTCCCTCACCGAAGACACCGAGCCGACCTGCGGCGTGGTCAACGCCCACATGACCTACCTGGATTCGGCAGGCCACCAGCAGGCGCTGGACTACCGCAAGTTTTCCGATCACTGCAGCAACCAGAACTGACCTGCTTTTGTGGCGAGGGAGCTTGCTCCCGCTGGGCTGCGAAGCGGCCCCAAAAAAGCCGTGACAAACTCGGTGTGTCAGGCAAATACGGGGGGCTGCTGCGCAGCCCAGCGGGAGCAAGCTCCCTCGCCACAGGGGCTATGTAGGCCTTTTATTTTGAGGTGTTGCCATGCTTTTGATCGCTTTTCTCGGCGGGATCCTGACGATCCTCAGCCCCTGCATTCTTCCGGTGGTGCCGTTTCTGTTCGCCCGGGCCAATCGCTCCCGCAGCTCGGTGCTGCTGACCCTCGGCGGCATGGTATTGACGTTCGCCCTGGTCTCCAGCCTGGCGGTGGTCAGCAGCGAATGGGTGGTGCGCGCCAGCAGCGTCGGTCGGCAAGTCGCGTTGGTAGTGATGGGGGTGTTCGCCCTGTCGTTGATCTTCAGCCGGGTTGGTATCTGGCTGGCGCGGCCGCTGGTCAACTTGGGCAATCGCCTGGACGCTGGGGCCGGGCGGATGGCCGGGCCGGTGGGCTCGGTGCTGATCGGCGTTGCAACCGGGTTGCTCTGGGCTCCGTGCGCCGGGCCCATACTCGGGGTGATCCTGACCGGCGCCATGCTGCAAGGCGCCAGCGCGCAAACCAGCCTGTTGCTGCTCGCTTACGGCCTGGGCAGTGCCTTGTCCCTGGGCACGCTGATCCTGGCCGGGCGTGGTCTGGTCGGGCGCCTGAAGCTCTCGCTGCCGATGACCACCTGGCTGCGCCGTGGCACGGGGCTGGCGGTGTTACTGGCGGCCGTGGCGATCGGCACTGGGGCGGATGACCGCTTGTTGGCGGCGACTTCCTCCCAACAGTCCACCAGCCTGGAAAAAAGCCTGCTGGAGAACGTGCCCAAGGCCATCGACTACGTGGTGAGCAAGGCCGGCGCCAGTGCCATGCCGACCCTCGACGCCCAGGGCGCAATGCCTGCGCTGGACGGCGCGGTGCAATGGCTGAACTCGCCGCCGCTGAGCAGCGAGTCGCTGCGGGGCAAGGTGGTGCTGGTGGACTTCTGGACCTACGACTGCATCAACTGCCAGCACACCTTGCCCTATGTGAACGACTGGGCGAAAAAGTATGAAAAGGATGGGCTGGTGGTGATCGGTGTCCACACCCCGGAATACGGCTACGAGAAGATCATCGACAACGTCCGCGAGCAGGTGCGCAAGCTGGACATCCACTATCCGGTGGCGATCGACAATCAGTACGCGATCTGGCGCGCCTTCAACAATCAATACTGGCCGGCCCATTACTTCATCGATGCCAAGGGGCAGGTGCGCTACAGCCATTTTGGCGAAGGGCGTTATGGCGAGCAGGAGCAGGTGATCCAGCAGTTGTTGGAGGAGGCGAAGGCTAGCCGGATTGTTAACTAAACTCTTTAATTTCAATTGATTGAGATAATTTCTTCTGCTTGTTTCTAGTTTGGCGCGTCACTTGTGGACGAATGTCGCAGATGGCGAAGGCAAGCCGTCCCCGTGGCGAGGGAGCTTGCTCCCGCTGGGCTGCGAAGCGGCCCCAAAAAAGCCATGACAGACTCGGTGTGTCAGGCAAATACAGGGGGGCCGCTGCGCGGCCCAGCGGGAGCAAGCTCCCTCGCCACAGTGGGTTGCATGCGGATTCGATAATGGCCTGCAAATACTGGCCCCTTGCTCATCTGCAGAGAGGCAAACTTCTTTCCTTTCAGAAAGTTGGGCGACAAACCTATGCGTATTTCTATGTGGGTCGTAGCGACGTTTCTCTTGGCCGCCGTCTCGCTCGAGGCCCAGGCCAGGGCGCTGACGCAGAACCAGCAGTCAGTGTGCCGCTGGGGTTCGGACATCGCGGCGGGGGCGCAGGCGTCAAAGCTCTCTGGCGTCAGCCTGTACGGCGCACGCAAGAAGCTGCAGGTGCGCAAGTTTCCCCGGCCCTGGATGCGCATGACCGCCCTGGGCATTACCGAGCAGACCTACAACAGCGCTTCGCGTCTCAAACCCGCGGCGGTCAAGCAGACCTACTACGAGCAATGTGTCCGTCATGAGCTGGCGCGCCGCTAGGTGCTCAGGCGGGGCTGCGGCCTGGCATCTCGATGCCGTGCTGGTGTACCCGTCGATACAGGGTCGCCCGGGAAATGCCCAGGGCCCGGGCGGCGGCGGTGGGTTTCCAGCGGTGGCGCACCAAGGCATCGAGCAACGCCTGGCGTTCCGGGCTGGCGCTTGGCTCCGGCCCCTGATCGACGGCATGAGTGCAGTGCAACGACTCGGGCAGATGGCTGAGCTGGATCACGCTGGCTTCGCACACCGCGCAGGCATAGCGCAGCACATGGCGTAACTGGCGGACATTGCCCGGCCAGTGATAGCCGAGCAGGGATTCCAGGGCAGCGCCGCTCAACTGCACGGTTCCCCCGCACAGCGCGGACTCCTCGGCAAGAATCCGATTGATCAGCGCGAGCCGGTCGCTGCGGTCACGTAACGGCGGTAGCTGGAAACGCGCACCGCCGAGGCGGAAATACAAATCCTCGCGAAACTCGCCGGCGGCCACCAGCGTCTCCAGGTCGCGGTGGGTGGCGCAGATCACCTGAATGTCGACGGCCTTGCGGCGGGATGCGCCCAGCGGCGCCACTTCACCCTCGGCCAGTACCCGCAGCAGACGGGTCTGCAAGGCCAGCGGCATGTCGCCGATCTCATCCAGGAACAAGGTGCCGCCATCGGCCTGTTGCAACAGGCCCTGCATGCCTTTGGCCGAGGCGCCGGTGAACGCCCCGGCGACGTAGCCGAACAATTCGCTTTCGATCAGGCTTTCGGGAATGGCCGCGCAGTTCAGCGCCACGAAAGGGCGCTCGCGGCGCTGGCTGGCCTGGTGCAACTGGCGAGCGAAGACTTCCTTGCCGGCACCGGTTTCGCCCTGGATCAGCACCGGCAGGTTGCGATCCTTGACCCGCACCGCCAGGCGCAGGCTGTCGGCCAGGCGTGGATCGATTTCCAACGGGGTCATCGCCACCCGCGAACGTGAAACGGCCCGCTGGCGAGGCGCGCTCAAGCGTCCGTGCAGGGCGTGATCGAGCAAGCAGAGGCTTTCGTCCCGGGCACGGTGCAGCCGTTGCTGCTCGAACACCTGGCCGATGTGTTGCGGCACCTGCCCGTACTGTTGCAGCAGGTACTGGCGGGCAGCCGGGTTCAAGGCTTGCAGGCAACCGTCGTCATCCCAGGCGAACAGGAAGTCCGGCTGGCTGTCGACGTAGCCAGGGTTGCGATGGGCCCGCAGCACCCAATAGCCCTGGGCGCTGCTCATGAAAAACGCCTGTTCGATCTCCCGGGCGCTCTGCACCACCATTTGCCGGATCAGGTGCTGCGAGCGGCGATCATCCGGCGAGCGCACCGCCGAGACGTCCAGCACCCCGAGCAATTCACCCTGGGGGTCGAAGACCGGCGCGGCGGAACAGGTCAGGCCAATGAACGCCGCGCGGAAATGGTCGCGCTTGTGCACGGTCACCGGGGCCTTGGCCGTGAGCACCGCCGCCACGCCACACGTGCCTTCTTCGCCCTCCGACCAACAGGTGCCCAGGTACAGCCCGGCCTTGCGGCAGTCATTGCGGATCGAGGTTTCCACCCGGTAGTCGATGGTCTGGCCCTGGGCATCGGTCAGCAGTACGCAATAGTCGGCGTCGCGTACCCGGCCATGGAGGCGGGCCACTTCTTCGCTGGCGATGTTGAGGAACAGCTCGGAGCGCTCGCGGCATTGCTTGAGCACGTCCTGGGAGAGGATGCGCGGGCCCTGCAGCGAACCCGGGTCCAGGTGATGTTGCTCCAGGGAACGGCGCCAGGAGTCGAGGATCAGGTCCGGGACGGGCAATTGTGGCAATTGGCTCGCGTTTTTCACCACGCGGCTGACGCAATCCACGTGCGCCCGGGAGTGAGCGGAAAGCATGGGGCCTCCGATTCAGCTTCTTGTCGTTGTGCGCACATTAAGCGCCGTTCGCCGGGTGCAGACAAGCTCGACGGGTTGTCCGGGTGGCGTGAGACGCCACGTCTCAGTGTCTCGCCGCAACCTCGTGCAGGCTGACATGGGGCGTCTCACCGGGGCTCGGTCCGCTGCTTCGTCAATCACCTCGGGACCGCTCTGGTTCGGCCTTCTTGTAGGTTTTTCCCTCAACTGGCACCGCCCTTGCTCTGTCCCTGGAGCCCGCCCGACGGGCCTCCAATAATAACAACGAGGTGTCTATGTCTTCCTGCCCAGGCCGTTTGCCCGCACCGTCCACGGTGGCGCCATGAGCCGCCGACCCCTGACCGTGGGCATCATCGCCAACCCCGCCTCGGGCCGCGACGTGCGGCGCCTGACCGCCAACGCCGGGCTGTTTTCCAGTACCGACAAGGTTTCGGTGATCCAGCGCCTGCTGGCCGCGTTCGGCGCCACCGGCATCGAACAGGTGTTGATGCCCACCGACATGATCGGCATGGCCGCCGCCGTGCTGAAGAACAGCCATAGCCGCCAGGCCCGCAGCAGCCACTGGCCGGCCCTGGAATTCCTCGACCTGACCCTGCGCCAGACCGTCGAAGACACCCGCCGGGCCGCGCGCTTGATGGCCGAGCGCGAGGTGGCGCTGATCGCCGTGCTCGGCGGCGATGGCACCCACAAGGCGGTGGCCGCCGAAGTCGGCGACATCCCGTTGCTGACCCTGTCCACCGGCACCAACAACGCCTTTCCCGAGCTGCGCGAGGCCACCAGTGCCGGGCTGGCCGGTGGGTTGTACGCCAGCGGCCGGATCCCGGACGCGATCGGTTTGCGCCGCAACAAGCGCTTGCTGGTCTGCGACGCCGGACGTGGCTTGCGCGAAGTCGCCCTGGTGGACGTTGCCGTGTCGCCGCTGCGTTTTGTCGGCGCCCGGGCCATCAGCCGGGCCCAAGACCTGGCCGAAGTGTTCGTGACCTTCGCCGAACCGCAATCCATTGGCCTGTCGGCGTTGTGCGGCTTGTGGTTCCCGGTGTCCCGCCAGGCACCGGGCGGGGCCTGGATGCGCCTGGACCCGCAATCCCCCGAAGCGCTGCTGGTGCCGCTCGCCCCGGGCCTGTTGCAAGGCTGTGGGGTGCTCGCCGCCGGCCCTTTGGAACCCGGCGTCGCCCATGGCTTGTCGCTGTCCAGCGGCACCTTGGCCCTGGATGGCGAACGGGAAATCGAATTCAACGCCCACGACCGGCCCACGGTCACCCTCGATGCCGGCGGTCCGCTGAGCATCGACGTCAACGCGGTGCTGGCCTACGCCGCGCAACAACGCTTGTTGGCCATCGGCCGCGAGCACCCGCAACACCCTCTGAATCTTCAAGAAGACACCCCAGGAGAATAAAAATGTCGACACCGCTCACCCACGATCAACTGCTGCACGCCTACCAGGTGATGCGCACCATCCGCGCCTTTGAAGAGCGCCTGCACGTAGAGTTCGCCACCGGCGAGATCCCCGGTTTCGTCCACTTGTATGCCGGCGAAGAAGCGTCGGCCGCCGGCGTCATGGCCCACCTGGGCGATGACGATTGCATCGCGTCCAACCACCGTGGCCACGGCCATTGCATCGCCAAGGGCGTGGACGTCTACGGAATGATGGCCGAGATCTATGGCAAGAAAACCGGCGTCTGCCAAGGCAAGGGCGGCTCGATGCACATCGCCGATTTCGAGAAAGGCATGCTCGGTGCCAACGGCATCGTTGGCGCCGGTGCGCCACTGGTGGTCGGCGCGGCTTTGGCGGCCCGGCTCAAGGGCACCGACAGCGTCGCCGTGGTGTTTTTCGGCGACGGCGGCTCCAACGAGGGCGCGGTGTTCGAAGCCATGAACATGGCCTCGGTGTGGAACTTGCCGTGCCTGTTCATCGCCGAAAACAACGGCTACGCCGAGGCCACTGCTTCCAATTGGTCGGTGGCCTGCGATCACATCGCCGACCGCGCCGCCGGCTTCGGCATGCCCGGCGTGACGGTGGACGGCTTCGACTTCTTCGCCGTGCATGAAGCCGCCGGTGCCGCCGTCGAGCGCGCCCGTGCCGGGGAAGGACCGTCGCTGATCGAGGTCAAGCTGACCCGCTACTACGGCCACTTCGAAGGCGACGCCCAGACCTATCGCGCACCGGACGAGGTCAAGCATTTCCGCGAAAACCAGGACTGCCTGATGCAGTTCCGCGAACGCACCACCCGGGCCGGTTTGCTCACCGTCGAGCAGTTGGACCAGATCGACAAGGAAGTGGACCTGCTGATCGAAAACGCCGTGTACAAGGCCAAGTCCGATCCCAAGCCCTCTGCAGCGGACCTGCTGACCGACGTCTACGTCAGCTATCCCTGAACGCCCTCCTAAAACAAGAACAGAGAAATTCATCATGGCGAGAAAAATCAGCTATCAGCAGGCAATCAACGAAGCCCTGGCCCAGGAAATGCGCCGCGACGCCAGCGTGTTCATCATGGGGGAGGATGTGGCCGGTGGCGCCGGCGCCCCCGGTGAAAACGACGCCTGGGGCGGCGTACTTGGGGTGACCAAGGGCCTTTACGACCAGTTTCCCGGGCGCGTGCTGGACACGCCACTGTCGGAAATCGGTTACGTCGGCGCGGCGGTCGGTGCTGCCACCTGCGGCGTGCGCCCGGTGTGCGAACTGATGTTCGTCGACTTTGCCGGGTGCTGCCTGGACCAGATCCTCAACCAGGCGGCGAAGTTTCGCTACATGTTCGGCGGCAAGGCCTCCACACCCCTGGTGATCCGCACCATGGTCGGCGCCGGCCTGCGCGCCGCCGCCCAGCATTCACAGATGCTCACGTCGTTGTGGACGCACATCCCGGGGTTGAAAGTGGTCTGCCCATCATCGCCCTACGACGCCAAGGGCCTGCTGATCCAGGCGATCCGCGACAACGACCCGGTGATCTTCTGCGAGCACAAGTTGCTCTACAGCATGCAGGGCGAAGTGCCGGAAGAGCTCTACACCGTACCGTTCGGCGAGGCCAACTTCCTGCGCGACGGCAAGGACATCACCCTGGTGTCCTACGGGCGGCTGGTCAACACCGCGATGGACGCGGCGCGCAACCTGGCCGGGCGCGGCATCGACTGTGAAGTGATCGACCTGCGTACCACCAGCCCGCTGGACGAGGACAGCATCCTGGAAAGTGTCGAGAAGACCGGGCGCCTGGTGGTGATCGACGAGGCCAACCCACGCTGTTCCATGGCCACCGACATCTCGGCGCTGGTGGCGCAAAAAGCCTTTGGCGCACTCAAGGCCCCGATCGAAATGGTCACCGCGCCCCATACGCCGGTGCCGTTCTCCGATGCCCTGGAAGACCTGTACATCCCTGACGCGGCGAAAATCGAACAAGCCGTGCTCAACGTGATCGAGTGGAGCAAGCGCTGATGAGCCAGATTTTTACCCTGACCATGCCCAAGTGGGGCCTGTCGATGACCGAGGGCCGGGTCGATGCCTGGCTCAAGGAAGAGGGGCAGGCCATCACCAAGGGCGAGGAAGTGATGGACGTCGAGACGGACAAGATTTCCAGCAGCGTCGAGGCGCCGTTTTCCGGCATCCTGCGCCGGCAGATCGCCCGCCAGGACGAAACCCTGGCGGTCGGCGCCTTGCTCGGCATCGTCGTCGAAGGCGAGGCCAGCGACGCCGAGATCGACGCGGTCATCGAGCAGTTCCAATCCAACTTCGTGCCCGGCGACGCGGCTGATGAGGACAGTGGTCCGAAACCGCAGAAAGTCGAGTTGGACGGCCGGGTGATCCGCTATTTCGAGCGAGGCGAGGGCGGTACGCCGCTGGTGCTGGTGCACGGTTTTGGCGGCGACTTGAACAACTGGCTGTTCAACCATGAAGCCCTGGCGGCCGGGCGACGGGTCATTGCCCTGGACCTGCCGGGCCACGGCGAATCGTCGAAGACCCTGCAACGCGGCGATTTGGACGAGCTGAGCGGCGTGGTGCTGGCCTTGCTCGATCACCTGGACATCAACGCCGTGCACCTGGTGGGACATTCCATGGGCGGGGCAGTATCGCTGAACGCTGCGCGCCTGATGCCCCAGCGGATACGCTCCCTGACCTTGATCGGCAGTGCCGGCCTGGGTGCGCAGATCAACGGCAGCTACCTGCAAGGGTTCGTCGAAGCGGCCAACCGCAACGCCCTCAAGCCGCAACTGGTGCAACTGTTCTCCAATGCCGAGCTGGTCAACCGCCAGATGCTCGACGACATGCTCAAGTACAAGCGCCTGGAAGGTGTGGACGCGGCGCTGCAGCAATTGTCAGCGACGTTGTTCGCCGACGGTCGCCAGCAGGCGGACCTGCGGGAAGTGGTGCAGGCCGGCCACGTGCCGACCCTGGTGATCTGGGGCAGCGACGACGCAATCATCCCGGCGTCTCACGCCGAAGGGTTATCAGCGCGGGTCGAGGTGCTGGCGGGCCAAGGCCACATGGTGCAGATGGAAGCGGCCGAGCAGGTCAATCGATTGGTTCTTGAGTTCGTCGGACAGCACTGACCAAGCGGGCGGCGCTTGCATCGTCGCCCTATAAAAATTCTGGAGGCAACGCTATGAACGTTTCTATCAAGCCGACCCGCAGCATGCGCGCCGCCGTCTGGCATGGCCGCAACGACATCCGCGTCGAAGACGTGCCACTGCCGGTTTCGCCCCCCGCCGGTTGGGTGCAGATCCGCGTGCAATGGTGCGGCATCTGCGGCTCCGACCTGCACGAGTACGTGGCCGGGCCGGTGTTCATCCCGGTGGACGCGCCACACCCGCTGACCGGGATCAAAGGCCAGTGCATCCTTGGCCATGAGTTCTGCGGTGAGATCATCGAACTGGGTGCAGGCGTCGAAGGTTTCAGTGTCGGCGAGCCGGTGGCGGCGGACGCCTGCCAGCACTGCGGCACTTGCTACTACTGCACCCATGGGCTCTACAACATTTGCGAAAACCTGGCGTTCACCGGGTTGATGAACAACGGTGCGTTCGCGGAGCTGGTCAACGTCCCGGCGAACCTGCTCTACAAACTACCGGCCGATTTCCCCGCCGAGGCTGGTGCGTTGATCGAGCCACTGGCGGTGGGCATGCATGCGGTGAAAAAGGCCGGCAGCCTGCTGGGCCAGAACGTTGTGGTGGTGGGCGCCGGGACCATCGGTTTGTGCACGATCATGTGCGCCAAGGCGGCTGGCGCAGCCCAGGTGATTGCCTTGGAAATGTCCGGTGCACGCAAGGCCAAGGCCCTGGAAGTCGGGGCCAGCCATGTGATCGATCCGAACGAGTGCGACGCCTTGGCCGAAGTCCGTCGCCTGACCGCTGGCCTGGGGGCCGATGTCAGCTTCGAGTGCATCGGCAACAAGCACACCGCCAAGCTGGCCATCGACCTGATCCGCAAGGCCGGCAAGTGCGTGTTGGTGGGGATTTTCGAGGAACCGAGCGAGTTCAACTTCTTTGAGCTGGTCTCCACGGAGAAGCAAGTGCTGGGCGCGCTGGCCTACAACGGTGAGTTCGCCGACGTGATTGCCTTCATTGCCGACGGACGCCTGGACATCTCGCCGCTGGTGACGGGGCGCATCCAGTTGGAAGAGATCGTCGGGCAGGGCTTCGAGGAGTTGGTCAACAACAAGGAGCACAACGTGAAGATCATCGTGTCTCCCGCACGGATCTGAGGGCGCCCGGGTGGGCGATTTGGCGATGGCCGGCAATGGCCATCGCTTCTTTTTCAGGTGTGGTTCAGGTGTAGGCCAGCAGGCGGCCGCAGAGTATGACCACGATCCATAGGACGATGGAGACCAATGCCTGGGCCTTGGCCAGGCCGGGTGCCTTATGGCCGGTGTTCCATTGCTGGACGGAGCGGTAGGTGCCAACGTGGAACAGCAGGGCGTTAAGGCCCGCTGCCGCGATCAGGTACAGCTTGAGGATGAAGACGTTGTTGCCGGCAAAGTCATGGGGATGAGCACTGAACATCAGCAACCCCGCAGGCACGATCAGCAGCAGGGCCGCAATCGCCCAGGGCAGCAAGTGGCGGGCCAGGGCGGTCACGGCGATGCCCTTGGACAGCCCGAGGACGCGCAGGTCGAACATCACCACCGCGCCCACCAATATCGAAAAGCCGATGATGTGCACCACTTCCACCAGCGGATAGAACCACAGCTCGCTGCGCATGGCCAACGCCAGGGACGAATCGCCCAACTGGTCCATCCAGCCTTGGGGCGCGCCTGCCGGGGAGGCCTGCATCAGCGCAACTCGGTGGTCTTGCCGTTGATGGTGATGCGTTCGGCGCGCAATTCGTCGGGTTTGTTGCGGTTTGCATAGCCGACCACGGTGGCACTGTTACCTGCTTTGAGCATGTCCTTGCCCAGCCCGCGATTCTCCATGCGGGACGGCGGGGCCAGCACGACGGTCCAGGTTTTGTCGGTGGTTTGCAGGCGCACGTAGCCATGGGGATGGGAATAACCGGCTTCCTTTATCGTGCCGTCGAGCGTCAGGGGATTGCTGGCGTCGTATTCGCTCCAGCCGTGGTGGGCAAGGGCCGCCGTGGTGATCAGCATCAATGCCAAACCGATGCTACGAAGAATGAAATTCATGGCAAGGTCTCCTTTGAGGGGGGCGGATCAATCTGGCAGGTATTCGCGCCAGACCCGCCGTTCATCCAATTGAAGCAGTTGTTCCTCGTCGGTGCGAAACGGCCGGTCGCAGTCGAGAAAAAACTCATCGAGTTGTGGCGGCGCGACGTGGGTGGCGCTGAGCATGCCGTGGACCTGTCCACGATGATGGATCTGATGCTCGAACAGGTGCAACAGCAGCCGGTCGATTCGTTCACGCACTTGGCCGTCGGCTCGTACCAGGTCGACGGAGCGGGCCAGGTCTTTCTCTCGCAGGGCTTCGCAGAACGCCACCAGCCGCTGGTCGGTCTGGGTCTGGTTGTGCATCAGTTGGGTAAAGGCCAGGGTCTCGGAGAAGTCCTTGATCTGGCCGTCACGGTCGCCTTCCAGGGCGGTGAGGTAATAGCGGTCCACTTCCAGGATGTGGCAGAGCGTGGCTTGGATGGACGGGAAGAATCCCGTGCGCGGCGCCGCGTAGTCGGCCTCGCTCAACTGCGCGCAGGCGCCGAGCAGCCTGTGGTTGGCCCATCGATTGTTCAGGGCCTGGGCCAGGAAATAGTTCATGGGAACCTCCCTATCATCCGCCACAAACTCTGTGGGAGCGGGCTTGCTCGCGAAGACGGCGGTACATCCAGCATAGCCATGTCAGATAGACCGCTTTCGCGAGCAAGCCCGCTCCCACAGGTTGAGTCGCATGAGCTCACTATTGTGTATTCACCACAAGTCCCTGTGGGAGCGAGCTTGCTCGCGAAGACGGCGGTACATCCAGCATAGCCATGTCAGATAAACCGCTTTCGCGAGCAAGCCCGCTCCCACAGGGGGATCCTCAGATGCCTTGCGGGGTAGGTCAGGCCTTAAAGCCCCACATCCGGCAACACCGGCCGATTGGCCAGGGCCTTGGCCATGATCTGCTCCACATACACCCGGTCCGCGTCCGGCAGGGCCAGGCGCGGTGGGCGGGTGAGGGCGCTGCCGCGGCCGGCGATGGCTTCGCACAGTTTGATGCATTGCACCAGGTCGGCCTGGGCGTCCAGGTGCAGGATCGGCATCAGCCATTCGTAGATCGGCATCGCTTCGGCGAACCGTCCGGCGCGGGCCAGGCGGAAAATGGTCTCGCCTTCCTGGGGGAACACGTTGGACATGCCCGAAACCCAACCTTCGGCGCCCACGGCAAGGCTTTCCAGCACCACGTCGTCGAGACCGGCGAACAGCACGAAGCGATCGCCGACTTCATTGCGCACGTCGATGAAGCGCCGGGTGTCGCCGGAGGAGTCCTTGAAACACACGACGTTGTCGCAATCGGCCAGGGAAATCAAAATGTCCGGCGTCACGTCATTCTTGTAGATCGGCGGGTTGTTGTAGACCATCAGCGGTACGTCGGCATGGCGGGCCACGTAGCGGAAATGCTCGGCGGTCTCGAAGGGCTTGGAGCCGTAGACCAGCGCCGGCATCAGCATCACCCCGTCGACACCGACCTTGCGCACCGCGTTGGCAACCTTGGCGGCCTGCACGCTGGTGAACTCGGCCACGCCGCAAATCACCGGCACCCGGCCCTGGGAGGCGTCCACCGCGACTTCGGTCACGGCGATTTTTTCCTCGGCGCTCAGGGAGGTGTTTTCCCCCACCGACCCGCAGACCACCAGGCCGGAAACGCCATCGCGAATGACGTTGGAAATCACTTGGTGGGTTTTTTCCAGGTTGATGGAAAAGTCATCGTTGAATTGGGTGGTGACGGCAGGGAAGACGCCGCTCCAGTTGATGCGTTTGCTCATGGGTTGTCTCCGGTTATGGTATTTCATATACGTAGATAGAGTTGAGTCGATTACAGAGCTTTTGTGGCGAGGGAGCTTGCTCCCGCTGGGCTGCGAAGCGGCCCCAATGACTACCTGGCAACTCGGTGTGTCAGGCAAATCCAGAGGGCCGCTTCGCGCCCCAGCGGGAGCAAGCTCCCTCGCCACAGGGGGATGTGCAACGCTCAAGAAGTCATGCTCCGGGCCAGGTGTCCGAAAGCCGGTAGCCCTGGGGCCACGGATCGGCCGGGTCGAGCAGCAACTGATGGGTCCCGGTGATCCACGCTCGTCCGGCGATGCACGGGTAAATAGCCGGGCGTCCGGCCACCTCGGTCAGTGAGTCGATACGGCAATGGAATTCGGAACCGATGATCGAGCGGCCGATAAAACGCTCGCCTACCTGCATCAAGCCCTTGGCCTGCAACACCGCCATGCGCGCCGAGCAGCCGGTGCCGGTGGGGGAGCGGTCGATCTTGCCGGGCTGGATCACCACGGCGTTGGCGCCCGTGGCGATGCCGTCCTCACGGACAATGGGTGCGGCGATCTGGCAGAACGAGATGTGCGACCAGTCGGGGTTCAGCGGGTGCACGAAGCCCAGTTGTTCATTGGCGGCGCGGGTGATCTTCAAGCCCACGGCCACCAGTTCGGCGGCTTCATCGGGGCGGATGGCAAAACCCAGGCGCTGGGCATCGACGATGACAAAGCTGTCGCCGCCGTAGGCGGTGTCCACTTGCAACGAACCCAGGCCCTCGACTTCGATCCAGGCATCGAGGCGGTCGGCGAAGGAGGGTACGTTCTTGATCTCGACCCGTTGCACCTTGCCGTCGCGGCAGTCGGCCACGGCTTCGATCAGGCCGCCCGGGGCTTCCAGCACCAGGCGGGTCTGGGGTTCGGTCATTGGCAGGATGCCGCTGTCCAGCAACACGGTGGCGACGCACAGCGAGTTGGAACCGGACATCGGCGGCGTGTCGGCCGGTTCCATGATGATCCAGGCCATTTGCGCCCGCGGGTCCTTGGCCGGCACCAGCAGGTTGACGTGGCGGAACACCCCGCCGCGGGGCTCGTTGAGGACGAAGTTGCGCAGGGTCTGGTCCTGGGCGATCCAGCGTGACTGCTCCCACACCGTGGCGCCGGGGGGCGGCGCGACACCGCCGACGATCACATCGCCGACTTCGCCTTCGGCGTGGCAGCTGATGACATGGATGATTCTGGATGAGCGCATGGATCAAATCCTTGTGTTGTCTTGTAGGGCCTCATCGCGAGCAGGCTCGCTCCCACAGGGTTCTGTGGTGGACACTGATAGCAGGCCATTCCCATAGGAGAGGTGGCATACACAAAACCCATGTGGGAGCGAGCCTGCTCGCGAAGGGGCCATCCGCTATTTCACCGACTTGAGGAACGCCGCCGTCTCCGGCTGCACCGGATTGCCAATCACCTGGTCCGGCGGCCCGATCTCATGGACCCGGCCATTGCAAAAAAACGCCACGCGGTCGGACACGTCCCGGGCGAAGCGGATCTCGTGGGTCACCAGCACCATGGTCATGCCGTCCTCGGCGAGCATGCGCATGGTGTCCAGCACTTCGCCCACCAGTTGCGGGTCCAGCGCCGAGGTGGCTTCGTCGAAGAGCATGTAGTCCGGCGACATCGCCAATGCCCGGGCGATGGCCATGCGCTGTTGCTGGCCGCCGGAAAGCTTGCCGGGGAAGGCCTTGAGTTTGTCCCCCAGGCCCACGTGCTCAAGCTGTTTCACCGCCAGGGCCTCGGCGTCCTGTTTGCTTTTGCCCAACACCTTGCGCGGTGCCAGCATCACGTTTTCCAGCACGGTGAGGTGGGGAAAGGCGTTCCATTGCTGGAAGACGATGCCGATCTTTTGCCGCAAGCGATTGAGGTCGGTGGCGCGGTCATGGACCTCGATGCCGTCCACGCGGATGCTGCCTTTCTGGATCGGCTCCAGGCCGTTGATGCACATCAGCAGGGTCGACTTGCCAGAGCCGGAACCGCCGATGATCGACACCACTTCACCCTTGTCCACGGTCAGGCTCACACCCTTGACCACTTCCAGGTCACCGAAGGACTTGTGCACGTTCTCGATCTCAATCATTTTCCTGCCACCTTCTTTCCAGGCGTGCGCCGAGGCGGGCGACCACCAGGCTCATGACGTAGTAAATGAGGCCCGCGATGCACAGCACCAGCAGGGGTTCCTGAATGCGCGTGACGATGGTTTGCGAGGCCCGCAGCAATTCGACGATGCCGATCCACATCACCAGGGCAGTGTCCTTCATCACACCGAGCACGAGGTTCAGCCAGCCGGGAAACGCCACCCGCGTGGCAATCGGCAGGACGATGAAGCGCAGGTCCTGCCCATAGCTCAGGCCCAGCGATCGGCTGGCCCGGCGGGTGCTCAACGGCACCGCCAGCACGCCACCGCGGACGATCTCGGTGAAGTACGCGGCGGCGTAGATCCCCAGGACAATGCAGCCGACGGCAAACGCGCTGAGGTTCAGGCCGACGATGCTCTTGAGGGAGTTGAACAACACGAACTGGATCAGCAGCGGCACGCTGCGAAACACGTCCAGCAGCCAGGCCAGCGGCAGGCTGGCCCGGGGCAACAGCGCCCGCAACAGGCCGAACAGCAACCCGGCGAAGGTGCCCAGCAGGATCGACCACGCGGTCAATTGCACTGTGACCCAAGCACCCTCAAGCAGATACAACACGTCGTTAACGGTAAGGCTTGTAGAAAACATGACCCGCCCTCAATAACGAAACAGCCGCCAGGACAACAGCCGGGCCAACCCGACGATCAGCTTGGCGATCAGGTAGTACAGCAGCGCCGCGAGGGCGAAGTATTCGAAAGTGCGGAAGGTCTTGACGTTGTATTCCTGGGTCACGCCGGTGAGGTCGTTGTTCAGGCCGACCACCACACCCAGGGACGTCATCAGCACCGCCCAGACCATCTGGTTGGTCAGCGGGTAGAAGACGATGCGCAACAATTGCGGGACGATGATCATCCGGTAGGCCTGGAAGGCGCTCATCCCCAAGGAGCGGGCGGCGCGCATTTGCGTCCCGGGCACGGCCTTGAGGCCGCCGCGAAAGTTTTCCGCCAGGTAGCCGGCGTTGTTGAAGGTGATTCCGGCCAGCAAGGCCAGCCAGGAACTGACGTGCAGCCCGAGGGAGCCGAGGCCGAAGTAGAGGATGTAGATCTGGAACAGCGAGGGCGTGTTGCGAGCGATGGACACCCAGCCATTGCCCACGCCCCGCAGCAGGCGATTCGGGGCCTGGCGCATCACCGTCAGCACCAAGGCGATCAGCACGCCGAAAATCATCGACAGCGCGGCGGTCTCGAAGGTCACCCAGGCCCCGGCGAGCATGTCGGGCAGGGCGCGCAAGGCCGGGCGCCATTGGAAGCTGTAGTCAAACATGGGTCGGACTCCCCGTGCGGGCAGTGGGTTGCAGCCACGTCGGCGGCTGGCCGTGGGTCGCGGCAGTGCAGGCGGCCTCGACGCAGTCGGCGAGGGCGGCAAAATGCACCCCGCGACCGACCAGGCCCGGTGCGTAGTGGGCGTATTTGCCGGAGTTGGTCATCAACGTGGTGGCGTGGGGCGGGATCACCGGCTCACCCAACATGCACCAGCAGGTGTCGGTCACCAGCACCGCGCCGAAGGCTTCGATGGCAGTCAGGTATCCGGCTTTGCGCGCTTGTTCCAGCACTGCTCGGCCGCAGGTGATGGCCAGTACCACATACGGATGCTTGATCCGGCCCGCACACAAGTTCGCGAGGGCGGCGAATTCGCTGAGGGAGAAATGCGGATTGCCCAGGGAGACCACGTCCACCCAGTTGTCCCGGGCGCTGTTGAGCTCGCGCCAACTGGCAAGCAGGCTTGCGGCATCGACGCTTTCCTGCGGCAAGGTAACGTCCTTCTCCAGGACATCGGCAGGGTCGAGGGCTTCCGGTGTGACCCCGGCGATGTGGAACAACGGTGCGGCGCTGGTGGTGGCGAACGCGGCGCCGAAGGCCTTGAGATCGTCCAGGGTGGGCGCGGCGTGTTCCAGCCCACGTATCAGCGGAATACGCCGGCCCGCCAGGTTGCCGATGTGATAGCCCAGCAGCGGATAGAAACTGTCATCGACCTGACCCAGCGTCGGCACGTCGACGATCAGATGGGCCTTGCGCGAGTCGTCGAGATGGCAGCCGATCAACGGTGCCCGTCCGCACAGGGCGATGCAGATGTCGAGGAAGTCCGGGTACTTTTGCGTGCGCGCCCCCAGCACGCTGTTGGCGTAGACCACCGCGTTGGACTCGGCCCAGACGATTTGCTCGCCGGCCTTTGGTGCGGTCTCCAGCAGGTAGGGGGCGCAGGTGAAACTCAGTTGCGCGCCCATCGCCATGTAGGCATCGCCCAAGGCACTGGCCGGTTCGCCCAAGGCCGGATCGAAGCCCAGTTCCCGCCAGCGCCGCTGGTCCACGGAAATGGCGTTGAGGGTGGTGGGGACGCGCACCTTCGCCCCCCACTGCACCAGTTGTTCGGCAAAGCGCAGGCTGGCCGGGCCGGTATAGATGCAACCGTCGATGTGAGCCTGGGTCACGTCCAGCAACTGCGTGGCGCCCTGGATCTCGGCCATGCGCAGCACGATGTGCATCGCCACTTGGGCCGCCTTGCCGTGGGTACCGTCGAGCAATGCCCGGTCCTGTTCGCTCAGGTCCAGGGTTGAAAAAGTGGGTGGCGCCGACGGTGCTTGCGAACCTTGCCATCCGTCGTTCGGGCGGCGCCCGGTGAGGGTCAGGACGTCGCCTTCGAGGCGGACAAAACCCTGGCCACGCAGCCCATTGAAGGCCTCGTGTCCCACGCACAACACCGGCAGGGACCGCTGGAAAATCACCTGCGCCACCAGCACGCCCAGGGTCAGGATTTCATCGGCTTCGGCCAACACCAGTGCGGCGGGTGCGTGGCCGTTGCTGATCAGTTCCATCAAGACGCTGCTGCCGGTGCAGGAGCCGCGTCCGCTGGGAATCGCCAAGACGCGCCCGGCCAGGCGCTCGCCGCTCAAGGGGTGGTGGCGGTCGATGACCTCGCCACTGGCCGGATCGACCCCGCCCCAGAAACTCAGGCCCACCTCGGCGAACAGCAGGGCGCCCTGGGCGGCACCCTCCACCAGGCTGCGGCCTTTCACACGGACAGGCGTGCTTGGCATGGGCCGATCCTCAGTAGTAGACCTGGGGAACGGTCAGGTTGGCCGGCGGGATGTCGGTGCCGACCCATTTGACGAACAGCTCGTTGTAGCGACCCGTGCGCACCTGCTGGTTGACGAAGAGGTTGAGGTAGTTGAGCAGGCCGTACTCGCTGCGTTTGGCGCCGAGGGACACGTAGTCGATGACGTAGGGGGCGTCACCGGCAATCTTCAAGCCCTTGTATTTGCCCGACTTGAGGGTCGCGGCGGCGACGGTGTTGGTCACCACGGTGGCATCGATGTGTCCCTGGGCGACGGCCAGCAGGGTGTCGTTCTGCGATTGATAGGCGCGGAAGCTGCCGCTGCCCCAGCTCTTCTGGTCCTTCTCCAGGGCGATGGCTTCGTAGGTACTGCTGGTGTTGCCGAGTTTCTTGCCCTTGAGGTCGGCGTAGCTGTTGATACCGGTGTCGTCGCGGGTCAGCACCACCATCTGGAACGCGAAGTAGGGCACGGTCAGGCCGACGGTCTTGGCCCGCTCCAAGGTGTCGGAGGTGGAGGCGACGATGACATCGGCGCGGCCGGACAGCAGCGCGGGGATGCGGTCGGAGAACGGGGTTTCCACCACCTCGGCATCGACACCGAGGACCTTCGCCAGGTCGTGGCAATAATCCACGTCGAACCCCGCCGGTTTGTTGCTTTCATCGCGAAAGCCCATGGGTGGGAAGTCCAGGGTCACGGCGCAACGTAGCTTGCCGGAGCCGATGATGTCGTCGAGCTTGTCGGCGTGGGCGGGGGCCATGAAAAGCGGGGTGAGGACAACGCTGAGGGCTACGGCCAATGCAGGGTTTTTCATAAATGCCTCGCTGTCGAATAAATGCGGTGAGATATCGTATTGAGGATTTCGTATACGATATTAGATAAGCAATCAGCATGCCTGTTTTGACGTGAGGCGCGGTAATGGCATTGGAGGGTTGATCTAGAGGCATTTTCGCCGAGCGGTGGCGCATCAGGGCAAGTTGCTACGTTGGCTTGGGGTGTTACAGATGGGAGCAGCCATGGGATCCGACGCCCCATCAGGGAACACGATCAGCGCTGACTCTCACGGTATTGGCTCGGCGACAGGCTGGTCAGGGCCCGGAACTGGCGGCTGAAGGCGCTGTGGTCGGTGTAACCGCAGCGCAAGGCGATCTCGGTGATCGGCAGGTCCTGGTCGAGTAACAGCCGCGAGGCTTCCTCCAGGCGTGCCTTGTGGATCATCTGCCGAGGCGTGAGTTGGAAGATGCGTTTGCAGTGCCGCTCCAACTGCGCCACCGACAATTCAGCAATGGCGGTCAGCTCGGCAAGGCTGATGGAGCGGGCGAAGTGCTGCTTGATATGGGCGTCCACCGCCGCCAGTTTGTGAAACGCCGGGTGGCTCGATTGCGGCAGTTGCAGGTCGCGGGAAATGCCGGCCAGGCCGACGATCTGGCCGCTTGGGTCGTGCAGGGCGAGCTTGTGGGTCAGGCACCACACCGGTTGGTTGCCGTAATACAAATGCAGTTCGAGCTGGTCGGCCAACTCCCGCCCGCTGGCCAGCACCCGGCGATCCTGTTCGGTGTACAGCGGGCCGAACCGCTCGGGAAACACCTGCTCGGCAGTGAGACCGAGCAGGCCGCCACTGTGT
Organism: Pseudomonas sp. Z3-6; assembly: GCF_051131985.1. Taxonomy (NCBI): domain Bacteria; kingdom Pseudomonadati; phylum Pseudomonadota; class Gammaproteobacteria; order Pseudomonadales; family Pseudomonadaceae; genus Pseudomonas; species Pseudomonas sp. Z3-6. The sequence continues at coordinate 3,222,098 of NZ_CP071644.1, forward strand.
TTGAAACCGCAGCGCCGGGCCAGGGTCTGGTTGACGAAGGCGTAGCGGGCCTGCCGGTCCTTGATGAAAAACACCACGTCGGCGAGGGTGTCCAGCAGCGGGGCGATGGGCTGCAGGCTGCGCAACAGGGTGTCGAGGTCGCAGGGGGCGAGGGAGGTGAGCGAGGGGTACATGGCGCCAGGTTCCTGAGGGGACTCAGGGATCATAGGGGCAAAGTCATCGAGGCAGGAAGCCCAGCTCCAACGCATTCTACTGTGGGAGCGGGCTTGCTCGCGAAAGCGGTGGATCAGTTAGCATCGATGCCGGATGTGCCGACGCATTCGCGAGCAAGCCCGCTCCCACATGGGGCCTGCGGGTGCCTGCAAAGTTGAAGTTCACCTCAAATCCCTGTGGGAGCGGGCTTGCTCGCGATGACGGCGGCACAGTCAACATCATCGCAAGCTGACTCACCGCTATCGCGAGCAAGCTCAGCTCCCACAGGGGATTTGTGGTGGGTGCAGGTCAGCGTGGGATATGTGTCGGGGTTGTCAGCTGGGAGGGGTTTCTTCCAGCTCCAGCAGGGTCTCGATTCGCGCCGGGCTGAAGGGCGGGCGAGGTGCCGGTGGTGTCCAGCCGAACAGGTGTTCCAGTGCGGCGCCGCACACTCGGCCTTGGCAGGCGCCCATGCCGCAGCGGCTGGCCAGTTTCGCTTCGCGCCAGTTTTCGTGGCCAACCAGTTCGCCATAAGGCACGTCTTCACAGCGGCAGACCAGGGTGTCGCCGCGGGCCAGGGACTTGAGCCGTGGATCGAGGGCGAAGGCCGTGTTCAAGGCCCGGGCGAAACCTTGCCAACGCGCGCGGCGAGGCCACAGCTGCTGGGCGGCTGCGCTATTGCCGACGGCGGCATGGCCGGCAATGGCGCCTTCCACCAGTGCCAGTTCGCTGCCGCCAAAACCGGTGCATTCCCCGGCGGCGTAATGGTCGTGACGCGTGGTCGCTTGCCAGGCGTCAACCGCCAGCGCCTGGTCTTCAACCGCGCAGCCCAGGGCCTGGCCTAATTGGGTATTGGGAATCAGCCCGAAGCCACAGGCGAGCCGGTCGCAGGCCAATTCAATCGTCTTGCCTTGCTGATGCAGGCGCACGCCCTCCAGCCGTTCCCGACCGAGCGCTTCCACCACATGGGTGTCGGTGCGGTAGTGCCGGTCGAACAGACTGAACGATTGGAACAACTTCCCCGGCCAGCGCGGCAGTTGCCCGGCGAAACCGGCGACGGCGCCGAAGCGGGCTTGCTCGGCGATGCGCAACACCTGTGCGCCTTGATGCTTCGCGGTGGCGGCGCTGGCCAGCAGCAAGGGGCCGCTGCCGGCGATGACCAGCCGTTCGCCGCGCACCGGCAAACCGCCCTTGATCAGCGCCTGCAAGCCGCCAGCACCGGTCACGCCGGGGAGGGTCCAGCCGGGGAACGGCAGCAGCAACTCACGGGCGCCGGTGCAGAGGATCACGCGTTCGTAGCGGATCTGCCAGCCTCGCTCGGCATCTTCCACCAGTAAGGTTTTATCCGCCGCGCAGGCGATTACGCGAGTGCCGGCATGGCAGCGGACGTTGGCACAGTTTCGCAGTTGATCGCGCAGGTGCCGGGCTGCGCTGGGCAGGCTGGCCTGGGGACCGTCGCGCCAGATTTGCCCGCCGGGCAGTGGGTTGTCATCGAGCAACACGATGTGTACGCCGCTGCTGGCCGCGGCGAGGGCCGCAGCCATGCCGGCGGGGCCGGCGCCGATGATCAGCAGGTCGGTGGCTTCGTTCATGGTCGGGTCTGCACCTGCATGCCATCGAGGCACAGGGTCTGGCAGGCCAGGCGGCGCCGGCCATCGATCAGCACCCGGCATTCCTGGCAGGTGCCCATGCCGCACAACGGCGCTCGACGCTGGCCGCTGACCGAGGTGCGGCTGCAACCGTCCGCGCCCAACGCCAATGCTGCCGCGACGCTGGTGCCGTTGGCAACCGAGAGCGGGTGGCCGTCCAGGAACACGTCAGGCATGGGGCGATTCCTCCTTGGCTAAGCGAATGTCTTGAGCACACCCAATACCTGTGGCGAGGGAGCTTGCTCCCGCTCGATTGCGTAGCAATCGCAAAAATGTCGGGTCTGCTGCGCAGCCCAGCGGGAGCAAGCTCCCTCGCCACAGGGGGGCAACCCAATCCCCGGCGCAAACAGGTAACGTGTGTCGGGCTTCAGGCATGGGCGGGTTCCCCCAGGAAACGCTGCGGCAGGTAAGGCTGCGCGGCCAGTGGCGAGGTTTCGTCGAACAACTGCGCCACCAGCAGGTCGGCGGTCGCGGGTGCCGTGGTGACGCCCAACCCCTCGTGACCCACCGCCAGCCACAGCCCCTTGCGCTGCGGATGTTGGCCCACCAGCGGCAAGCCGTCGGGGCTCGCCGCGCGAAAACCGGTCCAGGCCCGGATGCCGTGCAGATGCGCCAACCCAGGCATGTAGTCGACGGCGCGCTTGAGCATCTTCGCCAGCATCCAGCCTTCCACCTGCGGGTCAAGGGTGCCGAACTGCCGCGAGGCGCCGATGAATAATTGCCCGGTCGGGCGCGGCTGGATATTGCACGCCACCGACGGCCCGCTCGCGTTGTGGGCGCTGGTGACGTAGCCCAGCTCCACCAGGGTGTGGGTGACGGTGGCGGGGTAGCGGTCGGTGATCAGCAGGTGGCCCTTTTTCGGCTCGATGGGCAGTTCCGGGCACAACTCGGTGGCGTGGATACCATTGGCGAGCACCACCGCATCGGCGCTCAACCAACGCCCGTCGTCGAGGCGCACGCGAGTCCCGTCGACTGCGCTGACTTGTGCCCGCTGCTGGCGAATCTTGGGTGCGTCCAACATCCAGCGCGCGGCGGCCGGGGCGTAGAGGATGCCGTCGCCCTTGATCAGCAGTCCGCCTTCCAGCCCTGGGCGCAGTTCGGGTTCGCGCTGATGTAGTGCGGCGCGGCCAATCAGTTCACAGGCTTCGCCATGGGCCAGCAGGTTCAGGTATTTGCTGTGGGCTACCGCCATTTCCTCGGCATTGGCCGCCAGCCACAAGGTGCCGTTGTTGCGCCAGGCACAATCGGCGGGCAGGGCTGGCGCCAGTTCGCGCCAGCGTTGCAGGGAGTATTGGCTGAGGGCCAGTTCCGCGGGGTTGTCATCCAGCACCAACAAATGCCCCATGCCAGCCGCCGTGGCGCCGTGCCAACCGGCGTCCAGCACCAGCACGTTGACGTTACGTCGGGCCAGCGCTTGGGCGCAGGCCGCACCGATGATGCCCGCACCGATGATGATCACGTCGGCGACATGGCCCTCGCTCACAGACGAATGCCCCAGGCGAACGGGTCATCCGCTTCGATGATCAGGGTGGTTTCGGCGCTGATGTAGGCGCGACCGCGAATGGTCGGCACGATGCGCTCGCCCGCCTGTTCGTAGGAGCCTTCGAACTCGCTGCCAATGACACTGGCCTGGCGCCAGATCTGCCCGGGTTGCAGTTTTCCATCGGCCGCCAGGCACGCCAGTTTGGCGCTGGTGCCGGTGCCGCACGGGGAGCGGTCATAGGCCTTGCCCGGGCAGAGCACGAAGTTTCGGCTGTCCGCTTGCGGGTCGTCGGCGAACAGTTCGATGTGGTCGATCAGGCCGCCGTCCTCGCCGCGAAAACCCTGTTGCTCCAAGGCTTGCTGCACGGCGTAGGTGTAGGCGGTCAACGCGTCGAGGTTATCGCCGGCGACACGCTGGCCATGCTCGGCGATCAGGAAAAACCAGTTGCCGCCCCAGGCCACGTCGCCCACCACCGGGCCGATGCCGGGCACCTCCAAGGCCAATGCCTGGCGGTAACGGTAGGCCGGCACGTTGCGCACGCTGACCGAGCGGTCTTCGTGCAACGTGGCCTGTACCGTGCCCACCGGGGTTTCGATGTTGTGCACGCCGGGGCCGATCCTGCCCAGGTGGGCCAGCGACGCCACCAGGCCGATGGTGCCGTGGCCGCACATGCCCAGGTAGCCGCTGTTGTTGAAAAAGATCACGCCGGCACAGGCGCTCGGGTCCACCGGCTCACAGAGCAGCGCCCCCACCAGCACATCGCTGCCCCGGGGTTCGAGCACGCAGGCGCTGCGCCAGGCGTCGAACTCCGTGGCCAGGCGTTGCTTGCGCTCGGCCATGCTGCCCTGGCCCAGGTCAGGAAAACCGTCGGTGACCAGGCGGGTCGGTTCGCCGCCGGTATGGGAATCGATCACGGTGATGCGTTTCATGGGAGGGCCACGTCCGTTCAGATGAGTGACGGTAAGCGTGGCCCGCGCCAGGGGATGACGGCTTGAGGGTTTTAACGATCGCCGATGACGAAATCGGCACAGTACCAATGCATCAATGGCTGGAAGGCAGGAACTTGAACAAGGTTTCGCAGACTCCGGCGATGTGTTCGTCCAGCAGCGCCACGGCGCGCTCGACATCACCGGCGCGGCAGGCCTTGATGATTTCCCGGTGCTCGTGATCGGCACGGTCCTTACCGGCCGACAGGCTCATCTGCATGCGCAAGTACCGCTCCAGCTTGTCGTGCACCGAGCGGATCAGGCTCACCATGAAAGGCCGTTGCGCTGGTTCGTAGAGGCAGGCGTGCAGTTGCCAGTTCAGTTCGGCCCAGCGCCCGACGTCGTCTTCACCGATGAACTCCTGGCAGATGCTTTCGGCGCGGGCGAAGGTGTCTTCGGTCATGTTGGGAATCGCCAGGCGCAGGACTTTGTCTTCCAGGAGCATGCGCACTTCGAACATCTGCGCCAGTTCCGCCTCGGAAATGCGCGTCACCATCGCCCCGCGATTGCGCTGGAACATCACTAGGCCCTCGGCCTCCAGACGCTTGAGGGCTTCGCGCACGGGAATCTTGCTGACGTTGAACTGCCGGGCGATGTCATCCTGGCGAATCGGCTCGTCCTCGGCAAAATGCCCGGCCACGATGGCATCGCGCAGGTGGCGGGTGATGATTTCCGAGGTGGACGGGGTGTTGCCCAGGTCAGGCAGGTTGAACTTGGATAAAGTCACGGCAGCGGGTCGTTCGGCTTAGGTGGGGATATGGTATACGACTTTGCCGGGTGCGGTGTCGAGCTGTCCCAGGCTCCCTCAATCCTCCAGCCAGCCCCCTGTGGCGAGGGAGCTTGCTCCCGCTGGGCTGCGCAGCAGACCCGGGATTTTGCGATTGCTGCGCAATCGAGCGGGAGCAAGCTCCCTCGCCACAACGGTTTTTTGTTCAGCCTTGGGAAAAGTGGGCCATATCAGCCTCGGTCCGGACGATGCGCCATCCCGTGACAACCGCCCCCGCCAGCAGCGCCAGGCCGAACACGATCAACGCCACGTCAGCGCCAAAAGCGTCAGCCAGCAACCCGGTCACCACCACCGGGATGCTGAACCCGACATAGGCGAACAGGAAAAACCCGGCACTGACCCGGGCCTTTTCCGCCCCAGCCATGGCCGTGATGGCCGACAGCCCGCCCAGGTACAGGAAACCGTAGCAGGCGCTGCTGGCTCCCAATGCCCCCAGCAACACGGCGAACAGCGAGCCGACGCTCGCGCCCCAGGCCAGCAGCGCGTAGCTCGCGGGCAGGATCAACAGGCCCAGGCACGTCGCCCTGGCCGGTTGCAGGCGGCGCACCCAAGGCTGGAAGAGCAAGCCGCAACTGATGACCGTGAAGGTCGACAGGCCAGACCAGCGCTGCAAATCGTGGGTCGCCAGCACGGACGGCAATAGGGCGATGACCAGGCCCGACGTCGCCCAGGCCAACAGCATGGAAAAACTGTAGGGCAGGCTGCCAGCGGGAAACAACGGCAGGCGCAGCAGCGGCGCGTCTTTGGTTTTCAGCGCCGGGTCCGGGAGTCGCCAGACCACGACGATCGCCAGGGCGGCCAACGCGAGCTGCAACCAGAAGCTGCCGGGCGTGGCACTGTGGTGGACGAACAGGAACAGGCTGGTCAATGCTGCCCCCAGGCCAAAGCCCAGGGAGGTGCTGGCGGTCACCCGGTTGGCCGGTGCGCGGGTATCGCGGGTTGCCATGAGCTCGGCCATATAGGCGGTCGACGTGGCCGAGGCCAGCCCGGTGCCGACCCCCATCATCAGGCGCGCCACGCCCAGCGCCACCAGGTTCGGCCAGAGCAGGGTCACCAGCGTCGCCAGCATCGACAGCCCGAGGGCAACCAGGATCAACGGTTTGCGGCCGACCCGGTCGGCCAGCCCGCCGAACGCCAGCAGCACCGGGAGCACGCCCAGCACATAACCGGAGAACGCCACCGCCGTGGCCCCGGCCCCATAGCCGGACAACTGCGCATAGGTGGTGTACAGCGGTGCCTGCAGGTTGACCGCGAGGGTGATCAGGCAAAGACCGAAGGCCAGCCCCCAGGAATGTCGATGCGATGGGTTCAAGGGTGTTCCTTAAAGGGTGTGCAGGAAGTCCCGGGGACTATCACTGCCGGGCACAACGCAAACAAGGAACAGCCGCCAGCCATTTGTGTTTAACTGTTTTCCGGAAAATCGAGAACACTTGACCAAGAGTGCCCACCGTGGACCTGAAGATTGATCGCAACGTTGCCGAGCCGGTGATCCGCCAGCTCGTGACGCACCTCACGGGTTGGATCGACGCCCATGGCGTTCGCCCCGGCACACGAATGCCGTCGATTCGCCAACTGGCCCGGGAAAATAGCCTGAGCCTGTCGAGCGTGATCAAGGCCTACGACCAACTGGTGGCCAGTGGGGTGCTGGAGTCTCGGCATGGCGCGGGCTTTTTTGTCGCGCAACAGTTGGCCCGGCCGGTGCAACCGCCTCCTGATACGGATAACCCTTCGTGGCAGTTGTTCGACAATGAATCGACCCAGCTCAAGCTCGGTTGCGGCTGGCTGCCTGACGCCTGGCGCGACGACACCGACCTGGGCCAGGCGATCCGCCAAGTGGTGCGCAGCGACAACCACGCATTGTTCAACTACAGCACCCCGTTGGGCTCGCCTCATCTGCGCCTGCACCTGCAAAAACGCCTGGGCCTGATCGACATTCACGTCGACCCGACACAGATCATCACCACCCAAGGCGCCAGCCAGGGCCTCGACCTGCTGGTGCGAACCCTGCTCAAGCCCGGTGACCTGGTGCTGGTGGAAAGCCCCGGCTACTACAACCTGTTCAATTTGCTGAAATTGCACGGGGTGAAGACCGTGGCCGTGCCGAGAACCGCCCAAGGCCCGGACATCGCCCGCCTGGAAGAGCTACTCGGCGAGCACAAGCCCTCGTACTTCTTCATCAACAGCATGTACCAGAACCCCACCGGCACCAGCCTGGCGCCGAGCGTGGCCTACCGTCTGCTGCAACTGGCGACGGCCCATGACTTTCGCCTCATCGAGGACGACATCTATGCCGATTTCCAGAATGGCCCGACGTCGCGCCTGGCTTCCCTGGACGCACTGGACCGGGTGATCTACCTGGCGAGCTTTTCCAAGACGCTGTCCAGCTCGCTGCGCATCGGTTACGTGGTGGCCCAGCCCGACATCATCCAGCGCCTGGCCGAGGTCAAGATGGTGACCGGCATTGGTTGTTCATTGCTGGCGGAAAACGTGGTGGCGACGTTGCTGGCCAACGGTGCCTACCGCAAGCTGATCCAGCGCTTGCGCCAGCGCCTGAACAAGCAGATGGCAAGTACGCTGCGCCAACTGGACCCGGCCCACTGGGAGGTCTTTGCCGAGCCGATGGGGGGCCTGTTCATCTGGGCCAGGCCGCGCTGCCTGACGGCGCAGCGGGTGCAGCAGATCGCCCGGGAGCTGCAGATCCAACTGTCCCAGGGCTCGACGTTCCTGCCGCAAGGAGAGGTGTGTGATTGGCTGCGGTTGAATGTGGCCTATACCCAGGATGTACGTGCGCAGAGGTTTTTCCAGCGGGTCGAGGAGGAGTCGATTGCGCTGGGTCAGTAGGGTTTTGGGGAGATTGTCCTGGCGCCATCGCGAGCAAGCTTTGCTCCCACAGCGCAGAGCAGGGGCCAATCCCAAGACTTGTATCCACTAAAGATCCCTGTGGGAGCAAAGCTTGCTCGCGATGGCTGACTAAGCAGTCACAAAAACATCCGTCGTTAATGGGAATAGATATCAAACAACAATGAGTTACTGTATCTTTCGCGACACATTCTTGTCAGCCTCCCGATGTGGAGGCTTTTTTCCATTAGGATTGTGCATCGATGCGTCGGATTCTCGTTTCACTGTGTGTGCTCCAAGCTTATTCCATTCCCACCTGGGCCGAAGAGCCAATCCCTGCCAAGCCGGCCTCCCTGGAGTTGCAAGCCACCGATATCGTCGGCAATTCAGACTATGAAACGGCGCAGGGCCCGGTGAAGGGCTATCACGCCACCCGCTCGGCCAGTGCGACCCGTACCGACACGGCGATCCATGAAACCCCGCAATCCATTTCCGTCGTTTCCCGCGATGTCGTTGAAGACCTCAGTGCCACGCGCCTGCAAGACGCCCTCGATTACGCCGGCGGTGTAGGCCGGGCGAACAACTTCGGCGGCCAGGGCCTGACCACCTTCACTGTCCGCGGTTTCACCACCGGCGAGTTCTACCGCAACGGTTTCCCGATCAACCGTGGCTACCCGAACATGCCGGACGCCAACACCATCGAGCGCCTGGAAGTCCTGCGTGGCCCGGCCACGATGCTCTATGGCCGCGGCGACCCGGGCGGTACCTTCAACGTGGTGTCCAAGCAGCCGTTGGCCGAGCGCACGGTGACCCTCGGCAGCCAGGTCAGCGACCAGGGGATGCGTCGCGGCACGCTCGATGCGTCCGGTCCGTTGGACGAAGAAGGGCGCCTGGCTTATCGCCTGAACGTGGTGGGTGAGGGCGGCGATACGTTCCGCGACCACGTCGAGACCGAGCGTTACGGCATCGCGCCGGTGGTGAGCTGGCAGGTCAACGACACCACGCGCCTGACCTTCGAAGGCGATTTCATGCGCAACAATGCGCCGCTGGACCGTGGCTTGACCCATTACGCCGGCCAGCGTGGCACCGCGTCGCGGGATACCTTCTTCGGCGAGAAAGACGTGGGCAAGCTGCACAACGACAACAACATGCTGCAGGTGCGTTTCGAGCACATGCTCAACGACGACTGGACCCTGGCCGGCGGTACTCAATGGCTCGACGGCACCTTGCAGGGCAATGCCGTGGAGGGCAACAGCATCGGCGCCGATGGGCGTACCCTCAGTCGCAACTTCAACTACCGCAAGCTGGAATGGACCGACCGGGACACCCAACTCAACCTTACTGGGCATTTTTCTACTGGCGGGTTCGAGCATACGTTGCTGACGGGGATCGAGTATGAAGACTACGATTACCAGTCGATCATCCGGCGTTCCGCTGGCGGCACAGGTGCCTACCCGATCGATATCTTCGATCCGGTGCATGGCCAGCCACGCCCGGCATTGACGCGCAAGCCCACCGATGACCAGGAAAATCTCAAGACGTTTGGTGTGTTTGTCCAGGATCAGGTGGCGTTGACTGAGCGCCTGAAGGTGTTGGCAGGGGCGCGTTTCGAACATTTCGAGCATGAGTACGAATCCTTCGTCCCTCAGACTCGGCCCGGTAGCCGTAACTGGGACAAGACTGAAAATGCCGTCACTCCACGCCTGGGGGTGATCTACGATCTGACCGATACCGTGGCGGTCTATGCCAATACCGCCCGCTCGTTCAAACCCAACACCGGTGCCGCCCTTCAAGGCGGGGGATTCAAGCCGGAAGAGGGCAAGTCCTACGAAATGGGCGTCAAGTGGGAAGCCCTGGATCGTCAGTTGAGCGTCGACGCGGCGGTCTACCAGATTGAAAAGCGCAATGTGCTCACGCCCGACCCGTTGGATCCCACCTTCAACCTGGCCGCCGGGGAAGTGCGCAGCCGTGGCTTTGACCTGAACGTGGCGGGCAACCTGACGCCAGAATGGCGCGTGATCGGCGGTTATGCGTATGTGGATGCCGAAGTGACCAAGGACATCAATATCCCGTCCGGCACCCGTTTGCTCAACGTGCCCAAGAACTCCTTCAGCCTGTTGAACGTCTACGAGTTCCAGGACGGCGGCCTCAAGGGCCTCGGCCTGGGCCTGGGCGCCAAGTACGTCGATGAGCGGGCCGGCAATACGGCGGCCAGCACCTTTACCATGGACAGCTACACCGTCGTCGACCTGCTCGGCTACTACAAGGTCAATGAGCGGATCCGCCTCAACCTGGACCTGAAGAACCTGTTTGACGCCGACTACGAAGAAGGTGCATTCGGAGGCGTCTACGCCTACCCAGGCGCACCGCGAACCGTGCAGGCTGGTATCTCCTACTCGCTCTGAATCCTTTGCGTCACGAAAACCCCGAAGGCCTGGCCTCCGGGGTTTTTGTTTTTTGACACTTGCCTGTTTACCACTTGCCTGTGCTCATCCCGCCGTCCACCGGCAGTATCGCGCCGGTCGTGAAATCAGCACCCGCCAGGTACAACACGGCCTCGGCAATTTCCTCGATGGTGCCCACACGACCGGCCGGGGCCAGGTGGTTGAGGAAGTCGCGGTGCGCCGGGTCGTGCATCGGGGTGTCGATAATGCCAGGTGCGACGGCGTTGACCTTGATGTTGTGGGGCGACAGTTCCAGGGCCAGGGCGCGGGTCATCTGGTTGACGCCGCCCTTGATCAGCACCGGCAGTGCTGCGGGCACCTGGATGTTCGGTTGCAGGGCCACGGCAGCTGAAATGTTGATGATGAAGCCTTGCTGGCGCCCGATCATGTGCGCGGCAGCGGCCTGGCTGGCAAAGACGAGCCCCTTGAGGTTGGTGTCCAGCAGCGCGTCCAGGTCTTGGGGGCTGTATTCGACGAAGGGTTTTGGCAGGAAAAAACCGGCGTTGTTCACCAGCCCGTCAACGGCGCCGAACGCCTCGACGGCTTGGCTGATGAGGGCGGTTGAGGTGGCCGGGTCGGAGATGTCGCCAGCCACGCCGAGGAAACCGGCCGGGTGACCGAGCTCGGCGGCGGCAGCGTCCAGGCCGGACGGGGAGCGGGCATTGCCCACCACGTTGTAGCCCCGAGCGAGGAATGCCTTGACCAAGCCCAGGCCGATACCACTGGAAGCGCCGGTGATGATGACGGTTTTGTTGAGGCTCATGATTGACTCCTGATCACATTGAGTTGAACCGGTGCGCCTGTGTTGGCGGTGGTTGAGCTCAGGGTATTGATGCGCCAGGGTTTGATAAATAAGGCGTCTGGTACTTGAGTTGATACGTCATGTAATCAATCTCGAGCACCCATAAATCCCTGTGGGAGCGGGCTTGCTCGCGAAGGCGGTGTGTCAGCTACAGAGTTCTGACTGAAACTCTGTCTTCGCGAGCAAGCCCGCTCCCACAATGTTCCCGGCTGATCGCAAAATCCGCGTTCGCCAGCAATCCCTTGTGGGAGCGAGCCTGCTCGCGATAGCGTCAGGCCAGTCAGTATTGATATTGACTGACACACCGCTATCGCGAGCAGGCTCGCTCCCACAGGGTTGACGGGTTGGCAGGCAGAAAAAAGCCCGGTCAATCGGACCGGGCTCGCAAAGGTGGGGCCTTACTCCTTGGGAAGACTTCGATACTCAGTCGTCGTCATCCCCGCATATCCCCAATTATCCGTGTCGACTTCTTCGATCACGATATGGGTCAAATGCGGGTCCTTGCCCAGCACGCGCTGGAGGGTTTCGGTGATTTCGGAAATCACCTGGGCTTTCTGTTCACGGGTAACGCCGTCTCGGGTAATTCGCACATTGACGAAAGGCATGGTGCACTCCAGCGGGTGGGAAATGGACGCGGGACAACGCCCGCGTATTGCAAGGCCACTGTATTTATACGCCACGGACTGATAAACAGGCATTTGGAAACTTCAGTTGATACGCGGTGTAACGAATCATGAAGCGTCATTTCGAAGACCTGCAGTTGGGCAGCATAGAACTGTTCTGCCTCGCGGCGGAGGCGGGCAGTTTCACCGCGGCGGCGCAGTTGGCAGGCGTTACGCCTGCGGCGGTGAGCCGCTCGATCTTTCGCCTGGAAGAGCGCCTGGGCTCACGGCTTTTCGTGCGCACCACCCGCAGCATCCGCTTGACCGAAGCCGGCAGGACCTATTTCGAGCAATGCCGACAAGCGCTGACGCAACTGGTCGAGGCGCAACAGGAAATGATGGGCGCGCAATCGGTGCCGTCCGGGCAACTGCGCATCAGCCTGCCCACCACCTACGGTCACCATCGCATCCTGCCCTTGCTCCCGGCTTTTCGGGCGCTGTACCCGCAAGTGACGGTGGACCTGCACCTGAGCAATCGAAACATCGATTTTGTTGCCGAAGGGTATGACCTTGCCATCCGAGTGCGGGCCCAGCCCGACTCGTCGATGATCGCCCGGCTGCTGGAAGACGCGAAACTGGTGGTGGTCGCCTCCCCGGAGTATCTGCGCAAGGCTGGCACGCCGCAGGTGCTTGAAGACCTGGATGACCACGAGTGCATCCAGTTCGAACTGCCCAGCAGCGGGCGACGGATTTCCTGGCTATTCAATGTCGAGGGCAAGGAGAAGGAAGTGTTCGGGCAGGGCGGGTATTGCTGCTCGGATGATGTACTGGGCGGGGTGACGTTGGCCAAGCATGGCGCAGGATTGTTCCAGACCTACAAATTCATCGTGGAGCAGGAGTTGACCAGCGGGCAGTTGGTGGAGGTGCTAATGCCTTTCGCGGGACGTTCGCGTCCGTTCACCTTGTTGTATCCCCATGGGCGGTACGTGCCGCAGCGGGTGCGTGCGTTTGTGGATTTCCTGTTGCAGTACCGGGAGCAATGGGCCGCGACTTGAGGGAATACAAGCGGCGAGGGCAGCAATCCGTGGCGAGGGAGCTTGCTCCCGCTTGAGTGCGAAGCGCTCACAGAAAGGGCCGCTACGCAGCCCAGCGGGAGCAAGCTCCCTCGCCACGGGAATCACAGCAGCCTCAAGTGAACAGAGTTCCGCTTGCCACAGAGGTCTTCCCGGTCAACCCGCTATCAGAACCGAAACGCCTGACGCCCGATCAGCAGCCACTTGCCATTCTTCTGCTTCTGCCAGATCTGGAAGTTCTCGATTTCCGTCGGCACCACTTCAGTGCCCTTGAGCGCCTGGGCCGAGAAGTGATTGCGCACCAGCGCCACATCACCGGACAGAGTAATTTTCTGGTTCTTCATTTCCAGGGTCTTGAACGCACTCTTGCCCGTTTCGATGTCGGCGATGAAGGCTTTCTTGTCCTGAATGTTGCCGCTGGAGTGACCATAGGTCAGGTTCTCGGCGGCCAGTGCCTGGAGCTGGGGGATGTCTTTGTGCAGCATGGCTTGGGTCAGGTGGTCGACCGCCTGGGCCACTTCCTGCTCGGCCGACGAAGGGGCTGCCGCTGCGTAGCCGCTGAACAGGCACAAGAAGCTAATGACCAATGTCGCTTTTTTCATGGGATTTCCTTGTTGTTGTAGGTATTAGGAACGCGAGCGATGCGTGCTCGTCGGTCATCGTACAACTTGAAGTGAGGCGTTGGCAAACCAGCCGGTCGCACGGCTCAAGAGCGCTGACAATGTGGCGAGGGAGCTTGCTCCCGCTGGACTGCGCAGCAGCCCAAAAAACCTGCTCCCCATAAACCTGGCACACCTCGGTGTCAGCACCAGGGGCTGCTTCGCAGCCCAGCGGGAGCAAGCTCCCTCGCCACGGGTTTCACAGGCCACAGCTTTTGTGTAGGCCTTAAAGTCCTTCTCGAACCGCCCCCCGAATCCCTTCCAGCAACATGGTAAACGCCGGGTTGTCGTTATCCTCCCGCCACACCAGGTGCAACTCGCTCTGCACCCCTTCGCCCAAATCGATCTCGCGAAACACCACTTGCTTGAACACCACGCTGCTGGCGCAACGCGGTACCAGGGCCAGGCCCATGCCGGCGTTGACCAGGGCCAGGATGGTCAGCGACGACCCCAGCCATTGCACGAATTGCGGCGCGACCCGGGCCGAGCGGAGCATGCCGGTGAGCAGTTCGTTGAAGGGCGGGTAGGCGGCGTGGGAGTACATCAGGAACGGTTGCGCGTCCAAGTCGTGGACGCTGACGGATTCGGCGCTGGCCAGCGGATGACCGGCGGGCACCGCCAGCACGAAAGGTTCGCGCACCAGGCATTCGGTGGCGTAGCCGGTTTCCAGCAGCGGCGAGCGGACGATGCCCAGGTCGATGCGCCGGGCGCGCAGGGCTTCGTGCTGTTGGTAGGTGTTCATTTCCGCCAGGACGATTTTGACCTGGGGCTGTTTCAGCCGGGCCTCGGCAATCACCTTGGGCAGAAACTCGTACACCGCGCTGCCGACGAAGCTGATGGTCACCGAGCCGATGTCACCCTTGGCAAAACGTTTGGCGGCCTCGGCGGCCTGTTGCGCCTGTTCCAACAGGTTCTGCGCTTCGACGAAAAACGCCCGGCCGGCGGCGGTGAGCGCCACGCTGCGGGTGCTACGGGTGAACAGTTCGACCCCCAGGTGATGCTCCAGCAATTGGATCTGCCGGCTCAGCGGTGGCTGGGTCATGTTCAGGCGTTCGGCGGCACGCCGGAAGTTGAGTTCGGTCGCCACGGTGGTAAAGCAGCGCAACTGGGCCAGTTCAAACATTGATTCAATCCAGGTATCAATCAAGAGCCAAGTTAGATTAGACGGGAACAATTCGCCGCGTCCATCATCGTCCCTTTCCTCAACACTGATTGGGAGCCGCTATATGAAGATCAAACGCGTCACCGTCACCCCCATCGCTTTTCGCGACCCACCCTTGCTTAACGCCAGCGGTATCCATGAACCGTTCGCGCTGCGCTCGATCATCGAGATCGAGAGCGACAACGGCTATATCGGCCTGGGGGAGAGCTATGGCGATGCCCCGGCCCTGGCGATCCAGCAGCAATTGCAGAACCAGTTGATCGGCCTGGACCCGTTCAACCTCAACCAGTTGCGGGCCATCGTCCAGGCGACCGTCGCTGCGCAGAAGCCGGCCAGCGTCAGCGGTGCCGAACTGGCGCCGGGCTCCCACGCGAGCAAGGCGGTGAGCAATGCCTATTCGGCGTTCGAAGTGGCGTGCCTGGATTTGCAGGCCCATTACCTGAACGTGCCGTTGGTGGACCTGCTGGGCGGCGCGATTCGCGACGAGATTCCGTTCAGCGCGTACCTGTTTTTCAAGTACGCCGAGCACATTGATTCGCCGTACCCGGCCGACAATTGGGGCGAGGCGCTCAACGAAGAGCAGATCGTCGCCCAGGCCCGGCGGATGATCCAGGACTATGGTTTCAAGAGCATCAAGCTCAAGGCTGGCGCCCTCGATCCGGAGTATGAAGTCGCCTGCATCAAGGCGCTGAAACAGGCGTTTCCCGGCTACCCGTTGCGCATCGACCCCAATGGCAACTGGTCCCTGGAAACCTCGATTCGCATGGCCGAACTGCTGGGGGATGACCTGCAGTATTACGAAGACCCGACGCCGGGACTTGCGGGTATGTCCGAGCTGCACAAGCGCACGGGGTTGCCGCTGGCGACCAATATGGTGGTCACCGATTTCGATGAGTTCCGCCGCAGCGTGGCCCTGGACAGCGTGCAGATCGTATTGGCCGACCACCATTACTGGGGCGGCCTGCGGGACACCCAGGTGTTGGCGAAAATGTGCAGCACTTTCGGCCTGGGCGTGTCGATGCATTCCAACTCGCACCTGGGCATCAGCCTCATGGCCATGGCCCACGTCGCGGCCGCGGTGCCGAACCTCGACTATGCCTGCGACACCCATTATCCGTGGCAGGAGCCGGATGAAGAAGTGATCAAGGGCGGCAAGCTGCCGATTGTCGACGGCTGCGTGAAGATCACCCGGGCGCCTGGGCTTGGCTTGGAGCTGGACCGGGATCAGTTGGGTAAGCTGCATGAGCAATTTCTCAGTTGCGGCATTCGCCAGCGCGACGATGTGCGGCAGATGCAGCGTTACCGGCCGGATTGGAAGACCGTCAAGCCGCGGTTCTGAGCCGAAGGCGAGGGGCCTGCTGCGCAGGCCAGCGGGAGCAAGCTCCCTCGCCACAAAAGCTGGATCTGACTTCAATTTTGAGTGTGGGTGCGACCCCTGTGGCGAGGGAGCTTGCTCCCGCTGGGCTGCGCAGCAGCCCCAAACCAGCCAACTCACTATGACTGCCCAATGGGTTGATCCCTCCCAAGCCACCTTGCGGCCCACACCCAAAGTACCGCACCCGCCAGCCTCGCCGTCTTACACCCAAACTGCCGCGCCGGGCCGGCGCTGCCAAAGCATCCGCCAATCGCTCCCAAGGCAGCGTATGACGCGCCCTGGCGCCTTTCGATAATCGCCTCCGACATCCCGTCCCCTGTTGCGGAGCGCGCCATGCACAACAATAAAAATACCCGCCAACGTTTTTTGCCTGCGGTCATCGTAGGTGTTTCGAGCCTGGGCCTGACGCCTTGGGCCAACGCCGAAATCATGCTGTACGACAAGGACCAGACCACCTTTTCCACCGACGGCTACATCAACGCCTTTTACGTCAACAGCGACGTCGACCGCGCGGGTGAGCAGTACGACCGTCGGCAGGCGCGGGTCAAGATGGGCTTTTTGCCCAACTACCTGGGTTTCAACATGGGCAAGCAGGTCGATGACCTCAAGCTCGGCGCCCGGGCCTCGTTCTGGGTAACCATCAACGACAGCGAAACCAACGGCACCGACACCGCCATTGACGTGCGCCAGTTCTACGGCACCGTGGCCAACCCGGAGTGGGGCGAAGTGCTGATCGGCAAGGACTTCGGTCTGTTTGCCCGCTCCAACATCCTGCTGGACGAGCTGCTCGCCGGTTATGGCCAGGTCAGCGACACCCTGGGGCTGGTGGACGGCGGTGGCGTGTCGTTCGGCAACATTGGCAGCGGCTATCCGTACCCGTTCCCGACCTCGCAGATTACCTACCGCACGCCAGTGATGGATGGGCTGCGGGTGGCGGTGGGGATCATGGACCCGGTGGACACCAACGACAACAGCGCCACCGGCAAGGCCTATCAGGAAAACCCGCGCACCGAGAGCGAGATCACCTACCAGTTCGACCTGGGCGGGGCGAAGATCTACAGCTGGCTCAACGGCAGCTACCAGACTTCGGACAACACCGATTCCACGGTCGAGTCAGTGACCTCCAAGGGCCTGGGCTACGGCGTGCAGGCCAAGATGGGCGGGCTGTCGCTCACCGGTTCGGGGTTCCAGGCCAAGGGCATCAACCCGTTCTTCACCAACAACGCCGGTGAAGCCACCCTGCGCAATGTCGACAGCAAGGGCTACCTGTTGCAGGGCTCCTACAAGCTGGGCAAGAACCGCTTGGCGCTGTCCTACGGCAAGACCGATGACGACGGCAACGGCGTGGTGGGCAGTGGTGCCGATTACGAAACCCGTGGCATTGCGCTGTTCCATGACATCAACGACAACCTCAAGCTCGTGGCCGAGTACAACCAGTTCGAAATCAATGGCCACGATACGAGCGCCCAGAACGAAGATACCGACACGTTTGCGGTGGGGGCGGTGCTTACCTGGTGAGGGGAAAGTCCCTTTGGGCCTGGCACCGGGGTGGGTCAGGCCTGTTTTGGGGCTGCTGCGCAGCCCAGCGGGAGCAAGCTCCCTCGCCACAGGGTTGCGCTCGTACTCAAAAATGAAGTCGACCCCTGCTTTTGTGGCGAGGGAGCTTGCTCCCGCTGGGGCGCGTAGCGGCCCTGAGACCTGACACCCAGGTGTCTCAGAGCGGTTGATATTGGGGGCTGCGCATCAGCCCCTTTTTTTCAGTGCGACGTCCCCTCGGCAAACTCGATCTTGTTGCCGACGTTGTACTTGCCCGAAGGCTTGTTCATGGGCAGTCGCTTGATTTCCTCGAGGGTGTTGCTGTCGTAGACGATCAGCGCGCCATCGCTATCCCAGATGCTCAACAGCAAGTAGCGGCCATCGCGGGTGAACTCGACGTGGGCGGCGGTCTTGCCGGGCATGGGCCGCAGGGTGTGGGCGATTTCCAGGGTCTGTTTGTCGATCAAGTGAATGGCATCGTTGTCCGGGCCGAAGAACACATCGGTCCAGGCGTAGCGGGAGTTGGCGTGGCTGCGCAGGAAGAAACCCGGGCCCAGGGTGGGGATCTGCTTGATGACTTTCCAGGTGTCGAAATCGATCACCGAGATCAATCCCTTGCTGATGTTGGGCGTGGCGAACACCCAGTGCCCATCGCGTTTCCAATAGGTCCCCGAGCCCAGGTGCGGCATGCCCGGCAGCGCGATGTCAGTGACGATCCGCCCGGTGTCGAGGTCGATCACCTGGCCGCCCTGGGCCTTGCGGGAGGTGGCGAGCAACTGCCGGTAATCGGGCGAGAAGGAAAAATCATCGAGGTAATCCTCGGCCTCGATCCGTCGGGGCACGAAGTCCGGGTTCGGTCCGCTGGACAGTTCCCAGACCTCTTTCACGTCTTTCAAGGCCACGATGAAGCTGTTGCGCGGCGGCGCGGTATACACCGCACTGACCCGCGACGGCTGGCCGTTCAGGCCCACCGTTGCAACGGTCTTGACCAGTGACAGATCGCGGGCATCCAGCACCACCACATTGCCCGGCAGGGTGTTGCCCACCAGCACCCAGCGCCCGTCCTTGCTCACCGCCAGGTTGCGGGTATTGAGCCCGGCCCGCACCTCGGCGATCAGCGTGAGGTTGTGCAGGTCATACAGGCTGATCCAGCCGTCCCGGGAGGCGAAATAGACGAAGCGTCCGTCCGGGGAAAATTTCGGTCCGCCATGCAGCGCAAAGTGTGAAGCGAAGCGCGCCAGGACCTCGAAGCGATCACCGTCGACAATATCGACGTGATGATCGCCAGCCTCCACCACCACGAACAGGTTCAGCGGATCAGCGTGATGCTGGGGTTTATCGGGCAGGGTGGCGACATTCGCCAGCAAGCGATGACTGCGGCGGGTGTCGTCCTCGCTCCAGGTCGGTTCAACGGCGGGCGGACGTTGAAGGTAGTGGGTCAGGCCATCGATCTGCGCAGACGTCAGCACTGCGCCGAACGCCGCCATCTGGCTGGCCGGGCGTCCATGGGTGATCACCTGGCGGATTTCGTCGGGCTTGATCCGGCTCAGGCTTTGCGGCAACAGTGCCGGCCCGGCAGCACCGATGCGATTGACCCCGTGGCACTGCTGGCAGTGTTGCTGGTAGGTCTGTTCGGCAGACGCCAGGTCCGGTTCCGGCACCGTGGCGCCGTGGACAGTGCCGATCCACAGCAATGGGGCAAGCCAGCCGATTCTCATGAGGCGACCCTCGCGATATTTGGCTGGAGCGGTAGGGCCGGGTGCAGGCGGGCCGGATGCTCCAATACCTGATGGGCAAACAAGCCAACCACCTTGCCGATCACCGTCAAGGTCGGCAGGCCTTCGGCGCACGCCTGCGCCAGCTCCGGCAGTTGCTGGAGAGTACCGCGCAGGACCTGCTGGTCGGGGCGCGTGCCGTTGCTGATCAACGCCGCCGGCGTATCAGCCGCCAGGCCCGCCGCGATCAACTGCGTGGCAATGGTGCCGAGGTTCGACAAGCCCATGTAGAACACCAGGGTCTGGCTGTCATCCGCCAGGCTTTGCCAAGGCAAGTTCAAGTCGCCTTCGCGTTGCAAATGACCGGTGATGAAACGGCAGGAATTGACCAGGTCGCGATGGGTCAAGGGAATGCCGGCGTAAGTGCTGCACCCGGCAGCGGCGGTGATACCAGGCACGATTTGGCAATCGATACCCCGCGCCAGCAGATACTCCAGTTCCTCGGCGCCGCGACCGAAGATGAACGGATCGCCGCCCTTGAGCCGCACCACCCGTTGTCCCTGGTCGGCCAGGTCGGCCAGCAGTTCGTTGATCTGTGGTTGGGGCAGGCTGTGGCAGCCGGCCGCCTTGCCGACGTAATGCCGGGCGCACGTGAGTGGAATCAGACTGAGCAATTGCGCGCTGATCAAGCGGTCGTAGACCACCGCGTCGGCCTGCAGCAACAGGCTCCAGGCGCGCAAGGTCAACAGGCCCGGATCACCGGGGCCGGCGCCGACCAGGGCGACCTCGCCCGGTCTGAAGGGCGATTGCAGGGCAGCGGGCAAAACGATGGAGACAGGCATGGGACTTCCTTGGTTCGGTATCAGGTTCGCCGTCGGTTCATCAGGCGCAGGGCAGCGCAACGCTGGGGATCGGGTGCAGGCCAATTTCGTCATCGCTGAGGTGGCAGCCGGGGTCCTGGCCCCACAGGTCGCCGTCGGCCCAGGCGCGGGTGCGGGTATTGCCGTTGCAGATGTCCAGCCATCGGCATTGCCCGCAGCGGCCGCCCACGGCCCGGGGGTGTTCGCGCAGCTTCGAGAGCAGGGCATCGGGGCGCTCTGACCAGAGGGTCTTGAACGCTGTCTGGCGCACGTTGCCCACCGAGTGCTGCCACCAGTAGGTATCGGGGTGGACCTCGCCGGTATTGTCGATGTTGGCAATGCCGCTGCCCGAGGCATTGCCGCCCCAGGCCCGCAGCATCTGCTCCAGTGCGGCGTAGTGCTGGGGCAAGCGCCGGGATACCCAGTGCAGCAAGAGGATCGCATCGGCATCGTTGTTGCCACTGACGAAATCACTGTCGCGGCCCTGTTCGATGTCGCGCCAGGCCCGTTCGAAGATCAAGTCCATGGCCTCGCGGCTCATCTGCTGCTGGGCATCGAGCTTGCGACTGCGCTTGCCGCGGCCGCTGTAGTTGAGGTGCGACAGGTAGAATTTCTGTACGTCGTATTCATCCATCAAGTCCAGCAATCGTGGCAGCTGGGCATGGTTTTGCTGGGTGAGGGTGGTGCGCAACCCGACCCGGATCCCTTGTTCGCGGCAGAGCCGGATGGCCGCCATGGAACTGGCGAAACTGCCCTTGAGCTGGCGGAATTCATCGTGGGTCGCTTCCAGGCCATCGATGCTGATGCCGACGTAGTCGAAGTTCGCCGCGGCAATCAGTTCGATGTTGGTGGCGTCGATCAATGTGCCGTTGGTGGACAGGGCCAGGAAAAAACCTTTGTCGCGAGCATAGGCGCTGAGCTGGAACAGATCGTCGCGCAGCAGGGGTTCGCCGCCGGACAGGATCAGCACGCGCACACCGGCATCATGCAGGTCATCGATGACCTGGAGCGCCGCCGCTGTGTCCAGTTCATCGCGAAACACGCTGTCGGCGGATGTTGCGTAACAGTGCTTGCAGGTCAGGTTGCAACGCCTGAGCAAGTTCCAGATCACCACCGGCGGGCGCTGGCTGCCCGGTGGCGCGACGCGTGGGGCGGGGCAATGCCCGGCCAGGGCCCGCAGGTAGTGGCTGATCCTCAACATAAGTCGCTCCGTGGGAGCAAGGCTTGCCCGCGATGAAGCTGATGCCGCTCTTCAGAAACCGACGCCCCTGTTTCGCGAGCAAGCTTTGCTCCCACAGGCGACAGCCGCAGGCCGGTTTTTTTCAGGATACGGCTGCTCACCAGCATGTCGTCGGCGGCGCAGGCGTCCCCCAGCAAATAGCGCAGGTGTTCGCGGTAGCGGTCGATTTCGTCGCGGCTGCGGCCGTGGACCATGGCGAACAGGTTGTAGCGCCAACCGGGTCGGCGCGGGCGCCGATAGCAGTGGCTGACAAAGGGCTGTGCTCCCAGCAGGGCGCCGAGGCGTGCGATATCGGCATCGGCCACGTCCCACACCGTCATGCCGTTGTGGCGATAACCCAGGCGATAGTGATTGGGCACGGCGGCGATGCGCCGGATCGCGCCTTCGGCCTGCAGGCGCTTGAGCAGGTCGAGGGTGGATTCCACGCTCAAGCCCAGTTGTTCGGCCAGCCAGGCCCAGGGGTCTTCGAGCAAGGGCAGGCCGGCCTGGGTCAGTTCCACCAAACGCAGGGCCAAGGGCGTTTCATCCAGCCATGGCGGCGCTTGCCACAACGACTCAGACGGGGAAGTACAGGCCGACATGGTAGGTCTCCTCTTTGGGCAGGTTCAGCGGCACCAGGCCGGTCAGGTGCTCGATGCGCAGCAGGGTGTCGTTGATCGCCTGTTCGCTGGGGCAGGCGAGCACGAACCACATGTTCCAGATGTGTTCGCGGCGGTAGTTGTGGGCGACTTCGGGCATGTCCGCGAGCAGCTCGGCGATGGTTTCGAAGCGCGATTCGGGCACCGCCAGTGCCGCCAGGGTGAACGCACCGCCCAGGCGATCGATGTCGAACATCGGGCCGAAGCGGGTCAGCACGCCGTCGTTGAGCAGTTCATGCAGGCGGTCGAGCAGTTCGGTCGCATTGCTGTCCAGTTCCTCGGCCAGGGCCTGCCAAGGATGACGGACCAGTGGCAGGCCCAATTGCAGGCGATTGATCAGGCGCCGGTCGAGGTCATCCATCGCTGCGGGCTCCGACCGGTGCGGCGAAACGTCCGCCGCATTGCTTGAACAGGTGCGTGCTGAACAGCAGCTGGTGGGGCAGGTCGTCCAGCAGGTGTTCTTCCAGCAGCGCCTGGACCTGGGCCTCGACGCGGTCACGCTGGCGCCCGTGGATCATGCAGAACAGGTTGTATTGCCACTGGGGCAGGCGCCGTGGACGCTGGTAGCAAAGGCTGATGCCCGGGGCCTGGCCGAGGCGCCGACCGACTTCATCGACCAGGGCGTCCGGCACATCCAGCACCAGCATGGCGTTAGCGGCAAACCCCAAGGCGCGATGGTTGACCACCAGGCCGACACGACGGAACAGGCCCTGTTCATGCCAGCGCTGCACCTGTTCGAGCACTTGTGGCTCGCTGGCCTCGATCTGTTCGGCCAAGGCCTGGAAGGGACGAGATGTCAGGGGCAGGCCGGTTTCCAGCAGGCGGCGCAAGGCCAGTGACTGTTGTTCGCTCAGGGTGAGGTTCATGGGGTGGCCTCCAGGGCAAAGCCCAGGTCGATGCGGTAGGCGGTGAGCATGGGCAGGTCCAGGGGCGTGAGACCGGTGTCGTGTTCCAGTTCCTGGAGGATGTTGTCCAGGTGCGCCCGGTTGGGGCCGGTCAGCACGAACCAGAGGTTGTAGCGATGTTCCCGGGCATAGTTGTGATTGACTTCCGGGTATTGGCTGACGCGTGCCGCCACCTGGTGCAGGCGGTCTTCGGGCACGGCCAGGGCGACGAGGGTGCTGGCCCCGGCGCGGGTGTGTTCGAACACCGGGCCGACCCGCGATAAGGTCCCGGCCACGTGCAGGTGGTGCAGGCAATCGATGACCTGGGCTTCGCTGCAGCCCAGGGCCTCGGCCATGGCCCGATAGGGCTCGGCGCACAATGGCAGGCCATGCTGGAATCGATCGATCAGGCGCCGGGCCAGTGAGCTGGGTGTCATGGTCAGTACCCCGACTTGTGTGCGCGACTGCTGAAGAAAATGCCGCTCGGGCTCAGGGCCGGTAGGCTGCCCAGGCGTTCGAGCCGATACGGGTTCCAGACCTGGACCTCGCCACCGTCCCGGGCGGACAGCCACAACTGGTCACCCCGTGCGGTGAATTCCATGTGCAGCACCGCCGGGCCTGGCCGTAGGTCGGCGACGATGGCGTGGGTCTGGGTGTCGATGACCTGGACGCGGTCGTTGTCCGGATAAGCGAAGTTGACCCACAGTTGCCGGCCATCCGGTCGCGCCGTGACGAACACCGGTTGGCCGGCCACGGCGATGGCGTCGGTCTGCTGCCAGTCCTGGGCATTCATCACCAACACCTGGTGATGCCCGACGGCGGGTACGAAGGCTTGTTGGTCGGCCATGGCCCAGCCTTCCAGATGCGGCATCTTGTACACCGGCAACTTGTCCTGGCCGCGTCCGTAGTGCCCGAGCAGCCGTTTCACGCCGCGCTCCGGGTGCCAGAGGTCGAGCTGGGCCATGCCGTCCTCGCCGAACAGCCCGGCCATGTAATAACGCCCGTCGGGGGTGATCAGGGCGTCGTAGGGTTGCTGGCCGATGGCGGTGAAACGCTCGATGCGCGGGGTAAGGCCCTGGCTGAAGTCGGCGGTCCAGATCTCGCCGGTGTCGAACAGGCTGAACACGAAGCGTTGTCCCGGTGCATCCACCAAGCCGACCACGCGTGAACGTTTCTGGCCGCCGGGCAATGGCGTGGCCGGGATGTCGGCGACCTGTTCCAGGGTCTGGGCATCGAATACCTTGACGCCGCCGGGCTCGTAGTTGGAGACAGCGATCAGCTTGCCGTCCTGGCTGATTGCGCCGCCGATGCTGTTGCCGCCCTGGATGATCCGCCGCTCGATTTGTGCGCCCAGCAGGTCGACTTTGCTCAGGCCACCGTCGCGACCGAACACATAGGCGTAGCGCTGGTCGCGGGAGAACACCACCGAGGCGTGGGACAGGTCGCCTAGGCCTTCGACACGGCCCAGGGCGGTGCAGGTGTCACTTTCGATGATTTGCAGGCTGCCGCTGGCGCGTTCCACCACCACGCCCAAATCGCCGGTGCCGCGCAACGGTGTCTGGGCGCAACCGCAGAGCAGCAGGGCGATGGCCGTGGAGGACAGGAGAGAACGGATCATGGGGCGGGTTTTCCTTGAAGGAGCCGGTCCACCAGCCAGCGGATGTCGTCGGGTTCGAGCAGCGCGGCCCAACCGGGCATGGCGCTGCCGGGCCGGCCGAGGGTGACGGTGGCGATGAGGCTGTCGCGGGATTTTCCGGCCAGGGCTTCGTGGGTCAGGGGCGGGCCGAGGCCACCGGTCAGGTACAGGCCGTGGCAGGCGCCGCAATCCTGGTCCAGCAGGTGTTGCAGTTGGGCCTGGCGCTGGCTGTCGGGAGCGGCCAGCACACAGGCGGAGAAAACGAAGAGGAGGGCGGTTATCGAGGTGGTGAAGTGGTGTCGTTCCATGACGTCCTCCTGAACAAAATTGCACGGCTTTTGTGGCGAGGGAGCTTGCTCCCGCTGGGCTGCGCAGCAGCCCCTTGGGTTTGCCTGACACAGCGAGTCGTCAGGTTGCTATTTGGGGCCGCTTCGCAGCCCAGCGGGAGCAAGCTCCCTCGCCACAGGCATCAGGCAGATCCTGCCCAGTTATTTAAGGGTCAAGACCCACGCCGCGAGGATCTTGGCTTCTTCCTCTGTCACCGGGTTGGCCGGCATCGGCATCGGTCCCCAGTTGCCTTGCGTCCCTTCCTTGATGTGTTTGGCCAGTACCGCCTCGGCCCCCGCGACGCCGGCGTTTTTCGCCGCGACTTCCTTGAGCGCCGGGCCCACCACCTTGGTGTCGATGGAGTGACAGGCCGCGCAGGGCTTGCTCTTGAACAGGGTCGGGCCGTCTTGCGCCAAGGCCGGCAGGCTGTAGGCGGCCGTCAAGGCCAGTGCGATCAGAATAGGCTTCATGGTTTTTCCTCTTATTGATGGGGCTCAATAGATGTCGTGTTGGGTGTTGTAGACGTTGAATTTTCCGGTGGGGGTGATCAGACGCTTGTCCTTGATCACGTTCTTGACCTTGAGGGTCTTGTCGTCGATCACCACCAGTGCCGACTCGTCTTCCTGGCCGCTCCAGACCGAGAACCAGACCTCGTCGCCGGCCTTGTTGTATTCCGGTTGCACCACGCGCAACGCACCTTTTTTGATGCCGGCGTACTCGGCAATCGGCAGCACGGTGTAGCCGGCGTCAAGCTTGTCGATGTTGAACACCGCCACCGACTGGCTGAGCTTGGCGTCGGGGCTGAGGGTGGTGTCGACATACAGGTGGCGCGACGCGGGGTGGGTCTTGATGAACAGAGAACCGCCGCCTTGGCCTTGGAGCGAAGCGACCTGTTTCCAGGCGTATTGCGGATGCTTGACCGGGTCGGTGCCGATCAGCGAAACCCCGGCGTCACCCAAGTGACTGGTGGCCCACACCGGTCCATAGAGTGGATGGTTGAAGTTGGCGCCGCGGCCTGGGTGCGGGGTCTTGCCCACGTCCACCAGGGCGGTGAGCTTGCGTTCCTTGGAGTCGATCACCGCGACCTTGTTGGAATTGTTGGCGGCCGTCATGAAGTAGCGATGACTGCTGTCCCAACCGCCGTCATGGAGGAACGGTGCGGCGTCGATGCTGGTGATGGTGAGGTTCTTGATGTCCTGGTAGTTGACCAGCATCACCTTGCCGGTTTCCTTGACGTTGACGATGAACTCCGGCCACTCGTGGGAGGCGATGATCGCCGCGACGCGCGGCTCGGGATGGTATTGCTGGGTGTCGACGGTCATGCCCCGGGTCGAGACGATCTGCTTGGGCTCCAGGGTCTCGCCGTCCATGATGGTGAACTGCGGCGGCCAGTACGAACCGGCGACGGTGTACTTGTCCTCGTAGCCCTTGAATTTGGAGGTTTCCACCGAACGGGCCTCGATACCGACCTTGATTTCCGCGACCTTGGTCGGCTCTTTCGGCCACAGGTCGATCATGTCGATCTTGGCGTCCCGGCCGATCACCAGCAGGTAGCGCCCCGACGCCGAGATTCGCGAGATGTGCACCGCGTAACCGGTGTCGATCAGCTTGACGATTTTCTTGCTGTCACCGTCGATCAAGGCAATCTTGCCGTCGTCGCGCAGGGTGACTGAAAACAGGTTTTGCAGGTTGAGGTTGTTGAGCTGCTTGGTCGGGCGGTCCTCGGGTTTGACCAGGACCTTCCAGGTCTTGAGGGTTTCGGCCATGCCCCATTCCGGCGGCGTCGGCGGGGTGTGCTGGATGAATTTGGCCATCACCGTGATCTGGTCTTTGGTCAGGGCGTTGGAGGTGCCCCAGTTCGGCATGCCGGCGGGCGAGCCATAGGTGATCAGCGCTTCCAGGTAAGCCTGGCCGCGGGACTGGGTGATGTCGGGTGTCAGCGGCTTGCCGGTGGCGCCTTTGCGCAGGACCCCGTGGCAGCCGGCGCAGCGTTGGAAATAGATTTCCTTGGCCGAGTCGAAGTCGGCCTGGCTCAGGTCCGGCGCGCCTTCGGTCTTGACCACCCGGGGTGACTCCGGCGTGGTGGGTTGGTCGGCGAAGGCGTAGGGAGCAACCAGCGCTGTACACAGCGCCGTCACCCTCAGGGCCCACGTTTTTTTGTGGCTGATCAGCATTCCATTTCTCCTCAGGCATGACCCGCGCTGCGCTGTAAATGACGTTTGGCGCGCAGGTTCTTGGTGCGATGCAAGGCTATGCCCAGGGCGGTGGTGAGCCGCTTGACGGCGATCAAGTTTGCCGGCCGCCGCCCTTGCCAGGTTGTCGCAGGGCACCGTAGCGTGGCCGGCAATCGTGTTGTCTGATCAGGCCCTCGCCATGAACGCTATCCACACTTTGCAGCACCCCGACGAACCCTTTTATCAACCCCAGGACAACGAACAGGCGATGTTCGAACAAGCCTGGCATCACGGCATGCCGGTGCTGATCAAAGGTCCCACCGGCTGCGGCAAGACCCGTTTCGTCCAGCACATGGCCCACCGCCTGAAACTGCCGCTGTACACCGTCGCTTGCCACGATGACTTGAGTGCGGCCGACCTGGTGGGCCGTCACCTGATCGGCGCCCAAGGCACCTGGTGGCAGGACGGGCCCTTGACCCGGGCCGTGCGCGAGGGCGGCATCTGTTATCTGGATGAGGTGGTCGAGGCGCGCCAGGACACGGCGGTGGTGCTGCACCCCCTGGCCGATGATCGGCGTCAGTTGTACCTGGAGCGCACCGGCGAAGTGCTGCAGGCGCCGCCGTCGTTCATGCTGGTGGTGTCGTACAACCCCGGTTACCAGAACCTGCTCAAGGGCATGAAGCCCAGCACGCGCCAGCGTTTCGTGGCGATGCGCTTTGGCTATCCGGCGGTGGCCGATGAAGAACGCATCGTCGCCCGCGAGGCGGGGGTTGATCTGGCCCTGGCGGCCCAGGTGGTGCGATTGGGGCAAGCGCTGCGCCGGCTCGATCAGCATGACCTGGAGGAAGTCGCCTCGACGCGCCTGCTGATTTTCGCCGCGCGCATGATCGGCTCGGGCATGGACCCGCGCCAAGCCTGCCTGGCCTGCCTGGCCGAGCCGTTGAGTGACGACCCGCAGACCGTTGCCGCGTTGATGGATGTGGTCGATGTCCACTTCGGCTGAAACCGCTGGCGTGTCCCGGCGGTTGCCCGGGGATCTGGCGATGTGGTTTTTCATCCTCGCCGAGTTGTCGGTGTTCGCGCTGTTGATCCTGGCGTTCACCGTTGCCCAGGCGTTGCACCCGCAGATGTTCAGCGAGGGCCGGCAGTTGCTGGACCGGTCCACGGGCCTGGCGATGACCCTCAGCTTGCTCACCGCCGGCCTGTTCGCCGCCCTGGCCCAGGAGCAAGTCAGGCAGGACCGGCCGCGTCGAGCCGCGCTGTTGTTGTGCGGGGCGTTGTTGCTCGCTTGCGGTTATGTGGCGATCAAACTCACGGAGTATGCCCATCTCTTGGCGAACGGGCTGGGGATGGAGCACGACACGTTCTTCACCTTGTACTGGATCCTCACCGCGTTTCATTTCCTCCATGTGTTGCTGGGCATGGTGATTCTTGCCTGGCTGGCCGAGGGTTGCCTACGTCGGCGCTACGGTGCGCAGGAACACAGCGGGTTGGAGTCCGGCGTGTTGTATTGGCATATGGTCGATCTGGTCTGGGTGCTGTTGTTCCCAGTGGTCTACATCCTTGATTGAGCGGAGGTGCTCATGTCGGCTTCCCGTGTCTTGATCGCCTGCTGGATGGCGCTGGCTGTGCTGAGCAGCGGCACCGTCGCCCTCGGTCAGATCGCCGCCAGCGGGCTGGTGTCCATCGCCATCCTGGCGGTCGCGGTGACCAAGGCCTGGCTGATCGCCGACGGTTTCATGGAGCTGCGCCATGCGCCGCGGTTGTGGCGGTGGTTGGTGTTGAGCTGGGCGGTGGTGCTGGCGATTGCGATCTCGTTCGCGCTCTGACGCCCGACATTCCCCCCTGTGGCGAGGGAGCTTGCTCCCGCTGGGCTGCGAAGCGGCCCCAACAGCAACGACTCAATCCATCTGACACACCGCGCCAGCAGGTTTTAGGGTCGCTTCGCAACCCAGCGGGAGCAAGCTCCCTCGCCACAAAAGCTCATCTGCCTTTCTGGCAGTGTTGGAACACCCCAGCAAAACACAAAAGCTCACCCGCCTTTTCGGGCGGTGTTGGAACAACCCACCAAAACCATCGGAGATTCTTGATCGCCATCAAGCGGTTCCGGACCCCTGGCTTCCTAGAATGGTCACGCCAAGCAATGAGGAAGTGACCATGTCAGATACCTTCACCAAAGGCATGGCCAGGAATATTTACTTCGGGGGAAGCATCTTCTTCTTCCTGATATTCCTGGCCCTGACCTACCACACGGAACAGACCTTTCCCGAACGCAGCAACCAGGCGCAATTGACGGAATCGGTGATACGCGGCAAGGGCGTCTGGGAGCGCAA
Source organism: Pseudomonas sp. Z3-6 (assembly GCF_051131985.1). Taxonomy (NCBI): domain Bacteria; kingdom Pseudomonadati; phylum Pseudomonadota; class Gammaproteobacteria; order Pseudomonadales; family Pseudomonadaceae; genus Pseudomonas; species Pseudomonas sp. Z3-6. The sequence goes on from NZ_CP071644.1 coordinate 3,251,493, forward strand.
CAACTGCATCGGCTGCCATACCCTGCTGGGCGAGGGCGCGTATTTCGCGCCGGAGCTGGGCAACGTGGTCAACCGGCGCGGTGGCGACGAGGCTTTCAAGCCATTCCTGCAGGCCTGGATGAAAATGCAGCCGCTGAACGTTCCGGGTCGTCGGGCCATGCCGCAGTTCAACCTGAGCGAGCAAGAGGTCGACGACATCGCCGAGTTCCTCAAGTGGAGCTCGAAAATCAACACCAATGGCTGGCCGCCAAACAAGGAGGGCTGAGAGATGAGCATGGCTAATCCGCATCTGAAATTCGCCTCGCAGGCCGTCGCCAAACCCTACTTCGTGTTTGCCCTGATGCTGTTCCTCGGGCAGGTGCTGTTCGGTTTGATCATGGGCTTGCAATACGTGGTCGGCGACTTCCTGTTCCCGCTGATCCCTTTCAACGTGGCCCGCATGGTCCACACCAACCTGCTGATCGTCTGGCTGCTGTTCGGCTTCATGGGCGCGGCGTATTACCTGATCCCGGAGGAGGCCGATCGCGAACTGCACAGCCCGAAACTGGCACTGTTGCTGTTCTGGGTATTCGCCGCCGCAGGCGTGGCGACGATCCTGGGCTACCTCTCGGTACCTTATGCGACGCTGGCGAAGTTCACCGGCAACGACTTGCTGCCGACCATGGGGCGGGAGTTCCTGGAGCAGCCGACGATCACCAAGATGGGCATCGTCGTGGTGTGCCTGGGGTTCCTCTACAACATCGGCATGACCTTGCTCAAAGGTCGCAAGACCACCGTCAGCATGGTGATGATGACCGGCCTGATCGGCCTGGCGGTGTTCTTCCTGTTCTCCTTCTACAACCCGGAAAACCTCGCCCGCGACAAGTTCTACTGGTGGTGGGTGGTGCATCTTTGGGTGGAAGGCGTCTGGGAATTGATCATGGGTTCGATGCTTGCCTTCGTCCTGATCAAGATCACCGGCGTGGACCGGGAAGTGGTGGAAAAATGGCTCTACGTGATCATCGCCATGGCACTGATCACCGGCATCATCGGCACCGGTCACCACTTCTTCTGGATCGGCGCGCCCGAGGTCTGGCTGTGGGTCGGTTCGATCTTCTCGGCGATGGAACCACTGCCGTTCCTGGCGATGGTGGTCTTCGCCTTCAGCATGGTGAAGAACCGCCGTCGGCATCACCCGAACCGCGCCGCGACCTTGTGGGCCAAGGGCACCACCGTCACCGCGTTCTTCGGCGCAGGGGTCTGGGGTTTCCTGCACACCCTGGCGCCGGTCAACTACTACACCCACGGTTCGCAACTGACCGCGGCCCACGGTCACCTGGCCTTCTACGGTGCCTACGCGATGATCGTGATGACGCTGATCAGCTACGCCATGCCACGCTTGCGCGGCTTGGGCGAAGCGGCGGACGAACGTTCCCAGCGGCTGGAGATCTGGGGCTTCTGGTTGATGACCCTGTCGATGGTGATGATCACCTTGTTCCTCACCGCGGCCGGTGTCGTCCAGGTCTGGTTGCAACGTTGGATGGAGGATGGCAGTGCCTTGCCGTTCATGGCGACGATGGATCATCTGAAGCCGCTGTTCTGGGCGCGACTGGTCAGCGGCGTCGGGTTCCTGGCCGGGCTGCTCTGCTACCTGTTCAGCTTCCGTCAACGTGGCCGCGCGGCCCTGCGTGCACCGGCGGCGGTGGTGCCTTCTTGAAAAGCCACCGCTGAACTCGTGGCGAGAGAGCTTTTGTGGCGAGGGAGCTTGCTCCCGCTGGGCTGCGCAGCAGACCCTTTTTGACGGGCGCTTCGCACCCAAGCGGGAGCAAGCTCCCTCGCCACAAAAGCAGTATGAGCCAGTCTCTTCACTGCAATGGGTTGATAGGAGAGTAACCATGGCATTCACCCTGGAGCTGGAAGAATGGGTCGGCAGTGTCTGGCACCGTTTCATCACCCGCCGGGCCAGTGCCGATTTTCCTGAAGCACGGGTCGAGCTAATCCCGCGGCAACGCTCGCTGCAGGTGCTGTTTCGCGCCACCGGCGGTGCCCCGCACCTGGGGCTGGAAGCGGTCAGTGACCGCGACCTGCTGCTGCGGCGCAACCTGATGCAGCAGATCGCCGGCACCTGCAAGCAAGTGCCCCTGGCCTGGTGCGACGGCGACAATCTGCGCTTGCCGGCGAGCCTGGCGGCGTTCCCCGATGTCGAGCTCAACCAAGAGTTGTATCGCTGGCTGGCCTTGCTGGCCGCGCAGTCGGGACCGATGAAGCATTGGGGTCGGGACAATCAGCGCTGGACCCTGGCGGTGTTGAAGCGCTACCCGGCGCTGCGCCCGCGCTACCGGCGACTGGTGGACGCGCACCTGTCCCTGCGCCCCGATCCGGCGACGCTCAACCCGGCCGAAGCCGCTTTGGAGCGGGCGTTGTGCCAAGCCTTGCGCGAACCGGGCAGCGTCGAACATTTTCCCCGCAGCGAGCGGGCCGCCTGGCCGTTGCCACTGTGGCTCTACCCACCCCAACACCTGGCCAATCCCCAGGCCGCCAACCTCGAGGAGTCCGAGCAATACCTGGCGACACCGCCCGGCGAACAACAGGGCGGCCGCAAGCGCGCCGAGCGAATCGATGACACCAGCCGTGACGGTGGCCTGCTGATCGTGCGCCTGGAAAACCTGTTCAGCTGGACCGAACATGTCGACCTGGATCGCTGGGCGGATGACCGCGAAGACCCGGACGCCGCTCGCGTCGCCGAGGACTTGGATCAGTTGACGCTTTCCCGCACCCGCGTGCGCAAGGGCGGTGGCTTGAAGCTGCACCTGGACCTGCCTCCGGCCGATGTGGACGACATCCCGTTGGGCGCGGGCATCCTGTTGCCGGAATGGGATTATCGCAAGCAACGCCTGCAGGACGACTTCGTCAGCCTGCAAACGTTCACCCCCCGCGATTGTCAGCCGCAGCCGCTGCCGGCACGCTTGCGAACCTCGGCCCAGCGCCTGCGTCGCCAGTTCGAACACTTGCGCAACGACCGCCAATGGTTGCGCCAGCAAACCCAAGGCTCGGAACTGGACCTGCAAGCCTGGCTGGATTTTCACGTCGAGCGCCAACATGGCCAATGCAGCGAACGCGGACTGTTCATGGACCAGCGCCAGACTCGCCGCGACCTGGCCTGCCTGCTGCTGGCCGACCTGTCGATGTCCACCGATGCCCACCTCAATGACGAGCACCGGGTGATCGACGTGATCCGCGACAGCCTGTTGCTGTTCGGTGAAACTCTGTCGGTGCTGGGGGATGACTTCGCGTTGTACGGGTTCTCGTCCCTGCGTCGCCAGCAGGTGCGCCTGCATGAACTCAAGGCCTTCAACCAGCGCTACGACGATCACACTCGCGGACGGATCCAGGGCCTCAAGCCCGGTTACTACACGCGCATGGGCGCAGCGATTCGCCAGGCCACGCAACGGCTGGCGGGCTGCAAGCGCCGGCGCAAATTGTTGTTGCTGCTCAGTGACGGCAAGCCCAACGACCTGGACCTTTACGAAGGACGCTACGGTGTGGAAGACACCCGCCAGGCAGTGCTGGAAGCCCGGCGCCAAGGGTTGACGCCGTTCTGCATCACCATCGACCGCGAAGCGGGGGATTACCTGCCGTACATGTTCGGGGCCAACGGCTACACCTTGATTCGCCAGCCCGAGCAACTGCCGCTGCGTCTACCGCAGTTGTACCGGCAATTGACTCAGGATTGAGGGTTCAGGCGATGCTGCGAGGCAGCCAGAAGAACATGACGATGCAGAAGATCGTCAAGCCGACACAGAACCAGGTGAAGCGCCGCAGCCGACGCTCGCCGGCCATCGCTGCTTCGGCGGGCAGGGGCATGCCGCACTGGCGACATTCGGTCGCATCGGCGGGATGGGCCTGTTGGCAATACAGGCAAGTGGGCTGCGTGCTCATTCGAATTGTTCCAGGCGCAGGCGATCGAGAATGGCGATCTGGCGACCGTCCTGGGTGATGATCTTTTCATCGATCAGGCGCCGGATGATCCGTGAAAAGGTTTCCGGCTGGATGGACAAGTGCCCGGCGATCAACTGCTTGGCCATCGGCAGTTCGAACTGACTGTCGACGGTTTGCAGGCGCACCAGTTGCGTCAACAGATAGCGCACCACGCGGTGCGTGGCGTTTTTCAGCGACAGGGTTTCAATCTCGTTGACCCGTTGGTGCAAACGCACGCAGAGCTTGCCGAGCAGGGCGAAGGTCAGCCGGCTGTTGCTTTGCAGCAGACGCATGTAGGTGGCGTTGGACAGCCGATATAGCTGGGTCGGGCCGACGGCTTCGGCGGACGCGACGTAGTTGGGCGTGTCCATCAACATCATGGCTTCGGCGAAGGTCTGGCGCTCGCCAATCACTTCGAAGACTTTTTCCTGGCCGTCCGGGGTTAGCCGGTAGATTTTCACCGCGCCGGAAATCACGAAGTAAAACGCCTGCGCCGGCTCTCCCTGACGGAACAGCGGATCGCCCCTGTCGATGCTCAGCAGTTGGCTGTTGCTCATCAATTCGTCGAGCTGTTCTTCGTTCAACGGCTCGAACAGATGATGGCTGCGCAGAATCTGGTGATGGACGCGGTGGAGCACCATGGCGTGGAATCCTTGTAAAGGCGAAAGAGGTGATCGGGGTCAGACCAGGCTCAGGGACAGGCCGCTGGCAAGCGCCACGACGCAGGTGAGCACGACGAACCAGGTGAGCGGCAGGACGACGGATTTCATGGAGGACCCCGGCAAAGAAAGGTGATGCCGTGCCTGAGCAAGAGCCGGGCCAGGCTTGGGGGCTTTGATTCATGGGGCGTTGGGGCTGGGTAGGGTAGAAATGACCCTGGGTCAATAGGGTAAAAATAACCGCGAAAGGGTCTTAAATACCCCGTTCAGCTACAGTCCCTGTGGGAGCACCATGCGGTACACATGAAAAATGATGGACCTGTGGCGAGGGAGCTTGCTCCCGCTCGGCTGCGAAGCAGTCGTAAATCGGCGGGTGCGGAGTGTCTGATGCTCTGCATTTGGCGGCTTTAGGGGCCGCTTCGCGGCCCAGCGGGAGCAAGCTCCCTCGCCACAGGTCTATTGAACAGCATTACTGAACTCCAACACTGACCCACTTCGGCAAGCCCCTTGCAAGTGCCTGTTCGAGACGGGAGGTCGCCGATGCGCTGGCTTGATCTGAGACAAGGCCGGCCGGCGTCGATAGCCGATCATTCGAACCCTGGTTTGTCGTCCCTCGCTGGCTGTCTGGCGAGGCAAAGGAGTGGTGTATGCAAGTGCTTGACCGTCGCAAGGCCATGGCCATCGCGCCGCTGTGGCGCCTGGCGTTTCGGCCGTTTTTTCTGGCCGGTTGTGTGTTGGCGTTGTTGGCCGTTCCTTTCTGGCTCGCGGCGTTTACCGGGCGGTTGTCGGCCTGGCAGCCGGCCGGCGGCTGGTTGGCCTGGCACCGGCATGAGCTGTTATTCGGTTTCGGCTTGGCGATCATCGCCGGGTTCCTGCTGACCGCGGTGCAAACCTGGACCGGCATCCCGGGGCTCAGCGGCAAGCGCCTGGCAACGCTGGCGTTGTTGTGGCTGGGCGCGCGGCTCGCCTGGCTGGTCGATGCGCCTTGGCCGTTGCTGGCGCTGCTGGAGTTGGGTTTTGCCCTGGCGGTCGCGGTGTTGATGGGCGTGATGTTGTGGCGCGTGCGGCAGAAGCGCAATTACCCGATTGTGCTGGTGTTGCTGCTGTTGGCCGCCGCCGACGGGTTATCCGTGTACGGCCTGGTGCAGCACAACGAGGGCTTGCAGCGCCAGAGCGTGCTCACCGGCCTGTGGCTGGTGGCGGCCATGATGGGCTTGATTGGCGGCCGCGTGATTCCATTCTTTACCCAGCGCGGCCTCGGTCGGGTCGAAGGCGTGGCCCCTTGGCCGTGGCTCGATCGCCTGTTGCTGGCGGGTGCGGCGCTGGTGGCGTTGTTGTATGCCTTCGGCCCGGCTCTGGCGGCCAGCGTCTGGGTTGGCCTGTTGTTCGCCGCGTTGGCGGTGGGGCACGGGATTCGACTGGTGCGTTGGCATGATCGGAATTTGTGGAGGGTGCCACTGCTGTGGTCGTTGCACCTGGCCTACGCTTGGCTGGCGGTGGCCTGCCTGGGCATGGCGCTGTGGCATTTCGGTGTGCCGGTGAGCCCGAGCCTGGCGGTGCACAGCCTGACCATCGGCGCCATGGCCGGTTTGATCCTGGCGATGATTGCCCGTGTCAGCCTGGGCCATACCGGGCGCCCCCTGGAGCCACCGGCGGGCATGACCCTGGCATTCATCCTGCTGAACCTGGCGTGCCTGAGCCGGGTGCTGTTGGTGTTGCTGTTGCCGTTGGCCGGGCTGTGGCTGGCGGCGCTGTGCTGGACACTGGCGTTTGGTTTATACGCCTGGCGCTATGGGCCGATGCTGCTCAAGGCCCGGGTGGATGGGCATCCGGGATGAGCCGGTTGGGCAGAGGGAATCGATAATGTACGGGGTCTTGCTTGTCACGCACCTGTTGGCGGCCATCGCCTTCATTGGCACGCTGTTTTTCGAGGTGTTCATCTGGCATGCCGCGCGCGGGCCTTTGACGCAGATCGTCAGGGACGGCGCTGACCAGGCGATCGCCCGGCGCTCGCGGCATGTGCTGCATGGCGTGGTGCTGGTGTTGTACGGCGCCGGCATGGCCCTGGCCTGGCAGCATCGCGGCGCATTGAGCCAGCCGTGGAGCAACAGCTTCGGTCTGTTGCTGAGCCTGAAGATTCTGTTGGCGCTGAGCATCATCGGGCATTACCTGTGGCTGGCGTACTGGCTCAAAAGCGGACACCTGACACCCAGCCGCGCCTGCTGGCTGCGGCGCAGTATCCTGGGGCACATGGTGCTGATCGTGGTGTTGGCGAAGGCGATGTTCTATTGGCAGTTTTGAGCAGAAGAGACAGCACTGAACCTCTGTGGGAGCGGGCTTGCTCGCGAAGACGGTGGATCAGTCAGTATTGATGTTGACTGACACGCCGCCTTCGCGAGCAAGCCCGCTCCCACAGGTGTGGTGTGCTGTTTGAGGTTAGTGAGCAGCCTTCATCGCATTGACGAACAACACATTGTTCTCCAGATGGATGTGCTGCATCAGGTCATCACGAAACTCCACCAGCCCGCGGTACAGGGCGCGCCAGGTGTTGCAGGCGTCGGAGGGTGGGGTGATCTGGTCGGTCAGGGCCAGCATGGTTTCCAGGGCGTCGCCGTGCTGGTCGTGTTCGTAGCGCAGTACCTGGATCGGCGCCGAGGCGCGTTCGCCCAGGCCTTGTTGCAGCATCGGGAACAGCACCTGTTCCTCCTTGAGCATGTGGCCTTCGAGTTCCTGATACATGTCCTGCAAGTGATCGGCCAGGCCGTTGGGGCAACTGGCCCGGGCGCCATGGACCGTCTCGACGCGCCGGGCCAGGCGGATCAGTTCCGGCAGTTGTTCGCGATGACGCGCGTGGTAGCGTTCCAGGATATGGGCGATCAACAATGCCTGGGGCTCGTTGCGCCAGTCATGGCCCAGCTCCCCGGCCGCTTGCAGGGTGCTGAGGGCGTCGGCGATCAGCAACGGATTCAAGCCTTTGCCCAGCGCCGCTTCGCGCAAGGATTTTTGCCCACCGCAACAGAAGTCGAGGTTGTAATGATGGAAGGTACGGGTTGCACCAGGAATGTCGCAGGCCAGTTGGCCGAGGCTTTGTTCCAGCAGATCGAGGTTCATCATGTTTCCTTGGGTTGAATCCCGGGAGGGACAGATGAGCGCTTCTTTGCAGCCGGCATGCCAGATTCAACTGATTGAAAACAAAGCACTAAATTATTGACAGGGTGATTGTCACCCTGACTGTGAAGGGTCAAACGAACCCTGGAGGGTCATCACTACCATGCTGCGTGAAAGCCTGGCCGCCGACCTGATCGTCGAGCTGCCCAATGCGGTGCGATTGCAGCGCCTGGTGCAGACCCTGCGCGAGTACTTCAACAGTGGCGCCGTGGGGCTGCTGCGCCTGGACGACGACAGCCTCAGGCCCGTGGCTACGGTGGGCCTGGTCCACGAAGCGCTGGGCCGGCGTTTCGTGATCGCCCAACATCCGCGCCTGGCGGCGATCATGGCCTCGCGCGAACCCACTTGGTTCGAGCCGGACAGCCGTTTGCCCGATCCGTATGACGGCTTGCTCGACCACCACGTCGGCGAGCCGCTGCCGGTGCATGACTGCATGGGCGTGAGCCTGTACGTGGAAGGCCGGCTCTGGGGCGCGATCACCCTGGATGCGCTGCACGCCGGCACCTTCGACAGCCGCGCCCGGGAGGAACTCAAGCGGTGTACGTTGCAGATCGAGGCGGCGGTGCGCGTCACCCGTCTCGAACAGGAAAACCGTAGCCTGCGGGCATCGCGCAGCGACCCGGCCGACTTGCGCCTGCCAGCCGAGGAGGGTGAGATCCTTGGGCGCAGCGAAGGCTTGCAGCAATTGCTCAACGAGCTGGATGTGCTGGCCGATTCCGAATTGCCGGTGCTGTTGCTGGGTGAGACTGGCGTGGGCAAGGAGTTGTTCGCCCGGCGGCTGCATCGCCTGTCCCGGCGCGGTCATAAGCCATTGGTGCAGGTCAACTGCGCGGCGTTGCCCGAGTCCCTGGCCGAAAGCGAGTTGTTCGGCCACGTCAAAGGCGCGTTTTCCGGGGCGACCACCGACCGCGCCGGACGCTTCGATGCGGCCAATGGCGGCACGCTGTTTCTCGATGAGGTCGGTGAGTTGCCGTTGAGCGTGCAGGCCAAGTTGCTGCGCACCTTGCAGAACGGCGAGATCCAGCGCCTGGGGGCGGACAAGCCGCTGCACGTCGATGTGCGGATCATCGCCGCCACCAACCGGCATTTGCCCGACAGCATTCGCGATGGGCTGTTTCGCGCCGACCTGTATCACCGGCTCTCGGTCTACCCGGTGCCGATCCCGCCGCTGCGTGAGCGCGGCCACGATGTGTTGATGCTGGCCGGGCACTTTCTCGAACTGAACCGCACGCGCCTGGGCTTGCGCGGCTTGCGCCTGTCACCGGCGGCCGAACAGGCGTTGCTGGCGTACAGCTGGCCTGGCAATGTGCGCGAGCTGGAGCATGTCATCAGCCGCGCGGCGTTGAAGCAACTGAGTCGTGGCGCCAGTCGCAGCCTGATCATGACCCTGGAGCCGCAGGTGCTGGACCTGGATGTCAATGCTAGCAGCAGCTCTGCACAGACGCTGCCGGAACAGGCCCTGCAAGCGTTGGAGGCGCCCGTGCAGCCCTTGAGCGAGGCGGTCGATGGTTGCCAGCGCCAGGCGATCCTCAAGGCCTTGGAACGTTGCGGGCAGAACTGGGCGGGGGCGGCGCGGTTGTTGGAGGTTGACCCGAGCAATCTGCATAAACTGGCGCGGCGGTTGGGGCTTAAGTAGCGGCAGACCGGATTGCCGCCTTCGCGAGCAAGCCCGCTCCCACATTGGATCTGTGATTGTCTTCAGTTTCCTGATCACCCCCAATCCCCTGTGGGAGCGGGCTTGCTCGCGAAGAGGCCGGCACATTCACCGCAAGAGCCCGCATTGACAACGATCAAGGCCAACCACCGCAGTCGACTCCACACTGGCCCAAACCCACAGTGGAGATCCCCCTCATGCCTCTTTCCCTGGCCAAGATGCGCCGCCAGTACACCCGCGATGGCCTGGACGAAGCCCAGGCACCAGACGATCCCCTGGCCCTGTTCGCGCTCTGGATGCAACAGGCCCGCGATACCGAAAGTCCGCCCGTGGAAGCCAACGCCATGGCCCTGGCGACGGTGGACGCCCAGGGCCGGCCTCACTGCCGGGTGTTGTTGCTCAAGGGGTTCGACGCCCAGGGCTTTTCGTTTTTCGGCAACTACGACAGCCTCAAGGGCCAGGACCTGGCGGCCAATCCCTGGGCCGCCATGACGTTTTTCTGGCCGGGGCTGGAACGGCAAGTACGCATCGAAGGACCGGTCCACAAGCTTGATCCTGCGCTGTCGGATGCCTATTTCGAATCCCGTTCCGTAGGCAGTCGCCTGGGGGCCTGGGCGTCGCCACAAAGCCGCCCATTGCCGGATCGGGCCGCGCTGGAAACCTTGCTCACGCAGACTGAACGACGCTTCGCCGATCAGCCTGTGCGGCGCCCTGGGCATTGGGGCGGCTATTGCCTGCAACCGCAGCGGCTGGAGTTCTGGCAGGGCCGCGCCGACCGTTTGCATGACCGTCTCGACTACCGCCTGCAGGATGGCGCCTGGCAGCGCAGCCGCCTGGCACCCTGAATAGGTGCCTTTGTAGGAGCTGCCGAAGGCTGCGATCTTTTGATCTTTCGCTTGAAACTCAAGCGGCCCGGGAAAGATCGCAGCCTCGCTTCGCTCGTCAGCTCCTACTGGGACAGGATCGTTCTTGCATGAGGTGCCAAGGGAGGTACCTCCAAGGAGGAATAGGCCCGGCAACGATTGCGGTTCAGGCTGGGCCATCTTTTCTGACAGGACGGCTGATCATGGCCCATCTGACGCAACGCCACTTTCAACCGCTGAACATCGCGGTCCTCACCATCAGCGACACCCGCACCTTTGACACTGACACCTCGGGCCAGACCCTGGCGGACCTGCTGCAAACCGCCGGGCACGCGCTCATTGACCGGGGGCTGGTGAAGGACGATATCTACCAGATCCGCGCCCAGGTCTCCCAATGGATCGCCGACCCCAAGGTCCAGGTGGTGTTGATGACTGGCGGCACCGGTTTCACCCCGCGGGACAACACGCCCCAGGCGGTGGCACCGTTGCTGGACAAACAGGTGGACGGTTTTGGCGAGTTGTTCCGCCAGGTGTCGCTGGCGGAGATCGGCATGTCCACACTGCAATCGCGCGCCTTGGCGGGCATGAGCAATGGGGTGCTGGTGTGCTGCTTGCCGGGTTCGCCGGGGGCGTGCCAGACCGGTTGGGAGCAGATCCTCGCCGGGCAATTGGATAGCCGCACCGGCCCATGCAATTTCACCCCGCACCTCAAGCCCCAGGACGGCATCGCCCCGACGGCGTGCGAGACGCGCTCGTGAGCGGCCGGGTGTGCGACAGCGGCGTGCTGATGCCGGTGGATGAAGCGATCCGGCATCTGCTCGACCAGGCGCCGCCGCCACCGCCCGTGCAACGGGTCGCCCTGGACCAGGCCCTGGCGCGTGTGCTGGCTGCTGACATTATCTGCCCGATGAACCTGCCGGCCTGGGACAACAGCGCGATGGACGGCTATGCCCTGCGGGCCGCTGACCTGCCGGTGGAGGGCGGCCACCTGCTGTTGGCCGGGCGCATCGCCGCCGGTGACCAGCCGGGCGAGACGTTGCAGGCCGGGCAGGCCGTGCGGATTTTTACCGGCGCGCCGCTGCCACCGGGTGCCGACACGGTGGTGCCACAGGAAAGCTGTCGCGTCGATGGCGAGCGGGTCTGGTTGCCGTCGGTCAATGGCGGCGACCATGTTCGCAAGGAAGGCGAGGAGCTGCGTCGAGGCGACCGGCTGCTCGAAGCCGGTACGCGCTTGCGCGCCCAGGAGTTGGGTTTGCTCGCCGGTGCCGGCGTCGGCCAGGTGGACGTTTATCGCCCCTTGCAAGTGGGCTTGCTCAGCAGCGGCGATGAGCTGCGCGAACCGGGCGAGCCATTGGCGCCAGGACAGATCTACAACAGCAATCGCCACAGCCTCGCCGCGCTGTTGCGCGGCTGGGGTGTCGAGGTGCATGACTTCGGGGTCATGCCCGATCGGCTATTGGCCAGTCGACAGGCATTGCGCCTGGCCGCAGCCGAATGCGATGTGCTGATCACCTCGGGTGGTGTCTCGGTGGGGGAAGAGGATCACCTCAAGCACGCTATCGAAACCTTGGGCAGCATCGACCTCTGGCGCCTGGCGATCCAGCCGGGCAAGCCCCTGGCCTTTGGCGATGTGGAAGGCAAGCCTTGGATCGGGCTGCCGGGCAACCCGTCGGCGGCGTTGATTACCGCGCTGATCGTCGTGCGGCCGTTCCTGTTCCGGGCCCAGGGCATGAACGATGTCCTGCCGGTGCTGTTGCAGGTACCGGCCGGGTTCGACTGGCTCAAGCGCAACCGTCGCCGGCAATACCTGCGAGCCCGATTGGTTGCAGGCATAGATGGCCAGTTGTGTGTCGAACTGCATCCCCAGCAAAGTTCAGCGATGCTGACCGCCGCCTGTTGGGCCGATGGCCTGGCTGTGGTCGAGCGTGAGGCGCTGGTGCACAAGCACGACCGGGTGCTGTACCTGCCGTTCGCGAGCCTGATGCATTGACGGCAATTGATTGCCGTCAAGGTCGCCGCCGGCTGGCTGGCTAGACTGGCGGCGCCCTTAGTTTTCTCACGAGGTTGCCCCATGCAACTGGTTTGCCCGGCAGGGAATCTGCCTGCCCTCAAAGCGGCGGTGCGCCAAGGCGCCGATGCCGTCTATGTTGGCTTTCGCGATGACACCAATGCCCGGCACTTCGCCGGGCTGAACATGGACGACAAACAGTTCGATGCGGCTGTCGCACATATCCGCCAGCACCAACGCAAGCTGTACGTGGCGGTCAATACCTACCCGCAACCCAAGGGCTGGGAGCGCTGGCAACGGGCCGTGGACCGTGCCGCCGATTTCGGCGTGGATGCCCTGATCGCCGCCGACCCCGGCGTGCTCAGCTACGCCAGCCAGCGCCATCCTCGGTTGGCGCTGCACCTTTCCGTACAGGGCTCGGCCACACACGCAGCCGCCCTGGCTTTTTACGCCCAGCGCTACGACATCCGCCGTGCGGTACTGCCGCGGGTGCTGTCCCTGGCCCAGGTGCGGCAGGTGGCGGCGGGCAGCCCAGTGCCGATCGAAGTCTTCGGTTTCGGCAGCCTGTGCATCATGGCCGAGGGCCGTTGTCATTTGTCTTCCTACATCACCGGCGAATCGCCGAACCTGTGCGGCGTCTGTTCGCCCGCCAAGGCCGTACGCTGGAGCGAAGACGCCCAAGGCTTGAGCGCGCGCTTGAGCGAAGTGCTGATCGACCGCTACACCCCTGAAGAACCGGCCGGTTATCCGACCCTGTGCAAAGGCCGCTTCCTGGTCGGCGGCAAGCGTTTCCACGCCCTGGAAGAACCCACCAGCCTCGACACCCTCGACCTGCTGCCGGAACTGACGGCCATCGGCGTCGAAGCGGTGAAGATCGAAGGGCGCCAACGCAGCCCGGCCTACGTCGAGCAAGTGACCCGGGTCTGGCGCGCCGCACTGGACGCCCACCAGGCCGCGCCGCAACGGTTCCGCGTGCGGGAAGAATGGCGCCAGGTGCTGGCCGGTTTGTCCGAAGGCAGCCAGACCACCCTGGGTGCCTACCATCGATCATGGCAATGAAGGAGGCCAGATGAAACTCAGCCTGGGACCGGTCCTGTTTTACTGGGACAAAGCGCAACTGGGGAATTTCTACGCCGAGATGTCGGCCTTGCCGCTGGACGTGATTTACCTGGGGGAAACCGTGTGTTCGAAACGCCGGGCGTTCTCCCTGGATCAGTGGCTGGGGTTGGCGCGCGAGCTGCAAGCGTGCGGCCAGGCACAGATTGTGTTGTCGAGCCTGACGCTGATCGAAGCGGCCTCGGAGCTTTCTTCGCTGCGACGCCTGTGTGACAACGGCCAATTGTTGGTGGAAGCCAACGACATGGGCGCGGTGCAGTTCATGGCCGAACGCAAGCTGCCTTTCGTTGGCGGCCCGGCGCTGAACTTGTACAACGGCCACGCCCTGGGGCAATTGCTCGACAGCGGCATGATCCGCTGGGTGCCGCCCGTGGAGTGCTCGGCGGCGCTGATCGGCGACGTGCTGGAGCAAGTGCGGGACATGGGCCGTGAAGTGCCCGAAGTGGAGATTTTTTCCTATGGTCATCTGCCCCTGGCGTACTCGGCGCGCTGCTTTACCGCCCGGGCCGAGAACCGACCCAAGGACGACTGCCAGTTCTGCTGCATCAACTACCCCGACGGCCTGGCATTGAGCAGCCAGGAAGGCCAACAGTTGTTCACCCTCAACGGCATCCAGACGATGTCCGGCGAGGTGACGAACCTGCTGGCCGATTACACCGCGCTGCAGGCCTGTGGTGCCGACGTTCTGCGCCTGAGCCCGCGCGCCCAGGGCATGGCCGAAGTGGTCACGGCTTTCGACAAGGTTCGCCAGGGCGAAGCACCACCGTTGTTCGTGGAAGGATGCAATGGTTACTGGCACGGCCATGCCGGCATGTTGAAGGTAGAGGAGGCGGGCTTGTGTTGAGTCCGAAGAAGTGGGTGCTCAAAGGTGCTGATCGCTTGCTGCCGCTGGTGGGCAAGGTGCCGTTCGTGGTGCAGCGACTGGCGTTGCAGCAGGCGCTCAATCGCTGCCTGGCCGAGCCGTTGCGCGACGGTGGTTTCGATGTACTGCGTGGGCGCTGGTTGTGCCTGCGCGTGCCTGACCTGAAGTTGTGCTGGTACCTGACCCTGGCCCGGGATGGGTTGCGCATCGCCGAACGGGCCGAGGCCCAGGTCACCATCAGCGGCAACTGGCGCGAGTTCCTGTTGCTGGCCAGCCGTCAGGAGGATCCGGATACGTTGTTCTTTCGTCGTCGGTTGGTGATAGAGGGGGACACCGAGTTGGGGCTGGCGTTGAAGAACTTGATCGACAGTCTTGATCCGGAGGTGTTGCCGCCGTGGCTTTGGCGCAATCTGGAAAGGGCGGGGAAGGGGTTGGCGGCGGTCTGAGAGGTTGAGTTGCTTTGATCGACGCAGATCCAGTGTATAGCTTGCCTGCGATATAGGTGGCCTCATAGCCGGCCTGGCTCTTGCGGATGTACCCCATCCATGTGGGAGCCGAGCTTGCTCGCGATGGCGGCCTGACAGCCGACCTGTCTCTTGCGGATGTACACAGATCTCCTGCGGAGCTGCGGCTGTGATCTTTTGATCTTGGTACGGCGAGGCACGTCAGTGCGCAAACGCTTTAGGGTATTTGTCCAAATAGGCATCATTGAGCTGCGTATCCTGGGAACGCATGAAAGTTTTAAAGTCGGGTACCAGAAAGACCAGCAAAGACAACAGCAGTACCATGGCGCCCAGCAGCGTGATTGTCAGTGCAACCCCCAAAGAGGCGATCAGGGTGTTCATCGCGAAACTGCCCAAGGGGCTGGCCGCCGCAGACAGAAATGAAACCGTTGCAAAAATCCGGTTGCGATGGAGCTTTGGCGTTGCCAGCAACCTCACAGCGGAAGTGGGGATGTTAATCAACATCAGGCCGACGCCGCCGCAGAAAAAGGCCGCGGGCACGATGAACGACGATGAAACGGTCCCGACCACTACAAGGTTGCACCCCAGCAATGCGAAACCTGCGGACACACACATGTCACGGGGGACCCGATCGGATAACCAGCCGATGATCTTGTAACTGCCCGCCAGAATGCCCAGCCCGAAGCACGAATCCAGAAGACCGATGTAAGTGACCGGGTACTGGATGACTTCCTTTACATACAGTGGGATCAGGATGGTGAAGAACGGAAACAGGGCAAAGTTGATCAGCATTGCAATGATGGCCAGGTAAAATTCGACTTTCACTCCGTAAACTACTTTGAAGCCGGAATAGATCATGCTAAAGCCGCTGGCACCCGGGGCTTTTTCGCCTTGGTCAGTGGCGCCGATGGGGCTCGGGATGGTCGCGATCAACGCCCCGGCGATGAGAATTGCAAAAAAATCGGCGGCAAAGGCGAACGTGATACCGAATCCGTAAATCAACCCGCTGGCCAGTACCGGCCCCAGCAGAATGGAAAAGGACGACATCACGCTTTTGGTCCGAAAGGCCAGGGAGACTTTATCGTCGTCTGCAAACAAAGGAATGATCGACGCCTGGAGAGGGTCGCGTACGCCGACAATCGCACTGCTGATCATCATCAGCGCGCCAACCGTCCAGGGGTTGAACGACCCCGTGGCGGACAGCACCACCATCAACAGCGCCGTCAGCAGGCTGATCCATGAGGCCAGCTTGATGATCAGGATTTTGTTGTACTTGTCCCCCAGCCATCCCAGCAGGGGTTTGGCTAACACCTCCGTCGCGATGGAACAGGCAATCATGTTGGCGAAATAGAGCGCGGAGCCTGTTTCCTGCAAGGTCCACCAGGCCACCGCCAGTTGATTGCACCTTCCCCCGAGAACCATCAACAAAAAGCTGAACTGCACTTTCAGAAGACGCCGGTCGATGCCGGGAAAGCCCCACGTAATGCCTGAAAAATTTGCACTCATTGACGTACCTTTGATCCTCCGGAATTCCAATACGGTCCTACCAAGTTGTGTCTGTCACTCGGGTAATACCCAGGCGTGGGCTATATCGTTGACGATGATTTTTTGCAGGTGGTGGAGATCGCGCCAACGGAATATTACTTTCAAGATGTTGCGGCTTTACATCATCGCGAAGAGGTGGCGATTTTTCTGAAATGTTAGTCGTGCTGGTTGTGGGAATGAGCTTACTGATCCTTAGGAAAGGTATGTTGTTGTCGCAGGATGGATCTTGGAAGTTTCTGTAAGTTATTTCTGAAATATATTAAGTTCTTGGCGCGTTGTCTCAGACAAGATTAGGTTTGCAGTATCAGTTGAGCTGATTTCAAAAAATTGAATCAGCAAGTGCGTTCTAACGGACATACGGAGGCTACAGGTTTTAGGACCGCTCGCGGTCCAGCGGGAGCAAGCTCCCTCGCCACAGGTTTTGGTGTTCGACACTAGAACCTGTTCGCCTTCTCAAGCCGTCTCGGTGGCTTCGATCATCTGGCTTTCAATCAGCCGCTTGATCTCCTCGAACAACTCGTCACTCTGCTCCTCGGTACAATCCTCGCCGTTGCGTTTGCGCAAACCGTGGTGACTGAAGATCAGATGCACATCGGCGTGCAAGTCGTGCTGGTTCAGGCAGCTTTCGACGCATTGCAGCGGGCAGCCATCCAGCGCCAGGATTCGCCGTCCCGAGCGCGCTTTTTTGACCAGCGCTGCCACATGTCCGCCGACCCCGACGATGCAGGACATTTCGGCCAGGCCGCTGCGATCCAGGCGCAGGGCCAGGGTATTGGCCAACTGCGCGACATTCGAGCAGCCGGAGCAGGAGTAGACCAAGGGAAGGCTTGAATTGGACATGGGGGTTCTTCTCTGATAGACGCTGCCAGTGTGCGAGGCCGGCAATAGCACGCCTTGACCATGGTCAAATCTGAGACTGGCTCGGCTACTGTTGGTAAGCAGTCAGCTCTTCTTCAGCTAGGATACGAATGTTGCGCCGCTCCATAGCAATCAACCCCCCATCCACCAACCGATGAAGAATCCGCGAAAACGTTTCCGGCTGAATCCCCAGCTTGGAAGCCACCAGCCGCTTCGACACCTGCAACACCACCTGACCATCCCTTGGATCTCGCTCCTGCAACAGGAAATTGATCACCCGCCGACTGGCACTGGCCAAGGTCAAGTTATCGATATCCTTGAGCCGCTGGTGCAAATGGATACTCATGCTCGCCAGGATCGCCAGGCAAACCTTGGGCTGGTCCTCCAGGGCCTTGCGATAATGCGTGCCCTCGATACTCACCAGCACACTGTCCTTGATCGCCGACGCGCTGACCGGGTAGCAACGGGCCTGGCTGAACAGCAGGGCCTCGGCGAAGGTCTGGCCGGGCTGGATGATTTCCACCAGGTTTTCCTGGCCCTCGCCGGTGACCCGGAACAGCTTGATCTGGCCACTGACCAGCAAGAAAAAACGCTTGGCCGGATCGCCCTGGTGCATGAGCGTGCTGTTGCAGGCCAGGCGCTTGAGCACGGCCAGGTTGCAGACGTCCTCGAATACCCGCTCCGGCAATTGGCTGAACAGGTGATGACGACGCAACAGTAAAACGATGGAAGGGTGGGTCAGCATGGCGTACCTCCGCGTGCCGTCATGGTAGAGCCCAAATCGCAGTCGGCCTATGCCTCGGCAGGCCTACCTCGGAAGAGGGATGGGGAGCGGCCATGCCAGTCAAATCAATGCCTGCAGAACACAGATCCTGTGGCGAGGGAGCTTGCTCCCGCTGGGCTGCGTAGCAGGCCCCAAAAAAACAGGGCCGCTGCGCGCCCCAGCGGGAGCAAGCTCCCTCGCCACGGGTTGTGTGTTAATTCATGGGTTCCAGGGGGCTCAGCCGGCCCCGCGCAAATGCTCCATCGCCCACACCGCCGCTTCCACCCGCGAACGCAAGCCGAGCTTGTGCAGCAGGTTCTTCACATGGACCTTGACCGTGCCTTCGGTGATGCCCAGCTTGTGGCCGATGACCTTGTTGCTGTAGCCGCCGGCGATGGTCTTGAGGACCTGGCGTTCGCGTTCGGTCAGTTCCACATCGGCCTGGCGCGGTGGCGAGCGCAGGGCCTGGGCCATGACGCGGGTCAGGCCGGGGCTGATCACCAGGGCGCCGTTGAGGGCGTCGCGGATGTACTGGATCAGCAACTCAGGCTCCATGTCCTTGAGCAAGTAGCCGTTGGCGTCCAGGCGCAGGGCGTCGCGGATGTCGTCCTCGGCATCGGACACGGTGAACAGCAGCACCTTGCCGGTGTAGTGCATGGCGCGCAGGCGGCGCAGGGTCTCGATGCCGTTCATCTGCGGCATGTTGTTGTCCAGCAGCACCAGGTCGGGCTGGAGCGGTTCGATCAGGCTCAGGGCTTCTTCGCCGTGGCTGGCTTCGCCGACGATGTGCAAATCGTCTTCGAGCTCAAGCATCTGGCGGATCCCGCGACGCATCATCGGGTGATCGTCGACCAGGAGCAGGGTGTGGCGCAGGGGGGCGTTCATGTTGCGAGGCCTTCGGTGGGGTGGCCCAGGAATTCCGGTTGGAAATGCACCTGGATACGGGTGCCCTGGGGTGTACGTGAATGAATCTGCAGTTGGCCATGCAGGCTGCGGGCCCGTTCGTTCATGATGTTCAGGCCATGGTGCTCGCGCTGGTCGACCTCGCCGCTGAAACCACGGCCATCGTCTTCAATCGACAACCGCACGGTCTCGCCTTCCTGGCGCAGTTCGAGCCAGGCGTTTTCGGCATGGGCATGGCGCAGGCAGTTGGACAGGGCCTCGCGGGTGATCTGGAGGATGTGGATCTGTTCGCTGGCCGACAGCTCGAAGGCCAGGGTGTCGATGAACAGGTGCACCTGGAAATCCCCGCGGTTGGAGAATTCCTCGGCGGTGTCCTTGAGTTCCTGGACCAGGCCGTCATCACGGATCTGCAGGCGGAAGGTGGTGAGCAGCTCACGCAATTGCCGATAAGCGTTGTTCAGCCCCTCGCGCAGCTCGCCGGTGACAGTCTCCAGGGTCTGCACCGGTTCGCCGCGACGCATCAGCGTCTGCATGCGGCTGACTTGCAGTTTCATGTACGACAAGGCCTGGGCCAGGGAGTCGTGCAGCTCCCGGGCGATGATCGTGCGCTCGTCGAGCAGCAGCAGGCGATGGTCCTGTTCGCGCTGGCGCTTGAGGGACAGCGAGGTGCCGATCAGGTTGGCCAGGGCCTGGATCAACGCAGTTTCCCAGGGTTGCGCCGCGTGGCCATCGACGAAATGCGCCTTGAGCTCACCCAGTTCGGTACCCTGGTTGCTGATGCTGAAGGCCTGTGGGCGCGCGGCGTTGTGTTTGTGGCAACTGGCGCAATCGCTGCTGGCGCAAACCTGGCGGCTGGCGGCGCCGTGCAAGGCCAGCAGGTGCTTGGCCGGGGCCTGCAATTGCCCTTGCAGGCACAGCGTCAGGCGCAACCCCGGCAGGCGCTGCTGGAAGCGCCGGATCAACTCATCCAGGCCTTCGGCATTGGCCTGGCGCGTCGCCAGGCTGCGACTGCTCTGGTAGAGCAATTCGAGGGCGGCATTGGCCTGTTGCAGGTTCAGGGTCTTTTGTTGCACCTGGGCTTCCAGGGTGCGGTGGGACTGCTCGATGGTCTCGGCCATGGTGTTGAAACTGGTCGCCAACTGGCCCAGTTCATCCTCGGACTGATGGTTGACCCGCACCTGGAATTCGCCACGACGAAAGCGCTGGGTGGCGTCCACCAGTTCCTGCAAGGGCGTGACCACGCCGTACTGCAATTCATACAGGCCGATCAGCAGGATGATCATGGTGCTGAACAGCGCGATGCCCTGGATCGCCTGCTGCCAGCCTTGTTTGTGTTCGCTCTGGCGTTGCAGCAGGGTGACGAACTGGTCCAGCTGCTCCACGAAAGAGCTGGCGCTGCTTTGGAAAAACGCTGAATCGCCACGTTCGATGGCCGGACGCAAGGTCTGGTTCCAGCGCTGCATGAGGTCGCGATAGCTCTTGTGCAACGAGGTTTCCGGCCCGTCTTCCAGCACGGCGCGCAGGGCCGGGCTGTCGAGGCGTTGTTGCAGGCTGGCGATGATCGCCGGGATGTCGTCGTTGGCCCCAGCCGCCAGTTTCCAGCTCAGGTGGTAGGTTTCCATGCGCACGGAACCGGCGGTGTTGATGGCGGCAGCGTCGCCCTGGCTGAACCAGGCGATCAAGCCGGCGCTCAAGGAACTGGCCAGGGCCAGGATGGCGATCAGGATCACCGCCAGCCCGGCGCGAGCGGGCAGGGAACTGCGCAGCCAACGCATCATTGACGCGGGCCTGCGGGGCAAAACGTTGAAGCGAGCATAGCGGGCGCCCTGGACCTGGGATGTAGCAGCCGATCCTGGGCGCACTACCTCTAAAGAGTTGTCGGCCGTTCCGTTTCCATAAAAGCCTCGGCCAACGTCATCAAGATATTGATAAACAAAGGGTTTCATCGATATCAAGGACTACCTCCTTGGAGGTAGACGGGCCAAGCATAGGCCTGTACCGCCCCGGGGCACGTTGACCCAGGTCAAGTTTTCGCAGGGTTCGTATCACTAGGCTGCGCTCATCGAACTGACGGAGTGCCTCGTAATGCGAGCACAAGTGCAACAAGGGCTGGTACTAGGGATGAGTACCTTGGCCTTCACCGTGTGCTTCATGGTCTGGATGATGTTTGCCGTGCTCGGCGTTCCGATCAAGGAATTGCTGGCCCTCAACGAAACCCAATTTGGCCTGTTGGCCGCCACGCCGGTACTCACCGGTTCTCTGGTACGTTTGCCCCTGGGGCTTCTGACCGACCGCTTTGGCGGACGGATCGTGTTCTTCCTGCTGATGCTCGCCTGCGTGTTGCCGCTGTACCTGATCACCCTGGCCACGGCCTATTGGCAGTTCCTGGTGCTGGGTCTGTTCGTCGGCCTGGCCGGCGGCTCGTTCTCGGTGGGCATCGCCTACGTCGCCAAATGGTTCGACAAACAGAACCAGGGTTTCGCCATGGGCGTGTTCGGCGCCGGCAACGCCGGTGCGGCAGTGACCAAGTTCCTCGCCCCAGCCTTGATCGCGTTCGGCACCTGGCACCTGGTGCCGAAGGTGTTCAGCGCGATCCTGTTCATCACGGCATTACTGTTCTGGTTTCTCACCGCCGAGAAAAAAGAACACCAAAGTGCCGGCGGCGCCACGCTGCGTGAGCAACTCAAGTCACTGAAAGATCCTGCGGTGTGGCGCTACTGCCAGTACTACTCGATCGTGTTCGGCGGCTACGTGGCCCTGGCGTTGTGGATGACCAAGTACTACGTGCAGGAATACGGCTTCAGCCTGCAAAGCGCGGCGCTGTTGGCGGCGTGTTTTTCCTTGCCCGGTGGCGTGCTGCGGGCCGTCGGTGGCTGGATGTCCGACCGTTGGGGCGCCCAGAGCGTGACCTGGTGGGTGCTGTGGGTGAGTTGGATCTGCCTGTTCCTGCTGTCCTATCCGCAAACCCAGCTGCAAGTGCAAACCGTCAACGGCATCGTTGATTTTCACATCGGCCTCAACGCCACGCTGTTCACCGTGCTGCTGTTCGTGATGGGCATCGCCTTCGCGTTCGGCAAGGCCTCGGTCTTCAAGTACATCGCCAACGACTACCCGCAGAACATGGGCGCGGTGTCCGGCATCGTCGGCCTGGCCGGCGGCCTGGGTGGTTTCGTGCTGCCGATCATGTTTGGCGCCCTGGTGGACCTCACCGGCGTGCGCTCGTCCTGCTTCATGTTGCTGTACGGCGTGGTCTGGGTCTCGTTGATCTGGATGTACCTGAGCGAAGTGCGCAAGCGCCCGCTGCTGGGTAAACAACCGCCGGCCAGCCAATCCCCGTTTTCCAGCATTGCCCAAGGAGAAGAACATGTCCGTTCTGCAAACGCCTGAAAAGGGCCCGGTCATTCATGACTGGCGCCCGGAAGACCCGGCCTTCTGGGGCCGCAGCGGCAAACAGACCGCCCGGCGCAACCTGTGGATCTCCATCCCGGCGCTGCTGTTGGCCTTCGCCGTGTGGATGGTCTGGAGCACGGTGATCGTGCGCCTGAACGCCATCGGCTTCAGCTTCAGCACCGACCAGCTGTTCTGGCTGGCGGCGTTGCCGGGGCTGTCTGGCGCGACCTTGCGCATCTTCTACTCGTTCATGGTGCCGATCTTCGGTGGCCGTCGCTGGACCGCGCTGAGCACCGCGTCGTTGCTGATACCGGCCTTGTGGATGGGCTTCGCGGTGCAGGATTCGGCCACGCCTTATAGCGTGTTCGTGCTGATCGCATTGCTCTGCGGTTTCGGTGGCGGCAACTTCGCCTCGAGCATGTCCAACATCAGCTTCTTCTACCCGAAATCCCAACAGGGCACCGCCCTGGGCCTGAACGCCGGGCTGGGCAACCTCGGTGTGTCGGTGATGCAGTTCAGCGTGCCGCTGGTGATTTCCTTCGGTGTGTTCGGCTTCATGGGCGGCCAACCCCAAGTGCTGGCCGATGGCAGCTCGCTGTGGTTGCAGAACGCCGGTTTCATCTGGGTGCCGTTCATCCTCGCCGTGACCGTGATTGCCTGGTTCGGCATGAACGATTTGTCCAGCGCCCGGGCTTCGTTCAGCGAACAGGCGGTGATTTTCAAGCGCAAGCACAACTGGCTGATGTGCTGGCTGTACCTGGCGACCTTCGGCTCCTTCATCGGTTTCTCTGCCGCGTTCCCGCTGCTGATCAAGACCTCGTTTCCTGAAGTGATCGCCCTGAAATTCGCCTTCCTCGGCCCGCTGGTAGGCGCCTTGGTGCGGCCGCTGGGCGGCTGGCTGGCGGACAAGCTCGGCGGTGCGAAAGTCACCCTGTGGAACTTCGTGTTGATGATCGTGATGGTGTTCGGCGTCTTGCACTTTCTGCCAAAAGGCGGCGAGGGCGGCAGCTTCTACGGCTTCCTGGGCATGTTCATGTTGCTGTTCATCACCACCGGCGTGGGCAACGGTTCGACCTTCCGCATGATCCCGGTGATCTTCCGCACCCTGCATGAGAAAGCCGCCCTGGGCAAAAAGCCCGAGCAGCGCGAGCAGGCCCTGAAGAATGCCGGCAAGGAATCGGCTGCCGTGCTGGGCTTCAGCTCGGCCATGGGCGCCTTCGGAGCCTTCTTCATCCCCAAATCCTTCGGCACTTCGATGGCCCTGACCGGCGGCCCGGAGATGGCCTTCTACATGTTTGTCGGCTTCTACCTGAGCTGCATCGTGGTGACCTGGTGGTGGTACGCCCGCAAAGGCGCGGCGACCCCCTGCTAGACGAATTCAACTATTGCGTGGGCGGGGCGCAGACCCCGCGGAGCAAGCCTGAGAGGAAGACATTGTGAGTCATTTACTGGATCAACTGCGGTTCTTCAACCGCAAGCAAGGCGAGTTTTCAGACGGCCACGGCGAGACCCGCAAGGAGTCCCGCGACTGGGAAAACGTCTACCGTTCCCGCTGGCAGTACGACAAGATCGTGCGTTCCACCCATGGAGTGAACTGCACCGGTTCGTGCTCGTGGAAAATCTACGTCAAGAACGGCCTGATCACCTGGGAAACCCAGCAGACCGACTACCCGCGCACCCGCAACGACTTGCCTAACCACGAGCCACGCGGCTGCCCTCGTGGCGCCAGCTACAGCTGGTACATCTACAGCGCCAATCGGCTCAAGTACCCGAAGATCCGCAAGCCGTTGCTCAAGCTCTGGCGCGAAGCCCGGCAGACCTTGTCGCCGGTGGAAGCCTGGGCCAGCATCGTCGAGAACAAGGCCAAGGCCGACTCGTACAAGAGCAAGCGCGGCATGGGCGGCTTCATTCGTTCCAACTGGGAAGAAGTCAACGAGATCATTGCCGCGGCCAACGTCTACACCGTCAAGGAACACGGCCCGGACCGGGTGGTGGGCTTCTCGCCGATCCCGGCCATGTCGATGGTCAGTTACGCCGCCGGCTCGCGCTACCTGTCGCTGATCGGTGGCGTGTGCCTGAGCTTCTACGACTGGTACTGCGACTTGCCGCCAGCGTCGCCGATGGTCTGGGGCGAGCAGACCGACGTGCCGGAATCGGCCGACTGGTACAACTCCAACTACATCATTGCCTGGGGCTCCAACGTCCCGCAGACCCGTACCCCCGACGCGCACTTCTTCACCGAGGTGCGCTACAAGGGCACCAAGACCGTGGCGATTACCCCGGACTATTCGGAAGTCGCCAAGCTCACCGACCTGTGGCTCAACCCCAAGCAGGGCACCGACGCCGCGCTGGCCCAGGCCTTTAACCATGTGATCTTCAAAGAATTCCACCTGGACAAGCCGAGCGCCTATTTCACCGAATACGCCAAGCGCTACACCGACCTGCCGGTGCTGGTGATGCTCAAGCCGATGCTCGGCGCAGCGCCGGGCGCCGGTTACCAGCCGGACCGTTTTCTGCGGGCCAGCGACCTGACCGACAACCTCGGCCAGGACAACAACCCGGAATGGAAAACCATCGCCCTGGATGCCGCCGGCGAACTGGTGTCGCCACAAGGCTCCATCGGTTATCGCTGGGGTGAGAAGGGCAAGTGGAACATCCTGCCCCGTGAAGGCGGTGAGGGACGTGAGATCGACCTCAAGCTGAGCTTGATCGGCGGCGACGTCGCCGAGGTGGCGTTCCCGTACTTCGCCGGCGAAGCCCAGGAGTACTTCCAACACGTGGCCGGCGACGCGGTGCAGTTCCGGCGGGTGCCGGTGCACAGCGTGGTGCTGGCCGATGGCAGCGTAGCGAAAGTCGCCACGGTGTTCGACCTGTCGGCGGCCAACCTGGCGATCGACCGTGGCCTGGGCGGCGCCAACGTTGCCAGGGACTATGACGACGCCTCGGTGCCCGGCACCCCGGCCTGGCAGGAGCAGATTACCGGTGTGAGCCGCGAGAAGGCGATCCAGATCGCCCGCGAGTTCGCCGACAACGCCGACAAGACCCGTGGACGCTCGATGATCATCGTCGGTGCGGCGATGAACCACTGGTACCACATGGACATGAATTACCGCGGGCTGATCAACATGCTCATGCTCTGCGGTTGCGTTGGCCAGACTGGCGGCGGCTGGGCCCACTACGTCGGCCAGGAAAAACTCCGTCCGCAATGCGGCTGGCTGCCCCTGGCCTTTGGCCTGGACTGGAACCGTCCGCCACGGCAGATGAACGGCACCAGCTTCTTCTACGGCCACAGTTCGCAATGGCGCCACGAGAAGATGAGCATGCACGATGTGCTCTCGCCTCTGGCCGATAAGTCGCAGTTCCCCGAGCACGCCCTGGACTACAACATCCGCGCCGAACGCGCCGGCTGGTTGCCCAGCGCGCCACAGCTCAACACCAACCCGCTGAACATCTGCCGCGATGCCGCCGCCGCTGGCCTTGATCCGAAAGACTACGTGGTCAAGTCGCTGCAGGACGGTTCACTGCGTTTTGCCTGCGAGCAGCCGGACAGCCCGGTGAACTTCCCGCGCAACATGTTCATCTGGCGTTCCAACCTGCTCGGGTCTTCGGGCAAGGGCCACGAGTACATGCTCAAGTACCTGCTCGGTACCAAGAACGGCGTGATGAACGAAGACATCGGTCATAGCACCGAGTGCAAGCCCACCGAAGCCGAATGGGTCGACGAGGGCGCCATTGGCAAGCTCGACCTGGTGACCACCCTGGACTTCCGCATGTCCTCGACCTGCGTGTATTCCGACATCGTCTTGCCGACCGCCACCTGGTACGAAAAAGACGACATGAACACCTCGGACATGCACCCGTTCATTCACCCACTGTCGGCCGCCATCGATCCGGCCTGGGAATCACGTTCGGACTGGGAAATCTACAAAGGCATCGCCAAGGCGTTCTCGGCCATGTCGGTCGGTCACCTCGGCGTCGAGAAAGACCTGGTCACCGTACCGTTGATGCACGACAGCGTCGGCGAACTGGCCCAGCCGTTTGGCGGCACCGACTGGAAGAGCGCCGGCGTGGCCCCGCAACCGGGCAAGAATGCGCCAAACCTGCAAGTGGTCGAGCGTGACTACCCGAACATCTACAAGCAGTTCACCTCCCTGGGCCCGATGCTGGAAAAACTCGGCAACGGCGGCAAGGGCATCAACTGGAACACCGACACCGAAGTGAAATTCCTCGGTGAGCTGAACCACAAGGAAGTCGACGCGGGCATCAGCCAAGGCCGGCCAAAAATCGACAGCGCCATCGACGCCGCCGAAGTGATCCTGTCCCTGGCCCCGGAAACCAACGGCCATGTCGCGGTGAAAGCCTGGGCAGCATTGTCGGAATTCACCGGCATCGACCACAGCCACCTGGCGGTGTCGAAGGAGCACGAGGCGATTCGCTTCCGTGACATCCAGGCCCAGCCGCGCAAGATCATCTCCAGCCCGACCTGGTCCGGCCTGGAAGACGATCACGTGAGCTACAACGCCGGCTACACCAACGTTCATGAGTCGATCCCATGGCGCACCATCACCGGCCGCCAGCAGTTCTACCAGGATCACCCGTGGATGCAGGCGTTCGGCGAGCAACTGATGAGTTACCGGCCGCCGGTCAACACCCGCACCATCGAAGGCGTGAAGGGCAAGCGCAGCAATGGCGAGACCGAGATCGTCCTGAACTGGATCACCCCGCACCAGAAGTGGGGCATCCACAGCACCTACAGCGACAACCTGTTGATGCTGACCTTGAGCCGTGGCGGACCGATTGTCTGGCTCTCGGAGATCGACGCCAAGCGCGCCGGGATCGAGGACAACGACTGGATCGAATGCTTCAACGCCAACGGCGCGCTGACCGCCCGGGCGGTGGTCAGCCAGCGGGTCAAGGAAGGCATGGTGATGATGTACCACGCCCAGGAACGGATCGTGAACGTGCCGGGTTCGGAAACCACCAAGACCCGTGGCGGCCACCACAACTCGGTGACCCGCGTGGTGCTCAAGCCCACCCACATGATCGGCGGCTACGCCCAACAGGCCTACGGCTTCAACTATTACGGCACGGTCGGTTGCAACCGCGACGAATTCGTCGTGGTGCGCAAGATGGTCAAGGTCGATTGGCTCGACGGTTCCAGTGGCGATGATTTGCCGCGTCCACTGCCGACTGATAT
This sequence comes from Pseudomonas sp. Z3-6, assembly GCF_051131985.1. NCBI lineage: Bacteria > Pseudomonadati > Pseudomonadota > Gammaproteobacteria > Pseudomonadales > Pseudomonadaceae > Pseudomonas > Pseudomonas sp. Z3-6. The sequence continues at coordinate 3,278,900 of NZ_CP071644.1, forward strand.
CGAGGAGAACTGAGATGAAGATTCGCTCACAAATCGGCATGGTCCTGAACCTGGACAAATGCATCGGCTGCCACACCTGCTCGATTACCTGCAAGAACGTCTGGACCAGCCGTGAAGGCATGGAATACGCCTGGTTCAACAACGTCGAATCGAAGCCGGGCATCGGCTATCCCAAAGAGTGGGAAAACCAGGACAAGTGGAAGGGCGGCTGGGTGCGCAACGCCGACGGCTCGATCAACCCGCGCATCGGCGGCAAGTTCCGCGTGCTGGCGAACATCTTCGCCAACCCGGACCTGCCGAGCCTGGACGATTACTACGAGCCGTTCGACTTCGACTACCAGCACTTGCACACCGCACCGCTGGGCGAGCACCAACCCACCGCGCGCCCACGCTCGGTGGTGTCGGGCAAGCGCATGGAGAAGATCGAGTGGGGCCCGAACTGGGAGGAAATCCTCGGTACTGAATTCGCCAAGCGGCGCAAGGACAAGAACTTCGACAAGATCCAGGCGGACATCTACGGCGAGTACGAAAACACCTTCATGATGTACCTGCCGCGCCTGTGCGAGCACTGCCTGAACCCGGCGTGCGCGGCATCGTGCCCGAGCGGTGCGATCTACAAGCGCGAGGAGGACGGCATCGTCCTCATCGACCAGGAGAAATGCCGCGGCTGGCGCATGTGCATCAGCGGCTGCCCGTACAAGAAGATCTACTTCAACTGGAAGAGCGGCAAGTCGGAAAAATGCATCTTCTGCTACCCGCGCATCGAAGCCGGGATGCCGACCGTTTGCGCCGAAACCTGCGTCGGTCGGATTCGCTATCTCGGTGTGCTGCTGTATGACGCCGACCGCATCAGCGAAGTGGCGAGCACCGCCAACGAGCAGGACCTGTACGAGAAGCAACTGGAGATCTTCCTCGACCCGAACGACCCGGCGGTGATTCGCCAGGCCCTGGCCGATGGCGTGCCGCAGTCGGTGATCGATTCGGCCCAACGTTCGCCGGTCTACAAAATGGCCGTGGACTGGAAACTCGCACTGCCGCTGCACCCGGAATACCGCACCTTGCCGATGGTCTGGTACGTGCCGCCACTGTCGCCGATCCAGAACGCTGCCACGGCTGGCACGGTGGGTATGAACGGTGTGATCCCTGACGTCGACAGCCTGCGGATCCCGCTGCGCTACCTGGCGAACATGCTCACCGCCGGCGATGAAAAGCCGGTCAAGCTTGCGCTCAAACGCTTGCTGGCGATGCGCGCCTACAAACGGGCCGAGCAGGTCGACGGCGTGCAGGACCTGCAAGTGCTGGCTGACGTCGGCCTGAGCGTTAACCAGGTGGAAGAGATGTACCGCTACCTGGCCATCGCCAACTACGAAGACCGTTTCGTGGTGCCGAGTGCCCACCGCGAAGACGCCATGAGCGACGCGTTCGCCGAGCGCTCCGGTTGTGGTTTCAGTTTCGGCAGCGGTTGCAGCGGCAGCTCCGACACCAACATGTTCGGTGGCAAGAAAGCCAACCGCCGCGACGTGATCAAGACCGTACAGTTGTGGGAGGAATGAGCATGCGCATTCTCAAGGTGATTTCGTTGCTGCTCGATTACCCGACCGAGACCCTGGTGGCCGGTCGCGACGAGCTGGAGCAGGCCATCGTGCAGGCGCGGGAAATCAGTCCCGCCCAGCGTGCCGGTTTGTTCGAGTTGCTGGAGCTGGTCTGCGGCCAGGACCTGATGGATGGCCAGGAGCACTACGGTGCGCTGTTCGGCCGCGGTCGTTCACTGTCGCTGCTGCTGTTCGAACACGTCCATGGCGAGTCCCGCGACCGGGGCCAGGCCATGGTCGACATGATGGCCCAGTACGAAGAAGCCGGGTTCGCCATCGGCGTCAAGGAACTGCCCGACTACATCCCGCTGTACCTGGAGTTTCTCTCCACCCGCGAAGACTTGGAGGCCCGCGAGGGCCTGGCCGATGTGGCGCACCTGCTGGCCTTGCTCGCGGCGCGCCTGGAGGAGCGTGAAAGCGCCTACGCCAGTTGCTTCCGGGCCTTGTTGCAGATCGCCGGGACAGAACCCCAGGCGGCGGTGGCCGAGATGCTCGAACAGGTGAAGGCCGAGCATCGGGATGACTCCCTCGAAGCCCTGGACAAGGTCTGGGAAGAAGAGGCCGTGGATTTCATGAAGGCCGAGCAGCAGGACCGCTGCAGTTCGATGCCAAGCGCGCCGGGCAAGGCCCGGGACGAAAGTGCAGTGCCGCTGCACTGGGTGGATTTTCAGCATGAAGGGCGGGCCGCAGCGCCTGCCGGGGAGGTGGGCAATGTCTAAATGGGATCTGTTGTTGTTCGGGGTCTACCCCTATGTCGCTTTGGCGATTTGCCTGCTCGGCAGTTGGGCACGCTTTGATCTGTCCCAGTACACCTGGAAGGCCGGTTCGAGCCAGATGCTGAACAAGCGCGGCATGCGCGTGGCCAGCAACCTGTTTCACATCGGTGTGCTGTTCGTGCTGGCCGGGCATTTCGTCGGGTTGCTGACGCCTTCGGCGGTTTATCACCACTTCCTGAGTACCGAGAACAAGCAGTTGCTGGCGATGGTTTCCGGCGGTTTCTTCGGTGTGCTCGGCCTGATCGGTTTGCTGATGCTGCTCAACCGGCGCCTGACCGACCCACGGGTGCGCGCCACCTCCAATGTGTCGGACATCCTGGTGCTGGTGGTATTGCTGGTGCAGTTGGTGTTGGGGCTGATGACCATCGTCGCATCCACCGCCCATATGGACGGCTCGGTGATGGTGATGCTGGCCGACTGGGCCCAGAACACCGTGCTGTTGCGCCCGGTTGAAGCCGCGACCTCGATCGCGCCGGTGGGCCTGGTCTACAAGCTCCACGTGGTGCTGGGCCTGACGCTGTTCGTGCTGTTCCCGTTCACCCGTCTGGTCCACATCGTCAGTGCGCCGGTCTGGTACCTGGGGCGTCGTTATCAAATCGTTCGGCAGAAGTTCTGAGGAGAAGATCATGGCGAGTGGATGCGGATGTGGCGGTGGTAGCGGGGGCGGTGGTTGCGGTTCCTCGGCAAAAGTGCCGCCGGTGGTTGATGTGGAGCCGGTTGGGGCGGTGCAGTTCGAGCCGGCCCAGGCGGGGCCGGTGGCAGAGGATGAAGCGCCACAGCTGATCGCCAGCAGTGAGCAGGAGTGGCCGATCATCAGCGTCAACGGGGTGTCGATCGCCCCGCAGGCGATGGCCCAGGAGCTGCAATATCACCCGGCTGACAGTCGCGAGGAGGCGGTCTACCAGGCCGCTCGGGCGCTGGTGATTCGCGAATTGCTCCAGCAGCGCATCGCCGAGCTGGGCCTGGCGTTGCAGGTCGGTGCCGGAGAAAACGAAGAAGAAGCGGCGACGCGGCTGTTGCTGGAACGTGAGGTGCAGGTGCCGCAGTGCGACGAGGCCACCTGCCTGCGTTACTACGAAAGCAACCGCGCTCGCTTCCACAGCGCGCCATTGCTGGCGGTGCGGCACATCCTGCTCGAATGTGCGCCGGACGATGCCGAGGCCCGCAGCCTGGCCCATGTCCAGGCCGAGCTGCTGCTGGAACGGTTGGACCAGTTCCCGGGCAGCTTCGCCGAGCTGGCACTGAAGTATTCGGCGTGTCCATCCAAGGAGCAGGGCGGCTCGTTGGGGCAGATCAGCAAGGGCCAGACCGTGCCGGAGCTGGAGCGCCAGTTGTTCACCCTGCCGGCGGGCCTGGCCAGCAAACCGCTGGAAAGCCGTTATGGCTGGCACGTGATCAGCATCGACCAGCGCATCGATGGCCAACCATTGCCGTATGAGGCGGTGGCGACGGCGATTCGTACCCAGTTGCAGCAGGGCGTTTGGCAAAAGGCGCTGGTGCAGTACCTGCAAACCCTGATCGGTGCGGCGGACATTCGCGGCATTCACCTTCAGGGCGCCGACTCGCCGCTGGTGCAGTGAGCACGGGCTCAATCGGGAGATTTACATGAACGCGGTGTTGCAGGACGGGTTTGGGCGCCAGATCGATTATTTGCGGATGTCGGTGACCGATCGTTGTGATTTTCGCTGTGTGTATTGCATGGCGAAAAACATGACCTTCCTGCCGCGTCAGCAAGTGTTGACCCTGGAGGAATTGCAGCGCCTGGCGCGGCTGTTCGTCGGCCTGGGGGTAAAGAAAATCCGCCTGACCGGTGGCGAGCCGCTGATCCGTCCGGGCATCGTCGGGCTGTGTCGCGACATCGCGGCATTGCCCGGCCTGCGGGAACTGGTGATGACCAGCAATGGCTCGCAGCTGGGACGATTGGCCCAGCCCCTGGTGGACGCTGGGGTCAAGCGCATGAACATCAGCCTCGACAGCCTGGACGGCGAGCGTTTTCGGGCGATCACCCGTAACGGCGATCTGGACCGGGTGCTGGCCGGCATCGACGCGGCGAAGGTCGCTGGGTTCGAGCGGATCAAGCTCAACTGCGTGGTCATGAAAGGGCGCAACTTCGATGAAGTCCCGGCGTTGGTGCAGTACGCCATCGATCAACGCATCGACATCAGCTTCATCGAGGAAATGCCCTTGGGCGAGGTGGGGCGTTCCCGGGGCGAGTCGTTCTGTTCCAGCGATGAGGTGCGGGCCGAGATCGCCCGCCATCATCGCCTGCTCGACAGCGCCGAGAGCAGCGGCGGACCGGCGCGTTATGTGCGCCTGGCGCATCATCCGCAGACCCGCATCGGTTTCATTTCGCCCAACACCCATAACTTCTGCGCCAGTTGCAATCGCGTGCGCATGACCGTCGAAGGGCGCTTGCTGCTGTGCCTGGGGCAAGAGGACTCCCTCGACCTGCGGGGCTTGCTGCGGCGTTATCCGCTGGACGATCAGCCGATCATTCAGTCGATCAAACAGGCACTCAAGGGCAAGCCCTTGCAGCATGACTTCAGCCCTGGCGGGGAAGTACAGATCGTCCGGTTCATGAACATGAGTGGTGGTTAGCAGAAGGGGGGCTGTTATGAATAGAAATCCCACAGTTACCCCGAAACTCCTGTGGGAGCGGGCTTGCTCGCGAAGGCGGTGGGTCAGCTTGCATGGATGTTGAATGTGCTGGCCTCTTCGCGAGCAAGCCCGCTCCCACAGGGGGATTTTGGGTGAATTCAGATCCTGCAGTCACTCCGAAACCAATGTGGGAGCGAGCTTGCTCGCGATGACGGCGGTCCAGTCAACATTGATGTCAACTGATCCACCGCTATCGCGAGCAGGCTCGCACACAGGAGATTTTTGGTGCCCATAAAATGACCTTTCAAGGCTGATGGCAGTCGCTCCCGATTCTTGATGCCGATCAATTGCAACCCTGCGTTTTGTCCGTACTCTTCACTGCATATTGTGTTCATAGATCTCAAAAAACCTATATGTAGTGTCTGGAGCCAAAATGCAGAGCACGTTGATCTCAGTAGGCTGTAACCGCTTGCACAAGCGCGATGGCAGTGTGGTCGCCTTTGATGCGGACAAGATCCGCCAGGCGTTGATCGCCGCTGGCAAGGCTACCGGCGAATACGCCGAAGCCGAGGCCGAAGGCTTGCTTGAGGCGGTATTGGCGCGGTTGGAAGGGCAGACTCGGTTGAATGTCGAGCAGATCCAGGACCGGGTCGAGCGTGTGCTGATGGACGCCGGGTACTTCCTGTCCATGCGCGCCTACATCGTCTACCGCGAGCAGCACGGACGCCTGCGTCGGGATCGCCGTACGCTGGTGGAAGTCGCCACGTCGATGAACGAATACCTGGATCGTGAAGACTGGCGCGTGCAGGCCAACGCCAACCAGGGTTATTCCCTGGGCGGGCTGATCCTCAACGTGTCGGGCAAGGTCACCGCCAACTACTGGCTCGACGAAGTCTACAGCCAGGCCATCGGCGAGGCGCACCGCGAGGCAGACCTGCATATCCACGACCTGGACATGCTCGCCGGCTACTGTGCCGGTTGGTCCTTGCGCACCTTGCTGCACGAAGGTCTCAACGGCGTGCCCGGGCGGGTCGAGGCTGGGCCGCCCAAGCACTTGAGCAGTGCCCTGGGCCAGATGGTGAATTTCCTCGGCACCCTGCAAAACGAATGGGCCGGTGCCCAAGCGTTCAGCTCGTTCGATACCTACCTGGCGCCCTATGTGCGCAAGGATCAGCTCAGCTACGACGAGATTCGCCAGTCGTTGCAGGAGTTCATCTACAACCTCAACGTACCGTCGCGCTGGGGCACGCAAACCCCGTTCACCAACCTGACATTCGACTGGGTCTGTCCCCAGGACCTGCGTGAGCAGATCCCGATCATCGGCGGCGAAGAAATGCCGTTCGCCTACGGTGACCTGCAAGCGGAAATGGAGTTGATCAACCGCGCCTACATCGAGGTGATGCAGGCCGGCGATGCGAAAGGCCGGGTCTTCACTTTCCCGATCCCAACCTACAACATCACTCACGACTTCCCGTGGGACAGCGAGAACGCCGACCGGCTGTTCGAAATGACCGCCCGCTACGGCTTGCCGTATTTCCAGAACTTTCTCAATTCGGACATGCAACCCAACCAGGTGCGCTCGATGTGCTGCCGCCTGCAACTGGACGTGCGCGAGCTGCTCAAGCGCGGTGGCGGCTTGTTCGGCTCCGCGGAACAGACCGGCTCCCTGGGGGTGGTGACGATCAACTGCGCGCGCCTGGGCTACCTGTACAAAGGCAACACCAGTGGGTTGCTGCAACGCATCGATACCCTGATGGAACTGGCGAAAGAGAGCCTGGAGGTCAAGCGCAAGGTCATCCAGCATCACATGGATGCTGGCTTGTATCCCTACACCAAGCGCTACCTGGGCACGTTGCGCAATCACTTCTCCACCATTGGCGTGAATGGCCTTCACGAAATGCTGCGCAATTTCACCGATGACCAGGAGGGCCTGCACACCGAACAGGGCCGGGCCTTCGCCCTGAAACTGCTGGACCACGTGCGCGCCACATTGCTGCGTTTCCAAGAGGAAACCGGCCACCTCTACAACCTCGAGGCCACGCCCGCCGAAGGCACCACGTACCGCTTCGCCAAGGAAGACCTCAAGCGTTACCCGGATATTCTGCAGGCCGGCAGCTCGGTCGCACCGTACTACACCAACTCCTCGCAACTGCCGGTGGGCTTCACCGAGGATCCGTTCGAAGCCCTGGAGCTGCAAGACGAACTGCAATGCAAATACACCGGCGGCACCGTGTTGCACCTGTACATGGCCGAGCAGATTTCCTCCACCCAGGCCTGCAAGCAACTGGTGCGCAAGGCCCTGGGACGTTTCCGCCTGCCGTACCTGACCATCACGCCGACCTTTTCCATCTGCCCGGTGCACGGCTACTTGGCTGGCGAACACGAGTTCTGCCCGAAATGCGACGAGGCCTTGCTGCTGCAACAGCAGTCGGCAGGCAGCGTTCACTGATCCGATCCATCGACCGTTAGGAGCTTTACCCATGAGCGCAGTACAAACGATTCCACAGGCACAGCGTCAACGTTGCGAAGTCTGGACCCGGGTGATGGGTTATCACCGCCCGGTGGCGGCCTTCAACCCGGGCAAGCAGTCCGAGCACCGCGAGCGGGTGCACTTCACCGAACGCGCGGCCGGGCGTCCATGAGTCGAGTGCTACGGGTCGGGGGCATGGTGCCCCTGACCACCCTCGATTACCCGGGCCAACTGGCCTGCGTGCTGTTTTGCCAGGGGTGTGCCTGGCGTTGTCGTTATTGCCATAACCCGCAACTGATCCCGCCGCGCGGTAGCGAAGAGGTGGATTGGTGCCGGGTGTTGGCGTTTCTGCAACGCCGGCAGGATCTGCTCGACGCCGTGGTGTTCAGCGGCGGCGAGCCAACCTTGCAGGACGGCCTGGGGCCGGCCATGGAAGAAGTGCGGCAGATGGGTTTTCGCATCGGCCTGCACAGCGCTGGCATCAAGCCGGCGGCCTTCGCCAAGGTGGTTGGGCAAGCCGATTGGGTGGGCTTCGACGTCAAGGCCTTGCCCGAAGACGCCCTGGACGTGACTCGGGTCGAAGGCAGCGGCGCCGCCAACTGGCGCAGTCTTGATCATTTGCTGGACAGCGGCGTGGACTATGAATGTCGCACGACGGTGCACTGGCATCTGTTCGACCCCGAACGGTTGCTGACCCTGGCCCGGCGCCTGAACGAGCGTGGCGTCAGCCGCTTTGCCGTGCAACTGGTGCGCACTGCCCGGATGCTTGATCCCCATCTTTCCAGCGTCTCGGCGCAGGCCTTGCAGCCTGAGCTGTGGGCGGCCATGCGCGAGTTGTTTCCTTCGTTTGTGTTGCGCAGTTGAGTGGTGGATAGCGGTGGGTCTGCTGGCAGGGATGTCGTCTGACACGCCCCCTTCGCGAGCAAGCTCGCTCCCACAGGGATCTGTGGTGAATACAAATTCAACAATCACCCCGAAACCATTGTGGGAGCGGGCTTGCTCGCGAAGGCGGTTTGTCAGTCAATGTATATGTAGCTGACCCGACGCATTCGCGAGCAAGCCCGCTCCCACAGGGGAATTGTGGTGGGGATGGCTTTTGTGATCCCCCGCAATCCCTCGATCACCAACCCCAGAATTGCAACCACCAGCCATACCCCACCCAGCCGCTGGCCAGGACCAGGCAGGCCATGGCGGGCAAGCGTCGGATCGGCGATGCCACGCTTGCCTGCAGGCGCTTCCAGCCCAGCCACAGGCTCCAGGCGATCGCTGCCGTTAAAAGCGCGGCCCGGGCCGGCGTTACCCACTCCAGCAACAGGCCTTCATAGCGCAACAACTTGACCGTGGTTGCCGACAAACCGAGGAACAACCCGGCACCGCCAAGGGGCGTCAGGGTGAGGGCCAGGGGCTGGTAGTTTGTCGTGTCGCCTGAGAGCCATGCGGCCAGGCGCATGAGAAACAGCAACGAAGTGCCCATCAGCAGCGCACTCAGGCCCAGGTACGCGACGATGCAAAAGCCGTCGAGCCAACTGAAACTGTCATTGAGGTGCGGGTAGTGGGTCAGCAACCACCAGGGCGCGTTGTCCTGGAGTGCCCAGAGCCAATCGTGACTCACCAGCCATTGGGCCAGGCTTTGCTTGAGGTTGATGAACCAAGGGCTGACGGTCCACTGGAACGCGCCCATGGCCAGGCCGATGACACCGAACAGCAGCAGGCGAGCGTCCCAGGGGGAAAGTGTGTTGGCCGTCGCCTGGAGAATTTCCGCGTTGCTGGAGCGGGCAATCAGCCGTACCGCGTCGCGCTGGCCGCTGCAACGACCACAGGCGTGGCAATCGGCTGCGCCGCGCAGGCGACGGATGTCCAGCAGCGGTGCGCAGTTGGGGGGCGGGCGCCGGGGCGGCGGGTTTTCCAGCCAGCGTTGTTCATCCACCTGAAAGTGCACCGGCGCCAGGCGAGCGAGCAGGGCAAACACACCGCTGACCGGGCACAGGTAACGGCACCACACCCGCTTGCCCCGGGCGAACAACAGGCCGACGATCACTGCGGCGACGGTCGAGCCGCCGAGGATCAACAGCGCTGCCTGGGCATAGTCGTACACGCTGATCAACTGGCCGTAGACCGTGGTCAGGCAGAACGCCAAAGTCGGCCAGCCAGCCCAGCGCACCCCGCGCGGCACCCCGAGGCCCTTGCCGTACTGGCTGGCCCATTCGCTCAAAGCGCCTTCCGGGCACAACACGCCACACCAGAGGCGACCGAACAGCACGATCGACAGCAACACGAACGGCCACCAGATGCCCCAGAACAGGAACTGCGCCAGCAGCGTCAGGTTGTCCAACAGCCGCGCCTGGCTATTGGGCAATGGCAACATGGCCGGCACCACCAACAGCACCGCGTAGAACAGCACCACCGCCCATTGCACCGCACGAATTGCCGAGCCATGGCGACGCATGCCGTCGCCCAGGCGTTGGAGCCAGGGGTTCAGGTCGGGCATGGCAGGGTTTCCGCCTTACGTGGTCGCAACCAACCCGCGACCACTCCCCAATAGCCCAGCCACACCAGCAACGTCATCGCACTCGGACTGGCGCGATACCCAGCGAAATCCGCCAGGAACCCACCCAAACCGTGGCCGTCGTCGAGGAGCGCACTGCTGTCCCACAGCGCGTCGCCAATGCCGCGATACACCGCCTCGGGCCAATCCATCGCCAGCAATTGCCCGCCGACCCGCTCGAAGGCGCTGACCAGCAGTGCCGCGCCCAACAGCAGCAGGATCGTTTCGCTGATGGCAAAAAAACGCGGCCACGAGATGAACCGGCGACTGCTGTGCAGCAGGGAGACGGTCAGCAGCGACAACACCAGCCCGGCCAGTGCGCCCACGGCGAACAAGCCCAATGGCGGCCCCTGCAGGCGCGCACCGGCGCCATACAGGAAGACCACGGTTTCACTGCCTTCGCGGCTGACGGCGAGCAAGGCCAGGACCAACAGGCCCAGGCCACCCTGGCGGCCCAGGCGCTGGTCGGCGTGGCGTGTCAGGTCATGCTTGAGCGTCCGTGCGTTTCGGTGCATCCAGCCGACCATCTGCACGATCAGCAAGCTGGCGACCAAGGCCAACGCCGCCTGGAACCATTCACTGGTGGTACCGCTCATGGCCTCGCCGGCGAGCAGGATCAGGCCGGCCAGCACGCCGGAAAGCAGCAAGCCCAACGCCGCGCCGGCCCATACATAACGTCGCAGTTGGCTGGCCTGTTGCTGCTGGCTGACCCAGGCCTGGAGAATCCCGATCACCAACAATGCCTCGACGCTTTCGCGCCAGACAATAAACATCGATTGAGTCATGCTAACGCCTCCTGCTGGCCGATTACCGGGCGAGAATCCCGCCCTCGGGCAGTTGCGGATTGAATTCGTCGAAAAACGGGTAGTGCCCAGGGCGCAGCGGATGAATGACCACGAACGTCGTAACACCGGGCGAGAGCACTTTCTCGACGCGCAATGGCGTGCTTTCGAACTCCGCCGGGCCCTGGCCGACATTTTTCAACACGATCTTGAAACGTTGCCCGGCCGGTACTTCCAGTTGCGGCGGCGTAAAATGCCCGTCGCGGATGCTCAATTCATAAGTGGGCAGTTCGGCCTGGGCGATGGATGGCAGCAGCAGACCGACCAGCGTCAGCCAGGCTAGGCAGGACAGCCAGGATCGGTGGTTCATGTTCAGTACCCGCCTTTTTTACCGACCCCGGCGTAGACGAATTCGTAGTGCAGTTCGCAGCGTTCGAACCACGGCGCCACGCCGGTTTCCTTGTCGGTATGACGACCGAGGGAGGCGTGGCCGCCCGGTGGCAGGACGGTGAAGGTCAATTGATATTTGCCAGGGCCGAGCAGCTTGACGTTGTCGCCGTAGTGCGGCCCGTCGTTGGCGACCATGGCGTGGAAGTCGCCCTTGAGCGCGGTGTCGTTGCCTTGTTTCTTCAGTTGGAACGACACGTTCAGATAAGGCACGAAACTGCCTTCCTGGAAGCCTTGCTGGTTGTCCGCGGTGGCGCGGATGTCGGCTTCCAGGTGCACGTCGGACTCGGCCGTGGCGCGCATCATCCCGGCGGGGGCCATTTCGATCGGTTGCAGGTACACCGCGCCGACTTCCAGCCCCGGGCACAGTTGCGGTTCGCCGATGGGGTATTCCTTGGCCTGGGCTAATGTTGGCAGCAACAGCAGGGCGAGGGACAACGGAGCAAGGGTACGCATGATGACTTCCTGGTTGGCTAAAGGATGGCGCCGAGTCTAGGAAGCTTCGCTGCGAATAATAATGATTCTTGTCAATTTTCAGCGTGAATTTTTGATCGGTGAACGTCAGTTCGTTCCCGTGCGGCTGTTCTTGATCAGGATCAAGGGCGGCAGTGGCCCGCCGGAGTAGGGTACGGGTACACCCATTGGTTATGCGGGGGCCTCATGGCAAAGCCGTTTCCCATCAGTCCCAAGCATCCCGAGCGCATTTGCTGGGGGTGTGATCGTTACTGTCCGACCAGTGCGCTGGCCTGCGGCAACGGTGCCGATCGCACGATGCACCCGGCCGAGATGATCGGCGAGGACTGGTACCTGCATGGGGATTGGGGGCTGGAGTTGGTCGACGTTACCGCGAAGGTCATCGATCCAAGCGCTACTCACCTGAAGGAATAAGGTGAAGGAATAAGGGTAAACCTGTGGCCAGAGATTGCTCCCGCTGGACTGCGCAGCAGTCCCAAAAAACTTGCGGTCGCTGCGCAACCGAGCGGGAGCAAGCTCCCTCGCCACAATGATCACCCACAGGCCTTGATAACCGTCTCGCTCAGGGCCGATCAGAGCTTCGGCAACTGCCCGATCCGCCCCATCATCTCGGTCACGATCTGCAAGTCCAGCAGGAACTGCTCCACCGTCTTGAACTCATTGTCGTTGTGCCCGGTGTACTTGACGTTGGGCATCGCCAGGCCGAATTGCACGCCGTTGGGCAGGTCATGGACCGAGGTGGCGCCGGCGGAAGTGCCGAACGTGTGTTCCATGCCCAGGTTCTCCGTGGCGACGGCCAGTAGCGCCTTGACCCATTCACCTTCGGGATTTCGGTACATCGGTGCGTCGATAGTGTTGTCGAAGGCTACGGCGACCTGGGACTTCTTGGCCCAGGCGGAGAGCTTATCGTTGATTTCAGTCTTCAGCGTTTCGGTTGGCTTGCCCACCGGCACCCGCAGGTTGACCGCCAGCTTGAAGGTCTGCTCATCCATGCCGACGTAGGTCAGGGACGCGGTCAGCGGCCCCATGAATGCATCGGAGAAGCCAATCCCCAGCTTGTTGCCCAGATAGTCCAGCCCCCAGTTGTCGGCGGCGTAGCGGGCGGCGTCGGTGATGTGGTTGTGCTTGAGGGCGACCTTGCCGTCGAGACCGTTGATGAACACCAGCATTCTGGAGACCGGGTTGACGCCTGATTCGGGCTCGGAGGAGTGGGCCGAAACGCCAGTGAAGGTCAGCTTGACCGCGTTGTCGGCCACTGCGCTTTTTACCTCAAAGTCGCCGCCATTGGCCTTGGCGAATTCGGTGCCGGCCTTGAGCAGGTTCGCTGCCAGATCTGTGGGCTTGTCGGTCACGAAGGTCGCCACCGAGGTCGACGGGATCTGGTTGGTCGCCATGCCCCCCGTCAACGCGATGATTTCGGCGCCCTTGCCCTGGGCCGCGCGGCGAGGGAAGTTGGCCATGACCGTGCCGTAGCCTTTCTCGGCGATCACCACGGGGTAGCCGCCATCCAGCGCCAGGTTGTAATTGGGCGTCGGGTTGCGTTCGAAATAATAGGGGATGGCGTCGCCGGTGGTTTCTTCGGTGGTGTCGACCAGCAGCTTGAAGTTGCGCGCCAGCGGCAGTTTTTCTTCCTTGATGATTTTCATGGCGTAGAGCGTCACGACGATACCGTTCTTGTCGTCCTCGGTACCGCGGCCATACATGCGATCACCCACCAGGATGACCTTGAACGGATCGAGGCGCGTACCGTCTTTCAACACCCAGTTCTCCGGCGTGACCGGGACCACGTCGGCATGGGCGTGGATGCCAACGACTTCATCGCCGCTGCCTTCTAGGGAAATCTCATAGACGCGGTTGTCGATGTTGCGGAAGTTCAGGTCGAAGGATTCGGCGAGGCGCTTGATCTCGTCGGCGATCTTGAGGAATTCCGGGTTCTCGTGCTGGGCAACGCCGTCCTTGCGATAGGTCGGGATGGCGACCAGTTCCTTCAGCGTCTCGGTGGCGGCTTCGCCGTATTTCACCCGAGCGTAAAGGCCCAGCAAGCGGTGGATTTCGTTCTGTTGTTCAGCGGTCAGCGTCTTGTTGTCTTGGAAGGCGCTGATGGCCGGGCCGAGGTCGGCGGTTTTGGCCAGGTCGCTCTTGGCGACCTCTCCAAGGAAGTGCCTGAAATCCTTGACGGAGGTGTCGGAGAAGGTTTTGACGATGGCCGCGCTTTGTTGTGCGGTGATGTTGGCGCTGGCCGACATCGCGAATGACGGCAGGCTGGACAGTATGAGGGTGGCAATGGCAAGACGCTTGAACGGGAAGTTCATGGTGGCAGGCATTCCTTTGCAGGGGAGAAGTGTCGTTTGATGGAAACAATCACTTACAACCTAACACCATGAGCGCGCGGCGGGGGAGCCCCTTGAACACGATTTGTCGCCCGGAAAAGCGAAAACGACGTAGAAATGAAACATCCATTCCAAGCACCGATACTCTGTGTGGGAGCGGGCTTGCTCGCGAAGAGGCCAGCACATTCAACATCATCGTTGACTGTTATGCCGCCTTCGCGAGCAAGCCCGCTCCCACAGGGACCTGTGGTGGATGCATGTTTTGTGAACGCCCGAAACCCAATGTGGGCGTGCTATTGCTTAATGCGGTGCGCGCGGGATCGTCTTGAGCAGGTCTTCCGGGCTGATATGGCCTACCACGGGCTGCGCCGTGCTGCCGGGCAATGGCAGGTCGAGGATGTGGCCCTTGATCTTGCCGACCACGTGCATCTCGCAAGGTTTGCAGTCGAACTTCAGCGTCAGCACTTCATCACCGTGGATCAGCTGCATCGGCGCGACCTTGGTGCGCACGCCGGTGACGCCCTTGGCCTGCTTGGGGCACAGGTTGAACGAGAAGCGCAGGCAGTGCTTGGTGATCATCACCGGCACTTCACCGGTTTCCTCGTGGGCCTCGAAGGCCGCGTCGATCAGCTTGACCCCGTGGCGATGGTAGAAGTCCCGGGCCTTCTGGTTGTAGACGTTGGCCAGGAACGACAGGTGCGACTCCGGGTACACCGGTGGCGGGCTGGTCTCGGCCTTGCGGCCACCGCGTGGGTGGGCCTTGATGCGGGCGGCGGTCAGGGCTTCGATGGCTTCGCGGCGCAACGCCTTGAGCTGCGAGTTGGGGATGAAGAACGCCTGGGGCGCATCCAGCTCGATGGCGGTGGCGTGGTATTCGGTGGTGCCCAGTTGACCGAGCAGGTCGTGCAGTTGCTCCAGGGCCTGTTCCGGCTTGTTCGCCAGGCCGAACGGCCCATCGAGGGCAACACTGGCGCTAATGCCTTCTTCGCTGGTGGCGGTCAGTTCCAGGCGTTCTTCACGCAGGCACGCCACCCAGGCCAGGCCGACCCGACGCTCGGAAGAGGTCTTGAGCAATGCTTGCTGCCAATTGTGGTCCAGGTTGCGGCTCAACGGATGGTTGGGGCGCAACTGGTACATACCGGCTGGCATCTCGTTGGGTTCGACGCGGTAGCGGTAACGCTTCTGGCCATCCTCTTCGAACTCACCCTTGGGCTCGGCGATGTTGGCGCGGAAACCGACGACTTCGCGCTTGACCAGCACGTTGAGGCCGTCGCCGTTGGACAGTGGATCGAAGGTCACCACTTGCAAGTCGCGCTTGCCGACTTTTTCCACCACGCCCACCGGCACGCCGGTGAAGGTCGGCGAGTCGAAGGCGCCGATGTCGATCTTGCGCTCGCTGACGAAATAGTCGGTGCTGCCACGGTGGAAGGTCTTGTCCGGGTCGGGAACGAAGAAGTGTGCGGTGCGGCCGCTGGACGCACGGGCCAGGTCCGGGCGGTCTTCAAGGACATCGTCCAGGCGCTGGCGGTAATAGGCGGTGATGTTCTTCACATAGCCCATGTCCTTGTAGCGCCCTTCGATCTTGAACGAACGCACGCCGGCTTCGACCAGGGCGCGGATGTTGGCGCTCTGGTTGTTGTCTTTCATCGACAGCAGGTGTTTTTCATAGGCGACCACCCGGCCCTGGTCGTCCTTCAAGGTGTAGGGCAGGCGACAGGCCTGGGAGCAGTCGCCACGGTTGGCGCTGCGGCCGTTCTGGGCGTGGGAGATGTTGCACTGGCCGGAAAAGGCCACGCACAACGCGCCGTGGATGAAGAACTCGATGGCCGCATCGGTCTCGTCGGCGATGGCGCGGATCTCCTGCAGGTTCAGCTCACGGGCCAGGACCAGTTGCGAGAAACCGGCCTGGTCGAGGAACTTGGCCCGGGCCAGGGTGCGGATGTCGGTCTGGGTGCTGGCGTGCAGCTCGATGGGCGGGATATCCAGCTCCATCACCCCCAGGTCCTGGACGATCAACGCGTCGACGCCGGCATCGTACAACTGGTGGATCAGCTGGCGGGCCGGCTCCAGTTCGTTGTCGTGCAGGATGGTGTTGATGGTCGTGAACACACGGGCGTGGTAGCGGTGGGCGAATTCCACCAGCCGGGCGATATCGCCCACCTCGTTGCAGGCGTTGTGACGTGCGCCGAAACTCGGGCCACCGATGTACACGGCGTCGGCGCCATGCAGGATGGCCTCGCGGGCGATGGTCACGTCGCGGGCGGGGCTGAGCAATTCCAGATGATGTTTGGGCAAGGACATTTGTTTTTAGTCAGGCTGGTCACGGTCGAAGCGCGCATTGTAGCCGCCAGGCGCCTCGCCGGCACCTGTGGACTTGGGTTTGCACGATTCTGACCGATGCGCGGCGCTCTCGCGGCGTTCACCCCGACGTCGTGCCAGCGCTGCACCAACGGTTTCGCCCGGTGTTTTTCGCCAGGTACAAGAAGGCGTCCGCGGCCTTGATCAGCACCGCCGGGGTTGCATCCTCGTCGCTCGGCTGGCTGGTGGTGATGCCGGCGCTGATGGTCACGATGCCCAGGGGATGATCGCCATGTTCAATGTTCAAGGCCCTGACGGCTTCGAGGATTTGCTGCGCGACCTTGGCCGCCCCGGCACTGTCGGTGTTGGGCAACAACACGGTGAACTCTTCACCGCCGTAGCGCACCGCGAGGTCGCCCGGCCGCTTGATGGTCTGCCCGATCGCGTCCGCAATCGCCCGCAGGCAATCGTCGCCGGCGGCATGGCCGTACCGGTCGTTGAAACGCTTGAAGTAATCCACATCCAGCATGATCAGGGCCAGGGATGAGCCCTGGCGCCTGGCCAGGCGTAGTTCATCGGCCAGGGCGATGTCCAGCCGCCGGCGGTTGCCCAGCCCGGTCAGGCTGTCGGTCAGCGCCATGTCGCGCATGGCCTGGTGGGCACTGCGAATCTGCTTTTCCATGGTCATGCGGTAGCGCAGCTGGCTCAACACGATGAGCCCGAAGCCCACCAGGATCGCAATGAGGAAAATCAGCACCAGGCCGGTCTTGAGCAGGTCCCGGCGCCAGGGCGCGATGATCGACTCGCGGGACAAGCCGGTTTCCACCACCAGCGGATACGTGGTCAAGGCCCGGTAGCCATACAGGCGCTCGGTATCGTCGACGACGGCCCTGGCTTCGGCAACCCCTTGGTTGGAGGTGGGTAAATGCTCCCTGAAGATCACGCTGTTGACGAGGCTCTTGCCAATCACCGAGGCGAGGAAGGGACGTCGGACCAGGATCGTTCCGCTGCGCTTGGCCAGGACCAGCGCGCCTTTGCCATCGATTTTGAAGTCGCCGTAGTAGTCGACGAAATAGCTGACCTTCACGGTCCCCAGCATTACGCCGGCAAACGAGCCATCGGGGTTGTTCAGGCGGCGGGAAATAGGAATGATCAGGTCGTGGGTGGAACGGCTCTGGACCACGTCACCGATGCGCACGCCTCGATCCTCATGGGTGCGATGGTATTGGAAGTAGTCACGGTCGGCGTTGTTCGCCATTTCCGGGATGACTTTCTTGTCCGTCACCAGCCATTGGCCGTCCGGGCCGTAGATAAATAGCCCGTGCAATTGCGGCATGATCGCGGCCTGTTGCACCAAGAGCTTATGGATGCGCGGGACGTCCATGTTCTGCAGGCCATCGCCCTCCACCCGTTCGGCGAGGGCGGCGGTGACCACATCCACTTGTCGAATGGTGTCTTCGGCGTGCTGGGCCGTCGCCCGTGCCAGGTTCGTCACCGAGTCCCGGGCAGACGCAAACGCGGCACGGTAATCGCGCCAGGTTCGCCAGCCTTCGACGGCCAGGAAGGCGATGACGACCACCAGCATGAAACTCACCGTCAGCCGAAATGCAGCTCCGGCCCGCACAGCCTGCTGGGAGAAGGCTTCATCCGGGCTTTCGATCTTGGGCTCTGGCTGCTTGCGTCCGAGCATTCACATATCCTTTCCACGACGGGTCTGCGCCTTTCCAGGCGTAGCCTATCCTATTCGATTTCAGCACGTTAGCTAACTGCGACGAGTCAGGTATAACCGGCGACACACGATCGAGGAGAAAGGTTTCGTGAAAATTGGCGTGATTTCGGACACCCACGGCCTGCTGCGCCCTGAAGCGCTTGCGGCGCTGCAAGGCTGTGAGCGGATCATTCATGCGGGTGATATCGGCAGCCCGGAAATCCTCGATGCCTTGGCTTCCATTGGCGAGCTGCAGGTGGTGCGTGGGAACAACGATCTGGACGCCGAATGGGCGGGACACCTTGCCGATTGCCTGCAATTCGACTTGGAGGGATGGCAGGTCCTATTGGTCCATGACATCGCGGACGTGCCGGCGCCACTCGACCCGGGCGTGCGGCTGGTGATCACCGGCCATTCCCATAAGCCGCTGATCGAGTGGCGTGGCGAGCGGCTCTATCTCAACCCAGGCAGCGCCGGCCGGCGACGGTTCAAGTTGCCGGTGACGCTGGCGCTGCTGGAGGTGAGCGAACAAGCGATCGAGCCGCGGATCGTGCCATTGCTCCCGTGACGGTCTACCTGAAGTACTTGTCCACGTAGGCCTGTATTTCCTTGCGCATGAAACGCCCGGATTCGTCCGCCCGTTCTTCCCAGCCGAACACGCATGCGGTGACGATGCCGTCGAAGCCAGTCTTGGCCAGTTCGCTGAAAAACAGGTCCCAGTCGATCTCGCCCTGGTGCATGTCCATGTGTTGGTGGACGGTGACCTTGGCGCCCGGGGGGTTGACGATGTAGCGCAGGCCGGACGAGGCCTTGTGGTTGTAGGTGTCGGCGATGTGGACATGGGCGATCATCGACCCGGCCTCGGCGATCATGGCTCGCATGTCGTCGCCGAAGTAGAAGGTGTGCGGCGTGCAGTACAGGAACTTGACGTTGTCCGAACCAATGGTCTTGAGCATGTCGAGGGCCGGGTGCAGGGTTTCGCACCAATCCTCCGGGTGAGGCTCGACGTTCAGCGTGACCCCCTCGCTTTCCAGGATCGGCACCAGTTCCTCCATCGAACGCCACCACGCCGCTTCGCTCGATTCGTGGCTGTGCACGCCACCGCAGCAACTGACTTTATGCCCACGATCAGGCGACGGCCCACGGCCAAACTCCGAATTCATCGTCGTGCAGCCCATGTCCACGGCGACCTGGATCGCCTCCTTCCAGTAGTTCACCGCTGCCCGGCGTTCGTCTTCATGGGGGCTGGCCCAGCGGTACATCGGCAGCAGCGAGGCCAATTGCAGGTCGTGGTCGCGCAGGGCTTTCTTGAACTCGGCGATGCGCTCCTTATGGGCGCGGGGGCGTACCCACCAGGGCAGGAAGTCCTCCCGTGGCGACAGTTCCAAGTACTCGAAGCCGAGCTCGGCGGTCTTGCGGCACAGGTCCGGCAGGCTCAGGTGGCGATGCATGTAGGGGTCGAGGGCGATTTTCATTGTTGTTCTCCATTGTGCAACGTTCATTACCTGTGGCGAGGGAGCTTGCTCCCGCTGGGGCGCGAAGCGGCCCCCTTTTTGGGACTGCTGCGCAGTCCAGCGGGAGCAAGCTCCCTCGCCACAGGGGTATTGCGTTGACTGAATTACCGGGATCAATACGCGACCCAGGCGGCATCGTTGTTGGCGGACTCCACACAGCGCTCGACCCAGCGCACACCTTCCACACCCGCATTGATGTCGGGGTAGCGCAGGGCAGCCAGCGTCTCGGCATCACCGCGGTTGGCTGCATCCATGGCCAGGGCGAAGCGGCGATAGAGGTTGGACCAGGCTTCGAACAGCCCTTCGGGATGGCCGCCACCGATGCGGTCGTCCTGCCGCGCGTCGGGGTGCAGGTAGCCCATGCCGCGCTCCAGGATCTGCGCGGGTTGGCCCTGGATCTCGACGCTCAGTTGGTTGGGCCGCTCGTCCCACCATTCCAGGCTGGCACGGGCGCCGATCACGCGGATCTTCTGCCCGTGCATCGAACCGGCATTCACCGCGCTGGACCAGACCATGCCCATGGCGCCGTCTTCGTATTCCATCAAGGTGTAGGCGTTGTCTTCCAACGGCGCGCGGCTGGCGACGAAGCTTTGCCGGCTGCACATCAAGCGTTTGATCTTCAGATCAGGCAGCATCACCTTGGACAAATACAACGGGTGCGTGCCGACGTCACCCAGTACGTAGCTGGGCCCGGCCTGGCGCGGGTCGACGCGCCACTGGGTCGCCTGGTTCCCGGCCTCCACCGGCGCGCTGTGAAAACCATGGGCGAACTGCATGTGCACCATGCGGATCTCGCCCAGCTCCTGGGCCGCGATCATCGCCCGGGCCTGTTCGATCAACTGGTGCCCGGCGTAGCCGTAGGTCAAGCCAACGATGCGCCCCTTGGCGTGCGCCAGGCTGCGCAGGGCCTCGGCCTGTTCGAGGGTAAAGCACAGCGGTTTTTCGCAGACCACATGCAGTCCGGCTTCCAGGGCGGCGTGGGTGATGGCGTAGTGGGTGCCGTTGGGCGTGGCGATCGACACCGCTTCAATCCCATCGGAACGTTGCGCCTCCAGCTCGAACAGACTCAGATAATCCGGATAGCAGCGCTCGGGGTCGATGCCCAACTGCTGGCCAAAGACTCGGCCCCGGGTGGGATCGATATCCAACGCCGCGGCGACCAATTCGAAGTTCCGGTCGCGCAGGGCGGCCGAGCGATGGATGTAGCCGATCTGGCTGTGTTCGCCGCCACCGACCATGGCCCAGCGGATGGGGCGCGTGAGGGTTTTGCTGCCGTTGATCATGTCGTTGTCCTTGTGTGATCAGAAACCAATGCCGGCCAGGTAGGCGCGACTGGCGGCCACGTCGTCGAGGCTGCTCCCGGCGTTGCGTGGGTCGCGTTCCTGTTCGACGGTGATGCAGCCCACATAACCCAATTCATGCACGAGGCTGTGCAGCGCCGGGTAATCGATGACACCGCGCCCGATAGGGCACATCACGCCCCAGGCGCAGGCGGCGAAAAAACGGAGGTGTTCGTTCAGGACCTGATCGAACACCATAGGGTCGATGTCCTTGAAGTGCAGGTAATCCAGGCGATGGGCGTAGGTGCGCAGCGACGCGACCGGGTCCATGCCGGCGTAGTACAGATGCCCGGTGTCCAGGCACAGCCCGGCGACTTCATGGGGTATGTCGTCCACCAGGCGCGCCAACTCGTCGGCGAACTCGATGTATCCACCCGCGTGAGGATGGATGACGGCGCGAATGCCGTATTGATGCCAGGCGATGTCGGCGATGGCGCGGATGTGCGCCATCATTGCGTTCCAGCGTGCATCGTCCAGGCGCGGGGCGCGGTCCGAATGGCCGGCTGCGTAGTCGCGCACTTCGTGGCCCCAGTCGATGATCACCAGATAGGGCCCGGCATGGCGCTGGCCGGCTTGCTGTTCCATGGGCGGCAGTTGTTTGAGCAGCGTGCAGATTTCATGGGTCTGGCGCAGCAGTCCGGGCAGGTTGGCGGGGCTGACGAGGTCGTCGAAGATCGTCCCGGCGACCACCTGCAGACCCTGTTCGAACAAGGCGGGGCTGACGGTTTCGGCGTCTAGCGGCAGGTAACCGTACGGCCCCAGCTCGATCCCGCGATAGCCGGCCTCGGCCGCATCCCCAAGCACCCGCCGCCACGGAGGCAGGAAAGGGTTCTTGACGTCGTCGACGCCCCAGCAGCAGGGCGCGGTGCAGATATGGATCGTCATGGGGCACTCCGGCTGTGTTTGTTTTTATGTGCTTGGCCTGATGCTATTGAGTTGTCGGAAAGGGGGCCATGGGGCGATGGCTTAATCTGTCAAAACCCCTCATGATGCCGAACAGAGGTGTCAAAACATGTCAGAACGCCGCCGTAAACTGCGTCCCACCATGGCCGATGTCGCTCGGGAGGCGGGGGTCAGCCTGTCCACCGTCGACCGGGTGCTGAACCTTCGCGCCGATGTGCGTGCCGATACCGCCCAACGCATCGCCGCGGCTGCCGCGCGGTTGGGGTTCCATGCCAAGGGTGTGATCGAACAACGGGTGCTCAACGACCGCCCGACCTTGCGGCTTGGCTTCTTGTTGCAAAAAAGCGGCGTGCCTTTTTACCAGGGGCTCGCCCATGCGCTATCGAACGCCGCCGCGACCTGCACGCGAGCACGGATCCGCGTGGTCATTGGTTACCTGGACGATCTCGACCCGGTCATCGTCGCGCAACGCATCCTGGCCCTGCGTGATCAAGTGGACGGCCTGGGCGTGGTGGCAGTGGACCATCCACGGGTTCGGGAGGCGGTTGCGAAATTGCGCGAGACGGGCGTTTCGGTGGTGGCGTTGCTGTCGGAGCTGTCCAGCGCCAGCGGCACGGGGTACGTCGGGTTGGACAATCGACTCACCGGTCGCACGGCAGGCTGGTTCATCAGCCGCTTGGCGAATCGACCTGGCCCCGCGGCCGTCATGCTCAGCAGCCAGCGTTTCCAGTGCCAGGAACTCTGTGAGCTGAGCTTTCGCAGTTACCTGGCCGAGCATTCCAGCGAATGGGAGTTGCTCGCGTCGCGCTTGACCCTGGAGGACGATGAATTCGCGTATGGCAATACGCTGGATTTGCTGACAGCCGAGCCCGACCTGGCCGGGCTGTATGTGGCCGGTGGCGGCATCGCCGGCGTGTTGCGTGCCTTGCGCAGCCTCCAGGCGCAGCAGCTTCGCCTGCCCGTGGTGGTGTGCCACGACCTGACGCCGTTGACACGCGAGGCGTTGAAGACGGGGTTGGTTCAGGCGGTGCTGTCTCATCCTGTCGTGACCATGGCCGAACAGGCGGTAGAAGCACTGGTCGAGGCGGCGACAGCCACGCCACCAGGCTCGGCGCCGAGACGGGTGGTGCCGCTTCAGATTGATGTGTCGGAAAGCACTTGAGTTCCCGCTGCATTCTGAGCCACCGCTATCTCAACATCATTGTTGACTGACATCCCGCTTTCGCGAGCAGGCTCACTCCCACAGGGAGTTGATGGTGAATGTGAATTCTGCGGTCAACCGGCAACAGTGTGGGAGCGAGCCTGCTCGCGAAGGCAATTCCAAATTCAACATCATCATTGACTGACAATCCGCTATCGCGAGCAGGCTCGCACAGGGAACTGATGGTGAATGCAGATCTTGCGGTCAACCGGAGATCTTGTGGGAGCGAGCCTGCTCGCGAAGGCAATTCAAAATTCAACATAGTTGTTGGCTGACATTCCGCTTTCGCGAGCAAGCCCGCTCCCACAGGGGATGGGTGGTGAATGCAGGTCTTGCGATCAACCGGAGATCTTGTGGGAGCGAGCTCGCGAAGGCAATATCAAATTCAACATCATTGTTGACTGACATCCCGCTTTCGCGAGCAAGCTCGCTCCCACAGGGGTTGGCGGTGAATGCAGGTCTTGCGGTCAACCGGAGATCTTGTGGGAGCGGGCTTGCTCGCGAAGGCAATATCAGATTCAACATCATCCTTGACTGACAATCCGCTTTCGCGAGCAAGCCCGCTCCCACAGGGGTTGGTGGTGAATGTAAATTCTGCGGTCAACCGGAGATCTTGTGGGAGCGGGCTTGCTCGCGAAGACAATATCAGATTCAACATCATCCTTGACTGACAATCCGCTTTCGCGAGCAAGCCCGCTCCCACAGGGGTTGGTGGTGAATGTAAATTCTGCGGTCAACCGGAGCTCTTGTGGGAGCGAGCTTGCTCGCGAAGGCAATATCAGATTCAACATCATCCTTGACTGACAATCCGCTTTCGCGAGCAAGCTCGCTCCCACAGGTCTCGGGCATTACGCCTCTTGGCCTGCTTGAGCCCCGGCCAAAGTCGGATAGTCCGTATAACCACGCTCGTCGCCCTGATAGAACGTCGAGGCGTCAGGAGTGTTCAGCGCCTGGCCCTGTTTGAACCGTTCCACCAGGTCCGGGTTCGCCAGGAACGGCGTGCCGAACGCCACCAGGTCCGCTTCGCCACGGCTGATGGCCGTGGCGGCGCGTTCGGCGCTGTAGCCGCCATTGGCAATGTACGTCCCGCCGAAGCGACGCTTGAGTTCCAGGAAGTCGAACGAGCCTTCGCCCAATTCCACGATGTGAAGGTAGGCGAGGCCATAGCGGCTGAGCATCCTGGCCGTGTAGTCAAATGTTGCTTGCGGGTTGCTGTCGCTCATCGAGAAGTAACTGAAGATCGGCGACAGGCGTACGCCGACACGGCTGGCGCCGAAGACTTCGATCACCGACTCGACCACTTCCTTGAGGAAACGGGCGCGATGCTCGACCGAACCGCCGTAGGCATCGGTGCGTTGGTTGGTGCCGTCACGCAGGAACTGATCGATCAAATAGCCATTGGCGCCGTGGATCTCCACGCCGTCGAAACCGGCCAGCTTCGCGTTGACGGCGGCCTGGCGGAAGTCGGCGACCACGCCGTGGATTTCATCGAGTTCCAGCGCCCGTGGCAGTTCGTAGGGCTTGGGGCCTTCGGGGGTATAGATCTCGCCATCGGCCTTGATCGCCGAGGGGGCGACGGGTTGGGCGCCGTTGACTTGCACCAAAGGATGGGAAAGACGGCCCACATGCCAGAGCTGCAAAAAGATCTGCCCACCCTCGGCATGGACCGCATCGGTCACCTGTTTCCAGCCGGTGATCTGCTCAGGGGTAAAGATCCCCGGCGTTCTCAGGTAACCCTTGCCCTGGGCCGACACCTGGGAGCCTTCGCTGATGATCAGGCCGGCGCTAGCCCGTTGGCTGTAGTACTCGGCCATCAAGGGCGTGGCGGCATCGCCAGCGCCTGCACGGCTGCGGGTCATCGGCGCCATGACCATGCGGTTTTTCAGGGGCAGCTTGCCGACTTGAGTACGGGACAACAGAAGATCGAGACCGATGTCAGTCATGATTCACCTCTAAGGGATCGGGTATGAATGAGGGATTGAGTCGAGGGTCGGTCAGGCCAACCGACCCTCTTGTTGCAAAAGGGCGCCGATGCGCTGGATTTCTTTCTCGCCTTTTTCCAGGGCGGCCTCGCTGGTGTGCACCGAGTAGTAGCCCATCACCAGGCCATGGGGATGCTTGACCGCCGAACCGAGCACAAAGGAAGTCGCGCCCCGGGCAACGATGTCGATGGCCGCGCCGGATTCTTCGAACACCACCATTTCCCCGGCATTGACCTTGCCGTTGGCGCTGAGGCCGCCGCTGTTGACCGCCAGCCAGGCGACGGTATGCCCGGCCGGCGGCGTGTAGCGCCAGTGCTCGTTGTCCTGCAACTGCACGGCGAGGTAATTCATGCCTGCCGGGGAGGCGACGCTGCTGCGGGCTGCGCCGTATTCGCCAAGCAACACCAGCGCCGGACCTTCACGGGGAATCTCGGAAGGGGCCAGGTAGACGCTGCGGGCCGGAGAATTTTCTTCTGCCGCCGGCAGCGCAACCCAGAGCTGGAAGCCTTGGATCGGCGAACCCGCAACCGGTCGAGCGGTGTGCCATACGCCGTTGCCGGCCTGCATCCACTCCATGCCGCCGCTGGGCAGGGTGCCGGACTGGCCGGTGGTGTCTTCGTAGATCACTTGGCCTTCGATCATGTAAGTCAGCGTGGCGATCCCGGAATGCGGATGCATGCCGAAACCTCTTTGCAGGGCATCGGCGTTGAAGGCGAAGTGATCGAGAAACACGAATGGCTTGCAGAGCTGGCCCAGGTCGCCGGGGCTCATGAGCCGGGTGATTGGCCCATGGCTGCTGCCAGCAGTGCGATGGACGATGGCGCGGGGTGGCGCTGCGACGATGCTGTTCATGGGATTTGCCTCCGAATCATGGGCGTTGGACCTCGATGGGCGAAGGATAAGTGCCTGCCAATGGTTTGATTAGTCGATACAATCGGATTGAACTCATCCATAAATCGAAGGAATGTGCGCGCCATGCTCGATCTCAACGATGTTGCGCTGTTCGTCCAGGTGGTTCGCAGTGGCAGCTTCGCTGAAGCGGCCAGGCGGCTGGGCATGCCTTCGAACACGGTCAGCCGACGGGTCCAGCAGTTGGAGGCGCAGTTGGCGTCACGACTGCTGCAGCGCTCGACCCGCAAGCTCACGTTGACCCATGCGGGCCAGGGATTCTATGAGCGTTGCGTGGACGCTGTGGACGGCTTGATGGACGCAGGGCAGGAACTGATGATGGACGGCGAAGCGCCTAGTGGCCTGGTGCGCATTGCGGCGATGGCGGATTTTTTCGATTTCTTCCCGATGGAGTGGGTGGCCGACTTTTTAGCCGCGCATCCGCGAGTGCAACTTGATTTCGTGCTCAGCGATGCCCGGGTCGACCTGATTGCCGACCGCATCGACGTGGCCTTTCGCGGCGGTCCGTTGCAGGACTCGGGGTATGTCGGTCGCCAACTGCTCAGCAATGACGGCGACGGCATGGTTGCCAGTCCTGCCTACCTTGCCGCACGTGGCGCACCGCGTTCGCTGCAGGACCTGGCTCACCACGACGGCGTGAGCTTCGCCCAGCCCAGCGGCCTGACCGACTGGCGATTCGTCGGTCCGGGCGGCATTGAGGAGCACGTGCAGATCGCCAGCCGATTCCACGCCAACACCGCCCAAGCGTTGCGCCGGGCGACCGTCGCCGGCCTGGGCATCGCCGTGTTGCCAGGGGCGCTGAGCCGCCTCGACCTGGAAGCCGGAAGGCTGGTGCGGGTGCTGCCGCAATACCAACGCATCGGCTTCGGCCTGAATGTGCTCTATCCGAGCCGGCGGCAGTTGCCGCTGGCGGTTTCGGCGTTCATCGGGTTGGTGATGGAGAAGCTGGAACTCAAGGCGTTTCCGGCGCGGATGCAGTGAGTGAGTCACTCAGGCCGGCGTCGTGGCGGGATAAGCCATTGTCTGCCGCACCGGAATACCGTGGCGAGGGAGCTTGCTCCCGCTGGCTGCGCAGCAGCCTAAAAAAGCTGAACGCTATCCGCCTGACTGGCCGCGGTGACGGGTTTGGGGCCGCTGCGCAGCCCAGCGGGAGCAAGCTCCCTCGCCACAGGTTCCCGTTATCAAGTCCAAATGAGACGCGCCTTGTTGCCGTGACCATCCCACCCGCGCAGTAGCCCATTTTTTTCCTTCCCAGCAACGACAAAAACCCTCGTTTCGCAAATCCCCGCCTGCCAACACAATCGCCTCGACACCTCATCTCGATCACCGCAACCGCAGAACAACAAGAAAACCAAACCCGAGGCGGCGCCATGCCCGCCTGAATCAAACCTACTGCCGGAAGTGCACAGACATGCCCGATGAAACCCTACGTATCGATACGCTTGTGATAGGCGCCGGCCAGGCCGGCGTGGCCATGAGTGAGCACTTGAGCCGTCAAGGTGTGCCTCATCTCGTCGTGGAGCGAAGCCGCATTGCCGAGGCCTGGCGCACGGCGCGTTGGGATTCCCTGGTGGCCAACGGGCCGGCCTGGCATGACCGCTTCCCAGGGTTGGAATTCGAAGGGCTCGACCCGGATGCCTTCGCGACCAAGGACCAAGTGGCCGATTACTTCGAAGCCTATGCCCGTAAGTTCAACGCACCGATCCGTACCGGCGTGGAAGTCAGGGGCGTCGAGCGTAATGTCGGCCGGCCGGGCTTCACTGTCGAAACCTCCGAAGGCCAGATCGAAGCGATCCATGTGGTGGTCGCCACCGGGCCTTTCCAACGGCCGGTGATTCCACCGATTGCGCCGGATCTGACGTCGGTCACCCAGCTTCACTCGGCCCAGTATCGCAACCCCGGGCAATTGCCCGAAGGGGCCGTGTTGGTGGTGGGTGCCGGGTCGTCGGGGGTGCAGATCGCCGATGAGCTGCAGCGCGCCGGCAAGCAGGTCTATCTCTCGGTGGGTGCCCACGATCGTCCGCCACGGGCCTATCGCAATCGCGATTTCTGCTGGTGGCTGGGCGTGTTGGGCGAGTGGGATGCGGAGGCGGTCAAGCCGGGCAAGGAGCACGTCACCATTGCGGTGAGCGGTGCCCGAGGCGGCCATACCGTGGATTTTCGCCGGTTGGCCCACGAGGGCATCACCCTGGTGGGGCTGACCCAATCGTTCAACGGCAGCGTGGTGACCTTCGAACCGAATCTCGCCGAAAACATCGCTCGTGGCGACGAAAACTACCTGGCGCTGTTGGATGCCGCCGACGCCTACATTGCCCGCAACGGCCTGGACCTGCCCCTCGAACCTGAGGCCCGTCACTTGCTGCCCGACCCGCAATGCCTGACCCAGCCGATCCTGGAACTGGACCTGTTGGCCGCCGGCGTGACCAGCGTCATCTGGGCCACCGGCTACTCGGTGGATTACAGCTGGCTGAAGGTCGACGCCCTCGGCGCCAATGGCAAGCCTCGCCATCAACGCGGCGTTTCCAGCGAGCCGGGCCTGTATTTCGTCGGCTTGCCCTGGCTGTCACGTCGAGGCTCGGCGTTCATCTGGGGTGTCTGGCATGACGCCCGGCACATTGCCGACCACATCGTGAAGCAACGCATTTACCTCGCCTACCAAGATGCCGCCCAGCGCCAGGCCCCGGCACTCGGTAGTGATTCGCACCGTTCGAAAACCAGTCTCTCGGGAGTCCGCTGATGCCTACTCACACACGTATTCGCATGTTCAACACCAAGGACACCTACCCGAACCAGACGCTGGACAACGACCTGTGCCAGGCCGTGCGCGCCGGCAACACCGTCTACGTGCGCGGCCAGGTTGGCACCGACTTCAACGGTCAACTGGTGGGCCTTGGCGATCCCCGCGCCCAGGCCGAGCAGGCCATGCGCAACGTCAAGCAATTGCTGGAAGAGGCCGGCAGCGACCTGAGCCACATCGTCAAGACCACGACGTACCTGATCGATCCGCGTTATCGCGAGCCGGTGTACCAGGAGGTCGGCAAGTGGCTCAAGGGCGTGTTTCCGATTTCCACCGGGTTGGTGGTCAGCGCCTTGGGCCAGCCACAGTGGCTGATGGAAATCGACGTGATCGCGGTGATCCCTGAATAAGGAGCGGAGCATGACCTTTTCCATCGTTGGACGCTGTGCCGAAACCGGCCAGTTGGGCATCGCCATCAGCTCCTCAAGCATTGCCGTCGGCGCCCGGTGCCCCTGGTTGCGAGCGGGGGTCGGCGCGGTGTCGAGTCAGAACATTACCCTGCCGGCCCTGGGGCCGCAGGTGCTCGATGAACTGGCCGGTGGCCAGGTGGCGCAAGCGGCGCTGGAGCGGATCCTGGGGCGTAACGGCTACAGCCAATACCGCCAGGTGGCGGTAATCGATGCCGAGGGCCGCACGGCGATGTTCAGCGGCGAACATACCTTGGGCACTCACAACGCCGTGGCCGGTGAGCAATGCGTGGCGGCCGGCAATCTATTGGCCAACGCTGCGGTGATCGAGGCCATGGTCACCGCCTTCGAGCAGGGCGGTGGCTGCCTTGCATCACGCTTGATGAGTGCGTTACAGGCCGGGCAGGCGGCGGGCGGGGAGGCTGGGGCGGTGCATTCGGCAGCGCTGTCGGTGGTCGATGACCTGACGTGGCCCGTCGTCGATTTGCGGGTGGACTGGGCCGAGGAAAACCCCATCGGCGAGTTGGAAAAGCTCTGGCTCGCCTATCAGCCGCAACTGCAGGATTACCTGACCCGCGCGCTCAACCCGACCCTGGCGCCGAGTTATGGAGTGCCGGGTGATGAGTGAGCTGCGCAGCCGGGCGTTGCTCGAACGGTTGGTGGGCTTTGCCACGGTCAGCCGCGATTCGAACCTGGCCTTGATCGAGTTCGTGCGCGACTACTTGCAAGGGCTGGGCGTGGATAGCGAGCTGATCTACAACGCCGAGGGAACCAAGGCGAACTTGCTGGCGAGCATTGGCCCGTCGGTGCCCGGTGGCGTGGTGTTGTCCGGGCACACCGATGTGGTGCCGGTGGACGGGCAGGCCTGGACGGTCGATCCGTTCCGACTGACCGAGATAGACGGAAAATGGTTCGGGCGCGGTACGGCGGACATGAAGGGATATCTGGCTTCGGTGCTGGCGGCGGTGCCGATGTTTCTGTCCAGCCCGCTGAGCCGGCCGGTGCACCTGGCGTTTTCCTATGACGAAGAGATCGGTTGCCTGGGCGTGCGCAGCCTGTTGGAGGTGTTGCCACAACGCATCCCTCAACCGGCCTTGTGCCTGATCGGCGAACCCACCCAACTCCGACCGGTGTTGGGGCACAAAGGCAAGTTGGCGATGCGTTGCCATGTTCGAGGCGCGGCCTGCCATTCGGCCTATGCACCTTACGGTGTCAACGCCATCGAGCAGGCCGCGCGCCTGATAGGTCGACTGGGCGAGATCGGTGCAGAGCTGGCCGAGCCGTCACGGCACGACCCACGCTTCGACCCGGCGTTTTCCACGGTGCAGGTCGGGGTGATCCAGGGCGGTACGGCATTGAACATTGTTCCGGCCGATTGCCGTTTCGACTTCGAAGTGCGCGCCTTGCCGGATTTCAATCCGCACGTGGTGGTCGAGCAATTGCAAGGTTATGCGCGACAGACCCTGCTGCCGGCGATGCAGGCGGTGGCGGGGGATACGGCGATCCGTTTCGAGCCGCTGTCGGCCTACCCGGGCCTGGCCACTTCGCCTGAAAGCGCGGCCGCCCAATTGGTTGCGCGACTGTGCGGCAGCGACGCTTTCAGCACCGTCGCCTTTGGCACCGAAGGCGGCCTGTTTCACCAGGCCGGCGTGCCGACGGTGGTCTGTGGCCCCGGCAGCATGGACCAGGGGCACAAGCCCGACGAGTACGTGAGCGTTGAACAAATGGCTGCCTGCGATCGCTTGATGGATCGGTTGGCGAGCTATCTCAGTGAACCCAATGGTCCGTGACCAGGAGATGCCGAGGTGAACGATTTCCGTTGCAGGAAAATGCTGGCGGCCCGTCATGCCGCCATCAACGAATGGGCCGACCAGAGCCTTATTGCTGTAGACCACACCGCCCGCGCTTACGGCCACCCTTGAGTCCCGTCGCCGGCTCGTGCGGGCGAGCCGGCATTTTCGAGGAACCGCTCCATGTCCAGATCCTTGCGTTGCAATATTGCGTGTGCATTGGCGTTGTTGAGTTCCAGCGTCATGGCCGCGCCCCAGAGCTTGACCGTGATTTCCTTTGGCGGTGCCACCAAGCAGGCCCAGGACAAGGCCTACTTCCAACCCTTCAACGCCAGCGGTGCAGGAAGCATTGTGGCCGGCGAATACAACGGTGAGCTGTCGAAGATCAAGGCGATGGTCGCGGCCGGTCACACCAGTTGGGACGTGGTCGAAGTGGAAAGCCCGGAGCTGTTGCGGGGCTGTGAGGAAGGCTTGTTCGAAAAGCTCGACCTGACAGGCCTTGGCGACCCGGCGAACTATGTGCCGGGTGCGCTCAATGAGTGTGGTGTCGCCACCTATGTGTGGTCGATGGTCCTGGCCTATGACCAGACCAAGCTCGCCAAGGCACCCAGGTCCTGGGCGGATTTCTGGAACGTCGCCGAGTACCCGGGCAAGCGCGGCCTGCGCAAGGGGGCCAAGTACACCCTGGAGATCGCCTTGCTGGCCGATGGGGTCAAGTCCCAGGACTTGTACAAGGTGTTGAACACTCCCCAAGGCGTATCCCGGGCCTTCGCCAAACTGGACCAGATCAAGCCGAACATCCAGTGGTGGGAGGCCGGCGCGCAACCGGCGCAATGGCTGGTGGCGGGGGACGTGGCGATGAGTGCGGCCTACAACGGGCGTATCGCGTCGGCGCAGAAGGAAGGCATGAAGTTGAGCATTGTCTGGCCCCAGAGCCTGTACGACCCGGAGTACTGGGCCGTGGTCAAGGGCACCCCGAACAAGGCCCTGGCCGAGCAGTTCATTGCCTTTGCCAGCCAGCCGCAGGCCCAGAAGGTATTTTCGGAAAACATCCCTTATGGGCCGGTGCACCGCAAGACACTGGCGTTGTTGCCGACGGCGGTACAGGAACAGTTGCCCACCGCCGAGGCCAACCTGGCTGAAGCCCAAGCCGTGGACGCGGAATTCTGGGTCGATCATGGCGAGGAACTGGAACAACGGTTCAATGCCTGGGCGGCTCGCTAGACAGCGAACCGCGCTTTTGACGAGCCCCGCTTTGTGTATGGCGGGAGAGTGGGTGGGGCATTCAAACCCCATTCACTTGCAAAGACCGACCTGTGGCGAACACAGCCTTTTTGTGGCGAGGGAGCTTGCTCCCGCTGGGCTGCGCAGCAGCCCCAACGCGTTCACCGCGGTGTGCCAGGTTGATTGGGTCAGCTTGTTTTGGGGGCGCTTCGCACCCCAGCGGGAGCAAGCTCCCTCGCCACAGGGTCTAGTGTTTGACTGGGCGGTGGTGTGGGTTATTCAAAATCCATTATTGGCGACCACCAACCTGTGGCGAACCCCGTTTTTTTGTGGCGAGGGAGCTTGCTCCCGCTGGGCTGCGCAGCAGCCCCAACGCGTTCACCGCGGGGGGGCAGGTTGATTGGGTCAGCTTGTTTTGGGGGCGCTTCGCCACCCCAGCGGGAGCAAGCTCCCTCGCCACAGGGTCTAGTGTTTGACTGGGCGGTGGTGTGGGGCATTCAAACCCCATTCACTTGCAAAGACCGAACCTGTGGCGAACACAGCCTTTTTGTGGCGAGGGAGCTTGCTCCCGCTGGGCTGCGCAGCAGCCCCAACGCGTTCACCGCGGTGTGCCAGGTTGATTGGGTCAGCTTGTTTTGGGGGCGCTTCGCAGCCCAGCGGGAGCAAGCTCCCTCGCCACAAGGATTAATGTCTGGCGGGGTGGTGGCATGGGCATCAGGCCAGCCATTGCTTGAACTGTTCTTTGCAGTAATCCACGAACAATTGGGCCGGTTTGGTCAGGTGGGCGCGCTTGAGCCAGCCGGCCACCAGCGCCGAACCGGTCACGTCCTCGGCGATGTCGACGCACACCAGGTGCTGCCCGTCGTAGGTGCAGGTGGAGTGCGGGCGGGTCACCAGTACGGCGAAGCCGAAGGACTGGCCGACCATGCCTCGGACCATCTCGATGGACGGCGAGCTGAACACAATGTTGGGCGTCAGGCCCAGCTCTTCGAAGATGCTCACGAAGTAGGTGCGACTGGGCTGTACGTCCAGCAGGATCATCGGTTCGAGGGCCAGGTCACGCAGCGACACCTGGGCCTGATCGGCGAAGCGATGGCCCGCCGGCAACAGCGCATAGGGGCGTTGCGGTGCCGTCAGTGCTTCGGTCTCGATGGTGCTGTCGAGGTCGTGTTCATAGAAGATCGCCAGGTCGAAACGCCCCCCCGTCAGGCCTTGTACCAGCTCCTGTTGTTCGCCATCCTGTACGCGAATTTCCACCCCGGGAAAGCGCTCGCGGAAACCGGCGATCAGCCGCGGCAGGTAGAGCGGGGCGACGGTTTCGAAGCAGCCGATGTCGATCTGCCCGCTGACCACGTCGTTGTCGGCCAGCGCGTTCTGCTCGAACTC
Source organism: Pseudomonas sp. Z3-6 (assembly GCF_051131985.1). NCBI lineage: Bacteria > Pseudomonadati > Pseudomonadota > Gammaproteobacteria > Pseudomonadales > Pseudomonadaceae > Pseudomonas > Pseudomonas sp. Z3-6. The sequence continues at coordinate 3,312,373 of NZ_CP071644.1, forward strand.
CCGGGCCATGCGCAACAGCTCCTGGGCCTTGCGGTAGAAACGCGCGCCACCGGGCGTCAACGATACGCCCTGGGCGTGATGACGAATGAGCAGTTGCACGCCGAAACTGTCTTCCAAGCCCTTGATGGCGGTGGCGATCGACGGTTGGGCGATGTACAGCTTGCGGGACGCTTCAGCGACGCTGCCACATTCGACGGTGGTGACGAAGTACTTCAGCTGACGCAAGGAATAGGACGCCACGGCACACCTCGATCCGGATGATTTCTGCCTACCTTACCTTGTGCACAAGGCGTAAGGGGCGGGCATTGCTACGGATTTTGCTGGGCAGTGACGATATTCAACCTGGCTTGGGGACGTGCGCCTAAAAAAAACGCCTGCCCAAGTATCGTTGGCAGGCGTCCGGGAAAGACCGGCGCAGAAAGGAGGGACTGGCCGGGGTCGGATACGGGGCTCAGGCCACCGGAATCGATGGGTCGGCCGCGGCCAGGGCGGCCGCGCGATCAGCCGCCGGCGGATAGATCCACACGGTGTTGATCTGGGTCTTGAGCTCCTTGGCTTCTTGCCCGACCAATTTGAGTTGGCGATCCCAGCCTTCGGTATACACCGCGCCCCAGGCACCGAGGTCCAGGCAGGTCACGTACTTGGGTTGGCTGTAGGCTATCGGCGCGACGCCCAGCAAGTCGGCCGCGACGTTATTGCCGGCATAGCGGCCCAGGGCGATGGCGTGCTGGCAGGACATCGCGGCGTAGTTGCCCAGGGTGTCGGTGGCGGCGTAGGCCACGTCACCGGTGGCAAATATGTCGTTCTGGCCCAGGACTTTCAGGTTGGCATCGACGTGCAGGCGACCCTGGCGATCACGGGTGCCGGGAACCTGCTGGGTCAGCGGACTGGCGCGGAACCCCACGGTCCAGATCACGGTATGGGACTCGATACGCTGGCCGCTCGACAGGGTAACGCCACCGGCATCCACCGACTCGACCGAGGCGTTGAGGACCCATTCGATACCCAGGTGCTCGGACGCTTCGACAATGGACGGACGAATACCGTCGCCCAACGCTGCGCCGATCTGCGGTCCGCGATCCACCACGATGACACGGATGTCCGCGTCCTCGCCGAGGACAGCGCGCAGGCGTGCGGGCATTTCGGTGGCGGTTTCGATCCCGGTAAAGCCGCCGCCAGCCACCACCACCGTGTTGCGGGCCGGGCTGTCTGGCAGATTTTTCAAGGATTTGAGGTGGGCCTCGAGACGGGTGGCCTGTTCGATTTCATCAACGTCGAAGGCGTGCTCGATCATGCCTTCGAGGTCAGGGCGAACCAGTTGGCTGCCCGCCGCGAGCACCAGGCGGTCGTAGCCCAGGGTGCCCTGGGTGCCGAACACATCCACGTAGCCAACCCGCTTATTGTCGACATCGATACTGCTCGCCGAGCCTTGGACGAATTTCACGCCCACCGCGTCGAACAGGTCACCCAGCGGTGCGGCCATGGTATGGACGTCTGGCTCGTAGAAGCGAGGTCGGATGCGCAGTTCAGCCTGGGGGGCCAGGACGCTGATCTGCACGTCATTGCGATCGTGTTGGTCCAGTAGGCGGGCGGCGCTCAATGCGCTCCAGACTCCGCCGAAACCTGCGCCAACAACCAGAATATGTTGTTTCATGATGAGCTCCCGAAGACAAAATCGATACGTTGATTTGTTTAACTGTTTCAGCGTGACCGTGTCGCGAACTACTCCAAAAATGCCGGGCTTCAATGAATTGATATCGAGCACATTCAGTTTCGGTTCGCTGTGGGAAAGCTTATTGGCAGGACCTGTGTTTAACACTTCTACATAAGGTCATCGGGGCTATGCCTGGGTAGGGGTGATCTATACGAAGGTATGAAGGGGCGCAGTGGTCAAGCAGACCGGGTGAGTACCGACTCGATGCAGGCGATCAACTCAGCGCAGTCAAAGGGTTTCGGGAAAAATGCCACTGGCTTGGGTGCAGCAACGCTGACACGAGGGGGGACGCCGGGATATCCAGTGATGAAGATGATCGGGATAAGAATGCCCAGGGTCGCCAATCGATCGTACATTTGAATACCGGTCATGCCGGGCATTTGAACATCCGATATCAGGCACGCCGTGCTTTCAAGTTCACCAAAAGATAGAAAATCCAAGGCGCTGGCGTATGTTTTAACTTGGTAACCATGGGAACGTAACAAGCCATCCAATGCAATTCGAACTGACTCATCGTCATCAATGATTGAAATAATTGCCGTGTTGGACATGTCGATACCTGGAGGTGATATCAGGTAGCCATAAAGGCGCCCGTGTCACTGCAAGATACGCCGTCCGATGGTTCCGCCAAGTATACGTGGGTATGAACTTTCTAATGCTTGCCGCGCAGTTCCAACACCTGGGCCATGCGCACCAGATCGGCGAACGAGCGCGCGCACATCTTGCGCATGGCCTGGCCGCGGTGAATTTTTACGGTGATTTCACTCAAGCCCAGTTCCCCGGCGATCTGCTTGTTCATCAGGCCCGACACCGCCAGCGCCATGACCTGCTGTTCCCGGGGCGTCAAGGTGGCGTGACGGTCAAGCACTTGCCGATGGCCGCGTTCGGACTCGCGCCGCTGGCGGTCCTGGTGATGGGCGGCGGTCACGGCGTCGATCAGGTCTTGTTCGCGGAACGGTTTGGCGAGGAAGTCCACGGCACCGGCTTTCATCGCCCGCACGGTCATGGCGATGTCACCGTGACCGGTCATGAACACGATCGGCAATAGAACATTGGCGGCGGCCAGCTGCCGTTGGCAATCCAGGCCGCTGGTACCTTGCAGCCGGACATCCAGCACCAGGCAACTGGGCACGTCTGGCCTGGGATGGCCCATGAACTGCGCGACCGAACCGAACAGATGGACCTGCAGGCCGATGGAGCGCAGCAGGCTACCAAGGGATTGGCGCAGCGGTGCGTCGTCGTCAACGATATAGACGATGGGGCCGTTGTCGATGACCGGGCTCGTTATGGCGTTCATTGGCTGCTTGCCGACAGAGCGGTGCAAGTGAGCCGTGGCAGCGCGAACCTGAACGAGGTGCCTTGGTCGGCCTCGCTGGTCGCCCAGATCCTGCCGTCATGGAAGTCGATGATGGAGCGGCAGATGGAGAGGCCCATCCCCAGGCCGTTTTCCTTGGTGGTAAAAAACGCATTGAACAATGACGGCAGGACCTCGGGCGCAATGCCGGTTCCGTGGTCGGTCACCTCCAGCAGCACTTCGTCATTCTCCGTCCAGGTGCGTATGTGCAGAGTTCGTTCGTGGACCTTGACCCCATCCATGGCGTGGCAGGCATTGATGATCAGGTTGATGATCACTTGCTGCAGTTGTACCCGGTCCGCGCTGATCCGGCCATCGGGCGCTGCCAGGTCCACCTTCGTCCGGACTTTATGATGCGCCAGTTGCTGCTGGACCAGGTTCAGCGTCTCGCGAACGATGTCGTCCAGTCCCTCGGGTTGGCGCAACGGATCGCACTTGCGCGACAGCGCCCTGATACCGCTGATGACCTCGCTGGCGCGACAGCCGTTGGCGACGATCCGATCGAGACAATCCAAGGCTTCCCCAAGGTCCGGCTTGGGGCGTTCGAGCCACCGGCGGCAGGCCTCGCCGCTGCTGGTGATGGCCGTCAGCGGCTGGTTGACCTCGTGGGCAATGGACGCGGCCATTTCCCCCAGGGAGGTCAAGCGCGTGACGTGGGCCAGTTGGCTCTGGGCGCGGAACAGCGCTTCTTCGGCCTGCTTGCTGGCCGTCACGTCCATGAGTGCGCCGAGGTACTGGCATCGGCCGTGTTGGAGCAACAGGGGGCTGGCGATCATGTGGATGTGCTTGATGCGTCCATCCGGCATCAGCAGGCGTAGCTTGACCTCGATCTGCGGTTCGCCAGCGGCGGCCTGTAGGAAAACCCCACGAGCCAACTCCAGGTCTTCAGGGTGGGTGCGCTCGAGCATCATCGACACTGTCGGTGTCTTGTTGGGCGGGTACTCGAAGATCCTTGCCGACTCTAGCGACCAGGACAGCGCTTGCCGATCACCGCGAAAGCCCACACTGCCGGTCTGGCTCAGGCGCTGGGCGCCGATCAGGTAGACCTCGTTGTGCCGTAGATTGTCGCAAGCCCGCTTGCTGCGCAAGGCCAGGAAGGCGATCGCCGACAATGCAGTCAGGCAGCGGAAGAAGCCGGTGGTCGATTCCCAGCGGTGATAGCCGCCGTTGTACAAGAACATCGCGGTGAGCAGGCCCATGCACATCAGCGCGACGGTGATCACCAGGTTGATGGAAAACAGGTTGGCTGCCATTAACAACAAGGTGATGTACAGCAGGGTCGGGGCCAGGTCGGAATGGGTTTCGGAATTGATGATGAAAATCCCGCAGGCCACCACCAGGCCCACCGCCCAGCCCAGGGCATTGACCAGTGGGTGGGTGCTGATGCCCATCGACGGCCGAGACCCACCCTGGCTTGGCGTGTATCGCAGGCTGTCATAGACATGCTTGAGCATCGCGGAGGGTAGGGGCACGCTGGCAGACCTTCTGTTATTACATGGTCTCGCTCTGGGATGTCGGGGGCAGAGCATCGGTTCGTATCTTACGAAGCGCCGCTTTGCTTGAGGTAGGACATAAAACCCTGAAATTCCGCCAGGCCGTGACAAAGAGGGGGCCGCTGCGCGGCCCAGCGGGAGCAAGCTCCCTCGCCACAAAGTGCACTGTTCGCCACAGGTTGGGGGCGCAAATAATGGGATTTGAACAATCCACGCCATCGGCCAACAAAACACAAACCTGTGGCGAGGGAGCTTGCTCCCGCTGGGGTACGAAGCACCCCCAATCCAAGCGGACTGGATCAACCTGGCACACCGCGTTGACAGTGTTGGGGCTGCTGCGCAGCCCAGCGGGAGCAAGCTCCCTCGCCACAAAGGCAGGGGGCGTCCGGCGTGGGTGTATACCGAAGTATCAATGGCATGGCCCAAAGGGTGAGACGAGTGTCCCCACGTACAACAGACCGGGTGCGCCGCGGGGATTACGCTTTCAACACCTCGTCGCCGCAGGCCTTGATGGAGGACGCAGGCGATGAACGTGTCCACTCCTGACTCAATGGCCTGGTGCCTGGGGCGACGACTATGATGAACAGAAATGACCTGCGTCGTGCTGACATCAACCTGCTGGTGGTCTTCGAAACCATGATGCACGAGCGAAACGTGACCCGCGTCAGCGAAAAGCTGTTTCTCGGTCAGCCAACGATCAGCAGCGCCCTGGCGCGGCTGCGGTTGATGTTCGATGACCCCTTGTTCATCCGTTCCGGACGGTTGATGGAGCCGACCTCCCGGGCGCGGGAAATCTTCTCCAATCTGTCACCGGCCCTGGACGGCATCGCCGCTGCCTTGAGCCGTTGCCAGGCATTCGAGCCGGCCACCAGCGAGGCGACCTTCCATGTCGGCCTTTGCGATGACGTCGAGTACGCGTTGCTGCCGGAGCTGTTGCGCCGCCTGCGGGTCGAGGCACCTGGCACCACCTTGGTGGTGCGCCGGGCCGATCAATGGCAGGTATCCCAACTGTTGGCCAGCGGCGAGATTTCCTTGGGCATCAGCCCAACCCTGGAACTGCCGGCCAATGCCCGGCGCAAGACACTGCGGCCAATTCGGCCGATGCTGTTACGCGCCGACTCGCAGCCCGGCGAACTGACCTTGGACGAATTCTGCCGTCGGCCCCATGCCGTCGTGTCGTCCATGGGCAATGTCATCGATGATTCGGACCGCGCGTTATGCCTGATGGGCCGCCAGCGCCGGGTGGTCTTGACCGTGCCGCAGTTCAGCGCCTTGCCCATGCTGTTGGCCGAGAGCGATATGATCGCCATCGTGCCGGATTACGTTGCCCACGCCATGGCTGTGACGACCGGCATGCGCGCGCAAGCGGCCCCGATCTGCTTGCCCCAGCACGCGCTTTCCATGGTCTGGCGCGGCGCCTCGCACAATGATCCGGGGGAGCGTTGGTTGCGTTCCCGTTGCAGCGCGCTCCTGGCCGAGCAGGGCGAGTCGCAGGAGGGATCCAGGCAAGTGGCCTGACAGGACGACGCCGCAGGGCTCGCGCTCAGCGGGAAAACCGGTTGCGATACTCCCGGGGCGAAATCGACAGGTGGCGCTGGAAGGTGTGGCGCATTCGTTCCTCGTCCCCGAAGCCGCAGGCGCAGGCAATCTGGTCGATGTTTCGCTGGGAGTCTTCGAGCATTCGACGCGCGGCTTCAAGGCGGAACATTTCCACGGCTTTGGCCGGGGTTCGCCCGGTGTGGCGTTTGTAGACCCGGGCAAAATTGCGTGGGCTCATCCTGGCTTGGCGGGCCAACCGCTCGACGGTGAGGTCATTGTCGTCCAGGTGTTCGGAGATCCAGACGTGCAACTCGTCGAACCCGGCGCTCTCCTGCATCTGCAATTGCAACAGTTGGCTGAACTGCGCCTGCCCGCCGGGGCGCTTGAGAAACACCACCAGCTCACGGGCCACCTGCAAGGCCACGTCGCGACCGCAGTCGGCTTCGACCAATGCCAGGGCCATGTCGATGCCGGCGCTGACCCCGGCCGAGGTCCACACGTTGCCCTGCTGGATGAAGATCGCATCGAGGTCCACCTCGATCGACGGGAACCCACTCTTGAGCATCTCGCACATGGCCCAATGGGTGGCGGCCCGGCGTCCGTCCAACAACCCGGCCTGGGCCATGAGGAAGGTGCCGCTGCACACCGATGCGGTGCGCCTGGCCTGGGCCGAAGCATCGCGCAGCCATTGCACCAGGTCGACACAGTCGATCATTGCCTGCCGTATGTCCGGTGCACCGGGGACGATCAGGGTGTCGATGAGCGTCCCATCAAGTTCATGCAGGGCACGGGTAGCCACGACCAGGCCCTCGGCGCTTTGCATCAACCCGCCTGCCAGGCTGGCGGTGTGCATGGCGTAGCCGGGCAGGCCGCGTTCGGTCATGGCTTTGGTGGCGGCCCAGAACACGGTCTGGGCGCCGGTCAGGTCCAGCAGGCCCATCTGCGGGTAGGCGAGGAATACCAAAGTGCGCGGTTGGCAAATGGACTCGGCGACGATGCCGATATCCAGGGTCATTTCGTTCATGATCGCTTCGCGCTGGATTTTTGTCAGGAGAGGTGAAGGAGTCTATCCGTTTTCGGCACAATTGAACGAGTGGCCTGCCAGGCGGAATGGAACTTGCCTGGGTTTGATCCATAAGCCCTGGAATCATCAAAGGTCGGGTCAATGAACAATGACAACATGGCGCAGCCCGTGGTCTCGTCGGATGGGTTGCCGATGCTGCCGATCAATCGGTTTCGCACCACGGACATCGACGAGCACGCCCGGAACATGGGCGGTTGGCAGGTTTGCTATGACCAGTTGACCCCCGGGCGCTTCGACGGTGAATTGATCGAGTTCCGCTCGGAGTGGATGCAGCTGGTGCGCGACCGCTCTAACCAGGCCCTGACCAAGCAAGGCATGGCCTGGGAGGGGTCCATCACTTTCAGCGTGCCGCTGAGTGCGGACGGGCCGGTCTTTTGCTCCGGGCACCCGATTGTCGAGTCCAGCCTGTTGGTTGCCCGTGGCCATAACCTGCCTGAGCTGCGCACGCCTCAACATCTGGACCTGCTCGGTGTCGCCATCGACGAGCAGGCGTTGGAGCATGTGCTGGAACGACAGGGCAGTCGCTTTCGAATTACCGATCTTCCCAAGTGTTACCGTCTCGGCAACTCGACGTTGCCCGCCGAGCTTACGGCGTTGTTCGATGAGCTTGAAGGCGGCGAGCAGGGGCGTGACTCGTTACTGGGTTACGAGTCGATCCGCCGTGGCCTGCGTGACACGGTGATGCTGCACATACTGGAACTGGTGGCACCGGATGAGGCGCCGCCGCTCAACCCCACGGCGCGCAAGCGCATGGTCGACCGCGCTCGGGAATATGCCTTGACCCATGTCGATGAGCCGCTGTCGATCCTCGACCTGTGCAACCACATCGGTGCCAGCCGGCGAAAACTGCAGTATTGCTTCCAGGAGACGCTGGGCATCAACCCCGTGGCCTATTTGCGGGCGTTGCGCCTCAATGCCGTGCGTCGTGAACTGCGCAGCGGCGGCCATGCCCAAGGTGTACAGGAGGTGGCGGCACGGTGGGGCTTCTGGCATTTGAGCCGGTTTTCCAGCGACTATCGAGTGCTGTTCGGCGAGACACCTTCACAAACCCTGCGTCGCACGCATCTGTGCTGAAAACGGATAACGGCTGACTGGCCGGCTCCCTAGGATGACCCCTACACCACATGGTCGGGAGGGGCATTCGATGAATCAGAAGAATAAAACCAACGTCTTGCGCTGTACTGGGTTAACCCTGGGATTGATCGCTGTCTGTAGCGCTGCCCATGGCACCGAAAACGGTGCGCCGACCACGGCGTTCGGGGTCTACGACTTCGGCGCGGGGATGATGCCGCCGGCCACGCCCTTTGGCACCGTCGGCCTGCGCACCGCGTTCTACTCGGCCAACGTGCAGAAGGATCGTCACGGTAAGTCCGTGGACAACAATTTGTCCCTGGATATCTTGTCCCTCGGCGTCGCCTACATGCACATGACCGATTACACCGTGCTGGGCGCCAAGTACGGCTTCGGCGCCGTCGTGCCGTTCTTCCAGATGGACGCCTCGGTACGGGTGCAGACACCCATCGGCCCGCTGGACCTGGAAGCCGATCCGTTCCGCATGGCCGATATACAGGTGCTGCCGGTGATCCTGCAGTGGACCTTGTCGCCGAACCTGTTCGTCAACGCCCAGTTCCAGATCCAGGCCCCCACGGGCGACTACGACAAGGATCGCTTGATCTCACCGGGTCTCAACCACTGGACCTTCTCACCGATCCTCAACGCCACGTACATCTCCGACAGCGGTTTCGAGGTGTCTTCGAGCTTCGAAGCCGACATCAATACGCGCAACCACGCCACCGACTACAAGAATGGCGTCGAGTACCGTCACGAATTCGCCGTGGGCCAACACGTCGGCCCATGGACCGTCGGCGTGGGCGGTTTTTACTACCGGCAATTCACCGACGACGATGCGCCGGGCCTGGAAGCGGGCAATCGCGCCCGGGTGTTGGCGGTCGGGCCGGCGGTTAGCTACTTCAAGCCCGGCATACCCCCGGTGTGGCTGCACGTCTACAAGGAGCTCGATGCGCGAAACCGCGCCGAGGGCTACACCACGGCGCTGCGTATTTCTCACAGTTTCTAAAAGAGGCTCGCCATGAACCAGTCAAATTCCGTTTCACCGGCGGCCACTCCGTCGCGCCAGGCCGGTTGGCGCGAAGGCGGGGTGCTGATGCTGGGCAGCAGCCTGACGATCATGGGCGCGGTAATGGTCACGCCCATCCTGCCCAGGTTGGGCGCCGAATTCGGCCCCTTGGAACCGCGGGCCGATCTGCTGGTGCCGTTGGCGATCACCGGCCCGGCCCTGGCGATTGCCGTGTGCGCGCCTTTGGCGGGCTGGTTGGCCGACCGGGTCGGGCGCAAGGCCTTGCTGGTGATTGCCACGGTGCTCTACGCCTTGCTCGGCGCGTTGCCGGCCATGCTCGAGAGCCTGCCTTCGATTGTGGGCGCGCGGCTGTTGTTCGGCTGCACGGAGGCGGCGGTGATGACCTGCTGCGCGACGCTGATCGCCGACTATTGGCAGGGTGAGGAGCGGCTGCGCTACGTCAATCGCCAGGTGGTGACCATCGGCCTGGTGGGCGCGCTGTTTTTCGTGGTGGGCGGTGTGCTCGGCGAGCATTCGTGGCGCGCGCCGTTCCTGCTGTATCTGCTGCCGTTGCTGCTGGTGCCGGCGATGCTGAAAGTGCTCTGGGAACCGCCGGTGGCGAAGCCGCAACTGACCGAGCCGCGCGTCGACGCGTCGGGGCCGGCCAAGGTTGCCGTGCTGCCACTGCTGGCCGGCTACCTGATGATCCTGGGCGGCATGGTCCTGACGTTCGTCATGCCGATCCAGGCGCCGACGCTGTTGGTCAGCCTGGGCATCACCTCCAGCACCATGATCGGCCTGGCCGCGGGACTGAGCCTGCTGGCGACCTTGGGCGGTTCACTGATGTGGCCGTTGCTGCGCCGGCGTTTCGGCATTGCCGGTTGCAACGCGCTGCTGCTCGGCCTGATGGGGTTGGGGCTGTGGCTGCTGATGCGCGGGCAAAGCTACAACGACGTGCTGGTGGCGGTGTTCGTCCAGGGCCTGGGGGCGGGGTTGCTGGTGCCCAACGTGATGGCGCCGGTGATGAATGCCTTGACCGCCAGCACCCGCGGCCGGGGCATGGGCGGGTTTACCTCGTGCCTGTACATCGGCCAATTCGTCAGTCCGCTGGTGGTGGCCTTGGTAATTGTCTTCGCCGGCGACCTGCGTCATGCCATCCAGTGGCTGGCCCTGAGCAGTTTTGCCTTGGCGCTGCTCTGGGTCGTTGTCGGCCTGCGGAGAAGGGCTCAGGGACAAGCAAGCACCGTCGGCTCACATCAATCGTCGTGACATAAGGAACCTGAAACATGGGTATGCAAGACATTCACCAAATGATGGACAGTGAAGATGCCACGGCGCTGGCCGAGTGGGTCAGGCGTGGCGAAGTCCAGCCCGGCGAACTGCTGGAAACCGCCATCGAGCGCCTGGAACGGGTCGAGCCACAGCTTAATGCGGTGGCCGAGCGCTTGTACGATTCGGCCCGGCAGGCGGCGCGCACGCCACAGGTTGGCCAAGGCCTGCTGGCCGGTGTGCCGACCTTGATCAAGGATCTGTTCTCGCCGGTGCTTGGCGCGGCGATGACCAACGGTTCGCGCGCGCTGGGCGACTGTCGGGCGGATTTCGAATCGGAAGTCGTGACGCGTCTGCGCCGTGCCGGATGCCAGGTGATGGGCACCAGCACCTCGCCTGAGTTCGGCACGTCGTATTCCACCGAGTCCGCGCGCTTCGGTGCCACCCGCAACCCCTGGAGCCACGCACACAGTGCCGGTGGCTCCAGCGGCGGCGCTGCCGCGTTGGTGGCGGCCCGCGTGGTGCCGTTCGCCCATGGCAACGACGGCGGCGGTTCATTGCGCGTGCCGGCGTCCTGTTGTGGTGTGTTCGGGTTCAAGCCCAGCCGTGGCCTGATGCCGTCGGGGCCGGTAATGGGCGAGGGCTGGGCGGGGATGGGCACGCCGCATGCGATCACGCTGTCAGTACGCGACAGTGCGGCACTGCTGGATGCCACCGCCGGGATGGACCTGGGCGCGCCCTATGCCGCGCCGGTCCAGGCGTTGCCCTATGTGATGGCGGTGCAGGCGGATCCCAAGCCGCTGCGCATCGCCCTGGTCGAGCAGCTCGGGCCTTGGCCTACGTCACCACAGAGCCTTCAGGCAGTGGGCGAGGCGGCCCGGTTGTGCGAGGTGCTGGGGCATCGTGTCGAACCGGTGAGCCTGCCGGTGGGGTTGCTGGAGTTTTTCGACCATGTGTTCACCATCATTGGCGCGAGCTCTCGTCACTATGTCGATCTGCTGGGCCAGATGCGCGGGTTTGCCGTGCAGGCGGAAGAGCTGGAGGTGCGTACCCGGATCATCTTGCGGGACAAGGGCAACGTCAGCGGCGCCCAATATGCCGCGGCGGTGGGATGGATTCATGCCCTCGGCCGGCAGTTGGCGGTATTCATGCAGGATTACGACGTGATCCTGAGCCCGGTGCTGACCCGCGAGCCGGTGCGGATTGGCGAGCTGGACCTGCAGGATGTGTGCATGAGCCTGGACCAACTGATCGAGCGCTACCACAGTTATTCGCCATTCACTGCACTGTTCAATGCCAGCGGCCAACCGGCGATGTCGGTGCCCTTGTCCTGGAACGCCAATGGCTTGCCGATGGGCGCGCATTTTGCCGGGCGCTTTGGTGAAGAAAACACCTTGCTGGCCCTGGCCGCCCAACTGGAACGCGCCCAACCCTGGCGCGGCCGAGTGCCGCCGGTCAACGCCTGCCGGCGGTGAAACGGTGGGAGTGGGCTTGCTTGCTATGGCGTTGGGGCAGTGGGCTCATCATTGACTGACCCTCCGCTATCGCGAGCAAGCTCAGCTCCCACAGTGGTTCCGAGGCGTTCAAGAAATCGGAATCCACCGCCGACCCTTGTGGGAGCGAGCCTGCTCGCGATAGCGTTGGGTCAGTTGGTGGAGAAGTTGGATGTAACGCCATCTTCGCGAGCAAGCTCCCACAGTGGTTCCGAGGCGTTCAAGAAATCGGAATTCACCGCCGACCCTTGTGGGAGCGAGCCTGCTCGCGATAGCGTTGGGTCAGTTTGCACTGGGATGGATTATGCCGCTTCTGCCGCCATCGCCGCCCGGACGCTGGGACGTGCCGCGATTCGGGCCATGAACGACGCCAGTACCGGCCAGTCGCCGATCGCGATGTTGAACAACGGCAACCAAGTCAAAACGGTGAATAGATACGCGTCGGCCAGGCCGAAGCGGCCCATCAGGTAATCCTGTTGCTCAAGGGCCTGGCTGAGGTAGTCCAGGCGCTTGAACAGTCTTGCCTTGAAGATTGCCTTGGTTGACTCGGCGATATCGGCATTGAACAGCGGGGCACAGCCGCTGTGGATCTCGGTGCTGATGAAGTTCAACCATTCCTGCAGACGAACTCTCTCCCAAGTGCCATTGGCCGGCGCAAGTGTATTTCCGGGGACCCGATCGGCCAGATACTGGACGATGGCGGGCCCCTCGGTCAGGACCTCACCGTTATCCAGCACCAAGGCGGCCACGTAACCCTTGGGGTTGATGCCAAGGAAGTCGCGGCCGTCGGCGGTGCGCTTGGTCTTGTTGTCGACCCGGATCAATTCAAAGGGCAAGCCCAATTCCCGCAACACGATGTGCGGGGACAACGAGCAGGTCAGGGGCGCGAAGTACAGTTCCATGGTTTCCTCAAGAATGGGGGATATGCCGGCAGAATCCGTGAAGACCGGAACATTTTCAAAGGACATCTTCAGTGCTAGCGTATGACAAAATCTCATGAGTACGTCCCCTCGCCATGGCCGACAGAATCCCATCCTTGAACGGCCTGAAAGCCTTCGAATCGGCAGCTCGACACATGAGCTTTACCAAGGCTGCCGAAGAGCTGAACGTCACCCAGACAGCGATCAGTCATCAAATTCGTCGGCTCGAAGAGGAGCTGGGTGTGCGCTTGTTCTTGCGGCTCAAGGACGGTTTGGCCCTGACAAACGAAGGCCAGGCCTATTTCCCCGGCGTTCGTTCGGCCTTCCATGAGTTGCGCTATTGCACGGAGATGTTGCTGGAGAGCCGCAACAACAGTGTCTTGACGATCAGTACGCTGGTTTCATTTGCCTCCAAATGGCTGCTGCCGCGGCTGGCGTCGTTCCAGCAGGCGTGTCCCACTATCGATGTGCGCGTCACGGCGTCCACTGAACGGGTGGATTTGCGCAAGGGCGGCATCGATGCGGCCATCCGTTACGGTGTCGGCGACTGGAAGGGCGTGCGTGCCGACTGGCTGATGGCCGATGACATCTTCCCGGTGTGCAGCCCCAGGTTGCTGCACGGTCCGACCGCGTTGCGGACCCCGGACGACCTGGCCCAGCACACGTTGTTGCAAATCAGCGGGGTGACCAGCGGCGATTGGAGCGCGTGGCTGAGCGCCGCCGGCCAACCCACAAAACTGGCCGAAGGCAGCCGGCTGACATTCGACCTGGCCATGATGGCCGTACAGGCAGCGGTGGACGGCCTGGGTGTGTGCATCGGTCGCTCAACCTATGTCGAGGATGACCTGAGGGCTGGACGACTGGTAGCCCCCTTTGATCTGCGATTGAGGTCCGACCTGGGCTTCTATTTCGTCACCCCTCATGAACTGGCCGATTCGCCAAAAGTGCAGGCCTTTAGAAGCTGGTTGATGGATTCGGTGGGTTTTGGCGCCGAAACATAATTACGCCGTACCGTTCAGCCCCCAGCCAACCCGCCGATATGAATAGAAGGTCCGGTCACTTTCAGGGTTCACCGAGGGTACGTCATGTTTAATAAAACACTAAAAAACGAACTGACGGCTAGGACGGCCGAATTGACAACCTACAAAGGACTGGTCGGCGCCCTTGAACGGTCGATGGCGGTTATCGAATTCAGTCCAGACGGCAAGGTGCTGCGGGCGAACGAGAACTTTCTGAAAACCATGGGCTACCGTGCGGAGCAAGTGACCAGCCTGTCCCATCGGGATTTCTGCACCCCGGCGCTGGCGGGCAGCGCCGAATACCGTGAATTCTGGAACCAGTTGCGCGCCGGTCAATTCGTGTCCGGCACGTTTCAGCGCCGCAGTGCTTCAGGCCAGAACGTGTGGCTGGAAGCCAGCTATAACCCGGTACTCGATGAACAAGGCCGCGTCGCGAAAGTGGTCAAGTACGCACTCGATGTGACTGTCAAAGTGGCCACTGAGGCCGAAACCCGTGGCCGGCTGGCGGCCCTCGACCGGGCCATGGCGGTGATCGAATTCGACCTGGGCGGCAACATCCTGACCGCCAACGACAACTTCATGAATGTGATGAATTACTCACTGGCTGAGCTCAAGGGCAAGCACCACCGGATGTTTTGTGAACCGAGCCTGGTGGGCAGCTCGGAGTACAGCGATTTCTGGCGTCGTCTTAACGCCGGTGAGTTTTTCAGCGGTCAATTCAAGCGCCTCGGCAAGAACGGCAGAGTCGTCTGGCTGGAAGCCAGCTACAACCCGGTCTACGACGCCGAAGGCAAGCTGTGCAAGATCGTGAAGTTCGCCAGTGACATCACCGAGCGGGTGGAGAAATTCGAAGAGGATTCGCGCGGCGCGTCCCGGGCTTACCACATCTCCGCCGAGACCGAGCGCGTGGCTGAACAGGGCGCTCTGGTGATCCATCAAACCGCCAAGGAAATGCGCGAAATCGCCGACAACATCGGCGCCTCCGCGCGCCTGGTTGGGCAACTGGGGGCGCGTTCGGAAGAGATCACCGCCATCGTCAACACCATTCGCGGCATTGCCGACCAGACCAACCTGCTGGCCCTCAACGCGGCCATCGAGGCGGCCCGAGCCGGCGACCAGGGGAGGGGCTTCGCGGTGGTGGCCGACGAGGTCCGGCAACTGGCCGGGCGCACCAGTCGCTCCACGTCGGAGATTGCCGAAATGATCGGCATGATCCTCTCCGAAACCCGCGATGCCGTCGCGAGCATGAACGTCACCCATGAGGGCGCCTTGCGTGGCGTCACCCTGGCGGACCAGGCCGGATCGGTCATCGTGCAGATCCGGAACGGGACCACCGATGCCCTCGATGCGGTGAGTATGTTTGCGTCCAAGCTCGACGAGTCCGAGGTGATTCCCAAGACGGCTATCGGCTGGGTGGGTTGAGGTGAGCTGAGTCCACGCCCTTGCGATCCATGCGCTTGACGAGCTCGAGCAATACCGCTCGCAGCTCCGGCGGCCGCACGGGCTTGGCCAGCACCGAGATGTTCAGGCTGTGCAGCGATTGACGTATCCGCTCGATCTCATGCCCGGTGATGACCAACGCCGGGACTTGCCAGCCGCGCTGCTCGCGTATCGCGGCAATGCACTCGGCGCCCGAGACTTTCGTGCCCAGGTCGAAATCGGCGATGACAATGTCGCCATCGCTGGTCAGTCCCTCGCCGTCGCTGTGGGTTTCAACCTCGCAACCCCATTTTTCCAGAAGTGCCGACGTCGCCATCAGAACGTTGGCGTCGTCCTCTACCAAGCACACCCGTAATCCGTCCAGACGATGCTGGACGGGCGTCACCTTGGGCTCCATGGCCCTTGGCGCCGCCAGCTCCAGGCCGCTGATCGCCACTTGGGTGCCTTGGCCGACCTTGGAGCGGATGTGTATATCGACGTCGAGTATCTGGCTGATGCGCTTGACGATGGACAGGCCCAGGCCAAGGCCCTCGACATCCTTGTCTCGGACATGGCGCACGCGGTAGAACTCCTTGAACACTTCGGGCAAATGTTCGGCGGCGATGCCACGGCCCTTGTCGTAGATCACCACGGCCAGGCGCTTGCCCCGGCGCCGTACGCCAATCAACACCGGCTGGCCAGGCGCGTATTTGAGGGCGTTGGACAGCAGGTTCCGGACCATTGTGGTCAGCATGCCTGGATTGACGTTGACCCAATGAGGGCAGGTGCGCAGGCGCAGTTCGACCCCGGCCCAGCGAGCCGCCTCGGTGTTCTGCTTGACCACTTCTTGCAATAGAGTCCCTAAGTGAATGGTGTCGGCCTGCGGTACGAGCTTGCCGTGGTCCAGGGTGTAGATATCGAGGATCGAACGGAACAACTGCGAGACGGTGTGCAGCGAGCGGTCGATATTGTCCACTAGCCGCAGTTCTTCCATGCCCAGCCTGGCGTCACGCAGGCAGGCGGTGAACAGGCCGATGGAGTGGATCGGTTGGCGCAGGTCGTGGCTGGCCTGGGCGAGGAAGCGCGACTTCTCCTGGTTCGCGGCAATCGCCTCTTCCGAAGCGATACGGGTACGGGTCAGTAGGATATGCGCATAGGCTGGCACCACGATGGTGGTGACGATCAGCATGAGGAACATGTAGGGCTGGGTACGCCAGAAGGGCTGAAGGCAGAAAATCACCACCAGGGTCGCCAGCGCGATAGCGGTTGCCAGCGCCAGGTAGCGCGAGCCGAAACGCATGCCATTACCCAAGGTTACCCAGAGCAGTGCTGCGTAGATCGGCAGTGCAGTTTCACCTCCCAGCACCATGGCGAACGCGATGCCCGTGTAGTCATGCAGCATCGTGAACAGGCGTCGCCAGAAGAAGTGTCCTGCCCAGCGCTTGATGATCATGCGCAGGAACACCGAGACGAAAATGAACGTGCCGATGTAAATAATGATGGGCACGTAGCTGGCGGCGTCTTCTGGATACAGGCCGGCCAGGATGCCGATATACACGAGCGCACAGGCGCTGACGGTCAGGCGTAACGTGGCCTGGTCGAGTTCACTGTTCTTTTCCACCGGCTTTGGCATCTCATGACTTTTGATGCCTCCAAGCGTAGCTGCTAGCCTCGGTGAAAGTTGGGGGCAGGCTGGCGCTGTCCCCAACGGATGGCGCCATTGCGTCAGTAGACCCTGTAGTACTTCACGACATCGTCGATGAAATAGATGGTCAATACCGAACCCTGGGTCTGGCTTTGGCCTGTTTTCGTGCCGGTCACGCTGCTGACGTCGTTGGCCACGGTTTGTGCCTTGGCCAGTTGTGCCGAGGTTTCATACATCTTCAGGCTCGTTTCGGTCGACACGTACTTATGGGCCAGCTTCATGTACTTATCGAGGCCCTCATCATTCTTTTCATAGGTCCAGTTCGACTCGTTGCTGGTGCTGGTCGAATTGAGTTCCTCGTTGGTCGGCGCACCGAACATCTGCGTGATCTGGCCTTTTGTCGTCTTGCCCGGAATGATCGTTTGCTTGAGGTAGGTGACGTCGTACTTCTGGGTTCCCTGGTTCAGGGTGTTCATCAACTTACCCAAGTCCCCGGTGTTTGCACAGCCGTTGAGTACGCCCGCCAGCACGCACAGTGCCAATCCATTTCCAAGTGTTTTTCCATAGTTGAAGGACATAATGACTTTCCTTGAGTTGATGTCAGGACCCTTCCACTTCAACCGGGCAGACGGTGAAGTTGATCCAGCATTGCGCCGCCGAGCGATTTATTTAATCCACGGGCTTGGCACGCCGTAACTTTTCAATAGGCACAGTGATACGGCACGGCGTCTGTATGGCGCGTTGGTTTTGTTTTATGTTTGGCTGTTCGAGCCGCTTTTTTCAGAGCGTCTTCAGCTTAGGGGAGAGTACGGAGCGAAGCTATAGTACAAGTGTGCTATGGCCTTGGCGGCGGGCAGGGGGGATAACGCTCAATGATTATTCACGACGTCATACCTTCACGTCTGCGGTTTGCCCAACCATCGGCCATCGCCTGGAACGTTGGGAAATTGCGCCGCAGCCGCTGAACGTGTGGGAACACCCAGGGATTTGAGCAGGCTTGAGACATGGATGCGTACCGTGAAGGGGGAAATGCCCAGCGCCCGGGCTATTTCCTTGTTGGTCTTGCCGGCGGCGATCAAACCAAGCACTTGTCGCTGACGAGCGGTCAGTTGCGAAAGTGCATCATCGAGGATGGCGTTTTCCGCCTGATACTTGACCACTACTTCGCCTTCGCGAATCGCCATGATGGCGTCGGCGATATCGGCGGGGTCGATATTCTTACCGATGAAACCGTCGGCACCCAGCGCCATGACCTGGGAAATAACATCCCTGTCATCCACCATCGAAACCACAATGATCGAGGTGCGTTTGAATTCATGACGCAACTGGCTTATGACCTGCAGCGATTTAATACCGGGGAAGCGCAAATCCAGCACCAGGGAGTCCACTTCGATGCCGGACCGCGCCAGAGCCAGCACTTCGTCCAGGTTGCCAGCTTGTTCTATGGTGGCCGTCGGCAGAAGCCGTTCGATGGTTCTCAACATACCTTCACGAAACAAAGGATGGTCATCGGCCACAATAACTCGGCAGGTCATGCTTCAGATCCTTCTGAGTTCAAGTTCGCGCATCGTAACCTAAACTGCTCCCTCGGGTTTCAAGTTTGAAACAACCTTTCGTGTGGAATAATCCTGTGGTTATGACGGAAAAGAATAGCGAGCTTGATCAGGCGACGTTGAGGTTGACGGTCGGTGCCTGCACCGCGCTCTACATCATTGTGGTGGCCTGTCTGGCCAGTGATTTCGAAACTTATGTACCGATCCTGTGGTACATGGCCTTTTTCTTTGGTGCCGCGGTCCCGCTGCGGATGGCGATCAAGCGTTGGCCCGGGCACTTTTTCCTGCGTCGTCTTTTTGCGATGACCCTGGATTATGCAAGCCTCGCCTTCGCCTTGATCGTGGGTGGGGAGGGACTGCTACCGGTGTACGCTGCATTGCTCTGGGTCACGTTGGGCAATGGCATGCGTTTCGGCTCGCGCTACCTGGCGCTGGCAACCGCTATCGCCCTGGCGACCCTGGTGGTGATTTTCCTGCTCACGCCGTTCTGGCGTGGCCAGCCCTACCTGTTCCTGATGCTGATCGTCACCACCATTGTGGTGCCTGCCTACGCGCATATCCTGCTGACCCGTACCCGCATCGCTTCGGAAGAGGCGATTGCCGCGAACCAGGAAAAATCCCGCTTCCTGGCCCAGGCCAGCCATGACTTGCGCCAGCCGATTCACTCGATCGGTTTGTTTACCGCTTGCCTGCGCGATGCCCGGCTGGGGCAGGAAGAGTTGCGACTGGTAGACAATATCGACCGCTCGTTGCACATCGTGTCGCAGCTGTTTCGTTCGATCCTGGATACCTACACCCTCGATAACGGCCAACTTGAACCGCAGGCCGAACCCGTGCACCTGGGCACGTTGCTCCAGGACGTGGTCAAGCAGAACACCGAAGCCGCCCGCTGGGCCGGTGTCGAGTTGCGCCTGCGGCCTTGTCGACACTGGGTCAATGTCAACGCCGGGCTGTTGGCGACCATGGTGCAGAACCTGATCTCCAATACCCTCAAATACGCCCCCGGCCAACCGGTGTTGATCGGCGTGCGTCCCAGAGGCCGTGGCGTCGCCATTGTCATTTACGACAAGGGCCGGGGCATTGCCGCCGAGCATCTGCCCGAGGTATTCAAGGAGTTCTATCGGGTACGCCACGTCCGGGACAAGGACGTCGAAGGGCTGGGCCTGGGGTTGTCCATCGTCAAGCGCATCAGCCAGTTGATCAACCTGGACATCCGGCTGGACTCCCGGCTGGGCAAGGGTACACGCGCGATGATCCAGGGGCTGGAAACGGTCGCGCCAAGGGTCGCGGCACACAGGCCGGTGCCCACGCAAGGCCGTTTGCAAGGTTTGCGGGTGTGCCTGGTGGAGGACGACGCCAACGTGCTGATGGCAACGTCAGCGCTACTGGAAAAATGGGGCTGTGAAGTGGAAACCCACAGCGACGGGGTCGGGGTGACCAGTGACTGCGACATCATCATTGCCGACTTCGACCTGGGTACGAAGGTCTCCGGTTCCGAATGCATCGCCGCGATTCGGGAACAACGGGGCTGGGGAGTCCCCGCCATGATCATGACCGGCCATGAAATCGAAAGAATTCGTCATTCGTTGCACCATATGAACATTTCAATCCTGGCCAAGCCCGTGCGACCTCCGGAGTTGCGGGTGACCCTGCTCGAATTGACCAAGCATTTCGCCCGTGTCAGGACCTGAGCCCACCGTTCCATTTTATGAAACGGTGGATTGCAGTTTGTGCGTATTCCTGCGCAGCCGCTTTGGGCAGAAGATGACGCCAGCCACTTGCACGCCCGTGCAGAAGCTGGCGGAGAGTCCTTAACCATAGCGCACTGGCGCAGGCATTCATGCTGCGGGTGCGAGGAGTCGCTGATGGACGAAGTCGTGAAAGCCCAAACCTCGCCCTGGCACGAAGGCGAGCTGACCCTGCAGCGCGCCGTCGGGGCCGTCGACATGATGGCCAGTGTCGGCCAACGGCAACTGGCCCGCACGTGGATGCCGGACCAGCACCGGGCGTTCTACGCCCAGTTGCCTTTCGTGGTGCTGGGTGCGGTGGATCGCCAAGGCGATGTCTGGGCGACCCTGCGCGCAGGACAACCGGGCTTCATGAACTCGCCCGATCCGCAGACCCTGCACATCAACCTCGAGCCCGAGCCGAACGACCCGGCCCAGGAAGGCATGGGCGAGGGCGATGCCATCGGCATGCTGGGGATCGAATTGCACACCCGGCGACGTAATCGCATGAACGGCGTCGTGTGCCGTCAGCTTGCCCCAGGGCTGGAGATTGCCGTGAGCCAGGCCTACGGCAACTGCCCTCGCTACATCAATCTGCGTCAGTACCAATTTGTCGATGCGCAGGCTGTTGCGCCGCGTCAATTGACCGTCTCGGACCCGTTGGTGCGGCGCCTGGTGACGGCGGCCGATTCGTTTTATATCGCCACCTATGTGGTGCGTGACGGCGAGCGGCAGGTCGATGCCTCTCATCGCGGCGGCAAGCCGGGCTTCGTACGCATGGACGAAGACGGATCGCTGACCATCCCGGACTTTTCCGGCAATCTGTTCTTCAACACCCTGGGCAATATCCTGCTCAACCCACGGGCTGGGCTGGTGTTCGTCGATTTCCAGAGCGGCGATTTGCTGCAAATGAGCGGTTCGGCGCAAGTGCTGCTGGACGATCCCGAGATCAGTGCCTTCCAGGGCGCCGAGCGGCTGCTGCGCTTCACGCCGCAGCGCATCGTCCATCGCCCGGCCGCCATCGCGCTGCGTTGGAAGGACCAGGACGAGGGCGACTCGCCCAATTCATTGATGACCGGCAGTTGGGAGCAGGCCGCCGAGCGCTTGCAGGCCGAGGCGCTGCGCAGCCGTTGGCGTTCGTTGCAAGTTGAGCGGGTGGTGGACGAGAGCCCCGACATTCGCTCGTTCTATCTACAGGCGAGCGATGGCTTGGGTTTGCCCCGGTTTGAAGCCGGGCAACATGTGCCCGTGCGGATTTTGTTGGAGGGGCACAAAACCCCGTCGATCCGGACCTATAGCGTCTCCAGCGCACCGTCGGATGATTTCTTGCGCATCAGCGTCAAGCGCGATGGATCGGTGTCGTCCCATCTGCATGAACAGGTGCGGGCGCTGCATGAGATCGAAGCGCGGGCGCCCCAGGGCCACTTCACGGTCCAGCCCACCGAGCGCCGTCCGTTGGTGTTGCTGGCTGCGGGGGTGGGCATCACGCCGCTGTTGTCGATGTTGCGCGAGGTGGTTTACCAGGGGCAGCGCATCAGCCGCATGCGCCCGGTCTGGCTGGTGCAAAGCGCCCGCTCGGTGGCCGACCTGGCGTTCCGTGAAGAGATCGACGAGCTGGCCGCCCGTGCCGGCGACAAGCTGCAGGTGCTGCGCATGGTCAGCCAACCGCCCACCGAGGCGGGGGCAGGTGAAGGCTACGATCTGGCAGGCCGGATCGATGTGGAACTGCTCAAGCGGCTGCTGCCGCTCAACGACTACGATTTCTATCTGTGCGGGCCGGGCAGCTTTACCCAGGCGCTGTATGACGGGCTGCGTAAATTGCGCATTCCTGACGACCGCATCCATGCGGAAACCTTCGGGCCCTCCACCCTTGTGCGGGATATCGAAGTCAGTGTCCCGGCGCCCCAGCAAGTACCGGCCGCGAGCGAGGCGGTGAAGGTCTTGTTCGCCAGTTCCGGCAAGGAAGCTCGTTGGGAGCCTGGCAGTGGAACGCTGTTGGAGCTGGCCGAAGCGCGCGGCCTGACCCCGGAATTCAGTTGCCGCGGCGGTTCCTGCGGCACCTGCAAAACCCGCTTGAGCCGTGGCCAGGTGCATTACCTGAGCCAGCCGGCCGAACCGGTGGGCGAAGGTGAAGTGCTGATCTGCTGCGCCGTGCCGGCCCAAGGGAGCGAGCCGTTGGTGCTTGAGGTTTAGATCCCTCGGCGCAACGAAGGCGGCGTGTCAGTTTGCGGTGATGTTGGATGGGCCGGCCTCATCGCGAGCAAGCTCGCTCCCACATTGGATACTCAGTGAACACAAATCTTGTGCCCGATCCCAAATCCCTGTGGGAGCGAGCCTGCTCGCGAAGGCGGTGGTTCAGTCACCTGGATTTCACGCAGCAAGCTCCCCTCCTAAGCGGCTGGCCGACGCATTGCCAGGATGGCCGCGCCGAAGCCGATGAAGGTCGAGCCGACGGGCCGGCTGATCCACACGGAAAATTCGGGCCGTCTCAACACGCCTTTGGCCTGGGCGGCAATGGCTGCATACAGGCTCAAGGACACCAGCGACAAGCCGGCGAATATCGATGTCAGAATCAGGAACTGCGGCAGCAGCGCGGCGCTCTGGTCGATGAATTGCGGGAACAGGGCGGTGAAGAACATCGTCGCCTTTGGGTTGGTGATGGCCGTCAGGAACGCCGACTTGTACAGTTTTGAACGCGATGGCTTGCGGGTCGTGCCATCCACTTGCACATCCGGGGTGAGTATCGGGCTTCTTGAACAACTGCTTGGCACCCAGGTAGAACAGATAACCGGCCCCCAGGACTTTCACCGCATTGAACAGCCATTCGGAGCTGGCGAGCAACGCGCCGAGGCCCAGCATGGCGGCGGCCGACAGGCAGAACAGCCCGCTGGCGTTGCCCACCGATGACCACACCGCGTAGCGCGGGCCGTAGGCCAGGCTGTTATTGATCGCCATCAAGGTGGCAGGTCCAGGGCTGGCGATGGCGATGGCCGCGACCAGGGTAAAGGCGAGAATCGAGTGCAGTTCCATTGTTCACATTCGCGACTGATTGACAGGGTGAGCATCCTACAGGAGAACCTGGCGTCGCCGCTCCAGTCTTCCAACATGCCCTATAGGTCGTCCGCCATCGGTGCTACAGTCCAGCCTTTCAGGGAGAGCGAGCGTCATGCGGATCGTAATAATGACTTTGATCATGGCGCTGCTGGCAGGCTGTGCGACGGCCAACGAAACCTTTGGCATGGGGCAACTCTGCGGCCGCCAGCCATACTGCGGTGCGGCCACCGATATCGAGATCATCAAGGGCGCGACGAACGACAACGACGTTTACTCACGCGCGCTGGCGCCGTTTGCAATCATTGACCTGCCTTTCAGTATCATCGCCGATACGTTGATCCTGCCTTATACGATTTTTCATATGAGGCCTGCCGAGGAGTAGGTCTCTCCAAATGATTCGGACCCACTCCCTCGCGCCAGGGGATCAAACCCCGGCGACGGCCTCGCGAACGAAGTCTTCGTAGGTCCGCAACGGGCGTCCGAGGATCGCCTGCAATCGTTCCACGGTTCCTTCGGCCGCCTGCATGCCAAACGTCTGGATGCCAGCCATCATCAGGCGCATGTCATAAGCCAGCCACGCGGGACCGTACGCGGCCAATTGCGCTTCGAAGGCGGCCACATCGTCACCGCCATAGGCGACTTCGCTACCCAGGGCGGCACTCCAGATCTTCGCCACGGCGGCACCGGTCAGTACTTGCGGGCCGACCAGGTCCAGGGTGATCCGATCCAGGGCCGAAGGCGCCCTGTCGCGGCGCAGCAGCTCGGCGACGGCGATGTCGGCGATGTCGCGGGCATCGATCATCGACACGCCCACCGAGCCGATCGGCATCGGGTACACCGAATAGTCCCGGATCGTCTGCTGGACCATCGATTCGTTCTGCATGAAGTAAGCCGGCCGCAGGATGGTCGCCGGGATGTCGAGGCTTTCGATCATGCGCTCGACCGTGTGCTTGCCGGTGAAGTGCGGCACATAGGTGAACTTGTCGGCATGGATCACCGACAGGTAGACGATGCGCTCGATGCCGGCTTCGCGAGCGAGGTTCAAGGTGATGAGGGCTTGCGTCACCTCGTCGGGGGTCACGGCGTTGAGCAGGAACAGCGTCCGTGCCGACGCCAGTGCATTGCGCAACGAAGGGACGTCGGTGAGGTCGGCAACGACTTCAGCGACGCCCGCCGGGAACGTGCCTTTGCCGGGCTGGCGCACGAGGGCGTTGACCTCGGCGCCTGCGCCGGCGAGGCGTTGAACGATGAGTGATCCGAGGGTGCCCGTGGCGCCGGTAACGAGAATGCTCATTTTGAATCTCCTGCAAAAGGGTAGGTGAGTCAGAGTCCGCTACGGCCTTGTCGGTCCGTGGCGATGGACAAACGATATTGTGTTGCAGGAGTAAAACGAAGACGCCAGGATGTAGACACTCCGTTGCATAAGTGGAACAGCATGAACCTGAACGCGTTGACCGATTTCACCCTCGTGGCCACCAACGAAGGGTTGGGCAAGGCCAGCCGTGCCAGCGGCATATCCAAGGCCACCTTGTCGCGTCGTATCGCCGACCTTGAGGAGCAATTGGGTGTCCGGCTGATCGAGCGCAGCGCCCGCGGCTTGAAGCTCACCGAGGCCGGCGCGCTGCTGCTGGCCCGGGCCGAGGGGCCATTGGCCGAAGTGGCGGAAGCCATGGCGGCGGCGAAGGAGGGCGTATCGACGCCGCGCGGACGCTTGCGTGTCGCTGCCCCGGTCCTGTTCTCGCAGCTCGCGATGGGACGCATCGGCGCCGAGTTTTGCGCGGCCTATCCTGACGTCACGATCGAGGCCATTGCCGAGGACCGTGTGGTTGATCTCGTCGAGGAACAATTTGACGTGGCGATCCGGATCAACCCGAGCCCGGACAGCGATCTGGTCGGCCGCTGCTTCGCCAAGGACCGGCTGGTCGTCGTGGCTGCGCCTGAAGTACCCAAGCCTGCGCCCGGCGCTCTCCGTTCGGTTCCCGGCATTGTGGTGTCGAGTTTCGAGCCGGCCCATTGGACACTCGATGGCGGTCACCTGGTCCTGGAGCCGATCCCCAGGCTGCGTTTCTCTTCGTTCCTGATGATCCGCGACGCGGCCATCGCCGGTGGTGGGGCGGCTCTTCTCCCACAGTCGATCGCTTGGAACCCGTTGGCCAGTGGCGAGTTGGTCCAGTGGGGCACGGTAACGGGCAAGGAAGCCGAACTCTGGGTCCTGCACACGTCCCGGCGGCTGGCTGCGCCGAAGGTGCGGGCCTTTGTCGAATTCATGTGCGCCAGGTATCCGGACCTGTCGCTGGTGTTGCAGGGATAAAAGCGCTCACGTTGGGTTGTCGGCCATGAGCCTCACCCTGTGACAGTCGGTCGGGCTGAGTTTCTGGCCACTTGAGGAACGAACCTCCATCGGCATGAGCGCCTGGCCGGAGGCGTTGTCCAGCAGCACGGAGCGCGTTTCTCCCGGCTCGAACAGGAAGCGTTCACCCCATTGCCGCAGGCTGACCACCACCGGAAAAATCTCCCGTCCTTTCTCTGTCAGGACGTATTCCTTGTAGGCGCTTCCATCCGAGGCGGGGCGAACGTCGAACACGCCGACCTCGACCAAGGCTTTGAGCCTCGATGCCAGGATGTTCTTGGCCACGCCCAGGCTTTTTTGGAATTCACTGAAGCGGCGGATGTCGTCGAAGGCGTCGCGGATGATCATCAGCGACCAACGATCGCCAATCACGCCGAGTGTCCTGGCGACCGGGCATTCGTTGTTTTGCGTTGAAGCGGTTTCCATTTTTTGACCCTTTGGAAAGCAATGCCAAGTTGGTCGGCATTTGTGGTTGCAAATAAAAACCTGATCGGGCAACAATTCAATCAGGTTTTTAATTGAAACTAGTTTAGCGCCAAGGAGACATGCATGACAGCAGAGGCCGATGGTTTCACCTCGCAGTCTTCGGAAGCCCAGCGTGGCGAGGGAGCTTGCTCCCGCTTGAGTGCGAAGCGCTCACAAAAGGGGCCGCTTCGCAGCCCAGCGGGAGCAAGCTCCCTCGCCACGGGTTCCTTGAGTGCGCAGCAGTGCCCGGGCCTTTCGCCGTCGCTCACGTTACTGTTCTCCGTGACCTGCGCACTGGCCGTCGCCAACGTCTACTTTGCCCAGCCCTTGCTCGCGTCGATGGCCGAGAGTCTGGGCGTCGCTTCAGGGTTGATCGGGGTCGTGGTGACGGCCACCCAGGTGGGTTACGCGCTGGGGTTGCTGTTCATCGTCCCGCTGGGGGACAAGGTCGACCGTAAACGGTTGGTGTTCGCCCAATTGGTGTTGTCTGCGATTGTGCTGGCGGCCGTCGGCGCAGCCCAGCATTGGTTGGCGTTGCTGGGCGCCCTGATTGTGATGGGGCTGCTGGCGGTGGTCGTCCAGGTGCTGGTGGCCTATGCCGCCGCGCTGTCCTCGCCCTCCCAACGGGGACAGGCCGTGGGAACCGTCACCAGTGGCGTCGTCCTGGGGATTCTCCTGGCGCGGTTCATCTCTGGAGTGATCGCCGATCTGGCGGGCTGGCGTGGGGTTTATTTCGTTTCCTCGGGCTTGATGCTGATCATCGCAGCGGTGTTCTGGGCCGTGGTGCCTGCCGCCGTGTCGCCCCGCAACCGGGAGCCCTATCTGGCGCTCATCCGTTCGCTGTTCATGCTGTTCGTGACCGAGCCGATGCTACGGACCAGGGGGCTGCTGGCCTTGCTGGTCTTTGCCGCTTTTTCGGTGTTATGGACGGCCATGGTGCTGCCGTTGAGCGCCGCGCCGCTGGCGCTTTCCCACACCACCATCGGCCTGTTCGGCCTGGCTGGCGTCGCAGGAGCCCTGGCGGCCAGAAGCGCCGGACGTTGGGCTGACCAAGGTTTTGGACAACGGGTGACCGGCTGGTCCCTGGGGCTCCTGACGCTTTCCTGGCTGCCCATCGGGTTGACCGAGACCTCCCTGATTGCGCTGGTCTGCGGTGTGGTGTTGCTCGACTTCGCGGTGCAAGCCGTGCACGTCACCAACCAGAGCCTGATTTTCGCTGCACGGCCTGACGCCCAAAGCCGCATGGTCGGCGCCTACATGTTTTTCTACTCGGTGGGCAGTGCACTGGGCGCGATGGCCGCGACCCAGGTCTATGCGCTGTGGGGCTGGATGGCGGTCAGCCTGCTGGGCGGCTCAATCAGCCTCGCCGCGCTGGTGGTGTGGCGGCTCTCGCTTCATTGCGGCCACTGTTCAAGCAGGATCGAGACGAATTTCTCCGCGGCCGGGGAGAGCGATGCGCCCCGGCGGTAGACCAGGCCCAGTGAGCGGTTTACCACTGGCTCGATCAGCGGCACGCTGACCAGCGTTGGATGGTCCCCGGCCGGCATCGCCAGGCTGGGCATCGCCGACACGCCCAGGCCAGCCTCCACCAGTCCCAATGACGTGGACAAGTGCTGTACTTCGTAAAACCACTGGGGGCGCCAGCTCAGGCCCGACAGCGCGTGGTCCAGCAGCATGCGGTTGCCGCTCAGGCGGCCAACGCCGATCAACCGGTAATCGCTGAGTTCCGACCAGGTGACCGCGCTGCGTTCAGCCAACTCATGGTCGCGCCGGCAGGCCAGCACAAAGGGTTCGTTGACCAGGGGCACGAACTCGATGTCCGGGTGCTGGCCGCTCATCATGTTGATGCCGAAATCGGCTTCGCCGCGCAACACCGCTTCGAGCCCTTCATTGGCGCTGAGGTCGAGCAGGCGGATGCGGATTTTCGGGTAGCGCTCGTTGTAGAGGCGGATCACCGAAGGCAGGAAATAGAACGCCGCCGTGGGGATGCAGGCCAAGGTCACCCGGCCGATCTGTCGCTCCGCCAGCTCGCGGATATTGAGGATCGAGTCGTCGAAATCATCCAGCAGGCGTCGCGCCTTGGGCAGGAAGTCACGACCGACGCTCGTCAGACTGACCTTGCGGGTGGTGCGATCGAGCAAAGCGGTCCCCAAGCCTTCCTCGAGTTTCTTCATCCGCCGGCTCAAGGCGGGTTGGGACAGGTGCAATGCATCGGCGGCCTCGTGGAAACTGCCCAGTTCAGCGATTTTCACGAAAGATCGTATGTCCTGCAGTTCATATTCCATGTTTTCTCTCGCTGGGGAAGGGCGGTGAGCCCTGGGCGAATCCTAGAATAATTCTTTTGTGAAACGCAATAATGGCGACGATATTTGCATTGGAAACACTTTTTAAACCCTGCCACTCTTGTGTCCAGAACATCAATTATCCAGATTGATCAACAAGAGTTAATGTTCATGAAGCGAATTCCTTGTGTGCTGATGCGCGGCGGTACGTCAAAAGGCCCGGTGTTTCTCGCCTGGGATCTGCCGGTCGCCATCGCCGAACGTGACGAGCTGCTAATCAACCTGATGGGCTCCGGCCACGAACTGGAAATCGACGGCATCGGCGGCGGCAGCCCACAGACCAGCAAGGTGGCGATCGTCAGCCCATCGCTGCACCCGGAAGCCGACGTCGATTATCTGTTCGTTCAAGTCATGGTTTCCCAGCGTCGGGTCGACACCGCGCCCAACTGCGGCAACATGCTCTGCGCCGTCGGCCCGTTCGCCATCGAGCAGGGGCTGGTCAAGGCTACCGGCGAGCTGACCCGGGTGCGCATTCGCAACCTCAATACCGGGACTTTCGTGAATTCCGACGTGCAAACCCCGAAAGGCAAGGTCAGCTACGAAGGCGACACCGCCATCGATGGCGTGCCCGGCACGGCCGCCCCGGTGCAACTGACCTTCCTCGATGCCGCGGGCAGCAAGACGGGGAAGCTCTTCCCAACCGGGCAACCCCTGGACATGATCGACGGCATTGCGGTGACCTGCATCGACATGGCGATGCCGATGCTGATCGTCGAGGCCAGCCAACTGGGCAAGCGCGGTGACGAAGGCCCCGCTGAACTGGACGCCGACAAGGCCTTCATGCAGCGCCTGGAATCCTTGCGGCTCAAAGCCGGCCGGGCGATGGGCCTGGGTGACGTCAGCGACATGGTGATCCCCAAGCCAGTCCTGGTGTCGCCGGCCAAGTCTGGCGGGACCCTCCAGGTGCGCTACTTCATGCCCCACAGCTGTCACCGCGCCTTGGCAATCACCGGCTCCATCGGCCTGGCGACGGCTTGCGTGACCCACGGCAGTGTCGCGGCCAACCTGATCGGTGGCGGCAGCGAGCCTCGTTTGCAGCAGGTTCGCATCGAGCACCCTAGCGGCGGTATCGATGTCGTGTTGTCCTACACCGGCGAAACGGGTGAGACCATTCGAGCCTCGGTAGTACGCACCGCCCGCCGCCTTTTTTCAGGTTTTGTATACGCCACGGTTTCCCGGCGCCTGGCCGGTTAGCCAGGCAGACCTCGTCATTGCATCAGCGACTCAATAACAACAAGAGATCTGACATATGCTCGCTTTACTTGGCTTGGCCATGGTGGTGGTCTTCACCTTCCTGATAATGACCAAACGGCTGTCGCCCATCGTCGCCCTGACGGTGGTGCCGATCGTCTTTGCCGTGCTTGGCGGCTTTGGCGGGACCACCGGCAAGATGATGCTGGATGGCCTGAAGATGGTCGCGCCGTCAGCGGCACTGCTGTTGTTCGCGATCCTGTTTTTCGGCCTGATGATCGACGCCGGCCTGTTCGACCCGCTGATCCGCAAGATCCTCAAGCGGGTCAATGGCGACCCGATGAAAATCGCCGTTGGCACTGCGCTGCTGTCGCTATTGGTGGCGCTGGACGGTGACGGCACGACGACGTACATGATCACCTGTGCCGCGATGCTGCCGCTGTATAAGCGCATCGGCATGAACCCGATGATCCTGGCGACCGTTTCCATGCTCTCCTTGAGCATCATGAGCGGCATGACCCCTTGGGGCGGCCCGGCGACCCGTGCCATCGCAGCCCTGGGCCTGGATGCCGGTGAGTACTTCGTGCCGTTGCTGCCGACCATGATCGGTGGGGCCGCATGGGTGGTGTTCACGGCGTTCCTGTTGGGCCGTGCCGAGCGCAAGCGCATCGGCAATGTCCAGCTGCAAAGCGGCGGTGGTAATTGCTACATCAACGCGATCATGGAAGACACGCCACACAAACGTCCGAAACTGGCCTACGTCAACCTGCTGTTGGTGGTCGCGGTGATGGTCGCGCTGGTGATGGGGCTCATGCACTCGGCGATCCTGTTCCTGATCGGTTTTGTCCTGGCGCTGATGATCAACTATCCGCAGCTGGATATTCAGAAGGAACGCATTCTCGCCCATTCGGGCAACGCCATGACCGTGGTCCTGCTGGTGTTTGCCGCGGGCATTTTCGCCGGGATTTTCTCCGGGACGAAGATGGTCGATGCGTTGGCACAAACCCTGGTGGACTGGATTCCGCCGTCCTGGGGCCATCTGTTCCCGTTGGTGGTGGCGATTACCAGCATGCCGCTGACGTTCGTGTTGTCCAACGATGCCTACTACTTCGGTGTCGTGCCGATCCTGGCTAACGCCGCGGCGGCCTACGGGATCGATCCGGTGGAAATTGCCCGGGCGTCCATTCTTGGCCAGCCGGTGCACCTGATGAGTCCGCTGGTGGCCTCGACCCTGTTGCTGGTGGGCATGGTCGACCGCGACCTGGGCGACTTTCAGAAAGCCACCATCAAATGGGCGGTGCTCACCTCCCTGGTCATTACTGCATTGGCCCTGCTGACCGGGGCGCTGACGCTGTTCTCCTGATTCATCCGCCGCACTTTTAGCTGCCTGCCTGACACGCCCCGCAAGGGGGTGTGCGCCGGCCTGCACGCCCAATAACAACAACGAGTAGCTCGACATGACCACTTTGCTTACCCGCGGGGCTTTGTTTCCACTCCTTGGCCTGTTGCCCCTGGCCTCGGCCAGCGCCGAAGGTTTCATCGACGACAGCAAGCTCAAGCTGCAATTGCGCAACGTCTATTTCAACGAAAATTTCCGCGATGAGCACGGCATGAGCGCACGGGCGGCGAGGACGGCCAAGAGTGAGCGCACCGAATGGGCCCAGGGTTTCCTGCTGGATTACCAGTCAGGCTTTACGCCGGGCACGATCGGTTTCGGCGTCGATGCCCTGGGCCTGCTCGGGGTCAAGCTCGACTCCGGGCGTGGCCGCAGCGGCACCGGCCTGCTACCGGTGCATGACGACGGTCGCGCCGCCGACGAGTTCGCCAGCGCGGGCATGACCGCCAAGGCCCGGTTCGCGAAGACCACGCTCAAGCACGGCACCTTGCTGCCCAAGACCCCAGTGCTGATCTACAACGATGCGCGGCTGTTGCCCCAGACCTACCAAGGCACCCAGATCAGCAGCAGTGACATCGATAACCTCACCCTCACCGGCGGGCATCTGGAGCGTTTCAAACTGCGGGATTCGAGCGACAGCATGCCCATCGTGCCCGACGGCTACGGCGGCGATGAGTCCGGTGACTTCAGCTATGCCGGCGCCGACTACAAGCTGGGTAAAAATATCCGCCTGAGCTACTTCTATGGCGAGCTGGAGAATTTCTATCGACAGAATTTTGCTGGTATCCAGCATGATCTGCCCTTGGGTGCCGGGGTACTGACCAGCGACCTGCGCTATTTCAACAGCGTCGATTCGGGTTCGGCCTACGGCAGCAAGATCGACAACGACATGCTCAGCGGGTCGCTGTCCTACGCCGTTGTCGGCCATACGTTGAGTGCCGGTTACCAGACCCTCAGCGGCGAGGCGGGCCTGCCTTACATCAGTGGCGCCACGGTGTATTCCTTCAGTAACGTCGGGATCGGCAAGTTCATCGAGGAAGACGAGAAGACCTGGATGCTCGGTTACGGCTACGACTTCGCGCGCCTCGGTGTGCCGGGCCTGACGTTCTCCACCCGCTATCTGAGCGGTAACGACGGCAAGTCCGACACCACGGTCAAAGAGTGGGAACGTGACGCGGAGATCGCGTACGTGGTGCAGCAGGGTACGTTCAAGGGGCTGGGGGTGAAGGTGCGGAACTACGTCTATCGCTCGGACTTTTCACGGGGGCGTGACAGTAATCGGATCTACTTCACCTACGACATCGCGCTTTGGTAGGGCGTGCAGTTCATTTAAGAAACAACGACGGACCTGTGGCGAGGGAGCTTGCTCCCGCTCGGCTGCGAAGCGGTCGTGAGCCGGCGGGTGAGGTGTGTCTGTGTTACGCGTTCGGCAGGTTTTGGGGCCGCTTCGCGACCCAGCGGGAGCAAGCTCCCTCGCCACGGATTTATCAGCGCTCTTAAGTGAACAGTACACCCTTTTGGTAGGATGCTTTGCGCGCCCCGTCACGCAGCGTTGGTGACGCAGGGCGCAAACCGTCGTCTCGTGTGACCGTACACCTTGGCGCCAATCATCTTTGGGCAAAGCCCTCGTCGAGGCCGTTGTGGATTGCAACCGAGACCGACGTAACAACCTTTCCCTGGATGGCCTGAATTTTTTCCTCGCGGATGTCCGCGATGGTTTGGGCCCGTACCTGGCGATCTATCTGTTGGCGGTGCATCGCTGGGACCCGGCCAGCATTGGCGTGGTGATGACGGTGGCGGCGATGGCCGGGCTCGTTGCACAGGCGCCCGCCGGAGCGCTGATCGACCGGGTGCGCAGCAAACGTGCCGTGGTGGCTGTGGCCGCCTTGATGGTGACGCTGGGTTGCCTGGTGCTACCGTTCACGTCTTCGTTCGGCCTGGTGGCGCTGACCCAGGCGCTTGGCGCTGTGGCGGCCTCGGTCTTTGCGCCGGCTATTGCCGCCATCTCCCTGGGCATTACTGGCGCCAAGGCCTTTACGCGGCGCACTGGGCGCAACGAGACATTCAACCACGCGGGCAATGCCTGCGCAGCGCTGCTGGCGGGTGGGTTCGCCTGGCTGTTCGGTCCCATTGCGGTGTTCTACCTGATGGCCGCGATGGCCTTGGCTAGCATCGTGGCGGCCAGTTGCGTGTCCGCCGAGGCCATCGACCATGACGTGGCCCGAGGGCTGGAGGCGGGGCAGGTGGTCCACGGCCCGGTACCTTCGGCGTTGCGGGTGTTGCTGGATAACCGCACGCTGCTGTTGTTCGCCATGTGCTGCGGGCTGTTCCACCTGGCGAACGCGGCGATGCTCCCGCTGGTCAGCCAGAAGCTCGCCCAGGCCAACGTGCACCTGGCCACGCCGCTGACGTCGGCCTGTATCGTTGCGGCGCAGCTGGTCATGGTGCCCATGGCGTGGCTGGTGGGGGTCAAGGCCGATGCCTGGGGCCGCAAGCCGTTGTTGCTGGCCGGCTTCCTGATCCTGCCCATCCGCGGTGTGCTGTATGTGCTCTCGGACGACCCTTACTGGTTGGTGGCGGTGCAACTGCTGGACGGTATCGGCGCCGGACTGTTTGGCGCGCTGTTTCCCCTGGTGGTCAAGGACCTGACCCATGGCACCGGGCGTTTCAACGTCAGCCTCGGGGTGTTGTCGACAGTGTTCGGGCTGGGCGCCGCGTTGAGCAACAGCCTGGCCGGCTTCGTGGTGCAGGGGGCTGGCTACAGCGCCGCATTCCTGACCCTGGCAGCGATTGCCGCCTTGGCGTTCGGCCTGTTGCTGGCGATGCCCGAGACTTTCCGGCCAAGCCGCGCTCCACAGCCCGGCACGCTTGCGGTGCCTGACGGCGGGATTGCCTGAGGCGGCGTATCACCCCTGTGGGAGCGAGCTTGGCCCAGTCAAAGTGGATGCAAGCTGACCCACCGCTTTCGCGAGCAAGTCCGCTCCCACAGGAGGACTTGCTTACCACAGAGGAAATCGAAACGCCCGGCAATCAGAGCCTGGGTACCGGCCGTTCCACCACGCTCCAATAGGACGACGTGTCGATGAGGCTCAAGACGCGCCCTTGTTCCATGTCCTGGTTCAGCACGCCCCGGGTCAGATCGCCGGCCAACCAACTCGCCGTATTGGCGGCCAACACTCGGCCCTCGGCATTGAGCAACAGTGCTTCATTGCTGACTCTCATCAGGCTGCGAACGAGCAAAGGCTCCAACGAGTGCAGGGAGATGTCGGCGGCGGCGACGCCAATGAAGCGATCATCGAAAAAAATCGGCACGGAAAAGGCGACGATGTACTGCTCGGTGCCGTACAAGTCGACGAAAGGACCGTCTATGGAAGGCTGGCGAGTCTGCTGCGGACGGGTGTACCACGGCATGTGCAAGTAATCGTAGAAACGATCGCTACGGCTATCGAGATTCAGCTGCAAAGGCTGGATGTGTTCGTTCTGGGTCCGACACCACCACTGCAGGTGCATCTCGCAATCTTCCAGTTCACCGGGGGCGAAGACCACGCCGGCGCCATGAAACTTGAGGCTTTCGGAATCGAGAATCTGCCGGACGCCAGCCAGCAATGGCTTGAGGTCGCGTTGGTTGGGTCGCTTGGTCTTGCTCCGTTGCCGTTCCCAAATGCTCGATACCTGGGCGCCCAGGTCGTTGAGACCCTTGAAGACGTTACCAATGGAAGCGTTGATCAACGTTGCGCATTGGGATAACCCATTTGCTGACATTTCGTTATCCATGGCTCTAACTCATGCCTCGGAAGGGACAGTGCGGTGTTTGCTGGCGACACGAACGGGCTGTCGGGCGGTGTTTGGAGTCAGTTGTTCAGCAAGTTCTGTTCCAGTCATCAGGCATCCTGCGCCATCTGCTGCAAGCGTATGGCGGTCAAGCGCCGGACGCCGCGAGCGACATGGGCTTCGGCCAGGGCCCCGGCCAGATTGGCATCGTTCGCAATAATGGCCTCCAGAATCGCCCGGTGTTCCCGCTCGATCACTTGGGGATCCGGTTGCTCATCAAATGGCAACCATAACAACTCCCCCAGTTCCGCCTGCAAGCGGGCCTCGCTGTGGGTCAGCCGCACCGACTGCGACGCCACGGCAATTTCGATGTGGAACCTGGCGTCGGCACGTCGGCGCTCCAGCCGTTCTTGTGCCTTGGCCAGCGCATCGATGTAGCCACCCAGCCGCGCATGTTGCTCAGGGCCGGCACGTTGGGCTGCCAAGCGAGCGGCAGCGCCGGAAATGGCTGCGTGCTCGTCGGCCAGGTCACGCAATTCAAGCGTGCTCATTTCACGCAATTGATCGAACAAGGCTTGATCGGTGGTTTGTGGGGCGGCGCAGATAAAGCTGCCGCCGTTGCGCCCACGGCGGGTTTCGATGACCCCGCGTTCTCGCAAGGCAGCCAACGCATCGCGCAGGGTGACCGTGGCGACGCCGAGTTGGGTGGCCAGGATACTTTCGCTGGGGAGCTGTTCACCTTCGACCAGCAACCCCAGGTCAATCATTTCAACCAGGCGGCGGGTGACCGATTCCGTTTTCCCTTCCTGATTGAGGCGTATGAGGCTCGATGTAGGACTCATGGTCGTTTCATTCATTGGCGGCGTCGTCGACGCCTGGACTCAAAAAATTCTATTTCATAGTTCAAAGGCATTTTCAGGGGCCATTGGCGCGGAATTCTAGGGATGAAAAGGCGTTGAAGTCAAAACAACCTGGCTGAATTTGGTTTTCCTGGGGTTCTCATGGATTAAAAGATATGGTTCCATATGTTTAAGCGAGCCGAGATCGCATTCATCCGAACCCAGGAGCACTTCAATCATGAGTCACTTGACCCGAGCAGAGTGGGACGCCAGAGCCAAGGCGCTGGACATCGAGGGCCGTGCCTTTATCGACGGGCAGTACAGGCCTGCCAGTTCAGGCGCTACCTTCGAATGCGTGAGTCCTGTGGATGGGCGATTGTTGGGCCTGGTTGCAAGTTGCGATGCCGCGGACGCCGAGTTGGCCGTGACCAGCGCCCGGGCGGCATTCGAGTCTGGCGTTTGGTCGCGTCAGGCACCGGCTGCGCGCAAGGCGGTCATGTTGCGTTTTTCCGACCTCTTGCAGTCCCATGTCGAAGAGCTGGCACTGCTGGAAACGCTGGACATGGGCAAACCGATCGCCGACTCGCTGGCGGTCGACCTGCCCGGCGCCATCGACAGCATTCGCTGGTGCGGTGAAGCCATCGACAAGATCTACGATGAAGTGGCGGCGACGGCTGTGGATCAGCTTGGGCTGGTGACGCGGGAGCCGGTCGGGGTGGTCGCTGCCATCGTGCCGTGGAATTTCCCGTTGATGATGGCGTCCTGGAAATTGGGGCCGGCATTGGCGAGCGGTAATTCGGTGATTCTCAAACCTTCGGAGCGTTCGCCGCTGACGGCCATTCGTATCGCACAGCTTGCCCTGGAAGCAGGGTTGCCGGCCGGTGTGCTCAATGTGCTGCCAGGCTATGGGCACACGGTGGGCAAGGCCCTGGCCTTGCACGGTGACGTTGATGTGCTGGCGTTTACCGGTTCCACCCGAGTGGCCAAGCAACTTCTCGTGTATGCAGGCGAGTCGAACATGAAGCGGGTCTGGCTGGAGGCGGGGGGGAAGAGTCCGAACATTGTCTTCGCCGATGCCCCTGATCTTCAGGTAGCCGCCGAAGCGGCAGCGGCCGCCATAGCTTTCAATCAGGGCGAGGTGTGCACCGCCGGTTCACGTTTGCTCGTCCAGGCTTCCATCAAGGCGCGTTTCGTGCCGATGGTGGTCGAGGCCATGAAAAGCTGGAAGCCAGGCCATCCATTGGACCCCGACACCAATGTCGGTGCACTGGTGGATGCGCGTCACCTGGAAGGCGTGTTGCACCACATTCGGCAAGGACAGGATCAAGGCGCCCAGTTGTTGCTGGGAGGACACGTGGCGCTGGCGGACAGCGGTGGCAGCTACGTGGAGCCGACGCTATTCGATAACGTCAGCAATTCGATGAACATTGCCCGGGAAGAGATTTTTGGCCCGGTGCTGTCGGTGATCGAGTTCGACGAAGCCGAGGATGCGGTGCGCATCGCCAACGACACGCCTTATGGGCTGGCGGCAGCCGTCTGGACGGCCAACCTGTCGCGCGCCCACACCATGGCCCGGGCTCTTCGCGCCGGAAGTGTCTGGGTCAACCTGTATGACGGCGGCGACATGATGGCGCCGTTCGGTGGCTACAAACAGTCCGGCAATGGCCGCGACAAATCCCTGCATGCTTTTGATAAATACACCGAGATCAAGGCCACCTGGATTCAGCTCTGAGGCATTTCCGGTGAACCACGTTACGGGCGGGATGGCTCTGCCTGCTTGACGCTTACTCAAACGAATTCCTTTTTGAAGGATGGCGCAATGAACAGCTCGATAAGCTCCACGGCAGCCGTGGACCAGGACGCGGAGCAACTCCGTGCC
The DNA here is from genome assembly GCF_051131985.1 of Pseudomonas sp. Z3-6. Taxonomy (NCBI): domain Bacteria; kingdom Pseudomonadati; phylum Pseudomonadota; class Gammaproteobacteria; order Pseudomonadales; family Pseudomonadaceae; genus Pseudomonas; species Pseudomonas sp. Z3-6. The sequence goes on from NZ_CP071644.1 coordinate 3,349,966, forward strand.
CTGGGGTACACCTCGAATTTCGAACGTAGCATGAGCCTCTGGCAGAACTTTGCCCTCGGTTTTACTTACTTATCGCCAGTGGTCGGCGTCTATACGTTGTTCGGCCTGTGCCTGGCAGCGGGCGGGCCGCCGATGTTCTGGTCCTACCTGCTGGTGGGGTTCGGGCAAATGCTGGTGTGCCTGATTTTTTGCGAAGTGGTGTCCCAGTACCCCATTTCCGGCGGTGTCTATCCGTGGGCTCGCCGCCTGGTGGGGAAAAAATGGGCCTGGATGGTCGGCTGGATCTACGCCATCTCTTTGTGCGTGACCATTGCTGCCGTAGCCCTGGGCGCTGGTCCCTACATTGCCAACCTGCTGGGTTTCGAGTCGTCGCCGGTCACTAATACCTTGGTTGCGCTGGTCCTGACCGCCGCCGCGACGGTCCTGAACCTGAGCGGCACCAAGCTGCTGGCGCGGGTGGCGATGTTCGGTTTTCTGTGTGAGCTGGTCGGGGCTTTGTTGATCGGCGGCTATTTGCTGATTTTCGAGCGGCACCAGCCCTTGAGCGTGTTGTTCGACACGTTCGATATTTCCATCGATGGGGAGTACTGGCCGGCCTTCCTGGCCGCGTCACTGGCGGGGATGTTCCTCTACTATGGTTTTGAAGCCTGCGGCGATGTCGCCGAGGAAACGCCCAATCCTAGCCGCCAGGTCCCCAAGGCCATGCGAATGACGATCTGGATCGGCGGTGCTGCTTCGATCTTCGCCGCCCTGGCCTTGATCCTGGCCGTGCCTGATATTGCCGCCGTTGTTTCCGGGCAGGACAAGGATCCCATGGCCACGATATTTGGCGCGGCGTTCGGTCCGGTCATGTCCCGTGTGGTCATGGCGGTGATCACAGTCTCGTTCGTTTCCTGTGTGCTGAGCTTGCAGGCATCCGCCAGCCGCTTGTTGTATGCCTACGCTCGAGACGAAATGCTCATGGGCAGTGGTGTGCTGAAGAAACTCTCCCCGACGACCCATGTGCCGACTGCCGCCCTGATGGTCTGCGGGGTGCTGCCGGCAATCATCGTGTGTGTCGGCTTTTATCTTCAGAACGCCATCGCGCTGGTGGTGAGTTTTGCCGCCATCGGTATCTACCTGGCGTTCCAGATGATTGTCGGGGGAGTGATGTATGCCCGTCTCCGGGGCTGGACACCCAAGGGCCAGTTCACCTTGGGACGTTGGGGCTGGCCGGTGAACATCGCTGCGCTCTGCTATGGCTTGTTCGCCATCGTCAATATGTCCTGGCCGCGTACGCCAGATGCGCCTTGGTACGTGAACTACGGCATCGTGTTGGTCGGCGCCATCGTGATTCTCGTCGGCCTCGTCTACATGGTCGTGTTTCGTCCCTACGAGAAGGGTACCGCTCCGGCGTCCGATGCCTGGAAAAAAGCCTAGGAACATGACGGCCTGCCGCCGGGCGCGGCAGGCAAATTCCTCTGATGAGAAAAGGTGAACATTTTATGACGTCTCGAATCCATTCGATGCTGTTTGGGTTGCTCCTGATTCTGGCCAGCCATGGGGTTTTGGCGGCCAGTCAAAACGATACCCTGGGCGTGATCCATGACTACATGAAGGCTTGGAACGCTCGTGATGCGGAGGCTGCGGCGAAGTACTTCGCCGAGAACGGTGAGTTTCTCGACGCCTCGGTGGGAACACCGCAGGTCGGCCGGGAAAATGCCAAGACCCAGGTGATCGAAGTGTTCATGCGCGCAGTGCCGGATCTGCAATGGACGATGCTGGGCGAGCCGATCATCAACGGTGACAGCATTGCCTTCGAATGGGAGTTCAAGGGGCACAATACCGGGCCTTGGAGCACCGAGACGCCGGCCACCCAGCGCCCCCTCAGCTTCAAGGGGGTGAGTTTCATCCGGCTCAAGGAGGGCAAGATTCTCACGCAGCACGACTACTATGACGCCCTGGATTTCAACAAGCAGCTCGGCTGGTAGTTCCATGTTTGGATGCTTACCGTTATCTGTCGAAAACTTGACCCTGATCAAGGCAAATAAACATTCCCGCTTCATGACCGTTATAAGTGCCAAGCGGAGCAATAACAGGGGTGATGGCTATTTGGTATTGCGTTAAGATCGCCCCACGTCAGCGTGTATAACAACCCTCATACAACAAGTTCACGCGTCATTAATTCAGTATGAAATGAGGCTTGAACGGAAATGCTCAGGAATGCACCGCTGCGTCTGAAACTTTTATTGATCCTGCTACTTCCCCTGTTGGGATTCTTGTCCTTGGCCGGCGTCTTTATCGTGGACAACTACAAGACCTTGCGCGATATGGACGCCACGGTCGCCGCCAGCGCCACGGCACAGAAGTTGAGTCAACTGATCACGGTATTGCAGCGCGAGCGCGGCGCCAGCGGGGTTTTCCTGGGCAGCGGCGGCAAGTCCATGGGCGAACGGATGGCCCTGGCGCGCCAGGATTCCAATGCCTCGGCCAAGGTGGTGCGCGGGTTGTCTGCGTCGGACAGTGCGCAATTGGACAATGTTCTCCAGGCACTGGACCAGTTGCCCGTCATTCGTGGGCAAGTGGATAAGTTGGGTATCAGCAGCACCGAATCCGGTGTTCGTTATACCGAGATCATTCAAGCGCTCATGGGCTATACCCACTCTTTGGAAGCGACGATCAACAACGCCACCATTGTTCATGCGCTCAATGCCCTCAATCAGTTTATCGAGATGAAAGAGCGGGCCGGACGCGAACGGGTCGTGCTGGGCCTGGTATTCAGCCAGGATCGTTTCGATGAGACCTTATTGTCGCGCTTTAGCCGCAATCTTGGTGAGTTCTCTGCGTACTCCGACGCGTTCCGTCGCCAGGCCCAACCCGTCTTGCTTCAACAGTTCACCGAGCAGATGCTCAAGCCCGCTGCGGTCGAAGTCGGTAAGTTGCAGCGCCTGGCTTTCGAAGTGCCATTGGGCCAGTCGCTGGGCATCAAGCCAGAGGCCTGGTTTGAACTCTCCACTCAGCGCATCGATATGATGAGCCAGGTGGAAGACGCCCTCGGCCAAAGCATCAGCCGCCTGGCGATTCACGGCCGCGATGAAGCACACCGTGCGTTGTGGCTGACCGTCGCTGCGGTCGTCGTGGCGCTGCTGGCGGTGTCGGTGTTGTCGTATGTGATCATCCGCCTGATCGATCTGGCGGTGCGCGATGTGAATCAGGCCCTGAACGGCCTGGCACAGCGTGACCTCACCGCCAGGGCCACCTACGAAGGCCGCGATGAGTTCGGCCAGATCTCGCGCAACCTCAATCGCATGGCGCAGGAGATCAGCGAGATCGTGCAGGAAATCGGCAACGCCACGGCGCAAGTGGCGACCGCCGCGCAAGAGTCTTCCACGGTGACGGTCCAGACCAGCATGAGTGTCGAGCAACAGCGCCAAGGCACCGAGCTGGTGGCCACGGCGATCAATCAGATGAGTGCTACGGTGCGCGAGGTGGCGCAAAGCACCAACGATGCGGCGCACATGTCGCAACAGGTCAACCTCAGCACGGCCCAAGGGCGCGTGGAAATCGAAAGTACCATCGGGCTGATCCGCCAATTGTCCGGGCAGGCCGAGGAGACCGCGCAAATCATTGGTGACCTCAAGCTGGAAAGCGATGCCATTTCCTCGGTGCTCGATGTGATTCGCGGCATTGCCGAACAGACCAATCTGTTGGCGCTCAATGCGGCGATTGAAGCGGCGCGGGCCGGTGACCATGGCCGCGGTTTTGCGGTGGTCGCCTCCGAAGTGCGCACCCTGGCGCAAAAGACCCAGGAGTCCACGGGCAACATTCAACAGATGATCAGCAACCTGCAGGCCGGTTCGGATCGTGCGGCGCTGTCCATGCAGCAGACCCTGGACAAGGCCCAGGACGGGGCGAGCAAAGTCGAGCGCGCGGGGGAGTTGCTGGTGGAGATCGCCGAGGGGGTGGCGACGATCAGCGACCGTAACATCCAGATCGCCTCCGCGGCAGAAGAGCAGAGCGCGGTGTCCGAAGACATCAATCGCAACGTGAACGAGATCAACGACCTGGTGATCCAGGTGAGTGCCGGCGCCGAGCAGACGGCCATCACCAGCCAGGAACTGGCGCGCCTGGCCGAGCACCAGCAACAGTTGGTCAATCGCTTCAAGGTCGCCTAGGTCCTGCAACCTCGGGCCTTCGACGCAAGGCCCGGGTGTGCGCTCAGACGATATCGTCGATCAGGATATGGCGCTCGCCGCGGCTGCATTGCTCGATCCGCGCCTCGACCTTGTAGACCTTGCGCAGCATCGATTCGCTGATCACCTCGGCGCTTGGGCCGCTGCCCTGGGCGGTGCCGTCGGCGATGACCAGCACCTGGTCGGCAAAGCGCAGGGCCTGGTTCAGGTCATGGATGGCGATGAACACAATGACCTGGCGTTTGCGTGCCAGGGCCCGCATGAAGTTCAGCACCTGGACTTGCCGGTGCATGTCCAGGGCGCTGGTCGGTTCATCCATCAGCAGGATTTCCGGTTCGCGCACCAGGGTCTGGGCGATCGACACCAGTTGCTGCTGTCCGCCGCTGAGCTCGCCTAGATTACGGAACGACAGTTCGGTGATGCCCAGCGCGGCGAGAATGTCATCCACCAACTTCAGTTCATCGTCGTGGACGACCCAGCCCGGCGTGAGCTGCTTGCGCGCCAGCAACACCGACTCGTACACCGTCAACCGGGCGCTGGCGTTCAAGCCCTGGGGCATGTAGCTGATGCCCTGGGGTCCCTTTTTCGAGTCCTCCAATACCACTTGCCCGGGGCCATCGATCAAGCCGGCCATGCGCTTGAACAAAGTGGATTTTCCCGCCGCGTTGGGGCCGACCACCGCCACCACCTGGCCGCCGATAAAGGCTGCCGTGGTCACGCCGTGAATGACCGTGCGCTGGCCGTAGCGTGCGCCGAGATTCTCCAGCCGGATCGTTACCATGAGTTTTTTTTCCCACCGAGAATCAAGGATATGAAGAAGGGCACGCCGATCAGCGACGTCACCACGCCGATGGGGAAAATGGCCCCGGGGATCAGGGTTTTGCTGATCACCGAACTGGCGGACAGAATCAGTGCGCCGGTCAGCAGGGACGCCGGCAGGAAGAACCGCTGGTCTTCACCGATCAGCATTCGTGCGATGTGCGGTCCGACCAGGCCGATGAAGCCGATGGTGCCGACAAAGGCCACCGGGAACGAGGCGAGCAGGCTGACCATGATCAGCGTCTGAAAACGCAGGCTGCGCACGTTGATGCCGAAACTCGCGGCCTTGTCGTCCCCTAGGCGCAGGGCGGTCAAGGCCCAGGCACGCCGGGCGAAAATCGGCAGGGTGACCAGGATCACCAGGCAGATCACCCCGAGCTTGGGCCAGGTGGCTTTGGTCAGGCTGCCCATCGTCCAGAACACCACGGCGGCCACGGCTTGCTCGGTGGCAAAGAATTGCACCAGCGCCAGCAGCGCGTTGAAGGTGAACACCAGGGCGATGCCGAGCAGCACGATGGTCTCGGCAGTGACACCGCGGCGCAGGCTCAGGAAGTGGATCAGCAAGGCCGACAGCATGGCCATGATGAACGCGTTCAGCGGCACCATGTACTGCGCCGCCAACGGGAACAAGGCCACGCCAAACGCCAGGCCCATGGCCGCACCGAAACTGGCGGCGGCGGAAATGCCCAGGGTGAACGGACTGGCCAGCGGGTTGTTGAGGATCGTCTGCATCTGCGCGCCGGCCAGGGACAACGCCGCACCGACCGCAACGGCCATCAGCGCCACGGGCAGGCGGATATCCCACATCACCACGCGGACCTGGGGCGATGCGCTGTCCGGTGAAAACAGCGCGCCGAGCACTTCGTCGAGGCTGTAGCGCGCCGGCCCGAGGGCCAGGTCGAGCAGCACGCTGCAGATCAGCAACAGCGCGAGTCCGCCAAGGATAAAGCGCTTGCGCAGCACCAGGCGCCGGTAGGTGTCACGTTGCATCACCAGGGTTTCGTTCAGCGTGGTCATGGCTTGTCCTCGGCCCGGCGCAGGCTGACGGCGTAGCCCGGTTCATAAGGGACCGGCAGGAACTGCTCGTGCAATTGGCGGAACGAGGCGTCCGGGTCCAGGTCGGCAAACAACGTCGGGTGAAACCATTTGGCCAATTGCTGGATGGCGACGAACTGATAGGGGCTGTTGTAGAACTGGTGCCAGATGGCGTGGAACGCCTGGTCGTCCTGAGCCTTGATGCCGGCATAGGCCGGCCGCTGGGTGTACCACGCCAGTTTTTGCCTGGCTTGGGCCATGTCCGCCCCCGGGCCGACGCCGACCCAATGGCCGCCAGGGGCAAAGGCTTCCCAGTTGGCACTGGTGACCACCACCTGCGCCGGGTTGGCAACCACCACTTGCTCGGCGTTCAACTGGCCGAACGTGGTGGGGATGATGCCTTTGGCAATGTTGTCGCCACCGGCCATTTCGACGAACAGGCCGAAGTTCTCGTTGCCGAAGCTCAGGCAGCAATCATCGGTGTAGCCGCCGATGCGTTCGATGAAGACCTTTGGCCGGGCCGGGTGGCGCGCCTCGATGACGTCGGTGACGCGTCGAATCTGCTGGTTGCGAAAGTCGATGAACGCCTCGGCCCGGGCTTGCTTGCCGAACAATTGGCCGAACAGGCGCATGGTCGGCTCGGTGTTCTGCATCGGGTTGTTGCGAAAGTCGACATAGACCACCGGGATGCCCAAGGCGTCGAGCTTTTCGATGTAGCGCGCATCCTCGGTGGCGTGCTGGGCTTCGATATTGAGGATGATCACATCCGGACGCTGGGAAATCGCCTGCTCGATGTCAAAGGTGCCGTCCTCGAATCCACCGAAGGTCGGGATCTTGGCGATGTCGGGATATTTGCGCAGGTAGGCGCCGTAGGTGTCCGGATCGGACTGGATCAGGTCCTTGCGCCAACCAACGATGCGTTCGATGGGGTTTTGCGTGTCCAGCGCCGCCACCAGGTACAACTGGCGACCTTCGCCGAGGATCACCCGCCGGACCGGGAGGTGCACCTTGACCTGGCGCCCGAGCAGATCGGTCACGCTGCCCAGGGCCGGATCCGTCTCGGCGGCGACAGCGTTGCGTGGCGCCAGGGAAAACAACGACAAACCGAGCCACCCGGCGAGCAGCAGGGTGGCGAGCGTGTGATGACGCAAAACGGTAACCATGGTTCAGGCCTTTACAGAAGCCGACCGGGACAACGGCGCAAACCGCCAGCCCGGCCCGCGGGTTTCAGAAATCAACGGTGGCAGACAACAGCAGCGTGCGCGGTGCGCCTTGGGAAAACGCACCATAGGAGGCGACCCCCGACCAGTAGGCGCGGTCAAACACGTTCTGCACCGTGGCGCGAAAAGTCGTGGGCCGCTCGGCGATGCGCGTGGCATAGCGGGCGCCGACATCGAAGCGGGTCCAGGCATCCAGTGCCTGGGTGTTGGCCTGGTCGACGTACTGGCTGGCGGTGTAGATCGCGCCGCTGGTCAACGTCAGCCCGTCGATGCCCGGGGTGTCCCACTCGGCCCAGAGGTTGGCCTGGACCTTGGGGACGCCCACCGGTGTGTTGCCGCGATTGGCGGCCACGGCAGTGCGGGTCAACTCCCCATCGAGCAGCGTCACGCCACCGAGCAGGCGGGTGCCTCGGGCCACCTCGCCGGACAGGTTCAGTTCCATGCCACGGTTGCGTTGCTGGGCCTGGACCGAAAACACCCCGTTCGACAATTCACCGCTGGGTTTCTGGATCTGGAACAGCGCCAGCGTGGCCATGAAACGGTCGTAGTCGAGCTTGATGCCGATCTCCTGCTGGCGGGAGATGTAGGGTGAGAAAACCTCATCCGCGTTGGTTGCAGCGGACGGCGCAATGTCGCCCTTGCTCAGGCCTTCGATGTAGTTGTAGTACAGCGCGACATGGTCCCAGGGCTTGGCAACGATACCGAGCAGCGGCGTGGTTTTGCTTTTGTCGTAGGGCGCAACGGTGGTGCTGAAGTTTTCCGATTGGACGTTCTGCCTGCGCAGCCCGAGGGTGACTTGCAGGCGTTCATCGAGCACCGACAGGGTGTCGGCCAGGGCGACGCCGGACAATTGGCTCTCGGAGACTTTCGGGGTGTTGGGTTCGGCGAGGTTGGGCCGGGGCCGGTCGATCGGGTGATAGATGTTCGAGAGGATGGCGGGGCCGGAAATAATGCCCCGGGACAACTCGTCGCGATAACGGCTGACTTGCAGCACCGCACGGTGGCTGACCGGCCCGGTGTCGAAGCCCTGGCGCGCGCCGGCGTCGACGGTGTAGCGCCGGACCTTGAATTGGTAATAGCCGGGATCTGATGACGTGTCGCCGGCCGCGTTGATGATGGTCGGGGTCTGGTCGGACATGCGCTCGACCTCGGATTTTCCGCCGCCGGCGTGGGCAAACAGCGTCAGTTGATCGCTGAGGTCATATTCGCCACTCAGCAACGCCGACTTGTCCCGGGTTTGGGAGCGGCCCCAATCCTGGCTGACACTGGTCCGGCCGTTGGCGGCCGAGGGAATCTGCATGCCGGGGGCGATCCTGAAGGGCCGCGATGCGGCGTCGAACGCTTCCTTTTGATTGATCAGGTCCAGGCTCGTGCGCAGGCGATCTCCTTGGTAATCCAGGGAGATGGCGCCGGTACCGACCTCTCGGGACTGCTTGTCGATGGCCGTGTCGCCCTGCTGCAGGCTGCCGTTGAACCTGATCCCGAACCGGCGCTCTTCACCAAAACGCCGGCTGACGTCGAGGTGGCCGCCCAGTTGCGAATCCGTGGCGTAGCGGCTGGTGAATCGGGTCAGGTCCTCGTCGAGGGCGCGCTTGGGGACCACGTTGATCACGCCGCCCACTGCGCTGTTGGGTGACATGCCATACAGCAGGGCGGCAGGCCCCTTGACCAGTTCGATACGCTCGGCGTAATCGGTGAACACCCGGTAGTTGGACGCCACGCCATACACACCGTCGAACGCCAACTCCCCGAGATTGCCTTCCCCCAGCGGAAAACCGCGGATGAAGAATGAGTCGACGATGCCGCCCGCCTGGCCAGTGGCGCGCACCGAAGCATCGCGCTCCAGCAAATCGCCCACGGTGACCGCCTGTTGATCGTTGATCATCGTCGAGGTGTAGCTGCTGACGCTGAACGGCGCATCCATCACATCGGCGTTGCCCAGCAGACCGAGGCGTGCGCCGCGGGCGACCTGGCCGCTGGCGTCGGTGAGTGGCAAGTCGGTGCTGGGTCTGCCGGCGGCACCGACGTTGATCTCCGGCAGGGACACTTGGCGCAGCACCAGGGTATAGCTGCCATCGTCGCGGGCAATCATCTCCACACCGCTGTCACCCAGCAGGCGTGTGAGCGCTTGCGCTGCCGGATAAGTCCCGGACAGTCCCGGGCTGAGCAGCCCCTCGGTGATCGACGGCTGGAACGACAAGGCAATGCCAGCGGTGATCGCAAAGCTCGACAGGGCGGCGCCGAGCGGCCCGGGGGCGATGTCATAGGCCCGGGGGGCAATGGCTTCCAGTTGCGCGGGCACGGCGGCCAAGGCGAACGACCCGGTGACCGTGCCCAAGGCAAGGCTCAACAGCACACTGCGCATGACGAGCTTGGACGGACGATCCGAATGCAGGGGCCGTGCAACGAGCATGGATGGATGACCCTATGGACGAGATGAAATGGTTATTCCTTTCTTTGCCAGTTGAGATCAAAAAAAGTATCACCAAGGGCAGCAAATTTTTTTGTGGGGTCAGGCAGGGGAGAGCGTCACCCAATAACCGCTCAAATGGCCGCTGACCAGGATCGGGTAGGTTTGCGCCAGCATATTGAGCGTGCGCTGGGTATCGCTGATGGGAAAGGCGCCGGAAACCCGCAGTTCGGCAATGGCCGGGTCGCAACGCACGAAGCCCCGGCGATAGCGGGTCAGCTCGGCGACGAAGTCCGCCAGGCGCATCTTGTCGGCCATCAGCATGCCTTGGGTCCAGGCGCCGACGTTGCGGTCTGCCGGGCTCAACGGGCCGAAGGCCTGTGCCGAGAAGTCAGTGCGCTGCCCGGCGTTGACAACGAGCGGCGCGGCCTGGCGAGCATCGGCCAATTCAATCCGCACAGCGCCTTCGAGTACCGCCAGATGGGTGGTCGATGGCAGTTGGCGCACGGTGAACCGCGTGCCCAGGGCCTGCATCCGCCCCTCACGGGTACTGACCAGGAACGGTCGCGCCTGGGGTGAAGCATCCGGTGCGGTCTGCACCAGGATTTCCCCTTCACGCACCTGGATGAGCCGCTGCTGGGTGTCGAACCGCACGTCGATGGCCGTGTCGGTATTGAGGGTGATGTGGGAACCGTCGGCCAGGGTCAGCTCGCGACGCTCGCCCACGGCGGTGCGATAGTCGGCGGACCATTGCTGCGATTGCGCCAGTTTCCAACTGCCCCAACCGGCAGGCACCACGGCCAGCAGCAACGCCAGTTTGCCAAGGGCCGTGCGCCGTTCGGGGCTGCTCGGGCGATCCAGCGCCGACATCGCCAGCGAGCGTGGCAAACCGCCGAGCTTGCCTTGCAGCACTTGCGCACGGGACCAGGCCCGGCCGCGCTCGGGGCTGCTGGCCCTCCAGCATTCCCACTCGGCACGCTCGCTGTCGCTGAGGTCGCGCTCACTCAAGCGCATCAGCCACTCAGCGGCTTCTTCGAGGACCTTGGGATCGAGCGGCGGCTCATGACGTCGGGTGAGCATTCATTCCACCAGCATCAGGCACTGCACGAACGCCTGCTTCATGTAGCGCTTGACTGTGATCAGCGAGACGTCCAGCTGTTGGGCGATGTCGTCGTATTTCAGGCCGCCGATCTGCGACAGCAGGAAGGCCCGTTTGACCGGCGCCGGCAGCGTGTCGAGCATGGCGTCGATTTCGTGCAGGGTTTCCAGCACCAGGAAGCGCAATTCAGGAGACGGTACTTCCTGGGCCGGCAAATGCGCGAGCGCTTCCAGGTAGGCGCGTTCCAGGGCCTTGCGCTGATACCAGTTGATGAGAATGCCCTTGGCGACGCAGCTCAGGTAGGCCCGGGGCTGGTCAATGACGGTGACTTGGGAGGCGAGAATGCGCGTGAAGGTGTCTTGGGCCAGGTCTGCTGCATCCATGGCGTTGCCCAATTTCTTCTTCAACGTGGCGTACAGCCAGCCATGATGGCCGGCGTACAGCGCTTCGATCACGCGCAGATGATGGTCGTTGTTCGCGGGCAGGGTTTCGCTCATGGCTGCGTTTTTTTGCAATTGAGAAGTATTCACAATGCTAAAGGACAACTTGTCCGGGACGCAAGCGGCATTCGACAACCCTGCTTCAGGTAGGCGACGGGTTTATCGGCCAGTATCGCAACGCGACGACGGGAATCAGTGCCAACCCATAAGCCAGGCAAACGAACAGGTAGGTGTACTGCAAACCGTAGACCTGGCTGAGCAACCCCCCGGCGGAAATGCCCGCGATCGACGCAAATTGGGCGGTGCCCTGGGCAATGCCCAGCACGTGGCCTTGTCGCGAGCTGTCGGCGGATTTCGAGATCAGCGCCATCAGCACCGGCGTGGTGGCGCCCAGCAGCACCCCCCAGATGAAGTAGGCGACGACAAAAACGATGGCGTTGCGCGTAGTCCCTGCCAGGGCGGTCAGGGCGATGCACCCGAGCACGACGTAGAGGAGGCGATGCAAGGTGTCCTGCTGGGTACGGTGCTCGAAATAGCGCGACCAGGCCGTGGCCGAGAGAATGAAACCCAGCGCCAGCAAGCCGTAGCAGAGGCCGACCACCGAGTTGCTGACGTCGAACACCGAGCTTACGTACAAGGAGAATGACGTCTGCGGCAGCATCCGCGCCAACAGCAGGATGCCCATGACGCACAGCAACGACAGCAACGGTGTGCCTTGCCAGACGCTGTCGGTGCGACGGGTCGCTGCCGGGGCTTGGCCAGTCGCGGATTTCGTCACCGGTGGCACGTCCGGCAAGGTCATCGCGGCGACCACCGTGCACACCGCGCACAAGGCCGAGGCGATGATGTTGATCCAGAAGAACGTGGCGTAGTCGAGGATCAGGCCGCCGACCACCGCGCCGAGCAATGAGCCGACGTTGGTGGATATCTGCAGGATCGCAAACAGCCGCGCTCGACGTGACGGGGCTTCGATGCTGACGCCGTAGGCCTGCGCCGGGGCGATGTAACCGGCAAAGGCGCCTTGCAGGAAACGCAGGATCAGGATGACCCAGATATCACTGCTCAGCGCCAGACCGAGCTGGGTCAGCGACAAGCCCGCCAGGGCGCGGATCATCATCAGCTTATGACCGTAGCGATCGCCGATACGGCCCCAGAATGCACTGGTCAAAATGATGCCCAGCATTGGCCCGACATACACGGCGATGCTGGCGAAGCTGAAAACCGACTCCGACGACGTCAGCCCGCGCAGGTGCACCGGCCAGAACGGCCCGCTCATTTCCATCGCGCCCATGGAGATGAGCTGGATCGCGAACAGAAGGGAAACCAGGACTCTGACGTTCGAACCCTGGAGGGCACCTGCGTGGGACATGACTCGACCTCGGTGGTTGATCGCTGGCAAGGGGGTGGGTGTGCTGCGGGCGATGACTCGGTCGGCAAGATGCCCGGCTGCACGAAAGGTTGCAAGGCGTCGATAGCACTGCGGCGGTTGTGTGCCCGAGCGTTCGGGGGCTGCCTGAAAAAATAACCGCCGGGGGGTGATACTTTTCCGCAGGTCGACTGGCAATAGGAGTGATTACCATTTTCTCTCGTCGGAAAGGATCCTTAAGCCATGTCTGTTGCACGTCGACCTTGTGGTGAGTCTGCGTTATCCCTCGCGATTCGTACCGCCACCCTGAGTTTCATGCTGGTCGCAGGAAGCGCCACCGCCTGGGCGGCAACCCCCGGGCAAAAGCCCGCCGCCGAGCAAACCTCGGACGTCCCTGCGGTCGACAACGGCCCAGGCTTGACCCTTGATGCCACCAACATCACCGGCACCCACGACAACCCGAGCGCACTGCCGGCCGAGCTGGCCGGTGGTCAAGTGGCCCGTGGCGCGCGCCTGGGGATGATGGGCAACAAGGACGTGATGGACACGCCATTCAGCGTGACCAGCTACACCGCCAAGACCCTGGCCGACCTGCAAACCGTGACCGCGGCCGATGCCTTGCAACGCGACCCTTCGGTGCGCTCGACGGGCCAGGTGGGCGGTATCGTCGATTCGTTTTTCATCCGTGGTTTTCCCATCGGCGAGGGCAACCTTGGCGAACTGGCCTACGACGGCGTCTACGGTGTGGCGCCCAACTACCGGGTGTTCACCGACTATGCCGAACGGATCGAAGTGCTCAAGGGACCGGGTGCGCTGATGTACGGCATGTCGCCCAACAGTGGCGTGGGCGGGGTGATCAATATCGTCCCCAAGCGGCCGCTGGAAGAAGACCTGACGCGCTTTACCGGCAGCTATGCGTCTGATTCCTACGTGGGCGGGCACCTGGACGTCAGCCGCCGATTCGGCTCGGAAAACCAGTTCGGCGTGCGCTTCAACGGCAGCCTCCAGGGTGGCGACACGGCCGTCGATGATCAGGAGCGCGAGCTCAACATCGGCGCCATCGCCTTCGATTATCGCGGTGAGCGTCTGCGCTTGAACCTCGACTTCATCAGCCAGAAAGAAAGCTTCGAAGGTGCTTCGCGGCCCTTCACCGTCGCGCCTGGCGTGGAGATTCCATCGGCCCCCAACGGCCGCACCAACGCGTCGCAGAAATGGGGCTGGTCGGACACCAAGGAGCAGTCGGCATTGCTGGGTGGCGAATATGACCTGACGGACTCGGTCACGGTGTTCGCCCATGCCGGTGGCGGTCGGTCGGACGTCAAGCGGATGTCGGACCAGGTGCCGAGGATTCTCAACAGTGCCGGTGATATCAGCAACACACCGGGCTATTACAAGTTCAACGTGGATCGCTCGACGGCTGATGTGGGCGTGCGGGGCGTGTTCGACACCGGTCCTGTCACCCACACCACCACGCTGATGGCGAGCACTTATCAGGATGAATTGTCTCGGGGGATCACCAACGGGCCAACGGTCCTTTCGAACATTTATCACCCGGTGGACAGGCCCAAGCCCGCCATCAACGCGCCCAAGGTGTTGCGTGTTTCCGAGTCGCAGCTGTCCGGCTTCGCCTTGACCGACACCTTGTCGGCATTGGATGACCGTGTCCAACTGACCCTGGGTTTGCGCCGGCAAAACGTCAAGTCGGAAAACTACAACACCACCGTGATCACTCCGTCCTACGACAAAAGCAAAACCACGCCAATGTTCGGTGTCGTCGTCAAGCCCTGGGAAGACGTGTCGCTCTACTACAACTATGTCGAGGGCCTGAGTAAAGGTGACACCGCGCCCGCCAACGCGATCAATTCCAACCAAATGTTCGCACCTTATGAATCCAGGCAACACGAGATGGGCGTCAAGTATGAGCACGGCACGTTCATGACCACCCTGGCACTGTTCCAGATCGAGAAACCCAGTGGCGAGCTCGATGCGAACGATGTCTTCTCGGTGCAAGCCGAACAACGCAACCGCGGCGTGGAGTTGAGCGTATTCGGCGAAGTGGCCCCCGGAACCCGCTTGATGGGTGGCGTGACACTGCTCGACGGCGAACTGACGGATTCCGCCACCGCGGCCAACCGTGGCAATAAACCGGTGGGCGTGCCAGACGTCCAAGCCAACCTGTGGGCGGAATGGGACACCCCGTGGGTGGAAGGCTTTACCCTCACCAGCGGTGCGATCTACACCAGCAGCCAATACGTGAACCAGGCCAACACCCAGGAGCTGGTTGCCTGGACCCGCTTTGACGCGGGTGCTCGCTACGCCACCAAGATCGAGGGTCGACCGACGACGTTCAGGGCGACGGTCCAGAACGTCTTTGACCGTGAATACTGGTCGGGCGTCGCTTCGTATGGTGCTTTCTCGCCAGGCTCTCCGCGTACCTTGCAGTTGTCGGCCACGGTGGATTTCTGAGGCGGGGCGAGGGGCTCAAGCACAGGACCAGTCCTTTATATAGGAGGGTGCTATTCACTCAAGAAAAACGATGAACCTGTGGCGAGGGAGCTTGCTCCCGCTCGAGTGCGAAGCGCTCGCAAAAAGGGGCTGCTACGCAGCCCAGCGGGAGCAAGCTCCCTCGCCACAGGGGTTCAGGCAAGCCTTAAGTGAACAGCATCATTGTCTTTTGGCCGGCAGCCCCATCTTTTCCAGCGTCAGCGTTTCATCGGCGCGCCCCCAGCCACCGTCTGCCACCTCTTCCACCAAGACCATGGTGAACGGACGAACCCCTTCGCCGAAGTATTCGACGAACATCTCCGTGGTGCGGTGGATGATCTCTTCCTTGCGCGCGTGGTCCAGGATTCCTTCGGGAAATTTGTAGTTGGCAAATGGCATGGATCGACTCCGTGGGTGTGAAAAATTCGGCAGGGGCGAGGGCCCCTGGCGCGCATCTTTCTCCTTTCGGTCCGTGGAATAAATCCCTCTGGGTTGGCATCTGCATTCAACGTAACTGAACAATCGGCCACTCAGTGCGAATGACGCGGCTCACCACTACGAGCAATCACCCGCAGGTGCAACGTCGCCGGCTCCAGGCAACCCCCCGTGGAAAGCTGTCCCACCAATTGCCGATACAGTTCCTGCCAAGGGGTTTGCGAGGGCGGGATGTTCGGCGTCCACGCGAGTCGGCGTCGGGCCATTTCTTCGTCGTCGATCAGCAGGTTTACCGTGCGGGTGTTCAGGTCCACTTTCAGCCGGTCGTTGGTTTGCAGCAACGCCAGGCCGCCACCCACAGCCGCTTCAGGCGACATGTTGAGGATCGATGGGCTCGCCGAGGTGCCGCTCTGGCGACCGTCGCCCAGGCAGGGCAGGGAGTCGATGCCTTGTTTGATCAGTGCGGCTGGCGGGGCCATGTTCACCACCTCGGCGCTGCCGGGATAGCCCACCGTGCCAACGCCGCGAATGACCAGGATGCAGCGCTCATCGATGTCCAGCGCCGGGTCGTCGATGCGGGCGTGGTAATCCTCCGGTCCTTCGAAGACGATGGCCCGGGCTTCGAAACTGTTCTCGGCGCCGGGCTCGGACAGGTAGGTCTTGCGAAACGCCTCGCCCACCACCGACATCTTCATGATCGCGCTGTCGAAGAAATTGCCGCTGAGCACGATGAAACCGGCACGGTGCTTGAGCGGCGTCTCGAATGGATGGATCACATCGGCGTTGCTGGTCAGGCTGTCGCTGACGATTTCGCCGATGGTCCCGCCGCTGACCGTGGCGCAGTCTTCGTGCAGGCGTCCGGCTTTTTGCAATTCATGCATGACCGAGGGCACGCCGCCGGCCCGATGGAACCCTTCGCCCAGGTACTTGCCCGCCGGCATGCAGTTGACCAGCAGCGGCACGTCTTCGCCAATCCGTTGCCAATCGTCCAGGCTCAGTTCGACGCCCATGTGCCGGGCGATGGCGATCAAGTGCGGTGGGCAATTGCTCGAAGCGCCGAGGGCGGAGGCGACGGCGATGGCGTTCTCGAAGGCCTGGCGGGTCATGATCTGGGAAGGGCGCACGTCCTGGAGCACCAATTCGCAGATACGCTTGCCGGTGGCGTAGGCCATTTGCCCGCGCTCGCGATAGGGCGCCGGGATGCTCGCGCAACCGGGCAGCGACATGCCCAGGGCTTCGGCCAGGGCGTTCATCGACAAGGCGGTGCCCATGGTGTTGCAGTGACCCACCGAGGGCGAGGCCGCGGTGGTCATTTCCATGAAGCCTTCGTAGTCGATCTCGCCGGCGGCCATCAGGTTGCGCGCATGCCAGAGCACGGTGCCGGAGCCGATCAGTTCTCCCTTGTGATGGCCGTCGAGCATCGGCCCGCCTGACAGGACAATGGCGGGCAGGTCGGTGGTCGCCGCCGCCATCAGGCAGGCGGGCGTGGTCTTGTCGCAACCGGTGGTGAGCACCACGCCATCCAACGGGTAGCCGTGAAGGATTTCCACCAGCCCCAGGTAGGCCAGGTTGCGGTCCAGCGCCGCCGTGGGCCGGCGCGACTGTTCGGCGATCGGGTGCACCGGGAATTCCATGGGGATGCCGCCGGCATCGCGGATGCCGGCCTTGACCCGTTGGGCCAGTTCCAGGTGATGACGGTTGCAGGGCGTCAGGTCGCTGCCGGTCTGGGCGATGCCGATGATCGGGCGTCCCGATTGCAGCTCTTCACGGGTCATGCCGTAGTTCATGTAGCGTTCGACATACAGCGCGGTCATGTCCGCGTGGGCCGGGTCATTGAACCATTGCTCGCTGCGCAGGCGGCGTTTAGGCGTGTCACTCATGATTCATGTCTCTCTTGTAATTGGATGAATCGGTCACGGTGGTGGCGTCAGCGGCCCAGCAGTCCTCGGGCGGCGAGGTTACGGATCAGGGCACTGACACCAAAGGTCCAGGGGGCGGCGTCGCAGCTATGGGTGACCTGGTTATGCAGGCTGCCAAGCAACGGGCTGCTGATGCTGACCACGTCCCCGCGCTTGTGGGTGAAACCGCTGCCGGGATGGTCGCGGTCTTCGGTGGGGGCGAACAGGGTACCGAGAAACAGCACAAACCCGTCCGGATATTGGTGGTTGGCGTTGAGCGTCTGGCCCGCCAGGTCCTGCGGGTCACGGCTGATCTGGCTCATGGAACTCGAACCGTGCAGGCGGTAGCCATCTTCGCCTTGTACCTTGAGATCGACCACGCAGGCGCGGACGTCATCGAGGCTGAAGTGTGCGTCGAACAGGCGAATGAACGGGCCGATGGCGCAAGACGCGTTGTTGTCCTTGGCCTTGCTCAGCAACAACGCGCTGCGGCCTTCGATGTCCCGCAAGTTGACATCGTTGCCCAGGGTGGCGCCGTGAATCTGGCCACGGCTGTTCACCGCCAGCACCACTTCCGGTTCCGGGTTGTTCCATTGCGAGATCGGATGAATGCCGATGCGGCTGCCGCTGCCCACGGCGGCCAGGACCGGTGCCTTGGTGAAGATTTCCGCATCCGGACCGATGCCGACTTCCAGGTACTGCGACCACATGCCCTGTTCAATGAGCAAGGCTTTCAGGCGCATGGCTTGCTCGGACCCCGGCACGATGGACCGCAGGTTGTCGCCGATCACGCTGTGCACGGTGGCGCGTACAGCCTCGGCCTTTGCCGCGTCACCGCCGGCCTGTTCCTCGATCACCCGTTCGATCATGCTGGCGGCGAAAGTCACGCCGGCGGCCTTGATCACTTGCAAGTCCAGGGGCGGCAAGAGGAACGGCTTGGTCGGGTCGGCATGAATGCCGGTATTGGCCAGCAACGCTTCGACGCTGGCGATGAAGGTACCGGGCGTCTGCCTGACCGCGGCCAGGGGGGATTCTGTTTCCAGCAAGTCGCTCAATGTCGCAAAACGCTCCGACAGGTCGAACACCCCATCACTGCGCAGCACCACGGGTGAAGGGCCAGCGATCCGGCCTGGCACCCAGGCACGACCAATCAGGGTGCCGGCGACGCCATCGACGGGCAGGGTGTTCTCGGGAGTCAGCATCAGCGACATGGGCAGTCTTCCTGGTGAGTAAAGCGTTCAAGCTAGGGCGCGCTGTTGATGAACTCCAATGAGATATATTCAGTATCTGATAACGTCCGGTTATTGCATCGTCGAGGATTGCCCATGTCCGACCTGTCTTTCTCCAGCTTCTGCGGCTGGCTCAAATTTCGCCATCTGCTGCTGATCGATACCTTGGGGCGCACCTGCAACATGCATCTGGCGGCCGAGCAGATGAACCTCAGCCAGCCGGCCGTGAGCAAGATGCTCAAGGAAATCGAAAGCCTGCTCGGCTTTGCCCTGTTCGAACGCCGCCCCCGGAGCATGCCGCCCACCGCACTGGGCGAACATGTGCTGCGTTACGCGCAGATCGCCTTGAACGACGCCCGTTCGTTCGTCGAGCAAATCAGCAGCCTGCGCGAAGGCGGCCATGGCTACCTCAAGGTCGGCGGTATCTTTGCCGCGACGGCGGTGGCCTTGCCCGAGGCGATCCTGCAGATCAAGCAACGCTGGCCCTTGCTGTCCATCGAGGTGGTGGAGCAGACCAGCAACCATCTGATGAAGATGCTTGAAGAAAAGAAACTTGACCTGGCCGTGGCGCGGTTTACCGAGCAAAGCCAGCAACAGCGCTACGATTTCCAGCCCCTGGCCCCAGAGCCGTTCTGCATCGTGGTCAACGACCGCCACCCCCTGGCGAACGCGGGGCCGACCTCCTTGCAGCAACTGGTGGACCAGCCGTGGATTCTCTACCCGGTCGGCACGCCGATCCGCGCCCGCATGGAACTGGCCTTCGCCGAAGCCGGGGTGGGAATGCCGCGCAACACCATCGACACCATTTCCATGCAGACCTTCCTCCAGGTCCTGCAACGCGGCCCCATGATCGGCATGCTGCCCAATGCCATGGTCGATCCGCTGCTCGAAAGCGGCCAGCTCAAGACCCTCGATACGCCGCTGCACCTGGTGCCGCAGGATTACGGGATCCTGACGCGAAAGGATGAGCCGTTGGTGGGCGCGGCGCTGGAGTTCGCCGAGATCCTCAAGGACAACGCCCGCCTGGCCGCAATACTGGACACTTAGGGGGCTCGCTGACTCCATCCTGCGGAGGGCTTAGGTTGGCAAGGTCGCTTTTGTGGCGAGGGAGCTTGCTCCCGCTGGGCTGCGTAGCAGACCCAAAGCTGTGAACTCAACTTGCCTGGTACACCGAGTTGCCTGGTTTCAGGGCCGCTGCGCGCCCCAGCGGGAGCAAGCTCCCTCGCCACAAAACTCATACAAACTTAAAGCATGCTGCCACGACCGGGGGGGGCGGCGGCATTGGAGAGAGCCGACGGCTATCTCGATAACGTCTCGTTATCAACTAATCCAAAAATGCCATTGGGAAAGAATCGATCCCCGACAGTAGAGTCCTCGTTCAATCGCCGGATGACTCGCTCATTCGACGTGACCCAATAAAAACAATCAGGGGTTACTTATGCAAACCATCTCCGAGCAGTTGCCCGCCCAGGCACAAGCTGGCGAGCTCGACTTCGAAGAACGGACCTACCGCAAGGTCATCTGGCGCATCCTTCCCGTCCTGCTCCTGTGCTACATGGCGGCGTACCTCGATCGGGTGAACATCGGGTTCGCCAAGCTCGACATGCTCAACGAGCTGCAATTCAGCAACACCGTGTATGCCTTGGGCGCCAGTATGTTTTTCTGGGGCTATTTCCTCTTTGAAGTCCCCAGCAACCTGTTGCTGCATCGCTTTGGCGCGCGGTTCTGGATCGCCCGGATCATGCTCAGCTGGGCGGTGATCTCCATGGCCGTGGCCTACACCGTGCCGCTGGCGGCGTTTTTCCATCTCGAATCGAGCACGATGTTCTACGTGCTGCGTTTCCTGCTGGGGATCTGCGAAGCGGGCTTTTTCCCTGGCGTGATCCTCTACCTCAACTACTGGTTCCCGACCCACCGGCAGAGCCGGGTGATGTCCGGGTTCCTGCTGGCGCTGCCGGTCAGCCTGACCCTGGGTGGCATCCTCTCCGGCTGGCTGATGAACAGCATGCAGGGCGTCCACGGAATGTCCGGTTGGCAATGGATGCTGATCATCGAAGGCATTCCGTCGATCATCATGGCGTTCGTGGTGATCGTTTGCCTGGCCGACAACATCGACAAGGCCAAATGGCTCTCCGTCGCGGAAAAAGCCCTGCTCAAGGCCAATCTGCAAACCGACAACCAGGGCAAGGCCACGCGCTTGAGCGAGGTATTTTTCAACCCTCGGGTATGGTTGCTGGTGTTGATCCTGCTGACCTTCAACACCGGTTTCTATGGCCTAGCGTTCTGGATGCCGTCGATCATCAAGAGCACCGGCATCACCAATAGCCTGCATATCGGTTTGCTCACTGCCATTCCTTACTCGGTGGCGGTGGTGGCGATGCTGCTCAACGCCCGTCATTCCAACCGTACCGGCGAGCGGCGCCTGCATGCGGCGATCCCGGCCTTCATTGGCGGTGTCGGGCTGATCCTCAGCGCGTTTTTCGCCGATAACCTGGTGCTATCGGTCCTGTTCCTCAGTGTCTCCGCCTCGGGGATCCTCAGCCTGATGCCGATTTTCTGGACCCTGCCGGGCACCGTGCTGTCGGGCGTTGCCGCCGCGGCCGGGATCGGCATGATCAACGCCTTCGGCAACCTGTCGGGCTTCACCGGTTCGATGATCACCGCCGTGGCGGAAACGCTGACGGGTAATATCAATAACGGTACTTACGTGTTGGCCTTGTGTCTGTTGGTCAGCGGTGGATTGATCCTCGCGATCCCTGCCTCGATGCTCGGCAGGACGCCCAAGACCGCGCCCACGGCAGCGCAACTGGAGACCGCATGAGTCTGCAAAACAAGCGAGTCCTGGTGACGGCGGCCGGGCAAGGCATCGGCTTGGCTAGCGCGGTGGCCTTCGCCCAGGCCGGCGCCGAGGTGTTTGCCAGCGACATCGACATTCGCGCACTGGCGGGCATCGATGGGGTCACGCCGATGATCCTGGATGTCACCTCGGCCGATGCCATCGACGCTGCTCGCGACCACATCGGCGGGCTGGACGTGCTGTTCAACTGCGCCGGCTTTGTGCACAGCGGCAACATCCTGGAATGCGATGAAGCGTCCTGGGCACGTTCGATGGACCTCAATGTCACGGCCATGTACCGCATGATCCGCGCGTTCCTGCCGGGCATGCTGGCCCGTGGCGGCGGCTCGATCATCAACATGTCGTCGGTCGCGTCCAGTATCAAGGGCGTGCCCAATCGTTTCGCCTATGCTGCCAGCAAGGCGGCGGTGGTGGGGCTGACCAAATCCGTCGCCATCGACTTTGTCGGCCAGGGCATTCGTTGCAACGCCATCTGCCCCGGCACGGTGGACTCGCCTTCGCTACGCCAGCGCATCGCCGACCAGGCTGCGCGACAAGGTGTCGAAGAAGCAGAGGTCTATCGGCAGTTTCTCGACCGCCAGCCCATGGGACGTATTGGCCACACCGAGGAAATTGCGCAATTGGCGTTGTACCTGGGCAGCGACGCGTCCGCCTACACCACCGGGACGGTACATGTGATCGATGGCGGCATGAGCCTCTGAATTTTCACTTGAGCAGGAGCACTTCATGAAACTGTTGCGTTACGGCGAAAAAGGTTCGGAAAAACCCGGGCTGTTGGATGAAGACAAACAGATCCGCGACCTGTCGGGCCACGTCGCGGACATCGCCGGGCAGGCCTTGGGCCCGGAAAGCCTGGCGCGACTTGCCGCCCTCGACCCCCGCAGCCTGCCGCTTGTTACCGGCCAGCCGCGCATCGGCGCCTGTGTCGGCCAGGTCGGCAAATTCATCTGCATCGGCCTGAACTACGCCGACCATGCCGCCGAGTCGAACATGGACGTGCCGAAAGAGCCGATCATCTTCAACAAATGGACCAGTGCCATTTGCGGGCCGAACGACGATGTCCAGATTCCCCGTGGCTCGCTCAAGACCGATTGGGAAGTCGAGCTGGGCGTGGTCATCGGCAAGGGCGGGCGCTACATCGACGAAGCCAATGCCATGGAGCATGTCGCCGGTTATTGCGTCATCAACGATGTGTCGGAGCGTGAGTGGCAGCTGGAGCGCGGCGGCACCTGGGACAAGGGCAAGGGCTTCGACACCTTCGGCCCCCTTGGACCCTGGCTGGTGACCCGGGACGAAATCGCCGACCCCCATACGCTGGATCTGTGGCTGGAAGTCGACGGGCATCGCTATCAAAACGGCAATACCCGGACGCTGATCTTCAGCGTGCCGCAACTGATCGCCTACCTGAGCCGCTGCATGAGTCTGCAACCGGGGGATGTGATTTCCACCGGGACGCCCCCGGGTGTTGGGCTGGGCATCAAGCCCAACCCGGTGTTCCTGCGCCCGGGCCAGACCATGCGCTTGGGTATCGAAGGCTTGGGCGAACAGTGTCAGGTCACGGTGCAGGCGGACTGATCGTTGGGCTTGCGGCCGTCTTCGCGAGCAGGCTCGCTCCCACAGAAGGACTTCCGATACACGCGGATATTGTGCCTGCTGAAGATCCCCTGTGGGAGCGGGCTTGCTCGCGAAGGCGGCATCACAGTCAATAAAGATGTTGAATGTGCCGACCTCTTCGCGAGCAAGCCCGCTCCCACAGTTTGTCCCGGGTGATCGCCGGATAGGCGTTCAACTCAAATCCCTGTGGGAGCGAGCCTGCTCGCGAAGGCGGCGACACAGTCAATAAAGATGTTGAATGTGCTCGCCTCTTCGCGAGCAAGCCCGCTCCCACAGTTTGTCCCGGGTGACCGCCGGATAGGCGTTCAACTCAAATCCCTGTGGGAGCGAGCCTGCTCGCGAAGGCGGCGACACAGTCAATAAAGATGTTGAATGTGCCGGCCTCTTCGCGAGCAAGCCCGCTCCCACAATTGTCCCGGGGTGATCGCCGGATAGGCGTTCAACTCAAATCCCTGTGGGAGCGAGCCTGCTCGCGAAGGCGGCGTCATCGTCAATAAAGATGGTGAATGTGCCGGCCTCTTCGCGAGCAAGCCCGCTCCCACAATTGTCCCGGGGTGATCGCCGGATAGGCGTTCAACTCAAATCCCTGTGGGAGCAAAGCTTGCTCGCGATAGCAGTGGCCCGGCCTGGCCTTATTTTGAATCAATACGCCTGACACGCTTCATCACCACCACGAAAAACACCGGCACGAACACCACCGCCAGGGTGGCGGTGATCATGCCGCCGATCACCCCGGTGCCGATGGCCTGCTGGCTCGCCGAGCTGGCACCGGTGGCGATTGCCAGCGGCACCACGCCGAGGATGAACGCCAGGGACGTCATGATGATCGGTCGCAGGCGCAGGCGCGCGGCCTGGAGCGTGGCGTCGATCAGGTCATGGCCGTCGTCGTACAGGCTCTTGGCGAACTCGATGATCAGGATCGCGTTCTTTGCCGACAGGCCGATGATGGTAATCAGCCCGATCTTGAAGAACACATCGTTGGGCATCCCGCGCAACGACACGGCCAGCACCGCGCCGAGCACACCCAGCGGCACCACCAGCAGCACCGAGGTCGGGATCGACCAACTCTCGTACAGCGCCGCCAGGCACAGGAACACCACCAGCAGCGACAGGCCCAGCAGGATCGGCGCCTGACTGCCGGACAGACGTTCCTGCAAGGACAACCCGGTCCATTCCTGGCCCAGGCCCGTCGGCCCTTGGGCCACCAACCGTTCGATTTCAGCCATGGCTTGCCCGGTGCTGTAGCCCGGGGCCGGTTCGCCGGAAATGCTCACCGCCGGATAGCCGTTGTAGCGGGTCAATTGCGCTGGCCCCTGGGTCCAGCGGGCCTGGACGAAGGCCGACAACGGCACCATTTTTCCGCTGCTGTTGCGCACGTGAATCTTCAACAAATCCTCGACCTGGCTGCGCTGGTCGCCCTCGGCCTGCACCACCACGCGCTGCATCCGCCCCTGGTTGGGGAAGTCATTGATGTAGGCCGAACCCACCGCCGTGGACAACACACCGCCGACATCGGCGAAGGAAATCCCCAGGGCATTGGCCTGCTTGCGGTCGACTTCAAGTTGCACTTGCGGCGCCTCCGCCAGGGCGCTTTCGCGGACATTGATCAGCATCGGGCTTTTTTCGGCGGCGGCGAGCAATTCGCTGCGGGCCTGCATCAGCGTGGCGTGGCCGAGGCCGCCACGGTCCTGCAAGCGGAACTCGAAACCGCTGGAGGTGCCCAGGCCGTCCACGGGCGGCGGCAACACCGAGAACGCCATGGCGTCCTTGATCTGACTCAGTGCCAGGTTCGCGCGGTCGGCGATGGATGCCGCCGAGTCCTCGGCGCCGCGTTGCGACCAGTCCTTGAGGGTGGTGAACGCAAGGGCCGCGTTCTGCCCGCTGCCGGAGAAACTGAAACCGAGGATGACCGTGCTGTCGCCGACCCCCGGCTCACCGGCGTTGTGCGCCTCGATCTGCTCCACCACCTGCACCGTCCGGTTTTTGCTCGCGCCCGGTGGCAGCTGGATGTCGGTGATGGTGTAGCCCTGGTCTTCCACCGGCAGGAACGAGGAGGGCAGGCGACTGAACAGCAGGCCCATGCCCACCAGCAGCACGCCGTAGATCAGCAGGTATCGGCCGCTGCGTTTCAGCGCGTAGGCCACCCATCCTTGATAGCGGTCGCCGAATCGGTCGAAACCACGGTTGAACCAGCCGAAGAAACCGTTTTTGCCGTGGTGATCACCTTGGGCGACCGGTTTGAGCAAGGTCGCGCAAAGTGCCGGGGTCAAGGTCAGGGCGAGAAAGGCCGAGAACAAAATCGACGTCGCCATCGACAGCGAGAACTGTTGGTAAATCACCCCCACCGAGCCCTGCATGAACGCCATGGGAATGAACACCGCCACCAACACCAGGGTAATGCCGATGATCGCACCGGTGATTTGCCCCATGGCCTTGCGCGTGGCTTCCTTGGGCGACAAGCCTTCCTGGGCCATGATTCGCTCGACGTTCTCCACCACCACGATGGCGTCGTCCACCAGGATGCCGATGGCCAGCACCATGCCGAACATGGTCAGCACGTTGATCGAGAACCCCAGCGCCAGCATCGTCGCGAAGGTGCCCATCAACGCCACCGGCACCACCAATGTCGGGATCAGCGTGTAGCGAATGTTCTGCAGGAACAGGAACATCACCGCGAACACCAGCAGCATCGCTTCGCCGAGGGTATAGATCACCTTGGTGATCGAGACTTTGACGAACGGCGAGGTGTCGTAGGGGATCTTGTATTCCACGCCGGCCGGGAAGTAGCGCGACAGCTCATCCATCTTGTTGCGCACCAGGGTCGCGGTGTTCAACGCGTTGGCGCCCGGTGAGAGTTGCACCGCCACGGCAGTGGATGGCTTGCCGTTCAGGCGCGTGGAAAACTGGTATTCCTGGCTGCCGATTTCCACCCGTGCCACGTCGGCGATGCGCACCGTCGAGCCATCGGGGTTGGCTTTGAGTACGATGTCGGCGAACTCTTGCGGCGTATTGAGCTGGCCTTTGACGACGATGGTCGCGGTGATTTCCTGGGTGCTGCGGCTCGGCAGATCCCCCAGGCTGCCGGCCGACACCTGGGCATTCTGCGCCACGATGGCGGCGTTGACGTCGGCGGGGGTCAGGTTGAAACCCACCAGTTTCCGGGGGTCGATCCAGATCCGCATGGCCCGCTCGGCGCCGTACAGCTGGGCCTTGCCGACACCGTCCAGGCGCTTGATCTCGTTCATCACGTTGCGCGCCAGGTAGTCGCTGAGGGCCACGTCGTCGAGCTTGCCGTCGTTGGAGGTGAGGGTGATCAGCAGCAGGAAGCCGGCGGAGACTTTGTCCACCTGCAAGCCTTGCTGCGTGACCGCTTGCGGCAGGCGCGACTCCACCGCCTTGAGGCGGTTCTGCACATCGACCTGGGCCAGTTCCGGGTTGGTCCCAGGCTGGAAGGTCGCGGTGATGGTCGCGCTGCCCAGGCTGCTTTGGGATTCGAAATACAGCAGGTTGTCGGCGCCGTTGAGTTCTTCCTCGATCAGGCTGACCACGCTTTCGTCCACGGTTTGCGCCGAAGCGCCCGGGTACACGGTGTAGATCTCGATTTGTGGCGGGGCCACGACCGGGTATTGGGCCACCGGCAGTTGTGGAATGGCCAGGACACCGGACAACAGAATGAACAAGGCGACGACCCAGGCGAACACCGGACGGTCGATGAAGAATTGCGGCATGGCTTAGTGTCCTGCCTGTGGCCCGGGAACCTGGGCGAGGGGAAGTGGGGAGTCGTCGACCCGGACTTGCTCGCCGGGACGGGCGTGTTGCAGGCCTTCGATGACGATGCGGTCGCCGGGTTTCAAGCCGTGGGTAACGACCCAGCGATCGTTTTGCGCGGCGCCCAGTTGCACCGGTTGCTGGCTGACCTTTTGCTCGGCGTCCAACAGCAACACCTGGGCGACCCCGGCGCTGTCACGCAGGATGGCCCGTTGCGGCACGGTGATGCCTTGGCTGTTGACCGCTTGTTCGAGACGCACGCGGATGAAACTGCCCGGCAGCAGGTCCAGGTCGGGGTTGGGAAATTCGCTGCGCAAGGTGATCTGGCCGGTGCTCGGGTCGACACTGAGGTCGGTGAACAGCAACTTGCCGGGCAACGGGTAAGGGCTGCCGTCGTCCTGGATCAAGGTGGCCTTGGCCTGGCCCTGGCCGACTGCTTGCAACTGACCTGCGCGAAAGGCGCGGCGCAGGTCGTTGAGTTCGCGGGTCGATTGCGTGAGGTCGGCGTGGATCGGGTCCAGTTGCTGGATCAGCGCCAACGGCGTGCTTTCGTTCTGCCCCACCAAGGCACCTTCCGTCACCAGGGCGCGGCCGATGCGCCCGGAAATCGGTGCGGTCACCGTGGCATACCCCAGGTTCAGTTTCGCCCGTTCCACCGCGGCCTTGCTGGCGGCGACGTCAGCGGCCGTCTGGCGCACGTTGGCCCGGGCGTTGTCGTAGTCCTGGCCACTGATCGCCTTGTCATCGATCAACTGGGCATAACGCTGGGCTTGCAAGCGGGCCTGGAACGCATTGGCCTCGGCCTTGCGCAACGCCGCCTCGGCACTGTCCAGGTCGGCCTTGAACGGCGCCGGATCGATGCGAAACAGCACCTCGCCCTGCTTGACGTCGCGGCCCTCATGGAACACTCGCTGCAAGACCACGCCGGCCACCCGCGCCCGGACTTCGGCGACCCGTGGCGCGGCGATCCGCCCGCTCAGTTCGTTGCTGATCGACAATGGCCGGGCCTGGACGGTTTCCACACGCACACTGGGCAGCGGGGCGGAGGCTTGCGGGTTCGAGGCGCTATCACAACCACTGAGCAGCAGCGCGCCGACCAACAGGCCCAGTGTGACGAAAGGAGTCTTGGACATGGTGCTTCCCCACGATTGAGCCGCCCATGGTAGGGACCGAGGCCTGCGGCAGGGGTGAAGCTTTGTAGGCGCTCTGTGAAATTGTGTAATCAGATCCGAAAATGCCCCACCAACTGCTGCTGGTGGTTGGCCATGGCATGCAACGAGTGGCTCGCCTGCGAGGCTTCCTCCATGCGGCTGGTCAAGGTTTCACTGATGCCGCGAATGTCACTGACGCGATGGCTGATGTCTTCCACGACAGCGCTTTGCTCCAGGGCCGCGCTGGCGATCTGCTGGTTCATGTGTTCGATCACTTCCACGGCATCGGTGATGCGCTGCAGCGCCGCCTGGGTCTTATCGACTTGAACGACGCTGTCCCTGGCCAGCTCGCGGCTCGACTGGGTGCTGTGCACGACGTCCTGGCTCAGTTGCTGCAACGCTTCGATCACCGAGCGTATTTGTTCGACCGAATTCTGCGTATTGCTCGCCAGATGCCGGACTTCGTCGGCCACCACCGCGAAGCCACGGCCCTGTTCGCCAGCGCGGGCGGCCTCGATGGCGGCATTCAATGCCAGCAGGTTGGTCTGCTGGGCAATCGCACAAATCACATCCAACACCTGGCCGATGTGCTGACTGTTGCCGGCCAGTGCCTGCACTTGCTCGAGGGTGGTTTCCAGGCAGCGGTGGAGGCTGTCGATGCTGTTGACCGCGTTGGCGAATAGTTCCCGCCCTGATCGGCTAGCGTTTTCGGCGACGGTGGCGGCATCGGCCGCCTGGTGGGAATGGCGCGCCACTTCCTGGGCGCTGGTGCTCATTTCATGCAAGGCGGTTGCCGCCAGTTCGACTTCCCGGTACTGCGTGTGCATGCCCGCGCTGACTTCCCGGGCCACCTGCGCCGAGGTGTCGGCGGTGTTGCGGGTGTCCAGGGAGGCTTGCTGGATATCGCGGATGATGGGCTGCAGTTTATCGAGAAAACGATTGAAGCCCTGGGCCAGATGGCCCAATTCATCGTGACGGTCGTCGGGCAGGCGCTGGGTGAGATCGCCGTCGCCGTCGACAATCGCATCGAGCATCTGCGCCACCCTCAGCAGTGGCCGGGTCACGCCGTAGGCGGTGAGCCAGATGAGTAACAGGCCCAAGCCGGCAGCCAGCAAGCCCAGGCTGAGATTGAACCAATTGGCCTGGCGATGCTTGTCGTCCAACTGGGCCTGCATGTGCAGGGCCGGCGCTTGTACCAGCGTTTCCGGCACGCGTATCTGCAATTGCCAGGGGGCGTTTGCCGGAGCGGTTTGCACGGTTTGCTGCACATCGACAGACGTACCCGCCACGGTGCCGCTGTGGCCGGCAATTTGCCCGGATGGGGAAAGGATATTGATTTCGCTGTGGCCGGGATACAGGTCGTTGGCCAGGCTGGCGGCGAGCTGCTGGAGGGTATCGAGGCTGATGTCCATGCCCACCACGCCAATGACTTTGCCCTGGTCCAGCAGCGGTATGGAGATGCTGCTCATCAGCGTCTTCTGACCTTCGACCTCGATCGCGTAGGGCTCGGTCACGCAGGTGCGCCCTTGGGTCTGGGGGCAGACGTACCAGGCGTTGGCCGGCTCGCTGCCCGGTGGCGCGGTGTTGGCACTGATCTGGGCTTCGCTGAGCACTTCTTGCACCAGATGGCCGGGTTGGCTTTGCGACCAGTACAGGGCAAAGCGACCTATTTCATTGCCGGCCAGATCCCGTTGGCCGGTGAAGCCGGCATCTTCACCGACCAGCGCGTCGGGAAGCAGCACCACGTAGAAGCCCAGCACTTTTTCGCGGTTCTGGAGAGCCTGGCGGGTCGCGGCGATCAAGTCCCGACGCAGTTGCCCCGGTGTCAGTCGCCCGTTCCACGCCTGGGCGCGCAGTTGCAGGACTTGCTGGGCAAAACCTTCCCCATAGATCGCCGTTTCGCTGAAAAACCGTTCCACCCGCTGACCGTGTGCCAAGCCCTGTGCCTGCAAACCTTCCAGGGCCGAGCGCCCCAGCAGTTGACTGCTTTGCTGCTTGAGCAACGTTGCGCTTTGCTGGCTCTGATACAGCGAGGCAGCGGTCAGTGCGCCGACGACGGCCAGCAGGCACAGGCCGCTCAGGAGCGTGATCCGCCATTGGATAGAGAGACGAGTGAAGGACATGCTGAGGTTTTCCTGCGCGGGGGATTTTTATTGTTCTGTGCCCAGCACGGTTTGAGCGGTGGGCGAGGTTATCTTGCGGCAGGAGGCACTTTCCCGTTATCCCGAATCGGCAGCGGTTGTGCGCCGGCAAAGGGCAATGCGACTCCGCCAAGAAAACACAAAACCTGTGGCGAGGGAGCTTGCTCCCGCTGGACTGCGCAGCAGGCCCAGAAAAGACGGGCCGCTTCGTGACCCAGCGGGAGCAAGCTCCCTCGCCACAGGGATGTCGTTGGTCCTAAGTGAATAGGGTTACAGCTGGGTTGACCTGTTTTGGGGCAGCGCTTCGGATGCTGCCGTTTTGGGATAGCGAAGGGTTTTGGTCAGGGCCTAGCATCGAATCCAGCGTGCAAGCAGAGCAATCAGCTTTTGGAAGTCGGCGAAGCTGGCGTCTGCGATCCAGCAACAACTGCCTCATACAATAAGGTCAAGAACAATGAGCGTATCTTTCCCGATCAGCAGCTCGACGGAGTTGAAACGCGGTGCCCTGGGTGTCGGCTTCATCATCTTCTTCGTGATTTCGGCGGCGAGCCCCTTGAGTGTCATCGCTGGTGGCTTCCCCATTGGCATCATGCTAGGCAACGGCGCCGGCACACCGGCGTTGCTGCTCCTGGCGCTGTTGGTGTTGTTGGCATTTTCGGCGGGCTACACCGCCATGTCCCGGCACATGACCAATGCCGGTGGTTTTTATGCGTTCACCTCTCGCGGCCTGGGGGGCTTGGCCGGAGGCGCGGCAGGGGTGCTGGCGATGTTTGCCTATAACATCCTGCAGATCGGCCTGTACGGCATGTTCGGCGGCGTGGTCAGCGGCACGATGGCCAGCGTCTTTGGCCTGGACTTGCCGTGGTGGACCTATTCGCTCCTGGCGATGGCGAGCATTGCGATTCTCGGCTATCGCAAGATCGACCTGTCGGCCCGGGTGCTGTCGGTGGTGGTCATTGCCGAATACCTGGCGATCCTGACGCTGGATTTCGCCATCCTCAAGACCGGTGGCGACAGCGGCATCAACCTCGATTCGTTCGATCGCAGCCATGTGTTCAGCGGTACGCCATCCATCGGCTTGCTGTTCTGCTTCGCGGCGTTCATTGGCTTCGAGGCCACCACCATCTACGGCGAGGAGGCCAGGAATCCGCACCGTACGATTCCCATCGCCACCTATAGCTCGGTGCTGTTGATCGGTGGTTTCTATGCCTTGTCGGTCTGGGCCATGGTGATTGGCGTAGGGGCGGACAAGATCGTGCCGACCCTGCAAGCGCTGCAGGATCCCACCACGTTCATCTACGGCATGTCCGACCACTTTGTCGGTCCGCACCTGACCCAGGTCATCCGCGTGCTGTTCATGGTCAGCATCTACGCCGGGCTGCTGGCGTTCCACAATGCCGCGGCCCGTTACTTCTATGCCATCGGGCGTGACGGTTTGCTGCACAGCCGCTTGGGCACCACCCATCGCGTGCATCAAAGCCCGCACATGGGCTCGGTCCTGCAAAGCCTGATCGCCGCGGTGGTGGTGCTGATCTTCGCCGCGCTGGATGCCGATCCGATCCTGCAACTGTTCGCCTGGTTTTCCAACCTGGCCACGCTGTGCGTGATCCTGCTCATGGCCCTGACCTCGGCGGCGGTATTGGTTTATTTCCGCGCGCACCCGGAGTTGAAGCTGGGGCTCTGGCGCGGTCGGATTCTTCCGGGCTTCTCGTGCCTGGCCTTGTTGGCGGTCCTGGCCCTTGCGGTGATTCATTTCGACGTGCTCACCGGCGCCAGCCAGCTTTTGTCCTACGGACTTTGTGCGGTGATTCCCGTCGCGCTGATCGTCGGCGTGTACCTCGCCGCCCGATTGCGCAAGGCCTCGCCCGAGCGGTTCATGGCGTTGGGCAGCCACAAGCTCTAGGGCACCGCGCGACCCCATCAATCTATCCAGACAATAAATCCGCTGCCGTTCGGGACGGTCCGGCAGCGCGCGAAAGGAAGGTGTCATGCACGATTATCAAATGCTCATCGATGGAACTCGGGTCGACGGCGAGAACGGCCACTTCGATGTGCTCAATCCAGCCACCGCCACGGTGTTCGCCCAGTGTCCGGCCGGTTCCCTGACCCAACTGGACCTTGCCGTCGAGGCGGCGCAAGCGGCCTTTGTCGAGTGGCGCCACAGCACCCATGAAGATCGCCGCCAACGCCTGTTGGACATCGCCGCAGACATCGAGCAGGACGCCGAGTCGTTGGCCCGGCTGATTGTCCTGGAGCAGGGAAAACCGCTGGAGCTGGCGTTTTCTGAAGTGATGGGGGCGGTGGCCTGGACGCGCTACGCCGCCGAGCAGCAGATCCCTGTGGAATTGGTGGAAGAAACCCCGAGCCAGCGCATTGAGCTGCACCGCAAGCCGTTGGGCGTCGTCGCGTCGATCACGCCCTGGAACTGGCCGTTCATGATCGCCGTCTGGCACATCATGCCAGCGTTGCGGGCCGGCAACTGTGTGATCAGCAAACCGTCAAGCCTGACGCCCCTGAGCACCCTGCGCTTGGTGGAGATCATCGCGCGCCATGTGCCTCGCGGCGTGATCAATAGCGTGACCGGCGAACAAGGTTTTGGCAGCGCGATCACGGCCCATGCCGGTATCCAGAAAATCGTCTTCACCGGTTCGACCGCCACCGGCCAAAGCGTGATGCGCGGTGCCGCCGGCAACCTCAAGCGCCTGACCCTGGAACTGGGCGGTAACGACGCGGCCATCGTGCTGCCCGGAACCCCGGTGGAGGCGGTGGCCGAAGACATTTTCCAGGCGGCCTTCCTGAACATGGGCCAGACCTGCGCGGCCCTCAAGCGTTTGTACATCCACCAATCCCAGTACGAAGCCTTTGCCCAGGCCCTGGCCCGGATCGCCCAGCGTCAGGTGGTGGGTGACGGCTTGGCGCCTGGGGTCACGTTTGGCCCGGTGCAGAACCTCGAACAGTTGAAGCTGGTTGAGGAGCTGGTGGCCGATGCCCGCGCCCATGGAGCGCGGGTGTTGTGCGGCGGTGCCCGTCTGGACCGCCCGGGCTTTTTCTACCCGCCGACGTTGGTCGCCGATGTGACCGACGGGCAGCGCCTGGTGGACGAGGAACAGTTCGGCCCGGTGTTGCCGCTGATCGCCTACCAGGATGTCGAGGACGTCCTGCGTCGCGCCAATGCCGGCGACATGGGCCTGGGTGGATCGGTCTGGGGCCGCGACAGCGAGCAGGCCCAGGCACTGGCCAGTCGCCTGGAATGCGGCATGGCCTGGGTCAACTGCCATGCGCAGATCCAGCCGAATACGCCGTTTGGCGGCAGCAAGATGTCCGGGTTCGGCGTCGAGTTCGGCCTTGAAGGGTTGCTGGAGTTTACCGGCCAGCAACTGCTGTACGTACGCAAGCGTGAAACAGAATGAGGACTGCAACCATGTACGAGCACTACAAGACAGCACAGAAGAAGTTCTGGCACCCGATGAGTTCTTCGGCGCCCGCCAACCGCTCCAAGACGTTGATCATCGCCCGGGGCGACGGCAACTACATCACCGATATCGAGGGGCATCGCATGCTCGACGGTGTCGGCGGCCTGTGGAACGTCAACGTGGGCCATAACCGGCCTTCGGTGAAGGCGGCCATCGCCGCGCAGATGGACGAACTGGCTTATTACCAGACCTTCGACGGCATTGCCCATCCACGGGTGTTCGACCTGGCCGAGCGGCTGACGTCGATGTTCGCCCAGGAAAACATGGCGCGGGTGCTGTTCAGTTCCGGTGGTTCCGATGCGGTCGAGACGGCCCTGAAAATGGCCCGCCAATACTGGATCGCCAGCGGCGAGCCAGGGCGCACGCGTTTCCTGTCGTTGCGCAATGGCTACCATGGCGTGCACATGGGCGGCACCTCAGTGGGTGGCAACGGCGTGTATCACTACAACCATGGGCCGCTGTTGGCCGGCTGTCATCTGCTCGATACGCCGTGGTTGTACCGCAACCCCTGGGACTGCCGCGATCCAGAGGAGTTGACCACTCACTGCATTCGCCAGTTGGAAGACCAGATCGCGCTGCTCGGCCCGCAGACCATTGCCGCGTTGATTGCCGAACCGGTGCAAGGCGCCGGTGGCGTGATCGTGCCGCCGGCGCATTACTGGAAGCGGCTGCGGGAAGTCTGCGACCGCCACGGCATCCTGTTGATCGCCGATGAGGTGGTCACCGGGTTCGGCCGCACCGGCTGCATGCTCGGCAGCCGGGGCTGGGGCGTCGCGCCCGACGTGCTGTGCCTGGCCAAGGGCATCACCGCCGGTTACATCCCCATGGGCGCCACGGTCTTCAACCAGCGCATCGTCGATGCCATCGAAAACGGTCCTGGTTTCAGCAACGTGATCATGCACGGCTACACCTACAGCGGACACCCGACGGCGTGTGCGGCGGCCCTGGCGGTGCTGGACATCGTCGAGGCCGAGGACTTGCCGGGCAACGCCGGGAAAGTCGGTGCCCAGTTGCTGGAGCAATTGCAGCCGCTGACCGAACGTTACGCGGTGGTGGGCGAAGTGCGCGGCAAGGGCTTGATGATCGCCGTGGACCTGGTGGCGGACAAGGTCACCCGCGAGCCGCTTGACCCCGCTAACGGCCTGGCCTCGCGCATCGCCGAGCAAGCGCGTCGGGCCGGCGTATTGGTGCGCCCGATTGGCAACAAGATCGTGATGTCGCCGCCGCTGACCCTCACCAGCGACGAGGCCGCCCTGATGGTCGGTGCGTTGGACGGTGCGCTCGCCGACTGCCGCTGATCTGTAAGCCGGCGCGGTATGCCGTGCCGGCTCCCTGAATATAAAAACAGCCTTCAAAAGGCGCAGCACAAGGAGCTCCAGCCATGCGGAACCTATCGCGTATGGAAATTTTCGGCAGTGGCCTGGCCTGTACGCTGGCGCTTTGCGCCGGGAATCAGGTCCAGGCCTATGAGTTGTATGCCGATGACGACACGCATTTCAACGCCGACCTGCTGGCAGTGTTCGGCCATTTCAACAGTCGCAAGAACTACGACGGCAGGCCCGGCGGTTCAACCTGGCGCGAAGGTTTCATCAAGTATGGCGTCAGCGGCGACCAGGGCCTGGCCGGCCATGGCACCGCCTACGGTGCGTTCAGCCTGGTCAGTTCCGCCACCTGGGGCGATGGCGACGCGGCCGGCAATTCGCTGGGCAGCGAACGCACGACGAAGATCGAAGACGCGTACCTGGGGTGGCGCTCCGCCGACCTGTTCCCCGTGCTGGGGCAGGACGGTGTCGATATCTCCGGCGGGCGGCAGGTGGTCAAGCTGGGCAGGGGCTTTTTGATCAACGATGACGGGCCGAACCTGGGCAAAGGGCCTGCCGACGGTCGCTTGAATCGCGGTGGCGCCTATTACCTGGCGGCCCGGCACGCGTTCGATCAGACTGCCGTGTTGCGCCTGGGCGGGCAGGAGGGGCTGCATGGCAGCGTGGTGTGGCTCAAGTCCGACAACCGCGCCCAGGCCGAAACCGAACTGGCCGCCGGCACGCTGGACTACACCGCCAAGGCCGGGACCTTGGGGTTGACCTGGATCCACGGCCTGGATATGAACGACCGGTGGGCCAGCGATTTCCAGCGGCAACGCAAGGGCATGGACGTCTACAGTATTCGCGGTGAAGGCGACGCCGGCATTGAAAATGCGAGCCTGGCGTTCGAATACGCTTGGCAAGACAAGGACGCCGGCCCGCAGAACGCCTGGTACGCCGAGGCCGGCTACACCTTTGCCGATCTCGCCTGGGCCCCCAAGCTGACGTACCGCTACACCCGCTATTCACAGAAGTGGGATTCGCTGTTCACCGGGCAGAGCACCGGTTATGGCACCTGGTTCCAGGGCGAAGTCGCGGGTAATTATGCCGGGCCCTTCAACAGCAACACGGGCATTCATCATGTCGGCCTGACAGCCAAGCCGTTGGAGAACCTGACCCTCGGTGCGCTGTACTTCGACTACAACACCGTGCGTAAAGACAACGCGCTGAACCTGGATGCCCGCGAGTTGGACCTGTACGTCGAATGGGCGGTGAACGAGCATTTGATCGTCACGCCGCTGATCGGCCTCTACAAGCCGGATCGGGACGCAACGACGGGGGGCAATCAAGTGAGCGGCAATGGCACCAACGTCTACAGCCAGGTGACGGTGGCTGTGCCGTTCTGAGGCCAGGGCTGTTCGATAAACCCTGTGGCGAGGGAGCTTGCTCCCGCTGGGTCGCGCAGCGGCCCCTCTCTTTTGGGCCTGCTGCGCAGTCCAGCGGGAGCAAGCTCCCTCGCCACAGGGACAGTGTTTCTCTTGAATGAGCAGTGCCCCTGCTTTCTAGCAGATGGCAGGCGGATTCTGCATCCGCTCGGCAATTCGCCGGGTCGTGTCCATCACCATTTCAATCACGGTTTCCTGGCGCAGCAGCTTGAAGCTGTCGGTGCTGCCGACGGCCGACAGGCTGCCCACCACGTCGTCGAGTTCGGGGTTGACGATCGGCGCCGCGATACCGGTGAGCCCCAGGTTGAGTTCGTCGTGGGTCATGCAATAGCCGTCCTTGCGGATCTTTTTCGCGGCCTTGGAAAAGCTTGCCCAGTCATAGCTGCCGTGGGGGTCGTTGGCCAGGTGCTCTTCGAACAGGCGTTGCAGGCGTCGACCCTTCTGGAAAGCGATCAACACCTTGGATTGCGCACCGCGAAAGAACGGCAGCGGCTGGCCGCGGCCGAATGAGAACTGGTAGGTGTCGCTGGGTTCGGCGATGTAGGTGTTGATGATGCGGCCGTCGTAGAAAACGCTGGCAAACACCGCCAGGCCAGTGGCATCGGACAGCTCGTGCATCAACTCGCGGCCGGCCACGAGGATCGGGTCGTACTGCCGCATCATCCAGTCCAGCTCAATGATGCGTGGCCCCAGGCCGTAGCTGCCGGCATCCACCCGAACCAGCAGGCCGGCATCGCACAAATCCTTGACGTAGCGGTACACGGTCGCTCGTGACAGGCCCATGCGCTCGGCGATGGTATCGGGGTCGATCTTCAGCGTGGCCGGGCCGAAAAGGTCCAGCACGCTCAGCATTTTGCTCAGACTGCTCATTTCGCTCCTAAAGGGGAATGGCGCGTAGGGGGGCGTTGGGTGAGCACTATAGGTAGCCGCGGCGGTGATGAAAAGCCCGCGCATGCCCTCAGGAGCGCGTTGTGACGATAACCGAATGCGTGAGAAATGCAAGCTTATTCACGGTCGTTTGCTCTTCAATAATACGCAGTTATCTCAATATATGATTTAAATGCAGAAAAACAGCTTGTTTTGTCGATTTGTCTGTGTGATAAATCTCAGCCACTGCAAACGCTCGATGAAGAGGGCTGGAAATGAATGGTGCGCAACTGATAGTGAAGGCGGCGGTGGCAAGCGGAATCGAATACTGCTTCGCCAACCCCGGAACGACTGAAATCCCCCTGGTGGCAGCCATGGCCAGCGCGCCAGCCCTCAAGCCGGTACTGTCCTTGTTCGAAGGGGTATGCACCGGTGCAGCGGACGGCTACGGCCGGATTGCCGGCAAGCCGGCGATGACTTTGACGCACCTCGGTCCCGGCTTTGCCAATGGCATCGCCAACCTGCACAACGCCCGTCGCGCCAACACCCCGATCGTCAACGTCATCGGCGATCACGCGTCCTGGCACGTCAATTACGATCCGCCGTTGGCCAGTGATATCCAAGCCTTGGCCGGCAGCGTTTCCACGTGGGTACGTACCTCGCGCACGGCATCGGGCGTTGGTGAAGATCTCCAGGAGGCGGTGCGTGCCGCCTGGCAAGCCAACGGCCAGATCGCCAGCCTGATCCTGCCGATGGACCTGCAAGCCAACACGGTGCAGCACGAGAAAGCCTTCACCGCATTGCAGGCCCCGGTTCGGCGTTTTGCCGGTGACCGGATCGAGGCGGTCGCCCAGGCACTGCGCGATGGCCGGCGCCTGGTGTTTATCGTCGGCGACCAAGGCTTGTCCGTCGCCGGACTCGAAGCGGCAGGGCGCCTGGCCCGGCTGCCGGGCGTGCGCCTGTTCGCCGAAACCTTTCCCCGCGTGAGTTATCGCGGTGGTGGCCTGCCGGACCTGGATCGCCTGCCTTACTTCCCTGAAGTGGCCATCGAGATCCTGGATCAATATGACGCGGTGGTCTGCGCCGGCGTCCCCGAACCCATCAGCTATTTCGGCTACGAAGGCATTGCCTCGCGGCTGGCAGAGCGCGAACGCCTGCTGTGCCTGGCTGAGGTGGGGGACGACGTTGCCGGGGCGCTCACTGCGCTGGCCGATGCCCTTGAAGCACCGGCTTATGTGCCCACGCCAAGCGGTATCGAACTGCCGCCCAGCGAAGCCACGTTGACGCCCCAATCCGTGGGCCAGGTGTTGGCCGCGTCGCTGCCGGACGACTGCATCGTGTCGGTGGAAGGCGGGACGTGCGGCTATCCGTTCTTCACCGCCTCGGCCCATGCCGCACGGCATCGGGTCTTGACCAATACCGGTGGGGCCATCGGCCAGGGCATCCCGGTGGGCTTTGGCGCCGCCATGGCCGAGCGTGGCAACAAGGTGTTCTGCCTGCAATCGGACGGCAGTGCCCA
Source organism: Pseudomonas sp. Z3-6 (assembly GCF_051131985.1). Classification (NCBI taxonomy): domain Bacteria; kingdom Pseudomonadati; phylum Pseudomonadota; class Gammaproteobacteria; order Pseudomonadales; family Pseudomonadaceae; genus Pseudomonas; species Pseudomonas sp. Z3-6. The sequence goes on from NZ_CP071644.1 coordinate 3,388,709, forward strand.
GTACACGATCCAGACCTTGTGGAGCATCGCCCGGGAGCAATTGCCGGTGGTGATCCTGATCGCGGCCAACCATCGCTACGCCATCCTGCAAAACGAACTGCGCCGCTTCGGCATGACCGAGCTGGGCCCCGAGGCCCTGAGCCTGACGGTACTGGACCGTCCTCGCATCGATTGGAAGGCCCTGGCCAAGGGATACGGCTTGCCGGCCAGCACCGTGCACACCAACGGCGAGTTGCAGCGCGCCCTGGCCAACGCCAAGGCCGATGGCGGCCCTTGCCTGATTGAAATGGCGCTGTGAAGGAGGGGATATGAACCAGATTCAATTGTTACCCGCGGTCGAGAAGTTCCTGTCGTTACCCGGGCGCCTGTTTATCGGCGGCACCTGGCAGGACGCCGCCGATGGTCGCCGGTTTGCCGTGGAAAACCCGGCCACTGAACACACCCTGGCCGAAGTCGCCGAAGGCGGCGAACGGGACGTGGATGCCGCCGTCGCTGCCGCCCGCGCGGCCTTCACCGGAGCTTGGGCGCAGCAGTCGCCGGCCCAGCGCGGGTTGCTGCTGTTTCGCCTGGCGGAACTGCTCGACCAGCATCGCGAAGAGCTGGCGCAATTGATCACCCTGGAAAACGGCAAGCCGATCGCAGCGGCTCGGGGCGAAGCGGCCAGCGCCGCGAATATCATTCGTTACTTCGCCGGTTGGCCAACCAAGATCGAAGGCAGCACGCTGCCGGTGTCGCCCGCCAGTGGCGCGCCGATGCTCAACTACACCTTGCGCGAGCCGGTGGGCGTCTGCGCGTTGATCGTGCCGTGGAATTTCCCGCTGACCATGTGCGTGTGGAAGCTCGGCCCGGTGCTGGCGACCGGTTGTGTTGCGGTGCTCAAGCCCGCCGAACAGACGCCCCTGGTTGCCATTCGCCTGGTGCAATTGATCGAGGCCGCCGGTTTCCCGGCCGGGGTGGTCAACCTGCTCACCGGCCTCGGCGCGCGCACTGGCGCACCGCTGGCCCAGCACCCGGACGTGGACAAGATCGCCTTCACCGGTTCGACCCAAGTGGGCCGGCTGATCGCCCAGGCGGCCACCGGCAACATGAAGAAGGTCTCCCTGGAGCTGGGTGGCAAGTCCCCCAACATCATCCTGCCGGACGCCGACATCGTCCGGGCCGCCAAAGGCGCCGCCGATGGCATTTTCTACAACCAGGGCCAGGTCTGCACCGCCGGTTCGCGTCTGTACGTGCACGCCAGTGTCCTCGACCAGGTGCTCGAAGAACTCCAGCGCCACGCCGCCGCCCATGTGTTGGGGCCAGGCCTGGATCCGGCCAACAGCATGGGCCCGCTGGTCTCGGCCCGGCAATTGGGCACGGTGCGTGGCTACCTGCAACGGGGCCAGGAAGAAGGCGCCGAGCTGATCTGCGGCGGTGATCGTCCCGACCATTTGGAGCGCGGCCACTTCATCCGCCCCAGCGTGTTTCTCGACCGCGCCGAGCGCGCCTGTGTCGCCCGGGAAGAAATCTTCGGCCCGGTGCTGACCGTCATGAGCTGGACCGAAATCGACGAGCTGGTGCTGCGCGCCAACGACTCGCCTTATGGCCTGGCGGCCGGACTGTGGACCCGTGACTTGCGCTCAGCCCATCGCGTGGCGGCGCAGTTGAAGGCCGGCTCGGTGTGGATCAACTGCTGGAACGTCGTCGACCCGGCCTCGCCCTTTGGTGGCTACAAGCAATCCGGCTGGGGTCGGGAAATGAGCAAGAACGTGATCGATGCCTACACCGAAACCAAAAGTGTCTTCGTCGATCTGGCCTGAGCCGAATAATCACAAGAGGAACTGCTATGGATCTGGAATTGCAAGGCCGCGTGGCGATCGTCACCGGCGGTGGCATGGGCATCGGCAAGGAAGTCGCGCGCTTTCTGTCCCAGGAAGGCTGCAAGGTGGTGATCTGCGCGCGGCGCATGGAATACCTCCAGCAGGCCGCCGAGGAAATCAGCGCAGAGACCGGCAACGAAGTGCTGCCACTGTTCTGTGACACCAACCAGATGTCGGCGGTGTCCGACATGGTCGAAGCGGCCCACAAGCACTTTGGCCGCATCGATATCCTGGTCAACGGCGCGGCGGCCCCGTCCGGCGTGGTGCGCAACGACATCGAACATGCCGGCGACGATGAACTGCTCTCGGACCTCAACACCAAGGTGATCGGCTATTTCCGTTGCGCCAAGGCCGTGACCCCGCACATGAAGGCCGGCGGTTTCGGTCGCATCATCAACATCGGTGGCCTGACCGGGCGTGGCAGCAAGGTGCTCTCGGGCATGCGCAACCTGGCCATCGCCCACATGACCAAGACCCTCTCCGACCAACTCGGCCCGTCCGGCATCACGGTCAACCTGATCCACCCCGGCGTGGTCGACACCCCGCACATCCAGGAGCTGTACGAGCGTGAAGGGGTCAAGCAGGGCAAGACGCCCGAGCAGGTGGAGCAGGGCTACATCGACGCGACGCCGATCCGACGCACCCTGGCCCCCATCGAAATGGGCTGGCTGATCGGTTTCCTCGCGTCCCCCAAGGCCGGTGCGGTGACCGGGGAATCGATTGGCATCGACGGCGGCTTGACCCGTGGCATCTTCATTTGAGGAGCAGCAGTGATGAGTAACGGAACCCTTTTGGTCGCCACCGTCGGGCAAGCGCTGATCCGCAGCGCCGACGATGGCCGTACCTGGCATCGCCTGGGCCTGGGCCAGGACCTGGAATTCGATGCGATCACCCGGTCCCTGAGTTTTCATCCGGGCACGCCCGAGGTGATCTACGCCGGCACCGAAGTTGGCCTGTGCGTCAGCCGTGACACTGGCGGCCACTGGCAGCGGGTGGATTCGCCGTTCAATGGGCAGACGGTCTGGAAGGTCGCGGTGGATCCCCAGGATGCGCAGCGGATTTTCGTCGGCACCGGCGCGCCGTCACGCGCCGTGCTGTGGCGCACCCTCGATGGTGGCCAGAGCTGGGATCGGGCCCCGGTGGAAATCCCGGAATTCTGCGACGGCGTCAGTCGTCCACGCTTGCTGGCCTTCGCCTACGACCCGACAGATCGCAACCAGCTCTGGTTCGGCCTGGAAGAGGGCGGGTTGTTCCACAGCCGTGACGGTGGCGACAGCTGGACCCGCGTCGACGATCGCTTGCTGTGGGACTACAACTCGGACGTGCACAACATCGTGGTCCTGCCCAATCACGGGCAAAAGGTCATCGTCGTGGTGTGCGTCAACGCCGTGTACCGCAGCCTCGACGAAGGGCAGACCTGGACTGGCATCGTCGCCCGGGAAACCTTCGGCCTGTACTACGTGCGCGCCATGAATGCGGCGTTGGGCAGCGAGGATACGCTGTACCTGAGCATCTCCGACGGCACCCCAGGCACCACCAGCAAGGTGCTGGTCTCCCGGGATGCCGCCGTCAGTTGGGAAGTGCTGCCACTGCCGCAACAACCCAACTCCTGTGTCTGGGCGATTGCCTTGAACCCTGCCGACCCTCGCCAGATCGTCGCCGGTACCAAGTACGGGCACCTGTTCACCTCCGAGAATGGCGGTGACGGCTGGCAGAAGCAGTGGCGCGAGTTCAGTGAAATCGCTGATGTGCTCTGGACGCCCGCCGTGGCGCAAATCAAGTCCGGGCATCAATCCATCATCAAGAAAAACTGAGGGACCGTGCGATGAAAGTCGAAGTCGTTCGTACTCACCTGTCGTTGTTCGTGCGCGACCCGGAAGTGTCGGCACGCTGGTACGCCGACGTGCTGGGCATGCATGAAAGCGCCCGGGGTGAAAGCTGGATCATGATGGCGTTTGGTGCCAAGCATCACGACATCGCGTTGCTCCGCGCCGAGCCCGGGGCCCACCAGGGCGGCCTGGGATTGCAGCACTACGGGCTGGAGATCGCGGGCGACATGACCACCCTGCGCAAGCTCTACGGCATGTTGCTGAACAAGGGCGTCGAGGTGGTGAAGATCACCGACCACGAGATCGGCAACGGCGTGTATTTCAACGACCCCGATGGCAATCGCATGGAATTTTTCCTCGAGTCCGAACACGACGACGCGCTCGGCAAGGCCCGCTTCAAGGCCGCTGGCGCCCCCAGCCGGCATTTCGATCTCGACCCACTTTGAATGAGACTGCTCTTATGAAAACCGCGAATTTCGCCAGTTATCACATCCGCAAATGGTACAGCTTCGTCGAGGAAACCCTGGCCAACGAAACCGGCCAGTTGGCCGATGGCGAGCCGTTGTTCAAGTACGCCATTGGCGCGGTGATCGCCAACCCTTACGCCGGCCGTTTCAGTGAAAGCCTGGCGGAGTTGATAGAACCGTCGCCCTTGCTGGGCCAGGAGTTTGGTCGGCGCATTCGCGTACTGGCGGGCCAGCGTGAGATCGTCAGTTATGGCAAGGCCTGCCTGGTAGGCAGCCAGGGCGAGTACGAGCACGGCAATGCGTTGCTGACCAACCCGGCGGCGGATCCGATCCGTGTCGCGTTGGGCGGCGGCAAGTCCTGGGTGCCTTCCACCGGCAAGCGCGGCGGGCCTGGCGTGACCATCGACGTGCCGCTGGCCCACAAGGACGCGCTGTATGTCCGTTCCCACTACGACAGCATTTCCCTGTCGTTCGGCGATGGTCCGTCGGCCGACGAGTTGATCATCATCTGGGCCTTCGCCACGCGCGGGCGTTTGCATGCACGCCTGGGTGGTCTGCAGGCGGCTGACGTCAAGGGCAATGACGGCCTGTATTGAGGGGCGCTGATCGTGGGAAGCCAACGAATGTCTGCAAACAGCCAGTTCTTCACCAATCGTTCGAGGATGCGCCTGCACTATCTGTCATGGGGCGATGCGTCAGGCATTCCCGTGCTGCTGCTCCATGGGCTGCGCTCCTATGCCCAGACCTGGGATGGCCTGGCCAATGCGTTGGGCGAGCGGTACTGCTGCTATGCCCTTGACCAGCGCGGTCGCGGCTACAGTGACTGGGCGGATACCTCCAGTTACCGGACCGAGGTCTATGTCAACGATCTTGAAGACCTGGTGGCGCATTTGGGGCTGCAGCGTTTCGTCCTGGTGGGGCATTCTCTGGGCGGCACCAATGCACTGGAGTATGCGCGGCTCCATCCGGGACGACTGCAAGCGTTGGTGATCGAGGACATCGGCCCGGGTTCTTCGGTCAGCGGTGACGGCGCCGCGCGGATTCGGCGCGAGATGAGCCAGACACCGCTGTTGTTTCCTGACTGGGAGAGCGCCGCCCAGTTCTGGCTGCAAGCGCGACCTGGTCTCTCTGAGGAGGGACTGGCCTCCAGGTTGATGTATTCGATGAAGGAAACCCTGGCTGGAATCGAATGGCGTCACGACCAGCAAGGCATTGCCCAGGCGCGCCTGAGCATTACCCCGACCGATCTGTGGCCGGCGGTGCGGGCGCTGGATTGCCCGACGCTGTTCATTCGTGGCGCCCGTTCCGACTTCCTGCCCCTGGCGACCCTCGAGTCGATAAAGCAGGCCAACAAGTGGGTGAACACAGAGGAAATCGCCGACGCCAGCCATTACGTTCATGATGACCAGAGCGCAATGTTCAACCTTGTCGTCATGGACTATTTGTACGACCAATGCCTAAAACCACAACAACAAAGCGGTGAATAGCGATGAAGCAGGAGAAAACCCAGGTAGTCATCGTGGGCGGTGGCCCGAACGGGATCACGGCCGCTCATTACATGGGGCTGTACGGCATCGACTGCATCGTCCTCGAGTTGGCTGACGGCGTCCTGCCGTATCCCCGTGCGGTGGGCATGGATGACGAGGCGCTGCGGGTGTTGCAGGGCATCGGCATCGCTGAGCTGGCCGCGCGCGACATGATCTGCAACGTGCCCCTGCGTTACTACAATGCGCGGGGCGTGTGTTTTGCCGAGGTCAAGCCGAGCACGGCGAACTATGGCTGGCCGATGCGCAACATCTTCATGCAGCAGTTGCTGGAAACGACGCTGCGCGAGCAGTTGGGCAAACACGCCAGTGTCGAGTTGCGCCAGGGCCATGAAATGCTCGATCTGGAGCAGGACGCCGAGGGCGTGACCTTGCAGGTGCGCGATGCCCAAGGGGAGCTGTATCAGTTGCAGGCGCAGTACGTGATCGGTGCCGATGGCGGACGTTCCAGCGTGCGCAAGAAACTCGGCATCGAACTGCTGGGGCTGACCCATCCGCGCAAATGGGTGGTGATCGACACGGCCAACGACTCCCTGGATGCACCGTACACCGCCCTGCATGCCGACCCTCAGCGACCCTTTGTCTGCATCTACCTGCCGTATCAGCAGCGGCGCTGGGAGTTCATGCTCCTGGAGGGCGAAGACGAGGGCAAGATGTGCGAAGAGGCGACGATTCGGGACTTGATCCGCGGGCATATCGGCGAGGCGGTCGATCAACTGGAGATCATCCGGATCCGCGCCTATACCCATAATTCCCGGGTCGCGGCGCGCTTTGTCCAGGGCCGTGTGGCACTGGTGGGGGATGCGGCGCATATTTCCCCGCCCTGGGCCGGGCAGGGGCTCAATTCGGGCCTGCGTGATGTCGCCAACGTCAGCTGGAAGCTCGCCGCGATTCTCCAGGGGCGGGCGGCGCCGGCGATTCTGGCCAGTTACGACCAGGAGCGCCGCGGGCACGCGACCGATCTCATCGCGTTGGCCGACAACATGGGCGCGGTCCTGGGGCTGACCAACCCGTTGATGGCCGGGGTGCGGGACTGGTTGTTCCAGGCAGTCAACAGCGTCGACAACCTGCGTTCGCATTTGCTGGAATTCAAGTTCAAACCCAAGGCGACCATCACCAAAGGCCTGGTGTATCACGAGCGTGCCGAGCTACATGAGGATGATCTGGTTGGACAGCTGTTCATCCAACCGTCCATCGAAGATGCCCAAGGCCAGCGTCGGCGCCTGGACGAGGTCCTGGGGCATTCCTATGCGGTGCTGGGGTATCGGGTCAATCCGAGCGAACAACTCAGCGAGCAGACCGCTGCTTATTGGGCGCGCTGGGACACGCGTTTCATCCAGATCAATCGCTCGCGCAGTGGCGTGGGGCGCAATCAACCCTTGTCGGCCAGCGGTGCCATTTGCGTCGAAGACGTCGATAACCGCCTGGGGGAATGGTTTGCCAAGGTGCGAGATTGCGTCGTGGTGGTGCGGCCGGATCGGTTCGTTGCGGCGATCACCACCCCCGAGCGACTCGAAGGCGTATTGCGCAAACTGGCGGAGCAACTGTCATGAGGCGCGAAGAGGATCTGCTGGTCCGGCTTCACGATGCCGGGCAGGCCATACACGCCTTGCCTTCGTTGGAACCCGAGGCCGTCGATTTGCCGACGGGCTACACCTTGCAGCGCGAGGCACTGCGTCGGCGCCAGGTCGGCGGTGAGCGGCTGACCGGATGGAAAGTGGCCTTCGCCGGCCGCGCCGCCCAGGATCGTTTCGGTATCGATGAGCCGGTGTTGGGGGCGCTGACCGATGCCATGGTCGTGGAACCTGGACGTACGGTATCCCTCGCACGGCTGATCCAGCCGAAGTTGGAAATCGAGCTGGCGTTTGTCCTGGGGCGCACGCTGGTGCCCGGTTTCTATAGCGACGAGGACATTCTCGCCGCCATTTCCGAGGTCGCGCCGGCGTTCGAGATCGCCGATTGCCGTTGGCAAGGCTGGCGTTTCGGCGTCGGCGCGTTTCTGGCCGACAATGCTGCCGCGGCGCTGTATTGCCTGGGGTCGCGGGTCAGGTTTCATCCGGGGCAACTGGCCCACGTGAACTATCGCCTGGAATGTGACGGGGTGCCCTGTGGCGAGGGCAATGCCCAGGCGTGGGAGGACACGCCCCAGGCCAACCTGTGCTGGCTGGTCCGGCGCTTGCTGGCCGATGGGCAGTGTGTCGAAGCGGGGCAGGTGGTGCTGTCCGGGGCTTTGTTGGCGCCTCTGGACATCAAGGCTGCCGAGTACCGGTTGCACATGCTTGGCATGGAACTGGCTTTGGATTTCCGGTAGTCAGCACTGTTCACCCAAATGAAATGATGAACCCGTGGCGAGGGAGCTTGCTCCCGCTGGGCTGCGCAGCAGACCCATTTTTGTGAGCGCTTCGCGCTGGAGCGCCAGCTCCGGTCAAGCGGGAGCAAGCTCCCTCGCCACGGGGCTACCGACTTGCTTGCATAACCGTACCAGGCAGTAAGCACAGCGCCACCGAGGAACAATGATCATGTTCGCCGAAGTCCGTACCTTCAATGATCCTCAGCAACACGCCGGCTCGATCCTGGGTTGGCAACAAGTCTATGACCAGCTCGGGCGCGGTTGCCTGTCCAGCGAGCTGCGGCAGGTGTGCGCCGAGCGTTTCCAGATTTTCCAGGAGGTGCTGGATAAACGCGTCGTGCAGCGCGGTTGCGCGCCAAAAGGACGCTTGTGCATTGCCATGTCCTTGGGTGGTGCGCCGGTGGTGCAGGGGCACCAGGTGGGCGCCCACAGCGTCGTGCTGTTGCGCGATGGAGAAGATTTCGTCCTGCACGCCCCGGAAGGCACGCATTTCTTCGCGGCCAATGTCGACACGGTGCGGTTTGCCAAGCTCGCGGCCTACGAACTGTCGAGCGAACAGCTCAAACGCTTGAAAAGCGTGTCCCAGGTCAGCGTGGATGAGGCGGTACTGCGCCGGGTGCAACAGCGGATCCACCCACTGTTTCGTCACCTTTTGGAACAGACCGATGCGGTCAATCCCGCCGCGGAGAAAATCCTCGAAGACGTTTTGCTCAACGCCTTCCTCGACCTGTTCAGCCACGCCACGGACGAGGTGCGCGGCCGGCGCGGCAATTTTGCCGTCAGCGCCTACCTGGTCAAGCGTTGCCAGGAACTGGTCGTGGCCAGCGCCGATGTGCCCTTGAGCATCCTCGATTTGTGCGAGCAATTGCGGGTCAGCCGCAGGACCCTGCAGAACAGTTTCCAGGCCGTCACCGGCATGCGTCCGGTGGAGTACCTGCGTAACCTGCGGCTCAATGCGGTGCGCCGCCGATTGATCACGACCCGTGCGGCCGCGCTGAACGTCAGTGAAATCGCGGTGGCGATGGGGTTTTTCCACCTGAGCCATTTTGCCGTCCATTACCGGGCGCTGTTTGGCGAGTCACCCTCGGACACACCCAGGGCATCGGCGTGATGAGTGGCCTCCTGCGGTGTTACCGAAGCGCCTTCCTGCACCGATAAAAGGCAGCCGCTGAGCTGTTTGGTAGCACACCCGTACCACCCTGGGCCAGAGACGGGCAGTCGTTCTCCTCGGCAACTTCCTTTAAATCAAACCCTTGCACGATAACGCGTGTGGTTGGCATACATTCTGCTTTTATGAATCCATGGATAATTGGATACAAAAATGCAGAAGGTGCTGCCATGCAATTTGCTCCGACGTACGCTGAACGCCCGCCCATGACGGCCGAGGAGGAGGCCTACAACTTCCTGCTCGATGCCATTTGTGGCGGTCGGTTACGCAAGGGCGAGCGGCTGATTGCCGAGGACATCGCCAACGAGATCGGCATGAGCCGCATGCCGGTGCGCGAAGCCTTTCGCCGTCTGGATGCCCAGGGCCTGGTGACCTTGCGGCCCAATCGCGGGGCGGTGGTCAGCGGCCTAGACATCGATGAGTTGCACGAAGTCTTCGAAATGCGCAGCGCCCTCGAAGGCCTGGCGGTGCGTGTCGCGACGGCGAAGATTGGTGAGCGCCAGCTGGCCGCCCTGGAGCGCTTGCTGGACGAGATGGACGATTACCGCGAGGAAAGCGCCGAGTGGGTCAGCCGCCATCGCGCCTTCCATGAATACCTGTGCAGCCTCAGCGGTCGCCCGCGATTGCTCAAGCAGATCAGCGCGCTTTACTCCCTGATCGAAGCGCCCATGCGCCTGTGGCTGCAGCATGTGGAAAAGCCCCTGAGTGCGCGTCAGGAGCACATGCTGATCCTCGACGCCCTGCGTGCGGGCGATGCCGAGAAGGCCGAGGCGGTGGTGCGTGCGCACATCGAAGGCACCGTCCCTGAATTGATCGAGTTCCTGCAATCGAAAAAATAACGAGAGCGGGTCACTTAGAGCCTGCCCCGTGTTTTGACTTTGAGTACTGCCCGTCATTAATGAACTGGAGTGTCTGGTCATGCATAAGCCTCGCCTGTTGGTTGCCGCTTTATCCTTGGGTTTCTGTGCGCAATGGGCGGTTGCCGCGCCCGTTGTCCCGGAGCGTTTGCTCAAGGCCGATAAACTCGTCTACTGCTCAGGCATGGATTCGCCGCCGCTGGTGTCCTTCGATGAGGCGCAGAAACCCAAGGGATTGACCGTGGACCTGGGGCTGGAAATCGCCAAGCGCCTGGGTGACAAAAAGGTGGAGTGGCGGGTGATCCCGTTTTCCGGATTGCTCCCGGCGCTGTTGGCCCAACAGTGCGACATGATCGTCGACCAGCTGTTCGACAAGCCCGAGCGCCGCGAGGTGATCGACATCGTCAACTACATGTATTCCAGCCAGGCGGTGGTGGTGCCCAAGGGCAATCCAAAGGGCCTCAAGACACTGCCGGATCTCTCTGGTCACAAGGTCGCGGTGCTCAACGGCTCCACCATCAAGACCCTGCTCGACGCCGAGAACGCAACCCTGGCCAAGGCCGGCAAGCCGCCCATGAAACTGGTGGTCTACAACTCCGACACCGATGCCTTCCAGGCCCTGCGCATCAGCCAGGTCGACGCCTACGGCACCACCGTGGAAACCGCCGGTTACTACGCCACCATGGCCCCCGACCTGTTCGAGGAAGGCGTGCCGGCCTTCAGCCGGATTCTCACCGGCCTGGGTATTCGCAAGGACGATCCGCAGCTGACCGCCGCCGTGCAGCAGGTGATCGGCGATATGCGCAGCGATGGCAGCTACAGCCAACTGCTCGGCAAATGGCATGTCTCCAGTGACACCCTTGATTGAGGTGAACCGTCGATGAATTTCAATTGGGATGTGTTCTGGCAGTACCTGCTCCAGCCCAGTGGCGTGTACCTCACCGGGCTCTGGCTGACCTGCCTGATCAGTGTGCTGGCGATGTTGCTGGGCTGCATGCTGGGGCTGGCCGCCGCGCTATTGCGGTTGTCGAAGAACCCGTTGCTGCATGTGCCGGTGCGCTTTTACGTGTGGCTGATGCGCGGCACGCCGTTGCTGGTGCAGATCGTCTTTCTCTACACCGCGCTGGCTGCCGGCGGGATTTTCCGCTTCGAAGACATCGACCTGTTTGGGCTGGTGATTCCCGGCAATATCCAGGCGGCGATCATCGCCCTGGGCCTCAACGAGGGCGCCTACATGGCCGAGATCATCCGCGCCGGCATCGGTGCGGTGGACAAGGGCCAATACGAGGCCGGACGTTCCCTGGGCATGACCTTCGCCAAACTGATGCGGCGCATTGTCCTGCCCCAGGCGTTCCGGGTCATCGTTCCGCCGTTGGGCAACGAGTTCAACGTGATGCTCAAGAACACCACGCTGGTCAGCGTGATCGGCGTCCAGGAATTGTTGCTCAGTACCCAGATGGTCACGTCGGCGACGTTCCGAGTATTCGAGTTGTACCTGGTGGTGGCGATCTATTTCCTGTTGCTGACCACGCTGTGGGGCTTTTTCCAGCGCTGGCTGGAGACTCGCTTCGGCCAATCGGACCGGCCCTCGTCGCCACCGCCGGCGTCGACGCGGATGTTCGGTCGCAGCACCCTGAACCTGCTGAGGGCACGTTGACCATGGCGCATAAAAGCGAAGAGTTGATCATCGAGGCGCTGGACGTTCACAAGTCCTTCGGCGAGTTGCAGATTCTCAAGGGCATCTCGTTGCAAGTGCGGCGCGGCGAAGTGGTGGTGCTGATCGGTGCGTCGGGCTCGGGCAAGACCACGTTCATCCGTTGCATCAATCTGCTGGAAGACATCCAGGGCGGACGCATCCGCGTCAATGGCCAGCCCATGGGCTATCGCGAACGGGCCGATGGCAGCCTGGTTCGTGAGTCGGAGCGCAACATCGCCCGGCAGCGGCGGGACATAGGCATGGTGTTCCAGCGCTTCAACCTGTTTCCCCACATGACCGCCCTGGAAAACATCATCGAGGCGCCAATCCAGGTGCTCGGTGTGACTCGCGCCGCCGCGTTGGAACAGGCCCGCGGGTTGCTGGAGCGGGTCGGCCTGGCGGACAAGGCCGATCACTACCCATCGATGCTCTCCGGCGGCCAGCAACAGCGGGTGGCGATTGCCCGGGCCCTGGCCATGAAGCCCCAGGCCATGCTGTTCGATGAACCCACCAGCGCCCTCGACCCGGAAACCGTCGGCGAGGTGCTGCAAGTGATGAAGGAATTGGCCGAGGAGGGCATGACCATGGTCGTAGTGACCCACGAAATGGGCTTCGCCCGGGAAGTGGCGGACCGTGTGGTGGTGCTCGACCAGGGCGAGCTGATCGAGCAAGGGCCGCCGGAGCAGATTTTCTGTCATCCGATTCATCCGCGCACCCGGGCTTTTCTCAGCCGCGTGCTGTGACGTTTCCCGGCCACCGAATTCCTGTCTTGAAGAGTTTTTGCCATGCTTAAATTTTCTGCCCACGAGTACCCTTATCCGTCGCAGCGCCAGAGCGTCTTCGCCCGCCGGGGCATGGTCGCCGCGTCCCAGCCCCTGGCGGCCCAGGCGGGCATCGAGATCATGCAAAAAGGCGGCAATGCCATCGACGCTGCCATCGCCACGGCGGCCGCGCTGACGGTGGTGGAGCCCACGGGCTGCGGGATCGGCGGTGACGCCTTCGCGCTGGTCTGGTCCAAGGGCCAACTGCATGGCCTCAACGGCAACGGCCATGCGCCGGCGGCCTTGAGCATCGAGGCGGTCAAGGCTGCCGGCCATGAAAAAATGCCGATCTATGGCTGGACACCGGTGACGGTCCCGGGCTGCCCATCGGCCTGGGCCGAGCTGTCCCGACGCTTTGGCAAGCTGCCTTTCGCCGAGCTGCTGCAGCCGGCCATCAGCCTGGCCCGGGACGGCTTTGCGCTGTCGCCGGTGGTTGCCCATCAATGGCAGATCGCCGTGGACGAGTTCGCACCCCATCGCGATGCCGTCCTGGAGGCCTGGTTCGAGACGTTCCTGATCGACGGCCGGGCGCCACGGGCCGGGGAGATCTTTCGCAACCCGGCCCAGGCGCGCACGCTCCAGGAACTGGCCGACACCGCCTGCGAAAGCCTTTATCGCGGTGCCCTGGCTGAGCGCCTGGACGCTCACTCCCGGGCCAGCGGCGGCTACCTGCGCGCCTCGGACCTCAAGGATTATCGCGCCCAGTGGGTCGACCCTATTCACGTCAACTACCGAGGCGTGGATGTCTGGGAAATCCCGCCGAGCGGGCAGGGCCTGGTGGCCTTGATGGCCCTGAAGATTCTGGAAGGCTTCGACTTCGATCACCGTGACAGCCAACAGACCTGGCATCGCCAACTGGAAGCGATGAAGTTGGCCTACAGCGACGGCCTGCACTACATCACCGATCCTTTGCACATGCGCGTGGCGGTGGCTGACCTGCTCAGCGATGACTACAGTGCCCACCGTCGTCGGCAGATCGGCGAACAGGCCCAACCGCCCGCGCCCGGCGACCCCCACGCCAGCGGCACGGTGTACCTGGCGACCGCGGATGGGGAGGGCAACATGGTCTCGTTTATCCAGAGCAACTACCACGGGTTTGGCTCTGGCGTGGTGCTGCCCAACAGCGGTATTGCCTTGCAGAATCGAGGGCAGGAATTCAGCCTCGATTCGACCCACGCCAACTGCCTGGCCCCAGGCAAGAAGACCTTCCATACCATCATTCCCGGTTTCCTCACCCGCAATGGCGAGGCCCTCGGCCCCTTCGGGGTGATGGGCGGCTACATGCAGCCCCAGGGGCATGTGCAGATGGTCATGAACCTGGTGGATTTCGGCCTGAACCCGCAAGCGGCACTGGATGCACCGCGCTGGCAATGGCTGGGCGACATGAAGGTCGGGATCGAGCACGGGGCCTCACGGGACCTGGCCAATGCCCTGGCGCGACGGGGACATGAGGTCCAGATCGCCAGCGACCTGACCGACTATGGTCGCGGCCAGATCATCCTGCGCGACCCGGTCAGCGGCGTGCTATGCGGCGGGACCGAACCCCGGGCGGATTCGCACATTGCGGTGTGGTGATGAACGTAGGCTAACGGGTTTCACTCATCGGTCATTCCTGAGTGAATCCTGATGACGACCTTGCCTTTCGAACGACTTTGTTCGACATAACCCAAGGCATCGGCCGTCGCGTCGAAAGGGAAGGAACGGTCAATCACCGGCTTGAGGTTGCCGGCCTCGACGAGCGTGGTGATCTCGCGCAGTTGAGGACCACTGGCGCGCATGAACACGAAGGCGTAGCTCACGCCCTGTCGGCGGGCCTTGCGGCGGATGCCGCTGCTCAACAGGCCCATGATCAGCCGCAGCGGCCAGGAAAATCCCTGGGCCTGGGCGAACTGCGGGGAGGGTGGTCCGGAGATGGAGATGAGCTGGCCGCCGGGCTTTAGGATCTTCAGCGACTTCTCCAGTTCATCGGCGCCCAGGCTGTTCAACACGACGTCATAGTCCTGCAGGACGCTGGAGAAATCCTGCTGCTTGTAATCGATGACAACGTCGGCCCCCAGCGCTTTGACCCAAGGCACATTGGGGGTGCTGGTGGTGGTCGCAACGAAGGCGCCGAGGTGTTTGGCAAGCTGGATGGCGAGGGTGCCGACGCCCCCTGAACCGGCCTGGATAAAGACCTTTTGCCCTTTCTTCAATCCCGCGGTTTCCACCAATACCTGCCAGGCCGTCAGGGCGACCAAGGGCAGGGCGGCTGCGTGTTCCATGTTGAGGTTTGCCGGTTTCAGGGCCAGGGCATTTTCGTTCACTGCAATTTGCTCGGCAAAGGTGCCGATGTGCCCATCCGGGGCGCGGGCATAGACTTCATCGCCCGGCTTGAACTGTTGGACACGGGACCCCACCCGCATTACGACCCCGGCTACGTCATGCCCCAATGTCAACGGAAACGAGTAGGGCAGGATCAGTTTGAATTCGCCTTTGCGGATCTTCGAATCCAGGAGGTTGACGCTGGCGGCGTGGACGCGGACCAGAACGTCGTGGTCAGCCACTTCAGGGGCCGGTACCTCGCCGATACGGCCACTGTGCTTGCCGTAGCGGTCGATTAGAAATGCCTTCATGGTGCTTGGTTCTCATAAGGGGGCAGCAGGCTGGGCAGGCGTCGAGCCATCCGGCGCGTTCCTTCGCGCCGGCGCCCGCTAGACGTCGATCACGCCAGGTCTTGATAGCGCTCGGCAACCTGGGACTGCTTGATTTGCCCGAGCAGGCCCTGGCGCGCCGCCTGCAAGGCATCCCAGCGCGCCTCTTCCTGCAAGGGTGGAATGGTTACCGGCTCGCGACGATCGAAGCCGACCAGCGCGGCATCGACCAAGTCAGCGACTTCCATGATTTCGCTCAAGGTGTTGATGTCGATGCCCGCGCGCTCCCAGATTTCGGTGCGAGTGGCCGCTGGCAGGACAGCTTGAACGTAGACGCCTTTCGGGGAGAGTTCCAGGCTGAGGCCCTGGGAGAGAAACAACACGAACGCCTTGGTCGCGCCGTAGACCGACATGCCGAACTCCGGTGCCAGGCCAACGACGGAGCCGATGTTGATGATCGCCCCGTCACCCGCCTGGACCAGGCGTGGGGCGATGGCGCTGGCCAGCCGGACCAGCGCGGTGGTGTTGAGCGACACGAGGTGCGCGACGCTGTCGGTCGACTGTTCGATGAAGCTGCCGGACTGGGCGGCACCGGCGTTATTGATCAGGATGCCGATGCTGGCGTCGTCCCGTAGGCGGGCTTCGACGGTGGTCAGGTCGCTGATCTGGGTGAGGTCGGCCTGGAGAATGTCGATGGCAACGTTGTGTTCGCTGCGCAGCTTGACGGCCAGCGCTTCAAGGCGAGTGCTGTCGCGGGCCACCAGGACCAGATTGTGCCCGCGTTGGGCAAAGCGCTGGGCATAGACAGCGCCGATGCCGGTGGAGGCGCCAGTGATGAGAACGGTTGTGCGAGTGTTCATGGGTGATTCTCTTTTTCAGGGAACGTTAGCGCGCTGTTTTCCAGGTGCGCCGATGGGTTCTGGTCAGGATTACCGCGCGCAGGATTCGGCGAGCGTCGGGTAGTCGATGTAGCCTGCCGCACCGCCGCCGTAGAGCGTGGCGGGATTGAAGGCCGACAATGGCGAGCCGGTCTTGAGCCGTTCGACCAGGTCCGGATTGCCAATGAACGGTCGGCCGAAAGCGATCAGGTCAGCCTGGTCTTCGACGAGCCGCGCGGTGGCCAGGTCCAGGTCGTAGCCGTTGTTGGCGATGTAGGTGTTCCTGAAGCGCTGGCGCAATGAGCCGAAGTCGAAGGGCGCAACGTCGCGCGGCCCGCCCGTCGCGCCTTCGACCACGTGCAGGTAAACGATGTCCAAGGCATTGAGCTGATCGACCAGGTAGTCGAACTGGGCCTGGGGCGCGCTGCTGGACACGCCATTGGCCGGCGAGACGGGCGAGATGCGCAGGCCGGTGCGTTCGGCCCCGATTTCTTCCACGACGGCCGCGGTCACTTCCAGCAGCAGGCGAGCGCGATTTTCAATCGAGCCGCCGTAGGCATCGGTGCGCACATTGGCGCCGTCCTTGAGGAACTGGTCCAGCAGATAGCCGTTCGCGCCGTGGATCTCTACGCCATCAAATCCCGCCGCGATGGCGTTCGCCGCCGCCTGGCGAAAATCGTTGACGATCCCCGGCAACTCGTCGATGTCCAGCGCTCGCGGTTCGCAAACGTCCTCGAAACGGTTGTTGACGAACACCTTGGTCGCCGGACGCAAAGCGGAGGGGGCCACAGGGGCGGCGCCGTTTTCTTGCAGGTCGACGTGGGAAACCCGACCGACATGCCACAGTTGCAGGAATATCCGCCCACCTTCGGCATGCACGGCCTCGGTGACTTTGCGCCAGCCGTCGATCTGCGCCGGCGTGTAGATCCCGGGCGTGTCCTGATAACCCTGGCCCTGCCGGGAAATCTGTGACGCCTCGGAGATCAGCAGGCCGGCGGACGATCGCTGGCTGTAGTAAGTGGCCGCGAACTCGCTCGGTACAAAACCTTGCCCCGCACGGTTACGTGTCAGCGGTGCCAGGACCACTCGGTTGGACAGTGTGAGGTTACCCAGCGTGTAGGGCGTGAACAGGTTCTGGTCGGTCATGGTGTCTTGTTTCCGTATGTTTGGATAAACGTTGCGCACAGCCTGCCGACGTGAGCGGGCTTTTCATTAGGATGATGACCGAAATCTAAACTGTCAACGAATTTGATTATGCTCGACATCTATGTATGATGTGAGCATGATTTTGAGCAGCACGAGGGAGTGAAAAATGCGCGTAACCAAGGCCCAGGCCCAGGCCAATCGGGAGCACATCGTCGAGACGGCCTCTGTCTTGTTTCGTGAGCGAGGCTTTGACGGCGTGGGTGTGGCGGATCTGATGGCGGCCGCCGGGTTCACCCATGGCGGTTTCTACAAACATTTCGGCTCCAAGGCCGACCTGATGGCCGAAGCGGCCGCGAACGGCCTGGCGCAATCGCTGACCAACAATGTCGGTATCGGCGTGCCTGAGTTCGTCAATGTCTACGTGTCCAGGGAGCACCGTGACGCCCCTGGCGGCGGTTGCACCATGGCGGCGCTGTGCGGGGATGCTGCCCGTCAACCGCCCGAGCTGAAGGCGACCTTCGCCAACGGCATCGAAAACACGCTGGCGGCGCTCGAAAGCCAGTACGACACCGGGCAAGAGGCGCCGCAGCAAGAGGTGAGGGCGAAGATGCTCGACATGTTGGCCCATGCCGTCGGCGCGATCATGTTGTCGCGGTCCTGCCCGGACGATTCCGCCCTGGCGGATGAAATCCTCGAGGTGTGCCGCGCCCGGATCATCGCGTCGTTGCCGCCAGCACCCGCGCAGCAGCCTGCCGTGGACACCGAATCATAAGCACCCGAGATCAATGTGGGAGCCGAGCTTGCTCGCGATGACGGCGGCACATACAACTTCAATGCAGCCTGACCCACCGCTATCGCGAGCAAGCTCAGCTCCCACAGGATTGGAGTGATCATGATGCTGTTCACTTAAGCAAAAAAAGGTGCATCTCTGGCCACAGGTTGCAGGCGGTCTTATAGCGATGCCCTGACCACTAGCGGGCAATCCACCGGTTGAGGGCCCGATACCTCAAGGGTCTCGATCAGGTGCCGGGCCGCCTGGCGACCGATTTCGTAGTAAGGCAGTTGCACCGTGGTCAATGGCGGCATGAACAGTTCGGCGATGCCGATCATGTTGTCATAGCCGAGCACCGCGACATCGCCGGGAATTTTCAAACCGCGGCCCAACAGCCATTGATAGGCACAAAAGGCGATGCGGTCGTTGCCGCAGACCAGGATGTCGAATTGCGGACGGCCGTCGACGATATGCCGGTCGAGAATGGCGGCGGTTTCACCGTAGGCATCGTGATCGGAAAGGTCGTATTGCAGGAGCGCATCCGGCGCCAGCCCGAAGGCCTGGCAGGCGCGTTGCAGGCCTTGCTGACGCAGGCGCCAGGCCACACTTTTCCTGGGCAGATTGATGCACAGCGGGCGCCGATAGCCTTGGCTCAACGCATGGTGCACGGCGCGATACTGCCCGGCTTCATCATCCGGCACATAGCTGACCAACTGGTGGTCATCGGCCAGGCAATTGGCGAGCACCAGCGGTTTGCGCTTGAGTCGCTCGGGAATGCTCACCTGGCGCAAGCCCATGGCACTGAAGATCAATCCATCGGGACGGTGCGACAGCATCAGGTCGATGTTCTGGTCGGTGGGCGGGTTGCTCAGCAGGTTGAGGATGAACACATTCCAGCCCGCCTGCTGCGCGGTCTGCTCGATGGACAGCAGCAACTCGACGGCGAACGGCGTGGTCGCGGTGTCCAGTGCGAACACCCCGATGGTGCGTGCTTGCAGGTTGTCGCCGCGCATCCGGCGCGCCGACAGGCTCGGTACGAATTGCAGTTCATCGATGGCGCGACGGACCCGCTCGAGGGTTTCGGGGCTCAGTTTTTCCGGCGTGTTGAGCGCTCGCGAAACCGTCATCAGGGATACGCCGGCCAGCTGTGCAACGTCTTTCACGGAAGTCATGCGAAGTGCGGCCAGTCAGGTTGACGCCGAATCATGCCACAGCGCCCGCGCTTCTCGCGACTCGGATGACGTGACTCATAGCCAACCCGAGCCCAGCGGCCAGGCGTTGGCAATGGCGACGCGCCCGCCAGTGCCGTTGGCCAACAGTTTCACCCCGAGGCTGTCGGGCCGGGGATAGAGGCGACTGCTGAGGCTGAAACGGCCATTGTCCTCGAACACCTCGATGGACGAGCGATCGAGAAACACCCGTAGGTGCAGTTGCGTTTGCGCCTGATCGATCGACACGCTGCGCTGACCGCTCACTTGCGCACCCGAGCGGCTGCGATCGAGCACCAAGCGTTGCAGGGTCGCGTCGTAGTAAAGCAGCGTCTGTTCCCGCTCATCGGCACTGCAGCGCAAGGCGATGCCCAGTTGGCCTTCGCTGCAACCGAGCAGATCCAGGTGCACATGGATTTCCAACCGGTCGCCTGTCACCTGCGGCACCCAGCGGCTGCCGGACTCAGCCCATGGCGCGACGCTCGGCAACGGCGCCTGGCGCAGCGCCGTCAGCTCTCGGGCCGGAAACACGCCAAGGCGATCGCCCTGCAATTCCAGCTCGCGGGGCAAACCGAGCATGCCGCACCAGTGATGGGCCTGGCTCGGCATCGGGCTTTCCCACATGTCCAGCCAGGCCCACACCAGGCGCCGACCATCGGCGGCCACCAGCGTTTGCGCGGCGTAGAAGTCGTGACCGTTATCCAGCTCGATGAACGGCCCGCCGCTGAAGTGCCAGTCGCTGTCGAGCTGGCCAATGCGATAACCGGTCTGGTACTTGTTGAGCCGTTCATAACCTTCGGGCTTCATGCCTTGCGGGGAATACAGCAGCACATCCCGTCCGTCCAGGCGAAACAGATCCGGGCATTCCCACATATAGCCATCGCCCTCATTGCCGCTGGACACGTAGTCGAGAAATTCCCAGGTGTGCAGATCGGCGGAGCGGTACAGCGGCAGCAGCGGCGTGTCGTCCAGGCGTGCGCCGGCAATCAGGTACCAGTAGCCGTCTTCCTGCCAGACCTTGGGGTCGCGAAAGTGCATGATTGCCGCTTGCGGTGCGTGCTCGATGACGGCGCCATGCTTGACGAACCGGACGCCGTCGACACTGGTGGCCAGGCACTGGACCTGGCGGATGAAGCGTTCGTCACCGACGTCTCCCAACCAGGTGTGCCCGGTATAGATCAGCGCCAAGGTGTCGCCACACACCACCGCGCTACCGGAAAAACAGCCGTCGCGGTCGAAGTCGTCGCCGGGTGCCAGGGCAATGGGCAGGTGCTGCCAATGGATCAGGTCGGCACTCTTGGCATGACCCCAGTACATCGGGCCCCATTTGGCGTCGAAGGGGTGGTGTTGGTAGAACACGTGGTACTCGCCACGAAAGAACACCACCCCGTTAGGGTCGTTCATCCAACCCGTTGGCGGGGCCAGGTGATAGTCGGGTCGATAGTCATGGATCAGGTGAGGCAGGTTATCGATCAGGGCCTGCTGGGCCCTTTCGAGAGAGGCTGGCATTAGGTTGTTCATGTTCTTCAAGGACAAGGTCATAGGGCGCCCGCAGATGCCGGGCGTGGAGCCACGCCAGCAGGCAGGCTGTCGATGGCGCGGCGCTTCAACGCCGTGCCGTGGGCGTCGAACACATGCAGGTTGTCGTTATCCAGTTGCAGCTCGACCCAGTCACCCACCCACCATCCGGCGTTGACCTCGCAACGACAGACCATGGGTTCGTCCTGGCCAGTGTCGAGGTGCACATAGGTTTCACTGCCCAGGTATTCGACCGCGCTCACCACGAGGCCGGTCGTTCCCTGTGCCGCCTTGAGGGAGAGATGTTCCGGGCGAATCCCCAGGCTCAGTTGCGTATTCGCCGCCAGGCCCGAGCTGTCGACGGGCAGGGACGTCATGCCCAGCACCAGGCTTTCCACCTGGCTGGTTTCGCCCGGCGTATGCAGGAACGCGGCAATGAAATTCATCCGGGGTGAACCGAGGAATCCGGCGACAAAACGGCTGGCCGGACGCTCATAGAGTTCCCGTGGCGAGCCGACCTGCTCGATGCACCCGCCATTGAGCACGACAATCTTGTCGGCCAGGGTCATCGCTTCGACCTGGTCGTGGGTCACGTAGATCATCGTCGAACCGAGTCGCCCATGCAGGCGAGCGATTTCGTTGCGCATCTGCACGCGCAGGGAGGCGTCGAGGTTGGAGAGTGGCTCATCGAACAACAGAATGTCCGGTTCCCGCGCCATGGCCCGGCCCATGGCCACGCGCTGGCGCTGGCCGCCCGACAGTTCCCGTGGCTTGCGTTGCAGCAGCTTGTCCAACTGCAGGATTTGCGCGGTTTTCAGCACCCGCTCGCGCAGGCTGGTCTTTTCGGTCTTGGCCAACTTGAGGCCAAAGCTGATGTTGTCGTAGACGCTCATGTGCGGGTACAGCGCATAGGACTGGAACACCATGCCGACGCCACGCTCGCGCGGCTCCAGGTCGTTGACCCGGCGACCGTCGATCAGCAGGTCGCCGCCACAGATCGAATCCAGCCCGGCGATCAGGCGCAGCAGGGTCGACTTTCCGCAGCCCGAAGGGCCGACGAAGACCACGAACTCACCGGCCGAGATTTCCAGGCTGACGTCACGAAGAATGCGCGCGCCACCCAATTGTTTGTTCACGTTGTCCAGCTTCAACTTGATCACGATGCGGTTCCTTTCTTATTTGTGTTGGGCCTCAACCCTTTAACGCACCGGCAGTGAGGCCGGAAACGATGCGGCGCTGGAAGATCAGCACCAGAATCACCAAGGGCACCGTGACCAGCACCGACGCCGCCATCAACAGGCCCCAGGGCAACTCATGGGGGCTGCCGCCGGAAATCAGCGCGATGGCCACCGGGACCGTGCGTTGCGAGTCGGTCAGGGTGAAGGTCAGGGCAAACAGGAACTCGTTCCACGCGGCGATGAAGGCCAAGAGGCCAGTGGTGACCAGTGCCGGCCAGAGCAGCGGCAACAGCACGCGGGTCAGGGTGATCCAGGGTGAGGCACCGTCCATGATCGCGGCCTCTTCCAGCTCATGGGGCAGTTGCCCCATGAAGGTGGTCAGCACCCAGACGGTGAAGGGCAGGGTGAAAATCGTGTAGCTCAGGATCAACGCCCAAGAAGTGTTGTACAGGCCCAGGAAACGGATCACCTCGAACAGTCCCGACAGCACCGCGACTTGGGGAAACATCGAAACCCCGAGGACCATCATCAACACCGGACCGCGCCCACGGAACTTCACCCGACCCAAGGCATAAGCGGCGGTCAGGCTGAGGAACAGCGCCAGGGTGACCACGCACAGCGCCACCACCAGCGAATTGCCGATGGCCCGCAGGAACGAGGCCTGGTTGAGCACGGCGGCATAGTTGGAAAAGTCGGGATTGTCGATCCAGTAGCTCACCTGGAACAGGGCACTGGACGGCTTCAGCGACGTCACGATGGCGTAGTAGAACGGGAAGACCGCATACACCAGCAAGATTCCGATCAGGCACCAGAATCCGAGGCGCAACAGGGCTTTTTTCAGCAGGCGCGGGCTCATGAGCGCACCTCCAGCTGACGGCGTCCGAGGTACAGATAAGCCATTGCGATCACCGCGACGACCAGGAACAGCAAGGTCGAGGCGGCGCTGCCGTAACCGACGTCCTGGAATTCCACCAGGTGCTGGCGGGCATACACCGACATGCTCATGGTGCTCGACGAGTTCGAGGTCAACACATAGATAACGTCGAAGACCCGCAGGGAATCGAGGATGCGGAAGATCGCTGCCACCAACAACGCCGGCATCAGCAGCGGCAGGGTGACCCGCCAGAACACCCTGACCGGGTGAATGCCATCGACCCGGGCGGCTTCGTAGCAATCGCTGGGCAGCATTTGCAAGGCCGCCAACATCAGCAGGGTAACGAACGGCACGGTCTTCCAGACGTCGACGATGATCACCGCCCACATCGACAGGTCCGCGTCGGCGGTCCAGGCCAGGGGCGCGTCGATCAGGCCGAGGCCGAGCATCAGGTGATTGATGATGCCGAACTGGTCGTTGAGCATCCATGACCAGATTTTTGCCGAGACGATGGTCGGGATCGCCCAAGGGACCAGGATCAACGCCCGCACCAGGGCGCGTCCGTTGAACTGGACGTTGAGCAGCAGCGCCACGAGCAGCCCCAGGACCATTTCCAATCCCACCGAGACCACGGTGAAATGCAAGGTGTTGCGCACCGCATTCCACCACTGTGGATCGACCAGGATGCCTGACCAGGCGGAACCGCTATAAAACAGGTAGTTGCTCAAGCCGACAAAGGTCGCGTCGCCGGTGTCGGCCAGGCTGGCGTCGGTCAGGCTGAACCAGAATGTGCGCAACAGCGGCCAGGCCGCCACCAGGGCCAGGCACAGCAGCATCGGGGTCAGGAACAGCCAGGCAGCGCGAACGCGACGGCGTTGTACCGGCGTTTCCAGGGTGAGCAGGTACTCGTCGTCAGGGGCGAGTGTGGTGGAGGCAGACATGGTGATTTCCTTCCTTGTGGCTTACCAGTTCCGGCGTTTGATTCGCGTGAGTTCGCTTTCCAGCTCGGCCAGGGCCTGATCCACCGGCCGCTCGCCGGCCAGCACGCCATGCACTTGATCGAAGAACGCGTTGGAGACCCGTGGATAGCGGTCGGCGGTGATCGAGGCGGGGCGCATGACCCCATCGTTGAGAATGCTGTGCAGTTGGCTGTAGTAAGGCATGGCCGCGAGCAACTCGGGATCCTGGTAGAGCGATTCGATCACCGGGTTATAGGCGCCTACCAGGGCGCGGTGTTTCTGCTGTTGGGCGCTGCTCAGGTAGCTCACCAGTTCGGCGGCGAGCTTGGGGTTGGCGCTGTAGCGCGACACCGCCAGGCCCCAGCCGCCGAGGGTGGAGGCGTGGGTGCCCGTCGCGCCGCCGCGGGGCAGGGGCGCGACGCCGACCTTGTCCTTCACGGCGCTGTCCTGGCTCTGCACCAGGGCCCAGACATACGGCCAGTTACGCATGAACAGTGCATTGCCCGACTGGAACACACCGCGTCCTTCTTCCTCGGTGTAATTGAGCACGCCACGGGGGGCGATGTCGCCGACCCAACTTTTGGCCAAGGTCAACGCCGCCCTTGAGGCCTGGCTGTTAACCACGATGTCGCCTTGGGCATTGACCAGGCCGCCTTGCGGTTGGCTGCTGATCCATTCCAGCGCATTACAGGTCAGGCCTTCATAGGCGCGCCCCTGGAACACATAACCCCAGGCGTTGGCGTTCCCGGCATCGCGCTCGGCTTGCTGGACAACCCTGGCGGTGGTGGTCATTTCTTCCCAGGTCTGGGGCACGGGCTTGTTGTATTTCTCGAGCAAGTCCTTGCGGTAATACAGCAGCCCCGAGTCGGTGAACCACGGCATGGTGACCAGGCGCCCGTTCACCGTGGCGTTGTCCACCTGGGCCTGGAAATAACCTTGGGTCGCATTGGCAGGCAGCACTTCGCGCAGGTCCAGCAAGTGTTTGGCCAGCATGCCCGGCCACACCATGTCGATCTGGATGATGTCGATATCGCTGGATTGCGCGCTGAGGATCTGTTGGTAGAACGACAGCCGCTCGGTCGCCGAGTTAGGCGTGGACACTACCTCGACGCTGTTGCCGGTCTGCTTCGACCAGGCCTCGACAGCCTCCTTGCACAGTTGCAATTCCGCGCCCACGGCCCCGCAGGAAATCGTCAGGTTGGCGGCCATCGACAGGGTTGGAAACCCGACGCAAAGGCCGAGCAACGCCGCTGGAAGGAGCGATTTGAGCTGTTTCATAAAGCCCTCTTTATTTTTGTTTTTAGAAAAGTTAACGTTAACATCGCCAAATGTAGCAGTGTATTTGCGCTGAGGCATCCTTTTTTTCCATCGGTTAGACAATTCATGACCTGGGCGAAAAAGGCCGTTCGCGGCAACAGAACAATAAAAACAAAACAGGGAAAATCCACATGCAGAAAGCATCAAGCTGGCTACTCGCAAGCGTGCTCGGCGTCTCGGCGACCACTTCTCAGGCCGCGACGCTGGAAGAGCGCATGGCCGCGTTCGAGGCCCGTGCCAGCGCAGCGGAAAAACGTGCCGCCGCCGCCGAACAGCAAACCCAGGCACTCGCCAGGGAATTGCAGCAGATCAAACTCGCCACGCCACCGGTTGTCGCCGCCGTTGCGACGCCAACGGTCGATGCCCGCCTGGCAAAACTCGAGGCCAGTCAGCAAGGCACGGAAAAGCCGGGCAGTGGCGCACACCTCACCGACGGCTTCAGCTTCAAGGGCTACGCCCGTTCCGGCTTGCTGATCAACGATGGGTTGGGCGGCGGTCGTGGCGGTCCTTACACCACCCCGGCCGGTTCTGTCGGCGGCGCCGTCGGGCGACTCGGTAACGAGGACGACACCTACATGCGCATCGACCTGTCGAAAGAGCTGTACGCGCAGAACGGCACCCGCTCCAAATTCACGGTGTCCATCGCCGATGGCGTGGAGAGTTCCAACGACTGGACCGCCGAGGAAAGCAACCTGAACGTGCGCCAGGTGTTCACCGAACTCGATCACCTGGCGGCATTCAAGGGCAATTCGATGTTCGAAAACGCCACCCTGTGGGCCGGCAAGCGCTTCGACAGGGACAACTTCGACATTCACTGGCTGGACTCGGACGTGGTCTATCTGGCCGGCACTGGCGGCGGCATCTATGACATACAGATGACCAAGGACTGGCGCTCGAACTACTCGTTGATCGGTCGTAACTACGGGGATTTCAGCGAGGGCGGCGTCAATGCCGATGTGGAAAGCTACATCCTGACCTCCAATCAGTTTTTCGACGGCGGGCAGTGGCAGTGGATGTTCAACGCCATCGGCTCGAAGAAAAACGACGTCGGCACCCGCGTCAACGAAGCAGGGCTGACGCCGGCCGATTCCGGCTTGCACAGCATGGTTGCCAATCACCAGAAAAACTTCTTCGGTCGCGAAGGCTTCTTCAAGACGGCGCTGCTCTATGGCCAGGGGTTGGGGGCGGAGGTCAAGAATGTCGGCGCCGACGGCGAACTGATCGACGACGCCCGTGCGTTGCGTCTGGCGCTGTACGGCGAGACGCCGCTGGCGCCCAACTGGCGCATCGGCCCAAGCCTTCTGGCCGAGCAAAGCAAGGACCGCTACGTCAAGGGCGACGACTACCGCTGGATGACCCTGAACGTGCGGTTGGCCAACGAAATCAACAGCAATTTCGAGATGGCCTACGAGATGAGTTGGCAAACCATGCAGCTCGACCCCAAGGGCTACCTGCAACGTAATGCGGTCGACGGCAACTTCTGGAAATTCACGGTCGCTCCGACTTTCAAGCCCGACCTGGGCGATCTGCTCACCCGCCCTGAGCTGCGCCTGTTCGCCAGCGTCATGAACTGGTCGTCGGACCTGGACAGGTACAGCACCACGGACGCCTTCGGCAAGACCGACTTCAACGCCGGCGGCACCTGGCAGTACGGCATCCAGATGGAAACCTGGTTCTGAGGCCCGCCCAGTGAAACCTGCAAGCTGAATGCAAGGCTCATGAGCACCCCACATCCCTGTGGGAGCGAGGCTGCTCGCGAAAGCGGTGGATCAGATTGCAATGATGTTGGATGTGCCGACGCCTTCGCGAGCAAGCCCGCTCCCACAGGTTTTGCGGTACACATGAATTTTGTGCCTGCTGAAGATCCATTGTGGGGCTTGCTCGCGAAAGCAGAGGGTCAGCTTGCAGTGATGTTGGATGTGCCGACGCCTTCGCGAGCAAGCCCGCTCCCACAGGTTTTTGCGGTACACATGAACTTTGAGCCTGGTGAAGATCCATTGTGGGAGCGAGCCTGCTCGCGAAAGCGGAGGGTCAGCTTGCAGTGATGTTGGATGTGCCGACGCCTTCGCGAGCAAGCTCGCTCCCACAGGTTTTGCGGTACATATGAACTTTGAACCTGCTGAAGATCCATTGTGGGAGCGAGCCTGCTCGCGAAAGCGGAGGGTCAGCTTGCAGTGATGTTGGATGTGTCAGACGCCTTCGCGAGCAAGCTCGCTCCCACAGGTTTTGCGGTACATATGAACTTTGAGCCTGGTGAAGATCCATTGTGGGAGCGGGCTTGCTCGCGAAAGCGGAGTGTCAGCTTGCAATGATGTTGGATGTGCCGACGCCTTCGCGAGCAAGCCCGCTCCCACAGGTTTTGCGGTACACATGAATTTTGAACCTGCTGAAGATCCATTGTGGGAGCGGGCTTGCTCGCGAAAGCGGAGTGTCAGCTTGCATTGATGTTGGATGTGCTGACGCCTTCGCGAGCAGGCTCGCTCCCACAGGTTTTGCGGTACACATGAATTTTGAACCTGCTGAAGATCCATTGTGGGGCCTGCTCGCGAAAGCGGGGTGTCAGCTTGCATTGATGTTGGATGTGCTGACGCCTTCGCGAGCAGGCTCGCTCCCACAGGTTTTTGCGGTACACATGAACTTTGAGCCTGGTGAAGATCCATTGTGGGAGCGGGCTTGCTCGCGAAAGCGGAGTGTCAGCTTGCATTGATGTTGGATGTGCTGACGCCTTCGCGAGCAGGCTCGCTCCCACAGGTTTTGCGGTACACATGAACTTTGAGCCTGGTGAAGATCCATTGTGGGAGCGGGCTTGCTCGCGAAAGCGGAGTGTCAGCTTGCATTGATGTTGGATGTGCTGACGCTTTCGCGAGCAGGCTCGCTCCCACAGGTTTTGCGGTACACATGAATTTTGAGCCTGGTGAAGATCCATTGTGGGAGCGGGCTTGCTCGCGAAAGCGGAGTGTCAGCTTGCATTGATGTTGGATGTGCTGACGCCTTCGCGAGCAAGCCCGCTCCCACAGGTATGCGGTTCACTTAAGAACAGCGACGGACCTGTGGCGAGGGAGCAAGCTCCCTCGCCACGGGTTTGCGAGGGCCATCAGTGCCCATGCCAACCCAACTGACTTGAAATCTGTTGGGTGGCCTGCATCAGTTGCTTGACGTAGTCCTGCTTCAACTCTTCCCGGAAGCGAAAGCACGGGAATGAAACGCTCATCCCGCCGATCACATGGCCGAAACGGTCGCGGATTGGCGCGGCCAGGCAACGCATGTTGTCTTCGAACTCTTCATGGTCCTCGGCATAGCCTTGCTGGCGAACGGTCCCCAATTCCAGCAGATACGCCTCGACGCTGGTCAGGGTGTTGGCGGTGCGGCGCTCGAAGCTTTCCAGCGCCAGGTGGGCGAGCAGTTCGTCTTCTTCGAGCCAGGCCATCAGCACCTTGCCGATGCCGGTGCAGTACAGCGGCGCCCGCCGGCCGATCCGCGAGTACATGCGCAGGTTGTACTTGGAGTCGATCTTGTGCACGTAGACGATGCTGCCTTCGTCGAGAATCCCCAGGTGCACGGTCTCGCCCGTCAGCTCGTTAATCCTGCGCATCCCGGGCTCCGCTTCCCGGACGATGTCCAGGTGGGGCAGGGCCTGGGCGCCCAATTCGAACAGCCGGACGCTGAGGCGATAACGGTCCTCGGCGTCCTGCACCACATACCCACGGGCCTTGAGCGACTGGAGGAAGCGATAGACCGTGGCCTTGGACATGTCCAGCTTGGTGGCGATTTCCGACACGCCGCTTTCTTCCGGATGCTCGGCCAGTGCCTCAAGCACGGCCATGGTCCGGCCCACCGCCGACACCAGATCGTTGTTTGGAATGACGCTGTTGTCCATGAAGGCTCCAACGTGAAAGTAAAACCCAAGGATATACGCTAGCAGAACAAAACGCTGTTTCATTTTTCCTTGACGAGGGCGGAAATCTGACTAGACTCGGGCCTTGAGACAAAAATGAAACGCCGTTTTAAAAATAAAGAAAAGGCGCGTAATAATGGATTTGACGCATAACCATGACTCCGAGACCCGCTTCACTCGCCCGCTGAAGGTGGTGCTGGTGGGGGAATGCATGATCGAGATGCGCGGTGAGCCGGGCGCCGCGATCACGCAGACGTTCGGTGGCGATACGCTCAACACCGCGGTCTACCTGGCCCGATTGAATCCTCGTGGCGCTGTGGCCGTGGACTACATGACGGCCGTGGGCAACGATGCGTTCAGCATCGCCATGGGCCGCTCCTGGCTGGCCGAAGGGATCGGTGACGCCCATGTCCGCGTGATCGAAGACGCGCTGCCCGGGCTGTATTTCATCCAGACCGATCCACACGGCGAGCGGCGTTTCCACTACTGGCGCGGGGAAGCAGCGGCGCGACGCATGTTCGAAGGTCCCGAGGCCGACACCATGCTCGAGGCACTGGCCGACTACGACTACGCCTACCTGAGCGGCATCAGCCTGGCGATCCTCACGCCAGCAGGGCGCCAACGCTTGATCGACGCCGTGCACCTGGCCCGCCGGGCCGGCACGCGCATCGTCTTCGACAACAACTACCGTCCCCATCTTTGGCCCGATCCTGAAACCGCCCGGCAGGTCTACCGCGACCTGTTGCACCTGACCGACCTGGCCCTGGTCACCTGGGAAGATGACGTGGCCCTGTTCGGCTATCGCGACCCGGAGGCCTTGTTCAGCGCCTATGCAGAGGTGGGCGTGCGCGAAGTCGCCCTCAAGCGTGGCGCCGCCAGTTGCTTGATCCAGTGCCCGACGGGGCGTTTCGACGTGCCCGCGCAAACCGTTTCCCATGTCGTCGACACCACCGCTGCCGGTGATTCGTTCAGCGCCGCCTACCTGGCCTGCCGCCTGCGCGGCGGCGATCCGGAGCAGGCCGCCCG
Organism: Pseudomonas sp. Z3-6; assembly: GCF_051131985.1. Lineage (NCBI taxonomy): Bacteria > Pseudomonadati > Pseudomonadota > Gammaproteobacteria > Pseudomonadales > Pseudomonadaceae > Pseudomonas > Pseudomonas sp. Z3-6. The sequence continues at coordinate 3,418,701 of NZ_CP071644.1, forward strand.
CTGGGGTCATCGCCTGGCGGCCCAGGTCGTCCAATACCGGGGTGCGCTGATTCCCCACGCAGCGATGCCGAACATGGGCGCGTCCTCACTTCCTTCTGTTGCACAGGTCTGATTTATGAAAATCGTTGAAGCGCGCGTCATCGTCACCTGTCCGGGCCGCAACCTGGTCACTTTGAAGATCGTCACCGATGAAGGCATTTACGGCATCGGCGATGCCACCTTGAATGGCCGCGAACTGGCGGTGGTCGCTTACCTGGAAGAGCACGTCCTGCCCGCGTTGATCGGCCGCGATGCCCACCGCATCGAGGACATCTGGCAGTACCTGTATCGCGGCGCTTACTGGCGTCGGGGGCCGGTGACCATGACCGCTATCGCCGCCGTCGACGTGGCGCTGTGGGACATCAAGGCCAAGGCCGCGAATATGCCCTTGTACCAACTGCTCGGCGGCAAGAGCCGCGAGCGGGTGATGGTCTATGGGCACGCCACCGGCAAGGACATCGAAGGGTGCCTGGACGAAGTCGCCCGTCACGTCGAGCTGGGCTATAAAGCCGTGCGTGTGCAATGCGGCGTGCCCGGCATTGCCACCACCTATGGCGTCGCCAAGCGCAGCGGCGAGCGTTATGAGCCCGCCGACAGCGACCTGCCTGCCGAGCACGTGTGGGACACCGCCAAATACCTCAACTACGTGCCCAAGCTGTTCGCCGCCGTGCGCGAACGCTTTGGTGAAGACCTGCACATTCTTCACGACGTGCACCACCGTCTGACCCCCATCGAGGCCGGGCGCCTGGGCAAGGCCGTGGAACCCTACAACCTGTTCTGGCTGGAAGACTGCACGCCAGCGGAGAACCAGCAGAGCTTCCGGCTGATTCGCCAGCACACCACCACGCCGCTGGCGGTGGGCGAGGTGTTCAATTCCATCCATGACTGCCGCGAGTTGATCCAGGAGCAGTTGATCGACTACATCCGCACGACCCTGGTGCATGCCGGCGGCATTACCCATGTGCGGCGTATTGCCGACTTCGCCGCGCTGTTCCAGGTGCGCACGGGCTTTCACGGCGCCACCGACCTGTCGCCGGTGTGCATGGGCGCGGCCCTGCATTTCGATACCTGGGTGCCGAACTTCGGCATCCAGGAACACATGCCTCATGAAGAACGCATCGATGAAGTGTTCCCCCATGCCTATCGCTTTGAGGACGGCCACTTCACTCCGGGCGAAACACCGGGGCATGGCGTCGACATCGATGAAGACCTTGCCCGCCAGTACCCCTACAAACGCGCCAGCCTGCCGGTCAACCGTCTCGAAGACGGCACGCTCTGGCATTGGTAAAGCAGTTCCAACCCTTTGAGGAAACGGGGCGAAAACGTCCCGCCAGGAGTGACCCGATGAAAGCGTTCCAGGTAAGAGCACCCTTCGAGTTCGGGCTGGCCCAGGTCGACCGACCCGAGGTCGCCCAAGGCGAGGTCCAGGTCGATGTGGCGTATGCCGGCATCTGTGGCTCGGACATGCACATCATTCATGGGCAGAACGCATTCGTGCGTTTCCCCCGGGTCACCGGTCATGAGTTCTCCGGGGTGATCCGGCAAGTCGGTGAAGGCGTCGAACACCTGCAGGTGGGCGACCGGGTGTGCATCGATCCGGTGATCAGTTGCGGCACCTGTTATCCCTGCCGCATTGGCCGGCCCAACGTCTGCACGCGGCTGCAAGTGATCGGCGTGCACCGCGACGGTGGCTTCAGCGAACAGGTCTGCGTACCAGCCGAGAACGCCCATCGCCTGCCCGATTCGATGTCCCTCAGCCACGGCGCCTTGGTCGAACCTTATTCCATTGCCTTGAACGTGCTCGATCGCATGCAGCCGCAACCGGGCGACAGCGTGTTGATCTACGGCGCCGGAGTGATCGGCCTGACCCTGGTGCAGATGGCCAAGGCGTTGGGATTGACCGACATCACCGTCACCGATGTCATCGACAGCCGCCTGGAGACGGCGCGAGCACTCGGCGCCAGTCGGACCCTCAACGGCCAGCAAGTCGATGTCGAAGCGCTGATGCGTGAGCACACTCAAGGCGAAGGCGTGCCGTTGATTGTCGATGCCGCCTGCATACCGGCACTGATGCCGCAGATGGTGCGCCTGGCCTCGCCGGCCGGGCGTATCGGATTGCTGGGCTTCAATGCTACGCCCAGTGATCTGGTGCAGTTGGAAATGATCAAGAAGGAACTGACCCTGGTGGGCTCACGGCTGAACAATCGCAAATTCCCGCGGGTGATCGAACTGATCGCCAGTGGCAAGTTGCAGGTCCAGGACTTGATCAGCCATCGCGTCACCTTCGACGAAATGCCCGGCGCCATCGACCTGATCGAACAGCACCCCGAGCAAACCCGAAAAGTGCTGGTGGAGCTGACGAACGCCCATCACTGAGCCGTCGCTACCACCGGTTTCACCGTGCCTGTCATGGGCACCCTCACCGAATAAACACAACAAGCGGGAGGTTCCACCATGTTTGGTCAAGGACGTAGCTTAATCATCATCATGCTGTTCCTGGCCGGGGTCATCAATTACCTCGACCGGTCGGCATTGTCTGTGGCGGCGCCTTTCATCCAGAAGGACTACGGTCTGAGCACGGGTGAGATGGGCATGATCTTCAGCAGCTTCTTCGTCGGCTATGCCGCCTTCAACTTCATCGGTGGCTGGGCCGCCGACCGTTACGGCGCCAAGACCACGTTGCTGTTGGCCATGGTCTTGTGGTCATTGTTCAGCGGCCTTACGGTGCTGACGGTGGGCTTCGCTTCACTGGTGCTTATCCGGATTTTGTTCGGCATGGGCGAAGGACCGTTGAGCGTCACCACCAGCAAGATGGTGAACAACTGGTACACCCCCAAGCGCAGGGCGCGAGCCATCGGCGCATCGATGTCCGGTACGCCGCTGGGTGGCGCGATTTCCGGTCCGGTGGTGGGTTTTATCGCCGTCACCTACGGCTGGAAGGTGTCGTTCATTATCATCATGCTCGTCGGCCTGATCTGGGCGGCCGTGTGGTACAAGTTCGTCAAGGAGCGGCCAGAAGGCGAGGGCGCCGACGCTATTCTCCAGGCGGAGGGCCAAAGCGAGCTGGCGGCACAACCGGTGTTCCCGCTGCGGTTCTACCTCAAGCAGCCCACGGTGCTGTTCACCTCCCTGGCGTTCTTTTCCTATAACTACACCTTGTTCTTTTTCCTGACCTGGTTCCCCAGCTACCTGACCATGGCCCACGGCCTGAACGTCAAGGATATGAGCATCGCCACGGTCATTCCCTGGGTGCTGGGTTTCCTCGGCCTGGCCCTGGGCGGCTTCATCTCCGACTTCGTGTTCAAGAAAACCGGAAAAATGATGTTCTCCCGCAAAGTGGTGCTGGTGACCTGCCTGCTGGCTTGCGCCGTTTGCATCGCCTGTGCCGGGATGGTCAGTACCTTGTATCCGGCGGTGATTCTGGTCGCCTTGGCCGTGTTCTTCCTGTACCTCACCGGTGCCATCTACTGGGCGATCATCCAGGACACCGTCCCCGCTGCGCGAGTGGGTGGCGTCAGTGGTTTCATGCACTTCCTGGCGAACACCTCCGGCATTGTCGGCCCTACCCTGACGGGCTTCCTGGTGCAGTTCACCGGTTCGTTCACCAGTGCCTTCCTGCTGGCGGGGCTGTTGACCGTGATCGGTGCGGTGTGTGTGGCGCGCTACGTTAAACCGCTGTCGGTGGCGGATACCGGCCACGCGGCGGCGCAAAGCCCGCAACCCGCCTCGGCCCTGGGCCGTTCCTGAACAGAAGGAGTGAGTCGATGCCTGTTGTGAACCGTGTACCTAGCACCGGCACTGCAACGCAGATCGGTATCGTGCACTTGGGCCTGGGGGCGTTTCATCGCGCGCACCAGGCGGTCTACCTGCAACGCCATCTCAATCGCCATGGTGAAAGCGATTGGGGTGTGTGCAGCGCCAACCTGCGCTCCAATCGCAGTTTGGTCGAGCAGTTACGCACACAGGACGGCCGCTATCATGTGGCCGAGTACCGCGACCGCGAGCAGGTGACGCTGCGCGAGATCGGGGTGTTGCGCCAGGCCTTGTTCGTGGGCGAGGGCGGCGAGGAACTGGAGCAGTTGCTGCAGCGCATGGCCGCGCCGCAAACCCGCATTGTCACGCTGACCGTCACCGAAAAAGGCTACTGCCTGAGCCCGTCATCCGGGCAATTGCGCCGCGAAGACCCGACGATTGCCCATGACGTCGCCCATCCACACACGCCGCGCTCGGCCCCCGGCATTGTCCTGGAAGCCCTGCGTCGCCGTCGCGCCGCAGGCGTCCCGGCCTTCACGGTGCTGTGCTGTGACAACATGCCCGACAACGGCCAGCGCACCCGCCAGGCGGTGAGCGCATTGGCGGCGTTGCAGGATGAGGCGCTGGCGCAGTGGATCGAGCAACAAGTGGCCTTTCCCAGTTGCATGGTCGACCGCATCGTGCCGGCCATGGACGACGAATCCTTCCGCCGGCTGGAACAGCAACTCGACTGTCACGACCGTGCGGCAGTCGTTTGCGAGCGCTTCAGCCAGTGGGTGATCGAGGACCACTTTCCCCTCGGCCGCCCGGACTGGGAAGTGGAAGGCGTGCAGATGGTGGACGACGTGGGCCCTTTTGAGACGATGAAGCTGCGCATGCTCAATGGCAGCCATTCGTTGCTGGCCTACGTGGGGCTGCTGGCCGGTCACGAGTCGGTCTTCGAGGCCGTCAACGACGGGAGGCTGGCGCGCCTGATCGAGCGCTACATGGCCGAGGAAGCCACGCCGACCCTGGACATGCCGGCCGGGATCGATCTTTCGGTCTATGCCAACGACCTTCTGGCGCGCTTTGCCAACGACAGCCTGCAACATCGCTTGCGCCAGATCGCCATGGACGGCTCGCAGAAACTGCCGCAACGCTGGCTACTTGGCGCACAGCAATTGCTCGACCAAGGGCGCGGCATCGACTGCACCGCCCTGGGCATCGCGGCCTGGATCCACTACTGCACGCAGCCGTTGCCCGGTCGTCCGGCCCACGTGGTTGACGACCCGCTGAGCGCGACCTTTGCCGACCTTGCGGGACGCCTCGAGGGCGCCTCGCGGGTGAATGCCGTCCTCGATCTGCAGGAAGTCTTCCCGCCGCCGCTCTCGGCTCGCCCAGCATTTCGCGACGCCGTGCACCGCGCCTACGACGCTCTGACGCGCGATGGCGTGGATAGCCTGTTGCACACCCTTGCCGCATCCAACTGATAAAAAGGAGAGAAACATGGAACAGACATGGCGTTGGTTTGGCCCCAAGGACCCGATCTCCCTGGCGGACATTCGCCAGACCGGTGCGACCGGCATCGTCACCGCGCTGCACGAAATCCCCAATGGCCAAGTGTGGCCGGTGGACGCCATCGCGGCGCGCAAGCAGATGATCGAAACGGCCGGCTTGAGCTGGTCGGTGGTGGAAAGCATTCCGGTGCACGAAGACATCAAGCGCGGCTGCGGACGGCGCGACGAATACATCGCCAACTACCAGCAAAGCGTGCGCAACCTGGCGAGCTGCGGCATCGATATCGTCTGCTATAACTTCATGCCGGTGCTGGACTGGACCCGTACCGACTTGTCCTTTGAGCTGGCGGATGGCGGCTGGGCCTTGCGTTTCGATCAAACCGCGTTTGCCGCCTTCGACCTGTTCATCCTCCAACGCCCGGGGGCGCAGGCCGAATACAGCGCCGAGGACACCCAGCAGGCCCAGGACTATTTCGAACAACTGACGCCAGCCCGGCGCGAAACCCTGGTCAACACCCTGATCGCGGGCTTGCCCGGCGCCGAGGAACACTACAGCCTGGACAACTTCCGGGACTTGCTGCGCACCTACGCCGACATCGACGAGGCCACGTTGCGCGAACACCTGGGGTATTTCCTGCGCGCGGTGATCCCGGTTGCCGAGGAGGTGGGCGTGCGCATGGCGATCCACCCGGACGACCCGCCCCGGGCATTGCTCGGCTTGCCGCGCATCCTCTCCACCGCCGAAGACGCCCAATGGCTGCTGGACGCCGCGCCCAGCCCGGCCAATGGCCTGACGTTCTGCACCGGCTCCTATGGCGTGCGTGAAGACAACGACCTGGTGGCGATGGCCAAGCACTTTGCGCCGCGCATTTACTTCACCCACCTGCGTTCAACCCGCCGGGAAAGCGACCCACGCAGCTTCCATGAAGCCCATCACCTGGACGGCGACGTCGACATGGTCGGAGTCATCAGCGCCTTGGTGGCCGAAGAGCGCCGACGCGAACGCGAAGGCGGTCCGCGCTTGCCGTTGCGCCCGGACCATGGGCATCAACTGCTCGACGACCAGCACCGCAAAAGCAACCCCGGCTACTCACTGATCGGCCGCCTCAAGGGCCTGGCGGAAATCCGCGGGGTTGAATTGGCCGTGCGCCGACAACTGGACCGAGTAGCACAGTAATCCTGTGGCGAGGGAGCTTGCTCCCGCTGGGCTGCGCAGCAGCCCTAAAACCCGGCACCTCGGTGCATCAGGTCGATCGCATTCAGGCGGTTTGGGGTCGCTACGCAACCCAGCGGGAGCAAGCTCCCTCGCCACGGGAGGTAAACTCCTGAGAAATGCTCGGGCTAACGCCGTTCCCCTGTGGGAGCGGGCTTGCTCGCGAAGACGGTTTAACATTCAGCAGTTAAGTTGACTGACACTCCGCTTTCGCGAGCAAGCTCGCTCCCACAATGGCTCAGCCTTCGAGCCCGCGCCGCTCGATCACGCCGAACACATCCGCGACATCCTGCACCAGGATCCGCGCGACATTGGTGAGGGTGTTGAGGTCGCTGGCCGCTGAATCACGCAGGCTGCTGCAGGCCACCAAGGTCAGGTAATCGAGCGTGGCGTGCAGGCGCTCGCTGGCACAGGCATGGAGTTCGGGGAGTGGGGCTTGGGTGTCGATCAGCAGGACGGGATGGGTGGTGGCGGTTTGGGTCAGGGGGGTGAAGCGTTGATCCAAAGTATTCTGGCGCATAGTTATTCATTCCTCATATCAAGAAAGATAGCTACTGCAATTCGCTGCGAAACGAACGGGTGGTAGCTGCATGTGGGTTCGCAGACCGAGGATACGAGGAACTCGGCAGACCCGAAGATCTCCCACACACAGCCACCATAAGTGACGTTGAACGCCAAACGCGCCCATTGTTACTTTTATGATGCCTGGTTGCCAGCGTATCTATCGGGCTGCGAAACCCAGCCACCGGCCAAAGCCAGCGACGCCCCAACTATAGAAGCCGATCCCGGCACCCACAACCGACCTGTAGGACGCCCCCGCACCCTGTGGCGAGGGAGCTTGCTCCCGCTCGACTGCGCAGCAGTCGCAAAACCGGTGCCTGCGGTGTACCTGGCGAAAAGAGGCACCTGGTTCGGGGCCGCTTCGCGCCCCAGCGGGAGCAAGCTCCCTCGCCACGGGAAGTAAATTCCTACGAGATTTTCGGACCGCCTCTTGCCGCTACCCCTGAAGTGCGCGGATCTCTGTGGGAGCAAAGCTTGCTCGCGATGCAGGCGCCTCGTTTCCCCGGAAGACCGCGTTATCCTCATCGCGGGCAAGCCTTGCTCCCACAGATCAAAGCGGACACAGGGCTCGCTCAGTCAATGATCGGGTGGGCAAGTGATGGGCTGATGGACCTGATTCAACAACCAATCAACAAAAACCTGCGTCTCAGCCACCGCACTCCCGGAAACGCCGTAGTAATAACGAGCCAGCGGCATGCGCAACGCCGGCAGTGGGCAGGCCAAGCGCCCGTTGGACAAATCCCGACCCAACAGCGAAGCCGGACACAACGCCACGCCCAGGCCATCGACGGCCGCCTGCAGCACGAGGTGCATGTGATCGAATTGCAGGGTCGGCGGGTTGCTCAATGGATCGATCCCGGCGTGTTCCAGCCAATCTTGCCAATCGCTGCCGCGCGTCCTGCCCGTCAACAAGGTGTGCCGGACCAGGTCGTGGATGCCTTCCAATGGCACGCTTTGTAGCAACGACGGGGCGGCGACCAGTAGCAGGTCGTCTTCCAGCAACACGGTGGGCTGTACATCGGCCGACCAGCCAGCGTGCCCACGACGAATGACCACGTCGAACCTTTCCCGTGAGGGCTCCGGGGGCCGGGTGCTGGTGACGACGTCGGGCTTGATGTTCGGATGGCGCGCCATGAAGTCCGGCAGTCGAGGGATGAGCCAGCGCACTGCGAAGGAGGGGCGCACGTTGATGGTCACTTTGCGCTGGGCCGCATTGCGCGTCAGTGCGGTGGCGGCGTTGGCGATTTGCGTCAGGGCTTCGCTGACCTGCTCGTAGAAAACCCGACCCGCCGGGGTGAGCAAGGATTGCCGGGTTCGACGTTCGAACAGCAAAACGCCCAGGCGCTCTTCGAGCAACTTGACGTGACGGCTGACGGCGCTGTGGCTGACGTGCAGCTCTTCGGCGGCGCGACTGAAGCTCTGGTGGCGAGCGGCAGCGGCGAAGGCGCGGACGGCGTTCAACGGGGGGAGGTTGGCGATCATGTGTCTAATTTAGTCACATATGCGGCGCAATTAAAGCGTTTGTCAGTCCCCACGCGCCACGCCACCCTGAAGGCCACAGCAATTTGCCTTCAATGTGGAGTGATGCATGGCCGGTTACGGACTTTTTCTGATCCTGGCGACCCTGACGGTGCTCAGCCCGGGCCCAGGCGTGGTGCTGACGCTATCCAATGCTCTACGCCATGGCTGGCGCGGCGCGCTGCCGGGTATCTTCGGGATCGCGACGGGCGCGTTTATCGTGGCTGCTATTTGCGCCAGCAGCTTGGGGTTGATCCTGGCGGCCTCGGCGACGGCTTTCACGCTGCTCAAATACATCGGGGCGGCATACTTGCTGTTCCTGGGCATCAAGATGTGGCGTACACAGCGCTTTATTCCTGAACTCAAAACTACTTCGCAGCGCCCGTGGCGGCGATTTGGCGAGGCACTGTCGATCCAGTTGCTCAACCCCAAGGCCGGGTTCTTCTTTCTGGCCGTGTTCCCTCAGTTCATCAAGCCGGAGGGCGATTACTACCGCCAGTTTTTCTTGTTGGTGTCGTCCTATAGCGTGCTTGTAGTTCTGGTGCATTCCAGCTATGCGCTGATGGCCAATGGCGCCAGGGGCTGGCTCTCGTCGAGCCAGGGCGCCAGGGTTGTCGGCAAGCTGTCGGGCATCACGTTCCTGGGCTTTGGTGTGTTGATGGCGTCCGCCAGCAAATGACGGAGCCCATCACCGCCGCCCAGTGCGCGTACTCACATCCACCCACACCGCCAGCACCAGAATGCTGCCTTTGACGATCATCTGCCAATAACTGTCGACGTCGAGCATGGACATGCCATTGTCCAGGCTGGTGATCACCAGCGCACCGAGAAGAGCGCCGTAGACCGTGCCGGAACCGCCGCGCATGGAGGTGCCGCCGATGAAACACGCAGCGATGGCGTCGAGTTCGCCCATGTTGCCGGCCGAGGGTGAACCGGCGGCCAGGCGGGCGGTGTTAACCACGCCGGCGAGGGCGCACATCACGCCCATGATGCCGAAGATCCACAGCTTCACCGCTTGCACGTTGATGCCGGACAGGCGCGTGGCTTCCATGTTGCTGCCCACCGAGTAGACGCGGCGGCCGAACACGGTCTGGCTGGTGACGTAGCTGAACACCCCCAGCAGGATCAGCAGGAGCAGTACCGGCACCGGAATGCCGTCGTAACTGTTGAGGGTGTAGACGAAGCCGGCCAGCACCGCGCCGATCAATGCCACGCGCAACCCATCACGCACCAGGGAGTGGGCTGCCAGGCCATGGAGGGCGCGGTTGCGCCGCTGTTTCCAGGTGAGGAACAGGGTCAGGGCGAACAGCAGGATGCCGAGCCCGGTCCCGACCGTATGCGGCAAATAACCCTGGCCGACATAGACCAGCTCCGGTGACACCGGGGCAATGGTGGTGCCGCCCGTCACGCCCAGCAGGATGCCGCGAAACGCGAGCATGCCACCCAGCCCGACAATGAACGACGGGATGCGCAGGTAGGCGGTCATGTAGCCGTTGCCCAAGCCGATCACCAAGCCGCACAGAGCCACCAGGCTCAGGTTCGCCAGCAGCGGGATGTGATAGACCACATCGAGGATCGCCGCCAGCCCACCCAATAGCCCAAGCAACGAGCCCACCGACAAATCGATCTCGCCGCTGATGATCACCAGCACCATGCCGCAGGCCAGGATCCCGGTGATGGACATCTGCCGCAGCAGGTTGGACAGGTTGCGCGGGGTCAGGAACCCACCGTCGGTCTGCCAGCTGAAGAACAGCCAGATCAGCGCCACGGCGATCACCAGCGCGAGCATTTTGTAGCGGGAAAACAGCTGTTTGACCTGATTCATCTACGCGGACTTCCGATCATTATTGTTATGGCCATCGGGGTGGCTGAGCGCGGCGGCGAGCACCTGTTCCTGGGTGAGTTCGTGGTTGATGAAGTCGCCGCGCAACTGGCCTTCGCCGATCACCAGGACGCGGTCGGAAACCCCCAGGACTTCGGCGAGCTCCGAGGACACCATGATGATCGACACGCCTTCGGCTGCCAGCGCGCCCATCAATTTGTAGATCTCGTATTTGGCGCCGACGTCTACGCCGCGGGTGGGCTCATCGAGAATCAGCACCCGGGGTTTGGTCAGCAGCATCTTGGCCAGCACGGCTTTTTGCTGGTTACCGCCGGAGAGGCTGGTGATCGGCAGGAACGGGCTCGCGGTCTTGAGGTGCATGCGCGCGATTTCCTTGTCGATGCTGCCCAGTTCGGCTTCGGCGTCGATGCGGGTCAGTTTTGCGTAGTTGTCCAGCACCGCCAGGGTGATGTTCTGGCCCACCCCCAGGTCAGGAATGATGCCTTGGCGCTTGCGGTCTTCAGGGACCATGCACAGGCCGGCGCGGATCGACTTGAGCGGCGTGCGCGTATCGATGGGTTGGCCGCCCAGCCAGACTTCGCCTTCGTAGCGACCGGGGTAGGCGCCGAACAGCGCGGAAACCAGTTCCGTGCGACCGGCGCCGACCAGCCCGGCGATGCCGAGAATCTCCCCGCGTTTGAGAACGAATGAAATGTCGTCGACCCGCTTGCGCTTGGGGTTATCGACGTCGTAGCAGGTGACGTGGCGCGCCTCGAAAATCACCTCGCCGATGTCATGGGGTTCGGTGGGGTAGAGGTTGCTCATTTCCCGTCCGACCATCTGGGTGATGATCTTGGGAATGTCCATGTCCGCCATGGCGGTGGTGGCGATGTGTTTGCCGTCGCGTATCACCGAGATGGTGTCGCACACGGCGGCCACTTCATCGAGCTTGTGGGAGATGTATACGCAGGCCACGCCCTTGGCCTTGAGGTCGCGGATGATGTCCAGCAGCACCTCGATTTCCGAGCGAGTCAGGGCTGAAGAGGGCTCGTCGAGGATCAGCAGTCGCGCCTGCTTGTTCAGCGCCTTGGCGATTTCCACCAACTGCTGGTAGCCACCGCCGTACTGGGAAACCGGCAGCGAGACGTTCATGTCCGGCACCTTGAGTTCGCGCATCAGGGCCTCGGCGCGGTGGATCATCGCCGGGTAGTTCATGCGCCCGCCGGGCAGCGTCAGCTCGTGGCCCATGAAGATGTTTTCGGCCACCGACAGGTCGGGGACCAGGGTCAGTTCCTGATGAATGATGACGATCCCGGCGGCTTCGGTCTCGCTGATGGACTGCGCCTTGAGCGGCTGGCCGTCCCAAATGATCTCGCCTTCCCAAGTGCCGTAGGGATAGACCGCCGACAGCACTTTCATCAGGGTGGATTTGCCCGCGCCGTTTTCACCGCACAGGCCAACGCATTCCCCGGACCGGACCTTGATGTCGATGCCGTTCAGGGCTTTGACACCGCCAAAGGTTTTGACGATGCCGTTCATTTGCAGCAGGTAGTCGGACATGGCAAGGGCTCATGAAAAAGGGCTTACACATCGGCGGGGAGGAAACAGCCTCACCCTAATGCCAAGGTCAGGCTAAGTCCCTGTGGGAGCGGGCTTGCTCGCGAAGGCGGTATGTCAGGCACCATCAATGTTGACTGGTGCACCGCTTTCGCGAGCAAGCCCGCTCCCACAGGTCTCCCAGGGTTGCACTCAGATCACTGCCCGGCGATCTGCGCCTTGGTGTAGAACCCGTCCTTTTCCAGCAGGTCGATGTTGTCCTTGGTCAACGGCGTCGGGGTGAGCAGGATGGTGTCGACTTTCTTGCTGCCATTGTCGTACTGCGAGCTGAAGGTCGGTTTCTCGTTGCGGGCCAGTTGCACCGAGAGCTTGGCGGCTTCGGAGGCGATCAGCTTCAGCGGCTTGTAGACGGTCATGGTCTGGGTGCCATCGATCACGCGCTTGACCGCCGCGAGATCGGCGTCCTGGCCCGAGATCGGCACCTTGCCGGCCATTTTCTGCGCGGCCAGGGCCTGGATGGCGCCGCCGGCGGTGGCGTCGTTGGAAGCAACGATGCCATCGATCTTGTTGTTGTTCCGGGTCAGGGCGTTTTCCACGATGCTCAAGGCTTCGGTGGGGTTCCATTCCTTCACCCACTGCTGGCCGACAATCTTGATGTCACCCTTGTCGATGGCCGGTTGCAGCACTTTCATCTGGCCTTCGCGCAGGACCTTGGCGTTGTTGTCCGTGGGCGCGCCACCGAGCAGGAAGTAGTTGCCCTTGGGCGCGGCTTTCAGCACGCCGCTGGCCTGCATCTCGCCGACCTTTTCGTTATCGAAGGAAATGTAGGCGTCGATATCGGCGTTGAGGATCAGTCGGTCGTAGGAGACGACCTTGATCCCGGCCTTCTTGGCTTCGGCGACGGCGTTGGTCAGCACGGTGGCGTTGAACGGCACGATGACGATCACATCGACGCCACGGGAGATCAGGTTTTCAATCTGCGAGATCTGCTTCTGCTCGTTGGCATCGGCGGACTGGACGAAGACCTTGGCGTCGAGTTTTTCCGCCGCCGCGACGAAGTAGTCGCGATCCCGCGACCAGCGTTCCAGGCGCAGGTCATCGATGGAGAAACCGATTTTCGGATGGGTCGCATCGGCCATGACCGGAAGCGAGAGCAGGGCGAGGGCGCCGGCGAGCAGGGTACGTTTGAATCTTTTCATGTGGTGCGTCCTTTTATTGTTGTTTGAAAGACACTGCCTGACGATGAGCGTGATACCGGGTAGAACTGTAGAGCGTTGCAGGGCGCCGTGGGCACAGATTTGTCGCGAGAATGTAACAGCCGCTGTGCCCCCACTTTTGCCCGTTGTCAGGAGTAGATAAACCGATTGACCACGTTCTCGAGCATCTCCTGGCGACCGCTGACGGCCTGGGGATTCAGGTCGTTGGTAAAGGCGTGCTCGGCCAGCGATTCCAGGCTGAAGTCGCCGGCTAGGACCGCTTGGCCGAAGGGTTGTTGCCAGCCGGCGTAGCGCTGGTCCTTGAATGTCTGCAACTGATCGTTCTGCACCATGGCCGCCGCGCGTTCCAGGGCGAGGGCGAGCACGTCCATGGCGCCGACGTGGCCGTGGAACAGATCGATTTCGTCCAGGCTCTGGCGTCGGACCTTGGAATCGAAATTGAACCCGCCATTGCCGAAGCCACCGGCCTTGAGGATTTCATAGGTGGCCAGGGTCATTTCCTCGACGCTGTTGGGGAACTGGTCTGTGTCCCAGCCGTTTTGCGGATCGCCGCGGTTGGCGTCGATGCTGCCGAAAATCCCCAGGGAGACGGCCGTGGCGATCTCGTGGTGGAAACTGTGACCGGCCAGGGTCGCGTGGTTGGCTTCGATGTTGACCTTGATCTCGTTTTCCAGGCCGAACTGCTGCAGGAAGCCGAACACCGTGGCGCTGTCGTAATCGTACTGGTGCTTGGTCGGCTCCTGGGGCTTGGGTTCGATCAGCAGGTCGCCCTTGAAGCCGATCTTGTGCTTGTGCTCGACCACCATGCGCATGAAGCGGCCCAGCTGTTCGCGCTCGCGTTTCAAGTCGGTATTGAGCAGTGTTTCGTAGCCTTCACGACCGCCCCATAGCACGTAGTTGGAGCCTTTGAGGCGCTGGGTGGCGTTCATGGCGCTGAACACTTGGGCGGCGGCGCAGGCGAACACTTGCGGGTCCGGGTTGCTGGCGGCGCCGGCGGCAAAACGCGGGTTACTAAAGCAGTTGGCGGTGCCCCATAGCAGCTTGATCCCGGTTTGTTCCTGATGGCGTTCCAGGTGGTCGATCATCTGGGCGAAGTGGTTGCGGTACTCCTTGAGCGAATTGCCTTCCGGAGCGACATCGGTGTCGTGGAAGCAGTAGTAGTCGATGCCCAGCTTGGAGAAGAACTCGAAAGCCGCTTCGGCTTTGCCGATGGCCACTTCCATGGGATCCCCAGCGTGCTGCCACGGACGCTTGAACGTGCCGGCACCAAACACATCCGACCCGGGCCAGACGAAGGTGTGCCAGTAGCAGACCGCCATGCGCAGGTGCTCGCGCATGGGTTTGCCGAGCACCAGTTTGTTGGCGTCGTAGTGACGGAAGGCCAACGGCGAATCGCTGGCGGGGCCCTCGTAGCGAATCGTGTCGACACCGGGGAAGTAGGGCATGTGCAGGTTTCCTTTTTATTCTTGGCGGTGTCCCGATACTAACGCCGGCCCCGTGGCTGCTGATTATGAAAATCACCAACGGGCAGTTCGATTTTGAGTATTGAGATTCGCCGTGTGCGCGCCTAGTCTGTGTCGATCGGCACAGGGTTAAACCAATGAAAACCGTTCCGCCCGTTCACCGCATTGCGTTGCTGTTCAATGGCAGCAAGATCTACGACCGCGGCATCATCAGCGGCATCGGCAACTACCTGAGCAGCACGCGTGCGTCCTGGGACTTGTTTCTCGAGGAGGATTTTCTCTGCCGCTTGAAAGGCATCGAGCGCTGGCAGGGCGACGGCATCATTGCCGACTTCGACGATCCGCTGATCGGCGAGGCGCTGGCCGGGATCAAGCTGCCGGTGGTGGCGGTGGGCGGTTCCTATCAGGATGAGCGCGCCTACCCGAAGGGCATTCCCTACGTCGCCACTGACAATGATGCGTTGATGAGGTTGGCCTACGAGCACCTGATCGAAGCCGGGCTGACCCGCTTCGCCTGTTTCAGCCTGCCCGAGGCACAAGCCAATCGCTGGGCCCAGGAGCGGGAGAAGGCCTTCCGCCGGCTGCTGCAGCGCGATGGCCTGCACGCCGAGGTCTATCGCGGCATGGGCACCAGCGCACCGCTCTGGGACAGCGCCGTCGAACAGCAGATCGCCTGGCTGCAAAGCCTGCCCAAACCCATCGGTATCATCGCCGTCAGCGACGCCCGCGCCCGGCAACTGCTGCAAGCCTGCCTGACCGCCGGCATCGCCGTGCCGGAGCAAGTGGCGTTGATCGGCATCGACAACGACCCGCTCACCCGCAGCCTGACACGGGTGCCGCTGAGTTCGGTGATCCAGGGCACCGAAACCATGGGCCGCACCGCCGCGCGGCTGCTCCACCAGATGCTGCACGGCATGCCGTCCACGGGCACGCAAATCCTGGTCCCGCCTGATGCGATCAACGTACAGGTATCGAGCCTGCATCAACCGTTGGGCAATCCTTATGTCATGCAAGCCCTGCTCTTCATCCGCCAATACGCCTGCCAGGGCATCAAGACCGCCCAAGTGGCGGCTTATGTCGGGATATCGCGCTCATCGCTGGAAGCGCATTTTCGCAAGGAACGGGCCTGCAGCGTCCACGACGAAATCCTGCGCTTCAAACTCACCGCTGCCGCCAGCGGACTGGAAAACACCGACGCGCCGATTGCCGACATCGCCCAGAGCTGTGGCTTCAAATCGGCGCAATACCTGCACACCGTGTTCCGCCGCGAATTCGGCTGCACGCCACGGGAGTATCAGCAGGGGACAAATGCGACCACCCACTGACCCTCTGCCGAACCGCTCTTGATGAACTGACCCACCACCGAACCGCTCTTGTGGCGAGGGAGCTTGCTCCCGCTGGGGCGCGCAGCGGCCCCCAAAACCTGACACCCTGGTGTGCCAGGCTAATTGAATTGACGACATGGGTCTGCTGCGCAGCCCAGCGGGAGCAAGCTCCCTCGCCACAAAGGCAACAGCCTGCACCTGTTGAACTGCCCCACCACCGAACCGCTCTTGTGGTGAGGGACAGCCTGCACCTGTTGAACTGACCCACCACCGAATCGCTCTTGTGGCGAGGGAGCTTGCTCCCGCTGGGGCGCGAAGCGGCCCTGAAACCAGGCACCCTGGTGTGCCAGGCTAATTGAATTGACGACATGGGTCTGCTGCGCAGCCCAGCGGGAGCAAGCTCCCTCGCCACAAAGGCAACATCCTGCGCCTGTTGAACTGCCCCACCACCGAACCGCTCTTGTGGTGAGGGACAGCCTGCACCTGTTGAACTGACCCACCACCGAATCGCTCTTGTGGCGAGGGAGCTTGCTCCCGCTGGGGCGCGAAGCGGCCCTGAAACCAGGCACCCTGGTGTGTCAGGCTAATTGAGTTGACGACATGGGTCTGCTGCGCAGCCCAGCGGGAGCAAGCTCCCTCGCCACAAAGGCAACATCCTGCGCCTGTTGAACTGCCCCACCACCGAACCGCTCTTGTGGTGAGGGACAGCCTGCACCTGTTGAACTGACCCACCACCGAACCGCTCTTGTGGCGAGGGAGCTTGCTCCCGCTGGGGCGCGAAGCGGCCCTGAAACCAGGCACCCTGGTGTGTCAGGCTAATTGAGTTGACGACATGGGTCTGCTGCGCAGCCAGCGGGAGCAAGCGCCCTCGCCACAAAGGGACAGTGACCCACCGCTGGGGGTACACCACCGAGTCTTTCTTGTGGCAAGGTGCTTGCCTCATCGAATATTTAGGGACGGATGGAATGACGCTCAGGGTCATGGTGGTCGGTGGGTATGGGAATTTCGGCAGTATCGTTTCCAGGCATCTGGTGGTGATGCCAGGCGTGCAATTGGTTATTTCCGGGCGTGACGCCCAAAAACTGCAGCGCAAAGTCGATGAGTTGAACACTCAATCGAACTCGGTGTGTGAAAGTTGGTGCGGCGACGCCATGGGGCCGGGCTTCAAATCCGTCCTTGGCTCGATGAACATCCAATGGGTCATTCATACCGGCGGCCCCTTTCAAGGGCAATCCTATGCAGTCGCCGAGAGCTGCATCGACGCGGGCGTGAGCTATTGTGACCTGTCCGATTCCAGAGCCTTTGTCACCGGCATTGGCGCACTCGACGCCCGGGCAAAACAGGCAGGCGTGGCGATCCTCAGTGGTTGCAGCTCAGTGCCGACGCTCTCGGCCGCCCTTATCGATCAGCAGCGGTATCGATTTAAACGCATCGACACCATCGAACATGGCATTTCCTCTTCGGCCAAGATGCCGGGGTTGTCCACCGTCGAAGGCGTCCTCGCCTATGCGGGCAAGCCGATCAAGCAACTCAGGAATGGCCGGGTGCATGAGGTCCTGGGATGGCAGGATCTGACGCTTCGCAGATTGCAGCACATGGGGACCCGGGTATTGGCCAATGTCGACGTGCCGGACATGGATATCTTCGCCAGCCGCTATGGTGCCCGGAACCTGAGCTTCAAGGCCGGCGCAGGCCTGAAGCTAGGCGGCATCGCCAACTATCTGCTGGCCCAGGCAATGCGGATGGGGCTGGTGCGTGATCATGTTACTTGGGCCGCCAGGCTACATCGGTGGGGGCTCTGGTTCGAACGATTTGGCGATGGCAAAAGCGCAATGTACATCGACGTCCATGGCATGGGGGCCAATGGCGAACCGTTGTCGATGAACGTGCAACTCACCGCCATGAACGACAAGGGCCCGGAGATTCCCAGCTGTGCAGCCGTTGCGTTGGCGGCAAAAGTCGCCCAAGGGTATCTGCCCGAACCCGGTGCTAGGGCCTGCGTGGGTGAAATCAGTGTCGACGAATACATGGCCGCCATCAACGACCCCGAAAACTTGAGCCTGTCTGTACACTTCTCTGACGAGCAGGGCTGACAGATGCTCTATCTTTGCCTGAAGTACCTCCACATCATTGCTGCCGTTTTTCTCTTCGGCTTCGGCATGGGGTCCTATCTCTACCTGATCGCGGCCAGCCGCACCGCCAACCCTCAGGTCATTGCCCACGTGGCCAGGACGGTCGTTCAGTTCGACACTTGGATTACCACGCCCGCGGGCTTTATTCAGATAGGGACGGGCTACCTGCTGCTGAGGCTGGCCGGACTTCCCCCTACCACTGAATGGGTCATGACGTCGCTGATCATCTTTTTTTGCGTGGGCGCGCTCTGGCTTCCGGTACTGGTGCTTCAGAAGCGGCTACATGTGATGGCTTCGAACGCGGTTGGGGACGGGCGGGCGCTCGATGATCGATACTCATCCGTGTATCAAAAGTGGTTCTGGATGGGTGTTTTTGGATTTTTGGGAATGTTTGTCATTGTGCTGATCATGGTGACGAAGATGGCGCCACGTCAGTGGATCGAGCTATTGACGGGCTAAGTACCGATCCGTTCCACCGGATTGCTCTCAGGCGCGGGCGCCTTCAAAAACCGTCGCTCATGATCCGGATCCGGCAAAAGGCACACGTCGTACCTGCCAAACAGCCGGTATCGATTCAGGGCAATGCGATCGTAGGCCCAATCCCGAAACACGCGGGGGACGTAACGCAGCAGTTGCACCGGACGCCAAACCCAGGGCAGTAGGGCAACCACTTCAAGAATCGCCTCCGAGCGCACCCAGTAATGTTGGTCGCGGACCACGGCCATGGTGTCGAACTGCTGCAAGGGCAAGCCCGCCCAGGCCAGCAACGCTTGTCCTTCAGGCGACTGGACGGAGGCCAACCGCACGCGTCGGTCGCGGTCATGGCGGATCAGGAACTTCGCCCAGCCATTGCACAGTTTACAAACGCCGTCGAACAGGACCACTGTCTCGCCTGGCTTGAGCAAGGGCGCGGGTGAAGGGCGGGTCTGGGAGATGGGCATGATTGGGGGTCTACACGGCGCTTGGTTACCCGGATAATACGCCTGTTCCAGCGTCAAAGGGCGTCCCGAAGGACGCTCGACCATGATGACTTCAAGGGCATGATCCGATCCATGAGCGATGACATCTACAACCTGTTCACCCGCTTCCAGACCCCCGATCCTGGCATCGGCCCACGGGAGCGGGTGCCGATGATTGCTCGGGAACAGGCCTGGGCGCGTGAGCGTGCGACCATGCATCGCTTCAGCTGGGTCGTGGTGCTGGTGCCGCCGTTGTGCCTGGGCCCGGTGTTGCCGGGTATCGTGTTTCTGCTGGGGCTGCTGGCCTATCAGGGGTTATCCGCTCCAGGCGTTGACCTTGACCGGATCATCGGGGCCTCCTTTGGCTGGCTTGTGCTCGCCACCTTGCTGTTCATGGCGGCGTGGATCGTGCACAACGTCTGGCGTGATACGCGCGACCCGACCAAGCGTTATTGGGCGTCGATGCCCGATCAAGGGCTGGTCGAGCTCGAACACCATACCCTGGTTTCCGGCATCTGCCTGTGGTCCAACGACTATGACCCGGATTGCAACACCCTCATGCAATGGTCCGACTGCAAAGTGAAGTACGTGCAGGACAGCGGTGTGTCGCAATGGATCCTGGCCCGGACTGCGGCGGGGCATTGGCTGGTGCTCAAGGAGCAGTTTTCGGGCGACTTCAGCTACGGTCGGGTAGGGCAAATGCCGGCGTCGGACAAGCGGCTGCAACCCCTGCAGCAATTGGCGATTGCTTTCGCGCCCGGCACGAACCTGCAATTGGGCTGGCGTTTCGACGGTGCGTTGATGCCATTGGTGGAGACTCCGTACTGGCTGTCTGCCGATGAACTCAAGCGCCTGGACGAGGCTGCCCATCACTGGAATTTCTTACCGCCGAACCGCTATGGGGTGGTCAATGACCAGGATGCCGCCTGGGTGCAACGGCTGGTGGACAGGGCGCAAGCCAGTGTTGGGCCGAGGCGGCAAGAGGACTGCTGCGCAGTCCAGCGGGAGCAAGCTCCCTCGCCACAATGAATCGAGCACATTCCACGAAGGCCTGCCTGTCATTGGCCGGGCGCTAAAGCCACGTATCCACCACCCGCCGATCCAGCTCCTCCCAATCCGCCATGCCCAATACTCGCGTCGTGTTCAACCCGCGTAGATAACCGCGCAGTTGATGGGCCGTGGCCCGCTTGAGTTCCGGGTCGGCTTCTGTAGTGCTCAACAGCACGCTTTCGTACTGGACCAGATAGTCCGCCACCCGCTCACGGAAGTCGGGCAATACCGCGTCGCGGATCAGATCAAACGTTCTCATGGATAGACCTCATCAATCTGTCTGGGCTTGCAACTATTGCTAGGAGTAATAGTGACCATTACCAAATGCAAGTTCTGCTTTGCCGGCAATCATTGGAAAATCAGCGCCATCGAACACGCAGCCCCGTATTTTTATTTTCAGGACCCTGACCCATGCGCCGTTTATTTTTGCTTTCCCTGGCGTTTTCCCCGTTGCTGCTGGCCGGTTGTGCCTCGGCACCGAATGACCCGACGCTGACCTTGCAGACCAGCAAGACGCCGGCCCAATACGCCGAGTGCGTCGTACCGAAGTTGCAAGGCAATGCCTTGAACCCGTTGGTCTCCCAGACCCAGCGCAGCTACCGCATCGTGGTGCCGAGCAAAGTGTCGGCGGACAACGTGCTGGAAGCCTACAAGGCCGGCAGCGGCGGCAAGGTGTTCATCTACGAGCGCCACCTGCTGGCTTCCAATCTCTTGCCTTCAAGTTTTGAACGCGCCGCACAGGAATGCATCTGACCGGCCCGTAAACGTTTTTCACCGTGCTCCTTTGGTTGGCCGCAACCAACCAATTCCCTTGCCCCGCACCGTCTTCGGTCGCGGGGCTTTTTTTTGCCTGGCGGTTTCAGGTTAGCCAATCTTGCGCCCGGATGAATTCGATGAGCGCTTTCAGGGCCGGCGGCACATGGCGTCGGCTGGGGTAGTAGAGAAAAAACCGGCTTGGCGGCGCTTTCCATTGCGCAAGCAGTTCCGTGAGATGCCCGTTGCGCAGGTCATCGCACGCCAGCTCCTCGTACACGTAGGCAATGCCGGCGCCATCTTTTGCCGCCTGGATCATCAGCGCATCGTCTTCAAGGATGAGTGGACCGGTGACGGACAACCGGATCGGTTGCCCCTCGGCCTGATACTCCCAGGCGTAGAGCTTGCCACTGGGAAAACGCCGGGCGATGCAGGCATGGTCGAGCAAGTCCCGTGGCGCCTGGACGATCCCCTTCGCGGCCAGATAGGTTGGCGCCGCCACGGTCACGAACGATTGAGGGAGCCCGACAGGGACGGCGATCATGTCGCCGGCCAGGCTTTCGCCAAAGCGCACACCAGCGTCAAACCCGCCGCTGACGATATCGGTCAGGCCATCATCGGTGACCAGGTCCAGTTGAATGCGCGGGTACCGGGCCACGAATGGCCCGAGCACCTTGGCAAAGACCGCGCGCGCCGCCGGACGCGCTACGTTGAGGCGAAGCTTGCCGGCGGGCACGTCCTGCAGCGAGGTCAACTGCGCCAAGGCATCGGCAACCTGCTGCAGGGTCGGGGCCAGCGTTGCCAACAGCTGATGGCCGGCCTCGGTCGGGGTCACGCTGCGCGTGGTGCGGTTGAGCAGCCTGACACCCAGGCGTGCTTCCAATGCACGCATCGCGTGGCTCAATGCAGAAGCCGAAACGCCACGCTCGTCGGCGGCCTTGCGAAAGCTGCGATGGCGAGCGACGGCGGCGAAGGCATCCAGTTCGGACAGGTCGGGGTGCTGACTCATGAATACCGTTCAGTAGTTCAAATACGATTACCCATCTTATCGTCATGAGATCCCTCGCGGATACTGGCCACATCATCTGTGGAGAACGCACTATGCAAAAGAATCGTCTTGGATCATCGGATTTGCTGATTTCGCCCATTGGTCTGGGAACCTGGGCCATCGCCGGCACCGGCTGGGCATACAGTTGGGGCGCGCAGGATGACGAGGACAGCCTTGGCGCCCTTGAATATGCCGTCGAGCGCGGGGTGAACTGGATCGACACGGCGGCGGTTTATGGCTTGGGCCATGCCGAGCAATTGGTCGGGCAGTTGTTGCGTCGGGTACCGGCTTCGCGGCGTCCGTTGGTGTTCACCAAGGGCAGCCTGGTGTGGGACCCGGTCAGCCAGTTGATCTCACACTCGCTGAAGCCTCAGTCGTTGCTCGCCGAGGTCGAGGCAAGCTTGCGTCGACTGCAAGTCGAAACCATTGACCTTTATCAGATCCACTGGCCGGCCTTTCCTGCCGACGGCAGCAGTGAAGGGATCGAGGAGGCACTTTCGGCCTTGGCCACTGCCCGCGAACAGGGAAAGATTCGCGCTATCGGCGTCTCCAATTTCGATGTTGCGCAACTCAAGCGGGCCCAGGCGGTGACCGAGATCGTCTCACTCCAGCCGCCGTATTCGGCCTTGATGCGAGACATCGAGGACGACGTCCTGCCATTTTGCGAGCAGGCGGGAATGGGGGTCCTGGCCTATTCCACCCTTCAATCGGGACTGCTTTCCGGCAGCATGACCCGCGAACGCATCGCCCAATTGCCCGACGACGATTGGCGCAAGGCGCGAAGCGCGGACTTCCAGGAGCCTCGCTTGAGCGCGAACCTGGCGCTGGTGGAGATCTTGGCCGGTATCGGCGAACGGCACGGGGTCAGCGCGGCGGCAGTCGCCATCGCCTGGGTGCTGCGCAAACCGGTGGTGACCGGCGCCATCGTCGGTGCCCGCCGGCCCGGCCAGGTCGATGGGTTGATTGCCGGTTCACAGCTGCGCCTCAGCGCCGAGGAAATCGACGAGATCCAACCCTTCCTGCCATTGGGCATGGGCACCAATGTCCCTGGGGGCGCTTGACGTTTACCACGTGAGCGCTCGGGTTTGACGCTTCACTGCATAACCGGCACTATTTGCTCGCTTGTGATAATTAGTGCTCGTTTATGCAGGTTGCAATGTCATGACTACTCCTCACGAAGCGTTCCCCGGTGAACGCCAGCAACTGATCAGCCAGCGTCTCGCCCGGTATGGCCGGGTGATCGCGGCTGACTTGGCCAGCGAATTCAAGGTTTCCGAACACTCGATCCGGCGTGACCTGGGCGCGTTGGCAGCGGCGGGGGTGTGCAAGCGCGTTTATGGTGGCGCGATTCTCGTGCCCGCGGCCGAAGGGTCGATGGAGGCGCGTGTGCGCAAAGACCCGGTGCGCAAGGGCAGCCTCGGCCAAGCCGCCGCTGCGCTGTTGCGCGCGGGCCAGCACGTGTTCATCGACGCCGGGTCGACCAACCTGGCGATTGCCTGCGCCATCGATCCGCACCTGCCATTGACCCTCACCACCAACTCGCCGTTGATTGCGGTCCAGTTGATGAAACTGCCCCGCGCCGAAGTCATCCTGCTGGGCGGCCGCTTGAACCCAGTCGCCGGTGGTGTGATCGGGTTGACGGCTGTCCAGCAATTGCGCCAGTTCAGTTTTGACCTGTGTTTCCTCGGCGCCTGCGCCATCGATCCCGATAATGGCGTTACGGCGTTCGGCCTGGATGACGCGGAGTTCAAGCGCGCGGTGGTCGCGGCCAGTGGACAGGTGATCGCGGCGGTGACCAATGAAAAGCTGTCCAGCGTTGCCCACTACCAGGTGGCCGCCTGCGAAGAAGTCGCCGCCCTGGTGGTGGAGCACGACGCGCCGCGTGAGCGACTCGAACCCTTCTTCGGCCGGGTGACCAACGTCGTGACGGCGGACCGTGCACAGCGACGGGCCTGAAGTATTTGCCCAACTGGGCGGGGCAATCGAATAGATACTGCACGACCCCCATTGTCCGCCAGGCGATTTGCGTCTAGTTTGCTGGCCGATCACAAGTACAAAAAATCAGGAGTCATCGATGCAACCGATTCGTCTCGGCCTGGTGGGCTACGGCAAGATTGCCCAGGATCAACACGTTCCAGCCATCCACGCCAACCCCGCGTTCCAATTGGTGGCGGTCGCCACGCAAGGACAGCCTTGCGCCGGGGTGGAGAACTTCCGCTCCCTGGGCGAGCTGCTGGAAAACGGTCCGCAGGTCGATGCGATTGCCTTTTGCACACCGCCGCAAGGTCGATTCGCACTGGTGCAACAGGCGCTGGCGGCCGGCAAGCACGTCCTGGTGGAAAAGCCGCCGTGCGCCACGTTGGGTGAAGCCATGGCCTTGGTGGAGCAGGTTCGCGAGCAAGGCGTCAGCGGCCTGTTCGCCTGGCATTCCCGTTACGCCCCGGGTATCGAAGCCGCCCGTGACTGGCTGGCCAGCCGCACCTTGCAGAGCGTGCAGATCGATTGGAAGGAAGACGTGCGCAAGTGGCACCCGGGCCAGGCGTGGATCTGGCAACCCGGTGGCCTGGGCGTGTTCGATCCGGGCATCAATGCCTTGTCGATCGCCACCCATCTGCTGGCACTGCCGTTGTTCGTGGAATCGGCCGAGTTGCGCGTGCCGGACAACTGCCAGTCGCCGATTGCCGCCAGCATCAAGATGGCCGACGCGCGTCACCTCGATATCCGTGCGGAGTTCGACTTCGACCATGGTCATGACGAGCTCTGGAGCATCGAGATTCGCTGCGCCGAAGGCGTGTTGCGCCTGGACAACGGCGGTGCGTTGTTGAGCATCGACGGCGTGCGCCAGGCGGTATCCGAGGAGGGCGAGTACGCGGCGGTGTACCGGCATTTTCAACAACTGATCAACGACAAAGCCAGCGACATGGACCTGCAGCCACTGCGCTTGGTCGCCGACAGCTTCTTTGTCGGCAGTCGGACGGCGGTCGAGCCGTTCTACGATTAACCCAGGGAATTGCAGTTGAACGAACACACATTGTCCGTGCGCCTGGAGCGCGTGGCGGCGCACATGCCGGCGGGCGCGCACCTGGCCGATATCGGCTCGGATCACGCTTACCTGCCGGTGGCCTTGCTGCGCCGTGGCGTCATCGCGACGGCGGTGGCCGGTGAGGTGGCACTGACGCCATTGCGCGCCGCCGAACGCACGGTGGTCGAAAATGGCCTGGAGCAGCGGATCAGCGTGCGCCTGGCCAACGGCCTGGCGGCAATCGAGCCGGAGGACGGAATCACCGCGATCAGCCTCTGCGGCATGGGCGGCGAGACGATCCGCGACATCCTGGACAGTGGCAAAGCGCGGTTGAGCGGTCGGGAGCGCCTGATCCTGCAACCCAACGGCGGCGAACAACCGCTGCGCCAATGGCTGATGGAAAACCACTACCGCATCCTCTGCGAGGAAGTGCTGCGGGAAAACCGCTTCTACTACGAGATCATCGTGGCCGAGCGCGCCGGGCCGGTAGCGTACACCGCCGAGGAGCTGTATTTCGGCCCGCTGCAGTTGCAAGCCCGAACCCCGGTCTTCCTGGCCAAGTGGCAGCGCCTGTTGCGCCAGAAGCAGAAGACCCTCATCAGCTTGGCCAAGGCGCGGCAAGCCGTGCCCGAGGAGAAGCTGCAAGAGATTGCCCGGCAGGTTCGGTGGATCAGCGCGCTGCTGGCTTGAGTGGCATTGAGGTTGGATGTGCCGACGTCATCGCGAGCAGGCTCGCTCCCACAAGGGGTTTTGTGGTGAATCGGGATGCTGTGACCATCCACACTTCCTTGTGGGAGCGAGCCTGCTCGCGATGAGGCCATCAGTCATCTCACCAAATTGAGCAACGCCCCGGTCCGGTCGCCCGCTTATCGACCCACCACCGGGTAGTGCTTGATACGACACGCGTACGAATTACCGTCGCCTTTACAGATGCCATCCAGGTAACGGTAGTCCACCCGTACCGACTGCCCTTTCCCGGGCCATTGCCGGCGGGGGAGCGTAGCTTGGTAGTCCGGGGTTTCCGGGGTGAAGGTGAGCAACGAGCCTGGCTGCAGGCATTCCACCGAGGCGGATTTCGGCCTGACTTTTACCACCTGCGCCTGAAGCTGCGGATAGGGTCGTTTCAGCACCTCGACGACACGCAGCTCCATCTCACAGATCTGCCATGTGGAGGCCTGGACGGGCTCGCACAGCAAGGGAAGCGTCAGGGCAAGCAGTCCGAGGCATGTTGCGTGAGTGTTCATCGTTGCCCTTGTTTGAAATGCTGGTGTTCGCAAAATCATAGCGCGGCATGGCGCCTTCGCCTGACTCAACCGTAAAGCCCCATCAA
The DNA here is from genome assembly GCF_051131985.1 of Pseudomonas sp. Z3-6. Lineage (NCBI taxonomy): Bacteria > Pseudomonadati > Pseudomonadota > Gammaproteobacteria > Pseudomonadales > Pseudomonadaceae > Pseudomonas > Pseudomonas sp. Z3-6. Next base: position 3,444,959 of record NZ_CP071644.1, read on the forward strand.
CGAGAAAGACTTGTCCGTGGTCAGTGCGACAATCTCGGCCAGCGAATGCAGGAGCACCGGCACCAGCAGGCCACCGCTGGCCACTCTGGCGACGGCGAATACGCCGCCACAGGCGAAGATCAGCACGACCGTCAGCCAGTTTCCGTATTGGATGTGCATGCCGGCGAAGATGGCCGACGTCACGATGATCGCGATCCATGTCCAGGCACGGCTGTTCTCGTAGGGAAACAGCCGGAGCATGTAGTGGCGGAAGAATAATTCTTCGGCGATGGGCGGCAGCACGATCAGCGAGGCGATCTTGATCGTGGCCTGCCAATTGTTGAGCCCGTCCAGAAGCTCGGCCATGAACACTTCACGCGGCAACCCGAGTACGAGGACGGCGACCCCGAAAAGCAGGTAGGCCCCGATGGTGCCCATCGCTCCCCATTGCAGGGGTTTGCGGATGGAGCGACCTCGCCACTGTGAACGTAAATCGGCGCGATATTGCAAGGCGAAAAGGACGAGGAGAAGGAGCGCGGTGATACCAGAGGTGGTCGTGAACGTCAGGTAGGCCTGCATGTCTGCCGGGACGAAAAGGACCTCGGGCATCGCCGCCAGGAAGACGACCACGGTGGCCAGCACAAACATCCCGAGCCGGGGAAAGAAGCGGTAAGGCGATAGAGTGGAGGCGGGTGCAAACTCAGGGGTGGCACTTAGATTCGTCACAGTCACTCCATGAGTGCAAGGAAAAAGGCATGATGCCAGTGTTTTGATCGGCTGGGATGAGTTCCTATTGGCTTTGTGAAAAAGTCGGCAATTGGATCTGGTGGATACACCTGGACCGCCGCTATCGCGAGTAAACTCGCTCCCACACTGGATCTTCAGCAGACACAAAACTCATGTACAACACAGAACCACTGTGGGAGCGGGCTTGCTCGCGAAGGGGCCAGCACATCCAACCTCACCGCAAACTGACACACCGCCTTCGCGAGCAAGCCCGCTCCCACACTGGATCTTCAGCAGACACAAAACTCATGTACAACACAGAACCACTGTGGGAGCGGGCTTGCTCGCGAAGAGGCCAGCACATTCAACATCCATGTAACTGACCCACCGCCATCGCGAGCAAGCTCGCTCCCACACTGGATCTTCAGCAGACACGAAACTCATGTACAACACAGAACCACTGTGGGAGCGAGCCTGCTCGCGAGAGGCCAGCACATCCAACATCACTGCAAACTGACACACCGCCTTCGCGAGCAAGCCCGCTCCCACTGGAGGAGCGCGGTCTAAGCCGCCGTTACCGCAGCAACGGATATACACACGGACCCAAAGCACTCAGACCTGCTTCGCCCCCCCACCAATCTGCCAGACATACGGCGGTTCCGTCCCATTGATTTCCCAATCCCCAATAATCCGCTCCTTGTAGATCAACGGATTGTGCGAAGCGGCGGTACGGGCGTTGCGCCAGTGGCGGTCGAGGGCCTTGCTAGTGCTGGTGGCTGAGGCGCCGAGGGCATTGAACAGGTCGCTGGTGGCGCGTAGCACCAGGTCGGAGATCACCACCTGGGCCTGGGCGGACTCCAACTCGGCGGCAATGTTGGCGGTGTGTTCGGTCTCGGCGTTCTGGCTGAAGCGGCTTTCATAGGCGCGTTGGGAAGCGCTCGCGGCTCGCAGGGCAGTGGCCTCGGCGGCATAGACCTGGGCCGAGGCCCGGCCGACCACTTGCTGCACCTGCACGTCCTGGCTCACTTCGCTGGCATTGCCGGTGCTGAAGACCCGGGTGCGTTTGCGCACTTGCTCGGTGATGTCATGGACCGCGGCACGGCCGGCGCCGGTCAGCACGGCGAGCAAGACCAGTTGATAAAACGCGGTCTGGTATTTGAAGCGGGTGGAGAAGTCGATGAGGTTTTGGGCCTCGACCAATGCGTTCTCGAACAGCGATGTTCCGCTGCCGGTGGTGCGTTGGCCAAAACCGTCCCAGTCATCGCTTTGCTTGACGCCCGGCTGGTGCACGCGTACGGCGGCAATCACGTCGGCACCGTTGTCGTCACGCTGGGCATACACGTCGATCCAGTCGGCGAAAATACTGCCGGTGCTGTAGTACTTGGCGCCATTGACCACCCATTGATCGCCCTGGCGGGAAACCCGGGTGACGACCTCGCCGATTTTCACCGCGCCGACTTCCGTCCAGGCGTTGCCCACCAACTCACCCTCGACGAAGCGCTTGAACCAAATGTCCTGCGGGCTGCTGGCATGGGCATTGAGGCGGTCCTCGACGAATGCAAAGTGCCCGCGCAGGGCCTGGGGCAAGTTGGAATCGGCTTCGGCCAGTTCGATCAGCAGTTGCAATAGCTGCGGCAACGAGGCGCCGGCACCGCCATATTCGAGCGGTACGCGGATAGCGCCAAAGCCGGCTTCCTTCAGCCATTTCACCTGTTCAAAGGGCAGGCTGCGGGTCTGCTCCCGCTCCAGGGCGCCAGCCTGGATGCGCGCAAAGATCGGCCGGAAACGTTCGGCCAAGGGTTCGTAGTCGGTGCCAGTGGAAAGGATTGGCGGCAGGTGTTGTTGCTGTGCGGTCATGTTGATGTTCCTTCTTGATGGCGAGTAAGCGGGCAGGGGAAAAACCTGCCAGTGCCAAGGGCCTTTGCACAGTCCATGCCCGGCCCGCGACGTCCATGAATGCGGGGTCTGTACGACGCTCGTCGGTGATAGGGCTGTCCTGGCTGCGGACAATCTGTTGCGCAACTGTATGCCCGGCAACAGTTGTTGCGACAGGCATCGAAACGCAGGTGTTCACCAGGCAACAGTGGAACAACAGCTTGCCCGTCGAGCGACAGTGAAGTGATTAGGCGGTACTTCTAACGCATTGATTATTAAAGATATAGGAACGTGGCACGGTTGCTGCTCTACACCCTGTGCAGACGCTGAGGTGGCGTCTCCAGGCATGGGGTAAGTGATGAGCAAGCAATTCAAAGTGGTGGCGGTGTCAGGCAGCGTGCAGCACCCGTCACGCACCCTGGCCCTGCTCCAGGCGATAGTGGACAGGCTCGCGCAGCAACTGCCGATCGAGGTGCGCTTGATCGAACTGGCCAAGGTCGGTCCGCAGTTTGCCGGGGTGTTGCGTCGCGAGGCGTTGCCGGCTGCGGTACAGGACGACCTGCACGCCATCGAGTCGGCCGATCTGCTGATCGCCGCCAGCCCGGTCTATCGAGCCTCGTACACCGGCTTGTTCAAGCACCTGTTCGATTTCGTCCATCACGAAGCCCTCAAGAATGTTCCGGTGCTGCTCGCCGCGACAGGGGGCTCGGATCGCCATGCCTTGATCATCGATCACCAGTTGCGGCCGCTGTTCGGCTTCTTCCAGGCCCTCAGCCTGCCGGTGGGTGTCTATGCCAGCGAAACCGATTTCAGCCAATACCGCATTTCCAGCCCACAGGTGCTGGACCGTATCGAGCGCGCCGTCGAATCGGCGCTGCTGAGCCTGGTCCCGAGCGCCCGACGCGACGCCAGTGCCGCCTGATCCCTTTTCCCTTTCAAAACGAGCCGTGGAGTACATGCAATGAGCCAGGACACGATCAAATTTGCCTACTGGGTGCCCAACGTCAGCGGCGGACTGGTGGTCAGCAAAATCGAACAACGCACCGACTGGGGCATCGACTACAACCGCAAGCTGGCGCAGATCGCTGAAGCGGCCGGCTTCGATTACGCCTTGTCCCAGGTGCGCTTTACCGCTGGCTACGGCGCCGAATACCAGCACGAGTCCGTAGCGTTCAGTCATGCCTTGCTGGCCGCCACCACGCGCCTGAAAGTCATCGCCGCGGTGTTGCCGGGGCCGTGGACGCCGTCGGTGTTGGCCAAGCAGATCGCAACCATCGATCACCTGACGGGTGGCCGAGTGGCGGTCAACATCGTGTCGGGCTGGTTCAAGGGCGAGTTCACGGCCATTGGCGAGCCGTGGCTGGAGCACGACGAGCGCTATCGCCGTTCCGAAGAATTCATCACCGCCCTCAAGGGTATCTGGACCACCGATAACTTCACGCTGCGCGGTGACTTCTACCGCTTCCACGACTACACCCTCAAGCCAAAACCCCTGCAGCAGCATCCGGAAATTTTCCAGGGCGGCAGCTCACGTGCGGCTCGGGACATGGCCGCCCGGGTATCGGACTGGTACTTCACCAACGGCAATACCGTGGAAGGGGTCAAGGCGCAGATCGATGATCTCCAGGCAAAAGCCGCGGCCAACCACCACAAGGTCAAGGTTGGCGTGAATGCCTTTGTCATTGCCCGCGACACCGAAGAAGAGGCGCGGGCGGTCCTTGCCCAAATCATCGACCAGGCCGATCCCGAGGCCGTCAATGCCTTTGGCGACGCGGCGAAACAGGCCGGCAAGTCCAGCCCGGAAGGCGAAGGCAACTGGGCCAAGTCCAGCTTCGAAGACCTGGTGCAGTACAACGATGGCTTCAAGACCAACTTGATCGGTACCCCGCAGCAGATCGCCGAACGCATCGTCGCGCTCAAGGCCGTGGGTGTGGATCTGGTGCTTGCCGGGTTCTTGCACTTCCAGGAAGAAGTCGAGTATTTCGGCCGTAAGGTCCTGCCGTTGGTGCGTGAGCTGGAGCAACGCAAAGTGACGGCCAAAACGGCGGCGGTCGCCTAGGCGCGGGAGGCAGCAGGGCGGACGAGGGGCGAACAAGGTGCCGGGATTTAAGCACCGCGCCCCATGAATGGGCCATCGCCGAACCGCTTTTGTGGCGAGGGAGCTTGCTCCCGCTGGGCTGCGCAGCGGCCCCAAAGCCAGTCACCGAGGTGTATCAGATGGATGTCATCCGCCTCAATGGGGGCGCTTCGCACCCCAGCGGGAGCAAGCTCCCTCGCCACAAAAGTCTGGGCGTCAGGTCGACAGGTTGACTACCCGGCCATCCCGAGTGTCCAGTGCCGGGCGGCGTCGATTGACCACCAACTCGCCAATCCTGATCAGCAACGTGCGGGTGACGTTGCGGCTCAGGCCCAGCAGGCTTGCGGTATGGACTTGATTGCAATTGGCGTATCGGTAGGCGGTGCGCAATAACTCGGCCTCGACCTTTTCATACACATCGCCATGCCCTTGCTCGAGCAGTTTCTCGAAGGCTTTCTGCAAGAGCGCCTCTGCACTTTGGGGTACAGGTTGCGGCAAGTTGTCCTGGCGTTCGATGCGCAAGTTCGACAGGTGCAGCTCCTGCTCACCAATCACTTTGTTACGGCAAATCAGCAGCGTGTGGTGAATGACGTTTTCCAGCTCGCGGATATTCCCCGGCCAGGAATAATCGAGCAACTTGCGCTGCGCCTGGGCATCCAGCGTCACCTCGCCGTGACCGAGCCTGTGGCTGTATTGCGCAATGAAATGGCGTATCAGCGGCAGAATGTCGCCGGGACGTTCGCGCAGCGGCTTGAGCAACAGGCTGACCACGTTCAAGCGGTAATAGAGGTCTTCGCGAAAATGCCCGGCATTGATGGCTCTTTCCAACTGTACGTTGGTGGCCGCCAGCACGCGGACATCGATCTTGATGCTTTTGCGCGAACCCAGCCGGACCACTTCGCGTTCCTGCAGTACCCGCAGCAACTTGACCTGGATCGGCAACGGTAAATCCCCGATTTCATCGAGGAACAGGGTGCCGCCGTCCGCTTCCTCGAACCAGCCGGCCTTGGCTGTCAACGCGCCGGTAAAAGCGCCTTTTTCATGTCCGAACAGCTCGGCCTCAACCAGGCTCTCGGAAAACGCCCCGCAGTTGACCGCGACGAAGGGCTTGTGGCGACGGGCGCTGAGGTTGTGGACGTGGCGCGCCACCAGTTCCTTGCCGGTCCCGGTCTGGCCGATGATCAATACGCTGGCTTCACTGGGCGCGACTTGTTGCAGGTGAGCCAGCAAGGCGCGGGAGGTGGGGTCTTCGAAGACTTGGGCGGTGGCACGGATCGAGGTGGCCAGGCCGGGGGAGGGAGGTAGTGTTAGAAGCTGCATGACGGTGGCCCGTTAATGAGATTGCCGTGACTGAAGGTGGATGAATGCCAACATTTCCTTGAAAGCATTTCCGCGAAGCCATTGGGCTTAAGGCTTAATCTAAATGATCTAAAAAACTGATAATAAATAACTTTAAGTTATTTGCTTAGGCGACTGTGGGAGCAAGCCTCGCTCCCACAGTTCGGGGCTTGGCATTTATCCATCAATGCGGATATGCGGGGTCACGGACATCCCCACTCGCAGTTTCGCCGCGGCGGGTTGGTCGGGGTCGATGCGAATGCGCACAGGCAAGCGCTGGACGATCTTGGTGAAGTTGCCAGTGGCGTTGTGCGGCGCAATGGCTGAATAGCTGACGCCGCTGGCAGGTCCCAGGCTTTGCACGGTGCCGAGCAGCGACTCGCCCGGCAACGCGTCGACCGTGATGTCCACAGCCTGACCCATCGCGACGCGCGCCAGCTGCGTCTCGCGGAAGTTGGCGGTGATGTAGACGGCGTCGAGCGGCACAATCGCCAGCAACGGTTGCCCGGTATTCACGAATGCGCCGATGCGCACGGATTTCTGTCCGATGGTGCCGGCGATCGGCGCCGTGATGCGGGTATAGGACAGCTTCAGTTCCTCGATGGCCTGCGTGGCTTGGGCATGGGCGAGAGCGGCCTGGGCTTTTTCCAGATCGGCCCTGAGGACATCCACCTGCTGCCGGGCCGCCTGCAGACCCGCCTCACTCCTGTCCCGGCGCGCCCGTTGGATGCTCAATTGCGCTTCGGCCTGTTGTCGCGCTTGCACGGTGCCCGAGCCATCGTGGGCCAAATTGCGATACCGCGCTTGATTGGCACTGGCCAGTTTCAGCGCCGCCTCGTCCGCGGCCACCGCTGCTTGAGCCTGGCGAATGGCGGTTTGCTGCCGGCTCAGGTGCGCTTGCAGGCTGGCAATGCTGGCCCGGGCACTGGCGACCTGGGCGTTGGCCGCGTTCACGGCGGCGACGAAATCACGGTCATCCAGTGTCGCCAACACGTCGCCTTTCTCGACCCGCTGGTTGTCTTCGATCAACACCGTCTCGATCGTACCGGACACCTGCGGCGCGACTGTGGTGAAGTCCGCGTGGACATAAGCGTCATCCGTTGACTGCGTCGATGCGCTGGATTCAGGGCGATTGGCGTAGAGCACTCCGGCGACTGCCACGGCGAGCAGCACGACACTGATGATCTGGGCTTTCTTCGGTAAGGCCATGATGAATTACCCATGTGAGGATGAGGATGAGGCGGCCTGCCTGGCAGGTGCCGGGATGTAGGCCAGCCGCAGCACGAGGGGAATCAGCAGCAGTGCCAGCAGGCCCAACGCGCGATAGGCATCGGCGATCGACAACACCAGCGACTGCTGGCTGACGATGCCCAGCAGTTCTGAGGGGAGCGGCGCCGAGGCCAGGGTATTGCTTGCCAGGGCCGCCTGGTCCAGCAACATTTCCCCATGGAAGCGGCCGCGCACGACCACGAGCTGTCCGACCAGCGCCGCGCCGAACAACGACCCGAAGGCGCGCAGGGTATTGATGGTGCCGGACACATACGGACCCTCGACTGGCTGCACCACGCTGGTGATCAGAAACAGCATCGACACCACCGCCATCGGTTGTCCAAAGGCCTGTAGCGTTTGCGCCACGACGAACTGCTCGCGGTTCCAGTCGCTGGTCAATTGCGCGCCGCAAAGGCAGGCCAGGGCGATCAGGCACAGTCCCAACGCGAACATGAAGCGCGCATCAACCCATTTCTGGTACAGCAGCAGCGCCACCAGTGCCCCCAGGAGTAACTGCGGCAGCGCGACGATCAGCCCGATCGCGGCCATCTGCAACGGGCGATAGTCCTGCAGCGGCCCGAGGTAACTGGCCGGTAGCAACGAACTGGACAGCAGTACCACCAGCAACGAGACGAACAGGATGCAGCCCAGCCCCAGGTTGCGACGCCCGAGGATCTGCAACTTGATGAACGGCGAGGGATGAAACCATTCGGTCAACAGGTAGATCGCCAGCAAGGCCAGGCCCGCGAGCAGGGACGAGGTGATCAGCGGTGAGTGAAACCAATCCAGTCGTATGCCTTGATCCAGGGCGACGGTCAGCAAACCAAGCGCCGGGACACCGCAGGCCATGCCGGCCCAATTGGCCTGGCGAAAACGTGGGAACTGGATCGGTTCCCGTGGCAGCCCCCAGGCGATCAAGCCGGCAGCGACCACGGCCAGAGGAACGATCTGCCAGTACACCCAGCGCCAGTCCTGCAGTTCGTCTGTCCAATGCCCCGCCAGCCAGATGGCCAGGTTGGGCGCGAAGGTCGCGGTCATCGCGTACATCGCCAGGCCGTACAACCGTATGGGTGGCGGCAGGAATTTCAGGGCCGCCATCATCAGCAACGGAATCGTCGTGCCGCTGGCGATGCCTTGCACAAAACGCAGGCCCAGGAGCAGATCGAGGTCATGGATGAACGGCAGGAGCAGTGCCAGCGACGTACACGTGGCGAGCGTCAACAGCTCAAGGCGCCGGAGCGAGAGCGTCAGGGCAAACCACGCGGCAAAGGGCATGGCAATCAGCTCCCCGGCGCTATACGCCGTGGTGAGCCAGGACGCATCGTCCAAGCCAAAGCCCAGTGCGCCTCTTACGTCCGCCAGCGCTAACGCGCCAACCCGGGTGTTCAGTCCCGCCATCATGGCCGCGAGGAAAATCCCGGCCAGACCGACCAGCTGGCGTTTCGACGACGTGGCCAAGGGGGCCGCGCGAGGTGCGACCTGGGTGGGCGACAACGCGATGCTGTTCATGGTTGCGGCTCCGGGTCCCAGCTGCCACCCAGGGACTTATAGAGATTGACCACGGTTAGCGTGGCGTTGGTGGCGCTGGCATTGAGATTGGTCTGGCTGGCGAGCAGGTTCAGTTGCGCCGTGAGAACGCTCAGGTAGTCGGCGGCACCTTGCTGATAGCCGCGTTCGGCCGCGTGCAATGCCTGCCGGTTCTGCTCATACGAAACCAGCAGCTCGTCGTGTTGGCGCTGTTGCGCGGCCCAGGCGTCCAGGGCATCGTCCACTTCGTGCCAGGCGCGCAATACGGTGTGCCGATAGGCCAGGGCGGCGGTCTTTTGCCGTGATTCGTTCAAGGCCAGGCGCTGTACCAGGCGCCCGCCCTGGAAGATTGGCAGGTAAACCGTCGTCCCGACGGAAAAGAAGCGAGCGTCCCAATTGGCCAGGTCGCCGCTGTCGAAGGCTTCCACACCGATTCGTCCTTTCAGGCCGATACGTGGGTAGAAGTCGGCCTTGGCTACGCCGATGGCTGCGGTAGCGGCGTGGAGCTGCGCTTCGGCGCGCAGGATGTCGGGACGTCGCTGGGCCAGTTCAGACGGGACCCCGACCGGCACCCGAGTGGGCAGCGAAGGCAGGGGCATGGCCTGGCGCAGTTGTGCGTCGAGGGTACGAGGTGGTTCGCCCATCAACAGCGCCAGGGCATTCATTTGGGCATTGCGACGCCGGGCCAGTTCGGGAAGCATGGCCTTGATCGTCGCCAGCTGCGCCCGTGCGGAGGAGGTTTCGAAGCGTGTCGCCACGCCATTGCGCTCGCGACTTTCGGCCAGGCCCAGGGTGCGCTCGGCGATCGTCAGGTTCTGTTGGGCGATGTCCAGTTGGGCCTGGGTGCCACGCAGTTGCAGGTAGGTCCGTGCCACTTCGGCGGACAGGGCCACCCGAGCGGCTTCGCGCTCATGGACCGTCGCCTCCAGCGTCGCCGCCGCACCTTCGCGCGCGCGGCGGGCCCGGCCCCACAGGTCGATTTCCCAACTGGCATCGAAACCCATTTGCCAGAAGTTGCTGGGGGCCGTCGGGGCGCCCAGCGCGGCGAACTTGCCATGTTCACTGAGCGCCTCCCGGGCGTAACTGGCATTGGCGCCGACGCTGGGCAGCAACTGCGAAGCGGTAATCCCCAGTTGCGCTCGGCTTTGATCGATGCGTTCGGCGGCTATCTGCAAATCAAGGTTGCCGGCATGTGCCTGTGATTGCAACTGAGTGAGCAGCGGGTCGTTGAATAGTTGCCACCATTGGCGGGGAACGGCGCCGGGGAGCAGGGAGGCATCGCGTCCATGCTCGGGGCGGAGCGTCAGTTGCGCGGCGTCAAGTTCGTTCTTGGGCTCCATGAAATCGGGGCCCACCGCGCAGCCGGTGAGGGCCAGTGTTGTGAGCACGACCATGGGTTGCAAGCGACGTTGAAGTAGTTCGAAAAAAGCCGGCATGGGCCGTTCCCCACAAGGTTGCAGCGCCGCTGCGCGAGCGTGCGCCTGGGCTTGATCGATCCTTGGATAGCGAGTCGTCCGCTGTGGGGTCATGGTATTGAGCGGTTGCGGCGAGGGCACTTCTACATCGGTTCAGCCAAGTCATACCTCGGTGGCGGGGGATGTATACGAAGGTATGTGTTGAGCCTGGGGGTATGGTTTCTTAGCTGGGGATGGGATGTATATCCATCAGATCGGTGGGAGCAAAGCTTGCTCGCGATAGCGGTGGCTCAGTCAATGAAGATGTTGGATGTGCCGGCCTCTTCGCGAGCAAGCTTTGCTCCCACAGAGTCCTGCGGCGTATTCGCATTTTGTGGCTACCGAAAAGCCAGTGTGTCGGGCTTGCTCGCGAAGGCGGTGGCTCAATGTGCCGGACGCAAGGCCGTCTCGATGCACTCGAGCAGCTTGTCGGTATCACAAGGCTTGGGCAAACAGGCGACCAACCCCGGCGTATGCGCCCCCAGGTCCGGATAAGCGGTAATGAAGATAGTGGGAATCCGCAAGCCCATGGCTCCGAGCTGTTCATGCAGCTCCAGGCCACTCATGCCCGGCATCTGGATATCGGAAATCAGGCAATGGGTACTGGCCGGGGCATTGGCGTCCAGGAACTCGATGGCACTGCAATAAGTTCGAACCTTGTAGCCACTGGAACGCAACAGGCTATCCAGGGCTGTCCGAACGGATTCGTCATCGTCAACAACGGCGATAATCCTCGTGTTGCGTATCTGCGTGGCTTGCGTCATAGGGGTCGCTCGTAACAGCGCCTGTCGTGACTACACGATACGCGGTCTCATAGGGGGCAGAAGTATACCTGCGTATAACGGCCTAAGACCTAAGGGTCGGTGCCTTGTGCCTGGTGCAGCACCAGGCCATGAAAAAATTGTGAAGCGCTTTCGTGAGGCGCTAATCTAAAGAGCGCAACACACCCCGTCCTGGATCCCGGCACATGCTTCACCCTCAGGCATCCAGCGCAGCCACGGAAGTCGCCTCCTGGTGACGACATCGGCAAGTGCAACATGACACTGGACGACAGCCGACGGCAAAGTGCGGCAGACCAAACAAAATAGTGCTCCTGTGCCGATGGAATAACAGCATGCAAATATTATGGGACGATGGTGAGCGTATCTTCTGTCGGGAATTGCGCTCGGGTGTGGACGGCGACGATACGGTCCTGGTGGCCCGGCCCGCGACCGAACAGCCTCGCCCTGGTTGCCTTGACCGGCTCGTCCATGAGTTTGGCCTGAAGGATGAACTCGATGGCGCCTGGTCGGTACAACCCCTCGACATGGTGCGCGAAGGGCCCCAGGTGCAACTGGTGCTCGCGGATCCCGGCGGCGTGCCGCTCGTGCAACTGTTGATCGCACCGATGGAAACGACGACGTTCCTGCGCCTTGCGGTGAGCATTGCCGTGGCGCTGGGCAAGCTCCATCAGCGCGGCATCGTCCACAAGGACATCAAGCCCAGTCACATCCTGGTGAACTGCGACGATGGCCAGGCACGGCTCACCGGGTTCGGCCTGGCCTCGCGGCTGCCGCGCGAGCGCCAGGCCCCCGAGACCCTGGCCGGCACGCTCGCCTACATGGCCCCCGAGCAGACCGGCCGAATGAATCGCTCGATCGATTCGCGCAGTGACCTGTATTCCTTCGGCATAACGCTCTATCAGATGTTGACGGGATCGCTGCCGTTCACTGCGTCCGACCCGATAGAGTGGGTCCACTGCCATATCGCCAAAATGCCTTCGCCGCCCAGTGTGCGGGTCGAAACCATCCCCGAGATACTGTCCCAAATTGTCATGAAACTGCTCGCCAAGACCGCCGAGGAGCGCTACCAGACGGCCGCGAGTGTCGAACATGATCTGCGCCGTTGCCTGGCGCATTGGACACAATCGCGGCACATCGATGCCTTTGCCCTGGGCGAACAGGGCGCCTCCGATCAACTGTTGATCCCTGAGAAGCTCTACGGCCGTGAGCGTGAAGTCGAGACGCTGGTTACCGCGTTCGGTCGGGTGGTCGAAACCAGCGCGCCGGAACTGGTGCTGGTGACGGGCTACTCCGGTATCGGCAAGTCCTCGGTGGTCAATGAGCTGCACAAGGTCCTGGTTCCGCCGCGCGGCCTCTTCGCCAGTGGCAAATTCGACCAATACCGGCGAGACATTCCTTACTCGACCCTGGTGCAGGCCTTCCAGAGCCTGGTGCGCACGTTGCTGGGCAAAAGCGACACGGAACTGGCGCATTGGCGCGAGGCGTTGCTGGATGCGCTGGATGCCAATGCGCGGCTCATGACCGATCTGATTCCCGAACTCAAGCTCATCATCGGCGAGCCGCCAGCGGTCCTGGCACTTGACCCCCAACAGGAGCAACGCCGCTTCTTACTGATATTCAGGCGCTTCATCGGTGTGTTCGCCCGCGCCGACCATCCGCTCGCCCTGTTTCTTGACGACTTGCAGTGGCTGGACGCGGCGACGCTCGACCTGCTGGAGGATCTGCTGACCAGCGCCGATGTGCGCCACCTGATGCTGGTGGGGGCCTACCGCAGCAACGAGGTGGACGCCACGCACCCGTTGACGGGCAAGCTCAAGGCTATTCGGAGCGCTGGGGGCAAGATCAGCGAGATCACCCTGGCGCCCCTCGTCAAGGTGCACGTCGAGCAGTTGATCGCCGAAGCCCTGCATGACGCCCTTGATCGTGTCGAGCCGCTGGCGCAACTGGTGCTGGACAAGACCGCGGGCAACCCATTCTTCGTGATCCAATTCCTGCAGGCCCTCGCTGACGAGCGATTGCTGACTTTCGATCACGAGGCGCGGCAGTGGTGGTGGGATCCGCAGCGCATTCACGCCAAGGGCTACACCGACAACGTCGTCGACCTGATGGTTGGCAAATTGGTCCGCTTGCCCGCCGACACGCAGCAGGCATTGCAGCAACTGGCGTGCCTGGGCAACGTGGCTGGGCTCAAGGCGCTCTCCACCGTTCTGGACATCTCCCCGACTCAGGTCCGGGCGGTTATGTGGCAGGCGGTCCGCCAGGAACTGGTCGAGCGGCTGGACGATGCCTATGGATTCGTTCACGACCGCATTCATGAGGCCGCTTACTCGCTGATCCCCCAGGCTGCGCGTGCCGAGACGCACCTGCGCATTGGACGGTTGCTCGCGGCACAAACGGACGCCCAAGCGCTTGAAGAGGCGATCTTTGAAATTGCCGGCCAGCTCAATCGTGGCGCGGCATTGCTCACCGACCGGGCTGAGCGGGAGCAGTTGGCTGAATTCAACCTGCTGGCCGGCCAGCGGGCCAAGGCCTCGACGGCCTATGCTTCGGCACTCAACTACCTGGCCACCGGCGTGCAGTTGCTGGATGAGGACTGCTGGACAGGGCGTCATGACTTGATTTTCGGGTTGGAATTGAACCGGGCCGAATGCGAGTTCCTTACCGGACAACTCGGTGCCGCGGACGAACGCCTGAAGGCCTTGGCCGACCGCGCCGTGACGGTGATCGAGCGGGCCAACGTGGCGTGCCTGCTGATGGACGTCTACCTGCTCCTGGATCGCAGCGACGGTGCGGTGGCGGTCTGCCTCGACTACCTGCGCCATGTGGGGATCGAGTGGTCGGCCCACCCGAGCGACGACGATGTGCGTCACGAGTACGAGCGCATCGGGGAACTGCTTGAAGGCCGGGCCATCGAGGACCTCATCGATCTGCCGCTGATGGTGGACGCCACCTCCCTGGCGACGCTCAACGCACTGGGTAAGCTCTTTGCGCCGGCCTTGCAGAGTGAAGCGAACCTGGCGGACCTGTTGATCTGCAAGGCGGTCACCTTGAGCCTGGAGCAGGGCAACTGCGATGCGTCCTGCGTGCTCTACGCCAATCTGTTCCGAGTCGCCGGCCGGCGGTTCGGTGACTACCAGATGGGATTCCGCTTTGGCCAGCTTGGTTGCGACCTCATTGAAAAACGCGACCTGCGGCGATTCGAGGCCAGTACCTACCTCTGTTTTTCATGCTTTGCCGTGCGTTGGATGAAGCCCGTGGGGCAATGCCGGGACCTGTTGCGTCGTTCGTTTGCGGCGGCGAATCGGATCGGTGACCTGCCGTATGGAGCCTACGCCGGCAACAACCTCACCGCCGATCTGCTGTTCGCTGGCGAGCCGTTGATCGATGTACAAGAAGAAGCCGAGCGGGGCCTGGCCTACGCCAAGAGGGTGCACTTCGGGCTGGTGACCGATTTTATTATCGCCCAGCTGGCGCTGATCCGAATGCTTCGGGGCGTGACGCTGACGTTCGGCTGCCTGGACGACGGCCAGTTGAACGAGCCGGCCATCGAAACCCACTTGTCCGGCAACCCGGATCTGGTCCTGGCTGATTGTTTGTATTGGGTCCGCAAACTGCAGGCCCGCTACCTGGCCGACGATCCTGAAGCGGCCATGGCGGCCGCTGCCAAGGCCCAGGGTTTGCTCTGGGTTTGCCAGTCGTTCTTCGAGGAAGCCGAATACCATTTCTATGGCGCCCTGACGCGGGCCGCCTGCTGCGACCGTGTGCCGGTGGACGCGCGCGAACCTCACTGGGTGGAGTTGGCGGCCAATTACCGCCAGCTCCAGACATGGGCACAGCAGTGTCCAGAGAACTTCGCCAGCCGCACCGCGTTGGTGGGTGCCGAAATGGCCCGGGTCGAAGGGCGTGTGATCGATGCCGAGTCGCTGTACGAGCAAGCCATCCATGCCGCGCAGCAAAGCGGTTTTGTCCATATCGAGGCGCTGGCCAACGAGCTTGCAGCGCGCTTTTACGCTGCCCGTGGTTTCGACAAGATCGCCCGCGTCTATCTCCAGGATGCTCGTTACGCCTACCAGCGTTGGGGCGCTGAGGGCAAAGTGCGGCAGTTGGAGCAGACCTATCCATTGCTGAGGACCGAAGCGCCTGTGCCCGGACCAACGACGACGATGACGACGCCGGTCGAGCACTTGGACCTGGCCACCGTACTCAAGGTCTCCGAGGCGGTGTCGGGGGAAATCGTGCTGGATAAGCTGATCGACATGGTCATGTGCACGGCGATCGAACAGGCCGGCGCCGAACGCGGGTTATTGATCCTGTCCAGCGACGGCGAGTACCGAGTCGCGGCGCAGGTGACCACCGGCAACCACGTAACGCAAATCCACAATGCCCCGGTGAGCGCGGCACTGTTGCCGGAGTCGATTCTCTACCACGTCCTGCGCACCGGGGAGAGCGTTTTTCTTGACGATGCCCTGATCGCGGCGCCGTTTGCCGCGGACCCGTATATCCGCCAGCAGCGTGCCCGCTCGATTCTCTGCGTGCCGTTGCTGAACCAGGCCAAGCTCGTCGGCGCGCTCTATCTGGAAAACAATCTGGCTGCCCATGTGTTCAATCCGACCCGTATCGCCGTGTTGAAACTCTTGGCGTCCCGTGCGGCCATCTCTTTGGAAAATGCCCGCTTGTATCGCGAAGTCGCCGAGCGCGAAGCGAGGATCCGGCGCCTGGTGGACGCCAACATCATTGGCATTCTGTTTTGGAATGCCGATGGCGACATTATCGAAGCCAACGATGCCTTTCTGCGCATGGTCGGCTACGAGCGCGAAGACCTGGCCTTGGGCCGCCTGGGCTGGCGGGACCTGACGGTGCCGGAGTTCCGCGAACTGAGCGAACGCTCCCTGGCCCAGGCGTTGCTCACCGGGCACGCCCGGCCTTATGAAAAGGAATATTTTCGCAAGGATGGCAGCCGCCTGCCGGTCATCGTCGGCCTGGCGCTGTTCGAGGCCAATAGCAGGGAAGGGGTCGCCTTCGTGGTGGACCTGACCGAACGCCGGCAGGCGGAAGAAAAGATCCGCGAAAGCGAGCGACGTTATCGCGAGGTGCAAACCGAGCTGGCCCACGCCAACCGAGTCGCGACCATGGGGCAGTTGGTGGCTTCGATCGCCCATGAAGTCAACCAGCCGATTGCCGCGACGATCCTCAATGCCGATGCCGCCCTGCGTTGGCTGAACACCCAGCCACCCGAGATCGAGGAAGTCCGCCAGGTACTGGGGCGCCTCATCTACGACGCCAATCGGGCGGCGGACGTGTTGGGGCGGATCCGTGGGCATATCCGCAAGGCGCCGCCACAAAAAGGCCCGGTGGACATCAACATTGCCATTGGCGAAATGATCGAGTTTACCCGCGGCCAGATCATCAAGAGCGGCGTCTCGATCCAGACGCACCTGGCCGACGGTTTGCCGCTCATCCAAGGTGATCGGGTCGAGCTTCAACAGGTGCTGCTCAACCTGATCATGAATGCGCTCGAAGCGATGAGCTGCGTCAACGAGGGCGAACGGCAGTTGTGGATCTGCGCAACGTCAGAGGGGGCCGATTGGGTGCTGGTGAGTGTGAGCGATTCGGGGCCGGGGTTCGCCTCGGAAAACGTCGACCAGGTGTTCACGTCGTTCTACACCACCAAACCCACCGGGCTGGGCTTGGGGTTATCGATCTGTCGTTCGATCATCGAGTCCCACGGCGGTTGCCTGAAGGCCTGCGTCAATCAGCCTCGCGGCGCTACCGTTCAATTCACGTTGCCCATCGTCCAGGGGGAAACGCCTGCCTGAGGACTCGACAGCGTTCGATTCATACTTAGGTTTAAAGGCTGCATATCAATAGATCACCGATTCCACTCCCACGTACAAATGCAACGTCGCAACCCGGGCGATAGATTGGCCTCACGGGTTGCGGAGTGTGAGCCATGATCGATTTAACCCACCGGGCAATGGATGGACTTTCTGCGCTTCGTTCGGTCGCGCTGGTTTTGATGGCGCTCGTCACGGCGAGCGCTTTCTATCGCCTGGGTACGCCGATGCTGGACGGGCAGGGGTGCGCAGCGACCCGCAATCGCGGTCTGTCTGATATCGCCTTGAAATGGGTGCATGTCGAACGGTCTGGGGCCACGTTGCCGATCGGCGCGCACCTGATCAGCCCACGGGGGTTCTATCTCCATCACGGGATCTACCTGGGCGACCTGAAAGTCGCCCACTACTCCGGCTTCAGCGGTTCGCTGAGATCCGGCCCCATCGAAGTGATCGACCTTGAACATTTCGCCCATGGCAAACCGGTCTGGATAGCACAGGAACCGTATGAATTTTCCAATGATGAAGTCGTCAGGCGGGCGCTTTCACGGCTCGGTGAGAACCGCTATCGGATTCTGTCCAACAACTGCGAACACTTTTGCAACTGGTGCATCAGCGGAAAACACTACAGCGCTCAGGTCGACGCTTATTTCCAGCGTCCCCGTGATCTATTCGCTTTAATTTCGACGCTGGAGCCGCAGCTGATTGCCTAGGTACAGCGCAGGCTGGACAAGGTCGCTGTGCTACACTTTTTTTTCGTTTCGCTCGCCGGAAGGGTCGTGAATGAACGGTAATGCTTCATCCAATGAGGCGGGTCTCAAAGGTTCTATTGTGTTCGTGGTAGATGACGATGCCTCCATGCGCGATGCGTTGAGCAACCTGCTGCGCTCGGTCGGGATCCGCGTCGAGACGTTCGCCTCCACGGCGGATTTTCTTCGGCAGCCGAAGACCGAGTGCCCCAGTTGCCTGGTCCTCGATGTACGGTTGCAAGGCGCCAGTGGCCTCGACTTCCAGGCGCAGTTGGCGGAGTCGAATACGAATATCCCGATCATCTTCATCACCGGCCACGGCGACATCGAAATGTCGGTCAAGGCGATGAAAGCCGGTGCCGTGGATTTCCTGGCGAAACCTTTCCGTGAACAGAACCTGTTGGATGCGGTGTCCGCCGCGCTTCAGGCGGATGTCCGGCGACGGCAGGTCGAACAACAGTTTGCCGATCTGCATGCCCGCTACCAGACGCTCACCGCCCGTGAAAAAGAGGTCATGGGTTTTGCGGTCACCGGGCTGATGAACAAGCAGATCGCCGGGCAAATGAACCTGAGCGAAATCACGGTGAAGATCCATCGCGCCCATGCGATGAAAAAAATGTGCGCCAGGTCGTTTGCGGACCTGGTCCGGATGGCCGAGGCGTTGGGCTCCGGGCAGAGTCGGTGAGCGTTCTCAACGGCTGCGCAGCCGAGCGGGAGCAAGCTCCCTCGCCACGGGGGCAGCGTTGTCTGGGCTGGCGCCATCGCGAGCAAGTTCGCTCTCACAGGGGAGTTACCCTTGGAATGCAAAAAGCCCCGTCACAGTGGACGGGGCTTTTTACTTGCCGCTTGAAGCTTACAACTCGGGGCTGCCCTTAGAACACCACACCCTGGCTGCGCAGGTAGTCGTCGTAGGTGCCGCTGAAGTCGACCACGCCGTCGGCGCTCAGCTCGATGATGCGGGTGGCCAGGGACGATACGAACTCTCGGTCATGGCTGACGAAGATCAGCGTGCCTGGGTAGTTTTCCAGCGCCAGGTTCAGCGCTTCGATGGACTCCATGTCCAAGTGGTTGGTCGGTTCGTCCATCACCAGCACGTTCGGCTTTTGCAGGATCAGCTTGCCGAACAGCATGCGGCCTTGCTCACCACCGGAAATGACCTTGACCGACTTGAGGATCTCGTCGTTGGAAAACAGCATGCGGCCCAAGGTGCCACGCACCAGCTGCTCGCCACCCTGGGTCCACTGGCCCATCCAGTCGAACAGGTTGACGTCGTCTTCGAAGTCATGGGCATGGTCCTGGGCGTAGTACCCCAGTTCCGCGGCGTCGGTCCATTTCACCGTGCCGGCATCCGGTTCCAGTTCATTGACCAGGGTGCGCAGCAAGGTGGTCTTGCCGATACCGTTCGGGCCAATGATCGCCACGCGCTCGCCGGCTTCGACGGTGAAGCTGAAATCCTTGAACAGCGGCTTGCCGTCAAAGCCCTTGGCCATGCGTTCGACGATGACCGCCTGGCGGTGCAGTTTCTTGGTCTGCTCGAAGCGGATGAACGGGCTGACACGGCTCGATGGCTTGACCTCGGCCAGTTGGATCTTGTCTATCTGCTTGGCGCGGGAGGTGGCCTGCTTGGCTTTCGAGGCGTTGGCCGAGAAACGGCTGACGAACGATTGCAGTTCGGAGATCTGGGCTTTCTTCTTGGCGTTGTCCGACAGCAGTTGCTCGCGGGACTGGGTCGCCACGGTCATGTACTCGTCGTAGTTGCCTGGGAACAGGCGCAGCTCGCCGTAGTCCAGGTCCGCCATGTGGGTGCAGACACTGTTCAGGAAGTGACGGTCGTGGGAGATGATGATCATCAGGCTCGAACGCTGGGTCAGCACGTTTTCCAGCCAGCGGATGGTGTTGATATCCAGGTGGTTGGTCGGTTCGTCGAGCAGCAGCACTTCCGGGTCGGAGAACAGTGCCTGGGCCAGCAGTACACGCAGTTTCCAGCCAGGCGACACTTCACTCATCGGGCCGAAATGCTGTTCGATGCCAATCCCCAGGCCCAGCAGCAGTTCACCGGCGCGGGATTCGGCGGTGTAGCCGTCCATCTCGGCAAATTCGGTTTCGAGTTCGGCCACGGCCATGCCGTCTTCTTCGGTCATTTCCGGCAGCGAATAGATGCGATCGCGCTCGGCCTTGACCTTCCACAGCTCTTCGTGACCCATGATCACGGTGTCGATCACGGTGAATTCTTCGTAGGCGAACTGGTCCTGGCGAAGTTTACCCAGGCGCACGTTCGGCTCGAGCATGACCTGGCCACCGGACGGCTCGAGGTCGCCACCGAGGATTTTCATGAAGGTCGACTTGCCGCAACCGTTGGCGCCGATCAGACCGTAGCGGTTGCCCGCGCCGAATTTGACAGAGACGTTTTCGAACAGTGGCTTGGCGCCGAACTGCATCGTGATGTTAGCTGTAGAGATCAAAGGTTTATCCTGCGGAACATTCAGAGTAGCTAAGGGTGCGGCAGTACCTGTTCAGTACCTGTTTGCGCACGTCCCGACCGCGCAAAGGCGTCGCGGTCGCAAGCGCAAGGGTCCATCCGGCATAAGAGGACAGCAGCATACGGAGCGCCCGGCCCGGGTAGACGTGCGCCGAAGCCGCGGTTTGCGGCATCGGCCAAAGGGAGCGCGTGATAATTGGCGGCGATTGTACTGATCTGGCCGCATTAACGATAGGGTATTGCCCGGACAAGACAGTTTTTCACAACTTCAGGATAACTTTTGGTTACAAACTCTGGCTAAAATGCCACCTCACCCAATGCTATCTCCCTTGCCGCTTGGTTGGCCCGGAGACGCAGCCTGTTCACTCCCTGCATTGTGACGGACTTTCGTGAAGCTCATCATTGTCGCGATCTACCTCCTCTCCATCGGCTACGTTCACCTGCGTGGACGCGTGCGCCACAAGGTCGGACGCCAGTTGAGCGATCACTCGTCTTTTCTCGCACCGATCAATTGCCTGCTTTACCTGTGCTCGAAACTGCCCAACAGGCCTTTCCTGAGCCCGACGCAGTTCCCGGACCTGAGTCCGCTGCAGGCTCATTGGGAAGAAATCCGGGCCGAAGGCCAGAGCCTGCTGCGGGCGGGGGAGATCAAGCGTTCCAATCAGTACGACGACGTGGGCTTCAACTCATTCTTCAAGACCGGCTGGAAGCGCTTCTACCTGAAGTGGTACGGCGACAGCCATCCGTCGGCCATGAAATTGTGCCCACGCACCACCGAATTGGTGCAGAGCATCGGGTCGATCAAGGCGGCGATGTTTGCCGAGTTGCCGCCGGGGTCGAAGTTGGTCCGGCACCGCGACCCCTATGCCGGGTCCTATCGCTATCACTTGGGCCTGGAAACGCCCAACGATGCCGGCTGCTACATCAATGTCGATGGCGAGGCTTATCACTGGCGTGATGGCGAAGCGGTGATTTTTGACGAAACGTTCATTCATTATGCCGAGAACACCACCGACCAGAACCGCATCATCCTGTTCTGCGACGTGGAGCGGCCGATGAAGTTTCCCTGGGCCACGGCGTTCAACCGCTGGTTCAGCCGCACCGTGATGGCGGCGGCCGGCGCGCCCAACGACGCGGGCGACAGGACGGGCGGCCTGAACCGGGCATTCTCCAGGCTCTACAAGATACGTTTGCAAGGCAAGGCCCTGAAAAAGCGCAACCGCAGGTTGTACTACCTGCAGAAGTGGGCATTTTTCGGTGGATTACTGGCGATCTTCGTCTGGATCTGAGCGCGAGATTCGTCCTCATGCCTCGGGTTTTTGCGCATCCAGCTGCTCCCACATCCTGGCGGTAATCCGCTGGCGGTGGTTATAACCTTCCCAAGGATCGGCGCCCAAGCCCCTGGCCCGCTCCAGCGCGGTATAGATATCCCATTGCTGGGCGTTGCGCAGGGTCGACAGTTCGGCGCGGGCAATGGGCACCGAGACCGGCAGGCCTGGCCTGGCGCGCACTGAATAAGCAGTCACCGTGCTAGCCCCGCGGGCGTTGCGCAGGTAGTCGACGAATATTTTCCCGACGCGATTCTTCGGTCCCATGGTGGCGGTGATGCGCTCCGGCGCTTGCCGGGTCAGGAACTGGGAGATGGCCTTGGCAAACGCCTTGGTGGTGTCCCAGCCCTCGTTTCTCGCCAATGGCACGATCACGTGCATGCCTTTGCCACCGCTGGTCTTGAGGAAGGCCTGCAAACCCAGCTCGTCCAGCACCGCCAAGGTCATGCGGGTCGCCTCGATCATCGCGCTCCAGGGCAGTGACGGGTCCGGGTCCAGATCGAGGACAAACAGGTCAGGCGTCTCGATCCGGTCGTGGGTCGCGGTCCAGGTGTGCAGTTCCACCGCGCCCATCTGCGCCGCGCCCACCAGCGCGTGGACGTCGTCGATTTCCATCAGGGCGGCATGACCCGGGTCCAGATGCGGATCCAACTGTTTGATGTGGGGAATCTCCAGTCGATCGGCGTGTTTTTGAAAGAACAGGTCTTCACCGATACCGTCCGGTGCCCGCAGCAGCGCGACCGGACGCAGCTTGAGGTGCGGCAGGATCCAAGGGGCGATGTCCAGGTAATACTGGGCCAGCTCGGCCTTTTGCACGCCGCTGACACTGTCGATGACCCGATCAGGGTGGGTGATCGTCACACCGTCCACCTTGGCCGCGCTGGCTTTGTGACGACGCTGGGGTTTTGGCGCAGTGGGTTTTATCGGCAGGGGCTGCTCACGAACAACCTTGCTGGCGGGCGTATCGGGCGGCAAGCCCAGGAAAATAGCCTGCCGCACCTGGTTGTCGCGGGTCCACTCGGTGAATTCGATTTCGCAGGTCAGGGTCGGCTCGACCCATTGCACGCCGCGCCCCTGTGTACCGTTGAGCGGCTCAGCCAGTGGTGGAGTATCGCGCTGCTGGGTACACAGTTGCTCGTGCAATTGCTTGATCTGCGCCTGGCTGAACCCGGTGCCGACCCGGCCGGCGTATACCAGCCCCGTTGGCCCGTTGACGGCCAGCAACAACGCGCCGAAACCGCTGCGTTTGCCTTGGGGGCGGGTGAATCCGACGATGACAAAGGCTTGGCGCAGCCGACACTTGAGCTTTACCCAATTGTCGCTTCGCCTGGAAACGTAAGGACTGCCCAGGCGCTTGCCGACCACGCTGTCCAATGAGAGCGCGATGGCGCTTTCGAACATATCGTGTTGGCTGGCGGAAAATGATTCGGAGAAGCGCAGGCGCTTGCTGGCGTTGTTGCCGAGGGCTTTTTTCAGCGCCGCACGGCGTTCTTCCACCGGCGCCTGACGCAGGTCGACGCCATTGAGAAAGGGCGCATCGAACAGGA
This sequence comes from Pseudomonas sp. Z3-6, assembly GCF_051131985.1. NCBI lineage: Bacteria > Pseudomonadati > Pseudomonadota > Gammaproteobacteria > Pseudomonadales > Pseudomonadaceae > Pseudomonas > Pseudomonas sp. Z3-6. Next base: position 3,467,920 of record NZ_CP071644.1, read on the forward strand.
AATACACCATGTCGACGGTGCGGCTGATCTCGAAGGCCACGCGCAGGGCAGCAAAATCGGAATGGCCGGTCTCATCGAGCAGGACCAGTTCGCCGTCGAGCCAACTGTCCCCCAGGTTCAACCCGGCCAAGGCGTCGGCATGCAACTTCAGCCGATCGGTCCAGTCCTGATGATTGCGGTTGTATAACCGGACTTCGCCGTCTTCGATGCGGGTCAGCAATCGATAACCGTGGAATTGGACTTCGTAGCGCCATTCACCGGTGGGGGGCTCCTCCACGGGCGTGGCCAACTGCGGCGCCAGGCGTTCGGGCAGGGCTGTCGTTGCGCCTTGGCCAGGGTTGCGGGGCGTCGTTGCGTCCGACTCGGCATTGGACAAACGAGCAGATTCACTCTCGGCGTTGGCCATGACAGATTCCCTTGTATTGCACACGCCGGGGAGTTAACCCCGGGAGGCCTTGGTGGCTTTTTTGGCAGGAGCGGATTTGCGGGTTTTCGCAGGTTTTGCCGGGGCTTTCCCGGCTGATTTATCGGTAGCCTTGCCCTTGCCGCCGAGGCTGCGCTTGAGCAATTCGGTAAGGTCGATGACATCGGCGGTCTTGCGTTGTTCTTCGCCAGGATCGGTTTCCACCGCTTCGAGCCGCCCCTCGTTGGCCTTCTTCTCCACCAGTTCCATGATTTTGTCCTCGAAGCTGTCGCGGTAAGCCTGGGGCTCCCAGTCGCCGCTCATGTCTTCCACAAGGCGCTTGGCCATTTCCAGCTCGCCCTTGGCCAGGGTCGGGTTCGTCACCTCGTCGCCCAGCTCCAGGACATCCAGCTCGCGTACCTCGGCGGGCCAGCGCAGCATCACCAGCACCAGCGCCGTTTCCAGGGGCATGAGGGCGGCCAGGTGCTGGCGGGTATGCAGCACCACATGGGCCAGCGCTACTTTGTTGGTCTTGACCAGTGTTTCGCGCAGCAAGGCATAGACTTTGCCGCCGCGTTTGTCGGGCGCCAGGAAGTAGGGCTTGTCGATGTTTTGCAGGGGAATTTTTTCGCTGTCGACAAAGGAAAAGATGTCGATGGTCTGGGTGGACTTGGGGTGGGCGGCGCGGATCTCGTCTTCGCTGATGAGCACGTATTGGCCTTTCTGGTATTCCACGCCTTTGACGATATCTTCCTTGGTCACCTCCTTGCCGGTGACCTTGTTGACACGCTTGTAGCCCACCGGGTCCATGCTGCGCTTGTCCAACCAGTCGAAATCCACGCCTTGGGATGCGGTGGCCGATACCAGCGCCACGGGAATGTGGACCAGCCCGAAACTGATTGCGCCTTTCCAGATTGCCCGTGCCATGGAGGTGTTTTCCTTGCCGGTGAGTGTCTCTCTGGTGACCTTCGGGCCTTGGGAAAAGTTTCCCCTGTGGGAGCGAGCTTGCTCGCGATGACGCCGGTACAGGCGCCATTGATGCAAACTGACCCACCGCCATCGCGAGCAAGCTCGCTCCCACAATGGTTCGGAGACGCTTGGTTACATCTTCACCGGCACATTTCGCTTAACAGCGTCGAACCTGCGGCGTAGCGTGCTTTCGATATGCCAGAACTCAAGGAGGTCTGCGAATGAACAGGCTGATGATTGCCATCATGACGCTACTGCTGAGCGCCACTGCCCAGGCCGCCACGCCCAACGATGGCCCGATGGTCCTGGCCCAGAACCTGCCGGGCAACAACAATCCCTATAACAGCCCGACGCGTCGGGCCAATCCCAACAGCATGCAGGGCACCCGGCCCAACGTGCCGACGATTCATGACAATCCGACCGTGCCGGTGCCACGGCCTCCGACCCTGGAAAACGGCGGCATCGGCAATGGCTACCCCCGGTCCGGCCAGCCGTCGGGTTCGCCGCGGCCGACCATCGAGTCTCCCACGCCACCCCGCAACAGCCAGAATGGCAATCGCTAGGCGCTGGAGCTTTTCTTTCAACACCGCAGAAGGAAATGTGCATGTTGCGTAAAACACTCTTGGCCGCATTCTGCGCCAGTGCTGTCCTGACCCTTGCCTCGCCGGCCATCGCCGTGCCAACCCAGTCATTCAAAAGCGAAGAGGGCACCCTGGAAGTGACCACTGTGGTCAAGGGGCTGGAGCGCCCTTGGTCCGTTGCATTCCTGCCTGGCCAACAGGGCATGCTGGTGACGGAGCGAGAGGGCAACCTGCGCGTGGTCAGTCCCGACGGTAAGTTGTCCGCGCCCCTGAGCGGCGTGCCCGAGGTGTGGGCCAAGGGCCAGGGCGGCTTGCTGGACGTGGTGCTGTCGCCGGACTTCAAGCAGGACCGCACCGTCTACCTGTCCTATGCCGAGGCGGGCGCGGACGGCAAGGCCGGCACCGCCGTGGGACGCGGGCAATTGTCCGAAGACCTCAAGAGCCTGAAAAACTTCGATGTGGTCTTCCGCCAGCAACCCAAGTTGTCCACGGGCAACCACTTTGGCTCGCGACTGGTCTTCGACCGCGACGGCTATCTGTTCATCACCCTGGGGGAGAACAACGACCGACCCACCGCCCAAGACCTGGACAAGTTGCAAGGCAAGGTCGTGCGCATCTACCCCGACGGCAAGGTTCCCGACGATAATCCCTTCGTCGGCCAGAAAGGCGTCCGTCCCGAGATCTGGTCCTACGGCGTTCGCAACCCCCAGGGTGCTGCCCTCAATCCGTGGAACGGCACTCTGTGGGAGAACGAGCATGGGCCCCGGGGCGGTGATGAATTGAACCTCATCGAGCGTGGCAAGAACTACGGCTGGCCGTTGGCGACTCACGGCATCAATTATTCTGGCGCCCCGATTCCCGAAGCCCAGGGCAAGAGCATCGAAGGCGGCGTTGACCCCTTCCATGTCTGGCAGGTGTCTCCCGGGCTCAGCGGCATGGCATTCTACGACCATGAGCGCTTCAAGGCCTGGCAACACAGTGTGTTCATCGGGGCCCTGGTGTCCGGTGAACTGATCCGGCTGCAGTTGCAGGATGACAAGGTCGTTCATGAAGAGCGCCTGCTGGGCGAACTCAAGGCGCGAATCCGCGATGTGCGCCAGGGGCCGGATGGGTACCTGTATGTGCTCACTGATGAAGACGACGGGGCGTTGTACAAGGTCGGACTCAAGTAACGCAACGCCGGCGCTTTTGTGGCGAGGGAGCTTGCTCCCGCTGGGCTGCGCAGCGGCCCCCGGAATCTGTCGTCGCGGTATCAGGTTGATTGCCGTTAGCTTTGGGGTCGCTTCGCAACCCAGCGGGAGCAAGCTCCCTCGCCACAAGAGCGGATAGCATTTGATCTTTGCCATTGACTTGCCGCCAACGCACCGCTAATTTCCAGGCATGAATTCAACCGTACTGCGTAGCCAGCCAAGCATTATTACCGCCATTCCTTATTTGGCGGGCTAGCTGACGGCTGCACCGAACCCGCCCTGGAGGCGGGTTTTTTCTTTCTGTCTCCTAGGCTCCGACCGAACCAGGAGATCGCCATGACCGCAGTCCACACCGAGCAAGCCCTGCTTGAGCACTACGTCAAGAAAATCCTCGCCGCGCCGGTCTACGAACTGGCGGTGCGCACGCCGCTGCAAGCGGCACCTGCGCTGTCCGAGGCCCTGGGCAACCGGATCCTGCTCAAGCGCGAAGACCTGCAACCGACCTTTTCCTTCAAGATCCGCGGCGCCTACAACAAGCTTGTGCACCTTACTGCGGAGCAGCGGGCCCGTGGCGTCATCACTGCCTCTGCCGGCAATCATGCCCAGGGCGTCGCGCTGGCGGCACGGGAACTGGGTATTTCGGCCAGTATCGTCATGCCCAAGACCACCCCGCAGTTGAAAGTGCTGGGGGTGCGCAACCGCGGTGCCGAGGCGCTGCTGCACGGGGACAGTTTTCCGTTTGCGTTGGCCCATGCGCTGGACCTGGCCGAGCAGACCGGGCGGGAGTTCGTCTCGCCTTTCGATGACCCGGATGTGATTGCCGGGCAGGGCACAGTCGCCATGGAGATCCTGCGTCAGCATCCTGGCCGGCTGGACGCGATTTTCGTCCCGGTCGGCGGCGGGGGGCTGATCGCGGGCATCGCCGCCTACGTCAAATACCTGCGCCCGGAAGTTCGCATCATCGGTGTCGAGTCGCAGCACTCTGCCTGTCTCCAGGCCGCGCTGGCCGCTGGGGAGCGGGTCACCTTGCCCGAGGTGGGAACCTTCGCCGACGGCGTGGCCGTGGCCCAGATCGGCGCCCATGGCCTGGATATTTGCCGATTCTGTGTCGATGAGGTGATGACGGTGACCAACGACCAACTGTGCGCTGCGATCAAGGACATCTATGACGACACCCGTTCCATCACCGAACCCTCAGGCGCATTGGCGGTGGCCGGGATCAAGCAATACGTCGCGCGAACGGGCGTGCGAGGCGAGACCCTGGTGGCGATCGATTCCGGTGCCAACATCAACTTCGACAGTTTGCGCCATGTAGCGGAGCGGGCGGCAATAGGCGTAGCGGACAGTGCCGCTTGACCTACCGCCATCGCCAGCAGGCTCGCTCCCACAGGGCGCGGTGGCGAATCCAGATCCAATAGTCACCCCAAAACCAATGTGGGAGCCGAGCTTGCTCGCGATGGCGATGGTTCAGTTTGCATTGATGTTGAATGGGTTGGCCTCTTCGCGAGCAGGCTCGCTCCCACAGGGAGCGGTGGTAAATCCAAATCCAACAGTCACCCCAAAACCAATGTGGGAGCCGAGCTTGCTCGCGATGACGGCAGTCTATTCAACATCTATGCAAGCTGATCCACGGAGAGCACGAGCAAACCCGCTCGCGTCGAACATTTTTTGAACAAGGCGACGGGCGCCCGCCCAGGTGCCTGCAATTGAGGCTACTCTAGCTTTCGACACACTCATCACGATTGCACTTTGCATGGAAAAACCGCCGTTTCCTTGCATTTTGCACGAGGGGGGCCGCCAGGTATCGATGCTAAGTGATTGATTTGTATCAATCACCCATCTCGTCAAGACAGGCATATTTTTTGCGGGATTATCAGGGGTTTCAATCAGGAGTCCGTTTCACGAGCTCAATGATAGAAACGCCAAAAAAAGAACGAACGGCACGGTATTCGTAGTCCCAGTCCGCAGGGAAGAAAACGGACGAAAATACCGCCGTCGTGAACATAAGTTGGCCGCCTCAACAGGAGAGAGTCGCCATGTTTTTATCTGCCCTCGAAATGCGAAACATCATTGAAAGCAGCTTGCTGCCCAAGCGCTCGCAATGCACGTTGTCACCTGAGCTGACGATGACGATCAAGATCTTCGATGACCACAAGACCGATCACGTGGCCTTGGTCAAGACCGACATCGATGCCAGGAAACTCACCGGCTGCCGGGCCATCAACGACCTGATCGCCGAGTTGCGTACCGAGCTTGACCACAACCCTGCCGCTGGCAATCATTTTCATCAGCAACACCAGCGGATGACCGGGCGCTGAGTACGGCCTTGTCCTTGTCAGTCTGACGCCCGGGTCCGGCGATGTCCGAACCCGGCGTACAGTGCTCCAGCGGCCCTGCTTACCTCAGCCCAGTTGCTGTCGGTAAGGCAGGTCCGGACCGGTTTTGCCGCACGTCAGGGCGGCGGCTCGAATAGCGAACTCCAGCATTGCGCTGATCTGCTCCCGGGTCAGGGTGTGCAAGCCCTCCACGGAATCCAGTTGCTGTTCGGTCAGCCACGCAATTAGCGCGGCCTGGAAGGTGTCGCCCGCACCCACGGTGTCGGCTATTTTCACCGGGCACGCCGGCAGCGACCATGTACCGTGTTGGCGACTGAAGACCGTAGCCCCCTGGCCGCCACGGGTCAGGAAGACCATTTGGCAACGGTGCCCCAGCCAACCTTCGATGACCGCCTGGGGCTCGATGCCTGGATAAAGCAGGTCCAGATCTTCGTCACTGACCTTGATCAGGTCGGCGAATTGCACCAGTGTCGCGATTCGCGAGCGCCACAGCTCAATGTCTGGCTGCGGGTTGAGCCGCACGTTCGGGTCGAGGCTGATCAGGCGCCGGCCACTTTCCCGTTGCACCAGGGCCAGGAGCGTGTCCGCAATGGGCTGGACCACCAGCGAGAACGAGCCGACATGCAAGCCACGCACGTCAGGGCCGAGGTCCGGTAGATCGGCGAGGCTCAGTTGTCGGTCGGCACAGCCTTCGCCACGAAAGCTGTAGTGGGGCGAACCGTTGGCGCCTACGGCGACCATCGCCAGGGTGGTCGGCGCGTCGAAGTCCACCAGGTATCGAGCGCTGACTCCTTCGTTGAGCAGCACCTGCTGCAGGCGGCGGCCCAGGTAATCGGTGGACAGGCCGGCAAAGAGTGCCGATTCAATGCCCAGGCGGCGCAATCCCACCGCCACGTTGAACGGCGAGCCGCCGGCAATCGCCTTGTAGTTCACCTGCGAGGCAGGGCCATCCGCGTCGGTCCCACTGAAAAAATCAAACAGCGCTTCACCACACACCAGATACATAGTTGCCCGCTCTCAAAGGGTTGCGACGTGTTGTCGATAACGTTCATAAGCCTGCTGGGACGCCGCGACATGGGCGGCGACTGGCCGGGTTTCGCTGGCCGGGTCGAGCTTGACGCAGCGCTCGCACAGTTCGGCCAGGCTGTCTTGTTGGCCTGAATGGCACCACGCCGCCTGGATCGCCGCACCCAACGCCGCTGCTTCGCTTTGTTCGGTACAAATGACGGTGGTGTCCATGATGTCGGCGACGACCTGCCGCCACACCGGGCTCTTCGAGCCGCCGCCGATCAGGCGAATGCTCTGGGCCTTAAGCCCGTTGGCACGCAACAGGTCCAAGCCATAGCGCAAACCGAAGGTCGTGCCTTCGACCACGGCGCGGCACAGGTTGGCCCGGGTCAGGTTGGTAGTCGTCAGGCCCAGCAGGCTACCCGTGGCATGGGGCAGGGCAGGCACCCGCTCGCCGTTGAGGAACGGCAGCATCGACACACCTTCTGCGCCAATCGGGGCCTGGACCACCAAGGCGTTGAAGGCGTCGATGTCCAGGTCCAACAGTTCGCGGATCGCTCCGGTGGCGTTGGTCAGGTTCATGGTGCAGATCAGCGGCAGCCAGCCACCACTGGAAGAACAGAACGTCGCCACTGACGGTTGCGGGCTGACCGTGGGCTCGGCGGCATAGGCGTAGACCGTGCCGGAGGAACCGAGGCTCATGGTGATCACGCCGGGCTGGATATTGCCGGTGCCGATGGCGCCCATCATGTTGTCGCCGCCGCCACTGGCCACCACTGCGTCGGGGTTGATGCCCAGGTGCTGGGCAATGGCCGGCAAGATGCGTCCCACCGGCTGATGGGCCTCGATCAGCTCCGGCAGCGCCGCTTGCAAGCGTCCGCTGGGGTCGATGTGTTGCAGCAACGGCACGTCCCATTGGCGGGTGCGCACGTTGAAGTAGCCGGTCCCCGAGGCATCGCCGTATTCGCTGCAATGGCGACCGGTGAGCCAGTAATTGAGGAAGTCGTGGGGCAGCAGGACGCTGGCGATGCGTTCGAACACCTGAGGATGTTGCTCCCGGGTCCAGAGCAGCTTGGAAACCGTGTAGCCCGGCGCGATCACCACGCCGAGGCGTTCGAGGCTGCCGTCTTCGCCGCCGAGGTGGGTCAGGAGCCGATCGTTTTCCGGCGTCGTTTCGGTGTCGCACCACAGCTTGGCCGGGCGCAGGACCTGGCCCTGGTCGTCAAGCAACACTAGACCGTGTTGCTGGCCGGACACGCCGATGCCGAGGATCGCCTGGCCATCGACCCCGGCGGCGGCCAAGGCCTGGTGCGTCGCTTGGGTGAATGCATCGAGCCATTGCTGGGTGTCTTGTTCGCGGCGACCGTTGGCCCCGCTGATCATGCTGTGGGCAGCGGCGCCCTGGCCGAGCACCTGGCCGCTGAGCGCATCCAGGATCAGCGCCTTGGTGCCTTGGGTGCCGCAGTCGATGCCCAGGAACAGTTGTTGGTTTGCCATGGAAATCCTCGGTCGTCAGAACCAGCAGGTAATAGCAGTTTGGTCAGCAACCACACGATCTGTGGCGAGGGAGCTTGCTCCCGCTGGGCTGCGCAGCAGCCCCAAATCCAGGCAACGCGGTGAGCCTGACATACCCTGGGGGTCGCTGCGCAACCCAGCGGGAGCAAGCTCCCTCGCCACAAAAAGCGGATCGCGCCGAGGGTTAGTTCGCCTCGGCCAGTACCCGCTCAAGTGTTCGCGTGACCCCGTGCTCGCGCAAGCTGTTGCAGCACCATTCAAATGCTGCCACGAATTCCGGGGAGCGGGGGATCGCGGTGCCAAAGATTTCCTCCACCTCCAGCACCCGCTGGGTCACCAGCGCATCGTCGGCCACCAAGGCCTGGCAGAACGCCGCCCGAGGGTCCGGGATCGAGTACGTCACGCCTTTCTCGTCCACGCCCTTCAAGTACACCGCCCAAGCCGCGACGACCAGCGCCGCACGGCGAGTTTCGCCGCCGTCGGCGATCAAGCGGTTGATGGTCGGGACGGTGAATTTTGGAAACTTCGACGAGCCGTCCGAACAGACCCGTTCCAACTGGTCGGCAATCGCCTGGTTGGAAAAACGCTCCACCAGGGTGTTCTTGTAGTCGGTCAGGTCGATGCCCGGTACTGGCGCCAGTTGCGGCGTCACGTCCAGGTCCATGTAGGCGCGCATGTAACGCACGAACAGCGGATCGTTCATGGTCTCGTGAACGAAGCGATAACCCTTGAGAAAGCCCAGGTAGGTCAGCGCCAGGTGACTGCCGTTGAGCAGCTTGATTTTCATTTCTTCATAGGGGGAAACGTCATCGGTGAACTGCACGCCGACCTTTTCCCAGGCCGGGCGGCCGCTCACGAATTTGTCTTCCAACACCCATTGCACGAACGGTTCGCAGACCACCGGCCAGGCGTCATCGATGCCGTGTTCGTCATGCAGCTGCAAGCGATGGGCGCCGCTGGTCATCGGGGTAATGCGATCGACCATGGCGTTGGGAAAGCTCACGTTCCCGTCGATCCATTGGCCCAGTTCCGGGTCGCGCAGCGCGGCAAACGCCAGCAGTGCCTTGCGAGTGACGGCGCCGTTGTGGGGCAGGTTATCGCAGGACATCAGCGTGAACGCTGGCGTCCCCGCGGCGCGGCGCTTGGCCAGGGCGGCACAGAGGAAGCCGAAGACAGTCTTCGGTGCCTCGGGGTGGGCCAGGTCGTGCTGGATCTGCGGCAGGTGGGCCATGAACTCGCCATTGCTGTCGTCGATGCAATAGCCACCTTCGGTGATGGTCAGCGAGACGATGCGGATCTGCGGCTCGGCCAGTTTGTCGATCAGCGCCTGTGCACCATCTTCGGCCAGCAACATGTCATTGATCGCGCCGATCACGCGGACTTCGGTGTCATCGGTATCGCCCAGTTCGTACAGGGTGAACAGGTAGTCCTGGCTGGCCAAGTCATCCCGGGCACGCCGGTCCTCGGCCCGCAGGCCCACGCCGCAGATGGCCCAGTCCAGGTCAGTGCCGGTGTTCATCAGCGCATCGGTGTAGTACGCCTGGTGCGCTCGGTGGAAACCGCCGACGCCGATGTGGGCGATGCCCTGGCGGATATCGCTCAAGGGGTAGGCCGGCAGGGCGACTTCAGGGTTGAGGTTGTGCAGGTTTTGTCGGTTGAGTTTCATCGCAAGTCTCGGCAATCAGGCGGCGGCGCGCAGCGCGCGGTTCACCGCGACGCCCTCGGCATCGAATAAATGGCAGTGTTCAGCGTCCAGGTGCAGGCTCAACTGCTCGCCGAAACGGCTCGCCAGGTCGCCGCGGACGCGCATGGTCAAGGCTTCGCCGGAGGCCGTGACGACGTGGCAGAAGGTGTCGCTGCCCAGCCGCTCGCTGACGTCTGCGGTGACTTGCAACGTGCAATCGCCCGGTTGCGCCAGGTTCAGGTGTTCCGGGCGAATCCCGAGGGTCACCGCAGCGCCGACGCTCAGGTTGGCGCCGCTGCGCGGCAGATTGATGCGCGTACCGGCGTCCAACAGCACTTCGCAACCCTGGCTGTCCAGGGCGGTAACCTTGCCTTTGAGGAAGCCCATTTTCGGTGTGCCGAGGAACCCGGCGACAAACAGGTTGGCCGGCTGGTGATACAGCTCCAGCGGCGAGCCGACCTGCTCGATGCGCCCGCCGTTGAGCACCACCACCTTGTCAGCCAGGGTCATGGCTTCGACCTGGTCGTGGGTCACGTAGATCATGGTCGCCTGCAACTCTTTGTGCAGGCGCGCCAGTTCCAGGCGCATCTGCACTCGCAGGGCTGCGTCGAGGTTGGACAGCGGTTCGTCGAACAGGAAGATTTTCGGGTTGCGCACGATGGCCCGACCGATCGCCACGCGCTGGCGCTGGCCACCGGACAATTGCTTGGGCTTGCGCTCGAGCATCGGCCCCAGTTCGAGGATACGCGCCGCTTCGTTGACCTTCTTTTCGACTTCGGCTTTGGGCACGCCGGCCAGATCAAGGGCGAAGGACATGTTCTTGCGCACGCTCATGTGGGGGTACAGGGCGTAGGTCTGGAACACCATCGCCAGGTCGCGCTTGGCCGGGCTGACTTCAGTAATGTCCCGGCCATCCAGTTCGATGGTGCCGTCGCTGACCTCTTCCAGGCCGGCGATCAGTCGCAGCAGCGTGGACTTGCCGCAGCCCGACGGGCCGACGAAAACCACGAACTCGCGGTCGTTCACCTCAAGGTCGATGCCCTTGATGATGGAGAAGCCTTCGAAACCCTTTTGCAGATTCTTGATTTTCAGGTTGGCCATGATGATGGGCCTCCACTTCTGATTATTGTGTAGGGCGCGTTACTTCACCGCGCCGAAGGACAAACCACGCACCAGCTGTTTCTGGCTGATCCAGCCAAAAATCAGGATCGGCGCGCAGGCCAGGGTCGAGACGGCCGACAATTTGGCCCAGAACAAACCTTCCGGGCTGGAATAGGAGGCGATCAGCGCTGTCAGCGGGGCGGCCTTGGAGGAGGTGAGGTTCAGCGACCAGAACGCCTCGTTCCAGCACAGGATCAGCGACAGCAACACGGTGGACGCCAGGCCGCCCTTGGCGATGGGCAGCAGCACGCGGACCATTTCCTGCCAGAGCGTGGCGCCATCCAGACGTGCCGCTTCGAGGATGTCGCGAGGGATGTCCTTGAAGTAGGTGTAAATCATCCAGACCACGATAGGCAGGTTGATCAAGGTGTAGATAATGATCAGCGCGATCCGCGTGTCCAGCAGGCCAAATTGCTTGGCCAGCAGGTAGATCGGCATCAGCACACCCACCGGAGGCAACATTTTTGTAGAGAGCATCCACAGCAACGTGCCTTTGGTGCGCTGGGTTTCATAGAACGCCATGGAGTAGGCCGCCGGCACCGCGATCAGCAAGCACAGGGCGGTGGCACTGAAGGAAATCACCACCGAATTCCAGGCGAAGCTGAAGTAATTGCTGCGCTCGTTGATGTGCAGGTAATTCTCCAGGGTCGGCGCGAAGATGAACTGCGGCGGCGTGGCGAACGCGTCGATTTCGGTCTTGAAGCTGGTCAGCACCATCCAGAAGATCGGAAAGAAGATCACGATCGCGATGGCCCAGGCCAGCGTGCCCAGCAACAGGCTTTGCAGGCGACGGGATTGTTGAAGAGTCATGGCGACGGCCTCAATGCTTGTCGGTGAGGTTTTTGCCGATCATCCGGACCAGGATGATGGCGGCGATGTTGGCAATGACCACGGCAATCAGGCCACCGGCAGACGCCATGCCGACGTCGAACTGCACCAGCGCCTGGTTGTAGATCAGGTACGCCAGGTTGGTGGAGGCGTAGCCGGGGCCGCCGTTGGTGGTGGTGAAGATCTCGGCGAACACCGACAACAGGAAAATTGTCTCGATCATCAGCACCACGGCAATCGGCCGGGCCAGGTGCGGCAGGGTCAGGTGCCAGAAGATCGCGATGGGGCCGGCACCGTCCAGGCGGGCGGCTTCTTTCTGTTCCTGGTCCAGCGACTGCATGGCCGTCATCAGGATCAGGATCGCGAAGGGCAGCCATTGCCAGCTGACGATGATAATGATCGACAACAGCGGGTAATGGGCCAACCAATCCACCGGCTGGGCGCCGAACAGCTTCCAGACCGAGGCGAGGATGCCCGACACGGGGTGGAAGATCAGGTTTTTCCAGATCAGCGCACCGACCGTGGGCATGATGAAGAACGGCGAGATCAGCAGCACACGGACGATGCCGCGACCGAAAAACTCACTGGCCTCCAGCAGCGCGCTGATCAATACCCCTAGGACAATGCTGATCAACAGCACGCTGCCCACCAGCAGCAGGGTATTGGTGGCGCCGGGCATGAAACCCGAGTCGGTCAGGAAATAGGTGAAGTTCTCCAGCCCGACGAATTCGTTTTCGCCGGGGTAGAGCAGGTTGTAGCGGATCATCGAGAAGTAGACGGTCATGCCCAGCGGCACGATCATCCACAGCAGCAACAAGGCCACCGAAGGGCTGACCAGAAACCAGCCGGGGTTGGCCAGGCGGATCTTGCGCACCGGCGGCGGAGCGATCTCGATGGGGGCTTTGGCGGTTGTAGTTGAGCTATTCATGGCATTGAACCGATTTTTGCGGGGCCTACAGAAATCCCCTGTGGGAGCGGGCTTGCTCGCGAATAGGGCGGCACATCCAACATCAAGGTGACTGACAGATCGCTTTCGCGAGCAAGCCCGCTCCCACAAAAGGGCAGAGCGGCGACGTGGATTACTTGGGATACCCAGCGCGTTTCATCTCGCGTTCGGTGGTGGACTGCGCGGCGGTCAACGCCTGGTCCACGGTCTGCTGGCCGGTCAGCGCGCCTGAGAAGAACTTGCCCACCTGGGTGCCGATGGCCTGGAATTCGGGGATGGTCACCAACTGAATGCCGATGTAGGGCACAGGCTTGAGGGTAGGGGCTTTCGGGTCGGCGAGTTTCAACGATTCCAGCGTCACTTTGGCAAACGGCGCGGCCTTCATGTATTCGTCGCTGTAGGTCGAAGTGCGGGTACCCGGTGGTACGTTGGCAATGCCGTCGGTCTTGGCGACCAATTGGTTGTACTCCTTGGACGTTGCCCAAGTGGTAAAGACCTTGGCCGCGTCCTTGGCTTTGGAGCTGGTCGGGATGGCCAGGGACCAGGAGTACATCCACGAGGTGCCTTTGTCGGTTTTCTCGTGGGGGGCGAAGGTGAATCCGACGTGATCGGCCACCTTGCTCTGGGTCTTGTCGGTCACGAACGAGCCGGCGACGCTGGCGTCCACCCAGATGGCGCACTTGCCGCTGTTGAACAGCGCCAGGTTTTCGTTGAAACCGTTGCTGGACGCACCCGGCGGGCCGGATTTCTTCATGTTGTCGACGTAGAAGTTCAGGGCATCCTTCCACTCCGGCCCGTTGAACTGCGGCTGCCACTTCTCATCGAACCAGCGCGCGCCAAAGCCGTTGGCCAGGGTCGTGACCAGCGCCATGTTCTCGCCCCACCCGGCCTTGCCCCGCAGGCACAGGCCATATTGCTCCTTGGATTTGTCGGTGAGCTTTTGCGCGAACTCACCGATCTGGGTCCAGGTCGGGTGTTCGGGCATGGTCAGCCCGGCGTTCTTGAACAGGTCCGTGCGGTAATAGGTGATCGAGCTTTCGGCATAGAAAGGCAGGGCGTACAGCGAGCCCTTGACCGACAAGCCATCGCGCACGGAAGGGAAGACGTCATCGAGGTCGTAGGAGGCCGGCAGGTCTTTCATCGGCTCCAGCCAACCCTTGGCACCCCAGAGTGCGGCTTCGTACATGCCAATGGTCAGCACGTCGAACTGTCCGCCTTGGGTGGCGATGTCGGTGGTCAGGCGTTGACGCAGGACGTTTTCTTCAAGCACCACCCAATTGAGCTTGATGTCCGGATGCTCGGCCTCGAAGGTTTTCGAGAGCTTTTGCATGCGGATCATGTCGCTGTTGTTGACGGTGGCAATGGTGAGGGTCTCTGCGCCGAAGCTGACGCTGCTGAGGGTCATGCAGGTGGAGACAAGCAGAACTTTTACCGAAGGTTTCATCGCGCACTCCTTTTCCGCGCCCGAAGGCTGCAGAAGGACAGTTATTGTTTTTGTGTCTTCCGGATGAAGGGAAGAATGTGCGCTGATTACAGCCTTCTATGGACGGCGTGACAAATCATCCGTCGCACTTTGACTGATACTTTTTTGCACTGAAGAGGGTGAGGGGCAATCGAAGAACCCTGTGGCGAGGGAGCTTGCTCCCGCTGGGGCGCGTAGCGGCCCTTGTTTTTTAGGTCTGCTGCGCAGCCCAGCGGGAGCAAGCTCCCTCGCCACAGAGGCGGTGTGTCAGGGCAAAAAGGTCAGCCCTGATTCTGCTCGGTCAACCGCTGCACCGCCAGCCGCCGGTAGTGGGACGGGGTCATGCCCTTGAGCTGCTGGAAGCGCCGGTTGAAGTTGGAGATGTTGTTGAAGCCCGATTCAAAACACACGTCCGTCACCGGTTTGTCGCCGTCGGCCAGCAGTTCGCAGGATTTGCTGATGCGCAGGCGATTGACGAATTCGATGAAGCAGCGGCCAGTGGCCTGTTTGAACACCCGGCTGAAATAGGTGGGTTTCATGCCCAGGTGCTCGGCGACTTCTTCCAGGGGCAGTTCCCGGGCGTAATGGGCAAAGATGTAGTCCACCGCACGGTTGGTGCGGTCGATGCTGTGCTCGTCCGCCGTTTGCGGGGCGTTCGTGCCGGACAGCAGTTGGTAGTCATCCGTGGCGGCCAGCAGCTCCATCAGGATGAAAAAGTGCCCCAGGCGGCTCATGCCCTGGGAGTCGGCGATGCGCTGCATCAGGGTCATGGCCTGGCGGATGGTGCGCTTGCAACGGAACTCGATGCCGTATTGGGCACGTTCGAGCAACGGCGCGACCGTCTTGAGCTCGGCGAATACCTGATGGCCGCTTTCGAACAACTCGTCGGTGAAGTTCACCAGCATGTCGCGCTTGGGCACCACTTCGTCCTCGGCCACCTGGCTGATCCAGTTGTGGGGCAGGTTGGGGCCGGTGAGAAACAACGACTGGGGGTAGAAGTTGCCGATGTAGTCGCCAATGAACACCTTGCCGGAACTGGCGACGATCAGGTGCAGCTCGTATTCCTTGTGGAAATGCCAACGTACCAGCGGGCAGGGGAAACCGTGCTGGCGGTAGATGATGGACAGCCCGTTATGGTCGTCCATCAACTCGTAGGAAGGGTCGGTGACTCTGGCTGTTCGGGTCATGGGCCTGGCGCTTTTATTATTATCGCCGCTGAATAATGCCCCCTTCGCCAGGCAGGTGCCACCCTGGTGTCTAACCGTTGCGGTTTTTTTCTTCGATCCACTGGGACATGTATTGGGTGCTTTTGTGCTGGT
Organism: Pseudomonas sp. Z3-6; assembly: GCF_051131985.1. NCBI lineage: Bacteria > Pseudomonadati > Pseudomonadota > Gammaproteobacteria > Pseudomonadales > Pseudomonadaceae > Pseudomonas > Pseudomonas sp. Z3-6. The sequence continues at coordinate 3,483,322 of NZ_CP071644.1, forward strand.
GGTGACGCAGCATGCTGCCGGTGAAATTGTCCCGGCGTCGTTGCGCCAGGTCCGCCCGGCAAGCGTTGAGGCTGTCGATCAGCGCTGGCCCATGGACCTGTCGCCGGTAGCGGCTCGCCAACAGCGACAGGCCTGCGTCCCGAGCCTGAGCCCAGCGCTCCGGGTCGCTGTACAACTGCACGGCCTCGCGGGCGATGGCTTCGGCACTCTGGGCAATCGCCCCGGGCCAGGGCAGCTCGCCGTGCATGGCTTCGGCCCCCACGGGCGTGGTGACGTTGGGGGTGCCGCAGAGCATGGCGTCGATCAGCTTGCCTTTGATACCCGCGCCGAAACGTAATGGTGCCAGGCAGATGCGTGCGGCCGACATGACCTGCAAGGCGTCTTCGGCCCAGTTCATGATGTGAAAGCCTTGGGCCGGGTTGTGCAGCGCGGCGGCCTTCGGCGGGGTATAGGCGCCATACAGGTGCAGTTGCGCGCCGGGCAGTTGTTGGCGGATCAGCGGCCAGATGGCGTTTTTCATCCAGAGTACGGCGTCCCAGTTCGGCGCGTGGCGAAAGTTGCCAATGCTCAGGAAATGCGCCCGGTCCGCGAATGGCACCGGCGGGTCGCTGGGCAGGTCCAGCATCAACGGGCACCAATGCAGCAGGTTGCGGGGCAGCTTGAAGTGCTCCACCAACAGTTCGATTTCAACCTCGGACACCATCAGGTTGAGGTCGCAGCGGTACAGCGCGGCGATTTCCCGCTTGGCCAGGTCGGTATCGGCCATTCGTTGGAATTCCTCGTCCAGGGCCGGGGCGAAGAGGTCCCTGAAATTCTCGCTCGCGTCATCGCGCTTCAGGCGCTCCTTCAGGCGCTGATGCCGGGCGTGGCGCAGGCTTTGCAGGTCGGAGGTCTCCAGCACCCGCAGGGCACCGGGGCAGTGCTTCTCGACCCGCCAGCCGAATTGTTCTTCCATCATGAACTGGTCGAACAGCACGATGTCCGGCGCAAGAGTATGGATGAATTCGTCGAAGCTGCTGCTATTGAGTTCGATGGGCACTTCGCGGATGCCCAGCGCAACCAGGTCGGCACGCTGCTCGCCGGGGCCGGCCGGGCTGCTGAAGGTGATGTCCCAGCCTTGGCCAAGGAAGGTGTCGAGGATCTGCATGACGTGCCCACTGGCAGCCGATGAGCGTGGCTCGGGCCAGACATAGCCGATAACCAGGACCTTGGTGGCGGTGGGGTGATGCATGAGCGGGGAGTTCCTTGGTACAGATCAGGCGCCATCGGCGCGCGGGGCGCCGATAGTGACCAAGAATGCGTTCCGGCTCAAGAAAGAATGCGTTTGACCTTGTCCCGCAACTGATCGATGGAGAAGGGCTTGCCAATCACCGACATCCCTTCAGGTACATCGATGCTTTCGGCATAACCGCTGGCAAACAGCACCGGCAGTTTCGGCCGAACGAGTCGAGCCTGCTTGGCCAATTCCCGTCCGTCCATTACCGGCAGGCCGACGTCGGTCATCATCAGGGCGATATCCTGTTGGTCGTCGTTCAGAAACTCCAGCGCTTGCTCGCAACCGTCCGCCTCCAGCACCTGATATTCCAGCTCCTCCAGCACGTCGACGATTAACATCCGCACGATGTCGTCGTCTTCGACTACCAGGATGGTGGGCTGGGTGGCGGCATTGGCGGTGGACATAGATACATTCTCAAAAGATGGGAGCGGGAGGGGGCACAAAAAAAACGGCCTCTTTCATGAGCCTCTTTTATGAGTAAATGCCGAGGCAGCACAAGTTCCCTAGGTTGTACAAGAAAGGATCTATAGTACAAGAGCTGACAAGGATAGTCGCTTCCTTGCTACAAGGCAGGCCGTCGCGGGATCTGCGCCTTTGACTCGTCAGAAAATGTGGATCCAAGCGCGGTTTTTCGGGCAAACTCCACGGTTTTCAACTGTCCACCAAGGCCCTTTTCCATGACTCCTTCGTCTTCGGTTGACGAACAAAGTTTTCGCAAACTCCTGAGCCGCAATATCAGCCTGCCGCTGGGCATGGGCGCGCTCAGCGCGGTGTTTTTCATCATCCTTATCACGTACCTGCTGTCGGTGATCCAATGGGTCGGCCACACCGACAGGGTGATCAATAACGCCAACGAAGCGCTCAAGCTGAGCGTGGACCTGGAAACCGGCATGCGCGGCTACCTGTTGAGTGGGGACGAGCATTTCCTCGACCCCTACGAAGTGGCGAAGCCACGGATCGCAGTGGCACTGGACACTTTGCTGGAATTGACAGCCGACAACCCCGTCCAGGTCGACCGCCTGCACAAGATCCAGGCACTCCAGACGGAGTGGTCCAATTACGCCCAGGGCATGATCGACCTGCAGCGCAGCAGTGGCGATTACCGGGGCGCGGTGAAGGCCGGGCGCGGTAAGCGTCTGACTGACGAAATTCGTCAGTCCTTCGAAGAGGTCGTCGAGACCGAGCAGCAGTTGCGTGCGGCGCGTAACCAGGATGTGCGCACCACGACGGTCTGGAGCATTGCCCTTTACCTGTTGTTTGTCGCGGCGGTCAGCGGATTGCTGGCCTACGTCGGTCGCCGGGACCTGTTGAACCTGTCCGAGAGCTACAGCGCCAGCCTGAAAGTCCAGCAGCGCAGCGCTTTGCACCTGGAGAAGCAAGCTTGGCTGCGTAATGGCCAGACGCAACTGGCCGAGCAAGTCCTGGGACAACTGTCGCTGAACCTGCTGGGTCGCAACATCCTGCAGTTCTGCGCGAAATACCTGGACGTCGCTGTCGCGGCACTTTATGTGCGGGAAGAGAACGGTGTCCTCCGGCGCGTCGCCGCCTACGGCCTGTCCCGGGAGGATGAAGAACAGCAGCAGGTGATCGTCGCCGGTGAAGGCATCGCGGGCCAGGCCGTGCAACAGGGGCGCCTCATCCGCCTGGACGACGTGCCGGACGACTACCTGAAAGTCAGCTCTGGCTTGGGACAGGGCCTGCCCAACAGCGTGTTGGTGGTGCCTACAAGTGACGATGACCGGATCAACGGTGTCGTCGAACTGGGGTTCCTGCGGCCGTTGACCGAGCGGGACGTCGAGCTGCTGGAGCTGATCGCCGGCAATATTGGCACTTCCATCGAGGCCGCCCGTTATCGTCAACGCTTGCAGGAAGTGCTGGCCGAAACCCAGCAGTTGAACGAGGAACTGCAAGTCCAGCAGGAAGAACTCAAGACCGCCAACGAAGAGCTGGAAGAACAGTCGCGCATCCTCAAGGAATCCCAGGCCCACCTGGAAGCCCAGCAACAGGAGCTGGAGCAGACCAATGAGCAATTGGCCGAGCAACGCGACGCCATGGACCAGAAGAACAGCGAGCTGAACCTGGCCCAGATCCAATTGCAGGAGCGCGCCGAAGAGCTGCAGCGTTCGAGCAAGTACAAATCCGAATTCCTGGCCAACATGTCCCACGAGCTGCGCACGCCCCTCAACAGCTCGCTGATCCTGTCCAAGCTGCTGGCAGAGAATCCGCAACAAAACCTCAGCGAGGAGCAGGTCAAGTTTGCCGAGTCGATCTATTCCGCCGGCAACGACCTGCTGAACTTGATCAACGACATTCTCGACATCTCCAAGGTCGAGGCCGGAAAGCTGGAAGTGCGCCCGGAAAACACCAGCGTGCAGCGTCTGGTGGACGGGTTGCGGGATATGTTCGAGCCGTTGGCGGCTGACAAGGGCCTGGGTTTCGAGGTGCACGTGCAGCCTGATGCGCCGGCGATGCTCTACACCGACCGCCAGCGCTTGGAGCAGGTGATCAAGAACCTGCTGTCCAACGCTGTGAAGTTCACCGAGCAAGGCGCTGTCAGCCTGTCCGTGGCCGGTCAGCCGGGCTCTGGCATTGCTTTCATGGTGCGCGACTCTGGAATCGGGATCGCCGCCGACCAGCAGCAAAGCATCTTCGAAGCGTTCCGCCAGGCCGATGGCACCACCAACCGTCGCTACGGCGGCACGGGCCTGGGCTTGTCGATTTCCCGGGACCTGGCCACGCTGCTGGGCGGCTCGATCTCGGTTTCCAGCGAGCCGGGGCAGGGCAGCGTCTTTACCCTGGTATTGCCGGAACGTTACGTCGAGCCCGGGGACACGCCGCTGGAGCCGATGACCTTTACCCCGACAGCCACCGCGCCAGTGCCCGTCGCACCCAAGGCCGCACCCGCGCCGCTGATCGCCGAGGTGGACACGCCGATTGCCCGATTCGCCGACGACCGTGACAAGGCACCGTTCGAAACCCGCTGCATCCTGGTGATCGAGGACGAGCCAAAGTTTGCCCGCATCCTGTTCGACCTGGCCCATGAACTCGGTTACCAATGCCTGGAGGCCCACGGTGCCGACGAAGGCTTCGACCTGGCGTTGCAACTGGCCCCCGACGCGATCCTGCTGGACATGCGCCTGCCGGACCATTCCGGGCTGACGGTGCTGCAGCGGCTCAAGGAACAGGCCCAGACCCGGCATATCCCGGTGCACGTGATTTCCGTCGAAGACCGGGTCGAAGCCGCCATGCACATGGGCGCCATCGGTTATGCCGTCAAGCCGACCACCCGCGAAGAACTCAAGGACGTGTTCGCCCGCCTGGAGGCCAAGCTGACCCAGAAGGTCAAGCGGGTGCTGCTGGTGGAGGATGATGACCTGCAACGCGACAGCATCACTCGCCTGATCGGCGACGATGACATCGAGATCACCGCCGTTGGCCTGGCTCAGCAAGCGCTGGACTTGCTGCGGACCAATGTCTACGACTGCATGATCATCGACCTCAAGTTGCCGGACATGCTCGGCAACGACCTGCTCAAGCGCATGTCCAGCGAAGACATCTGTTCGTTCCCGCCGGTGATCGTCTACACCGGGCGCAACCTGACCCGGGACGAAGAAGCCGAACTGCGCAAGTATTCCCGCTCGATCATCATCAAGGGCGCCCGTTCGCCAGAGCGTCTGCTGGACGAAGTGACACTCTTTCTGCACAAAGTCGAATCCCGGTTGTCCCATGAACGGCAGCGGATGCTCAAGACCGCCCGCAGCCGCGACAAGGTGTTCGAAGGCCGCAAGGTGCTGTTGGTGGATGACGATGTGCGCAACATCTTTGCCCTGACCAGCGCGCTGGAGGCGAAAGGGGCGATCGTGGTCATCGGCCGCAATGGTTTGGAGGCGATCGATCGCCTGAATGAGTTCGACGACATCGACCTGGTGCTGATGGATGTGATGATGCCGGAAATGGACGGTTTCGAAGCCACCGCGCTGATCCGCAAGGACCCGCGCTGGCGCAAGCTGCCCATCATCGCCGTGACGGCCAAGGCCATGAAGGATGATCAGGAGCGCTGCCTGGCGGCGGGTTCCAACGACTACCTGGCCAAGCCGATCGATCTGGATCGTCTGTTCTCGCTGATTCGCGTGTGGTTGCCGAATATGGAAAGAATTTAGTGGACCGTGACACTGACATTGAATTGCGTTTGTTGATCGAAGCGATCTACCTCAAGTACAGCTACGATTTTCGCGATTATTCCGGCGCTTCCATCAAGCGCCGGGTCCACCATGCGCTGAGCCAGTTCGAATGCAAGACCATTTCAGCCTTGCAGGAGCGCGTATTGCATGACCCGGGCGCGTTCATGCAGTTGCTGCAACTGCTGACGATCCCCGTCAGCGAGATGTTTCGCGACCCCTCGCATTTCCTGGCGATCCGCGAGGAAATCGTGCCGCTGCTCAGGACCTACCCTTCGATCAAGATCTGGATTGCCGGTTGCAGCACGGGGGAGGAGGTCTACTCCATGGCGATCCTCCTGCGCGAAGAAGGCCTGCTGGACCGCACGTTCATCTACGCCACCGACATCAACCCGCGCTCGCTGGAAAAAGCCAAGCAGGGGATCTTCTCCCTGGACAGCGTGCGCACCTATACCCAGAACTACCAGAACGCCGGTGGACGGCGGTCATTTGCCGATTACTACACCGCCGCCTACGATTATGCGATGTTCGACAAAACCCTGTGCGAGAACGTGACCTTTGCCGATCACAGCCTGGCGACTGACAGCGTTTTCTCAGAAACTCAATTAATTTCATGCCGCAATGTATTGATATATTTCAATAAAAAATTGCAAGATCGTGCGTTTGGACTGTTCCATGAGTCCCTTTGTCACCGTGGTTTCCTGGTGTTGGGCAGTAAGGAGACATTGGATTTTTCGGCTTACGGCCATCGATTCGAGCCGTTGGTCAAACAGGAACGGATCTATCGCAAGTTATGAACCAGACGAAGGACAGATCCAGGCCGACCATCGAGGCCATTGTCGTCGGCGCATCGGCCGGCGGTGTCGAAGCATTGCTCAGGGTGTTCGGACACCTGCGCAAAGGTTTTGGCGTGCCCGTCCTGGTGGTGTTGCATTTGCCGGATGAGCGTGACAGCCAGTTGGCCTCTGTGTTCGGCCATCGTCTGGCGGTGCCGGTAGAAGAAGCCCGGGACAAGCAGGACATCGCCCCGGGCACCTTGTACGTCGCCACGCCCGGTTATCACTTGTCGGTCGAGGCCGACCGCAGCCTGTCGTTGAGCCTGGAGGCCCCCGTACACCATTCGCGACCGTCCATCGACGTGCTGTTTGAATCGGCCGCCGATGTCTACGGCGAGACGTTGCTGGCCGTGGTGCTGACCGGTGCCAACGACGATGGCGCCCGGGGCCTGGCGAGGGTCAAGGCCCTGGGCGGGATCACGGTGGTCCAGGACCCCGTGGAAGCCCAGGTCTCGACCATGCCCGAAGCCGCGCTGGCCCTGCACGAGCCCGACCATATCCTTACTTTGCAAGGCATCGGCCAGTTGCTGGCCGGGCTGGAATGAACCACATGCCAAGAGATATTCAAGCCAAACTGCTGATCGTCGACGATCTGCCTGAGAATCTGTTGGCCCTGGAAGCATTGATCAGGGGAGACGACCGCGAGGTCTTCAAGGCCCTGTCGGCGGACGAAGCACTGTCCCTGCTGCTGCAACACGACTTCGCCCTGGCCATCATCGATGTGCAGATGCCGGAGATGAACGGTTTCGGGCTGGCCGAGCTGATGCGCGGCACGGAAAAGACCCGCAGCATCCCGATCATTTTCGTCAGCGCCGCCGGGCGTGAGCGCAACTATGCCTTCACCGGTTATGAAAATGGCGCGGTGGACTTCCTGCACAAGCCGCTGGACACCCAGGCCGTCAAGAGCAAGGTCAATGTGTTCGTCGAGCTGTATCGCCAACGAAAGGCCATGAAGGAACAAGTCGTGGCCCTCGAACAGAGTCGTCGCGAGCAGGAGGTCCTGTTGCAGCAGCTCGAGGCCACCCGTGGCGAGCTGGAACAGGCGGTGCGCATGCGAGACGATTTCATGTCCATCGTCGCCCACGAGGTGCGCACGCCCCTCAATGGCCTCATCCTCGAGACCCAACTGCGCAAGATGCACCTGGCCCGGGACAATGCCGCCGCCTTCAGCCTGGACAAGGTGCGCGCGATGGTCGAGCGCGACGAGCGCCAGATCAAGAGCCTGATCCGGCTGATCGAGGACATGCTGGATGTGTCGCGGATTCGTACCGGCAAGCTGTCGATCCGGCCGACCCGCTTCAACCTGACGGCATTGGTGGAAAACCTGCTGCGCAACTTCCAGCCGCAGATCGCCGTGGCCGAGTGTTCGTTGACGTGCATGGTCGAGCCGGCGGTGGAGGGGCTTTGGGACGAGTTTCGCATTGAGCAGGTGGTCTCGAACCTGTTGACCAATGCGCTGCGCTACGGCGGCAAGGGGCCGATCGAAGTGCGCGTCTACAAGACCTCCGATCACGCCTGCATCGAGGTCCAGGACCACGGCATCGGCATCAGCGAGGAGAACCAGGAACGTATCTTCCAGCAGTTCGAGCGCGTATCGTCCAAGGCCGCCGCCTCGGGGCTCGGGCTGGGGCTGTTCATTTCCGAGCAGATCGTCACGGCCCATGGCGGGACGATCACGGTGGACAGTCGGCTCAATGAAGGGGCGTTGTTTCGTGTTTGCCTGCCCTTGCAGAAAACTGTCTTGGACAAAACCGCCGAACAGACGCAACCTCTGAGAGACCCCAAGGTCGTATCAGCAGCTATTGATCGAACAAAGGCTTCTCATGAGTGAAGATGCGCAAGATGTTGTATTGATCGTCGAGGATGACCCGTCGATCCTGATGGTGCTGTCGGCCTACCTGTCGGGCGAGGGATACCGGGTGCTGCAAGCCGAAAGCGGCGCCCAGGCGTTCGAGATCCTGGCGAGCAAGCCGCATCTGGACATGATGATTACCGACTTCCGCCTGCCGGGCGGTATCTCTGGGGTGCAGATTGCCGAACCCGCGGTCAAGTTGCGCCCCGAGCTGAAGGTGATTTTCATCAGTGGCTACGCGCAGGAAGTGCGCGACACGGACAGTCCGATTACCCACAAGGCACCAATCCTGGAAAAGCCGTTCGACCTGGATGAACTGCAACGCATCATGCAGTCGATGTTGTCGTAGGCAGGAGACATCCCGGCAGATCAGGCGCCCCCCTGTGGCGAGGGAGCTTGCTCCCGCTGGGGTGCGGAGCGCCCCCAAAACCCGGCACCTCGATGTGTCAGGTTCATTGAGTCGACTTTATTGGGGCTGCTTCACAGCCCAGCGGGAGCAAGCTCCCTCGCCACACTGTGTTGTAATGCCCAAGCTCAAACAGCGCTCATCACCTCAAATCTGGATCATTTCCCGCACCTTCGCCGTCAACAAGTCAAACGTGAACGGCTTGGTGATCATCTGCATCCCCGGGTCAAGGAAGCCGCCGCGCACCGCCGCATGCTCGGCGTAGCCGGTGATGAACAGCACCCGCAGGTCCGGGCGGACCTGCCGGCCGATCTCCGCCAGTTGCCGACCATTCATGCCGGGCAGGCCAACGTCGCTGATCAGCAGGTCGATGCGCTGGCTTGACTGGAGGATCGGCAACGCGCCGTTGGCGTCGGCCGCCTCCACAAAGGCATAGCCCAATTCGCTTAATACCGCGCTCACCAACACCCGCACCGCCGGATCGTCCTCGACGATCAGCACGGTCTCGCCATCCTGCGCATACGGCGCGTGCTGGGTGGCAACCTGGGGCTCGTGGATTTCTTCACCGACGAAGCGTGGCAGGTAGAGGTTCACGGTGGTGCCTATGTCGACTTCGCTGTCGATGGTCACATGGCCACGGGATTGCTTGCTGAAGCCATAAATCATCGACAGGCCCAGCCCGGTGCCCTGGCCGATCGGCTTGGTGGTGAAGAACGGATCGAAAGCGCGACTGATCACCGCTTCGGGCATGCCGCAACCGGTGTCCTGCACACTCAGCACCACATAGTCACCGGGCGCGAGGTTGGAGTAGGCCTCGGTGAAGTCGGCATCCAAGTGCCGATTGCGAGTCTGCACCACCAGGTTGCCGCCGTTGGGCATGGCATCCCTGGCGTTGAGCACCAGGTTGAGCAGGGCGCTTTCCAGTTGGTTGGGATCGGCTTCGGCGACCCAGAGTTGTTCGTCCAGTTGCATGTCCAGGCGAATGCTTTCGTTGAGGCTGCGCTGCAACAATTCACCCATGGACAGCACCAGGGTATTCATCTGGACCGCCTTGGAGTCCAGCGATTGCCGGCGTGAGAACGCCAGCAGGCGATGGGTCAGGCCGGCGGCGCGGTTGGCCGAGGTCACGCCCAGGTCGATCAGGCTGTCCAGGTCCTCGGTACGGCCCCGGGCCAGGCGACGGCGCAACAGTTCGAGGCTGCCGATGATCCCGGTGAGCATGTTGTTGAAGTCATGGGCGATGCCGCCGGTCAGTTGGCCAACCGCTTCCATTTTCTGCGACTGGCGCAGGGCTTCTTCGTTGTGGCGCAACTGGGCGGTACGCTCCTCCACCTGCTGTTCGAGGGTTTCGAGGGTGGTTTGCAGGCGCAGTTCGCTGTTGCTGAGATCGATCAGGCGGTCGCGGGCTTCGTACTGCCTTCGACGCCCGCGCAGCGCGGTGGTGACCAGGCTGATCAGCGTAACGGGGTGGAAAGGACGCTCGAGGAACGTCACGTTGCCCAACTGCATGCCGATCCGCGCCGCCGGGTTCTGTTCCGGCCCACCGTGATGGGTCAGCAAGACAATGGGCAGGTCGGACCAGGCGGGCTGCTGCTCGATTTGCAGGAACAGCGTTTCCAGGTCAGGCCCGACCAAGGCCTCCGACGAGATCACCAGCAGGCCGGCACCGCTTTCCAGCTCTTCGCATAAATGACCCAGGTGGCGACAGATGAGGCCGGCAAAACCGGCTTCATTGAGGATCATCAGGGCAATCTGGCTGTCCCGTCCCAGCGGCGCGAGAATCAGCGCCCGCTCGGACAGGGGCTCGGCCAGCGTCACCGGTGTTCATCCTTGAGCAGCGGGTTGCTCTCGCCCATGTAGGTGGGGACCCCGCGCAAGACACCCTGGAATGCTTCCAGTGGTTCGCCAATGGTCATGCCCGCGCCGCTGATGCGGTATTCGCGGATGGTCGACTCGTGGCTGCCGGTGCGTTTCTTGATGATGGAAATGGCCCGGCGAACCTTGCCCAGTGCTTCGAAATAACGCAACAGAATCACCGTGTCGGCCAGGTAAGTAATGTCCACCGGGGCTTGCATGTCGCCGACCAGGCCGTGCTGGGCGACGGTCATGAAGGTTGCCGCGCCCTTGCGGTTGAGATAGAGCAGCAATTCATGCATGTGCAGTACCAGGGCGTTCTCTTCCGGCATCGCCGCCTGGTAGCCGTTGATGCTGTCGATCACCACGGTCTTGATTTCGCCGTCGTCGACGCAGCGGCGCACGCGGTGGGAGAACTCGCCGGGGGACAGCTCGGCGGCGTCCACCTGTTCGATCAGCAGGTTGCCGGTTTTTTGCAAGGCCTGCAGGTCGATGCCGATGTTTTTCATGCGCTCGAACAGCAAGCCCAACTCTTCGTCGAAGATAAACAGCGCGGCCTTCTCGCCACGCTGCACGGCGGCTGCGGCGAAAATCATCGCGATCAGCGACTTGCCAGTTCCCGCTGGCCCCAGGATCAACGTGCTGGAGCCGGTCTCGATACCACCGCCCAGCAGCAGGTCCATTTCGCCGATGCCGCTGGAGAGTTGTTGGCGCAGGTACTGGCCGCGGTGTTCGGCGGCCACCAGGCGCGGGAACACGTGCACGCCGTCGCCCATGATGGTGAAGTCATGGAAACCGCCGCGGTATTTCTGCCCGCGATACTTGACCACCCGGACCCGCCGCCGTTCGGCGCCATAGTTGGGGGTCAGTTCTTCCAGGCGCACCACGCCGTGGGCGACGCTGTGCACGGTTTTGTCCAGGGATTCGGTGGTCAAGTCGTCGAGCAACAGGACCGTGGCGTCGTAGCGCACGAAATAATGCTTGATCGCCAGGATCTGGCGACGGTAGCGCAGGGAGCTTTGCGCCAGCAGGCGGATCTCCGACAGGCTGTCGAGCACTACACGGGTCGGCTTGAACCGTTCGACCACTTCGAAGATCTGCCGGGTCGCTTCGCCCAGCTCCAGGTCCGAGGAATACAGCAGGCTTTGCTGGTGCTCGGCATTGAGCAGGCTTTCGGGCGGGGTCAGCTCGAAAATATGAATGTTCTCATCCAAGGTCCAGCCGTGGGAGGCCGCGCCCTGACGCAGTTCACGCTCGGTTTCCGAGAGCGTGATGTACAACGAGCGCTCGCCAGCCTTGGCGCCGGCCAACAGAAAATGCAGCGCGACCGTGGTCTTACCGGTCCCCGGTTCCCCTTCGAGCAGGAACACATGGCCGCGGGACAAACCACCGGAGAGGATATCGTCCAGACCCTCGATACCGGTGGCGGCTTTTGCACTGATCAACTCGTTAGATGTAGACAAAAATAGCCCTCTCATGACTAGGGAAGTAGGCAGCAGGCGGGGTAACGCCTGAAATCGACTGCCTGAACACTTGACCTTTGGCGGTGATGGCGGTTCCGCTTACATCGACAAAACGCGGGGTACTCCACAACTTTTCGGTATGCGACGACGGCCCACAGACCCATGCTAGTCAGCTAAGCGAAATGAAGCCGAGCAGCCATCCTGTGGCGAGGGAGCTTGCTCCCGCTGGGTCGCGAAGCGGCCCTGTCTTGGGGCTGCTGCGCAGCCCAGCGGGAGCAAGCTCCCTCGCCACGGATTGTGTGTTTGCCCAAGGTTCCACTTAACGGCTAGTCCGCTTACAAACCCTGTTGCAGGGCCGGGTCATCGGGGTTCAGCTGTTCCAGTTGCGCCAACAGGATCTGAACGTTCTGCAACTGGCCGGTCTCCTTCCAATAGTTGATCAGCAACACCCGGGCCTTGCGGTCGGCGGGGTAGCGCTGGACGATTTCCTGCAACTGTTTCTGCGCGGCTTCCACTTCCTGTTCAGCATGCAGGGTGGTTGCCAGGTCATAGCGGTAATGCCGGTTTTCGGGTTCCAGTTCCACGGCTTTTGCCAGGCCGAGCACGGCATACTCGCTCTGGCCGTGTTGCAGCAGCCACATGCCCAGCGCATGTTGCAGATAAGCCGACGCTGGCTGGGTTTGCAACTGTCGGGCGAGTAATTGTCGGGCGGCATCGCCCTGGCCCTGTTTGTCCAGCACTTCGATCTGCATGACCAGCGCTGGCAGGTTGTCCGGTTGCAGGCGCAAGGCCTGCTCAAGGGCCAATTGGGCTTTCTTCAATTCGGCGTTGTGCAGGTGCAGCCGGGCGAGTTGGTAGTGGGACTCAGCGGTTTTCGGGCCGTCTTCGAGCATCTGCTCCCAAGTGTCGATGGCGATCTGCATCGCGCCGAAATACAAGCCGAGATCATCTGGCGACAGGCCCAGCAGCGCGTTCACGGCGGCGAACCGGACGTTCGGGTCGTCATCGTCCAGAAGCGGGCCGAGCAACAGGCTGCGTTGGCCTGTCGGGACCAGCCCGACGACGCTGCCAATGGCGGCCCGGCGCACGTCCGGCGACTCGCTGTGCAGGTCGGCGTCCGCCAGTTTCAGGGCTTGGGGGCTGGGGTAGTTGGGCAGTTCGGCGTGCAGCCACACGCGGCGCTTGGGCGAGAGATCCGGACGTCCCAGTTGCTGGTAAAGCATCCGCGCCGCCCCCGGCTGTCCGTTGCGGGCGCTTTCCAAGGCTTCGCTGTAGCCACGCTTGATTGCCTCGGGGATCTGCGGCGTGGTGCTGCGCAGCCACACCGCGACAAGACCGATCAACAACAGGACACAGAGGCTGAGGAGCAGATAGCGGCGGCGAGGCGAGGGCATGCAGGGAATCCATTACCAGAAGCGTGAAATGCCGCAAGCTTCGGTCAGGTGGCGGCCTGAGTCAAACCTTGTGAGTTATGCGCATTTAACCCTGTGGGAGCGGGCTTGCTCGCGAAGGCGGCTGCACCTTCGACATATCTTCAAGCTGATCCACCGCTTTCGCGAGCAAGCCCGCTCCCACAGTAGAGCAGCGGTGAACCTCTTGTTCAATGTCTCCCCAGGGGCCGGGACTAGTAACAGCCAAAAAAAGCCCCGCGTCCAAATGAGACGCGGGGCAAAAATTTGGCTGGTTGCGGCCAACCAAAGGAGCTCGGTTGAGCCGGGTGGGTCAATTGCTGGCGACGGTTTCCGGTTGCCAGCCGCCACCCAGGGCCTTGTAGATCGCGACGATGCCGCGGTACAGGTCCACTTCGGCCTGGGCCTGGGTGTCTTCGGCCGCCAGGCGTTCACGTTGGGCGTCGAGCAGCACGAGGAAATCCACGGTGCCTTCGCGGTAGCGAATCTCTGCCAGGTCGGCGGCGGCGCGGCTCGATTCGCTCTGGCGGATCAGCGAGATCAGCCGCTGCTGACGCTTGCCATAGTCACTGAAGGCATTTTCCGACTCTTCCAGGGCCAGCAGCACTTGCTGTTCGTAGTTCGCCAGGGCACCGTCCGCCTCGGCGTCGGCACCGCGCAAGCGCGCCCGCACGCTGCCCAGGTCGAAAGCGGCCCAGGTAATGCTCGGGCCCAGCGCCCAGGCGTTGGCGGCAGAGGAACCGATCTGCGAACCGCGTCCGGCGGTGAAACCGAGGAAACCGCTCAAGCTGACCCGTGGGAACAGGTCGGCCTTGGCCACGCCGATGCGCGCCGTGGCGGCGGCCAGTTGGCGTTCGGCACTGAGGATGTCCGGGCGCCGTTGCAGCAGTTCACCCGGGTCGCCGATGGGCAGGGCCTTGGCGATAGCCGGCAACTGTTTCGGGCTCAGGTCGACGCTGAGTTTGTCCGGGCGTTCGCCCAACAGCGTGGCGATACGATTGCGTTGGCGCGCCTGCTCGGCCTGCAGCTGTGGCACGCTGGCTTCCACCGAGGCCAGGCGCGCATCGGCACGGACCACGTCGAGCTGATCGCCGACGCCGGCATCACGCAGGCTTTCGGTGATCTTGCGCGAATCCTGCTGGTTCTTCAGGTTGGCCAGGGCGATCTTTTCCCGCAGTTGTGCGCCGCGCAGTTGACCATAGGCATCCACCAGCTCGGCGATCATCGTCACCTGCAACTGATAGAGATCGGCTTCGATCGCCTGTTGATCGGCATCGGTGGCTTCCAGGTTGCGCTGGATGCGCCCGAACAAATCCAGCTCCCAGGCCATGTCCAGGCCCAGGTCGTAACGCTCGGAGTTGACCCGCTCGTCAGTCTGCCCCATCGGGTTCTGGCCTTTGCCCAGTTCGCTGCTGGCACGGCTGGTAATGGTCGGCATGGCGTCATTGCTGGCGTCATCGCGAATCGCCCGTGCGGCCCGCAAGCGGGCGAAGGCCACGCGCAACTCGCGGTTGCCGTCCAGGGAACGGGTCACCAACGCGTTGAGGGTCGGGTCGTCGAACTGCTGCCACCAGACGCCTTCGAAACGGGCGCGGTCGAAGTTCTTCTGGCCGGCGGCGCCGTCGGTGGCGGTGGTGATATTCGCCGCCTCCGTTTGCGGTGCCTTGTAGTCCGGGCCTACGGCACAGGCACTCAATGCCAGGACCAGCAAGCTCGGCACGAACGCTTTCAAACTCATTGTTGCGCCTCCAGTTTCAAAGCCCGGGCCGCCTTGCGGGCCTCGCTGCGTTCGACGAAGTTGCGGATCAGTACATAGAAGACGGGGGTGAGCAGCAGGCCGAAGAAGGTCACGCCGAGCATCCCGGAGAACACCGCCACACCCATGGCATGGCGCATTTCCGCACCGGCGCCGCTGGAGAACACCAGGGGCACCACGCCCATGATGAAGGCGAAGGAGGTCATCAGGATCGGCCGCAGACGCAGGCGGCACGCTTCGAGGACCGCCGCCAGCGGGTTCATGCCTTCGAGCTGTTTATCCTTGGCGAACTCGACGATCAGAATCGCGTTCTTGCAGGCAAGCCCCACCAGTACGATCAAACCGATCTGGGTAAAGATGTTGTTGTCGCCACCGGAGAGGATCACCCCGGTAATCGCCGACAGCAGGGTCATCGGTACGATCAGGATCACCGCCAATGGCAGGCTCCAGCTTTCGTACTGTGCCGCGAGCACCAGGAACGCCAGCAGTACGCAGAGCGGGAACACGAACAGCGCGGTGTTGCCCGAGAGGATCTGCTGGTACGTCAGGTCGGTCCACTCGTACGTCATGCCGTTGGGCAGTTCGTCCTTGAGCAGTTTCTCGATGGCTTTCTCGGCCTGGCCGGAGCTGTAGCCCGGGGCGGCAGCACCGTTGATTTCAGCAGTGATGAAGCCGTTGTAGTGCATCACACGGTCTGGGCCCGAGGTGTCGCTGACCTTGATGAAGGTCGCCAGCGGGATCATCTCGCCACGGTTGTTACGCACCTTGAGCTGGCCGATCTGGTCCGACTCGAGACGGAACTGCTGCTCGGCCTGGACGTTGACCTGGTAAGTACGGCCGAAGCGGTTGAAGTCGTTGGCATACAGCGAACCCAGGTAAATCTGCAGGGTGTCGAAGATGTCGCTGACGGCCACGCCGTGGGTCTTGGCTTTTTCACGGTCGATGGCGGCATCGACCTGGGGCACGTTCACGGTGTAGCTGGTGAACAACCCGGCCAGTTCCGGCACGCTGTGGCTCTTGGTGATGATGTTCATGGTTTCTTTGTACAGCTCGTCGTAGCCCAGGTTGCCCCGGTCTTCAATCTGCAGGCGGAAACCACCGATCGTGCCCAGGCCCTGTACTGGCGGCGGCGGGAAGATCGCCATGTAGGCTTCCTGGATCTCCGAGTACTTGCCGTTCAAGGCACCGGCGATGGCGCCGGCCGACATGCTCGGGTCCTTGCGCTCATCGAAGGGCTTGAGGGTCACGAACACGATGCCGGCGTTCGGGCTGTTGGTGAAACCGTTGATCGACAGGCCCGGGAAGGCCACGGCGCTTTCAACGCCCGGTTGCTTGAGCGCCAGGTCGGACATGCGCTTGATCACATCTTCGGTGCGATCCAGGCTCGCGGCGTCCGGCAGTTGAGCGAAGGCCACCAGGTATTGCTTGTCCTGGCCGGGCACGAAGCCGGTCGGGGTAGTGGAAAAACCGAAGAACGTCAGCACCATCAGGCCTGCATAAAGTACCAGGGCGATGCCGCTGCTGCGGATAACCCGCGCGACGGTGCCCACGTAGCCATGGCTGGCGCGCTCGAAGAAGCGGTTGAATGGACGGAACAACCAGCCGCCGAAGAGCTTGTCGAGGAACTTGGAGAAACGGTCCTTGGGCGCGTCATGGCCTTTGAGCAATACGGCAGCCAGGGCAGGGGACAGGGTCAGGGAGTTGATCGCCGAGATCACCGTGGAGATGGCAATGGTCAGGGCGAACTGTTTATAGAACTGACCGGTCAAGCCACTGATGAACGCCGCCGGAACGAAGACCGCGCACAGCACCAGGGCGGTGGCGATGATCGGGCCGGTCACTTCGCCCATGGCGCGCTTCGTCGCCTCCACGGGGGTGAGGCCCAGTTCGATGTTTCGCTCGACGTTTTCCACCACCACGATGGCGTCGTCCACCACGATACCGATCGCCAGGACCAGGCCGAACAGTGACAGGGCGTTCAACGAGAAGCCGAACAGGTGCATCACCGCGAACGTACCGATCAGCGAAACCGGCACCGCCACCAACGGAATGATCGAGGCGCGCCAGGTCTGCAGGAACAGGATCACCACCAGCACCACGAGGATCAGGGCTTCGAACAGAGTGTGCACCACCGCTTCGATGGAGCCGCGGACGAAGATCGTCGGGTCATAGACGATGCTGTAGTCCATCCCGGCCGGGAAGCCTTTCTTCAGCTCATCCATCTTCTCGCGAACGTCATTGGAGATCTGGATGGCGTTGGAGCCCGGCCGCTGGAAGATCGGGATCGCCACCGCCGGCTGGTTGTCCAGCAGCGAACGCAAGGCGTACTGGCTGGAGCCCAGTTCGACCCGAGCGATGTCCTTCAGGCGAGTGATTTCACCGTTGGCGCCGGAACGAATGATGATGTTTTCGAACTCTTCCTCATTGACCAGGCGCCCCTGGGTGTTGATCGACAGCTGGAAGGCCTGGGCATTCGGCGCCGGCGGCGCACCCAGGGCACCGGCCGCCACTTGACGGTTCTGCTCACGGATCGCGGTGACCACGTCGGTGGCGGTCAGGTTGCGCGAGGCGGTCTTGTTCGGATCCAGCCAGACGCGCAGGGAATAGTCGCCCATGCCGAACAATTGCACATCACCCACGCCGCCCAGGCGCGCCAGCTCATCCTTGATGTTGAGCAGGGCGTAGTTGGACAGGTAGAGCATGTCGTAGCGTTGGTCCGGCGAGGTCAAGTGCACGACCATGGTCAGGTCGGGCGATGCCTTGTCCACCGTGATGCCGATCCGGGTCACTTCTTCCGGCAGCTTGGGCTCGGTCCGGGTGACGCGGTTCTGCACCTGCACCTGGGCGTTGTCCAGGTCGGTGCCGAGAGCGAAAGTGATGGTCAGGGTAATCTTGCCGTCAGCGGTGGACTGCGAGGACATGTACAACATGTTCTCGACGCCGGTGATGGCCTGCTCCAGGGGCGCGGCCACGGTTTCGCCGATGACCTTGGGGTTGGCGCCCGGGAAGTTGGCGCGTACGACCACGGTCGGCGGCACGACTTCCGGGTATTCGCTGATCGGTAGCTGGAACAGCGAGATGGCGCCGGCGATCAGGATCAGCAGCGAAAGCACTGCTGCGAAGATCGGCCGCGAAATGAAGAACTGGGAAAATTTCATCTTGGATTCAGTCCCTTAGTCGCGTGGGGTCGCAGCGGCCAGTTTGCCTGCCGAGCCTGACGCCGCCTTGGAGGGCGCGACTTGGGGCAGGTTGCTGGCTTCGAGCGCTTTACGTTGTTGTGCCAGGGCGGCAATGGTTTCTTCGCTGGCCATCGGCACGGTTTCAGGCGTGACCGGTGCACCCGGACGAGCCCGTTGCAGCCCCTTGACGATGATGGTGTCGTCCTTGTTCAGGCCGCTGCGCACGATGCGCAGGCCTTCGATCTTCGGGCCCAGCTCGACGGCGCGGTAGGCCGGCTTGTTTTCGGCGTCCATCACCAAGACGAATTTCTTGCCCAGGTCGGTGCCCACGGCTTCGTCGTTGATCAGCACGGCGGCGTAGGTGCCGCTGCCCACCAGCTTCAAGCGGGCGTACAGGCCTGGGGTGTAGGTGCCATCCTTGTTGTCGAACACCGCGCGGCCACGGATGGTGCCCGTCTGTGGGTTGACCTGGTTGTCGACGAAGTTCATCTGGCCCTGGTGCGGGTTGCCGTCCTCGTTGGACAGGCCCATGTAGACCGGCGTGGCCTGGCCGCGCTGGCCCTGGCGGGCGAGTTGGGTGTACTTGAGGAAGACCCGCTCGTCGGCGTCGAAGTAGGCGTAGACCTTGTCGGTGGACACGACGCTGGTCAGCGGCGTGACATCGGCGGTCACCAGGTTGCCGGCGGTGATTTCCGCCCGGCTGACGCGACCGCTGATGGGCGAGGTAACGCGGGTGAAGCTCAGGTTCAGTTTCGCCAGGTCCAACTGCGCCTGGATGGCTGCGGCGGCGGCACGGGCTTCCTGGGCGGCGCTGGTGCGCGAATCCGCCAGCTCGGCGGAAATGGCATTGCTCAAGCGCAGGCGTTCGCCACGTTGGGCTTCATTCTCGCTGCGGGTGGCGGTGGCGCGGGCCTGGGCCAGTTGCGCTTCGAGACGACGGACTTCAGCCTGGAAGGGGCGTGGGTCGATCTGGAACAACAGATCGCCCTTCTTGACCAACGCGCCTTCGGTGAAGGCCACTTCGTCGATCTGCCCGGAAACCCGCGGGCGGATCTCAACGGTTTCTGGCGCTTCGAGGCGACCGGTGAATTCATCCCATTCGTTGACAGGCTGCTCCAAGACCTTGGCAACACTGACTTTGGCCGGCGGCATGGACGCTGCCGTGTCGGGAGTCTTGCCGCAAGCGCTCATCACCAGCACCGCCAGCAGCGCGAGGGGAAAACGCAGTTTTGAAAGTGAATGTTCCATGGATAGCATCCGCCAATGTATTGAGAATGGGCGGATGATGCGTGGCGCAAGACACCGGAACGAATCGAATGAAGCAAAGGTAACTATCATTCAGAATGATATAAGCCATCAATGAGACCTCTAGTCCGGGTAATGCGCCGCATTTTTTGGGAACCGATGGGCCCGTGGCGAGGGAGCTTGCTCCCGCTGGGCTGCGCGGCAGCCCCAAAACCAAGCACCGCGTAGCGTCAGGCAGATCGCATGCAGCTTATTGGGGCCGCTTCGCGCCCCAGCGGGAGCAAGCTCCCTCGCCACGGGGTTGAGTGCTCGGCATCAAGTCTGGAAACACCCGAGTCCCCCTGTGGGAGCCGAGCTTGCTCGCGATGACGGCTGTCCAGCCGACATCACCGCCAACGGACCCACCGCTTTCGCGAGCAGGCTCGCTCCCACACGGAAATTGGCGGTGGACACAAACCTTGTGGTCACTCGAGAACCCAGTGGGAGGGCCATAGGGTTTTGTAGCCTCAACCAAACTGCCTTTGTGGCGAGGGAGCTTGCTCCCGCTGGGCTGCGCAGCAGCCCCAAAACCAAACACCGCGTGGCATCAGGCAGATCGCATGCAGCTTATTGGGGCCGCTTCGCGCCCCAGCGGGAGCAAGCTCCCTCGCCAGGGGGTTGAGTGCTCGGCATCAGGTCTGGAAACACCCGAGTCCCCCTGTGGGAGCCGAGCTTGCTCGCGATGACGGCTGTCCAGCCGACATCACCGCCAACGGACCCACCGCTTTCGCGAGCAGGCTCGCTCCCACACGGAAATTGGCGGTGGACACAAACCTTGTGGTCACTCGAGAACCCAGTGGGAGGGCCATAGGGTTTTGTAGCCTCAACCAAACTGCCTTTGTGGCGAGGGAGCTTGCTCCCGCTGGGCTGCGCAGCAGCCCCAAAACCAAACACCGCGTGGCATCAGGCAGATCGCATGCAGCTTATTGGGGCCGCTTCGCGCCCCAGCGGGAGCAAGCTCCCTCGCCAGGGGGTTGAGTGCTCGGCATCAGGTCTGGAAACACCCGAGACCCCCTGTGGGAGCCGAGCTTGCTCGCGATGACGGCTGTCCAGCCGACATCACCGCCAACGGACCCACCGCTTTCGCGAGCAGGCTCGCTCCCACACGGAAATTGGCGGTGGACACAAACCTTGTGGTCACTCGAGAACCCAGTGGGAGGGCCATAGGGTTTTGTAGCCTCAACCAAACTGCCTTTGTGGCGAGGGAGCTTGCTCCCGCTGGGCTGCGCAGCAGCCCCAAAACCAAGCACCGCGTGGCATCAGGCAGATCGCATGCAGCTTATTGGGGCCGCTTCGCGCCCCAGCGGGAGCAAGCTCCCTCGCCACGGGGTTGAGTGCTCGGCATCAAGTCTGGAAACACCCGAGTCCCCCTGTGGGAGCCGAGCTTGCTCGCGATGACGGCTGTCCAGCCGACATCACCGCCAACGGACCCACCGCTTTCGCGAGCAGGCTCGCTCCCACACGGAAATTGGCGGTGGACACAAACCTTGGGGTCACTCGAGAACCCAGTGGGAGGGCCATAGGGTTTTGTAGCCTCAACCAAACTGCCTTTGTGGCGAGGGAGCTTGCTCCCGCTGGGCTGCGCAGCAGCCCCAAAACCAAACACCGCGTGGCATCAGGCAGATCGCATGCAGCTTATTGGGGCCGCTTCGCGCCCCAGCGGGAGCAAGCTCCCTCGCCAGGGGGTTGAGTGCTCGGCATCAGGTCTGGAAACACCCGAGACCCCCTGTGGGAGCCGAGCTTGCTCGCGATGACGGCTGTCCAGCCGACATCACCGCCAACGGACCCACCGCTTTCGCGAGCAGGCTCGCTCTCACATTGGTTTCGGCAAGTCTTGAGTGAGTGGGTTGCCCACGAGCGGGCTTTGCTTTCTTGTGATCAAACTTATTGATGGCCGCCGGGTGAGCTTGACTCAAGCCTAATGCGGCAGATACAGGTCATGGACACGCTTGACGGTCCCATCCGCGCGAAGCGCTTCAACCGCTTCGCGCAAATGCTCGACCATTTCTGGCGAGCATTGCTTCGAACAGGCCAGGTAAAGGTCGGCGCTGCTGCCGACCTTGCTCATGAGCAGTTTGCGCTTGGACACCTTCGGCCAGATGTATCGACTCTCCGGCACGCCGTTGAACCAGGCATCGATACGCCCCATCAACAGCATCTGGGCGGGATTGTCGCCAATGGCCAGCGGGTAGATCTGTTCATCGCTGAAGCCTTCGGTGCGCAGGATATCTTCCTGTGCACTGCCCAGGCCGACGCCGATCTTGCGGTAGGTTTCCTTGGCCTGGGCGAAGCTGCTCACCCGTCGTTCAAGGCTGAAAAAGGCGCGCTCCATGGGCATGATCGAGGCGATCCAGGTGAAACGATCCTCTCGGGTGGGAATGCGCGAAAGAGGCGCGATCAGGTGGTCATGCTCTTCACTGACATGTTTCTGCGCCCGGGCCCAGGGAAGCACATGGATCTTTACCGTGTAGCCAGCCTTGGTCATCGCTGCCGCTGCGACATCGCCCACGATGCCGTAGCCCCTGGGATCGTTGACGAACGTCAGCGGCGGTGCGTCGAGAATGTGCAGTTCAATTTCCAAGGCTTCAGCGCCGGCGTTGTGCACGACCAGCAACGGTATCAATAGACAAAGCCTGGATAGCGCCTTGGTGGGAACATTCAAAACGCGTTTGCTGAGGCTCATGGTCGGTACTTCAGGCATTGGACGGTGGGGCGCATTCTACGGGGCGGCGCCGGAAACAGCGTGTTGCAGGCCAGTTTTATGTGATGCGGTGCACCCAAAGCGGGTTCGCCACAGTCGTTTTGTCTGGACACGCCCGTCTGTTGCATTGGCCTGACTGCGTGTATCTGAAGGTATAGATCATTGCGTCGACAAAAGCCTTGAGTCTTGCAACTTGATGCCGGATCACGGTGGTTGATCCAAAGGCCCTGAATGCCCAGGCGGATGGTTGGACTGCCTGCCCGGATTATTTATCGGCAAACCGCTCAAGTAACGGAGGAGCGGGTCCGTTACCTCTGACGAGGGCGCTGTGGCGAGGTAGCTGCAAGCCGGTCCTGAGGCCAAGGGGGAATTCGAGCAGCGGCTGACGAACGTCATCGGCGCGGTGTAAAGGTCCCGAAATTCCAGTGCTTGGCGGCGTGTATCTGTGCGTGTATTTGGCGGTATAAAACATTCGTTCAGCAATATCTTGAACTTTGTCTTTTGTTATCGGTTCCCAGAATGAGATCGCAAACAACGTTTCATTGTATTTGGTTTTGTATCTGTAGTTTCTTTCCTACATATCCGAGGGCTCGACCATGCATTCGCATGGATGAGCGCCGTTGTAGGCGGTGTCTGTAAGCGTCCTACTTGCTCATTGTAGGCTTCTTCTTTTTTAACGACGGCCACCCACTTTAAACCTATCTGGCTCTCTACCGGGTCGCTTACAGTCGTACTAAATCTACGAGCAGGAAGCAGGGCAATAACGATGGTCGACGCTTGGTGGAAACAAAGTAATCCGCAGCCCAGCCTCCGACGAGCTTGCGCACAACGCCTGAGTGGCGTGCTGAAGGAGTACGGCATCCCTGCCTCGGGTTTTGCCGAGGTACTGCGTATAACCCCTCAATGTTTGTGCTACTGGAAAAGACGAGGCGTACCTCGGTTACGGGTGGAGCAGCTGGCGCGTTTGTTGAGTATCAGTGAGGTGTGGCTGGCGACTGGGGAGGGCGAGCGGGCAAGCGGGCTATATCGGCGGTGGGAGCAAGATCAAATAGACGGTGCATGAGCCGTCTCAGGTGCGGCAATGGCCGTTGAAACCAAGGAGCAAAGGACATGACTTCAAACAGTTTCCAAAACGAGGTGCCCAAGGCCCGGGTCAACATCAAACTCGACTTGCACACCGGTGGTGCGCAGAAACAAGTCGAGTTGCCACTAAAATTGATGGTGATGGGCGATTACAGTAACGGCAAGGAACATCGTTCATTGTCGGAACGGGGCAAGATTGATATCAACAAAAATAACTTTGATAACGTCTTGGGTGAGTTTTCTCCAGAGCTGAAACTTCAAACGCATAACACCTTGGCTGATGATAAGTCCGATGTGTCTGTGGAATTGAAGTTTCAAAGCATGAGGGACTTCGAGCCGGAGCAGGTAGCACGGCAGATTCCGCAATTGCGCGCACTGTTGGCGATGCGCAACCTGCTACGCGACCTGAAGTCGAACTTGTTGGATAACGTGACCTTTCGTCACGAATTGGAGCGCATCCTCAAGGATGATGCGCTCAGCGATGAGTTGCGAGCCGAGTTGGCGGCATTGGCGCCGTAAATCGTTCGCTAATTAAAGTTATCGCCAAGCCAGAAGAGAAAATTAACTATGTCTGTTGAGAGTTCTAACGTGCAATCGCGCGGCGCTACAGTATTGTCCGAAGATAATGGCGTCTACGCTGCGCTTTTCAGCAAGATCAATCTGAACCCTGTCGCAGCGTTGGCAGATATTGAAACTTTTCAGCACGCCGAGGCTTTGTCAGAGGCCTCGACTGATGAGCGGGTTACTGCCGCTGTCAGCGTGTTCTTGAAATTGCTCAAGCAGTCGTCGCAGAAAGTAGAACGACTGGACAAAGTACTGCTTGATGAACACATCGCTTCGCTGGACATGCAGATCAGTCGCCAACTCGATGCGGTGATGCATCATCCTGACTTTCAACGCGTCGAATCAACCTGGCGTGGCATTAAGTCACTGATAGAGCAGACAGATTTTCGTCAGAACGTGCGTATCGAATTGCTGGACATCAGCAAGGACGATCTGGTGCGAGATTTTGAAGACGCCCCCGAAATCGCCCAGAGCGGTTTGTACCTGCATACCTATACCCGGGAATACGATATGCCGGGTGGCGAGCCGATTGCAGCGGCTATTTCCAATTACGAGTTCGACCGCAGCCCACGGGACATCGCGTTGCTGCGCAACATCTCGAAAGTGTCGGCAGCGGCGCACATGCCGTTCATTGGTTCGGTGGGCCCGGCGTTCTTTGGCAAGAAATCCATGGAGGAAGTGGCGGCCATCAAGGACATCGGTAACTACTTCGATCGGGCCGAATACATCAAGTGGAAGGCATTTCGCGAAAGTGACGACGCGCGCTACATCGGCCTGACCATGCCCCGGGTGTTGGGTCGTTTGCCCTATGGGCCGGATACGATTCCCGTGCGCAGCTTCAACTACATCGAGAGCGTCAAGGGCCCGGACCACCACAAGTATCTTTGGACCAACGCGTCTTTTGCCTTCGCTGCCAACATGGTCAAGAGCTTTATTGCCAACGGCTGGTGCGTGCAGATTCGTGGGCCGCAGTCCGGCGGCGCGGTTACGGATTTGCCGATCCATTTGTACGACCTGGGTACCGGTAACCAAGTGAAGATTCCTTCGGAGGTGATGATTCCGGAAACCCGCGAATTCGAATTTGCCAATCTCGGTTTCATTCCGTTGTCGTATTACAAGAACCGTGACTACGCCTGCTTCTTCTCCGCCAGCTCCGCGCAAAAACCAGCGTTATACGACACGCCGGATGCCACCGCCAACAGCCGAATCAATGCACGCCTGCCTTATATCTTCCTGCTTTCGCGTATTGCCCATTATTTGAAACTGATCCAGCGCGAAAACATCGGCACCACCAAGGACCGTCGTTTATTGGAGTTGGAACTCAATAAGTGGATCGGCGGGTTGGTCACCGAGATGACCGACCCGGGCGATGACCTGCAGGCATCCCATCCGCTACGTGACGCGAAAGTGACCGTAGAAGACATTGAAGACAATCCCGGTTTCTTCCGCGTGAAGTTGTATGCGGTGCCGCACTTTCAAGTCGAGGGTATGGACGTCAATTTGTCATTGGTTTCGCAGATGCCCAAGGCAAAAGCCTGACTCACGCCCAAGGAAACGACGCCATGAAAATCGATCGTCCCTTGTGGACATCCGGCACCCTGTTGTCTGCGCAACAGTTCCAGCAGCAGGCGCGCTGGGAAGCCTGGGCCAACGAACAGCTTGCTCACCTGGCCTTGGCACACCCGTGGGGGGTGAAGGCTGTTGCGTTTGACCTGGACGCATTGCGCCTGGGCAAGCTCAAGGCAACCCGGCTGAGTGTGCGCATGCCCGACGGAACCCTGCTCGATAGCGAAAGGGTGGATCGCCTGCCACCGGGGCTGGAGTTGGCACGGCGGCTGCCTGAAGACATCCAGCAAACGCTCGTGCTGCTGGCTTTGCCCTTGGAGCAGGCCAACGGCAACAACTGCCTGTTGCAGGAAGGCCGGGCTGATCGGCCGACCCGGTATCGCCAGGACTGGCGAGCGGTACAGGATCTTTATGCCGACGAAGTGCAGTCGATCGGCGTACTGGAGCACGTGCTGAGTCTGCGCCTGGACAGGGACGACAATGGCGATTACCTGACTTGCCCCATCGCGCGCCTGGTGCGCGACGGGCAGGACGGGTGGAGCCTCGATCCGGCCTACGTGCCGCCGCTGCTCAGTTTTGCCGCGCATCCGAGGCTCCTGGCCCAGCTGGATAACCTGCTGACTCAGTTGTCCGCCAAGCGGCAGCGACTGATGGGCATGCGGCGGGAAAGCAATCAGCGCATGGCCGATTTTGCCGTGGCCGATGTGTCGTTGTTCTGGCTGCTCAATGCCTTGAATACCTACCAGCCGGTGCTGGCGGACCTCAAGGCATATCCGCAGCGGCCCCCCGAGCAGGTCTACCTGGAATTGATCAAGCTGGCCGGCAGCCTGCTGACGTTCTCGCTGGAACACGATATCGACAAAATTCCCGACTATCGGCATGAGCACCTGGAAACCGTGTTCTCACCGCTGATACGCACCATCTCCACCTTGCTGGAAGCCAGCCTGCCGTCGCGGGTCATTGCCTTGGTACTGGAGAAGAAGGGGACCAATCGCTGGGAGGTGAAGCTCAACGATGAGCGCCTGCGTGAAGCGGGCGGTGCGGACTTCTACCTGTCGGTTCGCAGCCCCTTGCCGGCGGCGCAATTGCAGGATCAGTTTCCACGCCTGTGCAAGGCCGGTGCGCCGGACGATGTCGATGCCCTGATCAACGCCGCACTCGACGGCATCCCACTCAAACCCCTCAGCCATGTGCCGGTGGCGATTCCTCTGCGCCTGGAGAACCAGTACTTCGCCCTAGACCTCGGTCATCCCAAGGGACAGGCCATGTTAGCCACGGGCACCTGTGCCTTCTACGTGCCCAGCACGCTGGCGGATGTGCAACTTGAACTGTTTGCGGTGCTGCGCACATGAATCTGATCACTTCGAAAAAACACAACGCAACGACGCTGGACATCGATGACCTGCTGCAGGGCACCTACCTGCTGGTGGTCGAGTTGCGCCAAGGCGCTTTGGTACTCGATAGCGAGGCATTGATAGACCGTTGCGTGGCCCAGGTCGAGCAAGTTCGACAACGGCTCGAACAGACGGGGTTGAGCCCGCGTAGCATCGATCACATCAACCATGCCCAATGCGCGCTGCTGGATGAGACAGTGCTCACTTGCGCAAAAGAGGGTGCACGTACCGATTGGGCCAGGGAGCCATTGCAGGCGAGGTTTTTCAATCGGCACCAGGCGGGTGAGTTTCTTTACGAGGATATGCGGGAGGTGTTGCGCGAAGCCGCGCCGGACCAGGCGGTGCTGACCGCGTTTCAACGGATACTGACGCTCGGTTTCCGGGGGCGTTACCAGGATCCATCCGATCCGGAGCGCGAGCAGATTCTGGCCGTCTTCAACGCACAGGTGGCGCCCTTGGCGCTCAATCAACGCCTGACTACGCAGGGGGCTGGTGGCGAGCTGATCGAAAGACTGCGTCGGTTCGGTTCGCCCTTGATGCATACCCTGGCGATTGTCCTGTTGTTCGCTGGGGTCTGGTGGGCAATGGACCATCTGTTGAACGGCGTGATCGCCTCACTTTTGCCCGATAGGGCGTGAGGCGCAAATGACGCTCAAACTGCAACGAGTTCTCTGGCTGTGGGCGGGCACGCTTGCGCTCGCCTTAATCCTCATCATTGCGCTTGCCACCTGGGCACGCGTCGTCGCGATGCTGGTGGTGGTGGGCTGTGTTTGGTTGGGCTGGATACTGTCCAGCCGCCGCGTTGCGCGCCGGCTTGGATCGGCGGGCCTGGCCGCAAACGCGTCCTTGCCCGCGGCTTCATTTCGTCGACCGGTCGTACTGGTTTGCGGCGATGACCAGGAGGCTTTGTTCGGCACCATTCCATTAGAGCAAACGGCCCTGCGCGTGAGTGCCCAAGGGTGCTACATCCGAGTGTCGGAACTGGAACAGTTACCGACCGTCACCGAAAGCATCCTGGCCTTGCGCCCGGATTGGGGCAGCCAACTCAGCGTGATGCTGGTCGTCAATTCCGGCTCGCACGCAGAGCCTGGCGTCCTGGCCGGGCACCTGCGCGCCTTCCGCTACCAATTCGCCCAGGCGCGAAACTACGGGGGCGCACTACCGCTGGTGCTGGTGAGCTATCTACAGACATCGCAAGGCGAAGATCCCTGGTTCTGTTGGGCAAACGGTCAGCCCAGTCCCCGGATCCGTAATGCCGGCGCCTGCGTCAGTGTGGCCGACTGGCAGTCGCAATCCGTTGATTCGTCGTTGCAAGCCATACGGGTCCACACCGTCGTGCAACTGCGCAGCGCTGCCGCCTGGCTGCATGAGGCGGTCCTGCCACACTTGCGGTTGGATGATGTTGTTGGCTCAGCATTTATTTGCGCTATCAAACCGGTACGGGCGTTGCCCCAACTCGTGGAAGAAAATTTGTGGCGGCAATGGCTACGCCACAAAGTAGCGCTGGAGGACAACAGGCAAGCATTGGCAGGTGCCCGGTTGCCGTTCCCGGACCCTGTATTGAACTTGATCCCACGGCGCGTCCAACGCCTGCAGACACAGCGCGCCACTGTCGCCGGCTTGTGGATGTTCGCGCTGACCGGCGTACTCGCGTTGTTCAATTCTGCGTGGCAGAACACCTTGTTGGCACGTCAAGTCAGTGATGACCTGCATCGCTACACGTCCCTCTCGGCGTTGGAACAACGTGATCAGCAGGCCGTTATCCGGCGTGAAGGCACAGCGCTGGTGCTCCGTCAGGCAGCTCAACGCCTGGACAGGTATTACCGACACGGCGAGCCGCTGTCGCTGGGCCTGGGCCTGTATCGCGGCGAACGCTGGCGCGCGCCGCTGTGGGCGGTGCTCACCAATCACCGCGAACCGCCGCTTTCAACGCCCCTGCAATCACCCAGGCCGGTACGCCTGGACAGCCTCTCGCTGTTCAGTCCGGGCAGCGCCCAACTCAAGCCGGACTCGACCAAGGTACTGATCGAGGCATTGGTCGGTATCAAGGCCCAACCCGGCTGGCTGATCGTGATCGCCGGGCACACCGATGCCACCGGCGATGAGTCCCGGAACCTGCGGCTGTCCCGCGCCCGGGCTGCCGCCGTGCATGACTGGATGCAACACATGGGCGGCCTGCCTGACAGTTGCTTCGCGGTGCAAGGGTTCGGCGCCAGCCAGCCGATCGCCAGTAATGACACCGAAGCAGGGCGCGCCGCCAATCGTCGTGTCGATATCCGTCTGGTACCTGAAGTGGGGGCTTGTGCCTTTCCCACCGCAGGTCCGGACACGCCACCCCCAGTCGCATCCCGCGACTATTAACGTTAAAAACAGGAGCTTCCCATGGCAATTCCCATTTATCTCTGGCTGCACAAGGACGCAAACGAGGCCATCAAGGGATCGGTCGATGTGCAGGAGCGCGAGGGCAGTATCGAGGTGCTCGCCCAAGACCACAGCCTTGCGATCCCCACGGATAACAACACCGGAAAATTGACCGGTGCGCGGATGCATGCACCGTTTGTGTTTACCAAGGAAATCGATGCTTCAACCCCTTATCTCTACAAGGCCGTGACGAGCGGGGAAACCCTGGAGAGTGCCGAATTCAAGTGGTACCGCATTAACGATGCCGGGCAGGAAGTCGTGTACTTCGTCACCCGCCTGGAAAAGGTCAAGGTGGTGAAAGTCGCGCCGAAAATGCACGACATCAAGGACCCAGGCAAGGAAAAGCACAATCACCTGGAAGAGATCGAGTTGCGCTACGAGAAGGTCACCTGGACCTACAAGGACGGCAACATCATCCATTCCGACGCCTGGAGCGAACGCCAGAGCGCCTGACACGTAAGTAGCGGTGTGTTGGGTTGAGCGTCCGTTCGCGGGCGCTCAGCCAAGCACATCTGCTCTCAATCCTCGCTTGCCCCAACACTGAAACCCGCACAAGGACGCCCCTCATGGCACAGAGCGCCACTCGTTTGCTTCGTCGTCTGAATCCCTACTGCGCCCAGGCACTGAGTGACGCGGCGTCGCTGTGTCAAAGCCGTGCCCACGGACATATCACCATCGAGCACTGGTTGCTCAAGTTGCTGGGGCAGGGCGAGGGCGACCTGACCGTCATCGCGCGCCGTTACGCGTGGGACCTGGAGGCGCTGTGGTGCGGCCTGCTCAACCACCTCGACAGCCTGCCGCGCAGCGTACAAGGCAAGCCGCAGTTGTCGGAGCCGTTGCAGGAACTGATCAGGAATGCCTGGTTGCGTGCTTCGCTGGATGACGACAACGACCGGCTGCGTTCCGCGCATCTATTGGGGGCGCTGATGGACGCGCCCGAACTGCTGGTTTGCGTAGAGGCCTGGCCATTGCTCAGCCTCAGCGAGACCCAATTGCAGCGTTTATTTGCCTTGCTGGATCAAACCTCCGAAGAGCGTCCCGAAGTGCAAGAGCACGTCGCGATGTGCGAGCCCACTGCCGTCCCCGAGAGTGCCAAACCCGATGCACGGCAGGCGCTGCTGGACAGATTCACCCAGGACCTGACCGCCCGGGCGCAGGAAGGGCAGATTGACCCGGTGTTCGGTCGCGACGATGAAATACGCCAAGTCATCGACATCCTCAGCCGTCGACGCAAGAACAACCCGATCCTGGTCGGCGAACCGGGCGTGGGTAAAACCGCGCTGGTGGAAGGCTTGGCGCTACGCATTGCCCAGGGCGACGTGCCCGACAGCCTCAAGTCGGTCAGCGTGCGGGCGCTGGACCTTGGCTTGCTGCAAGCCGGAGCCGGGGTCAAGGGTGAATTCGAACAGCGGCTGAAGAACGTCATCGAAGCCGTGCAGCAGTCCGAAACCCCGATCCTGCTTTTTATTGACGAAGCCCACACGCTGATCGGCGCCGGCAACCAGGCGGGCGGGACCGACGCGGCCAATCTGCTCAAGCCCGCACTGGCCCGTGGCGAACTGCGCACGATCGCCGCCACCACCTGGAGCGAATACAAACAATACTTCGAACGCGATGCGGCATTGGAGCGCCGTTTCCAAAAGGTCAAGGTCGACGAACCGGACGACGCCAACGCCTGCCTGATGTTGCGCGGCCTCAAGGCACGCTACGCCAGCCATCATGGCGTGCACATCCAGGATGGGGCGGTACGGGCGGCCGTCAGCCTGTCGCGGCGCTACCTCACCGGTCGCCAATTGCCGGACAAGGCGGTCGACCTGCTGGACACGGCCAGCGCACGGGTGCGCATGAGCGTGGATTGCGAGCCGCAGGCTTTGGTCCGCCTCAAGGCGCGGCAGGT
Organism: Pseudomonas sp. Z3-6; assembly: GCF_051131985.1. NCBI lineage: Bacteria > Pseudomonadati > Pseudomonadota > Gammaproteobacteria > Pseudomonadales > Pseudomonadaceae > Pseudomonas > Pseudomonas sp. Z3-6. The sequence continues at coordinate 3,514,441 of NZ_CP071644.1, forward strand.
TGCCCTGGAGCTGGAGCGCCAAGCGCTGGAAGAAGACCAGGGCCTTAGCGGCAACGTTGACACGGAGCGCCTGGCGCAAATCGCGGCGCAACACACTGAGTTGGAACATCAGCGAGTTGAGCGGGTGCGCGAATACATGCAGGTGCTCGATTTGTCCCAGCAACTGCTTGATGCCCGCGAGGCTGGAGTATCGCAGCAGCAAACGTGCGGGCAGTTGCAGCGACAGCTGGATGCAATCCAAGGCAATCGACCGCTGTTGTCCCTGGACGTCGACGCACGCAGCGTGGTTGAAGTGATTGCCGATTGGACCGGCGTACCCTTGGGCAGCCTGCTCAAGGATGAACAAGCCAACCTGCTGGAACTGGAACAGCAACTGGGCGAGCGCGTGATCGGCCAGGCCCCGGCACTTAATGCAATGGCCCAGCGCCTGCGTGCAGCCAAGGCCGGGCTTGCCGATGACAAGGGGCCCTTGGGTGTTTTCCTGTTGGTGGGCAGCAGCGGGGTCGGCAAGACCGAAACCGCCCTGGCCCTCGCCGACAGCCTGTTCGGTGGCGAAAAATCCCTTATCACCCTCAACCTTTCCGAGTACCAGGAAGCCCACACCGTCAGCCAACTCAAAGGCTCGCCACCGGGTTACGTCGGCTATGGGCAGGGCGGGGTGCTGACCGAAGCCGTGCGCCAGCGGCCCTATGGCGTCGTGCTGCTGGACGAGGTGGAAAAAGCCCACCGCGACGTTCTCAATCTGTTCTACCAAGTCTTCGATCGCGGCTTCATGCGTGATGGGGAAGGGCGCGAGATCGATTTTCGCAACACCGTCATCCTCATGACCTCCAACCTGGGCAGCGACCCATTGCAGGCCTGCTTGCAGGCGCAACCCGACGCGCCGGACAGCGTGCTGCATGAACTGATGCGACCGATCCTGCGTGAACATTTCCAGCCGGCCTTGCTGGCACGCTTCCAGACTCTCATCTACCGCCCCCTGCAAGAGGATGCCCTGCAACGCATCGTCGCGATCAAGCTGGGGCAGGTCGCCAAGCGTTTGCAGCGCCATTACGGTCTGGACTGCCAGATCGACGACGCTCTCAACCGGGCCCTGGTCGCCGCCTGCCTGCTGCCCGACACCGGGGCGCGCAACATCGACAGCCTGCTCAACGAACAGATCCTGCCGGTGCTGAGCCAACAGCTGCTGCAACGTCGGGCAGCGCAGTTGCGCACGCGGGGAGTGCACCTGGGTTATTGCCAGGAGGAGGGGATTACCCTGCGCTTCGTCGATGCTGCGGATGCCGCCGCCACGGAGGTCGCGCAATGAATACCGCCGTGCGCACCTTCTTCGACCACAGCCGCCACACCCTCAGCGTCTACGACCTCAAGGCCCGCCTCGACGTCCTGGCGTTCGTCGGCGAGGAGCACCTGAGCCGCCCCTACCATTACCGCATCGAGTTCACCTGCACCGAGCACGACCTGGTCCCCACCGACCTGCTCAAGCGGGACGCCCATTTCAGCCTGTACCCGATGCCGCCACCGCCGACACCGAAGGGCTTCAAGCCCCCGGTGATCAAGCCGCTGCGCACCTTCCACGGTGCGGTCACCGAGTTCAAGCGCCTGTCCGGTTCCCACGACGAAGCCCGCTACGAAATCACCCTGCAACCACGTTTCGCGCTGCTGGACCGGGGCAAACAGTTCCGCATCTACCAGTACCAGTCGGTGCCGGAGATCGTCGAACACATCCTGCGCACGCGCCACGATTTCCTCGGCCAGCACTTTTATTTCAATGTGGTGCGCAAATACCCTCGCCGCGAACAGGTCATGCAATACGACGAAAGCGACCTGGCGTTCATCGAGCGCCTGCTGGCCGAGGTCGGCATCTGGTATCGCATCGTCAGCGACGATCGCCTGGGCATCGACGTGGTGGAATTTCACGACGACCAGCGCCATTACCAACGCGGCGTCAAGTTGCCGTGTCGCCCTCCATCGGGTTTGACCAGCAACGGACAGGACGCGGTCTGGCAGCTGCAAACGGCCCACCAGGTGGTGGAAAAGAACATCAACTTTCGCGCCTATAACCACCGCGAGGCCTACGCGTTTCTGGACGGCGAAGTCGACCACACCCGAGGCGCCAAAGGCACCTACGGCGAGGCCTATCACTACGGCGAACCCTACACGGTGCTGGGCGAGCGCTACGCCCTGGACGAAGACCTGCAAAGCGAAAGCGGTTTTTTCTACGCCCGCCTGCGCCACGAACGCTACCTCAACGACCAGGTCCGCCTCAGCGGCACCACCACCAGCGCCACCCTGGCACCGGCGCAACTGCTCAAGATCACCGGCGGCGCACCCCAGGCCTTTGACCCCGGCGCGGTGATCGTCGGCCTGCGCACCGAAGCCGCCCGCGACCGCAGTTTCATCGCCACCTTCCAGGCCATTCCCTACTCGGAAACTGTGTGCTTTCGCCCAGCGCTGCTGCCCAAGCCACGCATCAGCGGCACCATTCCCGCCCGTATCAACCACCCGGAAACCAACCCGCCGTACGCCGACCTCGACTTCGAAGGCCGCTACAAGGTGCGCTTTCTGTTCGACCGCGACACCTGGGAATCCGCCCGCTCAAGCGCCTGGCTGCGCCTGGCCCGGCCCTATGGCGGCGATATCCACGGCCTGCATTTTCCGCTGCAGGCCGGCACCGAAGTGGCCGTCGCCTTCGAACAAGGCGACCCCGACCGCCCCTACATCGCCCACGCCCTGCACGACGACCGCCATCCAGACCTGGTCACTGCCCGCAACGAACGCCGCAACGTGCTGCGCACCCCGACCAACAACAAGTTGCGCATGGACGACACGCGGGGGCAGGAGCACGTCAAGCTCAGCACCGAGCACAGTGGCAAGAGCCAGTTGAACCTGGGGCATCTGGTGGATGCCGAGCGTAAGAAGCGGGGGGAAGGGTTTGAGTTGCGCACGGATGGCTGGGGGGCGATTCGTGCTGGCAAGGGGGTGTTTATCAGTGCGGATGAACAGGTCAAGGCCAAGGGCGACGTCCTGAGCATGGACCCGGCCAGCGCCCAGGTCGAAGGCGCCAAACAACAGATGGCCGACTGGCAAGACATCGCCCAGGCCCATCACAGCCGCAAGCCCGACCTGGGCGGCTTGCAGCAACTCCAGACCGACGCCAAAGACCTCAAGGCCGCCGCCATTTTGCTCAGCGCCCCCAAGGGCATCGGCGCGGTCACCCCGGCCAGCCTGCTGCTCAAAAGCGGTGACGCGTTCTACCTGCAAAGCCAGGACGAAATCAATCTCGCCGCCGCTAAACGTCTGTCGGCCCATGCCAACCAGGGGATTTCGCTGCTGGCCCAGCAGGAAGGCATGCGGCTGGTTTCGGGTAAGGGGCCGTTGGAAATCGAATCCCACGGTGATGTGTTGGATTTGAAAGCCCAGCAGGACATCAGCGTGCAGTCGGTGCAGGGGCATGTGCAGGTGACGGCCAAGAATGGGATCACCCTGGGGTGTGGGGGTGCCTATATCCGCATCACGCCTCAAGGCGAAATCCAGATCCATGGTCCTGGCCTGATCAGCATCAAAGGCAAGCACAGGCTCAACCGGCCAAGCAGCGAGACGTTCCCGCTGCCTGAGCTGCCCGGTTCAGTGTGCAAGGAGTGTTTGAAAAGGGCCCAAGCCGCCGCTCAAGGATTCATGCCCAGGGAGGTATCAGCATGACAACCATCCAACGCCATGCCTGGCTCGACTTGCTGGAGGTGTCTTGCGCCAAGGGCGGCATCAACCATCTCGACGTCATCGTGGATCAGGCCGCGAGCAACGCCCCGATATTACCCAGCGTGCTCAGCGTCGAGCCGCCGTTGCAGTGGCATTCGCTGTTCACCGGCCTGCCCGAGGAAGGCGCCGCCGAACTCGCGCCGCTGTTGCTGCGTGTCGAGCTGGCGCAGCCACTGCAACGGCAATGGCTGGGTGGCCTGATGCACGAGGCGCGCGGTCGTTCGCAACTGCTGGTGCTGGCCTCGCCCTGGCCGTTTCTGGCATTGGCCGAACACCTCGGCCGCTGCCTGGAAGCGACCAACGGTGGCTACACGGGGCTGCTGCGCTATTACGACCCGCGGCTGTTTGCGCTGCTGTTCAGCCATGTGCTGGAACCCGAACAGCAGCAGCTGTTGCTGCGTCCGGCGGTGTTCTGGAGTTGGCTGGATCGTGACGGCGTGCCTGGGCATTTGCCTGGCGTTCCGGGCGAGCCCTTGGACCCCGAGGACTTTTGCCTCTTGGACCTTAGCGACGACCAGTTGGAGGTTCTTGGCTGTGCCAGTGACGCGACCTTGGCAACGAGCAAGCTGCTTGCCGCACGTGCGCCGCATTGGGGTGCGGAAGAATATTTTCAACAGTGTTACGCCGCGATGCTCGCGGCCACCGAAGCGGGATTGCTTCTGGGGCCCGAGCGTGAGGCTTTTGTTCTTGAACGATTGCTGGCGCCTGAATGATGGGTCTTCAACGAAAGGGAAATGGCCTTATGCACACATTTTCGAGAGCCAGGCGGCCTGTTGCGATTGCCGCTGGCATGGCTGCAACTTTATTCGCTTCAGGTGCGCTGGCGAGCACCTTGGAAGCGATCAATCACACTCATTGGGCGATCAATCGTTTCAGTGTGGATGGTCGTTCGGGGGTCGACAGTATTGGGCCTTATCAGGGCGGAGGCGGAGGGTGTTGTTATGTCGCCCCTGCGCGTTGGCAGCCGGGTATGACAGTGCGGGTTGATTGGGAAACGGGAGTTGGTAGTTCAGCGGGGTATCCAGGTAGTGGCGATGAGGCCAAGTACGATGCCTGGTTTGACAATATCGATGCGCAAAAACGCCAGCACTCTAAACAAGTGGCTGTCCCGGACTACACCGGCAAAAAAGTCTGCGGCTTGACCGTGCATTTCCTCCCTTGCGACGACATCCGAGTCACCACGTCCTGCTACGCCTATGGCAGTCCGGAATACCCAATCAAGACCCCGCTTACTTTGCCGGAGCCTACGTCATGTCCGAAGTGAAACTATCCCATATTTACTACCCACCACCATTTCCGGTTAGAGACCGTTTGCCCAGCCGCGCCCAACAGGTTTATCAAAATATCAATCGCCAATGCGCCTTGGAGCAGGATTATCACGACGCCCTGTGCGTCGCCGCCGGGCGCAGGGTGATGCCGCCATGCTGCAAGACCGTGCACATCAGCCTGTTTTTCGACGGCACCGGCAATAACCTGAACAACGATTTGTACGAATCCGCGACGCCCCACCCGACCAACATTGCCCGGCTGTTTCGCGCCAGTATCGGCGCCGGCCATGCCGGCGGCACCGCCCACAGCGACCAGGCCGAACGCCTGGTCGACGCGGCGGGCACCGGCAACGGCCAGTATTTCAAGTACTACATGCCCGGCGTGGGCACCCCATTCCCAGAAGTCGGCGACCTCGATTACGGCGAAATGGGCTTGGCCACCGCCTGGTACGGCGAAGAGCGGATCAACTGGGGATTGATGATGCTCATCGATGCCCTGCGCCGCACGTTGGGCCAACCTCGCCTGGATAACACCGCGCTGCGAGCGTCGGTTAAAGCTATGGGCACGGCCCTGGGCCTGGGTTGGGGAACCGGTCACGCCAATCGCAGCCGCGAATTTCGCAAACAGCTGGAGGCATTGGCCAAACCCCTGCACCTGGCCCTGACCCAACCGCAGCCAGGCCAAGTCAAGCTGCTGGGGCTCAAGTTGTACGTTTATGGGTTTTCCCGTGGCGCGACGGCGGCGCGGGGTTTTGTCAGTTGGCTGGACCGATTGTTGTCCGACTCGGCGCTGACGCTGCCGATGTTGGATTTAAGGCTGCCCCTGAGCGTGGAATACCTGGGGTTGTTGGACACCGTGGCCTCGGTGGGCATCGCCGATATCATGCCCGGCGCACAGGGGCACATGAGCTGGGCCGATGGCAATCAACAACTGCCGGACAGCGGGCTGGTCAAGCGTTGCCTGCATCTGGTGGCGAGTCATGAGCAGCGGCTGTGTTTTCCGTTGGAATCCATTCGGCGTGAAAACGGTGAGTATCCGGCCAATAGCCAGGAGGTGCTGTATCCGGGTGTGCATTCGGATCAGGGTGGGGGGTATCCGCCGGGGGATCAGGGGAAGGCGATTGGTAGGGATGACCGTTTGCTACTGTCGCAGATTGCTCTAAACGATCTGTATGCCGATGCTTTTAATCACGGAGCTCCCTTGAAGGTTCCGGAGGATGCTCTACCGGTAGAGTTGCGTCATGAGCTCTGGCGTGCAATGTCCCCCGAAGTTGTTCGGGCGTTTGCAACGACGTCGACTCTCGCTGATCGCTTCAACGCTTGGCGCCAAGTCACCTTGGACCTGCCCGCTACAATCCAACCACTGCCCATCGAACAAATCGAAAACTATCAGCCTCTGCCAACCAACGTGAGCCTGGAAGAAGCCCTGTGCACGCAGTTGGACTGGATCACCGCCTGGCGCATCGACCGCTACGCCTTCGCCAGCCTCAAGCAGACACCCTTCTACCAACAAGCGAGCGATAAAGAAGCCGACCAAGCTGTTCGCCGTAAGGCGGAAGAAGATCGTGACAAACGACAACTGGCGATCGAACGAGAGCGCCTCCAGCAAAACGCCGCCGAACGCGTCCACCGTCTCCCAAAAAAACCGCTGAAACCCGGCGTCAAGGACTTCGACGCCGACATGGCGAAAACCCAGTTGCGCGAAGCGGCCGAAGAATTTGCGCAAGACTACCCGGGCGACGGTCGCCGGGCGCCGTTGGCCGTGCAGGTGCTGAGCCTGGCGCTGGTTGCCGACCAGGTGCTGTTCTGGGCCACCGCCCAGATCCGCGCCGAGCGTGAACGGATGAAAACCGCCGGCAAAAAGCTGGTCAGCCGGCTGTTCCCACCGCCCCAATCCCAGGTGAACCACCAGAACGAAACCTTTCGCGGCAACGTCGACGAAAGCCGCAACGCCAAGCAACCCGAAGGCTTATTGCGTGCGCTGTTCGACGACCACGTGCACGACTCACGTGCCTGGTTTCTCTATTCGTTCGGACGTGAACCCGGGGGCAGTTTCCTGCGCGACCGCATGGTGTTCTTTGGCGAAGCCAACAGCCGGGAAGTTGCGCTGTACAGCGAAAACCGCAAGGGCGAGTTGGCGCGGGTCACACCCCCCGCCAGCGACCCGGTGCCGTTGGTCATGGATGCCGAGCGCCTGGCACAAGCACAAAAGGACATCAACGAACTGTGGAAGGATTTTTATGCGCAGGCCAAGGAGACGAACGATGCGCCAAGCTGAACCTTTGCTTCGTCACGCTACACAAGGCGATTCTTCAGTGCCCCATTTCACTCCGAGGCATGCGCTGCTCGGCGCTTGTTGTGGCTTGCTCGTGGTGCTCGCATCCGGCGCCCAGGCCAGCACGCTCGAAGCCATCAATCACACCCATTGGGCGATCAATCGCTTCAGCGTTGATGGGCGCTCGGGAATCGACATCATCGGGCCCTATCAAGGGGGGGGGGGCGGTTGCTGCTATAACGCGCCATCACGCTGGCAACCAGATATGACTGTGCGGATCGACTGGGAGACCGGTGTGGCTTATTCCTACGACAATCCTGGTCTTGCCGATGAAGCCAAATACGATGCCTGGCTCGACAAGATCGACGCGCAAAAGAAGCGGCACAGCAAACAAGTCCCCATCCCCGACTACACCCACCAAAAAGTCTGCGGCTTGACCGTGCACTTCCTGCCCTGCGACGACATCCAGGTCACCACGTCCTGCCACACCTACGGCAGCCCCGAATACCCGATCAAGATCCCGCTCAACCTGCCGGTGCCTACGTCGTGCCCGCAGTCCTGACCATTACAAGGAGTTGAAAACCATGAAAGCCATTATTCGCCAAGGCGACACCCTCAAGGAATATGGAGGCGAGGTTCTGGAAGGCCACTACCTGTGCGATGACCTGGCCATCGCCTGCCAGGGCGACGCCGTGCGTTGCAATCTGCATGGCCGGACCGAGATTGCCGAGGGCAGTGACCTGATGGAGATCGACGGGTTCCCGGTGGCACTGGATGGCCATCGCTGCGGTTGCGATTGCACCTTGGTCAGTTCCATGCCCGATACGCAGGTGGCCTCATGAACCCGGTGCCGGAGTTCAGGCTTTGCTCTGTCGCACAGCCCCCCATTTATTCGCGCTGGCTGGTTAGTGGGGGAGTGCTGCTGGCCTCTCTGATTAGTACCAACGCGTTTTTAATGCACAACTCCTGGGGTTGGCCGTCACTTTTCGTATTTGTCGGATCGTCGCTAGGGCTACTCGTTTGGTTTTTCGCACTGCTGTTGCGCGTGTTGTACTTCCGGCTCGGCCAGAGCAACGAGCACTACTATGCCAAGAGGGCGCATCAGATGCAGCATGCCTGGTGGGCACATCATCGAGAAAAAGCCGCGTTGGTCGAGACCGTCCTGCTCGGGCCCGCCTGCCAGACTCAGGAACACAGGCAGAATCTGTTCAACCCGGACCAACCGCCGCCCACACCGCAGGAAACGCCCGAAGGCAGGGTGCTTCGTCTACTCCAGGTACACGGTGATGAACTAGCCGAGCGCGAGCGGCAACTGGCCGTTTTACTTGCCCTGCAATGGCATGAGCAGCAAACCGAGCCCATCGTGTTGAAGCCAGTTCATTGCTATTGGCAGGGTTCACTTGAGTCCTGGACAGCCTTCGTCGAACAGATGGCTCAATCCTGCCCGAAGGTTGAGCTGCCGGAGCGACCTCAGTCCTGGCAGGGCATGCGCAGCCTGGACTCCATCATCGACCAGTTGCAGGGCGCCCCTTCGGATGCACGCATCCTCTGTGGCGGTTGCCAATCCTCGCCAGCACAAAAGGACAGCCGTCTGCCGGCGGGCGAGGCGGCGCTGCTCTGGCTGTTGGGCCCTGAGCAAGGCACGAGTGTCTTGCGGGGGGAATGGTTCAGCGATCAAGAATCGCTGATGAAGGTGGCCGAACGAGCGCTGCAACAAAGCGAACTGCACAAGCCTGCCCGAGTGTGCGTGTCGTTCTCCCAACCCGATGTAGCCGATCTGCCCGCCATTGGCTGGAACACTCGGCAAAACGTGCAAGACCTCAATTTCGGCGCGCTGGCAAATCTGCAGGCCATGGTCGCGCAGACCCTCGCCGCCTGGTACGCCGAACAACACGGTGAGCCCTGTGCCTGGTTGGCTTGCGATCCTCATTACACCTTGGCCCTTGGAATTGTGAAACCCCATGACTCAAGCAGATGAACCTCTGAAAATTTCTTCATGGTTTACGGCACTCCTGTTGGCGTTGATCGTGGCAGTGTTTGTTGCCTTGGCAGGCGTGGGCTGGTGGCTATGGGCTGGGCAACCCCTCGACCGCGTTGTGCTGTCGGACCTGCTGCTCAAGGCAGTGTTCTGCTGGGCGCTGTTGTTCGCTATGGCGATATTGATGTGGCAAGCCATGCAGAACGGGATCAGGGTTTTGGTGGGCGGCACCCAGGTGACCCCATCACGACCTGAAGCCAGGACACCTGAATCGATAATTGGCGCGGAGCTGCGCGAACACCTACGCTTCCAATACGGCCCCCTCTGGCGCCACAAAGTCCGTCTCCTGCTCATCGTCGGCGAACCCGCCCAAATCGCCGCCATCGCCCCGGAACTGGAAAAAAAGAAATGGCTCGAAGGCGAACGCACCGTGCTCCTGTGGGGCGGCGGCCTTCAAGAACCCCTCAACACCCCACTGCTGAACCAATGGCTCACCCTGCGCCGTAGGCGGGCCTTCGATGGGGTGGTCTGGGCGCTGGATAAACCGCAAAGCACCGACGACGCGGCGATGGCCAAGGCCCTGCGGCACTTGCACGACCTGGCGCGGCGGATGCGGCGGCAGTTACCCTTGCATGTGTGGCAGGTTTGCGAGAGCGCCTGGCCGCAGGACAAGCGCGAGACCCAGCCGGTGGGGTGTTTGTTGCCGGCGCGGGTCACGGCGCCGATGTTGGAGACGAGCCTGCGCAACCTGCTGGGCCCCTTGCGTCATGAGGGGCTGGAGCAGATGCAGGTCAACAAGCAGATGCACCACGATTTCCTGCTGCGCCTGTCCCGGGATCTGAAGGTCGATGGCATTGCCCATTGGCGTCAGGCGTTGGCACCGTTGTGGGGTGGGATGAACCCGGGCGTGCTGCTGCGCGGGCTGTGGTTCAGCCTGCCGCTGCCCGTGGCGCACAGCAGTGAAAACCTGCACTTCTGGTGGCCGGATCCGGCCTGGCATGGCGTGCAGCGCGACAAGGCGGTCGGCGCTCGCCTGGGCTGGGGCGTACCGCGAGTCGCTTATGCGCTGTTCATGGGCCTGGCATTGGTGGGCATCGCGGGGACGGTGCTGTCCTTCGTGAGTAATCGGGCGCAGATCGTCCAGGTGCAGTCCGTGTTGGCGACGTTGCAGCAATCGTCCCAGGGCGATGAACACCTGTTGGCACTCAATGAACTGGTGCACCAGTTGGCGCGCCTGGATCACCGCGTCGTACACGGTGCGCCGTGGTACCAGCGCTTTGGTTTGAACCGCAATGAAACATTGCTCGAAGCGCTGTGGCCCCGTTACGTCGAAGCCAATAACCGCCTGGTCCGCGACCCGGCGGCGGCCCGTTTGCGCGAGCAATTGAGCGCGTTGGTCCAGCTCGCGCCAGGCAGCCCCGAACGCATCGAGCGCACCCGTGACGCCTACGATCAGCTCAAGGCGTACCTGATGATGGCGCGCCCGGAAAAAGCCGAGGTGGACCTGTTGGTCAAGACCCTGGGCCACGTCGATCCCACGCGTGACGGCATCTCTCCTGGTTTTTGGCAAACTTTCGCACCGAACCTGTGGCAGTTCTATGCCGAGCAATTGCCCGCGCACCCGGACTGGCGCATCGAGGCCGACCCACGTTTGGTGGCACAGGTGCGCCAGGTGTTGCTCGACCAGATGGGCCAACGCAACGCCGAGGCCGGCCTGTACAAACGCGTGCTCGACGAGGCCGCCCAGCATTATCCGGCCCTGGGCCTGCAACAGATGGTCGGCGACACCGAGGCCGCCGCGCTGTTTTCCAGCAAGGCCCGTGTGCCAGGTGTATTCACTCGCCAGGCCTGGGAGGGTCAGGTGCGCCGGGCCATCGATGAAATCGCCCAGGCGCGCCGTGAAGAAATCGACTGGGTGCTCAGCGACAAACCCGGCGATATTGATGACCGCTTGACCCCCGACGTGCTCAAGGCGCGCCTGACCGAGCGCTATTTTCAGGATTACGCCAGCGCCTGGCTGGGGTTTCTCAATAGCCTGCGTGCCAATCAAGCAAAAAGCCTGGATGGGGTGATCGACCAACTGACGCTGATGAGTGACGTGCGCCAATCGCCGCTGATCGCGCTGATCAACACCCTGGCCTACCAAGGGCAGGCCGGCACTCGCGGTCAGGCCTTGGGCGACTCGCTGATGAAGTCCGCGCAAAAGCTGATCGGACCGGACAAGGCGCCGGTGATCGATCAACTCGTGGATTTGCCGGGCGGCCCGCTGGATGCCACCTTCGGGCCGCTGCTGACACTGGTCAAGGGCGGCAATGACACTTTGAGCCTCCAGGCCTACCTCACCCAAGTAACCCGCGTGCGCCTGAAACTGCAACAAGTCAGCAGCGCCAGCGACCCGCTGGAAATGACCCAGGCCTTGGCCCAGACGGTGTTCCAGGGCCGGGGCATCGACCTGACCGACACCCAATCCTATGGCCGGCTGATGGCCGCCAGCCTCGGCGCGCAATGGGCCGGCATCGGCGAGACGCTGTTCGTGCAGCCGCTGGAACAGGCCTGGCAGCGCGTGCTGCAACCCTCGGCGGCAGGGCTCAACAGTCAGTGGCAGCGCTCGATCGTCGCGCATTGGAACACCGCCTTCACCGGCCGTTATCCGTTCGCCGCGACCGCCAGCGATGCCTCGTTGCCGATGCTGGGGCAGATGATCCGCGCCGACACGGGGCGCATCGAACGCTTCCTGCACAGCCAGTTGAGCGGCGTGCTGCGCAAGGAGGGCAACCGCTGGGTGGCCGATCCGCGCCATGGTCGAGGCTTGCGGGTCAATCCCAAGTTCCTCGCGGCAATCAACCAACTGAGCGACTTGGCCGACGTGCTCTTCACCGACGGCAACCTGGGATTGAGTTTTGAGCTGAGCGGCAAAGGCGTGCGCGATGTGGTGCAGACCACCTTCATCCTCAACGGTGAAAAACACGAGTACTTCAACCAGAAGGAACGCTGGCAGCGCTTCGGCTGGCCGGGACGCAGCGACTACCCCGGCGTGAGCCTGACCTGGACCAGCGTCCACACCGGCGAGCGGTTGTTTGCGGATTACGCCGGCACGTGGGGACTGATCCGCTTGCTTGAGCAGGCCACATTTACCGCATTGGATGACGGCGACAGCCGCTACCGAATGGTGCTCAAGGCCCCCGATGGGCTGGGCTTGACCTGGCACTTGCGCACCGAGCTGGACGCCGGGCCGATGGCGTTGCTCAGGCTGCGAGGGTTTACGTTGCCGGGGCAGGTGTTTCTCACCGAGGGCGGGGCAGCGGCGGGCTATGCGCGCAACGAGCGATTCGAATGAGCCTGCAGAGCTTGATCGCCCGCTGCCTGGGCAAGCGCGACCCACTGTCGATTGCCCGCGAGCAAATGTCCCGTTGGCAACCCTGGCTACAGCCCATCAGCGATGCGTCTCCCGTGGGCGACGACCCTGGTTACGACGATGACTTCCAGCACATGCGCGAAGAAGTCGACAAGTTGTCCGGTGCCGATGCCGAACGAGTGATCCAGCTGGCTGAAAAGCTACTGACCAAGTCCTGTAAGGATCTGCGCGTGGCCACTTATTACTTGTGGGCGCGTTTGCACAGGGACGGTGAGGCGGGGCTGGCCGATGGCCTGAGCCTGCTGGCGGCCCTGGTGGAGCGGTTCGCCGAGACGGTGCTGCCCGTACGGCCCAACAGTCGAAAGATGGCGTTGCAGTGGCTGGCCGGTAGCAAGGTGCTGGATACCTTATCGCTGTATCCGGAGGTGGTGAAGGCCGAAGCCGAGCGCACCGTCGCGGCGTTGGTCTGGCTGGAGCAGGGTCTCGGTTCATGGTCGCAAGATCAACGTCCGTGCCTGGGCCCTTTGTACGCCGCGCTCTCGGCCCGGCTGGCGCAGTCTGGAGGCATGGAGGCATTGGTCCCGCAAAACACGGCCAGCCAGGAATCGAATGGGGCGTCGCCCGCTACGACAATCAGATCAGGTCGGGACCTGCTGGACAACGGCCGGGCCTTGGCCGGTTATCTGCGCGATCAGCCCCAAGGATGGTTGGCAGCCCATCGACTGATGAAGAGCCTGCGCTGGGACACGATACATCAAGCGCCACCCCAGGCTGCCGATGGCAACACCCGTTTGGCGCCGCCGCGCGCAGACCATCGGGCGCAACTCAAGCGTTTGTATCTGCAACAAGGCTGGAGTGAGTTGCTCGATCAGGTGGAACGGATCTATGCCGAAGGCGTGAACCATTTCTGGCTGGACTTGCAGTGGTACGTGTACCAGGCGCTGAGCAAACAACCCGCGCCCCAGGATCGCTGGGCCGATATTACCCAGCGTGACCTGGGCATGCTCCTCGATCGGTTGCCGGGGCTGGAGCTGTTGTGCTGGAGCGACGGGACGCCCTTCGCCGATGAAACCACCCGTGAATGGATCGTCCAGCACGTCATCGGCAATCGTCCCCAACAATGGTTGCCTGCTCCATCGCCCGCACCGAGCATCGGCGATGCCGACATTTTATCGCTGCAAAGCGAAGCGTTGGCCCAGGCTGACAGGGAAGGGGTCGAGCAGGCATTGGCCTGGCTGGCGGCGCGCCCGGACATTCATAGCGCACGCCAACGCTGGTTGTTGCGCTTGTTGATGGCTCGGGTGGCCGAGCAGTTTGGCAAAACTGACTTGGCGATTCATTTGCTGGGGGAGTTGGATACCGCCGCACAGCACCACGACCTGCGCGTGTGGGAGCCCGAGTTGTATTTCGAGGTCAAGGCTCGCCTGCTCAAGTTGCTGCGCTTGAAAGCCCAGCGCAACGACGCTGATAAACCGGCATTGGCCCGACGCATGGAAGCCTTGTTGGCGGCCCTGGTGGCCATCGATCCGGTACGTGCCGCAGTGCTTTGCGGTTGACACCTATTGATCAGGATTCTTTATGGACATGGACAATCTGACACTGCGCTATTTCGACGCCGAAATGCGCTACCTGCGCGAAGCCGGCAAGGAGTTCGCCGAAGCGTTCCCGGACCGGGCGGCGCACCTCAACCTGGACAAACCGGGGGCGCAAGATCCTTATGTCGAGCGCTTGTTCGAGGGTTTTGCCTTTCTGATGGGGCGTCTGCGCGAAAAGCTCGACGATGATCTGCCCGAGCTGACCGAAGGCCTGGTCAGTCTGCTGTGGCCGCATTATTTGCGGACCATTCCGTCGCTATCGATCGTCGAGCTGGCGCCCGATCTCACGCAGATCAAGCGCAGTGAACGGATCGCCCAGGGCTTCGAGATCCTGTCGCAACCCATCGGGTCGCAGCGCACTTGCTGCCGCTACACCACCACGCAAGACCTGACGCTGCAGCCGCTGGCGCTGACCGCTGTAGAGCGTGCCCATGAACTCAATGGCCGCTCGCTGCTGCGCCTGCGGTTTGCCCGTAGCGCGTCCGTTGATTGGGCGCATATCGACCTGGGCCGCTTGCCGCTGTACCTGAACGCCGATGCACCGCTGGCCAGCGCCTTGCACCAAGCCCTGGCCTTGAACCAGCAGGCGATGTATGTACGCTGGCCCGGCCAGTCGGCGCGAAAGCCTGTAGACGGGTATTTTGCGGCCAAGGGGTTTGCCGACGAAGATCGACTGTGGCCCAAGGGTGACAGCGCTTTCAGCGGCTATCAGCTGCTGCTGGAGTACTTCACGTTCCGTGAAAAATTCATGTTCGTCACCCTCTGCGGGTTGGATCAACTGGAGATCGAGCCCGGAGCCCCTTGGTTCGAGCTTGAAGTGGTGCTGCGTGAACCCTGGCCTCATACATTCGACCTGAGCACTGAACATATCCGCCTGCACGCGGTGCCGGTGATCAATCTGTTTGTGCTGGAATCCGATCCTATGGCGCTGGATCCTCTGCAAACCGATTACCTGCTGCGGCCCATGCGCTTGCAGGATGGTCATTTGGAAATCTATTCGGTGGACCAGGTCACCGCATCGAAGGGTGTCGAGCGCCTGGACTACGTGCCCTTCACCAGCTTTCGCCACAAGGGCGGGATGTTGCGTGATGAGGCACCGGAACGTTATTTCCATACTCGCTTGAAGCGGGCCGCCAATGGCTTGCATGACATGTGGCTGATCCTGGGCGGCGAAGGCTTCGATGAGGATCGACTGGGCACCGGTCAGTGCTTGTCGTTACGTTTGACCGGCACCCACGGTCAATTGCCTCGCAAAGCGTTGCAGAGCACGTTGCTCGACACGGTGGTGCAGTCCACCCAGTTCGGTCTACGGGTACGCAATCTCTGTGCACCGACGCTGCCGTGCTACCCGCCGAACCGCGACCGTTTTCACTGGCGCATCCTCAGCCACCTGGGCTCCAACTTCTTGCCAATGCTCGACAATGCCGAAGTGCTACGCGGAACGCTGGCGTTGTATGACTGGACGGGCAGCGAGCTGAATCGGCGTCGCCTGGCGGCGATCATCGAAGTGAGTCATCACCTGATCCAACGCTTCGAAAAAGGCTTTCTGCTGCGCGGCGTGGATATCGAAATCACCCTGGATGCCAATGGCTTTTCGGGGGAGGGCGATATCAACCTGTTCGGCGAAATGCTCAACCGCTTCTTTGCGCTCTACGCCGATATCCATTTGTTCACCCAGCTCACGCTGATTCTTCAACCTACTGGAGCGCGCCTGCGATGGAGCGAGAACCACAGTCAGCGGATTCCCGGTTGAACACCGATGGTTTGCTGAACAGATTGCAGGAGCGGGCAGCCGAGGCCAGCCTGTACCGGTTTTGCCAATTGCTGGAACAAGCATCGCCCGCGGACCCTCTCCTGGGCAGCACCGCTCGCCCGGCGGACGACCCGGTGCGCTTTCGGCCCGATCCGGGCATGGGCTTTCCCGCCGGCGAGCTGAAAGCGATCGAGTTCGATAGAGAGAATCCGCAACGCCCGGCGACGGTACGCACCCGCCTGCTGGGCTTGTACGGTGTCGACTCGCCGATGCCGACGGCATTTGTCGATGACATCGCTCAACATCGGGAAGGGCATGAGGCACTGGAGGCCTTCCTCGATATTTTCAATCACCGGATCTTTACCCAGTTCTACCGGATCTGGCGCAAGTATTCCTATCCGGCCACTTTCCAGGCAGGCGGCACGGACGAAACATCGCGATGCCTGTTGGGCTTGATCGGACTGGGTATTCCCGGAACCGCCCGACGTGTCGCGACCCCGATTTCGCGTTTCCTTGCGTTGCTCAGTGTCATGCGCTTACCGACTCGTAATGCCGAGGGCATCGAGGCGTTGGTCAAGCTGTTGGCCGCCAATACCCGGGTGCGGATTACCTCGCACTGTCCACAGGAAATTTCCTTGTCCCACCCGGCCAGCCTTTGCCCGACCCGCCCGGTGAACCTGTCCCAGGGCACGCCGCTGGGCAATGTCGGACGGGACGTCAACAGCCAGTTGCAACTGGTGCTATCCACCGATGACGAGCGAGAGGCCAACGGCTGGTTGCCCGGAGGCACGCTGCACAGCGACCTGCTGGTACTGCTGCGGGTGTACCTGGGTTGGCGTTGCAATGCAGTGCTGAAATTGACGCTCGCGGTGAACAGCTTGCCTGCCCCGGTATTGGGCAATGTCCCGATACGACTGGGCATGACCGGTGTTCTGGGCTTGGGTACTGACGCCTGGCAAGCGACGGAACACGACACTCTCACAATCAACCTGGGCCGCTACCAAGGCCTTTCGACCCATCCACGGATCAGGAAAACACAGCATGTCACGTACCGTTTTTAACGTGTTGATACTCACACTGTCCGCCGTATCGCTTGGCGGCTGTGGCTTGGCCCAGACCGTCAAGCAAGGTACCGCATCCACGGCCGGGACGATTTTCAATAAGCAGGTGAAAACCTTGCACCTGGATTTCAATGCTCGCGCGACGTTGAACACCGACACTGCGGACATGAATGCATTGTCGCTGCCGACCCTGGTGCGGGTGTATCAGCTGCGCGACAGCAAAGCGCTGGACCGAGCGACATACGAGGGGCTGGTGAGCGGTGACGAGGGCGTGCTCGAAGGGGCATTGCTGGACAAGCGCGCCGTGGTAGTGAAACCCGGAACAGGGGCGCAGTTGAGTGTGCCGATGGACCCGCAGGCACGGGTGGTCGCGCTGGTGGGTTTGTTTCGCAGCCCTGATGCTCAACTGGACACTTGGCGCCTGATGCTGACACGCGATGAATTGGACCCGGATCGGGCCCGGCTCATCGAGATGGGTGACAACCAATTGTCCTTGCGTCCCTTGGTGAAGGAGTGAGCCATGACCGATCCAAACCCCTCGCTCTACGAAATGCTGCTGCAGAACTTCAACGGTGACCTGGACCTGTATCGCGTCAGCGAGCAAGACCAGCACACGCTGTCGGTCCTGGACAACCTGCAACGTATCCTGAACAGTCGGGCAGGGGCGCTCAGTCATTTGCCGGATTACGGGCTGCCGGATATGGGGACCATTCTGCAGGGGCTGCCAGCGACTGCCCAGACCTTGATGGGAGCCATGACCGACACCTTGCTCAAATACGAACCACGGCTGATGGCGCTTGCCATCGAATTGTTGCCACAGGTGCTGCCGGGGCATTTGGAGTGTGTCCTGGACGTGCAATTGAAAGGAGGGCAACGGGTAAGGTTCGGGACGACCCTGAAGCCGCAAGGCAAAGCCCTGGTGCGTCACCTCGAGGAGCAACACTCCCTATCGGATAACGGAAGGGAAGCGGGATGAGCGCGCTGTTTGAAGTGCATGTTCGCATCGGCGGTGATCCGCGTGACTACGCTGAATTCGCCGCCCTGCGCGAGGAGTTGGCCAAGCTGGGCCATCGCGCCTGTCCCGATGTGGATTGGCAAAAAGTGGAGCAGTTGTGCCTTGTGCTATTGCAATTGAACGGGGCGGAACTGCAAACCGTGAGTTTCTATGCGCTGGCTCGTAGTCAGCGTCATGGTTTGGATGGCATGGTCCAAGGCGTGAGACTGCTCAAGACCCTCATTGGCCAATGGTCGAGTCTATGGCCGGCGTCGGTGTCAGTGCGCTTGGATATCCTCGGGTGGTTGTTTGCCCAACTGCATACGCTGCTGCGTAGCCTGGCATTGACGAACTGCAATCCGCGCACATTGCTGGAGTTGGACAATGCGTTGACATGCCTGAATGAGCGCTTGGTCAGCCACACAGCCACGCCGTTGATGACACTCCGGGCTTTGCAGCAGCAGGTCGATAGCCTGATCCAGCGTTTGACGCGGATCGATTTTGGCGTCGAAACGGCGTTGCTGCCCATCAGCGTATCGGCGCCGGCATTTGCGATGCCGATCATGATCCTGCCGCCGCCGGACATGAAAACCGGCAAGAGGCGTTTGATGCTGTGACTGTGCATATCGGCGCTTCTGCTTGCCTTGGTCGTTGGGGGCGCCTGGCGCACAGGGTTATTGGAAGCGCAGAGAGATGTCGTCTTGCCCGATCCGGTGCGCCTGGACAGCCTGTCACTGTTCGACGCTGGCAGTGCGGAGCTTAAGCCTGGCTCGACCGACGTACTGGTCAAGGCTCTGGTCGATATCAAGGCCCAACCAGGCTGGCTGATCCTCATTGCCGGGCACACTGATGCGACAGGCTCGGTCGAGCAGAACCTGCAACTGTCATACGCCCGCGCTTCAGCCGTGCGCGAATGGATGCAACGTGTGGGGAGCATCGCCGCCGATTGCTTCGCCGTACAGGGTTTCGCCGCCAACCAACCGATTGCAGGTAACGACACCGAGGCCGGGCGGATCGCCAATCGGCGTGTTGATATTCGCCTGGTACCCCAAGCGGGGGCTTGTGAGCGTTCCGCAACCGCGCCTGCAGATGAAGCTCGTTCTATGTGAAGCAAGCTTTTGATGGCCGGAAAACAGGACGCGTTTTTTGTAAGGCATCAGCGTGAATTCCTACAAAAAACAACGGATAGCCCGTTTTATTGCGCTTATGCTAACGAGCCGTCATGCAAGGTTTCGCATAACCAAGGAGAACAGGAATGGGATGGAAGGGAACTGTGCGTTCGCTGCAGGCCTCGGCAAGACGAGCGGAGCGCAACGCCCATCGGCGGCAGCGGGAACTAGAGCGTCAAAGCAAGGAATACGCTCGCATGGAGGAGCTTGAGCAAGCGGCGTACGAAGTTGAGGTGTATGAAAATCACCTGGACGTTCTTCTTTCCGTGCACAAGGAGTGCAGTGAACCCATCCAATGGAAGCAGGTTCTCGCCAAGCCCGAGCCAGTGCAACCTCAGAAAAGCGACACGCTTGCCCTGGCCGCAATGCACGCATCAACCAGCTATCGCCCCGGATTTTGGGTTCGTTTGTTTAAACTTGAGGCCCGGCAGCGAGGAAACTTGATGGCGAAGATTGCGAACGCTCAGGTCGCAGACGAAAACCGGTTCCAGGCAGAGTTGGAGGTGTGGAAAGCAGCTCACGCCGACTGGAAAGAAGAACAAGATCTCGCCAAACGTATCCTCGAAGGTGATCGGCAGGCAAAGTTCGATGCTGTTGAAGTATTTGAGCCTTTTGCAGAAATTTCGTATCTCGGATCAGCCATTAAATTGGTCATTCAGGAGGATGGCATTCCCGAGGCTCGCCTGTCGATTCATGGCGCCCATGTTATTCCGACGGAGATCAAGGGCTTGCTCAAAAGTGGCAAATTGTCCACCAAGGTAATGCCCTTGGGGCGATTCAACGAGCTTCATCAGGATTACGTTTGTAGTTGCGCGCTGCGCGTTGGGCGAGAGCTCTTGGCCATCCTTCCAGATGACCTGATTCTCGTCACCGCGCTGGATAAGGTGCTCAACAGTTCAACAGGGTACCTGGAGGAACGACCGATTCTCAGTGCTGCTTTTTCGCGTGCTACTGTCGATACGCTCAATCTCGATGCAATCGATCCGTCTGATGCAATGAAAAATTTTGTGCATAACATGATTTTCAAAAAGAACGTCGGCTTTTCGCCGGTGGATGCATTGGATGCGACGCAATTTTCCGTAAATGCGTAGATGCCGGTAGCGAACCCCGAGAGATGCTAATTTGTGACCGTGTCGCGCCGTCGGTCACAAGTTGTCAACGATCTTCAGGATGCGTAAGCTGCCCCCATGAACCAGCCATCCCTACCTTCGCCCAGTACCCGCGGCCCAGTCGATCATGACATTCGCCACCAGATTGTCGCGGCGGCCAATGAGCATTTCAGTCAATACGGTTATGGCAAGACCACGGTGTCCGACCTGGCCAAGGCCATCGGTTTCTCCAAGGCCTACATCTACAAGTTCTTCGACTCCAAGCAGGCGATTGGCGAGGCCATCTGTAGCCAGTGCCTGGCCGAAATCGTCGCGGCGGTGGAGCAGGCCATCAGCGAAGAGGGGCTTTCGGCGACAGAGCGTTTTCGCCGCTTGGTCAAGGCCCTGATCACTACGGGTGTGAACCTGTTTTTCAATGATCGCAAGCTCTATGACATTGCGGCGTTTTCCGCGTCGGAGCGCTGGCCCAGTTCGCAAGTCTATAACGCACGGATCAAGAACTTCGTGCTGCAGATCGTGCGTGAGGGGCGGGAGCTTGGAGAGTTCGAGCGCAAGACGCCATTGGATGAGACGGTCGACGCGATCCATCTGGCGCTGCGGCCGTTCGTCAATCCTTTGCTGTTGCAACACAACCTCGATTACGTCGACGACGCCCCCACGCTTACCTGCAATCTCATCTTGCGTAGCCTCATGCCGTGAGCGTTGGCTGACGGTAACCGCGCATCAGTACCGGCTGTTACGGCTGCGCCTTTCTCTTGAGTGGATCCGCCATTTTTGTGACCAATCGCATAGTTGGTCATGAGGGTGGATTCAGTCAGCGAACCGCCACCGGCTGGCCTTCAGCAGGCTGCCAGCCACCACCCAGCGCCCTGAATGCCGCCACCGCGGCCCGTGCCGATTCTGTACGTGCTTGCGCCCGTGCGTCGGAGACCTGCAGCAGCGTCGCGTCGGCATTGAGGACGTCGATCAGGCTGGCGGTGCCTTTTTGATAAGCAATGAACGAAGATTGGCGGGCCTGTGTCAGCGAGGTTTCGCCCTGGGTGAGGGTGTTCGCCTGGGATTCTCGATTCACCAGCGCGGAGAAGGCGTTCTCGACGTCCTCGGTGGCGCGCAGTGCGGATTGGCGATAAGCCGCCAGCGCTTCGGCTTCCTGCCCCTTGGCCTGGTCGATTTGCGCATTGATGCGGCCAAAGTCGAAGAGTCTCCAGCGCAGCCCCAGCGCGCCCGCCGCCTGGCTGGCATCGCCGGTGAAAAGGTTGCCGGCGGAAACTGCCGTGGCACTGCCCAGCAACGCGCTAAGGGAAAATTTCGGGTAGTACTCGGCGATGGCCTCGCCGATACGCGCATTGGAGGCAGCCAAACGACGCTCGGCCACGATCAGGTCTGGCCGGCGGCGCAATAGATCGGCAGGGGCCCCCATGGTCGTTATCTGTGGCGCCAAAGGGATGCTCCGTCCATTTGCCAACTGCCCGCGATAGGTGCCGGGCGACGTGCCGAGCATGACATCCAGGGCGTTCATGGCCGCGTCCAGTCCTGTCTGCAGCACGGGCGTCGTCGCCTGGACCTGCGAGAGGGTGCCCTCGACCTGATGAACCTGATAGCTGGCCGCAAGGCCCTTGCTGTAGAGCAGTTGGACTTTCTCCAACAGGTCCTGCTGTGTCTTGACTTGTCGGTTGGCAATGTCCAGCCGCGCCTGCAATCCCCGGGCAGTGATGTAGAGGTCGGCAGTCTGTGCGGCGACGGCCAGGCGTGTGGCCGTGACACCTGCTTCGCTGGCCTGGTACTCGGCCAACGCCGCTTCGCGTCCGCGGCGCAGGCCGCCAAAGAGGTCCATTTCCCAACTGGCGCCCAGGTTGAGCTCGTAGGCGCTGCCGTAGCGATCGTAGCCTGGTGTCGAGTCCAGCACTTGGCCCAGTGGCGTTTCCACGGATTGATACGCGCGTGCAGCCTGGCCGTTGATGTTTCCAGAGGGCAATAACGCCGCATTGGCAGCCCCCAGGCCGGCCCGCGCCTGGATGACACGGGCCGATGCCTGCGCCAGGTCCAGGTTCTGCTCGAGCGCCTTGGCAATCAGGTCGCTGAGCACTGGATCGGCAAAACCTTCCCACCATGTAGCCAGGCTGGCCGGCGTCGCTGCGGCCCTTTGCTCGACAGAGGCCTGGCCCAGGTAGCGATGGGTGAGCGCAGTGTCTGGACGTTGATAATCCGGACCGACAGTGCAGCCTGCCATCATGCTGAAGCTCACCAACCAAGCAGCGGGGCGTAGGGGCGACATTGGGATTCCTGAAGTCGTGGATGATTTGTGACCATATTATATTGTGGTCACTTTCTGTCAATGAGCACTCAGGGAGCAAACTTTGTAATGTGACTGAATAAAGGTTACGGGGGAGATTGATTAGGGTGTGAATCGGATTGTGACCATTGACAGTAATGGTCACGAGACTGAGAATGCGGCTATCTGTCCTCATTTGCCAAAAAGGGAACCTATGCGCCGGCTCCGACCTGTCACCTTTGCCGCTTGCTTGTTGCCGCTCGTCCTGACGGCGTGTGGCGATTCCTCCACCACCCAAGACCCGCGCACACTTGCCCCGTTGGTGCGGGTCGCCCAAGTTCAGGGTTCGTCCGACGCCACGCGTTCTTTTACTGGCGTGGTGGCCGCTCGTGTCCAAAGTGACCTGGGCTTCCGGGTACCGGGAAAGGTGCTCGAACGTTTGGTCGATACCGGGCAGGCGGTAAAACGCGGTCAGCCGCTCATGCGCCTCGATCCCATCGACCTGGGGTTGCAAGCCCGAGCCCAGCAAGAAGCAGTCGCTGCCGCCCGGGCCCGGGCCAAGCAGACCGCCGATGACGAGGCGCGCTATCGCGATCTGGTCGCCGCAGGCGCTATTTCCGCATCGGGTTACGACCAGATCAAAGCCGCCGCCGACACCGCCAAGGCCCAACTCAGCGCCGCGCAGGCCCAGGCTGACGTCGCCCGGAACGCATCGGGTTATGCGGTGCTGCTCGCCGATGCCGACGGTGTCGTGATGGACACGCTGGCCGAACCCGGGCAAGTCGTCAGCCCCGGGCAAACCGTGGTTCGACTGGCGCGGGCCGGTCAGCGTGAAGCGGTTGTGCAGTTGCCTGAGACCCTGCGACCTGCCGCAGGCGCCACCGCCCAGGCGACGCTTTATGGCGCTAGCACGGGTGCCGTCACCGCAAAGCTGAGGCTGCTGTCGGATTCGGCCGACCGCGTGACGCGCACTTTCGAGGCCCGGTATGTGCTGGAGGGAGCGTTGGCGAATGCACCGCTGGGGGCGACCGTTACGCTGCGCATCGCTGAAGGCTCCGCGCAACGGCAGGCGCTGCAAGTGCCGATAGCCGCTATTTATGATTCGGGTAAAGGTACCGGCGTATGGAGCATTGACGGCGAACCGGCGAAAGTCATCTGGCGACCTGTGCAAGTCCTGGGTCTGAGCGACGACGCCGCGCGCGTCACCGGCGATCTCAACGTGGGCGAGCGCATTGTCGGGCTCGGCGCCCATCTGCTGCGCGAGGGTGAAGAAGTGCGGCTGGCGCAACCGGGTGACGTGAAGGTTGCCGGGGGCCGTCCATGAGCCTCAACCTGTCGGCGCTCGCCGTTCGCGAGCGATCCATTACCGTGTTTCTGATTTTCCTGATCGCCGTCGCGGGGACCTTGGCGTTCTTCCAGTTGGGGCGCGCCGAGGACCCACCGTTTACGGTCAAGCAGTTGACCGTCATCACCGCATGGCCGGGCGCAACCGCCCAGGAAATGCAGGACCAGGTCGCCGAGCCGCTTGAAAAACGCTTGCAGGAATTGAAGTGGTACGACCGCACGGAAACCTACACCCGTCCAGGCCTGGCCTTCACCATGGTGTCGCTGGTCGATCGCACGCCACCTTCCCAGGTACAAGAGGAGTTCTATCAGGCGCGCAAAAAGCTCCAGGACGAAGCGCTCAAGTTGCCGGCCGGCGTCATTGGGCCAATGGTCAATGACGAGTTTTCCGATGTGACGTTCGCGCTGTTCGCCCTGAAAGCCAAGGGCGAGCCGCAGCGATTGCTGGTGCGTGATGCCGAAGCGTTGCGCCAGCGCCTGCTGCACGTGGCGGGGGTGAAAAAAGTCAACATCATCGGTGAGCGGGCCGAGCGTATCTTTATTTCCTTCTCCCATGATCGGCTGGCCACCCTGGGCGTCTCGCCCCAGGATATCTTCGCGGCATTGAACAGCCAGAACGCGCTCACGCCCGCCGGCTCGATCGAAACCAATGGACCGCAGGTCTTCCTTCGGGTCGACGGCGCGTTCGATAAATTAGCGAAAATTCGCGACACGCCCCTGGCGATTCAAGGGCGCACGCTCAAGCTCTCGGATGTGGCGACCGTCGAGCGTGGCTACGAGGATCCAGCCACGTTCCTGGTGCGCAACAACGGTGAAGACGCGCTGTTGCTGGGCGTCGTGATGCGTGAAGGCTGGAACGGCCTGGACCTGGGCAAGACCCTGGATGCGGAGACGACCAGGATCAACCAAGACATGCCCTTGGGCATGACCCTCACCAAAGTCACCGACCAGTCGGTGAACATCGACTCGGCCGTCGGCGAATTCATGGTCAAATTCTTCGTCGCGTTGCTGGTGGTGATGATCGTCTGCTTTCTCAGCATGGGTTGGCGTGTGGGGGTGGTGGTCGCGGCGGCGGTGCCATTGACGTTGGCCGTGGTGTTCGTGGTCATGGCGGCCACCGGCAAGAATTTTGACCGCATCACACTGGGGTCACTGATCCTGGCGCTCGGGTTGTTGGTGGATGATGCCATCATCGCCATCGAAATGATGGTGGTGAAGATGGAGGAGGGCTACGACCGAATCAAGGCCTCCGCCTATGCCTGGAGCCATACGGCCGCGCCGATGTTGTCCGGTACGTTGGTGACAGCGATCGGATTCATGCCCAACGGTTTCGCCCAATCGACCGCCGGCGAGTACACCAGCAACATGTTCTGGATCGTCGGTATCGCTCTGATCGCGTCCTGGGTGGTGGCGGTAGCGTTCACCCCTTACCTGGGGGTGAAGATGTTGCCGGACATCAAGCAGGTCGAGGGTGGCCACGCAGCCATCTATAACACTCGCCACTACAATCGTTTTCGCCAGGTCCTGACCCGGGTCATCGCGCGCAAATGGTGGGTGGCCGGCACAGTGGTCACGACATTCATCGTGGCGATTCTCGGCATGGGCCTGGTGAAGAAACAGTTCTTCCCGACCTCCGATCGCCCGGAGGTGCTGATCGAAGTGCAAATGCCTTATGGCACTTCCATCGAGCAGACCAGCGCCACCACCGCCAAGGTCGAGGCCTGGTTGCAAAAACAGGACGAGGCGAAAATTGTCACGGCCTACATCGGCCAGGGTGCGCCACGTTTCTACCTGGCGATGGCGCCGGAACTGCCCGATCCGTCATTCGCCAAGATCGTCGTGTTGACCGACAGCCAGGAAGCGCGCGAGACCCTCAAGTTCCGCCTTCGCGAGGCGGCAGCCGAGGGGCTTGCCCCGGAGGCGCGCATCCGCGTGACGCAACTGGTGTTCGGCCCGTATTCACCGTATCCGGTTGCCTACCGGGTGATGGGACCGGATCCGTCGAAGTTGCGCGAGATCGCGGCGCAGGTCCAGGGCGTCATGCAGGCGAGCCCGTTGATGCGGACCGTCAATACCGATTGGGGGCCACTGACGCCGACGTTGCATTTCACCCTGGACCAGGACCGCTTGCAGGCGGTAGGCCTGACGTCCAATGCGGTCGCGCAGCAATTGCAGTTCCTGCTGGCGGGGGTGCCGATCACGGCGGTTCGCGAGGACATCCGCTCGGTGCAGGTGGTCGGTCGCGCGGCCGGTGATATTCGCCTCGATCCGGCGAGGATCGAGGGCTTTACCCTGGTGGGTGCGGCGGGTCAGCGTATTCCGCTGTCCCAGGTGGGCGAGGTCGATGTGCGCATGGAGGATCCGATTCTTCGTCGTCGTGACCGCACCCCGACCATGACCGTGCGCGGCGACATTGCCGAAGGCTTGCAGCCACCGGACGTATCGAGCGCGATCATCAAGGCCCTGCAGCCGATCATCGACACCCTGCCGAGCGGCTATCGGATCGAGCAGGCAGGCGCCATCGAGGAGTCGGGCAAGGCCGGCAAGGCGATCGTGCCGCTGGTGCCAATCATGGTGGCCCTGACCCTGCTGATCATCATCGTGCAGGTGCGTTCGATCTCGGCCATGATTATGGTGTTCCTCACCGCGCCCCTGGGTTTGATTGGGGTGGTGCCGACGTTGCTGATCTTCCAGCAGCCGTTCGGGATCAACGCCCTGGTGGGCCTGATCGCGCTCTCGGGCATCCTGATGCGCAACACGCTGATCCTGATCGGGCAGATCCATCACAACAAACAAGAGGGGCTGGAACCCTTCCATGCGGTCATCGAAGCCACGGTGCAACGGGCGCGCCCGGTCCTGCTGACAGCGTTGGCGGCCATCCTGGCCTTTATCCCGCTAACGCACTCGGTGTTCTGGGGCACGTTGGCCTACACGCTGATCGGCGGCACGTTTGTCGGCACCGTCATGACGTTGGTGTTCCTGCCGGCGATGTACGCCATCTGGTTCAAGATCCGTCCTGACGCGCCAGCGCACACCCCGGCAGCACCGTTGGCGTAAGCCAGCCATTCAATGAACGTCGACTGAGCAAATGAAGAGGTTTCAAATGATGACTTCCCAAGGGCAAAAACGCATCGTCGTCACTGGCGTGGGCATTGTCGGCCCGCTGGGTTGTGGCGTGGAAGAAGTCTGGCCGCGCTTGCTGGCTGGGCGCTCCGGCATTCGTCTCCTGTCTGGCGATATCACCGAGGGGACGGGCGTGGCCGTGGGCGGCCAGGTGCCGTCGTTGGAAGAAGACCCCATCGCCGGCTACGACCCCGAGCGCATCATCCCCGCCAAGGATCGCAAGAAAATGGATCGCTTCATTGAGTTCGCCCTGGTGGCGGCCGAAGAAGCGTTGCAACAGGCGGGCTGGCAACCGACCGATGCCCACGACCAGGAGCGGACGGCGACGATCATTGCTTCGGGCGTGGGTGGCTTTGGCGCAATTGCCGGTGCGGTCCGCACCACTGATGAGCGAGGTCCGCGCCGATTGTCACCGTTCACTGCGCCGGCCTTTCTCGCCAACATGGCGGCCGGGCACGTGTCCATCCGTCACGGTTTCAAAGGCCCGCTCGGTGCGCCGGTCACCGCCTGTGCGGCGGGGGTGCAGGCCATTGGCGATGCGGCCAGGCTCATCCGCAGCGGCGAGGCGGATGTCGCCATATGCGGCGGGACGGAAGCCGCGATAGATCGAGTGACCCTGGGGTGTTTTGCCGCCGCTCGCGCGCTATCCACCGGTTTTGCCGAGCGCCCGCAGGAGGCCTCGCGGCCTTTCGATCGAGATCGCGACGGCTTTGTCATGGCCGAGGGGGCAGGGCTGCTGGTGATCGAGTCGCTGGAACACGCCCTTGCCCGCGGCGCCAAGCCGTTGGCGGAGTTGGTCGGTTACGGCACCAGCGCCGATGCCTACCACCTGACCGCCGGCCCGGAAGATGGCAACGGCGCCCGGCGCGCGATGGAGCAGGCGTTGCGCCAGGCCGGGGTCAGCCCCACAGACGTGCAGCATATCAATGCCCATGCGACGTCCACCCAGGTTGGCGACAATGGTGAGCTGGCGGCGATTCGCTCGGTGTTCGGGCGCGGCTCCGATGTGGCGATCACCTCCACCAAGTCGGCCACTGGGCATCTGTTGGGGGCGGCGGGTGGTATCGAGGCTATTTTTACGGTGTTGGCGCTTCGGGACCAGATTGTTCCGCCGACCTTGAACCTGGTTCATCCTGACGAGGGGGCTGCGGGGCTTGATCTGGTTGGTCTTTGTGCCAGGGAGATGCCGATTACCCATGCGCTTTCCAATGGGTTTGGGTTTGGTGGGGTTAATGCCAGTGTGTTGTTTCGTCGTTGGGAGGCGTGAGGGTTTAGGGGAGACTGTGTGTATATCCGTTATTTCGGTCACGGCGGCTTAGGGTTCCGCCCTTACGGCGGGTCACTTTTGGAAAAGCGCCAAAAGTAACCAAAAGCGCTTTGCCCCACCACTCGGTGCCTCGCTAGGGCTCGGCATGCCCTCACTCCGGCATTGCTCCGTGGGCCGCCGCGAAGGGCCATCCATGGCCCAGCGCGGCTATCCCGGCATCCATGCCGGGATGCCCACTGCGCAATGCCTGCGTTCGGCCAGCGTGGTTAACGGGGCGCTCAGATCAAGATCAAGATCAAAGTCCAAAGCAAAAGCAAGAACAAGAGCAGGGCACAGGCCGGCATCTATGTGGCTGGGCTACCGATATCGCGAGCAAGCTCGCTCCCACATCGGATTTTCGGCAGCCACAAAATGCACATGCGCCGCAGAACCCTGTGGGAGCGAGCCTGCTCGCGAAGAGGCCGGCCCATCCAACATCACTGCAAACTGACACACCGCCTTCGCGTGCAAGCTCGCTCCCACAGGACAAACACAGTCCCATCAAGAACCAGGTCGGCTATCAGGCCGCCTCAGGGAGGACATTGATCTCGGGCGCCCACGCCGCACGGCCTACCCGCCAATTTTCCCTTAAGAACCACACAAGCATGCCGATACAACGCGGTAGATTCGATTGCGCGGGCGCCCTAGCGGGATCCCGCCGAAAGATATCCCAGGCGTTCGCACGCCTATGCCCATGTGATTTTTCAGGTTTGACCAGCATCGGACCTCAGGTGATAAACCATGTCAGCCCACGCCAGGACCGAACTGGAAGGCGCCCTTGCCGTCTGCAAGGGGAGTTTTCTTTCCGTTGGTTTTTTCAGTTTTTTCGTCAACTTGCTGATGCTCGTTCCTTCGTTCTACATGCTGCAGGTGTATGACCGCGCGGTAGGCAGCGCCAGCGTGTCGACGCTGTTGATGCTGACGCTGATCATGTTGCTGTTGATGATCACCATGGGGGGCTTGGAGTGGGTCCGTTCGCGGATCATGGTGCGGATCAGTACGCGTCTGGATACGCTGCTGAGCCAGCGTCTGTTCGATGCCAGTTTCAAGCAGGCGCTCAATACCAGTGGCCTGAATGCCACGGCCCAGCCTTTGAGCGACCTGAACGGCTTACGCCAGTTCCTGACGGGCAACGGCCTGTTCGCGTTTTTCGACGTGCCGTGGATTCCGATCTACCTCGCGGTCATGTTCATGTTCCATCCCTGGTACGGCTGGATGGGAATCGTCAGTGCCGTGTTGCTGGGGGCGCTGGCCTTCGCCAATGAAAAGCTCACCCATGCGCCGCTGCAGGCGGCCAACCGTGAACAGATGGCAGCCACTGCGCTCACCCACAAAAGCTTGCGCAATGCCGAAGTGGTGGAATCCATGGGCATGCTTGCCAGCCTGCGCCAGCACTGGAGCGGGCGAACCCATAAGATTCTTGCCCTGCAAAGCCTGGCCAGCGACCGCGCCGCGACCATGACCTCGGTGTCCAGGACGTTCCGGCAAATCGTTCAGTCGCTGGTGCTGGGCCTGGGCGCCTATTTGACGATCAATCACGAGATTTCGTCCGGACTGATGATTGCCGGCTCGATTCTGCTAGGGCGTGCGTTGGCGCCCATCGATCAGTTGATCGGCGTATGGAAAGGCTTCCTGGGCGCCCGTTCGCAATACGCCCGGTTGCACGAATTGCTGCTCAAGGTGGCCGCCGAGCCTGAGCGCATGCCGCTGCCGGCCCCTGAAGGGGCGATTCGCGTCGAGGGCCTCTCGGCGGGGGCCCCGGACGCGCGCAAACCGATTATTCGCGGCGTGAATTTCCAGGTGAGCGCAGGCGAGGTGGTGGGCATCATTGGTCCCAGCGGTGCGGGGAAGTCGACCCTCGCCAGGGCATTGCTGGGCGTTTGGCCAAGCCTGGCCGGCACCGTGCGCCTGGACGGTGCGGACATCAGCCAATGGCGTCGGGAGGAGTTGGGCCAGTACATCGGTTATCTGCCCCAGGACATCGAACTCTTCGAAGGCTCGATCAGCCAGAACATTTCCCGCTTTGGCACGGTGAACGCACCGGCCGTGGTCGCCGCCGCGCGCATGGCGGGAGTCCATGAGTTGATTCTGCAACTGCCCGATGGCTACGACACCTTGATCGGTGCCAATGGCGGTGGATTGTCCGGCGGCCAGCGACAACGTATCGGCCTGGCCCGCGCCTTGTACGGCGAACCGCGCCTGGTGGTGCTCGATGAGCCGAACTCCAACCTGGATGATGCCGGCGAAAAAATGCTCGCCGAGGCGCTGCAAAAGCTCAGGCAGAGCAGGGCCACGGTGTTTGTCATTACCCATCGATCCGGGGTGCTGGCGCAGGTGGACAAACTGCTGGTGCTCAATCAAGGCGAACTGAGTCTGTTCGGGCCGCGGGACCAGGTCCTGGCACGCCTGCGAGACGCAACACCCGCGGCCCGCCAGGCTGCCGCGATTCAACCGTAGGAAACGGATGAGCCATTTCATGCAAAACACTCAACACTCATCCGCCGCGTTGCCCGTCGATGACAGGCCGATACGCCGCGTCGGCTACCTCATGCTGCTGGTCACCTTTGGCCTGTTCGGTGGCTGGGCGGCGTTGGCCCCGCTCGACAGCTCGGCACTCGCGCCGGGCGTGGTCACGGTCAAAAGTTACCGCAAGACGGTGCAGCATCTGGAAGGTGGCATTGTGCGCGAACTGCGGGTGCACGACGGAGATCTGGTGAAAATCGGCGATGTGCTGTTGGTGCTCGACAATACCCAGGCACGTTCGGAAATGGAAACGACCCGCAGCCAGTTGATCGCCGCGCTCCAATTGCAGGCCCGGTTGGAGGCTGAACGTGACGCGCTGCCCGAACCTGTGGCGGTGCCGACCCTGGACCTCGCGGACCCGCGGGTACAAGAAGCCCGCGACAGTGAAGCGCGAATTTTCCAGACTCGACGGACCTCGTTGCTGGGCGAAATCGGCTTGCAAGAGACGACCATCGGACAAATCGAGGAACAGGTCCGCGGATTCAAGGCCATCATCGCCAGCAAACAGATGCTGGCCGCCTCCTATCAAGAGGAAATAGTCGACTTGCGGGCACTGCTTGCCGAAGGCTACGTGGACAAACAGCGCCTGCGCGAGCAGGAGCGCAGCCTCGCTCGCCTGCAAACCGAAATCGCTGAAAGCCAGTCCGAGATCGCGCAAGCGCGGGTCCATGTCGACGAGGCGAAGTTGAAGATCCTGCAGTTGAAGAAGGCCTTCGCCAGCGAGGTCGCCGGCCTGCTGGGTGATGCGCGGACCAAGGTGTACGAATTGCGCGAGCGATTGGCAACCCTGCAGGACCGCGATCAGCGTACCGATATTCTCGCGCCGGAGTCCGGAATGGTCATGGGCATGACCGTCCACACCCTGGGTGCCGTGGTCAGCCCGGGCACCGCGCTGCTGGACATCGTCCCGGCCAACGAGGAGCTGATCGTCGAGGCCCAAGTGTCGCCGATGGACATCGACCGCATTGCTTTGGGCAAGTTGGCGGACATTCGCTTCAGCGCATTCAAGAGCAGCACCACGCCCGTCATCGAGGGTCGGTTGGTGCAGATTTCCGCTGACCGCCTGATCAACAAGGACACTGGCGCAGCCTATTACCTGGCACGTGTGGCCCTGACGGACAAAGGGCGCCAGACGCTGGGCAACCTTACCCTGGTGCCGGGCATGCCGGTCGAAGTGCTGGTCAATACGGGCGCGCGGACGCTGTTGCAATATTTGATACAGCCGGCGAGCAACGTGTTCGCGCGTTCGTTGATCGAGGACTGAAATGAAGTGCTTGATCATGATGTGCCTGGCCCTCGTGCCGTTGGGAGTCCTCGCTGACGACACTTATGTCGACCTGTGGCAGTTGCACCAGGAAGCGCAGGGGGCCGATCCGCGCGTCCTGCGGGCACAAGCCCTGACCCGCAGCGGCGAGGGCAAGGAACGCGCAGCCTTTGGCCAATTGCTGCCGCAGCTAAATGCCAGCAGCAGCCTCAACCGCAGTCGGCGCGACGATGACCTGAACCGTATCCAGTACAACGGCAAGCGCATGGCCGTGGTGCTCAACCAGGTGATCTATGACCCGCAGGTCTGGCGCAGTTACCAGAAGTACATCGAGTTGACCCGGCAGAGTGGCTATGAGTCCGACGATACCCGGGTGCAGGCCAGCATTGATCTGTCCGAGCGCTACTTCGCCGTGCTTGCGGCGGAAGACGAATTGTCGCTGGTGCGCAGCGAACTGGAGGCGACCGAGCGTAACCTCAAGCGCGTCAAGGCCTTGTACGCCCGGCAGATGGCGATGGTCACCGACGCATTGGATCTTGAAGCGCGGGTGGACGCGCTCAAGGCTGACGAGATCGAAGCCAGCAACAAGGTCCTGGTCAGTCGTGAGGCCATCTCTGAACTGGTGGGGCGCGATGTCAGCGAGCGATTCAAGCGCATTGGCGACAATCCAGCCTTCAGTCTGCCGGCGCAAGCACAAGACGATTGGGTGCAGGCGGCGCTGGACAGCAACCCGGCGTTGCACGCCCGCGAGCACAGTGTCCGCGCCGCCGAGGCGGCTATAGCTGAAAACAAGGCGGGGCATCTGCCTCGGCTGGGGCTGAACTTGACGGCGCAACGCAGTGACATCGGCTATGAAGGCGCCGTGACGCCGCGCTCGGACAACCTCGTTGCTTCCCTGGACTTGCAAATGCCGCTCTACAGCGGCGGTTCTACCCGTGCACGGGTATCGAGTTCCGAAAGTGACAAGGAAGTCGCCCAGCAAGAACTGGAAGCCTTGCGACGCCAGGTCATCAAGGAAACCCGCACTGCTTATCTTGGCATGACGGCCGAACTCAGTCGGATCAAGGCAACGCGTCGCGCGCTGGAATCGGCTGGAAAGTCACGGATAGCCACGGAAAAAGCCTTCGGCTACGGCGTCAAGAATGCGGTCGATGTGCTCGATAGC
Organism: Pseudomonas sp. Z3-6; assembly: GCF_051131985.1. Classification (NCBI taxonomy): domain Bacteria; kingdom Pseudomonadati; phylum Pseudomonadota; class Gammaproteobacteria; order Pseudomonadales; family Pseudomonadaceae; genus Pseudomonas; species Pseudomonas sp. Z3-6. The sequence goes on from NZ_CP071644.1 coordinate 3,547,754, forward strand.
ATCAAGGAAGAGTTTCGTGCACGGCGTGATTTCTATCAGTCCCAATACAAGTTCGTGACCAGTTTGCTGGTATTGCATCGCTGGAGCGGGCGATTGGGAGATGGTGACATTCGCAAGGCCAATGAGTGGCTGGTTGCGCCAGCGTCGGTGGATTAAGAAAGAAAAAATAGTGGCCAAGTGATGTCATCTCCGCTGTTCTGATGCAAAATAACCTCTATGTAGCGGCCGCATCCAGGAAGGTCCGCAGATAGCTCACAGGAAACATACATGCCCAGTCCATTAGGTTACTCATCCATTTCGTACGCAAAGCTGACCGGCAACGCACAGGTCAATAGCTTGCTCTATGGCACTTTTTGGGCTGGCAGCTTGAGCACCACGTCCTTGACGTACAGCTTCCTGACCACGAGTTCATATTTCGCCAGCAACTACAGCAGCGACGATGAATACGAGGCTGGCTACGTCCTTTCGTCGGCGCAGAAGAATGGCATTGTCAGTGCGCTAGGCACATGGAGTTCGGTTGCCAACATCAAATTCCAGCAGGTGAGCGAGACGGCCAGCAACGTCGGTGATTTGCGGTTCGGCGGTTATCTGTACATGGACGATGACACCGCTGCCTGGGGCTATTTCCCGGGCAACACCCCCAGCGCGGGTGATGTCTGGCTGGGCCCCGTCACGAACAATCCGGCTCCCGCCAAGGGCACTTATGACTACCTGGTCTTTATGCATGAGATTGGCCACGCCCTGGGCCTCAAGCATCCGTTCTCGACAAGTGCGTCGAATTCCAGCGTGCTGGCCGCTCAGTTCGACGACGTCCGCTACACGATCATGAGTTACAACACCGCGTACGCCTACGAGCCCACCACGCCCATGTTGTTGGACATTGCCGCTATCCAGAGTCTCTATGGCGCTAACACCCAGTGGCAGACGGGTAATAACACCTACAGCTGGGCTGTCGGCCGATCGGTTTTCGAGACGATCTGGGACGCAGGCGGCGTTGACACGATCGATGCAAGCAATCAGTTGGCCGCGGTCCGCATCAACCTGAATGAAGGCCAGTTCAGCAAGATCGGCCAAGCGTTTCTAAACCTCAACACCCAGACGGCCTTCAACGAAGGCTTGGCGATCGCCTACGGTGCCAAAATTGAAAACGCAGTCGGCTCGGCCAATGACGACACGTTGATCGGCAACGCCTTGGCCAACGTTCTGAACGGTCGCGCGGGCAAGGATACGATGATCGGCGGGGCTGGCAACGACACTTATGTCGTCGAGAACATCGGTGACAGGGTGCAGGAAAGCAGCACGTTGGCCAGCGAAACCGATGCCGTCATCTCGTCGGTCAGTTATGTCCTGGGTGCCAATATCGAGACGTTGACGCTGGGCGCAAGCACCAATCTCAACGGTACGGGCAACTCGTTGAACAACCGCATAAACGGCAACGCCGGGGCCAATACCCTGGACGGCGGCAGCGGTATCGATACCTTGATGGGGGGCGCCGGTAATGACACTTACGTGGTCGACAACTTAAAGGATGTCGTCAGCGAAACCAGTGCCCTGGCCAGCGAAATCGACACCGTGCGTTCTTCGGTGAGCTGGACGCTGGGTGCCAACCTGGAGAACCTGATCCTGGCCGGTTCCGCCCACGTTAACGGCAATGGCAATGCCCTGGCCAATGTGCTGACCGGTAACGCCGGCAACAACGTGCTGAACGGTGGAGCCGGACGGGACACATTAATCGGTGGCGCGGGAAATGACATCTATGTGCTTGATCGGGTAGATGAACTGGCTTTGGTACAAGAGCGTGTCAGCCAGGGTAGCGACGGCTTGATCCTGACTTACGCCGCGAGTTCGTCGAGCAGCGTCCTTAACCTGAACCTGACCAATCTTCGCAACGTCGAAAATGTCGTCCTGAGCGGCACCGGGGCATTCACGGTGGTTGGCAACGACTTGAGCAACAGCCTGTTGGGCAACGCCTCCGTGAATAACCTTCAGGGCGGGGCGGGCAACGATGTCCTCAATGGTGGCGCGGGTACCGATACCTTGATTGGTGGTATTGGCAATGACACCTACGTGGTCGACAACCTCAAGGATGTCATCAGCGAAACCAGCACCCTGGCCGCTGAAATCGATACCGTGCGTTCCTCGCTGAATTGGAGCCTTGGCGCCAACCTGGAGAACCTCACGCTGGCTGGCAGCGCCCACCTCAATGGCAGCGGCAACGCCTTGAACAACGTGCTGACCGGCAACACCGGCAACAATGTGCTGAGCGGTGGGGCAGGCAGCGATACGTTGAACGGCAGCAGCGGTATCGACACCCTTGTTGGCGGCACTGGTAACGACACCTACGTGGTCGACAATCTCAAGGATATCGTCAGCGAAACCAGCACCCTGGCCGGAGAAATCGATACGGTGCGCTCCTCGGTGACCTGGACCTTGGGAGCGAATCTGGAAACTCTGATCCTGACCGGCTCGGCCCTGCTCAACGGCACCGGCAACGCCTTGGGCAACGTGCTGATCGGCAACGTCAGCAATAACGTGCTGAGCGGTGGGGCAGGCAGCGACACACTGGATGGCGGCAGCGGTATCGATACGCTTGTTGGCGGTACCGGCAACGACACTTACGTCGTCGACAACCTCAAGGATATCGTCAGTGAGACCACTGTCGTGGGCAGTGAAATCGACACCGTACGCGCCTCGTTGAACTGGGCCCTGGGCGCCAACCTGGAAAACCTTGTCCTGACCGGTTCCGCGCACCTCAATGGCACCGGCAATACCCTGAACAATGTGCTGACCGGTAACGCCGGCAACAACGTGCTCAACGGTGGAGCCGGGCGGGACACGCTGATCGGCGGTGCGGGGAATGACACCTACGTGCTCGATCGGGCCGATGAGTTGGCGTTGGTGCAAGAAAGTATCGATCCGGGCCGCGACAGCCTGACGCTCACCTATGCCGCGAGTTCGTCGAGCAGCATCGTCAACCTGAACCTGAGCAATCTGCGCAACGTCGAAAATGTCGTCCTTAGCGGCACCGGGGTATTCACGGTGGTTGGCAACGACCTGAGCAACAGTCTGGTGGGCAATGCCTCCGTGAATAACCTTCAGGGTGGGGCGGGCAACGATGCCCTTGATGGCGGTGCAGGTACCGACACGTTGATTGGCGGCCTTGGCAATGACACTTACGTGGTCGACAACCTCAAGGATGTCATCAGCGAAACCAGCCCCCTGGCCGGTGAAATCGACACCGTACGTTCCTCACTGAACTGGAGTCTGGGCGCCAATCTGGAGAACCTCACGCTGACCGGCAGCGCCCACCTTAATGGCAGCGGCAACGCCCTCAACAACGTGCTGATCGGCAACACCGGCAACAACGTATTGAGTGGCGGCGCAGGCAACGACAAACTGGATGGCAGCAGCGGTATCGATACGCTTGTTGGCGGTACCGGCAATGACATCTATGTGATTGACAACGCTCAGGATGTCGTTAGGGAAACCAGCACCCTGGTCAGCGAAATCGATACGGTGGTTTCGTCTGAGAGCTGGTTCCTGGGGGACAATCTGGAAAACCTCACGCTGACGGGTACTGCCTTCATGGGCATTGGCAACAACCTGGACAACGTGTTGATCGGCAACGCCAGAAATAACTCGCTGAGCGGTGGTGCAGGCAATGACACACTGATCGGCGGCCTGGGCGGTGACAACCTCAGCGGCGGAGCCGGAGCCGACCGATTTGTGTTCAACACGCTGAGCGATCTTGGCAATGATTTTGACCGTGACTACATTTCCGACTTCAGTAGCTTGCAGGGCGACAAGCTGGATCTGTCGAAACTGGATGCCAATCTCCTGACCGCGTTTGCCGACACGTTCAGCTTCATCGATTCGAATGGCTTCACCGCAGCAGGACAACTGCGCTTCGTCGACCAGGTGCTGTACGGCAACGTCAATGGTGATCTGGGCGCGGACTTTGAAATCCGGCTGGCGGGTGTCAATACCCTCAATGCCAACGATCTGATCGCTTGATGAAGCGGTTTCGGGCCCTGTGAAAAAGAGGGCCCTTGATCGCTGAGTGCGGCGCCTGATCTTATTAATGTCGACCAACATCAAAAACATTGACTGTTACGATGATGATCATCATCATAAGCCTGCCAGTCGATGAAGCGCGCTGATGTCGGATCCTTGGACACCACAGTTGCGATCTTCTGACCGGATACCTCGATAACCGGAAGGAAACTCATGATGATCAATAAACCCGTTGCGTTGGTGACTGGCGCTTCATCCGGCATCGGAGAAGCCATCGCCCATAAGCTCGTTGCGGCAGGCTACAACGTCTATGGCACCAGCCGGCGAGGCGCGCGTGCCGGCCACCAGGGCTTTCCACTGCTGATGCTGGACGTCACCGACGATGCCAGCGTCGAAGCGGCCATCCAGGAGCTGTTTCGATTGGAGGGGCGGATCGATCTGCTAGTCAACAACGCCGGCTTTGGCATTGCGCCCGCAGCGGCGGAAGAGAGCTCAATCGAGCAGGCCAAGGCCCTTTTCGATACCAACTTCCTCGGCATCGTACGCACGACTCGTGCGGTGGTGCCGCATATGCGACGCCAGGGTGTTGGACGCATCATCAACATTGGCTCCATCCTCGGCGTCGTGCCTGTTCCTTATGCCGCGCTCTATTCGGCCAGCAAGCACGCGGTGGAAGGTTATTCCCAGGCGCTGGATCACGAGTTGCGTACACACGGCATCAGGGTCACGGTGGTCGAGCCCGGCTATACCAAGACCCAATTCGAGAACAACAACCTCCAGCCCGACGCCAAGCTCGACGTGTACGCGGACATTCGGATAAAAGTGACCAAAGTGGTGAACCAGGCCATGGCGACCGCCGACGGTCCCGACGTGGTGGCCAATGTGGTGCTCCAGGCCGCGCGCGCCGCACGGCCGAAGTTGCGCTATACCGCTGGCAAGGCGGCTGGTCAGTTGCAGTTCCTGCGCAGCTTTGCTCCGGCGCGCTTGCTGGACTCGGGTATCCGCAAGGCGCTGCAGCTCGAAACCAAATGGCCGTCCCAGGCACACTGATGCTAACGGTTGTTGCTCCTGTTGCATTGCAGGGCAGCGCTGACGATCGGTTTGAACAACAGGATAAAAAACATGACATTCAAGGCGCTGCTCACGAGTAAGACCGGCGAAGCGATCTCGACGCAACTGGTCGACTTCAAAGACGAGGACCTGATGGCCGGTGACGTCACCGTTGCGATTGAGTTCTCGACCGTGAACTACAAGGACGCCATGGCCCTGAGCGGGCGCTCGCCGGTCATACGCCAGTTTCCACTGATTCCGGGCATCGACTTCGCCGGAATCGTCGAAACGTCCAGCCACCCGAGCTTCGAGGCTGGCGACCGCGTGCTGGTCAACGGTTGGGGGCTGAGCCAGACCCACCATGGCGGCTTTGCGCAGAGGGCACGGGTAAGCGGCGACTGGCTGGTGAAGATCCCGCAGGTATTCTCCACCCGCGAAGCCATGGCCATCGGCACCGCTGGCTACACGGCGATGCTCAGCGTGTTGGCGTTGGAGCAAGGCGGGCTGACCCCGGATCGGGGCGATATCCTGGTCACTGGCGCCAGCGGTGGCGCCGGCTCGGTGGCCATCGCGCTGCTGTCGGGCCTGGGTTATCGAGTGGTTGCCTCAACCGGGCGTCAAGAGGAAGCCGATTATTTGTACGGCCTCGGCGCGACGCAGGTCATCGACCGCAACACCTTGTCCCAGGCGGGGGCACCGATCGGCAAGGAACGCTGGGCCGGCGTCATTGATTCGGTGGGTAGCCACACCCTCGCCAATGCCCTGGCGCAAACCCAATACCGTGGCGTTGTCGCTGCCTTCGGCCTGGCCCAGGGCGCGGATCTGCCGGGCTCGGTGCTGCCATTTATCCTGCGCAACGTGACCCTGGCCGGTATCGATTCGGTCAATGCTCCACAAGCGGTGCGCTTGCGAGCCTGGTCGCGACTTGCCCAGGACCTGGATTTGAGCAAATTGGCCCGCACCACCCAAGTGGTTGGCCTGGCAGAGGTTCCGGCTGTTGCCGGTCGGGTGTTGGAAGGCAAGGTGCGCGGACGCACGGTTGTGGACGTCAACGCATGAACAACGCTTCCCGCGCTTTCCGTTACCTGGCGACCGTTTCGGCGCTGTTGTTTTTTGCCTTGGCGGCCATCTGGTTGTTCGCCCCGGCCACGTTGCTGGCCAACTGGGGCGTGGTCTTCGACGGCGGTGTCACGGGGTTGGTAGGCCGGCGCGCGGCACCGCTCTATGCAGGCATCGGGGTTGCGCTGCTGTTGGCGCGCAATGCGCCGCCCTCGCCAGGACGCACCGCCGTGGTGGCGGGGTTCGTCACCACGTGCCTGCTGCTTGCGCTGTTGGGGCTGGGCGAGTGGGCCGTGGGCCATGTCGAGGCGGGCATCTTGCCGGCGGTGCTGGTGGAAGTTGCCCTGGCGCTGGGATTCTTGTTCGTCGTTCGTGCCGAGGGCAGGGCGAAGGCTCATGGGTAAAACCCCTGCGGATGACGCTAAGCACCACAACGTACTGGCATCCTCTTCCAACGCCTCATCAAATCACAGCATGCGACGCAGGACATCGTTTCGAGGGTCGCGGTCATAAAACCGGTGCTTGAGGGCGCCGGCGACGTGCAACAGGATCAGGCCGAGCAGGGTATAGGCGAGCACTTTGTGCAGCCACTGGAAGACGACGAACCAGTCGTCATTCTTGCCCAGCAGCTCCGGAAGGTTCACCCCAAAGAAAAACACGCCGTCGCTCATCGTGTAGGTGCTCGACATCGAGTAGCCCATCAACGGCACGATCACCAGTAGCGCGTACAGCGTACGGTGCGCAAGTCGTGAGGAAACCCGCTCATAGCGCGCCAGCGTCTCCGGCGGTTGCGGCAGCCTGGCCGTTTTCACCCTCAGGGCGATCTGGACCAGGACCACCAGGAATGCCAGCACACCAAAGGATTTGTGCCACGGGTAGTAGAGTTCATATTTGCTCGCCACTTCGTCATCGAGCCCCGTCATGTGCCAGCCCGCCCAGAGGAGGCCGGCGATGAGCACGGCGCGCACCCAGTGCAAAATCCGCAGGGACGTCGGATACCGATCGATTATTGTTTGATTTGCCGGATTCATCGCGGTCTCTCCATCCATCATCAAGGCATCGAAAATGCGCGGTTGAACGGCCACCCTCTACGGCACAGCGGCTTGGAAGGTGGCCGGGTCAATGCGGGTTATTTTGAGCTGGGCAGCAGTACGGTAATGACCTTTTCCTCGGTGTAGGCCAGCGCGCCGCTGAATCCGCCTTCTCGGCCAATGCCGCTGGCCTTGACGCCGCCCCAGGGCAGGTTGGCGTCCAGTGGGCTCCAGCAGTTGATGCCTACGGCACCGGCCTTGATTGCCGCCGCGACGCGGTGCGCTCGCGCCAGGTCGCTGGTCCAGACCGTGGCCGCGAGGCCGTAGGAGGAGTCGTTGGCCAAGGAGATCGCCTCATCCTCGCTGTCGAACGTGATCACCGTGCCGACGGGGCCGAAGATCTCGTCCCGGGCGATCGCCATGTCATTGCGGGCGTTGGCGAAGATCGTCGGCCGGACAAACCAGCCTTGTTCGGGGTTCGATACACCGCCGGCCAGCAGGGTCGCACCTTGGTCGATGCCCAATTGGATGTAACGGTTGACGCGATCCAATTGCGCTTTCTTGGCCACCGGCCCCATCTGCACGCCCGCTTGGCGAGGGTCGCCCACCTTGACGGCGCGCGCGGCATCGGCCAGCGCGGCGGCGAAGCGATCGGCGAGATTGCGTTGGACCAGGATGCGCGAGCCGGCCGCGCAGACCTGGCCCTGGTTGGCGAACAGGCCGAGGGTGCAGCCGAACAGCGCGTCGTCGAAGGAGGCATCGTCGAAGACGATCTGCGGGCTCTTGCCGCCCAGCTCCAGGGCCACGCGCTTGAACAGCACGCCGGCGGTGCGCTGGATCTCGCGGCCGGCTTCAGGGCTGCCGGTGAAGCTGATCTTGTCGACATGGGGATGTTCGCACAGGGCACGACCCACCTCGTTGCCGTAGCCGGTCACGACGTTGATCACGCCGTCAGGGAAACCCGCTTCCTGGGCCAGCGTCGCCAGGTGCAAGGCCGACTGGGGTGTCTCTTCCGACGGTTTGATGACCACGGTGCAGCCCGCCGCGAGCAGAGCGGCGAGCTTCCAGACGGTGATCATCAGCGGTGAATTCCAGGGAACGATGGCGCCGACCACCCCCACGGGTTCCCGCACCGTGTATGAAAGGGACTGGGTGCCGAAGTAGCCGCCGGAGGGAATGGTCCGCCCCTCGAGCTGGTTGGCCCAGCCGGAGGAGGCGCGCAGGTTGGCGACCGCATTGGGCACGTCCAGCCGGCGTGGTTCGATCGGCGAGCGGCCGATGGCGTCGGCGTCCATATCGGCCAGCACGTCGGTGTCGCGCTCCACCAGATCCGCCAGTTTCGACAGCAGTCGAGCGCGCTGGGCGCCGTCAAACTGGCTCCAGGCGCCACGTTCGAGCTGGTTGCGTGCGGCCGCCACGGCACGGTCCACGTCTTCAGCGGTGCCTTGGGCGCAACTGCCGTAGACCTGTTCTGTGACCGGGTTGACAAGGTTGATGCGGCGCCCGTCAGAGGCTTCGAAGGACGTACCGGCGATGAAGTGTTTTAAATGCTTAGTCATTTTTGGAGTCCATGGGGTGATGGGCAGCGTCGAGACATCTCACGCCTCGAGGGCGTCCAGGGCGTCGCCGAAGATGTCCAGTGCCTTGAAGAACAGTGCCCGTGAAATCGTCAGCGAAGGCATGACCCGCATCACGTTGCTGTAGCGCCCGCAGGGAATCATCAGCACGCCGTGGCTGAGCAGGTAACCCATGAGCTGGCCGATCTTTTCCGGTGCCAGTGGCGCCTTGGTGGTCGGGTCCGAGACCAGCTCGATGCCGATCATCAGGCCGCGACCGCGGACCTCGCCGACCAACGGGCTGCCGAAGCCACGGATACGCTCCTGCGCTTCCAGCCCCAGTGTGTGAGCGCGGTTGAGCAGATCGAGCTCCGGGTCCTGGAGGATGCTGATGTTGGTCAATGCCACTGCAGCGGATAACGAGTTGGCGGCGAAGGTGTTGGGCATCGATCCGTCCGGAATCGCCGCCGCCAGGTCCGAACGCATGATCAGGCCGGCCATGGGCAAGTCGCTGCCGATACCCTTGCCGAACGTGAGCATGTCGGGCTTCACGCCGGAATGCTCGACCGCCCACATTTTGCCGGTACGCCCCGCACCGGACTGCACTTCATCGACGATCAGCAGTGCACCGCTGCGGTCGCAGGCCTTGCGCAGCAGTTGCAGGAATTCTGGCGAGGGGGGAACGTAGCCGCCTTCGCCTTGCACCGGCTCCACGATCACGGCAGCCACGTCGTCGGCGGCGGTGTAGGGGGTGTTCAGCAGGTAATCCACGTACTCACCGGCGATCTGCTCGGCGCTTTTGTGGGTGGTGTCGAAGGGGAAGCGATAGGCATAAGGGTAGGGCGCGTGAATGACGCCACCCATCTGGGCCCCGTAGCCCTTGCGGTAAGCCGTGCCTGTGGTGAGGGCGCCAGACGCGTTCCACACGCCGTGGTAGCCACCGTGGAAGGCGATGATCTGGTGCCGCCCGGTGACGCGCTTGGCAAACTTGATGGCCGCCTCCAGCGCATCGCTACCGCTTTGGGTGAAGAACGTGATGCAGTCGCCGCGCAAGCCGTCGGGTGCGATCTCGGAGAGCTTGGCGGCCAATTCGGTGCGCCGGGTGCTGTTGACTTCCAGGGCATGCATCAGCACTTCGGACTGTTCGCGAATGGCCTGCACCACCTTCGGGTGGCAGCGACCCACGCTGCTGACGCCCACGCCCGCGGACAGGTCGATGTAGGTGTTGCCATCGGCGTCCTTGAAGGTCGCGCCGAACGCCCGGTCCATGGCCACCGGCATGCGTCCGCCTCCGCGCGCCATCGACTCGGTACGCGCCGACAGCGCCAGGGCCTCGGTGGTCTTGGGGCCGGGAATGGTGGAGGTTATCCGCGGGGCGTCCGCGAAATGGAGGGATTCAAGTTTGGCTTCACTCATGACGGTCTCTCAGGATGTCGGTTTCAATGTCTCGATCATCCTCGTGGCCCGTTCCTGGCCGGTAGCCCGAATCGGCACATTGGGAGGCTGCCGCATCCCTTCCTTTCGAAGATCTGGCGGTCATAAAAGAAAATTTGCAGAATTCTCTTAATATGAGAATATCGGTCGTGAAGGCGATCTAAAAACAAGAATATTGGCCGAGGCTTTCGTCATCATGAAAAACCTGAACATCAGCCACTTCCACGACATCCATGTCCACGCAGCCACCGTCCAGGAGTGGAGCCAGGACTACAACCAGCTGACCGCTGGTTCGGCTGAGAGCTCACTGATCCAGTTGACGACGCCGCGCTGCCACGTCTTTCGCGAGCAGATCAACCAGCGTGTCGTGCAGCACGGCGTGGCTCCTCGGGGCAAGATGTGCTTCGCCGTACCGATCACGGTCCCGGGTACGATCCGGATGCAAGGGCGGGAAGTGGACGACAGCAGCCTGTTCTTTCTTCATGGTGGCGAGGAGTTCCTGTTCCACATGCCGATGGGCATGGAGCTGCTGGCGATCACCTTCGAGCGTGAGTTGTTCGAGCAAGCGTTGGCGCAAACCGCGTCGGCCAAGGAAATCGGTCAGTTGTTACGCCAGCCGGTGATCAGGCTTCCCACCCAACGCTACGCCGGGGCTCGCCGTCGAATGCTGGCGGCGTTCTCCCAGGCGCTCTTGAGCGAAGAACTCGACAACGCACAAGACCGGGAAATGGCACTGGAGCAGACCATGCTCGACGAATTGCTCCAGTTGATGACCGACCCCGCCTGCGACAAGCACCAGCGCGCGCCCAGCTCCACGCGCAGTTACATTGTCGAAAAATGTCACCGCCTGGCGACCGCGCAATCGAACAACGTGCCCAGCGTGGATGAGTTGTGCCAGCGACTCCAGGTGAGTCGCCGTACCGTGCAGAACAGCTTCCGTTCGGTGACCGAGACGACGCCGGTCAATTACCTGCGCTCTGTAAGGCTCAACGGTGTGCGCCGAACCTTGATGTCCACCCCAGCGGCGCATCTCTCCATTGGCGATGCCGCAGCCCAGTGGGGCTTCTTTCACCTCAGCCATTTTGCGGCCGAGTACCAGGCGCTGTTCGCCGAGCTGCCATCCCAGACCACGCGTGCTGCCATCGGCGGTTGTGCGCTTGCTTGAGCATTTGCCTGCACAAGGACGTAGAAAAGATGAATAGCCTTCGCCGCCTGCTCAGGGTCTTCGACTTGTTTCGCCCTGAACGGCCGGTCATCGATGTGGACGTCATTTGCCGGGAGCTCGGCTACACGCCTGCCACCGCCTATCGTTATCTACGCGAACTCGGCGACGCGGGTTTCTTGAAGCGATTACCGCGGGGCTATGCGCTCGGCCCACGTATCGTCACGCTGGAGCATCAGATGACCCACTACGATCCATTGCTGGCCTGCAGCCGGGGCCTGGTCGACAAACTGGTGGCCGACACCGGCCTGGATGCGCTGGTCAGCGAATGGCATGGCGACTCGGTGGTTAATGTGCTGATCCAGCGGGGCTCCGACGCTGGCCCGGAGGGGGGCGACCGAGGGCGGCCGATCGATCTTTTTCACAGCGCGACCGCTCGGGTCGTATTGGCCTATCTGCTGCCGCGTCAGATTCGCCGCATCTACGACTTCCACGCCAATCCCGCGCAAGTGCTGCATCAGGAACTGGAGTGGAAGCCGTTCACCAAAGGGCTGCTCGCCATCCGCAAACAGGGCTATTGCATCAGCGAAAGCGAGCTGCACCCGGGACGCAGTGGCGTCGCGGCACCGATCTTCGACGAAAAACGCCGAGTCCTCGGGAGCATGACCCTGGTGGGGCGCAGCGAGCGGTTCCGAGCGTTTCAGCAGGACTACCTGTGCGACTTGGTCACCGGCGCGGCGTCGCAACTGACGGCGCGTATTGCCCAGCAGTGAAGTGAGAGGGGCCACACGCCCTCATGTCTGTCAGTTAAGCGAAACAAAGGCGGGCAATAACCCTGTGGCGAGGGAGCTTGCTCCCGCTGGGTCGCGAAGCGTCCCTGTTTCTGGGGCTGCTACGCAGCCCAGCGGGAGCAAGCTCCCTCGCCACGGTTTGTGTGTCTGTCCGTGGTATCCACTTAACTAACTGGCATTAGCCCCACGCCAGGCTTTTTTGAGGCGAGCGCGGCGATTACCGATTTGGGCTAATGGGGCGTTCAGGGAGAGGCATAGGATCGAATCCAGCGTGCAACAAGAACAATAATGCTATCGGGTGACGGTGAGCATTTGACAGCACCGATCCTACAGCGCCTGCCTCATACAATAAGGTCAAGAAAACATGAGTGTACCTCTCCCGGTCAATAGCTCCACGGAGCTCAAGCGTGGGGCCTTGGGTGTCGGCTTCATCATCTTCTTCGTGGTGTCGGCGGCGAGCCCCTTGAGTGTCATCGCCGGCGGCTTCCCCATTGGCATCATGCTGGGCAACGGCGCCGGTACACCGGCGTTGCTGATCCTGGCCTTGCTGGTGTTGCTGGCGTTTTCGGTGGGCTATACCACCATGTCCCGGCATGTGACCAACGCCGGCGGTTTCTACGCGTTCACCTCCCGCGGTTTGGGTGGCTTGGCCGGTGGCGCAGCGGGAGTGTTGGCGATGTTTGCCTACAACATTCTCCAGGTCGGCTTGTACGGCATGTTCGGCGGCGTGGTCAGCGGCACGATGGCCAGCGTCTTTGGCCTGGACTTGCCATGGTGGACCTATTCACTCCTGGCGATGGCGAGCATCGCGATTCTTGGCTATCGCAAGATCGACCTGTCGGCCCGGGTGCTGTCGGTGATCGTGATCGCCGAATACCTGGCGATCCTGCTCCTGGATTTTGCGATCCTGAGGACCGGTGGCGACAGCGGCATCAACCTCGACGCGTTCGATCGCAGTCACGTGTTCAGCGGTACGCCGTCCATCGGCTTGCTGTTCTGCTTCGCGGCGTTCATCGGCTTCGAGGCCACCACCATCTACGGCGAAGAAGCCAAGAACCCGGAACGGACGATCCCGATTGCTACCTATTGTTCGGTATTGCTGATCGGTGGTTTCTACGCGCTGTCGGTCTGGTCGATGGTCATCGGTGTTGGGGCGGACAAGATCGTGTCCACGCTCCAGGCCTTGCAGGACCCGACGACGTTTATCTATGGCATGTCCGACCACTTTGTCGGTCCGCAGCTGACCCAGGTCATCCGCGTGCTGTTCATGGTCAGCATCTACGCCGGGCTGCTGGCGTTCCACAACGCCGCGGCCCGTTACTTCTACGCCATCGGACGTGACGGTTTGCTGCCCAGCCGCTTGGGCACTACCCACCGTGTCCACCAGAGCCCGCACATGGGCTCGGCGTTGCAGAGCTTGATTTCCGCCGTGGTGGTACTGATTTTCGCCGCCATGGATGCCGACCCGATCCTGCAACTGTTCGCCTGGCTGTCCAACCTGGCGACGTTGTGCGTGATTCTGCTGATGGCGCTGACTTCCGCCGCGGTCTGGGTCTTTGCCCAGCGCCACCCCGAACTCAAGCTGGGAATATGGCGTGGACGGATTTTGCCTGGTTTCTCTTGCGTGGCCCTGTTGGCGGTCCTGTTTATCGCGGTGGTGCATTTCGATGTGCTGACGGGTGCGAGCAAGGCTTTGTCATATGGCCTCTGCGCGATCATTCCGGCGGCGTTGCTGGTGGGTGTGTTCCTGGCGGCGCGACTGCGCAAGGTGGAGCCGCAGCGGTATTGGGTGTTGGGGAGCCATAAGCTCTAGGCGCCTGCACCGTATCGATGGCGCAAGCTCCGGTGAGCACTTACTGATGCATCTCCGTCACGGACATGGTGAATACCAACTTGGATTTGCCAGCGTTGGAGTAGGAATGGGGAACATCGGTCTTGGCCACTGCCGAGCTCCCCGCAGGGATGACCAACTCCGTTTCCCCTACCACGCATTTGAGCGTGCCTTTCTCCACATGAAAAAGTTCAAGCGTGCCTTGAGGGTGCCCAGGTGACGCGAAGGCCTCGCCTGGATGCATTTCCCAGCGCCACAGCTCGATCATATTGGGGCCGGACGTTCCTGCCAGAAGTCGCGCCGTCCCTCCCTGGTCCCCGGTCCAGAGCGTGGGGATGTCCTGGCTGTTGATGATATGGGCAGAGGGGGCTTCGGTCACATTGACGATGTCTGCAACGGACAAACCCAGCGCGGCTGCGATTTTGCATAGGATGCCAATGCTGGGGTTCGCCGTACATTTTTCAATTTCGACGACCATTCCCTTGCTTACCCCTGAGCGCCGGGATAGCTCATCCAGGGTGATCTTCTGTGCCTTGCGTGCCTGTTTGAGCGTGCGCGCGACGGCCAGGCTGACGGCTTGAGCATCAGCACCTGGGGCCGTCGACAGGCTGGTATTCATGGTCATTGATGAGGGTCATGCTGAGAAGAAAATGTGCCGGGATTCTCGGTCTATACGGATAGGCCCGTCAATCGACCCATTCGTTATAGTGGGTGATACTGGTCATTATATTGACTTTGCTGGTCGGCGCTGGATAGCATGAAATGACATTTGGATTCCTGGAGGTTTTTAATGCTGTCCGTCCTGCCGTTAATCGATCGAGCCGTTGCAGAGCTGGTCCCGGGGTTCAGGGCTCTGAGCATTGTGGTGCAAGCGGCGCCGCTGACCCATCCTGAGGTTGCTCAGGACGCGTTGGACCGGGCTTGCAAGGCAGTGCGGGAGGGTGGGCCAAGCTGGGGCGAAGCACATTTGGCAGCGTGGGCCGATACATTCCGAAAGTTTGGGGCCAAGCCGCAGCGCACGCCTTGTTCTGCCGAGGCGTTGCGTAAACGGGTGTTGCGCGACGGCAGCTTGCCTAGCCTGGATCCTATCGTCGATCTCTACAACGCCATCAGTCTTGAGTACGCCATCCCTGTTGGCGGGGAAAACATCGAAGCTTATGTGGGCTCCCCACGGTTGGTAGTCGCCGATGGCACCGAGCCCTTTGACACCCTGAAAGAAGGGGGGCCTGCTGTCGAGTATCCAGACGCCGGCGAAGTGGTCTGGCGCGACGACAAAGGCGTGACCTGCCGTCGCTGGAACTGGCGGCAAGGTGTCAGGACCCGTCTCGATGCGGATGCGAAGTGCATGTGGTTCATTCTGGAAAGTTTGCCGGCGATGCCGCTTGAAGCGTTGACGGAAGCGGGGGACAAACTGATCGAAGGTTTGCAACGAATGATGCCTGGCGTCCAGATCGAGAGTTCACTGATAGGGGCTGGGGCTAAATAGTCGACAGATAATCCTGGGCAAGTGAACAGGCAAGTAAGCTAGGCTGTTCGCACGAAAGGCCGTCGGTATTCGACGGCCTGAAAACAAAGGCGCTATGAATGTCGAAGCATGTGCTGTTGGGCTGGACCCGTTCCTTGTGCGTGCTTGCTGTCTTGAGCGGCGCGGCCACCCTGGCAGTTGCTGCCTCGCCTGAACAAACCGCTACGGCGGCATCGGACACGCAATCGGTGTCCCTGGCAGGCGGCAAGCTGAAGTTCGTGCTCAACGGCGTCGAGACCCGTATCTTGAACAGCGAGAACGGCGGCACGATGTACTTCGATCCGAAAAGCGAGCGGGCCATCATTGTTACCGAAGGTCCGGCGCCGACTGCGGGCACTACCCCGGACGCTGCGTTTCGCCTTGCCGTGGATACCTTGAAGGAAAAGCAGCAGGCCGCGTCACCCAACTTTCGCATGACTAGCGAGAAGATCATTCAGGTGAACGGCTTGGAGATGCACCGCCTGGACGGCACCGACGATTTCAACGGCCTGCAACTACTGATGGCCTCGTTGATGACGATGAACGATCAGAAGATCACCATCATCGAAGTGATGTCCAGCGTAAACGACCCGGCCGGCCATACCGCTGCGTTGAAGAACATTCTGGGCGAGTAAAGTGGAACTCTATTACAGGCTATCGGGGTCCCCAAAAAACATCTGAATCCGCGATCGCAACCAGCGCTCCCCCGGATCATTGTCCTGGGAGCCGCGCCAGGCCATGTGCAGTTCGAAGCTGCGTACCGGTATGGGCGGGTCTTCGGCGCGTACGCCACCGGCGGCGGTCAGTGCGTCGGCGGTGTAGTCGGGCACGGTGGCGATGATGTCGGTACCCGCCAGCAGCGTGCTCAAGCCGTTGAACTGCGGCACGGCCAATACGACATGGCGCTTGCGGTCGAGTTTCGCCAATTCCTCATCAATGAAACCGCTCAAGTCCCCTGCGAAGGAAACCAGGGCGTGGGGGCGGGCGCAGAATTCGTCCAGGGTCAGTCGCCCCGGTGCGGTGTCGGCCCGCAGCACTTTGGGCATGCTGCGCCGCAAGACCTTGCGCTTGGCGTTGGCCGGCAGGTCGTCGGTGTAGCTGACACCGATGGAAATTTCACCGGAGGCCAACAAGCCCGGCATCAGAATGTAGTTGACCCGCCGCACCACTAGCACGATGCCTGGCGCTTCGGCCCGCAGGCGCTTGAGCAGCATCGGCAGCAGGGCGAATTCGGCGTCGTCCGACAGGCCGATGCGAAACACCGAGGTGCTGGTAGCCGGGTCGAACTCCGCAGCGCGGCTCACCGCCGTGGAAATCGAGTCCAGGGCTGGGGAGAGCAGGGCGAAGATCTCGACCGCCCGGGCCGAAGGCTCCATGCTGCGGCCGGTGCGCACGAACAGCGGGTCATCGAACAGGCTGCGCAGGCGCGACAGCGCTGCGCTGATGGCCGGCTGGCCGAGAAACAGCTTCTCGGCCGCGCGGGTCACGCTGCGTTCATGCATCAGTGTTTCGAACACGATCAACAGGTTCAGGTCGACACGCCGCAGGTCATTACGATTCATCTGGGGTCCTGGCAGGTTCAGCAAGCTTGACGTCGGCGGCCATATGGGAACAATGGCCGGCATGAATCTTACGGGGAAAGGCTGGTACTCTGCATCGGGTAAATGCATTTTCTTAGGGATAAGTCTTACAGGACTGATTCGGTTTTCTTGCTGCGGAATCAATGACAGGCATGTCGACTATTAATAGCCACTGATGGTCTTGGCTACAAAGCCCGGATAGAGTTCATGGCATTAGAGGTTACTTTGACGAGGTTTGCGATGTCCCGCACGATCCGTTTTCACAAGTTTGGTGGTGCCGAGGTGCTCAAATGCGAAGAGCATGCGGCGGCTCTTCCTGCGCCAGGAGAAGTGCAGGTCCGCGTCGAAGCGATCGGCATCAGTTGGTACGACACCTTGTGGCGCCAGAACCTGGCGTCGTCCCAGGCACGCCTGCCTTCGGGCCTGGGCCATGAGATGGCCGGCGTGGTCACGGCCGTCGGCGACGGCATCGATGACTTGGCCGTGGGCGATAAGGTCGCCAGTTTCCCGGCCGAGAGCCCGAATGATTATCCCGTGTACGGCGAAGTGATCGTGCTGCCGCGCACCGCTCTGACCCGTTATCCCGACGTGCTCAGCCCGATCGAAGCCGCCGTGCATTACACGCCGCTGCTGATCGCCTATTTCGCCTACATGGACCTGGCGCGGGTCAAGCCGGGGCAGTTCGCCTTGGTCACCGATGCCAGCCATTGTGCCGGCCCATCCTTTGTCCAACTGGGCAAGGCCCTGGGTGTGCGGGTGATTGCGGCGACCAAGACGGCTGACGAACGTGAATACCTGCTGTCGCTGGGTGCCGAGAAAGTCATCGTCACCGAAGAGCAGGACTTGCTGATGCAAATCAACAAGCTCACCGACAATCGTGGCGTCGATGTCGTGTTCGATGGCCTTGGCGGGCCGCAGATGTCGCTGTTGGGCGATGTGCTGGCACCCCGTGGCAGCCTGGTGTTGTACGGCTTGCAGGGCGGCAACCAGACACCGTTCCCGGCCTGCGCGGCGTTCCAGAAGAACATTCAGTTCTTCGTGCACTGCATCGGCAATTTCACCGGCAAACCGGAACTGGGCATCCTCCAGGACCAAGTGGCGTTGCAACGCGCATTGCGTGATATCAATCAACTGACCGCCGATCGCGTGCTGTTGCCCCTCAAGACGCGGGTCTTCCCGTTCTCCGAGTTTGTCGAAGCTCACCGGTACATGGGCGAATGCCCTTGCCGCGAGCGCGTTGCCCTTCAGGTCGTCGACCCCGCCTGATACCTGTCTTGCGCAAGAGTCATCGCCCGGGCTCTTGCGCCGCCTTCGGCTTGATCCCCGTTTTTCCTTTCCCCCTGCACCCGCTGGCTGGCGGCGGTGTGTAGATGCCTTGCAGCACCCATCTGTGGCCTGTCCCGGTTCGCTCAGTTACCGAAACAGCCGAAAGGTCAACATCTGAACTGGTTTTTGCCCTCAATCTGTATCTTCTAATCATTATTTAAGTCCTGATAATTGAACGCTTGATTTCCATATCAAGGAAGAAGTCGTGGTGCGGTATAACTTTTTCGAAGGCCTTCATCCTTCAAGACACATTCAAGGTGCAACGAGCGTTTATTGGAGCGGGGCTATCTATCGAACCTGGGGAAAACAAGGTGGGGTAGAGGGTCTATTCAAGTTCGGCAAGTTCCTTATTTCGCGTACTCATTATCTGTGGGACGTTGTCGGAAATCTCCTAGGACATGCCCCTGGCTTGGCGAGGCCCCGTATTTACGCGGCCCGCGGCGGGGGAGCCA
Source organism: Pseudomonas sp. Z3-6 (assembly GCF_051131985.1). NCBI lineage: Bacteria > Pseudomonadati > Pseudomonadota > Gammaproteobacteria > Pseudomonadales > Pseudomonadaceae > Pseudomonas > Pseudomonas sp. Z3-6. The sequence continues at coordinate 3,566,544 of NZ_CP071644.1, forward strand.
AGGAGTGTCGGGTGACTCTCTGCATATGTATCAAATAATTACGGCAAGCACCGCTTGAGCGTATTGCTAATACTCTTTGAGTACTAGAACGATCCATTCAGATCAACACGTCGCGCGGTCACGTTGGTGCGGGTGCGGCGCCGATAGTTGAATTTCAGGTAAATAGCTATGAGTGCAATTCATGAGCAGGCAATGACTCACGTGTATCAACAGATACTGCAACGCTTGTTGGGTTTTTATTCGAGGGCCGAACGGACCGCGTTGCAGCTTTTGATCCAACGATTGATTGTCGCCGCCGGAGGCATCGACCGGATTGGCGATTATCGGGTGTTGACGGTCCAGAACGGCAGCCGGGAGGGCTTTTACGTGCTGACCGCTTTGCGGGCCGCACAGCTCAGCATCGCGGGCCGGCATCCGGTGACCTTCGCTTTGCGCGTCGCCACGCCGCGCTTGAGCGAGACCACCCAGGCGACATTGGAGAACATCCATCGCTGCTACAGCGCGCTGTTTGTCTATGACGATCCCCGGGTCGAATTGCTGATGGCGGATAACCGCGAGGTGTTGCCGTTCAATCACCGGCAGCCCTTATCGGTGGCGGGGCACGAGGCCAATCGCATGGATCTGCTGGCGTTGGGACACCTTCGCTCGGTCGACGGCCCCCTTGAAATCGGGGGGGAAGGCTACCTGGCGATGACCGAGTTCTATCGGCACATGGCCCGCTGGGAGCCTGGCGTGGATTCGATGGTCAGCAGCGATACGCCGCGCCAGCAAAAACTGTTTATTTCGGGCCTGCGCCGCGCGGCCCGCAAGATCGGTTTGCCGATCGACAACATTGGCTGTTTCGACAGTCTCTTTGCGCACCTCGATACCTTGAACAACGATCTCTACGAACATTTCTACGGTCCCGAGCGCCTTGGCGCATGGAAACCCGAGGGGCATTACGAGGCCTGTCGGCGGATGAGCCACATTGGCATCGACGACCTGATCGTCGATCGCCAGGAAGGCACCAATTGGCCGCTATTCAACGAATTCCTGCGAGTACGGACCGACCACCTCATGCCCTCGGCGATCGAAAACGAATACCTCAGCCCGCTGCTGTCAGCTCATTTGCATGGGCTGCAGGCTTGCTACGTGCAGGGGCGCAGCTACGAAACGGGGTACGGCGACTACGTGCAGCGGGCGATCATGATCATGCATCGCAAGCAGTTGCCGGAACATGCCTGCGAGCAGGCTCGGGCGCTGTTCGGCTCACCTTCGTCGATTCCCGAGCGCCGCGCCTACGCGGCCCTTGATGCACAAAAAAAACTCGGCCTCAGCGAAACGCAACTGGTGTGCATGCTGTTCGCCCCGTTCGTGGGGCAGGGCGCGGGCCTGGAAGATTTCCTGCGTTGTTGCCACCCTGGCATGCTGGTGGCACTGCCGGACCTGCACAAGGCCATGCAGGGCGCGCCCGTTGCCGATCAGATCGCACATTGGATGGTCGACGTCAGTGGCCTGCCCGTCGGTGTCCTTGGCAAACTGTACCAAGCGAGCGTGGCATCGCCGGACCAACCGGAAACGGTTCCGGGCGGCGATCTGCAACAGGTCCTCGACGACATCGACACGGCAGAAGCCGGGCAGGCCGCCGATGAGCCGCACGAACACTCGGCAAGGCACTGAGGAACGCGGTTTGATGGAGTCGTCTACCTCCCGCCCGATCATGATGCCCGGCGTTGCGACCTGGCCGCCTGCAATCCGCTCTCCTGGCGTGATCCGATGAAAGGTTGCCGGGAGACAGACTTCGCCTACCAGGCGGTTTATCGCTACCTGACCACGCTGATCAACGAAATGGAGGTCGATGCGCGGGTGCGCCTGCCCTCGTTGCGGCAATTGGCCGAGCGTCTGAATGTGTCGATATCCACCATTCAGTACGCGTATTCATTACTGGAGAAGGAAGGGCGGGTCTATTCGATCGCCAAGTCCGGTTATTACGCACTGCCGGCACCCAGCACGACTACCCTGGACGGCGGCGGCGATTTACTTGAAACGTTGTATGTCAACGCCCGACGGCCAGGCATGCTGGTGCTCAGCGCGGATGAGCCGGCGTCGATGCAGCCATTGGACAGTCCGATGTTGTTGCTCGAGCGCGAGCTGCTGCGCCAGTATCCACGTTCCTCGCAGATGCCTTCGCAACCCTGGGGCGAGCTGGAACTGCGCACCGCGCTGGCGGCCCGCTACACGTCTTCGCCGGCCCGTTGCTGGAACGCCGATGACGTCTACATCGGTGCCGACCTGCGGGGTGTCCTGGAGATCCTGATTGGCGTACTGGCACTTCGGGGCGCCACCGTGCTGATCGAATCGCCTTGTGACTGGGTCGTGTTGCGCCTGCTCCAGGCCGCTGACATCAACCTCATCGAGTTGCCACTGCTGGCCGGCGGGGAAATCGATATCGAGCAGTTGGAACAACTATTGGAAAGCGAAACGGTACGTCTGGTGATGTTGTCGTCGCTCCTGAACATGCCAACGGGGTCGTTCGTTCCCGAGGAAAACCGTCGTGCCATCGCGCAGTTGCTGGAACGGCACGGCACGTGGGTGCTGGAGAACGACAGCCATACGGACTTGGCGTTCGAGGCCGGGGCGACGCCTTTTCGGGACTTGCTCGACCCGGATCGGCTGATCGTCTATTCCACATTCGAGAAGACCATCGGCCCAGAGGCGCCATACGGCTACGTGTTGTCGCGCCAGTTGACCCTGCAACTGCAGCGACATTTCCTGCTCCGTGCGTTTCGCCTGTCGCCGATTCGCCAGAAGGCCATCGCCCGGCTGTACAGCAACGGTCGGATTGACCAGCATTTGCTGGTGTTGCGGCGCCTGCTGCGCGAAAGTGCGGTTTCGACCACACAACTGCTGCGCGAGCGGCTGGAGGATAGCTTGCAATGGGTGGAACCCCAAGGTGGCGCGACGATCTGGATGCGCTCGACGCGAAGGGTCGACTTGCGGCGGGTGTTTCGTCGGCTCCTGGCCCAGCGAATCGTCATCGCGCCCGGAGAACTGTTCAGCCTTTATGGCCTGTATGGGCAACATATGCGCCTGACCCATGCGCTAAATGGGCCACAGGACCTGGACGCGGCACTCTGCGCGTTGACCGACGCCTTGAGGCTCGAGCAATCGTAATCGGCGGCGATGGATCGAACCCATCGCGCCATGGTCGAACTGTCAGTAAACTGCACCCCATTTCCCGAGCCATTCCACTCAGAGGTTTTGCATGACAGTCAGTCCATTTGCGGGCAAGCCGGCACCGGCAGAGTTGTTGATCGATATCCCGCGACTGGTGACGGCCTACTACACCGGCCGACCCGATGCCTCGGTTGCAACCCAGCGCGTGGCGTTCGGCACCTCCGGCCACCGCGGCAGCTCCTTTGACCTGGGCTTCAACGAGTGGCATGTATTGGCAATCAGCCAGGCGATCTGCCTGTACCGCGAAGCCCAGGGGATCAACGGACCGTTGTTCGTCGGTATCGACACTCACGCGCTGTCGACCCCGGCGGGCGCCAGCGCATTGGAAGTGTTCGCGGCCAACGGTGTGACCGTCATGATCGCCGAGGGGGATGAATACACCCCGACGCCAGCGGTTTCCCACGCCATTCTCTGCTACAACCGTGGCCGCACGTCGGGCCTGGCGGACGGTATCGTCATCACGCCGTCCCACAACCCGCCGCAAAGCGGTGGCTACAAGTACAACCCTACTAACGGTGGCCCGGCCGATACCCACATCACCAAGTGGATCGAAGCCAAGGCCAACGAACTGCTGGCCAACCAGCTCGCTGGCGTCAAGCGCGTCAGTTACGAGCAGGCCCTGAAGGCCGATACCACCCACCGCCATGACTACGTCAACACTTACGTGGCGGACCTGATCAATGTCATCGATTTCGATGCCATCCGCACTGCCGGGCTGCACCTGGGCGTCGACCCGTTGGGTGGCGCGGGCGTACGCTACTGGCCAGCCATTGCCGAGCATTACCGCTTGGACCTGGAGGTGGTGAATACCCACGTGGATTCCACCTTTCGTTTCATGACCGTCGACTGGGACGGGCAGATCCGCATGGACCCATCCTCCAGCCATGCCATGCAAGGGTTGATTGGCCTGAAGGAGCGTTTCGACGTGGCCTTCGCCTGCGACCCGGACCATGACCGCCATGGCATCGTGACGCCGTCCGGCGGCCTGTTGGCGCCGAACAATTACCTGGCAGTGTCGATCGACTATCTGTTCCAGAATCGCCCGCAATGGCGCGCCGATGCGGGCGTGGGCAAGACGGTGGTCAGCAGCGGCCTGATCGATCGCGTCGCCAAGCGCCTGGGGCGCCGTCTCTATGAAGTGCCGGTGGGCTTCAAATGGTTTGCCGATGGCCTGTTCGATGGCTCCCTGGGCTTTGGCGGTGAAGAAAGTGCCGGTGCTTCGTTCCTGCGCAAGGATGGCGGCGTCTGGAGTACCGACAAGGACGGCCTGATTCCGGCGTTGCTGGCGGCGGAGATGACGGCCCGCACCGGTCGCGATCCGAGCCAGGCCTACCGCGCCTTGACCGACGCGCTGGGCGAACCGTTCTCGGTTCGCGTCGATGCCAAGGCCAACCCGCAGCAGAAGGCGCTGCTGAGCAAGCTGTCGCCGGACCAGGTGACGTCTACGGAACTGGCTGGGGAGAAGATCCAGAGCATCCTCAGCCATGCGCCGGGCAATGACCAGGCCATCGGCGGCCTGAAGGTCATGACCGAAAACGGCTGGTTCGCGGCGCGTCCGTCCGGTACTGAAGATATCTACAAGATCTACGCTGAAAGCTTCATTGGCGATGCGCACCTCAAGCAATTGGTGGCTGAGGCACAAACGTTGGTGGATGGGGCTATCACTAGCAAGTAACGCCTGTGCAAGTGATGCCTGTGATGTGAACGTGTGGCGAGGGAGCTTGCTCCCGCTCGGTTGCGCAGCGACCGCCAAAAAAAGCGGGGCCGCTGCGCCCGAGGCGTCGGACCGGCCCAGCGGGAGCAAGCTCCCTCGCCACAAGAGCAGCAGGACAGCGCAGGGATCAAGCCAGGTCTACGAGCACGATTTCGCTGTCTTCGATCGCGGTCACTCGCAATACCTGTTCAGCTTCAATCGCAACACCGTCTCGAGCTTGTGCGCGTAATCCATTGATTTCTATCGATCCTGTGGCTGGCACAAGATAAGCTCGTCGCCCGGCGTCCAGCCGATACTCCGCACTTTCACCCGCCTTGAGGTTGGCCGCGACCAACCGCGCGTTGGCGCGAATGCGCAGGCTCTGGTCATCGCCGGCCTTGCCGCTGGCCAGGGTCACGAAGCCTTCGCGCGAGTCCTTGGGAAACGGTTTGGCGCCCCATGACGGTGCCAGGCCTTCTTCGTTGGGAATGATCCATATCTGGAAAATGCGCGTGGCCGTCGATTCCAGGTTGTACTCGCTGTGGGCAATTCCCGTGCCCGCGCTCATGACCTGTACGTCGCCAGCCTCCGTACGGCCCTTGTTGCCCAGGTTATCCTGATGACTGATGGCGCCTTCGCGAACATAGGTGATGATTTCCATGTCCCGGTGCGGATGTTGAGGAAAACCACTGCCGGGGGCAATGACATCATCGTTCCAGACGCGCAGATTGCCCCAATGCATGCGTTGCGGGTCGTAGTACTCGGCGAACGAGAAATGGTGGTGGGCATCCAACCAGCCGTGGTTGGCGGCACCCAAGGTGGCGAAGGGCCTGAGTTCGAGCATGTTCGTGTCCTTTTCGCTGAAGAGCGAAAGCGAGGGTTGATGGCGCTATTTTCGCCAAGGAAACCATCGATAAAAAGCGTAAAAAACGTTTCAATCCTATCGTTTATTTAGATATAAAATCGCGAGCCAACTTTCACTTCATCGCCTAAACCCATGACTTAAAAGCTTTTGGGTGGAATCTGGCGGCAAATACAGAGACCATAGCCGTCATGGTTCTTGAACACCGGAGTCCCACGTGTCGCAACACACTCCCGATCTTCCCCCCGAGCTGTTACCCCTGGCCCAGATGCCGTTGCTCAAGCGCCTGGCCGCTCGATTCTTCGGCCATGGCCTGACGCGCCTGCGTGCCCAGCACCGGGCGTCCTGGTTGCACGGCCAGGCCGATGGCTTTCGCAGCGGCCATACCGCCGGTTTCGACTATGGCTATAAGGAAGGCAGGGCCGAAGGGCTCGAAGAGGGCCGTCAGGTGCTGTTGATCCGCGATTCGCGTAGCACGGAGCACCCGGCACCCCAGGTGGATGATTTGTTGTTCGACGACTGGCGTCTGCCACTGACCGCCGATTTGAAGAAACGCATCAAAGCGGACGTTGCTCGATTGCTGCCGGCGCATGCGCAACCCAGTGCAGCGCAATGGAAGATGATTTTCAGCGACACACCGTCCACGTCGGTGGTCGCCGGGGCGGGTGCGGGCAAGTCCACGACCCTGGTGCTGCGCATCGTGCTGCTGTCCCACTACTTGGGCTTCGAACTGGATTCGATGACTGTGGTGACGTTTACCCGGGAGTCGCGCAAGGATTTCATTCGAAAGCTGATCGAAGTGTTCGGCCTGTGGGGGCGAACTGTCAGCCTGAAGGAAGCTCGCGATCTGGTTCGAACCTTCCATTCGCGTATCTTGCCCATGGTGCGCAGCTTGCCTGGGTTCGAGCGCCTCCAGGCCTTCGAGACCCTGAGTCATCGCGCCGAAGCGGACGACGCCCAAGACAATCCTTTTGACCTGCGCATCAATGACGTCCAGCGCCAGCAACTCAATGCCTGCTATTACAGCCTTTACCAGCGGGACGCGCGTTTCCGAGAGCTGATCCAGCCGTTGTCCCGCCATGCCCTGCAGCTCAAGGAACTGGAGCGCGATCACCCGGATGTGCAAAAACGGGTGGCCGTCACCGAACTGGCGGCCCAGCGCGACGAAGAATTGTGCGACGCCGTCGAAGACCTGTGGTTTCGCGCCGGTGCCTGGCCAATCAAGGGGATCGAGCCAAAGCGACAGACTTTTGAAATCAACGGTTCTCGATTCCATAGTCACGGCTACGCACCGTCACTCGATGCCTGGGTGATGCTGGGCTTCGATCCGCGGGAAGACGCGCGGCTCGGTCGTCCGGGCGCCAAGTTGAGTATCCGCGCGGAGTGGGCGGTAAAGCGTACCTTGTTTCAAGCTTTCTGCCGTAAGCCACTGATCTGGCTGGAAAGTTATGAGGCATCAAAGCGTGTGTTGGCCACAATGGCCGGGGATGCCAGCGCCGGGCCCGGGTTCGACTATAAGGTCAAGGGCGAGCTGGGTTCGGCACCATTGCTGGACTGTTTTGTCGCGGCGGCAGGCTTTATCGAGAACCTTGGGCTTGACGTCCCGGATGCCGTGGGCCGGATGTCCTTCGCCCAAGATGACCCTGATCGATATTTTTTCGAGGCGCTGAGTCGCTATTGGCGAGCCTTCGAAGACCATTTACTCGATCAATCTCCACCGATCATGACTTACAACCGCATGTTCGCGTTGTTTAGCGAACATTCGCCGGAAAACTTCAAGTTGCTGGGGGATGCCTTGCTCAGGCCGCTTTCGCATCTGATGATCGACGAATTCCAGGACGTGTCGCCGCAGATCGTCTCCTGGCTTCGCGCCAGTCTCCGCGAGGTCCGTAGCCGTGGCCCAGCGCTGCATGTGGGGCGCGGCGCCCAGCGCTCTTCCTTGCTGTGTGTCGGGGACGATTGGCAATCGATCTATGGCTGGCGCGGCAGTTCGCCGAGCTATTTCATGGCGTTCAACAAGCAATTCCCGTCACCCGCGACAACTCGGGTCATGCTTACCGACAACTACCGCAGCCATCAGCACATCATTGACGCGGCCGAGCACATCGTACGTGCCGCTGCGGCGATCCCTGGTAAAAAGGCCAAGGCCAGCGGCATGCCTCGTTCGCTGAGTCCGGTCAATGTGCTGGATCGAGACGATGAAGGCCTGGCCCTGCGATTGGAGGAGCATTATCGCAAGGGTGACTCCATCTTGATGTTGTATCGAAAAAGTAGCGACAAGCTATTGATAGAAAAGAATATTCAGTCAGTAGTTAATGTGGATTCTAGCTTGCCTTACGATGCTCGGCGGCTCAGGCAGATGACTTACCACAGTGCCAAGGGGCTCCAGGCTGATGCGGTGTTCTTGTTGGGTGACTGTCAGCACTTGAGCAGTTCACCCTACAAAAATCAGGTTTATCGAATGGCTGGGCTGGGGCAGGACGGGGATGCCGAGCCTTACGACACGGCGCAAAAAGATGAAATCTTGCGTTTGGCGTATGTGGGGATTACTCGTGCGGTGCAGCATTGCTACTGGTATGTCGATGGGCAGGATGGGCAGGCGGCCAATGGACCTAAGGCTTCGGATCGTGTTGCTGCGGATAAGCCTTTTTTTGTTGACCATCGGCGTGTTCGTAAGGGTTGAGGCTTCCGTGCTGGGATATGAGAGTGGTGTGTATATCCGTTATTTAGGTAACGGCGGCTTATGGTTCCGCTTTTACAGCGGGTCACTTTTGGAAGAGCCGGGAGCCGGACCAGCCAAAAGTAACCAAAAACGCTTTGCCCCACCACTCGGTGCCTCGCCTAGGCTCGGCATGCCCTCACTCCGGCATTGCTCCGTGGGCCCACTGCGCAATGCCTGCGTTCGGCCAGCGTGGTTTAACGGGGCGCCCAGATCAAGATCAAGATCCAAAGCAAAAGCGGTCGGGGCTGGCATTTATGTGTGCTGCACCACTGTAATCGCGAGCAGGCTCGCTCCCACAATGGGCCGGGCGGTGAACACAAAACTCATGAATACCCAGATCACCTGTGGGAGCGAGCCTGCTCGCGAAGGGGCCGGCCCATCCAATACCCTCATCGACTGTGAAACCGCCATCGCGAGCAAGCTTTGTCCTACAGATCTGATAAGTGTGCGACCTGAAGAGCCAGGTCGGCTCTCAGGCCGCCTTGCAATAGTGACCCGCTGTAAAGCGGAACCATAAGCCGCCGTTAGCGCAGCAACGGTTATGTACCTCAAAAAACGGCGCCTTCCCAAAAAGGGAGGCGCCGCTTATCTAGCATTAAAAAGAACCAACCCGATCAGGAAGCAAACCGCCGCAACCCAACCGGTGGCACAAAGGCTTCCAGCTCGGCCTCAACCGCCTCGATTATTCGTTCCACATCCGGTGCATTCATCACCGTCGCACAGGGGATCCCTGCAATGGCGATCATCGTCTCGCCGCTGGCACGATCAAACAACCGGGCAACCATGCTGCCCGGCGCATCCATGCTCGCTTCGAATCCCATGGGATGGAAGTGCCAGCGCATCAACTGGCAAGCGTTGGGGAACGTAACCTTGCTGAAAGATCCTTTATTCATGTGTTGCCCGCCTTCTTCAATCGAGCGCTTCCTTTTGCTCATGTCAGGAAGGAAGAGCCATCTTGGCTCTACCAGTGAGAACTAAAAATAGCACCTGAAAATGAAGCTCATGTGGATTTTTTCAGTCCGTTTTGCGATTGGTTCACTTTTTTTGATCTGGATCACGACTTAAACGGCAATGCTCAGAATGCCATCACGCTTGACCGGGGGTCTTCTCAGGTTCGCCCAACCGCTCTGGCACGCGGTATTTCAGGGCGATGATCAGGGCCAGGATCGCCATGCCCAAGGCAACGGCGAAGGTCGTGTGCAGACCGTTCGTCACCGCCTCGCGGCTGGCACGGGTGATGTCATTCGTCGCCGCTGCGGCCGCAAACACCGCACCGAGTACCGAGGCTCCGGTGAAGAAACCCAGGTTGCGCGACAGGTTGAGCAGCCCCGCGACGACGCCCCGCCTTTGGGCCGCCACATCGGCCATGACCGCCGTGTTGTTGGCCGTCTGGAAAAACGCGTAGCCCAGGGTCGTGACCACGATGGCCGGGAGGTAGCCGCCGATGCCAAGGGCGGGGGGTACCAATGACAGCATCAGGCAACCGAGGACCATGGTCGCCAGGCCGGTGAGCCGCATGGTTTGCACGCCGAACCGATCAGCCAGGCGTCCCGCAGGCACTCCGGCCAGCGCCGCGACGCATGGCCCAGCCGCCAGCACGAGCCCGACGAGGGCCGCCGGCAGCCCGAGGGCGATGGACAGGTAAAAAGGCCCGACCAGCAGCGTTGCCATCATGATGGTCGCGACCAGGGCGCTCGTCGCCAGGCCCGAGACCAATGACCTGTCGCGAAATAAAGTCAACGGAATCAGCGGCGACACGGCCCGGGATTGGGCTCGAATGAACAATCCGCCGCCCACGAGCGCGACCAGCAGCAGCGCGATATTCGACTCGCCAAAGGTCCCGCGCCCCGAGGTCATGGCCAAGGCATAGGCGGCGAGCGTCAACGCCAACAACACGGTGCCGATAATGTCGAAGCGGGCCGTTCCGGCCTTTGGCGGCACTTGCCGCACCGGCAGCGCGTACCAGGCCAGCCCTAAGGTCAACAGGCCAAGGGGGAGGTTGACCAGAAACAAGGCCTGCCAGCCGAACCCGCTGATCAGCAGGCCGCCGACGGAGGGACCCAGGGCCGTGCCCACCGCCGACAGCGTGGCCAGCAGGCCCATGGCACTGCCGGTTTTTTCCTGGGCGACCGTTTCGCCAACCAGGGCCAAGGTCAGGGTCATCATAATGGCGGCCCCCAGGCCTTGCAGCGCCCGACCTGCAATCAGCAACCAAAGCGAAGGCGCCAGGCCGCAAAGCAGCGAGGCCAAGGTGAACAAGGCGATGCCGGCCAAGAGCAGCTTGCGCCGGCCCATCAGGTCGCCCAGGCGGCCGACGCTGACGATCAGCGTGGTCATGGCGAGCAGATAGGCGAGCACCACCCATTGGACCTGCTGGAAAGAGGCATCAAGGGCCTGGGCCAGTGTCGGTAGCGCCACCGCGGCCACGCTGGCGCCGAGGGAGGCCAGCAGCGTCGAGAGCGCAAGGCTCGCCAAGGCCCAGCGAGGTGAAAAGGACTGGCTCGCGGGTGCGGTTGCCGGCTGGTTTGGTTGGGTAATGATGGGTTTCATCGTGTCACCTGTCTCCGCGCGCTCAATACGGCGCTGTTACAACGTTACCGCTGGGCATAACATGGCGGAAGACGCAGCGTTTGCAGGTTATAGCTGCACAAAGCGCCTTATATCCAATTCGAGATTGCGCCATGTCTTCGCCTGACCTAAACCTGCTTGTCACCCTCGATGTACTGCTCTGCGAAGGCAGCGTGGCCCAGGCCGCCCGGCGGCTGCGGCTCAGCCCGTCGGCCATGAGCCGGGCACTGGCGCGGCTGCGTGAAACCACTGGAGATCCGCTGTTGGTACGGGCCGGGCGAGGGCTGGTGCCGACACCCCGAGCGCTGGAGTTGCGCGAACAGGTCAGTCTCTTGGTGCAACAGGCCCAGGCGGTGCTGCGCCCAGTGGCGATCCCGGACCTTGGGCGCTTGAATCGGACTTTCACGCTGCGCACCCGTGAGGGCTTCGTGGAAAACTTCGCCATCGACCTGATCGCCCGCATTCACGAACAAGCGCCCGGCGTGCGGCTGCGTTTCGTGGAAAAGACCGACCGGGACAGCACAGCGCTTCGCGAAGGGACCGTGGACCTGGAAACGGCCGTAGTGGACAAGGACACCAGCCCGGAACTGCGAACCCAGGCGTTGTTCAGCGACCGCCTGATCGGGGTGACGCGTGCCGGACACCCGTTGAGCCAGGCGGCGATGAGCGCTACCGGTTATGCAGCGGGCGGGCATATCGGGGTCTCGATGCGCGGCTTGGATCACGGCCTCATCGACCAGGCCCTGGCAGCGTTGGGCCTGTCCCGGGAAATCGTCACCAGCGTGCCAGGTTTTTCCTCGGCGTTGGGGCTGGCTCGGTCCAGCGACTTGATCGCCAGCGTGCCTGAGCGCTACACCACCAGCCTGCGGATCGGCCTCTACAGTTTTACGCTGCCGTTTCCGGTGCCGGAATTCACGATCGCCATGCTCTGGCATCCGCGAATGGACGCCGACCCGGTGCATCGCTGGCTTCGGGGCTGTCTGCGGGAAGTGTGTGCACGTAAACCTTGAGGTGACTTGGTAGGTATTAATTAATAGCACTTCGCTGGCACTTAGTTGTGAAAAGTGCGATGTCGTTCGCAAACAGCTAGTTATCGCTATTTAATATTTAAATATGGTTTTGTCCGACAATCCGCAGTTTCGGCAGTTGCACACGGAGACTAGCGAGGCCGAAGTCTACTGTTTAGGGGTGTTAAGGGGCAGGGCATGGAATTGAACGAAAAAAATGGCTGGACGTTTGATTTCCAATTGTGTCAGGTTTCTTACGTCCTCATTGGGCGAGTGATAGGACGATCTCGCCAGAGATCGTCTGTCTGACTAAAACTGTTCCATTTGCAAACAAGGAAGTGTGTTTATGTCGAAAGTCAAAAACAGCGCTATCGATTCTGCCGAGCAACTGCTCTGGGCGCCGCAACTGGCCGCTCCCAGTAATGCGTTCAACCAGATCAATAGTTTCAGTCATCAATACGACCGCGGCGGCAACCTGACCGTCAACGGCAAACCGTCGTACTCCGTCGACGAGGCGGCCACCCAGTTGCTGCGCGACGGCGCGGCTTACCAGGACCGGGACGGCAGCGGCAAGATCGAGCTGACCTACACCTTCCTGACGTCAGCCTCATCCAGCACCATGAACAAGCATGGGATCAGTGGCTTCAGCCAGTTCAGCGCCCAGCAGAAGGGCCAGGCCGCCCTGGCCATGCAATCCTGGGCGGACGTGGCCAATGTCACCTTCACCGAAAAGGCCAGCGGTGGCGACGGTCACATGACCTTCGGTAACTACAGCGGCGGCCAGGATGGCGCCGCGGCGTTCGCTTATCTGCCGGGGACTGGCGCCGGTTATGACGGCACGTCCTGGTACCTGATCAACAGCAGCTATACCCAGAACAAGAACCCGGACCTGAACAACTACGGCCGTCAGACCCTGACCCACGAAATCGGTCATACCCTCGGCCTGGCCCACCCAGGTGACTACAACGCCGGCGAAGGCAGCCCGACCTACGATGACGCCACCTATGGCCAGGACACCCGTGGCTACAGCCTCATGAGCTACTGGAGCGAAAGCAATACCGACCAGAACTTCAGCAAGGGCGGCGTCGAAGCCTACGCCTCGGGTCCGTTGATGGATGACATCGCGGCCATCCAGAAACTCTACGGTGCCAACACCACGACGCGTACCGGCGATTCGACCTACGGTTTCAACTCCAACACCGGTCGCGATTTCCTCAGTGCGTCTTCGTCGTCGGACAAAGTCGTGTTTTCGGTATGGGATGCGGGCGGCCGTGACACCCTGGATTTCTCTGGCTTTACCCAAAACCAGAAAATTAATCTCAATGACGCCTCGTTCTCCGATGTTGGCGGCATGGTCGGCAACGTGTCCATCGCCCAAGGCGCAACCATCGAAAACGCCATCGGCGGTTCGGGCAGCGATCTACTGATCGGCAACGCGGTGGCCAACGAGCTCAAGGGCAGCGCCGGCAACGATATCCTTTGGGGCGCCGGTGGTGCGGACAAGCTCTGGGGCGGCTCGGGTTCGGACACCTTCGTGTTCGCTGCCAGTTCCGATTCGCGGCCGGGAGCAACCGACCAGATCCTCGATTTCGTCAGTGGCCTGGACAAGATCGACCTGACCGGTATCACCAAGGGCGCGGGCCTGCATTTCGTCAGCGCCTTCACCGGTGCGGCGGGGGATGCGGTGCTGTCGACATCGGGTGGCAACAGCCTGCTGTCGGTGGACTTCTCCGGGCACGGCGTGGCTGACTTCCTGGTCAGCACTGTTGGCCAGGCGGCGGCCTCGGATATCGTGGCGTAATGCCGGTCCTCCTGTAGGAGCTGCCGAAGGCTGCGATCTTTTCGCTTGAGACTCAAGGAGTAAGGGAAAGATCGCAGCCTCGCTTCGCTCGACAGCTCCTACAGAACCCCGGTCAGGATCGAAGAAATGCGTAGAAAGTTCATGCCCTGTAGTGTTCAGGCGACCGCCGGGTTGCTCGCTACGCTGATGATGTTTTGTGGAGAAGTCGCCATGGCGCGCAGCCTGTTGTTAGCAGAACCCTCGCAGTTGGCCGGTCAGTGGCAGGCCGTTTTGTCGAGCCCGCAGGACACCACGCAAAGCCAGGCAATGCAGGACAAACCGTCCAACACCTGTCTGGTCGAACTCAAGGCGGACCAGACCCTCGGTGGCCAAACCGAGTGCCTTGGGCACTGGCTGGGAGATGAACCGGTTCGTTGGTTCACCGAACCCGACGGTCTATCCCTGATTGGCAGGCAAGACTCCAGGACTCACTTGGGGCTGCGCCGGAAACATCATTACCAGATGACCTTGAATTCCGGTTTGATACTTAGGCTTGAACGAAATAAGTCTCAGAAAGCGGATTAACGAATTTGTACGGGTGTGGATGTCGGTGTGCACTGAACGAAAATTTAAAGATTGGTAAGTTGAACTAACGGCCGGTTCACCGGCAAAGCCAACAGCAAGGAAGATCATGAATAGGGCAAGGAGCGCTGCCGCAGTGCCGCTGTTTAAAGCGCTGGGCGACTATAAAAACATTCTGATCAGTGTCGGTTGTTTTACCGCGCTGATTAACGTCCTGATGCTCGCGCCTTCGATTTATATGCTGCAAGTGTATGACCGCGGGCTGTCATCCCAGAACGAAACCACCCTGGTGATGCTGTCGCTGATGGTGGTGGGTTTCTTCGTGTTCATCGGGCTGCTGGAAATGGTCCGTAGCTTCGTGGTCATCCGCATCGGCAGCCAGTTGGAACGGCGCTTCAACCTCCAGGTGTACCGGGCCGCGTTCGAGCGCAATCTGCGCCAGGGTGAAGGTAACGCCGGGCAATCCCTGGGCGACCTTACGCATATTCGTCAATTTCTTACCGGGCCGGCGTTGTTTGCCTTCTTCGACGCGCCGTGGTTTCCCATTTACTTGCTGGTCATCTATCTGTTCAACGTGTGGCTCGGCGTGTTCGCTTCCGTCGGTACGCTGCTGTTGATCGGCTTGGCGTGCCTGAACGAGGCCATGACCAAAAAAGCCTTGGGGCAGGCCAGCGTCTACTCGCAACAGTCCAGCCAATTGGCCACCAGCCACTTGCATAACGCCGAGACGATCCAGGCCATGGGCATGCTCGGAGCGCTGCGCAGCCGCTGGTTCGCCGTGCATTCGCGCTTTCTCGGCCTGCAAAACCAGGCCAGCGACACCGGCGCGGTGATCAGTTCGCTGAGCAAGACCCTGCGCCTGTGCCTGCAATCCTTGGTGCTGGGCCTGGGCGCGCTGCTGGTGATCAAGGGTGACATGACCGCCGGGATGATGATTGCCGGCTCGATCCTGATGGGACGGGTGCTGGGCCCCATCGACCAGTTGATTGCCGTGTGGAAGCAGTGGAGCGGCGCCAAGCTGGCTTATCGCCGTCTCGATGCGCTGTTGCAGGCGTTTGCGCCCCAGGATGACGGCATGACGCTGCCAGCGCCCAAGGGCCAGGTGAGCTTCGAGCAAGTGAGCGCAGGACCGCCGGGGCAACGCAACGCGACGTTGCAGCAGGTCAGTTTCAGCCTGGCCGCCGGGGAGGTGCTCGGCGTGCTGGGGGCGTCCGGTTCCGGCAAGTCGACCCTGGCCCGGGTCTTGGTCGGCGTGTGGCCAACCCTCGCCGGGACGGTGCGCCTCGACGGGGCTGACATCCATCGCTGGAATCGCGAGCAACTCGGCCCGCACATCGGCTATCTGCCCCAGGACATCGAGCTGTTCAGCGGCAGCATCGCCGAGAACATCGCCCGGTTTCGCCAAGCCGATCCGCAGAAAGTCGTCGCTGCCGCGCAACAGGCCGGGGTTCATGAACTGATCCTGCGCCTGCCCCAGGGCTACGACACGGTGCTGGGGGAGGATGGCGGGGGTTTGTCCGGCGGGCAGAAGCAACGGGTCGCCCTGGCGCGGGCGATGTACGACCGGCCGAGCCTGGTGGTGCTCGACGAACCCAACTCCAACCTCGACACAGTGGGTGAAGCGGCGCTCGCCAATGCCATTGCGCAGATGAAGGCCCAAGGCACCAGCGTCGTGCTGGTCACCCATCGCTCCTCGGCACTGGCCCAGGCCGACAAGCTACTGGTGCTCGATGACGGCCGGCTACAAGCCTTCGGTCCGAGCCAGCAAGTGCTGCGGGCGTTGTCCGGCCAGGCGGATTCACCGCGCCAATCACCGCCCAACAGCACCCAGAGTGCCCCGAATGGACTGAGCATGAGTCGCCAGTACCCATCCACCAGCAAGCCGGGTGGCGTATGAGCCAGGACCGCGATATGAACCTCGAGCATTCTCAGAACCTTGGGCGCCCGGAGCGCGACGCCCGTTTCTTCACCCGCATGGGCTGGGCACTGGCGCTCGTGGGCGCGGGCAGTTTTTTCACCTGGGCCAGCCTGGCGCCGTTGGACCAAGGGATTCCCGTACAAGGCACCGTGGTGGTTTCAGGCAAGCGCAAGGCCGTGCAATCGATGAGCAGCGGAGTGGTCAGCCGGATCCTGGTGCGCGAAGGCGAAGCGGTGAAGCAGGGCCAGCCGCTGTTCCGCCTGGACCAGACCCAGGCCGCCGCCGATGTGCAATCGCTGCAGGCGCAGTACCGGATGACCTGGGCCAGCCTGGCGCGCTGGCAAAGCGAGCGGGACAACCTGTTGCAGGTGAGTTTCCCGACCGAACTGAGCCACGATCCCGATCCACGCCTGGCCCTGGTGCTCGAAGGCCAGCGGCAACTGTTCAGCAGTCGCCGTGAAGCGTTCGCCCGGGAACAGGCGGCGCTGCGCGCCAGCATCGAGGGCGCCACGGCGCAACTGGCGGGCATGCGCCGGGCCCGCAGTGACTTGACTGCCCAGGCCGAATCCCTGCGCCTACAACTGGGCAACCTGCAACCCTTGGCCGACAACGGCTACATCCCGCGCAACCGCCTGCTGGACTATCAGCGCCAGTTGTCGCAAGTGCAGCAGGAACTGGCGCAGAACAGCGGCGAAAGCGGGCGGGTGGAGCAGGGGATCGTCGAGTCGCGGCTGAAGCTCCAGCAGCACAACGAGGAATACCAGAAAGAGGTGCGCAGCCAGTTGGCCGACGCCCAACTCAAGAGCGAAACCCTGCAACAGCAACTGAAGTCCGCCGGGTTCGAGTTGCAACACAGCGAAATCCTCGCCACCGCCGACGGCATCGCCGTGAACCTGGGGGTTCACACCGAAGGCGCGGTGGTGCGCCAGGGCGACACCTTGTTGGAAATCGTGCCCCAGGGCACGCGGCTGGAGGTGGAAGGGCACCTGCCGGTGCACCTGATCGACAAGGTCGGCCCGCATTTACCGGTGGACATCCTGTTTACCGCCTTCAACCAGAACCGCACGCCACGAGTGCCGGGGGAAGTCAGCCTGATTTCCGCAGACCAGATGCTCGATGAAAAAACCGGCGCGCCGTATTACGTGCTGCGCAGCAGCGTCAGCGACGTGGCCATGGACAAGCTCAACGGCCTGGTGATCAAGCCCGGCATGCCGGCTGAGATGTTCGTGCGCACCGGCGAGCGCTCGTTGCTCAACTACCTGTTCAAACCGCTGCTCGACCGAGCCGGCTCTGCGTTGACCGAAGAATAAGGATGTCTGGCGGTATGAAGCGTTTTTATTGGATGGCCTTGCTGGCCTTTTCCGTGGGCAACAACGCCTGGGCCATGGGGCCGTTCGAGTTCTACGAGCAGGCCTTGCGCAATGACCCCGTCTACCTGGGCGCGATCAAGGAGCGCGATGCAGGCCTGGAGAATCGCGCTATTGGCCGTGCCGGGCTGTTGCCGCATTTGGGTTACAGCTACAACAAGGGGCGCAACCAATCCAAGGTCACGTACCTCAATGACCGTGGTGCCAGCCAGCACGACGATCGCAACTACAGCAGCTACGGCTCCAGCCTGACGCTGCAGCAACCCTTGCTGGACTATGAGGCGTACGCGGCTTACCGAAAGGGCGTGGCCCAGGCGCTGTTCGCCGACGAAAGCTTTCGGGAAAAGAGCCAGGCGCTGTTGGTGCGGGTACTGAGCCAGTACACCCAGGCCTTGTTCGCCCAGGACCAGATCGACATCGCCCAGGCCAAGAAAAAGGCGTTCGAGCAACAGTTCCAGCAGAACGAACATCTGTTTCGCCAGGGCGAAGGCACCCGCACCGACATCCTTGAGGCGCAGGCGCGCTATGAACTGGCAATCGCCGAGGAAATCGAGGCCCGGGACGAGCAGGATGCCGCCTTGCGTGAGCTCGGCTCGTTGATTGGCGTCCCGGCCCTGGACATCGGCGACCTGGCGCCCTTGCACGACACCTTCCAGGTCTTTGCCTTGCAACCGGCCAGTTTCGACACCTGGCATGAGCTGGCGGTGAGCAATAACCCCAGCCTGGCGTCCCAGCGCCAGGCGGTGGACGTGGCGCGCTTCGAGGTGGAGCGCAACCGTGCCGGGCACCTGCCCAAGGTCAATGCCTACGCTACGATGCGCCAGAACGAATCGGAAAGCGGCAACACCTACAACCAGCGCTACGACACCAACACCATCGGCCTGGAAGTCAGCGTGCCGCTGTATGCCGGCGGCGGGGTCTCGGCGTCGACCCGCCAGGCCAGCCGCAACATGGAACAAGCCGAATATGAGCTGGAGGCCAAGACCCGCGAGACGCTGATCGAGCTGCGCCGGCAGTTCAGCGCCTGCGTGTCGGGGGTGAACAAACTGCGGGCCTACCAGAAAGCCCTGAGCTCCGCCGAAGCGCTGGTGGTCTCGACCCGGCAAAGCATTCTTGGCGGCGAGCGGGTCAACCTCGACGCGCTCAACGCCGAGCAGCAGCTCTACACCACCCGCCGCGACCTGGCCCAGGCCCGCTACGACTACCTCATGGCCTGGACCAAGCTGCATTACTACGCCGGCACCCTCGGTGCGCAGGATTTGGCGAAGGTGGACGAGGCGTTTGTGTCCCGCGTGGACGCTCGATGACAGCGAGGGACGCCGTTGTGGCGAGGGAGCTTGCTCCCGCTCGAGTGCGAAGCGCTCGCAGGCATTTTGGGGCTGCTGCGCAGCCCAGCGGGAGCAAGCTCCCTCGCCACAAAAGCTGGGCAAGCCACAGAAGCTGGTTAAGCCACACAGGCTGGGTAAGCCACAGAAGCCATGGCAAGCCACAAAGCCAGGAACACCACAGGATTTTTGCAACAACTAAGGATGGTTCGTGATGAAAATCGAAAACAAAAAACAACCCAGACCGACAGGTCGCGTGTTTCTGCTCAAGACCCTCAATCGCGCCATGCTCTGCGCACTGGCGACCTTGGGCACGGCCCAGGCGGCGCCTTATGTCGAGGGCGGCAGGGCGGGTGAGCCGGACAGCTGGCGCAGCAGCGAATTCAACGCCGAATGGGGCTTGGGTGCGATCAACGCGCAGCAGGCCTACGCCGCCGGGTACACCGGCAAGGGCGTCAAGCTGGGGATCTTCGACCAGCCGGTCTATGCGGCGCACCCCGAGTTCTCCGGCACTGACAAGGTCGTGACCTTGGTCACCAGCGGCATCCGCGAATACACCGACCCCTACATCCCGGTGAAAGCCGGCGATCCGTTTCGCTACGACGGCTCGCCGACCGTCGGCTCGGACGGCAAGCTGGGCTCCCATGGCACCCACGTCGGTGGGATCGCGGCCGGCAGTCGCGATGGCAGCCCGATGCACGGCGTGGCGTTCGATGCGCAGATCATCAGCGCCGACAACGGCGACCCGGGCCCCGAGGATGGCATCATCCGGGGCAACGATGGCGCGGTGTACAAGGCGGGCTGGGACGCGTTGATCGCCAGCGGCGCACGGATCATCAACAACAGCTGGGGTATTGGTATCACCGACCGCTTCGACCAGGGCGGCCGCGATCCGGCGTTCCCGCACTTCACCGTGCAGGATGCGCAGCTGCAATTCGATCAGATCCAGCCGTTGCTAGGCACCAAGCCCGGCGGTGCCTACGAAGGGGCCATCGCCGCGGTTCGCAGCGGGATCGTGACGATTTTCGCCGCCGGCAACGACTACAACCTCAATAACCCCGATGCCATCGCAGGCCTGGCGTATTTCGTCCCGGACATCGCGCCAAACTGGCTCACCGTGGCGGCGCTGCAAGTCAACCCGGACACCGCCAACCCCGATCCGTACACCATCAGTACCTTCTCGTCGCGCTGCGGCTACACCGCCAGTTTCTGCGTGTCGGCACCGGGCACCCGGGTCTACAGCGCGGTGATCGGCGGCACCGGGGCCGACGATCTGACCGTGGGCTACGCCAACAAGAGCGGCACCTCCATGGCCGCGCCCCATGTCGCCGGCAGCGTGGCGGTGTTGATGGAGCGTTTCCCCTACATGACCGGTGCCCAAGTCGCCAGCGTGCTGCGCACCACCGCCACCGACATGGGCGCGCCGGGCGTCGATTCGTTGTATGGCTGGGGCATGATCAACCTGGGCAAGGCCATCAACGGCCCATCGATGCTGGTGACCGAACAGGACATTCCCGAGGAGTTTCGCATCGATGACGCCTACGGTTCAGGTCAGTTCGTGGCGGACCTGCCGGGCATCGGCGCGATCATCGATGCCGGAAAACCCACGGAGCGGGTGTGCAGCGGCATCCAATGCGGCCTGGACGTTTGGCGCAACGACATCGCCGGCCACGGCGGGTTGACCAAGGAAGGCATCGGCACCCTGGTGCTCACCGGCGAAAACACCTACAGCGGCCCGACCCTGGTCAATCAAGGACGACTGGCGATCAATGGTTCGCTGGTATCGGCCGTGACGGTCAACGACGGCGGCGTCCTGGGCGGCAACGGCCGGATCGCCAGCCTGACCGCCAACCGCGGCGGCAGCGTGGCGCCGGGCAACTCCATCGGCACCTTGCAGGTGGCCGGCGACGTGACGTTCCAACCCGGTTCGAACTACGCGGTGGAAGTCTCGCCCAGTTCCAGCGACCTGATCGTGGCTGGCGGCAAGGCGTCCATTGACGGGGCGACGGTGTCGCTGTCCCTGGAAAACAGCCCGACGCTGCTTACGGCCGGCGAAGTGAAAAGCCTGCTGGGTAGACAGTTCAACATCCTGCAGGCTGCCGGTGGCATTGATGGGCGTTTTGCCGAAGTGTTGCCCAACTACGCCTTCCTGGGGGGCGACCTGGCGTACGGCGCCAGCGGCATCCAACTGGCGGTCCAGCGTAACGACGCGTCATTTGCCAGCCTTGGCCTGACGCCCAACCAGCGCTCCGTGGCCACTGCCGCCGAGCAACTGGGCGCGGGCAACGGGCTGTACGAGGCGTTGTTGCTGGCACCCAGCGCCGCCGTGGCACAACAAGCGTTCCAGCAGTTGTCCGGCGAAATCCACCCGGCCATCGGCACGCAATTGATCAACGACAGCCGCCATTTGCGTGACGCCGTGGGCGATCGTCTGCGCCAGGACGCGCTCTACGACGCCGGTACGCCAACCGATACCAGCAGCAATGCCTGGTTCAAGGTGCTGGGCGCTTGGGGCAAGAACGAGGGTGGGCATGATAGCGCCGGCACGACCAGCTCCATCGGCGGCTTGCTGGCCGGTGTCGATGGGCTGATCAGTGAGCGGACGCGACTGGGTTTCGTCACCGGCTACAGCGACAGTTCGCTGGGCATGGGCGACGGCACCCATTCCTCGGCCAAGGCTGACAGCTATCACCTGGGTGTCTATCTGGGGCATGAGATCGATGCGCTGCGCCTGACCGTCGGCGGCGCCCACAGCTGGCACCGCATCGACGTCAAGCGCGACCTGCAATGGGGCGACGTCAGTGGCCGGGAGAAAGCCAAGCGTGATGCGCGGACCACCCAACTCTTCACTGAAGCGGCGTACCGCCTCGATGTGCAACCGGTGGCCCTGGAGCCGTTCGCCAACCTGGCCTATGTGCATCTGGATAGCGACAGCTTCCATGAGAAAGGCGACAACGCGGCCCTGCACGGTGATGACGACCGGCGCGATGCAGTGCTTTCGACTCTGGGCATACGGGCCAGCCACACCCTGGCGCTGTCGGATCAACAGCAACTGCAGCTGGCCGGCTCCATCGGCTGGCAGCACAACCTGAGCAGCACCTCGTCCGAACAGGATTTGGCCTTCGCCGGCAGCAGCAACACCTTCGCTGTGCAGAGCGTGTCGATGGACCGCAACGCCGCCGTGATCGGCGCCCGTGCCGGGCTCGCCGTCGCCAAGGATGTGCGGGTCAACCTGGACTACAACGGCCTGCTCGGCGCCCGGGATAAAACCCACGGCGTGGGCTTGACCCTGGATTGGCAGTTCTGACCAAGAGAAGGCGTTGAACAGGCACTTCTGCAGAAGGAGGGGCTGAACAGGTCCCTCTGTGGCGAGGGAGCTTGCTCCCGCTGGGGTGCGAAGCACCCCCAAACAGGCTGACCGGATCAACCTGGCACACCGCGACAACCGTGTTGGGGCTGCTGCGCAGCCCAGCGGGAGCAAGCTCCCTCGCCACAATGATCCTCCATCAGATGGTTTTAGCATTCCAACAACAAAAAGAGAGCAACCACCATGGGTATCTACGACTACAAGAACTTCGGCACTACCGAATCCAAGGCACTGGTCAGCGACGCAATGGCGATCATGCTGTATTCCTACCACAACCTCGACCACGGCTTTGCCGCCGGGTACCAGCACAACGGCTTCGGTGCAGGCCTGCCGGCGACCCTGGTCACCGCGCTATTGGGGGGCGCTGATTCCCAAGGGGTGATTCCCGGCGTGCCGTGGAATCCCGATTCGGAAAAACTCGCCCTGGAAGCCGTTCAGAAAGCCGGTTGGACACCCATCAGCGCCGAGCAACTGGGCTACGCCGGCAAGGTGGATGCTCGCGGGACGTTCTTTGGCGAAAAGGCCGGCTACACCACCGCGCAGGTCGAGATCCTTGGCAAGTACGACGCAACGGGGCAGTTGCAGGAAATCGGCGTGTCGTTTCGCGGCACCAGTGGCCCTCGGGAAAACCTGATTGGCGATTCCATTGGCGACGTGATCAACGACCTGATGGCCGCGCTGGGCCCCAAGGATTATGCGAAAAACTACGCCGGCGAAGCCTTTGGCAGCCTGCTGGAGGACGTCGCGAAGTTTGCCCAGGCCCATGGGCTCACGGGCGCGGACGTGCTGGTCAGCGGCCACAGCCTGGGTGGGCTGGCGGTCAACAGCCTGGCGGACTTGAGCACCCAGCAATGGTCAGGCTTCTATGCCGATGCCAATTACATCGCCTACGCCTCGCCGACCCAGAGCAGTACCGACAAGGTCTTGAACATCGGCTACGAGAACGATCCGGTGTTCCGCGCCCTGGACGGCTCGACGTTCAACCTCGCCTCGGTGGGTGTGCACGATGGGCAACAGGAATCCGCCACCAACAACATCGTCAGTTTCAATGACCACTACGCTTCGGCGGCCTGGAACGTGTTGCCGTTTTCCATCCTCAACATCCCCACCTGGGTTTCCCACCTGCCCAGCGGCTACAGCGATGGCCTGGGCCGGATCATGAACTCGGCGTTCTACGACCTCACCGAAAAAGACTCCACCCTCATTGTCGCCAACCTGTCGGACCCTGCGCGCGCCAACACCTGGGTGCAGGACCTCAACCGCAACGCTGAAATCCACACCGGCAGCACGTTCATCATCGGCAGCGATAACAACGACCTGATCCAGGGCGGCCAGGGCAACGACTACCTGGAAGGTCGCGCCGGCAACGACACCTTTCGCGATGGCGGTGGCTACAACGTGATCGAGGGCGGGCAGGGCAGCAACAGTCTGCAGTTGCAGCAGTCGGTGAAGGATTTCAGTTTCGCCCATGACGGCGCCGGGACGCTGTACATGCGCGATGCCCATGGCGGGATCAGCGTCACCCGCGACATCGGCACCTTGGTCAGTAAAGAGTCCGGATTGTTCTGGGGGCTGCTCAAGGATGAGGTGAGCCACGGCGTCACCGCCAACGGCTTGGTGGCCGGCGCCAACCTGACGGCGTATGCGTCATCGGTCAAGGGCAGCGCGGCCAACGACACCCTGGTGGCGGGTGCGAAGGGGGACTGGCTGTTTGGCCTGGACGGCAACGACGTGCTGGTAGGTGGCGCGGGTCACGACACCTTTGTCGGCGGTGCGGGCAATGACCTGATGCAAGCGGGCGGTGGCGGTGACACCTTCCTGTTCAACGGCTCGTTCGGCCAGGACCGGATCACGGGGTATGAGGCAGGGGACAAACTGGTGTTCCTCGGTGTACCGGGCGCCGGGACAGGTCATGACGACAGCGAGTACCTGTCACAGGTGGGCAATGACACGCTGCTCAAGGTCGGTGATAGTTCCGTGACCCTGGTGGGGGTTGGTCTCGGTCAGGTTGGTGGCGACGGGATCGTGTTCGCTTGATACCGCTATCGCGAGCAGGCTCGCTCCCACAGGTGATTTTGGGTGGTCATGAGGTTTGTGTTCACTGCGGCCCTTTGTGGGAGCGGGCTTGCTCGCGAAAGCGGTGTGTCAGTTGACGGTGATGTCGGATGTACAGGCCCCTTCGCGAGCAAGCCCGCTCCCACAGTGGATTATGGGTGTATGCAGCATTTGTGGTCACCACCAGACCTGTGGGAGCGAGCCTGCTCGCAAAAGCGGTGGGTCAGTTGACGGTGATGTTGGATGTACAGGCCCCTTCGCGAGCAGGCTCGCTCCCACAGGGGGGCGGGGGTATGCAGGATTTGTGTTCACCAGCGGCTCGTCTTGTGGGAGCGGGCTTGCTCGCGAAAGCGGTGTGTCAGTTGACGGTGATGTTGGATGTACAGGCCCCTTCGCGAGCAAGCCCGCTCCCACAGTGGATTATGGGTGGATGCAGCATTTGTGGTCACCACCAGACCTGTGGGAGCGAGCCTGCTCGCAAAGGCGGTGGGTCAGTTGACGGTGATGTTGGATGTACAGGCCCCTTCGCGAGCAGGCTCGCTCCCACAGGGGGGCGGGGGTATGCAGGATTTGTGTTCACCAGCGGCTCGTCTTGTGGGAGCGGGCTTGCTCGCGAAAGCGGTGTGTCAGTTGACGGTGATGTTGGATGTACAGGCCCCTTCGCGAGCAAGCCCGCTCCCACAGTGGCTTATGGGTGGATGCAGCATTTGTGGTCACCACCAGACCTGTGGGAGCGAGCCTGCTCGCGATGGCGGCCTACCAGGCGAATCACTGGAATCAGTCTTCCTTGCGAATGGTGGCCACATCATCGGCGCGGACCCGGACTTGTCTGCCGGAAATATCCTCGAACTCATAGAAACCATCGACGGTGCGGGTGTTGGGGGTGTCCTTGGTCAAATATTGGGTACCGTTCTGCAAAGTCACCACCGTGGGCGACGCGCAGCCAGCCAGCGCCATAAATGCCACGGCAACCAGGGGCAGGCCCACAAACTTCATGTTCATAACCATAACCTCTCAAATCCAAAGGACACGGAGCAGCTGATTCGACCGCGCCATCATCTTAGTCAACCGCCATTGGTCTCGCTTACCGTAGGAAAGTTCATCGCTAGCTGAAGGATTTCACCTTAAATATAGGAGACCGTTCATCTTTTGCGGTTGCCTGGCTGGTTTACAGCTGCTATCTGTATGCATAACCAGTACCTCGACATCCTTGGCGTTTCTTTCCGTGGCAGCCCGTTCTCTCGACGATCCGTTTTACTACCTGAACAACTTCCAGCAAGTGCTGGCGTGGTTGACCCAGCGTTATGCCGATGTGCTCAGCAGCGCAGAGCAGCGCTTCATCGACGATTTCGCGGCGTTACCCCGTGCCTCCCAAGGCTTGCTGGTGCGGATGGTGATGCGCAAAGGGTTACGGTTCCGTCATAACAAGCTCAACTACCCGGAAGTCGGCGACATTGGCGTCGCCGTCGAGCCATTGCTGGCGCTGGGTTGGGTCGAGGAACAGGCCCCGGTCGGGCTCGTCGAACTGTTCGAGGTGTTGCTCAAGGCGGAAATCCTCCAGTGCCTGGGCCACCTGATCGAGCACCCCAAGGGTAAAAAGACCGAATGGCTCCAGGCCCTGGAGGATCACTCCAGCCCACCTCAGCCGTTCCGTGCCTGGTGTCCGCAGCTCGATGATCGGCTGTACAGCCTGACGATCATGGACCTGTGCGACAGGCTGCGCTTGATGTTCTTTGGCAATCTTTACCAGGACTGGTCGGAATTCGTCCTGGCGGACCTGGGCATCTTCACCTACGAAACCGTCGAACTCAGCACCGAGTCACGGGGCTTGCGCAGCCGCGAAGACGTCGATGCCTGCCTGTTCCTGCACGACTGCCAACTGCGCTTCGAAGCCGGCGAGCCCATGGAAGAGATCGTCGCCCAGATCAACGAACTGTCCCTGGATAATCCGTGGCTGGAACGGCGCCGGGGCAAGTTGTTGTTCCAGATCGGCCAGCACGGCGAGCGCATCGGCGATTTTGCCTTGGCCTTGTGCATCTATCGCGATTGCACTTACCCAGGCGCGCGGCTGCGGATGGTCCGGGTGCTGGAGCGCATGGGCGAATACGCCTTGGCCCTTGAACTGGGTGAGGCGGCGGCGCAGGCACCGCAAAGCGCCGCCGAAACCCAGGCCTTGCTGCGGATCGTGCCTCGCCTGCGGCGCAAGCTGGGCGGCCCGCCAGTGCCACGGACAATCGCCCGGGAAGTGGAACGCCTGGACCTGCATCTGCCTCGCGTCGACCCAGGCTTGTCGGTGGAATACCACGCCCAGGCCCATCTGCATGACGAAACCGCACCGGTGCATTACGTCGAGAACAGCCTGATCAATTCGCTGTTCGGCCTGTTGTGCTGGCCGGCGATCTTCGCGCCGTTGCCGGGCGCGTTTTTCCATCCGTTCCAGCGCGGGCCGGTCGATCTGCTCAACGAGGACTTCCATGCCCGTCGCGCCGAGTTGTTCGCGGTCTGCCTGGCGGAGTTGGACGACGGTCGCTATCGACAGACCATCGGCCGCCGTTACGCCGAAAAGTGGGGCGTGCAATCGCCGTTCGTGTTCTGGGGCGCGTTGTCCGAACCGTTGCTGGAACAGGCCCTCGATTGCCTGCCGGCCGAACATCTCAAGCACTGGTTCCAGCGCCTGCTGCTGGACATCAAGGCCAACCGCGCCGGTATGCCGGACCTGATTCAGTTCTGGCCGCAGCTCAAGACCTACCGCATGATCGAAGTCAAAGGCCCCGGCGATCGCCTGCAAGACAACCAACTGCGCTGGCTGGAGTTCTGTCATGAGCACCAGATGCCCGTCGCTGTCTGTTATGTGCAATGGGCGGAGCCCGCTGTCGCGAGCGAGCTCGCTCCCACAAAGGGCGAACCATCCCAGGCCCCCTATGGAACTGAGCAACCACCCCAAATCTCCTGTGGGAGCGAGCTCGCTCGCGATGGGGCCGCATGATCCCGGCACCCAGTTACAGCATCGCCGTGCGGGCGCTATGTGAGTTCACCGCCAAGGTGGGCGACCTTGACCTGCGCTTCACACCCTCGCCGACCGCCCTGGAGGGCATCGCCGGCCATCGCACCGTGGCCTCGCGGCGCAGCGAGGGGTATCAGGCTGAAGTGGCCCTCGAAGGTCATTACCAGACACTGAAAGTCAAAGGCCGGGCCGACGGCTATGACCCGGCCCACCAGTGCCTTGAAGAAGTGAAGACCTACCGGGGCGACCTGAGCAAACAGCCGGCTAACCACCGCCAGTTGCATTGGGCCCAGGCAAAAATCTATGGCTGGCTGATGTGCCAGAAGCTGCAGTTGCCGCACATCGACGTGGCCCTGGTGTATTTCGACATCGTCAGCGAAAAGGAAACCCGCTTCGCGCAACGCTTCGAGGCACCACAGCTGCAAGCCTTTTTCGAGGAACAATGCGCGGCGTTCCTGGCCTGGGCCGAGCAGGAAATCGCCCATCGACAGGCGCGTAACCTCGGCGCCCAGGCGCTGGTATTTCCCCATGCGGGTTTCAGGCCGGGGCAACGGCACTTGGCCGAATCGGTATTCAAGGCGGTCAGCACCGGCCGCTGCCTGATGGCCCAGGCGCCCACCGGCATCGGCAAGACCGTTGGCACCTTGTTCCCGATGCTCAAGGCCCTGGCGCCGCAGCAATTGGACAAGGTCTACTTCCTCACGGCGAAAACCCCGGGACGCAAGCTGGCCCTGGACGCGGCGCGCGTGATCACCGACAGCGCGCCGTCGATGCCGTTGCGGGTGCTGGAAATGATCGCCCGGGACAAAGCCTGCGAACACCCGGACAAAGCCTGCCATGGCGAATCCTGCCCGCTGGCCCGCGGGTTTTATGACCGCCTGCCGGGCGCCCGGGCAGCGGCGAGTCGGGTCGCCATGCTCGATCAGGCGGCGTTGCGCGAGATTGCCCTGGCCCACGAGGTATGCCCGTATTACCTCAGCCAGGAAATGGCCCTTTGGACCGACGTGGTGGTCGCCGACTACAACTATTACTTCGACTTCAGTGCCTTGCTCTTTGGCCTGGCCCAGGCCAATAACTGGACCGTCGCGACCCTGGTGGACGAGGCCCATAACCTGGTGGAGCGCGGACGGCAGATGTACAGCGCGACCCTCGACCAGGCCACGCTGAGCGGTGTGCGCAAGACTGCCCCCGAAGCGCTGAAGAAATCCCTGGAACGGGTCAATCGCCAGTGGAACGCTTTGCATGCGCCCCAGGTGGCGGCCTACCAGGCCTATGAAAAACTTCCGGAAAAACTGCTCCAGGCCTTGGCCACCTGTACCACCGCCATTGGCGATTACCTCAACGATCATCCCCAGGGCCTGGACAGCGCACTGCAGGCGTTTTACTTCGACGCCTTGCAGTTCGGCCGGGTGGCAGAAACCTTCGACGAGCACTTCCTGTTCGACATCCACAAGCGTGAGCTCGGCCGCCAGCGCAGCCTGTCGACGCTGTGCCTGCGCAATGTGGTGCCGGCGGCGTTCCTGCGGCCCAGGCTGACGGCGGCCCGCAGCACCGTGCTGTTCTCGGCGACCCTGAGCCCTCGGCATTACTACGCGGATTTGCTGGGGACGCCAGGCGACACGGTGTGGATCGACGTGGAGTCGCCGTTCAAGGCCGAGCAGTTGGACGTACAGGTTGTCAGCCGTATTTCCACCCGTTTTGCCCATCGCCAGGCATCCCTGGAGCCGATCGTCACGTTGATGGCCCGCCAGTTCAGCGAGCGCCCGGGCAACTACCTGGCTTTTTTCAGCAGCTTCGATTACTTGCAGCAAGTGGCCGGGCTGTTTGCCGAGCGATACCCACGGATTGACCTCTGGACGCAATCGCGGGGCATGGGCGAAGCCCCTCGGCAGGCGTTTCTCGAGCGTTTCATGGAGCACAGCCAGGGCATTGGTTTTGCGGTGCTGGGCGGGGCGTTCGGGGAGGGCATCGACTTGCCGGGCTCACGCCTGATCGGCGCCTTCATTGCCACTTTGGGGCTGGCGCAGTTCAACCCGGTCAATGAGCAGATGAAACAGCGCATGGCGGCGATTTTTGGCGACGGCTATGACTACACTTATTTGTATCCGGGGCTGCAAAAAGTCGTACAGGCGGCCGGCCGGGTCATCCGTACCCAGCAGGATCGCGGGGTAGTGATGCTGATCGACGATCGGTTTGGCGAGGCCAGGGTGCAGCAACTGTTGCCGCGCTGGTGGTCGGTCACCCCGGAAACACACAAATTCCCCTGTGGGAGCGGGCTTGCTCGCGAAGGCGTCGGTGCATTTGGCGTCAATGTAGACTGACCCACCGCTTTCGCGAGCAAGCCCGCTCCCACAGGCAACGCTGTTCACTTAAGACGGCCTGGATCCCGTGGCGAGGGAGCTTGCTCCCGCCGGGCTGCGTAGCGGCCCCTTCACCTCCTAGGCTCAATAGTTTTTCCTAACGCCAGACTTGTTCCATAATCCGCAAAAAATCCACACGGATGCCCCGGCCAGATGCTCGAGAATGACCCAAAGACCCCGCTCATCAACGAGGAACAGCGTTTTCGCTTGCTCATCGACGCGGTAGTCGACTATGCCATCTACATGACCGACCCTTCGGGCATCATCACCAGCTGGAACTCCGGTGCCAGGCGTTTCAAGGGCTATGAGGAAGCCGAGATCCTTGGCCAGCATTTCTCCCGGTTCTACACCGACCCGGACCGCGCCGCCGGCCTGCCACAACGGGCGCTGGACACGGCTGTGCGCGAGGGACGTTTCGAAGGCGAGGGTTGGCGGGTGCGCAAGGACGGCACGCTGTTCTGGTCCCATGTGGTGATCGATCCGATCATCGACAGCCAGAGCGGCGCCTTGCTCGGCTTCGCCAAGATCACTCGCGACCTGACCGACCGCAAGATGGCCGAGGAAATCCTCAAGCAAAGCGAGCAGCAGTTTCGCCTGCTGGTGCAAAGCGTCACCGATTACGCCATCTACATGCTCGACCCGGAAGGCCAGGTCACCAACTGGAACCAGGGGGCACAGCGGATCAAGGGCTATCTGCCGGTGGAAGCCATCGGCCGGCACTTCTCGATGTTCTACACCCCCGAGGATCGCGACGCCGGCGAGCCACAGCGGGCGTTGAGCATCGCTGCCAGCGAAGGACGCTTCGAGAAAAAAGGCTGGCGGATGCGCAAGGATGGCACGCGCTTCATGGCCCACGTGGTCATCGATGCGATTCGCAGCGACACCGGCACGTTGCTGGGCTTTGCCAAGATCACCCGCGACATCACCGATGCCACCCAGGCCCAGCAGGCCCTTGAACAGGCCCGCGAGGCGTTGTTTCAATCCCAGAAACTGCAAGCCATCGGCCAGCTCACCGGAGGCATTGCCCATGATTTCAATAACCTGTTGACGGTGATCCTTGGCAATCTGGAAATCGTCCGCAAGCGCATGCCCAGCGAGCCGAAACTCACCCAATTGCTGGAAAACGCGACCCAGGGCGCGCTGCGCGGGGTTTCGCTGACCCAACGCATGCTGGCGTTTGCCCGTCGGCAGAAACTGACCTACGAATCGGTCGAACTGTCGGCCCTGGTGCAGGGCATCAGCGGATTGCTGCAAAGCTCCCTGGGCCCGTCGATCCACATCCAGACCCGTTTCGACGAGGCGCTGTCGCCGGTGCTGGCGGATGTCAACCAATTGGAACTGGCGATTCTCAACCTGGCGACCAATGCCCGGGACGCCATGCCCCATGGCGGCCAGATCATCATCGCCGCCGATGAACGGCAAGGGGCTGATGCCGCGCCGGACAAGCCGATGGCCCCCGGGCGCTACATTTGCCTGACGATAACCGATGAGGGCGAGGGCATGGATGAAGCCACGCTGGCTTCGGCCGTGGATCCGTTCTTCACCACCAAGGGCGTCGGCAAGGGCACCGGCCTCGGCTTGTCGATGGTGCATGGCTTGGCGGAACAGTTGGGTGGCCGCCTGACGCTCAAGAGCCAGAAAGGTGTCGGGACCACCGCCGAACTGTGGTTGCCAGTGGCCGGCGATTCGGCCCCTGGTAAAGCGGCGATCGAGGACGCGGCACCGCCGGTCCATGAATTGAAAGTGTTGGTGGTCGACGATGACAGCCTGGTGCTGACCAGCACGCGCCTGTTGATCGAAGACCTGGGGCACCGAGTCCTTTGCGCGCCGTCGGGGGCCCAGGCGCTGGAACTGTATGAGCGCAACCTGGACATCGACCTGGTGATCACCGACATGGCCATGCCGCAGATGGACGGCGCGCAGTTGGCGAAATTGTTGCGCGACCGCCAACCGACCCTGCCTATCATCCTGGCCACCGGTTATGCCGAACGCCTGGAAGGTTTCGCCGCGCAACTGCCTCGGTTGATCAAGCCGTTCAAGCAGATCGATTTGATGCAGATCATTGGGCAGACGATGAAATAGCCAGGAAGGTATTCGTCTCCAGTGGCGAGGGAGCTTGCTCCCGCTGGGCTGCGAAGCGGCCCCAAAAGCAGGCGAGCGCTACGCGCCCGAGCGGGAGCAAGCTCCCTCGCCACAAGAGCAGCCGCCTTCGCCTATTCAGTGTTTTTCTTGAACCCACGCAAATTCATCGCACACAGGCAAAACTGCAACACGATCAGCGCATACGCATCCGTATGCAAACCCCAAATCACCCACAAAATATTGCTCGCGATAAAACAACTGAAGCCAGCCACCCGACGTCGGGGTTGGCGTGAGCCGATCAGCCAGGCGGCCAGCACCGTCACGAGCATCGCTGGCCATTGCACCCATCCAAGATAATCCACGCAAACCGTCCTCTTGCCCTTACGCCACTAGAGACCTTTGCCGTTGCGCAGCGTTTCCTCGGATTTCGCCGCACCTGTGGTCCATTGGCTTGAACTTGCCGCGCGCCGGGTTCTTCTAATGAGTCCGAATCATCACCGAGGCACAGCCTGCGCAATGCCCAGAATACTCACCGGGCCAACCCCCGAAGAAGAACTGACGGAACACAACGCCAAACTGTTCGGCTCGCCCAAGGAGCGGCTGGATTTCTACCGCCGGGAGATCCAATACGAAACCAGCATCCTGGCCAACCGAACCGATGCTTACCTGGCCGCCCAGTCCTTCCTGGTGATCGCCTTCGCCTCGTGCATGGCCAACCTGAACCCGGAGTGGGGCAAGTTGTTCACGCTGATCGTGCCGCCATTCCTGGCCTTGCTGGGGTTCCTGAGTTCGCTCAACGCCTGGCCGGGCATCAAGGCGGCCTACGAGATCATCGATCATTGGCATTTCAAGCAGAGCGAACTATTGCGCGCCGAGCCCCTGATGGGCCTGGCCTATGACGAATCGCCCTTGTTCAGCGAACGGGAATCGACCCACAAGGGGTACCGCAAGTCATTGCTGTTCTCGCTGCGTACACCGTGGATCTTCGCCACGTTCTGGGTGTTGCTGGGGGCGTATTCGGTTTATATCCAAGTAAGTGATCCAGGCGGTTGAAACACACCCTTTGAAGTCGGGCATCAGTGTGGCGAGGGAGCTTGCTCCCGCTCGGTTGCGCAGCGACCGCAAAGCTTGGGGCCGCTGCGCAGCCCAGCGGGAGCAAGCTCCCTCGCCACAACAGCGTTCATCTCCTGCCACAGTGGCTCAACGCGGATGCTTGCGGCGCTCGTACCATGCCAGGGTCGGCTGGGTCGTGACCCCATGAATCAAAATGCTCAAGGCCACCACCGACAGGGTGAGGTTGATGCACAGTTGCGCCACGTCTGGCGGCAGGTCATGGTTCAAGGCGAAAAACAGATAAAACAGGCTGCCGATCCCGCGAATGCCAAACCAGCCGATCAGCAGCCGTTGCGGTCCGTCGAGCAATCGCCGCCAAGGAATCACCAACACACTCAACGGGCGAATCACGACGAACAACAGGGCGCCGATCGCCAAGGCCCGCCACTCCCAATGGCTGGCCAGCACAACCCCCAGCAACGTCACCAGGAACACCTCCATCGAGCGTTCCACCAGACTGCCGAACGCCAGCATGTCGCTCATCATGACCCCGGCGGCCAGTTGACCATCGTCCAGCGACTCGGTATCGCCTGCGACGGCTTGCTGGGGATCGACGGTTTCGTGGCCCACCACCGGTTGCACCAGGTGCTCCGCCGGCGGTGCCGTTTCATCGGTGGATTTGACCTCGGCCTGACGCAGTCCCAGCCCGGCGGCGAACACCGAGAGAAAACCGTAGCCCTGGATCCACTCGGCCACGACGTAAGCCAGGGCAATCAGCGCCAGGGCCAGATAGTCGTTGGGCGACAAGGTGCTGTCGGCATTCCTGATGCGCATCGACAAGGTCAACTTGCCGATGCCACGGCCCATCCAGTAGCCGACCAGCAGACCGGCCGGCACGGCCCACAGGACGTTGCGCAGCAGCCATTCACCGAGAAAACCGCTGCCGTCTTCACGCAGCATCAACAGGCCGAGGATCACGAAGGGAAACGCCGTGCCGTCGTTCAGTCCCGCTTCGCCCGACAGGCCGAACCGCACCCGATCGTCATCCCGGGCGTCGTTGACCTGCACCAACGCCGCCAATACCGGGTCGGTGGGCGCCAGCATCGCGCCGATCAGCATCGACACGCCCCAGCTCAGGCCCAACAGATAGTGCAGCGCCAGGCACAGGCCGGCGATGCACAGGATCATCACCGGCCCGGCCAGCCCATAGGCCACGCGCCAGGTCCGGTCGTTGAGGGGCAGGCGCAACTTGAGGCCGCTGACGAACAGCGAAAACACCACCGCGACTTCCGTGAGGTGTTCCATCCACACCGACGAGTCGCTGATGTCCAGCCTCAGCACGCCCAACCCCAGCGGCCCGATGGCAACGCCCAGCACCAGGCACATCGCCGAGGTGGTGACCGGCATCCAGCGCAGATAAGAGGCCGTCAGGGCCAGGGTCAGCAACACCGCACCGAGCACCGCTACCCATACTGTGAACGTCATCGTTGCTCCTTGGATAACCCGGTGCCGACTAACCCGTGGCGAGGGAGCTTGCTCCCGCTCGAGTGCGAAGCGCTCGCGGCATTGGGGTCGCTTCGCGACCCAGCGGGAGCAAGCTCCCTCGCCACAACAGCGCTCTCGACATCTACAACTGGGTGGTTCTCAGCATTCGAGGGCTGAAGCGAAACGAGGGTTCCCATCATCTACGCATCGCCCCGTTTATCCGCCTGCCGTTCAACCCAATGGAATTTTTCGCCGTTCCCAGCGCTCTGCAACAAAAGAGACGTTCTGATTCAGCGTCCGCCGAGAACCCAAGAGGCCCTTATGACTGCGCTGACACCCCTCCAATCCCGGCCAGCCACCGTGCACCCTGTCACCCATGGGGGACAGGTGCGCCAATGCTATGAGCGGCTGTTCCAAGGCCCTGACGACGCGGACAAGCAAGCCGTCGCCCAAGCCTTCCTCCAGCAATGCATCGCGAAGGCTGCGGCTCTGCCCCAGGAGATGCCGGACGATCCCATGGCGCTGTCGGCCTGGGTCGAGCACCACAGCGCCGGCGTCGCCCGGCAATACGCGGATTACCTGGAACGGCGCAAAAGCGGCGGCCCGCGGGAGTTCTTCAGCAACAAGGCCCACGCCCTGTACTTCCTGCAAGCCGTTGCGCCGACCAAACGGGTGGACGGCGCCTGGCTGTATGGCGTGGTCAGGCATTGGCACGACCACCGTTTCGAAGGGTTGCTGTGCACCTACCTGGAAGAGCTGGGGGACGGTCATCCGTCACAGAACCACGTGGTGCTTTATCGCAAGCTGCTCGCCGAACACGACCTGTGTGACGCCCCGGACATCGACGACGACCTGTATCTGCAAGGGGCCGTGCAACTGGCCCTGGGTTATGCCGGCGACGAGTACCTGCCGGAGGTCATCGGCTACAACCTGGGCTACGAGCAATTGCCCCTGCATCTGCTGATCAGTGCTTATGAGCTGAGCGAGCTGGACATCGATCCGTACTATTTCACCCTCCACGTCACCATCGACAACGCCAGCACCGGCCACGCCCACAAGGCCGTGCAGTCGCTGTTGCAACTGATGCCGATGGAAGCCGACCGGGAGGCCTTCTGGCAGCGAGTCACGCTGGGTTATCGCCTCAATGACCTGGGGCAGGGCAGCCGGGCCATCATCGGCGCGTTCGACCTGGATCGCGAAGTGCTGGACATGCTCGAACGCAAACGCCCGTTCGGCCAGCACATGCACTCCGACTACTGCAAGTTCGAAGGCAAGACCGTCAACCAGTGGCTTTCGGAACCGGGCCAGTTGCAAGGGTTCCTGGCGGCGATGCAGAACAAAGGCTGGATCAAGCGTCATGAAGATCCGCAAAACAGCCGTTTCTGGACGCTGATCGATGGGCCAGGCGCGGCCATGTTCGGGGTGTTCAGCCCCTACGAAAAACAACTGCTGCACGACTGGATTGCCGGGGACTGGCGGGATGAGGGCGCAAAATCCGCTGCCCGGCGGGGTTCGGGCGCCGTGTGCGAGCCTGTGACACCGATGGACGATCCCGATGTGCAAAGCCTGGAGCAGGCGCTGCAAGGCCGCACGCCGGACGAGCAGATGCAGGCCCTGGTGCCCTGGCTTTGTGCCCGCTGCCACAGCCATCCGGCCGGACTGTTGGCGACTCGCCGGTTCATCGAACTCAAATCCGCACTTCGCTAGGGGAGCCCTGCATGACTGAGGAAGCACGCCTGTCCGAACCGGACCTTGCGCTGTTACAACTGGGCCGACGCCTGCAAGCCGACGGCTACCGTTTCATCACCCCGACGCCGCTGACCCACGAACGGGTCAACCAGCGGCCCGGCAATGAGCGTTCCAAGACCTTGCGGGACGTGTTCGGCTGGTCGCGGCCGTTTGCGCCGGGGCTGATCAGCGCCGATGAACAGCGGCAACTGCAAGACGCCCAGGTGCTGGAAGCACGCGATGGCTTGCTGTATAGCCGGGTGCGCTGGTCGAGCCTGGATGGCTTGCTGTTTGCCCATTCGCAATTTCCCACCCAGGCCAATGATGCGGTGTTTTTCGGCCCTGACAGCTACCGCTTCGCCCAACTGATCCATACTCATCTGCAGCAGAACTTCACCGCCGTGCAGCGCGCCGTGGACATCGGTTGCGGCGCCGGTGTCGGTGCCATCGTGATTGCCCGTGCCCGCCGTGAAGCGCAAGTGCTGGCCGTGGACATCAACCCTCAAGCCCTGCGCCTGTGCGCGGTGAACGCCGCGCTGGCGGAGGTGGCCAACGTCGAGGTCAGCCGCAGCGACGTGCTGCAAGACGTGGTCGGCGACTTCGACCTGATCGTCGCCAACCCGCCGTACATGGCCGATCCCTCCGAGCGCGCCTATCGCCACGGTGGCGGAACATTGGGCGCCGGGCTGTCGCTGCGCATCGTCGAGCAGGCCTTGCCCCGGCTCACACCAGGCGGCTCGCTGGTGCTCTACACCGGCGTGGCGATGGTGGACGGACGCGACCCGTTCCTGGAAGCGCTGGGGCAATGGCGTGACTCAGCGGATTTCGGCTGGACCTACAAGGAATTGGACCCGGACGTGTTCGGTGAGGAATTGCTCACGCCGGGTTATCAGGACGTGGAAAGGATCGCCGTGGTGGCGTTGGTTGTAACCCGCATTGGCGCAGGTCTCGGCGGGGCTATCGGAGGGACTATCGATGAACAGGCGCATGAAGTTCGGCGTTGAAGAGGAGTATTTCATCACTGATTTGCAAACCCGTTGCATGCCGGGTGACCCCCCCGCGCAAGTGATCGCGGCTTGCCAGGCCGAGCTGGGCAAGCATTTCGCCCATGAAATGTTCCAATGCCAGGTGGAGATGGCCTCGCCCATCTTTCGCAGCCTGCCCGAAGCGGCCGATTACCTGGCCCAGGTGCGCAGCGGCCTGACCAAGCGCTTGGCCGAGCATGGCCTGGGCCTGCTCAGCGCGGGCTCGCATCCGATGGCCACCCAGGTGCTGCAGCCCACCGATGAGCTGCATTTCCAGCAATTGTTCGATGACTATCAGCGGGTGGCGCGGCGCAGCGTGCTTTCGGGCCTGCACGTCCACGTGGAAGTGCCCGCGACCCAGGACCGGGTGCGGGTGATGAATGAGATCCTGCCGTGGTTGCCAATGTTCTTGGCCCTGAGCGCCTCGTCGCCATTCTGGAACGGTGGCAACAGTGGTTTCAGCAGCTATCGACAAGTCGCTTGCGATGAATGGCCGCGCATGGGCGTGCCGGAGTATTTCGAAGACGAGTCGGCGTTTGCCGGCTACG
Organism: Pseudomonas sp. Z3-6; assembly: GCF_051131985.1. NCBI lineage: Bacteria > Pseudomonadati > Pseudomonadota > Gammaproteobacteria > Pseudomonadales > Pseudomonadaceae > Pseudomonas > Pseudomonas sp. Z3-6. The sequence goes on from NZ_CP071644.1 coordinate 3,604,291, forward strand.
TGGACATGCTCATGCGCACCGGTTCCATTCGCCAGGCCAGCGATTGCTGGTGGGTGATACGACCTTCGTCACGTTATCCCACGCTGGAGCTGCGCATTTGCGATGCCTGCCCTCGGGCAGAGGACGTGCTGTGCCTGGTCTCGCTGTTTCGCCTGATGGTGGCCCATGCCGTCACGCTGCGCCGGCCCGGCGCCCACTACAGTCAGATGTCCCAGTGGATCCTCAAGGAAAACCGCTGGCGGGCCAAGCGCCACGGGATTCTCGCGGAGTTTATCGTCGAGGGGCAGGAGCAACCGATGCTGATCGGTGAATGGCTCACCCTGGCGGAGCAGACCTTCGGTGAAACCGCTGCCGAGTTGGGCGTCCAGGACGTGTTCAAGCAGGCCCGCCGGATCGTCCAGGAAGGCTCCAGCGCCGATCGGCAGATCGTGCTCTACGAACAAGGCCTGCTGCTGGGTGATTCGGTCGAACAGGCCTTGAGCCGCGTGGTCGATCAGTTACTCGCGGAAACCGCCGGGATGCCCGTCGCCGATCCTGCGTTGCAGCAAGTGGCAGGTGGTCCATGAGCAGCAAGACCCTGGATGACTACAACCGCATGCGCGATTTCGCCGCCACCCCGGAGCCGGCGGCGAAACGCTCACGAAAATCGGCAAAAAGCGCCCATGCCCTGCAGTTCTGCATTCAAAAGCACGATGCCACGCGGCTGCATTATGACTTCCGGCTGGAACTGGACGGCGCGCTCAAGAGCTGGGCAGTGCCCAAGGGGCCTTCCCTGGACCCAAAGGCCAAGCGCCTGGCCGTGCATGTCGAAGATCATCCGCTGGATTACGCGACGTTCGAGGGCAGCATCCCCGAAGGCCACTACGGCGCCGGTGACGTGATCGTCTGGGACCGGGGCGTCTGGATTCCCCAAGGGGACCCCCACGAGGCCTATGAAAAAGGCCGGCTCAAGTTCGAGCTGCAAGGCGAAAAACTCAGCGGCCTGTGGAACCTGGTGCGTACCCACATGCCCGGCAAGCAGGAGCAATGGTTTCTGATCAAGCATCAGGACTCGGCCGCCCGCCCCGAGAGCGAATACGATGTGGTCCAGGCCGAGCCGGACAGCGTGCTCAGCGACCGCACCATCGTGCCCAAGCGCCGAGGCAAGGCCGCGGCGGCCAGAGCGGTGAAAAAACCGGAAAAAGCCGCCCAGTCGAAATCACCGAAACGCACCTCGAAAACCACCCTCAGCGGTGCAGTCGCCGGGCCGCTGCCGGAAACCCTCAAGCCGGAACTGGCGACGCTGGTGGAAAGTGCGCCTGACGGTGAATGGTTGTATGAGATCAAGTTCGACGGTTACCGGGTCATGGCACGCATCGAGAACGGCGATGTCAGGCTGCTGACCCGCAACGGCCATGACTGGACCCACAAGTTGCCAAGACAGGCCGAAGCCTTGGCCGCGCTGGGGCTGGAATCGGCCTGGCTCGACGGCGAGATGGTGGTGGCCAACGAGGAGGGCGTGCCGGACTTCCAGGCCCTGCAAAACGCCTTCGAGGCCGGCAGCAGCGGCAAGATCGCCTATTACCTGTTCGACATGCCTTATCTCAATGGCATGGACTTGCGCAAAGTGCCGGTGCAAGAACGCCGGGCCGCGTTGGCCGCGGTACTGGAACGCAACGAAAGCCCCTTGCTGCGGTTCTCCGATGCGTTTGAGGAAACCCCCGATGCGCTGCTCAACAGCGCCTGCCAGATGAGGATGGAAGGGCTGATCGGCAAGCGCGTCGGCAGTGCCTATGTGTCCAGGCGCAGCAATGACTGGATCAAGCTCAAGTGCAAGAATCGCCAGGAATTCGTGGTGGTGGGCTTCAGCGATCCCAAGGGCGCGCGAAGTGCCTTTGGTGCCTTGCTGCTGGGGCTGCATGATGCCGACAGCGGCCAGTTGCGCTACGCCGGCAAGGTCGGCACCGGGTTCAACGAAACCACCCTTAAAAGCATCTACCAGCAACTGTTGCCCCTGGAGACGAAAAAGCCCGCCGTGGTGAATCCGCCCACCGGCTACGAAGCCAAGGGCGTGCACTGGCTCGAACCGACGTTGTTGGCCGAAGTGGCTTTTGCCGAAATGACCAAGGAAGGCTCGGTGCGCCATGCGGTTTTTCATGGCTTGCGTGACGACAAGCCGGCCGAGGCCATTACCCAGGAGCTTGCCAAACCCGTGAAGAAAACCACCGCGAAGAAGAAAACCAGCACCCAGGACGCGCCTGAGGCGACGCCGGCCAAGGGCAAGTCGAAGACAAAAGCCAAGGCGCCGGCCATGGACGGCAAAGTTCGTATCACCCACCCGGACCGGGTCATCGACGCCAGCAGCGGCACCACCAAGCGGCAATTGGCCGAGTACTACGCCAGCGTGGCGGAATTTATCCTGCCGGAACTGGCGGAGCGCCCGGTGGCCCTGGTCCGGGCGCCGGAAGGCATCGCCGGCGAGCTGTTTTTCCAGAAGAACCCCGAGCGCCTGGCGATTCCCGGTATCACCAGCCTGGACAAGGACCTGACCGGGCAACCGGTGATGATCATCAACAACGCCGAAGCGCTGATCGGCGCGGTGCAGATGAGTACGGTGGAACTGCACACTTGGAATGCCACGTCCGTCGACCTGGACAAGCCCGACCGCTTCGTCCTCGACCTTGACCCGGACCCGGCGCTGCCCTGGAAAAGCATGGTCGAGGCGACGCAACTCACGTTGTCGGTGCTCGATGAGCTGGGGCTCAAGGCGTTCCTCAAGACCAGCGGCGGCAAGGGCATCCATGTGGTGGTGCCGTTGACGCGCAAGCTGGGTTGGGATGAGGTGAAGGGCTTTAGCCATGCGATTGTCAGTCATATGGCCAAGTTATTGCCGGACCGGTTTTCGGCGGTCTCCGGGCCGAAGAACCGGGTAGGGCGGATCTTTATCGATTATCTGCGTAATGGACTGGGGGCTACCACCATCTGCGCATATGCCGCTCGGACTCGGGAAGGGCTGCCGGTGTCGGTGCCGATTTTTCGAGAGGAGGTGGCTGAGCTCAAGGGGGCCAATCTTTGGAATGTGCACAATGTTCATGAGCGTCTGGCGGAGGTTGGGCACGAGCCTTGGGCTGGGCTCAAGAAGACCCGGCAGAGTATTACGGCGCAGATGCGTCGGCGTATTGGTATGCGCAAGACTTGAGGTTATGTGTTGGTGTGTATATCCGTTTCTTCGGCAACGGCTCCCGGTCGTACCCCCATCAGGTCTGTGGGAGCAAAGCTTGCTCGCGAGGCGGCCTTACAGCTGGCCTTGTTCATCGAGTACATATCCACTCCTGCGGTAACAGATATGTCCCAGTCAAAAAAACCGGCACCCGAGTCAACTCCCGTTTCCCTGCCTCCCTCAAGAAAAAACGAACCCCGAACGCTTTATCCGGTTCTTAATCTATGTTCCGCGATAAACGGGGCGTCCGGCGGGGCTGCGGTCTTGCCCACCAAACACTGCGATCAAAGGAGGCGACATGCCCAACTCCTTCCCTTCGCCCTGGTGGAAGAACGCTGTGATCTACCAGGTTTATCCACGTTCCTTTGCCGATGCCAACGGCGACGGCATCGGCGATCTTTCCGGCTTGACCGCACGCCTGGATCATCTGCAACACCTGGGCGTCGATGCGTTGTGGCTGTCCCCGGTCTTTCGTTCCCCCATGTGCGACGCGGGCTACGACATTTGCGACTACACCGATGTCGACCCGCTGTTCGGCACCCTGGCTCACCTGGATGAATTGATCGCCCAAGCCCACGCGCGAGGCCTGAAGGTGTTGCTGGATTTCGTGCCCAACCACACTTCGGACCAACATCCCTGGTTCATCGAGTCGCGCGCAAGCCGCGACAACCCCAGGCGCGACTGGTACATCTGGCGCGACCAGCCAAACAACTGGCGTGCCTCGATCGATGGCGGCAGTGCCTGGACCTGGGACGAAACCAGCCAGCAGTACTACCTGCATTTTTTCCTGCCGCAACAACCCGACCTCAACTGGCACAACCCCGACGTGGTGGCGGCCATGCACCAGGTGTTGCATTTCTGGCTGGAGCGAGGCGTGGACGGGTTCCGTGTCGATGTCGTGCATTGCGTCGGCAAGGACCCGAGCTTTGCCGATGATCCGCGCTGCATGGCCGGTGAAACCATGGTCAAGATCAACGACCAGCCGTACAGCCATGAAGTGTTGCGCGGTTTGCGCCGGTTGGTGGACAGCTACCCCGGCGAGCGGGTGTTGATCGGCGAGGTGAACATTCGCTCCACGGCCCAGGTGGCGGCCTATTACGGTGCCAGTGACGAACTGCACATGTCGTTCAATTTCCCGCCTTTGGACGCCCCCTGGGACCCGGTGGTGTTCCGCATGTGCATACGCGAGGTGGAAAACGATCTTGGCCCGTTGCAGGCCTGGCCAACCTGGGTGCTGTCCAATCACGACAATAGCCGACACCGCAGCCGCTACGGCGGTTCGCTGCGCCGGGCCCAAGCCGCTGCGGTCCTGCTGCTGACGCTGCGCGGCACGCCGTTTATCTATCAAGGCGAAGAGCTGGGCCTGGAAGACACCGTGGTCACGGCCCAGACCCGCGTCGACCCGGGCGGCCGGGATGGCAGCCGGGCGCCGTTGCCCTGGACCGTCCAGGCGCCTCATGGCTGGGCCGGGGCCGCGCCGTGGTTGCCCTTTGCGCCACAAGCCGACGTGTTGGCCGTTGAGGCGCAGGAACGAACAGCCGATTCCACCCTGGCGCTGTACCGGCGCCTGCTGGCCTGTCGTCGCGCCAGCCTGGCGTTGCGCCTGGGCGCCTGGGAAGAACTGCCATCGCACCCACAAGTGCTGGCCTATCGTCGTCACTGTGAGGGCGATGAGCGGCTGGTCTGCATCAACTTCGCCGACAGCGAACATACGTTCCCCCTGGCCGACGCCTGGCAGGTCGAAATCGCCAGCGACGGGGCGGGCGAAGGTCAAGTATTCAGTGGCCGACTGGCTGCCGAGCAGGCCGTGATCCTGTGCCGATGAGGAGTGACCGATGAAAGCCAACTGGCACCGAAAGACCCTGATTTACCAGATCGATCCGTCCTTGTTTTCCGACAGCAATGGCGACGGCCGCGGCGACCTGAACGGCATCATCCAGCGCTTGGATTATCTGAAGGCACTGGGCGTTGGTGCTCTCTGGCTGATGCCGGTGTACCGCTCGCCATTCAAGGACGCGGGTTATGACGTCAGCGATTTCATGGCCCTGGACCCACGCTTCGGCAGCGAAGAAGACCTGCGCCAGTTGATTGTCCAGGCCGGGGAGCGCGGCATGCGCGTCATCCTTGAACTGGTGGCGCAACACACCAGCGACCAACATCCCTGGTTCCAGAGGGCGCGGCGCGACAAGGACAGCGTCTACCGGGATTATTACGTGTGGTCCGACACTCCGGTGGACGACGGCAACCAACCGATCTTTCCGTCGGTGGAAGACAGCATCTGGCAATGGGACGAACAAGCCGGGCAGTACTACCGCCATCTGTTCTATCGCCATGAGCCGGATCTCAACCTGGCGAACCCACGTGTGGTCGAGGAAATCGAGCGCATCATGGTCCACTGGCTCGAGCTCGGCATCGCCGGTTTTCGCCTGGATGCCGCTTCGCACCTGGTGGAACAGGCCGGTGGCGAAGATGAAGAGAAGGGCGTCTGGGTACTGGACCGGCTGTTCAAGTGCATGACTGCCATCAATCCTGAAGGCGTGTTGCTGGGGGAGGTGGACGTCGAACCGGAGCGCTACAGCCATTATTTCGGGAACGGCGAGCGCTTGGGACTGGTGCTGGATTTCTGGGTCAACAACCATCTGTTCCTGGCGCTGGCCCGCGGCCAGGCCGAACCTTTGCAGCGCGCGATCACCCGCCGTCCCGCACCGCCGGACGGTGCCAGCTATGCGGTGTGGCTACGCAACCATGACGAACTCGACCTGGAGCGCTTGAGCGAAGAAGAACGTGAGGAAGTGATGCAAGTCTTCGCCCCGGACCCGGACATGCGCCTGTATGGCCGGGGCATTCGCCGACGCCTGGCGCCGATGCTGGACGGCGATGTGCGCCATCAGGCGCTGGCCCAGGCGCTATTGCTGTCGCTGCCCGGCACGCCCATCGTGCGTTACGGTGAGGAAATCGGCATGGGCGACGATTTGTCCCGTCCCGAGCGGCTCTCGGTGCGCACGCCCATGCAGTGGAGCAGCCAGGCCAACGCTGGCTTCTCATCGGCCCAACGCCTCGTCGCTCCGGTGATCGATCAAGGCGCCTTCGCCTACACCCAGCTCAATGTCGAGGACCAGCTGAATGCCCCGGAATCGTTGTTGGGCCGGGTGCGGCCATTGCTGTTGGCCCGTGCCGGCCTGCCTGAGGTGGGCGACGGCGAAGCCCGGCTGCTGACGGTCGATCACCCGGCGGTTTTCGCCGTGGCCCATGTGGGCGAGGCCACCTCGGTGATGTTGGCCAACCTGAGCAACGACACGCTGACCGTGAAGCTGGACGGCCTGGATTTGCACGGCTTCAAGGAAATCATTTCGGACAGCCGATACCCGGCCGCCTTGGATCGGCAACTGACCTTGAATGGCTATGGCTATCGTTGGTGGCGCCGCACCGGATCAGAACAATAACAACACCACCGCCAGCACTCCACCGGTTGCCAGCAACAGCGCCGACACTTGGGTGGAACTGAGGGCCAGCGCCGTATCCCGCGAACGACCGGAGAACCGCCCACGGGTGCGGTGCAGGGACTCCTGCGATTCGAACAGATTGTCCGGCCGTTGGCTGTTGTCATCTTCGTCGGTCATTTGTCCGGCATAGGCGCTGCGAGCCATCAGGCGGTCCAACAGCCCCGGCAACAGGCAAGTGCCGACGATGGCCTTCACGGAGGCGGCGCCGAGCCACAGTTCCCGGGGTGTGCGTTTGACCACGCTGAAAATCGCCCGGGCGGCGACGTCCGGGTCATGAATCGGCGGCACTGGCTGTACGCGCTTGCTCAACTTGTTGCGCGCCCAATCGAACTGCGGTGTGTTGATCGCCGGTAGTTGCACCATGCACACCCGGATGTCGCTGTGGTCGTGGAGCAGTTCGCAGCGCAGTGAATCGGTGAAGCCGCGCACCGCGAATTTGGCCGCGCAATACGCCGCTTGCAGCGGAATGGCACGGTAGGCCAGCGCGGAACCGACCTGGATGATCACGCCGCGATTACGCGGGGCCATGAGCTCCAGCGCCGCCAGGGTGCCGTGCACGGTGCCCAGGTAGGTCACGTCCGTAACCCGGTGGATCTCCTCGGCACTCAGTTGGCGAATGGGAGAGAACACAGTGACCATCGCGCAATTGACCCAGACGCCGATCGGGCCGAGTTCTCGCTCCATTCGCTGGGCGGCGTCGGCTACCGCCTGGGCATCGGCCACGTCGACGCTGATTGTCAGGCAGGTCGCCCCCAATTGCGTCAACTCTTCTGCCGTGGCCGCCAGCGCCTGTTCGCCCCGGGCCAGCAGCCCGACCCGGTAGCCGGCGACGGCAAACCGATGCGCCGTGGCGCGGCCGACGCCGGCGGTGGAACCACAGATCACCACGACAGGTGGGCTTTGTTCCTCCATGGCGCTCGCTCCGCAGTTCCTTGGCTGAATCAGTGAGGTCGCGCAACGCCGCGCAGCAGGTTGGCGCTGAGCTTGTCGGCGTTGCAACTGGCGACATTGGCCAGCGAGACCATGCCCACCAGGCGCTTGTCGCGATTGACCACCGGCAGGCGGCGTTTTTCGATCTGGGCCATGTTCTTGGCCACATGGTCGATCTCTTCGTCGTCGAAGCAGTAGCGCACCTCATCGCTCATGATCCGGCTGACGGGCGTGTCCAGGTCCATGCCGTCGGCCATGGCCCGGACCACCAGGTCGCGGTCGGTGATCATCCCGGCCATGCGGTCGTCCTGGTTGATGATCAAGGCGCCGATGTCGGCCTGACGCATGATTTGCGCCACTTCGCTCAGGGGGGTATCGGGGGAGATCGTGCGTACTTCCCGACTCATGATTTCATTGATTTTCATCGTGGAATCTCCTTTCTCTCGGGTTTGACAGCAAGCCACGGCCCGGGCGTCGTGATTGGCTTTACAGCGACCGGACGGGCTCCTCACTTATTGTGAAAATCCGGGTTGGCGATGGTTCAGGATTTTTGCTGGAGGGGTTGAAAGGCTGCACTTTTATGAAGCCGCAGGCGGGGTGATCGCACCATCGCAAGGCAGTTATTGGCGCTTGCGAGACCGAAGCGAATACCGCTCGGCTTGCGGTGACTGGGCGGGCGTCTTCGCGGGCAAGCCCGCTCCCACAGGGGATTGTCGGTGGAGGGGAGAGCGTGGATAGGGTTGCCGACGAGGTTTGGCACGCTCGCTGCAAGAGGCTATCCAGGCTCGCCGCGAACATAGTCGAGTGGGCAGCCCCGTCGGTCAACGAAGATCGAGTGCCAAAAGGTCGGGGGATAACGGTAGGTCGGGGCGCAGTCGCCGGGCCGATACCGCACAGAACAGGCAAAGACGCCTGGAACCGCAAGGTTTCAGGCGTCTTTTTTTTTGCTTTCAAAATCGTGATGGGCTTTTGTCGGGTGCTTTTTATGAATTCCAACGTTGCTTCTCTGAACAAGCTGCAAACGCTGATCGTGATCGGCAATGGCATGGTCGGCCATCACTGCGTCGAACAATTGATCGAGCGCGGTGCCCTCAATCATTACCGCGTGCATGTGTTCAGCGAAGAGCCGATGCGTGCCTATGACCGCGTGCATCTGTCCGAGTATTTCTCCGGGCGTGATGCCGAGTCCCTGGCCTTGGGCGAAGCGTCGTTGTACCAGACCCCGGGCGTCACGTTGCACCTGGGTGTACCGGTGCTGGAAATCGACCGCCAGGCCCGTGAAGTCGTGACAGCCGGCGAGCGTGTCAGCTACGACAAGCTGGTGCTCGCGACCGGTTCCTATCCCTTCGTGCCGCCGATCCAGGGCGCTGAAGGCGATTCGTGCCTGGTCTATCGCACCCTGGAAGACTTGGACGCGATCCGCGCCGCCGCCAGCAATGCCCGTCGTGGCGTGGTGGTGGGGGGTGGTTTGCTGGGCCTGGAAGCGGCCAACGCCCTCAAGACCCTCGGCCTGGAAGCCCATGTGGTGGAATTCGCCCCACGGCTGATGCCGGTGCAGTTGGATCCGCAGGGTGGCTTGGCCCTCAAGGCGCGCATCGAAAGCCTGGGCGTCGGCGTGCACCTGTCCAAGGGCACCCAGTCCATCAGCGCCGGTGAGCAGTACCGTTATCGGATGAATTTCGGTGACGACGATTTCCTGGAAACCGATCTCATTGTGTTCTCCGCAGGTATCCGCGCCCAGGATGCCCTGGCTCGCCAGAGCGACCTGCAGATCGGCCCACGCGGTGGCGTGGTGATCGATGATCATTGCCAGAGCAGCGATCCGGACATCTACGCCATCGGCGAGTGCGCGGCCTGGAACGGCAGCATTTTCGGCCTGGTCGCCCCCGGCTACCAGATGGCCCGCAATGTCGCGGCCACGCTGTGCGGCGCAAGCGCTGAAGCCTTCACCGGTGCCGACATGTCCACCAAGCTCAAGTTGCTCGGTGTGGACGTTGGCTCCATCGGCGATGCCCATGGCAACACGCCGGGCTCGCGCAGCTTCCAATTCATCGATGAAACCAGCGCCAGCTACCGGCGCCTGGTGGTGGACGCCGCCGGCAAGCGCGTGATCGGCGCAGTGCTGGTGGGTGACAACAGCTACTACGACACCTTGCTGCAATACATGCAGAACGGCATCGTCTTGCCCAAGGATGCCGCCAGCCTGATCCTGCCATCGTCCGAGGGCGCTCCGACCCTGGGCCCGGCGGCGCTGCCCGAAACCGCGACCATTTGCTCGTGCCACAACGTCACCAAGGGCTCGATCTGCTCGGCCATCGACGGCGGTTGCACGGATCTTGGCCAGCTCAAATGCGACACCAAGGCCGGCACCGGTTGCGGTGGCTGCGCGGCGCTGGTCAAGCAGGTGTTCGAGCATGAATTGATTGCCCGTGGCGTCAGCGTCGACAAGAGCCTGTGCGAGCATTTCGCCTACACCCGCCAGGAGCTGTATGCGCTGGTGCGGGTGGAAGGCATCATCAGTTTCGAAGAATTGTTGGCCAAGCACGGCCGTGGCCACACCGGCTGCGACCTGTGCAAACCGGCGGTGGGCTCGATCCTGGCGTCGTGCTGGAACCAGCCGATCATGGACCCGTCCCTGGTGCCGTTGCAGGACACCAACGACACCTTCATGGCGAACATGCAGAAAAACGGCACCTACTCAGTGGTACCGCGCATCGCCGGTGGGGAGATCACCGCTGACAAACTGATCGCCATCGGTGTGGTCGCCAAGAAATACGACCTCTACACCAAGATCACCGGCGGCCAGCGCATCGACCTGTTCGGCGCCCAGTTGCACCAGTTGCCGGACATCTGGTCCGAGCTGATCGAAGCCGGCTTCGAAACCGGTCACGCCTACGGCAAATCCACGCGCACGGTGAAATCCTGCGTGGGCAGCACCTGGTGCCGCTATGGCGTGCAAGACAGCGTGCAAATGGCGCTGACCCTCGAAGACCGCTACAAAGGCCTGCGCTCGCCGCACAAGCTCAAGTTCGCGGTGTCCGGTTGCACCCGCGAGTGTGCCGAGGCCCAGAGCAAGGACGTCGGCGTGATCGCCACGGAGAAGGGCTGGAACCTCTACGTGGCCGGCAACGGCGGCATGCGTCCACGCCATGCCGAACTGTTCGCCACGGACCTGGACGACGCCACGCTGATCCGCTACATCGACCGCTTCCTGATGTTCTACATCCGCACCGCCGACAAACTGCAACGCACCTCGGTCTGGCGCGAAAGCCTGGAGGGCGGCCTGGACTACCTCAAGAACGTCATCATCCACGACAGCCTGGGCCTGGGCGCCGAGCTCGAAGCGCAGATGCAACTGGTGGTCGACCGCTACGAATGCGAATGGGCCAATGCCCTGAAGGACCCGGAGAAGCTCAAGCGTTTCCGCACCTTCGTCAACGACAAGCGCGGCGATCCGGATGTTCATTTCGTCCGCGAGCGCGGCCAGCGTCGGCCAGTGCATGCCCATGAACTCCACCTGATTCCCGTTACCGAGGAGGTGCTCTGATGAGCCAGTCAAATGTCGTTCGTATCGCTCAAGAATCCCTGCAATGGCGCGCCCTGTGCAGCCGCGAGGATCTCGTGCCCAACTCCGGCGTGGTCGCCTGGCACGACGGCAGCCAAGTGGCGTTGCTCTATCTGCCGGAGCATGAGGACAAGCCGCTGTACGCCATCGACAACCGCGACCCAAAGTCCGGCGCGAACGTCATCGGCCGCGGACTGTTGGGCAGCATCAAGGGTGACCTGGTGATTGCCTCGCCGATGTACAAGCAGCATTTCCGTCTGGAAGACGGCCATTGCCTGGAATACCCGGAACAAAGCCTGCGGGTGTGGCCGGTGCGGCTCAACGGTGATGTGGTGGAGATTGGCGAAGACTGATCCGTGCTATGCCTGCTGTTGTGGTGCTCCTGCAGTGCTCTAGCAGTGCTCTTATGGTGCTCTAGCAGTGCAGTGCTCTTGTGGCGAGGGAGCTTGCTCCCGCTGGACCGCGCAGCGGTCCCAAAATCTTGCGGTCGCTGCGCAACCGAGCGGGAGCAAGCTCCCTCGCCACGAACAGCGGGTCACTTCTTATTGAAATGGGGATGAACAATGAAAACCGCCGCCCAACTGGTCCGGCTCAAGAGCGTGCAGAACCAGCAGGTCCACAGCATCGCCCCCGAGCAGACGGTGCTCGAAGCCCTGCAAATCATGGCCGAGAAAAATGTCGGCGCATTACCCGTGATCGAGGACGGCCAGGTGGTAGGGGTGTTCAGCGAGCGGGACTATGCACGCAAGATGGTGCTCAAGGGACGCTCATCGGTGGGCACGACCGTTCGGACTATCATGAGCGCCCCGGTGATCACCGCCGACAGCCAGCAGAGCATCGACCGCTGCATGGAAGTCATGACCGACAGCCATTTGCGGCACCTGCCGGTGCTGGATAACGGGCAGTTGATCGGCCTGTTGTCCATCGGCGACCTGGTGAAAGAGGCGATTGTCGAGCAGGCGGACTTGATCCGGCAGTTGGAGCATTACATTCGCGGGCATTGACCCCGATTCGTTGTCGCGGTGAATCGCTCCGCTGTTGTGGCGAGGGAGCTTGCTCCCGCTGGGCCGGTCCGATGCTTCGGGCGCAGCGGCCCCAAGTTTTTGCGGTTGCTGCGCAACCGAGCGGGAGCAAGCTCCCTCGCCACAGCAGTTCACCGCAAGCTTACTTTGCATCCACCCGAATCCAGTGTGGGAGCTTGCTCGCGATGAGGCCTTTATCAAGCTGCCCCCTTCAGCCCAACATCAGCAATTGCCGGATCAGATTCGGCGTACTGCCGGTCCAGCGCTTGAACGAGCGACGAAAGTTCGCCGTGTCGTTGAAGCGCAGGTACTGCGCCACTTCCTCGTTGCTGAACCCCTTGACTTGATACAGATACAAGGCCACATGGGTGTGCACCCGGTCCACCTGTTGCTGGAACCCGGTGTGGTGCTTGTGCAATTTGCGCTTGAGGGTCGCCGGGCTCATGGCGAAGGCCTGGGCGGTCTGTTCCAGGCTTGGCGTCTGCTGCACATGGGTGTGCAGGTAGTCGTAGAGGCAATCCAGGAAACTTGAGGCGAAACCCAGTTGATCGAGCTGGTCCCGGGCTTCGATCCGCGCCACCTGGCCGGCGGTGGCCGAGACGTTGGGCCAGGGTTGGGCAAGGCAGTGGCGGGGCAGACGCATCAGGTCCAGAGGGCGGTCGAATTGGGTGTGCTCACCCAGGTGCACCCAATATTGTTCGACGTAACGCGGCTCGCCGTGGCGAAAACTGCACTGCCAGGGCAGGCGTTCGCCGCTGAGCCAGGCGCTCATCGCCACCATCGAGGTCATGCTCGCTTCCAGCACGAAGCGCCATTGTTCGTCGGCACCGCAGCTGTCCAGCCAATGGACATAGGCGTAGTGCTCGTCCAGCAACAGGCGCGGAGCCGCCAACGGGCTGAGCAGTGCCTGCTGGTCGATCAGGGTCTGCAGGGCCTGATGCAAGTTCTGCGCGTGACGCAAAGCGTGGCTCGCGGGGCCGTAATGCCCCGGCAACAGCCGCTGGCCAAACAGGAAGCTGCTGTCGCTGGCATCCAGCAGGCGCCGGCTGTTGTCGATCAGGCCGAGGAACTGCTGCGGGCTGATGCGGCTCTGTCCGGCGAGGATATCGTCATGGAACAGCCCGGTGCCGCGCAGGAGGCGATGGCTGTCGATGTCCCGCGACAATGCCAGGTCGATCAGCGCGGCAGGTTGATAGTGTCCCGGAATGAAGCGGCTATCGGTTTCGTACCAGCAGGTCTTGAGCGTCATGCGCTTTTCGCCAACGGGGTCCGGGACTGGGCGAGCGCCAGGTTCAGGCGCTTGAGCAAGGCGTCGGGGGATTCGTCGAACGCCATCACCACCGCTGTGCTGGCTGTCAGTTGGAGCCGCTCGCCGTGTTGTCGGGTCTTGTGAGCCAGGCTGCGCACCGCGATTTCCAGTTCCAGGGCCAGGCGTCGGGCCTGGCTTTCGCCGGTGTCGGGCAGCAGCACCACGAAGCGATCACCGGCCAGGCGGCACAACAGGTCCTGGCGGCGCAGGTTCAAGACCAGTAACTGGCTGATCGCCTGCAATACCGCATCGCCTTCGCCATGGCCGAAACGCTGGTTGATAGCGGTGAAGTTATCCAAGTCCAAGGCCAGCAGCGACAGCGGTTGTTGGCGACGGCGGCTGTCCTCCAGGCTGGCGGACAGCTCATGCTTGAGAAAGTCGGCGCCACCCAACGGGGTGAGCTTGTCGAACAGACGGTGCTCACGGAACAGTCGCTCGCGCTTCTCCATCTGACCATTGATTGCCAATTGTTCGCGGTGCCAGTGGTAGATGCCGAGGGTCAGCAGGATCATGCCCAGCGGCATCGGTCCGGATTCGAGCCAGTGATCCCAGGTGATGCTGTCGGGCAGGCGGATGAATTCGTCGAGACTGTCGATCCACCAGGAAAAGAAGATGCAGCCCAGGCCCAGAACCAGATAATTGGTGACCCGGCCGGCGGGGCGGCTTTTGAGTACCAACCCCAGCCAGACCAGCGCCAGCAGCGCCGAGCCACCTTCACCGAGGATGTCCAGCCAGACCCATTCGGCGATGGGTTTGAGTTCGCCGCTGGCCAGGTGCAGGAGCAACCCGAAGTTGGCCGCCAGCAGGAGCAGGGCGAGTTTGAAACGGTGCGGGCGGAGCACGGAGAACATGGCCGGAATCCTTTGCCAGAAGCGGAATGCGGCCCAGCACAGCAGATGAATGTGACAGTGCGGTGACGGCGAGTGATGGGGTGGGGGAGGTCGAATCAGCTCATCGGTTATCCGGTTTTTTTGCCGCAATCCTTGTGGCGAGGGAGCTTGCTCCCGCTGGGGTGCGAAGCACCCCTCCAAAAAACCAAGCGCCACGATACTTACAGGCACGCCGCATCGTCCGATTTGCGGCTGCTGCGCAGCCGAGCGGGAGCAAGCTCCCTCGCCACGAGGAACACACCCGTCGTAAAAGAGGGTCGTATCAGCTCATTGTGTGCCACGAATCCACTCAAAACCTACCCGCTTGGCTTCTGCGGCCCCTGCCTGTCACAGAACCGTCATTCCCCACCCCTAGCGTGCCCTCCCAGTTGCCGGGCCATTGCCTGGCGGATTTCCGGATTCCTGGGGAGGATCACCATGTATCACCGCACAAGCACTGCCGGGCTCGTCGGTTTCACCATCACCGCGTTGGCCATGGCGATTGTCAGTGAGCGACTGAGCGCCGCGGAGCAGGCGGCCGGTGCCACGGAACACGTTGAAGTGGTCGGCCAGGCGGCCAGTATCGACCAGGCCCTCAAGGAGCAGCGCAGCGCCGACAGCATCAAGAGCGTGGTGCACGCTGACGGCGTGGCGCAATTGCCCGATGAAAACGTCGCCGAAGCGGTGCAGCGCCTGCCGGGTGTCAGCGTCGAGCGCGACCAGGGCGAAGGCCGGTTTGTCAGCGTGCGCGGCCTCGGGCCGGACCTCAACAGCGTGACCATCAACGGCACCCTGGTACCGGCGCCGGAAAGCGAGCGTCGCGCCGTTGCCCTGGACGTGTTGCCCTCGGAGCTGGTGCAGTCGTTGTCGGTGATCAAGACCCTGACGCCAGACATGGACGCCAACTCCCTGGGCGGAACGGTGGACGTCAAGAGCCTCTCGGCCTTCGATCACAAGGGCCTGTTCTATACCGGCAGCGGCGAAGCCAGCTACGACAAGAACACCGGCCAGACCAGCCCGAAATTTTCCGGCGCCATCAGCGACCGTTTCAGTCTTGGCGATGGCATCGACAACTTCGGCGTGGCCGCGGCACTGAGTTGGCAGAAACGTGACTTCGGCTCGGACAACGTCGAAACCGGCGGCGCCTGGGACTTCGAACAAGGCTCACGCCTCGAAGAGTTCGAACAGCGCGACTACGACATCCGTCGCGAGCGGGCCGGCGGCGGCTTGAACTTCGATTACAAGCCCGATGACGTCAGCAGCTATTACCTGCGCACGCTCTACAGTCGCTACAAGGACAGCGAAACCCGCAACGCCACCAGCATCGCTTTCGAAGACCCGCAGGCCGCCGGTGAACTGGGCGACGCCGAGGGCCAGCGCAGGCTCAAGCAACGGGAAGAAACCCAGGAAATCCAATCCTACGTGCTCGGCGGCGAGCGGATGTTCGGTCTGTGGACCCTGAGCGGCCAGGGTGGCTACAGCGAATCCAGCGAAGACAGCCCTGGCCACATTGCCGGCGCCACCTTCGAAGGTATCGATGGTTTCAACGGCGGTTTCCATGACAACGACAAGCCACGGCCGATCATAGGCGAAGGCTTCTACGATCCGACCAACTTCAGCCTCGACAAGGTGGACTGGGAAGAGCAAAAAACCACCGACACCGAGAAAAACCTGCGCCTGGACCTGGCCCGGGACTATGACCTCGGGGGGTATGCCTCCCAGGTCAAGTTCGGCGGCAAAGTCAGCCGGCGGGACAAGGACAACGACCTCGATGCCTGGGTCTACGAGGATTTCGACGACCTGGGTTTCACCGACAAGCAACTGAACCTTGGGCAGTTCCAGAAAGGCAACGTGGATTACCGCCTCGGGCGCTTCGGCCCGGGCATCAGCGCCGATGCCATCAAGCAGTTGTTGGGCGGCCTCAATCGCGATGATTTTCTTGACGAGCAAGAGTCGCGTGTCAACGACTTCAAGATGAGCGAGGACATCAACGCCGGCTACCTGATGAACACCGTCGACATCGATGACTGGCGTTTCATCGCCGGCATGCGCTACGAAGGCACCGAGTTCGAAGCCAAGGGCACCGGCGCCACCGACGGGGTATTTACCGATACCGAGACCCGACGCAAGTACCACCACTGGCTGCCGGGCCTGCATGCACGCTACCAACTGGACAAGAACACCCAGGTGCGTGCGGCGTGGACCAAATCCGTGGTGCGTCCGACCTTCGGGCAACTGGCGCCGGGTTTTGTCATCGACGATGACGAGGCCACTTTCGGCAATCCGGACCTCAAGCCGCTGGAATCGAGCAACCTGGACCTGGGCATCGAGCACTTCATGGGCCACGCCGGCACGGTCTCGGCCTTTGTGTTCTACAAGGACATCAAGAACTTCGTCTACAACACCGACCTGGCCGGCACTGGCGCCTGGACTGATTTCGCCGAGGCCCACAGTTACGCCAATGGCGACAGCGCCAAGCTGTATGGCCTGGAATTGGCCTACTCGCAAAAATTCGATTGGCTGCCGGCACCCTGGAACGGCCTGCTGCTCGGCGCCAACACCACCTTCAGCCGTTCAGATGCCGAGATCGAGGGTTTCGACCAGGCCAGTGGCACCCAGCGCAAGCGCAGCATCGACTTGCCGAACCAATCGGACACGGTCGGCAACCTGATGTTGGGTTGGGAAAACGACAAGCTGAGCCTGCGGCTGTCGGCCAACTACAAGTCCGCGTACCTGTTCGAGCTGGCATCCATCAGCGACCGCGACCATGACCTGCACGTCGATGCACAGACCTTCGTCGATTTCAGCGCGCGTTACTCCCTGACCAAGAACCTGCAAGTCAGCCTCGAGGCCCAGAACCTCACCGACGAATCGTATTTCGTCTACACCGGTCACCGCTCCTATAACGGCCAGTACGAAGAGTACGGCCCGACGTACAAGCTGGGGCTGACGTTTACCCATTTCTGACCACCGATGCCAATCCCTGTGGCGAGGGAGCTTGCTCCCGCTTGGGTGCGTAGCGCCCACAAGAAAGGTCTGCTGCGCAGCCCAGCGGGAGCAAGCTCCCTCGCCACAGAAAATGGCGAACCTGCGATTTCTGAGTTCGGCCCAACGACAAGGATTTTCCCGTTGAACACGATGTTGTCTTTACCCAAGCACTGCCTGCTGACAATGCTGATCAGCCTGGCATCGGTCACCGCCCTGGCCGCTTCCCCAGCGCCCAAGCTGAAGCTGCAACCCTGGCCCCAAGCCCAGCAACTGTCGCTCAATGCCCTGGGATTCTTGCCCGGCGCTGCAACGACCGAGCGGCTGGCCAGTGCCCGCGAAGGCTTGTTCTTGCTCGATGACCAAGGTCGCGAATTGACGCGCCTGAAAGGCGCCTTCGACGGCATCGACAGCCGTGCGCTTGGCGCGAACGTGCTGGTGGCCAGCCTCGACAGCACGCGCCAGCAAGCGTTGGTCGTCAGCCTCGATCCACACAACCGCCAGTGGGGTACGCCGTTGTACCTGCCCACGCGGGACTTCCCGGTAAACGGTCTGTGCCTGTACCGCGACGAAGCGAGCAACCTGTTTGTGTTCCTGGTGGGTGAGGAGGGCAAGGGTGAGCAATGGCTGGTGGGCGCTGGCGAGCAACTGGGCGCGACGGCCCAACGGGTGCGTGGCGTGCCGCTGCCGCCGGATGCGAAGACCTGCCAGGTGCAGGACGACAGCCAGCAATTGTTCGTCAGCGAAGAACGGGTCGGCTGGTGGGCCTACCCGGCATCCTCCGAAGCCGAGACCGTGCGGTTGCCGGTGGCGATGCATGCGCCGTTCGGTGATATCCAGCAGGCGGCCGGCGCCCTGGCCGTAGTGTCCGGCGTTGTAATGGGCCTTGACCCCAACGCCGCGCAGTTGCATCTGTATCAGCAGGACGGTGAACGCTGGGCACCACGCGCCAAGCTGTCGTTACCAGGCCTGAAGGAGCCGGAAAGCCTTGCGGCACGCCGGACGAAAACCGGTATCGAAGTGCTGCTGCGCGACGATGACGACGGGCACCTGTACCAAGGTGAACTCGGCTGGCAACCCAGCCCCGCGCCGTTGGCGCCGGTCCTGCCGAGTGTCGCCGCCATCGCCCAGAGTGAACCGGTGGCCCGTCAGGGGGATGCCGCGGATGACCCGGCGATCTGGATACATCCGACTACGCCCGGGTTGAGCCGGGTATTGGGTACCAACAAGAAGCAAGGCCTGCTGGCCTACGACCTGCAAGGCAAGTTGCTGCAAGAGCTGCCGGTCGGGCGCCTGAACAACGTCGATGTGCGGCCTGGCTTCAAGCTGGGCACGCAAACCGTCGACCTGGCGGTGGCCAGCAACCGTGATCGCAACAGCTTGAGCCTGTTCAGCATCGACCGTGCCAGCGGCGAGTTGCGTGAAGCGGGGGAGATTGCGACGTCCTTGAAGGAAATCTACGGCATCTGCCTGTTCCAACCGGCCGAAGGTGAACTGTATGCCTTCGCCAACGGCAAGGACGGGCGCTTCGAGCAGTACCGCCTCAGCGCGCCGGACGGCGTAGTGCGCGGTCAGTTGGTGCGCCAGTTCAGCGTCGCCAGCCAACCCGAAGGGTGCGTGGCCGATGAGCAGCGCCAGCGCTTGTTTCTGGGTGAGGAGGACGTGGGCGTCTGGACAGTGGATGCCCGGGCCGAACAGCCGGCCACGTTGAACAGTGTGATCAAGGTCGGCCCGCCGTTGCACGCCGACGTCGAAGGCATGGCCTTGTATCAGGCCAAGGACCGCGACTACCTGGTGATCTCCAGCCAGGGCAACGACAGCTACCTGGTGCTCGATGCCGAGCCGCCCTTCGCCGTGCGCGGCGCCTTCCGAGTCGGCCTGAACGCCGCCGCAGGAATTGATGGCGCGTCGGAAACCGATGGCCTGGAAGTGACCTCGGCGAACCTCGGCGGGCCGTGGAGCCAGGGGATGCTGGTGGTCCAGGACGGCCGCAAGCGCATGCCCGAGCAGACCCAGAACTTCAAGTTCGTGCCCTGGGCCGACGTCGCGAAAGCGCTCCATCTGCCTTGAGCGTCGCTGTCATCAACCGGTCACGAACATTTCATCGAATAACCGCCAGACAGGAGTTTCAACCATGCAAGCCACTTTGGAACACATGACGATCTGGGGCCTGATCAGTGAAGCGAGTCTGCTGGTCAAGGCGGTCATGCTCACGTTGCTGCTGGCCTCGTTATTGAGCTGGTACTTGATTATCCAGCGCAGCGCCGTGCTGCAGCGCTACGAGCGTCAGCTTAACGGTTTCATGCAGCGTTTTCGCGGCGCACAGGACCTGTTGCCCTTGTACCGGGAACACGCACAAGTGCGCGAAGAAGACGGTGGCGTCACGCCGATTTTCCAGGCGGGTTTGCTGGCTTTCACTCAGCTCAACCAGCCCTCCAGCACGCCCGAGGTGGTGCTGGAAGGCGTCGAGCGCTCGCTGCAGGTGGCGATCAGCGAACAGGAAGTCCACTTGGAGAAGGGGTTGCAGTTTCTGGCCACCGTCGGCTCGGTCAGTCCTTACATCGGCTTGTTCGGCACGGTATGGGGGATCATGAATGCGTTTATCGGCCTGTCCCAAGTGCAGCAGGCCAGTCTCTCCACGGTGGCTCCGGGCATCGCCGAGGCGTTGATCGCCACGGCCATCGGCTTGTTCGCCGCAATCCCGGCGGTGATTGCCTATAACCGTTTCGCGGCCCGTGGCCAGACGCTGCTGACCCGTTACTACGCGTTTGGCAACGAGCTGCAGGCGCGTCTGCACCGCAAGCTGCACGGTGCCCCGGCGAACATGGCCGCGGCCGCTTGAAAGGAGAGGGCAAATGCTCGTCAAGCCACAACGAAAGCACGGCCCCAAGGCCGAAATGAACGTGGTGCCGTACATCGACGTGATGTTGGTACTGCTGGTGATTTTCATGGTCACCGCGCCGATGCTGACCCAGGGTGTGAAGATCGAACTGCCCAAGGTCGCCAGCGAAGCGTTGGCCACCGACAGTCGCCAGCAAATCCTCACCCTGTCGGTCAAGGCCGAGGGCGGTTACTACTGGAACCTGGGCGGTGAACTGGACACCCATCACCAGACCGACAGTGCCGTTGACCTGGAGCAGATGCGCGCCAAGGTGGCGCAGGTCGTGGCCGAGCGCAGCGATACCCAGGTGTACATCCGTGCCGACGAGCATGCCGATTACGGCCGGGTCGTCGCGGCCATGGCCGCGTTGCAGCAGGGCGGCGTGAGCAACCTGGGACTGGTGACCGAGGCACCGCAATGACGGCGATGATCATGCACAGTCCTTCCTTGAGCGTCCCTGCCCTGGGTCGCAGCTTTTGGAAAAACAGTCTGGCGGCAGGGCTCGCCGTAGCTTTGCACGCCGCGATAGTCGGGTCGTTGGTGTTGGGATGGCGCGTGGAGAAACCCGCCGCCGAAACGCCGCAGGTGCTGCGCACGCAACTGGTGATGCTGCCGGCGGCAGCGGTACCCGAAGCGCTTGTACCGGCGGCTGTGACCCCTGTTGCACCCGCCGCGGTCGAATCTGTCCCGCCACCCATGGACGCGCCGCGCCCTGTCCCCACCAAGCCAGCGGTGGACCCGCGAGTCCAGGCGCAGAAGCTGGAACAGGCGACACTGGCCCGCAAACGGGTCGAGGAGCAAAGGCGCGAGCAACAAGCCCAACAGCAGCAGCGCGAACGCCAGGAAAGCGAACGACGCAGGCAAGACGCCGAGCGGCAGGCTGCCGAACAGCAGCATCAGGCCCGGCAAGCGCAGGAGCTTGCCCAACAACGCCACGCGGAGCAGGCGCGCCAGGCCGCCGCCGACAGCCGCAGCTACCAACCGCTGAGCAAGCAAGCCCCGGATTATCCGCAACGCGCGCTGGACAAGGGCCTGGAGGGCGATTGCACGGTGGAATACAGCGTGATGCCGGATGGGCGGATCGACAGCCCCAAGGTCATCGACGGTTGCCATCCATTGTTCATCCGACCGTCCCTGGCCGCTGCCCAGGGGTTTCGTTATCAGCCACGAATCATCGATGGCAAGGCGGTGACGGTGCCAGCGGTGCGCAATACGTTTCACTACCGGATCAAGTAAGCGCCGTATCTCGACATCGGCCAAGAGCACCCCTGTGGCGAGGGAGCTTGCTCCCGCTCGGTTGCGCAGCGACCGCAAGACTTTGGGACCGCTGCGCGCTGGAGCGCCAGCCCGGTCCAGCGGGAGCAAGCTCCCTCGCCACAGGGGATGTGGTGGTCCTTACTTACGGTAATGACTCGGCGCCACGCCCACTTCGCGGCGGAAGATCTGCGAGAAGTGACTGGCGCTGCCATACCCGACTTCCAGGCCGATATCGATGACGCTGCGCTCGGTTTCCATCAGCAATTGGCGGGCCCGGGCCATTCTCAGCTGGATGAAGTACTGCGAGGGTGAGCGCCCGGTGGCGCGCTTGAACTGGCGGCTGAAGTGGTACTCGCTCAGGTCAATGGCCTGGGCCAGGTCAGCGAGGCAGAAAGGTTCGGCCAGACATTGCTCCATCAAGCCGATGACGCGCTTGAGCTTGAAGGCGGGCAGGGCGTTGCGGCCGGACATGTCCTCGGCCTCGGCATCGAGGTAATGCCGCGCCAAATGCACCGCCACACATTGCGCCACGCCCTGGATCAGCAAGGCACTGGGTTCACCGCGTCGGGTCAACTCTGCCCGAATTTGTTCGAGCAAGGCCGAAAGGACTTCGTCCTGCCCCCCAGAGACCTCCCGCAGCTGAATCGCACCGCTACCGCCGGCTTCGGCAATGGCGCGTTCCAGCAACGCCAGGCCCAAGTACACATGCATGACCACGAACGGCTCAGGGCTGGTCACTTGCCAGCGCATCTCATATGGATCAGGGGAGGTGGTCAGGAAAAAATCCGCGCGGCGCACCGTATTCGCTTCCCACTCGCCGTGGCCGGCGCGTTCCTCGACAATGGCCTCCCCGGATAACACCCAGACGAGCAACGGCTCGGCCACCGCCGGCACGACGACGTGGGCTTCGCTGCGCTCACGGACAAAGATCTCCACCAGGATCTCCTTGCTCGATACGCCGTCGGAAGTGGCCAGGCGTTCGCCGCGAATGTGCGCTTGCAGGCCGTTTGCCGATGTTCGTTCGGTGATTCCCATGCTTCGATGGCCTCGCTGAAACGGCCGCCAGGCTAGGCCGGGTCGGCGGCGGGACGGTGCTGGCGCAACAGTTCGATCTGCTGGGACGGGATCAACTCGCGCAACGCTTTATAGAGCGCGCGGGTTTCCAGCAGGTTCCAGATGCGCAGCATGGTTTCCAGCGCATCCAGGGGTTTGCTGATGAAATCCCGGGCACCGAGGGCCAGGGCCCGCAGGCGGGTGTCACGGGTCGCGTCGGCGGTGAGGACCAGGATCGGCAGGTAATCGTTGGCCGGGATGCGCCTGTTCAGTTGCTCCAGCACGGCAAATCCGTCGAACGCCGGCATGTGCAGGTCGAGGATGACCAAGTCCGGCTCGAAGCTGTTGAACAGGTCCAGCGTGCGCAACGGTTCGGTGCTGCTCAGCACGTTGTGCAACCCTTCGCGGGCCAGCAGTTGCTCCATCAGGTCCAGGTTGGGGCGCTGATCGTCGACGATCAGAATGCGCAAGTCGCGATTCATGCGGGCTCCGGTAGATAGTGTTCGAGGTGGCCGAGGAAGGCCTGGATATGGATAGGTTTGGTCAGGATCGCCGTGGCCCCGGCGTCACGCAGGGCACGATGGGTCAGGTCGCTGGCATCGGCGGTGATCATCAGCACGGGCGTGGCCGCAGTGGCCGGGGACTGGCGCAGGCGCCGCAGAACTTCCAGGCCTTCCAGGTCCGGCAGGGTGACGTCCAGCAGGATCAGTTGCGGGCTGTGCTGGCGGGCCAGGTCCAGGCCCATCTGGCCTTGCATGCTCGACAATAACTGGATGCCGGGCCGACGCTGCATCAGGGTCTCGATCAATGCGAGGCTCGACAGGTTGTCTTCGATGCAGAGGATTTTGCCGTGATAGTCCACGGGGGCGCGCGTCACGGCCAAGGCGGCGATGGGTGGCAAGTGCGTGCCGATCACCTGGGTGGCGGGCAGTTGCAGGGTAAAGCAACAGCCGTGCCCGGGCTCACTGTGGACCTGCAGGTTGCCCAGCATCATCTCCAGCAGGTTCTTGCTCAAGGACAAGCCAAGTCCGGTGCCTTCGACCTGCGGATCGGCGCCCAGGCGTTCGAAGGGTTTGAACAGTTGGCCCAGCTGTTCCGGGGCGATGCCATGGCCGGTATCGTGGACGGCGATGCTCACCTGATGGGGCTGGACGCTCACTTCGATGCGCACCTCGCCGCCGGGTCGGTTGTACTTGATGGCGTTGGACAACAAATTGAGCAACACCTGTACCAGGCGCTGGCGGTCGGCAAGCACACCGCTGTCGTCGGGCAGTGCGGGTAGGTCGACCAAGTGGATTCCGGCGTCTGCGGCCATGGGTGAAACCAGCGTCAAGGCTTCGTGCAGCACCGTCGCCAGGGCGATCGGTTCGATGTTCAAGGGCAGGCGCCCGGCCTCGATCCGGGCGATGTCCAGCACCTCGTTGATCAACGCCAGCAAGTGCTGGCCGGCCCGCAGGATGTGGCTGACCTGGGGGCGTTGACCGGCGGTGGAATCCATGTCCAGCAGTTGCGCGAAACCGAGGATGGCGTTCAAGGGCGTGCGCAGCTCGTGGCTCATGCGCGACAGGAACTCGCTCTTGGCCCGGCTGGCGCTTTCCGCTTCCTCGCGGGCGGTGCGCAAGGCGATTTCGGCGGCGCGTCGGTCGGTGATGTCGCGGGTGATCTTGGAAAAACCGCGCAACGCGCCCGTGGCATCGTATTGGGCAGTGATGACCACGCTGGCCCAGAAGCGGCTGCCGTCCTTGCGACAACGCCAGCCTTCTTCCATGTAGTGGCCGTCGCGGGTGGCTTCGCGCAGGGCCAGGTCCGGGTGCGCCGGGCATTCCTCGGGCAAGTAGAACAGGGAGAAATGCTGGCCGAGGATTTCCTGCTCGGTGTAGCCTTTGATCCGCTGCGCGCCAGCGTTCCAGGTGGTGACGTAGCCTTGGGCATCCAGGGCGAAGATCCCGTAGTCCTTCACGCCGTCGATGATCAGCCGCAGGCGTTCTTCGTTATCGCGCAGGGCCCGCTCGCGTTCGGCGAGCAACTGCCCGGCCTCCACCAGGCGCGTGCCGAGTTGGCCGATTTCATCCTGCTCCGGCGGTTGTGGCAACAACGGTTGGCCCAAGGCCAGGCGCTGGGCGTTGCCTTGCACCTGCTGGACCCGGGCGACGATGCCCTTGGACAGGAACAGCACCGCAACGATGGCCCCCAGCAACCCGCACACCGCCGCCAGCAGCGTGGCGAACAACAGCCGCATGCGCGTGGCCGAGGCAGCGGCGCTGCGCTCGGCCAGCAGGCCATCCTCGCGTATGCGCATGGCGCTGATCTGCTCGCGCAGCACGTCCAACACCTGTTTGTTTTCGATCAGGATCGCGGTGATGGCCTCGGGGTCGTCGCGCTTGCCGTTGCGCAACGCGAGCAAACCGTCGAGCTTGTCGGCGATCAGCGGGGTGATAGTCTTGAGATGCTCGCGCATCCTGGCATCGCGAATGTTCTGGTCCAGGCGTTGCAACGCAGCCTGGATCAGCGGCGTGGCCTGCTCGTAGCTGGGCAGGAAGTCTTCGCGCCGGGTCAGCAGGTAACCACGCACGCTGGCCGCAGCCTCGGCCAGCAGGGTATGGACCGTCTGGATATCACCCTGGACCAGCAGCACCCGGCGCACGTCTTCTTCGGCCCGGGCGGTCTGGCGTTCGGTGATATAGATCAGCACCAACGACAGCAGCAGAACCACCAGGGGCAGGGAAATCACCACCAGGGCCTTGCCCCGCAACGGCAGGTCGGCCCAGCGGCGGGCGGCGAGAAACCTCATGGCCATTGCCCGGCGGGTTGCGCCACCAATCCGAGGGCCACGCCGCGCACGGCGGCCTGGGTCCGGTCGGCGGCGCCCAGCTTGCCGATGACGCGCTCGACATGGGCCTTGGCGGTGCCGGGGGCGATGCCCAGTTTTTCACCGATTTCACGATTGCTGAAACCGCTGGCCACCAACCCCAGTACCTGGCGCTCGCGGGCGGTCAGGGCCTGGACCTGTGGGGCGTTACCGGCACCGCGCTCGGCCATGCGGCGCAGCAGGCGCGCGCTGACCGAGCTGTTCAGCGCCTCGTCGCCTTGGGCGACCCGCTTGAGGGCGTCGAGCACTTCATCGCGACTGGCATCCTTGAGCAGGTAGCCGACCGCACCCGCACCGATGGCGGCTTCGAGGTGGTCGGGGCTGTCATCCATGGTGAAGATCACCACTTTGATCCCGGGCTGGCGCTGCTGCAGGATCCGCGCCGCGCCGAGGCCGTTGAGGACGGGCATGCGGATGTCCAGGATCGCGATGTCCGGTTGTAGCCGCTCGCACAGGTCGAGGGCCTCTTGACCGTCGCGGGCCTGGCCGACGACCTCGAATCCGGGGCTGTCGGCGAGCATGCTGATAAAACCGGTGCGGGTCACTTCGTGGTCATCGGCCAGCAGCAGGCGCAAAGGGCGGTTCATGGCTGTACTCCCGGGGACGGTAGCGGCACGCTGGCGAGCAAGCGGGTGCCACCGCCGGGTTGGCTGCAACAGGCCAGATGGCCCCCCAGCAAGTTGGCGCGCTCCTGCATGGCGGCCAACCCCAGGTGGCAGCTGCCGTTGGTCTCGACGGGTTGTTCCAGGGCAAAGCCACGCCCATCGTCTTCCACTCGCAGGCACGCGTGGCCATCTTTCACCGCCAGCCCCAAGTGCACATGGCTGGCCTGGGCGTGCTTGAGGATGTTGTTGATACCCTCCTGGGCGATGCGAAACAGGGCGATCTCGGTGTTCCCCGGCAGGCGCGCGCTGCTGTGCTCGGCCCAGCTTACGCTCAGGCCCGCGTCGCGCAGGCGATCGGCTTCCTTGTCGACGGCTTTGTACAGGCCGAAATCATCCAGCACGTGAGGACGCAGGCCCCCGATCAACTGCCGCCCCTCGCCGACGCAGCCCTGGGCCAGGTCGAGGATGGCCTGCAACTCGCTCGCCAGCGCCGGTGGCAGGGATGGACAGCGACCGGCGAAACCCTGCAAACGCTGGTGCAACCCGGCCAGGTTTTGCGCCAGGCCGTCGTGCAGGTCGTAGGCCACGCGCTTGCGTTCGTCTTCCTGGGCGCTGAACAAGCGGTGGACCAACTCGGACATGGTCCGCTCGCGGGCTTGCAGGGCTTCGACCAGGCGACTGTTTTCCAGATGCGCCGCCAACAGCGTCGCCAGCAATTGCAGCGACTCGATGTCTTCGTTGTCTGGCGCGCCGAGGGCGACGCTGTTGCCCAGCAGCAAGGCCCCGAACGTCACGCCATCGGAGGTCCGCAATGGAATCCGCAGGACCTGGGGCAGGGTGCTGCCGGGGGATTCGAGCCAGTGCGGGCCGGGTGTCTGTGGCTGGGCCAGCGTGGCGAGCAGGTCGACGCGTTCCGCGCTGCCGTGGCTGGCGAGGGTGCGCAAGGTGTTGTCCGGCGCCCACTCCAGCAGCAGGCCATGGTCCATCGCCATGAACGCGCACGCCCGTTGCAGTGCCCGCTGACGCATGGCCGGCAGCGGCAACTGCATCAGTTCATGGCCGGTGCCCAGCAACAGCCCCAGGCGCGCCGCGCGGCTTTGCGACTGGCGATACTGACTGCGGATGGCCAGGGCACTGCCGGGATCATGGGGTGGGCTTTGCATGGGGAACTCCAGCGTGAAAAAGATCGGACGGTTCGCGGTGGCGCCATTAAAACGTGTCACCGGCAACGGGCCTATCTGCCGAATGGCATAGGCGATTGGCACCGGTTGGCCGATGGCGAAGGTGGGGAAGGCCGGCAAAGTGGGCTCATTGAAACCCAAAGGAGCCTTCTGATGAAAATGAAAACCTGTGCCATCGCTGCTTTTTTCCTGCTGACCGCGCCGCTTGTCCAGGCTGTCGAGGCCACACCCTACGTGTATCGCACCGTGGCCGAACAGCCCAAGAACGTGAATGATCGGGAAATCGCCGCACTGTTCGACCGCTGGAACGCCGCGCTGCAAACCGGTAGCGCCACCGCCGTGACCGGTCTCTACGCCCCGGATGCGATTTTGCAACCGACCGTTTCCAACAAGGTGCGCAATACGCCGGCGCTGATCCAGGATTACTTCGAGCACTTCCTGGCGGGCAAGCCGGTGGGGCAAATCAACTACCGCGAGATCCGTCACCTGGGGCCTGACGCGGCGATGGACAGTGGTGTCTATACCTTCACCCTGACCCAGGCCGATGGTTCCAAGCGCGAAGTCCAGGCGCGCTACACCTTCCTTTACGAGCGCCTCGATGGCCAGTGGAAGATCATCAACCACCACTCTTCGGCCATGCCGGAAGTGCCGAAGACGTTGCATGCCAGTCACTGATGACACTGGCTCGCAAAAGACCTGCCTGCTCCCACAAAAACTCCCACAGGGCAGGGTGTTTCTGAATTCCCCTGTGGCAGGGAGCTTGCTCCCGCTGGGCTGCGTAGCAGCCCCAACAATCCCCTTTTAGACACACTTTGCATAAACAACTTGGATTCATGCGCGAACATTAATTAGAATCAGTCTCATTTAAGACCTTGCGCAGGCTTCTGGACATGTGTGATGCAGTTACGCCGACGGAGCAATCCTTCCATGCGTTGTACCGTGACCACGGGAGTTGGCTGGAAGGCTGGTTGCGACGGCGCATGGGCAATGCCTGGGATGCGGCGGACCTGCGCCAGGATACCTTCCTGCGGGTGCTTTCCAGCGCCCAGCCTTTGGCTGACTTGCAAGAACCCCGGGCTTACCTGCTGACTGTCGGCAAGCGCCTGCTGAGCAACTTCTACACCCGACGCAATCTGGAGCAGGCGTACCTCGACGCGTTGGCGAACCTGCCTGAAGCCTGCGCGCCGTCGCCGGAACAGCGTTGGCTGCTGCTGGAAACCCTGCAAGCCCTGGACGAATTGCTCGATGGCCTGCCGCCCTTGGTGCGGCGGGCTTTTTTATGGAGTCAGCTCGAAGGCCTGGGTTATCGCGAGATCGCCGAGCGCTTGCAAGTCTCCGAGCGCACCGTGAAGCGCTACATGGCCCAGGCCTACGAGCATTGCCTGTTGGTGGACTTCTGATGTCGTCGACGCCATCACCCGAGGCCCGTGAAGCGGCACGGGCGGCTGCCCGCTGGTTGACCCTGATGGAATTCGACGGGGATACGTTCGACTCGGCGGCCCTGCAACGCTGGCGCGACAGCAGCGCTCACCACGAGGCGGCGTGGCAGAAGGCCCAGCGATTGCGCCAGCGCTTTGCCGGGGTGCCAGCCTCTCTGGGCATGGCGACCCTGGACCGTCCGGCGCTGGCCCGGCGCGCGGTGCTCAAGCGTGCATTGGGCGTCGCTGCATTGGTCCCGGCTGCCTGGCTGTTGGGGCGAGAGCTGCCGTTGGAGGTCTGGCGCGCCGACTTGCACACCGCCACGGGGGAGCAACGGCGCTGGACGCTGGTCGATGGCAGTGCGCTGCAACTGAACACCGACAGCGCCGTCGACCTGGATCTCAACGCTCGGCGCCTGGTGTTGGTGCGCGGTGAAATGGCCCTCAAGCTCGCCGGGAGCATGCCGCTGTCCGTTCAGTCCCCCTATGGGCTCATCACCCTCAATCGTGGCGAAGTCTGCCTGCACTTGGGTGAGGGCGACTGCCGGGTGTCGGTGCTCAGCGGCTCGGCGCAACTGCAACCCTTGCGCGGGCCTTCGCTGAACTTGGAAGAGGGCCAGCAGGTCAACTTCCAGGCATCAGGCGCGGGGCCGGTGCGGGCGTTCGATGTGGCCCAGCTGGGTTGGCGTGACGGGGTACTGGTTGCGCAGGACCAGCCGCTAGGGCATTTCCTGCGGGAGCTGGACCGTTATCGTGCTGGCGTTTTGCGCTGGGACGAAACCCTGGAACCGCTGCGAATCACTGGCAGCTTCCGCCTGGACAACACTGATCGAATCCTCACGCTGCTTGCCGCCAGCCTGCCGTTGGACGTGCACATGCGTACTCGTTACTGGGTGACGTTGACGCCGCGCAAAAAACTGGCCTGAGGCCGGTACGCAATAAAGACGAGTAGTCATACCCTTGTGGCGAGGGAGCTTGCTCCCGCTGGGTTGCGCAGCAACCCCAAACCAGCCCCCGTGGTGTGTCAGGTTGATGTTATTCGCTTCATTTTGGGGGCGCTTCGCACCCCAGCGGGAGCAAGCTCCCTCGCCACAGATGGGGGTGGCTTTGCACGTTTCGCCAGGAATCGAGCCTGAGGCCTGTCCCCTTTTTTTGTCTCGCTTGTCATTCAAGGCAACTGAACAAAAACGAGAGCGCTTTCCAATGTCCGCAGTTGTACCGTTGCGTTTGCGCCCGGCCTTTGCCGGCTGGCGTCCGCTGTTGAACCTGAGCCTCATGCTGAGCCTGGGTGCCAGCCCTTTTTTCATCTCATCGAGCCAGGCCGAAGAAGCCGTCCGGCGCAGTTACCAGGTGCCTGCTGGCAGCCTTAGCGCGGCGTTGACCCGGTTTGCCGGGCTGGTCGGGGTCAACCTCTCGGTGGACCCAGCCTTGGTGAGCGGGCGCAACAGCGCCGGGCTCTCGGGGGAGTTTGGTGTGGAAGAGGGGTTTGCCCGGCTGTTGCGAGGCTCGGGCCTGCAATTGCAGCCGGTGGGGGAGCAGGCGTACATCCTGATGCCAGCGCCGGAAGGCGGCAGCCTGCAACTGGCACCCACCTCGATTTTCGGCGCCGCGGCGTCGACGGACAGTCCGGTGTATGCCGGCGGCCAGGTGGCACGGCGCGGTTCCCAAGGCTTGCTGGGCTCGCGGGATTTCATGGAAACGCCGTTCAGCATGACCACCTACACCAGCACTACGGTCAAGAACCAGCAGGCGCGGACCCTGGGCGACCTGATCGCCAGCGATCCTTCGGTCCGCGCCACCAACCCGGCGGGCGGACGCTACGAGCAGTTCACCATTCGTGGGTTCAGCCTGTTCAACAGCGATGTCGCCTACAACGGCCTCTACGGCATCCTGCCGACCTACACCATCGATATGGAGATGGCCGAACGCGTCGATATCCTCAAGGGGCCGAGCCAGCTCATCAACGGTGTCTCGCCGCGGGGCAGCGTGGGGGGCGGGATCAACGTGGTGCCCAAGCGCGCCACCGACAAGCCCATCACCTCATTTACCGGTAGCTACGCCTCCAATAACCAGCTGGGCGGGGCGGTGGATGTCGGTCGGCGCTTTGGTGAGGAGGACAAGTTCGGTATCCGCTTCAACGGCGTGAAGCAGGCGGGCGACACCGAATGGGATCACCAGAGCGTGGACCGCGAGATGGCGGTGCTGGGCCTGGATTTTCGCGGGGAACGCCTGCGACTGTCGACCGACATTGGCCACACCGAGCGTAACACCGACGCGCCCCAGGAACGTGTGCAGGTTGCCGACGTCGCGCCAGTGCCGCATGCCAGCGATGTAGATCGTAACTACGCGCAGCCTTGGAGCAAGGCGCGTACCAAAGATACCTTCGGCGCGGTGAATGCCGAATTCGATGTCAACGACACCGTCATGCTGTACGGCGGCGTGGGGGCGCGCAAAAGCAATCATGAGTTCCTTCGGCATGCCGTTTCGGTCCTCAATGAGGCTGGAGATTTTCGCGTCCAACCCCGAGATTTCACCCGCGACGAGAATGTCCGCACGGCCAATGCTGGGGCGCGAAACTGGTTTCATACGGGTCCGGTAAGCCATGAGGTCAACCTGGTCGCCAGCTATTTCTACATGGACTTCACCAATGGCGGCGCTCGCTATGGTCAGTCCAACAGCAATCTGTATGATCCAGTGGAAACACCGACTCCGAGTGTAATCACCCGGCCTGATCCCAAGGTCTATACCGAGAACCACTTCAGTGGAGTGGCGTTGTCGGACACATTGGGCTTCTTCGATGACCGACTGCTGCTGACCCTTGGTGCCCGCTGGCAGCGAGTCGAAGTTGACGACTGGTCGAACGGCGTCAAAGGCCGTACTGCCTACGACGAAGAAAAGGTTTCCCCGTCGGGCGGCATCCTGTTCAAGGCGACAGACAAGCTGTCGCTGTATGCCAACTACATGGAAGGTCTGAGCCAGGGCAAGGTCGCGCCGTCCACCTCGGTGAATGAGGATGAGATTTTCCCACCGTTCATCAGCCGTCAGGTCGAGGTGGGCGCCAAGTACGACGCCGGCCCGTTCGCCGTCACCGCCGCGGTGTTCCGGATCAAGCAACCGGCCTACGCGACTGACGCCACGACTCGCGTCTTCGGCCCCAACGGCAAGCGCGAAAACACCGGCGTCGAATTGAGCGTGTTCGGCGAACCGCTGAAGGGCACCCGCTTGCTCGGCGGTGTGATGTTCATCGACAGCGAACTGACCGACACCACCAATGGCGCATTCGATGGCAACCGTGCACCGGCCACGCCCAAGTACAACGTCAACCTCGGTGCCGAATGGGACGTGCCGACTGTCCAGGGCCTGACATTGACCAGCCGAGGCATCTACTCCAGCGCGCAGTACCTGGACCAGTCCAACACCAAGGAAATCGATGCCTGGACGCGTTTCGACGTGGGCGCTCGCTACGGCTTCAAGATCGACGAGAAGAACATCACCCTGCGGGCCAACATCGAAAACTTGGCCGACAAGCGCTATTGGAGCTCGGCCGGTGCGTCGGATGACAGTGAGCCTGGGCTGACGCTGTCGACCCCGCGCACCTACCTGCTGTCCGCGACGGTGGATTTCTAAGTCGACGTGCCGCTCCAGGGAGGGAGCTGCCCAGGTTCAGGTATCGCGAAACAGGTCGTGGGCATCCAGCAGTCGCCAGGCGATCTCGGGGCGTTTTTCCAGGCCGCGGCGGATGGCGGCAGGGATCGACTGGCGGATCTTGCGACACAGGCCGGGCTGGTCCTGGAATTCGATGGCGATGCCGCGCATGGTCCGCACTTCGTTGTAGCCGGGCTCGACGCTCAAGCGGATACCCAGGTTCTCGTACAAGCGATGTTGCAGGCGCTGGAGTTCATCGAGGCTCTGGATGTTCTCCAAGCGTTCGAGCAGGCGTTTTTCTTCCTGGCGGTTCAGGCACAGGATGCGCAGGTCGCTGCCGGGCGCTTGCAGCAACGCATCACGCCCGCAATCGCAGACGCCGGGCGGGCAGGGGGGACGGATCGGAATCGACGCGGTCATGGGCTCCACAAAAAATGCTGCACAACGAAACAGCAGGCTTATCGCCGACCCAGGCAATGTGATGCCTGGCGGCATGTGGGTCAAGCCTGTTGGAGCGGCCGCTGGTCTGGCGCTGCTGTGCACTCCACAGCGCTATTGTGGGAGCGGGCTTGCTCGCGAAAGCTGTGTATCAGTTTGCAGTGATGTTGGATGTGCCGGCCTCTTCGCGAGCAAGCCCGCTCCCACAGGGGATCCAAGTCGGACACAACAGGTGTGTTCGCAAAAATCCAAATTGTGGGAGCTTGCTCGCGATGGGTGGTTCAGTTGGCGACATGCCAGGGAACTACAACCCCAACTCAGACAACCCCGGATGATCATCCGGCCGGCGACCCAGGGGCCAATGGAACTTGCGCTCGCTTTCCTTGATCGGCATGTCGTTGATGCAGGCGTAGCGGTTGGACATCAGGCCTTGCTCGTCGAACTCCCAGTTTTCGTTGCCGTAGGAACGGAACCAGTTGCCCGAGTCGTCGTGCCATTCATAGGCGTAGCGCACGGCGATGCGGTTATCGGTGAAGGCCCAGAGCTCCTTGATCAGCCGATAATCCAACTCCTTGGCCCACTTGCGGGTCAGGAATGCCTTGGCTTCTTCGCGGTTATGGGCGAATTCGGCGCGGTTGCGCCATTGGGTATCCAGTGTGTAGGCCAGGGATACTTTTTGTGGGTCGCGAGCGTTCCAGCCATCTTCGGCCAGGCGAACTTTCTCGATCGCCGATTCACGGGTGAACGGCGGCAACGGCGGACGAACTTCAGAAGAGGCAGACATGGCGGATCTCCAGTGAGGTGATGAATTGCACAGGGCTTACGGGTCAGGCGTGTAACAACTTCTTCAACATGTCCTGGGCGTGGTCAGCCGCGCTGTGGTCGCCCATGACCAGCGCCACGGTAATCGCGCCATCGATCAGGATCAGCAGTTGGCGGGCCAGGGCATCCGGGCTCTCGACACCTTGTTCGACACACAGCCGGGTCACGTAGTCGAGCAACTTCTGTTTGTGCAACTTCGCCACCTGGCGGACCGGATCTTGCGGATCACCGGTTTCGCCGCTGGTATTGATGAAGGCACAGCCACGAAACCCCTCACTGTCAAACCAGCCCTTGAGCACGGTGAACAGGTTGAGCAGCCGTGCGGTGGGGGTGGGCGCCTTGTCCACCTCGGTGATGAACCATTGCATCCAGCGCTCGTCCCGTCGCTTGAGGGCGGCCACGGTCAGGTCGTCCTTGTTGGCGAAGTAGCGATAGACACTTTTCCTGGAGACGCCGGCGGTTTTCACCAGAAGGTCCATGCCGGTGGCAGCGATGCCACTTCTATAGATCAACTTTTCGGCGACATCGAGGATGATGTCTCGTGTTTCATTACCAGTGATATCGTTCATGAATTGAAAGTAGAATGATCGTTCTCCTTGGTCAAGTCTTTTTTTCTTGACGACAGGAAGACCCGAACCCATCCATGGTGTAAGCTCATCCGTTCTTCGGAATCGACCTTTTGCGAGCCCTATGCCGTCGCTCTTCAAACGCTCCCTGCTGCCCAAGCTGCGCAGCTTTGCACTGACCGCCGACGCGGTGACCATCCTCGATGGCGCTGCTCAATTCCGCCGTTGCCTGCTGGAGAAAATCGCCCAGGCCACCCAGCGCATCTACATCGTCGCCCTGTACCTGCAACAGGACGAGGCTGGCCAGGAAATCCTCGATGCCCTGCATGCCGCCAAAGCGGCGCGTCCGGAACTGGACGTGGTCGTGGTGGTGGACTGGCTGCGGGCCCAGCGCGGGCTGATCGGCGCCAAGAAGCAGCCGGGCAACTCGGCGTGGTACCAGGAGCAGACCCGCACCCATGCCAGCGAAGTGCCGATCTACGGCGTGCCGGTGCAGACCCGCGAGTTGTTCGGCGTGCTGCATCTGAAAGGTTTCGTGATCGATGACTGCGTGCTGTACAGCGGCGCCAGCCTGAACAACGTGTACCTGCACAAGTTCGACAAATACCGCTACGACCGCTATCACCTGTTGCAGAACACGGCATTGGCCGATTCGATGCACCACCTGGTGCAGCATGGCCTGGTCACTTCCCGGGCCGTGCATCGCCTGGACCTGCCGAACCTGCCCAGCACCCGCAGCTTGCGCAAGGACATCGGTGACCTGCGCAGTCGCTTGAAGTACGCGACCTATGACACCAGCGCCGGCAGCCTCGACAAAAGCGGCCTGTCAGTGAGCCCATTGCTGGGCGTGGGCAAGAACAATACCCTGAGCCGGGTGATCGGTGAGCTGATCGCCAGCAGCCGCCAGCAACTGACGATCTGCACCCCGTATTTCAACCTGCCCCTGGCCGTGACCCGGGAGCTCAACCGCGCCCTGGCCCGCGGGGTCAAGATCGACATCATCGTCGGTGACAAGACCGCCAACGACTTCTACATCCCGCCAAGCGAGCCGTTCAAGATCATCGCGGCGCTGCCCTACCTCTACGAAATCAGCCTGCGCCGCTTCGCCAAGCGGCATCAGCGGGCGATCGACAGCGGTCAATTGAACCTGCACTTGTGGCGCGACGGGGACAACACCTATCACCTCAAGGGCATGTGGGTCGACGAGCGCTACACCTTGCTGACCGGCAACAACCTCAACCCCCGGGCCTTTCGCCTGGACCTGGAAAACGCGCTGTTGCTGGACGACCCCAAGGGCGAGCTGCTTGCGCCGCGCCAGGCCGAACTCGAGCAGATATACCGCCACACCCAGCGGATAGAGCGTTACCTGGACCTGGAAACCCTGCCGGACTACCCCGAGGCCGTGGCCAGGTTCCTGAAAAGGGTCAGCCGGGTGCGGATCGAACGGCTGCTCTACCGGATCCTGTGAACATCCGCGCCATGTCGGAAAAAGACACCATTTCCATCCAGCTGGTACGGGAGGCGCTGCTGCAAAGCTGCGCCCCCGGAGCCGCTACCGATGAGGTCCTGAGCAAGGTCGGCATAGCCCCGGCGCTGCTCGACGATCCCCAGGCGCGGGTCCCGGCCCATGCCTATGCGCGGCTCTGGCGTTTACTGGCCCGGCGGTTGGATGACGAGTTTTTCGGCATGGACCCGCGCAAGCTCAAGTCCGGCAGCCTGGCGTTTCTCTGCCAGTGCGCCATGGCCCAGCCCACGCTGGCGACGAGTTTGACGGCGGGGCTGGGGTTTCTGTCGCTGATGCTCGAACACCTGCCGGCTCAATGGGTGCGCCAGCAAAGCCTGGCGGAGATCGTGCTGCTGGAAGATGACCAGGCGCCGCGCCGGGCCTTTACTTATTTCACCTACTGGATGATCGTCCATGGCGTGGCCTGTTGGCTGGCCGGGCGGCGTATTCCCATTCTGTCCGTCGAACTGCGCTGCCCGGCGCCGGATTTCTGCGACGACTACCGCGTGATGTTTTCCCAGAACCTGCGCTTTGACCGGCCACGCACGCGGATGATTTTCGCTGCAGAATGCCTCGACCTGCCTATCCGGCGCAACGCCGATGAGCTCAAGCGCTTCCTGGCCCAGGCCCCGGCCAACATCCTGGTCAAATACCGCAACCCGCAAAGCCTGGCCAGCCGCATCCGCCACGACCTGCGGCAACTGCCCGCCGACCAGTGGCCGGAAACCGAGGCCCTGGCCCATCAGTTGTGCGTGTCCGCCTCGACCCTGCGTCGACGCCTGGCGGAAGAGGGCCAGACCTACCAAGGGCTCAAGGACAGCGTGCGCAAGGACCTGGCGATCACCTGGCTGGCCGAGCCCTCCATCAGCTTCGTCGAAATCGCCTCACGCCTGGGTTTCGCCGATGCCAGTTCCTTCTACAAGGCGTTTCGCAAATGGTCCGGGTCCAACCCGGGGCATTATCGCAGCCTGATTCTCAACGAGACCGACTGACCTATTGCCGGGTCGCGCCGGATCCTGTGGGAGCGGGCTTGCTCGCGAAGAGGCCGGCAAATCCAACATCCTTGTGGCTGACACACCGCTTTCGCGAGCAAGCCCGCTCCCACACGGATATCAGGGTGGTCACAGAATCGAGGCTCCGCCATAAATCATTGTGGGAGCGAGCCTGCTCGCGATAGGGCCATTACAGGCAACACATCCCTCCAACCATGGCCAAACCAGTCAAGCAACTTGATGGCTTTGACCATTGCCGCCACCGCCCTTCGGCGCGAGTATTTACCCGCTCTTCAAGGTTCCCCCACCCAATAAAAAGTACAGAGGGATTCTGGTCATGCGCGATTATTCGTCCGCCACGTCGCAGTTCGATTACCTGCACACCGTCAACGCCGCACTGCACGGCTCGCTCGAGGCGCTCAATGCCTGCGTCGAGTGTTGCGATCGGCATGCGTTGCCGGGGCGCATCGCCTTGT
This sequence comes from Pseudomonas sp. Z3-6, assembly GCF_051131985.1. NCBI lineage: Bacteria > Pseudomonadati > Pseudomonadota > Gammaproteobacteria > Pseudomonadales > Pseudomonadaceae > Pseudomonas > Pseudomonas sp. Z3-6. The sequence continues at coordinate 3,641,380 of NZ_CP071644.1, forward strand.
TCTGGGAGGGCCGTGACGGCAGCGAGGCCACCTGGACGTACCGCGACCTGCAGGACAACGCCGCGCGGTTCGCCAATTTCCTGCGTGCCCAAGGCGTCGGCAAGGGTGACAAAGTGGCCGGCCTGCTGCCGCGCACCGCTGAACTGCTGATCGTGGTCCTCGCCACCTGGCGTATCGGCGCGGTGTATCAACCGTTGTTCACTGCGTTCGGCCCCAAGGCCATCGAGCACCGACTCGGCAGCTCGGGCGCGCGCGTGGTCGTCACCGATGCCGTCAACCGTCCCAAGCTCAACGAAGTCGCCGGTTGCCCCACCGTCGTGACGGTCGGCGGCGAAAAGGGCCAGGGCATCGTGCACGGCGACTACAGTTTCTGGGCCGAAGTGGCGAATCATTCCAGCCAATGCGAACCGCTGATGCTCACCGGTGAAGACCCGTTCCTGCTGATGTTCACCTCTGGCACCACGGGGCCTGCCAAAGCGCTGTCGGTGCCGCTCAAGGCCATCGTGGCGTTCCAAAGCTACATGCGTGACGCGGTGGACCTGCGCCCGGAAGACGCCTTCTGGAACGTCGCCGACCCGGGTTGGGCCTACGGCATCTATTTTGGCGTGACCGGACCGCTGGCCATGGGGCATCCGATCACCTTCTACGATGGCCCGTTCACCCTCGAAAGCACCTGCCGGATCATCAACAAATACGGCATCACCAACCTGACCGGCTCGCCCACGGCCTATCGCTTGTTGATCGCCGGCGGCGAGCAGTTCGCCCGCTCGATCAAGGGCAAGCTGCGCATCGTCAGCAGCGCCGGCGAGCCGTTGAACCCCGAGGTGATCCGGTGGTTTGCCGACAACCTCAGCGTGGTGATCCATGACCATTACGGCCAGACCGAACTGGGCATGGTGCTGTGCAATCACCATGGGCTGGAGCATGCCGTTCACCTGGGCGCCGCCGGTTTCGCCTCGCCGGGACATCGCATCGTCGTGCTGGATGAAAACCAGCGCGAACTGGGCGTAGGCCAGCCGGGCATTCTCGCGGTGGACCGCAGCCAGTCGCCCATGTGCTGGTTCGCCGGTTACGAAGGCGGACCGACCAGGGCTTTCGTCGGTGACTACTACCTCAGTGGCGACACCGTGGAGCTGAACCCGGACGGCAGCATCAGCTTCGTCGGCCGCAGCGACGACGTGATCACCACCTCCGGTTACCGGGTCGGTCCGTTCGATGTGGAAAGCGCGCTGATCGAACACCCAGCCGTCGTGGAAGCGGCGGTAATCGGCAAGCCGGACCCGGAGCGTACCGAGTTGGTGAAGGCCTTCGTGGTGCTCGGCGCCCAATACCGCGCCTCACCGGAGCTGGCCGAGGAGTTGCGCCTGCACGTGCGCCAGCGCTTGGCGGCCCATGCCTATCCCCGTGAAATCGAATTTGTCAGCGACTTGCCGAAAACCCCAAGCGGTAAGTTGCAGCGCTTTATCTTGCGCAACCAGGAAATCGCCAAGGTTCAAGAGACTTTGGCGCAGAACGTTTCAGCTTGAATCCAAGGAAACCATGATGCAGATCGACAACAAGATTTTCCTCGTCAGCGGCGGTGCTTCCGGCCTAGGCGCGGCCACCGGTGAAATGCTGGTCAAGGCCGGCGCCCAGGTGATGCTGGTGGACCTCAACGCCGACGCCGTAGCCGCCCAGGCGCAAAAACTGGGTTGCCAGAGCGTGGTGGCCGATATCAGCAACGAGGCGGCGGCTGAAGCGGCGGTCAAGGCCACGGTCGATGCGTTCGGTGGTCTGAATGGCTTGGTGAATTGCGCCGGTATCGTGCGCGGCGAGAAGATCCTCGGCAAGAACGGCCCCCACGCACTGGCCAGCTTCAGCCAGGTGATCAATGTCAACCTGATCGGCAGCTTCAACCTGCTGCGCCTGGCCGCCGCGGCCATTGCCGAAACCGAGGCCAACGCGGACGGCGAGCGCGGGGTGATCATCAACACCGCTTCCGTGGCGGCCTTCGACGGGCAGATCGGCCAGGCGGCTTACGCGGCCTCCAAAGGCGCCATCGCCAGCCTGACACTGCCGGCCGCTCGTGAGTTGGCGCGCTTCGGTATTCGGGTAATGACCATTGCGCCGGGAATTTTCGAAACCCCGATGATGGCCGGCATGACCCCGGAAGTGCGCGACTCCCTGGCCGCCGGCGTGCCGTTCCCACCGCGCCTGGGCAAACCTTCCGAGTACGCGGCGCTGGTCAGGCATATCATTGAAAACAGCATGCTCAACGGCGAGGTGATCCGTCTCGACGGCGCCTTGCGTATGGCAGCCAAATAAGTCAGGAGGATTCATGATGTCCAACGATCCTATTGTTATTGTCAGCGCCGTCCGCACCCCCATGGGCGGTTTCCAGGGCGAACTGAAAAGCCTCACCGCGCCACAACTGGGTGCCGCCGCCATCAAGGCCGCCGTGGAGCGTGCCGGTGTCGCGCCGGAGGCGGTTGAAGAGGTGCTGTTCGGTTGCGTGCTCGCCGCCGGCCAAGGCCAAGCCCCGGCGCGTCAAGCCGCGCTGGGCGCCGGGCTCGACAAGTCGACCCGCTGCACCACGCTCAACAAGATGTGCGGTTCGGGCATGGAAGCGGCAATCCTGGCCCATGACATGCTCATCGCCGGCAGTGCCGAGGTGGTGGTGGCCGGCGGCATGGAGAGCATGTCCAACGCGCCGTACCTGCTGGACCGTGCCCGCAGCGGTTACCGCATGGGCCATGGCCGGGTGCTTGACCACATGTTCCTCGACGGCCTGGAAGACGCCTACGACAAAGGTCGGCTGATGGGCACCTTCGCCGAAGATTGCGCCGAGGCCAACGGTTTCAGCCGCGAGGCCCAGGACGCCTTCGCCATTGCCTCCACCACCCGCGCCCAGCAGGCGATCAAGGACGGCAGTTTCGACGCCGAGATCGTGCCGTTGCAGGTCATGGTCGGCAAGGAACAAGTGACCATTCGCCACGACGAGCAGCCACCGAAAGCGCGGATCGACAAGATCGCCTCGCTCAAGCCGGCGTTCCGCGACGGCGGCACGGTGACTGCAGCCAACGCCAGTTCCATTTCCGATGGCGCCGCCGCCCTGGTGCTGATGCGCCAAAGCCAGGCAGCCGAGCGTGGCCTCAAGCCGTTGGCGGTGATCCACGGTCACGCGGCGTTCGCCGATACCCCGAGCCTGTTTCCCACTGCGCCGATTGGCGCCGTGAAGAAATTGATGCAAAAGACCGGATGGTCGCTGGATCAAGTCGATCTGTTTGAGGTCAACGAAGCCTTCGCCGTGGTGGGGCTGGTGATCATGGACAAGCTGGAAATCGCCCATGACAAGGTCAACGTCCACGGCGGTGCCTGTGCGTTGGGCCACCCGATTGGCGCGTCTGGCGCACGGATCCTGGTGACGCTGCTGTCGGCCCTGCGCCAGAAAGGCTTGAAGCGCGGCGTCGCGGCGATCTGCATCGGCGGCGGCGAAGCCACGGCCATGGCCGTCGAATGCTTGTATTAAGGAATCACCATGCTCCCGACTGAAGAACAGACCCAAATCCGTGACATGGCCCGGCAGTTCGCCGAGGAGCGGCTGAAACCGTTCGCTGCCGAATGGGACCGTGAACACCGTTTCCCCCGGGAAGCCATCGGCGAAATGGCCGAACTGGGCTTTTTCGGCATGCTGGTGCCGGAGCAGTGGGGCGGTTGTGACACCGGTTACCTGGCCTATGCCATGACCCTGGAGGAAATCGCCGCTGGCGATGGCGCATGCTCGACCATCATGAGCGTGCACAATTCGGTGGGCTGCGTGCCGATCCTCAAGTTCGGCACCGATGAGCAGAAGACGAAATTCCTCACGCCCCTGGCCAGCGGCGCGATGCTGGGCGCGTTCGCCCTGACCGAGCCCCAGGCCGGGTCGGACGCCAGCAGCCTGAAGACACGGGCGCGGCTGGAGGGTGATCATTACGTGCTCAACGGTTGCAAGCAGTTCATCACCTCCGGGCAGAACGCCGGGGTGGTGATCGTGTTCGCGGTGACCGATCCGAGCGCCGGCAAGCGGGGCATCAGTGCCTTCATCGTGCCGACCGATTCGCCGGGCTACAGCGTGGCGCGGGTGGAAGATAAACTCGGCCAGCACGCGTCCGACACCTGCCAGATTCTGTTCGAGGATGTGAAGGTGCCGGTGGGTAATCGCCTGGGTGAGGAGGGCGAGGGCTACAAGATCGCCCTGGCCAACCTGGAAGGCGGCCGGGTGGGCATCGCGGCGCAAGCGGTGGGCATGGCCCGGGCCGCGTTCGAAGCGGCGCGGGACTATGCGCGGGAACGCTCCAGTTTCGGCAAGCCGATCATCGAGCATCAGGCCGTGGCGTTCCGCCTGGCGGACATGGCGACCCAGATCGCCGTGGCCCGGCAAATGGTGCATTACGCCGCCGCCCTGCGGGACAACGGCCAGCCAGCATTGATGGAAGCGTCCATGGCCAAGCTGTTCGCCTCGGAAATGGCCGAGAAGGTCTGCTCCATGGCGTTGCAGACGCTGGGCGGTTACGGTTACCTCAATGATTTCCCGCTGGAGCGCATCTACCGCGACGTGCGGGTCTGCCAGATCTATGAAGGCACCAGCGACATTCAGCGCATGGTCATTTCGCGCAATCTTTGAACAGGAGTCCTGCATGAGCTACGAAACGATTTTATTGGAGATCAAGGACCGCGTCGGCCTGATCACCCTCAACCGTCCTCAGGCCTTGAACGCCTTGAATGCGCAGATCGTCAGCGAGCTGAACCAGGCGCTGGACAGCCTGGAGGCGGACCCGAAGATTGGCTGCATCGTGCTGACCGGTTCGAAAAAGGCCTTCGCCGCCGGGGCCGACATCAAGGAAATGGCTGAGCTGACCTACCCACAAATCTACCTGGACGACCTGTTCAGCGACAGCGACCGCGTGGCCAACCGCCGCAAGCCGATCATCGCCGCGGTGAACGGTTTTGCCTTGGGCGGTGGCTGCGAGCTGGCGTTGATGTGTGATTTCATTCTGGCCGGGGACAATGCCAAGTTCGGCCAGCCGGAAATCAACCTCGGCGTACTGCCGGGCATGGGCGGCACCCAGCGCCTGACCCGTGCGGTGGGCAAGGCCAAGGCCATGGAAATGTGCCTGACCGGACGTTTCATCGACGCGGTGGAAGCCGAGCGTTGCGGCATCGTCGCGCGGATCGTACCGGCCGATGAACTGCTGGACGATGCGCTGAAAACCGCAGCGTTGATCGCCTCCAAGTCGGTGCCCATTAGCATGATGGTCAAGGAAAGCGTCAACCGCGCCTTTGAAGTCAGCCTGTCTGAAGGCGTGCGTTTCGAACGCCGGGTATTCCATGCGGCGTTTGCGACGCAGGACCAGAAGGAAGGCATGGCGGCGTTCGTGGCCAAGCGTGCGGCGGAGTTTCAGGACAAGTAATGCGGCGTTGCTGTTGACGCTTTCGCGAGCAGGCTCGCTCCCACAGTGGATCGGTGGTGTACGCAGCATTGGTGCACGCCGTCAACCCCTGTGGGAGCTGGGCTTGCCCGCGATAGCGGCGGTACATTCGGCATTGTTGTGACAGATGCACCGCTTTCGCGAGCAAGCTCGCTCCCACAGTGGATCGGTGGTGTACGCAGCATTGGTGCACGCCACTAACCCCGTGGGAGCGAGCCTGCTCGCGAAGACGACGGTACATACAGCACTGTTGTGACAGATGCACCGCTATCGCGAGCAGGCTCGCTCCCACAGTGGCTTTGGGGCGTACGCAGTATTTGCGTACGCCGCTGAACCCTGTGGGAGCGAGCTTGCTCGCGATGCTTTTCCTGCCGCTACACCAGGTAGTGTTTCAGTTCCCGGGCGATGACCATCCGCTGTATCTCGCTCGACCCTTCGTAGATCTGGGTAATCCGCGCGTCGCGGTAGTAGCGTTCTACTGGGTAATCCTCGAGATACCCGTACCCGCCGTGAATCTGTATGGCCGAGGAGCAAACCTTTTCGGCCATTTCCGAGGCGAACAGCTTGGCCTGGGAGGCTTCCGACAGGCACGGCTTGCCGGCGCTGCGCAGCCGGGCGGCGTGGAGAATGAGCAGGCGGGTGGCGTTGATGCGGGTGTGCATGTCGGCCAGCAGGTTGGCGATGCTCTGGTGCTCGATGATCGGCTTGTCGAACTGGACACGATCACGGGCGTAGGCCAGCGCCGCTTCAAACGCTGCGCGGGCGATGCCCAGGGCTTGCGCCGCGATGCCGATGCGGCCGCCTTCCAGGTTGGACAGGGCAATGGCCAAGCCCTTGCCACGCGCGCCCAGCAGATTGGCCTCGGGGATGGTGCAATTGTTCAAGGTAACCGCGCAGGTGTCCGAGGCGCGGATGCCCATCTTGTGTTCGGTGCGATCGACGATGAATCCCGGCGTATCGGTAGGCACCAGGAACGCCGAAATACCTTTTTTGCCCAGTTCCGGATCGGTCACGGCAAACACAATCGCCAGTTTCGCCCGCTTGCCGTTGCTGACGAACTGCTTGGCGCCATTGATCACCCACTGGCCATCGCGCAGTTCGGCCCGGGTGCGCAGGTTATGGGCTTCGGAACCGGCCTGGGGCTCGGTCAGGCAGAAGCAGCCAATGGCCTGGCCACTGGCGAGCTCCGCCAGCCACGTCTGCTTCTGTTCATCGGTGCCGAAATTCAGCACCGGCCCGCAACCCACCGAGTTGTGGATGCTCATCAGCGCCCCGGTGGCACCGTCGCCCGCGGAGATTTCCTCCACCGCCAGGGCATAGGCCACGTAGTCGACATAGGTGCCGCCCCATTCTTCCGGCACCACCATCCCCAACAGGCCCAGTTCGCCCATCTTCGCCACCAGGCCGTCGTCGATCCAGCCGGCTTTTTCCCAGGCCTGGGCATGGGGGGCGATTTCACCACGGGCGAAATCCCGGGCCATGTCGCGGATCATCACTTGTTCTTCGGTCAGTTCGAGGTCGTGCATGGCTCAGTTCCCGTGGTCGTCGAAGCCGTCGAAGAAACTCGCCACATGGTCGGCGTCCAGCGCCTCCAGGGTCGGCGGGTTCCAGCGCGGGTTCTTGTCTTTGTCGATCAGCAAGGCGCGCACGCCTTCGATCAGGTCTCCGCGTTCGAACCATTGCCGGTCCAGGTGCAGCTCCAGGGCAAAACAGTCTTCCAGGTTCAAATGCCGGCCGCGCCGCAGCATTTGCAGGGTCACGGCCATGGCCAGGGGCGAGCGGCTGTCCAGCAGGTCGGCGGTCTTCACCGCCCATTCATGACTGTTGGCGACGGTGACCTGGCGCAACTGCTCGACCATGCTCGGTACGTCGGGCAGGGCAAAGAAATGGTCGATGGCTGGGCGCAAGTCGGCCAGGGGCGGGGCAGGGAGCTGTTGCTGGCCGAGCTTGGCCAGCAGGCTTTGCAGATCCTTGAGCGGCGTGTCGTGCCATTCCAACCGATCGAGACGCTCGTCCAGTTGCTTAAGCTTGCGGCTGTCGAGGTACCAGTCGGCGAGCCCGCAGTACAACGCGTCGGCGGCGCGGATCTGTACGCCGCTGACCCCCAGGTAGATCCCCAGCTCACCGGGAATGCGCGACAGGAAATAACTGCCGCCGACGTCGGGGAAATAACCGATGGCGACTTCTGGCATGCCCAGGCGACTGCGTTCGGTCACGACCCGCAGGTCGGCGCCTTGCACCAGGCCCATGCCGCCGCCCAGCACGAAGCCGTCCATCAAGGCGAGGATCGGTTTGCGGTAGTGGTGGATCGTCAGGTCGAGGGCGTATTCCTCGACGAAGAAATCTTCGTGCAGGGTATCGCCTTGTTTGTGACTGTCGTATAGCGAGCGGATATCACCGCCGGCGCAGAACGCTTTGTCACCGGCGCCACGCAGTATTACGGCGCGGATCTGTGGGTCGAGTGCCCACGTATCGAGTTGTTGTTGCAAGCTGCGCACCATGCCCAGGGTCAGGGCATTGAGGCCGGCGGGGCGGTTCAGGGTCAAGTGGCCGACGTGATTGCGAACGTCGACCAGCACCTCATGGGCCACGACTTCGATGGTTTCCGCAGCTTGGGATGAAACCTGAGCTGTCATCGCTAACTCCCTGCTTTTATTGTTTTTTATGAATTGTGTCGCGCGTACCCGATCAGGATCGTACCAGTGCAAATTTGCCTTGCACAACCGGGATACGTGCAGGTCCTGTCTGCATATTTATAGCAGTCACAGGCTCAACCGCGACTTGAAAGGACCTCCGTGATGCTGCGGCGCTTGGCATTTCGCTCGCTGACGTGGATGAGTTGTTCCAGATCTTCCGGGGTGACGTCGAAGAATGCCTCCATTTCCGCCAAGGCCAATTTCAGGTCTTCGGCGGTGATGGCCTGGCGGTCGACGGGAGGGTGGTCAGCCGGTATGACGGCCACCGGTTCGCTGGCGCGCTTGGGATAGCGCACCCGCGTCAGGTTGTTGTAGGCCAGCGCAAAGATGAGCAACCCGGAGCCGGCCAGCATGGCCGCGCCGACCGCCTGCCAGTCCAGGGCAACGATAGACGGATCCGCCAGCACCAACGTCGCCGCCAGGGCACCGGCCGGCGGGTGCAGGCAACGCAGCCAGCACATCAGCACCAGCGCCATGCCGGCCGCCAGGCAGGCGCTGCCCAGCGTACGCCCCAGGACATGGGCCACCAGCAGCGCCACGACCGACGCGCACAGGTAACCCCCGACAATCGACCACGGCTGCGCGAGGGCGCCCGATGACACGGCAAACAACAGCACGGCCGAAGCACCGAGGGGCCCGATCAGGTGTTGTGCCACCTCCAGGCCAAAGACCTGGCCACATAACCAGACACTGAACAGGGTCCCCAATGCCATGCCGATGGCGGCGCGGCTCCATTCGGTGGGACGGGTATTGATAGCGGCGGGGATCCAGCGAGAAAACATTAAGCGAAAATCCAAAAAACGAACAAAAAAAGGGGCTTACGGGGAGGTCCCAGAAAGCCCTTTAAGTGTTCCAACAGTTGGGGGAGGAACGGTGCACAGTGTGCCGGTCACAACCCTCGCTTACAAATTCATATTAATGCTGTTTGAGTGCATTAATTTTGAGGTAACGATCTCGCTCAAGCACTTCTGGAGGCTGGGAACCAGGTCTGCTGGGCAATGGGCAGGCCGCGCGATTGCCCGCGGCCCATCGGGAAATAGGTGAAGCCCTTGTCGGCCATGCGCTCCGGGTCAAACAGGTTGCGACCGTCAAAAATCACCGGGGCCTTGAGCCGCTGCCGGAGCAGGTCGAAGTCCGGCGCCTTGAAGGGCTGCCATTCGGTGCAGATGACCAGCGCGTCGGCGCCCGGCAACACCGATTCCGGCGTGCCCATCAACATGAGTCGGGTCTCGTCGGGGTAGAGCAGTTGCGTCTGCTGCATCGCCTCCGGGTCATACGCACGGACGCTGGCCCCGGCGGCCCAGAGCGATTCCAGCAGGGTGCGGCTCGGTGCGTCACGCATGTCGTCGGTGTTGGGCTTGAAGGCCAGGCCCCACAGCGCGAACGTCTTGCCGCGCAGGTCGCCCTGGTAGAATGCGTTGATCCGTTCGAACAATTTGTGTTTCTGCCGCCCGTTGATGGCTTCCACCGCTTGCAGCAAGTCGCTGGAACAATGGGCCTGCTCGGCGGTGTGGATCAAGGCGCGCATGTCCTTGGGAAAGCACGAGCCGCCGTAGCCGCATCCCGGGTAGATGAAGTGGTAGCCGATGCGCGAGTCGGCGCCGATGCCCAGGCGCACGGACTCGATGTCGGCCCCCAGGTGTTCGGCCAGTTCGGCGATCTGGTTGATGAAGCTGATCTTGGTCGCGAGCATGCCGTTGGCGGCGTATTTGGTGAGTTCGGCGCTGCGCAGGTCCATGAACAGGATCCGGTCGTGGTTGCGGTTGAACGGTGCGTACAGATCACGCATGGTTTCGCGCACTTCATCGCGCTCGCAGCCGATCACGATGCGGTCCGGACGACGGCAATCGGCGACCGCCGAGCCTTCCTTGAGAAATTCCGGGTTGGAGACGATATCGAACTGCAGCAAGCGACTGGCCTTGAGCAGGCATTTGTCGATGTGCGCCCGCAGGACGTCGCCGGTGCCCACCGGCACGGTGGATTTCTCCACCACAATGAGCGGTTGCTCGCGGTAGCGGGCGACGGCCTCGCCAACGACCAGGACCTGGCTCAGATCTGCGCTGCCATCGTCCCGGGAGGGCGTGCCCACCGCAATAAACAGTACCTGGCCGTGTTGCACGGCAAGTTGTTCGTCACAGGTGAAGTGCAAGCGCCCGGCCTCCAGCCCTTCACGCACCAGCGCGGCCAGGCCGGGCTCGAAAATACTCACCTGGCCTTGCCGCAGGCTGTCGACCTTGCGCTCGTCGATGTCCATGCACACCACGTCATGGCCCACTTCGGCCAACACGGCGGCTTGCACCAACCCTACGTAACCACTTCCGAATACACTGATCTTCATGGCGGATTCCCTGGATCATTCCGAGTGGGCGACCTGCACAACCCGCGTTCGCCGCAGTGCGCTGGGCTCAGAATAAGTCGGGGATATTGCAGTTCACTGACAGTCCGCCGCCGCAGGTGCTTTCAGCGGTAGAAAGTAGGCGGCCCATCCGGCGGCCAGCAATGCCAGGTTTGCACCATCGCGTAGCAGCAGCCGGCCCGTCGCCTGTCGCAGTCGTTTGGCGCTGACACGGCCCCGGGCGATGTCCAGGCGAGCAAAACCAAACAGATGACGCAGGACATCGAACGCCATGAGCGCCGACGCTGCCAGAAAATAAAGAATGCGCTGCCAATAGGGGACACCCAGCGCCTGCAGCAGGTCGGTGGTGACGTGCTGATGGGCGACTTCCTCGGCGCAATGCCAGCGCCACAGGCGTGTTTGTGGCGAGACGCGGGTCGACAGCAGCCCACCGTCGCGCAAGGCGATCCGGGACGTGACCGCTGTCACGTGTTCAAACGCAGCGGCCAAGGACAACTGCGCATTGAGTGACAATTTGCTGCGCAAGGCATCGAGATCCTTTTCGATTCCGTGTTCGTATTTTCGGACCTCAAACCCCTGCTTTTCCAATTGCTGGTTGTACAACCGGTGCGCTCGCTGGTGGGCGCGTTCCTCGGTCACGAAGCGGCGCGATTGTTCAGCCAGCGTCGAGGTTGGTGGCAAGCGCAAGGCGGATGACTCAACCACCGATATCACGAACTGTTCGCCGGCGGGCAGCAGCACCGAGAACGCGTCAAACAGGTAGGTCTTGATCGGTGTGTCGTTCCAGAAGGGTTCAGGACGATCGGTGGCCTGCTGTCGGATGGAGTCCATCGGTCAGTTCCTCATGCGTGAGCTTACAGCGGTATAGGCAGCGACTTCGCGTATCAGCCCCGTGCAATAGCCTCGGGTGACGTGCGCTCGCTCGACGTACGCCGGGTCTTCCATGAGCGCCGCGTGCACCTGTGCCAGGCGAAAACCGGGTACGGCGGGATACCGATGGTGCTCGGCATGAAAGCCCACGCCATGAGGCGCAATCAATAGGCGCTCCCACCAAGGAGCAATGACGGTTCGAGAAACACCGTGGCCGGGTTGGGGCAATGCAAAGTGCTCGGCCACATCGCGCCAATACAACAGCACCATCAGTACCGTGAACATAGGAACCAGCCAGTACACCAGGGCCGCCAGCCATAAGTGGAACCCGGTGAGGAGCGCGGCCACCACGATTGCAAAGATCCATTGTCGGCATTGAGTAGAAGGGGGACATTGCGAGGCCATTTTCGATGTCACCAGGGCCGTTTTGAATTCGTGCAGGCTGTACAGGCCGCCGCAATGCTTGATCAGCAGGATGACCACATCGAAACTGGACTTGGGGAAGGTGAACCGATCCTGTCCTATGCACGATACCCAGTTGGGATCACGCTCGGTGGCCGTATGAAGGTGGTGGGCGGCGTGGTCTCGCCGGAAGCCGAACAAGGTGATGGTAAAAGGAAGCGCCGTCAGGAGATCCCCCAGCGTGTCGTTGAGTACCGGGCGGGTCCGGCTGAATTGGCGGTGTGAAAACTCGTGCATGAGAATGAGCAACGCATGTTGCCGGGTGCCGATGAGCACGACGGCCGGCACCGTGGCGAAAATCGACTCCGCCTGGATAGCCAGGCCAGCCGCCCCCACAATGAGCACCCATTCGAAAACCGTGCAGGCAAGCAGGCGCAACGGGGCGGGGCGTCCCCACTCCAGCAACCGGGCGCGTTCAACGCTAGGCTCGGGCCGCGAGGCTTGGACAGGTTCATGGGTTTGGTTAAACATCCGAGAGCCTCCTCAGGCCTGACCCGAAATAGGAGAAAAACACGACCGCCAGGAGTAGGGCGCCAGTGACCAGGAACAGGATCTCGATGGACACCCATTGCAAGACCCAACCCGATATCGCCGCCGAGACGGGTGCCAACCCAAAAAACACCAGCATGAACAGGCTCATGCCGCGCCCAAGCAAATGTGCTGGCAAGGCCCGCTGTAGCCAGGTGAACGCCATGACCTGCACGAAGCCGCCAAAGACGCCAATGGCAAACAGCAAGGCCACCCCTTGCCAAAGGGCATGGATCCACCCCAGTGGCATTACCAGCAAGGCGATGGCGGCGTCGACAGCGAGTAGCGTGACACCCAGGTTGACGATTCGCAGTTTTGGGCTGGCGGTAAACATCAGCATGCCGAGCAGCGTGCCGGCCCCTTGGGCGCCGAACAGCCACCCCAATGCGGTGGCCTCAGGCGTGAAGCGTGCGTGAGCCAGCAATGGCAAGGCGACCTGCACCGGCCCGCTCATGAGCAGTGTCATGGCTGCCATGTAGCTCAGGTACGTGCGCAGAGGGCGATTGTGAAAGAAATAACGCAAGCCATCCGTGGTGCTATGGCGGCTTGTTTCGGCACCAGGAATCAGACGGATAGGCAAGGTTCGCAACCCGAATGCGGACAGCGCGAAGGTCAGCGCATCGAGGGCAAACGCGATGACATAACCGTCCAGGGCAGCGTTGGCCGCCGGTCTCGTGCCAAGGGGTAGAAAGGCATGGGCGATGAGCCCGCCGGCGGCGACCGGTCCGATGGCGATGGTCAACTGCCTGAGGGCCAGGAAAATGCCGTTGGCCCGTTCCAGGTCGCGCGGGTCGACAATACCAGGCACCAGCGCACTGCCCGCCGGCAGCGTGAGCGCGCTGAACAGCCCCAACAGTGCCGCCGCCCCATAGATGATCGGTAACGTGGCATGGCCGGTGTAGAGCGCCCAGGCCAGGCCGACCAGGGTCAGCGCACTGCCGTAGCAGCCAGACATCCAGATCGAACGGGCACCAAACCGGTCGACCAGCGAGCCGCCCGTCAACAGGAACAGGGCCCGCGGCAGAGCCAGCGCGGCGAATGCCCAGCCAAGCGTCATGGGCTCTGGCGATATCGCCATGATGAGCAAGGGAAAGGCGACCAGGGTGAATTGATCGCCCACCATCGATGCCACGGCGCACGCCAGCAAACGGCGGAAATTGCGATCGTGAGCCAGTGGTCGCGCCTGGCCCTCCAGCGCAAGGGAGGTATTCACAAGCACACGAAGAACAATTTTTTCATGCGCTGCAACCAGCTCAGCGGGAGCCTTTTCCAGATGAAAGAAAGCCCCGACAGCGGCACCTTGCCCTGGATCAGCACGCCGACGTCCAATGAGGGCTCATGGGGAAAGTAGTTGTCCCGGATCGCGACAATTCGCCGAAATCCCTTTTTAAAGTAATAGCGCAGTTGGGGATCCAGTGGCAGCCCCTGGCGCTGGCTTTGCACGTAGCGGGTGACCGGGGTATCGGGATTCTTCGACAGCCAGTCCCGCAGGCCCGGAACGGGGGAGCCAAGGTAGACGTCCGACCAGCCCTGTTTCAGGGCGTAGGGCCAGAAAAACTCGAAAACGGCGTTCGCGGCCTTGGGGTCGACACTGCTCAGGCTGATGCCAAACAGCGCGCCAGTCCTGGCGGATTCATCGCCGTGCTGTTTCCTGGCGCAGTCGGCCCAGGTCGAGCATTGGCGAATGTGATCGTGCCGGGTCGGCTTCATGAACAACGACGCCCGCGCCGTGCCGCTGCGTGCGCAAAACGCACCGACACTCAGGGCCGGGAATGCGGCGATCCGCGATGCAAGCATGGCGGCATCGGCTCGTTGATCGTCCGTCCATTTCTTTTGTTCGAGCTCCAGCAAGGAAGGGATGTCTGCGCATGACAGGAACCGAACGCAGACCTCCTCCTCACGGGGCATCTCGCCGCGCCGCGCGTCATGTCGGCGTGGCGGGTGATTCGGGGTTTTAATCGGTGCCTTGGGCGTTCTGTTTTTCAGGAATGCTTGCATCAGTTGGAGGGCTCACCGATTGAAGTGGACGGGGATCAATCGGTGCCCACGGTATGTCAGCGGTGTGAAAATCTGATGACGGAATGAATGCTCGGCTTAATTCATGTCGAGCCGATAGCCGGCCGGCAGTTGCGCGACGAACTCGCCAACCACTTCCCGGGTCAGGCTGACGATGTCTTCCACTCGCTCCATGCCGGCACCGGTTCGCCAACTGGCGACGATGTCCATGACCGAGGGCAGCGGCACGCCATCCACCAACGTCAAGGTGCCTTGGGCCAGTTCACCGACCACCAGCGCCGCGGGCATGGCGCCAATGCCGAAGCCGTCGCGAACCAGGCGGGTGATGGCCGATGCCGAGTTCACGCAGTTGATGCGTGGCGAGACGATGTTGGCCGAGTGCAGCAGGTTGAGGATGTCCTGGTGGGGCCGTGAGTTGCGCGAGAAGGTTACGATGCGTTCCTGGGACAAATCTTCCAGCGACCCATAGGCGCGGTCATAGGCGGAGCCGGTGCGTACCACCCAGTGCATCGGATAACGGGTCAGCAATGCGTTGCGCACGCTGTCCAGGCGCAGGATGTCGGTCTGGAAAATGATGTCCTGGTAGCCCTTTTCCAGTTGTGAGCAAAGGTTGCTCGCGGTGTCGGCCGACAGTTCGATTTCCAGGGCCGGGTAGCATTCCATCAGGCGAGTGACCAAGGGGCTGAGCCAGGTGTGGATCACCGTATCCATCGCACCGATGCGGATCCGGCCACGCACCTGGCGCGGATCCTTGATCGCGGCTTTCATGCTTTGCATGGTGTCCATGATGCGCTCGGCGTATTCCAGCACGCGCTGGCCTTCGGAGGTCAGCGACACCCCTTTGGAATCGCGCACGAACAGCCGCACACCCATTTCGTCCTCCAGGGCGGCGATCCGGCTTGAGATGGACGCCTGGGTGGTGAACAGCTTCTCCGCGGTGAGGCGAAAGCTCTTCAGGCGGGCCACCCAGACGAAGGTTTCGAGAAACTTGATGTTCACTTGGGGCGGTTCCTTGGCGCAGTCATGGAAAGCATGGAAACTGTGGCGAGAGGATTATCACCCACCCTCTGTGGGAGCAAGGCTTGCTCCCACAGAGAAATCCCCTCCCACAGTCGCTAGGCAGGTTTCATATTCTTCACTGCTCGGCATTAGCCATATACAAGACCACTTCTTGCAACTCATGCAGATCCGGCACGTTATCGACAGCCGCTTCCGGCAGGCACCACGGATAGTCCAGCCTCGATGCCCAGGCCATGATCTTCGGCAGATCGGTCGCCGGCAGGGTCTTCATGTGTTCAATGGTGATGGTCAATCCCTCGGCCAGTCGCGACTGCGGATCGAACTGCCAGTCATACAGGCCGCAACCGACCCGCGCCTCGCCGCTGCTCTTGTCCGACATCGCCACCAGCCATTTGCACTGGAACGCTTCGGTGTCTACTGGCGGCGGGGCGGCCAGGCAGAACGTGTAGACGTTTTCGAAGGTCTGGCCGAAGCGACTGACCAGCACATCGCCAATGGCGGTACGGCCTTCAACGTGGCCAGGAAACGTGATGGCGCCGGTGCGCACGACCATGTCCAGAATAGCAGTCGGCGTAAAGGTCTGGTCCAGCAGGTGCGGGCGGTTGCCGTCCTTGGCATTGATGTACTGTTGAATCGATTGCCGAGCCGTGTTCATCGTGTATCCCTTCAGATTGTCATTCGTGGCTTACAAATCACTGTTCCACAAGTCCGTCACCAGCATGCAGCCCGGGGCGTGGGTGATGCACAACGGTGGGCGCGAGGCCTGGACCACCGATTGAGGCGTCACGCCGCAGGCCCAGAAGACCGGGATTTCGTCGGCTTCCACAGGCACGGCGTCGCCGTAATCCGGCGTGTCCAGGGATTGAATGCCGATCAGTGACGGATCGCCGATATGCACTGGAGCACCGTGGACGTTGGGCATGCGTCCGGTGATCTGGATCGCCTGGATGGCCGCGGCGGCCTTCATCGGCCGCATGGTCACCACCATCTTGCCAGACAGTCGGGCGGTGGGGCGCGTGTCGATGTTGGTCTGGAACATCGACACATTGCGCCCCAGTTCAATGTGCCGCAAACGGATGCCGGCCTCCAGCAACGGTTGCTCGAAGGAGAATGAGCAACCGAGGGCGAAGGCCACCAGGTCGTCCTGCCACAAGTGTTCGATGTCCAGGGGCGATTCGTTCAACTCGCCGTTGCGGTAGACCCGGTATTGAGGCACTTCATGACGGATATCGATGGCGGCACCCAGGTTGCGAAAGAACGGGTCCCCTGGCTCGGTCACGTCCAGCACCGGGCAGGCCTGGCGGTTGAGGGTGCAGTAGCGCAGGAATTCATTGGCCCAGTCGCCGGGCAGAATCACGATATTGGCTTGCACGCGACCTTGGCCCAGGCCGCTGGTATGGCCTTGGTATTGGCCGGCGGCGATGCTTTGGCGCAGGGCAACGGGTGAGCATTGTTGTAATTGTTCGAAGGACGTCATCACGGGTTCTCCAAGTGGTCGTTCGCTACTTTGGGAACAGCGTGGCGATGACGTCCAACAAGGAATATTGGTACCCCGCGACAACTAAAAGTTATTCGAGAAGCGCTTGGCTGTTCAGCCCGGGGGCCGCCACCATGCGCAATGGCCCGACATCGACGGCGTACTGGCTGACCACCTGGCGGCTCATCTGGACGATATTTTCAATCAACTCCAGGCCGACGCCAGCGCGCCAGGACGCCACGACGTCCAGTTGGGGCAGGGCGGTGCCGGGGTCGAGTTGGATCAATTCGCCACTGGCCAGGGGCTTGGCCACCAGCGCGGCCGGCAAGGCGCCGATGCCGAAGCCGTCGCGAATCAGCCGGGTCATGGCCGAGACCGAATTGACGCAACTGACTCGCGGCGCACTCACCCCGTGGGCGTACAGCAGGTTGAGCACGTCCTGGTGCGGACGCGAATGCTTGACGAAGGTGATGATGCGCTCGCCGGCCATCTCCACCAGCGACGCATAGGGCCGGGCATAGATCGATTGGCTCGCGGCGATCCAGTGCATGGGGTAGTGGCCCAGTTCCAGGTTGCGCACGCTTTCGTGGCGGACCAGATCGGTCTGGAACACGATGTCCAGGTAGCCTTTCTGCAGTTGCTCACAGAGGTTGCGCGCGGCATCGGCGGTGATCTCGATTTCCACGGCGGGGAACGCCTGCATCAGCATCGACATCAGCGGGCTGAGCCAGGTGTGGATCACCGTATCCATCACCCCGATGCGCACCAGGCCTTGCTGCGGGCTGCTGGTGTCCAGTGACTGCTTCAACGCACGCTGGACGTCGAGCATCTGCTCGGCGTAATCGAGCACCTTGAGGCCTTCGGGCGTCAGCGAGACCCCACGGGAATCCCGCACGAACAGGCGCAGGCCCAACTCCTCTTCCAACGAGGCGATCCGGCTCGAGATCGCCGCCTGGGTGCTGAACATCTTCTCGGCGGTGAGGCTGAAGCTTTGCAGCCGGGCAACCCAGACGAAGGTTTCGAGGAATTTGAGGTTCATGGAGGCTCTCTGGGTGCGTGTGGTTCTTATGATTGCAATTGTTACTCCAGATCGGGCCATCGGGCGCATCAAATTTTCTTATGGCCGATCCGGCTTTTTTCCCGTTTGACGCTGCGCCGATTCGACACAAAGAATCCGCTCCACGACGCAAGCCCACTGCGCCGGCATCCCCATGACAACAATAACGAGGCGTGCGCAGAGCCCCTGGAGGTTTGCTCGCGCCCATAAAAGGAGCGCGCCATGCAACACGCCACATTCCCTCGATGGACCTGGACCTCGGCGGGCACCTTGCTCGGCCTGAGCCTGATCGGCGTGCCGAACGCCCAGGCCGATTTCATCGCCGACAGCAAAGGCAGCCTGGAGGCTCGCAACTTCTACTTCAACCGCGACTTCCGCCACGAGGGAGCACGGGACAAGGCCGAGGAATGGGCCCAGGGTTTCCTGCTGCGAATGGAATCGGGATACACCGCCGGAACCGTGGGTTTCGGCCTCGATGCCTTGGGCATGGCCGGCTTCAAACTGGATTCCGGCGGCGGCACGGCAGGCACCAATCTGTTGCCGGCGGATCTGTCGGGCGGTTCCCAGGACCGTTATGGCGAACTGGGCCTGACCGCCAAGGTGCGCCTGTCCAAGAGCACCTTGAAGCTGGGCACGTTGCAGATCAAGGACCCGGCGGTGAGTTCCAACGACACGCGCCTGTTGCCAGGCACGTTCAAGGGCGGCTTGCTGAGCGTGCAGGAAATCGATCGTTTGAAGCTGACCGCCGGGCAACTCACCCAGATCAACTTTGTCGACTCCACCGACTACCAGGACATGACCGCCAACCGCATTGGCGGCAGCAGCGACAGGTTTCAGTTCGCCGGGGCGGACTATCAGTTCCTGCCGAACCTCACGGCGCAATACCGCTATAGCCAGTTGGAAGACATTTACCAGCAAAATTATCTCGGGTTCGTCCACACCCTGGACCTGGGCGCAGGGCAGTCATTCAAGAGTGACGTGCGTTATTCGCGCAGTACCGAAGACGGCAGTTTCCGCGAACTCGACAACCAGGCTTTCGGCGCCTTGTTCACCTACAGCCTGGCGGGTCATGCGTTGGGCCTGGGTTATCAGCGCATGAGCGGTGACGATCCGTTCCCCTACATCGGTCGCAGTGATCCGTACCTGGTCAACTTCGTGCAGATCGGCGATTTCGCCAACATCGACGAGCGTTCCTGGCAAGCGCGTTATGACTACAACTTCGCCGCCATTGGCGTACCCGGGTTGACCTTCATGACCCGCTACATCACTGGCGACAACGTCCAGCGCAGCGCCCCGGGCGAAGGCAAGGAGTGGGAGCGCAACACCGATATTGCCTATGTGGTGCAAGACGGCAGGTTGAAAGGGTTGGGCTTGAAATGGCGCAACGCGACGGTGCGCTCGAATTTTGGCAATAACCTGGATGAGAATCGGTTGATCGTTAGCTACACCGTGGCACTTTGGTAAGACCTCAACCTGTGGCGAGGGAGCTTGCTCCCGCTCGGCGGCGCAGCCGTCGTAACAACCCGCCAACCGTATTTTCCTGATGCATTGGGTTGAATGGGTTTGGGGCTGCTGCGCAGCCCAGCGGGAGCAAGCTCCCTCGCCACAGATGTAGCCCCTGAATAAGCTGCATGGCACTCGCTGAATGGCGTCTTTGCCTGTATACAGGTGCGCTTCGAAAGGGATTTGCCGGGAAACAAGGAGCTGTTGCCGTGATTTACCTGATACGCCATGCCACGCCGTTGATCGATTACAAACCCTGCAATGCCCGTTCGGCCAAGCTTCGGCTGGATGAATACAACCAGACATCATCCATCGATGAGGCTGAAATTGCAGCCTTCCTGAGCCAGCCAAACGTATCTCAAATGCTCCTCGCGAGCGAAGCCAACATCATGTCCTCGCCCGTTAACAGGGCCTACGCGACGGCCTGCCGGTTGTTCGACGTGGCGCGTATCCAACAGGATGCTCGTTTACGTGAGTTTGACCTGCGGTTAAGCAGCATTCCCGTCCTGAAGATGGGCTTGAGGCATTGGTTCGCGTTGCACAGGATCCTTTGGTTGTTGGGGATTTCACTGGGGGCCGCCAGCCGAAAAGCCGAACACCAGCGGGCGCTCGGTGTGGCCGCTGAGCTTTACAGAGTCGGCGGCGAAGCTGGGAAGACCACAATCATCGTCTCCCACGGCATGTTTCTCAGAGCCGTCAGGAAAGCCCTGCAAAAGCGCGGCATGCAGGCGCACAGGGTTTATCGCTCGGGCTGTTTTACCGTCGAGTCGCTAACGCCATGAGGGGGATTGCTCGGCCACCAGCAATAACGACTGCGGCACCGGGCTTTGCGGGTGCTGTGGCTCCTGCAGGCTTACCAGTCGGAAACCCGCCATCTCCAAGGCGTTGAGCCAACTGGACAAAGTGCGCAAGTACCATGGCATGGGCTGCCATTGGCCTTTGAACCCATCGAAGGTTTCTTCGCGCCAGCCGTCCTGATAATTGCCCGCCGCCACGGTCCAGGGATGCAGCGTCTGGAGCACCAGCGCGCCGCCTGGGCTGAGCAAGGCGTTCATCGCGGCGAGCAACGGGATGATGTCCTGGTGCAACAGGGCGAAGTTGGCGCAGATCAGGTCGTAGCCGCTGCCGACGTCCACCGTCGTCTCCACCAGTGCTTCATAACTTGCCAGATGCACCGGCGAGGAACCTGACGCACGGGCCGCTTCGACCAGCGTCGCGTCGCCATCCACACCCGCCGCTTCGATGCCCCGTTCAGCCAGCGCCCGCAACAACCAACCTTCGCCGCAGCCCAGATCCAGCACGCGTTCGGGCCGGCGGCTCTGCACTGCCAGCAGCATGGCCTGGTCGGTGACTGTCCGACGGCTTTCGATAGCACCGCTGCGGATGGCTTCGATCCAGGCCTGGGCATTATGGTGCCAACTTCGGAGGAGTTTGGTTTCGGGTGACGACATTAATCCGGCTTCGCAGTGGATGAGGTAAGCATAGGACAGCCCTGAGGCGTCGCGGGTCAAAGTGGTCGATCAAGAAACAACAGGCGTGCCGCCAGCGCTGCCATGACACCGGCAAAACCATACGTGCCCAGGCGTCTTGAAAACCCACCGTTGCCCAGTTTCGCCTTGAGCTGTGCGGCGCAAACACCCAGCAGGGTATGGAAGACGAGGGCAATCAGTGCCAGCAACGCTCCCAGGAAGATCAATTGCAGGCTCACGCCGCCAGCCTTGACGTCAACGAACTGAGGCAGGAACACCATGAAGAACAGCAGCGCCTTGGGATTCAAAAGGCTGTTGAGGGCGCCTCGGCAGAAGATTTTCCACAGCGAAGCTGCCTGCAGTTGGCTGTCCTGAGTCGCGGTCGGCGTTCTCACTGCTTGCCAGGCCAGCCAGAGCAGATAACCGGCCCCGGCCAGACGCAGCACGTCGAACGCCGGCGCCCAGCTCATCACCAGCGCGCCAATGCCAGCGCTGACCATCATCGTCATCAGCAGGTCCGAAAAGGAAATGCCGAGGGCCGCAGCGACGCCGGCACGCCAACCGTGGGCCAACGCATGGCTGGTGACAAAGGCCATGTTGGGCCCCGGAACGATCAGCAGAAGCACGACAGCAACCACGAACAGGTAGAGATTGGCGGTGTCCGGCATGGGGATCACTCCGAGGGATGAGCCTCGACAGTAAGCGAAGGACGAGGAGGGCGTCAGTTACAGTCCGGGCCTATCTGATAACAACAGTCGTCCGCACATGTAAGCATCCCGGGGCCGTTACCGCAGCGCCTAAAGCTACGCCACCGTCGGCTTTACGACGCTGCGAATCAGGGAAGCGAATGTGCCAATGACCTTGTCCTCGTCGTGCCGCCCCCGCACCAACGCGCCGGACAGGGCTTCTCCCGCGCCGATGAGGCCAATGCAGCATCGCTCAAGTTCGTCAGCCGACCACGTTGTGTGAGGCTCGAGCACGGCCATGAACATCTGCACACAGTTGTCCAGGAGCTCTTGGAGCACCGCCGCCTTTTCTTCGCTGCCTGCCAGGGCTGCGCCCACTGCATGGAATTCGTCGGTGTTATCGGCCGCGCAATGAATGTAGGCGCTGGCCAGGACGAGGGCCGTTTCCTCCAGGCTCCGCGCAGTTTTGGACATGGCGTCACGAAAAGCGGTGACCCGCTCGGTATCGATCCACTTGTAGAGTTCGATCAACAGACCCGAGCGAGTGCCGAAATGATCGTAGACAACCGGTTTGGACACGCCAGCGCGAGCAGCCAAATGCCCCAAGGTCAACCGATCGGCATCTTCTTCACGCACGATCAATAGCGCGGTATCCAGCAATTGCCGCCGCCGTTCGGCTTTCGCAAGCCGGCGGGGTGGGGCGCCGAGAGGGCAATGCTCAGTGTTTTTCTGCACGTTTTCGTTCCTGGCCGATAAAAACCTACCAATGGTAGGTTTAAGTGCGTGATGGTGTGTTAGCTTACCTACTGAAAGTAGGTTTTAACCAGAGACAAGGAGAAAACACCATGTCACTTGATCCTATCTTGCTAATGGGCGGTTCCGGCGCTATTGGCCATCACACCGCCCGGGCGCTACGAGCCGCCCATCCCGAGGTGCCCCTGCTGATCGGTGGCCGCGACCTTGCCAAGGCTCAGCAGGCCGCAGAGCAAATGGGCGGGGCGCAGGGCGTGGTGATTGACGCCGACGCCGACGACCTGGGGCTCGGCGATCGTCCAATCAGCGCCGTGGTGGTCTTTTACATGGACCACGCCCTTGCCGGATTACGTTTTGCGCAAAAGCGCGGTGTGCCGCACCTCAGCATCTCCTCTGGCGTTTTCGAGATCGCGCCGGAAATCGCAACGTACATGCACACGCCTGATGCTTCGCCGATTGTCCTCGGTTACGAATGGATGGCCGGCGCGACGACCGTGTCGACGCTGAGCATTGCCCGAGCCTTCGGCCGAGTCCAGGACATCCGTGTCAACGCCCTGGTCGATGAGCAGGATACTGGCGGTCCGACCGTCGCCACCGACTTTGAACATTTGAACAAGATGCTGCCCGCCGCGCTGACACGGCGCGACGGTGTGTTCGTCTGGCGCGAAGAAGAGGATTCCAAGGCAGGATTCCACGCGGTGGATGGTACGAAGATCGAGGCCACCGGCTTCTCGTCCATTGATGTCGTTGGCCTGGCGGCTGCGACGGGCGCGCCGAATGTCCAGTTCAACCTGGCCACCGCAGTAAGCTCAACCCGCCGCCAGGGCAGGCCGATGTCCACCGAGATCATCATCGAACTCGTTGGCGAAGACAGCCAGGGCGAGCCGCTGCAGACACGTCATGCGCTCATCCATCCGGCAGGCGCGGCCCCCTTGACTGGCCTCAGCGTCGCGATGACTCTTGAACGTTTGATCGGGTTGGACGGCCAGCCACCGACTCCGCCGGGGCTGTACTTTCCTTATCAATTGCTGGATGCCACTGCGTATCTGGAGCGTCTGAAGCAGGAGGGTGGCGAGTTGCGCAAGCTATAGGGGCCTCGCTGCAGGCTCTTTCAGGACTGCAGCGATGGCATGGTCAATATCACTCTGTCGGTGGTTTGTAGCCCGCAAGCATGTTCAATATCTCATCGTGCGAGCCGCTCGCCTCAGCAAACCGCAAGGGTTTTGCGCGCTCGACGATAAGCTCTTGTGGGGTTGGAGATATCTCGAACAGCTCGAAGATTTCATTCAAGAACTCATCCAAAGGCATGGCGTGTTCGTCATTTTCCTGCCCAAGCAACGTGGTGCGCACACCTGGCGGTGCAAGCTCGATCACCTCGACGGGCGAGGCTTCCAGTTGCACGCGAAGACTTTGAGTGAACGAATGAACGGCCGCTTTGGTTGCGCTGTAGGTCGGTGTCGCAGGCAGCGGGACGAATGCCAAAGCCGAACTGACGTTGATGATTGTCGCACTGGGCTGCTTGATCAGTTGGGGGATGAATGCGTACACCATGCGAATCGTGCCGAGCAGGTTCGTTGTCACGATATTTTCGGCGATGCTCAGGTCTTGCGCAGCGGTCAGATCCTCCCAGTGCATGATGCCGGCGTTGTTGATGAGAACGTTCAGATTCGGGTGACTGATCGCCAGCGTTTCGCAAGTGCGCTGGATGGATTGCGGATCAGAGACGTCCAGTAATACCGATTCAATACCTGGATGTTCTGACACGATCTTGTCGAGCAGAGCCTTGCGACGTCCCGCGATGATGACGGTATTCCCCGCCTCGTGCAGCCTGAGCGCCAACCCAAGGCCTATGCCTGAGGTGCTGCCGGTAACCAGGATCGTGTTGCCCGTGCTGTTCATAGTAAACTCCGGTAAGGGCATGCAAGCGGACAACTGTCCACTTGTCGAAAAAACTACCGGACAACTGTCCGCTTTGCAATACAACGAAGGAAAAACTTTGCCCAAGAATGATGAATTGGCGATGCGTTCTGACGCCAAGAAAAATCGAGAACGAATTCTGAAGGTCGCTGTGGCAGAGCTGACACTCGATCCTGCGGTCCCGCTGAGCGCGCTTGCGAAGAAAGCCGGCGTGGGGCAGGGCACGTTCTATCGCCATTTCGCCAATCGGGAGGAGCTGGTATTCGAGGTTTATCAATTCGAAATGCAGCAAGTGGCCTCGTTGGCGCAAGAGCTGCTCGCGACAAAACCCCCAAAGCAAGCCCTCCGGGAATGGATGGACTGCCTCGCAGAATATGCAATGACCAAGGCTGGGCTTGCGACCGCGATACGACAAGCCGCCTCCACTTACGAGTTCCCAGGGAAGTCGGGATACGCACCCGTCCAGGCCGCGGCCGAGTCGCTTTTGAGGGCCAATGAAAAGGCCGGAACGATTCGTAGCGGGGTTACCCACGATGACTTTTTCCTAGCCACTGCCGGAATTTGGCAAATCGATTCCCAGAGCGATTGGCGCTCGCGCCTCGCCAGATTGATGGACCTGGTCATGGATGGTCTCTGCGCTGGCAGTCCCGAAAGCCGGAAGGATCAACCGTCCGACACCTGACTCGGTGGCCGGCGAACAGCTGGCTATAATGAGCGATGCAAAGGCGCTAGCATGAAGGTTTACTCATAGAGGGGACCTTCATGCGAAACCTCCCGCCTTCTTCGAGCCTGCGAGCCTTTGAAGCCGCCACGCGGCACGCCACCTTTACCGCGGCAGCAGAGGAACTGCATGTCACACAAAGCGCAGTGAGCCACCAACTCAAGCATCTGGAGCAGCTCTGGGGATTGCAGTTGTTTCATCGCGGTAACGCGCTGCACCTGACTTCGGCCGGTGCAGCACTCGCGCCCATCGTGCGGGAGTTCTTCATGAAGCTCGAGGCCACCCTGGCCGATTTGCGCGAGCAAAACGGGCGGCAGCGGTTGAGCGTCAGCACGACCTATTCCTTCGCCTTGAAGTGGTTGCTGCCCAGGCTTGCGGATCTGGCGCAAGCCCATCCGGAAATCCTGCTGACCCTGGACAGTACCGACAACCCCATTAACTTCTCGACGGCAGACCCAGACGTTGCTATCCGCCTGGGCAACGGTCATTTCCCTTCGCTGTTCTCCGAGTTTCTGTTCCGCGAGCAGATTTTTCCTGTCGCCAGCCCAGTGTTGCTCGCACGTTTTGGCACACCTCAAACGGCAGCCGAATTGCTGCGCTATCCGCTGCTGACGCGCGATGGCGCAGCGCTGGTGCCGAAATGGGAGCAGTGGTTTGCCCAGGTGGGTGTCGAGGTCACGACCTTGAAGGAAAGCATTCGCTACGCCGACACCAACATGACCATCGAGGCGGCGCTGTTGGGGCAGGGCATCGCCCTGGCACGCAGCGGGCATGTCGAAGCCGAGCTCAATGACGGCCGCCTCGAAAGGCTTTTCAACCTGCCGTTCGCATCGCCCTTGGCGTATTACTTTGTCTGTCCCAAAGGGATCGAGACCCAACCGCACATTGCCAGCTTTCGTCGTTGGCTGGTGACCCAGGCAGTTGGCGCTCAGCAGGCTTATGCATGAGCTTTTCATCATGCGCGGATGAAGAGACTTTGCTTCTATAGCGCTACTTTAGCGGTCTAGGATGATGCATGCCCTTACACATCATCTGCCTCGTCTTGTTCGCCGCGCTGCTGCACGCCAGCTGGAATGCCATGCTGCGCGGGGGCACCGACCGTTTGTGGTCCATGACCATCATGTGCATGGCGATCGCCGTGGCGAGCGCCATCGTGGCGACGCTACTGGCGCCGCCCGCCCGTGCAAGTTGGTTTTACGCCGGCCTTTCCACGGTATTGCACGTGGGCTACAACCTGTTCCTGGTGCGCAGTTACAAGTCCGGGGATCTCGGCCAAACCTATCCCATCGCCCGCGGTGTCTCTCCGATCCTGATTGTCCTGGCCGCTTCGCTGTTCGCCGGTGAGCGGGTGGCGCCGAGTGGACTGCTGGGGATTACGTTGGTGTCGACTGGAATCCTATCGCTGGCCTTTACCAGGCGTCGGCGGACGTTGCCCAACTTGCCCTACGCACTGGGAACCGGTTTTTTCATCGCCGCCTACAGCGTTGTCGATGGCATTGGTGTTCGCCTCTCCGAGGCGCCGATGGCCTACACCGCCTGGATGTGCCTGTTGTGGGGCGTGATGATGCCCATGGTTTATATCGGGCTGCGAGACACTCAAAGCCTCTTTGCCCTGCGCCCAGGGTTCGCTGTGGCCGTCGCTGGCGGGCTGGTTTCGTTATTGGCCTACGGGGTTGTGATCTACGCCATGGCTCATGCACCGATGGGCGCGGTGTCTGCGTTGCGAGAAACCAGCGTCATGTTCGCCGCGTTGATCGGGTACGTCTTTCTTGGCGAGGCATTGACCTTGCGCAAGCTGCTGGCCTGTGCCGTCATTGCCCTCGGTACGCTGGTCATCGGCTGACGTTGTTTTTTCATCCAGTCGTGAGGATTGACCATGAATGAACGTTCGCAAAAACCCGTGATCCTGATCACCGGAGGCGGGCGCGGGATCGGGGCGGCGACGGCCATACTGGCTGCTGAGCAAGGTTACGACGTCGCGCTGACCTATATCGCCGATGAAGCGTCGGCGTTGGCGGTGGCCGCGAAGGTCGAGGCCAAGGGCGCCCGTGCCTTGGCAGTACGTGCCGATAACGCCGATCCAGCACAGGTCGCCGAACTGTTCGCCACCCTTGATTTGCACTTCGGGCGAATCGATGTGCTGGTCAACAACGCCTCGATACTCGCCCAGCAGTCTCGCTTGGAGGATCTTGGCTTCGAGCGCATGCAGCGAATATTCGCGGTGAACACCTTGGGCCCGATGCTTTGCGCGCAGCAGGCTACCCGGCGCATGGCCTATCGTTATGGCGGGCGTGGCGGTGCCGTCGTCAATGTCTCCTCGGCGTCAGCCCGTCTCGGTAGCCCGAATGAATATGTGGACTACGCAGCCTCCAAGGGCGCGGTCGAAACGTTCACGACCGGTTATGCCAAGGAAGTGGCCCGGGAAGGTATTCGGGTCAATTGCGTTCGACCCGGGCATATCTATACCGAAATGCATGCGAGCGGGGGAGAGCCGGGCAGAGTCGATCGGGTGAAGGATACGATTCCCATGGGGCGCGGTGGCCAGCCGGAGGAGGTCGCGCGGGCCATTCTCTGGTTGGCGGGGGAGCAGGCTTCGTTTGTGACGGGAACCTTCCTGGATGTGACTGGAGGAAAGTAGGCTGAGGGGATATCGGCTGCCTCATTTCATGTTCGGGTAACTTCGGCCGTTCGTCGACCACAGGTTACGTCAGTCTTATTTCTCGATACTGTAGCGTTCAAGTATCTAGAAAGTAGAAAATCATGCAATCAGTCCATATGGTTTTTGGCCCTTTGGGGGCAGGGAAGTCGACGTTCGCCAGGCAGCTGAATGCCGAAGTGACCGGCGTACGCTTCTCCATCGATGAGTGGATGAACGAGCTTTATGGCCCGGACTTGCCGAAGCCCATGAACCTGGCGTGGATCATGGCCCGTGTACAACGCTGTGAAGCCCATATATGGAAGACGGCTCTACAAGTTCTGGGAGCAGGGCGCGACGTCGTGCTTGATCAAGGCTTCATGACTGAAGCTGATCGCACACGCATTCGTTTGTTGGCCGGACAAGCTGGCTATCAGGTGTCCAGCTATTTCATCGATGCTACACCCCAACTGCGGCGTGAGCGGGTCATGCAAAGGAATAGTGAAAAAGGCGAGACCTACGCTTTCGAGGTAACGGGGCCCATGTTTGATTTCATGGATTCCCGATTTGAAAGTCCTTCTCCACAAGAATTGGAGCAATGCTGCAATGTCTGACAACGAATCTACCGCACCTGCCGCGAACGGCTCGATACTCGACCGCTGTGTTCGTTTCTCACGCGCCTACACCTCAGCCGCACGGCGAGTGGATGCCAAGCTCTCTGCCGTGCACGGCCTGAGCTTCAGCGATTTCATGATCCTGTACCACTTGAAACATGCACACAATGCTCGGCTGCGGCGAGCGGACCTGGCTGATCACATGGGGCTGACGGCATCGGCGGTCACCAAATCCCTGCTGCCGCTTGAAAAAATAGGCTTGGTGTCTCGCCAAAGTGACCCACGGGATGCGCGTGTAGGCTACGCCTGCCTCACGTCAGCAGGCGATCAGGTTTTTGCCGATGCGAAGGTTTCGGCGGAGTTCGCTTGCCGAGAGGTTTATGAGGCAATGGTGGGGGAGTGGAGCAAGCCTGGTTAAGCGTGACGCCGTTCAATCAGCTCACGTACGTGCTTGGCAATGGCCAGGCATGACGTCAGTCCGGGAGACTCTATGCCAAACAAATTGATCAGCCCCGGGACGTCATGCTCGCGCTGGCTGCTGATCATAAAATCGCGGGCTGGCTCGCCAGGCGCCGAGATCTTCGGGCGAATCCCGCTATAGCCCGGTTGCAGGCTACCGTCCGGCAAGTCGGGCCAGTAGCTGCGAATGGCCGCATAGAAACTGTCTGCGCGAGCCGGATTGACTTGGTAGTCCTCGGTTTCGACCCATTCGGTATCTGGACCAAAGCGTGCTTGTCCGCCCAAGTCGAGGGTCATGTGCACCCCGAGACCATCGGCTTCCGGCGCCGGGTAAATCAGATGGGTGAAGGGCGCGCGTCTGGACACGTTGAAGTAACTGCCCTTGCACAAATAGTCACGGGGCACCGCGTCAGACGGCAATCCGTCTATTCGCCGTGCCAATGCCGGCGCATGAAGGCCCGCGGCATTGATTAGCCGGCGGCATGCAAGCTCCATGGGAGCTTCCCCACCCACATGAAGGAGAAAACCGTCCGCGGTCACCTTTGCACCGAGGAACGGGGCATGGAACGCGATGCTGGTGCCGGCTGCCTCGGCGTCCCCTTGCAACGCCAACATCAGCGCATGGGAGTCGACGATGCCGGTCGAAGGTGAATACAACGCAGCGATGCATTCAAGCGCAGGCTCCAGCGCCATGGCTTGATTACGATCAAGCAGACATAGATCATCCACACCGTTTTCATGCCCTCGCTTGAGCAAGAACCGAAGCTGATCTACCTGCGCGTCAGTGTTGGCGACGATCAGCTTTCCAATTCTGCGCGTACTGACACCGTGGCTATCGCAATACTCGTAAAGTGCCTGTCTGCCCTCGACGCACAGCCGGGCTTTCAAGCTTCCGGGCGGGTAATAAATCCCCGCGTGGATGACCTCCGAATTACGCGAGCTTATGCCAATACCGATTGCCGCCCCACTTTCAATCACCAGGACTTCGTGACCTGCCAAGGCCATTTCCCGCGCGATGGCAAGCCCGACGACACCCGCACCCACGACTACGCAATCGATATCGACACTCACCGTCACGGCTCCTTTCAAATTGTTAGATGTCATCGAGAAGGTACCTTCAAGGCCGGGAGTCCGCCACCCGCTGTGACCTGTATCGCGGTTTGTCAGCGGCTTGCTCGCGACCATCAGTTCGATGAGTGTGAGCACAACTGGCATTGGCTTGACTTTGCTATTGAGAAGGGTAACGCTCATACTAGGTAGCGATGTGCCATCTATTACAAGCGCCACCTCTGTGTTGGCTAACGATAATTTAGAATAGGATATTCAGATGAAAGACTTTTTCGAAGCCAGTAGTAAACCCCTTGCTCTTGTGAGCGCAATAGTCGCAGTCATCGCGGCGTTGGTTTGGCATCTTTCTGCCAATGCGCAGGAGGCCCTGAATCTAGCTACTAATACAAACTCCGAGGCTTTCAAGACGGCCCTGAGCATGTCTTTGAAATTAAACTCGCAAGCGGCGATTCTCTCTGCTGTGTCTGCAGCGTTAGCCGCACTCTCGGTGTTAGCAAGTAAATAATTCGCTGCTACTGCCGGACCGTCTGCCTTTTTTTCGCATAATCTTGCCCTTGGCTGGGCTACCGAACAGATCAATTTCACTGTAGGAGAACTTACATGGATCCATTCTCATCATTGCTCTGGGACATCTTTAAGAATGTCCTCGGCAATCGAGTTGACGCTCTTATTTTCGGCAAGCAGGAAAATGAACCGCAGCCAGGCGCGTTGGGGCAGACAACTGAGCGCAAGGAGATCGTTGAGGCCCCTCTGGTCAAACCGCGTAGATTCAAAACGTTTGACGCCGTCTATGATCTTGAAAAGCTCTTGGCTTACGTCGACAACCCAATCGTCTATCTGTTGGTCGAAGACAGTCCAAGCTCTGCCTACAACCTTCCAAGTTACGTACTCGAATCCGGAAATACAGGAGAGTGGTTCGTCTTTACTCGGGGACGTCTTGCACTCCAAGGTAGCGGGGGCGGTCATAAAAATACCAAAGGTGTTTTCGAAGTCCTGTTGCAGAAAAAAACTAAAATTGGGGCTTGGGTAGTTGAAAAGAAACTACTTGACCAGCTCGATAATGGCCAAGCTTTATGGCCTGAAGTGAAACAGCTTTCGGTTCCGTTGTTAGCAGTCCTATCGGAAGAGTATTCATGGTCTGAAATCCAACGCCAGTTTGAAGCCCTCAGTGCAAATAAAACTTGATAGGGCTGGCACATTGATTTTCTGAGGTGGCGAAGGGTGGAGAGGCGCCAGTTATTAACAGACGTGGGATCGACTCGATTTTGATTGATACCCGAACGTCTGGCCTCAGCCATTCGCTCCCGCCATGGAACTGCAAGGTACTTATCCAACATCGCTGGCGAAGGTCATCAGGGCTGTCTACAGTCTCTTCAGTTACCGCTACACCATCGGCCTCGTCTTTGTTCAGGTTGTCGTGCGAATTGTCGCTCAGGAAGTCAAAACTCGGATGAGTTAGAACCACGCTTTGCGTGCGATTGATTTCTTGAGGAGAGACGCCATGACGGTCGAGCAGGAAAACCCGCCACCCGAAAATACCCAACCCTCCAGCGAGGCGCTGAAGTTGCAGGCGGCACTCGATGCCGAGGCCGCTGCTTTATCCCGCCATCCCCGATCGGCCTTTTATACCAAAGGTGGGCAAACGGATGGGCAAACCTTGCGTAAAACCCGGGAGTCCATCGGCCTGGCTTTTTCTGGCGGCGGTATCCGCAGCGCTACGTTCTGTCTCGGCGTGCTTCAGGCATTGGCCGGCAGAAAAAGACTGGCCTCGTTCGACTATTTGTCTACGGTCTCGGGCGGCGGCTATATCGGTAGCTGGCTGAGTGCCTGGATTTATCGCAAAGGCTTGGCCGATGTTCAGAAGAGCTTGGCCAAGGCGGACAACGTCAACACCGAAAAAGCCCCAGCATCCTCGGAGCCTGCGGAGATCGTCTGGCTCAGGCGTTACAGCAACTACCTCACCCCCCGGGTCGGTATGCTATCGATGGACACACTGACCTTGCTCGCCACTTGGTTGCGCAATGTCATGCTCAATCTGGTCATCCTTCTTGGTTTCTTCGCTTTATTGTTCTCCTTGCCATATGCATTACTCCGAGCCTACGACTTCGCAACTCCATACGCTAATGTCTTCGGCTTCGCGGCGGCCTGGGGTGGATTGTTTTTTGTCTTCTGCATCGGCTACAACCTCTGGCACCAGGGATTGCCGATCAATCGCCGGCGTAACTGGTTGATCTCCATACCGGGAGTGGTGCTGACTGTTATTGTCCCAGGGACAGTGTCGTCAGTTTTTGCGGTCGTCTGGTGGACCAGTATTGATCCCGTTTGGAATACCGCCTTGTCTGCCGGGCGCTATTTAGCCGGTTTGCTATTGGCGTTGTTGTTGACCTGGATGTTGGCCGAGCTGGCCGAGGGCAAGCCATTGCGACTGCTGCTGCGCGATGCCGCGGTGCTGTGTATGGCCGGCGGCGTGGGGTTGGTTTCGGGCATACTGGTACTGGCCGCTGCCAGTCACTTGTTGGCGCTGGGAGAACCGGTGACGGTCGGGCACAAAATCGTTTTGCTGTGTTTGGGCGTGCCGATTTTTCTTGCTGCCCTGGGCGTCACCACTTCCATCTATACCGGAATGGTCGGCCGCGCCTTCTTCGAGCGCAGTCGTGAGTGGTGGAGCCGTCTCAACGCCTGGCTAATGATGATAGCCTTCGGCTGGGCGATTTGGTGCCTGCTGACGTTCTTTTCATTACCGCTGCTGGAATGGCTGCAGAGCCGCATGGGTGACTGGATTGGCCTGTTAGGCACAGGCTGGATCGGTACTTTATTGGTGTCGATATTCTTACGCCGCCCCGAGTCGGCCTCGATGAAGAAACAGCTGAGAGTCGACCGTCTCCTGAACGTCGCCTCAACGACCTTTGTCGTGGGGCTGGTTTTTTTTGCAGCAGCGGCTACCCAGAAAGTCTTGTTTGCAATTGTCGCCAGCTCGAGTCAAGCGCCTGCGGAGGAGCAGAAACTTCCGGGCATCTGGACGTTGTTCCAAAACAATGTGCCCGCCATTGAGTCGTTGACAGGGAACAATCCGACGACAGCTGGCATCCCCATCTTCGTACTGGCCATTGGTATCTTGCTCTTCGTGACGCTGTTGTTCGCCTGGCGGGTCGATATCAATAAATTCTCCTTGCACAACATGTACAAGAACCGTCTGGTCAGGTGCTATCTCGGGGCGAGTAACCAGAACCTGCGTAATGAACAGCCTTTCGTTGGTCTGGATGATGACGATGATCTCTCCTTGCATGTGCTGAGCAGGGGCACCAACGGCAAGAAGATCGCGCCTCAACTTCCCCTGCATATCATCAACACCACCCTGAATATCACCCAGGGGGCGGACCTGGCCTGGCAGGAACGCAAAGCAGCTTCGTTCGTATTTACACCATTGTTTTGCGGTTATTCATTGGAACGGACTCAGGGCGACACGACCTCGCTGCACCGCGATGGCGCCGCAGATCCGGCCTACCGTCCCACTGAAGCCTATGCCGCAAGGGATCAGGAAGAGAAAGGTTTCACCCTGGGCATGGCTCTGGCCACGTCAGGCGCGGCCGTCAGCCCGAACATGGGTCGCGCCAGTCTACCGATGCTGGCATTCGTCCTGACTCTGTTCAACATCCGGCTGGGACGCTGGAGCCCCAATCCGGCGCAGTCACGCTGGTATTCACCCAGCCCGCGGCTGGGGCTGCTCGCCCTATTATATGAACTGCTCGGCATGAGCGATGAGCGCAGCCGTTACGTTTATCTGTCCGATGGCGGCCATTTCGACAATCTGGGCATTTACGAACTGGTGCGCCGGCGCTGCTCCGTTATCTTTGCCGTCGATGCTAGCGCGGATGAGCAGCGTGAGATGACCGATCTGGCCGACACCATTCGCAAATGTCGAGTCGATCTGGGGGTTGATATCAGCTTCAGCCAGCTCAACGATTTTCGCGGGGATGCCAAAACCTTATGCACCCAAGGGTTCATTACCGGCACTATTCATTACGATGCGCAGAAAAATGGCACCCTGGTGCTAATCAAATCCAGTCTGGCCGCGCTGCGCGATGAACCGGCGGATGTACTGAACTACGCCATCCAGAACTCGACTTTCCCGCACCAGACAACGGTCGATCAGTTTTTTGACGAGAGTCAGTTTGAAAGCTTCCGGCGCCTGGGCAAGCTAATTGGCGATCGTTGCCTGGATGACCCCAATGTACAACGACTGCTACCCATCCGCCGGCCCGCCAGGTTTCCGATTCGCAGGAGGCAGGGAGAGGAGGGGCGAGGGCACTTCACCGACTTTATCGGCTGGTTGCGCCATATCCCGGCCAGTCAGCGTCCGGGACGCAATGATTCGCTGATCGATCTGTTCCTGGAAATGTTGCTGGCCACAACACTTGTCGGAGTGACCCTGATGCTTCTGGACCGGACGGTGTTTAACGCCTCCAATCAATTCTGCTGGAATTTGGCAAGTTGCGTGAACCTTATCAAGCCACTTCTAAGCAACGTGACACCCTCAGGACCATGGGGATCTTTAGCGATATGGCGCATCGTGTTGGATAACTTCTTCGTATTGCTATACGTAATTACCTTGCTGCTCGGCTACAAAGTCGGGTGCGCGAAACGTTGGTGGATCTGGGTGTTGATTGTTGTCCCGCTGGTCACCGGATTGAGCGACTATGCTGAAAACTTCACGTTATTGTCGGTGCTCGATGGCCATAGCGTCACTAACATGAGCGGCATGCTGGGGCTGTTTACGCTGATGAAGTTTTGGGGATTCGCGCTCAGTGTTGTGGTACTGGCGGGGCTGGCACCGAGTATCAAGCGTGCTTTTGTCACACGCTGGAATTTGTTGCCTGCGGAGGACCAAACAAATAATCCTATAAATATTGCCCGGGAGTAAGGTGGCCACAGCAGCGTATCAATTGCGTTGTTTGTCAGCTTTGCTTTGGCTCCTTGATCAATCTTGGTCGAACCGGATTTTAGGACCGGGTCGCTTGCATGCATTCGATTAGGAACCCTGGCTGATGTTAGCAGGTGTTGCTGGCTTCAAATCCGCTGGATAACCGGGCAGAAACTGAAATACCTAGTTACGTGTAATGTATATTATGTTAAACAGGATGTTTATGATAATGAGCTGGCTGCCATCACCCCACAAACTTCCTCTTTCCGCCCGGCTGTCACCCGTAGTAGCCTCGGGCACCAGCCGTGCAGCAACCTTAAGCCAGATGAATGGAATAGATAATGGAATATACTTTTGCAGCGCTATCCATACATCTTGGTCAGGATGATGAAGAAGAACTGCTTTCCCCACTGGCAAACCTATCAGGTGCTGACGCTAAAACGCTGATAGAAGAACTGACTAGGCAACGTCCAGGTCGGGAGAATCAGAGCCTCGGAATTCTTGGCTACTTAAGACCGAAGCTTCATTGCCTGATTGATATCTGGACCGGCGGGGATTACATGGATATCCGTGAAGGACAAGAAAATAACACGCTGGACGAGGGAGCTCGGCAAAAAATCAGTGATTTCTTTACCGATTGGGACCTGTTACCTCTCCCAGATCGGGATTTCATTCATTACTCCAAGGACGACAGCTGGGATAACCTCAAGGTCGGCGAAATCATCGAGCTAAAGAGTTTTATGGGCTGTGCCCCTGATGGCTGGGAGCATCGCAGCAATGGCCGCGCTCGACTCCTGTTTCGACCAACATCACAAGCACGATACCTCGGCGCTCTCACAAGGGAGCAGGCAGAACGAGAGGTGCTTATCCGGCCGGGTTCCCAGTTCATAGTAGAGGCTATCAACGATGGGGTAACCAATTTGCGCGAAACTTGACTCACCTCTAACAGAGCACCGCGATTGAGGACGTGTGCTTACCAGCCCTTGGATCAGCACAATTAAGTTTATGTATATAAAAACGCGAAGACGTGGAACTTCAGCAATCGAAGAGACTTATGAACTGTCGTATGAAAATCAGTTGTGCCTCGTCGGAGCTACCCTCCTCCCCGCCTATACTGCGATACCCCTTGACGTAAATGGCTTTAAGCAATGTGCTTGATTTATGCTAAGGCAGGAGTAAGCCTGCCCCAGCACACATGACTATTTAATCACTACCGGATTGACCGGTGACCCGGTAGCGCGATGCACTTTAAGCGGTGCCGCCACATAAAGAAACGTATATTGCCTATCATCAGCGCAACTTTTAGCCAGCTTCTCCAAATCGCAGATCTCTGTAAAGGCGATACCGAGATTACGCATCAAGGCGCAGTGCAGAGGCAACGCCACTCCTGATACTGGAGTGCTCGGAAGCAATTCTAGGTCTGAAACGTGAAGTAATCGTTAGAACCGATGCGCTTTACACAAGACCAACAACTTGCTTCCGGGCTCTGGGCTGCATATCCCGCGTTGATCTCATAGCTCACACCGCACCAATTTTTTACTTTAGCGCTTATACAGATTCGTTTCTTTCCTTCCTCCCAAACGCGAGACCAATCTTTTACTTCCTGGACACACTCAGCTTTCGATAATTACTGACAAGTCGCCAAACCTTATATTTGATCGGGTTTTCTCATAATCAACTTCCAGCCTCCTCAAGAATTGGGGTGCATGAGGGAATGCCTCTGATGGTCCAAAACGTGTGCTACTGAATGCATATCCGGACTTCGCATCAGATCGTTCCTTACCTAAAACTCATACATTCTTCTCATTGCTTCCATATTTAATACCGCATCCAACAATTACTTCCGCACTCAATATCACTCGGAAGTCACCCGTGGAACCTTCACAGTTTCGGGGTTTACTTGCCTGTGAACAGCTTGTTCAATGATCTTGTAATTCATACACTTATGTCCCATCAGTCATCGTAAAGACGATCTGGATCCGACAAGA
The DNA here is from genome assembly GCF_051131985.1 of Pseudomonas sp. Z3-6. Classification (NCBI taxonomy): domain Bacteria; kingdom Pseudomonadati; phylum Pseudomonadota; class Gammaproteobacteria; order Pseudomonadales; family Pseudomonadaceae; genus Pseudomonas; species Pseudomonas sp. Z3-6. Next base: position 3,678,046 of record NZ_CP071644.1, read on the forward strand.
AACCCTCTCTGTTACCCCACCTCGCTGGTGTTGAGGATCGTCTCATTGTGGTGGGAGCTGCGAGCTACAGCAGCGCTAACATGTGCGAAAATCTTTTAAGCACAGCCAGTTACTCCTTTGCTGAGGCTGACGACTGCCCTCCTCCTTAGGCCAAATTTCTGCCTTTGAGGATTGGCGGAAATTGGGAGACCCCTATGCGCTGAAAATACAGGGCGTCGCTATTTACATTGCGGAATTAGTTCTGGGTATGAACTTAAGACGCAATGGTAGTAAAAATTCGACCTTCACTTCTCAAGCTGTAAACCTCAGCCTTCAGTTCTTCAATCGTCCAAGACGTCACTCGCCCGCTACATTTCAACTGTCAGCCAGTCCCCGAAAGATATAATTCGTTGCTTGCCTTCCTCTAAAAGCATGGCGATTCGCAGAGTGGTGTCCATAGTGATCTTTCATAGCAACCAGTATTTCCTCAAGGTCGATTACATGTGCTCTCGGGGTTTGCAGGCGAAGGGTTCAGGGCCAATATGAGCTGACCGGTTTTCCTCCACTTCTTTCCCCAATCGTTGCGCACGGTGCCCTAAATTCAGTGCACTAACCAGTGCGTGCCTGATCGACCATAATTGTCATGAGTCTGAATTGATAGGCCCAGCGATGAAGCTGTCAAGTGCCTTGCCATAAACCTCGATCGGTAACCTCACGATTGCGGTTTGGTTCCATCCTACGGTGATGAACTCAAAGGTAGCGCTGCAGTGCGGATGCATAGCTACCGGCGGAAGTACCTGCATATATCCTGCTGATTATAATTTATAGCCAGCAGGATATATTCAGATATACGCCAAATCTGCACGCCTGTTGGTGCTATCGCTGAAGTGTCCACAAGCCAATGCCACACTGACCCAACACCAATCATCTCAAGCTCAGCATTGGTATGGTTAATGAAGCAGTGCCTTGGGTCAGCGATGTTTTCAGCATCTGGGTCAATCCTCTCCGGGCTATATTAGCTTATGCTAACTACCAGCAAGGCGCCCATGAGGTTCATGTTCGATTCCAAATTGCGAGGCCGCATCAAGAAATCTATGAGCTGCTTCATCAGATCTATTTGCCATCATGCGCCGAGCTTCGGCCTCAAATTGCGCCTTTAAAAACCATTTAAACGTTTTGACTTTACGTCTTCCTTTCATGGCGGCACCTCGTGAACGCTGTTGGGTAAGAAGCCTTCGACGTCGCGCTCGTAGTAGAGTATCGGCGGCAGCGATGTTCAGCGTGTAGGTTGATAGGCTTTTAAGCCAGGGGTATCCGTCCCCCTTCTCCCGGCTTGATCTGCAAAAGCCTCCATTGGGATTGAGCTACGGTACCGATGGGACGTGATCAATTACTCCGGGGTGTCCTCTCCCTCTGGTAGGTTTACTGCGTTGACTATTCGGGTGATGACAACCGACAGCCAGGTTTGATGGGTGACAAGCTCCGGATCAACGTCACCATCCGCATTGGACGTTTCGTAGAGTGACCTCCAGCTCAAGATAGCTGCCGGCTCGACCTTAGCGTTGTCTATGAATACACCTTTTGAAGCGAGCCGGTAGGCATATGTATCTACGCAAGCGCCATCATCAAATCTTAGCTGAACTCGGCCAAAATTAAACACGTTCTCCGCGATCCATCGCGGAGAGCCGTTGAGTTTTGGAGGAATCGCCAGCAGGACACCTACGATGGCCTTATCTGAATCAGGCCGATCTATTTCGTTAAAAAGGTCGATTAGATCTTGGCCGGATAACCGTTTGACTATCTTTATGCCCTGCTCCGGCTGAGCCACGTTCGCCACCGCGACCATCAGCATTGTCGAGGGGCTGTGCTCATCACCCGTCGCCGATAACTGGTGGGCGCTAATCTGAAGTGCAGACATAAACTTATCTCGAAATGAATGCTATAGATTGTAGCTCTATAGAGCTCAAAAAAGGGCTCGTCGTCCCTTTTGTGTGTTAAACAAAATGGAACTGAAGGAAGCGCTCGCCATTGCGTTGCGTAACGTAATATGCCGCTTCGCCGTGGCTTGACTCGAGAAGATTTCGGAATCGTTAGCAGCACATATCTCAGTACGCTTGAACGCGGCCTTAAGAACGTTACGTAGAAAAGGCAGCGAAGCTTGCCGACAGAATGGGGGGCACTCACTACCCTCCTCCTTGAGAGTTTTTGCCCTTTATCTGGATATAGATCTAGATTCGCTGCCCGAACGTATTCGGCGTGAGATCAACAAGCCGCGGACCCTTAGCTCGTAACCAGTGAAGTCGAATTATTGCGCAGCGTTGTCTGGCGTCTCGTACTGGCCAGAGGGCAAATGAGAGTTCCGGGCATTCCCACAGTCAATCTGGCGGTACACGAGAATCTCCAGCAGGCACCCGATGGTGTGTTGGGCAGGTAAGCTTGGGCAGGTAAGCGACTGGTTTTCCGTCGGTATATCACCTGCCGTTGATTAGCCTCTCTTCACGGCTCGTCATCCGCTAAGTGCTTTTGGAGAAGTGCTTGCAAACGTACACGGTAGGCGACGAAAATATTCACGCGCATTTTCAGTAAACATAGCGCACCCTCCTGTTCGGCATTTTCGTGCACCTTTCGCGACAGGAACAACCATCATGACCTGCGGGTAATATCCAAACGCGTTCCGGCAATGTCACGTGGACGTAATCGATGGTCGGGTCGGTGCGAGCGGGGCCTACCCAGTATCATTTTTATCCCTCAGCCGCGCAAAGCATCCACGCGACGCTGGAGCTGCACATCAGTTTGTCCAACCCACTGTGTCAGCGTCGAGCGTGCGTGCGTGCGTGCGATCGGTAGCCTGGCTCGACCGAAAATTTTTCTCCTGCATGGGTCGACTCCAACCCTTTTCGACAGATGGCAGTCAGCCAAAAGCTTACCTTCGTGGCCGCACTGTGACGAGCTGGCCCCAGTCGAGGCGGTGGATATTCGATGCTTGAGCTCCACACGATATCCCCTGTCGGGATCGACAAAGACAACTAGAGTCTTGGCAAACGCGTCTGAATTACAAACGACAGACCTTGTTAAAGAACTGGCCTAAAGCTATATCTCCGCGGTGAACATAGGGTGATAACCGTTGATGGCTAATTCCCACCTGGAATCTCCGGGTTCTGCACTTTGGATAATGTCATCCATCTTGCCGGCGAATAGGACAAACGACGACTCAGGGTAATGTCGCAGAAGGCGCTTTGCTTCATTACGGTACTCCTCAGGAATGAGGCGGCTCTTTGACAATTCACGCAAAAACGCTTCTGTTTGGATCACACTTCGGGTGCGTTCACTCGGCATACTCATTTCAGCCCTCTTTGCCTTTTCGTAGTCGACCGATAAAATGGCCGAGACCACTATACAGGTAGTAGGCATGCTCCGACTGCGTGAGCCCAGCAAGCGGGAAGAAGGCTGTCGGGGCTCCGTTAGGGGCGGACGTACTATCCTGCCCCGTATCGTGGACGGGGCAAACCGGTGATCCAGCGCGCCACCCTGGTGCAGGTGAAAAAGCGCAGCGGCACTGGGTCGGAGAGGAGCTTCAGTTCGACGATAGGCATCGACCTGCGGCAGTGCGAGGACAGGCTGGCGTACCTTCACCGACAGGGAGCGCTCTCGCCCTCAGGTGCTTGGTGAGAGAAGCTGGAAGGCGATGCAGGACTGGCTCGACACGCTTCGCGATGGCAAGCCGGTTCACCCAGGTAACAAGTGTCAGCATTTGATTTTCATGTCATCTGTGCCGTGGAAGATGTCGTGGTCATCCCACGTCATCACCGTTGATACGCGACATGGCATCGGCCGTATCCAGGTTCGACAAACGCTTGCCCAGTCGCGACGCGTGTCCGGTAACCAGCGCCTGGCATAGAGCTCGAAATAATACGACTCGATCTCCTACTCAAGTGCAGCATTCACCTTGAGTTTCAGCTGGTCCTTACGCGACAACCTGACCCGTTGTTTAAGAGGTTTGGCATCCGAATCAAGGGCTGCGAGTTACCGGAGCTCTCCTTCCCCTCCCCCTGCTCTTCTTGGTCAGTTCCAAACGCCGGGAACTGGTAGCGCTTCCCGTCGCCCGTTGGTTCGACACAGGCGCCGGCGTATGGGCATAGTCCTGAGATTCTTATTGAACAAAAGGCTTATAGGCCTTTCCGTGGCGATGAGCATCCCCCTTCAGGTTTTTACTGAGCACAACTCATCCCTGATTTTCTGAAACAGAACCTCAACGTCCTGATGACTTTCTTTACCGACATATGTGGCGACAAGGATGGTGAGGGGGTGCACGTCTAGAGCCCTCGCTAGCTGGTCCACCTTTTCTAGCGTAGGGCTTTTGAGGCCTCGTTCCAGTGTGCTTAGGTACGTGCGACTGCTTACAGTAGCAAAATCCTCTTGAGTAAGATTTTTACTGCTTCTGACCTGCTTCAGCGCTAGGCCGAACGCGATATTGAGTTCCAATTTGCTGATTCCGCAAAAGGAACGATGAAGCGCTATCGAATCTTATAGGACTACAATCTATAGTGTTCATTTTCTAGGTTTATCATGTTCACCACCTACCCAAGGGCCAAAATAGCTCTCGATCCACCCGTTGCTAACGACTCGTATGAGGGGCAGCGAGTTTGGAGCTTCGTTGCGCAGGAGCTGCTGCTAACCTTGGTTTTAGCTCCAAGTGGTGCGCAGGTCTGGGCGGGAAAATTACGCCAGCATGGATATGATGTACCACTCAAGAGCTCAAACAGTTTATCGACGCGCAGTCGAACCGGGTCTGGGGCGAGCAGGCTCAGTGGTTACACCTCCCCACATGAATGGCCAATCTATTTGGTTGATGGAGCCTCTGATGATGGCTGGGATCGTTACGGATCCCCGGGACGGATCGCATTTTCTTGTTTACCAAGTCGCCCGCGGGGTTACTTACTCATTACGGAACGATACCGATGCGACCTTGGAGCCTTTCAGAATCTTATTTTCAGGCGAGCGTGACCTTCGGAGCTAGGGCGCTTATAGATCAGAGCAGACCAACAATAGCGGAGGCGGTATGAAAGGGCGACGCAAGCTCAAAACGGCCAAATAGGCTTTAGTTGCGCAGTCAATTCTACAGTCCAGAGCAATCTTGACATCTGAAGAGCATGCACTACGCAGGGGAAGGTTACTCTCAAGACCTGAAGCTGCAACTGGGCATGATAAACCCGTGGGCTTACTCCCCGGAGTGAGCAGCGTTCGTGATAAATTCAATATAGCTGCGGAATGACGATGAACAAATTCCAACGTTGGACCGTGAAATGTCAAAATACTAAGGACGGGAGTGGCGATGTTATTATCGACTTGCCAACTGATCTACTTGCCGAGTTAGGGTTAGGCGTCGGCGACGTGCTTACCATTGAGGTCGTTAACGGTTCGATAGTATTGAGGCCGAAGTCGAACGAGCCTACGGTCCCATGATTTATCGATATCAAAGCGCGGCTCAGGTTCCACGCTCACTGTAGCAGGCGAATCAACGCACAAAAATCCCTATTGCATCTTTGGCGGCGATCACCATGAGCGCTGGCAACCCCTCGATACTCATCTGGCGATGCAAGGTACTCAATAAATTCTCATCTAGCTCACTCGGACGAGCTGGACACCCATCAGGATGCGAATGCCATTCGCCCACATAATCCACCATGCCGGCAGTACGTTTGTGTACTACCTTCAGAACTTCGGCCTGGTCCTCTTGCCATCTAATGAAATGGCTCGGGCTGGCCTCACTATCTGTCGGCGTCGGCAGCACGTCGACGATGACAATTGTCTTTGTTTCCAGATCCGTGACGCCGATGATCGCGCCACCCGTTTCCATCGGCAGGGCCTCCTGCCGAGCAACGTATAATTTTTGTACCAATGACTCATCGTATTTCACCGCCCAGCCAGATGATTGCGCTGTATGCATTTGCGCGACGTCGATCCCATGTGCTGTAACGGATCAAGATTTGTCATCGGACTCCCAGACGCAAATCCTAGCCTGCGGCTTGGCTATCGACGGCCGAAGATGCCTGGAAAGAATCCCGGCATGGCCATGTTAGGCTTTTGAGGCCTCGCTCCAGTGTGCTGAGGTACGTGCGACTGCTTACAAGATGATGGGGCCATTGGCGTTCAGTGGGCGTTATTGCTTCGTCGGACCAACAACAGTCAATATCTACGAGTCATTCAGGCAAAACGACGCGAATTTCCCGAGAGCCGATCGGGCACCCCGTAGTCTCATCAATTGCTACCGCATTGATTTCGGTGCCCGTTTGGGCGTCGAAAAAGCGCACTATCTGTCCCCCGCCCCGATGTTTTCGCCCCCATGCTCCGATCATAAAGAGAACAGGCAGGAAGTCACACCCTGCCTCCGTCAGTACGTATTCGTCACGCGGGGGCCTTTCGGAATAGCGTTTTTTTTCCAGCAAGCCTGCCTCGGTGAGCATTGCCAGCCGCTTGGTCAGCATTGATGGGGCGATGCCTAGGCTTTTTCTAAGCTCATCGAAACGGCGAATGCCGCTGTGTGCATCCCTTAGGATCAAAATGCTCCACTGATCGCCTACCGATTTTAAGGTCCGCTCGATCAGGCAGGAGCTAGAAAGAAATAAATTTTCGTTCATATCGTTTCGATATCGACTCAGTACTGAATTGATAGTAACCTTCGCCGGACAGGCAGTCCAGCACAAAGGAAGCATCGGATGATACATCGCTTTACACCGCCAGCAATCCGGCACGGCCAAGCGACTGCGAACTGCAGGCTTAATTCTCTTTTTAGCTCAGCTGACCGACACAACTCAATAATGAATGTTTCTAAAACAAATGAAAAGTGGCAAATGCAACTTGCACTTGGTGGAATATAATGGAAAACAGCACAGTTCGATATACATGCGTGACCTGTGGAGCTTGTTGTAAGGAAAGGCTGATTCCGTTGACTATAGCGGAAGCCGAAAAATGGCTCGACCGAGGCGATCATGTTGCCATTATACTCGAGGCTTTCAGCTATTTGACAGACCCAGAGATTTCGCCAGAATACATACACAACACTAGTCGAGCCGCTATAGTTAATAAGGACAAGGGACGACTTCACATTATTGCAATTTTTGCAGCCAACGCTTTAAAGCGCTGCCCTAACTTGCAAGAAAATAACCTTTGCGGAATCTACGAAGAGCGTCCATTGGTTTGTAGAATTTACCCAATGGAAATAAATCCTTTTATCGAATTGCGTAAAGAAAACAAGATATGCCCCCCTGAGTCCTGGGGAAATGGTGACATTCTCTGCAGCGACGGCGTTGCTAATCCACCGCTGAGATTGTTGATCAACGAATCAAAACAGGCAGATGTCGACGACGCAGCAGCCAAGGTGGCGATATGTGAGTCTTTAGGGATGAGCGTCGCGAGCTGGAAAGGTGACGGGTTGGCCGTGTACTTCCCCGGAAGTGAGGCATTGCTTGCGGCAATCCAAACTAGAAACTCAAGACAACGCGAGGATGGATATCAATGGAAAGTTCGCACCGATAACGCAGGCTTACGCGAAATTCTACTCGCTGCTGAGATCCCTCTAGCGCCAGGGGAATCTAACGCCTATATATATCAAGCACTGTAGCGTTGCAAAAACCACCTCATCACCAACAGCATCATTACGACACCCGTAGCCGTCAACATCCCGATCTGAATCATAGTCGACGGTTGATCTCTGCATTTCCTGATTTTAGCTATGTGCAGTGTCACTTTGTTATTGGCACTACGCCAACAGCCTGAAGTCCTTCTATCACCATGGCTGCTGCAAACTCCGGATGTTCGAGCGGAAGGAGATGTCCAGCATCCAACATTTGCTCGAACCATCCCGTCGGTTGACGGGAAGTAAGATCACGCCACCGCGTATCGTCGAGGAAAATGGTGCTGCGACCGCGTAGACCAACCACCGGCTTTCGGATTTTTCCAAATATCTGGGCTGGCCATGGTGGGTTTGTATAGAAGTGGGCTTCCCAGTCTTTTGGGAATGTTAGCGTCACCCCTCCATCAGTTTCGTACAACGCCGCGTCAGCGAAGATCTGCAGCCCCCGCTCGGACATGCCGGCGTAAAGCCCGGAACGTCGGCAACTCTCTAAGAAAGCCTGCCGATCTGGCCAACGATCCCGTTTCACACGCGCCTTCGCTGCGGGGCCGATTCGTTGACGAATAAAGTACGGCACGAACCGAAATCCGAAAGACAACCACCGATTTAACATTGCAGGCTCTATCACTACGAGCGCCGAAAAGAGGTCCGGGTGTTCCGCCACTGCCGTCATTGATGCTGTTGCCCCTAGGGAATGGCCAATAGCGATGGTGCCAGGTCCCACTTGTGTAGCGAGCTCGTGGCCCAGATCGGACCACTGGGTGCCAGAGTCGAGTGGAGCTCCGCTCAGAGATCGCATCGGATATGCAGTGACATCAAGATGCCGGGATAAGGCTTTAAGGAAAGGCTCGTAGGCTGCTGGCGGAAATCCATTCGCGTGCAGAAAGCTTGCCGGTGGCCCATCTCCACGAAATCTCAGTGGCTTGGTCTGAAGATCCATAATCTCTCGATTCGTGCGGTCACGCACGACCGCGTTAAGAATAAATAAGTCACCTTGCTTACCGGTTAGGCCTGATGTACGCAGTGTACAAAGGTAGCTCATCTTCTAAGCGACTAGCGTCACACCAATGAAAGATGTCGCTTATGCACGTAACGCTGAATTAGAAACCTGCACATCCACAAGTTAACAGCGGAGGGCCTGCAACTCGCCCCGGTCGAACGACAAATTCATATGGCAAGGGAATGAAGCTGAAGAGGAATGCTTGAGCTGCATCTCGAACAGCGCGAATGTGCTCGTTAAATACGGGCATTCAGTTTTGTGTCTAATCAGCTATGGAGCCTCGAGCAAATCGCGAGTTACCGCCTTTAGCAGGTTATTGGCCCTGTCGCCCTCCCCCAGCGCGCGTGCTAGCACCACAGCACCGACCATCTCAGCAAGGATCGCAGCTGGCGCGCGCGACCGCGATCCCTCCGGCATAGTAGGGGCGATAGCGTTAAGAGACTGAAGGTAACCATCAATAGCGTCGACGAATACCGAGCGCAGCGCCGGATCGTCACGGCGAGCTGAATCAGCCGCCAGCGCGGGAAGAACACACCCGCTAGCTGTTCCGTCGCGATGTTCACACGAAAGATATTGCTCTATCACGATTTTAAAGGCCATTTCGGGCGCGGAAGCAATTTTTTCCTGAAGCATCGCTCGGGTGGCTTCCAGTGCATGCTCGGTAGCCTTGACGATTAGATCGTCCTTGGACGTGAAGTTGCGGTAGAAACCGCCCTGCGTCAGCCCGGCAGCCTTCATCATGTCGGCAATCCCGATCCCGTCATAGCCATGTTCTCGTAGCATAGCAGCGGCGGTATCAACGACTCGCTCGTGATTTTCTTTTGCTTTTTCTCGTGAAACTTTCATCGTTTCCTGATTTGCTTGATCAACTGAGCCAAAATGGTGCTTTTGAGTTCGATCATAATGTAAGCCAAAACCGATATTTTGTCTCGCCTGTTGGTAAGAAACGATGAAAATTCGCCTATCCCCTCCCCTGATCACAGCCAGGCAATGCCACTACATCGGGCTGTACAGGATGTCTCGGTTTGTAGTATTCGAAACGTTCGGTCGCTCTACCGTTGAGATGACTGCGTAACCGAAGCAGTTCAAACATGGGTACAGATCATCTTCTGCGATAGCGATCGTGACAGTGCGACCAAGCCGCCAATACATGCACGGCTAGGTTAGGGCAGGAAACTCACTTTCAATACCGAATACAATGAGGCGGGGAAACGATCAGAAGACACGCATCTCACGACCCCACGCCGCTGAATCGCCTGGTGCAGAATTAGCTTTTTCCAAGATAATCAGAAGTTTACGCCAATGCTTATTGACGCGAAGTCACGATCAACCAGAGTATTGTAGTCACCACCCCAGAAGTTGGTGTAGCTGAGGTTTGCAGTGTAGGTACTTCGATAATCAGCATCGAGACCTACGCTCATGGCTTTGGCTCCTTGGTTGAAAAGACCGTTCGGACCGTAGCCTTTGACGTCGTGCGACCAGGATAGGTTTGGCTTAAGGTTGATCCCGGCAAAGGCGTTGGCATAATCAAGGATGGCCCTGGCGCGGTATCCCCAAGAAGTCGCTGTCACATACCCGTTTGTATCGCCGTTGAAACCATAGGCACCGAACGCTGTGTCACGACCGTAACGCAGATCATTCCGTGACTCCAGACCACCCACGTGTACCACCGCGGCTTCACCGATAATAGTTAGGCGGTCTGCTCCCAGCGCTTGATCGTAGAAATGAGTCAGCGTCGATTGCACCTGAGTGATTTCTTTACGTCTGTAGCCTTTGTTGTCCTCACCTGGTGCTGAGGTAATTGGTGACGCAAGTCCACCGGCGATTGGGTTGAGCAGTGCCCGAGTCAGGTCAGTTGCATTGAGTTGCACCGGAGCGTTCGGCCGGTAGCTGACTTCACCAGACCATGCCGTGCCTTCTGGCAGGGTGGTGGCGAAACTAAGGCCGAACAAACGCACATCTTCGGGATACTCAAGATAGTACCGACCGTTACCGAGCATAACGCTCTGTGCGAGACCTAAACCGCTGCCGGGAGCCAGCCCGTTTGCCGTGGCGATAATGTTCGGAATGGCATTCAAGGTCGCAAGACTAGCAGTTTTGGTGCTCAAGACCGGTGCGCGGCTGTGCAAGTTTTCGAAATAGGCACCGTATTCAGTGCCCTCACCTAACCAACGCAAGGCAATACCGAATTGCCCTTTATTTTTTGGATCGCGCTTGCTACCCCGAGGAACGACCACTCCTTCGGGTGTCACCGTGATCCCCTGTCCAAATGCAGCGGCAACTGGTGCCAGCGGGGCAATGGCCGGGCTGCCAGCGGTGTAGTTGTTGTTACAGCCTTCGGCCAAAACATCGCTACCGAAGAAAGTGCCGCAGTTGTCGACGACGGTTTCTTGCCATTGCAATTGGTAGAAACCCTCAACACTGAGCTGCTCAGTCAGGCTTTGCGAGCCGAACACCATATTAACAGGAATCAGGCCTTCCTTGATTTCAGCGCCGGGACGCCTGAACGCGGAGACGTCGATAGGGTTGATCGAGTTGACGGAGTTACCAATGAAGGTACTTTCACCCCAACTGACGACCTGCTTGCCTAGCCGAACAGCGCCCGGTAGGTCGGCGATAACGTAGTTATGGTAGACGAAAGCGTCGAGCAGCTGGTAACCCGAGGATTTGGCCGCTTCTTTGCGACCGTCATTGCTGACGTTCTTAAAGTCCAGGTCACGGTTCTGCAGCGCGGCGTCATACCAATACTTTCCACGCAAGAACACACCGCTGTCAGCCCACTTCAATTGCAAGTCGTGGACACCTTTAAAAATTTCCGAAAAAGCATCACCTTTATTGAAATTCAAGCGGTTGTCATCGCCCGTGGTCGATTGACCATGGCCACCGTTTGCCGTGCCGATTAGTCCTTGACTGGCGCTTTGCGTGGAAAAACTCACGCCCAGCGACAATGACGAATCGAGTTGAGCGTCGACTTCGCCCATTTTAAATGAAACAGCTTGTGCTTGCGCTGTACAGCCTAACGCGATACCGATAGTCAACGCTTTTGAATTGAAGATGGCACATCTTATTATTGTTTTCATGTGTTTTCCTAGTTGGTTATAGACGCGCACAAGTGCGTCACACCTCTGAGTTCAATATTGGAGATACAATGTCGACGGATACACTTTATAAATTGGTCTGGCTGGCCTGATGATTTCGTGGATGCTAGTTGAATTACCCTAATGCCCTCATGGGGAAGCAAATCCCCTCGTTAGAGAATCACATGGCATCCGCCACGGATCTGCAGTGTCCTCCCCCACGTCTTCGCCACTACGCCAGTATCAGGCAATAGCTCCGCCTGCCTAAACCGTCCATTTACCGGCTATGGCGAAAACGTCAAAGAGACAGTTATGAAATCCCGATTATTCATTACGATGGGCCAGGCATTCAGAAGGATCTAGATTGGAAAACCTATCTCGCTATGCCACGGCATTATCAGACGTACCGTTAACGTATTCCCGCCTGACGCAGAGCCGCAGGTGTAAATGAACTTTCCTGCAAGTCGGCCGGCCTGAACGCCCAAGAATGCGGACTTTCGTTCTTTAATCCTATGACGTGATATCGTCCCGCAACCAAGTCGTACAATGTTTCGATCGTGTACCACGGTAGTTGTTTATGGTAGTAAAACTGCGCGTGAGCCTCGCCGACACGCCACAATGTGCCGCGACCGTCATAGTGGTCAACTTCTGCAACCAGCCAACTGTCCTCATCGATGTAAAAGTCTCGTTTGGCGTAGATATGCCGCATTTCCGGTTTCAGTGTCGCAGTTACGTGCCAGACTCGATGCAGCTCATAACGAGTTAGATCCTGATTAACATGCCCCGCCTTGATGATTTCGTCGTACTTTAAAGATGGTGAATCGAGACGATAGCTATTATAAGGAATGTACATTTCTTTCTTGCCCACCAACTGCCAGTCGTAACGATCAGGCGCTCCATTGAACATATCGTAGTTGTCCTGGGTGCGCATGCCATCAGAAGCTGTACCGGGTCCATCATAGGCAACCTGTGGCGCGCGACGCACACGACGCTGGCCCGCATTGTAAATCCAGGCTGAACGCGGCTCTTTCACCTGATCAAGTGGCTCGTGTATCAGTGTAACGTCACCCGCCAGGCGTGCTGGAGAAGTAACAGAGATTTTGAGGTAAAACTTAAGATTGTCCGGCGGATTCTTCATGTCGAAAAAGGGCATGATTTCGTCATCCATCCGCACCATGGTGTAAGCACCGTCTGGCATGGGTGAAACTACGTTGAAGTCACGACGCATACTCTGGGCATAATGGTTTTGGTGATTGCTTATTACCTCCAAGCCGTTTTGTGGGATCGGGAAAGGAATACCCCCATGAAAGTTTTCCACGCCGTTACCCCCCGCCACCAAATTTACTTCTGTGGCGTTCTTTCGGGTCATATCGAACCAGTTCTGAGGAAATCCAGCGGTCCGATGAGTCTTGAATACCGGCATCCGATATGTTTCCGGATAGCGCTTGAACATCGCCTGTTGTCCTGGCGTTAGACGTTCCTTGTACTTGTCCATATTCTGCGCGGTAATTACGAACAGCGGCTTTTCCGCGGAGAAGGGATCGGCTAGGAAACCTTTACTGTCAACGGCGCCGGCATTCTGCGGCAGACCGCCCTCCCATGCGGGGATCTCTCCACTTGCGTTGCCAGCTTTCTCGGCCCCTGCTGGGGTCAAAGATGTACCTAACTTAGGCACTTCGCTAGGCGGAACTGCAGCGAAAATAGGACTGCAGAACAGACCGAAGGCCAGCGATATGGCTGTTAACGATTTTATTGTTGTTGTCATTGACGCTACTCCATCTCTTGTTTTTGAGAAAACGTCGTCCACACCGCAATGGATTCTCGGGCGTCAGACGACAAACACATCAATTTTTGCAGTAGTCAGTTCCTCCGCTCGTAATGGGGTGTTCCTTTAAATTATTTTCAGACGAGGGTTTCCATACCGTTGTCTACGAGGCGCTCGCGCCTCCTCGGCTGTCGCATATGAGAGGTAAGGAGTCGAACCGCCTTCCGTGCCTAATTGGAGTGACGACGAACCCGACGCATGTGCCAGGCGGTCACATGTTCATCATATTGGTAGCGCATGAATGCGCTGAAAACGCCGCGCCCCCGCACTGGCGCTAGGCCGTCGCTGAGCCGCGCGATCTGCTGGTAATACCATCCCTGCTGCCCGAGCAAATTGACCGCCTTAAACAGCATGACTTTGCTTGTCGGCCCGAACACGCCCGTTCCCCAGCGCAAGTCGCGCTCGTAGCCTGGTAGCGTGCTGAGCTCACCGGTTAAGAGGCGCTTCGGCACGTCAGGATCAGTGCATAGGGGGCGGCCGAGGCCGATCACGTCAATATTGTCCTCGATCATTGCCAGTTCCATGCCTTCGAGCGTGCGAAAGCCACCGGTAACCATCATCGGCATCGTCGCTACTTGACGGATAGCCGCCGCATACTCTAGAAAATAGGCCTCACGCCGGCGCGTGCTGTCAGCTTTGGGCATTTCCTCCGCAGTGCGCTCATCGCCAATTGCGCCGATCAAGCGCGGCTGTTCATAGGTACCGCCGGAAACTTCCAGCAGGTCAATACTGCTGTCGTTGAGCCAGTGCACTACCTGCAAGCATTCCTCATGAGAGAAGCCGCCCTTCTGAAAGTCGGAGGAATTCAGCTTGAGTCCTACAGGGAAGTCGGGACCAACCGCCTTACGCGTCGCCTTGATTACCTCCAACAGGAAGCGCGCGCGATTCTCAAGACTGCCACCCCAAGCATCGGTGCGGCGGTTGGTAACTGGCGACAGGAAAGAGCTAATTAGATAACCGTGAGCGCCATGAATCTGTACCCCAGTGAAACCCGCTTCGCGTGCGGTGCGAGCCACCGACGCAAAGCGCTGAATGAAATCTAGAATCTCCTCCTCGCGCAGCGCTCGCGGACGCCGGTAGTTACCTGCAATATCAAGCTGTACAGCAGAGGGAGCCAAAGGCTCGCTAGCGACATACCAGGGAGACTGCCGGCCAGCGTGACTAATCTGCATCCACAAGTGGTTACCATTGACCGTTCCGGCCCGCGCCCAGGCTTCCAGCCGCACCATGGATTGTGGATCTGGCATCGCCGGATCAATGGCTACATTACCGGGACGCTCCATCACCCGCCGGTCGATCATCACATTACCCGTGAGCAGCAGGCCCGCGCCGCCTTCTGACCAGGTGCGATACAGTTGCGCGTGGCGATCAGTCGCGCGCAGATACCGATCAGCGATACCTTCGGTCATAGCAGCTTTGCAAATGCGGTTAGACAGAGTCGCGCCACAGGGCAATTGTAGAGACTGAGAGAGTGGATTCTTGTTGTTCATGTTGACTCCAGAATCAGCAGGTCGGAGAACCCAATCGCCGCGAGTGGTTGGACTTCTGCTCGTCAATGAGCCTCGGTAAATAGGGCGCAACTAAACTTGCAACGAAACGGCCTCTGATTGCATGTGAGAGTATTCACCAGAGCATCGCCTCTCGATCTAACACCGGTTCAGAAGCGAGAAAAGACTTCAACAGCGATGCAAATTCCCACGGTGCCTCCCGTGGTGCGAGGTGAGCGACTTCAGGAATCAGCTCATACTTCGCCCCAACGATTTCGTTGGCGATGAGTGCGGCATGCTTGGCTGGAGGAAGCGCTTGATCGCAAGCGCCAGCAACTACAAGCGTAGGAATTCGAATGAGATGAAGATGGCGAAGGAGGTCTTCGCGCTTCACCAACACAGACGTTACGGCACGTGAAAGCGCAACCTTATTAAGGTCGTTAATCTCCTGAGCCAGTCGGCTCGCGAACTCTGGGTCTTCTCTGCGCTTTCGGTCCCCGAGGAGATTTACAATTGCCATTTCCCCCAAGCTTCCCGATAAGCCGAAACGCTGGGGAAAACCAATGCGGATCAATTGGGAAACGACACCGTCGCGGAGCCGAATCATGGCGCTCGTACGGGATGCGGATGTATTACTAAGCACCATGGAGCTCACGCGATCAGGCGCGATAATTGCCGTCTGCAAGGCAACAAAACCGCCCCAAGATATGCCTAGAAATGCCGCGCGCTGTACACCCTCATTATCAAGTATCTGCAGAGCAGCTTCACTGCACTGGCGCAACGAAAACCGCGGCGGCGGTAAACCGCTTGCACCATGTCCCGGTGGATCAATGAGGATGGTTCGATAACCGAGGGCATGCAGTGTGGCTAGCTGCGGTTCCCAAGACGCATGTCCACTCGTGAACAGACTCGGCCAGAGCAGTGCTGTGGCGTGCCAACGATGGCCATTCGAAACATAAAAGCTGACGCGCCCCACAGCGGTATGGACGGACTTCATCGTCTCACGGTTCATGACGATTCCTGACCTCTTTCCAAGAGATGGCGCTCAAACCATTCGAGTGCCAGCTTGCTGCTGCGGTCGTATCCATCAAAATAAATCCCGTAGTGGTCGATGCCTGGAATCACTTCATAGCGCGCAATCTGGCCATGCTTTTCCTTCAATATCTCGTAAGCTCGCCCACTGTTCTCAGAGATCGCGAACATCTTTTCCTCTCCCGCATCAATCATCGACGTTGGGACGCTAAGCCGGTCCAACTGGCTGAGCGGGTTGTACTGCGTCCACTTGCCCAGGTCGGCAAATCCCGGAAGCCCAGGAGCCGGATCGAACCCCTGCGCGACCGGATCGTAGCTGCCACGCGCGGAGGCAATTGCCCTTTGCTTAGCAAGCGCCAACATCGCGCCAGAGAGTGGAGCAACATTGGCGACCTGCACGCTCAAGGCCCGAATACGTGCGTCATTTGCAGCACAGTGCATCGCTGTGCCGCCGCCAAAACTGGTCCCCCAAGCGCCTATCCGCTCGGGGTCGACACCGGGTTCACCTTCGATGTAATCGACGGCAGCCAGGAAGTTCTGAATCCAGGCAATGGGGTCAACAACGTCACGAACAAGATCAACTTGCGGCGAGGCGTCGACGGAAATTTCCAACCTGGTCTCGCGGCGCATCCGAATCTGGGGGGCCGATCCAAACCAAGTCGATTGCGTAAACGTCAGCGCAATCATCCCGGCTTCTGCAAATTTTGCCGCGTAACGCTCGCCAGTGAGCTTGCTACCGCCGAAGCCGTGACAGAGCACTATTGCTGGCGCAGAAGGTTGCGCTACGCGCGGACGGTAAACATCGCCATCAAGGGCAACGCCGCTACTCCAAATCGTGACCTTTTCACGCATGACGGAATCAGGCATCACTAAGGGCGGATAAATTGGCTCACTTAAACTCATCGCTTTTCTCCTAACTAGCGTGGCCAGACTTCGGCCAAGGTGGCCTTGTCCATGGCGAGCGCTTGAGTGCCAATGACGCGCCATCCCTTGGGGCTACGTGCAATCTCGAAGTGAACCGCGACACGCATGATTTCGCTTTCATCAGCCCTACGTCTCGACCAGATAACCTCTACGGCAGCGCCAACGGAGCTGTAAACGAACACTCGCTTATCCGGTACAACCGTGTGGCTGTAACCCGCTTCTTTGAGTGGCCCATGGTTCATTTCCAGAAATGTAAGAATGTCTTTTTCTTCCAGACACCAGAAAGATTGACCCAAGCCAGTAACATGCAGCGGTGTGCCCCAGTACTCGAGAATAAATTCAGGGCCCTCGCCAGACTGGCCATTGCCGGCAGCAACCCAGCGCGGCAAGTAATCATGAAAGAACCACTCGATTACATCCGCGCGGGTTTGCTCCAAATCGCCCAGAGCTTCTGGCTTTACGTTTTTCAGAACATCCAGATTCGCATCGACTGCACTCATCATTAGCTCCTTTACTTACCGTCGAATTTCAGAACTGGACGCTCAACGCCACGACGCAAAGCGTCCTGTGCCGATGCGATGCCACGACGGGCATCTGTCGTCTGGATCAACTCTTCAGCCATTGCGGGAAGTAGCTCATCAGCGGCTTCGATACCACCGGTTGCCCATGCGCCAAGCATCTTTTTATGGCCAGCGTGAGCCCGAGTTGGACCTTTGGCTAAGCGAGCCACCCATGTGTTGGCCACATCGTCAAGATAACCATCAAGAGCGATTTCGGTGATTACACCCGCAGCATGCATCTCTGCAGCTGACACGTGCTCAGAGGTAAGCGCCCAACGCATAGCGCGTGTACGGCCCGCACGCTCAGCCACGCGCTGGACTCCACCAAGCAAGGTAACAACCCCCAAGCTCTGCTCTGGGTGGCCGAACACAGCCTTCTCTGACGCAATGATCACGTCAGCCCGAAGCACTAGTTCGAAACCACCTCCTAGACACCTGCCCTGGACGGCGGCGACTACTGGAACCGGAAGCTGCTCGAATGCATTGAACAGCTGAATGGCTGCAGCGAGTTGGTCATGCATTTCACCTGGCCCCAGCTCGAGCCATCTGCTGATGTCACCACCAAAACTAAAGTTCGGTCCGTCCGCCCGAACCAAAAGTACCCGGATATCTCGATCTTCATTGACCCTGCGGACAACATCCATGAAGCCCGCCATAAGCTCATTGCTGAGCCTGTTTTGCGGAGGATTGTTGATGGTTAGTGTCGCAATGCCATCAGCAATCTTGATTTCAAGCCCAGCCATGGTTAGCTCCTCAAGCGCACGGATTAATGGAACTATTAAGTTCCTTTAATCGAACTTAGCGCTGATAAGTTCATGTGTCAAGCAGGCTCAACGTGCGATAGTTCAGGCATCGAAAACAGGAATCCCCAATTGACCTACTCCGTTTCTACCCAAGCAACGCCATCCAGAATCAGCCCTGGGCGTCCGCCAAAGGCCCAGGCTGAAGCCCGTCGCGCGCACCTTCTTCGTGTCGCAACCGACGAGTTCCTTGCTGAGGGCTTTGGCAACGCCAATGTGGATCGCATTGCTCGCAAAGCTGGTGTTTCGAAGAAAACCATCTATGCCCGCTACCCCAACAAGGAAGCGCTCTTCTTCGCAGTTGTGGATGAGATCGCAAATGCATCTCACGGATTATTGGCTGCCGACATGGCTGCTGCTGATGGAGACCCTGAACGTGTGCTTCTGGCGTTCGGATTGAGAATTGCCACGACCTGGACATCGCCACTTGAGCTTGGGATATACCGTCTTATCCTTTCTGAAATACCGAGGTTCCCAAGCCTGGCTGCACTCTACAATCGCGAGATGGAGCTCTTTCGCAGCACGCTACTGGACTACCTTCGCAGACAGATTGATCAAGGCAATTTTGTTATCCCTGATCTTCCTAAATCAGTACGCCAGTTTGGGTTGCTGGTGTATGGCGAGGCTAGAGAGCGTGCCCTCCTAGGCGAGCAGCAAACGGCTGAAGACGTCAATGCACTTGTGCTAAGTGGTGTTCGGCTATTCGTGGCTGGCTATTCGAAAAAGACGCGGGAATAAGCCAACGAAATCTGCTGATTTTTTGGGGGCCAGGTACACCCCCCCCTCTCGCCGAGGAAGCATAGAAGCACTCCGACCTGCCAAGCGCTATTTCAGCCCTAACTCGGTCGGGATCAATGCTCACCCGGACGATTGAAGCCTCACCGCGCTAACAAGCCACGCGCCTAATACCCGTAGACTATTCTCCTGCTCAACCATTAGATCTTGACAGTGATAAGATTTGTTCATAGCCTGAACTTCGCTCACGCACAGGTCCTGAAGCGCTGAGCGATGTCCGCCGTGAACCCGACAAATTCACATCAGCGCAAATCAACCGCTAAAAAATTAGGAGTCGCCGAATGCTCATTCCGGCAGCAGGTCTCGACCATACGTCCGCCTACAAACTAATGATCGGTTCGATAATTCCCCGGCCGATAGCATGGGTCAGCACTCTGTCCTCGGGTGGAGTGGCGAATCTTGCCCCCATCTCATTTTTTACCTGCGTCCCCGGTGGCGTATCGCTCACCATCCAGCCGAAGTCTGACGGGTCTTTAAAGGACACCTTCATCAACATTCGCGATACCGGAGAATTTGTCGTCAACATGGTGACGCTTCCCCAAGTCTTTGAGGTTCACACCACCGCGAAGGACTTCGAACCGGATGTGGACGAGTTCGACATCACTGGACTGACCAAAGTCGAGTCAACATCGGTCAGTCCACCGCGTGTGGCGGGCAGCCCAGTGGCGATGGAGTGCAAAGTGAACAAGATCTTCGAGGCCCCGGGCGGTCAACACGTGGTATGGGGATACGTGATCAACTTCCACATCCGCGACGACATTTACGTCAACGGCCGAGTGGACTTCGGAGCAATTGCTCCAGTGGGTCGACTCGCCGCGGAGTACACACTGGTGGATAACGCGTTTGTACCACCCCTGGAACCTGCCTTATTGGCCGAGCGCTCTGCCCGGCGAATGATCAGACTCGATGGTGAAGACGAATATTTTGCCGCCGTCGAAACGTCGTCGTGGTCATCCTCAGGCTCCGTCAAGGACTGACTTGCAGCGTCCCGGTCACCCCATTGATGGTCGAGGGATACGCGCTACGGGTCTTTACGATGGTGATCAGTGCCGGAAACGTGGACCACCGGTTCCGACCGATTAACAACCCTGGCATAGCGATGGGAACAGTGCTGAGCCTGCTATCACCTTCGTTTTTGACCATGGAGGAGAACCATCCAGATATCGGACTCGTTTCGTCATCTGAGAGTTGGTCACAGCACGTTTCCTTCTTTTCAACTGCCCTCAAGGAAGCAGCTAAGAGTTCCTATTACGACTGAGAGAAGACCGGCATGACAGACTCTTTTATGGATTTTGATTGGTTGATTGTTGGCTCAGGTTTTGGCGGTAGCGTCTCGGCATTACGTCTGGCAGAGAAAGGCTACCGAGTGGGCGTTATCGAACGTGGCAGACGATACGGCGACAAAGATCTACCTAAGTCGGCCTGGCAGTTCAGCAAACATTTATGGGCGCCAGGCCTGGGCCTGAAAGGCATTATGAGTAATATGCTGTTCCGCCACGTACTTACTAACGGACAAAACGGCGTTGGCGGAGGTAGTCTGGTTTACGGCGGCGTTTTATTCCGCGCTCGCCCCGAGTTCTTCCAAGATGCACAGTGGGCTGGTCTTGGTGACTGGAGTGTGCGGCTACAACCACACTACAAAGAAGCGGAGCGTATGCTGGGCGCGAATACTTCGCCCTATGGGTCGTTCAATCAAAAGCTCTCCCAAGAAATGGCGGAACATTTCGGAGACAAGGAGAGTTACTCCCTTGCGCCAGTGGCTGTGTTTTTCGGAGAGTCGGGTAAGACTGTCAAGGACCCCTACTTCGGCGGAGAAGGTCCTGATCGCACCGGCTGCACGCGTTGCGGTGAATGCTTGATAGGTTGCCGCACGGGAGCAGCCAACTCGCTGACAAAGAACTATTTATGGTTCGCTGAGAAGAAAGGTGTCCAGGTTCTACCTGAACGCCAAGTTGTCGACGTAACGCCTATCAGTGCCAAGGATGGCAGTGACGGTTATCTTGTGACGACAGAACGTCCTGGAGCCTGGTTCAATCGGGATAGACAGGTACATACTGCGCGCGGCGTAGTCTTTGCTGGCGGAGCGGTCGGAACCAACACTCTGCTGGCTAACTGTAAACATAGGGGCTCCCTGCCTCGCATCAGCGATCGGCTTGGTGATTTGGTGCGTACCAACAGCGAGACCGTAGTAGGCGCGCGCATGCCGGAGAGTAACCAGTCCTGGAAAGATGTGACGGTGAGCAGCCGCCTAACGATTGATGGGGATACTCAGGTCGAGATCCTAACCTACGGTCCCAATGCGGACTTCTACAGCCTATTTTTCACCCAGCTTGTTGGCGATGGAAACCGCCTCACCCGGCCATTTAAGTGGGTGGGCAACATGGTGAAGCACCCTGTAAACGCGCTGAAATTACTGTGGCCCTTCGGCTGGAGCAGAGACACCTTGCTGATGTTAGTCATGCAGGCGCGGGACAATTCTATAAGGTTGCGGGCAAAGAAGCGCTTGTTCGGGCGAGGCTTCAGGATGGTCACAGAGGAAGCTCTGGAGAAGCCCGCACCGGTCTTCGTTGAAGCCGGTCACCGGGCAGCCCAATGGCTGGCTCAGCGCACTGGGGGCATTCCATTAAGCAGCGTAGCTGAGGTGGTTAACATTCCCACAACGGTACATATATTTGGCGGTGCGTTTATCGGCAAGGATGCGTCAAGTGGCGTAGTCGATGAAAACTTGCATGTGTTCGGTTACCAGAACTTGTTGGTTTGTGATGCTGCTGCCATGCCCGCGAATCCTGGGGTAAACCCGGCATTGACCATCACAGCTATCGCCGAATACGGCATGGCGCAGATACCAGCGTCGATTCGAGGCGCTATCAGCACCGTTTGATAGGCCCCTGGCGCGTGCGCCGTTGCGCGCGCCCGACCAGGCAGGCTCCTTGGTGATATTTGACGTATTCATGGTTTGTTGACCAAAGCCCGAAATAGTTGATGCGCTGACATCATTGATCAGTCGCAGCATCCATCCACCTCAACGTCCTGCCATCAAGGGGGATAATCATAATCTCGAATGGTTGGTGACATGGGCTTGCTGCGCAAGGATGCGGCATTGGGTACTAACTATCCAAACGCGATCAAACTCATTCACCAAGACGCCCATAAGTAACCGCCTGCTAATCAAGAGCGCCCACGGTGGCGAACATCTTGGTGACTAATGGGCCACCTATATACTTGGGACCATTGACGCTTCTTCAAGTCGCGACGACTTGGCCAGTGGAATCCGTGCCATTGCAAACTCTGCGAGCGCCGTGATCGTGAGCGACGGATTCACACCGGGATTCGCCGGAACTGCTGAGCCATCGCACACCAACAGGTTTTGATAGCCGAAGATGTGCAACTGGTGATCAATAACTCCGCTAGCAGCATCCACACCAATCACCGCGCCGCCGATCAGATGCGCCGTGTTTGGGATATTACCCAGCGCCTCGAATGCGTTGCTCTGAGCGATGCCGCCGGTATGTTTGGCGAGCCACTGCGCTGCCTGATTGCCGACTTCGATGTAGCTAGGATTGGGCTTGTCGCGATCTTGCTCGGTGATGAGGCGGTAACCTCGACCAAACCAACGTTTTCGCGCGCGAAAGGCAATGGCATTATCCAATGCTTGCATTACCAGCAACATCACTGTGCGTCGGCTCCAACCGATGGGCAGGATTGTTTTCAGCCATTGAAATGGATGCAATAAGATACTGCCCAGCCATTTAATCGGGCGCGTCAAGCGGGTACCGTCACCGACCAGTACCGTGTAACTCAGGCTCATGAAATCGGCCTTCGGCCCCCAATTAACTAGTTCGATATGGGTGTCGTGGTTAACGTGTACGCTGCTGCTGATAGAAACGTCATTCCAAGTCTTGCGATCTTCGGGCAGACGTACGGTCAGGATTGACTCACTGTTGGTGCGTACAAGTTCTCCGAGACGGTCGCTGATTCTTGGAAGCGAACCACCGTGCTTGCAGTTAGCTAGCAACTCATTGGTGCCCAGTGCTCCACTGGCAAAGATTACACCACGTGCGGTATGCGTCTGTCTGTCGCGGGCGAACCAAGCACCGGGCCGCTCAGTGGTAACCAAGTAACCATCAGTACCGTCCACCGCTCCCAGCGGCTTCACATCGACGACCTGGTGTTCTGCAAAAATTTTCACACCGAGTTTCTCGGCAAACCAAAGGTAATTTTTAACCAGCGTATTCTTGGCTCCGACCCGGCAACCTATCGAGCAATTGCCGCAACGCGTACAGCCGGTGCGCTCAGGACCCGCGCCACCAAAGTAGGGATCGCGAACGGTTACGCCCTGCTCGCCAAAATACACTGCGCAAGGCGTGCGCATGACCGTATCTTCGGTGCCGAAGTGACGCGCCATTTCGCGAGTCAATTGCTGGTTGACGGAGTCGAATGGGACCGTCTTAACACCGAGCATTTGCTCAGCAGTGTCGTAGTGCTGCTGCAGCAATTCGCTCCAATCGCCGAGCGCTCTCCATTGAGGATTGTCAAAGAATTCCGGTTTTGCGCGGTACAGCGTATTGGAGTACACGAGGCTACCACCACCAACGCCGGCCCCTCCTACAGCGCTGACGTGGCGAAACACAGCCATGCGCAAAATCCCCTTTAGACCAATTTTTGGCGCCCAGAGGAATTTGCCTAATTGCCACGCTGACTTGGCGAAATCTTCGTCGCGATAGCGCCGGCCGCGTTCAAACACCCCGACGCGATAACCCTTTTCCGCAAGACGTAACGCCGAGACGCTGCCTCCGAAACCGGAGCCAATCACTAACCAGTCAAAGCCGAAAGCAGAGTCTTTCAAAACACAGTTCCTTTTGGTAGTTGTGAATCTGCAAGCTGAGGCAAAAAACGCCAACGACATGTGTTGATCGAATCGCCCTAGCCCACCCAGTTAAACTAATACCAAAGGCCAGCAAAGGCGTCTGGATCCCAATTCTTTATGCTGACTGACACGACTCGATGGAGCCTTCAGGGACGGCGGTAACGTAGCGCCGCCAAGTGGTGATCAGCATGTTAAAGTTCCCCCTGTTCAAACCCATTTAGGGGGCGATTACTTCCAGCCCAGGCCTTACATTTATGACCAAACCCTCCCCTGTTACACGCGATACATACCATGTGGGCAACTTGGCGTTTCTGCTGCTTGAAGCAGCTCGAGAGATGCTCGAAGAGGTCGGGCCAGCCCAGCTCTCGCTGCGGGCCGTGTCCAAAAGAATTGGTGTCAGCTCAGCGGCCACTTATCACCACTACGCGAATCGGGCAGACCTGATTGGTCACTTGGCTGCCCAAGGTTTCCGCGAACTCGCAAAGGTATTTATGCAAACCGATGTCGACCGCACCAGCCTGCAGAGCCAACGCAATATCAGCGTGGGCTACTTCAATTTCGCCCGCAGCAATCCAGCGCTGTATCAACTCATGTTCGGCCCCGAGATCGCCAGCGGCGAAATGATCCCGGAGCTGCGTGTTGCTCGAGAGGAAGCCTTTGTCGCGCTCAAGCGCAGCATCGCCGATTATCTCGAACAGGATCTTGATTCTGGAGAGGTCCGGAGGGCCTCCCTCGCCGGCTGGTCGTTCATCCACGGCCTCTCCTCCCTCGCCCTAAATAACGCCCTACGGATTCCCGAAGGTGCCACCGATGAGAGCTTCGTAGACAGAACGTTGCAGGGGCTCGAGCATCTACTTAGCGCCTGGAAAAAGTAGTGGGCAATTATCAGAGAGCCGCCCCCTACCCGTCTGACTGCATAAATGATCTAGATGCATCTTCGCTCCTTGCATGGTTGTAAGCGACTACACCGCCTCACTGGAAAAGGCATACCCGGCCAGAGCCTCAGCCAGAGCAGTTACATCGCCAATTCCCCGGTATTGGGCAACGATCCCTCGCGTAGCATCCTGTTCTACCCGCACGTACTGAAGCTCCATCCCGAGCGCAGCCGCTTCTCGATATACAAGTTGTTGGACTTCACGCAAAAGAAGTGCGGGCTTAAAGATTTTGCCGATTGCCGTCAGCGGAAAGGCATCGATTAGGATTACTTCCTTGGGAACGGCGGCTCGCTCGGCAATGTGCAGGGAGGCATATTCCTGCAGTTCGTCCACGCGCACCTTGACGCCGGTGCGTAGCTGTACATAGGCGACCGGCAATTCACCGGCATAGCTATCCGGGCGGGCCACGGCTGCACACATCGCCACCGCCGGGTGGGCCGCAAGTACATCCTCGATACTACGCGGGTCGATATTATGCCCACCGCGGATGATCAGTTCCTTCTTGCGCCCGGTAAGCCAGAAATAACCTTCACCATCGCAACGTCCGAGGTCGCCTGTGTTAAACCAGCGTCGACCATCTGGGGAATCGAACCAGGCGCCCTTGTTGTGCGTCTCGTCAAGGTAGCCAGCAAAAACGTTGGGTCCACTGATACATATAATGCCAACCTCGTCGACCTCCGAATCGCGCAACCATCGCCCTTGCTCATCCAGCAACATGGCACGCATATTTTGCCAGGGGATGCGCATGCCGACGGACCCCGCACGGGACTCACCGCTATCGGGATTGACCGACGAGGCACAGGTGCCCTCAGTCAGTCCGTAACCTTCGAGAATGCGTTGCCCAGTGTGCCGCTCAAAGCGGCGAATAATTTCTGCCGGCATCGGGGCAGCACCGCAGATAGCGACCGTCAGAGAGCTGGTATCCCATTCGCCTACCGGCACCTGCATCAGCGCGGAAAAGATGGTCGGTACCCCCGAGTAACTGCTGACTTTGTGGGTAGCGACAATCTCCCAAAAGCGCGGAATCAATTGTGGGGTCCGATAGCCTGCTGGAGTTGCGAGCAGGACATGGCCGCCTGCGGCAAAAACTGCCAAACCAGTAAGTATCAGTCCATTTACGTGGAACAGAGGCAATGCCGTAAGTACGGTAAGCCCTTCGCCCAGCACCGAGCCACCTACCGTCGCTTCCAACTGACCGCAGAAGAGTACTTCGTTGCGCTGGCTATGGCGGGCAATTTTGGGCACTCCCGTAGTGCCTCCGGTGCAAAAATAGGCAGCCATGTCGTCCAACTTTGGCGGCGCGAAATTGAGCTGCTTTCCAGATTCATTCAGCAAATCACGATTGAAGTCATATACGGGCAATCGACCGAGTCGCCCCTTCAGCTGGGTGTCGGGAGGCTGCGGTAGATAGCGCCTCACATCAACTACCAGCACACCGAGCAAATCTGGCAGTTCAGCGATGGCCGCTTGGACGCGCGCCCAAATATCTGCATCCGAGTCGGCGCTCACAGTAACCAGCCAGCGTGCCTTGGCCGCACGCAGCAACTCAGCCATCTGAACACCTTCAAGTTGGTTGTTCACGGCAAAGGCGATACCCGCGGTCTGGGCGCCCCACGTGGCAATGTGTGTCTCCGGCAAACTGGGCATGACCAGCGCAACCACATCCTCCCTTTGCACGCCTAGGCGGTGAAACAAATTAGCGGCACGGGTAATATCGGCGAGCAACTCTGAGTAGCTCCAACGGACAGGTTGCGCGTGATCCTCGACGCGCAGAAAGAAACTCAGCGCAGTAGTGTTCGCATACTGATTGGCACTGCGCTCGAATAGGGCGTAAGTACTAGCAACGCTGCTGTTCGGCAGTGGCGCAGACTCAATGGAACGAATGTCTTGGAAGTGACGGATCATCATGAGCTACCTTTGAAATCCAAAGACGGTTGGCAATTCATCCACAACGCTCACCAGGATCGGTTGAGGTAATTCTGCTGTGGATCGCCCAACCGTCGCTTAACTGCGATGGCCTGATTCGGCCTCCCAATGATTCTGCGTTGCCAGAGCCGCTCCAACCTTAGTGAAGAGGAGTTTGATGCGCTCCAGGCACTGACAAGGAGCCGCTTACCGGCTGCTATAGCGTCAGGAGATTGAGTTTCAAACTCTTTGCAGAGTTGTCGGGCCGCGTCCAGCGGGCTTTCCGCAACGTGCGTGATAAGACCTAGCTCTTTCGCTTCGTGCGCACCGAGGACGCGACCGGAAAAAGTTAATTCCATTGCCTGGTCTTTAGGAAGCAGCTCCCTCAGTAGCACGGTACCTCCCATGTCCGGCACTAGCCCCCAGTTAGACTCCATAATCGATAACTTAGAATTAGGAGTGGCAACCCGGATGTCCGCCCCCAGAGCTATCTGCAACCCAGCGCCGAAACAGTTGCCATGGATGGCCGCAATCACGGGTACGCTAAGCGTTCGCCATACCATAGAAACCTTTTGGTAACGGTTCATGGTTGGTTTCCAAAGTGGTAGGAAACTCAAAAATCTAGCAAGCCGTCCGCCTGCCATAACTGCTTTTAGATCCATACCTGAGCAGAATGATGGTCCGTTACCGGTGACGATTACAGCGCGGATTTTATGATCAGACTTCAGGTACTCCCCACAAGCAATAAGCTCCAGCAGCATCGGTGTAGTGAGTGAATTGTGTTTGTCAGGGCGATTCAAGTGAACTATTGCTATCCCCCCTTCATGCTTTAACTCAACGTAGTTCCACATGACTACGCCTCCCCCGAAAGACTTGGCGCCACAATTTGTATGCGGTCAGCCCAGTGGGCTGTGACGGCAGAGCCCGGATATGTTGAATATCTGCCACATGTTCACCACACAAGTCACACCACATTTCATTACGCATATCGGGGCTGAAGTGGTGCTTATCATTCTTCATTGATGTTCACTCAAAGAGTTGTGGTAAACGTCCTCACACCTGTCGTCCGGGCATTAGCTGCACAACGTGCTGCTGGGACGCTAGTCAAGGGCGTTCAGGCGCTTGGCGCTGCTTCGACGTAACAAACAAGACATTGATGTCCGATTAGCTGAGGCACACAAACCGGCGGTACCACTTCGCTTAACGCGCTGGCCATTGGTAATCTCTGAAAGCAACGCGTAGATCTTTCTTGCTGACTTTTCCGGTGGCCGTGTGAGGCAACTCACTGAGCAATACGCAGGCATCGGGCAACCACCATTTAGCCACCTTATCTTTGAGGTATCCGAGCAACTCGTCCGCATTCGGGGAGCAGTCGCGGCGTGGCACCACCAACAACAAGGGTCGCTCGCTCCAGCGCGGATGGGCCACACCAATTACCGTCGCTTCGGCTACCTGCGGATGCGCCATCATCGCGTTCTCGATGTCGATGGAGCTTATCCATTCACCGCCGGACTTGATCACGTCCTTGGTTCGGTCGGTAATCTGCAGGTACCCGCGGGGATCCAAAGTGGCCACGTCGCCGGTATCAAACCAACCCTGACTCAGCTTTCCGCCGAAGTAGCCGGCGCATACCCAGAGGCCACGTGCCTGCAGCGCGCCAAAAGTTGAGCCGTTACGGGGAAGTTCGTGTCCCTGCTCATCGACAATACGCAATTGGACGCCGAACACTTGGCGACCCGCTTTGATCATTTGACGGCCGCGCTCTTCAGCGGACAGCGCGTCATACCATGGTTGATGGCGGTTGTAGGCGCCTAGCGGACTGGTCTCAGTCATGCCCCAACCCACTTCCAAAGTCACACCGTGGCGCGCCATTCGTTCAATCAGCGCCAATGGACAAGCAGCCCCACCTGACACCGCCCGCCGCAAACTGAAAATATGCGAAGCGCTCTGTTCCAGATACTGCGCCAGCGCCAGCCAGACAGTGGGTACGCCCAGCGCGTAGCTAACCTGCTCTTCGGTGATAAGCCTGGCAAGCGTCATCCCGTCACCGGCCTTGGGCCCAGGTAGCACCAGCTTAGCGCCGATCATTGCCGCGCTGTATGGAATCCCCCAGGCATTAACGTGAAACATCGGCACTATCGGCAGCACTACATCTTGGGCACGCAAGCCCATCACGTCGGTCATGTTACTCGCGAGGCAGTGCAATACAGTGCTCCGATGGCTGTATAGAACACCCTTGGGATTACCAGTGGTGCCCGAGGTGTAACACAGGCCGCTCGGTGTGCGCTCCTCCAACTCCGGCCACTCGTAAAGATCCGACTCGCTCTCCAGCAAGGCTTCGTAACTGAGCAGGTTGGGTAGGATACTGGCCGGCAGATCTTGCGCCGGACAAAGAGCAATGTAGTGGCGTACCCCTGTTAGCTCGGTGTGCAGTTGCTCCAGCAACGGAATGAACTGCGGATCGAGAAAAAGTACGCTGTCCTCGGCGTGGCGAATGATGTAGGCGACTTGTTCGGGGAACAACCGCGGGTTGATGGTATGGCAGACTCTTCCTGAGCAAGGCACTGCGTAGTAGAGCTCAAAATGACGGTAATCATTCCAGGCCAACGTGCCGACCCGAGCTCCTGGTGGTATCTCTAGACGATCCAGCGCATTGGCCAGCCGGCGACTGCGAGCGAACGCCTCAGCGTAGGTGTAGCGATGTCGAGTGCCATCGCTGAGTACCGAGACTATCTGCACATCCGCAGCAACCTGCTCGGCATGTAGCATTATTGCGCTGATGCTCAGTTGCTCCGTCATCATCATGTCTTGCATCTCGCACCTCAAGCCATTGTTATTATTAGTTTTTTATTAACACATTCGGCTGAACGCCCTTAGTTCTGGCAGATTTATGATTTCCAGAACCTCGCATATGCCTGCAGATTTCACTGCGACTCGAAAAAGATAACGAACGCTATCCAATGCATTGATTGGCTGTCAATGGACGATTTTGTGCTCATACCAACTGCCAATTCGCTGGATATTGCCCCCAAAGCCAATGTTCACGCAGCGCATGCATAGCTTCAGCCCTCGAACCGTAAAGCCCTCAATCACCGCCGTGAATGCCGCGTGTATGCGGCAAGGAAGCGTTATTGACAGTCAGCCTCCTCGATAGATAGCGTTCGTTATCCAATAGTTGCTACGTGCAGTCTCTTCTTACGACACCGAGATCAACTTATGCAGGGCAACACAATGAGTGTTCTTAAGACGA
Source organism: Pseudomonas sp. Z3-6 (assembly GCF_051131985.1). NCBI lineage: Bacteria > Pseudomonadati > Pseudomonadota > Gammaproteobacteria > Pseudomonadales > Pseudomonadaceae > Pseudomonas > Pseudomonas sp. Z3-6. Next base: position 3,708,115 of record NZ_CP071644.1, read on the forward strand.
TCGAGCCAGGCTCGGACTCAAATAACCGTTCTGAATCCGCCACAACGCAACGTTTGGAGAACTACCTTAAGCAGGCCTGCCGGGCTGACCAGGTTGAAGTCCTGACTCTAAAACGCCTTGCCGGGGGGGCGATCCAAGAGAACTGGATGCTTGTTGCGGAGGTGCGCGGGGGTCTTCACGATGGATCTCATCGTTGGGTGTTACGGATGGATGCCCTATCGGCAGTACAGGTGAGCCTAACCCGTCCACAAGAGTTCTCAGTTCTAGAAACAGTGCATCACGCGGGTGTGCGGGTACCCCGCCCACTTTGGCTATGTCTGGATGAGTCAGTTCTTGGCAGGCCATTTTTTATCATGCAGATGCTTCCGGGAATCGCCGCAGGCCATACGCTGACGCTGAGCTTAGGCGACAATGGCAACTCGGCTCTTGCAGTCGAGCTTGGGGCCAATCTGGCATCCCTCCATCAATTGCAACCACCTCAGACAACGCTTGATTTTTTGCCATCAGCACAGCCTGCTCCAGCACTTACAAGCGTGGAAGCATATCGAAACTACCTTTCTCAGTTACCCGAATCGTTTCCAGCGTTGGAGTGGGGATTGCGCTGGTGTGAACTGAACGCCCCTGAGACGCACCAGCAATGTCTTCTGCATAGGGACTACCGTACGGGAAACTTCTTGGTAAGCAACGGAATGTTGAGCGGTGTCCTCGACTGGGAATTCACCAGTTGGGGAGATCCTCTGGAAGACGTAGGTTGGTTCAGTGCTCCTTGCTGGCGATTTAAGCGTCCAGATCTCCAGGCGGGTGGCATCGGCCATTTGAAAGACTTTTTGGCTGGGTATGCGCAGGTGTCAGGCCGACACATCGTATTGGAAGAACTGCGGTACTGGCAGGTCCTGGCAACTCTCCGCTGGGCAGTTATTGCACTCCAGCAGGCTGAGCGACATCTCTCGGGCGAACAAGCCTCTCTGGAACTGGCGCTTACTGGTCGACTCATTCCAGAACTTGAGCTCGACATCCTAAAGCTGACACGCGGAGAACAAACATGAATGAACGCCTAAATGCTACTGAGTTGCTGGGTATAGCTCGTGAAACGCTCCTGCAAAAAATATTACCCAACCTAGGAGGTGAACTTCGCTACGACTTGCTGATGATTGCCAATGCAATGGCAATCGCTCGCCGCGAGTTCGCTCTAGCCGGTTGTACAGTCGAGTTCGAAATCCAGACTTTAAGCGCATTGATCGGCGTTACTGGTGATCCTAGCTGCAGTGAATTGCAGGATGTTCGCCTACAGCTCTCTCAGCAAATACGTGCTGGTCGCTTCGATACCGCGGACCCGCTGCGAACGAATTTAATAGCCACGCTGGAGCAGGTAGTTCGTAGAAAGCTAGCTATTAGCAATCCCAAATTACTGACTAGCAATGTCCTGCCATGAAAATCATGAATACCAATCTGGAGCAACGGTTACGAAGAGCATTCGTGTCTCTTGCGCATCGACCTCCTCTACTTAGTCCTACTACAAGAGCAAGAAGCATATGAACTTCAGTCTTTCTGATGAGTTGCTCGAGATTCAACGCAAGACCCGTAAGTTCATCTCTGACCAGGTCATTCCCATGGAGCGAGATCCGGGGCTAGGCATCCACGGCCCGAGCGACGATCTGCGGCAACGTTTGATGATCAAGGCCCGTGATGCGCGCTTGCTCTGCCTACATGCTAGCCCGGAAATGGGCGGCGCAGGTCTGACTCACACCGCAAAAGCCATTGTTTTTGAGGAGGCGGGATACTCGCCATTAGGCCCCGTGGCACTCAATATTCACGCACCTGACGAAGGCAATATCCATCTTATGGATATCGTCGCGACAGACACCCAAAAGGAACGTTGGCTACGGCCATTGGTGCAAGGGGAAATTCGTTCATGCTTCGCCATGACCGAGCCCGCCCCAGGATCAGGTTCCGATCCGTCAATGCTCCAAACGACAGCGGTGCGAGATGGTGACCACTACGTCATCAATGGCCATAAGTGGCTCATCACGGGCGCCGATGGCGCAGGCTTCGCGATCATCATGGCACGTATGGAGGATGGCAGCGCGACCATGTTTCTGTCTGATATGAACCGTGAAGGCATCGTGCACGAACGGCTTCTAGACACACTCGACAGTTGCTTTACAGGTGGTCACTCGGTCCTGCGCTTCGTAAATCTCAGAGTGCCGGTTGCGGATGTGCTGGGAGAAGTGGGAAAAGGCTTTCGCTATGCCCAGGTACGCCTCGCACCTGCTCGTTTGACGCACTGCATGCGCTGGCTGGGCGCGGCACGCCGGGCGCACGACATCGCCTGCGAATACGCGCGAAATCGTCAATCCTTTGGCAAGCGCTTGGGTGATCATCAGAGTGTTGGCTTCATGTTGGCTGATAATCAGATGGACCTGCATGTAACACGCCTCGCCATTTGGCACTGTGCCTGGGTTTTAGATCAAGGCGAGCGGGCAAATGTCGACTCCAGCATGACCAAAGTTATCAGCTCCGAAGCGCTGTGGCGTGTGGTAGATCGATGCGTACAGGTGTTGGGCGGTTGCGGAGTGACGGGCGAGACGGTCGTGGAGAGAATCTTCCGCGATATTCGTCCGTTTCGCATCTACGACGGTCCGAGCGAAGTTCATCGGATGAGTTTGGCGCGCAAGATACTGGATGAAGCGTCAGGAGCACATTGATGAACGCCAGTATTACTCAGCTATTCTCGCTCGATAATAAATGCGTCCTCATAACTGGGGCATCCAGTGGCCTGGGGGCACACTTTGGCCGAACGCTGGCCGCCGCTGGAGCAAAAGTCGCTTTGGCAGCCCGACGTACTGCCAGGCTTCAAGACCTCGTGCAAGAAATTGAGGCCACCGGGGGCCAAGCTCACGCCTTCGAACTCGACGTAACCGATCGGGCATCGGTTAATGCCTGCCTGGATGCTGTTATGTCTGTGTTTGGCCCAGTAGATATATTGGTTAATAACGCAGGCGTAAGCGACACCAAGAGTGCACTTGATTATCAAGATACCGATTGGGATCGAATTTTCGATACCAACCTTAAAGGTGCCTGGATCGTTGCCCAAGAGACCGCTAAACGAATGGTTGAATTGGCACGTGGAGGCAACCTGATAAACGTATGCTCGATTCTCGCAAGCCGTGTATCCGGCGGCGTGGGACCTTACAGCGCCGCCAAAGCTGGGCTTCTCAACCTAACTCGTTCGATGGCGCTGGAGTTGGCCCGCCACGACATTCGAGTCAACGCCTTATCCCCTGGGTATGTGATCACCGAACTCAACGCCGAGTTTTTGCGCAGTGAGGAAGGGGACAGGTTGCGCTCTCGAATACCTACGCGCCGCTTCAGTGAGATGGCAGATCTCGATGGTGTATTGCTGCTGTTGGCATCGAATGCGAGTCGTGCCATGACCGGCACGGATATTGTTGTTGATGGCGGTCACCTATGCAGTGGCCTCTAGAACTCAACTAAGTATTCGATGCAGACCTACCGCCGTCTTCATATAAAAACAAATGGCCCTTGGCCAAGAGGATCGCATGCACAGCAAAATCTTACCGTCGAATAAAGTGGCGCCAGAGGGCTTCGATGCCGCATTGCTTCCTAACCTCGCAAACAACGTGCCTCTATCGCCGGTTTCATTTCTCAAAAGGTCTGCACATGTCTTTGCAGATCATGTTGCTGTCATCCACGGGCGCCGAAGCTACAGCTACCGACAATTACATCAGCGCAGCAAAAGTCTGGCTTCAGCGCTTATCGCTGTCGGTGTTCGGCCTGGGGATCGAGTGGCCATCATCGCTCCGAATGTGCCGGAATTGCTGGAAGCTCATTTCGGAGTTCCAGGAGCAGGGGCCGTTTTGGTGAATATAAATATCCGTTTAGAGCCCGCCTCTATCCGATTTATTCTCAGCCACTCACAAGCAAAAGTATTGTTGTGCGACAAGGAATTTGGGAGCACCGTGCGAAAGGCCCTGGACGGTCTGGCTCGTAAGCCTCTAGTTATCGACATCAACGATGAGCAGGTGATGGGCGGTGAACTGATTGGCAGTCTGAACTACGAACAGCTTCTTGCGCTAGGCAATGACGAGCGGCCCTTAGCATTGCCCAAAGACGAATGGCAGGCCATCGCGTTGAATTACACCTCGGGCACTACCGGAGATCCAAAAGGGGTAGTGTTACACCATCGCGGCGCCTATCTGAATGCCTGCGCAGGCGCTCTGTCGTTTGAGTTTAACTCGCGGAGCGTCTACCTCTGGACGCTACCCATGTTTCACTGCAATGGTTGGAGTCACACTTGGGCCGTAACACTTGCCGGAGGAACCCACGTTTGTCTTCGTAAAGTTGAGGCACGCGCCGTCTATTCAGCTGTGGCTGATTACGCCGTGACTCACATGAGCGTGGCGCCGGTCGTGATGTCAATGCTGATCCATGCATCGGACCGCTACGAGCCTATGAGTGGCCAGCGCGTCTCGGTAATTACGGGCGGTGCTGCACCACCCAGCGCAGTAATAGCGTCAATGGAGGGGAAAGGATTCCACATCACTCATGCATATGGGATGACAGAGAGCTATGGCCCTAGCACCTTCTGCCAATGGCAATCAGGCGTCGACGAATTGCCGCTCGCAGATCGTGCAGTCTTCATGTCGCGTCAGGGGGTAGCCCATCCGTTGCTGGAGGAAGTGACGGTACTCGACGTGGAGAGTGGCCAACCCGTTCCAGCAGACGGCAAAACGCTCGGGGAACTGGCCGTACGGGGAAATACGGTAATGAAAGGCTACCTGGACAATCCGGTTGCCACGCATGAAGCGTTTCTTGGAGGCTGGCTGCGAACCGGTGACTTGGCCGTTATGCACGTCGATGGGTACGTTGAGATCAAGGATCGCTCCAAAGACATCATTATTTCGGGCGGAGAGAACATCAGCTCATTGGAGATTGAGGAGGTCCTTTATAAACACCCTGAGGTGGTTGAAGCCGCCGTTGTGGCCAGGCCGGACAAACACTGGGGGGAGACGCCTCAGGCTTTCGTTTCGATTCGTGGAGATGTCGAAGTTAGTGAAGCCGAACTGATCAGTTGGTGCCGCTCACGACTGGCTCATTTCAAAGCGCCACGTCATGTGACCTTTAGGGAACTGCCTAAAACGGCCACTGGCAAAATTCAAAAATTCCTATTGAGACGACTCGCTCAGGACGACGCCGAGAAGCAATAACTAGAAGTGATATCAGAGTACATATCCATATAGATAAGCGCACGCGCATAACACACGCCCAATGCAACAATCATCGTAGCGATAAGGAATGCTTGAGCTGAAAAATTATTGCCGTGCAAGCGTAGATATAGAAAAACGGGACGCAGGCGCATCAGTATTCGTTGCTATACCCCTAAGGAGAACACGTCTGGCGCCGCGGTTCTTTGGCTTTATGAAGGCAGTCATATGCTGGAGAACCGGTCCATTTGAATAGTATTGCCAGTTTGCTGCGAAAGAGCCTGGGCTTACCGTGATAGTCCCGGAGTATCGACTAGCGGCTGTCCTCCTATCCAGACGACCTAGACTGGGGAATCTTTCAACCCGAAGGCATTGGCGCCCCCAACCTACGCGGCCTCTGTACGTGAAACAAACTTAACGAAACTATCTGGCTTGGATTGGCATTTGTGGCCTCGGATTTTTCGAGGGACAGGACATAACGTTCGGGGGTGCCGCCCGTAGGCGTAATTTATGAAGGTGTTTCGGTCCGCTCATTCAACGCAGGCTTGGCGTGCTACGGGACAACAGAGCGCTGCTAGGCCTCGTATACGTAGCCGACTCCGGGACCTATCGGGGGATCGGGCGTCCACCTAGGTAGGCATCGCATGGAGATGCTTGTATTTCAGGCAACGCCCGTTATCCTATCTGTAGCTTTCTACCTCTCCTTACTCGATACACACCTGAGTCTCATCCATGCGTTACTCCCCTGAGCACAAGAAGCAAGCCAGAGAGAAGCTCCTCGCCAACGGCGCAGGTTATGCGAAACAGCACGGATTTTCTGCGAGCGGAGTCGACGCACTCGCTGCCGCTGCGGGTGTCACGAGCGGTTCGCTTTACAAGAATTTCTCGAACAAGACGGAGTTATTTGCTGCATTGATTGATGCTGAGCTTCGTAAATCCGTTAACGTTATCGCGGAGGTGCCGGCAGGAGACATGGTTGCATTCCGTACTCTTCTACTCCGGTACCTGAGTCTTGACCACGTTGAGCACCCTCAAGCGGGCTGTCCCATACCGGCACTTGCGGCCGAGGTGGCACGGGTGGAAGAACCGGTGCGCAGGATCTTCGAATCGGGTATTTCTGATTTGGTTAGCTTGTTAGAGAAGTGGACCGGCTCTAGAGAGAGCGCATGGGCACTGCTTTGCCAAAGTGTGGGCGCCGTGATGGTCGCGCGAGCCTTCGTTGATAACGATATGCGGCACGAGCTGCTAAGTGCCGTTCGCGAACAGAGCGAGCGAGCGCTTTTTGACTTGGGCCCCAATGGCTCAACCCGCGCGTAGCAGGCATGCCCTTCCCCGCCTCGCTGCCATCGTTTTCGGTGACATAAGATTTACGCGCATATCCAACAATCTCTTCTGCAAATAAGTAATTGGAGCAATAGCCCGGCAGTGCTCCAATTATGATCAAAGATATCCATTACCAATCCTCGTAATCGTTTCGGATCGGATGCACCGAATGTTCCAGCTGAAAAAACAGGCGCTGGTGCTACCGTCGAGCGCCGGGCCTTGGAACGAAAGTATCTATGGAGCCTACCGTCACGCCTGAAGGCAGCCCGATCAATTCCTAAATGCCTACCCTAATAGCCACGATCATAGCCACGATGCCGTATCAGGCTGCCGAGGCGAACGATCCACGCGCGTTTCTCCTGTTCTTGTGTAAGCGTCTGCCAAAGTCACCTTGTATAACTCAGGACGGTATAAGCAGTCCTTCAGAAAGCCGTTCGCGACGCCTCCTTCATACCTACATCGCGATCTACTTCTTCAGCAATCGAAGCCCATTGAGCACTACAAGCAAGCTCACTCCAACATCTGCAAACACAGCCATCCACATGGTGGCCAGACCCATCAGGGTGAACACGAGAAAAATGGCCTTGATACCTAAGGCGAAGAAAATGTTTTGCTTCAAAATCGCAGCAGTCTGGCGCGATAGTCGAATGAAGGCCGGAATCTTGCGCAGGTCATCATCCATTAACGCAACATCCGCCGTTTCAATAGCTGTTCCCGTACCCGCTGCGGCCATGGCGAATCCAATCTGAGATTTGGCCAACGCAGGTGCATCGTTTATCCCATCACCGACCATCCCCACCACGTGCTTCCGACTCTGCAACTCACCAATAGCAGAGAGCTTGTCAGCGGGCAGCAAGTTTCCCAGCGCCTCATCTATCCCAACTCGTTTGGCAATCGCATCAGCGGTGTGTGAGTTGTCGCCCGTCAGCATCATGGTTTTGATGCCCAGCGCGTGTAGTTCCTTGATCGCAGTCTGGCTTGTGTCCTTTACCGTGTCGGCCACAGCAAACAACGCAAAAACCTGACTGGCGCTAGTCAAGGCCACTACTGTTTTGCCTTGGCGCTCCAGGCTAGTCAGGGACTCGTCCAACTGCGACGTACCGAGCCCCAACTCCTGGATCAGTCGGTGATTGCCCAGGTAGAAAAGCTGGCCTTCAATCATCCCCTTTACCCCGCGACCGGGAAGGGCCTCAAAACTCTGCACTTGCAGAAGCGTTGACGCGTCCAAGCCTTCATACTTAGCGATTGCCTGTGACACCGGGTGATCCGAGCGAGCACCGAGGCTGGCGGCAACAATCTGAGGATCTGCCTGCACAGTTGCGGAAACCGGCATGTAATCGGTCTGAACCGGTTTCCCATGGGTAATGGTGCCGGTTTTATCCAGCGCGACGAAACTCAGCTTGGCGCCTATTTCCAGGTAGACGCCGCCCTTGACCAAAATACCTTTGCGCGCCGCTGCCGCCAGACCACTGACGATGGAAACCGGCGTCGAAATAACCAGTGCGCACGGGCAAGCAACCACCAATAGCACCAAGGCGCGATAAATCCAATCAGTCCATAATCCGCCCATAAACAGTGGTGGGAATACTGCAACTGCGACGGCGAAAAAGAACACCCCTGGCGTATAAATCTTGGCGAACTTATCAACAAACCGCTGCGTGGGTGCTCGCGTGCTTTGCGCTTCTTCAACCGCATGAATGATTCGAGCAAGCGTCGTATTGTTGGCCTCAGCTGTCACTCGGTACTCGAAAGAGCCGGATTCGTTAACGGAACCGGCATACACGGGATCATCGACATTTTTCTCGATGGGCAGGCTCTCGCCCGTGATGGGCGCTTGATTAACGGTCGAGTTACCGGAAGAGACAGTCCCGTCCAGGCCAATGCGTTCACCGGGGCGGACACGAACCAGGGCTCCCAGCTCGACGGTTTTCACATCGACTTCCAGCCAACTACCGTTGGACTGGCGCACGGTCGCTCGCTCCGGGGTCAAATCCATCAACCCCTTGATTGCATTTCGTGCACGATCCAGCGATTTCGCTTCGACCATTTCCGCAACGGTGAAGAGAAACATGACCATTGCAGCTTCTGGCCACTGTCCGATCAACACCGCACCGGTAACTGCGATGCTCATGAGCGCGTTGATGTTCAGGTTGAGGTGTTTGATCGAGATCAAACCCTTTTTGTAGGTCGTAGGCCCGCAGAGCACGATGGCGAACAAGGCTATGACCGCTACCACCCATTCAGGCGCGGAGTTAGTGAAGTGCAGGACTTCCGCACCCACGGCAGCGACACCGGACAGCGCTAGCGGCCACCAGGTGCTTTTGTGTGATTCCGCTAGGGGAAGGACTTCTGGCGTATCTGCGCGGGTTGCATTGGCATCTGCCGTCAAGGGCTCGGCTTGCATGCCCAGCGACAGCACTGCTGCCTCGATACTCGAGGTGTCCGGTAGCTCGTGCCAGACGGCCATCGTGCGGTTCATCATGTTGAACTCGAGCTTTTGAATGCCGCTCATCTTCGCGAGCTTGCCCTCGATCATGGTCTGCTCGGAAGGACAGCACATCTGCCCAATCCTGAAACTGCTGACACGAGTCCCTTCGCCGGCATTGGTGGAAGAGACGTTTTCGATGGCGGCTTTGGAGCTGCCCGAAGCAAATGGTGGGCAGCAAGCATCGGTAAAGAGGTTGTTATCAACCGTAGCGGCAGGCTTGCTCGGTTCGGCAAGGCTGTACAAGGCAGACGGCAGTGCTGCGACTGCGCAGCTCGTTTTACTGGTGCTTGCCCCCACCGAGCAGCAATCCGTGCCCTCTACCGTAGAAGGCGCGGAACTGACGTCCAGATCTTTAGTTGAGCAGCAACTGCTTTTGGACTCGGTTGTACTTGCGTTGCACGTCGTTGCTGAAGGTGCACAGCAGCCAGTCGGTGCTGCCGGGTCAAATACTTCAACGGCGGCGTCACTTTTCGGTATTTTTCCATCACCGCAGCAGCTTTTCATAAGGTCACTCTCCACAATGTATGCTGAAGAGTGAACACCCTATAGCCACTATAAGGTCAAGCGGATTGTCGAACTCGTTGGCTTTTTTCAGTCCAAGCGCGCCTCGATTAACGAGCCTGGTTGATTTCGCTCCAAATCAGATCATAGAGCTGCTGGGCGCCGAAGTTGGTCAGAGGCTTACCGTTAACGAAAAATGTCGGTGTTCCCTTCACGCCTACAGTTTTCGCATCGGCGGCATCTCTTTCTATCGTGGCGGTGATCTCCGGCGACATCATTTCCTGACGAGCCTTAGACACGTCCAAGCCTGCTTGGGCAGCTGCCTCCCACGCTGCTGATGCTTTGGCGTCATCATGCCATTGAGGTTGAGCAGCCAGGACAGCTTCGAGCACCGGCACAAACACACCCTGCTTACGTGAGGCCTCAAGTAATCGGATGGCTTCTTCAGACCCTACGTGAAGCCTCACATAACGCAGCACCAGGCGAACATCGTTTGGGTGCTGTGACATCATCTTTTTGACAATAGGGTAGAAAGCACGGCAGCTTTCACACGATGGATCGAAGAACTCTACAATGGTCACTGGGGCGTTGGCAGGGCCGAAGCTCGGTGCGTTAAACCTCACTAGCGCGCTGGTTTGCGGCACAGGTGCTGTGGCCTGGGGCAGCGTGGCAGCGCGATTGTAAAAAAACGCGGCGACGGCAAAGCCGACGACGGCTAGCAAGCTGATCGAGAGGACGACAGCGCGTCTGCTCATACGGTAAATCTCCGACGGATGAGGATGAGAAGAATGATCAGTAGGCTGAACACGCCCAGCGATAACAGTGGTAGCGGTACACCGCTGAGGATGGTCATGTCGTCACCGGAGCAGGATGGGCCAGCCCCGCAAGGCTTGATGCTTTCAGGGATCAGTCCGTAATAAAGCAGGTTGTGATACAGAGCGATGAGCCAACCCATAATTGCTAATGGCAGCGCATAGCGCCAAACACCGGTATCCGATAAGCAGCAGGCGACGCCCAATACAAGGACGAGCGGAAACATGAAAGCTCGTTGAAACCAGCAAAGTACACAGGGCAGTTGCCCCATGACTTCACCGACAAACAACACGGCGATTGTTGATACCAAGGCAAGCAGCCAGGCACAGAGCAGGAGTGCCCAAGCTCCGGGTTGATGCTGTTTCAGGGGGATTTCCATAGGACTCAGTCCGTTTTTCCATTGGGCGCGCGCAGATTCGCTTATCGCCAAAGGCGCGTAGAATGAAGGTTCTAGCCACTATAAGGTCAAGCAAAATGAGTCCGGCCACTTACACAGTCGGTGCCTTGGCGAAGGTGACCGATACCAAAGCGGTGACCATCCGCTATTACGAGCAGGTAGGCCTGCTGCCATCCGCAGGGCGTTCAACATCGGGCTATCGTTTCTATACGGATGAGGAGCGCGACCGTCTATTATTCATACGCCGCAGCCGTGCACTGGGCTTCAGCCTTGACGATGTTCGGGAGTTGCTAGGCTTCGCTGATAAACGCGACGCTTCCTGTGCCAGGGTGGACGCAAAAGTCGAAGGACAGTTAGAGCAGGTTCGAATGCGCATCCGAGACCTGCAAGGCTTGGAGGCGGAGTTGGAGCGTTTGATTGCTTGTTGTGAAGGCGGCGTGATCGAGCAGTGCCGTATTATCGAGTCGATGTCCAATCGTCGTTAAAGGGCAACCCAGCGGTGCGGGAGCAGTTGATCAACGTCACTCGCCCGCTGCGTCGGCAAACGCGTCAGCACGTCCTTCAGATAAGCATACGGATCATGCATGTTTAAGCGCGCCGACTGGATCAAACTCATGATTGCCGCCGCACGCTTTCCACTACGAAGCGAACCAGCAAACAACCAGTTTGAACGCCCTAGCGCCCACGGTCGGATTTGATTCTCAACTGGGTTATTGTCGATGGGCACGGCCCCGTCATCTAGGTAGCGCGTCAGAGCTATCCAGCGTTTAAGACTGTAATCTAGGGCTTTGGCCGTGGCTGATCCGTTGGGCACAAGATCGCGCTGGGCCAACATCCAGTCATGCAGCGCTTTCACTAACGGCACCGCTTTTTCTTGCCGTATTCGCCAACGATCCTCATCGCTCATGTCCCGCGCTTGTCGTTCAACTTCGTACAAGCCACCAATCGAGTGCAGTGCCTGTTTCGCCAACTGACTTCTATTCGCTACATGCAGATCGAAAAACTTACGACGGGCATGGGCCATGCAGCCGATTTCAGTTATGCCTTTTTCGAAACCAGCTTTGTAGCCGGCGAAGTCGTCGCATACCAGCTTGCCGTTCCAGGCTCCCAGGAAGTTGCGTGCATGTTCGCCCGCCCGGCTCGGACTGAAGTCGTACACCACCGCCTTGAGCGCCGAAAACGGCGTCGTGCTATAGGCCCAGACGTAGGCCCGATGGGTTTTCTTCTGGCCGGGCGCGAGCATCTGCACCGGGGTCTCATCAGCGTGGATAACACCTTCGGCCAGCACTGTATCGCGCAATGCATTCACGAGCGGCTGAAGTTGCACTCCGGTTTGTCCGACCCATTGGGCCAAGGTCGAACGAGCAATCGGCAGACCAGCCCGACCGAAAATCTTCTCCTGCCGATACAGCGGCAAATGGTCGGCGAATTTCGCCACCATCACATGAGCCAGCAAGCCTGCGGTAGGTATGCCTTTGTCGATGACCTGCGCAGGAACTGGGGCCTGGATCAGGGTTTCGCACTGGCGGCAGGCCCATTTCCCACGCACATGCCGCTCGACGGTGAAGACGCCGGGCGTGTAATCCAGCTTCTCGCTGACGTCCTCGCCGATACGCTGAAGCTGGCAGCCGCAAGCGCACTGAGTGTTTTCTGGTTCGTGGTGAATGACAGTGCGTGGAAACTGCGCGGGCAAAGGCGTACGCCTGGGCTTCTCACATGGCTCGGCCAGTGCGACTGGCGGATTGACCGCCTTCAGCTCGGCTTCGATGGCCGCAAGATCGGTGTCGAGCAGGTCGTCGAGTAGGCTGCCTTGGTCAGGGCTCAGTTGTTCACTGCGCTTGGCGAACTTGTGCCGTTTGAGGATAGCGATCTCATAGGCAAGTTGTTCATTCACCGTTTCGAGACGGCGGATCTTCTGGCCCATCGAGTCGACCTGGGACAGCAACTGCAAGGCCTGTTCGGCCAAGGCGAGGAGCTGTTCCGGTGGCATCTGGTCGAGGTTGGGCGAGGAAGTCATGCCCCTGATTGTGCCAGAGCAAGCGATCAGCGACGATAAACCGATGGGCTAATGGAAGGTGTCACAGCACTGTGATTGCGCCGCTCGCGCCAACCCGCTGCCAAGGCAAACCCAACACCAGGGCTTGAAGCTGCTCGCTATCGAGTTCTACCTCCAGGCCTCGATGTACGCCGGGCCAGTGGAACTTACCCTGGTTTAACCGTCGTGCGGCAAGCCAGAGGCCCACGCCGTCGTGCACGAGCACTTTCATCCGGTTGGCACGGCGGTTGGCAAAAAGATAAGCACAATGCGGCTTCGCCACACCGAATACTGCAATCACTCTGGCCAACGCGGTCTCGGTGCCTGCGCGCATATCCATGGGCTCGGTGGCGAGCCAGATCGCATCGATGCGGATCACTTGGCAAACTCACGGACAAAACGAGCACACCCGCCTGGATCTGAGGATGGCCACTTCACAGTGATTTTTTGCGGCCCGAAAGAAATCTCGATAACGACTGACACCTGCTGCTCAGGCTCCGCTGCGGACGTAAGCTTCATTGGAACAAAAGCAGGCAAAACCGGCGCGTGATGATCACGATAAGCAGGTATCCACTTTCGAACCAGGTTGGCGTTAATGCCGTGACGCATGGCCACGCTGGCTATCGACACGCCAGGTTGGAGGCATTCTTGGACGATCTGGGTTTTGAAAGGTTTGGGATAAGAGGTTCTTTGGCGCATGGCGATCCTGATGATAAGGGCGATGGTGTCCACGTATTTTTAAGTGGAGAACATCGCCCTTATCGCTGGTATCGGGTAGGTGACTTCACCGGACGGTTACGTTCTTGTGACCCTTCCGGACCGATCTCGCTTTCCGATAAAAGCACGCAGGCACGCATTGATTACGATCGAAATCAAACGTTGACATTTTAGATCACGACCACCATCATTAGACTGCAAGCAAAGCGAGTATTTAGATGCCTGTGCCGTACCCATTCCAGAGGTTCATGGCGACAGGTTCCCCCCTCGCCAGTCTGCCTAGCAGCGATTTGAACAGGGTATGAGTAAGAGGCTAACCGCCGTCGTATGGAGGATGTCGCTATGGATCAGCCGCGACTGCCCAATGATGGCCGAATCGACGTCGTGCTCAACAATGCTGGCACCCGCCTCAACGGGAAGTTCAACGACCAAGTTATTGATCGGATCGTGCCGCTAGTCGCACTCAGCGCTGATCCGGTTTGCAAGCGCAATGTGCCGCGCATGGCTGGCGCCGGCGAAGAAGTAGTTGATCGTTTTGTCACTGCTGGTTGATCCGACCACCACACTCCCTACTGGAAACCCACAATGACCCAAAATGCACTTTTCACGAGTTATACCTTGGGCGACATCACGCTTGCGAACCGGATCGTCATGGCGCCACTCACACGCAATCGTGCAGCAAAGGATTGCGTGCCAGGCCCGCATGCAGCGGAGTATTACACGCAGCGCGCGTCCGCCGGCCTGCTGATAGCGGAAGCGACACAAATTTCGCAACAGGGACAAGGTTACCAAGACACACCCGGAATTTACTCTGAAGCGCAGATTGCCGGCTGGCGCTTAGTGACCGACTCCGTTCACGCTGCCGGTGGAAAGATTATCCTGCAGATCTGGCATGTCGGCCGCGTGTCGCATGTTGATCTGCAACCCGGGGGGCTCCCGCCTGTTGCACCTTCAGCGATCCGGGCTGAAGCCATGGTCTTCGTCCACAATAGGTTCGTTCCCACATCCAAGCCGCGCGCACTCGAACTCGCTGAGCTGCCCGGTATCGTCTCGGATTTCCGCAAAGCGGCGGCCAACGCAATCTCCGCTGGGTTCGATGGGGTCGAGATCCACGGTGCCAACGGTTATCTGCTTGACCAATTCGTGAAAGACGATGCCAATACCCGTACCGATGCTTATGGCGGCTCGATCAAAAATCGTGCTCGCCTGATGCTCGAAGTTGCCGCCGCCGTTGCTGATGAGATCGGTGCCGGGCGGACCGGCATTCGGTTGTCGCCCGTTTCCCCGCTTAATGGCACCGCAGCAAGCGATCCGCAGGCGCAGTTCGACTATATCGTGGGTGAGCTCGATAAACTGGGTTTGGCGTTCATCCACGTGATTGAGGGCTCAACTGCCGGTCCGCGCGATGTCACAACGTTTGATTACGGCGCGCTCCGTCAGGCGTTTAGCAACACCTATATTGCCAATAATGGCTACGACTTAAAGCTCGCGACTGAACGGGTGGCTGCAGACAGGGCTGACCTGTTCGCCTTCGGTCGAGCATTCATCGCCAACCCTGATCTCGTTGCCCGGTTGAAAAGCGGCGCGCCACTGGCCGAGATTGATCCCGAAACGCTCTATGGTGGCGGGGCTAAGGGGTACACAGACTATCCCACTACCGCCTAATGCGGTTGCACTGCCCCGTCATGTGAAAGCGCTCGCAGCGAAGCGAAGACGGGGCGATCGCCTAGCCGGCTTGGCTGGCCTATTGAGGAAACCTTCCGTGACCGACAACTCTACCTTCTCATCTCCAATCGAGCCTGCACAACTACTCGCGGCTCAACGCGCGGTGTTTCATCAAAAGGGCGCGCCGACGCTCGACGAGCGTCGCGCTGATCTATCCAAACTGCGCAAGATACTGATCGCTAACCGCCGACAGATAGAGACCGCTGTTAACACCGATTTTGGTCATCGATCCCGCCATGAAACGAGCATCATGGAACTCGCCGGGACGGTCGGCGGGATCGATTATCTGATTAAAAACCTACGCCGGATGATGCGGCCGGAAAAACGTCACGTCGCGATCCATATGCGCATTGGATCGGCGCGCGTTGAGTACCAGCCACTCGGCGTGATCGGTGTAATGGCGCCGTGGAACTACCCTGTTGTGCTCGCCCTAATGCCCCTGGCAACAGCAATTGCCGCCGGCAACCGCGTGATGCTGAAACCATCGGAGTTCACCCCAACAGTTAATGCGCTAATCGAGAGACTGCTCGGGGAGCTTTTTCCAGTAGAACAAGTAGCTGTCGTCAATGGTGATGCAGCAGTGGGCGCAGCGTTTTCCGCCTTGCCATTCGATCACTTGATCTTCACTGGTAGCACAGCCGTCGGACATAAAGTTATGGAGGCGGCCAGTAAAAATCTCGTGCCCGTAACCCTCGAACTGGGCGGCAAGTCCCCCATTATCATTGAGAAAAATCATCCACTTGACCATGCCAGCGCCGGTATCGTGTTTGGCAAGCTGGTAAGCGGTGGCCAGACCTGCATCGCACCCGACTATGCCCTCGTTCATGAGGATGATCTAGCCGCTTTCCTCGACAGTTACGATGCCGCGGTAGCCAGCGCTTACCCGGATGGCCCCTCGAGCGAGGATTACACCTGGGTATTCAATGATCGGCACCTGACGCGCCTCAATGGTCTACTGGAAGATGCTCGAACCAAAGGAGCCAGTGTGCGTGAGGTCGGCCGTCAGGGTAAAAACATCCCCACGCGCGCGATGCGGCCGACAGTAATTACCGACGTTACCAACGATATGAACGTCGCGCACGAAGAGATATTCGGGCCAATTCTGCCAGTATTTACTTATCGCACTCTCGATGAGGCGATCACTTTCGTCAATGAGCGACCCCGCCCGCTCGCGCTCTACTATTACGGACATGACAACGCCGCACAACGGAAAGTGCTCGACGGCACAACTTCAGGCAACGTGACGATTAACGGCACAATTATGCACATCGCTCAGGACGATCTGCCGTTCGGCGGCGTTGGCGCGAGTGGCATCGGAGCCTATCACGGCATTGAGGGATTCCGTCGACTCAGTCATGCCAAAGGTATCTTCGTACAAGGCCGCTGGAACAGCATCACGCTGCTCCGTGCGCCATTTGGCAAGCTGGCAGACCGCATCCTTAGCGTCGTCCTCCGCTAGACGCCAACGGGCCAAACCAACTTTTTACGGATCGGATAATTATGAGCAAACAGGATCATTTACATTTACATGGTCACTGCGAATGCGGGGCTTTCTCCTTTGAGACCCACAGAACACCAATCGCACGCTTCGTATGTCACTGCCTTTTCTGCCAGGACTTTACTGGCGAAGCGTTTTCAGACGTGTCGGTGCTGAGGGGACATCATGTCGAGATTAAGGGGACCGCGAACCTGATTCATAAGAAGTACCGGTTACCACCCAATCTGAACCGTTCCCTCTGCACGAAATGTGGCAAACCAGCAGTAGAGACAATGGGCGCCTGGCCGTTGAAGCTGATATTCGTTCCGTCGAAAAACTTCACCGAACAGGAACTATTGCCTCCCCCTCGATTGCATGCCTTTTATAACCGGCGCGTGGCCGACATCGCGGATGACTTACCCAAATATGCTCATTACTGGCCTAGCCAATTCGCCATTACGAAGGCAATCATGGGTTTCTAAAGTTAGACGCCAAGGTTGGATGTAGTCCACACATCCAACCAATCCGGGCCAATCTCACTCTTTGACGTTTCAGCTCTACCGGCCTGGCCCCTAATGTGCAACATGAAAGATTGGGGCTCTGAGCCTCTACGTCATGCGTTATGGTTTGCGAACAAACTGATAAACGATCCGCCACACCCCGTGTTAGCCTCTGCCAATGTATTTCTCAAAGGCCGGCACACGCCCTACAACCTGATGAACAAGAAGAAAACCGTCACCGTCAGCGACATCGCCAAACGGGTCAACATGACCACCACCACGGTTTCAAGGGCCTTTATCCAGCCAAACCTGCTCAAGCCATCCACGCTCGCGAAGATCCTTGAAGTAGCCCGTGAATTGGACTACGTGCCCAACGCGTTTGCTCGAGGGCTCAAACGCAGCGAAAGCCTGATCATCGGCGTAATCACCGCGTCGGTGGACAACCCCTTCTACAGCGAAATGATCAAGGCCATTTCCCGAGAGGCGAAGAAGCACGGCTACACCATCATGCTGGTGGACACCGATAAGCTTGAAGATTTGGAAAACAGTGCCGTGGCCACCCTGCTAGGTTATCGGGTGGCCGGGATTATTCTGTCGCCGGTGTCGGACGAGCCAGATTATCAACCCGCTTACCTCGAGCGCTTGAGTAGTGGCAAGACACCAGTGGTGCTCCTGGACCGCACGATCCATGACAGTACTTTTAGTCGAGTGGTGTTGGACAACTACGGTAGCGGCTTGAAGGCCGCGCAATACTTGCTGACCCACGCCCCCGACATGAGGCGATTGCTAGTGTTGACCGGTCCTGAACATTCACGGATTACCGTGGAACGACTCAAAGGGTTGTACGCTGTGCTGACGGAACATCCGACGGTACAGATCGATGTATACCCGGGCGATTACACTCTTGAACCGTCCTATCAAGACACACTTGCCTACTTGCACGACCGGCCCGTACCGGACGCGATCATCGGCTTCAACCAGCTGATTACGTTGGGTGCATTGAAAGCATTGCGCGCCCGAAACATACCCCATGACAACATCACAATCTGCGGTATCGACCGCCTACCCTTCGCCGATATCTTCGGGATACCAATCGCCTGTATCGTTCATGATGCATCTCTGGCTGGTAGCAGCGCGGTCCAGCTGCTGCTGGACCGTCTGAAACATCCGCAGAAACCTCGCGATAAGGTGGTGATCGCAGGTGAGTTGGAAAACGGCTGAGCGCGGTAAGCCACTCCCTGACTGCGCTGTCTTCACCGTCCTCCAAGACCGGGGAGCGGTTAACCCGCTCAATATTGTGAAATCTACCCGCGATGACGTCTGCGGAAATAATCGATCAGGCCCTGAGTCGAGCAATCGGCGGCCGGCGGCGGGTCAAAACCTGTCAGACAGCTATAGACACCCGATCCCAACTCTTTTCCTAATTCAACCCCCCATTGATCGAATGAATTGATCCCCCAGATCACGCCTTGTGCAAACACCTTGTGTTCATACAGCGCGATCAATGCGCCGAGGCGTCGCGGATCAAGGGTTTCCATCACAAGGGTGTTACTGGGACGGTTGCCGGGGATTACTTTGTGTGGGGCGAGACGTTGTACGTCGACTTCAGAGAGGCCTTTGGCTCGCAATTCGGCCTCGGCCTCCTGCAAGTTTTTGCCACACATCAACGCCTGACTCTGCGACAGGCAGTTTGCATACAACCAATGATGGTGGTCGGCCAGCGGATTGTGACTCACGACCGGGACGATAAAATCAGCCGGTACCAGCGCCGTCCCTTGGTGCAGCAGTTGGTGATACGCATGCTGCCCATTACAGCCGACACCACCCCAAATTACAGGCCCGGTTTCGCAGGAGACTGCCGAGCCATCCTGACGAATGCTCTTTCCGCTGGACTCCATATCCATTTGTTGCAAGTGCTTCACGAAATTTCGTAAGTAATGATCGTAAGGCAAGAACGCATAGGCCTGGGCATCCCAAAAGTTGCGGTACCAGATACCAAGTGTCGCCAGCAACACGGGCATATTGCTTTCGAACGGCTCGTTAAGAAAATGGCGATCCATGGCATTGGCGCCGGACAGCAACTCCTTGAAGTTGGTCATGCCGATTGCCAGGGCAATAGGCAGACCGATAGCGGACCATAACGAATAGCGACCACCAACCCAATCCCACATCGGGAAGATATTTTTCTCGCAAATGCCGAAGTCAATGGCCGCCTGGTTGTTACTGGTGACGGCGATGAAGTGTCGGTAGAGCTTTTGCGCGTTGGCGCCGCTATTCAGATACCAAGCACGCGCCGCTTCGGCGTTTTTCAGAGTTTCCAGGGTCGAGAAAGATTTACTGGAAATGATGAACAGTGTCGTATCGGCGTCGAGACGTGTAGTCAATTCATGGAATTCACTGCCATCAATGTTCGCCAGATAGTGACAGCGCACACCCGAAGGGTGGCGGTATGGCAAAAGCGCCTCAGACACCAGTTCCGGCCCAAGAAAGGAACCACCAATGCCGATATTTACTACGTCTGTGATGGCTCTGTCACTGTGACCACGCCATAACCCGTTATGAATCCGGCCAACGATTTCGGTCATATTTCCAAGGGCGTCATGGACGTCGCGCATTAGGTTACGTCCGTCCATGATCAAGCGATCACCCACAGGGCGACGCAACGCCGTATGCAAGGCTGGACGACATTCAGAAGCGTTGACCGGCTCGCCGGCAAACATCGCTTGTATTGCCTCGCCGAGTCCCGATTCTCGAGCCAGCTGGATCAACAGATCGCGAGTTTCTCCGGTGATCAGGTTCTTTGAGTAGTCCAGAAAGAGGCCGCAACTGGACGCGCTGAAAGCGTTGAAACGTCCGGCGTCAGCCTCGAATGCGTCACGCATATTGAAGCGCTGCATGGCGAGGTGGTGCTTTTGCAGAGCCTGCCAGGACGGCAGGCTGGCTGCATCTAGCGGTTGCAGATAATGCTTGGTGGAAGGCTGCTGCGACTTCGCTGTAAGTGGCGTCGCCCTGGTATCGAGGGGTTCGCGATCGACATCTGCTCGCATGGTTATTCCTCCACCGGCGACTTGGCCAGCAGGGACTGCGCCGTTTCGAGCACGTTTCCAATGGTAACGCCGAAGTGCTCATACAACGCCGGTGCTGGCGCCGATTCGCCGTAGGTGGTCATGCCGATCACGCGGCCTTCCAGGCCCACGTACTTGTACCAATAATCGGCATGGGCAGCCTCGATGGCGATCCGCGCACTGACCTGCAGCGGCAACACCGCTTGCTTGTAACGGGCATCCTGGGCGTCGAACACGCTGGTGCACGGCATGGACACCACGCGTACGTTGCGGCCCTGCTCGGTCAGCTTGTCATAAGCCTGGACGGCCAGGCCGACTTCGGAGCCGGTGGCGATCAGGATCAGCTCAGGCTCGCCGATGCAGTCCTTGAGCACGTAGCCGCCGCGAGCGATGTCGCCGATCTGGTCGGCACCGCGGTTCTGGTGCTGCAGGTTCTGGCGGGAGAAGATCAGTGCCGACGGACCGTCGTTACGCTCGATGGCGTATTTCCAGGCCACTGCCGATTCCACGGCATCGCAGGGACGCCAGGTGTCCAGGTTCGGCGTGCAACGCAGGCTCGCCAGTTGCTCGATCGGCTGGTGCGTCGGGCCGTCTTCGCCCAGGCCGATGGAGTCGTGGGTGAACACATACAAGATGCGTTTCTTCATCAGCGCCGACATGCGCACGGCGTTGCGGGCATATTCCATGAACATCAGGAACGTGGCGCCGTAAGGCACCAGGCCGCCGTGCAACGCGACGCCGTTCATGATCGCGCTCATGCCGAACTCGCGAACGCCGTAGTACATGTAGTTGCCGCTGGCGTCTTCGGCGCTGACACCTTTGCAGCCTTTCCACAGGGTCAGGTTGGAACCGGCCAGGTCGGCGGAACCGCCCAGCAGTTCCGGCAGCAATGGGCCGAAGGCGTTCAGGGTGTTCTGGCTGGCCTTGCGGCTGGCGATGGTTTCGCCCTTGGCGGCGACTTCAGCGATGTACGCCGAGGCTTTCTCGGCGAAGTCGACCGGCAATTCGCCGCTGAGGCGACGCCCCAGCTCGTTGGCCAGCTCAGGGAATTCGGCGCAATAGGCAGCGAAACGCTGGTCCCACTCGGCTTCGAGGGCGCGGCCTTTTTCCTTGGCGTCCCATTCGGCATAGATGTCGGCCGGGATTTCGAACGGACCGTGGCTCCACTTCAGCGCGGCGCGTGTCAGGGCGATTTCCTCGGCGCCCAGTGGAGCGCCGTGGCAGTCTTCCTTGCCTTGCTTATTCGGCGAGCCGAAACCAATGGTGGTCTTGCAGCAGATCAGGGTCGGCTGGGTGCTCTTGCGAGCCGTCTCGATGGCAATCTTGATCTCTTCCGGATCGTGGCCGTCGACGTTGCGAATCACCAGCCAGTTGTAGGCTTCGAAGCGCTTGGGGGTGTCGTCGGTGAACCAGCCTTCAACTTCGCCGTCGATGGAGATGCCGTTGTCGTCGTAGAACGCGATCAGCTTGTCCAGGCCCAGGGTGCCGGCCAGGGAGGCGACTTCATGGGAAATGCCTTCCATCATGCAACCATCACCCAGGAACACATAGGTGTGGTGGTCGACGACGTTATGGCCTGGGCGGTTGAATTGCGCGGCCAGGACTTTTTCGGCCAGGGCAAAACCCACGGCGTTGGCCAGGCCCTGGCCCAGCGGACCGGTGGTGGTTTCCACGCCTGGGGTGTAGCCGTATTCCGGGTGGCCCGGGGTGCGGCTGTGCAGTTGGCGGAAGCTCTTCAGGTCATCGATCGACAGGTCATAGCCGGTCAGGTGCAGCAGCGAGTAGATCAACATCGAACCGTGACCGTTGGACAGTACGAAGCGGTCGCGGTCGGCAAACGATGGGTTGCTCGGGCTGTGCTTCAGGTAGTCACGCCAAAGTACCTCGGCGATATCCGCCATACCCATGGGGGCACCGGGATGGCCGCTGTTGGCCTTTTGCACGGAATCCATGCTGAGGGCCCGAATGGCGTTGGCACGCTCACGACGGCTTGGCATCGCTAATCTCCAGAGAGTCGATGGAACAAAAAAGAAGAACGACTAAGTAGCCGTTGAACTACCAGGTCGTTCGTTAGGTCAGGATCAGGCTTTAGTTGCGAGCAAAACTTCGAGTGTCTCCTGGTCGCGAGCGAACTGGCGAATACCCTCGGCCAGCTTCTCGGTCGCCATGGCATCCTCGTTGGATTCCCAGCGAAACTGGCTTTCGGTCAGGCTCTGACGGGGCTCAGCAACCGTGTCTGTTGTCAGCTTGCACTCAAGCTTGCCATTGTCGGCGGCGAGTTTTTCAAGCAACTCCGGGCTAATAGTCAGGCGATCACAACCGGCTAATTGCTCGATCTGATTCAGGTTACGGAAGCTCGCGCCCATGACTACAGTCTTGTAGTCATGGGCCTTGTAGTAGTTGTAAATGCGCGTCACCGATTGCACGCCCGGATCATCCGCGCCGGTGTAATCGTTGCCATTGGCTTTCTTGTGCCAATCGTAAATACGGCCCACGAATGGCGAAATCAGGAATACCCCTGCATCGGCACAGGCGGCGGCCTGGGCGAAGGAGAACAGCAGCGTCAGGTTGCACTGGATGCCTTCACGCTCCAGCTGCTCTGCGGCGCGAATGCCTTCCCAGGTGGAGGCGATCTTGATCAGCACTCGCTCCCGACCAACGCCGGCCTTGTCGTACAGTTCGATCAGACGGTGCGCACGCATCAAGACGGCGTCAGTGTCGAACGACAAGCGAGCATCCACTTCAGTGGAGATACGGCCCGGTACAACCTTCAGAATTTCTTGCCCTACCGCTACGCCAAAACGGTCGCTGGCCAAACCTACATCGCCCTTGCAGTCGTGAACACAAGCACTCAGCAACTCGGCATAGCCGGGAATGGCCGCGGCTTTCAGCAGCAGAGATGGATTGGTAGTAGCATCAACGGGTTTAACGCGAGCGATTGCTTCGAAGTCGCCGGTGTCGGCAACCACGGTGGTCATTTGTTTGAGTTGTTCCAGCTTGGAGATCATAAACGTCGCAGTCCTGTAAAAGATTGTGAGTGGATTAACGACACGTGTATCCGCCATCGACTGGAAGGCTGACGCCGCTGATCATGCTCGCCGCGTTGCTGAGTAGAAACAGTACCGGCCACGCAACCTCTGCGGGCTCGGCAAACCGTCCCAAAGGAATTGCAGCCAGCACCGGGTCGCGTTTTTCAGGTAATGCCCAGTACCGCTCTGCCATGGGCGTGAGGGTTACCGTCGGATTGACGCTATTGACACGAATGCCGTGGCGGCCCCACTCGGTACATTGCACTCGGGTCATTGCATCCATCGCTGCCTTCGAGGCGCAATAGGCCAAATGTTCCTCCAGGGCCACCACTGACGCCTGGCTCGATAGATTGACGATGGACCCGCGGACCCGTCCATCAATCATGACTGAAGCGACCCGACTGGCAATCAACGCTGCCGCCCGGGCATTAACGGCCATCACCCGATCAAATCCTTCAGCGGTGATTTCATGAGCCGCTTCCAGCACTGATATACCTGCGCAATTGACCAGTCCGTGCATCACCGGCAAGGTTTGCAGCACCCGCTCCAACGCCTCGCTGTCAGCGACATCAACCGGTAACGCTTCACAGCCTTCGGACTGCAACAAACGCAACACTTCACGATTGCGTCCCATGGCAAACACCTCGGCCCCACAAGCCAGCAACTGCCTGACAATTTCCAGACCGATACCGCTGCTGGCACCGGTCACCAAAATGCGTTTTTCGCAGAAATCGAAGCGAATGCTGCTCATATACCTTCCCCTATAACGCTTGCAGGCTGTGCATGATGGGTTTCAACGCTGGATACAGGCGCAGGTAATCGGCAAAGGCAAGGTCATAAGTCGTGACGTTTTCTGGGATTGGCTGCGCCCGTTTTTTCAGTTGCACCCAACCTTGCTGCATCTGTTGGTCGTCCACCAAGCCCACGGTGTGGGCGGCCAGTAACGCGGCGCCGAGGGCCGCTTCCACTTCCTGGGCAATGGTGTACACCGGGTAACGAGTGATGTCGGCGATGATTTGCATCCATAAATCCGAATGGCTCGCCCCGCCCACCACTATTAGTCGTGGATCGAGAGAATGCGCGCCCTGCGTGCCCGCCTCGATGTTGTGCCGCAGGGCAAAACTCACTCCTTCCAACACCGCCCGATACAGGTGGATACGGCTGTGATACAAGTTCAGGCCGACGAAACTGCCGCTGGCGTGGTCGTCCCACACCGGGCTGCGCTCACCCATCAGGTACGGCAGGAACAACAGCCCTTCACTGCCCGCCGGGATCTTCTCGGCGCTCTGTTCCAGTAACCACAGGCTGTCTTCCCCACTCTGCCGCGCCTGTTGCTCTTCAGCCTGACAGAACTGTTCGCGAAACCAACTGATCGAGGCCCCGGCCGTGATCGCGCCGCCGAAGATGTACAGATCCTGATGGCCGTTGTAGACGTGAGGCATACTCACCAGACCATGCCGCGCGTCCACCTGTTGGTTGAGATAGCCCCAGCACATGCTGGTGCCGATCATCGCCACGTGATTGCCCGGCTGCGTGACCCCGGCCGCCAGGGTCGCCATGGCGGCATCAACACCACCCGCAAGGATCGGTATCCCCGCTGGCAAGCCCAGACGTCCCGCCCACTCCGGCAGCAAACCGCCAACCACTTCGCCGGAATACAGCAAGCGCTCGGGCATCATCGCCAACGGAATCTGCAGCGCCTCCAGCATCTCGGCCGACCAGCCGCGCGCGGTCACGTCATAGACGCCACCAATGTTGCCCGCACTGCTGTGATCCACCGCCAGCTCGCCGGTCAGGCAATAGTTGATGTAGCTGTTGGGCGGCAGCAGGTAGCGGGTGTTGGCCCAGATCTCGGGCTGGTGGTGCTTGAGCCAGAGCATCTTGGTGAAGCCGTAGTAACTGTCCACCGAGTTGCCGGTGACCTGAAACAGACGCTCCAGGTCGACGTGCTCACGCACCCACTCCACCTGCTCGCCCGCTCGCCGATCCATCCAGATCAGGCACGGGTGCAGCGGCTTGATCAGTGCATCCACGGCAATCCCCGAGCCGCCGTAAAGACTACTGATGCACAGAGCTTTGACTCCCTCCCTTGCGACACCGGCCTTGGCCATGCACTGGGCGACGCAACTTTCGACCGCGTCCAGCCAGACCTGCGGCCATTGCTCTGCCCAGCGCACTTTGGGGGTATCCACACGATAGCCTTGGCTGTGCTGGGCGATGACCCGTCCCTCGCCATCTGCCAGCAGCGCCTTGGTGCTTTGCGTGCCAATGTCCACGCCGATGACGTATTGCATACTGTTACTCATGGAATGGCTGGACCGGTTTCAACAACACTTTGATCGACTTCACCGAATTGGCCAGTTCGAACGCTTCGGCCCAGTTATCCAGCGGGAAGTCGTGGGTGACGATGCCCTTGGACGTGATTAGGCCGCGTTCGAACAGATCGATGGCCACCGGGTAGCAATACGGTCCCAAGTGCGCGCCGCGTACGTCCAGCTCCTTACGGTCACCGATGATCGACCAATCAGCGCTGGTTTCGGCGCCAAATACACTGAACTCGACAAAACGTCCCAGCTTGCGTATCAGCTCCAGCCCCTGGGTCACGCCCACGGGCACACCGGTAGTTTCGATATAAACATCGCAGCCGTAGTTATCGGTGAGACCGTTGATGATTTCGCGGGCGTTGTCCCTGGACGGGTTGATTACCACGTCGGCACCGAATTTTTTCGCCAGTTCCAGACGCTCGTCGACCATGTCGATCACCACCAGTTTCTTCGGAGTTTTCAAGGCCGCTACCTGGACCATGCACAGGCCCAAGGTACCGGCACCGGCGATCACCAGTACGTCATCTAGTTGAATGTCGCCACGGTTGACGGTATGAATCGCACAGGACATCGGTTCTATAAGCGCCGAATCCTCCAGGGATACCGACTCCGGTATCTTATGTACGATGGCCGTTTTGGGAATACGCATATACTGCGCCATGCCGCCTTCAGCCACTTCGCGTTGAAAGCCGAAGATATTATGGACTTCGCACATCCAGTATTTACCGGACTTGCAGAAACGGCATTTGCCACATGGCACGATTTGTTCGGCAATCACCTTGTCGCCGACCTTGACCTCAAAGTGCTCCTCGGCACCCTCGCCCGCCTCCACCACGTAGCCAAAAAACTCATGCCCCGGCACCACTGGCGCCTTGACCCATGGATTGTCGCCACCCCAGAACATTGCAGCACCCGAGTGGCATTTGCAGTCACTGGCGCAAATCCCGCAGGCGGCGATGCGAATCACCAGTTCATAGGGGCGTGCTTGGGGTTTGCTGATGTGCTCCAAGCGATAGTCTTTGGGGCCGTGGCAGACGACGGCTTGCATTTGTTTGTGCTTATCCATGGTGTTCTGACCTTTATTCAAGATGAGGGCCTCCGCCGCGACCATAATGGCCGCGTTACGGTGACGCGTTTTATAACTCGCTTATTTGTGGCGCTGACGGCTGATATAAATCGCCAATAGAATGATCCCGCCCTTAATCACGCTCTGGACGTAGGGCGAGACCCCGAGCATGTTCAAACCGTTATTCAGTACTCCCAGCAGCATCGCGCCGAGCAAAGTGCCGACAATCACGCCGCGCCCACCAGCAATCGAGGCACCGCCCAACACAACTGCTGCAATCGCATCCAGTTCGAAGCCGATGCCCGCGTTCGGCTGGCCGCTCATGAGGCGTGAGGTCAACACCAGGCCGGCGATCGCGGCGGTCAAGCCACTGATGCCATAAACCAGTAGTTTGAAGCGGGCCGCACGGACCCCGGACAGACGCACCGCCTCTTCATTACCGCCTATCGCGTAGATGTAGCGGCCAATTCGCGTGTGTTGCAGCAGTACATAGGCCGCGAAGTAAGTGACCAACATGATCAGGATCGGCACTTCAATGCCCAACAGGCTTTGGCGACCAAAAAATCCGAACCAATCCGGCAAACCGGAAATTGGGTAACCGTCGGTGTACATCAGACCCAGGCCGCGAGCGATGCCCATCGTCGCCAGAGTGACAATTATCGGGGGCATATGCAGGTATGCGACGAACAAACCGTTGCCAATGCCGAAGGCCAGACCAATCAACATTCCCGCGCCAATCGCCAGACCTGGTGGTAAGCCAGCGATCATCAGACCAGCAGTCAAAGTGCCGGACAACGCCATCACTGGCCCCACCGAAAGATCAATGCCACCCGTTAAAATTACACAGGTCATACCCACTGCAATGATCGCGTTGATCGAGACTTGGCGGGCTATGTTTGATAGGTTGCTTGCCGTCAAGAAGGTATCGCTAGCGAGGATCATCACCAGAGTGACGACCAGCAGCCCGACAAAGGGATAGAAGGCCGGGGAGCGCACCAGCTGCGCCAGGTTCAGGCGTAGTCGGCTGGTTTCGCTGGGATTAATGGACATATTCACTTGAGCCCCCTGTTGCATAGCGCATGACCTCTTGCGGGTTGACAGCAGACGCTTCCAATACCTTGACGATAGCGCCCTTGTTAAACACGGCGACGCGGTCGCACATGCCGATAATCTCCGGCAGTTCGGAGGAAATCATGATGATTGCGTAGCCCTGCTCAGTGAGGGTGCGCATAAGTGCGTAGATTTGGGCCTTGGCACCGACATCGATGCCGCGGGTGGGTTCGTCGAATACCAACACATCGCAGTGATGGTCGATCCAGCGAGCAATGACTACCTTTTGCTGGTTACCGCCGCTGAGATTGAGCACCCGACTTTCGCCGCTGGGAGCTTTGATCGATAATTGCTTCATCAGGCCGTCGACGCTGGCGCACTCACGGCCCTTGTCGATCAGGCCCGAGAGGTTCTGGTATTTGGGTAGGTTATTCAGCGAGATATTTTCTCGGATGCTGAAATCGGTGATCAAACCTTCGCTCTTACGGCTTTCTGGAAGCAGGCCGATGCCGTGAGCCAGGGCCTGGGCCGGGTCCCCGAGGGTGACTTTTTCACCACGCAGCCACACGTCTTTGCTTACCGACGGCAGCGCGCCCATCATACCCAGCGCCAATTCGGTGCGACCCGAACCAACCAACCCGGCGAAGCCGAGAATCTCGCCTTTGTGCAGTTGGAATTGGTTATGTGGACCGTTGCGCACTAGCTGGATGTCTTTTACGTCCAGCACCAGCGGCCCGCGCGGAGTGGTCGGTTTGGGCGGAAAGCTGCACTCCAAGCGTCGACCAACCATCATTTCCACCAAGCGGTCGATATCGCTGTCAGCCACATCGGTGACGCCAACATTGCCGCCATCACGCAGCACGCTGATACGATCGCAGACCTGGAAAATTTCCTCCAAGTGATGGGAGATAAAAATCACTGCCACGCCTTGGCGTTTGAGCTCTCGCATGATGTCGAACAGCAGTTCGGCCTCGCTCGGCGTCAGAGTTGCAGTGGGTTCGTCGAGCACAAGCAACCGCGCATCCAGAGCCAGAGCTTTGGCGATTTCAACAAACTGCTGTTCGGCCACGCTCAGGTGCTTGACCGCGCATTGCAGATCGATGGTCACCCCCAGGCGTTTGAACAGCACTTCAGAAGCCTTGACCATCTCGCGCTTGCGTAACAGGCCGAAGCTATTGCTCAACTCGTGGCCGAGGAAAATGTTCTCTACCGCCGTGAGGTAGGGGATCAGGCTGAATTCTTGAAATACAATACCGATACCTGCAGCAATCGCGTCACGGTAGGTTGCAAATTGCTGCGCTCGCCCATCGATCAGTATCTCCCCTTCGTCCTGATGCTCGACACCGCCAAGGATTTTCATCAGCGTCGATTTGCCCGCGCCATTCTCCCCGAGCAAGGCATGGATTTCGCCACGCTCTACTTGCAGATAGATGGACTTGAGCGCCTGTACGCCCGGATAACTTTTGCAGATATTTTCCAGCTTCAGAAGACTACTCATACAGCGACCTCTCGTTCAGAAGGATAACCTGGGCCCCACGGGTTGCGTGGGGCTTGGGCGATTTACCAACTGAAGTCCTTGGCCTTGGTCTGATCGACTAAGATGATGTCAACCGGCACGGTGGCGGGGACTTGCGAGCCCCACTTCTTCGCCAGGGCGATACCTAACGCCAGGCGAATCTGGTCGCGGGGGAACTGAGCAGAGGTGGCGATAAATTTGCTGCCGGGTTTCTGGATTGCCTTGACCGCCTCCGGCGCACCATCGACGCTAACCAGCTTGACGTCCAAGCCGCTGGCCTCAATGGCTGATAGCGCGCCGAGGGACCCGTTATCATTCACGCTGAAAATGCCTTTAAGAGTCGGCTGAGCTTGCAGCATGTTTTCGGTGACTGATAGCGCCTGGTCACGCTCCTGCTTGCCGTTTTGGATACTGACAATCTTCATGTCGGGATGCTTAGCCACAGCTTCTTTGCAACCGCGTACCCGCTCGAGGATTGGCACCACGGCGATGCCGTCGAGGATGGCGATGTTGCCCTTGCTGCCGATGTTCTTGGCTAAATACTCGCAAGCCTGGAACCCGGCGTCGAAATTCTTGGAGCCTACAAATGAGTCAAGTGGACCATCGGCTTGGGCATCTACTCCAACGACCACTACGCCGGCGTCGTGAGCAGATTTGACAGCAGATTGCACACCAACGGAATCAGTGGGGTTGATCAGCAGAATATCAATGCCTTTCTGGAGCATGTCTTCGACGTCACTGACCTGCTTGGAGACGTCGTGGCGAGCATCGGTGATGATCAACTTCGCCCCAATGGTCGCACTGGCCTCTTCCAAAGCGTTCTTCATGGTGACGAAATAGGGATTGTTGATTTCCTGGAAGGACGCACCGATGCGGAGGGGCTTGGGATCGGCGGCTGCTTGAGCGCCGAGGGAGATGCTGACAGCCAGTAAACACAAGGTTTTCGGGAGCATTTTCATGACGTGGCCTCTGTTTTGTTTTTGTTGTTCGAGCAAAATGTTATCGATGACATTTTCAGGCAAGCTAACAAAGTTTCACCGGGCTCGCAAGGACCTCGAGCGGCAATACGAGTGTTTTTTTTGTGCGCCTCTGACTCAATCCGAGACGAAACTGCCATGCTCGTTGGAGGCGAATGAGGCCCCCAACGCTTAGCTAGCTGCAGCTGGTGGGGTTTCCGAAACTGGCAAGGTAAGAACATGAATGAGGTCGGCGTCCGCTGCCTTTGATGATGAAACACCCCTCTTGGTAGCGAAGCCACCTGGCCATACGTGGATTCGATGACCTTTTCTCCTCGGTCCTGAACCGTGGTGCAGTCGGGTAAATATGTAAGCCCGCTGGTGACGGCGATCGAGCCGGAGAGGAGTAATAGCGGGATTTCTACGGCCGTGAATGCTAGATGGACGCCGAGAATTCTCGGGGCATCAGGAGTTGATAGAACCCTCATAGATGACGAAATGAGACCAAATTTTAGTTTAAGGAATTAGATTGTTTTGAGAAACTTTAATCTTTATGGTCGGTTGCTGCCCCGCGGAGCCGCAACGCCATGCTGACAGGAGAGACTGTTGAAAATGAGGAAATCAAAAGCAGAAACAGCAGAAACAAGGAAGCGGATCGTGAACGTCGCGTCCCAAGTGTTCAAATGCAACGGAATCCATGCAGCGGGCGTGTCAGAAATAATGGCCGCTGCGGGGCTCACTCATGGTGGTTTTTACCGCCATTTTGAGTCTAAAGAGCAGTTAGTTGCTGAAGCCTGTGCTGTCAGCATGGACGAACTCGTCGGCGCCGCTGAGATCGCAGTTGAAGGTGGTGATGAGACATTTTTGAAGCATGTCGAAGACTTTCTTTCCGCGGAGTACCGAGACGATCATTTGGGCGGCAGCCCCTTGGTTGCAATGGGCAGTGAATTAGCACGTGCTAGTGAAGCCACTCGTCGCGCAGCAACATTGGGATATGAAGGGCTGATCGAACTCATGGCTAAGCGCTGCCACCTCAGAGGCCCTGAATTGGCAAAAACTGATGCAATCTTTACACTTTCGTCCATGATCGGGGCGGTAACAATGTCGCGAATTGTCGATGATCCTGAACTTTCCCATCTCATCCTTGAGTCGACGAGGACACGCCTGACTGAACTTTCCGCCTGCCCCAAAGCTAAACGCTCAAAAGCAAAAGCGGCATGAATCTTTGAATATTCGGGATGTGACATCGTAACGCAGGCGGGGGGGCATCCGCCCTGCCCTCTAACTGCATGCGAAGAAGCTTGGCAGCGATAAAGCTCCCACAGTGATCCCGGCTCAAGATTTCTGTCAAAAGCGTAAGCTCGCCCATTGCGACAGCCAATCAAATGCCGTAACGCTTGTTACCACCTGAGATGATGCAGTACCGTTCGCCTCTTGGACCCTTGGCTTTACGGAATGGAGCTTGAGGGTAATACCCTTTCAGGGAAAGAATGGCTAACGTACTGGATATTCCGCAGCGAAAAGGCTAGCGTTCGGCGTTATTCAGGCGCTTTTCCCGTTATGGTCTGAGCTCCCCGCGGGCCGTTCAGCGGACTGGGAGCTGCAACTGGGCTTATATATACATGATGAAAAAGCTCGAGCGCTCTGAGCTAAGGCCGTACGCAGCTAGTGGATACAAGGGCGCTGTATACCAGGGCTCGGCCCGTTGCCAAGGTGCTTTGGATATAGATACCCTTCCGACCTACAATCAGCCCAAGCAGTGGCCGACCATCCTTACGCTTCGCTGCTGAGATTTTCCACTCCCTTAGATCAATCCCCGATGGGGATGGGTAGTCCTCCGGATGGGTATGCCATTCACCAATGTATCGAATGGTTCCCTTGCTCTCCCGCCACAACCAATCTGCCACCTCAGTATGGCCTTCTGAGCTCCGATCGAAGCTACACCGCGTCCCCCTATCGGTAGGGAACGGCGGGGTTGCATGAACGACCTCAATATGCAGCCCGTGCACGGTACCCAAAAGGATGCCGCCATTCTCTGGGGCCGAAAATTTCCGCTGGACGTGAGCGTCGAACACCGACATCACATTAGGCTGGAGATGTATCAAAAAGCGCCCTTCATTGGCGCCCCAATCTGTCAAATGCTGCAAGCTGGACACCCCTTCGCCTTCACCACATCGCAGTCAGGGGTAGCTAGTACGTACGCCGAATTTGTAACTTTGGTTCGCAGCGCTGGAGCTTCTGCATTATTAACCCACGCCAGTGCCATCTCGGCTCCGAGCGCGGCCGCCTGAAGAGAGACGGTAGCCGGGAACGGGACATACAAGCCTTCACATCCATGCCCTGCCATCAGTGTCGGGACTGTCCCCTCAACGGTAGGCAAACCTCCTGCGCGTTGGTGATTGCACAGGCACCGGTAACAAGCACCTGAGCCTGGTTTCTTCATCAGCCCACGTACGGCGATCCCAGGCCCTTCGATCCATACTGAAAGCATCGGAACTTCGTCGGCATAACGTACCGCTAACCAGTGGCCAAGAGCCTCTTCACCCGTGGCATCAATCAGTAGGTCTATTGGTCCCAGATGAGCATCCCTCGCATCGACCTCCAAAGCGCGAGCCGACACGGAAGGGTTGTCGAACTGAAGCGTTAAGCGCATTCCGGACGCCTTATTCGCAAAGATATGTGCCATACCAAGACGGTGTCGGCCGATGTTCTGTGGCCCAAGGACCTCGTAGTCGACAATGGTCAGTTGGCCACCGCCAGTACCAGCCCCCGCTTTTGCCAAAGCATCGATGAGATAGCCACCTATTGTTCCACAGCCTATGACTGCAATCTTCTTACCGGCCAGCGTTCTCATGCCAGGAATATTGCGTTGAGCCAAGTATGCGTTATCCAGGCGCACGGCATGGAGTCGAGTGATTTTGTAGCTGTACAGACGCCGAGTTCCACGAGTGGCTGCTAGCTTTTCAGCGGGTAAAACCGATTGATCAAAATGGACATGGACGCCGTATCGCAATCGCGGCGATTTGATGATGATGAGAGCATCCTTATCTGTCAGGCGGGACGCTTCGCTGATGCGCTGTTCGACCTTCCTTGCACAGCGGCTGTCCAGTTGCCGTTGCCAATCCAAAAACTCGGCCACGGTTTTGGGAGGCCAGTCTTTCTGACTTGGCCTAGGCTCGATGTTCGATTTCACGATGTACGCGGGGACGCGCTCACGCTTTGCTTCGAAGCCCATGACATCAAGCTTGAGTGAGGTTACAGCAAGATCGTCAGTTATAACTGGAAAGCGTCCACCTCCACGCGCAAGCAGGCAGAACCCGGGGACCTCCCCGAGGTTCGGTTTTTGGACATCGAAGATGCACTGCCCCGCGTACCAGTGAACAAAAAACTCCTCGCTTAGGTCCTTTACCATTTCCTTACGAAGGACTTTGCCCAGAACGCTTTGCGCCTCTTCAATACAGCGCAACGTTTGTCCTATGGGGTCAAAGAAATCTAGGACAACCGTGCCTTTAGCGAGGTAGCAGATACTACCGTCTCCTCCAATATGAGGAGCAATCGGGCGCAGAGCGTCAGGAACCTTAACGAGACGCACACGGGGCGGCGTAAAAAAGTCTGGGTCAACCGCAATCTCGCAGCCGTGAACGCCTTCACTGGTGCTCAGATTACCAGCGAAGGACAGCCATCTTTGCGGGTCTCGCCCAACGTAGTGCAAACCGCGCGTTTCTAACGCCTCAATGACTGCCTCGTTTTTCGACCCCATTGAACCTACCCTGCCTTGGAAGTACCGACGAACTCGCTGGCGGCTGATTCGGCCGGTATCGCAGCGATGGTTGATGCCACCGTTACTACTCTCACAAGGTCAGTGCGCTCTGGGAAGCGGGGACCAAACATCTTACGAAGCCAAATACACGCCGAGGCTGGGTCCGATGCATTAAGTGAACCGTTGAGATTCGACTCAAGCTCCTCAAATTTTTCTACTGCATCTTCAAGCTCATCGTCGCTGAATCGCGCGGTGAGGCTCTCAGTCTGGTCAACCGGATTATTCACGCCCTTTCGCAGCGCATCTGGAATACCTCTGAGTATCTCCAGCAGTGCCAAATCGTCCCTACCTTTCACTTTGGTAAAAAGCGGTGTAGCAGCTGCCATCAGCAAGATGGAGGAAGGTCCGCCGGTCTTCCATTGCCAATCACGGTAGGCTTTGAGGTACCGCACAACGCGACGAAGCTGCTCGCCCCTGTCCTTCACCTGATCAACAAACCAGTTTTTCACCGGCCGCGGGTCCGAGCTGACCCAGTCATCTTTCCTGTGTGCAAGCATTACCTGGTCGGTGGGAAGGTCCGCCCACGACTCGCCCCCCCGAGCGTTGAATGCTTCATCGAAGCTCAGATATCCACTGCGAATCGCGGCCTTGGTAAGGGTTACGAATTCTTCGTCGGGGATCGAGTAAAGGGGTATATCAATGTGTGCCATTGCTGAAATCTGAATTCGGATACAGGTGTCTTTATCCTTAATAAGCCTCCAACCTAACGCCTGGTTTTCCCTTACCAGCTCCTCAAGGACGGTTTCCGCAGCCGT
Organism: Pseudomonas sp. Z3-6; assembly: GCF_051131985.1. NCBI lineage: Bacteria > Pseudomonadati > Pseudomonadota > Gammaproteobacteria > Pseudomonadales > Pseudomonadaceae > Pseudomonas > Pseudomonas sp. Z3-6. The sequence goes on from NZ_CP071644.1 coordinate 3,742,897, forward strand.
AAAAAAGATAGCGCTCGCAACGCCAGGCTTTCTCGTCCCTTTCAAAAAACTGATCGGCAGGTAAGCGCCATCATCGCAATCGCTCTGCTGCGGCGGGACGTGTGCCGGTGCATTAAGCGTCTTGTACGCCCACGAGCCTTGCGTGAAGAACCGTGGCGTTGGCACCTCCCCCTCATACCCCATTGACCTGAGGACTCGGGGAATACCCGAGCGCAGGTAATCGCGGACGTCTTCCTTGGCTGCGGCGATGTAACCCCGCTCGACCTCAGTAAGCTCAAGCGCATTCAACAGACAAGCATCTGTCGTTTCGGTGTAGAACAGCTTAGAAAGGTCGAGCATTTACACCCCCTCCGAGTTTTTGTTGGGGCCATGGAAAAAAATGGGACGCGCTGGAACGTGAGCACGAAAAGGGGCGAAACGAGGGTCCCCAAGGGCACGCTGTGCGGCATTCGCTCCGCGGTCGCGAAGCGTATTGGTAGAGGCAGTGCTTACCTCATCAAGTGATTTCACATCACTGCTTTGCTGAGGCGTCACCTGATCATCAATCTTGAAATATCTATCGCCTATTGATTGCGCGAGCATGTAGTCGACAGATGACTCCTGCGCGGAGATAACCAGGTCGAAAAGGCTGCTACCCCACCCCAAAATGCCTCGATCCAAACTGGTTTTGCCGCTGATCGTAGCGCCGATCGTCATAGTGCCGATTGCTAGAACCCGCACAATGGCCTGCGGATCTTTGTCCAGGAACGTGCGGATCTCATGGAGCCCAAATAAGCCGGGTGCGTTGCCGACCAGACCACCGTCTACAAAGACGCCTCGGGGGTTGCGTACGGATGGGAAATAGACTGGCGCCGCCGAAGTGGCCAAGGCGACGTCGACGATACTCAGGCGGTGATCAAGCTCAAAGGTTTGATGATGGGGAGTCTTGAAGAACTGGCCCCGACCGGTAGTGAAGTTAACGGCAGGGATCAGTACGCGATGCTTCAAATCGCCGATGGTAGCCGCGCCAAATCGCTGCTCCAGCACAGCCTTGAGGCCGTCATTGGAGTGCTTGGCCTTGAAGTACATTCCTATGCGACGACGCCACCAACTGCGAACGCCGAATATTTGCTTACCTTGGTCTTCAAACAACGACTTCAGTTCCGGGGCGGGAATCTCGCTAGCCAGACCCAACGCGAGTAAGCCTCCCGCCGAAGTGCCACAGATCAAATCGAAATGCGATGCTATCGGTCGGCCAAGAGCCTGCTCGATCTCAGCCAGGATCGTAGCCGTGTAAAGACCGCGGTATCCACCTCCCGACAGTGCCAATACGTGGTAAGTACGTTGTCCGAATTCATCTGATATCAAATCAAACCTCCCGGCCATTGGTGGCATAGCAATGCCAAAACTAGAGGCCATCACTATATATAGGGTTTTTGCTAGGCAAAAAACACTAGATACAGAATACTCCACATTTTTTTGACAGGTCAACACATGAGATTTCAAACATGTCATTTCTCTGTCACTTAAAGTGATGGCTTGCGGCGAGATGGCTAATTCGGTCTTGGTGGCGCGATGCTGAGTGGCGCGCCTAGATCTACAGGCAGGTCATAGCGCGACCGATAAAACAGGAGGTGCACCCGCACTCCGGCCTGCTGATTGACCAGCCATCGCTAACCGTCGCGGCTAGTGATTTAGAATATGGAAGGTTGAGTTCGGCCCGCTCAGGCGCCTGCCCCAGCAGACACAGCCGCGGGCAGGTTAGTATCTAGGGCGGGTTGTATATTCATGATCCCGGTGCTGCATGTCATGAGAGGAAAGCAATTGATTAAGGTTTTTTAATCGGATCAGCCAAAGAATTCAGCCCCACTATCCGGATCAGCTATTCACTCCATTTGTCAGAAGCTTCACCTCGCGCATGTCGAGCCAGGGCATCCTTGACCAATGCCAGCGTTTCAGCCTGCTCTTCGTTCAGTTCTATTAAGTCGAGTCGTGCCACCCATTCCGCGCAGTGCTCCAGTCCCAGCATCTGCTCCAGCGCGCTCGGTGAGATATAGTCGGTACGAGTCATACTGTCGCCAGTGCGCGAAGTGCGGCTGTTTATTTGTCCTTGCGCGAAGCAGAGAAAGCGGGTCGATGAGGTGACATTGGTCTCAACCCAGCGGCGCCCCTCCTCCCCTCCCTCTCCGTAGCGATTCAGATCATAGAGGTAGGAGGCGTGATCCTCATCCGCAAGAAAAGCATCCGGATCACGATTCGCTACCTGACGCAGGCTTTGTAGATAGAGATTTTTTAGTTTCTCCAGCCCATCATCATCGAAGCAGCCAGTATCCCCCTTGCGGCGCTGCGCATAGTCTGCAGCGAGCAACTGATCCATGACGACCAAGCCTGGGGTCTCGGAAAAGGCTTCGATGACCAAATGGCTACGATTAGCCTTCTCATGACGCTCCAGGAACAAGCGCAGCAGTCGAGCGACCTGCAGCCGCGGCGACCAGTTGGTAAAGGACATGCGGCGGCCGACCCCTTCGCCTACTTGCAGCAAAGTCTGCACCACCGCCAGTGACTGTTCCATGGGAAACTCCCCCACCAAGCCGAGCAAGCGCTGCAGAATCTCGGCTTGCCGATCTTCCTCGTGGGAGGTCAGCAGCGTGGTGAACGCTTCGGGGTCGGTGATATGCCGGGCCAGTTCGTGCAACAACGAATTCGGCAGATCCTGCTCAGGCACTGACAGCTCGAAATAGCGATCAAACACTTCATCGCAGCACACACGCGAGTGGACCAGCCAGCGAAGCTGGATTGTTTGGTCGTAATGGGTGTTTTTGAACACCCAGTCCAAATTTGGAAACATCTCCTGCAGCAACTTCCGGGTGGCTGGCCGGTGAAGGAGCGGAGCTAAATTGACCATCTGGTCGATCACCTGATTGACGCGGGTCCGCTGCGGATCATCCTTTCGCGCGAACGGCTCGCTGCTGGTCAGCAGCCCTTTGTGCCGCGGCATCTCCGCGTAGGTCTCTGGAGCAAATACGCGCAGACATTCCAGTGCAAACAGGTCGACCGCATTGACCTCTGCCACCTCAGTCCCGCGCAGCAGCCGGCAGTGAAACGCCAAAGTTGATGCGTAACGGTAGACGTGGCGCAAGTTGCCGAAAAATGGCCGCATCCCGCGCTGGAACATCTGGTCCCAATATCCTTTATCAAAGCGTTGCTGCAACTGCTGCTCAGCGCGCAAAATCGCATCCAGCCTTTCGAAAAGCACCGCGTCCAACTGCTTAGCAGAGATGGCCGGCACGCTGAACGGAACCTGGATGATCTTCTCCAAGTAATCAGCGCCGTCAAAGCCGGCTCGCTGCAGCCCTTGCTCGACGGTATCGCGCTGAAACAACAGCAGAAACACAATATTGGCAAAATCCATATGGGCCTTGACCAACTGGAACATGGCTTTCAACTGCTCGGCCGACAACCGATCCAGGTCATCGAGCACAATCAACAGAGGCTTATCGCGTGCGCTGAGCAAATTTTGCAATTGCGTGCGAATCTGGCCGAGTGTCAGCTCGCCGTCCTTGACCTTCTGATCGATGATTTTCGACCGCCCCAAGCACCATTCCGCGCCCTGTTTCAGCCAGGGGGCAAGGCTACCGAGCCAACTGACGGCACTGACCGCCCAGATGGTCACCTGCGCGGCATCCCCCTCGGCCACGCTGCCCAACGCGGTTGTCACCAGGGCAGACCCGAGCAATATAGGCGCCCATTTGGCAGTATTGCTCAGCACACCAGCGCCGGCATTCAGGCGACGCTCATAACGACGCAGCGCCTTGGCCAGCTGTTTGTCGGCCTCGGTAGAGTCCTTGCGCTGAACGACACGCGAGACTTCCTCGAAAAAGGCGCTGCTTAATTTATCTTGCCCCGCCCACTGCCAGGGATTGAACTCGATCACCTGGCAACCCTTAAGGACCGACAGGTATTCCAGAGCCATATTCTTGATTGAGCTTTTGCCACTTCCCCAGCCGCCAGTCAGACTGATGACGAGGCTCTCCTGGTTTTTCCAGGAGCTAATTGCCAGAGCCAGGCGCTGGGCGAAACCCGCACGGTCAAGCAAGTCGTGCTGTTGCATCCTGATCGGCCGGTCATGGGCGAACTGCAGGTCGTCGTTGGTCATTGGCTGCTCCTGGCAGACTTTGGTTGCTATTGATCGGTCCCATGCACTGTGCGCCGACACCTGGTCGGCACTGAAATCACGTGCGCTTGCGCGGGCGCTTGCTCTGCAACGTATCGCGCAATTGGTCCAACTGGGCTTCGAGGGTGTCCGCGCGCGCCTGCTGCGCGACGGCGCTGCGCTGAGCCTCAGCCAGTAGCTGCTGCGCTGTCTCGGCGCGTATTTGCAAGGCCTCCTGCTCTCGAACGATCTGTTCCGTCGCGAGTTCGGCACGTGCCTGCTGGGCAGCGGCTTCACGTTGACATTCGGCCAGTGCCGTGCGGCTGCCTTCCAGCATTTGGCGGGTTTCAGTCAGTTGGCGCTTCAGTTCACGCAGCTCAGCTTGACGGGACTTGCCCTCTTCCCGCGCTCTGTCCACTTCTCGATAAGCTCGTTCCTCGATGCCGCGCACATACAGCTCTTGTGCTGCCCGCTCCTGTTCGGACTGCTGTTGAAGCGCTTGCAAGCTCTGCTGCGCGATCTGTACCTGCGCCTGCAATTCACTGAGGGACTGCTGCAGGCCGTGGCGCTGCTGCTGCAAATCATCAATTTGCGCCTGACGCTGGGCGAGCAATTGTTCCAAATCAGCCAACCGGGTTTCGGCGACCTGGCGCGCGGCCACGGCTTCGGCTGTTTGTCCGCGCGCCTGCACGACTTCCAGGCGCGCCTGCGCTTCCAGCACGGCGAGCTGCTCGCGTTCTTCTGTCAACACCTGGCGCTGACCGGTCAGTGATTGCTCAATCACGCCATGGGCCAGTGTGGTCGCCTGTTGCCAGATGGCGGTAAAAGCTTGCGCCACTTCCGCCGGCAACCCGGGCAGACGGGTTTCACCGCGTAGGCGCCCGGCCAGCTGTTCCCACCACTGATCCAGCAAGGCTCCGACGCGTGCCGGACTGCCGCGACCCAGTTCCAGGCGCACCCGTTCCACCGTCGGCCGCTCACCACGGGCCAAGACGGCGTCCGCTGCGGCAAACACATCGTTTTCCGGCACTCCTACCGCCATGACCTACCCTCCGCTATATTAGGTCTGATAATAGAATGTTATCCGACGTTATTGAATGAATATTGGAATTATTATACGTTGAACGTATTGAATATTACAGACCAGTTACCCTTGGTCGACGAAAGTCCACTGAACTCGCAGGCTCTGGCGCTCAACGCTCAGGAGGCCGCTGCAGCGTTTATCGCCGCCGGCACCGCGGCCAACACCGTGCGCAGTTATCGCAGCGCCCTCGCCTATTGGTCGGCCTGGCTGCAGTTGCGGTTTGGCCAGGCGCTGGGCGATGCACCACTTACCCCAGCCGTAGCCGTGCAGTTCGTCCTGGATCACCTGGCCCGGCCGTTAGCCGACGGTACCTGGGCGCATCTGCTGCCGCCGGCGATCGACGCCGCGCTGGTCGCCGCCCGGGTCAAGAGCAAGCCGGGACCGCTGGCGTTCAATACGGTTAGCCATCGCCTAGCCGTCTTGGGCAAATGGCATCGGATCAATGAGTGGGACAGCCCGACCGAAGCGCCGGCGCTGAAGACTCTGCTGCGCGAGGCGCGTAAGGCGCAGTCGCGCCAGGGCGTCAGCGTGCGCAAGAAAACCGCGATCGTCCTCGAGCCCTTGCAGGCGCTGCTCGCCACCTGCGATGACGGTATGCGCGGGATTCGCGACCGCGCCCTGCTCCTGCTGGCCTGGAGCGGGGGCGGCCGGCGCCGCTCAGAGGTGGTGGGACTGCAAGTCAGCGATGTACGCCAGCTGGATGCAGATACCTGGCTGTATGCGCTAGGCGCGACCAAGACCGACACTGGCGGTTTGCGTCGCGACAAACCGCTGCGCGGGCCCGCCGCCGAAGCGCTGGCCGCTTGGCTGGCCGCGGCACCTGCTGACAGTGGGCCGCTTTTCCGCCGGTTATATAGGGGCAACACAGTGAGTCGCACGGGATTGTCGGCCGACCAGGTCGCGCGCATCGTCCAGCGTCGCGCAAAACTGGCGGGCCTGGAGGGCGATTGGGCGGCGCACAGTCTGCGCTCGGGATTCGTGACCGAGGCTGGTCGTCAGGGTGTTCCGTTGGGTGAAGTGATGGCAATGACCGAACACCGCAGTGTGACTACGGTGATGGGCTACTTTCAGGCTGGCTCGCTGCTTGACAGCCGCGCGTCCAAGCTTTTGGACCCCGGACGCGGCCCGAGAGATCTTTCGATGGCCCCGGCGGCCCCCGTTGAATAGATGACGCGTGTCCAGGAATACCTGCCTAAAGTAATACCGGATCACGGCGCCAGCCCCGGCCTGCTTGTGCTGAATGAAGAATGTCACGATCGCCGATTGAAGAAAATACTGCCAACCTGGTCAGGGCTTCAGCGGATGGTCTACGCCATTCACGCCATTGATGCATAGACGCTTGGCATGGCGGCCTATGCCATGCTGACCCAGCCTAGCTACCGCATGTGCGATTCGTAATGAGCCTGCCGACACCGATACCGATAAAGTGAGTCATGCCCGATATATATCACTGGAGGGCCCTCCACTAGTCATGCTGGAAAACTCATTCATGCCTCGGACTTCGTTTGCCATGGCGGCATTAATCCAGACGGAAACCACGCAACCGATCGGCGCTATAGACGCCCTGCTAGCATCGCATCTAGCGCCGAACACAATAGTCGGTTAGCCGTAGCGTAGCCGGAGTGCATTGGCTATCTCTGAGCGCGGCCGACCCTCGGCTTTAATCGCACGCTTGGGGGAGGCCCGTCCGTGTACCCCCCAAGCCCGCCTGCTCAGCGGCAGGAACATGTGATGCAGCAAAGCGTCCCACTAGTCTGCAACACGCGCAGCGGTGAACGACGGAGGGGACCGAGTGCCTGAGTCGTACACGCGAGGGTTATCTAGAATCACCTTCTTCAACCTCAGATGACTTTAAGAGAGCTTCAGGGGCCTCTGCCATGGCTTATAGGCCAGCGAGCCTACCTGTGTTACCGGGTAGCGTTCATACTAGAATAAGCAAAGTTTGTTAGATATAAAACGTTTCCGAGCTTGACCGGGCCGCCGCGTTAGGAAAAAAAAGAACTAAAAACTCTTCCCTCCTAAGATTCGCGTAGCCGACATCGTTTGGCGCGCCACTATGGATCATCCCTTTAGCACCCCGCAAACAGCACCGTTTCTTACTTCGCACCGCCAACGACGCGCTTGATATGTAATAACCGTCTTCAACATCAGAACCAGGCGCCCGCAGAAAAAAAGTATAGGGAGGTCTAAAAAAATCCGCCCCCCGTTCAATGCGGATATGTATCAGAATAATGTTAGCTCCCGAGAAGTTGTCGGTACAAAATTCGACGGTCGACCATGCTGCATGAAACGACATCCATCCGCGTAATAAAAAGGTACGCAGGTCCAGCCCCACGACATTCCGGTAAAACTGGGAATCCGGCGCATATGGGTTGAATTTAGCGCTATTTAAGTCAGCCATCGTGTATACATTTAAAAATGTTACCAGCCAAGTGTAATAACCGAGGACGCAACTACAGCGCCGCTCGCCAAGAATTGACGAGCAACTACTGACACCGAATCGCTTTATCTGGTTGTGACATCGCTTGTGCTTTTTGACGTAACGACTAAAGATGTGACGTCTAAGCGCCTTAGCACAAGCGACTAAATTGCCTGAGCTATCAGCCTTATCCAGCATCTTAAACAGGCGAATCCTTGCAACCACCACTTTAGGAAAGTTTATATCAATCGGCGATTCACCTACCAGGGTCTCAAGGTATCTCCAATAAATAAATAGCGGCCTGGACGACCAATGAGCAGTCGAGGTACGCGCAACCTCCAGCAAATGCAGTCGAGAAACTTGCGTGACCTTATCGATCCAAGATGTGATTTGCTGATTCCATTGATCCCAGAGGCGCGCTGACACCTCATCCAGTTTGGGTTGTGGGAATTTCTCGCCTCTATACAGGTTCAAATGCATGCAAAAATATTCTTTCGATTGAAGTCTAATGACACCTGTTGGTGTTAACGCAGTACTGCATGTCTTGCAGGGTTGCAGCGTCAGGCTGTGAATTGGACATTTTTCAATCCATGGAAAGAGAAACCAAGTTGAATGAAATAACTGCTCACTGCACACAGAGCAATGTCGAACTTGATTTACCGCATGATGCATTGGTGAACCAAATGCAAGATCGACGAATGCCGTCCTGGCCTCCTTTTCGGAAATGCCTAGAGCATAACTAAATAAATCTAGGTTAAACTCCTTGCTGGAGAACCAATTTACTCGACGCAAGGATTTGCCAGCAGCACTTGACCCGACCAGTCGGTAATACTGCACAAGATTAATATCATTTACAAGCAGAATACGGACGTGTATCCCCCATGCTGATTCGTAGAGATGCAGGTGACGTGGAAAAGTCAGGACATATTTCATTTGCTAGTCCCTGGCCTTGAGGATGACTGCACAAACTCTGCCATCATTGAGCGCTCGATGGCTTCTTTGATATCCTCAATCCGAATTTCTAGATTAGCACTGTCATTGGCCGAAGCTCTGATCAGAAGGTTTTGAAGGGCGCGAAAGAGATGTTCAGTTGGAATAGGTACTCGCGCGGCGGCGGCATCAGTCACCGCTTGCCGAACAGCCGCATAAATGGAGCTAGCGTAGTTGCTTAGTCGAAAACCACTAGAAAATGCCAAGGGCACGAAAAAATTAGTATAAGAGCATCCCGACTCCGGCGGATAGATCAAGGTCGTATCATAATCCTGAAGAAGTTCGTTTAGCCAGGTAGCGCTGTCGCAACCCTGAAACCTGACCCGTTGACTAAGAAATCTCGCAACGATGGCATCTTCGCCTGCGAGCCGAAATGCGCTTATCCGGTTGGCAATATCAGGTTGTGCAAATCCGACCGAGGTGAGCGTTATCTCCGATAGTTTAAAATGGTTCTGCATCATCTGGAGCACCTTGAACTGCGCAAGCGTAAGGCTTTGCAATTCATCTAAAATCAGTACGAAATGCGCCCCTCCGCGGGCCAAAACTTCACACTCCAAGTGTTTTATGAGCCTATTCCGGAGCTTGGATTGGCTCTCCCTATACTTTGGGAGCAGTCCAGTTGCATTAACTAATGTATTGACAATTGTGTCGTCTTCGCTCATATCGCACGAAATATGGATCGCATACTTTTTAGGAAACTCCTGCTCAAGTAAAAATTTTACCATGGCTGCAGATGCCGTCTTTCCCATGCGAGGTGGTCCGTCGAAACAGATACTTGGATGCCCCAACCAAACACTTTCACGCACCCTTGCGTAAACACCCTGTATCGTGCTTGTAATCGCCTTAACCTTAGCCTCAACAACCGGATGCCCGTCAGTCATGGAATTACGCTGATCGACGTTCGCGGGATCAAAAAAGATCATCATTGGACTACCCCTTGCTCAGAAGCTTTCTGAAATCAGGCATTTCCGTTCTCATCAGAGACTTGATTGGATCGCTGGTTGACGAAACAACGGTGCGGGGCTCTGGGAAATCTACTGTCGCAACCGTTTCGTCATCTAATGCCCCCGCTCCCACGGTAGGGCTAAGAGGCAATTCATCGTCAATCTCCTGCCTCAACCGATTGTATTCGCTACTAGTTTTCTTGCTATCACGTTTGTCTGCATTAGCCTTCGGGACTAACAACTGTTCATTAAGGTAATTTAAATAATACTCAACCGGATCTTGCATTTCCTGGATGGTCGCGATTTTATCAGCCAGTAGCGAATTGATCTGTTGCCGGGTCTTTCGACTGTGCTTTGTCCTGGCCCACTTCCCAGCCGCCATGAGATGCCCTAGCGACTCACCATTTGGCAAATATGCCTCTACGACTCGCATATCCTCTTCATCAAGGAGGACGGTCAAGGTCTCTTTTGCGAGCCAACTGGACTCTCTCAAAACCGCATTTGAATACCGCACTCGGTCAATGGTGATGTATGGCCTCATGCCTTTTTTTGGATAATACGTAACTTTGCAGGCTATTTTTACCTTGTAAGTCATTTTATCCTCCATCTTATCAGCCAGCAGCCGGCGGACCATGAAGTTACAGTTATTCATTGTAAGCTTTTGCTGGATAAATTCTAATGGCGTCAGAAAGCCAAGACCCTCATTAGGCGTGGCGTTGTATTGCGCGAAGTGATGGTAAGCCAGTTCCTCCACGATTGCGGACTCGACTTTATATGTTTTTGCGATTTTTTCTGAATCCTGCGCACGTCCGTTGGTTGGACTAGAACCAGTAGTGCTCGGGAACCGTTGAAAGATTGCCTGCGCAATTCCTTCAAATGTTCGCTCTATATTTGGTCTACTCTCAAAGTGACCCGGGGGGCCGTAGTTCAGGGCGAAGCCCGATTCTCGCCGTAGTACCGTAGATACTTTTGCTGATAAGTTACACAATGCATTGTCTGCCATCAGCACTGCAGGAAGAGCATGTGTCAATTCAGGGAACCGCTCGCTTGGGTAACCAGCTTCACCTTGGATGAACATTTTCAAATGATTGGTTGTCGGCGCTGGAAGCTTAGCGCCTAGGCTTTGCGTAATCAGCCTCACAACATCACTCGCACTCACCTCCGGGGCATATACAATCAAAAACCATACGATAGCTTTTGAGCCCCTATCGATCAGCGCGAGCAGGTTTATTCTTTTTATTGACAAATAGGATAGCAAACCGTCTGCATTGCGAACTCCGACCACAAACTGTGCGTCGATCTTATGGCTGTCAATTTCCCAAACGTCGTATACTTCATCAAATCTTAGAGCCGCCTCTCTGCCCGTGCCAACTGACAAATGCGCACGCGCAGCACTGTCGCCATATAGCCTCACCTGCTGGTCTGCATGCAGGTTTATTATTTTCTTCATGTATGCTGATATACTGCGTTGTCCTTGGTTCCTCGTATTGAATGGCCACTCGGTGTCGCTTACTCCAAGCTCCCTCAGACTCTCCCTAAATATTTTGCCAAGCTTCTTCGGAGTAATCTTAAACTCAAATGCAGTTCCGGAAGGCTGATCTTTAGCTCTTCTTTTAAGTATCTTATTGACGAGTTTATCGTAAAGATCTGGATACTTTGAAAGCGTCTGAGTCAAAACTCCAGCATACCCAGACCGAGTGCCGGGGACTTTTTTTTCGAGCGCCGACGTTCGCTCATAAGCCTTTATCCGGAAACTTGGAATGAGCGCCCTGAAACCCCAGACAGTACCATCTGACGCAGTACTTACGCATCTGGCTATGAGCCGGGTAAGTTCAGAAGGCCTGATTCCGGTGAGATCGGCGATATGCTCAACCGGGTCCCCGTCCAAATACAAGTCAATCGCCGCCATGCGACGATCGAACAAATCGCGCTTTTCAGAACTCATGTTACTGGTGTGAACCGGTGCCCACGGCCGAGTTTCAAGGATCGAAATTTGTATTTCTCGCCTGTTACGCACGGATCAGTCACCTCTCAATGTCCACCTAGTATTTCTACCGAAGACATTCGACACAAACTCCAGTCCAATGTCACCCTGAAGAGCCACCCGCGCGAAGACGCCGAGAATTATCATCGGGTCGTAAACGGTTGAGCTAATGAGTAATTGCCGTACGTCGCCAGTTCTATTGGTTCGTAAGAATAAATTAACCCAGTTTGTTTCGGCCAAACATAATTCATCGCGAATCTGGGCCGCGAAGGATAAAATTTTAAGCCAATGAACCGAGCGCGTTGCTGCACTGGCTAAGTTTTTTGTGTCAAAGAAATTAGTAGCGACTTCACTGGTATTGCTACCGTTCTCAAAAACAGCGACCATCTCTCTCCGTTCGCCCTTCATCCCTGAAACAAGTTGATGAAACTCAGTAGCACCGGTGCGGGTTTCGGTAAGGATGACCTCTCGTTTGCGTGCAGTCTCTTCCCAAGGATATTGAATTACGACCTCTACCCCAAAGAGGAAGTCCTTAATATCTGGATTCGACTCCAGCTCCGAGGCCCAATATATGCATTCGTTATTACTCGCGAGCGTGATATCTCCGCCCTTTTTGAAGCTGTAAGAAAGCCAGATGTGGTTTCTCGAATTCTTTCGTTCACCATGGGACTTTAACAGGTTACCGCGAAGCTTAGACTTGAGGGAAGACATGATGGAGCCCTACCGTAGCTTCAGTGGAACACACATAATTTATCCGAGCGTTTTTAAGCGCCCTATGATTTACAAAGGAAATGAATCGGGTCATGGGCCGCTCAGAACTCACGAAGGCCACCGAAGCCATTCTAAATGCAAGCAAGGGCCAGGGTTAAGGGGGGTAATGCGCGATTGGCTTGTCATAAGGCTCGACTGGAAACAAATTCACCACAGTAAAAACTCCTATTAATAACAGCATTGACAATGCTTAAGAATGCGAACTTAGGCATTGTAGCCCCTTCTCCACCTGGCTTGGTCGGCTATGTTGCATTTATCGTGGCGTCTACTTTATAGAATTCTTGCATTAGCTAAGCCGCTGTTTCGCGATCCGAAGCGCTACGCCCCAAAAAGATTAAAATCTACCTCATCGTTTTGGTAGGACGGATAACGGGACCTCAAATATATATTTGTATTAGCTGCCTGCCTAAGTGCTCTGGAGGTGGGATAGCCGGAATTTAGCGACAGATCCTTGCTTTCTATCTTGGTGCCTATTTTCCGGATAATTGATATTCAATAATTTTCGCCGGCGCCTCAGTTTCATTAAGTGTCGTCATGTTACGCTTCGCCCTGGGGTGTTACGCAAGAACACCATAGCCGAACGGATGTGTCAAAGTGGAAAAAAACACGGATATTTACTCCATGATTGAAAGTCAACTCATTGATAAAACTTGTATTTTCCCTGCGGGAGTCGATTTTCCAGCAACGATGCGAAATCTTTTGCACACTCCTAGTTGCTCAACATTAACCCCGATGCGGAAACTCAGCATTCTCTGTTGGTACGGATTTCTAGCACGTCAAATCGGCACCACCAAGGCAGGAAGCCTTGAACGGCATTTTGAACCTAGTGCGATATCCATCGGACCCGATGGATGCACTGAGCATAAAAAAAATAAATGGCGTCATTATCGCGATGGACTTCATAAACCCCAGACAAAGTTGGTGCGTGATGTTGATAGCCGAGCGCAAGGGTCCGCGCGTATATTGGAACATCCCCTATGGAGAATTTGTGACCCCAATAATAAAACTGCGGCCGAAGACCCCGAATTCATCAGGCAGTTGAACCCAAAGATTCAGCAAATAATCTGCCCTAATGAGGCGCCCAGTCAGTATTTTCGATCTAACCTGGACCTATCCCGTAAACACCGGCGAGCTCTTTGCAAAACCCCAAGTTTGGACTCTCTGGCGGCAGTTACTTGGATCATCAGATCGTCCCTAGGACTGACAACTACGGAGCCTTCTCAGACGTTCTATGCCGCCCATGATATCTTGATGACACTCTCGGCAGAACTGTACGAGCTAGGAATCGCGTCACCGCTGCTAGATCATTATATAAAGTGGATCCTACCCTTGGCCCTGCCGAAGGGTCTTATGGTTGACTTTGCACCCTCAGACTACATACTGATATCACTCTTTACCACAGCTTTTATAAAAGCAGAAATTCACTCCAGGGATATAGTGCCGTCGAAGGTAAAAGTTTTTAAAGAAATATTTTTGGCGCAGGATCTGAAAAAAGATTTTAATCTATTTTTTGCTCTTTCTGCTCGTTTCGCGCGGATCGGTATTATCGAGGAAAACGGTAGCACTTATGACTACAATACTCACAACAAAATTAGGCATAAAGCCCTAACTAAGTTTATGGACCCATCATTGGTTGGCTATCTCACCAGTGGGTCGTCCAGAATCCCAGCAACCTGAATACCGTCGATGATTCGTTGTGCCATTTAAGGGCACCCTGCGGGCCGGGATAACTCTATGTTGGACCTCGATATGAATCAGTGCAAGCGAGCATCTGCTGCGGTAAGCGCCAGCAAATTGAGTACTGGCTTGCTGCCGATTGAGTGGCCAATAATTCTCTATTGACCTGAAGCTCGCCCGGTTGACCGTCTATGCTACCAATCCGCCTCGTACTGCCAAACTCTCTCCTTCCCTACACATGAATTCAACATTTTACAGTCATCCCAAATGCCTTCATATCAAGGCAACCCCAAAAAAACAGGCTAAATAAGACCACTTCAGATAATTTCTTCCACCGAACTTGCCATTTGATAATTGCTTCCAAAAGCATGTCAGAAAATCTTAGTTGAATGCTAATACTCTAAGACACGTTTTCGACTTACCTATCTGATCTGACGAAGCTTTTATGATTGCCGCGACATACATATGATTTCTTCCGAGTACTACTGGGTCTATCGTTACTTCATTGGCGATGGTGTCAGTGACAAGATTTGGAATTTCCTTATCATGGAACCATTGAACAAGTTCCTGCGAATACGTAAGGCCTGGCTCGCAGAAACCGTCATAAAACCCCTCGCCCTGTTCATAGAACGCTTGAAGAAAGTTAGTCCTGATAATCAGGATATCGTGAGGCTCGATCGTATGGCCCTGAGCCTCTGCGCACGCCTCAAGCTCTATATGAGTGAATGTCTCGCCTTTATCCAGCATGCGCTTGCCGCGATGCCGAGCCATATCCAGTAACACTCCGCGCCCTACTACTCCTTTTTCGCCGATCGGTGCAACACTGGCCTTGTCGAGGCCGCCCACAGTTGTTCGCGCGTCGTACCCGTTCCATATTTTTCCACCGTACCAGAGGTGGCCAAGCGCATCATATTGCGTGGATCCTTGCAGGAACGCGTCGATCTTGTCATCGGCGTAGTGCAAGCCGCCCGGATAACAAGGGCCATGATCAGTGTCCCAACTTGACTCATCGAGCACCATGGTGCGTTCTGCTGGAGTACGGCCTGGCCAAACTGGATCGCCAGCAGGATTGCCAATCATACGTTGTAAAGTAAATATGCTTCCGGTCTTAATGTGGGCAACCCCGCGCATGACTTCTTGCGCCGTCAGGTAATTCAGAGCGCCCACTTCGTCCTCCGCTCCCCATCTGCCCCAATTAGAAGGAGCGTCCTTCAATAAGTCTTCCATTGTAGGAATTGGAGTCGTCATCTTTTGTCCTTTTAGTTGCAGTGGTGATAAAAAACGCACAATAAAGCGCCTTTTGTCCATACCCGTCAGGGCATATGAAATATCGAATAAAGTGCTCGCTTAATCGCAAAGTGTCTTGAGCGGATATTCATGCGACTGAGCGACTAGGCCTGCCTATCACTCAGCCATAGCGCCTTCTACTCCCCGCTTTAGGGCCGTGGTCGACTCACCACCTTTAGCAGGCTTGGCAGGCGCAACCTTCAAATCCTTGGCAAACGTCCCATCCACCTCGCCCTTGAAGAAATTCTTACCGTAGATCAGCAAGCACAACACAACGCCAATCCCGAAGGCCCAGCTCGCGCCTTTGATGGCCAGTACCGCGCCAATCACCCCCGCGATACCCAAGTCGCGCTGGCTACGCGCCTCAAGGATGCCCAAACGCACACTGACATAACCCTGGATCAGCAAGGTCAACGACAGCGCAACACCGAGAATCGGCTGCACCAGGGTCACGACCGGCAACAACAGCAGACCGCTGTTGGTCCCCCAACGGAACGACCCGACACCGCCGATGATCGATTTCATCGCCTTCGGCCCACCTTTGAAACGTTCGATCACCACCACCAGCATCGCCGCCCATTTCGGGCCGCACATGGCGACATCTGGGCCAAAGATGCTCATGAACGCATTACGCGCGCCGAAAATCAGGTGAGCACGGTCGGCGTTGTAATCGACGACTTCATCCGTGCGGACGGTTCCTGCCTCATCGAGGAGCGATTTCGCACTGAGCACGTCGCCGAAGACGATGATGTACGCCGCTAGCATTGTGGGCAGCGCGGAGATGAACATGGACAGTGGCGGCATGCCCAGGCCGAAAACGGTGTAGTCGTTCCAAAGGCCGGCAAAATCCGGCTTGCTGATCCCCCACTGAATCGTTGGCCAAGACGCCTCACCAAACAAGGGTGCAATCACCACGGCCAGCAGAACGATCGGCAAGATGCCGAGCTTGGCGAAGTTCCACCAGAAACGGTTGCGCTGCTTGAGCTCGTTGAAATGCTGGGAAAAGATCAAATAGAAGGCAATGCCGACTGCAATGGAAATGGTCCAGGGCAGCACATTGAATTTACCGCCCACCTGGAACACCGCGATCACCGCACTCAAGCCGGCACCGACGATAATCCCGGACTTGATCGCCGAGGGCACATACTCCACCACCTTCTTCGCCATTCCGGTCGCCCCCAGGGCAATTGAAAAAAACCCTAGCATCAACTGGAAGGCAATCAAGGCGTGGACACGCTCCGGGCCCATTGGGAATTGAGCGCAGTAAGCCATCAACAGAGGCACCGCCGGGGTAATCCAGCCAGGTACGGTAGGGTCACCGAGTAAATGGTGCGCCAGGTACAGCAAGCCATTGAGCATCACGACGGCAAGTGCGACCTCGAATGGCATGCCGAGCAGTTCGGTCATCAGAGGAATTGCGGCCAGATCCACGGCGCACATCAGCAAGCCCTGGAGGTAATCCGGGAGCTCGATCTTGTAGTGAATAAACGGCAACCGGACCTTGAAAGGACCCAGCGGGATGTACGGGCTTTCGCTCCGCTGCGCAGGAGTGTCAGACATTGAGTTCACCTGTTTTATTGGTTTTGTACGGGCGCACGCTCCGGTACTACCGGAGTCGTGAGTGACGCAGATCAATAGGCAGCGCGATAGATCTTCTCGATATCGGCGGCAGTCAGCTTGCGCGGGTTGTTGCGCATCAGCCGGTCGATCTTGCTGGCTTCCTCGGCCATTGCGGGGATGGCATCCTCCGGCACGTTGAAACTGCGCAGCCCGGATGGGATATCCACGGCGGCGCATAGATCGACAATGGCGCTGACAGCATGGTCCGCGGCATCCTTGTCGCTCAGGTTTGCAACGCGCAGGCCCATGGCTTCGGCAATATCACGAAAGCGTTCGACGCAGGCCGTCTTGTTCCACGCCATCACGTACGGCAGCAGCAAGGCGTTGCTGACGCCGTGGGCGATGTTGAAACGCCCGCCCAATGGGTATGCCAACGCGTGCACCGCCCCTACTCCGGCGTTACCAAATGCCATGCCGGCCATCAAGCTGCCGGTGGCCATGTCCTCCCGCGCTTGCAGGTTGGATGGGTTGGCGTAGGCCTTCGGCAGCGCCTTGGCGATCAGCTTGATAGCGCCCAGCGCGATGGCATCGGTGATCGGCGAAGCGTTTACCGAAATATAAGACTCGACCGCATGCACCAGCGCATCGACACCACTGGCCGCCGTCACACTGCGTGGGCAGGTCAATGTCATGGTCGGACAAACCAACGCCAGATCAGGTAGTAGGTAGTCGCTGACAATGCCTTTCTTCAACTGCGCTTGCTTGTCAGAAAAAATCGCTACGTTGGTAACCTCCGAACCCGTGCCAGCGGTGGTAGGAATCGCAATCAACGCAGGGCCTCTACGCTTAACCAGATCAACACCGAACAGTTCACTCAGCGGACCGTCATGCTCGGCATACGCCGCGACACCCTTGGCGATATCGATGGCACTGCCGCCACCCACGGCAATCAAGCCGTCATGGTTGCCCTTGCGATAGGCGCGGGTGCAGTCCTCTACGATGGCGATCTCCGGCTCTGGTTTGACCTCATCGAAAATGCCGAAGTGGCGGCCGCCCAGTTGCGCCAGCGCCAAATCAACGGTGCCGGACTTCAGCAGAATGGCGTCGGTGACAATCAGCGGGTTCTGGACATCGAGGCGAGTCAGTTCAGCCGACAGCTGCTCGATAGCACCTTGTCCAGTGATCAATTTGTTCGCGATTTTAAAAGCAGAGATGTTCATCAGGCTCGTCCAGTTGATGTTGTTTTATTGGAAGACGTGCCATACGAGTTAGCGAAAGACGTGCCAATGCCCGCAAAGGCCCGTGGCGTGGGCCTTCGCGCAATTCTCAGGGTAATAGGAGAGGATTTAGCGGTCAGTCCTGATTAGTTTTCTGATCGATTCAATCGAGGCTGATCAGAATCCTAATCAGAATGTTCCCAGCGCTTCATTTTCTGCACCACGGTTGCCTGACTCACGCCTAATGCCTTGGCTGCAAGGCGCGTGGTCTTGTGCGTGCGCAGCGCCGCACGAATCGCATTGCGCTCGGCATTTTCCAATACCTTGCGCAGGGGCAAGCCGGTGTCATTGCTATTGCACGGATTGAGGTCGAGGATCTCCTCGGGCATGTCGAGCGCCTCGATAGTCCCGGTCTGATTGGTCACCACCAGCCGTTCGACGATGTTGATCAACTCGCGGATATTGCCGGGCCAAGCGTACTCGCACATCAGATCGAGGGCTTCGAGACTCCATTGAACCTGACGTTCGTAGCGGACATTGAAGCTATCAAGGTAGTAATGCAAGAGCGGCGGGATTTCCTCTCTCCGCTCGCGCAATGCCGGAATGTGGATCGGCACCACATTGAGCCGGTAATACAAGTCGGCCCGAAAACGACCTTCTGCCACCCGCTGCTTGAGGTGATGGTGGCTGGCGCTAATGATGCGTACATCGACCTCCTTCAGCTCCAGGCCACCGACGGGAATGAAGCGGTTCTCTTCGATAACCTTGAGTAACTTGACCTGCACCGGCAGTGGCAAATCACCAATTTCATCGAGAAACAATGTTCCGTGGTGCGCCAGCTCCAGCAGGCCTCGCTTGCCTTTAGGACCCGCACCCGTGAACGCTCCAGGCGCATAGCCAAACAGCTCGGCTTCGATCAGATTCTCAGGCAGCGCACCGCAGTTGAGTGCGAGAAATGGCTCACTGGCGCGCGGACTGGCGTTGTGGATGAACTGCGCTACGAGGGTTTTTCCGACGCCGGTTTCGCCCTGAAGCAAAACCTTTACCGAACTGTTGGCTACCTGCCGGGCCAGCGAGAAGATGCGTCCGGAAACCTCCTGATCAGCCATAAGCGGAGAATTCAGGAGATTGTCTCGTCGGCCAGCATGAAGTTTGGCGGTGCTGTTGCGCAGTTGCTTGAGCTGTTGCAACTCATCGCGCTCGTGTTTCATGCGCAGCAGTTCAGTCATGTCACGCACGGTACTGACAACATATGAAACCCGGTTTTCAGCGTCGAGAATCGCCGTGGCGCTGACCAGCAGCTTCTTGCCCTGACTCAGGCTTTGCATCACCGACACCGGCCGACCTTCACGCAACACCCGCAGCGTGGCCGACTGTGAGATGACACCCTCCTTCACCAGTTCCTGCATGGAACGGCCTATGAGATCGGCACCACTGAGTCCAGTCAGACGTTCATAGGCTTGATTGACTTTCAGCGTCCTGCCGTCGCCATCGGTAATGTAGACGCCGTCATGCAACGCGTTGAGCAACTCTTCGAAACTGGCGTCGTTGACGTTCACAGGAGGCGGTCCTTCGAGGGTTCGGAGCGGTTGAGTTTAAACGTTGCGCTGGGAGATGGAGAGTGACGTTTGTTTGCTTCGCAGTAAAATCACGCTCCCTTGATCACAAGATTGAGCAAGGCGCACCTCGACATCGAGGAACGGGCCGTACGAAGCACCTGCCCTCCTCCCTGGGTGCCGTCGATCAGAATCAGGTCCTGGTCCATCACGTCACCTCTTCATGCATACGACTTGGCGCAAGGTATGAACCACTTCGACCAGGTCGCGTTGGGAGCCGAACATCGATTTTGAACTGCAGCGCTATGCCCGGGATCACGGAGAGCAGGTCTTGAGATCGATCTGTTCGATCGCCTTCAACTGGAGTCGGTCTTGAAGGTGTGCAGCACAGCGACAAGTCAGGCGGACGCCGGTCGCAAGCTCTTTTCACAGAGCCGATCAGCCAAGGCATCGCCTAATGATTCCGATCGTATCCGTAAGTTTCTGGGTCGATTCAACATCCCATGGAGCCAAGTCAGCAAGCTTGTATAGACGGCACGCGGTACGGAATCACTCACTGGCTAAATAGTCGGCACCCGGCGCAACGAAGCTCGCTGCACAGGCCTCTGCTGCCAAGCCAGCTGCGCTTGGACAACGGCGACCGCATCCAGCACTTTATGCGTCCAACCCTCATCCTCCGGATGCACCACGACTACCCGAAAGCCATGGTCATCACCTTCAATCTGCACCCCTTCGGAATCATCGACGTGCAAGTCGATATCGAACGCTGGCGGATATTTCGAGGGCGTATTCGACAGCCCATGGACCGCCAGCGCGCGGTTGTGCAGCACGCTGTTGACCACGCCGTCGACGCGGATGCCGTACAGCAACAACCAACGCCGGATGTAGGACGGCGTGCGACCGGACGACGTATAGACCCAGATGCTGCAATCCTGGCGGCGCAGCTCTCGGATCAAGGAACGTGTGCCCCTGCGCAACGGTTCACCCAACCAACGATGGACACTGGCCGGCAGCCTGCTGTGTTCAACTTCGCAGTGGTGGAGTTGGCAGGCGAGCGTGTCATCGATATCAAACGAAATGCGGATGCGTTGGCGCCTGGACATTTGCAGCGGGACAGCACTGCGGATGGCCTGCCCTACCCGGCTACCGACGGTTTTGCATTTGGCGAGCGCCATATACCTGCCCATCAATGGCCACCTAGAGAGAAGGACGACGGCTTGCCCTTGAGAAAGAACTTCATCGGGTCAGGCGCCTGCTCTTCCAGGAAAGCTGCGTATTTTTTCTTGATCTTGGGCAATTCGTACAACGCCTTGACTCCATGTTTGGCAGAGTTGCGTATGACTGATGAGGGGTTGAAGTAGCCCTCGGCGTTTTCCAGCGTCAACACGAAAGGCGGCAACCCCGCGCGCATGAGCAGGTAGCTGACGATGAGCGACCCGCTGCGGTTGTTGCCTTCAATGAACAACTGCGGCTTGCTGAGAATGCGCACATAGACGCCAGCCGCACGCTTCCAGACGGATTCGCTGCGGTACGCACAATACCAGTTGTACAAGTCCTTGATGCCTCCCTCAACGTTGTTGAAGAAATGCGCCTCGGTCGCGGCCAGGTGCTGGGCGTACTCCAAGCGGCGCGCCGGGTCTCGGCCACAGAGCACCGTGGCGTTGATCTCGAGCATCAGGTTCAGTTGCTGGAGGTCGAACAGATCAACGCCGCGGGCAACATAGTCGTCAACCAGCGCATAACCTTCAAGCACATTGTGCAGCACCTCGTCGGTCAAGGGATCGCGCGGCTCCGTGAAGTGCTGGCTCAGCGCGGCGAAGCGCTCTTGCACTTCCCGCAGTGCACGTTCAATCGCAGGCAAATCAAGGCGGTGCGTAGCAGGCATTGGTGCTCCTTGGAAACGCTTGGTAAATGTCTACCGGATGCCCGCCAAATCCATTTGGCTTCTGCAGGTATACGGCCTTGACCGGAAGTGGACTCAGCTGAACTTGCCGCTGATGTAGTCGCCGGTCATCTGTTCACGAGGGTTGTCGAAAATCTGCGTCGTCGGGCCCATTTCGACCAGGTAGCCGGTGCGCGTGCCCTGGGAAATATCCACCGAGAAGAACGCCGTGGTATCAGCGACGCGGATGGCTTGCTGCATGTTGTGGGTGACCAGCGCGATGGTGTAGTCCTTCTTCAACTCGACCATCAACTCTTCGACCCGCCGGGTAGCGATCGGGTCGAGCGCCGAACACGGCTCATCCAGCAGCAGGACTTCCGGCTCGGTGGCGATGGCGCGGGCAATGCACAGTCGTTGTTGCTGGCCGCCGGACAGCGACAGGCCGCTGACCTTGAGCTTGTCCTTGACCTCATCCCACAGCGCGGCGCCTTGCAGGGCATGTTTGACCCGATCGCCGATATCGCCCTTGTAGCGATTGAGGCGCAGGCCAAACGCGACGTTGTCGAAGATGCTCATCGAAAATGGGTTGGGCTGTTGAAACACCATGCCGATGTAGCGGCGCACGACCACCGGATCGACGCCCTTGCCATAGACGTCCTGGCCAAGGAAGTGCACGTGGCCCTCGAAACGGAAACCTTTCACCAGATCGTTCATTCGGTTGAGGCTGCGCAGCACGGTGCTCTTGCCACAGCCGGAAGGCCCAATGAAGCCGGTGATCTTGTTTTTTTCGATCGGCACATGGCTGTCACGTACCGCCATGAAGTTACCGTAGAAAATCTTGTCCAGTTTGCAGTCCATGACGACAGGGGCCTGGGTGACAAACGGAGCGGCTATTTGCGCAGTGGATACGTTCACGATCAGATGCTCCCGTTCTTAATACTTGGGCTTGCCGAAAATACGGCTGATGATGTTCACGACCAACACGATCATCACCAGCACCAGGGAGGCCGCCCATGCGAGCTCAAGCTGGTTGTCAAACGGCATGCCGGAGAAGTTGTAGATCAGTACTGCCAGCGATGCCGTCGGGTTCATGACCTCGAGGCTGCCCTGGTGGTAGATCCAGTAGTTGCTGAACAGCGCGGTAAACAACAACGGCGCTGTCTCGCCCGCGGCACGGGCCACGGCCAGCATGACGCCGGTCAGGATCGCTGGCATGCCGGTGGGCAAGATGATTTTCCAGATGACCTGCGAGCGGGTGCAGCCCATGCCATAGGCGGCATCCTTCATGATCTTGGGCACCATCCGCATCGACTCTTCCGCCGTCAGCACGACGATAGGCAGCATCAGTACCGCCAGCGCGACGCCGCCCGCCGGTGCCGAATAAGTACCGGTGGTCATCACCACCAAGGCGTAGGCAAACACCCCGGCCAGGATCGACGGCAGCCCCGTGAGCATCTTGGCCGCAAAGCGCGCGGCATTCGCCAGCTTGCTGTCCGGCCCCAGTTCAGCCAGGAAAATCGCCGCCATGATGCCGACCGGCACCGCGATTGCCGCCGCGATGCCCACCATCACGAACGTACCGGCCAGCGCGTTGCCGAAGCCCCCGCCCATCTCGAAACCGGTCGGCGGCAGTTCGGTAAAGACTTCCAGGTTCAGGCGCGCGCCGCCGCGGGTGATCAGCATGTAGAGCACGGAAATCAACGGCACGCTGGCCAGCAGCGCCCCGCTCCAGACCAGTGTGGTCAAGATCAGGCTGCGCAGGGCACGGCCCTCGAACTTGCGCTGCAGGCTGGGCATCGCGCCTGCTGGAGCCGTCAAGTCTGTTGCAGCAGTGAGATCGGTCATCACTTATTACCCCGTTGGGCATACATCATGATCAAGGAGCCGAAGACGTTCACGATCAACGTGATGAACATCAGCACCAGCGCGGCATACATCAGGACTTCAATCTCGTTCGGTCCGGCCTCGGGGAAGTTCAACGCCAGCAAGGCCGCCAAGGTGTTGGCCGGGGCGAACAGCGAAAGGGAAATGTTGTTCGCGTTGCCGACCAGCATGGCCAGTGCCATGGTTTCACCCAGCGCACGCCCCAGGCCCAGCACCAGGGAGCCGAAGATGCCGGTGGCGGCGGACGGCACCATGACCTTGAGAATCGCTTCCCAATGGGTGGTGCCCATGCCGTAGGCAGCCTGCTTGGTTTTCATCGGTACGGCCGTGAGCGCATCCTGCGAAACAGCGGCAATGGTCGGCAGGATCATGATGGCAAGCACCAACGCCGCGGGAAGCAGCCCCGGCCCGCTCAAGGACGTGCCGAAGAACGGTATCCAGCCCAACTCACTGTTCAACCAGGTGGTCAGCGGCCGAATCGCCGGGATCACCACGTAGATCCCCCACAGGCCGTAGACGACGCTGGGGATGGCCGCGAGCAATTCGACGATGGTGCGAAAAATGGCGGCGAGCTTGGGGGGGAGGAAATCCTGGGTCAGGAAAATCGCCATGCTGACGCCGAAGAACCCGGCGATCAGCAACGCGATAAAGGCGCTGTAGAGCGTGCCCCAGATAGCCGGCAGGATGCCGTATTTACCCTGGTTAACGTCCCAGACAGTGCCGAGCAGCACATCAAACCCGTGCTTTTCCATGCCGGGAAGCGCCTTGCGTCCGACCTCGAACACGAGGGCAAACACCAGCGCCAGAACCAGGACCACCCCTATGCGAGCAATCGCACGAAAGGTGCGATCCACCAGGAAGTCCTTCGCGGACGGTGGCTGGCAGGCAGAATCTGGATTAACCGGTACGACAAAGGGAGTGTTCATTGGCTAATTCCGGAACAGGGGGAAAGCTCTCCCAGCCTGGCTGACATGCCACACCGGGAGAGGCCTCAGGCGTTACTGAATGTTGGCGGAAGCTTTGCGAACCTGATCGACAACCGATGCCGGCAACGGGATGTACCCCATCGAGTCGGCAATTTTCTGGCCTTCGGTCAGGCTGTATTCGACCATTTCACGCATGGCCTTCGCCTTGGCCGGATTGCCGTTGTCCTTGCGGAAAATCATCCAGGTGTAGGACGTGATCGGGTACGACTTGGCGCCGTCTGGATCAGGCAACCAGGACACCAGGCTTTCTGGCATCTTCACCGCCGCCAGGGCCTCGGCACCACTCTCGGCGTTTGGCACGACGTATTGGCCGGCCTTGTTCTGCAACTGGGCGAAGTCAACCTTGGCGAGCTTGGCGAAGCCGTATTCGATGTAGCCAATCGCGCCCGGGGTCTGGCGCACGGTAGCGGTCACACCATCGTTCTTCGGCGACTTGATGAACTTGTCACTGGCCGGCCAGTTGACGGTGTTGCCCTCCCCCAGCGCCTGTTTGAAGTCTGGGTTGATGGTCGCCAGGTGTTTGGTGAATACCGCGGTGGTGCCGCTGGAATCAGCACGCACGACAACCGTGATCGGCGTATCGGACAGTTTCAGGTCCGGGTTGGCCGCCACGATTTGCGGATCGTTCCAGCGAGTGATCTTGCCGAGGAAGATGTTGGAATACACATCCCGTGGCAACTTCAGGCCCTTGGGATTGCCCGGCAGGTTATAGGCCAGGACGATTTCCCCAGCGGTCATCGGCAGCAACTGCACGCCTTCGGCGACCTTGGCGATGTCTTCGTCTTTCATCGCCGAATCGCTGGCGGCGAAATCAACGGTTTTATTCAGAAAGTCCTGGACGCCCGCACCGCTGCCCTTGGACTGGTAATCCACGGTGACGCCGTCGGATTTCTTGCTGAAATCCTTGAACCAGGTCAGGTAGATCGGCGCTGGGAAGCTCGCGCCGGAACCCGTCAGACGGACGTTCTCTGCAGCGAAGGTCGCCGAAGTGGCACAAAGAGAAAGCGTAACGGCGAGCGCAGCAGACTTCATCAAACTTTTCATTGAAAGAAATTCCTTGTGATGACGGGCCGGAGAACTCTGCAACAGTTGTGTTACGTTTTTATGAAAATCGAATGGCAAAGGGAGCAAATGCTCCCTTTTGTGCAGCCGCACCGATGGGCGCAGCTGAAATGGCCCACCATCGGACGTATGGCTGCTACAAAAAAATAAATATGTCTCCCATCGAAACAACATTATTATTTTTGAATGATCAAAGAACTGAAAACACTTATAGCGGTGGCAAGAGAAGGCACCTTTGCTGCGGCGGGCAACAAGATTGGGCTTACCCAAGCCGCTGTCAGCGCGCAGATGCAACGGCTTGAAGCGGAGCTCGGAGTTGAATTGTTCGACCGTAAGGGACGCTCCGCCCAGCTGAACCGCATGGGGCATCAAGTTCTGTTGCAGGGCCAGGAATTGGTGCGCCAGTTCCAGAGCCTGGGGACAACATCGGTGGGCCTTCCGGCCGATGTGTTGATCACCCTGGGTGCGATTGCCTCCGTTCAACGCTCCTTCTTGCCGCAAGCGCTCGCGCAATTCCACCAACGCTCCCCGCAGTGCAGGACGCGAGTGGTCCCCGGTCTTTCGATGGAACTGGTGAACCAGGTCGATTCAGGTGAAATCGACATGGCCGCGATCATCCGCCCGCCTTTCTCACTGCAGAGTGATCTGCGCTGGACAACATTGGCCCGTGAACCGTACCGCTTGATCGTGCCTGCCGATATGCCGGGGGACGACTGGGCGGAGTTGTTATCAAGCCAGTCCTTCATTCGGTACGACCGTTCATCTTTCGGCGGGCGCCAAGTTGATCGCTTTTTGCGAGAAACCCATATTCCATTGCATGAAGTCTGCGAGCTCGATGAGCTGGATGCGATCATCAAGCTCGTGGCAAACGGAGTCGGCGTGGCCTTGGTGCCGGAAACCACACCCCACCATGAATGGCCTGCCGGGGTGCGCCCCATCGACCTGAATCAGCGCACCTTTCATCGCGATATTGGCCTGGTTCATCGTGCACGCCGTAGCCTCACCGAGCCGGTAAAGTTATTGATTCGGCTGATTACCGAGCAGGTTCTGAAAAAGCCGTAGATTTATTTTGCGAAGAGCTGACTCATGTCCTTGAAGGCTTTGAATTCAAGTGCATTACCACAGGGGTCGAACAAGAACATGGTGGCCTGTTCCCCCACCTGCCCTTTGAATCGAATGTAGGGTTCAATGACGAACTTGGTGTCGAAGGCTCTCAAGCGCTCGGCCAGCGCTTCCCATTGTGCCCATTCCAGAATGATCCCGAAATGAGGCACCGGTACGTCGTGACCGTCTACGGGGTTGCTATGGACGCTTTCTTGAGAAACGGTTTTAGGGTGCTCATGAATGACCAATTGATGGCCGTAGAAATCGAAGTCGACCCACTGGGTGCTGGAGCGCCCTTCGGAAAGACCAAACACTTCACCGTAGAATGTGCGTGCGGCGGCCAGGTCATACACAGGGATTGCGAGGTGGAAAGGAGAAAGACTCATCGGGACTCCGGGCTGCAATTTTTATTGATTTCCAAACGGACAACGGGTTCGCTGTCTGCCGGGCTTCTTAGGCCATATTCATGCTAAAGCCGCATACACCTAAAAAAAATCAATATAAATTTTCTACAAGCACAAATTTTTTTGTTGCTTGTGAGCAGTCCAAAAGCTCGGTTTGCCGCCAGGATGTATCAGTGACGCAACAACCTACGCAACGGCACCCCATCCTTTAGCACCGGGGACTTGATGACGATGTAGCTGAAGTACTTGGAAATGCCGATGTTCTTGTCCAGCAACCCTTCGATGACTTCCTGATAATGCTGGATGCTGCAGGTCATGAAACGCACGAGGTAGTCGTAGCCGCCGCTGATCAAATGGCACTCCAGTACCTCATCGACCAAGCGGATATTGGATTCGAACTTGGCGAAGTCCTCGCGCTTGTGGTCGCTCAGCGTGATTTCAGTGAAGACCGTGACCGAGTCAGTGATCTTGGCCAGGTTGAGATGAGCCCTGTAGCCGGAAATATAACCCGCCGACTCAAGCCGCTTGACGCGCTGCAGGCATGGGCTGGATGACAGCCCCACGGCATCGGCGAGACTGACGTTGGTCATTCGACCGTCCTTTTGAAGTTCAACAAGGATACTGATATCAATTCGGTCTAGTTTTATTAAACCTTCCATCGTGTACCCCTCGGTTGTCTTCAGGTTGACAGTGGTTTTAGCAAATTCAACGGCGCAAAGATAGCTGATGCTGAGCGACCAGGTCGGCCATGCTGGTGATGTAGAAATCGGCAGAATATTCTTGATTATCAGGCTCATGGCCACGGCGGATCAGGCACAGGCCCGCTGACTTTGGCGCTTGTGCAGGTGGCCTGGACACTTGCATGATGTTTTCTGGCTTGAGCGCGTTCGCCTGCAGCCATGCCTCATCTTCCAAAGGATTGTTCGCTCGGGAATGCAAGTCCTCGGGAGGAATTCCCAAACGCTCGCAAAGGGGCTCGCGATCCTCGGCATCGCGGTCGCAGTACACCAGCAACCGATAGAATTTGCGCAGGTACAACATCGCGCCGGGCGCGTCCTCGAACAGCGGCCAGTTGCCTGCAGAACGGGCAAAGCTCATGCCCTCCTCCCAACTGACCTTGAGCCCCAGGCGCTCTGCCAGTTGACGATGGGCAAAGCACAACAAACCACTGAAGCCGAGTTCGGAGAAACGCGGATAAAGCCCGCGCACCGCCGCGTCGAATTCCGCCAACACCGCGTCCCTGTCTGGCGTGCCCGGGTGGTTGTCGAGCAAGGGTTGCAGGGCCGTCCAGACACCGGAGTCCCTATCGACCAGGACTTCGTCGCAATCGATCAGCAGCGCGCGATATTCAGTCAGGTGCATGTGTCGCCTCCCATGATGCATTCATCAATCCATCTGCGCTAAATGCCCTCGGTCAGCACCTCGTTACAGGTGCCGACCGAGACCTGAGATTAATCCAACACGCGTAGCAAAGCTGCTTCAAGAATGTTCAGTGCTTCGTCGATCTGGCTTTCTTCGGTGACCAAGGGAGCCAAGAAGCGCAGGACATTGCGGTACACCCCGCATTTGATCACCAACAGCCCGCCTACCCTTGCCTGGTCGATCAGTTGCTGGGTGAGTTCGGCGTCGGGGCTGCGGGCCTCATCGTCCTTGATCAATTCGATGGCGAGCATGAAGCCGGTGCCGCGTACGTCGCCGATACGTGGGTGACGTGCCTGCAAGCGCAGCAGGCCCTGACGCAGCCGCTCGCCCAATGCCTTGCCGCGCTCGAGTAGCTGCTCCTGTTCGTAAGCTTCGATCACTGCCAACGCCGCCGCACACGCCAAGGCGTTACCGCCATAGGTACCACCGAGGCCACCGGGCAAGGGCGCGTCCATGATGTGCGCACGCCCCACTACGCCGGAGATGGGCAAACCACCTGCCAGGCTCTTGGCGACGGTGACCAGGTCCGGCTGAATCCCGGCGTGCTGGAAACCGAACCATTTGCCGGTACGGCCGAAGCCGGTCTGGATTTCATCAAGGATGAGCACGATGCCGTGTTGCTCGGTCAGGGCCCGCAGCGCCTGGAGAAACTCTGGCGGCGCGGACAGGAAGCCGCCGTCGCCCTGCACCGGCTCGATGATGATCGCTGCAACGCGATCCGGAGCGACTTGGGTCGCCAGCAATTCGTTGAGGGCCTGCAACGCCATTTCGCTGCTGAAACCGCGGTAGGCATTCGGGTACGGAGTATGGAAGACCTCAGGCGCGAGGGGACCGAAATTCTGCTTGTAGGGCTGGCTCATGCCCGTCAGCGTCGTACCCAGCAAGGTACGCCCATGGAAACCGCCACGGAAGGAAATGATGGCGGGACGATTGGTGTGGGCGCGGGCGATCTTCACCGCGTTCTCCACCGCCTCCGCGCCGGACGTGAACAGCGCCGCCTTGTAGGCTTGCTCGCCACCCACCAGCTCGCACAGGCGCTTGACCAGGTCGAGGTAGGGTTTGTAGGCCACGACCTGGAAGCAAGCATGGCTGACCTTCTGCAGTTGGGCCTGCACCGCCGCGACCACCTTCGGGTGATTGTGGCCAATGTTCAAGACGCCAATGCCGCCGACGAAGTCCAGATAGCGCGCCCCGTCCACGTCCCACAGCTCGGCACCCTGGGCCCGGTCGATGACCAGCGGATGCGCGGTGACCAGACCCCGTGGCACGAATTGATCGCGTTGACGGAGCAAGCTTGGGGTTTCTTCGACTTTACTGTTCATGGCATCTCCCACAGTGAACCAGGCAACCGGGAAACGGTTGCGATGTGTTCCACAGGTTAAGCGTTCGACGCAATTGTCTAAGCCGAACTTGGCCTCTGGGAAATTCGGATCGACTGTTTTCACCCTGGCAAACAGCAGATTCCTTCAGCCGCCTCCAGCCCCATGGAATCTGCCGGCAAACGCCCCATACAACGCAGTGTCGCCGGATTACGCAGGCTCTTTTGATACATCCTGCTTTACCACTCGGGCATGCTGGATGTTCCCTATCCTTTACGAGAAGTGACCCATGGCCCTGCTTTATAAAGCCGACCCGGTACGCGGCGAACAATGGAAGCGTCTGTTCGCCGAGCACGCGCCGGATATCGAATGGCGTGCCTGGCCGGACATCGGCGATCCGAAGGACATTCGCTACCTCGCCGCTTGGCAGGCGCCGGATGACCTCGAAGCACTGTTGCCGAACCTTGAAGTGCTGTTCGCGTTGTCGGCCGGGGTCGACCAACTCGACCTTGATCGCCTGCCGATGTCCCTGCCGGTGGTGCGTCTACTCGATCCTGGTATCACCCGGGGCATGTGCGAGTACGCCAGTTTCGCCGTGCTCAGCCTGCACCGGGATATGCTCCGTTATCGCCAGCAACAGCTCGCCCGATGCTGGCAGGCGCACTTGCTGCAACCGGCGGCCCAGCGTCGGGTCGGTGTCATGGGGCTTGGCATGCAGGCCCAGCAGATCCTGGCCACCTTGCAGACCTTTGGTTTCGCCTTATCCGGCTGGGCACGCAGCGAACACACTATCGTTGGCGTGGATTGCTTTGCCGGTAACGAACAACTCCCGGCGTTCCTCGGCCAATGCGACATCGTGATCTGTGTCTTGCCATTGACCGAGCAGACCCAAGGGATTCTCAACCGTCAATTGTTCAGACACCTGCCCCAGGGCGCGGCCCTGGTCAACATGGGCCGCGGTGGGCACCTGATAGAAGCGGACCTGCTCGAGGCTTTGGCCAGCGGTCAACTCAGTGCCGCGGTGCTCGACGTCCTGCAACAGGAGCCGGCCGCACCGGATCACCCGTTCTGGCAACATCCTCAGATAGTGCTGACGCCGCATATCGCGGCGATGACCCAACCCGAAAGCGCCTTTGGCGTGCTGCTGGAAAATATCCGTCGGCATCAACGCGGCGAATCGATGCTCGGCCAGATTGATCGCCAGCGACGTTATTGACCCGCGCAGCCCATGCGTCTGCATAAGCACCGACAAAAAAGACGCTGATATTTGCTGCTGGGCCGGCTGCGGATTTGAGCAATAACTGCGGCGCGTGAAGCCGCAACTTATGCAATCTACCGAATCAATGCCGGCCTCTTGTCAGGCCTGGCGGCAGGTGAGATACCCATACTTTCAGCGGAGAAATCCGACCGGTCACGCTCCCTTGTCCATGGAGATCTGTCATGTCCAACTCGCAACGCCCTGTCTATGCCTACCGCCCCATGACCGCTGCCGATGTGGCGGCGGCCCATGCCTTGTCCGTGCAGTTGAAATGGCCCCACCGTCTGGAAGACTGGGCCATGCTGCAGCGTGTCTCCCAAGGCTTTGTCGTAGAGGACGAAGGGCGTCTGATCGGTACCGCGTTCACTTGCCCGCAGGGTGATTACGCCACGATTGGCCTGGTGATCGTCAGCGATGAGTACCAGGGCCAGGGCATCGGGCGCAGATTGATGGAACTGGCGCTCGAAGCGTGCGGTTCGCGGACCGCGGTGCTCAATGCGACGTTGGCCGGCGCGCCCCTTTATGCCAGCCAGGGATTCGTTGACTTTGGGCATATCCAGCAGCATCAGGGCAACGTATTGCCCCCTGCCTCCACGGACCTGCCATCCGGTGAGCGCCTGCGCCGCCTGGCCGACACCGATCGAAACGAGGTGATCGAACTCGCCAATGCCGGCAGCGGCCTGGACAGGCATACCGTGCTCAACGATCTGTTCGACAGTGTCGACGACGTCGTGGGCATCGAGCGCGATGGACAACTGCGCGGATTCGCCATTCTGCGTCCCTTCGGCCGCGGTCGTTACATCGGCCCGGTCGTGGCAGAAAATCCAGGGCAGGCCAGGTACTTGATCGCCGTGTTATTGGCGCAAGTACCGGACGCTTTCGTGCGCATGGATGTACTGCCCGACAGCGGCTTGGGTGCCTGGCTGGAAGAAGCCGGGTTGAAACAGGTCGACACCGTCGCCCAAATGGTCCGCGGGACCCCGCCCCAGGCCAGCGGCGGCGTACATCAATTTGCGCTGGTGACCCAGGCCATCGGCTGACGCCCCTCCATCACCGCTATACCATCCACTCTCCTGGAGAAACACCCTCATGCTAGAACCCACTGCCGTGCTGCTGGCCCATGCCAACGGCACTCCCGCGTCCACGGCATTCACCCGCGGCTCATTGGGCGCCAACGATCCTTTCGACCGGCAGATCGCTTATGTCGGGACCGATGACATTGCTGCCGGCATCGTCCAAGCGAGCGGGCAATTCAGCACCGATGACCACCCCTACAGCGAAACGATTGTTGTCCACGCGGGACACGTCACCCTGCAGAGCCAGGAGCACTCGCTCGAACTCAATCCGGGTGACAGCGCCGTGATTGCCCGCGGCACATCGGTTCGGATCGAGGCGCAACCGGGTTCGCTCTGGGCATTCTGTGCCGATATCCAACCGGTTGAAGCCGGCAACATAGGGCTGACCGCTCTCCCCCCGCACACCCTGCTCTCCCCTTCGACGCCTCCGAGTGAAGAGTTCCTGCTGAGCCCGACGCCACAATGTCGCTCGAACAACTTGTTCGTCGAGGACGCGACCAACCTGCGCATCGGCATTTGGGATTCGACCCCTTATACCCGCAAGGCGCGGCCACATACGATGCATGAATTGATGCACCTGATCGAGGGCTGCATCATTCTCCAGATCGCCGGCGGGACCCAACTGGCGGTCAACATGGGCGATACGGTGTTCGTACCGCTAGGCGCTCCCTGCGCCTGGAAGAGCAGCGTCTATGTGCGCAAGTTCTACGTCTGCAAGTAACCCGAAGCGTATCAGCGCCGGCAGATGAGTTGTCCTCTGCCGGCGCCCACCCCAATACCGATCACATCACTCGCGGAGTAAAGACAATGGGATTAGGTGGCTTCAGTATCGGAAAATTGCTGATTATCCTGGCGATCCTGGTCCTGCTGTTCGGCACCAAGCGCCTGAAAGGCCTGGGGACGGATCTTGGGGACACGATCAGGGGATTTCGCAAATCCATGGACGAGGATAAGCACGGTCCCGAAGCCCCCGGGGACTCGATTGACGCTCAGGCGCGCACGCTCGAAGCGTCGGCCAAAAAATCATAAGTTTTTATTCAAATCCGCTTTAGCGGAATCTCTTCCTCAAGGTCGCCTGGATCCCTTCCCAGAGCTGAAAACCTTCTTTCTCCCGCCAGCGTGATTAGGCCCGTATAGCGTATGCCCGTGATTTAAAGCACAGCGAGGTAACGTAAATTGAAAACACTGTTGCTGACAAAAGAAGAAGTTGCCAGTTTGATATCGATGAAGGAAGTCATAGACGCTGTGGCGCAGGCATACAAAGCGTTCAACAGCGAGCAAGTTGTACAGCCCGACTATATCGGGATTCACCTCCCGCCGCCTCGTGGGGAAATCGATTTCAAGATTGGTTATTGTAAAACCAATGAACTGATCTCCATGAAGGCCTCTTCAGGAGGATTCATAGACAATCCGGCAACTCACGACGTACCTAACAGCATGGGGACTGTTCTCCTGTTTGACGCGAGGAGCTGTGCGTTGATTTGCGTCATGGATGGGAGTTTACTCACCCACCTCAGAACCGGAGCCTCCGGAGCCATTTCGGTACAAGTACTGGCAAGAAAGAACTCGAGGAAAATTACAACCATAGGCACCGGAAACCAGGCCCGAATGCAAATCCGGGCAATCCGCGAGGTTATGGACATTGAAGAAATCCACGCGTGGAGCAGAAATCCGGATGCCCTTTGCCGATATAAAGTGGATATCGAGCGTGAGTTTGGCATTCCCGTGATCGTGGCGAACTCGAAGAAAGAAGCTGTCGAGCAAGCTGACATCTTGATTACCACGACCCGTGGAACAGGATCGCTTGTCGAAGCGGGCTGGATAAGACCGGGTACACATATCATCGCTATTGGTACGGATCAAAAAGGTAAACAAGAGCTGGATCCCGCGATATTCAGGCATGCAAAAATCGTGAATGACTCGATTTCGCAATGCATCGAAAAAGGTGAAACGTGGCATCCGTTAAATAAGGGAATCATTGTCAAGTCCGATATCCATGGAGAGATCGGCGAGATATTGCTGGGCATAAAGCCCGGAAGGGAAAGTGATGAGGAAATCACTGTTTTCGATTCTACGGGCATGGCCATACAGGACAACACGAGCTCCGAAAAAATCTACCGAAACGCGTTAGAGAACAACGTCGGGACTTTTTTTGGTTTTCTTTGAACTCAGTCATTCAACACTAAGATCTGGAAAGGTAATTACTATGCGTGACTATCCAACGATCAACGATATAAAAGAAGCCCAGGAACGGCTGAGACCTCACATCAGGCATACACCGCTATTACGTGCAGAAAAAATAGAGATTGCCGTGGGTTGCCAGCTCTATCTGAAACCGGAAACATTGCAGATTACCGGGGCTTTTAAAATTCGAGGTGCTCTGAACAAGACACTTTCGTTACCCAGGGATGAGATCGCCAATGGCATTATTGCCACCTCGTCGGGCAACCATGCCCAAGGGCTTGCCTACGCGGCCCGAATGCTGGGGGTGAAAGCGATATTGGTGCTACCGGTTACCACTCCAAAAATCAAAATTGCCAATACCATGGCGCTTGGAGCGCAAGTGATTCTTTTCGATGGCGACACGGCTGCCAGATGGAAAAGAGTGTATGAAATCGCCGAAGAAAATAACTATGCAGTCGTTCACGCGTTTGAAGATCCTTTGGTGATGGCCGGTCAGGGGACAATCGGCTGCGAAATACTGGAGGATCTGCAAGATGTCGATACGGTCATCATCCCCATGGGCGGCGGTGGCCTTATTTCGGGCATTGCCACGGCCATCAAGGAAACCAGGCCATCGGTGCGCGTAGTCGGCGTAGAGCCTGCCTTAACGCCAAAGTACTACCAGAGCAGGATAAACAAAGAACGTACGACGCTACCGCTGAAAAATACCATCGCGGATGGGTTGAGAATCAGCGTCCCGGGGCAGAATCCATACCCGATTATCGAGCGGTACGTGGATGAGATCATTCTGGTTGAGGAAGAGCACATCATTGAAGGTATGCGTGTCCTGGCCAAGGATGCAAAATTGATAGCCGAGCCCGCCGCAGCGATTGGTATCGGGGCTTTGTTGGCGGGTGCAATCAACGTCAAGCCGGATGAAAAGGTTTGTGTGGTGTTGACGGGCGGAAATTGGGACCTGTGCGACCTGGCCGAAATATACAAGGCTGTCGAGTAGTTTGCGTCCTGGGACGCGCCCCAAAAAAAAGCCCGCAGTGAGACGGGCTAAAGAGTGACACAACAAGAATCAATACCGGGCGTTGCCTCGGCTCAAAGCGCCGCGGCGATCGCCGCTCCAACCTCCTGGGTCGAACCTTGCCCGCCCAGGTCAGGCGTAATCGGCCCCTCTGCGATGACCTGCTCGATGGCCCTGAGAATACCGTCATGAGCCGCACGATAACGCTCATCGCCGTTGCCAAGGAAATCCAGCATCAAGGCCCCAGACCAAATCATCGCAATCGGATTAGCGATGTTCCGTCCATAGATATCCGGCGCCGAACCATGAACCGGTTCAAACAGCGAGGGAAAACGTCGCTCCGGGTCGAGATTGGCCGACGGCGCGATGCCGATGGTGCCAGCGCAGGCCGGCCCGAGGTCGGACAGGATGTCGCCGAACAGGTTCGACGCCACGACCACATCGAAACGATCAGGCTGAAGCACGAAGCGCGCACACAGAATGTCGATGTGTTGCTTGTCCCAAGTGACGTCCGGGTACTGCTGCGCCATGAGGGCCGTGCGTTCGTCCCAGTACGGCATGCTGATGGAAATGCCGTTGGACTTGGTCGCCGCGGTCAGGCGCTTGCGCGGCCGGGTCTGGGCCAGGTCGAAGGCGAACTTGAGGATCCGGTCCACGCCACGGCGGGTGAACACCGACTCCTGCAGCACGAACTCGTGCTCGGTGCCTTCGAACATCTTGCCGCCAATCGAGGAATATTCGCCCTCGGTGTTTTCGCGAATCACCACGAAATCGATGTCCCCGGCTTCGCGCCCTGCCAACGGGCACGGCACACCGGGAAACAACCGCACCGGACGGATATTCACGTACTGGTCGAAGTCCCGACGAAACTTCAACAGCGAACCCCACAGGGAAATATGATCCGGCACCTTGTCCGGCCAGCCCACGGCGCCAAAATAAATCGCGTCGAAGTCCTTGAGCTGCTCGAACCAGTCGTCGGGCATCATCTGCCCGTGCTCCAGGTAATAATCGCAGTTGGCCCAGTCGAGCACTTCAATGCTCAAATCCAATTGCCATTTCTTTGCGGCCTGCTCCAATACCCGCAACCCTTGCGGCAAGACTTCCTTGCCAATGCCGTCGCCGGCAATCGCGGCGATTCTGAATGGTTTGCTCATCAACCGTGCCTCCTCTCTTCAAACGCTGACCGGATCACAACCCACCCATGTGGAAGGCTTTGACTTCAAGGAATTCGTCCAGGCCGTACTTGCTGCCTTCACGCCCCAGGCCCGATTGCTTGATCCCGCCAAAGGGCGCGACGTCCATGGAAATGAGCCCGGTATTGAGACCGATCATGCCGAACTCCAGCGCCTCGCCGAACCGCCACGAGCGGCGCAGGTCCTGGGTGAAGAAATACGCGGCCAAGCCATAAGGCGTTGCGTTGGCCGAGGCCAGCGCCTCTTCTTCAGTGCCAAAGCGCATCAGCGGCGCCACTGGGCCGAAGGTTTCTTCGTTGGCCAGCAGCATCCCGGCATGGGTTTCGCCGAGCACCGTCGGCTGGACGAACTGGCTGTCGCCCTGGGGAATCTCACCACAGAGTAGACGAGCGCCCTGGCTCAAGGCCTCGTCGATGTGTCGAGCGACCTTACTGACCGCCGCCGCATTGATCAGGGGACCTATGTTTACGCCGTCATCCTGGCCATCGCCGACCTTGAGCTTGCCCACCTCCTCCACCAGGCGCTGGGCGAAGCGCTCATAGATCCCATCCTGCACCAGGATTCGGTTGGCGCAGACGCAGGTCTGTCCCGCGTTGCGGAATTTGCTGAGCATGATGCCGGCCACCGCCTGTTCCAAGTCGGCGTCGTCGAACACGATGAACGGCGCGTTCCCCCCCAGCTCCAGGCTCAAGCGCTTGATGTGCTCCGAACTCTGGCGCATCAGCAGCCGACCGACCGCGGTGGAACCGGTAAAGGAAAGCTTACGCACCGTTGGGTTGCCGGTCAGCTCTTCACCAATGCCGACAGGCATGCCAGTGACGACATTGAACACCCCGGCGGGAATGCCGACCCGCTCGGCCAGCACGGCCAGGGCCAAGGCCGACAGTGGGGTCAGGTCCGACGGCTTGACCACGATCGTGCAACCGGCGGCCAAGGCCGGCGCGCACTTGCGGGTGATCATCGCGTTGGGGAAGTTCCACGGGGTGATCGCGGCGCAAACGCCGACCGGTTGCTTGAGGGTCAGCAAGCGGCGGTCACCGCTGGGGGCCTGGATGGTTTCGCCGTAGACCCGTCGGGCTTCTTCGGCAAACCATTTGACGAAGCTGGCACCGTAGCGAATCTCGCCCTGGGCTTCCGTCAGCGGCTTGCCCTGTTCGCAGGTCAGGATCAACGCCAGGTCGTCGAGGTTGTCGATCATGGCCTGATACCAACGATCCAGCAGCGCCGCCCGTTCTGCCGCCGGACGTGCACGCCAGGCCGGCCAGGCACGGTCGGCGGCTTCGACGGCGCGCCGGGTTTCGCTGCCTTGTATCGCCGGCACCTTGGCGAGCACTTCGCCAGTGGCCGGATTGATGACGTCCAGGGTCTCGGCGTTGTCGGCGCCGACCCATTGACCGTCGATGTAAGCGAGTTCTACCAGCAGGCTGGGGTCTTTCAGGCGATTCTTGAGCATGGCGTGGAGTCCTGTTCTGAGACAGTCTCCAGTCTATTGAGTCGCCATGGATGAGGATGCTGAAAACGCCGGTCCTACAGCCGTCGAATGCTGAAAATCAGCATTCGACGGCAGGCTTTACCGTGGCACGATTAGATGCGCATCGAGCCCAACAGCCCCTGCAGAAAACGCTCGCCTGCGACCAGTTGGCTGATCTCGATGAACTCGTCAGGCTTGTGCGCCTGTTCTATCGAGCCTGGGCCACAGACCACCACCGGCACGTCCAGGCGTTGCTTGAACAACCCGCCCTCGGTGCCGAAGGAGACTTTGGCGGTGCCGGTGTCCGGGGCGGCAAAGTTTTTCAGGAAACGCACCGCGTCGACGCTCGGATGGGTATCGAGGCCCGGGTAGACATTCAAGGTCTCGATTTCGATCGC
This sequence comes from Pseudomonas sp. Z3-6, assembly GCF_051131985.1. Lineage (NCBI taxonomy): Bacteria > Pseudomonadati > Pseudomonadota > Gammaproteobacteria > Pseudomonadales > Pseudomonadaceae > Pseudomonas > Pseudomonas sp. Z3-6. The sequence goes on from NZ_CP071644.1 coordinate 3,781,173, forward strand.
GGCCACGCTGGAGAGCTTCTTGGCTTCGCGCACGATCAGTTCGGCCCGCTCGCGCATCTGTTCGAGGAACCCGTCCAGGTCGTCCGCTGGCAAGTTGCGCACTTCGAAATCCAGGGTGCACAGGTTGGGCACGATGTTCAGCGCCTTGCCGCCGACAATCTGGCCGACATGCACGGTGCTGTAGGGCACATCGTAATCGGTATCCCGTGCCCCCTGCTCTTGCAACTGCTGCTGGCTCTGGCGCAGCGCGGCGATGAAATCGCAGGCCACGTGAATCGCATTGACCGAACGCGGTGCGAGTGAGGAATGCGCTTCCAGGCCGCGACAGTAGGTGCGGTAGGAACCCTTGCCCTTGTGCCCGAGCACGAACTGCATATTGGTCGGCTCGCCGATGACGCACAGAAACGGCCGAACCGGTGCCAGGTGCAGCACATCGAGCAAACGACGCACCCCCACGCACCCGATCTCTTCGTCATGGGACAACGCCAGTTGCAATGGCCGGCTCAATGGCTGTTCGCTGGCATCGAGCATGGCGTCGATGGCCAGTGCGATAAAACCCTTCATGTCGCAACTGCCCCGACCATAGATCCGCCCTTCCCGCACCGTCGCCTCAAACGCCGGGACAGTCCAGGCCTGCCCCGCCGCCGGCACCACGTCGGTATGACCGGACAGGAGGACCCCCGGCACGTCCCGGGGTCCGGTGCTGGCAAACAGATTGGCTTTCTGGCCGCTTTCATCCTGGACGATCAGCGACTCGATGCCCTTGGTCAGCAGCAGATCGCGTACGTACTCGATCAAGGCCATGTTCGATTCCGAAGAGACGGTATCGAAGGCCATCAGCCGCTTGAGAATCTCCAATACACGGGGTTTCATGCGTACGCCGCCACGGTCAGATTGTTCGATTGCTGGGTTTTCATCAGTTCGGCGCTGTCGTGATGGCAGAGGATTTCGCTGCCGCCGACAATCATCCGCCGCTGCGGCGCGACGCAATTGCACAGCCCGTCTACCCGCACCGGGCAGCGACTGAGGAAGGTACACAGCCCGGGCACGCTGGCTTTCGGGCCAACGGGCGGCAGCGTCTGGCAAGTCGTTGCGCCGCAGGTTTCCAGCCAGCCCTGGCGCAGCTCCGGTACGGAATGGATCAATAGGTCGGTATATGGATGGAACGGCGCCTCGGCATAGGATTGGCGGCTACCGGCCTGGACCTTGTGCCCGCTGTACATCACCACGATGTCGTCGCACAAGGCGCGCACGGTGGAAATGTCGTGGCTGATGAACAGATAGGACACTCCCAGTTGCTGGCGCAGATCGCGCAGCAGTTCGAGAATCGCCGCGCCGACCACGGTGTCCAGCGCCGAGGTCACTTCGTCGCAGAGGATCAGGTCCGGCTTGGCCGCCAAGGCCCGGGCCAGGTTGACCCGTTGCTTCTGGCCGCCGGACAGTTCGTTCGGCCGCCGGTCCGCCATTGTGCGCGGCAAACGCACCAGGTCCAGCAATTCGCCGATACGCTCGCGCAACGCCGCGCCCTTGAGGCCGAAGTACATCTTCAGCGGACGGCTCAGGATCGTGCTGATGCTGTGCATCGGGTTGAGGGCAGTGTCGGCATTCTGAAAGACCATTTGAATGCGTCGGAACTGCTCATTCGTGCGCGACGACAGGCTGCCCCCCAGGGGCTGGCCATCGAAGGTCAGCCCGCCAAGGGCCGGCACCAGCAATCCGGCCACGACCCGTGCCAGGGTCGATTTGCCAGAACCCGACTCGCCAATGACGCCAATGGCCTGGCCTCGGCGAACCGTCAGGTCGATGTCTTCCAACACCCGAATCGCTGGCATGCCCTGGGCGTTCTTGTTGCCGTAGCCGGCGGTCAGCCCTTGGATAGTCAGCAGTGGCGTGTCCTGGGCGATGTCGCTCGGCGGACGGATCGTCGTGTCCGGCCGCGCCGCTGCCAACAAGCTGCGGGTGTATTCGTGGGCCGGAGCCTTGAGCAAAGGCGCCGTGGCGCTGTGTTCGAAGATTTCGCCGCCATTGAGCACGACGATCTGGTCAGCCATCTGCGCCACGACGGCGAGGTCGTGGGACACATAGACGGCCGTGGCCCCCCGTTCACGCACCACCCGTTTAAAGGCCCGCAGCACATCGATCTGGGTCGTCACATCCAGGGCCGTGGTCGGCTCGTCGAGCACCACCAGCAACGGATCGCTGATCAGCGCCATGGCCGCCATCACCCGTTGCAATTGTCCGCCGGACACCTGGTGGGGATAGCGCTGGCCGATGCGCTCAGGGTCTGGCAAGGCCAGGTCGCGGAACAACTCGATGGCCTTGGCCTCAAGCACGGCCCGGCTACCCAAGTCATGGATCAGCGCGCCCTCCACCACTTGATCGATCAGTTTTTTCGCCGGGTTGAACGCCGCGGCGGCGCTCTGGGCGATATAGGAGACCCGATTGCCGCGCAACTTCTGCAACTGGCTTTCGCCCAACGCCAGCATGTCATGCTCGCCGATTTGCACGACGCCGCCCGCCAGCCGACACCCGCGCCGGGCATAACCGAGCAGCGCCAGGGCGATGGTGGTCTTGCCGGAACCGGACTCGCCGATCAACGCCAACACTTCACCCTTTTGCAGGGAGAAGCTGACGCCCTTGACGATGTCCACCTCACCACGCTCGCCACAGGCGACCACGCGCAGGTCCTGTACTCGAATCAACTCGCTCATTTCAATGACCTCCCGAACGTCGGCTACGTCGCGACGACAACCGGTCGATGAACAGATTCACGCCGATGGTCAGGGTGCCGATGGCCAGTGCTGGAATCACGATGGCCGGTGCCCCTTGATTGAGCCCACCGATGTTCTCGCGCACCAGCGAGCCCAGGTCGGCATCTGGCGGTTGCACGCCCAGCCCCAGGAAACTCATGCCACTGAGCAGCAGCACGATGAAACCAAAGCGCAGGCCCAGGTCCGCCAGCACCGGGTTGAGGATGTTCGGCAGGATTTCCACGCAAGCGATGTACAGGCGACGCTCGCCCCGGGTACGGGCCACTTGCACGTATTCCAGGGCCTCGATATTCACCGCCATGCTGCGGGCGATGCGGAAGGCGCCGGGGGTGTAGCTCAACACCGCCGTGCAGATCAGCAAGGTGACCGAAGAGCCGAAGGCCGAGACCATGATCAGCGCGAGCATCTTGCTGGGGATCGAAATGAACGCGTCCATCAGGCGACTGATCAACTCATCCAGCCACTTGGGCGACACCACCGACAGCAATGCCAGACTGGTTCCCAGGGTGCTGGACAACACCGCGGCCACCAACGCCAGGCCGACGGTGAAGCGCGCGCCGACGAGGATCCGGCTGAGCATGTCGCGGCCCAGGTAATCGGTGCCTAACGGATACGTGGCGCTGAGGCTGTCGAACACGTTGTCGGAGACCACCTCCCCCACCGGATGTGGCGCCAGCCACGGGCCGAAGATGGCCACCAGCAACCAGATCACACACATCGCAGCACCGACCAGGCCCAGCCAGGACTTGGCGTGGGCGTCTTTGCCCAACCCCAGCGCAACGGCCGCCGTCGGGGACTTCACAATGAGGTTGTTCATTGGTTTCTCAGCCTCGGATTGGACAGTATCGCGCACAGGTCGGCAATCAAGACCAACGCCAGGTACGCCGTACAAAACAACATGGTGCAGGCCTGGACCAGGGCCATGTCGCGGTTGGTCACGGCATCGACCATCAGGCTGGCGATGCCGGGATAATTGAAGATCGTTTCGACGATCACCACCCCGCCCAACAAGTAGGACAGGCTCAGGGCGATGGCATTGGCGATGGGGCCGATGGCATTGGGCAAGGCATGCCGAAGTACGATGCGGATATTGCTCACGCCTTTGAGCCGGGCCATTTCCACGTAAGGGCTGTCGAGCTGATCGATCACCGCCGCCCGGGTCATGCGCGACATTTGCGCGACAATCACGCAACACAGCGTCATGACCGGCAATGCGTAGGTGCGCATGAATTGCCAGGGTGAGGTGATGTCACTGGCGTAGGACAGCGCCGACAACCAGCCCAGGTTCACCGCGAAGATCAGCACCGCCAAGGTGGCGACCAGGAATTCCGGCACCGCCACCATGGTCAAGGTGAAAAAACTCAGGAAGCTGTCGATGCGCCCGCCCCGGCCCATGGCCGAACCGATGCCCAGGGCCAAGGCCACAGGCACCGACACCAACGCGGTGGCAGCCGCCAGCATCAACGTGTTGGGGACCCGGCCGGCCATCAGATCGATGACCGGCATGGCGTTGGACATCGACATGCCCAGGTCACCGCTGAGCAGGCTCGTCAGCCAGTGCAGGTATCGCAACACACCGGGCTGGTCCAAACCCATTTTCGTCCGCAGGGCCGCCACCTGTTCTGGCGTGGCGAACTGCCCCAGCGCCTGTTGCGCCGCGTCTCCCGGCAGTACCGCCGTGATGGCGAAGACCACCATGGAGACAATCAACAAGGTCACGACCGCCGCCCCCAGGCGGCGGCCAATCAACCAGAGTGTGTTGCTATTCATCATCCGACCCTCATGCAATATGGCCCAAACCCGACGTTCATCAGGCGTCCAGCCAGACTTGCTCGGCAAACATGTAGCCCATGAAACCGCCCAGGGGATTGGCGCCATAACCCTTGACCCGCTGATCGGCGCCATCGATGTTGCTGATGAACACCGGTACGCCAATACCGCAGTGCTCATGCACCAGCACTTGCATGTCGCCGTACATCTTGCCGCGCTTGGCCTCGTCGGTTTCACCGCGGGCCTGGATCAACAGTTGGTCGAACTGTTCGTTTTTCCAGCCGGATTCATTCCACGGTGCACTCGACTGGAAGAACTGCGAGAACAGCATGTCGGCATTCGGCCGTGGGTTGATGTTGCCAAAGCTCAGCGGGTGCTTGGCCCAGTGGTTGGACCAATAGCCATCGCTCGGCAGGCGGTTGACGTTGAGCTTGAGCCCGGCCTCCTTGGCGGACTGCTGCAGCAACACCGCGACGTCCACCGAGCCGGTCGCCGCTGGCGAGCACATCAGCGGCATGCTGATGTCTGCCATGCCGGCCTTCTTGAGCAGGAACTTGGCCTGTTCCGGATCGTAGGCCCGTTGTGGCAACTCGGCGTTGTAAAAGCGTGCGCCGGGGGCGATCGGGTGGTCGTTGCCGACCCTGGCGTAACCCCGGAAGATCGCTGACTTGATCTGTTCCCGATCCAGCAGCAGCTTCATGGCCTGGGTGAATTCCGGGCTTTTGCCAGGCATCTGGTCCTGACGAATGATCAAGTCAGTGTAGTTGCCCGACGGTGAGTCAATGACCTGGTGCTTGGCGCTGGCCTTGATGCGAGTGGTCGAACGCGGGTTGACCTCGTTGACGATGTGCACGTCCCCCGACAACAGGGCGTTGATCCGCGACGATTCGTCGGCGATGCCGATGAATTCGATTTCGTCCAGGTACGGCAAGCCGGGTTTCCAGTAATTGGTATTGCGAACGCCAATGGAACGCACCCCAGGCTTGAACTCCTTGACCTTGAACGGACCGGTACCGACGCCCTGGCTGAAATCGCTGGTGCCTTCGGGAACGATCAGCATGTGAGAAACGGCCAGCACCGACGGCAATTCAGCGTTGGGGCCGGTCAACTGTATCTGCACTTCATGGGTGCCGACGGCTTTGACGTCGGCGAACTGCGACGCCAGCGGCAAGACCTTGGAGCCGGTGATCGGGTCCTTGTGCCGCAACAACGAAAACACCACGTCGGCGGCGGTCAGTGCCTTGCCATTGTGGAAGGTCACTTCCTTGCGCAGGCTGATCACCCAGAGCGTGGCGTCGGTGGTTTCGATACGCTCGGCCAGTTCCAGTTGCGGCACCATGTGGCTGTCGAAACGCGTCAGCCCGTTATAGAACATGTAATGGCGCACATAGTCGGTGGACGACGAACCTTTGGCCGGGTCCAAGGTGTCGGCGGTGGAGCTGGTCGAGCCTGCGACACGGATGCGACCGCCAGGCTTGCCTTTGCCAGGGGTTGCGGCCTGCTCATCGGCGAACAACTTGCCGGCGGCGCCGAACAGGCTACCCGCGCCCGCCACCGTCACCCCGGCCAATCCGAGCATTTGCAAAGCATTGCGGCGCGACATGCCGCGATTGAGCCCTTCGAAGATGCGCAGACTTTCCGTACCTGTTATCAGCTGGGTGTCGATACTGTTTTTCTTGTCAGTCATGTCAGTTCTACCTTTCGGAAGTGATAAGGCTCGATGGCTCGCGATTAACGCAATGTGTTGAAACGTGAAGCGTCCCCCGCAACTCAATGCAAATAGTCTTGAAGGCGGTAATACGCACCGACCAGGGGCAGGAACCAGGGCTTGCCGAAATGTCCGGGGATGGCTGGCCAATCGAGCTCGCGCCAAGGGTTGGCCTCGACCTTGCCTGCCATGACGTCGGCCATGACTTGGCCCATGTGCACCGACATCTGCACGCCATGGCCGCTGTAGCCCATGGAGTGATAAATGCCGCCGTGCTGGCCGGCCCGGGGCAGCCGATCGGAGGTCATGTCCACCAGTCCACCCCAGCAATAATCGACCTTCACGTGAGCCAACTGCGGGAACATCTGCACCATCGCCGCATGCAGGACTTTGCCGCTCTTGGCATCCGACACGCTGTCAGACATGGCGAACCGCGCACGCCCACCAAACAGCAGGCGGTTGTCCGGCGTCAGGCGAAAGTAGTTGCCGATCATGCGGCTGGTGACATAGGAGCGATGGGCCGGCAGCAAGCTGTCGATCAGCGCCTGGGGCAACACCTCGGTGGCGATCACGAAACTGCCCACGGGTACGATCCGCCGCCGATACCAGCCCAACCCACCCTGCTGAGAGGTGCCGGTGGCCAGCAGGACCTGCGTGGCCTGGAGCGAACCCTTGGTGGTATTGACCCGATAGCCACCGGCGCTGGCTTTCCAGTCCGTGACGGATACACCCTGGAAGATCAACGCGCCATGACGGGCTGCGGCTTCGGCCAACCCGACTCCGAAGCGCCCGACATGCATCTGCACGCCGTTGCGCTGCAGCAAGCCGCCATGGAACTGGGCCGAATTGACTTCAGCGCGGGTTTCCTGGGCAGACAGCAACTCGACCTCGGCATCGACCTCCCGCCGGATCAATTCGCAGGTGCGCGCCAAGCCTTCGTAATGCAGGGGCTTGGCCGCCAGCTTGAGCTTGCCATTGCGCTTGAGGTCGCAGGCAATCTGCTCCTGCTCCACCAGCGAGACAACGCTTTGCACGGCGCTTTCATAGGCCAGGTAATAGGCGCGCGCTTTATCGGCGCCGAGGCTGGCGCTCAGTGCCGCGTAGTCCTGGGCAACGCCGGTATTGCATTGGCCGCCATTGCGTCCCGACGCTTCGCCAATGACCCGCCCGCCTTCCAGCACCACCACATTGGCGCCCTTCAAGGCCAGGGCCCGGGCCGCGGCCAGGCCAGTGAAACCACCCCCGACGATGGCCACGTCGACCTGCCCGGGCAACGCACCGAGCTGGGCACCGGTGAATGCCGGTGCGGTATCGAGCCAGTAAGACTCACTGCCCATGTCTAACCCCTTATGCCTTGAAGAGTGCCAAGAGACTCAGAGACCGACCAGACCGGCCAATCCGCCGATGTCCGGGATCTGGTGGTAGCTGTAGCCCACGTTCCCAGGCAGTTCATGACCGCGAGCCACGAACGCTTTGTTTTTGATCTTCATGTCGTCGGCCGGCATCAGGTCATAACGGAAGCTCGAGGACACGTGCAGGACATCTTCCGGCCCGCAGCCGAGGTTATCGAGCATGAACTCGAAGGCGGCCAGGCGCGGCTTGTAGGCTTGGGCTTGTTGAGCCGTGAAGACTTTATGGAAAGGCGCGCCGAGCTTGTCGACGTTGGACATGATCTGCTCGTCCATCGCGTTGGAGAAAATCACCAGGGGGATCTTGTCGGCGATTTTCGACAGGCCTGCCGGTACATCAGCATGGGGGCCCCAGGTCGGTACGGCATCGTAGTAGAGCTGGCCTTCGCCTTTGTATTCGACGCCCCAGCGTTTGCAGACACGGGACAAGGCAGTCTTGAGGATTTCATCATATGGCCGCCAGTCACCCATCACCTGGTCCAGGCGATAGGCCGAGAAATCCTTGACGAACTGGTCCATCTGCTCGGCAGGGACCCGATCGGCGAACAGCTCGCGCGTCATGGTGCCCATCTGGAAGTTGGTCAACGTGCCGTAGCAGTCAAAGGTAATGAACTTGGGGCGAAGGAAGCTCATGAGTGCAGTCCTGAGTGATGGTTGAGGTCATGAGGGGCAAGCAGTTGCGCCGTTCTGGAAGCCTGGGTGCAACGCTGCATCACGGATTTATTACAGCATCATGAGACCGTGCATAAACCGTTAAAAGTATAGGTCGCTTGGCACAAACCACCGTTTTTCGGGGCCTGCTCAGCAGACTGTGCGGGATGCGCCAAGCGCGGGCATTTGCGCCGTTTTCAAGGGATTTACGGGCGCAAATGGTGCGCAAAAAAACACGTGAACCGCTGTGTGCGGCAGAATCTACGCCCGCACTGCCCCTGCAAGAACGAGAACGGGCGCATCCCTTTCAGGAGGCGCCCGTTCATGGTGTCGTGGCTTGGAGATCCTTTGCTCAGAACTCCGCCACCTTGCCCCAGGACGAAGATTGGAAACGGTCCGGGTGATAAGGCCGCGGATCGACCAGTGGGGTCATGTCACAGATGATGTCGGCGATCAAGTGGCCCGCCCCCGGGCCGATGCCGAAGCCATGACCACTGAACCCCGCCGCCAGCACCAGGCCAGGGAGGCTGGCCATCTCGCCGATGCCGGGGACGCCATCCGGCGTGCTGTCCACATAGCCTGCCCAGGCTGCGGTGACCGACGACGCCTTCAGCGCCGGGATCAGGTCTACCGCGCGCTTGTAAGTCAACTCAACCGTCGAGGCGTCTGCTTTCGGATCCAGGATTCGCATGCGCTCCATCGGCGTTGGCTGGTCCAACCGCCAGCGACCCAAGCCTTCGTGTCCCGACTGGAAACCCTCGAGGCCACCGGGAGCCAGCTTGCGCCACCTGCGCTGGAACATTGGCAGGAACTGCGGGGCGAAACGCAGCAGTTGCAAAGTCGGATCCACGCGCCCTCTGCCACTGATGGCCAACGTCATCCCGCCATCGGCGCGACGGGTCATGGAGATTTCATCCGTATGGAGCGCATCCGGTATTTCTTTGGGGCCCTTGGACACCGACAGGATCGTTTGACGAATGGACGCCTGGGGAAAGCGAATGCCGTATTGACGGCAGAACGAGGACGCCCAAGCGCCACCGGCGAGCACTGCGAGCTGAGTGCGAATGGTGCCCTTCTCGGTGACGACTGCGGATAACCGCCCGCCTTCAGTCTCGAGGCCACGGGCGGCGCAGCCCTGGTGCACGGTGCTGCCCAGCTTGATGATGGCCCGTGCCACCGCCGGCGCGGCACGGGATGGATCTGCGGTGCCGTCGGTCGGTGAAAAGACCCCGCCTTTCCATGGCTTGCCGGTCACCCGACCCTGTTCGGCGGCCTGCTCCGCCGTCAGCATGTGGGTTTGCACATTGACGGTACGGGCGAACTCACCCCATTTTGCCCAACCGGCCAGCTCTTTCTCGTTGTTGCTCAGATAGAGCAGGCCACATCTCCTGAATCCGGTGTCTTCCCCAGTCTCTGCGGCGAACTGCTCCCACAGATCCAGGCTCTTGGTCGACAGCGGCAACTCGCGGGCGTCTCGGTTCTGCTGGCGGCACCAGCCCCAGTTGCGACTCGATTGCTCTGCCCCTACGCGGCCTTTTTCCACCAGTGCGACCTTCATGCCGCGCTTGGCCAGGTAATAGGCCGTGAAGGTCCCGATAATGCCGCCGCCGATCACGACAACGTCAGCGTGTGTCGGAAGTTCAGAATGCGTCTCTACGGAGATTAACGGTGCTGGCATTTTCAGGATGTCCATTGAGGTCCGGGGGCGTTTAAAAAAGCATCTTCTTCAGCCGGTCGGGTGCATCGGGCTTGCACTGAGGATGTATGACCAGGGCACGCCGCTACTCCGTTCTGGAAGCATCGGTGCCATGCTGAATCTGGTGTTTATTACAACACCAAGAAACCGTGCATAAACGGTTAAAAGTATAGGTCGGCTGGTACAAAGCACCGTTTTGCGGGATGTGTTCAGCAGACTTTGCGGGGGCTTTGGTATTTGCTCCTGGGACGGGGAGTTGTGTGTATATCCGTTTCTTCCCCCCACGATGGGACCAGCTGTGAACACAAGACTCATGAACAGCCCAAGATTCCCTGTGGGAGCGAGCCTGCTCGCGAAGAGGCCGGCACCTCCAACATCACCGCAAACTGACACACCGCCTTCGCGAGCAGGCTCGCTCCCACAATGGGACTTGCTGTGAATACAAGACTCATGAACACCCCAAGATTCCCTGTGGGAGCGAGCCTGCTCGCGAAGAGGCCGGCACACCCAACATCTCCGCAAATTGACACACCGCCTTCGCGAGCAAGCCCGCTCCCACAATGGGACTTGCTGTGAATACAAGACTCATGAACACCCAGGATTTCCTGTGGGAGCGAGCCTGCTCGCGAACAGGCCGGCACACCCAACATCTCCGCAAATTGACACACCGCCTTCGCGAGCAAGCCCGCTCCCACAATGGGACTTGCTGTGAATACAAGACTCATGAACACCCAGGATTTCCTGTGGGAGCGAGCCTGCTCGCGAAGAGGCCGGCACACCCAACATCACCGCAAACTGACACACCGCCTTCGCGAGCAAGCCCGCTCCCACAGGAGGAACGCGGTCCCACCAAGGATCAGGTCGGCTATCAGCCCGCCTCGCATGGCTGGCGTTCCAGTGCGAAGCGCTCACAAAGAAGGGTCTGCTGCGCAGCCCAGCGGGAGCAAGCTCCCTCGCCACACGGTAATGACCAGTTAAACAGGCAGATACGGCAGATTCTCCTTTGCGCCCTTGAACAACGGCATATTTTCCCTGGGCTGCTTTGTTAGCGTATTGAACAGACTCGCATACGGCTCGAAAGGAACGCCCTGGATGACTACCCAATCTTCAAATCGCTACAGCGTTGATCCGCAAACCGCCCATCTGTTCTACATCAATGGCGGTTGGTCGGCGCCGGTCAGTCCGGCCAGTTTGCCGGTGGTCAATCCGGCAACCGAGGAAATCGTTGCACAGGTCGCCAGCGGGTCTGCCGAGGATGTCGATCGGGCAGTCGCGGCGGCGCGTGCCGCGTTTGCCGATTGGTCTGTGACTTCCACAGCGGCACGCGCACGGGTGCTGGGCAAGATCCATGAGCTTATCCTTGAGCGCAAAGAGGCGTTTGCCCAGGCGATCTCCCTGGAAATGGGCGCCGCCATCGGTTCTGCACGGGCGATGCAAGTGCCCCTGGCGGCTGAGCACGTTCGGGTCGCCCGCGACTTGCTGGCCACGTATCGTTTCCAGGCCGTCGAGAACGGCACTGCGATCCAACGCGAACCTATCGGCGTCTGCGGCCTCATCACGCCGTGGAACTGGCCGCTTTATCAGATCACCGCAAAAGTCGCCGCGGCGCTGGCGGCCGGTTGTACGGTGGTGCTCAAGCCCAGTGAACTGTCGCCGCTCAGCGCTCTATTGTTCGCACAGGTGGTCCATGACGCAGGCCTTCCACCGGGCGTCTTCAACCTGGTGAACGGCAGCGGCCAGGTGGTCGGCGCGGCGATGGCCGCACACCCGAGTGTCGACATGATTTCCATTACCGGCTCGAACCGCGCGGGTGCGCTGGTGGCCCAGGCGGCCGCGCCGACGGCGAAGCGGGTCGGGCAGGAATTGGGCGGCAAATCCCCGAATATCCTGCTGCCCGATGCCGACTTTGCCAAAGCCGTCCCACTGGGCGTCATGGCGGCGTTTCGCAACGTCGGGCAATCGTGCAGCGCCCCCACCCGGATGATCGTACCCAAGGCCCGGCTGGCGGAGGTCGAAGCGCTAGCGGCCGCCACCGCCAATGCGATCATCGTCGGCGATCCGCAATCACCGGAAACGGTACTCGGCCCCATCGCCAATGAAGCCCAGTTCAATCGCGTCCAAGCCATGATCGAGGCCGGCCTGCATGAGGGCGCCAAACTGCTGTGCGGCGGACTGGGCCGCGTGCCGGGTTTTGAAAAGGGTTTCTACACCCGCCCGACGGTTTTCTCCGAGGTGGATAACGCCATGCGGATCGCCCAGGAAGAAATCTTCGGGCCGGTGCTGTGCATCATTGCCTACGAAACCATCGATGAGGCAGTCGCTATCGCCAACGATACGATCTATGGCCTCGGCGCCCATGTTCAGTCAGAGGACCTTGATCTGGCGCGCGCGGTGGCTTCACGTATCCGCGCGGGGCAAGTGCTCCTGAACTACCCGGCCTGGAATCCCATGGCGCCATTCGGTGGCTACAAGCGCTCGGGTAATGGTCGTGAGTACGGCGTCTTCGGCCTTGAGGAATATCTGGAAACCAAGGCGATCATTGGCTTTGGTGGCCCTGACCTAGATCGATAGCTTGTTTCTTCCGCCATGCTTGAGGAGCGAAGGATTGATCCCGAACTGCTTGCGAAAAGCGGTGGCGAAATGGCTGGCATTGGCATAGCCGAGGTCCGACGCGATTCGCATCACCGACTCATCGCCGTTCAACAAGCGGCTACGGGCCTGGATCATCCGCGCTTGCTGGAAGACGCCGTAGACACTGTTGAAGAACAGCTGGCGGAACCCGCGGGTGAGCTTGGGCTGGCTCATGCCCGACTCGCGCGCCAGTTCCGATAAGCTGGGTGCCTTGCCCAGGTCAGCCAGCAGGCGTTCGCGCGCACGCAACAGGCGTTGGCGGTCGATGTGGCTGACACGGCAGGTGCATTCCACGTTACGGCGTGCTTCCAGGAACAGGCTGACCAGGGTCACGCTCTGGCCATACAGCCAGAGGCCGCTTCGGGGCTGGCCCATTGGCAAGTCTGGGCTCGGGTCCATGGCCTTGCACAACAGATGCGCGGTCGCGCTCATTTCGCCACTGCGGTGGCCGTCCAGGAAACAATGATCGCAGGCCAGTGCCTTGTTCAGCAGCGGGTCGAGTTTCAACTCCCACTGTGACAGCACCTCGGGACGGATCATGACCGTGATGTTGTCGATCTCGCCATGCTGATGGTAGAGGCCATCGCGACGACGGCCATAGCTGATGCAACCCGCGCCTTCGTCAATCACGTAGCGGCGCTGCCGACGACCGTCACGGAAACTGCAGGCGGCCTTGCCCTTGAGCAAGTTGGTGAAGCTGAAATGAATGCAGTCGCTGTCATCCTGCAGGGGCAATTCGATTGGCTGCTCGAACTTGCTTTGCCAGCGCACGATGTCGAGTCCGTCCTGCAGGGCCATGCGCGTCACCCGACAACTGCGCCCCGGGTCCGAGGTCGCTTCCATATTCCCCCGTAATGATTCGCGAGACCGGCATCGGCTCTCCTGCGCCTCCTTGAACGACTGACATCGTGAATCTCCTGGTTGACCGGATACGGCTCGAATCAGATCACATCGGGGTAGAGTTGTGCAATTGATAATTATTAGCATCTGGCGCGTCGCACACGCTGCGCTTATTCGTGTCTGCTGACGCTAACGCGCACCGCTCAAAACCCTCAGTCAAGGCCCCATTATGTCTGCACGACGCAACACGACGACGACCCCTCGATCTTGCTATAAGTGTAATACTATAACAATAGTTTTAACTTGCACACTGGCCAGTCCAGTCCTTGCCGCCACCGGCGAAATCCTTGAATTGCCTGTCTCGACCGTGACTGCGCGCATGGAGCAGGAAGACCCCAAGAGCCTGCCCATTAGCCTTAGCGTGATCAGTGGCGAGCAACTGCGTACCCAGCGCCTCGACACGCTGGAAAGCGCCCTGCGCAACACCTCCGGGGTCAATGTCAATTCATCCGGCGGCCCCAATGACTTCAACGTGCTGATCCGTGGCGTCGGCTCGCTGTACCAGATGTCGATGGATGACAGCTCGGTGGCCTTCAACATCGACGGTGTGCCAGTCGCCTCCCGCAGCCTCGGCTTCGGCACCCTGGATATCGACCGCATCGAAGTGCTCAAGGGGCCCCAGGGCACGATGTCTGGTGCGATTGGCCAAGCGGGCGCGGTGAACATCACCACCCGCCAGCCAACCCGCGAACTGGAAGGCTATGTGCGTGGCGAAGTCGGCCAGGAGGGCCAGTTTCTCAGCGAAGGGGCCATCGGCGGGCCGATCAGCGACAGCCTCAGCGGCCGTCTGGCGGTGCGCCGTGCGGGCTATGACAGCTGGATCGACAATGACCGGAACAACGATCCCATCACCCAGCCGCGCAACGAGGCTTATCGCGCCAGTCTGCTCTGGGACCTCAACGATGAGACCCAGGTGCTGTTCAGTGCCGAACGCCAGAAAACCGAGCGCGCCACCAACTCGCTGGTGCTGCGCCCCTATGGCAGCGACCCCAGCCTGGACCTGACGCCCGGCCTGTTCGACGATAACTACAAGACCACCGAACGCTATACGGTCAAGGTCGATCATGACTTCGCCAACAGTCGCCTGACCTCTACGACCGCCACCTCCACCGCCGACTTCGAGGGTTTGATCGCCTATGACAGCAAACTGATGGGCGCCCTGTACGGCACGCCCAGCGAGTACTGGGTGGTGGACACATCCTTCGAGCGCAGTTGGAGCCAGGACCTGCACTTGAGCTCACTGCCCGATTCCGAGACATTCTGGATCGCCGGCCTTGCCGCCAGCCGCAACGAGCGCAGCTACGACACCCCGCGCAACACCTATGGCACTGACAGTGCCAGGTTCCGCGATTTCACCACCACCACCTATGCCGGCTACGGCGAAGTCACCTTCCCGCTCAGCGAGCGCCTGAAACTCACCACGGGCTATCGCCATTCCTGGGATCGCAAGACCTACGATGGCCAATACATCAATGGTGCCAGCGCCGTGGATGATTTACGCCAGCTGACTGACCATTACGGCACCGGCCGCGTGGCCCTGAGCTACGCGCTCACCCCGCAAACCAACGTCTACGTGCAACTGGCGCGAGGTTACAAATCCGGGGGATTCAATGACTATGCGTCGCAGGTCAGCGACAGCGAGCCCTACAAGGCCGCCGTCAGCAGAGCCGCCGAACTCGGCTTCAAAAGTGAAACAGAAGACCGCCGCGGCAGCTTGAACGGTGCGCTGTTCTACACCCGCGTACACGACGACCACCTGCTGGGCTACAACGCGGCCACCTTCGCGACCAATGCGTTCAATGCCGATACCCGCACCCGCGGCGCCGAACTGGAAGGCACCTGGCATTTCGACCACGGCCTGACCCTGGCCGCCAGCGCCACTTACCTCGACGCCAAGATCACCAGCGCGGTCCACGGCATCCAGGCCGGCGATATCGCCGCCGGCAACCGTACCCCGGATGTGCCGCGCTGGAGCGGCAACTTCAACATCAATTGGCAGCACCCGTTGGGCACCTTCGCCAGCCTGGGCGAAACCACCCTGAACACCAGCCTCAATTACCGCCTGGTGGGCGAACGCGCCGCCGATCCGCAGAACCATTTCAACCTGGACAACTACGAGAAACTCGACCTGCGCGCAGGCCTGGAAAGCCGCTTCGGCGAAGTCTATGCCTTCGCCGACAACCTGCTGAACCAAACCTACGACACCTATGGTTTCTACAGCGAACCGGTGGCCTACGGTGCGCCGGCACGGCGGCGCACCTTGGGGGTCGGCTACACCTATCAGTTCTAACCTGCCCTTTGACTCAAGGGGCACTCAGAACGAATAGCTGTACCCCACGCCGGCCGAGCGTCCTCGGCCCGGCATGCCGGTCAGCACCTGGTCGGTGGAATACGAACCATACAAGTCATAGCGCGCATCGAGCAGGTTATCGCCCCACAGGTAGACTTCCGAACTGCCACTTTCCAGGCCCAGGTGCAGGTCCAGCTTGGCGTAGCCCTTGAGGTCGTAGTGATTCTGCGGGTCGGCCGGGCGATTTTTCTGCACGCGATAGTTGAGCAACGTATTGAGGCGCGGCGCCGGCAAGCCCAGGAACGCGCCCAGCTCTTTCTGCCAGGCGACGCTGAAGTTGCCGCTCCACAGCGGCACATCCGGCACGCGACTTCCCGCCGCGACATCACCGCCAGAAACCCCCGCTGCATCGGAGGTCACCACCGCGTTGGTGTAGCTGATGGCGCTGCCCACTGTCAGCTCATCCGTGACATGCCAGGTGCTCGACAGCTCGGCGCCCTTGCTGCGGGTGTCGGCATTCACGGCGCTGACCGCCAGGGTGTTGAAGTCATACCCCAACAGGTGATCGTCCTGCACCCGGGTGAGGAACAACGCCCCCTCGAGACTCAAGGCCCCCTCGGCGCTTTCGTGCTTGAAGCCGACTTCGACAGCGTTCACCTTGGCGGCCTTGTAGGGTTCGCTGTCCTTGACCGAGGTGGCGTAATCGTTGAATCCGGCGGATTTATAGCCTCGCGACAGTACCGCGTACAGGTTCGTCTGCGGCGTCAGTGTGTAGCTCAGCGCCACGCGCCCGGTGCTGTAGTTGTCCTGCAACCGACGGTTGTCGCCAACGGTATTGCCGCCGCTGGTATAGTCGGCCCCATAGGTCTTGCGGTCCCAGGTGTGGCGCAGGCCGGTGGTGAGTTTCCAGTCTTCGCTAATCGGGTACGTCACCTCGCCGTAGGCGGCATAACTGTTGGTGCTGAAATCGCGCCTCTGTTGTGCGCCGTTGGTGAAGTTGTCGGAATCGAAACTGCGCTCGGAGCGTGACAGGTTCACCCCGGACACCCAGAACACATCGGCATCGGCCAGCGATCCCAAGCGCAGGTCCTGGCTCCACACACGCTCTTTGGCAGAATCCTCGATCAGGTATTCGAACGGCGAACCGTACAGCGCCTCGGTGATGTTGCGGTCGTAACCTTTGACCGCATTGAGGTCGGTGCTGGTGTAGGCGCTGATCGAGGTAATCCGCGACTGCGCCAGGTCATGATTGAGTTCGAAGGAATAACGCTCGTTGGTCTTCTGGTTGCCATCGAACGTGCCGGGCGTGTAGTCCAGGCTTGGGCGGTTGCCAAAGGGGCGCAGCATCTCCAGGCCGGCATAATGCTCGGCGCGCTGGCGCTCGGCAGTCAGCAGGCCGGTCGTGCCTTGGTCGTTGTCCCACAGCAGGCTGCCGCGCAGGGCCAGGTCCCGTGGCTGGGTCAACGGGTCGCCATCCTGCTGGTCGTCGACCCAGTTGTCGAAGCCACTGCGGCGCACGGCAATGCGCCCCGCCAGGGACTCGGTCAATGGCCCGCCCACGGCGCCTTCGGTCATGAACTGGCCTTGGCTACCGACTTCGCCGCGCACATAACCTTCCCGTTCGCGGGTCGGCTTGCGCGTGGTGACGTTGATCGCGCCCGCCTCGCTGTTACGTCCCAACAACGTGCCCTGAGGGCCCTTGAGCACTTCCACCTGCTCCACGTCGAGGGTGGCCATCGCCGCGTTGCGCACCGACATCGGCACCCCGTCCACATTCAGCACCACCGAGCCGTCGTCCATGCTCATCTGGTTCAGCGAACCGACACCGCGGATGCGCACATTGGCGTCGTTGGCGCCGCCCCAGGAATTCACATCCACCCCCGGTGTGGTGCGCAACGCGTCCTCCAGGGTGCGCAAGCGCCGGGTTTCGAGGGTTTGCCCGTCGATCACGGTGAGCCCGAAGGGAATGTCCTTGGCGCTTTCTTCGTTCAACCGAGCGCTGACCATCAACGGAGCCAGCTCGATCACCTCCGTGCTGGCGACAGGTTGATAATCAGCGGCATAGGCCGCGCACATCTGGCTGGACAAGGCCAGTGCAAGGGTTTGGGTCAAGACATTCTCCCGCCAGCCGAGGGGACGGCGCAGCGGTTTGATCGACAGCGGTGCTGACATGGAACAACTCCAGGCAAAGGGATGGTTCAAATTCATTGCGCAGGCCCCCAGCGCTTGAGCGCTGCGGTGATCGCCTGGTCAGAGGGCGCGCCCAACAGGTGCTGGATCGCGGCGGGCCATCCCTGGCCATTTCGGATGCTTGCGGCCATTGCCGCCAGTTGTTCGGCGCTTTGTCCGGCCACCCAGTCCAGGCTGGCCAGCGGTGCATACGTCGCGACCCAGCCCTGTTCCCGGGCAGTGGCAAAGGTGCCGACGGGCTCGCCGTCATTGCTCAAGGCGCGGGTCAAATCATCGGCCATCAACTTCACCAAGGCCGAGCGGGCCTCAACGCCGTCGACGTCACCGACACACAGCAAGCCGATCGCGCCCGCCACACCCTGGCTCAGCCAGAGGTAACCCGGGGCCTGGCGCAGGTCGCTGGCATCGCTCAGCATTCGCCGCGCGAGCAGTTCGGCGATATGGGCACGGCGCGTCCAGCGCCCGACACCTGCCTGCGCCACATCCCAATCCGGCGTCTGGCTGAGCACCAGATGGGCCTGGCTCAGATGACTGGCTCCCATGCCGGTCGGCCACTGGCTCAGGGCCTCGACGGTTGGGCGACTGCCCAGGCGCCGAGCCACACAGGCGGACATGACCTCCAAGTCTTCGTGCACCTCACGGGCGACTTGCTGCCGGCCGGCATCGGCGAGCATTTGCACACCGTCGAGATCTTGTGTCGCTGCCGTGTGATAGGCGAAGTCCAGCGGTCCTGCGCCTTGGCCATTGAACGCCTGGCCATCCACCTCGATCAGCCATTGCCACGCGCCCGCCGGCGCCACCGCGTCCACGGCGACGGCCGCCCCCGCCGGCAAACTCGGCACCTGCGACGGCAAGCCGGCTTCGGCACGGTGGACCGGCGCGCGCAGCAAGCGCTCGCTGTCCAGGCCCAGGCGTGGCATCACGCGGCGCGCTTGCAGCCACACCCCTCGCGGCCCCAGCCAGAATGCATCACCTTCGGACGGCCAGCCGGCGGCATCCAGCGTCCAGTTCAGTTGCACGCTGCAGCCGCTCGCCGCGCACTCTGCCAAAGGCACACGCAAATGCCCGGCGGCCTGTTCGAAAAGGACCGGTCGGCCCATGACGCTCACCGCCGTGACGTGCAACCCCGGCGGCAATTCTGCGTCCAGGTGCTCCTTGGCGGCGATCACGGTTCCCAGCGTCCACTCGCCGTCAACACGTCGCGCAACACTGTCGATGCGCAAGTGCAAGCGCCCGTCCGCCACCTGCCAGGCGCCCGCCCCGGCCAGCCATCGCTGTTCCCATTCGGCGTGCTCGGCCCGTTCCTCGGCCACCGACCGGTAGTCGCCCTGCTCCACCAGATGCCGATGCAACAGCGCGCCGCTGCCCAGCAAACCCACGGCCCCCAACACCAGCAACGCACCGGGCAAGCCCAGCAGGCTGCGGCGCACATCCCTCAGACGGCGCCGCTCCGGCCCACGGGGCAAGGCCAGCGCCGCCACCGCGACCATCACCAGGCAGCCGGCCAGTTTCCAGCTGGTCAAAGTGGCGAGATAAGGCAGCCAGGGCGCCCAGCCCGTCAGTTGCGACAAGGCCACGTGGGCCGGTATCGCCATGGCATAGGCGGGATAGCTGACCAGCCCCAATTCATGGTTGAGCACCAGGAAAAACGTCAGCAGCATGGATGTCGCATACGCCAGGCCGGAACGACGGATCAACGCATGCACCAGCACCGTGAGCATCGCCAGTTCCAGCAACGGCGGCGCGAACACCAGCGCCTGGTAGACCAGCACAAAGCCCGGCGCCAGGTTGTCCGGGGCGACCAGCGCGCTGATCACCAGGCTGGCAACCCCCGGCACCAGCGCCAAGGCCAGCGTCGCCACCAGCACGCAGGCCACCCGTCCCAACAAACGCAGCCACGCCGGCGCCGGGGTGGCCTGTAGCATTGCGCCCAGGCCTTCCACGTCATCGCGCCGGCAGACCAGCCCCACCAGCGCCGCGATAATGAAGGCGATCACCAGGAACGACGCGCTCGATAACAACGGCAAGATCAGGTCCGGTCGCGGCACCATCGGCCCGCGTGCATGCCACACGATATGAACAAACCCGCTGAGTATGCCCATGGCCAGCAACAAGCCGAGGGCAACCCAGCCGATGCGCCGGGCAAACAACTGCCGCACCTGCCAGCGAACCTCGCACCACAACGCCCGCGGCCAGCGGCTGGCGGGTAACGGGCCAGGCAAGCGCACGTGGCTCGCCAACAGCATCGGCGGCTCGGCCAACACGGCGCCGCCGCGGTGGCCCATCAAGCCCTGGCGGCTGGTGCGGGCCAGGACGACGGCCAGCAGCAGCAACGGCAACCCACACCACAGCGCGCGGTTAAGCCAGAACCCCGGGGTCAACGCCAACAGCGATTGGGATTTCTGCGCGGCGTTCCAGGTTTCCACTTGGGCCTGGGCAAAGGTGAACAGTGACGGATCGAGGCTGGCCGCCAACAGCGGGTTGATGTGCCCGCCCTTGAGCACCACCACGGCGAACATCCACAACAGCATCAGCACCGTCGCCAAGGCAAACGGTGCGGCCAGGCCTCGGCTGCGCAAGGCCAGCAAGTAATACAACGCGCCAATCCCGGTGCTCACTGGCAACAGCAAGGCGACCCAGGCAAACCCCAGCGCCGACCACATGGGTGCGCCGATGCTCGCCGCCGGCACCCAGCCGAGCCAGCCCAGCACCGGGCTGACGAGAAAGCCGACGATCAATGAACTGGCGAGCAAGCCACCCACCAACGCCGCGCCGATAAAACGTCCCCACAGCAGCGCCGGCAGGGACAACGGCAAGGCCAACAGCACTTCTTCCAATTGCGCCTTGCGGTCCCTCAGGGCCGGCTGGGCGAACACCCAGGCCCAGGCAAAAAACAGGAAGAACATACAGCCGCACGACATCAGGTAAATCAGGCTCGGCGCATTGCGGGCGATATCGCTGGCGCCCATCTTCTGCACATAGTCGGCATTGGTCAGGGCCATCAGCAGGTAGCCGGTCAGGCCAAGGAACACCAGCAACGGAATGCCGCTGCGCAACCCGGCGCGCACTTCCACCCAGGCTTCGCGCATCAGCAGAGCAAAGGTATTCATGCGTCGATCGCCTCACCTGCCTGAGCCAATGCCAGGTAATAGATGTCTTCCAGGCGCGGCGCATGGGGCACGAAACGTGGATCGGCAGGACGCTCGCCATGGACGATGACGCGGCTGCCCTGCGGGCTGGCGGCCACATGCAAGGCAGCGGGCAGCGACTCGCCACGGTCGAAGGACGCTTCCCACAATCGGCCCTGCTCGGCACCCAGCAACTGCGCCGGGCTACCTTCGACAATGATCTGCCCAGCGGCCAGCACGGCCAGCCGACTGCAGAGGTTTTCGACGTCTTCGACGATGTGGGTCGAAAGCAACACGATGGACTCGGCGGCGACATCGGCCAACACCCGATGGAAACGGTTGCGCTCCGCCGGGTCGAGGCCAGCCGTGGGCTCATCGACGATCAACAAGCGTGGCGAACCGACCAGCGCCATGGCGATGCCGAACCGGCGCAGCATGCCGCCCGAATAGGTGGCGAGCGCCCGATGGGCGGCCTGCTGGAGGTTGACCTTGTCCAGCAGGCCCTCGATTTCCTCGCGGCGCTGGCGGCTGTCGGTGCGCCCCTTGAGCCAGGCAAAACGGTCGAGCAAGTCCCGTGCGCTCACGCCCGGATACGCACCCAATTGCTGCGGCAGATAGCCCAGGCGGCGGCGCAAATGATCGGAATCGGCCAACACATCCGTCCCGTCCAGGTGAATGCTGCCGGCGTCGGGTTGCTGCAGGGTCGCCAGGGTCCGCATCAAGCTGCTTTTGCCCGCGCCATTGGGCCCCAGCAAGCCATACATCCCGGGGCCGACACTCAGGTCCACGCCGCGCAGCGCCTCGACGCCGTTGGGGTAGCGCTTGCGCAGGCCGCGCACTTGTAAACCCGAATCGACAGACATCCGTAACTCCAATCAGAGGGACACAGGCCCGGCAAGGGGCGGCGAGCGACGGTAGTCAAGGCCATGGGGCGGGCTCTACCCGATTCAAGTCATTTTCCAACCGCATCCTGCGGGCGATTGGCGCTGTGCGTAGCCACCACGGCACTGCAACGGGTGAGCGAGACGCGGATGCGGGGCAAAAACGATTCGATCCGGGTAGTTGGCAAAATGAGAATGACTAGCATCTTCCCCCAAGCAACTGCATGCCCCCAGCGCCTGGGCCAACCCCGGTCCGGGCCCTAGCAATGAGAAGACGTTGAGCCATGGCCACTCCCAGCACCTCAACCGCAACACTGCTGCGCCAATCCCTGTCCCAGGCCCTCGACCTGCCCGCCGACCAGATTCCCCTGGAGGCGAACCTGATCGAATGGGGGCTGGATTCCGTCACCCTGATTCGCCTCGCCGGCCAGTGGCGCCGCCATGGCCTGGCCGCGCGTTTTGCCGAGCTGATCGCCGACCCGCGCCTATCAGCCTGGCTGGCCATGCTTGAGGTGGCCCCCCAAGCCCCGGCGGCGGTCACCGCGCCGGCGGACGACGGCCAGCCTTTCGAACTGGCGCCGATGCAACACGCCTATTGGATCGGACGCGCCCCCGGCCAGCAGCTGGGCGGTGTCGCCGCGCACTTCTATAACGAATTCGATGGCCGCGACGTCGACCCGATCCGCTTGGAAGCCGCCGTACGGGCGTTGCTGGCGCGCCATCCGATGTTGCGCGCGCAGTTTCTCGACGACGGTCGCCAGCGGATCCTCGCCCGCAGTCCCTGGCCGGGATTGAAGGTGCATGACCTGCGCCAGGCCAGCGCCGAGCAACAGCAACAACGGCTGTCGGCGGTGCGCACTGAGTTATCCCACCGCCAATTGGCCGTTGAACAAGGCCAGGTGCTGGACATCCAGTTGTCGTTGCTACCCGACGGGACGCGCCTGCACTTGAACCTCGACATGCTCGCCGCCGATGCCCTGAGCCTGCGCACCCTGCTCGGCGACCTGGTGCAGCTGTATCGCCAGCAGCCCTTGGCCGCGCTGGACTACAGCTTTGCCCGTTACCTGGCCGACCTGCGCCGTGAACACGCCAGTCCCGAGCAACGTGCGCTTCATCGGCAGGCCCGTGACTATTGGTTGCAGCGCCTGGACCGGTTGCCCGGCGCCCCGCGCTTGCCCATCAAGCCCCAGGGCGACGATCGCAAAGTGCGACGCCGTCATCACTGGCTACCGCCGTCCCAGCGCCAGGCCTTCGAGCGCCACGCCCGGGAGCACGGCTTGACGCCGGCGATGGCCTTGGCGGCGGTGTTCTGCGAAGCCCTTGGCGCCTGGTGCGAGACGCCCGAGCTGCTGCTCAATTTGCCGCTGTTCAACCGCATGCCACTGCATGCCGACGTCGAGCGCCTGGTCGGCGATTTCACCTCATCGATCCTGCTGGCGTGGGACGGTCACGTCAGCGGCACGTTCGCCGCTCGTGCCACGGCCTTGCAACGGCGCTTCCACAGCGATGCCGCACACAGCGCGTTTTCCGGCCTGGAGGTGTTGCGCGAACTGTCCCGCCAACGCGGTGAGCAAGTGTTGGCGCCGGTGGTGTACACCAGCGCCCTGGGGTTGGGGGAATTGTTCGCCGAGGGCGTGCAAGGGTGTTTCGGCCAACCGGCCTGGATCATTTCCCAAGGCCCGCAAGTGTGGCTCGACGCCCAGGTCACCGAGTTGGACGGCGGTGTCCTGGTCAATCTCGACGCCCGTGAAGGGTTGTTCGCCGACGGTGTACTGGATGGGTTGTTCGAGGCGTATACCGGGCTGTTACAGCGCCTGTGTTTTGAAGCTTCGGCCTGGGACCTGTCGCCTCCGGCGCTGATCCCTGCCAGCCAACTTGACGTCCGCAATGGCGTCCAGGGCCAGGCGGCGCCGCT
Source organism: Pseudomonas sp. Z3-6 (assembly GCF_051131985.1). Classification (NCBI taxonomy): domain Bacteria; kingdom Pseudomonadati; phylum Pseudomonadota; class Gammaproteobacteria; order Pseudomonadales; family Pseudomonadaceae; genus Pseudomonas; species Pseudomonas sp. Z3-6. The sequence goes on from NZ_CP071644.1 coordinate 3,805,113, forward strand.
GCCGGTACAACGCTTGCACGAAGCCTTTTTTGCCCAGGCACGCCTGACACCCACCCTGCCCGCGTTGCTGCACGGCGATCATCCCGTCATCACCTACGGCGAACTCGCCGAACGTGCTTTACACGTGGCGGCGTACCTGGAAGGCCAAGGCGTGCGGCGCGGTGACGTGGTGGCGTTGCAACTGCCCAAGGGGCCCGAGCAGGTGATCGCGGTGCTGGGCATCCTGGCGTGCAGCGCCACATACCTACCCATCAGCGTCGATCAACCGGCGGCGCGGTGCCGGAAAATTTGTAATTCGTCGGGCGCGCGCTTATTGCTCACGCAACTGCCCGCCGCCAGCAGGGCGCTGGACGCCCCCCGGCCCGGAGCGATCAGCGACCTGGCGTACATCCTCTATACCTCCGGTTCCACCGGTGAACCCAAGGGCGTGGAAATCAGCCATCAGGCCGCCGCCAACACGCTGGAAGACCTGCAACGGCGCTTGCAACTGAACAGCGACGACCGAATCCTCGCGCTCTCGGCCCTGGAGTTCGACTTATCGGTATTCGACCTGTTTGCCGCGCTGTCGACTGGGGCGGCGGTGATCGGTATCGAGCCCGAGGCCCAGCGTGATGCCGGACGCTGGCGTGAACTGGCCCTGCGGCATCGCGCCAGCGTGCTCAACTGCGTGCCAGCGTTGCTCGACATGCTGCTCGGTTGCGCCCCCGCCGGTGCCAGCCTGCCCCTGCGCGCGGTATTGCTTGGCGGCGACAAAGTCGCTCCGGACCTGGCGCCACGGTTGTGGACCCAAGCCCCCGGCTGTCGTTTCATGGCCTTGGGCGGCGCCACCGAAACCGCCATTCACTCGACCCTGTTCGAAGTGCTGCCCGGCCAACCCTTGTCCTGGCACTGCCTGCCCTATGGCACGCCGCTGGACAATGTCCGCTTGCGCATCGTCGACCCACACGGCCACGACTGCCCCGACTGGGTGGCCGGCGAACTGTGGATCGGCGGCGCCGGTGTTGCCGAGGGTTATCGCGGCGACCGGGTGCGCACAGCTGAACGTTTCGTCGACTATCAAGGCTTGCGTTGGTACCGCACCGGCGACAGTGCCCGTTATCACCCCGATGGTAACGTCGAATTCCTCGGGCGCACCGATTTCCAACTCAAACTGCACGGCTACCGCATCGAAGCCGGGGAAGTCGAAACCGCCTTGCTGGCCTGGCCCGGCGTCGAGCAGGCGGTGGCGCTGCTGGCCGGCCAGCAGTTGGCAGCAGTGGTGCGCCTGACAGACGGCCCCGTGATGCCCACGCGCCTGGACCCACAGGGGTTGGCCGAACATCTGGCCGAGCACCTGCCGGGCTACATGATCCCCAGCACTGTCCTGGGCTGCGCGCAGTTGCCCTTGACCGGCAATGGCAAGGTGGATCGCAAGGTACTGAACGACTGGCTGGCGACCAACAGCGCCCCGGTGCAGGCCAACCTGTCCGCTCCCTGCGGCGACATCGAAACCCTGGTGGCCCATGCCTGGCAGCAATTGCTGGGCTGTGCTGAGGTCTGCCGTGAACACAACTTCTTCGCCCTGGGCGGCGACTCCCTGAGCGCCACCCGCCTGGTGCGTTTGCTTGCAGAGCAAGGGCTGGGAGGCGCGCGGATCGCCCAGGTATTCGCCAAACCAGTGCTGGCGCATTTTTGTGCCGATTTGCATCGACAGGCCCAGGCCGAACCGCGGCACACGATTGTGCCCGACCTGCCGCAACGCCATGCGCCCTTCCCCATGACCGAAGTGCAACAGGCCTATTGGCTGGGCCGCGACCCGAGCCTGGTACTGGGCGGCGTCAGCTGCCACTTCTATCGCGAGTACGACGTCGAGGATCTCGACCTGCCGCGCCTGCAGACCGCGCTGGATCGCTTGATCGAGCGCCACGAAATGCTCCGCGCCGTGTTCGATCAATGCGGCCAGGCGCGCATCCTGCCCCTGCAACAGCTGCCGTCCTTCGAAATCGGCCAGGGCTACGCCAACCTCAACGACTTGCGCGAACACTGTGCCCATCGCGTGTTCGATCCGAGCCAGTGGCCGCTGTTCGATGTGCAGGCCGTGACTCATGGCCGCTATACGCGGTTGGCCATCAGCCTGGACAACCTGATCCTCGATGCCCTGAGCATCCTGCGTTTCTACGCGGAACTCGATGCTTTGTATCGCGACCCCGGGTTGACACTGGCGCCGCTGGAACTGTCGTTCCGCGACTATCAACTGCAATCCGCCGTGGACGCGGGCGAGCTGCAAGCCGCGCAACACTTCTGGCAAGAACGCCTGCCCGAGTTGCCGCCGCACCCGCAACTGCCGCTGGCGGCCGACCCCGCCAGCCTGGGTCAACCGCGCTTCGAACGCCTGCAAGGACAAATCGACGCCCAAGCCTGGCGGGCGATCCTGGCCAAGGCCCAACAACAGGGCCTCACCGCCTCGGCCGTGCTGCTCTGCGCGTTTGCCGAAACCCTCGGCCGCTGGAGTGCACGTCCCGACCTCAGCCTCAACCTCACGCTGTTCGATCGTCGGGCGCTGCATCCCCAGATTGATCAGGTCATGGGCGATTTCACCTCCCTCACGCTGCTCGGTTATGTTCCGCTGCCCGGCGAACGCTGGGTCGACCGCGCCCGGCGTACCCAGCGCACCCTGGGCGAGGCACTGGAGCACCGTTGCCTCGGCTCGGTCAGCCTGTTGCGGCAGCTGGCCCGGGGCAATGGCGAACAACAGGTGAGCATGCCGGTGGTGTTCACCAGTGCGCTCGGGGTCCCGGATGGCACGGCCGCGCCGGTGGACGGGCCGTTTGCCCGGCAAGTCTTTGGCCTGACCCAAACCCCGCAGGTCTGGCTCGACCATCAGGTGGTGGAAGCCAACGGCGGCATCGCCTTGAACTGGGACTACGTGGTCGGCCTGTTTCCCGAAGGCCTGGTGGAAGCGATGTTCGATGCCTACTTGTACAGCTTGAACTGGCTGGCCGAGCACACCTGGGACAACCCACCGCCCGACCTGCTGCCGCAAGCCCAGGCGCAGTTGCGTGCCCAGCTCAATGCCCCGGGCCCGAGCGTGCCGGGTGACCCGACCTTGCACCAGGGCTTCTTCGAACAGGCACGCCAAGCGCCCCAACGCCCGGCGTTGTTGTGGGGTGAGCATGGCATGCTCAGCTATGGCGAGCTGGCCGAGCAGGCGCTGCGCATTGCCCGCAGCCTGGTGGACGCCGGCGTGGTGCCGGGCGACCTGGTGGCGGTGTCCTTGGCCAAGGGGCCACGACAGATTGCCAGCGTGTTGGGCATCCTGGCCGCGGGTGCCGCGTACCTGCCGGTCGGGGTCGACCAACCGCTGCAGCGTTGCCAGCGCATCCTGCAGCAGGCCGGCGTCACCCTGATCCTGGCCGGGCATGACCCGCAATTGCCCAGCGTCAAACACCTCGACCCGCTCCACGCGCTGGACGCTGAACCGCTGTCGGCGCCGCTCGCCGTCTCGGCCGCGGAGCTGGCCTATGTGATCTACACCTCCGGCTCCACGGGCCAGCCCAAGGGCGTGGAAATCACCCACCGCGCCGCGATGAACACCGTGGCCGAGATCAATCGCTGCTATGGCATCGACGCCAGCGACCGCACGCTGGCCCTGTCCGCACTGGATTTCGACCTGTCGGTGTACGACCTGTTCGGCCTGCTGTCGGTGGGCGGTGCGCTGGTCTTGATCGAGGAGGACCAGCGCCGCGATGCCCGGGCCTGGCTCAAAGCGTTGCAACATCATCGCGTGACCCTGTGGAACAGCGTGCCGGCCTTGCTGGATATGCTGCTGGAAGCCAATGCCCATGACCGCCAGCCACTGGGCCTGAACGTGGCGTTGCTGTCGGGCGACTGGATTGGCCTCGACCTGCCCCAACGCCTGCGGCAACAGGCCCCTGACTGTCGTTTTATCGCCCTGGGCGGCGCCACCGAAGCGGCGATCTGGTCGAACCATTACCCGGTGGAGCAAGCGCTGCCGGGTTGGCGCTCGATCCCCTACGGCGTGCCACTGGCCAACCAGGCTTACCGAGTGGTCGATGCCCTGGGCCGCGACTGTCCGGATTGGGTCACCGGTGAGCTGTGGATTGGCGGCGCCGGCGTCGCCCGCGGCTATCGCCACGCGCCACAGTTGAATGCCGAGCGCTTTGTCGACGGCTGGTACCGCACCGGCGACCTGGGTCGCTACCACCCCGATGGCCTGCTGGAGTTTCTCGGGCGCGCCGACAGCCAGGTGAAGATTGGCGGCCATCGCATCGAACTGGGCGAAATCGAGGCAGCCCTCGCTCGCCACCCCTGCGTCACCAGGGCCGTGGCGCTGGTCACCGACAACCGGCTGATGGCCGCCGTGACGGCCAGCACCGACGCACAGGTCTTGGCACGACACCTGGAGCAGTGCTTGCCGGGGTACATGCGCCCAGAACACGTCCTGGTGCTGGAACACTTGCCCCTGAGCAGCAACGGCAAGATCGATCGCCGGGCACTGCAGGGGCGATTGGCCGACGCCGCCCAGTCGCGACCGGTGGCGGACGAGCAACCGCTGCGCCCGGAAGAACAACTGATCGCCGAGCTCTGGCAGCAATTGCTCAACGTGCCGAGCGTGTCGCGTCACGACAACTTTTTCCGCCTCGGGGGCGACAGCCTCCTGGCCACGCGTTTTCTCGAAATGCTGCGTAACCGCGTGGGCCTTGAACTGCCCATGGGCCAGTTGTTCGGCGCCGCCACCTTGACGGAGGTGGCGCAGATCCTTGAGCGCCAACCTGCCTCGGACACCGTTGAAGAGGGCGTCATCTGATGCCCGCACAACCCCTCTTTTCTCCAGGAGCTGTACCCATGCCCGCCGCCAAACTGCTAAGTGAACTCAAGTCCCTGGGCGTCGAACTCTGGCCCCAGGACGGACAATTGAAATTCCGCGCACCCCAAGGCCTGCTCAATGCCGAGCGCCTGGCACAACTACGCGAGCACAAAGAACAGATCCTGCACCTGCTCGAAGCACAGGAACGGCCACTGGTACAGGCTGACCCGGCGAACCACCACGCGCCCTTCCCGCTCACCGACGTGCAGAACGCTTACCTCCTGGGCCGCCAATCTTCCTTTGGCTACGGCAACGTCGCCTGTCACGGTTATCTGGAACTGAGTTGGCCGCGGCTCGATCCGCAGCAGGTGGAACAGGCGTGGAACCATCTGATTGAGCGTCACGACATGCTGCGCGCGGTGATCGCCAGCGAGGGTTCCCAATGCGTCCTGGCCAATGTTGCCCACTACTCGCTGGCCGTCGCGGACTTGCGCGGCGCCACGGCTGAACAGCACCGGCACGGCGTGCAGCAGATCCGCCAGGCCATGGAACAGAAGCTCTACCCCACCGATCAATGGCCGCTGTTCGAATTGCGCATGAGCCGCAGCGACAGCGGCGACACCCTGCATTTCTCCATGGATTCGCTGATCGCCGACTGGGCCAGCGCACAGTTGCTGTTCAACGAGTTGGAACAGTTGCTGGACGATCCCCAGGCCCCCCTGCCGCCCCTGGACATCACCTTCCGCGACTACCTGCTGGCGGAGCGTGGCTTGCTCGAAGGCAGCCGCCACCAACGCGACCGTGAGTATTGGCTGGGGCGCGTCGATGACTTGCCCGCCGCGCCGCAACTGCCGGCGCCCCTGAGCGGTGAAGACACGGCATCGCCGCGCTTCCAGCGGCATTCGGCCCAGCTCGATCAGCAGCAATGGAACGCCCTGAAAAAAGCCGCCAACGAACGCGGCCTGACGCCTTCCATTGCGGTCCTCGCCACCTACGTCGGAACCTTGCAACGCTGGAGCCAGCGCCCTGCCTTCAGCCTCAACCTGACGCTGCTCAACCGCTTGCCACTGCACCCGCAAGTGGATCGGCTGGTGGGGGACTTCACCTCCGTGAGCCTGCTCCAGGTCAACGATCCGCAAGGCCAGGACTTCACCCAGCAGGCCCGGCAACTGGGCGGCCAATTGTTTGCCGACCTGGAGCACCGGCTGTTTTCCGGCATTGAAGTGATGCGTGAAATCGGCCGTCGGCGTGGCCGTGAAGCCGCGGCCATGCCGGTGGTGTTCACCAGCGCCATCGGCCTGGCGATCGAACCCCTGGCGGCCAGCCAGCGCCGGGTGGGCCACGGCATTACCCAGACCCCGCAAGTCACCCTCGACTGCCAGGTGATGGATGACCACCACGGTTTGCACGTCCATTGGGACGTTCGCCAAGGCGTGTTCCCCGACGGCTTGGTCAACGACATGCAGCAGGCGTTCCTGGCGCAGCTGCAGCGATTGGCCCTGGACCCGGTTGCCTGGGAACAACCCATGCAGGTGCCGCTGCCGGCCTGGCAGCAGCGTGAGCGCCTGGCGGCGAATGCCACCGCCGCGCCGCTGCCCACCGGTCGCTTGCACGACGGTCTGCTGGTCATGGCCAAGGCACATCCGCAAGCGCTGGCGGTGATCGACGCCAACGGCAGCCTGACCTATGCCGCGCTCGTCGAACGCGCCTTGGCCGTCGCTGCCACCCTGTGCCAGGCCGGTTGCGCCGCCCAGGAACCGGTGGCGATCCTCATGCCCAAAGGCCTCGACCAGGTCGTAGCGGCCTACGGTGTATTACTTGCCGGGGCCGCCTACCTGCCACTCGATAGCAATGCCCCGGCCGCCCGCCGCGACCGCGTGCTGCGCAGCGCCCAGGTGCGTCATGTACTTGGCCAGTCCCAGAGCCTGCCCGATACGCCGCTGCCGGATGGGTTGCACTGGCATGCCATGGATCGACTGGCGCCGGCAGCGGCCGACTTCCAAGCGGTTGACAGCAACCCCGATGACCTCGCCTACGTGATCTTCACCTCCGGTTCCACGGGGGACCCCAAAGGCGTGATGATCAGCCATCGCGCCGCCCTCAATACCGTGCAAGACATCAACCGGCGTTTTCAAGTCAACGCCAAGGATCGCGTGCTGGGGTTGGCACAGTTGAGTTTCGACCTGTCGGTGTACGACCTCTTCGGACCTCTCGCCGTGGGCGGCGCCTTGGTACTGCCCGACCCGGCACGCGGCGCCGACCCGTCGCACTGGGCCGAACTGGTGCAGCAGCATCAGGTGACGCTGTGGAACTCGGTGCCTGCGCAACTGCACATGCTCGCCCACTACCTGCAGGCCGAGCCCCGGCCACTGGACAGCCTGCGCCTGGCGTTGTTGTCCGGTGACTGGATCCCGCTGAACCTGCCGCCGCAACTCCAACAACTCTTGCCTGGCCTGGCCCTGGTGGGTCTCGGTGGCGCGACCGAAGCCTCGATCTGGTCCAACCTGCACCTGATCGACGAGATTGACCCGGCGTGGCGCAGCATTCCCTATGGCCTGCCCTTGGCCAACCAGGGCTTTCGCGTGCTAGACAGCCAATGGCGCGACGCCCCGACCTGGGTGCCTGGCGACCTGTACATCACAGGTGTCGGCCTGGCCAACGGTTACCTTGGCGACCAGGCACTGAGCGACGCGCGGTTCTTCGCCCATCCCGTGGACGGCCAGCGCCTGTATCGCACCGGTGATCGGGGTCGCTACCTGCCCGGCGGCGAACTGGAGTTCCTCGGCCGTGAAGACGGCCAAGTGAAAATCCGTGGGCATCGCGTTGAACTGGGCGAAATCGACGCCGCATTGCTCGCCATCCCCGGCGTGGACAACGCAATCAGCCTGGTCACCGGCGAAGCCACCGGAGAGCGCAGCCTGCTGGCCTTCGTCACTGCCGCGCGGACATCGCCAACACCGTTGCCGGACGCGTCCTTGCTCACGACGATCAATCGTTATGCCGACAACCAGGTCGGCGCCTTTGACGCCCAACAGGTCGGTGATTACCAGGCAGACCTGAGTGCCGCGGCGCTGAGCTCGATGCTGGAGGTGATGCTCAAGGCCGGCTTGTTCAGCGGCGAGCTGGCCGAACCCGATGCCCCGGCCATTCTCCAGGCGTTGCAGGCACAGCCGCGCCACCACTGGCTGGTGCGCCGCTGGTTGGGCGAGCTGTGCGAGGCGGGCCTGCTGCAACTCGAACAATCGCGCTATCGCCTGGCGCAACCGGCACCCGAGCCGGCGCTGGCCTGGGGCCGGGTGGAACAGGCCGTCGCCTCTGGGCTGTGCAGCCAGGCGCTGTTCGACTACCAACTCAACCATGTTTGGCATTTGCCGCCGTTGCTCAAGGGCGAGGTCAACCCGTTCGACCTGCTGTTTCCCCAAGGCCAACAGGACCTGGCATTGCAGCTGTACGGCGGGGACGCCGTCTCGCGCTACAACAATCACAGCATCGCGGCGCTGATCAACCGCCTCGCCACCCACCATGACGGCGACGGGCCGCTGCGCATCCTGGAGATCGGCGCCGGCACCGGGGCCACCAGCGCGCCAGTGATCGGGCTGCTCGATGGCCTGGACGTCGATTACCTGTTCACCGACATGACCGCTTTTTTCTTGCCGGCGGCCAAGCAACGGTTTGCCGAGCACGCCTGGGTGCGCTACGGCGTGCTGGACATCGACCAGGACATCCGGCCCCAAGGGCTGGCCAGCAACAGCGTCGATGTCGTGTTGTGTGCCGGCATGCTCAACAGCGTCAAGGACATCGACAAAGCCCTCGGCCAAATCACCGAGCTGCTCAGCCCCGGGGGCTGGTTGGTGTTCAGCGAACCCACCGGCGAATGGCCGCCGATCCTGTTGACCCAGGGCTTCATGATGACCCCGGTCAACGACGACCACGACCTGGGCCGTAGCGGTTTGCGCGACGCACAGACCTGGCAGGCGCGGATCCGGGCGTTGGGCGGTGAATGCCTGCCCGCCCTGCCCCAGGCCGATCACCCGCTGGCGGCCCTCGGCATGCAGGTGTTCGCCGCCCGTTTCAAGGCCGGGTTCCAGCGCCTGGACGTCGACAGCCTGCGCCGCGCCCTGGCCCAACGCTTGCCCGAATACATGCTGCCGGCGCACCTGCAAGTGCTCGACCGCTTGCCATTGACCGCCAATGGCAAGGTCGACCGCAAGACCCTGGCCGGCTTGCGCCCCGCCGTTGATGCCCACGTGTCCGCGGGCCAGGCGACGCCGACCGATCCCCTCACCGCCGAGCTGTGCCGGCTGTGGGCCGAGGCCTTGGGATTGACGCAAATTGGCGTCGACGACAGCTTCTACGAAAAAGGCGCCGACTCACTGATCCTCGCCCGTGTCGCCGGTCAACTGCGTGAACAACTGCCCCAGGCCCAGGCCTTGAGTTACGACACACTGCTGCGGCAGATGCTCAACGAGCCGAATGTCACCGCCCTGGCGCGCCTGCTCAACCACGGCGAAGCCGCGCCAGCGCCCACGGCGGCGGGCGGCGAAGCCCAGCGTTCCTCCAGCAGCAATGCGTTGGTGGTGCCGTTTGGCGGTGGCGAGGTCGGCCCGGTGCGGGTGATGTTCCACGCCGCCCTCGGCACCTTGGATTACTTCCAGCATTTGGGGCGCGCCCTGGCCGAGCAACAGGCCGGCCCGGTGATCGGCTTTGCCGTGGCCGACACCGAGCGTTACCTGGCCCTGGAGCCCAAGCGCCTGATCGAAAGCGTGGCCCAGGATTACGCAGAACGCTTGATCGCCGACGGTCACCAGCGCTTCCAGCTGATTGGTTACTGCCTGGGCGGGCTGCTCGCCACCGAGGTCGCCCGGCGTCTGCTCGAACGGGGCATGGACGTGGTGGACCTGAGCCTGATCGACAGCATTCCGATGTTCATCGACACCGACGAAGAGCTGGCCTACGAGGCGATCTTCGTGCCCAACCTGAACCTGGATCCGGTGAAAACCGTGTTCGGCCCGCACATCGAAGACTATGACGTGTACCGCGCCATCGATCTGCTGATGGCCCGTGACAATCGCCGCGTGCCCGCCGGGGCCATGGCCGCCTTGAGCGGCGACCCGGGCCTTGAAGCCCTGGCGCTGGCGGTGAGACAACAATCGGCGCGCAGCCAGGAACAACGCCTGGCCGAATATGCGCGCCTGGCGTCGGGCCAGGCCGGGGTGCCCATCGGCCCGGAGCTGGTGCCGACGTTGTTCCGCGTCTGCCGCCACAGCATGCGCGCGGCACGGTTCGACCCGCCGCCGTTCCTCGGCAACATGACCTACCTGCGCTGCCTGGAGCAGCAATCGTTCGGCATCACCGGCGGCGTTGGCCACCTGGCGGCACCGTTCTGGGAAGACGCGTGCCTGGGACGATTCGACTTGATCGATGTGCCGGGCAATCACTTCAGCGTGATCGAACCGCCTCACGTCCACACCGTCACCGCGCACCTGCTGGACGCCCTACGGAAAAACTCATGACCACCGCTCTGGATACCCTGAAACGTCCGGTCAACCGCCTGATTCACTTAGGCGTAGCGTTTGCCGCGGTCGGCGCACTGGTCAACCTGGTGCCCTTCATCGGCCTGACCGAGCTGGGCCGGTTGCTGCTGGCCGGTGGCGTCGACACTCAAGCCTTGTGGCGTTGGGCGGCGCTGGTGGTGATCGCCTTGAGCCTGGGCTGGGTGGCCAACGGCGTGGCCCTGTGGTTGACCCATCTGGCGGACCACCGCCTGCAAGCCAGCCTGCGCGAAGCCATGGTGCGCAAGCTGGGGCGCGTGCCCCTGGGTTGGTACACCGACACCACCTCGGGCGCGGTGCGCAAAGTGGTGCAGGACGATCTGGAAGACCTGCACCACCTGGTCGCCCATCACGCGGTGGAACTTACCGCAGCCATCGTCACGCCCGTGGCGGGGTTGGTGTGGCTGGTCACGCTGAACTGGCGCCTGGCGCTGCTGGCGGTACTGACCTTGCCGGTGTATGCGCTGGCCTACGCCCTGATGATGCGCGGCTTCGGCGGGAAAATGCAGTTGCTGGACAAGAGCATGAGCCGGGTCAGCGCCGCCATCGTCGAGTTTGTCCACGGCATTGCCGTGGTCAAGGCGTTCGGCCAGGTGGGCCAGGCCCATCGCAGCTATCAGCAGGCGGTCAACCAGTTCAGCGAGCAATACGCCGGTTGGGTCAAGCCGCTGCTGCGCCTGGAGGCGTTGTCCTCGATGGCCTTGAGCGTCCCGGTGATTCTGCTGGTGAGCCTGGGGGTGGGCAGCTTGTTGTTGGCCAAAGGCTGGATCACGCCGCTGCAATTGTTCGCCGAGACCTTGGTGGCGGTGGTGATTCCGCAGTCGCTGTTGGTGATCAATCAAAGCCTGACCGCCCAACGCACCGCCCTGGCGGCCGCCGACCGCATCGAAGTACTGCTCAAGGTCGAAGAACTGCCCGCGCCGAAAGTCGGCAAGCAGCCCCAGGGCAGTGACATCACCTTTGAACACGTGCAGTTCGGCTACCACCCCGAGCACCCGATCCTCAACGGTGTCGACCTGCACTGTCCGGCTGGCAGCGTGACCGCCCTGGTCGGCGCGTCCGGCGCGGGCAAGTCGACCCTGGCCAAACTGGTGCCGCGCTTTCACGACGTCAAGGCTGGCTGCGTGCGGGTGGGCGGTGTCGATGTGCGGGACATCGATCCGCGCCAGTTGTATCGACAGGTCGGTTTCGTCTTGCAGGACGCGCAACTGGTGCACGGGACAGTGGCCGACAACCTGCGCCTGGGCCGCCCCGAGGCCAGCGACGCGGAGGTGGAGATGGCGGCCCGCTCGGCGCAGATTCACCTGCGCATCGAGGCCCTGCCCCGTGGCTATCAGTCGGTGATCGGCGAGGATGCGGTTCTCTCTGGCGGTGAAGCGCAACGCCTGTCCATCGCCCGCACGCTGCTGGCCGACACGCCGGTGCTGATCCTCGACGAGGCCACTTCCCACGCCGACCCCGAATCCGAAGCGTTGATCCAGGACGCCCTGTCGGCCCTGGCCCGGGGCCGTACGGTGCTGGTGATCGCCCACCGCCTGGCCAGCATCAGCGGCGTGGACCAGATCGTCGTCCTCGATCAGGGCCGCGTGCTTGAAAGCGGTCGCCATGAATCCCTGCTCCAAGCCAACGGCGCCTATGCCCAGCTGTGGCGCGCCGGCGCCAAGCACCCCGTCCCCGAGTTGGAGATGTCCCTGTGATCCGCAGTCTTGTCACGTTACTGGGGCCGGCCCATGCCGCCCGCCTTTACCGATACCTCGCGTGGCTGGTGACCAGCGCCGTGCTGCAAGGCCTGGCCGTGGCTTTCCTGGTGCCGATCCTGCACGCGCTGTTTGCCGGTGACCCAGCTACGGCGCTGGCTTGGCTGGCCGGCCTGGCGGCGATGGCCGTGCTGACCTGCATCGCCCATTACCAGCAGGCGATGAAGGGCTTTGCCCTGGCGCTGGTGGTGCTGACCACCCTGCATGATCGCCTCGGCCAACACCTGGCCAGCCTGCCCCTGGGCTGGTTCAATTCGGAAAAAATCGGCCGCCTGTCGCGCAGTGCCACCAGCGGCACGTTGATGGTTACCGGCCTGTTCGCCCATTACCTGGGACCGGTGGTGTCCGGAGTGGTGGTGCCGGCCACGGTCGCGCTGACCTTGTTCATCTTCGACTGGCGCCTGGGCCTGACCGCCGTGCTGTGCGCGCCGCTGATCTACTTCACCCACCACTGGTCCGCTGCCGCCATCGGCAATAACGACGCCCGGGTCGAAGCCGCCGCGACCATGGCCGGTAACCGCGTGGTCGAGTTCGCCCGCTACCAGCAAGTGCTGCGCGCCTTTGGCCGGACCCAGGACGGCTACGCGCCCTTGCAGGCAGCCAATCTGGCGCAGAAACAGGCCGGTGGTTCGATGTTGGCCCAGACCTTTCCGAAACTGCTGGCCGGCGGCCTGACCGTGCAATTAGCCTTTGCGCTGCTGGTGGGCGTGGGCGTCGCCCTGGCCGTCCACGGTGATATCGACGCCATTCAGTTGGTCGCGTTGCTGGCCCTGGCGGCCCGTTTTGTCGGGCCACTGGCCGAGGCGGCGGCGCGCAGCGGCCTGCTGCGCATGGCCGGTAATGACCTGGAGCAACTGGTCGGCATCCTGCGCGAGTCGCCATTGCCGCAACCCGCTGTCAGTCAGCCGTTGACCGCCCCCGGCAGCTTTGCCTTCGAACACGTCAGCTTCGCCTACGCCAGCGGCCCGACGGTGCTGCGCGACCTCACCTTCACTGCACCGGCCCATTCGATGACGGCGATTGTCGGCGCCTCGGGCTCGGGCAAGACCACCGTCACGCGTCTGCTCATGCGGTTTTTCGATGCGACCCAGGGCAGCGTCAAGGTCGGCGGCGTCGATGTGCGCGAACTGTCCAACGAAGCCTTGATGGCGCAATTGTCGCTGGTGATGCAGGACGTCTACCTGTTCGACGACAGCCTCGAAGCCAACATCCGTGTCGGCAGGCCGGACGCCAGTGCGCAGCAGGTGGCTGAAGCGGCGCGACTGGCCGGCGTCGATGAAATCGTCGCGCGCCTGCCCCAGGGCTGGCGCACCCCGGTGGGAGAAGGCGGCGCTTCACTGTCCGGCGGGGAACGCCAGCGGGTGTCCCTGGCCAGGGCCTTGCTCAAGCGCGCCCCAATCGTGCTGCTGGATGAAGCCACTGCCGCCCTGGATCCCCAGAACGAAGCCTTTGTACAAGCGGCGATTCGTAGCCTGAAGCAAAGCTCGACCGTATTGGTCATCGCCCATCGCCTGTCGACCATCATGGCCGCCGAGCAGATTCTGGTGCTGGACCAGGGCCGCCTGGTGGAATCAGGCACTCACTCGCAACTGCTGGCCCTCGATGGGCGTTACGCCGGGTTCTGGCGTGATCGCCAACGTGCCGGCGGCTGGCGCCTGAATGCGCAGGCCCAGCCATGCTGATCGGGGTGCTGGGTGCCAGTGGCGATGTCGGTCTGGCCAGCGCTCGGGCGCTGTTGAGCTTGGGTGTGAACGAACTGCGCCTGGGCGGGCGTGACGCCCGCAACGGGGCCCGCTGCCTGGCATCGCTCCAGCAGCAATGGCCCGACGCGCGCCTGCACTGGACCGCGGTGGACTTCAATGATGCGGCTGCCCTGGCCGGGTTCGCCCATGGCTGCGACGTAATGCTCAACTGCGCCGGTCCTTCTTGGCGATTGGAAGATCGGGCCGCCCGGGCGGCGTTGCAAACCGATGCGCACTACGTGGATGCCGCCGGTGAGGTGACACTTGAGCCGAGCCAGTGGCACCACCGTTGCGCCGTCCTCGGAGCCGGCCTGCAACCAGGGCTTACCGGCTTGCTGCCCCGTTGGCTGGCCCAGCAGGCTTTCTCTGGAGTCCAGGGACTGACCAGCTATTTCGGCCTGCGTGACCAATTCACCGCCGTGGCCGCCGACGACTTCCTGCAAGGGGCGGTGGACGGCACCAGCGAACCCCTGGCGGCCTGGCGCAATGGTCGTTGCAGTCGGGCGCTGCGCCGCAGCCGGGATGTGCTGCTGCCGTGTTTCCCCGGCCAGGTTCACTTGCTGCCCTATTTGAATCGGGAAGGCGAATGCCTGGCCATGGACCTGCGCCTGGACGTCGGCCATTGGTTCAACGTGATCACCGACGGACATGTGCTCAAGGCCCTGGACCTGGCCCACGGCCTGTCGCGCGCCGATGCGGTGCAGCGGTTGTGCGAGGCCAGCCGGCTGGACCTCAGCGGCCAGGCCCCTTTCGTCACGTTGCTGCTGCAACTCGACGGGGTGTGGGACGGCCAGGCACGCACCCGCAGCCTGGTGCTCAGCGGCGCAGGCAACGCGGCGCTGACTGGAGCAATGGCCGCCGCCACGGTGGTCAGCGTGGCGAACGATGAGATCAGCACCGGCTGCCATTACGCCGCCCAGGTGTTGCCACCCGCCGCCAGCCTTGAACGCCTGCAACGCACCTCGGCGATCCGTGCCCTGAACCTGCTGCCCGGCCCGCTCGATCACCTGCACACCGTTGAAGAAGGTTGCCTATGAACAGCGCCCTGAATGAACTCGAAGACGTGAGCCTGGGGGTAATGGCCCAAGTGTTGCTGCACACCCAGGCTTTGCCGGTGCAGGCCTGGCGCGGCGCCGGGCAGATCAACCAGGCCTTGGGCACGGCGCCCCGCCATGCCTGGATCGTGCGGCGCTGGCTGGCGGCGCTGACCCACGCCGGTGCGCTGCGCGAAGACGCCGGACGCCTCGCCTGGCAAGGCACGCCACCCCCGGCCGCGGTAGAAAATTTGCCCGGGCTGTACGCCGAACTGGGCTTCCCGGCCAGCATGGCGCCCCTGCACCGCCAGGTCATCGAGTGCCTGCCCAACCTGTTGCGCGACCAACTCGCCTTGGCACCGTTGCTGGTGCAATCGGGTGACCCCGTCGCGGTGCTGGGCGCCTACCAGCGCAACCACTTCACCGCTGCGATCAATCGAGCCCTCGCCGCACGGGCAAGCGAAGTCCGTGCCCTCGGCGATGTACTGCGGGTGCTGGAGTTGGGCGGTGGTGCTGCCTGCACCACCCGCGCCGTGCTGGCAGCGTTGCAAGCGCGGGAAAAGGACTATCGCTTTACCGACATCAGTTCGCTTTTCACCGGGGCGGCCCAGCGTGAGTTCCGCCTGGAACCGGGGATGCACGTCGGTTTGCTCGACCTGGACCGGGACTTCGCCGAGCAAGGCATCGAGGCCCGCAGCCAGGACCTGGTGGTCGCGGGCAACGTCCTGCACAACGCCCGCGACTTGCCCCGCAGCCTCGGACAGATACGCGCCTGCCTGCGGGACGGCGGGCGCTTGTTGTTCAGTGAGTCCATCGCGGACAACCCGGCGATGCTGACCTTCATGCACCTGCTGCTGTCGCCGCCCGCCGGTGCGCCGTTGCGCAGTGCCGATGAAGTGTTCATCCCGCCTGATGCATGGCGCCAGGCCTTGCAGGCCCAGGGTTTCCAATTACTCGAAGTTTGGCCCGCGGCCAGCGACCCGCTGGCGGCCGCCGGGCAACGTTTGTTTCACGCCGTAGGAGTTTCATGATGACGCTGCACGTTGACATCCTGCTGATCGAGCTACCCGCCGGCGCATTTCCCTGGCATTTACCGGCCCTGACGGACCTGGGCATACATCAGCGCTCCCCGGCACGCCTGTTGGCAGTGATCGAACGCCAACGCCCCGCCGTGGCGGTCATGAACGCCGAACAGCTGGAACGGCTGCTGGACTTTCCAGCGTTGCCATTGACCGACCTGAGCTACCTGGAACAGGTGCTGTTCATCACGGCGCAACCGGGCGACTGGCAACTGGCCGAGCGGGCGGCGGCACAGCTTAATTGCGGCGTCCAGGGGTTTACGGATGCCCTCGGCGAATGGCGCGACCTGGCCAGCGTCAAGCTCGAACATCAACGCTGGCGCGAGCGGGCCCTCGGGCATCCCGACGTGAGTAGTGTCGCGCTGCACGGCCAGACCTTGTTCGCCGTGCCTCACCCTTGCGAGGCCGCCTGGGTCGAGGATCACCTCGATGCGACCGAAGCGGCCCTCGACCTGCAGTTTTCCAGCGAGCAACTCGTCGAAGCGGTACGGCTCAATGATCGGCTGGGCCACGCCGCGTTGCTGTCGATGCTCAACGGCCTGGACCATTGTGGTCTGTTGCCCGCCCCGTTGAACGATGTCGCCCAGGGGTTGGCCCATGGGGGCATCGCGCCGGGTCATCGGCCATTGATCGCGCGCTGGCTCGACGTGTTGCAGGGGCAAGGGCTGTTGCGCCGCGAAGGCACCCGACTGCACCCGACCCTTGACGCCAGCGCCTGGAGCGACGAAGCCCTCGAAGGCATCTGGACGCAACTGACCCTGGACTGGGCGCGCAACACTGGCGGCAGCGGCACCCTCGACTATGCACGGGACAACGCCCGTCAATTACCGGCGTTGATGCGTGGCGACTGCGCGGCGGTGCACCTGTTGTTTCCCGAAGGACGCACCGAACGCGCGGCGGCGTTGTACCGCGAAAGCCTGGCGGCCCAGTACCAGCATCGCACCGTAGCCCACTGGATCGGGGCCTGGGCCGCACGCCAGAGCGCCGGTGCACCGTTGCGCGTGCTCGAAGTCGGGGCCGGCACCGGGTCGACCACCCAGGCGGTGTTGCCGGCCTTGGCCAACGCTTCGGTGGACTACCTGTGCACCGACGTGTCGCGCTATTTCAGCGAGCAGGCCGCCGAGCGCCTGCACGACTGGCCGTGGGTTCGCCACGGCGTGTTCGACATCGACCGCCCCGCCCTGGCCCAGGGTTACCGCAGCCAGGACTGGGACCTGATCGTCGCCGGCGGCGTGCTTAACGCCGCTCGCGATACCGAGCGCGCCCTGGCGAACCTGCTCGTCCTGCTCAAGCCGGGCGGCTGGCTGGTATTCAGCGAACCCACGCAGGAGGAATTCTGGGTGATGGCCTCCCAGGCCTTCATGCTCAACCAGGCCGACGATGAGCGTCAGCTCAGCAGCAGCACCTTCCTGAACCTCACGCAGTGGCAAGCCGCACTGGCCAGGAGCGGGTTCCAGGGCAACCGCAGCCTGCCCGCCGCCGATCACCCACTGGCGCGCCTGGGTCATCGCGTGTTCGTCGCCCAGGTGCCCACCCAGCGCCTGAGCCGTGCCGCATTGGCCGCGCACCTCGAAGAACCGGTCTTGGATCTTGAACTACTCGACCAATTGCCCGACGACCACACGCTGGCCCAGTGGGCTCGCCTTCCGGAGACTTGCCCATGAACAGCGCCTCTGCCCGCAAACGCGTGATCGTGGCCGGCACCGCGTTCGGCCGCATCTACCTGCAAGCCCTGGCCCGCGCCCATGATCGCTACCAACTGGTGGGCATCCTGTCCCGCGGCAACGCCTACTCCAAAGCTTGCGCCGAGCATTACGGGGTGGCGCTGTACGAGGCCGTCGAACAGGTGCCGGATGACGTCGATATCGCCTGCGTGGTGGTGCGCTCCGGGGCAACCGGGGGCGCTGGCGGTGACTTGGCCCAACAGTTTCTGCGCCGCGGCATCCATGTGTTGCAGGAACACCCGGTGCACCACCGCGAAATCGCCGCGTGCATGCAGGCCGCGCGCCAGGGCCAGGCCGCCTATGCGGTGAACACGCTGTACCCGAATATCCTGGCGATCCGGCGCTTTCTCGCCGTGGCCGCCTACCTGCGCGATCAACAGGGGTTGGCGTACATCGAAGCCGCCTGCAACAGCCAGGTCGCCTACCCGCTGCTGGATATTCTCGGGCGCCTGGCCGGTGGCCTGCGGCCCTGGTCGTTCGCGGCCCTGGCCCCGACGCTCGGGGAGCATCCCTTCACCCGGCTCGAAGCCCGTTTCAACGGTGTCCCCATCAGTTTGCGAATACAGAACCAGGTGCACCCCAAGGACCCGGACAACCACTCGTTCCTGCTGCATCGCCTCGAAGTCGGCTGCGAAGCCGGGGTGCTGAGCCTGGGCGACACCCACGGCCCGGTGCTGTGGAACCCGCGCCTGCACGCGCCGAGGGACAGCACTGACCGGCTGATCATGGCCGGCCCCGGCAGCGAACGGCTGGCCGGGCCAACGATGGTGCTTCTCGACCCGCAGGTGCCCCTGAGCTACCGGCAGGTGTTCAACCAGGTCTGGCCCGACGCGGTCAGCGTCGCCCTGGACGCGTTATGCCGCGACATCGACGAACCTTCGCGGCGCCTGCACAGCGGCGTCTGGGCCACCGAGGTGTCCATGGCCTGGCGCGAAATGAACAACCTGATCGGCATGCCCACCTTGATCGAGCCGCCCGTGCCCCGCGCGCTGCCCCTGGCCGAACTCCAGGCGCTGGCCGACGCCGTGCAACCCCCTTGCGGTGACGACACCGCCCAACTGCTCGGAGCGCTGCCGTTTTGAACACTGCCCAACCTTTGTCCAATTGCAGCCACGTGTTGCTGTGGGTGCGCGACTTGCACCAGGCCGTGGCGAACTTTCGCGCCGCCGGTTTCGAAGTCACCTACGCCACTGCCGAGGCTCGCGCGCAACACGCGCACATCTGGTTCAGCCAGGGGCCGATCATCGAGTTGCTCACCACACCGCGTCACGCCTGGCTGTTCAAGTGCCCCATCGACTGCCTGGCTGGCCGTGGCGCCGGGCGGCGGATGTTGCGCTGGGCCGCCCAGGGCGAAGGGTTCTGCGACCTGGCGCTGCTGTGCGATACCCCGGCCCTGGCGCCGCGCCTCAAGGGCCTGGCGGGCTGCGGCGTGGCCATGGGTCGCACGGTGAATTGGCGGCGTACCTGTGTGGATGGCCGCCAGACGCGCTTTCGTTTCGTCTATCCACGCCACGACCGCCTGCCCTTCCTGGTTACGCCCTATGAGCCGGCCCAGCATCCGCCCCAAATGATTCACCCCAACGGCGCGACGGGCCTGGCGGCGATCCACATGGGCGTCCATCCCGCCGACCACACCGCCCTCAGCTTGCTGGCCGGCGACGACCCGTTGCTGCGTATCCAGGCGGCCGAATACACCGGCGTACAGGCGGTGCGAATCGCCGGCCTGGCGCACCCGCTGATTCTGCACGGCGCCCGTTTGCTGGGTTGCCCGACCGTTCAAGGAGATTGCCATGCTTGATGGATGCACCGACTGGCCCGACGACTTCGTCCGCCGCTATCGCGAACACGGTTATTGGCAAGGCGTGCCGCTGGGCCAACTGTTGCGCGAGCAGGCGCTGCGTACGCCGCACAAAGAGGCGCTGGTGGACGGCCATCGGCGTTGGCGTTACGCCGAGCTCGATCTGCAAGCCGACCGCTTGGCCGCCGGGCTCGCCGACCGGGGCTTGCGCGCTGGCCAACGGGTACTGGTGCAACTGCCCAACGTCGCTGAATTTTTCAGCCTGACGTTCGCCCTGTTGCGCCTGGGCGTGATTCCGGTGTTCGCCCTGCCGGCCCATCGCGAACATGAACTGCTCCACTTGGCCCAACTGAGCCAGGCCGTGGCCTATGTGATTATCGATCGACACCTGGGCTTCGACTATCGACCGCTGGCACGGGCCCTGTGTAAACAAGCGCCGAGCCTGCAACAGGTCTTTGTGGTCGGGGCGGCCGAGGAATTCGTCGCCCTGGGCGACTGCGTTGCTGCCCCCCGTCCGCTGCCCGCGCCAGATTCACGGGAAGTCGCCGTGCTGCTGCTGTCCGGCGGCACCACCGGCCTGCCCAAGCTGATCCCGCGCACCCATGACGATTACGCCTGCAATGCACGCCTGGCGGCCCGCGCCTGCGGCTTTGACAGCCACACCCGCTACCTGGCGGCGTTGCCCGTGGCCCATAATTTCCCCTTGGCCTCACCCGGCGCGTTCGGGGTGTTCAGTGTCGGCGCCACCCTCGTGCTGGCGCCGGAGCCCAGCCCCGAAACCACCTTCGAACTGATCGAAGGCGAACGCATCACCCACACCGCGTTGATCCCGCCGCTGGTCCTGCTGTGGCTGGAGATGGCGCAATGGTCCGAACGCGACCTGAGCAGCCTGCAATGGTTACAGGTCGGTGGCGCGCGACTCAAGGCCGAGATCGCCGCACGTATCGGCCCGGCCCTGGGCTGTGGCCTGCAACAGGTCTACGGCATGGCCGAAGGGTTGCTGTGCTTCACGCCGCTGGATGACCCGCAAGCGCGCATCTTCGAAACCCAGGGTCTGCCGCTCACCGCAGACGACGAGATCCGCATCGTCGACGGCGACGACATGCCGGTCGCGCCAGGCGCCGTGGGCGAACTGCTGGTGCGCGGCCCCTACACCATTCGCGGCTACTACAACGCCGCCGAACAGAATCTGCGCGCCTTTACCGCCGACGGTTTTTACCGCAGCGGTGATCTGGTGCGGCGTTTGCCCGAGGGCCATCTGATTGTCGAGGGGCGGACCAAGGATGTGATCAATCGCGGCGGCGAAAAAATTCCGGTGGAGGAAATCGAGAATCTGTTGCTGGGCCATCCGTTGATTCGCGATGTCGCCCTGGTGGCCTTGGCCGATGAGCTGCTGGGTGAGCGCAGTTGCGCCTGCGTGCTGGCCCATGGCGAACAGGTCGAACTGGGCACGATCAACGCCTGGCTGCGCGAGCGTGGACTGGCCGCCTACAAATTGCCGGATCGCTTGCAGGTGCTGCGCGAGTTCCCGCTGACGCGCCTGGGCAAGGTCAACCGCAAGGCCCTGGCGGAACAGGTGCAGGCCTCATGAGCAGCGAAATGTCCCCGTGGCTGCGCGTGCTGCGTGAGGGCGCCCAACCCCGGGCCCGCCTGGTGTGCCTGCCCCACGCCGGAGGCAGCGCGAGTTTTTTCCGTCCGTGGCTGACGCACCTGCCGGGGGATATCGACTTGCTGGCCGTGCAATATCCCGGACGTGAAGAACGGTTCAACGAGACGCGTATTGCCTGCCTGGCCCGCCTGGCTGAACACATCAGCCAGGCCCTCTTGAGTTTGCCCTCCCGCCCGCTGTGGCTGTTTGGCCACAGCATGGGCGCGGCGCTGGCCTACGCCGTCGGTGTGCAGTTGGAGGCGGCGGGCGTCGGTGCCGAGCATGTGTTTGTCTCGGCCCACCCGCCACCGCACCGGCAACCAGCCAGTGACCTGCACCGCCAGGACGATGCCGCGCTGATCGCCGACATCCTGCGCCAGGACGCCGAGGCCACAAGCCTGTGGGGCAACCCGCAACTGCGCGGGTTGTTCCTGCCGACCCTGCGCAGCGATTACCAGGCCATCGAAACCTGGCAACCGGCGCGGCTTGACCGTTTGGCGGCGCCCATCGACGTACTGCTGGCCCTGGCCGACACCGATGTCAGCCTTGACCAGGCCCGGGCCTGGGCGGACCTGAGCGAACACACCCCGGATATCCGCCAGTTCGACGGCGATCATTTTTACCTCAAGCAACAGCCGCGCCCCGTGATCCATCACTTGCTGCGACGCACGGCCTACCTTCAAGGAGACTCGGTATGAAAATCCCGGAACACTGCACCGGCCTGCCGGACATTCGCCACGCCATCGACACCCTCGACCGGCAGATCATCGATGCCCTGGGGCTGCGCATGCAGTACGTCAAGGCGGCCTCGTCGTTCAAGCCCGACCAGGCCAGTATCGCCGCACCGGACCGCGTCGCGGCGATGTTGCCGCAGCGCCGGCAGTGGGCGCAGGAGGCGGGGCTGGACGGTGAATTCGTCGAGGGCCTGTTCAACCAGGTCATCCATTGGTACATCGCGGAGCAAACGGCGTTCTGGCTGCAAAAAAAGAGCGCGGCCGTATGAACGAAGCCGCCTTACTGGGTGTGTTCGAAGCTGCGCACCAGCTCGCGCTGAAACATCAGCGGCCCGTTGTCGCCGTGAGTTCGCGCCGTGCACCGAACCTTGATCCCTTGGCGCTTTACGAAGCGCTCCAGCAGGGCTTTTTCTGGTGTGCTCATTCACCGGGGCTGGCTCTATTCGGTCTGGGCTGCGCCTGGCAGATCGAAGCCACGGGACCGCAGCGATTGGCCGAGGTGAACCGTCAATGGTTCGCGCTGTGTGCCGACGCGGTGATCGACGGCGCCCATCCACCGCTGCTGCTGGGCGGCATGCGTTTCGACACGCAACAACCTTGCGCGCCACATTGGGCGCCGTTCGCCGATGCCAGCTTTCACCTGGCCCAATGGCTGCTCAGCGAGGACGGCGACGGCCGCTGGCTGCGTTGCCAATGCGTGGTGGAACCCGGCAGCGATCCGGCCGCATTGGCGCGCGCCAGCGTGGCGGCGCACCAACAGCTTTTCGCGTCGCCACGCTCGCTCGCATCGCACCCGGAGGTGATCGAACGCACCGCATTGCCCGCGCCCCAGTGGCAAGCCAAGGTCGCCAACGCCTTGCAGGCCATCGACAGCGGCGAGCTGAGCAAAGTGGTGCTCGCCCGCCATATCGAATATCAGCTGGACGCCGCCCTCGATAGCGGCGCCGTCATGCGTCGGCTGCACGAGCGGCGCAACTCATCCCATCTGTTCGCCTTGCACCGCGCAGGCAGCTGTTTCATGGGCGCCACCCCGGAACGGCTGCTCAGTTGCCGGGAAGGCCACCTGAGCACCCACGCGCTCGCCGGTAGCGCGCGCCGGGCCCCAACGCCCGAGGAAGACCAGCAAGTGGGCGCAGGTTTGTTGGCGGACCCCAAGGAACTGCATGAACATCAACTGGTGGTGCAGACCATCCTGCAAGGCTTGAGCGGCATCGTCAGCGACCTGCAAGCGGCCACCCGACCCGAACTGCTGAAACTGGCCACGGTGCAGCATCTGAGCAGCCCGATCAGCGCCCGGCTTGTAGAGGGGTGTAGTTTGCTGGACGGCATTCAGGCCTTGCACCCCACCCCAGCGGTTGGAGGTTTGCCAGCGGCGACGGCCATGGGCTTCATTCGCCGGCACGAGGGCTTCGACCGGGGCTGGTACGCCGCGCCCGTGGGTTGGCTGGACGCCCGGGGCAACGGCGATTTCCTGGTGGCCTTGCGTTCGGCGCTGATGACACCTTTGCATTGCCACTTGTTCGCAGGCTGCGGGATTGTCCAGGGGTCTCGACCGGCCGATGAGTACGAGGAAACCCAAATCAAACTGGCGAGCATGGAGCAGGCCTTGCACCTCGCTCCACGCGAACAGTGAGTAGATGCCCGGGCCCCTTAAAGCCCCGCCGCCTGGGCAATCTGCAGCCGCCAGTTTTCGACTTCCTGCCAATCATTACCAAACGACCAGGTCGTCCAGCAAGGCGTGCCTGAACCGATCTGGAACTGGATTTGCACAGTGAAGGAGTGGTGGGTGGTACTTGAAGTGTAAGTGGTCGAGTCCGAGGTGCCCTTATCGATGTCGCCACCATAGTGAGTGGTATAGAGCCGACGCTCGCTATGGGTCGTATGGGTCTTGGAGGTGTGAACGGTCTGGGTTCGCTCGTCGACCCGTACTTGCCGGACGACCCGCGGCGCGTCGATCAGAGCGTGCTGGTGGCCGGACTCCGCCGAGTAGAGGTAGAGCACGGCAGACTCGGGAAATAGCCCAAGCATGTTCTCCCCACGGGATATCCAGCGATACGGGCCCAGGTCCTGCTCCGCGAGAAAGTCAGTGCAGGTCTTGTGCAGAACGACCGGGACGTTATCTTCCGCCCGTTTCAGCTCACGGCTTTCCTGGCGCCAGAACCACCGCAGCGGCAGGCTGAATATCCATGTCACGCACCAGAGTAGGCCCGCAAGCAGCGGCCCGCCAATGTAATGCCCCGCCACGACCCATTTGATCAGGAAGTAAGCGCAAAACAAGCCTTGCACGATCTTGAATGGTTTCAGCACCGCCTGCTTGCGCTGGGCCAATCGGTCCTTGGCGGGCGGGATCTGTTGACGCGCCTGCTCGACGCTGGGAGAGAGTTGGAAATGGGTGATTTCGGGATGGGTAACGAGCTCGCCTTGCGACATATAAGTTTCCTGGTGACTGCCGTGTCAGCGCCGGGGGACGGCGTATGGGTCGCACTATAGCGGCTGTACCTGAAAACGACGAGTTGCTCATGGATATGCCCGGACCCAACCAACAAAAATGGCCATCAAGGCCCTAATGCCTTCCAGTCAAGCAACAAACGACATGAATCTTGTGGGAGCAAAGCTTGCTCGCGATAGCGGCAGCGTCGCCAATACCGTTGTCGGCTGGCTTACCGCAATCGCGAGCAAGCTTTGCTCCCACAGGGTTGCTGCTTATCTGTTCCCACAGGTTTGCTGCTTGACTGGCAGGCATTAGCCGTCAACGGTCCTTGGTGCCCACCGCCCGTTATCAGCGGCCGAGTTGCCCACTGCGCGAAGCTGACTCAACCCGCCTATTCCACCTCCAATCGCTTGAGCAGTGCATTGGCCGCAGCTTCCGATGAGGCGGGGTTCTGCCCGGTGATCAGGTGTCCATCCTCAACCACATAGCTGCTCCAATCCGCTCCTTTGGAGTACTCACCGCCCTTGGCCTTGAGCATGTCCTCCACCAGGAACGGAACCACATGAGTCAACCCCACCGCCTCCTCCTCG
This sequence comes from Pseudomonas sp. Z3-6, assembly GCF_051131985.1. NCBI lineage: Bacteria > Pseudomonadati > Pseudomonadota > Gammaproteobacteria > Pseudomonadales > Pseudomonadaceae > Pseudomonas > Pseudomonas sp. Z3-6. The sequence goes on from NZ_CP071644.1 coordinate 3,830,009, forward strand.
GAGTTGGTGAATCCAGTCACTTTCTTACCCTTGACCACGGGTTCGCCGTCTGGGGCGTTGACGTTCTTGAACACACCTGGCGCATGGCAGACGGCCGCGATGGGTTTATTCGCCGCATAAAACGCCTCGATGAGCGTCTTGGAGTCGGTGTCCTCGGCAAGATCCCACAGCGGCCCATGGCCTCCGGGATAAAACACGGCATCGAAGTCATAGGGGTCGACCTCGCCCAGCGGGACGGTGTTGGCCAACGCCGCTTGGGCCCTGGTATCAGAGGCGAAGCGACGGGTCGCAGCGGTCTGGGCGTCCTCTTCGTCGCTCTTGGGGTCCAGCGGTGGTTGCCCACCCTTTGGAGAGGCCAGCGTGATCGTCGCCTCGGCGTCGGCGAACACGTAATAAGGCGCGGCAAACTCCTCCAGCCAGAAACCGGTTTTCTTGCCGGTGTCACCCAACTGATCGTGGGATGTAAGCACCATTAGAATCTTCATTGAACCTCTCCTCCGTGCATGGATGGATGGGCGAACCGTGCTCGCCCCGCATTAATGTCAGAGGCTGCGGTTTGCCAGACGTTCAAGTGGGCAAGGCCCGCACCATGAAGTTACGACGCGACAGTCGAGGTGTTTAGCTCCCTGGCCGAGATCGCCGCCAAGCGCTGTTCCCTGGAAGCGGCATAATCGGCCTGTCGCCCCAGTTGCCAACCCAAGTAGCCCCACAGCAACGCGCAACCCGCGCCCACCACAGCGACCGGGCCGGCGCCTTGCCCCAACAGATCAAGCAGACTCTTGATCCAGCCACTCATGGCGTCACCCGCACGATAGACCACGGTGTCGATAAAGTTCTTGGCCTTGTATTTACTCTCGGCATCCAGTGGCGCGAACAACATTTCCCGGCCCGGTCGGACGAACGCGTACTCGCCGATCCGCCGCACGATCATCAGCGCCACCAGCAGCGCGAACCCCGGCGCCAACGCCAGGCCCAGGAAGCCGATGCACATCAGCAGCGGCACGATGGCCAGCAAGGCGCGCACCCCCAGCTTCGGCGCGATACGACCGGTGATGAACAGCTGGGACAGCAACGCCCCGGCCTGCACGACGATATCGATGGTGCCGAAGATGCGCACTTGCGCTTCGCGATCCGGATAATGCTCGGCCACCAGGCGCGCCTGCTCGAAATAGAGGAAAGTGCTGACCGTCGCCAACAACACGACAAACCCGGCAATGCCCAACAGGTAAGGCGACCCGAGCACGGCCATCAAACCGCTGAACGGGTTGCCCTGCAAGGGCTGCCGGGGATGTTGCGTCGGCGCGGCGCCAAGACGGCCAGCCCCGCCCTTTTCGCGCCATGCCATCAATGCCCGTTTCAAGACCAGCGTGACGCCGAGCAACAAGGCCGCCAGAAACATCAACCCCGAAGCGCCGAGCGGACCGATGAGCAACGCGCTCAGGGCCGGCCCCAACAGGCCGCCGACGCTGGCGCCCGCGGCAATGAAGGCAAACAGACGCTTGGCCTGCTCGCTGTCGAATACATCCGCCATCAGGCTCCAGGCCACGGAGACGACGAACAAGTTATAGACCGAAATCCAGACGTAAAAGACCCGGGCCAGCCAGACACTGTCCGGCTGGAACTGGAAGAGCTCGACGAACATCAGCAGGTTGAACCCGAAGAAGCCGTACACCCAGTCGATCAGGCGCAGGCGTGGCACTCGGGAACTGAGCCAGGCGAACAACGGCACGGCCGCCAGCATGACCAGGAAGGTCGCGGTAAACAGCCATTGCAAGTTCTCCACTCCCGCCGCGATGCCCATCGATTCACGGATTGGGCGCAGCATGAAGTAACCGGTGAAGAGGCAAAGGAACAGCAGGAACCCGCACAGCGCCGGACGCAACTCACCGTCGCGGGCGTTGAGGGCGAGACTCAGCCGGTGCAAATAGGAAGGCGCACTCATAGGGACTCCAGGGAGACGGCAATAAGAAAGGTCAAGCGCGGGACGGACGCCCGCGCCCTGGGTTGCATCAGCGATAGGTCACGCCGGTGAGGCGCTCGGAGACGGCCCAGAGCCGCTCGGCATCCGCCTGCGCACTTGCGGCGGGCGGCGTCTTGGCGAAGCCCAACGGACCGCGTCTTTCAGCGTCCCCGGTCGGGCCGTAATAGGCTCCGCCCACGGCTTGCGCAGCCGTGGCGGCGTACAACGTCGGCAATGCCCCTTGTGCCGCAGAGTGGTAGGCGTCGCGGTCCTTGGCCCAGCGCCGACCGAACTCGCTGTCCAGGCCAGGACCGCGTTCGACCAACTCGGTGACCGCCACGCCGGGGTGCGCCGCGATGCTGCGAATTCCCCAGTTTTCAGCGTCGCTGCGCCGCTGCAAGGCAAAGGCCCAGTGCAGGACCGCCAGTTTCGATTGCGCGTAGGCCGCATAGGGGTCGTATTTCTGCTCGCTCTGCAGGTCATCGAGGTTCATCGTGCCGCGCGTCGCAGCAATGCTGGACAGGCTCACCACGCGGGCATCCTGGCTTTGACGCAAGAGCGGCACCAACAGGCCGGTCAGTGCGAAGTGCCCCAGGTAGTTGGTGGCCAACTGAAGCTCAAAGCCATCGGCGGACGTACCCCGCTCGGGCGGCGCCATGACGGCGGCGTTGTTGATCAATACGTCGAGGCGCGGCAGCCGCTGATTGAGACGCTGGGCCAGGTCGCGCACCGATGAAAGATCGGCCAGGTCCACGTTCTCGAACTGCACTTTGGCGTCGGGCACGGATTCACGGATACGCGCGATGGCCTGGGCGCCGCGCTCCGGGTTGCGCGCGGCGATGATGACCTCGGCGCCGGCACGGGCCAAGGCCAGCGCGTCCTCGTAGCCCATGCCACTGGTGCCGCCGGTGACCAGGACAATCCGGCCTTTCTGGGACGGCATGTCGTGGGTCGACCAGTCCGGTTTCGGTGCTACGCGATCGGACGCCTCGACACTCACCGAAGCGAGCAGCGCGAAGCCGGCGGCAAGGGTTCTCGCCAGTCTCGCCAGCCGGCCCCTGTCACTCACGCGGCCAAGGGTAGGTGTTGTTGTGTTATTCCACATGGTGATAGTCCCTGTCTGAAGAAATGAACCGGCATCGCCGGACGGTCACTGTCTGGAGCACGCCTCGGCCAACTGCAGAAAGCTGACGTGCTTCTTGGTGCCTTGGCTGTTCAAGTAGGTCATCTTGGCTTGCACGACCTCGCACACCGGCGATGTCGCCTCCTCGATATGGACGACCCTGGCGATGTCCAGCGGCATGCCATATTCGTAGGCTGGGATCTGCGTTTGTTCTTTGGCGAGCAGCGGCGAGCCGCTCAAGGAGATGACGGCCAGCAGGCCGGCAATCGACAGGTTTCGAATATTCATAGTGGGCTCCACGACACGGTCCTCGTTGGGATGGTCGTAGCACTCTAGGAGGGGGCGACTGACGTCAAGGTGACTGCTGGCTGACGGGAAGATGTCAAACCCGAGCGCAATGCTGTTCTCTTAAGCCAATCGACAAACCCGTGGCGAGGGAGCTTGCTCCCGCTGGGCCGCGAAGCGGCCCCAAAACCTGCCAATTGCGGCGTATCAGACACACCGCACCCGCCGGTTTACGACTGCTTCGCAGCCGAGCGGGAGCAAGCTCCCTCGCCACAGGTCCATCATTTTTCTTAAGTGAACAGCCTTGCAAACGCGGGCGGGCTTTTATTCGCGGGGGGGCGACGACTAAGGCGCCGCCTGGTTCATCAAGGAAAAGCCGAAGGTATTGAAGCCATTTTCGCTATGGGCGAACACACGCCCGCCGTGCATGGACGCCACCGCTCGCACGATGGAAAGGCCCAGGCCATGGTGCGCATCGCTTCGCGCCCGGGCGGCGTCGGCGCGATAGAAACGCTCGAACAAACGCTCCAGGTGCACCGTGTCGATAGGCTCCCCGGCATTGGAAACGCTCACCTCGACCTGCATGCCGTGGCTGACCAGGCTCACGGTGATGATGCTGGTCGGCACCGCGTAGCGCGCCGCGTTCTGTATCAGATTGGCCAGGGAACGGTGAAAAAGGCGTCGGTCGATGCACACGCGCATGTCGCCTTGGATCTCCACGCTCAGTTGTTTGTCGTGCAGCACCGGCTCCAGGTACTCCACCGTCTTCGACGCCTCTTCATACAGCGAGACATCACTGAGTTCGGTGGCCCGCTGCCCGCTTTCCGCCCCGGCGAGGAACAGCATGTCGTTGACGATGCCGCCCATCCGTTCCAGCTCTTCGAGGTTCGATTGCAGCAGGTCTTGGAGCTCACCCACATCTCGTCCATGGGCCAAGGCCACCTGGGTCTGGCCGATCAGGTTGGTCAGGGGTGTGCGCAACTCGTGGGCGACATTGGCGTTGAACCCTTCGAGCTGACACCACGCCGTTTCCTGGCGCGCCAGGGCGCCGTTGAACGATACCGCCAATTCCTGCAATTCCGCGGGCAACGCCTCAGTGTCCAGCCGCTGCTTCGAATCCCCCGGCGGCAGGCTATTGGCCTGACGGCTCAAGCGCCGCACCGGCCCGAGGCCGAAACGCGCGATCCAGTAACCGAGCAGCGCAACCAGGCCGATGCCCAACGCCGAAGTCAGGATCAGTATCTTGGTGAAATGGTTCAGGGTCTTCCTGAACGGCGTCGAGTCCAATCCCACGATGAAGCGCAGTTCCGGGCGATTGCCCATGGCGGGAATGGTCTTGAGCAAAACCATCATGGGGCACTCACGCTCTCGCCCAGGCAATTGGAGGCTGAAGAGTCCATCGGCGCGCTTGGACCAATCCTGGCCGTCCGGCATCGCCCCGCCATAGCTGAAGGCCGGGTTATCCACCAGAATCCAATAACGGACCCGTTCATCCGCGGGCGTCAGGCCGTCGAGCTTCTGACGCAAGCCGACCCAGAACGTCGGCGAATCGTATTTCGCCAGCACCGGGTCAAGCACCGAATGGCGCAGGACCAGTTCGTTCTGCATCTGTTCATCGAGCGATTGCTTCAAGGACGAACGCAGCAGTGTCGCGCTGATCGACATGATCAGCAGGACAGCGAGGGCGAACATCAGGGCCAGCCGCTTGGCGATGGAAATCTTCATCACGACGCACCATTTTGCCTGCTAGGTTCTTCCCGGCTTTCCAGCACATACCCCATGCCGCGGACGGTATGCAGCAGCTTGCGCGGATACGGCGCGTCCACCTTGGCGCGCACGCGCTTGATCGCGACCTCCACCACATTGGCGTCGCTGTCGAAATTCATGTCCCAGACCTGCTCGGCAATCATCAACTTGGACAAAATTTCGCCCTGATGTCGCGCCAACAGGCTCAACAGACAGAACTCCTTGGCCGTCAGGTCCAGCCTCAGCCCACCCCGGGTCACCTTGCGTGCTTGCAGGTCGACCTCCAGGTCGTCGATGCGCAAATGCGTCAGGTCGGCCGTGTCACCGGCGCGGCGACGGATCAAGGCTTGGACGCGCGCGACCAGTTCGGCAAATGAAAATGGTTTGCCCAGGTAATCATCGGCGCCCTCGCGCAGCCCTCGAATGCGGTCATCCACGGTTCCCCTGGCGGACAACATGATGACCGGGGTTTTCTTGTGCAGGCGCAGCCCTTGCAGCACGTCGTAGCCGTCCTTGCCCGGCAGCATCACATCCAGGACCACCACGTCGTAATCCCATTCCAGCGCGTAATGCAGGCCATCGATGCCATTGGTGGCAACGTCGACGATGTAGCCGAGCTCGGTCAAGCCACGATGGACGTAGGAGGAGGTTTTTTCTTCATCCTCGACAATGAGCAGGCGCATCAGGTAACTCCTCTACGGAAGCAAGGCAACCCAGTGAGTCTAGGCAGTGAAGGTGTCTGGAGGCTGACGGCTTCCTGACATTTTTGTCAGAAAGGGTTCGAGGACTGAATATCACCCCAACAGGCTTGCGAAACTGAGCAGCCTTCGGGGATGACTTTGTGTCTCCTCAGTAACCCGCTTCCTTTTGGTGTCGGAACGCCAATACGTACACGTTTTCTTCCGCGGGAACAAAACGGTAAAGCGCGACGTAGCCCGCGTCACCAAAAGTAATGATCAACTCTCGTAGTTCGGGTGACTCGGCGAGGGGGCGACCGATGTGGGGGTCGGTTTCCAGGCGCATCAACTGCTGCTCAATGACTTGAGCCGCCCTGCGCGTCACCTGTACGTCTTTTTCCAACAGGAAACGACGACAACGCTCCAGACCCTCAGCCGCCCCTGCAGTCACAATCAATCGTGGCATGCAGGAAGCTCCGACTCTTCCTCGGTTCCCCACGTTTTAAGCCAGTCTCGAGTCTCCGCCCCGGTCAGGTGCAGGCCCGTTTCCTGGTAGGCCTTCCACGAAGCCAACGCTTCCTGCCTGAAATTTTCCCGCGCTTCCTCCCGTACCACATACTGAGAAAGGGCTTCTCGCATGATCCAATGGGCCGAGCGCTGCCGCGCATTCGCCAACTGCTGGATGCGATACTTCAGATCTTCATCGATTTTGATCGACGTCGCCATAACGGCCCTCCAATATCAATAGGTATTACCTTTGAATACGATAGCACACTGAAACGTGCCTGATCCGGATGAGGATACGCGTAGAAGCGATACGTCCAGACGTGTGCAATCAGTTGGGAGCCAGGTTTAAACGGCTATGGCGCGGACCACCATGCTAATTGCCATCTCACTGTTTATTCGATTTAAGAATAATAAATATAGCTAACGAAACTAAGCAAACGACCTTCCAGTCACCTATCTTGACCTCAATATCTGCCAGTCGGGCTGATGCTGAAGCGTTATCCAACTGGCGCCGGACGAACGTTAATCCGCAGGATACGGATGCGCTCCTACTCTCACGTTGATTGAAACCGCAATACCGATAAGGAGATCCCCCCTGTGGTGGATGTACAGCAATTGTTGGACTCGACTTCCCCTGGCATCCCCCATGGCGCGGACCCTGCGTACGCCGCCACCTTCCTTGCAACGGCCAACTGAAACCCAAACAAGAGCCAAGGAAGTCGCTCATGGCAATCACGCAAAACAGCCGTCTGGTGCAGGTCGACAGTCCGCTCGGCGGCGATGTCCTGGTGCTGCAGGGCATGGAAGGCAGCGAAGAACTGGGGCGGTTGTTTCACTACGAATTGGACCTGACGTCCGAAGATCGGGCGATCACCTTCGATCAATTGCTGGGCAAGCCGATGGGCCTGACCCTGGAACTGTATGACGGCGGCAAACGCTACTTCCACGGCATCGTTTGCAGTTGCCGGCAGTTGACCGGGCACGGTCAGTTCGCCGGCTACCGCGTCAGCCTGCGGCCCTGGTTCTGGCTGCTCACGCGCACCTCCGATTGCCGGATTTTCCAGAACAAGACGGTGCCGGACATCATCAAGCAGGTGTTCCGCGACCTCGGTTTTTCCGATTTCGAAGACAGCCTGAGCGGCAGCTACCGTGAGTGGGAGTATTGCGTGCAGTACCGCGAAACCAGCTTCGACTTCGTCAGTCGGCTGATGGAGCAGGAAGGCATCTATTACTACTTTCGCCATGAAAAGGGCCGTCACGTTCTGGTCCTCGCCGATGCCTATGGCGCCCACTCCACGGCGGCGGACTATGCTTCGGTGCCCTTCTACCCGCCCGATCGGCAAATGCGCGAGCGCGATCATTTCTACGACTGGCAACTGGCGCGGGAAGTACAGCCCGGCTCGCTGGCGCTGAACGACTATGACTTCCTGCGCCCACGCGCCAGCCTTGAGGTGCGTTCCAGTGTGCCGCGCAACCACACCAACGCCGACTACCCGCTCTACGACTACCCGGGTGAGTACGTCCAGAGCAACGATGGCGATCACTACGCGCGGACCCGCATCGAAGCCATTCACAGCCAGTTCGAGCGTGTGCAATTGCGTGGCCGCGCCCGCGGGATCGGTTGCGGTCATCTGTTCACGCTGACGGGTTACGACCGCGAGGATCAGAACCGCGAGTACCTGGTGGTGATCGCCCGTTATCAGATTCGTCAGGACGCCTACGAAAGCGGGCAGTCGGAGGTCGCCGAACAGTTCGTCAGCGAGCTGGACTGCATGGATGCCAACCAGACCTTCCGCCCTCTGCCCCTCACGCCGATGCCCATCGTCCGTGGGCCGCAGACTGCCGTGGTGGTGGGGCCCAGTGGCGAGGAGATCTGGACCGATCAATATGGCCGGGTCAAAGTGCACTTTCATTGGGATCGTCATGACCAGTCCAATGAAAACAGCTCCTGCTGGATTCGCGTGTCCCAGGCCTGGGCCGGCAAGAACTGGGGCTCCGTGCAGCTTCCGCGGATCGGCCAGGAAGTCATCGTCAGTTTCCTCGAAGGCGATCCGGATCGACCGATCATCACCGGCCGCGTCTACAACGCCGAACAGACCGTGCCCTACGCGCTGCCCGCCAATGCCACCCAAAGCGGGACGAAAAGCCGTTCAAGCAAGGGCGGCTCACCGGCGAACTTCAATGAAATCCGCATGGAGGATAAAAAAGGCGCCGAACAGCTGTTTATCCACGCTGAGAAGAACCAGGACATCGAAGTCGAGAACGACGAAACCCACTGGGTCGGCCACGACCGCCGCAAGACCATCGACAACGACGAGACCGTGCACGTCAAGCACGACCGCACCGAAACCGTCGATAACAACGAAACCATCACCATCGGGGTGGATCGCAAGGAAAAGGTCGGCAATAACGAAACCATCTCCATTGGCGTGAACCGTACCGAGGATGTCGGCAGCGACGAGAAAATCACCATTGGCGCCAATCGCACCGAGAACGTGGGCAGCAACGAAACCATCACCATCGGCGCGGACCGCACGGAAAAAGTCGGTGCCAACGAGACGATCACCATCGTCAGCAACCGCACCGAGGACGTAGGCGGCAACGAAACGATTGGCATCAAGGGCAACCGTAACGAGACGGTCCAGGGCAACGAAGGGATCGAGATCAACGGCAACCAGAGTACCCAGATCGGCCAGAACGAATCCCGCGACGTCACCCAGAACCGCAGCACCAACGTCAAGCAGAACGACACCCTGGACGTCGGCAAGCACTTCGCCCTCACTGCTGGTGACTCCATCAGCCTGACCACGGGCGCGGCCAGCATCACCCTGAAGAAGGACGGCACCATTGTGATCAGCGGCAAGAACATTACCATCGACGGCTCCGGCGCCATCAACATCAAGGCGAACAAGAACGTGGTCGTCAAAGGCCAGAAAATCCTGCAGAACTAGCCACGGAGTGGGCGCCATGACCGTTGAATATCATTTACCCGCTTCCTCTACCGCCACCCCCGCCCGCGTGGATGGCGTCGTGATCGGGGTGCTGCTGGATGTGCCCAGTGCAGATGCGCCGGTAGTGGCCTTCCCGGGCTGCCTCGGCGAAACCGGCCTCGCCGCGCGCACCACCACGCCGCTCTCCCGTGAAGACATCGGCGCCCAGGTCGCCCTGATGTTCGAGGCCGGCGACCCGGCCCGGCCGCTGGTGATCGGTCGTATCCAGCGCCTGTTGGCGACCGCGACACCCGCGGTTGCCCACATGGACGGTGAGCGTCTGGAGTTCACCGCCGAGCGGGAAATCGTCCTGCGCTGTGGCAAGGCCAGCATCACCCTGACCCGCGAAGGCAAAGTGCTGATCCGAGGGACCTACCTTTCGAGCCGATCATCCGGCGTGAACCGCATCAAGGGCGGCTCGGTGCAAATCAACTGAGGCAATGGCGCCATGGAATTGGTAAACAAGACCCGTCTCGTCGGCGGTTATACAGCTTCAACCGATAAAACGGGCCGTGAATGGCTGGTCGTGGTGGCAAAAGGAACCTATGGCATTCCAGATCACCCTGGGCAAACACCCCGGCTGCTCGAACAACAGCTTCCGCTGATCATGGCCGATGTGTTCCCAGGCGAACCGAGTGAATCCGCTGCCATATATGAAAACGATTTTGCACTGCACAAGCCGCGCTGCGATGTCCTGCTCAATGGTCACTGCCACGCCCCCAATGGCGAGCCGGCGCCGGAGGTGAACGTAGCGCTGAAAGTGGGGACGCTTGTCAAAGCCTTCAAAGTGATTGGGGCACGAATCTATGAGGATAGCGCCCTCTCATACTCGATCAGCAAGCCTGTTCCATTCACGACCATGCCGATCACCTACGCGCAGGCTTTTGGCGGCGTGGATCGGACGCATGCAGACCCGGCCAAGCACAAATGGTACCCATGGAACCCTGTTGGCGCCGGCTTTTACCCCGCAGCAAACAGTGCTCAGACCAATGGCTTGCCGCTTCCCAATACCGAAGAATTGGACAGACCGGTCACCGCCCCCAACGAACATTACAAGCCAATGGCATTTGGCCCGATTGGTCGGGCATGGCAGCAACGCATCCGGTGGGCGGGCACTTATGATCAGGCTTGGCTTGATCATCAATTCCCCTTTCTTCCTGAGGATTTTGACTTGCGCTACTTCCAATGCGCACCCGAGGATCAGCAGATTGACTATCCCCAAGGGGGTGAAGAAGTTGCCCTGCTTAATCTGAGCGATAAAGGCCGGTTGGCATTCAGGCTTCCGGCAAACCTGAAACTGCCGATGCTTGTTGTTTTTCATGGCGACAGCACGCGGGAAACAGCTGCCGTAGTCGACACCGTCATTCTTGAACCTGACGCGAATCGTTTGACGCTGACATGGCGAGCGTCTTCGCCGCTGGGGCGCAACATCAAGGAAGTAGCCAAGGTCATCGTCGGGCAAACCACCGAACAGTTCGAACAGGCCAAAGCCTACGAAGAACGCATGCGAGGGAAGCAGCACTTCAAGTCATTGGCTCAACTCGTCGCGTGGACAAAGGAAGCTTATCCTCCCGCGGAAGAGGAGATATGACGTCCATGCAGGGGCCCGCCCTATTCATCACCAGCATGGGCATGGCTTGTCCCGTGGGCTTGTGCGTCGCCAGTGCCTGTGCTGCCAAGCGAGCCGGGCTCTCTGCACTCCAGGAGCTGCCGTTCCTCGACAACGCCTGCGAGCCCATCATCGGTGCGACGGTGCCCAGCGTAGACCTGGCGCTGCCGGCATCGGCGCGGATGTCCGAGTTCATGATGCATGCACTGGTCGAGCTGATACACAGTGCGCCGAAACTGGATTGGAAAACGGTGCCTTTTCTCCTGTGCCTGGCTGAACCGGAGCGTCCAGGCATCGATATCAGGGAAATAGCCCAGACCGTCATACAGGATGTTTCCTCCAAGTTGGGCATCCAATTCGATCCGAACCATTCCAAGGTCATCCCCTCCGGCCATGTTGCCGGCATGCATGCCCTCCATGAAGCCAGTCGTCTAATGCAGGAAATACGTGCCCCCGGCTGCGTGGTGGCGGGTGTTGACTCGCTGCTCAGCGCCTTGACGCTGCAGTGGCTGGATAAGCATCGCCGGCTGAAAACGGCCACTCACAATGACGGCTTGTTCCCCGGCGAAGGGGCCGCGGCCATCCTGGTTCAGCCCTATCGGCAAGCTGGCACCTGCCTGGAAATCTCAGGCCTTGGTTTTGGGCAAGAAGAGGCGCCTCTGTTGTCGAACAAGCCTCTGCGAGCAGGCGGACTGACCGACGCCGCTCGCATGGCGCTTGCGCAGGCAAGACGGGGGATGCATGAAATTGATTGGCGCCTGTCGGATGTCACGGGAGAGCAATACGGGTTCAAAGAGCTTCCGTTGATGGAGGCCCGGCTTTTTCGAACAGTCCGAAAAGAGGATCAGCCACTGTGGCATTGGGCTGAAGCCATGGGTGACACCGGGGCCATTGCCGGAATCGTCCAATTGATACTCGCCGACCAGGCGTTTCGCAAAGGCTATGCACCGGGAACCACTGCGATCTGCCTGAGCAGCGCCCTGGCTGGCGCGCGTGCCGCCGCCGTCGTGCACGACCTCAGTCGATCCGAGGGGGAGCTATGAGCTGTGACGTTTACGCAAACGGTGATGAGATTGCATGCAAGGCGGGTGGCGGCAAGGTGATTGCAGCGTTCCCGGATGTTTGCCTGACGCCACCCCCGCCTCCGGGAGGTCCGATCCCAGTGCCCTATCCGGATACCTCGTTTTCCAAGGACATGAAGAACGGCAGCAAGACCGTCAAGATCGAAAACAAGGAGATCATGTTAAAAAACCGCTCCTTCTATAAAACCTCACCACTGGGTGATGAAGCGGCAACAAGAAGCCAGGGCGCCGGCGTTATCACCCACGTCATCACCGGCAAGACCTATTTCGTTTCCTGGTCAATGGACGTTCTGTTCGAAGGCCAGAACGTCGACCGACATACCGACCTCACCACCTCGAACCATGCCAGCCCGGCGGCGAATGCGGCGGTGCCCATGGTCAACACTGCCAAATACAGCCCGGTGCAACAAGACTCCAAAGTGCCGGGCAAGCATAAGTGTGAATGCTGTGGCGGCGCGGCGCACTCCAAGGCTCAAGCGAACGGGGAGTACATGTCGGAAGCCGAGTTCTACGACACCACGCAAAGTCCCGAGAACGCTGCCGTCCTCGCTAAGGTCCGAGCGAACCCCAAGTGCAAGCACCTGCTACCGCCCGCCGGGAAGCCACCGAGCGGGTGCAATAAATACTACAAGACGGACACGCGGGAGAAAAAGAACATTGAGAATGACTGGGCAATGAACAGACCAAGTTATATGGAATGGAAAGGCGTGAGCCAGGGCGACCCAGTTGCCCATAGGGTCCCCAAGGCGGCCGGAGGTTGCCCCGCTGGCCAAGGAAATCTGGCGCCCACTGGCCGCAAGTGTGCCAAACTCGAAACAGAGTTGAGTGCTCTACAAGACAAACGCGCCAATAGTTTTCGAAGGTCCTAGGGATGAGCACTGCCACTTACAAGTACACCCGCCGACCAGACTTCCTTCACGATTGCTTCTATTGGAAAGGCCGTGGATACCACTACGTCAGTGCAGCCCCCGAAGCCGTGTCATCGCCTGACGGATGGCGGAGCAATGACCCCTGGATTGCACTTGCCTCGATTCTGGAGCGTGCAAAGCATGCAGATTACAGTCATGTTTCCCAGCTCAGAAAATGGATATTGGACACCGATAGCGCGCCAACGCTGGTATCGGCCTGCCTGGGCCTGACCGCGGATGCGGGCCTCGATACGGATTTGGATTTCCTGGCCGAACTCATGATCGACGGACCCGACTATCTACGCATCGAGGCTTGCCTTGCGGCTCAGTGGTCGGGTGTTCTCTGGCTGATACCGTTCATGGTCGAAGCGCGGCGCATGCTGGAACGACGAACCGATCAGGAAGCCGTAGAAGCGAACATTTCAAACCTTCTTGACCCCGTGGGCGGCGAGCCCGATTTCTACGACAGTGGCCTGAGCGAAGATGACTACAGGGCGGCCGTCGATTCGCGACTTGCCAATCTGAAGAACGCCCATGGGAATGACAGAATATCGATCTTGGGCGGCCTACCGGTCGATATGAACAAACAGGCCTGGTTCATGCGCAAGGCCCTGGCCCCTAAAAACATTGACGAATGGATCGATTGGAGCGGCTTTTTGCTCTGGAGACGGAAGTTCGAGGTGTATACCGGGGTTGACTGCTCCAGCTTCTATGGAGAAAACAGCGACTTCCAACCTCTGAATGCAGCGGCGGTCCTGGACCAATACATGGCCTCTCCCCTGCGCTTCGAAGTTGGTAGACGTTACTTTTTTGGAAACCTGGTGCCGTAACAAGACAGAGGCGTCATGGTCCCTATCTCATCAATGATCGAGCAACATGCCGAAGAAGCTTGCTTCCTCATCCTCCTGCACGATCACGCCGTGCGGGCGCCCCATTACGACCTTGATGACGTCAGCAAACTGGACGAGCGCATCGACGCACATCTCGATGGCCTGCGCATTGCCGGCTCAACAGGCCTGGAGACCCTGCTGGCCCAGCTCGGCCCCCACAGCGTCGGCGAGATGTTCGCCAGTGTGCTGCTGTCCTTCGAGGCGGCCAATGCGAAGGCGCTATCGCGGCTCAGCGAGCACCTGAGAAGCGCCATGGAAACAGAACGAGGTTACCTGATGGCCCTGGGTTGGCTCGACTGGGACCGGGTATCGCCCTGGATCGAGCGCATGCTCGTCTCCCCCGAGCCCCTGTTCCGCCGCCTCGGCCTGGGGGCCTGCGGCATGCATCGCCACGACCCAGGCCCGGCCCTCTTGGTCGGACTGTCCGACGCCGACCCAAGCGTGCAGGCACGCGCTGCCCGCACCGCTGGCGAGCTGCGCCGCCGGGACCTGCTGCCGGCGATTCGTGCCCACCGTCAGCATGAAGACGCCGCCACGCGCTTCTGGGCCAATTGGGCCACCGCCCAAATGGGTGATCAGCAGGCCTTGGAACCTCTGCGCACATTTGCCGAACGACCGGGCGAATTTCAATACCGCGCGCTCTGTGTATTACTGGCCTGGCAGGAGCGCGAGCCCAGCATCGCCTGGATACGCCAATGGGTACAGGATCCCAGGGATCGGCGCATCGGCATCCAGGCCCTTGGGCTGCTGGGTGATCCGGTCTGCGTCCCCTGGTTGATCCAGCAGATGAGCGACTTGCCCCATGCCCGCGTCGCCGGCGAAGCCTTCAGCTTGATCACTGGCGCGGACCTGGCGCTACTCGACCTGGAACTGCAGGCCCTGCCGGATTTCGATGCAGGCCCGAACGACAACCCTGAAGATCCCAATGTCGCGATGGACCCCGATGAAAACCTGCCCTGGCCCGACCCGCAGGCAATAACTGCTTGGTGGCAGGCCCACGGCGGCGATTTCCAGGCGGGCGTCGGTTATGTGCTGGGACAAATGCAGAGCGAAGACGGTTTTCGGCACGCCCTTGCCCAGGGCCAGCAACGTCAGCGCATCGCCGCCGCCTGTGGCATCGCCCGCTATCGGCCGAGCGAGGTGCTGTTCCCCACCAGTGCACCGGCCAGGCGGCAAAAGCGGTTGTTGTTCAGGCGATAAGCAGACGATATATCGGGCAGTCCGACGCTCGCGGTTCTGCCAAAATATCATGTGGCTGCACAGCAGAAAAAACTGAACCTGAAAGATCTCGGCGTCGCAGGGACAACTCGATTTTCCTGCAGAACTTTATAAATTGTGCCGTCAGTTAACCACCAGTGGCAGCAGGCCTCGAACTATCGCCGCAGACCATTCCCCTCCCTTCTATAAACAAGGTTCGTATCTTCTCCGCGCCCTAGGTATGCTCGCCCTCAAAGCCGATGACCGAAAAATGGGATGCCAGCCCATGCCGTTGCTGCCCAGGCACAGCGTATGGAGCCGTATCCTCAAGGATGTTGAACGATGAGTAACCCCGCGCTGGATATCAGCAACTTGACGCCATTGCCGTACCACCAGCAGGTGGTGAATTACCTGAAGACCAGCGAGCCGGCTGTCTGGAGTTGGGCCTCATCGCTAGGGGTTCAGCAGGAACACGCGCAAGAGGTTCGCGCGCAACTGCTGCGCGATACGTACCGACTCCATCCCGATACGCATCCCGACGCTTATCAAGCCTGCGAAACCGCGCTCCAGCGCTTGCACATCCAGGCACCGGCCACGCTGTACCAGGCCGGAGATGGCGGCATGAATGCCAGTCTCTATTACCTCGCCGGTGAAGTGCATGTGGTGTTCTACGGCCCGATCCTCGAGCGTCTCGACGCCCAGGAATTACTCGCGCTCTTGGGACATGAGCTGGCGCATTACCGGCTGTGGTCCGAGCATGACGGCGACTACCTGACTGCCGAGCGCATCCTCAACCACACCCTGGCCGATGTTTATACGCCGGCGAGCCTGGAGCAAACCGCCCGTTTGTATAGCCTGCACACCGAAATCTACGCGGACCGAGGTGCGGCATTGGTGGCCAGTGGGCCCGAGGCGGCAATCACTACATTGGTCAAGGTGCACACCGGTATTGTCACGGTCAATGCTGCCAGTTACTTGCAACAAGCCAAGGAACTGGACGGTAACGGCGCGCAACTGTCCCGGGGCGTGTCCCACCCGGAGACCTTCCTGCGCTCACAGGCACTGGACAGTTGGTGGCAGCAGATCCCGGACATTGACGCCTGGCTGCACCGCCGCCTGCGTGGGCCGTTGTCGCTCAACCGCCTGGATGTGACCGACCAGGTCGAGCTCACCGCCCTCACCCGCCGTTTTATCGCCAGTTTCATCAATGCGCCGGCCTTGCAGTCAGAGGCTGTCGGCAACCAGGTACGCGGTTTCTTTCCCGATTGGAAAGACACCGAAACACCATTGGACCTCAGTACCTTGGACGTCGAGCGCATTGATGCGAGCATCCACGAGTACCTGCATTTCATCATGCTCGATCTGTGTCTGGTGGACCACGACCTGCGGGATGATGCCTTGCTGCATGCCGCACGCACCGCGAAAAAATTGGGCAGCGCCGACGACTTTATCAACGTGCTCAAGCGCGATATCAAACTTCCCAAACGCGAGCTCGACCCGCTCATTCGCGCGCTCAAGGCGGAGGTCGACACATGGACCCAATGAATCAGCCAGTAACGTTCAAGCAATTACTCCTGAGCCACGATGGGGCTGCGGTACCGATCGATGATGTGCTGTTCCTGATGCTGCCGCTGCTGCGGCAAGTGGCCCAACTGCATGAACTCGGCCGCGTGGCCCATTTGGGTTACCTCGACGTCATCCTGGGGCCCGAGCGTACCTTGCAACTGCGCAACCCTGAAGGCCTGTCGCCGCGCCTGGCGCTGGAAGCCATCAAGCAGGTGCAGCCCAACCCGGAATCGGCGCTGAACATCATCGGCAATATGCGCTTGACCCGCGATTCGAAAGACGGCGTGGCGATTGCCAATTTGCAGGTCCAGGAAGATCCGCACCAGACCATCGACCATCCCGTGTTTCTCACCGAGTTGCACAGCTGGGAACACAGCCTGGGTCATCACGACGAAATCACCGACATCTTCCAGTTGGGCCAGTTGCTGGCTTGCCTGGCCTGCGGGCTGGATTTCGCCGACCTCGACGACCTCAAATCCTTTGCCCAGCATCGACGCAACCTGTTCCAGCTCAATGGCCGGCTCAACCCGGTGCTGGCGAACCTCATCAATGAGATGACCGAGCTCAACCGCCACGAGCGTGCCACCGACGTCGGCTCATTGGCGCGGCGCCTGGAAACCTGGCGCGAACAGCCGGCCAGCCTCGACGTTGAGCGGGTGCTGGCCGAGGCCGAAGGCCCGGCCTCTCGACGTACAGTGGTGCTGGAGCACCTGCGCAATCGGCTGTTCGACCTGTCCCGGCGCAATCGACTGCTGTACTTCCGTCCCACCCAGGCCAACATCAACCTCACCGTGGCGAGCGTGCCGCTGGTGATGCGCATCGAGAGTATCCGCCCGGAAGCGTTGTGCACCTGGCAAGCGAGCTTTGGCGGCTTTTCCGAGCAGGTGCTGAGCGGCAACCCCGTGGGCTTGCAGCAATGGCTGCGCTTTGAAGACCAGGCCTGGTTGCAGACGTCCCTGGAACGCATCATTCAGGAAACCCGTCGCGACCGTGCCGAGTTTGGTTTCAGCAACCTGCGCCTGGTGGTGGCGTTCATGCGCTGGCATAACCTCAAGGACACCCCGGAAGAACGCATCGTCACGCCGTTGCTGTGGCTATCGGTGGAGCTGAGTCGGAAAAAGGGCGTGCGCGACCAGTTTGTGCTCAAGTGCGATGAGACCGAGGCCGAGTTCAATCCGGTGCTGCGTCACCAACTGCGCCAGCTCTACGACATCCAGCTACCGGAAACCGTGGACCTGCAGACAACATCCCTGGAAACCATTCACGCCGACATCGCCCGGCAGATCAAACTGACTGAGCCGGGCGTTGAACTGCGTCTGCAAAGCAAACCGCAAATCGAGCTGATCCATCAGAAAGCGGTCCAGCACCTGCATCACTTCCAGCGCCGCCGCGCCCGCCAGCGCTCGGCCATGCCGCCGGTGAAACCAGACTTCAGCTACGACCGCGAGGACTATCGCCCGCTGGGCCTGCAGTTGTTCCGGGAAAAGGTCCTGCCCAGCGACCTGCCCCTGCGCAGTGCCGTCGGCGCCAAGCCTGCGGTGCGCACCCAGCACCCGCAAATGGTGGCGAGCAGCACCGAGAGCAGCACCTTCGCCCTGCCCCAGGACCAAGGGCATCGTTACGCCTGGGATATCGACCTGACCCAGGTCACCCTGGCGAATTTCAACTACCGCAAAATGTCGCTGGTACGCGACTACGCGCAATTGATCGAGGAACCGGCCCAGAACGAGGCGTTCGACCGTATGTTCTCCATCGAACCCCGGGAGATCGAAGTCCAGGCGCCAGACCCGATCCCGCTGCCGGAGCAATGGAATGTCGTCGCCGGCGATGCCACGCAGAACGCCGCCGTCAGTCTGGCGCGAACCGGGCGCAACTTTATCATTCAAGGGCCGCCGGGCACCGGCAAGTCCCAGACCATCACCAACCTGATCGCCGATTACGCCGGCCGCGGCCTGCGGGTGCTGTTTGTTTGCGAGAAGCGTGCGGCGTTGGACGTGGTGTTCCATCGCTTGCAACAGAGTGAGCTGGGTGAGCTGTGCTGCCTGATCCACGACTCCCAGAGTGACAAGAAAGCCTTCGTCGGCAACCTGCGCGAATGTTATGAGCGTTGGATCGCTGGCGATGCCCAGTCATCACAGCTGCAAGCAAGACGCAGCGCCGTCCTCGCCACCATGACTCAACAGTTGGACCTGATCGAGCACTTTGAGCAGGCCATGGCCGCGGTTCCGCAAACCCTTGCGTGTTCAGTGCGCGAGCTGGTGCGACACTTGATCGAACTGCCCAGCGCTGCTGCAAAACTGCCCCCCGAAGCCCTGGAGCGCCTGCCTGAATGGCGCCGTTGGCAGTCACAAAACGAACTGACCGGGCGGCTGTACCAAGCCATGACCGAGCGCTTCGGCCTCGACAGTTTTGCGCGCCACCCTTTCAGTCGCCTGGCCTCAAGCGTCATCACCCACGAACATGCCTATGGCCAGCTCAAGGCATTCCTGGATGAAGCCAGCGGGCTGATGGACAGCGTCGAGCCACTGCTGGAGTCATCGTCGAGCCTGTTGTCCAGTGACACGGGCCTGGTTGATGCGCAGGTCTTGACCCAGACGGCCGAGCAAATGAGCGGCTCCAACCTGGTATCTCATCTTGACCTGCTGGAACCCGGCTCACCGGGCTCCCAGACACTGCACGCGGAACATGCCGCCTTGCAGACGTTGACCGTGCAGCAACACAGCATCCGTGAGACGAACCGCCACTGGCGCGACAAACTCGACGCGCAAGATACCCAAGGGGCCCAAGCCCTGGTGCAACGCCTGGAAGGGTCGTTGCTGCGTTGGCTGCAACCGGCCTGGTGGCGACTGCGTAGCGAACTTCAACGGCGTTATGACTTCAGTCAACACGCCATACGCCCAAGTTATCGCAGCGTGCTCGACAACCTTGCTGGCGAACACGTGGTCAATGCCCAGCTACAGGTCGAGCAACAGCGCCTGCAAGGTCTCTATGGCGTGCAAGACGTCGACGTCTTTGTGCAAAACCTGCACGCCTTGCTGCAACAACTGAACACCTCGCCCCTGTTGCGACAATGGGTCGAACGCCTGCGCAACAGCCCTGAAGCCTTACCCGCTGTGCGCCAGGAGGCCAACCTGCGTCAGCCCGTGGCGCGCCTGGCCCAACTCGTCGGTCAGTACTGTGTGTTCGAGCCGGCACCGAGCCTGGGGACGCTGGCCGAGTACCTGCGCGACCTGCGCGAAGAACTCGACGAACTGCCCGATAGCCTGCCCTTGCTCAATGAGCTGCATCAGGCCGACCCGGTCTGCCTGCTGGCCTTGCAACAGCACGCCCTGGTGCAGCGATCCCTTGATGCCTTAATTGCCCAGGAGAACCTGACCCGCCTGTATCGCGCCAACCCGCAACTGGCGCGCTTCGATGGCGCGGCCTTGAGCCTGGCGACCCGCCAGGTCAGCCAGGCCGAAAACAGCCTGCTCAAACACAACGCCCATGTCCTTAGCGCTACGTTGCAGCAACGCTTCCTCGAACATGTGAAGCAGTCGGCCATGTCGGTGACCCAACTGGATGCCGCGGCCCGTGAGTTCAAGAAAGCCTATGCCAAAGGCCGCCGTGAGCTGGAGCACGAGTTGGGCAAGACCATGCGTTATCGCTCCATCCGTGAACTGGCCAGCGGCGACAGTGGCCGGGTGATCAATGACCTCAAGCCCATCTGGCTGATGAGCCCATTGTCGGTGTCCGACACCCTGCCCCTGGCCCCGGACCTGTTCGACGTGGTGATCTTCGACGAAGCCAGCCAAATCCCCAGCGAAGAAGCCGTGCCCGCCCTGAGCCGTGCGCAGCAGGTGATTGTGGTGGGCGATGAGATGCAGTTGCCACCGACCAACTTCTTCTCCAGTGGCGGCGACCAGGACGACAATGAGTTGATTGCCATGGAGGACGGAGAACAGATCGAGATCAACCTCGACGCCGACAGCCTGCTGAGCCAGGCCGCACGCAATCTGCCAGCCACCCTGCTGGCCTGGCACTACCGCAGTCGGCACGAAGCGCTGATCAGTTTTTCCAACGCGGCCTTCTATGAAGGGCGACTTATCACGATCCCCGACCGCCGGATCGAGCGCCCGGCCCCGGCCAACGGGCCGCTGGAATCCACCGATGAACAGGCGGTCATCCAGGGCGCCGATACCTTGCTCGACAGCCCTATCAGCTTCCTGAAGATGCGCGATGGCGTGTACCTCAGCCGCAGCAACGTGGCCGAGGCGCGTTACATCGCCAACCTGGTGCGTGAATTGCTGCGACGCGAGACAGGCCTGAGCCTGGGCATCGTGGCGTTTTCCGAAGCGCAGCAAGGGGAAATAGAACAGGCGCTGGAGAACCTTGCAGCCAGTGACCCGGCCTTCGCCACGCGCCTTGAGCGCGAATACGTGCGTGAAGACGCCGGGCAATTCAACGGCCTGTTCGTCAAGAACCTGGAAAACGTCCAGGGTGACGAACGTGACGTGATCATCCTGAGCATCTGCTATGCGCCAGGGCCGAACGGCAAAATGCTGATGAATTTCGGCCCGATCAATCAGCGCGGCGGGGAAAAACGCCTCAACGTGATTTTCAGCCGCGCGCGCAAACGCATGGCGATCATTTCCAGCATCGAGGCCGATGCCATCACCAACACCCACAATGACGGTGCCGCGGCCCTTCGTGCCTTCCTGCAATTTGCCCAGGCCAGCGCGAACGGTGACGCGCCGCGCTCCCAGGGCATCCTGGCCAACCTCAATCCGGGGGCCAAGCAGTCCTTTGCCGTCACCCTGCCCAAGGACAGCCTGCGCGCCGCCCTCGCCAGCGCCCTGCGCAAGCGCGGGCACGAGGTGCAGGAGTTTGTCGGGCGTTCGCAATTCCGTTGCGACCTGGCGATTAGCGATGCCAGCGGCGAACACTTCAGCCTCGGTATCCTGCTCGATAGCGACGCGTCGGCGACGGCGAACGTGCGCGAACGTTATGTGTTCCGGCCGACCGTGCTGCGCAGTTTCGGCTGGAAGATCATCGACGTACTCAGCCATGACTGGCTGCGGGATCGTGAAGAGGTGCTGAACCGGATCGAAGCCCTGCTTCGTGGTGAAGAGGCGCCCGTGTTGTTGGAGCCGGAGCCAGAGGAGGAAAGCGTCGACACCGAACCGCCATCGGAGCCTGTCGCTGAACCGGCAACCTCAATGCGTGAGTTCACCTTTGGGGAAGGCAACTCCAACAAGTTCTGGCGCATCGGCGTCACGGCGACGGATGTAGTGGTCAACTTCGGCCGCATGGGGACCAAGGGTCAAACCCTGATCAAATCTCTGGAGAGCCCCGAACGTGCACTGCGGGAAGCTGAAAAGCTGATCGCGGAAAAACTGCGCAAGGGTTATCAGGAGCAAACGGTGCCGTAAGTCTCGACGATAGGGTTCAGACACCAGGCAATCACTTACAACCTCTGGAGACACCATGCCAAACCCAACCGGACAGAACCCCGTGGCCCTTGTCAGCGGGGTTGGCAGTGAAATCGGAATCGGCATGGCAATCGCCCGCAGGTTGGGTGCCGCCGGTGCCAGACTGATCATCACCGCCAGCAGCGCACGCATCCTCGAACGCGTCGCAGAGTTGCGTGCCGAAGGGTTCGACGTCGAAGGGCGGGCTCTCGATCTTACCGATGAAAACCAGGTCCGTGAGTTTATGGTATGGGCGGAATCCGTCTGGGGGCAGGTCGATATTCTGGTGAACAACGCGGGCATGGCCATGCAAGGCAGTCCGGAGTTTTTTTCCGACTTGGCGACCATGGACCTGCACACCTGGAACCTGACACTGGCGCGAAACCTCACCACGGCCTTTCTGCTTACGCGGGCGGTCCTGCCCGGCATGCGTGCGCGTCGTTACGGGCGCATCGTCAACATCAGTTCCACGACCGGCACCCGCTGCAGCAACCCCGGTGAAGCGGCTTACAGCGCCGCGAAAGCCGCAATGGTTGGCATGAGCATGAGCCTGGCGCTGGAAGTCGCCCAGCAAGGGATCACTGTCAACAGCGTCGCGCCCGGCTGGATCACCACGGGGTCGACCGCCGCCGAGGAAGCCAAGGCAGCTGGCTACACGCCGATGGGCCGGGCCGGACGTCCCGAAGAGGTGGCGGCATTGGTGGCTTTCCTGGCGTCGGCAGAGGCCAGCTACCTCACTGGCGAAGTCATCGTGGTGGATGGTGGAAACTGCCTGGTCGAGAACAAGGCGCCTTGATTCCCCTGTGGGAGCGAGCTTGCTTGCGATGGCGGTGGTTCAGCTAAATGAGTGTTGGATTGGCTGCCCTCTTCGCGAGCAGGCTCGCTCCCACAAGGGGCTGGGATAGACCTGAATGTTGTGCCTGCTCGCGATGGCGGTGGTTCAGGAGGCATAAGGGCTTCGAGAACAGCACGGTCTTGTGGCGAGGGAGCTTGCTCCCGCTGGGGCGCGCAGCGGCCCCCAAAAAGTGATGAGCGCTGCGCACTCAAGCGGGAGCAAGCTCCCTCGCCACAAAAGCGCCCAAGCGTCATTTGAATAATTCACTGCTCATGAAATCGATGAACACCCGCAGTTTCGGCGCCAAATGTTTGCTGGAAGGCCAGAGCATGCGGAAGGTGTTCTGATACCGGTTGAAGTCATCCAGGACGGTGACCAGCTCACCGCTGGCGATGGCCTTGCGCACGGTGAAGTCCGGCACGCAAGCGATCCCCAACGCATCGTGCACGACATGCAGCAACGCTTCGGTGGTGTTGCAAACCAGGGTGGCCGGCAGGTTGAGATCCGGCTCCCCTTCGCCGTTTACCGGCCAGACTTGCATCCGGCCAGTGCTGGGGAATTTGTACAGCAGGCAGGCATGCCGCAGCAGATCCGCCGGCACCTGCGGTGTGCCGTGTTCGGCGAAGTACCGGGGCGACCCAACCACAACCAGCGTGAACGTACCCAACGGGCGCGACATCAGCCGAGAGTCGCTCGGTTCTCCGGTCCGAATGACCGCATCGAAACCTTCCTCGATGATGTCCACCAGCCTGTCGGAGAAATCCAGGTCCAGTTCGATACTGGGGTAGCGGCGCATGAAGGCGATCAGCGTCGGCATGACCAGATCCGCAACCAGTGGCAAACTCACGCGCAGTTTGCCCCGGGGCGCCTTGCGGGTTTCCGACAGCTCCAACTCGGCCGCTTCGACTTCGCACAGAATACGCCGGCAACGCTCGAGGAACAGCGTCCCTTCCGCCGTCAGCGTGATACTGCGCGTGCTGCGATGAAACAGGCGGACTCCCAGTCGCGCCTCGAGCCGGGCCACGCTTTTGCCCACCGCCGAAGAGGAAATGCCGAGCGCCCTGCCCGCTTCTGAAAAGCTGCGGGTTTCGGCCGCGCGCACAAAAAAATCAATCCCGCTCAGCGATTCCAAGTCAGCCCCCATTGCGGACATTTTTTCCGATGTGTTCTGCACTCTAGCATTCTTGTCTCGCAAAAGACGCGCACTTACCGTGGTCGACACTTATCAGCGCTCCAGGCAGGTGCCCCATGACGATTGCCAATACCCATATCGATGCCGAGGTCGTTCAAGACACCGCACCGCTTCCCATCGGTTCACTATTTGCCCTGGCGCTGGCGGCGTTCGTGACCATTCTCACCGAAGCCTTGCCCGCCGGCCTTCTCTCACAGATCAGCGAAGGGCTGGCGATCTCCGAATCCCTCGCCGGCCAGTTGGTCACCGTCTACGCGATAGGTTCCTTGTTGGCGGCCATTCCGCTGACGGCAGCGACCCAAGGCATGCGGCGCAGAGCGCTTTTGTTGCTCGCCATTGCCGGTTTCGCCGTGGCCAATACCGTCACGACGCTTTCCACGCATTATGGTTTGACGATAGTCGCGCGCTTGCTGGGTGGCGTATCGGCCGGGTTGCTTTGGGCCTTGTTGGCCGGCTATGCCGCCCGCATGGTGCCCGAACACCAGAAAGGCCGGGCGATAGCGATCGCCATGGTGGGCGCGCCCTTGGCGTTATCCCTGGGCGTACCCGCCGGTACGTTGCTCGGCAACCTGATCGGTTGGCGGATGAGCTTCGCCATCATGAGCCTGTTCGCCGTCGCCTTGATGGTCTGGGTCCGACTCAAGGTGCCTGACTTCCCAGGGCAAGCCACCCATAAGCGCCTTGCCTTGGGTCAGGTTTTCACTCTCCCGGGCGTTCGCTCGGTGTTGTTCGTGGTGCTGGCGTTTGTCCTGGCGCACAACATTCTCTTTACCTATATCGCGCCGTTTTTGACGGCGGCGGGCCTGGGCGAGCGGATAGATCTGGTCCTGCTGGTCTTCGGTGTCGCGTCGTTGCTGGGGATCTGGGTCGTCGGCGTGCTGATCGATCGCCACCTGCGGGCGTTGACGCTGGCCGGCACGGTGCTGTTCGCCCTTGCGGCATTGACACTTGGCGTGATGAGCGACACGCCTGCGGCGGTTTATATCGCGGTGGCGGCTTGGGGAATCGCTTTCGGAGGGGCTGGGACGCTGTTTCAGACAGCCATCGCCAAGACGGCTGGGGACGCGGCGGATCTCGCCCAGTCCATGCTGGTCACGGCCTGGAACCTGGCCATTGCCGGTGGCGGGATCGTCGGTGGTCTGCTGCTCGATCACCTGGGGGTCGTTGCGTTTGCGCCGGTCTTGGTCGTTCTCCTGCTGCTGACGTTGGCCGTGGTGTGGTCCGCAGAACGCCATGGCTTTGCGCAGAGCATCTAGCAACACGGATCTATTACGCTTGGGGACTGATATCCCGGTTTGGTTTGCAAGATCAGGCAAGAATCAGCCCGGATCGTGCAACCCACCCCAACCATTCCTTCCTATAGTTAACCAGAGCCAAACCATCTGGAGCTGGTCCCCCTATGAGCGCCCTAAACATAAACGGCCGTGAATACACGGTCGACGTAGACCCTGGCACCCCGATTCTCTGGACCCTGCGCGATACGCTGGGCATGACCGGCACCAAGTTCGGCTGCGGCGCGGCGTTGTGTGGTGCCTGCACCGTGCACCTGGACGGCCAGGCCATTCGTTCCTGCGTGACGCCCATCGCCGCCGCCGAAGGCAAGAAAATCACCACCATCGAAGCGGCCACCAACGGCAGCGACCCGGTCGGCAATGCGGTGCACGAGGCGTGGGTCAAGCACGACGTGGCGCAATGCGGCTACTGCCAGAGCGGCCAGATCATGAGCGCGACCGCATTCCTCAAGGCCCAGCCCAAGGGCAAGCAGCCCACGGTGGCCGAGATCGACTCGGCCATGGCCGGCAATATCTGTCGCTGTGGCACCTACGCCCGAATCCGCGCCGCGGTGGCTGATGCCGCCAAGACCCTTGCCTGATCGGAGCCGACCATGTTGAACGAGATATTCCCGAACGAGCTCCCCCGCGCCTTGCAACAGATGCTTGAGCGCGACGAGGCTGACGGCCCAGCAGCCCTGCCCCGGCGCAGTTTTCTCAAGATCGTCGGCATCGGCGGCCTGGCCTTGGGTGCGTTCCCGCACCTGGCCTTGGCGCAGGAGGCCAATGGCGCCGCCGCAGCGCCGCTCAAGCCGACCCAGCAACCCTCCGCATTCGTCCAGATCGCGCCCAATGGCGAAGTCACGGTGACCATCAACCGCTTGGAGTTCGGCCAGGGCGTACAAACCGCACTGCCGATGATTCTCGCCGAGGAACTGGATGCCGACTGGAGCCTGGTGCGCAGTCGCAACGGCAGCAACGACGCCGCCTACATGGACCCGGCCTTCGGCATTCACCTCACCGGTGGCTCCAACACGATCAAGAACAGCTACACCCAGTACCGTGAGCTCGGCGCCCGCGCGCGCGCCATGCTGCTGAGTGCGGCCGCCGCCCGCTGGAGTGTGGACGTGGCGAGCCTGCGTACACAGGCCGGCATGGTACTCGGGCCCGAGGGTCGCAAGGCGAGCTACGGCGAACTGGCAGAAGCGGCGATGACAATGCCGGTGCCCGAGCGGATCACCCTCAAGGACCCCAAGGATTTCCGCATCATCGGCCAGGCCACCACCCGCATCGATGCCAAGGCCAAGAGCAGCGGCCAGCAGGATTTCGGCATCGACATGCACCTGCCGGGGCAGCTCACAGCGGTCGTCGCTCGACCACCGGTGTTCGGCGCCAGGATTGCGTCCCTGGATGACAGCGCCGCGCGGGCCACGAAAGGCGTCAAAGCCGTGTTGCGCGTGCCGCTGGACGGCGGCGCCGAAGGTGTCGCCGTGGTCGCCGACGGTTACTGGCAGGCGAAGTTGGCCCGGGATGCACTGAAGGTGGAATGGAACACTTCTACCGTGGAAAAAGTCGACAGCGAAAAACAACTGGCTCAATACCGCGAGCTGGCCAGCCAGCCCGGCCCGTTGCACTTCGACGCCGATATGACGCCGCTGGCCAGCGCGCCGCATCAACTGGACGCCGAGTTCGTGTTTCCCTACCTCGCCCACGCCCCGATGGAGCCTCTGAACTGCACGGTGCAGCTCGCCCAGGACAGCGCTCAACTGTGGGTCGGCACGCAGTTCCCCGGCGGCGACGGTGCCGCGGCCGCCAAGGTACTGAACCTCAAGCCCGAGCAGATCCAGGTCAACGTACAGACCGCTGGCGGTGGTTTTGGCCGGCGCGGCGTGCCCACCAACGATTTCGTGGTAATGGCCTGCGAAGTCGCCAAGGCCGCCCGCACTGCGGGAGTCAACGCCCCTATCCGCACCCTTTGGAGCCGGGAAGACGACATCAAGGGCGGCTACTACCGCCCTATGCATCTGCACCGTGCGCGTATCGGTTTTGACGACAGCGGCAAGGTCCTCGCCTGGGACCACGCCTTGGTGGGCCAATCGATCATCACCGGCACCGTGTTTGGCGGGCGGGTAAAAAATGGCATCGACCCGACCGCCACCGAGGGCATGCGCAATCCCTATCCGCTGCCCATGCGCCTGACAGTTCATCATCCCAAGCTCAACGTGCCCGTATTGTGGTGGCGCAGCGTAGGCTCCACCCATACGGCGTTTGTGATGGAGACGTTGATCGACGAGATCGCCCGCACCACCAAACAGGATCCGGTGGCGTACCGGATGAAGTTGTTTGGCGACCAGAGCCCACGCCATCGCGAAGCGCTGCAGTTGGCCGTGGACAAGAGCGAGTACGGCAAGCGCCAGCTAGCGGCGGGCCGTGCCTGGGGCGTGGCGGTCCACGAGTCGTTCAGTTCGGTGGTGGCATATGTGGTCGAAGCCTCGGTGCAGGATGGCCGCCCCGTGCTGCACAACGTGACCGCCGGCGTGCACTGCAACCTGGTCGTCAACCCACGCAGCGTCGAGGCCCAGGTCCAGGGCGCGGCGCTGATGGGCTTGTCGATGTGCCTGCCCGGTGGCGCCGTCACCCTGAAGGACGGCGTGGTGCAGCAGAGCAATTTTGCCGACTTCAGCGTGCCGCGCATTACCGACATGCCGGAATTCGCCGTCCACATCGTGCCCAGCGCCGAGCCGCCCACGGGAATGGGCGAACCCGGCCTGCCAGCGTTGGCCCCCGCTTTTGCCAACGCCGTGGCGAGCCTGACGGGTAAACCGTTGCGTGAGTTGCCGTTCAAGTTAGTGTGATGGGGCGAGGCTGTCTGGTCGCAATGCCAGGCAGCCTCGCGATCACAAGCGAATCCGTTTGATATCCCGCTGCGGCGGCGCCCCAAAGAGACGGCTGTATTCACGGCTGAACTGCGAGGCACTTTCATAGCCAACCAAGCCCCCTGCACTACTCGCGTCGACGTTCTGGCTCAACATCAACTGCCGAGCGGCTTGTAGCCGCAGTTGCTTCTGGTATTGCAACGGGCTCATGCCGGTTACAGTGCGAAAATGCTGGCGAAATGTGGAAGGACTCATGTGGGCTTGTGCCGCCAGATCGTCCATGCGCAACGCCTGGCGAAAATTCAGTTTCAGCCAGGCGACGGTCTTGGCAATGTGCTGGCTGGGTGAACCGGCAGCAATCACATGCAGCAACTGCGGCGCGTGGGCACCACTCAACAGGCGAGCGACGATCTCTTCCTTGATCAGCGGCGCCACCGTCTCAAGCAGGGACGGCTCCTCCAATAGCGCTATCAAGCGTCGCAGGGCGTCCAGTACGCCAGCATCCAGCGCTTGTACGGTTATCGGTCGAAACGCGTCGTCGCGCATGCGTTGTGACAGCTGCATGCGCTCGGCCACCTGCATCACCATCGTGCTGTCGAATCTGAGCATCATGCCCAGGAATGGCTTGGCGACGCTGGCTTGGGAAACATGGGAAATGACCGGCAGATCCACGCAGGTCACCATGGACTGACCGGGCGCGTAGGTCAGTATCTCGTCCCCGATCATGGCTTGTTTGCGGCCTTGCAAGGTCACGCCGATGCCCAGGCCGTAGAGGCAATGCATCGGCGCGGTGATCGCTTTGCGCCGATGCAGGGTCAAACCGGCAATAGCCGTTATCTGGTCGCCATCGCTGGGCACATGCCGGCTGACTGAACCGACCAGGCGACTGATATCGCTGACGCTCTGGTCGCTTTTAAAATCGGTGTGCACACTTCACTCCTTGGAAACTCGGGCCCACGACTCGCGGCGATGGCGAACAATGTTCGGCATCGCCGCGAGTCGTGGGCCAATATGGACGCAGTATGCTGGGTCGGCGGTTCGGATCGTTTGCCTGATTGGCGCTATTTCTTGCACGATTCAACGAGCTGTGGCGGGCGTCACTCCCTCAGAGGCAGTTATAACAAGATATTTCAGAAGCTGGGAGTGCACAAAGTGATGGCTCCGTCGGTTGCCTAAAGAGTCTGGAAGATGTAGCCGGTGGACGGTTGATCGTCCAACGCGACACCTACTTGCGACAGTCGTTGGGCCAAGGCCGGCGTCTCGACCCGCACTTTCCAGTCCACGCGTGCCGGTGCCACGGGGGCGCGGTCGTAGCGCATGATCGCTTCAGCCAACTGCACTCGGTCTGGCAAGTACACCGCCAGCGCGTTGCCCTTCCAAGCGGCGACGCTCAGGCCCATGGCTTCACACAGCGCAATCTTGGCCTGGGCATCGTCCCGGTCCGCCTGGCGGGAACGTTCGATCTGATCGGCCAGTAGCGGATCGACGACGCGGTCGGTGAACAAGACCTCGCCCGCCTCCCAGACTTCGGGGGGACAGATCTTGTCGGCTGGACGCAAGGCAATGAGTGGATTGATTTCCATCGGGTAGATCCGACAAACCAGCGGCCGCTCTTCATAGATCCCACAACGACCATCGTCGCCGAGATTGCGGCACTGCGTCAGCGCATTGCCTGCCAGTACCGCAACAACTCGAATTCGGGCATCGCCACTGTTGACTTCCACCGCCCTTTGGGCGCTGTGGGCGAATTGTCGCGGTTCCGAGGGCCAGGTCGACTCATCGAATGCCTCCAGTACGACCGCCACCTCATGCCCGCGTTGTAGCCACTGCCTTGCCTCTCCCAGTGTCAGTGGAATCAGCCGACCCTTGCAGCAAACCCCGCAGCCGTTGCAGGCAAAGCGGATCGCGTTGTTTTCCATATCAAGCACTCGCACACATGTTTTTGAACGCCTACAGAAGGCCCCACCATTCGGATACATGCGTGGCAGGGCCTCAGGGCCGCGAGAGTATGTGGAGCGAAACGTCCATCCGCTTGCCGGATCCGCCGGCATGTTTGCCTGATCCAAGGTGATTTCCGGTATCAGCCTTTGGGAGGAAAACTCGTTGTTTCAGGCAACCTTTCACAATAGATATGAGGAACGCAGCATCATCGAAGATGATCGGCATCGATCACAGCCTGGGCGAACGCCTGCGGCGCCTCTTGCGGCAGGTTGTGACCGATGCCGCCATCGATCAGGCGATGCTCATATTTCCCGGAGAAGCGCTTGGCGTAGGCTTCGGCGGGCGGATGGGGAGCGCCATTGGCGTCGCCTTCCAGGGTGATGGTTGGCACGCTGATCGACGGGAACGTCGCCAGTTTCTTCTCCAGCCTGTCGTATTTGGCTTCGCCCTTGACCAGCCCCAGGCGCCAGCGATAGTTGAAGATTGAAACGGCGACATGGTCGGGGTTCTGCAAGGCGGCGGCGCTTCGATCAAACGTCGCGTCATCGAAATTCCACTTCGGCGACGCCAGCTTCCAGATCAGCTTGGCGAAGTCGTGGGTGTTCTTCTCATAACCGAGACGGCCACGCTCGGTCGCAAAGTAGAACTGGTACCACCACTGCAACTCAGCAGCCGGCGGCAGCGGCGCCTTGCCGGCCTCCTGGCTGCCGATCAGGTAGCCACTCACCGCCACCAGCGCCTTCACCCGCTCTGGCCAAAGGGCCGCGACGATGTCGGCGGTGCGTGCTCCCCAGTCGTAACCGCCGAGCACGGCCTGCTTGATGTTCAGCGCGTCCATGAAATCGATGAGATCGCTTGCCAACGCCGAAGGCTGGCCGTTGCGCAGGGTCTTGGCAGACAGGAAACGTGTATCGCCATAACCGCGGGCATACGGGATCAGCACGCGATAGCCCTTCTCTGCCAGCGCCGGCGCCACATCGGCGTAGCTGTGGATGTCATAGGGCCAACCGTGCAACAGGATCACCACCGGCCCGTCGGCGGGACCCACTTCGGCATAGGAAACGTCGAGCAGGCCGGCCTTGACGTGCTTGAGCGGGCCGAACGAGGTGTGGCTGCCGGGGGTGATCGCGCCGACAGTGCTCGCCGGCAGATCGGCCGCGCTGGCCGGGGAAGAGGTCAATGCCAAGGCGCCCATCTGCATCATTGCCAACGCCAGGAGCGTGGGTGCAAGCAGACGGCGATGCCGGGGTACGGGGGAATTGTTTATATCCATGTGAAGCTCCTTGCGAACGACGTGGGTAAGCCAGTGAGACGGCTTGGGCCGTCTCGATGGGTCCCATTTGACGTTGGCCAGGTATCGCGAATGTGTCAGCGACGGGCTGGAATGCAAGCGTCCGTATCGATCGTGAGCCAGGATACGCTGAGATACATTCGGAGCTCACAAAAATGGGCCGCTGCACAGCCCAGCGGGAGCAAGCTCCCTCGCCACGATGTGCACACGCCTGCAATGCGCGGAGTGGCTTATTTCACCGCACGCCACCGGTTTCGTGCATGCAGATAGGCGGTCGTATCGCTGTAGCCCAGTTGGGCGGCGATCTGCGCTATAGGTTCGCCTTGCATTTCCAGGAGTTGCTCCAGTTCGGCGCGCACCTGGTCGAGCAATTGCCTGAAGGTCGTGCCTTGTTCTTCAAGGCGCCGGCGCAGCGTCCTCGGCGTCTGGTGCAGCGCGTGCGCCAGATCCACCAGCGTCGGCGTCTCGCCTTTGGCCAGCGATTGTCGAACGCCCTCGGCGAGCCGGGCCGACCAACCGGTGAAGTGGCGATGCGTGGCCAACCGACGGTCGAGTTCCTGAGTCAGCAGCTCCAGCAGTCCGTGATGACGCGTTTGCATCGGCAGACGTGTGCTGGGGGCATCGAAGTAGAAACGGTTGACCGGGCAATCGAACTCGACACGGTCGCCGAACCAGTGGCTGTACTGGAGGTAGTACGAGGGTCGCGAATGGGCGAATTGGGCGAGAACCGGTTGTACGTCCCTCCCCGTTCCTTGTCGTAGTTGCGTAATGGCCATCACGCCGTAGTGCTCGACCACATACCGCGCCAGATCACCCGGCGCGTCGACATTCAGCTCGACCCCCAGGCCGTTCTCATCATTGACCAAACGCACCGTGTCGGTGTCAGCGGCCAGCGGTGCGTACCGCGCCCAGAGCTGCATGGCCGAGAGGACGTCAGGACTGTACAGGCAAAGGTAGGCCAGGACGTGCCAGTCCTGCGGCGTGAATAACCCGAACAAGTTCAAGCCGATCGCCGGATCGACCCGCGCAGCCTCGCGCCAGAGCTGATCCAGTTCGATTAGGTTGTAGTCCTTGTGCTTCCCGCCCGCATGACTGTCCAGGAACCGCTCCAGCACCTGGCCCAATTTGCCCCGGTGAAAGCGTTGGGGTGAGCGATTGACCGCTTCTCGCTCGATTCTGTCCGTTTCGCGCATTGGGAGGGCTGACTCGCTGGCTTCTAATGAAATGGCATTGCCCGCTGGGGCCTTAATCGAGAGTGCCATGAATACAACAATGCTCGCCAATAATCCTTCCGCTGTCGTGGCCGGGATATTTCTCGCCTTCATTTTGCTGGAACTTGCTTGCTCGGCCTTGCGCCAGTCATCCGCCGGCAGACGTGACGTACTGATTGAAATCATCGGCTCCGGGATCCTGGTTGCAATCACCTTCCCTGCCGTCATGTGGCTGAGCGGCAAGCTGCTCGGCCTGGCTGCCCCGCAGATGAAGGATGCGCTGGTGGCAATCCCTTGGGCCGCGGGTTTCGTGTTGTTCCTGCTGCTGGACGACATGACGCAATACTGGTGGCATCGCCTGACTCACCGGGTGCCCGCCCTCTACGCACTGCATCGTGCCCATCATTCCGCGCCCTACATGAGTGTCCGGATCGTTTACCGCAACAACAGCTTCTACTACCTGCTCATGCCCGGTATCTGGCTGTCCGGCATGCTGATCTACCTGGGCCTTGCGCCGGTCTACTACGTCTATCTAATCATCAAGATGACCGTCATTTTCGCCGCGCACAGCAGCGTGGCCTGGGATGACAAATTGTATGGCGTTCGCGTGTTGCGGCCCCTGGTCTGGATCCTGGAGCGGACGATTTCGACCCCGGCCACCCACTCGGCCCACCATGGCTTGACGGCCGAGGACGGTGTCACCCACTACAAAGGCAACTTCGGCAACTTGCTGTTTCTATGGGACGTCTTGTTTGGGACCGCAAAGATCACGCGCCGACGTCCGCCCGCCTACGGCATCGAGCATCTGTCGCCGATCAGTTGGCAAGAAGAATTGTTCTGGCCCGTCGTACGCGCTCGCCGTACCGCGCCCAAGACCCGCGTCCAACCGGAGGTGACGCCGTGAGCCGCCGTATCGTCGTGCTGTCGGGCTCCAATCGGGCGGGCAGCCAGTCGCTCAAAGTGGCAAATCATCTGCGGCAGCGACTGACAGATCTAAACCTGTGGGAGGCCAGCGACTTGATTGACTTGGCCACCAGCCGACTGCCGCTTTGGCCGGAACAAGACCGCGACCAGCTGTGGCCCGCTCAACAAGCGATCCTTGCCAAAGCGACGGCGCTGATCGTGATCAGTCCGGAATGGAACGGCATGGCCTGCCCAGCGCTGAAGAACTTCTTCCTGTACGCGGGGATCAGCGAGCTCGGGCACAAACCCGCGCTGTTGGTGGGTGTCTCGGCGGGCCTGGGCGGCGCGTACCCGATCGCCGAGTTGCGTGCGTCGAGTTACAAGAATTGCCGGCTCCTTTATTTGCCTGAACACCTGATCATTCGAAACGTGGAATCGATGTTCAATGACCAGGCGCCGGCCAACGAAGACGACAAGCGCATTCGCGAACGTGCTGATTGGGCGTTGCGCCTGCTCAGCCAGTACGACGTTGCATGTCGCGAGATCAGGCGGGCCCTTGAACAGCCTCCGGCGTTTTCTACCGGTATGTAGGCGGTAAGTCCTGCGCTCAGGCCGCCCCGGGCTTCCCATGAAACGCCTGCCCCAACACCGCCAATCGCTCCGCCAACGGTGGCAAGCATTGGCTGCTGCGGGTCAGGACGCCGATGTTGTCAGCGTTGCGCTCAGCCACGGCCTGCACGCTTTGCAGACGCTGGCTGATGCCGATCGACGCCTGGGATTGCTCCTGGGTGGTGCTGGCAATCAGGTCGTTGAAATGGTTGATCACGGCAATGTCTTCGACCACGGCATGCAACAGTTGCGAAGCCATTTGGCTGGCGGACACGCAGCGTTCTACCCCGTCGCGGCTACCTTGCATCGCGGCGGCGGCCTGGCGGCTGCCTTGTTGCAGCTTGGCGATGATCTGCTGGATCTCGGTGGTGGACGTCGAGGTCTTTTTTGAAAGGGTGCGGACCTCGTCGGCCACGACCGCGAACCCGCGGCCCTGATCACCGGCACGGGCGGCTTCGATGGCCGCGTTGAGGGCCAGCAGGTTGGTCTGCTCGGCAATACCATTGATCACATCCAGTACCTGGCCGATTTGCTGGGCCTGCTCGGCCAGCACCTGCACGGTGTCGTTGGTCAGGTTGATGCGCCCTGCCAGCTCGACGATCTCTTCCCGGGTCTGGTCAACCGTGCTGCGTCCGCGGTTGA
Source organism: Pseudomonas sp. Z3-6 (assembly GCF_051131985.1). Taxonomy (NCBI): domain Bacteria; kingdom Pseudomonadati; phylum Pseudomonadota; class Gammaproteobacteria; order Pseudomonadales; family Pseudomonadaceae; genus Pseudomonas; species Pseudomonas sp. Z3-6. The sequence continues at coordinate 3,864,770 of NZ_CP071644.1, forward strand.
CCTGCTCATTGGCCTGGCCGGCACGCAGCAAGGTCTGGTCGACGTGGCCGGCGATGTTCTCCATGGCTTGGACCAGGTGGCCGATCGCACCGCTCATCTGCGCCACTTCGTCGAGTTGGTGGCGGGCGCCGGTTTCCAGGGTCTGGCCAACCTGGGACAAGTCCTGGCCCAGGTCCGAGAGGTTGCGGGTGTCGCGCACCACACCGTCCACCAGTTGGGTGACCTGTTGGAGGAAATGATCGAAACGCTCGCTCGAAGAAACCTTGACGCCCTCACCGCGCTGCCTGTCGGTGTCATGGCTCAACTGAGCGGCCGCTGCCAATACCTTGTCGAGCACCTCCTGGTTTTCCGTGGCGTCGGCCAGGCTCTGGTTCGCCAGGTAAATCAGGATCACGCTTTCCACCACCACGTAGAACGCGTGGAGGAAGATCATCGACCAGCCGCCGTGAGTCTCCATGACGAACACCGGATAACCCTGGTGTTGAAGCCAGTGAAAACTGAGGTGATGAACCGCGATGGTGGCGGCGGCCACGACAATCGGCAGCCAGTCACGGTAGAACGTCAACACGGCCAGCAGCACGAAGATCCCGAAGTGGAACTCGGTCACGCCGTGGGTCTGGTTGATATGCAGCGCCGCCATGACCATCAACGCCACCGCAATGACGCAGCGCATGGCCCGCGTGCCCGCCAGGACGCGATAAAGCCCGGTGCTCGCCACGCAGGTGGTCGCCCCCACCAGCAACGCCCGGGTGAACGTCGAGTGCAGGAAGGCCAGGCCCAGGGAATACAGCAGCGCCAGCCAAAGCAGCCCCAGCATGATGCGGTCGGCTTTACGGTGGTGGTCGTTAAAGCGCACGGGCAATGTCATGGGGGTCGTCCTTTTCAAAGACTTGGAGGTCCGTTACCAAATGCCGTAAATGGCTTAGCGGCGTTTCGAGAGGGAACTTTAACTGATTATCATCAATTAGTGGCACTGCGCCACCAAGCTTTTCTCAGCGGCCTTTGCTTTATGATGTCCGCCATCTCATGACTGACTGATGGAACCCCCATGACTTTCGATTTCGACACCGTATTGGAGCGCCACGGCACCGGCAGTACCAAATGGAGCCGCTACCCGGCGGATGTGTTGCCGATGTGGGTGGCCGACATGGATTTCGCCGCCCCGCCGATGGTCATTGACGCACTGCACAAGCGCCTCGAACATCCGATGCTCGGCTACAGCGTCGCCCAGGACGATCTGCGTGCAGCCATCACGGCTGACCTGTGGAGCAAGTACGCCTGGCGCGTCGAGCCTCAGCAGATCGTGTTCCTGCCCGGCGTCGAGCCAGGTTTCAACATGGCGCTGCATGCCTTGGTGGAACCCCGGCAGAACGTCGTGGTGCAGGTGCCCAACTACCCGCCGCTGCGCCACGCCCCTGGTCACTGGCAGTTGAACAAAGTGGAATTGCCGTTCACCCCGGTCAACGGTGAGTTCCATACGCCGTTGGCCGCGTTGCGCGAAGCGTTGCAGGGCGGCGGCGCCTTGTTGCTGAGCAATCCCCACAACCCGCTGGGCAAAGTGTTCGAGCGTGAAGAACTCCAGGCCGTGGCCGACATTTGCCTGGCGCAGGACGCCTGGATCATCTCCGACGAGATCCATGCCGAACTGTGCTTCGACGGTCGCGTGCACATACCGACTGCGTCCCTCAGCCCCGAGATTGCCGAGCGCACCATCACCCTGATGTCCGCCAGCAAGGCCTACAACATCGCGGGGCTGAAAACCTCGTTCGCGATCATCCAGAACGCCAAGCTGCGCGAACGGGTCAACAGCGCCCGGGCAGGCATGGTCGACAGCGTCAATGCCCTGGGCCTGGAAGCGACCCGCGCGGCCTACAGCGAAGCCGGCCCGTGGCTGGAAGCCCTCAAAGCCTACCTGCAAGCCAACCGTGATTACCTGGTCGAGGCGGTGAACACTCGCCTGCCGGGCATCACCATGACCGTGCCCCAAGGCACTTACCTGGCCTGGCTGGATTGTTCAGGCTTGGAGCTGGATGACCCGCAAGGATTCTTCTTGAAGGAAGCCAAGGTCGGGCTCAGTGCCGGGCTGGATTTTGGTGACGATGCCGGGCAGTTCGTGCGCCTGAACTTCGGCTGCCCGCGGGCGTTACTGGAGGAAGGGATTGCGCGGATGGAGCGCAGCCTGAAAGCCAGGGGTTGATCCAACCGGCGACGCAGAGCCCCTGTGGCGAGGGAGCTTGCTCCCGCTGGGTTGCGAAGCGGCCCCCAACGACCACACAACTCGGTGTTGGTGAGAATTGAGGGGGCTGCTGCGCAGCCCAGCGGGAGCAAGCTCCCTCGCCACAGAGGCTTCATCGCCGCAATGGATCGGTGCTCTATTCCTGCATATCCGGCGCATAAACAAAACACAGCTTGTTTCCCTCCGGATCGCGGCAATACGCGCCGAAATAGCCTTCGCAATATTGCGGCCGCGGGCCGGGAGGGCCTTCGTCGGTACCGCCCATGGCCATCGCCTGCTCCCAGGCGGCGCGGACGGTTTGCGGGGAGTCGGCGGCGAAGCTCACTTGCATGCCATTGCCCCAGGTCGCGGGCAAGCCGTTGAACGGCAGTTGGACAAACACCTGGGGCCAGTGCTTGCCCGGCTGACGCCAGCCTTCCCCCGGCGGGCCCGAATCGTTTTCGCTCGCCATGCGCTCCAGTCCCAGGCAGCCGAGGACTGCGTCATAAAAAGCGACCATTTTCGGCAGGTCGCGGGCGCCGATCTGGATGTGGCTGAACATGGCCCTGCTCCTCTTTCAAATCCGTACGTGGATTGGAGAATACCGCAACCTCCAATGTTCGCCCGATGCCGCCTATTTACCGACGAAGCAGCCCTCGTCACGCTCATCGACTGACCGGACAATCCGACCGAACTCCGCCAGAAAAACCAAAGTCCACCCTCCATCGCAACCCAACTGGAGAACGACAATGGCCGACTACCCTTTCCCGCCTTTCCCGAAACAAAGCCAGCCGGTGCCCGGCACCCAGCGCAAAATGGATCCGTACCCGGACTGCGGCGAGCAGAGCTACACCGGCTCCGGGCGATTGGCGAACAAGATCGCCCTGATCACCGGCGCCGACAGCGGCATAGGTCGCGCCGTCGCCATTGCCTTCGCCCGTGAAGGCGCGGACGTGGCGATTGCCTACCTGGACGAGCATGAAGACGCCAAGGAAACCGCACGCTGGGTCGAACAAGCCGGCCGCCAGTGCCTGTTGCTGCCCGGTGACCTGGCGGACAAAGGCCTGTGCCGCAAGATCGTCGATGAAACCGTCGCCCGCTTCGGGCGTATCGACATCCTGGTCAACAACGCCGCGTTCCAGATGACCCACGAAACCCTCGAGGAGATTCCCGACGAGGAATGGGTGCGCACCTTCGATATCAATATCACGGCGATGTTCAGGATCTGCCAGGCCGCCGTGCCGCACATGAAGCCCGGTGGTTCGATCATCAACACCACCTCGGTCAACTCCGACATGCCCAAGCCGACACTGCTTGCCTATGCCACCACCAAGGGCGCCATCGCCAACTTCACCGGCGGCCTGGCGCAAATGCTCGGGCCCAAGGGCATCCGGGTGAACAGCGTGGCGCCGGGACCGATCTGGACGCCGCTGATCGTGGCGACCATGCCCGAGGAGGAAGTGCAGAATTTCGGCTCGCAGACACCCCTCGGGCGTCCTGGCCAACCGGTTGAGGTAGCGCCGATCTATGTGCTGCTGGCCTCCGACGAAGCCAGCTACATCACCGGGGCCCGTTATGGGATTACCGGGGGCAAGCCGATGCTTTAAGCAAAGCGCAGTGTTTTACCTGTGTTTTACCTGTGGCGAGGGAGCTTGCTCCCGCTGGGCTGCGCAGCAGCCCCCCACAATTCTCACCAACACCGAGTTGTCTGGTCGTTGGGGGTCGCTTCGCGACCCAGCGGGAGCAAGCTCCCTCGCCACAACAGCCCCCGTGCCACAAAAAGTGTCTAGCGACAGTGCTCAGGACGGCTCCTTGGCGATCACCGAAATCTTCCCGTTACGCTCGATAATCGCAAACTTGATTTGCTCCAGGGTCTCGATGCCTTGGCTGGAGCGCGCGGCCTCCATGATGTCCGCCTCGATCAACCGGGCATGGCGCATCCGGCCACGGAGGATGCGCCCGTCCTCGACGATGATGGTCGGGCCGCCATCGATCAGCCGTGAAACCCACTGCGAGCGCAACTTGAGCAATGAAAAACCGACATCGATGGCAATCAGCGTCACAATCACCATCAGCGCGTTAGTCATCGAGAAGTCATCGCCCAACAGCGCCTGTTGAGTGGCCTCGCCGATGATCATCAACAACACGAAGTCGAACGTGGTGATCTCGGCCAGGGAACGCCGTCCGGCGATCTTGAACAACACCATCAATGCCGCATACAACGCGGCGGCTCGCAGTACCGAATCCATAGGTCACCTAAGGAAATATGAACTGTTTGAAACTGACCGTGGCGCCGCCGGGGGTGGCGATGCGGCTGTGATAGGTCCCGAACCCTTCGCCAAGCAATGACAGATACAGGCTGGCCTGCCCTTGCTTGTCCGCTTGGACCCAGAGCGTCATGCCCTGCCCCGCGCCCGCCGAACGCATCGGTGGCGGTTGCAGCGCTTGCATCTCGAAACCTTCCAGCCAATCGCCGCCCAACTCCACTTCCAGCACGGCGTTGGGTTGGCCCTTGAGCCGGATGGTCATGGCATTCGCGGAGCCGTTGCGGTGGAACGCCTGGTACTCAACGCCCAGGCTACCGTCGCTGCTGTACAACTCCCGGTCGCTCAACGGCCCTCGGGAAAACAGGCCCAGCAAGGTCAGGATCACCAGCAGCACCAATACGTACCAGCCCATTCGCTCAAAACGCCAGACCTTGTGCTGGAAGACCATGTCTTCGCGCACCGGGAATTGGCGGCTGCGGTGATCGTCCTGCTCGTCTTGATCGGTCATGGTCGGCCCCTATCGACACTCACCCGCCACGGCGCGTTGGTGAAAAGTGGGCAATTGCTGCAACACATATTCGGCGGCCCACAATTGCACCTGGCTGCGGTTGCCGAAGAACCGCTCGCGGCGACTGAACAAGGCGCGCTGGCCATTCACCTCGAACGCCCAGGCAAAACAGACGGTGCCGGCGGGTATACCGTCCTTGCCCTCTGGCCCGAGCAGGCCGGTAGTCGCCACGGCTACGTTGGCATTGGCATCGCGCAAGGCACCAAGAGCCATCTCCTCGGCGACTTCGCGACTGGTGAGGTTGAACGTCTCGATGGTGCGTGGACTCACGCCGAGCAGCCGCTGCTTGGCTTCAGGGGAATACACCACATAGCCGCTTTCGATCAGTGAACCGCTGCCGGGCACCTCGGCCAGCAGCGTGACAATCTGCCCGGCGGTGCAAGATTCGGCCGTGGTCAGGCGCAGGTCATGTTCGCGCAGATAATCAACCAGGGTTTGGGCAACAGTCATGGCAAACGGTCCTTCAGGGATGCTGATGGGTTGACCCCTGCCGTTTTGATTCATTCCCTTTATCGCACCGTCAGCCAGATCCTGGAAATAAATGAAACCCCTGTCTGTAGCCGTACCTCAAACCTACATGGGCCTCATGCAGAGGCCGTCCTGATCAGGAGGTCGTCATGTCTGCACCTTTCGTCAAACTGTTCACGCAACCTGAGTTCGCCTGGGCCGACATCCGCGAACAGGAACAGGCGCATCCACGCCACTACCTGGCGCACTTGCTGTTGCTCGCGCTGATCCCGGCGGTGTGCCTGTTCATCGGCACCACCTGGACCGGTTGGAGCCTGGCCGAAAACGAAACGGTACGACTCAGCAGTGCCAGCGCGTTCCAGCTGTGTGCGCTGCTGTACCTGACCATCGTGGTCGGCGTCACGCTGATGGGGGTGTTCATCCGCTGGATGTCCCGCACCTTCGAGGTGCGTCCGACGGTCAACCAATGCATCGGTTTCGCCGCCTACACAGCCACGCCCTACTTCCTGGCCGGGATTTTCGGGTTGTATCCGAGCCGCTGGCTGGCCGTGGCGGTGTTGTTGCTGGCGTCGGCCTACTCGACCTTCCTGCTGTTCGTCGGATTACCCAAGTTCATGGGCCTCAAGAAAGAACAGGGCCTGTTGTATTCGGCAAGTGTCTGGGGCGTCGGTTTGCTGGTCCTGGTGACGATCCTGGTGGAAATGATCCTGCTCTGGTTCAACTACCTGCAGCCGGAATATCTGCGTGTGCCGGTGGGCTGAGGGCGTTTTCGGGGCGCACAATGCCGGTGACGGTGGCTTTGCAGCGCCCGGTCTTCGCAATCTTCGTGCAACCGGACTATCCTGCGAGTTTTTGCCCCCTGAATTTGATGTGGCGGGACTGGATTGCCCCGCCCTTTAAGGCCAAGAATTTATGCCATCATCCAGCAAACGCTCTCCCAACGTGCCACAGCGACGAGAGCTGAGCCCCAGTGACCTGAACTTCCCGGTGGTGGGAATCGGCGCTTCGGCGGGCGGCTTGCAGGCCATCAAGCAGTTTTTCGAGCACATGCCCAAGGACAACGGCATGGCGTTCGTCATCGTTCTGCACCTGGCGCCGGACCATCAGAGCCTGGCCGGCAAGATCATCCAGGAAACGACCAAGATGCCGGTGCTGCAGGTCACCGAAACGGTGCCGATCCGCAAGAACCACGTCTACGTGATTTCCCCCGCCCAAAGCCTGCACATGAATGACGGCTATCTGCATGTCACCCCGGCCGAACCACGCCAGGGCGGGCACGTGGCCATCGACCTGTTTTTCCGCGACCTGGCGGATGTACACAAGGACCGGGCATTTTGCCTGGTGCTGTCGGGCACCGGCTCCGACGGCGCCGTGGGCCTGTCGAGGATCAAGGAGCAAGGTGGCGTGACCATCGCGCAATCTCCCACGGACGCCGAATTCGATGGCATGCCCCAGGCGGCCATTGATACCCAAATGGTCGATCTGGTGCTGCCAGTAGCGGAAATGCCGCAGAAATTGCTGGAGCTGTGGAGCAACGCCCAGGCAATCCGCCTGCCTACCGCCAATGATCCGGAAATCAACACCCAGCCGCCGACCTCCGAGCGCGAGGCCGCCGCGGCCGAGCAGTCACTGCATGACATCCTGGTGCAACTGCGCGCCGGTACCGGCCATGATTTCAAACACTACAAACGCGCCACCGTGCTGCGACGTATCGAACGGCGGATGCAGGTCACTGCCCAGGCGGATTTACCGTCCTACTACAGCTACCTGCAGAATCATCCGGATGAGACCAAGTCCTTGCTCGGCGACCTGCTGATCGGCGTGACCAACTTCTTTCGTGACCGTGAGGCATTCGAGGCCCTGGAGCGGGACGTGCTGCCCAGCCTGCTCAAACCGGTCGAACCCGGCAGCGTGCCTCCAGAGGAAGTACGCGTGTGGTCGGCGGGCTGTTCCACCGGTGAAGAGGCCTACACGCTGGCGATGCTGGTCAGCGATCAACTGGTGCACGACGCCAGTCCCGCCAAGCTGCAAGTGTTTGCCACCGACATCGATGAACGTGCCATTACTGCGGGCCGTAACGGCGCGTACCCAGAGGCGATCATCACCGACGTGCCCCCGACCCGGCTGCGTCAATACTTCCTTAAGGATGGCCACAACTACCGCGTGCGCAAGGAGATCCGCGAGCGGGTGCTGTTCGCCAAGCACAACCTGCTGTCGGATCCGCCGTTCTCGCAGATCGACCTGATCGTCTGCCGCAACCTGTTGATCTACCTCGACCGCGAAGTCCAGCGTGAAATCCTGCAAATGTTCCACTTCGCCCTGCGACCGGGGGGCTATCTGTTCCTCGGCTCGTCGGAATCGGCCGATGCCTGCCACGAGCTGTTTACGCCAGTGGACAAGCGCAACCGGATCTTCCGCAGCAAGTACGGCACCGCCAGCAGCCGCCGCACACCGACCATGCCTCGCGGCGGTTACGTGCGCGCGACGTCCTCCCCGGCTGCGCCCCTGGCCGCCCCGATACGCAAGGTGTCGTTTGCCGACATCCACTTGCGCGCCATCGAGCGCTCCGCGCCGCCGAGCATGATCGTCGACGCCAACGCCGACATCCTGCACATGTCCGAAAGCGCCGGACGCTTCCTGCGCCATGTCGGCGGCGAGATGTCGCGCAACCTGCTGACGCTGATCAATCCGCAGTTGCGCCTGGAGATCCGCACCACGCTGTTCCAGGTCAACCAAAGTGGCCAGGCGGTCAAGTCGCGTCAGGTCAACCTTGAGCGGGATGGCCGACGGTTCCTGGTGGATCTGCTGGCCCAGCCCTATCGCGACGACCAGTCCGACGGTGACTTTGTCTTGGTGGTGTTCGATGAGGTGGAAGTCGACGCGGCCGAACAGCTTGAATCCAGCACCAACCAGACCGAGAACCAGGTCCTCTCCAACCTTGAGCGGGAACTGCAACGCACCAAACTGCACCTGCAGGACACCATCGAACAGGCCGAAGTCTCCAGCGAGGAACTCAAGGCCTCCAATGAAGAGATGCAGGCGATCAACGAAGAGTTGCGCTCGGCCACTGAAGAGTTGGAGACCAGCAAGGAAGAGCTTCAGTCGATCAACGAAGAATTGCTGACGGTCAATTACGAGCTCAAGACCAAGGTCGAAGAAACCGACAAGATCAATGATTACCTCACCAACCTGATCGCCTCCACCGACATCGCCACGGTGTTCGTCGACCGCAGCGTGCGCATCAAGTGGTTCACGCCAAGGGCCACGGAAATCTTCAGCATGCTGCCGGTGGACACCGGCCGTTCGCTGCTGGACATCACCCATCGCCTGGACTACGCCGACATGGCTGCCGACGCCACCCAGGTCTTCGAATCCTTGAACATGATCGAACGGGAAGTCAGCAGCAACGACGGCCGCTGGTACATCGCCCGGCTGCTGCCGTACCGTTCCAGCGAGGACCACATCGACGGCACGGTGTTGACCTTTATCGACATCAGCAAGCGCCGGGCGGCCGAGGAAGAACTGCGCCTGGGAGAAGAACGCATGCGACTGGTGGCCGAAAGCACCCGGGACTACGCCATCATCCTGCTGGATGAACATGGCGTGATCACTCGCTGGAACACCGGGGCCGAATTGATCTTCGGCCATTCCAAGGCCGAAGCCGAGGGCGCCTATTACGACTTCATCTTCTCGCCCCAGGACCGCGCCGACGGCGTGCCGGAAAACGAATTGAGGCTGGCCCGGACCAACGGGCGCAGCGAGGACGAGCGCTGGCACCTGCGCAAGGACGGCAGCCGCTTCTTCTGCAGTGGCGAGGTCACCTTGCTACAAGGCGACCACCAGCAGGGCTACGTGAAAATCGCCCGCGACCTGACCGGGCACAAGCGCCTGCACGAGGAACAGACCCAACGGCTGATGGAAACCCAGAACACCAGCCACCTGAAGGACGAGTTCTTCGCGGTCATGTCCCACGAACTCAAGCATCCGCTGAACCTCATCCAGCTCAACGCCGAATTGCTACGACGCTTGCCGGTGACCAAGACCGTCAGCGCGGCGGCCAAGGCCGTCAACACGATCTGCGACGCGGTAACCAGCCAGGCGCGAATCATCGACGATTTGCTCGACGTGGCGCGGGTGCGCACCGGCAAGCTCAAGCTCAAGCGCCAGGCCGTGGACCTGGGCCGAGTGCTCCAGGACATCTACACGGTGGTGATCAATGACAATCACCCGAACAAGGTGACCCTGGAACTGCCCGAGGGGCCCAGCGAGCTGATCGTCAACGCCGACCCGACCCGGTTGGAGCAGGTCATTTGGAACCTGGTGAACAATGCCCTGAAGTTCACCCCCAACGGTGGCCGCGTGCAGTTGATCGCCAGCCAGGACGGCAGCATGGCGCGACTGGACGTCAAGGACTCCGGCGTGGGCATCGAGGCCGAGCATTTGAACGAAGTATTCGACCTGTTCGGCCAGGCCGAGACCCAGCACGCGACCCATCAACGCGAAGGGTTGGGCATCGGCCTGTCCCTGGTGCGGCAGTTGACCGAGGCCCATGGCGGCAGCGTGGAAGTCAAGTCCGATGGGTTGGGCAAGGGCTGCACGTTTACCATTCGCCTGCCCTTGAGCAAGGCGGAGGAGCCACAAGCCAAGCAAGCGCCCAGCAGTGAGCAATCCGGTCGTCTGAGCGGCCTGACCGTTTTACTGGTGGATGACTCTCCCGAAGTGCTGGATACCCTCAAACTGCTGTTGGAGATGGAAGACGCCCAGGTCCTCGCCTTCGCCCTGCCGCAAGAGGCCTTGCAAAGCGCCCGTGACGCCCGTTTCGATGTGGTGATTTCTGACTTGGGCATGCCGGTGATGAACGGGCATGAGCTGATGCAGGCATTGCGCAAGTTGCCCCATGTCAAACACATTCCGGCCATTGCGTTGACGGGGTATGGGGCGTCGGTGGACATGCAGAAGTCCCGGCAGTCGGGGTTTGATCAGCACATTGGCAAACCGGTTTCCTATGATGAGCTGATTGATACGATTGAACAGTTGTTGCGTTCGCAGGTTTATTGATTCGGGCTGCGCTGTTGGATTGTGTGCATATCCGTTACCGCAGCAATGGATATGTACTCAATCAACAACCCCTGGCCGCGAGCAAGCTTTGCTCTCACAGGGGCACTGGGGCTTTGGCGCAGATATTCTCAGGCAACACAAAACGACAGTGGGAGCAAAGCTTGCGCGCGATAGCGTGGGCTCAGCTTGGAGAGGTGTCGACGGTCCTGCCCACCATCGCAACAATGCTGGCAAACAGCTCTTGCTTTGCCTCGTCAGCGCTGATTTCCCCGGTGGCGGCCGCATTGGACAACGCCTCCGCCGCCCCCAGCATCGCTCGCAAACCAGCCTGGCCGACGCCATTGGTACCCGCAAACGGCTCCAACACCACGCGGCACTTGTCAAGAAATTTCCCTTCGCATTCCCTCTTGATGCGCTCCAATTCAGGTGAGCCACTCAGAGCTGCGCTGACGCCGGGGATCTCTCGGCCCTGAAGCAGGACACATTCCACAAAGGAAGAAGCAATGACCTGCGCTCGGCTTTCTAGCTCCGGTTCACTGGCTTCAATCGCGGCATTGATCACCGCCATCTGGCGGACGTCGAAATCTTTATAAAGCGCCGCCAATAGCCCCGACCGGGTAATGAAATGGTCGTAGACGATGGGTTTGGTGACACCCGCCTGATCCGCGAGCCGAGCCAGGGTCAGCGCTTCACTGCCCTCCTCCCGAACCAGGCGCCAGGCGACATCTAATAACTGCCGCTGTCGGTCGGCGCGGGACAGTCGACGACGGGGGGCGGCAGAGGGCTGTGCTTTTTCTTCAGTGCTTGACATGCTAACTATACCAAAGGTAACTTACCAACCGTAACTTACTCACCGTAACTTAGCCCAGCATACTCGCTTGACGCTGCGTGATGCTAGAAGGAGATTCGAGATGCACGCCCTTATCGTTGTTGCTCACCATGACCCCCGTTCGCTGACCCATTCACTCGCCCGAGCCATTGGTGACGGCATCGTCCAGGCCAACCCGGTCAATACCTTCGAAATAGCCGACCTCGCCGCCGAAGGATTCGATCCACGCTTTGGTTTCGCCGACGGCGCGGTCCATCGCCGCGTAGCGGCCGCCCCGGCGGATGTTCTGGCCGAACAGGCTCGAATCGAACGAGCCGATACGCTCGTAATGGTCTACCCGATTTACTGGTGGTCGATGCCTGCTTTGCTCAAAGGTTGGATCGACCGAGTGTTTTCCAATGGTTGGGCGTTCGATTACAAGCACGGCGAGCCGTTTGTCCAGAAGCTAAAGCACCTGCGAATACAGCTTGTGGCGGTCGGCGGCGCCGATGCCGGTAGCTTTGAACGCCACGGCTACGACCGGGCAATGGTCACGCAGATTGAAGATGGCATCTTTGGTTACTGCGGCGCCCAGGTAATGAGCACCGAACGTTTGCTCGAATCGGAAACCCTCGATCCGAAGCTTCACTTACAAACGGCTCATGCCCTCGGCCAGCGGCTGTTCTCGACAACCGAAGAGACTACGCCCGTGGAGTCCGATGCTGAGTTCGCGTGATCAGAGCGCACTACGGCTAGCGGCAGATAGAGCGATATCGCGTTGGTAGATATCCGGGATGTACACCGCCTGGCCCTGGCTGTCAGCTTGTGCTGTCCAGTAACCCAGCAGGATCGGCATGGGCCGGGCCAGCCTGAACTCGTGGGTCGATTCACTGGCCAGCAAGGTGTCGGTGCGGGCCCGTTCAGCCGGGCTGACCAGCAGGTCGCGCAGGTGCATCACTTGCTCGATCCGCACGCAACCTGAGCTGAAGGCCCGCGGACCTTTGCTGAACAGCGACTGGCTCGGCGTGTCATGCAGGTACACCGAGAACGGATTGGGGAAGCGGATCGCCATTTTGCCCAACGGGTTCTTCGGGCCCGGGTCCTGGCGAAGCATCAGGTTGCCCGGGTGCTCCCAGTCGATGTCCTCCGCCAGCAACGGCAGGCCTTCACTGTCGAGGATCCGTAGGTTGTGGCGAGTGAGAAACTCCGGATCACGGCGGATCTCGGGCAGTTTGTCCTCGCGCATGATGGTCGGCGGAATGGTCCAGGTCGGGTTGAGCGTCAGTCGAGTGACATGGGATTTGAGCAACGGCGTCTGCCGTTGCGCCCGGCCCACCTGGGTGCGGGTTTGCCAGACCGGCGCGCCGCCCTGGTAAACCGTCAATTGCGCCGCGGCCACGTTGACCAGGACGCTGTCGGTTTCCACATCCTGGGCCAGCCAACGCATGCGCTCCAGATTGATGCGCAACTGCTCCCGGCGCATGGCCGGGCTGATGTTCAGCTCGGTGACGGTCCACGGCCCGACCACGCCATCGGCCTGTAGCGAATGCCGAGCCTGGAAGCTCTTCATCGCCTCCACCAACATGGGGCCGTAATGCTCGTCGCTGACCTGCGGCGGCGTACTCAAGTACCCCTCGTTGAACAGGCGCTGGGCCAGGGCGGGGACACGGGCGTCCTGTTTGTCCGGTTGCAGCAACGGCCCGCCTGGCACCGCTTGCCATTCGCCCAGCGGCTGTTGCCGTAGCCGGGCATAGAGACCGCGCAGGTTGCGGTAAAGGTCCAGGTTCGGCCGCGACTGTTCAAAGGCGTCGGCGAGGTTTTGCAGGCCCAGCCCGGCGATGGCCAGCACCACGGCCGGGTGATCCTGTGGCGGTGGGTTGGCTTTCCATACCGGCTCCAGTCGGTCTTGGGGCAAGTAGCCGAAACGCAGGTCATGCAAAGCTCGCAGGTAGCGCTGGCTGATGGCGATGTCGGCGCAATGAAGGCCTTGGACCGCGTCCCCGACCGGCAGGCTATAACGAGCCGGATCCAGGCCGTCGTCGGCCAACTGCTGCAACTGGACCTGCAACGCTCCCCGTCGTTCGTCGTCCGCCCAGACTTCCTGGCCTGCGTTTTGCTGGTAGAACGCCTGTAAGTCAAGCTGCGTCGGAAAATCGACGCCCACCGCGACGTTCGGGCACGCGACCGCCAGTTGCGCCAGCGTGGTCTGCACCAGAGCCGGGTCGCCGTCCTCGGCTTTGGCGACCAATGGCGCCGTGAGCAATAAAAGGCTCAGGTAACATGCGGACTTTTTGAACAACTGCTTTACTCCAATCCATGGCCGTCTCGTTGACGGTGAATTTTGCGACAGGTACGACCCGCCATCATGCAGACAAACACAATCGGACGGGATGCCGCGAACGAACACCACGCTGGAACCGCTTCGCCTGTATCGGGCTTTTTGCGCCGATTTTGCCTGGTCATGCTGGGCCTGGGTATCATTTGCAGCCCGGCACTGGCGGAAAAAAAGGCCAAGTCGAAAACGCTTTACCACAGCCTCGCCCAGGCAGCGCCGGAACTCAATCCCCTGGCGCTGAAAAGTGCCTTGAGCGCCATGCAATGCGCTGTCGCCAATGGCGCCGGCCAAGCCCGCCACCTGGCGGTCATCGACTACTCGCAACCCTCCACGGCCCGGCGCCTGTGGATCTTCGACCTGCGGCAAAAGAAGCTGGTGTTGCGCGATCTGGTGGCCCATGGGCAGAAATCCGGAGAAAATTTCGCCACGCAATTCTCCAATCGCCTGGGCAGCTACCAATCCAGCCTGGGCCTGTTTCGTACCCAGGAAAGCTACCAGGGCGCCCACGGTTATTCACTGCGCATGGATGGCCTGGAGCCGGGCTTCAATGACCTGGCCCGCGACCGGGCGATCGTGATCCATGCCGCCGACTACGTGAACCCGTTGTGGAGCGTGCGCCAGGGACGCATCGGGCGCAGCCAGGGCTGCCCTGCCGTACGCCCGCAAGTGGCGCGCCAGGTGATCGACAAGCTCAAGGGCGGGCAATTCATGTTTTCCTGGTACCCGGACCCGAGCTGGCTCAAGCGATCGGCCTATCTCAACTGCCAGCCGCAACAGGTGGCGAGCATCCTGGCCACAAGCGGCGGCTAGTAGCACCTTTGTGGCGAGGGAGCTTGCTCCCGCCGTAGGAGCTGCCGAGCGAAGCGAGGCTGCGATCTTTCCACTGACAATTGAATCGAAAGATCAAGATCAAGAGATCGCAGGCTTCGCCAGCTCCTACAGAGCCCAACGGGAGCAAGCTCCCTCGCCACAGGGATTGCACCAGGGTCGGCGACGGTTAAAATGCCGGCCTTTCGAATCCCTGGCGTTGCCTGAATGAATTGCGTAGCCCTTCAAACCCTTCACGACCATTTGCTGACCGCCCTGGCATCGGTGCCGGAAGAGACCCGCCGTCTGTTCCATGGCCGTGGGCGCTGCTGGCCGGGGCTGGAGCAGGTCACGGTCGACTGGTTGCAAGGGGTGGTGCTGGTCTCGCTGTTCAAGGAACCGGACTCCACGCATCTTGACGATTTGCGCGCAATGCTGATGGCATTGACCACGTCGCCGGCCTGGCAACACAGCAAGGCCCACACCCTCGCCGTGCAGCACCGCTACTTGCCCGATAGCCTGACCCAGTGGCTAGTGGGTGAGCCCATCGATGAGTGGACCCTGACCGAAGGCAGCTTGCGTTACCGGATCGACCTGGGCAAAAAGCAGAACAACGGCCTGTTCCTCGACATGCGCTACGGTCGCGACTGGGTGCGGGCCAACGCCAATGGCAAGCGGGTGCTGAACCTGTTTGCCTACACCTGCGGTTTCTCGGTGGCGGCGATTGCCGGGGGCGCGCAGCATGTGGTCAACCTGGACATGTCCCGGGCGGCCCTGAGCCGCGGCCGCGACAACCATCGCCTGAACGGCCATGACCTGGGCCAGGTGAGTTTCCTCGGCCACGACCTGTTCAAGTCCTGGGGCAAGGTGATCAACAGCGGCCCCTACGACCTGGTGATCATCGATCCGCCCACCTTCCAGAAGGGCAGTTTCCTGCTGACCAAGGACTACCAGCGGGTATTGCGTCGCCTGCCGGAACTGCTGACCGCCCACGGCAAGGTATTGGCTTGTAGCAACGACCCGGCCACCGGCCCGGATTTCCTTATCGAAGGCGTCACGCGTGAAGCGCCTGGCCTGACACTCGAAGAGCGACTGGCAAACCCTCCGGAGTTTCCAGATGCGGACCCCGCCTGTGGTTTGAAGGCCTTGGTGTTCAAGCGTGACGCCCCGCTCATCGGCTGAAACTTCGTACCGGGATTACACATTTCCACTATTTGACGGATCTTGCCCACAGCTAGACGTGTTTCACGTTGTCCGCAACGTGAAACGGTCCGGTAGCGTTGCTGCTGCGCAGCACCTCGACAGGACAGCGGGAAACGCCGATTCCGCCGCCCCGTCAACACCTCGATGACGATTATCGTGGCCGCTGCGCCCACCACGGGTCGACCATGCCAGTCGTAATCCGGCGAACCAGCGTCTCGATTTCCCGGCTCTTGACTGACCGGTAGATCGCCATGGTGCGCCGCAGCTGATCCTCACTGAGCATCACCGGCTGGCCTGAGCGCCAATCCACGTCTGCCACTGCGTCAAGCCTTGCGCGACGCCAAGTCAATTGGCCGTTTTCCTCAACCTGTTCCCAGGCGCTCGGCAAGTCGGCGTCAGGGTGCGCAAGGTTATCCAGCAATACCTGTGGCCAACGGGACGGATCCACGGGGTCGCTGAAGGCGTCCACCAAGTCACCTTCGACGACCTCCCAGGCCGATAGCTGATGGGGCCATTCACCGGACATCAGTCCAAGATAGGGCCGCCAGGTCAGTTCTCCAACGCGGGGCATGTGGTCGTTGTTGTTGAACGTGTCCTGGGCGTCGCTGAGCCAGTTGATGAACGCCTCTCGTGTGGCATACGCCTGGCGTTGCACGGGATTGGGGTAACGCTCGGCCAGCGTGTGGCTCCAATAAAGGTAATGATCGTTTAGAAAACTGCTGAACGGTACGGATTGTTGTTCAAGGCGCGCGCGAAGCGCCGATTCGAACATCATGAAATGAACTTCCAGCTCCAGGAGGTCTGGAGGCTGCCTTTCCAGAATGCGCGCTTGCAGGCGTGTGCGCAGCTGGGCCATTTGCAAGTCGAAATCGGCGATGACTCTTGAGAGAGGTGCATGAGCATTCCGGTACCCAACGTAGTGCTGCAGAATTGCGGCAGCTCTGTAGCGATCTTCGAAGGTCAATCCGTTAGCCGTATCGGTATCCGCCTCGCGCATGGTGCCGGAAAACCAGTCGATGAAGCGTCGTCCCCCCGCGTCATCACGAGCCTCTTCCAAAGCGCTTCGCAGTCCCGGGTTGATATACAACCAATCGTCGACTGTGTACCTGAACGCCTCGGGATTGCGGCTGCGCAGGGCACTGATTTGGGTGCTGGGCAATGGATTGTCCTCAAGCAACAGCCCGACGGTGCCCCCCTCCAACCGAGCGATGAGGGGAAGCAGATCATCCCGGATATCAGTGATACGGTTGTTGCTGAGGTCTACGACGATTTCTTCGCCCGGCGACTGGGACAGCACCGCCAGCGCCAGCGCTGGCACCCGTGTGAGCCCTGCATTGGTCATTTCCAGATCGCGTAGAGCTACCAGTTCGGGCAGTGGAGGTAGTTGACTGCAATTGTTCCCATTAAGGCTGAGTTCCTCCAGGTCGGTGGCCGTGCGCAAAAATGCGCTGCCCTGCTCATCCAGCCGCAGGCCGCAGCGCGACAGATCCAGCGCGCGCAACCCAGGTAAAGCCGTGATGGCCTGTAGCTGGCCCGGGGTAAAATCCAGATTATCGGTCCAAAGAAGCTCATTCAGCGAGGGCAGCTCCGCAAGACGACTAATGGCGCTAATGACTTCAGGGCCAGCTGTTCCCGTAAGGACTCTGGACAGGTCCAGCGTTTCCAGGCTTGGCGCTAAATCGACGCCAAGGAGGGGCGCGAACATATCCGCAGTCATATGGAGTGGATTCCCGTCAAGCGACAGCTCGACCAGTTCACCCAGCTCCCCGACTACTGATGGTATTGCAGTGAGCTGGTTACGTTCCAAGTCCAACAACTCGGTGTTGGGAAACAGCCGGATGAAGTCCGAAGGATCCTCGCTCAGGCCCATGTCCGTCAGGATCAGCTGCTCGATGTGCTCGAATCGTGCGTTAATCGGCGGCAAATGACCAAGTCGCTGCCCCATAAGCCGTAAGGTCAGCTCATTGCTATCTCCACTGGGGTCCGGTGCGCGCCACCAGGCCCGGCGAATGCGCATTGCAATGTCCCTGCGCAGCGAAAGCCTCCCCTCGACGTCGAAGCTGTTTTCGGCGGGATGATGGACCCCCTCGAAAATTTCCCATTGGCGCAGTCCTTGGTCCAGTTCCGTCCACTCGTTTTCCAGCTGGGTGATCAACGTTTCCACGCTGATGTTTTGGCGCTGGGCCTGCTCGGTCAGATTGTCTCGAAGCCGTTGCAGCTCCCCCCCCGCATGGGCGGGGTATAGCCGCTCAAGACGCTGATTGAGACTGCCATGCCAAACCTCCAACAGCAGCCGTCCACGGCCACTGAGTGGATAGCCCAGGCGTCCGTTCAGCCATTGCGGGCGTACCCCACCCGTGCCGAGGCCCCTCATCATCAGGTAACGACGCAGCCCTTGCCGATCAGCCAGGGCTTGTGCAAGCAGCTCTGTACGAAGCCGGGCCCCTTCCCAGATGTTCAAGCCCAACGCCTGGCGTGCGTCATCCGGCATCGCCCTGAGCAATGCATCTTCCAGGCTCAGCGCGTCCGCCAGTTCGTTTCCCTGTTCATCGAAGGGACGGTACGCGTCGCCCTCCTGCCGAAGTGTCTTCAACGGTCCTGTTGCACCCACGTCAAGTGGACTGCTCAGTTCACGCTGGAACAGGCGCAGGCGCACCCGACCTTGCAGTTTGGGCATTTCGCCGATCAGTCCCATGACCAGACGGTCACGGTCAGCGCTGCTTTCACCGCGTTCCAAGGCCCGCAAGGCTCGGCCCAGGCGCAATTCCCGCAGGGTTTCAGCGCAATGACGGCCGAGGGTTTCGCTCACGTGCCCTTGCAACAGGCGAACCCGATCCTGCCCCGCGGCCTGGCTGGCGAGTTCATTCGCCAAGGTTTGCGGCAGCCCAGGAAAATCCCGAGCCAAGGGCGCAGCCAATGGATCGACCGTCGTGGCGCGGGCCATGCCGGCCGTTACTCGCTGAGTGTTGGCCTGCAAATGCCGGGCCCAGCGCCCGGACAAGAGACGGCTACGTTCCGCCGAAGACAGGCCGAAGCTACTTTGCCCCAGCAGGGCCGTCTGCTCGTCCATTCCCATACGGGTGAGGATGCGCGCCGCCCAGGCGTCATTCTCAAGGTCCAGTTTGCTTAACAGGAGCACACGCGTGCCGGCGGCATTGCCCATCGGGTAAAACTGCACGCCATCGTGATAACGTACCGCAATGTCCTGCGGCCAGCCTGGCAGCTCCAGGAGCATCTGCACGCTGCGAAAATGCACCCCGCCCGGTGCTTGATCCCGACTCAGGCGCCCAATGGTGCGCCACACCTGCTGCCAGTTCCAGGCTTCATTCAATGCATCCGATAATATCGCCGGCAACGGTTTTCCCTCGACTTGCAGATAACGCAAGTGCGCCTCGCTGATGCCGACCTGGCGTTGCACCGAGAGAATCGCAGCGTCGTCCAGTTCGGCCGGCGTCTCGGCAAAATTACGCAGCAATGACAGGTTGTCTCGTTGCAACGGGTTGCGATGGGCCCACTGCCAGCCACGGGTTCGGCTCCATTCCAGCGGCGGCGTTACGCCTCGGTGACTGCCCGGCAGGCGCAACGCCAGATCGCGTTCCGTGCCTTGCACTTCAAAATAACGGTCGTCAATGCGCACCCACGCCTCGTTTGTCGTGCGCCAGACACCCCAGGCGTCCGGCTCGGCCTCCACCGGCGGCGGGCGCCTGGCCGCAAACGGCGTGACGTCGCCATTCCACAGGCGGGTGCTGCCATCACGCACCGGCATGGGCTCCATCGCCCCTCCGACGAACCCCAGATAGGCACCTTGGGCGACACCGAACAACACATTGAAAATATGATCGATGCCCTCCTGCGAATGCCCTTCATTGAACGCCTGGATGCCCTCGAAGATTTCATACACCAGCCGCACCCCGCCCACCGCAGCCGCGGCCATGCCGATCGGCGCACAGAACGGAATGAAGCTGGCGGCAACCATCAGCGCCTGCTCGGCGAAGTGCTCCCAGTATTCGAAACGCGCCAACAGCGCCTGCCAATCCTTGTCCCGGGTCGACACCATCAATGTCGAAGCGTTGGCCAGGGTGTGCCCGCGCCATTCGTGGTAGCGGCTGTGCCAATGATCCCCGCGCACATCGCCAAGGCCCCAAGCGACGCGGGGCGTCGGCACCCTGATGCGCCGGCTGTCACCCCTTTCGCCCCGCTCGCCTTCGCGCCAGCCGGTAATACGAGCGTGGATTTCCTGGAAGAGGTTGAGGTTGTCTTTGACTTCCCACTCCACCTGGTCATGCAAGGCCGCGCCCAGTTCGGCCTGCAAACGCATCGGCAGGTAGCGCATCAGGCTCTGGCGGTAGCTGCGTTTTCGGACCCGCTCAGTCAGCTCCGCCGACATGGCCTGCAAACTTGAAAACTGCTGGATGGGCGCGACAACGTCATGGGGCATGTGCAGCACCACCGGGCGGACGCCCTCGGCATCACCTTGCACCCCCCAGTATATCCGGGCGCCGAACAGCGGCACCGAGAGCAGTTCCAAGGATTTGATCTCGCAGGCCAGCGGCGATGTGCGCCCTGCTTCCAATTGCACCCCGACAGAGGCCAGCAACCGCTCACCGGTTTGATCCAGGCGCCCGTCCAACTTCGCCTCGTAGGCGTCATAGGCCAGTTGACTGCGTGAATAGGCCAGGTAAGCCTTGGCGACAGCGGGCGTGTCGCTGCCAATACACGGCAACCGGGTTTCGAGCAGTGTGCGATAAGCGCCTCCGACATCCACGCGGCGACAAAGCTGCGCGAAACTGGCCGGGGTGATAGGCAACGGGAGGGTGTCTGAAAAGCCCTCCCAGTGGAGGAACTCTCCCGGCTTGCCCTGGATGAAAACCTTGCCTTTTTTATCGAAATCACTCCCGGCCACCGCATCGGTGAGAGGGTAATTGAGCATCGCCGCCTCGACCATCGACAACGACCGGTCGGTGACGTAGGGGCCGCGCTTGACCCGGGCCCGGCGCACGACGTCTGCTGGACTGCTCCCGCGTGCTGTCGTTCGGCTCCACACCCGCACCTCCGGCTGGGCCTGAAGCAGGTCGAGCGTAAAGTCATAGGGCGCGGGCAAGTCCTTGGTCAAGGCATTGAGCGCATCGCTGTCGCGCTGCAATTGTTGGGTCAGGGTCTTGAAGCGTTGCTGTTGGGCTCGCAGCGCTCGTCTCAACCAGATGGGCAGCCTGGCGTGGATAAACTCGACGTGGGTTTCGAGGGTTGACATGTGGAACCTCCTTCCTTGGGGGTTGTTGAATATTCGGGTTTCGGCACTAAGCAATGAATTGACGGATGTCGCCGTTGCCGCCTCGCGACCTCGGCGACAAGGCTGATCGTCAGACTCGCGGAACACTTGACGTTCGCAACGCCCACCAAGGGCCGACAAGATCGGCGGTTATCCGACGGACCAGAATCTCGAGTTCGCGACTCTTCACCGAGCGGTATATAGCCATGGTGCGCCGGAACTGATCGTCATTGAGCGTTACCGGTTGGCCCGCAGTCCAGTCCACGTCCGCTACGGCCTCCAGCGGCGTATGGCGCCAAACCATTTGGCCATTTTCCAGAACCTGCTCTTGGGCGCTCGGTAACCCGGCGTCTGGATGCCTGAGGTTATCCAGCAGTACCTGCGGCCAACCGGACGGATCCACGGGTTCGCTGAACGCGTCCACCAGGCCGTTATCCACCGCATCCCAGATTGCCAGCCCATCTGTCCAATCCCGGGACATCAATCCCAGGTAGGGGCGCCAGGTCATTTCGCCTGTCCGAGGGGTGTGGTCATGGCTGTCGAAGGTATCCTGAGCGTCGCTGAGCCAGTCGATGAATCGCTCCCGCGTCATCAACGACTGACGCTCGGCCGCCACCGGATGTCGAGACGTCAGAGCAAAGTTCCAGTAGTCGTAGTGCTCGCTCAAGAAGTTGGCGAACGGCACCCCCTGATGCACGAGGCGCGCACGCTGGATCGAATCGAACATCGTGAAGTGCAACTCCAATTCGGCGATGTCAGGCTGTTCGCTATCCAATGCACGTGCTTGCAAGCGGCTGCGTATCTGCTCTAGCTGCAGGTCGAAATCCGCAAGTCGGGTCGGGAGCTCACCGTGGATGCCTTGGTATCCGATGTAATGTTGGAGAATGCCGACGCCCCTCATACGATCGTGATAAGCCAACCCTAGATCCGCCTCCCTGTCAGCGTCCTGCATGGCCCCGGAAAACCAATCGATGAAACGTCTGCTTCCGGCACCATCGCGGGCAACCTCCAAGGTCCGCTGGAAACTGGGGAAAACAAAGAGCCAGTCGTCGATGGTGTAGCGAAACGAGTCGGGAGCTATTGCGCGAACGGCATGGATTTGTGCGCTGGGCAACGGATTGTCATCGAGCCACAATCCAATCGTGTCATCCCTTGGATGCGCAGCAAGCGCGGGGAGTAAATCATCCTGGATGTTGCTGATACGGTTACCCCGCAGGTCAACGACAATCATGTCCTCTGACGGTCTGGATACTACCGCCAGCGCCAGCGACGGCACCCGCTCGAGTCCCGAGTGGGCCAGTTCCAGTTCACGCAACGCTGTCAGCTCCGGCAGGTCAGGCATCTGGCTGCAATTATTGCCACTCAGGCGCAGGTCTTCCAAAGCAGTAGCCGTGCGCAGGAATGCGCTGCCCTCCTCGTCCAACCGAAGGCCGCACCGCACCAGATCCAGCGCTGATAACCCTGGCAGGGCAGTAATTGCCTGCAATTCCTGAGGGGTAAAATGTAAATTTTCGGCCCAAACCAGCTCACGCAGGGAATGTAGTTCGGCCAGTTGCCCGATGGCCGCGACCAGGTCAGCGCTGGCTCCAGCCTCCCCACCGCTACTGATGCCGGACAGATGAAGGGTTCGCAAACTTGTATCGGTACTCAGCAAGGGGGTGAACACATCCGCGTTCATGTCCAGCGGGTTGCTGCTCACCGACAGCTCCATCAGCATGCGCAATTCCCCTACTGCCACGGGCAGTGCGGTGAGGTTATTGCGGTGCAAATGCAACGTATCGATGTTTGGAAACCTGCGCAAAAACTCCGAGGGATCTTGGCTGAGCGCCATATCCACCAGGATCAGTTCCTCAATATGCTCAAAGCTTGCGCTGATGGGTGGCAAGTGGCCGATGGAGTGCCCCACCAGTCGCAATGAAAATTCACTGCCGTCTCGGCCGGGCTGGGGCACGCGTCGCCAGGCCCGACGAATTTCCGTTGCTACGTCTGCCCGTAAGGAAATACGCGTCTGACGATCCAAGGTACCTTCATGGGGGTGGTGGACCCCTTCATGAACCACCCATTGGCGCAGTTCATTGTCCAGCGTCGTCCATTCGGTTTCCAGATGGGTGACCAAGTCTTCCAAGCTGATGCGTTGACGAATGGCCTCCCTGGTCAGAGAGCTTTGAAGCCTCGCCAGCTCATTCCCCGCGTGGCTCGGATAAAGTCGTTCCAATCGTTGCCCCAGGGCCCCTCGCCATTCCGACAACGGCAACCGTCCACGGCCACTGAGGGGATACCCCAAGCGCCCGTTCAGCCACTGCGGGCGAGCCGCACCCTTGTCGACTCCTCTCATCGCCAGGTGGCGACGCAGCCCTTGCCGATCAGACAGGGCTTGTGCAAGCAGCTCTGTACGAAGCCTGGCTCCCTCCCAGATGTTCAAGCCCAACGCCTGGCGTGCGTCATCCGGCATCGCCCTGAGCAATGCATCTTCCAGGCTCAGCGCGTCCGCCAGTTCGTTTCCCTGTTCATCGAAGGGACGGTACGCGTCGCCCTCCTGGCGAAGGGTCTTCAACGGTCCTGTTGCACCCACGTCAAGTGGACTGCTCAGTTCACGCTGGAACAGGCGCAGGCGCACCCGACCTTGCAGTTTGGGCATTTCGCCGATCAGTCCCATGACCAAACGGTCACGGTCAGCGCTGCTTTCACCGCGTTCCAAGGCCCGCAAGGCTCGGCCCAGGCGCAATTCCCGCAGGGTTTCAGCGCATTGACGGCCGAGGGTTTCGCTCACGTGCCCTTGCAACAGGCGAACCCGATCCTGCCCCGCGGCCTGGCTGGCGAGTTCATTCGCCAAGGTTTGCGGCAGCCCAGGAAAATCCCGAGCCAAGGGCGCAGCCAACGGATCGACCGTCGTGGCGCGGGCCATGCCGGCCGTTACCCGCTGGGTGTTGGCCTGCAAATGCCGGGCCCAGCGCCCGGACAAGAGACGGCTACGTTCCGCCGAAGACAGGCCGAAGCTACTTTGCCCCAGCAGGGCCGTCTGCTCGTCCATTCCCATACGGGTGAGGATGCGCGCCGCCCAGGCGTCATTCTCAAGGTCCAGTTTGCTTAACAGGAGCACACGCGTGCCGGCGGCATTGCCCATCGGGTAAAACTGCACGCCATCGTGATAACGTACCGCAATGTCCTGCGGCCAGCCTGGCAGCTCCAGGAGCATCTGCACGCTGCGAAAATGCACCCCGCCCGGTGCTTGATCCCGACTCAGGCGCCCAATGGTGCGCCACACCTGCTGCCAGTTCCAGGCTTCATCCAACGCATCCGATAATATCGCCGGCAACGGTTTTCCCTCGACTTGCAGATAACGCAAGTGCGCCTCGCTGATGCCGACCTGGTGTTGCACCGTGAGAATCGCAGCGTCGTCCAGTTCGGCCGGCGTCTCGGCAAAATTACGCAGCAATGACAGGTTGTCCCGTTGCAACGGGTTGCGATGGGCCCACTGCCAGCCACGGGTTCGGCTCCATTCCAGCGGCGGCGTTACGCCTCGGTGACTGCCCGGCAGGCGCAACGCCAGATCGCGTTCCGTGCCTTGCACTTCGAAATAGCGGTCGTCAATGCGCACCCACGCCTCGTTTGTCGTGCGCCAGACGCCCCAGGCGTCCAGCTCGGCCTCCACGGGCGGCGGGCGCCTGGCCGCAAACGGCGTGACGTCGCCATTCCACAGGCGGGTGCTGCCATCACGCACCGGCATGGGCTCCATCGCCCCTCCGACGAACCCCAGATAGGCACCTTGGGCGACACCGAACAACACATTGAAAATATGATCGATGCCCTCCTGCGAATGCCCTTCATTGAACGCCTGGATGCCCTCGAAGATTTCATCCACCAGCCGCACCCCGCCCACCGCAGCCGCGGCCATGCCGATCGGCGCACAGAACGGAATGAAGCTGGCGGCAACCATCAGCGCCTGCTCGGCGAAGTGCTCCCAGTATTCGAAGCGCGCCAACAGCGCCTGCCAATCCTTGTCCCGGGTCGACACCATCAAGGCCGAAGCGTTGGCCAGGGTGTGCCCGCGCCATTCGTGGTAGCGGCTGTTCCAATGATCCCCGCGCACATCGCCAAGGCCCCAAGCGACGCGGGGCGTCGGCACCCTGATGCGCCGGCTGTCACCCGTTTCGCCCCGCTCGCCTTCGCGCCAGCCGGTAATACGGGCGTGGATCTCCTGGAAAAGGTTGAGGTTGTCTTTGACTTCCCACTCCACCTGGTCATGCAAGGCCGCGCCCAGTTCGGCCTGCAAACGCATCGGCAGGTAGCGCATCAGGCTCTGGCGGTAACTGCGCTTGCGCACCCGCTCGGTCAATTCGGCCGACATCGCCTGCAAGCTGGAAAATTGCTGGATGGGCGCGACAACGTCATGAGGCATGTGCAGCACCAGCGGACGAACGCCCTGGGCGTCACCGTGCACACCCCAGTAGATCCGGGCGCCGAACAACGGTACCGAGAGCAGCTCCAACATCTTGATCTCGCACGCCAGCGCAGACGTGGGCGTGGCTTCCAATTGCACCCCGACCGAGGCCAGCAGCCGCTCACCGGTTGGGTCCAGGCGCCCGTCCAACTTCGCCTCATAGGCGTCATAGGCGAGCTGACCGCGTGCATAGGCCAGGTAAGCTTTGGCGATAGCGGGCGTCTCGCTGCCGATGCGAGGCAGTTTGGTTTCGAGCAGCTTGCGATAAGCGCCGCCCACATCCACGCGGCGGCAAAACTTCGCGAAGCCGGCCGGCGTCATGGGCAGTGGCGCGGTGTCTGAAGGTCGGTCCCATCGTCGGAACTCGCCTGGTTTGCCCTGGATGAAAAGCTCACCCTTTTTGTCGAAGTCACTGCCGAGAACAGCATCGGTGGGAGGGTAGTTGCGCATGGCCGCTTCGACCATCGATAAAGAAGGGTCGATCACATAGGGCCCCCGCTTGACCCGAGCCCGGCGAACCGCGTCAGCGGCACTGCCTTCTATCATTCGGCCCCAATCGCGTACTTCAGGCTGGGCCTGGAGCAAATCAAGCGTGAAGTCGTAAGGCGCGGGCAAGCCTTTGGTCAATGCGTTGAGCACGTCACTGTCATGTTGCAACTGCCGGGTGAGCACTTTGAACCGTGCCTGCCGGGGCCGAGTGGCCCGTTTCAACCAAGCGGGCAGCCTGGCCTGGATAAAATCGATATGGGTATCTTGAGTGGACATGATGGACCTCCGTCCTTGGGGTCGATTGAGCGTTCGAAATGCTAAGGTGCACTGAACTGAAGCGCCTGCGATGCTCGCGAAAACACGCGCGTTTTGAAACCGTTCAACCGTTGCAGGGAGTTGCCAGGCGCGTAGGAACGTCACGCCGTGGCGAAGAAGGGATTGTGGGATCGGCCCCCCGCATCCCCATAGCGACCGGCCAAGCGCTTGTCCTCCAAGACCAGCGCTTGGCCAGGCCACGCCGATCAGGCGGCCATTCGCTCACACGCCTCGGCGCATGACCGGCAAGCTTTTGCACACGCCTGGCAGTGCGCCGGTTCGTGTTTGCCACATTCCTCGCCACACGCCCGGCAAATTGCCGCGCACACAGTGCACAGTTGGGCGGCGACGCTGCTGTCGCGCTTCATGAGCGTGGCCGCGAGCCGACATAGGTCGGCGCAGTCACGGTCCAGCTCGATGCACCTGGCCATCATCTGCACACTCTGCTCACGCAGGCAGGCTGCGGCGCAGGTTTCACAGGCCATGGCGCAGGCGATGCATTCGGCTATGCATGCCTCGTAACGACTGTTCATGGGAATCTCCTGTTGCGAAGGTCGATTGGGGTATACCGCACATGAAAACAGGGGCGGTATAAGGTCCGACTCGGCCGTCAATCCGGAGGTTTCGAGAGAAAAATTACAATTTTGTCAGCCGCTCAGACCACCAGCGTCAACCACGCCGACACCAGCAGCATCACCGCCATGACTCGATTGAACCGCCCCATCGCCACGGCGGAACGGCAGAAGCGCGCGGCTCCCCGGCCCAGGTAGGCCCAGACAGTCATGCAAGGGATCGAAATGGCGAAGAATGCCAGGGACAACCACAGAACCCGCACGGTACGGTCGGCCTCGGCCCCTGCGAAGACGCTGACCACCGCCAGCGCCATCATCCAGGTTTTCGGGTTCACCAACTGCAACCCAGCCGCCCCGGCCAGACCCAAGCGTGGCCCCTCGACCGGACGGTCCGGGTCGATGACCTCGGCCGGTGCGCGGAAAATCTGCCAGGCCATCCAGCTCAACCAGGCGATGCCCGCCCATGAGAGCAGCGTCTGAATCGTGGCATGGCGCGCCAGCACGTCCCCTAATCCGGTGCCGACCAGAAGCACCAGCAAGGCCGCTGCCGCACAGGCACCGAGGATGATCGGCAAGGTGGTTACCAGGCCGAAGCGTGAGCTATGGCTCAGCACCAGGATATTGGTCGGGCCCGGGGTAATGGAGGCGACAAACGCGAACAAGGCAAACGGCAGTAACTGGTCCATGGAGCGACTTCTCGGTGAAGGATCGATCGCTTGATCATCCCCGCCAAGCCTTGGTCAGTCTGGAACAATTGAGCAGCGCTTGCGGTAGTCCGCCGGGCTCAGGCGATAGGCACGCTGGAACCAGCGGCCCAAATGGCTTTGGTCGGCAAAGCCGAGCATGGCCGCCACCGCCACGGCGCTCTCGCCACCGGCCAGCAGGCGCCGGGCACGAGCCAGGCGCAACTGGATGAGATAAGCATGGGGCGCCAGGCCGAAAGCGGCCTTGAAGGCACGGGTCAAGCGGAAACGGTCCACGCCGGTGACCCGGGCCAGGTCATCCAGGCCGATGTCTTCGCTCAGGTGACTGTGCAGATAATCCCTGGCCTGCTGCGCCACCAATGGCAGCCGCGGATCCGGGTTGATCCGTGCCCGCCAGTGCAGGTGTTGGGTCAGGTTGGCCAACAAGGTATCGAGGGCCGTCTGGCGCACGATGCGGATCTCTTGCTCGTGCAAGCTCTGGAAGGCCGACGCCGTGGCACTGGCCAACCGCGCATCGTCGGTCAGGGTGGCGGCGAATCCCAGTTGGGCGTTGTCCGGTGCCTCGTCGAACAACGAACGCAACTCACGCTCCAGCCATTGAGGTTCGAGGTACAACGTGCGGTAGGTAAACCCGTGGTCATGGGGCGCATTACCGTCGTGCAGTTCACCGGGCTCAAGCAGAAACACCTTGCCCGGCGTGCTGTTGTGTTGCTGGCGACGGCAATGAAACTGTTGCACGCCCTGCTCGGTCACGCCCACCAGATACGTGTCATGCCAATGGGGATCATAGGCATGCCCCTCGAAATGCGCGCGCACGGTCTCGATACCGGACGTCGCGTCCTGCTTGAGATCGATCCAGTTGCGCGCCGTCATGCCCTGTCCCGTTTGGTGAATGTGCTCCTGGCAGATTAACTGCTGGAGAAGCGTGTGTCTGGAAGATTTGTGCAGGCCTGCGATCCCTGTGGGAGCCGAGCTTGCTCGCGATGGCGGTGGGCCTGCTTGCATCGATGCTGAATGTTCCGCCGCCTTCGCGAGCAGGCTCGCTCCCACATGGTTTTTTGGTCGAATAGAAGATCAGCGTCCACCGCCGATCCCTGTGGGAGCCGAGCTTGCTTGCGATGGCGGTGGACCTGCTTGCATCGATGCTGAATGTGTTGCCGCCTTCGCGAGCAGGCTTTGCTCCACAGGGGAATTCCATAGCTTCATGACTGCTTCAAGCATCCGGCGTAATCACCGGCAACACGGTCTCAACCGCCAAACGAGCCAACTCCGCATCCTGCTCAGCCTTGACCCCAGACACGCCAATAGCCCCAATGCATTGGCCGTCATGACGAATGGCCACCCCGCCTTCAAGCATGCCCTGCACGTGCGGAGCGCTGAGGAAAGCGTAACGACCCCCGTTGATCATGTCCTCGAAAACCTTGCTGTCACGCCGCCCCATAGCGGCCGTACGCGCCTTTTCAGTGGCGATATAGGCCGATAACGGCGAGGCATCGTCCAGGCGCAACAGCCCGAGGGGATGACCACCGTCGTCCACCACACACACCGACACCGCCCATTGACGCTGGTGAGCCAGCTCCTTGGCCGCCACCAGCAATTGCGCAACGTCCTGCTCAGTGAGTACCGCTTTGGTCTTCATGAATCACTCCGTGTTGTGCGACAGCAAGCCCGCGAGACAATCAGGCGCCCGCCCGGCAGGTCGAGGAATTTTCGTTCTGCGAACCATAGCGCACATGCGGCAGTTCATTGAAGCCCTGTCGCTGGCGACCCGCTGCGCCTGACACCAGCCCCTACGCCCACATCAATGGATCCACTAACACAACCAATCGTCCATACACCCAGCAAAAACATTGACAATCAAATTAGTTAAGAGAGTTAATGGATCCACAAACAAAAACAATTCGCCTGGAGATCCGTCATGTACCCCAAGAACGCCTGGTACGTTGCCTGCACCGCCGATGAAATCGCCGACAAGCCCCTGGGTCGCCAGATCTGTGGTGAGAAGATGGTTTTTTACCGGGGGCACGAAGGCAAGGTCGCAGCCGTGGAAGACTTCTGCCCCCACCGCGGCGCCCCGCTTTCCTTGGGCTACGTCGAAAACGGCAATCTGGTGTGCGGCTATCACGGCTTGGTGATGGGCAGTGATGGCAAGACCGTCGAGATGCCGGGGCAACGGGTACGGGGATTCCCTTGCAACAAGACCTTTGCGGTGCAGGAACGCTACGGTTTCATTTGGGTCTGGCCCGGTGACCAGGCGCTGGCCGATCCGGCACAGATCCATCATCTGGAATGGGCCGAAAGCGATGAATGGGCCTACGGTGGCGGCCTGTTCCATATCCAGTGCGACTACCGCCTGATGATCGACAACCTGATGGACCTGACCCACGAAACCTACGTCCATGCCTCTAGCATCGGCCAAAAGGAAATCGACGAGGCGCCTCCGGTGACCACGGTCGACGGTGACGAAGTGGTCACCGCTCGGCACATGGAAAACATCATGGCCCCGCCGTTCTGGCGCATGGCCTTGCGCGGCAACAACCTGGCCGATGACGTGCCGGTGGATCGCTGGCAGATCTGCCGCTTCACCCCGCCCAGCCACGTACTGATCGAAGTGGGCGTGGCCCATGCCGGCAATGGCGGCTATCACGCTGCACCGCAATTCAAGGCGTCGAGCATCGTGGTGGATTTCATCACACCGGAAACCGAGACCTCGATTTGGTACTTCTGGGGCATGGCCCGGCATTTCCAGCCGCAGGATGAAGCCCTCACCGCGTCCATTCGCGAAGGCCAGGGCAAGATTTTCAGCGAAGACCTGGAAATGCTCGAACGCCAACAGCGCAACCTGCTGGACCATCCAGAGCGCAACCTGCTCAAGCTCAACATCGATGCCGGTGGCGTGCAGTCCCGGCGGGTGCTGGAGCGCTGGATCGCACGGGAGCGCGAGGCTCAAGCCGGGTTGATCGCCAGCACTCATCAGCCGCAACTGGCGGAGCAACGGCCATGATCGAAGTCCAGGTCACGGCGCGACACAACGAAGCCCTCGATATTTGCAGCTACGAGCTGAGCCGAATCGACGGCGAGCCATTGCCGGACTTCACCGCCGGTGCCCATATCGATGTGCACTTGCCCGGCGGGCTGATTCGCCAGTACTCACTGTGCAACCATCCCGAGGAACGGCATCGCTACCTCATCGGCGTGCTCAAGGACCCGGCGTCCCGCGGTGGTTCGCGCAGCTTGCACGAACAGATCCAGCCCGGCATGCGCTTGCACATCAGTGAACCGCGCAACCTGTTTTCGCTCGCTCCCCACGCCCGGCGCAGCCTGCTATTTGCCGGCGGCATCGGCATTACGCCGATCCTGTGCATGGCCGAGCACCTGGCCCAGAGCGGCGCGGCGTTCGAGTTGCATTACTGCGCCCGTTCACGGGACCGTGCGGCCTTCGTCGAACGCCTGCGCCAGTCCCCTTACGCTGACCGGGTGTTCCTGTATTTCGATGAAGAACCCGAAACCCTGCTGGACGCCGCCAGGGTCCTGGCCGCCCCCGATAACGACCTGCACCTCTACGTCTGCGGACCCGGTGGTTTCATGCAGCACGTCCTCGACACCGCCAAGAGCCAGGGCTGGCAGGAAGACTGCCTGCACCGCGAATACTTCGCCGCCGCCCCCATCGACACCCGCGCCGATGGCAGCTTTTCGGTCAAGCTCGCCCGCAGTGGCCAGGTGTTCGACGTACCGGCGGACCGCAGCGTGGTGCAGGTGCTGGAGAGCCACGGCATCAAGATCCCGATCTCCTGTGAACAAGGCGTGTGCGGTACCTGCCTGACGCGGGTACTGGAAGGTGTGCCGGAACATCGGGACATGTTTCTGACCGAAGCTGAGCAGGCCTGCAACGACCAGTTCACCCCGTGCTGCTCCAGGTCGAAGACACCGGTGTTGGTCCTCGACCTCTAACATCCGAACAACACGAAACCCTGTGGTGGGCTTGCTCCACAGTGTTTACCGTGGATCAATCTGTGCCGTGATGGCTGGGAAAGCTTTTGTGGCGAGGGAGCTTGCTCCCGCTTGAGTGCGCAGCGCTCATCGCTTTTTTGGGGTCGCTGCGCGCCCCAGCGGGAGCAAGCTCCCTCGCCACAGGACCGTGCGGTTCCCAATACCTTGTGGGTATCCAACATCACCGCAAACTGGCCCTCCGCCTTCGCGAGCAGGCTCGCTCCCACAGGGGATTTGGAGTGGATACGGATATTGCAATCACCAGCCGCCGAGGCGGTCACTCCGAACGCAGGATCACCTTCATTCGCTCATCAGCCAGTGTCGAGCCGAACACCTCGGCGTAGCGCAGGGTCGCATTGGCATGCTCGCGCATGATCGCCTCGGCGCGGCCGCTCTGGCGGTTGATCAGTGCGTCGAACACGGAATGGTGTTGCATATGGGCATAGTTGAAACGGCGAAACTCACCGGCCATGTTCTGACGATCCACCGCCAGGGCGGTGACTGAGGCGAATGGCAAATGATCGTTGCGGGCCAGGGCATCGGCGATCGCCGGGTTGTGGCTGCCTTCGACGATCACTTGGTGAAAGCGCATATTGAGGTCGTGATAGACCTCCAGGTCGTCCTCGGTGACATAGCCTTTGGCGAACAGTTCATCGCCCTTTACCAAGCATTGTTCAAGCGTCGCGCGGGCATCTTCGGACAAACCATGCTCGGCTGTCTGCCGTGCCGCCAGGCCTTCCAGCACGCCACGCACCTCCACGGCCCCAGCGATTTGCTCGGCGCTGACCGAACGCACCTGGAAACCGCGCCCGCCAAAACGCACCAGTAACCCTTCCTGCTCCAGGGTGCGGAAGGCCATGCGCACCGGCATGCGCGAAACGCCAAACAACTCGGCCGTGGGAATTTCCATCAAGCGCTCGCCAGCGGCCAGCTCGCCCGAAGCGATCATCTTGCGCAGCGCAACCAGCACCGTTTGGCCGGGCTTACTCATCCAGGCAATTCCAGAAAAAAAGAAGCCGTCATAGTAGAAGGCTTGGCCCAGCGTGTCACGGCAACGCCAGGGACCGGCCCGTGATGAAAGCGGTGGCAACCAGGCCGGCTGCCACCGCTGACGGTTCAAACGCCCGCCAGGTCCCGCAGTTGCGCCAAGGTCTGCTCGTCCAAAGTAATCCCCTGCTCATTGGCCTTGCTGCGCTCGCGGTGACGACGGTCTCCCGGCAACCGCCGCAGCCCGACACCGTGCATCTGCCTGACCAATTCCCGGCTGCGCTCGGCGAAGTCTTGCCCGGCGGTCTTGCTGGGGTCGATCACGATCAACAACTGGCCGGTCCACGGCGTCTTGGCGCCCGGATGATTGCTCCAATCGAATTCGAAGGAAAAGTTGCCCCCCGTCAGCGCCGCCGCCAGCAACTCGACCATCATCGACAACGCGGAGCCCTTGTGCCCGCCAAATGGCAGCAGCGCACCGCCTTCAAGAATCGCCTTGGGGTCGCGGGTCGGCTGGCCGAGGCTGTCCACGCCCATGCCGGGCGGCAACAACTCGCCCTTGCGCGCCGCGATCTGCACGTCGCCGTGGGCGATGGCGCTGGTGGCCAGGTCGAAGACGATCGGCTCACCGTCGGCCCGTGGCGCGGCGAAGGCAATGGGATTGGTGCCGAATAACGGACGGTCCGCGCCGTGGGGCACCACGCACGTCATGCTGTTGACCACAGTCAACGCCACCAGGCCTTCGTAGGCAAACGGCTCGACATCCGGCCAGAGCGCCGCGAAGTGATGGGAGTTGCGAATGGCCAGGACGGCGATCCCGGCGCTGCGGGCCTTTTCCACCAGCAAGGCGCGCGCGGCGGCCAGGGCTGGCTGGGCAAAGCCGTTGCCGGCATCCACCGCGACGAACCCTGAGGCGACGTCTTCGACCGCCGGCACGGCCTCGCCGTTGACCCAACCGCTGTTCAGCGTCGAGACATAACCGGGAAGGCGAAACACCCCATGGCTATGGGCACCGTCGCGCTCGGCCCCGGCGCAGTTTTCGGCCAGGCACCGAGCGACTTCGGTCGAGGTGCCATGACGCAGGAAAATCTTCTCCAGCAAACTCACCAAAGCATCGAAAGACAAGGTGCAAGAAGCGGCATGATCGGATGGCGCAGACATCTGAAGCTCCAGAATGATTGTTGGAGGTAGCAACAGCGTAAAGGACCCGCCCGGTGATTAAACACTGTTTCAGGCGCGCACTGCCAATCCTTCCCCGCCGCAGACCAAAGAAGCCCGGCGTGCAATAACTATGTACCACCTTTGTCCATCCATCGTTGCCTAGTCTGGCTGCTTCTGCCCCTTCGCGCCGTCTTGCGGCGCCTTTGATCGAGAAGCAACGATGACCACCACGCCCCTGCTATTTCCCGAGGTCCTGAACGCCAAGCGCCCGGACGAGTTGACCGCTCCCCACGGGCTGACCCAGGCCGACCTCGACTGGTTGCACCATGTCTCCCTGCCCAGCCATGCCCAGCGCGCGGCGCAGACGCCGCCGATGTTCGCCGAAACGATTCTGTTGCAGGCAGAGGAAAAACCACTCATTGCACTGGCCGGCTGTTTCGCCCTCTGCGCCTCGTCGAACGGTAGCCAAACCAGCACCGCCCCGGCGTTTCTCTATACGCCAAGTGGTGGAATCGAAAAGTTCGACAACCGGGCATCCCTCGAAGAAGAGATTGACCGGATGCGTCAGGACACTGCGCAGCGCGACGATCTGTTTCGCCTCCTGTCGATTTCCCAGTACAGCGAATTGAACAGCACCACCGACATCAGACAAACCAGGCAAATCATCGACGGGGATATTTTCAGGGCCCAGATCGAGTCCATCGAGAGCGCGCAGAGCATCAATGCCCTGGCCTTGGTGAATGAGCTGCTCCAACTGCCCTCGTTAAGATCAATGCTTGATCAAGTATTGAACGAAGCGCTGCCACGCCTGGATCATCGGCAAATCCGCTTGGCATTCACCAAGGGAACCCATCCGGCGGATCCAAAGGCAATCCCGGTAACTGAAAGCATTCCGCTGAGCGAGGCAGTCCTGGACTACTTCCATCATCAGGGCTGGCCGGCCGGGTATGACATCGATCTGACTCATCCAGGCACACTGGCATCGTTCTACTCGGCGCAGCAATGGGAAAACTTCATAAGGGACACGGCCAAAACACTGATTCCGACGCTGATCAGCTATATCGACGCCTTTTGGGAGGGACGCACGGCTTCTTTCTATATGCCACGACGCAAGCTTTTGTCTCGTGTCATTCACGATGAGCTATGGGCGTGCATTGTGATCGAACGGGAGAAAAGACAACTGACGGATGAACAGAGTCGTGAGCTGTTTCGGCTATTCCGATCGTCTCGGCGAGACGAGACATTGATGTTCATCGAAACGATTCGACTCTGGGAATATGAACCGAATTACGTGGAGCTTGCCGGTTCCATGATGATCAGCGCCAAGGGACATTATCTTTATACGCCCCTCGAAGGTTTTCAAAAGATAAGCAACTATTCAGGTTTCAAAGACAGGCTGTTGGGTCAATCCGCCAGCAGCGCAGAAAAGGAAAAAATCTATAGCCTCCTGAGCCTGGAAGAACGCAACCGCTTCCTGCACTTCGATGAGCCGCAGCTTTCGGGCAAGCCACTGGACTTGCCGGTGGCCGACACCCTGGCAAGCGCGATCATCGAGAAGCAGAAGAATAACTTCCATTACGCATTGGAAATGTCTCGCCAGGCCGATGTCGACATTCATTCGCTCATCGACAAGGCTCTGGATATACGTCCTTTCATTCACAAAAGCCTCTTGAATCAGCCAACCGCCGGGCATTGGGGCACTCATCCCGCGTTTCATGGAGAGCTGCGCCCATCCAATTTCATGGCCGATCAACTGGAAACAAAGATCAAGAGCTATACCGACGTGGAAGAGGCTTTCGACGGCCTTTTCAGTCAGCTACCGACCTCCCCGAACGCTTCGCTGCACCACCGGCTCAGGCCGCTGCTGGCCGAACTGACCAATGTTTTTTCTGTGGGTATCCGCGCCGAGGCCGAACTCCGGGAACTGGATTCGAGCCTGCCGTCGATTGCCCATGAGCTGATCAGTACGGTTTTTGCCTATGACGCCGAGTACCCGGACCGTTCGCAGCGTAAAGCCGTCAGGGGCTTTCGGCCGGATGTCTATTCGTTGACGCTCGCTTGCAGTGAAGAAGGCCGAACGATTCAGTTGCCTCTCGCCCATTGTTTTTTATTAACCGAGCGTGGAGGACTCGATACGCCCCACTCAGGCATGGCGATTCTTTGGACGCCCGCCGATGGCTTGCAGGCTTTTCCTGGCGTCGAGGTGGCCACCCGGCAATTGAACCGAGACCTGCTCGATTCGCAAAGACGCTTTGCTTTGCTCGAGAATCTAACGGCGCCTCAACGCCTGCCACATAGACGCTACCAACTCCACGCGTATGAACTGATCGAAAATAACGTGCTGCTGAATCGGATGAGTTCGTTTATCAAGCACTTTGAGGCCGAATATGGCTATCTGAGCACATTAAAAGCCGGGGATTGGCGGCTTACCGGACCGGCATTGGTCAAAAGTCTTCAGGCACTCGTGAGCAAAGGGGCGCCTACCAATCTGAACCACGTCACATCTATCGCCCAGGCCAATAAACGCCAGCAGAAACTACCTGCCTGGCTTGGCACGGCATCCCTTGAAGAAAAGCGCCTGCACGTAGAAGTGCTCGAGCAATATAAAAACAGCGTGTCCGATGGCAAGGATTACCTGGATGGTATCGAGCCCCTGCGAACTTATGTGCAAAAAAAACTGCACACGCTATTGGACGCGCGCTTTCCTCGGAAAAACCTGGACCCTGAAACTATCCAGATCACGCCCAACCTGGCGATCGTGGGGCCAGCTAGTTCGTTGACTGACTTTGCCTTGCATCACGTCGATGTGACCGAAAAAGGCTTCAAGGTTTCGTCAACCTCCACGCAGCCGTTACCCGTTGGCTTGGACGAGACGGCGGTACGGCAAATGTTGTTGTCGCTGGAAATCCCGACCACCTATAAAAACCATGTAACCCAAGCACTTTCCGGCAGCCCTGCGGATACTCAGCCGAGAAAACGGCGCTTTCGCCAGCAGCTCCCTTGGCAATTGTTGCAATACGCTCATGCGCGGTATCTACAGCAGCATCTTTCTCCGAGGGCGTTCGACCTGGTCCGGCAAGTAATGGACATGCCGGATGCCATCGCTCGTCAAGCGGTCGAAGGCGCCAACGCATTCTTCCGCCCTTTGGAGTTAATCAAAACCGAAGGCGGTGCCGCGATCAAAGCGCTGGGGCTCTACCTATTCAGCTCGACTAGCGATGCAACCAGCCCTCACGTCTTGTATTCGCCCTACCATGACGGTAATCAATTACATGAGTTCAAGGATGAAGCCAGCATCGTTGCCGCATTCAATACACCCGGTGCACTCCAGAATTTGTTGATTCGCCGGCTTCCCCAGGGCCAACAAGCCACATTCAAGAATCTCTTCGCGTCCACGCGCGCAACGCAATCGGAAGTGACCCTGGGCTTCAGCCCAATCAATACAAATATTCTGCATACGCTGTATGAGGACAACACCGCATTACTGGCAGAGATGCTGACCGCGCAAAACCAGGACAATCGTCAATTTGACTGGGCAACGGTTCTCCATGCCTTCAGCTCCGGGGTCAGGATGCTGGGAAGACAGTTACCGGCCAAACTGACATTCCTGGAAACGCTGTGGGAGAGCTATCAGGACTTCAAGGGCTCAGCCGAAGCCTTGCAACAGCATGACTGGAAAACAGGCCTGCACAACTTCATCGCGGGCGCCGCGGAGATGGTGTCGCTTGGTTTCCTGAATCGCGGCGATACCTTCGGCCTTCTCGACCCTATCGAACCGGTTCCTGAAAGTGCTACGCCAGCGACAAGCTGGAAGGACATCGCTTGCACGGCTGCTATGCGCACCGACCTTCAGGTCTTCGAAGCCTTGGACGTGAGCCTCTCGAATCTCCAGCTGGACTGGGCCGAAGGGGTCTACAAGGCCGTGGCGAATGGCAAGTTTTTTGTCCCCCTCGCCGGCAAGGTCTATCAAGTGGCAAAAGCCGGCCAGACCTGGCGAATCATTCACGAACACGGCGAAGGGCCTTTATTGAAAAAATCGGCGGATGGCCGGACGTGGGGAATCGATCCACAGCGCCAATCCATCCGATTTGGCAAGGCCGGGTCGAAGATGGCCATTACCTATAGCGACTTCAAGGCCAAGGGATCACTGAATATTGAGGCACGGGGCATGGCCGAGATACGCAGGAAATATCCGTTCCGGGCCAATGCGATCGTGCAGGCCTTGGAAACCGCGAGGTTTTACTCGTTCAATGCCCTTCAAAATCTCCACGCACTCAAACAGCAGGTTCTTCCGGGCTCTCGGCTGGATCGATACCTTCGATTTTTTTTTGGAGTGAGCAGCGTCGATGCCCGCCTCATTAGCAAAATAGAGAACGCGATTTCGCCGATATGCCAGGCATTGGCCAACCCCTCCTGGGAGCAAATGAATGCGGATCGCATCGTTGTCGGCACCCTTAAACACCTGGAAGACAGGGCGACAGCCTTTGTGCTCGAACCCGCAGCCGTCGGGAGAATTTATATCACTCAGTTTTTCTTCGAAATGGGATTGGATTGGTATAGGTCCGTCGTACCAGAGTCCTTCAACGTCGACGCACATGCCCAAGGAGCGACGTTCATCCATGAAATCTCCCATCAGCTTTTCAATACGATCGATATCATCTACCTGGATGCGGCGATGCCGTTCCTGGACTTGATTTCAACCGCCACTTATCTAGGGAGGGAGAAATACGAAACACAAAAGGAGCTGCAACAGAATGGGCTTTCGTTGAACACTCCAAAATCAAAACTCTTTACGCAATGGGACGAGACTGATAACACATTCAAGGGCATTGAGCTGTTGTCCGTCTATAAGGGGACCGCCCGGGAAATCCTGAAAATAACCGGCGCCAAAAACATGAATGAAGCACGTGACGCATTCCTCGACCCGATTTTGCCGGACACGCGCATCGACGTCATACTACGCAACGCCGACTCCATCACCCTCTTGATTTGTGAATTGGGGCGGCAACTTGATGTGCGTTCCTCTCGACAACTTGCGGTGTCCTGATCCGGGCAAGGGCTGTTGATCTTTTTTTCACGCCAGGTATGCGACGGTACGCCATGACCCAGGTTCGAGCGAAAAAACAGGCTCATTGATGCGCAAACGCCATGACAGCAGTTCTCGGCAGCTCATGCCGAAGGTTAGAATGCGGCAAACCAGGACGAATCAATGACCGAACATACGCTCTCGGAAGCCGAATACGACGCCATTACCGATGCCGCAGCCCATTGGTGCATGCGTTTGCATGCCGTCGACTGCACCGATGCCGAACGGCAGGCGTTCAAGCAGTGGCACGATGCCGATCCGCTGCATGCTTTCGAATACGAAGCCATGTTGGAAATCTGGGCGGTGGCTGATCATCTGCCGCGCGTCGAGCCAGCAGCCCCCGCCCCAGCGTCCAGGCCCCGGTCGCGTTGGAGCCGGTTGGCTGTCGCCGCCGCAGTGCTCGTCGTGGGCCTGCCCGTGGCCGCCTACACCGGTTGGAATCTGGGCTGGGTTGCCAATTCCTACGAGCGATTCGAAGCCGGCACGAGCGTCCGTCAGATCACGCTTGACGACGGCAGCCAGGTCGAACTCAACCTCGGCAGCGAGCTGACCTTCGCCAACTACAAAAACGAGCGCCGGGTGACGTTGAAAAAAGGCGAGGCGTTTTTTGACGTCACCCATGACAAACAACATCCGTTTGTCGTGCGCGCCGGCCAAGGCCAGGTGCGGGTAACCGGGACGCGCTTCAACGTCTGGATGTACCAGGACCAGGTACGGGTCACGCTGGTGGAAGGTTCGGTCAAGGTCATCAGTAACCAGGCGCTCACCCATAACGGCCTGCAACTTTCGCCGGGCATGCAAGCGAGCTACAAGGCGGGCGACCATCAACCGCAAATCCGCGAGACCAATCCCAACGACAGCTCGCTGGCGTGGCGCAACGGCAAGTTGGTGCTGGATAACCTCGCCCTGAGCGACGCGCTGCCGCTGATCAACCGCTACCTCGACCGTCCCGTCATGCTCGCTGACAACAGCACCGGCGGCCTGCGTGTCGGCGGTGTGTACAACATCAGCGAAGTACAGAACCTCGTGGCTTCGTTGCCGAAAGTCCTGCCGGTCTACCTGACGCAGAACAAGGATGGCAACCCGGTGCTCAATTCCATTGGGCAGCGGCCGGTTCAATAACTGAAAAGGCCCCTTTGGGACCTAAATTCTGTTCACTTAAAGGGAATGACAAACCCGTGGCGAGGGAGCTTGCTCCCGCTGGGCTGCGCAGCAGACCCATTTCGTGAGCGCTTCGCGCTCAAGCGGGAGCAAGCTCCCTCGCCACGGGTTTGCCGAACGCCTCAGGTACAACAGCGGTTATTGCGTCACCACCCTGCCCGCCTCATCACGCTCACGAATAATCAGGACCTGATACTGTGGATCAGCCTTGATCTGCTGTTCGGT
Organism: Pseudomonas sp. Z3-6; assembly: GCF_051131985.1. Classification (NCBI taxonomy): domain Bacteria; kingdom Pseudomonadati; phylum Pseudomonadota; class Gammaproteobacteria; order Pseudomonadales; family Pseudomonadaceae; genus Pseudomonas; species Pseudomonas sp. Z3-6. Next base: position 3,904,899 of record NZ_CP071644.1, read on the forward strand.
GAAGGGCAGCACACTCCACTGTTTCTGCGAAAACGCCTGGGTCTGGTCGGCCGAATAAGGCGAAGCAGGGTCGCTGGAAATGGAGAACGCCAACAGCCCCTGGGCTTGTGGACCTTTATCGTCAAACGTCACCACTTGCAGGTAGCTGGTACCGCTGACCACCTCTCGCTTGCCGTTCGCCCCCGGCACACTCTGGATTGCGTTATAGATGCCCAACTCCCCGGGGCCGCCGTGGATCGGTGTCTGCCGGGCGCCGCTGCTGGCCACCTGGACGTCTTGCCACCGGCTGTCCTTCGACAATCCGGCCGCCTTCACCGCCGCCACCGAAGCCAGCATGGCTTCGCGCACGGCCTTGAGCACGGGCGGCCGCTCGATCGCCAGGCCGCGCGGGGTGTGTTGCGGGTCTTTGGGGTCGAACGCAACACGCCATGAATCAGGCAGCGCCTGCAACGGGTCCATGATGTGCTGGAAATACACGAACCCCAAGCCGCTATCCAGGCCGGCCTTGCGATCCCAGGCCTTGAGGCTGGCACAGACCTCGCCCAATGCCGAAGCATCGGGCCGCAGGTCACCGGCGCATACGCCGAGCAGGTCCGGCATCACCTGGTCAGCCAGGTAAACTTGATCGTCCATGACCATGTGTTGCAAATCCTCCACCTTCACCGGCCCGGCCTTGGCCAACTGGCCCATCCGCTCCAGCGCAAAACGCGCGCGCAGCCCCAGTGGCTTGCCGTGCTGGCTGATCAACGGGGAATAACCGGCCAAGGGTTGCGCCGGGTTGACCATCCAGGCCGAATCGTTGGAGTTCTGCACATAATCGCGGCGCAACAGCTGCGGGAGCTTGTCGGCGGCATAAATGCCCTCCTGCACCGCTTTGGCATCGCTGCCCCAGGCACATTCGCTGCGAGAACCATCCAGCACGATCATCTGCAATCCGGCCCTGGGATCGCTGCACCGGGCCAGTTTGTCAGCATCGACGTTCGGCACCACCGACACATTCATGTAGAGGCTTTGCCCCTGGTCGTCCACCGCCAGGGTATTGACCCAGGGAATGCCCTGGATCTTATGGACGGAGGCCTGCAAGTCCTTGAGCGTGACCGCCTTGTTCATGGCGTACCACTGGGCCAGCACCCGATCGTTTTCCAGGTTCGCGTCCCGCAGGCTGTAGGCGAACCGGTTATCCCAGTCCAGCCGGCCGGGCCATTGCACGATCGGGCCGAACCGCGAGCCATAGACCACGCGGGAGACCGTCTGCACCTGGCCGTCGGGTTGCTGGATGTCCACTGTGACCGTCTGTTGGCTCATCGGTACGGACTTGCCATCGAGCAAGTAGCGGGTCGGGTCCTTCGGGTCGAGTTGCAGGCGGTACAGGGTGAAATGCTTGGAACTGTCGACGGTGTGGGTCCAGGCCAAGTGCTGGCTGAAACCGATGTTGATCATCGGCAGGCCTGGCAGCGCCGCGCCCATGACGTCCAGCTTGCCGGGAATGGTCAGGTGCATCTGGTAGAAACGCATGCCGCCCACCCATGGAAAATGCGGGTTCGCCAACAACATCCCACGGCCGTTGAACGAGCGCTCACTGCCGATGGCCAGGGCATTGCTGCCGCGCTCCAGGGCAAAACGCTGCTGCCGGGTCGCGGCGGCAGCGAAACTCGTGGCCGGAGCGGCGGCGAGCGCGGTCGCCTGGGGCGGTTGCGCACCCGCCAGGGCTTCGGCGAATTGGCCGACGCCGCCTTCCACCAGCAACCGACGGGTCAACTTGACCAAGTCCAGCGCAGTGATTGGCCGTACCCACTCGCTGGCGCACTGTTCGGGCAGGCCCTTGGCTTTGTGCTCGGCCAACGCGCGGTTGTAGCCCGCCGCATAGCCTTCGACCAATTGCTGCACTTGAGGCGCCTGGGCCTGCCAGAAACCGGAGACCGCTTGTGGTGTGTTGAGCCAGCTGAAGAACAGATCGCTGACGCGGTTCTCCCGCTGTTCGACCGTGACCTGCTCGGGCCCGAAATAACGCGAGCGCTGGGCATTGACCGTGACGATCTCATTGGCCAGCAGGCACAGGTTGTCCTGGGCGTAGGCATAGCCGATGCCATAACCCAGCCCACGCTCATCCTGAGCCCGGATATGCGGCACGCCAAAACGGGTGCGCCGGATCTCGGCACTGGCCTGCGCCCCATCGTCCCGCGCATTGACCACAGGGCTGAGCCCGAGGGCGATCCCTAGAAAAGCGCCTGCAAGGCCAACCCTCGATAACTGCCCGGACATTCTCACGTTCACTCCTGATGAAAACCGCAAAAACCAGGACGGCTACCGCTGCGCCTGTAGACAACACTCGGCCCGCCTGGGAAATCACACACCGCATGCTGAACCGGAATGTGCCTACCTTGAAAACGAACCGGATAAAAAAAAATTAATGGCCTGGCGCCGCTTGAACACGGGGGTTTGACGAAGCCGGGGCAATTTTTTCACATCACTGTCCTCATGATTGCCCGTCCTCGTTCGTCCTATAACAGGAGAGTATTCGTGACCTTTTCTGATCAGGCTGGTAAGGAGTTTCTGCATGCGTAACGCGCAACTGCCCATGGAGGGCAAGCCAAGGCCGACCGGCGTCTCGCTGAGCGCCACCCACCGTGAATTCGACAGGCCGCCAGAGCGCGGCGGCAACGACCACATCAGGCGCCTGCTCAAGAGCTTCGGGCTGCGGACCAGCCTGATTCGCCTCAAAGTCATCGATGCGCTGCTCAAGGCCGCCCACGAAAACCGCTGCCTGGGCGTGCGTGGTGTGCACAGCCAGTTATTGGGGCTGGACATTCCGTTGTCCTTTCTCAGCGTGCGCGAGGTGTTGAAGCGCCTGTGCAGCGAGGGCGTCGTGACCCTCAACCCCGATAAAAGCTACCGCCTGCACCCCAGCGCGATGGCCGTGCTCGAAGCCGAGGACTGAACCCGGCGCTCAGGGCTTGACCTTGCGCCGCATCACGCCGTTGATCACCACCACGATGACCGCCACGGCAATGGCGATGTATTGAAACAGCTGCTCGCTGATCATGCCCTGGCCCTGCATCCAGGACAGCCCCAGCATGACTGCCAGGACGACGAGGACGATCAGAATCGAGTATTTCAAACGTTGCGAATGAGTCATTGCCAATTTCCTGAATGTATCCGTTCTGTATCCAAAGGCTGCCAGGTCCATACCGTATTGCCGGAATGACGGGCAACCAACGGGGCCCCATGGTACAGCCGAAGGCGTGTCTTCGTGCAATCCACCCGCTTTAATTCCTCGACTGACTGACCTCTAAAGCTGCGTCCCACCAGGCCGATATAGTCAGGACTGCCCATCCGCTTGCTCCAGAAAGTCGCCTTCGTGCAAGGATTTTCCACATGCCCTCATTCCGAACGATTCAGGCTCGCTACACCCTGTCCCTGGTCATTTTCATGCTGGTGTTGTCCCTCCTGACCGTGGTGGGCATCAGTTACCTGGTGGCGCCCAAGCTGCGCCAGACTGAAGAGCAAGTGGCGCTGAACCGCATCGCCGAGGTTGCCGAGCAGATCCAGGGCGAACTGAACAAGGTGCAGGCGCAGCAACGCAGCATCACCCAGACCATCCCGTTGCTCGACAGCGATGCCATCGACAAAGTATTGCCGGGGCTGGTGGACCAGTACGGCGAGTTGAAAGTCTTCGGCGGCGGGATCTGGCCATTGCCCAACCAGCGGGCCGAGGGACGTAGCAAGTTCAGCACGTTCTGGCATCGCGATGCGTCCGGCAAGCTGGTGGTCAATACCTTCTGGAACAGTGACGCCGCGCCCAACTATTACGAACAACCCTGGCACAAGGGCGGCATGGCCACGCCGCCTGGCAAATGCGCCTGGGCCGCAGCCTATAAAGACGACGCCAGCGCCGAGCCCCGCACCAACTGCGCCATGGCCATCCAGAAGAATGGCGTGCCTTACGGCGTGTCCACCATCGACGTGACCCTGGGCTTCTTCAACGACCTGATTGCGCGCAAGGAAGCCGACCTGAGCGCCGAAATGCTGATCGTCGAAGGCGACGGCAAGATCATCAGCAACAGTTCGCGCATCAGCGGGCCGATCGTGTTGAAGAATATCAGCGACTTGGCGGCATCCTCGCCATTCGCTGCCCAGGTCAAGGCAGGCCTGGCCAAGCGTGACCAGCCGTTGCAGCGGGTCGAATTCGACAACAAGGGCGAGGCCAGCACGTTCTTCATGCGCCCTATCGAAGGTTCGCCGTGGTTCCTTGCCACTGCGCTGCCAACCCGACTGATCACCGCCCAACGCGACGATGTGCTGAACACCTTGAGCCTGCTGCAGATCCCAATGGTGATCCTGTTGGTGTTGATGCAACTTTACGCGATCCGCCAATTGACCCACCGCATGAAGGTGCTCAAAGGCAACATCGACGCCCTGTCCACGGGCGATGCCGACCTGACCCGACGCATCATCATCCGGGCCGAGGATGAATTGGGCGCGATCGGTCATTCGGTCAACCGCTTCATCGCTTACCTGCAAGGCATGATCGGTGAAGTCACCCAGGCCACCGGCGCCATGGCGTCGAGCCTCGGCGATCTGCAGCGGACCTCGGCCCACACCAGCGAAATCCTGATGCGCCACGCCTCGGAAACCGACCAGACCGTGACCGCCATCACCCAGATGAGCTCCACGGCTGAAAGCGTCGCGCAAAACGCCGCCGAGACCGCCGCGTTCACCCAACGCGCCAACGAGCATGCCGACCGCTCCCGCGTGGTCGTCGGCGAGGCCTCCAACAGTGTGGTGGCGCTGATCGATGAGGTGGCCAGCGCCACCCGCAAGGTCGAGAGCATGCAACAGGACGCCCAGCGCATCACCGAAATCCTCGGCGTGATCGGCGCCATCGCCGGGCAGACCAACCTGCTGGCCCTCAACGCCGCCATCGAAGCCGCCCGGGCCGGTGAGCAAGGCCGTGGTTTCGCCGTGGTGGCCGACGAGGTCCGCGCCCTCGCCGCTCGCACCCAGGCCAGCACCTCGGAAATCAACGAAATGCTGACCCGCCTGACCCAGGGCGTTAGTTCGTCGGTCTCGGCCATGGAAAACACCCAGGCCAGTTGCCAGTCGGCCGCCGATGCGACGTCACGGGTGAACTCGGGCCTGGACGAAATGGCCGGCTCCGTCAGCCAGATCAACAGCCTGAGCACCCAGATCGCCACCGCCGCCGAGCAACAGAGCGCAGTGACCGAGGAGATCAATCGCAGCATGGTGCAAATCCGCCACATGGTGGAGGAACTGGTGGAAAGCGGCCTGGCCAGCGAGGCCAATACCCGGCAACTGCTGGAAGCCAATACCCGGGTGAATGCGATCATGGGGCGGTTCAAGGTGCGCTGACGCGGACTCAGACCCCACATCCGCCCCTGATCTGTGGGAGTGAGCGTGCTCCTACAGGTTGTTGGTCCACAAACCGTGGCGAGGGAGCTTGCTCCCGCTGGGCTGCGCAGCGGCCCCCTTGCCCAGCACCTCCGTGCGTCAGGTATTTTGAGCAAGCTGTCTTGGGGCCGCTTCGCGCCCCAGCGGGAGCAAGCTCCCTCGCCACACAAGCGATGGGTGATGCCCTCTCAATTGGGGGCAGCTTGTTTACTCTCCCAACCTGACAATTCTGTAATCCCCGCCTCAGCACCCTGTCAGCTCGTGCTCGCTACTCTGTTATCCTCCCTCCAAACCGTACGACACGAGACCACTTCCATGGCCAACCCCCTGCACCTGCTCGCCTTGAGCGCCCTGTTCCTCACCTCCCTGGCCCAGGCCGCCGAGCCGGTGACCATCGATGTGCACCGCGATGCCAATTGCGGCTGCTGCAAAAAGTGGATCTCGCATCTGCAAGAAAACGGCTTCAAGGTCAACGACCATGTCGAGGCCGACATGAGTTCGGTCAAGCAACGCCTGGGCGTGGCGCCGGACCTGCGCTCCTGCCACACCGCCGAAATCAACGGCAAATTCGTCGAAGGCCATGTCCCGGCCGACCAGGTGCTGGCGCTGGGCAAGCGCGATGACTTGCTCGGTGTCGCCGCGCCGGGCATGCCCATGGGCTCGCCCGGCATGGAAATGGATGGCATGAGCGACGCTTATCAAGTGATCGGCCAGAAAAAAGACGGGACCCAAACCGTGGTGGCGGATTACCCGGCCCACTGATGGGCGAAGCCTATCTCGGCTTGTTCCTGGCGGCGTTCGGCGCGGCGACCTTGTTGCCGCTGCAGTCGGAGGCCTTGTTGGTCGGCCTGTTGCTCAGCGAGCGCCACGAAACCTGGTTGCTGCTCGCGGTCGCCACGGTCGGCAACGTCCTGGGTTCGCTGGTGAACTGGTGGCTGGGCACGCGCCTGGAGCACTTCAAGGACCGGCGCTGGTTCCCGGTCAGCCCGGCCCACCTGGACAAGGCTCGCCTGCATTACCAGCGCTTCGGCCGCTGGTCGCTGTTGCTCAGTTGGCTGCCGATCATCGGCGACCCGCTGACCCTGGTGGCGGGAGTGATGGGCGAGCCGTGGCGGCGTTTCCTGCTGATCGTGACCCTGGCCAAAGGCATGCGCTATGGCGTGCTCGCCCTGGCCACGCTGGGCTGGATGGGTTGAACGTTCGGGCCGTTCGGTTGCCTGTGGTTAATGTCGCCATAATCGGGTCGCGCCAGGATCGGCGGCGGCCACAAGGAGATCGACCATGTCCCGAATCATGCCCCGTTGGTTGCCCAGCCTGTTCCTCACCGCCGCCCTGCCCCTGCTCGCCCAGGCCGCCAATCCACCGGAAGGCCCGGCCTACGGTGCGCAGCTGGAAGGTTTCGAATACCCCTACACCCTCAAGCATTTCGCCTTACAGTCCCAGGGCCAATCCTTGCAGATGGGCTATATGGACGTGCCGGCCCAAGGCAAGGTCAATGGCCGCACGGTGGTGCTGATGCACGGCAAGAATTTCTGCGCTGCCACTTGGGGCGATTCGATCAAGACCCTCAGCGAGGCCGGCTACCGGGTCGTCGCGGCAGACCAGATTGGCTTCTGCACCTCGAGCAAACCCGAGTATTACCAGTACAGCTTCCAGCAACTGGCAAACAACACCCAAGCCTTGCTCAAGGCCCTCGGCGTACAGAAAGCCATCGTCCTCGGCCATTCCACCGGCGGGATGCTCGCCACCCGCTACGCGTTGCAGTTTCCCGATCAGGTCGAACGCCTGGCAATGGTCAACCCCATCGGCCTGGAAGACTGGAAAGCCTTGGGCGTACCCTACCGCACCGTGGACCAATGGTACGCCCGTGAGCTGAAGGTCACCGCCGAAGGCATTCGCAATTACGAGCGCACAACCTATTACGCCGGCCGCTGGAAACCTGAGTTCGACCGTTGGGTGGACATGCTTGCCGGCTTGAACAAGGGCCCGGGTCATCAGCAAGTGGCATGGAACTCGGCGCTGATCTACGACATGATCTTCACCCAGCCGGTCTACTACGAGTTCAAGGACCTGACCGTGCCCACCCTGCTGCTGATCGGCACCTCGGACACCACCGCCATCGGCAGCGACATCGCGCCGCCGGCGGTCAAGGCCAAACTGGGTCACTACGAGGTACTGGGCAAGCAGGTGGCCGGGCTGATTCCCCGCGCGACCCTGGTGGAGTTCCCCAATCTGGGGCACGCCCCGCAAATGGAAGAGCCGGATCGGTTCCATAAGGCGCTGCTCGGCTGGCTGGACAAACCCATTCCCTGACGAGGTGATCCATGGCGGTGCAAATAGCAGTCATAGACGATTGGCAAGATGTGGCACGCGGCGTGGTGGATTGGTCGGTGCTCGACAGCGTCGGCCAGGTGACGTTTCTCCACGACTACCCCGCCGACCGCGACACCCTCGCCGAACGCTTGCAGCGCTTCGAGGTGATCTGCGTGATGCGCGAACGCACCGTGTTCGACGAAGGCCTGCTGCGCCGCTTGCCCAATCTCAAGCTGCTGCTCACCGGCGGCATGCGCAATGCCGCCCTGGACCTGAAGGCCGCCGCCGAATTGGGCATCCAGGTCTGCGGCACCGACAGCTACAAACACGCCACGCCCGAACTGACCTGGGCGCTGATCATGGCCCTGACCCGCAACCTGGTGCAGGAAGCCAATGCCTTGCGCGCCGGGCTGTGGCAGCAAGGCCTGGGCGGCGACCTGCACGGCAAGACGCTGGCAATCCTCGGCCTGGGCAGCATCGGCACGCGGGTGGCGCAATTCGGCCAGGTGTTCGGCATGCGGGTCATCGCCTGGAGCCAGAACCTCAGCGCCGAACGAGCCGCCGAAGTGGGCGTGACCTATGTCAGCAAACAGGCGTTGTTCGAACAGGCCGACATCCTCTCTATCCACCTGGTGCTCGGCGAACGCACCCGCGGCCTGGTGGATGCCCAGGCGCTGGCCTGGATGAAATCCGAGGCGCTGCTGGTCAACACCTCCCGCGGGCCTATCGTCGATGAAACCGCCCTGATCGACGCCCTCCAGCACAAACGCTTGGCCGGTGCCGCCCTGGACGTCTTTGCCCAGGAGCCCTTGCCTGCCGCCCATCCGTTCCGAACGCTGGACAACGTACTGGCCACGCCGCACCTGGGTTACGTCAGCCGACGGAATTACCAGCAGTTCTATTCCCTGATGATCGAAGACCTGCTGGCTTGGGCTGCGGGCACGCCGATTCGGTTGCTGACGCCGGCGGGCTGAACCCGCTCCTCAATACCCAGAACATCTCCTGCTGTGGGAGCGGGCTTGCTCGCGAATGGGTGTATCAGTCAGCCAATATGTGGCTGACAGACCGCATTCGCGAGCAAGCCCGCTCCCACAGAAACAGCGTGTTTCAGCGCGGACATTGGCCATCAAAACGCCGCTATTTCACCCGCCCCCCGATGGTGCGTCGCGCCATCCCATCGCGCACATCAGTGAACCAACTCCCTCCCCCTACACTTTTTTCTTTTCAGGAATGTGCACTTCGTCGGTGCGTATTCCCCGACGTCGTGTAAGACATTGCCGCTAAAAAACGTGATTGTCGGACAATGCGACGAACCGAACCGCACCGCTCTAGGATCTGACCTAGACTGCCTAACCGGGGGGAAAACCGACCGGTCATCCAGACGAAAAAAAGTCGAAACTTTTCGCAACGGCGACAGGTCAGGTTAGAGGTAGGGCAACAGCGACTGGTGCAGTCCTTGCACTGGTCATTGCAACAGCTCCTCCAGCTGCTTCGCTTCGCCGCGTTTGGGTAGCCGTTTGCTTTCCTTCGTAGCGCTTGTGCGCCTGGCCGCAGGATTCGGCCAATGAAACAACAGCTCTGGCGCTTGCCGGAAACAGATCGAGAAAATGGGAGATATTTATGATCAGTGCTGCCTTGGAACCACAACAAGTCCGTTCACAATTACCGCCGGCGGCCGAATCGCCGACGGCCCCGGTGTTGGCCACCGGCGGCAAGGCACTGCTCCCCGTCGCTCGACAGAACCCCAATCGCAAGAAAATCCTGTTCGTCACCTCGGAAATCGCCGACCTGGTCAAGACCGGCGGCCTGGGCGACGTGTCCTCGGCACTGCCCCGGGCCATGGCCGGGCTGCATGATGTCCGGGTGCTGATCCCCGGCTATCCGCAAGTGATGAACAGCGGCAATCCGATCCACATCATCGGCGAACTGGGCGGCCACGCCGCACTGCCGCCCTGCAAGATCGGACGCATGGACATGGCCGATGGCCTGGTGATCTACGTCCTGATCTGCCCGGAACTGTTCGCCCGCGAAGGCTCGCCCTACGGCGCCAACAACGGCCGCGACTGGCCCGACAACCACATCCGCTTCGCCCGCCTGGGCCTGGCCGCCGCCGACATCGCCGCCAACCTCGCCCAGATCCACTGGTGCCCGGACCTCGTCCACGCCCACGACTGGCCAGCCGGGTTGGCGCCCGCTTATATGCACTGGCGCGGGCAACGCACCCCGACCCTGTTCACCATCCACAACCTGGCGTACCAGGGCGTGGTCAGCCTCGCCTCCTGCCCGGAGCTGGGCATCCCCGAGCACGCCCTGCAACAGGAAGGCATGGAGTTCTACGGCAAACTGTCGTTCCTCAAGGCCGGGATGGCCTATTCCAGCCATATCACCACCGTCAGCGCCACCTACGCCCAGGAGATCACTACCCCGGCGTTTGGTTGCGGGCTCGACGGTTTCCTCGCGGCCAAGACCCAACAGGGCTTGCTCAGCGGCATTCCCAACGGCATCGATGAAAGCTGGGATTCGGCCACCGATTCGCACCTGTTCCGCCAGTTCGCCATCGGCGACTGGGACGGCAAGGCGGTCAACGCGAGCCATGTGCGGGAGCTGTTCGGACTCGACGACTCCACGGGCCCGCTGTTCGCCGTGGTATCGCGCCTGGTCTACCAGAAAGGCCTGGACCTGACCGAAGCGGTCGCCGAGTTCATCGTCGAGTCCGGTGGCCAGATCGCCATCATCGGCCGTGGCGAACCGGAGGAAGAACAGGCCATGCGCGAACTGGCGCTGCGCTTCCCCGGCCGCATCGGCGTACGCATTGGCTTCAACGAAACCGATGCCCGGCGGATGTTTGCCGGCAGCGACTTCCTGCTGATGCCGTCGCGCTACGAGCCTTGCGGCTTGAGCCAGATGTACGCCCAACGCTTCGGCTCGCTGCCGGTGGCGCGCAATACCGGAGGCTTGGCGGACACCATCGAAGATGGCATCACCGGTTTCCTGTTCGATGAGTCCACGGTGGAGAGCTACAAACAGGCCTTGAGCCGGGCCTTCAAGGTCTTCGAGTTCCCCGACTTGCTCAACGCCATGCGCTGCCGGGCCATGTCGGCGCCGTTCAACTGGTGCAAGGCCGTGGAACCCTACGCCGAACTCTACGAACAGCTGGTGGCAAAGTCCCTGGGAAAATCGGCCAGACAATGAGGTAACAATGACGTCAAGGACGCCTGAAACATGGACCCACGGCGCGGTGATGCTGGATGACGAGCACACCCGCTTCGCCCTCTGGGCCCCGGATGCTTTTTTTGTCAGTGTCGAACTCGACACTGGCGATTCAATACCGCTACTGCCCCAAGCCGACGGCTGGTTCATGATCCAGACCCGTTGCCCCGCCGGCACCCGCTATCGCTACAACATCGACGGCGAGCTGGAGGTGCCGGACCCGGCCTCTCGCGCCCAGGCCGGCGACATCGACCGACACAGCGTAGTGGTCGACCCCCATGCCTACTCCTGGCGGCACACTCAATGGTCCGGTCGCCCCTGGCACGAAGCCGTGATCTACGAACTGCACGTGGGCGCCCTCGGCGGTTTCAATGGCGTCGAACAGCATCTGGCGCGCCTGGCCGGGCTGGGCGTCACCGCCATCGAGCTGATGCCGCTGGCGCAGTTTCCCGGTGATCGCAACTGGGGCTACGACGGGGTCCTGCCCTACGCGCCCCAGGCTTCCTACGGCACACCTGAACAGCTCAAGCATCTGATCGACAGTGCCCACGGTCATGGCCTGTCCGTCATCCTGGACGTGGTCTACAACCACTTCGGCCCTGACGGCAATTACCTGCACCGCTATGCCAAGGGCTTCTTCCGCGAAGACAAGCACACGCCCTGGGGCGCGGCGATCGATTTCCGCCGTCGCGAAGTGCGGGACTTCTTCATCGACAATGCGCTGATGTGGCTGTTGGAATACCGTTTCGACGGTCTGCGCCTCGACGCGGTGCATGCCATCGAAGATCCGGACTTCCTTCAAGAACTGGCAGCCAGGGTGCGCGAGCAGGTGGACCCGGTCCGGCATGTCTGGCTGACGGTGGAAAACGAACACAACCGGGCCAGCCTGCTGGAACAGGGCTACGACGCCCAGTGGAACGACGACGGCCACAATGCCTTGCATGTGTTGCTGACCGGCGAGACCGACGCCTACTACGCCGACTATGCCGAGCAGCCGACGGAACAACTGGCACGCTGCCTCAGCCAGGGCTTTGTCTTCCAGGGCCACATCAATCGCCATGGCGAATCCAGGGGCGAGCCCAGTGGCCACTTGCCGCCGAGCGCATTCGTGCTGTTCCTGCAAAACCATGACCAGATCGGCAACCGTGCCCTCGGCGAACGCCTGCATCAGCTCGCCGCCCCCCAGGCCCTGCAAGCAGCGACGGCCTTGTTGCTGTTGTCACCGATGATCCCGCTGCTGTTCATGGGCGATGAAGCAGCGGCCGAACAACCGTTCCTGTTCTTCACCAGCCACCATGGCGAGCTGGCAGAACTCGTGCGCGAAGGCCGACGAAACGAGTTCAAGGCCTTCAGTGCCTTCGCCGATCCGCAGACACGCGAGCGAATTCCCGACCCCAACGCGGCCGGCACCTTCGAGGCGTCACGCCCGAGCCTGGAACCGCAGCGACCGGAGCAACAGGCCAGCGAGGCGCTGTATCGCCAACTGCTGAAAATCCGCCGTGAGGACATCGTCCCGCGCCTGCCCGGCGCTCAAGCCCTCGGGGCCGATGTGCTGGGCCATGGCGCCGTCAGCGCACGCTGGCGACTGGGCGATGGCAGCGTGTTGCGCATCGACCTGAACCTTGGCGAACGCCCCGTCGAACACCAGGCCCCTGAAGAAGCACGCATTCTTTTCGAACATCCGCAGCAGGCCATGGGTCTGTTGCAACAGGGCGTCCTTGCGCCCTACAGCGCGCTGGTCAGTCTGACGCAGGCGACAACCTTGCCCACCATCACTGGAGAGCGCCTATGAGCGATGCGCAACTGGAAATCCTCGCCGGCCGAGCGGGCCTGGCGGTGGATTGGATCGATGCCAATGGCAGGGCCCAGAAAGTCTCGCCGGCCGTCCTGCGCTCGGTCCTTACCGGCCTGGGCCATCCCGCCGGCAGCGCCCAGGAAATCGACGCCAGCCTGCTGCAGTTGCAGGAAGATCAACAGAACCATCAACTGCCACCGCTGATCACAGCCGATGTCGGGGCCAGCCTGGACTTGGGCCGCTACTTCGAGGCCGGGACGCCCTGCGAAATCAAACTCGAAGACGGCGCGACACTGCACCTGAACCTCGATGCCGAGGCCAGGCTGCCAGGGATGGTCCCGGTGGGCTATCAGCACGTCCATATCCAGAACCAGCATTTCACCCTGGCCGTCGCACCGGCCCGCTGCTACAGCGTGGCCGATGCGGTGGACGACCCGACGCCACGGGCCTGGGGCCTGAGCGCGCAGCTGTACGCCTTGCGACGCCCCGGCGACGGTGGCTTCGGTGACACCCAGGCGCTGGAAGAACTGGCCCGGGTGGCCGGCGAGCGCGGTGCCGAGGCCATTGCCATCAGCCCGATGCACGCCATGTTCAGCAGCGACACCGGACGCTACAGCCCTTATTCGCCATCCAGCCGATTGTTTCTCAACAGCCTGTACGCCGCGCCTGGCACCATCCTCGGTGAACGCGCCCTGCGCACCGCCATCGACGCCACTGGTTTGACCAATCAACTGCGCAACCTGGAAGAACAGCCGCTGATCGACTGGCCGGTCGCCGCCCAGGCCAAGCAGAAAATCCTCCGCGCCCTGTATGACGGGTTCAGCCAGGGCGCGCACCCGTTGCACGAAGACTTCAGCAGTTTTCGTCACAGCAGCGGCGAAGCACTGGAGAACCATTGCCGCTTCGAAGCCTTGCAGGCCGAACGCGCGGCCCGGGGCGAAAGCCTCGACTGGCGGCAGTGGCCGGAAGAACTGCGTGATCCACGCAGCCCGGCGCTGGCCCATTTCGCCGAGGAAAATGCCGATGAGATCGGCTTCTACGCCTTTTGCCAATGGCTGATTGCCCGTTGCCTGGAACGCGCCCAAAGCGCCGCCAAGTCCAGCGGCATGGGCATCGGCCTGATCGCCGACCTGGCGGTGGGCGCCGACGGTGGCGGCAGCCAGGCCTGGAGCCGCCAGGACGAACTGCTCGCGTCACTGACCGTGGGCGCGCCGCCGGACATTCTCAACCGCTCCGGCCAAGGCTGGGGCATCTCGGCGTTTTCCCCGGAAGGCCTGGTGCGCAACGGCTTTCGCGCCTTCATTGAAATGCTGCGGGCCAACTTCGCCCACGCCGGCGGCTTGCGCATCGACCATGTGATGGGCTTGCAGCGGCTCTGGGTGATCCCTAACGATGCCCCACCCAGCGATGGTGCCTACCTGTATTACCCAGTGGACGACCTGCTGCGCCTGCTGGCACTGGAATCCCATCGCCATCAGGCCATCGTGCTCGGCGAAGACCTCGGTACCGTGCCGGATGGCTTGCGGGAAAAACTCATTGCCCGCTCGATCCTGGGCATGCGCGTACTGTTGTTCGAACAGGACAACACCCACTTCAAGCCCATCCTCGACTGGCCGGACAACGCCCTGGCGACCACCAGCACCCATGACCTGCCGACGCTCAACGGCTGGTGGCATGGTCATGACATCGACTGGAACGCCCGGCTGGACCTGATCGACTCGCCCACCGAGATGGACTGGCGCAAACACCGCGAGCGCGAACGCGAAGGCCTGCGCCAAGTGCTGAACCAGGACCCGCAGAATTTTCGCGAAGAACATCGCGAGACCGACCAAGTGCTCGATGCCAGCGTGCGCTTCCTCGGCCACACCCGAGCGCCGCTGGTCTTGCTGCCACTCGAAGATGCCCTGGGCATCGAGGAGCAAGCCAACCTGCCCGGCACCATCGACACCCACCCCAACTGGCGCCGCCGCCTGGCCCAACAGAGCCAGGCGCTGCTGGACCACCCGGACGCCGCCCGGCGCCTGGAAATACTCGCCTGTGCGCGACTTCAGGCGAACGAGCGTGACCGATGAAACAGACGTTGATCCAACCCCTGCGGGCGACGTTACGCCTGCAGTTCCATAAAGGCTTCACCCTGGACGATGCCATCCCCCAGGTGCCGTACTTCGCCTCGCTGGGCATCAGCCATATTTATGCTTCGCCGCTGCTCAAGGCCCGGGCCGGCTCCATGCACGGCTACGACGTTGTCGACCCGACCCTGGTCAACCCCGAACTGGGTGGCGAAGCCGCGCTCAAGCGCTTGGTTGCAACGTTGCGCGAGCATCGGATGGGCTTGATTCTCGACATCGTGTCCAATCACATGGCCGTTGGCGGCAATGACAATCCCTGGTGGCTGGATTTGCTGGAATGGGGACGCCTGAGCCCTTACGGCGAGTTTTTCGACATCCAGTGGCATTCCCCGGACCCGCTGATGGAAGGCCAGTTGTTGCTACCGTTCCTGGGCAGCGACTACGGCGTGGCGTTGCAGGAAGGCACCCTGCAACTGCGCTTCGATTCCGCCCACGGCAGCTTCTATGTCGAGCATTACGAACACCGCTTCCCGATTTGCCCGATGCACTACGGCGAGCTGCTCAGACCCGCCGAAACCCTGCCCGTCGAACAGGCCGAATCGCTCAAGGCACTGGCCGAGCGCTTCACTACACTGAATTACCAGACCGATGCCCACACCCTCGCCTGCCCGCTGCAAGCAGAGTTGCAGGACCTGGCGGCACACGCCGGCATCCTTGCCGCCATTGAGGACAACCTGGGCGCCTACGACTCCACCCAGCCCCAGGGTTTCGAGCGTCTGCATCAGTTGCTGGAGCGCCAGAGCTACCGGCTCGCCAGCTGGCGCACAGCAGCGGACGACATCAATTGGCGGCGTTTTTTCGATGTCAACGAACTGGGCGGGCTGCGGGTCGAGCGCCCGGCCGTATTCGAAGCCACCCATGCCAAGATTTTCGAACTGATCGGCGAAGGCTTGGTGGATGGGCTGCGGATCGATCACATCGACGGTCTCGCAGACCCTCGCGGTTACTGCCGCAAATTACGCAGGCGTCTTGACTCGTTGTCGCCGTCGCGGCACCTGCCGATCTTCGTCGAGAAAATCCTCGGCGATGGCGAGACGTTGCGGCGGGACTGGAACATCGACGGCAGTACCGGCTACGAGTTCATGAACCAGGTCTCGCTGCTGCAGCACGACCCGGCCGGTGCCGCCCCCCTCGCCGAATTCTGGAGCCGGCACAGCGAGCGGCCGGCACACTTCATTGAAGAAGCCCGCCTGGCTCGCCAACAGATTCTCAATGGGTCCTTGGCGGGGGATTTTGAAAGTGTCGCCCAGGCCCTGCTGCAAGTGGCCCGGGACGATGTGATGACCCGCGACCTGACCCTCGGCGCGATTCGGCGGGCCTTGCAGGCGTTAATCGTGCATTTCCCGGTGTACCGCACCTACATCACGCCCTTGGGGCGCTCCGCCGAAGACGAAGTGTTTTTCAACCAAGCCCTGGAAGGTGCCCGGCAAACCCTCAGCGAAGCCGATTGGCCGGTGCTCGATTGCCTGGCCGGCTGGCTCGGTGGAATGCCCTGGCGACAACGCCCGCGGGGCAGCCAGCGTAAACGCCTGCGTCACGCCTGCGTGCGCTTCCAGCAACTGACGTCGCCCGCGGCCGCCAAAGCCGTGGAGGACACCGCGCTCTATCGCTCGGCGGTGCTGCTGTCGCGCAATGACGTCGGCTATAACACCGAGCGCTTCAGCGCCCCGGTGCAAGAGTTCCACCACGCGTGTCTCGAGCGTCTCGAACACTTCCCTGACAACCTGATCACCACCGCCACCCACGACCACAAGCGCGGCGAAGACACCCGCGCCAGACTGGCCGTACTCAGCGAACGCGCCGATTGGTACGCCACCTGCGTCGAACAATGGCGCATCCTCTCGCCTTCGCTGCACAGCGATCCGTCTGCGCCCTCGGCCGGTGATGAACTTATCCTCTACCAAGCGTTGCTCGGCAGTTGGCCGCTGGATCTCGACCTCCAAGACCACAAGGCACTGGTCGAATACAACGAGCGCCTATGGCAATGGCAACGCAAGGCCCTGCGCGAAGCCAAGCTGCAAAGCAGTTGGGCGGCGGTCAACGATGCTTATGAACAAGCCACCCAGATGTTCCTCGAACGCTTGCTGCTGGGCGATGAGGGGCTGCCCTTGCGCAGCGCCATTGCCGAGGCGGTCCACGCCATGGCGCCGGCGGGTGCGCTCAACAGTCTGGCGCAAACTTTGCTGCGCATGACCGTACCCGGCGTGCCGGACCTGTACCAAGGCAACGAGTTCTGGGATTTCAGCCTGGTGGACCCGGACAATCGCCGCCCGGTGGATTTCCAGGCGCGCCGCGAGGCAATGCACGCCGACAACACGCCGGCCGCGCTGGTACGCGATTGGCGTGACGGCCGGATCAAGCAGGCATTGATCGCCAGGACCTTGGCCATGCGGGCCGAGTACCCGCAGCTATGGCGCCAGGGCCGCTACCAGCCGTTGGAAGTACTCGGCGAGCAGGCCCACCGGGTGCTGGCTTTCATGCGTGAGGACTCGCAGCAGCGAGCGATCATTGTCGTACCTGTCCATGTGGCGCATTTGCTGGAAAACAGTGCCGTGCCGCTGGTGGTTGCGTCGGATTGGGGCGATACCCGCGTGTCGTTACCGTTCGCCGCCAAGGATGAAAAACTGAAGGGATTTTTTTCAAGCGCAACAGTCACACCCCAAAGGGAACTGCTGATCAGCGCCGCGCTGGGGAATTTCCCGGTCAATGTCTTTATCCAATCTTGAGTTGAATCAGGAGCACTGCGATGAGTACCGACGATAAACGCATTCGTGAATTCGCCTATCAGATCTGGGAGTCCGAGGGTAAGCCCACCGGGCAGGAAAAACGCCACTGGGAGATGGCGCGCAAGCTCGCCGAAGCCGAAGCGCTGGCGCCGAGCAAGCCACCCAAGGCCGCGAGCAAATCGGCGGCCAGCAAGACCGACGGCGCCAAACCTGCTACCGCCAAGAGCACCACGGCCAAGACTGCCGCGAAGAACACCACGCCCAAGGTCAAGCCAGCGGCCAAGCCTTCCGCGGCGACTGCAGCGACAGTGCCACCGGTCAATAAAGCCGCCGACAAGAAGCCGCGGGCACCGCGCAAGCCGCCGGCGGTTTGATTCGTCCTATCGGTCTCCTCGCTGGGTGGGAGCAAAGCTTGCTCGCGAAACAGGCACCCGTATGCCTGAAGGAACGCGTTGCTTGATCGCGGGCAAGCCTTGCTCCCACAGAGTAGCCACTTTGTCCCATATAACGGGATAAACCCCTCGCCACAGGTGAAGGGTGGAACCTACCCCGCTGTAATGAATCGCATCGCTGTATCTGTCTGTTTTTTGCAGGAGCAACTATGACCCGTCCAAACAAAACCACGCCGCCGCCCATTATCGAGGCTTCGCGGATTCGTGAAGGGCTGCCTTTTCCACTGGGTGCAACCTGGGATGGCCTCGGGGTCAATTTCGCGCTGTTTTCAGCCAACGCCACCAAGGTCGAACTGTGCATTTTCGACGATGTCGGCGAAGTCGAACTCGAACGCATCGAACTGCCGGAATACACCGACGAGATCTACCACGGCTATCTGCCGGATGCCCATCCGGGATTGATTTATGGCTACCGGGTCTACGGCCCGTACGACCCGGCGAACGGCCACCGCTTCAACCCGAACAAGTTGCTGATCGACCCCTACGCCAAGCAACTGGTCGGCCAATTGAAGTGGTCCGAAGCGTTGTTCGGCTATACCATCGGCCACCCCGATGGCGACCTCAGTTTCGATGAGCGTGACAGCGCCCCGTTCGTTCCCAAGTGTAAAGTCATCGACCCCGCACACACTTGGGGTCACGACCATCGCGTCAGCGTGCCCTGGGACAAGACCATCCTGTATGAAACCCACGTACGCGGCCTCACCATGCGTCATCCTTCGGTGCCTGAAAACGTGCGCGGTACCTTCGCCGGGTTGATGGTCGACGATGTGCTGGAGCATATCCGCAAGCTCGGGGTTTCCTCGGTGGAGCTACTGCCCATCCATGCCTTCGTCAATGACCAGCATTTGCTGCACAAAGGCATGACCAACTACTGGGGCTATAACAGCATTGCCTTCTTCGCGCCCGACCCGCGCTACCTGGCCAGTGGCAAGATCGCCGAGTTCAAGGAAATGGTCGCCCACCTGCACGAGGCCAACCTGGAAGTCATCCTCGACGTGGTCTACAACCACACCGCCGAGGGCAACGAACAGGGGCCCACCCTGTCCATGCGCGGCATCGATAACGCCTCGTACTACCGGCTGATGCCCGACGACAAACGCTACTACATCAACGACTCCGGCACCGGCAACACCTTGGACCTGAGCCATCCTTGCGTCTTGCAGATGGTCACCGACTCCCTGCGTTACTGGGCCACGGAAATGCATGTCGATGGCTTCCGCTTCGACCTGGCGACGATCTTGGGCCGCTACCATGATGGCTTCGACGAGCGCCACAGCTTCCTCGTCGCGTGCCGCCAGGACCCGGTGCTGCGCCAGGTGAAAATGATCGCCGAGCCCTGGGACTGTGGCCCCGGGGGCTATCAGGTAGGACGCTTCCCACCGGGCTGGGTCGAATGGAACGACAAGTTCCGCGACACGGTGCGGGCCTTCTGGAAAGGTGACGACGGCCAGCTCGCCGACTTCGCCAGCCGAATGACCGCCTCGGGCGAGATGTTCAACCAACGTGGCCGGCGCCCGTATGCCTCGGTGAACTTTGTCACTGCTCACGACGGTTTCACCTTGCATGACCTGGTGTCGTACAACGACAAGCACAACGAAGCCAACGATGAAAACAACCAGGACGGCAGCAATAACAACCTGTCCTGGAACCATGGCGTCGAAGGCCCGACGGATGACCCTGAGATCAACGCACTGCGCCATCGGCAGATGCGCAACTTTTTCGCCACGTTGTTGTTGGCCCAAGGCACGCCAATGATCGTCGCCGGTGACGAGTTCGCCCGTACCCAGCACGGCAACAATAATGCTTATTGCCAGGACAGCGAGATCGGCTGGGTCAATTGGGACCTTAGCGAGGATGGCGCGGCGCTGCTCAAGTTCGTCAAGCGCCTGATCAAGTTGCGCCTGACCTACCCGATCCTGCGTCGTGGACGCTTCCTGGTGGGCAACTACAACGAGGACATTGGCGTCAAGGACGTGACCTGGTTGGCCCCGGACGGCAGCGAAATGACCATCGAGCAGTGGCAGGACAGCCATGGTCGCTGCCTGGGCATGCTGATGGACGGCCGCGCCCAGGAAACCGGGATTCGGCGCAAGGGGGGCGATGCGACGCTGCTGCTGGTGGTCAACGCACACCATGACATCGTCAACTTCCGCTTGCCGGAAGTCCCTGAAGGCAGTTTCTGGACTTGCATGGTCGACACCAACCAGCCCAACGTTCGTGGACAGGAGCGCTTCGATTTCGAATCCGAGTATTCCGTCACTGGACGTTCACTGCTGCTGTTCGAGCTGCAACGCGAAGAAGAGGATTGAACGATTCGCAGTTAACCCAATGGGGCCGCAAGGATGCGGTTTTTCCATCCAAACCGTCCAGTTAGCCGAAAAAAAAGCAGTTCAGATACACATGTCACGAGACGAATGGGCTGACATGATCAATACTTCCCCTGCGGTAGTCTCCAGGATTCGGAGCGCCGCGAATCGCAGCCATGCCCACATCGGTGCCACCGGACAGTAGGCCCGGTGCATGACTGAAAGATTGAACACCCACAAGGATGTCGCTTATGAAGCCCGCCTCTCGCCTGCCTGGCCGGCAGCACCCGCAAATCTGGAACAGTGCTGCGCAACTGGCCGATATTCCGATCATCAGTACCCAGACGCTCATTCCCGCCGGTGCCCGCGCCGTCATTCTCGCCCCGCACCCGGGCGATGAGGTAGGGGCCTGTGGCGGCTTGCTGCAATTGCTGAGCAACCTCGAACAGCCCATGTTGCTGGTTTCGGTCACCGATGGCGCCCTGGCCCACCCCGGCTCACCGTTGTGGACCGACGAGCGCCTGCGTACGCACCGCCCTCATCCCCAGGAAAGCGTCGACGCCCTGCACCGCCTGGGCATCGACGCCCATGGCCTGCAATGGGTGCGCGGCGGTTTTCCGGAAAAAGACCTCGTGGAACACGAAGCTGAACTGGCCACCTTCATTGCACGACACCTTCGCCCCGGCGACGTGGTGTTCAGCACCTGGCGCCAGGACGGTGACAGCGACCACGACACCGTGGGACGCGCCGGAGCCTTGGCCGCCGACAGGATCGGGGTGGCGTTCAACGAACTGCCGGTGTGGGCCTGGCACTGGCCGGTCCGCGAGCAGAATAAAATCCCCTGGCACCGGGCTCGCAAGCTGCGCCTCGACGTCTGGACCACGGCCCGCAAGCGTCACGCCATGCACGCCTACGTCAGCCAACTCAGCGGCGAACCGGCGAGCGGCATCGCCCCACTGTTGCCCAGGGTCATCCTTGACCGGATGGGTTTGCCGTATGAGATTGTCTTTATCTGAACACACACCTGTGAAAGCGGGTTTGTTCGCGGGTGACGGTGATTCAGACACACCGCTATCGCGAGCAGGCTCGCTCCCACAGTGTTTACCGCTGGGCGTGATGGCTTGAACGCTTTTGTGGCGAGGGAGCTTGCTCCCGCTCGGCTGCGCAGCTGCCGCAAAACCGGACGATACGGTCTGTCTGAAGGAGTGCTGGGGCCTGCTTCGCAGGCCAGCGGGAGCAAGCTCCCTCGCCACAAGAGCGGTGTGTTGGTTGGAATGATCAGGAGTGAAAGCAGAAAAAACTGTGGGAGCGAGCTTGCTCGCGATGGCGATCAGCAAGGCGATGAAAAATCCGGAACTGCCGGTGCCTTGGGTCAGTCGCATGAACAAGTACGTCTGATTCAGGAGCGAACGTGACTCAAGACCCCGATTGGCGAGCCGTCGAACCCATGCCATCGGACGCGCCTGCGACGGTTCATCGGCTGCGGGTCCTGACGGTCAACACCCACAAGGGCTTCACCGCCCTCAACCGGCGCTTCATCCTGCCCGAATTGCGCGAAGCGGTGCGCAGTACCGGTGCCGACCTGGTGTTCCTGCAAGAGGTACTGGGCGAACATGACCGCCACGCGTCACGCTACGACAACTGGCCCCAGACATCCCAGTACGAATTCCTCGCCGACAGCATGTGGAGCGACTTCGCCTACGGCCGTAATGCGGTCTATCCCGATGGCCATCATGGCAACGCCCTGCTCTCCAAATACCCGATCCGCCAGTTCCGCAATCTCGACGTGTCCATCACCGGCCCGGAGCGGCGCGGGTTATTGCATTGCGTGCTGGATGTGCCGGGCCACGCCGAGGTCCATGGCATCTGTGTGCATTTGAGCCTGTTGGAAAGCCATCGCCAATTGCAACTCAAACTGCTCTGCCAACTGCTCGACTCACTACCAGAGAATGCGCCGGTGATCATCGCCGGCGACTTCAACGACTGGCAACTGCGCGGCAACCTCGCCCTCGCCCGCCGTGGTTACCTGCACGAAGCCTTCGAGCACCACCTCGGCCGTCCCGCCAGGACTTACCCGGCTCGCTTCCCGCTGTTGCGCCTGGACCGCGTCTATCTGCGCAACGCCACCAGCCATTCCCCGCAAATACTGGGCAATAAACCCTGGACCCACCTGAGCGATCACCTGCCCCTTTCGGTGGAAGTGCACTTGTAGAACGGGCTCTCCCTCACGCTTTCTGCGCATTGACCTGTAAGTTCTGACAGTAGCGACGGCCTTTATTCGTTGCTAGGGTGCCATTCCATACAGCGAGCGTTGCCAGGCCCTGTGTGCCATCTGTTGCGCAACCGATGCTGAAACCGGTGTCCATGGGGATGCCGATGCAGAGGGAAAGCACATGATTCGGCACGATAAAGGATTCAATCGGCTGTTCAACGCCTTGTGGGTATCGATCCCCTTGCTGTTACCCGCGCCTGCCGTCATGGCGGCCTGTACGCTGACCTCCACCGCAGGCAATGACGCCAATGTCTGCGACAGCGGCACCAGTGGCGCGTTGACCGATCTTCTGGGTGACAACACCCTGACCATGCCCGCCAATGGCAGCGGCGTCATTACCGGCGACGTTACGTTCGGCGCCGGCGTCGACCGCATCGTGATCAACGCTAACGGGGTGATTGACGGTGATGTCCAACAAGGCTCCGGCATGGACGATTTCATCATGAATGGCGGCAGTATCCTGTCCCTGGCCCAAGGGGACAACCTCGATATGTTCTTGATGACCGGCGGCACCATCTTCGGCGCCTTCGAAGACGGCGACATCGCGCAGATGACCGGCGGCACCATCGGCCGGGTCGACATGAAGCTCGATGACAACGTCTTCGATATGTCCGGCGGCAAGATCCTCGGCAACCTGGTGACCGGCTTCGGCCAGGACACCATCATCCTCTCCGCGGGTAGCATCGGCGGCAATGTCAGTGTCAGCGGCGGCAACGACAGCATCACCGTCAGCGGTGGCGAAATCCTCGGCGAGGTCCGGGCCAGTGCCGGCGATGACCAGTTCCAGTGGAGCGGCGGCCTCATTCACTCGGCCATCCTGATGGGTGACGGCAGCGACACGGCGTTGTTGAGTAATCTGGATGAAACCCTGCTCGTAGCCACGCCCAGTCTGAACGGTGGGTTGGGCCAGGACGTCTTGACCTTTGCAGGCAGCACCTCCAGTACCGACGCCCGTTACCTCAATTGGGAAACCGTCAACCTCACCCAAGGCTCGCAACTGGACCTCAACGACACACTGACCCTAGGTGACAGCGCCACCGCCACCGGGACGCTCAACATCGAAAGCGGCAGCACGCTGACAGCGACCCAAGGCATCATCGCCCCTTTCACGGTCGGCCAACTGGCGACGCTCAACAACGCCGGCACGGTGGACCTCACCCAGGGCAACACCCGCACCAACGATACCCTCACCGTTCAAGGCAACTACGTCGGCAACAGTGGTCAGTTGCGCCTGCAAACGGTACTGGGCGCCGACGACTCGCCCAGTGACAAACTGGTAGTCAATGGCGGCACTCTCTCCGGCAGTACCGCCATCACGGTCACGAATCTGGGCGGCACAGGCGGTTTAACGACCCAGGACGGCATCGAAGTGGTCCAGGCCCAAGGCGGCGCGGTCAGTGACATCAGTGCCTTTTCCCTGGCGCAGTCCGTCTCGGCCGGTGCATTCGACTACCGCCTGTTCAAGGGCGGCGTGACCGGCAATGAAAACAACTGGTACCTGCGTTCCAGCGTGGTCGCCGGACCGGTAGCGGCACCTGTCCCGACGACCCCGCCCGCGCCGGGCGCGCCACCCGTGCCAACGCTGCCACCCTTGCCAACGGCGGTGCCCGGCGCCGCTCCCATCCCGTTGTATCGCCCGGAAGTGCCGACCTGGTCGGTGCTGCCTCCGGCGGCGGCGCAATTGACGTTGATGGCCCTCGGCACCTTCCATGACCGCCAGGGTGACCAGCACCTGCTCACGGAAACCGGCGCGTTCGGCGCGGGCTGGGGCCGGGTCTACGGCACGGACCTGAATAGAACCTGGGCCGGCACGGTGGCACCGCAGTTCGATGGGTCGATCAAAGGGTTCCAGGTGGGCAACGATCTGTACAGCTCGCTCCTGTCTGGCGGCCAGACCCAGCGCATCGGCTTCTTCGTCGGTCATACGGAACTGAACGGCGATGTAAAAGGCTTCAACCTGGGTTTCAAAGACCGGCACGCCGGCAAGATCGAACTCGACGGCGACAGCTACGGGCTCTACTGGACGCTCATCGATCCCAGCGGCGGCTACTTCGACGCCGTGTTGATGGGCACGCGACTGAACGGCGACAACCGTTCCGAGCGCGGCTTGAAAATCGACAATCGCGGACATGCCCTGACCGTTTCGGCGGAGGCCGGCTATCCCTTCGCGGTGACCTCCGACTGGGTCTTCGAACCCCAGGCCCAGATCATCCACCAGGAGGTTTCCCTGGATACGCAAGACGATGGGGTTTCCAAGGTCGAATTCGATTCCGACGGCGCCTGGACCGGCCGTCTCGGCGCTCGCCTCAAGGGGCGCTACCAAGTGAGCGGCATGCCCGTGGAACCGTACTTGCGCGCCAACCTCTGGCACACCTTCTCCGGCACCGATTCGGTGACCTTCGACGATACCGAGCGGGTCAAAACCCAACAACAGGCGTCCAGCGGGGACCTGGGCGTGGGGGTCGTCGTGAGCCTGGCGCCAGCCGTCGCCGTATACGCCGCTGCCGACTACAACCAAAACCTCGACAGCAACCAGCAACACAGCATCAGAGGCAATATCGGTGTACGAATCAGCTGGTAGGCAGACGCCCGCGACGGAGGTTTGACGCCGAAACAACTACCTTAATACCCAATTGAAATCAGCGTGTTATTGACGCTGATTTCATCTTGCCATTCGTCGTTCATTTTCTTGACGCACCGCCATCAGTCTTCTTGACTACACCGTACTACCCCCGGAAATACAGTCAGGGGCAGGCCTCTGGAACCCGCCGAGACGGGCCGCCAGAGGCTTGCCCCAATCCATTCGGTCGCCCCTCATTCGGGGTAGGAGAGACGCCAAAAAAGCGAGAAACGCATGCGATTGCAAGGCAGGCCCCCATGAAAACTTCCCACCGTCCGCAAGAATTCTCCACAACTTTTCATACCGTCTCGACGTCGTTGCTGCTGCTTTCATCCATGGAGGTACAGGCCTGGCCTGCCGAGGAGACGACGCAGCCTTGGTATGGCCGAGCAGCGTCTACCCACCTCGATACTGCACACTTTGCAAGCGAGCCGACTACCGGCAAGAGCCCCGCCCTGTTCACCTTACGAAACGACAGCGGCCATACCCAGCGCGTGGGGCTGATCAGCGGACAAAACCAGATCATTTCAACCGGCGGTGGCCTGCTGGTGATGCCCGCACTGGCCGAACCGGGCACAGATGCCCTCAACCTGAAAGGCTCGAGCCTCGGCGCCTATTGGAGCCTGACCGGCCCGGCAGGCTGGCACGTCGACCTGAGCGCCAGCGGCGGCCGGGTCAACGGCTACAGCCGCACCGAACAAGGCCAGCGCCAGGCCGCCGAAGGCCATGCGATGACGTTGTCGGTCGAGGGCGGCTTTCCTATTGGGATCAGCACCCACTGGGTGGTCGAACCCCAGGCGCAACTGATCAACCAGCGCGTCACGCTGGACACGTCGAACGCCGAAAGCGGCTCCGGCGATGAACTGAGCAGTTGGAGTGGCCGTGTTGGCGCACGGCTGAAAGGGACCTATCAGGTCAACGGTCTCGGCGTGGAACCTTACGTTCGAACCAACCTGTGGCACACCGTCCAGAGCGCCGGTACCGTATCCCTGGACAAGGTCGATAAGATCAGCAGCAGCCGAAAATCCTCCACCGTCGAAGTCGGCCTGGGGCTGGTGGCTCGGGTCACGCCGGCGGTCAGCCTGTATGTCAGCGCCGATTACAGCAGCGACGTCGATGACAACGACCTCAACGGCATCATTACCAGCATGGGGGTGCGGATGCGTTGGTGATCTCGACGCTGTGGTCGATGATTCCGTGATCTGAGATTGCTCCCGTGTGCGCAAACAAGGGCTGCTGCGCAGCCCAGCGGGAGCAAGCTCCCTCGCCACGGTCCAAGGACAGCTCCGCCCTCTGCCCCCAAGGCACTTAAAAAACACCTCCATTAAGGCGTATAACGCTAAAAGCGTTTTATCCCTGCTAACCGTCCGACCCTGGCTCATTTCATTGATGGAGTAACGACATGACCACAGCCCCCTTCCTCGCCAACCTGTTCCCCAGTGCCACCGACATCCCCGACGCCTACCGCCTCGAAGGCCGGGTCGAGCAGCGCGAATACCTGGTCGACGGTGTATTGAAAACCTGGCAAGGGCCGTTGGCCGTCGTCCGCAGCCCCGTCTACCTGACCGGCGAGCTGGGCGATGAGCAAGTGATCCTCGGCAGCACGCCACTGCTGGACGCCGAGACCGCCCTAACGGCCCTGGACGCCGCCGTCCGGGCTTACGATCGCGGCCAGGGCCAGTGGCCGACGATGCGCGTCGCCGAGCGTATCCGCCACGTGGAAACCTTCCTGGCGCGCATGCGAGAGCAGCGCGAGGCCGTGGTCAAGTTGCTGATGTGGGAGATCGGCAAGAACCTCAAGGATTCCCAGAAGGAATTCGACCGCACCTGCGATTACATCGTCGACACCATCAACGCCCTCAAGGAACTGGACCGTCGCTCCAGCCGTTTCGAACTGGAACAGGACACCCTCGGGCAGATCCGCCGCGTGCCCCTGGGCGTGGCGTTATGCATGGGGCCCTACAACTATCCGCTGAACGAAACCTTCACCACACTGATTCCGGCCTTGATCATGGGCAACACCGTGGTGTTCAAGCCGGCCAAGCTCGGCGTCCTGCTGGTGCGACCCCTGCTGGAGGCCTTCCGCGACAGCTTCCCGGCGGGCGTGATCAACGTGATCTACGGCAGCGGCCGGGAAACCGTCAGCGCGCTGATGGCCAGCGGCAAGATCGATATCTTCGCCTTCATCGGCACCAACAAGGCGGCCAGTGACCTGAAGAAACTCCACCCGCGTCCGCACCGCCTACGCGCCGCCCTGGGGCTGGATGCGAAGAACCCGGGGCTGGTGCTGCCGGACGTGGACCTGGACAACGCCGTCAGCGAGGCGTTGACTGGCTCGTTGTCCTTCAACGGCCAGCGCTGCACGGCGCTGAAAATCCTGTTTGTCCATGAGGACGTGGCACCCGCATTCATCGAGAAATTCAACGCCAAGCTCGCCAGCCTAAAACCCGGCATGCCCTGGGAAGACGGTGTGGCGCTGACGCCATTGCCCGAAGCGGGCAAGGTCGATTACCTGCATGCGCTGGTCGCCGATGCGGTTGCCAAAGGTGCCGAAGTGAAGAATGCCCACGGTGGCGAATCGCGAAGCTCGTTTTTCTATCCGGCGGTGCTGTACCCGGTGAACACGGCGATGCGGGTCTACCACGAAGAACAGTTCGGCCCGGTCGTGCCCATCGTGCCGTACCGCGACCTCAATACCGTGGTCGATTACGTGCTGGAGTCCGATTTTGGCCAGCAGCTGAGTATCTTCGGCACCAACCCGGCACAAGTCGGCAAGCTGGTGGACACCTTCGCCAACCAGGTCGGGCGCATCAACATCAACGCCCAGTGCCAGCGTGGTCCGGACACGTTCCCGTTCAATGGCCGGAAGAACTCGGCCGAGGGCACCTTGTCCGTCCACGATGCGCTGCGCACCTTTTCCATTCGCACGCTGGTGGCAACCAAGTTCCAGGAAAACAACAAGGCGTTAATCAGCGACATCATCCGTGAGCGCGATTCCAACTTCCTGACCACGGACTACATCTTCTGATCACGCCCAAACGACGGGCTACGACAGGGCTGGACGACGCCACTTGATACCCCAGCCCTGTTGCATGCCGGCAGCCGCCAGCAGGATCGCCGCCACACCCAGCCATTGCAGCGGCTCGAGGCGATGGCCGAAGGCGAACCAGTCGACGAAGATCGCCGCAATCGGATAGATGAACGACAGCGCTCCGGTCAATGCGGTCGGCAACCGCTGAATGGCGCTGTATAGCAGCACGTACATCACGCCGGTGTGCACCATGCCCAAGGTCAACAGGCTGGCCCAGGCCTGGGCGTGTTGCGGCAACGCCGAAAAGTTCGCCCAAGGTGCCAACAGCAACACGCCGGTGCTGACCTGGATCAGCGCAATCAGATGGGGTGGCGTGCCGGTCAGGCGCTTGATGATCAAGGCCGCGATGGCGTACAGCAACGCGGCCCCCAATGCCAATGCGATGCCCAGCAGATAGTCACCGCCGCCCTGCCCCTGCTCACCATGGGCACTGACGATGGCCAGCATTCCGAGAAACGACACCGCCAGCCAGAACAGTTTTTGCGCGGTGATTTTCTCCCCCAGGAACAACGCCGCCAACCCGATCAACATGAACGGCTGCACGTTGTACACCGCCGTGCCGATGGCTATCGACGCACGAGAGTAAGAGGCAAACAACAACACCCAGTTACCGACGATCGCCACACCACTGAGCACCGCCAGGAGAAAGGTGGTACGGGTGAGGATGCCGGGGCGCAACAAGCCAAAGCCGGCGCAGATCAACAACAAGGTCACGGCGCCGAACACGCAGCGCCAGAACACTACATCCAGTACAGGCAGGCCAGAAACCAGTACGAACCAACCGATGGTTCCGGAAATCAGCATGGCGGCGGTCATTTCCAGCGAACCGCGGCGTAAGGTCTTGTCCATCTTCAGGCTCCTTCAGCAAGTGGGCACAGTATGCCGAGCAGACCGGGGCCTTCTCCATGGCTTGAAAAAGGCTAAACTGCGTTTCGACCTTTTTTATCAAGGCAACTTCCCGCGCTTGCCTAACGGAGCTGAAAATGACCGACGACATTGACCAGATCCTCATCAGCGCCCTGATGGAAGATTCCCGACGCTCGCTCAAGGCCTTGGCCAACCTCAGCGGCCTGTCCTCCCCCAGTGTCGCCGAGCGCCTTCGCCGGCTCGAGGAACGTGGCGTGCTCAGGGGCTACACCGTCGAGGTGGACCCCAAGTGCTTCGGCTATCAACTCCAGGCCATCGTGCGTATCCGCCCGCTGCCGGGACAGTTGCAGGAAGTGGAGCGGCAGATCCAGGCCATCGCTGAATTCACCGAATGCGACAAGGTCACCGGCGACGACTGCTTCATCGCGCGCCTGCACGTGCGCTCGATGGAACAGCTCGATACCTTGCTGGACAAGCTCAATGTCCATGCCGAGACCAATACCGCCATTGTCAAGAAAACGCCGGTCAAGCGGCGGTTGCCGCCGATGGCGTGAGTGGAAACCGGCCTCGGATCGTCCGAGGCCGGAAAAGGGTGTTACTCGAGTTCCTCCAACTCCGGACTGCGTTGCACTTTGTGCACTTGTTCCTCAGGCGCGTTGCTCGCCTTGATCAACTTGAGCGTCTGGAGCTTGGCGCAGGCATTGACGCCATCTGCATAGACGCCGCTGTGGTTGCACTTCCAGTCGTAGAAGTTGGCCAGGGCGCCAGACAGTTGCAGGCTGTAGTCCGTGCTTTGCGTGCCCGGGCTGAACGGCTGACCGGCCGGAATGTTCTGGAACCATTTCATCCAGACATCGCCTCCCACAGGTGGCGGGTTGGCCTGGAACGTCGGGTTCATGATCGCCAATTGCTGGTACTCGGCGGTCATGTGGCAACTCAGGCAGGACGCCTGGGGGTTGTCCACCGGCCCATTGAGTCGTCCGTTCCAACCCAGGTGAGTCGGTGGCAGCTCTTGGGTGTTGGCGTTGATTGCGGTCTGTTTCAGGGCCGGGTTGATCTTGGTGACCACCGGTTTGGGGTTGGTATAGTCATTGCCGATTTCCTGGGGATCATTGCCCCACATGATCCCCACCGGCACCAGGTTGTTCCAGTTCGCCTTGCCGGTCATGGCGCCATTGTATTGGAACGTGCCGAACAACCAACCGGTGTCGCTCACGCGGGTGTCGCGCACGGCAATGTCCATCTGAATCAGTGCAACTTTGGTGACGGACCGGTTTGTCGAGTCGAAGGTTTCGGTGGTGTAGGCGTTCCAGAGCAATGGGTTCGCGAGGAACGGCACCGTCTTGACGTCTATATCGGCAAACAGCGCCTTGCAGACCACCGTGCCGTTGGCGAAGCTCTTGGGTTTCGAGGTTTGGCTTGGGTCTGGATTATCCGGGTCTTTCCAGACCTGGCCGATGGTGTAGGCCCCTATGTCGTTATAGATACCCACCGCGTAGGTCTGCCCGCTGCCGGTCTGCGCACTTGCCAGTTGCCCGGGCTGAATCGGTGCCTCCTTGGTCAGCCCGCTGATGCCCTCACGACCGTTGGGGCCGTAATGTTGCCAAGGCATGTGATACCACCGGCGAATCTTGTTCTTTTGTACTTTCCAGCCGATTTCAGTATTGCCTTCCAAGCAATACTTTTTCACTTCCTCCATGTACGGGCGCCAGGTTTCAAAGTCATTGGAGAATGACTTGGGTAAATGTTGGAAGAATCCCGGTATCGAGGATGCGCCCGGGGCCACCGTCGGATAATCCTGGCTGAGCTGGAACGGCGCTCCGGAGTATTCACTCTTGGGCGGGGCGTAACCGAAATCGGGGAAAACTCCGGCATGGACGCTAGCGGTGGACAATGCCCCCGTCAGGGCCAGCCACGCAATGATCTTTCCTTGAGGCTGCTTCATCGATATCTCCTTATAGAGAGACGCCTGCCGTCCCATCGAATTGCTGAGCGATGCGCAGGGTCTCCTTCTGTTATCAGGCTTCGGCACAATGCCCAAGCTTGTTCACGGTCCACGGTGGCGTTCAGTGAAGTGATACACCTCCTTTGCACCCAATAAGTGGGCACGCTCAAACCTGGCTCTGCTAGCCGAATGCGAACGCTATCGAGGGAGTGTGGCGAAGATTTCCGGCGGCGAATCGATCGATCAGCCGCATGCCGACCTTGGCAGTGCAATCCCTTGTCATAGGTGTAGATCATTTATGCAAAGGTGCCATCAGTTTTGGGCTTTTTGTTGGCGATTGGCCACGATACTGAAACCCAGGAGAGCGGGCTTGCTCGCGAAGGCGGAGGGATAGTTTGCTGTGATGCTGTATGTGCCGACCTCATCGCGAGCAAGCTCGCTCCTACAGGAGATCTTGGGTGTTCATGAGTTTTGTGTTTACTGCGGCCCATTGTAGGAGCGAGCTTGCTCGCGATAGCGGTAGCTCAGCCACATAGATGCCGGCATGTGCCCTACTCGCCCTTGCTTTGGATCTTGATCTCGGGCGCCCCGTTAAACCACGCTGGCCGAACGCAGGCACTGCGCAGTGCCGGAGTGAGGGCACAGCCGAGTGGTGGGTATACGGATCACCCACATGGGTTACAAAAAAGTGAGCCGCCGTCAGGGCGGAACCCTAAATAGCCGTGACCGAAGAAACGGATATACACACCCCTCCACGCCATCCAAAAAACACCCAAAAAAAACGGCGCTTTTCATCTCTGAAAAACGCCGCTTCTTTAATGTGAACAGCATCACGCCGAAGCGGACCTTTCACTCATCAAAAATGCAATCAGTCGTCACGCCCCATCAGGCCAAACAGCTGCAGCAAGCTGACGAACAGGTTGTAGATCGATACATACAGGCTGACAGTCGCCATGATGTAGTTACGCTCACCGCCATGAATGATGGCGCTGGTCTGATACAGGATGCAGACCGACGAAAACAGCACGAAGCCGGCGCTGATCGCCAGTTGCAGGCCGCTGATCTGGAAGAAGAAGCTGGCCAGCACCGCGCCCAGCAGGACGAAGAAACCTGCGGTGATGAAACCGCCGAGGAAGCTCATGTCCTTGCGGGAAATCAGCACGTAGGCCGACAGGCCACCAAATACCAGGGCGGTCATTGCAAAGGCCGAGCTGACCACTTCGGCGCCGCCCTGCATTTGCAGGTAGCGATTGAGGATCGGGCCGAGCAGGAAGCCCATGAAACCGGTCAGGGCGAAAGCCGACACCAGGCCCCATGCCGAGTCACGGAGTTTGTTGGTAAGGAAGAAAAGGCCATAGAACCCGATCAGCACGACGAAGATGTTCGGGTAACCCACCCGCATCTGCTGTGCGACGTAGGCCATCACACCGCTGAAAGCGAGTGTGAGTGCCAGCAGGCCGTAAGTGTTGCGCAGGACGCGGCTAACCTCTAGCTGCTCAGCCTGCACGCTGTTGTTCACTGCGTAATCCTGTTCGCGCATGGCGACACTCCTCCGGTTTTGAAACATTCAGTGGCAAGGATCATAACAGACGCTCTGTAACAAGCTACGTAGAGAGTTTGACAGTGTGTTTCATTCGGGTATTATGGCGCCCGCAACGCAATACGGAGGTGTGGCCGAGTGGTTTAAGGCAACGGTCTTGAAAACCGTCGACTGTAACAGGTCCATGAGTTCGAATCCCATCGCCTCCGCCATCTTTTAACGTTAAAGCCCTGATTATTCAGGGCTTTTTCGTGTCTGGCATTCAGAATGCCGGTTGCTGCTTCAACATTGGACACAACTATGGCAAACCCTCCCCAGCCACTCAAGGAAAGAAAAGTGACCAGTAAAACCATCGGTTCCATCGTTGCTGCAATCGCGAGCATCCTCTTGTTATGCGTATTCTTTGGCAGTTGGTACACGGTCGACGAAACCGAGCGCGGCGTGCTGCTGCGCAACGGCGCGCTGGTCGGGGTGGTTGAACCAGGGCTGTCCTTCAAGATGCCGTTCATCGAGTCGGTACGCCTGATCAGCGTCCAGAGCCAAGTGACGGCTTATGAAGACCTCCAGGCCTACAGTAAGGACCAACAGTCCGCCGAGCTCAAGGTGTCCGTGTCCTGGCACATCGCGCCTTCCGATGTCGCGAAGGTCTATACCCAGTTCAAGGACCTTGAAGGCATCCGCGACCGGATGATCAGCCGCCAGGTGCCTACCCAGGTGGAAAACGTCTTTGGCAAGTTCAACGCCGTGGCTGCCGTGCAGAACCGCGTCCAACTGGTCAACGATATTTCCACGGCCATCAAGGCCACCATTACCGGCCCGGTGATCATCGACAGCGTCCAGGTCGAGAACATCGACTTCAGTGACGCCTACGAGAAGGCCATCGAAGCGCGCATGGCCGCAGAAGTCCAAGTCAAGACCCGCGAACAACAGCTCGCCACCGAGCAGGTCCAGGCGCAGATCCGGGTAACCCAGGCCCAGGCGGAAGCTGACTCGCAAGTGGCCCAGGCCAAGGCAGACGCGCTGGCGACCGAACTGCGCGGCAAAGCCGAAGCCGAGGCCATCAAGGCGCGGGCCCAGGCCCTGGCCAGCAACCAGAACCTGGTGGAGCTGACCAAGGCCGAGCGCTGGAATGGCGTGCTGCCAACCACCGTGCTGCCGAACAGCGCCCTGCCCTTCATCGACATCAAGTAACGCCATCGGCGCGGCCTGCCTGGCCGCGCCTGCTCCATCCCGGGAGCGCCCCCGACAGACATCATCCCGCTCGTTAGCGCTACACTCGGCAATGAACCCGACGTTCATCGTTAGCAGGGAGCTCAACGTGCATCCAGGCAAAAGCAGATCGACACGACCCACCGTACGACGATTACCTCGCCTCCCCTTCGGCTCAAGTCTTGAGCATCTCCCGCCTCGGGAATTCACCTACGCATTGATCAGCACCGCGCATAGGAGAACAGCGTGACCACGCTTATAAAAAAATATAAATGGCCCGCCCTGTTGGCCGTCGCGCTTATTGTGTTTTCTGCGCTGATATTCTTTCTGATCAAGTCATACACGTACGACTCATCGACCTACTTCGAATCCCGCGACTTCATTCGCCAACTCAAACAATCCGATGCGAACTGGAACAGCAAGATCCTGAGGAAAAAGATCGGCATCAACAACAACCTCTCCCTGGCCCCGCCACCGGAGGCCGACAGTCGCTGGCAGCAATTGGAGCAGCTCAACAACACCGGCCCCTTGGCGACACTTTGGATGTCCCGTCGCCAGGGCTATGTGGAAGCCGTCAAGAACAAATCCTTGCTGGTGGAGCAATTCGAACGACACAACGCCGATCTACGCACATCCCTGGATGCGCTGCCGCAGGTTGAAGACCAGATACAAACGCGGCTCAAGGACATGAATATCGTAAGCCCGCTGGAACGCATGACCGTGGCGTCCAATGTGCTTGAGTTGACCCTGACAACATTGGAGTTCGCGCTTTATGTCACGACGGACAAAGCCAGGGAGTTGCAAGGCAAGTTAACTGAGCTGGAGCCTTACATCGAACGATTGCCCGCGACTGACCAGGCGCCCTTCAAAACCCTGACCCAGCACGTCAGGACCATCGTCCACGAACAACCGGTCGTCAATGACCTGCTTGACCGCATCAGCGTCATTCCGGTCGCCCAGGAACTGGACAGCATCAATGAATTGTTGAACGAGACACAGCGCAGGACCGCCGCAACGGACCGTCAATACCACATCTACCTGGCCGTGTGCGCAAGCCTGATGGCGCTGTTGATGATCTACCTGGCGGTACGGTTGGTTCGCAGCTACGCCATGATCAACCAGATCAACCAGGCGCTGCAATCGTCCAACGAACGCCTGGAAGAGCGCGTGCAGGAGCGCACCCGTGAGCTGATGGAAGCCGAACGCGAGCTGGTGGAGGCGGCCCGGATGGCGGGCATGGCCGAAATCGCGACGAACGTGCTGCACAACGTCGGGAATGTGCTCAACAGCGTCAATATTTCAGCCGAGGTGGTAACCCGCAAGTTGAGGCACAGCAAGACGCTCGGGCTCACGAAAGCGGTCAACATGATGAATGAACATGCCGAGGACCTTGGCCACTTCATTAGCCACGATGAGAAAGGCCGCTTGCTGCCACGGTACTTCAACGAGTTGGTCGACTCCATCGCCGCCGAACAGACGCTGCTGATCGATGAATTGGCGCAGTTGACCAAGAGCATCGATCACATCAAGGAAATCGTCACGACCCAACAAACCTATGCGGGCGCCGCCAGGCTGATCGAACCGCTCAAGGTCAGCGACCTGTTCGAAGACGCGCTGCGCATGAATTCGGGCGCCCTCAGCAGGCACCACGTCACCGTCATCAAGGATTACCAGGATGTACCCATGATCATGGGCGACAAGCACAGGCTGTTGCTGGTCCTGATCAATCTGATCAGCAATGCCAAGTTTGCGATGTCGCACACCGAGGGACATCCGCGTGAAATGACCTTGGGAATCCGCATTCTCGACGAAACGACGCTTTGCCTGAGCGTCAAGGACCGTGGCGAAGGCATTTCCGCAGAGAACCTGGCGCGCATCTTCAATCACGGTTTTACGACACGCAAGGACGGCCATGGGTTTGGCCTGCACAGCTGCGCCCTGGCGGCGGTAGAAATGAATGGCCGCCTGCACGTCCACAGCGATGGACTGGGGCAAGGTGCGCTGTTTACCTTGGAGATACCGTTGGAGTTGGCGCGTACCTGACTGTGTCGGAGAAAAACGCGTCCCCTGTGGCGAGGGAGCTTGCTCCCGCTGGGCTGCGTAGCGGCCCCTTTTGTGAGCGCTTCGCACTCAAGCGGGAGCAAGCTCCCTCGCCACGGGTTTGTCGCCTGAACAGTATTGGTGAGCATCCACCTATTTCGTGTTTACAGGCCGGCCGCTACGGCTTCTCCGAGTCGGCAACGCGGCGGCGTAGGCCAGCGCTTCCTCGCGGGAAACGAAGGAGCCCAACCGGTCAGCCTGGGTGCAGACCCTCCACGGACCGCTGTTTATGCTGAGCACGTCATAACCATTGATGTGCATTTTCGTCATCATCGCAGTACTCATAGTCACCTCCGACTTCAACCAAGGGTGCATCGCCTACCATACACGCTGATTGTCCATGGGTAGCGACCGGACGTCGGTCGCGACCTCAGTGGGCGTCGGGATCCCACAACCAGTCCCACAGCCCCGGCAAACGTACGTGCTCAGAGCTGTGATCGACCGTCCGAGCCAGCGCCGCTCGCTCCAGCGCCTGGCGATCATCATAGAATGGCCTGACGGCGGTCCTCATGCCGGTCGCGTTGGCGCTGTCGAGCAGTATTTGCAGGTATTCGCGGGCATGCCGGGCGGTATAACGATTGATGTCGTGAAACGTCACCACCACCGGGATCACCCCGTCCACCGCTGGCAGTTGCCCGGCCGCGATGCGCTCGCGCACCTCAGAGAGTTGTCGGACCAGGTTGATGCGCCGCCGGGGGCTCATCGTGATACCCCAGACCTTGCCATCATTTGCGCTCAGGTCGGTCAGCAGAATGTGCAGGCCATGTGCTCGATAAGCTGCCGCAGTGCGCCTGTCGAAGCTCCAGAACGGCGGCCTGACCAGGGACGGCGCCGCGCCGGTCATGGCGGCAATATCATCGCCACCGTGGGTGAGCGATTGCTCCAGCTCATCAGGGCTCAGGAACCGGTGATTGGTGTGCCAGTAGGTGGCCGTATGAAAGGCCAACACATGGCCCTCCTCCTGCTGCCGACGCATTATCGAGCGGCCAATATCGCTGCCACCGGCGCGTGGCGAGCGAGTCTGCAGGAAAAACACTGCCTTGATGCCGGGCTGTACCGGGTTGTCCGCCAGGGCGTCCAGCACCGCCAGGCTAGGGTTCCAGAAAGACGATGCACTGGGCCCATCATCGAATGTCAGCAGGAAACGGATCGGGGGTTGTTCACGCAAGCGTTGCTCGGTTTGCGGCGTCAGTTCGATGGGGGCGCCAATGCAGCCCGACAAACCGATGGCGAGGGCTGCGATGAACAGCACCCTGGCGATGTTTTTCATGTTTTGCCTTTAATTG
The DNA here is from genome assembly GCF_051131985.1 of Pseudomonas sp. Z3-6. Classification (NCBI taxonomy): domain Bacteria; kingdom Pseudomonadati; phylum Pseudomonadota; class Gammaproteobacteria; order Pseudomonadales; family Pseudomonadaceae; genus Pseudomonas; species Pseudomonas sp. Z3-6. The sequence goes on from NZ_CP071644.1 coordinate 3,942,169, forward strand.
ATGCCGCGTTGCCTCGCCTTTGATCCCTGGCCGACGGTGTTGAAGCCCACCTTGGAGAAGGGTAACCGGGTTTGGTTCCTTGCTGTGAACAATGGCTGCTCGCAAAGTTTGCGCTTGCCCCGCGCTTGAGCCTCGGCGGCATAAATTTGACCGTCTGGAAATTCGATGGAATTTTCCGAATGCCTTTGTATCCATCCGTATAGGACTAATTAGGGAGGATTTATGGGCGGGCCATCGCTTTACATCATTGACTACATGCTTCATGGCGAACCCAAGTCATTCATTATTCGTGCAGAAGTGATGAATAACTCCGAGGCTTGGCATTGGGCCAGCTGCGATGCGGGGGTCGGACGCATACCGAAATTCGGCAGGGAGAAGGTCAAGCGGGTTTCCAAGCCCCTTGCGGAAAAATACGGCATTACCGACGTGCGCTGGCGGGCAAGCGTCGCGCCGGCCTGGGTCAAGGAATCCGGCTGAAATATCACGTACCGTTTCCGGCCCACCGGTTGTCCGACCGGGCGCCGGTTTCTTCGACAGATCCGAAATAACTCAACTACGCTTAAACCACAGCAAGACCCGCCCCTGGCGGGTTCTTGTGCTGCCTCATCAACCCTGAATGGAGGTGTGACATGTCCGAAAAAGAGTCCATCACCACCCTGCTCACCTTGCTGGAATCGCGTCAGGCCAGGCTCACGGCAGCCTGCAAGGAAATCGCCGACTGGGTCGACCACCAAGGCGGGCACCCCACCGCCGTGCGCATTCGAGACCGGCTCAACGACATCGACAAGGACGCCCCGTCGATCCAGAGCGCACTGACCTCGCTCAAGCCCACTGAACCGCCGCTGCCCAAGTTCCGCTGACGCGCCACGCCAGCGATGTTTCCCCCTGAGTTCTACCGGTTGGAAAACTGATGGAACGCGGGCTTTTTTTGCGCCTCGAAATGGATAGGCACCGGTGCAAAAGCCGCAAAGGGAGAATCACATGAATGCCAGAATCCTGCTATTGATCGCTTGTGCGAGCCCCACCGCCGTCATGGCCCAAGGCTGCGACGTCATCACCCGATCCCAGAGCCAGTCGGTTCCGGTGATCGAAAGCCGTAGCTGCTACGAATACAAAGGCGTCCCCGCCGAAACCCTGGACTGGTCTTGCAGCAATGAAAGCAAGGGAACGATCAGTACCCAGAAGCGCAAAGTCGAGCGTTGTGGCGAGGGGTATGTGGCGACATGCCAAGCCAGGCTGACCCAGGAAGCGTTGGCCAACCCGCGCTCAACCAGTAAAGACAAGAGCGGTGGATCGGCCAACCTTCCCGACAACGCCAAAGTGACGTGGTACTACTATGGGGTCGAGCAGTTGCAGCAGGCTCAGCAAGACTGCGAAACCACCGGCGGCGAGTGGAAGAACCAGTGACGGGCCGGCCACGCAGCGCAGTGTTCTCGCTAGCCCTTGCTGTGCTCCGGAGACGACGGTGGCTCCTTGATGCCACGCGGCCCGGCCACGCCCCAGATGACCAGACCCAACACCGGCAGGATGATCAGCAGCAGCGCCCAGCCAGCCTTGGTTCCGGCCGACTTGTCGCTTCGAAACACGCTGATGATCGCCCATAGGTCCACGAGCAGCAGAAGCACCGCGACAGCGATCCAGAAGTAACTGGCTAATTCAGACATGGCTCAATCCTCTTGGCGGTTTAAGGATTAGGCACAGCCGTTCAAGCGCCGTTCAAAGAATTTGCACCCAGGGCGGGCGTGGCGCCTATTCCCGCCCATTCAGATAAGCGACCCATTGCTCGTAGGCTTCATGTTGACGCTGAACCGCCTCATCCCAGCTCGATCCGCTCATTTGATGGACACATATGAGCTTCATCATTTCCGCTGTCGCCGTATCGAGCTCCACCAGGAGCTCATGGGATTTGATCTTGAAGTCTTCAACGGTGGTCATCTGTCTGTCCTTCCCCTGCCGGGGCCAGCCATTGCACCCAACATGGATTCATTTTTTTGCAGCTGATTCAATTTGAGGCGATAACCGGTCAAAAGCCTGGCGCTGGCGGTCGAGCAGACCGATCAGAAGGATGACAGCGCAAATGAACTCAGTCTTTCCCGCCCCGCCACGGTCGTACTGATAAGACCCTGAAAAAATCACATTTGAACGAGCAGGTAATGCCAGGCTCAAATATTGCAGATATATTTCAATTTAATGACAGTCACAGATCGAGTACCGCCATGAAAATTCGAGCGACCGTCATCTGCGAGGACAATCGCCACATTTTGCTGGTTCGCAAAGCCAACAGCCGCTGGGCACTGCCAGGCGGTACCGTTGAACGCGGCGAAACCCATGCCGGGGCAGCCATCCGGGAACTGGCAGAAGAAACGGGCCTGGACGTCGAAAACCTGCTCTACCTGATGCGAATCAATGACGGGCAAACCGAGCATCACGTATTCGAAGCGTCGGTCAGCGACTTGACGGCGGCCAGGCCACAGAATGAAATCAGCGATTGCCTCTGGCACCCGCTGGACGCCATTGCCCAACTGCAAATGAAAAAGGGCACGCGGGATATTCTTGAGGCGTTTCGCCGACGATTGTGAAAGCCGGCACCGACGGTTTACACCTGACAGGTTGCATGAGAATACTCACACAACCTATTGTTTAGGCTGGTAAACAGATTTTTTACGCCGGATTCACTGCTTGCGCCAAGCGGTACTGATGGGATTGAGCACCGTGTTCTTTTCCTGCGTATAGGTCCCGTTCTGCTGCGCTATGGCCTCGCCAGTGTCGACAATCGCGTTCTGGATAAACACGTTCTGCCCATCACCTCGAATGAAGGTGAGCTGGTGAAACGCAGTTTTATTTCCCCAGTCCGGGGAAGGCAGGGAGATAAACTTCACCGTGTAGGTCTCGTCAGTGTATTGACCCTGCAAGACGTAGACGCCGTAGTGGTTCTCTCCCTGGGAGATGATTTTGTACAAACCGTTGCTGTAGTAATAAATTTCCGCATCGGGAAAGGGCTTCTTGTCGTACATTTTCCGATAGTGCAGCACTTGCTTGACGGTCGGCTCGCCAAAGCTGACGGCAAGGGTTTTCCCATCGGCGGACGTTGTCTCCCCAGCGTATGCGGCGCCGCTGCTCATCAAGGCCAACAGGCTCATCGTTGCGATTGTTTTCACTTGATACCTCTCCATGGTCAAAGGATTAGCGCACCGGGCTGGCCTGGACGGAAGATACCGCCTGGCCACACCTTGCTAATCTCAACGCCGAGTGTAGAGGTTTGCCCATGAAAATACCCGGAGGCTGGGAGGCTGGGCTCCGTTTCTTCGGCAGTTTTCATCAGCAGAAACAAACAAGGGTTTGCATCAGCTTTCGCTCGCAAACCCTTGATTTTAGGTGGTGCCCGAAGCCGGAATCGAACCGGCACGCCCTTACGAGCGGGGGATTTTAAGTCCCATGCGTCTACCAGTTTCGCCATTCGGGCGGTAGCGCGGTGAGCCATGGGGCATCGGCAGAAACCGATGACCTGGCTGGTGCAGTAAGAGGGGGAATATATACATCCCTCCTCTTTGAAGCAAGGCAGCTTATGCCCTTTTCAAGACAAAACCTTTCAATGCTTCGAAAATAAAAAAGCTCTGTAAATCATAGATCTACAGAGCTTTTTAATAGTGGAGGCCGAAGTCGGAATCGAACCGGCGTAGGTGGATTTGCAATCCACTGCATAACCATTTTGCTATTCGGCCTCAAGACGCTTGATGCGATGTCGCAACATCAACCGCAGTACAAACCTGGTCAGGAAACAGGGCACTTACTCAGCGCTATCTCGTTGAAAACATTGAGATTTTTTACGTCCCAGTGCGTTCGATGGGCGCAATTATGTACTCATTTGCCTAGGCTGACAACCCCTTGATTTCAAAAAAAAATCGTCGAACGGTCGGCCTGCCCTTCCCTGCCCAAACCTGCTGGCGAATCCCGGACTGCCCTGGCGAACGCTTGAACCGTATCGCCAGGATTCGCCTCATCGGAAAGCCCGTACGTTGATGGAACAACCGCGCCTCCCCTCGGTTCATTCCTTATGTCGCCCCTGGAGAATGAGGACACCATCATGTTTGAACGACCCCAACTGGTTGCGAGCCGGGCTACGGTGCCGACCCCGTCGCACCCTAATCTCGGCACGCAGGAACGTGCCGTATCGCTACTGGCGGGCACCTTGTTGATCGCTAACGGCCTACGCCAAGGCGGGCTCCAGGGCTGGCCACAGGTGCTGCTCGGCGCCTGTGCCGCCTGGCGCGGCTATTCAGGCACATGCAGGATCAAGCACGCGCTGACCCATAGTCCGTTCGAACAAGCCTTTGAACAGGATCGGGACTGGAGCGGCAGCAAAGTCATTTCTCGCAGCATTACCGTGGGCAAACCCAGGGAAGAAGTCTTCGCGTTCTGTCGCAACCCGGGCAACCTGGGTGCGCTGGTGCCCTGGGTCGATGCCATCGAACAAACCGGTGAAGGCACTTACCGCTGGATCGCCCACGGCCCGATGGACAAGACCCTGCACTGTGACATCCAACAGGACGAGCCCAAGGACGGCCGCAAGCTGCACTGGACTGCCGGCCCGGAGACACGATTCAAGCATGACATCCAGATGCACTTCAGCGACGCGCCGGCCGGCCGTGGCACGCAGTTGAAGGTCATCGTCGCCTGCCAAGCGCCCCTCGGTGCCGCCGGTTATGCCTTGGCCGCGGCGATTTCCAAGTTCTCGGACAAAGCCTTGCTGCACCTGCTGCGCAGCATCAAGCAACAACTGGAAACCGGCGAGGTGAGCACCAACCGCATGCACGCCTCCGGCACGAAGGACTTCCTGTTCGTTCATCCGGCCACAGAGGCCCCTCACACATCCGCCCACACGCCTTCCACCGGAGGTAACGCCTGATGCGCGCATTGACTTGGCAAGGCCCGAACAAGCTACAAGTTGAAACCGTCGATGATCCGTCCATTCTCAACCCCCGCGACGCGATCGTGCGGGTGCAGATGTCGTCGGTGTGCGGGTCAGACCTGCATTTGCTGGGCGGCTATGTGCCGACCATGCAGGCCGGCGACATCATTGGCCATGAATTCATGGGTGAAGTCGTGGAGATCGGCTCGGCCGTCAGGTCTTTCGGCAAAGGCGACCGGGTTGTCACCGTTTCGATCATCGGTTGCGGAGAATGCGAACATTGCAGGCGCTCGGATTTTTCCTGCTGCGACAACTCCAACCCCAATCCCAGCGCAACGGACATCGCCTACGGCCAACCGGCGTGCGGCATCATCGGCTACAGCCATGCGTTTGGCGGTTATGCCGGCAGTCACGCAACCTATATCCGCGTGCCGTTCGCCGACGTCAACCTGTTCAAGATCCCCGAGGGCGTCACTGACGAACAGGCAGTATTCGTCTCCGACGCGGTGCCCACTGGTTATTTCGCCGCCGATAACGCCGACATCCAACGGGGCGATACCGTGGCGGTATGGGGTTGCGGCGGGGTCGGGTTGATGGCGATTGCCAGTGCCTATCTGCTGGGGGCCGAACGGGTGATTGCCATCGACCGCCTGCCTGATCGCTTGCAATTGGCGGAAGAAAAGGCCGGTGCCATCGCCCTTAACTATGAAACCACTGACGTGCATGCCGCCTTGCTGGAACTGACCGGTGGCCGGGGCCCGGATCGCTGCATCGACTGCGTGGGCATGGAGGCCCACGGCACAGAGATCGACTATTTCTACGACAAGACCAAGCAAATGATGCGTCTGCACACCGAACGCGGGACGGTGCTGCGCCAGTCGATCCGCGCCTGCCGCAAAGGCGGCACCGTGTCGGTGGTCGGTGTGTATGGCGGCCTGCTGGACAAATTCCCCATGGGCGCCATCGTCAATAAATCCCTGACCCTGCGCTCCGGTCAACAGCCTGGACAGCGTTACGTGGGACGGTTGTTCGAGCACATCCAGAAAGGTGAGCTGGACCCGTCCTATCTGCTGACCCATCCGATGGGACTGGAGCAGTCGGTGGAAGGTTATTCGATGTTCAAGGAGAAGACGCAGAACTGCCTGCGAGCGGTGTTTCGGCCGGAGTGACGATCGAATCTGTGGCGAGGGAACTTGCTCCCGCTGGCTGCGAAGCAGCCCTGAAGCAAGCGACTCGGTGTGGGTGCACTGAATGGAATTTTGGGGTTGCTACGCAACCCAGCGGGAGCAAGCTCCCTCGCCACGGGAATGTCACAGGCCTTAGGCAGTCGCAGCCCTGCACCATTATGGGTAACATACCGGCCTTCCCGCAGCCCTTCTGCGTCCTGCCAAAATAAGCCCATTCCATGCCTTTCGAACTCAGCGTTGACCTCACTACCCTCGCTATCCTCGCCGTTGTCGCCTTCATTGCCGGTTTTATCGATGCCATTGCCGGGGGCGGTGGGCTATTGACCACGCCAGCGCTGCTGACTGCGGGTTTGCCACCGCACCTGGTCCTGGGGACCAACAAACTCAGTTCCACCTTTGGCTCGGCGACGGCCAGCTTCACGTTCTACAAGCGCAAGTTGTTCCACCCAAGGCAATGGACCCATGCCCTCATCGGCACACTGGTCGGCGCCCTGGCCGGCGCCATCGTCGCCCACTACCTGCCAGCCGAGTGGCTGAACAAGATGTTGCCGGTGATCGTCTTCGCCTGCGGCCTGTACCTGTTGTTTGGCGGCACGCCCAAGGCGCCGCTGGACAGCGATGCGCCGATCAAGAAGACGTGGCAGTCATCCCAGGGTTTCAGCCTGGGTTTCTATGACGGCGTGGCCGGGCCGGGTACCGGTGCGTTCTGGACCGTCAGCAGCCTGCTGCTCTACCCCATCGACCTGGTCAAGGCCAGTGGCGTGGCCCGCAGCATGAACTTTGTCAGCAACATCGCGGCGCTGTCGGTGTTCATCTTTTCCGGGCAGGTAGACTGGGTCATCGGCCTGAGCATGGGCCTGTCGGTGATGGTCGGCGCGTTCTTCGGCGCTCGCACCGCCATCAGCGGCGGCGCGAAGTTCATCCGACCAGTGTTCATCACCGTGGTGCTGGGCTTGACCGTGCGCCTAGCCTGGCAGCACTGGTTCAGCGTGGCCTAAGCGCCGCGCCACATACAGGTCGATCAGGTAGCGGGCGATCGAGCGCGAGGCCGGCAACGGTGGCAGGTCGTGGACGTTGAACCATTGGGCGTCCTCGATCTCATCTTCCTGGGGCACGATGTCGCCGCTGGCATATTCAGCGTGGAAACCGAGCATCATCGAATGGGGAAACGGCCAGCACTGGCTGCCCATGTACTGGATGTTCTTCACCTCGATACTGACTTCTTCACGCACCTCGCGGACCAGGCAGTCCTCGGCCGACTCGCCGGGCTCGGCAAACCCCGCCAGGGTACTGTAGACACCCGTGACAAAACGCGGCGAACGGGCCAGCAGGACTTCATCGCCGCGGGTAATCAACACGATCATGCTCGGTGAAATTCGCGGATAGTGACGCAGGTCGCAGGCATCACAATACATCGCCCGCTCCAGTGGGATCTGGTTCATGCGCTTGCCGCAACTGCCACAGAAGCGATGTTCCCGGGCCCAGGTGCCGATCTGCGCCGCATAACCCAACACCTTGTACAGCGTGTGGTCGTCCTCGAGCATGAACGCCCGCAGGCCTTTCCAGTTGCAGCCGGGGATGTCCAGCGGGCTGTGCAACTCCAACAGGTAGACCGGCTCGCCATCCAGGTGACCGATACCGTGTTCGGCGAGGATCGACAGGTCCTGGCGCTTGAGCCATTCGCGGGGAAACAGCGCGCCGTTGTCATCGAACAGAAAACCTTCCGGGCTACGAGCCACGGCCCAGCCGCCGGGAACGTCGGTGTCGAGTACTGCGGTGGTCCAGCGTGAAATCATGGTCAGTCAATCCAGAAATTCGGGTTTCTGTTTGCTCATATGGGCGGCCATGGCCACGCGCAGGTCGGTCGATTGCAACATGGCGGCGTTCCAGGTGGCGACGTATTCCAGGCCGTCATCGATGCTGTGGTCGCGCATGTAGCTGATCATTGCCTTGGTGCCGGTCACGGCAATCGGCGACTTGGCGGCGATGTCCCGGGCAATGCCCATCACACCGTCGAGCAGGCTGGCGGAGTCGCTGTAGACACGATTGACCAGGCCGATGCTGCGCGCTTCGTCGGCACCAAAAGTGCGCCCCGTATAAGCGAGTTCACGCAGCATGCCGTCCCCGACGATCCTCGGCAAGCGTTGCAATGTGCCAACATCGGCGGCCATGCCGATATCGATTTCCTTGATGGAGAATTGGGCGTCCTCGGCGGCATAACGCATGTCGCAAGCAGAGATCAGGTCAATGGCACCGCCCAGGCAATAGCCCTGGATGGCCGCTAGCACCGGCTTGCGGCAATTGTCCACGGCATTGAACGAGGCTTGCAGCTGCAGGATCTTGCGCCGCAGCAACCGCGCATTGCGCCCCACGTCCTTGCCCAGTTCGTTGGCCACGCCTGCCAGCATCATCAGGTCGATGCCGGAGGAAAAATGCTTGCCGGCACCGCTGAGCACCACCACCCGCGCTTCATCGGTGTCGTCGATCCATTGGAAGATCTCAATGATCTCGCGCCAGAAGGCAGCGTTCATCGCGTTGATCTTTTCCGGCCGATTGATCTGCACATGGGCGATGTTGTCTGCAAGTTCGACGTTGAACGCTTGGTATTGCGACATGGCAGTGATCCTTTACCGGCTGAAAAGAGGCGTGAACTATAACAAGCCATCGCGATGGCACGTAGGCAGTGCATCGGCCAAAAGCGGGACTGTTTGACAGCCATTAACTCTGTGGCGAGGGAGCTTGCTCCCGCTGGACTGCGTAGCAGTCCCCTACTTTATGAGCGCTGCGCACTCAAGCGGGAGCAAGCTCCCTCGCCACAAAAGCACCTTGCGGCGCTACCCAATCACTCAGGGCTTTTCGTCCGCCTGCAACTGCCCATCCCAGCCCCCGCCCAGCGCCGCAATCAATTGCACACTGGCAATCAAGCGGCTCTGTTGCAGGCTCAGCACGCTGCGTTCGTTGCTCAGCGCCGTGGCCTGGACAGTCACGACGTCGAGGTAGGCAATCAGCCCGGCCCTGTACTGGTTCTGCGTCAGGCGCAGGGATTCCCGGGCGGCGTCCAGGGCTTCCTGGCGCACGCGGGCTTCGTCTTCCAGCACCTTGAGCTGGATCATGTAGTTCTCCACCTCCCGCAGGCCGTCGAGCACGGTCTGGCGGTAGGTGGCGACGGTCTGGTCATAGATCGCGACGGTGCGGTCGACCTCGGCCGAACGCTGGCCGCCATCGAACAGTGTCATCGCCAGCTGCGGGCCTACCGACCAGAAGCGGTTCGGCACGCTCACCCAGTTGTCATAGGTGCTGCTGCTGTAGCCGCCGCTGAGGCTCAGGGTCAGGTCCGGGTAATACGCAGCCTTGGCGACGCCGATGTTGGCGTTGGCGGCCATCACCGAGCGCTCTGCCGAGGCGATGTCTGGCCGGCGTTCGAGCAGTTGCGAGGGCAGCGCCACCGGGATTTGTGGCAGTGTCGGGATGTCTTGGGTCTCAGCCAGGTTGAATTCGGCCGGTGGCAGGCCGATGAGCACGGCGATGGCATTTTCAAACTGGGCCCGTTGCCAGATCAGGTCGATCAGGTCGCCCTGGGTGGTCTTGAGCTGATTCTGCGCCTGGGCCACCGAGTCCTTGCCGGACACCCCGGCGCGGTACTGGTTTTCGGTCATTTTCAGGGAGCGCTGGTAGTTGTCGACGGTGGTCTGCAACAAGCGCTTCTGTTCGTCGATCACCCGCAACTGCAAGTAATTCTGCACCAGTTCCGATTGCTGGCTCAGGCGCATCGCCGCCAGGTCGGCGAAACTGGCTTGGGCACTCGCCTCGTCGGCTTCCAGGGTGCGGCGCAACTTGCCCCACACATCCGCCTCCCAACTGACGCCGGCCTGGGCGCTGTAGGTGTCGCGAATGCCGCTGGACGAACTGCTCAGGCTTGAACTGCTGCTACCGGTGCCCTGGCTGGAGCGCGTCTTGCCAACGGTCAGGTCCACGGTGGGGAAAAAGGCGCCACGGGCATTACGCACCAGCGCCCGGGCCTGCCGGTACTGGGCTTCGGCCTGGGCCACGGTCTGGTTGGATGCATTGAGCTTGTCCACCAGGCCATTGAGTTGCGCATCGCCGTACAGCTCCCACCAGGCGCCCCGGGCCATCGCATCGCTGGGGTTGGCCTGGCGCCAGCCCTGGGCCTCCTTGTACTGCACCGGGGCGGCGGCCGCGGGACGCTGGTAATCCGGGCCGATGGCGCAGGCGCTGAGCATCGCCACGCACAGCGCCAGGCTCAGCACCCGCGAGCCACGGGCGGTCGCCAGCACGGCGGCAAGATTGAAAGGCGAACGGTCGGTCATAGCGGAGTTTCCAGGGCAGCATCAGTGCGCACGCCACGCCAGCGGTTGAAGCGATGGCGCAGCTTGTCGAGATAAAGGTAAACCACTGGCGTGGTGTAGAGGGTCAGGACCTGGCTGAACACCAGCCCCCCGATGATGGTCAGGCCCAGCGGCTGGCGCATTTCCGAGCCTTCGGCGGCGCCGAGCAGCAACGGCAAGGCGCCAAGGATCGCCGCCAGCGTGGTCATCAGGATCGGTCGCAACCGCAGCAGGCAAGCGCTGCGGATCGACTCCAGCGGCGTCTGCCCGGCACGCTCCAGTTGCAAGGCCAGATCGATCATCAGGATGGCATTTTTCTTCACCACGCCGATCAGCAGGAACAGCCCCAACAACGAGATCAGGCTGAACTCGCTGCCCAGCGCGTAGATCGACAGCAACGCGCCGACCCCGGCCGAAGGCAAGGTGGACAGAATGGTCAGCGGATGAATGTAGCTTTCATACAGCACCCCCAGCACCAGGTACACCGCGAGCAACGCGCCCAAAATCATGAACGGCTGGCTCTTCTGGGTGGCGGCGAACGCGTCGGCGGTGCCAGCCATTTTCACGATGACATCCTCGGGCATCCCGAGCTTGGCGATCGTCCGCTCGATGGCCGCAGTGCCCTGCTCCACCGTCACGCCTTCGGCCATGTCGAAGGAGATGCCCTCGGAGGCGAACTGGCCTTCATGGCTGACCCGGTCGTCCTCCAGGCTGTTCTCGTAATGGGCAATGGCCGACAGCGGTACCCGCACGCCATCGGCGGTGATCACCTGGACCTGTTCGAGGGTGCTCGGGTCCTGGGCATACTTGGGATTGACCTCCATCACCACCTGGTACTGGTTGAGGCTGTCGTAGATGGTGGAAATCTGTCGTTGGCTGTAGGCGTTGTTGAGCACCGCCGTGACCATGTCCATGTCGATGCCCAGGCGCTTGGCCTGGTCGCGGTCCACAACCAGCGTCACCTGCTGCGCCCCGCCACCGTCGCGGGCGTCGATGGCGGTCAGCTCCGGCAACGCCCGGAAGGCCGCCACGACCTTGGGGTACCAGGTGCGCAGCGACGCCAGGTCGGCGCTTTGCAGGATGTAGGAATATTGGGAGGTGGTCTGCTCGCGACCGCCACCGAACTGCAGGTCCTGGTCGGCCATCAACATCAATTGGGCACCGGGAACCTTGGGCATTTCCTTACGCAGGCGCTCGATGACCTTTTGCGCGGAAATATTACGTTCCTTGATCGGCTTGAGACGCACCAGCATGAACGCGTTGTTGGTGCCGTTGTTGCCGCCAATGAAGCCGGCAACGCTTTGCACGGCCTCGTCCTTGAGCACGGCGCGGCGGAAGATTTCCATCTTCGGCTGCATCACGCCGAACGACAGCCCATCGTCGCCACGAACAAAACCGATCAGTTGGCCGGTGTCCTGCTGGGGCATGAAGGTCTTCGGCACCACCACATACAACGCGACGTTCACGCCGATGGTCACCAGCAGGCTCAGCAAGGTCAGGCGTCGATGGCGCAGCACCCAATCCAGGCTGGTGGCGTAACCACGGACCATCCGTTCATTGACCCCCTGGCTCCAACGCTGCAAGCGGTTTTCCTGCCCGGGCACATGGGGCTTGAGCCAGCGGGCGCAAAGCATCGGCGTGAGGGTCAGCGAGACCACCAGCGACACCACGATGGACGCCGCCAGGGTGATGGAAAATTCACGGAACAGGCTCTCGACGATGCCGCCCATGAACAGGATCGACAGGAACACCGCCACCAGCGAGACGTTCATCGACAGCAAGGTGAAGCCCACCTCCTCCGCCCCCCGGTACGCCGCCTGCATCGGTGGCACACCTTCGTCGATGTGCCGGGAAATGTTCTCCAGCACCACGATGGCGTCGTCCACCACCAACCCGGTCGCCAGGATCAACGCCATCAGCGACAGGTTGTTCAGGGAAAACCCGTACAGGTACATCACCGCAAACGTGCCCACCAGCGACACCGGCACCGCCAGGGTCGGGATCAGCGAAGCGCGGAAGTTGCCGAGGAACAGGAACACCACCAGCACCACCAGGGCCACGGCGATCAGCAAGGTCATTTCCGCTTCATGCAGGGTGGCCTTGATCACGGGCGAGCGGTCCATTGCCAGGTTCAGCTTGACGCTGGCCGGCAGCACCGCCTGTAACGCCGGCAGTTGCGCCTTGATCTCGTTGACCGTCTCGATGATGTTGGCGCCGGCCTGGCGGTTGATCACCAGCAATACGGCGGCATCGTCGTTGAAGAAACCGCTGTTGTAACGGTCCTCGACGCTGTCGGTGACTTTCGCCACGTCCTTGAGCCGCAGCACCGAGCCATCCTGGTAACGGATCACCAGCGTTTCGTAGTCCTTGGCCTTTTCCAACTGGTCGTTGGCCTGGACTTGCCACATGCGCCGGTCGTCCTCCACCGAGCCCTTGGGCCGGCGCACGTTGCTATTGGCAATGGCGGTGCGCACATCGTCCAGGGCCACGCCGTACTGATTGAGCAACTGCGGCTCCAGTTCGATGCGCACCGCCGGCAACGAGCTGCCACCGATCTGCACCTCACCCACGCCCGACACCTGGGACAGGCTCTGGGACAGGATGGTCGACGCCAAGTCGTAGAGCTGGCCTTTTTCCAACACATCCGAGGTCAGCGACAGCACCATGATCGGCGCCTGGGACGGGTTGACCTTCTTGTAGGTGGGCATGCTGCGCATGCCGCTGGGCAACAGGTTGCGCGAGGCATTGATGGCCGCCTGCACCTCCCGGGCCGCGCCGTTGATGTCGCGGTCCAGGTCGAATTGCAGGATGACCCGCGTGGAGCCCTGGCTGGAACGGCTGCTCATGGTGTTGACCCCGGCGATGGCGCCGAAGGAACGCTCCAGCGGCGTGGCCACCGTCGAAGCCATCACCTCGGGGCTGGCGCCTGGCAGGTTGGCCTGGACCACGATCACCGGGAAATCCATTTGCGGCAGGGGCGAGACCGGCAGCAGGCCGAAGCACACGCCGCCGAGCAGCATGATCGCGAAGCTCAGGAGCATGGTTGCTACCGGGCGGCGGATGAAGGGGCCGGAGAGGTTCATCGGCCACAGCCCCTTGCTTCAACGGACAGGCTTTTGTGGCAAGGGAGCTTGCTCCCGCTATGTGGGAGCAAGGCTTGCCCGCGATGAAGGCGATGCCGTCTCGCAGAATCGAGGCGTCTGTTTCGCGAGCAAGCTTTGCTCCCACAGCCCAGCGGGAGCAAGCTCCCTCGCCACAAAAGCCCGCTACATTCCAGGGAAGCGGTCATACCCGCACCTCATCCGCCTCAGGCCTGGCAAACCGGCGCCCCAGTCGATCGAAATACAGGTAGATCACCGGCGTGGTGAACAACGTCAAGACCTGGCTCACCAACAACCCGCCCACCATTACCAGACCCAGGGGTTGGCGCAGCTCGGCGCCGGAACCGGTGGCGAGCATCAGCGGTACGGCACCGAACAACGCCGCCAGGGTGGTCATCAGGATCGGGCGGAAGCGCAGCAACGCCGCCTGGTAGATCGCCGTCTGCGGGTCCATGCCCTGGTTGCGTTCGGCGTCGAGGGCGAAGTCGATCATCATGATCGCGTTTTTCTTGACGATGCCGATCAGCAGGATGATGCCGATGATCGCGATCATGCCCAGGTCATTGCCGCTGAGGATCAACGCCAGCAAGGCGCCGATAGCCGCCGAGGGCAAGGTGGAAAGGATGGTGATCGGGTGGATGTAGCTTTCGTACAACACGCCCAGGACGATGTACATGGTCACCACCGCCGCCAGGATCAGCAGCAAGGTACTCGACAACGACGCCTGGAATGCCTGGGCCGCGCCTTGGAATTCGGTCTGCACCCCCACCGGCATGCCGATGTCCCGCTGGACCTTTTCGATCACCTCCACCGCATGCCCCAGGGCCACCCCCGGCGCGAGGTTGAACGACATCATCAGCGCGGGAAACTGACCAATGTGGGCAATCGCCAACTGAGCCTGACGCTCTTCGACCCGGGCCAGGCTCGACAGCCGCACCTGCCCGCCATCGGTGGTCTTGACATGAATCTGGTCCAGCGCCTGCGGACCGATCCGCTCCCCGGCCTGGGCTTGCAGCACCACGCGGTACTGGCTGGCCTGGGTGTAGATAGTGGAAATCTGCCGCTGGCCGAAGGCGTCATACAGCGCATCGGTGATGTTCGACACCGAGACGCCCAGGCGTGACGCCGCGTCGCGGTCGATCACCAGGTAGACCTGCAGGCCCTTGTCCTGCAAATCGCTGGCGACGTCGGTGAGTTCCGGCTGGCGGCCCAGGGCCTCGACCAGGCGCCCGCTCCAGAGACTGAGCAACTCGGCGTCCGGCGATGACAGGCTGAACTGGTACTGGGTACGGCTGACCCGGTCTTCGATGGTCAAGTCCTGCACCGGTTGCATGAACAGGCGAATGCCCACCAGCCGGTCCAGTTGTGGCTGCAAGCGGGCAATGATTTCGGTGGCGCTGTCATCCCGCTCGTCATGGGGCTTGAGGTTGATCAGCAGGCGCCCGCTGTTGAGCGTGGCGTTATCGCCGTCCACGCCGATGTAGGACGACAGGCTCTGCACCGCCGGATCGGCGAGGATCACCTTGGCCAGTAGCTGCTGGCGCTCGCTCATGGCGGCAAAGGAGATCGATTGCGGCGCTTCGGAAATGCCTTGGATGACCCCGGTGTCCTGTACCGGGAAAAAGCCCTTGGGCACGGCCAGGTACAGCACCACCGTCAGCACCAGGCTACCCACCGCCACCAGCAGGGTCAGTGGCTGGTGCTTGAGCACCCATTGCAACTTGCGCCCGTAGGCGGCGATCAGCCAGTCGATCCAGGCGCCGCTGGCGCGATAGAAACGGCCCTGCTCTTCTTCCTTGGGCTCGCGCTTGAGCAAGCGAGCGCACATCATCGGCGTCAGGGTCAGGGACACCACCAGGGAAATCAGGATCGCCACGGCCAGGGTGATGGCGAACTCGCGAAACAAGCGCCCGACCACGTCGGCCATGAACAACAGCGGGATCAGCACGGCAATCAGCGACAGCGTCAGGGAAATCAGCGTGAAGCCAATCTGCTTCGCGCCCTTGAGCGCAGCCTGCATCGGGCTGTCGCCCTCTTCGATGAAACGGGCGATGTTCTCCAGCATGACGATGGCATCGTCCACCACGAAACCGGTGGCGATGGTCAGGGCCATCAAGGTCAGGTTGTTGATGGAGAAACCGGCCAGGTACATCACGCCGAACGTGCCGATCAACGACAACGGCACGGCCACCGACGGAATGATCGTGGCACTGACGCGACGCAGGAACAGGAACGTCACCATCACCACCAGGGCGATGGCGATCAGCAATTCATGCTGCACATCGGTGACCGAGGCACGGATGGTCTGGGTACGGTCGGTCAGCACAGTGACGTCCAGGCCGGCCGGCAGGTTGTCGGTAATGCTCGGCAGCAGGGCCTTGATCCGGTCCACCACCTCGATGACATTCGCGCCGGGCTGGCGCTGGATGTTCAGCAGCACGGCCTGGTTTTCGTTGGCCCAGGCGGCAAGGCGTTCGTTTTCGGCGCCGTCGACGATCTGCGCCACGTCCTTGAGCCGCAACGGCGCGCCGTTGGCGTAGGCCAGGATCAGTTCGGCGTAGTCCTTGGGCGACGTCAACTGGTCGTTGGCGTCGAGCATCGAGACCCGGGTCGGGCCGTCGAAATTGCCCTTGGGCTGGTTGACGTTGGACGCACCGATCAGCGTGCGCACATCCGCCAGGTTGAGGCCGTTGGCCGCCAGGGCCTCGGGGTTGACCTTGATGCGCACCGCCTGGCGCTGGCCGCCAGCGATGGTGACCATGCCGACGCCACTGATCTGGGCGATTTTCTGCGCCATGCGGGTGTCCACCAAGTCATTGAGCTTGGGCAGCAGCATGGTCTTGGACGTGATCGCCAGGGTCAGCACCGGGGTGTCGGCCGGGTTGACCTTGTTGTACACCGGCGGCGCCGGCAGGTCCGTGGGCAGCAGGTTGGTGGCCGCGTTGATGGCGGCCTGCACCTGCTGCTCGGCGACGTCCATGTTGATGTCGAGGTTGAAGCGCAGGGTGATCACCGAGGCGCCGCCGGAACTGGCGGAGGCCATCTGCGTCAGGCCTGGCATCTGCCCGAACTGCCGCTCCAGGGGTGCGGTGACCGCGCTGGTCATCACGTCGGGGCTGGCGCCCGGGTACAGGGTCATCACGCGGATGGTCGGGTAATCGACCTGGGGCAACGCCGACACCGGCAGCAGCCGATAGGCGATCAGGCCAGCCAGGATGATCGCCAGCATGCTCAGGGTGGTGGCGACCGGGCGAAGGATGAACAGTCGCGAGATATTCATGCGCCGCCCTTGTTCGCCTTGTCGGCCGCGGCCGGCTCAGTCGGTGCTGCCGCGGACTTGCCCTGCAGGTGCTCGGTCGGCGTGGTGGGCACGTCCTGGCTGTCGTTGACCACTTCCACTTCGCTGCCTTCCTTCAAGCGATCGGTGCCTTCGAGCACCACTCGATCGCCGGCGGCCAGGCCTTCGGTGACCACGGTGTTGGCGCCGTCGCTGGCGCCGACCTTCAGCTTCTTGATGGTGACCTTGTTGTCACCTTCCAGGGCATAGACAAAGGTGCCGTTGGTGCCGAACTGGATGGCGGCCGTCGGCGCCAGGGTCACGCCCTTGAGGGTGTCGGCCAGCAGGTGGACATTGACAAACTGGTTGGGGAACAGCGACTGGTCGCGGTTCTCGTAGCGGGCCTTGAATTTCAGGGTGCCGGTGGTGACGTCGATCTGGTTGTCCAGGCTCTGCAACACGCCACTGGCCTGGCGCTTCACGTCGCCGCGATCCCACGCTTCGACGGGGAGTTTCGCCCCGCTGCGGTAACGGGCGAGCACCGTGTCGAGGTTGTTTTCCGGCAAGGTGAACACGACGCTGATGGGTTGGGTCTGGGTGATGACCGCCAGGGCGGTGGTGTCGTTGGCCGACACCAGGTTGCCAACGTCCAGTTGACGCAAGCCGACGCGGCCAGTAATCGGTGCGCGGATCTTGGTGAATTCGAGGTTTAGCTTGGCGTCGTTGACGGCCGCCTGATTGGTCTTGACGGTGCCTTGGTACTGGCCCACCAGCGCCGCGGCGGTGTCGAGGGTCTGCTTGGCAATGCTGTCTTCGGCGTACAGGCCGCGATAGCGCTCAAGGTCTACCTGGGCATTTTTCAGCTGGGCCTGGTTCTGCAACAGCGTGCCTTCGGCCTGGAGCAAGGCGTTCTGGTACGGGCGTGGGTCGATCTCGACCAGCAAGTCCCCGGCCTTGACCATTTGCCCCTCTTCGAAGGCGATCTTGACCAGTTCGCCACCCAC
Source organism: Pseudomonas sp. Z3-6 (assembly GCF_051131985.1). Taxonomy (NCBI): domain Bacteria; kingdom Pseudomonadati; phylum Pseudomonadota; class Gammaproteobacteria; order Pseudomonadales; family Pseudomonadaceae; genus Pseudomonas; species Pseudomonas sp. Z3-6. The sequence continues at coordinate 3,959,993 of NZ_CP071644.1, forward strand.
GCGACTGCGCACGTTGATGGTGTTGAGGGCCGTGACCGTACCCAGCGCCTTGAAGTACAGCGGGAAGTCCCCGGTCGCCACCGGCGCCACCCGCACTGGAATCGGCCCCGTCGCCCCACCGAACCCTGGGCGCATGCTACCGGAACGTCCCACATGCCCCGCGGCGGCTTTCTCCCCTGCCCCATTTTTTTCGGTCGAGCCACTGGGCCAGAACTTCCAGGCCAGCGCTGCGATGACCAGCAGGACGAACAAGCCAAACAGCCAGCGACGGGAATTGCGGGAAACAGAGGATTGCATGGAGTGATCAACCATTGGGCGCGTGGGCTTCTTTTACGGGAGGCTGAACGATAAGCACTGGCGGCTATTTAGCAAAGCGCCTTTACCGGCAATTTACCTTGGGCTTACCTTTCGGATAGTCGGCTAACGCCTTGAAGCACAAAAGAAAACGGCCTGGGCAGGGCCAGGCCGTTAACAATTGTAATAAATACTTTATTTCAATCCACTTATTTCAGGACAGCCAGGGCCGCGTCGTAGTTCGGCTCTTCCGCGATTTCCTTGACCAGCTCGCTGTGCAGCACGGTGTCGTTTTCGTCCAACACCACCACGGCACGGGCGGTCAGGCCTTTCAGTGGGCCGTCGGCAATCGCCACGCCGTAGTCCTGGATGAATTCGGCACCGCGCAGGGTCGACAGGTTCTGGACGTTTTCCAGGCCTTCAGCGCCGCAGAAACGCGCCTGGGCAAATGGCAGGTCGGCGGAGATGCACAGCACCACGGTGTTGTTCAGCTCGTTGGCCTGGGCGTTGAACTTGCGCACGGAGGTGGCGCAGGTCGGCGTGTCGACGCTTGGGAAAATGTTCAGCACTTTGCGCTTGCCGGCGAAGTCCTTCAGGGAAACGTCCGACAGATTGCCGGCAACCAGGGAAAAGGCTGGCGCCTTGGAACCGGCTTGTGGCAACTGGCCGTTGACTTGGACCGGGTTGCCTTTGAGAGTGACTTGAGCCATGAACGGATTCCTTCTGACAGGTTTGAAAATGGTGAGGCCGGAGTTAACCACGAAATGCTCGCGTGACCTACGACCGGACATAAAAAGACACGACGTCGACCTCACCTCCTGCACCGCGACGGTGACTATTTGGCCTTGAGTTTCAGGAATGACTGATGCAGGTCCGACGCCCAGCCATCGATGACCCCTTTGACGTCATCGGGCTTCATGACCTGGGACTCGTTGGACAGCGGCTTGCCGGTGCCTTTGCGCACGACTTGGGCGACCACCGCGTGAGTCCCACCGTCGAGGAAAACCGCTTCGGTGCCCAAGGTGGTTTCCTGGTCGCGAATACCGCTGGCGGTGCTGACAGCCGCCGCCACCAGCGCAATCGGGATCACCTCATAAGGTTTCAAGCCTTCGGTCTTGCTGCTGACAGCCGTAATCGCCGCACGCACCACGAGAACACCCGGCCCCGGAGCGGTCGCCAGGGGCAAGGATTCTTCCGCTTCCCGCTTGAGGGCCTGATCGTAGTACGCGGTGATACCCGACAGCGTGGCCTGGGGGATTTTCACGGTCGGCTGCGGCTTGGGGTACAGCTGCGTCGGCTCGATGTAGAGATGGGTGTACTTGCCCGGATCAATCTTCGGATCGATCCAACGCATGACCACGGCCCCCGACGGCGACTTCTCTTCCTTGAGCCGGCTGTAATCGCCTAGGAACCCGGAATATTCATCCGGCTGGGTCACTTTGCTCGAGCAACCCGCCAAGGCGAGCGAGGCGATGCAAACACAGCCGATCATGGACGAAAACTTCATGCTGTCACTCCTGTAAGCCACACGAGGCGGGGCCGGAACTACAGGTATAGCCAATGGGCGGTTTTTTGCCTGTTCCGGTGCGGTTTTCAGCGCAACCGTGCCATGGCCAGCGTGTCCACCCAGCGACCGTCACGCACGGCATAGTCGCGCAACAGGCCTTCGGTTTCGAAGCCGAACTTGCGATACAGCCCGATGGCCGCTTCGTTGTCGGCGTACACCGTCAGTTCGACTCGCCGCAGGTTCATCCAGTTGTCCGCGACATCCAGCGCGGCGGCCAGCAACATCGAACCCACGCCCTTGCCCTGCCAGGCGACGGCCACGCCCATGCCGAGGCTGCCGCAGTGAGCCCGACGCACCCGTGTGAACTGCTCCAGCCCCAGGTTGCCGATGACTTCACCTTCGTGCAGGGCCACCAGTTTCAACAGGCGCTCGTCATCCATCGCCAGGCGCTTGCGCCAGACTTCGGCGGACTGGAAAGGCATCTGCAGCACCTGGCGCGTCACCGCCGGGTCGTTGTAGAGCGCGGTGACGCCGGGGATATGAACTTCAGTGAAGCGTTCGAGGGTGATCGAAGAGTCAGACATGGGGCTCCTTCCTGGAGGCGCGACAAGGCCGGTCACTATAAACCGCGCCAGGTTATAGGGGGAGCCTGTGGGAGCGAGCTTGCTCGCGAAGGCGGAGTATCAGTCAATGAAGTGTTGAATGTGCCGGCCTCTTCGCGAGCAAGCCCGCTCCCACAAGGGACAGGGGTGCACATGAATTTGTGGCTGCCGAAAATCCAGAGCGGGAGCGGGCTTGCTCGCGAAAGCGGTGGGTCAGCTACGGAGCTGTTGGATATGTTGACCTCATCGCGAGCAGGCTCGCTCCCACAGGGTTAGCGTGGGCCAGTCAGGCCTGGAACCAATCCCGGCGCTCATCCAGTGTGTGTTGGATCAGCTCACGCAGCATCTGCACCTCTGGCGAGCCTTCGGCCTGGGCATTGACGGCCATCCACAAATGTCGCTGCATGGGCAGGCCGAACACGTCCGGCAACGCCACCAGGCCTCGGTCGAAGCGGCTCATGTACTGTGGCAAAAGGCCGATGCAGGCGCTGCAGCGAATCATTTCCAGCATCAGTTCGTAAGATTGCACCTGCACCACACCGGCCCGGCGCTGCTCTATCAGGGCGTTCCACGGTGCGAAACCGTCCACGTGCCGATCCGCCTGCCATTGCACCAGCATGTAGTCATTCAGGTCGTCCAGGCAGTCCGGGCGCGTGGCCGGTCGTGAATAGCGTTTGGCGATGTGCGGCAGATAATCCAACCGCGCCAGTCGATCCGCAGGCAATGTGGCGAAGCTCGGCCCCGGCGCCGACGCCTGGGCATCACTCAACCACAGCACCAGGTCGGCGCTGACGGCTTGCAGCGCCAGTTCACTGTCCAGGGTGATGATCTGCAATCGCACGCTGGCGTTGCGCCGCAACAACGAAATCAGGTCACGCCCGAGGATGTCATGCAAAATCGACTCGGCCACGGCCAGGCGAATCAAGGGCTGATCGTTCGGGGGCGGCGAGTTTTCATGGGCCAGGCTGATCAATCGGGCCTGCAACTGCCGGCCTTCGCGACTGAGGGTCAAGGCGCTGCCCTGGAAGCTGAACAATGATCGTTGCAGCCGCCCCTCCAACTGCGCCAATTGCTTGCGCAGCCAGGTCGCCTTGACGTTGAGGCTGCGGGCCGCTTGCATGAAGCAGCCGCAGCGGGCACTGACCAGGAAACACTGCGCCACCTGCGGCTCGATAGCGCCGGCCATGGCCAGCCAAGGGTCGGGGGCACGCAACGGTGTGCGGTATGCGCTGACAGCCTGGCGTCCTGCTGGCTCGATGAAGGTCATGGGTGACTCCCTGTCGGTGGTACGAATACATGAGGCTACGCGGGGTCTTCAGCCAGGCAAGCTCCCCTGTGGCGAGGGAGCTTGCTCCCGCTGGGTTGCGCAGCAGCCCCAAAAACCTGTCCCCGATTCTTGTTGAAAGATCGCGGTCATTTCGGTGGGGCTGCTACGCAGCCCAGCGGGAGCAAGCTCCCTCGCCACGAGTTAGGTATGGACCTCACTAGAGCCCCTCTTCCAACACCTTGCTCAACTGCGCGCCATCGATGCTCAACGTCGCCGTGTCGAGCATGCCATCCAGGTATGCCTTGGCGATCTGCTCCTGGCGTTCGGCGCGCAGGGCCTGGGTCAGGCGTTCGCGGACTTCGTCCAGGGTCGCTTCCCGGGCCGGTTGCTGTTCGGTGAGCTTGATGACATGGAAGCCCGCCGGGCTCTGCACCGGGTCCGACACCGCGCCGACTTTCAAGCGCGCCACTGCTTCACGCACAGGGGGAACCAGTTGCTGCAACGGCTGATAACCACTGTCCCCGCCCCGTTCGGCACTGGTGCGGTCTTGGGAAAAACGACTGGCCAGGGCGCCGAACTCGGCTGGCGACGCCTGGGCCTTCTTGCTCAGCTCCAGCGCTTGCCGACGCACCGCCTCCACGGTCTGCGGTTCGGTGGCCGCCAGGAAAATCTGGCTGACGCGGTACAGCGCCGGCGCCGTCCAGTTGGCTTTCCCTGCATCGTAGGCCTGCTTCAACTCGTCTTCACTGGGGTAACCGGCCGGCACCTGGCTAACCGACTGCAAGTAATCCCGAAACACGATCTGCTCAGCCGCCGCTCGGGTCTGGCGCTCCACCTCGGGGCGCTGGCGCCAGCCCTGGGCATCGGCCTGTTCCAACACGGCTTTTTCCGCCAGGCGCGCACGGATCCAGCCTTCCAGCGCAGCCCGATTGCCACGCATTTGCTGGCGAACCTCGGGAGCCAGCGCAGCCAGCAAAGCCTTGAGTTCGTCGGGGCTGACCTGCTGGTTGCCCAAGCGGGCCAGACTCGGCGTGTCGGCCGAAGCAACACTGGCGGTCTGCACCGCGGCGACCGGATCGCTTCCCGGCCGCAGGCCCAGCACCAGCGCCACGGCGATCAGGCCCAGCGCCGCGGCGCTGATGACGACGGTCGGCTTTTTCACGATGCGACGGCCTCCTCCAACGGCGCCTCGACGGGCTCGGCCGCGGTTTGCACCCCCGCCGCGTTCTGGCTGTATTCACGCAGGAAGACAATGAACTCCTGCAACAGGCGGTCCCACAGTTCCAAGTGGCTGCGCAGATGATCGGCACTCACGCCCGCCGCGACGACCACGTCCATTTCCATCACCAGGAATTCGCCCTGCAGCGACAACCGGGCAAAGCGCCGCGACGCGTTCCACCGTTCAGCCAGACCGGCCGGCAATTCGCCCTGCACCCGCAACGCACAGCTGAAGGTGAAGTCCAGGTATTCGCCCGCCGTCGCTGCCGGATTGCCGAATCGCACGGCAAAGCCGATGCCCTGGCTGGCGCTGAGCAGCTGCACAATGCCGTTCTGCTCGGTTTCGTTGACCCGATAACCGGCGGCCTGCAACAACTCGGTGAGGGATTTTGCGCCGACGTACTCAATCATTGCGGTCATGTTCGGTTCTTCCTTGTGCTGTTCAGTGAGTGATCGAGGCCTGGGGCGCATCGAAACGGTTCCTGTAGAGATCATCGCCAAACCCTTGGGCCAGCTCTTCGAAACGCACCCGGGCCTTGGCCGCGAACGGCTGGCGGATCTTCACGATGTCGGTCACATCGATGGTTTCGTAGGCATGCAGCAGCGTCTTGGCGACTTCGTACATCTGCTGATTCTTGACCGAACATTGCTGCACTTGTGTGTCACGCGCGATCAATTGCCCCTCCAGGCGGGCGCGCTCGGCCTCTTTGCCACGGGCCAGGGCCAGCAGTTCTTCATAGGCTTTCTTGAACTTGCCGACTTGCTCGTTGCTGGCCGCCACCTGGGCCTGGGCCTGGCTTTGCAGGCTTTGCTGGTGCCCGGCCAGTTGCTCGGTGAGGGCCTGGGCCTTGCTCAGTTGCGCGGTCAATTGCTTGATCTGCGCCTGGGCGTCCTTGGCCTGGTTCTCTGCAGCCTGGCGGGCAGCGCTGGCCTGGGCCTGCTCGCTCTGCAGGGCTTGCAACTGCGCGGTAGTGCTGCGCAATTGTGCCCGCAAGCGCTCTTCCAGGCCTTCGCCGTGAGCCATGCCGCTGAGCAATAGGCCCAGCATCAGCAACGCGGCCGGGCATTGATAATTGGCTCGCCTTTTCATGAGGCCTCCCAGCGCTTAGAAGCGCGTGTTGATTTCAAGCTGCAAGACATCGATGTCGTACGGCGCGCCGTACACCGCTTCGGAACTCAACCAGCGGCCGGTGGCAAAGACGTTGCTTGCCAGGCCATAGTTGCCGCCCAGGAAATACCCCTTGGCATTGGTGCCCCCCAGATGGAATGACGAATCGTTGAAGCCGTCCGGCAAGGCGTCCGGCTGGATGTACTTGTAGCCGGCGAACAGGTTCCAGTCGCCCTCGCGCTTGAGTTCCAGGGAGTTGCCAAGGGTGAACTGGAGCATCCAGGCGTTGGCGCCGCTTTCCACCTCGCCGTTTTCGTCCAGGTTGTTGGCGAACTGCCCTTCGGAGCGCTTGCGCATCTCGCCTTCGTCGTAGCCGAGGTTGTGGACGTAGTGGGCCTGGCTGCGCAGCTTGAGGTCTTCAGGCAAATCGGTGTCCCAGGCGACGTTCAGGTCCAGCAGGTTGAACTCCGAGGCAAGGCCGACGTATTGCGGCTGCGGCGTGGCAGACGGGTTGAGCGGATTGGGCGTGATGTCGCGTAGCAGGAACACGGTGTTGCCCTTCTGCATGAACGCCACCCGCGAACCGTCGCTGTCGCAGCCTGGATCACCGGCCCAGGGCTCGCACGGCGAGGAACGCTGGCCTTCGATGTCGTCGAAGCGGTAATAGGCCATGGCCCCCTTGATCCGGTTGCTGTCGTTGATGGCCCAGTTGGCCCCCAGTTGCGCACCGTACAGCCACTTGTTGTCGCTCTCTTCCTTGTCGCTGCCATTGCTGGTGCTGGTGTCGTTGGTGTACTCCACCGGGAACGCGCCGACAGTACCGAACACACCCCAATCCTGATTGAGCTTGTGGTTGAAATTCGCCGCCACGCCATCGAAGTTCAGGTCACCGGAATACAGCAGGTCGGTGGAGAAAAACGGGTTGGCGAAACGCCCGCCGGTCAGGGTCAATTCGTCCGACGGTTTCCAGTTCAGGTAGCCCTGGTCGAGCCAGATGTCTTTTTTGCCAAAGCCGCCGCCCAGGGTCTGGGTGGTGGACACCGGGTTGTTGTCCGAGCCGGTGCCGATGCGGATGCCCGCCGTCCATTGCGGGGCAATCACGGCCTTCATGCCCAGGCGGGCGCGCAGGCGGAACAGGTTTTCCCGGTCTTCGCGGGTGTTGAGCAACGGCGGCAGGCTGGAGCTGCTGTTGGGATTGACGTCGTAAGGCCCTCTATCATTGAGTCGGGCGAAGTCGACGATCTCGTTGCTGTTGGTGCCCGAGTAATAGCGCGACTCATCCCGCGGGCGAATGTCGCCATCGAAACTGATGCGCGAGACCCAATCCGGGAAGGTGTTGGGCTGAGCCCAGTTTTCCTGCTTGGCGGTGGCCATGACTTCAGCCTTGACCTGATCGCGGATCTGCTCGCGGACGATGTTCGGCACGTATTGCACCCGCACGTCCCCCGGCGCACCGGCCGGCGCAGCGGCTACTGCCGTAGCCGCCTGGCGGGCCTGCACGGCTTCCCGTTCGGCCTGGGCGATCAAGCCATCGGCCTGGTCCTGCTTCAGCACGCCCTGCTGCACCAGCAGGCGGATCAGATTGATCGTGGCGTTTTCCGACGGCGGCGGGGCGGCGGCCGCGTGTCCGGCCAGGCTCAAGACCACCAGGCCGATCGCCCACGACAATCGATTCACATTGGAAATCATCTGCACACAACTCCTGTTGGCAAACTGTCAAATAGTCGGTTAACCCGGCCGCCGTCCCTGCAAGGACAGGCGCACGGGCAAGGTCAGGGAGGCCGGTGGCCGCTCGGTCAAATGGGGCGCGGCACGCAGGGCGGAAATCACTTGCTCGTCCACCTGCGGGTTGCCGCTGGACTTGACCAGCTCAACCCGGGTGATTTCGCCCACGGCACTGAGCCAGACATCGGCCTGCAGCGAGAACGCCAGGCTGCGCAAGTCGGGGTTTTCCCGCAGCAAGCGCTGGAAGGTGAACGCCAGGAACTGGCTGTAGGTGCCATTGCCCAGACGGCCGCCCCCTGCCCCGGCCATGCCGCCGCCCTTGCCGGCGCCGATGTTGAAAGCGTCGTTGCCGGACTGGGCATCGCCGTCCATCTGCATCGGGTTCGCCAGGTCATCGACCGGCGACGGCGGCGCTTCTTCTTCGGGCTTGACCTCTTCGGGTTCAGGGGTCGGTTCGGGCTCGACCACCTTCTCCTCGACTTGGGGCTCCGGTTCCTTGGGTTTTTCCGGCGGCGGCGGTGGCGGCGGTGGCAGCGGGATGATGGCCGGCACCTTCGGCGCTTCGCGGCGCACGCCACTCATGTCGTTGGCCCACTGCCACAGCAACCAGGCCGCCACAGCGCCCAACAGCAGGCCGGCGGCCCACTTGAGCAGGCGCAACGGCGCGGTCTTCACCGGGGGCGGATCGATGGGAAGTCTGGCGGTCATGATCAGCCCTGGCTCGGTTTGCCGGTCACGAGACCGACCTGGGACAGTTCCAGGCGCCGCAACAGGTCCAGTACTTCAATGACTTTCTGGTACTGCACCGTCGCGTCGCCGCGCACGATCACCGGGAAGTCCGGGCTCTGGGCTTTTTCGATGCGCAGGCGCTCTTCCAGCTCGGCCAGGGTCACCGGATAGGCATCGAGGAACACCTGGCCGCCATCGTTCACCGAAATCGCCTTGGTCTTGGCTTCGGACAACGACACCGAGGCGCTGGCCTTGGGCAGGTTGATCTGGATGCCCGACACCTGGGCCGTGGCCGTCAGGATGAACATCACCAGCACCACCATGAGCACATCCACCAGCGGCGTGATGTTGATGCTGTCGACGGCCGCATCATCGTCGTCATCGTGTGAAGCGTTTACGCTAGCCATGGCGATTCCCTCAGGCCGGTACGGACGATTGGACGTGATGGCCGCGGCGATGCGCCGCTTCACCGGACTGGCCTTCGCCGTGCATCTCCGCCAGGCGGGTGATGAATTCGTCGACGAAGACCCGCATGTCGGCGCTGACTTCCTTGTTGCGGGTGATCAGGCGGTTGTAGCCAAACAGCGCCGGGATCGCGACGAACAGGCCCATGGCGGTGGCGAGCAAGGCCGCAGCCATGCCCGGGGCGATGGCGTTGATGTTCACGTCACCGGCCATGGCCGTGCCGAGGAACACCACCATGATCCCCAGCACAGTGCCGAGCAGGCCAATGTACGGACCGCCGGCGATGGCGTTGGACAGGGTCGAGAGTTTCGAACTCAGCGCCTGGTTCTCCCGGGTGCGCACGCCGTCCATGGAGCAGCGGATCGCTTCGATGGTGGCCGCCGACACTGACGAGGTGTCAGCGCCCTGCTCGCGGCGGGTGCGGATTTCCTTGACCGCCACCAGGTACAAGCGCCACAGCGAAGAGTGTTGCAGGCGCTGGGCAAGGTCCTGGTCGTCGGCAAACATCTCCAGGCGTGTGCCGATCCGGGCGAACTGCTCGCGGAAGGCTTCGTTGGCGGCGCTGAGGCGGCTGACCATGCGATTCTTGCGGATCATGATGATCCACGACTGGAACATCATCAGCACCAGTACGCCGATGATCACCCACGCATCCAGCGGCACCGCGTTGAGCAGGAAACCCAGGCTGCCGAAACCGAAGCCGGACTGTTCCTCATCGACGCCGTAGGCCACCAGTTTCGACTCGGCGCCCTGGGCATTGGCGTCGGCCAACAGCAGCGGTGCCGGGCGGGCGACCTTGGACAGCCGCGCTTCGTCCATGGCACCGCTGAAAGGTGCGAAAGTGCCGGCGGAAACGTCAGCGCCCAAGGCCATCGGCGAATTCAATGCCGGCATCGCCACGGCGAGGCTCGCGGTTTCGCGCCCATTGACGTACAGCACGACGCGGTCGCCCGAGGCGGTCAACGCCAAGTGCTGCCACTGGCCGGGGTTCAGTGGTTGGGTCGAGACCGCACGCTGGTCGTTGATCGCTACGAACGGCACACCCTGGTTGACACCCACCAATAGACTGGTGGCGGCTTCACGACGGGCCAGGATGATTTGCTCGCCACTGGCCTGGTCCTGGCGCAGCCAGGTGCTGAAGGTGAATGCCGCACCGGCGCTGTGTTGCAACGATGGGCTGGCGGGCAACAGCAACGGCTGGCCGTTGAACTGCAAGGCACGCCCGATCACCCCGTCGATGCTGACGCCAGCCGCGCCCTGGGCGTTGTTGCCGTAGGCCGTGGTATCCCGGGGCGGTACGCCAGTGGCGCCGTCGAAGTGGTACAGCGCGGTGTAGTCCGGGTCGAAAGTCAACTGGCCGCTGCCCGTGGCCGGCGCCTTCTGGTTGCCGTAGTACATCCACAAGTCCTGGCGTTGGCCACCCTCCACATTCGGCACGTCGACCCAGATCAGTGCCATGCCCATCAGCGGGTCGAAGCTTTCGATCTGGTGATTGAGCACGGTCTTGTCATCGGCGCTGACGAAACGCAGGTCCGAACCGTCGTCCTTGACGCCGTCGAAGGTGAAGTTGCCGGTGTGCAGGCGCACCAGCAACGCCGTGCGGCCCAAGGCCTGGGCGATGGCGGCGCCCTGGGGCGTGGTGTCCACGGAAATCTGTTTGCGATAGTGCCAATCGTCCTGCCACCAGGCATTGGCGGTCGCCGGAAGCACCAGCCCCAGGCAGATCAACAGGGATAACAATAAGCGTTGCATGGACATGACTCCTGGGTTCAAAACGTCGCTTGCAGGTTGAAGTGCAGGCGCGATTCCTGTTTCGAGGTGTTCGGCCCGTCGAGCAGCGGATAGCCCCAGTCGAGGCTGCCGGACAGCCATTTGCTCAGGCTCGCGCGGGTGCCGAGGCCGACGCTGGCGAGGCTGTAGTCGGCTTCCTGGTCGGGCAGTTCGTCGCGTAGATACAGCTGCGCGCCTTCGGCGAAGGCATAGAAGCGCCACTCCTGGACATAACTGCCGAGGAACTTGGCCAGGGACGGCGTGCGCAGCTCCTGGGACAGCAGGTAGCCGTCATCGCCGGTGCGCTCGGCGGCCAGGTAGCCGCGCACCGAGGTGGCGCCACCGGCGGAAAATTGTTCGTTGGAAACCAACGGCCCGGAGGCCAGTTGGAAGGCGGCCTTGGAGGCGGTCTGCCAGTCGTTGCCGAAGGTAAAGGTGTAATTGCCGTCGCCCTTGAGCACGGCGAAGCTGGGGCTGGCGCGATAGCGCTTGTAGTCGAACTCTTCGTCGGAACTGCCATAGCCCAGCAGGCTGCGGGTACCCGCCACCAGGCTCAAGCCGAGGCCCAACTGGCTGTGCTCGGTGTAGCGAAAGCCGTTGTAGGCGAAGGTGAACGGCGCGTACTTGAGCGGCGCCTTGTCGCTGGCGCCGCCGAGGTTGAGTTCCTCCTCGAAGTCCTTGAAATCCACCCCGACTGAAAAGCTGTTGGCCCATGCCCCCGTGGATGGCAGGCTGTAGATCGCCGACACCCCATAGGAATGGCCTTTGCCCAATACGTTGCTGCCGCCGACGGTGGCCACGTTGCTGTCGGATTGGTAACCGGAGAATTGCACACTCCAGCGTTCGCTCAGCGGCGCGGTGTAGGAACCCGACCAGACCTTGGCGTTTTCGGTGTCCTGGGGCGCGGTGAAGAACGTCAGGGAAACGCTGTGGCCCAGTTGCCAGAGGTTGTTGTAGCCCAGGCTCGCGACAGTGCGCAGCTTTTCGGTGTCGGCGCTGTAGTCGTTGTTCAGGCCCAGGCTGGCTTGCCAGGGGTTCTGGTCTTCGACCTGCAAATCCACGTCCATGGTGCCGGGGCGCTGGCCTTCGCGCACCAGCGGCATGACCTGGCGTCCCGGGGTTTTGTTCAACTGCGCCAGTTCGGTCTGAACCTGGGCAAAATCCGGCACCTCGCCTTCCTTGAGTGCCGGCACGTCCTCGCGGATTTCCACGGGAGAATAGTGCTTGGCTCCCACCACACGGACCCGGCCGACCTTGGTCTCGCTGACTTGCAGGTAGACGATGCCGTCGTCGACTTTCTGCTCCGGCAACTCGACGAAGACCGATTGATAACCACGTGCCTGATAGGCTTTCTGCAGCGCTTCCCGGGCGCCCTCGATGTCGCTCAAGGCCTTTTGCGGACCGAGGAACGGGTACACCGCTTCCTCGATGGCCCGGGCATCGAGCACCGTGTTGCCGCGCACGAAATACTCGTTCACGTCCACCAGGCGCGCCGGCGCTGCTTCGGCCTCCTGCCCTCCTTCGGCGGCGATTGCCGACGGCCCCCCGACCGCCAACAGCAGCCAGCCCCACAGCGCTGGCCGCGATTTGAAGAAATGCTCCACACCACCCCCTGAATTCAAAGTACGGCTCAATTGCTTGCGGTCGATGTCGTGGCGTGCCGGGCCAGCCAGGTGTGCAGCAGCGCGAAGTTCAAGGAGAACTCCGGCATTTGCAGCAAGGCGCCACAGAACACTTCACCGATGATTTTCTGGATGAGCCGCACCGCCTGCGCATCGCCCAGCAGCGTAGCGAGGTCCTTGCTCAGGACGTTGAAGCTCCAGACCTTCTGGTTCAGGTCCAGGCCGACAAACCAGCGGAACAGCAGGTTGTAATTGAGTTGTTCGTAGAGTTGCTGCTCGCTGGGCACCGAATAGAGCAGTTGCAGCAGGAGGATGTGCATGGCGGTTTGCGGTGCGATCAGCATCTGGGCGCGGGCATTGAGGCCCTGCAGCACATCGCGATGGTCGTCCAGCAGGTCGTCGATCTGCGGACGCAGCAAGACCAGTGAATGGCCTTGCGGAATGTAACTGGACACTTCCTTGAGCGCGCCCTGCCAGTCATCCTGGGAAACGATCCAGACCCACGGCGCGCCGTAGCGATACACCGAGACCGGCTGCTTGCGCGCCGCCTCGACGATCTTCGACAGCCGCTGGTCAAGCTCCTGCATGCCCACTTTCGAATAACGTTCCATAGTCCCCATCGCCTCACTCCCGGCTTCGCGCCCCGGCTCCAAACGACCTGAAAGGTCCCCTCGAACACGTCACACAGGCATGACGGGAATGGCGATGTGCTACCGAACTTTTGTCATGAAAGCTTCATTTGATAGGGTTTTGAGTGAGTGAGCTTTTTGTGGGAGCGAGCTTGCTCGCGATGGCGGTGGGTCAGTTGGCGCTGATGTCGGCTGGGCAACCGTCATCGCGAGCAAGCTCGGCTCCCACAGGGGGCTTGGGTGTTTCCAGACCTGATGCCGAGCACTCAACCCCGTGGCGAGGGAGCTTGCTCCCGCTGGGCTGCGAAGCGGCCCCAATAAGCTGCATGCGATCTGCCTGGCGCCACGCGGTGCTTGGTTTTGGGGCTGCTGCGCAGCCCAGCGGGAGCAAGCTCCCTCGCCACAAAGGCGGTTTGGTTGAGGACAAAACCCTATGGCCCTCCCACTGGGTTCTCGAGTGGCCACAAGGTTTTTGTCCACCGCCAATTTCAGTGTGCGAGCTTGCTCGCGATGGGGGTGGGTCAGTTGGCGCTGATGTCGGCTGGGCAACCGTCATCGCGAGCAAGCTCGGCTCCCACAGGGGACTTGGGTGTTTCCAGACCTGATGCCGAGCACTCAACCCCGTGGCGAGGGAGCTTGCTCCCGCTGGGCTGCGAAGCGGCCCCAATAAGCTGCATGCGATCTGCCTGGCGCCACGCGGTGCTTGGTTTTGGGGCTGCTGCGCAGCCCAGCGGGAGCAAGCTCCCTCGCCACAAAGGCGGTTTGGTTGAGGACAAAACCCTATGGCCCTCCCACTGGGTTCTCGGGTGGTCACAAGGTTTGTGTTCACCACCCACTCCAGTGTGCGAGCTTGCTCGCGATGGCGGTGGGTCAGTTGGCGCTGATGTCGGCTGGGCAACCGTCATCGCGAGCAAGCTCGGCTCCCACAGGGGACTTGGGTGTTTCCAGACCTGATGCCGAGCACTCAACCCCGTGGCGAGGGAGCTTGCTCCCGCTGGGCTGCGAAGCGGCCCCAATAAGCTGCATGCGATCTGCCTGGCGCCACGCGGTGCTTGGTTTTGGGGCTGCTGCGCACAGCGGGAGCAAGCTCCCTCGCCACAAAGGCGGTTTGGTTGAGGACAAAACCTATGGCCCTCCCACTGGGTTCTCGAGTGGCCACAAGGTTTTTGTCCACCGCCAATTTCAGTGTGCGAGCTTGCTCGCGATGGCGGTGGGTCAGTTGGCGGTGATGTCGGCTGGGCAACCGTCATCGCGAGCAAGCTCGGCTCCCACAGGGGACTTGGGTGTTTCCAGACCTGATGCCGAGCACTCAACCCCGTGGCGAGGGAGCTTGCTCCCGCTGGGCTGCGAAGCGGCCCCAATAAGCTGCATGCGATCTGCCTGGCGCCACGCGGTGCTTGGTTTTGGGGCTGCTGCGCAGCCCAGCGGGAGCAAGCTCCCTCGCCACAAAGGCGGTTTGGTTGAGGACAAAACCCTATGGCCCTCCCACTGGGTTCTCGGGTGGTCACAAGGTTTGTGTTCACCACCCACTCCAGTGTGGGAGCGAGCTTGCTCGCGATGAGGCTTCAGCTTCGGCGTGCCTTTATTGGTGTTGCACCTGCACCATCGAGCTCACCTGCACCCGCGCCTGCATCTGTTCGGCCCCGCCACCCCGGCGCATGCCTCGGACCGGGCAGGCGTCGAGGTAGTCCAGGCCGACCGCCAGTTTCAGGTGGCGGTCTGGAAGGGTCAGGCGGTTGGTCACGTCGAAGCTGTACCAGCCATCGTCGAGCCAGGCTTCCGCCCAGGCGTGGCTCGCCAGGTGGCTTTCATCCTCGGTGCACAAGTAGCCGGATACATAACGCGCGGGAACGCCCAGGCTGCGGGCGCAGGCCAGGAAGGCGTGGGTATGGTCCTGGCAAACCCCCGTTCCACCGGCAAACGCCTCGGCGGCAGTGCTGTTGACCGCCGTCGTGCCGGGGCTGTAGGGCATCCGCGCGGCCAGGCCATTCATCAGATCGGTCAAGGCCGAACGATCCCGTCGCCCTGCGCATTGCTCGACAGCGAAGGCGCTGAGGGTCTCATCCGCCTCGGTGAGACGGCTGGTGCGCAAGAACGGCAGCGGCGACTGGCCGTCCGGCTCCATCGCTATCGACTGATGGATTTCCACCTCGCCATAAGCCGTCAAGACCAAGGCACCGTGGGGCTCGTCCATGGTCATGACGTGAAGGATGTTGCCGTAAGGATCAAGCTGGCTGCGCACCAGTCGCGGTAGTTCCAAGTGCCACTCCAGGATGCGCTGGCGCTGGGTGTCCCGAGGCGTCAGGCGCAGGAACTGGATGCTGGTGCAGACTTCATCGGCGTAGCTGTAGGTGGTGTCGTGGCGTATGGACAGTTTCATACGACCTCCAGGTAAGACTCATGGACCGTCTGGCCCAAGTGGCGGATTTGCCCGATCAAATCCGTCAGCCATTGATGCAGGCCCGAGGCAAGGATCTCGTCGATTCCGGAATAACGCAGTCGCGCATTCAGCTCGGCGGCCAGGCGTTGTGCCGGCCGGCCGTTGTTGCCCGGCAAACTGGCGAGGATATGGTCCAGTTCCTCGATACAGGCATGCAGCGAACGCGGGACGTCGGCCCGCAACAGCAGCATCTCGGACACCTGCTCGGCATTGGGCGCGTTGCGATAGATCTCGTTGAACGCCTCGAACGAAGACAGCGCCCTCAGCAAGGCACTCCACTGGTAATAACCACGGGCCGAGTTGTCACTGACCTCCTCCGACTCCTCGCCGAACATCTCGTAGCGAGCATCCAGCAGGCGCAGGGTGTTGTCGGCCCGTTCGATAAAGGTCCCCAGGCGAATGAAGCAGTAGGCATCGTTGCGCATGATGGTGCCCGACGTCGCGCCCCGGAACAGGTGCGAACGCTCCTTGACCCACTCGCAGAAATGGCTGATGCCGTAGCGCCCCAGGCCATTGCTGGCGATGTTGCGCATTTCCAGCCAAGTGGCGTTGATGTTCTCCCACATATCGGCAGTGATGCGCCCGCGTACCGCATGGGCATTGGTCCGCGCGGCGCGCAGGCAGCTGTAGATACTGCCGGGGTTGGTTTCATCCAGGGCAAAGAAATGCAGCATGCGCTCGGTGTTGAGCGCGTCATAACGGGCGTTGTAATCATCCAGTGTACCGGCCGCCAGCAGTGACATCGCCAGCTCGGCATGGCCATCGCTGCGCCCGGCCTGGGGCATCAGCGACAGCGAATAGCTGACTTCGAGCATGCGCGCCAGGTTCTCGGCGCGCTCCAGGTAGCGGGACATCCAATAGAGGTCCGAAGCAGTTCTTGAAAGCATGTCTTAGTCCTCCACGACCCAAGTGTCTTTGGTGCCGCCGCCCTGGGACGAGTTCACCACCAGCGAGCCCTCGCGCAGCGCCACACGGGTCAGCCCGCCGGGCACCAGGCGCGTTTCCTTGCCCGACAGCACGAACGGACGCAAGTCGATGTGGCGCGGCGCAATGCCGCTCTCGACAAAGGTCGGACACGTGGACAGGCTCAAGGTCGGCTGGGCGATGTAGGCTTCGGGCCGGGCCTTGAGACGCGCGCGGAAATCCTCGATTTCCGCGGCAGTGGCGGCCGGCCCGACCAGCATGCCGTAGCCGCCGGAGCCCTGGGTTTCCTTGACCACCAGATCCGGCAGGTTGGCCAGCACATGGGACAGGTCCTGAGGCTTGCGGCATTGCCAGGTGGGCACGTTCTTCAGGATCGGCTCTTCGGTGAGGTAGAAACGGATCATTTCGTCGACGTAGGGGTAGATCGACTTGTCATCGGCCACGCCCGTGCCGACCGCATTCGCCAGCACCACGTTACCCGCACGGTAAACAGCGATCAGCCCGGGCACGCCCAGCATCGAATCGGGGTTGAACGACAGTGGGTCGAGGTAGGCATCGTCGAGGCGACGGTAAATCACGTCCACCTGCCGGGGGCCAGCGGTGGTGCGCATGTACACGTGGTCGTCGCGCACGAACAGGTCGGCCCCCTCCACCAGCTCCACGCCCATTTCACGGGCCAGGAACGCGTGCTCGAAATAGGCGCTGTTGAAGCGTCCCGGGGTCAACACCACGGCGGTAGGGTTTTCCAGTGGGCTTGAGGTCTTGAGGGTATCGAGCAGCAGGTTCGGGTAATGATCGATGGGCGCCACGCGCTGGGCGGCGAAGAGTTCGGGGAACAGGCGCATCATCATCTTGCGGTCTTCGAGCATGTAGCTCACGCCGCTGGGGGTGCGCAGGTTGTCTTCCAGCACGTAGTAGCTGCCGTCACCGTCGCGAACCAGGTCGACACCGGCGATATGGGCATAGATGCCCCGATGCAGGTCCAGGCCCTGCATCGCGATCTGGTAACCCTCGTTGGCGAGCACTTGCTCGGCCGGAATGATGCCTTCCTTGAGGATGTGTTGACCATGGTAGATGTCGGCCAGGAACATGTTCAGGGCCTGGACCCGCTGGATGCAGCCACGCTCGACCATTTGCCATTCACTGGCCTTGATGCTGCGCGGGATGATGTCGAACGGAATCAACCGTTCAGTGCCCTGCTCGTCGCCATAGAGGGTGAAAGTGATACCGGCGCGATGGAACAGCAGGTCGGCTTCGCGACGGCGTTGCTCCAACAGCTCCAGCGGCGTGTCCGCCAGCCAGCGCGAGAAGGCTTGGTAGTGCGGGCGGCAGTCACCCTGGGCGTCATACATTTCATTAAAAAAAGCGTGGGGCATAGCCAACTCCCTGCCGCGTTCTACACGGCATTTCTTATCACTTCGTCATTCCGACGGTTCGGCCTTGCCTTGCTTTGAGCCCTGCTTTATCGAGTGCGGTCCTGGGATTCCCCTCTGTTTCTTCATGGATGGCGTGTCCTGGCCTGGGAGGCTGGCTTTTCAATGCTTAGCAAAGGGTGTGCCTAAGCGTCACGGCGTCAGGCTCTGGATAGAAAAAGTATTGCAAAACCACTAAAAGGCGAAATTATTTTTCGATCTGGCGACATCAATGACCATAAATGCTGGCGCCCTTTCTCTCGAACGCGGCTTGAACGGCTCTTGAGCGGGTAGAATGGGACAGCCGTGCCCCACAAGGGGGGAAGTTTTTACTCATTCATCCATGGCCAACCGCGCTCATCTCCAGACGACGAAAACCTGAGCGCACTGCAACGTTGCAGGAAAATGCACGGATTCATACCCCTCGCCCCACCTTGAAGCAGCACGGCCGTTCACCTCAAGTAAACGCAGCCTCGACGCTGGCGACGATCATCGCCAGATCAGTGGGCAGGTAACCTCGCTTGACCGCCAGGTTTTCCTCATGGCCTCGCGCGCTCCAGGTAGGCAATTCGGCCACCGGGATACGCTGGTAGAGACGGTTGGTATTGGTCGCCCCGGTCCATTTGGTCGTTCGCGCGATCTGCTGGTTGCCGGCGTCTTCGATGAATCGAGTGCGCATCCCCAGCAAGGCCGCGGCATCCATCGCACCGCTGCGCATGCCCAGGTGCACCAATTTGCAGTTCCATTCGGCACTTTTCATGCGCAGGAAAATGGCATATTCGGCAGCACGGTTGGGCCCGATGATCTTCTGGTTGGGGTTGCCGTTGTCCAGCTTCCAATACTCACCCCAGACCTGAAGATTGTCCCGGGACACCGCCCCTGCATCCTGGTCGAGTTTATTCAGGTGGGTCGTCAGCTTCGCGTTGAGGTCCCGGTTGGTCCTCGGGCGTCCGACCACGATGACGTTCCGCCCTTTTTTCAACAACTGGTGACACACCTGCCCCAACCCCGTCCAACTGTCGTCCAGCTCCGGATGGGCACCCCCGTCCTTGCCGCTGAAGCGGGTCCAGACAATGACGTAGCTCTGGCCCTTGACCACCCCTTTGAGCCCCAGGAACTTGTCGAGGCGATACGCCCAGTAGCGATTGGCATTGGGATCGACATTGTCCCACTGGGCGATGCTGCCCTTGCCGTCGCCATTGAGCACTGACGCAGCCACATCGGTGGTGGCGCCACCCACCGGGCACAGTTTTGCACCCTTGGCGACGCCGGCCAGGAATGCCAGTGCCGCATCGGTGAAGGGCGGCAGTGCACTTTTATTGATCCTGGCGTCGACCACCAGGCGACAGGTTTCGCAGGCAGCCTTGGCATCGGTGACCAACACCGGCAGCAACCGAGCGGCCTTTACCCCACAGGAAGTGCCATAGAACTTGACCAACCGCTTGGCCGCCGTCTCGTCAGCGGCCGCGTAGAACAGGATCAGCTGTGAGGTGAGGTCATGGCGCAACGCCGCGCCGACAGCGAACTGATCACCCGACATGTACGCGCCCTGGTAGTAATAGGTGCACTTCTGGGCGACGAATTGCGCCGGTGTGTTGTTCCGCGCATCGGTGAACAGCGAGTCACCCTTGGTATTCGCCTCGTCCAGCATGTCGTGGTATTTGCGTTTGTCCTGACCCCGTAGATAAAGCGCCAGGGCCTCCAGACACTGGTTGATGCTTTGATTGGCCTGGGCCGGTGGAGTAGCCCCCACCCGCCACTCGAGGGGAAAGGCTTGATCGGGCTGGGCCAGCGCCTGGACGGCCGCCTGGGTTGTCAGAAAGCGAACCTTCAGGTCGTTACCCAGGAAACGCTTGATGAGGGCTTCGTGGGGTTTGAGCGTCACGTAGGTTGGGCTCAACAATGACCAGACGGTAATTGAAACATCGGCGATTTCGAAGGGCATCCTTCCTCCCCCGGACACGTTGCAGGGCTATCCAAAAACATTCGAGTGTCCGCGCACAAAGCGTAGACCAGTTCTTTCGGGGTCGCGGGCGAGCTGCCTTCGGTCGCCTCCCGAACACAAACCTGTTGTAGGGATTTGCGCACTCAGTATTATGGTATACCATCATACGCACACACTTGTTCACCCAATGACGGAGCAGCCCATGAGTTTCGAAATTCGCAAGATCGTCAGCTATGTCGAAGAGACATTCATCGAAGGCGGCAAAGCCACCGACAAACCGGTGACCATGGTCGGGCTGGCGGTCGTCATGAAGAATCCTTGGCTGGGCCGCGGTTTCGTCGAAGACCTGAAACCGGAGATCCGCGCCAACTGCTCCGATCTCGGTGCACTGATGGTCGAGCGCCTGGTGGACATCATCGGCGGCGCCGAGAAAATCGAAGCGTATGGCAAGGCCGCGGTGGTCGGTGCCGACGGCGAAATCGAGCACGCCTCCGCCGTGATCCACACCCTGCGCTTCGGCAACCACTACCGCGAAGCGGTCAAGGCCAAGAGCTACCTGAGCTTCACCAACAAGCGCGGCGGCCCTGGCACCTCGATCCAGATCCCGATGATGCACAAGGACGACGAAGGCCTGCGCTCGCACTACATCACCCTGGAAATGCAAATTGAAGACGCCCCGCGCGCCGACGAAATCGTCGTGGTGCTGGGCTGCGCCGATGGCGGCCGCCTGCACCCGCGCATCGGTAACCGTTACATCGACCTGGAAGAACTGGCCGCCGAGAATGCGCAGTGATCCAGCTTGGGCAACCACAATAAAAAAGCCATGCAGGAGCGCTCCATGATTCGGCTCACCGCTGAACTCACCCCGGCCGGCACCAGCTACCTGGCCACCGGCCAAGGCCAACCCGTGGTCTTGATCCATGGCGTGGGCCTGAACAAAGAAATGTGGGGCGGCCAAGTCGTTGGCCTGGCCACGCAATACCAAGTGATTGCCTACGACATGCTCGGCCATGGCGCCAGCCCGCGCCCCCCCAGCGGTACCGCGTTGCTGGGCTACGCCGACCAGTTGCTGGAGCTGCTCGATCACTTGCAACTGCCCCAGGCGACGGTGATCGGTTTTTCCATGGGTGGCTTGGTGGCCCGGGCGTTTGCCTTGCATTACCCGCAGCGCCTGCAAGGCCTGGTGGTACTCAACAGCGTGTTCAACCGCAGCGCCGAACAGCGCGCCGGCGTCATCGCCCGCACCGCCCAGGCCGCCGAGCATGGGCCGGACGCCAATGCCGAGGCGGCGCTGTCGCGCTGGTTCAGCCGTGAATACCAGGCCGCCAACCCGGCGCAGATCGCCGCGCTGCGCCAGACCCTGGCAGGGAATGACCCGCAGGGTTACCTGACCACCTATGAGCTGTTCGCCACCCAGGACATGTACCGCGCCGATGACCTGGGCAATATCCAGGTTCCAACGCTGATCGCCACCGGTGAACTGGACCCCGGCTCGACGCCGGAAATGGCCCGGCAGCTGGCCGAGCGCATTCCCGGCGCCAGTGTTGCGGTGCTCGCCGAACAGCGGCATATGATGCCGGTAGAGTCACCGCGCCTGGTCAACCAGTTGTTGCTGGAATTCCTCGACACGGCAAGCGCCCGACAAAACCAAATAAAGGGGATCGTTGCATGACACTCGCACGTTTTTCGATGTGCATCGGCGGTGAATGGGTCGATGCCTTGTCCGGCAAGACCTTCGAAAGCCTGAACCCGGCCCTGGCCCAACCCTGGGCCGAGTTGCCTGACGCCGGCGAAGCCGATGTGGAGCGCGCCGTCCAGGCAGCACAAAGCGCTTTCGACAGCCCGGCCTGGCGCGGCCTGAGCGCTACCGCCCGTGGCAAATTGCTGCGTCGTCTCGGTGACCTGATCGCCGAAAACAAAGAACAATTGGCCCAGTTGGAAAGCCGCGACAACGGCAAACTGATCCGCGAAACCCGCGGCCAGGTCGGCTATCTGCCGGAGTTCTTCCACTACACCGCAGGCCTGGCCGACAAGCTCGAAGGCGGCACCCTGCCCCTCGATAAGCCGGACATGTTTGCCTATACGGTGCACGAAGCCATGGGCGTGGTGGCGGCGATCATTCCCTGGAACAGCCCGCTGTACCTCACCGCAATCAAACTGGCGCCGGCCCTCGCGGCAGGCAATACCATTGTGATCAAACCGTCCGAGCACGCCTCGGCAACCATTCTTGAGCTGGCTCGCCTGGCCCTGGAAGCCGGGATCCCGCCGGGCGTAGTCAACGTCATCACCGGCTACGGCCCGAGCACCGGCGCCGCCCTCACCCGCCATCCGCTGGTGCGCAAGATCGCCTTCACCGGCGGCGCGGCCACGGCCCGCCATGTGGTGCGCAGCAGCGCCGAGAACTTCGCCAAGCTTTCCCTGGAGCTGGGCGGCAAATCACCGAATATCATTTTCGCCGACGCCGACCTGGACAGTGCAATCAACGGGGCAATCGCCGGGATTTATGCGGCATCCGGTCAGAGCTGCGTCTCTGGCTCACGGTTGCTGGTGCAGGACGAGATCTACGATGAGTTCGTCTCGCGGCTGGTCGAGCGCGCCCAGCGCATCCGCATCGGCAATCCTCAGGAAGACGCCAGTGAAATGGGCCCCATGGCCACCGCGCAGCAACTGGCCGTAGTCGAGGGCCTGGTTGCCGACGCGATTGCCGAAGGTGCGCGCCTGCGCTTGGGCGGCAAGCGTCCGCCGAACCTGGGCGACGGTTGGTTCTATGAGCCGACGCTGTTCGAATGCGACCGCAACTCGATGAAGATCATGCAGGAAGAAGTCTTCGGTCCGGTGGCCTCGGTGATTCGTTTCAAGGACGAAGCCGAGGCCCTGGCGATTGCCAATGACTCGCAGTTCGGCCTCGCGGCCGGCATCTGGACCCGCGACCTGGGCCGCGCCCATCGCCTGGCCCGGGATGTGCGTTCCGGGATCATCTGGGTCAACACTTACCGTGCGGTGTCGGCCATGGCGCCCATCGGTGGTTTCAAGAACAGCGGCTATGGACGCGAGAGCGGCATCGATTCGGTGCTGGCCTATACCGAACTGAAAACGGTGTGGATCAACCTGTCCCAGGCGCCCATGCCTGATCCGTTCGTGATGCGCTAGGAGTCCTGAGAAATGATCGAACCCGGCATTTACAAAGAAGTCATGAGCTCCTTCCCGTCCGGCGTCACGGTGGTCACCACCCTGGACCCTGAGGGCAATATCGTCGGCATCACCGCCAGCGCGTTCAGCGCGCTGTCGATCGACCCAGCGCTGGTGTTGTTCTGCCCCAACTATGCGTCTGACACCTACCCGGTGCTGCGCGACAGCAAGCAGTTCGCGATCCACCTGCTGTCCGCCGACCAGACCGCCGAAGCCTACGCCTTTGCCGGTAAAGGCAAGGACAAGGCCAAGGGCATCGATTGGCACCTGAGCGAGCTGGGCAATCCGTTGCTGGGCAAAGCCACGGCCATCATCGAATGCGAGCTGTGGCGCGAATACGATGGCGGCGACCACGCGATCATCGTCGGCGCGGTGAAGAACCTGATCCTGCCCGCGCAGCCGGTGACGCCGATGATCTACCACAAGGGCAAGCTGGGGCCACTGCCCGCGCTGGCCTGATGACCATACACATCCCCCTTGTGGGAGCGAGCCTGCTCGCGATAGCGGTGCGACAGTCGAAATTGATCTGCCTGACACACCGCTATCGCGAGCAGGCTCGCTCCCACAGGTTCAGCACTTTTTTCAGGGAGCCCGCATGAGCAATGACAAATACGAACAAGGCCTGAAGATCCGCACCCAGGTGCTGGGCCAGGACTACGTCAACCGTTCCATCGAGAACGCCGATGATTTCACCCGGCCGCTGCAGGAAATGGTCACCGAGTATTGCTGGGGTCATGTCTGGGGTCGCGAGGGTTTATCGCTCAAGGAGCGCAGCATGATCAACCTGGCGATGATCTCCGCCCTCAATCGCCCACACGAACTCAAGCTGCATGTGCGTGGCGCCTTGCGTAACGGCTTGAGTCGTGAGCAAATACGCGAAATTCTGCTTCAGGTCGGTATCTATTGCGGCGTTCCCGCTGCCGTGGACAGTTTCCGGCTTGCCCGTGAAGCCTTCGCTGAAGCCGATGCCGAGGCCTCCAGTCAACCCTTGGCTGTTTGATCTGAACGTGCACGGATGTTGCCCGTTTGGCATGGACAGCCATATTACAGAGCGGACCCCATGAAACGCCTGCCACTCGACGACAGCTTCAAGGTCAATCGCAACCCCGTTACCCTGCGCGAGATCGTGCTGGATAAATTGCGAAGCGCCATCATGAACTTCCAGCTCCTGCCGGGCGACCGCCTGGTCGAACGGGATCTGTGCGATCGCCTGGGCGTGAGCCGCACGTCGGTGCGTGAAGCCTTGCGCCACCTGGAATCCGAAGGTCTGGTGGAGTTTGCCGATGCCAAGGGCCCACGGGTCGCCATCATCACGTTGGCCGATGCCGTGGATATCTATGAACTGCGTTGCGTGCTCGAAGGCCTGATCGTCCAACTGTTCACCCTGCGCGCCAAGGCCAAGGACATCAAGGCCCTGGAGAAAGCCCTCGAGGAAAACCGCAAGGCCCTCAAGGAAGGCGAGCTGCAACAGGTCATCGATTCGGTGCAAGGCTTCTACGACGTGCTGCTCGAAGGCTCCGGCAACCATGTCGCCGCCACCCAGTTGCGCCAGTTGCAGGCGCGCATCAGCTATCTGCGGGCGACCTCGGTGTCCCAGGAAAACCGTCGCGGCAGCAGTAACCAGGAAATGGAACGGATGGTCGAGGCGATCAAGAGCGGCGACCCCCTGGCCGCCCACCAGGCCTGCGTCGACCACGTGCGCGCCGCTGCCAAGGTCGCCCTGGATTACCTCAAGCGCCAACAGGAAGAGACCGGTGAAATCCCCGAAATCATCCCGCCCATCGCCCTCAAAGAACCGCGCATAGGTCGCTAGCCATGTTCAGCCCGAGCTTTTGTCCAAAGTGCGGCGGCAGTGACCTCGATCACCGCCTGCCAGCGGGCGATACCCATGAGCGACTGATGTGTGGTGGTTGCGGCTACATCCACTACGTCAACCCGAAGATCATTGCCGGCTGCATCATCGAGCAGGACGGCAAGTACCTGCTGTGCCAGCGCGCCATCCCGCCGCGCCCGGGCACCTGGACGCTGCCGGCCGGCTTCATGGAAGGCAACGAGACCACTGAACAGGCCGCGCTGCGGGAAGTCTGGGAAGAAACCGGCGTACGCGCTGAAATCGTCTCGCCCTACTCGATCTTCAGCGTGCCGAAGATCAGCGAGGTGTACATCATCTTCCGCGCCATCGCGCTGGAGATCACCGGCCAGTTCGGCCCGGAAACCCTCGCCTGCCAGTTCTTCGCCCCTGAAGACATTCCCTGGGACAGCATCTACTACCCGGCCATCCGGCAGATCCTCGAACGTTATATCGAGGAACGCCAGGCCGGGGTCTATGGCATCTACATGGGCAACGACGACAGCGGCAAGATTCATTTCATCCGCTGACGAATCTCAGGGTGCCACACCCTCGACAATGATCACCTCGGCCCGGGCCACGCCTTCACGGTGCGTCTTGGCCTCCTGATACTGCGCCGAGTGATAGCAGGCCAGCGCCTGTTCGTAGGAATCGAACTCGATCACCACACTGCGCTGCGGCGTGGCCCTGCCCTCCATCGCTTCGCTGCGCCCGCCCCGGGCCAACATCCGACCGCCATACAAGGCGAACGCCGCCGGCGCCCGTTGGGTGTATTGGCTGTATTGATCGGGGTCGGTGACATCCACATGAGCAATCCAGTACGCCTTCATAGTGACCTCTCGGTTTGTTTTGTATTATGGTATACCACGACATCGTTCCAGCAAGCCCCTCAAAACAAAGAGAGCCCGACATGGCCTTTAACAACATTCAGGAAATCATCGAAGACTACCGCCTGGGCAAGATGGTGTTGTTGGTGGATGACGAAGATCGGGAAAACGAAGGTGACCTGCTGCTGGCCGCCGATTGCTGCAATGCCCAGGCCATCAGCTTCATGGCGCGCGAAGCCCGGGGGCTGATCTGCCTGACGTTGACCGATGAGCACTGCCAGCGCCTGGGACTTGAGCAAATGGTACCGAGCAACGGCAGTGTGTTCAGCACCGCGTTTACGGTGTCCATCGAGGCTGCCAGCGGCGTGACCACTGGCATTTCCGCTGCCGACCGGGCGCGCACCGTCGCCGCCGCCGTGGCCGTCGATGCGGGGCCCAACGACATTGTGCAGCCGGGGCATATCTTCCCGCTGCGGGCCAAGGAAGGCGGCGTGCTCACCCGGGCCGGGCACACCGAAGCCGGTTGCGACCTGGCGCGTCTTGCGGGTTTCACCCCGGCCTCGGTGATCGTCGAGGTGATGAATGATGACGGCACCATGGCCCGCCGCCCGGACCTGGAGATTTTCGCTCGCAAGCACGGCATCAAGATCGGCACCATCGCCGACCTGATCCACTACCGCCTGAGCACCGAGCACACGGTGGTGCGCATCGGTGAACGGGAACTGCCGACGGTGCATGGCACCTTCCGCTTGTTCACCTTCGAAGACCGCATCGAAGGCGGCGTGCACATGGCGATGGTCATGGGCGATATCCGTCGGGAAGAACCGGCCCTGGTGCGGGTGCATGTGATCGATCCACTGCGGGACCTGGTGGGTGCCGAATACAACGGCCCGTCCAATTGGACGTTGTGGGCGGCCCTGCAGCGGGTGGCGGAGGAAGGTTGCGGCGTGGTGGTCGTGCTGGCCAATCACGAGTCGTCCCAGGCGCTGCTTGAGCGCGTACCGCAACTGACCCAGCCACCACGACAGTTCAGTCGGTCGCAATCGCGCATCTATTCTGAAGTGGGCACCGGCGCGCAAATTCTCCAGGATCTGGGCGTCGGTAAATTGCGGCACCTGGGACCACCGCTCAAGTATGCGGGGTTGACCGGCTATGACTTGGAAGTGGTGGAAAGTATCCCCTTCGAGGGATAACCCGAGGTTGAACAAAATCCCACAAAAGATCACGAAAAACCTAGGCAGACAGATAGCCGGTACAGCAAAACCCTTGCAGAAAGTTTGGAATACCATAATATGATATTCCATAGACCGAGTGCTTCAGCTAACCGTTGGCACGGTCCCCGCAAGGCCAGTTGAACCAATGCTCCCGATAAGTGGGCGAACAAAAGCCCGCTCAATAAACACAACAATGAGGGCGTGAAAATGGTGTTGAAGAAACGTGCAGCCGCAATTTTTTTTGCTGGCCTACTGAGTATCACCAGCCAGGCGACGATGGCCGCTGAAAGCGTCAACTTCGTCAGTTGGGGCGGCAGCACCCAGGACGCGCAGAAGCAGGCCTGGGCCGACCCATTCAGCAAGGCCAGCGGCATCACCGTGGTCCAGGATGGCCCCACCGACTACGGCAAGCTCAAGGCCATGGTCGAAAGCGGCAACGTGCAGTGGGACGTGGTCGACGTCGAGGCGGACTTCGCCTTGCGCGCCGCAGCCGAAGGCCTGCTCGAACCCCTCGATTTCTCGGTCATCCAACGCGACAAGATCGACCCGCGTTTCGTCTCCGACCACGGTGTCGGCTCGTTCTACTTCTCGTTCGTGCTCGGCTACAACGAAGGCAAGCTCGGCGCGGGCAAGCCAACGGATTGGTCGGCGCTGTTCGACACCAAAACCTACCCTGGCAAACGCGCCCTCTATAAATGGCCGAGCCCCGGCGTGCTTGAGTTGGCCCTGCTGGCCGATGGCGTGTCTCAGGACAAGCTCTATCCGTTGGACCTGGACCGTGCTTTCAAGAAACTCGACACCATCAAGAAAGACATCGTCTGGTGGGGCGGCGGCGCCCAGTCCCAGCAGTTGCTCGCGTCCGGCGAAGCCAGCATCGGCCAGTTCTGGAATGGCCGGATCTACGCCTTGCAACAAGACGGCGCTCCGGTCGGCGTAAGCTGGAAGCAGAACCTGGTCATGGCCGATATCCTGGTCATTCCAAAGGGCTCGAAAAACAAGGCCGCCGCCATGAAGTTCCTGGCCAACGCCAGCAGCGCCAAGGGCCAGGCCGATTTCTCCAACCTGACCGCCTACGCGCCGGTCAACGTCGACAGCGTCGCACGCCTGGATTCGGTGCTCGCCCCCAACTTGCCGACTGCCTACGCCAAGGATCAAATCACGCTTGATTTCGCGTACTGGGCCAAGAACGGTCAGGACATCGCGACACGGTGGAACGAATGGCTGGTCAAATAAAAATGTCGGCATCGGCAACCCAGCACACCGGGGGCGCCGCTGGCGCTGCCGGTGTGGCAACCGTCCCGGCCATTGCACCGCAAGCGCCGTCGCGGCTGCAGCGCTGGCGCGGGGCCGGTAACCTGCTCCCCGCCCTGCTGTTCCTCGGCCTGTTCTTCCTGGCGCCGCTGATCGGCCTGCTGCTGCGCGGTGTGCTGGAGCCGGTGCCCGGGTTGGGCAACTACGAGCAATTGTTCGCCAACTCGGCCTATGCCCGAGTGCTATTCAACACCTTTTCGGTGGCCGGGCTGGTGACGCTGTTCAGCCTGCTGCTGGGTTTCCCCCTGGCCTGGGCCATCACCCTGGTGCCCCGTGGCTGGGGGCGCTGGATGCTGAACATCGTGCTGCTGTCGATGTGGACCAGCCTGCTGGCCCGCACCTATTCCTGGCTGGTGCTGTTGCAGGCCTCCGGGGTAGTGAACAAGGCATTGATGGCCCTGGGCATCATCGACCAGCCGCTGGAGATGGTGCACAACCTCACCGGCGTGGTGATCGGCATGAGCTACATCATGATCCCGTTCATCGTCCTGCCGTTGCAGGCGACCATGCAGGCCATCGACCCGATGATCCTGCAGGCCGGCTCGATTTGCGGCGCTAGCCCGTGGACCAACTTCTTCCGGGTGTTCCTGCCGCTGTGCCGGCCGGGGCTGTTCTCGGGCGGGCTGATGGTGTTCGTGATGTCCCTCGGTTACTACGTGACCCCGGCACTGCTGGGCGGCGCGCAGAACATGATGCTGCCGGAATTCATCATCCAGCAGGTGCAGTCGTTCCTCAACTGGGGCCTGGCCAGTGCCGGCGCGGCCCTGTTGGTGGCGATCACCCTGGTGTTGTTCTACTTCTACCTGAAGCTCCAACCGGAATCCCCGGTGGGTGCCAGCAACGCGAGGTAAGCCGCCATGCTCCTGACTCCCAATGCCATGAGCCGGCGCATGCGGTTCGGCCTGTATTTCACCACCGGGCTGATCGCGCTGTTCCTGCTGTTGCCCATCGTATTCATCGTGCTGCTGTCGTTCGGTTCGTCCCAATGGCTGGTCTTCCCGCCACCGGGCTGGACGCTCAAATGGTACGGCCAGTTCTTTTCCAATCCCGACTGGATGAGCGCGGCGCTGACCAGCCTCAAGGTTGCGGTGCTGACCACCGTCTGCGCCGTAGCCCTGGGCTTGCCCACCGCGTTTGCCCTGGTGCGCGGGCGTTTTCCGGGCCGGGAAATGCTCTACGGCCTGTTCACCCTGCCGATGATCGTGCCGCTGGTGATTATCGCCGTGGCGGTGTACGCACTGTTCCTCAAGCTCGGCTACACCGGGACGATGTTCGCCTTTGTGGTCAGCCACGTCATTGTCGCGCTGCCGTTCACCATCATCTCGATCATCAACTCGCTCAAGCTGTTCGACCAATCCATCGAGGATGCGGCAGTGATCTGCGGTGCCTCGCGCCTGCAAGCGGTGTTCAAGGTGACATTCCCGGCGATTCGCCCGGGCATGGTCGCCGGTGCGCTGTTCGCGTTCCTGGTGTCGTGGGACGAGGTGGTGTTGAGCGTGATGATGGCCAGCCCGACCTTGCAAACCCTGCCCGTAAAGATGTGGACCACCCTGCGCCAGGACCTGACGCCTGTGATCGCCGTCGCTTCGACGCTGCTGATCGGCCTCTCGGTATTGGTGATGGTGATCGCCGCCGCCCTGCGCCGGCGCAATGAAATCAGCGCTTGAGCGCCTAGGAGAACACGATGAGTGCCGTCAAAGACCCCGCACAACAGCACAACAAGACCCTGGTCAGCCTGCGCAACCTGAACAAGCACTACGGCGACTTTGCCGCCGTGGACGATATTTCCCTGGAGATCCAGGACGGCGAATTCCTGACTTTCCTCGGCTCCAGCGGCTCGGGCAAGAGCACCACCCTGTCGATGCTGGCCGGGTTCGAAACCCCCAGCAGCGGCGAGATCCTGGTGGGCGGCAAATCCCTGGTCAACGTACCGCCGCACAAACGTGACATCGGCATGGTGTTCCAGCGCTACTCACTGTTCCCGCACCTGTCGGTGCGCGACAACATTGCCTTTCCCCTGGCGATTCGCAAACTGGCCAGCGCCGAGCGCGAACGCCGGGTCGACGCCATGCTCAAGCTGGTGCAGCTGGGAGAGTTCGCCCATCGTCGCCCTTCGCAACTGTCCGGCGGCCAGCAACAGCGCGTGGCGATTGCCCGGGCACTGGTCTATGAACCGCGCATCCTGCTGATGGATGAGCCTCTTGGGGCCTTGGATAAAAAGCTCCGTGAAGACTTGCAGGACGAACTGCGCCAGTTGCACCGCCGGCTGGGCATCACCATCGTCTACGTCACCCATGACCAGGAAGAAGCCATGCGCCTGTCCCAGCGCATCGCCATTTTCAGCCACGGCAAAATCGTCGGCCTGGGCAGCGGCTATGACCTCTATCAGAACCCGCCGAACGCCTTTGTCGCGTCATTCCTGGGCAATTCCAACTTCCTCAAGCTCAAGGCCCAGGGCAATGCCGTGGCGAGTTTCGAAGGCCAATCGCTGTCGATCCGCCTGACCGCCGGCTTGCAAGCGGACCAGGACGTGCTGCTGATGGTGCGCCCGGAAAAAGCCCTCGCCCTGAGCGTCGAGCAAGCGGCCCAGGAACCCTTGGCGGCCGGTTGGAATGAAGTCTCGGCCAAGGTCGTCGAAGTGCTGTTCCTCGGTGAAAGCCAGACCTGCAGCGTGGTGACGTCCGGCGGCACGGCCATGACCGTCAAGGCGCTGTCCGCCGCCGGCATGCCACTCAAGGCTGGCGACCCGGTGTGCGTGCGCTGGGCAACCGCCGATGCGTGCGTCTACACCCAATGGGCCGAGAGCGACCTGAACAAAGCCGCGGGTGCCCATTGATGAACATCGCGCACCCACAACCGCTACAGCCCGAGGATGGTCCGATGATCGATGCCAGCGTCTACAAACAAGTCATGGGCTCGTTCCCGTCCGGGGTGACGGTGATCACCACCCTCGATGACGACGGCCAGGTCGTCGGCCTCACCGCCAGTGCCTTCAGCTCATTGTCGATGGAACCGGCGCTGGTGTTGTTCTGCCCCAACTACAGCTCCGATTCCTACCCGGTGCTGATCAAGAACAAGCGCTTCGCCATCCATGTCCTTTCCGGCGGCCAACAGGACGAAGCCTATGCCTTCGCCCGCAAAGGCAAGGACAAGGCCCAGGGCATCGAATGGACCTTAAGCGAACTGGGTAACCCGCTGCTGAGCAACGCCACCGCCATCATCGAGTGTGAACTGTGGCGCGAATACGAAGGCGGCGACCACGCCATCATGGTCGGCGCCGTGAAGAACCTGATCGTGCCGCAGCACACACCGGGACCGCTGGTTTATTGCCACGGCAAGATGGGCGCCCTGCCCGTCCTCGCCTGAACCGATCGTCAACAAATAAGAGAAAGCGCCATGAAATTTTCCCTGTTCGTACACATGGAGCGCTGGGACGAAAGCGTCAGCCATCGCCAGCTGTTCGAAGACCTGAGCGAGTTGACCCTGTTGGCCGAGGCCGGCGGTTTCAGCACCGTCTGGATCGGCGAACATCACGCCATGGAATACACCATCTCGCCAAGCCCGATGCCGCTGCTGGCGTACCTGGCCGGCAAGACCACCACCATTCACCTGGGCGCTGGCACCATCATTGCGCCGTTCTGGCACCCGCTGCGAGTGGCCGGCGAATGCGCGCTGCTGGATGTCATCAGCAATGGCCGCATGGAAGTCGGCCTGGCCCGGGGCGCCTACCAGGTGGAGTTCGACCGCATGGCCGGCGGCATGCCGGCTTCCTCCGGCGGCCAGGCCCTGCGGGAAATGGTCCCGGTGGTGCGCGCCCTGTGGCAAGGCGACTACGCCCATGATGGCGAGATCTGGAAATTCCCCACCTCCACCTGCGTGCCCAAGCCAATCCGCAAGCCTCACCCGCCGATGTGGATCGCCGCCCGCGACCCGGACTCCCACAATTTCGCTGTCGCCAACGGCTGCAATGTGATGGTCACGCCATTGATGAAGGGCGACGAGGAAGTCCTGGACCTGAAGAACAAGTTCCAGGCCGCCCTGGACAACAACCCCGACGTGCCACGCCCACAATTGATGGTGCTGCGCCATACCCACGTACACGCAGTGGACAATCCCGAAGGCTGGAAAATCGGTGCCCAGGCGATTTCGAAGTTCTACCGCACCTTTGATGCCTGGTTCGGCAACAAGCAGGTGCCGGTCAACGGCTTCCTCGCGCCGAGCCCGGAAGAAAAATTCGCCGAGCGTCCGGAATTCCAGCTGGAGAACATCCGCAAGAACACCATGATCGGCACGCCGCAGCAAATCATCGAGCGGATCAAGTATTACCAGGAACTGGGAGTGGATGAGTTCAGCTTCTGGTGCGACAACAGCCTGCCCCATGCCGAGAAGAAAAAATCCCTGGAGCTGTTCATCCAGCAGGTGGTGCCGGCGTTTCGGTGATCCTGTGAGAGCGGGCTTGCTCGCGATGGCG
Source organism: Pseudomonas sp. Z3-6 (assembly GCF_051131985.1). Lineage (NCBI taxonomy): Bacteria > Pseudomonadati > Pseudomonadota > Gammaproteobacteria > Pseudomonadales > Pseudomonadaceae > Pseudomonas > Pseudomonas sp. Z3-6. The sequence continues at coordinate 3,992,511 of NZ_CP071644.1, forward strand.
TCGGGTCAGTCAAATCATCGTTAACTGACACTCCGCTTTCGCGAGCAGGCTCGCTCCCACAAAAGGGATCGGTGGTTACGCAAGTCTTGAGACCACCCAAAAACAAGTGTGGGAGCGAGCCTGCTCGCGAAGGCGGCCTGAAACTGGAATCAGAACGTCACGCTGGCGCTCAGCCTGGCGGTACGCGGCTCGCCGACATTGACCTGCACCTGGCTGCCGGTGGAGGACGGGTAGTATTGCTTGTCGAACAGGTTGTCGACGTTCAGTTGCAACGACGTCTTGTGCCCGAACACTGGCGACTCCCAGCGCAGGAAGGCGTCGGCGACGGTGTAGCTGCTGAGCCAGAACTCGTTGGCTTTATTGGCCGCACGTTCGCCGACGTAGCGGGCACCGGCGCCGGCGTGCCAGGCACCGAATTCGGCAGGCACGTTCAGGTGGTGGCTCAGGTACAGGCTGGCGGTGTGTTTTGGCGCATCGGGAAGGCGATGGCCCTCGTCCTTGGGATCATCCAGTATTTCGGTGTGGGTGTAGGCATAGGTGCCGATCAAATCCCAACGGTCGGCCAGGCGACCGGTGATGTCCAGCTCCAGACCTTGGGAACCGACCTTGCCGGCGGCTTCCGAGACTTCGTCAACGGTGGTGACTACGTTCTTTTTGACGATGTCGAACAAAGCGAGGTTGATGTTCAGCCCCGGCAGCGGATCGTACTTGGCGCCGATTTCGTAGCTGCGACCCTCCTCTGGTTGGAAGGTACGACGATCCTTGTCGACTACATCATTGGGCTTGAACGACCGGCTGTAGTTACCGTACAGCGAAAGGGTATCGGTGGCTTTATAGACCAGCCCCAGGAACGGCACGAAGGCGTCGCCATTGTCGTCGCGAACCGGCGCACCCTGGACGATCCCTTGAGTGGTGAATTGATCGTAATGCTGGTAACGCCCACCGAAGACCAGGATCCAGCGATCATCCAGGTGCCAGTTGTCCTTGAGATAAATGGAGCTGGAGGTCAGCTGGTTACTCAGGTTGCTCTGTTTTGCGTTCAGCTTGCTAGGTTCTGCCAACCCACCATAAACCGGCGCTGTAATGTCAAACCCTCCTTGCGCATCCCCACGATAGGTCTTGCCACGAAACTGATCCGATACTTGATTATCGACGCCAACCAGTAAGTCGTGACGCTGACCAAACAACTCCTGTTTACCGATGAAATCCCAACTGGCATAACGAGTTTCATCATCATAATGAGCGCCGTTGGCGGCTCGCTGGAAAACACCGGTTTTTGACAGGCTCGGCTGCGCAATCGAAAGGCTATACCGGTCATTGTTCCAGCCATAAGTCACCCGCGTTTTCCACGCCTCACTCAACTCATACTCGAACCGCGCCGTCGCCGTTTCGCGAATACCGACACTCTTGGCCCAAGGCTCATCCAGGCGTTTGTCATAGTCGATATCGGCCGGATGCCCATTGGTAAACACCGTACCCCGATCAAACGGATTGGAATATTCGTTGTACTCATAACTCAGGTTCAACGACGCCCGCTCACCCGTCCACGCCAGGGACGGCGCCACCAGGGTGCTTTCGTTGACGCCGTAGTTGCGCCAGTAATCCTCATGCCCGCGCTCGGCGATCAGGCGATAAGCCAACCCGGTGTCACCCAACGGCCCGGTGGTGTCCAGGGCCATGGTGCCGCCGCCTTCGCTGTAGGCCGAACCGCTCAGCGTGGTGCTTTGGGTGTATTCCGGCTTCTTGCTGATGACGTTGATCAACCCGCCAGGCTCCAGTGCGCCATACAGCATCGAGGCCGGCCCCTTGAGCACTTCGACGCGGTCGGTGGTGGCGCTGAAGTTATGGCCCAGGTTCGAACGCACGCCGTCGCGCAGGATCGAGCCGTCGTCGTTGGTGCCGAAACCACGCTTGACCAGCGAGTCCCGCGAGCCGCCCAAGGTGTTGCCCTGGCTGACGCCGCTGATGAATTTCATCGCGTCGTTCAGCGAGCGCACTTGATAGTCCGCCAAGGTCTGCTGGGTCACCACGTTGATCGATTGCGCCTCTTCCTTGATCGGTACATCGCTCTTGCTCGCCGTGCTGGCTTGCGACGTCGTGTAGCCTTCGTCCTGAATGATCCGACTGCCTTGCACGTTGGTGGTGGGCAGCTCCAGAGTGTCTTGTGCCCTCAGGGGGCTTGCCATGAAACAGCAGGACAGCGCGGGTAAAACACATTTGACGAGAGCATTGCGGTAAGCGAGAGGGGTGGAACGATTCAAGACGCGCACTCACAGAGGGATAGGAATGAGAGCGAATATACTTTGAGAATGATTCCCAGTAAATCTTTCTAACATCTCCCTGCTTGACTCTGCGCACAAAAAAGGGCGCCGGATGATGAATCCGGCGCCCTCGTTGGTTTCCCTCCCCCAGGACTACCCGTTAATGATCGATGGCAGCACCGGCTCCTCTCGGTACTCGAATGTCTTCGACCAAGTGCTGGATGTGCTCCGGCGGTGGCGCGGTAAAGCGTGACACCACCACGGCCGCCAGGAAGTTGAAGGCCATCCCCAACGTACCAATGCCTTCAGGGGACACACCCAGCCACCAATGTTCAGCCGTGTTCATCGTCGGGTTAATGAACTTGAAGTAGACGATGTAGGTGAATGTGAAGGTCAGCCCGACGATCATCCCGGCGATCGCGCCTTCGCGGTTCATGCGCTTGGAGAAGATCCCCATGACAATCACCGGGAAGAACGAAGACGCCGCCAACCCGAAGGCGAACGCCACCACCTGGGCGACGAATGCGGGTGGGTAGATGCCAAACAATCCGGCAATCAGCACCGCCACACCAGCGGCAATGCGTGCCGCGAGCAGCTCCTGCTTTTCGTTGATCGTGGGCATGATGTTGCTTTTGAGCAGGTCATGGGAAATCGAGGTGGAGATCACCAGCAGCAGCCCCGCTGCGGTCGAAAGCGCCGCCGCCAGGCCACCGGCGGCGATTAATGCGATCACCCATCCCGGCAGGCCGGCGATCTCGGGATTGGCCAAGACCATGATGTCGTTGTCGACATAGAGTTCATTGGGCACTGGCGAGAGCTGGTTCTTGAGCAACCGCTGCTCATGCGCCCCGCGCTCGCCGGTAAAACTCGGCGTCCCGACCAGCGCCGCGCCCGGGCTGTACTGGATGATGCCGTCGTTGTTCTTGTCCGCCCAGGCAATCAGTCCAGAGTTCTCCCAGGCCTTGAACCAGGTCGGCGCGGTGCTGTAACTGATATTGGGAATGGAGGTCAGCAGGTTGGTGCGTGCGAAGGCCGCCACGGCCGGCGCGGTGGTGTAGAGAATGGCGATGAACAGCAATGCGTAGCCTGCCGACTTGCGTGCATCCCGGACGGTGGGCGTGGTAAAGAACCGCACGATCACGTGGGGCAGGCCCGCGGTGCCGACCATCAGCGCCATGGTGATGAAAAACACGTCCATGGTCGACTTGGTGCCATTGGTATAGGCAGAAAAGCCTAATTCGGCGCCCAAGCCGTTGAGCCTCTCGATCACGCTCTGCCCCGAACCGGCGGCCTCACTGATAAAGCCCAACTGCGGGATCGGATTGCCAGTGATCATCATCGAGATGAAGATCGCAGGCACCATGTAGGCAAAGATCATCACGCAGTACTGCGCTACCTGGGTGTAGGTAATGCCCTTCATGCCGCCCAGCACCGAATAAAAGAACACGATGGCCATGCCGATCATGACGCCGGTGTTGATGTCCACTTCCAGGTAACGGGAAAAGACGATCCCGACACCGCGCATCTGCCCCGCGACGTAAGTGAAGGAAATGAAGATCACGCAGATCACCGCCACCACCCGCGCCGTCTGCGAGTAATAACGCGCCCCGACGAACTCGGGCACGGTGAACTTGCCGAATTTTCGCAGGTATGGCGCCAGGCACATCGCCAACAGCACGTAGCCACCGGTCCAGCCCATCAGGTAGACCGAGCCGTCGTACCCGGCGAAGGCGATGATCCCGGCCATGGAAATGAACGACGCCGCCGACATCCAGTCCGCACCGGTGGCCATGCCGTTGAGTACCGGGTGCACGCCCTTGCTGGCGACGTAGTATTCGCTGGTGGAGCCGGCACGCGTCCAGATCGCAATCGCGATGTACAACGCGAAGGTGGCGCCTACGACCAGGTAAATCAGGGTTTTTGTGTCCATTCGGGCCGCCCTCAGTCTTCGTGGACGTCATATTTGCGATCGAGCTGATTCATCTTCCAGACATAGAAGAAGATCTCGAGCACAAAGACGTAGATGGAACCCTGCTGGGCGAACCAGAACCCCAGGGGTGTGCCGAAGAAGCTGATGGTATTGAGTGAGTCGACCAGCAAGATGCCAAAACCGAACGACACCACGAACCAGATGGCCAGTAAGACCAGCATCCAGCGTAGGTTTTCCTTCCAGTAGTCACGCGCAGCCTGTTGCTTTTCAGTGGACATGGAGACGCCCTCTATTTGTTTTTATTGTTTTGCACTTCAAACCGTAGCAGTCGTCGGGCAACGCGCTAGTACGACTTTCGTCTAATTCGTAACAGCAGGTATTGACAGCCTGTTTCACCGCAGAAACAGGGTTAACGCGCACCAGCATCGCAAGGTGATATCAAATCGCCCAAATCCGCTAAAGCTTTGCCGCTATCGGTCGAATGTATGCCATCGAATCTTTTTTTTCCCTGGAGCCGTGATGCAGACGTTAAAGGCCTTGTATGAGTCTATCGAGATGCAGTTTTTCGATACCCTCACCAAAAAGCTGTCGAGCCTTTTCCTGTTGGTGCTGGTCAGTGGCTTGCTTTATTGGGTAGCCCTCAGTGCCCGCGCCGAGATCATGCTGTTGTTGCGTAACGCGCAGTTGGACGGCACGTTGCTGGGGCAGATCGAGGGCCGGCTCGACAGCCTCACCCATGCCCTGCTCTTCGGCGCAGTCCTGACCCTGGGCATGATCAGCTTCATGGTCTGGTACTTCCGCCACCTCATCGTGCGCCCCGTCACCACCATGACCAAGGCCCTGGAAGAGATCGCCAACGGCGAAGGCGACCTGTCCAAGGATTTGCCGCTGGTGACCCACGACGAGATCCGCACACTCGCCGCCACCTGCAACCGTTTCCTGGCCAAGCAGCGGGAGATCATCAGCAATGTCCAGGCGCTGACCGTGCACATTGCGGTCGAGTCGGCCCGTTCGCTGAAGAACATCAGCGACTCCAGCGACAGCGCCACCCACCAGGCGCGCTTCGCCAAGGAAGTGATGGACCAGAGCAATACCGCCGTGGGCCGCATCGAAGAGGTTTCGCGCCAGACCCAGGGCATCTCCAGCACCACCGCGCAGAACCTGAGCATGGCCCGCGATTCCTATGCCGAGCTGTTGGAAGTGACTGGCAACATCAGCGAAATCTCCAGCAGCCTTGGTGAGTTCGCCACCCTGGTGAGCGCCTTGAACCAGCGTTCGTCGAGCATCAAGTCGATTGTCGGGTTGATCCAGCAGATCTCGGCCCAGACCAACCTGCTGGCCCTCAATGCCGCCATCGAAGCCGCCCGGGCCGGCGAAAGCGGCCGTGGCTTCGCGGTGGTGGCCGATGAAGTGCGGACCCTGGCACAAAACGTCAGCCGGGCCACCGACGACATCTCGCGCAACATCGACGCCATGCTCGACGAGGTCAGTTCGACCCATGAGCAGACGACCCAGATCAGCCACAGCGCCCGGGAAACCCAGAAAGTGGTGGAGCGCGCCTCAGGCCATTTCGAAAGCATGATCGTCGACTTCGAATCCACCAACGGCAAGCTGGCGGACATCGCGACCCATATCCAACAGTTCGCCGACAGCAACACCGGGATCAACGACCGGGTCACCCAGATTCACGCCGATAGCCAACTGATCGACCAGCGCATGCAGCATTCGGCCACGGCCACCCGCGACCTATCTGGCGTGGCCGAGAAGGTCCAGGCGTTGCTGGGTCGTTTCGTGCTTGGACACGGCAAGCTGGATGCCGCCATCACCCGCGCCAGCGAGTGCCGCGATACGCTGCAAGTACGCCTGGAAGCGCTGCAACGGGAAGGTCTGAACCTGTTCGATCAGAATTACCAGCTGGTGCCCGGCACCGATCCCAAGCAGTACATGACCAGCTACACCGAACGCTTTGCCCAGGTCTGCCAGGAGGAATGCGACAAGCTCACCCGCAGCACACCGGGTGGCAAGGTGTCGTTCATGGTCGACAGCAAGGGCTATTGCCCGGTGAACAACAGTTGGGTCTCCAAGCCGCCGACCGGCGACCGGGCAGTGGATTTGCCGGTGTGCCGCAACAAGCGCATCTTCAACGACCCGATCGGCCTGCGCGCGGCGGGCAACGTCCAGCGCTTCCTGCTGCAGACCTACCTGCGCGATACCGGGGAAATCATGACCGAGATCGACGTACCGCTCTTCTTCGGCGGCCGTCATTGGGGCAACTTGCGGGTGGGCTTCGATGCGGCGGTATTGTTGGCGGACTGATGATGCCTGAGATCCCCCAAAACAATGTGGGAGCGAGCCTGCTCGCGAAGGCGTCGGGTCAGTCGGCATCATCGCTGACTGACACTCCGCTATCGCGAGCAAGCTCCCCACAGGGGATCTGTGGAATGTGCAAATCCTGAGCCCCCCACAAAAGGGTCTGTGGAGTATGCAAATCCTGTGACCATCCCAAAACAACTGTGGCGAGCTTGCTCGCGATGGAGGCGGCACACACAGCATCCATCCAGCCTGAACACCCCGTCCTCCCAATACATTTAGTTAGCCTGCTTTCTTTTATCCCCACCTCGCGCCATGATGAGGCTCTCTTACCGCTGCCCGCGAACGAGCCCCATGCCCACGCCCTCCTCTGCCCCCCATTCCTTGTCGATCACGCTGCAGATCGTCTCCATCGTTTTCTACACCTTCATCGCCTTCCTCTGCATAGGCCTGCCCATTGCCGTGTTGCCCGGGTATGTCCACGAACAGTTGGGCTTCAGCGCGGTGGTGGCCGGGTTGACCATCGGTTCACAGTACCTGGCGACGCTGCTCAGCCGGCCCATGGCCGGGCGGTTGTCGGACAGCGTCGGTACCAAGCGGGCGATTGTCTACGGGTTGTCGGGGATTGTGCTCAGTGGCGTGCTGACGCTGATTTCGACCTTGCTGCAAAGCTTTCCCCTGACCAGCTTGCTGATTCTGATTGCTGGCCGCTTGTTGCTCGGCGTGGCCCAGGGGCTGATTGGCGTGGGCACCATCAGTTGGTGCATGGGCCAGGTGGGGGTGGAGCACACGGCCCGCTCGATTTCCTGGAACGGCATCGCCTCGTATGGGGCCATCGCTATTGGAGCACCGCTGGGGGTGGTGATGGTGGGTGAGCTGGGGTTTGCCAGCCTGGGCATTGCGCTGTCGCTGCTGGCGGGTGCTGCGCTGTTGATGATTCGCAACAAGCCGTCGGTGCCGGTCATTCGCGGCGAGCGCCTGCCTTTCTGGGCAGTATTTGCACGGATTGCACCTTACGGCGCGGGCCTGAGCCTGGCGTCGATCGGCTACGGCACGCTCACCACGTTCATTACGCTGTTTTATGTCAGTCGCGGCTGGACTGGCGCGGCCTGGTGCCTGACAGTCTTTGGCATCTGCTTCATCCTCGCGCGGCTGTTGTTCATTTCCAGCATCGCCCGCTTCGGTGGCTTCAACTCGGCCATCGCTTGCATGAGCATCGAAACCCTTGGGCTGGTACTGCTATGGCTGGCGCCGTCCACTCCGTTCGCTCTGGTTGGCGCTGGGTTGGCCGGCTTCGGGTTGTCGCTGGTGTACCCGGCGCTGGGGGTGGAGGCCATCAAGCAAGTGCCGAACACCAGCCGTGGCGCGGGTTTGAGTGCTTATGCAGTGTTTTTTGACCTGGCGCTGGCGATTGCCGGGCCGCTGATGGGGGCGGTGGCGTTGAACCTGGGTTATTCGTCGATTTTCTTCTGTGCTGCGTTGTTGTCGGTTAGCGGGCTGGGGCTGACGTTGCTGCTGCGGCGTCGGGCCATGAATGCGCCTTTGTAATATTGTTCACTGTCGTTTTTTGGCTTTTTTAGACTGTTCGGTGTTTAGTTGCTCTGGTGTGTATATCCATTTCTGCGGTAACGGCTACTGGCGGTTCCGCTCTTACAGCGGGTCACTTTTGGAAGAGCGCCAAAAGTAACCAAAAACGCTTTGCCCCACCACTCGGTGCCTCGCCTAGGCTCGGCATGCCCTCACTCCGGCATTGCTCCGTGGGCCGCCGCGAAGGGCCATCCATGGCCCAGCGCGGCTACCTCGGCATCCATGCCGAGGTGCCCACTCCACAATGCCTGCGTTCGGCCAGCGTGGTTTAACGGGGCGTCCAGATCAAGATCAAGATCCAAAAGCAAAGCAAAGCAAAGCAAAGCAAGAGCCGTGTATCCAGTATCTATGTGACTGAACCAACGCTATCGCGAGCAAGCTCGCTCCCACATTGGATCTTCAGCAGACACAAGATTCATGTGCGCCACAAAACCTGTGGGAGCGAGCTTGCTCGCGATGGGGTCGGCACATCCAACATCTTCATTGGCTGAACCACCGATATCGCGAGCAAGCTTTGCTCCCACAGATCTGATGGGTGTACGACCGGAAGAGCCAGGTCGGCTCTCAGGCCGCCTCGGGGAGGACGTTGATCTCGGGCGCCCCGTTAACCACGATGGCCGAACGCAGGTATTGTGGAGTGGGCATCCCGGCATGGATGCCGGGATAGCCGCGCTGGGCCATGGATGGCCCTTCGCGGCGGCCCACGGAGCAATGCCGGAGTGAGGGCATGCCGAGCCCTAGCGAGGCACCGAGTGGTGGGGCAAAAGCGTTTTGGTTACTTTTGACTGGGCCGGCTTCCGGGCTTTTCAAAAGTGACCCGCCGTAAGGGCGGAACCATAAGCAGCCGTTACCGCAGAAACGGATATACACACCAACCTTACGTACAAACCATGCCCCTCGGAACGGAAGCTCAGATTCCGGGGAACGCTTAAATGGATAGCAATACCTTATTGATCAGCCGTCTTCATCCCCTCCCGGGTCGCCTTACCCAAGGCCTCGCCGAAAAAGCGGCTGGCCTCGGTAATCATGGTGCGGTGAATGTCCTTGCGATCGACGCCATCGGCATCCGTGCAAAGCGCCGGCATCGCAGCGATCTGCTCGTCGGTGCACAGCGCCAGGAAGACAAAATGCCCCGCGCCGGCCAGGGTCTTGAAATCTGGAGCGGTGGGCAGCTTGCGGGCCAAGGCAGCGGCGTTCTTGTCGAAAGCCACGAGATTGTCACCATCGCCACTGTACAGCAGCACCGGCACATGGACATCGGCCAAAGTATGACGGCCGAACTTCAGGCTCAACGGCGCCATCAGCAACAATGCCCGGACCCTGGGGTCGGCCACGGGTTGCAGGTCATCGCGGTCGGCGATCAACTCGCCCTGGGTGTTGCAGGCGTCACGATCCTCTGGCCGCTCCTTGCAATAGCGGCGCAAGCGATTGAGGTCCGGCGTCGCACCGGACAGGATCAGCGCAGTTTCGCCACCCGCCGAATAACCGATCACCCCAACCTGCCCGGCGTTGACGAACGGCGAGAGCATCGGGTCATTGAGCGTCGCGGTGATGGCTTCGGAAATCTGGATCGGCCGCCCGTACAGGTTGCTCAGGGTGCCAAGCCGGCTGTGGTCCTGGACATTGTCGCCGGGATGAATCACGGCCACCACGACGAACCCCTTGCGCGCCAACGAGGTGGCGAGGTCATGCAGGGCCAATGGGGTGCCGGTATTGCCATGGGACAGCATTAACAGTGGAAAACGGCCGATGGCGATCTGAGCCTCCGGCGCGGCATCGATCTGGTAGCCGCCGAGCAGGCTGGATTGTTCGCGGTCGGTGGACGGATAAAAGGCGATGGCGTGCATCGGCTGCTGATCCAGCGGATCAAGAAAATTCAGCTCATGGAAACCGGCGCTCCAATGCGGATGCGGCCCCGGCGCGGCCTGCACTGAAGCGAAACTGGCAAACAAGCAAAGCAGCAACGCTGCACCAAAACGTGCCATCGAATTTTCCCACCCTCACCAGCGCACGGGAAGGCCCCGTCGCTCGCAGTCTTGGCCGTGCATACCTGCGCCAGATCCCCGGCGCCGAATGCAGCAAAACCCTGCACCCCGGCCATCCAATGACGACGAGAATACAGGGTTTTGCGAAGGTTGCCCGAAGCGCTTGCTGCCTTTACGCAGGTTTTACGCAGCGGCGAACTGCTGGCCGATCTGCAACGTGGCTTCGCTCAGGGCTTTGGTACGCATGTCGTCACCGTAGGCCAGGCCTTCGGCACGGACGAATTCGATATCAGTGATGCCGAGGAAACCGAACACCAACTTGAGATAGTCCTCGTGACCCACGCCGCTCGGTTGGCCGGCATGCAAACCACCCGAGGTGGAAACGATCACCAGTTTCTTGCCACCGCACAGCCCTTCAGGGCCGGCTTCGGTGTAGCGGAACGTCTGGCCGGCCACGGCAATGCGGTCGATCCAGGCCTTGAGCTGGGTCGGAATGCTGAAGTTGTACATCGGCGCGGCGATGACCACCGCGTCAGCCGCCAGGAACTCGGCCATTGCCGACGCGCTGAGATCGGCTTCATGCTTCAGCGCCGCGTCGCGCAATTCAGCGCTGGTACCGGCGGCAACCAGCGTCTGAGCGGAAAAATGGCTGATCGCGTCGGCGGCCAGGTCACGGTAGGTGACGGCGATGCCTGGCTCGGCAGCTTTCCAGGCTTCAACCACTTCGCGGCTCAATTGGCGGGAAGCGGAGTGGTCGCCGAGGATGCTCGAATCGATGTGCAGCAGTTTCATATCAGTGCTCTCCAAATGAGGACCGCAACCAGGCGATCAATTGGAGACAATCCTATCGATGAAGCCAATGATCGATAAGTCCGTATAAATGCGATAGTTTGTCCCACTCACAGGACAATCGAGCTCGACATGCAAGACCTCAATGACTTGTACTACTTCGCCAAGGTCGTCGAAGCCGGCGGGTTCGCGGCAGCCGGGCGCTTGCTGGGCATTCCCAAGTCGCGCCTGTCGCGGCGTATCGCCGAGCTGGAAGACCGCCTCGGCGCCCGACTGCTCCAGCGCACCACGCGCCAGTTGAAACTGACAGCGGTCGGCGAACGTTATCTGCGCCATTGCCAGGCCATGTTGCTGGAGGCCGAGATGGCCGACGAAGCGGTGGCGAGCATGTCCAGTGAGCCCCGCGGCCGATTGCGGGTGTCGAGCCCGGTGGGCCTGGCCCACCAGTTCCTGCCCGTAGTGATCGAAACCTTCCTGGCGAAATACCCCTTGGTGCAACTGGACATGACCCTGCTCAACCGGCGGGTGGACCTGATCGGCGAAGGCATCGACGTGGCATTGCGCGTACGCGACCTGGGGGACGAAGATCCACTGCTGATGACCCGGCGTTTGCGCCGGGCACGGCTGATGCTGGTCGCCTGCCCGGCCTTCGTCGAAGGGCGGCGGATCGAGACTCCCGACGACCTCAAGCCGTTGTCGGTGCTGGGAGCGTTGGAAGCCGATCGCCTGGTGCATCTGCGCCTGGTCAAGGCCGATGGGCAGCAGGCCGAACTGAGCCTGGAGGCCCGCCTGGGCATTGACGACTTCATCGTGCGCCGTGCCTGCGCCCTCGCCGGCCTGGGCTTCACTTTATTACCCAGTATGTATTGCGAGCAGGAATTGCGTGACGGCACACTGGTGGAGCTGCTGCCTGGATGGTCGATGCCCGACGGCTGGCTCCAGGCCGTCTACCCCCATCGGCGTGGCATGCTGCCGGCGGTGCGTGCCTGGATCGATCATTTGGTGGAAGCCTTCGAGGGCTGTGGAGATAGAACGCTATGAAGTTGAGCGAAGAGGATGTCGCGCAGTTTTGCCTGGGCTTGCCCGGTGCCAGGGAAGACTACAAATGGGGCGGCGTGCGAGTGTTCTCCATTGCCGGCAACAAGATGTTCGCCCTCCAGGGCCTGCGGGGCGACTCGTTGGCGTTCAAGGTCGACAAGGATCTGTTCCTGGGTCACTGCGACCGGCCGGGCATTCACCCCGCGCCTTATTTGGCGCGGGCCCAGTGGGTCATCATGCAGGTGCCCTACCCGCTCGGGGCCGAAGAATTGCGTGGCCTGCTGCAACGCTCACATCAATTGGTCGTGAGCAAATTGCCCAAGCGCACGCAGGTGGGCTTGTTGCTCTAGCCATTCAAAATAGAGAGCTGCCCAGGAACAACTGGTCGATCCAGAACACCTGGTGCAACAGCACGATGAACCAGAACACCACTTGAAACGATACTTTACGGGTCTTGTGGCGAAACAACTGCTGGGCCAGCAAGGCCCCGGGCCAACCGCCAGCCAGCTCCAGCGCATGCAGCACATTCTCCGGCGTCCGCCAGGCGTCGGCGCGGGCCTTGCGCTTGTCGCTCCAGTACAGCAGGAACGCCACCAGGCTGACGACACCATAGGCCGCCATAGGCACCCACGACACGCCCCGCAGGCCGAACAGCAGCGAGCCGAACAGCGGCAAGGCGCAGACCAGGGCAAACACCATCAATTTGAGCCGCAGGTTTTGCACGCCGCCGCCGGCATTGCGCCCAGCGCGTTGGCGGGTGCCCGAGTTGTTCATGGCTTGGCAGCTGTCCAGTCAACCCAACCGAACTGCCAGGTGGCCAGGATCAGCAGGCCGAACGCAATCCGATACCAGGCGAACACGGCGTAGCTGTGACTGGCGATGAACCGCAGCAGGCCCTTGACCGCGATCATGGCGAAGATGAACGCCGTGACGAAACCGATGGCGAACACCGGGAAATCCGCCGGCACGAACAGCTCACGGTACTTGTAGCCCGAGTACACGGCCGCACCGACCATGGTCGGCATCGCCAGGAAAAACGAAAATTCGGTGGCGGTCTGGCGCGACAGCCCGAACAGCAAGCCCCCGATGATGGTCGCACCGGAACGGGAAGTACCCGGGATCATCGCAATACACTGGGCCAAGCCGACCTTCAACGCATCCTTCCAGGAAATATCGTCCACCGTTTCAGCATGCACCTGGTGCTGGCGCTTTTCGGCCCAGAGCATCACCAGGCCGCCCACCACCAGAGCGGCGGCCACGGTGACCGGGTTGAACAGGTAATGGTGGATCCAGTCGGCAAACAACACGCCCAATATCACGGCGGGAAAGAAGGCAATCAGCAGGTTGGCGGTAAACCGGCGGGCGCTGGGTTGCGTCGGCAGGCCCAGCACCACGTCGAAGATCTTGCGCCGGAACTCCCAGACCACCGCGAGGATCGCGCCGAGCTGGATGATGATGTTGAATGCCATTGCACGTTCGCCACCGAACTCGAGCAAGTCGGCGACGATGATCTGGTGCCCCGTGCTGGAAATCGGCAGAAACTCCGTCAAACCCTCTACTACGCCAAGAATCAATGCCGAAAAGGCCGTCCACAAATCCATTCATCCCCCAAAAAAGACCCTGCTCATGCGGGTCTTATCGCTATTCAAGTGTCATACAGGTCCACGCAGCGGCTGCACGATAGCTGCGATCATCCAAAAAAAACCAATGAAAAAATCAAAACAGGCTCAGGTTTTGCGCCGCGGGGCCGAAATCCTATCAGACAAGCCCTGATAACGCTGCCGCGTTATGACCCAGGTCAATCATGAATAGCCGCCAGGCGCTAAAGTGCCGGCCGTCGCTAATGACAAGAATAAGAAACCGGAGTGACAGCGTATGAATAGCTTGCGCAGTGTGTCGATCAGCCGACGCTTGTGGCTCATCCTGGTCGTGGCCATCGTGATGTTGTTCACGCTCGGCGCCTTTATGCTCAAGCAGATCCACACGGACCTGTATCAGGCCAAGGTGCAGAAAACCCAGCATGTGGTGCAGACCGCCAGCGGCGTATTGAGCTACTACCATGGGCTGGAAACCGCCGGCACCCTGACCCGCGAGGCGGCGCAGAAGCAAGCCCTCAGCGCGGTGCGAGGCCTGCGCTATGACCAGAGTGACTACTTCTGGATCAACGATCTGACGCCAGTCATGGTCATGCACCCGACCAACCCAAAGCTTGAAGGCCAGAACCTCTCGGCGATCCGCGACCCGAACGGCTACGCGTTGTTCAACGAGATGGTCGCCATCGCCAAGGCCAAGGGCGCCGGCATGATCAACTACCTCTGGCCGAAACCGGGCGCCGAAGCACCGGTCGGCAAGACTTCCTACGTCAAGTTGTTCGAACCGTGGGGCTGGATCATCGGTTCCGGCGTGTACGTGGATGACGTCCAGGCAGAATTCCAGTCCCAGGTGATCAAGGCTTCGTTGATTGGCCTGGCCATCACTCTGGTCATGGGTCTCCTGCTGACCTTGATCGTACGGAGCATCGTCCGCCCGCTCCAAGAGACCGTCAACGCCATGGCCAACATCGCCAGCGGCGAGAGCGACCTGACCCGCACCCTCGACACCCACGGCCAGGACGAAGTCACCCAACTGGCCCGGCATTTCAACGCCTTTACCGCCAAACTGCGCCAAGTGGTGAGCCAATTGCAGGCTTCTGCCAGTGAGCTGGGGCAATCTTCCAACGAATTGGGCAACGACGCGGCTCAAGCCCAGGAACGCAGCCAGCAGCAATCGCAACAAATGGAACTGGTAGCCACCGCGATCAATGAAGTGACGTATGGCGTGCAGGACGTGGCCAAGAACGCCGAGCACGCCGCCAGCGAGATGCGCGACGCCGAATCCCAGGCCCAGCAAGGCCAGGTCAACATCGACGGCAGCTTGCAGCAGATCGATCGCCTGTCCCAGACCATCGACCAGGCGGTGGAAGTGATTCGCACCCTGGCCAGTGAAAGTACCCAGATTGGCAGCGTGCTGGAGGTGATCCGCTCCATCGCCGAGCAGACCAACCTGCTGGCCCTCAACGCTGCGATCGAAGCCGCCCGCGCTGGCGAACAAGGCCGGGGCTTTGCGGTGGTCGCCGATGAAGTGCGGCTGCTGGCCCAGCGTACGCAGAAGTCCACCGCTGAGATCCAGTCGATGATCGAGCGCCTGCAAACCCATTCCGAAGCCGCCGTGAAAGTCATCGGCGACAGCAGCCGTGCCTCGCAACTGACCATCGAACAGGCGGGCCTGGCCGGTGCCAGCCTCAACGCCATCGGCCAGGCCCTGCGCAACCTCAACAGCCTGAACGCCTCCATTGCCAGCGCCACCCTGCAACAGGCCCATGTGGTAGAAGACATCAACCAGAACGTCACCCAGGCAGCCGGACTGTCCCACAGCACCGCCATGGCCGCCGAACAGTCCAGCCAGGCAAGCAGCCGCCTGAAGGCGCTGAGTGAACAGCTTAACGGGTTGCTCAAGCAGTTCCGGGTCTAAGGATTGATGAACCCCTTGTGGGAGCGGGCTTGCTCGCGAATGCGGTGTAACAGTCAGCAAATGCATGACTGAAGCACAGCATTCGCGAGCAAGCCCGCTCCCACATTGGTTCTGTGTGGGTCTTTTCAGGTTGGGTGTTCACCACAGAGCCCAGCGGGAGCAAGCTCCCTCGCCACAGGCTCAACCAACAATGGTATTGGAGCTCTCCACGCCATAGCGTTTACAATCGCCGCCCTCTCCTCTTTCCCCAAGGAACCGCCATGTCCGGGCTTGAACTGTTTGCCGCAGCCCTCGGCGTGATCGCTGTCTGGTTGACCGTCAAGCAGAACCCCTGGTGCTGGCCGATCGGCCTGGTCATGGTGTTGCTGTACAGCTGGATTTTTTTCGAAGTGAAGTTGTACTCGGACATGCTGCTGCAGGTGGTCTACGCAGTGTTGCAACTCTACGGCTGGTGGCAATGGACCCGCGCCGGGCACAATCATGATGGGCGTCAGGTCAGCCATCTCGGTGGACCATCGGTGCTGCTCGGCCTGGCCATCGGCGCGGCGGGCAGCCTGCTGTTGGGCGCCGCCATGGCCCACTGGACCGACGCCGCCCAGCCCTGGCTCGATGCCGCGCTCACCGGTTTCAGCCTCGTCGCTCAATGGTGGATGGCGCAAAAACGCGTGCAATGCTGGCCGTTGTGGATCGTCCTGGACGTGATCTTCGTCGGCCTGTTCATCTACAAGGGCTTGCACCTGACCGCCGCGCTCTACGCCCTGTTCACGTTGCTGGCCGTGCAAGGTTGGCGGGAATGGCGCGCCGACCCGGCCCTGCGCGCATGAAGGTGGTGGTCCTGACCGGCCCGGAATCCAGCGGCAAGAGCTGGCTGGCGGCGCAACTCCAGGCACATTTTGGTGGCGTGCGGGTGGACGAGTACGTGCGCCATTTCATGGAACAGACCCAGCGCGATACGTGCCTGGCGGACATCACTGACATCGCCTCCGGCCAGTTGGCCTGGGAAGACGAGGCACGTGCCCGCCGACCCTCGCTATTGATCCTCGACACCCACCTGTTGAGCAACATCCTCTGGAGCCAGACCCTTTTTGGTGACTGCCCGGACTGGCTCGAACCGGCGTTGCTGGCCCGTCATTACGACTTGCACCTGCTGTTGAGCCCCGAGCAGGTCGAATGGACTGGCGACGGTTTGCGTTGCCAACCCGAGCTGGCAGAACGACTGGCTTTTTTCGACGCCATCGAGGCGTGGCTGAGTCGACATCGGCAACCGTTCCAGATCATTCGGGGCAACTGGGCGCAACGCCAGCGGCAAGTGTTCGCGGCCGTCGCCCAACTGACCGCAGGATGATTTGTCTCACGCTTGAAACATCACGCTCGCGGCAAACCCGGATCCAACATCGTTTCAGATGATTGTCATCAAGACTGTCAAGTCACTGAAACACCCACCCAAAAACCTGGATCCAGAGCCCTGGAACAGCGTGCAGCCGGTTGGCCATCCTGTGCGTTGTCTCAGCGCTGAAACAGGTTTCTTCCCCCGCTGCGCGCGCCTGAACTCAACTCATTGAATTCACAGGTAATTCAAAACCCGGCACAACACCTGCTCTTCCCCACTTCGCAACGCTGACTAGGGCCAGCGTACCGAAGAAGGAATCGATGCCATGGGGATGTTCGACAGGGGTATGACCTGCCTGCTATTCATCGGCTGCGCCGCCGGCGCAACGTTCAGCCTGCCCGCGCAGGCCGAGGGCAACGGCGTCATCGTACTCAACCGTGACGTGCAACCCATCGCAATCGGTCGCAACGGTGGCAAAGACCCCTACCCGACCACCGTCAATGCCAATCCCTCCGAACGCATCAACCAGGCGACCAATAGCACCGAACTGAGCGATGGCGAATTCGCCAGCGTGGCCAGCGGTTCGTCGATCCGCAACATCGTCACCCCCAATACCGGCGTGCAGGGCCTGAACGTGGTCACCAACCCCAACGGCATGCCGGGCATGAATGCCGGCCACGGTGGCGGCAGCGGCGGAGCGATCTCTGGCACCATCAACCGCTCGCTGAGTTCCGGCCTGGCCCCGCTGGGCCGGCTGGCGGGAGGTCAGTGACATGAAACCCGTCCTGTTCCTACTCGCCCTGGTCATGCTGTCCCTGCTCAGTTCTTTCACGGTATTTGCCGATTCGGGCGTGGCGGTGGTCAGCAACGCCAACCTGCAGGATTCCGGCAGCCAGTACACCGGCAACTTCAACGTCAACCAGGCGGCCGGCGACCAGATCCAGCAAACCAACACCCGGGCCATTGCCATTGGCAGCCACGCCCAGGCCAGCACCCGCGTACAGCAAAGCGTCGACACCCAGGCCAACCCCTCCATGAACGCCACCGCCCGTATCGGTGGCCACTCCTTTACCAACGGCAACGGCGTGCTGGGCGTGAACCAGTCCGCCGGGGCCAACAACCAGATGGCCAATGTCATGCGGGTGGGCATCAGTGCCCATCCGCAGAGCATTGACGACAGCGCCCTGTCCCAACAGAACGTGGCGTTGCTACCGAACTCAGGCGCAACTGGCGCCCCAACCGGCAGTCGCCAGGTCGTTACCAGCGACCAGGCCTTCACCGGCAGCCGAGGGGTGATTCAGGTGAACCAGAGTGCCGGGGTGGGGAACCGCATGGCTAACACCCTGAGCATCCGGGTCGCTGACTGATCCGGCGCAGTGGGCATAAGAAAGTACCAACACTTAACCAACGACACGCAAGGAGAAACACCATGAAACCTACAATGGCACTCAAACCATTGGTTTTCGCTCTCGCCGCTGTCATGGCAATGGCTGCACAGGCCGATGGACGGGGCAACGGTAACGGCCACGGTAACGGCCACGGCAATCAAGGCCCAAGAGGTCCCTCGTTCGAACAGTTGCTCTCGATCACGGCCGGGGCTGGCGCCACCGTACTGGATGTGCAGAACAGCGATGGCAACACCGTGACCAACCAGGCCACCCGCAACACCGCTGAAGCCACTGATTCGCTCAATGGCAGCAACGGCAACATGGGCGCCAACATCGCGGGCGGCGACGGTAACCAGCAAGACAACGCCGCCGCGCTGGCCACTGCTGACGAAAGCTTCATCTTCGGTTCGGCTGTTGCTGTTTCCAGCGCCACGCAAGTCAATAGCAACAACTATGTCAAAAACAACTCGACTCAAAACAATGCCTCGCTCACCAATGCCGGCAACGATGGCTCCGGTAATATCGGCATCAACGTGACCGCCGGCAACTTCAACCAACAGAAAAACAACCTGGCCATTGCCGTATCGGGTGGCCGTGTCGCAGAAGCTGCCGCTTCGGCCGATCAGTCCTCCAGCGGCCTTGTGGTGGACAACAAAGGCGTGCGGACCTACAAGACCGATACCCTGACCAGCACCTCCAGCGCCTCCGGCACGTTCAAGGCCAAAGGCACCGGTACCGTCGAAGACGACGGCGGCTGGGGCAACAAAGGTGGCTACGGCGGCGGCCACGATGACGACAAGTTCAAGTTCTCCGCCGTGGGGACTTTCGAACTGGCCGGCAGCAACACCCAGCAGGTGCTGACCCGCGACGGTTGGAAAAACCCTGTGATCAACAACGCCACCATGACCAACTCCATGAACGGCTTCTCCGGTAACGGCGGCGCCAACGTGTCGGCGGGCGTGGGCAACCAGCAAAGCAACTCGCTGTCCATCGCGGCTGGCTGCAAGGCTTGCATGTAAGCGCGGGTGAAACGGAGCCCCGGCAACAGCAATGCTGTTCCCCTAGGGTTTGGATGAATCTTGTGGCGAGGGAGCTTGCTCCCGCTCGGTTGCGCAGCAACCGCAAAAACTTGGGGCCGCTCCGCAGCCCAGCGGGAGCAAGCTCCCTCGCCACGGACTCATTTCAATGCTCTAGACGAACGGTGCCGCTGGGAAACGGGGCTTTTTTCCCGGATGTCCACCAGGCGTATTGATCATGCGTGTCACTGCCGTTTCCCTGTTGCTCTGCCTGGCCTGTATGGCCGAAGCGGCGCAGATGCCGGTCGCCGCCCTGCCTGGCGGCATGCTGGTCTACAAACCGGTGCAAAGCGTACGCGAGCGCAAGTTCAGCGACATCGTCGAACAGAAAACCGACTTCAGTTGCGGCGCCGCCGCCCTGGCGACGGTGCTACGCCAAGCCTATTGGCTCGACGTCGATGAAGAGCACGTCATCAAAGGCATGCTGGTCAATGCCGACCATGACCTGGTTCGCACCCAGGGCTTTTCCATGCTGGACATGAAGCGCTACGTGGAAACCATCGGCATGCGTGCCCGAGGCTACCGGATACCGCCGGAGAAACTCGAAGCGGTGACGATCCCGGTGGTGGTCCTGATGGAAATACGCGGCTACAAGCACTTCGTGGTATTGCAGCGAGCCGACAAGCAATGGGTCTACATCGGCGACCCGGTGCTGGGGCACAAACGCTATTCCCACGATGAGTTCGTCAAAGGCTGGAACGGCATCGTCTTCGCGATCGTCGGCCCGGGCTATGACAAGACCAATGCCCTACGCAGCCCTCCTCAACCCCTGACAGCCCGTAACAAGCTGGACGGTTTCAACCCGGTCAGGGATGCGGAACTGATGGATTTCGGCTTCATACAGAGCGACTTTTTCTAATCGCCGACCACTGCCAACAATAAGTACAAAAAGGAGCAGGACGCTCCGGGAGCAGCACATGAAAACTTCACACTGGCTGTCGCTGGCCTGCCTGCTCGCGACCGCCTCGGGCTATGCCCATGCCGGTTTCAAACCCATCGAGGTCAAGGACCAGGAGCTCGCCGAGCTGCGCGGTCGTTATGTCATGCCCGGCCGCGTCATCAGCTTCGGCATCGTCATGAGCAGTACCTGGCGCAACGCCAGCGGCGACCTGATCGGCGCCAGCAGCACCATGCAAATCCAAGCCGCCACCGTGAAACCCGAGTTCTATGTCTCCACCATCAAGCAAACCGGTAACGGCAGCGTCCCGGAACAGGGCAGCGGCAACATTACCGGTGGCGCCGGCCTTGGCACGAGCCAGGGCGTGACCCAGAGCGTGCGTGCCGCCGGCGACGGCAACACGGCCTACAACAACGTCAACATCAATGTGAAGGAGAGCAACCAGGCGCCCGCGCTTGTCCCCTCCCAAGGCCAACTGTTGACCAAGGGCCAGACCATCAGCGGCAGCAATGCCGCCGGCAGCGTCGCGGTCACTGCCACCGGCAACGGCGTGCAGATGGCGATCCAGGCCAGCCACAACCAGGGCGGCACCTTGCAACAAGTGGCCCAGGGCGGCTTGCTGCAAAACACTCGCCTGTTGGGCAACAGCAACCTGGTCAACAACATGACGCAGCTCAACGTGGTGCTGAACAACAACGGCCCCAGTGCCGGCGCATTGGACTGCAACCTGACCCAACTGCGCGGCCTGCGTAACCTCGGTTATTGAACTACGCTGGTTTCCGATCATTGGGCAAATAGGGACGGCATATTTCATGTATCGATCCGTATCGTTGCGCGCTGTGATGTGTTTAAGCACGTTATTCCCGGCGGCCGTGTTACAGGCGGCCCCGGATGCCGAAATAGAAGCCCTGAAGCAGCAGCTTCTAGAGCTAAAGCAACGATACGAGGTCCAGCAAAAGGCCCTGGCGGTGCTCGAGCAGCGGGTTCGCCAAGTAGAGGACCAACCCGCCGCGCCACAACCCAAGCGCCTGGCCAAATCCCCGGCCGACATGAAAGGCAACCAGACCGCCGGCGGTGCTGCGACAACAGCGGGCGGCAGCGGCTATGGGCAATCCCTGGCCGACGATTCCCAGCCGGCCCAAAGTGTCTCCAACCTCTATGACGAGGCCAGCGGCTTCTTCGGCGGCGGCAAGTTCAGTTTCGAGACCGGCGTGACCTATTCGCGCTATGACACGCGGCAACTGATCCTCAACGGCTTCCTGGCCCTGGATTCGATTTTCCTGGGCAACATCAACCTCGACCGAATCAAGGCCGACACCTGGACGCTGGACCTTACCGGTCGCTACAACTTCGACAATCGCTGGCAGTTCGACCTCAATGTGCCGGTGGTCTACCGCGAATCCACCTACCAGTCAGGCGGCGCGAACAACGGTGCGGCCGGGGTCACCAGCGAAGAAACCGTGACCCGCGACCCGACCATCGGCGACGTCAATTTCGGCATCGCCTACAAGTTCATGGATGAGTCGATCAACTCTCCGGACGCGGTGGTCACCCTGCGGGTCAAGGCCCCCACCGGCAAGGATCCGTTTGGTATCAAGCTGCGCCAATCCCAGGCCAACACCAACCTTTTCGTGCCTGACGACTTGCCCACCGGCAACGGCGTCTGGTCGATCACGCCCGGGCTCTCGCTGGTCAAGACCTTCGACCCGGCCGTCTTGTTCGGCAGCCTTTCCTATACCCATAACCTCGAAGAGTCATTCGACGACATCAGCTCCACGGTCAACCAGAAGACCCCGGGCAAGGTGCGGATCGGCGACAGCTTCCAGATCGGCGCAGGCGTTGCCTTTGCGTTGAACGAGAAGATGAGCATGTCGTTCTCCGTCTCCGACCTGATCCAGAAGAAAAGCAAGCTCAAGCAGGACGGCGGCGACTGGGAATCGGTGACCTCCAGCGACGCCAACGCCGGTTACTTCAATATCGGCATGACCGTCGCCGCGTCCGACAACCTGACCATCGTGCCCAACCTGTCCATCGGGCTGACCGACGATGCGCCGGACTTCACCTTTAGCCTGAAGTTGCCGTATTACTTCTGATGTCCTGAGGGATATGTGATCGGCACATAGCCCAAAGACACTGCAAAACCACTGTGGGAGCGGGCTTGCTCGCGAAGGCGGAGTGTCAGGTTAATCAATATCACTGACACACCGCCTTCGCGAGCAAGCCCGCTCCCACAATGAGTTGTGTGTAGGCAGTTCTAGCGAATCTGGTGTTTGTGCAGCAGACGATAGAACGTCGGCCGCGACACGCCCAATACCCGCGCCGCCACGCTCAAGTTGTCGCTGTGACGGTTGAGCACATCGCTCAGGGCCTGGCGCTCGGCGCGGGTCTTGTAATCTTCCAGCGTACCCATCGGCGCCGCGATACCCTGCTGGCTGGCCAGGCCGAGGTCCCGGGCTTCGATCTGGCGCCCTTCGGCCAGCACCAACCCGCGACGGACGCGATTGGCCAACTCCCGCACGTTGCCGGGCCAGTCGTGCATACCCATCGCCACCAGAGCATCGTCACTGAAGCTACGGGGACGACGGCCGGTCTCCCGGCTGTAGAAATGGGAAAAGTGACTGGCCAACATCGCCAGGTCGCCATGGCGTTCGCGCAAGGGTGCCATGACCACTTGCAACACATTCAAGCGGTAATACAAGTCCTCGCGAAATCGCTTGTGCTCGATGGCCGCCTCAAGGTCCACGTGGGTGGCCGCCAAGACCCGCACATCGACGGCGATCGGCTGGCTGCCGCCAACCCGCTCAATGTGTTTTTCCTGAAGGAAACGCAGCAAGTTGGCCTGCAACTCCAACGGCAGGTCGCCAATCTCATCGAGAAACAACGTACCCCCGTGGGCCGCCTCGATCCGTCCGATCTTGCGTTGGTGAGCGCCGGTAAATGCGCCCTTCTCATGACCGAACAATTCGGACTGGATCAAGTGCTCCGGAATGGCGCCGCAGTTGATGGCGATGAACGGCTTGTTGCGCCGATGCGACTGGCAATGCAGGGTGCGCGCCACCAGTTCCTTGCCGGTGCCGCTCTCACCGCGAATCAACACGGGCGACTCGGCCGGCGCCAACTTGCTCAACAATTTGCGCAGTTCGCGAATCGGCTTGCTGTCGCCCAGCAGTTCATGTTCGGGCTGGTCGATGTGAATCGAGCCCTGGCCACGCAAACGCGCCATGCCAAACGCCCGGCCCAGGGTCACCTGAACCCTGGACACGTCAAAGGGCAAGGTATGGAAGTCAAAAAACCATTCGCAGACAAAGTCACCGACGTTTTGCAGGCGCAAGACTTCCTGGCTGAGCACGGCGATCCACTCCGTGCCGCTACGGCTGATCAATTCCTTGACCGCTTCCGGGCGCTCCAGGTGAAACGGTTGCAAGCGCAGCAGACCGACGTCACAGGTCCGATCGCCGGCGTGTTCAAGGGCGCAACTGTCCACATCCCACCCAATGCTGCGCAGCCCCGGCAACAGGCGATGACAATCGTCGCAGGGATCAACCACGAGCAGACGACGTGACGTACTGGCTTCGATCATGACTGATCCTTGGCGCCAAAATAAGGAAATATGATTAGAAACAGTCGTTTGGCAAACCTGCATGTAACAGTAGCAAGAAGTTGACGCGCCCTTGTATCAATTGATTATCGAGATCACGTTAAAGTGGTTATAAGCGAGCGTTTCGTTAGTTGTCACAGGCGTTTTTCTTTCAGGGTGCTTTCAAACAAAAGAGCAAAAGCCTGGTCTGAAAGAAAATCGAAATTTATTTAAATAATGTGTGACCCGCCTACGGGTTCGGGACATCAGTACAAGTAACCAGCCGCACGGTACGCCCAACCGACGGCACATCATTTGTTTGGGCACACTGAAGAGAAAACGCCATGAACGCCCCGCTCCGTATCAACGAAGCTCTTTTGATTGCCGACCGCGCATTCCGTCCATTCCAATGCGTGGCCTGGGCTCCACAAGACGGTAACGGTGAACTTAGCCTGACCGTCATCGACCGCACCAATACCCATATTGGCCGCACTCAGATTCCAAGCAGCGCCTATACCGACCCGGTCCAACTGGCCGATCTGTTGAAACAGGCCCGTGCCGAATTAAGCCAGGAAGGCTACACCTTGCAATCCTGGTCGATGCCGGAATAAACCTCGATACAGCCTGCTATCGATTGCAGGCTTGGCATTGGGTTGTAAAGCCATTGTTATGGCACGCATCACCCCTGTAACTGTAGAACCTGACAGTTGTGCATTGGCCCGTTCAGGGATTGAATGTTGCCCTCATGCAGTCATCGCCCTTTCGGGCCGGTCGACACGCAAGGAGAGGCAGGCATGCTCAACCAGTTCGCGTTCGTGCTCCCCAAGGCCATGGCCCACCCCGGGCAACTTGATCCAGGCTTTGCCGTCAACGGCAAAGCCTGGGTTCATTTCGAAGACAGCACCTCGAGCCTGATCACCGGATTGACCCTCGACCGAGCCGGACGAATCCTGGTGGCAGCCAGGATCGAGACGGCCCACGGCAGCCGATTCGGGCTGGCGCGACTCAACCCTGACGGTTCGACCGACCCGGTTTTCGGCACCCGCGGCTGCGTGATCGACGCGTTTGACCACGGCTTCGAAGCGACGGCAGGCAAAGTGATCGAGCTGCCCGACGGGCATATCCTGCTGTCGGGCCTGCACTACGAAAACAACGAGCACACCCTGCCCGCCCTGGCGCTGTTCGATCCGCAAGGCCGTGCTGTCCAGAGCTTCGGCAACGCCGGCCGGCACATCATCCGGCTCTGCGGCAATCTCTCCCAAGGCCTGCGCGATCCCTGGCTGCCGCCCGGCGTGCCAGGTCTCGAGGCCTGCGACATGCAAGTGCAGGCCGATGGCCGGATCCTTTTGCTCGCCAACCATCATTACCAATTGTCCGACCATGTCGGCGTACTGATCCGACTCCTGCCGGACGGGTCCCTGGACACCTCATTCAACGGTCGCGGTTTCGTGATGGTCCGACGCTTGTTGAAAAATACCTGGCTCGGCTGCCTGACGCTCCAGGCTGACGGCCATATTGTCGTCGGTGGCGCCATCGACCTGCCCCAGCATGGCTTGATAGCCCGCTATGACAGCAGCGGCAGGCTCGATGACAGCTTCGGCGAAGAGGGCTTCCTGTCCATCCTGGCCCAGGGTCACAGCGCGATGATCAGCCAGATCGTCGAGGATGCGAACGGTGATCTGCAGGCGTTCGGCAGCAGTCGCGATCCGATGCATAGCCTGTCCCTGAAAGTGCGTCCAGACGGCAAGCCGGACCGTCATTGCAATCAGGGCCAGTGCCGGCTCATGGCGATCGGGCGCAACGCCAGCCAGTGGACCGCCGCCCAGCTTCAAGCGGACGGAAAGCTGGTCACCGCCGGCGCCACCATCGGCGGTATCGAGGCCGACTTCGTGCTTGCCCGGCATTTGCCGGATGCGAGCCTCGACCCGGATTTCGGCCACGGCAAAGGCTGGGTACGCACGCGACTCGGCTACAGTCTGGACACCGCCACCGCCGTGGCGGTGCAGGCCGACGGCAAAATCCTGGTGGGCGGCTACTCACTCCAGGGTCATTATCGAGCGGTGGTTGCGCGTTATTGGGCCTGAGTCAGATTGTCGCGGGCGAACGGTATTCATCCTACGCTTGATATTCCTCATTTCTTACGGCAAGTTGCGCGCTTCTAATTAAAAGGAGCAGCCAATGTCCGGTCCAATGGCTAAGGCTTTCGCGCATAACTTTCTGGGGAATTCCCCGCGTTGGTACAAGGCGTGCATCATCACCTTCCTGGTCCTCAATGCCGTCGTGCTGTGGACACTGGGCCCAGTCGTTGCAGGCTGGATGATCGTGCTGGAGTTCATCTTCACCCTGGCCATGGCCCTTAAATGCTACCCGCTGATGCCCGGCGGCCTGCTGATGGTCGAAGCCCTGGCGCTGGGCATGACCACTCCCAAGGCACTTTACGACGAATTGCTGCATAACTTCCCGGTCATCCTGCTGCTGATGTTCATGGTGGCGGGGATCTATTTCATGAAGGACTTGCTGCTGTTCCTGTTCTCGCGCCTGCTCCTGGGTGTGCGCTCCAAGGCCATCCTGGCCTTGATGTTCTGCTTTCTCTCGGCGTTCCTGTCGGCCTTCCTCGATGCCTTGACCGTCACGGCAGTGATCATCAGCGCCGCCGTGGGCTTTTTTTCGGTGTACCACCGCGTGGCGTCGGGTAACGACCCGCGCCAGGACAGCAGCGTCGACGAAGACCACGATTTGCCTTCGCTGCACCAAGGCGACCTGGAGCAGTTCCGAGCCTTCCTGCGCAGTCTGCTGATGCATGGCGCCGTCGGCACCGCGCTGGGCGGCGTCTGCACCTTGGTGGGCGAACCGCAGAACCTGCTGATCGGCCATGAGATGGGCTGGCATTTCGCCGAATTTTTCTTGCAAGTCGCGCCGGTGTCGCTGCCAGTACTGGTGGCCGGGCTGGTGACCTGTGTGGCGCTGGAAAAGCTGCGCTGGTTCGGTTATGGCACGCTGTTGCCGGACAATGTGCGCGCCGTGCTCGCCGATTATGCCGAGCAGGACAATCTGGAGCGCACGGCTCGTCAACGCGCGGCCCTGATCGTCCAGGGCCTTGCCGCACTGCTCCTGATCGTCTGCCTGGCCCTGCACATTGCCGAAGTCGGCCTGATCGGCCTGATGATCATCGTGTTGATTACTGCCTTCACCGGCATCACCGACGAACATCGGCTGGGCAATGCGTTCAAGGACGCGATGCCGTTCACGTCGCTGCTGGTGGTGTTCTTTGCGGTGGTGGCGGTCATTCACGACCAGCAACTGTTCACGCCGCTGATCCAATGGGTCCTGGCCCTGCCCGCCGACCAGCAGCCTGGCATGCTGTTCATTGCCAACGGCCTGCTCTCGGCCATCAGCGACAACGTGTTCGTGGCGACCATCTACATCACCGAGGTCAAGCAGGCCTTCGTCTCCGGTCACATGAGCCGCGAACAGTTCGAGACCCTGGCGGTGGCTATCAACACCGGCACCAACCTGCCGAGCGTCGCCACACCCAACGGCCAGGCGGCTTTCCTGTTCCTGCTGACCTCGGCGATTGCGCCGCTGATTCGCCTGTCCTATGGCCGGATGGTCTGGATGGCCCTGCCCTACACCGTGGTGATGGGTGGCTTGGGGTGGTATGGGGTGACGTACTGGTTGTAGAAATACTGCTGAGCAGAAGGAAAACCTGTGGTGAGCCCCTGTGGGAGCAAGGCTTGCCCGCGATGAAGGCGATGCGGTCTCTCAAGAACCGAGGCGCCTGTTTCGCGAGCAAGCTTTGCTCCCACAGTGGGAATAAATTCCCCTTCTACCCAAAGGCCTGGGCGGTCTATCGCGGCAGGATGTAGCGCTCGATCGCCAAGGCCGCGCCGTCTTCGGTCACGGCGGCGGTCACGACATCGGCCTGGCGCCTGATCGCCTCTTCCGCCTGCCCCATGGCAATCGACAATCCCGCCCGGTGAAACATCGCCGGGTCATTGCCACCGTCGCCCATGGCGGCGGTCTGCTCCAGCGGCACACCCAGGAACTCGGCCAGCGTCGACAACGCCTCACCTTTATTTGCCTTCATCGCCGTCACGTCCAGGTAGATCGGTTGCGAACGCGACACCTCGGCCTGGCCCTTGAGCAGCGGGTGCAGCCGAGCCTCCAGTTCCACCAGCAGGTCGGTGTTGGCGCTGGTGGCGACGATCTTGTCGATCCGCTCCAGATACGGCTCGAAACTTTCGACCTCTACCGGCGGATAGCCCAGGCCCCGGGTCTCCACCGGCACCATCGGGCCGTTGGCGTCGCGCACCAGCCAATCACCATCGGCGAAGACCCAGACTTCGATGCCCGGCTGATCGGCGTACAGCGCCAGCGTGGCCAGCGCAGCCTCGGGCGGCAGGTAATGAACCGCAAGGAAGCTGCCGTCGGGATGAACCAGCGTGCCGCCATTGAACGCCGCCGTAGGCAGGTCGACGCCCAGGGCCTCGATCTGCTGCAACATGGCCCGCGGCGGTCGCCCGGTGGCGAGGCTGAACAGCACACCGGCCTCACGCAACGAGCGAACCGCTTCAATGGTGCGCTGGTTGAGACTGTGATCAGGCAGCAGCAGCGTGCCGTCCATGTCGCTGAGTAAAAATCGGATGGGATGCTTCACCAGATCACTCATCCGAGGCCATGCCAGACGCGACTGTCGCGGGTCAGCAAATCATCGGCGGCCGCCGGGCCATCTTCCCCGGCCTTGTAGGGCTGGACCGTCGCGTCCTGCTGCCAGGCATCGAGGAACGGCTGCACGGCGCGCCAGCCGTTCTCGATGTTGTCGGCGCGCTGGAACAGGGTCTGGTCGCCAGTCAGGCAATCGTAGATCAGGGTCTCATAACCCGTGGATGGCTGCATTTCGAAGAAATCCTTGTAGGCAAAGCCCAATTCGATATTGGCCATGTCGAGGGCCGGCCCCGGCCGCTTGGCCAGCAGGTCGAACCACATGCCTTCATTGGGCTGAATCTGGATTCTCAAGTACGTCGGTTGCAGTTCGTCGACTTCGGTGTCGCGAAACTGCGCGTAAGGCGCCGGCTTGAAGCAGATGACGATCTCCGTGTCCCGCACGCTCATGCGCTTGCCGGTGCGCAGGTAAAACGGCACGCCCACCCAGCGCCAGTTATCGATCATGACCTTGAGGGCGACGTAGGTCTCGGTGTTGCTGTCGGCAGCGACGTTGGCTTCCTGGCGATAACCGGTCACAGCCTTGCCGCCGATTTCACCAGCGGTGTACTGGCCGCGGATCGAGTTGGCGCGGGCCTGTTCCACCGACCAGGGCCGGATCGCCCCGACGACCTTGGCCTTTTCCCCACGTACCGCGTCAGCACCAAACGCCGCTGGCGGCTCCATGGCCACCATCGCCAGCAATTGGAAAAGATGGTTCGGCACCATGTCCCGCAGGGCGCCGGTGTGTTCATAAAAACTGCCACGGGTTTCCACGCCGACGGTTTCGGCGGCGGTGATTTGTACGTGGTCAATGTAGTGATTGTTCCAGAACGCCTCGAACAGGCTGTTGGAAAAGCGGCTGACCAGAATGTTCTGCACCGTCTCCTTGCCCAGGTAATGGTCGATGCGATAGATCTGTTTCTCGCTCATGACCTTGAGCAGGCAGGCGTTCAGCGCTTCGGCCGTTTGCAAGTCGGAACCGAAGGGTTTTTCGATCACCACCCGCCGGAAAGCCCCCTCCTGCTCCTGAAGCAGCCCGGCCGCACCGAGGCGGCTGACCACTTCACTGAAAAAGCGCGGCGCGGTCGCCAGGTAGAAGACCGCGTTGCCGGTACCGCTGGCGGCGATTTTTGCCGCCAGCGCCTGGTAGGTACCGTCATCGAGGAAATCACCCTGGACGTAGCTGATGCCCTGGGCCAACTTGGCCCACAGCACCGGGTCGAGCGCGCGGGCGGCATCACCGCCCTTGCTCGCCGCTTCGTTGCGGATGAAATCCTCGAGTTTCTTGGCAAAATCCACATCGCTGATGGCGTTGTGGTCAACCCCGATGATGCGCAGCCCATCGCCCAGCAGACCGTCGCGACTGAGGTGGTAGAGCGCCGGCATCAGCAGGCGCTTGACCAGATCACCATGGGCGCCGAACAAAAACAACGTGGTCGGCGGCGCGGGTTCTGCCTTGGATTTGCTGGCGATCGAGGTCATTTTTTCGGCGTCTCCACGTGGCCGCCAAAGCCGAAGCGCATCGCCGAGAGCATTTTGTCGCCGTAGGTGCTTTGCTGGCGCGAGCGGAAACGGGCGAACAGCGAACTGGACAGGACCGGCACCGGCACCGCTTGCTCGATGGCGGCCTCGATGGTCCACCGCCCTTCACCGCTGTCGGCGACTTCACCGGAAAAACCCTCCAGTTTCGGATCGCTGGCCAAGGCGTCGGCGGTCAAGTCCAGCAGCCAGGACGAGACCACGCTGCCACGGCGCCAGACTTCGGCGATATCGGCCACGTTCAGGTCAAAACGCTGCTCCGGTGGCAGGCTTTCGCTGGATTTGGTCTTGAGGATGTCGAAGCCTTCGGCGAAGGCCTGCATCATGCCGTACTCGATGCCATTGTGGATCATCTTCACGAAATGCCCTGCACCGGCCGGGCCTGCGTGGATGTAGCCGCGTTCGGCGCGGTCATCGTCGGATGTGCGGTCACGGGTGCGCGGAATGTCGCCCATGCCCGGTGCCAGGCTGTCGAACAGCGGGTCCAGGCGCTTCACCACCTCGGCCTCACCGCCAATCATCATGCAGTAGCCGCGCTCCAGGCCCCAGACACCGCCGGAAGTACCGACATCGATGTAGCTCAGGCCTTTTACCGACAGGGCCTGGGCGCGACGGATGTCGTCCTTGTAGTACGTGTTGCCACCATCAATGATCACGTCGCCCGGCTCGAGCAGCTCGCTGAGGACGTTGATGGTGTCTTCGGTGGGTGCGCCGGCCGGCAGCATGACCCAGACCGCTCGTGGCTTGTCCAGGCCGGCGACCAGTGCCGGCAGGTCCGCGACGCCCGTTGCGCCTTCCTGGCTCAGGTTTTCGACAAAAGCGGTATTGCGGTCATAGACGACGGTGGTGTGCCCATTGAGCATCAGGCGCCGCGCAATATTGCCGCCCATGCGGCCCAGTCCAATGATCCCGAGTTGCATGTGCTGATGCTCCCTACTACAAATAAAGGTGTGTCAAAGGTTTAGCTCAAGGGGACTTGTGGAGGTTAGTCCAGAGCATTGCTGCATAGTTTCCGGGTAAATCGCCCGATCACAAAGGATAACGTTCAAAAACCGGCCGAAGACACGGCGACCATGAAAAATAAAAAAGTTCCATTCACGAGCAAAAGTATTCAGAATCGGCGCCGATAAAGAGGTGTCGACCAAAAAAACTGGCGACATCTCTCTAGTTGATGTACGCCATTTGCGAGGTGAGCAATGGGCCCAGTCGTTACCGCACGTCCTCCCCAAACCCTTTATGTGACCATTCGTCGCGATGAATTGCGCCTACTCAAGGAAGAACGCGATCTACTGCTTGATGAAGTGACGCAACTGCGCATGCAGCTGCAACACGCACAGCTGTCCCACCAGAGCCAGTCCCTGGCTCGGTAATCGCCACAGAGGCATAACGTCGGGAAAGTGGCACCAGCCCCAAGCCGGTGTCACCCATACACCCTCTATATAACGGCGCTAGCTGTGGCGGGGGAGCATGCTCCCGCTCGGTTGTGCAGCAACCGCCGAACCTTTGGGGTCGCTACGCGACCCAGCGGGAGCAAGCTCCCTCGCCACAGGATGGGGCGCCTCTCGCCTGTCTTGATTGCCTGATTCACTCCCACCTGCGTTTTGTAACCGAAAAACTAACAAAGTTTTCACAACCGGCTCGTAATACTCCCCGCCTTTAAGATTGCTCGGCGTATGCCTGCGGCCACCAGTCCGGTGCCAGCAGCTTCGTCGACAGAGGCTGGAGCGCTTGATGAGCTTGTTCAAACGCAGCAAAACGACTGCGAAAGGTTTCGACTGGGCCGGATTCGGCTGGCTGTTTCTGTTCTTCTGGTACTTCTCGGGTATCACCCAACTACTCATTCTGCTCAGTGACACCTCGGGTTTCGCCGGCTTTCGCCAAGCGTTCGTGATGAGTGCGGTGTGGCTGGCGCCCCTGCTGCTTTTCCCTGCCCGTACGCGCTTACTGGCGGCATTGATCGGCGTGGTGCTGTGGGCTTGCTCCATGGCCAGCCTGGGCTACTTCTTCATTTACCAACAAGAATTTTCCCAAAGCGTCATCTTCATCATGTTCGAATCGAACGTGTCTGAAGCCGGCGAGTACATGACCCAGTATTTTGCCTGGTGGATGGTGGCGGCGTTCCTGGCCCATACCGCCGTGGGCTATTGGCTCTGGACCCGCCTGCGCCCGGTGTACCTGCCCCGGGGCCAGGCCGTCGTTGTCGCAACCGTCATCGTGCTCGCCGTGGTCGGTTATCCGCTGGTCAAGCAGACCCTGCGCACCGGCAGCTTCGCCCGTGGCCTGGAGAAGTTCGAAAACCGGATCGAGCCGGCGGTGCCCTGGCAGATGCTGGTGGCCTACCGTCGCTATGGTGAGCAGTTGGAGAACATGCAAGGCATGCTCCACAGCGCCAGCAAGATCCCTCCCCTGAGCAACCTCAAGGACGGCATGGCAGAACAGCCGGCCACCCTGGTGCTGGTGATCGGGGAATCCACCAACCGCCAGCGCATGAGCCTCTACGGTTACCCGCGGGAAACCACACCGGAGCTGGATAAGCTCAAGGACCAGCTGTCGGTGTTCGATAATGTCATCACCCCGCGCCCCTATACCATCGAAGCGCTGCAACAGGTGCTGACCTTCGCCGACGAACAGAACCCGGACCTGTACCTCAGCACGCCTTCGCTGGTGAGCATGATGAAGCAGGCCGGCTACAAGACTTTCTGGATCACCAATCAGCAGACAATGACCAAGCGCAACACCATGCTCACGACCTTTTCCCAACAGGCCGATGAACAGGTGTACCTGAACAACAACCGCAACCAGAACTCCGCGCAGTACGATGGCGACGTGATCGAGCCGTTCAACAAGGCCCTGGCCGACAGCGCCCCGCGCAAGCTGATCGTGGTGCACTTGCTCGGCACCCACATGAGTTATCAATACCGGTATCCGCCGACGTTCAACAAGTTCACTGATCGCCAGGGCGTACCGGCGAGCCTGCGTGATGATCAGGTCCCGACCTACAACAGCTACGATAACGCGGTGTTGTACAACGACTTCGTCGTCTCCAGCCTGATCAAGGATTACGCCAGGACCGACCCCAACGGTTTCCTGCTGTACCTCTCGGACCATGGTGAAGACGTGTTCGATTCGCAGGGTCACGGCACGCTGGGCCGTAACGAAGCCAAGCCGACAGCGCCGATGTATACCATTCCCTTCATGGCCTGGGCTTCGCCCAAGTGGCGCGAAAACCATGACTGGAACTTTGCCGGCGATCTGTCACGGCCCTACAGCAGCTCGCACCTGATTCACACCTGGGCAGACCTGGCCGGCCTGAGCTTCGATGAACTTGACCGCAGCAAGAGTCTGGTCAGCGATGACTTCAAGGCCCGTCCGCTGCTGATCGGCAATCCATATGAAGCCCCGCGCAGGGCTCTGATCGACTTCAGCCTGATGCAGCCCAAGGCGCCCTTGGCTGAAGTGGTGCAAAAATAATCGCACCCCACCAGAAGCCCGCTTTTACAGGGGCTTGATCCAGAACTGCATAATGCCGTGGGCCGGGTCGAACATGCCGGCGGCAAAGCCGAACTTGGCGTAGCTGCCCTGGGCGACGGCATTGCCTTCAAGCACTTCCAGGGTGATCTTGCAGCAACCGCGCTGACGGGCAATGTCCTCGACCTTCTGCAGCATCTTCTGGCTCAACCCGAGGCCGCGAAATTCCGGCATGACCGCCACGTCGTGGATATTCACCAGAGGCCGGCAGGCAAAGGTTGAAAAACCTTCGAAGCAATTGACCAGCCCCGCCGGTTCTCCATTGACGAACGCCAGCACGCTGAAGGCATGGGGCCGCTTGGCCAGTTCCTCCGGCAAGTGCAGCAGTACCTCGGCCGGCAACGGATGCCCCCCACCCATCGGATCCTGCGCATAACCGTTGAGCACATGACAGATCGCTTCGGCGTGGACCGGGTTGGTGTAGCTGGCTTGCAGAACAAGGATGTCCTTGGCTTCTTCCATGACCTTCCATCTCACTTCAGTAGTACCGCGGCACAATGCCGTCGGCGGGATACAGGTCAGGCGTACTGACCAAAACGTTGCATTTGCATTTCCTGGAGGCGACTGAGCGTACGGCGAAACGGGAATTGCAGATAGCCCTCGGTGTACAACTCATCCATCGGCACCGCGGCCGAAAGACACAGCGGCACCTTGCGGTCATAACATTCATCGACCAGGGCGATGAATCGCCGCACGCCGTCGTCGTGGACCGACAACTGCGGCAACTCACGATCACCGGCCACGACCCGTTCGACGCCGTCCTCGGTGCCACGAGCAATACGCCCTTCGCGCTGTTCAGCGCTCAGACAGGGCACGTCACTGAGCAGGATGACATTGAAGCGGTCGCACAGCGCCATGAAATCCAACGCTGAAAACGGTTGCTCGCACAAGTCGGCGTAACGGCTCCACAGCACGGCATCGCTGGCCTGGACCGGTTCCAGCAGACGATGGCCCACTTCAATCGGCGCTCGGCTCGACACCTGCCCGGCGGTCAACAGGTCGAAGACATCGCCCAGCGGGTCGGGTTGCCCTGGATCGCGCAACCAGTAACGCTGCTGCAATTGGCCTGGGTGTTGGCGATGGTCTTGCCAGCCGTTCACCGGCACGATCTGCATGTGCTGCTTGATCGCGGTGATGGTCGGCAGGAAGCGCTCGCGGTTGTGGCCGTTGGCATAAAGCTCTTGCGGCGGCAGGTTGGAGGTACTCACCATCACCATGCCCAGCTCGAACATCACCTGGAACAAACGCCCGAGGATGATCGCGTCACCAATGTCGTTGACGAACAGCTCGTCAAAACACAGCACCCGTACTTCCGCGCTCAACTCCCTGGCCAGCGCTTGCAAAGGGTCCGGCGTGCCGGTGAGCTGGAACGAACGCTGGTGCACCCACGCCATGAAATGATGGAAGTGCTGACGGCGTGCCGGCACCTTGAGGCTTTCATAAAAGCGGTCCATCAGCCAGGTCTTGCCACGCCCCACCGGCCCCCAGAGATAAACGCCCTGGATCGACTTGCGCCCTTCGTGCAACGCCTGGTGGCATTGCTCCAGTGCCATGATGGCCAATTCCTGGGCCTCATCCTGGACGAAACCGCGGTGTTCGATGGCGTGCTGCCAAGCACTCAGGGGGGAGTCGAAAGTCATACGGCCCGGGTCCGAAAAACGAAGGTGGGGAGTATGCCATGACAGCATGGGGTGATGAGTCATTCACCTGCTTGTGGACTCAACGCGAACCCCTGTGGCGAGGGAGCTTGCTCCCGCTCGGTTGCGCAGCAACCGCAAAAACTTGGGGCCGCTGCGCAGCCCAGCGGGAGCAAGCTCCCTCGCCACAACAGCGTTCACCTCCTGGCACAACAGCAATCATTTCAGGGGGCAGGACGCTAGATTGAAATATCCAACCGACTGATCTTGCCCTGCTCATCGAGCCGGAAGGTATAGCGCAGCTCCAACGGGCTGCCGGGGAATGTGCCGGAGATCAGGTTGTGCACCAGCACCTTGCCTGTGCGTTGCTGCACATCGAGAACCTCGACTCGCGGCTGGAAGCGCTGGGCGGTGTCTTCCATCCATTGGGCGATGGCCTGGGTGCCGACACGGTGCTGGCCTTCATCGAACACATTGGCGTCCTCGGCGAAGAAACGCGTCACCGCCGAACTGTCACGGGCATTGGCAGCCGCGATGTAGCCGGCGATGGCCGGGGCCAGGGAAGAGACGGGGTTGGACATGGCATGGCTCCTTGTTTTATCGATCTGGCACCATGCTAGAACAACGCTGTGTCAGTTTTTGTCAGGAGTGAAACGCCCGGTTTCGTCCAGCTTCATCAACGCAAACCAGTCCCGCAGCAAATCGCTGCGCCGGCCTGGATAGCGCTCGCCCTGCTCGGTGGCCGAGGCAATCCGGTCGGTGCGAAAGGTCCGATAGGCGCCGCGCAATTCGCACCAGGCCACCACTACCCGCGCCTCATTGAAAAAGCCCAGGGCCAGCGGCCAGATCAGCCGTTGGCTCGGGGTCTTGTTCACGTCGGCGTAGTCGATGTGCAGCTTGGCCTGGGCGCGAATGGCCTGGCGGTAGACATTCAGTTCCACGGTGTTCTGCGGATAGCCATAACCCGGCGGGCCAGGCAGCACTGTGGGGTTGCGCAACGCGTCCCGCACATCCGGGGCCAGCACCGCGGCGACCTTTGCCAACGCGTCGGCGGCCGCCTTGCCCAATACTTCGTCGGCACGCTGATCCACGTAGCGCAAGCCCAGCACAATGGCCTCGATTTCATCGGCGGTGAACATCAGTGGCGGCAGGAACAGGCCGCTGCGCAATACATAACCTATGCCCGCCTCGCCCTGGATCGGCGCGCCAAGGGCCGTGAGTTCGGCAATGTCGCGGTACAAGGTGCGCTCGGAGACGTTCAGTTCCCTCGCCAATGTCGCGGCGGTGACGGGGCAACGCTTGCCCCGCAGGACTTGCAACAAAGTGAGCAGCCGAGTGGTACGCGACACGATGGACTGTCCGCAAAGAAAAGATGACGCAGATTAGCAGAGGCTGGTGTCAGAAACTGTCAGGAGCCCTTTGACGGATGAGTCAGTGTGGTATGAATCTGTGGAATGAGTCTTTGTGGTGTGTGAGCTTTTGTGGCGAGGGAGCTTGCTCCCGCTGGGCTGCGCAGCGGCCCAAGCTGTTGCGGTTGCTGCGCAACCGAGCGGGAGCAAGCTCCCTCGCCACAAAAGCGCTCTCGCCAGGGTATCGTGCTCAATCGCTTCCGAGTTTTTTCATTCACTGAGAGTCTATCCATGCGCAGAATCCTCGGCCTTTCCGTATTCCTGATCACGCTCAGCTTGAGCGCCTGCGCCCTCTTCCCGCACCGTGACCCGTTGAACATCAACGTGGTGGGCATCGAGCCATTGCCCAACCAGGGCTTGGAAGTGCGGTTCGCGGTGAAACTGCGTGTGCAAAACCCCAACGAAACCGCCATCGACTACAACGGCATGGCCTTGGACCTGGAGGTCAATGGTCGTACGCTGGCGACCGGGGTCAGTGACCAGGCCGGTTCGATCCCGCGCTTTTCCGAAGCGATCCTGAGTGTGCCGGTGAGCATTTCGGCGTTTTCCGTGCTGCGCCAGACCCTGGGCCTGAGCCAGACCCAAAGCCTGGACAACCTGCCCTATGTACTCAAGGGCAAGCTCGCCGGCGGCGTGTTCGGCACGATGCGCTTCGTCGACCGCGGGAACCTCGAGCTGCCGGGTTCCGCGGCGACGTGGTGAATCACCCTGTGAAGCGCACGCCGGGCTTGGCGCGTTCGTCCACCACCAGTTCGAACACGTCCGGCCTGGCGTAGTGTCCGACCACATCATAGTCATAGCGCGCCCGCACCAGATCATCGGTGTCGATTTCGGCGGTCAATAACCCTGCGGTGTCTTTCAGCGGCCCGGCGAGCACATCCCCCATGGGCCCGACTATCACACTGCCACCGGCGATCAGCGGCCGTTCGGCCGGCCAGTGCGCGACGTCAATGCCCAGGGACTGCGGCGACGCCTGGACCTGACAGGCACTGACCACAAAACAGCGCCCTTCGTGAGCAATATGGCGCATGGTCACCTGCCACATCTCCCGCTCGTCAACCGTTGGCGCACACCAGACTTCCACGCCCTTGGCGTACATCGCGGTGCGCAGCAGCGGCATCATGTTCTCCCAGCACACCGCGGCGCCGACCCGGCCGACCTGGCTGTCGATCACCGGCAAGGTCGAACCATCGCCCTTGCCCCAGATCAGTCGCTCGGTGCCGGTGGGCATCAACTTGCGGTGCCGGGCCACGAGGCCTGCATCGGGTTCGAAATACAGTGCGGTGCAGTACAGGGTGCTACCGACGCGCTCGATGACGCCCAGCACCAGGCTCGCCCCGGTGCGCGCCGACAGCCCGGCCAGCGCTTCGGTTTCCACGCCGGGCACGTCGATGGCGTTGGCAAAGTAGCGGGCAAACGCCTCGCGCCCCTCCGGCAATCGGTAACCCAGTTGCGTCCCGAACCCCTCGCCCTTGGGATAGCCACCCAACAGCGCTTCAGGCATGACTACCAGGCGTGCACCGGCTTGGCGAATGGCGTCTTCGTAGGAAAGGATCTGCGCCAGGGTCTCGCCCTTGCCACCCGGCAAAGAACCGATCTGCAGGGCAGCCACAATGGATTTGGGCATGGTTTTTCAACTCCTTGATCATCAGGTGTTGCTGATTCTCAAGCAGCGGCCGATCATGAATAAAGCCCCGAATGCTGCTAAATGATATGAACCTCATGAATATCGCCGACATCGACCTCAACCTGCTCAAGACCTTCGAAGCCCTGCATGACGAATCCAGCGCCAGCCGCGCCGCCGTGCGCCTGGGCGTGACGCAATCGGCCATCAGCGCCGCATTGCGCAGGCTTCGCGATGTGTATGGCGATCAGTTGTTCGTGCGTACGGGACGGGGGTTGGCGCCGACGTTGCGGGCCAATCAATTGAAACCGGTGATCAGCGAAGCCCTGGACAAATGTCGCCAGAGCCTGGCGATGATCGACCCGGACGCCAGTCATTATGACGGTCGTTCGGTCATCGTCGGCCTATCGGACGATTTCGAGATTGCCCATGGACGCCGCCTGATCGAGGAAGTGGCCCGCCGCGCGCCGGGCCTGCGCTTGATTTTCCGCCAGACCCACAGCCAGATCGTCGGCCGGGCCTTGATGGAGCGCGACTTTGACCTGGCGATCACGGCGGGCGGTTTCGCCCAACGGTTGCTCAGCCGCCAGGTGTTGGGCGAAGGCGACTACGCCTGCCTCCTGGACGCGGCGAGCCTGGCCCAAGGCCAACGAACCCTCAGCCTGGAGGCGTTCGTGGCCCGTGAACATCTGCTGGTGTCTTCGGGGGGCTTCATCGGCATCACCGACGAAGGGCTGGCCGGGCTTGGCCTGAGTCGGCGGGTCTGTGCCTCGACCACGCATTTTGCCGGGTTGCCGTTCCTGCTCAAGGGCAGCCAGGCCGTGGCGACGATTCCGACCCACGCCGCCCGGGCCATCGCCGACCTCAGCGGCCTGGCCTTGCTGCCCTGCCCCCTGGCCTTGCCCCGCTACCCCATCGAACTGGGCTGGCGAACCCACACGCAAATGGACCCAGCGGTGATCACGGTGCGCGAGGCCATTACCGCGACGTTCGCCTGAGGCTTACTTGTTGGCGGCCATCAGGCGATTGACTTCACTGCGCACCATATTGGCGTACTCCGGCGGCGACATGCCGTCCAGCTCAGCACGCACCCACTCGGCCCACTTGCCCTTGCGCTTGGAGCGCTCGCCGAACAGGCGGGCGGCATCGCCCTTGGCCTTGCCCAAATTGTTTTGCCACAGTTCAAAGAGTCGGGATTTTTCGTCTTCCAGCGCGGCGCGCTCGGCCAGGGGCTTGTCAGCCAGATTGAAGCTCATGGGAATTACCTGTTGCGTAAATAGGCGCCATCTTACACCTTGCAGGGAAACGTCTTAACCACGATTTGCGATGGAATGCCCTGCCAGGGCCGCGCGCTGCAACTTTTGTGCAAGCGCAACACTCCATTGTTCAATGCCATCATCCACAAGGAGCATTTCCATGGCCCGTAAAGGCACCGTGCAAACGAACGGAGAGCAAATCAAGGATCAAGCCTTCAGCGAACTGAAGGCATTGATTGAAGAATCGGAGAAGCTGCTCAAAAGCAGTGCCTCGCTGGTGGGCGAAGAAGCCGAAAACCTGCGCGGCCAGGTCTCCCAGAAACTGCAACAGGCCCTCGATTCGGTCGCCAGCGCCCGGGAGCGCACCCGTCCGATGGTCGATGCCACCGAGGTCTACATTGGCGGCCACCCCTGGCAGACCGTGGCGATTTCCGCTGGGTTCGGGCTGGTGGTGGGCTTGCTGTTGGGGCGGCGTTAAACATCACCACCTGTGTGCGGGCAAGCCCGGCTCCCTCAGGGACCGGTGGCGCACACAAATATTGCCTACACCACAGAGCCACTGTGGGAGCGGGCTTGCTCGCGAAGGCGGTGTGTCAGTTAAAGATAATGTTTACTGACACACCGCCTTCGCGAGCAAGCCCGCTCCCACATAGTTTTGTGTTTAGCCCACCGCACCGGCCCGCAGGATCGACGCATCCTCCCCGCGATACAACGCCTCCACCTTCCCTGCCCGCCACTGCAACACCGCCCGCTGGTTGATCGAGCCCTTGTCGGTGATTTCACCGCGGTCGATGGAGGCCGGCTCATCGAGCAAGGCAATCCACTCCACTCGACTGGCGTTGCCACTGGCCTCGCGGTTCAGGCGTTGCAGCCACTCGGCGAACCATCGGCGTACCGGCGGGCTGCCAAGGACCTGGGCATCGCTGGCCGCAGCCCCCAGGCCTGACAGGCGTCGGCATTCCGCAAGGCGTGGAAACACCAGTGCGCCCAGGCACTCGCGATCCGGCGCGGTGATCACCAGGTCCTGGACATAGGGCGTGCCTTCCAGCACCGCTCGGTTGCGCAACGGGCCGACGCTGACGAATACCCCGGAGGACAATTTGAAATCCTCGGCGATCCGTCCATCGAACATCAGCCCCAGTTGCGGATTGCTGGCATCGGCCAGCTTGATCGCATCCCCGGAACAATAAAAACCGTCCTCGTCGAACACGTCAGCGGTCTGCTGCGGCGAGCGCCAGTAGCCAGGCATGATGTGCGGCCCGCGAAAGCGCCCTTCGAACTTGCCGTCCACCGGCACCAGCCGGACTTCGCAACCAGGCGCCGGTAGGCCAATGTAGCCGGCCATGGACAAGGGCCCGGTGGTGAAGGTGCAGGACGGCGACGCCTCGGTCATGCCCAGGCCGGCCATCATGCGGATACGTTCGCCGCAATGCTGCTCGGCGACCTTGTCGAGCCGGTCCCAGGTCGTTTGCGACAGGCCCGCCGCGGCAAAGAAGAACAGGCTGATACGCTTGAAGAAACGCTCGCGCAATTCACCGTCCTGCTCCAGGGCGCTGACCAATTCCTCCCAGCCCTTGGGCACGGTCAGGTAGGCCGTCGGCGAGATTTCCTTGAGGTTGCGCAGGGTCTCGGCGAAGCCTTGGGCGGTGGGTTTACCGTCGTCCAGGTAGAACGTGCCGCCGTTGTACAGCACGATGCCGAGGTTGTGGCTGCCACCGAATGTGTGGTTCCACGGCAGCCAGTCCACCAGCACCGGCGGCGTCTCGCCGAATACTGGAAAGGTCTGCAGCAGCATCTGCTGATTGGCGCAAAGCATGCGTTGGGTGGTGATCACCGCCTTGGGCAGCTTGGTGGAGCCCGAGGTAAACAGGAACTTGGCAATGCTGTGCGGCCCGGTGGCGGCGAACGCCTGCTCGGCTTCGATACCACCAGGTTGGGCCAGCAGGCTGGCGAAACGGGCCCCAGGCCGGCCCGCCATCTCGCCACGCACGGTGATCAAGGGGACGTCCGCCGGCAATACGGCATTGATCGCCCGTTCGAAAGGTGCGGCTTCGCTGACAAACACCAGACCCGGCTGCAACAGATCGCAGACGTGGCGCAGCTTGGCGAAATCCTGGGACAGCAATGAATAGGCCGGTGAAACCGGGCAATAGGGAATGCCGGCGTACATCGCGCCGAGGGCCATTTGCAGGTGCTCGATGTCGTTGCCGGAGAGCAACGCCAGGGGTTTTTCCGCCGACAATCCGTAACTCAGCAGGCTTTGGGCGATGGCCCGGACGCTGTCGAGCATCTGCGCATAGCTGACTCGACGCCAGTCGCCACCCGCTTCACGGGCCGCGATAAATGTCTGCTGTGGGCGCACCTCGGCCCAGTGCACCAGGCGCTCGAGCAAACGCGCCGGCAAGGGGGCCAGGGGTTCCAGGGAACGCATGTGCAAGATGCCACGCTCTTCCCGGACTTCGACGGCAGGGTGACCAATCGACACCTGGCGATAACGCCCGGCCTCGGGTCGGGAGGACGATCTGGACTCGGAACTCACGTACATTTCCTCCACCAAGGCACACTCGGGTCGCGATGCGAGCGGAGCGTGGCAACACAGGGCTGCGGCCTTGTCATTATTATTCTGGCCTGCATCCGGGCGGCGGCCTTCATGGCCGGGCCGCCCGCGATGCGGCGGGTTTCAGATCGGGTAATGCCGCGGACCGTTCTGCAAGGTCACCCAACGCAACTGGGTGAAATGCTCGATGGACGCCTTGCCGCCAAAGCTGCCGTAACCGCTGGATTTGACCCCACCAAAAGGCATTTGCGCCTCGTCGTGCACGGTCGGGCCGTTGATGTGGCAAATGCCCGACTCGACCCGCTGGGCCAAGGCCAGCGCGCGGCTGGTGTCGCGACTGAAGATGGCGGCCGACAGGCCGAACTCGGAATCGTTGGCCAGGCGCAGCAGTTCTTCATCGCCGTCACCGCGCAGCAGCACCGCCACCGGCCCGAAGGACTCTTCGCGGTACAGGCGCATGTGTGCGGTGACGCCGTCGAGCAAGGTCGGCTGCAGGATGCTGCCTTCCAACTGCCCACCGCTGACCAGCGTCGCGCCTTTGGCCAAGGCATCGTCGATCAGCCCCTTGATGCGCTGGCCGGCACTGGCATCGACCAACGAGCCCAGCACCGAATCGCCAGCCGCCGGATCGCCGGCACGCAAGGTGGCGATCTTGGCGGTCAACTTGGCGACGAACGCATCCGCCACGCGGGCATCGACGATCAATCGCTCGGTGGACATGCAGATCTGGCCCTGGTTGAAGTAGGCCCCGAAGGCAGCCGCTTGCACCGCTGCATCCAGGTCAGCGTCGTCCAACACCAGCAGCGGCGCCTTGCCGCCGAGTTCCAGCAACGCTGGCTTGAGATGGCGCGCCGACAGTTCGCCGACGATGCGCCCGACATGGGTCGAGCCGGTGAAGTTCACTCGGCGCACCGCCGGGTTGGCGATCAACCGTTCAACAATGGCTGGCGCATCCGCCGGGGCATTGCAGATCACGTTGACCACACCGTCGCCCAGCCCGGCGTCTTGGAGCACCTGGCCAATCAAGCGGTGCACCGCCGGGCTGATCTCGGAAGCCTTGAGTACCACGGTGTTACCGCAGGCCAGGGGCATGGCGATGGCGCGGGTCGCAAGAATCACCGGGGCGTTCCAGGGGGCGATGCCCAGCACCACGCCACAAGGCTGACGCAGGGCCATGGCGAAACTGCCGGGCACGTCCGAAGGAATGATTTCGCCGTTGATCTGGGTGGTCATGGACGCGGCTTCGCGCAGCATGTTCGCCGCCAGGTGCACATTGAAGCCGTACCAGTTGGCCATGGCGCCGGTCTCGCCGGCGGCGGCGATAAACTCGCCACTGCGGGCCTGCAATTGCTCGGCCGCACGCAACAGACGTGTACGGCGCTCGTTGGGCGCCAGCGCGGCCCAGGCGGGAAACGCCGCTTGGGCGGCGGCCACGGCGGCATCGGCGTCTTCCAGGGTGGCGGCAGCCACGCGAGACACCACCTCACCCGTCACCGGGTTGCAGCGTTCGAAGGTCCGGCCATCGCGGGCCGGGCACGACTGGCCGCCAATCAACAGGGGCACGTCCAGCATGGTGATTCCTCTTTAATTGTCTTTATCGGGAACACATTGCAGCGATGTAACAGTAGCGTCAGGGCGATGCAGCGAACAGCGGGATGCGGCCCACCGCTCGCCGGTCGACTCAGCGCTTATAGGTT
Source organism: Pseudomonas sp. Z3-6 (assembly GCF_051131985.1). NCBI lineage: Bacteria > Pseudomonadati > Pseudomonadota > Gammaproteobacteria > Pseudomonadales > Pseudomonadaceae > Pseudomonas > Pseudomonas sp. Z3-6. The sequence continues at coordinate 4,036,141 of NZ_CP071644.1, forward strand.
TGCAGGCCCGGCTTGATGCTCTTGTCGTCCAGGAACTGTTTCATGCCCTGCTCGCGGCCACCCTCGGTGTCGAGCAGGCGCGACTGGTCGAGCTTGGCGTACAGGTAATCCTCGTTCTGCTCCCAGGTCAGTTCGCGGCAGCGCTTGAAGCCATGCTTGGCAGCGCGCAGCACCACCGGGTTTTTCTCCAGCAGGTTGCGCGCCAGTTCCACGGTGACTTCGCGCAGTTGCGCCAGGGGCACGCTTTCATTGACCAAGCCCATCTCGGCGGCTTTCTGCCCGCCGAAGGTCTTGCCGGTCATGATGTAGTACAGCGATTGGCGATGGCCCACCGTATCGGCCATGGCCTTGCTGACCAGGTTGCCCGGCGGGATACCCCAGTTGATTTCCGAGAGACCGAAGGTCGCTTCGTCGGCGCAGATCGCCAGGTCGCACGCCACCAGCGGGCTGAAACCGCCACCGAAGCACCAGCCATTGACCATGGCGATGGTCGGCTTGGCGTACATGCGCAGCAGTTTCCATTGCCACTGCGACGCTTCGCGACGGATCTTCTCCTGGAGGATTTCCGGCCCGGCATCCACTTCGCGGAAGTATTCCTTGAGGTCCATGCCAGCAGTCCACGCATCACCGGCCCCAGTCAGCACCAATACGCCGGCGGCGGGGTCCTGCTCCAGGGTCTCGAGCACGTCGATCATCTCGCGATTGAGGGTCGGGCTCATGGCGTTGCGTTTTTCCGGGCGGTTGAGGGTGACCCAAGCGATGCCCTCTTCGATATCGACCTTGACCGTTGTCCAGCGACCTTCGTAATTGCTCATGATGCGGGCTCTCTTGTTCTTGGCTGAAGATGATCAAAAACTAAACCGGAAAAATAGTTATGTCAATTAACTATTAATCGATTTACCTGTATTTTTCAGAGGCTGGGTTGAAGATTTAAAAAACTGAATGTACCCAAGCCCATAGCCAGCGCGCCGCAACCTCGGCAAACTGGATAGCCTTATTAATCACTTACTTTGAGGAAGCTCATTTCGATGGCCAAGTCTTCCAAGCTTGCCGAACCCGCCGAGCCCCTGGTCGCCGGTACCGACGCGCAGGCACCGCTGGACTCCGCGCTGGACGACCTGATCGGCTATGCCCTGCGTCGCGCCCAGTTGAAACTGTTCCAGAACCTGATCGGCCGGCTCGCCGTCCACGACCTGCGCCCCGCCCAGTTCTCCGCCCTGGCGATCATCGACCAGAATCCCGGCCTGATGCAGGCCGACCTAGCCAAGGCCCTGGCGATCGAACCGCCGCAGGTGGTGCCACTGCTGAACAAGCTGGAAAGCCGCGCCCTGGCCGTGCGTGTGCGCTGCAAACCGGACAAGCGCTCCTATGGCATTTTCCTGAGCAAGACCGGCGAAACCCTGCTCAAGGAACTCAAGCACATCGCCGTCCAGAGCGACCTTGATTCCACCACGGCCCTCTCAGCGGCTGAGCGTGAGGAATTGCTGCGGTTGTTGAAGAAGGTTTATCAATAAGGAACACCGCTCCCCCTGTGGCGAGGGAGCAAGCTCGCGCAGGGTCGCGTCCGCAGGAGCGGTGTAGGAGCTGTCGAGTGCAACGAGGCTGCGATCTTTCCCCACACACTTGAATCTCAAGCGAAAGTCAAAAGATCGCAGGCTTCGCCAGCTCCTACAGAGCCCAGCGGGAGCAAGCTCCCTCGCCACGAAAGCACTGCGTCGCACCTCAATGCATCACCAGATCGGCACGCTGTACGTCACCAGGAATCGGGTCTGGTTTTCATCGCGAAACGCCGCCGTACCCGGGAAGTCGTTGCGGTAGATCGATTTGCGCGCCAGCAGCCCGACGTTTTTCAGTGGGCCGCTCTGGACCACATACCCCAGCTCCATCTGGAACTCGCGCTCCTTGCGATCCTCGGCATTGAGGGCCGCCAGCTCGATGTGGTCACCACGCACATAACGCAATCGGCTCCTCAGGCCCGGCACGCCCACGGCAGCGAAATCGTAGTCATGAATGGCCTGCCAGGTGCGTTCCTTGGCATTGAGGAAATCCGAGCTCATGGTCATTTCGCTCAAGCCCATCAGCTCGGTGCCGGACACATACGGCGTGGCCGTATCGCCACTGGCGTGCATGTAGCCCAGGCTGACGCGATGCCCCCACAGGCGATAACCGACCAGCGCCGAAACGTTGCGGTTATCCACCTTGCCTGCCTTGGCCGCGCCGTCTTCATCACTGAAAAAGCTGCGCAGGTCGGTGGTTAGCACACCGTCGCCCAATGGCAGGTTGTGCAGCAATGCCAGGGTATTCTGTTGGTACAGATCCGCGACTTCGGCGTGGTAGGCCCGCAAGCTGAGGTCTTTGTTGACCTGGTAGTCGCCGCCCACATAGGCCATATGGGATGAAGTCGCCGCACCGTTGAAACGGCGATTGGGCGAGGCGATGCTCATGGGCTGGTAATCGGTGGAATCGCGCCGGGCGATGCGGTCGATGTAACCCGTGTTCAACACCAAACCGTCGAAATCCTTGGAGCTGAGGGTCGTACCGCGAAAGGTCTGAGGCAACAGCCGCGACGGGCTGGCGAAGGCAAACGGCAGGAAAATCGACACGTCGCCGGTCTTCACTGTGGTTTGCGCGAAACGCAGCTTGCCGGTCACGCCCAGGCGCGAATATTCATCCGCCGCGCGCTTGTCGCTGCTCGACACAGGCAGTAGTTCAGTCCCGCTTCGGTCCGGCGACGAGTCGAGCTTGATGCCCAGCAATCCCCTCACGTCGAGGCCGAACCCGACGGTGCCTGGGGTAAATCCCGACTCGACGTTCATGAACACGCCTTGGGCCCATTCCCTGGCTGCGGTCTTGGCGCCGTCGTCCTTGTAGTCGCGGTCCATGTAGTAGTTGCGCAAGGTCAGGGTGCCGTGGCTGTCGTCGATGACGCCTTCCGCCCACGAGACCGGAGAACCCAGGCTCAATCCGAGACAGGCCAGCAGAGGGACAAGGGATGAAACAGGGCGCGCCTTCAGCGCATCCCGGGCAAGGTTTGGCATGTTTGGTGTCCATTTATTGTTGTTGTTTTGATCGGCCCAACCTTGGCGATGGGGGCCGCGCGAACAAAGAATGGAAACGGTACGGGCGCTTCGTCAATCCAGAATGTCCGATAATCGAACATTAATGTAATTAACTAATTTACTATCTCGCTCGAGGATTCTGCCCAAGCCTCTGATTTACATCATGAACTGGTCGATTGTTGACGTCCTGTCCGCACCCTTCATTTTTTAGTTAGCTTTGTTAATCTTAAATGCACCCACCGGTTTTCCTTCGAGCCGGTGTTCCCTCACAAAAACAATAAGAGGATTTGCCATGGACCGTCCGGCGCGTCGTGCGACGCTGACCATCGCCTTGTGTTTCATCGTTGCGTTGATCGAGGGTTTCGACCTGCAGTCAGCCGGCACCGCCGCCGCAGGGTTGCGACAGACGTTTGCCCTCGACCCGAAAATGATGGGCTGGGTGTTCAGCGCCGGCATCATCGGGTTGTTGCCGGGAGCTTTCTTCGGTGGCTGGATCGCTGACCGCATCGGTCGCAAGAAAATCCTCATCGCGGCAGTCTTGCTGTTCGGCGTGTTTTCCCTCAGCACCGCTTATGTCGAACATTTCTCCAGCCTGTTGCTGGTGCGCTTCATGACCGGCCTGGGTCTTGGGGCCGCCCTGCCCAACCTCATTGCCCTGTGCGCCGAAGCCGTGGGCGAGCAGCGCCGGGGCACGGCCATCAGCGTGATGTACGCGGGGGTGCCGTTGGGTGGTGCGTTGGCCGCCGTGGTCGCCATGCTGTTTGGCGAGCACTGGCAGATGACGTTTTTTATCGGTGGGTTGGCACCCTTGCTAGTGGTCCCGTTGATGCTCCTGTGGCTTCCCGAATCCAGCGCCTTTCGCCAGGCACAGGGTGACAGCGGCTCCTCGCGCGGTTCCACCGCACAGGCGCTGTTCGGTGAAGGTCGCGGTCGTACTACCTTGGCGCTGTGGCTGAGCTACTTCTTCACCCTGACGGTGATGTACATGTTGCTCAACTGGCTGCCATCGTTGTTGCTGGAACAAGGCTTCAGCAAACCCCAGGCCGGCCTGGTGCAGATGCTCTTCAACATTGGCGGAGCCCTTGGCTCGTTGCTGGGCGGCCTGTTGCTGGACCGTTGCAATGGGGTCAAGGTGGTGCTGTTTGTCTACGCTGGTCTGCTGAGCGCCCTGGCCGGGGTCGGGTTGTCCGTTGGTATCGTGCCTATGGCCATCGCCGGGTTTGCCGCCGGGTTGTTTGTCATGGCTGCGCAGTTGGTTCTCTATGCGTTGGCACCGCCCTCCTATCCTACGGCGGTGCGTGCGACGGGGGTGGGTGCCGCGGTGGCCATCGGGCGCCTGGGGTCGGTGGCTGGGCCGCTAGCCGCTGGGCAGATCCTGGCGGCCGGGGGTGGGACCACGGCTGTATTACTGGCGACTTCGCCTGGGTTGGTGGTTGCGACGTTGGCTGTTCTTGGTGTGATTCGTTATTCGGCTGGGCCGGGGTTGAGGGCTAGGAATCCGATGCCGGAGAACTCCTGACTGGGTGTGAGTATCCGTTATTTTGGCTGAACCACCGCCTTCGCGAGCAAGCCCGCTCCCACATTAATCTCCGCCGGGCGCAAAATTTACATCCAACACAGAAACCACTGTGGGAGCGAGCCTGCTCGCGAAGAGGCCAGCCAGCACAACATTCATGTGACTGAACCACCGCTATCGCGAGCAAGCTTTGCTCCCACAGATCTGATGGGTGTACGAGCGGGAGAGCCAGGTCGGCTTTAAGGCCGCCTCGGCTTGGCTTTTGATCTTGAGGCCCCGTTAACCACGCTGGCCGAGCGCAGGTATTGCGCAGTGGGCATCCCGGCATGGATGCCGGGATAGCCGCGCTGGGCCATGGCATGGTCAGATCCTCGAAAACCGACCCTGCCAGTTAAAAACTGTTACCTATGTGCGTGAACTGATTTGTAACCTATGTGGGTGAGTCATACCGGCGGAACCCTAAGTAGCCGTTACCCAAATAACGGATATTCACCCTGAGAAAACATCACCCCCGAACCCACCGCTCCCGCCGACTAAGCACAGGCTTTTTTACAAACACCCTCTGCGGCAACAGTAACCAAGCCAAGGCCGGCAGCAGAATCAAGGCCCCAAGCATGTTCACCAGGAACATAAAGGCCAGCAACACCCCCATGTCAGCCTGAAACTTGATCGGTGAAAACGCCCAGGTCGACACCGCCACCGCCAATGTCATGCCCGTCAGCAACACCACTTTTCCGGTAAACAGCAGCGCCTGGTAATACGCCTGGGCCAAGGTGTCGCCAGCACGCATCCGCGCCAGGATCACGCTCAACACATAGAGCGCATAATCGACGCCAATGCCCACGCCCAAGGCAATGACCGGCAATGTCGCGACTTTCACCCCCATGCCCAGCCCCACCATCAGCGCCTCGCACAGGATCGAGGTGAGCATCAGCGGCAGCATCGCGCACAGGGTCGCCCGCCAGCTGCGGAAGGTCAGCAAACACAGCAGGCTGACCGCACCGTAGACCCAGAACAGCATCTCGCGCATGGACTTCTTCACCACGATATTGGTCGCCGCTTCGATCCCCGCGCTGCCGGCCGCCAGCATGAACTTGACCTCCGGCATCTGATGCCCGGCAATGAATCGCTCGCTGGCCTCCACCACCCGGTTCAAGGTGTCTGCCTTGTGGTCGGCCAGGTAGACGTACAACGACAGCATCGAACACCCCTGGTTGAACAACTCCCGCGGTGCGCGGGTTTGCACGGCACCCAGCGCGCCGTCGTTGGGGATCAGTTCATACCATTTGAAGTTGCCTTCGTTATAACCGGCTGTGGCGATCTTGCTCAGTGCCGCCATCGAGGTGGTCGACTCCACACCGGGCAATTGCTCCAGTTGCCAGGCCAGCGCGTCTACCGCGGACAGGCTGGCGTAACGGGTGCACTGATCCTCCGGCGTCTTGATCATGACCACGAAGATGTCCGAGCTGGCCGCGTAGTTTTGCGTCATGAACAGCGCATCGCGGTTGTAGCGCGAGTCGGCCCGCAGCTCCGGAGCGCCGGGGTCCAGGTCGCCGATTTTCAGGTGCAGGCTCACGGCAAAACCAAACGCGGCCAACAGCAAGCCAACCAGCATGGCGCCCATGGCCCAGCGCCGTTGGGTGAACAGATCGAGCACGCGCCACAGCGGATGCTTGATCTGCGCCTGTTGCTCATGGGTTTCCGCACTCAAGCTGCGTTGCGCCGCTGCCGGGCTGACGCCGATGTAGCTGAGCAGGATCGGCAGCAGAATAAGGTTGGTGAAAATCAGCACCGCCACACCGAGGCTGGCGGTGATCGCCAGGTCCTGGATCACCCGGATGTTGATCAGCAGCAACACCGCAAAACCGACCGCATCACAGAGCAACGCGGTGATCCCGGCAGCGAACAGCCGGCGGAAGGTATAACGCGCGGCGACCACCCGGTGAGTGCCACGGCCGATGTCCTGCATGATGCCGTTCATCTTCTGCGCGCCATGGCTCATGCCGATGGCGAAGACCAGGAACGGCACCAGTGCCGAGTACGGGTCCAACTCATAACCGAGCAAGGCAAGCAGTCCCAGTTGCCAAAGCACCGCGGCCAGTGAACACGTCACCACCACCAGGGTGCTGCGCGCGCAACGGGTGTAGCCGAACAGCACCAGCACCGTCACCAGGACCGCCACCACGAAGAACAGCAGGACTTGGGTCATCCCCTCGATCAGGTCGCCGACGATTTTGGTAAAGCCGGTGATGTGAATCCGCAGGTCGTCGGTCTGGTACTTGTCCCGTAGCGCCTCCAGTTGCCGGGAGAATTCGCCGTAATCCAGCGCCTTGCCCGTCTGCGGATTGATTTCCAGCAACGGCACGAAGATCACGCTGGACTTGAAGTTGCCCGCGACCAATTGCCCGACTTCCCCGGAGCGGCCCACGTTGGTCCGCACCTGCTCGATGCTGGCGGCCGAGCCGTCGTAGTCGTCGGGGATCACCGTGCCGCCGTCCAGACCTTCTTCGGTCACGGCGGTCCAGCGCGTGGTCGGGGTCCATAGCGACTTCATGTAGGGACGGTCGACGCCCGGCAACAGATAAAGCTCGTCGTTGAGCTTGGCCAGGGTGTCGAGATAGTCCTTGGTGAAAATACTCCCCTGCTTGACCTCCACCGCAATGCGCAGCGAGTTGCCCAGGCCGCTCAACTCGCTGCGGTTCTCGAGGAAATTGGCGACATAGGGATGCCCGGTGGGAATGGTCTTCTCGTAGCTGGCATTGATGCCGATGCGGGTGGCTTGCCAACCAAGCACCAAGGTCACCAGCAGGCACAGCAGGACCACCACCGGACGATGGTTGAAGATCGCCCGCTCGGCGAAGTTGCCCGACGCCCGGTCGAAGTCTTCCTGGCGGCCGATCACGGTTTGGGTTCTGTCGTCTTTCAAGTTTGACTCCTGTTGCACGAGCCGTGGCCCGATAGCGCTACACCGTGAAGTTTCAAGGTTTACCCGAGGCGCGCGGATCCTGGTCAGCGGCCACGCCGCTCAAGCCGACGCTGGCCAGGCTGCCATCGACCGCCTGTTGCACGGCAGCGACGGTCCCGCCACTGCGACTCTGACGTTTGTCGAAGCTGCGTCCCTGGTCATGACTGAAGAGAAGCTCGCCACTCTGGCTGGCCAACAGCAGGCCGCCGTCGCGCAGTTCGAGGGCGCTTGCCAAGGTTGATTCGATGCCGGTTTCCAGACGTCGCCAACTGCCGCCACGGTCATCGGACCACCAGGCGTTGCCGCGCAAGCCATAGACAATCAGGGCCCCATCGCGGGTGCCGAGCAGGCCGAAAAAGCTGCCTTCATAAGGCGACTTCAAGGCCTGGAATGACTGCCCGGCATCGGTCGAACGCAACAACAGGCCGCGCTCCCCCACCAGCAGCAAATCCTTGCCCAAGGCACGGATGCCATACAGGTTCAAGCCCTGGGGATTGTCCACATGCTGCATCCACGGTTGCCAGCTTCGCCCGCCATCGTCGGTGCGGTAGATCTGGTTGTAGGCGCCCACGACGTAGCCGTGCAGACGGTCGCTGAAGTACAGGTCAAGAAACGGCTTGTCCGGCCCGTCATCGAGCATGTGCCGTGCCTGCGCCAAGTGGCTGGCACCGCCAGGTTGGTTGGCATCGCGCTCAGCGACTTGCACCGCCAGGGCGATGGCACGCTCGCCGTCGAGTTGTTTTTGCCAGGTTTCGCCGCCGTCCTGGGTGTGCAGCACCACGCCCAGATGACCGACCGCCCAGCCCTGCTCGGCATCGACGAACTGCACTGCCGTCAGGCTGACGCTGACCGGCACCTTGGCCTGGCGCCAACTCACGCCTGCGTCATCGGAAAGCAGCACGATCCCGCGCTCGCCCACTGCCACCAGGCGTTCGCCGGCCCGGCCCAGCCCGAGCAAGACCGCGCGCGGCGCCTTGGCCGTCGGCAGTGCCGGTTGCTGCAGCACCGCCAGGGTCGTGGCCTGTACGACCCAGGGCACGCTCGCCAACAGGCATCCGAACAAGGCGCAAGCCCCCCATAACGGACCGCGGCGCGCAAAGATTTTTTCAACGTTCATATCGTTATTCCGCCTGGAAAATCGTAAGCGACCGCGACGAACCGCCTCCTCGCCACGGCCGCCACCGGTTCAACGCATGTTTTCGTTGGCCATGGCATCCGGGGTGAAATAGGACGCCGAAGGCTTCGCGACTTTCTGGTACTGAACCGTCAGGTCGTTGCTTGATGAGTTGAGGAAGTAGGCCCCCGTGTCGAGGTTGTAGCTGCCCCACATGACCTGGGCGGTCAGGGCCGGGAGGTCCGGTGCCAGCAGCGTCAGCGAATACATCTGCCGGCCGAGCTTGCCCTGGGCGTCATAACCGTCGGCCATCAGGATCTGCCAGGAGTCCTCATCGACGTAGTAAGTGCGATGTGGCACGACATGGCGCTTACCAGATTTGAGCGTGGCCTCGACCACCCAGACCCGATGTTTCTCCCAACGCACCAGATCGGGGTTGAGGAAGTTCGCCTTGACCAGGTCGTCGCTCTTGGCCAGCGCAGCGCGGTTATTGTTGTAGGCGACGATCAGCTCTTTCTTGCCCACCAGCTTGAGGTCATAACGATCGGTCGGCCCGAACAGCATGAATGCTTCGTCGAACAAGCCGACGCCGGAGGTCACGAAGTCCGGCGTGTCATAGGCAATGTTCGGCGCCCGACGAACCCGGCGCTGACCAACCAGGTACTGCCAGGCCGCCCGATTGGCCGGGTCCAGGTCCCAATGGGTCATCAGGCCTTCGCCGGCCTTGGACGACGGCAGCTCGGTGAACAGCTTGCCCAGCAGGTACTTGCCCGAATAGTTTTCCAGGCTGCCGCCTTCGACGTAGTAGGGAAACTGGTAGGTGTATTGGGCCCGGGTCGCCTGGACTTTCTTGCCACCGGCGGTCATCAGCCAGGTATCGAATGGCGAGCTGATGGTGTCACCGCCCTGCCAGGACAGCCGATAATTCCACAGCACCTGCGCACCGTTTTCCGGGATCGGGAACGGGATGCCGCCGTACGCACTGGAGACCTTCTCACTGTCCACGTCCAGCGTGGCGCGGGTGGCGTTCTTGCTGGTGTTGTCATAGACCCATTGCGGCGCGGCAGCCGAGCGATGGGTCGGGTACACGTCCAGGCGGTAGTCCGGGTACTTTTTCAGCAGCAACTTGGTGCCTTCGGCCAATTCGCCGGCGTACTGCTCCATGTTCGCGGCCTTGATCGAATACAGCGGTTTCTCGCTGGCGAACGGATCGGCGCGCTTGTCGCCCGGTTTATAGCCGGGCGTGACCTGGGTGTAACCGCCCTGCCATGCCGGGATGCTGCCATCGGCGTTGCCGGCACGCTCGCCGCCCAGGGGGGTCAGATCGGTTTTCAAACGGGCGGCCTGTTCAGGCGATACCGCCGCCTGCGCCAGCCCCATGCCGGCGAGGGCCAGGGTCAGGACGCAGGTGTTCAGGAAAGCTGTGTTCTGCATGGCGAATCCACCTTATTAGAATGAGGTTTTCACGTAGAGCGAGACGAAGTCGCGGTCGGCCAACGACTGTCCGTAACTGAAATTGCCGTCCTCGCGCAGCCCGGCTTTCGGGGCACCGAAGAAGTTCACGTAATTGAGGCCGACGTCCCAGCGTTGCAGGTAGGTGGCTTTGAGCCCGACACTCCAGTCACCGGAATGGGTGTTGCCGAAGCCGGATTTGTTGACGGCCGATGAGCGCCCATCGAGCACGATCCCCATGCCGATCGGCACCGTCAGGTCGATCCCGTCGATAATCTGAAAGTACGCGGGCTCCAGCAGCACGCGCAGCGCCGTGGCATCGCGAGTGGTGTTGGAATCCAGGGCGGCCGGGTTCTTGGTCACGCTCAGGGTGCGGTTCCAGGCCAGTTCGGCCAGGGCCGAGCCGCCGTCCCAGAACGCATTGGGCGATAACAGGTAAATCGCCGACAGGTTGGCGTGGGCGGTCTTGCCCCTGGCGAACAGCTCATTGTCGCCACCATCGGCTTCCACGCCGGGGGCCACCACTTGCAGGTTGCTCACCAACGGCGCGTTCCAGCGCAACGACGTTTCACCGGCAAAGTTGAACGGGCCATAGGCGGTGGAGAAACTGACGCCGGCCGTCTTGATGTCTTCGGCGTAGACCTGACGATAGGAACCCAGGATCGGCAACCCGCTGGCCGCTGCCGCCGGACCGTCCAGGTAGGCATACAACCCGATCGGCGCTTTATCGTGATACTGGGCCGCGTAGAAACCCAGCTCCAGCTCAGTGCCGCTCGGTTTGAAGCGGATCTGCATGCCGCCCTGCCCTGAATTGCGCGGTTTCAGGTCGCCGCCATTCACCGTGTCATTGCCAAAGACTTCGCGCAGCGGACCGCTGCCATAACCGATGGCATCGACGTCGCTCAGGTAGCTGCCGGCACCGGGCAGGTTGGAACGCTCCCACTCGAACTGATAGTAAGCGCCCACGGACAATTGCGGGTTGATCTGCAACTGCCCGGAGATCTGATTGACCGGGCGCAGGATCTCCTTGAACTGCGTACCCGGCACGCTGAGCAACTTGACGACGTCGGTCGGCCCCTGGGCATTGGCGATGCCGTTGCCACCGTAGAATAGGCTTTCGCCGTAGATCAGGCTGTGGCGGCCCAGGCGCGCCACGCCCTGGGAGTCTTCACCCAGATCACCGCGCACGAACACGAAGGCATCGAGAATTTCCGCGTCGCGACCGTGGAGCTCGCGGGTTTCGCTGAGAAAATGCGGTTGCTCGCTGCTGTCGGTGTCCTGGTTGTAGATATCGTCGTACCAGGCCGCGCCGCTCACCCGCAGGCCATAGTTTTGCCGGCTGAGGTCCATTTCGGAGAACAGGTCCAGGCGGTTGGAGACCAGGCCGCGACTGAAGTTCTTGTCACCCTGGCTCTGGATCGAGGGGTACAGGCCGTTGGCGGTCGGCGCGTTGACCAAGCGGCTGTCCTGCCCTTGCAGGCGCCAGGCCTGGCTGTACTTGATGGTATTGTCCCAGCGCAGTTTCCAGTCGGAGTCACCCAGGTCCATTTGCATGGCTTCGACCCGATCGACCATCACACCGGTGCTGCATAACGCCAGGAACAGCGCGCAATGCTTGAAACGAAAGCTCTCTTTGACGTTATCCATGGACGCTTCTCATTATTGTTATTTTTGGGCATGGCTTTGGCAGCCAACACGCTCAGGTCGCGGCTTGCGCCGCTTTCCACAGGTGCGCATTTCAGATGTAGGTAGAGGCCAATCCCCCATCGACCGGCAGGTTCACACCGTTGATCCAGCGCGACTCGTCGGCACACAGGAACGCGATCACCGCCGCCACCTCATCGGCGTAGGCGGGACGTTTCATGCGGTGGGCATCGGCCTGGGTCCGCGCCTCGCCGAGCATGCTCACGAAGTCGTCGAGGATGGGCGTGAACACCGGGCCTGGGGCGACACTGTTCATGCGCACCGAATGCTCGAGGAACCAGGGCTGGGCCTGCAGGTAGTTCCAGACGATCAAGGCTTCCTTGAAGTACTGGTAGCAGGTCTGGTCCGGCACCGGGTGGTCGGCCAGCCAGGCTTGCGCGGCGGCGAAATCCTCGATGCGCGCCAGCGCCTTGTGCTGTTCCAGACGCAGCGGCCATTCGGCGCCAAGGATCGAGGCGATATTGACGATGCTGCCGCCCGCACTGATGCGCGGCAGCAGCGCACGGCTCAGGTGGCGCAGCCCAAGGTAGTTGACCCGCGCCAGCAGTCGCGGATTGGCGGTGCCCGGCACACCGGCAATGTTGCACAGGCTGTCGAGCCGTGCGGGCAGCTGTGGCAGCAGGCGGTCGATGTTCTCGGCGCTGCTCAAGTCGCCCTGTACAAAACCGTCCAGGGTCATGTGCGGCGCCTTGAGGTCCACGCCAATCACCTGGGCGCCGTGGGCACGCAGCAAGCTCGCCGTGGCAGCACCGATACCCGACGAGACACCCGTCACCAGCACAATCTTGTTGTCGAGTTTCATGTTGAGTCCTCTTCTTATTGTTGTGTACTCGCCGGGCCCAGCTCATCGGGCCCGGTAAAAACGGCCGGTCAGAACGGGTAGACCGGCGCCGTGTCCTTGATCGTGACCCACTGCCATTGGGTGTATTCGTCCCAGTCCGCCGGGCCGCCGACACTGCCGCCATTGCCCGAGGCGCCGCGTCCGCCGAACGGGTTGACGCACTCATCGGCGACGGTCTGGTCATTGATGTGCAACATGCCGCACTGCAACCGCTCACCGATGGCCATGGCCCGGCCCACCGACGGTGAAATGATCGCTGCGGCCAAGCCGTACTCGGTGCGATTGGCCAACTCGATGGCTTCGTCGTCGGTGGCGAAGCTGACCACCGTGGCCACGGGCCCGAAGATCTCTTCGTCGAAAGCACGCATGCCCGGCTTCACGCCGCTGAGCACAGTGGCCTCGTAGAACAGCCGATCGTGGTCGCCGCCCGCTTCCAGCCGAGCCCCGGCAAGCACGGTGTCGCTGACGATGTCGTGGACCCGTTGCAACTGCCGCTGATTGATCAGCGGCCCCATCGCGGCTTCTTCCCGGGCAGCGTTGCCAGTCGTCATGGCCTGGGCCTTTTCCACCAGTTTGCGGGTCAGCTCGGCGGCGATGGATTCATGGGCGAGGATCAAGCCGGTGGCCATGCAAATCTGCCCTTGGTGCAGCCAGGCGCCCCAGGCCGCGTTCCGGGCCGCGAGGTCGAGGTCGGCATCTTCGAGAATGATCAGCGGGTTCTTGCCACCCAACTCCAGGGCGACCTTCTTCAGGTTGCGCCCGGCCACTTCAGCGACCTTGCGCCCGGCGCCGGTGGAACCGGTGAAGGCGATCATGCGCACGTTAGGATCGCGGCACAGCGCCTCACCGGCATCCGCCGCGCCGGGCAACACTTGCAACAAGCCCTTGGGCAGGCCTGCCGCCTCGAACAAGCAGGCAATGAGGAAACCGCCACTCACCGGGGTCTGCGGATCCGGCTTGAGCACCACCGCGTTGCCCGCCGCCAGGGCCGGCGCGACAGAGCGCATGGACAGCACCAAGGGAAAGTTGAAGGGTGAAATTACCCCGACCACGCCGTGGGGCTGACGCCGCGCATAGGACAGGCGCCCCGCCTCGCTGGGCAAGACCACCCCATGGGCCTGGGACAGCAAGCCGGCGGCCTGGTGCAACAGCACGATGGCTTCGCGTACCTCGTGCTGTCCCTTGAACAGTGCAGCGCCGGTCTCCCGGGCCACGTACAACGCCAGTTCGTCGAAGGACTGCTCGGCTACATCGGCGGCCTTGCGGAAGATCGCCGCCCGTTGCCGCGGGCCCAGGGCCGCCCATGCCGGCTGAGCGAGGGCTGCGTCGCGACTGGCCTTGGCGATGTCGGCGGTGTCGGCCGTGGCACAGCGCATCAGCCGCTCACCGGTGGCCGGTTCGATGATCGTTTGCAGCGGGCCCGAGGCAGGCACCCAGTCACCGTTGAAGACACATTCCGACTCGATCACCTGGGACAACAGGTGGCTCTTGGATGCAGACATTTAACACTCCCGGCTCTTTGTTGTTGTCATCGTTTGCCGCACCTGGACGGTGTCGACGCAAACGCCGTGCAAGTGCTTGAGCAAGCGCTGTGCCGGTTTTGCCCGCAGGCCTTGATAAACCTGGCGCAGGGCTCTGGCCCAGGGTTCTTCGCCGGACACGACGGGGCGGGAGCCGTCGCTATCCTGGCCGTTGGCCAGCTGCCGCTTGTTCATTTGATAAAGTTATGCTTAATAACTATCTCGCCAGGTGATCATTTCGATCACTCCGCCATCAGGGGCATAACAATGAATAATCCCCACTGCCAGTTGCCGGACCGGATCGCCACCGAGCATTTCCATCCACGGGGCGACAGCAAAGAGCTGAGCGACAGCAGTTCGCCCACCACGGCAGAGCTCACCGCGTGCCTGTTTTTCTCCCCCGACGATGGCCGTATCTGGCTCAACGACCAGCGCATGTTGCTGCTGCACAGTTCCTCCTTCGGTGCGTTGCGCCGGGAAATCATCGAGCGCCAGGGGCTGGAGCAGGCCCGCGGCATGCTCACCCGCACCGGCTATTCCTCCGGCGCCCGCGACGCCCGGCTGATTCGTGAACGCTGGCCCCATGCCGATGCCGCGGCGGTGTTCCGCGCCGGCACGCACCTGCATACCCTCGAAGGCATGACCAAGGTCGAGCCGCTGCATTTCAAATTCGACGCCGACTCGGGATTCTATGAAGGGGAATTTCTCTGGCATCACTCCTGCGAGGCCGATGAGCATGTCGCCGCCTATGGCACCGGGCAGGATCCGGTGTGCTGGACCGAACTGGGCTACGCCATCGGATTCGTCAGCGGGCTGTTCGGGCAACTGGTGGTCTTTCGAGAAGTGGAATGCCGGGGCATGGGTCATGAACGCTGCCGAGTCGTCGGCAAGACTGCCGAGCAATGGGGTGACATCGAGCAGGACCTGAACTACCTCAATGCATCACCGACGACGGTCGTTCCGCGCGCCGATACTCAGTCCGACAACGTCGCCGGAACCGCCCCGCTGCCGGACAGCGAACAGCCGCTGATCGGTGCCAGCGCCGCCTTCAACGCCGCGACCCAGGCCTTGCAACGGGTGGCCTTGACCCCCGCCACCGTGCTGGTCAGCGGCGAGTCCGGCGTCGGCAAGGAGATGTTCGCCCGCCAGTTGCACCAACTGAGTCGCCGCCGTGACGGTCCGTTCATCGCCCTCAACTGCGCGGCCATCCCCGACAACCTGATCGAGGCCGAACTGTTCGGCGTCGAGCGCGGTGCCTACACCGGCGCCACCCATTCACGCCCCGGACGTTTCGAACGCGCCCATGGCGGTACGTTGTTCCTGGACGAGATCACCTGCCTGAGCCTGGCCGGGCAAAGCAAGCTGCTGCGCGCCTTGCAGGAGCGGGAAATCGAACGGGTTGGCGGCGGCCATGGCATCAAAGTCGATGTGCGAGTCGTGGCGGCCACCAACATCGACCTGCGCAAGGCCGTGGCGGACGGCGCGTTCCGTGAAGACCTGTTCTACCGGCTCAACGTCTACCCCATCGCCCTGCCGCCCCTGCGCGAGCGTCGCGACGACATACCGTTGCTGATCAATGCCTTTCTCAAGCGCTTCTGCCAGGAATACGGCCGCACGCCGATGGGGCTGACCATGCGCGCCTTGAAGGTGCTGTTGCGCTATGACTTTCCGGGCAACGTGCGGGAATTGCAGAACCTCATCGAACGCGGCCTGATCGCCAGCGAAGAGGGTCAGGCGATCGATCTGGTCCACCTGTTTCGCAATGAGCAATTGCCGGTGGATGCGTACTCCGTGGACCACCTCGGCGGCCTCTCGACCATGGGCCTGGTCGGCAACGACGTGGCAGAAAAACCGGCGCTGCTCCGGTCACTCAGCCAACTGGACGCGGACTTCTCCATTGACGGGCTGGAATCGCGGCTGATCAACGAAGCCCTGCAACTGAGCAGCGGAAACCTGGCGGCGGCCGCACGCTCGCTGGGGCTGAGCCGGGCGCAATTCGCCTATCGGTTGAAGAAGCATCAGAAAGGTGTCCAAGACTAAACACCGAACTAATGTGGGGGGCTTGCTCGCGAAAGCGGTGGGCCAGCTTGCATGTATGTCGAATGTGCTGACGCCTTCGCGAGCAAGCTCGCTCCCACACTGGTTTCTGGGTGGCCGCACGATCTGTATCCACCCCAGATCTCCTGTGGGAGCGAGCCTGCTCGCGATGGCGGTGGGTCAGGTGGCGTTGATGTGGGCTGGGCTGACGCTTTCGCGAGCAAGCTCGCTCCCACATGGGTTCCGGGTGGTTTCGAGGCCTGTGTTCAGGCTGATCAATCCGTCGTACTTGCAGCCAGCACAGCGAGCGTGCGGCGCTTGGGGTTCCAGAAGCTCAGGCACCAGACGCCCCACCACTCCAGGCCATCGTCGAAATAATCGCTCCAGGGCTCACGGGCCGGATCGGGTTCGTCGCTGGCGGTCCAGTTGAAGTTGAAGTTGTCGACCCAACTCAACACCACGACATCGATCCCTTCTTCGAGCCCGAGCAAATCGAGCCATGCCTTGAACAGCGCTTGCGGCGTTTCGTCGCTGAAACGGGTGCCATAGGGCGGTTCGCAGAAGTCCGCGTACAAGGCGTAGGGCTGCTGATTGTGTTCGCCCACGTCGGTGCGCATGAGTCGGGTCACCTCCTCGTGGGTCAGCGGCTTGGCGACAGCCTTGTCCAGATCCCAACTCATGATGGGCGACGCAACCTCGGCATCGCGCGGATCGAGGGTCAGTTGGCGGTGACGTTCCAGCCATATGGCCTTGATCTGCTGGAACAACAGATCCACGGCCTGGCGATGGAGCGCCTCGTCAACCGCCTCATTCGCCTCAGGCGCGAGTATCAGGAATTCGAAGGCGCAACCGGCCCTCTCCATTCGTTGGCGCAACGATGCGCTGGTTGACTGTTCAACGACGTTCAACATGACAGTCTCCGTCAGACAGGGGAAAAGCGCCCCGCCGATACTCGCTGGGGGTCTGGTTCATTTCGATGCGGAAATGCCGGTTGAAGTTGGACAGATTGTTATAGCCCACTTCAAAACAGATGTCGGTCACCGGCATTTCGCTTTGCAACAACAAACGGCAGGCGCGCTGGACCCGCAACTTGCGCATCAGGTCGATGAAACCGTGCCCGGTGATGCGCTTGAAGAATCGCGAGAAACCTGGCTCGCTCATGTCCAATTGGCGGGCGATCACCGACAGTCTCAGGTCGCCGGTGAGTTCGGCTTGCAGGTACTCGAAGGCTTTGTGGATACGCTCGGAACTGCGGGCATCAAGGGCCGGTGCGTAACATGGGCTCGCCAGGCTCAGGACCTCGTCACCGGGAGCCTGGTTGAGGGTGTGGAGCAACTCCAGGAACAGCGTCAATCGCGCCAGCCCCTGGGCCGGGCCGATGGTTTCCAGCAGGTGCGCAGCCCTCAGTGCGGTGTCTCCTGCGAAGGCCAGCCCACGGCGGGCTCGTTCGAACAGCCCCTGCAGATCCCCCAGTTCAGGCAGGGTGCGACGCAAGGTCAGCAGCGTGGCGCCGTCGAATTGCAACACCACGTCACGTCCGATCAAGTATTCCCCCGACGCCAGATCGCCCATCCAGTCGTGGGGTAAATCCGGGCCGATCATCGCCACATGACCGGGGCCAAACGGGCCGATGTAGTCGCCCGCCAACAGTTTGCCGCTGCCCTGGCGGATCAGGTGGATCTCGAATTCAGGATGATGGTTCCAGCGCGCCAGCGGGTACGGGTAATCGTGCTCGTACCAGCGAAAACTGTGTTCGGGTTCGGGCAGGATGACTTCCAGTTCGGCCGGTCGCTGCTCGAACAGGGGCGTTCGGTGATCAGGCATGTCGCGCCTCTTTTAGCGTTATAGCGGGCACCTTACGCCGAGTGCGCAGCGCTTAGCCAGCCTCGGCCAGACCGACCGCTGGTACTTTTTTAACCCGCGCCTGTCACGTTCAGCGACGTTAAAAAAATATCAGCCCACGATTCTCCCCGCGTTTGTCCTCCTCCACGGGCGCTGCTGTAATCGGCTTATCCATGACCGCAATGCTGTTCACTTAAGGCAATCGGCAAACCCGTGGCGAGGGAGCTTGCTCCCGCTGGGCCGCAAAGCGGCCCCAAAACCTGCCAAGTGCGGCGTATCAGACACACCGCACCCGCCGGTTTACGACTGCTTCGCAGTCGAGCGGGAGCAAGCTCCCTCGCCACAAGGGCTGTGTGCACCGCCTACTCCCTAGACTGACAGGAAAACCCCATGAAACGACTCGAAGGAAAAAGTGCCCTGGTGACCGGCGCCGCCCGTGGCATCGGCAAGGCATTCGCCCAGGCCTATATCAACGAAGGCGCCACCGTGGCGATCGCTGATATCGACCTTGACCAAGCCCAGGCCACCGCCATCGAACTGGGCGGCTGCGCCTACGCCGTCAAAATGGACGTGACCGACCAGGCGTCGATCGACCAGGCCATCGAGGCCGTGGTGGCCCGGGCGGGCAAGCTGGATATCCTGATCAACAACGCCGCGCTGTTCGACCTGGCGCCCATCATCGACATCCCCCGACAAAGCTACGAGCGGCTGTTTTCCATCAACGTCGCCGGCACGCTGTTCACGCTGCAGGCGGCGGCGCGGCAGATGATTCGCCAGGGCCATGGCGGCCGGATCATCAACATGGCCAGCCAGGCCGGCCGGCGTGGCGAGCCCCTGGTGGCGATCTATTGCGCCACCAAGGCCGCGGTGATCAGCCTGACCCAGTCCGCCGGGCTGGACCTGATCAAGCATCGGATCAACGTCAACGCCATCGCCCCCGGCGTGGTGGATGGCGAGCACTGGGATGGCGTGGACGCGCTGTTCGCCCGTCACGAAAACCTGCCGCTGGGGGAAAAGAAGCGCCAGGTTGCGGAGCAAGTACCCTATGGCCGGATGGGCACCGCCGAGGACCTCACCGGAATGGCGATTTTCCTGGCCTCGGCGGAGAGCGAATACGTGGTGGCACAGACGTATAACGTCGATGGGGGTAACTGGATGAGCTGATAATCGAGGTTTTTATGGCCTTGAAACGACGGAAATGGACTTATTCGCTTGAAAACTGATCCCACTACTTGAGGATTGTCCCGAACGGTGCCCAACGGTACCGTTCCAAGGGATTTCAAGAGAGCGTGAATACCGTTGCCCCGGCGGGGCAAAAATTGCGCATCATAGGCGCCGTCCGCTCAAGGGAGATTTACATGCGTGCCATTTCATCCGTCATGGGTCTTGTCGTGCTGTCGCTGGGCCTGGCGTTCACCACCAGCGCCACGGCCACCGAAGAGACGCAACTGGTCGAGTCCATCAACCTTTACCGCAGCCAATCCCAAAGCTGTGCCGGCCAGGCCTCGTTGGAGCTGCCGCCGCTGGCGATGGACTCCCGGCTGATCCTGTCGGCCAATGGCATCGGCGACCTGCAACAGGCGCTGGCGCGGGCGGCCTATCCCATGGTCAACGTGCAAGCCATCAGCCTGTCCGGGCCGCGGGATGCGCAATCGGCCATGAAAGCCGTGCAGGAAAGCTTCTGCCAGGTGGTGCTCGACCCACAGTTCGTCGACATCGGCGTCAGCCGCCTGGATCGCGAATGGCGCATCGTGCTGGCGCGCCCGTTGCTGTCAGCGCGCCTGGGTGATTGGCAAGCGGAGGGCCAGAAACTGCTGAAGCTGATCAACAGCGCCCGCGCCCAGCCGCGTCGCTGCGGCACCGAAGCCTTCGCCGCCACCACGCCGCTGGGCTGGAACGCCACCCTGGCCCTGGCCGCCGTCACGCACACCCGGGCCATGGCCAACAACAATTTCTTCGACCACAAAGACCGCGACAACCGCACGCCCGGCGACCGCGCCGAACTGGCCGGCTACCTGGGCCAATTGATCGGCGAGAACATTGCCGCCGGACAAGACACCGCGCTCAAGGTGGTGGATGGCTGGCTGGCCAGCCCAGGGCACTGCGCCAACCTGATGAACCCGCAGTTCCGCGAATTGGGCGCCGGGTATGCGACCGATCCGAAAAGCGATGCGGGGATCTATTGGACGGCGATGTTTGGCACGCCGCAGTAGCGGTGCCATCGCGAGCAAGCTCGCTTCCACAGTGGGATTTTTTGGCGGCCATGCGATCAAGTCCCAGCGCCAGCCAGTGTGGGAGCGAGCCTGCTCGCGAAGGCGGCGGCATATTCAACATCGATGCAGTCTGAACCACCGTTTTCGCGAGCAGGCTCGCTCCCACAGGGGATTTATGGCGGTCATGCGCTCAAGTTCCACCACCCGCCAATGTGGGAGCGAGCCTGCTCGCGAAGGCGGTGGCATATTCAACATCGATGCAAACTGAACAACCGTTTTCGCGAGCAGGCTCGCTCCCACAGGGGATTTATGGCGGTCATGCGCTCAAGTTCCACCACCCGCCAATGTGGGAGCGAGCCTGCTCGCGAAGGCGGTGGCATATTCAACATCGATGCAAACTGAACAACCGTTTTCGCGAGCAGGCTCGCTCCCACAGGGGATTTATGGCGGTCATGCGCTCAAGTTCCACCACCCGCCAGTGTGGGGGCGAGCCTGCTCGCGAAGGCGGTGGCATATTCAACATCGATGCAAGCTGAACAACCGTTTTCGCGAGCAGGCTCGCTCCCACAGGGGATTTATGGCGGCCATGCGATCAAGTCCCAGCGCCAGCCAGTGTGGGAGCGAGCCTGCTCGCGAAGGCGGCGGCATATTCAACATCGATGCAGTCTGAACCACCGTTTTCGCGAGCAGGCTCGCTCCCACAGGGGATTTATGGCGGTCATGCGCTCAAGTTCCACCACCCGCCAATGTGGGAGCGAGCCTGCTCGCGAAGGCGGTGGCATATTCAACATCGATGCAAACTGAACAACCGTTTTCGCGAGCAGGCTCGCTCCCACAGGGGATTTGGTGGTGTTCAGGAATAGCGTTTCCAACGCCCTCTCCCTGTGGGAGCGAGCTTGCTCGCGATAGCCAGTGCCTGATCAACCTCAGCGCCCATGGCTGACCTCATCCTGCCGCAGCACCTGCCGCACATGCCCCATGAACTGGCTCAACGAAGGTGATGGGGCCACCGGCTTGCGCTGCAACAGGCCGATCGAGCGTTTCGCCGGCTGGTCGATGGCAGTAACCGTGCACTGCTCGCCAATGTTGAACACGGCCGTGCAACTGGCCGGCAGCAGGGAGAATCCCAATCCTTCGCGCACCAACGCCGTGGCGGTGCTCATGTGCGCGACCTCCCACGCCGGAACCGCATCGACGTTCAGATAGCGCAACGCAGCGTCAGCCAGGGGACGGATGCTGGTGTCGGGCGTAAGCGCGATGTAGGGCTGCCGCTTCCAGTCGTCCAGGGCTTCGCGCAGGTGATCCTTGTGGCTCAATAGCACAAGGTTGTCATCCAGCAGTCGCTCGAAACTCAATCCGGAAAGATCGTCAGGCAGCGAACTGATGCCGGCGTCCACCTCGCCTCGCTGCACCCAGCCCATGATTTCCCCCGCACGGCCATCCAGCAAGCTCACCGTCACGCCCGGGTTCTCACGCTGGAAAGCAGCAATGGCGATCGGCAGGAACGACGCGGCGGCGGTAGGCAGGGCCGCCAGCCGGAGCGTACCCCGGCTCAGGTTGAGGGTGTCACGAGCATCGCGCACGGCATCGTCCATGTCCCGGAGCATGCGCCGGGCCTGGGGCAGGAAGTGCTCACCGGCGGGCGTCAGTTCGACGCTGCGGGTGTTACGCGCGAGCAATTGCAAGCCCATGCTCTCTTCCAATTTGCGAATGCTGTAGCTCAACGCCGGTTGGGAAAGGTGCAGTTGTTCTGCCGTGCGGGTAAAGCTCGACGTCTCGGCGATCAGGATGAAGGCACGAAGCTGACGAAAAGAAACGTTCATGGCCCACTCATAAAATTACTGAATCAATTGATTCTATCTTTAAAATTCACAGAATAATCCAGCCCCTTCACTATGGAGTCACCCTTCAGTGGAACTCGGACATGACAAAAACAATTCTCGTCGGGTGTGGCGCCGGTTTCGCCAATGATCGACCCGACGCCGCCCTGCGCCTGGCCCAGGACCTGGCGCAACGCAACGGCCAGCGCTACATCATGCTGGAGCTACTGGCTGAGCGGACCCTGGCCGAGGCCCAGCTACGCAAACGACTTGATCCAGAGACAGGCTACTCCGCCCGCCTGTTCGACTTCCTCGAACCCATGCTCGACCTGTGCATCGAGGCCGGCATCCCGATCATCACCAACGGCGGCGCCGCCAATCCCCGAGCGGCCGCGCGACGACTGAGACACGGGTTGGCGGGTCGCTTCCCTGGACTGAAAATCGCCTGTGTACTGGGCGATGACCTGTTGGAAGAAACGCCGCCCCGCTACGAACGATGGTTGTCATCGGCCCCCTTGGAGCACCCCGTTTCGGTGAACGTCTACACCGGGGCCGACGGTATCGCCCAGGCGTTGGCCGAGGGCGCCGGCATCGTGCTGTGTGGTCGGGTCGCGGATCCGTCGCTGGCGGTGGGGGCGATCCGCCATGGGCTGGGTTGGGCGGCTGACGATTGGCAGAAAATGGCCGTCGCCACCACGGCCGGGCATCTGCTGGAATGTTGCACCCAGGTCACTGGCGGCTACTTTGCCCATCCTGGGATGAAGGACATTCCGGACCCGGCCAACCTCGGCTGTCCGATAGCCGAGGTCCACCAGGACGGCCGCCTGATCATCGGCAAGACTCGCAACAGCGGTGGCCGGGTCAGCGAACAGACCGTCAAGGAACAACTCCTCTACGAAGTACATGACCCTCGACGCTATCTCACGCCGGACGTGGTGCTGGACCTGGGCCAGGCCCGCGTCCAGGATTTGGGTGGGGACCGTGTCGAGATCAGTGGCCTGCTTGGTCATCCACGTCCCTACACGCTCAAGGGCCTGGCGGGGGTGCGCGGCCTGTGGTTCGGCGAGGCGGAAATCTCCTACGCAGGCCCCGGTGCCGTGGCGCGTGCCGCGCTGGCGCGGGAGATCCTGCTGCAACGTTTTGACCAATTGGCACCGGGAATACAGCCCTGGATCGACCTGTCCGGGGTTGCCAGCCTTTTCAACGACCACGGCGGTCGTTATCTGCAAAAGCAACTGGCCCAGGCGCCTTCCCTGGAGGATGTGCGCGTGCGCATCGGCTTGACCCACACCGACCGATTGCTGGTGGAAGCGCTGCTGGCAGAGGTTGAGTCGCTCTATACCAACGGGCCCGCGGGCGGCGGTGGCGTGCGCCGGCACCTCGCCGAGACCGTCACCACTCGCAGCTTCCTGCTGCCGCGAAATGAAATCCACACAACCCTGGAGTGGTATTGATGAACCTGGTCACCCTCGCTGACTATGCCCATGCCCGTGCCGGCGACAAAGGCAATATTCTCAGCATCGCCCTGTTTCCCAACGATCCTGCCCACTACCCCTGGCTGCTACGGGAACTGACCTGCGCCCGGGTGGCCGAGCAATTCGAGACGCGCCAGCCCACCAAGGTGCATCGCTATGAGCTGCCGAACCTGAACGCATTGAATTTCGTACTTGAGGACGCCCTGGAGGGTGGGGTGAACCGCAGTTGCGGTCTTGACCGCCACGGCAAAAGCCTGAGTTACCTGCTGCTGGCCTTGCGTTTGCCTGGCCCGCAAGGCTGACCGAGCCACCGCCCGCGCACCATCCGACAACAATAAAAAGAGAGGCTGCAACATGATTACAACCCTGGGTTTCCTGATGATGTTCGCCATCATCGGCTTGATATTGCTGCGCAGGATCAGTCCGGTCGTGGCGTTCACCACCCTTCCCGTGGTCGTTTGCCTGCTGGCCGGTTTCAATCTCGGACAGATCGGCGAGTTCATCAAGGCCGGCCTGATTACAGTGGCCCCGACCGCCGCACTGTTTCTGTTCGCCATCCTGTTTTTCGGCATCATGCGTGACCGCGGACTGTTCGATCCGTTGGTCAATCTGCTGATCCGCAGCACGGGCGGCAAGCCGTTGGCCGTGGCGTTGGTAACGGTATTGGTGACGTCGGTGGTTCACCTCGACGGCGTCGGCGCCGCCACGTTCTTGCTGACCATCCCGGCCCTGCTGCCCTTGTACAAACGCCTGAACATGAGCCCAGCGATGCTGTTGTGCCTGGTCGGCACTACCGCCGGTGTCATCAATATGGTCCCTTGGGGCGGCACGACCGCACGGGCCGCCGCGGTGTCGGGGCTGGATGCCACGCAGTTGTGGCTAGGATTGCTGCCGGTGCAGATGGTGGGCCTGGCGTGCATGCTGCTGGTCGCGACCGTATTGGGCCTACGCGCCCAGCGTCGCCAACCGATGTCCCTCGGGGCGGCGGCGACGTGCGACCTCGACGGCCTGCAACCCCAGGACCGGGAATTCAGCCTCTCGCCCCGAGAGCTGCGCTACTGGCTGAACGTGGCGCTGACCGCTGGGATCCTGGTGTGCCTGTTCACCGGTATTTTCCCCCTGTACGCCTGTTTCATGGTGGGACTGGGCATCGCCCTGCCCTTGAACTTCCCGTCCCTGGACGCCCAGGCCGAACGCCTCAAGGCCCATGCGGCCGACGCGCTGCAAATGGTCCTGGTGATGATGGCCGCTGCCGTCCTGTTGGGCGTGCTCTCCGGTGCGAAGATGTCCGACGGGATGGCCTTGGCACTGATCGATATCCTGCCGGCGGGATCCGCCCAATACCTGCATGTGATCGTCGGTTTCTTCGGCGTGCCCCTGGGCATGATCTTTTCACCGGACGCCTATTATTTCGCCCTGCTTCCGGTGATCAAGGACGTGGCCGCCGCCGCGGGTGTTCCTCTCGAAGCCGTGGCCCGGGCCATGCTGATCGGGGAGAACACCGGCTTTTCCATCAGCCCGGTGGTGCCCAGCGTCTATCTAGCACTGGCGTTGTCCGGGGTGGAGCTGCGCAAGCACATCACCTATACGTTCTTCTGGGCCTGGGGCGTCAGCCTGGTGATGCTTGCCTTTGCCGTGGCAACCGGCGCGGTACAGGTATAACGCTCAAGGGCCGGCTTCAATGCGCATCGAAGATCAGCGAACGATGCACCCCGGAGCCCGCCCTCACCCCATCGCCGACCGCCAACGCGACTGACCCGAACGGCATCGCCGCATCGCCACAGACATAAACACCCGGGACGCTGGTTGCACGCGTCATCGGGTCGGCCTGGATGAACGCCCCGAGCGGGCCGTCTTCAAAAGCACAGCCCAAGGACGCCGCGAGTGAACCGGCCACCTGGATGCGTGGCAAGACAAACAAGCCGTCAATGGCGATCACCCGTCCGTCCGCCAGCACCACGTCGGCCCGGTCGCCTTCAATACGTTCGACACGCTCCGGCACCAGGGTTACGCCGCGTCGGGCCAGGCTGTCCTGTTGCTCAAGGTCGGGCTCGAACACGCCATTGGTGAAGAATGTCGTCGGCCCCCAATCAGGCAGCATCAAGGCATGGTGGAGCGACATCGGCGAGGTCGCCAACACCCCGATGGGACCTTGTTCCAGTTCATAGCCGTGGCAATACGGACAATGGAAGACGCTTTTGCCCCAGCGCTGCGCCAGCCCTTCCACGTCGGGCAACTCATCGATGACCCCGGAGGCCAACAACAGCCGCTGGGTGCTGTAGCGTTGCCCGTCATGGCTCTCCACGATGAAGCCACCCGCCTCCTGGCTGGCCTTGCTCGCGGTACCCGATACCCATTCCACCGTTGGGTAGGCCAACAGCTGGCGGCGGGCCTCTTCGGCGATGTCCCCGGGCGCGCGGCCATCCTGGCCGAGAAAACCATGGGCGCTGGCCGCGAACCGGTTGCGCCGCTGGCCGGCATCGATGACCAGCACTTTGCGGCGGGCACGGGCCAATTGAAGGGCTGCGGACATCCCGGCGTAGCTGCCGCCTGCGATGATGACGTCGTAGTGCATGATCAATCTCCTGGGTGGTCCGGCGGAATTGATGAAGTCTCGACACATCGTAAGTTCCTTGAAAAGCGCCTGTCAACGATCTCGTAACTTTTGCAATTACAGGCGATACTCAGGCCGGTCTTCGCCACGGAACGCTGCAACGCTCATGAGAACCGACACCCGCCTGTCCCGCATGCTCCACGTTTTGATCCACATGGATCGCCACCAGCAATCGGCCACGTCCGACACCCTCGCGCAAATGCTGGGCACCAACCCGGTGGTGGTGCGCCGGACCATGGCGCTGCTCAAGGAACAGGGGTATGTCACGTCGGAAAAAGGCCATCGTGGCGGCTGGACCTTGAGCAAGCCGCTGTCGGAGATGACCTTGCTGGACATCCACCAGGCCTTGGGCAGCACGTCGATCTTTGCCATTGGCCTGTCCACGGATCATCCGCAATGCCTGGTGGAACAGGCGGTGAACGGCGCGCTGACGGATGCGTTCGATGAGGCCCAGGCGTTGCTGCTCAAGCGTTTGGGAGCAATTACCCTGGCGCAGTTGGCGGAGGATTTTGACGCGCGGTTTCGACAGGTGTGCGCAGAGGATGGGGCAGACCTTTCGCAGATCGGGCATTGATGTTGGCGGGCCCGCCGATATCGCGAGCACGCCCGCTCCCACATTAGGGGTTAACCGAGCGCCCAATATAAAAACGCCGCTCATTTGAGCGGCGTTTTTAGTACGACTTCAGACAGCGTCCGGCTTACAGCGCCATGTCAGCCGCTGGGTTGGCTTGCGGGGCGGCGCCCGGCTTGGCCGGTGCCACGGGGGCGCCAGGCTTGCCAATCACCGGCGGTGTGTCCAGTTGCAGGACTTCGCTGGTGTACGCCCATTCCTGGGCTACGCGCTCAGGGCTATCGTTGAGCTTGGTGCCGTAGCTCGGCACGATCTGGCGCAATTTTTCCTGCCAGGCCGGGCTGGCGACCTTGTCCTTGAAGACCTTCTCAAGCACGGTCAGCATGATCGGTGCGGCAGTCGAGGCGCCTGGGGAGGCGCCCAGCAGGCCGGCGATGCTGCCGTCCTGGGACGCGACCACTTCGGTGCCGAGTTTCAGCACGCCGCCCTTCTCTTCGTCACGCTTGATGATCTGCACGCGCTGGCCGGCCTGCCACAGGCGCCAGTCTTCTTGCTTGGCGTCCGGGAAGTACTCTTTCAAAGCGTTGAAGCGGTCTTCATCCGACAGCATCAGCTGGCCGGCCAGGTATTCGACCAGTGGGTACTGTTCGATACCGACCTTGGTCATCGGCCACACGTTGTGGGTGGTGGTGCTGGTCAGCAGGTCGAAGTACGAACCGTTCTTCAGGAACTTGGTGGAGAACGTTGCGAACGGGCCAAACAGGATCACCCGCTTGCCATCGAGCACACGGGTGTCCAAATGCGGAACCGACATCGGCGGTGCGCCCACCGAAGCCTTGCCATACGCCTTCGCCAGGTGCAGTTGGGCGACGGTCGGGTTTTCGGTGACCAGGAACGAACCACCTACTGGGAAACCGGCGTATTCACGCGCTTCCGGGATGTCGGACTTCTGCAGCAGGTGCAACGCACCGCCACCAGCACCGATGAACACGAACTTGGCGTCGGTCTCGGTTTCGGTACCGTCTTTCAGGTTCGTGTACGAAACGCGCCAGGTGCCGTCTTCGTTGCGGGTGATTTCTTCCACTTCGCTGGACAGCTTGAGGGAGAAGTTCGGCTTGGTTTGCAGGTAAGTCGCGAACTGGCGGGTGATTTCGCCGAAATTCACGTCAGTACCCAACGGGCTCCAGGTGGCCGCGACTTTCTGGCTAGGGTCACGCCCTTGCATCATCAGCGGAACCCACTTGCTGATCTGTGCAGGGTCTTCGGAATACTGCATGCCGGCGAACAACGGGCTGGCCTGGAGCGCTTCGTAGCGCTTCTTCAGGAACGCGATGTTGTCATCACCCCAGACGAAGCTCATGTGCGGCGTGGAGTTAATGAACGAGCGCGGGTTCTTCAGCACACCGTTCTTGACCTGCCAGGACCAGAACTGACGGGAGATCTGGAACGCTTCGTTGATCTCGATGGCCTTGACGATCTCGACCTTGCCATTCTTGTCTTCCGGCGTGTAGTTCAGCTCGGCCAGTGCAGAGTGACCAGTACCGGCATTGTTCCAACCGTTGGAACTCTCTTCGGCAACACCGTCCAGGCGCTCGACCATTTCCATGGTCCAGCCCGGCTCCAGCTCATTGAGCCAGACGCCGAGAGTCGAGCTCATGATGCCCCCACCAATGAGCAAGACATCCACTTTTTTTGGCTCGGCGGCGTGCGTGGTCGCAAGACCCATCGCCATCGCCAGGCCCAGTAGCGCCGTGTGTGTTTTCTTCAACATGTGTGTATCCCTAGGATGAACGCCATTCCGTCCACCGGTCCTGATCAAGGATAGATCACATCCACGGCCAGCAATGCTGGGGGATGGATCGAGACGGACTGGAGGATGGACCTACAGGGCCGAGCATATTCGTCGGCCTCTCGTTTATGTCTCTCCGGCGCTGACTTCTTGTAGGTCTTGGCTTCAGCTGGGTGAGGGACGCTGCAAACGGTGTTCATCGGGCCTGGCGTGGCCGTGCCCGATTGTCGCAGCGGGGGGAGTTTACATAAGGAAATAAACAGACCGAAGCGCATTTTTACATTCTTGGCAAAAACGCCGACCAAATGACGGCATTTTAATAGCCCTGGTAACCATTCGCGTAGGAACTGTGCGTGACCCGTGTAGGAGCTGACGAGTGCAACGAGGCTGCGATCTTGCCCTGGCCGCTTGAGTTTCAAGCGGATGAATCAAAAGATCGCAGCCTCGTTGCACTCGACAGCTCCTACGCAACTCCTACAGCGCCAACCTATCCGAGGATCTGACTCAACACCGCCCGCAACTTGCCAGGCTTGACCGGTTTGTTGAGCAGCGGAGCATCCAGCTTGCGCAGGGCGCGGCGGCACTGGTCGCTGCGGTCGGCGGTGATGATGACCGCCGGGATTGCCTGGTGGAAATGCTCACGCAGGTGCTTGACCACTTCACAGCCGACGACCCCATGATCCAGGTGAAAATCCGCCAGGATCAACTCCGGCGCGCGGTTTTGCAGCACGTCAAGGGCGCCCGCCTCGTCGGTGGCGGTCAACACCTCGCAACCCCATTGCCCCAACAGCGCGGCCATGCTTTGCAAGATGCTCAGTTCGTTGTCGATCACCAACAAACGCCGCCCCGGCAGTGGGTTGCCGACGACCGCCTGGGCCGGGGCCTGGGACACGGGTTGCGGTTTTTCACTGGACAGCGGCACCTCGATGCTGAACACCGAACCCCGTCCCGGGCGCGAACGCACCTGTACTCGGTAACCGAGGATATGGGCGATGCGTTCGACGATCGCCAACCCCAGGCCCACGCCTTTGCGATCCGCCGCCCGGCCGACGTCCAGTTGGTTGAACTCGAGGAAAATCGACTCCAGGCAATCGGCGGCAATGCCCCGTCCCGTGTCCCAGACTTCCAGGCTCAGGCGCCCTCCCCGGCGTCGGGCCGCCAGGAGAATGCCGCCCTGGTTGGTGTAGCGGCAGGCATTGCTCAGCAGGTTGCGCAGGATACGGCTGATCAATCGCAGGTCGGTCAGCACCGCTTCGTCGCCAAAACGTACCCGCAGCTCCAACCCGGCGGCACCGGCCACCGATTGAAACTCCGACACCAGCGGCCCCAGCAACTCATCCAGCCGATACGGCGCCAGGTCGGGCTTGACGGCGGCCTGGTCGAGCCGGGAAATGTCCAGCAGGTCAGTGAGCAGGTCTTCGGCCCCTTCGAGCGCTTGCTGAGTGCGTTCCACCAGCACGTGCTCGGCGGCAGGCAACTGGCGTTCACGCAAGGTGGCGATCAGCAGGCGGGCCGCGTTGAGGGGCTGCAACAGATCATGGCTGGCGGCGGCCAGGTACTTGTCCTTGCTGCGGTTGGCGGCCTGGGCGACATCCCGGGCATCGCGCAATTGCTGCTCTATCTGCTCGCGCTGGGCAATCTGCTGCTGCAGGTTGTGGTTGGCTTCCAGCAACGCATCGGTGCGCTCGGCCACCCGTTGCTCGAGTTGGTCATTGAGTTGTTGCAGGTGTCGGCGGGCCTGCTCCAGCTCATCGAGACGGGCCGTCAGTTCCGGGTAGTGACTCTTGCGCGTCGAGTGATTGCCCAGTCCCAGCAGCCCGGCCAGGGCTTTTTGCTGCTCGTCAGAGGGCTTCGCCATAGACGACCTCGACATCCCGCTGGCTCGACTCCCGAGGGTTGGTGAGGATGCACGGGTCGTGCATCGCATGTTGCGACAGGAACGGAATGTCCGAAGTGCTGACACCGTGCAGGCCCAGGGTCTCGTGGAAACCGATGGTGCGCTTGAGGGCAATCAGGTGCTCCACCAGCCGGCCGCGGATCTGCCGGTGATTGAGCCCCCGGCAATCGATGCCCAGGGTCTCGGCAATCACCTTGAAACGCTCCGGTGCCGAGTTGTAGTTGAACGCCACCACATGCTCCACCAGTACCGCGTTGCACAAGCCATGGGGCAAGTCGAGGAAACCGCCCAGGCTGTGGGACATCGCATGCACCGCCCCGAGGATCGCGTTGGAGAACGCCAACCCGGCCTGCATGCTGCCCAACATGATTTTTTCCCGCAGGGCGACGTCCGCCGGGTTGGCGATCATCTGCACCAGGTGGTTGTTGATCAGGCGCATGGCTTCCAGCGCATGGGGGTCGGTCAACGGACCGTGGCCGGTGGACACGAAGGCCTCGATGGCATGCACCAGGGCGTCGATGCCGGTACAGGCGGACAGGAACGGGTCCATGCTCAGGGTGGTTTCCGGGTCGATCAACGACACGTCCGGCACCGCCGCCTTGCTGACGATGGAAAACTTCATGCGTTCTTGCTGGTTGGAGATGATCACGAACTGCGACACGTCCGCCGACGTCCCCGCCGTGGTGGGAATCAAGATCAGTGGCGGGCTGGGCACGTGCAGGGTATCGACGCCTTCGAACTCGAGGATGTTGCGGCCGTGGGCGACGACAATGCCGATGCCTTTGCCGCAATCCATCGGGCTGCCACCACCCACCGCGACGATGACATCGCAATGGTTTTCCCGGTACAGGTCAGCGCCGAGCATCACTTCCTCGACCCGGGGATTGGGCGAGACCGCGCTGTAGATGCAGTAATCGATACCTTGGGCCTGGAGGCTGGCTTCGACGTCCGCCACCCAACCGGCGGCGATGACCCCGGGATCGGTGACGATCAGCACTTTGCGCGCGCCGAAGGTCTTGGCGTAGTTGCCGACATTGTGCCGACAACCGGCACCGAACATGATTTCAGGGGACACGAACTTGCGCAGCGGGCTGAGGCTCATCTTTTCAGTGACGTGGCTCATCGGTAAGCCTGTTGTTATTGTCTGGAATACCTTGAGCCTAAAGCATCCCACCGTGATTGCAATCAGACCAATGGGGTAGCCCGGCCTGAACGCCTCAGGCCGGGCCGGCACTCATCGGTTGGCGAAGTACATCGTCACTTCAAAGCCGATACGCAGGTCGGTGTACGCGGGTTTAGTCCACATGGGTCTTTCCTCTTCTTGTACCGGGCGATTCCGGCAAGGTCATTAATGCACGCCACGCCTGGGGCTCGAATGCTACTTTCGAAGCGGTGGGTGGGGTGCGTTGGTACTACTGGAGCAGCGAGCACTTGTGGCGAGGGAGCTTGCTCCCGCTGGGCTGCGCAGCAGCCCCAAAAATAGCAGCCACACAATCAATATGTGCATCAAGGAAAGGGCCGCTTCGCGGCCCAGCGGGAGCAAGCTCCCTCGCCACAGGGTCCCTGCAACTGCCTTGTTATCTCCCAGGGTTAGAAGAACCCCAGCGGATTGATGTCATAGCTCACCAGCAGGTTCTTGGTCTGCTGGTAGTGGTCGAGCATCATCTTATGGGTTTCACGACCCACGCCGGACTTCTTGTAGCCACCGAACGCGGCATGGGCCGGGTACAGGTGGTAGCAGTTGGTCCACACGCGACCGGCCTTGATCGCCCGGCCCATGCGGTAGGCGCGGTTGATGTCGCGGGTCCACAGGCCGGCGCCGAGGCCAAACTCGGTGTCGTTGGCGATGGCCAGGGCTTCGGCTTCGTCCTTGAAGGTGGTCACGCCCACCACCGGGCCGAAGATTTCCTCTTGGAACACGCGCATTTTGTTGTGGCCCTTGAGCAGGGTTGGCTGGATGTAATAGCCGCTCGACAAATCCCCCTCGAGTCGCTCGGCAGCGCCGCCGGTGAGCAGCTCGGCGCCTTCTTGCTGGGCAATGTCAAGGTACGACAGGATCTTGTCGAATTGCTGCTCGGACGCCTGGGCGCCGACCATGGTCTCGGTGTCCAGCGGGTTGCCGCGCTTGATCTTGGCGATCTTTTTCATCACCTCGGCCATGAACGGCACGTAGATCGACTCTTGCACCAAGGCGCGCGATGGGCAGGTGCAGACTTCGCCCTGGTTGAAAAACGCCAGCACCAGGCCTTCAGCCGCCTTTTCGATAAAGGCCGGCTCGGCTTGCATGATGTCTTCGAAGAAGATGTTTGGCGACTTGCCGCCCAGTTCCACGGTGGACGGGATGATGTTCTCGGCGGCGCACTTCATGATGTGCGAGCCCACCGGGGTGGAGCCGGTGAAGGCGATCTTGGCGATGCGCTTGCTGGTGGCCAGGGCTTCACCGGCTTCGCGGCCGAAACCATGGACGATGTTCAACACCCCGGGTGGCAGCAGGTCGGCGATCAGTTCCGCGAAGACCATGATCGACAGCGGCGTCTGTTCGGCCGGCTTGAGTACGATGCAGTTACCAGCGGCCAGGGCCGGGGCGAGTTTCCAGGCGGCCATCAGCAGCGGGAAGTTCCACGGGATGATCTGCCCGACCACGCCCAGCGGCTCGTGGAAATGATAGGCCGTGGTCAATTCGTTGATCTCGGCCGCCCCACCCTCTTGGGCGCGGATGCAGCCAGCGAAGTACCGGAAATGGTCGGCCGCCAGCGGCACGTCGGCATTGAGGGTTTCGCGCACGGCCTTGCCGTTGTCCCAGGTCTCGCTGACGGCGAGGATTTCCAGGTTCTGCTCGATGCGGTCGGCGATTTTCAGCAACACCCGCGAGCGGTCCTGCACCGAGGTCTTGCCCCAGGCGTCGGCGGCGGCATGGGCGGCATCCAGTGCCTTGTCGATGTCGGCGGCGTTGGAGCGTGGGAATTGGGCAATGACTTCGCCGTTGACCGGGGACGTGTTGGTGAAGTACTCGCCGTTGACCGGCGCGACGAATTCGCCGCCGATGAAATTGCCATAGCGCGGTTTGAAGGAAACGACGGCGCCTGGGGTTCCGGGTTGTGCGTAGATCATGATGGGGCCTCTGCCTGGTCGATGCCTGTCACGGGACAGGCGATAGGCCGATGGTAGAGAGCCCCGTGCCGTGGACGAATGCGTCATTGGCAGGGGGCTCTCTCGTTATTTGGTCGTAGGTTTCAAGCGATTGGCGCAAGTTCAAGGCCAGCGCAGGCCCTTGTGGCGAGGGAGCTTGCTCCCGCTCGGCTGCGAAGCAGTCGCCAAGAATCGGGAGCGCTTCGCACTCCAGCGGGAGCAAGCTCCCTCGCCACGGGTCCTGGCAGGTTTTAGCGCTTGGCGACAAGCTCTTTCGGCAACTTGAAGGTCCAGAGCATGCCGCCCTGGTTGAAGTCCTTCACGCGCTTGGCCACCTCGCCGCCCCACAGCGGCACCGCACCGCCCCAGCCGGAAACCACGGAGACGTATTGCTCACCGTCCATTTCCCAAGTGATGGGCGAGCCAAGCACGCCGGAGCCGGTCTGGAATTCCCAGACCTTTTCCCCGGTCTTGGCGTTGAACGCCTGCAGGAACCCTTCAGGCGTGCCGGTGAACACCAGGTTGCCCTTGGTGGTCAGGACCCCGCCCCACAGCGGCGCGAAGTTCTTGTGGCGCCAGACTTCCTTGCCGGTCTTGGGGTCGATGGCCCGCAGCACGCCGATGTAATCCTCGTTCAGCGGCTTGATGGTGAACCCGGCCCCGAGGAACGCCGCGCCTTTCTTGTAGGCGATGCCTTCGTTCCAGATGTCCATGCCCCATTCGTTGGACGGCACGTAGAACAGGCCGGTGTCCTGGTTGTAGGCCATGGGCATCCAGTTTTTCGCACCGAGGAAGGCCGGGGCGACGAACACCGAACTGCCCTTGGCTTCGCTGCCCGGCGCGCCCGGACGGCTGGCCTCGTTATAGATCGGCCGCCCGTCCTTGTCCAAGCCAGTGGCCCAGGTGATCTTGTCGACAAACGGGAAGCCGCGGATGAACTTGCCGTTGGTGCGGTCGAGCACGTAGAAGAAGCCGTTACGGTCAGCAGTCGCTGCCGCCTTGATGTCCTTGCCGCCTTCCTTGTAGTTGAACGAAATCAGTTCATTGACGCCGTCATAGTCCCAGCCGTCGTGGGGCGTACTCTGGAAATGCCACTTGATGGTGCCGTCGTCCGGGTTCAGGGCCAGTCGCGACGACGAATAGAGGTTGTCGCCAGGTCGCAGGTGGGAATTCCAAGGGGCCGGGTTGCCGGTGCCGAACAGCAGCAGGTTGGTTTCCGGGTCGTAGTAGCCGCCCAGCCAAGGCGCCGCGCCGCCGGTTTTCCAAAGATCGCCCGGCCAGGTCTTGCCCGCCTCGCCACCGGAGATACCGTTCTCGACCGCCTTGCCATCCTTGTAGACGTAACCCATGTGGCCTTCCACCGTCGGGCGGGTCCACAGCAGCTCGCCATTCTTCGGATCGTAGGCACTGATCTGGCCGACCACGCCGAACTCGCCACCGGCCACACCGGTGATCAGCTTGCCGTTCACCACCATGGGCGCGGCGCTGATGGAATAACCTTCCTTGTGGTCGGCCACCTTCTTGCTCCACACCACTTTGCCGGTGTCCTTGTTCAAGGCCACCAGCTTGGCGTCGAGGGTGCCGAAGAACACCAGGTCGCCATACAGCGCCACGCCGCGGTTGATCACGTCGCAGCAAGGGCGGATGTCATCGGGCAGGCGCGCATCGTACTGCCACAGTTTCTTGCCGGTGCGCGCATCCACCGCGAACACCCGCGAATAGGAACCGGTAAGGTACATCACCCCGTCCTTGATCATCGGCTGGGCCTGCTGGCCGCGCTGCTTTTCGCCACCGAAGGAGAACGCCCAGACCGGTCGCAAATCCTTGATGTTATTGACATTGAGGCTGTCGAGCGGGCTGTAGCGATGGCCCTGGACGCCCAGGCCGTTGGTCACGACCTGCTGCGGGTTCTTCGGGTCCTGGAGAATTTCCTGATCGGTCACGGCGGCCAAGGCCGAACCTGACAGCAGCATGGCACTGAGCAGCAGGCTCACGGCGAAGGGTTGGCGACGTGCGGGATGAGTCATGACGGCTACCTCTGCGGTTATTGTTATACCCGGGAAATTTTCCCGGTCTGCCACAGATTCTTGGGCTCGGGGCCCTCGCCAACAATTGCCCGCTGTGTTGAGTTTTCTAGTTCCTTGGTATACATGAGGCGCCGTCGCATCCAACTTCTTTGCCGGTGCCTCCCCCCGTGGCGAGGGAGCTTGCTCCCGCTGGGGCGCGCAGCGGCCCCAAAAATAGCCCAGCCAACATTGATAGCCAGGTTGACCGACAGGGGGCTGCTGCGCAGCCCAGCGGGAGCAAGCTCCCTCGCCACAGGGGTATGTGTTCAGTCGGGATCATGGGTATCCACTCGCTTCATCCCCGCCCGCTCATAACGCGGATAGAGATGACTGACGCTACGAATCAACTCATACCGACTCAAGCTGATCCCGGCAAAGCGCTCGGGAATGGGGCTGCGGATCATCTCGGCCATGTCGTCGCCTCGGGTAGCACCATCGCGCATCAGTTGGTCGAGCCAGCCCAGGTAATCACGCATCTGCGCAAAAGGCTGGGTGTCACGCGCGACCGGGCCGTGACCAGGCACAATCTGCTTCCAGGGCAAGGCCTGCAGGGTGTCCAGGTCCTTGAGCCAGACTTCCAGACCGGGGCTGTTGGGGGTGGTCAGGGCCCGTTCGTAGAACACCAGGTCGCCGGCGAACAACACGCCAGTGGTTTCATCCAGGATCGCCAGGTCCGCGCCGGTGTGCCCGGCCAATGCCAGCAGACGCAACGAATGATCGCCCACCGTCAGCGTCTCGGCCGCCAGCACTTGGGTTGGCAGTACCACCTCGGTGCCGCGCATCCAGTCGCCCACCAGCCGGTACATGTTCTCCGCCAGCGCATCACCCTGTTGTCGCAGCAGGTCGGTGGTGCCCGCCAAGGCACCGATAGGCACGTCGCTGAACGCCTGGTTGCCCAATACGTGGTCAGGGTGATGATGGGTCAGCAAGACCTGGATGACCGGCTTGTCGGTGGTCGCGGCAATGGCCTGGCGCAGCGCCTCGCCGTAGCGTTTCGACGGCCCGGTGTCGATCACCACCACGCCGGCCTCGGTGACGATGAACGCCGTATTGACGATGTTGCCGCCGTTGGCCTTGGCAAAATTCTCGGTGCTGCCTTCCAGCAACCAGGTGCCTGCGGCGATCTGCCGGGGCTTGAGTGAATAATCGGTGGCGGACCATGCCGGCAGGCACAGGCCAAGACAGAGCAGTAACAGCCAGCGCATGGCGCGCTCCTTCTGGTCAGGGAATGGCCGCCTCGAACGCGTTGCCGCTGTTGTCGCGCAGCACCAGGCGGGTCTGTCCCGGGCCTTGGATATCGAAGCCCAGGTTGGGGTTTTCGCTGACCGCCGGGAACAGCTCCAGGCGCGCCAACACCTGACCGTCGGCGTCCAGCAGTTGCGCCTGGTTGAGGAAAAACTCCGGGATGCCGCTCACCAGGCCGTTGTCCATTGGATGGTTGACTTGCAGGCGCAGGCGACTCGAATCCCCTCGCGGATAACGGCCGCCCAGTACCTCGCCCAAGTGTTCCTCCCAGCCCGGCTGGGTGCGCACCACGCTGGGGGCAGTGCAGCCGCCACCGGCTGCATCGATCAGGGTCGAACCGACGTGCCACAGGCCATCGCGGGTCTGCACGGCGGCGCGCAACGGCGTGGCTTGCTCGATGCGAATACGGACCGACAGCCAAGGCAGCACCCGCTCCCCGGGTTGGAAGTCGACGATTTTCGGCAAGGGGTTCAGCTCGGCCCAGGCCAGCACCCGTACGACGTCGCCGGCAAAGGCCCGGGCATCGATTTCCAGTGGCACCTGGCGCGCATCTTCGGCAAACGGTGGCGCCAGCAGCCGCACTCGGTCGTCGAACACGAACGGCGCCTCCCCCAGCAACTGCTTGTGATAAAAGGCCCACATCACCGACGGCACCGGATCCTTCCCCGGCTCGACCGCCATCGCCAGCCACGGCAGGCACCCTAACAGCAGGCCATACGCTCGCCAGTTCATCCCTGCGCTCCTATTGGTACATTTCGGGTACGTCGTAGCGCAGGCCATAGCGGGCATACATCGCCTTGAGGCTGCCGTCGCGGATCAAGCCTTCCAGCGCCTCTTCCACCGCGTAGGCCAACTGACGGTTGCTTTCGTGCACCGCCATGCCGATTTCCCAGCGTTGCTTGCCCATGTTCGGATAGGCGTTCTCCGCCAGCGCCAACTGCCGATCGGCCGCCTCATGCACCTGCCAGTCAACTTCCCCGCGCATGGCCATGACGGCGTCGACCTCTCCGGCCTGCATGGCCCCGAAGGCCTTGGCGACGCTGGGGTAATGGCGAGTCTTGGCGCTGAGCATGCCGTTGAACACCGAGGTCAGGTAGAACGACGGCACACTGTCGACCTCCACCCCGATGGAGTGTTGCTGGAACACGGCGACACTGCCCACCGACTCCAGCCGGCGACGGTCATACGCCACCTGCCAGCATTCCTGCTGATAGGGACCGAACATCACCACCTGGGCGTTTTCCAGTTCCCCAATGTCGTTGCGCCTTTGCACGTAGTCGTGATCGTATGGCACCCGCATCATCAAGTCGGCCAGTTGCCGGTCGTGCAGCGGGCTGCTGCGCCAGATGTAATCGCGCAGATCGTCGTCGAGCTTCTCGCCGGGCGGTGCCCACATCAGTTTCAGACGCACGCCCATGGCCTTGGCCAAGGCTTGCGCCAATTCAACATCGACACCCCGGGGCTGGCCCTGATCCTCAAAACTGTAGGGCGCGAAATCCTTGTAGACCGCCACCTTCAACTCCCCGGCGGCGATCATCTGATCGTAGCTGCGCACCTGCGCCTGCACCGCCTGGCCACACAGCAGCACGCTGCACATCACCCACGCGAACAGGCGCATGGCGATCACTCCTCGACGTGCACGCTGTCGAGGTAAGTGCGCACCGCCCACAGGGCCTCCTGGCTCAGGTAATCGGCCATCTTCGGCATGTAGACCCGGCCGTCGCGCACCGCACCGTGGCGCACGCGTTCGACGAACCACTCATCGCCGGCTTCGGCGGCGTCGAGCATGCGCAGGTCCGGGGCGATCCCGCCGGACTTGGCCTCCAGGCCATGGCAGGCCGCGCAGTTCTGGTTGTAGGCCGAGGCGCCGATCTCCACGGCTTTTTCACGCTCGGGAGCATTGCGATACGGGTTCTGGGCAGCCCACCCATCGGCGTCCAACGGCAAGTTGGTATCCTTGATCGGGGTCAATCCCTTGGTTTCCACTGCTTGGGGCACTACGTTGCCATGGGCCCATGCGGAGCCTGCGCCGGTCAGCCCCATCAATAATGCGGTAGCGATGATGGCGTTGCGTTTTGTTGTCATTGTTATGCCCTCTGGATTGCACGCAAGACCTCTTGGCAGAGGCCGTGCCGTCATCTTAGGAACCCTGTGCCGCCGGCCGAATGCTGCTTTGGTGGCCGAGGTCTAGTTCCTTGGTAGCAGGCCATCCGACGCAAGTCGCAAAGACAGGCGGTTTGGGAAATCTTCCCGGCAAAGGCGGGACTTTTTCCGTATCGGCAGACCCCGGCACGACCCAACCTAGTCAGGCCAAAACCTTTCACTGGGAACTGCCACCATGAGAATAAAAACGCTACCCGCCCTCTCCTCCCTGACGGTTGCCTTGCTGCTGGCCGGCAGTCTGTCGCTAAGCCCCTTGGCCAGCGCCGCGGCGCCAGGGGTCAGTTGGGAAGACATCGCCAACGACCACCTGACCACCCAGGACGTGTTGCAATACGGCATGGGCACCAACGCCCAGCGCTGGAGCCCGCTGGCCCAGGTCAACGACAAGAACGTGTTCAAGCTTACCCCGGCCTGGTCCTACTCATTCGGCGACGAGAAGCAGCGCGGCCAGGAATCCCAGGCCATCGTCAGCGACGGCGTGGTGTACGTCACCGGTTCGTACTCGCGGGTGTTCGCCCTCGACGCCAAGACCGGCAAGCGCCTGTGGACCTACAACCACCGGCTGCCGGACAACATTCGTCCGTGCTGCGACGTGGTCAATCGGGGTGCGGCCATCTATGGCGACAAGATCTACTTCGGCACCCTGGATGCGCGCGTGGTCGCCCTGGATAAGAACACCGGCAAAGTGGTGTGGAACAAGAAGTTCGGTGATCACGCCGGCGGCTACACCATGACCGGCGCCCCGGTGCTGATCAAGGACAAGACCAGCGGCAAGGTCCTGCTGATCCACGGCAGTTCCGGTGATGAGTTCGGTGTGGTCGGGCAATTGTTCGCCCGCGACCCGGACACGGGTGAGGAAGTCTGGATGCGCCCGTTCGTCGAAGGTCACATGGGCCGCCTCAACGGCAAGGACAGCACGCCGACCGGCGACGTCAAGGCGCCCTCCTGGCCCGACGACAAGACCACCGAGACCGGCAAGGTCGAGGCCTGGAGCCATGGCGGCGGCGCACCTTGGCAGAGCGCCAGTTTCGATCCCGAGACCAACACCATCATCGTCGGCGCGGGCAACCCCGGCCCATGGAACACCTGGGCGCGCACGTCCAAGGACGGCAACCCCCATGATTACGACAGCCTCTACACCTCCGGCCAGGTCGGCGTCGACCCAAGCACCGGCGAGGTGAAGTGGTTCTACCAACACACGCCCAACGACGCCTGGGATTTCTCCGGCAACAACGAGCTGGTGCTGTTCGACTACAAGGACAAGGACGGCAAGGTGGTCAAGGCCACCGCCCACGCCGACCGCAACGGTTTCTTCTACGTGGTGGATCGCAACAACGGCAAGCTGCAGAACGCGTTCCCCTTCGTCGACAACATCACCTGGGCCAGCCACATCGACCTGAAGACCGGCCGCCCGGTGGAAAACCCTGGCCAGCGCCCGGCCAAGCCATTGCCGGGTGAAACCAAGGGCAAGCCGGTGGAAGTCTCGCCGCCCTTCCTCGGCGGCAAGAACTGGAACCCCATGGCCTACAGCCAGGACACCGGCCTGTTCTACGTCCCCGGCAACCAGTGGAAGGAGGAGTACTGGACCGAGGAAGTGAACTACAAGAAAGGCTCGGCCTACCTGGGCATGGGCTTTCGCATCAAGCGCATGTACGACGATCACGTCGGCAGCCTGCGAGCGATGAACCCCACCACCGGCAAAGTGGTCTGGGAACACAAGGAACCGCTACCGCTGTGGGCCGGCGTGCTGGCGACCAAGGGCAACCTGGTGTTCACGGGCACCGGCGACGGCTTCTTCAAGGCCTTCGACGCGAAGACCGGCAAGGAACTGTGGAAATTCCAGACCGGCAGCGGCATCGTCTCCCCGCCCATCACCTGGGAGCAGGACGGCGAGCAGTTCATCGGCGTGACCGTCGGCTACGGCGGCGCCGTGCCGCTGTGGGGCGGCGACATGGCCGAACTGACCAAGCCCGTGGCCCAGGGCGGGTCGTTCTGGGTATTCAAGATCCCGAGTTGGGATAAGGCGACGGCGCAGAAATAACCCTGACCTGTACCCCATCCCCTGTGGGAGCGGGCTTGCTCGCGAAAGCGGTGGTTCAACCAGCATTGATATTGACTGGCACTACGCCTTCGCGAGCAAGCCCGCTCCCACACTTGCCCGAGTTCATGCCATGAAATCATTGCCACTGCTGCTTCTGTTCATCGGCACCTTTGCCCATGCCGACGACCCCAACACCCCACTGGCCATCAACGGCTGCATCATCGCCGAATCCAGCCAATGCCCCGGCGCCAACCTGCGCGGCGCACAACTGGCGAACCAGGACCTGCGCAAGATGAACCTCAGCGGCGCCGACCTGCGCGATGCCGACCTGCGGCACGCGCGGCTGGACTTGGCCAACCTTGAGAAAGCCCAGCTACAAGGCGCCAACCTGACCCGTGCCAGCCTGCAACAAAGCAACCTGCGCCTGGCGGACTTCAGCGGTGCCACGCTCAAGGCGATCCAGGGTTGGGGCCTGTTCGCCCAGGGCGCGCAGTTCCAGCGTGCCGACCTGACGGCGGCCTACCTGCAATTCGCTCGCCTGTCCGGTGCCCGCCTGCACGAGGCCAATCTGCAAGCCGCGGACCTGGAAATGGCCTGGCTGAGCAAGGCCGACCTCAAGGGCGCCAACCTGCGCGACGCCAACCTGCAAGAAGCCAAGCTCGGCGAAAGCAACCTGGAACAGGCCAACTTGAGCGGTTCTCGCCAGCATTATGGGAATTTCCAGGATGCGAATATGCAGGGCTGTACCGGGTGCCCAACGTCCTGGGATAGATGAGCCTGTCGCGCCCCTGTGGCGAGGGAGCTTGCTCCCGCTGGGGTGCGAAACAGCCCCCAATAGGGTCAACTCAATGAGCCTGACATACCGAGGTGCCGGGTTTTGGGGGCGCTCCGCACCCCAGCGGGAGCAAGCTCCCTCGCCACAGGTGATCGCATTTCAAATCAAACATTAACCGGCCACCCGCACCACGCCCATATCGATCCCCAAATGCACCAGTTCGGCATGGGAACTGACCTGCAGCTTGCTCTTGAGCAGCGTCAGGTGGTTGGACACGGTCTTGGCGCTGATGCACAGCTGCTCGGCGATGGTCCGGGCCGGGGTGCCCTTGGCGAGCATGACGAAAATCTCCAATTCCCGTTGGGTCATGCATTGCAGGCGCGGGTCGGCATCGTGTCGGGAGCTGGCGCAGGCCAGTTGCGTGGCCAGGGATTGTTCGATGTAGGCATGCCCGGCCAGCACCCGGCGCACCGCCTCCACCAGCACCGGGGGCGCCGAGTTCTTGGTCAGGTAGCCCGCCGCACCCGCATCCAGCGCCTGGCGCACCAGCGGCAGTTCGTCGTGCATGCTGAAGAACAACACCCGCAGTTGCGGCAGTCGCTGGCGCAGCCGCCGGGTGGTTTCCAAGCCACTGATCCCGGGCAAGCCGAAGTCCATGATCACCAGATGAGGCACCTGCTCCTGCACCTGGCTCAGCGCCTCTTCACCCGTGGCTGCTTCGCGGACCCGCAGGTCCGGCATCAGTACCTGCAACAAGCTGGCATAGCCCTGCCGCACCACCGCATGGTCATCCACCAACAAAATGTTCATCACGCCTCCCAGGCAATATTCAAGGCCAGCGCCCAACCGGCACCGGGCTGGCTGATGACGCGCAACTCACCGCCAAGGCTGCGTGCCCGTTCGGCCATCGAGTGCAGGCCCACCCCCGCACGCGGTGGTTGCGGCGCGCCCTGACCGTTGTCGCGCACCAGCAAGCGCAAGCGTCCGGCGCGATGTTGCAGGCGAATCCGTACCTGCGTGGCACCGGCATGTCGGGCAACGTTGGTCAACGCTTCCTGCAACAACCGATACAGATGGGTCTTGTCGGGCCCCGACATGGGCGGCAGGGCTGTATCGATCCGCAACTGGCAGGCGATGCCCTGGGTTGCCTGCCATCGCCCGGCCAACACCTCGATGGCTTCACATAACGGCAGGTGCTGCAACACCACCGGGTACAAGTCATGCACCAGCGCCCGGAACCCCTGCTGCAAATGCTCGCAATGGTCTTCAAGCTGGCTGACGG
Source organism: Pseudomonas sp. Z3-6 (assembly GCF_051131985.1). Classification (NCBI taxonomy): domain Bacteria; kingdom Pseudomonadati; phylum Pseudomonadota; class Gammaproteobacteria; order Pseudomonadales; family Pseudomonadaceae; genus Pseudomonas; species Pseudomonas sp. Z3-6. The sequence continues at coordinate 4,079,271 of NZ_CP071644.1, forward strand.
TCTGTTCCAGCGTCGGCGGTTGATCCATCACCAGCCGCAGCAGGCAGGCACGGGCACGAATACCGGCCACGTATTGGCCCAGGTCGTCGTGCAGGGTCTGGGCCAGCCGGGTGCGCTCCTGCTCCTGCACCGCCAGCAAGGCCTGGGTGAGCCGGGCGTTATCGGCCTGGGCCTCGGCCAAGGCAGCGGTCATGCGATTGAAATGCCCCGCCAGTTGCTGCGTCTCCGGCACACCTTCAGTGCCCAGGCGCACCTGCAGGTTTCCCGCAGACACCTGGCGCAGCGCTTGCAGTAGCTCGTCGAGCAAACGCATGCCACGGCGTACGGCCCAGCGGATCACCAACAGGCTGAGCAACAGCGCCAAGGCGCAGACGTACAACAATTGCACCAATGAATCGAGGATTTCGTCGATTTCATCCCGTGGATCGACGGCAATCCACGCCCGTCGACCGTCAGGCAAATCCACCACCTGGGCCGCCGGGCCGTCGTCCAGCAGCCGGCGGCCGAGCCAGGCCTTCACCCCTTCCTCATCCGCCGGGAACAACTCGCCGGGAACCAACCAACGGACCCGCACATGACGCAGACTGCCGGTCAACCGTGGCTGGAGACTGGCCGGGTCGCGCTCGGCGGTTTCGCGCAGGTAATGCACCACCGACTCGGCCGATTGCAATTCGCGTTTCACATCGGCCGTGGCCTGGTGCAGCAGCAGGACGGCACAGGCCAGGGTTACCAGGGCGAAGAAGGCGCAAACCCAGAGGTTGATTCGCCAGAGGGCTGACATGTTCAGTGGCCCATTTCCGGAATGAACTCGCAATTCATATGCACGCCACAGATCCCTTGTGGGAGCGGGCTTGCTCGCGAAAGCGGTGGATCAGTTAGCATAGGTGTCGACAGTACGGCCCCCTTCGCGAGCAAGCCCGCTCCCACAGGGGGTTGTGGGTGTTTATAGGGTTCAGGCAACCGATCCACCCCGACCAAACTCAGGATCAACAGGAACGGCAGCAGCAGCGCTTTGAGAATCCGCATGGTCTGTCCACTCCTGGTCAATGACGATTGCCTTGCATCCTAAAACCCCGGCCGCCAAGGTGAGTTACTACCTTGGTACTGCCCCGGCGGTACTTTCTGCATATTTCCCCTTGGCCGTGGCCTTCCTATGCTGGCGCTACCCGCAATGGAGGACGTCATGCGCCGGCTCGTCAGTTACGCCCTGGTTTTTCTGCTGGCAGCGACAACCGCTCACGCCGGCGATGCCGCGCCGTTGCAAGTGCGTATCGGCTACCTGGGTTATCGCCCCGACCCGGGCCCGCTGCTCTCCAATGTCATCGCCGAACCGGCCGATGCCGGCTTGCGCGGCGCTGAGCTGGCGATCGTCGACAGCAACAGCACCGGGCGCTTCCTCAAGCACGACTACCGGCTGGAAAGCGCAAGCGTCGACACGCCCGAAGCCCTGCTCCAAGCCGCCCGAACCCAACACGACCAGGGCCTGCGGTTGTTCGTGGTCAACGCACCGGCCAGCAGCATGCGCGATCTCAGCGCCGCCCTGCCCGACAGCCTGCTGTTCAATGCTGGCAGCCCCGACGACAGCCTGCGCACCACCGACTGCCTGGGCAACGTGCTGCACAGCCTGCCCGACCGCGCCATGCTCGCCGATGCCCTCGTGCAGTTCAGCGTCGTGCGCAAATGGCAGCGGGCCTTGCTGGTCGTCGGCCAGATGCCCGAGGACCAGGCGTACGCCGCCGCATTGCGCCGGGCCATGAAACGCTTCGGCATGAAGACCGTCGCCGAGAAGGCCTGGCAGTTCGACAACGACCAGCGCCGCAGCGCCCAGGCCGACATGCCGCTGTTCACCCAGACCGCCGAGTACGACGTGGTGCTGGTGGCCGACGAACGCGGCGACTTCGGTGAATACCTGCCCTACCAGACCTGGTACCCGCGCCCGGTGGCCGGCACCCAAGGGCTGACGCCCACCGGCTGGCACAAGACCGTGGAAACCTACGGCGCGGCGCAGTTGCAAAAACGCTTCGAAGCCCTGGCCGGGCGCTGGATGAACGACCGCGACTTCGCCGCCTGGATCGCCGTGCGCAGCATCGCCGCCGCCGTGAGCAAACTGCGCCAGGACGACCCGTTCGCCATCCGCCAACTGGCCCTCAGCGACCAATTGCCGCTGGACGGTTTCAAGGGTCGCAAGCTCAGCTACCGGCCGTGGAACGGCCAACTGCGCCAGCCGATTCCCCTGGTCCAGCCCCGGGCCCTGGTCAGCACTTCGCCCCAGGACGGCTTCCTGCACCCTTCCAATGAAATGGACAGCCTGGGCTATGACCAGCCCGAAGTGAGCTGCCGTTACCCCTGATCGATAACAACAATAAGGAAACCGCCATGCACCGCGCCTTGATTTACCCGGCCCAGCTCCGCCCGACACGGCTATGCAAAGCCCTCGCCCTGGGCGCTGCGTTGCTCGCCGCCGGCCCCGCCGCCGCCAGCATCGCCTGGGTCTCCAACGAAAAAGACAACAGCCTGAGCCTGATCGACCTGCAGCGCCTGGAAGTCATCGAAACCCTGCCGGTAGGCCAGCGTCCCCGGGGCCTGCTGCTGTCCCATGACAATCGCCTACTGTACATCTGCGCCAGCGACTCGGACCGGGTCCAGGTGATGGACGTCGCCACCCGCAAGATCATCAAGGAACTGCCGTCCGGCAAGGACCCGGAGCAGTTCGCCCTGCACCCCAACGACCGCTGGCTCTACGTGTCCAACGAGGACGATGCCCTGGTCACGGTGATCGACACCCAGACCTCCGAAGTCCTGGGCCAGATCGGCGTGGGGGTCGAGCCCGAAGGCATGGCTGTCAGCCCCGACGGCAAGTGGGCGGTCAACACCAGTGAAACCACGAACATGCTGCACTGGATCGACACCAGTACCCAGACCCTGGCCGACAACACCCTGGTGGACCAGCGCCCGCGTTTCGTCGAATTCAATCGCGACGGCACGCAGCTCTGGGCCTCGGCGGAGATCGGCGGCACCTTGACCATCCTCGACGTCGCCACGCGCCAGGTACTCAAGACCTTGACCTTCCAGATCAAAGGCGTGCACCCGGACAAGGTCCAGCCGGTGGGCATCAAGCTCAGTGCCGACGGCACGCTGGCGTTCGTCGCCCTGGGTCCGGCCAACCATGTGGCGGTGATCGACGCCAAGACCTTCGAAGTGCTGGACTACCTGTTGGTGGGCCGGCGGGTCTGGCAACTGGCGTTCACCCCAGACCAGAAGCAACTGCTGGCGACCAATGGCGTCAGCGGCGATGTCTCGGTAATCGATGTAGAACGCCGCAAAGTCCTGAAGTCGGTGAAAGTCGGACGCTATCCATGGGGTGTGGTGGTGACGCCATGAACGCCCTGGAGGTCAGCGACCTGAGCTTCGCCTATGGCGCACGGGAAGCCCTCAAGCAGATGAGTTTCCGCCTGCCCGCTGGACGTTTCGCCGCGCTGCTGGGACCCAACGGTGCTGGTAAGTCGACGCTGATCGCCCTGCTCACCCGCCTGTACGACCTGCAGCGTGGCGAGATCCGCATCGGCGGTCATTCTCTGCAAAAATCTCCGCATCCGGCCTTGCGCCAGTTGGGTGTGGTGTTCCAACAAAGTACCCTGGACCTGGACCTGAGCATCGAACAGAACCTGCGCTACCACCTGGCGCTGCATGGTTTTTCCCGACGCCAGGGCAGCGTCCGCCTCGACGCCGAACTGACTCGCCAGCACCTGATCGAGCGGCGCCATGAACGGGTGCGCGACCTCAACGGCGGCCATCGGCGCCGGGTGGAAATCGCCCGGGCCCTGCTCCACGAACCGCGCTTGTTGCTGCTGGACGAACCCAGCGTCGGCCTCGATCCGACCAGCCGCCTCGCCCTCGGCCTGCACATCCGGCAACTGTGCCGCGAGCAAGGCATCAGCGTGCTCTGGACCACTCACCTGCTGGACGAAGTGCAGCCCAGCGATGACCTGTTGATCGTGCACCAGGGCCGCGTGGTCGCCAGCGGCCAGGCCGACGCGGTAAGCCAGGAACACGGCGGCACCCTCAGTTCGGCCTTCACCCATTTGACCGCTTCGGGAGCCCGGCCATGAGCGCGTATTGGCACTGTTTCAGCGGCATCGTCATGCGCGAATGGCTGCGCTTCGTGCTGCAACGCACCCGGCTGCTCAGCGCCCTGGTCCGGCCACTGCTGTGGCTGCTGGTGTTCGCCGCCGGCTTTCGCGCGGCACTGGGCATCGCCATCATCGCCCCCTACGACACCTACATCCCCTACGAGGTATACATCGTGCCGGGGCTGGCCTGCATGATCCTGTTGTTCAACGGCATGCAGGGCTCGCTGTCGATGGTCTACGATCGGGAAATGGGCAGCATGCGCGTGCTGCTTACCAGTCCCCTGCCCCGGGCGTTCCTGCTGGCGAGCAAGTTGCTGGCGACCTCGCTGATCTCGCTGTTGCAGGTCTATGCCTTTCTCGCCATCGCCTGGCTGTACGGCATCCAACCGCCGGCCATGGGCCTGCTGCTGGCCTTGCCGGCCCTGCTGTTGGTAGCGCTGATGCTCAGTGCCCTGGGCCTGTTGTTGTCCAATGCCATCCGGCAACTGGAGAACTTCGCCGGGGTGATGAATTTCGTGATCTTCCCGATGTTCTTCCTGTCCTCGGCGCTGTACCCGCTGTGGAAAATGCAGGAAGCCAGCCCGTGGCTGTACTGGCTCTGCGCGGTCAGCCCGTTCACCCATGGCGTGGAGTTGGTGCGTTATGCGCTGTATGAGCAGTTCAACCTGCTGGCGATGGCGGTGTGCGTGGGCTTGACCCTGGTGTTCGCGCTGTTGGCGGTGTGGACGTTCAATCCGCAGCATGCGGCGTTGCGCAAGGCCAGCTGAACTGCTCCGCACAAATCCCCCTGTGGGTGAACCTCCCTGTGGGAGCGAGCCTGCTCGCGATTGCGGTGGTTCAGCAAGTAAAAATGTGACTGGGGGACCGCTATCGCGAGCAGGCTCGCTCCCACAGAGACCGTGCATGACTTCAGGATCACACTTGTCTTAAAGACCGAAATTACTACTTTAGTACCGGTTTTCCTGTCTATGGTCGCATTCACAAGACCTCGACCCTGGCATGTAATGGGCGCATAACAAAAAGGATAAATCCTATGCCCCGTTTGCTGGCGATCCTCCTGCTGGGCCTGGCGCTGAATATCGCGCAGGCCGAGACCGCGCTGTTTTCAGCCCAGGGCTATCGCATCGCCCAATACCGCAGCCCGACGCCCACCACCGTCGACGGAGCCCAGACCCTCGACACCCAAACCCTGCAACGCCTGCTCGATCAAGCCCAGCCCCCGCTGCTGATCGACGTCTACCGTCGTCCATGGGTCCAGGGACGTTTCATCGACAACGAACCTCATGCCAACCTCCCCGGCAGTCTGTGGCTGGCCAATACCGGGGATGGCGATCTCGACCCGACCTGGCAGGACTACTTCAGCCATCACCTGCGCACGGCCACCGGCGGGCGGCTGGAGCGACCGCTGGTCTTTTATTGCCGCTCGGATTGCTGGCTGAGCTGGAACGCGGTAAAACGCGCCGCTGCCATGGGCTATAAGCATTTGTATTGGTACCGCGATGGCCTGGACGCCTGGGAGGCGGCGAACCTGCCCCTGCAAGCGGCGCGGCCCGAACCCTTTCCCTGAACGCAAGAAATGCGTGCAACTGCCCTGCCCCACACGACAATAACGAGGTGAATGGCCATGTATAAAATCCTGATAGCCGACGATCACCCACTGTTTCGCGAAGCCATCCACAACGTCATCAGCGACGGTTTTCCTGGCAGCAAGGTCATGGAGACCGCCGACCTCGACAGTGCCCTGGCGTTGACCGCCGAGCACGACGACCTGGACCTGATCCTGCTGGACCTGAACATGCCCGGCATGCACGGGCTCAATGGCCTGATCAACCTGCGCAACGAAGCACCAACGATCCCCGTGGTGATCGTTTCTGCCGAGCAGGACAAGCAAGTGGTGTTGCAGGCCATCACCTATGGCGCGGTGGGTTTCATCACCAAATCCTCGCCACGCTCGCAAATGACCGACGCCATCGAACAGATCCTCAACGGCAACGTGTACCTGCCGCCCGACATCATCCGCACGCAAAAAAGCCCGACGGGCCGCCGCCTGAACGAAACCCCGGCATTCCCACCGGAGCTGCTCCAGGCCCTGACCCGCAAGCAACTGCTGGTGCTCGAACGCATGACCAAGGGCGAGTCGAACAAGCAGATCGCCTACACCCTGGACATCGCCGAAACCACGGTCAAGGCCCACGTCTCGGCGATCCTGCGCAAGCTCAATGTGCACAACCGGGTGCAGGCGATCCTCAGTGCCGGGGATATTGATTTCGGGGCTTATTTGCGGCGTTGATCAGCTGAACACTATAGGGACAGGTGTACACCCCCGTGGCGAGGGAGCTTGCTCCCGCTGGGCTGAAGCAGCCCCATTCTGAACAAGCCTGACACACCGAGGTGTCTGGATTTTGGGGCCGCTTCGCGCCCCAGCGGGAGCAAGCTCCCTCGCCACAAAAGCCGTTCGGTTCAATGGCCCTGGGATTGGCCTAGCAGATGACTCATCGCAATCTTGAGTTTCATCGGCCGCACCGGCTTGTGCATCAGGGTGTGGCCGCGCTCGCGGATCTGCTGCTTGAGTTCGTTGCTGTAGTTGGCGGTGATCATCATGGCCGGGATCGGTGAGGCCCGGCGGGCGTTGATCCGGGCCACGGCGTCCACACCGTTCTGATCGTGGTCCAGGTGATAATCGGCGATCAGCAGGTCGGCCTCGGCGTGGTAGTTGTCCACTTGGCGGGCCAGGTCCTGCTCCGACAACGCCGTCACCACCTGGCAACCCCAGCCCTCCAGCAAGGTGCGCATGCCGGCGCAGATCGCCGCATCGTTATCCAGCACCCAGACCCGTGCCCCCCGCAGTTTTTCCAGCATCGGCTCACTCATGTCCAGGCACGGCAACGGCTTGGGTGCGGTGGCGCTCAGTGGCACGTCGATGGCGAACATCGAGCCCTTGCCCGGCCAGGAGCGCACCTGGATCCGGTGTCCGAGGATCCCGGCGATTTTCTCGACAATCGCCAGGCCCAGGCCCAACCCACGGTCCTGGTTCGGGCGCTGGACGTCGCCGCGCTTGAATTCCTGGAATATTTCCTCCAAGCGATTCTCGGCAATGCCGATGCCGCTGTCCCAGACTTGGATCGACACGCGCTGGCGATACCTCCGGCAGCCCAGCACCACCCGACCGCTGGGGGTGTAGCGAATGGCATTGCTCAGCAGGTTGCGCAGGATCCGCGCGAGCAATTGCATGTCGCTGCGCACCAGCACCGAACAGCCGACATAGTGCAGCTCCAGCCCTTCGCTGCGGGCGATCTGGGCGTATTCGGCGGCCAGGTTGTCCAGCAACTCGCTAAGGCCGAACGGCGCGACATCGGCCTTGATCACCCCGGCGTCCAGCTTGGAAATGTCCACCAGGGTGCCCAGCAGGTTCTCGACGTCCTGCAGCGAATTGCTGACGTTGCGCACCAATTGCGCGTTGGCCACCGGCTCGCGACGTTCGAGCAGGGCACTGGTGAACAAGCGTGCGGCGTTGAGCGGTTGCAGCAGGTCATGGCTGACCGCTGCGAGAAACTTGGTCTTCGACAGGTTGGCTTGCTCAGCCTCGCGCTTGGCCTCCCGCAGGCGCAATTCCACTCGGCTGCGCTCGTCGATCTCCCGCAGCAACTGGTCGTTGAGGGTGGTCAGTTCGGCCGTGCGCTCCTGGACTCGCTGTTCCAGGTTCTGGTAAGCCTGGTGCAATGCCTCGGCGGTGCGGCGGCGTTCGGTGATGTCGCGGATCAGCACGAAGATCCCGACCACTTCGCCGTTGGCCAGGCGGTTCGGCACGTAGGAGCGCAGCATGTAGCGCTCCTGGTTGTTGATGTTGGTCTCGGCGAATTCGAAGGTGACGCTCTCGCCCGCCAATGCCCGGGCCACGTAGGCTTCCAGGCGCTGGTAATGCTGCTCGCTGTGGGCTTCACGCAGGCTCTGGCCGAGCATCACGCCACGGGGCCAGCAATACCACTGCTCATAGACCTTGTTGGTGAATTCGTAGACCAGGTCGGCGTTGAGGTAGGCGATCAGCGCCGGCACATGGTCGGTGATCAGGCGGATCCAGCGCTCGCTTTCGCTCAGTGCCTCGGCGTGCTGGTAGCGCTCGGTGATGTCAGTAAACGTGTTGACGTAGCCGCCGGTGGGCAATGGATGCGTGCGGATTTCCAAGACGCGGCCATCGGACAGGCGCTGCTCGCATTCATGGATCAACCGGCCGTTGCTGTCGCGACTGGCCGGGGTCAGCAGCTGCAGTTCACTGTCGCCGATCACTTCGTTGAAGGGCCGGTGGGCCGCCACCGGGGCCAGGCCACTGAGTTCAAGGAAGCGCCGGTTCCACAGCTCCAGCACACCTTGGGCATTGACCATCGCCACACCCTGGGACAGGTTGTCCACCGCCCGCTGCAACAGGTGGGACTTCTGCGCGATGGCCTGCTCGCGGAGCACGGTTTCGCTGAGCTTGACGTCGGTGATGTCAGTAAACAGGATCACTCGCCCGCCTTCCTGGGTCGGCCGCTCGCTGACTTGCAGCCAGCGTCCGTCCTGCAAGCGATACAACACATGCTCGTCGGCCTGGCCGCGGGGCTCTTCGCTGAACAAGCCGTTGGCGGTCATCAAGCGCTTGACCTCGGAAAGACGCATCCCGGCGATGATGCGCACCCGACTGTTGGCCCAGAAGGCCTTGAAGCGGCTGTTGAACAGGACGATGCGTTGCTGCTCGTCGAACAGCACAAACGCATCGGAGATGCTCTCGATGGCGTCGATCAGGTGCCGGTGGGCAGTTTCCGCCCGCAGTCGCGCCTCGCCCAGCAAGTGATTGCCGGCCTTGAGCTCGGCCATGGCCTGGTTCAGCGCGTCGGTGCGCTCACGCACCTGCTCGGCCAGCACCACCGAGTGCTGGAACGCCGCATAGGGGTCGTTGCCGCGGGTCACGCCGGACTCCACCCGCTCGATCAGCGCCGCGTTGATGCGCCGCAACTTGCGGTTTTCGTGTTGCAGGCTGGCGAGCTGGACCTGCAGGTCAGCGATGGCCGGGAACGCGATGTCGGGCAATGGCAACTCCGGTGAACGTCTGGTTGATGTGCATGCCATTGAACTGTTCTCCATAGGTGTTGAACCCCATCACCCGTTGTTCGCGCAGGAATTCGCCGATCTGTTCCAGGCCGCCGCGGTCTTCCAGCTCCAGGCGCCGCAGGAAGCAATCGCAGCCGATGGTCAGCAGCAAGTCGCCGAGGCGTGCCTGCAAACCGTCGAACAGTGTTTGCAGGTTGTGCAGCAAGGGACCGGGCGTCATCGCGGTGAGGACGATGCCGTTCTCCACCGCACAGTAGAAACTCAGGCTCAGGTCCGGGTGCACCTGCTGGATCGCCCGCACGTAGTACTGGTCGTTGATCCGCACCGCCAGGGGATGGGCGGCGAAGACTCGGTAGTCGAGGGCGCTCACTGGGACGCCGATGTGCCGGGCGTATTCCTCGGCGGCGGGTTCGGCGTTGAGCTCATAGACCCGGCGCGAAGCACTGTCGGCGCCGGTCACCACCAGTTTCTCGTCCCGGGGCAGGATGTGGTGGGTGGTGAAGACCTCGAACTCCAGCCAGGTGTTGATCAGCACCACCACGGCCGCGCCACTGTGGAACTGGCCTTCGAAGTAGACGTGGGTGTGGGTCAGGTAGTTGTCATCGCCGGCCGAGCCGCCGAAATGCGGGATATCCCCCAACGCGGCGCTCAAGGCCGCCAGCACCATTTCCTCGCGGCTGGACAGGCCGTCGAGCAGGGTCAGGGCGAAACTGTGGCCCTTGATCGGCGCCAAGGCGTTGCTGCGACAGCCGCTGGCCAGGCGCTCGACCATTTGCTGGGCGTCGATCAGGCTGAAGTGCTCCATTTCACCGATCAGCTCGGCGGCAATGGAAAAGTGTCGATGATCGAACCCCACCGCCGTCACGCAGTTGCGACCGTAGCCCTGGGCGGTGATTTCCCCGGCGCTGGTGCAGCCCACCAGGCGAATCCCGCCGAAACTCTGGGACAGCGCCTGGCCCAGGGCCGGCAAGTCGTATTCGGCGGAACAGAAAAACAGCACGAAACCCAGGTGCGGGTGCAACAACTGCCGCGCCAGCGCCTGGGCCACCTGCTGGACGTCGGTCGCCTGGGACATGGCGCTCACCACACCTTCGCTCTGCTGCATCATCGCCTCCGGCGGGTGCGTGATAGGAGCCCTGAGTGTACGAAGCCGCGCCGGGGCGACGAATGCTACTTGGGTAGTGGGTGGACACTTCCATGGGATGAGAAGGTGATGCGCACCGCGCGCCCTCCTCCTGGTTTGGAATACCTTTGTGGCGAGGGAGCTTGCTCCCGCTGGGGCGCGAAGCGCCCCCATGAGGCTGACGACACCAGCCCGACACACCGCGGCGCCTGGCCTTGGGGCTGCTGCGCATCCCAGCGGGAGCAAGCTCCCTCGCCACAACAGCCGTTCAGCCGTGTTTCAGGGGCTGTCGATCGTTCCCTCGCTCCTGCGTGGGAATGTCGCCAGGGACGCTCCGCGTTCCACTTCTTCAAAAACTAAACTCCCCATCCGTGAGCACACCCGGACGTCCAGCAAGATGAAGGCCGCTTTTGTGGCGAGGGAGCTTGCTCCCGCTGGGGTGCGAAGCGCCCCCATGAGGCTGACGACACCAGCCCGACACACCGCGGCGCCTGGCCTTGGGGCTGCTGCGCATCCCAACGGGAGCAAGCTCCCTCGCCACAACAGCCGTTCAGCCGTGTTTCAGGGGCTGTCGATCGTTCCCTCGCTCCTGCGTGGGAATGTCGCCAGGGACGCTCCGCGTTCCACTTCTTCAAAAACTAAACTCCCCATCCGTGAGCACACCCCGACGTCCAGCAAGATGAAGGCCGCTTTTGTGGCGAGGGAGCTTGCTCCCGCTGGGGCGCGAAGCGCCCCCATGAGGCTGACGACACCAGCCCGACACACCGCGGCGCCTGGCCTTGGGGCTGCTGCGCATCCCAGCGGGAGCAAGCTCCCTCGCCACAACAGCCGTTCAGCCGTGTTTCAGGGGCTGTCGATCGTTCCCTCGCTCCTGCGTGGGAATGTCGCCAGGGACGCTCCGCGTTCCACTTCTTCAAAAACTAAACTCCCCATCCGTGAGCACACCCCGACGTCCAGCAAGATGAAGGCCGCTTTTGTGGCGAGGGAGCTTGCTCCCGCTGGGGCGCGAAGCGCCCCCATGAGACTGACGACACCAGCCTGACACACCGCGGCGCCTGGCCTTGGGGCTGCTGCGCATCCCAGCGGGAGCAAGCTCCCTCGCCACAACAGCCGTTCAGCCGTGTTTCAGGGGCTGTCGATCGTTCCCTCGCTCCTGCGTTGGAATGTCGCCAGGGACGCTCCGCGTTCCACTTCTTCAAAAACTAAACTCCCCATCCGTGAGCACACCCGGACGTCCAGCAAGATGAAGGCCGCTTTTGTGGCGAGGGAGCTTGCTCCCGCTGGGGCGCGAAGCGCCCCCATGAGGCTGACGACACCAGCCCGACACACCGCGGCGCCTGGCCTTGGGGCTGCTGCGCATCCCAGCGGGAGCAAGCTCCCTCGCCACAACAGCCGTTCAGCCGTGTTTCAGGGGCTGTCGATCGTTCCCTCGCTCCTGCGTGGGAATGTCGCCAGGGACGCTCCGCGTTCCACTTCTTCAAAAACTAAACTCCCCATCCGTGAGCACACCCGGACGTCCAGCAAGATGAAGGCCGCTTTTGTGGCGAGGGAGCTTGCTCCCGCTGGGGCGCGAAGCGCCCCCATGAGGCTGACGACACCAGCCCGACACACCGCGGCGCCTGGCCTTGGGGCTGCTGCGCATCCCAGCGGGAGCAAGCTCCCTCGCCACAAAAAGCGGTTCGGTGCTGGCAATAGAGCGGTTCGGTACGCGGGCAATATCAGTGGTTCATCGGCGCCATGGCGCTCACCTGCCCCAGCAGTTTCTGGTCGATGTCTTCCAGGCGCAGCACCCGGCCGCCGGTATCGCTCGCCAGTTTTTCTGCCGCCTGGGGATCGGAGTACGAAGCCAATACCACGCCCATGGCGCCTTTGAGCCCGCTGCCAATGACGAAGTACGCAGTACGGGCGTCGATCAGATGGGCATCATCCGGCGCATCCCAATGGCTGCGCCCCATGTCGTGGACATACAGCTTGACGTCGGCCCGATGGTTTTCCGGCTGCAACCACCAACCCAGCATTTCCGCCGGCGAGCAGAACTTCTTCACGCCTCCTGTCCCGACCGCCGCGCCCTTGGGCCCGGGAAAGTCAGTGATGACCATGCCGCACACATGGCACTCATCACTGGAATGGAACGCCAGCGCCGCCTCGCTGGCCGCAAGTGGCTCGGCCTTGTCGCACGCCGCCAACGCCAGGCACATCAATAACCCGGCCAAGAGGCGGCCCGTCTTCAAAGACACTCTATTCATCGTTGCATGCTCCCTTGATCAAGATCAGACATTCACGGGCACCGGCGATTGAACAACCGATAGGCCAGCCACAACGGGATTGCCATCCACAGGCCCAGGCACAACCAGAGCAAAGGCGCCGACACCGGCAAATCGCTGCCCAGGGTCAACACCGCGGCACCGCTGGAAGCCGCATCGAACCCAGTTAGGTTGATCAGCCGATACACGTCCGTAGGATTGAACAGCAGCAACCATGGCAGCAGCTCCGGGCTGAACCGCCCCTCGCTCAGCACCAGCAGCGCCAGCAAGGCCAGGTCGAACACCAGCACGAAGAAAAACCACACCCCGAGCGCCAATCCGGCGGCGGTGGATTTCTCTGCCGACACGCTGCTCAGCACATAGGCCAGCCCGAGGAACACCCAGCCCAGCAGCGTGCTGGACAACATGAACCGGCCGAAGGCCCAGAGCAGCAGGCTCAACTGAACATCGTCCACCAACAGAGCGATGGCCAGCATCGCGCAGCCAAAGCCGATGAAGGTGGCCAGGGCCAGGATCAAGCCGTGCCCGACAAACTTGCCCAGCAGCAATTGACCGCGCCCCAACGGGTAGGTCAGCAACAGCAGCAGCGTGCCGTTCTCGTCCTCGCCGACAATCGCGTCGTAGGCCAGCAGCAAGGCAATCAGCGGCATCAGGAACGTCGCCAGGCTGGACAGGCTCGCCACCGTGGCGGGCACCGAGGTAAACCCCAACTGACCGGATGCCGCCGCGCCGAGCCAGGCGATGCCGATCGCCAACACCGCGAACAACAGGCTGATCGCCAACAACCAGCGATTGCGCAGGCCATCGCTGAATTCCTTGCGGGCCATGTTCCAGACCGGGTTCATAGGCTGGCCTCCTCGGCGGCGGCACAGACCATGTAATGACGGTACAGATCCTCCAGGGACGGCGGCTTGATCTCGACATCCGTCGGGTCGTCCTGGGCCAGCAACTGGCGCAGCAATTTCAGTTTGCTGCCGTCCGGCGCGGACACCTGCACCCCTTCCGCGCCCCAGCCCTGGGTGGCATGCCCTTCGCTGCGCCAATGCTGGCGAAGCCAGTCGGCCCGTGACAGGCCCGAGGCGCGGATCAGCGTCGGCAGCCCGGCGTCCTCCCGCAGCCGGGCCAGGCTGCCCAGGGCCAACAGCCGACCCCGGGTAAGAATCGCGGCGCGGTTGATGTGCGCTTCCACCCCCGGCAACACGTGCGAGCAGAGAATGATGCTGGTGCCCTGCCAACGCAGGCGGTCGAGCAGTTGATAGAGGTCCTGGGTGGCGATGGGGTCCAGGCCCACGGTCGGTTCGTCCAGCAATAACAAACGCGGCTGGCCGAGCAGCGCCTGGGCCAGGCCGAGGCGCTGGCGCATGCCCTTGGAATAGGTCCTCACGCGCCGCCTGGCGGCGCTCGCCAGCCCCACTTCCTCCAGCAGACGCTCCACCTGCTCCGGTGCCGCGCCTTTGAGCCGGGCGAAATGGCGCAAGGTTTCCAGCCCGCTCAACTGCGGGTAGAACATCACGTTCTCGGGCAGATAACCGAGCATCTGCCGCACACTCGGGTCGCTGGGTGCGCGACCGAAGACACGCACCTCCCCCTCGCTGGCCCGCAGCAAACCGAGGATCAACTTCATGGTGGTGGTCTTGCCCGCACCGTTGTGCCCGAACAACCCGAGCACCTCGCCTTGGGCCAGGGTCAAGTCCAGCCCGCGCAGCACGGCGACATTGCCATAACGCTGGCTGACCCCTTCGATCTCGACGACGTTCAAGACGCGTTCTCCTGGGCACTGTTGCGTGGTGGGGGCTGGACAGGGGTTTCCATCAGCGGATGGCTGTCCATCACCCCGGGAGATTTCATCACCGGGAAGGCCCGCTGCACCCAGCGCAGCAGTTCGATCCCCGGACTGTTCATCAACAACCGCACCTGGGGATACAGCCACAGCAGGCGATCGACGTTGTCGTTGGGTTCATAGGCCACATCCCCCAGGCCGTCGCCGTTGCGATCCCAACCCAGGTAATCGCTCCAATAATTGCCGCGCCCGTCCGCCGACCACTCCTGCAACCGCGTGGCCACGTATTTGACCTGGCGCTGGTTGTGGACGAAGGCATTGCCGGCGATGCGGTTGTCCTCCGAGCCGGCCGTCAGGTGGATGCCCACGGCGCTGCGCTCGAAATGGTTGCCTTCGATGCGGTTGAACAACGAGTTGTAGATGAACAGGGCCTTGCCCTCGGCGCCGCTGATCATGGTGTCGCCGGTGGACCCGTCGCGCACGTCGCTGACGAAGTTGTCGCGCAGGGTGGAATAAGTGATGTAGTTCATCAGGATCCCGTAGTTCTGGTCCTGTTCGGAGCGATTGCCGATCACCGTCAATTGGCGGCTTTGCATCAAGGCATAACCGGTGCGGGTACGCCGGGTGACGTTGTCCAGCAGGCGGTTATCGTTGGCGAACATGTAATGCACGCCGTAGCGCAGATCCTCCAGCGTATTGCCCTGGAGCAGGTTGCCATTGGAGGTGTCGATGTAGATGCCGTCACGGGTTTCGCGCACCTGATTACCGATGACCCGGGCGCCGTACACCGCATACAAATGGATGCCATTGCCTCGGTCCTGGGAGCGCAGGCTGGGGTCGCCCTGGATGCGGTTGTCGATCAGGCTGACGTCCCGCGTGCCATCGACCCAGATGCCGAAGCCCTGGCCTTGCATCCGATTACCGCGCACCACGGCGCCTGTTGCCCCGGGCTGGATGAACACGGCGGCGTTCATGGCCGTAAGGTCGTGGCCCCAGTCCAGGAAGGTGCAGCCCTGGACCTGCACGTTTGGCGCGCGAATGATCAAGCCATTGCCCTCGCCTTGCGCCTCGAATACCGCCTCTGGTGCGCAAGTGAGCGTCATCGGCTGATCGATACTGAACGAGCCTTGGTAGTGCCCCGCAGGCAGGCGCCAGTGCTGCTCGCCCTCAGCCTGCAAAGGCAGATTCGTCATCGGTTGCGGCGCGCCGAACGCACCGCCCGACAGCAGGCAGGACACCAGGGCAATGACCGGTCGACGAACGTTTGCTTGCTGCGTTTTCCCGGTCATTGCGCCTGTCTCCTTGATGAATGACTCAGGCTTTCTCAACCAGCATGCGTCCGACCATTTCCATGTGCAGCGCGTGGCAGAACCAACTGCAGTAGTACCAATGCAAGCCGGCCTTGTCGGCGGTGAAGGTGATGGATGAGGTCTGTTGCGGGCTGATCTCCATGCTGGCGCCGTGGTTGGTCATGACAAAACCGTGGGACACGTCTTCGATCTGGTCGATGTTGGTGATGGTCACGGTCACCTCGTTGCCTTGCTTGACGGTGAACTCCGTCAGGCCATAGGCCGGCGCCATCGAGGTCATGTACACCCGCACCTTATTGCCGTCGCGGATGACCTTGTTGTCGGTTTCGAGGTTGATGCCGTCCTTCTTCGCCAGGGCCACGGTGTCGGCGAAGAACGGATCGTTGCGGTTCCAGATTTTCTGGGTCTTGATCTGGTCGCGCCGCGCGAGAATGCAGTCATGGGGTTCGGCGAAGGCCGGGCCGTCGTGCACCAGCTTCATCTCTTCACCGGAAATGTCGATCAGCTGATCGTTCTCCGGGTGCAACGGGCCGGTGGGCAGGAAGCGGTCCTTGGAGAATTTGCACAACACCACCAGCCACTTGCCGTCCGCCTCGCTGGTTTCGGTGAGGGACGCATGGTTGTGGCCCGGCTGGTACTGGACGTCGAGTTTCTGCTTGATGTAGTTGACCTTCTCGCCCTTGTAGGCGCGGATGGCTTCGTCCATGTTCCACTTCACCACCTGGCTGTCGATGAACAAGGTCGTGTAGGCGTTGCCGCGCCCGTCGAACGTGGTGTGCAGCGGCCCCAGCCCCAATTCGGGCTCGGCGACGATCACTTCGCGCGGATCCTTGTAACGGTCATTGAACAAATCATCAAGACGGTCGATGGCGATCATCGAGACCGTGGGCGACAACTTGCCGTTGGCGATGAAGTACTTGCCGTCCGACGAGGTATTGAGCCCGTGGGGGTTCTTCGGCACCGGAATGTAGCGAGTGAACTCGGAGTCCTTGCCGTCGGTCTTGCGGCCATCGACCACCGGCACCTTGGAACCGTCCAGGGTGATGAATTTGCCGGCCTTGATTGCCGCCTCGATCCGCGGGATGTTGAACACCACCACCCAGTCGCGCTCGTTGCGCATCATGCCGCCCAGGTCGTAGGCCTTCTCGGAGTTGTAGCAGGTGCTGGCGGCGTATTTGCCGGTGTAGTCGGCGTCGGAGTTGTCCAGGTTGCCGTCGACGATCACCTGGAAGGCCATTTCCATTTTTTCGGCATCAATGGCGTTGAACATCGTGAAGCTGTTTTTGTCCTGCAGGTCGAAGGTATGGCCGTCGTTGGGGTGCGGGATCACGAACTCGGCGTTGGCGAACACGTACTTGGTGTACGGCACCTTCTGCAGGCGCAGGCCGTGGATGGCCTGGACGTTGGGCACGGTGAGGATCTTGTCGCACTTCATGATGTCCAGGCGAATGCGCGCGACCCGGGAGTTGGCCTTGTCATTGATGAACAGGTATTTGCCGTCGTACTTGCCGTCGGTCATGGAGATGTGCGGGTGGTGGCAGTCGCCGTTCTGGTATTTGGCGCTGTCACCGAGGATGCGCTTGCTCTCGTTGGTTAGGCCCCAGCCGGTGGCCGAATCGACGTTGAACACCGGGATGCGCATCAGCTCGCGCATCGACGGCACACCCAGCACCCGCACCTCGCCTTGGTGGCCGCCGCTCCAGAACCCGTAGTATTCGTCCAACTCACCGGGCCCGACGTGGATCTTGGACTTGGCTTCCTTGGCCGCCGCTGCCCAGGACTCGCGGGTGAACGTCCCGGCGCCCAGCGCCGTGGCGCCGGCCAGCACCGCGCCCGTCACCGCACCGGTGCCGAGAAAACTGCGCCGGCTGACACCCCGGGGCGCTTCCACCGCGCCAGGGACTTGGTCTTTTTTGTCGCTCATGCTGTGTGCTCCATGAAGAATGAAACGGTCAAGGGACAGGCCATTGGGGTGCCTCAAGGCGCCGGGTTCACCTGCACCACGGGAATCAGTTGCGCATCGGTCACGGTCGCCTTGCCGCGCTTCTTGCGCTTGTTGATCAGCGGTGGGCATTTGTTTTCGTTGTGCCAGGTCATCTGGCAGTCGAGGCAGTAGTGGCATTCGTTGGCGTTGATCCGGCCATCGGGATGGATCGCCTGGATCTCGCATTCCTTGGCGCACAGTTGGCAGGGGTTGCCACATTCCTTGCGGCGCTTGAGCCAGTCGAACAAGCGCAGGCGGGTCGGCATCGCCAAGGCGGCGCCCAGCGGGCAGACGTAGCGGCAATAGACTTTGCGGGTAAAGACATTGATCACCAGCAGGCCCGCTGCGTATGCCACGAACCACCACTGGCGGTCGAACTTGAGGGTGATGGCGGTCTTGAACGGCTCCACTTCGGCCAGCCGTTCGGCGCTGGACATCGACTCCAGCGAGACGCCGAACAGCACCAGCAAAATGATGTACTTGATCGCCCACAGCCGCTCATGCACGGCGAACGGCAGCTCGTATTGGGGCACCTTGAGCTTGCGCGCCAGTTCGTTGATCAGCTCCTGCAACGCGCCGAACGGACACAGCCAGCCGCAGAACACCCCGCGTCCCCACAACAGAATGCTGCCGGCGGTGAACACCCAGAGGATGAAGATCAGCGGATCGGTGAGGAACAGTTCCCAGCGAAAGCCTTCGAACAGGGCGTGGACGAAGGTCAGCACGTTGACCACTGACAACTGCGCCAGCGCAAAGCCGCCCAGGAACACCACGGTGAATACCAGGTAACCGCGACGTACCCAGTGCAACAACGTGGGCCGCCGGGCCAGTGAATCCTGGAAAAACAGGATCGCGGTGAGGACCAGCAACGCCGCACCCAACACCGAAATCTCCACGTTTTTCTGGTACCAGAGTGTCAACCACATTGGCCGGCTGGCTTCTTCGGCGGCCGCCAGTTGCTCGGCGGTGGGCAATGGCCGTTCCAGGTAGGGTTCGGGCAGTTGATAGGCCAGCTCGAAACTGCTGAAGGTGCCGCTGACCGGACCGGTCTGGCGGCGCACCAGCAGCTCCAGGTTCCAGGGCGAGCCGGGGTCGAAACGGTGGGCGGCACGGATGATGAAAATCGCCATTTCATCGAAGTCCGGCATGTCATCAAGGGCCACATCATTCAGGCGCTGGAAATCCAGGTCGCGAAAACTGATGGTGTCGCCGGACTGACGCAACTGCACCCGGTCGAAAATGCCGCCGCGCACGTAACCCGAGCCCTTGAAGGAATAACGACCACTGCCCATCACTGCGATGGCTTGCTCGCCCGGCTTGAGCTCGGCCATCAGCGTGCGGTATTGCGCCTCGCCCAGCAGGTTTCGGCCAATGGAGGGTGGGTTGAGGTGGGTGGCGTAGAGGTCGATGAAGGTGTCATTCACCTGCTCGCCGCTGGCGGTCTCGACCTGTTCGGCTTCGGTGCCCTTGAAGGACGCATCGACCTGGCCACGGGTCAGGTGCAGGCGACGGACCGCGCCGTTGCCCGCCAAGGTCTTCCAGTCGGCAGCCTCGTAGATATCCGCGCGCACCCGCGCCGGTGCCACGGCCAACCCCGCATCGCCCTTGACCAGGCCGAGGGACACCGCGACATCGTGGGCGGCGCGCATGATCACTTCGTTGACCACCATGGCCGTCACCGTGGCGCCGGCGATCGCATCGACCGTCACCGCATTCGGGTCGCTGGAATGCCCTACCACCACTCGCTGGTTGACCTTGATGCCGCTGTAGCGCGCGCTGAAGCCGTGGAGTTTTTCTTCGGCGATGCCGATCAGCAGGATCGGTTCGTGGTGTTCAAGCACATAGGCGTCGAGAATCACCCCGGTAGGATCGAGAATGACCTGGACGTTGATCGGCTTGCCGGAATACGCCGGAATGTCCACCACATCCAGGCTCTGGAACACGTAGCCCGCGACCTTGCCAGCGGCGGACAGCTTGCGAACCTTGAAGGGACCGTCGGGTTCGGAGATCGAATCGACCGAGCCCAGGACGTGGTGGATGCGTTGTTGCGGGAGGTCACCGTAGTCCTTGGCCTGGACGATTCCAGCGAACATCAGCAGTAGAACGAACAGCCCGGGGAGCCAGGAGCGGGATAGGTGTAACATCACAGAGGAACGGGTCATGAGCGCCAGGGCTTGAAGACAGGATCTTGGCGATCATTGTGGGGCCCGCCCGTGGCTTGGGCCCTTGATTGAAATCAACTCGGGAAAACTAAACGCCGAATCCGAGAGCAGACACGAATGTCCAGCAAATGAAGGCCGCTTTTGTGGCGAGGGAGCTTGCTCCCGCTGGGGCGCGAAGCGCCCCCCCATGAAGCGGCCCACATCAACCTGACACACCGTGGCGCCTGGCCTTGGGGCTGCTGCGCAGCCCAGCGGGAGCAAGCTCCCTCGCCACAACAGCCGTTCAGCTGTGTGTCAGGGGCTGTCGATCGTTCCCTCGCTCCTGCGTGGGAATGTCGCCAGGGACGCTCCGCGTTCCACTTCTTCAAAAACTAAACTCCCCATCCGTGAGCACACCCGGACGTCCAGCAAATGAAGGCCGCTTTTGTGGCGAGGGAGCTTGCTCCCGCTGGGCGCGAAGCGCCCCCATGAAGCTGCCCACATCAGCCTGACACACCGTGGCGCCTGGCCTTGGGGCCGCTGCGCTGCCCAGCGGGAGCAAGCTCCCTCGCCACAACAGCCGTTCAGCTGTGTGTCAGGGGCTGTCTGGGTTCAGCGCAAGCCATAGGAATAGACACGGCCGTCATTGCTGTCGTACCAGTTGCCGTTGGCCCAGATCACCCGGTCCTGGGCCGGTTGAAAACCGAGGATACCCAGGTAACCGCCGATGGCGAGGCGTTGCCAGGAGCGGCCCCAATCCTTGGAATAAAACACCCCGTTGGCAGAGATGTTCGCGTCCGACCACCAATAGAGCCAGCGCGGTGGATGGTGCTCGCTGGTGGTGTTGATCAGCAGGGTGTCTTGTCCCATCCAGAGATTGTCACCACGCACCTGGGTCTGCGACGCCAGGGGTGAAAACACGCTGGGCAATTCCCCCATGGGCGTCCAGGTCAGCGCGGCGGTATCCAATTCGGCGACAACAGCTTGCCCGAGGTCGCCCTGGTCAATCAGCCCCATCACCCGCCCGGCGTCGTTCTGCAGCAGCTTGCTCACGAACAGGTTGTCGGCACGCTGCACCTCCACGACCTGCCACTGCCCAGCCTTGGCTAGCAGCCGCGCCCGTGTCGTGACGTTAACTGCGATGTTGTCACTGACGCCATCCGGGTGGCTACCCCAGAAGCGTTGGGAGACCCAGATAAAGGCCGTCTGCGCGTCCAATTGCAGGACACTGGTCCGGACGGTCCCATTTGCGCCTTCGCTGGTGTGCCAGCCAGTGATGTCCGGGCGTTTGCCATGGACGTATCCGGCAGATACGAGCAGCGACTCGGGTGCCATGATCGGCGAGCTGTGCGCACCGCGATCAGCCGAGTAAAAGACGCCGGTGGAAACGGCAATCGGCTTTGCTTCATCGCCGTCCTCCCTCACGCCGTCCGGCGTGCCCACGGCCCAGACTTCATTCACGCCGTGGAAATAGGGAACCAGGCTCCAGGCCAACGAATCGGCCTCGGGAAACCAACCCTGGGTCAACCACGTCCAGCGCTGGCCTTGATCGTCGCTGCGAAAGACCACGGTCTGATCGGGCTCCGGGGCATTCGCCGTCTCAGGTCGACGCAGGCCCGTGAGCAGGAACACACTGGTCCCATCGGGACTGGCCACAAGACAAGCGGCGCCGCTGACATGGGCCACAAGCTGAAACTGCCCCTTGTCATCCAGGCGGGAAATGAAGGAGGTTTCCGTTTCCCCACGAGAGAACAAACGGGAAAAGGTGCTGGGCTCCTCCGGTTCTTCAGTCTCGACGGGCTTGCCATAGACCACCGCATCCAGGTTTACAACGTCCGCGGACGGCTCGAACGTTCGGGCCTCTTCCTCCAGCCGCGCCACCAGCCAAGTCCCCTGCGGTGTCACCGTCACGCCCGTGCAATACTGGGTCATCGCCCGCAAGCGAGTATCCTTCACGGTGCCCACCGTTTGCTGATCGGGGCCGTCGCCGCCCCACTCCAGCTTGGCACTGGCAAGCATCCACATGTACCACAGCGCCGCGCCGACCAGCAGCGCGACAAATAATCTAGAGAGCAGTTTTGAACGAGACATGGGGAGGTCCGTATCCAGGGGAAAACTGCGAAGCTTTTCTCATCTCTTTTGTCCGGAGTAAATTTTTATCGCACGAGAATGGCCAAACCCGGTCGCATAAATGTCAGCGCTGTGATCCAGGTTACATTCTTCCCGTGACGCCGCCTCACCTGACCGCCCCAGTGCGACAAGCAGATGCCCACAAGGAACGCTCCATGCCCCCACGCTCCGGCCCCGCCGCCTCTTCATTGCCTCAAACCACCGGTTTCGTCCGGGTACGCGGTGCTCGAGAACACAACCTCAAGAACGTCGACGTGGACATCCCCCGTGATGCCCTGGTGGTGTTCACGGGAGTGTCGGGTTCCGGCAAGTCGTCGCTGGCATTTTCCACGCTCTATGCCGAGGCCCAACGTCGTTATTTCGAATCCGTCGCGCCCTACGCGCGGCGCCTCATCGACCAGGTGGGCGTGCCAGACGTGGACAGCATCGAGGGCCTGCCCCCGGCCGTTGCCTTGCAGCAACAGCGCGGCACACCCAGCGCGCGCTCGTCGGTGGGCAGCGTCACCACCCTGTCGAGCCTGATCCGCATGCTCTACTCCCGCGCCGGCAGCTATCCGGCCGACCAACCGATGCTCTATGCCGAGGACTTCTCGCCCAACACGCCCCAAGGCGCCTGCCAGGAATGCCACGGCCTGGGCCGAGTCTATGAAGTGACTGAAGCCTCCATGGTGCCGGACCCATCGCTGACCATCCGCGAGCGCGCCGTGGCCGCCTGGCCCATGGCCTGGCAAGGCCAGAACCTGCGGGACATCCTCGTGACCCTGGGCTATGACGTCGACATCCCCTGGCGCGACCTGCCGAAAAAGCAACGGGACTGGATTCTTTTCACCGAAGAAACCCCGACCGTTCCCGTCTACGCGGGACTGACCCCGGCCCAGACCCGCGAAGCACTCAGGCGCAAGCTCGAACCCAGCTACCAAGGCACCTTCAGCGGCGCCCGACGCTACCTGCTGCACACCTTCATGCACTCGCAAAGCGCCCAGATGCGCAAACGCGTGGCGCAATACATGCGCGCCAGCCCCTGCCCGGTGTGCGAAGGCAAGCGCCTCAAGCGCCAAGCGCTAACCGTAACCTTTGCCGGCCTGGACATCGCCGAGCTGTCGCACCTGTCCCTGCTCGAACTGGCCGAGGTGCTCAAGCGGGTCCAGGCCCCTGACTACCTTGAACAGGCCGAAGAAACAGGGGATGTCCTCAGTCACCAGCAAACCCGAAAGGCCCGGGAACAACGCGCCGCCCGGGGCGAAAACCCCCACGTCGGTGGACCGGACGCCCGCCACACACCCAACCTTTCCCTGGAAAAACGCCTGGCCGCACAGCGCATCGCCGCGGAGCTGCTGGAACGGATCGTCACCCTGATCGACCTGGGCCTCGGCTACCTCGCCCTGGAGCGCAGCACGCCGACGCTTTCCTCCGGCGAACTGCAACGCCTACGCCTGGCGACCCAACTCAATTCCCAGCTGTTCGGCGTGATCTACGTGCTGGACGAACCCTCCGCCGGCCTGCACCCGGCCGACAGCGAAGCGCTGTTTGGCGCCCTGCAACGCCTCAAGGCAGCGGGCAATTCGGTGTTTGTAGTCGAACACGACCTCGACACCATGCGCCGTGCCGACTGGCTCATCGACGTCGGCCCGGACGCTGGCGAACAAGGTGGCAAAATCCTCTACAGCGGCCCACCGGCCGGCCTTGGCCAGGTCACCGAATCACGCACCCGCGCCTACCTGTTTAGTGAAGAACACGCCACGACACGCAGCCCGCGCGCCCCCAAGGATTGGCTGCGCCTGGAAGGTATCACCCGCAACAACCTCGACAACCTGAGCGCGGCCTTCCCGTTGGGCTGCTTCACCGCCGTGACCGGTATCTCTGGCTCCGGCAAATCGAGCCTGGTCAGCCAGGCCCTGCTGGATCTGGTGGGCGCCCACCTGGGCCAGGCCAGCCCCAACGCCGAGCCCGACGAGCAAAGCCTGGAAGACGAACCCGTGCAAACCAGCGCTGGGCGCGTGACCGCCGGGCTCGACGCGGTCAAGCGGCTGGTCCAGGTAGACCAGAAACCCATCGGCCGCACCCCGCGCTCCAACCTCGCCACTTACACCGGGCTGTTCGATCACGTGCGCAAATTGTTCGCTGCCACTGAGCAGGCAAAGGCGCTGGGGTTCGATGCCGGGCGTTTCTCCTTCAACGTCGCCAAGGGTCGCTGCGAGACCTGCGAAGGTGAAGGTTTCGTCAGCGTCGAATTGTTGTTCATGCCCAGCGTGTACGCCCCCTGCCCCACCTGCCACGGCGCGCGCTACAACCCGCAGACCCTCGAGGTTCGCTGGCAGGGCCTGGACATTTCCCAGGTCTTGCAACTGACCGTGAACCAGGCGCTCGAGGTGTTTGCCGAGCAAGCGGCGGCCAGGCGTTCGTTACACGTGCTGCAGGATATCGGATTGGGTTACCTGCGCCTGGGCCAACCGGCTACGGAGCTGTCCGGCGGCGAAGCCCAGCGGATCAAGCTGGCGACGGAACTGCAGCGCAAGGCCCGGGGCACGACGTTATATGTATTGGACGAACCCACCAACGGGCTGCATCCCCAGGACGTGGACCGCTTGCTGGTGCAGTTGAATCGCCTGGTGGATGGAGGCCATACGGTGGTTGTGGTGGAACATGACATGCGGGTGGTGGCGCAGAGTGACTGGGTCATCGATATTGGCCCGGGCGCTGGAACCCAGGGCGGAAAGGTGGTCGCTTGTGGGGCTCCGAAGAGTGTGGCGAAGTCCCGGGAGAGTCGAACAGCAGGGTTCCTGAAAAGGGCTTTGCAGCATGAAAAATAGAGGTTTTTCAATGTTTCTCGCTGTTGCGGAAAAGCTGTCTATACTGTCCCCAGTTAATCGTTTCAGTCGATGTAATTAACTGCAACCTCAGGGGGCAATGGGCTGAGGTTGCACTGGCAAGGACGCAAAATGACATCACCCCAACTGAAAGAACAAACCTTACACTGCGGGATGAGGGGTTATTATCGCGCGCTGAAGCACCCCCCGATGAATTGGATGTGCCCTCCCGATATACCAATCCCCTTCGCAGCTCCGATCGCGGCCACAAAACCGCCAGTGGTGATGGGTGCTGAGGTTGTAAAACTCATCTACTCCGCTTGGCGAATATCAAGGTGACATACCTGACTGTGCAAAGGTATTCACATTAATATTTTTCGAGCGCATCCATTATGCTCAAGCCTATTCCAAGCCACCTGTTCAATTTAATTCAAGAGGTGGAGAATAATATTCCAGGGAAAAGCCACGACGAGTACACCGAGATACTCGGTTGGATGTTCTCGAAACTAGGGCTTGAAAAATTTGCTTATGTTCATCTGGAGGCCGCACCCTTCGATAATGCCAAAGTCTCCATCCACAGCAATTACCCCGCTGAATGGGTGGACACTTACCGCAGAAATTCATTGCATAAATCAGATCCGGTCATGGCCAACACAGCCATTACCGCCACGCCTTTTTTCTGGGATGAAATTCCACAAGAACTGGACAATAACCCGGAAATATTTGATCAATCCGCGTCCTATGGCATCAAGCAAGGGTTCACCATTCCGATTCATGAGCCGGGCAGATCGTTCGGCTCTATTCACTTGTCCTCGGAAGAGAATGATCCTGACTTCCCAACTATTGTCAGGGAGAATATGGTCATTATTCAGACGCTCAGCATCATCGCCAACCAGCACCGCCCGCTTGAGGTCGGTGTAGAAAGCACGCTCAAGCTATCGCCCAGGGAAATAGAATTCTTGCGCTGGCTTGCGCTTGGAAAAAACTATAAGGAAATTGGCTTGATCATGAATATCACCGAACGAACAGTGAAATTTCATGCCAAGCAAATGACTGAAAAAATGGAGTGCACCAACGTCAAGCAAGCCATGTTCAAAGCGGCGCAGTTGAACCTCATCTGACATTCGTCGCCACTCAACTTTAATACCAGAGCACACTCAGGCGAAATTCACCTGGGATGCGATATTGAAAAGCATGCCGCAGGCAAACAACCCAATCACCAGGGAAATGGCTCGATTTAAAAACCGCCCGGATACAATCGCGTGGAACTTTCGACCACAAAAAGCGCCAGCCGCAATCCACACCAACCCTACCGGAAAAATAATGGCTGAGAATAGCAGCATGAACGACAGCCAGCTATCCAGCGACAGGAATGTTCCCGCCGGCGCAACGAAGGAAACAAAAAACAAGCCTTTGGGATTTGTCAGCGTTGCCACGAATAAATCCGGAACGGTAATACCCGTCGTTGCGCCAGGCCCATGGTCTTTTACCGAGAACCAAAGTTTCAAGGAAATATAAAACAGAAAACACACAGCAAAGATTTTGGTGGCGATCACTACCCACGAGTGATCGGCTATCAGTAAGTCAATGAATACTCCCCACATCGTCATCTGAATAACGTATGCCAACCATTCTGCTGCAACGAAGCGCATCGAAAGCGAATTGAGCCCTTTACTTATACCCGCTTGCAACAACAACGAGTTCGTTGGTCCCGGAACCAACAACACGGTCAACAACGAAAGCGCAATATAATTCATAGTATCCATCCATATCAGCAGCCGGTACGGCCAGTTTCCAGGGTCAGATCGATCCATCATCCTTCCGCATGATCTCAGGCAGAGCCATGAAGTCAGCAACTCAGTCATACGAGGTCAGACAACCAACTTAAATAGAGCAATCACACTAGACCACCATCAATGTGCCACACCTCTTCAAACCGCTCGCCAATCCATAATCCTTGGACTCCCTGTCCGTGAGTCAACCCGCGATAGAAAGTCACCGTGCCCACGACTAGATGACCTTTTGTTTACAGGCACTGAAGTTTATTTTCAGCGCGTCAATTTTTTGAACAAAATAATATCAGTCTGTTATGGGTGACATTTTTAGAATCGTCAAAAAAACAAGAGGCCAGATTTATTTCATTTTCAGGCAACACCCTTTAATCAACACCAGTTTGCCACCATTTCGCGCCTATACTTTTTTGGATGCCAAGCAATACAAATCCACAACTAACGAGCACCCCTCTACTTATAAGGTGCCCCGCCAGCGCACCGCCCCCTAATTAGGCTACACACTCTATAAATCAAAGACTGTACTTTAGGACAGTTGAAATACCTTAGTGCAAAGTTAACAGTAGCTTCACCTGCAGCCAAGAAGTCGCACCGATGAACTACTCCCCGTGCACCTATGAATTTTCCGGCGTATCCACCCGCATCGTAAGCTACTCAAACATCCCCCTCGAAACCCTCGAACAAATATTGTCCATTCGAAAACTCGCCTTCATCGATCGAAAGAAATGGGACATTAAAAGTTATCAAGGCAGCGATTATGAGTGGGATGAATACGACGACCCCGACGCGCTCTATCTCTACGCCCATGAAAACGACCGCGTCACCGGCTGTGTTCGACTACGCGCCTCCAGCAAACCCACATTGATGAATGGGTCCCTGAGCTTTATTCTTCCCACCGAAAAAACCAGACCGCCTTTGAATCACTGTTGGGAAGCCACTAGATTTGCACTTTCAGCCAACAATCTTTCCACGAGAAAACTCACCCGAGCTAATGTAGACATTCGCACAGCGGCACTTTTCCTGTCAATGATTAAGTTTGCCCAACAACAAAAAATTCACACATATGAAATTATCGTTGACACCCTGATGGAAAAGATCCTGAAACGTTCTGGCTGGCCAATTGAAAGAATCAACAGCGCATTAGGCTCGAAGGGAGAGCAGATCATTTACGGCACATTGCCATGCACTTTGAAAACTTATGAGGAGGTCCTCAGCAAAAACGCCATCCACCGAGCAACTGTATTTACCCATTCGCACATGACACACCGCTCGTCAGATAGACTCCATAAATCCCTGGACACTCCCCAGCTACTCGCCGATCGAAACATTCCGGCAAAGATACCCATGCACACTGAGCTGCAGCTTTAATCAAATAATTGGATGATTTTGGAGAAAGGATGAACCTACAACGATTATTCCCGCACGTTGGTAAAGTCATTGCCAGTACAGGTAGCCGCCATTTCCCGCGCATGTTGCATGACTTGATACTTACGGAAATCCCCGTGGACGCCACACATATTACCGAGCAACGGATCGGCACAAGTAATATGTCAGAACCCAGCACTTCCAGCCTAGGCTGCGTCGGCATGGACAACGCTTGCGTCGGCGCCCTCATGGACACGCATACCGCCAAGCCATTTTTCCTGGCCGACGACATTCTCTTCGAAGACGCAACGCCGCAAAAAATACCCAACTTCTCCCGATGCTTGCTTAAATGCGAACGCTCGGAAAAAGTGCCTGCCTACAGCACAACGACCCAGTTACACCTGAGCACCCGAAAGAACGGCCGTCGTTATGTACTGTCTATTTACCGTTCGCCTCTTTCAAAAGGATTTACCGCCCAAGAACATGCACTGCTGAAAGATTTTTCCTGTCTTTTATTGCCCATGGTCGAGGAGCATGTAGCGGCGCTTGTTCCACCGGAGTCCACCCGGCAGGATCCGTTCCTGGCGTTGGACGCTTCGGAAAATGGCGGTATGGAAGCACTGCGTCAACGCTTCGCTGATCGACTGCTTCTATCGGGACTGAGTTTGTCCTCTCGTGAAACGGAAGTGTGTGTGGGGCTGCTGGCCGGGCGCACCGCCCCCGAACTTGCCGAGCAACTGAACCTGAAAGTCAATACCGTTGAAAGTTATCTGAAGCGCGCCGCCATAAAGATGGGGATTGGCGGGCGTCGTTCGCTGATCCGTTGGATGCATTCGATGGATGCCACACCGGCTCACATGGAATGGAATGGCAATAACGCGATTCAACAAGCCGTATAAAACTCCCCCCAACGGTTGCTCACTCACTGACCGAGTCGAGTATTTGTTGGGGGAATATGGTTCCCTCCCTCCGCCGTACCGTCCTCCCTTGGCGATCGAGTGCAACGCTTCACCCATTCCAACGCATCGTCCACGTAAGTGAAAATCACCGGTACCACCAGCAAGCTCAACAGTGTCGATGTCAACAAACCACCCATGACCACCACCGCCATCGGCTGTCTGAAGCTCGGGTCCTCGCCCATTCCCATTGCGGTCGGCAACATCCCGGCACCCATCGCAACGGTTGTCATCAGGATCGGGCGGGCACGTTTGTGGCAAGCATCCACCAACGCATCGTATCGACCCAGGCCGTAATCGCGGCGAGCCACGATGGCGTACTCCACCAACAGAATGGAGTTCTTGGTCACGATACCCATCAGCATCAACAAGCCAATGACCGATGGCAGGGAAAAACTGAAATTGCAGATCAGCAAGGCCAATAACGCGCCACCCAGCGAGAGCGGCAGTGCCGAAAGAATCGTGGCCGGTTGCAAGAAGGCGTGGAACAGCAACACCAGGACCGAGTAGATACAGAACACGCCAATGGCCATGGCCAGGCCGAAGCTGGCGAACAGTTCCGTCATCAACTGCAGTTCGCCCTGCTCCACCAGCTTCACTTCGGCTGGCAAGTTGCGCATCACTGGCAGTTGGCGGGCCTCGGCCATGACCTCACCCAGGTTGCGACCATTGAGTTCTACAGACAGGGTGACATTGCGCAGGCGGTCCAGCCGGCTGATTTGCGCCGGCCCGCTGCCCATGCTGATGTCCCCCAACGAGGCCAGGGCGACCTGGCCGTCTCGACCGGTTACTCGCAATTGACTGATCGCCTGCAAGTCGTCGCGCAACAGCGAATCCATGCGCACCCGCACGTCCACCTGGCGCTGGGACAAATTGATCTTGCCCAGTTGCGAGGAGTATTCGCCATAAGTCGCCATGCGCAAGGTATCGGCGATGTCTTGGCTGGTGATGCCCAGTTCCGCTGCCCGGGCAAAATCCGGTCGCATCTGGATTTCCGGTCGTTGCAGGGCGCTGCTTGACGAGACGTTGCCGATCCCGCGCAGCTCCCGTAACTGGGGCTCAAGGGCGCTCGCCGTGCGCTCCAGCAGATCGCCGTCATCACTGGCAAGGACGATATTGAGCTTCTCTCCGCTGCCATCGCCGCCAACGTTGATGCGCACGCCCGGGAGTGTGCGCAACACCTGGCGCATCTGCGCTTCCACCTCCACCTGCTTGCGCTCGCGTGCATCCCGGGGTGCAAGTTCCACCGTCAGGACCGCATCGCCAGCACCGGTGATATCGGCAGGGCTCGAGCCGGAACTGCTGGCGGTCCCCACAGAGCTGAACACATGCGTAACGTCAGGAAGCTCACGCAGCCGCTCGCTGGCCTGCAAGGCCATTGCGCTGGTGTGTTCCAGCGTCGTTCCTGGCGGCAACTCCAATGTGATTTTGCTACGGCCGGTGTCCTGGGCAGGCAGGAAACTGGTGGGCAGCAAGGGCACCAACGCCAGAGCTGCGACGAAGCACAGGCCGGCCAGAGCCATCGTTGTCTTGCGCCGAGTCAGGCTGAGGTGAATCCAGCCCAGGTAACGGGTCATCAAGGCGCTGTCATGGTCGGCTTCGTTCCTCGCCTTGAGGAAATAAGCCGCCATCATCGGCGTCAGCAGCCGCGCCACCAGCAGTGAGAACAGCAGCGCAACCGACGCCGTCACACCAAACTGGCGGAACAGCTTCCCGGCGATCCCCCCCATGAACGCCGTGGGCAGGAACACCGCGACCAGGGTGACCGTCGTGGCGAGCACCGCCAGGCCGATTTCATCCGCGGCCTCGGTGGCGGCCTGGAGCGGGGTCTTGCCCATGCGCAAGTGCCGCGCGATGTTCTCGATCTCGACGATGGCATCGTCCACCAGCACACCGATGACCAACGCCAAGGCCAACAAGGAAACGGAATTGAGGGTAAACCCGGCCAGGTACATCACGCCGAAAGTGGGGATGATCGACAGCGGCAGCGCCGTGGCGACGATGAGCGTGGCGCGCCAGTCCCGCAGGAACCACCAGACCACCAGCACCGCCAGAAGCATGCCTTCGTACAGCAAATTCATCGAGTCGTGATAGTTGGCGAGCACGGCCTTGACCGTGTCACTGACCTCAACGATTTGCACGTTGGGGTGCTGTTCCTCAAACGTGGCCATGGCCTGCCGCACGTCATTGGCGACGCCGACATCGGAGAATCCCAGGGAACGCGTGACCTGGAAACCGATCACCGGCCGGCCATCACGAAACGCCCGCGAGCTACGTTCGGCATGGGTGTCACGAATGTCGGCCAACTGCCCCAGGGCAAGCAGGCGCCCGTCGCCACTGGGAATATCGATAGCGCCGAGGGCCGCCGGATCATCAATGGCGCCCAAGGTGCGCATGGCTTGCTGACCGCTGCCCAAGTTGCCCTGTCCACCGGAGTTGTCCTTCTGCATGGCCCGCAACTGGTTGGCGACGTCCGCGACGCGAATGCCCAGGCCCGCCATCAGCGCAGGGTCGAGATCGACCTGGACTTCCCGATCGACCCCGCCCGTACGCGCGATCATGGCCACCCCGGGCACCGCCAGCAGCTGTTTGCTCAACTCATTGTCGACGAACCAGGACAAGGCTTCTTCATCCAGGTTGTCGGAGTCGATGACATAGGTCAGCAACGCCGAGGCGCTGGTGGTCAGCCGGGCAACCGACGGTGTATCCAGGCTCGCCGGCAGTTGCGCCATGGCACTGTCGACCGCGTTGCGCACTTCGTTGAGCGCCTCGTTGCCATCCTTGTCGATATCAAAGCTAACGTTGATGTTGACTGCACCGTCGGTGATGGTCGTAGTCACGTGCTTGAGCAGGCGCAGGGACGTCAGCTTGTCCTCGATCTTGCGCGCCACTTCCGTTTCCAATTGCTCCGGGGCCGCGCCTTCCAGCGAGGCGCTGATCACCACCACCGGCAGGTCCATGTCCGGAAAGTCCTGGATGGCGAGTCTTTCAAAGCCCGCCAAGCCAAAGAGCGTCAGCAGGATGAACAGCATGACGGCCGGGACCGGATGGCGGATCGACAAGGCTGAAATGTTCATGGCTGGGCGACCTGGGATTGAACGAGGGTCACGCTCGCGCCATCGTTGAGGAACGCACCGCCGGCACGCACGATGCGCGCAGGCTCATCGAGGCCGCTGAGGATCTCCACGGCCTGATGCATGCGTCGGCCGACCACCACCGGCCGCTGGACCACATGCATGTCGTCATTGAGCGTGAACACATAGGAGCGCCCGTCCCGCAGGATAACGGCTGTGTCCGGCACCGTGACGGCCTCCCGCGGCGCCAGTTCGATCTGGCCACTGGCATACATGCCGGCCTGGGCGGCGCTGTCGGTTGGCAGGGAGACATAGATCAATCCCCGGCTGGTCTTGGTATTCAACGTAGGTGATACCAACCGCACCCGCCCTTCCAGGCTCTGGCCATCGGGCAATGTCATGCGGGCGACCTGGCCAGGCTGCACTTGGGCCAGTTGACGGGCATCCAGCTCGGCCTGCCATTCGATGCGGCTGTCGCGCACCATGCGAAACAGCTCGTCGCCAGCGGAGAGCACCTTGCCGAGCAGCGCCGTGCGCGCCGAAATGACGCCATCGTCGACGGCGACGATGCGCGTCTGTCCGAGCCGGATCCGCGTGCTCTGCAGTTCGGCGCGGGCACTGGCGAGATCAGCCTCGGCGAGCGCGACTTTGATGCGATAGTCTTCGCGTTGTTGTTCCGACAGCGCCCCGCCCTGTCCGACGACCCGGGCCCGACGATCATTGGAACGGGCCTGTTCCAGGTTGGCTTCGGCCTGGGCGAGGAGCGCCTTCTGTTTGTTTTCTTCGGCGATCACCGTTTCGCTGGCAAGCGTGGCCAGCAACTGACCTTTCTTTACCCGGCTGCCTACATCGGCCTCGATGCTGGCGATGCGCAGGTTACTGGTCTCGGCATTGATCACCGCTTCCTGCCAGGGTGCGAGCGCGCCAGTGGCAAACAACAATTGCGGCCAGACCTGGCGTTGCGCCTGGACGACTTCCACGCTCAAGCTGCTGACCCGGGGCGCGGCCTCGGCCGGCTCAGTGCCGCGGCGAAAATAGATCAACGCCACCACGAGCGCGCACACAACGATTGCCAACGCGTACTTGCCCGATCTCGACCTCACGCGCCGTCTCCGCTCAATGGCCGATTCCGCGCCAGCGGCTGGTCGGCTTGCCAGCCGCCTCCCAGCGCTTTGTACAGGGCAATCCAGTAGCGCACCTGATTCTGCTGCAAGGTGATCAATTCGATCTCGGCGGTCAGCGCCTGGCGGCGTGCGGTTTCCCGGTCCAGCAGGCTGACGTTGCCAGCCTGCCAACTGCGGTCGATGGCCTCGAAAGACTCCCGGAAACCGGCGGTGGAACGCTCTACATCCGACTCCCGGCGACGGGCCGCATCGAGACGCACCAACGCCTGCTCCACTTCCATCACACTGGTGCGCAAGGTCTGGCGGTAGACCGCGAGGGCTGCGTCATAGGAGGCCTTGGCCCCCTGCGCCGCCGCGCGACGCTTGCCACCGTCGAACAGCGGAATCGACAGTACCGGGCCCAATGACCAGGAGCGGTTGCGCTGGCCGACCATGGTGCCCACGGAAATCGTCCCGGAAAGACTCAAGCTCGGCAGGCGATCAGCCTGGGCGACGCCAATCTCGGCATTCGCCGCTGCCAGCTCGCGCTCACTGGAAGCGACGTCCGGGCGCTGGCGCAGCAAGTCGGCCGGAATCTGTTGCACATTGAGTGCTGCCGGTTGCGGCAGTTGCGCCGGGGTGTGGCCGAGCACTTCCAGCAATCGACGTTCATCGCTGCCTGTCAGCGCCACCAGGCTCTTGAGCAGCACCTGGCATTCGCTCTGCTGTTGGACCAGGGTCGCGGCGCTGCTGGCGGCACTGGCATCGGCCAGCGCTGCGTCGGCGGAGGACGTGAAGCCCGCCCCGAACGACTGGTGCGTCATGCGTGCAGTGTCTTGTTGTGACTGGGCCTGGTCACGGTAGGCCAGTGCCAACTTCTGGCAGCCCCGGTATTGCACGTAGTAATCACCGACTTGGGCCGCCAGCGAAACCCGCGCGTCATGCCAGTCATCTACCCGTGCTTCGACGCGGGAGCTGGCCGCTTCATTGTTGCGGCGCAACTTGCCGAACAGATCGAGTTCCCAAGCGGCATCCATCGTGGCCGAAGAACCTGAGCCCCCCAGGCGTTCAGAACCGGTCTGCTGCCCGCCTCGACCACCGGACAACCTGCCATCGAACTTGGGCAAGGCATCGGCGGCGTCACTGTCGGCGGTCGCACGGGCCAGGGAAATATTGGCCCAGGCCTGGTCCATGGACGGGCTATCGGCTTCGGCCAGACGCAACAGTTCGGCCAACGCCGGGTCATCAAATTGCTGCCACCAGTCAGTCAACCCGGCCACGGACGCACCATGTGGCACCGGTGCCTGCCACTGGGCGGCAATCGGAACGTCTGGCACCCGATAGTCAGGGCCCAATACGCAACCACTCAAGGCCACCGCACACAGTGTCACCCACAATATTCTTCCTGGGGGCTTGATGGCAGGCATAGGGTTCTCAAAGGGCGTCAAAGGTGAAGACAGCAAGGCACCCGGCTCCGGCGCAACTCAGCGGTGTGGCAGGTATTTAACCCCGCGCCCGTTCCGATGTCTGGCGTGGAAATTGGGGACAGCTGCCGGCAGGAAAACTCGCGATAACGGCGGGGGCCTGTTGAAATGAGCTCGACTTGCCAAGTAATGGCTGCACTTGCTGTCGAGCAGCAACCGCCCCCGCTCGGTTCACTTTCCATAGCCAATGGATGATCGAATATGGAAGCACTCAATTACCTCGAAAACATCGAATCGAACGCACGTACCTATGCGCAGACTTTCCAGCGACTGTTCGTCAGCGGCAAAGGCATGCGTATCAAGGATGCCAGCGGCCAGGAGTTTCTCGATTGCCTGTCGAACGCCGGCACACTGGCCCTCGGACACAATCCACCCGAAGTCCGGGACGCGGTGATGCGCTTCCTCGCCAGCGATCATCTGCAGCAGGCATTGGACTTGGCCACGCCGGCCAAGCATGCGTTCGTGCAGGAACTGTTTTCGATGCTGCCGGCGCCAATGCGTGACACCAGCAAGATTCTCTTCTGCGGGCCCAGCGGTTCGGATGCGGTCGAGGCCGCCATCAAGTTGGCACGCCACTACACCAAGCGCTCGCCTTTGATGGCGTTCCACGGCGGCTACCATGGCATGACGGCCGGCGCATTGTCGGCGATGGGCAAGCTGTCGCCCAAATCCGGCGATGGCTTGATCGCCCAAGGCACGCACTTCCTGCCCTTTCCCTATCGGTTTCGATGCCCGTTCGGCACCCATGGCGAGCACACCGATCAACTGTCCATCGACTACATCCGCACCGTCCTCTCAGACCCCGAAGGCGGCGTCGCCAAGCCGGCGGCGGTCATCGTCGAGGTGGTGCAAGGCGAAGGCGGTTGCATCCCGGCCTCGGCCAACTGGCTGCGGGCGCTGCGGGAAATCACCTTCGAGCAGAACATCTTGCTGATCGTCGACGAAGTCCAGACCGGCCTGGGGCGCACCGGCAGCACCTTCGCCATCGAGCACGCCGGCATCGTCCCCGACATCCTGGTGCTGTCCAAAGCCATCGGCGGTGGCTACCCATTGGCGGTGATCGTGTACGCCGAACATCTGGATACCTGGGGGCCTGGCATGCATGCGGGGACCTTCCGCGGCAATCAGGTGGCGATGGTTGCCGGCGCCGCCACCATGCAGCAAATCCGCAGAGACCATCTCGTCGCCCATGCCGCGCGAATGGGCGAGCGGCTGGAGAGCGGCCTGCAGGACATCGCTCGGCGTTGTCCATTCATCGGCGACATCCGTGGGCGCGGGTTGATGATCGGCGTGGAAATCACCCAGCCGGCAGACAACCAGCGCGCCGGCCAGGCTGACGGCGCACGTGCACACGCCATCAAGCTCAACTGCTTCGACAATGGCTTGATGATGGAAACCGGCGGGCGCCATGGCGCAGTGCTCCGGTTCCTTCCGCCCCTGACCATCACCGAGACCGAGGTCGGCATGGTGCTGGACCGCTTCGAACAGGCGGTGAGGAAGGTTGGCGAAACACGCCCCCATGCAACACGCGTGGCGGTATAAGGCGCCAGGCACAATTCCTGTGGCGAGGGAGCTTGCTCCCGCTGGGTCGCGAAGCGGCCCCAACACGGTCGACTCCATCAACCAGACGGACCGAGCTGCCAGGGTTTAGGGCCGCTTCGCAGCCCAGCGGGAGCAAGCTCCCTCGCCACAGGTTCCATGTCTGGCCTCAGGTTCCATGTCTGGCCTCAGGTTCCATGTCTGGCCTCAGGTTCCATGTCTGGCTTCAGGTTCCATGTCTGGCTTCAAGCTTGACCATCACCGAGACCGAGGTCGGCATGGTACTTGACCGCTTCAAACAGGCGGTGAGGAAGGTTGGCGAAACACGCCCCCATGCAACACGCGTGGCGGTATAAGGCGCCAGGCACAATTCCTGTGGCGAGGGAGCTTGCTCCCGCTGGGTCGCGAAGCGGCCCCCAACACGGTCGACTCCATCAACCAGACGGACCGAGCTGCCAGGGTTTAGGGCCGCTTCGCAGCCCAGCGGGAGCAAGCTCCCTCGCCACAGGTTCAATGTTTGGCCTCAGGTTCCATGTCTGGCTTCAGGTTCCATGTCTGGCCTCAGGCTCCATGTCTGGCCACAGGTTCTATGTCTGGCCTCAGGCTCCATGTCTGGCCACAGGTTCTATGTCTGGCCTCAGGCTCCATGTCTGGCCACAGGTTCTATGTCTGGCCTCAGGTTCCATGTCTGGCCACAGGTTCCACGTCTGGCCACAGGTTCCATGCCTGGGTTCGAGCCCGGCAGCCCGGCTCAATCCCGCGCCAATGCATTAATCGGATCGAGCCGCGCGGCGTTACGCGCGGGCACGAAGCCGAACACGATGCCGATCAGGGTCGAACAGACGACCGCGGTGACGATCGATCCCATCGAGAACACCATCTGCCATTCCTTGACGAAGATCGAAAAGACATAGCCGATACCAAACGACAGCGCGATGCCAATGGTGCCGCCTATCAGGCACACCATCACCGCCTCCACCAGGAACTGCTGGCGGATGTCGGACTGGCGCGCGCCAACGGCCATGCGGATACCAATCTCACGGGTTCGTTCGGTCACCGAGACCAGCATGATGTTCATCACACCGATGCCACCGACCACCAGCGAGATGATCGCAATCAGCGAGAGCAGCAGCGCCAGGGACTGGCTGGTCTTCTGCACCGTCTGCAGCACGCTGTCGAGGTTGTAGGTGAAGAAGTCCTTGAGGCCATGGCGTTGGGTCAGGAGCTTGACCACATTGTCTTCCACGACTTTGCTCGGTTGCCCGTCCTTTATTCGCACCGTGATGCTGTCCAGGAACCGCTGGCCCAGTAACCGGCCGGCCGCCGTTTCATAGGGCATCCATACGTTCAGGCTCTTGGAGGTGTTGAAGACGCTCTTGCGGTCTTCGGTCACGCCGATGACCGTGCAAGGCAGGTTATCGATGAGGATCACCTTGCCCAGCGGATCGGTGTTCGGGCCAAACAATCGCTGGCTGGCGGGTATTGTGGTCGATCACCACCACTTGTGACTGTCGCCGGGCATCGTCCTTGCTGAACGCGACACCGGAGCCGATCTTGATCCCGCGAACCTGGAAATAGCTATCGCTGACACCGTTGACGGTCGCGTTGACGTCGATGTTTTCATAGCGCAATAGCAGATTACGACCAACGTTGGGGGTCGCGCTGTCGATGTAATACTGGTCGCCCAGGGCCGTGACGTCGGACAGCACCAGGGTTTCGATCGCGGTTGAGCGACTGTCCCCCCAATCGGCCCCGGGCATGATCTCGATCGTATTGCTGCCAATCGCCTGGATGTCCTTCAGGACATACGCCTTGACCCCTTCGCCGATGGCCACGATCGAGACCACCGAGGTGATGCCGATGATGATGCCCAACATCGTCAGCAGGGTGCGCATGCGATGGGACACCAGCGCCACCCAGGCCATGTTGAACGCTTCGCTGAACAGCCCGAAGCGGGCGAGCAGGCCGTTCGCCGGCTTGACCTTGGCCGGGCGTGTGCCTTGTGGCGACAGGTCCTCCAGCGGTTGCTGCGGATTGGGTCGATCGCTGACGATCTCGCCGTCGCGGATCTCGATGATGCGCTGGGCATGGGCGGCCACCTTTTCATCGTGGGTCACGATGATGACCGTGTGCCCCGCCCGGTTGAGCTCCAGCAGGATCTTCATCACCTCCTTGCCGCTGGTGGTGTCCAACGCACCGGTGGGTTCGTCCGCCAGGATGATGTCACCGCCGTTCATCAGGGCCCTGGCGATACTCACCCGTTGCTGCTGGCCACCCGAGAGCTGGCTGGGCCGATTGCTCAGGTGCCCCACCAGCCCCAGGCGTTTCAACAGTTCCCCGGCACGGCTGTGCCGTTGCGATTCGCCCGCGCCGGCATAAATCGCCGGCATCTCGACGTTGTGCAAGGCACTCAGGTGCGGCAGCAAATGGTAGCGCTGGAAAATGAAACCGAAGTGATCCCGACGCAACACCGCCAGTTCACGGTCGTTCATCGAACCGGTTTCGCGCCCATCCACCTTGTAGCTTCCGGCGCTCGGATGGTCGAGGCAGCCAAGCACGTTCATCAAGGTCGACTTGCCGGAGCCGGACGCCCCGGTGATCGCAACCACCTCGCCGGCATTGATCGTCAGGTTGATGTCCTTGAGGGCGATGAAGGCCTTTTCGCCGGCCTGGAAGCTGCGGGTGATGCCCTTGAGTTCCAGCAATGGTTGGGTCATGGTCAGGCTCCCGCCACGGCCGGGGTCGGCTCGCCGATAACGACCTTGTCACCTTCGGCCAGGCCATCCTTGATCTCGGCCCGGACGTTGTTGTTGATGCCCATGCGCACGTTACGCGGCTGGGCCTTGCCTTCGGCATCCAGCACACGGACCACGAAGCTGCCGTCCTGGTTTTTCGCACCCAGGGCAGCGACGGGAACCGTCAACACGTCCTTGGCCTTGTCGAGGACGATACGGACCTGGGCCGTCATGGAAATGCGCAGGCGATGGTCAGGGTTCGGCACATCGAAGAGGCTGTTGTAGAACACCGCGGTATTTTGCTTCGGCGTCCCGGCGTTCTGGGTTTCGAGGAAGTTCTGCGGCGCCGGCTCAGTGCCGCGCAGCTTGGCGTAATAACGCTTTTCCGACTCGCCCAGGATGGTGAAATACACCTCTTGGCCAGGCACGATGTGGATCACGTCGGCTTCCGACACCTGCGCCTTGACCGTCATGGTGTCGAGGTCGGCGAGCTTGAGCAGGACCGGCGCCAGTTGCTCGGCAATCACGGTCTGGCCTTCCTGCGTGACGATCCCCACCACGTAGCCATCGATCGGCGCAACGATATGGGTGTAGGCCAGGTTGACCCGCGCGGTTTCCACTTGGATGCGGGCGTCCTTGATCTGCGCATTGAGGGAAAGCAGGTTCGCCTCTTCCACCCTGTAGTTGGACTCGGCGGTCTCGTATTCCTGCTTGGAGATCGCGTCGTCCGGCTGCAGTTTCTTGTAGCGATCATAAGTGGCCTTGGCGTCCTTGAGTTGCGCCGCCGTGGCCTGCCGCTTGGCCACCAGGTTCTCCTCGTTGACCAGGGCCTGGCGCAAGGAGTTCTGCGCCAGCATCGGGTCGATTTCCGCCAGCCATTGGCCCTTCTTGACCTTGTCGCCCAACTTGACCTTGAGCGACTTCAGTTGGCCCGACACCTGGGCACCGACATCGACTTGCTTGACGCCCTGGAGCGTGCCGGAGGCCAGCACCGCGTTTTCGATGTCCGTGCGTTCGACCATGGCGGTCAGGTACTCCGGCGGTTTGCCCGGCGATTGCGCGCTGTAGAAAACCAGACCGGCCACCACGACCAGGACGAGCACGATAGCGATTTTGCGAAACTTCGACTTTTCCATAAATAACCATGAGTGCGTTGATTTCAGGCCCGGCCAGCGTGGCGCCGGGTTCCATGGATGTGCGTCAAGGAAGAGCCGTCATACGTAATCACTGGCGGCCTCCTCGTCGAGCATGGGCAGGCCGTCGTGCCACCAGGCTGCCAGGTTGTGTACGTGGGGGGCCTTGAGGATCGTGAAGTGGTTGCCCGGACCGTACCAGATGCTGAGGTCAGGGATATG
This sequence comes from Pseudomonas sp. Z3-6, assembly GCF_051131985.1. Lineage (NCBI taxonomy): Bacteria > Pseudomonadati > Pseudomonadota > Gammaproteobacteria > Pseudomonadales > Pseudomonadaceae > Pseudomonas > Pseudomonas sp. Z3-6. The sequence goes on from NZ_CP071644.1 coordinate 4,119,426, forward strand.
CTTGCGCCATCCTTCGATCATTTGCTCCTGTTCGCGTTTATTGCCGGCTGTGTCCAGGGTTGGATCATTGGCCAGCACCAACCGCACAGGCCCGGTGTAGCGGTGTTGCGGTTGATAGACCGTGCGCAGTGCCGTACCGAAGGCCCGCGCCGGACCGCGCATGGCATCCACCGCCGAGCGCTGCGGCAACATGCCGGCCCGAACCATGCCGGCATGCAGCAAGCGCATCTGCGCGGTATCGTCCTGGGTACCGAAGACCGTGGCATCGATGCCCAAGGACTTGCCAGACGCCAACTGCATCGCCTCGATCAGCCGATTCAGCACCCCCGTCGCGGTGTAGGGCTTGCCCACCACGCCGTTGCCGCCCGGCGATTCACTGTCGATCAGCGTCAACGAGGCCACCTTGCGACCCCGGGCATTAAGGCGGGCCGCCATCTCGAACACGATCCACCCACCGAAGGAATGGCCGAGCAGATGCACCGGCCCCTCCGGTTGTACCTTGTCGATCGCGTCGAGGTACGCCTGGGCGGCGGTTTCCACGAGACTGAAAGGCTCGGTGCTGCCGTCCAGCCCACGGTGTTGCAACCCATGGATAGGCCATTCCGGACCGAACGCGTCGGTCAGCCCGATAAAACCGGTCACGCTGTCGCCAGCCCCCGGCACGCAGAAGATCGGCGCCCGGTCGGCACGTCCGCCCTGGATCGTCAGCAGCGGCTGGTAACGGCTCCTCGGCGCAGGCGTTGGTCGTGCCGCGACGGTGCCCAGCGCGTCGCTGATGGCGAGGCCCAATGCCTTGACCTGGGGGGCTTGCATCATCGTCTGGTGGTTGCCCGGGACCTTGACGCAGTGCATTTGCGTCGTGGGCAGGACAGCGTCCCAGCCCAGGTAGCCGGAATGCTCGGGCGCATCGTCCTTGCGTTCCTCGGCTATCAACAGGTGCACCGGTACGGAGATCGGATACACCAGATAATGGGCCAGGGCATGACCGTGGGCGACCTCGCGATCCAGGTACTGCCAGAGCTGGGCCGCGCTGTAGCCGGCCAGCTCAGGGGGCAGCAGGCCTTCGTCGCCACACAGTTGCACCAGGTCTTCAAGTGCGAAATCGTTCAATCGGGTCTGCAGATGGGCCAGTTTTTCGAGCACCGACGCCAGGTCAGCCTCAGCCAATATGCCGGTCTTCCAGAACACTTCGCAGCGGTCCAGTAAATGCCGAGCGTGGGCTTCACCCAATGACCAGCGCTCCCGGCCCTGATCCACCAATCGTGGCAGGTAGCTGTCGATCAGGCCGACAAACTCGACCTCTTCGTCCAGGCCAATGAGCTGGATGGCGATCTCGTAGGCCAACACGCCACCGAACGACCAACCGGCCAAGCGATAAGGGCCCTGGGGCTGGACCGAGCGGATGACCCCCACCAGCCGCGAGGCCAGGCATTCCATCGTCTGCAACTGCGGCTCGCCCCACGGGATGGCCGGCAGGCCATAGACCGGAATATCTGGATCGATGTGCTTGCCCAGCATCGGGAAGTAAAGATCCAGGCCGCTGAACTCGTGCACCAGGAACAGCGGGTTCTGCTGGCCGGTGGTGCGCACCGGTACAAAAGCCTCCTGCACCTGGACTTCGGTGCTGCGGGTCTGCAGCAACAATGCCATGGACGCGACGCTTTCGTGCTGGAACAGCTCGGCCAGCGATACCGTCAGGTTGGCTTGGGCCAGCAGCCCCAGCAAACGGACCGCCAGCAACGAATGCCCGCCCAGTTCGAAGAAATTGTCGTGGCGGCCGACCTGTTGCAGGCCCAGCACGTCTTGCCAGATCTGCGCGAGCACGGTTTCGATCTCACCTTGCGGGGCCTCGTAGACACGGCTGAAGACAGAGGCCTGGTCCGGTGTTGGCAAGGCCTTGCGGTCGAGCTTGCCGTTGGCGGTCAACGGCAAGGCATCGAGGCATACGTAGGCCGCCGGCACCATGTAATCCGGCAATTGCCCCTGCAAATGAGTACGCAGGGTCTCGATGTGCGGCGCAACGTCCAGGGCCCGTGGCGTGAAGTAAGCCACCAGGCGTTTCTCGCCCGGGACGTCTTCGCGCACCAGCACCACGGCGTCCTTGACCGCGTCATACTGGGCCAACCGGGCTTCGATCTCGCCCAGTTCGATACGGAAACCACGGATCTTCACTTGGTCGTCGTTACGACCGAGGTAATCCACCGTGCCGTCCGCGCGCCAGCGGGCCAGGTCGCCGGTGCGGTACAACAACGCATCCGGATCGGCACTGAACGGATCGGTGACGAACTTCTCAGCGGTCAGCTCAGGGCGATTCAAATACCCTTTCGCCACGCCGTCACCGCCAATGTACAACTCGCCGGTCACGCCGATGGGCACTGGCTGACGATTAACGTCCAGCACATAGACGCGGGTGTTACCAATCGGACGGCCAATCGGGATACCGCCCTCGCCCACCTGTTCGATTTCGTAGGTGGTGGTGAAGGTGGTGGCTTCGGTCGGGCCGTAGCCGTTGAGCAGGTGCAGCGGCGCACCTTCTTTCAGGACGCGGCCGATCACTGTCGGGTCGAGTACATCGCCACCGACAATCAGGTAGCGCAGTTGAGCGAACACTGACAGCAGTCCGGCGGCGTATTGATGGAACAGACCGGCGGTCATCCACAGCACGCTCACCGCTTGCTCAAGCAACAACGCTTGGAAATCCGCCTGGGACAACAGCACGTCCTGGTCAACCACCACCACGCAACCGCCATTGAGCAATGGCGCCCAGACGTCGAGAGTACTGGCGTCGAAGGCCGGGTTTGAGGCGAAAGCGACCCGATCCTCGGCGTTGAAATCGGCGTAACCGTTATTGATCACCAGTCGGCTGATCGCCCGATGTGGCACCAGCACGCCTTTCGGTGTGCCAGTGGAACCGGAGGTGTACATGATGTAGGCCACCGATTCGCTGCTTTGCACCAGGTCGAGGTTATCAGCGGCCTCGTCGAAGACCAGCGTATCCAGATCCACCCGTAGCGATGCTTCAGGCGCTAGCACGGTGCTCGACGTCAGCACGACTTGCGCCCCGCTGTCCTGCACCATGAATTGCTGACGCTCCAACGGCGCGCTGACATCCAGCGGTACATAGGCGCTGGCACACTTGAGGATCGCCAATTGGCTGACCAGCAGCTCAATGGAACGCTCCAGGGCAATCGCCACCCGATCGCCCGGTTGCACACCCAGGCCGACCAGGTGACGGGCCAGGCCATTGGCCCGGTGGTTCAACTCGGCGTAGCTCAGGCTGTGGGCGTCATGCACGACCGCAATGGCTTGCGGACGCTCCTTGGCCTGCGCCTCGAACAGGCCATGGACGGTCCTGTCCTGGGGATAGCGGCGAGTGGTGGCGTTGAAATCCACCAGTAAGTGGCGACGCTCGGCCGACGGAAGGATCGACACGCGGTTCAACGGTGTCTGCGGCATCTGTTCCAGCGCCTCGACCAGATGCTCCAAGGCGATGTTCATGTAGACACACATCCGTTGCGCACCGATCCGAGGCACCGCCAGTGCCGACACATAAAAACCTTCGCCCAGGTCATCCACCGACAAGGTCAGCGGGTAGTTGGTGCGCTCTTCACTGCCCAGGGCCTCGATGCCCTCCCAGGCGGCAAACGCTTCGCTCGACGCCGTGCCCATTGCGCTGTGCCGGTAATTGAGCAAGGCGCTGAACAACGGCAGCGGCGCGGCGACACCGCTGCAACGCTGGGCCAGGGACAGCGAGGCGTGCTCGTGCCCCAGCAGACCGGTCAAACGCCCGTGGGTGGCTTTCACCCCGTCACGCACGCCTCGGGTATCGACATCCACCCGCAATGGCAGGGTGTTGATGAACATGCCCAGTGCCCGGTCGGCGCCCTCGCCGCCCTGCATCCGGCCCATCAACACCGTGCCAAAGACCACATCCTGTCTTCCGGACACTTTGCTCAGGACTTGCGCCCACGCCAAGTGATGCAGGCTCGCGGCGCTCACCCCCAACTGACGGGCCTGGGCCCGCAGGCGCCGGCTGAGGTCGGCGGCGAGGTTGAGTCCGGCCGCTTCGATATCGCTGCCGTCGCCACGGACATCCAGCAAGCCGAACGGTAACGTGGGTTCCTCGATGTCGCCGAGCATGTCGCGGAAGAACCCTTCATGTTCCTCACGGCTCACGCCCAAGCGGGCCTGGGCCACGTAGTTGCGGAACGGCACCGCTGCGCCCAATTGGCCAGCATGGCCTAGCAGGTGCGCTTGCATCTCGTGTTGCACCACTTCCAGCGCCGTGTGGTCAAGGGCCATGTGGTGGAACAACAGCATGGCGATCCACCGCTGGTTGGCGGCGTCATGGCTGAACACCAGGCGCATCAACGGAGCCTGGCGTACATCGAGGCGCAGGTGCCGCCGGTCGAAGCGTTCGAGCAATTGCGCGGTGACGTCATGGCCCGGTTGGAAAACACACTCCTCCAGAATCAGTTGTGCCTGGCGAGCGACCACTTGCACGGGCTCGCGCAGACCTTCCCAGAGCACGGCAGTGCGCAAGATGTCGTGGCGGTCGATGACGCCTTGCAACGCGTCGACAAAGGCATCCAGCCGGGCGCGGTCCTTGAACTTGAAGGTGGCTTGCTGCACATAGAGATCACCCTGCTGCGAAGCCAGGTGGTGATACAGGATGCCTTCCTGCAGCGGCGCCAGGGCATAGATGTCCTGGACATTGCTCACGCCGCCCGGCACCGCCGCGACAACCTGTTCGATCTCCTCTTGAGTCAGATCGACCAGCGGCAGCATGTCCGGCGTAATGCGTGCGCAACCGTGGGTAATGCCGTTGACCGGCACCACAATCTCCGTGGTCCCCCCTACGGCCGCCGCCAATGCCGCCAACGTCGGCTGACCGAAGAGCACGCGCACATCGGCGCTCAGGCCCACCTGACGCATGCGTTCAATCAGCGTGACCGCCAACAGCGAGTGACCGCCCAGTTCGAAGAAGTGGTCGTGACGCCCCACCCGCGCGACCTGGAGCAACTCGGCCCACAGCTGCGCCAGCGTCGTTTCGACGCTGCCCTGCGGTGCCTCGTAGTCGCGGGTAATCACCGCGTCCAGGTCCGGTGCCGGCAGCGCCTTGCGGTCGAGTTTGCCGTTGGGGGTCAGCGGCAGTGCGTCGAGCCGGATGTAGGCGGTTGGCACCATGTATTCCGGCAGTTGCGCTTGCAGATGGGTACGCAGGGCTTCGATATCGGCGAAAGCTTCTGGCGCATGCGGGGTGAAATAAGCCACCAGGCGTTTCTCGCCCGGTACATCTTCACGGGCCAGCACCACGGTTTCCTTCACCGCCTCGTGTTGCGCCAGCCGCGCTTCGATCTCGCCCAACTCGATGCGGAAACCACGGATCTTCACTTGGTCATCGTTGCGCCCCAAATACTCGATATTGCCGTCCGCCAGGTAACGACCCAGGTCGCCGGTGCGGTACATCCGGGCATTCGTCGCGGTGCTGAACGGATCCCCCAGGAAACGCTCGACGGTCAATTCCGGACGGTTCAGGTAACCCCGTGCCACCTGCACGCCACCGATGTAGATCTCCCCGGCCACGCCCAGGGGCGCCGGTTGTCGATGGACGTCGAGCAGGTAGATCCGCGTGTTGGCAATCGGCTTGCCGATGGGCGTGCTGTCCGGGGTGTCTGCACCCGCGCAGTCCCACGCCGTCACGTCCACCGCCGCTTCGGTCGGGCCGTACAGGTTGTACAGGCCGGTGCGGGGCAGTTGCGCCTTGAAGCGCCGCACCAGGTGCCCCGGCAACGCCTCGCCGCTGCACATCACCCGCACCAGCCCCGCGCAGGCGCTTGCCTCGCCATGGGCCAGGAACACATCGAGCATCGACGGCACGAAGTGCAGCGTGGTGATGCCCTGGGCCTGGATCACTTCGCGCAGGTACGCCGGGTCGCGATGCCCGCCCGGACGGGCCATCACCAGCCGCGCGCCGCTGAACAGCGGCCAGAAGAATTCCCACACCGACACGTCGAAGCTGAACGGGGTCTTTTGCAGCACTGCGTCCGCGGCGCTCAAGCTGTATTCGTCCTGCATCCACAGCAGGCGGTTGACCACCCCGCCGTGTTCGTTCATCACGCCTTTGGGCAGGCCGGTCGAACCCGAGGTGTAGATGACATAGGCCAGGTGATGGGCATGCAAGCCTTCAACCTGCGGATTATGGGTGGGCTGCGTCGAGAACCCTTGCGCCTCATCCAGCAGCAGGGTCCGCGCCTGGGTAGCCGGCAGGCTGACCTGCAACGCGCGCTGGGTCAGCACCACCATGGGCGCGCTGTTTTCCAGCATATAGGCAAGGCGCTCATGCGGATAATCCGGGTCCAGCGGCACATACGCCGCACCGGCCTTGAGAATCCCCAGCAGGCCCGCGACCATGTCCAGGCTGCGATCGGCACAGATCGCCACGCGGTCATCCGGGCGAATGCCCAGTTCCAGCAGGCGATGGGCAATCTGGTTGGCGCGTGCATTGAGTTGCGCGTAGCTCAGCTGCGCCTCGCCAGCCACCACCGCCACAGCGTCCGGGCAGGCGGCGGCCCGCGCCTCGAACAGGCCGTGCAGGGTCAGGCCCTGCGGATAATCGACCGCCGTGCTGTTGAGCGTTTCCAGCAGATGCTGGCGTTCGGTGTCAGCCAGCAGCGGAATCTGCGCCACCAGGGTCTGCTCATCAGCCACCATGGCCCGCAGCACGCCCTCCAGGTAACCGAGGTAGCGCTCCGCCGTGGCAGGGTCGAACAGCGCCGTGGCGTATTCCAGCGAACCAAACAGGCGCCCATCGATCAGGGCCATGTCCAGCAACACGTCGAACTTCGCGGTGCGGCTGGTCACGCCCAGCCCTTGCAGTGACATATCGCTCAGTTCCAACCCCGTGGCTTCGCTGTTCTGCCAGGACAGCATGGCCTGGAACACCGGGCTATGGGACAGGCTGCGCAAGGGCCGGACCACTTCCACCACCTGCTCGAACGGCAGGTCCTGGTGCGCCTGGGCGTCCAGGGTCCGAGCCTTCACGTGTTGCAACAAGGCTTGCACTGTCAGTCCGTCCGCCACATCGACGCGCAGCGCCAGCGTGTTGACGAACAGGCCGATCAAACTCTCGACTTCCGCTTGCATGCGGTTCGCCACCGGCGTGCCGATGACCACGTCGTGCTGGCCGGACAGGCGACTGAGCACCGTGGCCCAGGCGGCCATGACTGTCATGAACAAGGTGGCGCCATGGCGTTGGCTCAACGCCTGGAGGCCTTGGGTCAGGGTTTCGTCGAGGACGATCCCCACCGCCGCGCCGGCGTGATCTTGCTGCGCGGGCCGTGGCCGATCGGTGGGCAACGTCAACAAGGCCGGTGCGTCGGCCAGGGTCTGCCGCCAGAAATGTTCCTGTTCGGCCAGGACCTCCCCGGTGAGCCAGCGCCGCTGCCAAAGGGCATAGTCGGCGTACTGAATCGGCAACACCGGCAATGGATCGTCCTGCCCCTGACGGAACGCTTCGTACAGCACGCCCAATTCATGGGTCAGCAGATCGGCGGACCAGCCATCGGAGACGATATGGTGCAGGGTCACCAACAGCGCGTGATCATCCTCTGCCATCCGCACCAGTCGGCCGCGTACCAGCGGGCCGTGGGCCAGGTCGAAGGCCTGGCGAGCCTCCTCCTCGGCCAGGGCCAGCAGCTCGGTTTCGGCGTCCGCGTGCCCTGCCAAGGCCTGGAACCGCAACGCAAAACCGACATCGGCCAGGGCAATGCGCTGTTCCACGTCCTGCCCCTGCGCCTGTACAAACGTGGTACGCAAGGCCTCGTGGCGGGCGACGATACGATCCAGTGCGCGGGTGAGCGCCGACGTATCCAGCGCGCCACGCAGGCGCAGGCCAGTGGGGATGTGATACGCCGCACTGGTGCCGTCCAGTTGCGCCAGGAACCAAAGGCGCTGCTGGGCGAACGACAACGGCAACGCCTGCTCGCGGGACACCGGCACGATACCGGGCCGGGTGCTGCGCGCCGCCTGGGAAAGCACCTGGGCCAGCGCGCTCAATTGGGGTTGGGCAAAGACATCGCTCAGGTTCAGCTCCATGCCCAATTGCGCGCGTACCTGGGCGATCAAGCGCATGACCAACAAGGAATGCCCCCCCAGTTCGAAGAAGTGATCGTGACGGCCCACCGACTCGACCTTGAGCAGGGTCTGCCAGATCTGCGCCAGGACGATTTCCGTGTGGCCTTGCGGCGCTTCATGGGTGCGGCTGGCGTACGCCTCGGCATCGGGCATCGGCAAGGCCTGGCGGTCGAGCTTGCGGTTCGGCGTCAGCGGCAGCGCCGCCAGGCTGACGAACGCGCCGGGCAGCATGTATTCGGCCAATTGCGTCGACAACTGCGCACGCAAGGTCGCCGCGTCCAGGCGCGTCCCGGCCTGCGGCACCACATAGGCCACCAAGCGTTTGTCGCCCGGGGTGTCTTCGCGCACGATCACCGCCGCCTCCCTGACCCCGGCACAGTCGCCCAGCCGGGCCTCGATCTCGCCCAGTTCGATACGGAAACCCCGCACCTTGACCTGGAAGTCGTTGCGCCCCAGGTATTCAAGGCGTCCGTCCGGACGATAACGGGCCAGGTCACCGGTCTTGTACATGCGCGCATCGGGCTGGTCGCTGAACGGGTCGGCCAGGAAGCGTTCGGCGTTGATGGCGTCCAGGTTCAGGTAACCACGCGCCACACCGTCGCCACCGATGAAGATTTCCCCCGCGACCCCGAACGGCACCGGCTGGCGGTGCCCATCGAGCAGGTAGATGCGGGTGTTGGCCATCGGCCTGCCGATGCTGGCATTGCCGAGGATGCCATCGACCGCGTCATGCTCCATGTAGGCGGCCGTGCAGGACACCGTGGCCTCGGTCGGGCCATAGGTATTGACCAATCGGGTATGGGCGGGACGCACCGCGTCCCACATCTGCAATTTCTGCGTCGACAAGGCGTCACCGGTAACGTTGATCAGCCGCACGTCGCGCAGAGGGTCCCGAGCCTGGGCCGGCGTGCCGTGCCACTCGGCCACGAGGGTGTGCCAATGGGCCGCCGTCAGGTGCAGGAAGGTCGGGCGAATATCGCCGTTCTGTTGTAACTCGGCACTGCCGAACAGCTGCCGGGTGGGCGCCAGGGTGGCGCCGGCCAACAACGCCGGGAAGATCTCCTCCACCGACAGGTCGAAGTTCAGGGTGTTCTGCTGCAGTACCGTGTCTGCCGGTGTCAGGCCGAACAAACGGATCGCATCGAGGCAATAGTTGACCAGGCCCCGGTGTTCGATCATCACCCCTTTGGGATGGCCAGTGGAACCGGAGGTGTAGATGACGTAGGCCAGGTGGCGCACGCCCAGGGAGGCAACGAGCGGATTGTCGTCACGACCGCCGGCAATCTCGCAACGCACGCGCTCGGCACGGTCGAGCAGCACCACCGGCACCGTCAACGCCGGCAGACGACCAAGCAGCTCACCTTGGCCCAGCAACGCCACCGGGGCGCTGTCGGCGAGCATGTAGGCCAAGCGTTCGGCCGGAAACGCTGGGTCGAGCGGCACGTAACCGGCACCGGCCTTGAGAATGGCCAACAGGCCGATGAGCATCTCGACGCCGCGTTCGACACAGATCGCCACCCGGTCATCCGGGCGGATGCCCTGCTCGATCAGGTGGTGGGCGACCTGGTTGGCCTGGCGGTTCAGTTCAGCGTAGCTCAGGCGTTCATCACCGAACACAACGGCGATAGCGTCTGGCTGAGCCGCGACTTGGGCCTCGAACAACTGGTGGGTCGTCTGCTCACGTGGGTACGCGGCCTGGGTAGCGTTCAGGCCCACCAGCAAATGCTCGCGTTCGAAGTTGTCCAACAGCGCGATCCGTTCGACCGGGGCCTGGTCACTGATGACCATGGCCCGCAACAAGCGCTCGAAGTAGCCGAGGTAACGTTGCACCGTGGGCTCGTCGAACAACGCCGTGGCGTATTCGAGGGCGCCAAACAGCTGCCCTTGGACCTCGCCCAGTTCCAGGGACAGGTCGAATTTGGCGACGGTGCTCGCCGCCCCCAGGCCTTCGAGTTTCAAGTCCCCCAGCACCAGTTCGGTGTTGTCATGGGTCTGCCACGACAGCATGGCCTGGAACAACGGGCTGTGAGCCAGGCTGCGCACCGGCTTGACCACTTCCACCACTTGTTCGAATGGCAAGTCCTGATGCGCCTGGGCACCCAGGGCCTGGGTCTTGACCCGGGCCAGCAAGGTGGCCACGGTCGGCGCCCCCGAGAGATCGATGCGCACGGCCAAGGTGTTGACGAAGAAGCCGATCAATCCTTCGACTTCCGAGCGCGTGCGGTTGGCCACCGGCGAGCCGATGACCACTTCATCCTGGCCTGAAAGCCGGCTCAACAACGCGCCCCAGGCAGCCATCATTGTCATGTACAGCGTGACGCCATGGCGCTGGCTCAGGGCCTTGAGGCTCGCGGTGAGGTCAGCGTCGAACACCACCGGCAACGCCGCCCCGGCATAGTCTTGTTGCCCAGGACGTGCACGGTCGGTGGGCAGCATCAGCAACGCCGGCGCATCGGCCAGGGTTTGCCGCCAGTAATCGCTCTGGGCTTGCAGCACCTCGCCACTCAACCAGCGACGTTGCCAGACCGCGTAGTCGCCGTACTGCACCGCCAAGTCTGGCAGCGGATCGTCCAAGCCATGACGGAACGCCTCATAGAGCGCCGCCAGTTCCTTGATCAATACGCCAATGGACCAGCCATCCGAAACGATGTGGTGCATGGTCACCAGCAGCACATGATCTTCGCTGTCGAGACGGATCAGGCGGCCGCGGATCAATGGGCCCTGTTCCAGGCTAAAGGTGTCGGCGGCTTCCTGGGCCGCCAGCGCGTGCAGTTGGCCCTCGGCGTCGGCCTGGCCGCCAAGGTCATGGTGCAGCAGCGCGAAACCAACGTCGGCGGGCGCGATGCACTGCCGAGGTTCCTGGCCCTGGGCCTGAACGAAGGTGGTCCGCAGGGCCTCGTGACGGGCCACGATGCGGTCCAGTGCCCGTTGCAAGGCGGGGCGATCCAGCACACCGCGCAGGCGCAGCCCGGCGGGCATGTGGTAGGCGGCGCTGGCCCCTTCCATCTGCGCCAAGAACCACAGGCGCTGCTGGGCGAACGACAGGGGCAGGTCGTCTCCACGAGAAACCCGGACGATCTCCGGCAACGTACTGCGCCCGGCCCGCGCCACGGCTTGTGCCAAGCCCATGAGCTGGGGCTGGGCGAACAGTTCCGTCAGGCCCAACTCCACACCCAGGCGCAGGCGCACCTGGGAAATCAATTGAATCGCCAACAACGAGTGGCCACCCAGCTCGAAGAACTGGTCAGGGCGCCCGACCTGTTGCAGGCCCAGCAGGTCTTGCCAGATCTGCGCCAGGGTGGTTTCGACCTCGCCTTGCGGGGCTTCGTAGCCTCGGGTGATCAGCGCGTCGAGGTCTGGTGTCGGCAGGGCCTTGCGATCAAGTTTGCCGTTCGGTGTCAGCGGCAGTGCGTCGAGGCGAACGTAGGCAGCAGGCACCATATAGGCCGGCAACTGCGCTTGAAGGTGCGTGCGCAGGGCTTCGATGTCGATTGGCGAATGCTGGGTGAAATAGGCCACCAGGCGCTTGTCGCCTGGCATGTCTTCACGGGCCAGGACCACGGCTTCGTTCAAGGCATCGTGTTGAGCGAGCTTGGCTTCGACCTCTCCCAACTCGATGCGGAAACCACGAATCTTCACCTGATCGTCGTTGCGGCCCAGGTATTCGATGTTGCCGTCCGGCAGGTAGCGACCCAAGTCGCCAGTGCGATACATGCGGGCATTGGGAACCTTGCTGAATGGATCGTTCAGGAAGCGTTCAGCCGTGAGGTCGTCGCGGTTCAAATAACCCCGCGCTACCCCGGCGCCACCGATGTAGATTTCACCCGGCACGCCCAGCGGCACCGGTTGTTTGTGTTCGTCCAGCAGGTAGAACTGGGTATTCGCCACCGGTTTGCCGATGTGCGCGGCAAACCCTTCCTCACGGGCCATCGACACCCAACTCGAATAGGTCGTGGTTTCCGAAGGGCCGTAGAGGTTGCACAGGCGCTTGACCTGGGTCTGCTCGAACAACGTCTCCACCAGGCTGCGCTTCAAGGCTTCACCGGCCACGTTCACCGTGTCGACGCCCTCGCCCAATCCGCCCGATTCCAGCAACGCCTTGAGCGCCGAGGGCACGGTATTGATCAGGGTGATGTCGTGCTCACCCTGTTGCAGTTCCAGCACATTAGTGACCACGTCGATGCTGCCGCCAGACGTCAGCGGCGCGAAGCACTCGTAGACGGCCAAGTCGAAGTTCAGCGAAGTCGAGAACAGGGTTTTAGCCAAGGTCTGCGAATCGAACGAACGATGGGCCCAGGTCAGGAAATTCACCGTGTTGCGGTGCTCGATCATCACGCCTTTAGGCTGACCAGTCGAACCCGAGGTGTAGATCACGTAGGCCAGGTGCGACGAGCTCAGGCCCGGCACCTGCGGATTGGGCGCTGCCTCGTCCTGCCAGACACCCTTGTCGAGGTCGATCACTGGCACCGACGTCTCGCCCAACAGGTGGCGAGTGCTGCCTTGAACCAGGATCGCCGCCGGGGCACTGTCTTGCAGCATGTAGGCGATCCGATCCAGCGGATACGCCGGGTCCAACGGCACATAGCCGCCGCCGGCCTTGAGGATCGCCAGCAAGCCCACCACCATATCGACGCCGCGCTCGACACAGATCGCCACCCGCGCATCGGGCTGCACGCCCTGCTTGCGCAGGTAATGGGCCAAGCGATTGGCGAGGCCGTTGAGCTCGCGATAATTGAGCTGTTGCCGGCCGTGACGCACCGCCACGGCATCCGGCGTGCGCTGCACCTGTTCCTCGAACAACCCGTGGAGGGTCTGCTCCCGGGGGTATTCGGCCTGGGTGGCATTGAAGTCCACCAGCAACCGTTCGCGCTCGGCCGCCGGCACGATCGACAGTTCCCGCAACGCCAGGTCTGGCGTGTGCTCCAACGCGGCCACCAGGCTGTCCAGTGCCGTGTGCATATACCCGCAGACACGCTGGGCTCCCACTTCGGCCACGGCCTGGGCGGTGAGCCGGAAACCTTCGCCCAAGTCGTCCACGTTAAGGCACAACGGATAGTTGGTGCGCTCTTCCATGCTCAGGGTCTGGATCCCGTGCCAGGCCGAGATGGCCGTACCGGATACGGCTTCAACGGCACTGTGGCGATAGTTCAGCAATGTGCTGAACAACGGCAGCGAGGCCGGTACGCCGCTGCAACGCTGCGCCAGGGACAACGAGGCGTGCTCGTGTCCGAGCAAGGCCGACAACCGGCCATGGGTCGCCCTGACTCCGGCGCGGGCGCCTTGGACGCCGACACTGACGCGCAATGGCAGCGTGTTGATGAACATGCCCAGGGCCCGATCGGCCCCGTCACCGCCCTGCATCCGCCCCATCAGCACGGTGCCGAACACGACCTCTTCACGGCCCGAAACCCGCCCGACCACATGCCCCCAGGCCAAATGGACCAGGCTTGCCGCACTCACGCCGAGTTGACGGGCCTGGGTCCGCAGGCGCCGGGCCAGCGTGGCATCCACGTCCTGATGGGCTTCTTCGATGCCGCTGCCGTCGCCCTGCACATCCTGTAGACCGAACGGCAGCGCCGGTTCATCGATATCGCCGAGCATCTCGCGGAAAAACCCTTCGTGCTGCTCACGACTGACCCCAAGCCGCGCCTGGGCCACATGGTTGCGATACGGCACGGCGGGCGAAAGCAAGTGCGCCTGGTCCAAGAGGCTGGCTTGCATCTCATGCACCACGACTTCCAGCGCCGTGTGGTCCAGCGCCATGTGATGGAACAACAGCATGCCGACCCAGCGCTGATTCGCCACGTCCTGGGCATAGGCCAGGCGCATCAACGGAGCCTGGGCGATGTCGAGGCGGTAATGCCGCGGATCGAATCGCCCGTGCAGTTGCTGCACCACATCGCCCCCCGCCGGGTCCACCTCGACCTCTTCCAGGCCCAGGGTCGCGTGGCGCCAGACCACTTGCACCGGTGCCGCCAGACCTTGCCAGACCATGCTGGTACGCAGGATATCGTTACGCGACACCACGCTCTGCAAGGCGTGGGCAAAGGCTTGCAGCCGTTCGCGGGTGTCAAAGCCGAACAGCACCTGCAACACGTAGGGATCGCCCTGCTCCGCGGCGAGGTGGTGGTAGAGAATCCCTTCCTGCAACGGCGCCAGGGCGTAGATGTCTTGCACATTCGCCACGCCACCCGGCACGGTGGCCACGATCCGGTCGATGGCGTCCTGGTCCAGATCGGCCAGGGGCAGCATGTCCGGGGTGATGCGGGTACAGCCATCCGCAATCGTGTTGGCCGGCACCACAATGTCCCTGACGCCGCCAACCGCGGCGGCCAACGCGCTCAACGTCGGTTGCCCGAACAGCACCCGCACATCGGCGGCCAGGTCGACCTGGCGCATGCGCTCGATCAGTTTCACCGCCAACAGCGAATGGCCGCCCAACTCGAAGAAGTTATCGTGACGGCCGACCTGTTCGAGTTTGAGCAAGTCCTGCCAGATGCGGGCGATGGCTGTCTCGACCTCGCCTTGCGGGGCTTCGTATCCACGGCTGATCACGGCCGACTGATCCGGTGCCGGCAAGGCCTTGCGGTCGAGCTTGCCGTTGGTGGTCAGCGGGAACGCCTCGAGGACCATGAAGGCGCTGGGCACCATGTAGTCCGCCAGCGAAACCAGCAACTGCTTGCGCAGGTCGACAGCCGAGAGCGAGGCACTTTGCGCGGCAATCAGGTAAGCCACCAGGCGCTTGTCGCCTGGCTCGTCTTCACGGGCAATCACCACCGCCTCGCTGACCCCTTCGCAGGCCGCCAGCGTCGCTTCGATCTCGCCCAATTCGATACGGAAACCGCGGATCTTCACCTGGTCGTCATTGCGGCCCAGGTACTCGATGCTGCCGTCCGCCAGCCAGCGACCGAGGTCGCCCGTCTTGTACATTCGCGCGTTCGCCTCGGGGCTGAACGGGTTGTCGAGGAAACGCTCGGCGGTCAGTTCGTCACGGTTCAAGTAACCGCGACTGACACCCGCGCCGCCCACGTACATTTCGCCGACCACCCCCACCGGTACCGGCTCGCGCTGGGCGTCGAGCACGTACAGTTGCAGGTCGGGGATGCGTTTGCCGATCGGGCTAACGCCGGCCAACTGGGCGTCAGCCGCTTCAAGGGGGCGATAGGTCACGTGCACCGTCGTTTCGGTGATGCCGTACATGTTCACCAATTGCGTCCCAGCATTGGCGACACGGGCATACCAGGGCTTGAGCATCCCGGTTTCCAACGCTTCACCGCCAAAGATTACCTGGCGCAGGCTGTGGCGCAGCTCGCTTTCGCCCTGGGCCGCGATCAACTGCCGGAAGGCGCTTGGCGTCTGGTTCAGCACGGTCACACCGGCCTCGCACAACAACGCATAACAGTCTTGCGGAGAACGACTGACCAGTTGCGGCACCACCAACAGGCGACCGCCATGGGTCAAGGCGCCCCAGATTTCCCAGACCGAGAAGTCGAAGGCAAAGGAATGAAACAGCGCCCACACGTCCTGCGGGCCAAACTCGAACCACGGTTGGGTCGCCGAAAACAGCCGGGCGACATTGCGGTGCTCGACCATCACGCCCTTGGGCAAGCCAGTCGAACCCGAGGTATAGATCACATAGGCCAGGTGATGGGCGCCCAGGCCAGGCACTTGCGGGTTGGCGACGGATTCGTCCTGCCAGCCGCCGTCATCGAGTTGCAGCACCGGCACCGAGACGCCAGCCAACAACGGGTGCGTAGCGGCTTGGGCCAACAGCGCAACCGGCGTACTGTCACGCAGCATGTAGCCGATGCGTTCCGCCGGATAGGCCGGGTCCACCGGCACATAACCAGCGCCGGACTTCAAGATGCCCAGCAGGCCGACGATCATGTCCAGGCCGCGCTCGACACAGATCGCCACCCGGTCATCCGGACGAATACCCAGCGCCAGCAGGCGATGAGCGACCTGGTTGGCCCGGGCGTTGAGCTCGCCGTAAGTCAGTGCCTGATCCTCGAACATCACCGCCAACGCGTCGGGTTGCGTCGCGACCTGGGCCTCGAACTGGCGATGGATCAGCGCGTCATGGGCATACGTCGCCTCTGTTGTATTCCAGCCTTCGAGCATTGCTCGGCGCTCGGCCGCTGGCAGAATCTTCAACCCGCTCAATGGGGCCAAGGGAGACTGCTCCAGCGCCTGCACCAGGTTCTCCACGACGCATTGCACGTAGCCGCACACACGCTCGGCGCCAATCGGCGCCTGAGCCATGACCGTCAGGTTGAAGCCCTCGCCAAAGTCATCCACCGACAACGTCAGCGGATAGTTGGTGCGTTCTTCACCTTCCAAGGTCTGGATACCGTCCCAGGCGGCAATGGCCTCGCTGGAAGCCGTCTGCGCACCGAGGTGGCGATAGTTGAGCAGCGCGCTGAACAGCGGCGCCGGCGCGGCCACCCCACTGCAGCGTTGCGCCAATACCAGCGAGGCATGCTCGTGCCCCAGCAACGCGGTCAAGCGCGCATGGGTCGCCTTGACGGCGGCGCGCACACCGTATGCGCCCAGGCTCACCCGCAGCGGCAAGGTGTTGATGAACATCCCCAGCGCCCGGTCGGCCCCTTCACCGCCCTGCATGCGCCCCAGCAACACGGTGCCGAAGACCACGTCGTCCTGGCCCGAGACTTTGCCCAGCACCTGCGCCCACGCCAGGTGATACAAGCTTGCCGCGCTGACGCCGAGCTGGCGCGCCTGTGTCCGCAGGCGCTCACCCAGCCGGGCATCGACCCGTTGGCGGACTTCCTCGATACCGTGCCCGTCACCTTGCACGTCCTGCAGGCCGAAGGGCAGCGTCGGTTCGGTCACATCCCCCAGCATCTCGTGGAAGAAGGCCTCGTGCTCCTCGCGACTAACCCCCAGCCGCGCCTGTGCCACGTAGTTTCGATACGGCACCGATGCCGCCAATTGCTGCCCCCGCCCGGCCATGTGCGCACCTATTTCCGCGGTGAGCATGCCCAGGGAGGTCGCGTCGTCGACCATGTGGTGGAACAGCAGCATGCCGACCCAGCGATTGTTCGCCACGTCCTGGGCATAACCGATCCGCATCATCGGCGCCTGGCGAATGTCCAGGCGATGGTGACGCGGATCCAGGTGTTCGCGCAGTTGCTCGGCGATATCTCCCGCCGCCGCGTCCAGGGCGATTTCATCGAGGCCCAGTTGCGCCTCGCGCCAGACCACCTGGACCGGTTCCTCCAGGCCTTCCCAGACCACCCCGGTGCGCAGGATGTCATGCCGGGACACCACGCTTTGCAGGGCCTCGGCGAAAAGGTCCAAGTGAGCGCGGCTGTCGAAAGCGAACAGCACGTATTGCAAATAGGGGTCGCCTTTGGCGGCGGCAAGGTGGTGATACAAGATCCCCTCTTGCAGCGGCGCCAGGGCGTAGATGTCCTGCACATTGCCCACGCCACCCGGCACTGTCGCCACGACGCGGTCGATCTCGTCCTGGCTCAACGCGGCCAGGGGCAACAGGTCCGGCGTGATCCGCGAACAGTCGTCCGGGATCAGGTTGGCCGGCACCTGGACTTCCTGGCTGCCACCCACCGCACTGGCCAGCGCCGCCAGCGTCGGCTGGCCGAACAGCACGCGTACGTCAGCGGCCAGGCCGAGCTGACGCATGCGCTCGATCAATTTCACTGCCAGTAACGAGTGACCACCCATTTCAAAGAAATGATCGTGGCGGCCGACCCGCTCCACGTGTAGCAGGTCCTGCCAGACAGCGGCAATCGCGATCTCGACCTCGCCCTGAGGGGCCTCGTATTCACGGGTCACTACCGACGACTGGTCCGGCACCGGCAAGGCCTTGCGGTCCAGCTTGCCATTGGTGGTCAACGGGAACACCGTCAACATCACGAATGCGCTGGGCACCATGTATTCGGCCAGCGAACCGAGCAATTCATCGCGCAGTTCGGCGGCCGACGGCGACTCGCCCTCCTCGGCAATCACATAGGCCACCAGGCGCTGGTCGCCCGGCGTATCCTGGCGCGCCACCACCACGGCTTCTCGCACACCGTTGCACGCGGCCAACTTGGCTTCGATCTCGCCCAATTCAATACGGAAACCGCGGATCTTCACCTGGTCATCGTTGCGGCCCAAGTACTCAATGCTGCCGTCGGCCAACCAGCGGCCAAGGTCGCCCGTCTTGTACATCCGCGCGTTCGCCTCTGGGCTGAACGGGTTATCGAGGAAACGCTCGGCGGTCAGTTCGTCACGGTTCAAGTAACCGCGACTGACACCCGCACCGCCCACATACATTTCGCCGACCACCCCCACCGGTACCGGCTCGCGCTGGGCGTCGAGCACGTACAGTTGCAGGTCGGGAATACGCTTGCCGATCGGGCTGACACCGGCCAACTGCGCGTCGGCCGCTTCGAGCGGACGGTACGTCACGTGCACCGTCGTTTCGGTGATGCCGTACATGTTGACTAGTTGCGTCCGGGCATTGCCCTCGCGGGCATACCACGGTTTGAGAATGCCGGTTTCCAGGGCCTCGCCGCCAAAGATCACCTGCCGTAGGTGGTGGTTCAGGTCGCTTTCACCTTGGGCGGCAATCAACTGGCGGAAGGCACTCGGCGTCTGGTTGAGAATGGTCACGCCTGCTTCGCACAGCAAGGCATAGCAGTACTGCGGGGAACGGCTGACCAGCTGTGGCACCACCAGCAAGCGACCGCCGTGGGTCAAGGCGCCCCAGATTTCCCAGACCGAGAAGTCGAAGGCAAAGGAATGGAACAGCGCCCACACGTCCTGCGGACCAAACTCGAACCACGGTTGGGTCGCCGAAAACAGCCGTGCGACGTTGCGATGCTCGACCATCACGCCCTTGGGCAGGCCGGTGGAACCCGAGGTGTAGATCACGTAGGCCAGGTGGCTGGCGTCCAGGCCCGCCACGTCGGGATTGTGCCGCGGCTGCTGGCTCATTTCGCCGGCATTGGCCGGGTCGAGCAGCAAGGTGGGCACCGGCAATACCGGCAGGCTGTCGCGCCATTGCGGCTGGGTCACCATCGCCACGGGGCCGCTGTCATCCAGCATGTAGGCGATGCGCTCGGGTGGATAAGCCGGGTCCAGCGGTACATAGCCCGCACCGGCCTTGAGGATGCCCAGCAGGCCAACGATCATGTCCAGACCGCGCTCGACACAAATCGCCACGCGGTCATCCGGACGAACACCCTCGGCCACCAGGCAGTGGGCCAGTTGGTTGGCGCGGGCATTGAGCTCGCCGTAGGTCAGTGCCTGGTCTTCATGCACGACGGCCACGGCGTCGGGTTGAGCCGCGGCCCAGCCCTCGACTTGCCGATGGATCAGGGCATCGTCGGCATACGCGGCATCGGTGGCGTTCCAGGTTTCCAGCAACTGCCGGCGCTCGGCCGGTGGCAGGATCGCCAAGGCGTGCAGCGGAGTTTGCGGTGCCTGCTCCAGGGCCACGACCAGGTTTTCCAAAGCCACCTGCATGTAATCGCAAATACGTTGCGCACCGATGGCCGTGTCGACCATCGCGGTGAGGAAGAAGCCGTCACCCAGGTCATCGACATTGAGGGTCAACGGATAGTTGGTCCGCTCGTCACCACCCAGTGCGTTGATCCCGCTCCACGCCGACAGGGCGTCCTGGGTCACCTGGACCGCACTGTGGCGGTAGTTGAGCAAGGCGCTGAACAGCGGCGTCGGCGCGACCACGCCACTGCATCGTTGCGCCAGGGCCAGCGACGCATGTTCGTGGCCGAGCAACGCACTCAGTCGCCCATGAGTGGCCTTGACGCCGCTGCGCACGTCCTGGGCGCCCACGTCCACCCGCAACGGCAGGGTGTTGATGAACATGCCCAAGGCACGGTCGGCGCCGTCGCCGCCCTGCATCCGGCCTAGCAGGACCGTACCGAACACCACCTCCTGCTTGCCGGAGACCTTGCCCAACACCTGGGCCCAGGCCAAGTGCACCAGGCTGGCGGCACTCACTCCCAGGTGGCGTGCCTGTGACCGCAGGCGCCGGGACAACGCCAGGTCCACCGACTGGCGGACTTCATCGATGCCCTGCCCCTCACCTTTCACGTCCTGCAAACCAAAGGGCAGCGTCGGCTCGTCGATATCGCCGAGCATGTCGCGGAAGAATGTTTCGTGCTCCTCTTCGCTGGCCCCCAGGCGGGCCTGGGCCACGTAGTTGCGATAAGGCATCGCTGCGCCCAACTGGCCGTCCTCGCCCAGCAGGTGCAGTTGCATCTCGTGCTGCATCACGTCCAGGGCGGTGTGGTCCAGGGCCAGGTGATGGAACAACAAAATCGCGACCCAACGATCCTGGGCCTCGTCCCGTGCGTAAGCCAGGTGCAACAGCGGCGCCCGGCCCAAATCCAGGCGACTGTGCCGCGCATCGAAACGGCTGGCCAGCTGCGTGACAACGTCGCCAGCCGTGGCATCGACAACAATGCACTGCGGTTCCAGCATCACCTGGCGCCAGACCACTTGCACGGGCTCATCCAACCCTTCCCAGACCACGCTGGTGCGCAAGATGTCGTGGCGATCGATCACCACTTGCAGCGCGCCGATGAACGCGTCGAGGCGTTCACGGTTGTCGAAGGCGAACTGGGTTTGCAGCACATAGGGGTCGCCCTGTTCGGCGGCCAAGTGGTGGTACAGAATCCCTTCCTGCAACGGTGCCAGGGGGTAGATGTCCTGCACGTTGCGCGCGCCGCCGGGCACGCTGGCAACGACTTGGTCGATGGCGTCCTGGGACAGATTGACCAGCGGCAACAGCTCGGGGGTGATGCGCTCGCAATCCGAGGGAATCAGGTTCGCCGGCACGCTGACTTCCCTGCCGCTGCCAACCGCCGCGGCCAGCGCGGCCAGGGTCGGCTGGCTGAACAGCACGCGCACGTCGGCACTCAAGCCTGCCTGGCGCATGCGTTCGATCAGCGTCACCGCCAGCAGCGAATGGCCGCCCAGTTCGAAGAAGTGATCGTTACGCCCCACCTGCTCGACCTTGAGTACCTCGGCCCAGATCCGCGCCAACGTCTGCTCCACCTCGCCCTGCGGCGCTTCATATTCGCGAGAGGCATAGGCCTCGGCATCCGGCGCCGGGAGCTCACGGCGATCCAGCTTGCCGTTGGCGGTCAGCGGGAAGGCTGGCAGCACCATGAAGGCGCTGGGCAGCATGTAGTCGGCCAGCACGCTCGACAACTGTTCGCGCAAGTCACGCACCGACAAGGTCACGCCCGGTTCGGCAATCACATAACCGACCAGGCGCTTGGGACCGGCATCGTCTTGCCGCGCCAGCACCACCGCGTCTTTCACACCCGGGCATTGGCCCAAGCGGGCTTCGATCTCGCCCAGTTCGATACGGAAACCACGGATCTTCACCTGGTCGTCGTTACGACCCAGGTAATCCACCGCGCCATCCGCGCGCCAGCGGGCCAGGTCACCGGTGCGGTACAGCAACGCATCGGGATCGGCACTGAACGGGTCGGTGACGAATTTTTCGGCGGTCAGCTCAGGGCGATTCAGATACCCTTTCGCCACGCCGTCGCCGCCGATGTACAACTCGCCGGCCACGCCGATGGGCACCGGTTGTTGATTGGCGTCCAGCACATAGACGCGGGTGTTGCCAATCGGACGACCAATCGGGATACCGCCCTCGCCCACCTGCTTGATTTCGTAGGTGGTGGTGAAGGTGGTGGCTTCGGTCGGGCCGTAGCCGTTGAGCAGATGAGCCGGTGCGCCTTCCTTCAGGACACGGCCGATCACGGCCGGGTCGAGCACATCGCCACCGACGATCAGGTAGCGCAGTTGGGCGAATACCGGCATCAGTCCGGCGGCGTATTGATGGAACAGGCCAGCGGTCATCCACAGCACGCTGACCGATTGCTCTTGCAGCAAGGCCGCAAAACGTTCTTGCGTCAGCAACACGTCCTGGTCGACCACCACCACGCAACCGCCATTGAGCAACGGCGCCCAGACGTCGAGAGTGCTGGCATCGAACGCCGGATTGGAAGCGAAAGCGACCCGATCCTCAGCGTTGAACCCGGCGTAACCGTTGTTGATCACCAGGCGGTTGATCGCCCGGTGCGGCACCAACACGCCTTTCGGCGTACCGGTGGAACCGGAGGTGTACATGATGTAGGCCGCCGATTCGCTGCTTTGTATCAGCCTCAGGTCGTGATCCGCCTCGTTATCCAGGGCCACGGTGTCCAGGTCCACACGGGCCGTCCCCTCCGGTGCGGTCATCGTGCTCAGCGTGAGAAGCGTCCGGGCACCGCTGTCACGCACCATGAAGTCCTGCCGTTCCAGCGGTGCGCTGACGTCCAGCGGCACGTAGACCGCGGCGCACTTGAGGACCGCCAGTTGGCTGACCAGCAGCTCGATGGAGCGTTCCAGCACAATCGCTACCCGGTCACCCGGTTGAATTCCCTGGCCAATCAAATGGCGGGTCAGGCAATTGGCCCGGCGGTTCAGCTCGGCGTACGTCAGGCCGTGCCCGTTGTGCACGACCGCCGTTGCCTCCGGACGCGCCTTGGCCTGGGCTTCGAACAGGCCATGGACGGTCCTGTCCTGGGGATAGCTGCGGGTGGTGGCGTTGAAATCCACCAGCAATTGCCGACGCTCGGCCGATGGCAGGATCGACAGGCTGTGCAACGGCGCCTGCGGGGCCTGTTCCAGCGCCTCGACCAGATGCTCCAGAGCGATATTCATGTAGACACATATGCGCTGCGCACCGATTTGCGGCACCGCCAGCGCCGACAAGCGAAAATCTTCGCCCAGGTCGTCCACCGACAAGGTCAGCGGGTAGTTGGTGCGTTCTTCGTTGTTCAGCAGTTGGATGCCGTCCCAAGCCACCAAGGCTTCGCTCGAGGCAACCCCTGCGGCGCCGTGCCGGTAATTGAGCAAGGCGCTGAACAATGGCAGCGGCGCGGCCACGGCGCTGCAACGCTGGGCCAGGGCCAGCGAGGCGTGTTCGTGCCCCAGAAGACCGGTGAGGCGCGCGTGGGTGGCTTTCACCCCATCACGCACACCTTGGGCCCCAACCCCCACCCGCAACGGCAAGGTGTTGATGAACATGCCCAGTGCCCGGTCAGCGCCGTCGCCGCCCTGCATCCGTCCCATCAGCACGGTGCCAAACACCACGTCCTGTTTGCCGGACACCTGCCCTAGCACCTGCGCCCAGGCCAAGTGATGCAAGCTCGCGGCGCTCACGCCCAACTGCCGGGCCTGGGCCCGCAAACGGCGGCTCAACTCGGCAGGCAGGCTCAGCCCGGCCTCTTCGATATCGCTGCCATCGCCACGGACGTCCAGTAGACCGAACGGCAATGTCGGTTCGTCGACATCACTCAACATGTCACGGAAGAACCCTTCGTGCTCCGCGCGACTCACGCCCAAGCGGGCCTGGGCCACGTAATTGCGGAACGGCACCGCTTCGCCCAACTGCTCGGCCTGGCCCAGCAGGTGCGCCTGCATCTCGTGCTGTACCACTTCCAGCGCCGTGTGATCGAGGGCCATGTGATGGAACAGCAGCATCGCCACCCAGCGCTGATTGGCCGGATCGTGGGCATATGCGATGCGCATCAACGGCGCCTGTTGCATGTCCAGGCGGTAATGCAATGTGTCGAATCGCTCGCGCAACTGCTCGGCGACATC
Organism: Pseudomonas sp. Z3-6; assembly: GCF_051131985.1. Taxonomy (NCBI): domain Bacteria; kingdom Pseudomonadati; phylum Pseudomonadota; class Gammaproteobacteria; order Pseudomonadales; family Pseudomonadaceae; genus Pseudomonas; species Pseudomonas sp. Z3-6. Next base: position 4,143,216 of record NZ_CP071644.1, read on the forward strand.
GCCCGCCGCCGCGCTCAGCACCAGTTCCTCCACCGCCAGTTGCGCTTTACGCCAGACCACTTGCACCGGCTCGTCCAGGCCTTCCCAGACCACCGAGGTGCGCAGGATGTCATGGCGGTCGATGACGCCTTGCAGGGCCAGGGCAAACGCCTCCAGCCGCTCGCGATCGGCGACGATGAACGTGGCCTGCAACACATAGGGATCGCCCGTGTGCGCAGCGATGTGGTGATAAAGAATGCCCTCCTGCAACGGCGCCAACGGATAGATGTCCTGCACGTTGCGCGCACCACCGGGCACCGTTTCCACGATGCGATCGATGTCCAGCTGGTCCAGCGCCACCAAGGGCAGCATCGACGGCGTGATCCGGGTACATCCCAGCAAAATGCCGTTGTCCGGCACCACGATCTCGCCGCCACTGCCGACCGCGGCGGCCAGTGCGGCGAGGGTTGGTTGGCTGAACAGCACGCGCACGTCCGCCGACAAGCCGAGTTGGCGCATCCGGCCAATCAGGCTGACGGCCAGCAGCGAATGCCCACCCAGTTCGAAGAAATGGTCGTGCCGACCCACGCGCTCGACCTTGAGCAGGTCTTGCCAGAGCTGCGCCAGGGTGGTTTCGACTTCGCCTTGCGGGGCTTCGTAGCCTCGGGTGATCAGCGCGTCGAGGTCTGGTGTCGGCAGGGCCTTGCGATCAAGTTTGCCGTTCGGTGTCAGCGGCAGCGCGTCCAGTCGGACGTAGGCCATGGGTACCATGTAGTCAGGCAGTTGTGTTTGCAGGTACGTGCGCAGGGTTTCGATGTCGACGGCTTCGTCCGGCGAGTGTTGGGTGAAATAGGCCACCAGGCGCTTGTCGCCCGGTATGTCTTCGCGGGCCAGGACTACGGTTTCTTTCAGCGCTTCGTGGCGGGCGAGCTTGGCTTCGATCTCGCCCAACTCGATGCGGAAACCACGGATCTTGACCTGATCGTCGTTGCGGCCCAGGTATTCGATGTTGCCGTCCGGCAGGTAACGGCCCAGGTCGCCGGTCTTGTACAGGCGGGCATTTGGCGTGGCGCTGAACGGGTCCCTGAGGAAACGTTCGGCGGTGAGGTCATCCCGATTGAGATACCCACGGGCTACGCCTGCCCCGCCGATGTAGATTTCACCCGGCACGCCCAGTGGTACCGGTTGCTTGTGTTCATCCAGCAGATAGAACTGCGTATTCGCCACCGGTTTGCCGATGTGCGCGGCAAACCCTTCCTCACGGGCCATCGACACCCAACTCGAATAGGTCGTGGTTTCCGAAGGGCCGTAGAGGTTGCACAGACGCTTGACCTGGGTCTGCTCGAACAACGCTTCCACCAGGCTGCGCTTCAAGGCTTCACCAGCGACGTTGACCGTGTCGACGCCCTCGCCTACACCACCGAACTCCAGCAACGCCTTGAGCGCTGACGGCACGGTATTGATCAGGGTGATGTCGTGCTCGCCCTGTTGCAGTTCCAGCACATTAGTGACCACATCGATGCTGCCACCCGAGGTCAGCGGCGCGAAGCACTCATAGACGGCCAGGTCGAAGTTCAGCGAAGTCGAGAACAGGGTTTTAGCCAAGGTCTGCGAATCGAACGAACGATGGGCCCAGGTCAGGAAGTTCACCGTGTTGCGGTGTTCGATCATCACGCCCTTGGGCAGGCCGGTCGAACCCGAGGTGTAGATGACATAGGCCAGGTGCGAGGACGTCAGCTCGGCGACCACGGGATTCTGGACGGATTCGTCCTGCCACAAACCGCTGTCGAGATTGATCACGGCTATCGAGGCATCGCTCAACAGCCCAACCGTAGCGTCCTGCGCCAACACCGCTGCTGGCGCACTGTCTTCCAACATGTAGGCAATCCGATCCAACGGATACGCCGGATCCAACGGCACATAACCGCCGCCGGCCTTGAGGATCGCCAGCAGTCCCACCACCATGTCGATGCCACGCTCGACACAGATCGCCACTCGCGAATCCGGCTCCACGCCGTGCTTGCGCAGGTAATGGCCCAGGCGGTTGGCCCGTTCGTTCAACTCGCGGTAGCTCAGGCGCTGCTCGCCACGGATCACCGCGACGGCATCCGGCGTACGCTGCACCTGCTCCTCGAACAACCCATGAATCGTCTGCTGCCGCGGATAGTCAGCCTCGGTGGCGTTGAACGTCACCAACAATTGCTCAAGTTCCGTCGCAGGCAAGATCGACAGACGATACAAGGCTGCCTGGGGCGTCTGTTCCAATGCCTGCACCAGTGTTTCCAGCGCCGTATACATAAAGGCGCAGATCCGTTGCGCGCCGATCTGTGGCGCAACCAGCACGGTCAGGTTGAAACCGTTGCCCAGGTCATCGACGTTCAATGTCAGCGGGTAATTGGTGCGTTCCTCACCGTCCAGTACATGGATCCCATGCCAGGCGTCCAACGCCTGGGTCGAGGCCGTACCCGTGACGCTGTGGCGATAGTTGAGCAAGGCGCTGAACAGCGGCAACGGCGCCGCCACGCTGCTGCAACGTTGCGCCAGTGCCAGCGAGGCATGTTCATGGCCAAGGAGCTCCGTCAACCGTGCATGGGTCGCCTTGACGCCGGCCCGTACGCCTTGGAGGCCGACATCCACGCGCAACGGCAAGGTGTTGATGAACATGCCCAGTGCGCGATCGGCTCCGTCGCCACCTTGCATGCGGCCCATCAGGACCGTACCGAACACCACGTCCTGCTTGCCGGACACCTTGCCCAGCACCTGTGCCCAGGCCAGGTGCACCAGGCTCGCGGCACTGACCCCAAGCTGACGCGCCTGCGCCCGCAGACGCAGGTCAAGCGCGGCATCTATCGGTTGCCTGGCCTCCTCGATGTCGAGGCCATCGTTCTTCACGTCCTGCAGGTCGAAAGGCAAGGTGGGCTCGTCGATATCGCCAAGCATTCCCCGGAAGAACACTTCATGTTCTTCGCGGCTCACCCCCAACCGCGCCTGCGCCACATAGTTGCGATACGGCACCGCGTCGCTCAGTTGCCCGGTTTCACCCAACAGGTGTGCCTGCATTTCCTGCTGCACCACCTCCATGGCCGTGTGGTCCAGGGCCATGTGATGGAACAACAGTGTCGCGACCACGCGCTGATTGCTGTCGTCCTGCCCGTAGGCCAGGCGCATCATCGGTGCCTGGGTGACATCCAGGCGGTGATGCCGTGGGTCGAAGCGCTGGCGCAGTTGCGCCGCGGCATCGCCAGCGGCAGGGTCGAGGTCGACCGCTTCCACAGGCAGCCTCGCTTTACGCCAGACCACCTGGACTGGTTCGTCCAGGCCCTCCCAGACCACGCTGGTGCGCAAGATGTCGTGTCGATCGATCACCACTTGCAGTGCCTGGATGAACGCATCGAGGCGTTCACGGTTATCGAAGGCGAACTGGGTCTGCAACACGTACGGGTCGCCCTGTTCGGCAGCCAGATGGTGATAAAGAATGCCTTCCTGCAACGGTGCCAGCGGGTAGATGTCCTGCACGTTGGGTGCGCCGCCGGGCACGCTCGCGATGAGTCGGTCCAGGGTTTGCTGGGGCAGGCTAAGCAGCGGCAAGAGGTCGGGGGTGATGCGCTCGCAGCCCAGGGGAATCAGGTTCCCAGGGACACTGACTTCCTTGCCACTGCCGATGGCCGCCGCCAGTGCGGCCAGGGTTGGTTGGCTGAACAGCACACGCACGTCGGCGCTCAAGCCAGCTTGACGCATGCGCTCGATCAGCGTGACCGCCAGCAACGAGTGGCCACCCAGTTCGAAGAAATGGTCGTGGCGACCCACCTGCCCAACCTTGAGCACTTCGGACCAGAGCTGCGCCAGTGTCTGTTCGATCTCGCCCAAGGGGGCTTCGTATTCGCGACTGGCATAGGCCTCGACGTCTGGAGCCGGCAGCGCACGGCGATCCAGCTTGCCATTGGCGGTCAGCGGGAAGGACGCCAACACCACAAACGCACTGGGTACCATGTACTCGGCCAGGGCTGCTGCCAGCTCGGCGCGCAGTTCCTGCGCTGACAAGCTGACACCTTCGTCGGCTACCACATAACCCACCAGGCGCTTTGCCCCCGGCTCGTCCTGTCGCGCCAGCACCACCGCGTCTTTCACGCCGGCGCACTGGCCAAGGCGAGCTTCAATTTCGCCCAATTCGATACGGAAACCGCGGATCTTCACCTGGTCGTCGTTACGCCCCAGGTAATCCACCGTGCCATCGGCGCGCCAGCGCGCCAGGTCGCCAGTGCGGTACAGCAGGGTTCCTGGATCGGCATTGAATGGGTCGCTGACAAACTTCTCGGCGGTCAGCTCGGGGCGGTTCAGGTAGCCTTTCGCGACGCCGTCGCCACCGATGTACAACTCGCCCACCACGCCGATGGGCACTGGCTGCTGGTTGGCGTCCAGCACGTAGACGCGGGCGTTGCCAACAGGACGGCCAATCGGGATAGCCCCTTCGCCCACTGTTTCGATTTCATGGGTGGTGGTAAAGGTGGTGCCTTCGGTCGGGCCGTAACCATTGAGCAGATGAACCGGCGCGCCCTCCTCCAAGACGCGGCTGATCACCGCCGGATCCAGCACATCGCCGCCGACGATCAGGTAACGCAGCTGCGCGAACACAGCCATAAGGCCAGCAGCGTATTGATGGAACAGACCGGCCGTCATCCACAACACGCTGACCGACTGCTCGGCCAATAGCGCGGCAAAACGTTCCTGGGACAGCAACACCTCCTGCTCGACCACCACCACGCAACCGCCGTTGAGCAACGGCGCCCAGACGTCCAGGGTACTGGCGTCGAAGGCCGGGTTGGAGGCGAAGGCGACCCGGTCCCGGGCGTTGAAATCGGCATAGCCGTTGTTGATCACCAACCGATTGATCGCCCGGTGCGGCACCAGCACGCCTTTGGGGGTACCGGTGGAACCCGAGGTGTACATGATGTAGGCGACCGATTCGGCGTTCTGCATCAAGTTCAAGTCATCAGCGGCTGCGCCAGTCAGGTCCAGCGTATCCAGGTCCACGCGCGCGGTGTCCCCAGGCGTGGCCTGGGTGCTCAGGATCAGCAGGACCCGCGCCCCGCTGTCCTGCGCCATGAAATGCTGACGTTCCAGGGGGGCACTGACGTCCAGCGGTACGTAGGCAGCGGCGCACTTGAGGATCGCCAACTGGCTGACCAGCAGCTCTATCGAACGCCCCAGAAGGACCGCTACCCGATCACCCGGCTGCACCCCAAGGCCGACCAGATACCGGGCCAGGCGGTTAGCCCGGTCATTCAACTCTGCGTAGGTCAGGCTGTATTCGTCATGCACCGCCGCCAGTGCCTGCGGGCGGGCCTGGGCCTGGGCCTCGAACAGGCCATGAACGGTCCTGTCCCGGGGATAGCGGCGAGTGGTGGCGTTGAAATCCACTAGCAATTGCCGACGTTTGTCCTTCGGCAGGATATCGAGTCGACACAGCGGTAACTCCGGCGTTTGCTCCAGTGCCTGGACCAGGCTTTCAAGCGCCATCAGCATGTAGTCGCCCGTGCGCTGCGCGCCGATCTCGGCCAAGGCCAGTACGCTCAGGCTGAAGCCTTCGCCCAAGTCGTCCACTGACAAAGTCAACGGGTAGTTGGTGCCCTCGGCACCGCCCAGCACATGCAGCCCTTCCCAAGCGGCAAAAGCCTCGGTGGTAGGCGCTTGCGCAGTGCCGCTGTGCCGGTAATTGAGCAATGAACCAAACAGCGGAGCCGGCGCTGGCACACCGCTGCAACGCTGGGCCAGGGCCAACGATGCATGCTCATGCCCGAGCAAAGCCGTCAGGCTCGCGTGGGTCGCTCTCACCCCCTCGCGCACATCCTGCCCGGTCAGTTTCACCCGCAGCGGCAGCGTATTGATGAACATGCCCAGCGCGCGGCCGGCACCGTCACCACCCTGCATTCGCCCCATCAGCACGGTGCCGAACACCACATCCTGCCGGCCGCAAACCCCGCCCACCACCCGCGCCCAGGCCAAGTGGTGCAGGCTGGCCGCACTGACACCCAACTGACGGGCCTGTATGCGCAAGCGACGGCTCAACGAGGCCTCGACCGGCAGGTGCGCTTCCTCGATCACCGGTTCACGTTCGGGGACCTCGGCAAAACCCAGTGGCAGCGTCGGTTCATCAACGTCGGCCAACATGTCGCGGAAAAACGTCTCATGGGATTCAGGGCCCTCGCCCAGCCGGACCTGTGCCACGTAGTTACGATACGGCACAGCGGCGGGCAGCCCCTCGGACTTTCCGAGCAGGAACGCCTGCATCTCATGCTGCACCAGCTCCAGTGCCGCATGGTCCAGCGCCATGTGGTGGAACAACAGGATCGCCACCCAGCGTGCGTTGACCGGGTCCTGCGCACAGACCAGGCGCATCAGCGGCGCTCGTCCCACGTCCAGGCGGTGATGCCGGGTGTCGAAGCGCTGTTGCAGTTGCCAGACAATGTCGCCATCGGCCGGATCAAGCGCGAGTGCTTCCAGCGCCAACTGCGCTTTGTGCCAGACGACTTGCAGCGGTTCGTCGAGCCCTTCCCATACCACCGAGGTGCGCAGGATGTCATGGCGGTCGATCACCCCTTGCAGCGCCTGGGTAAAGTCATCCAGCCGCGTGCGTTGATCCGCGCCGAACAAGGCTTGCAACACGTAGGGATCGCCCTGTTCTGCGACGAGGTGATGGTAAAAAATGCCTTCCTGAAGCGGTGCCAGGGGGTAAATGTCCTGCACATTGCCGGCCCCACCAGGCACGCCGTCGACAATCCGGTCGATTTCCTCCTGCGTGAGGCTGACCAGCGGCAGCATGTCCGGGGTAATACGGAATGCCGGACTCAGCCAGTCGCCACCATTTCTCTCCACCAGGTCGAGCAATTCATGCTTATGGACAATGAGGCTGTCCCACAGCGCGTTGTCCAGTCCTTCGTCGTCGCCCAGGATCACAAGGTTGTCGTCGTCCTGTTGGAGACGGATCGGGTGCTGGGACAGAGCTGTCATCAATTCGCTGAATTGCATCGAAGGACCTGCTTTTCTAGTTCGGAGTGGTTGACGATAAAAACGTGTTTTTCAGGTACGGCGCGGCGCCTGGACGGCGGTTGGGCCGACCTCGGCGCACGGGCCAAAGCGCTGGATAATCGTCACGTTCAACCGAAGGCGGCGGTGTGCGAACCGCGCCTTACAGGCCAAAAAAAATTAGAGCATTCGGTAGGTGATGTCTGTCATGGGAAGCAGGGACAAGCCCCGACGTCGGCCAGACAGGGCATACAGATGCGCGGGATCAAGGGCGAGCGCCCTGCCCGGAAGCCCGGGACAGGGCATTCATCCCTCAGGTGAAGCGACCGATTCAGATACTGCGTTTGCGCGTGAGCGCGGGAATTGTCGTCATCGGTACTTCGATAGGCCGTACCTCGCCCACGGCGGCAGCCACCAGGGCCAGGGTGGGCTGGCCGAACAGCACACGGATATCGGCCTCCATGCCGTCCTGGCGCATGCGTTCGATCAGCGTCACGGCGAGCAACGAGTGGCCACCCAGTTCGAAGAAGTGGTCATGCCGACCCACTCGTTCGACCTTGAGCAACTCCGCCCACAACGCTGCGAGCTTGATCTCCATGTCGTCCACCGGGGCTTCATACAGACGCGTGGTGTAGGCATGGCTGTCGGGGGCCGGTAGCGCCTTGCGGTCGAGCTTGCCGTTCGGCGTCAGGGGCAAGGCATCCAGGCGCACGTAGGCGGCGGGCACCATATACGCTGGTAACTGCGCTTGCAGGTGCGTGCGCAGGGTTTCGATGGCGACAGCTTCGTCCGGCGAGTGCTGGGTGAAATAGGCCACCAGGCGCTTGTCGCCCGGTATGTCTTCGCGGGCCAGGACCACGGTTTCTTTAAGCGCTTGGTGGCGGGCGAGCTTGGCTTCAATCTCGCCCAACTCGATGCGGAAACCACGGATCTTCACCTGATCGTCGTTGCGGCCCAGGTATTCGATGTTGCCGTCCGGCAGGTAGCGGCCCAGGTCGCCGGTGCGATACATGCGAGCGTTTGGAGCCGTGCTGAACGGGTCTTTCAGGAAGCGTTCAGCCGTCAGGTCATCGCGGTTCAGATAGCCGCGAGCGACCCCGGCCCCGCCGATGTAGATTTCACCCGGCACGCCCAGTGGCACCGGTTGTTTATGTTCGTCCAGCAGGTAGAACTGCGTATTCGCCACCGGTTTGCCGATGTGCGCGGCAAAGCCGTCTTCGCGGGCCATCGACACCCAACTCGAATACGTCGTGGTTTCCGAAGGGCCGTAGAGGTTGCACAGGCGCTTGACCTGGGTCTGTTCGAATAAGGTCTCCACCAGGCTTCGCTTCAAGGCCTCACCGGCGACGTTCACCGTGTCGATGCCGTCGCCTACACCACCGGACTCCAGCAACGCCTTGAGCGCTGACGGCACGGTGTTGATCAGGGTGATGTCGTGTTCGCCCTGTTGCAGTTCCAGCACATTAGTGACCACGTCGATGCTGCCGCCGGAGGTCAGCGGCGCGAAGCATTCGTAGACGGCCAGGTCGAAGTTCAGCGAAGTCGAGAACAGGGTTTTAGCCAAGGTTTCCGAATCGAACGAACGATGGGCCCAAGTGAGGAAGTTCACCGTGTTGCGGTGCTCGATCATCACGCCTTTAGGCAGGCCGGTCGAACCCGAGGTGTAGATGACATAGGCCAGGTGCGAGGAGGTCAGCTCGGCGACCTTGGGATTCTGGACGGATTCGTCCTGCCACAGTCCGCTGTCCAGATCGACCACTGGCATCGATGCGCCTGCCAGCAATTCAAGGGTCGCCGTCTGCGCCAACACCGCTGCTGGCGCGCTGTCTTCCAACATGTAGGCAATCCGATCCAGCGGATACGCCGGATCCAGCGGCACATAACCACCGCCGGCCTTGAGGATCGCCAGCAGTCCCACCACCATGTCGATGCCACGCTCGACACAGATCGCCACCCGCGAATCCGGCTCCACGCCCTGCTTGCGCAGGTGATGGGCCAGGCGGTTGGCCCGTTCGTTCAACTCGCGATAAGTCAGGCGCCGCTCGCCACGAACCACCGCCACGGCATCCGGCGTACGCTGGACCTGCGCTTCGAACAACCCATGGATCGTCTGCTGCCGCGGATAGTCGGCCTCGGTGGCGTTAAATGTCACCAGCAGTTGCTCGCGCTCCGAATCCGGCAGGATCGACAAGTGCTGCAAAAGCAAGTCCGGCTGCTGCTCAAGCATGCCGACCAGGTTCTCCAGCGTGTGTTGCACATAATTACAAAGCCGTTGCGCACCAATGCGTGCCGGGGTCATGACGGTAAAGCTGAACCCTTCGCCCTGGTCATCCACCGACAACATCAGCGGGTAATTGGTCCGCTCCTCGCCACCGAGGATCTGGATACCGTTCCAAGCCGACAAGGTCTCGCTCGACACTGTGGTGCCGGTGTGGCGATAGTTGAGCAAGGCACTGAACAACGGCGTCGGCGCCTGCACACCGCTGCAGCGTTGCGCCAGCGCCAATGCGGCGTGTTCATGGCCCAGTAACGCGGTCAGGCGAGCATGGGTTGCTTTCACCCCCGCACGAACCCCGGTTTGCCCGACACTGACCCGCAACGGCAGGGTATTGATGAACATCCCCAGCGCCCGGTCGGCCCCCTCGCCGCCCTGCATCCGCCCCACCAGCACCGTACCGAACACCACATCGTCCTTGCCCGATATCTTGCCCAGTACTTGCGCCCAAACCAGGTGGTACAAACTCGCCGCGCTCACCCCAAGCAGACGTGCCTGGGCCCGCAGCCGACGACTGAGGTCGGCCGCGACGTCCTGGCGCACCTCTTCGAGGCCGCTGCCATCGCCTTGCACATCCTGCAAATCGAACGGCAGCGTCGGCTCGTCGATGTCACCGAGCATTTCGCGGAAAAAGGTTTCGTGCGCCTCACGGCTCACACCCAAGCGAGCCTGGGCCACGAAGTTGCGGTACGGCACCGACGCCGACAGCCGCTGCGCCTGACCGAGCATGTGCGCCTCGATTTCCGCCGACAGCACCGCCAGTGACGTGACGTCGTCCACCAGGTGGTGAAACAACAGCATGCCCACCCAACGTTGGTTCGCCGGGTCTTGCGCATGGACGAGCCGCATCATTGGCGCCTGGCGAATGTCCAGGCGATAGAACCGCGGGTCGAAACGCTGGTGCAACTGCGTGGCGATGTCACCCTGGCTCGGATCCAGCGCAACCGACTCGACACTCAGTGGCGCGTCTCGCCAGACCACCTGCATGGGTTCGGGCAGGCCTTCCCAGAGTACGGCGGTGCGCAGGATATCGTGGCGGTTAATGACGGCTTGCAGCGCATGGGCGAAATCTTCCAGGCGCGTGAACTGGTCGAAACCGAATATCACCTGTTGCAGATAGGGGTCGCCTTCGGCGGCAGCCAGATGGTGATAGAGGATGCCTTCCTGCAGCGGTGCCAAGGCATAAATGTCTTGGACGTTACTGACGCCGCCCGGCACCGCCGCGACGACCTGCTCGATCTCCGCCTGGGACAGATCGGCCAGCGGCAGCATGTCCGGTGTGATGCGTGTGCAACCGGCCGGGATCCCGTTGGCCGGTACGACAACTTCCCGATAACCCCCGACGGCGGCGGCCAACGCGGCCAACGTCGGCTGGCCGAACAAGACCCGCACATCGACGCTCAGCTCGACCTGGCGCAGGCGTTCGATCATTTTCACGGCCAATAACGAGTGACCGCCCAGTTCGAAGAAGTTGTCGTGGCGACCGACCTGTTCGAGCTGGAGCAGGTCTTCCCAGATCCGGGCAATACTGGCTTCCACTTCGCCTTGTGGCGCCTCGTATTCACGAACAATCACTGCCGAATGATCCGGTGCCGGCAGCGCCTTGCGGTCGAGTTTGCCGTTGGGGGTCAGCGGCAGTGCGTCGAGCCGGATGTAGGCGGTTGGCACCATGTACTCAGGCAGTTGCTCTGATAGATGAGTACGCAGGGTTTCGATTTCCGCCATCTCATCCACCGAATGAGTGGTGAAATAAGCCACCAAGCGTTTTTCGCCCGATGCATCTTCACGGGCCAGCACCACGGTTTCCTTCACCGCGTCATGTTGCGCCAGCCGCGCTTCGATCTCGCCCAACTCGATGCGGAAACCACGGATCTTCACCTGGTCATCGTTGCGCCCCAGGTAGTCGATGTTGCCATCCGGCAGATAACGACCCAAGTCACCGGTGCGGTACATCCGGGCATTCACCAAGTCGCTGAACGGATCCCCCAGGAAACGCTCGACGGTCAACTCCGGACGGTTCAGGTAACCCCGCGCCACCTGCACGCCACCGATGTAAATCTCACCGGCCACACCCAGGGGCACCGGTTGTCGATGGGCGTCGAGCAGGTAGATCCGCGTGTTGGCAATCGGCTTGCCGATCGGTGTGCTGTCCGGGGTGTCTACCCCCGTGCAGTCCCACGCCGTCACGTCCACCGCCGCTTCGGTCGGGCCGTACAGGTTGTACAGACCGGTCTGCGGCAGTTGCGCCTTGAAGCGCCGCACCAGGTGCCCCGGCAACGCCTCGCCACTGCACATCACCCGCACCAAGCCTTCGCACTGACCCGCCTCGCCATGGGCCAGGAACACGTCCAGCATCGACGGCACGAAGTGCAACGTGGTGATGCCCTGGGCCTGGATCACTTCGCGCAGGTACGCCGGGTCGCGATGCCCGCCTGGACGGGCCATCACCAGCCGCGCACCGCTGAACAGCGGCCAGAAGAATTCCCACACCGACACGTCGAAGCTGAACGGGGTCTTTTGCAACACCGCGTCTGTGGCGGTCAAAGCGTATTCGTCCTGCATCCACAGCAGCCGGTTGACCACCGCGCCGTGCTCGTTCATCACGCCCTTGGGCAGGCCGGTCGAACCCGAGGTGTAGATGACATAGGCCAGATGATGGGCATGCAGGCCCTCGACCTGCGGATTGTCGGTTGGCTGCGTCGAGAACCCTTTTGCCTCATCCAGCAGCAGGGTCCGCGCCTGGGTAGCCGGTAGGCTCGCCTGCAAAGCGCGCTGGGTCAGCACCACCATGGGCGCGCTGTTTTCCAGCATGTAGGCCAGGCGCTCGCGGGGATAATCCGGGTCCAGCGGCACATACGCCGCGCCGGCCTTGAGAATGCCCAGCAGGCCCGCGACCATGTCCAAGCTACGATCGGCACAGATCGCCACGCGGTCATCCGGGCGAACGCCCAGTTCCAGCAGGCGATGGGCAATCTGGTTGGCGCGCTCATTCAGTTGTGCGTAGCTCAGTTGCGCCTCGCCAGCCACCACCGCCACCGCGTCCGGGCAGGCCGCGACCCGCGCCTCGAACAGGCCGTGCAAGGTCAGGCCTTGCGGGTAGTCAACCGCAGTGGCATTGAACATTTCCAACAGCTGCTGACGTTCGGCCTCTGGCAGACTCGTGAGGGCCTGCAGTGGCGTATCCGGCGCCTGCTCCAGTGCGCTGACCAGGCTTTCGAGCGTGGTCTGCACGTATTCGCCGATACGTCGCGCGCCGGTCCCCACCAACGCTTGCACCACCAGGCTGAAGCCCTCGCCTTCATCGTCCACGGCCAGCGCCAAGGGGTAATTGGTCCGTTCTTCACCGCCAATCGACTCGATGCCTTGCCACGCCGTCAGCGCCTGCGCGGTCACCTCGACCCCGCAATGACGATAGTTGAGCATCGAACTGAACAAGGGTGTTGGCGCAACCACGCCACTGCAACGCTGGGCCAGTGCCAACGGAGCATGCTCATGGCCCAGCAGGCCGGTGAGTCGCTTGTGGGTGGCCTTCACCGCTGCGTATACGCCTTGCCCAGCCAGGCTCACCCGCAATGGCAGGGTGTTGATGAACATGCCCAAGGCCCGGTCGGCCCCATCGCCGGCCTGCATGCGACCCAACAGCACGGTGCCGAAGACCACGTCGTCGCGACCGCTGACACGGCCCAGGACGTGCGCCCAGGCCAAGTGCATCAAGCTGGCCGCGCTGACGCCCAACTGTCGGGCCTGGGCGCGAAGCCGACGGCACAGGCCCGCCTCCACGGTCAGTTTCACCTCTTCCACGCCAGTGCCATCGCCTTGCACGTCCCGCAGGCCGAACGGCAGCGTCGGCTCGTCGATGTCGCCGAGCATCTCGCGGAAAAACGCTTCATGGGCCTGTTGGTCGACACCCAGGCGCGCCTGGGCCACATAGTTGCGATAAGGCACCGACTCTCCCAGTTCATGCACCTTGCCCAGCAACTGCGCCTGCATTTCACGTTCAAGCACTTCCAGGCCGGTATGGTCCAGGACCATGTGGTGGAACAGCAGCATGGCGACCCAGCGCCGGTTCGCGACGTCTTCGGCGATGGCCAGGCGCAACATCGGTGCCTTCCGCACGTCCAGCCGATAATGCCGGGCATCGAAACGCTCATACAGCCGGGCAACGGCATCGCCGCCGCTCGGGTCCGCGTCCAACTCGTCTACGCTGAGCCGAGCCTGTCGCCACACCACTTGCATCGGTTCGTCGAGGTGTTCCCAGACCATCGAAGTCCTGAGAATGTCGTGCCGGTCGATCACCCCCTGCAAAGCCTGGGCAAAGTCATCCAGGCGGGCCTGAGTGTCAAAACCGAACAACGTTTGCAACACGTACGGATCGCCCATTTTTGCCGTCAAATGGTGATACAGGATGCCTTCCTGCAGCGGCGCCAGCGGGTAGATGTCCTGCACGTTGCGCGCCCCTCCCGGCACGCTCGCCACGATCCGATCGATGGCCTCCTGGCTCAACGCCGCCAGCGGCAACATGGCCGGCGTGATGCGCTCACAGCCTTCGACGATGGCGCAGGCCGGCACCACAACGTCCCGGTGCCCGCCCACCGCAGCGGCCAGTGCCTGCAGCGTTGGCTGACTGAACAGCACCCGCACATCCACCGACAGTTCGGCCTGGCGCATGCGCTCGATCAGCCTCATCGCCAGCAGCGAATGCCCGCCCAATTCGAAGAAGTTGTCGTAGCGACCAACCCGTTCCACTTTCAACAGCTCGGCCCACAGGTCGGCCAAGACCTGCTCGATCTCGCCCTGCGGCGCTTCGTAGGCCTGGCTGGCGTAGGCCTCGGCATCCGGTGCCGGCAGCGCCTTGCGGTCGACCTTGCCGTTGAGGGTCAATGGGAACGCCGGCAACACCACGAACGCCGCGGGCACCATGTAGTCCGACAGGGTCGCGGACAATTGCTCGCGCAACCCGGCCACGCTCAGCTCGACCTGCGGCTGGGCGATGACATAGGCCACCAGGCGCTTCTCGCCCGATTCATCGGCCCGCACCAGTACCACCGCGTCCTTCACACCCACGCAAGCCACCAGCTTGGCTTCGATCTCGCCCAGTTCGATGCGGAAACCGCGGATTTTCACTTGGTCGTCGTTGCGCCCCAGGCATTCCAGGCTGCCTTCGGGCAACCAGCGGCCGAGGTCGCCGGTGCGATACAGCAGCGCGTCGGGTTCATGGCTGAACGGGTCGGCGATGAATTTTTCCGCGGTCAGGTCCGGCCGGTTCAGGTAACCCTTCGCCACCCCTTTGCCGCCGATGTACATCTCGCCGACGACACCCAACGGCGCCAACCGCTGGCGTGCATCGAGCACATAGACCTGGGTGTTGCCAATGGGGCCGCCGATCGGTACGCACTCGGCATCCGCCGCCACGGCCTTCACCTCAAGGGTGGTGGCGTAGGTGGTGGTTTCGGTCGGGCCATAGCAGTGCACCAGGCGCAGGTCCGGCGCCAGGTCCAGCAAGCGCCGGAACGACGCCACGTCGGCCCGTTCGCCGCCGCACAACAGGATGCGCAGGCCGCCGATAGCCCGGGGAATCAGTTGCACGTACCGGTTGAAGATCGCCGTGGTCACGAACAGCACGGTGATGCCCGCATCCTCCAGCACCTGGGCAAACCTCGAAGGTTCAAGCAGGGTGTCATGGTCGATCACCACCACTTGCCCGCCATTGAGCAAGGCGCCCCAGACGTCCATGGTGCTGGCGTCGAACGCCGGGTTGGAGGCGAAGGCAATGCGATCGTTGGCGTTGAAATCGGCGTAACCGTTGTTGATCACCAGGCGGTTGATCGCCCGGTGCGGCACCAGCACGCCTTTCGGAGTGCCGGTGGAGCCCGAGGTGTACATGATGTAGGCAATCGATTCGCTGGACTGCGCCAATGCCGGGTTGTGCAGCGGCCCCTCGTGGTCCAGCGTGTCCAGGTCGATGCGCGAAACGTCCTCGGGCACGGTCTCGGTACTGAACGTCAGCAGGCACTTGGCCTGGCAGTCGTCGAGCATGAAGCCTTGGCGCTCCAGGGAGGCGTTACGGTCCAGCGGCACATAGGCCGCCGCGCACTTGAGGATCGCCAGTTGACTGGCCAGCAGCTCGATGGAGCGTGGCAGCAGGATCGCCACGCAGTCATCCGGCTGCACGCCGAGGCCGATCAGGTGATGGGCCAGGCGGTTGGCGCGCTCGTTCAGCTCCGCGTAAGTCACTTGCCGCTGCCCGTGCACCGCCGCAATCGCCTGCGGCAGGTACGCGGCCTGGGCTTCGAACAGCGCCAGGACCGTCTGCTCGTGGGGATAGGCGCGCTGGGTGGCGTTGAAGTCCACCAGCAGTTGGTTACGTTCGCTTTCCGGCAGGATCTCCAAGCGGTTGAGGGGCGTCTGGGGTGCTTGCTCAAGGGCTTGCACCAGGCTTTCCAGGGCCGTGTGCATGTAGGCGCAAATGCGCGCCGCACCGATGCCTTGCGACACCAGGGCACTCAGCATGAAACCGTCGCCCAGGTCGTCCACCGACAGGGTCAGCGGGTAGTTGGTCCGCTCTTCGTTGCTGAGGATTTCCATGCCCTGCCAGGCGCTTACGGCCTCGGCTGAAACGGTGCCGGTCGCGCTGTGCCGGTAGTTCAGCAGCGCACTGAACAACGGAGCCGGTGCGGCCACGCGGCTGCACCGTTGCGCCAGGGCCAGCGAAGCGTGTTCGTGACCGAGCAAGGCGGTCAGCCGTTCATGGGCAGTCTTGACCCCGGCGCGGGCGCCCTGCTCGTCCAGCTTGACCCGCAGCGGCAAGGTGTTGATGAACATGCCCAGGACCCGGTCGGCGCCCTCGCCGGCCTGCATCCGTCCCATCAGCACCGTGCCGAACACCACGTCCTCCCGCGCGGACAAACGTCCCAGTACCTGCGCCCAAGCCAAATGGTGCAGGCTGGCCGCACTCACCCCGAGCTGCCGCGCCTGGGCCCGCAAGCGATGGCTCAAGGCAGCGTCCACTTCCAGCTTGGCCTCCTCGATGCCGCGACCGTCACCCTGCACCTGTTGCAACCCCAGCGGCAGGGTCGGCTCGTCGACATCACCCAGCATCTCGCGGAAAAACGCCTCGTGCGCTTGCTCGCTGACACCCAGGCGCGCCTGGGCCACATAGTTGCGGTACGGCAGCGCAGCGGCCAATTGGCCGGCCTGGCCCAGCAGGTGCGCCTGCATTTCCTGCTGCACCACCTCCAGCGCGGTATGGTCCAGGGCAATGTGGTGGAACAGCAACATCGCCACCCAGCGCTGGTTGGTCGAGTCATAGGCATAACGCAGGCACATCAGCGGCGCCTGGCGAATGTCCAGGCGATGATGACGGGAGTCGTAACGGGCATGCAGTTGGGTCACGGCATCGACGTCCGCCGCGTCCAGTTGCAGTTGCTCGACGCTCAACAGTGCCTTGCGCCAGACCACCTGTACCGGTTGCTCCAACCCCTCCCACATGATCGAGGTGCGCAGGATGTCGTGCCGATCGATGACACCTTGCAATGCCTGGGCAAAGGCCTCGAGGCGCGCCTCGTCCTGGAAGGCGAACAGCGCCTGCAGCACGTAGGGATCGCCCTGCTGCGCCGAGACATGGTGATAGAGGATACCTTCCTGCAACGGCGCCAGCGGGTAGATGTCCTGCACGTTGGGCGCCCCGCCCGGCACCGTAGCGACGATCCGGTCGATCGCCTCCTGGGTCAATGTCGCCAGCGGCAGCATGGCCGGGGTGATCCGCGCACAATCGGGAGTGATGCCATTGGCCGGCACCTCGATCTCATGGCCGCCCCCCACCGCCGCGGCCAGTGCCGCGAGGGTCGGCTGGCCGAACAGCACGCGGACATCGGCACTCAAGCCGACCTGGCGCATCTGCTCGATCAGGTTGACGGCGAGCAAGGAATGGCCGCCCAGCTCGAAGAAATGATCGTGACGCCCCACCCGCTCGACATTCAGGACTTGCTGCCACAGTCGGGCCAGGGTGATTTCGGTTTCACCTACCGGGGCTTCGTAGCCCCGGGTGATGATCGACGCCTGGTCCGGTGCCGGCAAGGCCTTGCGGTCGAGCTTGCCGTTGGGCGTCAGCGGCAAGGCATCCAGGCGCACGTAGGCGGCCGGCACCATGTAGTCCGGCAAGCGGCTTTGCAGGTGCGCGCGCAGGGCTTCGATGTCCGCGCGGTCATCCGTTGAATGCAAGGTGAAATAGGCCACCAGGCGTTTTTCGCCGGGAACGTCTTCACGCACCAGCACCGTCGCCTCTTTCACCGCAGCGTATTGAGCCAGGCGGGCTTCAATCTCCCCCGGTTCGATGCGGAAGCCACGGATCTTCACTTGGCCGTCGTTGCGGCCCAGGTATTCGATATTGCCGTCCTCCCGGAAGCGCCCGAGGTCGCCGGTGCGGTACATCAGCGCCTGGGCGTCCTGGCTGAACGGGTCGAGGAGGAACTTCTCGGCGGTCAGGTCCGGGCGGTTCAAGTAGCCGTTGGCGACCCCCAGGCCGCCGATGTAGAGCTCGCCGGCCACACCTTGGGGCACGGGTCGCTGTTGCGCATCGAGGAGGTAGACCCGGGTGTTGCCCAAGGGCCGGCCAATCGGGACGCTGCCATCGCCGACGGCCTTGATTTCATAGGTGGTCGAAAACGTCGTCGCTTCCGTCGGGCCGTAGCCGTTGAGCAAATGGGCCGGCGCGCCCTCTTTGAGGACGCGGGCGATTACCGCCGGATCCAGCACGTCGCCGCCGACAATCAAGTAGCGCAACTGGGCGAACACGTCCATCAGGCGGTCGGCGTATTGGTGAAACAGCCCCGCCGTCATCCACAACACATTCACCGCTTGCTCGAGCAACAGCCTGTGCAAGCGTTCCTGGGACAACAGCACGTCCTGGTCGACCACCACCACGCAACCGCCGTTGAGCAACGGTGCCCAGACTTCCAGGGTGCTGGCGTCGAAAGCCGGGTTGGAGGCGAAGGCCACCCGGTCCTGCTCGTTGAAATCGGCGTAACCGTTATTGATCACCAGTCGGCTGATGGCCCGATGCGGCACCAGCACGCCTTTGGGCGTCCCCGTGGACCCTGAGGTGTACATGATGTAGGCCGGCGCTTCGCTCGATGCCGGTTGCTGGCGGCAATGGGCCGCCAGCTCGGGAAGCTCGACACTGTCCAGGTCCACCCGACGCATGCCCGGCGCCAAGGCTTCGCGGCTGTGGGTCAAGGCCAGCACGGCGTGGCTGTCCTCGATCATGAACTGCTGGCGCTCGGCGGGCGCGTTGACGTCCAGCGGCAGGTACACCGCCGCGCACTTGAGGACGGCCAACTGGCTGACCAGTAGATCGAGCGAACGTGGCAGCAGGATCGCCACGGTTTGACCCGCGTGCAGGCCAAGGTCGAGCAGATGCCTGGCCAAGCGCTCGGCCTTGCTGTCCAGTTCGCGGTAAGTCAGGACTTGCCCACCCTGCACCGCTGCCGGTGCGTCCGGACGTGCCTCGGCCTGGGCCTCGAACAAGGCATGAATCGATTGTTGCCGCGGATAGTCACGGTCGGTGTCATTGAACGACACCAGCACCCGTTCGCGCTCCGATTCCGGCAGGAACGACAGGCTGTTGAGCCTCGCGCCAGGCGCAGACTCCAAGGCGCAAACCAGGCTTTCAACGGCGGCCTGCATGTAGTCGCCGATGCGTTGCGCGCCAATCAACGCAGTGGCTTGCACCGACAAGGCGAAGTCATCGGAAAAATCGTCCACCGAAAGAATCAGCGGATAGTTGGTGCGTTCTTCCGCGCCCAGGGCTTGCATACCGTCCCAGGCCAGGCTGACCTCGGCCGGGAGCGCTTGGGCGCTGCTGGCGCTGTGGCGGTAGTTCAGCAACGCGCTGAACAGCGGTGCCGGTGCCGCCACGCCGCTGCAACGTTGCGCCAGGGCCAGGGATGCGTATTCGTGACTGAGCAGGCTGCTCAACCTGGCGTGGGCGCTTTTCACCCCATCGCGCACGTTCTGTGCACCTACCCCCACGCGCAACGGCAAGGTGTTGATAAACATGCCCAGGGCCCGGGTCATGCTTTCGCCGGCCTGCATGCGGCCGAGCATCACCGTGCCGAACACGACGTCCTCACGACCCGAGACGCCGCCGAGCACCTGTGCCCAGGCCAGGTGAAAAATGCTCGCCGCGCTCACGCCGAGCTGACGTGCCTGCGCGCGCAGCCGGCAACTGAGGTCTGGTGCCAGGGTCAGATGACTTTCTTCGATGGCACTGCCGTCGCCCAGCACATCCTGTTGGCCAAAGGGCAGGGTCGGCTCCTCGACGTCACCCAGCATCTCGCGGAAGAACCTCTCGTCAGCCTGGCGCTGGCCGGCCTGGCGGGTCCGAACGACATAGTCGCGGTAAGGCGCGGCGGGCTGCAATTGCCCGGCCTGCCCCATCAGGTAGGCTTGCATTTCACTCTGCACAACCGCCAGGGCCGCGTGGTCAAGGGCCATGTGATGGAACAGCAGCATGGCGGCCCAGCGCTGGTTGGCCGGGTCCTCGGCGACCACCAGCAGCAACAGCGGTGCCTGGCTGATGTCCAGGCGATAGTGACGAGGATCGAAGCGTGCCTGCAATTGCGCCATGACGTCGCCCTCGGCGAGGTCGGCGCTGATGTCCTTGACCCCCAGCCGGGCCTCGCGCCAGACCACCTGCACCGCCTCTTGCAACCCCTCGCGGACGATGGCGGTGCGCAGGATGTCGTGGCGGTCGATCACGCTTTGCAAGGCGTCGACAAAATCCGTCAGGCGCTCCTGCCGGGCGATGCTGAAGTGTGCCTGCAACACATAGGGATCGCCCTGGGTGGCGGTCAGGTGGTGATAAAGAATCCCCTCCTGCAACGGCGCCAGCGGGTAGATGTCCTGCACATTGGCCGCGCCGCCCGGCACGGTGGCCACGATGCGGTCGATGGCCGGCTGGTCGAGGGTCACCAGTGGCAGCATGTCCGGCGTGATCTGCCCACAGCCGACGGGGATGGCGTTGGCTGGGATGTCGACTTCGCCAGCCTTGCTGTCATCGTATTGCCCGGCCTGGATCAACTCGATCAGCGCGGCTTTGTGCTCACGCAGCAAGGCCAGCACCGCCGGCTCGCCCAGGGACTGTTTACGGCCGCGTACCACGAGCTGATCGCCCTTGACCGAAAGCTGTACGTCTTTTTCTTTTAGTGTCGCCAACAGTTCGATCACACTCACAGGACAATCTCCATTTTTTCTGTCGTTGCCGCGTATTCCGAGAGCGTGGGCTGCTCGAACAACGCCCGCACATCCGCTTCCATGCCTTCCTGGCGCATCCGCTCCATCAGGCTGACGGCGAGCAAGGAATGCCCGCCCAGTTCAAAGAAATGATCGTGACGGCCAACGCGTTCCACGTTGAGGACTTCAGCCCACAGTTGGGCCAGTGTGATTTCGGTTTCGCCGATGGGGGCTTCGTAGCCTCGGGTGATGAACGCCTCCAGGGCCGGTGCCGGCAGCACCTTGCGATTGAGCTTGCCGTTGGGTGTCAGCGGCATGGCGTCGAGGCGTACATAGGCCGCCGGCACCATGAAGGCCGGCAAGTGAGCTTGCAGGTAGGCACGCAGCGCCTCGATGTCCAGCACATCGTCTGACGGATATTGGGTGAAATAGGCCACCAGGCGTTTTTCCCCGGGTGCGTCTTCACGGGCCAGCACCGCGGCCTTCTTCACCGCCTCGTGCCGGGCGAGCCGGGCTTCGATCTCCCCCAGTTCTATACGGAAACCGCGGATCTTTACCTGATCGTCGTTACGCCCCAGGTACTGCAACGTGCCGTCAGGCAGCCAGCGACCGATGTCGCCAGTCTTGTACAGCCGCGCATCACTTTTGCCGTAGAACGGGTCGGCAATGAAGCGTTCGGCGCTGAGTTGCGGCAGGTTGAGGTAACCGCGGGCCACCCCCACGCCGCCGATGTGAATCTCGCCCGGAACGCCCACCGGCAACAATTGCCCGTGGCTGTCGAGCACATGCAATTGCATGTGGCGGATCGGCCGGCCGATGGGAATCGACTGATGGCGGTAGGTTTCCAGGTCGCTGTCCACCGTGTGCCAGGCGACGATGTCGCTGCACTCGGTCGGTCCGTAGCTGTTGATGATCGCGGGCCTTGGCAGTGGGAGTTTTTCCAGCATGGCGAGCTGGATCGGCTCGCCGCCCAACACCACTCGCTTCAGGCAGGCCAGGGCCTGCTGATGATCGGCGTCCACCAGCGCATGGAAGGCGCTGGGGGACATGCACAGGAGAGTGATGCCGGCCTCGACGATCTGGGCAACGATGGCGCCGGGGTTGAAGGGTTCTTCGGCCAGGTGCAGCGTGGCACCGACCATCAGCGGCGCCAGGATGTTTTTCTGGGTCAGGTCGAAGCTATAGGAGGACGCGAGCAACACCGCGTCGCCGGCATGGAACGTCACGTCGTAGAGGTACCAGTCCAACAGGTTGCGCAGGCCGCGATGCTCGACCATCACGCCCTTGGGCAGTCCGGTGGAGCCGGAGGTGTAGATCACGTAGGCCAGGTGGGCCGGGGTCAGGCCCGTGATATCCGGGGTGTGCTCCGGCTCGTCTTGCCATGGACCGCCATCCAGGTCGATCAATGGCACCTGGACGTTGGCCAACAGCCCTCGGGTGCCCGCCTGGACCAATACCGCAGCCGGCTCGCTGTCGGCCAGCATGTAGGCAAGGCGGTCCGCCGGGTAAGCCGGGTCCAGCGGCACATAACCGCCACCGGCCTTGAGGACCGCCAGCAGCCCGATCACCATCTCGGCACTGCGCCAGACGCAGATGGCCACGCGCGAATCCGGTTGCACACCTTGCTTGCGCAGATAATGCGCCAGCCGATTGGCTCGCGCATTCAACTGGCGATAGCTCAGCGGTTGTCCGCCGTCCAGCACCGCCACGGCGTCCGGTGTGCGTTGAACCTGGGCTTCGAAGAGGCCGAGGATAGTCTGCTCCCGCAGGTCATCGGTGTCGTCGGTATTGAACTCGGCCAGCAGTTTTTGCCGCTCGCCGGGTGGCAGTATCGACAGCTGATGCAGCGGAGCGTCAGGCGTCTGCTCAAGCATCCGGACCAGATTTTCCAGAGCCTGTCGAACATAGCCGCAAAGGCGCTGCGCACCAATGCGCGCAGGGGTCATAATGCTGAAGCTGAACGCCTCGCCCTGGTCGTCCACCGACAGCGTCAGCGGATAGTTTGTGCGTTCTTCGCCGCTGAGCAGCTGTATACCGTCCCAGGCCGACAGCGCCTCGCTTGAGTTCAGCGCGGCGGTGTGGCGATAGTTGAGCAAGGCACTGAACAATGGCGTTGGCGACTCCACACCGCTGCAGCGTTGCGCCAGCACCAGCGAGGCATGTTCGTGGCCGAGCAACGCGGTCAGGCGTGCATGGGTCGCTTTCACGCCGGCACCGACCGCGGTTTGCCCCACACTCACCCGCAACGGCAAGGTATTGATGAACATCCCCAATGCGCGGTCGGCGCCCTCGCCGCCTTGCATCCGGCCAACCAGCACGGTGCCGAACACCACGTCGTCCTTGCCCGACACCTTGCCCAGCACCTGAGCCCAGACCAAGTGATACAGGCTTGCCGTGCTCACGCCGAGCTGACGGGCCTGGGCCCGCAGCCGAAGGCTGAGCTCAGCATCGACGTCCTGGCGAACCTCCTCGATGCCGCTGCCATCGCCCTGCACATCCTGCAAGCCGAACGGCAGCGTCGGCTCGTCAATGTCGCCGAGCATGTCGCGGAAAAACTGTTCGTGGGCCTCACGACTCACCCCCAACCGGGCCTGGGCCACGTAGTTGCGGTACGGCACCGAGGCCGGCAAGCGTTGTGCCTGGCCCAGCATGTGCGCTTCGATCTCCGCCGACAGTGCCGCCAGCGACGTGGCGTCGTCCACCAAGTGATGGAACAGCAGCATGCCCACCCAACGCTGGTTCGCCGCATCTTGCGCATAAGCGACCCGCATCAGCGGTGCCTGGCGGATGTCCAGGCGATAGTGCCGGGGGTCGAAACACTCATGCAGTTGCGTGGCGATATCGCCGGCCGCCGGGTCCAGCGTCACCGCCTCGACTGCCAGCCGGGCTTCACGCCAGACCACCTGCATGGGCTCGGCCAGGCCTTCCCAGAGCACGCCCGTGCGCAGGATGTCATGGCGGGCGACAACGGATTGCAACGCCTGGGTGAAAGACTCCAGGCGTGTGAAGCTGTCGAACGCGAACATCATATATTGCAGATAGGGATCGCCTTTGGCCGCCGCGAGGTGATGGTAAAGAATTCCCTCCTGCAACGGCGCCAGTGCATAAATATCCTGCACGTTGGCCACGCCGCCCGGCACCTTCGAAACGATCCCATCGATTGCCCATTGGTCCAGCTCAGCCAATGGCAGCATGTCCGGGGTAATCCGCGTGCAGCCATCCGGGATGCCATTGGCCGGTACCACGACTTCCGAATACCCACCGACCGCAGCGGCCAGCGCCGCGAGCGTCGGCTGGCCGAACAGCACCCTCACGTCGGCGCTCAAACCAGCGTGACGCATGCGTTCGATCAGTTTCACCGCCAGCAGCGAGTGACCGCCCAGTTCGAAGAAGTTGTCGTGACGACCGACTTGCTCAAGGTCCAGCAAGTCTTGCCAGATCGCGGCGATGACGGTCTCGGCCTCGCCTTGCGGGGCTTCGTATTCGCGAGTCGCCACCGACGACTGATCCGGTACCGGCAGCGCCTTGCGGTCGAGCTTGCCGTTGGTGGTCAGCGGGAACGCGCCAAGGACCACGAACGCGCCCGGTACCATGTACTCCGCCAGCGACCCCAGCAATTGAGCACGCAGGTCGGCAGCCGATAGCGATGCACCGTTGGCAGCGATCACATAGGCCACCAGGCGCTTGTCGCCCGGTTCGTCCTCGCGAGCGATGACCACCGCGTCGCTGACGCCCTCGCAGGCCGCCAGGGTCGCTTCGATCTCGCCCAGTTCGATACGGAAACCGCGGATCTTCACCTGGTCGTCGTTGCGGCCCAGGTACTCGACGCTGCCGTCCGCCAACCAGCGGCCGAGGTCGCCGGTCCGGTACAGGCGCGCGCCTTCGCACCCGCTGAAGGTGTCGTCGATAAAGCGTTCCCGGGTCAATTCGGGACGGTTCAGGTAACCCCGCGCCACACCCGCCCCGCCCACATACATCTCACCCACCACACCCACCGGCACCGGCTCGCGCCGGGCATCGAGCACGTACAGTTGCAAGTCGGGAATGCGCTTGCCGATCGGGCTGACACCGGCCAACTGCGCGTCGGCCGCTTCCAGGGGGCGATAGGTCACGTGCACCGTTGTTTCGGTGATGCCGTACATGTTCACCAGTTGTGTCCCGGCATTGGCTGCACGGGCGAACCAAGGCTTGAGGATCCCGGTTTCCAATGCTTCACCGCCAAAGATCACCTGGCGCAGGCTGTGGCGCAGATCGCTCTCGCCTTGCGCGGCAATCAATTGGCGGAAAGCACTTGGCGTCTGGTTGAGGACAGTGACCCCGGCCTCGCACAACAGCGCATAGCACTCTTGCGGAGAACGGCTGACCAGTTGCGGCACCACCAGCAAGCGGCCGCCATGGGTCAACGCGCCCCAGATTTCCCAAACCGAGAAATCGAAGGCAAAGGAATGGAACAACGCCCAGACGTCTTGCGGACCAAAATCGAACCAGGGCTGGGTCGCCGAGAACAGCCGGGCGACGTTGCGGTGCTCGACCATCACGCCCTTGGGCAAGCCGGTCGAACCCGAGGTGTAGATCACGTAGGCCAACTGCGACGACGTCAGGCCCGGCACTTGCGGGTTGACGGTGGACTGGTTGCGCAACGCCGGGCTATCGAGTTCGATCACCCGTACGGACTCTTCGGCCAGCAGCCCATGGGTGGCGGCATGTACCACGATGGCCACGGGGGAACTGTCCTCGAGCATGTAGGCGATACGTTCCGCCGGAGAAGCCGGATCCAGCGGTACGTAGCCAGCGCCCGCCTTCAAGATGCCCAACAGGCCGACAATCATGTCCAGGCCACGTTCGACACAGATCGCCACCCGGTCATCCGGGTTAACGCCCAGCGACAGCAGGCGATGGGCGAGTTGGTTGGCATGGGCGTTGAGTTCGCCGTAGGTCAGTGCCTGATCCTCGAACACCACCGCCACCGCGTCGGGTTGCGTCGCGACCTGGGCCTCGAACTGGCGATGGATCAGCGCGTCATGGGCATAGGTCGCCTCTGGCGCATTCCAGGTTTCCAACAGTTGCGTGCGTTCGGCCGACGGCAGCACCGTGAGGTTGCGCACCGCCGTTTGCGGCGCATGTTCCAAGGTATCGACCAGGCTCTGCAGGGCCACCTGCACATAATCACAGATACGTTGCGCACCGATCCGGGACTCGACCTGCACCGTCAGGCTGAAGCCTTCACCCAGGTCATCGACGTTCAACGTCAGCGGATAGTTGGTGCGTTCCTCGCTGGACAATATTTGCATGCCGTTCCAGGCCGACAGGCCCTCATCGGTCACCTGCAATGAACTGTGACGGAAATTCAGCAACGCGCTGAACAGCGGCGCTGGCGAGGCCACGTCGCTGCAGCGTTGGGCCAAGGCCAGGGAAGCATGCTCATGCCCCAGCAGCCCGGTCAGGCGCGCGTGGGTGGTCTTCACCGCGTCCCGCACGCTTTGCCCATTCACCGGCACGCAGATCGGCAAGGTATTGATGAACATGCCCAAGGCCCGGTCAGCCCCCTCACCGCCCTGCATCCGCCCCATCAGCACCGTACCGAAGACCACGTTTTCCTGGCCCGAAGCCACTGCCAGGACCCTGGCCCAGGCCAGATGGATCAGGCTCGCGGCACCCACGCCCAGTTGGCGAGCCTGAGCCCGTAGACGCAGGCTCAGGTCCTCATCGACCGGCGCCGAGACTTCCTCGATGTCGCGCCCGTCGCCCTGGACCTGGGTCAAGCCGAATGGCAGCGTCGGCACATCGACGTCGCCAAGCATCTCGCGGAAGAACCCTTCGTGCTCCTGCGCGCCGACCCCCAGGCGCGCCTGGGCCACATAGTTGCGATACGGCACCGCGGCGCCCAACTGGTCGGCCTGCCCCAGCAAATAGGCCTGCATCTCGTGTCGTACCACCTCCAGCGCCGTATGATCGAGCGCCATGTGGTGGAACAACAGGGTGGCCACCCAACGCTGGTTGACTGCATCTTGCGCAAAGCGGATACACATCAGCGGCGCCTGGCGGATATCCAGGCGATGGTGCCGAGCGTCGAAACGCGCCTGCAGTTGGCGAGCGATGTCTCCGTCCTCAAGCCGCAGACTCACTTGCTCGATACCCAGCACGGCCTCACGCCAGACCACTTGCACCGGCGCCTCCAGTCCTTCCCAGGCCATGGACGTTCTCAGGATGTCGTGGCGGTCGATCACGCCTTGCAAGGCCTGGGTGAAATCATCGAGGCGCTCGCGACTGTCGAAAGCGAACTGCGTTTGCAGCACATAAGGATCGCCCTGTTCAGACGAGAGGTGATGGTAAAGGATGCCCTCCTGCAACGGTGCCAGCGGATAAATGTCCTGCACGTTGCGCCCCCCACCCGGTACCGTCGACACGATCCGGTCGATGGTTTGCTGGTCCAGCGTGACCAATGGCAGCATGGCCGGGGTGATGTGTTCGCAGCACGAGGGAATCCGGTTCTGCGGAACACTCACCTCATTACCACCGCCGACGGCTGCCGCCAGCGCGGCCAGGGTGGGTTGACTGAACAACGCACGCACATCGGCACTCAATCCGGCCTGACGCATCCGCTCGATCAGCGTCACGGCCAACAGCGAATGCCCGCCCAGTTCGAAAAAGTGGTCATGACGCCCGACGCGTTCAACCTTGAGCAGCTCAGACCAGACTTGTGCCAGAGTGGTTTCGATTTCGCCTTGCGGCGCTTCGTAGCCACGGGTGATCAGCGCGTCGAGGTCTGGTGTCGGCAGGGCCTTGCGATCAAGTTTGCCGTTCGGTGTCAGCGGCAGTGCGTCGAGGCGAACGTAGGCAGCGGGCACCATGTAGGCCGGTAACTGCGCTTGAAGGTGCGTGCGCAGGGCTTCGATGTCGACTGGTGAATTCTGGGTGAAATAGGCCACCAGGCGCTTGTCACCCGGCACGTCTTCACGAGCCAGGACCACGGCTTCGTTCAAGGCATCGTGTTGAGCGAGCTTGGCTTCGATCTCTCCCAACTCGATGCGGAAACCACGAATCTTCACCTGATCGTCGTTGCGGCCCAGGTATTCGATGTTGCCATCCGGCAGGTACCGGCCCAAGTCGCCAGTACGATACATGCGGGCGTTTGGAGCCGTGCTAAACGGGTCTTTCAGGAAACGCTCGGCCGTGAGGTCGTCACGATTGAGATAACCACGAGCAACCCCAGCGCCACCGATGTAGATTTCCCCCAGTACGCCCAATGGCACCGGTTGTTTGTGTTCATCCAGCAGATAGAACTGAGTGTTGGCCACCGGTTTGCCGATATGCGCGGTAAACCCGTCTTCACGGGCCATCGACACCCAACTTGAATAGGTCGTGGTTTCCGAAGGACCGTAGAGGTTGCACAGGCGCTTGACCTGGGTCTGCTCGAACAACGCTTCCACCAGGCTGCGCTTGAGCGCTTCACCGGCGACGTTCACCGTGTCGACGCCCTCGCCCAGCCCTCCGGACTCCAACAAGGCCTTGAGGGCAGACGGCACGGTGTTGATCAGCGTGATGTCGTGCTCGCCCTGTTGCAGTTCCAGCACATTAGTGACCACGTCGATGCTGCCGCCGGAGGTCAGCGGCGCGAAGCACTCGTAGACCGCCAGGTCGAAGTTCAACGAAGTCGAGAACAGGGTTTTAGCCAAGGTCTGCGAATCAGACGAACGATGGGCCCAGGTCAGGAAGTTCACCGTGTTGCGGTGCTCGATCATCACGCCTTTAGGCAGGCCGGTCGAACCCGAGGTGTAAATCACGTAAGCCAGGTGCGAGGACGTCAGCTCGGCGACCTCGGGATTCTGGACGGACTCGTCCTGCCACAGCCCGCTGTCCAGATCGACCACTGGCATCGATGCGCCTGCCAGCAATTCAAGGGTCGCCGTCTGCGCTAACACCGCCGCCGGGGCACTGTCTTCCAACATGTAGGCAATCCGATCCAGCGGATACGCCGGATCCAGCGGCACATAACCGCCGCCGGCCTTGAGGATCGCCAACAGTCCCACCACCATGTCGATACCGCGCTCGACACAGATCGCCACCCGCGAGTCCGGCTCTACGCCCTGCTTGCGCAGGTAATGGGCCAGGCGGTTGGCCCGTTCGTTCAACTCGCGATAGCTCAGGCGTTGCTCGCCGCGAATCACCGCCACGGCATCCGGCGTGCGCTGCACCTGATCTTCGAACAGCCCATGGATCGTCTGTTGCCGCGGGTAATCGGCTTCGGTGGCGTTGAACGCCACCAGCAGTTGTTCGCGCTCCGCTGCCGGCACAATCGACAGCTCACGCAATGCCGAGTCAGGCGCCTGTTCCAACGCATCCGCCAGACGTTCCAACGCCGTGTGCATATAGGCACACACCCGTTGCGCGCCGACCGGTGATGTCACCAACACAGACAAGGTAAAACCTTCGCCCAAGTCATCGACGTTCAATGTCAGCGGGTAGTTGGTGCGCTCTTCGCCACCAAGCCCCTCGATACCGGACCATGCGGCTTGATACTGCGCCGATGAGTCGGCCACAACGCTATGGCGGTAGTTCAACAGCCCACTGAATAGCGGCAGGGGAGCCTCCACGCCACTGCAGCGTTGTGCCAGCACCAGCGGTGCATGTTCATGCCCCAACAATGCGGTCAACCGTGCGTGGGTTGTTTTCACTCCCGTGCGTACCGTTTGCTCACCCACATCAACGCGCAGAGGCAAGGTGTTGATGAACATGCCCAGTGCCCGGTCAGCACCATCACCACCCTGCATCCGGCCCATCAGTACCGTGCCGAACACCACGTCCTGCTTGCCGGACACCTTGCCCAACACCTGCGCCCAGGCCAGGTGCACCAGGCTCGCGGCACTCACGCCGAGCTGACGCGCCAGGGCTCGCAGACGCAAGCTCAACGCCGCATCCAACGGTTGCGAGGCGTGTTCGATATCCCGTCCATCGCCCTGCACATCCTGCAAACCGAACGGCAGTGTTGGCTCATCCATGTCGCCAAGCATCTCGCGGAAAAACGCTTCGTGCGCCTGTTGGCCCGCTCCCAACCGGGCCTGGGCCACGTAGTTGCGATACGGCACCGCGGCACTCAATTGATCCGCCTCACCCAGCAGGTGTGCCTGCATTTCGTGCTGCACCACCTCCATGGCGGTGTGATCCAGCGCCATATGGTGAAACAACAGCACCGCCACCCAGCGCTGGTTGGACACATCTTCGGCGAAGGCCAGCCGCATCATCGGCGCCTGAGTGATATCCAGGCGGTAATGCCGCGGGTCGAAACGGCTCTGCAACCAGGCGGCGACATCGCCTGCGGCGCCGTCAAGGGCGACCTCCTCCAGGTGCAGTTTCGCCTCGCGCCACACCACTTGTATCGGCGAGTCGAAGCCTTGCCACACCACGCTGGTGCGCAGGATGTCATGCCGGTCGATGACGTGTTGCAAGGCATCCACGAACGCCGTCAGCCGCTCTCGACTCTGCAACTCGAACGACGCCTGCAAGACATAGGGATCGCCCTGCCCGGCGACCAAGTGATGATAGAGAATGCCTTCCTGCAAGGGCGCCAGCGGATAGATGTCCTGCACGTTGCCAACACCGCCCGGTACCGTCGCCACGATCCGGTCAATCGCCTCCTGATCGAGATCCATCAATGGCAACATGGCCGGGGTGATCCGTGCGCAGCCCGCGACAATCAGGTTCGCCGGGACGTGCACCTCGCTACCGCCGCCCACCGCCGCGGCCAGCGCCGCGAGGGTCGGCTGGCTGAACAGCACCCGCACATCGGCGCTCAAGCCGAGCTGACGCATCTTCTCGATCAGCTTGACCGCCAACAGCGAATGGCCGCCCAGTTCGAAGAAGTGATCGTGGCGACCGACCCGCGCCACATCGAGCAGCTCTGCCCACAGCAACGCCAGCGTCGCTTCGACTTCGCCTTGCGGGGCTTCATAGTCACGGGTAACGAGCGCATGCACATCCGGTGCAGGCAGTACCTTGCGATCCACTTTGCCGTTCGCGGTCAACGGCAATACATCAAGGCGCACATAAGCCGCCGGGACCATGTAGTCCGGCAACTGCGCTTGCAGATGCGCGCGCAGGGCCTGGATATCCGTAGCCTCGCTCTGCTCGCGCAGCGTGAAGTATGCCACCAGGGTCTTCTCGCCCGGGACGTCTTCGCGCACCAGGACCACAGCATCCTTGACGTCGTCATGCTTGGCGAGCCTGGCTTCGATTTCGCCCGGCTCGATGCGGAAACCACGGATCTTCACCTGGTCGTCGTTACGCCCCAGGTACTCGACCGTACCCTCCGGCAACCAGCGCGCCAGGTCGCCGGTGCGGTACAGCAAGGCATCCGGATCGGCACTGAACGGATCGGCGACGAACTTCTCAACGGTCAGTTCGGGGCGGTTCAGATAACCTTTTGCGATGCCATCGCCACCAATGTACAACTCGCCCGCCACGCCGATGGGCACTGGCTGCTGGTATGCATCCAATATGTAGACCCGGGTGTTGCCGAGCGGCCGACCGATCGGGATGCTGCCCGCGCCCACGGTCTTGATTTCGTGGGTGGTGGAGAACGTCGTGGCTTCCGTCGGGCCGTAGCCATTGAGCAGATGAGCCGGTGCCCCTTCTTTCAGGACATGATCGATGACCGCCGGGTCGAGTACATCGCCACCTACGATCAGATAGCGCAATTCCCGGAAAACATCCGTCAGTCCCGAAGCGTATTGATGGAACAGACCGGCCGTCATCCACAACACGCTGACCGACTGCTCGGCCAATAGCGCGGCAAAACGTTCCTGGGACAGCAACACCTCCTGCTCGACCACCACCACGCAACCGCCGTTGAGCAACGGCGCCCAGACATCCAGGGTACTGGCGTCGAAGGCCGGGTTGGAGGCGAAGGCGACCCGGTCCCGGGCGTTGAAATCGGCATAGCCGTTGTTGATCACCAACCGATTGATCGCCCGGTGTGGCACCAGCACGCCTTTCGGCGTGCCGGTGGAGCCAGAGGTGTACATGATGTAGGCCGGCATTTCGCTCGACTGTGGCAGTTGCGGGTCATGGGCTGGCAGGCTGTCGAGGGCGACCCTGTCCAAGTCCACACGCCGAGTGCCAGGCTCCAGCGTTTTGCCACTGACGGTCAGTACCACGCCCGCGCCGCTGTCGCGCACCATAAACTGCTGACGTTCCGTTGGCGCGTTGATGTCCAGTGGCACATAGACCGCCGCGCACTTGAGGACAGCCAACTGGCTGACCAGCAGGTCAAGCGAACGCTCCAACAGGATCGCTATGTGCTGGCCCGGTTGTACGCCCAGTTCGATCAAATGATGAGCCAGGCGGTTCGCCCTGGCATTGAGTTCGCGGTAAGTCAGGCCTTGCGCGCCCTGTACCGCGGCCGTGGCATCTGGACGGGCGAGGACCTGCGCCTGGAACACGGCGTGAACGGTGCTATCGCGCGGATAGCCGCAAGTGGTCGTGTTGAAGCCTGTCAGCAGTTGCTGGCGCTCGGCTGACGGCAATATATCCAGACTGTACAGTGGTGATGCGTAGCTGGATTCCAATGCCGTGGCAAGGCTTTGCAGCGCGGCATTCATGTAGCCGCAGACCCGCCCGGCGCCAACGCCGGCGACGGCAAGAACGGTCAGGGCGAAATCTTCACCCAAATCGTCTACCGACAGCGTCAGCGGGTAATTGGTGCGCTCTTCGCTGCCCAGGGTCTCGATGCCCTGCCAAGCCGACAGGGCATCTTCCGACCCGGGCTGTTCGCTGGAGTGACGGTAGTTCAACAAGGCACTGAACAAGGGTGTGGGTGCACTGACCGCGCTGCAGCGCTGGGCCAATGCCAACGAGGCATGCTCATGCCCCAGCAATGCAGTCAATCGCCCGTGGACCGCCTTCAAGCCGGCCTTGACGTCCCGGTCATCGACAGCGACGCGCAGCGGCAAGGTGTTGATGAACATGCCCAAGGCATGGTCGGCACCTTCGCCGCCCTGCATCCGGCCCATCAGCACCGTACCGAACACCACATCGTTCTTACCCGAGACACGCCCCAACACCTGAGCCCAAGCCAAATGGTGCAAGCTGGCAGCGCCCACGCCCGACTGACGCGCCAGGCGACGCAGGCGACGGCTCAGACCGCTGTCGAGGACCAGCCTGGCTTCCTCGATATCAGAGCCATCGCCCTGGACATCCTGCAAGCCGAACGGCAGCGTCGGCTCGTCGATGTCACCGAGCATATCGCGGAAAAACGCCTCGTGCTCTTCACGGCTGACGCCCAGGCAGGCTTGGGCCACATAGTTGCGATACGGCACCGCCTCGCCCAACTGATCGGCCTGGCCCAGCAGGTTCGCCTGCATTTCGTTTCGCACCACTTCCAGCGCCGTGTGATCGAGGGCCATGTGGTGAAACAGCAACATCGCGACCCAGCGCTGGTTGGGTTTGTCCTCCGCAAATGCCAGACGGATCAGCGGCGCCTGGGTAATGTCCAGGGCATAGCGCCTGGCGTCGAAACGGCTATGTAGCTGCTGAATGATATCCCCGGCTTGCGGATCCAGGACGAGTTCCTCCAGCCCCAGCCGGGCTTCACGCCAGACCACTTGCAGAGGCGCGTCGAGGCCTTGCCACAGCATGGCGGTACGCAGGATGTCATGGCGGTCGATGACACCTTGCAGGGCCTGGACGAAATCGTCGAGACGCTGCCTGCCCTGCAAGGCAAACCGAGCCTGCAACACATAGGGATCGCCCTGTTCGGCTGAAAGGTGGTGATAGAGGATGCCTTCCTGCGACGGTGCCAGCGGATAGATATCCTGCACGTTGCGCACACCACCCGGTACCGTCGACACGATGCGGTCGATGGTTTCCTGGTCAAGGATAACCAGTGGCAGCATATCGGGGGTGATCGTCGCGCAGTCGCGCGGGATCCGGTTGGCCGGCACGACGACTTCGCGCCCCTTGCCCACTGCTGCGGCCAACGCCGCGAGGGTGGGTTGGCCGAATAGTACGCGCACGTCGGCGCTCAGCCCGGCCTGGCGCATCCGCTCGATCAGGCTGACGGCCAGTAGCGAATGCCCGCCCAGTTCGAAGAAATGGTCGTGGCGACCGACTTGCTCCAGGCCCAGCAGGTCCTGCCAGATTTGCGCCAGGACGGTTTCGGTTTCGCCTTGTGGGGCTTCGTAGCCTCGGGAGATGACGGCATCGAGGTCCGGTGCCGGCAGGACCTTGCGGTCGAGTTTGCCGTTCGGTGTCAGGGGCAGTGCGTCCAGTCGGACGTAGGCCATGGGTACCATGTAGTCAGGCAGTTGTGTTTGCAGGTGCGTGCGCAGGGTTTCGATGTCGACGGCTTCGTCCGGCGACTGTTGGGTGAAATAGGCCACCAGGCGCTTGTCGCCCGGTATGTCTTCGCGGGCCAGGACTACGGTTTCTTTCAGCGCTTCGTGGCGGGCGAGCTTGGCTTCGATCTCCCCCAACTCGATGCGGAAACCACGGATCTTCACTTGGTCGTCGTTGCGGCCCAGGTATTCGATGTTGCCGTCCGGCAGGTAGCGACCCAAGTCGCCAGTGCGATACATGCGGGCGTTTGGAGCCGTGCTGAACGGGTCTTTCAGGAAACGCTCGGCCGTGAGGTCGTCACGATTGAGATAACCGCGAGCGACCCCAGCGCCACCGATGTAGATTTCCCCCAGTACGCCCAATGGCACCGGTTGTTTGTGTTCATCCAGCAGATAGAACTGGGTGTTCGCCACCGGTTTGCCGATGTGCGCGGCAAAGCCGTCTTCGCGGGCCATCGACACCCAACTCGAATACGTCGTGGTCTCCGACGGGCCGTAGAGGTTGCACAGGCGCTTGACCTGGGTCTGCTCGAACAACGTTTCCACCAGGCTGCGCTTCAAGGCTTCACCGGCCACGTTCACCGTGTCGACGCCCTCGCCCAATCCGCCCGATTCCAGCAGCGCCTTGAGCGCCGAGGGCACGGTATTGACTAGGGTAATGTCGTGCTCGCCCTGTTGCAGTTCCAGCACATTAGTGACTACGTCGATGCTGCCGCCGGAGGTCAGCGGCGCGAAGCACTCATAGACGGCCAGGTCGAAGTTCAGCGAGGTCGAGAACAAGGTTTTCGACAATATCTTTGAGTCGAACGAACGATGGGCCCAAGTGAGGAAGTTCACCGTGTTGCGGTGTTCGATCATCACGCCCTTGGGCAGGCCGGTCGAACCCGAGGTGTAGATGACATAGGCCAGGTGCGAGGAGGTCAGCTCGGCAACCTCCGGATTCCGGACGGACTCGTCCTGCCACAGCTCGCTGTCCAAATCGATCACTGGCATCGAAGCACCGGCCAACAACCCGACCGTTGCAGCCTGCGCCAACACCGCTGCTGGCGCACTGTCTTCCAACATGTAGGCAATCCGATCCAACGGATACGCCGGGTCCAGCGGCACATAACCACCACCGGCCTTGAGGATCGCCAACAGCCCCACGACCATGTCGATACCGCGCTCGACGCAGATCGCCACTCGCGAATCCGGTTGTACACCCTGCTTGCGCAGGTAATGGGCCAGGCGGTTAGCCCGCTCGTTCAACTCGCGATAAGTCAGGCGCTGCTCGCCGCGAATCACCGCCACCGCATCCGGCGTACGCTGCACCTGCGCCTCGAACAACCCATGAATCGTCTGTTCCAGCGGGTAATCCGACTGCGTGACGTTGAACGCCACCAGTAGTTGCTCATACTCCGAAGCGGGCAGGATCGACAGCCGATGCAGCGGCGCCTCCGGCGTCTGCTCCAACATCTGGATCAGCCCCTCCAGCGTTCGCTGCACGTAACCACAAAGGCGCTGGGCGCCGATCCGTGCCGGGGTCATGACGGTGAAGCTGAATGCTTCGCCCAGGTCATCCACCGACAATGTCAACGGGTAGTTGGTCCGCTCTTCGCCACCGAGCACCTGGATACCGTTCCAGGCCGACAATGCCTCGGTCGAGGTCGTCGAGCCAATGTGGCGATAGTTGAGCAAGGCACTGAACAACGGCGTCGGCGCCTCCACGCCACTGCAGCGTTGCGCCAGCACCAACGAGGCGTGCTCGTGGCCCAGCAACTCAGTCAGCCGTGCATGGGTTGCTTTCACAGCGGCATGAACACTGGTTTGTCCCAGGCTCACTCGCAACGGCAAGGTATTGATGAACATCCCCAGCGCACGGTCGGCCCCCTCGCCGCCCTGCATCCGGCCCATGAGCACCGTGCCGAACACCACGTCTTCGCGACCGGCTACCTGACCCAGCACCTGCGCCCAGACCAGGTGGTACAGGCTCGCCGCGCTCACACCGAGTTGACGCGCCTGGGCCCGCAACCGGCGACTCAGGTCCACCTCGACGTCCTGGCGGATCTCCTCGATGCCGCTACCATCGCCTTGCACATCCTGCAAGCCGAACGGCAGCGTCGGCTCGTCAATGTCGCCGAGCATGTCGCGGAAAAACTGTTCGTGGGCCTCACGACTCACCCCCAACCGGGCCTGGGCCACGTAGTTGCGGTACGGCACCGAGGCCGGCAAGCGTTGCGCCTGACCGAGCATGTGCGCCTCGATTTCGGCCGACAGCACCGCCAGCGACGTGGCATCGTCCACCAGGTGGTGGAACAGCAGGATGCCCACCCAGCGCTGGTTCACCGTGTCTTGCGTATAAGCGACCCGCATCAACGGTGCCTGACGGATGTCCAGGCGATAGTGCCGGGGGTCGAAACACTCATGCAGTTGCGTGGCGATATCGCCGGCCACCGGGTCCAGCGTCACCGCCTCGACTGCCAGCCGGGCTTCACGCCAGACCACCTGAACGGGTTCGGCCAGGCCTTCCCAGAGCACGCCCGTGCGCAGAATATCGTGACGGGCGATGACAGCCTGCAACGCCTGGGTGAAATCGTCCAGACGGCTGAAGCTGTCGAAGGCGAACATCACATACTGCAGGTAGGGGTCGCCCTGGGCAGCGGCGAGGTGATGGTACAAAATCCCTTCTTGAAGAGGCGCCAGGGCGTAGATGTCCTGAACGTTCGCCGCGCCACCGGGCACTGTCGCGACAATGTGCTCAATCTCATCCTGAGACAGCTCGGCCAGCGGCAACATGCCCGGGGTAATCCGTGTGCAGCCATCCGGGATGCCATTGGCCGGTACCACGACTTCGGTGTGCCCGCCGACCGAAGCAGCCAGCGCGGCCAGCGTTGGCTGACTGAACAGCACCCGCACGTCAGCACTCAAGCCAGCGTGGCGCATGCGCTCGATCATTTTTACGGCCAACAGCGAGTGGCCGCCCAGCTCGAAAAAGTTGTCGTGACGACCGATTCGTTCCAGGTCCAGCAGGTCTTGCCAGATCGCGGCGATGACGGTCTCGGCCTCGCCTTGCGGGGCTTCGTATTCGCGAGTCGCTACCGACGACTGATCCGGTGCCGGCAGCGCCTTGCGGTCGAGCTTGCCGTTGGTGGTCAGCGGGAACGAGGCCAATGTCACGAAGGCGCTCGGTACCATGTATTCCGCGAGCGAACCCAACAATTCAGTGCGCAGCTTGGCGGCCGACAGTTGCACGTCTTCGTTGGCAATCACGTAAGCGACCAGACGCTTGTCGCCCGGCTCGTCTTCACGGGCAATCACCACCGCCTCGCTGACCCCCTCGCAAGCCGCCAACGCCGCTTCGATCTCGCCCAACTCGATACGGAAACCACGAATCTTCATCTGGTCGTCATTGCGGCCCAGGTATTCGATGCTGCCGTCCGCCAGCCAGCGCCCCAGGTCACCGGTCTTGTACATCCGCGCGTTCGGCTCGGCGCTGAACGGGTTGGCGAGGAAACGCTCGGCAGTCAGTTCGTCACGGTTCAAGTAGCCGCGACTGACACCCGCGCCGCCCACATACATTTCGCCGACCACGCCCACCGGTACCGGCTCGCGCTGGGCGTCGAGGACGTACAGTTGCAGGTCGGGAATGCGCTTGCCGATCGGGCTGACACCGGCCAACTGCGCGTCGGCCGCTTCGAGCGGACGGTACGTCACGTGCACCGTCGTTTCGGTGATGCCGTACATATTGACCAGTTGCGTCCGGGCATTGCCCTCGCGGGCATACCACGGCTTGAGGATGCCGGTTTCCAGGGCTTCGCCACCGAAGATCACCTGGCGCAGGCTGTGCTGCAGGTCGCTTTCACCCTGGGCCGCGATCAACTGGCGGAAGGCGCTCGGCGTCTGGTTGAGAACGCTCACCCCTGCTTCGCACAACAAGGCATAGCAGTCTTGCGGTGAACGGCTGACCAGTTGCGGCACCACCAGCAAGCGGCCGCCATGGGTCAATGCGCCCCAGATTTCCCAGACCGAGAAATCGAAGGCGAAGGAATGGAACAGCGCCCACACATCCTGCGGGCCAAACTCGAACCATGGCTGGGTCGCGGAAAACAGCCGTGCGACGTTGCGGTGCTCGACCATCACGCCCTTGGGCAATCCGGTGGAGCCGGAGGTGTAGATCACGTAGGCCAGGTGCGACGAAGTCAGGCCTGGTACTTGAGGA
Organism: Pseudomonas sp. Z3-6; assembly: GCF_051131985.1. Taxonomy (NCBI): domain Bacteria; kingdom Pseudomonadati; phylum Pseudomonadota; class Gammaproteobacteria; order Pseudomonadales; family Pseudomonadaceae; genus Pseudomonas; species Pseudomonas sp. Z3-6. The sequence continues at coordinate 4,181,254 of NZ_CP071644.1, forward strand.
TTGGCCACGGCCTGGCTGTGTAGCGTCGGGCTGTCGAGGTCGATGACGCGCACCGCCTCCTCGGCCAGCAGGTCCCGGGTTGCGGCGTGTACCACGATTGCCACGGGAGCGCTGTCCTCGAGCATGTAGGCGATGCGTTCGGCCGGATAGGCCGGGTCCAACGGCACATACCCTGCACCGGCCTTGAGGATGCCCAGCAGGCCAACGATCATGTCCAGGCCACGTTCGACGCAAATCGCCACCCGGTCATCCGGGCGAATACCCAGGGACAACAGACGATGGGCGACCTGGTTCGCTCGAGCGTTGAGTTCGCCGTAGGTCAGCGTCCGATCTTCGAATGTCACTGCCACCGCGTCAGGCTGCGCCGAGGCCTTGGCCTCGAACTGCCCATGAATCAAGGCGTCATGGGCATACACCGCCTCCGTCTCATTCCAGCTTTCAAGTAATTGCTCGCGTTCGACCGACGGCAATATTGCCAGGCTGTGCAATGGCGCCTGCGGCGCATGCTCCAACGCATCAACCAGGTTTTCCAACGCCACCTGCAGATAGCCACAGACGCGTTGCGCACCGATCCGGGGCTCGACTTGCGCCGTCAGGCTGAAATCTTCCCCCAGGTCATCGACGCTCATCGTCAGCGGATAATTGGTGCGTTCTTCGCCGCCCAGGGTCTCGATCCCTTGCCAGGCTGACGACGCTTGCAACGCAATGGGCTCGGCGACCGAATGGCGGTAGTTGAGCAACGCACTGAACAGCGGCGTCGGTGCCATGACGCCACTGCAACGCTGGGCCAACGCCAGGGAGGCGTGTTCATGGCCCAACAGGCCGGACAGCCGTGCGTGGGTCGCCAGGACACCGTCGCGCACGCTTTGCCCACCGACCTGCACGCCAATCGGCAAGGTGTTGATGAACATCCCCAAGGCCCGGTCGGCGCCTTCGCCGCCCTGCATTCGTCCCATCAGCACCGTGCCAAACACCACCTCGTCGCGCCCCGAGACCCGGCCCAATACCTGGGCCCAGGCCAAGTGATGCAAGGCCGCCGCGCTCACCCCCAGGCGGCGGGCCTGGGTGCGCAGGCGTCGGCTCAAATCAGTCGCGAGACCCTGCCGGGCTTCCTCGACATGGCTGCCATCGCCGCGTACATCCTGCAGGCCGAACGGCAGCGTCGGCTCGTCGATGGCACCGAGCATGTCGCGGAAAAAAGCCTCGTGCGCTTCACGGCTCACGCCCAGGCAGGCCTGGGCCACGTAGTTGCGATACGGCACCGCCTCGCCCAACTGGCCGGCCTGGCCCAGCAGGTGCGCCTGCATCTCGTGTCGCACCACGTCCAGCGCCGTATGGTCCAGCGCCATGTGGTGGAACAGCAAGCTCGCCACCCAACGCTGGTTGAGCACATCCTCGGCAAACCGGATGCACATCAACGGCGCCTCACGGATATCCAGGCGATGCTGGCTGGCGTCAAAACGCGCCTTCAATTGACCGGCGATGTCGCCACCCCCGGTACCGAGGAGCACTTGCTCCACGCCCAGCGATGCCTTGCGCCAGACCACCTGCACTGGCGCGTCCAGGCCTTCCCAGGCCATGGCGGTGCGCAGGATGTCATGGCGGTCGATCACCCCCTGCAGGGCCTGGGTGAAAGCGTCGAGGCGGTCACGACTGTCAAAGGCAAACTGTGCCTGCAAGACATAGGGATCGCCCTGCCCGGCCGACAGGTGATGGTAGAGAATGCCCTCCTGCAATGGCGCCAACGGATAAATATCCTGCACATTGCGCGCACCACCCGGTACGGCCGCCACGATGCGGTCGATGGCCTCCTGGCTCAACGCGGCCAGCGGCAGCATCGCCGGAGTAATGTGGGTGCAACCCAGTGGAATCAGGTTGGCCGGGACGTCGACTTCATCACCGTCATCACCCACCGCGGCGGCCAGCGCAGCCAGGGTCGGTTGATTGAACAGCACGCGCACGTCGGCGCTCAGCCCGGCCTGGCGCATCCGCTCGATCAGGCTGACGGCCAGTAGCGAATGCCCGCCCAGTTCGAAGAAATGGTCGTGGCGACCGACTTGCTCCAGGCCCAGCAGGTCCTGCCAGATTTGCGCCAGGACGGTTTCGGTTTCGCCTTGTGGGGCTTCGTAGCCTCGGGAGATGACGGCATCGAGGTCCGGTGCCGGCAGGACCTTGCGGTCGAGTTTGCCGTTCGGTGTCAGGGGCAGTGCGTCCAGTCGGACGTAGGCCATGGGTACCATGTAGTCAGGCAGTTGTGTTTGCAGGTGAGCGCGCAGGGTTTCGATGTCGACGGCTTCGTCCGGCGAGTGTTGGGTGAAATAGGCCACCAGGCGCTTGTCCCCCGGTATGTCTTCGCGGGCCAGGACCACGGTTTCTTTAAGCGCTTCGTGGCGGGCGAGCTTGGCTTCAATCTCGCCCAACTCGATGCGGAAACCACGGATCTTGACCTGATCGTCGTTGCGGCCCAGGTATTCGATGTTGCCGTCCGGCAGGTAGCGGCCCAGGTCGCCGGTGCGATACATGCGAGCGTTTGGAGCCGTGCTGAACGGGTCTTTCAGGAAACGCTCGGCCGTGAGGTCGTCACGATTGAGATAACCGCGAGCGACCCCAGCGCCACCGATGTAGATTTCGCCCGGAACGCCCAGTGGCACCGGTTGTTTGTGTTCATCCAGCAGATAGAACTGGGTATTGGCCACCGGTTTGCCGATGTGCGCGGCAAACCCGTCTTCGCGGGCCATCGACACCCAACTCGAATACGTCGTGGTTTCCGAAGGGCCGTAGAGGTTGCACAGGCGCTTGACCTGGGTCTGCTCGAACAACGTCTCCACCAGGCTACGCTTCAAGGCTTCACCGGCCACGTTCACCGTGTCGACGCCCTCGCCCAATCCGCCCGATTCCAGCAGCGCCTTGAGCGCCGAGGGCACGGTATTGACCAGGGTAATGTCGTGTTCGCCCTGTTGCAGTTCCAGCACATTAGTGACCACGTCGATGCTGCCGCCGGAGGTCAGCGGCGCGAAGCACTCGTAGACGGCCAAGTCGAAGTTCAGCGAGGTCGAGAACAAGGTTTTCGACAATATCTTTGAGTCGAACGAACGATGGGCCCAAGTGAGGAAGTTCACCGTGTTGCGGTGTTCGATCATCACGCCTTTAGGCAGGCCGGTCGAACCCGAGGTGTAAATCACGTAAGCCAGGTGCGAGGACGTCAGCTCGGCGACCTCGGGATTCTGGACGGACTCGTCCTGCCACAGCCCGCTGTCCAGATCGACCACTGGCATCGATGCGCCTGCCAGCAATTCAAGGGTCGCCGTCTGCGCCAACACCGCTGCTGGCGCGCTGTCTTCCAACATGTAGGCAATCCGATCCAGCGGATACGCCGGATCCAGCGGCACATAACCACCGCCGGCCTTGAGGATCGCCAGCAGTCCCACCACCATGTCGATGCCACGCTCGACACAGATCGCCACCCGCGAATCCGGCTCCACGCCCTGCTTGCGCAGGTGATGGGCCAGGCGGTTGGCCCGTTCGTTCAACTCGCGATAAGTCAGGCGCCGCTCGCCACGAACCACCGCCACGGCATCCGGCGTACGCTGGACCTGCGCTTCGAACAACCCATGGATCGTCTGCTTGCGCGGATAGTCAGCCTCGGTGGCGTTGAAATCCCGCAACAACTGCCAACGCTCGTCACCCGGCAGGATATCCAGCCCGTTGACCGGTGCCCGAGGCGCGAATTCCAGCGCCTCCACCAGGCTCGCCAGGGCTGTCTCCATGTAGGCGCCGACCTGCCGGGCATCGACGGCGCCAGCGGTCTGCACAGTCAACAAGAAGCCTTCGCCCTGGTCATCGACCGACAACATGCACGGATAATTGGTCCGTTCCATGACCGCCAGCACCTGCGCCCCCGCCCAACGCTCGATGCCGTCGTTGTCCTGGAGCGGGCTGTGGCGGTAGTTCAGCAAGGCGCTGAACAACGGCAACGCAGCCGGCACGCCGCTGCAGCGCTGGGCCAGCGCCAGCGAGGCGTGTTCATGACCGAGCAACGCGGTCAGGCGCTCATGGGTCGCCTTGACGCCCGTGCGTACGTCCTCGGCGCCCACTTTCACCCGCAGCGGCAAGGTATTGATGAACATGCCCAGCGCACGGTCAGAGCCCTCGCCGCTCTGCATGCGGCCCAACAACACGGTGCCGAAGACCACATCTTCGCGCCCGGACAAGCATCCAAGAACCCTGGCCCACGCCAGGTGATGCAGGGCCGCCGGGCTCACGCCCAACTGGCGCGCCTGCTGGCGCAGGCGCAGGCTCAATGCGCTATCGAGGTTCAGCTTGGCCTCGTCGACGCCGCGGCCGTCGCCCTGTACTTCACGCAGCCCGAACGGCAACGTCGGCTCCTCGACATCACCGAGCATGTCGCGGAAGAAACCTTCGTGTTGCTCGCGGCTGACGCCCAGCAGGGTCTGCGCCACATAATTGCGGTACGGCATGGCGGCGTCCAGGCGTTCGCCCTCACCGTTGAGGCACGCCAGCATTTCGTCCTGCATCACGTCCAGGGCCGTATGGTCCAGGGCGATGTGATGGAACAGCAGGATCGCCACCCAGCGCTGCTGGGCACTGTCCCAGGCACACGCCAGGCGCATCAGCGGCGCCTTGCCTAAATCCAGGCGACAATGCCGAGGGTCGAAAAGCGCTTGTAGTTGCGTGGCGATGTCGCCCTGGGCCGGGTCCAGCAGCGGTTCTTCGAGCAGCAGCTCGGTACGGCGCAAAACCACTTGCAAGGGCTGGTCGAAGCCTTCCCAAAGCACGGCGGTCCGGAGGATGTCGTGCCGATCGATCACCGCCTGCAACGCTTGGACGAACCCATCGAGCCGGGCACGGCTGTCCAGGGCAAACGTGGCTTGCAGCAAGTACGGGTCGCCCGCTTGCGCGGCAATGTGGTGGTAGAGAATCCCCTCTTGCAGCGGGGCCAGCGGATAGATGTCCTGTACGTTGGCGACTCCGCCGGGCACCGTGGCGACAATCCGGTCGATGGCGGGCTGGTCCAGCGACACCAGCGGCAGCATGGCCGGCGTGATCCGCTGGCAACCGGCGACGATGCCATTGGCCGGCACCACGATGTCAGCGCGACCGCCGACCGCCGCGGCCAGGGCCGCCAGGGTCGGCTGACCGAACAAGACGCGCACATCGGCGCTCAGGCCGGCCTGGCGCATGCCTTCGATCAGCTTCACGGCCAACAGTGAATGCCCGCCCAGCTCGAAGAAGTGGTCATGGCGGCCCACCCGCTCCACGCCGAGGACCTCGGTCCACAGCCGCGCCAACACGGTCTCCACCTCACCCAGCGGTGCTTCATAGGCCCGACTGGCAAAGGCGTCCGCCTCGGGTGCCGGCAGCGCCCGTCGGTCCAGTTTGCCGTTGGGCGACAGGGGTAGTTTTTCCAGGCGCACATAGGCCGCCGGGACCATATAGTCCGGCAACAGTGCTTGCAGATGGGCGCGCAGCGAATCGGCGTCGGGCCAAAGATCCGCGACCGCAGGCGTGAAATACGCCACCAGGCGTTTGTCGCCAGGGCTGTCTTCACGGGCGATGACCGCCGCCTCCTTGATCCCGGCCTGCTGGCAAAGCCTGGCCTCGACTTCTCCCAGTTCGACACGGAAACCGCGGATCTTGATCTGATCGTCGTTGCGCCCCAGGTATTCAATGCAACCGTCGGGCTGGTAGCGTCCCAGGTCACCGGTCTTGTACAGGCGCGCCTGGCCACCCACCGCAAACGGATCGCGGATGAAACGCTCGCCGCTGAGGTCGTCGCGGTTCAGGTAGCCACGGGCAACGCACACGCCGCCGATGTGGATCTCGCCCGCCACGCCGGCCGGAACCGGACGCAGGTGTTCGTCCAGCAGATAGATGCGCGTGTTGGCCACCGGGTGCCCGATGGCCGGCAGCGTAGGCCAGGCGCCGACATCGTCCGGCAAGGTCAGCGCGGTGGCGACGTGGGACTCGGTCGGCCCGTAGTGGTTGTGCAGGCGGCAGCCCTCCAGGCGGGCGAAAAACTCACGGATCTGTGGCGTGATGCGCAGTTGCTCGCCCGCGGTGATGACATCCAGCAGTGGACAGGCCAGCGGCCCGCGCTCACCGTCGCCCACCACCGCTTCGGCCAACGCCTGCAAGGCGACACAGGGCAGGTAGAGGCGCTCGATGCGCTGTTCGCCGATGTGCTGGAACAAACGGTGGAAATTCAGCCGGACATCGGCATGGATCAACGACAATTCGCCACCGGCGCACAGGGTGCTGAACATCTCCTGGAAGGCAACGTCAAAGCCCAGGGCCGCGAACTGCAAGGTGCGGGCGCTCGCGCGTCCCTGCTGGCGGGCCTGTTCGATTTGCCACTGCATCAGGTTGACCAGGGCCCGGTGCGGCATGGCAACGCCTTTGGGCTGACCGGTAGAACCCGAGGTATAAATGACATACGCCAGGTTGTCGGGGCCCAGGCCGCTCACATGCGGATCGGTTTGCGGCTGGGCGCTGATGCCGGCACCATCGCGCTCCTCGGCGTCGAGCAGCAACACCGGCACGCTCGGTTGCGCGAAGCGCGCCTGCAAATCGCGCTGGGTCAGCAGTGCCTTGGGCGCACTGTCCTCCAGCATGTAGGCCAGGCGTTCGCTCGGATAGGCCGGGTCCAGGGGCACATAAGCGGCGCCGGCCTTGAGAATACCCACCAGCCCCGCGACCATTTCCAGGCTGCGGTCCACGCAGATCGCCACACGATCATCGGCACCGATTCCCTGTTCGATCAGGCGATGGGCAATCTGGTTCGCCAGCCGATTCAGCTCACCGTAGCTCAGGCACGCGTCCTGATAGGTCAGCGCCACAGCATCCGGCCGGGCCTGGACCTGGGCTTCGAACAACTGATGGATCAGCAAACCCGCCGGGTAGGCAGTATCAAAGGCATTGAAGTCCTCGACCAACTGCCGACGCTCGTGAGCGGGGACAATATCCAGGTCATGCAGTGGCGTGTCCACAGTCTGATCGAGGGCATCGGCCAGCGCTTCGAGTACCGTATTCATGTAGGCGCAAATACGCTGCGCGCCGATGCCGGCCACGGCTTGCACCGTCAACCCGAACGACTCGCCCAGATCGTCTATCGACAGCGACAGTGGGTAGTTGGTCCGCTCTTCGCCGCCGAGGATCTCGACCCCGGCCCAGGTTCGCGCCTGACCGGCGTCCTTGGGTGCCTGCGCGGCCACCGCGGTCTGCCGGTAATTGAGCAATGCGCTGAACAGTGGCGTCGGTGCGGCGACCCCGCTGCAACGCTGCGCCAGGGACAATGGCGCATGCTCGTGGCCGAGCAACGCCGCCAGGCGCTCGTGGGTGGTTTTCAGCGCAGCCAGTACCCCCTGCCCTCCGGCCTCGACACGCAACGGCAGCGTGTTCACGAACATGCCCAAGGCATGCCCGTCATCCTGGCTGCTGTGCAGGCGCCCCATCAACACCGTCCCGAACACCACATCCTGTCGACCGGACAAACGCCCCACCACCTGGCCCCAGGCCAAATGGTGCAGGCTCGCCGTGCTAACCCCCAGGCGTCGTGCCTGGGTGCGCAGGCGCTGGGTCAAGTCGGCAGCCAGGGCCAGCGAAGCTTCTTCGATACCGGTGCCGTCGCCCTGCACATCCTGCAAGCCGAACGGCAGCGTCGGCTCGTCCACGTCACCGAGCATTTCACTGAAGAACGCTTCATGTTGGCCAGGATCACTGCCCAAGCGCACCTGCGCCACATAGTTGCGATAAGGCACGGACCTGGGCAGCTCACCCGCACGGTTTTCCAGGTGTGCCTCGATTTCCTTGCCCAGCATGCCCAGGGACGTGGCATCGTCGATCAGATGATGAAACAGCAACACCGCGACCCAACCGCCATTGGCGAGGTCTTCGGCCACGTGGATGCGCATCATCGGCGCCTGGCGCAGGTCGAAGCGGGTATGACGAGGATCGAAGCGGACCCGCAACTGCTCGGCGATGTCGCCATCGGCGGCATTCAAGGCGAGTTCTTCCACCCTCAGCCGAGCCTGGCGCCAGACTACCTGCACCGGCTCACCGAGGTCTTCCCACATCACCGACGTACGCAGGATGTCGTGCCGTTCGATCACCGCCTGCAAGGCCTGGACGAACGCATCCAACTGTTCGCGACTGCCCACGCGCAACAGCGCTTGCAGCAGATAGGGGTCGCCCTGGGTGGTCGCCAGGTGATGATAAAGAATGCCCTCCTGCAACGGCACCAACGCGTAGATGTCCTGGACGTTGCTCACCCCGCCCGGCACCGCCGCGACAATACGATCGATCTCGCCCTGGGTCAGCGTTGCCAGTGACAGCATGTCCGGTGTGATGCGCTGGGCATCGTGGGCAATGGCGTTGTCCGGTACGACGATGCCGCCGCGGGTCCCCGTGACGGCCGCCAGTGTCGCCAGGGTTGGCTGGCCGAACAGCACCCGCACATCGGTGTCCAGATTGACCTGGCGCATGCGCTCGATCAGCTTGACCGCCAGCAGCGAGTGGCCGCCCAGTTCGAAGAAGCGGTCATGGCGCCCCACCTGTTCGACGCCGAGCAGTTCAGTCCAGAGCCCGGCCAGGGTGATTTCCACGTCGCCTACCGGCGCTTCGAAAATGCGATGGACATACGCCTGCGCATCGGGCGCCGGCAGGGCCTTGCGATCGAGCTTGCCGTTGGTGGTCAACGGGAATGCCTCAAGAACCACGAAGGCACTGGGCACCATGTAGTCCGTCAACGAGCCCAGCAGCTGCGAACGCAGTTCGACCGCCGACAGTTGTGCGCCTTCGTTGGCGATCAGATAGGCCACCAGGCGTTGGTCGCCCGGCGTGTCTTCACGGGCGATGACCACCGCTTCGCGTACACCCTCGCATGCCGCCAGCTTCGTCTCGATCTCGCCGAGCTCGATACGGAAGCCACGGATTTTCACCTGTTCGTCGTTGCGGCCCACGTAATGCAGCTCACCGTTCTCCTGCCAGCGACCGAGATCGCCGGTGCGATACATCCGGGCCCCGGCAGTGCTGTCGAACGGATCGGCGATGAAACGGCTGTCATTGAGTTCGGGCCTGTTCAGGTAACCCCGCGCCACCCCCGCGCCAGCGACATACAACTCGCCTTCCACGCCCACCGGCACGGGCTGGCCGTACGGGTCGAGCAGGTACAGGCGCAGATCAGGGATACGCTTGCCGATCGGGCTGACCCCTCCCCACTGAGCGTCCGCCGCTTCAAGGGGACGATACGTCACGTGCACCGTCGTTTCGGTGATGCCATACATGTTCACCAACTGCGTCCCGGCATTGGTTGCACGGGCATACCACGGCTTGAGAATGCGAGTGTCCAGCGCTTCCCCGCCAAAAATCACCTGGCGCAAGTTGTGGCGCAGGTCGCTTTCGCCCTGGGCCGCGATCAATTGCCGGAAGGCGCTTGGCGTCTGGTTCAGTACCGTCACACCGGCCTCGCACAACAGTGCGTAGCAGTCTTGCGGGGAACGGCTGACCCATTGCGGCACCACCAACAACCGGCCGCCGCGGATCAACGCCCCCCAGATTTCCCAGACCGAAAAATCGAAAGCGAAGGAATGGAACAGCGCCCACACATCCTGCGGGCCAAAATCAAACCAGGGCTGGGTCGCCGAGAACAGCCGCGCGACGTTGCGGTGCTCGACCATCACGCCCTTGGGCAAGCCGGTGGAGCCCGAGGTATAGATCACGTAGGCCAGGTGGTGCGACGTCAGCGCCGCGACGTCGGGGTTATGCAACGATTGCTCGGCGATCCCCGCGCTGGCGGGCTGATCGAGCCATAACACCGGGGCAGACAGCGCCGGCAGTTGCGCCTCCAGCGCCGACTGGGCGAGCAACGCCACCGGGGTGCTGTCCTCGAGCATGAAGGCCAGGCGCTCCGCTGGATAGGCAGGGTCCAGCGGCACGTAACCGGCGCCGGACTTCAGGATCCCCAACAAGCCGACGATCATGTCCAGGCCACGCTCGACACAGATCGCCACCCGATCATCCGGGCGAACGCCCAGCGCCAGCAGGCGATGGGCAACCTGGTTCGCCCGGGTATTGAGCTCGCCGTAGGTCAATGCCTGGTCTTCATGCACCACCGCCACCGCATCGGGCTGCGCGGTTGCTTGCGCTTCGAACAGGCCGTGGATCGTGCGGTCATGCGCATAGTGCTGCCCATCGTCGGCGTTCCAAGCCTGTAGCTGGCGGGCTTCGGCCGGCGTCGGCAGCACAAACCCACGGATCGGCAATGCGTCATTGCTCAAGCCTTGCTCCAGCACCTGCATGAAGCGCTCGGCCATTGCCTCGATTTCACCGTCCTGGAAAAATGCCGCGTTGTAGATCCAGTGCAACCAATCGTTATCGTCGTGCGGGTTGCTCCGGATGTGAATGGCCAACGGCATCTGTTCGTGACCGTTCGAGTACTTCACCGAACGGGCCGGGGCTTGCCCGAACATGAATTGGTGGTCGTCCAGTTCATAAGAGAACGATATGTCGAACAACTGCCCGCGGTTACCCTGCAGCAGCTCCAGTGATCGGTTCATGTCGCTCAGGGGGAAGCGCTGGTGGCGATAGTCTTGCTTGAGCGTGCGCGCCACCTCGTGGACCAGCTCGCCGAATGACAGGTCGGCGCCAAAGCGCAACCGCACGGCGCTCACCTGGGTGAACATGCCCATGGTTTTCTTGAAGGACGCGTTGGACCGGTTCAGGATCGGCAAGCCGATCACCAGCTCTTCACGGCCAGTGGTGCGAGCAAAATAAACATACAGCGCAGCCAGCAACACAGCCGAGCGGGACGACTGGTGCAGTTGCGCCAAGGCATCGATTCGCTCGTTCAGCGCCTGGGTGTAGGGCCATACGGCATGGCGACTGGGGGCCATGCGACCAGGGTAGCGATCACGGTGGCGGGCCACGAACAAGGGCGGTGGGACTTCCTGATATTTTTCCAGCCAGTACGCTCGTTCACGGGCAAACCGTGGAGAGTCGCGATAGCGGGCATCGTCCTCGATGAACGCCACGTAGGACGGCGCCGATACGTCTGGCGCCTGGTTGCTTTCCAGCGCGCTGTAGAGCTCGCCGAGTTCCTTGAACATCAAGCCGATGCTCCAGCCATCCAGGACAATGTGATGCACCTGGATGACGAAATAAAACGAAGCGTCATTGAGCTTGAGCAGCGCCAGGCGCAACAGCGGCCCCCCGTCCAGCGGGAACGCCATCGCCATCCGCTGCTGGACCCAGGCCTGTGCCGATGCCTGCGGATCGGGCTGATCAGACAAATCATGCACGGGCACCTGCACCACCAGCGTATCGACCAGCGTCTGCATCGGCACGCCACCTGCGTCAGCTTCACAGAGCAATACCGTGCGCAGGGCATCATGTTTTTGCACCAGCAAGTCGATCGCCTGCTGGAACCGCTCGGGGTCAACCGCGCCCTCGATGTGCAGGTAACCGCCGATGTTGTACAACGGGGAATCGCCCTGGACCATTTGCTCCAGCCAGATGTCTCGCTGGGCGGCCGTCAACGGGTAGGTTTGCGAAAATGACAGGGACTGGTTCATACCCGCCCCTCCGACACCCGAACGCTGGCCGACAGCAGACGGCCCTGTTGCTGCTCATGGCAGCGCTTGGCCGGACGGCCGGTTGCAACAACGTCACCCACCACACGCGCAAAGATAAATTTCATACGATCCTTCTCAGAGATTTGTCAGTGCTGCCCGGTTGAATGCAACAGGCACGCCTGGCGTTGATGCAATCCGCGCAGGTAGCCGGCGCGGCATGGGGTCGGTCGAACGGTCAGACGTTCGTGCATGGCATCGCCACCCGGCGGCGGATACGCGCCTGCCGGGTGGGTTGATGCCAAGCGTTTTCACAGGGGTCCGGCAGTGCTGTCGCGACACCGCAAGCCGAACGACAGGGCCTGGAGGGTCATTCAGGCTCGCTTGTCGCGCAGGGCGCAGTTGATGTCGGAAATGATCTGGCCATCCGACAACTTGATGATGCGATCCGCCAGTTGGAAGTACTGGTCGTCGTGAGTAATGATCAGCACCGTCTTGCCACGACGCTTGAGGTCGGGCAGCAGCTCCTCGTAGAAGAACTTCTTGAACGGCGGATCCTGGTCCGCGGCCCACTCGTCAAGTACGTAGACCGAGCGGTCCTCCATGTAGGCGCACACCAGCGCCAGGCGTTTTTGCTGGCCATAGGACAAGGCCTTCAGAGTGGAATACCCCTGCCCTTCGATCTTGATCTTGTCGGCCAGCCCCAGGGTTTCCAAGTACTTGCGCGCCAGCGTCGGGCTGCCGTCCTCTTCGTCGGGGCCGATGAGGCGGTTGAACAGGTGGAAATCGGAAAACACCGCGGAGAACAGGTCGCGATAGTCGTTGCGACTTTCATCCGTGACCGGCTTGCCATCGAGCAGGATCTCACCCTCCTGGGGGATGTAGAGCCCGCAGAGAAGTTTGGCCAAGGTGCTTTTGCCGCAACCGTTGCCACCGACGATGTAGATCAACTCGCCGGCCTGCACCGTCAGGTCGATGGGCCCCAGGGAGAAACCGCTCTCGGCGTGCAACTCCTGGTAGTGCATGCGCACGGCCTTCAGTTCGATGCGATTCCACGGTTTCTTGTGCTCCAGCAGATGCACCTTGGGCGCGTCGGTCTCGATGGGTTCCGGGTGCGGGCCGTTGATTGAGAAACCGAATTCCGCAAGACGGGTAGAAGCCACCCGGCCCGCCGCCAGCAAGGGCATCGCCCCGACCAGCAACGACAGCGGGCCCATGATGTACAACACGGCCAGGACGCTGGCGGTCATGATTTTCGGATCGACGGCACCGACCAGGGGGGCGGCGAACAGCAGGCAACCGATCAGCAACGACAGCGTGAATTGCCCGACGTTGTCGGCGGCGGTGTACCAAAGGCGCTCAACGAAGTTGTAGCGCGCCACGCGGGTGGAAGACGCCTCGATGGCCGAGCGACCGAACCAGCGGCGCCGCACGCCATTGAGCTTGAGTTCCTTGAGGCCGAACACCAGGGCGTGGGTGTATTCATTGAACGCGGTGTATTCATCCCGTACCCGGGACGTGTTCCTGACGCCACAGGAGAAGAAGAACAGATACAGACCCACCCCCAGGATCATCAGTGAAACCGTCAAGGCCAGCACGACCCACGACAGGTAGGCCAGGTAGCCGATGCCGAACAGAAAGACCGTCGTCTCCACCAGGATCGTGGGCATGATGATCAGCGTCGTATTCAATTGCGGGATGTCGTTGGTCAACATCGTCAGCACATTGGGCGGGCCGCGCCGGTCCACTTCTTCCAGCGGCGTGGCGAGAATCTTGCGACACAGCGCAATGCGCAAGCGCGTCATGATCCGCATGCTGGCGTAGGCCGGAAACAATGCCGCACCGTTGCGCAAGATCAGCGCCGTGGCACTGAGCCCGATGAACCAGTACAGCGCCTGCAGGCGAGAGCCGTCATTGTGGATAGCCTCGTTGATCACGCTCACCACCGCGATGGACGCCACCCCGCTGATGACCCCGCAGATCAACGTAAAGAGCGTGAGCCAGGGATGGTTACGCCACAACAGGCGCATGACCGAGCCCGGTTTTGGCTTCTTCTCTTTCTTCGCGTTCTGCTCGTTTTTCATGGGTTGCTATCCTCGAATGGAGTCACGAAAGGGCTCACGCCGGTCGCCATACGTCGCCCTGGGCGGTCATTTCGCCCATCGCCACAACGATGAGGCGTGGCTCCTCGTAAGGGTCGCGAGCGTGGGCGACCAACATGTTGTCGAGCATCACCACATCGCCCTTGCGCCAGGCGAACCTGACCGCACAGGCCTCATAGGCCTCGCCGAGCAACGCCATGACGTCGTCTTCTATCGGCGTTCCATCGCCGTAACTGACCATGCGCGGCAGACGATCGGCGCCGAACATATCGAGCAGGTCTTCGCGCATTTCCTCGCCGAGACAAAACGGATGGTGCAGCTGTACCTGGTTGAAAAAAGCCCGCTCCCCGGTTACCGGATGCTGGATAACCGCCGGACAAAGGGTGCGCACTTGCAGGGTTTCGTCGTCGAGCCATTCGAACTCGGTGCCCTCTTCCCGGCAACGCTGTTCGACGACGGCGCGCTCGGTGGTGCCGAAGAACGACGCCCAGCTCGGCTCGACACCGGCGGTGAAGGTGCGGCTGTAGCTCAGGCCTTTTTGTTCGAACCGGGCGACCACCTGCAGCGGCAGGCATTGCAGGACTTGGCGGATGTCGGCCAGCGGCGTCGCACCGCCCATCCGTGAGGGCTGCTCGCAATAGAACCATTGCTTGCGCGGCCAGCTTTGCAGATGTGAGCTCTCGTTGTGATACAGGATCATTTCGCGTTCGGGATACGGCGTGGAACGGTAGACGTTGCGTCCGCCCTCTTTCTTCGGCAGGTCGCCGTAGCTGCCGTGCAGCCCGGGCGACAAGGCTTCAGCGAACGCCTCGAAGGCTGGCACCGAGCCGAGATCGAAACCGCGAAACAGCACCGCACCATGGCGACACAGCAACGCCTCGATGGCTTCGCGATGGGTGCTGGCCCACAGCGAAGGATTCAACGCCGGTTCAACCGGCTCGATCACCACCGGCAAACTCAAACCGTCGGCGAGCAATGACAGCCTGATCGATTCGCCAGTTCCAGGACCTGGCCAGGCAAGCGAATCCGCGATCCCGTCAGCGGGCATGACGGGCGAAGCGTCAGTTTGAAGACTCATCAATAACTCCTGAACCACGGATCGTCGGATCCACGTCGCAGGGCCGGACCAATGCGACCCACCATCGGGCAAGGATAAAAACATTGATCGGGGGGGATGTCTGGCACCGCAAACCGGGACAGAGGTTGCAACAGCTTCGTTCAGCCAGCGTGGTTAACGGGGCGTCACCAGATCAAGATCAAGATCAAAAGCCAAAGCGAGGCGGCCTGATAGCCGACCTGGCTCTCCCGGTCGTACATCCATCAGATCTGTGGGAGCAAAGCTTGCTCGCGATAGCGGTGGTTCAGTCAATGTTGGTGTCGGATGTGCCGGCCTCTTCGCGAGCAGGCTCGCTCCCACAGGTGATCTTGGGGGTTCATGGGTCTTGTGTTCACCGCAGACCCATTGTGGGAGCGAGCCTGCTCGCGAAAGCGGCGGGTCAGTTTGCAGTGATGCTGGATGGGCCGACCTCATCGCGAGCAGGCTCGCTCCCACAGGAGATCTTGGGGGTTCATGGGTCTTGTGTTCACCGCAGATCCATTGTGGGAGCGGGCTTGCTCGCGAAGGCGGTGGGTCAGTTTGCAGTGATGTTGGATGGGCCGGCCTCTTCGCGAGCAAGCCCGCTCCCACAGGTGATCTTGGGGGTTCATGGGTCTTGTGTTCACCGCAGACCCATTGTGGGAGCGAGCCTGCTCGCGAAAGCGGCGGGCCAGTTTGCAGTGATGCTGGATGGGCCGGCCTCTTCGCGAGCAGGCTCGCTCCCACAGGTGACCTTGGGTGCTCATGAGTCTTGTGTTCACCGCAGACCCATTGTGGGAGCGAGCCTGCTCGCGATAGCGGTAGCACAGCTACTTGGATGCTGAGTGCATATCCTGCTGTTGCTCTGCCTTTGACTTTGATCTGTGGCGCCCCGTACCCACCACCGGCCATTGCACCGACACACGTCGACCCAAACCAGCCTCGCTTGTCCCCATTTCCCGCGACAGACGCCGACACAAAGTCGGTGCTGAAATGCGCGGGCTGCGAAATGCACAGGTACCGCAAACGATGCCGTGGGTCGCAGTGACGTCTCGAGCACCTCGGTTTGCGCAACACGCAAACACGTTGTGCCTGGCATTTAACAGGAGCGTTAGTCATGCCGATTAAGAACACTGGCGGATCGGTCAACCCCGCGCCAGCCCCCCTCACGCACGGTGCATTCCTGCATGAAACATTCGTCGCCCGGGCCCGTGAATTCCCTGAGCGAACCGCGGTGTCCGACGCCTCTCGCTCATTGAGCTACGCGCAACTCGACACTGTCTCGTCGCAACTGGCGGCCCGGCTTCGCCAGGAAGGCGTCCGGGACGGCATGCTGGTGGGGATGTGCCTGCCACGTGGCGTCGACCTGGTCATCAGCCTGCTGGGCATTCTCAAGGCCGGCGGCGCCTACGTCCCGGTCGACCCGCAATACCCGGGCAAGCGGGTCGAACACATCGTGCGCGACAGCGGCCTGGGCCTGATGATCGGGGAACTCGCCGACCTGCCGCAAAGCGCGTCCGTGCGCGTCCTGTCCCTGGCCGAGCTGCTGGCCGGCCCGGCCCTGCAACCGCTGCCCGCCGACGACCAGCGCAACCCCGACGAGGCCGCGGCCTACGTCATCTACACCTCCGGCTCCACCGGTGAGCCCAAGGGCGTATTGGTGGCGCACGGTAACGTCAGTCGCCTGCTGGAAAGCACCCAACGCTCGTTCGCCTTCACCGAAAACGACGTCTGGTCAATGTTCCACTCCATCGGTTTCGACTTTTCGGTATGGGAAATCTGGGGCGCCCTCGCCCACGGTGGCCACGTTGCCGTGGTGCCCTACGATGTGTCGCGCTCGCCAAGTGGCACGCGTCAATGGCTGGCCGACCAGGGCGTCACCGTGCTGAGCCAGACGCCATCGGCGTTCCGTGGCCTGGATGAAGCGGACCGTTCTGCCAGTGCGCCATTGGCCCTGCGTTATGTGGTGTTCGGCGGCGAGGCGCTGCCCGCCACGGTGCTGCGACCGTGGGTCGAACGCCATGGCGACCAGACGCCAGCCTTGATCAACATGTACGGCATCACCGAAGCCACCGTCCACACCACCTTCAAACGGGTGCTCGGCCAGGACCTGGAAAGCGCCGCGATGGTGTCCATCGGTGCACCGTTGGATGGCTGGCGCCTGCACCTGCTCGACGCCGATCAACAACCGGTGCCTCACGGCAATGCCGGTGAGCTGTACATTGAAGGTGCCGGTGTAGCGCTGGGCTACCTGAATCGTCCCGCCCTGAATGCAGCGCGCTTCGTCCGGTTGCCGGGTACCTCAAGCCCTGCCTATCGCACGGGCGACCTGCTGGTGCTGGGCGACGATGGCGAATACCGCTACGCCGGTCGTTGCGACGAACAACTTAAAATCCGCGGATTCCGCATCGAGCCGGGCGAAGTCGAAGCGTGCCTGCAAGCCAGCGCCGCCGTAGCCGCTGCCCATGTGGCCGGTCACGATTACGGCGATGGCGACTGGCGCCTGGTGACCTATGTGGTACCGACCCATGGCGTGACGGCCTGGACCGAACAGGTCCGCAGCGAAGTGGCCGCACAGGTGGCCGCGAGCCTGCCGGACTACATGCGCCCTTCGGCCTACATCCCACTGGCGGCATTGCCGGTCACCGACCACGGCAAGATCGACAAGAGCCGCCTGCCCTCGCCCGACTCGATCCCATCGACCGAGCTCCACGCCAGCGAGCCGAACCTCACTGAACAAGAGCAGTTCGTGCTCAAGGTCTGGTCGGACGACATCGGCCTGAAGAACATCGGCCTGAACGATGACTTCTTCGATTTCGGCGGCACCTCCCTGGCCCTGATCCGCTCGTTGAGCACGCTCAAGGCCCATTACCGGGTCAACCTCGACCCAGGTGTGCTGGCCGATGGCGCCACCGCCAAAGTGTTGGCCGGCTGTATCCAGCGTTCCCTTGTTCAAGCCCATTGATCGAAAAGGAAAAGCCCATGAGCAAAAAATTCGCCTTGACCCCGGAAGAACGAGCGGCGTTTGAAAAGAACGGTTTCATCGGACCATTCGACGCCTATTCGCCAGAAGAAATGAAAGAGACCTGGAAGCGCACCCGCCTGCGTTTGCTCGACCGCAGTGCCGCGGCCTACCAGGATCTGGATGCGATCTCCGGCGGCACCAATATTGCCAATTACGATCGCCACCTGGACGACGAATTCCTCGCCAGCCACATCTGCCGTCCGCAAATCTGCGACCGCGTCGAGAGCATCCTCGGCCCGGACGTACTGTGCTGGCGCACCGAGTTTTTCCCGAAATACCCTGGCGACGAAGGCACCGACTGGCACCAGGCCGACACTTTCGCCAACGCCTCGGGCAAGCCGCAAATCCTTTGGCCGGAAAACGAAGACTTCGGCGGCACCATCACCGTCTGGACCGCCTTCACCGACGCCAACATCGCCAATGGTTGCCTGCAATTCATCCCCGGCACCCAGAACAGCATGAACTACGACGAAACCAAGCGCATGGCCTACGACCCCGATGCCAACAACAGCTCGGTGGTCAAGGACGGCGTGCGGCGCGGTTTCTTCGGCTATGACTATCGCCAGCTGCAGATCGACGAGAACTGGAAGCCCGACGAAGCCTCCGCCGTGCCCATGCAGATGAAGGCCGGCCAATTCATCATTTTCTGGTCGACGCTGATGCACGCCTCCTACCCCCACAGCGGTGAATCCCAGGACATGCGCATGGGCTTCGCCTCGCGTTATGTGCCGTCGTTCGTGAAGATCTACCCCGACTCCGACCACATCGAGGAATACGGTGGACGGATCAGCCTTGAAAAATACGGCGCGGTGCAAGTCATCGGCGACACGACACCTGAATACAATCGCCTTGTCACCCACACTACCCGAGGCAAGAAATTCGAAGCCGTCTGACCTTTTCACTGCCACATGACAGTTGGCATGCGCAACGTGCCTGACAGGAGTCCCCAATCCATGACTATTTCCACCGACGCAGCGACGCGCCTGTGTGAGACCGTGAGGATGCTTAGGCACCTTGCCATCCATTTGCCCGATCCGATCTGCCTGAGCTTTCTGGCCCAGGGCAGTGACGTGGCGCCCGACCAGGCTTGCTCCAGCGTGAGAGCCACGGAACGGGCGGTTAGCACCGCGTTCGCCAGGATCGGCGTCAAAGCCGTGCAGTACGTGCATGACGGCGAGGCGCAACTGTCGTCTTTCGAGATGTTCATCAGCAAGAAAATCTGCCAGGCCCTCGAGTTTGCCTATGATCACTTCGACGACGTCGACAGTGCCAAGGACTTCGGGCGCCTGGTCAGACACTTCGATTTCAGCGGTGCCGTGCCCGAGGTCGAGACACTGCACCTGATTACTCGCGACAACGTGGCGCTGTCGGTGCATGCCAGCACCGAGCGAGACCGCCCGGCCATCGTCCTGGCCCTGCCCTGCGGCATGCCATTCGATCTGTGCCGCGACTGGTTCAATGCACTGAGCGAAAGATTTTTCGTGGTCACCTGGGAAACCCGCGGGCTGTTCGGTTCATGCACTTCGTTCGACCAGTTGTCCGTGGACACTGACGCCCAGGTGGGCGATCTGATCAATGTGATGAACCACTATGGCCTGGACAGCGCGCACCTGATGGGCGTTTGCGGTGGCGCGGTGATCGCCCTCAGCGCGGCGGCCACCCACACCGATCGGGTCAATTCCCTGAGCCTGTGGCACGGCGATTACAACCTGGGGGACGACAGCCTGCGCACCGCCCACCAGCAGAACTTCGAATGGCTGATGGAATCGGCCGCCGTGGACCGCAACGAAGCCAGTGACTTGCAGGCGTTATTCCTGGACCAGGCCACCCTGGCGACCATTCCGGACTCCATTGCCCACGCGGCGCTTTATCCCTACGTGAACGAAGAGCTGTTCTACCGCTATGCGCGACTCAACGATGCGTTGAACAAGACTGAGTTGAAGTCGCGACTGGAACAGATCACGGTGCCTACCCTGGTCGTCGCTGGCGACTGCGATGAAACCACTCACCTGGGTGGCTCCAAGCACATTGCCGAGTCCATCAGCGACGCCTTGCTGCATGTGGAGCGCAATGGCAGTCATCTGGCGTTCTTCGAGTCGACCCAGGTTTCGAAGCAGACGGCTTTTCGTTTTCTGGAGTCGACGGTGGGCTCGGCTCATCTGGCGTGAGGCGAGTCCTGTGGGATTGGTGGCTTCTCGCATTTCGGTCTGTGTGTAATCCATTGCTGCGGTATTGGTAGGCCTGTGGGAGTGAGCTTGCTCGCGATGGCGGAATGTCAGTCAATGAAGAGGTTGGATGTGCCGGCCCCTTCGCGAGCAAGCCCGCTCCCACAGGGGGACTGGGTGCGCATGAGTTATGTGGCTGCTGCTGAAGATCCAGTGTGGGAGCGGGCTTGCTCGCGAAGGCGGAATGTCAGTCAATGAAGAGGTTGGATATGCCGGCCCCTTCGCGAGCAAGCCCGCTCCCACAGGGGGCTGGATGCGCATGAGTTATGTGGCTGCTGCTGAAGATCCAGTGTGGGAGCGGGCTTGCTCGCGAAGGCGGAATGTCAGTCAATGAAGAGGTTGGATATGCCGGCCCCTTCGCGAGCAAGCCCGCTCCCACAGGGGGGCTGGATGCGCATGAGTTATGTGGCTGCTGCTGAAGATCCAGTGTGGGAGCGGGCTTGCTCGCGAAGGCGGAATGTCAGTCAATGAAGAGGTTGGATGTGCAGGCCCCTTCGCGAGCAGGCTCGCTCCCACAGGGGGCTGGATGCGCATGAGTTATGTGGCTGCTGCTGAAGATCCAGTGTGGGAGCGGGCTTGCTCGCGAAGGCGAATGTCAGTCAATGAAGGGGTTGGATATGCCGGCCCCTTCGCGAGCAAGCCCGCTCCCACAGGGGGCTGGATGCGCATGAGTTATGTGGCTGCTGCTGAAGATCCAGTGTGGGAGCGGGCTTGCTCGCGAAGGCGGAATGTCAGTCAATGAAGAGGTTGGATATGCCGGCCCCTTCGCGAGCAAGCCCGCTCCCACAGGGGGGCTGGATGCGCATGAGTTATGTGGCTGCTGCTGAAGATCCAGTGTGGGAGCGGGCTTGCTCGCGAAGGCGGAATGTCAGTCAATGAAGAGGTTGGATATGCCGGCCCCTTCGCGAGCAAGCCCGCTCCCACAGGGGACTGGATGCGCATGAGTTATGTGGCTGCTGCTGAAGATCCAGTGTGGGAGCGGGCTTGCTCGCGAAGGCGGAGTGTCAGTCAATGAAGAGGTTGGATGTGCCGGCCCCTTCGCGAGCAAGCCCGCTCCCACAGGGGACTGGGTGTACATGAATTTTTGTGCCTACCGAAAATCCAGCGTGGGAGCAAAGCTTGCTCGCGATAGCCGTGGCTCGGTCAATGAAGATGTTGGATATGCCGGCCTCTTCGCGAGCAGGCTCGCTCCCACAGGCCTATGGATAACCATCAATCCCGTGGGCACCGCAAGCGAGCTCGGTCCGTATCAAGCCACCATATGTTTCTCACGATGAAACTCAAGATACAACACCGTCCGGTGAGCCCTGGACGCATTCACCGCAAAGTGGTCCAGCGACCCATCAAAGATCACCAGGTTGCCATTGGTGCTTTGGTTAAAGCTCCCGTTGACGTTGAGGTAGGCATAGTTCTGCGTAGTAGGCGCATCGATGGTCAATTGCATATGCAGCAGCCCCTCCTCCCAAGTGCCGGTATGAGAGTGAGTACCGAGGAACACGTTGGGCTCCATGCGCAACAAGGCGCAGAGCTTGATGCCAGGAATCTTGCTCAGCAGCTCGATAGTCCCGGGCATGGCGTCGCGGGCGTAGGGGATCGGGGTGTCGTAGGCCACCAGGCCGTACTGGGTCCACTCCGGCATGATATCCATGTCGTCACCCCACCCCCAGAGCCAGCCGTACTCTCCTCCCGCCGCCATGTGTGCATCGATCTCCTCGACGATTTCGGCGATCTGCTTGCCCACGCGGTTGATCGTCAGGGTCGGCGCATTGAGGGCCAGAAATTCCTCGCGGATCACTTCCCAGTTGTCGGCCAGGTTCTTCAGTTGCGGAAAACGGCTGGGATCATAAAACGACGGGCGCATAGGTACTCCTTTTATTGAGGTTGTCGATTCCGCTGGCAATGCCAGATTGTCCTGTCCGCCGGATGCCTTGGGGCGTAGCAGGAGAGCCTGCCAAGGGTGACCCACCGGGCGCGGCCTGTCTGTCACGGGAATCAGGTACACCGGGGCCGACTGGCATTACAGGGGCTCGGCCTGGGGGTTCTCGATCATTCGCGCGACAGTCGTCGGCACTGGCGGTTCGTCCAGTCGACGCATCGGTCCGTAGAGCAAGACGCTCAACGGCAGCAGCGCGAACAACACGCCGGCCACCACGAACAGCAGCCCCACGCCCCGCCCCGGGCCCACGCCCAGCCAGCGTCCGATCGAGTCGGCGTAAAGACCACCGGGTACCAACGCCGGCTGAAACCAGTGGTCCACCAGGAAACCGCCGACGATCACCGCCAGGCTGGTGGTGGCGATGGTCAACATGCTGATCAAGGCAAACACACTGGCACGGCTGTCGGCGGGAATCCTGCGCATCCACAGCGAGTTCACGCTGGCGTCGGCGATGCTCGCCATGGTGATCGCGACAAAGGCCAGCGCGCAGTAGGCGAAAACCTGCGAGACCAGCCCCAAGGCGACGACACAGGCCGCCAGCAACAGATCGGCCACCGCCACCAACGCCATCAACCGGCGTGGGTTGCCCATGGAGATCAGCAGCCCCGCGCCAGCCAGTCCACCCAGGGCCGCCCAGGTGTAGGCCATCCCCAAGGCCTGGCTGCCCAGGGTCGACAGCAGCAACGGCGTCATCATCAGCGTGGCCAGTGACAACAGCGCCGTGCGCATCATGGTGTAGACCAGCAACCCGGCCATCAGCCGCTCGGCGACAAAGAACTTCAGCGCGGCGGCGACATTCCCCAGCGCCCCGCCGAACACCGTGCCTTTGGGCGCGCTGTCCTGGCGCCCCGGCGCGCCTCGCACATGGGAGAACGCCTTGATCACCAGCAAGGTGCCGGAGCAGAAGGTCATCAGGTCCACCGCCAGGATCGTCACCAGCCCGGCACTGGCCATGATCGCCCCCGCCAGCAGCGGTGCCACCAGGGCCGAAGCGTTCTTGCTGATGCTGATCAACCCCGAGGCCCGGGTGAACTTGTCAGGGGCGACAATCGTACTGACAGCCGCTTGATAGGCGGGCTTGCGAAAGGCGCCAACAATCGACGCCAGGCAATTGAAAACGTACAAGTGCAGCGGCTCCAGCCGTTCGAACCAGAGCAGCGCCATGCCCCCCAGGAGCAGCACCGCCAGGGTCACGTCGCAACAGACAATGATCACCCGATGGCTGATCCGGTCGGCCAGCCCACCTGCCAAGGGCAAGAACAACACGGCCGGCAGTGTTGCCGCCAGTACCACGTTGGCGAACGCCACCGCCGAGCCGGTATGGTTGTACACCCAGACGCCCAGGGCGAATTCCATCAGCGCCGTGCCCACCACCGCCAGCGACTCGCCGCACCAGAGGAAATAGAAACCGCGCCCCAAATCGAAACCCCGGCGGCCGCTCCCTACGCTCATGGGCGCACATCGCGAGGCGTGACGGCACCGATGAATTTGTCCAACAGCCGATAGGCCAGGGAATAGAGCACCGCGCCAAATACCAACGGCGCAAAACGGGAGAATAGATAAGTGCGCAACACCCGCCTGGCGATGGGCGAGCTGATGTTGCCGCTGACATGCAAAGGCGTCGGGAACGTCGCCGCGACGGTCGCGCCGAATTCATCATCCAGCGATTGCACCGCGTGCCACCAGTAGACCGGGATGTACAACGCATCCCCCGGCTCCACCACCGTGCGCAGCGCCCGCAAGGCTAGCGTCCCCGGGAAGCGCCCGGTGTCGATGTCGTACAGGTAGCCCGCTTGCTCGATCACCGGGCGCAAGGCTCGCCAACTGGCTTCGTCTGGCGGTAACAGCAACACTTCCTTGGCGCCGACGACCTGGGCCATGAAGGTTTCGTCGACGACATGGAAGTGCCAATCGGTATAGGAATTGCGGTACAGGAAGCTGCGATGGGGCGGATAGTGCCGGGACTTGCCCAACTGCGGCATGAACGGCAATCCACCAACATCTTCCTTCATCTGTTCGATGGCCGAGCCTTCGGAGAACCGGCAACTGTCGGCCACCAACGGCGAATCACCCACGCTCAGGTCGTCGAGAAACTGGTGGAACGGCACCTCCCGGTAGACCGTCTTGGCGTATTCGGTCAACTCGGCCTTGACCTGTGGATTGGACCAGCCGATGACCTCGGAAACAATCTGCGAGCGCACCACCACCGCACTGTTGCGCGAATGCGCCTTGAGGTAGTCCAGGCGCTGCCATTTATGGAAAGCCGGCCAATGCCGTACCGCATTCTTGACCAGGCAGGGACGGTTGCGATTGACGTAGCGGCGAGTGAATTCCTCTTTGGAAATCGCCAGCGCATCGATCACTTCGACGGCGCCCGCCTGCGGGTGATTGGGGAAGCGGGACAAGCTCCAGAACTTCGTCGCTGGGTGATCCGATTCGGCGGTTAATGGCATTTTCGACCCTCGCAAGCACACACTCAGGGCCGTTGGTATAACAGACTCGCACGACCACGCCCAAGCACCGCAAAGCCCCACTCCGCGCTGTTGTCCCTGCTTCCCATGACAGACATCCCAAGGCGGATGCTCTAGTTTTTTCTCACTTTGTGAAGGGATATCAGGCGCAGCCGAACGGCAGGACGGGGACTCTCGAAGGCTCGCAACGCAGCCCTCGCCACGCCGTCACCTCCAACGCTTTGCGCCGCCTGCGATGTCCTTCTCCACGGCTATTGATTCCGCCGACTGGCAGTCGTCCAGGTCTCCACCACTGCCATTCGAACGGAGAAAAACCTCAATCGATTCTGCAAGCAGGTGCTCCGAAATGGATTCGTCGACCGATATGTTGCCTACCCAAGACTCCGCGTCCCACGAGCTGGCCTCCGTCCAGCAGGGTATCTGGCTGGATCAGCTCGCACACCCGGACCTGCCCTACTACAACATCGGCATGTCCCTGGAGATCAAGGGCGAGATCGACATTGCACTGTTCGAGAAAGCCATCGAGCTGGTCGCCAACCGTCACGACACCCTGCGCCTGAGCTTCAGCCATGAAGGCGGCACCGGCCGCCAACGCGTCCTGCCCGAGGTCAAGGTGAACCTGGAGGTGGTGGAGTTCTCCGAGGCCGACGCCGACGCCGGCCTGGCCATGGACTATCTGCGCAACGCCTTTCGCCAACCCTTTGAATCGTTGACGGGCCAGCTCTGGGACGCGCGTATGGTCCGTTGCGGTCCGAACCGCCATTACTGGCTCGCCCGCTATCATCACTTGGTCACCGACGGCATTGGCGTGGCCCTGATCGGCCATGCCGTGGGTTCAGCCTACAACGCGCTGCTGGCCGGCAACGATGAAGTCGCCCAAGGACATTCCTACCTGTCGTTCCTGGAAGATGACCGGGCTTACCTCGCCTCGTCCCGCTATGAGCGCGACCGCCAGTTCTGGCAGGACACCTACGCCCAGATGCCGCCATCGCTGCTGCAGCGCCGGGCCGATTTCAAGACCGGCCAGGCCAATGAATTGGCGCCCAGCGCCCAGGTCCAGGCGATGTTGCCGCGGGCGCTGTACAACGCCTTGACCCAATTTGCCAGCGAACGCAGCCTCTCGGTCGCTCATGTGCTGATCAGCGTGGTCGCCACTTATTTCTGCCGCACGGTCGGCGTCGATGAAATCGTCATCGGCATGCCCGTGCATAACCGGACCACGGCCCGGGCGAAAGAAACCGCAGGCATGTTTTCCTCGGTCAGCCCCATCCGCCTGCCCGTCGACTTCGACGCCTCGCTGCTGGACCTGATGCACGCCGCTGGCGGGCAATTGCGCCGCTGCTACCGTCACCAGCGTTTCCCCATCGCCGAACTCAATCGCACCTTGCGCCTGGCCCAGACCGGGCGTCGACAACTGTTCGACGTGTCACTGTCGTTCGAAAGCCTGGACGGCGACGATCAGTTCGGCGGCACCTCGTCCACGGTCATCACCATGGACAACGGCTACGAACAGACGCCCATGGCGATCTTCGTGCGCGACTACCATCCGTTCGAAGACGTCCATCTGGATTTCAACTTCAACACCGCCTACTTCAACCTGGAAGAGGCCCGGTACCTGCAACAACGCATCGTCTCGATGCTCGAGGCGGTGCTGGAGCAACATGACACCCCCGTGGGGCATTACCCGCTCATGAGCGAGGCTGAGCGGCAACGCCTGCTGGTCGAATTCAACGCCACGGCCCGGGAATATCCACGGGACGTGTTGATCCACCAGTTGTTCGAACAGCAAGCCCAGCAGCGTCCCCACGCCTGCGCCGTACGCGGCGATGCCGGGCCGTTGCTCAGCTATGAACAACTCAACCGCCAGGCCAATCGGCTGGCCCATCGCCTGATCGCCCTGGGCGTGAAACCGGACGACCGAGTCGCCGTGAGCCTGCGGCGTGGACCGGAAATGGTCATTGCCCTGCTGGGGACGCTCAAGGCCGGGGCCGCCTACGTGCCCATCGATCCGGACCTGCCGCGCGCCCGTCAGGCGTTCATGCTCGACGACAGCAGCCCCCGGGCCGTGCTGACCAGCCAGGCGCTGCAAGACCAGTTGCCAGCGTTGGATGCGCCGCTGCTGGTCCTCGATAACCCCGCACAATTGGCCGCTCAACCCGAACACAACCCGGACCCGCAGGCCCTCGGCCTGGCCCCCACTCACCTGGCCTACGTGCTCTACACCTCCGGCTCCACCGGTACCCCCAAAGGGGTGATGAATGAACACCTCGGCGTGGTCAACCGCCTGTTATGGGCTCGGGACGAATACCGTGTCGATGCCAACGACCGGGTGCTGCAAAAGACCCCGTTCGGTTTCGACGTGTCGGTCTGGGAGTTTTTCCTGCCGCTGCTGGCCGGCGCCGAGCTGGTCATGGCGCGCCCAGGCGGCCATCAGGAGCCGGACTACCTGGCCCGGCTGATGCGCCAGGCCGGCATCACGCTGCTGCACTTTGTGCCGTCGATGCTCGACCTGTTCCTCGAACACCACGACGGACAGGCCTTCCCTGAACTGCGGCGCGTGCTGTGCAGCGGCGAAGCCCTGCCCCGCAGCCTGCAACGGCGTTTCGAACAGCAGTTACAAGCGGTCGAACTGCATAACCTCTACGGCCCGACCGAGGCGGCCATCGACGTGACGGCCTGGCAGTGCCGCGCCAGTGACCCCGGCGAAAGCGTGCCCATCGGCCGGCCGATCGCCAACATTCAAATGCACGTGCTCGATGGCCGTGGCGCACCACAACCCTTGGGCGTCTCGGGAGAAATCCACATTGGTGGTATCGGCGTGGCCAGGGGTTACCTGAACCAACCGCAATTGAGCGCCGAACGCTTTATCGCCGACCCGTTCAGCACTGAGCCGAACGCGCGCCTGTACAAGACCGGCGACCTTGGTCGCTGGCTCGCCAACGGTGCCCTGGAGTATCTGGGCCGCAATGACTTCCAGGTGAAGATCCGTGGCTTGCGCATCGAGATCGGCGAAGTCGAAGCAGCCCTGGCGTTGTGCCCGGGTGTTCGCGAGGTGGTGGTCATTGCCCGGGAAGACTTTCCAGGGCAGCCGGACAGCAAGCGTCTGGTCGCCTATGTCTGCGGTGAACCGATCCCGGCCGAACAACTGCGTAGCGCCTTGCTCAAGCATCTACCCGAATACATGGTGCCCAGCGCCTTCGTCCACCTCGATGCCTTGCCCCTGACCGCCAACGGCAAGCTCGACCGCCGCGCCCTGCCGGCCCCCGGCCTGGAATCCCTGGCCAGCAAATCCTACGAAGCGCCCCTGGGCGACACCGAAATCGCCCTCGCCGGTATCTGGAAAGACCTGCTGCAACTGGATCAGGTCGGCCGCCACGACGGCTTCCTCGAACTCGGCGGCCACTCCCTGCTGACCGTGCAGTTGCAGGCCCGCTTGCATCAGGACCTCGGTGTCGAGATCGACCTGCGTACCCTCTTCGCCCAGGCCTCGTTGAGCGAACTGGCCCAACGCGTGGATCAGGCCGGCCAATCCCAGGTCCAGCCCATCGAAGTCGTGTCCCGCGACCAGGCGTTGCCGCTGTCCTTGGCCCAGCAACGCCTGTGGTTCCTCGATCAACTGGACCACACCGCCAGCGTCGCCTATCACATGCCCGCCGCGCTGCACCTGCGCGGCAACCTGGATCGCAAGGCCCTGCAACGGGCCCTGGATCGCATCGTCGCCCGTCACGAAAGCCTGCGCACCACCTTCGAACGCCGTGACGGCGAAGTCCGCCAGCGCTTCGCCGCCGACATCGGCTTCGCCTTGCAGGAGCACGACCTGCAAGCCCTGGACGCCGACGCCCGCCAAGCGGCCGTGAGCCAACTGACCCAGGCCGAAGCCCGGGACGCCTTCGACCTCAGCCAGGGCCCGCTGATTCGCGGCCGCCTGCTGTGCCTGGCTGAAGACGAACACATCCTGCTGGTGACCCAGCACCACATCGTCTCCGATGGTTGGTCGGTGGCGGTATTGATCGGTGAGTTCAACGCCCTCTACGCCGCGTTCAGCCAGCAGCTCGACGACCCGCTGCCGCCCCTGGCGCTGCAATACGCCGACTACGCCAGCTGGCAACAGCAGCACCTGCAAGGCGAACGCTTGCACGCCCAGGTCGATTTCTGGAAAGCACACCTGGACGGCGCCCCGGCGCTGCTGGAACTGCCCAGCGACCACCCACGGCCGCAAGTGCAAAGCTACCAAGGCGCCGCGCTGGCCCTGCAACTGCCCGCGCCACTCAGCGCCCGCTTGCGCCGCTTCAGCCAGCAACAAGGCCTGACCCCGTTCATGACCTTGCTCGGTGCCTGGTCGATCCTGCTCTCACGCCTGAGCAACCAGCCGCAGGTGGTGGTCGGCACGCCGGTGGCCAACCGTCCACGGCGGGAAACCGAGGCCTTGATCGGCTTCTTCGTCAACACCCTGGCCCTGCGCATCGACGTCCAGGCCCACAGCCGTGTCGAGCAGTTGCTGGCGCACATCAAGGCCTCCACCCTCGACGCCTACAGCCATCAGGACCTGCCGTTCGAGCAAGTGGTCGAAGCCCTGCAACCGGAACGCAGCCTCGGCCACAGCCCGTTGTTCCAAGCCATGTTGGTGCTGGGTAACACGCCACGGGACCAGGCCCTGGAACTGCCGGGCCTGAGTTTGACACCGCTGCCCCAGCCCACCGGCACCACCCAGTTCGACGTGAGCCTGTCCCTCAACGACGACGGCGAGCACATCAGCGGCCAGTTCGAATACGCCACCGACTTGTTCGATGAAAGCACCATCGCCCGTTGGGGCCAGCATTTGCTGCACCTGCTCGATGCCATGCTCGACGATGCCACGCAGCCGCTGGCGACCTTGCCGTTGCTGGACAACCTGCAACGTCGCCAATTGCTCGGCGTTTTCAACCAGACCCACGCCCCCTTCCCCGAAGGCCGGCTGGTGCATGAATGGTTCGAGGAGCATGCACAAGCCCAGCCTCAGGCCCTCGCGGTCCAGGCGCAGGGCTCCTCGCTCAGCTATGCCGAACTCAATGCCCGGGCCAACCGCATCGCTCACCGCTTGATCGCCGCCGGCCTGCGCCCGGATGAACGCGTGGCGCTGCTGGTGGAACGCAGCCCCGAGATGATCATCGGCATCCTGGCCATCCTCAAGGCCGGTGGTGCCTACGTGCCGCTGGACCCGAACTATCCGCAGGATCGCTTGCAGCACATGCTCAGTGACAGCTCGCCTCGGGTACTGCTCAGCCAAGGCCGGCTGGCGGAACAATTGCCACCGCTGGGAATCGCGCAACTGTCGCTGGACGACTCGGCCGAAGGCGACGACCACAACCCAAGGGTCGAAGGCTTGACCTCCCGGCACCTGGCCTACGTCATGTACACCTCCGGCTCCACGGGCAAACCGAAAGGGGTGATGCTCGAGCACCGTTCGGTGTGCAACCAGATCGGTGCCCTGCAAGAACGCTATGGCCTCAACCCTCGCGATCGCGTCCTGCAATTCGCCACCATGACGTTCGACATGTCGGTGGAAGAAATTTTTGGTGCACTGCTGTCCGGCGCTACCCTGGTGCTGCGCAGCGATGCCTGGGTCGCCGGCACCGCAGCCTTCGCCACATTGTGCGAACAGCATGGGATCACCGTCGCGAACCTGCCGACAGTGTTCTGGCAACAGCTCAGCCGTGATCGACATGTGCCGCTGCCGACCTCGTTGCGCCAGTTCATGATCGGTGGCGAAGCGGTGGGCAAGCAGGCCGTGAGCCAATGGTTCGCCCGTGCCGGCCATCGCCCGGCGCTGTTCAATGCCTACGGCCCGACCGAGGCCACCGTGAACGCCTCGATCCGCCTGATGGAAAGCGACCACGACGATTTCCGCTCCATCGGCAAACCGGTGCGCAACACCCAGCTGCATGTGCTCGATGCCAGCGGCAACCTCGTCCCGCTCGGCGTTGCTGGCGAGATTCACATTGGTGGCGTCGGTGTCGCTCGCGGTTACCTCAATCGCCAGGCATTGACGGCCGAGCGTTTCATCGTCGACCCGTTCAGCACCGACCCGGACGCCCGCCTGTACAAGACCGGCGACCTCGGCCGCTGGCTGCCTGACGGTACCCTGCAGTACCTGGGCCGCAATGACGACCAGGTGAAGATCCGCGGTTTCCGCGTGGAACTGGGTGAGATCGAAGCGCTCCTCGCCGGCTGCGCCGGTGTGCGTGAAGCGGTGGTGGTGGCCCAGGAGAGCCAACCGGGTCAATCGGACAGCAAGCGCTTGATCGCGTACCTGTGCGGTGAACCGGTGCCGGTGGAGCAGTTGCGCAGCGTATTGCTGGCGGCCTTGCCTGACTACATGGTGCCCAGCGCCTTCGTCCAACTCGAAGCCCTGCCGTTGACCCCCAACGGCAAGCTCGACCGCCGCGCCCTGCCCGCACCAGGCCAGGAAGCGTTCGCCAGCCGAGCCTACGAGGCCCCACGGGGCGAGGTCGAACAAAGCGTCGCGACAGTCTGGCAAGACCTGCTGGGCATCGAGAAAGTCGGTCGGCATGACCGTTTCTTCGAACTCGGCGGACATTCGCTGCTGGCCGTGAGCTTGATCGATCGCTTGCGCCAACAGGGCCTGAGCGCCACGGTGCGCACCGTGTTCACCGCCCCCAGCCTGCGGGAGATGGCCCAGGCCTTGAATCGCAGCGATGAGCCCTTGTTCCTGGCCCCGGCCAACCGCATCCCGGCCGATTGCACGGCGCTGACACCGGACATGCTGCCCCTGGTGGAACTGACCCCGGCGCAACTGGAACGGATCGTCAGCGCCGTACCTGGCGGCGCCGCCAACGTACAGGACATCTACCCCCTGGCCCCGTTGCAACAGGGCATCCTGTTCCATCATTTGCTCGGGCACGAAGGCGACGCCTACCTGGTGCGCTCGATGATCGAGTTCGACAACCGCCAGCGCCTCGATGCCTTCACCGCAGCCTTGCAACAGGTGATCGACCGCCACGACATCCTGCGCAGTGCCGTCCATTGGGTCGGCCAGCCACAGGCGGTCCAGGTGGTGCAGCGCCAGGCCGCGCTGCCGATCCAACCCCTCACCCTGGCGGCCGATGAGGACCCGCGCGCGCAACTGGAGCGCTTGAGCGATCCACGCCACCTGCGCCTGGATCTGCAACAGGCCCCGTTGATGCGCGCCTGCATCGCCCAGGATCCGCATTCCGAACGCTGGTGGCTGGCCCTGCTGGACCACCACATGATCAGCGACCACGTGTCCCTGGGCATCGTCCTCGAAGAAATCCAGCAACTGATGCAGGGCCAGGGCGCCCAGCTGCCGGCGCCGATGCCTTATCGGGAGTTTGTCGCCCAGGTGCTCGCCACGCCGCCCCAGGCCCATGAGGCCTATTTCACCCGGCGCCTGGCCAGTGTCGAGGAACCCACCGCACCGTTCGGTGTGCTGGACGTCCAGGGCGATGGCGCCCAGGTGGTCGAAACCAGCGTGCGTCTGGACCGCGACTTGAACCTGCGGATCCGCGCTCAAGCGCGCCTGGCCGGCGTGACACCGGCGGTGCTGTTTCATATCGCCTGGGCCCAGGTGCTCGGGCGCTGCACCGGCCGCGACGACGTGGTGTTCGGCACGGTGGTCGCCGGCCGTCTGCAAGGCTCGCTGGGCGCCGACCGGGCCCTTGGTGTATTCATCAACACCTTGCCGGTGCGGGTACGACTGGCCGGGTTTGGCGTCAGTGCGCTGGTGGACGAAACCTACCGCGACCTCAGCGAACTGCTCGCCCACGAACAGGCCTCCCTGGCCCTGGCCCAACGTTGCAGCGGTGTCGGCACGGGCCTGCCGCTGTTCACCACGTTGCTCAACTACCGCCATCAGACCGACGGCGGCTCGCTGGCCAACGAAGACCAGGTCTTGGCCTGGGACGGCGTGCGCTTCCTGAGCAACGAAGCCCGCACCAACTACCCGATCGAAGTGGCCGTGGCGGATGAAGGCGACGATTTCTCCGTGACCGCGCAGTCCATCACCGGCATCGACCCGCAACGCATCGCCGCCTACCTCGCCCAGGCCGTGGGCGCATTGGTCGACGCCCTTGAACAGGCCCCGGAACGCCTCGCCGGCCAATTGGACGTGCTGCCCGCCAGCGAGCGGCAATTGCTGCTGACGGACTTCAACCGCACCACCAGCGATTTCGGCGCCGCGCAACCGATCCATCACCTGTTCGAAGCCCAGGTCCAGGCCAACCCCGACGCCGTGGCCCTGGTCTGCGAAGAGCAGCAACTGACCTACCGCCAGCTCAATCGCCGCGCCAACCACCTGGCCCGGCAGTTGCTCGCCCTCGGTGTCGAGCCCGATCAGCGTGTCGCCGTCTGTGCCGAGCGCAGCCTGGACATGATCGTCGGCCTGCTCGGCGTGCTCAAGGCTGGCGCCGCCTATGTGCCCATCGACCCGGCCCATCCCGCCGAGCGCATGGCCTTCATGCTCAACGACAGCCAACCACGGGCGCTGTTGACCCAGTCAGCCCTGTCGTTGCCAGCGGGCGAGCTCCCGCTGCTGTTGCTTGATACCCATGAGTCGCTGCAAGCGGCGGATGACGCTGATTGCGATGCGAATCCGCAGGTAGCGGGCCTGACCGCCGAACACCTGGCCTATGTTATCTACACCTCCGGTTCCACCGGCCAGTCCAAGGGCGTGATGGTCGAGCACCGCTCGGTGTTCAACTTCTGGCACGTGCTCGGCCGCACCACCCACCAGCACTGCCCGAGCCCGGCCACCGTGGCGCTGAATGCCGGGTTCTTCTTCGACATGTCGATCAAGGGCATCTCGCAGCTGTTCTCCGGCCACCGGCTGGTGATCATCCCGCAGCTGATCCGTGCCAGCGGCCATGAACTACTGGACTTCCTCGAACAGCACCAGGTGCACGCCTTCGACTCCACGCCGTCACAACTGGACACCCTGCTCGCCGCTGGCCTGCTGGAACGCAGCAGCTACCAACCGGTGAGCGTGCTGCTCGGCGGCGAGGCGATCAATGCCGCGACCTGGACGAAGTTGCGCGACTGCCCGAGCATCCGTTTCTACAACATGTACGGCCCGACCGAATGCACGGTGGACGCCACCATCGACCTGATCCGCGACCTCGGCGAACGCCCGAGCATTGGCCGGCCGATTGCCAACGTCCAGGTGCATGTGCTCGATGCCCTTGGTGAACCGACACCGTTGGGTGTGGCCGGTGAACTGCACATCGGCGGCGCCGGCGTGGCCCGGGGTTACCTGAACCGGCCCGAGCTGAGCGCCGAGCGTTTCGTCGCCGACCCGTTCAGCACCGCGCCGAACGCGCGCCTGTACAAGACCGGCGACCTCGGTCGCTGGTTGGCCGACGGCACGTTGGAATACCTGGGGCGCAATGACTTCCAGGTGAAAATCCGTGGTTTCCGCATCGAGTTGGGGGAGATCGAGAACGTCTTGCTCGGCTGTGCCGGTGTCACCGATGCCGTGGTGATCGCTCGCGAGGACAATCGCCTGGTGGCGTACCTGTGCGGTGAGCCGGCCAATGCCGAACAACTGCGCAGCACCCTGCTCAAGCACCTGCCCGAATACATGGTGCCCAACGCCTTCGTCCACCTCGATGCCCTGCCCCTGACTGCCAACGGCAAGCTCGACCGCCGCGCCCTGCCGGCCCCCGGCCTGGAGTCCCTGGCCAGCAAAACCTACGAAGCGCCCCTGGGCGATACCGAAATCGCCCTCGCCGAGATCTGGAAAGACCTGCTGCAATTGGATCAGGTCGGCCGCCACGACGGCTTCCTCGAACTCGGCGGTCATTCCCTGCTGACCGTGCAGTTGCAGGCCCGCCTGCATCAGGACCTCGGTGTCGAGATCGACCTGCGTACCCTCTTCGCCCAGGCCTCGTTGAGCGAACTGGCCCAACGCGTGGATCAGGCCGGCCAATCCCAGGTCCAGCCCATCGAAGTCGTGTCCCGCGACCAGGCGTTGCCGCTGTCCTTGGCCCAGCAACGCCTGTGGTTCCTCGATCAACTGGACCACGCCGCCAGCGTCGCCTATCACATGCCCGCCGCGCTGCACCTGCGCGGCAACCTGGATCGCAAGGCCCTGCAACGGGCCCTGGATCGCATCGTCGCCCGTCACGAAAGCCTGCGCACCACCTTCGAACGCCGTGACGGCGAAGTCCGCCAGCGCTTCGCCGCCGCCGACATCGGCTTTGCCTTGCAGGAGCACAACCTGCAAACCCTGGACGCCGATGCCCGCCAAGCGGCCGTGACGCAACTGACCCAGGCCGAAGCCCGGGACGCCTTCGACCTCAGCCAAGGCCCGCTGATTCGCGGCCGCCTGCTGTGCCTGGCCGAAGACGAACACATCCTGCTGGTGACCCAGCACCACATCGTCTCCGACGGTTGGTCGGTGGCGGTATTGATCGGTGAGTTCAACGCCCTCTACGCCGCGTTCAGCCAGCAGCTCGACGACCCGCTGCCGCCCCTGGCCCTGCAATACGCCGACTACGCCAGCTGGCAACAGCAGCACCTGCAAGGCGAACGCTTGCACGCCCAGGTCGATTTCTGGAAAGCACACCTGGACGGCGCCCCGGCGCTGCTGGAACTGCCCAGCGACCACCCACGGCCGCAAGTGCAAAGCTACCAAGGCGCCGCGCTGGCCCTGCAACTGCCCGCGCCACTCAGCGCCCGCTTGCGCCGCTTCAGCCAGCAACAAGGCCTGACCCCGTTCATGACCTTGCTCGGTGCCTGGTCGATCCTGCTCTCACGCCTGAGCAACCAGCCGCAGGTGGTGGTCGGCACGCCGGTGGCCAACCGTCCACGGCGGGAAACCGAGGCCTTGATCGGCTTCTTCGTCAACACCCTGGCCCTGCGCATCGACGTCCAGGCCCACAGCCGTGTCGAGCAGTTGCTGGCGCACATCAAGGCCTCCACCCTCGACGCCTACAGCCATCAGGACCTGCCGTTCGAGCAAGTGGTCGAAGCCCTGCAACCGGAACGCAGCCTCGGCCACAGTCCGCTGTTCCAGGCCATGTTGGTGCTGGGTAACACGCCACGGGACCAGGCCCTGGAACTGCCGGGCCTGAGTTTGACACCGCTGCCGCAGCCCACCGGCACCACCCAGTTTGACGTGAGCCTGTCCCTCAACGACGACGGCGAGCACATCAGCGGCCAGTTCGAATACGCCACCGACTTGTTCGATGAAAGCACCATCGCCCGATGGGGCCAGCATTTGCTGCACCTGCTCGATGCCATGCTCGACGATGCCACGCAGCCGCTGGCGACCTTGCCGTTGCTGGATAATGCGCAGCGCCGGCAACTGCTGGAAACCTTCAACCCGGCCAGCGTTGCCTTGGACGAAAGCCCGAGTCGCTTCCCTCACGCCGTGTTCGAGGCCCAGGCGAGCCTGACCCCGGATGCCGTGGCGCTGGTCTGCGCCGGCGAGTCCTTGAGCTACGCCGACCTCAACGCCCAGGCCAACCGCGTCGCCCACCGCTTGATCGCACTGGGTGTGCAGCCCGACGACATCGTCGGCCTGTGCGCGCGCCGCAGTCCGCACATGCTGATCGGCCTGTTGGGCATCCTCAAAGCCGGCGCGGCCTATCTGCCGCTCGACCCACAGTACCCAGCCCAACGCCTGGCCCACATGCTGGCCGACAGCAAGCCGCGGGCCCTGGTCCACCCATCCGGCCTGGACGAACTGCCGGTGCCCCAAGGCCTGGCGACGCTGGAACTGGGCAGCGCGGCGTTGGCCCAAGCCCCGACTCACAACCCTCAAGTGAAAGGGCTGAATTTCAGTCACCTGGCCTACGTGATCTACACCTCCGGCTCCACCGGCTTGCCCAAAGGCGTGATGGTCGAACATCGCGGCTTGCGCAACCTGCTGGACTGGTACCTCGAAGACTTGGCCTTCCATGCCGGCGACGCGGTGTTGTTGGCGTCCTCCTACAACTTCGACCTGACCCAGAAGAACATCCTCGCGCCGCTGATGGTCGGGGCCACGCTGCACCTGGCCGCCGAACCCTTCAACCCCGGCGCCATCGTCGCCCAGGTCGCCGAGGCCGGGATCAGCCACCTCAACATGTCGCCCAGCGCCTTCCACGCCTTGGTGGACGCCGATCAACAGCAAGGCCTCGCCTGCCTGAAACGGGTAGTGCTCGGCGGAGAGCCGATCCAGGTCGCCATGCTGGAAAAACTCCCCCAGCCACGGCCGACGGTGATCAACAGCTACGGACCGACCGAATGCAGTGACGTGGTCGCCTGGTACACCGCCGACAGCGACCTGGCGACCTACCGGCACCAATCGATCCCGATTGGCCGGCCGATTCGCAACCTGCAATTGCATGTGCTGGACGCCCACGGGCAACTGCTGCCGATGGGCGTACCCGGCGAGATCCACATCGGCGGCATCGGTGTGGCCCGCGGTTACCTCAACCTGCCGCAACTGAGCAGTGAGCGCTTCATCGCCGACCCGTTCTATGGCAAGGCCGACGCGCGTTTGTACAAGACCGGTGACATCGGTCGCTGGTTGCCGGACGGCACGTTGCAGTACCTGGGACGCAATGATGACCAAGTGAAGATCCGTGGCCTGCGGGTCGAGTTGGGGGAAATCGAAGCTGCCCTCGCCGCATTGGCGGGTGTGCGCGAAGCCGCAGTCGTCGCCCGCGATCATCAATCTGGCCAGCGCCTGGTGGCCTACTTGTGTGGCGAACCGGCCGCCGCCGGGCAACTGCGTGACGAACTGCTCAAGCGCCTGCCCCAACACATGGTGCCCAGCGCCTTCGTCGTGCTGGACGCCTTGCCGCTCACGCCCAATGGCAAGCTCGACCGCCGTGCCCTGCCCGAACCGGACCAGGACGCCTACGCCAGCCGGGCCTTTGAGGCGCCCGAGGGCCGCGTTGAATTGATCATTGCCGGGATCTGGCAAGCCCTGCTGGGCGTCGAGCGCATCGGTCGGCATGACGGCTTTTTCGAACTGGGTGGGCATTCGCTGATGGCCGTGAGCCTGATCGAACGCCTGCGCGAACAAGGCTTGAACGCGGACGTTCGCGCAATCTTCAGCACCGCGTCCCTGGCCGAGCTGGCCCAGGCCTTGACGCATGCCCCAAGCCCGGCGTTCCAGGCACCGGCCAACCGCATTCCCCCTGACTGCACAGCCCTGACCCCGGACATGCTGCCGTTGGTGGTCCTGACCCCGGATCACCTCGAACGTATCGTCGACGCCATCCCTGGCGGTGCCGCGAACATCCAGGACATCTACCCCCTGGCACCGCTGCAACAGGGCATCCTGTTCCATCATCTGCTCGGGCACGAAGGCGACGCCTACCTGCTGCGCTCGATGCTCGAGTTCGATGACCGCCAGCGCCTCGATGCCTTCACCAACGCCTTGCAACAGGTGATCGATCGCCACGACATTCTGCGCACCTGCGTGCATTGGGACGGTTTGCCCCAACCGGTGCAGGTGGTACAGCGCCAGGCACGCTTGCCGGTGCACAGCGTTTCCCTCGACAGCCACCAGGACCCGCTCAGCCAGCTCGAAGCCCTCAGCGACCCACGGCAACTGCGCCTGGATCTGCGCCAGGCGCCGCTGATGCGTGCCTGCATTGCCCAGGATCCGCATTCCGAACGCTGGCTGCTGGCGCTGCTCAACCATCACATGGCCAGCGACCACGTGACCCTGGAGTTTGTCCTGGAAGAAATCCACGCGATCCTCCATGACCAAGGCGAGGGCCTGGCGGCGCCACAACCCTATCGCGACTTCATTGCCCAGGCCCAGGCCATCCCGGCCGACATCCATGAAGCCTATTTCAGCCGCCGCTTGGCGGAGGTGGATGCACCCACCGCGCCCTTCGATCTGTTGGAGGTACAAGGCGACGGCCGCCACATCGAAGAAGCCAGCATGACGTTGAGCGTCGAGCTCAACCTGCGCCTGCGGGCACAGGCCCGGGAGCGCGGCATCACCCCGGCGACGCTGTTCCATGTCGCCTGGGCGCAGGTACTGGCCCGCTGCACCGGACGCGACGACGTGGTGTTCGGGACCGTGGTCGCCGGTCGCCTGCAAGGCTCGGCCGGTGCCGAGCGGGCGTTAGGTGTATTCATCAACACCCTGCCGGTGCGCGTGCCATTGACCGTCGGCGCCCACGAACAGGTGCTGGCCACTCACCGCGACCTGGTCGAGCTGCTGGCCCACGAACAAGCCTCCCTGGCCCTGGCGCAACGTTGCAGCGGCGTGCCCAGCGCCTTGCCGCTGTTCACCACGTTGCTCAACTACAGACACCAGCGCGACGACAGTCAATTGCAATGGCCGGGCATGCGCATCCTCGACAGTGCCGAGCGGACCAATTACCCGCTGACCTTGTCCGTCAATGACTACGGCGATGCCCTCGGCCTGACCGTGCAAAGCGTGCGGGCGGTGGACCCGCAGCGTATCTGCGCGCTGATGCAACGGGCCCTGGAGCAACTGACCCAGGCCCTAATGTACACGCCACGGATCCCGCTCGTGCAACTGGACGTGCTGCCGGCCCAGGAGCGCACCCTGCTGCTGGACACCTTTAACCAGACCGAGGTGGATTACCCGACTGGCCTGTGCATTCAGCAACTGTTCGAAGAGCAGGTCCGCCGCACGCCGGATACCTGCGCGTTGCTCGACAGCCGCCAATCCCTCAGTTATGCCGAGCTCAACGCCCAGGCCAACGGCCTGGCCCAGCAGTTGATCGCCGCTGGCGTCCTGCCGGGGGATCTGGTGGCCATCTGCGTCGAACGCGGCGTGGCGATGATCACGGGCCTGCTGGGGATTCTCAAGGCCGGTGGCGCCTACGTGCCGCTGGACCCGACCTACCCCGCCGAGCGCCTGGCCGCGATCATCGAGGACGCCAGGCCGCGCCTGTTGCTGGCCGACCCGGTCGGTCGCGCGGCCGTGGGCACCTTGCAGGAAGGCACTCGCTACCTGGCCATCGAGCGGGCACTGGCAACGTCATCGAGCAACCGTGATCCGCAACCCGACAGCGTCGGCCTGACGCCAGAGCACCTGGCCTATGTGATTTACACCTCGGGCTCCACCGGCAAGCCCAAGGGCGTGATGATCGAACACCGCAACCTGGTGAGCTCGACTCTGGCCCGAGGCACGGTGTACGGACCGGCGACCGGCAAGCGCTTCCTGCTGTTGTCGTCGATTGCCTTCGACAGCTCCGTGGCCGGGGTCTTCGGTACGCTGGTCAGTGGCGGCACCTTGTGCATCGCGGATGCCGACACTGCTCGCGATCCCGACGCCATCGCCCGTTTCATTGGCGAACAGGGCGTCACCTCGCTGCTGTGCGTACCGTCCCTGGGCCGCCTGGTGCTGGCAAGCCTTGGCAGCGGCAACGGCCATGGCAGCCTGCAAGAAATGATCGTCGCCGGCGAAGCCTGCCCCGCGCATTTGGTGCAGGCCTGTACCGCGCTGGAACCAGCGATCGCCTTGTACAACGAATACGGCCCCACCGAAGCCACCGTCTGGACCACGGTGCATCGCTGCACCGCCGAGGACCTGGGCACGGTGCCCATCGGGCGAGCGATTCCCAACAGTCGCTTGTATGTGCTCGACGAACAGCGCCAACCGGTGCCGCTCGGCGTGCCGGGCGAGCTCTACGTGGGCGGCGCCGGGGTTGCCCGTGGCTACCTGGACCGGGCGGCACTGAACGCCGAACACTTCCTCAGCGACCCGTTCGCCCCGGGCGACGAACCGCGGATGTACCGCACCGGCGACTTGGTGCGCCTGCGCGCCAACGGGGTGGTCGAGTTCCTCGGGCGTAACGACCAGCAGGTCAAGATCCGTGGTTTCCGTATCGAACCCGGTGAAATCGAGGCCCTGATGCTGACCCTGCCAGGGGTGCGCGAGGCGGCGGTCATCGCCCGCGAAGACACACCGGGGGCCACGCGCCTGGTGGCTTACCTGAGCGTCGAACCGCACCTGGCCGGCCGCAATGCCAGCAGCACGCTACGACCCTACCTGACCTCGCAATTGCCGGACTACATGGTCCCGGCGGCGTTCGTAGTCGTCGAGCATCTGCCACTGGGCCCCAACGGCAAGCTGGAACGCCGCGCCCTGCCCGCGCCCGGCAACGACGATTTCGCCCGCCGTCAGTACGAAGCGCCCAACGGCGAAACCGAGACGCTGCTGGCACAGATCTGGACCGATCTGCTGGGCCTGGAACGGATCGGCCGGCACGACGACTTCTTCGAACTCGGCGGTCACTCGCTGCTGGCGGTGCAAGTCACGCTCCGGGCGCGAGAGACCTTCGGCGTCGAAGTCCCCCTCAGGGGGCTGTTCGAACACCCGTCGCTGCTGGCCCTGGCCGACCTGATCAACACCTTGCAACTGGCGCAGTACGAGTCGGATGAATTGCTCGACCTGCAACAAGAAATGGCTTCGCTGTCAGAAAGCGAACTGCTCGCTATCGTCTCCAAGGATGCTTAATAAATTGAACGAACATAACGATAGTCTCGACCAGTTGAAACGTGCCGCACTGCTGCGACTGCTCAAGCAACGCGGCGCGACGCGGGTCATCGAAACCGTTGCCGAGGACCTGCCCCGCGTCGACCGCGACGCTCCGCTGGCGCTGTCGTTCGCCCAGCAGCGGCTGTGGTTTCTCGACCAACTGGACCCGACCGCCAGCGCCGCCTATCACATGCCCGCCTCGCTGTCGCTGCAGGGTGCCCTCGACCAAGACGCCCTCAAGGCTGCCCTCGATCGCCTGGTGGCGCGACACGAAAGCCTGCGCACCACCTTCCGCCGGGAGGGCGAACAGCCGGTGCAAGTCATCGCCCCGGTCGATTGCGGCTTCAGCCTCGTGACCCATGACCTGCGCCACCTGTCCCGGGAGCAGGCCGACACCGAGGCCGCGCACCTGAGCGAAAACGCCGCCACGGCGCCGTTCGATCTGCTGCGCGGGCCGCTGATCCGCGGCACCCTGCTGCGCCTGGCCGACGACGAGCACCGGCTGCTGATCACCCAGCACCACATCATCTCGGACGGCTGGTCCATCGGCATCCTGGTCAAGGAATTTGCGGCCTTGTATCAGGCGTTCAGCGCCGGGCAGCCTGATCCGCTGCCGCCGCTGACCCGGCAATACGCCGACTATGCGGCCTGGCAACGCCAGCACCTGGACGGCGAACGCCTGCCCCAACAGGTGGAGTTCTGGCGAGCGCACCTGGCTGGCGCCCCGGCCCTGCTTTCGCTGCCGACCGAC
This sequence comes from Pseudomonas sp. Z3-6, assembly GCF_051131985.1. NCBI lineage: Bacteria > Pseudomonadati > Pseudomonadota > Gammaproteobacteria > Pseudomonadales > Pseudomonadaceae > Pseudomonas > Pseudomonas sp. Z3-6. Next base: position 4,222,901 of record NZ_CP071644.1, read on the forward strand.
CGGGCCCGCCCGGCGGTGCAGAGCTATCGCGGCGAAACCCTGGGCTTCGACCTGCCGGCATCGCTGTCCGCCGCCATCGCCCAGTTCGCCCAGTCCCGCGCGGCGACCCCGTTCATGACCTTGATGGCCGCCTGGGCGGTCTTGCTGGCGCGCATCAGCGGCCAACAGGACCTGGTGATCGGCACCGTCGCCGCCAACCGCGACCGCCACGACGTACAGGCGCTGATCGGCTTCTTCGTCAACACCCTGGCCCTGCGCGTACGCCTGGACGCCAACCCCACCCTTGACCAGGTATTGCAGCAGGTCAAGGAACTGATGCTGGACTCCTCGACCCGCCAGGACACCCCGTTCGAACTGGTGGTCGAGGCCCTCAAGCCGCCGCGCAGCGCCAGCTACAGCCCCGTCTTCCAGACCATGCTCTACACCAATGCCGGAGGCGCCGGCGGCCAGTTGCAATTGCCCGGGCTGAACCTGGCATTCCTGCCCTCGCGCAAGGACAACACCCAGCACGACCTGTCCTTGCACATCGACGAAGGCGGCCCGAACCTGTCCTGCAGCCTGTCGTATTCCACCGCGTTGTTCGACGCCGCCACCGTCGAACGCCTCGCTGCGCGTTTCGAGCGCCTGTTGCGCTGCTTCACCGAAGCCCCGGACACCCGGATCGGCGCCCTGGAGCTGGACCCGACCCAGGCCTTGCCCGAGGTCAAGGCCCTTGTGCCTGTGCCGGAACGGCTGCCGCTGTCCTTTCACCAGGAGCGGATGTGGTTCGTCGACACCTTCGAAACCGGTTACCTGTACGACGCCAACCCGGTGTACCACAACATTGCGTTGCTGCTGGAACTGACCGGCGAGCTCAATCAACCGGCCCTGCAAACCGCCCTCGACGGCTTGCTGGCCCGCCACGACATCCTGCGCTGCCGAGTGTTGAGCGACGGTAGCCGTGCCTGGCAGCAATTCGACGGCCCGGCCAGCCTGGCGCTCGAACGGATCCAGGGTAACCCTGACGATCTGGCAGCCCAGGCCTTGGCCGAAACGCGCCGCCCATTGACCATGGACGGCGGCAGCCTGGTGCGCGCAACCCTGGTACGGGGGGACGAACACAACGCCATCCTGGCCATTGCCGTGCACCACTTGCTGGCCGACCGCAATTCCATGCAGTTGCTCAAGCGCGACCTGCTGGCCCTCTACGAAGCCGCCTGCGCCGACAGCAGCGCCGAGTTGCCAGCATTGCCATTGAGCTATGGCGACTTTGCCGCCTGGCAACGCAACCTGCCGGCCACCGTGCTGGAAAACCTGCGTGCCTACTGGGCCTATCAACTGCGCGGCAAGCTGCAAGCCCTGGAACTGCCACTGAATCGTCCCCGGGCGGCGGTGCATGTGTTTGCCGAAGCCACCCACGGCTTCACCCTCGAACCGGCACTGGCAAGGCGTCTCGAAGCGCTGGCCCGAGAGGTCGGCGTCAGCAGCGACAGCCTGGCCCTGAGCGCATTCACCGCGCTGTTGCGCCGCTACGCCGGCCACGATGAACTGGTGATCGGCACCACGGCCGCCTGCCGTGAACCGGCCTTGCGGGATGTCGTCGGGCCGCTGGACAACCTGCTGGTCATGCGCGGCCAGTGCGACAGCAACACGACCTTGCAACAGCTCTGGGAACAGACCGCCAACAACCTGACCCAGGGCCAGCGGCACCGGCACATGCAGTTCGACCAACTGGTGCTGGCCCTCAACCCGGCCAAGGACATGAGCCGTACCGCGCTGTTCGACGTGCTTTTCAATTTCCAGCGCGGCGCCGACCGCAACACGCTGGTGGCGGGCCTGGCAGTCACGACCTTGGAAACCAACCTGGGTTACGGCAAGAACGACCTGCACCTGCTGATCACGGCCGATGAGTCACATTGGGCCGGGCACTTGGTGTACAACGCGGAGTTCTTCGACGCGGCGTTCATCCAGCAACTGATGCGCCATTACGTGCGCCTGCTGGAAGCCTTCGTCGAGGATTCGCAGCAGCGTGTCGATGAAGTCCCGCTGCTGGATGCCGCCGAACGCCAACGGCAGATCCTCGACTTCAACGACAGCGAAGCGGCCTGGCCCGACACCCTGACCTTGCATCAGATTTTCGAGGAACAGGCGCGCCAATACCCGGACCGCATCGCCGTCAACCTGGGCGAGGAGCGGTTGAGCTATCGACAGCTCAACGAACAGGCCAACCGCCTCGCCCGTCGCCTGCGGGCCGCCGGCGTGCAGCCCCAGGAGCTGGTGGCCATCGCCCTGGAGCGCTCGGTGCAGATGATCGTCGCCACCCTGGCGGTGCTCAAGGCCGGTGGTGCCTACGTGCCTATCGACCCGAGTTCGCCCCAGGAGCGCATCGCCTATGTGCTGCGCGACAGCGGCGCAGGCAAGGCCATCGCCCGCCAGGACATGGGCCTGGCGCTGCGGGAACTCGGCATTGAAGTCTTCGATGTCGCCACGGACAGCACCGTCAGCGCGGCCAACCTGCCGAACGCCAGCGCGGCGGACCACCTCTGCTATGTGATCTACACCTCGGGTTCCACCGGAGAACCCAAGGGTGCCCTGCTCGAACACCGCAACGTCGTGCGCCTGCTGCACAACAATCGGCTGGACTTCCAGTTCAGCGCCGACGATGTCTGGTCGTTGTTCCACTCCAACGCCTTCGATTTCTCGGTCTGGGAAATCTTCGGTGCCCTGCTCTACGGCGCGCGCCTGAGCCTGGTGCCCGAGGCCCTGCGCCGCGATCCGGTGGAGCTGCTGGGTTTCCTTGAAAGCGAGCAGGTCACGGTGCTGAACCAGACGCCGTCGGCGTTCCTGCAACTCAGCGCCGCCGCCCTCTCGACGCCACAGGTGCGCCTGGAACGCTTGCGCTATGTGATCTTCGGTGGCGAGAGCCTGGAACCGGGCAAGCTCGACGCCTTCCACCGTGCCTTCGGGCATGTGGCACTGGTGAACATGTACGGCATCACCGAAACCTGTGTGCACGTGACCTACAAGGCCATTGGCGCGGCGGACATTGCCGCCGGCATCTCGAATGTCGGGCGGCCGATCCCGACCACCGTGGCCTACGTGCTCGATGCCCATCAACGGCTGCTGCCGGTGGGCGTGGCGGGTGAAATCTGTGTCGGCGGGCTGGGGGTGGGTCGTGGTTACCTGAACCGTCCGGCCTTGAGCGCCGAACGTTTCATTGCCGACCCGTTCCGGCCCGGCGAACGCCTGTATCGCTCCGGGGACCTGGGCAAGCTGTTGGACAATGGCGAAATCGTTCACCTGGGCCGAATCGACGCCCAGGTGAAGATTCGCGGTTTCCGCATCGAATTGGGTGAGATCGAAGCCAAGCTGCTGGCCTGTGACGGTGTGCGGGAAGCGCGGGTATTGGCCCGTGAAGATGCGAGCCAGGGCAAGCGCCTGATCGCCTACTTGATCCCTGGAACGGGTTCGGTGCTGCAAGTTGCGGCATTGCGCAAGCAGTTGGGCGCCACACTGCCTGATTACATGATCCCCAGTGCCTTCGTCAGCCTGCAGGCCTACCCGCTCACCGCCAACGGCAAGCTGGACCAGGACGCACTGCCGGCACCGAGCCTGGACGCCATGTCCGAGCGCGGTTATGCCGCGCCGCAAGGGGCCGCCGAGACGGCCCTGGCACAGATCTTCCAAGAATTGCTGGGCCTCGAACGCGTAGGACGCAGCGACAGTTTCTTTGAATTGGGCGGCCACTCGCTGCTGGCCGCGCAACTGGTTTCCCGGGTCCGCCAGCAGTTGGGCGGCGAACTGATGCTGCGCGAACTGTTCAGCCATCCCACCGTGGAGGAATTGGCAAGGGTCGTGGGCGGACTGCACAGCCCCGGCACCGAGACCATCGGCCAGGCAGACCGCAACGAGCCTCTGGTGCTGTCGTTTGCCCAGCAACGCTTGTGGTTCCTCGACCAGCTCGACGCTGGCGCGGGCAGCGCGTATCACATGCCCGCCGCCCTGCTGCTGCGCGGCGAACTCGATAAAGCCGCGCTCAAGTCGGCCCTGGATCGCCTGGTGGCACGTCACGAGAGCCTGCGCACCACCTTCGAACGCCGTGGCGAGCATCCGGTGCAAATCATCGCCGCGCCAAACTGCGGCTTTGCCCTCGGCGAACAGGACTTGCGCACGCTGCCTTATGAGCAGGCCAGCCTCAGCGCGGCCCGTATCGGCAACAGCGAAGCCCTGGCGCCGTTCGACCTGGCCCGGGGCCCGCTGATTCGCGGCCGCCTGCTGCGCCTGGCCGACGATGAGCACATCCTGCTGATCACCCAACACCACATCATCTCCGACGGCTGGTCGGTCGGTGTCCTGGTCAAGGAGCTGGCCGCTCTCTACCAGGCCTTCAGCCAAGACCAGGCCGACCCGTTGCCCGCCCTGCCGATCCAATACGCCGACTACGCGGCCTGGCAACACCAGGCCCTGAACGGTGAACGCCTCAACCGCCAGGCGGATTTCTGGCGCGAGCACCTCGGCGGCGCCCCGGCCTTGCTGTCCTTGCCCACCGACCGCCCGCGTCCGGCGATGCAAAGTTATCGCGGCGGCGATGTCCCGGTGGTGATCGCCCCGGCCTTGCGCGAACGCCTGGAACGCTTCTGCCAACAGCACAACGTCACCTTGTTCATGGCGTTGCTCAGCGCCTGGTCGGTGCTCATGGCGCGCCTGGGTAACGAGCGCGACGTGGTCATCGGTGTGCCGACCGCCAACCGCGGGCGCACCGAAACCGAAAACCTCATCGGTTTCTTCGTCAACACCCTGGCCCTGCGGGTGAACCTGACGGAGAACCCGAGCGTGCTAGCGCTGCTCGAACAGATCAAACAAACGACGCTGGCGGCCTACGAAAACCAGGACATTCCCTTCGAACAAGTCATCGAAGCCGTGCAGCCGCCGCGTTCGCTGAGCCACAACCCGCTGTGCCAGGTCGCCCTGTCACTGGACAACACCCCGGGCGGCGGTGAACTGAGCCTGCCCGGGCTGACCCTGATGCCTGTGGCCCAGGCCCATGAAACCGCGCAATTCGACTTGATGCTGACCCTGGGCAACGACGGCGGCACCCTGGCTGGGGTAATCGAATACGCCAGCGACCTGTTCGACCGCTCCACCGTGGAGCGTTTTGCCCAGCATTTCCAAACGCTGCTGGAGGCGCTGGTCGAAGCGGACGAACAACCGGTGCTCAGCCTGCCGTTGCTCAGCCCGGCACAGCGCCAGGCCTCGCCGGCGACGCTGCCGCCCAAGGCAACATGCGCTCCCGGGTGGCTGATCCACCAGCGCTTCGAACAATTGGCCGCCGCTCACCCCCAGGCCATCGCCTTGGTGCTTGGCGAACAGCAACTGAGCTATCAAGACCTCAACCGCCGGGCCAACCGCATCGCCCAGGCGTTGCTCGCCCAGGGCGTACGCCCTGACGACCGAGTCGCGATCCTGGCCCGGCGCGGGGTGGAAATGGTCTGCGCGGTATTGGCCGTGCTCAAGGCCGGCGGTGCGTACGTGCCGCTGGACCCGGCCTACCCCAGCGAACGCCTCGGCTATCTGCTGGCGGACAGCGCGCCGGTGGCCTTGTTGGCGCAATCGGCCTGCCTCGACGCCTTGCCTGAACATCAAGTGCCGGTGGTGGACCTGGTCGATTACGTTGCCGCCGATGATCGAGCCGATGCATCCCTGGACCACAACCCCGATGCCGATACCCTGGGCCTGACGTCGCGGCACCTGGCCTACGTCATCTACACCTCGGGTTCCACCGGACTGCCCAAGGGCGTGCTGGTGGAACACGGCAATGTCGCGCGGCTGTTCGACACCACCGCCGGGCTGTTCGATTTCGGTCGCGACGATGTCTGGACCCTGTTCCATTCCTTTGCCTTCGATTTCTCGGTCTGGGAAATCTGGGGCGCGCTGAGCTACGGCGGCAAGCTGGTGATCGTGCCCAGCGAGGTGGCGCGTTCGCCCGACGATTTCTACGGGCTGATCTGCCAGCAGCAGGTCACGGTCCTGAACCAGACGCCAAGCGCCTTCCGCCAGTTCATCGAAGCCCGCGAGCGCAGCGACCAGGAACATGCCCTGCGGGAGGTGATCTTCGGCGGCGAGGCCTTGGATTTCCGCAGCCTGCGACCCTGGGCCTCGCGCACCGTCCTGTCACGCACCCGTCTAGTGAACATGTACGGCATCACCGAAATCACCGTGCATGCCACGTATTACCCAATCAGCCAAATCGAAATCGACAGCGGCGCGCCCAGCCTGATCGGCCCGCCGCTGCCCGACCTGTGCCTGCGCATCCTCGACGAGTACCAGCAACCGGTGCCGGTGGGCGTCAATGGCGAGATCTACATCGGCGGCGCGGGGGTGGCCCGGCATTACCTGAACCGTGACGCCCTCAATGCCGAGCGGTTCATCAACGATCCCTATGCCGCAACGCCCGGCGCACGCTTGTATCGCACCGGTGACATCGCCCGCTACCGCGCCGACGGCGGTGTCGTCTACGTGGGCCGCAACGATTCGCAGATCAAGATCCGTGGTTTCCGCATCGAACTGGGGGAAATCGAAGCCCAACTGCTGGCCCTGCCACACGTGCGCGAAGCCCTGGTGATCGTGCGCGAGGACTCGCCTGGCGACAAACGCCTGGTGGCGTACCTGATCGCCCATGACGGCGGCGTCCTTGAGTCTTCGGCGCTGCGTAGCCAACTGGCCGACGTGCTGGCCGAACACATGCTGCCCAGCGCCTTCGTGATCCTGGACGCCTGGCCGTTGACCACCAACGGCAAGCTCGACCGCAATGCCTTGCCGGCGCCGGACTTGTCCGCCGCCGCGAGCCAGCACTACGAAGCGCCCCTGGGCGACATCGAACGCACCCTGGCCAACGCCTGGCAGGAACTGCTCGGGGTTGAACGGGTGGGTCGCCAGGATCACTTCTTCGAACTGGGGGGCCACTCGTTCCTGGTCATCAGCCTGATCGAGCGCCTGCGCCAGGCCGACCTGCAATTGGATGTTCGCACGGTGTTTGCCGCGCCGACCCTCAAGGCCATGGCCACGGTCCTGGCCGGTGGCAGCAACGCCCAACGGGTCGTCCCGGCCAACCTGATCCCGGCCGACTGCACGGCCATCGAACCGCAGATGCTGCCGCTGGTGACCCTCACCCAGGGGGAAATCGAGCAGATCGTCGCCGACGTGCCGGGCGGGGCCGCCAACGTGCAGGACATCTACCCGCTGTCGTCGCTGCAGGAAGGCATCCTGTTCCACCACTTGTTGCAGTCCGAAGGCGACGCCTACCTGATGCGCACCGTGGTGACGTTCAGCCGTCGCCAGGTGCTCGACGACTTCCTTGCCGCCGTGCAGGTGGTCATCGACCGTCATGACATCCTGCGCACTGCCCTGCGCTGGCACGGCTTGCCGCAGCCGGTGCAAGTGGTGCATCGCCAGGCGCAACTGCCGATGGTGACCCTGGACTGCGTCCCTGGCGAAGACGCCTTGCAGACCCTGCGCGAGCATACCGATACCCATCACCTGCGACTCGACTTGCAGCGAGCACCGCTGATCGCGGCGTACATCATCTACGACGAGCCCCAGGCCCAATGGTTGCTGGCGTTGCTCGACCATCACCTGGTCAGCGATAACGTCACCTTGCGCCTGATCATGCTGGAAATTCAGGCGATCCTGGCCGGTCAGGCCGACAGCCTGCCGCCCTCCCAGCCTTATCGTAACTTCATCGCCCAGGCCGCCAGCGTGTCCCAGGCCGATCACGAAGCCTATTTCCGTCGCTTGCTGGCCGATGTCGACGCCACCACCGCGCCTTACGGCGTGCTGGATGTACGAGGCAACGGCGCCGGGATCAAGCGCGCCGTGAAACACCTGGGCGACGCGCTCAGCGCCCAGGTGCATCGCATGGCACGCCAGCAAGGCGTGCCCACCTCCGTGCTGTTCCATGCGGCCTGGGGCCTGGTGGTGGCGGCAACCAGCGGACGTGACGACGGGATCTTCGGCACGGTGCTGTCGGGCCGCTCCCAAGGCACCGCCGGTGCCGACCACGCATTGGGAATGTTCATCAACACCCTGCCGATGCGCATTCGCCTGCAGCAAAACACCGTCGGCGACATTGTCCGCGACGCCTACCAGCAACTGAGTGAATTACTGACCCACGAACAGGCGTCCCTGGCCCTGGCCCAGCGTTGCAGTGCGGTGGATGCCTCGTTGCCTTTGTTCACGGTGATCCTCAACTGCCGCCATGGCGACCTGGTGAACGCGTCCGGGGAAAACGTCGAGGACATGGGCGACCACGAAGGCATGCATTTCATCGCCTCCGAAACCCGCACCAACTACCCCATCGAAATTGCCGTGGCGAATGTGGGCGACGGGTTCTCCCTGACCGCCCAATCCATCACCGGCATCGACCCGCAACGTATCGCCGCGTACCTGGCACAGGCCGTGGCCGCGCTGGTCGACGCCCTGGAACAGGCCCCGGAACGCCTCGCCAGCCAATTGGACGTGCTGCCCGCCAGCGAGCGGCAATTGCTGCTGACGGACTTCAACCGCACCACCAGCGATTTCGGCGCCGCGCAACCGATCCATCACCTGTTCGAAGCCCAGGTCCAGGCCAACCCCGACGCCGTGGCCCTGGTCTGCGAAGAGCAGCAACTGACCTACCGCCAGCTCAATCGCCGCGCCAACCACCTGGCCCGGCAGTTGCTCGCCCTCGGTGTCGAGCCCGATCAGCGTGTCGCCGTCTGTGCCGAGCGCAGCCTGGACATGATCGTCGGCCTGCTCGGCGTGCTCAAGGCTGGCGCCGCCTATGTGCCCATCGACCCGGCCCATCCCGCCGAGCGCATGGCCTTCATGCTCAACGACAGCCAGCCACGGGCCTTGCTGACCCAGTCGACTTTGTCGTTGCCGTCTGGCGATCTACCGCTGTTGTTGCTCGATACCCGCGACTCGCTGCAAGCGGCGGATGACGCTGATTGCGATGCGAATCCGCAGGTAGCCGGCCTCACCGCCGAGCACCTGGCCTATGTGATCTACACCTCCGGTTCCACCGGCCAGTCCAAGGGGGTGATGGTCGAGCACCGTTCGGTGTTCAACTTCTGGCAGGTACTGCGCCGCACCACCCACCAGCATTGCCCGAGCCCAGCCACCGTGGCGCTGAACGCCGGGTTCTTCTTCGACATGTCGATCAAGGGCATCTCGCAGCTGTTCTCCGGCCACCGGCTGGTGATCATCCCGCAGCTGATCCGTGCCAGCGGCCATGAACTACTGGACTTCCTCGAACAGCACCAGGTGCACGCCTTCGACTCCACGCCATCGCAGCTCGATACCCTGCTCGCCGCCGGCCTGCTGGAACGCAGCCGCTACCAACCGGTGAGCGTGCTCCTCGGCGGCGAGGCGATCAATGCCGCGACCTGGACGAAGTTGCGCGACTGCCCGAGCATCCGTTTCTACAACATGTACGGCCCGACCGAATGCACGGTGGACGCCACCATCGACTTGATCCGCGACCTCGGCGAACGCCCGAGCATTGGCCGGCCGATTGCCAACGTCCAAGTGCATGTGCTCGATGCCCGTGGGGAACCGACGCCGTTGGGCGTGGCTGGCGAGCTGCACATTGGCGGCGCCGGCGTGGCCCGGGGTTACCTGAACCGGCCCGAGCTGAGCGCCGAGCGTTTCGTCGCCGACCCGTTCAGCACCGCGCCGAACGCGCGGCTGTACAAGACCGGCGACCTCGGTCGCTGGTTGGCCGACGGCACGTTGGAATACCTGGGGCGCAATGATTTCCAGGTGAAGATCCGTGGCTTCCGCATCGAGTTGGGGGAGATCGAGAACGCCCTGGTGGCCTATCCAGGTATCCGCGAGGCCGTGGTCATCGCTCGGGAGGACAGCCAAGGCGATGGGGACAGCAAGCGGCTGGTCGCCTATGTCTGCGGTGAACCGGTCCCGGCCGAGCAACTGCGTAGCGCGTTGCTGAGCGGCCTGCCGGAGTACATGGTACCCAGCGCCTTCGTCCACCTCGATGCCCTGCCCCTGACCGCCAACGGCAAGCTCGATCGCCGCGCCTTGCCGGCCCCCGGCCAGGACTCCCTGGCCAGCAAAACCTACGAGGCGCCCCAGGGCGACACCGAAATCGCCATTGCCGAGATCTGGAAAGGTTTGCTGCACCTGGACCAGGTCGGTCGTCACGACGGTTTCCTTGAACTCGGTGGCCATTCGCTGCTCGCCGTGCAACTGCTGTCGCGGCTGCGGCGCAAGCTGGGCGCACGGCTGACGCTGCGCGAACTGTTCGACGCGCCGACCGTGCGTGGCCTCGCCGCCCTGGTACACGCGGCCTCGCCCACCGAGGCCGTGTCGATTCCCTTGGCCAATCGCGCCGGGCGCCTGCCGTTGTCCTTCTCGCAACAGCGGTTGTGGTTCCTCGATCATTTGGACCACGCGGCGGGCGCGGCCTATCACCTGCCACTGGCCTTGAGCCTGAAGGGAACGCTGGACAAACCGGCGTTGCAAGCGACCCTCGACCGCCTGGTGGCGCGTCACGAAACCTTGCGCACGCGGTTCGAGCTGGTGGAAGACGAGCCCTTGCAAAAAATCGCGCCGGCCGACTATGGCTTTCGGTTGGAGCAGCAGGACCTGCGCACCATCGCCCCCGCTGAACGCCAGGCCACCCTTGAGCACCTCGGCCAGGTCAACGCCACGCAACTGTTCGACTTGCACAGCGGACCACTGCTGCGCGGCCACCTGGTGCAATTGGCCGATGACGAACATGTGCTGTTCATCACCTTGCACCACATCGTTTCCGACGGTTGGTCCAACAGCGTGCTGGCCCGTGAGGTCAGCGTGCTCTACAACGCCTTCACCCAAGGCCAGAAAGACCCGTTGCCGCCCCTGGCGTTGCAGTACGTGGACTATGCCGCCTGGCAACGACAATCCCTTGAAGGCCCGGCGCTGCAAGCGCAGATCGACTTCTGGCGGCAACACCTGGAAGGCGCACCCGTGCTGCTGAACCTGCCGCTGGACCGTCCGCGCCCGGCGATCCAGCGCTATACCGGCGGCATCATCGAGTGCGGCTTTTCACCCGCCCTCAGCGCCGACCTGCGTACGTTCAGCCAGGCCCGGGGCACCACGTTGTTCATGGTCTTGCTAGCGGGCTGGTCGGTGCTGATGAGTCATCTGAGCGGCCAACACGATGTGGTGGTCGGCACACCGGTGGCCAACCGTCAGCGTCCGGAGCTGGAGGCATTGATCGGTTTCTTCGCCAACACCCTGGCGTTGCGAGTCACCACCGAGCGCGACACCCGCGTCGACGAACTGCTGGGGCGAATCAAGGACCTGACCCTGGCTGCGTACAATCACCAGGACCTGCCTTTCGAGCAGGTGGTGAGCGCCCTGCAACCGACGCGCAGCATGAGCCACAGCCCGTTGTTCCAGGTGATGTTGAGCCTGGACAACACGCCACCGGCGCCGCTGCAACTGCCAGGGCTTGAGGTGCAAACCCTGGCCAGCCCGCACAACACCACGCAGTTCGACCTGTCACTGTCGCTGATCGACAATGGCGAGCGCATCGGTGGCAGCCTGCAATACGCCAACGATCTGTTCGACATCGCCACCGTGCAGAACATCGCCGGACTCTTTGCCAGCGTCTTGGAAAACCTGGTGAGCGATCCACAGCAGTCCATCGGCCAGTTGTTGCAAAACACGCCGCCGCTGGTGCGCTCGGCCAATGCCATCGTCCAACCCGCCACTGTCGAAGACGGCCCTGCGCCGTTGCCTTATGAAGCGCCTCAAGGCGACACCGAGACCGCCATCGCGGCCCTCTGGCAGGACCTGTTCAAACAGGAGCGGATCAGTCGCCATGACGACTTCTTCAGCCTCGGCGGCATTTCGCTGATGGCGGTGCAAATGGCCTCTCGCCTGCGCAAAGTCCTCGGTAAACCGATCGCCGTGCGTGACCTGTTCGTCGAGCCGACCATCGCCGGCTTCGCCAGGACCCTCGACGGCCAATCCCGGCCAGGTGCCCTGCGCAATCTGGTGCCGATCCGCCGTACGGGTTCCCAGCGGCCCTTGTATCTGGTCCATCCCTTGGGCGGCGAAGTGCAATATGCGCGGGACCTGGCGCCAGCGCTCGATCCCCAGATACCGGTCTATGGCTTGGCCGCCAGTGGGTTGGTGGCGGGTGAGGCACCGCTGTCCGATGTACCGGCCATGGCAACGCGTTACCTGACGGCCATCCGTCAGGTCCAGCCGCAAGGGCCGTACCGGATCGCCGGTTGGTCGGCCGGTGGCCTGATCGCCTATGAAATGGCCCGTCAACTGCAAGCCGGTGGTGAGGCCGTGGAGTTCCTCGGCATCATCGATGCGTCGGCCCGCCCGGATCCGGTGCCTGAACAATCGATCAGTGAAGCGCAGTTCCTGATGGCCTGGTTGCCCGAGCAGATCGATCCAGGATCGTTCCAGCAACTGACCGCGCTGGCGGAACACTCGGACATCAACGCCATGCTGGCGCTGTGCATCAGCCACCGCCTGCTACCGGAGGAGTTGCCACACGACATCGACGCTGCCCTGCTGCGCACGCATCTGCAAGTGGCTTATCGGATGCGACTCGCCATCGGCGCCTACGTCAGCCCACCCAGCCCGCTCAAGGTGTCGCTGTTCACCGCGAGCGAACAGCAACGCAGCGACCCGACCCTGGGCTGGCGTGCGTTGCTGGACGACCAGGTCAGCGTGACGCCACTGCCCGGCACTCACAACACGTTGGTCAAGGCGCCCCATGTGGCCAAGCTGGGCGAGGCGATGTCCCTGGCCATGAAAGCAGTCGCCACGTCATAACCGGTTTGGGCTGTCCTGCGAGCGATTCGCTGGGCAGCCCAGAATGTGAGAGACGGCCCACCGCTTTCGCGAGCAAGCCCGCTCCCACAGGGAATTTGGGTGTTGATGGAATTTGGTAATTCACCACAAGCCCCTTGTGGGAGCGAGCCTGCTCGCGAAGGCGGCGGCACAGTCAATGCTGATGCAAGCTGACCCACCGCTTTCGCGAGCAGGCTCGCTCCCACAGGGAATCTGGGGTGTGATGAGTTTTGCATTCACCACAAGGTTTCACCCCCTGATCTGCGGGCTGGAATGTCCCCGTTTTCCGCTACAGACGCTTCCTACCTGCAACCGCTTAAATAACCCCTCAAGCTGAATCGTTTCTGTGGACGGAATCCACAGGCGATGTCCGATCGCCCGCCGGTCAGGACTGTCATCCATCGCACGATCACTCTAAAAGGGAGCCTTATGCATGTGATCATTACGGCCATCGGCTCAGCCGGTGACGTTCACCCATTTATCGGGATCGGCCGTACCCTCGCCGCGCGCGGGCATCGGATAACCTTTTGCGCCAGCGCGGTGTTCGCGCCGGTGATCGAGCGCTGCGGCTTCAAGTTCCTGCCCCTGGGCACCCGCGAGGAATATCGAGCCGTCATGGCTGACCCGGCGCTGTGGCATCCGCGCACGTCACTGCCCACCCTATGGAAAACCGTCGGCGGCACGTTGCGCGAACAGTATCGGCTACTGGAACAGGCGTGCGACGACGACACCGTCATGCTGGGTTCGTTGTGGGCGTTTTCCGCCCGCCTGCTTCAGGAACGGCACGGCATCCCACTGGTCACAGGCCAGGTCACACCGTTCGCCATCTGGTCGCCCCTTGCGCGCCCCGTCCATCCACCGGGAACGAACCTGCCAACCTTCGTACCGTATCCCTTGAGGCGCCTGCTACTGGGGGTCATCGAACATGCCTTCCTCGATCGGCTCATGAAGCCTGAGCTCAACAGCTTCCGCCGCGAATTGGGCTTACCCCCGGTCAAGCGCATCATCAGTCGGTGGATTTCCTCGCCTGACCGGGTGTTGGGATTGTTTGCGGACTGGTTCGCCCCGATCCAACAAGACTGGCCTGCCCAGACGGTACTGACCGGGTTCCCGTTATTCGATGAGTCCGGCTTCGAGGCGCCAGACGCCGAACTGGAGGACTTTTTGAGCGTGGCCCCGCCGGTGGTGTTTACCCCGGGTTCGACGACGGTCAATGCCGCACAGTATTTCTCCGCTGCGGCCCAAGCGCTGAAGTCGATCGACCGCCGCGGCGTGTTCCTGACCAGCCAGGCGGTAGACCCCTCGTTGTCCAGCGACGGCAGGATCCTGGTCAGGCCTTATGTCCCCATGAGCCGCATCCTGCCCCACACAGCGGCCCTGGTGCATCACGGCGGCGTCGGGACCACGGCCTTGGCAATCGCCGCCGGGGTGCCACAGATCGTCACGCCATTTGCCCATGACCATTTCGACAATGCAGCGCGAATGCAGCGCCTGGGGTGCGGCTTGCAAGTCTTCGCACCGGCCTGCGCCGAGTCATTGGCGACGGCCCTGGACACGGTGCTCAACAGTCATGAGGTACGCGCCAGTTGCGACCGCTACAGCCAACTGATGCCTCCTGGCGACAGCGCCCGCGAAGCGGCAGCGCTGCAAGTGGAGGCCGTCGCCCGCAGAGCCGCCACGTATCGCGTCGCGTAATCACGAGTCGATGAGTGGAGGCCGTCGACAGACCTGTGGCGAGGGAGCTTTTGTGGCGAGGGAGCTTGCTCCCGCTGGGCTGCGCAGCAGCCCCAAGGAAGCTGCCCACAATCAACCTGAAACACCGCGATGGTCGTTTTGGGGGCTGCTGCGCAGCCCAGCGGGAGCAAGCTCCCTCGCCATAGGACTAGCACTTTTCTCGAGTGAACAGCATCACGGCCTGACGGCATTTTTTTTCATTCGTTTCATCGGGCCACCGGATCGGCCCACGGAGAGCACCATGCCCCAGACCCTGCCCGCGTCGAACGCAGAGCGCGTACTGTATCCCCTCACCACTCCGCAACTGGACATCTGGCTGGACCAGGTGCTACACGCCGATAGCCCGCTGTACAACATCGGCGGTTATGCCCGTATCAACGGGGCGGTCGACGCCGCGCTGTTGCAGACGGCCTTCAACCAGGTCGTCAACGGCCACGATGCCCTGCGGATCCAACTCGTGCCTGGCTCGGCCGAGCACCCTCTGCCGCGCCAACGCTTCCTTGGGCCGGTAGACGTCCCGCTGGGGCTGCACGACGTTTCGGGCCATGCCAACCCGGAGGCCAGCGCATTGGCCTTGCTGCAGGCCAAGCTGCAGACCCCGTTTTCCTTTGACGATGGGCTGCTGGTGCGCGCGGACCTGGTCAAGGTCCGTGAAGGCCTCCACTACTGCTTCGTCAATTGCCACCACTTGATCATCGATGGCTGGTCCTTCGCCATGATTGGCCGAACACTCAGCCAGGCCTATACCGCCCTGCACGACCAGGCGCAAAACACGACGACGGCACCGACCTATCAAGCCTATGTCGAGCAGCAAGTCGCCAGCAAAGACTCGGTTTCGTTCCAGCGCCAGCGCCAATACTGGCTGGAGAAATACCGCACGTTGCCCGAGCCCCTGCTCGCGCCCCGTCAGCCGGGTCAGTTCGGCCAGCGCCTGGCGCCCAGCCAGAACCATGCCTGGCGATTGCCGCGGGCGCTTTATAACCGCCTCGGCGAAAACGCCAAGGCCACGGGCCAGGCGACGGTCTTCCACGTCATGCTGGGGGTGTTGTACAGCTACTTTGCGCGCACCGAGCAACGGGATGAAATCGTCATCGGCCTGCCCATCCTCAACCGCGCCAATGCCGCCCACAAGGCCACGATGGGCTTGTTCGTCGGCATGAGCCCGGTCCGCCTGAGCCTGGGCACCGACCTGAGTTTCAGCGACCTGGTCGGCAAGATTGCCCTGACGCTCAAGCAGGATTATCGCTACCAGCGCTTTCCGTTGAGCGAGCTCAACCGCGAACTCGGCTTGCAGAACCAGGGCCGGCGCCAGTTGTTCGACGTGGTGGTGTCGTACGAACAGGACCAGGACACCTGGTACGGGCCAGCGCCGGCACAACCGGTCAAGCTCAGCAATGGCTACGAACAGATCCCGCTGGCGATGCACGTGCGCGAGTCCGCGCCGGAAGACGATGTGTGGATGCACTTCATCTACAACGAGGGGTATTTCGACGCGCCGCAGATCGAAGCCTTGCAGCAACGCTTCATGAACATCCTGGAAAGCGTGGCCGCTGATTTCGACGTGTCGGTCATGGCCCTCGATACGCTGTCGCCCGCCGAGCGACAACTGCTCAAGGAATGGAATCGCACCGGCATCGACTACTCCAAGGATGTGCTGCTCCATCAATTGATCGAAGCCCAGGTCGCCGCTCGCCCCGACGCGATCGCGGTGCGCTTCGCGGACCAGGCGCTGACCTATGACGCGTTGAATCGCCAGGCCAACCGCCTGGCCCATGCCCTGCTGGAAACCGGTGTTGGCCGCGACGATCGCGTGGCCATCTGCATGGAGCGCAGCCTGGAGATGGTGGTCGGCCTGTTGGGCATTCTCAAGGCGGGTGCCGCCTACGTGCCGCTGGACCCAGGTTATCCTGCCGACCGCTTGAGCCATATGCTCAGCGACAGCGCGCCCTGTGCGCTGATCACCAGCCAAGGCCTATTGGCCAGCCTGCCCGCCGTGACGGTGCCGGTGTTGTGCCTGGATGCCGAGCCTGAAGCACTGTCCCGACAACCGACGCACAACCCGGACGCCGCCGCGCTCGGGCTGACGCCTCGGCACCTGGCCTATGTCATCTACACCTCCGGCTCCACCGGTTTGCCCAAGGGCGTGATGAACCAGCATGACGGGGTGGTCAATCGCTTGCTCTGGGCCCGCGATGCCTATGGCGTCGATGAACACAGCCGGATCCTGCAAAAGACCCCGTTCAGTTTCGATGTGTCGGTCTGGGAGTTTTTCCTGCCATTGCTCAGCGGTGCGCAACTGATCGTCGCCGCCCCCGACGGGCACAAGGACCCGCGCTACTTGATGGACATCATGGCGAGCGCCGGCATCACACTGCTGCATTTTGTCCCATCGATGTTGCAGGTTTTTCTCGATCAGGTGGAGCCCCGGCGCCTATCCGCGCTCCAGAAAGTCCTGTGCAGCGGCGAGGCCTTGCCCCATGCCTTGCAGAAGCGCTTTTTCGAATATTTGCCGAGGGTGCAGTTGCACAATCTCTATGGCCCCACCGAAGCGGCCATCGACGTGACCGCATGGCATTGCCGGCACGATGCGCACGACGGCATCGTACCGATCGGCCGCCCCATCGCGAATATCCAGATGCATGTCCTTGATGGGAACCTGCAACAGCTGCCGCCGGGGGTGGCCGGCGAGTTGCACATCGGTGGCATCGGCGTCGCCCGGGGCTACCTGAACCGTCCCGAACTGACGGCCGAACGGTTCATCCACGACCCCTTCCGCAGCGAGTCCCAGGCCCGGCTGTACAAGACCGGTGACCTCGGGCGTTGGTTGCCCGATGGCAGCCTCGAATACTTGGGACGCAACGATTTCCAGGTGAAAATTCGCGGCCTGCGCATCGAATTGGGCGAGATCGAAGCCCACCTGCTTGCGTGCGAAGGGGTCAAGGATGTGGTCGTGATCGCCCGCCAGGAGACCGGTGATGCGTACCTCAACGCCTATTGGGTGAGCGAGCCTGGATGCTCGCCATCCCCGCAAGCGCTGCAGGAAACCTTGCGCCAACGGGTCCCCGACTACATGGTGCCCCGGCATCTGATGGCGCTCGAGCAGTTCCCGCTGAGTGTCAACGGCAAGCTGGACCGCAAGGCCCTCCCCGAGCCTTCCGCCACCCAGGGCTGCGATACGACAGCGCCACGCACCGCCTTGGAGCAGCTGCTCGCCGAGCTATGGCGGGACAACCTCAAGCGCTCGACGCTGGGCATCCATGACAACTACTTCACGCTCGGTGGCGATTCCCTGAAAGTCATTCACTTGCAAATCAACGCCCGTGAACGAGGCATTGCGTTGACCCTGGCGCAGGTTTACCAGTCCCCGACCATCGCCCAGTTGGCCGAGGTCCTGCAGGCTGGGCAAACATCAGCCAGCGGGCTCGAACCCTTGACCCACGTGAAGCCTTTCGCCCAGGTCCCGGCAGCGATCCGCCTGGCCAGTGAAGGCGTGTTCGATGACGTGTTTGCCGCTTCGCAGTTGCAAGTCGGGATGATTTATCACTCGATGATGCACCCGGACTCGGCGATCTATCACGACATCTTCCGCTACCGCTTGCGCCTGCCTTGGGATGCGTCGGCTTGGGAACGGGCCTGCGCCGCCTTGATCCGCCGTCATCCGGCCTTGCGCATGTCGTTCGATATCGGTCACGCCGAGGTGCCCATGGCCCGGGTGCACGCGACGGTCGAGCCTCCCGTGCAGGTCATCGATGTACGCCCGCTGAGTCCCGATGCCCGGGCCCAGGCCATTGCCGCCTACGTGGAGGAACGCAAGCGCTGCCGCGAAGACTGGCATCGGGCACCGCTGTATCAATTCTGTGTGTTCGTCGCGCAGGACGAGATCGATCTGGTCTTCAGCTTCCACCATGCGATTCTCGACGGTTGGAGCGTCGCCACCTTGATGCGCGACCTGATCACGCTCTACACCGCGGCGCCTGGCGCCGACGCACTGCCTGCCCTGACCACCACGCCGGCAGACTTCGTGGTCCTGGAGCAAGAGGCCACGGCAACGCAGACCCACCGCCGGTTCTGGCGCGAATACTTGCATGAGGCCCCCGCCGCCGCCATGACCAGCTGGATTCATGCCGTGGCGCCAGACTCGACGCCGCACCGCTCGGCCTACCGTGAGTTGCCCGCCGCGGACCTGGCCCGCCTCGAAGCGTTCTGCCAGGCCCACGACCTGCCCTTGCGCGCGGTCCTGCTGACGGCCCACGGTTTCGCCCAGGCGATCATGTCCAATCAAAAGGAAGTGCTGTGTGGCGTGATCAGCCATGGCCGGCCGGAATTCGAAGATGCCGCCTCGGTCCTGGGCCTGTTCCTCAATACCCTGCCGGTACGTTTCAGCAGCCAGGGCCCGAGCTGGCTGGCGTTGATCCGGGCAACGATTGCCCAGGAACGACAGGTATTCCCCCACCGGCGCTACCCGTTCGCGTTGATCCATCGCGAGACCGACGTCGCCTTGAACGTGGTGTTCAACTACGTCGACTTCTATGTGCTCAAGAACCTGCTGGCCCAAGGCGAAGAGATCCTCACCGATTGGGAAACGACGGAAGCGAGCAACTACGACCTGCTGACCACCCTGGGTCGCCATCCGGCCAACGGTTCGCTGATGTTGAAGATGGACTACCGCACCGCCCGTGTCGCCACGAGCCAGGTCGAAGCCTATGCCGATTACCTGCTGCGCACGCTGGAACTGATGATCGCCATCCCTGAGGCCAAACCAACCATTGCAGCCTGGCTGCCGCCCATCGAACGAACCACGCCGAGGGCCACGACGGCCTTGCCCCACGACAACCTGTCGAGCCTCTTGCTGGACAGTTTCGCCCGGCATGGCGAGCAGACTGCCGTGAGCCTTGGCCAGGCCCGCCTGTCCTATCGTCAATTGCAGGACGCTTGCGCCCAACTGGCGGGCTGGCTGCACCGGCACGGTATCGGCCAGGGTGATCGGGTCGCGATCATGATGCCGCGCTCGCCCGACCTGATCGTCGCCTTGCTCGGTGTCGTGCAGGCCGGCGCCGCGTACGTGCCGATCGACCTGAGCTATCCGGACGAACGCATCCAACTGATTCTCGAAGACTCGCAACCGCGACTGGTGCTGTTCGCCGATGCCTCCGCGAGCCTGGCGATGTCCCTGGCCGGCCAGGCCGATACGCGCCATTGGGACAGCGTGGTCGCCGGCTTCGACGACAACCTGGCCGGCAGTCATCAACGGGTGGCCGCCATTGCCGCAGGCGTCATGGCTGAAGACAACGCCTACGTGCTCTATACCTCCGGCTCGACCGGCCGCCCGAAAGGCGTGGCCATGCCGCACCGGGCCTTGACCAACATGATTCTCTGGCAAAACCGCCAGCAGCCACGGGATGTCGATACGCTGAAGACGCTGCAGTACGCGCCCATTTCGTTCGACGTTTCGTTCCAGGAAATTTTCTCGACCCTGTCCAGCGGGCATGAGCTGGTGATGATTGACGAAGGGCTGCGCTATGACTTCATCCGCTTGCTGAGGTTTATTGACGCGCAACAGGTCAATCGCCTGTTCCTGCCGTACGTCGCCTTCCAGGGCTTGGCCGAGATCGCCCTGCAGCTCGGTATCCACCCGGCATCGCTACGCCAGATCAATGTGGCTGGCGAGCAGCTGAAAATCACCGCCGAAATCCGTGACCTGATCGATCGCCTCGGCGACTGCCATGTCGAGAACCACTATGGCCCGACCGAGGCCCACGTGGTGACGCGCTTGCGACTTGAAGGCGCGACCGCGACCTGGCCGAGCATGCCGCCGATCGGCACGCCCATCGACGGCGTGCGCATGCATGTCCTCGACGGGGCCGGCAACCCCTGCCCGGTCGGCGTGGTGGGCGATCTGTTCATCGAAGGGGCCAGCCTTGCCAATGGCTACTGGAATCGCCCCGACCTGACCGACGAACGCTTTATCTATCGCCAGCTCGAAGGCCAGACCCGACGCTTGTATGAAACCGGCGACATCGGTTTCTACCTGCCCGACGGTGATCTGGTGTACCAGGGACGCAGCGACGCCCAGGTCAAGATTCGTGGCTACCGCGTCGAGCTCGGCGAGATCGAAGTGGCCATGCTCGGCTCGGCACGGTTCAGGGCCGACATCGAGCAGGTGGCGGTCATCGACAAGCTGGCAACCGATGGCAGCCGTTACCTGGTGGGGTTCGTCCAGGCCCTGCCGGGCTGCGAGCCGGACCTGGATCAGCTCAAAGCAGAAATGCGCCTGGCACTGCCCGACTACATGGTGCCGAACACACTGGTCAAGATCACGAAACTGCCCCTCGGGCCCACGGGCAAGATCGACCGGCAGCGTTTGCAGAAGATCGACGTCCAGACCACCTTGCAGCGTCCGTTCATCGGCCCGCGCAATGCCATGGAGGATTTGCTGCAAGCCTACTGGCAGGAAACGTTGGACCTGGACAGCATCAGCATCCACGACAACTTCTTCGAGCTGGGCGGCAATTCGCTCAAGGCGGTACAACTGGTGGCCATGCTCGCCAGGCATCAAGGCCTGGAGCCTTCGCTGTCCGACTTCATCCAGGCGCCGACCATCGCCGAATTCGCCCAGGTGCTGCAACAGACCGCAACCGGACACCCTGGCGCCGGCGCGCTGGTGGACTTCAAGAATGCCACGCGCCGTCCGACGTTGTTCCTCGTCCACCCCATCGGCGGACATGTGCTGTGCTATGCCGCACTGGCGCGGGTGCTCAAGGACCAGGTCCACCTGTATGCCCTGCAAGCGCCGGGTACCTGGGATGCCCGTGAGCCCTTGCAATCGGTACAGGCCCAGGCGGTGTACTACGCGGACGCCATTGAGCAGGTCGCGCCCCAAGGCCCCCTGAACATTGGCGGCTGGTCCTATGGCGGCGTCGTGGCGTATGAACTGGCGAGCGAGTTGCAGCGCCGCGGACGGCGCCTGCATAACGTGTTCCTGCTGGACACCATCGTGCGCGTCAGCCAGGGCGAGGTGCAGATTGAACGCAGCGAGTTCATGAACTGGTTCATGTGGGAACTGCTCAGCGGCGACGGCCAGAAGGAATACGCCTATCAAGCGTTGGACTTCGCCGCCCTGGACGATCCTCAGGCCTTCGCGGCGATCCGGCAACACGGCATCGACCAGGGCATTTTCGACGCGAGCATCACCCTGGCGACGCTCGATCAACTGTTCCGCGTGTTCCATGCCAACTGGCAAGGGCTGCTGGACTATCGCTTCCCGCCACTGGATTTGCCTATCACGCTGTTCGCGGCGGATGTCGAACTGCCCGATGTGCTGCAAGCCCCCCACGAATTGGTGGGCACAGCCTTCCGCGACCCGTACCGCGGCTGGCGTTCGATTGCGCCGCACGTGCAGCGCGTCGCCGTCGAGGGCGACCATCTGACCATGATGCGCGAGCCGCACATCGAGCGAGTGGGTCAATGCATCCAGTCGCGGATGGACCTGGTCCGGGCCAGGAACGCCGAATCCATGGGCGCATTGGCTTGACCATGACCGACGATCACGGGGCCGGATTGACGGCCCCGCATGACTCCATCGCCCGGTCGTTCCGGGCTCGATACAGGTGAAACAACATGACAGCACCCAGAAAAGCCATCGTCGCCGGTGCCGGTATCGGCGGGTTGACCGCCGCCATCGCACTGCAACGAGCGGGCTGGCAGGTCAAGGTCTTCGAAGCGGCGCAGACACTGCGCACAGGGGGCACCGGCTTATCCGTCATGGCCAATGCCATGGCGGCGTTGCACTCGATTGACGCCCATCTCCCGGTGGAACAGGCCGGCCAGGTGATCCGCGACTTCTTCTTCAAGAAACACCAGGGCGAAGCCATCACCCGCATGCCGATCCACGAGATCGGCGAACAGCTGGGGCATCCCAGCGTGAATATCCAGCGCCCGTTGCTGCTACGTGCATTGGCGCAGCAGCTCGCGCCCGACACCTTGACCACCGGGTTGCGCTGCACCGGGTATGACCCTCGCTCCGATGGCGTCACGGTGCGGTTCGAAGACGGCAGCCTTCAGGAAGCGGATCTGTTGATTGGCGCCGATGGCCTGAACTCGGTGATTCGCCAACAGATGCTCGGCGAAACCCCGACCCGCCCATCGGGTTATGTCGCCTGGCTGGCGGTGGCGCCCTTCAGCCATCCGGTCATGACCGAAGGTTACGTGGCGCATTACTGGGGCCGCGGCAAGCGCTTCGGGCTCTGCGATGTCGGCAACGGCCAGGCGTATTGGTGGGGCACCTGCAATCATGAAAACGCGGCGGACGCTGCCTTGAACATCAGCAAGCAAGAAGTGCTCGCGGCCTACGCCGGCTGGGCGCCGGAAGTCGTGGCGGCCATCGAGGCCACCCCTGAGAGCGCGCTATTGAAAATGCACGCCAGGGATCGCCATCCCGTCGAGCAATTCTGCGATGGGCACGTGGTGCTCTTGGGCGATGCGGCTCACCCCATGTTGCCCAGCCTGGGCCAAGGTGCCGCACAGGCGATCGAGGATGCCGTGGTGCTGGCCGATCGACTGGCGCGAACGCCGGACCTGCGCACCGCACTGCTGCACTAC
The DNA here is from genome assembly GCF_051131985.1 of Pseudomonas sp. Z3-6. Classification (NCBI taxonomy): domain Bacteria; kingdom Pseudomonadati; phylum Pseudomonadota; class Gammaproteobacteria; order Pseudomonadales; family Pseudomonadaceae; genus Pseudomonas; species Pseudomonas sp. Z3-6. The sequence goes on from NZ_CP071644.1 coordinate 4,246,067, forward strand.
CAGGCCCATCGGCACCCTCGGGCCAACGGAATCGTCAATGCCGCGCGCTTCATGAGTGGTATCGAACAAGCCGAGTCGACGTTCGCCTGCTGGGCTCGAGAATGGTACATGCGCCTGTCGCCACAGAGCAGCCTGCGTAAAAAGAACATCGACCTCCTCTCGTTCAAGCCCTGCCCATGACCTTGCAAAAACCGTCGCTCAGCAACCTGGGCGGGACGTCGCGAACCCCGCCTTGTTGCCGACAGCGCTAAAGCGTCAATGACCGAAAGCGACTCCTATATAGACAAAAAACGACACGCACCGGGATAAAAATCGATAAATGAGAAGTCTTCACCATACTGGGAATCCAGAATCTGGATGCTACTGTCAGATAGATCCTACATTGAGGGCGGGCATCCAAGAACCGAACTGCGAACGCAACCCTTTAATTTAGTTGAATATTTTCCAGGCACCTTGCTGAAAGCCAACCCGGCGGCGTTCGTCGCCAGGGAAAAAACCTTTGACCCAACGTGTTTTTGCCCGGAGGTATCCAAAAACCGACAACCCCTGCCTGACCCGGAATGTCCCTGTTTTCCCTTACAGACTTTTCCTACATGGAAACGCTTAATAGCTCCACCGGGCTAAACCGTTTAAGTCGATAGGTTCACAAGACCGATTGACCCCAAGTATCAACTCCAGAAGAAGCTTCAGCATTTTGGAAGCGGTCGGATTTTTTCCGTCAACAATCAGCGATGCGGAGCTTTTTCGAGTAAGCAGGAAATAAGGATTATGAATCGACATGCGTATATCGAGGGTGCAGAAAAATCGCACCTCTACGTAGAGCTAGGAAAGCTGATTTCAAGTGTCGGACACGAGAGCTTCTTGACCAACATGCACCAGATGATCGAAACAACGGTGCCTGTCAGTCGGCTCGAATTGAGTGAATGGACAGCCGACGACACCCAGTCGAATGTCCTCGATGTACAACTGTTGGGGTATGCGGGTGCGGAAAAAAACCTGCACATGCAATCCCCCTGCCCCACCACGGCGATACAACGCAATGATCACCCCTTGGTAAAAAGGGTACTGGAGGTGGATGACGCCCTGCTGATCCATTTGAATGCACGCATGAAGGACGAAAGAGGCAACGACTGCCTCGGCACCTCCCACCAGTGCATTCTGATTTCACGCAAGGCCAACCGTCGCTGTGTGATCTCGTTGCAACGCCCTCAGGTACAGCGCGACTTTTCCCTCCAGGAACTGTCCTTTCTGAAGTACCTTTCCGAAACGCTGCTGCCGCTGGCCGAGCGTCATGCGCACCTCAATCGCCAATGCTTCAAAAACCCTGGCAGCGCCACGAGCCATCCGCTCGATAGCGCCGAACAGACCCAACTGCAACGTGACTTCAATGATCGATTGAGTCCGTGCGACGTCACCCTTTCCGTGCGGGAAAAAGAGGTCTGCCTGGGCCTGCTGGCCGGAGGCACCGTGCCGGAGATCGCCGAAAAGTTGCAGGTCAAGAACAGTTCCATCGAAACCTACCTCAAGCGTGCCGCCGCCAAGCTGGGCGTGAGTGGCCGGCATGGGCTGGCGAAATGGATGATCGGCTCATGACGGCTCGCCGCGAACGGCCCGCCAGAACCCGCCTGCCGCGCCTGCGGTGCCTGGCCAGGCACCACGATGAGATAACAGGTCGATGCATAAACTCTTGAGTCCACTGGCAGCCGCGGCATTCATGTTGGGCGGTTGTTCGCTTATCCCGGACTACCAACGTCCCGACGCACCGGTCGCCGGGCAGTATCCGCAGACTTCGGCCTACGCCCCGGCCTTGTCGGGGCCCCTGGCCGCCGAACAGGGTTGGCGCGACCTGTTCCAGGACCCGGTGCTGCAACAACTCATCGAAAGCGCGCTGGCCAACAACCGCGACTTGCGGGTCGCGGCGCTGAACGTCGAGGCGTATCAGGCGCAGTATCGGATCCAGCGGGCGGACCTCTTCCCGGCAATCAGTGCCAACGGCACCGGCTCAAGCCAGCGCCTGCCGGCCAGCCTCACCGGAACCGGTGACGCAGCCATCAGTCGTTCGTATTCGGCGACATTGGGGATCAGCGCTTATGAGCTGGACCTGTTCGGGCGCATCCGCAGCCTCAGTGACCAGGCATCGCTGATTTACCTGTCCAGTGAAGAAGCCCGGCGCAGCAGCCAATTGAGCCTGGTGGCCAGCGTCGCCAGCGCCTACCTGACCTGGCGTGCCGATCAGGAACTGCTGGCGTTGACCCAGGACACGCTCCAGTCCTACGAGCAAAGCCTGCGCCTGACCGAACGCAGTAACCAGGTCGGCACCGCATCGGCCTTGAACCTGAGTCAATCGCGAACATCGGTGGAAAGCGCCAGGGCCAGCCTGGCCAAGTTCCAGCGCCAGGTCGCCCAGGACCTCAACAACCTCACGCTGCTGGTGGGCACTTCGGTCGCCGATGACCTGCCCGGCCGCCCACTGGCCTCGGACCTGCTCAGCGAAGTACCGGCGGGCCTGCCTTCGGACTTGCTGCAACGCCGACCGGACATCCTTGGGGCCGAGTACCTGTTGCAATCGGCCAATGCCAACATCGGCGCGGCCCGTGCCGCGTTCTTCCCGAGCATCAGCCTGACCGCCAACGCGGGCAGCTCCAGCAACGAACTGTCCGGGCTGTTCAAGGGCGGGTCGGGCAGCTGGCTGTTTCAACCGCAGATCAACCTGCCGATTTTCAACGCCGGCAGCCTTCGGGCGAGCCTGGACTACTCGAAAATCCAGAAAGACATCCGCGTGGCGCAATACGAGAAAGCCATCCAGACCGCCTTCCAGGAAGTGTCCGACGGCCTGGCGGCACGCAAGACCTATAAAGACCAATTGATCGCCCAGCGCGACCTGGTGCAAGCCAACCAGGACTACTACCGCCTGGCGGAACGGCGCTATCGCATCGGCGTGGATAGCAGCCTGACGTTCCTCGATGCCCAACGCTCGCTGTTCAGCGCCCGGCAAAACCTGATTGTCGACCGGCTGTCGCAGCTGCTCGCCGAAGTCAACCTGTACAAGGCCCTCGGCGGGGGTTGGGTAGAACGCACAAGCAACGTGACGATGAGGTGACTGCAGATGGGCACATTCGAACCTGGGACACTGGTGCGCTTACGCTCGGGCGGCAAGACGATGGTGGTCAAGCATTCATCGTCCATTTCCCAGATGCCGGATACCTTGCTGCTCCTGTGTGAGTACCGGGCCAAGAATCGCCTGGTGCAGGGCTTCTACGCGACGCGCGACCTGATCCCGGCCTCCAGCAACCCGGATACCGAACGGTCGTAGGCCCGTAGCGAGGCTCCTTTTTGTGGCAAGACTCCTTTTTGTGGCGAGGGAGCTTTGGTGGCGAGGGAGCTTGCTCCCGCTGGGCTGCGCAGCAGCCCCCAAAACAGCCATCGCGGTGTTTCAGGTTGATTGTGGCTAGCTTCCTTGGGGCTGCTGCGCAGCCCAGCGGGAGCAAGCTCCCTCGCCACAAAAGCAGTTCGGGCTTCAGACCGTGCGCGAATACTGAACCATCTGGTCCGCCCCCAGGTACGCGTCGAATGCCATGGCGACGTTGCGCATCATCAATTGGCCTTGGGGCAACAACACCAGCTCGTCGTCACGGATGTCCAGCAACCCGTCGCGCACCAGCTCCTGGAGCCGGTCCAGGGCATCGGCGAAGTATTCGCCGAATCGGATGCCGTGTTCGCGGTCGATCCGACCGAAGTCGATGCGCCCATGGCACATCAGTTCGCTGATGACCTCGCGCCGCAGCCGGTCATCGTCGCTCAGCCGATAGCCGCGCTGCACGGGCAGCAGGCCTTGATCCAACCAGGCGTAATACTGGGAAAGCTCCTTGACGTTCTGGTTGTAGCTGTCACCCACCTTGCCGATCGACGACACGCCCAGGCCAATCAGGTCGCAATCGGCGTGGGTTGAGTAGCCCTGGAAATTGCGCTGCAGGGTCCCCTGGGCGCGAGCGCGCACCAGTTCGTCATCCGGCAAGGCGAAGTGGTCCATGCCGATGTAGACATAGCCCGCTTCGGTCAAGCGATTGATGGTCAGCTCCAGCAGTTCCAGCTTGCGCTCGGGCGGTGGCATGTCTTGCGGGCGGATCATCCGTTGCGCCCGCACCCGTTGCGGCAGGTGGGCGTAGCTGTAGGCCGCGATCCGATCCGGACGCAGGGCGATGATCTTGCTCAAGGTGACGTCGAAACTGGCGATGGTCTGCAACGGCAGGCCATAGATCAGATCGACGCTGACGGACTTGAAGTGCGCCCGGCGCGCGGCCTCCACCAGCTCGACGACCTGGGCTTCGCTTTGCACCCGATTGACCGCGATCTGCACTTGGGCGTCGAAGTCCTGGACGCCGAAGCTCAGGCGATTGAAGCCCAGCTGGCGCAGGCCTTGGATCTGCTCTGCATCGATGGTCCGTGGGTCGACCTCGATGGAAAACTCGTGGGCGTCGCTGTCGTCCATATCGAACGCCTGGTGCAGGCAGTCCATCAGGTCAGCCAGTTGCTCATGGGTCAGGTAAGTCGGCGTGCCGCCACCTAAATGCAGCTGGGTCAATTTGCGCGAGCGGTCGAACAACGCCGCTTGCAAGGCTATTTCACGCTTGAGGTAAGTCAGGTATTCGGCGGCGCGATGGGTCTTGCGGGTGATGATCTTGTTGCATGCGCAGTAATAACAAAGGCTCTGGCAGAACGGAATGTGGATGTACACCGACAACGGCTTTGGCTGTGGCGCCTGGTGGCTGCGCTGGGCGGCCTGGCGGTATTCGTCCATGGCAAAGGCCTGGTGGAACTGCGGGGCCGTCGGATAAGACGTGTAGCGCGGTCCCGGGCGGTCGTATTTCTCCACCAGGGCACGATTGAAACCGGAGGCAGTTTTCATGAGGGGGTCAACTTTTCAAAAGCGTGTGGGCTTGCGTCATCCGGTGCCGGGTCGAACAGGTTGCAGATCGCGTCCACATTCAATCGCCCGGCGGGCAGGATGCCGATGAATCGGCTCGACAGTTCGATCAATCCCTGGTCATGCAACGCTTCCAGCAACGGCCAGGCGGACGCGAAGTGCTCGCGAAACACCAGGCCGAAGCGCGCCTCGATGGCTTGTATATCCAACTCCAGGTCACAGGACAGCTGTTCGGTCACGCTCGCCCTGACCTGGTCCTGCGCCTCACAACGCCAGCCACGACACACCGGCAATTGCCCGGCGTCCAGTTGCTGGCAATAGAGAAGCAGGTCGTCGGTGTTCTGTACGTACAGGTGCTCGATCTGCGTGATGGCCGACAAGCCGAAGCCCACGTGGTCACAGCAACCGTGACGGGTAAAACCCTGGCAATTGCGGTGCAAGCGTCCATGTTCCTGAGCCACCGCCAGGTCATCGTCGGCCCTGACGAACTGGCCCAGGCCGATGTAGTGATAACCGGCACCGATCAACTGTTCGCAACAGATGCGCCGCATGGCGTCCTTGTCGGCGGGGCTGCAAAAGGTTCCGGCCAGCCCGGCGTTCTTCGAGCGATAACGATAAGGCGCGCGGGCGTAGTCGAAAACGTGCAACCGGTCCGGCTCCAGTTCGATCAGCGTCGCCAGTTTCAGGGCGAAACTGTCCGGTGTCTGCCAGGCGTGGCCGTAGCCCAAGTCGATGTTGATGGAGCGAAAACCAAACGTGCGTGCCGCATCGATCAATGAATGGATCGGCGCCGGGTTCTGGTAGCAATCGACCGATAGATCGCTGTCCACGCCAATGTCGGGCACGCCGATGCTGACATGGGTGAAACCCTGGTCACGGATCAGGCCCATGGTCGACCAGTCGGTGTGATGCAGGTCCACCTCGATACTGTGGTCAGCACCGTCGAACTCGCAGAAGTCGAAGCGTTTGCGCAGGTCACTCATCAGCTTCTGCAGATGCGCGATCACCGGTGTGCCGCCCGTCAGGCAAAACTGCTCGACGCGCCGCCCGGCCCCCAGGTGGCAACCGACCAAGCCCATTTCATAGGCCAGGCGTTGCAGATAGCCCTCGATCTCGCCGCATCGGCAGTCGCTGGCCAGGGGCGAACACGACGCCAGCCGCAAGCGCGAAGGCAGGTGCACCGCCAGGGACAGGGGCCGTCGTTTCTGGCGGCTGGTACGTAATCCTCGAAGCAGGTCGAGGGAGCCGATACCGGCATGGAACCTGCGCGTGCCGACCGGACAATCGAAATCAGCCACCACCGGGGCACGTCCCGAGGGTCGCTCACCGAGGGTATGGAACGGGTCGAACATGACAATCTCCGAGTGGCGGTGCGGGGCCAGTTTGCACGCCTGCGCGCCGGGCCACCTTGACCTGTATCAAGCGCCCTGGCAGCCCGCCGCCAACGCTTACCAGGTGACGTAGAACATGGCCTTGGCCAGCAGCACGATCGCGACCATGTGCAGGAACACGCTGACATGGATGATGTGCACGTAGCGGGCGTTCATGCGCCCGCTGCGGAACAGCCACATCGCCCAGAGGAAATGCCCCAGCACGCTGCCCGCCAACAGGATCTTCAGGCCCAGCAGCACACCGAAGGACGATTGCAACGGCGACGACAACGCCGGCCAGTATCGCAACCAGACCATGCCGCCGCCCGCGCCGAACAACACCAGCAGTACCCACGGCATCAACTGCCGGGCGCGTTGGCTGATGCCTTGCTCCAGCAGCACCATGACCTTGGCGGGCAGTTGCTTGCGGATGCTCTCCAGGAACAGGACTTCGAAGAACACCGTGCCGATGAACACCAGTGCGGCAAACAGGTGCAAGGTCAAAAGCAGCGGATAACTCATGGAAGTCCTCGACGCCCTCTTCAGCGGGGCGATGGTTTATTCGAGGTTATCCCGTGGTCCTGGAGGAGGGGTTGATGCCAATCAAGGAAATTCCCATCAGTCACCACAGAACCTGTGGGGGAGAACCTGTGGGAGCGGGCTTGCTCGCGAAAGCGGTGTGTCAGTCACGATGATGTCGACTGATTCGCCGCCTTCGCGAGCAAGCCCGCTCCCACAGGGGGTATCGTTCGGCCTTGAAGCGTCAACGAAACGTTACTCCTGCCCATCCCGGCAATACCGCTGATCAGTTACTCCAGCTTTTTGACACTTTCCCCGATATGCGGTCACAACTTTTGCGTTCCGTTGGGTCATAACACCGAGGTCGTCGATGGAATGTTGGCGTCTACCGAGGTTTAAGCCTGATACGGAGATAAGCTCATGATTTTCAACGTACAAGATTTTGGCGCCAAAGGAGATGGCATCACCGACGACACGGCAGCCATCCAAAGTGCGATTGATGCGGCGGCCGCGGCCGGCGGTGGGCAGGTGTACATGCCCACCGGCACCTACATCGTTTCGGGGGGCGAGGAACCTTCCGATGGCTGCCTGATGCTCAAGAGCAACGTCTACCTGTACGGCGACGGCATGGGCGACACCACGGTCAAGCTGGCCGATGGTTCCGACACCAAGATCACCGGCATCATCCGCTCGGCCTATGGTGAAGAAACCCATGATTTCGGCGTGAGCAACCTCACCATCGACGGCAACCGCGACAGCACCACCGGCAAGGTCGATGGCTGGTTCAACGGCTATATCCCCGGCGAAGAAGGCTACGATTCCAACGTCACCCTCGACAGCGTCGAGATCAAGGATTGCTCCGGGTACGGTTTCGACCCCCACGAGCAGACCGTCAACATGGTCATCAAGAACAGCGTGTCCCACGGCAACGGCCTGGACGGCTTCGTCGCCGACTTCCTCAGCGACAGCACCTTCGAAAACAACATTGCCTACAACAACGACCGCCACGGTTTCAACGTCGTCACCAGCACTCACGATTTCACCATGACCAATAACGTCGCCTACGACAACGGTGGCAATGGCATCGTGGTCCAGCGCGGCAGCGAGGACATCCCCTCCCCCAGCAACATCACCATCACGGGCGGCGAGGTGTACGGCAACGGCGCCGAAGGCGTGCTGATCAAGCTCTCCAGCGAGGTCACCGTCACCGGCGTCGATATCCATGACAACGCCAGCGCCGGGATCCGCATCTACGGCAGCAACCACGTCGAGGTCATCGACAACACGCTCAACAACAATTCCCTGGGCGGCGCCGTACCGGAAATCATCATCCAGTCCTACGACGATACCCTGGGCGTGTCCGGCAAGTATTTCAACGGCAGCGACAACCTCATCCAGGGCAACATTATCAGCGGCAGCGACCTGTCGACCTACGGTGTCGCCGAGCGCAATGAAGACGGCACCGACCGTAACGCCATCATCGCCAACACCATCAGCCACACGAGCAAGGGCGCCACGCTGGTCTACGGCGACGGCAGCTACGTCAGCGCCACGGTGCCAATGACGACCGTGCAAGGTACGGCGGGCAACGACATCCTGACGGGCACCAGCGCCAGCGAGATTTTCTATGGCGCGGCAGGCAACGACACTCTCAACGCCGGGGCCGGAAGCGACATCCTGGTAGGCGGCGCGGGCATCGACAAACTCACCGGCGGCACCGGCGCCGATACGTTCCGGTTCGTCGCGCAGTCGGACAGTTACCGCAACGCGACGACAAGCTTCGATGACACCATCACCGATTTCGACGTCACCCAGGACAAGATCGACCTCGCCGGCCTCGGTTTCACCGGCCTGGGCAACGGCCGCGGCGGCACCCTGCAAGTCAGCTACAGCGCCAGCAACAACCGGACCTACATCAAGGACTTCGACGCCGACGCCAGCGGCAACCGCTTCGAGCTGATCCTCACGGGCAACCTCGCCAGCACCCTGACCGCCAATAACTTCATCTTCAACCGGGTGATCACCGGCACCAGCGGCAGCGACTCGCTGTTGGGCAGCGATGCGGCCGACACCCTGCTCGGCCTGGCGGGCAACGACAGCCTCAGTGGCGGCGCCGGCGACGACAAGCTCGACGGCGGTGCCGGCATGGACACCCTCACCGGCGGCACGGGCGCGGACACTTTTGTGTTCGCCAATCGCCTGGACAGCTACCGCAACTACAACACCGGCGGCGCCAATCTCGGCGACCTGATCACCGACTTCAACATCAGCGCCGACAAAATCGATCTCTCGGCCATGGGCTTCACCGGCCTGGGAGATGGCAAGAACAACACCGTGTACCTGGTGCTCAACAGCGCCGGCACCAAGACCTACATCAAATCCCTGGAGGCCGACGCCAACGGCAACCGCTTCGAGGTGGCCCTGGACGGTAATTACCTCAACACCCTGACCAGCGCCAACTTCGTCTTCGCCACCTCCTCGCCGACCAACCAGGCGCCCGTGCTGGCCACGCCGTTGCTGGACCAGAACGCCACCGAAAACACCCCGTTCAACTACGTGGTGCCGGCCACCAGCTTCACCGATCCGGACAACGACAGCCTCAGCTACACCGCCAGGCTCGCCAATGGCAGCGCCCTGCCCAGTTGGCTGACCTTCGATGCGGCCACCCGCACCTTCAACGGCACGCCACCCGATACGGCATCGGGCACCTACTCGATCCAGGTCACCGCGACCGATGGCAGCAACGCCACCGTCAGCGACAGTTTTACCCTCGCCGTGCAGGACGTCCCCGCCGCCATTGTGATCAATGGAACACCGAACAACGACACGCTGACCGGCACCGCTGCCAATGAGCAACTGTTCGGTGGCGCGGGCAACGACACCCTCAATGGCGGCGCCGGCAACGATATCCTGGTCGGCGGCACCGGGGTCGACAAGCTCACCGGTGGCACGGGCGCCGATGTGTTCCGCTATACCTCCAAGCTCGACAGCTATCGCACCAGTTCCACCAGCGCCAGCGACCAGATCCTTGACTTCGACGTGGCCGCCGACAAGATCGACGTTTCCGCGCTCGGCTATACGGGCTTGGGCAACGGGCTCAACGGTACCCTGCAGGTCACCTACAGTTCGTCGACCAACCGCACCTACCTCAAGGACCTGACGGTGGATGCCAACGGCAACCGGTTCGAGATTTCCATGGCGGGCAACTTCGTCAGCAGCCTGACGGCCAGTCACTTCGTCTTCGCCGACCAAGGCACCCCCACCAATGTGGCGCCCGTGGTGGTCACCCCGCTCCTGGACCAGAACGCCAGTGAGAGCACGCCGTTCAAATACACCGTGGCCAGCAACAGCTTCAGCGACGCCAACCAGGATGTGCTGACCTACACCGCAACCCTCGCCAACGGCAACGCCCTGCCCGCCTGGCTGAGTTTCAATGCCACCAACCTGACCTTCAGCGGCACGCCCACCAGTACCGCGGCGGGCAACTACGACGTCTTGGTCAAGGCCACCGATCCGTCAGGCGCCTCGGTCAGCGACAACTTCACCCTGGTGGTCGCCGATGCGCCCGCCAACACCATCACTGGCACCGCCAACGCCGAGACACTCAATGGCACGACGGGCGCCGACCTGATCCTCGGGCTTGGCGGCAACGACACGATCAAGGCCGGCACCGGTGCGGATATCGTCGATGGCGGTGCCGGACGCGACTCGCTGTACGGCGGTGATGGCGCCGACACGTTTCGCTACAGCAACCTGTCCGACAGCTACCGCGACTACGACACCGGTGGTGTCACGGCCACCGACACGATTTACGATTTCACAGCCGGCGTCGACAAAATCGACGTCTCCGGGTTGGGTTTTCTTGGTCTCGGCGACGGCACCAACAGCACCTTGTACATGACTCTCAACGCGGCCGGCGACAAGACCTACGTCAAGTCCGCCGAAGCCGACGCCGATGGCAATCGCTTCGAGATCGCCCTCAATGGCAACTACCTAAACACCCTTACCGCCAACGACTTCGTCTTCGCCGAGCGCGCCCAGCAGGACATCCTCTACCTGCCAACCCTGGGTCAATCCAACGCGCGCCTGCTGCGCATGAGCGAGGACGATGATCAATCCGGCACTTCGATGCTGGTCAACGACCTCAACCGCTACACCACCTACGACGTGCGCAGCCAGTTCAACGATGCCGATGGCAACGGCATCGACATCGCGGTGGGCGGCAGCACGGTCAACGGCCTCTCCACACTCAGCGCCGAGGAACTCAAGCTGTGCTGGTGGTTGACCGACACCAACCAACCCGGGCCGGCCCTGTTGCGCGCGGTGACGTTGCTGCGCGACCAGCGCACCGAACTGCAGTCGATCGATAACGTCACCATGGGCATCATCTGGGGCCAGGGCGAGGAAGCCGCCCAGGAAATCGCCCGTGCCACGGACAAGGCCGCAGCGGCGGCTGCGTACAAGGCCGCGACCTTGAAGGTATTCGACTACCTGCATGCCCAGTTCGGCAATTTCAGCGTGTACCTGATGGAAACCGGTCATTACTCAGAGGACGCGGCCCGGGCCCGGGGTTATTCGGAAGAGAAGATCGCCGCCATCGTCGAGGGCGTCGGTTATGTCCGCGCCGCCCAGGAAGCCATGGCCGCCGAACGCGCCGACGTCAAGCTGGCGGTGGACTACACCGACTTGCCGTTGCGCTACGAAGTCGATCCGCTGGTGTATCCCGATGACGTCTGGCACCTGCACGAGGAATCGGCGGAGATCGTCGGCCAACGCCTGGCGGACTACATTGCCAATGACCTCGGCTTCCAGGGCAACCCCGACGACAATAACAGCGTGCAGGACATCTTCAACAAAGGCCAGAACCAGGGCGGGATGATCGCCGGCACCGACCAGGACGACACCCTGGTGGGCAGTGCGGGCAACGACAACCTGGATGGCGACTTGGGCGCCGACACCTTGACCGGTGGCGATGGCAACGACATCTACGTGGTCGACAATGCGTTCGACAGCGTGGTGGAAACCAACACCTCGACCGCGCAGATCGATACGGTGCAAGCCTCGGTCAGTTGGACGCTGGGGGCCAATCTCGAGAACCTGGTGCTCACCGGCGTGTCGGACATCGACGGCACCGGCAACGAACGGCGCAACTTCATCACCGGCAATGTCGCCAACAACGTGATCGACGGCGCCGCCGGGGCTGACAGCATGAGCGGCGGCGATGGCAACGACACGTATTTTGTCGACAATGCCGACGACAGCGTGATCGAGACCAGCACCAACGCAGTGACCGGCGGGATCGACAGCGTGCACAGCAGCCTGGCGGCCTACACCTTGGGCAGTAACGTCGAGAACTTGTATGTCGATAGCCCCGGCGCCGCCAATGGCACCGGCAACGCCTTGGACAATACGTTGTTCGCCAGTGCCGGCAACAATGTCCTGGATGGACGCGATGGCATGGATACGGCGAGCTATGAACGGGCACTGTCCGGCGTGACCGTCAACCTCTCGACGTCGGCGCAGCAGAACACCGTGGGTTCCGGGCTCGACACCTTGAAATTCATCGAGAACCTGGTAGGCAGCGCCTCCGCCGACACGCTGTCGGGGAACAGTGCGGCAAACGTCCTCGACGGCGGGGCCGGCAACGATACGTTGGTGGGCGGTTCGGGCGATGACCGCTTGATCGGCGGCGCAGGCACCGACAACCTCACCGGCGGCACCGGCGCGGACACCTACGCGTTTGGTGCGCTGTCGGACATGGGCGTCGGGGCTTTGCGCGATGTGATCAGTGGTTTCAAGAGTGCCGAGTTCGACAAGTTGGACCTCACCGACCTGGACGCCAACCCACTGACCGCCGGGGTCGATGCCTTCACGTTCATCGGCAGTAACGCCTTCGACGCCAGCAATGCCACCGGCCAGTTGCGCTTCGTCGATGGCGTCCTCTCCGGCAGTACCAACGCCGACGCCACCCCCGAGTTCGAATTCGAACTGGTCGGCGTCAAGGAGCTGCACGCCAGCGACTTCACTGCCTGACCCAAGCCCCCTCCGGGGGGGCTTGAGCTGAAAAACCCAAGACAACCGCAGACCAGAACTGTGGGAGCGGGCTTGCTCGCGAAGGCGCCGGCACATCCAACAGGGATGTTGACTGACACACCGCTTTCGCGAGCAGGCTCGCTCCCACAGGAGTCGTGTTGTGCCTGAAAAATTCAGGTCAACCACAGGGGCTCTGTTGTGCCTGAAAAATCCAGGTCAACCGCAGATCAAAACTGTGGGAGCGGGCTTGCTCGCGAAGGCGCCGGCACATCCAACAGGGATGCTGACTGACACACCGCTTTCGCGAGCAAGCCCGCTCCCACAGGAGTCGTGTTGTTCCTGAAAAACCCAGGGCAACCACAGGGGCCCTGCTGTGCCAGAAAAATCCAAGTCAACCACAGGGGCCCTGCTGTGCCAGAAAAATCCAAGTCAACCACAGGGGCCCTGCTGTGCCAGAAAAACCCAGGGCAACCACAGGGGCCCTGCTGTGCCAGAAAAACCCAGGGCAACCACAGGGGCCCTGCTGTGCCAGAAAAATCCAAGTCAACCACAGGGGCCCTGCTGTGCCAGAAAAATCCAAGTCAACCACAGGGGCCCTGCTGTGCCAGAAAAATCCAAGTCAACCACAGGGGCCCTGCTGTGCCAGAAAAACCCAGGGCAACCACAGGGGCCCTGCTGTGCCAGAAAAATCCAAGTCAACCACAGGGGCCCTGCTGTGCCAGAAAAACCCCAGGGCAACCACAGGGGCCCTGCTGTGCCAGGAAAATCCAGGTCAACCACAGGGGCTCTGCTGTGCCTGAAAAATCCAGGTCAACCACAGGGGCTCTGCTGTGCCTGAAAAATCCAGGTCAACCACAGGGGCTCTGCTGTGCCTGAAAAATCCAGGTCAACCACAGGGGCTCTGCTGTGCCTGAAAAATCCAGGTCAACCACAGGGGCCCTGCTGTGCCAGAAAAACCCAGGGCAACCATGATCAAAACTGTGGGAGCGAGCCTGCTCGCGAAGGCCCCGGCACATCCAACAGGGATGCTGACTGACACACCGCTTTCGCGAGCAGGCTCGCTCCCACAGGGGGTTTGTGGTGCCAGGAAAATCCAGGCAACCACAGGGATGCTCAAACTTGAACCCAGGCTTGTCTAGAACAGGCTTTGCACCTGCTCCAGCACTGCGCGGTTCATCTGGCCGGTGTGGGTGTGCAGGCTCACATAGCTTTGCAGCATGTCGAGCTTGGTGTTGAGCAGGTCCCGGCGGGCCTGGAACAGTCGCTGCTGGGCGTCAAGGATATCCACCGTGGAACGCACCCCGCCCTGGAAGCCTTTTTCCGTCGAGGTCAGCGCTCGCTGGTTTGACTCCACCGCCCGCTGCATGGCCTTGCTCTTGGCGAACCCGGCGACGACGCCCAGGTAATCGGCCTCGATGTCCTCGGCCAGCTGCTGGCGCTGCACGTCGTAGTCAGACTGTGCACCCGCCAGTTGCGCTTCGGCCTTGGCCACCGAGGCCCGTACCGCCCCGCCGCGGTACAGCGGAATGTCCAACTGCACCCCCACATAATAGGTGTCCTGGCGCGGGTCGAGTTCCTGGTATTGACGGGTTTCACGGCGGGTCAACTGAGTGGTCAATGACAACGTCGGATAATGACCAGCACGCTGACTGTCGGCCTGGGCCTCGGCGACTTTCACCGCTGCCAGCCGAGCGGCCAGCTCGGGGCTGGCCTGACGGGCAATCGCGGTCCAGTATGGCAAGTCCTGCTCCGGCGGGATCGGGCTACCGGCGGCCAGTTCCTCGCGCATCGGCAGGATGTCATCGATGGGCACACTGGCCCGCCCGGACAACGCCCGCAATGCCGCCACGCGACGGGCCTGGGCTTCGGCTTCCTGGGCCTGCACCAGGTCGAGCCGCGCCTGGGCCTCGTCGATATCGGTAATCGCCCCCTGGCCGCCCTCATAAAGCTTTTTGCTCTGGATGACCAAGCCTTGGATCGCCGCCTTCTGCTGCTGGATCAGCTTGATCTCGTTCTCGGCCCGGGCGACGTCGAAATACCCCTTCGCCACTCGGTCATACAAGGTCTGGCCGGCCACGTCGAACACCTGGGTGCCCAGTTTCCCCCGCGCCTTGCCTTCCTGGTACGCCGCCCAGCGGGCCTTGTCGTAGAGCGGTTGTTGCGCCGCCAGGGTGACGTTGTTCGCCTGGTAATCATTGCTGTTGACGTAACTGCTGTCGTCGCCGCCGTCGGTCCGCCCACCGTAGCCATAACGCGAGGACAGCGAGACTTGCGGATAGAGGCCGCCGCGACCGATGTCCTCCTCGTGCCGCGAGGCTTCAAAGGCGTGGGCCGCCGCTTGCACGGTCGGATCGTTGAGGCGCGAGGCATCGTAGGCAGCGGTGAGGCTCAAGCCACTCTCCGCGGCCCACACAGGACTGAGCACCACCCAACCGGTCCACAGGCTTAGCAGTACACGCACGCAAGAGCGGCAACGGTCGACCATGCTCATTCCTCCTTGAAGGCTGCCAGCAAGCGTTCACGCAACGGTTTCATCAGGTAATTCATCAAGGTGCGTTCGCCCGTCACCACCGTGACATCGGCAAGCATGCCGGGGCGCACCAGCAGGCCGGCGCTTTGCAACGCGGCCACGGTGTCGGCGGGAATCTCGACCTTGGCGGAGAAGTACGGTAGGTGCGTCTGCTCGTCGATCAGTTGGTCGGCCGACACGGTCGTCACGGTGCCGGTGACCGTCGGCGTATCCACCCGTTGCAGCGCGGTGAAATGCACGTGCACCGGCAGGCCCGGGCGCAGTTTGTTGGCCATCAGCGGCTCGAAGCGGGCGGTGATCGCCATCGGCGCATCCAGCGGCACCACTTGCATCAGGGTCTGGCCAGCCTGCGCCACGCCGCCGACCGTATGAATGCTCACGTCCATTACCTGCCCGGCCACCGGTGCGCGGATCGCACCGTTGTCCACTTCGAACTGCAAGGCCCGGATCTGATCGGCATAACCGGCCGCCTCGGCCGAGACCTCGCTGAGCTGCGTCTCGGCATCGCGGCGAAATTCCTGCTGCGCCTGCAAGGCCTTGAGCCGGCTTTCGTTGATCGCCTGGCGGGTCCTGCCGACATCCCCCACGCCGGAGGCGATCTGCCCCGCCAACTGGGCCGCGTTGCGCTCGGCCTCGAACAGTTTGTTGCGCGGAACGTAGCCTTCCCGGGCCAGGTCACGCAGGCCTTCAAGCTCCTGCTGCTGAAAACGCATCTGCGCGTCGTAGTTGCGCTTGACGCCTTCGTAGCCCAGCAACTGTTGTTGCAACGCCGCGACTTCGTGCTCGATGATCTGCAAGCGGCTGCCCAGCTCCGCACGACGTGTGATGAACAGCTGACTCTGCAAGGCCATGGCCGCCTTCACTCGTGGCTCGTCGGCGCGCGCCAGCAGCTGCGCAGGCCATTGGATCTCGGCGCTGCCCAGGCGCTCGGCAATCAGGCGTGCCTCGATGCTGCGATCATTGAGCAGCTTGCCCAGGGTCACGTCCAGTTGCGACTGCGCTTGCACCGTGTTCAGTTGCACGAGCAATTGCCCCTGGGTAACCCGGTCGCCATCGCTCACCAGCAGCTTTTCCACCACTCCGCCGACCAACGACTGCACCGCCTTGCGCTCCCCCGCCACCACCACGGTGCCGCTGCCCACCACTCCCTGGTCGAGTGGCGCCAGGCAGGCCCAGAGCAGGAAACCGCCCAGCGTCAGGACCAGGAATCCCACGCCATAACGCGCCGCATTCCCGGCATCAGTCCGAGCGCTGGGTAGTGTCGTGGTGCCGCGCACGCTCAGCCCCTGCTCGCTGTAGGTCTGTGCCTCAGGGATCAGATCACGCATCGCCGCCCGCCTCCCGGACCGCGGCCGGTCGCGGCCCCGGCATCAGTGCCTTGAGCACCCGGTCCCGAGGGCCGAACGCTTGTTGAGTCCCGTCCTTCAACACGAGGATGTGATCGACCACCGCCAGCACACTGGGCCGATGCGTGATCAAGACCACAGTGCTGCCGGCCGCCTTGAGGGCACTGATGGCTTGGACCAGCGCCAGCTCGCCGGCGTCATCGAGATTGGAGTTGGGTTCATCGAGCACGATCAGCGAGGGCCTTCCGTAGAGCGCGCGCGCCAGGCCCAGGCGTTGTTTCTGCCCACCGGACAAGCCAAGCCCGCCGGGGCCCAGCGGCGTGTCGTAGCCCTTGGGAAACCGCAGGATCATTTCGTGGATACCGGCATGCCGTCCGGCAGCGATGATCTGGTCGGCGTCCTGCTCACCGAAACGGGCGATGTTGTCGGCGACCGTGCCGTCGAACAACTCGATGTCCTGGGGCAGGTAGCCGAGGTGCGGGCCCAGGGCGTCGTGGGACCACTGGCTGATCTCGGCATCGTCCAGGCGCACCGACCCGCCCATGGCCGGCCAGACCCCGACCAGGGCGCGGGCCAGGGTCGATTTGCCACTGGCACTGGGCCCGACCACGGCCAGCACGTCGCCCTTGGCGAGGCTGAAATTGATCCCGCGCAGGATCGGTTGCGAAGCCCCCGGCGGGCCGACATACAACTGCTCCAGGCGCACCGCCCCGGTGGGCGGCGGCAATGGCATGCGCAAGCGATCACGAGGGTGCTGCGCCAACAGTTGGCTCAGGCGCTGGTAGCTCTGGCGCCCGGAATTGAATTGCTTCCACGAGCCGATGGCGATTTCCACCGGCGCCAGGGCTCGCCCCAGCAACAGCGACATCGCAATCATCATGCCCGCCGACAGTTGGCCTTCCAGTACCAGCAAGGCCCCCAGCCCGAGGGCCAGGGATTGTCCGGAAATCCGCACGAAACGCGTCGCCGAGGTGATGCGCGCACCGCGGTCGCTGGCATGGGCCTGGGCGGCAATGATGCGCTGCTGCAACAGGCTCCAGCGCTGGCGCAACGGCCCGAGCATGCCCAGGGCCTGGATGACTTCAGCGTTGTGCAACGTGCTGTTGACATAGATTGACGACTGCACCCCCAGGCGATTGGCTTCGCCCAGGCGCGTACGTGTCGCCAGTTCGCCCCACAGCGCCAAGCCGATCAGCACCAGGGCGAGCACCAGCGTCAGCACGCCGAACCAGGGATGGAAGATGAACGCCACCAGCAGGAAGATCGGCAGCCAGGGTGCGTCGAGCAGCGCGATCAGGCCCTGCCCGGTGATCAACTGCCGCAGTGTCGCCAGGTCAGTGAGCACCTGCGCCGGGTTAGCGTTGTGTTCCCGCAGGCTGCGGGCGAAGGCGGCGTCGAATACCCGCTCGCCCAAGGCATCGTCCAGCCCCGCGCTCATGCGAATCATCACCTCGCCGCGCACCCACTCGATCAGGGCACTGAACATGAACAGTCCCAGGGCCATCAAGGTGAGCATGAACAAGGTGGTTTCGTTACGGCTGGTGAGGACCCGGTCGTAGACCTGCATCATGTACAGCGACGGCACCAGCACCAGCAAGTTGATCACGCCACTGAACAGCGCCAGGGCCCAGAACACCCGGCGGTAGCTCAGCAAGGCAGCATCGATGTCATGACGTGGATCGAGTAGAAACCCCATGGGAAAATCGCCTGCAAGAGAAAGGGTCGGTCCAGGACGCAATCCATCGCAAAGCTCTTTTCCCCGAAAGTGCTCGAGAAAAACCATCCAGCTGATATGCCGATAACAGGGACGATCCTCATCCCCACAGACGCCAATTACTGACAACGCGACCGCGGGTTAGTGCCGGTTCGCAGGGCTGGGTTTGCAAGTGGGTGACAGGCGGAAGGGCCGCGCTTCAAGACTGAGGTTTTTGCGTCTTGAATGGGCTGGAAAGAGGGTTTGTTGACGCCAGTAACGTGGCGTCAACAGGGTAAAAAATGAGGGATCAGCCGAGGGAAGCGACGCTCTCGGGCTGGGGTGGATGCCGCGACGTCGCCAGGCCGATAAACGAAATGATCAGCGCCAGGCCCAGGGTCGTGCTCACCTCGCTGCGGTGCTCGGGCGAGATCATCATGACCGCCAGCGCCGCCGAGATGAACACGATGACCAACCAGGTCAACCAGGGAAACAACCACATGCGAAGAGGCAGCTCGATGTTCTGTCGTTGCAGCATCCGGCGCATGCGCAGTTGCGAGATGGCGATCACCAGGTACACCAGCAAGGCGATGGCACCGGAGCTGGCGAGCAGGAACTGGAACAGGCCGGCGGGCATGAAGTAGCTGAACAAGGTGACACCCGCGCCCAGCACGGTACTGGCAATCACCGCGGACCGTGGCACACCGGCCGAGGACGTCACCTTCACGGCCTTTGGCGCATCGCCGCGACGGCCCAGGGAATACAGCATCCGCGAGGCGATGTAGATCGAGGAGTTCATGCAACTGGCCACGGCAATCAGCACCACCACATCCACCAGGAATTTGGCGTGGGGAATGTTCATCAACTCAAGCGCCCGCTGGTAGGAGCCCACTGAAGCCAGGAGTGGATCGTTCCACGGCACCACGGAAATGACCACGAAGATCGACAGCAGGTAGAACACACCGATGCGCCAGATCACCGAACGGGTGGCCTTGGCAATGTTCTGCGCGGGGTTGTCGGATTCAGCCGCCGCGATGGTCACCGCCTCCGTACCGATGAAGCTGAACATGATGGTGATGAACGCGCCCACTACCGCCGACAGGCCGTTGGGGGCGAACCCGCCATGCTCCTCCATCAACCGGCCCAGGCCGCTGGCTTCGCGCTCGGGAATCCAGCCCATCAGCACTGCGAAACCCAGGGAGATAAAACCAATGATCGCCACGACCTTGGCCATGGCGAACCAGAATTCGAACTCACCGTACTTCGACACGCTGAACAGGTTCGTCACCGCCAGCAAAACGATCGACACCGAGGCGAACAGCCAGGCATCGACGGCGGGAAACCATTGGTTGAGCACATGACCGGCGGCCAACGCTTCGATGGGAATCACCAGCACCCAGAACCACCAGTAGAGCCACCCGATGGTGAAGCCGGCCCAGCGCCCGATGGCCTGGTCGGCATAGGTGGAGAAGGAGCCAGTGTCCGGATTGGCGACCGCCATCTCACCCAGCATGCGCATGACCAGGACCACCAACGTCCCGGAAAACAGATAGGCCAGCATGACGGCCGGGCCGGCGGCGGCAATGGCATGACCCGATCCCACGAACAGACCCGCACCGATGATCCCGGCAATGGACAGCATGGTGACGTGACGAGGCTTGAAGCCCTGTGCCAGATGGCCGTTCGAATCCTTGAAGCTGGGGCTGGTCATTTTCTTATTCTCTTGTGATCGAACATTGAGGCGCGCGCAGGAACAATCGGTGTTTCGGTTTTTCCGCCCCTCCTGGAAGCGGCACCATCAGATTTGTATTGATCCACCCTGGGCGAACGTGCGCACTTGCGGTGAAAAGTTGCGCCACGTTACCTGCCTTCCCTCTTGAGTTAGTTACCTGAACGCGCCACCTATGTGCCTGATTTCGCCAAGTGAGGCATGGCGTTTTGCCTCTTGCCAAGCGTCTGGACCGGGGCATTCAGCCAGGTCCGTGGGGCTGGAATGAAATACCCTTTAAAAACTTATGGGTTAAGTATTTTGCGTGGAGCACCAGGTGCTATCGCCATGCCTGTCAGTTTTGTGGTGTCAACAAATCCTGGGAACACCCCAAAACAACTGTGGGAGCGGGCTTGCTCGCGAAGGCGGTGTGTCAGCCACATCAATGGCGACTGACCCGACGCCTTCGCGAGCAAGCCCGCTCCCACATGGGGGTTGGGTTCAGCTCAAGTCAACAGCACTTGGGCCCACCCTTGCCGCCGTAACGGGCCTCCTGGCGTTCCCGGAAGAACGCCTCGTAGTCCATCATCGGCTTGTCCGGGTGCTTGGTTTGCATGTGCTCGACGTAGTTGTCGTAGTCGGGCATGCCGACCATCAGGCGCGCGGCCTGACCGAGGTATTTACCCAGGCGACTCAAGTCATTGAACATCGTTGCAATCCTCTATCAAGCGTCCGGCAGGGCCTGGAATGGTGCTTCTTTGTCCGTGCGTTCTTTCGTGCCCCAGGCGGCGATGCCAACCTTGAGCGCGTAGAACAGGATGCTGAAGACCACGAACAGGAACAACACCGTCAGCGTTGCGTTGGTGTAGGCGTTGAACACCACGTGCTGCATCTGCTCGATGCTCTTGGCCGGGGCCAGGATCTGGCCGGCGGCCAGGGCATCGTTGTATTTGCGCGCCAGGGCCAGGAAGCCGATCGCCGGGTTGGCGTCGAACAGCTTGATCAGGCCCGCGGTGGTGGTGCAGATCAGCAGCCAGCTCGCCGGCAGCAGCGTGACCCAGACGTAGCGCTGGCGCTTCATCTTGATCAGTACCACGGTGGCGAGCATCAGGGCGATCCCGGCCAGCATCTGGTTGGAGATGCCGAACAGCGGCCACAAGGTGTTGATGCCGCCCAGCGGATCGATCACGCCCTGGTACAGCAGATAACCCCACAGCGCCACGCAGCCGGCGGTGGCGATCAGGTTGGCGGTCCACGATTCGGTGCGCTTGAGGGCCGGCACGAACGAGCCAAGCAGGTCCTGCAGCATGAACCGTCCGGCACGGGTGCCGGCGTCCACGGCGGTGAGAATGAACAGCGCTTCGAACAGGATCGCGAAGTGGTACCAGAACGCCATGGTGTTCTCACCCGGCAGCACCGAGTGCAGGATCTGCGCGATCCCGACCGCCAGGGTCGGCGCACCGCCGGCACGGGCCAGGATGGTGGTCTCGCCGATGTCCTTGGCCACCGCTTGCAGCGCATCGGGGGTGATTGCAAAACCCCAGCTGCTAACGGTCTGGGCCACGGCCACCACGTCCGAACCGACGATCGCCGCCGGGCTGTTCATGGCGAAGTACACGCCCGGCTCGATCACCGAAGCGGCCACCATGGCCATGATCGCCACGAAGGACTCCATCAGCATGCCGCCGTAACCGATGTAGCGGGCGTTGGTTTCGTTATCCAGCAGCTTGGGCGTGGTCCCCGAGGAGATCAGCGCATGGAACCCCGAAACCGCGCCGCAGGCGATGGTGATGAACAGGAACGGGAACAGACCGCCCTTCCACACCGGCCCGGTACCGTCGGTGAACTGGGTCAGTGCCGGCATTTTCAGCTCGGGCATGGTCACCAGGATGCCGATCGCCAGGGCGACGATGGTGCCGATCTTGAGGAACGTGGACAGGTAGTCCCGTGGCGCCAGGATCAGCCACACCGGCAGCACCGCCGCGACAAAACCGTAGCCGATCAGCATCCAGGTGATCTGGATCCCGGTGAAGGTGAAGGCCTTGGCCCAGACCGGGTCGGCGGCGATCTGCCCGCCCAGCCAGATCGAACCCAGCAGCAACAGCACGCCGATGATCGAGATCTCGCCGATGCGGCCCGGGCGGATGTAGCGCATGTAGATGCCCATGAACATCGCGATCGGGATGGTCGCCATCACCGTGAAGATGCCCCACGGGCTCTCGGCCAGGGCCTTGACTACGATCAGCGCCAGCACCGCGAGGATGATGATCATGATCAGGAAGCAGCCGAACAGCGCGATGGTGCCAGGAATGCGGCCCATTTCCTCGCGCACCATGTCGCCCAGGGAGCGACCGTTGCGGCGGGTGGACAGGAACAGGACCATGAAGTCCTGCACCGCACCGGCCAGCACCACGCCGGCGATCAGCCAGAGCGTGCCGGGCAAATAGCCCATCTGCGCCGCCAGCACCGGCCCGACCAACGGCCCCGCGCCGGCAATGGCCGCAAAGTGGTGGCCGAAAAGGATGTGTTTGTTGGTCGGGACGTAGTCCAGGCCATCGTTGTTGAGCACGGCAGGCGTGGCCCGGCGCGCGTCGAGTTGCATCACGTTGTTGGCGATGAAGAGGCTGTAGTAGCGGTAGGCGACCAGGTAGATGGCCACGGCGGCGACGACGATCCAGAGGGCGTTGATGGGTTCGCCGCGGCGCAAGGCCACGACACTCAACGCACAGGCTCCCAGAACAGCCACGGCAAACCAGGCGAGGTGTTTAACCAGACGGGTTGTCATTGCATGTCTCCTGCCGATATCCAGTGGATTGCGGCGATTGTTTTTATAGTGTGCCCCGGCTATTCGGAGCCGACCCAATATCCCTGCAACGGGTCAACAAATAAATCCGTAGTACTACGTAGAACCCCAATTCCCCCTGTGGGAGCAAGGCTTGCCCGCGATAGCGTCGATACGGTTTTCCATAAACCGCGGCGCCTGCATCGCGAGCAAGCTTTGCTCCCACATGTCTTGCTCCACAGGTTTGTGCCGGGCAGGCTGGTTTGGCATATGATGCCGCCATTCGCCTCCCCGCCGAGCCCGGACAGGAGTACAGATGCTGCTCAAACACAAAATCGTCGCCCTCGGGATCTTGCCGCTGGTCCTGGCCATCGCGGTCATCTGCGCCCTGGTGATCTCGCTCAACCGCCAATTGGGCGATCAACAGGCGCAACTGATCGAAGACAGCATCCTGGCGAGCAAGCGCGCCGAGTTGAAGAACTATGTCGAGATGGCGCAGAGCCTGATCGCCCCGCTGTATGACGACGGCCAGGGAAACGCGCGCGCGCAACAGCAGGTCCTGGAAGAACTGCGCAAGCTCAGCTTCGGCATCAACGGTTACTTTTTCGTGTATGACCGCCAGGGTCGCAGCCTCATGCATGCCCGCCAGTCGGAATTGGTCGGGCAGTACCTCTGGGACATGAAAGACCCCCACGGCTTGCCGGTGATCCAGGCGCTGATCAGAAGCGCCGAGTCAGGCGATGGTTTCCAGCGCTACGCCTGGAACAAGCCCTCCTCCGGCCAGGTGACCGACAAGTTGGCCTACGTCGTGAGGCTCGACAAATGGGGCTGGACGCTTGGCACGGGGATCTACCTGGAGGATGTCGAACGCGCCACCCAACAAGCCCGTGACGAAGTCGCCCATGGCATCCACACCACCATGCAAGCCATCGCTGCCATCGCATTGGTAGCGGTCCTGCTGGTATTCGCCGGAGGCATGACCCTGAACGTCAGCGAACATCGCCTGGCGGACCAGAAGCTGCAGCGGCTGAACCAGCGCATCGTCAGCCTGCAGGAAGAAGAACGCTCACGGGTTTCTCGCGAGCTGCATGACGGCATCAGCCAATTGCTGGTATCGATCAAGTTCCAGTTCGAACTGGCCAGCCATGTGTTGGAGAACGGTCAGGACAACGGCCTGGGTATCCTGAAGACCGCCACCGACCGGCTAGGCGACGCCATCGGCGAGATCCGTAGCATCTCCCACGACTTGCGCTCCTCCCTGCTCGACACCTTGGGCCTGCCCGCCGCCATCGGCCAGCTCGCCAGCGAATTCCAGCAGCGCAGCGGGCTGGAAGTGTCCTACCGCAGCAACGAATTCGATTGCCGCTTGGAAAATGGCGCCCCCGTCTCGCTGTTTCGCATTGCCCAGGAGGCCCTGACCAATATCGAGCGCCATGCCGGGGCGAAAAGCGTCGGCATCAGCCTATTCGGCTCCAGCCAGTCCCTGCGCCTGACGGTGGTCGATGACGGGATGGGGTTCAACGTCCCGCAAGTGGAACGCGGCCATGCCGGCATCGGCCTGCGTAACATCCGCGAACGGGTCGAGCATTTCGGCGGACGCCTGGAAGTGACGTCGGTGCCAGGCCGCAGCGAACTGGACATCCTGCTGCCCATGAACCTCTCGGTCACGCAAAGCTGATGCCCCCTCTCCAACCAGAGCACTTGCCGATGACCCTGCCTCCCGTGATTCGCGTCGCGCTGGTCGACGACCATTCCTTGGTCCGCGACGGCATCAGGGCCCTGCTCTCGGTGATGCCGCAACTGGACGTGGTAGGCGAAGCCGAGAACGGCGCACAGGCGATCGAAATGGTCGGTCGCTGCCAACCGGACCTGCTGCTGATGGACATCGGCCTCAAGGACAAAAACGGCCTTGAGCTGACCCGATTGCTGGGCAAGCAATACCCCAGCCTCAAGATCCTCATCCTCAGCATGTACGACAATTATGAGTACGTGAGCGAATCCGTACGCGCCGGCGCCAGCGGCTACGTGCTCAAGAACGCGCCATCGCGGGAAATCATCGCGGCCATCGAGGCCATCATCAGCGGCGGCACCTTCTACAGTGCCGAGATCGCCCAGCGACTCGCCACCGACCCGCACAGCGACAACGAGCTGACGCCACGGGAGAGCCAAGTGCTGGCGAAAATGGTCCAGGGCCTGAACAACAAGGAAATGGCCCGTGAACTGGACATCAGCGTACGCACCGTCGAAACCCATCGCCTGAGCATCCGCCGCAAGCTGAACATCGACAAACCCGCGGCCCTGGTGAAATACGCGATCGACCACGGGATCATTTCCCGCTAGAGGCCCGCACAGCACTTGTGGCGAGGGAGCTTGCTCCCGCTCGGTTGCGCAGCGACCGTAAAACATTGGGGTCGCTGCGCAACCCAGCGGGAGCAAGCTCCCTCGCCACAGGTACCCCTTATCCAGCGTAGTAACCAGGCAACTCAAGATCATCCAACAGGCCCGGGCCACTTGGCATCCATCCCAGCAAGGCACGGGTGTATTCGCTGGACACCGCCATGTTCGCCGCTGCCATGTGGGCAAACCAGCCGAAATGCTCGCGCTCCCGGGATTCGACCGGCAACCCCAGGCCACCACCGATCGCCTGGGCAATGGCCTTGAACGGCACGGCCTCGTCGGCGACGGCGTGGTAGACCGACTGCGTCACGCCCTGCTCCAGCGCAAGCCGATAGACCCGGGCGGCGTCCAGCCGGTGCACACCCGACCAACAGTGGCCGCCGTCTCCGAGATAGGCCGAGACGCCCGTCTCCCGGGCCAGGCGAATCAGGAGAGGCACGAATCCGTAGTCGCCGAGGCCATGGACCGAGGGTGCCAGGCGCACGGTCGCGCACCGCACACCACGTTCCACCAGCGCCCGGGCCGCCGTTTCGGACTTACGCGGCGAAGCCGGGCTGGGCACCTCCAGCTCGCTCGCGCCCCGGGTCAAGCCCAGCAGGCCGGACGTCACCAGCAAAGGCCGCTCAGACCCTTGCAGCGCGCTGCCCAATACTTCGATGACATGGCGGTCCTGCTCAGCGTTCTCGGCAAACCGCGAGAAGTCATGATTGAACGCGGTGTGAATCACCGCATCCGCCGCCGAGGCGGCCTGGTGCAGGACGTCGAGGTCTTCCAACGTGCCGCGGACCACCTTCGCGCCGGTCGCGGCCAGCGCAGCGACCTTGTGCTCGGAACGGGCCAGGCCCGTGACCCGATAGCCGGCCCCCCTCAATTCCTGGACCACGGCAGACCCCACCCAGCCCGTGGCACCGGTAACGAATACATGCATGTTTCAAACTCCTGTTAAAACCAATCGAGGGAACACCACTGACGGACTCAAACCGGCTGCCGGCCTTGGCCCTCCGGCAGCAACAGCACCAGCGCCACGACAACGGCCAGCATCACCGCCACGGCCCCACCGAGGTAAACCGCGCCGATGCCCCACGTACCCGCCAACGCCCCGGCCAGCGGACTGCTGAGTCCCAGGGAGATGTCGAGGAAAGCGACATAGGCCCCCATGGCGAGACTGCGGTTCTGCGGCGGCGCACGCTTCACCGCCTCCACCCCGAAGCCCGGGAAAGCCAGGGAATAGCCGAAGCCGGTGAACGCCGCCCCCAAGCAGGCGATTGCCGCCGTGTCTGCCCCCCAGATCAACAACAGCCCAACGGCTTCGATCACCACGCAAACCAGGGCGACACGGGCCCCGCCGATCTTGTCGGGCAGGTGGCCAAAGAGCAGGCGCGCACCGATGAAGGCCAGGCCGAAGGCGGTGAACGCCAGGGAGGCATCGCCCCAAGCCCTGGCCGCGAACAACAGTGCGATAAAAGCCGTGATGACCCCAAAACCAACGCTGCAAAACGCCAACCCCATGCCTGGCACCCACACGGCCCCCATCACCTTGTAGAACGGTGCCCGCCGGGTCGCTGTAGGGGCGACCGCCCGCACACCTGAAACAATCAGCAGCGCCAGCAGCGGGACGAACACCGTGGCGACGGCAATGCCCGTGAACCCCCAACCGCCATTCAGCGCCACGCCGAGCGGAGCGCCCAGGGCATAGGCGCCGTACATGGCGATGCCATTCCAGGCCATGACCTTGCCGGCATGCTGCGCGCCCACCAGGCCCATGCCCCACCCCAGCGCACCGGTGACAATGAGACTTTCCCCGAATGCCAGCAGCACACGTCCGCCCAACAGCAGCCAGACCGACGTCACAGGCGTGGCAACGAACGCCAGGGAAAGCAGATAGACCAACCCGGAAATCGCCGCCGTCACCAGGCCAACCATGACCGCGCGCTTGCCACCGCGCATGTCGGCGAAATTGCCGGCCCAGGCCCGTGACAACAGCGCCGCGGCGAACTGTGCGCCGACCACCAGGCCAATCACCAGCGTGCCCATGCCCAGGGTGTCATGCAGGTGAAGAGGCAACACCGGCAATTGCATGCCCAGGGTCAGAAAACCGATGAACACCGTCAGCGTGAGCGGCAACAGCTTGAGCACCGGATTGGCACCGAGGGATGCCTGGGGCACCGCAGAGGCACCGAGATGAATGTTTTCTTGAGTCATAACCCTACCCACGGAAAGGATGCGATGTGACGTTGAACGCGGCCTGTGGCCCCCACTAGAATGCGATCAATTCGTCGCATTCAAGATACGAATAATCCGTCGCGTTTCCTATTCGCATTCCCTGTCGAGGTTCACGTCCGCATGTCCGATCGCCCAAGCCCGCAGATTTCCTCGCGCAAACAGCCGAAACAGGCACGCTCCACCGAGCTCGTCGCCGCCGTTCTGGAGGCGGCTGTTCAGGTTTTGGCGACCCAGGGTGCGGCACGTTTCACAGTGGCCCGTGTTGCCGAGCGAGCGGGCGTCAGTGTCGGCTCGGTGTATCAATACTTTCCGAACAAAGCGGCGATCCTGTTCCGCCTGCAAAGCGATGAATGGCGGCAAACCAGCGACATGCTGCGCGAGATTCTGGAAGACAACCGCAAGCCGCCCTTCGAGCGCCTGCGCACCCTGGTGCGGGCGTTCATCCAGTCCGAATGCGACGAGGCCCAAATACGCGTCGCCCTCAACGACGCCGCGCCGCTCTACCGCGACGCCCCCGAGCACCAGGCCGCGCGGCTGTCGGTGCAACAGTCGGTGGACGCTTTCATGCTGCAAGCCTTGCCAGACGCCCCGGCACAAACCCGTGCCCTCGCAGGTGACCTGGTGATCACCACGCTGAGCGCCGTGGGCAAGCGTTTTTCATCAGCGCCCCGCTCTCCCGTGGAGGTTGCCGTGTATAGCGACGCCATGGCCGATATGTTCTGCGCCTACCTGGAAAGCCTGCAGTGACAGCCGGCCGGCACTTTTACTACACTCCCCGATCTTGTTTCCCTCCGCTACGAGACGTCCAATCCCTATGAAAACCATAACAAGCTCGATGACGTTCTGTGGCCTGTTGGCGCTCTCCTGCGGCGCCCTGGCCGAGCCGGCTCCCTCGCTGCTGGATCAGGTCCAGCAGCGCGGCGAACTGAAGGTCTGCACCACCGGCGACTACAAGCCCTACACCTTTAAAACCCAAGCTGGCGAATACGAAGGCATCGACATCGACATGGCGCGCTCACTGGCCGCCAGCCTCGGCGTCAAGGTGCAATGGGTGCAGACCACCTGGAAGACCCTGATGCCGGATATGGTTGCAGGCCAATGCGACATCGGTATGGGCGGGATTTCGGTGACGCTGGAGCGCCAGAAAAAGGCCTATTTCAGCTCCACCCTCGACGTGGATGGCAAGATCCCCCTGGTGCGTTGCGAAGACAAGGAGCGTTACCAGACCATCGAGCAGATGAACCAGCCGTCGGTGCGTCTTGTCGAGCCGGCGGGCGGCACCAACGAAGCCTTCGTCCGCGCGTTCCTGCCCAACGGCCAGCTCAGCTTCCACGACAACGTGACCATCTTCCAGCAACTGCTGGACAAGAAAGCCGACGTGATGATCACCGACGCGTCCGAAGCGCTCTACCAGCAAAAACTCAAGCCCGGCCTGTGCGCCGTCAACCCGACTCGCTACCTGCAATATGGCGAGAAGGCCTACCTGCTGCCACGGGATGACAACACCTGGAAAATGTACGTCGACCAATGGCTGCACCTGAGCAAGGCCAATGGTAGCTACCAGAAGGTGATTGGCCAGTGGCTGGCCGTTCCGGCCGCCCAGTAACCGTTCACTGACGAAACAAAAATCCCTGTGGGAGCCGAGCCTGCTCGCGATGGCGTCAGGTCAGCCACATTGATCTTGGCTGACACACCGCTATCGCGAGCAGGCTCGCTCCCACCAGGGATCCACGGCGTATGCAAGTCCTGAGTCCACCCCAAAACAACTGTGGGAGCGGGCTTGCTCGCGAAAGCGGTGGGCCAGCTTGCAGTGATGCTGGATGTCCCGACGCATTCGCGAGCAAGCCCGCTCCCACCGGGATCCACGGCGTATGCAAGTCCTGAGTCCACCCCAAAACAACTGTGGGAGCGGGCTTGCTCGCGAAAGCGGTGGGCCAGCTTGCAGTGATGCTGGATGTCCCGACGCATTCGCGAGCAAGCCCGCTCCCACCGGGATCCACGGCGTATGCAAATCCTGAGTCCGCCCCAAAACAACTGTGGGAGCGGGCTTGCTCGCGAAAGCGGTGGGCCAGCTTGCAGTGATGCTGGATGTCCCGACGCATTCGCGAGCAAGCCCGCTCCCACCGGGATCCACGGCGTATGCAAATCCTGAGTCCGCCCCAAAACAACTGTGGGAGCGGGCTTGCTCGCGAAAGCGGTGGGCCAGCTTGCAGTGATGCTGGATGTCCCGACGCATTCGCGAGCAAGCCCGCTCCCACCGGGATCCACGGCGTATGCAAATCCTGAGTCCGCCCCAAAACAACTGTGGGAGCGGGCTTGCTCGCGAAAGCGGTGGGCCAGCTTGCAGTGATGCTGGATGTCCCGACGCATTCGCGAGCAAGCCCGCTCCCACCGGGATCCACGGCGTATGCAAGTCCTGAGTCCACCCCAAAACAACTGTGGGAGCGGGCTTGCTCGCGAAAGCGGTGGGCCAGCTTGCAGTGATGCTGGATGTCCCGACGCATTCGCGAGCAAGCCCGCTCCCACCGGGATCCACGGCGTATGCAAATCCTGAGTCCGCCCCAAAACAACTGTGGGAGCGGGCTTGCTCGCGAAAGCGGTGGGCCAGCTTGCAGTGATGCTGGATGTCCCGACGCATTCGCGAGCAAGCCCGCTCCCACCGGGATCCACGGCGTATGCAAATCCTGAGTCCGCCCCAAAACAACTGTGGGAGCGGGCTTGCTCGCGAAAGCGGTGGGCCAGCTTGCAGTGATGCTGGATGTCCCGACGCATTCGCGAGCAAGCCCGCTCCCACCGGGATCCACGGCGTATGCAAATCCTGAGTCCGCCCCAAAACAACTGTGGGAGCGGGCTTGCTCGCGAAAGCGGTGGGCCAGCTTGCAGTGATGCTGGATGTCCCGACGCATTCGCGAGCAAGCCCGCTCCCACCGGGATCCACGGCGTATGCAAATCCTGAGTCCGCCCCAAAACAATTGTGGGAGCCGAGCTTGCTCGCGATGGCGTCAGGTCAGCCACATTGATCTTGGCTGACACTCCGCTATCGCGAGCAGGCTCGCTCCCACAGGAAATCTACGGCGTATGCGAGTCCTGAGGCCACTCCAAAACAGTTGCTCCCACAGGGTCGGATCTGTTCAGGCCTGACGCTGGTGTCAGGCCCATTCACCTCATTGCGCCGCCCGCACCTTGGCGATTTCGTCGTACATCGCTTTCACCAGGTCGCCATCCAGGGATTTGGCGAACTTGTCGATCACCGGCTGCACGCGCTCACGCATGCGATCTTTCTCGGCGGGGCTGATTTCATTGACGGTCATCGCAGCGGCCAATGTCGCCTTGGCCTTGTCCATGCTCGCCGCCGTGACTTCACGCTGGATTGTCTGCGCCTCGGCCGCGGCCGCGCGAATCATTGCCTTTTCATCGTCGTTGAGGCGATTCCAGGTTTTCTGGCTGATGATCAACGACTGCGGATTGAAGATGTGCCCGGTGACGGAAAGATACTTCTGCACCTCGTAGAACTTGTTGCCTTCAATCACCGTGAAAGGGTTCTCCTGCCCATCGATGGTGTGCTGCTCAAGGCCGGTGTAGACCTCGGGGAACGCCATCGGCACCGGGTTGGCGCCCAGGGCGGTAAAGGTTTCCAGGTAGATTGGCGATTGGATCACACGCAGTTTCAAGCCTTGCATATCTTCCAGCTTGGTCACCGGGTGCTTGCTGTTGGTCAGGTTGCGAAAACCCAGGTCCCAATAACCCAGCCCTACCAGGCCTTTACTGTCCAGTTGCGCCGCCAGTTTCTGCCCGACCGGTCCATCGATGACCGCATGGGCTTCCTCGACGTTGTTGAACAGGAACGGGAAATCGAGCATGGCGTAATCCGGGGCCTGGGCGGCCAGGATGCCGGAGTTGAGCACGGTGATGTCCAGGGTGCCGCCCTGCAACGCCGACACCGTTTGCACGTCACCGCCCAGCGTACCGCCAGGGAACAGGCGGACCTTGATCTTGCCACCGCTCTTCTCGCTGAGCAGGTCGGCGAACTTCTGCGCGCCCTGGCCCTGGGGGTGTTCCTTGACGTTCTGGAAGGCGAATCGCAGGGTACGTTCGCGAATCTCATCCGCATGGCTGGCCACGTTGCCCAACAGCAAGCCCGTCGCGCACGCCCCGGCCAGCAGGGTTTTCATCAGTTTTCCCATGTCACTCTCCGATCGTTATTGTTTTTAAGGTCGAGCTAGCCAACACCGGGGTCAGCCGGTGAAGAATTTCAACGGCCCCAGGACCAATTGCGGGAACAGGACCAGCAGGAACAGCACCGCAAGTTGCGCAAGCAGGAACGGCCACACGCCGCGAACGATTTCTTCGATATTGAGCTTGGAAACGCCGCTCACCACATTGAGCACAGTACCCACAGGTGGGGTAATCAGGCCGATGGCCGTGTTGATCAGGAACAACACGCCAAAGTAGACCGGGTCGATGCCCGCCTGGGTGATCGCCGGCATAAGCACCGGTGTGAGGATGAGGATGCTTGGCGTCATGTCCATGACCGTACCAACCAGGATGATCATCAACATGATCACCACCAACAGCAGGGTCGGGCTATCCATGAACGGCTCAAGCACCGCCGCCAATTGGCCCGGCAAGTCGGCAATGGTCACCAGCCAGGAAGAAACCATGGCGGCGGCGACCAGCAGCATCACCACCGAGGTGGTCTTGGCCGAAGACAGGATTACCCCATACAACTGGCTGACTTTCATTTCCCGGTAAATCACCAGGGAGACGAATAGCGAATAGACCGCCGCCACCACTGCCGCTTCCGTCGGGGTGAAAATGCCGAATTTAAGGCCGAAAATAATGATGATCGGCAAGCCCATGGCCCAGCTGCCCTCCACCAAGGCCCGCAGGACCTCGGTACGGGACTGCTTGGGTGGCGTCTCGACATTCTCGCTGCGGGAGACGAACCACCAAGCAATGGCGAGCGCCACGCCGAGCATGATTCCCGGCACGATGCCGGCCAGGAACAATTTGGAAATCGATACCCCGGACGCCACGCCAAAGACAATGAAGCCAATGCTCGGCGGAATGATCGGCGCGATAATGCCGCCAGCAGCAATCAAACCCGCCGAGCGTGCCCGATTGTGCCCGGCCAACACCATCATCGGCACCAGCAACGCCGCCAATGCCGCCGCATCGGCCACGGCCGAACCGGACAGCGACGCCAGCAGGCAGGAGGCGATGATCGCCACGTAGCCCAGACCGCCGCGCTTGTGCCCCACCAGTGCCATGGCGATGTTGACGATGCGTTTGGACAGCCCGCCGACGTTCATGATTTCGCCGGCCAGCATGAAGAACGGCACGGCCATCAGCGGGAAGCTGTCCGCGCCGTTGAGCAGGTTCTGGGCAATGATTTGCGCGTCGAACAGGTCCAGGTAAACCATCAACGCCACGCTGACCACCAGCAAGGCAAACGCGATGGGCATGCCCAGGGCCATGCTGCCTATCAGGGACCCGAGAAAGATAACCAGTGTCATGGGTGGGTACTCTTGATGGGGTCAGGGGTGGTGGCGTTATGGGTGATCAGCTCTGCGTCGTTGTCCTTGACCATCACCCACTCGTCATCCCCCAGCTTGCCGAACAGCGCCAGGTAGAGCTCGTAAAGCAGGATCGCTGCGGCACTGGCGCCGAACACCAAGCCGGCACCGTAGAACAGCGACATGGACAATCCTGACGCCGGGGCGACGACATTCAGGTTGATCGCTGCCTGTTGCCAACTGCCACTGAAAATCAGCCAGCAGATGTACAACATCAAAAGGTGACTGATGACCAGGCAAATACGCTTGCCTGCCGCCGGCAAGCGCTTGACCAGGCTGTCCATGCCCAGGTGGGCACGGTCCTTGAGCGCCACCAGGGCACCGAGAAAAATCATCCAGACAAAGAACCAGCGCGACAGCTCCTCCGACACACTGATGCCCGAGTTGAAGGCATAGCGCAGCACCACATTGCCGAACACCAGCACGATCATCGCGACCATGCACACCACGATCAGCAGCTTCAGCAGCTTGAAATACAGATCCACGACTTTTGTCATCTTGAAAACTCCGAGCTTGTCGAGCGCCGACATCCCGCTGGCGCGATAAGACCGCAACAACGTGGGTCGCTAGCGAATCAAACCTGGAAGGCTGGACGGTGCACTTGAAAGATGGATCAAGGAGACGGCGCGGGACGCTCGCAGACGGACTGCCATGGGATGTTCCTCTATTTTTATTATGGTCTCGGCCACGTGGGACAAGACAGGTGCCGCTAAAATGTACCACCCGGTTAGTTTGGTCAATAACCCACGCAGGGATACACCGCAAAGCGTGCGATTATCGACCAGACAATTCACGGTTTTTCAGCTCGTCGAGCACTCGGCAGCGCCTCGCCTCCCCATGCCTCAACAGGATTTGTATCGCTCTGTATAGGAAGCACGGCTTGATACGAAACGACAGATTTCGCCCCCGCCTCGCACACATCGTCGATACATCTGCGCGTTTAACTGTGATCACCGGACAGCAACACCTTCGCTGCCACGGACTTACTCAATCAAACGCAAGGAGAATCACCATGTTCAACTTCTCGAAACTGTCGTCCTTGGCAATCGCCCTGGCACTGGTTGGCGGTGTCGGCCTGGCGAACGCTGCCTCGGCAAAGAACGACCCGGCCCAGGCTGAGCATCAACTGGCTGAAGGCGGCTCTGATCGTTTGAGCCAGAATCGCGTGGCTGAAGGTGGTTCCGATCGTTTGAGCCAGAATCGCGTGGCTGAAGGTGGTTCCGATCGTTTGAGCCAGAATCGCGTGGCAGAGGGTGGTGCTGATCGGTTGCAGGAGCTGCGTGAACGCAGCCCGGTGTGAAGGAAGCGCTTCTGTGGCGAGGGAGCTTGCTCCCGCTGGGCTGCGTAGCAGCCCCCTGCCCACTCCCACGCGTTCAGGTGAGCTTTGCGACTGCTTCGCAGTCGAGCGGGAGCAAGCTCCCTCGCCACAAAAGCCCAGAAACTCAGAAACTCAGAAACTCAGAAACTCAAGCCTTACTGGCCCAAAACTCAAGCCTCAAGCCTCAAGCCTCATGGCTTGATGTTCTTCAACTCACCGAGCAACGCGAGCAATTGCTGCATCTTCTCCTCGCCAAATTGCTCTTCGATCCGCCGGTAATTGCTTTCCATGCCCTCGCTCATGGACACGAAACATTGCTGGCCACGCTCGGTCAGGCCCACGAAGACCCGACGCTGGTCCTGGCTGGATTTCTGCCGACGCACCAACCCGTCACGCTCCAGGCGACTGAGCACACCGGTCATGCTCGGCTTGAGAATGCAGGCCTGATGGGCGAGCTGGTGGCTTTCCAACTCACCTTGCTGATGGAGGATGCGGATCACTCGCCACTGCTGTTCCGTGAGGTCATGCTGGTTCAGCGCCGGACGAAAAAAAGCCATCGCCGCTTCGCGGGCTTGCAACAGGGTCAGGGTCAAAGAGGGTCTGGGATTGGCCATGTTCGAACTGTGTGAATGGGCGAGTCGGCAGCTTAGTGTCGTCTCCAGGCTGCCGCAAGAAGCAAAGTCTCTCGGGAGCTTCTGTGGCGAGGGAGCTTGCTCCCGCTCGGCTGCGCAGCAGTCGTCAGTCTCGCCTGGTACACCGTGTCGAATGGTCTTGGGGCTGCTGCGCAGCCCAGCGGGAGCAAGCTCCCTCGCCACGGGACTATCTGCATAAAGTACGGCTGCGTTTTCAGCGCAACCCCGATTGCCGCTGGCGATACTCCCCCGGCGTGAGTTGGGCGTAACGCTGGAAAAATCGGCTGAAATACGCCGGATCCTTGAAGCCGAGCTGGTAGCAGATTTCATTGGCCGAGCTGCCGGTGAACAACAAGAGGCGCTTGGCCTCCTGCATCAGCCGCTCCATGATCAGGCGCTTGGAGGGCAAATCGGCGATGCGTCGACACACGTCGTTGAGGCGCGCCTCGGTCACGCCGATGCCTTCGGCGTAGCGCGACAGCGGCCAATGCTGCAGGTAATGGGCCTCGATCAGCTCATTGAAGCGGTGAAAGATCTTCAGGTCTTCATGCCGCGCGGGCCTGGCTTCCAGGGAGTTGGAACACAAGCGCAGCAAGCTGATCATGATCAAACGCGTCAACCCATCCAGCGCCGCGCTACGCCCCGGATGCCCCGCCACTACTTCCTCGCTCAGTTCCTCGAACAAGTATTCCAACCGCCGCACCTCCCCTGCCTGTCCAGGCCCCAGTTGCGCCAAGGCCACGCAGGCGGCCGGCAGTTGCACGCCAGCCGGCGCCAGGCTCGGATCGGCGTCGATCAACTGCCATACCAGTTGTTGGCGCACCGTCAGCACATGCCCGTCGCTGTCGGCCTCGGTCACGAAGGCATGGGGAATGGTCGGCGGGGTGAGGAAAAACATCGGGCCGGATTCGACGTATTGCTGGTCATCGAGGTACACCCGCACGGTGCCGCTCTTGACGTAGTGCACCTGGAAGAACCGGTCGTGGCGATGCACCGGCATGTTACGGCCGAAAAAACCCGCCAGGTTGGCGAGGCGGTCGTAATGCACTTCGGCATCGCTGTAACGCTGGTCGTACACCTGACCAATGTTGATGTTCGGGATCGGCTGGCGCTCGGTCATCACGCAGTGCTCGTTTTTATTCTGATTCAGGTACCTGCCGCCCTCATCCTGCACCGAATCCGGCAAGGCAACCAGTGCCGGTCATTCTGTCACGCTTGACGATAGTTAACATCTTAATTATAACTGTTAACACATTAACAATAACCGCAGAGCCCGCATCACTCTGCCATCGCCAGGAGACAAGCATGAGCCGTGCCCTGCATGACGTCGCGACCGGCACCCTGTTCGGGGTCGCGCTGAACTACCAGGGGCTGCTGAAACAGCGCCTCGCCGAGTTCGAGCAACCGCCCTACCAGAAGCCGCCGCTCAAGCCCGTGCTGTTCATCAAGACGCCCAATACCCGCAACCGGCACGACGCCGATGTGGTTCACCCAGGTGGCGGCGAAACGCTGCAACCAGGACCGGCCCTTGGCGTGGTGATAGGCAAATCGGCCAGCCGCGTCAGCGCCGCCGAGGCCATGGACTACGTGGCCGGCTACACCGTCGTCAATGAATTCAGCCTCCCGGAAGACAGCTATTACCGCCCCGCCGTCAAGGCCAAGTGCCGGGACGGCTTTTGCGCCATCGGTCCGGAACTGGTGCCGAGCGCCCAGGTGGCCGACCCCCACAGCCTGGCGATCACGCTGTACGTCAATGGCGAGGTCCGCCAGCAAAACAGCACGGCCAACTTCGTGCGCAACATTCCCCAGTTGATTGCCGAGATCAGCGAGTTCATGACTCTGCATGCCGGCGATGTGCTGATCACCGGCACGCCTGAGGGGCGGGTCGATGTGCTGCCCGGCGATCGCGTCGAAGTGGCCATCAGCGGCCTGGGTCGCCTGGTCAATACCGTCGTGGCCGAGGAAACAGGAGCAGGTTCATGAAACACGCGCGCATTCGTTTTGCAGGCCAGGATCACGCCGTCACCGTTGAGGCCCACAACGCCGTACGCCTGGCCGACGGTCGCCTGCTGGCCGAGGACCAGGTCCAATGGCTGCCACCGGCCACCGGCAGCATGTTCGCCCTGGGCCTGAACTACGCCGATCACGCCGCCGAACTGGCGTTCAAGCCGCCGACCGAACCCCTGGCATTCATCAAGTCGCCTGGCACCTACACCGGCCACAACCAGGCAACCTGGCGTCCCGACAATGTCGCCTACATGCATTACGAGTGCGAGCTGGTGGCGGTCATCGGCAAAGCCGCGCGCAACGTCAAGCGCGAGGATGCGCTGGGCTACCTGGCCGGCTACACCGTGTGCAACGACTACGCGATCCGCGATTACCTGGAAAACTACTACCGCCCCAACCTGCGGGTGAAGAACCGTGACGCGACCACGCCCGTCGGCCCCTGGATCGTCGATGTGGCCGATGTGCCGGACCCGAGCAACCTGACGCTGCGCACCTGGATCAACGGCGAGCTGCGCCAGGAAGGCAGCACGAAGGACATGATTTTCGACATCCCCTACCTGATCGAATACCTGTCCAGCTTCATGACCCTGCAGCCCGGCGACATGATCGCCACCGGCACGCCGGAAGGCCTGGCGGACGTGGTGCCCGGTGACGAAGTGGTGGTGGAAGTGGAAGGCGTCGGTCGCCTGGTCAATCGAATTGTCAGCGAAGCCGAGTTCTTCGCATCCCGTAAAGAGGCTTGAGCAGCATGATCAAACATTGGATCAATGGCCGTGAGGTCGAAAGCAAAGACGTCTTCGTCAACTACAACCCGGCCACCGGGGAGGCCATCGGCGAAGTCGCCAGCGGCGGTGCCGAGGAAGTGGCCCAAGCGGTCGCGGCGGCCAAGGAAGCGTTTCCGAAATGGGCCAACACCCCCGCCAAGGAACGCGCCCGGCTGATGCGCAAGCTCGGTGAACTGATCGAGCAGAACGTGCCGAAGCTGGCCGAACTGGAAACCCTCGACACCGGTTTGCCGATCCACCAGACCAAGAACGTGCTGATTCCGCGCGCTTCCCACAACTTCGATTTCTTTGCCGAAGTCTGCACGCGAATGGACGGCCATACCTACCCGGTCGACGATCAGATGCTCAACTACACCCTGTACCAGCCGGTGGGTGTCTGCGCGTTGGTTTCCCCCTGGAACGTGCCGTTCATGACCGCGACCTGGAAGACCGCGCCATGCCTGGCGCTGGGCAACACGGCCGTGCTGAAGATGTCTGAGCTGTCGCCGTTGACCGCCAACGAACTGGGTCGCCTGGCGGTCGAGGCCGGCATTCCCAACGGCGTGTTGAATGTGATCCAGGGTTATGGCGCCACGGCCGGCGATGCGCTGGTGCGTCATCCGGACGTGCGGGCGATTTCTTTCACCGGCGGTACCGCCACCGGCAAGAAAATCATGCAGACCGCCGGGTTGAAAAAGTACTCGATGGAACTGGGTGGAAAATCGCCGGTGCTGATCTTCGAAGACGCCAACCTCGAACGGGCCCTCGACGCCGCGTTGTTCACGATTTTTTCCCTCAATGGCGAACGCTGCACCGCTGGCAGCCGGATCTTCATCCAGGAAAGCGTCTACCCGCAGTTCGTCGCCGAGTTCGCCGCCCGTGCCAAACGCTTGATCGTCGGTGATCCGCAAGACCCGAAGACCCAGGTCGGCTCGATGATCACCCAGGGCCATTACGACAAGGTCACCGGCTACATCAAGATCGGCCTCGAAGAAGGCGCCACGCTCTTGGCCGGTGGCCTGGAACGCCCGGCCAACCTGCCGGCTCACTTGAGCCGCGGCCAGTTCATCCAGCCGACCGTGTTCGCCGACGTCAACAACAAGATGCGCATCGCCCAGGAAGAAATCTTCGGCCCGGTGGTGTGCCTGATCCCGTTCAAGGACGAAGCCGAAGCCTTGCAGCTGGCCAACGACACCGAATACGGCCTGGCCTCGTACATCTGGACCCAGGACATCGGCAAGGCCCATCGCCTGGCCTACGGCATCGAGGCCGGCATGGTGTTCATCAACAGCCAGAACGTGCGCGACCTGCGCCAGCCTTTCGGCGGCGTAAAGGGTTCCGGAACCGGCCGCGAAGGCGGACAGTACAGCTTTGAAGTGTTTGCCGAGATCAAGAACGTTTGCATCTCCATGGGCAGTCATCACATACCGCGGTGGGGGGTGTGACCCAGATCGGGTGATCCCTCTGTAGCAGGTGATGCATCTGCGGCAAGAGATACACCCTGTGGCGAGGGAGCTTGCTCCCGCTGGGCTGCGAAGCGGCCCCGCTTTTTCCTGGCGATTGCTGCGCAATCGAGCGGGAGCAAGCTCCCTCGCCACAAGCGCTCATCGGCAAGACTTGATTCACCGTTTCAAGATCAACAAGAACAACATTTCAGGAGAATCATCATGGGCGAAGTCGTCCTGGCTGCGAAAATCTGCCACGTTCCCTCGATGTACCTGTCGGAGCTGCCCGGCAAGCACCACGGTTGCCGCGCCGCCGCGATTGCCGGCCACAAGGAAATCGGCCGTCGCGCCCGTGAGCTGGGCGCCGACACGGCCGTGGTGTTCGACGTGCACTGGCTGGTCAACAGCGCCTATCACGTCAACAGCGGCGAGCACTTCAAGGGCGTCTACACCAGCAACGAGCTACCGCACTTCATCAAGAACATGGAGTACGAATACGCAGGCGCGCCGGAACTGGGCGAACTGATCGCCGCCGAGGCCAATGCTGTGGATGTGCGCACCCTGGCCCACAACATTCCAAGCCTGGAGCTGGAATACGGCACCCTAGTGCCCATGCGCTACATGCACATGGATGTCCCCCAAGCGCAGAAATTCAACGTCGTGTCCATTGCCGCCTGGTGCGCCTGGCATCGCCTGCAAGACAGCTTCGCCTTCGGCGCCGCGGTGCGCCGGGCCATCGAAAAAAGCGATCGCAAGGTGCTGGTGCTGGCGTCCGGTTCGTTGTCCCACCGTTTCTCCGATGATCGCAACGCCGAAGCCAACATCCACAACTGGACGCGGGAATTCGACAAGCAGGTGGACCTGCACGTCGTCGACATGTGGCGCCAGGGCCGCTGGAAAGAGTTCTGCGCCATGCTCCCGGATTACGCCGAACACTGCTTTGGCGAAGGCAAGATGCATGACACCGCGATGCTGCTGGGGCTGCTCGGCGGACCGGACTACGACAAGCCTGCCGAAATCATCACCGAGCCGTTCGGCAGCTCCGGCACCGGACAGATCAATGCCATTTTTCCAGTCTGAATAGAGCAGCTGCAAGCCGCAAGCTACAAGCTGACCGCGCTCAACTTGCCGCTTGCAGCTGACAACTCAAAACTGCCGACCCAGGAGGCCCCATGCCGCATTTCATCGCTGAATACACCGACAACATCGAACGCCAAGCCGACCTGCCCGGCCTGTTCGAAAAGGTCCATGCCGTGCTGGGCGACAGCGGCGTGTTCCCCCTGGGCGGCATCCGCAGCCGCGGCGTACGCCTGGACACCTGGCGCATGGCCGACGGCAAGCATGACTACGCCTTCGTGCACATGACCTTGAAAGTCGGCCACGGTCGCGACCTGGCCACCCGCCAGAAAGTCGCGGAAAAACTTTTCGAGGTCATCACCGCGCACTTCGCCGAACTCCAGGCCCAACGCCTGCTGGCCCTGTCGTTCGAGATGATCGAGCTGCACGAACAACTCAACTTCAAGGCCAACAACGTCCACGCCTTCCTCAAGGGTCAGGCCAGCTGAATCCATCTGCCCCGCTCTCCCCATCGGCCTCTCTGACAAAAAGTACAAGATCATGAGCACAGCCAATACCGCCGACAC
The DNA here is from genome assembly GCF_051131985.1 of Pseudomonas sp. Z3-6. Classification (NCBI taxonomy): domain Bacteria; kingdom Pseudomonadati; phylum Pseudomonadota; class Gammaproteobacteria; order Pseudomonadales; family Pseudomonadaceae; genus Pseudomonas; species Pseudomonas sp. Z3-6. Next base: position 4,286,977 of record NZ_CP071644.1, read on the forward strand.
TGTCGGCACCATCGCCCACGACCGCACCCATGCCACCATCACCTGGCGGCTGATGCCGCTGCTGCTGGTCTGTTACCTCTTCGCCCACCTGGACCGCATCAACATCGGCTTCGCGAAGATGCAGATGAGCGCCGACCTGCAGTTCAGCGACACGGTCTACGGCTTCGGCGCCGGCCTGTTCTTCATCGCCTATGCGCTGTTTGGCGTGCCCAGCAACATGGCCCTGGACCGGGTCGGCCCGCGGCGCTGGATCGCTACCCTGATGGTAGTCTGGGGCGCCTTGTCCACCGGCATGTTCCTCATCGAAAGCGCCGCCGGTTTCTACGTGCTGCGCTTTCTGCTGGGCGTGGCCGAGGCCGGTTTCTTTCCCGGCATCCTGGTCTTTCTCAACCGCTGGTATCCGGCCCGGCGCCGGGCCCAGGTGACGGCGTTGTTTGCTATCGCGGTGCCAATGGCCGGGGTGATTGGCGGGCCCTTGTCCGGCGGTATTCTCGAGCATTTCCATGACCTTGGCGGCCTGCGCGGCTGGCAGTGGATGTTCGTCATCGAAGGGCTGCCGGTGATCCTGCTCGGCTTGGTTGTGCTCAAGTGCCTGCCGGACAGTTTCGAGGCGGTCAACTGGCTGACACCCCAGGCCAAGCAACAGCTGCGCGAACAACTGAGCCTTGAAGAGCAGCGCAAATCCATCACCTCGTTCTCGGCGATTCTCAACAACCCCCAAGTCTGGTTGTTGGTGGCGGTGTACTTCGCCGTGATGCTGGCGGTGAACACCTTGGCCTTCTGGATGCCGACCCTGATCCACGGTGCTGGCATCGGCAGCGACGGCAAGGTCGGGCTGCTCAGCGCGGTGCCCTATCTGGCCGGCTGCTTCTTCATGATCGGCTGCGGGCGCTCCTCCGACCGCCATCGCGAACGCCGCTGGCACCTGTGCGTGCCGCTGTTGATGGCCGCGCTGGGCATCGCGGTCGCCGGGCTTTCCCCTGGCAACCCGACCCTGGTGCTCAGCGGCCTGATCGTCGCCGGCATGGGCGCCAGTGCGGCGTTGCCGATGTTCTGGCAACTGCCGCCAGCCTTCCTGTCCAACGGCACCCAGGCCGCCGGCATCGCGCTGATCAGCTCCTTTGGCAGCATCGCCTCATTCTTTGCGCCCTACTTGATCGGCTGGATGCGCGACACCACCCAGAGCGCCAGCCTCGCCCTGTACGTGCTGGCCCTGCTCATCGCCCTTGGCGGCTTGCTGGTGCTGCGCACCCGGGCTGCCATCGTCAATCCTCAATAAGAGACCCTTGCCATGCTTGACCAGACCTTCATCCAGCAAGCCGCCGCGCGCCTCGACCAGGCCGAACGCACCCGTGAGCAGGTGCGACAGTTTTCCCTCGACCACCCGGCAATCACCCTTGAGGACGCCTACGCCATCCAGCGCGCCTGGGTCGCGCAAAAGATCAAGGACGGGCGCAAGCTGGTCGGCCACAAGATTGGCCTGACCTCCCGGGCCATGCAGGTGTCGTCGAACATCACCGAGCCGGACTACGGCGCGCTGCTCGACGACATGTTTTTCGATGAAGGCACCGACATCCCGTTCGAGCGTTTCATCGTGCCACGGGTGGAAGTGGAACTGGCGTTCATCCTCGGCAAGCCGTTGAAAGGCCCGAACGTAACGGTGTTCGACGTGCTCGACGCCACCGAATGGGTGATCCCGGCGCTGGAAATCATCGACGCGCGCATCCAGCAGGTCGACCCACACACCAAGGCGACCCGCAAGGTCTTCGACACCATTTCCGACAACGCCGCCAATGCTGGGGTGGTCATGGGCGGTCGTGCCGTGCGCCCGACCGAGATCGACCTGCGCAAGGTGCCGGCGGTGCTCTACCGCAACGGCGTGATCGAAGAATCCGGCGTCTCGGCGGCGGTGCTCAATCACCCGGCCAAAGGCGTGGCCTGGCTGGCGAACAAGCTGGCGGCCTATGACGTCACCCTGCAACCGGGACAGATCATCCTCGGCGGTTCCTTCACCCGCCCCGTGGCCGCCAACCCCGGCGATACCTTCCATGTCGACTACGACATGCTCGGTTCCATCGCCTGCCGTTTCGTCTGATCGGAGACCGCCTCATGGACATGCCCATCAATACCTTCAAGCAACGCCTGCGCAGCGGCGAAGCACAGATCGGCCTCTGGCTGGGGTTGGCCGATGCCTACTGTGCGGAGCTGGCGGCCAATGCCGGCTTCGACTGGCTGCTGATCGACGGCGAACACGCGCCGAATGACTTGCGCACCTTGCTCGGCCAGCTCCAGGCCGTGGCACCCTACCCCAGCCAGCCGGTGATACGTCCGGTGATCGGCGCCACGGCGCTGATCAAGCAAGTGCTCGATATCGGCGTGCAAACCTTGCTGGTGCCGATGGTGGAAAGCGCCGACCAGGCGCGCGAACTGGTGCGTGCCATCCACTACCCGCCCCACGGTGTCCGTGGTGTCGGCAGTGCGCTGGCCCGGGCGTCCCGCTGGAACAGCATCCCCGGCTACCTCGACAAGGCCGATGAACAGATGTGCCTGTTGGTGCAGATCGAGAGCCGCGAGGGCCTGGCCAACCTGGATGCCATTGCCGCGGTGGACGGTGTGGATGGGGTCTTCATCGGCCCGGCGGACCTGAGCGCGTCCATGGGGTTTCGCGGCAACCCCGGTCACCCGGATGTGCAAGCGGCCATCGAAGACGCCATCGCCCGCATCCGCCAGGCCGGCAAGGCTGCCGGGATTCTCAGCGCCGATGAAAAACTGGCCCGGCGTTACCTCGAGCTAGGCGCGGCGTTTGTCGCGGTGGGCGTGGATACGACGGTGTTGATGCGGGGCTTGCAGACACTGGCGGCGACGTTCAAGGGCACACCAAAGCCGACGGTTGGCGGCGTGTACTGACACACCAATCTCTATGGCGAGGGAGCTTGCTCCCGCTGGGCTGCGCAGCAGCCCCTGGATCAGCCGCCGCAGAGTTTCAGGCAATAGCGTTGGGGCCGCTTCGCGGCCCAGCGGGAGCAAGCTCCCTCGCCACAAAAGCTAGCTCCACTTGGCGGTCTCAGCGCCTGATCGCCTTCAGCTCATTGAGCAACCCCAGCAACGTCTGCAATTTTTTTTCCCCCAGTTTTTCCTGCAAACGCTGATAGTTCGCTTCCATGCTCTGGCTCATCGAATCGAAGCTCGCCTGCCCTTGCGGCGCCAGGCGCACCAGCACCCGTCGCTGATCCTGTTCGGCCTTGCGCCGCACCACCATGCCCGCCGCTTCCATGCGCACCAATACGCCGGTCATGCTGGGCTTGAGGATGCAGGCCAGTTCGGCCAGGCGATTGATTTCCAGCTCGTCGTGCTGGCTAAGGATACGGATGACCCGCCATTGCTGCTCGGTCAAGCCGTGTTGGTTGAGGGAAGGCCGGAAAAAACCCATGGCCGCTTCGCGGGCCTGGAGCAGGGTCAGGGTCAAGGATTGGCGCGGCTGAGGCATGGGTTAGGTTCGCGAGAAGATTTAGTTAATGAGTTAACTAAATATTAACAGCTTCCAACCCATGCCGGACGCTCCGTTCACAGAATCTAGATCAAGCGATGGCCCTTGTGGCGAGGGAGCTTGCTCCCGCTGGGCTCTGTAGGAGCTGGCGAACGCTCGGGCCGCGTTCGGACGAACTTTTGATCTTTCGCTCGAGGTTCAAATGTCTGGAAAAAGATCGCAGCCTCGCTCCGCTCGACAGCTCCTACAGGCCCAGCGGGAGCAAGCTCCCTCACCACAGCGAAGCGCTCAGTATCGCTGCAAACTCAAGCGCCCTTGATCACTCCCTTGAGCACTTGCTTGAAATGCTCGACCTGTTCCTCGCTGAACTGGCCGAACACCTTATCCTGCTGTTCCTTGGCAATCGCCCAGAGCCCCTCAGTCTCATCGATGCCCTTGACCGTCAGGCGTACCCGCTCGCCTTCATCGCTCACCAGGCCCTTGCGCTTGAGGTTGGCCACGGCTTCTTCGATCTCGCGCACCGGCATTGCCACTTCCCGCTGCAGGTCACACAGGTTCAGCCCGGCGTCGTTCTCCAGCACCATCAACATCCGCGCTTCGCTGGTGCGCAAGCCGGTGGACAACTGACGCGGCTGGTAGCTCGCCTGGTAGGCTCGCAGCGCCTGGGTCATCAGGTAATACAGGTTGTGGCTCAAGCGGCCTTGGAAATGGCTGCTGGGGGACTGGCCCTCTTCCCGTTTGGTCATGCGTGTGTGAGGCAAGACCATCGAGTAGGCGCCCTGGTGGTAGAGCAACGGCGAACGGCCGAAATCATCAAAGGCCACGACCTTGCCGATCATGATCCAGTGATCGCCACCATCGACCTGCTGGAATTTTTCGCAGTGAAAACGCGCCGAGCAGTCCACAAACACCGGGGCACCGCCTTCGCCGGCCTCGAATTCGATTTCAGCGAAGCGATCATCCTTAGGTCGCGCGAAGTTGTTTGACAGGTCGATCTGGTCGGCGGCCAACACGTTCACCGCGAAATGACTGGCGGCCTCGAACACGTCGTGGCTGCTGGAGCGCTTATCGATGCTCCACAGGATCAGCGGTGGATCCAGGGACACCGAGTTGAAACTGTTGGCCGTCACCCCGACCTTGCGGCCATCTTCAGTGGCGGCGGTGACCACGGTCACGCCGGTGGCGAAGTTACCCAGGGCCCGGCGGAACGCGCGGGTGTCGAAAGTGGTATCACAAAGACTGGACATGCAAGACTCCCGGCCGCCTCAAGGGACGGCCTCGATTATTGTTCTAGGGACACGCGGTCAAACCATGGAAGGATCGGGATCGAGCCCCATCAGCTCACGACCGAGGATCTGCGCGCAGACGTCATAGTCGGTGTAGGCATGGGCCCCGGTCAGGTGGGCGTCGCGGAACAGCCGTTGCAACTCGTTGCTCTCGAACCAGGCGCCGCCGCCGGCCGCCTCCATCAAGCGGTCGACGGCCTGGATGCACATCTTGGTGGCGTAGCCTTGGTTGGTCCGCCAGAACGCCAGGGTTTCCCGGCTGGGGTACGCGTGGCGCTCGCCGTGTTCGGCGTGCTCCTGCCAGGTTTTTTCCAGGAAAGCACGGGCCGCCGCCACCTGATGGGTAGACTCGGCCAGGCGCATCAATGCCGGGGTGGCGGCACCGACGGCCGCGCCCGTGTAGGCCCGCACGCGGTTGCGGGTTTTCTCGCGAAAGACCTCCAGCATGCGCTCCGCCACGCCCAGGCTGACCGTGGAGAAACCACTGGCGAAGTACGGCCGGTACGGCGAGTAGAAAATCTTGCTGTCCGGGTAGAGGCCGAATCCACCGGACTTGCCTTCCATCATGTCCTTGGCTTTCTGGATCCGGTGTTCCGGCACGAAAGCGTTGTCGATGATCAAGGTCTTGCTGCCACTGCCGCGCATGCCCACCGCGAACCAGTCATCGCGAATGTCATAGTCGCTGCGCGGCAGCACCGCAAAGCAATAGTCCTGGGTGCCTTCGGCGTTTTTGCGGCGAAACCCCACGATCGCCCATTCGGCATGATCGCAGCCGCTGCTCCAGCCCATTTCACCGCTGAACATCACACCGCCGTCGGCCTCTTCGGTGCGACCAAACGGTGCAATGCTGCTGCTGGCGGTGGCATCCGGGTCATCACCCCAGATTTCCTCCTGGGCCTTGGCCGGGAACATTGCCAACTGATGGCTGTGGGTGCACAACAGGCTCATGGCCCAGGCCGTGCTGGCACAGGCACCGGCCAACAGCGCGATGCAATCGGCGAACTGCGGCAGGGAAATCTCCAGGCCACCATAGGGTTTGGGCTGGAAGGCCCGGTGCATGCCGATGCTCTTGAGCAAGGCGATATTTTCGGCGGGCACGCTACGGTCTTTCTCCGCCTGGAAGGCGTTTGCGGCAATGGCCGGCAGGAGGGGCTTGAGGTCTTCGAGCAGCGGGTTTGGCTTTTTCATGGACGGGCTCTTTTATTATTGGCGTCTGCCGTTCCCGCCTTTGCCCGGCAACCCGGGGCGCACAAACAGCGGGATCAGTGATTAAGGCCGGTCCAGTATGGGCAATCGCGGGCAGGTGAAAAATGCACCTTCCAGATCCAAGATTGTACTTTTCATGGGGCAGGCTTCGGCCTCCGTGGCGCCCTCGGTCAAATCCCTCGGCACGGATGATCAAGACAAGCGCCCTGCCAAGGCTCTTAATAGGGCCATCCCTTGCCAAGCCTTGCGTAGGCGTGGCAACGGCGTTCTCTTTCACTTTGTCAGGTTGCGTCATGATCACTATCGAAACGCCCACCTATTACACGGCCACCAAGAAATACAACCTCAGCTTCCCCACGCTGGAACAGGACGTGGACGCCGACGTCGTGATCATTGGCGGTGGTTTCTCCGGCATCAATACTGCGCTGGAACTTGCTGAAAAAGGCATCACCAACATCGTGGTGCTGGAGGCGCGTTACCTTGGGTTCGGCGGCACCGGGCGCAACGGCGGGCAGATCATGGCCGGCATCGGTCATGACCTGGAAAAGATCAAGAAGGACGTGGGTGAGGACGGCTTGCGCCAAGTCTTCGAGATCAGCGACCTGGGTGCCGACATCATCAAGGACCGCATCGCCAAGTACGCCATCGATGCCGATTTCTGCCACGGTTACGGCTACATGGGTTTCAACGCCCGCCAGGAAAAAACCCTGCGGGCCTGGGAAAAAGATTTCAAGTCGATCAACAGCAAGCACGAGATCCGCTTCCTTGGCGGCTCCGACGTGCAGCAGATCATCGGTTCCAAAGCCTACGGCAGCGCGTTGCTGCACATGGGCGGCGGACATGTGCACTCGCTGAACCTGTTGCTGGGTGAAGCCAAGGCGGTGGTCAGCCACGGCGTGCGGATTTTCGAGAACAGCCCGGCCCTGGAAGTCAGCTATGGCGAGCGCATCACCGTGCGCACCGGGCGCGGCTCGGTCAGGGCCAGCAAGCTGCTTTGGGCCTGCGACAGTTTCCTCAACAAACTGGAACCGGAACTGCACCGCTCGACCATCAACACCTACGCCTTCCAGATGATGACCGAGCCGTTGTCGGACGAACTGATCCAGCGCATCAGCCCGATTCGCGGCGCCTACAGCGACATTCGCCCGGTGATCGACTATTACCGCGTCACCAACGAAAACCGCCTGCTGTTCGGTGCCGCGACGCCGTTGGTGGAACACATCCCCCAGGATCTCAAGGCCTGGAACCGGCGCCTGATGCTGAAGATCTTCCCGTACCTCAAGGACGTGAAGATCGACCTGGCCTGGGGCGGCCCGATGGCCTGCAGCCCGAACCTGTTCCCGCAGATCGGCACCCTGCCCGGGCGCAGCAACGCGTTTTTCGTCCAAGGTTACTCAGGCTTTGGCGTCACGCCGAGCCACATCATCTGCAAGGTGCTGGCCGAAGGCATGAGCGAAGGTTCGGCGCGCTACGACCTGGTCAGCTCGATCCACCGCCCGACCATCATTGGCAAAGACGCCATTCGTCCGTTGCTGCTGACGGCCGGCAAGTCCTGGCATCAGCTGTCGGGCTACTGGAATGGCCGGCGCTGACGGTCAGATGCCAATCAGCTAAGCAAAAACCCTGTGGGAGCGGGCTTGCTCGCGAAAGCGGTGGGTCAAGCAGCATTGATGTCGACTGGTACGCCGTCTTCGCGAGCAAGCCCGCTCCCACAGATTCAGTGGTTTCACTGACCGGAACTAGACATACATACCCTCTGCTTTTCACTCATCAGGAGTCACTGCCATGCCCCTTATCACCCTCGAAAAAGACATCCAGCTGTCCGACCTGGACGCCTGGGGCACCGTCGCCGATCTCGGCTCGCAGATTCTCGAAGGCGAGGTCAAGGCCTTCGGCAAGATGACCTTCGGCGCCCCCACCGACCCGGTCAGCAGCGCCTACTTCGGCACCACCCAAGGCAAGTTCCGGATGGTCTACCCGTTCGCCGAACAAGCCACCGTGGTCACCGGTGAAGTGGTCCTCACCGACGAGGCCACCGGCCAGAGCACCCGCTACAAGGCCGGCGACAGCTGGTTCGTGACCAAGGGCACGCCGGTGCTGTGGGAAGTGGTCAGCGAAAGTTTCGTCAAGCACTACTTCGCGGTAGCCTGACCGGACAGGGCTGCCGGCCCCACCGGCAGCCCACTTGCGAAGGTTGCGACCATGAACGTCATCCCGACCCAGGACATCGCCGGCCAGTGCCTGCACGCCTTCACCCAACTGGTCCCGGTCAGCCGGGCGGCGTTCTACTGCGTGGATCGGCACCTGCAGGTCCATGACTTCAGCCTCCATGGGATGAGCGGCGAGATGCACCGCGACTACCTGGACAACTACCGACAGTTCGACCCGCTGCACCCGCGCCGCTGTGCGCCCAGCGAACTGGCCGTGGTGCCGTTGGGCCTGGCGATGGCCCGCCAACCGCTGCGGGACAACCATCGTTATCGCGACTTCCTGCAACGCTACGGTGTGGTCGATGTGGTGGAAGTCTTTGCCCATCGCGACGGTCAGCCGCAAGCGGCTATTTCGTTACTGCGCACCGCAGAGCAAGGCATCTTCACCCCTCAGCAGTTGAGCCAACTCAGCGCGTTGCAGGCCTTGCTGCAACTGGCCGTGGCCCATTTGCCGGCTCATGAGGACGCGCTGGCCGACCTGACACCCAAGGAGCGCCAGATCGCCTGGCTGCTGCGCCAAGGCGTCAGCAACAAACAATTGGCCCGGGAACTGGAGGTGGGTTTGCCGACCATCAAGACTCACCTGATCCACCTCTTCCGCAAAGTCGGCGTGAGCAGCCGCACCGAGTTGGTCAGCGCGCTGTTCCTCTGATCAACCATTCGGTTGATAGGCCGCCGTTGCCCGGCGCCTCATGATCCGAGTGGTCAATTCAACCACCGGAGCCTTGCAATGAGCACATCTTCAGACTGGATCACCGTCGGCGCCCTGGCCGATGGCTTTGCCCCCGAAGCCTTCATCCTGCCCAACCTGGCCGACCTGGACGGCAAGACCTTCACCCTGCATTTCGCCAATGGCTGGCAGATCGAGCATCGCTTCGAGCAGGACACCCTGACCTGGAACGCCGCCGATGGGCACTCCAGCGGCACCGCGCCCTACCGGGCCACTTCGGTGCGCCCGGGCCTGTACCTGGTGGACTTCATCAAGCGCGAAGGCGAGCTGACGTCGTCGATAAGCCTGGTGCTCGATACCGCCAACGCCGCGTTCACCGCCGTGATCGGCCGCATGCCCAGCCAGGAACAGACCGGCGAAGGCCTCTACCACCGCGCATTGGCCGGCAAGCCACTGACCTCGGTTCAAGCGCAGTTCCTCCACGGCAGCCTCGACCGTCCCTGGCAGCCTGGCCTGTGTCCGCACGCGCCGACCACCGAACTGGTGGGGCTGCGCAACCTGTATCGCTACAGCCCGAGCGAAGTCTACGAACACATTTACCTCAACGACCAGTTCTACTCCTGGCAGTGCCTGAAGGGCGTTGAACAAGGCCTGTGCGACACCGATCGCTGCGACACCTACAAGATCGCCGACCAGTTGTACCTCTTCGTCTGGCGGGAAAAGATCATCCCGACCCTGGGCCTGGTACTGATCGACCTGCAACAGCACCGCAGCGACGGCAAGATCTTCGGTTACGCCGGCGCGGCGTTCGATGAGCTTTCCAATTTCCCGGTCAGTTCCTACTGCCAAGTGCTCAATCAGACGGAGTATCCCGATGCCTGACTCACGCACCGTGGTGATCACCGGTGCCGGCACCGGCATCGGCGCCGCTTGCGCCCGGCTGTATGCCGGCGAAGGCGCCAACCTGGTGCTGATCGGCCGCCGCCGCGAACCCCTGGAAGCACTCGCCGAGGACATCGGTGGCTTGGTGTTGGTGGGCGATGCGGCCTGCCCGAGCACCTGGGACAGCTTCATCGAGCAGATTCACGCGCGTTACGGCCGACTCGACGTGTTGCTGGCCTGTGCCGGCGGCTTGGGCATGGGCAGCGCCACCGAGACTCAGCCATCGGCCTGGGAAGCCGCCCTGCGCAGCAATCTCGACAGCGCTTTCTACAGCGCCCGGGCGTGCCTGCCTCTGTTGCAGGAAAGCGCCGGCAACATCGTGCTGATCGCCTCCATCGCGTCATTGGCGGCAGGCCCCCACGTGTGCGGCTACACCACCGCCAAGCATGCGTTGCTCGGCCTCAACCGCTCTCTGGCAAGGGATTACGGGCCTCACGGCGTACGGGTCAATGCGGTCTGCCCAGGCTGGGTGCGCACCCCCATGGCCGATGAAGAAATGCAGGCATTGATGCAGTTCCATGGCGAAACGTTGCAGCAGGCCTACGACCGGGTCTGCGCCGACGTGCCGTTGCGCAGGCCGGCCAGCGCGGAGGAAATCGCCATTGTCTGCCGTTTCCTGGCCTCGCCTGATGCGTCGATCATCACCGGGGCGACGCTGGTGGCCGATGGCGGCTCCAGCATCGTCGACGTGCCGACCCTGGCCTTCAGCCGGATGGAGGCCCGCGATGCCTGACGATCTGGATTTCAGCGGCCAGACCGTACTGGTCACGGGCGGCGCACAAGGTATTGGCCGGGCCATCGTTGAAGCGTTTGCCCTGCGCGGAGCCCGCGTGGTGATTGCCGACCTGGGCCTGGCCCGGGCCGAAGCAGTGGCCGGCGAATTGACCGCCGTGGGCTGTCAGGTGCAAGCGGTGGCGGTTGACCTGGCCGACGCGACGGCGATCTTCGACATGATGTCTGCGCTGGAACAACGCTTGGGGCGGCTGGATACCTTGGTGCACAACGCCGGGTATTTTCCGCTGACGCCGTTCGCCGAGATCACCCCGGCGATACTGCAACGAACGCTGGCGGTGAACCTGTCGGCGCTGTTCTGGCTGACCCAGGCCGCATTGCCGATGTTCCGGCGCCAGGGCCGGGGCTGCGTGCTGGTGACCTCCTCGGTCACCGGCCCGCGGGTGGCGTATCCGGGGCTCAGCCACTACGCGGCCTCCAAGGCCGGGGTCAATGGTTTCATTCGCAACGCCGCGCTGGAACTGGCGGCCGAGAATGTCCGCGTCAACGGGGTTGAACCGGGCATGATCGCCACACCGGCCATGGCCAACCTGGGCGACGACGAGGTCAACCAGGACATCGCCCGCCGAGTACCGCTGGGTCGTTTGGGCCAACCGAGCGACATCGCCGGGGCCATGTTGTTCCTGGCGTCGAGCCTGGCTGGCTATGTGACTGGGCAGACGTTGGTGGTGGATGGGGGTTCGACTTTGCCGGAGGTTTGAACCTATGGGAGCGGTACCTAGCTGAGGTGGTGAATGTACCGCCGCCTTCGCGAGCAAGCCCGCTCCCACACTTTCCAATGTCATTCACAAATCCTGCTCATCACAACCCCCTTTGTGGGAGCGGGCTTGCTCGCGAAAGCGGTGGGTCAGACTGCAAAGCCATTGGATATATCCACTCAAGCCACCCCCTGCCCCACCTGCAAACGACTGGAACGAAACGCCTTGGGCGACTGCTCGAACTGCTTCTTGAACGAACGGCTGAAATGCGCCGAATCGGTGAAGCCCCACTTGTAGGCGATCGAGGTAATGGACTCGTCCCGCAGGAACGGGTTGATCAGGTCATCGGCGCTGCGCTTGAGCCGGGCTCGCTGGATGTAGCGACACACGCTGTCATCCTGTTCTTCGAACAAACGATACAGATGCCGCACCGAAATATTCAGCCGATTGGCCAGGCCCACGGGGCTGAGGCCTGGCTGGGTAAGTGATTCGTCGATGACCTTCTGGACATAGCTGCGCAAATGGCTGCCCTGCAACGCCACCCCTTCGTCACGACCATCGCTACCCTGTTCCAGGGCCGAGCCCAACAGAGAAACGAAGGCACTGTGCAAGGCTTCACCCTCGCCCGCCGCGCCCTCGCCGTCCGGTGTGTCCTTGCACAGTTGATCCATCAATACATGCAGCATCCGCCCACACGCCTTGCTGGACGAAACCTTGCCAAAGGTCTTGGTTTCCCCGCCCAGTTGCCGCGACACGTCCTGGCGAGACAAGGACAGCACCGCGTGCTCGATCAGGCCGAACGGGGTGATCTCAAGCGCGCCTGCCGAATCCATCAACAACAATTCACCGGGCGCCAACTGGATGCTCCGGCCGTTCTGGGTAATGCGGCAGTAACCGCTGCGCTGGCTGACCAGGAGGCAATCCTGGTCATCATCATGATCGGCGTTGGGGGAGTGACGCTTGATGTTACCGGCATTGGTCCGCAGGTTGGCGAGGGCAAGGCCTCCCCGATGAAAATTCGACACTTCACCAATGAACAGCGCGCGATTGAAGGCCAGCTCGGTATCGAAGTGGCCGCAAGTCGCCCGCAGATCCCGGTTCCAGGTGTCCAGACCGTCCTGCCCAACCTGTTGCATGCTCATGGCATTCTCCGCAGTGGCTTTTTGTTTTTGTGCGGCAATAGTTAACATGTTATCTATATGCACGCAACAAGTACCTGATCGCCAGAGCAGTAGCAGGAATAATGCCAGGACAGCACAACAGAATCAGAGCGTTGCCAATACCCGCTGCAGGCCGCTCAAGGTCGCCAGCAGGACGCCGCGCTGCTCGCGGCTCAACGGGATATAACGACGAAAGGCCGGCATGCGATTGACCACTTCGCTACCGCCCATGTGTTCCAGGCGCACGCACCACTGGCGGCCCTGCAGATCGATGCGCAGCCGCTTGAAATCCAGCGGCATGAGGGCCTGATACAACACGCGGTCCTTCTCCACGGCCGCCTGCACCCTGGCCGCCAGGTCACTGCGCCCGTCTCGCTGCCGACAACGAATGCCGCTGCGCCGGACAGCCCCGCCGTGGTGCAACTCCAGGCGCGCCGTGCCCTCTCGGGAAGCAGGCACGCGTAGCACGAATTCGGTCATCACCAGGTGCATCAACAACTGCGATTCGGTGCGCTCGACAACTTCCAACTGCAAGCTGCCGTCGTCGGTGACTGCCGTGGCGACGGTCGGGCCTGTGACCTCGAATCGCGCCAATGCGAGGTTGCGCCGCACATGTTCCAAGGTCACCCCGGGCCGATAACCGGCCGGGGCGCGCTGGGCGCTGAATACCTCAGACAGCTTTTGCAGCAGGGTCGACAAACTCGCCCGCAGGTTGCCCTGGCTCATGGGAAAACTCCTTGGCCAGTACGTCTTCCACCAACGCTGGCTTGAATGGATTGACCTTCTGCACCACCAGGGTCCAGAACAAGGCGTACGCCGCGGTGCCGCCGAGCATCACCGCGAAGGGCACGTAGATGTCCGCCGGATTCATGCCGGGCGGTGTGATGAACCACATGCCCAGCAGAATGCCGACACTGGACAGGATCTGCGGCAACGGGAACCACGGTGAGCGATAGGCCCGCGGCAGATCGGGGCGACGAATCCGCAGGCTGACCACCGACACGGTCACCAGCAGGTAGGCAAAACTCCAGGCGCACACCGCCGCCAACACCAGGTGCATGATGTTGTCGGGATTGCCGCCCAGCCACCACGCATGCAGGCAAGGAATCAGCATCGCCACCAAGATGCACAGCAACGGCGTCTTGAAGCGAGGATGCAAATAAGTGAAGACCTTCGGCAATGCGCCGTCCACCGCCATGCCGTAGAGAATCCGTGGCACGCCGGCCATCAGGGTGTTGATGGTCGCCGCACCGGCGAACAGAAAGCCGATGCCCAGCCACATCGGGCCGATATCGCCCATGACCTGTTCGGCGAACCGCGGAATCGCCATGGGGGTGTCCAGCAGATGCACGCCGCTGGTGGCATCGAGCAGCACGTTTTCCACCTGGCGCTTCATCGCCGCACCGTAGATGAACATGCAGGTGGCGACGCTGAACAAGCCCAGCATCATGGCCCGGGGCATGGTCCGGGCGGAATTGCGCAGGTCCGGTGCCAGGGGCGTGACGAATTCGCAGCCGACGAACATGAACATGGCCATGCCCACCAACGACAACACCGTGACCAGATCGGTGCCCACCACGGAGGCGCCAAACCAGCCCTCCAGCTCCACCGCCGGCGCGGCGATCAGGCCCAACACGCCGAACACCATCAGGGTGGTCCACATGCCGAATGTCAGGATGATCTCCGCCCGGCCAAAGGCGCTGACGCCGAACGCATTGAGCACCCCAAACACCACCACGAAGCCCACGCCCAGCAACCAGGAACCGCCCGCCGATTCGGCCAGGGTGTTGAGGTGCTCGAAGTTCACCAGGGCCATGACCCCGGCCAGGATGGTCTCGGCGGTGCCGGCGAACACATGGACAATCAGATAGGCCGACAAGGTGCCGGTAATCGCGAAGAAACGGCCCATGCCACAGTTGATGTAGTCATAGACCGAGCCGGTGGTGGGAAGAATCGACGCGGCCTCGGCGAACGTCGTCGCCTGGGCCAGCATCATCACCACGGCGATCAGCATCGCCATGGCAAAGGCGCTGCCGCCGATGCCAAAGCCCATGGTCGCGGTGAGAATCACGGGGCTTGCCATGATCAGGCCAATGGTGCTGGCCAACGCGGTGGGAAAACCCACCGAACCCCGGTTCAAGTGCTCGGTGAGCCTGTCATTGATCGACATGGTGCAAGGTCCTCGAAAGCGCATTTTTAGTATGGATGCCACAGCCGTCCAGGACCCGGCGATCATGCCTTCCCCAACCGGTCCCTGATCGAAACGGCGTTGCGTGCAGCCTTACTCTGCGCCGCCCCGCCCCAGGCGTCTTGCCCATGTCTGCCGGTGGTTTTGTTGCTGCCTGCCAACACCGCCACGCTGGCGGCCTGGGTCAACTCCTTGGCAGGCAGGTGAAAGACTTCCCCGGGGGCCGCTCCCTTTAATGCGCGCTCTGCTGTCCTATCACACTGGGGAATCCACCATGGAGCACACACGCCGTACACCTTTGCTGCGCAACGCCATCGGTTTGGGCATCGCCCTGCTGGTCGCCGACTCATCGGCCCAGGCCTATGAGCTTTACGCCGACGAAGACACTACCGTCACCGGTAACTTCCTGGCGGTCTACGGGCTGTTCAACAGCCGCAAGAACTATGACGGCACCACCGGTGGTTCGAGCTGGCGCGAAGGTTTCATCAAGTATGGCCTGAGTATCGACCAGACACTTGGCAGCCTGGGCAGTGTCTACGGGACGGCCAATCTGGTCAGCTCCGGCACTTGGGGCGATGGCGATGCGGCCGGCCTGAGCGACGGTTCCGAACGCACCACCAAGTTCGACGAAGCCTTTGCCGGCTGGCGCTCGGGGGACTTGTTCCCGGCATTGGGCAAGGACGGTGTCGATCTGTCCTACGGCCGCCAAGTGATTACCCTCGGCGACGGTTTCATCATCAATGACGATGGCCTGAACCTGGGCAAAGGCGTGGCCGATGGCGAACTCAACCGTGGCGGCGCCTATTACCTGGCGGCCCGGCATGCCTTCGACGAAACCGCCGTCGTGCGCCTGGGCGGCAAGGACGGCGTGCATGGCAGCCTGATGTGGATCAAGTCCGACAACCGCGCCCAGGCCAACACTGAAATGGCCGCCGGCACCCTGGAATACACCGCCGCACCAGGCACCCTGGGACTGACCTATATCCATGGCCTCGATGTCGACGACCGCTACGCCAGCGATTTCCAGAAGCAACGCGACGGCATGGACATCTACAGCCTGCGTGGCGCCGGCAATGCCGGCATCGAAAATGCTCATTTCTCTTTCGAGTATGCCTGGCAGGACAAGGACGCGGGCCCGGAGAAGGCCTGGTACGCCGAAGCCGGCTACACCTTCGCCGACCTGCCCTGGACGCCGGACCTGACCTATCGCTACAGCCGCTATTCCAAGGATTGGGACTCGATGTTCAACGGCCAGAACCGTGGCTACGGCACCTGGTTCCAGGGTGAAGTGGCGGGCAACTACGCCGGGCCCTTCAACAGCAACACCGCCATCCAGCACGTCGGCCTCAAGCTCAAGCCGGCGGAAAACGTGACCCTTGGCGCGCTGTTCTTCGACTACCAGACCCTGCACAGCCGCCAAGCGCCGAACCTCGATGCCCGGGAGCTGGACCTGTACGTGGAATGGGCGGTGAATGAACATCTGATCGTCACGCCGCTGGTGGGTTTGTACACGCCTGAGAAGGATGCGGACAACGGGGGCAATCAGGTGGGCGGCAACGGCACCAACGTCTACAGCCAGTTGGTGGTGGCGGTTCCGTTCTAGACGACCGACCTTAGGAGCTGCCGAAGATGCGATCTTTTGATCTTTCGCTTGAGATTCAAGTGTCTGGGGAAAGATCGCAGCCTCGTTGCACTCGTCAGCTCCTACTGCAACATGGTCTGGATCTGATGGGTTGCCTGCCGGGTGCTTTGCGCCAGCTTGCGCACCTCATCGGCCACCACCGAGAAACCGCGCCCGACATCTCCGGCCCTGGCCGCTTCGATCGCGGCGTTCAAGGCGAGCAGATTGGTCTGGTCGGCAATGCCCTTGATCACCCCCACCACCGTGGCAATCTGGGCGTAGGTCACCTGGTTCTGTTCCAGCATGCGCTGGTGGGTGGACTGGGCCGAGCGCTCATCGCTGATATCACGCACCGCACCGATGACCCGCACCAGTTGCCCATGGGGGTCACGTACCGCCCGACCGCGTTCGCGGCACCAGATGTAGTCCCGGCTCTTGTGGCGCATGCGGTATTCGAAGACGTATTCGCCGCTGCCCTGGGAACCGAGAATCTCGCGGTCGAAAATGGCCATGATCTTCGGCAGGTCATCCGGGTGGGTGATGCCGACCTGGGCATCCCAGCCATCGGGCAGGTCGCCAGGACCGTACCCCAGCAGCGCACGGAACTGACTGGAAAAACGCATGCCACTGGCCGGGTGCTGGAGATCGCCGTCGACCACGGTAATGTCCCAGCAGCCTTCCGTCAGGGTCGACTGCAGCAGTTCCCAGATCTGCGCGTCCTGGCGATGTTGCTGTAGCTGCTGGTTGTATTCGCCCAAACGATGTTCAAGCACCTGCTCACGCTCGCGGGCTTGCTCCAGTTGCTGGCGAGCCAGGTGCAACTCATGCTCGCTTTGCTGCCGGCGCAAGGTTTGCGCTTGCACTTGTGCCTCGGCCTGGTGCAACCGCGCGGCGACGCTCGCCATTTGCCCCGCATACTGTTCAAGGACCGTCCGCAGTGGCGGATACGCATCGAGCATCGGCGTGGCCTGCCTTTCACCGGCCAGCACACGCTGCACCTGGGCAATCAACGCCAATTTCTGTTTGTTGGTCTGGAGAAACATCGCCCGCCCCTTTGCCCATCAAGTCAAAACCGAATCTGATCGCAAACCGGCCAGGCTGGCTTGTCCCTGGCTGCACAGGACCTTGCTCCTGGCTGCCAATCGCTCGGGCTGGCAGCCACAGACATACCGCGCGGCAGGCACAGTCAAGCCGGGCGGTGGCGCCGGGATTACCCTCGGGCTTTCCCTTGTTCGCGATCAGGAAACCCTCATGAGCGATATTGCCCTGCTGCCTCAGGTCGAAGCCTTCCTCGCTAGACATCACGCCCTGTTCATCGACGGTGGCTACGTCGAAAGCCAGAGCCGCCAGACGTTGGACGTCGTCAACCCCGCCACCGGCCAAGTCATCGCCCAGGTCAGCGACGCCGCCCCCGGCGACATCGATGCGGCGGTGGATTCGTCCCGTCGCGGTTTCAAGCAATGGTCGCAAACCGCGCCAGCGGTTCGCGGCCATGTGCTGCTCAAGTTGGCGGACCTGTTGGAGCGCAACCGCGAAGAACTGGCGCAGATCGAAACCTGCCAGTCGGGGAAGATCATCCACATCTCCCGGGCCTTCGAAGTCGACCAGGCCGCGCACTTCCTGCGTTACTACGCCGGCTGGGCGACCAAGATCGGTGGCGAGACGATCACCCCCTCGTTGCCGTCCTTCGCTGGGGAACGCTACACCGCGTTCACCTTGCGTGAACCGGTCGGGGTGGTGGTCGGTATCGTACCGTGGAATTTTTCCACCATGATCGCCATCTGGAAACTGGCCTCGGCCCTGGTCACCGGCTGCAGCATCATCATCAAGCCCAGCGAGTTCACCCCGCTGACCATCCTGCGCATCGCTGAACTGGCCATGGAAGCCGGCCTGCCGGCCGGTGCCCTGAACGTATTGACCGGTGGCGGCCAGGTGGGCAAAGGACTGATCGAGCATCCTGGGACCAATAAGGTGTCATTCACCGGTTCCGTGCCCACCGGCCTGGCGGTGGGCCAGGCGGCCATGGGCGCCGGGCTGACCCGTGCGACCTTGGAACTGGGCGGGAAGAATGCCGCGGGGTTCCTGCGCGATATCGATCCCGAGGTGGCGGTCAACGGCATCATCGAGGCGGGCTTCCTGCATTCGGGACAAATCTGCGCGGCGGCGGAACGGTTCTTCGTCCATCGCTCGCAGATCGAGTCGATCATGGACAAACTGGCCCAGCGCTTGAGTAAGCTCACCATTGGCTCGCCCCTGGACGAACGCACCGAATTCGGCCCGGTGACCAACCGCCAGCACCAGCACAAACTCGGGGAGTTCTTCGCCAAGGCCCGCGCGCAGAACAACACCATCGTCCACGGCGGCAAGCTGATCGATGGGCCGGGTTGCTACGTCGAGCCGACCATCATCCTCGCCAACCGCCGCGACGACAGCCTGCTCAACGAAGAGACCTTCGGCCCGATCGCCACTTTTTTTCCTTACGACACTGAGGAAGAACTGCTGGAACTGATGAACGACACGCCCTACGGCCTCAGCGCCAGCCTCTGGACCAATGACCTGGGCAAGGCCCTGCGCATGGTTCCCGCCATCGAAGCCGGCACCGTATGGGTGAACATGCACACCCTGCTCGACCCGGCCGTGCCATTTGGCGGCAGCAAATCTTCCGGGATGGGCCGTGAATTTGGCAGTGCATTCATCGATGACTACACCGAACTGAAATCGGTGATGATCCGCTACTGAGCGGCAAAAGGGCTCTGGGACACTGACCCAGAGCCTCATTCACCACACATACATTGTGGGAGCTGAGCTTGCTCGCGATAGCGGTGGGTAGGCTTGCATTCATGTTGAAGGTGCCAACGCCATCGCGAGCAAGCTCGGCTCCCACAGGGTAATGGGCTTGCACAAATCCGGGGTTCACCACGAACCCCCTGTGGGAGCTGAGCTTGCTCGCGATAGCGGTGGGTAGGCTTGCATTCACGTTGAAGGTGCCAACGCCATCGCGAGCAAGCTCGGCTCCCACAGGGTAATGGGGTTGCACAAATCCGGGGTTCACCACGAACCCCCTGTGGGAGCTGAGCTTGCTCGCGATAGCGGACTGTCAGTCAATGATGATACCGACTGACCGAAAGCCTTCGCGAGCAAGTCCGCTCCCACGGGGCCTGCGGGTGAGTCAGGAAACGTGTTCGCGCGAGTTATTCGCCCAAGGCCTGGTTGAAGGACGTGTCGATAATCCCGGCGGTGGTCAGCGGGGCCGGCAGCGCCTTGACCTTGAACAGGAAATCCGCCGTGCTTTGCAGGTCGGCGGCGGCCTGTCGGTCCACCGGGCCGATGCTCATGTGAGCCTGGCGCAACCAATGGCGCGAGACGTTCTGGTCGAGGTTGGCCTTTTTCGCCCACAGGTCCGCGTATGCGTCGGTGTGGGTGTCGACCCAGGCACGTGCCTGCTTCACCCGCCCGAGGAAGTCGGCAATGGCTTCGCGCTTGTTGTCGATGGCCGGTGTCGAAGCGGCAATGGCGCTGAGGCCGGGCATGAGGTTTTTCGCCGTCAGGATAGGCCGGGCGCCGGAGAACAGGATCTGCTGCGAGATGTAGGGTTCCCACACCGGAAAAGCATCAATGCTGCCCTGGGGCAAGGCCGCCGCCGCGTCGATAGGCATCAGCTTGATGAAGTCCACATGGTGCTCCGGCAGGCCGGCCTGTTCCAGGGCACGCAGGGTCAGTTGCTGGCTCCAGGCGCCTGGCCAATAGGCGACCTTCTTGCCCTTGAGGTCGGCGATGGTCTTGACCGGTGAGTCCTTGGGCACCAGCAGCGCGATGGTGTCCGGGTTCTGCCGCGAAACACCGATCAGTTTCACCGGAGCCTGTTTGGCAGCCAGGAACAGGAACCCCGAATCGCCGAGGAAACCCAGGTCCAGGTCGCCGGTATTCAGTGCCTCGGCCAGGGGCGCGGCGGCCTGGAAATGTTTCCAGTCGACGCGGTAGGGAGCGCCCTCAAGCACACCCGAAGCCTCCATCGAGGCCCGCACGTTGTAATAGTTCTGGTCGCCGACATGCAGGACCAACGGCTCGCTGGCCTGGGACAACGGTGCGGCGAACAATGTGCTGAGGAGCAGAGAACGGAAGAACTTCATGAAGGCATTCCTGAATGGATTTCATAGAACATAACGCTCTTATAATCCCCACTAGAAATTCTTTTAACGCATAAGCTCATCGCCACAAAGCAGCCAGTGTCCAGGGTGCAACAATGCCGCAACAGACTGTTGGTTGGGTAACATCTCCTTGAAGCCACATTTCCCAGGCGACCGCTTCGATTCTTCGGTCATGGGTATACCCTCCAAAGCTATATCAATAACCGTAAGAAATAATCGATCTAAGCTGAGTCCTGAAGTGCCCACCGCGCCGGCTCAACCGATCAACCTCGCATACACTGGCCGGTCGATATTCCCCCCGGTCAGAATCACCGCCACCTTTTTCCCCTGCATCGCTTCACGCTCCTGCATGAGCGCCGCCAAGGCCGCGGCGCCCGCGCCTTCGGCGAGGTTGTGGGTGTCGGTGTAATACACCCGCATGGCCTCGGCAATTTCAGCGTCGCTGACCGCTACGATCCGCGCCGCAGCGGCACCGTAGATGGCCAAGGCCTCGGGAATGGGTTTGCGCACGGCCAGTCCGTCGGCAAAGGTATTGGCCGAAGGGGTTTCGCAAAGTCTTCCCGTTTCAAAGGACGACTTCGCCGCGTCGGCCTCGGTGGACACGACGCCCACCACGCGGGTTTTCAGGCCCAAGGCATCGCGGGCGGCGATGACTGCGCAAATCCCCGATCCGCAGCCTATCGGCACGTAGACCGTATCCAGGTCCGGCACCGCCTGGAACAGCTCAAGCCCGTAGGTCGCCACACCCTTGACCAATTCGGGATGAAACGGCGGCACCAGGTAGAGTCCCTGGGCGTGGGCCAAGCGTAAGGCCTCTTCGCGGGCCTCATCGAAATCGCGGCCATACTCGACCACCTCGCCGCCAAAGCCACGCATGGCGTTGTTCTTCTCCACCGAGTTACCTTGCGGCACGACAATCAGCGCTTTCAAACCCAAGGCAGTGGCCGCCAGCGCCAGGCTCTGGCCGTGATTGCCGCGCGTCGCCGTGACGATGCCTTTTGCCTCCGGGTGTTCGCGCTTGAGCCAATGCACGAAGGTCAGGCCACCGCGCGCCTTGAAGGCCCCGGTCGGGGTGTGGTTTTCATGCTTGACCCACACGGTGCAACCCAACCGTTCAGCCAACAACGGCCAGGCGTATTGGGCAGTGGCGGGCATGAATTGATAGAGATGGCGGGCAGCCTGTTCAATGTCGTCGCGGGTCAGTGTGTGCATGGTGGGCCTCCAGGTTTTTGCCCAGTCTAATCAGCGCGCCATCGACGGGCTTTCAGAAAACTGACCTGACTTTCGGGCCCGCTCTTCACTACTATGCAGTCCATGAGCTCGCGAAACCGCCAACCGCCGCCCCCACCTGAACCGGTCCGTCGTATCGAGGCCGGTCCCTGGGCGATCGAATTGCTGCCCGGCTGCGCCTACGCCACTCGCTATGTCGCGGCCCAGTCAGCCATCGGCTTTGCTTTCGACAGCCAGCGTGGCCTGCACGCCATCGGCAGCGACCGGGTCCGGCCGTTTGACGCGTTGCCCAACGGCCTGGCATTCGTTCCCGTCGGATGCGACGTGTTTTCCGAATCTCCCGCTGGCGGTGAATACCTGCGAGTCGTGCGTACCGACGGTATGGCGTTACCGGGGACGCATGCATTCAACAATCGCATTGACCCGCAGGCCATCACCCTCGCATTGAGAATGCGCAGCGCGCTGTTGCGTGCCACCGCAGAGGACGATTGGGAAGCCTGGGCGCTCGGGTTGGCTGAACGCGTGATCGATCACAAAGCGTTTTCACCACGCCCTCAAGGCTCCATCACGGACAGCCGGATGCGCCTGCTCGACGACTTCATCGACGCCAGTCTCGACAGCCCGGTGGGGGTCCAGGCCATGGCGGGGCTGCTTGGCTTGTCCGAGGGTTATTTCATGCGGGCGTTCAAGCAGGCGACTGGCAAAAGCCCGCACAGCTACCTGATCGACCGGCGCCTCGCCAAGGCACGGGCGCTGATGCGTGACTCAACCGCCCGGCTGACCGACATCGCACACACCTGTGGCTTCAACTCCCAGGCGCACATGACCACGCTGTTCAAGCAACGCCTTGGCATCAGTCCGGCGCAGTTGCGCAGGTAGTTGTTCGGGTCTGATACACCGTTATCGCGAGCAGGCTCGCTCCCACAAAGGTCGGCGGTGGATTCCGATCCCTGGAACGCCTCGAAACCACTGTGGGAGCGGGCTTGCTCGCGAAGACGGCGTTACATCCAACATCTTCACCAACTGACCCACCGCTTTCGCGAGCAAGCCCGCTCCCACAAGGTGACCGCGTTCGCTTCAAGTCATGCGCGTGCGCAGCACGATGCCCGACTAACCAGCGGTAACAGTCATGCCGCCGTCCGCCATGACCACCGCACCGACCACAAAACTCGCACGGTCCGAGGCCAGGAACGCCACCACCTCGGCAATTTCCTGCGGCTGTGCAGCCCGACCGATGGGCGCAGCTTCACCGTGCCGGGCGAGGAACGCCGGACCGTCCTCGACCACGTCATTGAGGATGTTGGTGACCACATCGCCAACCCCGATGGCATTGACACGAATACCCTGCTCGATGACTTCCAGCGCCAAGGTGCGCGTCAGTTGCGCCAGGGCCCCCTTGGAGGCGGTGTAGGCGGCAATGGTCGGGAAGGCAAAATAGGACGCGTAGGAGGCAATGTTGACGATGGCCCCCGATTGGTTGGGCATCATCGCCTTGACCGCTTCGCGTGAGTGCAGAAAGGCGACGGTGGCGTTGACCGCCTGGATGCGTTCCCAGTCCTGGCGCGTCATGTCGATCACTAACTTGTTGATGATGATCCCGGCGTTGTTGACCAGGATGTCCAGCCGGCCGAACTGCTCGACGGCCAGGCCCACGGCGCGCTCGGCGGCGCCATCCGCGGTGATGTCGGCCTCCAGCGGCACCAGCCCCGGACGGGCCAGCTCATGGACGGCGGGGTTGATGTCTTCAGCCACCACCTTGGCGCCGCGGGCATGCAACAGCAATGCGACAGCCCTGCCGATGCCACTGGCAGCGCCGGTGACCAGCGCAACCTTGCCTTCGACTTCGTGGGGAATAGTGGGTTGGATATCGGTCATGATCGCTCTCCTGCGTGAGCGGGCAGACGAGACATTCGCCGGCCCGGCGCCCATGGGCGCTGTCGTTATCGACGGCTTCACTGTCTCGCATCGGCGGATGCCGGGCTTTCGCAGGCTTGCTGGGACTGTCGGGGTCTTGCGCGAATCTGTCCGTGAGGGCCAAAGCATTGCTCTAGCTGAACCATCGCCATCGCGAGCAAGCTCGCTCCCACAGGGGAGTGGCGGTGGATGAGCCTCTCGCAGGCGCCCCAAAAAATGTGGGAGCGAGCTTGCTCGCGATGACGGTCGCACCGTCAACATCATTTCATGAGCTGTTGATCCAGGCAGCGGCATTAGCGAACCAGATGCTGGACGCCAATCGCTGGCCTGTCGGGAATAATGGCGGCGGACTACAAAGACTCTGCGGTCTGGATGAGCGAATTGAGCACCAGCTTTATTTCAGTCGCTGGATCTTTATGCCCTTGCAATATCAAGCCTTCGGCCAAGGCCGTGAAGGTCTTCGCAAGCGCGGCATGTTCCAGCGGTGGTTTCTTGCCAGCATGGTTGAATATGACAGTAATCAACTTGCCCAAGGCCTCGCTGTTTTCCTCATGCAGGTCATAGTAATGCTGCGAGAACGCTTCATCACGCAGGGCAATCAATTGCAACTCGGCGTCGAGGATCGCACAGCGGGTATTGTTCTTCAGGGTGTCGATATAGGCGTTCAAGCCATGGCTCAACTGCTCCGACGAATACCCCGACGTCAGGGTCGTACTCAATCGATCGATTTCAACGCGCTTGAAGCGTTGAGTCAGTTGCAGGAGCAAGTCCGATTTACTGGAAAAATTGGAAAAGAAGGCGCCTTTGGAGAAGCCGGCCTCCTCGGCAATGACGTTGACGCTGGCGGCATGAAAGCCTTTGCTGATCATCAGCTCAGTAGCGGTGTCGAATAATTTGTCTCTTGTTATTTGCTGGCTCTCTTCTCGACCTAGTCTCTTTTTAATCACGCCCTCGGCTCCTTTGGCCAGTCAAAATATGCACCTGTATCTGAATGCGACGAAGCGATTACTCACTGTAGTGAACCCGTGTTCGCCATCATATCTTATACGCGCCTCATTCAATCATTTACATTTTAACTTTCAAGAAGTGCCATGTATGTGCCATGTAACCGGGACAGCCTGCCGTGATGCAAGATGGACTATGCAGTCACGTTTTTCACACCGGGAACAGGTGAATCCAAACCATCGAGGCTCGTTGCTCGCGGGCGGGCTGGCCCTCTTTTTGACCTTCCTCAAGGCCGCATTTTCCGCATCTCCACGCCACGCTATCGGATGAAAAAATCCACGTAACGGCCGGTTCAGAGCCATCGATTCGCTAGCTTTGCGAAATACCGCTTGATTTCCAGATACCGAATGGTTTTTACTTGCGCCGTTGGTGGAGCCCAACGCCTGATCAGGGCATCGAGTCAGTGACACCGATCTCAATGCAATGACAGGTCACCTCACAGGAGCGGGATTTTAATGGAATATGCCTTCGTTACAGGCGCTACTGGCCTGCTCGGGAATAATGTCGTTCGTGCGCTGTTAAAACGAAACATCAAAGTAAAAGCCCTGGTTCGTTCCGCAGAGAAGGCCAAGAAACAGTTCAGCGGCCTGCCCGTCGAATGGGTCGAAGGCGACATGCTCAATGTCGACGCCTTCAGTCATGCACTGCAAGGGTGCGATGCCTTGTTCCATACGGCGGCTTATTTCCGCGACAGTTACAAAGGCGGGAAACACTGGCAAAAACTCTATGACACGAATGTGACCGGCACCGAGCGCTTGCTGCAAGCTGCTTATGACGCCGGCATCCGTCGTGCCGTGCACACCTCGTCCATTGCGGTGTTGAAGGGCAATAAAGATCAAGTGATCGATGAAACCATGTCTCGCAGTGAACAGGAGGCTGATGATTATTACTTGAGCAAAATATTGTCCGAACAGAAAGTCCAGCAATTCCTGGCGCAGCACCCGGACATGTTCATTGCCATGGTCTTGCCAGGGTGGATGTTCGGCCCGGGGGATATCGGCCCGACGTCCTCAGGGCAGTTTCTGCTGGACTTTGTCGGACAAAAACTGCCCGGCGTACTTCCCGGCAGCTTTTCCGTCGTCGATGCCCGGGATGTGGCCGAACATCAAATCGCGGCCATCACCCGCGGCAGGTCCGGAGAGCGTTACCTCGCCGCCGGCAATCACATGGACATGAAGAGCATCTTCCAGGCGCTGGCCAGCGTCAGTGGCGTAAAAGCCCCGGAACGAAAAGTGCCTTTGTTCATGCTGCGACTGATCGCGCTGATCTATGAAGGCTATTACCGAATTACCAAGAAGCCGGTACTGATCAGTACGTCTACGGTCAAGCTGATGGCGCAAGAACAAGACCGCACGCATTTCAGCCACAACAAAAGTTCAAGGGAGTTGCAATGCCA
This sequence comes from Pseudomonas sp. Z3-6, assembly GCF_051131985.1. Lineage (NCBI taxonomy): Bacteria > Pseudomonadati > Pseudomonadota > Gammaproteobacteria > Pseudomonadales > Pseudomonadaceae > Pseudomonas > Pseudomonas sp. Z3-6. Next base: position 4,312,930 of record NZ_CP071644.1, read on the forward strand.
ATTCCGCCCTGTCGCTGAAACCCTGACCGATACCCTGGACTGGTATCGGAACAACAACTACACAGATGCTTAATTGAGACCATTCATAAAGCCTGCCTCTGTAGTACTTTTTTGACACGCCCTATATCCAAGGATTGAAAGAGGTTGGTAAATGAAAAGCCTTTCATATAAAGAAGGTTTTCTGCATCGTTTTGTCGGTTTTTCGGAATCCTTTCCCGAGCAAGTGGCTATCCGACACTTGGACACGGAAGAAGACACCGTTACTTATCGCGAGCTGCGCATCAAGGCCGAAGCCTGCAATGGCGCCCTGACGGCACTCGGTGTATTGCCAGGTGATAAAGTCGCGCTGGTGCTGCCCAACGGGGTGGCCTTCATCGCTTATTACCTGGCGATTATCGGGCGGGGTGCCATTCCGGTCATCCTCAACTACAAGTTGACCTCTTTTGAAATGAACAGTGTGGTCAGCCTCGCCAGGCCGACCCTGGTGGTCACGACCCCAGTGCTATGGGTGCAACACAACGAGATATTCCAGCCCAACAACGGCGTCAGACACGCCCTGGTGCTGGACGACGGGAGCGAACCTTCATCGCCCCTGCCCGCCAGTGCAACGGCCGCCTCTCACTTGCCTCGACAGCTCGAACCCTTGTTGCTGCCCGAAGGCAATCCGATCGTCTCGGTGCAGTTCACTTATCGAGGCATCGGCAGGCCCCTGGCGGTTTCTCACCGCTACCTCGACCTGACGCAATCGAGCGATGGGCTGCACGAGCATTTTCACCTGCAAGGCGTCGGCTCCGTGCATCTGGTGACACTGCCGCTGTATGCCATCTTCGGCCTGTCGGTGATGATGGTGTTTCCCTTGAGCGTGGGCGCCACCCTGCTCATGACCAACACCCTGCTCAACCGGGACCTGGCAGAAGTCCTGTCCGAGCACCAGGTCACCTTTGCTTGCCTGGTGCCCGATGTCATTCGCTACTTCAATACGCGGCTGGCAAAACGCAAAGGCCCGCGGTTGCCGTTGCACCCGCAACTGATGCTCTACTCGGGCGGCAGCCACCTGCCGGCCGATGAAGCCGAAAAGCTGGGCACGCTGCTGGGCTGCAATCCGGTACTCCAGGGCTACGGCTTGACCGAAAGCATGCCGGTGCTCGTGCAGAGTTCGATTGGCCCGGTCCACCGCGGCGCCATGGGCCAGCCGATCAGCGGCGTGGAACTGCGCATCGTCGATGCCGAGGGCCAGGACGTGGCACCCGGGCGCATCGGCGAGTTACTGATCCGCGGCGCGATGGTGATCGGCGGCTACAACGATGCCGAGGACACCAATGCCCGATTCTTCCGCGACGGCTGGTTCCACAGCGGTGACCTGGTCTGGCGCGACGACGATGGGCATGTATTTTTCTTTTGCCAACGCCTGCGCATCTCGAAGATCAAGGCGCAGATGGTCGACCTGGTGGAAATCGAATCCATCGCCCTCAAGCACCCCGACGTGGTGCGCGCCAGGGCCTATATCGTCCCGGATCACAAGGAAGTCAACGTGCTGCACCTGTGCGTCGAAGGGACCGGCGAGCTGACCCAGAACGCGCTGGGCACCCTGCTTTCGCGTGACCTGTCGGGCTTCAAGCTGCCCAAGACCATCGAGATCATCCAGCTCAAGGAAGAGGCACATGCACATTAACAGCACCCAACCGGTACTGGCCGTTTTTGACTTCGACGGCACGTTGACCGACCGGCACACCTTCTGGCGCTACATGCGCTACATCGTCGGCACCCGTTCGTTCTGGCTGCGGATCATTCCCCTGCTGCCCAAGATGCTCAGCGTGATCCTGGGCATCACCCCACTGATGCAAGCGCGCCTGGCCTTCATTGCCTGTTACCTGGGCGGGCTGTCGGTGGAGCAAGAACGCGAGCACGCCAAATACTTCATCAGCGAACAGCTGCCGCTCTGGCTCAGGCCCGAGGCGCTGCGGCGACTGCAATGGCATCAGTCCATGGGGCATATCACCGCGCTGGTCAGCAACTCGCCGGAAAACTACCTGATCCCTTGGGGCCAGGCCGCGGGGTTTGACTATGTGTGCGGCACGCGCCTGGCCACGGCAAAAAACAAACTCACCGGCGGGATCGCCGGTACCAATTGTGTAGAGCGAGAGAAAGTCACGCGCCTGAAAGGCTGCCTGAGCAATCTGGATGATTTTTATATTTATGCCTACGGCGACTCATCAGGCGACGCTGACCTGCTCGGCATCGCCAACTCTCCCTTCTACAGAAACTGGTACTGATCGATGAACACGCTGAGCAACTTGGCCCCCAAGCATTTCAAGCGCCCTGACAGCGCCCCGACCGTCATGATCGTCGGCGCCGGGCCCATCGGCCTGTCCTTGGCAATCATGCTGAAAAAATGGGGCGTGGCGTTTCGCATCATTGAAAAGAACGCCGGCCCCTCGACCGCGACCAAGGCAATGGCGATCCATTCCCGCACCCTGGAAATCTTTCGAGACCTGGGGGTTGCCGAGCAAGCCATTCACGACGGTTTCACGATCAACCAGTTTTCCGTGCAGTCGAATGCCAAGCGAGTGTTGAACTACAACTTCTCCTACCTGGACGCGACCTACCCCCTGCTCTTGAGCCTGCCACAGCCGCAAACCGAGAAGATTCTCCTGGAGCGGTTGAAGGAACTGGGCGCGGAGGTGGAGTGGAACACCGAACTGGTGGACATCGAAAACCTGCCGGGTTCGGTGCGCATGACGCTCAAGCATGCCGACGGCACCGACGAAACCTTCGCCAGTCGCTGGGTGGCCGCCTGTGACGGTGCTCGCAGCAACATTCGAAAACGCCTGGACATGACCTTCGAAGGTTCGTCCTATGACCGCTTTTTCATGCTCGCCGATGCCGATATCCAATGGTCCGGCAGCCAGGATGAGGGCGCGTTTTTCCTCGGTGCACAAGACGGTTACGTGGCGGTTGCGCCGATCAGCGCCCAGTCCCGTTATCGGCTGTTCATCGAAATGCCCTACAACCTGCCGCCAGAAGGCGAGCGTCCGTCGCTGAGCCTGGAGAACTTCCAGCGCCTGTGCGAAGGACGTGGGCAGAAGATGACGTTGTCCAATATTTCCTCGACGACCATCGCCTCGTTCCAGCATCGCCGCGTGCAAACGATGCAACAAGGCTCGGTGTTCCTGCTGGGGGACTCGGCGCATATCGGCAGCCCCATCGGTGGCCAATGGATGAACCTGGGGGTTTCCGAGGCCTATAACCTGGCCTGGAAAATCGCCTATGTCGATCAGGGCCTGGCGGATCCGTCCTTGCTCGACAGTTACAACGAGGAGCGTTATCCGGTTGCCCTGGAAGTCGAGAACACCGCCCACCGGTTGACGGGACTGATTACCGTCCGGCGGCGCGCCCTGGTCTGGCTGCGTGACAACGTCCTGCCGTTGTTGAGTAAACGGAAAAAGGTCCAGCGTAAGTTGCCGTCAATGATTTCCGGTCATCAGTATCACTACGAAAAGAGTGATTACATCCAGGAATCGCTGACGAAGAAACAGCGCTACAACTGGAACAAGAAAGGTAAAAAAACCGAGTTCCCGAGTGCAGCACCTCGCGCCGGGCAACTGGCACCCGATGTCGAGTTGTGGCAACTGCAAGGGCTGCCCACAAAACACTTGATCGACCTGTTCCACGGAACGTTCACGCTGTTGATCTTCAGCGCGGCCGATCAGTTTTCACCTTTATTGCCGGGCCATTACGCCTTGGCCGAGTCGGTGGAAAAGGACTACCCAGGCATCAAGGCTTATTGCGTGATCGATGCCCTGAGCAGCGCCGGGCTGCCCTCCTGGCACTCGACACTGCTGGATCCCGATTGGCGACTGCACAAGCGCTACCACGCCAAGGCAGGCACGTTGATGCTGATTCGTCCTGACGGCTACATCGCTTTCCAAGGTGCCAATGCGATAACGCTGGCGACTTACCTGAACGTAAGGTCCGGGTTGCTCAAGGGCGCCAGAAAAACCACCTCTTATGAGATCGACGCAGTGGAACTCCAACTTTAAGTCGCCCAATGGCTATTGCCAATTTGCTTCATTGATATAAACAAGGCCCAGTCCTGGGCCATGATTTTTGATCTTTCTTTTGTATAGAAATATCGACCGACTTGGTTAGGAGAACCTGATGCGCTTGCAACTTAACGATGTGGTGCAGGAATTCATCGTGTCCAACGGGAGAATAGCCCACAGCTATTTCTCTCTGTCTGAAAAGATCATTGAGTCATTGTGCGAATCCAATGTCGCCAAGGAAGCGATATTGCTGCGCGTGTTGGAACAGGCCGAAACCGTCACGGCCCATTACTTCAATGCTCATCAACAAGTTCTCGAGGGCGTTTATGCCCATGGGATCGAAACCTCCGTCAGCCAAAGTGTTGCAGTGCTGGAGCCTGTTCACGCTAAACCGACCATATTGGCCCCGATGCCCGTCGCCGAAACCGTCGCAGAGACATCGGCACTCAGCTACGGGCAATGGTTGCGCGGCGAAATCAGCGCCGTCACCGGCTTCCAGGCACAACAGATCGACTTCGATCAAAGCTTCGAGAGCCTGGGGATCGACTCGCTGGGACTGGTGGATATTTTCGAGTCCCTGGCCCAGCACTTCCCGGAAAAGAAAGCGCTCACCGCTCAGCTCTTCGATGCCCCTACCCCGACCGCCTTGCTGGCCCGACTTGAAGCCGATCCACAGGCGCCGGCGGTGGATGTCCAGGGTTGGGTACTCGATCAACTCGCGGCGATCACCGGCTTTATGGTTGAGCAGATCGACCCGACACAAAGCTATGAAAGCCTGGGCCTGGATTCGCTCGTGCAGCTGGATTTCCTCGAGTCGGTCGTCGCCCTGTGGCCACAGCTCAAGGCTCACAGCTCCGAGCTGGCCAATGCCAAATTCCCGCAGGCAACCATTGCCCTGATCCAAGCCGCCCTGGCCGATCCCCAACCGCAAGCGACGCCCTCACCTGCCGCGGCCGCCACTCAAGGGCAGGCGGAAAACCTGCTGCTCAACGCCCTGTCGCCGTTGATCCCGGACGCCGCGCAGTCCATCGATATCCAGACGCCGTTCGCCCAACTGGGCCTCAACGGCTTCGCTCGGGAGGCGCTCTGCCATTCCATGGCGCAACAGTGCTCGGCCAGCGAGTTTGCCGGTGAAGCGTTGATGTCCCGTCGCACGCCCCAGGATGCCTTGTCGCTGCTGGCCAGACTGAGCTGAGCCCAGCAACGAGCAACAGGAATGGAATCCGGGTGACGAACCCGTCACCCAGCAGTTTGGCGATCAGGAGACAGGGTATGAGTGGCGCAGCAACAACAGCGGGCGATTTTTGCTTCAGCGCGATGGCGGGCGAGTTTCCAGGGGCGCCGTCAACGGAAGCGCTTTGGCAGTTGCTTTCCCAAGGGCAGGTCGCACCGATCGAATCGATGCCGACACGCTGGGACGTGGACAAGGCGTCGATCTATTCAACCAAGGCCGGCGAGAAAGATCGCACCTACCTGGACAGCGCTTTTTGCCTGACCGACGACGCTTCGACTCCGTCACGGCACGAAGGCCGACAGGTCGCCATTGGCAAGAAAGTGCTCCAGACGCTGTTCAGCCAACTGGCCGCACAGGGCTCGCCATTGAGTAGCGAACGCACGGCATTGGTGGTCGCAACCTCCTGGAGTGACGAGAGCTATTTCGTCACCGGCATGTCCGGAAAACCTGATGCACCGCTGGGCTTTACCCCGGGTGAACAAGTCGCGGCGCTGGCCGCGGCCTTTGCCTTGGGTGGGCCGGCGCTATCGGTGGACACCGCGTGCAGCTCGTTCCCCTACGCCTTGGACATGGCCCAGGCACTGGTCAATAGCGGCCAGGCGGACAACGCGATTGTCATGGCCCTCAACACCGTGCTGCCGCCGGCGCTGTTCCTGGGTTTCTCGCAGTTGACGGCGTTTTCCGCGCGGGCGCGGATGGAAGCCTTCGGCCAGGACGCCGACGGCATTGTACCGGGCGAATGTGCCGTTGCATTCCTGGTCGAACCACTCGCCCGGGCCCTGACCGCGCAGCGCCGTCCAATGGGCGTCTTGCGCGCCTTGGGCATGTCCGCCGACGGCGCCGAAGGCTCGGTGTTTGCCCCCGGCAAACAGGCCCAATACTCGGCTTACCAACGTGCTTATCGCGGCCTTGATCCAAAGGACGTGGACTACATCGAAACCCACGGCACCGGTACACCGCTGGGGGATGCGACGGAACTGGCATCGCTGGACAGCTTCTTCGCACCCCATCGCACGGGCGGCGAGAAAATCACCATCGGTTCGATCAAGTCGGTCATCGGCCACCCCCTGGCCGCTGCCGGCGGCGCTTCGCTCGCCAAGGCCCTGATGATATTGCGCCACAAAGGCATTCCCCCACAGCCGGGCTACCGCCCCAGCGCAAAAGTCGACGCCACCTGCCTGCGACTCGCCACCCAGCAGGTACATCCTCTGGAGGCGCGTCAGTCGGCGATCCGGATTGGCATCTCCAGTTTCGGCTTTGGCGGCGCCAACGCTCACCTGGTGGTGGATGAATACGTTCCCAACGAACGGCCTGCCGCAGCCCCCGCCAACACCTGCGGCGTGGTGATGCTGGACCTTGCCATCGTCGAGGCTGAGGCCGCGCTGGGTAGCCACCGTTCGTTGCAGGCATTCCAGCAGCAGCTCGACCAACCCGCGGCGCCTTCGGTCGTGTTCCCTTATGGGCGCTTCGTCGATTACACCCCGGCGCCCGGTCAGCCTTTGCTGGGCAAATTCCTCGCCCAGGACCACGTCATCGATATCGACGGCTTCGGCATGGGGCCCAAGCCGCTGGCCCACGTCGACCCGTTCAAACTGTTGATCACCGATCGCGTCAACCACTTGCTGCGACGCTTGCCAGGCGTGGCCGGTTCGCCCGGCACCGCGATGGTCATGTGCTGCAACATGGGCGGCGAGCGCTTCAGCAACGCCTACAGCAGCGCCCACAACTTCTTTGCGCGGACACAAGGCGCGGCGCCGGGCGTCGAAGTGACTGACGTGGCAACCATGCTGCCGAACATGCTGTCCGGCTACCCGGCGCAGATTTTTGACTTCAAGGGTTTCCATCAGACCCTGGTCGGCACCGCGGGCCTGTTCTGGCAAACCTTGCTGGCTTCGCCGCAATGGTTCGACAACGGCATCACCACCCTCCTGCTCGGTGCCGGGCGTTTTCTCAGCGGTGAAATCGAGGTCGAGCGTGCCCGGCGTACCGAAACCCAGCAGGGTGAAGGACTGGGGCTGCTGGCGGTGCGTCGCTATCAGCCGCAGGCCTCAGACAAACCGTTGCTGGTGATCCGCGCCGCAGTCCTCGCCCACGCCGCCGACTCGTTGGAAGCGGCTTGCCGGTTGGTGGGCAAAGCGCCGAGCGATTATCCGAACGTTGATGTCTGTGAGTTGCAGCCTGCTGCGACGCCTGCCAGCGGATCACTGCAGGAGATCACCGGCTTCCTGGCTGAAGCCAGTGGTATCGAAGCCCTGTTGGCGGTGATGTTGAAGGGCGCGACCCATAGCGTGATCGAGGTGCGTGAGGCCGGCAAGACGGTGATGTGGCTGTTTACCGAACGGCTTCGCCAATGGAGCCCGACCACAGCCGAGGCCAGCTCGCCCATCAAGCATCCGTTCATGCTGCGCTTTGCCCATTCGTCATCCCAGGAACTGCAGCAGGTCATCACGCCTGTCAGCCTGGTCCGCGAGCCACAGAACGATGGCGTCGACGTGCAACAGCTCAGCGACATGCTCACCAGTACCCTGCTCTCCGGGCTGCGGGTGCGGGTGCGCGCCATGGAAAGCCTGTTCGCCCTGCACCGTGGCGATACCACCCAGCGCCCGACACCCTGGCAGCGCAGCGCGGAACATAGCGTGATCACCAACGCCCGGCGCAGCCCTCAGTCGCTGCACGCCCAACTGGTGGTGAATGAAGCGCACCCCTACTTCTTCGACCACCCCTTGGATCACATTCCGGGCATCTTGCTGCTGGAGGGCGTGCTGCAATTGCTCGAACTGGCCATGCCGCCACTGAGCGGACGGGTCGCCTACATCAAGACCCTGACGATCAAGTTCCAGCACTACGTACAGAAGCACGGCACGGTCGATCTGCATGTGGAGCAAGGCGAAGATTCCCAGGTGTTCCATGGGAAGGTCATGCAGGCCGGGAAAGTGATGTGCACCTGCATCCTCGAAATGGCCTACAGCTCGGCGTTCGAGACCTCGCCGGCCAGCGACTTCACCGCCACGCCCTGCCGCGACAAGGCCCTGTTGCACAAGGCCCGGGCGGAAAACGTCATCGTCAGTGACATGAGCGGTGTCGCCCAGGGCCTGAGCGTGGACACGGTGAAACTGCCGCCGGAGCACTTCTTCCAGGCAGGCGATCCCCAGCACTATTCCATGGTGTATTTCCTCGAGGTGGCTCGCCAGTGCTACATGCAGATCGCCCACAGCCATTTGCGCATCCCGCTCAACACCCCGATGAACCTGCTGGCCTTGAGCTTCACCCTGGGTCGTCCCATCCCCAGGAACAGCCCGCTGTCCTTGGCGCCGCAGGCCGGTTTTGACGCTGCGCTCCAGGCCTTCAAGACCAACCGCATCTACATCGACCTGTTCAACCGGGGCGAAAAAATCGGTCAAGCGAGCATTACCGCCCAGGTGCTGAGTCAATCCGCACCGGCGGCCTGAGCATTGAATGGATCTGCCCTCCAGCATGACCGTGCCCCCCACAACCAAGGTGTCGCCGTGAACGATGTCAAAGTGCAAGTCATAGTTAAATCGCCTCCTTCTGAAATCTGGAAGATCTGGAGCAATTTTGCAGAAGCGCCGCTATGGGATACCGACGTCCGCCAGTGTCAACTCGACGGCCCGTTCCAGGTGGGGACGCGCGGCAAGTGTGTGCTCAAGAATGGCTTGAACATGCCACTGAAACTGGAAGCCGTGAGCCTGCACGAAAGCTATCGCAACAGCGCACGGCTGCTGTGGATCGACCTCGAATTCGATCACCAGATGCGCAGGATTTCTCCCGATGAAACCCATGTCATCCATAGCGCGAAGATTTCCGGCCCGCTGAGCTTCCTCTACCGCGGGCTGCTGCGCAAAGCGTTGACCGCAGCGATGACCACGGCACTGGACAACCTGTGCACGCTGGCTGAACAACGGGCCATCGGCGCCCCAGGACACGAGAAAACCGCGACGCCTTTGCACCTCGTATGAATACCTCCCGGCAGGAGGCGCGCTGAACGCGCCTTCCCGGACTCGCTTCGCCTACTTATCGATAACAGCACATTTCGGATCTAGCATGAACCTACAAAAAAACACCCAGTATCTTGTCATGGGCATCGTTGGCCTGGGTGTCATCGCCCCAGCATCGACCTTCGCCGACACACTTGGCCCTTATGTCAGTGCCATGGGTGGCGTGAACTGGGTCTCTAATCAGGACCTGACCCAGAACAACCTCGACTTCGTCGAGATGGAATACAATCAACCGCTGCACTCGGGCTACGCTACCGGGCTGGCACTGGGCTGGCGGTTCCCGGTCGGGCTACGGCCCGAGGTGGAGCTGAGCTACCGCCGCAACACCATGGACCAGTTCAATAACCGGGTCTACGAAGGCGGCACCAGCATCGAGGGCAAAGGCGAACAGGAAGCCACCAGCCTCATGGCCAACCTCTGGTATGACATCTCGAACCTGCCGGCCCCCTTGAGCCGCTTCACACCTTATGTAGGCGGTGGCCTGGGCTACGCCGTGCTGACCATAACAGGCCTGGAAGCTGGCGGCGTCGAGTTCGGCGGCACCCATCGCGACACCGTCACGGCCTGGCAACTCGGCGCCGGCGTCGCTTACGAGCTCAGCGAACATTGGTCCATGTCCCTGGATTATCGCTACTTCAAGACCGGCGAAGCGAACTTCGGCAAGATCCAGGGCCTGCCCCAGGCCGATGTGGAAACCGAATACAATGCCCAGTCCTTGATGGTCGGTTTGCGGTACTGGATGTAAGCGCTGGACGGATCGGCGCCTGGCCTTGGCCGGGCGTCGATTATCATCCCGACTAACGCAAAGTGCCTGGCGCCCAGCTTGTTCAATCATTGCCTCAGGTATCAGGCGCTCCAGTAACAGCGTCATCCCCTCTCGGAACAGCGGGTGTTCGTCTGCCACGATGATTCGACAAATCTTCTGGCCCCGAAACGCATCGTTCATTGCGCCTCAAACTGCATCTTGATGACTTCACTGATTCTCTGCGCAACGCCATTGGCCAGCGGCGTGACGGATCGGATCGACTTCATGCAAACTCGCCCATGATCACCCCAAAGTTTTCCATGAATACGCCGATACATGCCTGATAAACTGACCGGCTCGCAGATAGCCCCTTGCGACGCATCGATTAAGGAGATCCAACGGACATGATTGTCGGCATTGACCTGGGCACCACCCATAGCCTGATCGCAGCATGGCGCGACGGCGCGACGCAACTGGTGCCCAACGCATTGGGCGAGTGGCTGACACCGAGCGTGGTAGGCCTGGACGACGAAGGCCGCGTCATGGTCGGCCGCGCGGCGCTGGAGCGCCTACAGACCCATCCCCAGGTCACCGCCTCGCTTTTCAAGCGCTATATGGGCAGCGCCCGCCTCACCACGCTTGGTCATCAACAGTTCCGGGCCGAGGAACTCTCGGCCATGGTATTGCGCAGCTTGCGCGAGGATGCCGAGCGGCATTTCGGCGAACCCGTGGAAGAAGCCGTCATCAGCGTCCCCGCCTACTTCAGCGATGCCCAGCGCAAGGCCACGCGAATTGCCGGTGAGCTAGCGGGCTTTAAGGTCGAGCGACTGATCAATGAACCCACCGCAGCCGCACTCGCCTATGGCTTGCACCAGCGCGATAGCGCCAGCACCTTCCTGGTTTTCGACCTCGGCGGCGGGACTTTCGACGTGTCCATCCTGGAGCTGTTTGAAGGCATCATGGAAGTGCGCGCCAGCGCCGGCGACAACTACCTGGGTGGGGAAGATTTCGACACGCTGCTGCTCCAGGATTTCGTTGCCGCCCAGGCGGACAACACCGAGGGCCCGCTAGCCCTTGAAGACGCTCAGCTCTACGGTCGACTGCGCCGTGAAGCCGAACGTGTACGCAAATTCCTGGGCCAGGAATCAAGCGCAACGTTTGCAGTACGCCAGGGCGAGCGCGAATGGCGTCGCGAATACACCCAGGCCGGTCTGACCGATCTGTATGCGCCCCTGTTCAGCCGCCTTCGAGCCCCTATCGAAACCGCTTTGCGCGATGCCCGTATCCGTGCCAGTGAGCTGGACGAAGTATTGCTGGTGGGCGGCACCACCCGTATGCCACTCGTGCGCAAATTGGCCGCCAGCCTGTTCGGACGTTTTCCCTCGATCCAGCTCAACCCCGATGAAGCCGTGGCATTGGGCGCCGCCGTGCAGGCAGGGCTGAAAAGCCGCGACGCGGCACTTGAAGAAGTCGTGCTCACCGACGTCTGTCCTTATTCCATGGGCATCGAAATTGCGGTCGAGTATGGCGGCAAGCTCGAAAACGGCCATTACCTGCCGATCATCGAACGCAACTGCGTGGTGCCCGTGAGCAAGGTCAACCGCGTGTTCACACTCCAGGACCAGCAAAAGTTCGTGCTGCTGAAGGTCTATCAGGGCGAAAGCCGTCGGATCAGTGAAAACATTCTCCTGGGCGAACTGGAAATTCCGGTGCCGCCTATGCCTGCCGGGGAAGTGGGGATCGACGTACGCTTCACTTACGATACCAACGGCCTCCTGGAAGCCGATGCGCAGATCGTCCAGACAGGAGAGCGACGCAACCTGGTGATCGCCAATAACGCCGGCGTGCTGAATAGCGAAGAGATCAGCCAGCGCCTCAAGGCCCTGGAAGCGCTGAAGATCCATCCACGGGACGAACAACCCAATACCTTGCTGATCGCCCGGCTGGAACGCCTTTATCAGGAAAGCCGCGGTGATCTTCGCCAGCGGATCGATGAGCTGGCGACCCGCTTCGCCCAGATGCTCGATTCCCAGGAGTTGCACGACATCCGCGCGCTCCGGCTGCAAATCAGCGCCCAGCTCAACAGCCTGGAAGAAGGTGTCTGGCGATGACCTGTTGGGTGGTACTCGGGCTACCGGAGGACGCCGATAAGCGCAGCATCAAGCGCCAGTATGCAAGCCTGCTCAAACAGCATCGTCCAGACGAAGATCCCGAAGGGTTCCAGCGCCTGCGAGAGGCCTACGAGCAGGCTTTGGCGTGGGCTGATTGGCAGCAGGAAGTGGCCGTCGACGAAGAACAGCCCGCCCCCATCGAGCTACCCCTCATGGAACTGCCAACCCCGAGGCAGGCACCGACAGGGCCTTCCCCCAGCCAGCGTCTGGCGGCGCAATGCCTGGAGGCGATAGACGCGACCAACCTCGCCAGCCGCCTGACGCAGGCGCGTCTTTATGCCTGCGAGCGTGAATTCGAACACGGCCTGCTGGAGTTTTGCCTGGCGCAGGAAGATACCTACGACCTGGCCGAAGCGGCCATCGCCCAATTGCACTGGCTGACCCCTTGGCAACGCGAGGACCTGCCCAGCGCCGCCACCGAGCAACTGCGCGGCAGGCTCATGGATCTGGCATGGTCTCGCCTGACCGGGGCCTGGCACGATAGCCAACGCTTTCTCGATCTCGCCCGCCAGCTCGACGCCAGTCCTTGGCTACAGAGCCTGGACGCTCGGCAATGGCTGAACCGCTGCCTGGCCATGGCCCTCCTGCAGGCACCGACTTGGTCGGAACAGTTGTTCGACGCCATCTGCGCGCAACAGGGCTGGAAGCAGACCGGCCACCATAGTCCGTGTCCAGAACCCTGGTGGAGTCAACTGCTTGCCCGCAGCCACTGCGCTACGTTCCTTCAGCAGCAGGCTCGCCTCGCCCAGGGTTCCCACAGCAGCGAATCCCAGGCTGCACGCATGCTGTTTGGATCGGCCGATGAAAATGCCCGGATGCACTTGAGCATGAGCTTCAGCGCCGAAGATTGGGCAGCTGGCGAAACGCTGTATCGCAACGTCCAGCTTCGCTACCCCCGTCTACTGGACGAAATGCCTCAGTTGGCCCCGGAACTTTGGCGCCCGCTACGTCGCCACCCGCCGATCCTGGCCGTGCCACTGGCCCTGCTCGGCGCTTCGGCCTACATGAGCTGGGCCTTGGAGTATCAGCTTGGCGGCGCGTTCTACAGCAGTGTGATCAACATGTTCCTCCGCGCCCTGCTGTTCGGCGTTATCGCCTGGGGGCTCAAGGCATTCTGCAAAACACTGAGCCGTGGTGCCTGGCGCCTCGACCAATCGATCAATGCACGCTACGGCCACTGGTTGAGCTTGCGACGCCCCACCCCGCTGCCGATCCGCGAGAGCCTCTGGGTCGGCTTGCTAGGCATGCTCGTCTACATGGTTGGTGGCATTCTTGCAGCGGGAGCGTATTTCGGCATTCTCGGCGCGTTGGCGGGCTTGAGCCGGTGGGCCACGTCTAAACCTCACATTCCTTTCTTTTCTCGATTCTCTGAGCGGGTACCTCGAGGTGTCCTTATCGCATTACGCCTAGGGATGATCATTCCTGTGGTCTTGCTGGGCGCCGCCTTCGCCAAAAACAAGCCCCTCGCCGCAAACGAAGGCCTCCAGGCTTGGCCGCAACGAACATGTGCCGCTCCCAAGCAAACTGATTCGCCCTGCCCAACCCAACTGTCCGCAGCTCAGTGGCATACGCTTAAAAAACCACAGGTCAGTGAACCGTGATCAATACCCGATCCTTCATTTTTGTGGTTCTCGTTTTGGTGACATTGACCTGGCAAGCCCAGCGTTGGGCCGACCGGACAGATTCACGCAACAGCTACGTCAAGGCCTACGAACACTTGCGTCCGCCAGCTCAAGCCTTGAACTGGGAGTTGGAACATCAGCCGAACCCGCTTCTCGTGGAACAGCTCGACCAAAACCCACGTTTGCAAGCGGAGAGTAGTCAGGCCGCACCTTCGCAAGAAGCGTTAGAGCGACCACAATTGCTACTACGCGAGCAACAGTTGGCATCCATCGAAAAACGCCTGGGACATGACCAGCATTGGCACACGCTGCGCTTCATGATCCTGGCACGCCAGACCATCAACGCCCTAGACGCAATGACCGAAGGCGCCCCGCTGACCCCGCAACAACTGCTTGTCATGCATCAAATGCTGGCAACCGTCTGGACAGACGCCGATACCTTCGTGCTGGCTCTGCCCCGTCTACGCTCAGCCAACGACAGCCGCCCCGTGTGGACCCAGATCAACTTGGCAGCCAAAGATTGGATCACCGCCCTGGAGCGTCTGCAGCAGCACTGGGCCTCAGGGGCCGACGCCGCAGAACTGAACCAGGACCTCGCTGAAGCACGGGCCGGCTATGATGAGTTGCTGTCGCGATATAACGCTGCGGTGGAGCATCAGTATTAAGAAGTCGGGATTGTTATTCGAAGGGGCCCCTGCTTTAGAATCGCACAGTCACAAATGGTGATAGCGCATGCAAAATTCATCTGGTTAGAGTGAGCTTATGGTTCCCATAGCTGTTCAGGAAGAAGTTCGAGGCCGTCTGCGCCGTGCTGAAAATGAACATGAGGTGAAGGTCCTGCTCGCCGTAGAGTCAGGCAGCCGCGCCTGGGGCTTCGCATCCCCTAATAGCGACTACGACGCGCGCTTTATCTACGTCAATAAACCCGAGTGGTATCTCTCGGTCGGCCTTGAGGAGCAACGCGACGTCATCGAGTACCCAATCGTCGATGACATGGACATCAATGGCTGGGATCTGCGCAAGGCCTTGAGGCTGTTCTGGAAGTCAAACCCGGGGTTTGTCGAGTGGGTGCAGTCCACCATCGTCTACGAACATTCCGGCTCCTTTCACGAACGCGCCAAAGCGTTGCTACCGCAGGTGTACTCGGTTGAAAGCGGTATCTACCATTATCGCAGCATGGCGAAGACCAATTACCGGGGGTACTTGCAGGCCCCTGAAGTACCGCTGAAAAAATATTTCTACGTACTGCGGCCATTGCTATCGGTACGGTGGCTGGAGCGCTTTGATAAACCAGCGCCCATCGAGTTTGACAAGCTGCGCGAAGTCATCGACGGCGAACCCGAATTGCACCGGGCCATTGATGACTTGCTTGCGATCAAGCGCGCATCACCAGAAATGGGGCTTTCCCCGCAGATCATGCCGATTCAGAAATTCATTGAGCGTGAACTGCATCGACTCGAGGCCATCAAGCCGACCCGCAGCGAACGCAAGGAAGTCGAGCCGCTATTGTCGGAGCTGTTTCGCTCGGTACTGAAGGAAACGTGGGGATAGCCCAAGACATTGGCTGTATCGAAAGTCGCTTGGACGGATTTAAAACGTACAAGCGACTCCTGACACTGTCCGGCGTGGATCGAGTTTCTAGATCGAAAGCACAAGGCGGCTTCCATTCTCGATGTCCTCGCCATCCGACAGCGCTCCAGGCACAAACCCGCACCGTTCAAGGACCTTCTTTGAGCCGACATTGCTCTCATAAACATAAGCCACCAACTGCGTGAGGTTCCAACGCATCCGTGCCTCTTGGATCAGATGTTTCAGAGCCAGCGTTGCCAGCCCTTGCCCGCAAGCGCGTTGATCAATGCGATAGCCCACCTCGGCGCAACCGTGTGATGAATGGATGCCTTTCAGATTCGCTCGCCCCACTATCCTCCCGTTGGAATCTTCGATGACAAACGGGTGCCAGGCACCCTCAGCGAAATCGGCCAGGTAGCTTTCGATGTGATCGGCGACACCTGTCAATGAATAAAAGGCCGGGTCGCGTGGGTCGATCTGCGACTCGAACCATTCACGGTTGTGGATTTCGAAGGCCAGCAGCGCTTGTGCATCAGTGCTTTCCAACTCGCGAATTCTGAATGGTTTCACTGATTGTTTCTCCGGGGCCTGGAAGCGCAATCGTAAGGTCGGATGATCGTTCATGACCAGGGTTTCTGCTTGAGCCGTCTGGCGCTGGGGGCTGCTGCGCAGCCCAGCGGGAGCAAGCTCCCTCGCCACAAAAGCGGCGCAGGTGCGTTCGAGAGAATAGATAGATGGAGAAATCCGAAAGGCCTTTGTGGTTATACCGGTGGATGACTCACGACTCCCCCAAGCCAAACACAACACCGTGGCGAGGGAGCTTGCTCCCGCTGGGCTGCGCAGCAGCCCCAATAAAGCCGAATGCGGTCTGCTGAAACACCACTGGTGTCTGGCTTGAGGGTCGCTTCGCGCCCCAGCGGGAGCGAGCTCCCTCGCCACGGGTTCATTTTGATGGGGGTATAAACGAAAAATGCTCCGTACCTTTCGATACGGAGCATTTCTTCAAGGCTTCCTCAGATGGCCAGGGCTTCACGCGGTGGTGAATCGCCTGGTTCAATCGCCTGCAGAATTCAAAGGGATTCTGCAGTTCCTGTCGGGGAGTCGGAACGGAACCTGCCTGGCGTCCTTCAGGCGTTCTGGTTCCAGGGACGATCTCCATGCTCGTCCTTGATGCGCGTCGGCAAGCCCATCACATCCAGCGCCTCGAGGAACGCCTCGGCAGGCAGCTCCTCGACGTTGACCATGCGCTGCACGTCCCACTCGCCACGGGCCACCAGCAAGGCTGCGGCCACGGGTGGCACGCCGGCGGTGTAGGAAATGCCCTGGCTGTCGGTTTCGGCGTAGGCATCCTCGTGGTCGGCTACGTTGTAGATGAACATCTCGCGCGGCTGGCCATCCTTGGTGCCCTTGACCAGGTCGCCGATGCAGGTCTTGCCGGTGTAGCCCGGCGCCAGCGAGCTCGGGTCAGGCAGCACGGCCTTGACCACTTTCAGCGGCACGACTTCCAGGCCTTCGGCGGTCTTGACCGGTTGCTCGGAGAGCAGGCCAAGGTTCTTGAGCACGGTGAACACATTGATGTAGTGCTCGCCGAAGCTCATCCAGAAACGCACGTTGGGCACGTCGAGGTTCTTCGACAGCGAGTGCACTTCGTCGTGACCGGTCAGGTACAGGTTCTGCGAGCCTACGACTGGCAGGTCGTCGGTGCGCTTGACTTCGAACATGGTGTTGCTGGTCCACTGGCTGTCCTGCCAGCTCCACACCTGTCCGGTGAATTCGCGGAAATTGATTTCCGGGTCGAAATTGGTGGCGAAATATTTGCCATGGGAGCCGGCATTGACGTCGAGAATGTCGATCGAATCAATGCGGTCGAAATGCTGTTGTTGCGCCAGTGCCGCATAGGCATTGACCACACCCGGGTCGAAGCCCACGCCGAGAATGGCGGTGATGTTCTTCTCCTGGCACTCCTGGAGATGGTTCCACTCGTAGTTGCCGTACCAGGGCGGCGTCTCGCAGACCTTGCCCGGTTCTTCGTGGATGGCGGTGTCCAGGTAGGCCACGCCGGTATCGATGCAGGCACGCAGCACCGACATGTTGAGAAAGGCAGAGCCGACGTTGATGACGATCTGCGACTCGGTTTCGCGAATCAGCGCCTTGGTCGCTTCGACATCCAGAGCGTTCAGTGCAAAGGCCTTGATGTCGGCGGGTTGCTTGAGGCTACCCTTGGCCTTGACGCTGTCGATGATGGCCTGGCATTTGGAGATGTTGCGCGACGCGATAGCAATACGACCGAGCTCGTCGTTGTGCTGCGCGCACTTGTGGGCCACCACCTTGGCGACACCTCCTGCACCAATGATAAGTACGTTCTTCTTCAATTTCTTTATTTCTCCTTCCGCCAGCTCAAGAGAGGCTGGACAAGTAGTCGTCGTAAACAAACTCGCGAACCACCTCGACGCTGCCGTCGAGTTGCTTCACAACGATGGACGGCATCTTCAGGCCGTTGAACCAGTTTTTCTTGACCATGGTGTAGCCCGCTGCGTCGATGAACGACAGCCGATCGCCGATGGACAACGGACGATCAAATTTGTACTCGCCAAAGATGTCTCCGGCCAGACAGGATTTGCCGCACACCATGTAGGTGTGTTCGCCCTCGCTCGGTGCCAGCTTGGCGTCCAGGCGATAGATCAGCAGATCGAGCATGTGCGCCTCGATGGAGCTGTCCACCACGGCCAGGTGCTTGCCGTTGTAGAGCGTATCGAGCACGGTGACTTCCAGCGACGCGCTCTGGGTGATCGCGGCCTCGCCCGGCTCCAGGTAGACCTGCACGCCATACTTTTGCGAGAAGGCCTTGAGCCGTGCGCAAAAGGCGTCCAGGGCGTAGCCCTCGCCGGTGAAATGGATGCCGCCACCGAGGCTGACCCACTCGACCTTATGCAGCAAGTGACCAAAGCGTTCTTCGATAGTGCCCAGCATCTGGTCGAACAGGCCGAAATCGCCGTTCTCGCAGTTGTTGTGGAACATGAAGCCGGAGATGTGCTCGATGACCTGCTCGATCTTCACCGGATCCCACTCGCCCAGGCGACTGAACGGTCGCGCCGGGTCGGCCAGCAGGTAATCGGAGCTGCTCACCTGCGGATTGACCCGCAAGCCACGGACCTTGCCGGCGGACGCTTCGGTGTAGCGCTGCAATTGGCCGATGGAGTTGAAGATGATCTTGTCGCAGTTGGCGAGCATCTCCTCGATCTCATCGTCGGCCCAGGCCACGCTGTAGGCATGGGTCTCGCCGGCGAATTTCTGCCGGCCGAGCTTGAGCTCGTAAAGCGACGACGAGGTGGTGCCGTCCATGTACTGCTGCATCAGGTCGAACACCGACCAGGTGGCGAAGCACTTGAGCGCCAGCAAGGCCTTGGCCCCGGACTGCTCACGCACATAGGCGATCTTCTGCATGTTCGCCAGCAGCTTTTGTTTGTCGATGAGGTAGTACGGCGTTTTGATCATTTTCGAGGCCTCCGGGCAAGGCGAGCCAAAAAAGGATGCGCATTGTGCCTTCACTGACTGCAGATCGAAAGAGCGAAAAGCCCCGTTCGCGCAATCATCCTGATCCAGGCCGACGCTTTGCGATAACCGGACGTACCGGCCGCCCAGGCGACAAGAGGCTGGATCTGGCAACGAAGGGATAATCAAAAAGCGCTGACGCTCGACCTTGAGCCGTCACGGATAAGCGGCACGGCGGGTCAGCCGTCCGTGATCAGCTTTTATATATCAGGCCATGGAGCACACCGAACCTGAGGCCCGCTTCGCTAGCGAGCATGTCTGTAATACCGAAGACCTTGAACGCCGCCAGCATGATCGCCAGGCCACCGGGCAAGATGCCCAGGCGATGGCGTTGCAAGCCGGCCAACCTGAGTTGATCGACATGCCCGACTTCCAGCAGCCGCAGCGACAGGCGCAGCAACCCGCCGTAGGTGATGCCGCCTTGTCCGAAGTCGTTGAGGCCATTGGCCTTGAGCACCTTGGCCAACATCCGCGCCGTACCGGATGAGCCGATCACTTGCTGCCAGCCCTGCGCGCGATAATGCGCCGCCACGGCCTCAAACTGCAGGACGGCTACGCGTTCAGCCTCCAGCAGCGCCTGAGCGGTGATGCGTCCGCCCGGAAAGTAACGCGCGCCAAAGGTGCCACTGCCAATGGCAATGCTCTCCGTCAACAGCGGTTGGGCGCCCTGCCCCAAGATCAGTTCGGTCGAGCCACCGCCGATGTCCACCACCAATCGCGTCTGTTCGACGCCGGGCACCGTATGGGCCACGCCGGCATACACCAGCCGGGCTTCTTCATGCCCCGACAGCACGTCGATCCGAAACCCCAGGTGCCGCTCGGCACTGGCCAGGAACAGCTGGGCATTGGCCGCTTCGCGCACGGCACTGGTCGCCACCGCCCGCACTCGCCCGGCTTCAAAGCCGCGCAGTTTCTTGCCGAATCGGGCCAGGGCCTGCCAGCCTCGATCCAGCGCCAGCTCGTCCAGCGCCCCGGCCTGCAAGCCCTCGGCCAATCGGACCGGCTCGCGCAAGGTTTTCACTTCCTGGATCACCCTCTGTCGATTGCGCCTGACCGACTGGCCAATCATCAGGCGAAAGGCGTTGGAGCCCAGGTCAATGGCCGCGAACAGGGGGGCGTCGCCTTTCATAGCGGTATTCCTTGATTCATCAGCCAGCAGGCACAAGCGCTGCCAGACATACCACGATGGTTTGCGAGGATCCTGCCATGGGTTCGATGACATCTGGATGACACTCCCTGTTTTAGCCAACGACAAGCTCATGAAGCGTAGATGACCGTCACGACTATGTAACAAAGTGCAAATAGCGTGGACCGTGCCCCCACGACCGAGCTTTCCATCATGCTTTCCACCCAGGACACCTTGGTACAGCGCATTCACCGCGAATTGCTCGATCACAGTGACGAAGAACTGGAGCTGGAATTATCCGAAGACGGGTATGACCTGAACGCCCTGTTCGATGAACACACCCCGCAGAGCAGCGAAAAGGAAGCCCGCCGACTGTATTTCAGTGAACTGTTCCGCCTCCAGGGCGAACTGGTGAAGCTGCAAAGCTGGGTGGTCAAGACCGGGCACAAGGTCGTGATCCTGTTCGAAGGGCGTGACGCCGCCGGCAAGGGTGGCGTGATCAAGCGCATTACCCAGCGGCTCAATCCCCGGGTGTGCCGCGTCGCCGCCCTGCCCGCCCCCAACGACCGTGAACGGACGCAATGGTACTTCCAGCGCTACGTTTCGCACCTGCCGGCGGCAGGTGAGATCGTGCTGTTCGACCGCAGCTGGTACAACCGCGCCGGGGTCGAACAGGTCATGGGCTTCTGCACCGACGACCAGTACGAAGAGTTCTTCCGTACCGTGCCGGAATTCGAGCGGATGCTCGCCCGCTCCGGCATCCAGCTGATCAAGTACTGGTTCTCCATTTCCGACCAGGAACAGCACCTGCGCTTTCTCAGCCGCATTCATGACCCGCTCAAGCAATGGAAGCTCAGTCCCATGGACCTGGAGTCCCGTCGGCGCTGGGAGGCCTATACCAAGGCCAAGGAAATCATGCTTGAGCGCACGCACATCGCCGAGGCCCCCTGGTGGGTGGTGCACGCCGACGACAAGAAAAAGGCCCGGCTCAACTGCATTCATCACCTGCTGGGGCAAATGCCCTATGAAGAAGTGGAACTGCCGACCATCGAGCTGCCGCAGCGGGAACGGCAGGAAGACTATTCCCGCAGCCCGACGCCACCGGAGCTGATCGTGCCCCTGGTCTATTGAGACCCGCCTGGCAGGGACGCCCGGCATCGGCTTGTTCACCTACTGCCGTCACATATCTATGTGGGAGCGAGCCTGCTCGCGATAGTGGTGTGCCAGCCAACATCCATTCAACTGTCCGGACGCCTTCGCGAGCAGGCTCGCTCCCACACTGTTCCGAGGCGCTGCGAGTATTGATGTCTGGCCCAATTCCCCTGTGGGAGCGAGCCTGCTCGCGAAAGCGGTGCATCAGCCAACATCCATTCAACTGACCGGACGCCTTCGCGAGCAGGCTCGCTCCCACACTGTTCCGAGGCTCTGCCACTATTGATGCCTGGCCCAATTTCCCCTGTGGGAGCGGGCTTGCTCGCGAAAGCGGTGCATCAGCCAACATCCATTCAACTGTCCGGACGCCTTCGCGAGCAAGCCCGCTCCCACACTGTTCCGAGGCTCTGCGAGTATTGATGTCTGGCCCAATTCCCCTGTGGGAGCGGGCTTGCTCGCGAAAGCGGTGCATCAGCCAACATCCATTCAACCGACCGGACGCCTTCGCGAGCAGGCTCGCTCCCACACTGTTCCGAGGCGCTGCCACTATTGATGCCTGGCCCAATTTCCCCTGTGGGAGCGGGCTTGCTCGCGAAAGCGGTGCATCAGCCAACATCCATTCAACCGACCGGACGCCTTCGCGAGCAGGCTCGCTCCCACACTGTTCCGAGGCGCTGCCACTATTGATGCCTGGCCCAATTTCCCCTGTGGGAGCGGGCTTGCTCGCGAAAGCGGTGCATCAGCCAACATCCATTCAACTGTCCGGACGCCTTCGCGAGCAGGCTCGCTCCCACACTGTTCCGAGGCGCTGCCACTATTGATGCCTGGCCCAATTTCCCCTGTGGGAGCGGGCTTGCTCGCGAAAGCGGTGCATCAGCCAACATCCATTCAACTGTCCGGACGCCTTCGCGAGCAGGCTCGCTCCCACACTGTTCCGAGGCGCTGCGGAGTATTGATGTCTGGCCCAATTCCCCTGTGGGAGCGAGCCTGCTCGCGAAAGCGGTGCATCAGCCAACATCCATTCAACTGTCCGGACGCCTTCGCGAGCAAGCCCGCTCCCACACTGTTCCGAGGCGCTGCCACTATTGATGCCTGGCCCAATTTCCCCTGTGGGAGCGAGCCTGCTCGCGAAAGCGGTGCATCAGCCAACATCCATTCAACTGTCCGGACGCCTTCGCGAGCAGGCTCGCTCCCACACTGTTCCGAGGCGCTGCCACTATTGATGCCTGGCCCAATTTCCCCTGTGGGAGCGGGCTTGCTCGCGAAAGCGGTGCATCAGCCAACATCCATTCAACTGACCGGACGCCTTCGCGAGCAGGCTCGCTCCCACACTGTTCCGAGGCTCTGCGAGTATTGATGTCTGGCCCAATTCCCCTGTGGGAGCGGGCTTGCTCGCGAAAGCGGTGCATCAGCCAACATCCATTCAACCGACCGGACGCCTTCGCGAGCAGGCTCGCTCCCACACTGTTCCGAGGCGCTGCGACTATTGATGTCTGGCCCAATTCCCCTGTGGGCTGGGTGAGTTCATAGCCAGAAACGGTTAACATCCCTTTCCTTCGTCTACCCTCACAGAACGGCGTACCACCCCTGTGGGCTGACGCTTCAATATTTCCTTGCCTTCCTGTATCGGAGATCCTTCATGCTCAAGCCGTCCTTGGCGTTGGCCGCTGGTGTTGCCCTGTCGTTTTGCAGTTGGCTGGCGCAGGCCGCCGACACCCTGAAAGTCAGCGCGATTCCCGACGAAGCCCCGACCGAGCTGCTGCGCAAGTTCAAGCCACTGGGGGCTTACCTGGAACAGCAGACCGGCATGAAGGTCGAGTTCGTCCCCGTGAGCGACTACCCGGCCGTGGTCGAGGCGCTGGCCACCGACCGGATCGACATGGCCTGGCTGGGTGGCTTCACCTTCGTACAGGCGCGCCTGAAAACCGGCAACGCCATCCCCCTGGTCCAGCGCGAACAGGACGCCCAGTTCACCAGTAAATTCATCACCGCCGACCCTGCCGTCAAATCCCTGGCCGACCTCAAAGGCAAGAGTTTCGCCTTTGGTTCGGTGTCGTCGACGTCCGGCAGCCTCATGCCGCGCTATTTCATGCTCCAGGACGGCATCAAGCCGGAAACCTACTTCAGCCGCGTGGGTTATTCGGGCGCCCATGACGCCACCGTCGCCTGGGTCCAGGCCGGCAAGGTCGACGCCGGGGTGCTGAACGCCAGCGTCTGGGAAAAACTGGTCGCGGCCGGCAAGGTCGATACGGCCAAGGTCAAGGTGTTCGCCACCACCCCCACCTACTTCGACTACAACTGGACCGTGCGCGGAACCCTCGACCCGGCGTTGGCGGCCAAGATCAAGGCGGCCTTCCTGGCCCTCGATCCGGCCAACCCGAAGGACAAGGAAATCCTCGACCTGCAAGCCGCCAGCCGCTTCATCGAAACCAAGCCTGAGAACTACAAGGGCATCGAGGAAGCCGCGCGCGCCGCCGAACTGCTCAAATGACCCTGCAACTGACCCAGGTCAGCGTGACCCATGCCAACGGCGTCCAGGCGTTGCGGGGCATCGACTTGCACATCGGCGCCGGCGAACAGGTCGCGGTCATCGGCCCGTCCGGTGCCGGCAAGTCGAGCCTGCTCAATCTGCTGGCCACCGCCCTGCGCCCGGGCAACGGCGAGGTGCAGCTGCTCGGCGAGCGTGCCTGGCAGCTGCCTGCCCGTCAGCGGCAGCGCTTGCGCGCGCGCATCGGCCTGATCCACCAAGCGCCGCCCCTGCCGCCACGCCAGCGGGTGGTCACGGCGGTCCTGGCCGGAAAGCTCGGTCAGTGGGGCATCGGTAAAAGCCTGTTGAATCTGCTGCACCCGCTGGACATTCCCGGCGCCAGGGCGGCATTGGCCCGGCTGGACCTGGGCGACAAACTGTTCGCGCAATGCCAGCAACTGTCCGGCGGTCAACTACAACGCGTGGGCATCGCCCGGGTGTTGTACCAGGCGCCGGAGGTGTTGCTGGCCGACGAGCCGGTTTCGGCCATGGACCCGGTATTGGCCGAACACACGCTTTCGGTGCTTTGCCAGCATGCCCGGGAACACAACGTGACCCTGGTCGCCAGCCTGCACGCGGTGGAACTGGCCTTGGCGCATTTTTCCCGGGTCATTGGCCTGCGTGAGGGGCAGATCCTGTTCGACCTGCCCACCGAGGCGGTCGACCGTCCGCTGCTCGACACGCTCTACGCCAACGATCAACTGCAGCCTTCACCAACGCCCCCTACTACCTTGAGCGTGCAGATCCCCCGATGCTGACACGCGATACCCGAGACCCCGCCACCCGCCCTCGCCTGCTGATCAGCTTGCTGGCCCTTGTGCTGCTGTGGCCGGGCATCCGGTTCAGCGAATTGGACCTCAGCGTATTGGTGGCGAGTGACAGCCAGAGCGAGATGGGCCGCTTTGTCGCGGCGTTCTGGCCGCCCGCCCATGGCGACGAGTTCGTTGAACTGCTGTGGCAGGCCACCTTGCAGACACTGGCCATCGCCACGGCGGGCATGGCCCTGGCGTTGCTGCTGGCGGTGCCCGCGAGCCTGCTGGCCAGCCGCGCCCTGTCACTGTCGGCGGCCTCCCGTGCCGGCCACCCGGGCTATTGGGGCCAACTGCTGCGCTGGCCGGTACGCGGCCTGTTGATCTTCTTGCGCAGCGTCCCGGAAATCGTCTGGGCACTGCTCTTCGTCCGCGCCGTCGGCCTCGGCCCAACGGCCGGCGTACTGGCGATCGCGATCACCTACAGCGGCATGCTGGGCAAGGTCTACGCGGAAATCTACGAATCGGTCGACCAGCGTCCGGCCCACGCACTCTTGCAGTCCGGCAGCAGCCGACTCGTCGCCTTCTGCTACGGGATCCTGCCCAATGTCGCGGCGGAACTGTTGTCGTACACGGTGTATCGCTGGGAGTGCGCGATCCGCGCCTCGGTGGTGATGGGTTTCGTCGGTGCCGGGGGCCTGGGCCAGCAGATGGACCTGTCGCTGCGCATGTTCGCCGGCGGCGAAGTGGCCAGCCTGCTGCTGACATTCCTGGCACTGGTGCTGCTCGCCGATCAACTCAGCCGCCTGCTGCGCTGGAGGCTGGCATGAATCGCCTGATCAACGCGGCCATTGTCCTGTGCCTCGGCGCGGCGGTCATCGCCTCGTTCGTTTACCTCGGCATCGACCTGGGCGAGCTCGGCGACAGTCGCAATCTGCACCAGATGGGCGCTTATGCGCAGCGTTTCTTCAGTCCAGACCTGAGCCTGGCTCATTTGAAGGCGATCGGTCACGGCGCCCTGGAAACCCTGGCCATGTCGGCCCTGGGCACCCTGCTCGCGGCGGTGTTCGGCCTGCTGTTGGCCTTGCCGGCAGCCGGGCGCTTTGGCTGGCCCCTGCAGAGCGCATCGCGCCTGGTGCTCAACGCCTTGCGTGCCGTTCCAGAACTGGTGTGGGCCGCGCTGATGGTCCTCGCCGCGGGGCTCGGCCCGAATGCCGGCACCCTGGCCTTGGCGCTACACACCACCGGCGTGCTCGGCCGGCTGTTCGCCGAAGCCCTGGAAAATACCCCCTCGGAACCTGCCGACGCCATCCGCCTGCAGGGTGGCAACGCCGTGTTGGCGTTCTGTTACGGCACGCTGCCCAATCTCCTGCCGCAACTGCTGGCCTATGTCCTGTATCGCTGGGAAAACAATATCCGCATGGCCAGCGTGCTCGGCTTCGTCGGTGCCGGGGGCTTGGGGCAAATGCTCTACGTCAGCCTCAGCCTGTTCCAGGAAGCCCAAGGCAGCACGGTGATTCTGGCGATGCTGTTGCTGGTGTTGGCCGTCGATACGTTAAGCGGTTGGAGTCGCCAGCGTTGGGTCAAGGCTTGAGGGCGTTACCTTGCATTGATGTGGCATGAGCACAACTGCGCAACCCTGTGGGAGCGGGCTTGCTCGCGAAGGCATTATCAGATTCAACATCATCGTTGGCTGACAGTCTGCGTTCGCGAGCAAGCCCGCTCCCACAAAAGCTTTCCCCTGGGCATTTACCGCCCCCCATCGGCTGGGCTGGCGGTTCCGACAGGCCGGATTCAAGCCGGCGCCAGCCCAGCCGATAACCCTATCAATGATAGCCCCTGGCCTTGCCGGGCTCTGCCAGTTGCATAGGGTAATGATCAATGGGTTTGCCGCTGAATCGCCTGCTGATGTGGGGCGTCCTGATGTTCCTCGCTGCAAGCGCTTGCGCGGCAGAGACACCGTTGCGCATCGTGACGGAGGAGTTGCCGCCCTACAACATGACGCAGGACGGGCGCGTGACCGGCATGAGCACCGAGGTGGTCCAGGCCGTGCTCAAGGAAGTCGGCATGGACGCACCCATCCAGCCCATGCCCTGGGCCCGGGCCTACGAAATGGCGCTCAATGAAAGCAATGTGCTGATCTATTCGATCGTCCGCACGCCTGCACGGCAATCGCTTTTCCAGTGGGTCGGCACCATTGGCCCGACGCAGTGGTACATCTATTCCCTGGCAGACCGGCCGGTCAAACTCAACTCGCTGGCCGATGCCCATGGTCACCAGATCGCCACGGTCAATCAGGACGTGGGCGAGCAGTACCTGGTCTCGAAAGGCTTTCGCATCGGCGAAGACTTGCAGTCGAGCACCAAGTACGAACACAACTACCGCAAGCTCAAGGTCGACCACGTGGAGCTGTGGATTTCCAATGAGCTCAACGCGCTGTACCTGACGCGCCAGAACGGCGAAGACCCGGACAAGGTGCTGATCCGCTCCCTGGCGCTGCCCGAGCTGAGCAGCCCGGACGGCCTGAGCATGGCGTTCAGCCGCAAGACGCCGGCCGAAACCGTGGAGAAGTTCCGCGTTGGCCTTGAGACCATCCGGCGCAACGGGGTCTACGACGCCATCCTGCGCAAATGGTTATGACATGGATAACCCTTTCCGCACGACGTCCTCCCTGCCACCAGAGACCAAGGCGTTCAGCTCCCTGGGCCGGCGCCTGGTGCTGGCAACGCTGTTGTTCTGCCTGGTCTTTACCCTGGCCATGGTCACCTGGCGCACCTGGCAGGCTTGGGAAAACAACCTGGCGGACATGAATTCGGAATTGGCCCTGATCGATCAGGTGTTCCAGAACACCCTGGCCTACGCCATTTGGGAACTGGACCGTGAATCCCTCGACCAGCAAATCACCAGCGTCGCCGCGGCCGCTCCCGTGGGTCGCGTGGTGTTGAACATCTTGCGCCCGGGACAAGCGCCGGAAGTCATCGAACTCAAGCGCTACACCGTCGATCAATCGGGCGTGGTGCCGGTGCTGCATCGCCAACTCATTGCCCACCCCTACGCCGGGGCCCATGAAAAAGTCGGTGAGCTGACCATTGAAGGCGACAATAACCTGCTGTGGGAGCGCCTCTGGAGCGAAGCACGCGGCATCGTCATCACCCAGCTTATCCAGTCCTTGCTGCTGGCTGGGTTGGTCATGACCATGTTCAACCGCCTGGTGACCGTGCATGTGGTGCATATCGCCCGTCACCTGGGTGAACTCGCGCCGCACACCCTCAAGCATCATCTCAAGCTGCAACGAGCGGTGCAGCGCCAGGACGAACTGAGCCTGCTCGAGTTCCAGGTCAATGAACTCCAGGACAATCTGCGCGCGCACCTCGAACGCCAACACTCGGACGAACTGGCCTTGGCCGCCAGCCGCGATCAAATGGCCGAACTGGTCGAGGCACGCACGGCGGAACTGAAGGCGGCGAACCAGTCGCTTGAAGCGCTGTCCCGTCACGATGCCTTGACGGGCCTGGCCAACCGTCGCTATTTCGACGAATTGAAGGAGATCGAGTTTCGCCGGGCGATCCGCCACAACACCCCGCTGGCCGTGCTCATGTGCGACGTCGATTTCTTCAAGATCTACAACGACACCTACGGCCACATGCAGGGCGACCTGTGCCTGAAAGAGATCGCCGAAACCCTGCGCACTGTGTTCGGTCGCTCAGGCGAACTGACCGCCCGCGTAGGCGGCGAAGAGTTCGTCGTGGTCCTGCCCAACGTCGACGCGGCCCAAGCCTGCGAAGCCGCCCAACGCTTGCGCGCCAGCCTGGCGGAACGTGAGCTGCCCCACAGCGGTTCCAAGGTTTCACCTTTCGTCACCGTGAGCATC
This sequence comes from Pseudomonas sp. Z3-6, assembly GCF_051131985.1. NCBI lineage: Bacteria > Pseudomonadati > Pseudomonadota > Gammaproteobacteria > Pseudomonadales > Pseudomonadaceae > Pseudomonas > Pseudomonas sp. Z3-6. The sequence continues at coordinate 4,341,307 of NZ_CP071644.1, forward strand.
GGCGTCGCCGTCCTGGACCCGCAGACCATGGACCATTTCGATCAACTGTTGCAACGCGCCGACCAGGCGCTGTACCGGGCCAAACACCAGGGACGCGACCGCGTCGCCCTGTAATTACTCTCGCGCGCCATGAGGTCTATCTATGCACTATCGCCTGATACTCTGCTCGTGCTTGCTACTCGCCTCGATCAGCCTGCACAGCCACGCCGACACGATCGAAGTCGTGACCGAAGACTCCCTGTACGCCCATCAGCGTGACGACAAGGTCATCGGGCCGGGCATTCGCATCGCCGAAGAAACGCTGAAAAGCGCGCAGCTCACCGATTACAGCCTGTCGCTGTACCCATGGGCCCGGGCCTACGAAAAGGCGCTGCACGAGCCCAACGTGCTGATCTTCCCGCTGGACCGCACCCCGGCCCGCGAACAATTATTCAAATGGGTGGGTGAAATACATCGCGTGGCGAGCCGGCTCTATAAATTGCGCGACAATAAAGACATCGCCGCCAACAGCCTCGAAGAAGCCAAGCAGTACAGCATCGGCGTGGTGCGAAACGACGCCAAGCAGATCTACCTGCAACAACGTGGATTCACCCGGCTGGTCATCTCGGCCAACAACCACGACAACTTTGAAAAACTGCTGAATCGCCAGATCCAGTTACTGCCGATGCCGGAGAATACCGCGCGCCTGATGAGCAAGGATGCCCAGGTGGATTTCACTTCGCTGGAAGAGGTCTATACCCTCGACGAACAACCTCACAGAGTCCACTTGGCCTTCAGCCTGAGCACGCCGGATGACGTGGTCGCCAAGGCCCAACTCGCTTTCGAAAAACTCAAGGCGTCCGGTGAAGTCGCACGAATCATGAACGAACAGCGGTAGACTCTGGGGGATCACACCGCAAGCAACGATGAGGTATGTCCCGATGAGTAAAGCGTCCTACGTTCCGCCCAAGGTCTGGAAAAACGACGCCCCGTCTGGCGGCCATTTCGCCAGCATCAACCGCCCAGTCGCCGGGCCGACCCATGACAAAACCTTGCCGGTTGGCAAGCACCCGCTGCAGCTCTACTCCCTGGCCACGCCCAACGGCGTGAAGGTGACCATCCTGCTGGAGGAGCTGCTGGCGCTGGGTCATGCGGGCGCGGAGTACGACGCCTGGCTGATCCGCATCAACGAGGGCGACCAGTTCTCCAGCGGCTTTGTCGAGATCAACCCCAACTCCAAGATCCCGGCCCTGCTGGACCGCAGCGTGGAACCCGCCATCCGTGTCTTCGAGTCCGGTTCGATCCTGCTTTACCTGGCGGAAAAATTCGGCGCCCTCCTGCCCACCGACCCGGCAGGTCGCACCGAAACCTTGAACTGGCTGTTCTGGCAGATGGGCTCTGCGCCCTACCTGGGCGGTGGCTTCGGGCATTTCTACGCCTACGCGCCGGAGAAACTCGAATACCCGATCAATCGCTTCACCATGGAAGCCAAGCGCCAACTCGACGTCCTGGACCGCCGCCTTGGCGAAAGCCAATACCTGGCCGGCGATGACTACACCATCGCCGACATCGCGGTCTGGCCCTGGTATGGGCAACTGGTGCGCAACAACGTGTACGGCGCCGCCGAATTCCTGAGTGCTCACGAATACACCCATGTGCAGCGCTGGGCGGAAGAGATCGCCAAGCGCCCGGCCGTACAACGTGGGCAGCGGGTCAACCGCACGTGGGGCGATGAAGCGAGCCAAGTGCCGGAGCGGCATGCGGCTGGGGATTTGGGCTGAGGCCCTGTGGGAGCGGGCTTGCTCGCGAAAGCGGTGAATCAGCTAACATCGATGCTGAATGTGCCGATACCTTCGCGAGCAAGCCCGCTCCCACACTGGATCGGCGGTGAACCTCAGTTTTCTGACCAACACAGCCCCCTGTGGGAGCGGGCTTGCTCGCGATGGCGGTGGATCAGTTGGCATCGATGCTGAATGTGCCGACATCATGGCGAGCAGGCTCGCTCCCACACTGGATGGGTGGTGAACCTCGGTTTCTCGACCAGCACAGCCCCCCTGTGTGCGGGGCTTGCTCGCGATAGCGGTGGATCAGTTGGCTTCGATGCTGAATGTGCCGCCGTCATCGCGAGCAAAGCTCGCTAATTCCCGCTCTGCAAAAAAATCTGTTTGCCAGCTTACGAGGCCCATTGAGTTTTTTCAGGATATACACCTTCCTTCCAGAGCCTCGCCAATTTCATGCTTGCCCTCTGCGTCCATTCCCCGTCTTGGTCTAATGGGCACGCAGCAAGTACCGTTAGCGTTCCCCGTACTTTGTTTAGCCTAAGAACACCTACATCCGTACCCCGCCCAAAAGAGTAGTCAACGTAATCCTCGGTATCAGCAATCTTGTCCATTTCAATGTAAAAGGCCATATTTTTTCAGTCCTACCTTCATTACTTCAACAGCGAGGTTGGATATCGTGGAAAACCGGGGGGCAGAACACGATCTGGGTTCACCAATACCCCCCCCATATCCCGGGTCTGCCCCAGCCTGTCCTCATTCCGACGAATCGGAATGCTTGCAGTCCCGGTGTGTCGTTAGCTATTGGAGTGCTTCGATTCCCCGGGTCTAACCGTCATGACTTTCACTACATCGTCAATCACTGCCTTGCTCATCTCCATTAAATAATGAGCGGCCCAAGCATGACGGTCCGTCTTCCTTTCGAAAGTTGCGTCCTCTGCAAGCCGGTAGGCGAGATGCAAGAGATCTAACGCTTGTTGCAGCGCTTCATTTAACGGAACACCGCCGTTGACGCGGAACAGCGGACGATCGGAGCAATAATGGAATGGGGTGTAGCCGATGGTTTTTGCTTCTGCTGGTTCGGTCATTTGCGATCTCCACTGACTGAGATGCAGCAGGACCTCGATACAGAGCTGCGGAGCAGATGAGGCCGTTTTCTTGATCTATTGATATGCATTGTTCAACTCCCTTGATTCGAAGAGCTGCCGCATCCGTTACCAAGCGAATGGGTGGCAGCTGTGCGCAGGTTGGTAAACCGGGGAATCAAGGAAACCGGCACGTCAGAAGACGTCCCACGCACAGCTGCCATAAAACAAAATCGCAGGCCTGGAAGCCTGCAATCCTGTCCGTGCACTGTTACGCCTTATTCCACCGGGTTACCAAGCCCGGTCGCTGAATGTGCAGCGACATCCAGAGCGTAACGCGACAGAAAACCTTCGGCGAGAGGCTTAGGAATAGAATAATGCTTTTGGTGGGATTTTCAGAAGTTTCCTACGCGAGAGCCCGATGCGCGCGCAGAACCCTCCGGGACAGACACGTTCTGCGGACGCGGCTCAAATTCTCGAAGCACCTTTAAGAGGCTTGAGCACGCGTTGCGAGCAGAGGTACATCAAGAGGCACTGGTATTGGAGTAGATTTATGGGGATCCCTCAGAATTTGTCCCCCGTTATCCTGATACCTCCGACTGGCAAAACGTATCGCTCACCGAAGTGTCGATGATGATCTCGAAATGATCTTTGTCATGCTCGACTACCGGTGAAACTGAGCTGATTAGCTTGAGTTCAACGAGCTTCCCACAGATCTTGATCTTTTGGCGATTGAATGACCTTAGCTTCTCTTCATCAGTGCGATTTTCGACGTACGAACTGAAAATTTCTCGCTCGCTCCCTCCACTCTGGACCACGTTAGGACAAGACGCAGCTTCGAAGTCTTCACAGTAAGCTATTGGCACGGCAAGTTTATTTCAATGCGTAACTCGTAAAAAAAACTTGTTCTTCCAAGTTCTGTGCCAGAAAACAACCAGACAACACCAGCGGCAAACCCAATATTCTAAGGACGCCTAGAGATACAAATAAAATTCTTGACATCGCTCTCACTCGCAATTAACCGGTCAAATTTTATCCTAACGCTATCGGCTTCGTAGTATTTCATAAAATTCATTTCACCAGTTTTTACGAGTAAACGGGGACAGACCACATTTCCAAAAACCAAGACAGCAATCGCTGCGCTGCCCCTCCCGGCCGGCCTCGCTGAGTTCCCCGTCCGATAATTGCTTAAACGTGGTCTGCCCCGCTTCTCACAAGCAAAAACCGTTCTTTCAATGCAGCCACAACATCACGCATTGCTAAAAGCGGAGGAATCTCATCGTGAGAATATACGCTGCAAGAAGACATATCCTCTGGGTAGTCAAAATCCGCATAAGCTTCCTGAAGGAAATTTATCTTCTCTTCGTAAGAGCCATCTAATGCTTCTATCCGTAATAAGAATCCCAGTCGCCACTTATCTACGTCTGATGCACTATTTGTGCTCTCTAGCGTTAAAATCAGACCAACAAGTTCATCATCATTTAAATCCTCCCCCCCAGCAATGATAGCGACATTCTCATTGCTAGCATGACTGCCACTCACAAGCTGATTGACAGCGTAATCAAAAATGTCCTCTCTCTTTACCCACCCCCTTCTAAACCCAAAAACAAGTGTCGACCAACTCATCAAACCCAACCCAATCAGTATCTTGAACGGACACATTTTTTCCATCTTGTTTTTGGGACTCTGGTTAGGCAGCCGGGGGGAAACGGAGATAGACCACGTTTTCTAAATTAAGACAGCAATCGCTTTCCCAGGCGCCCCGGACGGCCTCGTTGAGCTCGCCGTCCAATCTTTGCTTCAATTTCATCAGAAAATGCGGCTTACCTCCATTTTTCCTGCCTGGCGGGGACGAATGGTGGTGGTTCCTTGGTTTACCGTAGAGAGGCCCCATTCCCAGCCGAGGGGGCTTCAGGCTTTTCCCATAGGGTGTATTCTTGGCCCATCATGCACGATCTCTCCTTCATTCGCGGCGCCCCCATAAAAAGACCTTTCAAACCGATCAGTTACAGCGAGAAAAGCAATGAATCAAACTGCTCTCCAACAAATTCGCGCTGTTTATGACGATAAAACCATTCGTGTTTATCAAGCCTATTCCGATGCCATTGCCGACAGCGCCTTAACACGCGGAACGTTTGTTTCGCCTCCCTTTAAAATGGAGCGCATGACGTGGATTAAGCCATCATTTCTGTGGATGATGTATCGCGCCGGTTGGGGATTCAAGGACGAAGGCCAAAAACGCATCCTTGCCATCGACATAACACGCGAAGGTTTCGAGTGGGCACTGGCACATAGCTGCTCTAGCCATTCTGAGCCTAACATGAGCCACGAGGAATGGAAACAACTCAAAAGCCGCTCCCCGGTACGTGTTCAGTGGGACCCAGAGCGCAATCTACTACTGCAACCACTGCCGTATCGTGCCATCCAGATAGGCCTCAGCCAAGAGGCCGTCCGTTTATATACCGAAGAATGGATTCAGCGGATTACTGACATAACACCACTGGCCCACAAGATCAATTCACTTGTAATGAATCAGCAGATGGATGAAGCAAAAAAACTACTACCTCCAGAAGCTCCACTGCTAGGAATATGAACCAAAAGGCCCATATACCACTTTGTTGTTCTGCATCGCCTCTTCAAACTCAAGCTGCGTTGGCATAGATTCAAAGTGATCTACCCACTGCTCTTTTATGTGTTCGAACCAGTCTCCAGAGTTCATCTCATGGATTGGCTCCAGAATTTCAATTGGACACAGACCATCATCAGAGAGCCGCTTTAGCGATTTCTGAGTAGCATCAACATAATCAATTCCAGACGCATAGCAACTTACATATGCCCCAGAAAAATCGGACGGCATGATTGACGACTCAAGCGGCCGAACATGAAAAGGAATAATAAAAATTATCGCCACCTTTACGCCTCTACTTAAGGAAAAAACGGAGACAAACTACGTTTCCAAACCAAGACAGCATCGCTTTCCGGGTGCCCCGGTCGGCCACACTGAGCTCCCCGCCCGATCATTGCTTCAATTTCATCAGAAAACGTGGTCTGCCCCCCGCTTCTCGCAAACTCAAGCTGCGTTAGCAGAGAATCAAAGTGATCTGCCCACTGCTCCTTTATGTCTCGGACCAGTCTTCATAGGGAAACGATTTTTATCAAATAAATTCGAGTTTCAACAAGACGATTTCGCACTTGATTCACATCAAAAACAAAATCTCCACCTTCAGGGCGATAGCACGCCAAAACTTCCACCGTCGCTTGCAAAAAATCATCTTCTGGATAAGCGTTATCAATCAACACTTCTAAACGATTTGCAGCTTCAATACTTGTATCTCTCCCATCAATAAAATGATCTAACAACGTCACTATCACCTCCATATTAACTTCTCTTTGATAAATTAAAGCGGAAATCCACTCTCACTTCTAGCTCAACAAAAAAATCGTCCCATACTGGAAAACAGTGACCGCGTGCCGCTATCCGTCTCCGCGCCTCATACCACCTCAGAAGTCCTCAAAATAATTTACTACCAAATCCAACTGCTCGATCAAATTTCTAGGCGGTCGAGTATCGACATATGCTTGAGCCAAAGAAAATGGATCTATGGTTTTTTCTGACCCAAAGGTCCCAAACTCTCCAATCACATACCTCGAAAAGGTCTTTGACTCAACGCTTTCATCAACTACCCAGCACCCGTCAAATTTACCAACAAGCCACTCCCCAATAAAATAGCCAATCCTTGTCATCAACCAAATGCGATTGCTATCGCTCACATCTTGCACTGCCATATATCTACTTATATAAGGTAAAAACTTTTCAGGCACAATCAGGATTTCATGAGGACTTTCACAACCTAATATTTTCGCAAAATCATGTAGAACGGGCATACGTTCCTTGCGAAACACATCAAACCTGTCCTTTCTCTTTTTCAACTGAACCTTTTCTTCATCCGTCATTTTTCTCATTAAATTTTCTCACATTATTTATAAATTACACAAATACTAATACAGGGACAGACCACACCTCCAACCAAAACGGTAGGGACTTTCCCAGATGCCACACAGAAGACGTGCCCCCCGCCAACCCGTCTTTACTTTATTCTACAAGCAACTGCCAACGCCCACTTCTTGCTTCCTCTTGCGACAGCTCCACAAAATCTATTATTTCAATAACCGTGTAATCAAGATTTGATTGTTGATTTAGCATCTTACGCTCACCAACTACCGTCAGAGCCTGTCGAACCTCATCACCAGAAACCGGGTAAAATCGCTTACCGACAACATCAATACTTGAATTACAGCCTTTACAAGCGAGGATCGTAACCCCACCTGAAAGCTCAAATTTCTCGACTACGGTCATCGTAAATTTCACTTATTAGAGTCCCTTTTCTCGAAGAGATGTTGCCTTCCGACTTCTCTAGCGCGTTGGTCGATGCGCCCAACCCAAAAGGTTCATTGCTGGCAAAATTTATCGCTTACTGCCCTATCGATGATGATCTCGGAATGGTCCTTGTCACGTTTGACTATTGGCGACACTGAGCGAATCAGCTTGATATCGAGGACCTTTCCACAGACCTTAATGTTTTGACGATCAAATGACTCTAACCTCTCTTCGTCACTATCATTATCAACGTGCGAAACGAAAATTACGCTGTAGCTTCCGCCGCTCTGGACTACCTCAGAACAGGTCGTAGCATCGAATTCGTTGCAATATATTATTGGTATTGCTAGCTTGTTCTCAATACGAAGCTCGTCAAAAAAAACCTGCTCCATCTCTATCAGACAACAACTAGACAACGCCAGCGGCAGAACCACCACTATCATGGCGCGTAGAAATATAGATAGAATTTTCGACACAACTCTCACTCGCAATAGATTGGGAATATTTTTAAGGCATTATTTTATTAGTCACTTCAGCAGCTATTGAAGACACCACTAAGACTCTCGACCGCATTGTTAGCCTCATCAGACTCTACCCTCCTCCCCCTCATCAGTAAGCACAATATTCGCCAGCAATGAACCTAGAGGAAGCCCCATCGTTTTCCTAATTATTTGGCCTATTAATGTCCAGTAGACATCAAGGTCTGAAACCTCTAGGTTTTCGACAACATCTTTACCATTGAGAAATAATGGCACCTTGTATCCGATACATTCTTCATAGCCAGGAGCAGAACCTTGAGCTAGCCACTGAATATGGAAGCTAACAGCTAAAGCCGCTTCTCGGTGTTCAATCAATTCTTTGTTATGGAAAGTCACGATATTGCAAGGAATCTCTAGCGCCTCTCCGGTTCCTGGCTCAAACATAACAACTCCAGGATGCCCCTCTTCCAACCGGCCTGAATCAAGCGCAAATATACGCCCTAGCCAATCGCAACCAAAGCATTGCACGCGTCCATCGAAATTGGGAAACGCATATTCAATAGTTTGGTTCCACTCCTCAACCGAGCTAGGCGTCATCACTCGGTATAATGCTCTATCAAATGAACACCCTCCAAACTCCGACGTCAGTTTAGACACTCTATAGTCATCGCCTTGAATATCCAGAGTAGCCAGGCTTTCATCGGCCACACGATAATCCTTGGAGAAAGAACTGCGAAAAATATCATACATGCATCAATCTCCAATCTTCCATATTGTCAACTCTAAAAAAACATGGAAGCAACTCACATTTTCTACAGCGTCCGCTTTTGTCTCCATGCCCTTGGGGCGCACTGGCTTATTCATCCTCGTTAGCTAAATAAGCAAACAGCCCCGGGAGATCGTAGGCTAGCGTTTCGGCATACCGTCGATCCATGCCTATAAACGGGATGCGTACTATCGGCATCGCTGCGTCATTGGTATCGAAGCCATACCCCTCTCCGCCTCCGCTCGAAGCGAATAAGAAAATGCCGGGAGCATAGATTTCTACTTCGTACTCCCGATTGAAGTCGGCCAACTCCTCTGCACTCCAAAAAACAATGTAATTCTCGCCTATGAAACCTTCGCCACCATTATGCTGCTTGAGGAAGTCGATATAGTTTTGGGGAAGTGCGACACCCGAGTGAATCGCGAGATCATTAAGGATCTCGAATTCAGCAGGGTCATTGAGCTCCCCCTCTATCAAATGATATTTCATAGCTAACAATACCTACTCCAATCACTTGGTTCGTCTGACGAATTTTCCTTACCAACTATAGCCCACAGCATCAGCTTCTCTCCCGTCAACCAAAGGGGAACTCCTGGCGTATCAGATACCTCTTCAATAGGAGCCAGAATTATTAACTCACCCTGTAATATTAGACGACAGTCTCCAAAACCTCGCTCCCCAACCCTAAGATCTATCAATCGATGTACGTCAGGTACTCACCACACGTTTCCGAAAATATTTCCGGATGGGCGCTGAACACTTTAAACAACTCCACGCCATCACCAAACTCAAGGTATTGAAGTAGAGCAGACTTAAGTCGGCATTGAACGCTCAAGCAAGCTCTCCAATAGCAGAAAACCGAAGGAAGTACAGGAACGGCCCCCACCCCTCACATCATCTTTCTTTGCCAAACACTTGATTTAGAGCTCCGCCACGCATGCCACCCAAGCGGAAGATCAGCCAACTCAATAACAGTTGGGTCGAGCATCACAATGCTTTGCAAACTCACGACCATTGCATCTTCTTCGCTGACAGGCTCCGATTGACTGGTATGAAACTGCCAAGCACCATCATCGCTATCATGCGAAACATAGGCTATCCAGCCACCCGATAAAACTATTTTCTGACTTGCAACGACCGCGACGTTCGGAGGATCACTAAACTGCCAACCTGCCGTTACCATACTTATCATCCTTAACTGCTTTTTGTTTTTTCTGTTTCCGTCTAATCACTACAGCCCCACTCGGCATAGTTAAATCATACACCCGCCAGCAATCCAACTCGTTAACGATATACCGATCCTTTTAAACTCATCAGGATCCATACTGCCCTGATCCACCAAGTACACACCTTCACCTGCAAGCGGAAGCATTATAGAACGACCACCACTATCGTCACCTATAGCAAGATAGGCCGGTGCATATTTTTCCACCTCGAAGGTCTTATTCCTCTCAACAAGGTCACTAGGAGAATATAAGACCACACCATTTTGCAATGAAAATCCGCCTACTGAATTAAGCACTTCCACATAAGGACTTGGCAGTTTCACGTGAAAACTTGCTTGCAACTCAGCTAGCTGAGCGCTCGGAATCGCATCATTAGCTACAGCCCCTTTAATATTTGAAATTTTCATCTAACCTCTCAGAAATCTGCCCCCATTACCACCTCATGAACCGCACCTGCAAGAGGAGACGACAAGTAGGTTTCCGTCTCACGCCAAGGATTGCTTCTGTCGGCCAAAAAAAGTAGCAAGAGGCCATCACCGAAGCATAGCGGCTACCATTTTTTCGTCTAGAGGTCAGAGACTGTTTTTTCATCGCCCTCCCCTGGCACCCATACGAAAGTCGCTAACCAACAGACCCAACAAACCCCAACCAAAAGCCCCTATGGCCCCCCCCCGCAACTAGCCCAAGCTCACGCTCACACAAGCCCCCCAGCCGTGACCGCTACAGCGAAAGGACTCCCCACGCATCCCTCGTACGCATCACGTCGCGCTCAACCGAGTCCAGCCATGAACCTACCGAACCTCTTCAACAAAGCCCGAACCCGCACCCAAGGGACGGTCAGCGTGGCCTGCACTTCGGGTGAACTTGACCAAACGCTGGCCGACCTACGTATCACCCCAACACTGATCACCGGTTTCGTCTCCCCTCACCTGGACATCGACCAGATCGCCGCCAAGATCAAGAAACGCTTCGCCCACAGCACCATCAGCCTGTGCACGACCTCGGGTGAGTTGTGCAACGGCGCCAATGCGCTGTATTGCCAGACCGGTGAAACCTGGGATCGGGTGGTGCTGCAGTTGTTTGACGCCAGTGTGATTGTGTCGGCCGAGGTGGTGATGGTGCCGCTGGAGTGCGAGGACATTCGCGGTGGCGGCAAGCGCTTGGCCATGCGTGAGCGGATCACGCGGTTGGTGAATAACATCAAGCAGGCGCAGGTGAGCACGCCCATCGATCATCGCGACACGTTGGCCTACGTGGTGTTCGATGGTCTTTCGGCTTCCGAGTCGTTCTTTATGGAAGCGCTGTATGAATCTGGCCGCTTCCCCTGCCTGTTCGTTGGCGGCTCGGCCGGTGGCAAGGCTGATTTCAAGAAGACCCTGATCAGTGATGGGCAGCGCAGTTATCAGAACCATGCGCAGATTGTCTTCCTGAAAACCGCGGCGGATGTGCGCTTCGGGGTGTTCAAGAGCCAGAACTTCCAACCCGCCGGGCTGACGTTCAGCGTGCTGACCGCGTCGGTCGAAGACCGTACCATCGACCAGGTCATCGACAGCCGTGGCAATATCAAGAGCATGGTCCAGGCGCTGTGCGATGCATTCGAGTGCAGTGCCCAGGCATTGGAGAAGAAGCTGGCCGATTATTCATTTGCGATTCGCGTGGGTGATGAGCTGTTCGTGCGGTCCATTGCCCGCATCGACCATCAACAGCAGATCATCCAGCTGTTTTGCGACGTGGCGCCTGGCGAAGAGTTGGTGATGGTCAAGCGCACGCCCCTGCGCGAGGCGACCCGGCTCGACTACGATAAATTCCTCAAGGGCAAAGGCGGCCAGCCGGTGGCCGCTATTCTCAATGACTGCATCCTGCGTCGGCTCAACAACAGCAGCGACCTGGGCAGCATGGCCGGTATTTTCGGGGATGTGCCGTTGGCTGGTTTCTCGACGTTCGGGGAAATTCTCGGCCTGAACCTGAACCAGACGCTTACGGCGATTTTCTTCTTCAGGGTCACCAAGGGCGCAGGTTTTGTTGATGAGTATGTCGACAACTTCATCGCCCACTATGGCGAGTTCAAGGCGTTTTTCCTACGCCGCCAGATCAAGAAGTTGGCGGGGCTGAACCATGTGGTGGTCAAGCAGATCAAGGCGTTCAAGCAGAATGATTTCAGCAGCGCCTTGGACACCCGTGGCCTGGACCCGACGATCCTGCCGGTGTTCGATGGCCTGACGGACCTGGGCCAGGTATTGGCGCAGGCCAGCCAGCAGCAGGCGCAGATGGCGACGAAGATCAAGCATTACTCTGGCGAGTTGCACCTGTCGATGGATGACCTGACAGGCACGATCGACCGGCAACACAACGTCGCCGAGCAGGCCGGCACGACCGTCGAGCAGTTGGCCACGCAAGCGGGTGAAGCGGTGGTCGGTGCCCGTGCGCTCGCCAGTTCGAGCTTGCGCATTCAGTCGATTGTCCAGGTCATCCAGCAAATCGCCGGTCAGACCAACCTGTTGGCCCTCAACGCCGCCATCGAGGCCGCGCGGGCCGGTGAAATGGGCAGAGGGTTTGCGGTGGTGGCCGATGAGGTCCGCAAGCTGGCGGAGATCACCCGCAAGAATGCGGCGGAAATCGGTGTGGACATTGATCTGCTCTCGACGGAGATCCAAGGGGTCGCCCAGCAGATCGAAGACCAGTCCGTCGCTGTGAGCGCCTTGCGGGCGATGCTCGACGCCTTGGAAGACTCGAGCCGGACCACCGAAGGCACGGCACAACGCACGAAAGCCATTGCGGATACCTTGACCGGGCTGACCCATGCCAATGCTTGAGATCGAATCGCCCAGACAGTGAATCGAGGGTAAGCGCCTGCCACAGATCCCCTTGTGGAACACTCCCTTGTGGGAGCGAGCCTGCTCGCGATGACGGCGGCCCAGTCACAGCATCACTGCAAACTGATCCACCGCTATCGCGAGCAGGCTCGCTCCCACAGGGTCAGTGCAATGCCTGCAAGATCGCCGGTCAGGGAATCAACATCTGCACCTGCCCCGGCACGACGATCTTGATCACCCCGGCCCAGGTGCACATCAAGGTGCTGTTGGCGTCGATGGCCGGCATGTTGCCCAGCAACAGGGTCGGGGCGCCGCCGGGGATCCATGGGGCGGCGGTGGCCGGGATGCAGGGCATGGGGGTCAGCACGCCCAGGGCCGCTGCGGTGGCGGCGGCCACGGTGGGGTTTGCCAGGCTCATGCACATGCCGAAGGTAGTGATGTTCACCAGCGGGATGTGATCCATGATGTTCGCCGCCGGCATCCCGCCGGTCAGCAGGCGATTGACCGGCAGCACATTGAGCACCGCCGGGGCTGCGCCGAAGCTGCATTGCAGGGTCGCGGTGCCACAGACTTGCGGGCATCCCATCGCGGTTGCTCCTTTGAAAGCGACAGATCCCAAAACCTTAGCTCGCCCCCATCCAACGCGCACGCCGCCATGCATCAAGCCCGCTGATTATCCGGCAACACGCTAACCTATAAGACCCTGGCGTGCTTGTGACGCCTCCCACGCGCCATTAGATTAGCCAATGATCGATGGCCTCCAAAATAAGCAGAAGGGATAAGCATGGCGTTTACTGATCAGTCCACCCGCGTGCGCGACGGTGAAGAACTCGATGCCAACCTGATCGACCCGTACCTCAAGGCCCACATTCCCGGCCTGACCGGCCTGCCGCAAATCAGCCAGTTCCCCGGTGGCGCGTCGAACCTGACCTACCTGCTGGAGTACCCCGAACAGGAATTCGTCCTGCGCCGGCCGCCGTTCGGCCACAAGGCCAAGTCCGCCCATGACATGGGCCGTGAGTTCCGCATCCTCAACCAATTGCGCGATGCTTTCCCGTACTGCCCCAAAGCCTATGTGCACTGCACCGACGAGTCGGTGATGGGCGCCGAGTTCTACGTGATGGAGCGGGTCAAGGGCATCATACTGCGCGCCGAACTGCCGCCGGAGCTGGGTTTTGACGCCGAGCGCACCGAAGCGCTGTGCAAGAGCTTCATCGACCGCCTCGTCGAACTGCACCGCGTCGACTACAACGCTTGCGGCCTGGCCGACCTGGGCAAGCCCGAAGGCTACGTGGCCCGGCAGATCCGTGGCTGGAGCGATCGTTACGAAAAAGCCCTGACCCCTGACGCGCCGAAGTGGGAGACGGTCAAGGCCTGGCTCAACGACAAGATGCCCGCCGACCACCCGACGTCGAGCATCGTCCACAACGACTACCGCTTCGACAACGTGATCCTCGACCCGGAAAATCCGATGCGGATCATCGGGGTGCTGGACTGGGAGCTGACCACCCTTGGCGATCCGTTGATGGATTTGGGCAACAGCCTCGCCTACTGGATCGAGGCCGAAGACCCGGCGCCGGTACAACTGTTGCGCCGTCAGCCCAGCCACGCGCCGGGCATGTTGACCCGCCGTGAGTTCGTCGACTACTACGCCGAACGCGCAGGGATCCGCATCGACAACTTCGACTTCTACTACACCTACGGCCTGTTCCGCCTGGCCGGGATCGTCCAGCAGATCTACTACCGCTTCTTCCACGGCCAGACCCAGGACAAACGCTTCGCGCAGTTCGTTCAGATGAACAAATTGCTGGAGCAGATGAGCCTGCAGGTCATCGCTAAATCCACGCTCTGAGCGCCCTCATAACAAGGAAACAGCATGTCCAAGACCCAGTTGTTCGACCTCGACGGTAAAATTGCCTTCGTTTCCGGCGCCAGCCGCGGCATCGGCGAGGCTATCGCCAAACTGCTGGCCCAGCAAGGCGCCCATGTGATCGTGTCCAGCCGCAAGCTCGACGGTTGCCAGCACGTGGCCGATGCGATCATCGCCGCCGGCGGCAAGGCCACCGCCATCGCCTGCCACATCGGTGAAATGGAACAGATCAGCCAGGTGTTCGCCGGCATCCGCGAACAGTTCGGGCGCCTGGACATCCTGGTGAACAACGCCGCCACCAACCCGCAATTCTGCAACGTCCTGGACACCGACCTGGGTGCGTTCCAGAAAACCGTGGACGTGAACATCCGCGGCTACTTCTTCATGTCGGTGGAAGCCGGCAAGCTGATGCGCGAGAACGGCGGCGGCAGCATCATCAACGTGGCGTCGATCAACGGTATTTCGCCAGGTGTCTTCCAGGGCATCTACTCGGTGACCAAGGCTGCGGTGATCAACATGACCAAGGTCTTCGCCAAGGAATGCGCGCAGTTCGGCATCCGCTGCAACGCCCTGTTGCCGGGCCTGACCGACACCAAGTTCGCCTCGGCGCTGGTCAAGAACGACGCCATCCTGAAGACCGCCTTGGCGCAGATCCCCCTCAAGCGCGTGGCCGACCCGAGCGAAATGGCCGGCGCGGTGCTGTACCTGGCCAGCGATGCGTCGAGCTACACCACGGGCGTGGCGTTGAATGTGGATGGTGGGTTTCTGTCCTGACAGCGGGCGCCATAAAAGACCTGTGAAATCCCCCAGTGGGAGCGGGCTTGCTCGCGAATGCGGTGTGTCAGTCACAGCTGTATTCACTGATCCACCGCATTCGCGAGCAAGCCCGCTCCCACAAAGGGATCTTCAGCAATCACGGAAATGAATATTTATTCCAATATTTGCAATTAGCGAATATTTATTCCATAAAGAACCCTTCTGAAAATAAAAACTCAAAAGGGCTCTTTCTCATGCGTGAACTCGGCATCGGTCTGATTGGCACCGGCTTCATGGGCCGCGCCCATGCCTTGGCGTTCCACAATGCCAAGGCGGTGTTCGACCTCCCCTTGAACCTGAAACTGGCGGCCCTGGCCGACGCCGATCCGCAGCGTGCCCGGCAATGTGCCCAGAGCTGGGGGTTCGAGACGGCCCACAGCGACTGGCAACAGCTGATCGACGACCCGAAGGTTCACCTGGTCGCCATCACCACCCCCAACCACCTGCACTTCCCGATGGCCATGGCCGCGTTGGCGGCGGGCAAGCCGGTCTATTGTGAAAAGCCGTTGGCGGTGTCCCTGGAACAGGCCGGGCAGATGCGCCAGGCGGCCAAGGCCGCCGGGGTGGTGACGCGGGTCGGCTACAACTACCAGCACAACCCGATGATTCAACGGGCGCGGGACATGATCCAGCGCGGCGAACTGGGACGGATCATCAGTTTCCAGGGTGAATTCAGCGAAGATTTCATGGCCGATCCGACCTCACCTTGGTCATGGCGCTGCGAAGCGAGCCATGCCGGTGGCGCGCTGGCGGACCTGGGCAGCCACTTGCTGGCCATGGCGCGGCACTTGTTGGGCGATGTCGAGGCCGTCTGTGCCGACAGCCAGACCGTGCACCACCAACGCCCTGCCAGCGCCGGCAATGCCGAACAGCGGGCCATCGCCGTGGATGATCAAGTCCATGGGCTGCTGCGTTTCGCCAATGGCGCCCGGGGCACGGTGAGCAGCAGTTGGCTCAAGCACGGCTACAAGAATCACCTGGGTTTCGAGATCAGCGGCACCCTTGGCACCCTGGCGTTCGATCAGGAACGGTTGAATGAACTTCGCCTGTGCCGCGTCGGCCAGCCCGGCTTCCAGCGTTTGCTGGCCGGCCCGGATCTGCCCGGCTATGCCGCGTTCAGCCCGGCTGCCGGGCACCAGTTGGGCTACAACGAATTGAAGACATTGGAAGTGCAGGAACTGATCATGGCGCTGGCCGGCGAAGGCGCCGGCGGGACGGACTTTGACGAGGCCTGGGAAGTGGAGCGATTGGCGGCGGCAATTCGCATCGCGGCGCGGGAGGAGCGCTGGGTCAAGGTCAACGAGCTATAACTTGCTGAGCAAACCGCTCATGTAAACGGCTCTTGTGGCGAGGGAGCTTGCTCCCGCTGGGTTGCGCAGCAACCCCAGAGAGGCTGAATGCAATCAATCTGACATACCGGGGTGAATGGTTTTGGGGCTACTTCGTAGCCCAGCGGGAGCAAGCTCCCTCGCCACGGGGGGCTGTGTTCAACCTAAAGAAGGGTTTGCAGTTCAACCAATCGCCCCGCCAACGCCTTGGCCTGGCTCGCCACATCAGTCACCGCCGTGCTCTCCCACCACATCCCCCGCAGCGGCGGGCCCATGGCGAACAGGCGGCTGGCCGGCTCGCCTTGAGCATCCAGCACCGCACCATCGGCACGCGCGGCGATGCCCAAAGCCAACGGCCCCGGTTGGATCAATCCTCGAGCCAACAACTGTTGCGGCAACGGTCGCGCAACACGACGCCAGTCATATTCAATGCCACTGGAGTTGATCAACGCGGCGCCCTGCACCACTTCCAATCCAGCCTCGCCCCGTCGACGAATATTGATCGCTACCGATCCTTCGCCAGACGCCGCCAACCCCTTGAACGACGCCGCCTGAATCCGCAACCGCCCTTCCCCATGCAGGCGCGCCACCAGCTCCGCGCTCAACGGTGGCGAGCGATGATGATGACTCTCCCACCACGGCCGCACATGCCGCACGAATTGCCGGCGCTGCAAATCGCTGGCCTGGTTCCACAAGCGCCCGATGTGCGCGCGCACCGTGTCCAGCGGCGCCTGCCAGTCGATCCCTTGGGCTTGGGCCTGGCGGCATTGCTCGCGCAGAGCGCGCATCAACTGGCGTGGCGAACGCAGGCTGTGATCTTCGGCGAGGAAATCCACCCAGGCGGGTGGCTGGCGGCGCACATGGGGCAGCAGGCCATGGCGGGAAAACACTTCGATCGGCCCGCGATGCCCGGCCTGTTCCAGCGACACCACGGCGTCGACCATGGTCAGCCCCGAGCCGATGATCAGCACGGTGGACTGCGGATCGAGCTGGCGCATCGCAGCGACGTCCCAAGGGTCGAGGGCTGCAGCGTTCAAGCCGCTGGATTCGGTCTGCGGGGTGCGCGCCGCCGGGAACATGCCGGTGGCCAGCACTGCAAAACGGCCACGCAAGCGTTGGCCGTCATCCAGCGTCACCATCACGGCGTCGTCGGCAAGCCGCAGGTCCACGGCCTCCCCGCGCACGTGCTCGGCGGTCGAGCCATTTTGTGCGCCCAGCTCGCGAGCCTCGGCCAGGCGTTGCTGCACATAGAGGCCAAACATCCCCCGGGGTGGAAACAACTCGCTGATGGGCACGTGCTGCTGATCCGACTCGGGCCAGCCGCCGGCCTCGATGAACGCGGTGAGCCATTGGGTCAGGTCATCGGCGTTGTCCGGGTCGACGCTCATCCGCGCCGCGTTGCCGTTCAAGGTATGGCCCAGCTCTACGGCGCTGTAGGCCTCTCCCCGTCCCAACTCGCTACGCGGCTCGACGATCAGCACCTCGCGCCGGCCCGGCAGGCGCAGCAGTTGCGCGGCGAGCATGGCGCCGCTCAAGCCGCCACCGATGATCAGGATGTCGGCGAGAGGTGGCGCGAGCGCAGTCGAGTCATTTTTCATTGAACGCTTCCATAAAAACAGTAAACGCCTCATTGATTACTCGTCATCGGCCAGGTGCACGGTGCGAGTTCCAATGAGATGAGCCACCTTACTGTCTTGCCTGATTTTTCGGAAGCTGGTTATAAAGCAGTTCACTTCATGCAGGGTCTGAGGGCCAAGAGATTAGCGATAGCTGAGCGAAGCCAGTAACGACTCTGCCCAATTTCCTGCTAGCTGACAACTGCCCCAGGGGCTCTAACCAGACTCAATCGCCGCGTCCAATCAGCTTGCAACAACCTTATAGATCTGTATGTCGGAGCTAATTGGGTCATCTTGAGATATCCGGGAAACCAACGACACCTGCGAACCCACAGGTAGGGGGTTGATACTACTTCCTAAGCTCCAACTCACCTTGCCGGCCTCCACGTGCTCATTATTGATCCACGTTGTGAACCTAAACATCCCCCCTTCGAAAAACATGTCACATTCGAGCATTTCCCCTAAGCCGGTTTTTGGAGGGAGGTCAGCAGTAACAGTAAAACCTCTAACAATCTCGGGCGGCACCGTCCCATTTATCGCACCCTCAATTCTTGGTTTTGGAAGAAATTTGGACATCCGATAAGTTCTGATTTCTTCTTTAGCGTTCATTTTTAGATCCTCGGTGATAATAGAATTTACAAGCGACGGACTATCACTTCATCCACCGCCAATAAAAGACTACGGATCCTATTCACAAGAAACTACTGTCAGAGTTGACAGGTGCCTAAATGAGTGGCGGACTCAAATCACCACATTGCGCACAAACCGCGTCGCCACCGAGCCATCGTTGCGATAGGCATGGGGCTGGTTGCTGGCGAACATGAAGAACTCACCAACGCCTATGCGGCGCTCTTCGCTGCCCAGCAGCAATGTCAGGCAGCCTTCGAATACATAAAGTTGTTCGCTC
This sequence comes from Pseudomonas sp. Z3-6, assembly GCF_051131985.1. NCBI lineage: Bacteria > Pseudomonadati > Pseudomonadota > Gammaproteobacteria > Pseudomonadales > Pseudomonadaceae > Pseudomonas > Pseudomonas sp. Z3-6. The sequence continues at coordinate 4,360,348 of NZ_CP071644.1, forward strand.
CATCCATCTGCGTCGCACTCAGAATGGTAATGCTCGCCTGGCTCCAGCCGCCATTCCCAAAGTTCTACCTCCCGGCTGGCGGTGGCCTTGGCGAGCAACACAGCTTTGCTGCCCGGGATCACACCGGCCCAGACCAGTTCGTTGATGCGGCTCGAGTCGCGGGCTTCGGGGGCTTGGATCAAGTCGCTGAAGGCGACATCGAGGGCTTCGGCGACCCGGTCCAGGGTCGTCAGGCTGACGTTCTTTTCGCCGGCCTCGATGGCCACCAGCATCCGCCGACTGACCCCCGACAGCTCGGCCAGCGCCGCCTGGCTGAGCTCGGCGGCATGCCGCAGACGACGGACGTTCTGGCTGACGTGTTGCAGGACGGAGGCCCGCTGGCCGGATTCTTTGTGCACTATATTGCTCACATGGCAGGGTTGCGCATTATACTGCCCAACTTCGGGCGCATTGTGCGTCCGCCTCAAGTGGCGCGCAAGGTCATGGCATCGGTGAATTCCCCCCAAGCTTCCTCCCGTTTCTCAAGGTTCAGCAAGGCCGAATGCGTGCTGGTGCTGATTACCATGATCTGGGGCGGGACTTTCCTGTTGGTGCAGCACGCCATGACGGTCAGCGGGCCGATGTTTTTCGTAGGCCTGCGCTTCGCTGCCGCGGCCGCGTTTGTCGCGCTGTTCTCCTGGCGGCATCTGCGTGAACTGACGCTGTTCGAACTCAAGGCGGGGTGCTTCATCGGCGTGGCGATCATGCTCGGCTACGGTTTGCAGACCGTCGGCCTGCAAACGATACCCAGCAGCCAGTCGGCGTTCATCACCGCCCTCTATGTGCCGTTCGTGCCCTTGTTGCAATGGCTGGTGCTGGGCCGGCGGCCAGGCTTGATGCCGAGCATCGGCATCATGCTGGCGTTCACTGGGCTGATGCTGGTGTCCGGTCCGGCCGGGGCCTCGCTGAACTTCAGCCCCGGTGAAATCGCCACGTTGATCAGCGCCATCGCGATTGCCGCCGAAATCATCCTGATCAGCGCCTATGCCGGCCAGGTCGATGTGCGCCGAGTGACCGTAGTGCAACTGGCGAGCACGGCGGTGCTGGCGTTCCTGATGGTGGTGCCGACCCAGGAAGCGATCCCGGATTTTTCCATGTTGCTGCTGGTCAGCGCCGTGGGCCTGGGGGCCGCCAGCGCAGCGATCCAGGTGGCGATGAACTGGGCACAGAAAAGCGTCTCGCCGACCCGCGCCACGCTGATCTATGCCGGTGAACCGGTATGGGCCGGCATCGCCGGACGCCTGGCGGGCGAGCGGCTGCCGGCGATCGCATTGTTCGGCGCGGCGCTGATCGTGGCGGCGGTGATTGTCAGTGAGCTGAAGACTCGCAGCAAAGGTGTTGTCGAAGTGGATGAGGGGCTTGAGCGCGAGCAGTGAGGCCGGTTACCGGCAACGGTGATTGAACCTGTGGCGAGGGAGCTTGCTCCCGCTGGGTTGCGCAGCGACCCCAAGGAAGCCGAATGCAATCAACCTGACACACCCGGGTGACTGGTCTCGGGGCTACTGCGTAGCCCAGCGGGAGCAAGCTCCCTCGCCACAGGGATAAGCGCGACATTGCGCAAGACCTCGCCCCAACGGCTCCAATACGCGTGCTGATTCCTGAGCGGTGTCCGCTGACCCAAACACGCAAAGTCAGAAAACTCCACCTACCTTGTAGGATTCTGCGACACCCTTGCGGTTGGTGATCGGGAATACGCCACGTATGATCCCTCACAACCTTCCGCCGAATAGAAGCCTATGTCACTGATAGTTCTATTGCTTTTGCCCTTCATCGGCAGCTGTGTCGCGGCGCTGCTGCCGCATAACGCCCGTAACGCCGAATCACTGCTGGCCGGCCTCGTCGCCCTGGCCGGCACGGTACAGGTGGCCTTGCTGTACCCGCAGATCGCCGACGGTGGCGTGATCACCGAGCGCTACACATGGCTGCCCAGCCTGGGCCTGGATTTCGTGCTGCGCCTGGACGGTTTCGCTTGGCTGTTTTCGTTGCTGGTGCTGGGCATCGGCACGCTGGTGTCGCTGTACGCCCGCTACTACATGTCGCCGGACGACCCAGTGCCACGCTTCTTTGCCTTTTTCCTGGCGTTCATGGGCGCCATGCTCGGGTTGGTGATCTCCGGCAACCTGATCCAGATGGTGTTTTTCTGGGAACTGACCAGCCTGTTCTCGTTTCTGCTGATCGGCTACTGGCATCACCGTGCCGACGCTCGACGCGGTGCCTACATGGCCTTGATGGTGACCGGCGCCGGCGGGCTTTGCCTGTTGGCCGGGGTGATGCTGCTCGGCCATGTGGTGGGCAGCTATGACCTGGACAAGGTCCTGGCCGCCGGCGACCTGATTCGCGACCACGCCCTCTATCCGATCCTGCTGCCGCTGATCCTGATCGGCGCATTGAGCAAAAGCGCTCAGTTCCCTTTTCATTTCTGGCTCCCCCACGCCATGGCCGCCCCCACGCCGGTGTCGGCGTACTTGCACTCGGCGACCATGGTCAAGGCCGGGGTGTTCCTGCTGGCGCGGTTATGGCCGTCGCTGTCGGGCAGTGAAGAATGGTTCTACATCGTCAGCGGCGCGGGAGCCTGTACGTTGCTGCTGGGCGCCTACTGCGCGATGTTCCAGAATGACCTCAAGGGTCTTTTGGCCTACTCCACCATCAGCCACCTCGGGCTGATCACCCTGCTGCTGGGCCTGAACAGTCCGCTGGCGGCCGTGGCGGCGGTGTTCCATATCCTCAACCATGCCACGTTCAAGGCGTCGCTGTTCATGGCCGCCGGGATCATCGACCACGAAAGCGGCACCCGGGACATTCGCAAGCTCAGCGGCCTGGTGCGGCTGATTCCGTTCACCGCGACCCTGGCGATGGTGGCCAGCGCTGCGATGGCCGGGGTGCCGCTGCTCAATGGTTTCCTGTCCAAGGAAATGTTCTTCGCCGAGACCGTATTTATTTCCGCCACGGCCTGGGTCGAGCTGGCGCTGCCGATCATCGCCACCCTCGCCGGGACGTTCAGCGTCGCCTACTCCCTGCGCTTCACCGTGGACGTGTTCTTCGGTCCCACCGCCACCGACTTGCCCCTGACGCCCCATGAACCGCCACGCTGGATGCGCGCACCGGTTGAGCTGTTGGTGTTCACCTGCCTGCTGGTGGGGATTTTCCCCGCCCAGGTGGTGGGTTCGTTGCTGGCCGCCGCCGCGCTGCCCGTGGTGGGCGGTCCGCTGCCGGAGTACAGCCTGGCGATCTGGCATGGCCTGAACGCGCCGATGATCATGAGCCTTGTGGCAATGTCGGGGGGGATCGTCTTGTACCTGCTGCTGCGCAAACAATTCAAGCAAGGCCACATCAACCGGCCGCCGTTGATCGGTCGCCTCAGCGGCAAGCGGCTGTTCGAGCGTTGCCTGGTGTTGATGATGCGCCAGGGCCGGCGACTGGAGCGCAGGATCAGCACCCGGCGCCTGCAAGCCCAACTGTTTTTCCTGGTGCTGGCGGCAGTATTGGCCGGGCTGATCCCGATGTTGCACAGCACGCTGGTCTGGGGCGACCGGCCGAAGATTCCCGGCTCCATCGTCTTCGTGACCCTGTGGCTGCTGGCGATCGCCTGCGCCCTGGGCGCGGCCTGGCAGGCCAAGTATCACCGGCTCGCGGCCCTGACCATGGTCAGCGTCTGCGGCCTGATGACCTGCGTGACCTTTGTCTGGTTCTCCGCCCCTGACCTGGCCTTGACGCAACTGGTGGTGGAGGTGGTCACCACGGTGCTGATCCTGCTGGGCCTGCGCTGGCTGCCACGGCGGATCGAGGACGTCTCGCCGCTGCCCAACAGCGAGCGGCGGGCGCGTATCCGGCGCGTGCGGGACTTGCTGCTGTCCATCGCCGTCGGCGGCGGCATGGCGCTGTTGTCCTATGCGATGCTTACGCGGCAGACGCCCAACGACATTTCGTCGTTCTACTTGAGCCGGGCCTTGCCCGAAGGCGGCGGCAGCAACGTGGTCAACGTGATGCTGGTGGATTTCCGGGGCTTCGACACCCTGGGGGAAATCACCGTGCTGGTGGCGGTGGCCCTGGCGGTGTTCGCCCTGTTGCGACGGTTCCGTCCACCGAAGGAAAGCATGCAACTACCGGCGCAACAGCGCCTGCTGGCGCCGGACGTGGTCACCGACCTGGTCAACCCGCGCCATGCCAGCGATACCGCCCTGGGTTTCATGATGGTGCCGTCGGTGCTGGTGCGCCTGCTGCTGCCGATCGCCCTGGTGGTGTCGTTCTACCTGTTCATGCGCGGCCACAATCAACCCGGTGGCGGCTTCGTGGCCGGGCTGGTGATGTCCGTCGCGTTCATCCTCCAATACATGGTCGCCGGCACTCAGTGGGTCGAGGCGCAAATGAGCCTGCGACCGCTGCGCTGGATGGGCACCGGGCTGTTGTTCGCCACCGCCACCGGCCTGGGGGCGATGGCCGTGGGGTATCCGTTCCTGACCACCCACACCTGGCATTTCGAACTGCCGCTGCTGGGGGATATCCACCTGGCCAGCGCGCTGTTCTTCGATATCGGCGTGTACGCGGTGGTGGTCGGTTCCACCCTGTTGATCCTCACCGCCCTGGCGCACCAGTCGGTACGGGCCCATAAACCGGGCCTGCAACCCAAACCCGTCGCCGCCGTCAAAGGAGCCACCGCCTGATGGAAGAAGTCATCGCAATCGCAATCGGCGTACTGGCCGCCTCCGGTGTCTGGCTGGTGTTGCGGCCACGGACCTTCCAGGTGGTCATGGGCCTGTGCCTGCTGTCCTACGGCGTCAACCTGTTCATCTTCAGCATGGGCAGCCTGTTCATCGGCAAGGAGCCGATCATCAAGGACGGCGTACCCCAGGATCTGCTGCACTACACCGACCCGCTGCCCCAGGCACTGGTGCTGACCGCCATCGTGATCAGCTTCGCCATGACCGCGCTGTTCCTGGTGGTGCTGTTGGCCTCCCGGGGGCTGACCGGTACCGACCACGTGGACGGTCGGGAGCCCAAGGAATGATGTTGACGCCTCATCTGATCGCCGCGCCCATCCTGCTGCCGCTGCTGACCGCCGCGTTGATGCTGATGCTGGGCGAGAAGCACCGCCCGCTCAAGGCCCGGATCAATTTGTTGTCCAGCCTGCTCGGCCTGGGCATCGCCGTGCTGTTGCTGCGCTGGACCCAGGACCAGGCCCTGCCCGCGTCCATTGGTGTGTACCTGCCGGGCAACTGGCAGGCGCCGTTCGGCATCGTCCTGGTGGTCGATCGCCTGTCGGCGCTGATGCTGGTCCTGACCGGCATCATCGGCGTCAGCGCCCTGCTCTTCGCCATGGCCCGCTGGGACCGCGCCGGTGCCAGTTTCCATGCGTTGTTCCAGATCCAGCTGATGGGCCTCTACGGCGCCTTCCTGACCGCGGACCTGTTCAACCTGTTCGTGTTCTTCGAAGTGCTGCTGGCGGCTTCCTATGGCTTGATGCTGCACGGTTCGGGCCGGGCGCGGGTGTCCTCGGGCCTGCATTACATTTCCATCAACCTTTTGGCGTCGTCGTTATTCCTGATCGGCGCGGCGCTGATCTATGGCGTCACCGGCACATTGAACATGGCCGACCTGGCCCTGAAGATCCCGCTGGTGCCGGAGGCCGACCGCGGCTTGTTGCACGCCGGCGCCGGCATCCTCGCGGTGGCGTTCCTGGCCAAGGCCGGCATGTGGCCGCTGAACTTCTGGCTGGTGCCGGCCTACAGCGCCGCCAGCGCACCGGTGGCGGCGCTGTTTGCAATCATGACCAAGGTCGGCGTCTACACGATCCTGCGCCTGTGGACGCTGCTGTTCTCCGGCCAGGCCGGCGCCTCGGCGTATTTCGGCGCCGACTGGCTGGTCTACGGCGGCATGGCGACCATCGTCTGCGCCGCCATCGCCATTCTCGCGGCCCAACGCCTGGAGCGCATGGCGAGCCTGAGCATCCTGGTTTCGGCGGGGATCCTGTTGTCGGCCATCGGCTTCGCCCAACCGAACCTGGTGGGCGCGGCGCTGTTCTACCTAGTGAGCTCAACCTTGGCGCTCTGCGCGCTGTTCTTGCTGGCGGAGCTGATCGAACGTTCGCGCTCGGCCAATGAACTGTCCCTGGACGACGACTTCGACACTTTGCCGCGGCCGTTGGAATCCTTGCAGCCGCCCAAGGGCATCAACCTCGATGACGAGCAGAAAGCCGTGGTCGGCCAAGTGATTCCCTGGACCATGGCCTTCCTCGGCTTGAGCTTTATCTTTTGTGCGCTGTTGATCATCGGCATGCCGCCGCTCTCGGGGTTCATCGGCAAGCTGAGCCTGCTGAGCGCCTTGCTCAATCCCCAAGGATTCGGCGCCAGTGCCGGGGCGCCGGTGTCGAACCAGGCGTGGGGCTTGTTGGCGCTGCTGATCCTCTCGGGGCTGGCCTCACTGATCGCCTTCTCGCGCCTGGGCATCCAACGCTTCTGGACACCTCAGGAACGCCCGTCACCGTTGCTGCGGCCGTTCGAATGCCTGCCGATCGTCGTACTGCTGGGCCTGGGCATCGCCCTGACCTTCAAGGCCGAGCCGTTGCTGCGCTATACCCAGTCGGCCGCCGACGCGTTGAACACTCCGGAACATTACGTGATGTCGGTACTCGCCACCCGCGCCGTGCCCAACCCCGAAGCCCGCGCCGCGTTGCGGGAGGTACAGCCATGAAGCGCCTGTTTCCCGCCCCGTGGTTGTCCCTGGCGTTGTGGCTGCTGTGGCTGGTGCTGAACGTGTCCGTCAGCGCCGGCCATCTGCTGATGGGTGCTGCATTGGGGTTCCTGGCGCCGTTGCTGATGCGTCCGCTGCGCCCACGGCCCATCCGTATCCGCCGGCCGTGGGTGGTGTTGCGCCTGTTCCTCCTGGTGGGCCGCGACGTGCTGGTGTCCAACCTGGCGGTGGCCTGGGGGGTGCTGAACGCCGCCCGCCGCCCGCCTCGCTCGCGATTCATCAAGGTGCCGCTGGACCTGCGCGATGCCAACGGCCTGGCCGCGCTGTCGATGATCACCACGGTGGTTCCCGGGACCGTCTGGTCGGAACTGGCCCTGGATCGCAGCATCCTGTTGCTGCACGTATTCGACCTGCCGGACGAGGCGTCATTCATCGCGCACTTCAAGGCCACCTACGAGCGCCCCTTGATGGAGATTTTCGAATGAGCCCGTTGCTGTCCAATGCGATCCTGTTGAGCCTGTTCCTGCTCTCCCTGGCGATGGTGTTGACCCTGTGGCGACTGTTCAAGGGCCCGTCGGCCCAGGATCGGGTACTGGCCCTGGACTACCTGTACATCGTGGCGATGCTGATGATGCTGGTGCTGGGCATCCGATATGCCAGTGACACCTATTTCGAGGCGGCGCTGCTGATCGCCCTGTTCGGCTTTGTCGGCTCGTTTGCCCTGGCCAAGTTCCTGTTGCGTGGCGAGGTGATCGAATGAACGGCGAACTGTCGATGTGGGTGGAAATCCCAGTGGCGATCCTGCTGGTGCTCAGCAGCTTCTTCGCCCTGGCCGGGGCGATCGGCCTGGTGCGCTTGAAGGATTATTTCCAGCGCATGCATCCACCAGCCCTGGCCTCCACATTGGGCGCCTGGTGCGTGGCATTGGCCTCGATCATCTACTTTTCGGCACTCAAGTCCGGGCCGGTGTTGCACGCCTGGCTGATTCCGATCCTGCTGTCGATCACGGTACCGGTGACCACCCTGCTGCTGGCCCGGGCGGCACTGTTCCGCAAGCGCATGGCGGGGGATGATGTGCCGGCCGAAGTGAGTAGCCGCCGGACCGACTGACAGGTATCTCGCGCCGGTACAGCTTTTGTGGCGAGGGAGCTCGCTCCCGCTGGGGTGCGCAGCAGCCCTTGGACCTGTCACCTCGGTGTGTCAGGCTGACTTGTGTTCAGCTTTTTAGGAGGGCTGCGCCCTCCAGCGGGAGCAAGCTCCCTCGCCACAACTGTGTTCGGCCGGGTGACGGCGTGAGTCAGGCCCACGCCACCGTCAACAATCCGGCCCCGAGCACCACGCACAACGGCGAGTAGACCCAGGTGTCGAGCCTGGCGAAGGTCGAGCCCTTGACCTCCTTGAAGAAACCCACCAACTCCGACTCGCCAATGGCTCGGGCGAACATCAGCAAGGCAATCGCGCTGATCAGCCACTGCAACGCCCGATGGGTGACCGGCTGGGCGAGCAGGCCGACCCGCAGGCATACCAGCAGCGCAATCATCAGCAGCGCCAGGGCCACCAGCAACGTCAGCCAGCCCGAGGGGTCGAACGCCGGTCGCAACGCGTCCCCCTGCTTCACCGGCACCTGGGGCACCACCGCCAGGGCCGCCCACCGCCCGCCCAGGGCCCAATACAAATGAATCAAGCTGATGGTCGCAAACACTGCGACCAGCGACCGAGCCAATAAAAGCGTCATTCGCCAGCCTCCTCAAAAAGGTTGAACAATCATCCTAGCTCGAATTTGGCATTTCGCTGGACGGGCGCAGGTTGCCAGTTTTCAGCGAATGACGACTTGCCCAGGATCAACTGTTCAATTGACTGACGTACTCGCTACAGACCGGCGGACACCTTGTCGGCGACGTCCTTGGGCAGCCAGGCCTGCCAGACCTCGGGATGGGCCTTGAGGAACGCCTCGGCGGCTTCACGGGGTGGCGTGCGTTTCTCGCTCATGTCGGCCAGGGCCTTGTTCAACGGCTCGATGGGCAAGTCCACCTTGCTGAAGAACTCGGCAATGTCCGGGTATTGCTTCTGGAACGGTGCGGAGACGCCAATCGACAGTTTCGAGGCCAGCGAGCGGGTCGGCTTCGGGTTGGGGTTGTCGGCGTCGGTCAGGGTTTTCCAGGCCTCGGCATCGAAAGGCGGCTCTTGCAACTGCACCAGCTTGAAGCGCCCGAGCAGCGGCGTGGGCGACCAGTAGTAAAACAGGATCGGCTTGCCCCGGCGGATCGTCGAGCTGATTTCCGCATCCAGCGCCGCCCCCGAGCCGCTGCGAAAATTCACGTAGCTGTCGGACAGGCCATAGGCCTTGAGCTTCTGCTTGTTGACCACCTCGGAGGTCCAACCGATGGGGCTGTTGAGAAAGCGGCCCTTGTCGGGGCTTTCCGGGTCCTTGAACACGTGCTTGTAGCGCGCCAGGTCCTCGACGCTGCGCAGGTCTGGCGCCAGGGGCTTGATGCCCTTGGCCGGGTCGCCCTTGATGACATACTCGGGCACCCACCAGCCTTCGGTCGCGCCTTTGACCGTATCGCCCAAGGCGACCACCTTGCCTTCGGCCTCGGCCTTGACCCACACCGGGCTGCGGCCGGCCCACTCCTCGCCGATCACCTGGATATCGTTATTGGCCAGGGCGGTTTCCAGGGTGATGGTGGTGCCGGGCAAGGTGTCGGTCTGCAATCCATAGCCCTTTTCGACGATGACCCGTAGGATATCGGTGATCAGGCTGCCGCTTTCCCAGTTCAAGTCGGCAAAGTGGATCGGCGCTGTGGCGGCCGACGCCGGAAGGGGTGAAACCAACACAGCGAAGGTGGCCCAGGCAGCCAGCCACTGTCGAACTCGTCTCATGCTTTGCACCTCGTGCCAGATAACAGCAATCCCTGAACGGCCCTGCGTAACGAAACGCAAGCCCCTGAATAGTTCAGTCAATTGACTGTAGCCGAGGTTCCAGCGAGATCTTGCGAAACTGTCAGCGGTTTGGGTGCACAGGCGCCGAAACGGTCACTCACTGGCCTTGAAAGTGACCAGTTCGCCCTTGCGCCACTTGGCGGCCTTGGCGGTTACCGCTTTCAAGGTCTTGGTCAAGCCTTCCTGCAGCTGTTCGTTGGCCGCGAACACGGTCACTACGCTGCGGCCTTCCTTGAACAGGATGGCCTGGCCCCCGGGAGTCGTGACGAAGGCGTAATCGCCAAGGCCATAGACCGTCAGCTTGATTTCGCGAAAGCGGATTTCAAACTTGCCGCCTTCGCGGCTAGGCAATACCGCCGCGCGAAAATGATCACCGACCTTGAGCTCAAGCCTGGGTTTGTCATCGACTACCAGGGCCGATTCGGTGTCGATTTCGGCAACATAAATACCTTCGGCGGTCTGCTCGGTGATGTAGACGAAACGTGACTGGAATTGTTTGACCAGTTTTGCCCGCAGGTCACCAAGTACAAATAACGCATGCATGTCGAGATTACTTACTGCCAAGGAAACATCCCCATCTTTGAAAAAGACCCGCCCCGCGCAAAGGACGGACCACGAGAACCCGTACCGACTGTAATGTCGTAATGGACCTGTCACTGAAATTCTAAATGAACGGCGCGCCCTGTCCCGGGCCGAGAGCAGACTAAAGGTTGCCGCTCTCGCCGTCTTTCCCGGGGAGTCGCCAGAGGCTGAAGGAAAACGCCACTCTGAGCTTCGGAAAAGATGGGACTACTAACTTTAGGGAAATTTCTCACTTAAAAAAGCATTTTTCTGACATCGAGCCCAAAAAAAATTGCTTTAGATAGGCGCAACCGTCCACACGGCACTGCTGATTCTAGAGCAGCCCAAGGCGTGGAGACTACTCGAAGTCGCCGGCAATTCGTCGGTAAATCATGAAAAGGAATTCATAATGATCGCTTTCCCTCCCCTGCCCTACCCCTTCGCCCCTTGCATCGCTGAAGCAGCCAACAGCTTTGACGGCGTCGATCGCCTGCCAATTTCGTTGATTCAACCGCGTTACCGGGTGGTCTTGGCCGGCAAGTGTTTTTTTCATATAGAAGAAACATCGACTGGACGTGTAAGAGGATTCCGAACCGACCATAACGAGGCCTGTCACCTGGCCAGGCGTCTCGAACAGAGCGCCTGAATGCCTCGTCCATGACTTAACTCAGCCGCCGACGGGCAACTGCTGCCATACTGCCCGTCCAGCGAAGATCGTCGTCCAATGGCGGATCGCGCACCCATAATGATTTTGAGGAGCAGGCGCGACGTGACGGAATTTGATATTGGCGAATTTTTTATCCGGGGCGAGGCCAGGGAAGTCGAAGGCGAGTTCCAAGCGGTCATTGTAATGCGTGCCAAACCACCGTTGACCACCGTCACCTGCCACCAGGTGGAAAAGGATCGCTGGTTCAAGACTTCGCAAGTCGCCGCCGAGGCCGCCAGGGAAGCAGCCAGGGCGCTGAAGGCCGCCGTGGACGAAGGCGCCTTGAAAGCCTGATTCCAATCGAACTCCTGATAAGCGCTTGCCTCAGATAAAGGAAGCACAGACGCGCCATGACGGCGCCGACCAGAGGAGACTCCCATGGAACAGCCTTCCCACGACCTCAAGACCCTGTTCGACCAACTCGGCCTGCCCTCCGATGGCAAGGCCATTGATGATTTTATCGTGGCCCACCCACTGTCCCCGGAAATCAAGCTGGTGGAAGCTGATTTCTGGTCGGACCAGCAGAAAGCGCTGCTCCAGGAATGGCTGCTCGCAGACGGCGAAGAAGCGGTGCTGGTGGACCAACTGAATGTGCGCCTGCACGACGGCAAGTAGCGGCAAGTAGCGGCAAGGCCCATTAATAGCATTCACCACCGCTCTTGTGGCGAGGGAGCTTGCTCCCGCTGGGGTGCGCAGCAGCCCTTGGACCTGCCGCCTCGGTGGGTCAGGTTGAGGAGGGTCAGCCTTTGGGGCTGCTGCGCAGCCCAGCGGGAGCAAGCTCCCTCGCCACAAAAGCTTCCTTGTCACATCCGTGGCGCTGAGGTCTAGCGCGGCTTCTCGGGTTTGTAGCCCAAGCGCAAGCCGCCCCAATGACGCCCCTTGAGCATGATTGGCACGGACAGGTCATGCATCAACTCCCCCGTGTCCCGGGTGTAGGTCTGCAACAGCACCGGTTGCTGGTGGCTGCCGCAGCGGATCCCGGTGCGATCGGAGAACTTGCGCTTGGTGCGGTTATTCAGCGTGTCCACCTGGGGATCGCCGGTCAGCGGCTGGCTGAAGACCTTATTGTGGGTCGGCACATAACCCTGTTGGGTGCAGGCAATCGCAAACACCAGGCCCTCGTGACGGGCCAGCAGCGGTTCCTGGATGGCGGGCAGGACCTGGTCGGTGTAGCGGTCGAAGCGTGTCTGGTATTTGGCCGGCTGGGTATTGGGGATCGGTTGATAGTTACGGTCGAACAAGTCCTCGAGGCTGACACGGCCCTGGTCGATATCGGCCTCGAACTGCGCGGCGATCTGGCTTGCCCCTTCCCGCGCGAGGTCGTAGACCCGCTGGTGATAATCGTCGAGGCCCACCTCGGCCAGGCGTTCGCTGATGGTTTCGGCCTGGCCTTCCATCTGCACCGCCGCCTCGGCCAGGCGCTGGGTCTGCTGGTCGCTGATGGACAGGTCGCTGCGCATCTGCTCGATGGCGTGGAACAGGCTGTCGAGTTGTTCGCGATTGGTGTCAGTGCCCTGGGCAATGGCACCGACCTGGGTTTCAACCCCTTCTGCAAGGCGGGCGATGTTCTCCAGGTGCTGGCCGGTGTGCTCGACCTGCTGCACACCACTGTCCAGGTCGGCGGCCAGTTGGCGGATCTGCTCCACCACCTGGGCGGTGCGCTGCTGGATGTCGGCCACCATCACCCCGACTTCGCCGGTTGCCGCGGCGGTACGCCCGGCCAGGCCGCGAACTTCATCGGCCACCACCGCAAACCCACGGCCATGCTCACCGGCCCGGGCCGCCTCGATGGCCGCGTTCAGCGCCAGCAGGTTGGTCTGGCTGGCGATCGATTGGATCACCAGGCTGACCCGCTGGATTTCATCGCTGCGTACGCTCAGGGCTTCGATCAATTCCCGGCTGTCATTCGCCCGCTGGCTGAGCTGGTGCATGCGGCTGATGGACTCCACCAGTTCGCTGCGCCCGGCCACGCTGCTGCGATGGGCCTCGCTGGCGGCGCCCAGGGCTTGCTGGCTGAGTTGTGAAGTGGCCTGTTCAGTGGCGATCATCGATTCGGCATTGCTGACGATCTGCGCCGCCGCATCGAGTTGGGACTGGACCTTGCCGGCCAGTTGCTTGACCGAATAGGCAACACCGGCGGCCGACAGGGCGTTATGGCTGGTGGTGTAGGACAAGTCGCGGGTCAACTCGGCCAGGGTGTCAGTGCTGGGTGCGGCTGCCGCGGCCACGCGTGAACGCAGGCGCGGCAACCAGACGATCAGCATCACCAGCGGCAGGCCCAAGTACAGCGACCAGCCGCCCAAGGCCATGCCGCACAGCAGCAAGGCCAGGGCCAGACTCTGCAAGGTCGGCGTCAGCCAGCGCGCCGCGCCTTTCGTTTCGGCTACCGAGGCCGGCACCGCACCCGCCAGCGTTCCGTCTGTCGCCATGTTCGTCACCCACATTCTCGTTGTTATGACCGCATTAAACGCCACTACCGAGCCATTATCCATGGTCCATTAGTCGTGTTCTTGCAGCAGGTCAACGGGAGTAGACGAACAGGTACCGGCGAAAGCAAAAGATCGCGGCCTTCGTCAAAAGGTCGCGATCTTTTTGAACAACGCGAATCAGGCCTGACGCTGGTGCTTGTCGATTTGTTCGTGACGTTCCTGGGCTTCGATGCAGTACTTGGTGGTCGGGCTGATCAGCAGGCGCTTGAGGCCGATCGGCTCGCCGCTGTCGTCGCACCAGCCGAAGCTGTCGTCGTTGATACGGTCCAGGGCCTGCTCCAGTTGAGGCAGCATGCGCTGGTCGCGATCGATGGCGTTGACCAGCCAGGTACGCTCTTCTTCTACGGAAGCAGCGTCCGCCGGGTCGGCCGGGGTGTCCAGGCTCTCAATGGCGATTCGGTTCTGTTCGATGCGCTCGTGGGTTTCGACTTTCATGTTCTGCAACAGCTTAGTGAAGAAAGCCAGCTGCTCGGCATTCATGTAGTCATCCGCCGGCATGGCCAGCAACTTTTCCTTTGTCATTGATTTCTCTATAAAAAAACGTGCATTAAGGCGAATTATGGAGCGTCCCGCAGCGCAGCTGCCACGCTCATCGGGTAAGGCGCCGTCTATTCCAAGCGCCACCCGGCACTCAATTTACGAGGGGCGGCAGTCTAAGGCCGAGTCGAGGCCTCAGCAACTGAAAACATAGGGAAAATGTCCGACAACCCCCTCAAATGTTCTCTGACAGGCTTTTGGCAGTCATCGGAGTGCGTTTATAACAAGAAATTCGGTGCAATTGCTGTATTAAGAAGACAAATGGCTACGCCACGCGGGTCAGGCGTGGCGCTTTGTCGCAACTTTCGGCTATCAGCGCTTGAGTTTGCGCTTGTTGCGGTACTGGTCGATGACCACCGCCACCACGATGATCAAGCCCTTGATGATGTCCTGAATGTAGGCATCGACCCCGACGAAGGTAAAGCCGCTGGCCATCACGCCGAGGATCAGCGCCCCGATCACCGTCCCGGTGATGCGCCCCACCCCACCCGCCAGGCTGGTGCCGCCGATCACCGCCGCCGCAATCGCGTCCAGCTCATAGGACATGCCCATGCCCGCCTGCCCGGTCGCCGCCCGCGCCGAGGCCACCACGCCGGCCAACCCCGCCAGCAACCCGGCAATGCTGTAGACGATCACCAAGTGGCGCTTGACGTTGATGCCCGATGTGCGCGCCGCCTGCATGTTGCCGCCAATGGCGTAGGTGTACTTGCCGTACTTGGTGTAGCGCAGGGCAATGTGGAAGATCACCGCCACCACCAGGAAGATGATCACCGGCATCGCGCCATGGCCAATGGCGGTATAGGAATCGGACAGCATGCTCACCGGCTGGCCTTCGGTGTAGTAGCGTGCCAGGCCACGGGCCGAGACCATCATGCCGAGGGTGGCGATGAACGGCGGGATGCCGGTAATGGCGATGATGCTGCCATTGATCGCCCCGGCCAGCAGCCCGACCCCAAGCCCCGCCACCACGGGTATCCACACCGGCAAGTCCGTCAGCGAGGGAAACACCGCCCGGGCGAAGTCCGAGGTCTGGGCCAGGCTGGCGGCGATCATCGCCGACAGCGCCAGCACCGAGCCGGACGACAGGTCGATGCCGGTGGTGATGATCACCTGGGTCACGCCGATGGCCAGCAGGCCGATGATCGACACTTGCAAGATCATCAGCACCAGGCGCTGGGAGTTCATCAGGAAACTCTGGTCACGCATGATCCAGCCGAACATTTCGAACACCAGGCCGATGCCGATCAGCACCAGGAAGATGCTCAGTTCCGTCGGCAACCGCCGCCGGGTCCTGTTCGGTGCTGCCGCGGGTTTGTTTTCCAGTATCGCGTTCATAGCCAATCACCTTTTTTGATCCGTGGCCAGGGAACTTGCTCCGCTGGGCCGTATTGCGAGCCGACACAGGGCCGCTTCGCGCCCCAGCGGGAGCAAGCTCCCTCGCCACATTTTTGCTCGACTTTATTTACCTGAGCCAAAAGGCATCAGGACAGGCCCGAGGCCAGTTGCATCACGCGTTCCTGGGTCGCTTCGCTGCGGTCGAGCGTGCCCATCAGGTCGCCTTCGTGCATCACCATGACCCGGTCGCTCATGCCCAATACTTCCGGCAGTTCCGAGGAAATCATGATCACCGCCATGCCTTCGCTGGCGAGATAGGCGATGAGCCGGTAGATCTCGGCCTTGGCACCGACATCGATGCCGCGGGTCGGCTCGTCGAGGATCAGGATGCGTGGATTGGTCATCAACCAGCGCGCCAGCAAGGCTTTCTGCTGGTTGCCGCCGGACAAGGTGTCGATGCACTGTTCCAGCGACGGGGTCTTGACCCGCAGCTTCTTGCACATGTCCTCGCACAAGGCGCGCAGGGCTTTCTGTTGGATGAAGCCGTTGCCGACGTAATGGGGCAGCACGGCCATCTCCATGTTTTCCAGCACCGACAGGCACGGGAACAGGCCACTGAGCTTGCGGTCCTCGGTCAACAGCGCGAAGCCTTTTTCGATGGCCATGTGCGGGTCGGTGATGCGCACCGGTTGGCCGTCCAGGAGGATTTCGCCGCCGGTGCTCGGGGTCACGCCGAAAATCGCTTCGGCCACGTTGGTCCGGCCCGAGCCCATCAACCCGGCGATCCCCAGGATCTCCCCGGCATGCAGGTCGAAGGACACGCCTTTGAAGATGCCGTCCAGGCTCAGGTCGCGCACCGACAGCACCAACTCACCGATGGGTTGCTCGCGCACCGGGAACAATTGGCTCAGCTCACGCCCGACCATCATCGAGATCAGGCTGTCGCCGTCCATGCTGTCGGCCCGTTGCAGGCCGATATAGGCGCCGTCGCGAAACACCGCCACTTCATCGGCGATGGCAAACACTTCGTTCATCTTATGGGTGATGTAGATGATGCCTTTGCCCTGGGACTTGAGGTCGGCAATGATCGAGAACAGGTGGGCGACTTCGGTCTCGGTGATGGCCGAAGTCGGCTCGTCCATGATCAGGATGTCGGAGTCATACGAGACCGCCTTGGCAATCTCCACCATCTGCCGCTCGGCAATGCTCAGGTTGCCCACCTGCTCCTCGGGGTCGAGCTTGATGCGCAGGCGCTCCAGCAGCCGGGCGGTGCAGCGGTGCATTTCGCCATGGTCGACCATGTGCAGGCCGTTGAGCTGCTCGCGGCCGATCCAGATGTTTTCGGCGATGCTCATGTGGGGCATCAGGTTCAGTTCCTGATGGATCATCGCGATGCCGGCCTGCAACGCCGCCAGCGGCGTGTCGAACGTCACCGGTTTGCCGCGCAGGCGCAGTTCGCCGGCGTCCGGCTGGTAGATGCCGGCGATGATCTTCATCAAGGTGGATTTGCCCGCACCGTTTTCACCCATCAGGGCCAGCACGGAGCCGGGGCGCACCCGCAGTTGAACATCGGACAAGGCCACCACACCGGGAAAGCCCTTGCTGACGTTGACGACTTCCAGCAGGTACGGCTCATCAAGTAATACGTCCGGCTGGAAAGTCATGGCCGGGGCGCTCGAAGCAGTCGCTGAAGCGAACATGATCAGGTACTCCCTCGGCAAGGTGGCGTTGCAACCTTGCCTGCTTATTGTTGTGGTGGGACCGGGTTGAACGTCACTTGAACTGATCGACGTTGTCCGGCGTGATCAAGCGGTACGGCACCACGACGGACGCCATTTTCTCGCCCTTGGCCATTTTGACCGCCGTGTCGATGGAGCCATCGGCCTGGCCCTTGGCGTCCTGGAACACCGAGACCGCCATTTGGCCTTTCTTGATGGCGTTCAAACCGTCCGGCGTGCCATCGACCCCGGCAATCAATACGCTGCCTTTCTCTTTACCCGCTTGCTTGAGGGCCATGGCCGCGCCGATGGCCATTTCGTCGTTGTTGGACACCACCGCGTTGAACTCGCGGCCTTGGGTCAGCCAGTCGTTGACCAGGGTCATACCCTTGTCCCGCGACCAGATACCGGTCTGTTCCTGTTCGATCTTGATGCCCGGGTACTTGGCCAGCACTTCCTTGACGCCCTTGGTGCGGTTGGTGGTGGAATTGTTCGCCAGGTCACCCAACAGGATCACGATGTCGCCCTTGCCGCCCATCTTGTCGGCCAGGTATTGCATTTGCATGCGCCCGGCTTCGAGGTCATCGGAGGCCACGGTGACCACCCCTTCCGGCAATTTCGGATCGTCCGGGCGGCGGTTGACGTACACCAGTGGGATACCGGCAGCCACCGCGGCCTTGGTGATGCGCTGGGTCGCGGCGGTGTCCACCGGGTTGACGATGAGCGCATCGACCTTCTGGCTGATGAAGCTTTCCACCTGGCTCAGTTGCTTGACCACGTCACTGCGCGCATCTTCGAACTGCAGGGTGACGCCATCGGGCAAGGACTTGGCCTTCTTGTCCATGGACTCGCGCAGGTAGGTCAACCAGGTGTCATCGAATTGGGACATGCTGACGCCGATCTTCAGGTCCGCCAGGGCAGCGCCGCTGGTGAGCATCAACGACAGGGCCAGCGAGGCGATACGGGTCTTGGTCTTCATGAACGGTCTTTCTCCACTTTTTTGTTGGTTTTATGGATAAGGCGTGACGGATCAGGAACGGGGCAAGCGCACGATAGGCGCACCGGGCATGCAACAGACCATGGCGCCCTTGCGCTGGATACACAGGGATTCGAACAGGGGGAGGACTGCGGACAGGCGCAGCAGATGTGGCAGGTGAAACGCAGAGCGGCTGAAGGTTTTCATCGACGGTACCTAGCTGTGTTTCTTGTTTTTGTTTCGTCTGTCGTCCGTTCAAGGTTGGCTTGGCGGGAGGCAGACAGGGTTGTCGGTAACCTGGAATCGACTTTATTGGAAAATATTTTCCATATCAACTGATTTTAGAATTTTATTCGTTTTTTATTCCATGTCCCACAGGCGCGGATAAACACACCACTTCGCCCTGCTCGGCACTCTGCCTGGCCGCATCGAGGAGGCGCGTGGTGGCCAACGCGTCACGGGCCTTCACCGGCAGCGGGCCAGCGTCCTGCAACGCGCT
Source organism: Pseudomonas sp. Z3-6 (assembly GCF_051131985.1). Classification (NCBI taxonomy): domain Bacteria; kingdom Pseudomonadati; phylum Pseudomonadota; class Gammaproteobacteria; order Pseudomonadales; family Pseudomonadaceae; genus Pseudomonas; species Pseudomonas sp. Z3-6. Next base: position 4,378,835 of record NZ_CP071644.1, read on the forward strand.
TTGCAGTTGTTGGTAGAACGCCAGCCAGCAGCCACGTTCGGAAGTCACTCGCTCGCGCTCGGTGCCGTGTTCGAACCAGCCCCAGCGTCGATGTTCTTCCGCCCCCCAGCGTTCGCCCTCGGTCGCCGGGCTCAAGCCGGCCAGCGCCTGGGCCTCTTGCCCATCCAGGCCTTCGACGGTGTAGCAGCCCTGGGTGCCGTTGACCCGAAAACGCGGGCGCGCTGCGTTTTGCACGCAATTGCCGCTCAAGTGGGAAATCACGCCGCTGGCATGGGTCAGGGACATGAAGAAACCGTTGTCGAACACCTGGTCCGGCTGCCGATAATCCAGCTCGGCGTAGACCCGCACCACCGGGCCGAACAATTGCAGCGCCTGGTCCACCAGATGGCTGCCGAGGTCGCGCAGAAACCCGCCGCCGCTGCCTTTGCCCACCGACGTTGGCGAATAACGCTCGACGCTGGATTCAAAACGGATGATTTGCCCGAGGGCACCAGAGGCCAGCAGTTTGCGCAAGGTCAGGAAATCCGAATCCCAGCGACGGTTCTGGTACACGCTCAGCGGCACGCCGCGTTGTTCGGCGGCCAACACCATGGCCTCGGCCTGGGCGGCGTCAGGGGCGAATGGTTTGTCGCTGACCACCGCCACGCCGAGTTCGATGGCTTGCATCACAATGGCCGGGCGACCGTCCAAAGGGGTGGACACCACCACCGCATCGACGCCGGCCGCCACCAATTGTTCGAGGGTGTCGAAGGCCTGGGCATCCGGGTGATCGCTGGCCAATTGTTGACGGCGCTCGGCGGACCGCGTCACCACGCCGACAAACGTAGCCCCTGGCAGGCTGCTGATCAGCGGCGCATGAAAGAACCGCCCACCCTTGCCGTAGCCGACTAGTCCGATTCGCATGAAAGCTCCTTATCTGGAAATAACGCCGGGCCCTGTGGGAGCGAGCCTGCTCGCGATGGCGGTGGATCAGCCAGCATTGCGTTGACTGACCCACCGCTATCGCGAGCAGGCTCGCTCCCACAGTTTGTTCCCGGATGACTGCGGGAACTCTGCTCACCACAAATCCCTTGTGGGAGCTGAGCTTGCTCGCGATGGCGGTGTACCAGTCGACATCAATGCAAGCTGACCCACCGCCACCATCGCGAGCAAGCTCGGCTCCCACAGTTTGACCGAGTACCTTTGAGGGGAACGCAGCCGACTGTGGGAGCGGGCTTGCTCGCGAAGGCGGCGGTACATTTAGCATTGATAGCGACTGACACTACGCCTTCGCGAGCAAGCCCGCTCCCACAGAGAATGAATCTAGCCGTAAAAATGTGGGCGCTCGGGCAAGTCGACCTTGACGATCTGCCCACTCTGTTGCGCCTCGACACAAGCATCCGCCGCCACCGCCGCGGCAAACCCATCCCAGGCCGACGGCCCGCCCACTTGCCCGGCGCGCACGCCATCGATGAAAGCCTGCAACTCGACGTCGTAGGCGGCGATGAAGCGGTCCTTCCAATCCATCAGGATCGCATTGGACAGCTTGGCGCCGCTGCGCAGTTGCACCTGGGACGGTTCCGGCAGCTTGGCGATGCCGGTCTCCCCCACCACTTCGCATTGGATGTCGTAGCCGTACTGGCAGTTGACGAACACTTCGACGTCGATGCGCGTGCCCCGGGCGGTTTCCAGCAGGACAATCTGCGGGTCCCGCAGGTGGGCCAGGGCCTTGCTGGTCTTGCGGGGGAACACCACTTGCACCGAGACGTAGTCATCGGCCAACAGCCAGCGCAACACATCCAGTTCATGAATCAAGGTGTCGGTGATCGCCATGTCGGCCTTGTAGTTCTCGCCCACGCTCGGGTTGCGGTGGGCGCAGTGCAGCATCAGCGGTTCACCGATCTGGCCACTGTCGATCACCGCCTTGAGCGCGCGATAGCCTTCATCGTACGGACGCATGAAACCGACCTGCACCAGGCGCTTGCCATGGGCCACTTCGGCGTCGACGATCTTGCGGCAGCCTTCGGCCGTGACCGCCAGGGGCTTTTCACAGAACACCGGCTTGCCCGCCGCAATTGCCGCCAGCACGAACTCTTCATGGCTCGGGCCCCAGGAGGTGACGAGGATCGCCTCCACGTCCGGCGCCTTGATCAATGCATGACCGTCGGGATAGACCTCGGCGGTCAATTTCAAGTCGGCCACCACCTTCGCCGCCTGGGCGAGGTTGATGTCGGTCACCGCCACCACCTGGCTGTTGAGCAAGGTCTGGCTGCAACGACGGATATGGTCCTGGCCGATGGCCCCGGTGCCGATGACGCCCAGCTTCAAAGACATTTGGAACTCCTTTCGTAGGGTTGGGGCAATCAGTATTGACGGGCCTTGGCCAGTCGTTCGTTGAGGGTTTTGGCGACGGCATCGGTGCGGGCGCTGGTGGACACTTGCGCCACGCCAACCCGCCACCACGACAGGTATTTGTGGATCATGGTCTTGGGCAGAACCTTGATGTCGATCAGCGTCGAGACCGTCTGGCGCCGCGCATCGGCCAGGGCCGCGTGCAACTCATCCAGCGTCTTGACCTTGTAGGTCTTGCAACCGTAGGCCGCCGCGCTCATGGCGAAATCCACTGGCACAAAGGCACCGTCGAGCTTGCCGGTCTCGGAGTTGCGGAAACGGAACTCGGTACCGAAGCTGTCCATGCCGTGTTCCATTTGCAGGTTGTTGATGCAACCGAACGTCATGTTGTCCAACAGCACCACGTTGATCTTGCGGCGCTCCTGGATCGAGGTCGCCAGTTCCGAATGCAGCATCATGTAGGAGCCGTCGCCCACCAACGCATAGACCTCTTTGTCCGGCTCGGCGAGCTTCACGCCCAGGGCGGCATTGACCTCGTAGCCCATGCACGAATAACCGTACTCGACGTGATAAGTGTCGACGCCCTTGCTGCGCCAGCTGCGCTGCAAATCGCCGGGCAGGCTGCCGGCGGCGGCGACGATGATGGCGTCATCCGCCAAGGCTTGGTTGAGCGTACCGAGCACGCGGCTCTGGGTCAGGCAGGAACCGGTGAGCTCGATGAATTCGCGAAACACCGCCGGGTCCATGTGGTCGTTGATTTCCGGGACGAAATCCTCAGCCTGGTAATCCGCCTGGTAGATACGGTCCACTTCGGCGTCGAGCTGGGCCTTCGCATCGGCAACCTGCCCGCCCCATTCGGCACGATAATCCCCCATCGCGGCCGACAAGGCCTCCAGGCCCGAACGGGCGTCGGCCAACAGTTGCACGCCGTCGAGCTTCAAGGCATCGCACGAGCTGATGTTGAGGTTGAGGAACTGCACATCCGGGTGCTGGAACAGCCATTTCGACGCGGTGGTGAAATCGCTATAGCGGGTGCCGATACCGATGATCAGATCGGCTTTCTTGGCCAGCAGGTTCGCCGCCAGGCAACCGGTTTCGCCGACACCGCCGACGTTCAGCGGATGGCTGGACACCACCGCGCTTTTCCCCGCCTGGGTCTCGGCAAAGGGAATCTCGAAGCGCTCGGCAAACGCCTGTAGCGCGGCGTTGGCGCCGGAGTAGCGTACGCCGCCACCGCAGATGATCAACGGCTTGCGCTTGCCCTTGAGCAACGCCAGGGCATCGCCGAGCATCGCTTCGGTGGCCGGCCGGCGGTCGATGCGGTGCACGCGTTTTTGCAGGAAGTAATCCGGGTAGTCGTAGGCTTCGGCTTGCACGTCCTGGGGCAGCGCCAGGGTCACCGCGCCGGTTTCGGCCGGGTCGGTCAGCACCCGCATCGCGTGAATCGCGGCGGTCATCAATTGCTCGGGGCGGTTGATGCGGTCCCAGTATTTGCTCACGGCCTTGAAGGCATCGTTGGTGCTGATGCTCAGGTCGTGGAACTGCTCGATCTGTTGCAGCACCGGGTCCGGCTGGCGACTGGCGTAGACATCGCCGGGCAACAGCAGCAGCGGAATGCGGTTGGCCGTGGCGGTGGCCGCGGCGGTCAGCATGTTCGCCGCACCGGGGCCGACCGAGGAACTGCAGGCGTAGATCTTGCGCCGCAGATGCTGCTTGGCAAACCCGATGGCGGCATGGGCCATGCCCTGCTCGTTGCGGCCCTGATGGACCACCAGGTCGCCGCTGTCCTGCTCCAGCGCCTGGCCCAGGCCCAGCACGTTGCCGTGGCCGAAAATGGTAAAGACCCCGGCGACGAACTTGCTCTGGACGCCATCGACTTCGATGTACTGGTTATCGAGGAATTTCACCAAGGCCTGGGCCATGGTCAGTCGTGTTGTGGTCATGCTTGCACCTTGTCTGGAATGCAAATCTGGCGGTTTGCTCACTCCCCTGTGGGAGCGGGCTTGCTCGCGAAAGCGGTATGTCAGGCCACATCAATGTTGGATGTACTGCCGCCTTCGCGAGCAAGCCCGCTCCCACAAGGGGGATCTTCATCAGGTTGATAACGGGCTCAGGCCCGTGAGCTTTGCAGGTGATTCATGCTCGCCCCCAACGCCTGGCGAATGTCGGCCAGCTCATGGACGCTCTCGGCAAATGGCTCGAAAGACAGGTAGCCGTCATAACCGCCGCTGAGCAACGCCTCGATCTGCTTGGCATTGCCAAGGATGTCAGCCTTGCCCACCAGCACCCGGTGGCCGTCACGAATGGTCGCCAGAGGTGCCTGGGCATCCTCGACGCCGGAGATGTGCACCAGCCCGGTCAGTTCGGGGAAGAACTCCTGCTCGCCGGCCAGATGATGGTGGAAGGTGTCGTGCACCAGGCGGAACACATCCAGCCCGCCAATGCTCTTGATCGCTTCCACCGCCGTGCGCTTGCGACGCAGCGAGCACTCTTCGAACCCCAGGGGCTCGATGAAACCGTAGATGCCGAAGGCGCGCAGGATCGGTGCCAGTTCACTGAGGGCAGTACGCAGCCCAGCCGCACGCTCGGCTTCGCTGCGCGGGTCGGCGCGGTCATTGAGTGGGCACATCACCAGCCCCTCGGCGCCGCACTCGCGGGCGTAGTCGGCCAGCCGCACGGCCTGGGCGCGGCGCTCTTCGTTCCACACATCGAAGGGGTACAGGGCGTTGATCGACAGCACCTTGATGCCGCGGGCCTCGCACAATTCACGGACGCGAGCCGGCGGCATGCCGTCTTCGATCTCGACACCCTTCAGGTCGTTGCGAATCTCGATGGCATCGGTTTTCAACGCCAGGGCCAAGTCGATGAATGCCGGCAGTGACAGGCGCGGGGCAACCATTCGGTTCAAGGCAAAACGCAGGGGCTTGTTCATTGTTGTTCTCCCTCCGGCAGTCATTCGAAAAATGCGTTATTGGGCAGTCGGCATGCTGAATTCAGGGCCCTTGGCGATGCTGTCGGGCCATCGCTGCATCACGCTCTTATAGCGGCTGTAGAAGCGTAGGCCTTCCTCGCCGTAGGCGTGGTGGTCGCCGAACAACGAGCGCTTCCAGCCGCCAAAGGAATGCCAGGCCATGGGCACCGGAATCGGCACGTTGATGCCCACCATGCCGACCTTGATACTGCGGGCGAACGCCCGGGCGATGCCGCCGTCGCGGGTGAAGCACGACACGCCGTTGCCGAACTCATGGGCGTTGATCAACGCCACCGCCGTGGCGAAGTCCGGCACACGCACGATCCCCAGCACCGGGCCGAAAATCTCTTGCTGATAGATGCTCATCTCGGCAGTGACCTGATCGAACAGCGTCGCCCCGACAAAGAACCCCTGCTCCGCCCCCGGCACTTTGAAGCCTCGGCCGTCGACAATCAGCCGGGCGCCCTCGGCCACGCCGGCATCGATGAAACCTTCGACCTTGGCCTTGTGCTCGGCGGTGACCAGGGGCCCCATGTCGGTGCCGGGTTGCTGGCCGTTGCCGACGTTCAACTGGTCGATGCGCGGCAGCAGCCGAGCGATCAGTTCGTCGCCGACGTCGCCCACTGCCACGGCGATGGAAATGGCCATGCAGCGTTCACCGGCCGAGCCGTAGGCGGCACCGATCAAGGCGTCCGCCGCCTGGTCGAGGTCGGCATCGGGCATGACGATCATGTGATTCTTGGCCCCGCCCAGGGCCTGCACACGCTTGCCGTGGGCCGTGCCCTGCTGGTGGATGTACTCGGCGATGGGCGTGGAGCCGACAAAGGAAATCGCTTCGATGTCCGGGTGCTGCAACAGCGCATCCACCGCCACTTTGTCACCCTGGACCACGTTGAACACACCGTCCGGCAGGCCGGCTTCGGTCAGCAAGCGGGCCATCAGCAAACTGGCGGACGGGTCGCGTTCCGAAGGCTTGAGGATGAAGCAGTTGCCGGCAACCAGCGCCAGGGGAATCATCCACAGCGGCACCATCACCGGGAAATTGAACGGCGTGACCCCGGCGCAAACGCCCAGGGGCTGGCGCAGGTTCCAGTTGTCGATGCCGCCACCGATGTTGTCGCTGAAATAGGTCTTGAGCAGGTTCGGCGCACCGCAGGCGTACTCGACGATCTCGATGCCGCGGGTGACCTCGCCGTGGGCATCGGACAGCACCTTGCCGTGTTCACGGCTGATGATTTGGGCCAGTTCGTCGTGGTGACGATCGAGCAGTTCCTTGAACTTGAACATCACCCGCGAACGGCGCAATGACGACTGCTCGGACCAGGCTGGGAACGCCGCCAGCGCCGAGGCCACCGCCGCGTCGACGGTACTCGGTTCGGCCAGGGCCACCCGCGCCTGCACCGCACCGGTGGCCGGATTGAAGACGTTGCTGGACCGCGGACTTTCGCTGTCCTGCACCTGACCGTTGATGTAATGGCCTACTACCGGGGCGTCGCTCATCGTGCTTGTTCTCCCTGCGTATGTGTGGGGTCAGAGATCCAGCAGCCAGCTGTGCTGCGGATCGTTGTGGAATTGCCAGACCCGCTTCGGGCCGGCCATGACGTTCAGGTAATACGACTCGTACCCGTAGGGCACGCTGACTGGGTGATAGCCCTTGGGGACGACCACCAAGTCGTTGTTCTCCACCGCCATGGCCTGGTCGATGCTGCGGTCGTCGGTGTAGACCCGCTGGAACACGAAGCCTTGGGACGGATTGACCTGGTGGTAATAGGTCTCTTCGAGGAAACTCTGGTGCGGCAGGTCGTCGGTGTCGTGCTTGTGGGGCGGGTAACTCGAGGAATGCCCCGACGGCGTGCGCACCTCCACCACCAGCAGCGAGTGCGCCGGTTCGCTGTCCGGCAGGATGTCGCAGACATAGCGGGTATTGGCGCCTTTGCCGCGCACGCTGCGCTTCATGCTGTCCGGGCGGATCAGCCGTGGGCCATGACTGTTTTGCGCCGAACCCGGTGCGGCGCACACGGCAATCTGCACGTCGCTCAGGGCGGTGACCTGGGCCTGGCTGCCGGGCGGCAGGTAAGCGGCATAAGGTGATTTGTCCTCGAACACCGACTGGCGATCACCGAGGTTGTCCCAATCGAAGGCGCCCTGCCCCGGCGCTTCGCCCTTGAGGCTGACGCGACCACTGAGCAGCACCAGGCACAATTCCTTGTCCCCGGCGGCCACTGGCAGGGTTTCACCGAGACGCAGGCGGTAGGCAGCGAAGCCGACGTATTCCAACTCGCCCGCCGGCAACTGGACCATGGTCCGGCCGCTGGATTGGCTCTTGATCAACAGGCTCATGACGGGCTCCTTTCGTTCAGCAAGGCGCGCAGGGTGTCGTAGCCCTTCTTGGCGTAGGCATAACTTGGGGCTACGGCAGGGTCCTGCTCGGCTTCCACCACCAGCCAGCCTTGGTAGTCGGCGGCCAGCAGCACGTCGAGCAACGCGGCGAAGTCGATGTCGCCATCCCCCGGCACGGTGAAGGTGCCGTTGATGATGCAGTCGGGGAAGCTCCAGAGGTTGTTGCGGGCCAGTTGCACCACCGGTTTGCGCACGTCCTTGAAGTGCACGTGGCAGACCCGCTCGATGTGTTTGCGCAGCACCTGCAACGGCTCGCCACCGCCCATGTAGCAGTGACCCGAGTCGAACAACAGGCCCACTTCGCTGCCGGTCAGGGCCATCAGTTTGTCGATGTCCGTGGGCGATTCGACGTAGGCGCCCATGTGGTGGTGGTAGGCCAGGCGCACGCCTTGGGATAGGGTGAAGCGCGCCAGTTCGGTGAGTTTGTCGGCGTAGGCTTGCCAGGCGTCATCCGTATGGAAACGCGGCCGCTCGACCAATGGAATCCGATGGCCCTGGATGGAATCGGCCACTTCGCCGTAGACCAGCACCGTCGCGCCGTTCTGCGCCAACAGCTCGACGTGGCTGGCGATGGCGTCGATTTCTTCCGCCGCCGAACGCCGGGCCAGGCGACTGGAATACCAACCGGAAACCAGCGCCAGGTCATAAGGCCGCAGCACATCGCCGACGCCCTTGGCGTCCTTGGGGAATTTGCCGTTGAGCTCAAAACCTTCGTAGCCGATGGCCTTGCCTTCACTCAGCGCCGTACTCAACGGCGTCTCGCCGCCCAACGACGGCAAGTCATCGTTGCTCCAGGAAATCGGGTTGATGCCAATTCGAATAGCGGGCATGGCTGCACCTTTTATTGTTTTCACAATCAGTAAGAACGACGCTGAACACTTGTGGGAGCGGGCTTGCTCGCGAAGGCGGCGGCATATTCAACATTGATGTTGCCTGACACACCGCTTTCGCGAGCAAGCCCGCTCCCACATTGGATCTGCGTTAACTCATCAAGCACGGGCACTGCGCCACGCCTCGATCAATTCCACAAACCTGCCCTGCACATCCCGGATCAGCGTTTCGTCGTCGATTTCCCCGGCCAGCCAGGCCCGGCTCGGCTCCTGGAAGATCGTACGGCCCACGGCAAACCCACGGCAGGTGGTGCTCCGACGGGCCTGGCGAAAGCCTTCGGCCAACGCGGCGGCCGGGGCATTGAGGCCCAGCAGGACCACGCCACGGCAATACGGGTCGCGCTGCTGGATCAGCTCGTCGAGCTGCTGCCACTCCTGCGCGCCCTGGGCCTCGATCTTCCACCACGCCGGGAAGATACCCAGGTTGTAGAGGCGCTTGAGGGCACGATAGAGCACGTCCGGGTGCGGTGATGGGTGATCCTTGGGCGGTATGATTTCCAGCAGCAATTCATGGCCGCTGGCCTGGGAGGCCTTGTACAACCCCATCAACTGCGCCTCTTGCTCCAGGCGCAGCAGCGGTTCGTCGTCAGGGTGAAATTGCACCAGGCACTTGATGATCTGCTCCTGTGGCCAAGCGATCAGGTTGCTGCCAATGGAACGCCCATGTTCGAAGGCCAGCGGCCGCGAACCTTGCACCTCCACCGGCCGCGCCACCCACCAGCCGCGCCCGGTGGCAGCGTTCAGCGAATCCTGGCCGAAGCGCTGGTCGGCCAGCAGACCGACGTCAGCCTCGATGCCCTGATGCCGCAGGTCGGCTTCGACCCGCGCCACCGCCTGGATGAATAGTTGCTTGAGCTCGCCGATGCTGCTCAACTCGCGACCGCCCTTCTGGGCCAGTTCCACCAATTGTCCGCGATGGTCGAAGGCAAAGATGAACAACTGTTTCCAAGCCTTGCGGGGTACGCTGACCTGGTGCAGCCGTTGCAACACGACATCCTGGTCGGGCCGGGTGATCGGCACCGGGCTCTGGAATAAATAGTCGAGCTCGGCCCGGGTCGGCATCGCCGGGGCGCAGGCATGGCGCGACACCACCAGGCCGCCACAGGCATTGGCCAACTGACAGCAGCGTTCATCGCTGGCATCTTCCAGCCAGCCGGCAAGAAAGCCCGACATGAACGCATCACCGGCGCCCAGTACGTTCAAGACTTCGACGCGAACACCTGGGTAAATCGCACCGTCTTCGAGCCGGGCCGGGATAGCGCCATGGATCACCGTGCAGCCCTGGGGGCCGAGCTTGACCACCAAGGTCGCCGCCGTCAGCGAGCGTACGGTGCGCAGCGCGGTCAGCAGGTCTTCGCTGCCACCGGCGATGAGGAATTCTTCTTCGGTGCCAACGATCAGGTCGAAACGCGGCAGGATGCCTTGCACGTGCTGGCTGACCTTCTGGTCGGCGACAAACCGGGTTTCTCCGTCAGCCTTGGCCGCCAGGCCCCAGAGCACCGGCCGATAGTCGATGTCGAGGACGCGCTTGACCTGGTGCTTTTGCGCATAGTCCAGCGCCTGGATACTGGCCTGGTAGACGCCATCGGTGGAGAAATGCGTGCCGGTGATCAGCAGGGCCTTGCTGGAGGCAATGAAGGTTTCGTCGATGTCTTCGGCGCGCAGCGCCATGTCCGCGCAATTTTCCCGGTAGAACACCAGAGGGAAGGTTTCCCGGTCCTTGATCCCCAGCAGGACCATGGCCGTCAGGCGCTCGGGATCGACCTTGATGCCGCTGACATCGCAGCCTTCGCGGGCCAGGGACTCCACCAGGAAACGCCCCATGTGGTCGTCCCCGACCCGGCTCAGCATCGCCGACCGAAGCCCCAGGCGCGCCGTGCCGAACGCGATGTTGGCAGAGGAACCGCCCAGGTACTTGGCGAAGCTCGAAACATCTTCCAGGCGCGCGCCGACTTGCTGCGCATAGAGGTCGACGCCCAGGCGTCCCAGGCAGATCACATCCAATTGACGCCCACTGGCAAAACGAGTCTGGCCCATGCTGGCTCCTGTTATTTTTATCAGCCTGCGCTTGTCGCCGACACCGGCGCCAACGCTGTTGGTGAATGCAGACTAAAACGAGCCGCAGGCAAGAATCAATAATTATTCTATAAATTTTTTACGTGGAATATTTTTTCCAATACGCTATGACCCAAGCGAACCAGGCACAGTGCATCGTTTCAGCACTGCTGCAACATTTGTCCGCCCATGATTTTCCCTGCGCCTACGCTGTAGACTGCGACCAGCCAACCTATTGTCGAGGGCCGGTCTTTTTTGGGCCGCCCTATAAGAACAAGCCAGAAGGATTTCCTATGACCCGCCCCGATGATCTGCCGGCGCCGTCCGAGAGCGCGTCCGAACCCGCCCTCCCGAGCCCACCGATCAATGCCGAGCGCCTGTTGCAACTGATCACCGACGAATACGAAAGCCTGCCGCGCCAGCTCAAACGCATCGCCAGCTACATGAGCCAGCAGAGTGACCGGATCATGGTGGATCGCATCAGCGACATCGCCCGGGAATGCGAAGTGCACCCCTCGGCCATCGTCCGGTTTTCCCAGCGCTTCGGCTTCAGCGGGTTCAGCGAAATGCAGGCGTTGTTTCGCGAGGCCTACACTCACAAGACCACCCCGGTGCAGAACTACCAGCAGCGCATCCGCAGCATGATCGCCAACAAGTCGCAGAAGGCCAGCGGTGGCGACCTGGCCCGCGAATGCGTCAACGCAACCTTGTCGGGCATCGAGCGCCTGGGGTTGGAGCTGGACGACCAGGCGTTCGAAAAGGCCGTGGACCTGGTGGTCAACGCCGACAACATCTATGTGGTGGGTGTACGCCGTTCGTTCGCGGTTGCCGACTATCTGGTCTACAACCTGCAGCACACCAACAAGCGCATTCACCTGGTGTCCGGCCTGGGGGGCAGTTACCGCGAGCAGATGCGCAGCGTGCGGGCCAACGATCTGGTCATTGCCATCAGCTTCACACCCTATGGCAAGGAAACCCAGCACTGCTTGCGCATCGCCCAGCATCACCAGGCCAAGACCCTGATCATCACCGACAGCAACCTTTCCCCCCTGGCCAAACGGGCCAATGCGGTGTTGCTGGTGAACGAAGGCAGCTCGTTCGCCTTCCGTTCGCTGAGCGCCACGTTGTGCCTGTGCCAGGCGTTGTTCATCGCCGTGGCTTACCGGCTGGAACTCAAGGTCGATGAAATCCATGAACAGGTCGGGTTCGAGGATTAACACCCACAAGACTTTCTGAAGGAGATGTCATGAAACTGATCGGCATGCTGGACTCGCCCTATGTGCGACGCGTCGCCATTTCCGCCAAGTGCCTGGGGGTTGCCCTGGAACACGAATCCGTTTCGGTGTTCAGGCATTTCGACCAGTTCCAGCGCATCAACCCGGTGGTCAAGGCTCCGACCCTGGTGCTGGACGATGGCAACGTGCTGATGGACTCGACGTTGATCATCGACTATCTCGAGGCCTTGGCCGCGCCGGGTAAAAGCCTGATGCCGGTCGACAGTGGGCAGCGGCTGCGCTCCCTGCGCCTGATTGGCCTGGCCCTGGCGGCGTGCGAGAAATCGGTGCAGATCTACTACGAACGCAACCTGCGCCCGACGGAAATCCAACACGCCCCCTGGGTTGAACGCGTGGAAGGCCAACTGGCGGCAGCCTATGACTTGCTAGAGCAGGAACTGGGGAAACAGCCACTGGTCACCGATGGCACACTCGATCAGGCCGGTATTACCGTGGCGGTGGCCTGGAGCTTCACCCACCTAGTGGTACCGGACCAGGTGCAGGGTAAGTCATTCCCGTCGATCAGCGCGTTCACCGCCTATGCCGAAGGGCTGGAGGCGTTTGTCAGCACGCCGATGGAATAGCGAACGAGCGCAACTTCTGTAGGAGCGGGCTTGCTAGCGAAGACGGTGGCACATTCAACATCATCGTTTCAGATAGACCGCCTTCGCGAGCAGGCTCGCTCCCACAACTGGTCCTGAGTGACTGCCGGCCTAATGGTCAACTCAAATCCCTGTGGGAGCGAGCCTGCTCGCGAAGACGGTGGCACATTCAACATCATCGTCTCAGATAGACCGCCTTCGCGAGCAGGCTCGCTCCCACAACTGGTCCTGAGTGACTGCCGGCCTAATGGTCAACTCAAATCCCTGTGGGAGCGAGCCTGCTCGCGAAGACGGTGGCACATTCAACATCATCATTTCAGATAGACCGCCTTCGCGAGCAGGCTCGCTCCCACAACTGGTCCTAGGTGATTGCCGGCCTAATGGTCAACTCAAATCCCTGTGGGAGCGGGCTTGCTCGCGAAGACGGTGGCACATTCAACATCATCGTCTCAGATAGACCGCCTTCGCGAGCAAGCCCGCTCCCACCACTGGTCCTGGGGACTGCCGGCCTAATGGTCAACTCAAATCCCTGTGGGAGCGAGCCTGCTCGCGAAGACGGTGGCACATTCAAACATCATCGTTTCAGATAGACCGCCTTCGCGAGCAGGCTCGCTCCCACAACTGGTCCTGAGTGACTGCCGGCCTAATGGTCAACTCAAATCCCTGTGGGAGCGAGCCTGCTCGCGAAGACGGTGGCACATTCAACATCATCGTTTCAGATAGACCGCCTTCGCGAGCAGGCTCGCTCCCACAACTGGTCCTGAGTGACTGCCGGCCTAATGGTCAACTCAAATCCCTGTGGGAGCGAGCCTGCTCGCGAAGACGGTGGCACATTCAACATCATCGTCTCAGATAGACCGCCTTCGCGAGCAGGCTCGCTCCCACAACTGGTCCTGAGTGACTGCCGGCCTAATGGTCAACTCAAATCCCTGTGGGAGCGAGCCTGCTCGCGAAGACGGTGGCACATTCAACATCATCATTTCAGATAGACCGCCTTCGCGAGCAGGCTCGCTCCCACAACTGGTCCTGGGCGACTGCCGGACTAATGGTCAACTCGCTCCCACAAAGGCGGCGCACGCCTTGAGTCAGCCTGGCGCGCGGGAGCGGACCTGGACCGTCACCCACTCGGACCGCTGGCTGACGTCATCCAGGCGCTCGACCTGATAAAACACGCTCACTGACCTGTCGCGCTGTTCCTGCCAATAACTGGCAGGAATCACAAACTTGAGCGATTGACCTGCCGTGGCCTCGGTGATTTCGCGTTCAAGCACATGAGTGGAGTTGCCATTGCACTGCAACCAGACCCACTCTCCCGCCTCAAGCCCAGGGTCATCGATGACAATCGTCACCCCTTCTTGCAGGGCGTCGACCTCCAGCCATCCGGCGTTCATTTCTAGAATCTGGAGCGCCTTCAGCGCAGGACGCCGCAGCGGACCGATGTGCAGCGACAAAGGCTCGGCACGACGCACCGAATGCCCGTGCCGGACCACATAGACCAAGGCCAGGTCGTGCCCTTCATGGGGTGCGATCAACGAATGATCGATCCAGAGCGATACCTTACGCCCCACCGCGTGGGCTTCTATGTCCAGCACATCGCGCCACAGCACGTTGGAATCCTTGCTGGCCGTCAGGATCAAGCGATCGCCGACCGCCATCCTGGCGTAGGGCCGGATGCTCACCCAGGTTCCTTCAGGCACCCGGTTCGGATCGAGACTGCCACCCACCGCATCGTTGGCAATGACGGGCAGCAGTTGCGGCGCGGCATCGCCGATCCCCAGTTGCAGGTGTTCCGACGCCAGCGTGCCCGGCAACCGTTTGCCCGTCACTTGGTAGGAGATCTCCAACGAGCCACCGTCCAACTCGGCGATATGCGGTTCGCGCACGACGAACACGACATCTCGCCCCACTTGCCGTTCGGTGACGAACCCGGCCACTTCATGCCGGTAGGGTTCGCCATCGTTGTTGAGGCCGTGCCAACGCAGCAACACCTCATCCCCGCACGTCATCATGGGATACGGCTTGACGGTAATCACAGCCCTGCGCCAAGCGGGGTTGATCACCCCGTCCCTGGCCGCCGCCAGGACCGGTGGTGGCAACCTGGTTTCGGACATTGAACGGGTTCGTTGAAGCGATGGATAGGTGATCATGTGCAAGCTCCAGTCCTTGGATGAAGGCACCGTTCCGATAACGGCGCCTGATGGAGCCATTAAAACCCGCCCGCGGCAAACCCACAGCCAGACAAGGCGACAGCGGGAGTGAGCCCTTGGCGCTCGAACCTGTAGCTGCAAACGACAATGGTTATCGGAGGTCTCCTACACCTTTGAGCGCCACCGGGTTACCTCCCACTATTCCCACTGTTTTTATTCCGATTTCCTTGGATCAGGGCGGTTCCTTCCTACACCACACAGGATGAGCCTGCATTAGAGTGAAGTCGCAAATTCAAGGTGAACCTCTTCGAAAAAGGTACGAACATGCAACGGAATGCAACCACTCAATTTCCCATCCTGCTGGTCCATGGGTTGTTCGGGTTTGACCAGATCGGCGGCTTCGAACTTTTCCATGGCATCAAACAGGCCCTACGCGCAGGCGGTGCCCGGGTGTTCATCCCGTACTTGTCGGCCACCCACTCCAACGAGGCCAGAGGCGAACAACTGCTGGCGCAGATCGATCGGGTCCTGGCCGGCGCCGGTACTACTCGGGTCAACCTGATCGGCCACAGCCAGGGCGCGCTGGCCGCCCGATATGCCGCCGCGCAGGCACCTGACATAGTGGCCTCGGTCACCTCGGTCAGCGGCCCCAACCATGGCTCCGAACTGGCCGACTTCCTGCGCAAGGCCCTTATCCCTGGACGACTGCCGGGGCATGTGGCACGGGGTGTCGCCACGCTGTTCGCTGACTTCATCTCGTTGCTGGACGGCCAGGCGCAGCTATCGCCGGCCGCCGTCGCCGCCCTGGCGGCTATGACCACAGAGGGCGTTGGTGCCTTCAATGACAAATACCCCCAGGGCCTGCCTAAGCACTGGGGCGGGAACGGACCGGAGCGGGTCAATGGCGTGCACTACTACTCATGGAGCGGCACGTTGCAAGAACCGATGGGTAAAGAACAGGCGCCTTTGCAGGCTTTCTGCCGCGCCTTTTCCGAATACTTCATCACCGAAGCCGGGCAGAACGACGGCCTGGTCGGGCGTTTCAGTTCGCACTTGGGCAGGGTCATTCGCTCCGACTACCCCATGGACCACATGGAGGCCATCAACCCTGGAAGCGGCAAGGCATGCTCGGGAACAGACCCCGCAGAGCTTTACCTGCGCCACGCCGAGCGCCTGCGCAAGGCCGGCCTTTGATCGCCGGGCCCAAGGTTTTGACGCAATTTTGACAACACCCCGTCGATGAATCCGGTAGGCTCAACACCTTTAAATACATTGAAAG
Source organism: Pseudomonas sp. Z3-6 (assembly GCF_051131985.1). Taxonomy (NCBI): domain Bacteria; kingdom Pseudomonadati; phylum Pseudomonadota; class Gammaproteobacteria; order Pseudomonadales; family Pseudomonadaceae; genus Pseudomonas; species Pseudomonas sp. Z3-6. The sequence goes on from NZ_CP071644.1 coordinate 4,394,784, forward strand.
GAATTTTGCCCCATGGCCAAAGCCACTGCCCGCCACATCCTGGTTTCCAGCGAAGACAAGTGCAACGAACTCAAGGCCCAGATCGAAGCCGGCGCCGATTTCGCCGAAATCGCCAAGGCCAACTCTTCCTGCCCATCCAGCCGTCAGGGCGGCGACCTGGGTTCGTTCGGCCCGGGCCAGATGGTCAAGGAATTCGACACCGTGGTGTTCAGCGCGCCGATCAATACGGTCCAGGGCCCGGTCAAGACCCAGTTCGGCTACCACTTGCTGGAAGTCACCAGCCGCCAGGATTGATTCCGGTACAGAGCCCCTTCACTCAAGGGTGATGTGATTCATTGTGGCGAGGGAGCTTGCTCCCGCTGGACTGCGAAGCGGGCCCAACCATTGGCGGCTGCTGCGCACCCGAGCGGGAGCAAGCTCCCTCGCCACAAGGGCTGGCGATTCAGCCGCTGCTCGCGTACAAATCATGTCAACGTTCACCCGGCTTTAAGGCTGACAATGCGACTGGCGTTTTCTTCACTGCTATTGACTGCCGCAGTCCTGCTCACAGGCGCCCCAGGCGTCGATGCAGCACCGCAACATGCTCTGACCGTCTATGGCGAACCCGCCAAATATGCCGAAGGCTTCGGCCACTTCGCCTACGCCAATCCCCAGGCCCCCAAAGGTGGGACCATGCGCCGCTCGGCCATCGAGATCGGCCACTTCGACCACATCCTGCCCTACATCGACAAAGGCATCGGCGTCAGCCAGATCGACGGGATGCTGTATTCACCACTGGCCCAGCGCTCGCTGGACGAGCCCTATACCGTTTATGGCCTGGTGGCGCAGAAGATGGAGGGTGCCGACGATGGCCTGTCCCTGCGCTTCTACCTGAACCCCAAGGCCCGCTTCGCCGATGGCAAGCCCATCACCGCCGAGGATGTGCGCTATAGCTTCGAGCTGCTGATGACCCAAGGCAGCCTGCGCTATCGCACCCAGTTCGCGGCGGTCAAGGACGTCGTGGTCGAGGACGCGCGCACCGTGCGCTTCAACTTCAAGAACAACGAAAGCCGCACGCTGCCCCTGGACGTCGCCACCCTGCCGGTCTTTCCCGAACACTGGTGGAAGATCCGCGATTTCGCCAACGGCGGCGGCTACGAGGCCCCACTGGGCAGTGGCCCTTACCGAGTGAGCAAGGTCGATTCCGGGCGCAGCATTACCTTCGAACGCAATGCCGATTGGTGGGGCAAGGACTTGCCGGTCAGTCGCGGGCTCTACAATTTCGACCATTTCAGCATCGAATATTTCGGCGACACCGACGTCGCCCGCCAGGTGCTGCGCGGCGGCGCCTATGACTACAACCGCGAATTTTCCGCCACCGGCTATTCCATCGGCTATGACGGCCCGCCCCTGCAGGACGGGCGCCTGCAAAAGGCCCACCTGGCCAAAGAGGCGCCCCAGACCGCCCAGGGTTTTGTCTTCAACCTGCAAAAACCGCAATTCCAGGACCGCCGCGTGCGCCAAGCCTTGGCGATGCTCTGGGATTTCGAATGGAGCAACCGCCAGATGATGCGCAACCTTTATGTGCGTCAGCAGAGTTTTTTCTCCAACACCGACCTCGCCGCCCGCAAACTGCCGGACGCCGGCGAGCTGGCGATTCTCGAGCCGTTGCGCGGGCAGATTCCCGACGAAGTCTTCACCCAGGTCTTCCAGGCCCCGAAAACCGATGGCAGCGGCGTGATCCGCGACAAACAACTGCAAGCCCTGGCCTTGTTGGAACAGGCCGGCTGGAAACCCGAGGGCGACCGCCTGGTGAACGCCGAGGGTAAACCGCTGAGCTTCACCTTCCTGAACAGCCAGAACGGTATCGACCGCCTGCTGCTGCCCTACAAGCGAACCCTGGCGCAGATCGGCATCGACATGAGCATCCGCCGCATCGACGCCTCCCAGTACGTCAATCGCCTGATGAGTCGCGACTACGACATGATCATCACCGGCTATCCCGTCAGCACTTCGCCGGGCATGGAACTCTACAATTACTTCGGCTCGGCAGCGGCCAACGACCCGGGGGCCAACAACTACATGGCCTTGAAGAACCCGGCGGTAGACACGCTGATCGACGGCCTGGTCAAGGCCAGCACCCAGGCCGACATGCTGCACCATGCCCACGCCCTGGACCGGGTGCTGCAATGGAATTACTACTGGATCCCCAACTATTACCCGCCTGGCAGCTCGACCGTGTGGTGGAACCGCTTCGGCATGCCAAAGGTCCAGGCCAGCAATGACGAAGCCATCGAAAGCTGGTGGGAAGTGAGCACCACACCGCTGACCAACGAGCAGATGCGCGCCGAACGCCTCAGGCGCGGCACACCCGGAGGGCCGCATTGATGTGGGCTTATATCGCACGGCGCCTGCTGCTGATCATTCCCACCCTGGTGATCATCCTGCTGGTGAACTTCGTCATCGTGCAGGCCGCACCCGGCGGCCCGGTGGAACAGGCCATCGCCCAGCTTCAAGGCATCGGCGGCGGCAGCGTCGGCAGCTCGGGCGGTGAGATGACCGGCAGCTCCCGAGCCAGTCGCGGCCTCGACCCGCAGTTGATCAAGGACATCGAAAAACAATACGGCTTCGATAAGCCGGCCCATGAGCGCCTGTGGCTGATGCTCGGCAGCTACGCCCGCCTCGACTTCGGCAAGAGCTTCTTCCGCGGCGCCACGGTCACCGACCTGATCCTGGAAAAAATGCCGGTGACCATCTCCCTTGGGCTCTGGGCGACCTTGATCACCTACCTGGTGTCGATCCCCCTGGGCATTCGCAAGGCCGTGCGCCACGGCTCGGCATTCGATGTGTGGAGCAGCACGGCGATCATCATCGGCTACGCCATGCCGGCGTTTCTTTTCGCGATGTTCCTGATCGTGATGTTTGCCGGCGGCACCTCGCTGAACTGGTTTCCGGTGCGCGGGCTGGTGTCGGACAACTTCGAGTCGCTGTCGACGCTGGGCAAGATCGCCGATTACTTCTGGCACCTGGTGCTGCCGGTCACCTCCCTGGTGATCGGCGGCTTCGCCACGCTGACGATCCTGACCAAGAACTCGTTCCTCAATGAAATCACCCGCCAGTACGTGGTCACCGCGCGAGCCAAGGGCATGAGCGAACGCCGGGTGCTGTACGGCCACGTGTTCCGCAATGCGATGCTGTTGGTGGTCTCGGGCATTCCCCAAGCCTTTATCAGCGTGTTCTTCGCCGGTTCCTTGCTGATCGAAGTGATCTTTTCCCTCGACGGCCTGGGACGCATGAGCTACGAGGCCGCCGTGTCGCGGGATTATCCGGTGGTGTTCGGCTCGCTGTTCATCTTTACGCTGTTCGGCCTGCTGATCAAACTCATCGGCGACCTCTGCTACACCTTGGTGGATCCGCGCATCGACTTCGCCGCGAGGAACGCCTGATGTTCAAGCTTTCCCCCTTGGGCCGCCGACGTTTCGAACGTTTCAAGAAAAACCGCCGGGGCTGGTGGTCATTGTGGCTGTTCATCGGCCTGTTCATCCTGAGCCTGGGCGGCGAGTTGATAGCCAATGACAAACCGCTGGTGGTCAGCTATCAGGGCTCGCTGTATTTCCCGGTGTTCAAGCGCCATACCGAACAGGAGTTTGGTGGGCAGCTGCCGTTCCAGGCCGACTACCGCAGCAGCTACGTGCAGAACCTGATCCACAAGGACGGCGGCTGGCTGTGGTTTCCACCGATCCCGTTCAGCGACGACACGCCCAATTACGACCTCAACCAGCCGGCTCCGAGCCCGCCCTCGGCGGTGAACTGGCTGGGCACCGATGACCAGTCCCGGGACGTGCTGGCCCGGGTGATCTTCGGCGCGCGGGTGTCGATCCTGTTCGCCCTGGCCCTGACCACCATCAGCGCGTTGATCGGCATCGCCGCCGGTGCGTTGCAGGGCTATTACGGCGGCTGGGTGGATCTGCTCGGACAGCGCTTGCTGGAAGTCTGGTCCGGGCTGCCGGTGCTCTACTTGTTGATCATCCTGTCCGGCTTCGTCGAGCCGAATTTCTGGTGGCTGTTGGGGATCATGGCGCTGTTTTCCTGGCTGGCCCTGGTGGACGTGGTCCGCGCCGAGTTCCTGCGTGGGCGCAACCTTGAATACGTCAAGGCCGCCAGGGCCCTGGGCCTGTCCGACCGCAAGGTGATCGTGCGGCATATCCTGCCCAATGCGATGAACGCCACCCTGAGCTACCTGCCCTTTATCCTCACCGGGGCGATCTCCACCCTCACCGCCCTGGATTTCCTCGGTTTCGGCATGCCAGCCGGCAGTGCATCGCTGGGCGAGTTGATCGCCCAAGGCAAGCAGAACCTGCAAGCGCCGTGGCTGGGGTTGACGGCATTTTTCACCCTGGCACTGATTCTTTCCCTGCTGGTATTTATCGGCGAGGCGTTGCGCGACGCCTTTGATCCACGATCTTGAAACAGCCATGAAGCGGAACCTTGAGATGAGCGACAACCTGATCGAAATCCGCGACCTGAGCGTGGCCTTCAACGACCAGACGGTGGTGCGCAACCTGTGCCTGGACATCCGCCCCGGCGAATGCCTGGCCCTGGTGGGCGAGTCGGGCTCCGGCAAGTCGGTGACGGCCCATTCGATCCTGCAATTGCTGCCCGAGACCGGCACTCGCACCACCGGCAGCATTCGCTACCGTGGCCAGGAACTGCTGGGGGCCGAGGCCAAGACCCTGCGGGAATTGCGCGGCAACCGCATCGCCATGATCTTCCAGGAACCGATGACCTCGCTGAACCCACTGCACAGCGTCGAAAAGCAGATCGGTGAAACCCTGATGCTGCACCGGGGCCTGGGCGGCAAGGCGGCGCGCCAGCGCATCCTGGAACTGCTGGCCCTGGTGGGCATCCAGAAACCCGCCGAGCGGCTCAAGGCCTACCCCCATCAACTGTCCGGCGGCCAGCGGCAACGGGTGATGATCGCCATGGCCCTGGCCTGCGAGCCGGAGCTGTTGATTGCCGACGAACCGACCACGGCGCTGGACGTGACCGTGCAGCGCAAGATCCTGCTGCTGCTCAAGTCCTTGCAGCAACGACTCGGCATGTCCTTGCTGCTGATCAGCCACGACCTCAACCTGGTGCGCAGCATCGCCCAGCGGGTGTGCGTGATGCAGGCCGGGGAAATTGTCGAGCAGGCACCCTGCGAAACCCTGTTCAGCGCACCGAAACATCCCTACAGCTGCGAGCTGCTGCACGCCGAACCGGAAGGCGAGGCCCTGCCCCGGGACGAACGCGAAGACGTGTTGCAGGTGCGGGACCTGCGGGTGAGTTTTGCCTTGGGCGGTGGGCTGTTCCGACGCAAGGAATACTTGCGCGCCGTGGACGGCATCAGCCTGAGCATCCAGCGCGGCAAGACCCTGGGCATCGTCGGCGAATCCGGTTCCGGCAAGTCCACCCTGGGCCAGGCAATCCTGCGGCTGATCGAATCCGAAGGCAGCATCCACTTCCAGGGCCATGCCCTTGAACAGTTATCCCACAAGGCCCTGCGGCCGTGGCGCAAAAAGATGCAGGTGGTGTTCCAGGACCCGTTCGGCAGCCTCAGCCCGCGCATGTCGGTGCAACAGATCATCAGCGAAGGCCTCGAAGTCCACAGCCCGTCCAGCGCCGAGGCGTGTGAGGCGCAGGTGATCCAGGCCCTCAAGGAAGTCGGACTCGACCCCCAGAGCCGCCACCGCTACCCCCATGAGTTTTCCGGTGGCCAGCGCCAACGCATCGCCATCGCCCGGGCCCTGGTGCTCAAGCCGGCCCTGATCCTGCTGGACGAACCGACCTCGGCCCTGGACCGCACCGTGCAGAAACAAGTGGTCGCCCTGCTGCGCCAGCTCCAGGAAAAGCACGGCCTGACCTACCTGTTCATCAGCCATGACCTGGCGGTGGTCCGCGCCCTGGCCCACGACATGATCGTGATCAAGGACGGCAAAGTGGTCGAGCAAGGCGCCAGCCATGACGTGTTCGACTCGCCCCAGCATCCCTATACCAAGGAGTTGTTGGCGGCGGCGCATCCGGGGTGGGCATAATCGGCGTCATGCCGTTGGACCGCGTCGCGGCCTTCGCGAGCAAGCCCGCTCCCACATTGGATCTTCAGCACACCGAAGATCCCCTGTGGGAGCGAGCCTGCTCGCGAAGAGGCCCGAACAGAACCCACACATTCTGGAACTAGCATGAACCCCACCGAAAGCCTCAAGGATTACAAGCGCGTGCGCACGCTGGCGATCCGTTCGTTGTTCGAGATCATCGAGCAGTCCAGCGAAGGCACGGTGATTGTCGACCGTGACGCGAATATCGTCTGGATGAACGAGCGCTACGCCCGTCGTTTCGGCCTGAACTCGGCGCAGGAGGCGATTGGCCGGGCCTGCGAGAGCGTGATCCCCAGCAGCCTGCTGCGGGAAGTGGTGCGCACCGGGCGGCCGATCCTGCTGGACATGCAGGACACCCCCAAGGAGCCGCTGGTGGTGATGCGGCTGCCGATCCACGACAGCGCGGGTGCGGTGATCGGCGCCATCGGTTTTGCCTTGTTCGATGAATTGCGCAGCCTGTCGCCGATGCTCAAGCGTTACCTGAGCATGCAAGAAGAGCTGGCCTCCACCCGTTCGCTGCTGCGGGCGCGGCAAACCAAGTACAACTTTGCCCATTTCATTGGCACCAGCAGCGCCGGCCTTGAGGTCAAGCGTCGTGCCCGGCGCAGCGCCAGCGCCGATTCGCCGGTGCTGCTGCTCGGCGAAACCGGCACCGGCAAGGAGCTGCTGGCCCAGGCCATCCACAGCGCTTCGCCGCGGGCACACAAGCCGTTCGTCAGCATCAATAGTGCAGCGATTCCTGAATCGCTGCTGGAAGCCGAGTTCTTCGGCACCGCGCCGGGGGCCTTTACCGGGGCCGACCGCAAGGGCCGCGCCGGCAAGCTGCAGATTGCCCAAGGCGGCACGCTGTTCCTCGACGAGATCGGCGACATGCCGTTGCCGCTGCAAAGCAAACTGCTGCGGGTGCTCCAGGAAAAGGAATACGAGCCGGTGGGCTCCAACGAGGTGCTGCAAAGCGACGTGCGGGTGATCGCCGCCACCTCTATGGACCTGGAAGCGGCGATCAAGCGTGGAGAGTTTCGCGCCGACCTGTATTACCGCCTCAACGTGCTGCCGATCCAGGTGCCGCCGCTGCGCGAGCGCCTGGATGACTTGCCGGCCTTGAGCGAAGCGATCCTGGAAGAGCTGCGCAGCCAGCACGAATTGAACCCCGCCGCCCTCGACCTGCTGCGGCAACACGCCTGGCCGGGCAACATCCGCGAACTGCGCAATGTGCTGGAACGGGCCGCACTGCTCAGCGATGACCTGGTACTCACGGCAACGGACATCCGCGCGGCCATCGGGACGTTCACGCCGGTGGCGCGGCCAGCGGACGTGAGCATTGAACCCCTGCCCCATGAAACCTTCAGCCAGGCCCGGGCGCGCTTCGACCGGCAATTGATCGAAACCACCCTCGCGCAATGCGGGGGCAAGGTGGTCGAAGCGGCCGAGCGGTTGGGGCTGGGAAGGTCGACGCTGTACAAGAAGATGGTGGCGTTGGGGATTGCCGAGTCTCAATAAAGAGACTCATATCTCTATATTTAGACTCCTGTTTTGGAGCGCTTCGCGCTCATCGCGAGCAGGCTCGCTCCCACATGGGGACAGCGTTTCTCCTGTTCAACGCGGTCAACTGAGGGAGCGAGCCTGCTCGCGATGAGGCCCGCACAGCTCCAGAAATCTCAAAACAGAGACTAAATCTTCAGATCACCTCCACAAAATCAAACAATATCCTTATATTTCAGCCAGTTACGCATCTGGCACAAAACTCGCTATAGCCCCGCCACCGCTTCACCACAACAATAACAATCCAGGAGACACACCATGAGTGTGATCATTGCCTTGGCAGCTCTCACGCTGCTGATGGTCGCCGCCTACCGTGGCTACAGCGTTATCCTCTTCGCCCCCATCGCCGCCCTCGGTGCCGTCCTGCTCACCGACCCGTCCGCCGTCGCCCCTGCCTTCACCGGGGTGTTCATGGAGAAAATGGTCGGTTTCATCAAGCTCTACTTCCCGGTGTTCCTGCTCGGTGCGGTGTTCGGCAAGCTGATTGAATTGTCGGGATTCTCCCGTTCCATCGTCGCCGCGGCGATTCGCTTGCTGGGGACGCGCCAAGCCATGCTGGTGATCGTGCTGGTCTGCGCCGTGCTGACGTATGGCGGCGTGTCGCTGTTCGTCGTGGTGTTCGCGGTGTACCCGTTCGCCGCCGAGATGTTCCGCCAGAGCAACATTCCCAAGCGGCTCATCCCGGCCACCATCGCCCTCGGCGCGTTCTCGTTCACCATGGACGCCCTGCCCGGCACGCCGCAGATCCAGAACATCATCCCCAGCACGTTCTTCAACACCACCGCCTGGGCGGCACCGTGGCTGGGGGTGATCGGTACGATCTTCGTGTTCAGTCTTGGCATGCTGTTCTTGCAACGCCAGCGCAACAAGGCCCAACGCGAGGGCGAAGGCTACGGCACCGAGCTGCGCAACGAGCCGGAAACCGCCGAAGACATCCAGCTGCCCAACCCCTGGATTGCCGTTTCACCGCTGCTGGCGGTGGGGGTCATGAACCTGCTGTTCACCCAGTGGATTCCCCAATGGTATGGCAAGACCCACAGCCTGGCGCTGCCGGGCATGAGCGCCCCGGTGACCAGCGACATCGCCAAGCTCACCGCGATCTGGGCGGTGCAGGCGGCGTTGCTGGTGGGCATTATCATGGTCCTGCTGTTCGGCTTCCGGGCCATTCGCAGCAAACTGGCCGAAGGCAGCAAGAGCGCGGTGGGCGGTGCTTTGCTGGCGGCGATGAACACCGCGTCGGAATACGGCTTCGGCGCCGTCATCGCGTCCTTGCCCGGCTTCCTGGTACTGGCCGACTGGCTCAAGAGCATTCCCAACCCATTGGTCAACGAAGCGGTGACCGTCACGCTGCTGGCGGGCATCACCGGCTCCGCCTCGGGCGGCATGAGCATCGCCTTGGCGGCGATGTCGGAAACCTTCATCAGCGCCGCCCACGCCGCCAACATCCCCCTGGAAGTGCTGCACCGGGTGGCCGCCATGGCCAGCGGCGGCATGGACACCCTGCCCCACAACGGCGCGGTGATTACCCTGTTGGCAGTGACCGGGCTGACCCATCGCGAAGCCTATAAAGACATTTTCTGCATTACGCTGATCAAGACCCTCGCGGTGTTCTTCGTGATCGGTGTGTTCTACGCCACTGGCATTGTGTGAGGTTCCCCATGACAACCCCTCTTTCGGGCAAGACCGCCCTGGTTACCGGCTCCACCAGCGGCATCGGCCTGGGCATCGCCCTGAGCCTGGCCAAGGCCGGCGCCAACCTGATCCTCAACGGCTTCGGCGATGCCTCGACGGTGATCGCCGAGGTGAAACAGTTCGGCGGCAAGGTCGGCCATCACCCGGCCGACGTCAGCGACCCGGCACAGATCGCCGACATGCTCGCCTACGCCGAGCGTGAGTTCGGTGGCGTCGACATCCTGGTGAACAACGCCGGGATCCAGCACGTGGCCGCCGTGGAGGATTTCCCCGTGGAGCGCTGGGATTCGATCATCGCCATCAACCTGTCCTCGGTGTTCCACGCCACCCGCCTGAGCCTGCCGGGCATGCGGGCCAAGGGCTGGGGACGGATCGTCAATATCGCTTCGGTACATGGCCAGGTCGGTTCGGTGGGCAAGGCGGCGTATGTCGCGGCCAAGCACGGGGTGATCGGCCTGACCAAGGTGGTCGGCCTGGAAACCGCCACCAGCAACGTGACCTGCAACGCCATTTGCCCGGGCTGGGTGCTGACGCCGCTGGTGCAAAAACAGATCGATGATCGCATTGCCACGGGCGTCGACCCGCAACAGGCACAGCATGACCTGCTGGCCGAGAAACAGCCGTCCCTGGAATTCGTCACCCCGCCGCAACTGGGGGAACTGGTGCTGTTCCTGTGCAGTGAAGCCGGCAGCCAGGTGCGGGGCGCGGCGTGGAATATCGATGGTGGGTGGTTGGCTCAATAGATACGCAACCTTGTGTGGTGAAAGCGCCCTTTGTGGCGAGGGAGCTTGCTCCCGCTCGGCTGCGTAGCGGCCGCCTATTGGGTCTGCTTCGCAGCCCAGCGGGAGCAAGCTCCCTCGCCACAGAAGCGACCTGGCTACAGGAAGCACCGTTTCACCGCTTGCTCCCTCGCCACAAAGTGCGCCTTGTGCTGCAATGTTTATAAGCCCGAAAAAACAAGAGGCACCCCATGTCCGACATCCTCTGGCAACCCAGCCCCGAACGCATCGCCCAGTCACGCATGGACGCCTTTCGCCGGTTCGCCAACGCGCGGCATCAGTTGCAACTGAACGACTACCCTGCCCTGCACGCCTGGAGCATCGACCAGCGCGAGGCCTTCTGGCAGGCCATCGTCGATTTCTTCGAGATTCGCTTTCACCAAGCCCCCGACGCGGTACTGGTGGAAGGCGTGCAAATGCCCAGCGCCCAGTGGTTCCCGGGCGCCACGCTGAACTTCGCCGAACACCTGCTGCGCCGCCGCGATGACGCCCTCGCCGTGGTAGCGCTGGCCGAAAACGGCGACGAGGAATACCTGACCTGGGCCGAACTCGCCGCCCATGTCGCCGGCCTGCAAAAAAGCCTGCAAGCGGCCGGCGTGACCCGGGGCGACAGGGTCGCCGCCTGCATGCCCAACACCTGGCAGACGTTGGTGGGAATGCTCGCCAGCACCAGCCTGGGCGCCATCTGGTCGTGCTCATCGCCGGATTTTGGCACCCAGGGCGTCATCGACCGCTTCGGCCAGATCGAGCCCAAGGTGTTGATCACGTGCGCGGGTTATCGCTATGCCGGGAAAACCATCGACCAACGGCCCAAGATCAACGAGATCCTTGAACGATTGCCATCATTGCAGCAATTGATCGTGCTGCCTTATGCCGAGCCTGACGCCCGCGTCGAAGACTTCAAGACCTCGGCTGCCGTCGCGTTGTGGAACGACTTTTACCAAAGCGGCGGCGAACCGGAGTTCGTCAGCGTCCCGTTCGACCACCCGCTGTACATCCTGTACTCCAGTGGCACCACCGGCGTGCCGAAGTGCATCGTCCATGGCACCGGCGGCGTGCTGCTGCAACACGTCAAGGAACATGGCCTGCACGTCGGCCTCGGCCCCGAGGATCGGCTGTTCTACTACACGACCTGCGGCTGGATGATGTGGAACTGGCTGGTGTCGGCCCTCGCCGTGGGCAGCGCAGTGGTGCTCTACGATGGTTCGCCGTTCCACCCCGGCCCCGCGCGCTTGCTGGACCTGATCGATCAGCAGCGCATCAGCGTGTTCGGCACCAGCCCCAAATTCCTCGCGACCCTGGAAAGCGAGGGCCTCAAGCCACGGCAGACGCACCGCTTGGACAGCCTGAAAACCCTCCTGTCCACCGGCTCGGCACTGGCGCCCCATAGCTACGACTACGTGTACCGGGACCTCAAGCCCGACATCTGCCTGGCCTCGATGTCCGGCGGCACCGACATTGTGTCGTGCTTCGTCAACGGCAACCCGCTGTCAGCGGTCCGCCGGGGCGAGATGCAGGGCAAGAGCCTGGGCATGGCCGTGCAGGTCTGGAACGAGGCCGGCACGCCGGTCATCGGTGAAAAAGGTGAGTTGGTGTGCACCCGGCATTTCCCGGCGATGCCCATTGGTTTGTGGAACGACCCTCGGCAGGAAAAACTTCGCGCGTCCTACTTCGCCCAGTTCCCCGGGGTATGGGCCCAAGGTGACTACGCCGAGGAACTGCCCCACGGCGGCCTGTTGATCCATGGACGCTCCGACGCCGTGCTCAACCCGGGCGGTGTGCGCATCGGCACGGCGGAAATCTATCGGCAGGTGGAAAAGGTCGAGCAGGTGCTGGACAGCGTCGCCATCGGCCAGCAATGGCAGGGTGATGTCCGGGTGGTGCTGTTCGTGCGCCTGCGTGATGGCGTGATGCTGGATGAGGCCTTGGAACAACGGATTCGCCAGGTCATCCGGGCCAACACCACACCACGGCATGTGCCGGCGAAGATCCTCGCCGTCACTGATATTCCGCGGACCATCAGCGGCAAGGTAGTGGAGTTGGCGGTGCGCAACGTGGTGCATGGGGAGGCGGTAAAGAACACCGATGCCTTGGCCAATCCCGGGGCGCTGGAGCAGTTTCGCGGTCGGCCTGAGCTGGCGAACTGACCGTCAGGGCCTCATCGCGAGCAAGCTCGCTCCCACAATGGATCTCCGGTGAAACGCGGGCCACTGTGGCGAGGGAGCTTGCTCCCGCTGGGCTGCGAAGCGGCCCCCATTGGGTCGCCTCGATCACTCCAATAGACCGCGCAAGCCGTTTTACGACGGCTGCGCCGCCGAGCGGGAGCAAGCTCCCTCGCCACAAGGTGAGTGTTTGCCTGGAATAGTCAGTCTCTGAGCATCAGAAAAGCGAGATTGCCCGCGGTGCACGATCACCTGATCAATCCATCAACCCCCACTCACCCGCCGACGGATCGGCCGGTGGCGCCGCCGCGCCCGACTCGCTGTGCAGCTTCAAACGCAATCGCAGGTTGTTCGCCGAGTCGGCATTTTTCAGCGCTTCTTCCTCATCGATGGCCCCTTCGACTACCAGGTTGAACAGCGCCTGGTCAAAAGTCTGCATGCCCAGTTCCTCTGACTTCTCCATGATCCCCTTGAGCTCACCAAGTTCGTTGCGCCGGATCAGGTCGGCCACCGTCGGTGAACCCAGCATCACCTCCACCGCCGCCCGCCGCTGGCCGGTGCGGGTGCGGGTGCGCACCAGACGCTGCGAAACAAAAGCCTTGAGGTTGTTGCCCAGATCATGCAGCAACTGCGGCCGGCGTTCTTCCGGGAAGAAATTGATCACCCGGTCCAAGGCCTGGTTGGCGTTATGGGCATGCAAGGTGGAAATCACCAGGTGCCCGGTGTCGGCGAAAGCCAGGGCATGCTCCATGGTTTCCCGATCGCGGATCTCGCCGATCAGCACAACATCCGGTGCCTGGCGCAACGTGTTCTTCAGCGCGGCATGAAAACTGCGGGTGTCGACACCGACTTCCCGTTGGTTGATGATGGATTTCTTGTGCCGATGGATGTACTCCACCGGATCCTCGATGGTGATGATGTGACCGCTGCTGTTGCGATTGCGGTAATCGATCAGCGCCGCGAGGGAGGTCGACTTGCCCGAGCCTGTCGCACCGACGAACAGCATCAAGCCCTGTTTCTGCATGATGGTGTCCAACAACACCCGGGGCAGCTTCAGGTCTTCGAAGCGCGGGATATCCAGCTTGACGTTGCGGATCACCATGGACACGTCGTTGCGCTGCTTGAAGATATTGACCCGGAACCGCCCGACGCCCGCCAGGGAGATCGCCAGGTTCATTTCCAGTTCCCGATCGAACTCAAGGCGCTGTTCGGCGTCCATCAAAGACTCGGCGAGACGGGCAATGTCGCCGACCTTGAAGGCCTCGTTAGCCAAGGGCTTGATCACCCCCTCGAAACGCGCGCATGGCGGCGCACCCGTGGACATGTAAAGGTCGGAACCATTCTGGCTCGCCAGGATTCGCAACAACGGATCGATTTCCATGGACTGAAACTTCCGCGAGACATCAATGAAACAAGCTGAGCCGAACATGAAATCTTTCAGCCCCACTCGCACTTACCTTCCTCAAAGGATAGTAGACGCCGTGGTACAGACACGACAGGCAGGGAGCGCGTGATGAACGCGACACCCGCCAGCAGCGATACACAACGCCTGGTCAGCCAGGTGGACTGGGCCCAGACCCCGTTGGGCACGGCCCGGGACTGGCCGCAGAGCCTGCGCACCGCCGTGGACATCGTGCTCCATTCGCCCATGCCCATGGCGTTGCTGTGGGGCGCGCAGCTGTCCCACCTCTACAACGACGCCTTCGGCCGACTGGCTGGTGACAAACACCCTCGGGCGTTCGGCCAGCCAACCCATGCAGCATGGCCCGAACTCAAAGGCACGACCGAAGGAATTTATCAGCGGGTGTTACAAGGCCAGACCCACACTTGCCGCGATCAGCGATGGCGCGTGCCCTTCGCCGGCCGTCTCTGCGATGTCTGGCTGGACCTGACCTACAGCCCGGTGCGGGACGAACGCGGCAGTGTCGCCGGCATTCTGGTCACCGCCATCGAGACCAGCGAGCGACGCCGCCTGGCCATGGAGTTCGAGCGGCGTTCCGAGGCCAGCCTCAAGGCCCAGCACGAAAGCGAAGAGCGCCTGCAACTGGCCCTGGCCGCCGCCGACGCGCTGGGCACCTGGGATTGGGACATCAGCGAGGACCGCTTTATTGCCGACGCGCATTTCGCCCTGTTGCATGGCGTCGATCCGGACCTGTCGCGACAATTGCCCATCAGCGCCTATCTTGAAGGCGTGCATCCCGAAGACCGGGCGATGGTTGCCCGCAGCATCAAGCACTGCATCACCCACGGCACCGAATACGCCGAGGAGTACCGGCTGCTGCAGCCCGACAATGAGTTGCGCTGGGTGTATGTGCGCGGCCGCTGCTACAAGGACCGCCACGGCCGGCCCAAGCGTTTCCTGGGCGCGGCCCTGGACCTGACCGAACGCAAGCGCACCGAGCAGGCCCTGCGCCAGAGCCAGACCGAGCTGCAACTGATCATCAACGCCATGCCGATCCTCATCAGCTACGTGGACCGCGAGGAGCGTTTCCGGCTGAACAACAGCGCCTATTTGGACTGGTACGGCATGACTCCGCAGGAGCTCTACGGCAAGACCATCCGCGAAGTGCTCGGCGATGAGGCCTATGCCGCCCGCGCCCAACAGATCGCCGACGCCCTGGCCGGCAAGCCGTGCAGCTTTGCCGTGCAGTCGGATCATCGCGACGGTCGCCCGCGCCATTCCTTGATCAATTACCTGCCGCGCCACGGCGCGGATGGTGCGGTGAACGGCTTCTACATCTTTGTGATCGACGAAACCGAGAGTCGGAAAACCGAGGAAGCCCTGCGCAACCTCAACGAAACGCTGGAGGAACGGGTCATCGCTCGAACCCAGCAACTGGCCGAGGCCAACCACCGGCTGCAGAGCGAGATGTTCGAACGCGAGCGCGCCGAAGAAGCCTTGCGCCATGCGCAGAAAATGGAAGCCGTGGGCCAGCTCACCGGCGGCATTGCCCATGACTTCAACAACATGCTGACCGGCATTCTCGGCAGCCTCGACCTGATGCAACGCTACATCGCCGCTGGCCGTGCCGCCGAGATCGGCCGCTTCACCGAAGCGGCGGTGTCCTCGGCCAACCGCGCCGCGGCCCTGACCCATCGGTTGCTGGCGTTTTCCCGTCGCCAATCCCTGGACCGCAAGCCGCTGGACGCCAACGAGCTGGTGCACTCGCTCGAAGACCTGCTGAGCCGGACCACCGGCGATCACATCGTGCTGCGCCTGCAACTGGCCAATGAGCTGTGGCCGGTCAGCACCGACGCCAGCCAGCTGGAAAACGCCCTGCTCAACCTGGTGATCAACGCCCGCGATGCGATGCCCGAGGGCGGCGAATTGATCGTCGAAACCGCCAATGTCTATCTCGACGGCACGGACATCAATACCCTGGAGCCGGTCAAGGCCGGCGACTACGTGATGATCGCCGTCAGCGACAACGGCAGCGGAATGACCCCCGCCGTGCTGGCCAAGGCCTTCGACCCGTTCTTCACCACCAAGCCCATCGGCCAGGGCACCGGCCTGGGCTTGTCGATGATCTACGGGTTTGCGCAACAGTCCGGTGGTCACCTCAACCTGGACAGCGTGCCGGGCCAGGGCACGCGGGTGCAGCTGTACCTGCCGCGCTTGCACGTTGCGCCGGCCCAACAACCCGCCACGCCGGAGACGGTCGAGGCACCACCGGCCATCGCCGGGGAAACCGTACTGCTGGTGGAAGACGAACCCGCCGTGCGCATGCTGGTGCTCGACCTGCTGAAGACCTTGGGCTACACCGCACTCGAGGCCCAGGACGCCATGATGGCACTGCCCCTGCTGGAATCGGAGCAACGCATCGACCTGTTGGTGACCGACGTCGGGCTGCCGGGCATGAATGGCCGGCAACTGGCGGAAATCGCCCGCCAGCACCGTCCGGGGCTCAAGGTGTTGTTCATGACCGGCTACGCGCAGAAAGCCGCCGAACGCCAAGGATTCCTCGAACAGGGCATGGACATGGTCGCCAAGCCTTTCACCCTCGATCTGTTGGCCAACAAGATTCGGACGATGATCAACCATGGCGGCTGACTTGAGGCATAATCGCCGCCCCGTCGCACCCTTCAGGTCACCGCTGCAATGAAAGCCCAAGCCCGCCATATCCTGGTGAAAACCGCCGAAGAAGCCGAACAGCTCAAGCAACGCATCGCCAAGGGCGAAGCGTTCGATGTGCTGGCCAAGAAATACTCCACCTGTCCCTCGGGCAAGCGCGGCGGTGACCTGGGCGAAGTACGGCCGGGGCAGATGGTCGGGGTGATCGATGCGGTGATTTTCAAGAAGCCACTGCGGGTGGTGCATGGACCGATCAAGAGCAAGTTTGGCTATCACCTGGTGCAGGTGTTCTACCGGGATTGAAGTGAATTGCCCTGACAACGCGATCCTGTGGCGAGGGAGCTTGCTCCCGCTGGCCTGCGCAGCAGGCCCATTTTTGCGACTGCTGCGCAGCCGAGCGGGAGCAAGCTCCCTCGCCACAAAGGCATAACCTGATTCCAAGGAGATGTCAGTCCTTGGGCATCAACGCCCCCGGCACCTGGATCACCCGGCTCGCCAACCGATGCCCCGCCTCGGCCGCTTCCACCGGGCTGCCGCCCAGCAAGCGGTTCGCCAGGTAGGCGGCGCTGAAGGAATCTCCCGCCGCCGTGGTGTCGACAACACGCTCTACCCGCACGGCAGGCACTTCATAAGACTGCCCATCGCAACGAATCAAACAGGCCTCGGCACCGCGCTTGAGCACCACTTCCGGCGTGCCCAACTGCGCATACGCAGCGAATACCGCCTCGTCATCGACATGGCCGAACAGCGCCTGTTCGTCATCCACGGTCAACAGCGCCAGCTCCACGTAAGGCAGTACGCTGCGATACGCCAGGCGCGCCGCCTCGACCGAGGCCCAGAGCCGTGGTCGGTAGTTGTTATCGAACACCACCTGGGCGCCGCGGCGCCGTGCCTCGATCAGGGCCTCAATGAGTTTGCGCCGCCCCTGCTCGCCGAGTACCGCCAGGGTGACGCCGCTGAAATACAGCACATCGTAATCCGGCAATGCGGCCAGGATCGGTGCGGCGGCCGGGGTGGTAAAACACTCGCGCACCGCCGCTTCGTTGCGCCAGTAGAGGAATCGCCGCTCGCCCGCCGCATCGGTCTGGATGCAATACAGACCCGGCAGGCGTCCAGGCAAGCGTTGGACCCTTTGCAACCCGATGTTTTCTTCGGCCCAGCGCTCACACATGGCATCGCTGAAACTGTCGTCGCCCAGGGCGGTGACGTAATCCACCGAGCCCCTGTCGCCCAAGGCGCGGGACAGGTACACGGCGGTGTTCAGGGTGTCGCCGCCGAAGCTTTGCAGCAAGCTGCCGTCGGCGCGTTGTTGCAGTTCGATCATGCATTCGCCGATCAGGGCGATGCGGGGTGTGGGGTTGCTCATGGATGTTCCTGATATTTCAGCGGTGTTTTACAGGCCGTCTTCGCGAGCAGGCTCGCTCCCACACTTAGGGGGTTGTGAACACAAAATTTGTGACACCTAAGGTCCCCTGTGGGAGCGGGCTTGCTCGCGAAGGGCGCGACTCGGTCTCAAGCCTCAGAAACAAGTCTCCATAGCCTCGACCACCCTCAGTTGCTCATCCACCAGGCATCCCACTCGCCACTTGTCGAACGTCAGGCACGGGTGGGAAGTCCCAAACGAAATGATGTCGCCCACACGCAGCTCACCCCCCGCCGCCACGCTCATGAACGCATGCTGGTCCATTACCGCCGTCACCTTGCAAGCGCTGACATCGTCCCCCACCACCGCGTCCGATCCGGGCGTGTAGCGCTTGAGCGGCACCGGTAACCCGGCGTCGTAGGCGACGTCGCGCTTGCCCAGGGCGATCACCGCGAAGCCCGGCTCCGGCAGCGATTGCACATGGGCCCAGACCTCCAGGGCCGGGTGCAGGCCTTCGTGCAGGTCGCTGCGGCGCTCCAGCACGCAGCACTGGGCCTCTTTGTAGATGCCATGGTCATGGGCCACGTAGCTGCCGGGCCGCAGCACGCTGAGGAACCGCCCGTGGGCATTCTGGGCTTCGAAGGATTCGGCGATCAGGTCGTACCAGGCCGACCCCGAGGCGGTGATGATTGGTTTGTCGATGGCAAAGACACCGCCGTCCTGTAACTGCACCGCCAGCCGTACCAAGGAGGCTGCGAACGCCCGGATGCCGCTGATGGCGTGGTCGCCGTGGATCACCCCTTCGTAGCCTTCGATACCGGTCAACGCCAGCGCCGGTTGACTGCGGATCGCCTCGGCCAGGGCCAACACCTCGGCTTCGGTCCGGCAGCCACACCGACCACCGACCACACCGTACTCGATCATCACATTGAGCCGCACGCCGCGAGAAGCGAAGTAAGCGCCCAGGTCAGCGACGTTGTCTGGATGATCCACCAGGCAATGGAATTCGAACGCCGGGTCGGCGAGCAGATCGGCAATCAGCGCCATGTTTGGCGTGCCCACCAATTGGTTGGCCATCAACACTCGACGCACGCCGTGGGCGTAGGCGGCACGGGTCTGCACGGCGGTGGCGAGGGTCAGGCCCCAGGCGCCGGCCTCCAACTGTCGGCGAAACAACGCGGGGGTCATGCTGGTCTTGCCGTGGGGCGCCAGTTCGGCACCGCTGCGGGTGACGAAATCCTGCATCCAGCGGATATTGTGCTCCAGGGCCGCGCGGTGCAGCACCAGCGCTGGCAGGCTGACGTCCCGCAGCAGGTGGGCGCCGACGGTGGCAGCGCCCTTCTCGACGCCGGCATTAAGGATGGCAGATGACATGTTCGAACTCCTCGCGCACGGCCGCTAGTGCCGTTGCTGTCTATTCATTGATGCGACGGGCCAGGTTGTTGGCGCTTTCGATCAGCACCCGGCGGTAGTCGGCGTAATTGTTCTTGGCGTCGGCCCGTGGGGCGACGATGCACAGGGTGGCGATGGCCACGCCGCCGGGGTCTTTGACCGGTGCGGCGAAGCAATGGGTGAAGGTATCGGCGACGCTGTCGAAGGAGAAAAAACCATCGAGGCCGGCCTGACGGATTTCCTTGAGAAATTGCTCCAGGGGCAGGCGCTCGCCGTCCGGCAGGATGAAATCGTCGGGGTCGATCAGGTCGACGATCTGCTGGTCGCTCAGATGCGCCAGTAGCAGGCGCCCGGACGCGGTCCATGGGATCGGCGCGTTTTCACCGATGTCCGAGGAGATACGGAAATGCCGCTCGCCTTCTTTCATCAGCGCGACGGTGTATTTGCGCCCGTTGAGCAGGCACATCTGCGCCGTTTCCCGGGTCTGGCGCACGATCTCCTGCAAGGCCTGGTCGGCCTCGCGGCTCAGGTCGAAATGCCGCAAGTGCGCCTGTCCAAGAAAATACAACTGGCGGCCCAGGTAGACGTGACCGTCCTTGCCCACCGGCTCGAGGATGCGTCGCTCCAACAGCGACGCCACCAGTTCATAGACCGTGGACTTGGGGCTGCCGATGCCGCTGGCAATATCGTTCGGGCGCAGCGGTTGGCCAATTTCCTTGAGAAAATCGAGGATATCGAACGCCCGATCCAATCCCCGGGCCCGGCGTTTGATGGTGTCTTCGGTCATGTTTTCGGTTCCTGAAATTTCACCCATAGTCGCATGTATCTTTACTGTGGCGAGGGAGCTTGCTCCCGCTGGCCTGCGCAGCAGGCCCAGTTTCTCGCGACTGCTGCGCAGCCGAGCGGGAGCAAGCTCCCTCGCCACAGAAGCGAATTTTCCAGAATATCGTGTTCAGCCTTTTTTCTTGTAGGCAATGCAATCGATCTCGACCTTGCAATCGACCATCATGC
This sequence comes from Pseudomonas sp. Z3-6, assembly GCF_051131985.1. Lineage (NCBI taxonomy): Bacteria > Pseudomonadati > Pseudomonadota > Gammaproteobacteria > Pseudomonadales > Pseudomonadaceae > Pseudomonas > Pseudomonas sp. Z3-6. The sequence continues at coordinate 4,414,910 of NZ_CP071644.1, forward strand.
TCGCCTGCACGCAGGCCCTGGCCGGGGCGTGTTCCGGGTTGAAGTATTCGCCGAACACTTTGTTGAAACTCCAGAAATCCCGCGGGTCCTCCAGCCATACGCCGCAGCGCACCACATCTTCCAGGCCGTAGCCGGCCTCTTCGAGAATGGCGACCAGGTTCTTCATGGTCTGGTGGGTCTGCTCGACGATGCCGCCGACAATGATCTCGCCGTTCACCGCCGGCACCTGGCCAGACACGTGCAGCCAGCCATCAGCCTCCACGGCGCGGGCGAAGGGCCGTGGCTGGCCGCCGCCTGCGGTGCTGCCGGTGCCGTAACGCGTAATGCTCATGGGTATCTCCTTGTTGAATTGATTGATAGCTGAATGGATTAAAAACGGGTGTTCTTGAGGAATTCCGCCAGACGCGGCGATTGCGGCCGCTCGAACAGTTCCTTGGGTGGCCCTTGTTCTTCGATGCGGCCCTGGTTCATGAACACGATCTTGTCGGAGACCTCAAAGGCGAAGCGCATTTCGTGAGTCACCAGCAGCATGGTCATGCCGTCTTCGGCCAAGCCCTTGATCACGTTCAGCACCTCACCGACCAGCTCCGGATCCAGGGCCGAAGTGACTTCGTCGAACAGCATCAGGCTGGGGTTCATCGCAATCGCCCGGGCAATCGCCACGCGTTGCTGCTGGCCGCCGGACAACTGGCCGGGAAAGTGGTCGCGCCGCTCCAACAGGCCGACCCGCTCCAGCCATTTTTCGGCCAGGGCCACCGCTTCGTCCTTGTGCAGTTTTTTCACCTTGAGCAGGCCCAGGGTGACGTTCTGCAACGCGGTCAGATGCGGGAACAGGTTGAACTGCTGGAAGGCCATGCCGGTCATGGCCCGATGGCGGGCGATGACTTTCTCGGGGTGGCGCACGCGCTTGCCAGCCACCGCGTCATAACCGATGGACTCGCCGTCGAGCACGATCCGGCCGCCCTGGAATTCTTCCAGCATGTTCACGCAACGCAGCAATGTGGTCTTGCCCGAACCGCTGGAGCCGATCAGCGTGACCACATTGCCGCGCTGCATGCTCAGGTCCACGCCCTTGAGCACTTCCAGCGGGCCGTATTGTTTGCGCAGGCCGCGAATGTCCAGCAGCGGTTGGTTGTTTGAGAGCTTTGTACTGGAGAGTTTCGAAACGTCAGTCATGGCAACGCCACCCGCTTTTCAATGTGCCGCCCGAGCAATTCGATGGCGTAATTGATGATGAAAAAGAGAAACCCGGCGAACAGGTAAAATTCCAACGTCATGAAGGTCCGGGCGATGATCTGCTGGGTGCTGAGCAGCAATTCGGCGACGCCGATCACCGACAGCAAGGTCGAGGCCTTGACGATCTCCGTGGAGGAATTGACCCAGGTCGGCAAGATCTGCCGCAACGCCTGGGGCAACAGCACGTAACCCAGCGCCTGGTAGAACGTCAGGCCGATAGCCTGGCTCGCTTCCATCTGTCCACGGGGCAATGCCTGCAAGGCACCGCGCACGATCTCGGCCACGTGGGAGCCGCAGAACAGCGTCAAGCCCAGCACGCCGGCCTGGAACGCGCCGATCTGCCAGCCCAGGGCCGGGGCCATGTAGAAGCAGGCCAGCACCAGCACGAACACCGGCGTGCCGCGAATCAGGTCGACGTAGAAACGAAACGGCGCACGCATCCAGACACGGCCGTACGTCAACGCCAACCCGGCGACGACACCGATCAAGGTGCCCAACACAATCGCCAACAGCGAACACTGCACGCTGGTCAGGAAACCGGCCCACAGGGTGTCCCGGGCGACCCACAACTCATGCAACCAACTGGGGGATTCGTACATGGCAGACTCCTAACGGCGGATCGCCAGGCGCTGCTCGAAATACCGCAGCAGCATGGCAATGAGGTAACAGGCCGCGACATACAGGGCCGTGGTCACCAGCCAGGTTTCGATCACCCGGTAGCTCTCCACGTTGATCTTGCGGGCGTAGTAAGTCAGCTCCGGCACGGCAATCGCCGCCGCCAGGGAAGTGTCCTTGAACAGCGAGATGAAGTTGTTCGACAACGCCGGCAATACGTTGCGCAGCATCACCGGCACGGTGACGTAGGCCTTCACCTGCCACTCGCCCAGGCCGATGGCCAATCCCGCTTCACGCTGTCCCTTGTGAATGCTCAACAGCCCGCCGCGAAACACTTCGGTCAAGTAGGCCCCGGCGTACAGCGAGAGCGTGATGACGAACGACGGCAGCTTGTCCAGGCGAATGCCCAGGCTTGGCAGGGCGAAGTAGATCAACAGGATCAGCACCAGGATCGGCGTATTGCGGATCACCGTGACATACACCGACGCCAGCACCCGCAACACGCGATGCTTGCTGAGCAGCGCGAACGCCATCGCCAGGCCGATCACGCAACCGATGGCGATCGACACCAGCGCCAGGGAAAGCCCCAGGCCGAGCCCCGCCAGCAAGGTGTCGAAATCGCGCCAGACGGCGGCAAAGTTCAACTGATAATTCATGGTCGGCAGTACCTTCGACGGTGCGCCCACAAAGGGCGCCCCGGGCTCACAGGGTCATTTGAATTCAACGGGGAAACCGATCGCCGGCGACGGCAGCTCGACGCCGAACCACTGCTTGAACGACGCCGCGTAGGTGGGGAATTCCACACCGGTCATGGCCTCATGCAAGGTGGTGTTGACGAAGTTCAGCCAGTCCTGGTCGCCGCGCTTGACCGCGCAGGCGTAGGTTTGTGGGCTCCAGGCGTAGGCCGGGCTGCGGTAGCGCCCAGGGTTCTGCACCATCAGGTATTTGACCGAGGACTGGTCGGTGGCGGCGGCATCGGCACGGCCGGAGTTCACCGCCTGGTACATCAGGTCGACGCTGTCGTATTGGTCGACCTTGGCCTTGGGCAACGCCTGGTGCACCAGTTCTTCGGCGTAGACGTTCTGCAGCACCGCCACGGTAACGTCGTCATCCGCCGCCTTGAGGTCTTCGATTTCCTTGTACTTGCTGTTGGCCGGCAGCAGCAGGCCCACGCCTTCGCGGTAGTACGGCAGGGTGAATGCCACTTGCTGGGCGCGACTGGCGGTAACGGTGATGAACTGGCAGCTCATGTCGACCTTGTCGGTCAGCAGGTTGGGAATCCGCGCATCGGACGACTGCACCACGAACTCGACTTTCTCCGGGTCATTGAACAGGCCCTTGGCGACCATGCGCGCGATGTCGATATCGAAGCCCTGCAACTTGCCATCCGCTCCCTGGAAGTGCCACGGCGCATTGGTACTGCCCGTGCCCACGATCAATTTCCCCCGCTGCAGCACGCTGTCCAGCTTGCTGTCGGCCGCCTGAGCGACCCCCATGGCAGCCGTCGTGGCCACGAAGAGAAAAACACACGCTTTGAACAAGGAAGGTCGGCGTTGCATGGCAAGCACTCCAGATTGAGTTTATTCCGCTATACCGGAACATGGTATGTAACAACGGAATAGACAGCAGAAAGTGTGCCACAGGCTCGACGACCCCGGGTGAGAAAAATAGAAATTGAGGGAAATCAGGGAGATGGAAAACAAGATGATTGACGGCGTCCTGCAGGTCGCACCGCCATTGCTACCGTTGACCACGGCTGGCGGGTAGCAAGGACCCAACCCGGTGCAACTGCACCGAAACGAAACGGCGAGCGCAACGCAGAAGTGGAATTGCGAATAGGTACATGTGGGAGCGGGCTTGCTCGCGAAAGCGGCGTGCCAGGCAACCAAGAATTTGAATGTGCCGGCCTCTTCGCGAGCAAGCCCGCTCCCACAATGAATCAGCGGTGTTTTCAGGGGTGAGAGGGCGCGCTATTTGCGCTTGTAACTCTTGCTGCCGCCAGGCGTGAGGCAATAGACCCCGCCCCGGGGCCCGACGCAGTAATTGCCACTGCCGCACTGGCAACCGTCGGATGATTTGAGCAGCGATTGCGGCCGGGCATCGTTGCGAAGCCCCAGCACCGCGGAACAGGACTTCTTCGAAGCGCTGATGGAACCGTCGTTGCACAAGAAAGTATCGCCGTCACACCCGGCAATACCGCCCTTGCGCCCGGAACACGGTTGATTGGCGGCAAGGGCCGAAGTCCCCAGGGCCAACAACAGGATCGCTACACTGGTACGAAGTAGAGTTGACGTTCCGTGACAGGGTTTCATGGCAGCTTCCAGGCCGATAGATGGCCCTATGCTAGCACCTGATCAACTACTTACACCTAACGCCCGCAAAACCTCACCCGGGACAACATCCGCAAATCCCCCTCGCGGTAATAGTCATCGCTCCAGCTGTCATTCACCGCCAGCGGCTTGACCTGCTTGAGGGCGAGTTTTTTCGCGAAATAACGAAAGCGGTAATGCTCATAGAAACGCAGCAGTTCCAGGCCATAGCGGTCGGCCAGGTCGGTGTCGCCCTGGATGATCAGGTAATTCTCGTCGTTGCCACTGCTGGCCGCGGCGCTCAGGTTGTGACTGCCGCTGAGGATGGTCGGCGTGTCGCTGGTGAAGTCGGTGACGATGGCCTTGGTGTGCACCAGCAGATTGCCCTTCTGGCCTTTCATATTTTCCCGCAGCCAGCCTTCCAGGCCGGTGTTGAGCAACGCGGTGGCGGCGAACTCGGCGGTGCGGTCGGCATGGAAGCCGGTGATGCGGCTCCGGGTGTTTTGCAGGCCATAGCGCAGCACATCGTCATTGGGCGCGCCGAGCAAGGCGTCGAGGATGCGGTCGGGCAATACAAAGGCGGTGACGAACAACAGGTCCTTTCGCGCCCCCTTGATGATGTCGACGAAACGATCCAGGTCGCCCTCCCCGGTGCGCGGCGAGAACCCGGCGAACAACGCCTCTTGGGGCGCCATGGCGTTGTTCAGGTTCAACCATTGGCGAGTGGCATCGACATCTTGGGGTGTCGCCCAGATTTGCTCGAACACCTTGAGATAGCTGCTGCTGATCCGAGGATCGTCCAGCACATGCACGACGTTGGCCTGGCGGTAGACACCGTTGGCGGTGAAGTTGGTGCTGCCGCACAGCACGGCCTCCGGTTGTAACGAACCGCTGCCCTGCACCTTGCTCAGCACAATGAATTTGTTATGGAAAATGTTGTGGGTGACCCGCCCACGTTTGTTGGCCGCCGGCATGCTCTCGAGACTGGCTTCGTTGCGCGCGGTGGTGTCGTCTCCCGGCTCGGCGTGGTACAGCACTCGCACCCGGGCGCCGCGAGCGTGAGCGGCGGTCACCGCGTCGACGATCACTGGCAATTCGTATTCATAGATAGCGACGTCCAAGGCCCAGCTGGCATCCAGCGCCCGGTCGATGAAACCGATCAAGCGCCCCAGCAAACCGTTTTCCAGCCAGCGACGCGGGGCGTCGGGCCAGTCGTCGATGGACAGGTGCTTGTTGGCGTCGATCAACGCGTCCAGTTCGGGAAACTTGCGCTGGAACGCCTGGCTGGCGGCCACGGCACGGTTGAAAATCACGCGCTGGTTGGTCGGTTGCCCGTCGTCGCTGGTGACGGTGACTTCCAGGGATTCGCCCAACTGCGGTGCCTCGGGGCTGCCATAGGCCAGGTGCACACGGTAATGGATCGTCACGCCGGGGTTGACGGCGTAGTCGGCCCAGCGAAATTTCTGCAGGGGCGCCTTGTCACTGGGGGTGGCATGGAATTGGGGAAAGGTATGGGCCTTGTCGGGGAAGGTCAGGCTGTTGAACAGGAACAGCCAGGGCTTGTTGCCCTGCTGCTTCTCGATGGCAAAGCCCAGCAAGCCCTGGCGCCGGTGTTCAGCCAGGTCCATGGCGAGCAGCACGCCGTTGGTGCCAGCATAGGCCTTGACCCGAAAATCGTCCTGGGGATTGGTGACGAGTACGCGCATGGTTCACTCCTGTGAGGGGCTGGCTGAGCATAGTGCAGTGATGCGGGTTGGGTGGGCATATCCAGAACCGAGGTGATGCCTTCGCGAGCAGGCTCGCTCCCACATGGGTTCTGCGGCGTTCACGCATGATCTGTTCACAGAGATCAAATGTGGGAGCGGGCTTGCTCGCGAAAGCGTCCGACCAGACTCCTCACATTCAAGTCATCACATTTGATCGATATGCCGATACTCAGCCCCCAACAGCCTCGCCAACTGCCGGGCCCGGCCCAGGCGAATCGGGCCTCTTTCGATGTCGATCAACAGGCACGGGCAATCGAGGACCGGCGGTGAAAGCGCTTCCTTGACGCGTCCGTCGGTCATTACCAGCACCCGATGCTGCTCCGCCGGGTAGCGCTTGCGCCGCGCCACCAGCCAACGACCGGCCTCGTTCAACGCCGCCAGCAACGGCGTTCCGCCCCCTGCACCCAAGCCATCGAGCCAGTCGCGCAGACCGGCCGAGGCCTTTAGCCCCTGCACCTGCCAGTTCGGTTGCGTGCCGCTGGCTGTCAGCAGCGCCAAGCGGGCGCGTTGTCGGTAGGCGTCGTCGAACAATTGCGCCAACAGGCCTTTGCCGTCACTCAAGGCGCGGTGACGCCGGGTCGAGGCCGACGCATCGACGATGACCAGCCACAGCTCATGGGGAGACCGATGGCGATCGTGCCAACGCAAATCTTCATGTCGGCGTGGTCGGCCGTTGAGCAACGTCCCCGGCCAGTTCACCGCACCGCTGGCCGCCGCTTTGCTCCGGCCCTGGCGACCCTGGTCGAGACTTCCGGCGCGGGGTCTGGCATTCGCCCCCGCCGGCGAACGGGGGCGAATGCCTAGGGCTTTTTTGGCCAGCTCGGCACGTCGCGCCGGGCCCCGGTCGGCAATGCCCGCGCTGGCAGGTCGCCCCACTGGCCCTGGCCTTCGTTGGGTTCAGCGGTTTTTTCCGCCCCCGCCCCCCCCGGCGTCTGGGACGGCGCCGGTGCCGAATGCCCGCGCCGCCGGTGCCGCAAGGCAAACTCGGCGACCGCATCGATATCTTCGTCGGTAATCGCCGCGGCGCCGCGCCAGGCGGCATGGGCCCGGGCCGCCCGCAGCCAGACCAGGTCGGCGCGCAAGCCATCGACCCCAGCGGCAAAACAACGCTCGGTGATCTGCGCCAGCGCCGCATCATCGAGGGCGATCCCGGCCAAGCGCTCGCGCGCCTGTTGGCAGCGTTCGCGCAACTGCTGCTGGGCCGTCTCCCAATCGGTGCAGAACGCCAACGGATCGCTGTCGAAATCCAACCGCCGCCGAATGATCTGGCCGCGCTCGGCCGGTGCGGTGTGACCATCGAGGGCGACGTTCAGGCCGAAACGGTCGAGCAACTGCGGACGCAGCTCGCCCTCTTCCGGGTTCATGGTACCGATCAGTACAAAGCGCGCCGAGTGCCGATGGGAAATGCCGTCACGCTCGACCAGGTTGGTGCCGCTGGCGGCCACATCAAGCAGCAGATCCACCAGGTGGTCGGGCAGCAGGTTCACTTCATCGACATACAGTACGCCACCGTCGGCCTTGGCCAATACGCCGGGAGAAAACTGCGCGCGCCCTTCCCCCAACGCCGCGTCCAGGTCCAGGGTGCCCACCAGCCGCTCTTCGGTCGCACCGAGGGGCAAGGTGACGAACTGACCGCTGGCCAGCAGGTCCGCCAGGCCCCGGGCCAATGTGGACTTGGCCATGCCCCGCGGACCTTCGATCAGCACACCGCCGATTTTCGGGTCGATCGCGGCCAGGCACAGGGCCAGTTTCAGGTCATCGGCACCGACCACGGCGGAGAGTGGAAAATGGGGGGTGTGGGTCATGTTGAATGTCTCATGAGTGTTCGATAGTCCCCTGTGGCGAGGGAGCTTGCTCCCGCTGGGCTGCGCAGCAGACCCGAATCGGGCACCTCGGTCTGACAGATGGATTGAGTCACGGCTTTTGGGGTTGCTTCGCAACCCAGCGGGAGCAAGCTCCCTCGCCACAAAGGTACTTCAGCCATCCTCTTCAATGTCCAACAACAAATTTTCCAACGCCTCGCGATACTCGCCTGGATCCTGCCACATCCCTCGCTGCTGCGCTTCGAGCATGCGCTCGGTCATGTCCCGCAGGGCGTCGGGGTTGTGCTGGCGAACGAACTCCCGGGTGTCCGGGTCGAGCAGGTAGGCATCGGCCAGCAAGGCGTACTGATGGTCATCGATCAACTGCGTTGTGGCATCGAAGGCAAACAGGTTGTCCACCGTCGCCGCCAGTTCGAACGCGCCTTTGTAGCCGTGCCGCTTCACGCCGTCGATCCACTTCGGATTGGCGGCGCGGGAACGGATGACCCGGTTGAGTTCCTCCTTCAGGGTACGAATCCTGGGCAAGTCCGGCTGGCTGTGATCGCCATGGTAACTGGCCGCCGCATCGCCACTGAGGGTCTCGACCGCCGCCAGCATGCCGCCTTGGAATTGGTAGTAATCATTGGAGTCGAGCAGGTCGTGCTCGCGGTTGTCCTGGTTCTGCAACACCGCCTGCACCTGGCTCAAGCGCCGGGAGAACTGCTCCCGGGCGGCGGTGCCTTCATCGCTGGCACCGTAGGCGTAGCCGCCCCAGTTCAGGTACACCTCGGCCAGGTCCTCGCGGCTCTGCCACAAACGACCGTCAATCGCACCCTGCACGCCCGCGCCATAGGCACCGGGCTTGGCCCCGAAAATCCGCCAGCCGGCCTGGCGCGCCGCGGCTTCCGGCTCAAGACCCGACGCCTGCAAGGCTTCGCGCTCGCTGCGCACCTTGGCCGCCAAGGGGTTCATGTCGTCCGGCTCATCAAGGGCGGCGACGGCCTGCACGGCGGCGTCGAACAAGCGGATCAGGTTGGCAAAGGCATCCCGGAAGAACCCGGACACCCGCAACGTGACATCGACCCGGGGCCGGTCCAGCAGGCTCAGCGGCAGGATCTCGAAGTCATCGACCCGCTGGCTGCCGGTGGCCCACACCGGACGCACGCCCATCAACGCCATGGCCTGGGCAATATCGTCACCGCCGGTGCGCATCGTGGCGGTGCCCCATACCGACAGGCCGAGTTGGCGCAGGTGATCGCCGTGGTCCTGCAAGTGCCGTTCAAGGATCAGGTTCGCCGACTGGAAACCGATGCGCCACGCCGTGGTGGTGGGCAGGTTGCGCACGTCCACCGAGAAAAAGTTACGCCCGGTGGGCAACACGTCCAGACGCCCGCGGCTCGGCGCGCCGCTGGGGCCGGCCGGTACGAAGCGCCCGCCCAGGGCATCGAGCAGGCCACGCATTTCCGCCGGGCCGCAGGCGTCCAGGCGCGGGGCCACGATGGACCGCAGGTTTTCAATAATGTCGAAAACCGTCTCCCAGCCCACCCCCTCCAGTGGCTCGACGACACCGTCCAGCGCCCGCTCGATCAACTGCGCCGCGAACAACTCCAGGCGCTCGCGAGTATCACCGGCGGTGCGCCAAGGCTCGGTACTGACCTGACGCAACGCGTCGGGGCGCTCCCCCGTCCAGGGCTCGGCCAAGGCACAATCCAGCGGATCGAAACCCAGCCCGAACGCCTTCGCCAACGCTCGCAGCAGGCTCGACTGGGCGCCTTTGCCATCGCCCCGGGGAATGCGCAGCAACGCCAGCAACGTATCGATGCGCAGCCGCCCGCTGGGCGACTCGCCAAAAACGTGCAGGCCGTCGCGGATCTGCGACTCCTTCAAGTCGCACAGATAGGTGTCCAGGCGTGGCAGCCAGATCGCCGCGTCGGCATCGCTGTCCAGGGCGGCATCCAGTTGCAGCTCACGGTCGATGTGCGTCTCGCGCACCAGGTTGAGGATGTCCCGCTGCAGCTCCCGGGCGCGGCGCGGATCGAGCAATTGCGCCTCGTAGTATTCGTCGGCCAGCAGCTCGAGGTTACGCAGCGGCCCATAGGTTTCGGCCCGGGTCAGCGGCGGCATCAAGTGGTCGATGATCACCGCCTGGGTCCGTCGCTTGGCCTGGGCGCCCTCGCCCGGGTCGTTGACGATGAATGGATAGATATTCGGCAGCGGCCCCAGCAGCACGTCCGGCCAGCAGTTTTCCGAGAGCCCGACGCCCTTGCCCGGCAGCCATTCGAGGTTGCCGTGCTTGCCGACGTGGATCACTGCGTGGACGCCGTAGGCGTGGCGCAACCAGAAATAAAACGCCAGGTAACCGTGGGGCGGTACCAGGTCCGGATCGTGGTACACCGCGCTCGGATCGACCTGATAACCCCGCGCCGGCTGGATGCCGACAAACGTCAGGCCCAGGCGCAGGCCGGCGACCATCAGGCGCCCGTCGCGGAACATCGGGTCCTGCTCGGGCGAGCCCCAGCGCGCCAGCACCGCTTGGCGATTGGCCTCGGGCAGCGCGTCGAACAGGGATTGGTAGGCATCGAGGGCCAGGCTCTGGTGGCAGGGGCGCAGATCGAGGCTGTCCAGGTCGTTACTGACCCCGCCGAGCAATTGCTGGATCAACGCAGTGCCGCTCGCCGGCAGTTCGGCCGGCAATGGATAGCCCTCGGCCTGCAAGGCCCGCAGGATATTCAGCGCCGCCGCCGGGGTGTCCAGGCCGACACCGTTGCCGATGCGCCCGTCCCGGGTCGGGTAGTTGGCGAGGATCAGCGCCACTCGCTTTTGCCCATTGGGCAGGCGCGCCAGGGTGGTCCAGCGCTGGGCCAGTGCGGCGACAAAATCCATGCGCTCGGGCGCGGCGCGGTAGCAGACCACGTCGCTCTGGCTGCGTTCGCTGCGCCAGGCCAAGTCCTTGAAACTGATGGGGCGGCTGATGATTCGTCCGTCCAGTTCCGGCAAGGCAATGTGCATCGCCAGGTCCCGTGGTCCCAAGCCCTGCTCGTTGGCGCGCCAGCCGGGTTCGTTGTCCTGGGCGCAAATGGCCTGGATCACCGGGATATTGCGGCGAAACGGTCGCAGATGTGGGGCTTCGGGGCTGGATTGAGCGAAGCCGGTGGTGTTGAGGATCACCCCCGCTTCCACTTCGTCCAGCCAGTTCTCTACCAGCGCCAGGCAAGCCGGCTCCTTGAGACTGGCCACGGCAATCGGCAGCGGATTGAGCCCTGCCGCTTGCAGGCGCTGGCAAAACACGTCGATGAACGCGGTGTTCGCCGCTTGCAGGTGGGAGCGATAAAACAGCACCGCCGCCACCGGTTGCCCGACCTGCCAGTCGGCTTGCCAATCGCCGAGGCTGGCGCTGGTTTTCGCCGGGTGATAGATGGCCGTGCGTGGCAAAGCCTGCGGCTCGCCCCACGGATAATCGCGGCCGAACCATTGGCTGCCGAGGTTGTGAAACAGGTCCAGGGCATTGCCCAGGCCACCCTGGCGCAAGAACTGCCAGAGCCGGTCGCGGTCCTCGACGGCCACATTGCTCAGGTCACTGAGCTCCGGGTCCGGACGGTCATCCCCCGGCACCAGGATCAGCTTCACCCCGCGTCCAGCCAGTTCCATCAGGCGCTCGATGCCGTAGCGCCAATAGCCGATGCCGCCGTGCAGCGACAACAGGATCACCTTGGCGTGTTGCAGCACGTCTTCGAAATACAGGTCCACCGAGGCGTGGTTCTGCACCTGCATCGGGTTGGCGAGGCGAAACTGCGGGTAGTCGTCCGGCAACTGCCGCGCTGCTTCGGCCAATAGCGCCAGGCTGGAATCGCCGCTGCACAGGATCACCAGTTCGGCGGGGGTTTGCCCCAGGTCGGCAATGTTGTCATCCGACACGAAACCGCCGGGCTGGGTCCTGAGCAGGTGCATGGCTTAGGCGCTGAGGGCGGCGCGCAGCTGCGCTTCGAGCAGCGCGGCATCCAGCGCCTGGCCGATCAGCACCAGACGGGTGACCCGCGCTTCCTCGGCGCCCCACTGACGGTCGAAATGCTTGTCGAAGCGCGTACCGACGCCCTGGATCAACAGGCGCATCGGCTTGTTCGGGATCGCCGCGAAACCCTTGACCCGCAGCACGCCGTGCTGGACCACCAGTTGCGTCAGTGCATCCAGCAGCAGGCTTTCGTCGGCCTGGGGCAGTTCGATGGAAATGGAATCGAAGGCGTCATGATCGTGGTCATCGTCGTCGCCGTCATGGTGATGGTCGTGATGGCTGTGGCGGCCGTCGATGTGTTCTTCGGAACCGGCGCCCAGGCCGATCAGCACGTCCAGTGGCAGGCGACCGCTGCTGGCTTCGATGACCTTGACCGCTGGCGGCAGTTCTTCGGCGACTTCCAGGCGCACCCTGGCCAGGTCTTCAGGGCTGATCAGGTCGGCCTTGTTGAGGATCACCAGGTCGGCGCTGGCCAGTTGGTCGGCGAACAATTCGTGCAGCGGCGATTCGTGATCCAGGTTCGGGTCGAGTTTGCGCTGGGCGTCGACCTGGTCGGGGAAGGCGGCAAAGGTACCCGCGGCCACGGCCGGGCTGTCCACTACGGTGATCACCGCATCGACGGTGCAGGCGCTGCGGATTTCCGGCCATTGGAAGGCTTGGACCAGTGGCTTGGGCAGAGCCAGGCCGGAGGTTTCAATGAGGATGTGGTCGAGGTCGCCACGCCGGGCCACCAACTCACGCATCACCGGGAAAAATTCTTCCTGCACCGTGCAGCACAGGCAACCGTTGGCCAGTTCGTAGACGCGGCCGTTGGCTTCTTCTTCGGTGCAACCGATGGTGCACTGCTTGAGGATCTCACCGTCGATCCCCAGCTCGCCGAACTCGTTGACGATCACGGCGATGCGCCGGCCCTGGGCGTTGTCGAGCATGTGCCGCAGCAAGGTGGTCTTACCCGAGCCGAGGAAACCGGTGACGATGGTGACGGGGAGTTTGGCCAGTGTTTTCATCGGATGCCCTTTGGCAAGGTGGCGGGCAAACGGGACGACAACCGCTGGCACAGGCGTGCGGAAGATTTCGCCACCGGATCACCCCGCCCGGTTGTAGTGAGAATCTGTCTCGAGGCAGGTCTCCTGGCTGACGGCGGGCCGGTCTTTCGACTGGCAATTGCTGCGCCTTCCCGTGCGCCTTTGGCAAAAGGGCATGCACAGTGGCCTTGCAGAAACCTCACCGTTCACAGTTGCGGGGGCAGCCGCGGCTTGGACCGCGTTCCCTTCTTAGCTCCGGCGCATGCCGAAGAACCTCGAAGGCGCAAGGCTACGCAGGGTGTGGGGGCGGGTCAATCGCCAGAGCGTTTTGCGGTGCATGGGCGGGCCTCATCGCGAGCAAGCTCGCTCCCACAGTGGATCTACATTGGCCTTGAATTTTGGGCCCGGCGAAGATCCCTGTGGGAGCGAGCTTGCTCGCGATTGGCGCGACTCGGTACTCATCTTAGACCTTCCAACCGGCAACTGAGCCGCACATGGGGACAGATACATCTTCCGAGCAGGCTTTCATCAAGAAAATGGCAAAAATAACAAGTACCACCAACCTGACGGGTGGATGCAACTCAAACCCAGCCAATCGTTTTAGCAATAAAAAAATAGTCATCAATAGAAAAATAACGACAAGCCCCAACATAACATCCATGAACCCTATACAAAGTTCACGCCAGGAAAACGTCTCCATCGTGCCTCCGCCGAATCAGGAACGGCCTTTGTGAAAAAATGGCAACACCCACTGACACTATATTTCACCAGCTATTCAGCCACACAAGCGAATAGGCATATTATCTGAACATACGCGCACCATGATGAAGCCACCCCCCATGAAAACCAGATACTTAACCGACTGAGAAAACTCAAACCCAGTAATTTTTTTAATTAACAAACAGACAGCTGCCATCACAAGAAGCGCCACCCCTCCCCACACTCCGCCCGTAGCCAACACCATACAGACCTCACTCCAAGAAAACGCGCTCACCCCACCTCCTCAATAATTAATTGACACCCCACACCAATTACAAAAAACCCTCCAGACATCACCACAAACAAATCCGAATACTATAAAACCAAGAAACCCAACCACGAGCTTGCAACCTTTTGTCACAAGCTAAAGTTCGCGATAGAAGTCCACCCCGCATTGCGGCCACGCGCCCATACAGTGCAACCACGGACTTCCATCTGCGAATTCAAGTTAAGAAGCTAGGCAGCAGTATTTCCGAGCCCCCGACTCACATACCCTCCCGCCATACCGCCATAAAAACCTAACATCGCTGCCCCGGCCGCTTGTGCGGTGGTAGTGGGCGTAAAAAATCCAGCCACCGCGCCACCTAACATAGCTGCACCCGCTCCTGTCCAAGTGGCCGATGAGCCGCTTCCTGCCTGCGCTCCAACATACCCCGCCCCCGCTGCTGCAGCGCCAGCGACTGCCCCCAATGGACCTACAGCCCCACTGATCATCTCGATTTCAGCCAACGTCAAATCACGCATTTCCATATCTCCTTTCGGTCAATAAAGCGGTTCCAGTAAATTAGCTTACCGCCACCGCCAGCAAATCTTTAAAAGCACCAACCAAACAACCTTAATTGCCCTTGAAAATCTAAAAGCCCCGCAGCTTCATTGAACAGCTATTTAAACGTCCGCAATGTGCGGCATAGGGACGTTTGCGAGCCCAGTAAACTCTATTAACACCCTCCCCTCGGAAAATTTCCTTCATCCTCCCTATAGCCTCTCTTGCACCCCCGACAGGAAAACAAAAATCAATAATCCAAGTTCTACCCCCTTCGTTCCACTCCGAAGGGTGAAGCAAAAACTGTGGATCCGTGAGCAAGCGCTCCTCTGAATCAGGCGCCAAGTACGCCCAAGTCACATACCCCCTAGGCAGCCCAGTACGATCAAAGAAAAACACTATTTGCCTATGATCAATTGCAGGCGACAGCCAGAAATCCAATGTCAGCATCCGAAAGGTGGAATACTGCCTGCACATGAACATGACCATGCTGGCGAACCCTAAAAACTTTGCCTTCTCTTCTGTTATAGAACAGCGGCATTCAGTCCGCAGATCAAACTCCATTTTCACCTAGACACCCCTAACTGCGCCCCGCTAATTTCAAGCGCCTCCAAAAAAGTTCATGACTGAGTTACCTGATTAACAGCACCGCCTTGATTTGAAGGTGAATTAAATATCACTTAATGCTGGATGAATACCCTACATGTGTAGGGGTAGGCGGCACCTTGCCAATTGACGCCCCGCCCCCGCGCATGCTCTCCTGTGCGCCTAGTTACGGGTGCCCTTCACAGGGTGAAACGGGAAACCGGTGAATCGTGTGCTTTACTCCAAGCCCACGTCAGTCCGGTGCTGCCCCCGCAACGGTAAGCGAGCGAAGCGTCTGAACCACTGTGTCCACGGACATGGGAAGGGTGACGCTTGCAGGCCAGGCACAAGCCCAGCCCCTCGTGAGCCCGGAGACCGGCCCATGACTCAAGCATCAACAAACCCGCGGTGGGCGGGCGCTGTTCGAACCTTGGCGGGCTTTCGCCCGGGGTCTCATCGCGCTCGCATCCCCCACGGAACAAAAACAGAGGGAAGCGCCATGTCGACCATCAGCAGCACCGCCCGCTCCACCAGCAGCACCACCACCCTGAGCCAACGCCTGAGCGCCGCGATCCTGGCTTCGATCCTGGGGGCGGGGCTGGTCTATTTCGCCGGGTTCTCCCACATCGAAGCGGTGCACAACGCCGCCCACGATACCCGCCACAGCGCCGCCTTCCCCTGCCATTGAGAACCGACGACATGATCAAGCGTATCGCCCAGACCGCCGGTTTCAGCGGTTTGCTGGCCGCCCTGCTGTTGACCCTGTTGCAGAGTTTCTGGGTATCGCCGCTGATTCTCCAGGCGGAAACCTTCGAGAAGGCTCCGGCGACCGAGGTTCACGAACACGCCGACGGGGCCGCCCATACCCATGACGCCGAAGCCTGGGAGCCGGAAGACGGCTGGCAGCGGGTATTGTCCACTACCGGCGGTAACCTGGTGGTCGCCGTGGGTTTTGCCCTGATGCTGGCGGGCCTGTACACCTTGCGCGCACCGACTCGCACCTCCCAAGGCCTGCTCTGGGGCCTGGCCGGTTATGCCACCTTCGTCCTGGCACCGACCCTCGGCCTGCCCCCGGAGTTGCCCGGCACCGCGGCGGCCGACCTGGCCCAGCGACAAATGTGGTGGATTGGCACCGCGGCGTCCACGGCGGTGGGCATTGCCTTGATCGCCTTCGGCCAGCATTGGCTGCTCAAGGTACTGGGCGTGGCGACGTTGCTGGTGCCCCACGTCATCGGTGCGCCGCAACCGGAAGTCCATTCGATGCTGGCACCCGAAGCGCTTGAGAGCCAGTTCAAGATCGCCTCGCAGGTGACCAACGTCGCGTTCTGGCTGGCCTTGGGCCTGATCAGCGCCTGGCTGTTTCGCCGTGGCGACCAAGCTCACCACGACGCATGAGCGCCGCGCCGATCCTGGTGATCGGCCTGGGCTGCCAGCGCGGTTGCCCGGCCAGCATGCTGCGGGCCTTGCTCGAACAGACGTTGCTGGCCCACGGCATCGAGCTTCACCAGGTACGGGCCCTGGCCAGTATCGACCTCAAGCGTGACGAGCCAGGGCTGTTGGAACTGGCCGGGCAATTGGGCTTGCCGCTGACCTGCTTCAGTGCCGAACAGTTGGCCGAGTACGAGCCGCGGCTCAGTCACCGTTCCGAGATCGCTTTCGAGCGAACCGGTTGCTACGGTATCGCCGAAAGCGCTGCCCTGGCCTTGGCCGACCCGTTGGGCACCACGCCGTCAACACTGCTGATCCCCCGACAGAAAGGCCCCCAATGCACGTTGGCATTGGCGGTCGTGGTGTAAAACCCGATAATCGGCGTCCAGGATCATGAGCGATATTCATCTGGGCGACGCTCACCCACCTTTCTCAGGAGCCGGTCAATGACCGTGTACTTCATCGGCGCCGGCCCCGGCGACCCGGACCTCATCACGGTCAAAGGCCAACGACTGATCCGCCAGTGCGCGGTGATCATCTACGCCGGCTCGCTGGTGCCGACCGCCGTCCTCGAAGGCCATTGTGCCGAACAGGTGATCAACAGCGCCGAGCTGCATCTGGAACAAATCATCGAATTGATCAAGAGCGCCCATTTCAAGGGCCAGGATGTGGCCCGGGTACATTCCGGCGATCCGAGCTTGTACGGCGCCATCGGCGAGCAGATTCGCTGCCTGCGGGAACTGGGCATCCCGTTCGAGATCATCCCGGGAGTAACCGCGACCTCAGCCTGCGCCGCGCTGCTGGGCGCCGAACTGACCTTGCCGGACATCTCCCAGAGCCTGATCCTCACCCGTTACGCCGACAAGTCCCCGATGCCCGCCGGGGAGGAACTGGGCAGCCTGGCGCAGCACGGGGCGACCATGGCGATTCACCTGGGGGTCAATCATCTGGAAAAGATCGTCGACGAACTGCGGCCCCACTATGGCGGCGATTGCCCGATCGCGGTGATCCACCGGGCGACCTGGCCAGATCAGGATTGGGTGATGGGGAGGTTGGACGATATCGCGACAAAGGTACAAGCCAAGGGCTTTCGCCGCACGGCGCTGATTCTGGTAGGACGGGTGTTGGGCAACGATGTGTTCAGCGAGTCCTCGCTGTACCGCGCCGGGCATGCGCATCTCTACCGGCCCTGACTCCCTCAGCAAGAGCTAACCCAGATTCCCCTGTGGGAGCGAGCTTGCTCGCGATAGCGGCAGGTCAGTTGACGACGCTGTCGAATGTGCCGACGCCTTCGCGAGCAAGCTCGCTCCCACAGGGATTTGCAGCGACAAGAAAAGTGACGGTCACCGCAGCTCCCACAGGGTTCGGCAGGTGCCCACAGGTTTACGCGCCGATCACCGAAGCTTTTGTGGCGAGGGAGCTTGCTCCCGCTGGACCGCGAAGCGGTCCCCTGGCAACCCTGCATCATCACGAGAATGCATCGATTACCTGGCGATTGCTTCGCAATCGAGCGGGAGCAAGCTCCCTCGCCACAGCGTTTTGCGCGCAGCGAACACCTATCAGTAGTAGGCGTTTTCTTTCTGCGTATGGTCGGTCACGTCGCGTACGCCCTTGAGCTCCGGGATGCGCTCGAGCAAGGTGCGCTCGATGCCTTCCTTCAAGGTCACGTCGGCCTGGCCGCAGCCCTGGCAGCCGCCGCCGAACTGGAGCACGGCGATGCCGTCCTCCACCACGTCGATCAGCGACACCTGGCCGCCGTGGCTGGCCAGCCCCGGGTTGATTTCGGTTTGCAGGTAATAATTGATGCGCTCGTTGACCGGGCTGTCGGCATTGACCATCGGCACCTTGGCGTTCGGCGCCTTGATGGTCAGCTGGCCGCCCATGCGGTCGGTGGCGTAGTCGACGACCGCATCGTCCAGGAAAGCTTCGCTGAACGAGTCGATGTACGCGGTGAAGCTCTTGAGCCCCAACGCGGTGTCTTCGGGTTTCTCTTCCCCCGGCTTGCAGTAGGCGATGCACGTCTCTGCGTACTGGGTGCCGGGCTGGGTGATGAAGATGCGGATCCCGATACCTGGGGTGTTCTGCTTGGACAGCAGGTCGGCCAGGTAATCGTGGGCGGCATCGGTAATGGTTATGGCGGTCATGGAAACTCCTCGCAGGCTTGCCGGCAGTTTACGCCAATCATCGCGCCGGACAAAGTCCTAGTATTTTTGTCAGGAAAGCATCCGGCGGCACGGGGTTTGCCACCGGACCTGTCGATCAGAGGTTCTGGTAGCGATTCATGTCCAGCACACCGCTTTCCACGGGCTCCGTCTCCTGGATGTACTGGCTCAGGTCATGAAAGTAGTACCAGAACTGCGGGTGGCTGCGGCGAATCCCCCAGCGCTCGACAATCCGCTCGAACGCCGGCGCGTCCTGGGCGCCCTGCATGGCTTCGACGAAAGCCGGCACTTGCCCGGCCGGAATGTTGAACAGGAAGTTCGGATAGCTGCTGAGCACGCCCGGGTAGACCGTCAGCGTGTCCAGCCCCGGTTGGTAGCGCCGTTCCTCGCCCAGCAGGAACGCCACGTTGCTGTGGGCGCGGTTGCGCAGCAGGCTGTAGACCTCACGACGACCGCCAACGGTTTCGACGCGCAGCATCGTCGCTTCCGGCAGTTGATCGATCACCTTGAGCCCCGCCGCCGGGCGCGACACCAGCCGACTGAGGGCCTGCTCGGCGTTTTGCAGCGTCGGGTCGATGTTCGGGCGTGAGCAGTAGGCTCCGTCGCAGCGGTTGAGCGGATCGGGGCGCGCGTTCAGCTCGCCATAGCGGGCTAGCAATTGCTGGGTGAAATCGCGCTTGGGGTCGTGCTCGTCAAGCTTGAGGGCCGTCGGCTTGTCATTGTCGATGGCCTCGTAATCGAGCCACATCTTGACTTTGCCACCGTCCTGATACCAGTCGTCCAAGTAGTCTTCGCGGGAGTCAGCGGGCATCAAGCGCAGGAAGTTCTGTTCCGCGCCGTTGCGGATCAAGTCGAAATACAACCGGGTCTGGGCCTGGTGGGACACGTTGCCGAACACGTCGAAATTCACCGCCAGCTGATAATAGGTACGCTCCAGCAACGGGAAGTCGAACAGCCACATTGTCTGCGGTACCTCGCCGATCAGCCCCTTGGTGACCGAAGCACTGTCGAAATGCCGGAAAATGCTCAGCAGCGCGTTGTCGTTGCCGGCCCACAGCGTCGACCAGCTCGGTGCCGGCAGCTCGGCATAGCTGTCGCGGCGCAAGGCTTCGTATTCGTTACGTTTGTCCCGATAGTCGAGCCACAGGCTGACGACACTGCCCACGTCATCGTTCTGCCCCGGCATCGCCAACAGCGGCGTGGCCTGGCCGCGGTAGTTCGGATCGGTGATGTACAGGTCGTGCTCGGGGGCCTGGAACAGCGCCCAGAAATTGTCGCGGATCACATCCGTGGCGATCTGGCCACGGCACACCGGCCCGCGAATGAACGTGCGCACGAAGTACTCGGCGTTATCGAGCATGAACTGGTAGCGGGCCTGGGCCGGGATCGCTTCGAAGGTGGAAAAAGGATTGGCCCGGCGCTCCGGCCCATAACCCGGCAGCGCGCTGACCTGCCAGTTGCCGCTGTAGAACAGGCTCCTGATGCGTGCCATTTTCGCCGCGCTCAAGCCGTAGGTGATGTGGGTCTTGTGCACGATCACCCCCTGTACCGGCCAGAGCCGGTAATAAATGCGGGTACCAGGATCGTCGTTGGGACGGCGGGTGTTGATCAGGTCGATCGGCTGGCCCGTGGGTGTGCGCGAACGCACCCACTGGAAGAAATGCCCCGGCTCGCCGCCCTTGAAATAAATGTGCGCCAGGAACCAGTGTTCGAACAACCAGCGGCCCACCAGGCTTTCCCGGGCGCCCGGGGCATTGAGCAGGTTTTCCCATTGCACCACCTGCAAGGCTTCGGCGGCGCTTGGGGCCAGGGCCTGCTGATCGATAGGCGCACCGGCCGCCAGCCAGCGCTGCAGGGTCTGGTATTGCTGGTCAGTCAGGCCGGTGACGGCCAGGGGCATGCCTTCCTTGGGATGGGCGCCGGCATATTCGTCGAATTGACCCGGCATCGCGCAACTGTTGTCGCGGTTGAGGCCCAGGACGATCTCTTCCGGCAGCTTGGCGTTAGGCTGCAACGGCGTGCGATGGCCCAACTCCAGCATGCGCGCCATCAACGCAGCCTGGCTGCCCTGGGCGTCGAGCACTGAATAGAAGCCCTTGCGTTGCCAGGCGCGCGGGCCGGAGGCGTCATAGAACAAGCGGGTCGGGTCGGCCGCCTGGCGCCGCTCGCCGTCATACACCGACAGCTTGCTCGCCCCCCGCGCCGCGCCCTCGCCGCTGCCCAGGTTCAACTGGCAGGCGGAGTCGTAGCAGGCATGGCAGGCCACGCATTTTTCCGTGAAGATCGGCTGGATATCGCGGGTGTAGGAGATCGCGGAAGCGGGATTCCCGGCGGCTGCGGTAAAAGACAACAGCAGCAACAGACTGCCGAATAAGACGCGGTACGGCATGTCTCGGGTCCCTAAGAGATAATCCGGCGATTCTACCGGGCCAGCATCGCCTTGCAAACATGAGCGATATTCATGCAAAAGCCGTCATGATCAAATCCTGCACAGGTTTGCTATTATCCCGGCCTTCGTAATGGTCTTTTTTCCAGGTAGTCCTATGTCTGATCGCAGCGCTCGCCTTTATCTTCTCCAGCAAGCCCTCAAGGAACGCATCCTGATCCTCGACGGCGGCATGGGCACGATGATCCAGAGCTACAAGCTGGAAGAACAGGACTACCGCGGCAAGCGTTTTGCCGACTGGCCGAGCGACGTCAAGGGCAACAACGATTTGCTCGTGCTGAGCCGCCCCGACGTGATCGGCGCCATTGAAAAAGCCTACCTGGATGCCGGTGCCGACATCCTGGAAACCAACACCTTCAACGCTACCCAGGTGTCCCAGGCCGACTACGGCATGCAAGGCCTGGCCTACGAGCTGAACCTGGAAGGCGCGCGCCTGGCGCGTAAAGTGGCCGACGCCAAGACCCTGGAAACCCCGGACAAGCCGCGCTTCGTCGCCGGCGTGCTCGGCCCGACCAGCCGCACCTGCTCGCTGTCGCCGGACGTGAACAACCCCGGCTACCGCAACGTGACCTTCGACGAACTGGTGGAGAACTACACCGAGGCCACCAAGGGCCTGATCGAAGGCGGCGCCGACCTGATCCTGATCGAAACCATCTTCGACACGCTGAACGCCAAGGCGGCGATCTTTGCCGTGCAAGGCGTCTATGAAGAGCTGGGTGTCGAACTGCCAATCATGATTTCCGGCACCATCACCGATGCCTCCGGCCGCACCCTCTCCGGCCAGACTACCGAAGCCTTCTGGAACTCGGTGGCCCACGCCAAGCCGATCTCGGTCGGCCTGAACTGCGCCCTCGGCGCCAGCGAACTGCGCCCATACCTGGAAGAACTGTCGAACAAGGCCAGCACCCACGTCTCGGCCCACCCCAACGCAGGCCTGCCCAACGAATTCGGGGAATACGACGAACTGCCGGCCGAGACGGCCAAGGTCATCGAAGAGTTTGCCCAGAGCGGTTTCCTGAATATCGTCGGCGGCTGCTGCGGCACCACCCCGGCGCACATCGAAGCCATCGCCAAGGCCGTGGCCGGCTATGCGCCGCGTCAGATTCCGGAGATTCCCCGGGCCTGCCGCCTGTCGGGCCTGGAACCATTCACCATCGACCGCAGCTCGCTGTTCGTCAACGTCGGCGAGCGGACCAACATCACCGGTTCCGCCAAGTTCGCCCGGCTGATCCGCGAGGACAACTACACCGAAGCCCTGGAAGTGGCCCTGCAACAGGTCGAGGCCGGCGCCCAGGTGATCGACATCAACATGGACGAGGGCATGCTCGATTCGAAGAAGGCCATGGTGACCTTCCTCAATCTGATTGCCGGCGAACCGGACATTTCCCGGGTGCCGATCATGATCGACTCCTCCAAGTGGGAAGTGATCGAAGCGGGCCTCAAGTGCATCCAGGGCAAGGGCATCGTCAATTCCATCAGCATGAAGGAAGGCGTCGAGCAGTTCATCCACCACGCCAAGCTGTGCAAGCGCTACGGCGCCGCGGTGGTGGTGATGGCCTTCGACGAAGCCGGCCAGGCCGACACCGAGGCGCGCAAGAAGGAAATCTGCAAGCGCTCCTACGACATCCTGGTCAATGAAGTCGGCTTCCCGCCGGAAGACATCATCTTCGACCCGAACATCTTCGCCGTTGCCACCGGTATCGAGGAGCACAACAACTATGCCGTGGACTTCATCAACGCCTGCGCCTACATCCGCGACGAACTGCCCTACGCACTGACCTCCGGCGGCGTGTCCAACGTGTCGTTCTCGTTCCGCGGCAACAACCCTGTGCGCGAAGCGATTCACTCGGTGTTCCTGTTGTATGCGATCCGCGCGGGCCTGACCATGGGCATCGTCAACGCCGGCCAACTGGAGATCTACGACCAGATCCCGGTGGAGCTGCGCGACGCCGTGGAAGACGTGATCCTCAACCGCACCCCCGAGGGCACCGACGCCCTGCTCGCCATCGCCGACAAGTACAAGGGCGACGGCAGCGTCAAGGAAGCGGAAACCGAAGAATGGCGCGGCTGGGAAGTGAACAAGCGCCTGGAGCACGCGCTGGTCAAGGGCATCACCACCCACATCGTCGAAGACACCGAGGAGTCGCGGCTGTCGTTCGCCCGGCCGATCGAGGTGATCGAAGGCCCGCTGATGGCCGGCATGAACATCGTCGGCGACCTGTTTGGCGCCGGCAAAATGTTCCTGCCCCAAGTGGTCAAGTCCGCCCGCGTGATGAAGCAGGCGGTGGCGCACCTGATCCCGTTCATTGAGGCGGAAAAAGGCGACAAGCCAGAGGCGAAGGGCAAGATCCTCATGGCGACGGTCAAGGGCGACGTGCATGACATCGGCAAGAACATCGTCGGCGTCGTGTTGGGGTGCAACGGCTATGACATCGTCGACCTGGGCGTGATGGTGCCGGCGGAGAAGATCCTGCAGGTGGCCAAGGAGCAGAAGTGCGACATCATCGGCCTGTCCGGCCTGATCACCCCGTCCCTGGATGAGATGGTGCACGTGGCGCGGGAGATGCAGCGCCAGGATTTCCACCTGCCGTTGATGATTGGCGGTGCTACGACCTCCAAGGCCCACACAGCAGTGAAGATCGAGCCCAAGTACAGCAACGACGCGGTGATCTATGTCACCGACGCCTCCCGCGCCGTGGGCGTGGCGACCCAGTTGCTGTCCAAGGAGCTCAAGCCGGCGTTCGTCGAGAAAACCCGCCAGGACTATATCGACGTGCGCGAGCGCACCTCCAACCGCAGCGCCCGTACCGAACGCCTGAGCTACCCGGCGGCCGTGGCGAAGAAGCCGCAGTTCGACTGGAGCAGCTACCAGCCGGTCAAGCCGACCTTCACCGGTGCCAAGGTGCTGGACGACATCGACCTGAACGTCCTCGCCGAATACATCGACTGGACACCGTTCTTCATCTCCTGGGACCTGGCCGGCAAGTACCCACGCATCCTCACCGACGAAGTGGTCGGCGAAGCGGCCACGGCGTTGTACGCCGACGCCCGGGCGATGCTGCGCAAGCTGATCGACGAGAAACTCATCAGCGCCCGCGCCGTGTTTGGCTTCTGGCCGGCCAACCAGGTGCATGACGACGACCTGGAAGTCTATGGCGACGACGGCAAGCCACTGGCGCGCCTGCATCACCTGCGCCAGCAGATCATCAAGACCGACGGCAAGCCGAACTTCTCCCTGGCCGACTTCGTCGCGCCGAAGGACAGCGGCGTCACCGACTACGTTGGCGGCTTCATCACCACCGCCGGCATCGGCGCCGAAGAAGTCGCCAAGGCTTATCAAGAGGCCGGCGACGACTACAACTCGATCATGGTCAAGGCCCTGGCCGACCGTTTGGCCGAAGCCTGCGCCGAATGGCTGCACCAGCAGGTGCGCAAGGAACACTGGGGTTACGCCAAGGACGAAAGCCTGGACAACGAGGCGCTGATCAAGGAGCAATACACCGGCATCCGCCCTGCCCCGGGCTACCCGGCCTGTCCGGACCACACCGAGAAGGCCACGCTGTTCCGCCTGCTCGATCCCGAAGCCAGTGAAATGAAAGCCGGACGCAGCGGCGTGTTCCTCACTGAACACTACGCCATGTTCCCGGCAGCGGCGGTCAGCGGCTGGTATTTCGCCCATCCCCAGGCGCAGTACTTCGCGGTGGGCAAGATCGATAAGGATCAGGTCCAGAGCTATACCGCGCGCAAGGGCCAGGATCTGAGTGTGACGGAGCGCTGGTTGGCGCCGAACCTGGGTTACGACAACTAAACGGAAAGACTGCGGACCGGTCTGTCGACGACACAGGCATCGACAGATCGGCCTCTGTATCCCCAACAGCACATCAGTTGCGGTGGGACGGTCCGGGTTGGGGTGATCGATTACCGAACTGATCCGCTCCAGGCACGATGCTTCGCAAATCCTTCAACTCTCTTCGCGTCAGCTCAACCAGTTTGTCCGTGCGCAGGGCATCGATCGTTCTTCCCAACGCGTTGAGTTCCAAGTTGTACTGCTGCGTATCGATTCCGCCGTCAGCCCGGCGATCCTCCAATGCGTCCAGGAGTTCGTGGCGCCTGGTGGCGACAGCATTGGCGATGTCGCTCATCTGTTCTGGATGTCGCTCCTGCAGGTAGCTCGTCCAGTAGTCACGCGACGTCATGCTCACCAATAGCGCATCGCTGCGCTCTGCCTCAAGAATCGAGTTGCGCGTGCGCGCCGCCAGTTCTCCAGCGATCGGTGCGCCAAAAGCCATATGCGTAGGCTGCCCCGGCAAATCAATGCCGTCGCCCCATCCGCTCGTCAGGCCAATGCGATAACGCAGGCGTATTTCCGCCCGATCCCTGCCTTGACCAGCCGCTTCGGCCAACGTCTCGACCCGCTCCAGTCGGAACAACTGCCGCGACAAGCGCAGCAATGCCTGGCCCTTGAGCATAGGGCGGTCCAATGGAATATCACGCAAGCATTGAAAGACAAACACTCGGACTTCCAGCTCGCTGAACGTCAAGATGCGGCCATCGATGCAGGTCCCGTGGGTTTCGGCTACCCGAAACAGCAACTGGCGCAGCTCGCTGTTTTCGCTGGCAGCTTCCATGACGTTCCATACCCGTCGCGTCAGTTCTGCCCGGTTAAATCTGAAATCGAACGTGTCTGCCAACAGACCCAACAATTGGAAGAAGCGCTCGTGATCATTTTCTTCGGCCAACTGCGTCCAGATTCTTTGCCGAACCGTGACCTGCTCACCGTCAGCCCCCACCAGCCAGGGTGCCAACGCCTCGGTCGACGCATCGCCCGAAGGATCGAGAAGGGGTTCGACCGGAGCGACTGCGGCATGGATATCGTTACGGACATTGCCGCCTGCGCCGCCATCGGAGTCGTCATCAAAATCGGACATGTCGCCTTGCGGCGCCTCTGACAGGGCTATCAGGCCATCGATTTCGTCTCGGGAAAAACCCAAGACTTCCTCGCGGTCGCTCCGTTCAAGGTAATCCCTGAGTTCATAAAACACTTCGGGGGAAAGGTATTCGTTATCGTTGAGATCCATTCCGTCCAGCAGTCTCTGGTGAGTGACCTCCAGCAGCCCCGCCGGAAGATCCGTAAACTCGTTGCCGCTCAAGTTCAGCTCCTCCAGCGCTGGGGCATCCAATAGATGGCTGGGCCAGTTTCCGATTTCGTTATAGCTGAGATCCAGCGCTTCGATCTGGCCAAAATCGGGAGGATCGAACGTATCCAGTCTATTCATGGAAAGGTTAAGCGAACGCAGGCGGCCGTGAGTCAATAACGGGTAAGCCGCCGCGGGGGGCAAGTTGTTATAACCGAGCCCCAGGTGCTCCAATTGCTCCATTTGCAAGACAGCATTCGGTACGGCGCTCAGTCCATTGCCGCCCAGGTCCAATCGGTTCAGATGGGGAAAAGCGCCCAGGAAACCGTTTGAACCTTGTTCAGTCAACAGGACTCCTGACAGGTCCAGCGTCGTCACGCCAGGAAATGGCTCAATCAGTTCAGGCAAGTCGCCCAGTTGCAGGCCATGCAGACTGAGTGTTTGTCCTGCCCCACTGTGGCGTATCAGTCCCTCTTGCCAAACCTCACGGATGCTCTTGGCCGCCAGCGCGCGGCTTTGCGCGGAAACGGTGCCCCCTGCGACTCGGACTTCTCTGGTGAAGAGCCAGTCATTCAACCGACGAATCAGCGAGACACACGATTGGTGCCACTGGCTGACCTGGTCGTCGATCTGCGTCTCGGTTCTCCCGTTTTCACGCCATTGCCCGAGCTTCAGGGCTGCCTGTTCCCGGGTCAGGATCGGATCCAGCCGCTGCAGGCGCAGTTCGCGCCCCGCATCCCCCTCGACCACGGCCAACGCCTCGGGCGGCGGTAATAGAAGTTGAGCGATCGACCAGCTTGTTTCCGTCGGCGGGAATTGATCCGGTACAGACTCCTTGGCAAATCGGGCCAATGCCCCATGGGGAAGCCCTCTTGCATCTTCGACTCGCTGATGTGCCGCACTCAAGGCTGCCTCGCCATCAGGGCTGGAGAGGTTACCGTCCAAATGGGTCTTTAACAGGACTTCATCATTGGACAGCACGGTTGGCGGGAATGACTGCAGTTGGTTATCCCGCAAGTCAAGCCAGGAAAGCTGCGTCAGGTTCTCGGCACCGGTTGGCCAAGCTCGCAACCGGGTGGCTTTGAGGCCCAGTGCCTTGAGCCGGGTCAAGGCACTGACATCAAGACTCTCGAGCGGGTTGTTTTCCAGATTCAGTTGCTCAAGCATCGTCAACCCATTGAACTGCGCCTGAACAGTGGGAGTGACGAGCAGGTTGTTGTTGCGCATATCGAGTTGCGTCAAGGCTGGCAAGTCTTCGGCGTCGAAAGGCAGCTCGGTGAAGCCGTTGCCGCTTATTTCCAATGTTCGCGTACCGCTGAATGCCCTGAAAAAGTTGCGCGCCTGCTGGGAGGAAACATCCAGCGATCCCAAGCGCAGCGTTTCTACGTGGGAAAAGCTTGCGGGCGGCAACGCTGGAAGCGCCGCAAACTTCTTACCGGGAAGAGCAGACCCGGGAACCGGCAGCTCAAACAAAGAGCCGCCTGCGGTCGGCAAACCCAGGCGTTGGCGTACAGCGCTGCGCCAGCTGCCTCGCAACGCTCGAAACAACAGACCTCCGCTCTCCCACCACACTTGGGAAAGCATGGCGTATGACAAATCTTCCGCTCCCGTCGGCTCAAAAAACTGCGCAAAGATTCCATCGTGTTCCGCCCTGAGTGCTTCTACAGCAGCAAATCGTTCCTGAGGAGTATTGGAGGCACTGTCAAACGTCACGGGCAGGCGCCCGAAAGACTCGGCCTCCCCGACCAGCGAGCGCAATTGCCCGCGACAGTAGCCGTCCACCATTTGATCCACGTCCACCAAATGGCCGAACGCTCCCGAGTATTCACTGACGTACCGGTAGGCGCGCGAGAACGCTTGCGGAGTCAGCTCTGACCAATTCAGCGATAGCCCGGCCCACAACTTTTCGTGCCCTTCGAATAGTGCATCCGGCAACGTACGTATCGATGTGCGCGCCAGGTCCAGACGTTCGAGCCGGGGAAGACGCTGCACGTATTCAGGCCATTGCGATAACGTTTGAGGCGCCTCGATTTTCAACGTACGCAAACGGCTCAATGGTGTCAGGTCAAGGTTGTGCATGGCGGTCTGATCGAAACCTGAGTAATCGATGTGCAGCACCTCCAGCGAAGTCAGGGAAGAGAGCCTTTGTGGAAAACTCTCGGCCAGCGAGACAGCGGCGCTGGAGAACCGCAAGTGGGTGAGTCCTGGCATCTGGCTCACCGCGTGCGGCAGGGTAGTCAACGGTGGGTGCCCGAAGGACAGATCGAGGAATCCGGATTCCCTGAGGCCAATCTCCAATTTCGTGATCCCAGGGAAAAGTGCCAGGAAGGCATCCGCATTGGCGTCTGTCATGCCGCCGCCGATCACCGACAATTCCCGTACATGCGCAAAATGGGTGGCTATTGGGGGCAGCGGCACCTCACAGGAAAGCACCAGCCGCGCGCCTTCGGGGGATTCTTCCGCTAACGGGCGATTGCGCCAACAGTCCCTGAGCGCCTGGGTAAATCGATATCTGTGAACCTCGGCCGGGCTGCCCACCGTCTCGTCCAGCCATCGTTCAAGCGTGCCATCGAGCAACTCCCATTCGCGCTGGCGCGTTTGCAGTTCCAAATAGATCTGCCGTTCTGTCTTGCCCCGTTGTTGCCTGATGAACGCCTCGGCTTGCTGTTCGCTGGGATAAAGCGCCTCCACCCGCGCTTCAATGGAAGGGTGCATTCCCCTGCCCCGGCCGCTCGCGTAATACCCCTTGAGCGTTGCGCTCACGCGAACCGGTGGCTTGAAGCGCTTGGCGGGGGTTTCAAGCAGCTGTGTCATATCCCCACGATGCAAGTAGGCGTAATCGATGATCATGCGTTGCAGCTCGGGGCCTTGAGCATCTGGAAGCCCCAGTGCGGAACTCGCGCCATCGGGCAAAGCATGCAGGATCGCGTCGTAGAAGCTGCCGCCCCGCCAGGACACGCTATCAAAGACTTCCCCAAGCTCGTTGAATGCGTAGTAGCGAGGTCCGTTTTTGATCAGGTACGTTTTCTCAGGCGCACTCTTGTCGCCGATGCTTTCAAGCAACGCACCCGTGTTGCTTCCCTCGCGCACTTCCAGACGCAGCGTACTCTGCCAGCCTGGTAGTCTTTCCAGGGCGTGCAATGCCAGGCGTCGACTGTCAGCCGAAACGATGTTGTCGCTGTGCAATCCCGCATACGCACGAACCTGGCGTCCTTGCCGTGCGTACCAGCGAGCCTCTTCCAGCATGTTCAGCGGCGCACGTCGCCTTGCATCGAGACGGGCAAGATCCGCAACGCTACCGTGGGCGATAACCTCCTGGGCGGCGGCCTCGCTGAGGCCGGGACACTCACGCTGCAAAATCCTGACGCGACCGTCGACAGGTTCCGTGCCCTTGTAGAGGCTTTCGAAAATCCGCTGCCGGGAGAACGTTCCCAATCCTGCTGGATCTTGTGACGGGGCAATCACCTTACCTGCCTCGGCGTCCGCCTTGAACAGGCGCATCGCATCCCTCAACTCAGGAGGTGGCATTGCATTGTCCATATGCATTTTACGCAGCGCGTTGTCGCTGACGCCGCTGACATCGGCGAGCCTGAGCAGCATCTCATCCGAAAACGCGGCGGTCTCATGGCCCATGCGCCTGAGCAGCGTCAGGCGATCCCAAGTCATTGGCCGCTCCAATGAATGCCGCCAGGCTCCGGTGCCGTTATGCTCGAGGATGGGTTGATACGCCGCAGCGTCCGTCGGATGCTTGATGCGCCATTTGTGGATCGACTCATCGAAAAACTGCTCGTAGACCTTTCCCTGCAGACGGATGCAGGTCATCCCACCCACTACGTATTGTCCTTGAGCATTCGGAGCGTTCGTGTCGGAGAGCGTTACTTGGCTTTCATAGCGCCTCAGGTCCGGCTTCCACAGGCGGGTTTCGCCATTGGGCAAGGTCACGGACTCAAGGTGCTCGATCACGGGTTCGGGCTTGATTGCGGCGAACTTGCCGACCGCGGCGCCCACACCGGCCATCACGCCCATCAACGCCAGATTTTGCGCGAGATCGATCAAGTGAGCCCTGGCTGCCCGTTTGTCGCCCTCACCCCACTCGACTGCGCCTTCAAGAGTTTCGTATAACAGCTGTCCCGCCATGACCACCATCATGGCCTCGCCAAACACCGGAATGAACATGGACAAAACGTTCACGGTGTTGAGCCCTATTTGCAATAGGCTGGCCAGTTTCTCTTGCCTGGTCTTGGCGTCGACATCCTCCGTGGGGACCGCATGACTGCGCGCATCGGCCAGCACCTTTTCACGGTGTTGCTCATAGAGGTACTGCCACGGATCAAGGTTATCGGCCCACAACGTTCGGCCTTTCTGCGGCCACGTCGAAGGGGCGATGTAGGGATCTGGCTCGCGCGTTGCCTTTGAGGGGTCGGGAGGAATACCGGGGAGGTGAATCATCAGCGAAGAGGGCATCAAGGGTTCGAAAATACCCATCCATGGCGCAGGCAATTGGAGGCTGGGCAGGCCGTCCGCTTCCTGGATGAATTGGCTGAAGTAATAAGGCTGTTTGCCGTAGGGCACGAATCGACTGAAAAAACGCTGATAAGGTGTCGGGGCAATATTCTGCGATTGCCCGGTATCGGGCGTGGTGAGCAATTGCTTGAAGCGTGTTTCAAGCTGGTCGCCATCGTAACGCTTCAGCGGATGCTCAGGGTCATGGGGCACGTAGAGGATCACTTCATCGCTGTAGCGATGAAGTTCACAAATCGAAAACGCAACACAACCCACCAGTCTCTGTTTCATCAGGGACAGGTCTTCGAACCAGACCGGCTTCCCGCCGATCCAAGGGTCATTTTCACCCTCGATGACCGAAAGGATCATCGCGTGATCCCCTGGCTCGATATCCCCTGCCAACACTGCTTGCTCGGCTGCGGCCCTCATCGCAGCTTTCTGGCTGGCAATGAAGCGCTGGCGAAGCGCCGTTTCGGTCGCCGCGTCAGCCGGGTAGAAAAATGACTTGAGGTAGGCTTGGTATTTCGCGCCAATATCCAGGGTGCGGCACAGGGTGAGGAATTGACCGACCGACACGTTCAACGCCACGGGCGCAAAAGTGCCAGGCGTGTCCGTCGCTACGACAAATCCTGACGTTTCATGATAGGCGCCGTGCTCGCATTCCCAACTTTCGAAGTTGTGCAGCGCAACTTGCAGCATGGGCAACCTGAACAATGTGAACGAAGAAATCTCCACCTTGACCACGGTTGTTTCCCAGGGCCGTGTCAGGTGCAGCAAAGTCTTGTCGACATCCACCTCTGTCTCGAACTGATCTTTCAGTGCCTGGATCAACAGCGGCCTGGCGAACGTGTCGATGTCCAGGAACGAGGACAGGGTTGTGTCCAGTTGATTCTGCGCTACGACACTTTGCTTGAAGCAGGCATCCACGACCTTGCGCTGCTCTGGCGAAGCGTTCGCATACCAGGCCGGCATCTGCGTTGCGACTTGCCTTATCGCCTGCCTGCGTTGCGTCGAAGCCTCTATCAGCCATGCAGGCATGGCAGCTTTCAGGAAGTCCGCGTGCAGACTTTCCGTGGCTTGCGGTTTTGACTGTGCTTTTTCCGGGTTCTGTATGGGATCCGTCGGCATACATCGCTCCTTTGAATGAAGCGACAGCAGACCAGCTCGACTAACCGCACTGGCGGTACATAGTTATAGGCCCTTGGAAACTTGCGTAACGAATGGCAAAAGCAATCGAATTCATCCACACAGGCGCGGCTTGACTATGCTTGGAGCGACGCGACTTTCAACGAGGGATTTATGGACGATCCAGTGGACAACAAACCGCCAACCCTGCTTCAGATGATGCACAGCGTGCTGGCTGCGGCCTTCGGCGTGCAAAGCGGCAAGAACCGCGCCCGGGATTTCACCCACGGCAAGCCGAGCCACTTCGTGATATTGGGGATCACGTTCACGGTGATCTTCGCCTTGACGTTGTTTGGCATCGTCAAGCTGGTGGTGCATCTGGCGGGGCTATAACAGCTACCAACACAACACATAACCCTGTGGGAGCGAGCCTGCTCGCGAAAGCGGTGTGTCAGTCAACACATAGTCGACTGAACCACCGCTTTCGCGAGCAGGCTCGCTCCCACATTGAGTTGTGTGTTGGATTGAAATTACTGATGACTGACCCAGAACACCGCCGTGCCCACCACCAGGATAATCAGGAACAAAATGGCCCAGGCATCAACGGTACTGTCGCTTTTCCTTGCTTTGGTCGGATTGCTCATTGCATCGCCTCTTGTCGGTTTTGTAGGTGATTGCATAGGGACTCGACCACAGTTAAGACGATGATTGCCCGTACGACAAATGTGGGTTAGGCAATAATCAGTCTCATTAGTCGATTTGGTTCTTTACATATACTCAAACATCACTTTTGCGCATAACTCAAAACAGGTATCTTGCACCGGCTCCTCTAGGAGTGCGCGGCCGTGCGCGCAGAATTGCCGAGGCAGAACCCGATTCCAGCGAGCCAACATGCAGCTGTTTCTGATCGGCCCAAGCCTGAGACCGAGACTTATATGTACGTATATGACGAGTACGATCAGCGAATCATCGAGGACCGCGTCAAGCAGTTCCGTGATCAGACCCGACGCTATCTGGCAGGCGAGCTGAGCGAAGAAGAATTCCGCCCTCTGCGCCTGCAGAATGGCCTGTATATCCAGCGCTTCGCCCCGATGCTGCGCGTGGCTGTGCCTTATGGCCAGTTGACCTCGCGCCAGGTGCGCAAGCTGGCGCAGATTGCCCGCGACTACGACAAGGGCTATGCCCACATCAGTACCCGGCAGAACGTCCAGTACAACTGGCCGGCCCTGGAAGACGTGCCTGAGATCCTGGCCGAACTGGCCACCGTGCAGATGCACGCGATCCAGACCAGCGGCAACTGCCTGCGCAACGTCACCACCGACCAGTTCGCCGGTGTCGCGGCCGACGAGTTGATCGACCCGCGGCCGTGGTGCGAAATCGTTCGCCAGTGGACGACGTTCCACCCGGAATTCGCCTACCTGCCGCGCAAGTTCAAGATCGCCATCAACGGCTCGACCTCGGACCGTGCGGCCATCGAAGTCCATGACATCGGCCTGGAGACGGTCTACAACGCCGCCGGCGAGCTGGGCTTCCGTGTGCTGGTGGGCGGCGGCCTGGGGCGTACCCCGGTGGTCGGCGCCTTCATCAACGAGTTCCTGCCGTGGCAGGACCTGCTGAGCTACCTCGACGCCATCCTGCGGGTGTACAACCGTTATGGCCGTCGCGACAACAAGTACAAGGCGCGGATCAAGATCCTGGTCAAGGCCCTGACGCCGGAAGTGTTCGCCGAGAAGGTCGAGGCCGAGATGGCTCACCTGCGTGGCGGCCAGACCACCCTGACCGAAGCCGAAGTGCATCGCGTCGCCAAGCACTTCGTCGACCCGCAGTACAAGACGCTGGCCAATCAGGACGCCGAACTGGCTGCCCTCGACAAGGAACACCCGGGGTTCGCTCGCTGGCGCACCCGCAACACCCTGGCCCACAAGAAGCCGGGTTATGTCGCGGTGACCTTGTCCCTGAAACCAACCGGCGTCGCACCGGGCGACATCACCGACAAGCAACTGGACGCCGTTGCCGACCTGGCCGAGCGCTACAGCTTCGGCCAACTGCGCACGTCCCACGAGCAGAACATCATCCTGGCAGACGTTGAACAGAGCCAGTTGTTCACCTTGTGGGGCGAGCTGCGTGAGCAAGGTTTCGCCACCCCGAACATCGGCCTGCTGACCGACATGATCTGCTGCCCGGGCGGCGATTTCTGCTCCCTGGCCAACGCCAAGTCGATCCCTATCGCCGAATCGATCCAGCGCCGTTTCGACGACCTGGACTACCTGTTCGACATCGGCGAGCTGGACCTGAACATTTCCGGTTGCATGAACGCCTGTGGTCACCACCACGTCGGCCACATCGGCATCCTGGGCGTGGACAAGAAAGGCGAAGAGTTCTACCAGGTCTCCCTGGGCGGCAGCGGTAGCCGCGACGCCAGCCTGGGCAAGATCCTCGGCCCGTCGTTTGCCCAGGACGACATGCCTGACGTGATCGAGAAGCTGATCGACGTGTACATCGAACAACGTACCCCGGACGAACGTTTCATCGACACTTACCAACGTATTGGCATCGACCTCTTCAAGGAACGCGTCTATGCAGCGAATCATTAAGAACAACGAGGTCATCGACGAAACCTGGCACCTGCTGCCCAAGGACGCGAGTTTCGATGGCATCTCCAACTGTGACGACCTGATCGTGCCCCTGGCCCTGTGGCGCGATCATGCCCATGCCCTCAAGGCCCGCGACGGCGGCTTGGGTGTGTGGCTGGACGCCGACGAGGAAGCCGAGGAAATCGGTGATGATGCCAACCAGTTGCAGGTCATCGCCCTGAACTTCCCGGCCTTCACCGACGGGCGCAGCTACTCCAACGCCCGCCTGCTGCGTGACCGCTATGGTTTCAAGGGTGAACTGCGGGCCATTGGCGACGTACTGCGCGACCAGTTGTTCTACATGCGCCGTTGCGGTTTCGACGCCTTCGCCTTGCGCGCGGACAAAGACCCCTATGAAGCCCTCGAAAGCCTCAAGGATTTCTCGGTGACCTACCAGGCCGCCACTGACGAACCGCTGCCGCTGTTCCGTCGTCGCTGAAACCTGATACACAAAAAAGCCCTGATCCGGATGTACCGGTTCAGGGCTTTTTTTGTTGATGGATGATCGATGCCCAGCCCACCCCCGAACCACTGTGGGAGCGGGCTTGCTCGCGAAGGCGGTGTGTCTGGACAGAGGATGTTGGATGTGCCGCCGCTTTCGCGAGCAAGCCCGCTCCCACAGAGTTTAGTGTGAACATCCTCTGCCGAATTACCAGAACCGTTGCTGGGTCAGGCGGCTCCACCAACTGAGCAGCACACGATCCACCGAACCGCTGGCGGCCATGCCGATGCGTTCCTGCAGGCTTTTTCGTTCGGCGTAGTGCAGGTGGTACAGCTCGGCACCCTTGGCCCGTTCGGCCAGGTACTCGTCGCTGGTTTTCAGCTCGTCCACCAAGCGCTTGTCCAGCGCCGCGACACCCAGCCAGACTTCACCTGTCGCCACTTCATCGATGGCCAATTGCGGACGATAGTTGGACACGAAGTTCTTGAACAGCTCATGGGTGATGTCCAAGTCTTCCTGGAACTTCTCCCGGCCCTTCTCGGTATTTTCGCCGAACACGGTCAACGTGCGTTTGTATTCGCCGGCCGTCAACACTTCGAAATCGATGTCGTGTTTCTTCAGCAGACGGTTGACGTTGGGCAATTGCGCGACGACGCCGATGGAACCCAGGATCGCGAAGGGCGCGCTGATGATCTTCTCGCCGATGCACGCCATCATGTAGCCGCCGCTGGCCGCGACCTTGTCGATACAGACGGTCAGCGGCACGCCGGCCTGACGGATCCGCGCCAGTTGCGACGAGGCCAGGCCGTAGCTGTGGACCATGCCGCCGCCGCTTTCCAGGCGCAATACCACTTCATCCTTCGGCGTCGCCAGGGTCAGCAATGCGGTAATTTCGTGACGCAGGCTCTCGGTGGCCGAGGCCTTGATGTCACCGTCGAAGTCCAGCACGAACACTCGGGGCTTGGTCGCCGGCTTGTCCTTGTTTTTCTTCCCGGCCTTTTCAGCCTTGCCTTCGGCCTTGCGCAGCGTCTTGAGCTGATCCTTGTCCAGCAGCGTCTGTTCCAGGCGCTCGCGCAGCCCCTTGTAGAAATCGTTGAGTTTGCTCACCTGCAACTGGCCGGCCGACTTGCGCCGCCCCTTGCTGCGCAGCGCAGCAAAACTGGCCAGCACCACCAGGATGGCGATCACCAGCGTCACGGTCTTGGCCAGGAAACCGGCGTATTCGATGAAAAACTCCACAGCAACTCCTTAAATGCAATGCGCCACTGAACGCAGGCGCGTAACGGTCCCAGCATACCCATGCGCCTGCGTCGCGACCAGCCAAGAAACCTATGGTTACCTTGACGCGAGCGCGACAGGGCAAGGCTGCAACAGGCATTTCAAACAAGCGTATGTTTTTTCATTGACAGCTCACCGCCATCCCCATAACCTCGCCAAACCTTCAACGTACCGGGATGACGCGGACGTGGGCAGTATCTATCTGATTCGACATGGCCAGGCCTCCTTTGGTGCGGACGACTACGATGTCCTCTCGCCCAATGGCGTACGCCAGGCGCAAGTGCTCGGCGGCCACCTCGCCGAGCTTGGTGTCGTATTCGATCGCTGCCTCTCGGGGGACCTGCGTCGCCAACAGGATACCGCCGTCGGCGCGCTGGGCCAGATGTCTGCCGCCGGCCTGCCGGTCCCCGAGCTGGAAATCGACGCCGCGTTCAACGAGTTCGACGCCGACGCGGTCATTCGTGCCCTGTTGCCAGACATGCTCCCCGAGGAGCCCGAGGCGCTGCATATCCTGCGCAACGCTGCGCAGAACCGCGCCGAGTTCCAGCGCATCTTTGCGCTGATCGTCGAACGCTGGCTCAGCGGCCGGTATGACCCGCCAGGCCTGGAAAGCTGGCTGGGTTTCGTCGAACGGGTCCAGGCGGGCCTGCAGCGCATCCTGGAACAAGCCGACAACAGCCACAAGATCGCCGTGTTCACCTCCGGCGGCACCATCACCGCCCTGCTCCACCTGATCACCCGGATACCGGCCCGACAGGCCTTCGAACTGAACTGGCAAATCGTCAACACCTCGCTCAACCACCTGAAATTCAGGGGCCGCGAGGTGGCCCTGGCTTCCTTCAACAGCCATGCCCACCTGCAACTGTTGAAGGCCCCGGACCTCATCACCTTTCGCTGAGTCCGGATTACTGTAGACCCTTGCTGTACCACCCAAATAAGGATCGAAACCATGACCTCCGTAGCCGACGCCGTACAAGCCATGAAAGCCAAGTTCAACCCTGCCGCTGCTGCCGGCCTGGACCTGGTATTCGGTTTCCGCATCGACGATACCAAGCATTTCTCGCTGGTCGTCAAGGACAGCACCTGCGAACTGTTGGAAGGTGAAAACCCGGACGCCCAGGTGACCCTGGTGATGGACGCCGAAACCCTGGAAGGCATCGTCGACGGCAGCACCGACGGCATGCAAGCGTTCATGGGCGGCAAGCTGCGCACCGAAGGCGACATGATGCTGGCCATGAAACTGTCCGAGCTGTTCCCGGCCTGAGATTGAGTTCGCCCTCTTCGCGAACCTTTCGATTGCAAACGAATCCCGCCCCCGTGGCGGGATTCGTGTTTCTGCCTCCCTGATTTCCCACCGCACACAACCTTGATCCCTGTCAGTTCCCGCTTCACCTGCAACCGCTAACGTAACGCTTCCATCAAGGCCAGGGACGGCTCATCGGCAGCCTGCGCCTGCGCATCTCAAGGAAGAGAGATTCATGCCTCCACTGAAAATCGTTCTGCTGTCCAGCGCCTTCAACGGCCTGACCCAACGCGCCTGGCTGGACCTGCGCGAGGCTGGCTATCGCCCCAGCGTGGTGCTGTTCACCGATGCGGCCTCGGTCTGCCGGCAAATCGAAGAAAGCGACGCCGACCTGGTGATCTGCCCGTTTCTCAAGGACCGTGTACCCAAGCAATTGTGGCGCAACCCACGACGCCCGGTGGTGATCATCCATCCGGGCATTGTTGGTGATCGCGGTGCCAGTGCCCTGGACTGGGCGATCACCCGGCAGCTCGATCGCTGGGGCGTCACCGCCTTGCAGGCGGTGGAGGAAATGGACGCAGGCCCCATCTGGGCCACTCGCGAATTCGACCTGCCCAAGGGCCTGCGCAAATCCGAGCTGTATAACGGCCCGGTCAGCGACGCGGCCATTCATTGCATCCGCGAGGTGGTGAAAAAACACCGCGACGGTTTCGCCCCGGTACCGCTGGACTATGGCCGCCCTGACGTGATCGGGCGCTTGCAACCGAACATGACCCAGGATGATCGCAGCTTCAGCTGGCACGACAGCAGCGTTTTCATCCAGCGCTGCATCGACGCCGCGGACGGTCAACCCGGTGTGCTCGCCAGCCTGGCCGGCGAACAATTCTACCTGTACGACGCCCATCTGGATGTTCGCCATGGCCTGCCCGGCGAACTGTTGGCCGTGCGTGACGATGCAGTGCTGGTGGCAACAGGGGACGCGAGCCTGTGGATCGGCGCCCTGCGCCGCAAACCGCAACCCGGCGAACAGACTTTCAAACGCCCGGCGCGCCATGTCCTGTCGAACCGCCTCGAAGGCGTCCCGGTGCTTGACAGTTCCCTGGCCCGGCAACCGTTCAGCGACGAGCCTTATCAACCCATTCGCTACCGCGAATGCGGCCATGTGGGGGAGCTGACGTTCGAGTTCTACAACGGGGCGATGAGCACGGAGCAATGCCAGCGCCTGGTGGCGGCACTGCGCTGGGCCAAATCCCGGGACACCCAAGTGCTGTTGATTCGTGGTGGACGCGGCAGCTTTTCCAACGGCGTGCACCTGAACGTGATCCAGGCCGCCGCCGAACCCGGCCTGGAAGCCTGGGCCAACATCCGGGCCATCGACGACGTCTGCCTGGAGTTGTTCAGCGCCCGGCAACTGGTGGTCAGCGGCCTGACGGGAAACGCCGGGGCCGGTGGCGTGATGCTGGCGCTGGCCGCCGATATCGTGCTGGCGCGCCACGACATCGTGCTCAATCCCCACTACGCGACCATGGGCTTGTACGGCTCCGAATACTGGACCTACAGCCTGCCCCGCGCGGTGGGTCCGGACATGGCCTGGAAACTCACCCAGGACTGCCTGCCCATCAGCGCCCTGGAGGCATTGCGCTACGGCATGGTCCAGGAGATCGGCCCGCGTTGCCCCGACGAGTTCGGCCTGTGGCTGCTGCAACGGGCCAACCGCGCACTGCTCGATCCGGCCTACGAAAGCATCCGGGTGCGCAAGGCCGAACGCAGCCTGACGGCGATCCAGGCCTGTCGCGATGACGAACTCGCACAAATGCGCCGCGACATGGTGGACGATCGCCACGGCTTCGCCGACAAGTGCCGTCGTTTCGTCTTCAAGCACAAGGCCTGCCGTACACCCGAACGCCTGGTCGCACCTTGGGCACGGGCGGCACAACCCCAAGCCGTCGAATAACAGCCGGCTTCGAGACCATACTGCTCACTCAAGAACAACGATGCCCCTGTGGCGAGGGAGCTTGCTCCCGCTGGGCTGTGGGAGCAAAGCTTGCTCGCGAAACAGACGCCTCGATTCCGCGAGACCGCATCGCCTCCATCGCGGGCGAGCCTTGCTCCCACACAGCGGGAGCAAGCTCCTTCGCCACAGATCAGGCATGAACAGTACGAAGGTATCGGGAAGGCCTGGCAGCTCTTACAATGCCCGCTTCCCCCGCATCGGCCTGACCATGGACATCGACCTCGCCCGCACCTTCCTGGAAATCGTCCGCCACGGCAGTCTCGCCGCAGCGGCCGAGAAGCTGCATGTGACCCAGACGGCGATCACCGCCCGGGTCCAGAAGCTCGAAAGCCAGCTCGGCTGCGCGCTGTTCGTGCGCAACCGCGCCGGCGCGCGCTTGACCACCGACGGCGAGGCCTTCGTGGTCTACGCCAACCAGCTCGTGCAAACCTGGGAAGCGGCCCGCCGGGACCTGCCATTGCCCGAGGGCTATCGCAACGTCTTGCACCTGGGTGGCGAGGTCAGCCTGTGCAACCCGTTGATGCTGGCCTGGGCTGGAGCACTGCGCGAGAAAATTCCCGGCCATGCCTTGCGCATGGACATCCGCGACGGCGAAAAGCTGCTGCAGCAATTGGAACTGGGGCTGCTGGATGCGGCGGTGGTCTATCAACCCGAATACTGGCCGCGCTTGCAAGTGGAACAATTGCTGGAAGAAAAACTCATCCTGGTGCGCCTGGCCGCCCGTCCCGACCCCTACGTGTACATCGATTGGAGTGCGGATTTCCG
The DNA here is from genome assembly GCF_051131985.1 of Pseudomonas sp. Z3-6. Lineage (NCBI taxonomy): Bacteria > Pseudomonadati > Pseudomonadota > Gammaproteobacteria > Pseudomonadales > Pseudomonadaceae > Pseudomonas > Pseudomonas sp. Z3-6. The sequence goes on from NZ_CP071644.1 coordinate 4,454,953, forward strand.
ACGCCAACACGACACCGCGCTACCGGACAAGGCCAAGGCCGCGGTGACCTTCAACCTCGGTCCCCTGGCCCTGCAATACATCCTCGAAAATGGTGGCAGCGGCTACTTCCGCACACGGGTCGTGCAGAGCTACCTGGACAGCGGCATCCTGGAGCGGGTGCCCAAGGCGCCGGAGTTCAACTACCCGACCTACCTGGTGTACTCCAGGGACCGGGATTCGGCGGCGTTGCAGCAGGCGTTCGAAGTGCTGCGGGAGATCGTCAGGACTGGCAGCGACTGGTCGCAGCGCTGGGATCCGTTGACCTGAGGGTTGTGTTGCGCCTGCCTGACATGAGGCCTGTGGTGGCCAGAGAGATTGCTCCCGCTCGATGCGCAGCGCTCACGAGATCCAGGGGCTGCTACGCAGCCCAGCGGGAGCAAGCTCCCTCGCCACAAAAGTCCTCACAAGCAGTCGGCGCTATGGCTCGCTCTTCATGTGAGCCATGATCTCGTCCTTGATCAGCAATCGCTTCTTCTTGAGCGTCTCCAGGACTTCGTCGGGCAGCACGGCGGAGGATGGCTTCTCGGCGTCGACCACTTCGGCATCCAGTTCGGAGTATTTTTGAAGTAATGAGTCGAGCCTTGGATTCTCGGCCCGTCTTTGCTTGATGTGGTCTTTTGTGCAGTTGAGATCCTGGCACAAATCGTGGGACACCGGCATGGAACACCTCCTTTGATGGATCGGTGGCAGGCGTCCTTTCGACGCCCATCGATTATCAGGATGGCCTCGTCGACGGGGTTCTGTCGACCGCCAATCCGACCAGCGGTGACCGTTCGTCGTACCGTCGCGCATTGCGATCAAACCTTTGCCAACGCACCGCTCTCCATTGATCAGTGACCACAAGAATCACTTGTACAACCTGTGTGGAGACTTACCTATGGACAGATTTACCCTGCGTCAACTCGGCCTGGCAGTTGCCCTGAGTACCAGCATGGGCATGGCATGGGCCGCGACTTCAAATGACTTTGTCGACAACGCGGCGGCCGGTGGCATTGCGGAAATCGAAACCAGCAAGCTGGCCTTGCAAAAAAGCCAATCGGCGGACATCAAGGCGTTCGCCAACAAGATGATCACCGACCATACCAAGGCCAATGAAGAGCTGAAGGCGCTGGCTCAGAAACATGACATCCAGGTACCCGACGACACCACGTTGATGAAAAAAGCCAAGGCGAAGATTCTCGACGTGCGCGATGAGTCTTTTGATCCAGCCTTCGCCAACAACCAGGTCAAGGCCCACGAAGAAACCATCGAACTGTTCAAGAAAGAAGCCAACACCGTTACCGACGACAAGAAAGCTGGCAGTACCGAACTCAAGGCGTTCGCCCAGAAGATGCTGCCGGACCTGCAACATCACCTGGATGAAGCCAAGAAACTTCAGGCTGCTCACCCAAGCAAGTAACGGCAAGCCCGTCCCTTGAGCCGCCATAGGGCTCGCTCAAGAAAAAACGGCGCTTCTTCCAATAGAGGAAGGCGCCGTTTTTGTATCTCGAATTCTTATCAGGCCTGAAGCCCCTTGCGAGCCACCGCGGCACCGGCCTGCAACGCCCTCCCCACCTGCTCTTCGAAATCCCCCTGGCTCATCACCTGCAAGGCTGCGGCCGTAACGCCCCGATAAGCCACCAAGGCGTCGATCATCTGCTGGGGGTCACGATTGGCCAACAGTTGACTGCTGTTGACCACGACATTTTTTGCGGCCATCTGCGCGATGTCGCCAGGTATGCCGGCCAGCATTGCCTGACGGGCCAGGGCCGTCATCAGCAAGGCCGGAAAAGCCGGGCCGGTGCCCGAGAGCGCAGAGAGGTAATCGATGAAGTCCTCTTGCTGGACTTCTGCCGCGGTGCCTACGCATTCGAACACACGCTGCACCAGGTTTTTCGTTGCCGCTCCTACCCCGGTCGAACAATACCAAGGCGTAAAGGACTGCTCGATTTCCACCGCCGCGTTGGGCATCGCCCGCACGATCGCTGAAGCTGACGTCTGCGCTGCAATCATCTGGGCCGTAATCCCGGCCATCAATGAAATCACGATTTTGCCCGTCGCATCGATGCCCAGGCTGGCGAAATGCTCGGGGCGCACCGCGATGATCACGACGTCGCTGCGATCCACCAACCGTTGGTTGTCCGTGACCAGGCGAGCGCCTTGCTCAGCCAACGGATGGTTGCCGGAGCGATTGGAAATGATCAGGTTCCCCGCCGGCACCAGTCCCTTGGCCAGGACCGCCCTGGCAATCGCGCCACCCAACCAGCCGGTGCCGCCAATGATCCCCAAGGTTTTATTGATCATCGGCATTGCCTTCGAAAGTGTCCGTCAACGGAACGAAGACCCCGGGCTCTTTTTCGGCATAGCCGAACTTCCCGTAGAAACGATCCAGCTCACGCTGCTTGGGGACCTTGCCGGTAAAAATGCTCACGTAATGCGGGATGCGCTGGAAGCGCACGGTGATCAGCTCAGTGGTGTTCATGGTGATGTAGCCGATCTGCGTCAGGTAGATCGTTCGGGCCCGTGCATCAGCGCCTTGAGTGTCGTAGCCGAAGCGCTTGAACATGCTCGCCAGGGCATTCATGCGCTGCTCGTCCACCACCGCCACCTCCTGGGCCACTTCAGCGGACTGAAGCGCCCAACTGCGCACGGCGAATTCGAATTGCGAGTCGAACAATTGCGGATTGAGCCAGCACTCGAACACATTCAGGATCGCCTCGGAAATGCTTTCGGCATAGCTTTCACTTTGCCGTATGAGTCCCCCTGTATTGGTCTCCCGCCAACGCGACAGCAACGCCGCCAGCAATTGCTCGCGATCCTCGAAAAACCAGTAGAAGCTGGTGCGTGACAAGCCCAGGCGCTTGGCCAGCGGCATGACCCGCACCGCATCGATGCCAGACTCCTTGAGGGCCTCATAGGCCGCTTCCAGCCAACCCTCCGGCGAGCCCCGCCAGCCTGCGTCCTGGGCCTTGCCACGTGCCTTTCCTACCTGGGGCATCCTGCTTACCTTCTTCAATCATGCGTAGCGCGAATGTACTTGGATGACCGCTGAATGTACACCCAAGTACATTTAATCGACTTTTTTGGCCCAGAAGTGGCGAATCATTGATGATAAAAACTCATGAGGCACTGATTTAAAATGGTTTGTCAGCCAAAGGCACCTGGATAACTATCTCCCATAGGCAACGGACTCCAAACCAAAACAACAACGAGCCGCCATTATGAATCTTGCAGTGCACTCCTTTGGAAAACCCTCGACATCCGGCCAAAGAAAGCCGGGGCGACTGGCGTTGTCACACGCTTCTTCTGTTACCCCTTCCCTGCCCAACCTTCGATAACTGCTGACGCGACGCCTCGCGCAGTCGTTTTGCGTTGCCTGCGAACCTGGCACGCGAAGCGGCGCCCGGGCGGTTGCTGGCATGCGGTTTCTTTCCATCAACCGGATCAGTGATATGTGGATGACACAAGAGAAGCTTCCCCTGGGCGAACACATCGCCCGGTATGTCGAATGGTTGACTCAACATGGCGCCGGTATTTTCGACGCCATCTCGCTGTCGCTGTCGGGTGTGATCACCGCGTTTACCACCGCACTCCTGTGGTTCAACCCCTTGGCGTTGATCGCTGTTTTCGCCCTGCTCGCCTACTACATCCAACGCAAGGTGAGCCTCACCCTCTTTGTCACCTTCGCCTTCCTGCTGATCTTCAACCTCGGTTACTGGCAGGAGACCATGGAAACCCTCGCCCAAGTGACCTTCGCCACACTCGTTTGCGTGGTCATCGGTGTACCGCTGGGCATTGTTGCCGCGCACAAACCGATGTTCTACACACTGATGCGTCCGGTACTCGATCTGATGCAGACCGTACCGACCTTCGTTTACCTCATTCCTACGCTGACACTCTTCGGTCTGGGTGTGGTCCCGGGCCTGATCTCAACGGTGGTATTCGCCATCGCCGCCCCCATTCGCCTGACCTACCTGGGCATCCGCGATGTCCCGGAAGAACTGATGGATGCCGGCAAGGCCTTCGGCTGTTCGCGCCGCCAATTATTGGCGCGCATCGAACTGCCCCACGCCATGCCCAGCATCGCCGCCGGCATCACCCAAAGCATCATGCTGTCACTGTCCATGGTGGTGATCGCCGCCCTCGTGGGCGCCGACGGGCTTGGCAAGCCGGTGGTCAATGCGCTGAACACCGCCGATATCTCGATGGGTTTCGAAGCGGGTCTTGCCATCGTGCTGCTGGCGATCACGCTCGACCGCATCTGCAAGCAACGTGAAACCCTGAAAAGAGGTGACGTATGAGCATCATCCGTTTTGAAGACGTCGACGTCATCTTCGCCGCTCGCCCGAAACCTGCCCTGGATCTGCTCGACCAAGGCTTTTCCCGTCCGGAGATTCTTCAGAAAACCGGTTTGATCGTCGGCGTGGAGAAAGCCAACCTGGCGATCAACAAAGGTGAGATCTGCGTGCTGATGGGCCTGTCCGGCTCCGGCAAGTCCAGCCTGCTGCGCTGCATCAACGGGCTGAACACCGTCAGTCGCGGCAAACTGTTCGTCGAACACCAAGGCCGGCAGATCGACATCGCCGTTTGCACCCCCGCCGAGCTGAAAATGATGCGCACCCAACGCATCGCCATGGTGTTCCAGAAGTTCGCCCTGATGCCCTGGCTGACAGTGCGCGAGAACATCAGCTTCGGCCTGGAAATGCAGGGCCGCCCGGAAAAGGAACGGCGCAAGCTGGTGGATGAAAAACTCGAGCTGGTGGGCTTGACCCAATGGCGCAATAAAAAACCCCATGAGCTGTCCGGCGGCATGCAGCAACGGGTCGGCCTGGCCCGCGCCCTGGCGATGGACGCCGACATCCTGCTGATGGACGAACCCTTCTCCGCCCTCGACCCACTGATCCGCCAAGGCTTGCAGGATGAGTTGCTCGACCTGCAGCGCAAGCTGCACAAGACCATCGTGTTCGTCAGCCATGACCTGGACGAAGCCCTGAAGCTGGGCACGCGCATCGCCATCATGAAAGACGGCAAGATCATCCAGTACAGCAAGCCTGAAGAGATCGTACTGAACCCGGCCGACGACTACGTGCGCAACTTCGTCGCCCACACCAATCCGTTGAATGTGCTGTGCGCGAAAAGCTTGATGACCCCGCTGGGCCAGTGCGTTTTCGCCCGCGACGAATATTGCCTGGATACGGCTCGAAACCTGTGGATGGTGGTCACTGCGCAGCGTCATTTGAGCAGCGTGCGAAAAGGCGCCACGACCGCACACGTCCAATCCTGGAATCCGACCCAGGCAATCGGGACCTTGGCTCGGCAACCGACGTGCGTGCCGCCGACCACTACCATGCGCGACGCCCTGCAGATCCGCTACGAAACCGGCCACCCCCTCATCGTGCAGGAACAGGCCGGTACCGTCCTGGGCATCGTGGGCGACGGTGAACTGTATCGGGCACTGCTGGGGCATAACCTGTCGCGGCCCGTGCCTTCCGCCCCCCTAAAAGAATTTTCGCTGGCTTGATGCGCCAGTCAACGGCTTTGCCCCCACCGCCACTACCCCGTTTGAGTTTGAGCGAGATCGGAAAATGACCCTTAATACCTTGAAAACCCATCGTGCACTTCTGACCGACCGCACTCCCGGTCATGGCATGCCGGGTGGTTTGTTTGGTCGCCAGGATGTTTTTGAAACCGACGTCGAGATCTTTTTCACCCAGCATTGGATTCTGGTGGGGGTCACCAGCGACGTCCCCGAACCCGGTGATGTCTCCACCCTCGATATCGGCAAGTCATCCATCCTCCTGGTGCGCGACGATGACGAGCAGGTGCAGGCCTTTCGCAATGTCTGCCGGCACCGCGGGGCTCGCTTGAAGCAGGCCGGCAAGTCGACGGTGGGCATGCTGGTCTGCCCCTACCACCAGTGGACGTACGACCTCGACGGTAGCCTGAAACATGCAGCGCACATGGGGCAGGCCTTCGACCCAAAGTGCAAAAGCCTGATTCCCGTGCACACTCGGGTTATCGGCACCCATGTCTTCGTCTGCCTGGGCGACGAACCGCCAGAAGACATCCAGTACCTCGATCAGGTCATGACACCGCGTTTCGCTCAATATGACATCGCCCGTTCAAAAATCGCCTTCGAATCGGAAATCATCGAGAACGGCAATTGGAAACTGGTGATCGAGAATAACCGCGAGTGTTATCACTGCGCAGCCACTCACCCGGAATTGACCGCCTCGTTCCTGCCCGAAGATTTCGGTTTCTGCACCGATGGCCTGGGGGAGGACTCACTCCAGGCGCTGGCGGAGTATCACCGCCGCAATGCCGAGACCAAGGCCAACTGGGAGCGCGAAGGTTATATCTGCGAGGCCGTCGAACATCTAGGTGAAAACGCCGTGACCCAGTTCCGCTCGCAGCGGCTGGCCATTGCCGGCAACGGCGAATCCCAGACCCTGGACACCCGTGTGGCGTGCACCCGGCTGTTCGGCGACCTCACTCGCCGCGACTTGGGCGACATGCATTTCTGGACCCACAACTCGTGGACCCATGTCATGAGCGACCACGCCGTGGTTTCCTACATCATTCCGTTGGCGCCCGACAAGACCCTGGTGCGCAGCAAATGGCTGGTCCATGCCGACGCGGTCGAAGGCGTCGACTACCACTTGGATAAGCTGACCGAAGTCTGGGTCGCGACCAACCTGCAGGACGCCAGCCTCGTCGGCATCACCCACAGCGGCACCCAGGATCCGGCCTACACGCCCGGGCCGTTCTCGGCCTTTACCGAAACCTATGTCGACCAGTTCTCGCGCTGGTACGCGGCGCGCCTCGCCGCCCACGGCGTGTGAGGAATGAACATGACGACTTACGAACACCTGACGCGCCCTGGAAACGCCAGCGCGGTCCAGCGTTTCACTGACCCGACCACCTGGGGCACGTTCGGTGCGCAGTGGCACAGCGGCGAGCAGAAAACCCTGCAATGCTGCGCCGTGCGCCAGGAGACCCACGATGTCAGGACGTTCATTTTTCGCTGTGCCGACTTCAGCGCCCTGAGTTTCGAGCCCGGTCAATTCATCACGATCTCGCCGGTCATTGGCGGGCAAACCATTGCCCGCTGCTACACCCTGTCGTCCTCCCCGACCCGGCCCTTTGCCTTTTCCATCACCGTCAAGCGCGTACCGGGGGGCGTGGTGTCGAACTGGCTGCATGACAACCTCAAGCCCGGCGATAGCCTGAAGGCGTCCGGCCCAGCGGGCAGCTTTACGCCGGTCGGCCATCCGGCCAACAAGTTGTTGTACCTGTCCGCCGGCTCCGGCGTGACGCCGTTGATGTCGATGACCCGGGCCGCCTGCGACATGGCTGGCAACCTCGATATCGTATTCGTGCACAGCGCCCGCACGCCCACCGACATCATCTTCCATGGGGAATTGACGCACATGCAGGCAGCCATGCCGGGGCTGCGGGTCATCAGTATTTGCGAAGGGCTTGGCGACACCACGCAATGGCAGCAACCGATAGGCCGGCTCGACTTGTCGTTGCTGAGCCAGCAAGTGCCGGACTACAAGGAGCGGGAGATCTTCACCTGTGGTCCCCAGGGGTACATGGAAGCGGTCAAGTCGCTGCTCAGGGAAGCGGCGTTCGATTTCGCCCACTACCATCAGGAAAGCTTCGACATTGCCGCACTGAATGAGCAACCGTTGCTTGAGCAGGCCGCTTCGCTCGATCAACCAGCCGAGTTCACGGTGACCCTGTCGCGCTCCGGCAAGACATTCAGCATGCCGGCCAATCAGACCGTGCTGTCCGCCGCCAAGAAAGCCGGCGCCATCGTGCCCTCCTCCTGCAGCCAGGGCGTGTGTGGTACCTGCAAGACCGCCCTGCTCCAGGGCACGGTGGACATGAACCACAACGGCGGCATCCGGCAGCGGGAAATCGACAAGGGCCTGCGTTTGCTGTGCTGCAGCAAGCCCACTTCCGACCTGGTCCTTGATCTTTAGCCGTTCCTCGCTAATTAGGTAGTCACTGCACGCCGGCTTCTGCACAATCTCTGTGCGCCTAACACTGATAAGACTGAAGCCTGATGAAACTGCAACCCTTGCCGCCCCTCAACAGCCTGGTGGCGTTCGAGGCCGCCGCCCGCCACTTGAGCTTCACCATGGCGGCACGGGAACTGAACGTCACCCAAGGCGCCATCAGCCGCCAGGTACGCTTGCTCGAAGATTACCTGGGCACGGCGCTGTTCACCCGCACGACCCGGGAGATCAACCTCACCGCCACCGGCAGCCAGTATTACGAAAGCGTGCGCGACACGCTGCTGCACATCGCCCAGGCCACCGCGGGCATACGCCATTGGCAAGGTGCGCAGCAAGTCACGGTGGTCACCAGCACGGCGATGGCGTCGCTATGGCTGCTGCCGCTGGTGTCGCAGTTCCAGCGCCAGAACGAGGAGATTGACCTGCGCATCATCGCGACGGATCAAGTCAGTGATTTTTCCCGGCTCGACTGTGACCTGGCGCTGTATTACTGCAGCACGCCGCCAACCAACATGAAAGTCACACCGCTGTTCAACGAAGAGATTTTCCCGGTGTGCAGCCCCGCTTATCTGGCGCAACACCCGGAAATCGAGACACTGGAGCAATTGGGTGGATGCACCTGGTTGTGGCTGGAAGACCAGCACAGTGACTGGATTGGCTGGAAAGAATGGTTCCAGCGCCTTGGCTACCCAGCGCCAGAACCTCGACGGCGCATCAATATCAACAGCTACGCCATGCTGATCCAATCGGCCCTGGCTGGCCAAGGGATCGCCCTGGCGTGGTCGGGCCTGCTCAGCAATCACCTGCAAACCGGCAACCTGGTGCGGCCAACGCACGCCATCCTGCGCACCGACGCGCAGTTCTGCCTGCTGGAACCCCAAGGCCGGGCCCCGAACAGACAAAGCGTCAACCGCTTCCGCCAGTGGCTGATGGCCCATCTGGCAGAAACGGTCGACGCTTGATGGGCCGGGCGATCTAGCCGATTTTCACGTTCATGGTGATGCGCGCCGTAAAGACCTTTATCCCCGCCTCGTCGAAGATCTCGACCGGGACAATCTTGTCGCCCGAAGTCTGCCAGTCGATATCGCTACCGTCGGCAATCGCGTGGATGGACGTCTTGGCCTTGGCCAGGTATTCGACAGTCATGCCTTTGGGAATCCAGCGAGCGCCACTGGGGATGGACACCTCGGTCATCATGCCGCCGGCCAGCTCTGCCGCGTTACACAGTGCGATGGCGTGAACGGACGCCAGGTGATTGGTGATTTCCTTGCGAAACGGCACCTTCACTTCGCCGCGACCGGGGGCCAACACCGAAATTTCCGGGTTGATGGTGCCGAAGTACGGGGCCATCTGGCAGGCCATATTGCTGAACGCGGACGGACCGACGCTTTGGTACATGCTGAGAGTCTGGCTCATGGGGTATCTCTGGTCAGGTGGGCTTGAGTCATGAACAGAACATCACTCCATTACAGAATATTGCTCTGTTACAGAACAATATTCTGTAATCTGCCGCCCTGTCAATCGCTCGTGCCAAGCCTCCGTTTCAATTAACATGGCCCCTTTTTGCCTGGGCCGAAAAATGGAACCTGTCGATCTCCTCGAGCGCTGTTACCCAGGGCGTCGTGCCGAGTCCAAGCGGCATATCCTTCGATGTGCCTTGGCGCTGTTCAACCAACAGGGCATCGAAGCGACCACCATCGATATCATCCGTGCCGAAAGCGAGATGAGCGTGGGGGCCATTTATCACCATTTCGAGAACAAGGAAGGCTTGGTCGCGGCGTTGTACATGACCGCCCTGGACGATCAGGCGCGGCTCAGGGACAGCTACCTCGGCGCTGTCACGTCGACCCGGGAGTGGGTGCATGCCCTGGTGTTCAGCTATGTGGATTGGGTGGTCAGCCAACCCGATTGGGCACGGTTCCAGTACCAGGCGCGCTTTGCGGTCGCGCGCAGCAGCTTCAACGAGCGGCTGGCCGAGGCGAATCTGGCCAGGAACGCCGAACTGAAGAAATGGTTCAGTGACCCGGCCCACCAGCAGGATCTGCAGGACCTGCCTTTCGAGCTGATTCCCTCACTGATCATCGGCTCGGCAGAAAGCTACTGCCGCGCCTGGCTCTCCGGCCGCGTCAAACGCAGCCCTGAAGGCTACCGGCAGCAGTTGGCCGAGGCCGCCTGGCGTGCCGTTGGCATGCACGCCGGCACCTCGTCCTGAAGGTTCCGAGCCACCCGAACAGATTCATTGCATAGCGGCCCAGCCCTAGTGGCCTGTGTGGCTAATTCGTGCACTCAAATTAACCGTACAGGCCACTAGTTGCGCGCCGTCGGCATGGCACGATGGCCGAAACTGGTCGATGGCCGCGAACCTGCTATCTTTGAAACAAACCTGAGTAGTTGCGATCCCATACGTATCCAGGTTTGTACAGGGAGTAACGAAGTTTGGAAGCAGTGGAACTGCTCGCTGTTGATGAATGGGCAACATCATGTCTACGTGGCGATTGTGATGTGATCATCGTCAACTACAACGCCGGTGAGCTTTTGCTGGCGAGTGTAGGGTCGGCCTTTGCCGCCGGGGCTTCCCGCGTGATCGTGGTGGATAACAACTCCCACGATGACAGCCTGGTGCAGTTGGAGCGAATCCACCCTGCCGGCGACTCGCTTCAGATCGTCCGAAATACCGCCAACCTCGGCTTCGCCGTGGCGTGCAATCAAGGTGCTCGCCTGTCTGCGGCCCCCAACGTTTTTTTCTTGAACCCGGACACCGAACTGGCCGCCAATGCCATGGACCGCATGCTGCAGGCACTGCGCAGCTCGCCCGAAATCGGCATGGTCGGAGGTTTCCTGTGCAATCCGGACGGCAGCGAGCAAGCCGGTGGACGCCGGGTGTTTCCAACGCCCAGACGCGCCTTCATGCGAGCTTTCGGGCTTTCGCGACTCTCGACGCTTTTCCCATCGCTGTTATCCGATTTTTTATTGCATAAGGAACCGCTACCCAGTGCCCCCACTGTCGTTGAAGCCATCTCCGGTGCTTGCATGCTGGTCAAGCGTGAAGCGATCGAGAGCGTCGGGCTGTGGGACGAAGACTATTTCCTTCATTGCGAGGACCTGGACTGGTGCATGCGCTTCCATCAGGCCGGCTGGCGCGTACTGTTCGTGCCGGATGCCCGGGTAATGCATGTGTTCGGCGGTTGCAGTCGCGATCGACCTTATTTCGTCGAATGGCACAAACACTTGGGGTTCCTGCGTTTCTATCGCAAGTTTTTCCGCCGTAAATACCCTGCCATCCTGTGGATCAGCGTGGTGATGGGAGTCTGGTTTCGATTCAGCCTGGTGGTCCTTCGCCACGCCACGACCCGGCTTAAGCATGCATGGGACCTTCGATAATTGCGTCTAGGCATATTGGGCGGCACCAGCCTCCTGGGCGAGCGCGTCCTGCCATTGCTGGCCCAAGCCGGTCACTCGACGAGCGCCTTTGCCCGAAGCTTGCCCAGCGTGTCCTGCCCCGGCGTCACCTGGCGAAAGGCTGACGACTGGCACGGACTGGCGCTGGACACCTTCCTGTCATTCGCGCCCCTCTGGGTGCTGCCCGACTATCTGGAGCGCCTTGCCAGCACCCAGGTCAAACGTGTTGTTGTCCTCTCCTCCACCAGCCGCTTTGCCAAGCACGCATCGCCCGACGCTCGGGAACGGGACGTGGCGCAACGCTTGATACGTGCTGAAGAACAGCTTGAGCAGTGGGCGGTCGAACGGCAAATCGAATGGATAATCCTGCGTCCGACCCTGATCTATGGCTATGGCCGTGACAAGAACATTTCGGAAATCGCGCGGTTCATTCAACGCTTCGGATTTTTCCCGCTTATCGCTGGCGGTACCGGGTTGCGCCAGCCGGTGCATGGGGATGACGTCATCCAGGCGTGCCTGTCCGCCGTGAGCACGCCTGACCTGCCCAGTGGCGCCTATAACCTCTCGGGGGGAGAGGTCCTGCCTTATTGCACCATGGTCAGGCGCATATTCCAGGCCATGGGACGCCCGGAGCGAACACTGCCCCTCCCTGCCCCGGTATTGAGCCGGGCCGTTTCGATCATGCGCTGCCTGCCACGCTACCGACATCTTTCCAGCGCGCTGGTGGGGCGGATGAAAGAGGATCTGGTGTTCGATCATTCCCACGCCAGTGATCGACTTGGCTTTGCGCCCAGGGCGTTTCAACTGATGGATGAGGACTTGCCTGGGCGCAGAGGCTGCTGACGGCGGTGGGTCAGCTGCAGGGATGTTGAGTTGGCGGGCCTCATCGCGAGCAAGCCCGCTCCCACAGGGGAACTGGGTGCATATGAATTTTGTGCCTACCGAGAATCCAATGTGGGAGCGGGCTTGCTCGCGATAGCGGTGTGTCAGTCAATGAAAATGCTTGAGATGGACTCTTCGCGAGCAAGCCCGCTCCCACAGGGGGACTGGGTGCATATGAATTTTGTGCCTACCGAGAATCCAATGTGGGAGCGGGCTTGCTCGCGATAGCGGTGTGTCAGTCAATGAAGATGCTGGACTCTTCGCGAGCAAGCTCCCACAGGGGGACTGGGTGCATATGAATTTTGTGCCTACCGAGAATCCAATGTGGGAGCGAGCCTGCTCGCGATGGCGGCATGACCGTCGACGAGGATGTTGAAGGTAATGGCCCTGTGGCGGCCTAACCCTTGTCCCCCGCCTCGTTGCGGTGAACATGGGCTTGCCAAGCGCCCCATTTGCTTTCGAAGTACGCCTGGTTCTTGTCCCAGAGGGCCTGGTACTCGCCACTGGCGATCAGCTTCCTGAACGAGGCCTGCCCGTAGTGATGGATAAACGCATCTTCGGCGCAGACCGTCCGATAGCCGGCCGCCTGCACGCGACGGCTGTAGTCGTCGTCCTCGAACATCCCGATCCCGAATGCCTCATCCAGATACCCCACTTCCTCGAGGACGCTGCGGCGAAAGGCGACACAAAACATCGCCAGCATCGAGATATCGAACGAGCGTCCCTTTCGGGCTTCGGTGTAGCGGCCTGCAAAGTCTTGCATCTGTTGAATGTCGGTATAGGAAACCTCGATTTTCGCTTCGTTGCCAACCGCATTCGTGACCGGCCCGACCAAGCCGATACTCGGATCCCGCACATGCCTGACCAGCGGGTCCAGCCAGCCGTCAGGCACGACCGTATCGTTGTTGAGCAGCAGCAGGACGTCACCATCGGCTTCGCGCAAACCCTGGTTGTTCGCCGCGGCAAAGCCCCGGTTGTCCGGGTTCAGGATGATCTTCGCGCTCGGCACCGCTTGGCGCAGGCGTTCAAGATAATCACCTGTCCCATCGTCCGAGCCATTGTCGACAACGATGAGCTCGTAATGGGGCCAGGTGGTGTTACGCAGAATGCTGTTGACGCATTGAATGGTCAGGTTGAGGTTGTTGTACGTCACGACCACGATGGAGACTTTTTCGTACAGGCCGACGATAGCCCGGTGCATGCTATCGAATCGATCCTTCCAATCATTGGCCCGGGCCAGCTCCACGCGCCGTTTGTACAGGGCCAGGTCGCGTTCGGCCAAGGCACGCTCGATCTGCTGGAGGAACTCATCGACCCCAGTGGCGAAGTACAGCAGGTCTTTATAAATGCTCATCTCCGTCAGTGGCGTGGAGATCACCGGCTTGCCTGCGCTGATGTACTCGTAGAACTTCACCGGATCAACCGCATGCGTCACGTTGTAGAGCCTGAAGGGAATCAGGCAGGCATCGAAATGATCCAGGTAAAGCGGCATTTGCGAGTACGGCTTGTGGCCCAACAGCTGCACATTGGGCTTGTGCTCGAGGCCCGCCAGATCCTCGACGAAAATGTCCCCCACCAGGACGAAGTTCCACGCTGGCCGCCGGTCCGCCAGCGCCGCCAGCAACGGATAATCAAGCCACTGGGCCAGGGCGCCGTAGTAACCAATGACAGGCCCGACAAGCCCGCTCAACACATCATTGGTAAAACAGTGCTGCCGGAAAAAAGCGAAATCCACCGCGTTTCGGACCAACACACAGCGTGGGTTGTAGGCACACCATTTTTCGTAAAGCAACGCGGCGGAAACGGTCACCAGGTCGGCCTGGGCAATCAGGGTCTTTTCCTCGCTCAGCAACTGTTCGCCGATGTTCGGAAAGCCATCCCAGTCATCCATGCAGTCGTAGTGAATGCGCCAGCCATGCACGGCGCGCAGGCTGAGTGCCACCGGGCTCCAGTAGGCGATATGCACCACCGAGAGGGCGGTCCTGATCTGCATGTCGGCAACCAACGCAGTAAGGGCTCGCAGCAAGGCTTGATGATTCTCAGGCGTCACGATCTTTTCGTAATACGCCGCTTGCGCGTCGCGCTGCAAGGCCACTTCAAAGACATTGGGCGCCACCGACGCCAATCGATAGAGCTGCCCCTGCTCCGGCACAACGGAGGGGACGATGTAAAACACTCGATAACCATTGTTCGCAAACTGGCTCATCAACTGCTGCGGTCGCTGAAAGCGCGCGGCCCACTCGATGTTGGCGAAGCAGAGAATATCCAGGCGTACTTTCGTGGCGAAATCAGGCGCCACCGCAACGTTCGGCAACGGCTCCGGTGCTGCCGGGTAGACGATTGCCGCGGCCGTTTCGGGAAATTCCCGGGTGGCGGCAAAACCATAACGCATCACCCGGAACAGTGAGCGCAGGGGGCGGGTGAAACGCCACGAACGGGTGTTTTGCAGGAAGTCGACTTTCGCCAGGGCGATATCGCGCTCGTTGATGGCCGCATCCCGTTGAGCCAAGGCGGCATCGCGGTCGATCAGGGCGCTGTCGAGTTTAAGCACGTGGGTACCCATGCAGCGGCGTGCTGTCACCCGGCGGCCACATGGAACTGACGGAGCCCGGCCGGTAGAACGTTGCCGTCAGGCTGCGGCGGGAAGATCGGCAGCCACTCACCACGGGGGTGACGGCATGCCATGAATGGTCCGAGCGCACCAGGATCGCCGAATTGCCCACCAACGGCTCGATCTCGGCCGCCACGGCGGTGGGATCATTGCGGTGCAGGATGGTCAGGCAGCCGCCGTCGTTGCGGTCCCAGGACTCATTGAAATACAGGATATGGGTGACCAGTTTGTCGGGCAGGTCCGGATGGGCTCCCAGGCTCGCACCGGGGCCGTAATGAAAGACGTTGACCTCCATCGGCACACTGCGCAGATCGATCCCGCTCAGCTCCGACATGGCCTCTCGATAGGCGGCCGAGCCGAGGTCCTGTGCCAGTCGCAACCACGCCTCGCTCAGTTCTTCGGGAAACGCGATGGTAGGGGTGCCCATGCTTACCAGGGCCCGCGCCTCATAGTCATAGTTTTTCTCGCCACCGTAACCACTCACCGTCTTGAAGTGATCGTGAGGAAAGGTTGCCGCCAACGCGGCGGCATCCTCGGTCGAATACAGATTGCCGATTTCAGCCCATGAGAACGGATGGGCCTTTAGCGCCGCTGGCGTGAGACGAGAGAGATCTAGCATTGTGGGTTCTTGTTCGCTGTCAGGTTTCGGATACCACGGGCGATGGAACGCAGTGGTGCGGTCATTCGGAATGAATTGGAGTTCTGCAACTCAAGCATCCTGGCGTCGCTGAGGGCCAGTTGCTGGCTGAGCTGGACAATCCGTTGCTGCTGGGCGAACTCCTGCGCTGCAAGGTTTTGTGCCGGTTCGATGATGGCCGGCTCTGGCACGACGGGGCTTGCCGGCCGTTCAGTCGACACGGGGTCACGGCCCTCGGCCGCGGCTTCGAGCAGATTGGGCAGATGCTGTAGAAACGCTCCCAACACCGGCTGGGACGCTGTTTTGCCCTGGCGAATGATCGCCGCGACCCGGTCCCAATGCTCGACCAACTGATCCGCCGCCGCACGCGCCGCGGGCGATGGACAGGTCTTGCCCACGCGGGCGAGCAACCATTGCGGATCGACCGTCGCCGCGTTCGGCAAGGCGTGGAGCGAGTCGAACCCCGCCAGCGCCGTGTACTTGCCCGTGGTCAGGTCCGCCGAGCAAAACACCGGGACGCCAAACGCCAAAGCGGTGATCGCCAGGTGGTAGCTATGGCCGATGACCGCTTGGGCCTGGCTGAGAATTTCCGCCATCAGTAGTGGCTCTGGCCAGAACGACAAGGTAACGGCCCCCGGCAGGCGCCCGGCAATGACCGACGGATCGTCCCCAAGGACGGGGCCAATCGGCACCACCAGGAACTGATAGCCCTGGAATGCCTCGGCGTGGTCTTCGAACAGTTTTATAAAGGATTCCACCACGTGAATGGCGTGGATCACGATGTAGGGCCCGGTCAGCCCGGCCTGTTCGCGCAGGCCAATGAACTCGGCCGAGGGTTGCTGCTCATCGATCAGGCGCGGCAAGCCAAACGCGGTATCGGGCAGCACTTCGATCTCGGCCTGTTGAGTCAGCGTGGCGAGGGAATCGCGCGACAGTGCATCGCGCACGCGCACGTACTGGCTCTGCTCAAGGGTCATTTTCAATAGCGGCCTGGCCCAGTCGGGAATATCGTTGCAATGCATCCCGGGGGCATTCCACATGACCGGGACCGCGTGTTGCAGCGCGATTAGCGCAGGGGTCAGCCAATAACCGGTGGGGTGGTGGATATCGGCGGTTGTCGGACCATAGCCGTGGGCAACGACTTTATCGAAGCGGATCAGGAAACCACCGCCGATCAAGACCCCATCCAGGCTCGCCGCGACATGGGGCAACTCCGTCAGCGATGTCACTGCATAAGGCCATTGCAGTCGGGTTTTCCCGTGGTAGGAAAACCGATGCAGGTTGACAGAACCCAAGCGCCGGGTCAGCTCCGCCTCGGCGATGATCGGAAACAGCAGATCGCCGTAGTTCTCCACGTCAAAGGTGCCGAATATGGCGACCTGCCACGTGCGCGTGTCCGGGTGCTCCGTCAAAACCTGTTCTCCTTGAGCGGCGCAGACCTTGGGAGGTGGTTCAACCGGTCGAGGGTCGATCCGCTGCAACCCCAAGTCAACCATGCCCAAGAAGTTCTTGTGGTTCGGCAACATGTCGAACGCCAAGGGCGCGACCTGCTTTTCGATCAGTTGCGAGGTGTCTTCCGTCGCGCCGTGCAACAGCTTGAGGGTGACATGATAGCGCCCCTCGGCGAGGTTGGCCGGGAAGCGCACCGTGATCGCCGCACGCCGCCAGCCGTTTTCGGGCGGGCTGGGTTGCAGTGCGAAGTTGCCCCCGCCGATCACCAGCAGCCTGGCCTCTTGAATGGTGAAGCTGATGTTCGGTTGCGTGACCGACTCATGCAGCAACGCCTCGACGCGAATCTCGATATCGTCGCCATACAGGTAGCTGGACGAAAGTTGCTGGGTGTTGGTGAAGCAGGCAGCGCTGATGTGCCCCTCTTCGGTCCCGAAGGCCATCCCCTCCTGCCCGCCCATGAATGACTTGCGCGTCACCGGTATCACGCCGCCACTGGCCCAGCGACGTTGCTCGTCCCGCATGTCGAGCAAGTGCAGCTCGGCCATTTCATCGGGCGAGCCGCTGGCCACGACCCGGCCCGCGCGCAGGTAGATGACCCGGTGGCAGAAGCGCTTGACCATGCTCATGTCATGGGAGACGAACAGCAGCGTCGTGCCTTTGGCAGCCAGCTCTTCCAGCCGGTTCAGGCATTTGAATTGAAAAGAGGCATCACCAACGGAAAGGGCCTCGTCGACGATCAGGATCTCCGGTTCGACACAGACCGAAACGGCGAAGGCCAACCGTACCAGCATCCCGCTGGAATAGATCTTGGTGGGCTGGTCGATGAAGTCGCCGATATTGGCGAAGGCGATGATGTCATCGAAGCGAGCGTCGATTTCCGAGCGATCCAAGCCCAGCACCGCCGCATTCACATAGACGTTTTCGCGACCGGTGAACTCCGGGTTGAAACCAGACCCCAGCTCGAGCAACGCCGCAATCCGACCATTGCCCTGGACACTGCCCCGGGTCGGCATCAACGTCCCGCAGATCAGTTGCAACAAAGTGGACTTGCCACTGCCGTTACGGCCGATGATACCGACGGTCTCCCCCCTCGCGATGGTCAGGGAAACATCGTCCAGGGCCCAGAACTCGCGATAGAACCGCTTCCTGCCGCGCACCAGCATCTGCAATAGACGGTCCTTGGGCGCATCATAAATCTGATAACACTTGCTCAGGTTTTCGGCACGGATGGCCACTTCAAACGACATCGACAAAACCCTTCCATGAATCACGGCCATTATTGCGGCGCTACTCAATCAGTCCTTCGCTGGGCACTGCGGATGAGTTAAGCACAGATGGGGAAAAAAACTTCGAATGAACCTGCACGTGGTCTACCCTCCAATGAGGACGCGACACAGGGAGCATCCGAATTTTGCCTTAAGGATCAAGCACCAATGCAGTCGTTCAGCACGTCCCCCATCGCCATGATCAAGAGTGTCCTGGTCAATCGAATCCTGATCTACGTATTGATCCGCAGAGAAGTCATCGGGCGCTACAAGGGTTCGATGCTCGGCGTCTTGTGGTCGTTCTTCACTCCGGTTTTCATGCTGGTGGTCTACACATTCGTGTTCAGCGTCGTCTTCAAGGCCCGCTGGTCGGGCGGCGGTGAATCCAAGAGCGAATTCGCCCTGGTGCTGTTCGCGGGCCTGTTGGTCTTCAACCTGTTTTCCGAATGCGTGAGCCGTGCGCCGGGCCTGGTGCTGGCCAATACCAACTACGTCAAGAAGATCGTGTTCCCACTGGAAACCCTACCCCTGGTGTCGCTCGGCGCAGCGCTGTTCCACATGGCTGTCAGCGTCCTGGCCTGGCTGATCTTTTATATCGTCCTGTTCGGAACGCCACCGGTAACCGCCCTTCTATTGCCATTGGTGCTTTTCCCCTTGGTGCTGATGACGCTGGGGCTCTCCTGGTTTCTCGCCTCGATCAGCGTCTACCTGCGTGATATCGGCCAGTTCATCGGCATCATCATCACGGCGATGCTGTTTCTCTCGCCGATTTTCTATCCCCTCTCGACGCTTCCGCAGGGCTATCAGGCCGCGTTGCAGGCAAACCCACTGACGCTGCCGGTGGAAATGGTTCGCGATGTGCTGTTCTGGGGCCGGCCGCCGCAATGGGCCTACCTGGCGGCTTATTCGGCCATTTCCGTGCTGATTGCCTGCGCCGGGTTTGCCTGGTTCCAGCGGACCCGCAAAGGCTTTGCCGACGTCATCTGACACTGTTGCATGGCGCCCCGCCCAGTACCCGCTATGCTGATTCATGCCACGGCGGGGAGCCTGGCTGGTGATTGACGCACACATCGTTACTGAAAGACCGAGTGTGCGTCGCCGTATTGACCAAAGGACCAGAAAACCGCATGGACCAGATCAACCGTCTTGTTGATTGCATTGACCAACTGACTCGCTCAACACAATCCAGAACCATTGAAACCTTGCAGTTGGTCAAGGAAATCGAGAATCGAGATCGGCTTATCGAACAACTGAACCTTGGTTCGAAAGCGCTTCGCACCCGTCTGTCGCTCCAAGAAGGCAAGACCGGGCGACTGCGCGAGCAACTGCGGGTGGCCGAACAGCGCCTCAAGGACGCCGAGGCATTAATCCAGACCAAGGAAAAAGAGGCTGTCGTGCTTTCCGATTGGGCGGTGGATCTGCGTGCCCAACTGGCGGCCAAGCAAGCCGAGATGTTCAAGCTTTCCGACTGGGGCAACGCCATCGAACGTGCACCGCTGCGTTATTCGATACGCAAGCAACTGTATAAGTTATCGCGTCGGGTCTACGCCTGGTTGCCACTCACCCCACAGCAGAAAAGCAAGCTGGCGCGTCGGCTTCGAAGTTGGTTGAAACCCGGCAAGGCAACACCGGGCGAATCATCGGCAGACGCCAGTTCTGCGCTGCAATCTCTGCCACCGCCGGTAAACCTTGCAGTACCGTCCAGCCTCGGGCAGCCCACGATCCTGATGTTCGGCGTGATCGATTGGCACTTTCGCATCCAACGCCCACAAAACCTGGCAAAGGAACTCGCCCGGGCCGGACAGACGACTTTTTATATCTCGAACAATTTCATCGACGACGAGGCCTCCGGCTTCGAAGCAGAGCCCTTGGAAGGTTCCAACCGGCTGTTCCAGATCCGTTTCAAGGTGCTCGGTGCACCGGCCATTTATCATGCCCCGCCATCAGCGGCCGCGATCCGCCAGTTGTGCGAAGGCCTGGCCATGCTCCTGCAATCGGCGAACGTCAACGCGGCGGATTGCATTGTCCAGCACGCCTACTGGTTCCCGCTGGCCAGGCGAGTGCCAAACGCCACGCTGGTCTATGACTGCATGGATCACCACGAAGGCTTCGGCAACGTGGCCCAGGAACTGCTCGACCTGGAAATCGCCCTGATGCGCCGGGCCGATCTGCTGGTGGCGACATCCGACTGGATCGAACAACACGGCAAGCGGGAAAACCGTAACGTTGAGGTGATCCGCAACGCCTGCGAGTTCAGTTTCTTCAGCCGACGTCCCGACAAGGTCTACCGGGCCCCCGGCAACAGAAAGATCATCGGTTACTACGGCGTCATTGCCGAATGGTTCGACCTGGACTTGGTCAAGCGGGTCGCCCAATCCTTCCCGCAGCACCTTATCCTGTTGATCGGCAGTGATATCGTCCAGGCAAAAAGACACTTCAAGGCCTTCCCGAATGTGGTCCTGGAGGGTGAAGTGCCGTATGCCTCCCTGCCTTACTACCTCCACGCCATGGACGTTTGCCTGCTTCCGTTCAAGGTCATGCCGTTGACCCTCGCCACCAACCCGGTCAAGGTCTATGAATACCTGAGCGCGGGGAAACCGGTGGTGTCGGTGAAACTGCCGGAGTTGAGCCAGTTTGGCAAACTGGTCTGGGCGGTTGAAGAGCCGACTGAGTTCATCTCGACCCTGCGCAGTGTCCTGGGCGCACTGCCGGAGGACAGCGCCACGCTGGCGGCCCGTCAATCGTTCGCCCGGGGCCAGACCTGGCAGCATCGGGCCGCCAGCCTGCGCGAGGCCATTGCAACCTTGCCCGTGCCCAAAGTCAGCGTCGTGGTGTTGACCTACAACAACCTCGAACTGACCAAGGCCTGCCTCGACAGCCTGTTGACCCAGAGCCAGTACCCGAACCTTGAAATCATCGTCGTCGACAACCACTCCAGCGACCAGACCCCGGCGTTCCTCACTGCCTGGGCCGACGGCCATCCAGACCGGATCGTGATCCTCAACCAGGACAACAAAGGATTCGCCGCCGGCAACAACCTGGGCCTCGCAGCGGCCAGCGGCGACTACCTGGTTATCCTGAACAACGACACGGTCGTCACCGCCGGCTGGATCAAAGGCTTGATCCGCCACCTGCAAGACCACAAGGAGATCGGCATCATTGGCCCGATCACCAACAACATCGGCAATGAGGCCAAAGTCAGCACCCGCTATGAGCGGATAGAAGACATGCCCGCCGAAGCCGCGCAAATGACCCGCGCCCGCATGGGCGAGTGGTTCGAGATCAACACCCTGGCGTTTTTCTGCGTGATGTTCCCGCGCTCGACCTACGAGCAGATCGGTGGCCTGTGCGAAGAGTACGGCCTCGGGTTTTTCGAGGATGACGACTACTGCCGCCGCATACAGCGCCGTGGCATGCGCGCGGCCTGTGCCGAAGATGTTTTCGTTCATCACCACCTGTCCGCCTCGTTCAACACCTTGGGCGCCAGGAAAAAACAGGCACTTTTCGAAAAGAACCGGGCGATCTACGAAAGCAAGTGGGGATCCTGGGTCCCGCACACGTACCGAGACGCCTAAACGTCCTTCGCATGCAAAGCGATTTACTTAAGGGAGCAGATGAAATGTGTGGCGAGGGAGCTTGCTCCCGCGCCACGAATCTTTGGTTTGCCTTATTGGACAGCGTTGTCCCTTTAACCGAGACGATATTTTGCCCAGATTCAGCCTGAAATATGCAGTAGTGCTGTTGGTTCTGCTGGCAAGTGCGGTGGTCGGTGTGTACGGTTTTTCGACGCTTGAACTGGCGTCCATGAACAGCAGTAGCCGGACGATATTGCTGTCAGTGGCAGTCCTCGCCGTCCTCACCGTCTTCACTCGCAAGCCACCGTTCATGCTTTGCCTGGGTTTACTGGCGTGCCTGGCCGTTGCCTGCGCGCAAGCTTGGCCGGTGATAGTGGTCGTAGTCTTCGCGCTGTCTGCCACGGTGCTCGGCAGGTGGATGCTCGGGCAAGCAGCCTCTGCCGACTGGAGTGTCCATCTGCTGGTAGGTGCCGGTACGTTCGGCACGCTAACGGGCCTGGCCGCGTATTGGCCGATCAACTACCCCTGGCTATATGGCGCGATGCTGTCGCTGCCGCTGCTACTGGGGCACAAGCACGTCACCGGGTTATGGCGTGAACTGCCGCGGCACATCCAGGCCACCCACTCAGCACACACACCCCTCCAGACCGGGCTCGACGTCCTGATCGGCGGCTTTGCCTGCCTTTACGTGCTGGTCGCCTTCATGCCGGAGGTCGGGCATGACGCGTTGGCCATGCACCTGTTCGTCCCTTCACACCTGGCCCAGCGACATCAATGGTCATTCGATGCCAGCACCTACGTGTGGGCCGTCATGCCCATGCTGGCCGACTGGATCTACAGCATCGTCTATATGCTGGCCGGCGAAACGGCAGCGCGCCTGAGCAACAGCGCATTCACCTTGCTGCTGGCGTGGCAGATCCGCAACATGACCCTCTGGGCCGGAGGCTCCGCCACCAGTGCCCGCTGGGCAAGCCTGATCTTCCTCTCAACACCCCTCGCCTTCGCCGAAAGCAGCAGCCTGCATATCGAGTCGGCGTGGACCGCCTTCATGCTGGCCGGCACCCTGGCGATCCTGAAGGTCGCAAGCTTCACGCCGGATCCCAGGGAACGCCTGTCGCAACTGCTCCTGGCCGGCGTCCTGCTGGGCTTCGCCCTGGCGACCAAGGCCGTGACGCTGAGCGTCCTGCCGGTCCTGCTGGTGATCCTGCTGGTGCAATTCAAGGCCTGGGTTGTGCCAGGCATCGTCAAGACGCTCCTGCTGGGCAGTGCCGGCCTGATACTGGCCGGCGCCACTCCCTACCTCTGCGCCGGGTTCTTGACCGGCAACCCGGTGTTCCCGTTTTTCAACGCCATCTTCCATTCGCCGCTCTGGCCCGACATCAATTTCGAACCGCCGGCCACGTTCGGTACCGGGATGACCTGGGATACCCTCTATCGAATGGTCTTCAAGTCGCCCCAGTTCATCGAGGGGCGCGTCGGTGCGGCCGGCTTCCAGTGGCTGTTGCTGCCCACGGCCGCCGTCGCCGTGCTGTTGAGCGGCAACAGAAAGGCCCTGTGCATTCTGCTGGTTGGCGCCGGCGCGATGTTCACGACGTTCCACTCAACGGCCTACCTGCGTTATGTGTTCCCGTCCTTCGCGCTGTTTTCGGTGATCCTGGCCCTGCCCTTCTCCGACGCCAGGGTTTTCCCCCGCAGCCTCGCCATCGTCGCCGGTGCCCTGCTGGTCCTGGCCAATACCCGTTTCATTCAGGCCGCGACTTATTACGGCGACATCAACCCCTCGGCACTGTTGAGCCAGGCAGGTCGGGAGGCCTATCTGTTGGAACGCCTGCCTATCCGGAAAATGGTCGACACCGTCAACGCCTTGAACAGCGGTGGTCAGCCCGTGGCGGTCTTTGCGTCGCCGCTGATGGCCGGTTTGCACGGCGATGCCCTTTACGCATCCTGGTACAACCTGAAGTGGAAAAACGAATTCGATGCGGCGGCCTCACCCTCGGCGCTCACCCAGCGCTTGCGCCGGCGTCAGGTGAACTGGCTGCTGATCGACCTCAAATCCCTTCCCCAGGCGCCTCTCGATCGGCTGCTCGCTGTGTCCACGTCGTCTGCCAGATTGGGTGACCTGGACCTGCGCAAGCTCAACGTCACGCAGGATGAACACCTGCTCAACCCGGAACTGTCCAGCCTCGAAGGCTGGAGCCTGACGTCACCCTCGGCGTATGACGCGGCGCGCAAGATCCTGACCGTCAACGTCAACACACCGGCCACGCAGCGGGTCGAAGTGACACCGGGACTGACGTACATCAACAGCGTGTCCGCACGCTGCGCAACAACGGCCACCACCGGCAGAATCCAGGCCAATTGGATGGACGACCAAGGCGATTTCATCACCGCCAGCATCGAGACATTTGACTGCACCACGCAATGGGAGACCCATGAAATGAGCGTCGTTGCCCCTGCAAATGCCACGTCCGCGATCATCTATGCGTCCGGGCATACCGACACTCCCGTGGCATTCAGGTCACTTTCATTCAGGCAATAGTGGGCGATATCGATGAACTCAAAAACCGAGCTTTTCACGGATGAACAGCGAGTCGCCGTCGTCATCCCCAGCTATCGGGTCACCGCGCACATTGTCGGCGTCATCGACGCCATAGGGCCGGAGGTCTGGCGCATCTATGTCATCGACGATGCCTGCCCGGACGGATCAGGCGGGCATGTCCAGGCCTCCTGTAACGACTCCCGGGTCAAAGTGCTGCCCCATGACGTCAACAAAGGCGTCGGTGGTGCGGTCATGACCGGCTATCGGGCAGCCCTCGCCGACGGTGCCAGTATCATCGTCAAAGTCGACGGGGATGGTCAGATGGATCCGACGCTGATCCCGCTGTTCATCGAGCCGATCCTGGCGGGTGAAGCCGACTACACCAAGGGCAATCGATTTTTCAATCTGGAAGAAGTGCAATCGATGCCGCGGCTGCGCCTGTTCGGCAACGCCGTGTTATCGCTGATGGCCAAACTGTCGACGGGTTACTGGGATCTGTTCGACCCTACCAATGGCTACACGGCGATCCACCGTGACGTCGCCCGGCTGCTACCCCTGGACAAGGTCAGCCAGCGCTATTTTTTCGAGACCGACATTCTGTTCCGCCTGAACACGGTGCGCGCCGTCGTGGTGGACATTCCCATGGAGGCCCGCTACGGCGACGAAGTCAGCCACCTCAAGATTTCGAAGATCGTGGGCGAATTCCTTTTCAAGCACCTGCGCAATTTCACCAAGCGCGTGCTCTACAACTACTATTTACGTGACATGTCCCTGGCGTCGATCGAGCTGCCGATCGGCATTCTGATGTTGTGGTTCGGCATCTTCTTCGGCAGTTATCACTGGTATGAATCGGCGCAGAATAGCGTCGCGACGCCCGCCGGCACCGTGATGCTCAGCGCCCTGCCCATGCTCATGGGGTTGCAGTTGATCATGGCGTTCCTCGGTTACGACATCGCCTCGGTACCCAGCAGGCCACGGCAATCCAGGCGCGGTAAAGCAACGTCATTGCGGGAAGAAAACTCATCAAAGCGCTAAGGGATTTTTTATCGGACCCGTCGCTCAAGGCATTGGATGTCGATGGCCTTGAACGCCTCGCACTTCACGGCAAAGTGCTTGAACGCAAGCGAATGCTGCGGGAAGTCTTCGTGGAGTTTCACCACGGGTTTCATCGCCTGGCAGACCGCTACTTCAAGGTCGAAGGCCTTGAGGTGGAGTTGGGGGCGGGCATCGCGCCCATGCGCGATTCGTACCCAGAAGTATTGGCCACGGACATTGTCGCCACCGAGCAACTGGACATGGCGCTCAATGCCGAAGCAATGAGCCTGGACGATCATTCGGTCAGGGCCTTTTATGGCCAGAACTGTTTTCATCACTTTCCTCACCCCGAGCAATTTTTCACGGAGCTGGAAAGAACGCTCAAGGTCGGCGGCGGCGCCATTTTGATCGAGCCCTTTCACGGACCCTTTGCCGCTTTTCTCTATAAACGCCTGTTCAAGTCCGAAGGCTTCGACATGCACTTCCCGTCTTGGGAGACACCCTCGACCGGCCCCATGAACGGCGCCAACCAGGCCCTCAGCTACATCGTCTTCGTGCGCGACAGACAGGCGTTCGAGCGCAAGCACCCAGGCCTGGAAATCGTCCACCAGGAAATCTGCGGCAATTATCTGCGCTACCTGGTTTCCGGCGGCCTGAACTTTCGCCAGTTGTTGCCTGACGCGCTGATCCCCGTGCTCAAGCTCGTGGAAAAACTGCTGCATCCGATGAGGCGACTGTTGGCACTGCATCACATCGTGGTGATCCGGAGGACGTCTTGACCTTTATCCGCTATGGCGCCATCCAGGTCATGGCCTATGCATTGGACATGGGTGCCTTTTTGCTGTTGATCGCGCTATTCGGGGGTCACCCCATCCTGGCCAACATTGCCGGCAAAGGCGTGGCCGGGGTGTTCGCGTTCTTTTTGCATCGACACTTCACGTTCCAGTCGACCCATGGCAGCAGCAAGGCGCAAGCGCTGCGTTATTTCTCGTTGCTCGCCATCAATATCCCGGTCGCTTCGGCGCTGTTCAGCGTGGGGCTGTATGTCGTCGACAGCCCTGCCCCGGTGAAATTTGTCTGCGACGTGATCTGCGTGGCCCTGACCTACTGGATCAGCAAACTGTTCGTGTTTCATTCCACTACGCCCCCGCCGGTCCCCACTGACCGAGCCGAAGGCGCATGACCATGAAGCTATTGATAACCGGCGCGACAGGCTACATCGGGCAACGTTTGTCCGCCCTCGCGACGGCAAGGGGATACGAGGTCATTTGCGCCACCCGCCAGCCGGGCCCTGCCCCCTATGCCTGGCTTCCTTATGACCTGCGGGGCCCGGCGCCCGAATGCCCGGCCGGCACTCAGGCGCTGATCCATTTGGCGGCCGACACCTCGACCGGTGCCGACAACGACGCGGACGATGAAGTCAACGCGGCCCAGGCGCTGATCCGATGCGCCCAACAAGGCTCGGCCAGGTTCATCTTCATCTCCAGCCAAACCGCCGAGCCCACGGCCCCGAGCGTTTATGGCCGGACCAAGTGGCGCATCGAACAGCATGTGCTGGCCGCCGGGGGCACCGTGATCCGCCCCGGGCAAGTCTACGGTGGTCCCGAACGCGGCCTCTTTGGCCTGTTGTCGGGACTGGTTCGCCGAAGTCCGTTCATTCCGATTCTCTGGCCAGCGCCATGCGTACAACCCATCCATGTCGATGACCTCGCGGCCTCGATATTGGCCGTCGTCGAGCGGGACGACATTTGTGCCGAAATCCTCAACCTGGGCGCCATGCAGCCGATTGCCTTCGACCGCTTCCTGGGGGCGATTGCAGCGCACCGGGTCCGTGCCGTTCGCCTGCCAATTCCCTTGCCGGTGGCATTGCTCAGGCTGTCGCGTCGGTTACTGGGGCACTCCTTGGGCGCGAAGCTGGGCCTGGAGCGGATTTTTTCCCTCATCCACCTGCCGCCCATGGACAGTGAGCGTTCCCTGCAAAAACTCGGCGTTCAACTGCGCCCGCTCGCCCACGGCATGCATCGCTCCGGCCGGGGACAGCGTCGGGGGCTTCTCCAGGAAGCCACGGTTCTCTTGAACTATCTGCTCAAGCGCCCGCCGCAAAGAAGCCTGGTCAGTCGCTATGTCAGGGCACTGGAGCGTGGGGGGAAAACCCGCCCCGTCATTAGCTCACGCTTGCTGATGAGCTGGCCGATACTGCTGACGCTGCTGGACACCCCCGGCGTCCTGGGCAAGCCCGACGGCCAGGCGCTGGCCTGGCGCCTGCAGGTTGCACTCGCTATCGCCGAAGCCAGCCCCCAGGGCGCCCAGGTGTTTCTCGGTGTCCAACAATCGCGCAGCCCTGTCGCCACGCTGGTTGCGCTGGGGCTCACCGCGATCAAAGCGTTGACGTGGAAACTAGCGGCGTTGTCAGGCCGGCCCTTTGCCCGCCAACTGCTGCGTGAAAGTGAAGCCCACCGTGAAGCCTGAATTCGATGTGATCATTGTCGGCAGTGGCCCGGCCGGGACGTCGGCGGCCTATCCGTTGGTCAAGGCGGGCTTGAAAGTCCTCATGGTCGATGCCCAGGCCAGCATCGGTTCATCGGTGCTGCCAACCCGCCCGTTCCTCAGCGCCAGGGCCAACGACGCGCATCAGTGGAAATGGATGATTGGCGATAACTTCCACGCCTTGAACCAACTGGATGCGGTATCGCCCAAGCTGAAGACACCGACCCACGCCCATGTCTTCGAAGGATTCAGCGCCGGCAATCGCATCGAGACCGACAACTTTATCGGCGTCGGCTCCCTGGCCACCGGCGGCTTGTCCAATGCCTGGGGCTGCGGCGTGGCAACGCTGGGTGCCAGCGACTTAGCCGGGCTGCCCATCGATCATGCCGAGATGCAAGCGTCCTACGAAACCGTCGCCCGCCGGATCGGCATCAGTGGCCGGATCGACGATGATCTTTCAAGCTATTTCGGCCTCGATGAGTGGTCGCAACCGCCGCTGCCGCTGGATGCCCTGCACCAACGTCTGCTCGATCAGTACGCCCGGCGTCGTTCGGCGTATCCCGAGCAGGGGTTTCGCCTTGGCCGCTCCAGGGTCGCCGTCTTGAGCCAGCCCCTGGACGCGCGCAAGGCCTGCGACCTGTCGGGAAACTGCTTGTGGGGCTGTCACAACCAAGCCTTGTACAGCGCGTCGCAAGAGCTGCAAAAACTCAAGCAGTACCCGGGATTCCAGCACGTCCAGGATTTCCTCGTGGAGGATCTGCAGAAACAGGACGGTTCATGGGCGGTCACCCATCATCGCTCCTCCCGGCGCTTCTGCGGTACACGCCTGCTGCTGGCGGCGGGCACCCTGGCCTCGACCCGACTCGCCCTCAAGGGCCTGAATCATTCGGCCCCGATACCGCTGCTGTCATCGCCGACAGCGGCCTTCCTGTTGTGGCTGCCAAAAATGCTCGGCACCCCGAGGGCGCCGGCATTTGGCTTGGGCCAGCTATCCTTCACCCTGGCGCTGACGGCCGGTGCGACGGCTTTCGGCTCGACATTCAACACCACAGGCTTGCCCATGACCGAGTTTGTCAACCGGATCCCCCTGAGCAAACGCTACAGCATCGAGTTGCTGAAAAACCTGCTCAGTGCCTGCGTCGTCGGGAACCTCTTCCTGCCCGGGCACCTGTCCCACAACACGGCGGCCTTGCGCCCCGATGGCTCGTTGAGCATCAACGGCCACGTGCATCCCGAACTCCCCGGACTCATGAAGACTGCCGAGACAAAGCTTCGCCGGATCTATTGGAAAATGGGCGCGCTGTTGATGCCCATGAGCTTCACCGTCGGCAGGCCGGGGGCAGATATCCACTATGCCGGCACGCTGCCCATGCACGCGACGCCCCGGATCGGGCAGACCGATCGCCTTGGCGAAGTCGCCGGCTTGCCCGGTGTGCATGTTGTCGACGGTGCCTGCTTGCCCAGGCTCACCGAAAAGTCCCACACACTGACCCTCATGGCCAATGCGGACCGGATAGCCCGCTCACTTGCCACCACGATAGGACATCAAAAGGCATGACCCACAAGGTACTTTGCATCGTTGGTACGCGTCCGGAAGCCATCAAGATGGCGCCCGTGATCAAGGCGCTCCAGGCCGAAAGGAATATCGCTTGCCGGGTGCTCGCCACCGCCCAGCACCGAGGCCTGCTGGACCAGATCCTGGACGGTTTCGCAATCACGGCCGACCTGGACCTGGACATCATGCGTCCCAACCAGTCATTGGCGGCCCTGACCTCTCGCCTGCTGCTCGAACTCGACAACGTCTTGCAAGCCGAGCAACCCGATGTCGTCCTGGCTCAAGGCGACACGACCACGGTCATGAGTGCCGCCCTGGCGTGTTTCTACCGGCAGATTCCCTTCGGCCATGTCGAAGCGGGCCTGCGTACCGGGGACCTCTGCAATCCGTTCCCCGAGGAAGCCAACCGGGTCATCGCCGGCAAGCTCACTCGCTGGCATTTCGCGCCCACCCAGGGCGCCGTGGACAACCTGCTGCGCGAAGGCGTCAGCGCCAGCGATATCACCCTGACCGGCAATACCGTGATCGATGCCCTGCTGATGACCGCGGCACAGGACTGCGCCTTGGCTGTCCCATTGGACGCGAGCAAGCGCCTGGTGCTGGTCACCTCCCATCGGCGGGAGAATTTCGGTGAACCGTTCCAGAATATCTGCCAGGCCCTCAAGCACCTGGCCGAACGGAACCCGGGCATCCAGGTCCTCTATCCCGTCCATCCCAACCCGAACGTCAAGGAGGTCGCGCACCAACTGCTCGGCCAGACCCCGAACATCCTCCTCTGCGCACCCCTGGATTACGCGCCGTTTATCGCGGCAATGAAGCGCTCGTACCTGATCATCACTGACTCCGGGGGGGTGCAGGAAGAAGCCCCGGCCCTGGGCAAACCCGTGCTGGTGCTGCGGGAGGAAACCGAACGCCCGGAGGCGGTCGACCTCGGCGTGGTCAAGCTGGTGGGCGCCAACCGGGACACCATCGTCGAACAGGCGCAGCGCCTGCTCGATGATCCCGAGGCTTACCAAGTCATGGCACGTGGGGTTTCTCCCTATGGCGACGGCAAGGCCGCAGCACGTATCGTCGATGTGTTAAGGCAGTACTTCCAGCCATGCGCATGATTTACCTGTCGCCGCTGCCATGGGCCAGCTTCAGCCAGCGCCCCCATCACTTCGTCGATTGGTATCACCGCCAAACCGGGGCGCCGGTGCTCTGGATCGATCCGTACCCGACACGCTTACCCACGCTGAATGACTTCAGGGGCAAGCCGTTCGTGGCCGATCAGCAAAGCGCCAGCGTTCCACCCTGGTTGCAGGTCCGCAAACCCCGTAGCTTACCCATCGAGCCCCTGCCAGGCTCAGCCATGCTGCTCAAGCGACTGTGGCGTAACCTGTTCAACGAGGCCGTGGCATTCGCTGCCCAAGGGCCCTGCATGATCTGCGTGGGGAAACCTTCCGAACTGGCCTTGCAATTGCTGGCGCTGATCCCGCAATGCCCCGCCGTCTACGATGCCATGGACGATTTCCCGGCCTTTTACCGGGGCCTGTCACGCAGGTCCATGGAACGTCGCCAGGCGCAGCTCATTCGACGGGTGGGCACGGTACTGGCGTCGTCCAACCCGCTTCGCGACAAACTCCTGGGCATGACCGATCAGGTAGCTCTGGCCCTTAACGCTTGTGACCTGCATGGACTGATGCCGGTCGAGCGCCTGGACCTGGGTGCCAAGCAGCAGGTGCTGGGTTATGTCGGCACGCTGGGTCGTTGGTTCGACTGGGACCTGGTCATCGCGCTGGCACGGGCCAATCCTGGCAATCTCGTCCGGCTGATTGGCCCTGTCTTCAACCCCCCGCCTTGCGCATTGCCGGCCAACATCGAACTGCTTCCGGAATGCTCCCATGCCAGTGCAATCGCGGCCATGGCAAGGTTTTCGGTGGGTCTGATCCCGTTCAAGCGTAACCGCCTGACGGCCTCGGTCGACCCGATCAAATACTACGAGTACCGCGCCCTCGGCCTGCCTGTCATTGCCACTCGCTTCGGTGAAATGGCCCTGCGCGACCGGGAGCCGGGCGTCTGGATCGTGGAGGAAGGCACCGATTTGCGCAAAACCGTCGTCGAAGCGCTCGCCAGTCAAAGCGATTGTTCGGCTGTTCAGCAGTTTCGTGACGCCCATCGTTGGGCCCAGCGTTTTTCTGCTATCAACCTCAAACACGCGCCATAACGGCCGATACCCCGGATAAGACCCCACCACTGGGGCGCAGGACGGAACGGTAGGTCAGTCATGACAGAAATTTATTTGCTGATAGCGCACGGCACGGATCAGGGCGAAGCTTACGTGCTGGGCTGGTTCGACGACCGGAGCAAAGCCCGGGAAGTGGCCGAACAGAAAGAATGGGAAGCGTACCGCGCCAGCCTGAAGAAGAAACATCCGTGGTCCAGCCACACACCGTTGGCACCGGACCAGACGGACTATCGTCGCTACTGGATCAAGACCATCTCGAAATTCGAGCATGTGCCAGTGCCGAGGTCTTTTGCGGTCCATTGATCATCACGGCTGAATATTCGACGAAACGCGCATGATCGGTGGCGGTCTAGACGATTAAGCCCATCCGATGAGAGCGTTCTTATGTTGAAATTCCTTGGCGGCACCGTAGGCATCATTTTCCTGATTGGCCTGATCGTGGTGATTGCGCTGTTCAAGTTCATTTTTTGAGCGTGGCGGCGGCGGTCTTTGGTTTGGTGTTCATTTTTTTCAGACGTGAAAAAGCCCAATCTTTGCAGATTGGGCTACGTCATTGCGGCCAAACGTTTCGCTTGCTTCATGACGACATCCATTCAGGGATATCCCGCATGGCGTGTAAAACTCGCCATACGTCAATGTGCTCATTGCGCTCTACGTAGAACACCAAATAGGGATAACGCTTCAGCGGCCAGCAGAGTAATCCGGAAATATCCAGCTCATGGGCGTACCTGGACATACCCGATGCCGGATGGCGGCTGATATGCGTATAGGCATTTTCCAGGGCGTCGATGAAATTGAGTGCCGCCTGCTCGGCCTGCTCACCTAGGTAATAGTTGATGGCGTCCTCTACATCCTGGCTGGCAAGAGCTCGCGGAATGACGGGTTTCGCCTTCATCCTCACCCTTTGCGCACCTTAGCCCGTAGAGATTCGAAGTAGTCGCCATTCACAGGAGCAGTGGGATCCGACTCAGCCCCGGCCAGTACCAGGCCACGAAGGTGCTGCCGATCCTGATCCTTGCGAATCAGTTCCCGCACATATTCGCTACTGGTGCTGTAGCCTCTCTGACTAACCTGATCATCTATAAAAGATTTAAGAGCGTCTGGCAGCGAGATGTTCATGGTACTCATGACTTTGCCTGTTTTTTGACAAAATTTGCCAAAGTATACACCCTTGGGCCTGCCTCGCCAGGGGCGAGCTCGCGGGGGGCCAACCATCAGACGTTCAGGTCGCATCGACATGACAGACATAGACACGGCTATTGCTGACTGGGAGCCGCTTAACCTTGAATGGCATCAAGGCTTCGCGTTCATGGACGGCGTGCTGCTGGGCGACGGGCAAGTGCCTGATGTGTACATCATGCTCAGCCCTGAAGGCGCACGCCCCGGCGAGTTGGCACAAGCTGCCAACGCCGGGCACTATCCGCCCTCGCCCTTGCTGGCCGGTCAGCCGGTTTGGCGGCATCGACGCAGCCCTTGGGTCTTGCGCGACGTCCGGCGCGATTACTACCTGCTTCCAGCCTACCGGGCGCGCCACGGCTACCACGCGCTCCAAGTCTTGCCGTTTCGGTTCGACAACGGCCTGGAAAGCCTCGGCCACCAGTACTGGCGTGACGCAGCCGGCGCCTATTGGTTCGGCGAGTACGCGATCAGCCAGATTCCCGAGGCCCGACCCGACAGCCTGGCCCTGTTGCCAGAGTCGCCCGCCTCAGTGACTTCAGCGTCCGCCCTGTTCAGCGACGGGATGAATATCTTTTTGCAGGGGCAACGTCTCGCCAGCGCCACGGCGCGGGTGCGGTATTGCAATCACCCGTCCTATCGAGTGATCGACGATCAGGTCTACAAGGGCTTCAAGCCCCTGCACCAAAAGGACGGCACGCCGCTGCCGGTGGCAAACCCGGACGACTTCCAGATGCTCGCCCAACGCTGGGGCACCGACGGACAGTCGATCATCGTGCAAGCGCAGCAAGGTTCAAGCATTTCCTACGAATACTTCTACCGCATCGACAATGCCGACCTGGCAACCTTCACCGTGCTGAATGAACGCTACGCCAAGGACAAGCAACGCGCCTATTACCTGACCGGCAAGAGCATCCGCTACGTTGGCGATTTCCACCTGCTCAAGTGCTGGCAGCCGACGTTCGATGAATGCGGGCGCGTGGCCAGCGCCAGCGAATACGAGGATGATTATTTTGCCGTGGACGACAGTTTCGTCTATGCCGCCGGGACCCGCATGCGTGACGCCCATGGCCCAAGCTTTCGCCATTTGGGGTTCGACTATTACCGTGATCACCTGCACGTCTACAGGCGCCAGAAACGCCTCGATGTCGACGCGCAAAGCTTCGTCGTGACCCAGCTCTGTCGCAATGACCAGGATTACTCTCCCGTGCTGGCAGGCGACAAGCACGGCCCGCTGGGCTCAGACGGGATCATCGATGCGGCCATGCAAGAGGCCTGGGCACCTTATTTCGAGGCCCATCCGCAGTTGGAGGGTTACTGGTGGCACCGTTTGCGGGCAACAACCGAGGCCGCGCAAACACACGCGCAAACGCAGCCGCTACAGGCCATCGGTCTCGGATTCGAACTAGGCGACCAGGTGTATTTCCATGGCCGCGCGATCAGCGGGTTGGACGCAGCGAGTTTCAAATTGCTCGACACGCACCTGTGCGGCGATGCCCAGGGCTTGTATCTGATCCCGTTTCATAACGCCGAAACGCAAGTGCCTGAACGGTTTTCCCAAGAACCCGCGGAGCACTTCCGCGCGCTCGGTGGGCCCTACCTGACCGACGGAAAAATCGTGTTCTGCCACCGGATTTTCTACCATTCTCCCGAACCGATTCGTAAGGCCCATGTGGCTACCTTCGAGTCCTGCGATCATGGCTGGGCCCAGGATCAAAATGCGGTGTATTACTACGGCGAAGCGAAAAAACGCCTACATCCCTCGGATACCCGCATTCTCGGCACCTATGCCGTCAGCCCTACCCTGATCCTCTCGGAAGGCAAGCCGCTGGATGTACCGTTCGACCCCGATGAAGTCCGCGTGCCCCATCCTGATTTCCTGCAACTGGGCACGCGCAAGTTGTTCTGTCACCGACGGCCCGTCAGCGCCAAGCGTATCGACCTGGCCACCCTGGAATTCCTGAGTGAGCGCTATGCCCGAGACAGGAACCGAATGTACTACTACGACGGTTATGCAACCCTGACCGAGGTCGACGAAGCACAGTATCAGGAATCCCTCGGCCAGCCGGTGGCAAGCGTCTAGAACTGCGTCACCACCGTCACCCCTGCCGTGTCGAACCGGTCCATGTTCATAAGCGCATCAATGGATTGTTCGAGGCTGATGGTCTTGCCCACCAGTTTTTCAGGTGCCAGCTTGCCGGAGGTGATCATGTCCATCATTGCGCCGTAACGGTGTGCCTGCATGCCATGGCTGCCGCAGATCTCCAGCTCATAGGCAATGACTTTGCTCATCGGGATCGCCGGCGTGCTGTGATCGGCCAGCATCAAACCGACCTGGACATGCCGGCCACGCCGTCTCAGATTGTTGATGGAGTTGAAGCAGGTCGTTGGATGACCGAGCGCATCCAACGAAACATGAGCGCCGCCCTTCGTCATCTCAAGCACCGCCTCGGTCACATCCGCCACACGGCTTGCATTGACCGTCGCAACGGCACCAAGCGACTGGGCAAGCTTGAGCTTATCGTCGGAGATATCAATCGCGATAACGTTCGCCCCGACAGCGTGGGCGATCATCACCGCTGACAGCCCCACACCACCACAACCATGAACCGCCACCCACTGGCCCGCCGTGACCTTGCCTTGATCGACCACCGCACGGAACGACGTGACGAACCGACAACCCAGGCTCGCCGCCGTGGCGAAGTCCATGTTGTCCGGCAGCGCAACCAGGTTCAAATCCGCCTGGTGAATCCCAACATACTCGGCGAAAGAGCCCCAATGGGTGAACCCCGGCTGAAACTGACTGTGGCACACCTGCTGGTTGCCGCTATTGCATTCCGGGCACGCGCCACAGCCACCGACAAAAGGCACGGTAATGCGATCGCCCACCTTCCATCGGGTGACGTCCTTGCCCACCTCCGCCACGATCCCTGCCAATTCGTGGCCGGGCACATGGGGCAGCTGAATATCAGGATCGTGACCTTTCCAGCCATGCCAGTCGCTTCGGCATACGCCCGTGCCGAGGACCTGGACAACCACACCGTGACGCTCGGGGGTTGGATCTTCGACGGTCATCACACGTGGGGGTTGGGAAAAGGCTTCGTAAACGACGGCTTTCATGCAGGATCCCTCTACTTTGGAAAAGCGCTTTGCCTGAACCCTGGCTCGCGGACTGGCCTGGGCACAAACAAACGTCAACAGTAGCCACAAACGCTCCTGCACGTAAGAGCCTCTGTCGCTTAGAGATTGCAGCTGTACTGATATTCGAAGGGAAAGAATACGGTATCGACCACCAAGGAGAACGGTGCGTCGATCAGCAGGAAAGGAATCAGCTTTCCTTTGGACGTGCCCACCAGCCACCAGTCAAAGCGCAGGCCGATGTAGGGGCACCGGTGCTTGTCGTAGTCCATCCGCATCGCGGTGGCCATGCAGCCGCTTAGGCTGGAGATCAGCACCAGTAGAACCGCTTTCCGTAGCACGTAGTGTCCTTATTATGCTTTTGCCCGGCTGCGCAGGCAGGCTTAGTCGGATCTTCAGCACCGGATGCGAAGGAACATGGCCACAAGTTTTGCGCACGCACAAAAAAGCCGATCTATCTGATCGGCTTAACTGTCTGATTTTACTCAGTAAATATGGTCGGGACGGAGTGATTCGAACACTCGACCCCTAGCACCCCATGCTAGTGCGCTACCGGACTGCGCTACGCCCCGACTAGGCGTGAATCTTGTTTCGCTTCTCAGCGGAACGCTCAGGAATATAACGCAAGCTTTTGAAAACTGGAAGTATTTAAAAGCAGAAATTATTTCTTGAGCACCACCAGCACATCTTCAAGCTCGGCGATCATCTGGCGGATCATCTGTTTGTACTGGGTTGTATCGTCCTTGGCCTCATCACCGGAGAGGCGCAGGCGTGCGCCGCCGATGGTGAACCCCTGGTCATACAGCAGCGCGCGGATCTGCCGGATCATCAGCACGTCTTGTCGCTGATAATACCGGCGGTTTCCGCGGCGCTTGACCGGGTTGAGTTGAGGAAACTCCTGCTCCCAATAGCGCAGCACGTGTGGTTTTACCGCACACAGCTCGCTGACTTCACCAATGGTGAAGTAGCGTTTGCCCGGGATGACGGGTAGTTCGTCGTTATGACTTGGTTCCAGCATAAGCCTCAACTCGGGCCTTCAACTTCTGCCCTGGACGAAAGGTGACCACACGGCGAGCCGTGATCGGGATTTCTTCTCCCGTTTTCGGATTGCGGCCAGGCCGCTGGCGTTTGTCCCGAAGGTCGAAATTGCCGAAACCGGACAACTTGACCTGTTCGTTGTCTTCCAGAGCGTGCCTGATTTCTTCGAAAAACAGTTCGACCAGTTCTTTGGCCTCCCGTTTATTCAGGCCCAGCTCCTCATACAGACGTTCCGCCATCTCAGCTTTCGTCAGAGCCCCCATACGTCACTTCCTTAACGTGGCGTTCAACCTGGTTTCGAGCGAGGTGAGGATATTTTGCGTTGCGGTATTCACCTCATCGTCATTAAGAGTGCGCGATGGATGCTGCCAGGTCAAGCCGACTGCAAGGCTTTTTCTATGCGGATCAATACCTTTACCCTGATACACGTCAAATAGCCTGAGGTCCGTTAGCCATTCGCCTGCATTTTCACGAATTACCTCCAGTACAGCACTGGAAGCGACCTTACGGTCGGCCAGCAGCGCAAGGTCACGGCGTACTTCAGGAAAGCGCGATAACTCCTGGAATTTCGGCATTTTCCCCTGTGCCACTTCGGCCAGGACCAGCTCGAAAACGAAGACAGGACGATCAAGGCCCAAGGTTTTCGACAGTTCCGGGTGAATGGCACCGACATAGCCGACTTCACGCCCGTCTCGCTCGATCCGCGCAGTCTGCCCCGGATGCAGCGCCGGGTGCTTGCCCGGTACGAAAGTGAATGCGTCGAGCGCGCCGGCGAAGCCCAGCACCGCTTCCACGTCAGCCTTGACGTCGAAGAAGTCGACAACATCGCGACCTTGCGCCCAGCCTTCCGGCAAGCGACTGCCACAGACGACACCGGCCAACATCGGCTCTTGCTTCAAGCCTTCCAACTGACCGACAAAACGCAGGCCGCTTTCGAACAGGCGCACGCGATCCTGCTGGCGGTTCAGGTTGTGCTGGAGCGACTTGACCAGGCCCGGCCACAGGGACGAACGCATGGCGGCCATGTCGTTGGAGATCGGGTTGGCCAGCAACAGCGGCTCGACGCCCGGGCTGAACAGCTCGAACTGGCGTGGATCGATGAAGCTGTAGGTGATCGCTTCCTGATACCCACGGGCCACCAGCAGGCGGCGCAGTTCCGGCAGGTCGCTGCGGGCTTCAGCCTTGGCTTGTGGCGCCAGGCGGGCTTGCGGGTAGCGAACCGGCAGGCGGTTGTAGCCGTACAGGCGGGCCAATTCTTCGATCAGGTCGACTTCCAGGCTGATATCGAAGCGATGGCTTGGCACTTCGACGCGCCACTGCCCTGCCCCATCGGCGCTGATGTTCAGGCCCAGGGCGCTGAGCAGGCGTTCGACTTCGGCCGAATCCATTTCCATGCCCAGCATCTGGGTGATGCGCTGGGCACGCAGGGTGATCGGTGCAATCTTGGGCAGGTGCTGTTCGCTGACAGTCTCGATGACCGGACCGGCTTCGCCACCGGTGATATCCAGCAGCAGGCCGGTGGCGCGCTCCATGGCTTCACGGGCCAGCTGCCAGTCCACGCCTCGCTCGTAGCGGTGCGAGGCGTCGGTGTGCAGGCCATAGGAACGAGCCTTGCCAGCGACGGCGATCTGGTCGAAGAACGCGCTTTCCAGGAATACATCGCGGGTGGTGGCGGATACGCCACTGTGCTCGCCACCCATCACGCCGGCAATCGCCAGGGCGCGGGCGTGGTCGGCAATCACCAGGGTGTCGCTGCGCAGGGTCACTTCCTGGCCGTCGAGCAGCACCAGCTTCTCGCCTTCTTCGGCCATGCGTACGCGGATGCCACCGTTGATTTCGGCGAGATCGAACGCATGCAGCGGCTGACCCAGCTCCAGCATGACATAGTTGGTGATGTCGACGGCGGCGTCGATGCTGCGCACGTCGGCGCGACGCAGGCGCTCGACCATCCACAGCGGCGTTGGCTTGGACAGGTCGACGTTACGGATGACGCGGCCCAGGTACCGCGGACATGCCGCCGGCGCCAGGACTTCAATCGAACGCACTTCGTCATGCACGGCCGGCACGGTCGCAACCGACGGACGCGTCACAGGAGCGGCATACAACGCGCCGACTTCACGGGCCAGACCCGCCAGGGACAGGCAGTCGCCACGGTTCGGCGTCAGGTCGACCTCGATGCTCGCGTCGTCCAGGCCCAGGTATTCACGAATGTCCTGGCCCACCGGCGCATCCGCCGGAAGCTCCATCAGGCCATCGTTGCCTTCGCCAATCTGCAGTTCGGCCTGGGAGCACAACATACCGTTGGACTCGACGCCGCGCAGCTTGGCTTTCTTGATCTTGAAGTCGCCCGGCAGTTCGGCACCGATCATGGCGAATGGGATCTTCAGGCCCGGGCGCACGTTGGGCGCGCCGCAGACGACCTGGAAGGTTTCCGCGCCATTGCTGACCTGGCAAACCCGCAGCTTGTCAGCGTCAGGGTGCTGCTCGGTGCCCAGTACCTCGCCCACCACCACACCGCTGAATGCACCGGCGGCCGGCGTCACGCTATCGACCTCGAGGCCGGCCATCGACAGGCGAGCAACCAGCTCGTCCTGGCTTACCTGCGGGCTTACCCAGCCGCGCAGCCATTGTTCACTGAATTTCATCCTGCTCTCCTAAAGGTTCGTTACGACTAGCGAAATTGCGCGAGGAACCGCAAGTCGTTGTCGAAGAACAGACGCAAGTCGTTCACGCCGTAACGCAGCATGGCCAGGCGTTCCACGCCCATGCCGAAGGCAAAGCCCGAGAATTCTTCCGGATCGATTCCGGACATGCGCAGCACGTTCGGGTGAACCATGCCGCAGCCCATGACTTCCAGCCAGCCCGTCTGCTTACAGACGCGGCAGCCTTTGCCGCTGCACATCACGCATTCCATGTCGACTTCCGCCGAGGGCTCGGTGAACGGGAAGTACGAAGGGCGGAAACGCACGGCCAGCTCTTTCTCGAAGAACACCCGCAGGAATTCTTCGATGGTGCCTTTGAGGTCGGCGAAATTGATGTCGCGATCAACCAGCAAGCCTTCGACCTGATGGAACATCGGCGAGTGGGTGATATCGGAGTCGCTGCGATACACACGGCCTGGGCAGACGATGCGGATCGGCGGCCGCTGCGATTCCATGGTGCGGACCTGTACCGGCGAGGTATGGGTGCGCAACAGCATGTTCGCGTTGAAATAGAAGGTGTCGTGCATCGACCGGGCCGGGTGATGGCCTGGGATGTTGAGCGCCTCGAAGTTGTGATAGTCGTCTTCGACCTCGGGGCCTTCGGCAATGCCGTAGCCGATGTGGGTGAAGAACTGCTCGATGCGTTCCAGGGTCCGGGTGACCGGGTGCAGGCCACCAGAAGTCTGGCCACGGCCAGGCAGGGTCACGTCGATGGACTCGGCGGCGAGCTTGGCAGCCAGGTCCGCCTCCTCGAACAACGCCTTGCGCGCATTGAGGACCTCTGTGACACGCTCCTTGGCAACGTTGATCAGCGCACCGACCTGCGGACGCTCTTCGGCTGGCAGGTTCCCCAGGGTCTTCATCACCTGAGTCAACTCGCCCTTCTTGCCAAGGTAGTGAACCCGGATTTGCTCCAGGGCATTGATATCTTCAGCGCTTTGCACAGCCTCTAGTGCTTGAGCGACCAGCGCGTCCAGGTTTTCCATGTACAGACTCCAGATACAAAATAGGGGAAGAGCTTTAAGGCTCTTCCCCTATTTATGACGTTTGACACCCGGGCCCACAGAGGTGGACCCCGGTGACTGCCGGGGGTACTTAAGCCAAGGTGGCTTTAGCTTTCTCGACAATCGCAGCAAACGCCGCTTTTTCGTTCACTGCCAGATCAGCCAGAACCTTACGGTCGATCTCGATGGACGCTTTTTTCAGGCCAGCGATGAAACGGCTGTAGGACAGACCGTTAACACGAGCACCAGCGTTGATACGAGCGATCCACAGAGCGCGGAACTGACGTTTTTTCTGACGACGGTCACGGTAGGCGTATTGGCCTGCCTTGATTACCGCTTGCTTGGCAACACGGAATACGCGGGAACGCGCGCCGTAGTAGCCTTTAGCAAGTTTCAGAATTTTTTTGTGACGTTTACGGGCAATGACGCCACGCTTTACACGAGCCATGAGTTACTTCCTCTATTCTTGATCCAAAAATTAACGAAGGCGCAGCATGCGCTCGACTTTTGCCACGTCAGACGGATGCAGCAAGCTGCTACCGCGCAGTTGACGCTTACGCTTGGTCGACATTTTGGTCAGGATGTGGCTCTTGAAAGCGTGCTTGTGCTTGATACCGTTAGCAGTTTTCAGAAACCGCTTAGCAGCACCACTTTTGGTCTTCATCTTTGGCATGTTCGGATACTCCGCATTCAGTTGATAAACATAATCGCAAGGCCTGCCGTGCCCTGGTGATTACTTCTTCTTTTTCGGGGCGATGACCATGATCAGCTGGCGTCCTTCCATCTTAGGATGCTGTTCGACCGAACCGTACTCGAGCAGGTCTTGTTCAACCCGCTTGAGGAGTTCCATCCCCAGCTCCTGGTGGGCCATCTCACGGCCGCGGAATCGCAAGGATACCTTGGCCCTGTCCCCATCACTCAGGAAACGTACCAGGTTGCGCAGTTTTACCTGGTAATCCCCTTCCTCCGTCCCTGGACGAAACTTGATTTCTTTTACCTGAATCTGCTTCTGGTTTTTCTTCGCCGCGGCAATCTGCTTCTTCTTTTCGAAGATCGACTTGCCGTAGTCCATCACCCGGCAAACCGGTGGGACTGCGTCCGCGGAGATTTCTACCAGATCAAGCTTGGCTTCTTCAGCAATACGAAGCGCTTCATCAATCGAGACGATGCCAATCTGCTCGCCGTCAGCGCCAATTAACCGAACCTCGCGTGCCGAGATATTCTCGTTGATCGGGGCTTTCGGTGCAGCTCGTTTATCTTGTCTCATTTCACGCTTAATAATAATTACTCCAAATCTGGGCGACCACGCCGGGAAACCGCTTGCGCGAGGAACTCAGCGAATTCGGCGACGGGCATCGAGCCCAGGTCAGCACCTTCACGAGTACGCACAGCGACAGTCTGCATCTCGACCTCCCGATCTCCAATAACCAAGAGAAAGGGAACCTTGAGCAAAGTATGCTCGCGGATTTTAAAGCCGATCTTTTCATTTCTCAAGTCGGACTTGGCACGAAATCCGCTTTGATTGAGAGTTTTTTCGACTTCAGC
The DNA here is from genome assembly GCF_051131985.1 of Pseudomonas sp. Z3-6. NCBI lineage: Bacteria > Pseudomonadati > Pseudomonadota > Gammaproteobacteria > Pseudomonadales > Pseudomonadaceae > Pseudomonas > Pseudomonas sp. Z3-6. The sequence goes on from NZ_CP071644.1 coordinate 4,497,263, forward strand.
GGCAAAATCTGCCTGTTTATCAGTGATATTCATGATCACTGCCTGGGTCGGCGCCAGCCACGCAGGGAACGCGCCCTCGTAGTGTTCGATCAGAATCCCGACGAAACGCTCGAACGAACCGAGGATCGCGCGGTGAAGCATGACCGGGTGCTTGCGGCTGTTGTCTTCGGACACATATTCAGCGCCCAGACGGATCGGCAGGTTGAAATCGAGCTGCAAGGTACCACACTGCCACACGCGACCGAGGCAATCTTTCAGCGAAAATTCGATCTTCGGACCGTAGAAGGCGCCCTCACCCGGCTGCAGGTCGTACGCAAGCCCCGCGCTATCAAGGGCGGCGGCCAGGGCCGCTTCGGCGCGATCCCACAGCTCGTCGGAGCCGACGCGTTTTTCCGGACGAGTGGACAGCTTCATCTCGACCTCGGTGAACCCAAAGTCGCGATAGACGTCCATGGTCAGCTTGATGAACGCGGCGGATTCAGCCTGCATCTGCTCTTCGGTGCAGAAGATGTGCGCATCGTCCTGGGTGAACGCACGCACGCGCATGATGCCGTGCAGCGCACCCGACGGCTCGTTGCGGTGGCAGGCACCGAACTCGGCCAGGCGCATTGGCAGTTCGCGGTAGCTCTTCAAGCCCTGGTTGAACACCTGCACGTGGCACGGGCAGTTCATCGGCTTGATGGCGTAGTCGCGATTTTCCGACTGGGTGGTGAACATGTTGTCGGCGTAGTTGGCCCAGTGCCCGGATTTCTCCCACAGGCTGCGGTCGACCACTTGCGGCGTCTTGATCTCCAGGTAGCCGTTCTCACGCTGGACCTGGCGCATGTACTGCTCAAGCACCTGGTACAGGGTCCAGCCGTTCGGGTGCCAGAACACCATGCCCGGGGATTCTTCCTGGGTATGGAACAGGCCCAGGCGCTTGCCGATCTTGCGGTGATCGCGCTTCTCGGCTTCTTCGATGCGCTGGATGTAGGCCGCCAGCTGCTTCTTGTCCGCCCAGGCGGTGCCGTAGACGCGCTGCAACTGCTCGTTCTTCGCGTCGCCACGCCAGTAGGCGCCGGACAGCTTGGTCAGCTTGAAGGATTTCAGGAAGCGCGTGTTCGGCACGTGCGGGCCACGGCACATGTCGACATATTCTTCGTGGTAATACAGGCCCATGGCCTGCTCGTCCGGCATGTCTTCCACCAGACGCAGCTTGTAGTCCTCGCCACGGGCCTTGAAGACTTCGATGACTTCGGCGCGCGGGGTGACTTTCTTGATGACGTCGTAGTCTTTCTCGATCAGCTGTTGCATGCGCTGTTCGATGGCGGCCATGTCGTCCGGGGTGAAAGGACGTTCGAAGGCGATGTCGTAATAGAAGCCTTCATCGATGACCGGCCCGATGACCATCTTCGCGCTCGGGTACAGCTGCTTGACCGCATGGCCGACCAGGTGTGCGCAAGAGTGGCGAATGATCTCCAGCCCCTCTTCATCCTTGGGCGTGATGATTTGCAGCGTGGCGTCGCTGTCGATGACGTCACTGGCGTCGACCAGCTTGCCGTTGACCTTGCCGGCCAGGGTGGCCTTGGCCAGGCCAGCACCGATGGATGCGGCGACCTCGGCTACGGAAACCGGGTGATCGAACGAACGTTGACTGCCGTCGGGAAGAGTAATAGTTGGCATGGCGCCTCCTCTCCTAGTGGTGACCCCTACCAAAGGTCACGTGGGTTGGGATGAGCCAGTACAAGATCCAGTCCAGGCCATTCAATGACGAACGCCTGCCTTACAGCGGCAGGAGCCTTGCGGCCAACCGGGAAACCGAACCAGAGTGACTGGGATTCAAATCAGGGGTTATTCGGGTTCTTTGCCACCGGGACGAACGATCATCCGCAGCCTGGAAATAGCCGAGCCCGGCATGCTAGCACAGATGAACGGTCATCGCCGCGTGGGAATTGAAGCAGACGTAAATCCAGGGTTTTTATGCCAGAGTGCTGAACTGAAGCGAGCGCAACGCCTCAGATAACAAGACATCGACCCGAAAGGAGCATCTTCGCATGCGTCTGAATACATTGTTCGCAGTAGTCGCCCCCCTCGCCCTGCTGCTTCCACTGACCGCCCATGCCGACTGGCCAAAGGGCGAGCGCGAAAAATACATGGCCCAATGCACGGAGGCGGCAACACCCCAGATCGGCGCGGCCGCGGCCAAGTCCCATTGTGCCTGTGGCGCCGATGCGATCAAGTCCTACCCTGCCTCGGACATCCAGGCCTTGATGGACAACAAGGCCACCCCGGAGCTGCAGCAAAAGGCATTGGGGCAGATCGCCAAATGCAAGGCCAACCCGCCCGCGAAAAAATGAATAATCGGGGCCTTACGAGGCGCCCGACAGGGATAAAAAGGCTCGAATAAAGGCTTTTTTCTTTGATTTATGCAGGTTTTTCAGCTTTTTTTATCGTCTTTACTTTCGGCTGAAAGCCTTTAAAACCGGGCCTTTCAGCGGGTAAAGGCGATAAAGTAAACACGACTGATTGGCAAACAACGCCTGCGGGGGGCTCCCAAATCGAACATTTCGACTATGATACCCGGGTGTGCCCAGTTGGCCTGAGCAGCACAGTACACTGAAAATATATGTTTCTTGGAGATACACCATGTCTAATCGCCAAACCGGCACCGTTAAATGGTTCAACGATGAAAAAGGCTTCGGCTTCATCACTCCTCAAGGTGGCGGTGACGACCTGTTCGTACACTTCAAAGCTATCGAAAGCGACGGTTTCAAAAGCCTGAAAGAAGGCCAGACCGTTTCCTTCGTGGCTGAGAAAGGCCAAAAGGGTATGCAAGCTGCACAGGTTCGCCCAGAGTAATTTCTCGGCGCACTAAAAAAACCCCGTCCATGTGACGGGGTTTTTTATGGGCGATTGAAAAGCGTCGATCAGCCGCAGTTCACTCGATTGATCACCAGGCTGGCATCGGTATTGAGGTTCAGGCGATCGGAGCGATATTCAAGCGTCACCATGTCGTTGGGCTTGAGGATCCGCGCATTCTGCGCGCCGGCACGGGTACGGGCCTGCTCCAGCAGCTCTGGCGAAGCCTTTTTTCCTATGGCGAACTCGGCGGCCTTTGCTTCGCAGCGGGTGTTACCGGTCTCGGCCGCCACAGGTTCAGGGGTCGATTCAGAGGTGTTGCTGCAACCGCTCAAGATCATGGCGGCCAGCAAAGTACTCAATGACGCGAGCTTCCAAGGCATGAAGCCTCCTTTTTTCGATGAATAAACAGTGAGCGTGCGACAACCTAAACGGCGCTTGGTTGCAACACCGCAGCCATCAGACTGGGAAAGCTGGCAGTTTGCCTGAGCCCGTTCCCGCTGTTCAGGCTTGAATCGTGACTGGATATGAACGCGACTCAATAAACGTCGATGTAATCGAAGGGCGGATTGGGCCAGTTGTCCTTCAGCGCGTTGTAGATCTGCATGACCCAAACCTCGTCACTGGCAGCGACACGTCCGACGTAGCCCGAACCCTTCGCCCAGGTCTCGAGGCGAAACCGTAAACCGTCTATGTCGGTGCCGCCGACCACACCCGAGGACAAATAGGCGATGCCGCCTTTGGTCACGCGCAGCTGGGTATGCTCGTCATCACTGGCCGAGGCCAGCAACTGACGAACCGCCTCGACGGTCAGGCCATCAGGAGCGTTCAAATCGATCTGCACGGTGGGGCTCCTTAAAAATAAAAGACCAAGTGTCGCACAGCCCTCCCCCAATGCCTAAGTCGCAGTGCCAAATCCTCGACAAAAATGGTTAACTCAGCCTACAGACCTCCAACTAGCGAGCCCGACCATGAGCACCGTCAGCATCGAAGCCACCATCAATGCCAAATGGTCGCAGGGCCACAGCTCCTATAGCCCGGGCAGCCCGGAGGAACTGGCGCTCATCGGTATAGAATTGTTGGTGAAGGAGCTGGGAACGGAGGTCGCACGCGATTTCATCCAGCAAGCCTTCGAACGCTACCCGAGCATCGTCGACGCCGTGGATTGAGGCTCATGCACCCGCAGCTCCGGCCTGCGGGCACATGTCAGGCAAGTTACTTCAGGCGCGCCAGGCGCTCGGTCAGCAGATCGAAGAAGCCCTGGGCATCACCGTTTTCCACCCAGAACGCGTTCTTCGGTGCCTTCAAGCCGTCGTACCAGTCAACGATGGTCTGCCCGAACGTTGGCCCCTCGCGGCTGTCCACGACGACATTGACCGAACGGCCGGTGAACAATTGCGGCTTGAGCAGGTAGGCAATCACCGTCGCGTCATGCACCGGCCCGCCCGTCATGCCGTAGTGCTCCATGTCGCCCTTGACGTATTCGTTGAGAATATCGCCCACCAGCTTGCTGGCGTTATTGTTCAACGCCGCGATCTGCTTCAGGCGCGCTTCGCTGGTGAGGATCTTGTGGGTCACGTCCAACGGCAGGTAGGTCAGCTTCACGCCGCTCTTGGCCACCACCTCGGCCGCCTGCGGGTCGGCGAACAGATTGAATTCGGCCACCGGCGTGATATTGCCGCCGTTGAAGTGCGCGCCGCCCATGATCACCACTTCCTTGATGCCCTGGACGATATCGGGCTCCTGGACCAAGGCCAGCGCCAGGTTGGTCTGCGGACCCAGCATCGCAATGGTGATGCTGTGGGGCTTGGCAGCCTTTAGCGTGTCGATCAGGTAGTTGACGGCATTGCCCTCGGCCAACCCCTTCTTCGGCTCATGTACCGTGACACCCGACAGGCCTTCCTTGCCATGGATGTTTTCCGCGTAGATGGGCGTGCGCATCAACGGTTTCGGCGCACCGGCATAGACCGGCACGTCTTCGCGCCCCGCCCATTCACGGGCCAGGCGAGCGTTGCGCGAGGTCTTGTCCAGGCGCACATTGCCGGCGACGGTGGTCAGCGCACGGATATGCAGTTCCTCGGGCGATGCCAGGGCGAACAGCAACGCCACCACGTCGTCAGCGCCTGGATCGGTGTCGATGATCAAGTCAATTTTTTCCGCCGCCTGGGCGCTCGTTGCGGTGATCAGTGACAAAAGCAGCAGACTCCGGATCAGTTGATGCATTTTCTGAGCATAGCGGTGCATGGCGCACTCCTTGTGCAGGGTTGAACAGGATTAGAACGTCACTCCAGCGACCAGCACGATATTGCAGTACGGAGAGCACTCGCCGGTGCGAATGATCGCCCGCGCCTGTCGGCTGATGACCTTGAATTGCTCATGACTGACCAGCGTCCGCTCACCCAGCGCACCCTCTGCATTCAGCGCTTGCAGGGTCGTCAGGGCCGACGGTTGCTTGTCGAGGATTTCCTCGGCCAACACATGGCTTTCCACCTGCATTTCGCTGAGCACCACCTTCAAGGTGCTGACAAAGTCAGGAATGCCATGGGTCAGGGCCAGGTCTATCAATTCGACCTGGGGCGGCACAGGCAGACCGGCATCGCCGATGACCACCTTGTCTCCGTGGCCGAGGGAGGCGATCAGTCGAGACAGTGCCACATTCAACAACGGCGTCTTTTTCATGATTTGAAAGCCTGTACGTCCAGCAATGTGGGAATTGAAGGTTGCGCGCCGGATCGGGTGACCGACAGCGCGGCGGCGGCCTGACCGAAACGAATCGCTTCGACTTCGTTCTTGCCGCCGGCCAGGGCTGCCGCGAAGCCGCCGACAAAGGTGTCTCCGGCCGCCGTGGTGTCCACTGCCTTGACCCGCGGGGCCGGGAAATGTTCGAAGCTGGCACCGTTGGCGAACATCAAGCCCTGGGCCCCCAGGGTCACGATCACCTTGCCGGCACCGGCGGCGATCAGATGCGCTGCGGCGGCTTCGGCGGTTTCCAACGATTCCACCGCCAGCCCGCTCAGCACCGCGGCTTCGCTTTCATTGGGAATCAGATAATCGACACAGGCATACCAGTCGGCCGGCAACGCATGGGAAGCCGGTGCGGGGTTGAGAATGACGATTTTGCCCAACTCACGGCCGCGCTTGAGGGCATGGCCGACGGTGGCGTCCGGCACTTCGAGCTGGCAGACGATGACATCGGCGCTTTGCAGCACTGCATCGACACTGTCCAGGACCTCGGCGGTAAGTGCTCCGTTGGCGCCGGCGACGATGACGATCGCATTCTGGCTGTTGTCATCGACGACAATCAGCGCCACGCCACTTGAATCCTCCACCACGCGCACCGCCTGGCAGTCGATGCCCTCGACCAGCAGCGCGCCGCGCAATTGCTCGCCGTAGGCATCGCTGCCCACGCAACCCACCATCGATACCTGCGCCCCCAGGCGCGCGGCAGCGACCGCCTGGTTGGCGCCCTTGCCGCCCGGGATGGTGGCGAACGATTGACCAATCAGCGTTTCACCACCACGGGGCAGACGCGGCGCCCGGGTCACCAGGTCCATGTTCAGGCTGCCTATTACCACTACTTTTGCTGGCATACATCACTACTCATCAATTCGGTTCAGCGGTATTGGGCGAATGTACCGGACAGCGGTGCAGTCGACTCTCGCAGGACAATACTCGGCGTCACGATCCGCTGATCGGTGGCAAGGCTCGGCGTCGCGATACGCAGCAGCAGCACTTCGGCCGCCATCTCGCCAAGCTGCAGGATCGACTGCCCCACCGTGGTCAACGCCGGGTAAACATAACGGCTCATCTGGATGTCGTCGAAACCGATGACCGACAGTTCGCTGGGCACGCGCACGTTGCGTTCGGCGGCGGCACGCAGCACACCGATGCCGATCATGTCGTTGGCCGCAAAGATCGCGCTGGGCGGCTGCCGCTCAAGCAGTTGCGCAGCGGCGCGGTAGCCGCCGGTACTGGTGAAGTCGCTTTCGAGCATGCGCTCGACGGGCAACTCGATCCCCGCCTCTTTCAGCGCTCGGCAGTAACCGGCCAAGCGCATTTGCGCCACGCTGGTATTGGCCGGGCCGCCAATGAAGGCAATATCGCGGTGCCCCAGTTCCAACAGATGCCGGGTCGCCAGGTAGGCGCCGTATTCATGATCGATGCGCACCAGGTCCGCATCGACACCCTCGAGCCCGCGGTCGACGATCACCATGGGCGTGCGCACGTTGGCCAGCCCCTCGGCCAGGCCGACATCACCGCCGGTGGACGCGAAGATCAGCCCATCGATACGTTTTTCCAGCAATACCCGCAGGTAGCTGCGTTGCTTGTCCGGGTTGTCGTCGGAGTTGCAGAGGATCACGCAATAGCCGTTGCGCTCACAGTAATCCTCGATGCCCCGGGCCAGTTCGGCAAAGTAAGGGTTGAGGCTGTTGGGCACCAGCAGGCCGATGGTCGCCGTGGTCTTGGCCTTGAGCGACCGGGCCACGGCGCTGGGCACGTAGTCCAGGCGCTCGATGGCCGCCTCGACCTTGAGCCGCACTTCCTCGCTGACCGGTCGCGTCTTGTTCACCACGTGGGACACGGTGGTGTAGGAAATACCCGCGAGCGCCGCTACATCCTTGATCGTCGCCATGGTTCAAGCCCGCCGACTGGCGCGCTGGCTGCGGTAGGTATCGAGCACGACCGCCACCACGATCACCGCGCCGGTAATGATGCGCTTGGTCGGCTCGGTGGCGCCAATCTGCGCCAGGCCCGCCGCGAGCACGGAGATGATCAGCACGCCAAAGAAGGTGCTGATGACCGAGCCGCGCCCACCCATCAGGCTGGTGCCACCAATGACGACTGCAGCGATCACTTGCAGCTCGAGCCCCGAACCGGCGTTCGGATCCGCGGCCTCCAGGCGAGAAATCTGGAACAGCGCCGCCACACCGGCCAGCAGACCCATCACGCTGAACACCAGGATCTTGTAAGGCTTTGGATTGATGCCGGCCAGGCGCACGGCTTCTTCATTGGTGCCGATGCCGATCAGGTAGCGACCGAACACCGTGCGGGTCAGCACCGCTTGGGCAATGAAGATCACCAGCAAGGCGATGATGAACGAAGGCGAGATGCCAAAGGCGATGGGATTGGACAGCCAGGCGAACGAGTCGCCGATGTAGGCGGTCCGGGAACCGGTCATCTGGTACGCCAGGCCCCGGGCCATTTCCAGCACGCCGAGGGAGACGATGAACGATGGAATCCGCCATGCCACGGTGATCGAACCGGTGACCGTGCCCGCCAGCGCCGCCACGGCCATGCCGAGCAAGGCCGATGGCCAGACGCTCCAGCCCCAGCCGAGCACGGCCACGCTGACCGTCGAGGCTGCCAGTGCGAGCACCGAGCCCACCGACAGGTCGATGCCGCCGATGATCAGGATGAAGGTCATGCCGACCGCCAGTACCATGAGGTCGGGAATCTGGTTGGCCAAGGTGCTGAACGTGTCATAGGACAGGAAATGGCTGCTCAGGACCGAGAACAGCGCGACCATGGCCAGCAGCGCGCCAGCCAGGCCCAGGTAAGTCCCGAGGCCATAGAAGTTGCCACTCGATTTGCCGACGGCAGATGCGGTTTTCATGAAAAATCCCTAGGCGCTGCTTCGTTGAGCAACGCATCACGTTTCTGGTAGCCGGCGAATGCGGCGGCAAGCAAGTCATCCTGGGTCCAGCTGTCGCGCTCGAAGGTGTCGATCAAGCGTCCGGCGGACAGCACGCCGATCCGGTCACAGATCAACATCAATTCCCGCAGGTCACTGGACACCACGACCAGCGCCTTGCCCTGGCGAGTCAGCTCGCCGAGCAGTGCATAAATGTCGAATTTGGCGCCGACGTCGATGCCACGGGTCGGCTCGTCGAACAGCATGACCGCACAGTCGCGTTCGAGCCAACGACCGATCACGACTTTCTGCTGGTTGCCGCCCGACAATTCGGACACCAATTGGGTTGGGCTGGAACTGCGGATGCGCATGGCATCGACCTGCCGCTGGGCCAAGGCCAATTCGGCATCGCCATTGACCAGGCCGGCGCTGGAAATCTCCGGCATGTTGCCCAGGGCAATGTTGGCTGCGATGGATTGGGTCAGCAGCAGGCCTTCGCCCTTGCGGTCTTCGGTGATCAACGCAATGCCATGGGCCACCGCATCGGCCGGCGAGCGAATGCTCACGACCTGGGCCGGCGAACCCAGCGCCACCGTGCCACTGTCGGCCGGGTCGGCACCGAAGATCAGCCGCAACAACTCGGTGCGCCCGGCCCCGATCAGGCCGGAGATGCCAAAGATCTCGCCACTGCGCACTTCGAAGGACACGTCACGGACCTTGTCGGAACGGGTCAAGCCTTTAACCGTCAACGCCGGTGCGCCGATCTGGCGCGGACCAAGGTCGATATGCTCGCCCAGCTCCCGACCGACCATCAGGGTCACCAGTTGCTCGCTGTCGTAGTTGGCCATCGGCTCGACACAGACCAGGTTGCCATCGCGCAGCACGGCAATGCGCTGGGCGACTCGCGCCAGTTCTTCGAGGCGATGGGAAATGTAGATGATCGACACGCCGCGCGCCTGCAAGCGAGTGATCTGCTCAAAAAGCATCTCGACTTCGCGCGCCGTGAGCATGGCGGTCGGCTCATCGAGAATCAGCACATGGCAATCGCCGATCAGGTTGCGGGCGATCTCGACCATCTGCTGGTGACCGATCCCCAGCTCGCCGACCAGCGTGTCGGGATCGATGGCATCGAGGCCCACCTGGGCCATGGCCTCGATCGCCGCCTTGCGTAACTGCTTGCGGCTGATCCAGCCACCGTGGCTGGGCAGGTTGTCGAGAAACAGGTTTTCAGCCACGGACAGGGTCGGCAGCAGGTTGAGTTCCTGCATCACCATGCGCACGCCCAGCTCTTCAGCCTGGGTCCGGCTGCCAGGGCGATAATCCTGCCCTTGAAATTGCATCTGCCCGGTCGTCGGCGTCACCAGCCCACCGATGATCTTGGACAAGGTGCTTTTGCCGGCGCCATTCTCACCGGTCAGCGCCAGCACTTCACCGCGCATCAACGTCAAAGTGATATCGGTCAGTACCGGCTGGGCATAAGTCTTACCGATACCGCTGACGCACAGGACAGCGTTCGGGTCGCGAACGGACATAACAAACTCTCCAATGCGCTCGCCCGGATGGGCGAGCACCGTTGTGTCGCCAGGATTACGGCTTGGTCACCAGCTCGACCGGAGTTTCGATAACGCCGTTGGTGCCGCTGTCGACTTTTTCGCCCTTGAGCATCTTCAGCGCTGTTTCGATGCCGAACACCGCCTGCTTGGCGGCGAACTGGTCGGCAGTCGCCAGGACACGTCCGTCCTTGAGCATCGGCTTGATGGCGTTGATGTTGTCGTAGCCGACCACCTGCACCTTGCCGGCCTTGCCCGCCGCGCGCACGGCCGATACGGCACCGACCGCCATGCTGTCGTTACCGGCCAGCAGTGCCTTGATGTTCGGGTATTCGCTGAGCATCGACGCGGCCACCTGGTTGCCCTTGTTGATTTCCCAATCGCCGGATTGCAGGGACACGACCTTGACCTGCGCCGCTTCCATCGCATCCTTGAAGCCCGCGGTGCGGGCCTGGGCGTTGGTGGTGGTGGAGACGCCTTCGATGATGCCGACTTCGTCACCGGCCTTGAGTTGCTTGGCCAGGTATTCGCCCACCAGACGCGCGCCCTTGCGGTTGTCAGGGCCTACAAACGGCACGGTGATGTTCTTGCTCTTGACCACGGCCGGATCGAGCTGGTTATCGATGTTGATGACCGTGATGCCGGCATCCACGGCTTTCTTGATCACCGGCACCATCGCCTTGGAATCCGCGGGCGCGATGATCAGGGCATCGACCTTGGACACGATCATCTGCTCGACGATACGGATCTGGTTGGCGGTGTCGGTTTCATCCTTGATCCCGTTGGAGATCAGGTCGAAATCGGCGGAGTGTTCCTTCTGATAAGCCTTGGCGCCGTCTTCCATGGTCAGGAAGAATTCGTTGGCCAGGGATTTCATGACCAGGGCGACCTTGGGTTTTTCTGCGGTCTGGGCGAATGCCGAGGAGAGAGGCAGCGCAGCGGAGGCGGCCGCGAGCATGGCAACAGCGAGAAGGCGTCCAGCGAATGGCAACTTCATGGGTTCACTCCGATCTTATGATTATTGTGAGCAAATCAGTGCACGGAACGCCGCGCAAACGTTTGCGTGAAGTGAACTATGGTAAGGCTTCGGGGATTTGTCAACGTTGCGGTTTCATCGGCAACGTCGCCGCTCAACGCAGAGACTCAGGCCGTCGTGTTGACCACCGTACCCGAACCGGCGCCCTTGGCCAGTTCCGTGACCAAATGGCCGGTGACTTCCAGCAACGCGCCACTGGTATCGGCGATTTGCCCCTGGATCGCCATGACCGCCGAGGTCTTACCTTCCGGCGTCGGATAGTTGCGCGCCTGGGCGACGGCCAGTTGCTGTTGCTGCTCACGAAGCTGTTGCTGCAGCTCTTGCATCCGCTTGAGCAGCACCTGGACGGCAATGCTCTCGGTGCTACCACCCTCCTGCGCCTGGTCGGTTGCTTCGGCGCTGGCCCCCATGCCCGTGCGGACCTTGCCCGAGGCTCGCGTCGTACCCAAGGCCTCATCGGCGGCCTGGGCTTCTGCCTCGCTCAGCGCCGTCAGGGTGGCTGCGGATTTGCCGCCGATGGTCACGGCTGCCGCATTGGGAAAGCCGATGAAAAAGGCCATATCAAAACTCCATGAAGGGGGATTCCTACGAAGGACATCGCCCGCCGAAACATTTTCTTTAGCGCCCGCTGAGATCAATCGATAGCTTCGCCACCCTGAACGGGTGACACCTGTTTATGCAAGCCGAGAAAAAAATCCTTTCTCCTACACCAAAACGAAAAAAGTGCTGTCAGACGATCTTCTTGAATTTTAAGTAGTTGCGTAAATGCCTACGGTTAAATACTGTATGCCCGTACAGCTTAATAAGGATAATCCTGTGGCCACTCCCTCCGCTGCAACCACCCCCTTAGATTCCTATACGCGACTCGGCCTTCGGGTCTCGAAAATCATCAACGCCCCCACCGCGCAAAAAGCCAAGGCCGCACTGCTCTTCCGCCTTCCCGACGAGCCTGTGGATGAGTGGGAGCGCCTCCTGGAAGAAATCGACGAGAACGACAACGTGACCCTCGCCTATCGCGACGACGGTGGCGTGCAGGTTTTCTGGGTTGTGCCGAAGGAAGATTGAGCGTGATGAGTGTTCGCTGTTTAGCTTTACTGCTTGTGTTTATCGCCACGACCGCACAGGCCGGTGCCCCACGCACCTTCAACGAAGCCAAGAAAATCGCCTGGAAACTCTATGCCCCGCAATCCACGGAGTTCTATTGTGGCTGCAAATACACCGGCAACCGCGTGAACCTGGCCGCCTGCGGTTATGTACCGCGCAAGAATGCCAGCCGTGCCGCTCGTATCGAGTGGGAGCATATCGTTCCGGCGTGGCAGATCGGCCATCAGCGTCAATGCTGGCAAGCAGGCGGTCGCAAGAACTGCACCCGCTATGATCCGGTCTATCAACGGGCCGAGGCCGACCTGCACAACCTGGTGCCGAGCATCGGGGAAGTGAATGGCGACCGCAGCAATTTCAGTTTCGGCTGGCTGCCGGAGCAAAAGGGCCAATACGGCTCATGCCTGACCCAAGTGGACTTCAAGGCCAAGAAGGTCATGCCCCGCCCTTCCATCCGAGGGATGATCGCCCGGACCTATTTCTACATGAGCAAGCAATATGGCCTGCGCCTGTCGAAACAGGACCGGCGCCTGTATGAAGCCTGGGACAAGACCTACCCGGTCGAAAGCTGGGAACGCCAGCGCAACCAGAGCGTGGCGTGCGTCATGGGACGTGGGAACGATTTCGTGGGGCCGGTGGACATGAAGGCCTGCGGTTGACCTCCCCTTTGTAAACACCACAAACCCACTGTGGGAGCGAGCTTGCTCGCGATAGCGGAGTAACAGACAACAGTTTGTCGACTGATACACCGCTATCGCGAGCAGGCTCGCTCCCACAGGTTTTGTTCTGTCCGGTTATTGAGTGACCGGGTAATCCACCACCAACGCCTCGATGTTGCGTTTCTTCGCCCGGACCAACGCGGCCGTGACCTGTTCCTGCTTGGCTTTGGCTTCAGCCTCGGAGCTCAAAGGGCCGACCAGGACGCGTTCCTTGCCGTTTTCCCGCACCACGGTCGACATGAAGCTGTGCTCGATGAGCCAACCGGTCAGGTCGCTGACAGCCTGCGGTGTCTGCCCGCGAACCTCGACGGCCCACTGCGGTGCGGCAGCGGCGGCCGGTGCGGAGGTCACGGCGGGTTTCGGCTTCGGTGCCTCGACGTCACGCCCTTCCCCGCATCCTGCCAGTGCCAATACCGCAATTACCCAAGCCAATTTGCGCACAACGTTTCCCCTGGAAGACATGAGGCACGGATTTTAGCACCCGTGCCCATCTAGATCGCCGCAAACAATGCTCAAAACACGAGAATCCTGCCCGGCGTCTCTGTATAGTCGCACCCTGGGAATTAATGCAGCATCTGCACGTCAGAAAGAGGCACCCACATTGTGACACTTAGCACTAATCTATAAGCAGTACCGACAACTGCACTGTCTGAATCAGGTGCCCTATAAAGCAATCAAGGAGAACACCATGCTGATACTCACCCGCAAAGTCGGTGAAAGCATAAACATTGGTGACGACATCACGATCACCATTCTGGGCGTTAGCGGCCAACAGGTCCGGATCGGCATCAACGCCCCGAAGAACGTTGCGGTGCATCGCGAAGAGATTTATCAGCGCATTCAGGCCGGCCTCACCGCGCCCGACAAGCCGCAAACTCCCTGAGCCTTGCAAGCAGTCCGCAGCCAGCCCGTTTGCATCGTCGCAATGGCTGGCTAAAGATTCTGGTCGACCGCGCCGTACCCTGCCCTCCTCGCCTTCTTTCGTCCCGCCCGTGAACCGATACTAATGGCATGGCCTCTAGCATGGCTGTCAGACGTTTCGTTTTAATGATGACGAAGCAGGCGTTCGCGGCCGGTCAGCCCAGGCCCACGCCGCGCGCCATGCCTGTGGCGGCGACCACCATCAAGATCAGCAACAAGGCTTCGATGTGGCTGATCCGCGCAAGTCGGCCGGCTTTCGAAGGATCGATCGCCGTCCCTTTGCCCAGCGCCATCCGCCATTTGATCAGGGCGATCATCGGCACGATCTCCAGCAGCAGGATCAGCAGCAGCAAGGTCATCTTCAGGTGAAACAGCGGTTGGTGCAGATAATAGTCCGTGCCTTTTTCGAACCCGCCGAACGCTCGCATCCCACCGGTCACCAACAGCACCAGCGCCGACAAGCCCCACACGTTGTCGGCGACCAAGACACCCCGCACCGCATCCACGCCGCCCGCCAGGCGTCGTAGCGCCGTGCCGCGCGTCAGCACCGCCCAGAACCCGAGGGCGAACGCCAGCAAATGGATTGCCGCAAGCGACCAATGAGCCAACATGGAAGACTCCTGACAGAGAGAACGTCGAATCGACCTGACAGTACTAGCTCATAAAGCAATGATTGCCAGGGTTGGCATGCAAAAAACTGTGGGGGGTATCAGTGACAAAAATGCTGCCTGACACACCGCATTCGCGAGCAGGCTCGCTCCCACAGGGGATTTTTGGTGTATGCGATGGCAGTGAGCCGCGCAAAAAAATGTGGGAGCGGGCTTGCTCGCGAATGCGGTGTGTCAGTCAACAAATCATTAACTGAGGCACCGCATTCGCGAGCAAGCCCGCTCCCACAGGAGGGTATTGCAGGCTTTAAAGATCTTAGTCCGCCAGTCGCCAGGTCGTCCCGCCCTTCCCGTCTTCCAGCACCACGCCCATGGCGGTGAGCTGGTCGCGGATGCGGTCGGATTCGGCCCAGTCCTTGTTGGCCCGGGCGGTCAGGCGCGCCTGGATCAAGGCTTCGACCTCGGCGGCGTCCACCCGGCCTTCGGCGCCGGCCTGCAGGAAGTCATCGGCTTCGAGCTGCAACACACCCAGCACGCTGGCCAGTTCTTTCAGGCGGGCCGCGAGACCGGCCGCGGCATTGAGATCGCTCTCACGCAGGCGGTTGATCTCACGCACCATCTCGAACAGCACCGCGCAGGCTTCCGGCGTGCCGAAGTCGTCGTTCATCACTTCGGTGAAACGCGCCACGAACCCCTCGCCACCAGCAGGCGCCACGGCAGGCAGGCCCTTCAACGCGTGGTAGAAACGCTCCAGGGCACCCTTGGCGTCCTTGAGGTTATCTTCCGAGTAGTTGATGGCGCTGCGATAGTGGCTGGATACCAGCAGGTAACGCACGACTTCAGGGTGGTACTTGTCGAGCACGTCGCGGATGGTGAAGAAGTTGTTCAAGGACTTGGACATCTTCTCGCCATTGATGCGAATCATGCCGCAATGCATCCATGCGTTGGCGTACGTCTTGCCGGTGGCCGCTTCACTCTGGGCGATTTCGTTTTCGTGGTGCGGGAATTCCAGGTCGCTGCCGCCACCATGAATGTCGAAGGTCTCGCCCAGGCAGCAGGTGGACATCACCGAGCATTCGATATGCCAGCCCGGACGCCCGGCGCCCCATGGCGACTCCCAGCTCGGCTCGCCCGGCTTGGCGCCCTTCCACAGCACGAAGTCCAGCGGGTCTTGCTTCGACTCGTCGACTTCGATGCGTGCGCCGATGCGCAGGTCTTCGATCTTCTTGCGCGACAGCTTGCCGTAGCCCATGAACTTGGCGACGCGGTAGTACACGTCGCCATTGCCCGGTGCGTAGGCATAACCTTTGTCGATCAAGGTCTGGATCATCGCCAGCATGCCCGGGATGTGGTCCGTGGCACGGGGCTCCAGGTCCGGCTTGAGGATATTGAGGCGCGCCTCGTCCTCGTGCATGGCCTTGATCATGCGCTCGGTCAGCGCATCGTAAGGCTCGCCGTTTTCACGGGCACGGTTGATGATCTTGTCTTCGATGTCGGTGATGTTGCGCACGTAAGTCAGGTCGTAGCCACTGAAACGCAACCAGCGGGTCACCAGGTCGAAGGCGACCATGCTGCGACCATGGCCGATGTGGCAGTAGTCGTACACGGTCATGCCGCAGACGTACATGCGGACCTTGTTGCCATCCAGCGGCTTGAAGACTTCTTTGCTCTTGGTGAGCGTGTTGTAGATCGTAAGCACAGGGTTTCCCTTAAGACTTGATCACTGACCCCAGGAATCGCGCAAGGTCACGGTACGGTTGAATACCGGAGCACCGGGTTTCGAGTCCTTGATATCCGCGCAGAAGTAGCCTTCGCGCTCGAACTGGAAACGGTCTTCCGGCTGTGCGTTGCCCAGCGAAGGCTCGGCACGACAACCCGTAAGTACTTGCAGGGAGTCAGGGTTGATGTTGTCCAGGAAGCTGGCGCTGTCTTCGGCCTTCTCCGGGTTCGGCGAACGGAACAGGCGATCGTACAGGCGCACTTCGCACTCGACGCTGGCGGCGGCCGGCACCCAGTGGATCACGCCCTTGACCTTGCGACCTTCCGGGTTCTTGCCCAGGGTGTCGGGATCGTAGGAGCAACGCAGTTCGACGATGTTGCCGTCGGCGTCCTTGATGGCTTCGTCGGCGCGGATTACGTAGCTGCCACGCAGGCGCACTTCACCGGCAGGCTCCAGGCGCTTGTAGCCTTTTGGCGGCTCTTCCATGAAGTCGTCACGGTCGATGTAGATTTCCCGGGCGAATGGCAGGACGCGCACGCCCATGTCTTCTTTCGGGTGGCGCGGCAGCTCGAGGTTCTCGACCTGGCCTTCCGGGTAGTTGGTAATGACGACTTTCAGCGGACGCAGCACGCACATGGCGCGGGGGGCGCTGTGGTCCAGGTCGTCACGGATGCTGAATTCCAGCATGCCGAAGTCCACCACGCCGTCGGAACGGTTGGTGCCGACCATCTCGCAGAAATTGCGGATCGATTTGGGAGTGTAGCCGCGACGACGGAAGCCCGACAGCGTCGACATGCGCGGGTCGTCCCAGCCATTGACGTGCTTCTCGTCCACCAGTTGCTTGAGCTTGCGCTTGCTGGTGATGGTGTAGTTCAGGTTCAGGCGACTGAATTCGTACTGGCGCGGGGTGGCCGGCACCGGCAGGTGCTCGAGGAACCACTCGTACAACGGACGGTGGCTTTCGAACTCCAGGGTGCAGATCGAGTGAGTGATGCCTTCGATGGCATCCGACTGGCCATGGGTGAAGTCATAGTTGGGGTAGATGCACCATTTGTCGCCGGTCTGGTGGTGATGGGCGTGACGGATGCGGTACATGATCGGGTCGCGCAGGTTCATGTTCGGCGAGGCCATGTCGATCTTGGCACGCAACACCCGGGCACCGTCCGGGAACTCACCGGCGCGCATGCGGGCGAACAGGTCCAGGTTCTCTTCCACGCTGCGCTCACGGAACGGGCTGTTCTTGCCCGGCTCGGTCAGGCTGCCACGGTATTCCTTGGCCTGCTCGGGGGTCAGGTCGCACACGTAGGCGTTGCCGGATTTGATCAGCTCCACCGCCCAGTCGTGCAACTGGTCGAAATATTGCGAGGCGTAGCGCACCTCACCGGACCACTCGAAACCCAGCCACTTGACGTCGCTTTCGATCGCGTCGATGTATTCCTGGTCTTCCTTGGCCGGGTTGGTGTCGTCGAAACGCAGGTGCGTGACGCCGCCGAACTCCTGGGCCAGGCCGAAATTCACGCAGATCGACTTGGCGTGGCCGATGTGCAGGTAGCCGTTGGGTTCCGGTGGAAAACGCGTGACGATCTGTGTGTGCTTACCCGAGTCCAGGTCCGCCTGGATGATCGGGCGCAGGAAATTGACCGGCACGGCCGGGCCGGTCTTGGAATTCGAGGTAGGGTCGACAGTGGGCTTGCTCATAGGATCCTTGAACAGACAAGTGCGCGGCCGGGTGCGGCCTGATAAATCAAAGCCCGTATCATAGCCGATGCTGTCAAGCACCTGACAGGCCAGGCCGGCAAACGATTGAATTTAATCGACGGCCAGATGAAAAACAGCCTCGAATTTCGTGCCTGGCGCGCTAAACTGCCCAACCTGGCGATTGCAGCCGGACCGGTTGCGGGCGTTCGCGCCCCGAAACCCACGAATTTCTTGAAAGAGTAGTAATCATGACCCAAGTCAAACTGACCACCAACCATGGCGACATCGTCCTTGAACTGAACGCCGAGAAGGCTCCGATTACCGTTGCCAACTTCGTTGAATACGTCAAGGCTGGCCATTACGAGAACACCGTTTTCCACCGCGTGATCGGTAACTTCATGATTCAAGGCGGTGGTTTCGAGCCGGGCATGAAGGAAAAGAAAGACAAGCGCCCAAGCATCCAGAACGAAGCCGACAACGGTCTTTCCAACGACAAGTACACCGTCGCCATGGCCCGCACCATGGAACCGCATTCGGCCTCCGCGCAATTCTTCATCAACGTCGCCGACAACTCGTTCCTGAACCACAGTGGCAAGAACGTCCAGGGCTGGGGCTACGCGGTATTCGGTAAAGTCACCGCTGGCACCGACGTGGTCGACAAGATCAAGGGCGTCGCCACCACTTCCAAGGCTGGCCACCAGGACGTCCCGGCAGAAGACGTGATCATCGAGAAAGCCGAGATCATTGAGTGATACTGCTGATTTCAGACTTGCATCTGGAAGAGGAGCGCCCGGACATCACCCGGGCGTTTCTGGATTTACTGGCCACACGCGCCCGTTCGGCGCAAGCGTTGTACATCCTGGGCGACTTTTTCGAAGCCTGGATCGGCGACGATGCGATGACGCCCTTCCAGCGTTCCATCTGCCACGCCCTGCGCGAATTGAGCGACAGCGGCACGGCCATTTTCCTGATGCACGGCAATCGCGATTTCATGCTGGGGCAGGCCTTCTGCAAAGCGGCCGGCTGCACCCTGCTCAAGGACCCAAGCGTCGTGCAGTTCAATGGTGAGCCGGTGCTGCTGATGCACGGTGATAGCCTCTGCACCCGCGACGAAGGCTACATGAAGCTGCGGCGCTGGCTGCGCAACCCGGTCACGCTGTTCATCCTGCGTCACCTGCCGCTGGGCAGCCGCCAGAAACTGGCGCGCAAGCTGCGCAGCGAAAGCCGCACGCAAACACGCATGAAAGCCAATGACATCGTCGACGTCACGCCTGAAGAGATCCCACGGATCATGCAGCAATACGGCGTGAAGACCCTGGTCCACGGCCACACCCACCGCCCCGCCATCCACAAGTTGCAACTGGGCGAACACGCCGCCCGACGCATCGTGTTGGGGGATTGGGACAAGCAAGGCTGGGCGTTGCAGGTGGATGAACAGGGGTTTGCGTTGGCGCCGTTCGGGTTTGGTAATGCGCAGTTGGCATTGCCAGGAACCTGAAGCATACATAGATCCTGTGGGAGCGGGCTTGCTCGCGAAGGCGATGTGTCAGTCAACATAAAAAATGACTGTCATGCCCCTTTCGCGAGCAAGCCCGCTCCCACATTGGATTGCATCCAACCCTTGGATCAATGCCCTGCCGATGCAGGCCCAGCCTTCGCCGCGAACGGCGGTTTGGCCAGCCACACCAGCACGATCAACCCCATGAACGCCCACCCCAGCAACGTGAAGTAATCCACGGTGGAGAGCATGTACGCCTGGCTGTTGAGGATCTGGTCGAGCTGGGCATAGGCCGGCGCACTCGCGCCGCCGAGCTGGTTGAGGGCTTCGCGGGTGGTGGGCTCGAAGGTGCTGATGCTTTCGCTCAGGTAGGCGTGATGCTGGTCCGCCCGGCGGATCCAGATCCAGGTGGTCAACGAAGCGGCAAAGCTGCCGCCCAGGGTCCGCAGGAACGTCGCCAGCCCCGCGCCGTCGGCAATCTGGTGCGGCGGCAGGTCCGACATCAGGATGCTCAAGGTCGGCATGAAGAACAGCGCCACGCCAATCCCCATGAACAACTGCACCAGCGCAATGTGCTGGAAATCCACTTCGTTGGTGAAGCCGGCGCGCATGAAGCAGCTCAGGCCGATGGCCAGGAACGCCAGCCCGGCCAGCAAGCGCAGGTCGAACTTGTGGGCGTACTTGCCGACGAAAGGCGACATCAGCACCGGCAGGATGCCGATCGGCGCCACCGCCAGCCCGGCCCAGGTCGCGGTGTAGCCCATCTGCGTCTGCAACCATTGCGGCAGGATCAGGTTGATGCCGAAGAACCCGGCATAGCCGCCCACTAGCACAATGGTGCCGATGCGGAAGTTGCGATAAGCGAACAGCCGCAGGTTGACCACCGGATGACGATCGGTCATTTCCCAGATCACGAACACCGCCAGGGCAATGACTGAAATCAAGGCTCCGATGACGATGAAGTTCGACTCGAACCAGTCCAGGTCGTTGCCCTTGTCGAGGATCACCTGGAGTGCACCGACGCCGATGATCAACGTGATCAACCCGACGTAGTCCATCGGTTGATGACTGGTGACCACCGGCCGGGCCTTGAGCTGCTGGCGCACCACCATCACCGCAAAGATCCCAATCGGCACGTTGATGAAGAAGATCCACGGCCAGCTGTAGCTGTCGGTGATCCAGCCACCGAGGATCGGCCCGGCAATCGGCGCCACCACCGTGACCATCGCCAGCAGCGCCAGGGCCATGCCCCGCCTGGCCGGCGGGTATACGGCAATCAGCAGCGTCTGGGTCATCGGGTACAACGGCCCGGCCACCAGCCCCTGGACCACACGAAAGCCAATCAGCTCCGGCATCGAAGTGGAAATGCCACACAGGAACGAAGCGAGCACGAACAGCATCGTTGCCCACAAAAACAGCTTCACCTCGCCAAAGCGTCGGCTCAGCCAGCCGGTGAGCGGCAGGGCGATGGCGTTGCTCACCGCGAACGAGGTGATCACCCAGGTGCCCTGCTCCGAGCTGACGCCCAGGTTGCCGGAAATGGTCGGCAAGGCGACGTTGGCGATGGTGGTGTCGAGCACTTGCATGAACGTCGCCAGCGACAGCCCGATGGTGCTGAGCAACAGGCTGGGCGGCGTGAAGGACGCGTTATTGCTCATTGCGAGAATCCTATGAAGCGAAGGTGGCGAAATCCCTTGAGACGGCAAGCCCCCCCCTGTGGGAGCGGGCTTGCTCGCGAAGACGATTTCACATTCAACATCTGTGTTGGCTGATACTGCGCATTCGCGAGCAAGCCCGCTCCCACAGGTTTTTTTACCATCCTGCTAATGCACAGATCGCCCGCCAACAGTGGTCAGCGCTGCGCGGTCTTGCTCGCCGCGGCACTGTTGTCGTGGATCAGGCGAGTGATCATCGCGTCGGCATCGGCCAGTTGTCGGTCATAGACCTGGGTGCTGAACGAGGCTTTCTGCGGTGGTTGCTGGGCCAGCACCGGGCCGCTCTGGTCGTGCAGGTTGACGCTGACCTGGGTCGACAAGCCGACCCGCAGCGGATGCTTGGCCAGCTCCTGGGCATTGATGTGAATCCGCACAGGCACCCGCTGGACGATCTTGATCCAGTTACCGGTGGCGTTCTGCGCCGGCAGCAAGGCAAACGCGCTGCCGGTCCCGGCGCCCAGGCTGTCGATGGTGCCGCTGTACTTCACATCGCTGCCGTACAAGTCGGTTTCGATGTCCACTGGCTGGCCGATGCGCATGTCACGCAGTTGGGTTTCCTTGAAGTTGGCATCGATCCACAGTTGATCCAGCGGGATCACCGCCATCAGCGCCGTGCCCGGCTGCACCCGTTGCCCCAACTGCACGGTGCGCTTGGCGACATAGCCGGTGACTGGCGCGATCAAGGTGCTGCGGGCATTGGTCAGGAAGGCCTGGCGCAGTTGCGCGGCCGCGGCTTGCACATCGGGATGGGATGACACCACGGTATCGTCCACCAACGCGCTGGTCGTCTTGAGCTGTTGCCGGGCATTGGCCAGGGCGTTCTGCGCCGAGGTCAGGTCATCCCGGGCGTGGGACAGTTCTTCCTGGGAAATCGCCCCGCCGGCCGCCAGGTTCTTGCGTCGGCTGTAGTTTTCCTGGGCCTTCTGCACTTCGGCCTCTTGGGCATTGACCTGCGCCCGCATGCCGTCGACGTTGCTGTACAAGCCACGGACCTGGCGCACGGTCCGGGCCAGGTTGGCCTGGGCACTTTGCAGCCCGACTTCGGCATCGTTCGGATCGAATTGCACCAGCACCTGGCCTTCACGCACCAGGTCGCCGTCATCGGCACCGATGCTCACCACGGTCCCGGTGACTTGCGGAGTGATTTCCACCACGTTGCCATTCACATAGGCGTCGTCGGTGCTTTCGCTCCAGCGACCATACAGTTCATGCCAGCCCCACACCCCCAGGCCCGCGAGGATGACGATCAGCGTGAGTGCCAACAGCATGACCTTGCGCTTGCGTGGGTTGCCGCTGTCTTGGGTTTGTGCGGATTGAGTCGTTTCGGCAGTCGCCATGACAAGTACCTCGAATCAGTGGGTCGGCGTGGCAGGGGTCGGCGTGGCCGCCGCCAGGGTCTGGGCTTCGAAACCACCGCCCAGGGCCTGCATCAGTTGGATCGACAAATCGATCTGCTCGGCATTCAGGTTCGCCAGTTGGCGCTGGGCCTGGAGCAATTGCTGCTCGATGCTCAGCACGTCCAGGTAATTGCCGATGCCCGAGCCGTAGCGCTGGACCACGGTGTCGTAGGAGTTCTGCGCGATGTCGGTGGCATGTTGCTGGGCACCGATCTGGCGAGCGATGTCACGCAACTGGTTGATGGTGTCGCTGACATCGCCAAGGGCCGTGACCAGGCTCTTGTTGTACTGCGCCACCGCCAGGTCGTAATCGGCGTCCCGGGCATCCAGGTCCGCCCGCAAACGGCCGCCGTCGAAGATCGGCAGCGACACGGTGGGCGCCACGTTGAAGAAACGGCTGGGCGAACCGAACATCGCATCGCCCAGCAACGACTGCACTCCCGCCGCCGCGCTCAGGTTGAGGTTGGGATAGAACTGGGTCTTGCCAGCCTCGATGTTCTTGCTCGCCGCCTCCACCCGCCAGCGCGCCGCGACCAGGTCGGGACGGCGGCCCAGCAGCTCGGCCGGCAGGTTCGACGGCAAGGCGACCGCGCTGGCTTGCAGCACGTTCGGCCGGGCGATTTCGTTGCCGCGGTCCGGCCCCTTGCCCAGCAGCACGGCCAGGGCGATCTTGGCGCTCTGCAGGCGTTTCTCGGCGTCGATCAGGGTCGCATCGGCGCTGGCTTCCAGGCTTTCGGTTTGCTGGAACTGATATTCGCTGTCGATCCCGGCGCTGAGACGGCGCTTGCCCAGATCGAGCATTTGCCGGGTGCGCTTGAGGTCCTCGGCGGCCAAGTCATGAATGATGTGGGCCTGGCCCAGGTCGCTGTAGGCCCGGGCCACGTCGGCGGCCAGGGTCAGCTGCGCGGCCTGGCGATCGATCTCTGCGGCGCGGGCCTGGCCCAGGGCGGCTTCCCAGGCGGCACGCTGGCCACCCCAGAGGTCGAAATTGTAGTTGAAGTCCACGCTCAGCGAACGCAGGGTGCTGTAGGCCCCGCCCTGCCCTTGCGGGTCCTGGTCACGGGCCAGGCGCGAACGGCTGACGCTGCCGCTGGCATCCAGGGTCGGCAGGCGTGCGGCGTTGGCGGCATAGGCCGCGGCACTGGCCTGGTGGACCCGGGCGCTGGCGACTTGCATGTCCGGGCTGTCGCGCAAGGCTTCACGGATCAGACCGTCGAGTTGCGGGTCGCCGAGGCTTTTCCACCAATCGTTTTTCGGCCACGCGGCCGGCGACAGCGTGACCCCATTCAACGATTGTCCAGCCTGGAGACTCTTGGCCTCGAGGCTGACGCCTTCGGTCTTCAAGCCACTGTAGCTGGCACAACCGGCGAGGCTCATGGCCAACAGCACCAGGCTCAAGCGGGTACGCAAGGTTTGACGTTTCATTTCTCCCCCAATCGCAACACGGTGATGGGATCACCGGCGGCGAGCAGTATTTTCTTGAGGATGTCTTCGAGGGTTTGCAGCTCCTCGCGGCTGATGGCACCGGCCAATTGATTCATGGCGTCGGCACCAATGAACGGCAGGCGATCGGCGAGGGCCTGGCCAGCTTCGGTCAACACCAATTGCACCTGGCGCCGATCCTCTGCCGAGCGCTGGCGGACCAGGAAACCTTTCTGCTCCAGGCGATCGAGCATGCGCGTCATCGAGCCGCTGTCCAGGGACAGGTAGCGACACAGCTCGACCGGCGTGTCGATGCCGTGCTGGGCCATGATGATCAACACCTTGAACTGCGCGGCGGTGATGCCGACGGGTTCCATGTGGGTGTCGATGATCCGGTCCTTGAGCAGCGCGGCGCGGCCGAGCAGCATGCCGAGGTGGCAATTGTGAAATTCGTCAGGGGTGAAATGCTTCATCCGGGCACCGTTTGCTGCCTAGGCAGTGAATGTATGTCGAAATATTACTGCTTAGGCAGCAAATGTCAAACAAATCGTTAGCGTGCTATTCACCAACAGACGAAACGCAGACAAACCTGTGGGAGCGGGCTTGCTCGCGAATGCGGCGTGTCAGTCAACAAATCGCTAACTGATACACCGCATTCGCGAGCAAGCCCGCTCCCACATTGGACGTTGGGGATTCAGGAAGAGGTTAGAAATCGCGCTTGTAGAAGATATCCAGCGAGCTGGCGACGCCGCTGGCGGCTTCGAGGTAGACCTTCTTGCTGAGCTTGTAGCGCAGGGCGATGGTGTTGGCCGGTTCGAACACGCCGACGCCGTAGCGCAGGCTGAGCTTTTCCGAGAGATTGCCACTGGCGACCACGCTGGTGGTATTGCCGCTGCCCTGGGTGTCGAGCTGGAAATCATCGATGCCCAGGTTATTGGCCAGGCTGCTGGTCACCCCCGAACTGCCCATCAACCCCAGGCCCAAGGCGGCCTGGGCGAGCATGTTGTTGTCCTCGCCCGTGGTGCTCAGCGGTCGGCCCAGCACCAGATAGGACAATGCCTGCTCCTGGCTCATGGCCGGTTCGGAAAAGATTTGCGTGGTCGGTTGCTCGGCGCTGCCGCTCAAGCGAATGCCGGCAATCACGTCGTCGGTCTGGCGGATGGCTTCGATGTCCAGGTAGGGCTGGTCGATGGGTCCGGCGAACAGCAGCCGTGCCCGACGCACCGTCAGTCGTTGCCCGTAGGCACGATAGCGGCCATCGTTGAGCCACAGTTCACCGCGGGTGTCCATGTTGTCGCCGATGTGCACCTGGCCCTGGACGTTGGCCGTCAGGCCGAAACCCGAGAATGCGAGTTTGTCCTGGCCGACGATCACGTCGATGTCCATCGCCATGGCCAGCGGCGCCTTGCCCTCTTCGGTCTGGTGGCCGACGATCACCGTATCATCCGAGACCTTGACGGTGGACGGTGGCAGTTCGCGAACAGTGATCTCGCCTTTGGGCACCAGGACCTTGCCGGCAATGGAAAGCTGCTCGCCCTGCATCGTGATGTTCAGGTCCGGCGCCACGTCGAGCACCGCATAAGGCTCAACGGTGACCGGTAGTTGCGAGCCCTTGAGGGCCAGGTTCATGGACAGGGCCTCGCCCCAGCCGATGGTTCCGGTCAGGCTGCCCTGCCCGCGCTTGCCACTTTTCCAGTCGCCGTCGAGCCGTACCGTTTCGCCGACGATCATTGCCCGCACTTGCAAGGCTTCGAGGCTGACCGGCAGCTCCGGCCCGGAGACTTCGCCGTCGCTGAGCACCAGGTTGCCGTTGACCTGGGGCGCGAGCAAACCACCGGATAATGTCCCGCTGCCGTTCAGGTGACCGGTGAGGGTTTCCACCATCGGCACGAACGGCCGGGCCACGGACAAGTCCAGGCCGGTCAGGCGGAATGAGCCGCTCAAGGGCTTGCTCGCCAGCAGCGGGTTGATTTGCGCCTGGAGCATCAGTTCGCCGAGCCTGGCACCGACGAAATTCAGGTCGGTGTCGATGCGCTTGGGGGTCAGGCGGCTGTTGAGCGTCAGGGTCTGGTACGGGAAGTCCAGCCATCGCGGTTTATCACTCGCCTTATCCCGAATCCGCAAGGTGCCGCCACTGGCATCCACCAGGATGCGGCCATTCGGGCCGCTGGCCGGCAGGTCCAATTGCAGGTCCGCGTTGAGCCGGCCCTGCCAGGCAAAATCCTTGGGCATCCACTGGGCCAGGCTTTCGATGGGGAATTGCTTGAGGTGATAGCGCAGCTTTGGCTCCGGCATCAGCCGTTGGTCTTCACCGCACAGGCTGGCTTCACCGGAACGCCAGCAATGGGCGCCGACGTTGAGCGTGCCATCGGCCAGGCGCTCGAGTTTCGCTGGGGCTTGCAGGCGCCAGGCTTGACCGCCGGCCTGCACCTCGCCGCTGGCCAGGCGCCCGCGCCAACTGCCCTGGTCGAGGGCGCCGTCGAGTGCCAGGGTCGTGTCGAGCTGCGGCCCCTGCAAATCCAGGTTCAGTGATTGCCGCTTGATGTCGCCCTGCCCGCTGACGGTCAGCACGCCTAACGACGTTTCGCCGGCGCGGATGCCACTGGCCTTGAGGTCGAGCTTGCCGCGCTGGGCGCTGTCGAGGGTCGCAGCGAGGTTCAGGCTTTGCAGGCGATTGTCCTGCAACGCCAACTGCGTGCCTTGCAGGCCGAGCTTGCCTTGGGGCGCCTTGAGCGTGCCGGCCATGTCGACCCGGCCGACCACTTGGCCGCGCAGTTGCGGCCAGAGCTGGGCCAGGCGCGAGAGCTTGATGTCGATCTGGCCGGTGATTTTCTGTTGCAGGCTGGCGCTGCCGTTGATGCGGTTGTCTCCGAGGCGGATATCCAGCGCGCTGAGGTTCCACTGCTCGCCGGCACCGCTGGCCTTGGCCTGGAATTGCGCCGGTTGGCCGCGCAGCTTGCCCTTGAGGTCCAGGTCCGCGTCAAGGTCGAGGCGGTCGTTTTTCATTGCCCCTTTGCTGCGCAACGGCCCGGCCAGGGTCCCGGGCAGTTCGCCCAGCCAGTACGCCGGGTTGATGGCCGACAGTTGCAGCGCCGTGTCCCAGGCAATGCCGTCGGCAAATTGCAGGCTCAGGTGCCCTTCGGCCTTGCCCTGCCCCGCGGCGAGCTTGAGCTGTGGCAGATGAATTTGCGTCAGGTCGCCGCTGAAGGGGCTGTCCAGGCTGAAGGCTCCGGCCGGTCCGTCCAGGGCGGCCTGGAAGTTGCCCAGGTATTGACCATCGGTGTATGAGACTTCGCCATTGAAGCTGCGCAAGGTCACCTGCGGCTCGTCGATCAGCGGATAAAGGCGATGCCAGGGGAAATCCAGCCAGGCGACTTTCGCCTCGGCGCTCAGGCCTTCGCGCCAGTCCAACTGCCCGTTGAGCTTCAGGCTTTGCTGATCGCCAGCGTCCAGGTCCAAACCGGCGATGTGTGCGCCATTGGCGTTCACGGTGCCTTGTAGCAGCAACGCCACCGGTCCTTTCTCGGCCGGCAGGGTCGCCTTGCCGAGCAGTTGGTAGCCGTTTTTCAGATCGCCTGCGCCGGTCAATTCCAGCTGGTTGAGCAACAAGGTGTCGGGCAGATCGCCGCTGGCCTTGAAGCCGTCGGCAGTGATGCGCACCTTGGCCGGCAGGTTGTCCGCCAACGGTTGCAGCTCACCGGTCAACTGGCCTTGCAGGTAGCCGCTGCTGTCGGCCTTGAGGTTGAGGGTCTTGAGCAGGTTACCGTCGACTTTCAGCTCCAGGGCCCAGGGCGCCGCACCTGGCGCCGGCAAGGTCAATCGGCCTTCGGCGGTCAATGGCCAGTCGCCGCCCGGCTTCAACAAGCCGGACAGCTGCAGGCCCAGCGCGTCGCGCTGTAATTGCACCGAATCGATCTGCAGGCCCTCGGCGGTCCAATGGGCAACCAATTGCAAGCCCTTGAGCTGCTCGCTGCCGTTGAACGACAGGCTGCCGACTTGCACATCGCCCAGTTCGATCGCGAGCGGCAAGTCCAGGTCCGGCAAGCTGATCGGGCCGCTGCTTGGCTCATCGGCCGAGGCTGGCAATTGCAACGCGATCTGGTCGGCCTTGAGCTGCTCGATGCACAGGGTCATGCGCACCAGGCACAGCGGCGACCAGGCGAATATCAACCGATCCACCTCCACCCGACTGTCGCCCTGCTGCCACAGCAGCCGATCGGCGCTCCACTGTCCGCCCAGTCGGCCCTGGAAATTCTCCACGCTCAGCCCAGGCACCAGGCCAAGGGCCCAGCGGCTGCCAAAGGCCGTGCCCAGCGCCACGCTCAAGGCCAGCACGACCGCCAGCAATACCCCGGCGAGCGCCAGCAGCGTTGTCTTCAAACCACGCGTCACAGCTCAGGCCCCATGGAAAAGTGCAATCGAATGCCGCCCTCGTCGTCCATCGCATGGGCCAGGTCCAGGCGGATCGGCCCAACCGGCGACACCCAACGCACGCCAACACCCACGCCGGTCTTCAGGCTCGGCAGCTCCAGGCTATTAAAGGAGTTGCCCTGGTCGATAAACGTCGCCACCCGCCATTTTTCCGCGATGGAATATTGATACTCCAGGCTGCCGGCGACCATATAGCGACCACCGATACGGTCGCCCTCGGAGTTCTCCGGAGACAGGCTCTGGTAGTCGTAACCGCGCACGCTCTGGTCGCCACCGGCGAAGAAGCGCAGGGACGGCGGAATGGATTTATAGCCATTGGTGGCGCTCCCGCCGATCTGCGCCCGAGCCAGCAGCCGATGCTTGTCGAACACGGTGGTCAGGCCCTTGACCATGGCGGTGCCGTATAACAGGTTGTTGTCCGAACCCAGGCCTTCCTTGGCGACCTTGGTGTCGAACTGCAAACGGTAGCCGTTGTGCGGGTCGATGCGGTTGTCGCTGCGCAGGTAGGAATAACTCACGCCGGGCATCAACAACGTGCTCAGGCCCGCATCGTCGCCGAGGCGGTACTCCTCGCGCTGCCACTTGAGCGACACCACCCGCTGCCAGCCACTGGGCAACTTGCTGTGCCATTCCGGGCCCACGGTGAGCAGTTTGCTTAGGCTGTCGGTGCCGGCCAGTTCTTCATATTGATAACCGCCGGCGTAGCGCATCTTGTCGGTCAGCGGCGGGTCCAGCGGCACGTCGTACCACAGGCCGACGTTCTGCCGGGGCGCCGACACTTCCGCTTCCCAGCCATAACTGTGGCCCTGGGGGTTGACCCAGTGACGCGTCCAGTTGGCTTTGGCCCGGGGACCGACGTCGGTGGAAAAGCCCAGGCCCAGGCCCATGGTGCGCGGCTTGCGCGTGTCGAGCTTGACCGCCACCGGAATCACGTTATCGGTGGCAGCGGTGGGCGCGGCATCGACGCGCACGCCTTCGAAATAACCGCTCGATTGCAGGGCCTGGTTGAGTTCTGCGATGAGTTCGGAATCGTACGCCGTGCCGGCCTTGAACGGCACCATGCGTTGCAGCAAGTCTTCGTCGAACGGCGTGTCGCCCTCGAAGCTGACCGGACCCAAGGCATAACGCGGGCCGCTGTCGTAGACCAGCTCGATGTCGGCGAGGCCCGCCTGGGGGTCTACCAGGAGTTTCTGCTGGGTAAAGCGCCCACTGAAATAGCCATAGCGCGAGGCCTGGTTCTGGATGACCCGCTTGGCGTCTTCGTAACGACCATGGTTGAGCACCGCGCCGGGTTTCAGGCCGGCGTTGCCGGGTACGCGAAAAGCCTTGAGCGAAGCCGCCGGGCCATCGATGCGCACAGTGACATTGCGCAAGTGCACCGGCTCGCCGGGGTCGATGGTCAGCACCAGGCGCGGGTCCTTGCCGCCCTTGACCTCACTGTCGATTTGCGGCTGGTAGTAGCCCAGCGCCTGGGCGGCCTTGCGCGCCTGTTCCTCGGCGCCGCGACTGAAGCGCAGCAAGGCCTCCTCGTCACGATCACCCAAGCCACCGATGTAACCTTCTACGTTGGCCTTGAGTTCGTCGTTGGACGGCTGGACGCGTACTTCCAATTCACTTTTTGCCAGGGCCGCGCAGCTGAGGGACAGCAAGAGCGCACCACTGATCATTCTTCCTGAGCGGTTCATGGCGCGGATGCTATCACGAGCGTAGGTGCCTGATAGAGCCGGACATTTCCTAAAAGTTCGCCCGACTATGCCGTTGCGCTTTGCAGAACCTGCGGGTTGGCGTGGAAGAACACATGCTCGCGGATCGGTCCTACCGCCACTTCCCCGATTTCCTCGTAACCCTGGCGTTTATAAAACTCCAGGTAACGCGGGTTACCAGTGTCCAGCACCACGCCCCGGGAATGTTCGTCCACCGCACACCAGTTATGCACCGCCGTGAGCAACTGTTCGCCGAAATGCTTGCCCTGGAACTGTGGGTGCACCCCCAGCAGCGGCAGTACATGGACCGCATCGGACGGCAGGCAGGCCAGCACCGCTGCGTGATAGTCCAAGTAGCGCCTTGTGCAACGAAAACCAGTGCTCAAGACCATGCGCAGGCGCCAGGCCCAGCTTTCGGTGATGCCCAGGCGCCGTTGTGGCGGGGCGATCAGGGCGATGCCGATCAGGCGGTCGTTGACCAGCAGGCCGATGGCCGGCAGGTCCTGGAGAAAATGCTGCTTGACCAGCTCACGCACCGTGGCCCGTACCCGCTGTTCATAACCGGGACGCTCGGATTCGAACAGGTAGCTGAAGGTCGGCTCATGGCGATAGGCCTGGTACAGCAACGAACGGGCTTCACGGGAATAACCACTGTCGAGCATATGGACGTCGGCGATGGCGGTTTCAGGCATGGCGTTGGATCTCCTGGGGCGAGGCTCGGTAAGGCCCTGCTCTTATTGAGTACGAACTCGATAGGGTCGTGATCGTTCCTACATGCAAAGGACATTAGCAGCGCATTTGTCCTACTGCCACGCTGGCTCCCTTCCCACATGTCAGCTAGCATCGCAGTTTTGCCAGGACAGCCGACCATGAAGATCGTCTCCTTCAACATCAACGGGCTGCGCGCCCGCCCCCATCAGCTGGCGGCGCTGATCGAGAAGCACCAGCCGGATGTGATCGGGCTGCAGGAAACCAAGGTCCACGATGAACAGTTTCCCCTGGCCGAAGTGCAGGCCCTGGGTTACCACGTGCATTACCACGGACAAAAAGGCCACTACGGCGTCGCCCTGCTCTCCCGCCAGGCACCGCTGAGCCTGTACAAAGGCTTCGAAGGTGACGACGAAGACGCCCAGCGGCGCTTCATCTGGGGCACCTTCGCCGATGCCAACGGCGTGCCGGTGACCATCATGAACGGCTATTTCCCACAGGGTGAAAGCCGCGACCACCCGACCAAATTCCCGGCCAAGGAACGCTTCTACAACGATCTGCAGCATCTACTGGAAAGCCGCTTCAGCAACGACCAGCCGGTGGTGGTAATGGGTGACGTGAACATTTCCCCGGAAGACTGCGACATCGGCATCGGCCCGGACAACATGAAGCGCTGGCTGAAGACCGGCAAATGCAGCTTCCTGCCGGAAGAGCGCGAATGGATGGCCCGCCTGAAGAACTGGGGCCTGGTGGACAGCTTCCGCCACCTGAACCCGGACGTCACCGACCGCTTCAGCTGGTTCGACTACCGCAGCCGCGGTTTCGAGGACGAGCCCAAGCGCGGCCTGCGCATCGACCTGATCCTCACCTCCCACGGCCTGCTGCCACGGGTCAAGGATGCCGGTGTGGACTATGAGCTGCGGGGCATGGAAAAACCGTCGGACCATGCGCCGATCTGGTTGCAGTTGGGCTAAGTCCGAAGCATCCACATCCCCCTGTGGGAGCGGGCTTGCTCGCGAAGGCGTCGGCACATTCAACATTTACGTCGATTGACACACCGCTTTCGCGAGCAAGCCCGCTCCCACAGGAGATTTGTGGTGAGTCGGGCTAACAGGTAGCACCCCTGTCACCTTTCAGTAACCTGACTGACTTAATCTTCCGGCACTTCCTCGGGTTCAGCAGGTGTCGGCATGCGGCTGTGTGTTGTCTTTTTCATGGGCCTCTGGCTGCCGTTCGTGGCATGGGCCGGCAATTTGCCCATTCCCGAACACGGCCCAGCCTTGCGCCTGCAGGGTTCCAATACCATCGGTGCGGCGCTGGGACCGGCGCTGGTCAGGGGATTGATGGAGGACCAGGGGCTACTCAGGGTCAGCAGCGAAATCACAGGGCGCGACAATGAGCAGCGCATCGTCGGCCAGACTGCCGATGGCCGGCGGGTGCAGGTCGATATCGCGGCCCACGGCTCCAGCACCGGCTTTGCTGCCCTCAAACAGGCCAGCACCGACCTGGCGGCATCCTCCCGGCCGATCAAGGACAGCGAACTGAAGGACTTGTCGTCCCTGGGCGACCTGAAAAGTCCTGCCGCCGAACAAGTCATCGCCATCGATGGCCTGGCGATCATCCTTCATCCCCACAACCCACTGCGCCAGCTCGATACCGTACAGCTGGCTCGAATATTCAGCGGCGAGGCAAAAACCTGGGAAGCCGTCGGTGGCACGGGCGGGCCGATTCATCTGTACGCCCGGGATGAGCAGTCCGGCACCTACGACACCTTCAAGGAACTGGTCCTTAGCCGACAGGGAAAACGGCTGGATCCTACAGCGCGACGCTTCGAATCCAGCGAACAGTTGTCCGACGCGGTCAGCCAGGACCCGCAAGGCATCGGTTTCATCGGTTTGCCCTACGTGCGCCAGGCCAAGGCGCTGGCCATTGTCGACGGCGCATCCCAGCCCATGCTGCCGCTTAACCACCTGATCGCCACCGAGGACTACCCGCTTTCCCGGCGCCTGTTCTTCTATCTGCCACCCTGGGGCACCAACCCCTGGGCCGAAGCGTTGGTGGCGTTTACCCAAAGCGACAAAGGCCAGGCCATCGTCGCCGCCAACGGTTTCATCGCCCAGACCGTCCAAGCCATGGCCGTCGCACCGAATGCACTGATGCCCGAGGGCTACCAGGCCCTGAGCCGCCATGCCCAACGCTTGACCGTGAATTTTCGTTTCGAAGAAGGCAGCGCCAGCCTGGACAACAAGGCCCACCAGGACCTGGGGCGCGTGCTCGACTATATAAAGCAGCATGGAAAAGCCGACCGACGCGTGACCCTGGTGGGTTTTGGCGACGCCAAGGACGACCCGGCCCGGGCCGACCTGTTGTCCAAACTGCGGGCCATGGCGGTGCGACGGGAACTGGTCAAATACGGCGTGGCGCTACGGGAAGTGCGAGGGTTCGGGGCCTTGATGCCAGTGGCGGCCAACAGCGAGGATGAAGGCAGGGTTCGGAATCGGCGGGTGGAGGTTTGGGTTTACTAGCAACGACGCCATCAAACGCCTAACTCGCTCTTGTGGCGAGGGAGCTTGCTCCCGCTGGGTGGCGCAGCCGCCCCAAGCATTGTGTGTCGAACCAAAAACCTGGGCCTGCTACGCAGTCCAGCGGGAGCAAGCTCCCTCGCCACAAAAGCTTTATGTTTATCGCATTAATCTCGGCGTAAGACCGAACGACCTCACCTTGCGCCATTGCCTACAACTACGCCAGAATCCGCCGGCTTGTGCGCCTTGGGGCCAGGGCTTTATCGTTTCCGGGTCGCTGACGAATCAGCGATCGGGTTTGGTAGCCCGGTTTCCTGGCGCACGTGCATCCTGATGCAAGGGACTTCTACGTCCTCTGTTTTATGGTGGTCATGCGCAGGGCGTTCTCGGACGCGCCGGGTTGCCAGGTAACCGGTCTACCAACCTTCGTATGGCCACCACCCTTCGTTTGGTAGCGAGAGTGATGGCTCCAATTTCTTATCTGGAGTTTCATCCATGTTCAAACCAACACCCAACCCGCCGGACACCGATCCAGCCAAGTCAAAAGCGTTCGACAAAGCCGCCGACCGCGCCCTCGACCACTACCTCAAGCCCAAACCCAGCAAACCCGAGGCTGATGAAGGCCAACTCTTCACAGTCGCCAACGGTGTCGACACCGAAACCCTGCTCGCCAACCTCAGCGAAAACCTGGCCTCGGCCAACGCCATGCTCAACGACCTGGCCTTCGACCTGGAAGGCTCAAGGCGCCACATTGCCCTGGGCATCCACCAATTGATCGAATTGAGTGGACAGCTGGCAGACCGAGCGCTGGACAACGTCGAAGCCCGTCCCTCGACATAGCGCATCCCCCGTGGCGAGGGAGCTTGCTCCCGCTGGGTCGCGAAGCAACCCCAAGCATTGTGTGTTGAACCAAAAAACTTGGGCCTGCTGCGCAGTCCAGCGGGAGCAAGCTCCCTCGCCACGAAAGCCTTGTGTTTATCGTATTACCATCGATGTAGGAGCCAACCACCGAGTCTTGCAGCACATTCCCTTGCTCGCGAAGGCGGTGTGTCAGTCAACATGTGATCGACAGACAGATCGCTTTCGCGAGCAAGCTCGCTCCCACAGGGTTTCGAGGTGTTCACCCTATGCTCGGTTAGCACCCCGAACGACACAGCGCATCAGCGCCCCGCCAACTCCATGATCATCCGCGACAACAGATAAATCCTTGGCACCACGCTCTCGACTTCGGCGTACTCCTCCGGCGTGTGGATATTGCCACCCACGATGCCAAACCCATCCAGCGTCGGCGTACCGACCCCGGCTGACAGACTGGCGTCCGCCGCGCCGCCACTGCCTTCTTCGGTCAGTTTGCGCCCCAGTTCGCCATAGATGCCCTGGGCCATGGCCATCAATCGGTCCGACTCCGCCGTCTGCGGCATCGGTGGCAGGCCGCGCTTGAGGCTGGTGGTGACTTCGGTATCGGCGATCAGCTTGTCCTGTGAAACACGGGCCAGGTCTTTTTCGATACGGTCGAATTCTTCCGGCACCGCCGCGCGTACATCGGCCTTGGCGCTCGCCTGGTCGGGGATCACGTTGGTCCGGTCACCGGCCTTGAGTACCGTGAAGTTGATGGTGGTTTTCTTTTCCGCGTCGCCGAGCTTGCCCAATTGCAGAATCTGGTGCGCGGCTTCCATCGCCGCATTGCGCCCCAGTTCCGGCGCGACACCGGCGTGGGACGCCTTGCCCTTGACCTCCACCAGCGCCGTGGCACTGCCCTTGCGCCACACCACCAGGCCGTCGGCCGGGCGACCCGGCTCGAGGTTGAGGGTCACGTCGTGGGCCTTGGCGGTTTTCTTGATCAGGTCGGTGGCCACGTCCGAGCCGGTTTCCTCGCTGGCGTCGAGCAGGAAGGTGATTTGCGCGTAATTCTTGAAATCGAGATTCTTGAGCACTTTCAAGGCGTAGATCCCGGCGACGATGCCGCCCTTGTCATCCATCACCCCCGGCCCGTAGGCGCGGCCATCCTTGATGTGGAACGGGCGTTCGGCGGCCGAGCCCTCCTTGAACACCGTGTCCATGTGGGCCATCAGCAGGATTTTTGCTTTACCGGTGCCCTTGAGGGTCGCCAGGATGTGCTGGCTACCGTCCGAATTCGGCACCTTCTCGATGGTAGCGCCCAACTTTTCCAGCTCGTCGATGGCAATGTCACCGACCTGGGTCAGCCCTGGCACATAGCCGGAGCCGGAGTCGATATTCACCAGCCGCTCCAGCAGTTTCAGGGCCTCGCCCTGGTACTGCTGCGCATCGGTCAGGATTTGTTGATGGGGTTGCGCGAAGGCCATGGGGGTGAAGGCGCCAAGGGCCAGGCTCAGGCCGAGGCTGACGGCCAGACGGGAGCGAACAGCGGTCATCGTCATGATTTCATCCTTGTTCCGTATCGAAAGAGTGCCATAGGCACCCTACCCGACAATGAACCAAGGCTCTAGACAGCAGGTGGCCATCTCAGAGGGAAACAACCGATGCTTCCAGCACCGGCCGATGCCGGTGGCAAGTGACCCGGTTGCGCCCGCTGGTCTTGGCTTCGTATAACGCCTGGTCTGCATCGTTGAGCCAAAACGTTGCGTCGCCATACGCCGGGTTGAACACCGCCAGGCCAATACTCAGGCTCACTTTAAGCGCCGGATCCTGCTCGTAGCTGAGGGTCGCGAAGCGCTCACGCAAACCATCCATTGCCTGCACAGCGTTATGCAGGGTCAGGTCCGGCAAGACCACGCAAAACTCGTCGCCACCATAACGCCCGACAATGTCGGCGGCGCGCAGGTTCTGCCTGAGCAGCTTGCCGAGCCGGCGCAGCACGACGTCGCCGGCGCCGTGGCCATAGGTGTCATTGATGGCTTTGAAATGGTCGATGTCGATCAGCGCAATCGCGCCATGGGCCGTCCCGTCCGCTGGATGGCGCCCGCAACGCTGGAACTCCTCGTTGAGGCGATCTTTCCAGGCGCCATGGTTGAGCAACCCGGTCAGGCTGTCGGTACGACTCAGGGCCAGCAACTCACGTTTCTGCCGCCCCAGGGTGTAGGCCTGGCGAAAGCAGATCCAACCCAGTGCCATCGGATACAGGCACAGCAGCGGCAGACAAGCATAGATCTGCGTCGGGCTGGTCATGGGCACGCCGGTCAACGGGAAGATCACCATGCCCACGGCGATGCCCGCCACTTGGGCCACAACCCCGACGAGCAGGAAACGCAGACCACCGATGGCGACGTTGTTCATCGCCATCATCGCCAGCGTGAC
This sequence comes from Pseudomonas sp. Z3-6, assembly GCF_051131985.1. NCBI lineage: Bacteria > Pseudomonadati > Pseudomonadota > Gammaproteobacteria > Pseudomonadales > Pseudomonadaceae > Pseudomonas > Pseudomonas sp. Z3-6. The sequence goes on from NZ_CP071644.1 coordinate 4,533,758, forward strand.
GGCCGTGGGCAACGGGTTGAATTGCATCGCCACGACCCAGAAGCCGCCGAGAAAGGCATCGATCAACAAGTTGCGGTGTTCGGCGTGGTACGGCACCGCGCATCGGCGAGCCCACCCATAGGACAGGTGCGGCCAGAGCAGGCCGTTGAACAGCATGAGGCCCCAGACCCAGGGCGGCGGATCGAGGGGATAGAGCGCGGCGCTGACCAGCAGCAACCCCAGCGTCAGGCCCAGGATGCGCGATACGTAGAGCCTCCTGGCCAACGACAGTCCCTTTTTTCCCGTCTTTTGCATAGACGCCTCTGCACCGCGGGTTTCCCGAATCATCGGGATGGGCTTGCCTGGAGTCTATCAGGGCGGCATCAAATAGCCACCACTGAATGCAGGGGTATTTTCTTCGTCAAAATGCGGGGCTCTGCTCGGATTTTGGCTATATATGACAAGGAAGTCCGTGACACCTCGCAAAGCAGGTTCCTGGGCAACGATGTTCCCGGGTTAAGCTTCACTGAACACCGCCTGATCCGTTTGATTACATTCTGTCGCAGCCCACGGAGGGCAAAACATGCTGGTGTTGTTCGTGGTTATTGCTGTACTTATCGCCTGGAGTTGGTTGACCTATCCCGGCATTGGCCATGTGATCTACGACATGAGCATGGCCTTGGAAGCACGCCTTTACCGGTTGCGCAAAATCACCGTGCCCATCAGTGAAATGACCGTGTCGACCTGGCAGGGCGGGCCTTATGAAGCGTCCGCCAGCATCCTGATGCTGCACGGCTACAGCGGCGACAAGAACCTCTGGCTGCGGGTTGCCCGACATCTTGTTGGTGATTACCGAGTGGTGATCCCCGACCTCCCCGGCCATGGCGAAACCGGCTTCAAGGCCGGCGGCGGCTACGACATCCCGACCCAGGCCCGGCGAATCATCGAATTGCTCGACGCCTGCGGCTTGGACAAGGTCCACGTGATCGGCAATTCCATGGGTGGGCATCTCGCCGCGTGGCTGGCAGCCACTTCGCCTGACCGCGTGCTGACCCTGGCGCTGCTCAATCCGGCCGGTGTCACCTCCCCCCAGCCCAGCGACATGGACCGCCAATTGGCCGCCGGTCATAACCCGTCCCTCGTGCATTCGCGGGAGGAGTTCATGCCGTTCTACGCAATGACCATGGCGTCGCCGCCCTGGGTACCCGGCATGGTCATGGCCGCGGTGGCCGAGCGTTATGTACAGCAACGCGAAGAACTGGCGGAGATCTACACCGACTTTCGCGCCAGCCCGCCAATGGAGCCCCACTTGGCCGCCATTCGTGCCCCTTCGCTGCTGCTCTGGGGTCGCCAGGACCGGGTGATCGACGTCAGCAGCGTACCCGCATGGAGCAAGGGCATCGCGGACTTGCGTGTGGAAATCTGGGACGGGATCGGCCACCTGCCCATGATCGAACAACCAGGGAAAACCGCGGCGCTGTACCGTGACTTTCTCAAGGGATTGGGGCAGTGATCATGATGCAAGCAACGCCCGGTGGTGAACCGGTGGGTCAGTCCCTGGCAGAATGAAGTCCTGAAGATTCTTCGTTTGCCGGGACCGGCGAAGGCTGCGATCTTTCGTCCAACTTTCCCACAGCCCTCGCCAGGAATTCCCACGATGAGCTTCGTCAGCCCCGACCTGATCCGCCAACGCTTCTCCAAAGCGATGTCCGACATGTACCGCGACGAGGTGCCGTTGTATGGCGCACTGATGGAGCTGGTGGAAGCCACCAACGCCCAGGTCCTGACCGAACAGCCGGAACTGGCCGCCCACCTGAGCAACACGGGCGAACTCGAGCGCCTGGACCTGGAACGCCACGGCGCGATCCGCGTCGGCACCGCCGCCGAGCTGGCGACCCTGGGGCGACTGTTCGCGGTCATGGGCATGCAGCCGGTGGGCTACTACGACCTCACGCCAGCCGGTGTACCGGTGCATTCCACCGCGTTTCGCGCCGTGCATGAAAGCGCCTTGCAGGTCAGCCCGTTCCGGGTGTTTACCTCGCTGCTGCGCCTGGAACTGATCGAGAATGCCGAGCTTCGGGCCTTTGCCGAATCGGTGCTGGCCAAACGGCAGATCTTCACCCCCGGCGCCCTTGAGCTCATTGACCTGGCCAAACGCCAGGGCGGCCTGAGCGAAACCCAAGCCGAGGACTTTGTCCTACAGGCCCTGGAAACCTTTCGCTGGCACCACAGCGCCACCGTCACCGCCGAACAGTATCGGCAACTGAGCGCCCAGCATCGCCTGATCGCCGACGTGGTGGCGTTCAAGGGCCCGCACATCAACCACCTGACGCCGCGCACCCTGGACATCGACATCGTCCAGGCGCGGATGCCCACGCATGGCATCACGCCCAAGGCTGTGATCGAAGGCCCACCCCGTCGCCAATGCCCGATCCTGCTGCGCCAGACCAGTTTCAAGGCGCTCGATGAGCCCGTTGCCTTCACCGACCAGCCCCAGACCCGGACCCAGCCCCAAGGCAGCCATAGCGCCCGCTTCGGCGAAATCGAACAACGCGGCGCCGCGCTCACACCCAAAGGCCGTGCGCTTTATGACCAATTGCTGAACGCCGCGCGCGATGCGCTGGGGGAATTCCCCAACGAAGCCAACGCCGGGCGCTACAACGTGCTGATGGCCGAACACTTCGGCGCATTCCCGGATAACCACGATGAGCTGCGCCAACAGGCGTTGGCGTATTTCCGTTATGTCCCGACGCCCAAGGGCCTCGCCGCCAAGGGCACCCTCGAGGCAGCGACCACCCTGGAACACTTGCTCGAACAGCAATACCTGCGGGCCGAGCCCTTGGTGTACGAAGACTTCCTACCCGTCAGCGCCGCCGGCATCTTCCAGTCGAACCTCGGCGACGCCGCCCAAAGCCATTACGCCGGGCAATCCAACCGCCAGGCTTTCGAGGCGGCGCTGGGGCGAGGGACCATCGACGAGTTGGGGCTGTATGCCCAGACGCAACAGCGCTCCATCGATGAGTGCAGGGCCGCATTGGGCGTATAGGAATACACCGAAGGATAAAACGGCAAGAAGTTGCCTGGGGGGCGCGTGCAGCGTGGCGCGCCTTCCTGGGTGATTCTGCCCGGATGGCGCGGTGTGCGGGTGGGCCGCGAGGATCTGTCATGCGCCGGGCAAGGGTTTGTGCGCTTTGTGACCGCCCTGGAAGATATAAGCACCAAGGGTCAAACCAACCTATTGATATCTATGGTTTTTTTGAAGATGGCACAGCTCTTGATAACCGTCAGGCCACCTCGGGGCGATTTCCGTCCCAGGCCCTTAGTTATCCAGGAAGGAGAGCATCCCTTGGCTACCCCCGCATATATGACCATTACAGGCGCCAAACAAGGTCTGATCACTGCCGGTGCGTTTACCATTGACTCGGTTGGTAATATTTTTCAGGAAGGTCGTGAAAATAAAATCATGGTGCAAGGTTTCCAGCATCGGGTGACTGTTCCGCGCGATCCGCAATCCGGCCAGCCGACCGGCCAACGCATGCACCAGCCCCTCATAATCACCAAAATGTTCGACAAGGCCACGCCGTTACTGCTTGCGGCCCTGACCAGCGGTGAATGCATGAATGAAGTCGAGATCCAATGGTTCCGGACATCCGCCTCGGGCAGCCAGGAACATTACTTCACCACCAAGCTGGAGGACGCGATTATCGTCGAGATCAAGGATTACATGTTCAACTGCCAGGACCCGGCGAACGCGCACTTCACCCATCTGGAAGACGTGCATTTCACGTACCGCAAAATCACTTGGACCCACGAAGTCAGTGGCACTTCGGGTTCCGATGACTGGCGTTCACCCATAGTCGGCTAATGTTCGAGCGCAACCACTCACGCATGGGCCACCGCTGTTGGCCAATGTGCAAACAAATAATTGAAAGTCATTGATTCAGGACGGTGTTCGCCCAGTGCGACGGCCTCGGCAATCCATGCACTGGTAAAGAGCCTGACACTGGGCGAACGGGGACAATAATAATGGAACTTTCAGACTATGTCCGGGAGAGTGTTTAAATAATTGTTTATCTTTGATCGTAACTGCCGCCGATTGATCATGACTCGCACAGTTACATTGTGACCGAACCGCGGAACCTGTGGCGAGGGAGCTTGCTCCCGCTCGGGCGCGCAGCGGCCGCTTTTGGGGCTGCTTCGCATCCCAGCGGGAGCAAGCTCCCTCGCCACAGTATTGAATGGCAACTCCTGCACTAGCCGTACAACCGGTTATACAAGACATGGACAAATACAAAAAAGTTATCCATGAATAAAAATTAAACAACCATTAAAAACTCTTTTTTAATACCCCTCGGCATGACGCACTTCATCCACGCCGTCCGTTTTTTTGCGCATCGGCATCCCCCGCATCAGGGTCACCGTGTTGCTGTTTGCGCTTGGCCGGGTCATTGGGCCGCAAGGCATCGTTATCGCGTTCCACTTCGCCGGGCAATGCTGGCGCGTCCGGGTTGGGCCGGGTTTGATCGGGGCTGTGGTTCATGGCGAACTCCTGGGGTCATTCGGGATTCAGGCATCGGGGTCGGCGACTTCTTCGGCGACATTGGCATCCGGGGAGCGCTGGTGCAGTTGCTCGGCCTGGGTCTTCAAATCCTGCCAGCGTGCCAGATCGATGGCGCCGCGGCCGAACAGGTCATTGGCCACCTGCATCAACTCAGTGAAATGAGCATCGGGGGACTGCTGCCGGTAGGCCTTGTCGTCGAACAGCCGCTGCCAATCGGCCAGCGACGGAAGCTTGAGGTCATCGCCCATGACGGACTCCTGCGAGACATTCATAGGTTATGAGGGTCGGCGTTCGCGGGGAGTTCCAGTGATTTTTCAGTAGCCGGTCATTTCCAGGTAACCCGTGCCGCCCTGGTTGCCGCTCAGCCGCACCGGGCCTTCCCAATAGGGAATGCGCAAGTCCATCCAGGCGTTGGGGTTGAGTGCCTGGGTGATGATGTCGAGTTGCTTGCCCGGGATCTTGATGGCCCAGCGTACCGGCATCGAGCGCCCGGCGACCTTGGCCGTGTCCAATGGCACGAGACTGATCTCCTCGGCGCGCAGGGTTTGCGCCCGGCCCTGGGCATCGACCCAGGTGCCCGTGAGGTAAGGCGCGCCGTGCTTGTGGCGCATGCGATAGAGCATCAGGTGCTGGCCATTGTCCAGGTGCAGGGAGAACCAGTCCCAGCCGGTCTGGTTGGCGGTCAGGGGCTGGCTGCTCCATTCGCGATCGAGCCAGGCCGGGCCGCTGACCGTGTAGCGCTGGCCGTCGATTTCCAGTTCACCGTCGGCCTGGAAAAACGGCTGGCTGTAGTAGTACGACGCCTGGCCCTGTTCGGATTTCTGGCTGAAACCTTGATCGCCCTGCAACACCAACGGACGGTTCGACGTCAGCCGCAAGGCATAGCTGAAGCGTCGGTCGCGAGCCTTCAATTGCATGTCCGCCAACGGCTCGGCCGCTGAAGCCTGGGTGCCGAATTGCCAGTCGTCGATCCAGGCCTCGAAGGGCTGCACTTGCACCCCGGCCTGCCCCACCCCACCTCGCGCATAACGTTCGGCGGCATAGTGCACGCTGTCGGAAGTGACCGCCGCATGACCGAGCCAGATTGCCTGGTTGCGCCAACCGCTGGCTTGGGGTGCGGCATCCAAGGCGCTGCGAAACAGCGTCCATTGCACGCCGAACTCTCGGCCTTGGGAATCCTTGAGGTTGGCGGTGATGTACCACCATTCGATGCGAAAACCGTCATGCATACCGTGGTCGGCCGGGAAACTGAACACCCGCCCAGGCACGACCGGCGTGAACGCGACAGCCTGGTCGCCGAGGCCGGCGAAGCCCTTTTGCGTCGGCGCCGAGTCATCACAACCGCTGAGCAACGCCAGCAGCAACAGGCCGGATTTAATCTTCATGAGCAAAGGTCCTCAGCAAATCCGCCGGCTGCGTGCGGTACAACGCATACAGCGGCCAGGCCGATGCCAGGAGCGTGGCGAGCATCGCCAGGGCCAGCAGTTGCGCCAACTGCAATGGGAACACCCGCAACGGCAGGCGCCAGCCGAAAGCCTGCACATTGATCACCGCGTCCAGGCACCAGGCCAGGGCGATGCCCAGCGGCAAGGCCAGGACCAAGGTCAGCAGCGCCAGTAGCCAGGTCTGGCCGAGGTTGAGCAACATCAACTGCCGACGCGTCACCCCCAGTGCCCACAGCGGCGCCAACTGGCCGAGACGGCTCTGGCTCTGGGTCAGCAGGCTGATGAACAACGCCACCCCGGCTACCGCCAGGGTCAGGCTGTTGAGGGCGGCGGTGGCGGCGAAGGTACGTTCGAACACCTGGGTCGACCAGCCCTTGAGCCGGGCCTGGTCGACGATGCGGCTGTCATCCAGGCCGAACCGGCCCTGCAATGCCGTCACTAGCGCCGGGATCGCGGACGGCTCGATGCGCAGGTTGAAACGGTTCGGCGTCAGGTTCGGCCAGTGCGCCAGCAAGTGCTCGACGTTGACCAACACATGGCCCTTGGGATTGCCGTAATCGGCGTAGACGCCGACGATGCGCAGTGCCCAAGGTCCTTGCGGCGTCGGCAAGGTCAACTGATCGCCGATCCTCACCTTGAGGCGTCGGGCCAGTTGTTCGCTGAGCATGAGGGTGTCGGCGGCGGCCAACTGCTCCCACGGCTTGTCGCCGGACGATTCCAGCAGCGGCCAATGCTGGCGATAGTGAGGGTGATCGAGGATGCCGTGGATATCCGTCGGCCAGCCCTGCAACGGGAGCGAGACTTGCCAGAGGGGCACAACGGCAGTGATCGCTGGTTGCTGCTTGAGCCAGGTATGCAGCTCCTCGGCCTGGGCCGGGGTTTGCGGGTTGATGTACAACTCGGCGCTCAGCCGTTGTTCGAGCCAGTTGCTGAACGTCTGGCGAAAGCCGGCGGTCATGCTGCCGGCGCCGATGTTCGCCGCCAATGCCAACAGCAGGGCCATCAGCGCGAGGCTCAGGGTCGGCAATTGTTGGCGACAATCGGCGAGAAACCATTGCCCGAGCACCGAGCGGCTGCGGCGCAACAACCACGTCAGCATGCCGCTGAGCAACACCGGCAAGGCCAGCGCCGCGCCCAGCAACAAGGCGGTCATCAGGACAAAACCGCTGGCCAGGCTGTCGCCCCAGACCAACGCCGATGCGGCAATCAACGCCGCCACCGTCGCCACCCAACCCTGGCGTCGCAGCCAGCGCCCATGGGCTTGATGCCAGGCTTGGGGATTGGCCAACGCCAGCAAGGGCAGGCGCGCCGCCCGCAACAGGCTGTCGGCGCCGGCCAGCAGCGCGCCAAGCAAGCTCAGGCCGACACCGCTGAGCCACCATGCCGGGCTGAGGTTCAAGTGCCCGGCCACCTCGGCGCCGTACAAACCCCGCAGGCTCGCCGCGACATCGGGCAATAACAGGCTCGCCAGCCAATAGCCGCTGAGCACCCCGGCGATCCCACCGAGCAAGGCCAACCCGCCCAGTTCCATCGCCAGGCTGGTGACCAGTACCCGCGCACTGACGCCACAGGCCCGCAGGGTTCGCAACAGACTGCGGCGCTGTTCCAGAGCCAGGCCGATGGCCGCGTGAACGATGAACAGCCCCACCACGAAGGATAAAAAGCCCAGGGCGTCGAGGTTCAGGTGGAAACTTTCGGTCAGGCGCGAGAGGTTGTTTTCTTCATCGGCGCGCTTGAATTGCAGTCGATCGCCGAACGCCTCCGGCAACGCGGCGCTGAACGTCGCGGGCAACAGCAGCCGCGACAGGTGGTCCGGCATTCCGAGTACCGCTTGGGCAAACCCGATGTCCATCAACAGCACGCCCGGCGCCATGTCCTCTTGGACATGCAGCGGCGGCAGGGGTCGTCCATCGACGGTTTGGGGCTGGTCGCCCTCACCCAGCCCCAGGGCCTGCAAAGTCTGCGAGGCGATCCAGGTACGACCGGGACTGGTAAAGAACTCCACCACCTCGCTCATCTCCCGCGCCTGTCCCGCCAACGCCGCACCGGGCGGCAGCGACACCGGGTCGATGCCCATCAGTTGCAGACGCTGGTCCTCGTGACCCTTGAGCACCACCCGGGCCTGCAACACCGGCGACACCGGCCAGCCCTGGCGCCGCAAATCGACAAACCATTGCTGAGGGAAGGTGCCGCCGCCGGGTGCAGTGAGGCTGGCCTGGGGTTCGCCGCCGATCAGTTGGCTGGCCCGGGCGTAGCTGTCCCGGGCCTGACTGTTCAGCGCTTGCACGCCGGTGAGCAGACTGGTGGCGAGCCAGAGGCCAGTCAACACGCTGAAGAACTGCACCGGGTGCTGGCGCCAATGACTGAGCAGGGCCTTGAGGGCCTGGCAGAAAATCATCACCCCTGGGCCACCTGCGCCAACCGTCCGCCATGCAACACCACGCGTTGGGCCAGGCGAGCCGCTACCCGGGGACTGTGGGTCACCATCAACAGGCTGGTGGGGCTGCCCTCCAGCAGTTCCAGCAACAGTTGCAGCACTTCGTCACTGTTGGCTTCGTCGAGGCTGCCGGTGGGTTCGTCAGCCAGCAACAAGGGCGGTCGAGAAGCCAGCGCCCGCCCCAGCGCCACCCGTTGCTGCTGGCCGCCGGAAAGCTGCTCAGGGTAACGCCGCAGCAACCCTGAAAGCCCGAGCCGCTGCACCAGATGGGCTTGCCAGGCCGCGTCATAGCGACCGCACAAGCGGGCCTGGAACGCTAGGTTGTCTTCCACCGACAAGCTGCTGATGAGGTTGAACTGCTGGAACACCAGGCCGATTTCCGTGCGCCGCCAATTCGCCAGCTGGCTTTCACTCATGCCGTCGAGTCGATATTCGCCACTGCGAATGCTCCCGCGATCGACCTTGTCCAGCCCGGCAACCAAATGCAGCAAGGTACTCTTGCCGCTGCCAGATTCCCCCATCAGCGCCAGGCTGCTGCCGGGCATCAGGGTCAGGTCGACACCCTGCAGCACCGGCAACGGGCCTTGGGGCGTGGGGTAGCTTTTGAACACTTGGCGGACTTCCAGCATGGGCAGCCTCGACGGGTGGGCGTGAGGCTCAGGATAGCGGAGGTTGGGCGCACTCAACACCTCCCACCCACTCACCCACCGCCATCGCGAGCAGGCTCGCTCCCACAGGGTTTACCGTTGATCAATCCGTGGCGTGATGGCTGGGTAGCTTTTGTGGCGAGGGAGCTTGCTCCCGCTTGAGTGCGCAGCGCTCATCGCTTTTTTTGGGGCCGCTGCGCGACCCAGCGGGAGCAAGCTCCCTCGCCACAGGGTCGTGCAAGACCTTGTGGGTATCCAACATCATCGCAAACTGACCCTCCGACATCGCGAGCAAGCTCGCTCCCACAAAGAGCCCAGCGCATGGGGGCCTTCAATCAATGCCCCGCCGCCATTTCGGCCTGGCCAGGCTGCGGCGTCACGATATGGTCCAGGTCAATATGCTTCCAAGCCGGTTTCGCCCCCAACCGCGCGTTGAAACGATAGTTGAACGTAAAATCATCCTCCGTCGGCTGGCTCAACGACCTGCCATAAACCGATTCAACCCCAACCGGGTCATACCCCATCAACTGCAACAGCGTCGGAAAGATGTTGTAGTGACTCGAACGATCCTTGTTCCGCGCCCAGGCGCCACGCCAATCAAGACTATCCAACTGACGGCCCTGGATCACCACCAACGGCACCAACCCCTCTTCGGGCATCGGGTCGCCACCACAATGAGTGTTGAGCCCGGGATTGCCACGCTCGTGCAGATCCTGACCATGATCGGAGGTGTAGATCAGCACCGCTCGGCTCAAATCGGCCTGCTGGAAGACTCGCCTGAAGAACTCACCAACGTTCCACAGCAAGGTGTTCTGGTACGCGTTGCGGTACAGCAACCAGTCATCTTTCTGCCCATCGAAGCCGTCGCGGCTGCCGGTATCGGCCACTTCCTGGAACTGCCCGCGCGGCAAGGTCGGGCGGTAGTTCATGAAGTCGTCGGGGTATTTGTCGTGTACCGGGAAATGCGCCCCCACCTTGTTGATCACCACCAGTTCAGCCTGGTGATCGTCCAGCAGTTCGATCAACTTCGCCGCCGCCGCCATGTCGCGGTCGCGCACGCTGGTCTGGTCGAATTGGACGAACTCATCGATGTCCTGTTTTTCCAACTCGGTCATCAGGTTCTGCAAGTTGCCGCCGGTGCGCTGGGCGTCGATGTAGACGGTACGCAAGCCGGCCTTCTTGGCGTACTGCCAGATCGACGGCCGAGTGCTATTGATGCGTATGTAGTCGGTCCGCGTCCCCCCGTAGCGCAAGGTGACATTGGTGTCGGCGCTGCAATTGGCTATGGACGCCGCGTAGCCGAAATTGAACATATCCACGCCCTCGGGCGGCGTTTTCAGGCCGCTGCGCACGCCAAACGGGGTGTTGATATCCAGGTAATTGCCGCCGACGCTTTCATCGATGATCAGCACTATGTCCTGCTCGATCAAGGATGATCGCCGCGTTAGGGTGACCGGCTCCCGGGGACCGATCGTGCTGTGCAAGGACTCGTAGGCCAAGAGATTCAAATAGGCCAACGGCGTGTACATCACCGGCAGGCCGCGCGCACCTTCGCCCGCCCGCACGAACAACACGCCACTGAGCAACATCACCCCCAGCACGGGCGCGACCACAGGCAGATAACCGGGCACTCGCAGCGTTCGTCGAGGCTTGAGAGCGATGCCGAACAACAGCAACAAGCCACCGATCACCGCGTTGATGATCACCTCGCGGTATTGATAGGCAGCCTCCTGGATAAAACCTCCCGAGTACACCAGCGAAACGAACTGGCTGTAGGTCAGGTAGCTGTCCGTGACCTGGGTGTACACCTCGAAAAACACCGCCGAAACAAACAACGCCAAGGCAAACACATGCCTCACTAACGTCTGGCGGATGTAGGCGCTCAACCACAGCGCCAGCACCAGCACCACGAACATGGCGCCGAACAGCACGGTCGCCAAGCCCAGGCCCAACGCGTCGAGACGGTCGAGGTAAGCGTCGTACCCCTTGAGCAGGTACAAAAGCAGGAGCAATTCCTTGAGGTAGCGGGCCATGTTTTCCTCGACCGGATCGCGGTGTCAAAAGCGCTTCGTTCCTGCACGTTAGCAGCCGGTTTTCAAAGTGCAAGAAACGTCCACCCACAACACGCGTCAAAAAAAAGTTACCCCAAAAACGACACGAAAATAGGTAACAAAATATAAAAATCTATGGATAACGACCGTTTATCGCTTTGTTAAATGCCGGACATCCCCAGTAAAACAGCCACTTTGCTAGAACAGTCAATGACTTGATATCAAAAGGCCCGATTTCACATGAATTGCCAACACTGACAACTGTCATTTTGCTGACACGCTTTTCTGAAGCTGCGCTATACCCCTCTAAACAGTTTCATCCGAGTTACATCATTCGGTTTGCGAGGCGCGCCAAAAATGGACGTGAGCGTATTTGGTACGGGGTATGTCGGGCTGATCCAGGCGGCTGCAATGGCCGACGTCGGACACCGCGTTTTATGCATCGATATCGACCCGAACAAGATCCGGCAACTGCAACAGGCTGTGCCAACCATCAGCGAGCCGGGACTGTCCAATCTGCTCGAAGACAACATCAAGGCCGGACGCTTGTCGTTCAGCTCCCAGGCCAGCGACGCGGTCAATCATGGCGAGTTGATCTTCATCGCCGTTGGCACGCCCGCCGATGAAGACGGCTCGGCCGACCTCAGCCATGTGCTGGCCGTCACCCGGCAGATCGCCGATTTCATGGACAGCGACCGCACCCTGGTCATCAAGTCCACCGTGCCGGTGGGCACCGCCGACAAGGTGGCCGAATGCGCCCGCCAGGCATTGGCCCGGCGCGGCCTGAAACAGCTGAACGTACGCGTCGTGTCCAATCCCGAGTTTCTCAAGGAAGGTAGCGCCCTGGCCGATTGCATGCGTCCGGACCGGATCATTGTCGGCACCGCCGATCCAGTGGCCCGCGACCAGATGACCGAGCTCTACGCGCCCTTCTGCCGCAACCACGAAAAACTGATGTTCATGGACAACCGCAGCGCCGAACTGACCAAGTACGCCGCCAACGCCATGCTCGCCACCCGCATCAGTTTCATGAACGAACTGGCCAACCTCACCGAACGGTTGGGCGCCGACATCGAAGCGGTGCGCAAAGGCATCGGCTCGGACCCGCGCATCGGTTATCACTTCATCTACCCCGGCTGCGGTTTCGGCGGTTCGTGCTTTCCCAAGGACCTTCGGGCCCTGCTGCACACCGCCGAACAAAGCGGCATGCCACTGCGCCTGCTGCGCAGCGTCACCGACGTCAACGACAGCCAGCGGCACATCCTCTTCGAAAAACTGGCCAAGCAGTTCCAGGATGGCCTGGCCGGCAAGTCGATTGCCATCTGGGGCCTGGCGTTCAAGCCCAACACCGATGACATGCGCGAAGCCCCCAGCCGCTACCTGATGGAAGCCCTGTGGCGCGAAGGCGCACGGGTCCAGGCCTACGATCCGGAAGCCATGTCCGAATGCCGTCGCCTCTACGGCTATCGCAAAGACCTCAATCTCTGCGCGACCCGCGATGACACCTTGGAAGACGCCGATGCCCTGGTGATCTGCACTGAGTGGAAGAACTTTCGCGTGGTGGATTTCGACCTGCTGGCCAGCAAGTTGCGCGCCCGGGTGATCATCGATGGCCGCAACCTGTACAACCCCGAACACCTGGCCGCCGCCGGGCTGTTGTATCGCGGTATCGGGCTGCGCCACACCGTGCCCGGCACCCCGGCGCCAGGGCCACAAGCATGAACATCCTGGTCACCGGCGCAGCCGGTTTCATCGGCGCCCACGTCGTGCTGCGGCTGCTGCGCGACGGCCATCGGGTGTGCGGGCTGGATAATTTCAACGATTACTACGACCCGCAGCTCAAGCACGACCGCGTGGCCTGGGTGAACGGCCAGGTCGGCAGCTTCCCCTTGGCGCGGCTCGACCTGGCCGACGCGCCGGCCATTGATGAACTGTTCCAAACCCGGCGCCCGGACGTGGTGATTCACCTCGCGGCCCAGGCCGGCGTGCGCTACTCCCTGGAAAACCCCCAGGCCTATGTCGACAGCAACATCACCGGGTTCCTGAACATCCTGGAAAACTGCCGTCGGTATCCCGTCAAGCACTTGATCTACGCCTCCTCGAGCTCGGTGTACGGCGCCAACACGCGCATTCCTTATTCAGTCCAGGACAATGTCGACCACCCGTTATCGCTGTATGCGGCGAGTAAAAAAGCCAACGAACTGATGGCCCACAGCTACAGCCACCTGTTTGGCATTCCCTGCACCGGCCTGCGGTTCTTTACGGTGTACGGCCCTTGGGGCCGGCCGGACATGTCGCCGATCCAGTTTGCCCGCGCCATCGCCGAAGACCGGGTGCTGCAACTGTTCAACCACGGCGAGCACCAGCGGGATTTCACCTACATCGACGACATCGTCGAAAGCATCGCCCGCCTGATCGACCGTGCGCCCCAGGTCACGCCCTTGCTGGATCACGAACAACCGGACCCGGCCACCAGCCGCGCGCCCTGGCGGATCTACAACATCGGCGGCCAGCACCCGGTGGCGCTGCGCACCTATGTCGCGCTGCTGGAAAAACACCTGGGACGAACCGCTCGCATCGAACTGCTGCCCCTGCAAGCCGGCGATGTACTCAACACCTGCGCCGACGCCAGCGACCTGGCACGGGCCACCGGCTTCCGGCCGTGCATCGCACTGGACGACGGCCTGGGTCGCTTCATCCAGTGGTTCCTCGATTACTACCCACTGCCTGCCCACGCGCCGCTCCCGGCCCAACCTCAGCGGAGGAGTCTATGACCCGACATGAACAAGCCATCGAGATCAACGCCCCCGGGCGCGACAAACGTGTCGATCCCGACCACCGCAGGCGCCTGGACGCGGCCATCCACCGCCAGGGCCGTGGATGGTTGACCGGTCGCGACGGCGGCCGGCCCTGGACGGTCTCGCGCACCAACCGTGTAGTGGCCTGCCTCGGCGCGCTGGCGATCCTGGTGGTGTTCTGCCCGCTGTTGCTGGGCCTGGCACTGCTGGTCAAATTTTCCAGCCCGGGCCCGGTGCTGTTCATACAGAAGCGCACCGGTTATCGCGGGCGGGTGTTCGGCATGTACAAATTCCGCACCATGGTCGCCGACGCCGAGGCTCTCAAGGAGTCGCTGCGCCACCTCAACAAACACGGCGCCGATGCCATCGATTTCAAGATCGACAACGACCCGCGCATCACGCCCATCGGCCGATTCCTGCGGCGCAGCAGCCTCGACGAACTGCCGAACCTGATCAACGTAGTGACCGGCGACATGCGCCTGGTGGGCCCGCGGCCGACCTCGTTCAACGCCTATCGCTACAAGGACAACCATCTTGTGCGCCTGAGCATCTACCCCGGCATGACCGGCCTGTGGCAGATCTCCGGGCGCAGCAATATCGACTTCGACCAGCGCGTGGAATTGGACCTCAGCTATATCGCTGAACAAAGCCTGTGGCTGGATTTGAAGATCCTGATGCTAACCCCCTTCAAAGTTTTCAGCGGCCACGGAGCGAGTTAAATGGACGGTTCAACGAATATCCTGACCATAGCCAGCCCGAGCGAGACCAACCTGACCTCGACCGTGCTCGACCCTTCCCTGCGGATCCTGCTCTTGACGTCCGCCAACACCGGCACTGGCACCAGCACCAGCGCCATGGCACTCGCCGCGCAACTGGCGCAGATGAGCAACGGTCGCGTCCTGCTGGTGGATGCCAGCCAGTCACCGCGCAACCTCAGCCAACAGCTGTCGTTGCACAAGGAGCGCGGCTTCACCGACCTGTTGTTCAACAGCCTTGCCCCGCCCCTGTTGCAGGATTGCGTGGTGCAGGCGTCCAGCCTGCCCTTCGACGTGCTGCCCCACGGTCGCCTCGGCCGCAATGCCGACCACCTGAGCCCCGAGCGCCTGCGCCCGCTGTTCAGGCAACTGGCGGCGCAATACCGCTTTGTGGTGATCGACGGCGACGCGGTGTATTCGGCCAGCGACACCCTGGTGCTCAGCACCCAGGTGGATGGCGTGGTGCTGGTGGTGCGCGGTGAAGACACCCGCTGGGAAGTGGCCCAGGCCACCCGCCAGCGCCTGTCCCAAGCCGGCGCGAAAGTGGTCGGCAGCGTGTTCAACCGCCGCAAGTACTACATGCCCAAGTGGCTCTACAACAACCTGTAAGCCTGCAAAAGGATGACGAGATGAACGCCAAGATGCTTGTCCTGCTGTTGCTGCCGCTTGCCGGTTGCTCCAGCACCACCGATACCCGCTCGATGCCGGTGCAGATCCTCACGGCCGCGCCGGCCAACGCCCAGGCCACCGACATGCCCAGGGTCGAACAAACCCTGAGGCCCCAAGATGTGTTGGATGTGATTTTTCACATCGACACCACCTCATCCCAGGCTTATCGAGTGCAACCTGGCGATCAGGTTGCCTTGAACTTCACCGCCGCCAGCCAGCTCAACGGCACGCAACAGGTGATGCCCGACGGCAGCATCGAACTGCCGGGCGCCAACACCTCGGTGAAAGTCGCCGGCCTGACCACCGACGAAGCCCGCCTGGCGGTGCAGCGTGCCTACAACCAGAAGATGCTGTTCCAACCCAACCGCAACCAATTGACCGTTCTGGTGACGAGCCCGCTGTCCGGCGAGACGAACTTGCGCAACACCCTGACCCACCCGGCCACGGGCATGAGCCGGGAAATCATCGTAGGCCGGGATGGCTACGCCAGCTTCCCGGAAATCGGCTCGGTGCCGTTGCAAGGCATGACCGTCACCCAACTGGAAACCTTCCTCAACGAGCGCTACGCGCAGCTGCCCGGCCACATGACGGTGGATGTGCTGCTCAAGTCCACCGCCGGCAACGAGATCTATGTCCTCGGCGAAGTGGCGCAGCCGGGTTCCTACCCGATCCGCCGGCCGATCTCGGTCCTCGAGGCCCTGACCCTGGCTCGTGGCACCAACGTCAAGGCAAGGCTCGACTCGGTGGTGATCATGCGTCGCAACGGCAATCAGGTTGAAGCCCGCCACTACGACGTGGAGAAGGCCCTGAGCGGTGACGCCTCGCAGATCGCCTACCTGCAACCGGAAGACATGCTGTATGTGCCCAAGACCGGCTTGGCCAAAGCCGGTGAAATGGCCAGGCAACTGGCCGACGTGGTGCTGTTCCAGGGCGTTGGCGTCAGCTTCGGCTACGACCTCGACAACGACAGCAGCGGCAACTGACCCAGGTGAATGATCATGAACCCCAAGGAAAACTATCTGCACGAGTTCTTCAGGATCTTCTTTGCCAACAAGCAGTGGGTGAAGCGCGTCTTCCTGATTTTCGCCATGATCGCCCTGGTGCTGCCGTTGATGCTCAAGCAGAGCTTCGACATCACCGCCCAGGTGATCGTCCAGTCGAAAAAGCTCTCCCAGGGCGACGCCACCACGTCGCTGAACCAGGAAAACGCCACCTTCATCCCGCCGTCCCTGGCGGACATGGAAACCGAGAGCAACATCCTGCGCTCGCCGGCGCTGATCCGGCAGACCATCAGTGTCCTGCGCGAACAGGGTGAATACACCCCAAGCCCCGGCATTCTCAACAAATGGGTGAGTGAACCGCTCAAGCGCTACATCACCCAGCCCCTGCGCGAGTACGTCGTCAACCCGCTGCGCGATGGCCTGGGGCTTGAGGTCGATCCGGTGCGCGACACCGTGCTCGATACCCTGACCGACGAGGCCATCGAGAACCTGAAGATCGAGACCCTGCCCGGCTCCAACGTCATCTCCATCGTCTACAGCTTCGGCGATCCGGCCCAAGGCACCCGGTTCGTGGCGCAACTGCTGCAGAACTACCTCAGCAACCGCCAGGACCTGCAGTCGATCGAACTGCCGCAAACCTTCTACGAGCAGAAGAAAGCCCAATACCAGACGCGCCTTGACGGCTTGGAAGGCAACCGCCTGACGCTGCTTGAAGGCGTCGGCTCTTCCGATCCCAAGGAAGAAATCACGTTCCGCTTGAATGCGATCAACACCGAGGAACAGGCACTGAACCTGTACCGGGATCGCTTGCTGCAAAGCCAACGCTGGCTCGATTACCTCAAGACCAGCCTGGCGGCGGCGAACAGCTCGCGGTTCAACGACTACACCTTCCCGTTCACCTTCACCACCACCGTGGACAACATTGCCTTCGAAGACCGGGAAATCCGGCAAATGGGCGAGCAATTGACCAGCCAGGTGAGCCGCTACATGAACGACCTGGCGATCTTCCAACCCAGCAGCGAACCGATGCTGCTGGCCCGGGAGCAGATCGTGCGCACGCGCCAGCAATTCCTCAAAGTGGTGAACAACCGCATCCAGGAACGCACCACCGACCTGGCGGTGGTCAGCTCGGTGATCAACCAGAAAGTCGAACGCATCGCAGCCTTCAAGGAACGCATCCACCAGTTGCAGGAAACCCAGAGCAAGCTGCGGCAGATGGACACCGAGATCAACGCCCTGCATGCGGCCTTCTCGACGTATGCCCAACGCTTCGCCGAGGCCAGCACCGCGCGTTCGCTGGACAACGACCTGTCCAACGCCCGGGTCCTGAGCCCGCCGTTCGAACCCACCGCCGCGGCCTTTCCCAAGCCGATGCTGATCATTGTCTTCGGCATGTTCAGTGGCCTGCTGCTGGCGATCGCCCTGGTCTACGTGCGTGAGTTCTTCGACCATCGCTTCAAGCACCCAGCGCAAATCAGCCAGCAACTGGATCTGCCGGTCTTGCTGGTGATCAACGAGCAGTCACCCGAGCAGATCAATCCACACCGCAACTGGAGCCTGCCCAGCCTTGTCCATTGGGTGAGAAATTGAACGCGCCGTTCGGCCCGTCCCGCCATGACAGCCCCTTGTCGATCATTCATCTGCTCGACAGCGGCGGCTTCTATGGGGCCGAGCGGATGCTGCTCGATCATTGCCTGGCGACACCCGGCCAACATCAGGTGGTGTTTCTGGCGGCGCCGCCGACCTTGATCACGCGGTTCCGCCAGGCCGGAGTCGATTGCCACCACTGCGCCAGTTGGGCCGAGTTGTTGCAACATTTGCGGCAACGGCGCGCCGAGCGACCACTGATCAATACCCACAACTTCAAGGGTCTGTTGTTCGGCTGGTCGGCGGCCACGATGCTGCGCCTGCCGCTGGTGATTACCCAGCACGGCTTCACGCCGCGCAGTCCAAAGCAGCGGTTCTATACGTGGCTGAGCCTGCAACTGTGCCGTACCGCGCCGGTCAAGCGTGTGGTTTGCGTGGCCGAAAGCATCGCGGCGCTGCACCGCCAGGCCAGCGTGCGGGCGGAAAAACTCGATGTGATCCCCAACGGCCTGCCCGCCGTCACGACGCCGCTGCCCCACCACGCCGACAGGCAGCGCTGGCGGGTCGGCTACGTCGGTCGGTTGAGCAGCGAGAAGGGCCCGGACCTGTTCCTCGACGCGATGATCCCGCTGTGCCAGCGCCATGCGTCGCTGCACGCGGTGATGCTTGGCGACGGCCCGGAACGCCAGTCCTTGCTCAAACGCATCACCGATGCCGGGCTGCCCACGCGCATCGAACTGCCTGGTTATCAGACAGACATGAACGGCTGGTGGAGCCGCCTCGATGCGCTGGTGATCAGTTCACGCACCGAAGGCACGCCGATGATCCTGCTCGAAGCCATGCAGGCCGGCGTGCCGGTGGTGGCGTTCGGCGTCGGCGGCATTCCCGATATCCTGCAAGACCGCCACAACGGCCTGCTCGCTACACCGGCCGACAGCGAGGCGCTGGCCAGCCAGATCGAAACGCTGTTCAGCGAACCGCCCCTGGCGCAGATCCTCGCCGACAACGCGCGGTGCACCCAACGCGACCGCTACGACCTGCGCACGCTGGCCGAACGCTGGTCACAACTCTATATCCGCACGGCACGGGAGGCTCGGCCATGATCGTCCCGCTCTCGATCGTCAGTCTGCTGGGGCTGGTCTGCCTGGCATTGCTGGCCAGTCCTTATCCGTTCCTGGCACCGGGCGCAGTGTTCGGCCTGGTGGGCGTCGCCATGCTGTACCGCAAGCCCAGCTGGGGTTTGCTAGGCATTGCCGCGCTGCTGCCGTTCGAAGGCCTGTTCAAGGACAACGCGTTTTCCGGCAGCAAATTCCTCGGCGTGGCGCTGATCCTGATCCTGATGCTGCAGTTGGCCTTGCACCAGATCCCTGGGACGCGCTTGCGCAGCAATATCTGGAAGCCGTTACTCGGCTTCATGGCGTTGTATGGCCTGAGCCTGTTGATCTCGGAAAACATCGGCGTGTCCCTGACGCATCTGCGAGAACTCGCCGTAGGGCTGATTCTGTTTGTGATCGCGCTGCTGATCGGCCGCGAGCTGAACCTGGATATGTTCGCCCGGCTGATGACGGTGAGCGTCGCCACGGCCTGCGTGCTCGCGATGTTTTCAGCCCGGTACCAGGATCAGGGCCGCGCCTCGGGTTTGCTGGAAGACCCGAACGCCTTTGCACTGTTGATTGCCTTTACCGTACCGCTGGCATTGCTGCTGACCCTACGCAGCCAGAACCTGTTGCACCGGTTGTTCTGGGGTGGCGCTTTCATCCTGTTGTTGGGCGGGATGACGAAGACAGAATCGCGTTCAGGGCTGGTTGTGCTGTTGCTCAGTCTGATGATCGGCTTGTATCACTATCGGGCGCAGCTACCTCGCATACGTCCTCGGCACCTGGGGTTCGCGATGCTCGGCCTGGCACTCATGGTTCCGGTGACAGTCGCCGTGATGCCGGCTGGCTACGTGGCGCGCATCCAGTCGTTGAGCATCCTCAGTTCCGGCACCAATGCCCACAAGGACGGTTCCTTGGGTCGTCGCGCCTCCTACATTGTGGTGGGCAGCCAGATGATCCGAGAGAACCCGATTCTCGGTTCCGGCCCCGGGACGTTTCCGCAGCACTACGCCCCCACCGGCTACGCGAAAGCATTCTCGGCCAATCGCAAAATGGGCGATCTGTACCGCCAGGCCCATAACACCTACCTGGAAATCTTCAGCGAAATCGGCGTACCAGGCGGCTTGATGTTTGTCGCTACGATTGGGCTGGGCCTCTATAACCTGATGCGCGCGCGCCAACTCTGGCTCCGGCGTAGGGACTGGGCCCAGGCGGACCTGCTGACGCACTTGGGCATGAGTTTCCTGTCGCTGGCGCTGTTCCTGATGTTCCTCAGCGCGCCGAACCACAAGTTGCTGTGGATCATGCTCGCCTTGACCAGCATTTTGCGCTACGACGCCGAACAGGCCGAGCCGCAGGAGGCCCGTTCATGAGCCGCGTAAGCATCATTATCCCGATGTACAACGAGGCCCGGCACATCGGCCGCACACTGCTGGCGGCGCAGGAAGCGGCTCGCCAGGCGCGGCAGGATTGCGAGTTGATCGTGGTGGACAACGGCTCCGACGACCATGGCCCGCGCATCGCCAACGAGCTGGGCGCGCGGGTGTTGATCGTACCTGGCGTGCACATCGGTGCCCTGCGCAACCGTGGCGCGGCGGTCGCCAGTGGGGAATGGCTGGCGTTCATCGACGCCGACATGGAAATGCCGGCCGACTGGCTCAAGTCACTGCTCGAAATGGAAGGCCGCCAGGGCGATGTGCTGGCGCTTGACCTGGATACGCCCGGCCAAGCGCCGTGGTTTGCACAGGCTTGGCAGCGCCGCAGTCAGCGTCCGGGCTCCCGCCCCTTGCATCGCGTGCAATGGTTACCCAGCGCCAATCTGTTGATGCGTCGCGCCTGGTTCGAACGGGTCGACGGTTTCGACGAGACCCTGCGCACGGGTGAAGACAAGGATTTCTCCCTGCGCCTGCGCCAAGCCGGTGCGCAGTTGTTGCTGGTCAACGAAAGCGTGGCCCTGCACTGGGGCTATGAAGGCAGCTGGCGCGAATGGATGAGCAAGGAGCTGTGGCGCCAGGGCAGTCACTGGCAGTTGTTGCGCAGCCACGGGCCGAGCCTGCGCCTGCTGCGGTTTCCCGCGCTGTCCATTGGCACCTGGGGCATGGATTTGCTGGCACTGATCGCCTTGCTTCAAGGCCAGGCGCGCCTGGGGCTGATGCTGTTGTTCATCAGCACATTGCCGGCCTTGGTGCTGAGCCTGCGCCAGAGCCAACGCGACCCGCGCCTGGCCTTGCAACTGTGGACCTTGCACGGGGTGCGCCTGCACCTGACCGGTGCCGCGCTGCTGCTCAATCTTTTCCAACGGAACGTCAGGAGACCTGCCCGTGGCTGAATATCTGTATTGGTCTTGCCTGTTGCTGCCGGTATACGCCTACCTCGGCTACCCCGTGCTGTTGACCTTGCTCGCCCCGCTGTTTCCGGTACGCCGCTACATCACGGCAATGCCCATGGACGTCAGCATCATCATTGCTGCCCATAACGAGGCGCGGCACATCGAAGCGAAATTGCGCACGCTGCTGGCCCAGGATTACCCGGCGCGCTCGCTGCAAATCATCCTTGCCAGCGACGGTTCCACGGACGACACGGTGGCCTGCGCGCGCAACGTCATCGACCCGCGGATTACCGTGCTCGACCTGCCACGCCAGGGCAAGGCGGCCGCCCTTAATACCGGCGTGGCCCACAGCAGCGGCGACATCCTGGTGTTCACCGATGCCGACAATCAATGGTTTCCCGACACCCTCGGCCATCTGCTGGTACCGCTAGGGGATCCTGAGGTTGGCGCCTGTGCCGGCCATATGGAGATTCCCGTGCCGGGCAAGGGCCTGAGCCTGGGCGATAGCCTGTATCGGCACTACGAAGGCTGGTTGCGGCGGGTGGAGAGTCGCACCGACTGCATGGTCTCGGCCGACGGTGCCCTGTTGGCGCTGCGCCGGGTTTTGTTCCAACCGATCCCGGCCCAGGTCAACGATGACTTTTTCCTCAGCACCTGCGCGCCGGCCGCCGGCAAATCCATCGTCTACGTGCCCCGGGCCCGGGTGACCGACCAGGGCGTGGACGAAGCCGACAAGCAGTTTCGCCGCCGCCAGCGGGTCACCGTGGGCGGGTTGCAGAGTCTGGCCCAGCGCCGGGAGCTACTTAACCCGCTGCGTCACGGCCTCTACGCCATCGGGTTGATCAGCCACAAATTGATCCGCCGCCTGGCGCCGGTGTTGCTCTTGCCGCTGTTGCTGAGCAACGCCTGGCTGTGGGACGACCATCCGTTCTATCGCCTGAGCCTGGTGGCGCAGTTGCTCGGCTACGCCATGGCACTGGTCGGCTTGATGGACGCCGGCCACCGGTTGCCCCGGCCCTTTCGCCTGGCGGCGTTCGTGCTGGTGACACTGGCGGGCATGAGTATCGGGCTCTGGCAGTTCCTGCGGGGCCAGCGCTACAGCCAATGGAACCCCGAGCAGAATCGCTAAGGAGAAGGGCCGATGTCGATCAAACACGTCTTCAAGCGCACCGGCGGCTGGCTGTACCTGAACACATCCCTGGGCCGCCATCCACTGCGTGGCGCCGGCGTGATCCTGATGTTGCATCGCGTGTTGAACAACGACCGCGCCGCCGAATTGCCCCATCGCAACGAGTTGTGCGTGGGGCCCGATGCGTTTGAACATTTGCTGATCTGGCTGCAACGGCATTTCGAATGTGTGCCACTGATGAGCTTGCTGCTGGCCGACCCTGAGAGTGTCCCGAATCGCCCACGGGTGGCCCTGACCTTCGACGACGGCTGGCGCGACAACGCCATGAATGCCTTTCCGTTGCTGCGCCAATACCAGGTACCGGCGAGTATTTTCCTGTCCACCGACTTCGTCGGCAGTCGCCAGCACTTCTGGTGGGAAAGCATCGGCGAAACCCTGTGGGGCAGCCACGGACAGGTGGCACGGCATTCGCTGATCGAGCAGTTGCAACACGTCGGGCGGCCGTTGCCGGTGCTGCTCGATGATATCGACGATGAGCGCCGCAGCCTGGCGCTGCTGCATTATCTGCAAAGCCTCAAGACCCTCGATCCACGCACCTTGAGCGAGCTCACGCAGGCCTGCCCGCACGGCTCGCAACCCCAGGCCCTGGACTGGCCCCAGGTGCGCCTGCTCGAAGATTCCGGCCTGGTCCGCTTCGGCCCCCATGGCGCCAGCCACGCGATCCTGACCGGGCTGGACGACCAGCGCCTGCATGAAGAACTGACCCGCAGCTGGACAGCCCTGGAAAACGGCTGCGCCCAACCCTTGCCGGTGTATTGCTATCCCAATGGGGATAACGATGCCCGCGTGCGCCAACAGGTGGCGGCCCACGGTTTTGCCTTCGCCCTGGGCACCGAGGCCGGGCTGTATCGCAACGATGGCGACCCTTTGAACCTGCCGCGTTTCGGCGTCAGCCAGCGCAACGCCTGCCACCCTGAATTGTTGGCCTGGCGTATTCGCCAAGGAGCCCGTTCATGAATCGCGCACATTACATCAGGCTTTTGGTGTTGAGCATGGGCACAAGCCTGGCGATGATCGGCCTGCGCCTGCTGCGCAACGTGTTGCTGGCACGGATCCTGGGGCCCAGTGAACGCGGGCTGTTGGCGCTACTGAGCACCCTGCCGGACCTGATCAGCGCCACCACCAGTGGAGGCCTGAATTCTGCCGTGGGTTATCAGGCGGCGCAGCATCGCTCGATGAGCCTGTTGCTCAGCCACGTGCTGGTCTTCGGCTGCCTGCTGGCGGGGTTGCTGACGCTGCTGGTGGTGGCGCTGGTGCGTGAATTCGGCGCCGAACTGGACATCACCCTGCAGCTGGGATTGCTGGCCTGGCTGCTGTTGCTGGCCGTGCCGCTGGCGGTACTCAAGAGCGGCCTGCTGACGCTGCACAACGCCTCCGGCGGCGTCGGTGTGTTCAACGCCTTGCGGTTGATGGAATCCCTGGTCCCGCTGTTGCTGTTCGTGGCGCTGTTCTGGATGTGGAAAGACACGGCGCTGGAAGCGGCGCTGATCAGCTGGCTGGCGGGCCTGAGCCTGGTCGTACTGGCAGGCTGGATGTGGTTGCGCCGAGATCATGCGTTCACGCTGCGCTGGGATCGCACCGGCCAGGACGAACTGCTGCGTTACGGTGTCCGCAGTCATCCGGACCTTTTGTTCCAGCAACTGATGATGCGCTCGGATTACCTGTTCATCGGTGCACTGCTGGGCAGCACGGCGCTGGGGCACTACGCCATGGCCAGCGCCGCGGCTGAACTGCTGCATATCGTGCCGGAAGCGGTCACCACGCCACTGATGAAACGCCTGCTGCAGCAAGACACAGACATGAAGCGCCTGACCCCGCTGGCCTTGCGCCTGACCGCCACGGCCATGCTCGCCGCCTGCCTGGGCATGGTACTGGTCGGCGAATGGCTGATCGTCACCATGTTCGGCATCGCCTATCAACCGGCGTACCCGGCCCTGCTGGCGCTGCTGCCTGGGGTGTTCGGGTTGTGCTACGCGAGCATCCTGCGCCTGGACCTGCTGGGCAAGGGCCGCCCCGGCAGCGTTTCGTTGCTGATGGGCGTGGGGGCGCTATTGAACCTGGCGCTGAACCTGATCCTGATTCCGAGCTACGGCATCGTCGGCGCCGCCGCCGCTTCGTCCATCGCCTACTTGGGTGTGACCGTTGCCATGCTGGTGATGTATTGCCGCCTGAGCGGCGTGGCGCCGTGGCAGACGCTGATTATCCTGCCCAGTGATTTGCTGCCGATGCGTCAGATGCTGCTGGGGAAATCCGCGTGAGCACCGTGGCCAGCAAAACCGCCATCGCGAGCAAGCTCGCTCCCACAGGGTCCGGTATGTGCAAGCACCACAAATCCCTTGTGGGAGCGGGCTTGCTCGCGAAAGCGGTGGGGCAGCTTGCGATGATGTTGAAAGTGACGGCCTCTTCGCGAGCAAGCCCGCTCCCACAAAAACCTGGCGCCGAGCACAATTTTCATGACCACAACAAATCAACTGTGGGAGCGAGCCTGCTCGCGATGAGGCCAGTGCGGCGCATGCTCAAAATGAGCGGTTGCCTGTGTTTCCTGCTTTTGGCCACTTCGGCCCAAGCCGCGTCCATGCAGTGGACCGGTATCCGTGACGGCAGCCTGTACCTGCAAACCGACCGTCCAGATGCTGTCACCGTACGCTGGGTGCCCGCCTGGCAGGCCGATGCCAATGCCGAACACGTGTATCTGCTCGACGGCCACGGGCGGTTGGCGGGCGAACGCCTGGTCAAGGCCGACCAGGTGCGCGGAGAGCAACAATGGCCCTTGCTGCCTGGCGCCGCCAGTTATCGGCTGGAGATTCCCGGCTACAGTTTCCGGCGCTATAGCGTCGAACACGACGCCCGCACCCGTGCCCTGTTTGCTCCGGCCAAGGTGCATTTCAGTGCTGAAGCCCACGATGGCGACGAGCTGTATTTCAAAGTGGCGGCTGGCGAACAGGCGGTGCTGGCAGGCAAGTTCCACGGCGGCGCGCGGGCATTGCAAGCCCGGCGCGTCGCCGATGGCAAACAGCTGCAACTGAACCTCAAGCCGTACCGCGCCTATTGGCAGTTCGACCAAGTGGCCCTACCGGTGACGGATGTTGAACAAGTCTGGCGCCTGCATGTACAGGGCAATGGCAAGCTGGCGTTCTGGCTGGACGGCACGGCCAACCTGTTCGCCCAAGACCCGGCGCACTTGCAACCGGTGCGCCAGGATCCGGGGCAGACCCACCTGACGCTCCACGACGAGGCGCTCGGCACGACCCCTAAACTGGGCATATACCTGCCGTACGAATTACTGCCGCCCTCCAGCTACGCGATGCTCGATGCGCTCAAACCCCAGGCGGCAAGCCTCTACAGTTTTGTCGATGTCATGGCGGCCAAGGTCAATCATGAAGACGCCTTCCGACGTTTGTATCAGGGCCGCTTCGGCATCAGCCAGGACATCACCCTGCTCGCCGCTACCCAGCGCCGGGCGGATCTGCAGGCCGACCGGACCAGTCTCAGCGGCTTGCAAGCCTGGCTCATGTCGACCCGGGCTTCGGGCGGCAACGGTATCCATTACCTCAGTTTTGCCGATGAGCCAAACCTGAACTACCCAGACTTCGCCAGTTTCCAGCAACTGTTCCAGAGCATGGCGGCCCAGGTCCGCGCCGATCCTGCCAACGCACGCGCCGGTGTCCGCATCGCCATACCCGCCAGTTCCCGGTTCACCAACGGCCCCTTCACCGACAATGCGGCAGACAAGCGCGGGATCGACTGGGCACGGCGCCTGCTCGCGACGTCCGACGACCAGATCGACGCCTTGGCCTGGCACGAATGGATGATCCGCGACCTGCTGGCGACCCGGGTCTACCGCGACAGCGTCCGTCAGGCCGCCAACCTGGTGGGGCTGGACAGCCAGGGCCGGCCCCGCAAGGCGTTGCTGTTGGACCAGACCAACATGTCCAGCGGCTCGAGCCTGAGCCCTTACGACCAGGAAACCCACTACGCCGCTTTGTGGTGGACGTCGGTGGCGATCAACGCCTCCGCGGATGGTTGGCTCGACATGCTCAACTGGTTCATGCTCGCCGACGAACCCGAATACCCCAAAGGCATGGTGCGGGTGCTGGACAATCAGCGCTTCGAGCTCAAGCCCGTGGGCCTGGCCCAGCAGTTCATCCAACAGCACTGGCTCAACCAGGTGCTGCGCCTGGACAACGACGCGTTTGAAGTCGACGTACTGGCCATGGCCACCGGAAAACAACGCAATCTGCTGGGCGTGAACAAAAGCACGCGAGCCCATCAGGTCAGCCTCGACGGCACGGCCTGCCCTCAGCCTGGCATGACCTTGATGTATTTCGGCCCGGACAACCGCAGCCACAACGCTGTGCTTGATTGCAAGGCCGGCCAGGTCGGGTTCCTCCTGCCAGGGGAAACCGTGTTCGCCCTCAGTTGGACAGCTCCCCTTCCCCCCAAACCTGCCACCCGTCAGGAGGCACCATGAACGCTCTGCAAACATTGCGAGATCGCATCCAGAAAAAAGGTCTGCGCGCCGTTCTAAAGCAGCTGTGCAGACGCTACGTATTTGCCCACACCCGACTGGTGTGGCTGGAGCATGACATACGGACCCCGCTCCCCCCCCATAACCTCAAGCCCTACCCACCGATGCGCCTGGAGCTCATCACGGTCAGCAATGCCGATGCGTTTGCCCGACACTTCGGCGACCGCGTCGAAACCATGCGCGAATTGGCGGCTGAAGGCTACACCGGCTTGATGTACCTGGATGATCAGGGCGACAGCGTGGGCTTCGCCTGGGCCAGTACACGGGACTATTTCGACCGCCATTTCTACCGCTGCAACTTTCCGATCAAGCCTGGCGAGTACTTTCAGTTCGGTGGCGAGGCGATTCGTCAATACTGGGGTACCAGTATCTCGGCGGACATGCAGTTGGAGGTGTGGAAAGTCATGGCGGACCAGGGTTGCAGCACGATGGTCGATGTCTGCGATCTGCAAAACATCCAGGCGATCAAGATGCACATCCGCATGGGCTTCCAGGAGCGCGGGCAGATCACCCACCTCTACCGTTTGTTCGGTCTTTGGCGGTTCCTGCGCAATACGTCTTACGCCGGCACGGCACTGGACGCGTTCCGTAAACCGGCGCAGCCGGCTGCCTCGACGTCGGCGGCCTGATCCCCATGGCGATCCGGTTCCAATGGTGTCGCTCCCTGGGCGCAGCGGATTTTCCTGTATCAGCTTATGAACAGCTGCTGACCCAGGTGGCCGACGCAACACCGTTCAACAGCCTGGCCTGGCTGCAAGCGGCGGAATTCGCCCTGTTGCCCGAGCAGCAGTTGCATGTACTGCTGGGCTGGCAAGACCAGGCCTTGTGCCTTTGCCTGCCTCTGATATCAGGACGTGAACGTATCGGCGGGCTGCGGTTCCGAGTGTTGCATCACTTGGGTTTTCCAATGACCGACCGCATCGCCCTGCTGGCGCGCCTGGACGCCGAAGACATGGGCCAGGCGCTGATGCAGATCCGTCAGCACTTGCCTCACGCGTTGCTGCAATTGAATGAAGTGATCGAGCCGATCGGTGAGCAAAGCGTCCTCAGCGCCTGGATGGCGCTGAGTTCAACCGGAGAACGGCGGCTCAGTTGCCGGGTTCCGGTGCATTTGATCAATGACAGTGACCGTCAAGAGATATCCGGCGATCCACGTTACAAATTGCGCCGGGCGCGCAAGCGGATCGCCGCCTGTGGCGCCGAGATCCGCCGGGTGACACCCGATGCCATCAGCATGGGGCAATTGCTGCGGACCCTCGCCGATGTCGAGGCGGTCAGCTGGAAAGGCGAAGAAGGTGTCGGCATTTTCGCCGACCCCAGGCGCCACCAATGGATGAACCACGCCTTCACCGCCCTCGCCGCCCAAGGCCTGGTGCGGGTGGTGCTGCTGGAGCTGAACGGCGAGTGCATCAGCTATCGCCTCGGCCTGCTGGACCAGGGCCGGCTGTACGATTACAACCTGGCGTTCCTGCCGCAGCATGCCGACCTGGGCAGCGGCCGGGTATTGCTTGAAGAGTGGATCCGCTGGGGGCTGGACGAAAACTGGCGCTGGATCGATGCGTCGCGGGTCAGTCTCAATAACTCCAATCATCAATTGCACGAGCGCATGACCGGCCTGCTGGAACACTGGCGTTGGAGTTTTTATTCCTGGCAGCCTGATGGTTTGCTCCTGGGTTTCGCCTTGCGGCTTTGGAAGAGCCTGAAACCATGGCTTGGCCAGCGCAAGACGAAACCAACCGCGGCGACGTCATCGTCTTCCTCCAAGCCCCAGGAGAACACCCATGCCTCGCCGAGCGATCATCAACGCTGACGACTTCGGGCTCAGCCTCAGCGCAAACGCATTGATCCTGCGGGCCTTCGAGACCGGCGTGATCAGTTCCGCCTCGGCCATGGCCAACATGCCGGGTTTCGAGCAAGCCTGTGAATTGGCCCGGCAACCACTGCTCAACGGCCACGTCGGCCTGCACTTCAATCTCAGCCACGGCCCGTCGCTGGGCCAGGCAATCGCATCGCGCCGGCTTTTTTGCGACGCCAATGGCCAGTTCGACCTGAACCTGTCGCGGTATTGCCTGCGCCTGGGTACGAAGGACCTGGCGGCGGTGGAAGACGAGCTCCACGCGCAATGGCAACATTGTCTGGATCAAGGCCTGAGCCCCAGCCACCTCGACTCTCATCAACACGTGCACAATATCTGGCCCATCGGCGAACTGGTGGCCCGCTTCGCCGCCCGGCAAGGCGTGCCCATGCGCCTGGCGCGCAACCTGGGGGTGAACTTGAACCTGCCCAAGCGCATTTTCAAGACCCTGCTCAACCGGCGCTTGCGCAGCCTGTGCGGGGCGACAGCGGATTACGTCTGCACGCCAGCCGACCTGGACCACGCCGCGCCGCCGGAACACGGCTCGCTCGAGGTCATCGTTCATCCGCTGCAATTGGACGGGGACTTTGGCGATGCCAGCCTGATGCCAGGAGACTCGTTGACCCACGTACTGCACAAGCGCCTGGCGGGCGTGCCCAAGGTCGCGCATGACCGGACCACCCAGGTGTTGAAGCTGGTTGAGCGTGGGGACGGGCACTGACAGGGACGCGTATACCTGTGGCGAGGGAGCTTGCTCCCGCTGGGTCGCGTAGCGGCCCCTCAGGCTTCAATGGTGACTTGTCGGGGACTGCTTCGCAGTCCAGCGGGAGCAAGCTCCCTCGCCACAAGTCATCATTGTTTCAACTACCGAGGCTCAGCCGCGCCAGCGAGGCACGGCGGTCGATGGCCTCACGCAACCGGCGCTTCTGCGCCTCCCAGACATTGGCATCCACCCGGGGTGAACGCATCAGCGCCAACATCGCTTCCTTGGCGTTGAGGTATTCGGCCCACGCATCCCGCGCCTTGAGACTGCGCCGCTCTTCCTCGCTCATGTCCATGCGCCGCAGGGCCAGGGCACATTCGTCCTGGATCAAGGGGCCGAGGGTCGCCTGGATCTTGTGGGGTGCCTTGAAACACGCCGTACCGGCGACGATCTCCCGCGCCCGGTCCAGGCCCCATTCCAACGCCTGGGCCAGTGGTTCATGCAAGGTGCGGTCGTAGAACTCTTCGACCCAAACGGATCCATTCGGACGATAAACACAGACGAAGACTTGCGTCATGCCCTGCTGATTGATTCTTGCTTGAACCTCGACCTGGGTACCGTCCTCCAGGATCTCTTCGTGGTTGCGCGCCGGCAACCGGCTGTTTACCCAAAGCCAATACTGTGCGCTTCTACGTCGCATCGCGTTGCCCTCCCCCTAAGGAATAGGGAGTAAGACACAGGGTTTGGGGATTTTCCAGCGCCGACAAGCGCGCTTCAGACGAATGACAGCCCGAAATCCCTGCGTCGATTTCGGAGAATCTGCTACAAGGCATCTTCGGTTTCGAGTAGCGAATGGCATCGATGTCTTCACTCTTACTTTCTGGCCTGAAACGCCGCTGGTTGGCCTGGCTGTGCATGAGCGCATTGGTGATCGGCCTGCCGGTGGGCTGCGGGGTGTTGCAGCACAAGGAACGAGAACTGGTCTTTCGCATCGAGCCGGGGACGGCGAGCTGGTTCAGTGGGTTGCCCAGTGGTGTGCAGGAATTCGACCTCAAGCCCAAAAGCTTCAAGGCCGGGGAAAATATCCACGGCTGGTGGTGGCCGGCCGAACGCAAGAACGCGCCGGCCATTTTGTATTTGCACGGCGTACGCTGGAATTTGACTGGCCAATTGTTTCGTATCCAACAACTGCGGGCGCTGGGCTATTCGGTACTGGCCATCGACTACCGAGGCTTTGGCAAAAGCCATGGGGAGCTGCCGTCGGAGGCCAGCGTCTATGAAGATGCACGCATCGCCTGGGAGCGTCTCGAAGTCTTGCAACCGGACCCAAGCCTGCGGCTGATCTATGGCCATTCCCTGGGGGGCGCCGTCGCGGTGGACCTCGCTGCGCAACTCGGCCAGCAGGTGGCGAAGGATGGCAAAGCCCGGGTCCGGGGCCTGGTCATCGAATCCACCTTTACTTCGCTGGGGGATGTCGCCACCGCGATGGCGAATACGTCCCTGCCGGTGCGTTGGTTGCTGTCGCAGAAGTTCGACTCCATCGACAAGATCGGCGAGATCAACATGCCGCTGCTGATTGTCCATGGCGCCGCCGACCGCTACGTGCCGCCACGGTTCAGTGAACAACTGTTCAACGCTGCCCGGGAACCCAAGCGCCTGCTGCTGGTGCCTGGGGCGACGCATAACAACAGCATGAGCCGGGCGGGCAAAAACTACCGGCAGGCCTTGGATGCACTGATGAAAAGCTCGCCATCGCCTGTGGCCGGAAACACCCCCGCTGCCCCGGCCAAAGCGGGTTGAGCCAATGAATCCCCATGCCTCCTGTGGGAAGCGGTGGGTCAGTTAGTAGCGATGTTGGCTGTGCCGCCGCCATCGCGAGCAGGCTCGCTCCCGCCGTTTGTCCGAGGAGTTCGCAAATATTGCATACACCAAAAACCCTGTGGGAGCGGGCTTGCTCGCGAAAGCGGTGGGTCAGTTGGTAAGGATATTGACTGTACCGCCATCTTCGCGAGCAAGCCCGCTCCCACAGGGTTCCGAGGCGTTCAAGAAATCGGCATCCACCGCTGATTCCCTTGTGGGAGCGAGCCTGCTCGCGATGGCGGTGGGTCAGGCGACGATGAGCCGTCAGGATCCCGCGCCGAACCGGTCACGGCTGTTGGTCAGGTGCAGCCACATGGCGGCGCGGGCGGCGTCCGGGTCCTGGCGCTTGATGGCGTTGAAGATCGCCTCATGCTCAAGGCTGGCAAACTGCGCCAGCTTGCTCAGATCCGCCTGGCCGCGCTCGGCCACGTTCACACGGGTCCTGGGAATCATCGCATTGCCCAGGTGCTGCATGATCTCGACAAAACAGGCGTTGTCCGTCGCTTCGGCGATGAGCAGATGGAAACGCCGGTCAGCTTCGACACAGCTGTCGTTGTTGTTGGACAACCGCTGGTAATCCTCCAACGCCTGGCGCATCCGCTGCAGTTGATGTTCGCTGCGACGCTGGGCCGCCAAGGCGACGGCCTGGGTTTCCAGGCCCAGGCGCAGTTCCAGCATCGCCCGCACCCCCGCAGCGGTGTCGACATTCAGCCGCAGCCCCTGCTCGCCGGTTTGCGCCAGCACAAAGGTGCCGATGCCGTGGCGGGTCTCCACCAGCCCCGAGGCCTGCAATTTGGAAATCGCCTCGCGCACCACCGTACGACTGACGCCATGGGCCTGCACGATGGCACCTTCCGACGGCAACTTCTCGCCCGGTTTCAACTGCCCCAGCAGGATGCTCTGGCTCAGCTTCGCCACCAGGTCATGGGCCAGGTTGTGGGTGCGCTTGCGCAGGGGGGCGTGGGTGTCTGGCGGCATGAACCGTTGTTCCTTGATACGGGCAGGCTGATCGTCGGATGAAACCTCGTCGCGCCCTGAACTTGTATGACAAGCTAGATCATCGCAGCCTACACAAGGTTGCGCCAGTACAAACGCAACCCTGCCTGAATTTTTTATTTTTTTACCAACCCCCGTAAACAAAGGAGCCCAGAGAGATTTTCAAGTGATCGCAATCAAAAAGCGACAAAGCTCACTTGTAAGACAAAAAAATCAAGTTGTATGATGTCTATCAACATCGCCCCGTCGCGATGCCCCATAAAAACAACGAGTGGGAAAGACATGCAGATTCAAGAAGCCACCAAAGCCCCGATCATTACCAGCATGCAGGTCGTACCCGTGGCCGGCCACGACGGCATGCTGCTGAACCTCAGCGGCGCCCACGGTCCGTTCTTCACCCGCAACATCGTCATTCTCAAGGACAACGCCGGCCACACCGGCGTGGGCGAAGTGCCCGGCGGCGAGCGCATTCGCCAGACCCTCGAAGACGCCCGTTCGCTGGTGGTCGGCAGCCCTATCGGCACGTACCAGAAGATCCTCAACACCGTGCGCCATGCCTTCGCCGACCGCGATGCCGGCGGCCGTGGCCTGCAGACCTTCGACCTGCGCATCACCATCCACGCGGTTACCGGCCTGGAAGCGGCCTTGCTGGACCTGCTCGGCCAACACCTGGACGTACCGGTCGCGGCCCTGCTCGGCGAAGGCCAGCAGCGTGATGAAGTGAAGATGCTCGGCTATCTGTTTTACGTCGGTGATCGCCAGCAGACCGACCTGGCCTATCGCAGCGAGCCGGATGCCGACAATGACTGGTTCCGCGTTCGCCACGAAAAAGCCCTGGACGCCGACGCCGTGGTGCGCCTGGCCGAAGCGGCCCAGGCTCGTTATGGCTTCCAGGACTTCAAGCTCAAGGGCGGCGTGCTCCAAGGCGACGCAGAAATCGAGGCAGTCACGGCCCTGGCCGAGCGCTTTCCACAGGCGCGCATCACCCTGGACCCGAACGGCGCCTGGTCACTCAAGGAGGCGATCCGTTTGTGCCGCGACCAGCACAAAGTGCTGGCCTATGCCGAAGACCCTTGCGGTGCCGAGAACGGCTATTCCGGGCGCGAGGTCATGGCTGAATTCCGCCGCGCCACGGGCCTGAAGACCGCCACCAACATGATCGCCACCGATTGGCGCGAAATGGGTCACGCCATCACCTTGCAGTCCGTGGACATTCCCCTGGCCGACCCGCATTTCTGGACGATGCAGGGCTCCGTGCGCGTGGCGCAGATGTGCAATGAGTGGGGCCTGACCTGGGGCTCGCATTCCAACAATCACTTCGATATTTCCCTGGCGATGTTCACGCATGTGGCCGCCGCGGCACCGGGCGACATCACGGCCATCGACACTCACTGGATCTGGCAGGACGGCCAGCGGTTGACCAAGGCGCCGCTGCAGATCCAGGGCGGTTGCGTGCAAGTGCCGAAAAAACCGGGGCTGGGGATCGAGTTGGACACCGACCAGCTGGCCAAGGCCCATGAACTGTACAAAGGCATGGGCCTAGGGGCGCGGGACGATGCGGTGGCGATGCAGTTCCTGATTCCGGGCTGGACGTTCAACAACAAGCAACCGTGCCTGGTTCGCTGAGTCGATCAACTTCCCTGTGGGAGCGAGCTTGCTCGCGATGGCGGTGGGTCAGTCACATTGATGTCGACTGACACTTCGCTATCGCGAGCAAGCTCGCTCCCACATTGGGTCGATGGTAGCCATGAGTTTGAGGCCACTCATGACTCCCACATTGGGATCTGGGGTGGCCTTTGATTTCATGACCGCCGCAAACACCTGTGGCGAGGGAGCTTGCTCCCGCTGGGCTGCGTAGCGGCCCCCTTCCGGCGGTTGCTGCGCAACCGAGCGGGAGCAAGCTCCCTCGCCACGGTCATCATCTGCCTTCAGACATCACTAACCCGCTGCCAGCTATCCGCCCGGCCCAGGCATTCAGGCTCAACCCTCCGGCCGCAGGATCAACACCGCCAACGGCGGCAGGTTGAGCTCCAGCGACAAGGCCTGGCCATGGCTGGGCACTTCTTCGGTGGAGGCTCCGCCGCCGTTGCCGTAGTTGGAACCGGCGTAGGTGTCGGCATCGCTGTTGAGCAATTCGACCCAACGCCCGCCGAACGGCACGCCGACCCGGTAGGCCTCGCGTGGCACCGGGGTGAAGTTGGCGACCACCAGCACCGGCCGGCCATCCTTGCTCCAGCGCAGCCAGGCGTAGACGCTGTTGAGGGCATCGTCACCGATCAGCCATTGGAAACCCTGAGGCGCGTCATCCTGGTCATGCAGCGCCGGTTCTTCACGGTACAGCCGGTTCAGATCGCTCACCAACTTCTGCACGCCCCGGTGCTCCGGGTATTGCAGCAGGTACCAATCCAACTGCTGGTCGTGGTTCCACTCGCGCCATTGGCCGAACTCACAGCCCATGAACAACAATTTCTTGCCGGGATGGCCCCACATAAAGCTCAGGTAGGCCCTGAGGTTGGCGAACTTCTGCCAGCGATCACCGGGCATCTTGTCGATCAGCGAGCGTTTGCCATGGACCACTTCGTCGTGGGAAATCGGCAGCACGAAACGCTCGGACCAGGCGTACACCAGGCCAAAGCTCAGTTCGTTGTGGTGATGGGCGCGGTACACCGGGTCTTGCTGGATGTAGTGCAGCGAATCGTGCATCCAGCCCATGTTCCACTTGTAGGCGAAACCCAGGCCGCCCTGCTGGGTGCTCTGGCTGACGCCCGGCCACGCGGTGGACTCTTCGGCGATGACCAGCGCACCGGGGGTTTCCAGCGCCACCACGTCGTTGAGGTGCCGCAGGAAATCGATGGCTTCGAGATTTTCCCGCCCGCCGTGACGGTTGGGCACCCACTCACCCGCCTTGCGCGAATAGTCGCGGTACAACATCGAGGCCACGGCATCCACCCGCAGGCCGTCGACGTGGAAATGCTTGAGCCAGTGCAACGCCGACGCCAGCATGAAGCCGTGCACTTCGGTGCGGCCCAGGTTGTAGATCAGCGTGTCCCAATCCTGGTGGAAGCCTTCCAGCGGGTTGCCGTATTCGTACAGAGCGGTGCCGTCGAACTGGGCCAGGCCGTGGGTATCGGTGGGGAAATGCGCCGGCACCCAGTCGAGGATGACGCCGATATTGGCCTGGTGGCAGGCGTTGACGAACGCGGCGAAATCGTCCGGCGAACCAAAGCGTGCCGTCGGCGCGAACTGTGACAACGGCTGATAGCCCCAGGAGCCGCCGAACGGGTGCTCCATGATTGGCATCAGCTCGATGTGGGTGAAGCCCAGGTCCTTGACATACGGAATCAACCGCTCGGCCATTTCATGCCAGTTGTATTGCCGGGCCACCTCCCCCGCCTCGTCGATTTCGCACTGCCAGGAGCCGGCGTGCAACTCATAGATCGACAACGGCGCGCCCGGTAGCTGGCGTTCGCGACGGCTTTGCATCCACTCATCGTCGTGCCATTCGATGTTCAGCGGCGAGGCGACCTTGGAAGCGGTGTCCGGCGGCATCTGCGTGGCCAGCGCCACCGGGTCGGCCTTGAGGGGCAGGATGCCGTGGGCGCCGAGGATTTCATACTTATAGCCTTCGCCAGCACCGAGCCTCGGGATGAAGATCTCCCACACGCCGGATGGATAACGGATGCGCATCGGATGCCGCCGTCCGTCCCAGACGTTGAAGTCCCCCACCACCGACACCCGTCGCGCGTTTGGTGCCCAGACCGCGAAGCGCACGCCGTCGACGCCATCGACGGTCTTCAACTGCGCCCCCAGGCAGGCGCTGAGATCACGATGGTTACCCTCGGCGAACAGGTAAAGGTCCATCTCCCCCAGCAATGGGCCGAAGCTGTAGGGGTCTTCGGCAACCTGCTCGCCGCCAGCCCAACGGGTGCGCAGCAAGTACGCCTGGGCGCGCGCGAAATGGCCGACGAACAGCCCCGGGGTTTCGGTGACTTGCAGCTCACCCAGTTCTTCGCCGCTGTCCCGGGCCAACACATGTACGCTCAGGGCACCGGGCAGGTAGGCACGGATGAACTGGCCGCCGGCGCCGTCGCCATGGGGCCCAAGGATGGAAAACGGGTCGTGATGTTCGGCACGCACCAACGCGTCGATGTCATGGGGCGCCGGCAACAAGGACTCCTTGGCCTGCCCCTGGGGTTCTTTATTCGAGACACTCATGATTCTCTCCACTAAATCGGTCCGGCTACGTCGGAAAAGGGTTGCAGCCCCTTCAACAACCCGACCAGGCCGTGCAGCGGCACGGGCAGCCAGGTGGGGCGATTCTCGGCTTCATAGGCCACTTCATAGGCCGCCTTCTCCAGGCCGAACAACGCCAGCGCGGCGTCTTCGCCTTCAGCATCCTTCCACTCATGGGCAAGACTAGCTGCCGCCAGCCGATATGCCTCGACAAATGCCTGGCGAGCCTCTTTCAAATAACGATCGGCGACCCGTTGCCGCGCCGCATCGGCATCGGCCGTGCTGTCGACGGTGTGCAAATGAATCGCCATGGCCGCCGCATAATCGAAGGAACGCAACACGCCACTGACATCCTTGTACGGGCTGTGCTTGCCCCGTCGCTCATGCAATGGCCGCGCCGGCTCACCTTCGAAGTCGATCAGGTAAGCATCGCCCTTGATCACCAGGACTTGGCCCAGGTGCAGGTCGCCATGGACGCGAATGCGCAAGCCACCGGCGGCCTTGCCGGCCAGTTCCTGGACATGGGCCAGGACGGTTTTCTTGTGCTCCAGCAAGCGTGCGACCATGGCCTGGTCGGCGGGGTTCAATTGGCCTTGGTTCTGCTTGAGCAGGCGCAAGGCGTTTTCCACCTGGGCGGCCACGTCCTTGCCGATGGCCTGTGCTTCCTTGGCGTTGGTGGTTTGCGGTGTAAAGTCCGGGTCGTCGGTGGCCTGGGCCAATACCTGGTGCATTTCCCCCAGGCGTTGGCCGAGCATGCCGGCGAAATCCTTCAGCTCGCCCAAGGCGTTGTAATGCTGCTCCTGCTCGGACACCGCGTCCGCCAGCTCATCGCGCAAGGCGCGTTCGAGGTTGTTCTGGGTCCATTCCCAGGCGTCGCCCTGGTTGCTCAGGTAGCCTTGGGCGATCATCAGCAACGCATCTTCGCCTTGGGCGTCGCGGCGAATCACCGAACCCAGCAGCGGTGAAATATTGCTGAAGCCGGCAGCGGTCAGGTAGGCACTCATTTCCAGTTCCGGGTGCACACCCGAGGCGACCTTGCGGATCAGCTTGAGGACGAGGCTGCCCCCCACCACCACCGAACTGTTGGATTGTTCGGCGGACAGGTAGCGCACCTCCGGCTCGTCTCCCAGGTTCAACGCGGCCAGGCCTTCGGTCGGCTCGAAACGCAACTCACCTTCGGCGAACGGCAGCACCGTGGCGGCCTGCATGCTGTGCAGTACGGCGCGCACGAAGCTTTCCAGGCTGAAGGCATCGGTGATCAAGCCCACCTGACGCACCCGACGAACCCGGGACAAAGCCAGCTGCTGCGGCAATGCCGCACCGACCTGGTCCTCGGCAAGCAGGCCGAACGGCAATTGGTAACGCAGGGTCTGGCCGCCACTGGTGACATCGATTTCACTGAGCAACACCGGATGCTGTGGATCGCCGAAGCGCACGCCATAGACAATATCGACCTTCTCGATCGCGCTGTCCTTGCCGGCGAACCAGCGCCGGTTCTGCAACCAGGTCGGCAGGATGGTTTGCTCCAACGTGGTGCGCGATGGCGCTTCGAGCAATTCTTCCAGGCGTTTTTTCAGCACCAACGTGGTGAAGTCCGGCAGGCTCTGGGCCGGTTCCACGTGCCAGCTCGGCATTTGGTTTTCTGCCGCCAGGGCGAACCAATAGAAGCCGTACGGCGCCAGGGTCAGGAGGAAGTTCAACTGGCCGATGGGCGGGAAGGCATTGCCGCCGAGCATCTCCACCGGGACCATGCCGGCGTAGGCCGACAGGTCCAGCTCGGCGGCCTGGGCGCTGCGGGACACGTTGGCCACGCACAGGATGATTTCGTGCTTGCCGTCAGGCCCGGTGTATTCGCGGGTATAGGCCAGGATCCGGCGGTTGCTCGGCGAGAGCATCTTCAGCGTGCCCCGGCCGAAGGCCTTGGATTGCTTGCGCACCGCCAGCATGCGGCGGTTCCAGTTGAGCAGCGAGTGCGGGTCGCCGGCCTGGGTCTCGACGTTGACCGACTGGTAGCCGTACAGCGGGTCCATGATCGGCGGCAGCACCAGGCTGGCCGGGTCGGCGCGGGAGAAACCACCGTTGCGGTCGATGGACCACTGCATCGGCGTACGCACCCCATCGCGGTCGCCCAGGTAGATGTTGTCGCCCATGCCGATTTCATCGCCGTAGTACAACGTCGGCGTACCGGGCATCGACAGCAGCAGGCTGTTGAGCAACTCGACGCGACGACGATCGCGCTCCAGCAGTGGCGCCAGGCGTCGGCGAATGCCCAGGTTGATACGCGCCCGACGGTCGGCCGCATAGTAATTCCACAGGTAGTCGCGCTCCTTGTCGGTGACCATCTCCAGGGTCAGCTCATCGTGGTTGCGCAGGAAAATTGCCCACTGGCAATTGGCGGGAATCTCCGGGGTCTGGCGCAAAATGTCGGTGATGGGGAAACGATCTTCCTGGGCCAGGGCCATGTACATGCGTGGCATCAGCGGGAAGTGGAAGGCCATGTGGCATTCGTCACCGTTCAGCCCTTGGGCGTCGACATCGCCGAAGTACAACTGGGTGTCTTCCGGCCATTGGTTGGCCTCGGCCAGCAACATGCGGTCAGGGTAGTTGGCGTCGATCTCGGCGCGGATCAGCTTCAGGACGTCATGGGTCTCGGGCAGGTTTTCGTTATTGGTGCCGTCACGCTCGATCAGGTACGGGATGGCATCCAGGCGCAGGCCGTCGATGCCCATGTCCAGCCAGTAGCGCATCACCGACAACACGGCCTTGATGACCTGCGGGTTGTCGAAATTGAGGTCGGGTTGGTGGGAATAGAAACGGTGCCAGAAGTACTGGCCCGCCACCGGGTCCCAGGTCCAATTGGACTTCTCGGTGTCGAGGAAAATGATGCGCGTGCCGTCGTACTTGTGGTCGTCATCAGACCAGACGTAGAAGTCCCGCGCCTTCGAACCTTTCTTGGCTTTGCGCGCGCGCTGGAACCAGGGGTGTTGGTCGGAGGTGTGGTTGATGACCAACTCGGTGATCACCCGCAGGTTGCGCTTGTGGGCTTCGGCAATGAACCGCCGGGCATCGGCCATGGTGCCGTAGTCGGGACTGACGCCGCGGTATTCGGCGATGTCATAACCGTCGTCGCGCCGGGGGGAAGGATAGAACGGCAGCAGCCAGATGGTGTTGACGCCCAGGTCGGCGATGTAGTCGAGTTTTTCGATCAGGCCGGGAAAGTCGCCGATCCCGTCGTTATTGGAGTCGTAATAGGATTTAACGTGAACCTGATAAATCACCGCATCCTTGTACCAGAGCGGATCCTTGATGAAGGTGGCAGACCGGGGTTTCTTCGCCATGTGCAACTCCTGATAATTCAATAAAGCCGCGGGATACAGGCTTGTGGGGTCTTGTTATGCGGCGAGGCCTTGTTCTGTGATGAGGTCTTTGTGGCGAGGGAGCTTGCTCCCGCTGGGCGCGAAGCGGCCCCCTTGAAATCACGACTGCTTCGCAGCCGAGCGGGAGCAAGCTCCCTCGCCACAACAGCCCTCACTCAACATCGCGCGGCATCACGCCACGCTGATCCGCCAAATCCCGAACGGCTGGTACGCCGGGTCGATCCGCATGAACTGGTACTTGCCGTACCAGGTCCAGCGATGTCCGTTCATCAGGTCCTCGCCCTGGGTCTGGGCATCGTCGGGCAGGCCCATTTCCCACAGCGGCAGTTCGAAATTGGCTTCCTGTGGGTTGTGCGGGTCGAGGCTCACCGCCACCAGGATGAAATTGCTGCCATCGGCCGTGCGCTTGCCGAAATAGAGAATGTTGTCGTTCCAGGCGTTGTAGATCTTCAGGCCCAGATGGGTATGCAGCGCCGGGTTCTGCCGGCGGATGCGGTTGAGCTGGGCGATCTCGGCAATGATGTTGCCCGGCGCGGTGAAGTCCCGGGGACGGATCTCGTACTTCTCCGAGTCGAGGTATTCCTCTTTGCCCGGTACCGGGGCCGACTCGCACAGTTCGAAGCCCGAATACATGCCCCACAGGCCTGAGCCCATGGTCGCCAGCGCCGCGCGGATCAAGAAGCCCGGGCGCCCCGACTCATGGAGGAAGGCCGGGTTGATGTCGGGTGTATTCACGAAGAAATTCGGCCGGTAGCACTCGCGCAACGGCGACTCGTTGAGCTCGCTGAAGTAGGTCGCCAGTTCGGCCTTGGTATTGCGCCAGGTGAAATAGGTGTAGCTCTGGGAATACCCGACCTTGCCCAGCCGCGCCATCATCGCCGGCGTGGTGAACGCTTCAGCCAGGAAGATCACCTCAGGGTATTGGGCCCGGACATCGGCGATCAGCCATTGCCAGAACGGCAATGGCTTGGTGTGTGGATTGTCGACCCGGAAGATCTTCACGCCTTCCTCGACCCAGCCCACCACGATGTCCCGCAGTTCTTCCCACAGGCTGGGGATCGCATCGGCCGCGTAGAAATCGACGTTGACGATGTCCTGGTATTTCTTCGGCGGGTTCTCCGCATATTTGATCGTGCCGTCCGGCCGCCAGCTGAACCAGCCGGGATGCTGCTTGAGCCAGGGGTGGTCCTGGGAACACTGGATGGCGAAGTCGAGGGCGATCTCAAGGCCGTGCTCAGCGGCCGCCGCCACCAGGCGCCGGAAGTCCTCGCGACTGCCCAATTGCGGATGAATGGCCTCGTGCCCGCCCTCCTCGCTGCCGATGGCATAGGGACTGCCCGGGTCGTCGGGGCCGGCGGTGAGGGAGTTGTTCGGGCCTTTGCGGAAACTGCGGCCGATGGGGTGGATTGGCGGGAAGTACAGCACATCGAAGCCCATGTCCTGGATCACCGCCAAGCGCGAATGCACGTCATTGAAGGTGCCGTGGCGCTGGGGATCGTCGGTGATCGAACGGGGAAACAGTTCATACCAGCTGGCAAACTCGGCCAGTTTTCGCTCCACATCCAACGAGTATTCGGGGCTGATGCTCAAGTAGGGTCGATGATCGGCCAGGGACATCAGGTCGGCACTGCGTGGGGCCAGGAACAGCGCCACCTGTTCGTTCGGCAACAGGCCGGAGAGTTCGTGGTGCAAGGCCGCCAGTTGCTCGCTCAGTTCACCGCTGCTGCGCTCGGCAGCCATGTGCACTTGATTGCGCCCTTCCTGCAACTCCAGGCTGATGGGCACCCCGGCAGCGAACTTCTTCTCCAGCTCGTAGCGAAAACTGGCGAACTGGTCGATCCAGGCCTCAATGCAGAACACATAGCGGCCTTGCTCCGGCACGGTGAACTGGCCGCGCCAGCCGTTATTGCCGAGGTCGCTCATGACCTCGCTGTTCCATACGTCATCCTGGAGCGAGCGCCAGCGGATGCGCACCGCCAGCTTATCGTGACCGTCGGCGAACACTTTGCTGGTCACCGTCACGTCCTGCCCGGCCACGGCCTTCGCGGCGAATTGCCCGCCGTCGATCACCGGCATGGTGTTTTCAATCGCGATACGCGGCAACAACAAGGCCTGAGACAACGGCAAATGCGGGTTGTAGGCCAGGTCAGACGGGTGTTCGGCAGTCATCGAGCATCGCTCCTTTTACGCCCCATGGACGCGCTTGTGGCGGTAAAGGCCCAACGGGTCCCTGAAAAAACTCACTTAAACTCCGAACCGGAACGACGGCTAAAAGTTCAGCGGGATTTGCCCCCGGGATGCATCCGGGATCAAACCCGGCGCTGGGTGGTCAACAACCATAAGCACGACTCAAGCCATGTGCGTTACGGAGACCCGTCCCGATGAGTATTCCCATCCCGGCCGAAACACCCGATCCGAACATCGACAACCCCACCATGCCCCCGCCCAGTCCTGATCCCGAGCCGATTCCCGAGGAAGACCCGCCGCTGGATCCGCAGCCGCCCAAGGGTGACCCGCCCAGCGAGAAGCCGCCGGAGCGGGTTT
The DNA here is from genome assembly GCF_051131985.1 of Pseudomonas sp. Z3-6. Classification (NCBI taxonomy): domain Bacteria; kingdom Pseudomonadati; phylum Pseudomonadota; class Gammaproteobacteria; order Pseudomonadales; family Pseudomonadaceae; genus Pseudomonas; species Pseudomonas sp. Z3-6. The sequence continues at coordinate 4,576,399 of NZ_CP071644.1, forward strand.
GATTCAAGCGTAGTGATAAAGGAACAGGATGACGAAAAAACCTGTGGGAGCGGGCTTGCTCGCGAAAGCGGCGTGACAAGCAATATCTTCATCGACTGACACACCGCCTTCGCGAGCAAGCCCGCTCCCACAGGGTTGTGTGTGTTCAGGCTGGTTCTCGTGTCACAGCTTGTCGTCCTTTTCCAGCGCCCGGACGATCATCGGCATCACACTGAAGATCGCCAGGGCCAGCACTGTGCTGAGGACTGCCGTGGCTTCCCGCCCCAGCCCAGCCGCAACGCCGATGGCGGCTGTCATCCAGAGGCCGGCCGCCGTGGTCAGGCCCTTGACGTGACTTTCGTCGCCGTCGTTGTTTTTCAGGATGGTACCGGCGCCGAGAAAACCGATGCCGGCGACCACACCCTGTATCACCCGGCTCATGGCATCGGCCTGGGACCCGGACATCTGTGGCACCAGGACGAACAGCGCCGCCCCCAGGGCCACGAGCATGTGGGTACGCACACCGGCCGCCTTGCCCTTGTGTTCGCGCTCGAAACCCAGGATGCCGCCCAGCAGCGCGGCCATGACCAGCCGCACCGTGACCCGGGTCATCTGCTGGGCATCGGTGATGTCGGCGAATTCCGCCTGCAGGGTTATCCAGACTTCATGCCACCAGGCGTTCATTGACAGTCCTCTTTTGCGTTGGATAAACGATGGACCGCAAGCGAAGCCAGAGGTGCAGCCGACCGCTGATCAGGCGCGACGAACCCTGGCTACCGGGCTGCGCCTAATGTTCAGGACATAACAAAGGAAGTGCTGCTGCCATGCCTATACGTATCGAAAAACAGACCTGCTATTTCGACAGCATCGCCGGCTCGCCACAGCGCCCCGCCAGCGAGCTGACCATTAAAACCGACCCGAAAAAGGCCATGTCGTTCGTGGAACTCGATGACAACCAGGTCTACATCACCGAGCCCGAAGCCGATGCCCTCACCGTGGCCGGCGCGGTCGACGAGCGCAGGCACCTCAAGGCCACGGACAGCGGCTCGGCGATCTGAGCCCATCTACCAGAGCAATAAAATCCCAGTGGTCAGAGCAATGTAGCCCTTGTGGCGAGGGAGCTTGCTCCCGCTGGGCTGCGAAGCAGCCCCAACACATCGCGACCGGTGTATCAGGACGACCGCGTTGCAACTCTTGGGGTTGCTTCGCAACCCAGCGGGAGCAAGCTCCCTCGCCACAAAGTGTTTAACGCCCAACCGTCGGTGCGTCAGCCTAAAAGGCGTTGTTTGTCCATCCATGGGTGCATCAAAGTGTCGCAGCGCCTGGGCTTCGCGGCATCTGATCCGGTTTTTATCGAAACACCTGAGTCTGTTATGCAAACAGTTCCATGGTCATAGTGCACCGGCCAGATAGAGGCTGATGAGCGACCGACCATGAGCGATAGAATCCCCGTCCAGTTGATACAGACGTTCGAACCTGCGCCAACCAAGATCAAGGCCAGGACCACCGACGCCCTGATCCACACCCGCAGCTTCACCGGCTTGTTCCGCACCTTGCGCATCAGCGGTGCGGGGGTTCTGTTCCTGCTGTTCTTCGGCACGGTGTGGTTGAACTGGGGCGGCCGCCAGGCGGTGCTCTGGGACCTTTCCGAAAGCAAATTCCATATCTTCGGCGCGACCTTCTGGCCCCAGGATTTCATCCTGCTGTCGGCGCTGTTGATCATCGCTGCCTTCGGCCTGTTCGCGATCACCGTGTTTGCCGGTCGCGTGTGGTGCGGCTACACCTGCCCACAGAGTTCCTGGACCTGGCTGTTCATGTGGTGCGAGAAAATCACCGAAGGCGAACGCAACCAGCGGATCAAGCTGCAAGCGGCGCCGTGGGGCCTGAACAAACTGTTGCGCCGCAGCGCCAAGCACACCTTGTGGTTGGCCATCAGCCTGCTCACCGGCCTGACGTTCGTGGGCTACTTCACGCCGATCCGCCCCTTGGCCGAGGAACTGCTGACCCTGCAAATGGCGGGCGTGAGCTTGTTCTGGGTGCTGTTCTTTACCGCCGCCACCTACCTCAACGCCGGCTGGCTGCGTGAGGCGGTGTGCATGCACATGTGCCCTTATGCACGTTTTCAGAGCGTGATGTTCGACAAGGACACCTTGACCATTTCCTACGACACGGCCCGCGGCGAAATCCGCGGCCCGCGCAAACGCGAGGTGAATCCGGCCAATATTGGCCTGGGCGATTGCATCGACTGCCAGATGTGCGTGCAGGTCTGCCCCACCGGCATCGACATCCGTGACGGCTTGCAGATGGAATGCATTGGCTGCGCCGCCTGCATCGATGCCTGCGACTCGATCATGGACAAGATGGGTTACGCCCGTGGCCTGATCAAATACACCTCCGAACATCAATTGCAGGGGGGCAAGACTCACCTGCTGCGCCCGCGACTGATCGGCTATACCGCCGTGCTCCTGGTGATGATCGGCGCGCTGGCCGTGGCGCTGGTGCAACGGCCCATGGTGTCACTGGACGTCAGCAAGGACCGCGGCCTGTTTCGCGAAAACAGCGCCGGCCAGATCGAGAATATCTACAGCCTGAAAATCATCAACAAGACCCAGCAGCGCCAGGACTATCAGCTGTCCCTGGTGGACGGCGACGGCTTCGTCCTGCAGGGCAAGACCCGGTTGAGCCTGGCCCCGGGGGAAATCGTCGATGTGCCGGTGTCGGTGGCGATGCTCAGCGAACGGCCCGGCAAAGGTTCCCTGGAAATGACCTTCAAGGTCGCCGACAGTGACGAGCCGGACAACAACAGCGTGGCCAAGAGCCGTTTTGTCGCACCGATGAATCGGTGAAGCCGTAAGATGCCGGGCACCTGTGGGAGCGAGCCTGTGAGGGCAAGCCTGTGGGAGCAAAGCTTGCTCGCGAAGAACGATGACACGACCTTACTGTTGATTTGTGTCGCCTGTATCGCGAGCAAGCTTTGCTCCCACACGCTCGCTCCCACAGTTTAAAAAGCGCAAACCACGCGTCATTCGAGACTGGGCCCCACCATGAAACGCTACGAAAAATTCGCCGACGACATCGCTGAACTGATCCGCTCGGGCATGCTGGGGCCGGGCCAGCGCGTGCCGTCGGTGCGCTACGCCAGCCAGACCTACGGCGTCAGCCCGTCCACGGTGTTCCAGGCCTATTACCTGTTGGAGCGACGCGGCATGATCCGGGCCCGGCCGCGCTCCGGCTACTTCGTCAACACCCATGCACCGAGCCCGTTTTCCGAGCCGGCGATCAGCAGCCAAGTGCACGAGTCCACCGAAGTCGACGTCAGCGAGTTGGTGTTTTCAGTCCTGGATTCGATCAAGGACCCGAACACCGTACCGTTCGGCTCGGCATTCCCCAGCCCGACGCTGTTCCCGTTGCAACGGTTGTCCCGCTCGCTGTCCAGTGCAACACGGGACATGGACCCGCGGATGGTGGTCACGGACATGTCACCGGGCAATCCGCAACTGCGTCGCCAGATCGCCCTGCGCTACATGGTTGGCGGGCTGATGCTGCCCATGGAAGAACTGCTGGTCACCAACGGCGCCCTGGAAGCCTTGAACCTGTGCCTGCAAGCCGTGACCGAGCCCGGCGACCTGGTGGCGATCGAGGCGCCGGCGTTCTATGCCAGCCTGCAGGTCCTGGAACGGCTCAAGCTCAAGGCGGTGGAGATTCCGGTCCACCCACGCGACGGTATCGATCTGGACGTGCTGGAGCAGACACTGGAGCGTCACCCGATCAAGGCCTGCTGGTGCATGACCAGTTTCCAGAACCCCATGGGCGCAACGATGCCCGAGGAACGGAAACAGGCGCTGGTAGAGTTGTTGCGTCGTCATCAGGTGCCGCTGATCGAGGACGACGTCTACGCCGAGCTCTATTACGGCCAACAGGCCCCCAAGCCCGCCAAGGCGTTCGACACCGAAGGGCTGGTGATGCATTGCGGTTCGTTCGCCAAGAGCCTGGCCCCGGGTTATCGCATCGGCTGGGTCGCCGCCGGGCGCTACGCGCAGAAGATCGAACGGCTCAAGCTCATGACCTCGCTGTGCGCCTCGATGCCGGCCCAGGCCGCCATCGCCGACTACCTGCAACACGGTGGCTACGACCGTCACCTGCGCAAGCTGCGCTACGCCCTGGAAGAACAGCAAAACGCGATGCTCGCCGCCATCGCCCGCTATTTCCCGGCCCAGACCCGGGTCAGCCAGCCCGCGGGTGGCTACTTCCTGTGGCTGGAGCTGCCCGAGCAGATGGATTCGCTGAAGCTGTTCCAGATGGCCCTGGCCCAAGGCATCAGCATCGCCCCGGGCCCGATCTTTTCACCGACCCGGCGCTTCAGGAATTGCATCCGCTTGAACTATGGCAGCCCGTGGACTGAAGCCTCGGAAAAGGCCATGGAGACGTTGGGGCGGATTATTCGATCGTTTTGAATACGATGTCGCTCTGAAAGTTGCCTTCGCGAGCAAGCCCGCTCCCACAGTGGATCTACTGCGTACATGAAATATGTGACCGCGGGGGAACAATGTGGGAGCGGGCTTGCTCGCGAAGAGGCCAGTGCAGACAACGAAAAACCCCGAGGTCAGCGCCCGCCCCCCAAATCCACAAACGTCCCGGTCGCATACGAAGCCTTGTCCGACAGCAGCCAGATAATCGCCTCGGCCACTTCATCCGGACGCCCGCCACGGGCCATGGGAATCGCCGACTCCAGCTTGCTGACCCGATCCGGATCGCCGCTCAGGGCATGAAAGTCGGTGTAGATATAGCCGGGACGCACCGCGTTGACGCGAATGCCTTCGCCGGCCACTTCCTTGGACAGGCCGACAGTGAAGGTGTCCAGCGCGCCCTTGGAGGCCGCGTAGTCGACATATTCTCCCGGCGAGCCCAGGCGGGCGGCCACCGACGAGACGTTGACGATGCTGCCGCCCTGCCCGCCATGTTTGGGCGACATGCGCAGCACCGCGTGCTTGGCGCACAGGATCGGCCCCAGCACGTTGGTCTTCAGTATCTTGAGGATGCGGAATTCGGACATTTCATCGAGTCGGGACTTATGGGCAACCGTACCGGCGTTATTCACCAGGGCGGTGACACGTCCCAGTTCGGCATCGACCCGATTGAACAGGCCGATGACTTCATCTTCGATGCTCACGTCGGCCCGCACGGCAATTGCCTGTGCGCCCTTGGCCCGAACCTGTTCGAGCACCTCTTGCGCGGCACTTTCATCAGACTGGTAATTGATGCAGATCCGATAGCCCGCTTCGGCAGCCAACAGCGCCGTGGCCGCCCCGATTCCGCGGCCGCCACCGGTGATGACGATGACTTTATCCACGCTTGCTTCTCCCCATTCCACGGATAGACGTGCGGCCCAAGAATAGCGTTCACGTCACGCTTTGCAAAACCGCTGCGCTTACCGGGCCAGGGCGCGCAGATCCAGGCGTCCATCCAACAGCGGCGGGCACCAGTAGTAACCACCGGTGATCGGCCGGCTCATGCGATACAGGCCATCGGTGATGCCGTCTTCCAGGCCACTCATGCGCCGCAATTGCGCCTCGAAGGCATCGAGGGAGAAACCAAACGCCAGGAACATCAGCCCAGCACGGTCGCCTTCGATCCAAGGCATGGAACGCCGGACCACGAAGGCCTCCGGGGCGAAGCTCTCCTGGGCGGTGCGCTTGACGTGAGCCGATTCCGGCGCGTCGTCGAGTTCTTCGTTGTCGCTCAGGCGCCGGCCCATGATGTTGTCGCGCTCATGGGGCTGCATCGCCGCGAAACCGTCCAGGTCGTGCTGCCACTGCTGGATCGCGGCGAAACTGCCTCCGCGCAACCCATCGGCGCCCTGGGCCAGGGCGGCAGCGATGGCCGCTTCGTCGTGAGGGTTTTCGGTGCCGTCTTCATAGCCGGTCAAATCGTGGCCGGTCATGTGGCGGAAGGTTTCGTTCATCTGCACCAGGCGCAGTGCCGGGGCCAGCGCCGCTTCGATGGCGCGACTGCGGTGCATCAGCTCGCCGCGGTCTTCACCGTGCAACCAGCACCACAGGGCATGCTGAGTCGAGGGGTTGTCCACGCCGACGCCGGCCAACGCAGGAAAAGCCCGCAGGCCATCGACCTCGGCGCCCAGCGCCTGGACCAACGATTCGCCGAAGCCGACCACGGCCCGGCCATCGAGCAGCAACAGGAGTTTGTCTAGCGCAGCCGGCAGTGCCTCGACCGATTCCAAGGCAAAAAACAAATGACGGGCCTGAGGCGGAACAGGGGTGGCGAGAATGCCGGGCTGGTAGTAACTCATGTGAACTCCTTTAGAAAGAGCGCAAGTTTACCCGGCAGCCGCCGCTTTGTGTGGTTTGGCTTGAAGCCTGGCCGCGTCGGGCAACCGGCGATTTTGTAGGAAGGTTCCCCCCGCCCTATAGGAAGACTCAGAAACATGCCTCAGCCTTGATAGCCTCGGATTGCCGGGCAGCCAGAAACGCCCTAGATTGTCCCCCCTCCAGGAAGGCCAACGAGAGCGCTGCACCATGCACATTGCCAGATCGATACTCGCCGGGACTCTTCTCCTGGCCTGCGGGACGTCCACAGGGTTTGCCCAGGAGCGCATTGAAGACACGGTCAATGCCGTCATCCAGCCACTGATGAAACAACAGGACATCGCCGGCTTGGCCGTGGCGATCACCTACAACGGCCAACGCCATTATTTCAACTACGGCGTGGCCGCCAAGGACACGAAAAAGCCGGTCACCGACCAGACCCTTTTCGAAATCGGCTCGGTCAGCAAGACCTTCACCGCCACCCTCGGTGCCTATGCCCAGGCCCGGGGAAAACTGGCCCTGACGGATCCGGCCAGTCGCTTTGCCCCTGAGCTGCGCGGCAGCGCCTTGGAGGGCAGCCGCCTGCTCGATCTCGTTACCTACACCGCTGGCGGCCTGCCCTTGCAGTTTCCCGACGAGGCGGATCATCCGGACCGGATGTTCAGTTATTACAAGACCTGGAAGCCGCTCTACCCGGCCGGCACCCAGCGACTTTATTCAAACCCGAGCATCGGCCTGTTCGGTTATCTGGCGGCCCGCAGCCTGGGGCAACCTTTTGACGAAGTGATGGAGCGCACGCTGATGCCGGGGTTGGGCCTCAAGCACAGCTATGTCCGGGTACCGCAGGATCAGATGGACCGATACGCCCAAGGCTATGCAAAGGACGGCAAGCCCGTGCGGGTCGGCCCTGGCGCCCTGGACGCCGAGGCTTACGGGGTGAAAACCAGCTCGTCGGACCTGCTTCGTTTCATCGAGGCCAACCTGCGACCTGAAACACTGGACGCGGATTTGAAGCAGGCCATCGCCACGACCCACACCGGTTTCTACAGGGTTGGCGGGATGAACCAGGGACTGGGCTGGGAGTACTACCCCGCGCCGTTCAGCTTGGATGACCTGCTCGCCGGCAACACACCGCAGATGGCCCTGACGCCTCAAAAAGTCGAACCTTTGAACCCACCCCTTCCAGCACCGGACGGCGCCTGGATCAACAAGACCGGCTCCACCAACGGTTTTGGCGCGTATGCGGCGTTCGTGCCTGGCAAGGACATGGGGATCGTCATGCTTGCCAACAAGAACTACCCGATCGAGGAACGGGTGAAGGCGGCGCATCGGATCCTGATGGCGTTGGAACAGCAATAACTCATGACGCCTCGGGGTGATGAGTTTCTCTGTGGCGAGGGAGCTTGCTCCCGCTGGGTCGCGCAGCGGCCCCAAACCAGTCATTCGATAATCCATTGAAAAAAAGCAGAGGGCTGCTGCGCAGCCCAGCGGGAGCAAGCTCCCTCGCCACAAAAGCGGCCTCGGCGCTAGCGGGAGTCAATCTTCCAAAGGCTTCGGCGCCGCCGCCGGCTTGGCGGCCTTGCCAGGCTTGGTGCCTTTCGCATCCTTGGCCGGTGCAGGCTCGGGCGTGGGAGGGGGCGCTGGTGGCGTTGCTTCTTTTTCCGCGGCGGGGAGTTTATCGACGGTGTCGAAGAGGTCCTTCAATTCAATCGCGCCGGAATGCTCGAGTTTCTTTTCCCCGTCCTTGCCCACCAGGATGATCTTGGTCTGGGCACCGGCGCCCAGCTTGAGGGAGCGAATCAGTGCCATGGTGCTTTGCGGGTCCAGGTCCTTGCCATCGCGCTGGCCGATGGTATTGAGCACGGTGTAGAGCACCATGTTGCGCTCGGAAAAACCCTGCTTGCCCGCCGGTTCATCCAAGGCCTTTTTCAGGCTGACCCAGGCCGGGTCGACCGTGCTGGGTGCAATGACGATCAGGGAACGCGACTTGCCGACTTCCGCCACCAGAGGGGAGTCGCCATCGGCAGCGAACAGAGGGCCGGCGATGGCCAGCAGGGTAGCGAAGGTCAACGACCGAATGAGCATGCGCCTCTCCTTTTGATAGTTACGCTGTACTGATTGCACAGGGCGGCGATTGTTCCGCGAGCGTCGCCCGATACTGCGCCTGCCTGCCTTGAAGCTTAGGCGAGCACGTTCATTGCGCAACCGCCCTGCACAGCGTTCAGAGGCCAAACGGGAACGTATCCTCCTCGTGTTCCAGGACCTGCGGCGCCGGCAATGGCGTAACGGCTTCGCTCTGTTCGAACCAGAGCCAGGCGTCGAACTGCTCGGCCAGCACCGCTTCGAAATAATGGCTCTGACGCTCGGTTTCAGGGCGGTAGATCACACCAATCGCGCGTTCGAGCAGTGGTTCGGACAGCGCGTCCAGGAGCGCCTCGTCAGGATGGGTGCGCCATTGCGTCAACGAGGCACGCACACCGGCCTGGAGGAATTGGTGCTCCCAACTGCCGGGCAGCGCTGGCCGCACCTGTTTGATCTTCATCGGCGCATCCCAGTCGTCCGCCGCCGCGACACTGCCACGGTCGGTGCCCATGCCCAGCAACACCGCGCTGCGGCCATAAGCCATGCGGCAGAGCTGGCCAATATTGAACTCCCCTTCCCAGCCCATGCGTGTCGCGGCAGCATTGCCGATGTGGGAGTTATGCGCCCAGACCAACGCCTTCGCATCAGTGCCCCGATGCTCCAACAAGGTTTGCAGGGTGTCGAACATGTGCCGGTCCCGCAGGTTCCACGATGACTTGCCGCCGCGGTACATGGCTCGGTAGTACTGTTCGGCGGCGCGCACGACCCGGGCGTTCTGGGTGGCGCTGAAGAAGGCCTCATCATCACTGATCATCGGATCCAGGCGTTTGGCCAACAAGCTGTTGAGCTGCTCGACTACGGCGTCTTCACACGTTGCCAGGTTGCCGCGCTCGGTGAAGTGACCATACAACGCCGGGTCGTCGTGCCAGGGCGTGAGGCAGCCATAACGGTGACGGGCATCACGGGCCATGTCCGGATGGCTGGTATCCAGATAGTTCAGCACCTCATCGATGGAGTGACGCAGGCTGTAGACGTCCAGGCCGCGAAACTCCACCCTTTGCCCCATGGGCTGCTCCAGATTGTAATCGCGCAACCAACGGACGAAGCCTTGGACTTCGCAATTGCGCCACATCCAGGTCGGGAATCGGGCGAATGCCTGCTGCTTCCACGCCGACGGCCCCAAGTCGCGTACACAGCGGTCGATTTGCCCGGCATCGGGCCAGTCCGCTTCGACGGCAACGATATTGAAACCGTGGCGCTCTATCAGGTGTCGGGTAATGGCGGCACGGGTCCGATAGAACTCATGGGTGCCGTGGCTGGCCTCGCCAATCAACACGACCTTGGCATCAGCGAAGCGATCGAACATCTCACCAAAGGCCGGGCTGTCCTCGGCAGGCAGTGGCTCGGCGTGGTGACGCAGGATATCGGCAATGTCGGTGCGAGGCTCGGCGCCACGCCGGCGTAGTCGTTGCAGCAGATCTCTGGCTGGGCTGTTCATGGGTCTTGGCCTCATCAGTACCTGGTTTACAGGTATGACTGTGGCTATGGACCCATGACTCCGATCAAATCAGAACGCGAGTTTGAAGCCGATCATCGCCAGCATCACCGCCAGGCAAGGCCGTAGGACCTCATCGGAGATGCGTCCCGACAAATGGCTGCCCAGGTAGATCCCCGGCAACGAACCGATCAGCAGGAAACCCAGGATATGCCAATCCATGTTGCCCATGCTCGCATGGCCCAGGCCTGCCACCAGGGTCAACGGCACGGCGTGGGCAATCTCGGTGCCCACCAGGCGCTTGGTGACCAGGAACGGATAAAGAATGAACAGCGCCACAGTGCCCAGGGCGCCAGCACCGATGGAGGTCAAGGCAACCATCGTGCCCAGCACCAGGCCGGTGATAACCGTCAGCACATTGAGTCGTGAACCGGAGGGGTTGTAATGACCGCCAGCACGATCATGGGCGAATTGCAGCAGGCGCTTCTTGAACAGGATCGCCAGGGCGGTGGCGAACAACACAAAGCCCAAGGCTTGTTTGATCACCGCGTTCATAGCGTCGGGCGAGCTGTGCAGGCTGCTGAGAAACCACAGCGTCAAGCCGACCGCCGGCACGCTGCCCAGGGTCAACCAGCCGGTGATTGCCCAATCGATATTGCGGTTTTTTGCGTGAACCAGGACACCGCCAGATTTGGTAATGGCCGCGTACAGCAGGTCGGTGCCCACCGCTGTCGCGGGGTTGATACCAAACCACAACAGGATCGGGGTCATCAGTGAACCACCGCCAACGCCGGTCATTCCAACGATGAAGCCGACCACCAGGCCCGCAACGACTAAACCGACATTACCGAAATCCATTGAACCCGTCTCGACACGACCGCGTGAAAAATCTGGCCGCGAGCATAGCGATTTTTCTTATAACCCCCTATATCGATGTGATCTATCTTTATTCCTTTTTCTCAGCTCACTGGACCGGCAGGAAGTTGAGGAACAGCAGGCTCTGGGCGTAGTTCAAGCCGATGCGCCGGTAACGCTCATCGAGCATCTGGGTCAGCAGGTCCAATCGGGCGACGATTTTGCCGAACTCCACGGCGAAACTAAGGTTGCTGCCCTCCTCCGAAATCTCATTGGAAAACAGCAACGGCGTGCCGTCCTTGTTCTGCCGCTGACTGAGCAGCCAAGTGGCTTTTTCGATGTTGCGCGCCGCGTTGCTGACAAAACGCGGGTCGATGGTATCGGTCATGTAGAACTCGAGGCGATTGCCATGAGCGGTGACCAGCATGCTGCCGATGGCGTAGATGAACGCCCCGACCCGATCACCGAGAAATTCCGGGCTCATGGCATAGCTCAGGGCGGCCAAGTCCTTCTTGCCCCCCAACGTCGGCAAGGGTTGTTGCTGCTCGATGGCCATGCGCACCTGTTTTTCCGCGGTGCGGGCGTCGAGAAAGCCGGACTTGCGCAGTTCCTCGGGGTTGCGCAGGTACAGCTTGCTCATCAGCAGGTAAAGGCTTTGCAAGTTGTCGTGCATCGACAATGTCGCCATGCGGTCGACGCTGGTCTGCAAGAACTCCTGGGGCCTGGCTTCGCTGAACTGCGTGACCATGTCCTGCCCCTGCTGATGGCTGCAGCCGCCGCTGAACAGCATCGACACGCCAACCAATCCGGCCATGCAGGCTTGGCGCAACCTCGTCACAGAAGAAAAAACACCGGCCATCGAGTCTCAATCTAGGCATGGGGAAGCGATGGGGGTCGCCGCTTCCAGGCCAAGGATAGAGCTGTAAAAACCGCAAAAGTGCGACGCCCGAGGTGAAAGCGTTCGCTTGGGCAAGCCTCGTTTCGCTCAATTAGTCTTACTTTTTAATTGATAAATCCCGATTTATAGCTATAAATCCATTTCCTAGCCGTAAATAGAAAGACTACTGAACAGAAAAACCTTCATCGTTGTCCGACCAAGTAACGGACTCGACCGCGTTAAAACAACAACAAAACAACAGGAAGGAAGGTCACACCATGCTTGAATCCAGACATCTGCTCACGGCCCTCGGAGTCTCTCTGATGATTGCCACCTCCTCCCAGGCCGCCGGCCTGACCAATGAACGCGTTGCCTTCGGCAAGACCGACGACGGCACCGCGGTTGAGAAATTTGTCCTGCGCAACAGCCACGGCATCGAGGCGACCGTCATCACCTACGGCGGGATCCTCCAGTCGCTGATCGTGCCGGACAAAAACGGCATGACCGCTGATGTCGTGCTCGGCTTCGACGATGTGCGGGGCTACCAGAAGAACGGCAGCGTGTATTTCGGCGCGACCATTGGCCGCTTTGGCAATCGCCTGGCCGGTGGGGCGTTCGAGCTGGATGGCAAGCGTTACCAGGTGCCGCAGAACGACAAGGACAATTCCTTGCACGGTGGGCCACAAGGGTTCGACAAACGTGTTTGGAAAGCCGAACCGAGCAATGACAAGGATTCGGTGGGCGTGACCCTGACGTACCTGTCGGCGGACGGCGAAATGGGCTTTCCCGGCAACCTGAAGACGGATGTCACCTACAGCCTCAACGACAAGAACGAGCTGCGCATCGACTACAAGGCCACCACCGACAAGCCGACCGTGTTGAACCTGACCAACCACAGCTATTTCAACCTGGCGGGTGCAGGCAACGGTGACATTCTCAAACAAGTCGCGACCCTGCAGGCGGCCCGTTACACCCCGGTCACCGGCAAACTCATCCCTACCGGCGAGCTAGCCCCCGTGGCCGGCACACCGATGGATTTCACCAAGCCCACCGCCATCGGCACGCACATCAAGGCTGATCACCCACAACTCAAGTTCGCCGAACCGAAACAGGGCGGCTTCGATTTCAACTGGGTGCTGGATGCCAAGGGCGATGTGGACAAACTGGCCGCCGAGGTGCATGACCCGCAGTCCGGACGACTCCTGCAGCTCTACACCAGCGAGCCTGGCGTGCAGTTCTACACCAGCAACTTCCTCGACGGCACCGTCAAGGGCAAGCAAGGCAAGGTGTATCCGCATTGGGGCGCGTTCACCCTGGAAACCCAGCATTACCCCGACTCGCCAAATCAGCCGGACTTCCCTTCGACGCGGCTTGATCCGGGCCAGACCTACACCCAGACGATGGTATTGAAGTTCTCCACGAAATAGAAAAGCTGCGCAACACCGGTAGGAGCTGTCGAGCGAAGCGAGGCTGCGATCTCTCCCCAGACAATTGAGTCTGGAGCGAAAAATCAAAAGATCGCAGGCTTCGCCAGCTCCTACTATCCTGCTGTCCATTGGATGATGGATCAGCACAACAGGAGAGAGTCATGAGGACGCTGGAATTGGCGGGTGTGTCCGTACCGGTCATTGGCCAGGGCACCTGGCGCATGGGTGAAGAACCGTCCCATCACAAAAAAGAAGTGGCCGCCCTGCGGTTAGGGATCGAACTGGGCATGACCCTGATCGACACTGCAGAGATGTATGCCGAAGGCGGTGCCGAGACCGTCGTCGGCGAAGCGATCACCGGCTTGCGCGACCAGGTGTTCCTGGTGAGCAAGGTCTATCCCCACAACGCCAGCCGCAAAGGCATTCCCCTGGCCTGCGAACGCAGCTTGCGCCGGCTCGATACCGATTACATTGATCTTTACCTGTTGCACTGGCGCGGCCAGTACCCCTTGGAAGAAACCGTCGAAGCGTTCGAGCGTCTGCGCGAAGAAGGCAAGATCGGCCGTTGGGGGGTGTCGAACCTTGACGTCGATGACCTTGAGGAGCTGGCTTCTCCGGCCTGCGCCACCAATCAAGTGCTGTACAACCTGCAGGAACGCGGCATCGAATTCGACCTACTGCCTTGGTGCCAGCACCGACGCATGCCGATCATGGCTTACTGCCCTGTCGGCCAGGGCGGGCACTTGCTCAAGGATCACACCCTGGGGCAAATTGCCGAGCGCCATCGCGCAACATCGGCCCAGATAGCACTGGCCTGGTTACTGCGCCAGGACAACGTGATTGCCATTCCCAAGGCGGTGAAGCCTGAGCATGTGCGCCTGAATGCCGAAGCGGCCAACCTCAGGCTCGAGCCCCAGGACCTGGCCGCCCTCGACCTGATCTTTCCCCAGCCCCAGGGCAAGCAGCGGTTGGCGATGGTGTAGTCCTCGCAAATCAAACGCTTTTTGTGGCGAGGGAGCTTGCTCCCGCTGGGTCGCGTAGCGGCCCCACTATCCTTGCGATCGCTGCGCAATCGAGCGGGAGCAAGCTCCCTCGCCACAAAAGCAGTCCGGCGCCTCGCAAACGACAGCCGTTAGAACAACCCCATCTGCCCCCCCACCAACGTTGAAAAGTCATCGTCCACAAACGGCAGGATCGCGTCCGCCACCGGCTGCAGCTGTTTGGTCACGTAGTGGTCGTAATCGATTGGCGCGCTGCGGGTTTCCAGCGGTTCGGGACCAGCGACAGTGATGACATAACTGATCCAGCCGCCATTCTGGTATTGCCGCGGACGGCCCTGGCGCTGGTTGAACTCATCGGCCAGCCGCGCGGCCCGTACATGGGGCGGGACGTTGCGTTCATAGTCGTCCAGCGGTCGACGCAGGCGCTTGCGGTAGACCAGCCGCTCATCGAAGGCACCGGACAGGGTCTGCTGCACATAATCGCGCACATAGTCCTGGTAGGGCTTGCGGTGGAAGATCCGCCCGTACAGCTCCTGCTGGAACTGCCGGGCCAGCGGCGACCAATCGGTCCGCACGGTTTCCAAACCCTTGTAGACGATTTCATCGCTGCCGTCGGCGCGAGTCACCAGTCCGGCGTAGCGTTTCTTGCTGCCCTCCTCGGCACCTCGGATGGTCGGCATCAGGAAGCGCTTGAAATGCGTTTCGAACTGCAGCTCCAGCGCGCTTTCCAGCCCGAACTCGGCACGCACCTGTTCACGCCACCATTGGTTGACGTGCGCCACCAGCTCGCGACCAATCCTGGCCGCCTCCTCCTGACCGTGGGCACGGCGCAGCCAGACGAAAGTGGAATCGGTATCGCCGTAGATCACCGAATGCCCCTGGGCTTCGATCAACTGGCGGGTGTGCTGCATGATCTGGTGGCCACGCAGGGTGATGGACGAAGCCAGGCGCGTGTCGAAGAAGCGACAGCCACTGGAGCCGAGCACGCCATAGAATGCGTTCATGATGATTTTCAACGCCTGGGACAGCGGCGCATTGTGTTCGCGCTTGGCGGTTTCCCGGCCTTCGGCGACCCGCGCGACGATGGCCGGCAGGCAGTGCCGAGTACGGGAGAAGCGCGCCCCGCGAAAACCGGGTACCGACTCTTGGTCATCAGGGTGGCGCAGCCCTTCGATCAAGCCCACCGGGTCGATCAGGAAGGTGCGGATGATCGACGGATACAGGCTTTTGTAGTCCAGCACCAGCACCGACTCGTAGAGCCCCGGTTGAGAGTCCATGACAAACCCGCCCGGGCTGGCCTCGGGCGGGCGCTGGCCAAGATTGGGGGCAACGAAACCCTGGCGGTGCATCAGCGGCATGTACAGGTGCGTGAAGGCTGCCACCGAACCACCGCTGCGGTCCGCTGGCAGGCCGGTGACGCTGGCCCGCTCCAAGAGGAACTTGAGCAGTTCGGTCTTGGCGAAGATCCGCGTCACCAGCTCGCAGTCCTTGAGGTTGTAGCGGGCCAGGGCCGGCTTGTCCTCGGCGAACATGCGATTGATCTCGTCCATGCGCTGGTACGGGTTGTCGATGGACTTGCCCTCCCCCAGCAGCGTCTGGGCAACATTTTCCAGGCTGAACGACGGAAAACTCCAAGTGGCCGAGCGCAAGGACTCGATGCCGTCGATGATCAGCCGACCGGCCGCCGAGGCGAAGAAGTGGTTGTTGCGCGCGCCGTGCTCGCGCCATTGCATTTCTTCGCCACCGCGCCCCAGGCGCAACGGCACCGCCAGCCGCCGGGCATGTTCATGCAACACCCGCAGGTCGAACTGCACCAGGTTCCAGCCGATGATCGCGTCGGGGTCGAAACGGGCGAACCAATCGTTGAGTTTTTTCAGCAGCAGCGTGCGCGATTCGCAATATTCCAGCTGGAAGTCCACGCCGGTATCGTCGCCGTTAGGTGGCCCGAGCATGTAGACCTGGCGCTCGCCGCAGCCTTCCAGCGCAATGGAATACAACTCGCCCTGGGCGGTGGTTTCGATGTCCAGGGACACCAGGCGCAACGGTGGACGGTAATCGGGCGCCGGTTTCATCTGGGCATCGACCAGCAGGCCATCCGCGGCCGGGGTACCGCCGAACCAGACCGGGGCGGTGATGAAACGCTCCATCAGGTAGCGCTCCGGCGGCCTGACGTCCGCTTCGAACACCTCCACACCGGCGCGGCGCAAGGTGGTGTCCAGGCGCATCAGCTGGGCATGTTGCTGGCAATACAGGCCCAGCACCGGGCGATGCTCGAAATCCAGCAGGTCCAGGGGGCGCAGTTCGATATCCTTCTCCCCTTGCAGCAAGGCTTCGAGCTGGCCGCGCTGGACCTGCGGCACAAAGGCCACCGACGTTTGCATCGGCAGGCGCACGCGCCGGGGACCGGCGTCGGTCGCCAGCCAGAACTCGACTTCGGTGCCGGCCGGGGTGTCGCGCCAATGCCGGGTCAGGACGAAGCCCTGCTGTAGATCCACCGCTGCAACCTCGAATTTTGCGTAGGCGACGATTCTACCTGTGGCGGGGGGACTTCACCTGACCAACTGACACACCACCCACCTGCTTAACTGACACCCACCTGCTTTTTGTGGCGAGGGAGCTTGCTCCCGCTGGGGTGCGAAGCAGCCCCAAAACCGACCACCTCGGTATATCGGGCGAATGCCAACAACCCGGGGCTGCTGCGCAGCCCAGCGGGAGCAAGCTCCCTCGCCACAGGGTGCATGGCGCCACTTCGGTGGTGAATTTACCGGCAATGACGTTTTTGGACGATTGGCCGCCGCTTTACCGCTTGCTCTGCGCCGTTGGGTCTACGATGCTTTAACCACCTGCAAAAACAACACCCGAGGCTCCCCATGAAAACCGTCGCGCAGTTGCTCCGGATAAAAGACGAGAAGAACCAGCAAGTGCACACCATCTCACCGGACGACATGGTATTGCAGGCCCTGATGCGCATGGCCGAGAAAAATGTCGGCGCCTTGCTGGTGGTGAAGAACGATGAGGTGCTGGGGATCATCAGCGAGCGCGACTATGCGCGCAAAATGGTCCTGCACGGGCGCTCGTCGGTGGGCACGAAGGTCAGCGACATCATGGTCTCCCCGGTGATCACCATCGACCCGCACCAAAATGTCGAGACCTGCCTGAGCATCATGACCGAGAAGCACTTGCGGCATTTGCCGGTGGTAGAAGACGGCAAACTCGTCGGGCTGCTGTCCATCGGTGACCTGGTCAAGGAAGCCATCGCCGAACAGGCCGACCTGATCCGACAACTGGAGCAATACATTCGCGGCGAATGATCCGTCGCAACGGGTTGCTCATTCTCAACACACTTCTATATTGAAGGGGTTGTTCCTGCGAGCATCCCGATGGCCGCCACCGACCGACTGATCATTTGTGAACATTGCGATGCGGTGTACGAGCCGGTTGTGCTCGCTCCGCACCAGAAAGCCGCGTGCGTGCGCTGTCACGCGGTGATCCAGCGCTACAACGGCCTGACCATCGAACAGCGCCTGGCCTTGAGCGTGACGGCCGCGGTGTTGTGGGCTTTCGCCAACATTTATCCCGTGATGAGCATCCGCCTCCAGGGCCTGAGCAACAGCGCGACATTGTGGGATTCCATCGTGGCGCTGAGCCAGGGCCCCATCACTTTCATCGCCCTGGTGACAGCGGTGGCAATCATCATTGCGCCGGCCTTCCAGCTGGCGCTGTTGCTCTGGGTCCTGGGCCATGCCTACCTCCAGCGGCGGGCGCCGGGGTTCGCCCTGTGCATGCGCAGCCTGGAAACCCTGCGGCCCTGGAGCATGCTGGAGGTGTGCCTGCTGGGCGCACTGGTGGCGGTGATCAAGCTCGCCGGCCTGCTGGACGTGCTGCCGGGCATCGGCCTGTTCGCCCTCGCGGCCTTGAGCCTGTTGATGATCCGCATTGCCGGGCGTGATGTCCGCGACCTGTGGGACAGCCTATGAGCGGCCAGCCGCTGGACACCCCGCCCGAGGCCCGCGACCTGAACCTGTGCCTGTGCCACAGTTGCGGCCTGGCCTGCGACATGACCGACGAACCCGATACCTGCCCCCGTTGCGACGCTCCCCTGCATCGCCGCAAACCCGACGCCATCACCCGCACCTGGGCCTACATGCTCGCCGCGCTGGTGTTCTACATCCCGGCCAACCTGCTTCCGGTCATGAACACCCAGATGCTCGGCGAGGGCGCCGACAGCACGATCATCAGCGGCGTCATCGAGTTCTGGCAAAGCGGCGCGTGGGACATCGCCCTGATCATCTTCATCGCCAGCATCGCGGTGCCCGGCATCAAGTTCGTCGTGTTGACCCTGCTGCTGGTGACCGCACAGCGGCGCAGCACCTGGGCCCAGGTCCAACGGGCGAAGCTGTACCGACTGGTGGAAGTCATCGGCTACTGGTCGATGCTCGACGTGCTGGTGGTGGCCCTGGTGGCGGCCCTGGTCAAGTTCCAGGCACTGAGCGATATCGAACCGCGACCGGGTATCCTGTTTTTCGGCCTCGTGGTGCTGTTCACCATGTTGTCGGCCATGAGTTTCGACCCCCGGCTGATCTGGGACACCCAACCTTCCGAGGAGACCATGGATGAAGTCGCAAGTCACTGACGGGCAACAACCCGCACCCGGTCGGGCTCACGTCAGCACCCGTCGCTGGACGGTATCGCTGGTGTGGATCGTGCCGATCATCGCGGTGCTGGTGGGCATTTCCCTGGTGGTCAACAACTGGCTGCAGGAGGGCCCGACGATCACCATCACCTTCAAGACCGGCCAAGGCCTGACCGCCAACAAGACCCAAGTGAAATATCGCAACGTGGTGATTGGCCAGGTCACCGACGTGCAATTGAGTGAAGACCAGAAGAACGTCACCGCCACCGTCAAGCTCGCCAAGACCGCCGACACCTTCACCCACGAAGACTCGGTGTTCTGGGTCGTACGGCCGCGTATCGGTGCCGGTGGGATCTCGGGAATCGACACGCTGCTGTCCGGCGATTTCATCGGTGCCGACGCTGGCCAGTCGAAAGTGCGCGCCAAATCCTTCACCGGCCTGGAAGCCCCGCCGCCGATCACCTATGGCGAACCGGGCAAACGCTTCACCCTGCACTCCCAGGACCTCGGTTCGCTGGACATTGGCTCACCGGTGTACCTGCGCAAGATCCCGGTGGGCCAGGTCGTGTCCTATGCACTGGACGCCGACGGCAAAGGCGTCGACATCGACGTGTTCGTCAACGCGCCCAACGACCGGTACGTCACCGAAAACACCCGGTTCTGGAACGTCAGCGGCGTGGACGTGAACGTCGGCGCCAACGGGTTCGCCGTCAAGACCGAGTCGCTCTCGGCCTTGCTGCTTGGCGGCATCGCGTTCAGGGCACCGGAATACAGTCCAAACGACACCATTGCCAGCGAAGACAAGACCTTCGAATTGTTTGCCGACCAGCAGAGCGCCCTCGCCCCACCCGACGGCAAGGGACAATACCTGGCCCTGCGTTTTGACCAGGCACTGCGCGGGTTGCGAGTCGGTGCACCGGTAGAGTTCCTCGGCGTTGAAGTCGGCCGGGTGGTGGCCATCAACCTGGATTTCGATGAGAAACAACGCAGCTTTCCGGTCAACGTCGGCGTGGTGATCTACCCTCAGCGCCTGGGCAAGGCCCATGAAAAACTGCTCAAGTCGCTCAACCACGATCCGGAAGACGAAGCCGCCGGTGCCCGCCTGATCGGCAGCTTTGTCGAGCGCGGCCTGCGCGCCCAGGCCCGCAGCGGCAACCTGCTGACCGGGCAGTTGTACATCTCGCTGGACTTCTACCCCAAGGCCGAAAAAGTCGCCTTCGACCCCAGCGCCCGCCCCGTGCGTATTCCAACCCTCCCGGGCAGCCTGCAGCAATTGCAGGAACAACTGCAGACGATGGTCGAGCGGATCAACAAACTGCCATTGGAGAGCATCGCCGGCAACCTGGATGGCAATCTGGTGGAGTTGCGCAAAGGCCTGGCCCAGTTCAACAGCAAGACCTTGCCCGGCGTGCAAAGCACCTTGCAGGACGTCAGCAAAACCCTGCAATCGGCCAACTCGACCCTGGCCGAAGACTCGCCGCAGCGTGAACAACTGACCCAGACCTTGGACGACCTGGGCCGCATGTCGCGCTCGTTGCGCGAGCTGTCGGACTACCTGAGTCGCCACCCCGAATCGCTGCTTCGCGGCCGGCCCAAGGACGCACCGGCACAGAACCTTACCTTGCCGGTGAAAGAATGATCACAGGAGCCCGCCCCATGCCACTGACGCTAAAACTCTCCCTGGTTGCCGTGGCCCTGCTGCTCGGCGCCTGTCGCAGCGATCCGATTCATTACCACACCCTGAGCCCGGTTCAGCCGGCAGGCCAGTCACGCTCTGGCATGGACATCCAGATCGAACAAGTGAGCGTTCCCCCCCAGGTGGATCGCACCCAGATGGTCATTCGCCAAGGCAGCAGCGGGTTGGCGATCCTCGAAACCGAATGGTGGGGCGCCAGCCTGGCGGATGAACTGCACAGCAGCCTGGACGAACAACTGAGCAACCCTGGCGCGCCGAAATCATCGCTGCGGGTGGATGTGCAGCGCTTTGACTCGATTCCGGGCCGCTACGCCCGCATGGACGTGCAATGGCGGCTACGAAGCCTGGGCGGCGATACCCGCCCCCTCGTTTGTCGCAGCAGCCTGCAGACACCGTCGGGCGCCAGTATCGACGACCTGGTGACAGCCCATCAGCAGAACGTCCGGCAATTTGTCGACCTTGTCGAGCAGGCGGCTGTACGCAAAGGCTGTCCTTGATCTGTAGGAGCTGTCGAGCGAAGCGAGGCTGCGATCTTTCGATCTTTCGCTTGAGATTCAAGCGTCAGGGGAAAGATCGCAGCTCCTACAACGGCCAATGCAGCGACAGTATCGGCGCCACGCGTGGATGGCGGTCGATGCGCTCCAACAATCCGTAGAATTGCGGGCGGGCGTTGAGCATCGCCTCTCGCGTATTTCTCCACTTGGTGATCACAGCCGCCAGGATATCCAACGCCCCCGGCTCGGCACCGCCGAGAAACGGTTGGGCCGGGAATTGGTCGGCAAACAGCGCCCAGTTGCGGTAGAGCCGTTGCTGGGTACCTGATACCAAGCGCTGCCGAGTCTCTTCGTCCGCATCGTCCAGCCAGCGCTCCGGAAAATCGATGATGCCGATGGGGGTGTAGCAGTTGGCCGCGATGTAAACCAGGCCTCGTATGGCTTGCGCACGTTGGGCTGCGTCGTCAGGGAGCAGCTTCGAGGCGGGAAAGGTCAGCCCGAGGTGAATCAGAATCGCCGATGCCTCGGTCAGCACCGAGCCATCTGGCAGTTGCAGCGTTGGAACCTGCTTCAGGGGGTTGAGGGCCTCGAGCTCTTTCGCTGCTTCACTTTCTTCCGTCGAATAGGCATCGACCCGCCGATAAGCCACATCACAAAGGTCCAGTGCCACCTCTACCGCCGACGAGCCGGATTGCCTGTGACCGAATAACTGATACATGAGCTTGCCTCCTGCCTGTGGGTTACCCGGTAGAACCTGCAAACCTGGCAGTGTTCCACCCGAAGGACGACGCGCACGCCAGGGGGACACCCTCATTGGATCAACCGACATCGAGCTATCACTGCCGTCGATGTTCACCATCATGCCAATGAAGTTCTCTTGATGATCGCCCGGGACAACAATGCCCCCACACAAACCACTGCACCCCCGGAGCACACCATCATGAAACGCCAAGTCATCCTCAGCCTCGCTTTCTCCGTACTGGCCGCCAACGTATTCGCCGCCTCCTCGCAACCCGTCGTCGTCGAAGGCGGTTCTGATCGCCTGATCGAAAACCGCGTAGCTGAAGGTGGTTCTGATCGCCTGCTGGAACGCCGTGTAGCCGAAGGTGGCTCCGACCGCCTGATCGAAAACCGCGTCGCCGAAGGCGGTTCTGATCGACTGCTGGAACGCCGTGTAGCCGAAGGTGGCTCCGACCGACTGATCGAAAACCGCGTAGCTGAAGGTGGTTCTGATCGCCTGCTGGAACGCCGTGTAGCCGAAGGTGGTTCTGATCGCCTGATCGAAAACCGCGTAGCTGAAGGTGGCTCCGACCGCCTGCTGGAACGCCGCGTTGCCGAAGGTGGCTCTGATCGCCTGATCGAAAACCACGCATGATTTGCTTGACCGTAATGCCTGAAAACAACGCAAGTCATAGGCAACACACCCCGTGGCGAGGGAGCTTGCTCCCGCTCGGGCGCGCAGCGGCCGCAATGATCGACAAGCCGCTGCGTAGCCCGCCCGACACACCCATCAAGACGACTCCCCCTTAAAAGCCCGGCCTCATCCACCGGGTTTTTTCATGCCCCGACATCTGCTAACGCCCCGCCGCCCGCGCCATGCAGCGCTGATAACGCTCATCCACCCGCTTGGCAAACCACGCCGTGGTCAGCTTGCGCGTGATCTTCGGACTCTTGAGCACGATCCCCGGCAATATCGCCCGCGGCAACGGCTTGCCCTCGGCGCGCTCAGCCAGTTCGAACACCCGCTTGTAGAGCTTGCTGTCCTCGAACGCCAGGCTATCGCCCTGCTCCAACTGATCGCGAATGGTCGGGTTGCGCATCCCCAACGACTTGCCCAGCGTGCGAACCGCCAGCTCCGTGCTGCCCGGCATGATCGAGTCATGGGCAACCAGATCGCCGTCCAGCGCCAGGGAAATGCCCGACGCCACGCTGACCGCATGCTGGAAAGCCGCGTTGCGACTGGCGTACCACCCGGCGTTGAAATCGGCGAAACGATACAACGGCTCGCTATAGCTCACCGGATAACCCAGCAAATGCGCGATACCGAAGTACATCCCGCCACGGCGACTGAACACTTCGCGACGAATCGAACCATCCACCGTATAGGGGTAATCCCGCGCATTGGCTTGGGCAAACGCGATGCTCACCTGCATCGGGCCACCGGTGTGCACCGGATTGAAACCGCCGAACAGCGTCTTGCCCAGCGGCACCATGCCGATGAAATCATCGAAAATCCCGCTCAGCTCTTTCTCGCTACGCGCCGCATTGAGTCGATCGCTGTAGCTTTTGCCATTGGGCGAACGCACCTGGAGCGCGCCGCTGACCAACAGCTCCGGAATGTGCACCTTCGCCGCCCGGCGGTTGATCTCTTGACGAGCGATCTTGCCCAGCCCCGGCACTGGCGGGTCGGCCTGGAACGTCGACTCCTGTTCGGTCACCGCCAGGACCGCACAGATATTCTGCGTCGTGGACGGAATCTGCTGGGCCGCAAAGGCCACGTAGATGTCAGTCGCCCAACCTTGGCGATCCGTCGTCTTGGCCGGCAATAATTGCACGATCTGCTTCTTGACCTCAGCGGGTTGGCGCTCGGGCTCCTGGGCCTGACGACTACCGCAACCGGCCAGGGCCAGCAACGCCGCGAGGCTGATCATCAATCGGTCGAATTGCATGGGGCTCCATCGGGTTTGTTGTTCCGGAGCAACCATACGATCAAAAGTGAATGCGGGCTATGCCCAATGTGGGAGCGGGCTTGCTCGCGAAGGCGGCGGCACATGCGGCATTGATATCAACTGACCCACCGCTATCGCGATCAGGCTCGCTCCCACAGGAGAACGGCGGTGTGCCTGGATTTCCCATCCAACCCAAAACCATTGTGGGAGCGAGCCTGCTCGCGAAGGCGGCGGCATTGGCATCATTGATGCAGGCGGATCAGATCCCGCTCAGTGCCAGATCCATGGCGAAGTAAGTGAAAATCAAATCCGCCCCCGCCCGCTTGATGGCACCAAGGCTCTCGCGTACCACGCGGGCCTCGTCAATGGCACCGGCCTGGGCGGCGAATTTGATCATCGCGTATTCGCCACTGACCTGATACGCCGACAGCGGCAGGTTCGAAGCCTGGCGAATGTCGCGGATGATATCGAGGTAGGCACCGGCCGGCTTGACCATCAGCGCATCGGCACCTTCCTGCTCGTCGAGCAGGGATTCGCGCAAGGCTTCGCGGCGGTTCATCGGGTTCATCTGGTAGCTCTTGCGGTCGCCTTTGAGCGCGCTACCGCCGGCCTCGCGGAACGGGCCATAGAGCGCCGAAGCGAATTTGGTGGAATAGGCCATGATTGCCGTCTGGCTGAAACCGGCGTCATCCAGGGCCTTGCGAATCGCCTGTACCTGCCCGTCCATGGCTGCCGACGGCGCGATCACATCGGCACCGGCGCGGGCCGCCGCCACGGCTTGCTTGCCCAGGTTGACCAAGGTCCGGTCGTTGTCCACTTCATCGTCGTGGAGGACGCCGCAATGACCATGATCGGTGTATTCACAGAAGCAGGTGTCGGACATCACGATCATTTCCGGCACCGCGTCCTTGCAGATCCCGGCCATGCGCGACACCAGGCCGCGCTCGCTCCAAGTGTCGCTGCCGTCGTTGTCCAAGTGATGGGACACACCAAACGTCATTACCGACCTGATGCCAGCACGGGCATAGCGCTCGATCTCACTGGCCAGCTTCGATTCAGGGATGCGCACCACGCCGGGCATGCTCTTGATCGGCACAAAATCATCGATTTCTTCTTCGACGAAAATCGGCAGCACCAGGTCGTTCAAGGTGAATTCGGTTTCCTGGAACAGGCTGCGCAAGCTTGCATTGCGACGCAGGCGGCGTGGACGTGCTTCGGGGAACTGGCTGGACATGGGACTCCTGGGCAAAAAAGGGTGCTCGATCACAGAGCGCAAAGCTTATGCCCTGGCCAGCCAGGGCACAAACGCCTGCTGGAAAACAGAGTGTTACCAGCCGAGCAATAATCGCCTCACAAGGTCAACGAGCCATTGATGCACGTCACGACTGCGCCGCCAATCCAGACTTCATCCCCCACCTGCTCGACATGAATGCGCCCGGCCCGGCCCATCGTCAGTCCCTGGCTGACCACGTAGGTCGCCGGCGCCAGGCCTTTGCCCAGCATCCATTGCGCGAGCCCGGCGTTCAGGCTTCCGGTGGCCGGATCCTCGGGCATGCCATCACCGGCGATGAAACCGCGCACTTCAAATTGGGCCTCATCGCCATCCACGGCCCGATTCCAAGGTGCGATCACGCCCACGGCCAGATCCAGCAACTGCGGGTAATCGGGTTCAAGCGTCAGCACCTGCTGGCGATCCTTGAGCATCACCGCCAGCCAACCGGCACCGTTATCGACCCATTGCGCCTCGACAATCGCCTCCGCGGCAAGCCCTAGCCCCTTGCGCACCCGCTCCAGCAGCTCGGCGTCCAGCGGACCGGACTTGAGCAAGGGTGGCGCGAGGAACGCCAACCCATGATCGCTGCGGCGAATCCTGACCAGGCCGACGCCGCACTCCTGCACGATCTCCTGCCCTTTCGGCACGCCGCCGGCTTCCAGCCAGGCGTGACAACTGCCCAAGGTCGGATGCCCGGCAAACGGCAACTCGGTCAAGGTGGTGAAGATACGCACCCGGTAATCGGCTTCCGGGTGCCGCGGCGCCAACAGGAACGTGGTTTCGCTGAGGTTGGTCCAATTGGCAAAAGCCGCCATGTGCCCGTCACTGAGCCCGTCGGCCCCCAGCACCACCGCCAGTGGATTGCCTTTGAGCGGCACATCGCTGAACACATCCAGTTGTTTGTAATCGAAACGGCGGGACGTCGGGCCACTCATTCCGGAATCTTCAACCCGCGCGCCACAGCCGGTCGCGCCAGGAAGCGCTCCAATACCCGCGTCACATTGGGGAAGTTCTGGATACCCACCAGATCACCGGCCTCATAAAAACCGATCAAGTTGCGCACCCAGGGAAACGTGGCGATATCGGCGATGGTGTAGCGCTCGCCCATGATCCAGTCCCGGCCTTGCAGACGGCCATCGAGCACCTTGAGCAGACGCTTGCTCTCCTCGACATACCGATCCCGCGGCCGCTTGTCCTCGTAGTCCTTGCCGGCGAACTTGTTGAAGAACCCCAACTGCCCGAACATCGGCCCGATCCCACCCATCTGGAACATCAGCCACTGGATCGTCTCGTAGCGCGCCGCCGATTCCTGGGCCAGCAACTGCCCGCTCTTGTCTGCCAGGTAAATCAGGATCGCCCCCGACTCGAACAGCGCCAACGGCTGGTCCCCCGGCCCATGGGGATCGAGAATCGCCGGGATCTTGTTGTTGGGATTCAGGGAGAGGAACTCGGGCGACAACTGGTCGTTGCTGGCGAAGTCCACTTTGTGAGGCTCGTACGGCAGGCCGATCTCCTCCAGCATGATCGAGACCTTCACGCCGTTGGGGGTAGGCAGCGAGTAGAGCTGGAGCCACTCAGGGTATTGGGCGGGCCATTTTTCGGTGATGGGGAACGGGGTCAAGTCGGGCATGGGGTCGGCTCGGAAATGAAAGAAAGCCCGAGGATAATCCAAGATGTAGGGCACGGCATCACTGCCCGTCACGGAATTCACCTCGTCCGTTCTTAATTTCGCAACATCCTGTCGTTAACGTTTGTCCCATCTCCTGACGGAGATCGCTACAGTGCACCGAAATCGAACCAAAGCGCTCAAAGGGACTCTGAGCAATGCCCCCGAGGATTCGACGAGGCGTAACGACAGGGAAAACACCCGAAGCCCGGCGCCTCGCGGTGCCAGGGTTTGTCAGCCTGACTCACGCGTGCCGAAGACTATTTATTCGATGAT
This sequence comes from Pseudomonas sp. Z3-6, assembly GCF_051131985.1. Classification (NCBI taxonomy): domain Bacteria; kingdom Pseudomonadati; phylum Pseudomonadota; class Gammaproteobacteria; order Pseudomonadales; family Pseudomonadaceae; genus Pseudomonas; species Pseudomonas sp. Z3-6. The sequence goes on from NZ_CP071644.1 coordinate 4,603,145, forward strand.
GAACCCACTGAATTTCGCCAGACGTTTCAAACACCGTTCGTGGCTGATGCTGCCGACGCTGCTTGTGGTCTGTGGCCTGGTGTTGTCGCTGGAGTCCAGCGTCAGCCGTGCCCAGCCAGCCGACGGTGTACAGACCCTGGTGTTCCTGCGCCACGCGGAGAAACCCGCCGGCGGCCTGGGCCAGCTCAACTGCCAGGGCCTCAACCGCGCCATCGACCTGGCCACCCTGTTGCCGGAAAAATTCGGCAAGGCCGATTACGTGTTCGCGGCCAACCCTACCCGCAATGTCGAGGAGGGCGAGCTGGACAACTCCTACAGCTACATTCGCCCGCTGATGACCATCAGCCCCAGCGCCATCAAGCTCGGGTTGCCGGTGAACATCAATTATTCGGCCAACGACACCAGCGACCTGGCTGATGAACTGCTGGACGACAAGTACCACAACGCCACCATCTATACCGCCTGGTCCCATGGTTACCTGCCGGAGCTGATCAACGAAGTCGCCGGGGAGGCCTTGGGCAAGAAGCAGACCATTACCGATGACTGGGCCTCGGGAGACTTCGACTCGCTGTATGTGCTGACCCTCACCTGGCACAACGGCAAGGCCAGCCTCACCAGCCAGAGCTATAAGCAAGGGTTGGATAATGGCCAGGAGACCTGCCCGACATAATCAGGCGGTATTCCCTGTGGGAGCGGGCTTGCTCGCGAAGGCGATGGCACAGTCAACATCCTCGTCAACTGATCCACCGCTTTCGCGAGCAAGCCCGCTCCCACAGGGATTGACAGTGGATATGGAACCTGTGGTCAACCGCCCCGGGCCGCCCGCTCCCGCAGATATTCCAGCACCGCCGCCTGCTCCCCCGAGAACTCGATCCGCAGCCCTTTCTTTTCCCGCTGGAACACGTACATCGGGTCGTAATACTCACGCAACAGACCTTCGATCCACCCGCGATGCAAATCGACGGCGCCGCTGTTGGCCTGTTCGGCCAAGGCGGCTTCCAGGATGTCCTTCAGGCGTCGGTGGCGGTCGCCGCCCAGGCGTTTGTGGATGTTGTCCAGGCTTGCCAGCAGTCGCTCGGCAAACAGCGAGAAGCCTTCGTCGCCGTGCACCGCGACAAATTCCGCGCAAAGGTCGATGACGTAATCCTGCAGGATCCGCTCGACCCGACGCTCCACGCTGTCCTCCAGCCAGACCATCGGAACCTGTTGCATGCGCTGATACAAGGACAGCGGCAAGGCGCAACTACCGACCGCACGGCTCTCATCTTCCAGCACAAATTGCCCGATACCGGCGGCGCGCTTTTTCAGCACGTCCACGGCCAGGCGATTCTCGAAATCGATGTTGGACGGCTGGCCCGTGGCGCGTTTGCCGAAGCTCGAACCGCGATGGTTGGCATACCCTTCCAGGTCCAGGCTGTTGCCCAGTTGGCCCAGCACTTGGGTCTTGCCGGTACCGGTCATGCCACCCAACAGCACCAGGTCGCACTGGGCGACTGCCTGCTCGAGGGTGTCCAGCAAGAACGTGCGCATCGCCTTGTAGCCACCGCCAACCCGAGGGTAGTCGATGCCCGCTTCGTCCTTGAGCCACTGTTGGACGATCTGCGAACGCAAGCCGCCGCGAAAGCAATACAGCAAGCCTTCGGGGTGGGCCTTGGCGAACGCGGCCCAAGCCTGGATGCGCTGGGCCTTGGTCTCGCCGGACACCAGTTGATGGCCCAGGACGATGGCGGCCTGCTGCCCCTGCTGCTTGTAACAGGTACCGACGCGTTGCCGTTCGTTGTCGGTCATCAACGGCAAATTGACCACGCCGGGAAAGGCACCCTTGATGAATTCCACCGGGGCGCGCGTGTCCATCATCGGTAAATCATTGAGGAAGATGTCGCGGTAATCGGTGATGTCATGGCTCATCAAGACACCTCGACCGCGTGACTCTGTCGCTCGACCAACTCGCCGATGGGTTCCAGCGCCAGACCGAGTTCAGCGGCCACCCGCAGGAACTCGTCCTCGCCTTCGGGGGTGACGGCAATCAACAAACCACCGCTGGTCTGCGGGTCGCACAGCACGCGCTTGTGCAGTTCCTGGACCCGACCGACCTTGCTGGCGTAGCTGTCGTAGTTGCGCAGCGTTCCGCCCGGCACGCAGCCCAGGTCGAGGTAGTACTCGACGCCTGGCAAACGCGGCACCGCGTCATAGCGGATACGCGCGGTCAGTTGGCTGCCGTCGGCCATTTCAACCAAGTGCCCGAGCAGGCCGAAACCGGTGACATCGGTCATCGCGGTCACGCCGTCGAGCTTGCCGAAGCGGCTGCCAGGCTTGTTGAGGGTGCACATCCAGTCACGGGCCAGGCCAACATCGGCGGCGCGCAGCTTGCCCTTCTTTTCCGCCGTGGTGAGGATGCCGATGCCCAGGGGCTTGGTCAGGTACAAGCGGCAACCGGCGGTGGCTGTGTCGTTGCGCTTCATGTGGCGCTTTTGCACCAGGCCTGTCACCGCCAGGCCGAACATCGGCTCAGGCGCATCGATCGAGTGCCCGCCCGCCAGGGGGATACCGGCCTCGTCACACACGGAACGACCGCCGCGAATCACTTCCCGGGCGATTTCCGGGGCCAACACGTTGACTGGCCAGCCGAGAATCGCGATGGCCATCAGCGGGTCACCGCCCATGGCATAGATGTCGCTGATGGCATTGGTGGCAGCGATGCGGCCGAAATCGAAGGGATCATCGACAATCGGCATGAAAAAATCGGTGGTCGAAACCACTCCACGCTCCTCGTCGATGGCGTACACCGCCGCGTCGTCGCGAGAAGCATTGCCGACCCACAGCTTCGGATCGAGGTTCTGCGCACCACTGCCGGCCAGGATCACTTCCAGCACTTGGGGCGAAATCTTGCAGCCGCAACCGGCGCCGTGGCTGTACTGGGTCAGGCGAATCGGCTCGCTCATGGGCATACCTCTATTCAGTCAATTGGCCGATTCTAGCAGCAACGCCACCGACTCAGTGCCGCGCCGAGCATTCGCCCATACAACAGGCTGGGGCGATTCCCCCCAGCCCATCAGATGGAATTTTCCATTTCTGGAGGGATCACTTGAACATCACCCCCGCTTATCCAGCCAGGAGACTGCCGATGCGCCTCGCACCCGCTGCTGCCGACAGCACTCATATTGATTACGGCCTCGACACGCTATTTGGTCGCGAAACCAAAAGCGTCCACTGCCAGTTCGATGTCAAACGCCTCGACGACGGCGAACCGCCCTGGTTCGCGCTGCACGTGCGCCCGCCATTGCCGACGGATCTGGAAAAGGCCCAGATCGTGGTGTTCAGCGCCGAAGGCAAACGCATCAGCGGCATTGTCCGGCGAGCCGAACGCCTGGCTGATGACAGCCTGCAACTGGACGTGGAACCCGACTGAGGTTTCCCAGGCACCGCCTGCCATCGCGAGCAAGCTCGCTCCCACCGGGGCTGTCGAACCCAATGGCGAGACCCACACCGCCCCACTGTGGGAGCAGCTTGCTCGCGATGACGTTAGCCCAGACGCCCCAATCCTGGGGGAGTGCTCCGGCGTTACCACACTCCTTTCGCTGAAATGACGCCTCTTCGGCACAGGCGCTGGAGTCCGGTGCGACGCCCATGGGATGATCGGCCTTCAAGCGCGACCATCCGTGGAGAGTTTCAATGTCATTGCTGAGTAAACAAGCCGCCGCCCTGTTGCTGGGTGCCATCGCCAGCCTGGTCGTGGCATCCGCCCAGGCGGCCCCGGCCAAACCTGCCAGTGATGCGCCGGCGCAGAAGGTATCGATGCTCGGCGGCAAGTTCATCTTCACCTTGCCCAAGGGCTTCACGGCGACGCCTTTGCCCCCCGGCGAGGCTGCCCAGGGCACCGCCGGGGCGACGGGGACGATGTACAGCAATGCCACCAGCAAGACCGTGGTGATCGCAGCGGAAAACGTCATCATCAACGGGGCGAATGTGAAGGATGACGATGGTGCGTTCCTCGACACCACCGTGGCCGACTTCGCCGTTCAGCGCCTCAAGTCCCTGCCGGACGCCAAGATTCTCAGCGAAAAAAGCCTGAAGCAAAAAGGCACCGGCCTGGGCCTGCGACAGCTCGACACCCAGGCGACCCAGGGCGGTGGACCGACCCTCGACAGCACCTTGCTGGCTGCCTCCGGCACGCGCATGGCGGCGGTGCAAATCATTTCCCGGGCCAGCGACAAGGCAGGTCATGTAGCGTTGGTGAAACAGATCGCCAGCGGTCAATAAGCGCCCCGGGGGCCACAGTGGACCTGGGTGTCCGCAACATCTAAGTTCGTCGCCGAACCCTGTGGGAGCCGGGCTTGCTCGCGATGGCGTCGGCCCACATGGCATCGATGCAAGCTGACCCACCGCTATCGCGAGCAAGCTCAGCTCCCACAGGGTTTCGCCCACAGGGACTTAATAGTGATCAGGGATTAAGCCGCTCCAGCCAGGCCCGCAGGTCTTGGATCTCCAAGGCACTGATGCTGTGGCCGACGCCCGGGTAGGCATGGAATTCCGGTTCCAGCGCCAGCGTTTTCAGAAAGCTGTTGGCCTCGGTGCCATCGTGATACGGGATGATCGGGTCTGCCGTGCCATGACCGATGAACACCGCCAGTGTTCGTCGCGACTCGTCGGGGGCCAGCTCTGCCCGCAGTACCGACAGGACCCGCCCACCCATCGCGGCAATGCCGCCGACGGCTTCAGGGTGTCGCAAGGCCACTTCATAGCTCATCATCGCCCCCTGGCTGAACCCCACCAGGTAGACCTTGCTTGCATCGGTCGAATATTTGGCCCGGGCCTTGTCGATGAAGTCCAGCAGCATTTGGCCGCTGGCCTTCAGGTCCGAAGTGTCACCGTCATAAGCGCCGTCGCCCTTTTTCGCGAACCACTGGTAACGGTCCCGCTCCATGCTCTTCGGCGCTCGCACCGAGAGGTAGTTGTAGTCCCGGGGTAGCTCGTCCTTGAGTTCGAACAGGTCCTGCTCGTTACTACCGGAACCGTGCAGGAAGATCACCAGCGGTCGGTTCCGGGCGTGCTCATCGACTTGGGCCAGGTAGTTGAGCGGCAAGTCCGTGTGCAACGAGGGTTGGGCCTGCAACCCGGATGAGACCAGCAACAGAAACAGGGCGAGCGCTTTGAACATCGATCTTCCTCCATCGTTTCGATAGCCGCACGGCAAGGCGCGTGCGGTGAGGTAGACAGCAGTTATCAGTCGTTGATCAATTTCCCCGTACGAATCGGTTCACGCCCGGCGACTTTAGCCTGCCAGATACCCGGCTGCGTATAACGTCCACGGTCCAGGGCGAACAACACACCGCTGGTGCCGGCCCGCACGGTGGTGACCAGATCGCCCAAAGGGTCGACCACTTCAAACAGCGGATCGCCCCGCTCCACCCATTCGCCGGCCTCCCGCAGAAAACTCACCACGCCATGGTGCGGCGCGAACAGGTATTGCGTGCCTTCGAACGGAAAGCCTTCACAGCACTGCTCTGGCGCGGGCGGCCATTCCCCGGCGATGAAACCTTGCTCGGCCAGGAACCCGAGGATGGCTTCACAACTGGCCTGGGCCTGCTCCACCCGGGTATCGCCCATGCTGCCCAGCTCCAGCGTTGTCGCCAGGTTCGCCGGTGGGATTGCCGCCGCCGGAAAGGCCTTGGCCAGGCGCAACCAGGGCGCGGAGCAGGATTCATCGAACGAACTGCCGCCCGAATCCTCGCACAGCAACGCCACACCCGCTTTCAAGCGTGCGGCCAGGGAACGCCATTGCGGCCACTGTTGCGGCAAGGCGTACAAGTGGATAGCGGCCTCGAAATCGCAATGCAGATCCAGGGTAATGTCGGCGTCGCAGGCGTGGCGCAGCAGCAGGCGATGCAGCGCTTCGAGTTGCGAGGGAGGTGGCGGCAGGTCATCGAGGACCTCGGTCATGGCCTGGCGGATCAAGGTGATATTGGCAGCCGGATCGTCGCCCAGGCGCTCACCGATACGCTGCGCCACCGGTGCGCTGAGCTCCACGAAGGAACGGTTGAAATTCTTGCCGCTGCCCAGTTCGAAACGCCCCATGTGGGCACTTTGCAGGTGTTGATCCAGGCCGATGGGGTTGGCCACCGGCACCAGTTCGATCACGCCCTTGAGCATGCCCTGGGCTTCCAGGTCGTTGAGCCGCTGCTTCAGCTCCCAGGCGGTGCGCATGCCCGGCAGTTCATCGGCGTGCAGGCTGGCCTGGATGTAGGCCTTGCGCGGGCCGTGGCCGTAACGAAACACACTGAGCCGGCGTTCGGTGCCCAGGTGACTCCATGGCAAGGTATGGTCGATGCGTTGCATGAGGAACTCCGAATGGCGGCATGACGATAGACGCAGGGTAAACAATCGCCCATGAAAAAGGCGGCCGGCCGGGTCAACGGCGGGCCACCTGGGGTTCAGCGATTAATGCCCATAGACATCAAAGGCGAAGTATTTGTCTTGCACCTTCTTGTACGTGCCGTTGGCGCGGATTTCGGTGATGGCCGCGCTGAATTGATCGGCCAAGGCCTTATCGCCCTTGCGCACCGCAATGCCGGCGCCGCCGCCGAAGTATTTCGCGTCTTCATAAGTCGGGCCGACAAAAGCGAAGCCCTTGCCAGCGTCGGTCTTCAGGAAGCCTTCGTCGAGGGTGACCGAGTCGGCCAGCGTGGCGTCGAGGCGACCGGAGACCATGTCCAGGTTGGCTTCCTGCTGGGAGCCGTAGCGCACCAGGTCGATCCCGGCGGGTACCAGCACTTCGGTGGCGAAACGGTCGTGGGTGCTGGCGCGCAGCACACCGACTTTCTTACCCTTGAGTTCGGTCAGCGGATCCTTGACCGCGGTGCCTTCCTTCATCACGAAGCGCGCCGGGGTGTGGTAGTACTTGATGGTGAAATCAACGTTTTTCTTGCGATCGTCGGTGATGGTCATGGACGACAGGATCGCGTCGATTTTCTTCACTTTCAGCGCGGGGATCAGGCCATCGAACTCCTGCTCGACCCAGACGCACTTGACCTTCATCTGTTCACACAGCGCATCGCCGATATCGACATCGAAGCCGGCCAGCTTGCCGTCGGGGGTTTTCATCGAAAAAGGTGGATAACCGGCTTCGATCCCGAGGCGGATCGGCTTGGCGTCTTCGGCCACGGCCGACAGGGACAATACGGACAGTGCCAGGGCACCGAACATGGCTAGCTTCTTCATTTTCGCTCCTGAGTGCGCAGGTATTTTATTGGATCGTTATAGGCAGATTCATAGCAGCGTTCGGTCAGCAAAAACCGAAGTGGCCGGGAGTCTAGAGGGGCACTCAGGAGGGAAATTATGTTGAGGCGACAAATAGTTATAAAAACAGCCAGGTGCGTCCGGCGGTCACAGGATTTGCGAAAAGCCTGACAGGGAAACACTCCAAAGGCAGGTACACACCCTGTGGCAGATAACCCCTGTGGCGAGGGAGCTTGCTCCCGCTGGGCTGTAGGAGCTGTCGAGCGAAGCGAGGCTGCGATCTTTCCAAGGCTGGTTGAGCATCAAGCGAAAGATCAAAAGATCGCATGCTTCGCCAGCTCCTACAGAGCCCAGCGGGAGCAAGCTCCCTCGCCACAAAAGCCTGGTTGCAGGAGGAGTCAGCAATCGCAGCTGATCGCCTCGTCCGCCACGCGCTCCACCGAGCCGGTCAGGCGAAAGCCTTCATCGAGCCAGCCCATGACTCCGCCGATCATTTCCTTGACCGGGTAACCCAAGGTTGCCAGGCGCACCGCCGCCTTGTTCGCGCCATTGCAATGGGGACCGGCGCAATACACCACGAACAAGGTGGTCTTGGCATAGGCCGCCAGTGCCTGGGCGGTGAGCGTGCGGGTCGGCAGGTTGATCGCCCCGGGGACATGGCCGCGCTCATAGGCCAGCGGTCCGCGAACATCCACCAGCACAAAATCGACATGACCGGCCTGTTGACTGGCGTGGACGTCGGAACAATCCGTTTCGAACGACAAGCGACGGCTGAAATGCTCCAAGGCAATATCGGAAGGGGCGGCAGGCACTTCGCGAACCAGGCTGGTCATGGGTGTGTACTCCAAGGGTAGATAAAAGCGTGGAGAGACTTTATCCCCCCGATGCTTGCCGCTACAGTGGCGTACAAGACACTCTGTGGGAACTTTCCGACAAATGCAGCCTATCTCGGGTTTGGTCGCGATCCTCGCCTACGACGGCCTGTGCACCTTCGAATTCGGTGTCGCCGTCGAGATTTTCGGATTGGAACGGCCGGAATTCAATTTCCCTTGGTACGAGCATCGGATCGTCGCGGTCGATGATGGCCCGATGCGCGCCATGGGCGGCTTCCAGGTATTGGCCGATGGCGGCATGGAACTGCTCGAAACCGCCCGGACCATTGTCATACCAGGCTGGCGCAGCCGCAGCGAGCCACCGTCCCAGGCGCTGCTCGACGCATTGCGCAGGGCCCATGCCCGTGGGGCGCGCCTGTTGTCGATCTGCTCCGGCGCCTTCGTGCTGGCCGCCGCCGGCCTGCTCGATGGCCTCGGCGCCACGACTCACTGGCGCTACACCGACGAACTGGCCAAGAGCTTTCCCGCCGTGCGGGTCGACCCGGATGTGTTGTACGTCGACTCGGGGCAGGTCATTACTTCGGCGGGCAGCGCCGCCGGCATCGATGCCTGTCTGCACCTGGTGGCACGGGACTATGGCCTTCAGGTCGCCAACACCGTGGCGCGCCGGTTGGTGATGACACCGCAACGGACCGGCGGCCAGGCGCAGTTCATCCCCTCGCCGGTCAGCCGTACGCCACGCAGCGACCTGTCAAGCGTCATGCAATGGGCCCGCGAGCGCCTGCACGAACCCCTCGGCGTGCGCGAGCTGGCCAGCCAGGCGGCCATGAGCGAACGCACCTTCCTGCGCCACTTCACCCAGGCCTGCGGTGTGTCGCCCAAGGCCTGGCTGCAACACGAGCGCCTGGCCCGGGCCCGGGAGCTGCTGGAAAGCACCGGCGACAACACCGACAACATTGCGCAACTGTGTGGTTATCGCTCGGTGGAAAGCTTTCGCGTGGCGTTTCGCAGCGTGGTGGGGTTGGCGCCGTCGGTGTATCGGGAACGGTTTGGGCGGGGATGAAGATGCCGGGGGATCATGCCCCTCCGTGGCGAGGGAGCTTGCTCCCGCTCGACTGCGCAGCAGGCGCTGTAGGAGCTGCCGAAGGCTGCGATCTTTTATCTTTCCCTTGGGACTCAAGTGCCTAGGGAAAGATCGCAGCCTCGTTGCACTCGACAGCTCCTACAGGCCCAGCGGGAGCAAGCTCCCTCGCCACAGGGTGAGGTGCAAGCGTCATCGTGGCTTACGCAACAAATACGTATCCATGATCCACCCATTGGCCTCTCGCGCGGCCTTGCGGGTGCGTTCGATGTCATCGGCCACGTCTCCCAGCCGGCCGGCGATCAGGATTTCATCCGGCATTCCCACATAGGCGCCCCAATAAATCTGCGTATCGGGATCGCTGGCCTGGCGATAGCCATCCTCGGCATCGAGCATCACCACCACACTGGCTGCATCGCCCACCTGCCCCGCCACCAAACGGCGTCCGGTGGTGATTTCCAGCGAACCGCCAATAGTGTTCAACGGCACTTTGTGCCGGGCGGCCAGGGCCTGGAGACTGGTGATGCCGGGGATCACCTCGAATTCGAAAGCGCAGCGGCCCGCCTCGAGAATCGCCTGCAGGATGCGCACGGTACTGTCGTACAACGCCGGATCGCCCCACACCAGAAAACCGCCCCGCTGGCCGCAGGACAGTTCTTCATTGATCAACCGTTCGAAGGTGGCCTGTTTGGCGCGATTCAGCGCTTCGACGCTGTCCTTGTAGTCCAGGTCGCCGCGTTGGCGTTCCGGGCTATAGGCTTCGACGAAACGGTAGGTCCGATCAACGATGTAGCGTCGACAGATTTCACGCCGCAGGTCCAACAGCTGGTCCTTGGCCGGGCCCTTGTCCATAAGGAAGACCACGTCCAAGCGGTTCAAGGCTTTCACTGCCTGCATCGTCAAGTGGTCCGGATCGCCGGTCCCAATACCAATGACGGATAACTGCTTCATCGCGGCGACTCCTGGCCAGGTTCCTGGGCGCGCAATCGCCATACGCCGTTGAAACGCAACTCCAGGGTGGACAACGGTTCGATGTCGATCCGGTTGAACGTGGCGGCCGGGCAACCCAAGACGGTCATCAGCGCGGCACGAATCACGAAGGGGTGGGTGACGGCCAGCAGATGCCCCGGTCGGGCCTCCAGACTGGCCAGCCAGTTTGCAACACGGCGACACAACCGGGCGACGGATTCACCACCATGGGGAGCCGCCTCGGCATCGTCGAGCCAGGTTTGCAGGGCCTGCGGTTCAACCTTGAGCAATTCATCGATGGACAATCCGCGCCAGCGTCCAAGGTCACAATCGGCCAGGGCCGGGTCCACCTGAGGCTCGTCGCCGAACAGCGCGGCGGTCTGGCGAGTGCGCAGCTCCGGCCCGCAGAGCAGTTGCCTGACGTTTCGATAGCCATGCTCGACCTGCCCACGGCGCCCCAGCCAGCCGGCGTCCAGGGCTTCGTCCAGACCGAAGCGCGCCTGCTTCTGGGCAACGGTGCGGGCGTGGCAGATCAACGTCAGGCGAGTGGTTTTCACACTGGATTCTCGGGTAATCGGACGGGGCCCATGGGCTGAATATTCACGGGTTTAGTTGTACAGCACCTTATACGAAATCAAATAACTGAGACAAAAAGGTGTTATTTCCGACGACTCCATGAGCAACGACTGACATACCAGGCCCACCTGACCAAGACCAATTCCTACAGGGCTTTCGCACAACTTTGGAGCATTTTAAACGGAACGTAAAAACCACTGGACATGTAGCACTAGCTACATAAATACTGTTTTCAGGAGTTATGAAAGAAAACCAACATTCATCCAGGCAAGGAGCACGGATGCCGCCCCTCAGAGACCTGATCACCGATCCCGGCCTGGTATTGACGCCGTCGGAACGCAAGGTCGTACGTGCCCTGCTCGATCATTACCCACGCAACGGCCTCGGTCCGATGTCACGCCTGGCAGACCATGCCGGTGTCAGCGACCCGACCATCGTGCGGCTGGTGAAAAAACTCGGGTTTGGCGGTTATGCCGAATTCCAGGATGCACTGCTCAGCGACATGGACCATCGCTTGCGCTCCCCCCGCACCCTGTTGCAACCGCGGGCCAAGTTGCAGCAAGGCGATACGTGGAGCCAGTACCTGGCCGCCAGCCAACGCAACCTCAGCGACACCCAGGCGCTGACCCAACCCGAAGACGTGCGCATTCTCGTGCAGTGGTTGCTCGACAGCCGCCATCAGGTGCATTGTTTCGGCGGCCGTTTCAGCAGCTTTCTTGCCCATTACTTGCTCAATCATTTGCGGCTGCTGCGCGCCGGCTGTTTTGCCCTGGAAGACAACGCCCAACTGCCTGACCGCCTGTTCGACGTGCAGCGCCAGGACGTGGTGCTGATTTTCGATTACCGTCGCTACCAGGCCCAGGCCCTGCGCGTGGCCAGCGCGGCCAAGGCGCGGCACGCCCGGGTCGTGCTGTTCAGCGACGTCTATGCTTCGCCGTTGCGCGAGCTGGCGGACCTGATCATCAGCGCCCCGGTGGAATCGGTCTCGGCTTTTGACAGCCTGGTGCCGGCGCTGGCCCAGGTCGAGGCCCTGATCGCCTGCCTGACCCTGCAATGCCCTGAGCTGGCCGAACGCCTGGAAGGTATCGACGCCTTGCGCACGGAATTCAACACGCACCTGTTGGAGGAAAAATAAGGATGTTCTCGCTCCCCCATCGCTCGCCCCGGGATTTGCCGTTCACTCGCCAACACACGGCATTGCTGTTGGTGGACATGCAACGCGCCTGGCTGGAACCGCAATTCGATGCCCACCTGCACAGCCCCGACGCCGCGTATTTCCTCCAGCGGGCCCGCCAGCAGGTCATTCCCAACCAGCAGCGCCTGCTCAACGCCATGCGAGACGCGCGGCAAAACGTACTGCACACCCACATCGAAAGCCTCACCGCCGATGGCCGCGACCGCTCCCTGGATCACAAGCTGTCGGACATGCACCTGCCCAAGGGCAGCCCTGAAGCGCGGATCATTGCCGAGCTGACGCCGCAGGAAAACGAAATCGTGCTGCCCAAGACCTCCTCCGGGGTGTTCAATTCCACCAACATCGACTATGTGCTGCGCAACCTGGAGACTCGGCACTTGATCGTCGCTGGCATCGTCACCGACCAGTGCGTCGACATGGCCGTGCGCGACGCCGCCGACCGCGGCTACCTGGTCACGCTGGTGGAAGATGCCTGCGCCACTTACACCGAACAACGGCACCTGGCGTGCCTGAACGCGATCAAGGGCTACTGCTGGATTACCGATACCGACACGGTACTCGCTCGCCTGCAGGAGATGCAGCCATGAGCCGCCCCGATGCCGCCGCCCTCCTCGCACCGCTGCCGGTCACGACCCTGGTGACCACCGACCTGATCGGCGTGACCCGTGGGCGCTCGTTTCCCAGCGATGAATTGCCCCACTACGTCGCTGCCGGCTGTGGCTGGGTGCCAGCCAACAGCGCGTTGACGCCTCAGGACATCATCGCTTCGACCAACCCCTGGGGCGCCTATGGCGACCTGCGGCTGGTGCCGGACCTGTCCAGCCGGGTGACCATCAACAATGGCCCCGATGCCCAAGCGCCGGCCCTGGACTTCATCCATTGCGACATTCGAGAGACCGACGGCCGGCCTTGGAGCGCCTGTCCGCGCACGCTGCTGCAGGATGAAGTGGAGCGTTATCGCAGCGAACTGGGCCTGCAAGTTTTCGCCGCCTTCGAGCATGAGTTCAATCTGGCTGCCACCCCTGTGCAGCCTGATCGCCTGGCTTTCAGCCTCCAGGCCCAGCGCCAGCAAGCCGGGTTCGCCGGCTGGTTGCTCAGCGCCCTGCGGGCCGGCGGCGTCGAGCCGGAAATGTTCCTGCCGGAATATGGCAAGCAGCAATACGAAATCACCTGCCGCCCGACCCTGGGCGTGGCCGCTGCCGACCGGGCCGTGAACGTCCGGGAAATCACCCGCGAGATCGCCCGGCAGATGGGCCTGGACGTGAGTTTCGCCCCCAAGACCTCGGAACATGCCGTGTGCAACGGCGTGCATCTGCACCTGAGCCTGCAAAACCTGAGCGCGGATCCGGTGCTGCATGACGCCGCCAGCAGCAATGGCTTGTCCAGCCTCGGCCAGCATTGGGCCGCGGGTGTGCTGCATTATCTGCCGGCGCTGTGTGCGCTGACCGCGCCGACGCCGCTGTCTTACGAGCGCCTGCAACCTCATCACTGGAGCGCCTCTTATGCGTGCCTGGGACAGCGCAACCGCGAAGCGGCGCTGCGCATCTGCCCTACCGTGAGCCTCGGCGGGAAACCACTGGCGAACCAGTACAACCTGGAGTTCCGCGCCATGGACGCCACCGCCTCGCCGCACCTGGCGATGGCCGCGCTATTGATTGCCGGACGGCTGGGCATCCAGCAACGGCTGCCATTGCAGGCGGTCACCGATGAAATACCCGATGAGCTGGATGAAACACAACGCCGCGCCCGTGGCATTATCGCCCTGCCGACAACCCTGGCACAGGCACTGGACTGCCTGCGCCACAGCGGGGCGTTGCTCGAAACCCTGCCCGGCCCGCTGGTCGAAACCTATTTCGCCTTGAAGGGCCAGGAGTTGGCCTTGACCCAGGCGCTCACACCTGCCGAGCGTTGCGAGCACTATGCACGAATCTATTGAATGTGCTGAAACGGGCCTCTACACCAGGCCAGCCTATCGATTGACCCGGGAAGACTCCGACCACCCGGTGCTGCTGGTGTGCGAACACGCCAGCCGTTTCATTCCCGTGGCGCTGAACGACCTGGGCCTGGATGAAACCGCGTCCCAGGAACACATTGCCTGGGACATCGGCGCCCTGCTGCTGGCCGAACGCCTGTCCGAAACCCTCGGCGCGACCTTGCTGTCGGCCAATTACTCACGGCTGTTGATCGACCTCAACCGCCCGCTGCACGTGCCCGATAGCATTCCGGCCCAGAGCGAGATCTACCAGGTCCCGGGCAACCACGACCTGGACGAGGCCACCCGCGAATATCGCCAGCAGTGCCTGTTCCATCCCTTCCATGATCGGTTGCGTGCGTTGATCGACCAGCGCCTGGCGGCCAACCGGCCGGTGCGCGTGGTGGGCATCCACAGTTTCACCCCGGTGTTCTATGGCCAGCCACGCGCACTGGAAGCCGGCGTGCTGTTCGGCGAAGCCAAGGAATACGCCCAGCACATCGTCGACGGGCTGAGCCGGCATTCGCTGCGGGCAGCGGGCAACCAGCCCTACAAGATCAACCCCCTGACCGACATGACAGTCCCGGTGCACGGCGATGGCCGCGGCCTGGATTCGGTGCTGATCGAAGTGCGCAACGACCAACTGCGCAGCCCCGAATCGGTACGGACCTGGAGCGCCTACCTGGCGCCCCTGTTGTAGAGGTGCAGCGGCAAGTTTTTAGCGACAAGCGGTAAGCAAAAGCAAATACAACAGCTGAAAAGGAAAACGGCTCATGAGCATTGAGGCATTTGGCTACAAACAGGAATTGAAACGCGGCCTGTCACTGACAGACCTGGTGGTCTACGGGATGATTTTCATGATCCCCATCGCACCGTTCGGCGTGTATGGCTACGTCAACGCCGAAGCCCCGGGAATGGTGCCGCTGGCCTACATCATCGGCATGGTGGCGATGCTGTTTACCGCGTTGAGCTACGGCAGCATGGCCCGGGCCTTTCCGGTGGCAGGCTCGGTCTATTCCTACGCGCAACGGGGCCTTAACCCACACGTCGGGTTCATCGCCGGCTGGCTGATGCTGCTGGACTACCTGCTGATCCCGCCACTGCTTTATGTCTACGCCGCCATGGCGCTGAACCATTTATACCCGGACATTCCCAAGGTCGGTTTCATCCTGGCCTTCCTGGTGAGCGCGACCTTCGTCAACCTGCGGGGCATCACCTTCACCGCGCGGATGAACATCATCTTTCTGCTGGCACAATTGGTAGTCTTGGGAGTTTTCCTGTTCTACGCCTGGAATGCCCTGCAGGGTGGGGCCGGTCACGGCCAACTGACCCTGGCGCCGCTGTACAGCCCGGAACACTTCAACTTCGCCTTGCTGATGCAAGCCGTGTCCATCGCGGTGCTGTCGTTCCTGGGCTTCGACGCCATTTCCACCCTGGCGGAAGAGGTCAAGGGTGACCCGGGGCGCAGCGTCGGCAAGGCGGCACTGGTGACCTTGCTGGTGATGGGGGCGATTTTTGTGGTGCAGACCTGGATCGCCACCGACCTGGCGGCCGGCATGGGCTTCAAATCCGCCGACACCGCGTTCTATGAAATCGCCGAGCTGGCGGCCGGCAGTTGGCTGGCCACCTTGACCGCGGTGGCCACGGCCCTGGCCTGGGGCGTGGCGGTGGCGATCACCTCCCAGGCAGCGGTGTCGCGCCTGTTGTTCGGCATTGCCCGGGACGGCCAGTTGCCCAAGGTGTTGGCCAAGGTCCATCCGAAACACAACACCCCCTACATGAGCATCTATCTGGTGGCGGTGCTGTCGTTGCTGATCTGCTACCTGTTCATCAACGCCGTGGACACCCTCACCTCCCTGGTCAATTTCGGCGCCCTGAGCGGCTTCATGTTGCTGCACATCACGGTCATCAACCATTACTGGCGCCGCCAACAGTCCGGCCAACTGATTCGCCACGTGATCTGCCCGCTGGTCGGCTTCGTGATCGTCGCGGCCATCATGTACAACATGGGCGTGGCTGCGCAGAAGCTCGGCCTGATCTGGATTGCCGCGGGGGTGGTCTATCTGTGCCTGCTCAACAAATTCGGCAGTCGTACCGCCCTGCCCGATCCGGCAGGTCAATGAGGGGCGGCGGTCGAAAGGGTTCGGCCAGCCGTGGTTAAAACGCGTGGACATCGACAGTGATCGTCAGGCCCGGTGCCAGTCACCGGGCTCCCTGGAACAGGAGTGCAATCCATGCTGGCCTTACGTCCAGTTCAATTAGCCGATCTGCCGCAACTGCAACAATTGGCCCGTGACAGCCTGGTGGGCGTCACGTCGCTGCCGGACGATACCGGGCGTCTTGAGGAAAAAATCCTCGACTCGTGCGCCTCGTTCGCCGCCGATGTGCAGGGGCCGGGGGCGGAGAATTATTTTTTCGTCCTGCAGGACTTGGAATCCGGGCGCCTGGTGGGTTGTTCGGAGATCCTTTCCAGCACCGGTTGCAACGAGCCGTTCTACAGCCTGCGCAACCGGCCGTTTTCCAGCGAGTCCCGGGAGCTGAACATCCAGCATGGCGTGCCCGCACTGTCGTTGTGCCAGGACCTCAACGGGCAAACGCTGCTGCGTGGCTTCCACATTGACGCCGAGCGGGTGCGCACGCCGGCATCGGAGCTGCTGTCCCGGGCCCGGCTGATGTTCATCGCCGCCCACCCCCAGCGCTTTGCCGAGTCGGTCATCACCGAAATCGTCGGTTTCAGCAGCGAAGACGGCCAGTCGCCCTTCTGGGACGCCATCGGCCAGCACTTCTTCGACCTGCCCTATGTCGAAGCCGAACGATTGTGTGGCTTGCAGAGCCGGACCTTTCTCGCCGAACTGATGCCGCAGTACCCGATCTACGTGCCCATGCTCCCGCCAGCGGCCCAGGCCTGCATCGGCCGTGTCCATCCCGACGGCCAGGAAGCTTTCGATATCCTCGAACGCGAGGGTTTCGAAACCAACAGCTACGTCGATATCTTCGACGGCGGGCCGACCTTGCATGCCCGTATCGCCCATATCCGTTCCATCACGCAAAGTCGCCTCACCACCGCCAGGCAGAGCCTGCAGATTGACGCCCGCGGCCTGTACCTGGTGAGCAACGAGCACCTGGGCAGCTACCGGGCCATTATTGCCGAGCTGGACGTCAACGCCGACGGCCCGGTGGCCCTGTCACCCGCCATGCTGACCGCCCTGGACATCCAGGACGGCGCGCGGATCCGGGTGGTTGCCCTATGAGCCTCATTCGAACCCATGGCTTGCACCGACGCTTGGAACGACACGACAAAGGAGCTGCAGCATGATTGTTCGTCCGGTGGCCATCACCGATCTGCCTGCCTTGCTGGACCTGGCCCGTTGCGCGGGGCCCGGGTTCACCAGCCTGCCGGCCAACGAAGAGCGCCTCGCCCATCGTGTTCGCTGGGCCCAGCGGACCTTTGCCGGGCAAGTCGAACGCGCCGATGCCGACTACCTGTTCGTGCTCGAAGACGATGATCGACAGGTGGTGGGTATCAGCGCCCTGACTGGGGCGGTGGGGCTGCGTGAGCCCTGGTACAACTATCGGGTCGGGGTCACGGTCAGTTCGGCGCCGGAGCTGGGGATCCAGCGGCAGATCCCGACGTTGTTTCTCAACAATGAGATGTCCGGGCAATCGGAAATCTGCTCATTGTTCCTGCACCCCGAGCAACGCCACGGCCACAACGGCCGCTTGCTGTCCCTGGCACGCCTGCTGTTCGTGGCCGAGTTTCCCCATCTGTTCGGCGAAAAACTGATCGCCGAACTGCGCGGCCACGCCGACGAACAAGGCTGTTCGCCGTTCTGGGACAGCCTGGGACGGCACTTTTTCAAGAAGGATTTCAGCTACGCCGACCAGTTGTCCGGCATGGGCAACAAGTCGTTCATCGCCGAGCTGATGCCACGCCAGCCGCTGTACACCTGCCTGCTCACCGAACAGGCCCAGGCGGTGATCGGCAAGGCTCACCCGAACACCGAGCCGGCGCTGAAGATCCTCAGTGCCGAGGGTTTCAGCCATAAGGGCTACATCGACATTTTTGACGGTGGCCCGGTGATCGAGGCGCCAGTGTCGAAGATCCGCAGCGTCCGCGACAGCCAGGCGCTGACCCTGGCTATTGGCACCCCGGATGAACGCGCACCGGTCTGGCTGATCCACAACCGGCGCCTGGAAAACTGCCGTGTGACCAGCGCCCGCGCGCACTTGCATGGCCACACCTTGGTGGTCGATCGCCTCATCGCCAAACGCCTGCAAGTGCAACCGGGTGATACCGTGCGCGCCGTGGCGTTGCCCAGGCAGGGGCAACAGGCGGTGGCGGCATAGCCCGCGTATCCGTTGGCTACCGGCCTTCGGGGCCTGGGACCGTTGCTCTGATGCCATAACGGCATCGTCCATACGCATTCGTCATCATCTTTGCGCTTGCCACGTGATAGCCTTTGGATCTTTCGGCGTTGACACTTTTGCTCAAGCCTTTCCATTCCATTGGTGGAACTCATATGTCCAGGCTTTCCCATCAAGATTTGCGTCGTAACTTTCGTCAACTACTGGCTTCCAAGACCTGCTACCACACCGCCTCGGTGTTTGACCCGATGTCGGCGCGCATTGCCGCCGACCTGGGTTTCGAAGTGGGCATCCTCGGAGGCTCGGTGGCATCGTTGCAAGTATTGGGCGCGCCGGACTTCGCCCTGATCACCCTCAGCGAATTTGCCGAACAGGCCACCCGTATCGGTCGCGTGGCCCAGCTGCCATTCATTGCCGACGCCGATCATGGCTATGGCAATGCCCTGAACGTGATGCGCACCATCATCGAACTGGAGCGGGCCGGCGTTGCGGCGTTGACCATCGAGGACACCTTGCTGCCGGCCCAGTTCGGGCGTAAATCCACCGACTTGATCGGCGTGGCCGAGGGCGTCGGCAAGATTCGCGCGGCGCTGGAAGCGCGAGTCGATCCGGAAATGGCGATCATCGCCCGGACTAACGCGGGGATCCTGCCGGTGCAGGAAATCATCAGCCGGACCCAGCAATATGAACGTGCCGGGGCGGACGGGATTTGCATGGTGGGCGTGCAAGACTTCGATCATCTGGAGAAAATCAGCGAAAACCTGACGGTGCCGCTGATGCTCGTCACCTATGGCAACCCGTTGCTGCGCGACGACAAGCGCCTGGCCGAACTGGGCGTGCGCGTGACCATCGACGGCCACGGCGCCTACTTCGCCGCGATCAAGGCGACCTATGACAGCCTTCGCGAACAACGGCAGATCTTCACCCAGGCCTCGGACCTCAGCGCCACCGAACTGACGCACACCTACACCCAGCCCGAGGAGTACATCCGCTGGGCCGAGGAATACATGAGCGTCAAGGAATAAGCGGACTCGCCCCCACAGGATCAGCCTGTGGGAGCAAAGCTTGCTCGCGATGGCGTGGCATCTCCCACATTGATGCAAGCTGGCCCACCGCTGTCGCGAGCAAGCTTTGCTCCCACAGAGGCCCATGGTGGGCCAGATCCTAGCCCTTGCTGCGCAGCATCTCCTTGGGCACGTACTTGCCGAT
This sequence comes from Pseudomonas sp. Z3-6, assembly GCF_051131985.1. NCBI lineage: Bacteria > Pseudomonadati > Pseudomonadota > Gammaproteobacteria > Pseudomonadales > Pseudomonadaceae > Pseudomonas > Pseudomonas sp. Z3-6. The sequence goes on from NZ_CP071644.1 coordinate 4,622,581, forward strand.
CTCGAACTTGCCAATCGCGGCGCGGTGGACTTCATCCGGGCCGTCGGCCAGGCGCAGGGTGCGTTGCATGGCGTACATGTAGGCCAGCGGGAAATCGTTGGAAACCCCAGCGCCACCGTGGATCTGGATCGCCCGGTCGATGACCTTCAAAGCCACGTTCGGCGCGACGACCTTGATCTGGGCGATTTCGCTTTTCGCCACTTTATTGCCCACGGTGTCCATCATGTACGCCGCCTTCAGTGTCAGCAGGCGCGCCATGTCGATTTCCATCCGCGAGTCGGCGATCCTGTCGATGTTACCGCCCAGCCGCGCCAACGGCTGGCCAAAAGCGGTGCGGCTGACGGCCCGCTTACACATCAATTCCAAGGCGCGCTCGGCCATGCCTATCGAACGCATGCAGTGGTGAATCCGGCCCGGACCTAGGCGCCCCTGGGCAATCTCGAAGCCGCGGCCTTCACCCAACAGGACGTTTTCGTACGGCACCCGCACGTTATCGAACAGCACCTCGGCATGGCCGTGGGGCGCATCGTCGTAGCCGAACACCGGCAACGGCCGGACGATCTTGACCCCAGGCGTGTCCACCGGCACCAGGATCATCGAATGCTGGGCATGGCGTGGGGCATCGGGGTTGCTCAGCCCCATGAAAATCAGGATCTTGCAGCGCGGATCGCAGGCGCCTGAGGTCCACCATTTCTTGCCGTTGATCACCCACTCATCGCCGTCACGCTCGGCGCGGGCGGCCATGTTGGTGGCGTCCGAGGAGGCCACGTCCGGCTCGGTCATGGCAAAGGCCGAGCGAATCTCACCGCGCAGCAGGGGTTCGAGCCAGCGTTGCTTCTGTTCTTCGTTGGCGTAGCGCACCAGCACTTCCATGTTGCCGGTGTCCGGCGCCGAGCAGTTGAACGGCTCCGGCCCCAGCAACGAACGCCCCATGATCTCTGCCAATGGCGCGTATTCCAGGTTGGTCAGGCCGGCACCCAGTTCGGACTCTGGCAGGAACAGGTTCCACAGGCCTTCCGCCTTGGCCTTGGACTTGAGCTCTTCCATGATGGCCGTGGGTTGCCAGCGGTCGCCTTCGGCCACTTGCCGTTCGAACACCGCTTCGGCCGGGTAGACGTAGGCGTCCATGAACGCCGTGACGCGTTCACGCAGTTCCTGAACCTTGGGGGAATAGGCAAAATCCATGAGCAGCACCTTCTTGGCAGAGGTTGTTTTAGGTCATGAAATCGATGCTAGTTCAGCTACGAAAATTTACCTAACCTATTCTCGGCGTGTATTAACATTCATCACCGATATATGTTTCACTGATTCTCATCGCCACCCGGCACCTCACAACAAGCCCAAGAACAAGAGTGCAGCGCCATGAATCTGAGCAAGGTCGACCTCAACCTTTTCATTGTCTTCGATGCGATCTACACCGAAGCCAACCTGACCCGCGCCGGGCAGATCGTCGGCATCACTCAGCCAGCCGTGTCCAATGCCCTGGCCCGTCTGCGCGAGACCTTCAACGACCCCCTCTTCGTGCGCACCGCCCAAGGCATGGTGCCGACGCCCATGGCCCAGAACATCATCGGCCCGGTGCGCAACGCCTTGTCACTGCTGCGGGTGTCAGTGCAGGAAAGCCGGATCTTCAACCCGCTGCAGGCCGTCAAGACCTATCGCATCAGCATGACCGACCTCACCGAAGGCGTGATCCTGCCGCTGCTGTTCCAGCGCCTGCGTCGCCTGGCGCCGACCGTGGCGATCGAGAGTTTCCTGTCCAAGCGCCGTGAAACCACCAAGGAACTGGCCGCCGGCCGCCTCGATTTTGCCGTGGACGCGCCGCTCAACACCGACCCGCAGGTGCGCCACGTCAAGTTGATGGAAGATCGCTACGTGTGTGCCATGCGCAAGGGCCATCCCCTGGCGGGCAAGGAAAAGATCAGCCTCGACGATTACCTGGCCCAAACCCACGTGCACATCTCCAGCCGCCGCAACGGGCTGGGTTACGTTGACCTGGCCCTCGGCAAGATGGGCATCCAACGCAAGATCGCCTTGCGCTCCCAGCATTACTTGATGGCCTCCCAAGTGCTGCAGCAGACCGACATGGTCATGACCGTCCCCGAGCGCTTTGCCCGGCGTCACGATTTGCACGCCTTCCTGCTTCCGGTCAACGACGTGCCACCGGTGGAAACCCATCTCTACTGGCACGAAAGCACCGACCAGGACCCGGCCAACCGCTGGATGCGCGAGCAGATGATCGAGCTGTGCCAGCAGGTGACGGCCCATGAGAAGAAGCTCGATCAGGTGGTGTAAGGTTATAGACCGCGTCATCGTTCTTCGCGAGCAAGCCCGCTCCCACATTAGTCCTGAGTACATGCTGCATTTGTGTACGACGCAGAACCTGTGGGAGCGGGCTTGCTCGCGAGGAGGCCCGCACAGGCAACACATCCGCGATTGCTTGACGCGCACGTCAACCTGCCTTTAGCTTAGCGCCAACCCTTTCGTTTCGAGCGCTTCCATGAGCAGCCAGACCTACAGCATCTCCGACCTCGCCCGCGAATTGGATATCACGACACGGGCCATCCGTTTCTACGAAGAACAAGGCCTGTTGAGCCCGGAGCGACGGGGTCAGGAGCGCATTTACTCGCCGCGGGACAAGGTCAGCCTGAAGCTGATCCTGCGTGGCAAGCGCATTGGTTTTTCCCTCGCTGAGTGCCGCGAGCTGATCGAACTCTACGACCCCACCAGCGGCAACCAGAAACAACTGCACAGCATGCTGGCAAAAATCGCCGAGCGCCGGGAACAGCTCGAGCAGCAATTGCTGGACATCGAACAGATGAAGCTGGAACTCGACACCGCCGAAGAACGTTGCATCCAGGCGCTGGAGCAGACGCTCAAGGGCGAGGAAATCGCCCAGTAACAACACGACTCCCTTGTGGGAGCGGGCTTGCTCGCGAAGGCGCCCGGACAGTCAATATCAATGTCGACTGACACGCCGTCTTCGCGAGCAAGCCCGCCCCCACAATGGAGCAGCACTCGCCACTATTACAGGTCACTCTCCATGTCCCTCCCCTCCTTTGTACGCTTGATCGAAGTCGGCCCCCGCGACGGGTTGCAGAATGAAGCCCAGCCCATCAGCGTCGCCGACAAGGTGCGTTTGGTGGACGCCCTGAGCGCCGCCGGCCTGGGTTACATCGAAGTCGGCAGTTTCGTCTCGCCCAAGTGGGTGCCGCAAATGGCCGGGTCCGCCGAGGTGTTCGCGCAGATCCAGCGCAAGCCCGGTGTGACTTATGGCGCCCTGGCGCCCAACCTGCGGGGGTTCGAAGATGCACTGGCGGCGGGCGTAAAAGAAGTGGCGGTGTTCGCTGCCGCGTCCGAAGCGTTTTCCCAGCGCAACATCAATTGCTCTATCAAGGAAAGCCTGGAGCGTTTCGCGCCGATCATGGACGCCGCCAGACAGCACGGCGTCAGTGTGCGCGGCTACGTCTCTTGCGTGCTGGGCTGCCCGTATGAAGGGGCGGTCAAGCCTGAGCAGGTCGCGTGGGTCGCTCGGGAGCTGTATGCGATGGGCTGCTACGAAGTCTCCCTGGGTGACACCATCGGCACGGGCACCGCTGGCGCCACCCGCAGGATGTTCGAGGTGGTGGGCGCCGATGTGCCGCGGGACAAACTCGCCGGTCACTTCCACGACACTTACGGCCAGGCCATGGCCAATGTGTACGCCAGCCTGCTGGAAGGCATCGCGGTCTTCGACAGCTCCATCGCCGGCCTCGGCGGCTGCCCGTATGCCAAGGGCGCCAGCGGTAACGTCGCCACCGAAGACGTGCTGTACCTGCTCAATGGCTTGGGTATCGAAACCGGTGTCGACCTGGACGCACTGATCGCCGCGGGCCGGCAGATTTGTGACGTGCTCGGCCGCCCCAGCGGTTCGCGCGTGGCCAAGGCCCGCAGCGCACAGTGAGGTGTTACCGCTGGCTTTGTAACAGCGGCGAAACGAGTAACACGGAAACAATTTGTCGGGTTTGGTCCGTCAGGTTTTTCAGCCGAAAATCACAACCTATTGATTTGTATAGAATTTTAAAAGTTGGCACGCCACCTGCTATATCTCTGGCATAACAAGAATAAAAAAACGCAGCAAACCCAATAAAAACAAGACGAAACGACTCTGACATAACAAAAACAACACGGCAGAGACGCAGCTAACAGATTTTTTTGGAGAAGATGGGCTTTTCAGGGTGCTTCCAGGAGCAACCCGCAACCGGGCAGAGAACAATAAAACTACCTTCAGGTAGCTCCCGAATCGGTTGGATCGCAAAGCGAAAAAGCAAATCAGCGCTCAAAAAAATACGTTTGCTCTTGATCCCGGATGGGGATCGCCAAAAACAGCGGTAAAGGGCCACGGCTGCCAATAACAACAACAGGCCGCCCCTCAATAATAAAAAAAGAGCACGCGACGACAAAATTAAAGGGGAGCTTCGGCTCCCCTTTGTGCTGTCTGGGGTTTGGGTTTTGTGGGAGCGAGCCTGCTCGCGAAGGGGCCCGGACAGTCAATATCAATGTCGATTGACACACCGCTTTCGCGAGCAAGCCCGCTCCCACAAGGCAATGCTGTTCACTTAAGGCAATCGACAAACCCGTGGCGAGGGAGCTTGCTCCCGCTGGGCCGCGAAGCGGCCCCAAAACCTCTCAATCGCGGCGTATCAGGCACACCACACCCGCCGGTTTACGCCTGCTTCGCAGCCGAGCGGGAGCAAGCTCCCTCGCCACAGGTTCATCATTTTTAAGTGAAAGGCATTAGCCCCCACAGGGGATCTTGCTCACCCTTCTCTATCACGCAGTTCTTCGATGCTGATTTCGCGCATGCGGAATTTCTGGATTTTGCCAGTGACCGTCATCGGGAACTCTTCAACGAATTTGAAATGACGCGGCGTCTTGAAATGGGCGATGCGTTCCTTGCACCAGGCTTGCAGCGCTTGCTCGGAGGCGCTGTGGCCGGGGTGGAACTTGATCCAGGCGACGATTTCCTCGCCATAGCGCGAACACGGAATGCCGATCACTTGCACATCCGCCACCGCCGGATGGGTGAAGAAGAACTCCTCCAGCTCGCGCGGGTAAATATTCTCCCCGCCACGAATGATCATGTCCTTGTTGCGCCCGACGATGCAGACGTAACCCTGCTCGTCCATGGTCGCCAGGTCGCCGGTGTGCATCCAGCCCTGGGCGTCGATGGCATCGGCGGTGCCCGTGGGGTTGTTCCAGTAGCCGAGCATCACACTGTAACCACGGGTACACAATTCGCCGACCGCGCCATGCGGGACGACCTGGCCTGCCTCATCGATAATCTTGCTTTCCAGGTGTGGCTGGGTGCGGCCGACGGTGGTCACCCGCAGCTCCAGCTCGTCTGAAGGACCGGTCTGCAACGACACCGGACTGGTTTCCGTCATGCCGTAGGCAATCTGCACTTCAGCCATGTGCATCTCGTTGATGACCCGCCGCATCACTTCGATCGGACATGTAGCCCCAGCCATGATGCCCGTGCGCAGGCTGGACAGGTCGAAGTCGAGCCGCTGCGGCTGGTCCAGCAGGGCGATGAACATGGTCGGCACGCCATATAGCGCGGTGGCTTTTTCCTCGGCCACGGCTTTTAGCGTCAGCAACGGGTCGAAGGCATCGTTGGGGTAGATCATGGTGCTGCCATGGGTCATGCAGCCCAGGTTGCCCATGACCATACCGAAGCAATGGTAGAGCGGCACCGGGATCACCAGCCGGTCGCCAGCCGTCAGGCCCAGGCTTTCGCCGACCATGTAACCGTTGTTGAGAATGTTGTGGTGGCTGAGGGTCGCGCCCTTGGGAAAGCCGGTGGTGCCGGAGGTGTATTGGATATTCACGGGCTGATCGAAGTGCAGGCTGGATTGGCGCTCGGCCAGTTGTCCTGGCGTCACCGCCGCCCCCAGGGCGGCCAGTTGTGACCAAGGCAGAAAGCCTGACGGGGGTTGGGGATCGAGGCTGACTACACCGCGCAAATCCGGCAGGCGTTCGCTCTGCAACTGGCCGATCGATTGTTCCGCCAGCTCCGGAGCCAGCGCTTGCAACATGGCGTGGTAATCCGAGGTCTTGAACGCCCCGGCACACACCAGCCATTGGCACCCGGACTGTTTGAGCACGTATTCGAGTTCGGAGACTCGATAGGCCGGATTGATATTGACCAGAATGACGCCGATCTTCGCACTGGCAAACTGGCTGATGCACCACTGGGCGCAATTGGGCGCCCACACGCCGAGACGGTCGCCGGTTTTCAAGCCCAGCGCCAACAAGGCCCGGGCATGCAGATCGACGGCCTCAGCCAGTTGCCCCCAGGTATAACGCAACGATTGATGACGAACCACCAACGCCTCGCCCTCTGGATGACGGGCCACGGTCTGGTCGAAAACCTCGCCAATGGTTTGCGCCAGCAAGGCCTTGTCCTGCGAGCCGCGGGTGTAGCTGAGCTGCGAATGCGAACCGGTTTGATCCATGACGCCCCCTCTTGTCTTTATTAGTGGGTGTAGCGGTGGAACCTCATGCACGAATGTCGTAGTGGCTGGTAGGAGCTGTGTAGGAGCTGTCGAGTGCAACGAGGCTGCGATCTTTCCAAAGACACTTGAATCCCAAGCGAAAGATCAAAAGATCGCAGCCTTCAGCAGCTCCTACATGCGCTCGAGCGGGAGCAAGCTCCCTCGCCACAAAAGCTGTTTCAAAACACCCGTACTCTGGCTTAAGTTGACGTTAACGTAAAGGTCGATTGACAGCCTCTCGTCGCAGGCTTACGTTAACGTAAAGGTAGAGCATTTCCCGCTCTCCGCACCCGATAAAAAAGCCAAAGGTGTCCCATGAGCTACCCATCCCTGAATTTTGCCCTCGGCGAAACCATCGACATGTTGCGCGACCAGGTGCAAGCCTTCGTCAAGGCCGAACTGGCGCCCCGCGCAGCGCAGATCGATATCGACAACCTGTTTCCCGCTGACATGTGGCGCAAATTCGGTGACATGGGCCTGCTGGGCATCACCGTACCGGAAGAATACGGCGGCGCTGGCCTGGGCTACCTGGCCCACGTGGTGGCGATGGAAGAAATCAGCCGCGGCTCGGCCTCGGTCGCCCTCTCCTATGGCGCCCATTCCAACCTCTGCGTGAACCAGATCAACCGCAACGGCACTCACGAACAGAAAACCAAGTACCTGCCCAAACTGATCAGCGGCGAACACATCGGCGCCCTGGCGATGAGCGAACCGAACGCCGGCTCCGACGTAGTTTCCATGAAACTGCGGGCCGACAAGCGCGGCGACAAATACGTCCTCAACGGCAGCAAGACCTGGATCACCAACGGCCCCGATGCCAACACCTACGTGATCTACGCCAAGACCGACCTGGAAAAAGGCGCCCACGGCATCACCGCCTTCATCGTCGAGCGCGACTGGAAAGGCTTCAGCCGCAGCAACAAGTTCGACAAGCTCGGCATGCGCGGTTCCAACACCTGCGAGCTGTTTTTCGATGACGTCGAAGTGCCGGAAGACAACATCCTCGGCGCCCTCAACGGTGGCGTGAAAGTCCTGATGAGCGGCCTCGACTACGAGCGCGTGGTGCTGTCCGGCGGCCCGACCGGGATCATGCAAGCCTGCATGGACCTGATCGTGCCCTACATCCACGACCGCAAACAGTTCGGCCAAAGCATCGGCGAATTCCAGCTGATCCAAGGCAAGGTCGCCGACATGTACACCCAGCTCAACGCCAGCCGCGCCTACCTGTATGCGGTGGCCCAGGCTTGCGAGCGCGGCGAAACCACCCGCAAGGATGCCGCCGGGGTGATCCTCTACAGCGCCGAGCGCGCCACGCAAATGGCCCTCGACGCGATCCAGATCCTGGGGGGCAATGGCTACATCAATGAATTCCCCGCCGGTCGTCTGCTGCGGGACGCCAAGCTGTATGAAATTGGTGCTGGCACCAGTGAGATTCGTCGGATGTTGATCGGCCGCGAACTGTTCAACGAAACCCGCTAACGGAGCTGACCATGGCCACGCTGCACACTCAGCTCAACCCGCGCTCACCGGAGTTCATCGCCAACCGCGAGGCGATGCTCGGACACGTCGAAGCCCTGCGCACCCTGCTCGCGCACATTCGCCAGGGCGGCGGACCCAAGGCCCAGGAGCGGCATACTTCACGAGGCAAATTGCTGCCCCGTGAGCGCATCAACCGATTGCTGGATCCGGGCTCGCCGTTCCTGGAGATCAGTCCATTGGCGGCCCATGAAGTCTATGGCGAAGACGTGCCGGCGGCCGGCGTGATTGCCGGCATTGGCCGCGTGGAAGGCGTCGAATGCATGATTGTCGCCAATGACGCGACGGTCAAAGGTGGCTCCTACTATCCGTTGACGGTGAAAAAACACCTGCGCGCCCAAACCATCGCCCAGCAGAATCGCCTGCCGTGCATTTACCTGGTGGATTCAGGCGGCGCCAACCTGCCGCGCCAGGACGAAGTATTCCCGGACCGCGAGCACTTTGGCCGGATCTTCTTCAACCAGGCCAACATGAGCGCCCTGGGTATCCCGCAGATTGCCGTGGTCATGGGTTCCTGTACCGCTGGCGGCGCTTATGTGCCGGCCATGGCGGACGAGGCGATCATGGTCCGCCAGCAAGCGACGATTTTCCTCGCCGGCCCACCCTTGGTAAAAGCCGCCACCGGTGAAGTGGTCAGCGCCGAAGACTTGGGCGGCGCCGATGTGCACTGCAAGATTTCCGGCGTGGCGGATCACTATGCCGAAAGCGACGAACATGCCCTGGCCCTGGCCCGGCGCAGCGTGGCCAACCTCAATTGGCGCAAACTCGGTGAGTTGCAGCGTCGCCAGCCCATCGCCCCGCTGTATTGCAGCGATGAGCTGTACGGCGTGGTATCGGCCGATGCCAAGCAGCCGTTCGATGTGCGGGAAGTGATCGCGCGCCTGGTGGACGGTTCGGTGTTCGATGAGTTCAAGGCGCTGTTCGGCACGACCCTGGTGTGCGGTTTCGCTCATTTGCACGGCTACCCGATCGCAATCCTGGCCAACAATGGCATCCTCTTCGCCGAGGCCGCGCAGAAAGGCGCGCACTTCATCGAACTGGCCTGTCAGCGCGGGATCCCGTTGCTGTTCTTGCAGAACATCACCGGTTTCATGGTCGGGCAGAAATACGAAGCCGGTGGCATCGCCAAGCACGGCGCAAAACTGGTGACCGCAGTGGCCTGCGCCAAGGTGCCGAAATTCACCGTGATCATCGGCGGCAGTTTCGGCGCGGGCAACTACGGCATGTGCGGCCGCGCCTATGATCCACGGTTCCTGTGGATGTGGCCAAACGCGCGAATTGGCGTGATGGGGGCCGAGCAGGCGGCCGGCGTGCTGGTGCAAGTCAAGCGTGAACAAGCCGAACGCAGTGGCCAGCCCTTCAGCGCCGAGCAGGAAGCCGAGATCAAACAACCGATCCTCGATCAGTACGAAGAACAGGGTCACCCCTATTACTCCAGCGCACGGCTGTGGGACGACGGCGTCATCGACCCGGCCCAGACCCGCGATGTACTGGGCCTGGCCTTGTCCGCGTCACTGAACGCGCCTATCGAACCGAGCCGCTTCGGCGTGTTCCGGATGTAAACGGGGAATGACCATGGAAAACTTCAACACCCTCGAACTGCACACCGACCCGCGGGGCGTCGCCACCCTGTGGCTCAGTCGCGAGTCGAAGAATAACGCGTTCAACGCCGAAATGATCCGCGAACTGATCCTCGCCCTCGATCACGTCGGCAGCGATCCAAACCTGCGTTTCCTGCTGATCCGCGGTCGCGGCAAGCATTTCAGCGCCGGCGCCGACCTGGCCTGGATGCAGCAGTCGGCCGAGCTCGACTACCACACCAACCTCGATGACGCCCGGGAACTGGCGGAGCTGATGTACAACCTCGCCAAACTGAAGATTCCTACGCTGGCTGTCGTCCAGGGTGCGGCGTTCGGTGGCGCGCTGGGGCTTATCAGTGCCTGTGACATGGCCATTGGCGCCAATGAAGCACAGTTTTGCCTGTCGGAAGTGCGCATTGGCCTGGCCCCGGCAGTGATCAGCCCGTTCGTGGTGCAAGCCATCGGCGAGAGGGCGGCGCGTCGCTATGCGCTGACAGCGGAACGTTTCGACGGGCAGCGTGCGAAAGAGATCGGTTTGCTGTCGGAAAGTTACCCAGTCGAGACCCTGGACCAGCAGGTCGAACAATGGATCGACAACCTGTTGCTCAACAGCCCGGCGGCCATGCGCGCCAGCAAGGAACTGCTGCGTGAAGTCGGCAACGGCGCCCTGACCCCGGCGCTGCGACGCTATACCGAAAACGCCATCGCCCGCATCCGCGTCAGCGCGGAGGGCCAGGAAGGCCTGCGGGCCTTTCTGCAAAAGCGTGCGCCGAACTGGCAAGCCGAATCGAATAACAAGGAGTCGCGTCGATGAGCGCCCCTGCCCTCACTACGTTGCTGGTGGCCAACCGCGGCGAAATCGCCTGCCGCGTGATGCGCACCGCCAAGGCCATGGGCCTGACCACCGTTGCGGTCCACAGCGCCACCGACCGTGATGCCCGCCACAGCCGTGAAGCCGACATTCGCGTGGACCTGGGCGGCAGCAAGGCTGCCGACAGTTACCTGCAAATCGACAAATTGATCGCCGCAGCGAAAGCCAGCGGCGCCCAAGCCATCCATCCCGGTTATGGCTTTCTGTCCGAGAACGCCGGGTTCGCCCGGGCGATTGAAAGCGCCGGGCTGATCTTCCTCGGTCCACCGGCCTCGGCCATCGACGCCATGGGCAGCAAATCGGCGGCCAAGACGTTGATGGAGACCGCCGGAGTGCCGCTGGTGCCCGGCTATCACGGCGAATCCCAGGACCTGGAGACCTTTCGCGACGCCGCCGAGCGCATCGGCTACCCGGTATTGCTCAAGGCCACCGCCGGCGGTGGCGGCAAGGGCATGAAAGTCGTCGAGGACGTCAACCAACTGGCCGAAGCCCTGGCCTCGGCCCAGCGCGAGGCGCAGTCCTCGTTTGGCGACTCACGGATGCTGGTGGAAAAATACCTGCTCAAGCCACGCCATGTGGAAATCCAAGTATTTGCCGACCAACATGGCAACTGCCTGTACCTCAACGAGCGCGATTGCTCGATCCAGCGCCGCCACCAGAAAGTCGTGGAAGAAGCCCCCGCGCCCGGCCTGACCCCGCAATTGCGCCGGGCCATGGGTGAAGCCGCCGTGCGCGCGGCCCAGGCGATCGGTTATGTCGGGGCCGGTACGGTGGAGTTCCTGCTGGATGCCCGGGGCGAATTTTTCTTCATGGAGATGAACACCCGGTTGCAGGTCGAGCATCCGGTCACCGAAGCGATCACTGGACTGGACCTGGTGGCCTGGCAGATTCGCGTGGCCCAAGGCGAGCCATTGCCGCTCGCTCAGGCGCAAGTACCGCTGCGCGGCCACGCCATCGAAGTGCGGTTGTATGCCGAAGACCCGGCCAACGATTTCCTGCCCGCCACCGGGCGGCTGGCGTTGTATCGCGAATCGGCCGAGGGGCCGGGGCGGCGAGTCGACAGCGGGGTTGAAGAAGGCGATGAAATCTCGCCGTTCTACGACCCGATGCTCGGCAAGCTGATCGCCTGGGGTGAAGACCGCGAGCAGGCGCGCTTGCGGCTGTTGAGCATGCTCGACGAATTTGCCATTGGCGGGCTGAAGACCAACATCGGCTTCCTGCGACGGATCATCGCCCACCCCGCCTTCGCAACGGCGGAACTGGACACCGGATTTATCCCACGTTACCAGACGCAATTACTGCCAGAGCCCGGCGAATTGGATGACGCGTTCTGGTTCGCCGCCGCCCAAGGGTTCGCCTTGAGCCTGACCCCGCGTGTACGCGGCGATGATGCCGACTCACCCTGGGCCAGCACCACCGGGTTGCGTCTGGGGCTGCCCAGGGAAACCACCTTGCACCTGAGCTGTGAAGGCCAGGATCGCGCACTGACGCTGGACGGCACCATCTGTTGCGCGGAACTCAAGGGTGAGCAACTGACGGTCGAGCACCACGGCCTGCGCCGCAGCCACCGGGCCATTCGCCAGGGCGACAGCTTGTACCTGCAATGGGAAGGTGACCTGCACCGGATCGACCTGTACGACCCGCTGGCCGCAGCCGAAGCCAGCCACAGCCATCAAGGCGGCCTGGTGGCGCCCATGAACGGCAGCATCGTGCGGGTCTTGGTGAATGTCGGCCAGACAGTGGAGGCCGGGGCTCAACTGGTGGTGCTGGAAGCCATGAAAATGGAGCACAGCATTCGTGCGCCCCAAGCTGGCGTGATCAAGGCGCTGTACTGCCAGGAAGGTGAAATGGTCAGCGAAGGCAGCGCCCTGGTGGCGTTCGAAGAATAGGCATCGGCCCGCTCCCAGGGCCGATCCAGTCAGAACCTGATGGTGGCCTGCACCACCACACCGATGATGCGGCATTGCTCGGTGTACAGGTTTTTCGGGTAAGTCGGATTGAGCGGAACCAGGTAACGCTGCCCGCTCTCTTCGATCAATTTGCGAAAGGTCGCGTCACTGCTGCCGGGCAGGCAAGCGACCACCAATTTGCCGGGCACCGCCTCGATGGCCGGGTCCACCAGGATCGACATGCCCTCGGGAATGCTCAACCCGTTGGGTGCGGTCATCGCATCGCCCACCACCACCAGCCAGAATGCATCGCCCAGGGCGTGGTAGTCCGTCAGTTCGTAGCGCGCCTGGCTGTAGGCGCCAGGATCACCTTCACGAATCTCGCCCACCTCGTGCCACTCACTGACCGGGTAACGGAAGTACGGGTTGTACTTCTGCGCCAGGGCCATGCCTTCTTCGGTGGAGGTGTCCGGCTCGCGGATCACCATCGCCACTTCCAGAAACTCCAGCCCCAGCTCCCGCAGGACCCGGTTCATGTCGTCGACACTGGGCTGCCGGCGCTTGGTCAGCCAATGGCCGACGCCGCCCTGGGACATGCCCAACCGCTCTGCGAGCACCACTTGCGTGATGTGCAGCTCCTTCATCTTGGCCTTGACCAACTCTATCCATTTATCCATGTGCGGCACGATACGTGGGTGACCCCGACCCTCAAAACACAAATTGTAGTATTTAAATTGTCGTCACAATTACGGTAAGTACTATTCTGGGTTCAGGAGTTCAGCCCCCACACACGGAGATTTTCATCACCATGGACACACCCAATACAGACCAGCCCAGCAGCCCTTTCGATGGCACATTCCCTTCACTGCAGGATTGCCCGGCGGCCAAACGCGCCCTCGACTACTACTTGAAACCAAGTGTTTCACCAGCCCAGGCAGAACATCGCTTCTTCGAGGTCAGCCGCAGTGTCAACGCGGAAGAAGCCCTTGTCCACGCCTGCGACCTGTTGCGCTGCGCAGCGGCGACCGCCCATGAGTCGGCCAACCAGTTGGAGGGTTCGAGTCGTGACCTGGCGTTTTCGGTGGTGCACATGATCGATCTGGTCAAGGTGATGCTCGACCGATCCCTTGATGGCTACCCTACTCGCTAGCGGTAACCCTTTGGAATGTCGTCGCGAATGCGGACGAAGAGAAAAAATTTCCAATCGATGCGATCAAATCATTTGACTTCCAAATGATAATGATTATTATTGCATCAGCTGGTCGCGAGATCAGTCGATAGGCCAGAAGACCTTAGGTCGGACTTCTGGAATATCTCCTCATCAGGCTAATCACGGTTTTTGACCCGGCTTTTTGCCGGGTCTTTTTTTGCCGATTTTTCGGCTTATGTCTTCAGGCTAATGAAGTCTTTCAGGGTGCTGCCAATTCGATGGCGGCGATCATAACAAATGAATATCTGTTTACAAGAGTCGCCTCGCCACACAGGCGAAAACTAACGACAACCAGCACTTGAGAATCAATTGCAGACTCTCTAAGCTGGCTCCGCGTCCAGGGAGGACGCCCCCCTTCTTTACCTGATGCAAATCGTCCCGGTTTCGTCTTTCTTGCGTGTAAAGTAACGGTCATGAAAATCCTTTCCAGGAACCGTGACCGTGGCTAAATCTTCCTTTGATATCAGTGCCAATTTCGACAGCGGCAACATCGAGGTCGTCGACATCAGCAACCCGTTGCAGTCGTTGCTCAAGATCAGGCCCGACACCCGCAGCGCCCATTTCCAGTGGTTCCATTTCAAGGCCAGCGGCTTGCACGTCGGCCAGGAATATTCCTTCCGCCTGCTCAACGCCAGTCAATCGTCCTATAACAAGGCCTGGACGGGCTACCAGACCGTTGCTTCCTACGATCACGTCAATTGGTTCCGCATTCCGACCCAGTTTGAAGGCGACGCCCTGCGCTTTCACCTGGAGGCCGAGCAGCCCCACGCCTGGTTCGCCTACTTCGAACCCTACAGCCGTGGCCGTCATGACTGGCTGATCGAGCAAGCACAGCACAAGGCCGGCACCGAGCTATTGGCGGTCGGTAAAAGCGTCGAAGGCCGGGACATTCAACTGCTGCGCAAGGGCAGCGGCGCCGAAGGCCGGCGCAAAGTCTGGATCATCGCCCAGCAGCACCCCGGCGAGCACATGGCCGAATGGTTCATGGAAGGCGTGATCGAACGCCTCCAACAGCATGACGATGCGCAACTGAACCGGTTGCTCGCCAAGGCCGATCTGTACCTTGTGCCGAACATGAATCCGGACGGCGCCTTCCATGGTCACCTGCGGACCAACGCCATGGGCCAGGACCTCAACCGTGCCTGGCAGAACGCCAGTCCGGAAATCAGCCCTGAGGTCTTTTTCGTCCAGCAGCAAATGGAAAAGTATGGCGTCGATCTGTTTCTCGATGCGCACGGCGATGAGGAAATCCCCCACGTCTTCACCGCCGGTTGCGAAGGCAACCCGGGCTACACGCCACGCATCGCCGAGCTCGAAGAGCGCTTTCGCAGCCAACTCAAGCACCAGACCAAAGACTTCCAGACCGCTCACGGCTACACCCGCGACGAACCGGGCCAGGCCAACATGACCCTGGCCTGTAACGCAGTCGGGCAGAAATATGACTGCCTGTCCCTGACCCTGGAGATGCCATTCAAGGACCACGACGATCACCCGAACCCGATCACCGGCTGGTCCGGCAAACGCTCGATGCAACTGGGCAAGGATGTGTTGAGCACCATCGAGGCCATGGTTGACGAGTTACGCTGAGCCAACGACCTGATCATCTCCCTAGTCTAAGGTGAACACCTGTGGCGAGGGAGCTTGCTCCCGCTCGGCGGCGCAGCCGTCGTAAACCGGCTGACGCAATCTGCCTGAAAGATTGCGTCAGCCCATTTGGGGCGGCTGCGCCACCCAGCGGGAGCAAGCTCCCTCGCCACAGGGTTCATCAGCCCTTGCCGCGCAACATACTGTCCAACACCTCATCCCGGCGCACCCACGCGTGAAACAGCGCCGCCGCCAAATGCACCAGCACAGTCACGAATAGCAAATAAGCCAGGTACCCATGGGCCTTGCGCAGCAGCGCGAACGTCTGGGCGTGGGCAGGCAGGATCGAAGGCAGTTGCAACGAGTCGCTGAGCGTCACCGGGTCCCCCGCCGCCGAAATCATGCCCCAGCCCAGCAGCGGCAGGATCAGCATCAAGGCGTACAACAACACATGGGAGGCGTTTGCCGCCAGCACTTGCCAGCCCGGCAGATCGGCCGGCAGCGGCGGTTGACGAGTGGTAAAGCGCACCAGCAGACGGACGATCACCAGCAGCAAAATCGCGATGCCCAATGGCTTGTGCAATTGCAGCAGCCATTCATGGCGTTCGGACACCGAGGCGACCATGCCCGCGCCGATAAACAGCATGGCGATGATCATCAGTGCCATCAGCCAGTGGAGCAGTCGAGCCAGCGGAACAAAGTGACGAGGGGCGCTCATGGGCGGGACTCCTGGGTGGCGGGCAATTGGCTCACTTCGCTGGTACGGCGCAGATAGGAACTGGCATAGGCGGCGGAGCGCGCGACCAGCAGCGGATCGTCAGAACCTTCGATCCCTTGGGGCAGGATCAGCGGGTCATAGTTGATGTCGCGGCATTCGCCGTTGTCCTGGGCCTGGGTGCGCTCCAGCACCAGCGTGCCGGCATTGAGCACCTTGCGGTCAGCGGGCCAGGCCTTGCTGGCGTCGTTCACCGGATCCCCCGGGTTGGCCAGGGTGATGTTCAACTGCCAACGCAACGGCCCGGCGGCAAGACGCTTCGCCAAGTCTTGTTCGAGAAAGTCGGCGCCCTGGGGCGGCGTCGCATCGGCGGCGTCCTGGCTCAGCGGCACCACGCCCCAGCGAACGGCCTGGCGCTGCCCAGCGGGGTTGACCAGATAGAACGCGTTAATGCCGTTGTAGGTTTCGGTGGCATAGCTGGCCGACGGCTTGGCGGTCTTGATCCATTGCAGGAACGGCACCGCTTCGGGGTGCGCGGCAAAAAACGCCGGCACGGCCGCAGGGTTCGGTTTTCCAGTGGCAGGGTCCGGCGACTGGGCTTGCTGGAATTGGTAGAACGCTTCGACCGTGCCCACCGGAAACACCGGCATGCTGTTCATGCCGGTGCGCCATTGTTGGCCGTTGGCCTGGGTAAAACGCAGCGCCAGGCTGCGAATCGGCACACTGCCGTCCGGCGCATAGGGGTTGCCACTGGGCAAGGCGAAACGCCCCACCACTGGTGTTTGCGGCTGCGTGAACACCTGGGCGCTGGAATAGGCGCTGGCCTCGCCCGTGCTTTGGAAATAGCCCGCGACACAGACACCTTTGGAGTGGTTGCGTCGAAAGCCCGGATGCATGCCATTGTTTTTTTCCAGGACATTGACCAGCGCGTCCGGCGTCAAGCGCTGCGGGTCGAGGCTGCCATTGACGTAGGCAAATGCCCCGGCCAGCGCGGCAACAATCACCGCGATGCCGCTCAGGCGCAGGGTCAGGGCGGCGGCACTCAAGGGCCGCCGGCTCGACGAGGGTGAAGGATCAACCATGAGAAAGCTCCAGGGGCGCGAGGCCATTCGTTGGAAAGGACCCGTCAGACGAAGGCCCGCCAGGTTTATTCCCACGCCTCGTATTTATTTTTCCTGCACTGGAATAATCTCGTTCGCGGGGCGTCTTTCCAGTCCCGGTGCAGTGACTGCCCACAGAAACCACACTTTCATGAACACACTCGACGAACAGTTGCGCGAACTCATCCCCAGGCTACGGCGTTTTGCCGTGTCGCTGACGCGCAACCCGAGCAACGCCGACGACCTGGTGCAGATGTGCCTGGAACGGGCGTTGTCCAAATGGAACGACAAGCGCCCGGACGGCGATCTGCGGGCCTGGCTGTTTTCGATCCTGTATCGGCAGTTTCTCGACGGCCATCGCCGCTCCCGACGGTATGCGCGCATGCTGGAGTTTTTCACCGGCCGCGACGACGCCCACCCTTCGGCCGAGCGCAGCGTGATCGCGCAATCGTCCTTGCAAGCCTTCGATCAGCTCACGACGGAACAGCGCGCGCTGTTGCTCTGGGTGTCGGTGGAAGGCTTGAGTTACCAGCAAGTCGCCGACATCCTCGGCGTACCGACCGGCACGGTGATGTCGCGCCTGTCCCGCGCCCGCCAGGCCCTGCGCCAACTCAGCGATGGCGAAATCACCCGCCCCACCCTGCGGATACTCAAATGATCAGCATGCCCCCCAGCGACAGCGACCTGCACGCCTACGTCGATCGTCAACTGAGCGAAGCCGACCAGCGCCTGGTCGAGACCTACCTGGCCAACCAGCCTGAAGTCGCGGCCCGGGTCCGCGCCTGGCAACAGGACGCGCAGCATTTGCGCACGGCCCTGAGCGGCGCCTTGCAACAGCCATCCAACCCGGACCTCGACCCGGCCATGATTCGCCAGCGCCTGAAACATCGCTCCCGCCGCCACTTGGCCAACGCCGCGGTGTTGCTGCTGGCCGTCAGCGTGGGTGGCTTCGGTGGCTGGCAGGCGCGGCAGATGACCCTGCTCAGCGCCGCCGCCCCCATGGGCGATGCCCTGCAGGCATACCGGTTGATTGCTCAGCAGGGCATCCTCCCAGCCGACTACCAGAGCGGCGACGAACAGCACATGCAAGACTGGCTCGACCGTTACTTCACTCAGGCCGACCGGCTGCCCGACCTGTCCAGCGCCGGGTTCAAGCCGGTCAGCGGGCGCTTGCTCAGCACCGAGCAAGGCGCGGCGGCGATGGTGGTCTATCAGGACCCGAGCGGTCAGAAGATCAGCTTCTACGTGCGCCCTCCCGGCCCGAAGAATTTCCTGCTGCCCCGGGGCAGTCGCCGCGATGGCGAGCTGCAGGCCGAGTACTGGTCCGGGCCGGGCTACAACTATGCGATGGTCATACCGAGTGATACGCCGACGACGCAGCGGCTCAAGCAGACCTTGAATTTCTAAGCCCCCTGGCCAATGGGAAATCTCTGTGGGAACGAGCCTGCTCGCGAAGACGGTGTGTCAGGCGACATCACCTCGGCAGATACACCGCCTTCGCGAGCAAGCCCGCTCCCACAAGTAAACAGCGGCGTGCACAAATCACACATCCAATGTGGGAGCGAGCCTGCTCGCGATGGCGGTAGTTCAATTAAAGATGATGTCGACTGTCACACCGCTATCGCGAGCAGGCTCGCTCCCACAGGGAACGTCAACTGCTCTTGAGTGTGTATTCACCCCTGCCCAAACACCTGCGAAGGCCTTCGCAGCAACGGGTCGAACGGGTTGATCCGCGGCCCGATCAGCGCCGCTTCGCGCTTGAGCATATCCACCACCGTCGGCAGGCGATCGGGGCCCAACCGGTCGCTCACGGTGGCCACGCTCAAGGCCGCCACGGCCCGGCCATCACGGTCGAGAATCGGCACGGCCACCCCGGCCATGCCCTGCAATACGCCGGTGTTGCGTCCGGCGTAGCCCAGCGCGCGCACGTTCTCCACTTCCGTGCGCAGGAAAACTTCGTCGTACAAATGGAAATCCTTGAGCCGCGGCAGGTTGTATTGAATCACCGTGTCGCGCTCTTCTTCCGGAAGGAACGCCAGGATCGCCAGGCTGCCCTGCCCCACGCCCAACGCCACGCGGCCACCGATGTCGCCGGTGAATGTGCGAATCGGAAACGGCCCCTCGCTGCGGTCCAGGCAGATGGCATCGAAACCACTGCGGGCGAGCAAAAACAGCGAGTCCCCCAAGGACGCCGACAACCGCAGCATGGCCGGGCGCACCAGCTCGCGCAGGTTGCCGGTGTTCCCGGCCCGGGCCGCCAGGGCGAAAAAATCCAAGCTCAGGCGATAGCGTTTGCTGCGCGCGTCCTGCTCGACCATGCCCTCGTCCATCAGGCTGCGCAGCAGGCGATGTGTGGTGGGCTGGGACAGGCCGATGCGCTGGGCCAGTTGCGTCACCCGTTCACCGCCCTCCACCGTGTCGCCCAAGCTGCGCAACACGGCAAACAGCCTGGAGACTGCGCCGACACCGACTTCGCCTTTCTCATTATTCCGATCAGTGGAATTATTCATCTATTTTCTCATTACTCAATTTATCCACTGAATGAAATTGAAAATAGTCTTCGCTTCAGTGAAATAGTCCATTGAGCCCATCCTATTCTTCGTCCTACTCTTCGTCCATACAGGGGCGATTCGAACAACAGCGGCAGCCGACTTGAGGTCGAGCGCCAACGCACCCCAGCAGCACCCTTTCGTATCTGCCCATACAAAAAAGCGCGCCTTGCGGCGACGCATAACAATCCCAGGTGGAGCGCAGCGATGGCTTTTTTGCAACTTGAAGGGCTTGGCAAACGTTACGGCGACATCGACGCCGTGGTCGCCACCCATCTGTCGGTGGAAAAAGGCGAGTTCGTCTCGCTATTGGGGCCTTCCGGCTGCGGCAAGACCACGACCTTGCAGATGATCGCCGGCTTCGTCGAAGTCAGCAGCGGGCGCATCCTGCTGGACGGCCGCGACATCACCCACGCCAAGCCCGCCAGCCGCGGCCTGGGCGTGGTGTTCCAGAGCTACGCGCTGTTCCCCCACATGACCGTCAAGGACAACGTCGCCTTCGGCCTGCGCATGCGCAAAGTGGCCAACGCCGAGTTGCAACAACGGGTGGATCGGGTGTTGAAACTGGTCCGCCTGGACCGTCACGCCGACCGCTACCCACGCGAACTCTCGGGTGGCCAGCGCCAACGCGTGGCACTGGCCCGGGCGCTGGTGATCGAACCGCCGGTGCTGTTGCTCGACGAGCCGTTGTCCAACCTCGACGCCAACTTGCGCGAAGAGATGCAGTTCGAAATACGCCGCATCCAGCGCGAAGTCGGCATCACCACGCTGATGGTGACCCATGACCAATCCGAAGCCCTGTCGATCAGCGACCGGGTCGTGGTGATGCAGGCCGGGCGCATCACCCAGATCGACGCGCCGTACACCCTTTACGAGCACCCGCGCACCGAGTTCATTTCAGGTTTCGTCGGCAAAGCCAACCTGCTGGCCGGCAGGCGCGACAGCGCGGGTATCGTTCAAGCCTGCAGCCCGGCCGAGGGTGAGCTGACGCTGAGTTTACGTCCGGAAAAAATCGACCTGTGCGAGGTTGGTTCAGGACGACTGCAAGGCACCCTCACCAGCCGCTTCTTTCTCGGCAGCCAATGGCTGTACGGCGTCTCCACCCGCCTGGGTGAACTCTGCGTGGTGCGCCGCAACGATGGCTCGGCGCCCCTGGTCGAAGGCACGGCGGTGGGCCTGGATTGGGATCCGGCGCTGCTGCGGGTACTGAGCGCGGACGAGGTACCGGCATGAAGCTGATCGATGCGATGCGCCGCGGCCGGCAAGGCTACCTGATGTCCGCGCCGGCCCTGGCCCTGTACCTGGGCTTGTTGGTCATTCCGCTGGGCTTGACCTTGGTCTTGTCATTCAACGTATTCGACTATAGCTCGGGCATCAACGGCGACGCCTACACCTTCGTGCACTACACCAGCCTGTTGGCCGATCCGTACTTCTACGAGATCTTTTTGCGCACGTTCTGGATCAGCGCCCTGACCACCCTCCTGTGCGTGCTGATCGGCGTGCCCGAGGCGTACATTCTCAGCCGCATGGGCGCACCGTGGCGCTCGATTTTCCTGATCCTGATCCTCACGCCGCTGCTGATTTCGGTAGTGGTGCGGGCGTTCGGCTGGAGCCTCTTGCTCGGTGCCGACGGCCTGGTCAACCAGGCCCTGCAAGCCTTCGGCGGCGCGCCGGTGAAGCTGCTCTATACGCCGTTCGCCGTGGTCATCGCCCTGGTCCACGTAATGTTGCCGTTCATGATCATTCCGGTCTGGACCTCGCTGCAGAAACTCGACCCGGCCGCCGAGCAGGCCGCGCTATCCCTCGGGGCGAGCCAGTTCACGGTGATCCGCAAGGTGGTACTGCCGCAGATCATGCCCGGCGTGCTGTCCGGCACGCTGATTGTGTTCGGTCTCGCCGCCAGTTCCTTCGCGATTCCCGGCCTGCTCGGCGGACGGCGCTTGAAGATGGTCGCCACGTTGATCTACGACCAGTACCTGTCGGAGCTGAACTGGCCGATGGGCGCGGCCATTGCCGTCGCGCTGCTGCTGCTCAACCTGCTGATCATGCTGTCGTGGAACCGGATGATCGAAGGCCGCTACAAGAAGTCATTGGGGTAATGGGTCATGTCTAGAAACGGTCCTTTCGCGCTGTTGTTCCACGCCTTGGTGGTGATCTTCATGCTCGCGCCGCTGGTGGTGGTCTGCCTCGTCGCCTTCACTCCGGAAAACACCCTGAGCCTGCCGACCACCGAGTTTTCCCTGCGCTGGTTCCGCGCGGTGTTCGAGCGGGCGGATTTTGTCGACGCGTTCTACAACAGCCTGGTCCTGGCGTTCTGCGCGGCCTCGCTGGCGACCTTGATCGCGGTGCCGGCGGCCCTGGCGATCACCCGGCTCGAGTTTCCGGGCCGGGACTTCTTCAACGGCCTGTTCCTGTCACCGATCATCATTCCGCACCTGGTGCTCGGGGTGGCGTTGCTGCGCCTGTTTGCATTGATGGGCGTGAACGGCAGCTTCGCCTGGCTGATCTTCGCCCATGTGCTGGTGATCACGCCGTATGTGCTGCGCCTGGTGCTGGCCTCGGCCATCGGCCTGGACCGCAGCGCCGAACAGGCCGCGCAATCGCTAGGCGCCGGACGCTTCACGCTGTTCCGGCAAATCACCTTGCCGATGATCCTGCCGGGGGTGGCCGGAGGCTGGCTGCTGGCGTTCATCAACAGTTTCGATGAGGTCACGCTGTCGATCTTCGTCACCTCGCCGGCCACGCAAACCTTGCCGGTGCGCATGTACGTGTACGCCACCGAATCCATCGATCCGATGATGGCGGCAGTGTCGGCGCTGGTCATCGGGCTCACCGCGCTGACCATGATTTTGCTCGATCGGGTCTATGGCCTGGATCGGGTCCTGGTAGGCAAACAATGAGGGTGTCATGGCACTGCTGAAACGACTGGCCGAAGGCGACCGCCCGGCCCTGGACTTTATCCTCGACGGCCAGCCTGCCACCGGCCTGCTGGGCGACACGCTGCTGACCGCCGTGCTGACCTGCAGCGAACACTTGCGCGGCAGTGACTTCAGCGCCGAACCCCGGGCCGGCTTCTGCCTAATGGGTGCCTGCCAGGATTGCTGGGTGCGCCTGGGCGACGGCCGCCGCGTCCGCGCCTGCTCGACCTTGCTCGAAGCCGGACAGCACATCAGCCGCGAACCGGGGCGCCAGGTATGAACAGTGTCGGCGGGCACGGCCTCATCGCGAGCAAGCTCGCTCCCACAGGAGACCTGCGGCGCTTACAAAACCCAAGTCCACAACCAATCCCATGTGGGAGCGAGCCTGCTCGCGAAAGCGGTCTGCCTGCTGAAACCGTCGTTGGATGTGCCGCCGTCTTCGCGAGCAAGCTCGCTCCCACAGGAGACCTGCGGCGCTCACAAAACCCAAGTCCACAACCAATCCCATGTGGGAGCGGGCTTGCTCGCGAAAGCGGTCTGTCTGCTGAAACCGTCGTTGGATGTGCCGCCGTCTTCGCGAGCAGGCTCGCTCCCACAGGGGAACTGCGGCGCTCACAAAACCCAAGTCCACAACCAATCCCATGTGGGAGCGGGCTTGCTCGCGAAAGCGGTCTGCCTGCTGAAACCGTCGTTGGATGTGCCGCCGTCTTCGCGAGCAGGCTCGCTCCCACAGGGGAACTGCGGCGCTCACAAAACCAGCCTCCACAACCGACCCCATGTGGGAGCGGGCTTGCTCGCGAAAGCGGTCTGCCTGCTGAAACCGTCGTTGGATGTGCCGCCGTCTTCGCGAGCAGGCTCGCTCCCACAGGGGAACTGCGGCGTGCACAAAACCCAAGTCCACAACCAATCCCATGTGGGAGCGAGCCTGCTCGCGATGACGGCTTCGACAACAGCGCAAATCCCCCGGCCCTGCCCGTGAGGTGGCGATGAAACCGATAACCATCATCGGCGCCGGCCCGGCGGGTATCCGTGCCGCGCAGACCCTGGTCGCCCACGGCCTGTACCCCGTGCTGCTGGACGAAGCCGCCCGCGGTGGCGGGCAGATCTATCGGCGCCAACCGGCCAATTTCAAGCGCCCGCCGGACAAGCTTTATGGCTTCGAAGCACACAAGGCCAACGCCATCCACCAGGCCCTCGACCAATTGCGCGGACAGCTCGATTACCGTCCCGATACCCTGGTGTGGAATGCCGAGGCCGGCCTGCTCGATACCTTGCATGCAGGCCGCGCCGATCGCCTCGAGTACGCCGGCGTGATCGTCGCAACCGGCGCCACCGACCGGGTCCTGCCAGTGCCGGGGTGGACCCTGCCCGGGGTGTACAGTCTGGGCGCGGCGCAGATCGCCCTGAAGTTCCAGGGGTGCGCCATCGGCGAACGGGTGGTGTTCGCCGGCAGTGGCCCGTTGCTGTACCTGGTGGCCTATCAATATGCCCGAGCCGGCGCGAATGTGGTCGCGGTCCTCGACAGCTCACCGTTTAGCGCCCAGGTCCGCGCCCTGCCCGACCTGCTGGTACAACCGACCACCCTCGCCAAAGGCCTGTATTACCGCGCCTGGCTGACCACCCGCGGCATCCCCGTGCATCAAGGTGCGAGCCTGGCGCGTGTCGAAGGAGAACGGCGGGTGCAGTCGCTGGCATGGCGCAACGCAAGCGGCGAACACACACTCGATTGTGACGCGGTGGCCTTCGCCCACGGCTTGCGCAGCGAAACCCAACTGGCCGACCTGTTGGGCTGCGATTTCACCTGGAACACGCTCAATCGCGCGTGGCTGCCCCAACGGGACCGCGCCGGACGCAGCAGCGTGCCGGGAATCTACCTGGCCGGTGACGGTGCCGGCATCATGGGCGCCGACGCGGCAGAGCTGGCCGGTGAACGGGCGGCCCTGGCCTTGCTTGAAGACCTCGGCTACGCCACCGACCCACAGCGTTGCACGCAACTGGAACAAGCCCTTGAACGCATCGGCCGGTTCCGCGAAGGCCTGGAGCGCGCATTTGCCTTTCCTGAACACTGGGCTGCCGACGCCGCCGATCAACTGATGATCTGCCGCTGCGAAGAAGTCAGCGTTGGCGACATCCGCCGCGTGGTGAACGAAGGCCATTGGGAAATCAATCGGGTCAAGGCCCACTGCCGGGTCGGCATGGGCCGTTGCCAGGGGCGGATGTGCGGCAGCGCGGCTGCGGAAATCATTGCCCGCGAAAGTGGCCGCACCGTCTCCAGCATCGGCCGCTTGCGGGCCCAGGCGCCGATCAAGCCCGTACCGTTCGGCCTGGAGGTCGAGCCATGATCGAAGTGGATGCGGTGATCATTGGCGGCGGTATCGTCGGCGCCTCGGCGGCGCTGTTCCTGAGCCAGGCCGGACGCCGGGTGGCGCTCTTGGAACGCGACTTCTGTGGCTCGCACTCCAGCGGCGTGAACTACGGCGGTGTACGTCGCCAGGGTCGGCCGCTGTCGCAACTGCCCTTGTCGCAACGGGCCCATGAGATCTGGCGCCAGTTGCCCCAGTTGATCGGCATCGACGGCGAGTACCAGCGCAGCGGCCATCTCAAGCTGGCCCGCAGTGCCGCAGACCTGCAAGCGCTGCACGACTATGCCGCCGCCAGCCAAGGCTTTGGCCTGGATTTGCAACTGCTTGATCGCACGGCCCTGCGCGCGCGCTTTCCGTGGGTCGGCACCGTCGCGGTCGGGGCGTCGCTGTGCCCGGAAGACGGCCATGCCAATCCGCGCCTGGTATCGCCAGCCTTCGCCCAAGCCGCGCGCCGGCAGGGTGCGCAAGTCCACGAACAATGCGCCGTCAGCCATGTTGAGCACGAGGGCCAGCGCTTTGTCGTACGCACCGCAACGGGCCTGACGTTCCACGCGCCCTGGCTGCTGAACTGCGCCGGTGCCTGGGCCAGCCAGTTCGCCGCGCAATTTGGCGAAGCGGTGCCGATGCACACCGGGCACCCGGCGATGCTGGTCACCGAACCCTTGCCCTTGGTCATGGATGCCAGCACGGGCGTCGAGGGCGGTGGCATCTACGCCCGCCAGGTCTCGCGCGGCAATTGCGTGCTGGGAGGCGGCCAAGGTTTTGCGCTGGATGCCGCTCGCGCCCGGCCCGGCCAGAACGCCGTGCTGGATATCCTGTGCCAGGCCGTCGAGCTCTACCCGTTTTTGCAAGGCGCCCAGGCGATTCGTACCTGGAGCGGCACCGAAGGCTACCTGCCCGATCGCCAGCCGGTGATCGGCCACAGCAGCACCCAGCCCGGTCTATTGCACGCGTTCGGCTTTGCCGGCGCGGGCTTCCAGATCGGCCCGGCGGTGGGCCAGGCGCTCACCGAGATCATCTGCAGCGGGGCTTCGTCCACGCCGCTGGATGCGTTTTCCATCACCCGGTTTCACTCCATCTCCGTTGCTTGATAGAGGAAGGTCGCGCCAATGAATAACGTCAAACGCAGTGCATTGTTCGGTTTCTGCTCGCTGGGTTCCGCTTGCCTGGGCGCCCTGCTCCCGGTCACCCAGGCGTTGGCCGAGCCGACGCTTTACCTGGGCATGAACGGCGGCACCATGGAGCGGCTCTACGCCGACAAGGTCTTGCCGGCTTTCGAGAAAGCCAACAACGTCAAAGTCGTCATCGTGCCCGGCACCTCCGCCGACATCCTGGCGAAAGTCCAGGCCAGCAAGGGCAACCCGCAGATGCACGTGATGTTCCTCGATGACGGCATCATGTACCGCGCCATCGCGATGGGGTTGTGCGACAAACTCGAGGACAGCCCGACCCTGGCGCAGATCCCGGCCAAGGGACGCATCAAGGATCAGGCCGTGGCGGTCAGCCTCGGCGTGACGGGGCTCGCCTACAACACCCGGCTGTTCAAGGAAAAAGGCTGGAATACGCCCACCTCCTGGATGGACCTGGCCGATCCGCGCTTCAAGGACAAAGTGGTGTTCCAGTCGATGGCCTCGTCTACCTTCGGCCTGCACGGCTTCTTGATGTTCAACCGGATCCAGGGCGGTAGCGAAACCGACGTCGAGCCGGGCTTCAAGGCGTGGCCGAACACGGTGGGCCGCAATGTGCTGGAGTACATCCCGAGCTCGGCGAAGATATCCGAAATGCTGCAAACCGACGAAGCCGCGCTATTCCCCCTGACACCGACCCAGGTGACCGCGTTGAAACTCAAGGGCATGCCGGTGGAATATGCCCAGCCGAAGGAAGGCGCCGTGGTCCTCAACGTCGCCGAATGCGCCATCGCGCAGAACACCCAGCCGGAACTGGCGCAAAAACTTGCAGAGTTCCTGCTGACCCCGCAAGCCCAGGCCATCGCCCTGGAAGAAGGCGACCAGATTCCGTCCAACCCCAACACCCCGACCACCGACAAGACCCGTGGCCAGGTAGAGGCGATGAAGCAATACCTGGAGACAGCGATTGCCGTGGATTGGGACCAGGTCAACGAACAACGCCCGGCCTGGAACGCCCGCTGGAACCGCAGTGTCGAGCGCTAGGACCCGCTTTGCAGTTATCATGCGGCCAATTCACACCGAATTGAACAGATAACCTGTGGCGAGGGAGCTTGCTCCCGCTGGGCTGCGAAGCAGACCCCAAGCCTGACACCAAGGTGTGTCAGCCTGATTGCATGGCCGCTTTTGGGGCTGCGATGCAGCCCAGCGGGAGCAAGCTCCCTCGCCACAGGTTCTGTGCTGGTTTCAGTATTTGTGCCCGCCCCTTGATCAACAGCGAACCCTCCCATGCACACCCTCGCTCAACTACGCGCCGGCCAGCTCTCGGGGATTACCCGGCTGGACCTGGCCTGCGGCTTGACGGAGTTTCCCCGGGAAATCTTCGAGCTGGCCGATTCCCTCGAGATCCTCAACCTCAGCGGCAATCAGCTGGACACGCTGCCCGACGACCTGCATCGGCTGCCCCACCTGCGTGTGTTGTTCTGCTCGGATAACCGCTTCACCGAACTGCCCGAATGCCTGGGCCGTTGCAGCGCGTTGACCATGGTTGGTTTCAAGGCCAACCGCATCACCCGTGTCACGGGCGTCGCGCTGCCGCCAAGGCTGCGCTGGTTGATCTTGACCGATAACGACGTCGACGAGTTGCCCGACGAGCTGGGCCAACGCCCGCACCTGCAAAAACTGATGCTGGCCGGTAACCGTCTGCAGCAGTTGCCGGCGAGCCTGGGCCGGTGTCATCGCCTGGAGCTGCTGCGCATCGCCGCCAATCGACTGACCGAACTGCCGCAATGGTTGTTGAGGCTACCGAGCCTCAGTTGGCTGGCCTACGCCGGCAACCCGCTGGAAGCCCAAGCGGAAGCGGCGGCCCTGAATACCACTGTGCCTATCGACTGGTCGCAACTGGCGCTGCAACAACCACTGGGTGAAGGCGCATCCGGGGTGATTTTCCAGGCGCTCTGGCAAGCCCCCGGCCAGGTGGCGCGAAACGTCGCCGTGAAGCTGTACAAAGGCCAGATGACCAGCGACGGCTCGCCCCTGCATGAAATGCATGCCTGCATCACGGCCGGTCGACACCCGAACCTGATCGACGTGTTGGGCCAAGTCACCGGGCACCCCGAGCAACAGGCCGGGCTGGTGATGGCACTGATCGAGCCCAGCTACCGCAACCTCGCCGGGCTGCCGAGCCTGGCGTCATGCACCCGCGACGTGTATGCCGATGATCTGTGCCTGAGCGCCCCGGCGGCATTGCGCATCGCTCACGGCATCGCCTCGGCGGCGGCGCACCTGCACCGCCAAGGCATCTCCCACGGCGATCTCTACGGGCACAACATCCTGTGCAATGACCAGGGCGATTGCCTGCTGGGCGATTTTGGCGCGGCGTCGTTCCACGCCATCACGGATAACCTGCAAACCCGCGCACTGCAACGCATCGAGGTGCGGGCCTTCGGGATTCTGCTGGGGGAATTGCTGGCGCGGATCGAACCGGCGCTCGCGGCACAGGATCTTGCATGGCTGCAGGATTTGCAGGCGCGCTGCTGTCAGCCGGAGGTGCTGGCACGGCCGGGGTTCGATGAGATTGAAGGTTTGCTAAGCGAGTTCAAACACATCGACTAAACCAGCCCCCCAAACAAACACACCACCTATTGTGGCGAGGGGATTTATCTGTGGGAGCAAGGCTTGCCCGCGATGCGGACACCTCGTTTTCTCAGAGACCGCGTTGTTTTCATCGCGGGCAAGCCTTGCTCCCACAGAATGAGCGGCCCCCAGGAATACCCCCCTTGCCACAGGGTGTACTGCTTACCCCGCCAACCCGACAAACATGTCCTGCACGTCATCGTGATTGTCGAGGCCTTCGAGGAAGGCTTCGACTTCGGCCATCTGCTCATCGCTCAAGCCGCTGACCGGGTTCTTCGGCTGGTAGCCCAGCTTGGCCGACAACACGGTGAAGCCCTGCTCCGGCAAGGCCTTCTGTACCGCATCGAGGTCGGCAGGGTCCGTGATAAACAACGTCGCGCCTTCGTCACCCGGCTCGAAATCCTGGGCACCGGCCTCGATGGCGGCCATTTCCGGATCGGCATCCGGGCTGTCCGGCGCGGCTTCGATCATGCCGACATGGTTGAAGTCCCACGCCACCGAACCCGAGGCGCCCAGTTGGCCCTTGCGGAAGGCGACGCGAATTTCGGCCACGGTACGGTTGATGTTATCGGTCACGCATTCAACGATCAGCGGCACCTGGTGCGGCGCGAACCCTTCGTAGGTGACGCGGTGGTATTGCACGGTTTCACCGAGCTGGCCAGAACCTTTCTTGATCGCGCGTTCCAGGGTCTCGCGGGGCATCGAGGCCTTTTTCGCCTGCTCGACCACCAGACGCAAGTGCGCGTTGGTCGCGGTATCAGCGCCGTTGCGTGCGGCAATGGTGATTTCCTTCACCAGCTTGCCGAAGATCTTGCCCTTGGCGTTGGCAGCCGCTTCTTTGTGTTTAACCTTCCACTGTGCGCCCATTACTCACTCTCTTGTCTGACGCGCCGAGACATCTGCCGGCCGGCGCTGTGGCGCAAGTTTATACGGCCTAAACCGGCTGATCGACCAAAAAATTCACCCTGCCGGATCGACATTTTCACAGTGTGTTGTAGGGCGTTTCTGAAATAGCGGCTCACAAGCACCATTTCCTCCCGTGGTTTCGTACCCTCTGTGCCTCTCTCCCCGCCAGTAGGAGGCGCGATGCGCAACGACACGGAAAGTCCCTTCAGCCTGACGCTCACGCCAAGCGACTTGCAGCTGCAAGTCTTGCGCTTCAATGGCCGCGAAGCCCTCAACCAGCCGTACCGTTTCGACCTCGAATTGATCGGCCTGGCCCCACCGATAGACCCCGACCTGCTATTGGGGCACCCGGCCTTCCTGCGCCTGGACCGCGACTCGGGTATCCATGGGATTATCCACAGCGTTTGCCTGAGCGCCCCGGCACCGCGGCGCATCGGTTATCGCTTGACCTTGGTTCCCTACCTGCAGCAATTGGAACAAGGCCCACGGCGCCGGGTTTTCCATCGGCTCAGGGTGGTGCAGGTGCTGCAACGCCTGCTGGAAGACAACGGCCTGCCCGCCGACAGCTATCGTTTCGAGCTGCCCCACGGGCAGTATCCATGCCGCCCGTTCTGCATCCAGTACGACGAAAGCGACCTGACCCTCCTGCAACGGCTGTGCGAGGAAGAAGGCATTCATTACCACTTCGAACACACCCCCCAGGGCCACGTCCTGGTGTTTGCCGAAGACCCGAAGAGTTTTCCCACACGGCCCGTCGAACTGTCCCTGCGCCCGAACGACAATTCGATACCGGCCATCAAGCGCTTGTATTTGCGTCACCACGGGATGCTGCCTGGCTTGCCCATCGGGTTCAGCGATCGGGCCACGACCGACACCGAGGCCTGGGCGGCGAATCAACCCATTGAGCAGATCGACCATGAGGCCATGCACGGCGACCCGGCCTTGACTCACCGGTACCAGGCCGGTCGCCGCCACCTGGAACGGTTACGCTGTCGGCAGCGGGAAATCCATGGCCACAGTGACCAACCCGCCCTGCACGGCGGCGACATCGTGCAGATCTGCGAGCACCCGGTTTCCACGTTCAACGATCAATGGCTAATCACCGAGGTCCAGCACCGCGGCCGGCAGTTTTCGATTCTTGAACCGGACCTCCCCACCACATCGTCGGCCCGTGACTACCACAACCGCTTCACCGCCATCCCCTGGGCCACGGTGTTCAGGCCGGCCCTCAAACACCCCAAGCCCTGCATCCCCGGGTATCACCGGGCCCATGTACTCGGCCATCCCGGCCAACCGGCCCAGTCCGATGAGCGCGGGCAAGTCAGCGTCAGCCTCTGGGCGCCGGACCAGGAAGGCATCACGCTGCCCGTGTCGCGACTGACGCTGAACAACAGCCCCTCGCTGAGGGCCGGCAGCGAAGTGCTGGTGAGTTTTCTCGATGGCGACCCCGACCGGCCGGTGCTGTGCCCAGGGGCTGTCGATACCGGCGCAGGACACGCCGCCGCCCCACCGAAACCGTCCCGTGGCAACCCTGATGCCGGATTGCTGTTGGACTGGCTGCTGAACCCGCCAAACTTCACGCCCTGAGCCGGCGCGTGGCTTCTTGCCGGCAAACCTGATCTGGCTCAAGCAAACCCAGCGAAACGGGCATACAGTGGAGACACAACGCCGCTCTAGACGGCGCTTTTGCCCTGATTGTTGGAGATACCGCGATGCCCTGGAAAAACTCGGAAAACCGCTACAGTACCGTCACGGTAACCTTGCATTGGCTGATGCTGGTGCTGCTGGCCGTGGTTTACGCCTGCATAGAGTTGCGGGGAATTTTCCCCAAGGGCAGTGGCGGCCGGTCCCTGATCAAGGAAGCGCATTTCATGCTTGGCCTGACCGTGTTCCTGCTGGCCTGGCTGCGCCTGTTCGCCCGCACCAGGGGCAAGGCACCGGCAATTTTCCCGGCCTCCCCCGCCTGGCAAACCCTCCTCGCCCGCCTGATGCACTGGGCGCTGTATGTATTCATGATCGCCATGCCGCTGCTGGGCTGGCTGATCACCAGCGCCGAAGGGCACCAGGTGATGTTCTACGGTTTCGATTTGCCGTTGCTCATCGATCAAGACAAGGACTTTGCCAAGCAATTGGAAGGCTGGCATGTGCTCGGCGGCACCATCGGCTATTGGTTGATTGGCCTGCATGCCTTGGCGGGGCTGTATCACCACTACGTGGTACGCGACAACACGCTGTTGCGGATGATGCCCAAACGCGGCTGATCGCTGTCAGTCGAACCCTCGGCGGCCTTGCAGACCGCCGGTGTGGACAAAGATCAAACGGGTGCCAGGGGCAAACCTTCCGGCCTCGACGTGCACCTTGAGCGCCATCAAGGCCTTGCCGGTGTACAACGGTTCCAGTTCGATGGCCGCCGTGGTTTCGATGAAGGCAGTCAGCTCGGCATCGACCCGGGCGAAGCCACCACGGCTGCCGTCGAGCAATTCATAACGCGGATAACAAAGCCCCGCCTCCCCCACAATGTGCTCGACCTGCTGGGCCACGCCATGGTCCGGGGGCACCGCCAGCACACCGTAGACCGCACGCTTGCCCGCTTCGGCCAGCACCAGCCCAGCCAGTGATGTTCCCGTGCCGCAGGCCAGCCACCAGCCGTGATAATCCGCCCACCCCAACGCCGCCAATTGTTGATCGACACTGGCCGCCCAGGCCATGCAGCCTTGTGCCCCAGGCAATCCCGAACCGCCCTCGGGCACCGGGTGCAAATGTGGATAGCGGGCCTGCCACGGCCCCCAGAAACCTGGTGCATGTCGCTCTCGGTATCCGCCATAACCCAACCAATGCAATTCCATGCCGAATGCTGTCAGGTCGCGCACCGTCGGCGTGTCCTGGGGGTGACCGCGCAGCAGCCCGGCCGTGGGAAACCCGAAGCGCTTGCCGGCTGCCGCCAGCGCATGCAAGTGATTGGAATAGGCCCCACCCAGGCTCATGACCCCCTCGGCACTGGCCTCCTGGGCGGCGCGCAGATGATGGATCAGTTTGAACCACTTGTTGCCGCTGATCAGTGGATCGATCCGGTCCAGGCGCAACACCGCCACTTCAACACCGGCACGGGCGAGCCAGTCCAGGTGAAGGGGTTCGAGTCGGGGTTGGGGATGCCAGTCGAGGGCAGGAAGCAGCATGGCGGCAGGTCGGAGGAAATGGGCTGGCATCTTACCAGCTTGGTCGCGAAGAACCTGACACCACCAAAACCTGTGGGAGCGGGCTTGCTCGCGAAGAGGCAGGCACATCCAATATTTTCATTGACTGACACACCGCCTTCGCGAGCAAGCCCGCTCCCACCTGGAATCGGCGGCGACCTTGGCTTCCATATTTGCAAGCTAAGGTCGCGCCCACAGTTTTTGTGCCTTACAACTGCGCCGCCAACCGCGAGCCCTGGTTGATCGCCCGCTTGGCATCCAGCTCAGCCGCCACATCGGCACCGCCGATGAGATGAACGGTCTGCCCTGCCGCTTCCAGGCCTTCCTGCAACTCACGCAGCGGATCCTGGCCGGCGCAGATCACGATGTTGTCCACGGCCAGCACTTGCGGCTCGCCGGCTTCGCCGATGCGGATGTGCAGGCCGTCGTCGTCGATCTTCAGGTACTCGACGCTGTTGAGCATCTGCACCTGCTTGTTCTTCAGGCCCGTGCGGTGAATCCAGCCGGTGGTCTTGCCCAGGCCGTCACCGACCTTGGACGTCTTGCGTTGCAGCAGGAATACCTGGCGTGCCGGTGCATGGGGTTCGGCCTTGACCCCGGCGACACCGCCGCGCGCTTGGAGATGGGTGTCGATCCCCCACTCCTTCCAGAACGCCTCACGGTCCTGGCTGGTGGCGACGCCCTGGTGAACCAGGAATTCCGAGACGTCGAAGCCAATACCGCCGGCACCGATCACCGCGACACTGCGCCCCACCGGCTTGCGTTCGAGGATCACGTCCAGGTAGCTCAAGACCTTGGCATGCTCCACCCCGGGAATCGCCGGCACCCGAGGGGCGATGCCGGTGGCGAGGATGATCTCGTCGTAACCGCCGGCCACCAATTGCGCCACATCCACCCGGGTGTCGAGGCACAGCTCGACATGACTGGTCTGCAATTTGCGCTTGAAGTAGCGCAGGGTTTCGAAGAACTCTTCCTTGCCCGGCACGCGCTTGGCGACGTTGAACTGGCCACCGATTTCGCTGGCCGAATCGAACAGCGTCACCTGGTGCCCACGCTCGGCCGCCACCGTGGCCGCGGACAACCCGGCCGGGCCGGCACCGACCACGGCAATTTTC
Source organism: Pseudomonas sp. Z3-6 (assembly GCF_051131985.1). NCBI lineage: Bacteria > Pseudomonadati > Pseudomonadota > Gammaproteobacteria > Pseudomonadales > Pseudomonadaceae > Pseudomonas > Pseudomonas sp. Z3-6. The sequence continues at coordinate 4,656,408 of NZ_CP071644.1, forward strand.
TTCACCTGGGTCACCGGCAGGTAGTTCAGCTCGGTTTCGTGGCAGGCCCGCGGGTTGACCAGGCAACTGGTGAGCTTGCCGCCGAAGGTGTGGTCCAGGCACGCCTGGTTGCAGCCGATGCAGGTGTTGATTTCATCGCTGCGACCGGCAGCCGCCTTGTTGACGAACTCCGGATCGGCCAGGAACGGCCGCGCCATGGAAACCATGTCGGCATCGCCTTCGGCCAGGATCTGCTCGGCCACTTCCGGGGTGTTGATGCGGTTGGTGGTGATCAGCGGGATGTTCACCGAACCGCGCAGCTTGGCCGTGACTTTGCTGAACGCCGCCCGTGGCACCTTGGTGGCGATGGTGGGAATCCGTGCTTCGTGCCAACCGATACCGGTGTTGATGATCGTCGCGCCGGCCTGCTCGATGGCCTTGGCCAACTGGACGATTTCGTCCCAGGTGCTGCCGCGTTCCACCAGGTCAAGCATCGACAGGCGAAAGATGATGATGAAATTCGGGCCTACCGCCTCGCGCACCCGACGGACGATTTCCACCGGCAGGCGCATGCGGTTTTCATAGCTGCCGCCCCAACGGTCGGTACGGTGGTTGGTATGAGCCGCCAGGAACTGGTTAATGAAATAACCTTCCGAGCCCATGATCTCGACGCCGTCATATTCCGCCTTCTGGGCCAGGACCGAGCAAGTGACGAAATCGCTGATCTGCTTCTCGATACCCTCCTCGTCCAGTTCCTTGGGCTTGAATGGGTTGATCGGCGCCTGGATCGCACTCGGTGCCACTTGCTTGGGGCTATAGGCGTAGCGCCCGGCGTGAAGAATCTGCATGCAGATCTTGCCGCCGGCCTCATGCACGGCCCGGGTGACGATCTGGTGCTTGAGCGCCTCTTCTTCGGTGGTCAGCTTGGCCGCGCCGGAGTAGACACCGCCCTCGTCGTTCGGCCCGATCCCACCGGTGACCATCAGGCCCACGCCGCCCCGGGCGCGCTCGGCGAAATACGCCGCCATGCGTTCGAAGCCACCGGGTTTCTCTTCCAGGCCGGTGTGCATCGAGCCCATCAGGGTACGGTTGCGCAACGTGGTGAAACCCAAGTCCAGCGGGGCCAGCAGGTGCGGGTAATGAGAGGCGGTCATCGGTAGCTCCACAACGGGCGATCACGGGAATAAAGCGCAAGCTCTGCGGCTTGCGTCTGTCATGGCCCACAGCGTAAGAGTCCGGCTGCGGCTGCTCAATGACCGTAACTGACAACTTAATGATCCAAATGCGCAGTCACCCATCAGGTGCCGCGTGACTCTCGGCGGGGTAAGCCAGTCCTACCAACGCTGGCTCACGTGCTCAAACCAAAAAATAACGCTAATAACAGAGTCGTCATTGCATGCATCCCCAACGAAAAATGCTGCACAACGAGTTGCACGCCCGCCCGTCGTTGTATTTCGACGAACCGGCCCACGTCTTCCACTTGGCATTCCTGGGCGACAACGCCCAGTGCAACGCTCTACTGGAGCGACTGTGCCCCGATACCGTCGCAGCAGACGCCGCACAAGGCATCACCCGCCTTGATGGGCATCCACTCAAGTGGGAGCGTCACGCCGAATTCTTTACCCTGACCCTGGTCGTGCCTGCCAGCAGCAACGAGCTGCAATGGACGACACTGCCCGAAAGCCTTGCCCGGGGCATCGAAGGTCACACCCAGCACCTGATCAATGCCGTTCAGGTGGTGGTGCGCGCCGAAGCCGGCCTCGACCTGCCCAGCTACGGTTTCAAGGACCCTTGCGGCTCATGCGTGGGCGGTGGCGATGCGGTGGTCTGGAGCGATTTTCGCCTGACCGAGGACGGCACCAATCGCCTCTTGTTCATCAACCGACGGCTCAACGCCTATCGCCAAGGGCGCATGATTCGGCGCCTGTTGGAAATCGAGACCTATCGCATGATGGCGTCCTTGTCCCTCAGTATCGCCAAGGCACTGGACCCGCAACTGAACGAATTCGATCGCACCCTGGTGAGCCTCTCCGAGCGCAACGCCAATGCCAGTGGGGTGCATGCCAAGGCCCTGTTGGAGGATATCGCCCTGCTGTCGCGCCAGGTCGTCAGCAGTTCGGTCAGGACTCGCCACCGCTTCAGCGCGACCCGCGCCTACGCGCAATTGGTGTTCGAGCGCCTGGGGGAGTTGCGCGAAAGCCATTTGGGAGATTGCCAGCGTTTGGGCGTGTTCATCGAACGCCGTTTCAAGCCCACGGTGCGTTATTGCGCCGCCACTGAACAGCGCCTCGAACAACTGGCCATGAGCGTCGCCAACCTGGGCGACCTGCTGCAAGCCCGCGTGCAAGTCGAGATGGAAGACCAGAACGCCGAGATCCTGCGCAGCCTCAATGCCCGCGCCGATGCCCAGATCAAGATCCAGCGCGCCGTGGAAGGCCTGTCGATCATCGCCATCACGTACTACCTGATCAACCTGTTCAAGTTGGTCTACAGCGGGTTGCACACCTTGGGCGCACACCTCTCGGCCCGCGACGCGCTGCTGGGCATGACGCCACCGGTGTTGTTGATCATGTTGCTGATTCTGATCCGGATCAGGAAGGCCAAGAGTCACTAGCCGCCCTGCCCAGCGCGAAGGGCGTCCACGGGTTCCATGGACGCCTTTGCGGACGCTTGCCGTGCGTACAAATCCTCACCCGCCCTTCGCTAATTCCTTGTTTTACCGTACCCTGCCCCGTGACGCTTGATGAAAAATCACGAACCTGAACACGGCCGCTGACTGTTCCCCCATGCGCAAATTTCTGTACTTGCTGTTTTCACTGGCCTTGATTGCCGCCCTGGTCACCTACGCACTGTGGACGACGGATCGGCCGGCCGGCCATTACCTGTCAGACCTGCGCATCACCCTGGCGGTCGACCAGGGCACGCCGGCCGACCGTGGCAATCTGCTGGGCATCCAGCCCGAACTGTTCCCCACCGACTACCAAAGCCCCGAGCGCCTGCATCGCAAACTGGCGGCCTATCTGCAGGCAGCCCGCGACCAGGGTTTTCTCAATGCCAAGACCGTCGTGGTCCTGCCCGAGCACATCGGCACCTGGCTGATGGTCGGTGGCGAAAAAGACGAGTTGTACCAGGCCACCACCCTGAAGGAAGCCATGAACTGGCTGGCGGTGAGCAATCCGCTGGCGTTCGTCCAGGCGCTGGTCAGCGCCGAGGGCAATAACCGATTGGACGATGCCTACCTGCGCATGAAAGCCGAGCGCATGGCCCGTGATTATCAAACACTGTTCGGCGGGCTGGCCAAGGAGTTCGGCATCACCCTGGTGGCGGGCTCCATCGTGCTGCCCGAACCCAGCGTCAACGAAGGCGAGCTGAAAATTGGCCGTGGCGCGTTGTACAACAGCAGCCTGGTGTTCGGCAGCGATGGCCGGCCGATCGGCCAGCCGCAACGCCAACGACATCCGGTGTTCGAGCAACAGGATGTGCTGGGCGCCGAGCACCCGGCCGCCCCCCTGGTCATCGACACGCCTGCCGGGCGCCTGGGCGTGCTCATCGGCAGCGACAGTTGGTACCCGCTCCACTACCGGCAGCTCAATGAACAGGGTGCGCAACTGATCGCGGTACCCGCCTTTGTCATCGGTCGCGGCGCCTGGGACAAGCCCTGGAGCGGTTATAAAGGCCTGTCCACGCCGAGCGAAGTGAGCCTCAGGCCTGGCGAAGTGAGCGAGGGGCAAGCCTGGCATCGCCTGACACTGACCAGCCAGTTGCCTATCAGCCAGGCCCGGGGCGGCGTCAGCGTGTTCCTGCGCGGGCAGTTCTGGGACAGCGGCAGTGCCGGCCAGAGCTTTATCAGCCACAACGGCCAGCACTTCCCCGACGGCGAAGCCCGTGGCGCCCGCCTGTTGAACTTGTGGTTGTAAGCATGAAACCGCAGCCGATGCGCCTGGGGGATCTGTCGGTAGGCTTCGTCCATAGCCTGGCTGACGCGGTCGCCAGCCATGGGCAAGACCCCAAGCCCCTGCTTGAACAGTACGGCCTCGACGCCGCGCGCCTGGCCGAGCCCGGGGCACGCCTGTCGATTCCACGGTACATGCGCCTGGGCCACGCCGCGATTCAGCAGACCCAGGACCCGGCCCTGGGCCTGCGCATGGGTCAGCTCGGCCGTTTGAGCCAGGCCGGGCTGGCCGGCGTCACCGCTGCCCAGGCGCCGACCGTACGCGAGGCGGCCCGCTGCATGATCCGCTTCGAGCCGCTGTACGGCTCCAATTATCGCGGCCAATCGAGTTTCCATGAGGATGCCCGCGGCGCCTGGCTGCGGTTCTATTCCATCAGCCCGTATAACGCCTACAACCGCTTCGTCGTGGACTCGATCATTGCCGGCTGGCTGGCGCAATTGTCCAGCGTCAGCGGCGTCGCGCTGCGGCCCGAACGCATAGACATCGAATTCGAGGAACCGCCGTATCAGGAGGCCTACCGCACACTCGGTGACTGCCCGATCCAGTTTGGCGCCGAACAGAATCAACTGCGCCTGGGCCTGGACAGCCTTGCCCAGCGCAACCCGCAGCATTGCCCCAGTACCTGGCATCACCTGGTTCAGTTATGTGAACGGGAACTGGAACAGCTGACCCGCACCCGCAGCCTGCGCGAGCGCATCATCCAGCTGCTGGGACCGTTGCTCAGCGGCGGCCGGGAACCCGACCTGGAAGAAGTGGCGGCTCGCCTGAAGCTGCCGACCTGGACCCTGCGTCGCAAGCTGGCCGAGGAAGGCACGCAGTTTCGCGCCATCCTCAACGACACCCGTCGCGACTTGGCAATGACCTACATACGCGATACCGAACTGGCGTTCGGTGAAATCGCCTACCTGTTGGGGTTTGCCTCAGCCGAAGCCTTTCAACGGGCCTTCAAGCGTTGGAATGACCAGACGCCTGGGGAGTTTCGCCGTAGCCACAGAGGGAGTTAAGCTTCAAGCTTCAAGCTTGCAGCTGCGTTACAACTCCGTTGCATCTTCGGCGGGTTCCAGCGGGTCCAGTTCGTAGGCCTGGTATTCCAGCAGCTCTTCCTGATAATCATCCATTACGCGTCCTTCCCCTGTCGTTGAACCAATGCCTGATGGCGCTGGCATCAGCATAAAGCTGCTTTATGAACAAAACATGAAGCAAAGGCTTCATGAATTAAACGTAGCACAGGGTCGGGAAATTACTGCGTGAAGTGTGGCAGGAAGTAACTCCCTGCCACTGGATCTCAGGAGGCCGGAAGCGGCTGGATCGGCTCGGTCGGGGCCGGCAACGAGCTGGACGGTGGTGGTGGCGGTGTCACGGTTTCTGTCGTCGGCGCAGACTCGAACGATTCAGGAGCAATCGGCGCGGGCTCGCTCGGCGGTGCGACAGGCTCCGACACCGCAGGAGCGGTTTCGACGGGGGCCGGCGCAGCCTCCTCGACGGGTGTGGCCGCTGCAGGCGCAGGCGCAACAGGCTCGGCCGCTGGGGCTGGAGCCGGATCTGGAGTCGGTGCAGGCATCAAGGCGGCCGACTCGGCCTTGGTTTCCGGTACACCCAGCTCGGCCTTCGGTTTGTCGGCATTCTCGGCGGCTTTCTTCGCTTCGGGAGGCAGGAACAGCTCTACCAAGGCAAAGAAACGCTCATAGAACTTGGCCGCCGACACGGTTTCGCTGGCGACCTTGACCATCGAATCATCCGAGGAGCCGATCGGCATCGACACCGAACCCAGCACGCCCACGCCCAGGCTGGCGGAGTTGTTGGTTTTCTTCAGGGCATAACGGTCCTGCAAGGCGTTGGCGAACATGGTCGCCCGGTGCCCGGTACCGCCATCTTCGGCACAGACCAGGTTGAAACTGATCTCCATATGGGTTTCGCCGGTCTGCTGGAAACTCTTGTGACCGCTGACCAGCTTCGGATCGCTGCTGGTGATGATATAGCCCTGGCTGAGCAACGCCCGGCGCCCGGCTTCGCAGGTGGCCGCGTCACTCACCGGATACGTGCGCGAGAACGTGCCGGAATCATCGAAGTTCTCGTGCTCATAGATGGCGGTTTTCTTCGACGAACAACCGGCTGCGGCGGCCAGCACCAATGCAAGCCCTACGGTGCGCATGGGAAATGATTTGAACATTGAACATCCTGAGAGAAACGGTCCGGGGCGTATTGTGCAACAGAACGCGACCAGGCAGCGTGGCTAATCTTGTTTCATGGGGAGTGCGAGTTTACTGGGGGTTGTTTGCAGGAAAAAGATGTCAATCCGGTAGATCGACGAACACCCGCCTCCAGGCAACAACCGGATACAAAAACCCTGGTTGTTCGGCCTGTCTCTGTTCATTTAGGGAAAGCCCACGCGACTTGAGAAATACCGTGTGGACATATCCTTAGAGCCGAGCGTCGGCGCTCTCATTGCGAAACGCGCTGGGGCTCATGCCGGTCCAGCGCCGGAACGCCCGGCGGAAGCTGCGCACATCGCTGTAGCCGACCTCTTCGGTGATGCGCTCGATGGACAGCTCGGGGTTGGCCAGCAGGTTCAGGGTGCGGCCGCGGCGCACCTGTTCGAGCAAGGTCTCGAAGGTCAGGCTGTGTTCGGTCAGGCGCCGACGCAGAGTGCGGCTGCTCATGTTGAGGTCGCTGGCGATTTTCTCGATGTGGCTGCCCCGGGTCAGGTCCCGGGCAATCGCCCGTTCCACGGTCTGGATCAGGTCGATCTTCTGGTGGACCTCGCAGGCCTCCTGCTCGAGCAAGGCCAATGCCTGGCGCAGCGCCAGCGGGTGGTGATTGGGCAAACGCATGTCCAGCCAGCGCACGTCGATCAGCATGCGGTTGTGCCGACAACCGAAGCGCACCTCAGGCCCCAGGATCCGCTGGTACGCCTGGGCATAGGACGGCGCGGCATGCATGAATTCCACGGCCTGGGGCTTGAAATCGGGACCCGCCAGCGCCCGGCCGTAGACCATCAGGCTGGCGAAGAACTCTTCCACGGCAAACACCTGGATCTCGGCAAAAGGCAGGCGGCAAGTGGCCTCGACCATGATCCGGTCAGTGGCCTCTTCGACACGGGTCACGGCGATGCCGCCGGTGGTGTGCTGGTAACGAACCCCGAGGGCGAAGGCATCGCGCAGGGTTTCGCACAGCGACAAGACGTGCCCCAGCAGGCCGAGGGTGCCGAGCACGTTGCGATCACCCACCCATAACCCCAGCCCCTGGTCAGGCAACAGCTTGAGTGCCCGTTGGATCATGACCACGGCCTGGCGATAGGAAATGCGCTGGGCGGGATCTTGCAGGTCATCGAGGCCGAACCCCAGGCCGCGACACAGGCTGGCGGCATCGAAGCCCTTGTCCGCCACCACCTCGGCCAACGTTTGCAGCAAAAATGGCGATACCAGCGCCAATTCATAGGTGGGGTCGATGACTTTCATCTGCATGGGGCGGGTTCCGGAGCACGTTAGGTGGCGTTTTTGTAACCGGTTATTTCATAAAGTTAGCATGAGCCGCTGGATAGAGGGGTAGAAAAATCTGGCCGCCCAAGTCCCCTGTCTGGCCGCCAATACCCTGCCCTGTCGGCGGCGAACGGCTTATTTGTATGACTCGGACCTCCGGTGCATTTCCAACAATAATAATGAGCCCCCCACATGAACCCGACCCGCACGACATTCGCCTTGCAATTGACCCTCGGCCTGGCCTGCGGCGCAGCCCTGCCCGCCTTGGCCACCGAATCGGGGGTCGACAACATCGGCCCTGGCACCGATGGCTTTTTCGTGTTGCCGCTGGAAGTCGACAGCCTTCCCGACCACATGGTCGCGTTCAACCTCTACTACAACCATTACAAGGCCCGGAAATTCAACATCAGTTCGTTGGGCGGCGAAGTGCCGGACGTCGAAATCGAATCCACGGCAGTGGTCCCACGTATCGATTACCTGAGCCCGTTGCGAGTGGCCGGTGGACGCGCGGGGATCTACATCGCCCAGCCCTGGCTCAAGCAGGAAGTCTCGGTGTTCGGCCTGCATGACACCCGTGAAGGCATGGGCGACACGACTATTTCACCCATTGTGCTTTGGGACATGGGCAAGCACCTGACCTTGGCCGCGGCGGTGGAAATCACCGTACCCACCGGCGAATACAGCACCGATCGACTGGCCAACACCAGCAACAATTTCTACACCTACAAGCCGCTGTTTTCCTTCACCTGGTTGCCCACGGAAGACACCGAGGTGTCGATGAAGACCACCTACAGCTTCAACCGCAAGAACAAGGACACCGACTACCGTTCCGGGCAGATTTTCCACTTCGACTATTCCGCCAGCTACCGGGTGACCGACAACCTGAGGCTGGGGCTCAACGGCTACTACCTCAAGCAGACCACCGACGACAAACAGTACGGCCGCACCGTGCAATTCGCCGGGCAGGATGTGGACGACGGGGTCCGCGGCCAGGTCTTCGCCATCGGCCCGGCGCTGCACCTGACCTTCCTCAAGTACGCCAGCGCCGAGATCCGCTGGGCCAAGGAGTTCGAAGTGGAGAACCGCACCGAAGGCGAAATGCTCTGGGCCAAGATCAGTATTCCGTTTGCGTTCTAAAGGGCTTTTTTGGCTGTTGGGCTTTTAGGACTTTTGTGGCGAGGGAGCTTGCTCCCGCTCGGCGGCGTAGCCGTCGTAGCCGGCTGAGGTGGTCTATCTGGAAAAATGGGTTATCCGATTTGGGGCTGCTGCGCAGCCCAGCGGGAGCAAGCTCCCTCGCCACAAGGTTTGTGCCTGACAGAATCAGCTAACCAGCTAACCAGCTAACCAGCTAACCAGCTAACCAGCTAACCAGCCATTTGAAGCCTCAGCTCACCCCCAGAATCGAGGCAAGATGCCCATTGAGAAACTTGCCGCCAGGGTCCAATACCTGGCGCACCTGGGTGAATTCAGTCCAGCGCGGGTACAACGCCTGGAGTGCCTTGGCGTTCAGCGAGTGCAGCTTCCCCCAATGCGGGCGGCCCTGGTATTTCCAGAAGATCGGCTCGATGGCGGCGAAGAAATTGTGGTGGTCCATCTGGTAATGCTGGTGCACGGAAATTGAGCAACTGTCCCGGCCTTGGAACATGCTCAAGGCGATGTCGTCGGCCTTCACGTAGCGGTATTCGATGGGAAACCAGGTGCGCAGGTCCTTGTCGCGGATCAGCGCGAGGATTTCCCGCAGGCACGCCGGACCGTGTTCGGCCGGGACTGAATATTCCATTTCGTTGAAGCGCACGGTGCGGGCGTTGGCGTAGATGTCATGGGAATCACCGACGCGGTCATCGAACTCGGCCACCAGCCGCAGGCTGTTGAGCAGCGCGCGCCGGACCGCTGGAAAATCGCTACCGTACTTGTCGAGGTTTTCGATCAGGGAGACGAACTCGTTGCCGCCCTCCTCCTCGGGACTGATCGGCGGCGTGGCCGGATCGGTGGTTTCGTTCAGGGTGATCGACAGCGCATAGTCGGAATGGGTGACGACTTGCATTTCCCAGTGCTGGTTGTCCCGGATGTTGGTGTGCACGTCCTCGAGCAACTCCTCGGTTTTCGCCACCCACTGGTGCTCGCGCAAGCGATAAGCCGCGCGGTTTTGTAACCGCACGCGGGTCACCAGCCCCAGCGCGCCAAGGGACACCCGGCCGGCCTGGAACACCTCGGGATGACGCAGGGCATCACAATCGAGGACCTCGCCGCTGGCCGTCACCAGTTGCAGGCCGACCACTTGGGAGGCGTATGAGCCAAAGGCCTTGCCAGTGCCATGGGTCGAGGTGGCGATGGCACCGGCCAAGGTCTGGTAATCGACGTCGGCCATGTTCGGCAGTGCCTGGCCGATGGCCTTGAGCGCCGGGCCCATGCGGGACATGGGCGTGCCGCCGCCGAACTCGGCTTGCAGGCTGGCGCCGTCGTGGTCCAGCAGGCCACTGAAAAAACTCAGCGACAACAAGGTGCCGTCGGTGGGCACCAGGGCGCTGAAGGAATGCCCGGAACCCACCGGCCGAATCCGCCCTTCGGCGCGGCGCACCACCTGCACCAGTTCGTCGAGGTCCTTGGGGGCCAGGCGCGCCGCCGGCAGGCAACTCTGCGCACCGGACCAGTTGCGCCACGGGATCAAGCGAGGCGCGCGCATCAGCTCGGCCAGGGCGCCCTGGCTGCCCAGTGCGGTAAAGGCGGCGACAACGCCGGCCTGTTGCAGCAACCGACGCCGTGAGTAGTCCATCGTCATGCCGAAAGTACCCGTATTTATTATTGGAAGTGTTGGCCGGACATGAAGGCGATCAGGGCCAGGAACTGCTCTTCGGAACAGTGCATGCACAGGCCCATCGGCGGCATGCCGTTGTAGCCGTTGATCGCGTGGTCCAGCAGGGTCTCGGCGCCCTGTGCGACCCGCGGGGCCCAGGCGTTCGTATCGCCGGTCAACGGCGCGCCGGCGCCGGGGTTGGCGTGGCAGAGTTTGCAGCTGCTGTCGTAGACCTGGGCCAGTGCTGCATCGCTGGGCATGGCCGTGAACACTTTCGGCGCGGGGGGCTTGGGCTCTTCGCCGCAGCCGGCGAGCAGGCTGCCGAACAGCACGATGACGGCGGAGTGAAGCAAGGTTGAAGGCGTGATTGCCAACATAGGGCCCCTCTTGGCTGCGCTTTTCTTGTTGTGGGTCAACACTAAGGCACGCCAGCGCGTCGGCTGAGGTCATTGGGGGCCAGAAAAGGGGGCTTGGGCGGCCAGTTGCCGGGGCACCAACGACCTTTGTGGCGAGGGGATTCATCTGTGGGCTCTATGGGTTCTGTGGGAGCAAGGCTTGCCCGCGAAGCAGGCGACTCGGTTCCAGATAGACCGTGTGTTCTTCATCGCGGGCAAGCCTTGCTCCCACAGAGCCCACAGAACCTTGCCTCCACAGAGCCTTGTTCCACATAGAGGCTCGCCACAGGGATATTGCGTGCTCAGGGCAACAACAACCCCTGCTCGCGCTCGCACAACTGCACCACGTAATCCCACAACACCCGCAGGCGTACGGATTTGTGCAGTTCGCGACGGGTGCTGATCCAGTAGCTGCGGCGGATGGTTTCGTCCGGCAGCAGCGGCACCAGCGTCGGGTCGCCGCTGGCCATGTAGCACGGCAACACGGCGATCCCCAGGCCCGAGCGCGCGGCCTGTTGCTGGGCGATAACGCTGGTGCTGTGAAACACCACCCGAGGGTTGCGGCAAAAACTGTTGAGGAACATCAGTTCCTGGCTGAACAGCAGATCGTCGACATAACCGATCCAGGCATGGCGGCCCAGGTCCTCGCGGCTGCGCAGTGCTGGCGAGCGATCCAGGTAGGCCTGGCTGGCGTACAGCGCCAGGCTGTAGTCGGTGAGTTTGCGGGTCACCAACAGGTCGGCCGCCGGGCGTTCGAGGTGGATGCTGATTTCCGCCTCACGGTTGAGGATGCTGACAAAGCGCGGCACCGCCACCAGCTCCACCTCCAGCCCCGGGTAGCGCTGGAACAGCCCGTCCATGCGACTAGCCAGGAACATGATGCCCAGACCTTCGGTCACTCCCAGGCGGATCTTGCCCAGGGGTGCGCTGGACTGGGTGATGTCCTCCTGGGCCAGCAACGCCACGTTCTCCATGGCTTCGGCGTGCTTGAGCAATGTCTCGCCGGCCGGGGTCAGTTCATAGCCCTGGGCATGCTGGACGAACAGCGCAGTGCCGAGGCTTTTCTCGATGGCCTCGATGTGCCGGGCCACCGTGGCGTGGGTGGTGTTCAGCCGTCGGGCAGCCGTCAACAAACGCCCGCTGCGTTGCAGCTCCAGGAAATAGCGCAGGTCATTCCAGTCGAACATGGGGCGATCCTTGAACGCGCCTGAAGGCGGGACTGTTTATAAACGCACAGCGGCTGCGCAAAAACTAACATTCTTTTGACGAAAACTAACAACTAGGATGGCTCTCACAACAACAAGAATGAGGTCGCGAATGCAACCTGTCGTCGATGAATACGATTACGTGATCGTGGGCGCCGGCCCTGCCGGGTGCTTGCTGGCCAATCGGCTTTCGGCCAACCCGCAACACCGGGTCCTGCTGCTCGAAGCCGGTGGGCGCGACAATTATCCATGGATTCACATTCCGGTCGGCTACCTGTTCTGCATCGGCAATCCACGCACCGACTGGTGCTTCAAGACCGAAGCGCAACCGGGCCTGCAAGGCCGCGCCCTGAGCTACCCGCGCGGCAAGGTCCTGGGCGGTTGTTCCTCCATCAACGGCATGATCTACATGCGCGGCCAGGCTGCCGATTACGACGGCTGGGCCGCCGCAGGCAATCCCGGCTGGGCCTGGAAAGACGTCCTGCCGCTGTTCCGCCAGAGCGAAAACCACTTTGCCGGCGCGTCTGAATTCCACGGTGACGGCGGCGAGTGGCGAGTCGAACGCCAGCGCCTGTCATGGCCGATTCTCGATGCCTTCCGCAGCGCCGCCGAGCAGAGCGGCATTCCCAGCGTCGATGATTTCAACAGCGGCGACAATGAAGGCTGTGGCTATTTCCAGGTCAATCAGAAAGCCGGAGTGCGCTGGAACGCGGCCAAGGCGTTTCTCAAGCCGATTCGCCAACGCGCCAACCTCACTGTATTGACCGACGTCGAGGTCGACCGGGTGTTGCTGCGTGACGACCGCGCCCATGCCGTCAGCGCTCGCTGGCAAGGCAAGGGCATGACCTTCAAGGCCCGCAAGGAAATCGTCCTGTGCGCTGGCGCCGTGGGTTCGCCGGGGATCCTGCAACGCTCCGGGATCGGCCCGCGCAGCTTGCTGCAACGCCTGGGCATCGGCGTGACCCATGAGTTGCCCGGTGTCGGCGGCAACTTGCAGGACCACCTGCAACTGCGGCTGATCTACCAGTTGGAAAACGCCCGCACCCTGAACCAGATCGCCGGGAGCCTGTGGGGCAAGATGGGCATGGGCCTGCGCTACCTGTACGACCGCAGCGGCCCGCTGTCCATGGCCCCCAGTCAACTCGGCGCGTTCGCCCGCTCGGGCCCGGAGCAGAGTTCGGCCAACCTCGAATACCACGTGCAACCGCTGTCCCTGGAACGCTTCGGCGAACCGCTGCACAGCTTCCCGGCGTTCACCGCGTCGGTCTGCGACCTGCGCCCGCAAAGCCGTGGCCGGGTGGACATTCGTTCGGCCGACCCACACGAGGCGCCGCTGATCCAGCCCAATTACCTGAGTCACCCCGAAGACTTGCGAGTCGCCGCCGACGCCATCCGCCTGACCCGACGCATCGTCGCGGCACCGGCCCTGAGCGCGTTCAAACCGGTGGAATACCTGCCGGGCCCCAGCCTGCAGACCGAAGAGGAACTGCACCAGGCCGCCGCCCGCATCGGCACGACGATTTTTCACCCGGTCGGCACATGCCGCATGGGCCAGGACGGCGACGCCGTGGTGGATGCGCAACTGCGCGTGCACGGCATCAAGGGCCTGCGCATCGCCGATGCCTCGATCATGCCGCGCATCACCTCGGGCAATACCTGCTCGCCGACGCTGATGATTGCCGAGAAGGCGGCGCAGATGATGCTCGAGGCAGACACCCGAATCACCACGCCGCAAAAGGAGCCTGCCACGGTCTGAAAAACAACAGAGTCCTACCTGTGGGAGCGGGCTTGCTCGCGAAGGCGGTGTGCCAGTCGACATCATCGTTAGCTGACACACCGCCTTCGCGAGCAAGCCCGCTCCCACAGGGAAATGTGCAAGCAAAAGGAACGTGTCAAATCAGGAGACGCCACCCCGGCGTCGCAGTGGAACAACAAAAACAATCACTGTGAGGGATACCGCTATGTCCGAGCATGTTCAGCCCCTGGAAGCCACGCGCAGCGCCGGCACCAGCCAGGAAACCCAGAAAGTCATCTTCGCCTCGTCCCTGGGGACGGTGTTCGAGTGGTACGACTTTTTCCTCTACGGCGCCCTGGCGGCGGTGATCAGCAAGCAGTTCTTTGCCGGGGTCAACGACACCACCGCGTTCATTTTCGCCCTGATGGCCTTCGCCGCCGGTTTCATCGTGCGGCCGTTCGGGGCCCTGGTGTTCGGTCGGTTGGGGGACATGATCGGGCGCAAGTACACGTTCCTGGCCACCATCGTGCTCATGGGCCTGGCGACCTTCTGCGTCGGCCTGCTGCCCAACTACGCCAGCATCGGCATCGCCGCGCCGATCATCCTGGTGGTGTTGCGCATGCTCCAGGGCCTGGCCCTGGGCGGTGAGTACGGTGGCGCGGCGACTTATGTCGCCGAGCATGCGCCAATGGGCAAGCGCGGTTTTCATACCAGTTGGATTCAGTCCACGGCCACCCTCGGGCTGCTGCTGTCGCTGCTGGTGGTTTTGGGTTGCCGCTACTTCACCGGTGATCAGTTCGAAGTCTGGGGCTGGCGCATTCCTTTCCTGCTGTCGATCCTGCTGCTGGGCATCTCCACCTGGATTCGCCTGAGCCTGCATGAGTCGCCGGCCTTCCTGAAAATGAAAGAGGAAGGCAAGTGCTGCAAGGCGCCGATTCGCGAATCCTTCGGCAAATGGGAAAACCTCAAAGTGGTGCTGATCGCCCTGTTCAGCATCAACGCCGGGCAAGCGGTGACCTTCTACGCCGCGCAATTCTATGTGCTGTTTTTCCTCACCCAATTCCTCAAGATGGACCCGGCCCTCGCCAATAGCCTGCTGATTGTCAGCGTGGTGATCGGCGCACCGTTCTTCATCTTTTTCGGCTGGCTGTCGGACAAGGTCGGGCGCAAACCGGTGCTGATGATCGGACTGCTGCTGGCGACGGCCCTGTACTTCCCGATCTTCAAGACCTTGGCCCACTACGCCAACCCGGCCATCGACCTGGCGAGCCGCCAGGCCCCCATCACCGTGATCGCCGACCCGGCCACCTGCACCTTCCAGTTCGACCCGGTGGGCAAGGCGCGTTTCGACAGCCCTTGCGACAAGGTCAAGACCTTCCTGGTCAAGCAAGGCCTGCCCTACAGCAGCGTCGCGGCCCCGGCCGGCAGCACGGTGCAGATCAGCGTCGGTGACGTGAAACTCGAAGGCTACGACGAGGCGGCCCTGCGCGGTGCGGTGACCCTGGCCGGCTACCCGCAACAGGCCGATGCGCAGCAGATCAACCGCCCGATGATCGTGGCCTTGATCGTCGCGCTGATCATCATCTCGGCGATGTGCTACGGACCGCTGGCGGCGTTGATGGTCGAACTGTTCCCGACCCGGATCCGCTACACCTCCATGTCCCTGCCCTACCACATCGGCAACGGCTGGTTCGGCGGTTTCCTGCCCACCGTGTCGTTTGCCCTGGTGGTCTACACCGGGGATATCTTCTATGGGCTGTGGTACCCGGTGGTGATCACCGGGGTGAGCCTGGTGGTGGGCATGATCTGCCTGCGGGAAACCAAGAACGTGGACCTGGATACCAACTGAGGGGCAGAACCGTGGCGAGGGCACTGGCGCCCTCGCCACCGCCTCAGAAGCGCGCCTTCATCGTCATGGTGAAGTTGCGCGGCTCACCGTAATAGTTGCCGAAACCCTCGGTGCCGATGGTGGTGTAGTAGCGCTTGTCGAACAGGTTGTTGCCATTGAGGGCCACCGACCAGGTGTCATCGATGCGGTAGCCAACGCGACCGTTCCACACCGCATAACCGGCCTGGGTGATCTTCTCGCCGCTGACCGGCGATACACGGAAGTTGTCGCTTTGGGCATTGACCCCGGCGCCGACACTGAACCGTTCCAATGCCCCGCCGAGGGCATAATCGCCCCACAGGCGCAGCACATGGCGCGGCACGTAGCTGTTGAACGAGCCGCCGTTGAGGCTGGTATCAATGTCGTCGAGGGTCTGGGTCTGGGTGTAGGTGTAGCCGGCCAGCAATTGCAGGCGCTCGATGACTTCACCGCTGATCTCGGCTTCGAAACCCTGGGCGCGCACCTTGCCGGCGTTCTCATAGCAGTAACCGTCCGAGGACGCACAGCTGGAGGCGTAGTCCGTCTGGGCCTGGTCTTTCTGCACTGTGCGGAACAGGTTGAAGGCACTGTTCAGGCGTCCCTCGAACCACTCGCCCTTGATCCCCAGCTCATAACTCTCGCCCACCAGGGGCTTGAGTGCCGAGCCGCTTTCGGAGCGGTAGTTGCCCTGGGGCGTGAAGATATCCGAATAGCTGGCATAGGCCGTCAGGTGCTCGTTGAGGTCCAGCAACACGGCGGTAAACGGCGTGACTTGGCCCGTCTCCGTGCTCTTGGCGTGCTCCGAACCGCCGGTGAGGAACTCCGAATCGGTCTTGGAGCTGTACCAGCTCACCCGGCTGCCGACGACAAACGTCAACGGGTCCGCCAGTTTCAGCCGCAGGGTCGAATACATGCCGTGCTGCTCGGTCAGGGTCTTGACCGGTCCACCGCGCGTCGAGTTTTCGATGAAGTAACTGTCGTCCGGTTCGGGAATATGCCGATCTGGCTCGAACACATTCTGCTTCCGGGGCAGCAGTGCCACCGAGAAGAAGTCATCCTTGTCCGAGCGGCTGGCGTTGAAACCGACGATCAACTCATGTTGTTGCCCCAGGGCGTCGAACTTGCCGTCCAGGTAGGCGTCGAGGCCGTAATCGACCTGGTCATAGTCGTACATGCTGCCCAGCATGTTGGTGGTCGAGGTACCGGGCGCCACCGAGCCCGATGCAAAGGCGTATTTGATGTCCTGGGTATTTTTGGTATAGACCCCGGCGACCTTCACGGCCCAATCGTCATTGAGGTGATGGGCGATATCACCGAACACCGTGGTCCGCTGGCTACGCCAGGTGTTCCACGACGGGTCCAGGCAGGTGGAGCGGCTGAGTTTCAGGTCGCTGCCGTCCCGGTAGCGCGGCAGCCCGCCCCAGCAGGGGCTTGCATCGACGTCTTCATAGGCAACACCCAGGCCGAGCGTCGTGTCGGGCGACAGGTCGAAGTCCAGGGCGCCGTAGTAGATCTGGTCCTTGCGCCGGGCATCGTCGTAGAAATAATGCCGGCTCTGCTCGGCGATCACCGCCCTGCCCCGCACGGTGCCGGAGTCATTCAACGGGCCACCGGTATCGACTTGCCCACGGTAGTTGTCCCAGGTGCCACCGGACAGGCTGAGTTCGGTCTGGGCCGTGGTCTGGCCGCGTTTACGCACGAAGTTGACGCCGCCGGACGTACCGCCCGCCCCCTTCATCATCCCGGCGGCGCCGCGCAGGACTTCGACACGGTCGTAATAAGCCATGTCGCTGCTGAAACTGTCGGCCTGGACATAGCTGTTGCCCATGTCCAGCGGAACGCCGTCGTATTGATACTGGCCAGACATGCGGAACCCGCGGGAATAGAAATACTTGCCGCCCATGGTCGAGTCGTAGACGGTGATGCCAGGCGTCTTCTCCATGACTTGTTCGATGGTATTGAGGTTCTGGTCATCGAGCATCTTGCGGGTGATCACCGTCACCGACTGCGGCGTTTCGCGCAGGGAGTGCTCGCCCTTGCTGATGGTGACCGCCCCCGTCGTGTAGGAATTGCTCTGCTCGGTGGTCGCCCCGAGCCGCTGTGCATCGATGCGGGTAGCGCCCAGTTCCATGACCGAACCGTTGGCAGGCAGCCGGCGCAGCAGGTACGTGCCGTTGGCCTGGGGCTCGGCTTGCAGGCCACTACCGCCAAGAATGCGGGCAAAGCCCTCGCCCACGCCGAAAGAACCTTTCAGGCCGGGCGATTGCAAACCTTCGAGTTGCCGAGCATCAAACGAAAGGGCAACGCCGGCGGCGCTGGAAAAACGGGTCAGCACATCCACCAGGCGGCCGGCGCCGATATCGTAGGCCTGCACCGCACTCTGCTGCGCCTCAGCCGCTGCAACCGGGCTTGCATTCACGGCCATGGCGCCAGCGGTCGTGACCGCCAGCAAGCCGATTTTCACTGCAAACACCAGACGGCCTGGCGCACTCACCCACGTCATATTTCCCCTCCCTCAAACGATCGATAAAAACTCACTGAGGAAGAGCCGAACGATGAGGATGAAAAGTGCAAGGGCTGGTTTTTTTATTACGCAGCATCAGCGCCGATCGCCACCGGCGACCTGGACCCAGAATCGGCTGTAGCGGGTCACCCGCAACGAAAAGCCACTTTCCAGCGCGGCCAGGGCGAGATCAGTGTCATCGACGGGAAATACACCGGACACCTTCAAGTCGCCAATCGCCGGATCCCAACGCAGCACGCCGGGACGGTAACGCGACAGTTCGTCCAGCAGCGCCGCCAGGGGACGGTCAATGGCGATAATGCTTCCCTTCTGCCAGGCCCCTACCGACACATCGTTGCCGCGTAGCGTCCCTAACGAACGCTCATTGAAATCCAGGCGCTGGCCGGCCTCGACGCGCATCCTTGCTCCACGTGCTGGCAGGCTCACCTCGACCGCTTTCTCCAGCACCGCCACTTCACCGCCCCGCGCCTGGCTACGGACAATGAAACGCGTGCCCAGGGCCAGCACCTCGGCCAGCCCCGTGACCACCTTGAACGGACGGCGCAAGGGATCGACCGCCGTCGTCACGAGCACCTCACCCCGCAACAGTTCCAGGCGTCGCTGCTGTCCGTCGAAACGAACATTGATCGAGGTGTCGGTGTTGAGCATGAGCGTGCTGCCATCGGCCAACTGGAACTCGCGACGCTCGCCCACCGCCGTGCGGTAATCGCAAAACAGGTTCTGCGTGGCCTGGCTGCGCCAGCTCAACCAACCCAGGCCGCCAGCGGATGTCAGCAGCAAGGCGCTGCGCAACACTTGGCGGCGGGAGCGCTGGTGGGTGTCGCTCAAGGTCGGTGCCGCCAGGACGCCCGGCACATTCGCCATTTGCTCGGCCACCGCGGCCATGCGCTGCCAGGCCTGGCCATGCAACGGATCGGCAGCCAGCCAGGCGCGCCAATCGGCCCGGTCCGCGTCGGTGCTAATCCCGGAATTGAGCCGGGCGTACCACCGTGCCGCCACACGGATGGCTTGCAATTCTTCGGGCGGCAGGTTCATGAAAGCTGCAATTGAATTTGCATGAGGCAGCAATGCTCCATGGCCTTGGCCATGTGATTGTTGACCGTGCGGACGCTGACGCCCAGGCGCTCGGCAATTTGCGGATAGGTCAGCCCATCGAACTGCGACAGGATGAACGCCTGCCTGACACGCGGCCCCAATCCCAGGAGCAGACGATCGATCTCCATCAAAGCCTGGAGCAGGATCGCCTGCTCTTCCAGCGAGGGGTGCTGCTCTTGCGGCATGGCGGCCAATGCTTCGAGGTAGGATTGTTCCAGCGAGCGGCGGCGAAACAGGTCGATCAACAGCCCTTTGGCGATCATCGACAGGTACGGGCGCGGCTCGCGGATATCCAGCGCCGTGCGCGCCTTGATGACCCGCACAAACGTATCCTGGGTCAGGTCAGCCGCATCGAAGGCATTGCCCAAGCGCTTGCGCAGCCAGCCCTGGAGCCAACTGTGATGATCACTGTACAGAACGTCGACAGCACTGCGTAGGGACAGATCGTTGGCGGGCATGGCAATGGAATAATTCGCGACTGATAATGACTCGCATTGTCATAGACACCATCGTCGCTTGCAACCCAAACGTGCACGGACACTCCCCCTCGCTGGAATCACTCAGTTGATCGAGTGATTTTTCACCGTGCTCTCCACCAGGTCCAACATCTGTCCCAACGCCCAAGGCTTGGCAATGAACGAGGCGTGGTGCTTGATTCCGGCGCTTTCCGGCGTCTCGAAACCGGACATGATCAGCAGCGGGATCTGCGGCCAGCGATCCCCCGTGAGGTTGGCCAGGTCCGCACCGTCGATCTTGCCGGGCATGGTGATATCCGTAAGCAGCAGGTCGACGTAGTGGGCGCTTTCTTCGAGGAACGTCAACGCCGCATCGGCGCTTTCCCGAGGCTCCACGACGAACCCTTCTTCCTCGAGGATTTCACAGAGGAACTCCAGAATGGTTGGATCATCTTCCACAACGAGAATCAAACGTGTAGTCGCCTGGCCGTCGCCATTTGGCATCGAATTCATGAAAGTGACTCTCCTTGACCTCGTAAACCTGCTTTGCGGCTTCAACCGCCTTGAAGTTATGAGCGATACCCTTTAGAGAAATTCATTCTGCGTGCCAACCGACCGCCGAATGTCACGCCAGCCACCTTGGCAACGCAGCGCAACGCTTATATCTGTATATCCATACAGATAAAACTTGCTCTGGCGCGCATCCGTGACCATGCTACAAGCCCATGAAATCTGCTTCAGGAAAAGGGCGCTATGCAGCTGTACCTGTGTGAAAAACCGTCCCAGGCCAAGGACATCGCCGCCGTACTCGGTGCCACGCGCCGTGGCGACGGTTGCTGGCTGGGCCCGGGCATCACGGTCACCTGGTGCATCGGCCACCTGCTGGAAACCGCTCCACCCGATGCCTACGACGCGCGCTACAAGCGCTGGGTCCTGGCCGACCTGCCCATCGTGCCGGCGCAATGGAAAATGACCGTCAAGCCGAAAACCGCCAGCCAGTACAAGGCGGTCAAGCGCCTGTTGGGGGAAGCGAAAGAACTGGTGATCGCCACCGACGCCGACCGTGAGGGCGAAATGATCGCCCGGGAGCTGGTGGAACATTGCCGTTATCGCGGGCCGATCCGGCGGTTATGGTTGTCGGCCCTGGACGAAGCGTCGATCCGCAAGGCCCTGGCCGCCCTTAAGCCGGGGGTCGAAACCTTCAACCTGTATCACTCGGCCCTGGGTCGCTCCCGGGCCGACTGGCTGATCGGCATGAACATGAGTCGCCTGTTCACCTTACTGGGGCGCCAGTCCGGCTACCAGGGCGTGTTGCCGGTCGGTCGCGTGCAGACACCGACGCTGCGACTGGTGGTGGACCGGGACCGCAGCATCGCCAACTTCGTGCCCGTCGCCTATTGGGCCATCGACGTGCAGCTCAGCCACGACGGCACGGCGTTTACCGCCCAGTGGCGCGCCGACCCGGATGCCTGCGACGACCAGGAGCGCTGCCTGAACCAGGCGCTGGCCCGGGATGCCGCCCAGGCCATGAGCAACGCCGCCACCGCCCGGACGCTGAAAGTACGTACCGAGCGCCTGCGCGAAGCGGCGCCGTTACCCTTCGACCTGGGCACCCTGCAGGAAGTCTGCTCGAAGAAGCTCGGCCTCGGCGCCCAGGAAACCCTGGACATCGCCCAGTCGCTCTACGAGACCTACAAGCTCATCACCTACCCGCGCAGCGATTGCGGTTTCCTGCCCTTGAGCCAGCACAGCGAAGCACCGGCCATCCTGGCCGCCCTTGCCCAGGCCGACCCCAGCCTCGCGCCACTGCGCGAGCATTTGCAGGCGCAGCGCAAGTCCCGGGCCTGGAACGACGCCAAGGTCAGCGCCCACCACGGCATTATTCCCACCGCCGCCGCCAGGAACCTGGACAAACTCGCCGGCAAGCAGCGCGCGGTCTATACGCTGATTCGCGCGCGCTACCTGGCGCAGTTCCTGCCCAACCACGAATACGACCGGACCCAGGCCGACTTCGACTGTGCCGGCCAGGCGCTGCGTGCCGTGGGCAAGCAGATCGTCGAGCCCGGCTGGAAACGCGCCCTGCCCGAAGCACTGGCGCCGGCCAGGGGCCGTGAAGCACCGGCGCCGCAGGTCCTGCCGGCATTGGCCGAAGGTCGCGATTGCGCGGTGGACGAGGTGAAACCCAAGGACCTCTGGACCCAGCCACCCAAGCCCTTCACCGAAGGCGACCTGATCAAGGCGATGAAGAACGTCGCCAAGCTGGTGGAAGACCCGTTGCTCAAGCAGAAGCTCAAGGACACCACCGGCATCGGCACCGAAGCGACCCGGGCCTCGATCATCCAAGGGCTGCTCGACCGCGGTTACCTGGTGAAAAACGGCAAGGCCCTGTCCGCCACCCCGGCGGCCTTCAGCCTCATCGACGCCGTGCCCCGAGCCATCGCCGACCCAGGCACCACCGCTATTTGGGAACAAGCCCTGGACATGGTGCAAAGCGGAGAAATGAGCCTGGAAGAATTCGTCACCCGGCAAGCCGCCTGGATGAGCAAGCACGTCGCCCGCTGCCAGGGCATGAGCCTGACCATCAGCGGCCCGGCCAGCCCCGCCGGGCGTGGCGCAACACCGTGGAAAAACAAGCGCAAGCCGGCCAAGCGCAAGGCTAGCGGTGCACCGCGCAAGGCGAGCAAGGCCAAGGCCACTTGAACAGCGCCGATTCCAAGCGCTGCCTTTGTGGCGAGGGAGCTTGCTCCCGCTGGGTTGCGCAGCAACCCCAATGCAGGCGACTCGGTCAATTTGACTCATGCACCGACAGGTTTTTAGGGCTGCTACGCAGCCCAGCGGGAGCAAGCTCCCTCGCCACAGGTGATCACTCGCAACCGTTTTTCATACCCAAACCGTTTTGTCCGACAATATGTAGTGACCAAAAATAATCACTACAAAACCGTTGACGCCTCCGATTTGCCCTTGCATGATGCAGACGTCTCCCCGATCGGGAGTACAGGCAACTGTTTGAGCAAGCTCGTCTGACCGCCGAGCTGTTTTTTGGATAAAGGACTGCCCACAAGGCAGATTGAAGGTGCTGACCTGGCATGACCGTCCGGTAACGAGGACGAGAAACGCTAGCGAAGATCCTCATGACGCGCGTGGTCGACCCTCGAAAGTTGACACTGCCTGAGATTCTTCGCTGTTTCTCTTCGTTGTAGCGCATTTGCGTAGCAGCCCTTCGATAACACTACACAACCGATGCACGACACCGTCGAAGTCAGACGGACGAACGCTGACGGCCTGGTTTCGGTAGCAGGCAGGCACTTACCGAGTAGCGAAGTTTTTTGCGAACCACCAGACAGATCAACCAAATGGTCAAGGGGCTTACACATGAATCTGAACAATCAACCATCTATTGATGAACTGGCTCGCATGTTCGCCGCACACAAGGACACACTGGACAGCCATATCCTGTGGATCAGCAAGACTGGCCAGGTGCGTATGGACTGCCTGTCGCCCTACACCCAAGAAGACGAGTTCGAAAAGAACACGCAAGAGCTGTGCGCCCGGCTGAAGATGTACCGCCGTGGCCAGGGCTACGTGGGCAAGAAGGCCGCGGCTGACAAAGACTTCATGGGCCGCGTGCTGCAAACGCTGACCCAGGCCTGGCAGTCGATGCAGAACACGTCCGAGGTCCGGGTTATCGACCGCCTCTGCTGAAATCCCCTAACAAAAGGGCCCGCGCCTGAACCAGGAGCGGGCCCTTTTTTTGTGAGACGGGACTAGAACACCGACCAGCCAATGCGCTGGCTCATCATCTCCAGCGCCGCCATGCCGGCCAGGGAGTTGCCGGCGGCGTTGAGTTCCGGCGACCAGACGCAGACGGTGAACCGGCCCGGCACCACGGCGACTATCCCGCCACCGACACCACTCTTGCCCGGCAGGCCGACGCGATAAGCGAAATTGCCGGCTTCATCGTACAGACCGCTGGTGGCCATGATGGAATTGACCTGTTGGGTCTGCCGGGCGCTGAGGATCTGTTCGCCGCTGTGTTTGCAGAACCCGTCGTTGGCCAGGAAGCAGAACGCCCGCGCCAGGTCGATGCAGCTCATCCGCAGGGCGCAGTGGCTGAAATAACTGCGCAGCACCGCTTCCACGTCATTGTGGAAGTTGCCGAACGATTGCATCAGATACGCCATCGCCGCGTTGCGGGCGCGGTGCTGGTACTCCGACTCGGCGACCTTGCCGTCCACCATCACCTGTGGGTTACCCGACAGGCGGCGCACGAAATCGCGCATCGACAGCGCTGGCGCGGCGAAGCGGGACTGGTTGATATCGCAGATCACCAACGCGCCGGCATTGATGAACGGGTTCCGCGGGCGGCCGCGCTCGAATTCCAATTGCACCAGGGAGTTGAAAGGCTGGCCGGAGGGCTCATGGCCCAGGCGCTCCCAGATCGCTTCGCCGGAATGCCCGATGGCCTGCACCAGGCTGAACACCTTGGAAATACTCTGCACTGAAAACGCTGTTTCAGCGTCGCCGGCGTAATACAACTCGCCATCATTGCCGTACACGGCAATGCCCAACTGATTGGGCACCACGGTGCCCAGGGCAGGAATGTAGTCTGCGACCTTGCCCTGACCGATCAGGGGGCGAACCGCATCGAGGATCTCGTTCAACAGTGCTTGCATATGCGCGGGGTCCAGTCATTCCCCGTTCGAGTGCGGGGATACAGACGCTAGACGCTGGTGGGCGGGGTCAGAGCACACTGAGTTGCGAGGAAAAAACGTGGCGAGGGAGCTTGCTCCCGCTGGGCTGTGAAACAGCCCCATCGATGATCGCTGCAACCTGACGGACCGAGTGGATGGATCAGGGCCGCTACGCGCCCCAGCGGGAGCAAGCTCCCTCGCCACAACAGCCGTGTTCGCCGCAATGAATGCAAGCGCTTTCAGTGACGCTGGTCGTCGAATCGAGCGGTCTATAGTTCAAAGGATCAATCGGCAGGAGTAGACGATGCGTCAGATCATGCAAAAAGAACCCTGGTGGGCCTCGCCGCCCCAGCCCGGGCAGGATGAAAGCGAACTGGAATGGGGCTGGCTGGTGATCTACAGCGAAGGCGAACCGCGCTTCGAGTTCATCAAGGAGCGTCCATCGGACGAACAGATCCGCCATCGCAAGGGTTGTCGCGTCACCCTCGGCTCGGAATGAGTCGGCCCGTCATGGCTTGAGGTCCGGCAAGACCACCGCTCGATTGGCCAGGTCCGCCTCCACCAGGTTGCCTTTGATTTCCTCGTCCAGGTAATACACCGGTGCCATCACTCCGCTGAGGGGATGCTTGAGTGACTTGAACCAGGCTTCGTCGAACGCCGCGCTCAGGCTCTTGCGGATCTGCGCCTCCATATCCGGCCGCTCACCCTCGTGGATGATCGCGCGAATACCCGCCACGCCCACCGAGATCAACGCCCCGGCCGCCTTCCCGGCCACGGCCGCCGCCGCACCGGTCGCCCCACGCGTGGCAAACTGGGCCTCGATTTTTTCGCTGGTGCGTTGCGCCACCGTTGCGATCACCGCCTCCGATGGCCCGGCCCCGGTGCTTGCAGCCTTGTTGACGTGATCGATCAGGGCCGCATAGGCCGGCAAGGTGTTCAGCGGCTCGGCGTGAACCATCTCGTACAACGAAGCATCACGCGCCGCCGGCGGACCCAGGCGGATGGCAGGGATGCCATGCAGGCGTCGGTTCATCAGCTCGTTCGGGATTCGATGCCGCTGGGCGATGACCTGGGCCTGTTGATTGAGCTGACGGATGTAGTAGCCCGTCGCGTTGGCCCTGATCGCCTCGGGATCGATTTCCACCGCCACCGGCGCCAGCACCTGCTCGCGATATTGCTCCTGCAGGTAAACCGCCAGGCGCTTGGCCGAAGAATCCGCCTCGCCCTCGGCACTGGCCGCGTACCAACTGACCTTCACCGCCAGCCATTCCTGGGTCCAGTAGCTGCTGAACCAAGGGATGAATTCAGCCTCGGTGCGTTCATACACCAACACGCGCCAATGCTCCATCGACCCGCGTGCATAGACGGCCGCCTGTTCGAGGGCGCTCTTCGACGCCGCGATGATCTGCTGGTCTACCTGTCGCCAGGTGTCCTGGGCAATCATCACCGTGGCAACCGGTGGACCGCGCTGTGGCGTGGCGCACCCCGCCAGAACGAGCACAACGGCCAACATCAGCGAACGCCGCAAAGTCGCGCCCCCCGGATTCCTGTAATCCATGGGGGTGAGTATAGGTCGCGATGAACAGGGATCCGGCCCAAACACGCCAAATACACCGCGGTTCCCTGTGGGAGCGAGCCTGCTCGCGATGGCGTCGTGTCAGTCAACATTCTTGTAACTGAACCACCGCTATCGCGAGCAGGCTCGCTCCCACAGGGGATTGGTGTCGCTCAGCCGCTCATTCAGAACCGG
This sequence comes from Pseudomonas sp. Z3-6, assembly GCF_051131985.1. Taxonomy (NCBI): domain Bacteria; kingdom Pseudomonadati; phylum Pseudomonadota; class Gammaproteobacteria; order Pseudomonadales; family Pseudomonadaceae; genus Pseudomonas; species Pseudomonas sp. Z3-6. Next base: position 4,682,330 of record NZ_CP071644.1, read on the forward strand.
GTGAAATGCTCGAATTGCCAATCATCGGCCGCACCATCCCCGCGAGCCTTGTGAAGGGCACCGGTCGGCGTCCAATCGGTGCACTTGCCCACCAACGTCCCCAGGTAAGGCCGGGCGACTTCCAGCACGCATTCATAGTCCATTTGTTCCGGCTCGACGATGCCACGATCCGGATGTTCAATGGCCCAGACGATTCCCGCCATGACACCGGCCGCCACTTGCAGGCTGGTGGCGTTATTGAAGGGCACCAGGGCCCTCGCCTCGTCAATGCTCAACACCGAACCAAACCAGTAGGCGTTCATTTCATGCCCCATCAACAAGACCCCCAAGGCATCCACCCCACCGGGGTCGATTTCGCCGTTGAGGATCCGCTGCCGGGCCTGGGTTTCCCAGCCACGACCGATCAGCTCATGGACAGAAAGCCATGCATCGTTGCAGGGGTGATAGGCGTAATGCAGGGTCGGTCGATACACCAACTTGCGCTGGTCCTTCACGGTCAGCAAATCGGCCGTCGAAGCGGTTTCGTGGTGGGTGATCATCAGCCCCAGGCACGGCCCGCCCACCGGCGTCCAGGTCTTGATCAAGACGCTGGCGCTCGGGCGTTCCAGATAGATCGCGTTGCGGCTCCCGAAACCATGACGCCGGGCAGCCGCTGGCCAAGTCCGTTCATGGGACCCCCACCCCAACTCGGCCGGCTGACGGCCCTCGCTGATGAACCCCTCCACCGACCAGGTGTTGACGAACTCGTCGTCTTCCTTGGGACGCTGGGAGCGTTGGCTGTCGCGCTCGGCAAAATGAATGACCTTGATCCCCAACGCCATGCTCAGCCTGGCCCAGTCCACACCGCCCGGTTTTTGCGGCAGCGGCTGCTTCAATTGCGTCGCCAGTTCAACCAGCCCGGCCTTGAGCAAATGGGTGATCAAACCGGGATTGGCGCCATGGGCCACCACTGCCGTCGGGCCTCTGCCCAGTTTTTTGCGCAGGCCCAGCACTTGATAGCGCAATGCGTAATTGGTCCGATGGGAAAGGTCCAGGTGCGGATCCTCGTAGCCTCCCGCCCACGGCTCGACGCAGGTGTCGAGGTACAGCGCGCCCTTCTCGAACGCGTACGCCATGAGGTCCAGGGAGCTGACCTCGACGGACAGGTTGACGATGAAATCACCACGCTTGACGAAGCGATCGAGGATTTGTGCATAGGTTTTTCGGGTCAGGGCCTTGGGGATAAAACGGATTCCCCGCTCCTTGAACCAGATGTTGTGGTCGATCACCGGTGCGATGACGGTGATCTGCTTGATCTCGACGTGATCCTGCCCCAGCAGCAAGGGCAACGTGGCCCGGGCGATGGAGCCGAAGCCGATGAAGATCAGACGGCCGGTGAACGGGATCTGACGTTTCATGTGCTGCCTCCTTGAGAAGGGTGTACGGCCCATGAAATAACCGAACGGTGATCGAGGCTACTGTCAAGGTTGACAGGTGCGGCGCAGATCGCCCTGCGCCGCACCTCGCGTGCGCCTACGAAGTGCCCAGCCCGCCGGACATATCCGCGCCGGAGTGGGCCCGCCCGTTGGCCGGCGTGACGGCGGGCTCGTCACGGTGTTCGGTGGTTTTGCTCACCGTATCGCGCACCGTTTCATAACCCTCCCGCGCAGTGCGCTTGACCTTGTCGGCCAGGTCGGCGCTGGTCTTGCCCATCGTTCGCTGTTCGGTAGAGGTGCTGGGCAACGCCGCGCCCAGCATCGCCCCGAGGGCGATACCCGCCGCCGCCATCATCAACGGCTGCTCTTTGAGCAGACGGCTGAACTCATCGCCCAAGTGCTGCGACCCTTGGGCCATGCGCTCGCCCGCCTGATGAGCGCTGTGCCGGGCATGCCGGGCGCTGGCGCCCACGTCGTCCGCCAGGTGCGCAGCTTTGTCCTTGAGATGGTGAAAGCCTTCGCGCAATGAATCACTGCTGCTGTGCAGGTGTTCCCGGGCACTGTCCAGGCCACCGGCAAGCCCTTCGCTCCAACCGCTGGAATCCTGGTCCGGCCCGACGCGATAACCGACCCGCGGCGGATGGTTCTGGCCGAGCATCAGCCAGCACAAGCCAACCGTGGTCAACACGGTGGGTACCGGGTTGTTGCGCACCGTAGTGCCCAGGTTGCCGAAAAACTCGGCGCCATTTCCCTTCACGAGCCCCAGGGCCTGATCCAGCATTTGCCCTGGCGTGAACTTGCTGCCCAAGGCGTCGACGATATGGCTGATATGGGCGCGCTGCTCGTCGATTTCGCGCTCGATGGTCTCTGGGCTCTTTTCGGATTCGGTTTTGAATTCATCCTTCATGAGGCTTTCCTCCGCAGGGCTTCCTGATCTTTGTTCAAGGCATCGAGCGTTCGGTCAGGCTTGAAGTGGGACGGTTCGAACTGTTTCTTGCCCGACTGGACCATGACAAAACCAATGATCATGACCACGACGCCGACGATCAGCGCGGCCAGCCAGGGCGCCATCATCGTACTCAGGCCATACACCACCGCCATCAACAGGATGATGAAGCCGGCCATGAGCACCATGGCGCCACCGGCCACCGCAGCAATGCCCGCCTTGAGCGTGTTGAGGCTCGCCTGGAATTCAGCCTTGGCCAGCGCCAATTCCTTGGTGAAGAGCGAGGGGACTTCGTGGGTCAATTGCCTGAGCAACCCCATGACCGAGGCATCGCTTTCGGGCGTCGAGGCGCTGGCGGTACGCTGCATATCCGGGTCTGGTCGGTTCATCACAATTCTCCTCTGGTATTGGCCGAACCCGGCAGCGAGCCGGTGGCTGAATCACTGGGATGGTCCTGAACACTCGGTGAGGTCGGGGTGACACCGGTAGCCAGGCCGCTGCGGGTAGCGGCACCGGGGCCGATGGGATCAGGGGTCGATTCAAAAGGCCGCTGGGCGCCGAATCCTCCGGCGGGTGGGTTTGAATGGCCGGCGGCGGGTTCGTCGGCCTCGGTGGCGACCGGCGAGGCACCGGCCTTGAGGAATCGCGACAGCCCAAAGCCCACCGCGATGCTGCCGGCGAGGAACAGACCGGGGTTGTCCCGCGCCAGGCAAGAACCGTCATGCAGCAACTGTTCGGCACTCTTGTTGCGCAATTTGCCGGCCAGGCCGCTCATGCAATCGGCCATGTCCGCCAGATAATGGGATAAGCCGAGGGTGTCGTTGGCTTCGAGCTCCGACATGGCGGATTTGGCGCCACGCGCCAAGGCATCGATCTGGTCCGCCGCGGTATCGCGGTATTGGCCGAAATGCGCATCGGCCTTCTCGCGAGCGCTGCCGATCGCTTCGTTCACGTCCTCCTTGATGTGGTTCAGGGATTCCTCAGGCCGACCTTGGCTTGAAGTGCCGCTTTGTCGCTCGGGGTTGTTGTCCGGGATAGTCATGTCTGTCCATCGCCTCCGTGATGAAAAACTCAACAACAGGCAGTCGCTAAGCGATGCCTGGATAAGTGCCTCTCAGAACAAATGACGGGACGCGATGCGGGCTAGTTCCAACGAGTTTGAAGGCTGGACGCTGTGTGGTCGTTGAAGCCGCTTGATGGGTTTTTACGGCAAAAAAAATGGGCACTGATGCCCGATTCACGTAGACCTGTGGCGAGGGAGCTTGCTCCCGCTGGGGTGCGAAGCAGCCCCAAGAATTTCTGCGTTCAACCCCAAAACCTGGGACTGCTGCGCAGTCCAGCGGGAGCAAGCTCCCTCGCCACAAAAACGCGACGTCGAACTCAGGACTCCATCGTCGCCGCCTGGTTGCCGCCCTGCTCGGCAATCTTCGAGAGTTTCTCGTCGGTGGCTTTTTCTTCCTTGAGGGTCGCCAACAGCAGGCCGACCACTTCATCGCCCAGCTTCAGGTGCTTGGCCATGGCGATCAAGGTGCCGTAACTGGCGATTTCGTAGTGCTCGACTTTCTGCGCCGCGCCGATCAAACCCGCATCGAGCACCGCGCCTTTTTCGATTTCCTCGATCAGCTCCTTGGACTCTTCCACCAGTCCTTCCATGGCGATGCATTTCATGCGCTTGAGCTTGATCGCCGCCACTTCGACGAGGGTATCGATGCGCTCAATCTGGCCTTGGGTTTCCTCAAGGTGATCGTGAAAGGCTTGTGCGAGCAAAGGGTTGGTGGTGGCCCGAGCCATGCGCGGCAAGGCACGGGTGATCTGTTTTTCAGCACTGTAGACATCGGACAGTTCGTGGATGAACAGGTCTGTCACGGTTTTTCTGGCCATTTCAATCTTCCTCTGTTCAGAAGGCGAGCCTCGAAAGGTTGATGGGGTGAAGCCGGCAGAGGCGGCTTCACCTGTCATCAACACTGACCCAGGGGAAATTTCGGATGTTCCAGAAATTTGCCGAAACGTTGACAGAGGGTATCGGTGACGCGCTCAACCCAACGCCGTGTCGAGAAACATCATCACCGCAAAGCCCATCATCAAGCCGAGGGTGGCCGGGGTTTCATGGCCGTTGCGATGGGTCTCGGGAATCACCTCGTGGGAGACCACGAAGATCATCGCCCCCGCCGCCAGCCCCAGGCTGATGGGGTACGCGACGGCCACGCCCGACGACATGCCCAGGCCGATCACCGCCCCCAGTGGCTCCATCAGCCCTGAACCGACCGCGATGAGCGCGGCACGCAAGGTGCTGATACCGGTGACGCGCAGCGCCATGGCAATGGCCAGGCCCTCGGGAATGTCCTGGATGGCAATGGCGGTGGTCAGGGGCAAACCGACCTTGAAATCGCCGTCGGCAAAACTGACGCCGATGGCCATGCCTTCCGGCAAGTTGTGCAGGGTGATGGCCAGTACAAACAACCAGACACGATTGATCCGCTCGGCCTGGGGACCACGCCGGCCACTGAGTTCATGTTCGTGCGGCACGAAACGGTCCAGGCCGATCATCAGGGCCACGCCCAGCCCCAGGCCCACCACCACGACAAACGCGGCGAGCAACTGATTGCCACAGATAATCTGTGCCGCCTCGATGCCCGGCAGGATCAATGAAAACGAACTGGCGGCGAGCATCATGCCGGCGGCAAACCCCAGCATAATGTCCTGGGTACGCGAGGAGATATCCCGCAGCACCACCGCCATCATCGCCCCCAGGGCGGTGGCGGCAAAACCCGATGTTCCGCCCAGCACGGCGTAGCCGAGGTTTTGACGATTGGCGCCAACCAAGGCGTTGTAGCCACTGTAGAGCAACAACGCGGCCACCAATGCCAGCCCGAGCCAGAACGTAACCCCCAACAAGAGATTCTCTTGCACGGGGTTCAGCCAAGTGCGCCAGGGCGATCGAATCCGGGAAGTGGGCTGGTCCATCGAATGTCCTTACGGGTCTTGGCTCGAAATATCAGGCGAGGGAGTCGCCTCCCTCGCCATTTGTTTACAGTTTGTCACCTTGCATCCCCGAACCCAAGTCGGCGCCTGTGGTGGGGTTGCTTTCAGGGTTGGACATCGTCCGCGCCTTCATGTCCATCAACAGTGCTTCGTCCTTTTCACTCAACTGGACGCTGGCCAGGCCATCGCCACCGTCGACCGCCGGAACCGGATTCTCGACGAACTCCCAGTCCTCGCCCTGGTTCCATGGACCACGCACGGTAGGCTCACCCTGGGACATGTTGAAATACACGTTGGTGAACTCCGGCATGCCGGGCAGCTTACCTTGTGGGAAGTTGGGCTGGATGGCATGCAAGGCTTTTTCGAACGACAACTGATGGGCGATTTCACGGGTCATCAAAAAGCCCAACGCTTCCTTTACCCCCGGGTCGTCAGTGACGTTCATCAATCGCTCATAGACAATTTTTGCCCGGGCTTCAGCGGCGATGTTGGAACGCATGTCTGCCGTCGGCTCACCGATCGTGTCCACATAAGCGGCAGTCCACGGCACGCCGGCGGAATTGGTTAATGGCGAGCCGGCACCGTACAGGAGGCTGGTGATATGAGAGTCGTTACCGGCACCGTTGATGTCCCGGTACAGTTGGCCCTCCTTCTCCACCCCTTCAGCCATCTTGCCCTTGGCGCCCTTGTTCAACATGACGATGATCGAGCCGATCACTTCCAGATGACTGAGTTCTTCGGTGGCAATGTCCATCAGCAGATCCTTGCGCCCTGGATCGTCCTCGGACAAGGCCTGGGTGAAATAACGCGACGCCGCCGCCAATTCCCCCTGGGCGCCACCGAACTGCTCGAGCAGCAGGTTGGCGAGTCCAGGATTAGGCTCAGCGACACGCACGGTGTACTGCAATCGTTTGTTATGTAGAAACATGATTGAACTCCTCGCTCAGGCACACTTCATGAGCACACTGCCGACCGGCAGGCTCATGAAAATCTGAAGAAGTTAAATGAATAAAATTTAGTTTTTATTCAAGACGGAAGACGAGTGGTTAATTGCAACTCAAACCCCCTCACCCATCTCTTGAACAATCAATAGCGCAGCGAAGCCGGGCATGAAATACCCGACTTTTAATATCAAGGCCGGAACAGGTCCCATGCCAACGGCACGGGACCTGCGAGACCACGGGACATTACGATTTACGACCGCCACCGTGGCTGTTTTCACCGCCTTTCTTGCCAGCTTCGGAGGCTTTTTCCCGGTCGTTGGCAAAGTTGCCACCCGACGCCTGGCCACCTTTGCGGCCGGCTTCCGAAGCCCGCTCAGGGTCGTTGGCAAAATTACCACCCGAGGCTTGCCCGCCTTTGCGGCCAGCCTCTGCAGCACGTTCCGGGTCGTTGGCGAAGTTACCGCCCGACGCCTGGCCACCCTTGCGTCCAGCCTCGGATGCGCGTTCCGGATCGTTGGCAAAGTTGCCGCCCGACGCCTGGCCGCCTTTTTTCCCGGCTTCCGATGCCTTCTCACGATCGTTAGCGAAATTGCCAGGGTTGTTATTACCTGTGTTAGCCATTTCATTCACCTCGTTAGTTGATGTCAACGAACCTGTTGGCTCGTCCTATTCGGAAAATTTGACGCCGTTAAGGTTTTAAAAAAGAGCTGCAAACGGCGACGAACGGTCAACACCCTTATTTATATCCCCACTGCCCGGGTATTTATTGTGCCAGCCTATTAAACAAGCGGCGATTGATTGGCAGTGTTAAATATCGAAACTTCGTCCAACGAAGAAACCTGTGGGAGCGGGCTTGCTCGCGAAGGCGGTGGACCTGCTGGCATATAGGTTGGCTGTGCCGCCGTCTTCGCGAGCAAGCCCGCTCCCACAATGGCCCTGTGTTGTACCCAAACCTCAAGGTCACCCAATAACCCTGTGGGAGCGAGCCTGCTCGCGATGGCGTTGGATCAGCCTGCATTGGTGCTGACTGACACACCGCTATCGCGAGCAAGCTCGCTCCCACAATTGCCCCGCCTTCAACATTAAAAAACAGTGCGTGTCTTTCCACGCTGTCCGCCAAGGGCCCGGTGGCGCCGGCACCCCATTGCACCGGTCTCGTCACCCAAGCCTCGCGCCGTTCCAGGAAGCCAAAACTCGCGGGCTGCCGGTGTTGTCTTGCACCACCGCACTGACCGGCTTGCGGTGTCCGGGCACCCTGTCGCCGATGCCCGGATAGAGCAATGTCAGGGTGAAATCGGGTCACTGGCGGGGAACGTTTCTTCCAGTGCTTCATCCAGTTGGTTGTTGGTAATGTCCCGCTCGCCGACCTTGCCACTTCGTTCGCAATGACAATCCGCCGACGGACACGGCTCGCCATTGGGGTGTTGTTCTGCGCAGGCCTGGCTGCAATAGGCCTCGCCGTCATGATTGAACACCCGCTCGGGATCTACCTCGCAATGGCAGCCGGGGCAGCCACAACGCAGTTCGCTCATGTTCGTCCTCCTGAGGACCGGGTGTTGTCACGATCCCACCAGTAATTGAACCTCCAGGTTGGCCGCCGCGACGCCGTGCTTCGCTACATACACCTCATCGGTCCAACCTTTGGTCCGGTTGCGATACGTCTGGGTGCCAAGGGCCGTTGTGTCCCATTCCATGACATCGCCGATGTCGACGTCATTGGCGGGCCCCAGTTCAAGCACTGTGTGGCCCTCCTCTTCCGAAACGTAGACACCCACCCTGGCGCTCTGTCGATTGATGGCTCTTACCTTGCCGGTGGTCTGCTTCATACCTGTCCTCTTTTCTTTTGACGGCAGGTTTGGCGCGGTCGGGCCGCGCCACACTTTTCACCTCAGCGCTTGGCTTCGGTATGCGGATTGGCCGAACGTTCCAGGAACGCTGCGGTAATCTGCGGCAGGTGATCGCGCAGCCATTCAGCCATGGCGATTTCCTGGGGCAGAATCTGCTCGCAAGCCCTTTGGGTTTCCACATCGCCGGCCACTTTCGCCGCCTCGATCAACACGGTGTAGGACGCGATCTCCAGGTTCTCGAAGACGTAGCCACTCATGGCGCCCTTGACCACTTCGTCACTCATCGCCATGCCGCCCATGGCTTGACCGAACGCCATCAGCTTGCCGGCCATGTCCTTGAGCATCGACGGGCTACCGCCCAAACGCTGGATGCACTGTTCCACCAACTTTTGCTGCCCGAGCGTCTCCTCGATGTGCTGTTCGATCCGGGCCTTGAGGACCGGGTAATGTTCCAGGCGCTCGGCCTGGGCCTTGAGCATTTTCTCCGCTTGCTGTTCCATGGCATGGGCATCGTTGAGCCAATCCAGCAGGTTCTCTTTAGGGGTTGCCATTGCGTTCTCCTTATCAGTGTCATTGGCGCACTGCAGTGCGAGAGCTTTGAGATAGCGCACATAAGGTGGATGTCCCACGCCCGCGGAAAGTTTGAAGAAACACCTGCGCAGGGCGACGAAAGGCGTGCGGCAAGCCCGCTGCTAACCTCAACGATTCCAGGCCAGCGGAGAACCCACATGCCCGACGATCTTCAGCGTGACCCCGTCGAACAACTGCAGCAGTACATGGCCGGGCGCCGTTTCCTGGTGCTGACCGGCGCGGGAATCAGCACCCCGTCCGGCATTCCCGACTACCGCGACAGCGACGGCGTGCGGCGGGGCAAGCAACCGATGATGTACCAGGAGTTCCTCGCCAAACCCGAGGCGCGACGGCGCTATTGGGCGCGAGCGATGCTGGGCTGGACACGCCTGCGTCAAGCCCGTCCGAACCAGGCCCACGAGGCCTTGGCGGCGTTGCAGGGACAGGCCCGCATCAGTGGCCTGATTACCCAGAATGTCGACGCCTTGCACGACCAGGCCGGGAGCCAAGGCGTCATCGAACTGCACGGCAGCCTGCACCGTGTGCTGTGCCTGGACTGCGGCCAGCGCAGCGAGCGACAGCAGATTCAACACTTGATGGAAGCTGAAAACCCTTACCTGGCGGGCGTCGATGCGGTGCAGGCACCCGACGGCGACACCCTGCTCGACCCGGCGTTCGAGGCGCGCTTCCAGGTGCCCCGTTGCCCCCATTGCGAGGGCGAACGCTTGAAGCCCGATGTGGTTTTCTTCGGTGAAAACGTCGCCGCCGCCACCGCGACCCGCGCCACCCTGGCGGTGGAACAGGCAGATGGGCTGTTGGTGGTGGGCTCATCGTTGATGGCGTATTCGGCGTTCCGCCTGTGCCGGGCAATCAAGGACCAGGGCAAGCCGCTGCTGGCGATCAACCGAGGCAAGACCCGGGCTGATGAGTTGCTGGACTTGAAGGTCGAAGTACCGTGCGAAGAACTGCTGCCACTGCTGATCTGATACCACGCAATACCCTCTGTGGGAGCGGGCTTGCTCGCGAAGGCGGTGGGTCAGTCGATATCTGCGTAGCTGACCCACCGCTTTCGCGAGCAAGCCCGCTCCCACAGGGATTGTGGTTACTTCGATATCAACCGTACGGGCAATTCCTGATCCCTCAGCGTATCGAACAGCGCCTGCGCCGCCGCCGACAGCTCATGCCCCGGCTTGGTCAGCACCCCGATGGCCCGTTCGATCACCGGATCGCTCAACGTGATGCAGCGGGCCCCCAGCTCATGCATCTGCCCGACACACAGGGCCGGCACGGCACTGACGCCCAGGCCGCTGGCGACCATCCGCCCGACGGTCGCCAGTTGATGGCTCTCGAACTCCACGGGCAGTTTCATACCTCGGGCCTGCAGATGCTCCTCCAGCATCACCCGAACGGTGGAGGGTCGTTGCAACGTGATGAATGGCTGCTCCAGCAAGGTTTCCCAGTGGATTTCGTCGCGCTGGGCAAGCGGCGAGTCCAGCGGCACCACCGCGACGAAGCGATCGAGATACAAGGGCGTGAACGCCAACGATGAACCCTGCATCGGTTCGAACGCCACGCCCAGTTCCACATGACGATCACGAACCATTTCCAGCACCTGTTCGTTGATCACGTCGTTGACCGTGACGTTGACATTCGGATAGCGGGCGCGGAAGGTCTTGAGGATCGGCGGCAGCAGGTTGCCGGCAAACGACGGCATCGCCGCCAACGTCACGCGACCGCGCTGCAAGGTGAAGCGCTGGCGCATTTCATCCTCGGCGTTGTCCCAGTCGGCCACCAGCCGGCGGGCCAGGGGCAGCAAGGACTCACCTTCGGGGGTCAGCGCCACGTTACGGGTGTTGCGGCTGAACAGGCGGCCACCGAGGCCTTCTTCCAGGGCCTTGATGGTCAGGCTCAGGGCCGACTGGGACAGGTGCAGCCGCTCGCAGGCCACGGCGAAGCTCAGGCTCTGGGCCACGGCGAGGAAGGCGCGGATTTGCTTGAGGGTCATGGTCGTTCTATGTCCGGTTACGTAGGAGTTGCCGAAGGCTGCGATCTTTTGATCTTTATCTTTCGCTTGAAACTTAAGTGTCTGGGAAAAGATCGCAGCCTCGTTGCACTCGGCAGCTCCTTCGGGGTAAGCACTATTGAGTTTTATCAATCAATCTAATCTAAAAATCAACTTAACAAATATATGACTTGGCGCAACACTGCATTCCATTGCGACCCCATCAAGAATAAAAGAGGTGTCTATGGCAGGTTTCGACAAACGCGTGAGCTCTTATGAGGAAGCGCTGGAAGGCTTGAAGGATGGCATGACTGTCATCGCCGGCGGCTTCGGCCTGTGCGGTATCCCGGAAAACCTGATCGCCGAGATCAAGCGCAAGGGCATCCGCGACCTCACCGTGGTGTCCAACAACTGCGGCGTCGACGGTTTCGGCCTCGGCGTGCTGCTGGAAGACCGGCAGATTCGCAAGGTGGTCGCCTCCTACGTCGGCGAAAACGCCCTGTTCGAGAAACAGCTGCTGAGCGGCGAAATCGAAGTCGTGCTCACCCCCCAAGGCACCCTCGCCGAAAAAATGCGCGCCGGTGGCGCAGGCATCCCGGCGTTCTTCACCGCCACCGGCGTCGGCACGCCCGTGGCCGAAGGCAAGGAAGTGCGTGAATTCCACGGCCGCCAGTACCTGATGGAAGAATCCATCACGGGCGACTTCGCCATCGTCAAAGGCTGGAAGGCCGACCATTTCGGCAATGTGATCTATCGCCACACCGCGCAGAACTTCAACCCGCTGGCCGCGACGGCGGGCAAGATCACCGTGGTGGAAGTCGAAGAAATCGTCGAACCCGGCGAGCTGGACCCGACGCAGATCCACACCCCTGGCATCTACGTCGACCGGGTCATTTGCGGCACGTTCGAAAAGCGCATCGAACAGCGCACCGTGCGTAAGTGATCCCCTGCCCCCGGCCCGAATGAAGGAATAACACCATGGCACTTTCCCGCGAACAAATGGCTCAACGCGTCGCCCGCGAAATGCAGGACGGCTACTACGTGAACCTGGGCATCGGCATTCCGACCCTCGTCGCCAATTACATTCCCGAAGGCATGGAAGTCATGCTGCAATCGGAAAACGGCCTGCTCGGCATGGGCGCGTTTCCCACCGAAGCCGAAGTCGATGCCGACATGATCAACGCCGGCAAGCAGACGGTCACTGCGCGCATTGGCGCGTCGATCTTCTCTTCGGCCGAATCGTTTGCCATGATCCGTGGCGGCCACATCGACCTGACCGTGCTGGGTGCGTTCGAGGTGGATGTCGAAGGCAACATCGCCTCGTGGATGATCCCCGGCAAACTGGTCAAGGGCATGGGCGGCGCGATGGACCTGGTGGCCGGTGCCGAGAACATCATCGTCACCATGACCCATGCGTCCAAGGACGGCGAGTCGAAACTGCTGCCCCGTTGCAGCCTGCCGTTGACCGGTGCCGGTTGCATCAAGCGCGTGCTGACCGACCTCGCCTACCTGGAAATCCAGGACGGCGCCTTCATCCTGAAAGAACGTGCCCCGGGCGTCAGCGTCGAGGAAATCGTCGCCAAGACCGCCGGCAAATTGATCGTGCCGGACCACGTCCCTGAAATGCAGTTCGCTGCCCAGTGAGGAGAGATTCGATGCAAGAAGTCGTGATTGTCGCCGCCACCCGTACCGCCATCGGCAGCTTCCAGGGTTCGCTGGCTGCCATTCCCGCACCGGAACTCGGTGCCGCGGTGATTCGTCGCCTGCTGGAACAGACCGGTTTGTCCGGCGAACAGGTCGATGAAGTGATTCTTGGCCAGGTGCTGACCGCAGGTTCCGGACAGAACCCGGCACGCCAGGCATCGATCCTCGCCGGCCTGCCCCATGCGGTGCCGGCACTGACCCTGAACAAAGTCTGCGGCTCAGGCCTCAAGGCGTTGCACCTGGGCGCCCAGGCGATCCGCTGTGGCGACGCCGAGGTGATCATCGCCGGCGGCATGGAGAACATGAGCCTGGCCCCCTACGTCCTGCCGGCCGCTCGCACCGGCCTGCGCATGGGTCACGCGAAGATGATCGACAGCATGATCACCGACGGCTTGTGGGATGCCTTCAACGATTACCACATGGGCATCACCGCCGAGAACCTGGTGGACAAGTACGGCATCAGCCGCGAAGAGCAGGACGCCTTCGCCGCCGCGTCCCAGCAGAAGGCGGTCGCCGCCATCGAAGGTGGGCGATTCGCCGACGAGATCACGCCGATCCTGATTCCCCAGCGCAAAGGCGATCCCGTGGCGTTCGCCGCGGATGAACAACCGCGCGCCGGTACCACCGCCGAATCCCTGGGCAAGCTCAAGCCTGCCTTCAAGAAGGACGGCAGCGTTACGGCGGGCAATGCCTCCTCGCTCAACGATGGCGCCGCCGCGGTGATCCTGATGAGCGCGGAAAAAGCCAAGGCCCTGGGCTTGCCAGTGCTGGCGAAAATCAGTGCCTACGCCAATGCCGGCGTCGACCCGGCCATCATGGGCATTGGCCCGGTCTCGGCCACCCGTCGCTGCCTGGACAAGGCCGGCTGGTCCTTGGACCAGTTGGACCTGATCGAAGCCAACGAAGCCTTTGCCGCTCAATCGCTGGCCGTGGCCCGGGAACTGAAATGGGACATGGACAAGGTCAACGTCAACGGCGGCGCCATCGCCTTGGGCCACCCTATCGGCGCCTCGGGGTGCCGGGTCCTGGTGTCGCTGCTGCATGAAATGATCAAGCGCGACGCCAAGAAAGGCCTCGCGACCCTGTGCATCGGCGGCGGCCAAGGCGTGGCCCTGGCGCTGGAACGGGCGTAACCGACACGGGTTCAACAGGGGTTGTGCGGACCCACGAATATCCGCGTAGCCACTGGCACCACCCCCGGCGCGACCTCGGTTGCGCCGGTTTTTTTGCCTTATTTTAATCTGTATGGCTGCTGCCGCCATCGCGAGCAAGCTCGGCTCCCACAGTGGACTTGTGGTGTCAGCCATATCTGCATTCACCACAAAACCCTGTGGGAGCCGAGCTTGCTCGCGATGACAGCGGCACAGTCAATACTGATGCAAGCTGACCCACCGCTTTCGCGAGCAAGCCCGCTCCCACAGTGGACTTGTGGTGCCAGCGATATCTGCACCCACCACAAAACCCTGTGGGAGCCGAGCTTGCTCGCGATGGCGGCGGTACATTCAGCATTCCGGTGACAGGCACACCGCTTTCGCGAGCAAGCCCGCTCCCACAGTGGACTTATGGTGCCAGCCATATCTGCGTTCACCACAAAACCCTGTGGGAGCCGAGCTTGCTCGCGATGACGGCGGCACAGTCAATACTGATGCAAGCTGACCCACCGCCTTCGCGAGCAGGCTCGCTCCCACAATGGACTTGTGGTGCCAGCGATATCTGCACCCACCACAAAACCCTGTGGGAGCCGAGCTTGCTCGCGATGGCGGCGGTACATTCAGCATTCCCGTGACAGGCACACCGCTTTCGCGAGCAAGCCCGCTCCCACAGTGGACTTGTGGTGCCAGCCATATCTGCATTCAACACAAAACTCTGTGGGAGCCGGGCTTGCTCGCGATGGCGGCGGTACATTCAGCATTCCCGTGACAGGCACACCGCTTTCGCGAGCAAGCCCGCTCCCACAGTGGACTTATGGTGCCAGCAATACCTGCATTCACCACAAAACCCTGTGGGAGCCGGGCTTGCTCGCGATGGCGGCGGTACATTCAGCATTCCTGTGACAGGCACACCGCTTTCGCGAGCAAGCTCGCTCCCACAGTGGATTTGAGCGGTACGCAATGTCTGTGTTGCTCGGTATCTGCCAGGCCACTACCCTTTCGCCTTGATCGCATACATGCCACCGGCAATCACCAGACACGCCCCCACCACCGTCCAGGTGTCTGGCAGTTCGCCGAATATCAACAGGCCAATCAGCGTGGCAAACACCAGCAGCGTGTAGTTGAACGGCTGGAGCGTGGCCGCGGTTGCATACTTCAGCGCCTGGAGAAATAACAGCTGGGCCACCACGCCTGTCGCGGACAGTACCGCAATCAGGCCCCATTGCGTCGGGCTCGGCGCCACCCATCCAGGAAGACCTACCGAAGTGATGGTGATCGCGCCGAAGAAGCCCATGTACAGCATGTTCGTGGCGAACGAATCATGCTGGCTGATCCGACGCGTCAGCACACTGAAGACCGCGAAACCCAAGGCAGACGCCAGCGGAATCAGCGCTACAAGCTCGAAGACACCGGTGCCAGGCCGAAGGATGACCAGCGTCCCCGCGAAGCCCACGGCGGCGGCAACCCATCGACGCACGCCGATGAACTCACCCAGGAACCCTCCAGCCAACGCCAGTGTCATCAAAGGGAACACCGCATACAGGGCATGCATCTCCGCCAGTCCCAAATAGCGCAGCCCCCATCCAAACAGCACGATTTCACCCACCCCTATCAACGCACGGATGACCTGCAGGTAAGGATGGCCGCTTCGGCACGCAGTCCGCAGGCTGCCCTGATAGACGCTATAACCCACAGCAAAAGCCAGGAACGCCCAATAGCGCACCATCACCAACTGCGCGACGGGAAGGTCTTTGACCAGCACCTTGGTGATCCCGTCCTGGCTGGCAAACACCAGCATGGAGAGCAGGCACAGGAGAATGCCGAACTGGGGCCTGGGAACGTCATACGCTCGTGCAGCGCTGTCCAACTGATTGCTCATGGATCATTCCATCTGGAGGAGAATTGCTGCTTCGTGACGCCAGGCATCATCCATGCCCGGCACGCCATTCGCGTCATCGTAAGCCTGGGCCCGGTTGTCAGGCGAGCTCAGACTCGAGCGCGATCAACGGCGCAAGGGCAACCTTGAGCACATCGATTTTATCGGCGGACAAACGCGCCAAGGGCCGACGCGGATTCCCCGCCCCATAACCGCTGATCTCGGCAGCGGCGTAGACCGACTGCACATAGTCACCCTGCCAGATCAACGACATCACCGGCTCGATCGACCGCCAAACCTCCCGGGCACGTGCCCAGTCCTGTTTCATGGCAGCCTCCACCACGGCAACGCAAGCGCGCGGGGCCATGTTCGCCCCGCCCCAGATCAAGCCCGCGGCACCGGCGAAGAGCGCGTAGGGCACCAGCGCATCGGCGCCATTCATCGTCGGCAGCCCCGTGCGGATCAGCGAGGCTTGGGCGGCAAGGTCACCACTGCTGTCCTTGACCGAGACGAAGTGGGGTATCTCGCTCAGCCGGCGAAACAGCGACGGGGTCACTTCTACGCCCACCGCCTGGGGCACGTTGTAGCCTATGATCGGCACCCCGACCTCAGACACCGTCGAGTAGAAATCGACGATGCCCTGGTCGTCGGTCGGGCCTTCGAAAAACGGTGGCAACACCATGACGCCGTCGGCGCCACATTCAGCGGCATGACGGGTGCGCTGCACCAGTTCGTCCGCCAACAAGGCAGAGGTTTGCACAATAACGCGAGCACGCCCCTTGAGGACCTTGGCGCCGAAGGCCACCAATTGCCGGGACTCTTCCTGGCTCAGGTAGACATGCATGCCGGTCCCCGAGCTCAGGACAAAACCCTGTACGCCAGCAGCCAGATAGCGCTCGAGCAACGTCTCGAAGCGTGGATAGTCAATCTTGCCTTGGGCATCGAACGGCGTGGTCACGGCCAGGTTGAGGCCGGAAAAAGCGAATGCGGACATTGGATCGTGCCCTTTCTTGCTTTCCTGATCGGACGCACCGACAGCCCTTCCCGGGCTGTTTGCACGCAGTAGTGGCAACACATATCGTCGCAGGGAAATCAGCTCACCGATTTAAGTGGAATCTGGGCCTGGAGGCGCGTCAGCATGGTTTCGCAGTACCAATCATCGAACTGGCATACGCCATTTTCCGCAATGTCCGAAAAGGGTCCCGGCTCATAAGTCGGCGATGTCACACCGGCCTGCGTGCCTTCTACCAAACGACGGTCTTGATCGTTGGTGGCCAGCCAGACCTTCGTCAGCCGGTCAATCTCATAGTCCACACCTTCAACGGCAGTATTGGGCACCAGCCACTTGGTCGTCACCAGCGTTTCGCCGGGGCCGATCGGAAGCACCCGGAAGCTCAAGGCGTGATCGCCGAGAAAGTGGTTCCAGGTAGACGGGTAGTTGAAGTAGAGCAAGGCGCCAATATCCGGCTCGCCGCTTTTATCCAGGCGTCCCGCGACAGCCGGTTTACCATCCATGGTGTAACTCACGGCGCCTGCGGACAGTGGAATGCGTGTCATACGAAAACGGCCATTCGGATCCATGACCAGCTTGCTGGGCATACCCGCGATTTCGCAGCGATTCCAGTGTGCAGTCAGTTCCGGATCATCTTCGCCCCCGACCCCGGCCACCGAAAGGTTCTCGACAAAAGAATTCATCAACTCGGGATGCGTACCGTCACAATGGAAACACTCGCGATTGTTTTCAAATACGAGCTTCCAGTTGCCCTTTTCGATGAGGTTTGACTCGAAAGCCACCTTGCAATTATCGAGGAAATGAGGGGCTATGAAAGGACTTACAGAGTGCCTGAAACTTCCGAACTCAGGCGCCTCGTCAGCGACGCAGACATAAATGTAGGTATGAACAATTTCACAATGAACAGGTTTCAGATTGTATTGCGTCCTGTCGAAATCGGCGCCCATATTACCGGCAAACAAAAGGCTGCCATCCAGTTCAAACGTCCACTTATGATAAGGGCAGACGAGTTTCGCAACTTTACCTTGGGCGTACTCGCAAACTTTAGAGCCACGATGACGACAGGCATTATGAAAAGCCCGGACCTGGCCACTTTTATCCCTGATGATCAAGACGGGATAGTCGCCAATCTGCAAGGTCAAGTATTGCCCGGGCTTTTCAAGCTCAAAAGTATGCCCGGCAAAAATCCAGTCCTTGTGCCAGATCTGCTCAAGATCCTGACGAAAAACCTCAGGTTCAATATACAGTTCACGGGGAAGCGCGTGGCGCGCCTTACGCTTTTCGATCAGGTCGATCACGGATGCCTTGGTATTCATTATTACCCTCTTCACCTCAACCTGACGGTTAATGGCAAGTACGCCCAGAAAACGGTGTCATGGCCAACGGATCCTGTGCGCTGAAATGTCCAACGCCGCCGTTGAATTAATATTTTTCAACCATGTTTAATACGAAGGGTACGGTAGCCTGCCCAGCCGGCAAAACTACATTTTCGTTGCTCAACTGATAACTTAGCGTTATGACCCAGTGAATTCAGAAAATACCGTGCTGACCATCGCTACCGACCGAGAAGACTTGAAGGAAGCGGGGGAATTTATACGCTCCACCTGGAAAACTTCGAAAGAATCCAGTCGCGCACTCTCCGACAGGCATCTTCGTATTCAGTCCTTTCATTGCAGGCCACGTAATGAAGGCTGTTTCGAAGCGTCACTTGATGCTCGACAGGGCGAACGAGCTGCCCTCGCTCGACCATTGCCCCGACCAGCTGGTTCCAGCCCAGTGCGACGCCTTGATGGGTCAGGACCATGTTCATGATCAGGTTGTAATCATTGGCATGAAAAATAGGCGGACAGTCGGAAGGACGCTCATCGATATCAACGTTCAGAAAAGCCAGCCATACCCCCCAATCCACATGTTCAGCCACGCCCGACCGTCCATAGGGACTCAGGTTGAGCAGCGAAGAATCGCGCACCCCTTCCAGCGAGGTCAGTTCGGGATGCGCGTCCAAAAACGCCGGAGAGCAAACTGGATAAATAATATCGTGGCACAACTGATGACTCTTGTACCCGTCTCCCACTTTGCGAATTTTTGAAATGATGATGTCCGGTTCTATGCCCGGCTCCATATTCACAAAGTTCTGAGTGGTAATCAGGTTGAACTCAATATCCGGGTTAATCGCACGAAACTCCGGAAGATGCTCTGACAGCCACAATGCAGAAAAGGCCGGTGAGCAACAAACCGTCAGGATATGTTTCTGCGTCGGCGCGGTACGAATCCTTTCAGCCGCCTGTGCGATATTAACGAAGGACAGTTGTGCCGCCTCAAAAAAAATCTTTCCCTCGGCGGTTAGTTCTACGGTGCGCCCGGCACGCATGAACAGTTGAGCGCCCAAAGAGTCCTCCAGTTCTCGAATCTGCCGACTGATCGCGGCTTGCGATACGCACAGCGCCTCCGCTGCCCGCGTGAAGCTTTCATATTTAGCGGCGGCGACAAATGCTCTGACAGCCCGAAGGGAAGGCATTCTAAGCAGCAATGTATCAGGGTCTACGTGTCTGCTGAGCATGGTAAGCCCTCATCCTCCTGTCATCCGCGGAAGCGGCGGAGCCTAACTCAATAGCCTAGTCCAGGCCATACCAACGCGTCGTGATTGGACCAAGGCGGTCGTTTCGGCGGGTCTGGATAACGTTAGGTTATCCATAAAGCCCTGTAAATGTTGTTGGATTTAAAATCCGGATACTTATAGATTGAAAAAAAGCCCGAGCCCAAGGGCAAACAATAAAAAACAGGTGCATGTCATGCGCAGATCCATCTTTTATTACTGCCCGCCTAAATTACCAACGTTCGAATTCAATTCGATTTCGTGCGCTTGTAGCGTTATACGCAAAGGAGGGACGCAATGACGAGTCCAGACGAAATCATTTCAGTTAAGAATGTTTTTAAGATATTTGGCGCACACCCCGACGCGGCGATGAAAATGCTCGCCGCAGGGGCCAGTAAAAAAGATGTCTTTGAGAAAACAGGTCAAGTGATTGGTGTTTTCGACGCCAGCTTTGCGGTTAAGCGCGGTGAAATCTTTGTGATCATGGGGCTCTCGGGATCCGGGAAGTCGACGATGGTGCGATTGTTCAACCGCCTCATCGAGCCCACGTCAGGCAGCATTTATCTGAACGGCCGCGAAATTACCGGGTTGGCTGATAAAGCTCTTCTGGATGTTCGCCGCAAAGAGATGGGCATGGTGTTCCAATCCTTTGCCTTGATGCCGCACATGAGCGTTCTGGAAAACACTGCCTTTGGCCTGGAAATTTCCGGTATCAGTGAAAAGGAGCGGCATAGCCGCGCCAGGGAAGCCCTCAGCCAAGTCGGTCTTGCCGGACAGGAGCACAGTTATCCGCATCAACTTTCCGGCGGCATGCAACAACGGGTAGGCCTGGCCCGCGCGCTGGCCAACGACCCGACCATCCTGCTGATGGATGAAGCCTTTTCCGCCCTGGACCCGCTTATCCGCAGCGAGATGCAGGGAGAGCTCATCCGCCTGCAGGCAGAACAGAAGCGCACCATCATCTTCATTTCCCATGACATTGAGGAAGCCGTTCGCATCGGTCACCGCATCGCGATCATGGAGGGCGGTCAGGTGGTACAGATCGGCACGCCTCAAGAGCTGATCAGTCAACCGGCCAACGACTATATCCGCACCTTCTTCAAAGGCTTCGACAGCTCACGGATCCTCAAGGCAGGCGACGTGGCCAGGCTCGATCCGGAATGGGTTCGCAAGCTGAACGGCCAAGCGCCACAGTTCAAGGCCGGCCTACCGTTCGGTTACTTGATCGATGAAGGCGGGCAATTGCTCGGGGTCGTGGATATCGATACCAGTGGCGCAGGTGGCAGCACGCATTACACCCAGCACCAACAGCATCCCGTCTTTACCGATACCCCCCTGCACGAAGTACTGGAAATCGCAGCCAACCTGCCCTACCCGGTCCCTGTACTCGACCGTTCGGGCGCCCTCACCGGGACGCTATCAAAGAGCGAGTTACTGCAAACGCTGAGCCGCCATTAATACAGGCGCGCCCCTCTACGCTGGCGCGTCCCTGACCTGAAGTACCTGCGGCCTTCATACGCCGCTGCGGTGATGATGAAGAGGTAAACCCTGATGTCCGAGTTCAGTTTTCTCGACCCGTTTCAAGTCCTCACTATTCCATTGGGTGACTGGGTGGAAAGCACCCTCAATTTCCTGGTACACAACTTTCGCGATGTGTTCCGCGCCATCCGCTGGCCGATTGACCAAGTACTGAACGGCGTCGAATACACGTTGCAGAGCATCCCACCCAGCATCGGGATCATTCTGTCTTCCTTGCTGGGATGGCAGCTGGCCGGTAAACGCATGGCTCTGCTGTGTTTTGTGACGCTCACCCTGCTGGGCCTTATCGGTGTCTGGTCCGAGTCGATGACCACGCTGGCGCTGGTACTGACTTCAGTATTCTTTTGCGCCTTGCTAGGCATCCCCCTGGGTATTCTCTGCGCCCGTAGCGACAACCTGGAAAGGATCTTGCGGCCCGTACTCGATGCCATGCAGACACTGCCGGCGTTCGTTTACCTCGTCCCTGTCGTCATGCTGTTCGGCATCGGCAACGTGCCGGGCATCCTGGTGACCATTGTCTTCGCACTCCCCCCTCTGGTGCGCCTGACGAACCTGGGCATCCGCCAGGTCCCGGAGGACAAGATAGAAGCGGCCCGCGCGTTCGGCTGCACGCCGCGGCAGATGCTGACCCGCGTCCAGTTGCCCTTGGCGACGCCCACCATCATGGCTGGGCTCAACCAGACCCTGATGCTTTCGCTGTCGATGGTGGTGATCGCTTCGATGATCTCGGTGGGCGGCCTTGGCCAAATGGTCCTGCGCGGCATCGGCCGCCTGGACATGGGCTTGGCCACGGTCGGCGGGACTGGCCTGGTGCTGCTCGCCATCTTCCTTGACCGCCTGACCCAAGCCATGGGCGCACGCACCGGAGCCGACCCAAGCCTGCGCTGGTATCACACCGGTCCTGTCGGCTTTGTTCTGCGCTTGTTCGGGGCGAAACAACCGGTGGGAAGGAGCAAGACAGCTTAAACCCTCGTATTCGATCTGCCGCACACGAAGATAAAACCAAAAAGGTACGCGAAGATGTCTGAATTCAAGCTTTCCCGTAGCATTCTCAACTGCGCTGCAGTCCTTTCCATCGCGGCGATGTCGCTTTGCGCAAACGCTTCGGCCAACCAACCGGGCGACGGTGTAAAGATCACTCCTATCTTCCCCTCTATCGCTGAAGAACGATTCCGCGGCGAAGTGGCGATGGAAGGCCTCCGAGAGCTGGGTTACAAAGTGCAGGAACCCAAGGAGACCGAGTACGGCGTCATGATGATGGCCCTGGGCAGTGGTGATGCGGACTTTACGGTGCACTTGTGGGACAAATTGCACGATAAGTTCTATCAGCAGGCCGGGGGCGACAAGACCATGGTCAAGGCGGGCGACATCATGCCCGGCGTGCTCCAAGGTTACTTGATCGACAAGAAGACCGCTGAAGCTCATAACATCAAGTACATCACTGACTTGAAAAAACCGGAAATCGCCAAACTGTTCGACACCGACGGCGACGGCAAGGCAGACATGACGGGATGCAACCCTGGATGGGGCTGCGAGCTGATTATCTCCCATCATATGAAAGCCTATGGCCTGGATAAAACGGTCACCGTCAACCAGGGCTCCTATTTCGCACTGATGGCTGACACCATTACGCGTTATAAGGAAGGGCAACCGATTCTCTACTTCACTTGGGTTCCACAATGGATTGCCAATGTGTTGGTCGAAGACAAGGATGTGGTCTGGCTGGAAGTACCAAAAACCGACCTGCCTGATGGCAAGAATGATGTCGACACGATGTACAAGGGCAAGAATCTCGGTTTTGCAGTCGATAAGGTCGAGGCCGTGTTGAACAAAGACTTCGCCGATAAGAATCCAGCGGCGTTGAAGTTCCTTTCGGTGATGCAAATTACCACCGCTGACGAAAGCGCCCAGAACTTGAAAATGCAACAGGGCGAGAAAAAGCCTGCTGATATCCGCCGTCATGCCAAGGAGTGGGTTGCCGCCCATCGGCAGCAATTTGATGCCTGGTTGCAAACGGCTCGCGCTGCGGCGACACAAGCCAGCAAATAATAAGCATATCGAGGTGGGGCACGTCGATGACGGCCCCGGCCTTTAATAGCATTGCGTTCGTAGCCGCACTTCGCCTCAAACATAGTTAATTGAACTGCAAAGTTTTAACACTTACGTGGATTCTCAGCTCACGTGAAGTTATCGAGCACCCTTTTTTTGTATGACTGGCATCGGCTCGGTTGAATGGACAGGATCTTGAAATGTTAAAAGTATCTTCATTGCCTGCCGATGATCAATCTTGCGGGTGGTACCACTTGAGCAAGGGGCGCCAAATCAAGCCCGCCCATCAAGGCCATGGCAGCGCACGCTGGGCCATTGTCGGTGCTGGCTTCACCGGGCTTGCCGCCGCCCGTCAGCTCGCGACTCATTTCCCCGACGATCAGATCGTGTTGATTGACGCCCAGGAAGTGGGATTTGGCACTTCCGGTCGTAATGCAGGGTTCGCTATCGACCTGCCCCATGACATCGCCGCCGAGGATTACATTGGCGATATCGCCACGGCGAAGACCACACTGAAACTTAACCTGAGTGGCCTGAATTATTTAAAAGAATTAGTTGAACGCCACGGCATCGATTGCCAAATGAAACATTGTGGTAAATATCAGGCAGCCGTTGAACCACGGGGCATCGCCGTCCTGGAGGCCTACCGTCGCGGGCTCGATAAACTCGATCAGCCCTACCAGATGATTGAGGCTGGCGAACTGCCCGAACATATCGGCACGCATTTTTACCGCAAGGCCTTATTTACGCCGGGGACGTCTTTGCTTCAGCCCTCGGCGCTGGTCAAAGGTTTGGCCGACAGCCTTCCCAGCAACGTGATGCTATACGAAAACACTGCGATCACCCATGTGGAATACGGCACCAAGACGGTACTCACGCACGCCGCGGGCTCAATCACCGCGGACAAACTGATCCTGACCAATAATGCCTTTGGCATGAGTTTCGGCTTCCTGAAGGGCCGCATGCTGCCGGTGTTCACCTATGCCAGCCTGACCCGGCCCATGACCGAGCAAGAACAAGCTCGTCTTGGTGGCCGGCCTTATTGGGGTGTCATTCCTGCGGATCCATTCGGCACCACGGTACGTCGCACACCGGACAATCGTCTTTTGATCCGTAACAGTTTCAGCTTCAACCCGGACGGCCGCAGCGATGCAAAATACTTGAAACGTTTTGTCGCCCGGCACCAGGCCTCTTTCGAACAACGCTTTCCCATGCTGCCTGAAATGAACTTCGACTATACCTGGGGCGGCGCACTGGCTCTTTCACGTAACCATATGGGTTATTTCGGTGAACTTTCACCCAACGTCTATGGAGCTCTGTGCTGCAACGGATTAGGCGTTACCCGCGGGACGGCGACCGGCAAACTCTTGGCTGATTGGCTGGCTGGAGAACAATCCGAGCTCATTGATTTTGTCTTGAAATCACCCGGCCCCTGTCCTAACCCACCCGCGCCGCTGGTTTCAGCAGGGGTCAATATAAGTTTGCGCTGGGGGCAATATCGCGCGGGTAAAGAAAGTTAAACATATCGAAGAAACTTGAAGACGTTGGAGCTGCTCGCTCGATCTTCTGCGAGCGGTTCTCTTGGTTAAAAAAGGCTGCGCTGACTAGCTAGCGCCGCTTGATAGGCAGTGACACTAACTGGAGCGAGATGAATGAAATTTGAAGGCATTTACACACCGGCCGTTACGCCGCTGACCGCTGACGGCAGTATCGATAAGACCGCCTTCGCCGAAGTCCTGGAGTATCTGGTCGACGCCAAGGTCCACGGCATCATTATCGGCGGCTCGACCGGCGAATATTACGCACACACTGCCCAGGAGCGTTTCGACCTGGCCGCCCAGGCCAAGGACGTATTGCGCGGTCGTCTGCCGCTGATCGTCGGTACCGGCGCCATCCGCACTGAAGACTCGGTCGCCTACGCCGAAGCGGCGAAGGCCATCAAGGCCGATGCGTTGTTGGTGGGCTCGCCACCCTATGCACTGCCGACGCAAAAAGAGATCGCCCTGCATGTCAAGGCGGTGGACCGCGCCGCCGGTCTGCCCATCATGCTTTACAACTATCCAGGCCGCATGGGCGTGAGCATGGGCGAGGAGTTCTTCGACGAAGTCAGCGATGTGAAAAACATCGTCGCCATCAAGGAAAGCTCCGGTGACATGGCGCAGATGCACCGTTTGGCCTGCAAGTACCCGCACATCGCCCTGTCGTGCGGTTGGGACGATCAAGCCCTGGAGTTTTTCGCCTGGGGCGCCCGCAGTTGGGTGTGTGCCGGTTCCAACTTCATTCCCCGCGAACACGTCGCGTTGTACGAGGCCTGCGTGGTGGGAAAGGACTTCGACAAAGGCCGACGCATCATGGCGGCGATGATGCCGCTGATGGACTTCCTGGAAGGCGGAAAATTCGTCCAGTCCATCAAGTACGGCTGTGAACTGAACGGCTTGCGCACCGGTGGCCTGCGCGCCCCCCTGCACGGCCTGGACCCTGAGGAAAAGCAGGCGCTGCAAGGCGTCGTCACCGAGCTCAAGCGCAACATCGCGCAGATCACTGGAGGTGCCTGAAATGGCTGATTTACTGAGCAAAGAACAGTACGCGGCCATCGCCGCCCAGTTGAAATTTCCTACCCAAGCGTTCATCAACGGCGAGTTCCGTGATGCCCTCTCTGGAAAAACCTTCATCACGACGAACCCGGCCACGGGTGAACAGCTTGCCGAGATCGCGGCGTGCGATAGCCGTGACGTCGACGTTGCCGTAGCCGCCGCCAAGCAAGCCTTCGAGGATGGTCGCTGGCATAAGCTGTCGCCCGGCGCACGTAAGCAGGTGCTCCTGCGTTTCGCCCAATTGCTGGAAGACAACGCCCACGAACTCGCCGTGCTGGAAAGCCTGGACAGCGGCAAGCCGGTCAGCGAATGCCAGAACGTCGATGTGCCCGACACGATCCATACCCTGCGCTGGCATGCGGAGTTGATCGACAAGGTGTACGACAGCACCGCGCCGACCGGCCACGGTGCCGTTACCTTGGTGGTGCGCGAAGCGATCGGCGTCGTCGGCCTGGTCCTGCCGTGGAACTTCCCACTGTTGATGCTGGCCTGGAAAATCGGTCCATCCTTGGCCGCAGGCTGTTCCATCGTGGTCAAGCCGGCCAAGGAAACCACCCTGACCGCGCTGCGTGTGGCCGAGCTGGCCCATCAGGCCGGTATTCCAGCAGGCGTATTTAACATTACCCCGGGCGGCGGCCGCGAGGCTGGCGAGGCAATCGGTCGGCACATGGATGTGGCGATGGTCAGCTTCACCGGTTCGACCGACACGGGCCGGTTGTTCCTCAAGTACGCGTCCGAGTCGAACCTCAAGCGCGTCGTGCTGGAACTGGGGGGTAAAAACCCCGCCGTGGTGATGAATGACTGCGAAGACCTCGATCAGGTGGCCCAGTATGTGACCGCCGGCGCGTTCTGGAACATGGGCGAGAACTGCTCGGCCTCCTCGCGGCTGATAGTCCATGAAGACGTCAAGGATGAGCTGCTGCAACTGATCGGCAAGCATCTGCGCGACTGGAAAATGGGTGACCCGCTCGATCCTGAAAATCGCCTCGGCGCCATGATCAGCAAAACCCATTTCGACAAAGTACGTTCGTATCTGGAATACGCAGCCGAGCACAAACTCAATGTGATGCAAGGGGGCGAGACCGAGTCCGGCGTGTTCGTGCAGCCGACCATCATCGATGGCGTCGAACGTGACAGTCGCCTGTTTATCGAGGAGATCTTCGGGCCGGTCCTCAGCGTCACCAGCTTCAGCACGATCGACGAAGCCATCGAGCTGGCCAACGACACGGTCTACGGCCTGGCGGCCTCCGCCTATACCGGCAGCCTGCGCAATGCCTTGCGCCTGTCGCGGGAGATTCGGGCGGGCGTGGTCACGGTCAACTGTTTCGGTGAAGGCGACGCTTCCACGCCGTTCGGCGGCTACAAGGAGTCTGGCTTTGGTGGTCGCGACAAATCGGTCTGGGCACACGACCAGTACACCGAGCTGAAAACCATCTGGATAGATGCTTCGTAACCTGTTCGAGATCGCGATTTTGTGGCGGCTGTACTGGCTTCATCGCGAGCAAGCTCGCTCCCACATTCCTCCGGCGTACACATGACCCTGTGGGAGCGAGCTTGCTCGCGATGAGGCCGGCACAGCGGGCAATACCTCAAGCAGACTGAACACTGGACGCCATCATGACCCCTTCACCTTTTTCGATTCCAGCCAATGCTCGGCGCATCGACCCGGCCAGGCAGCGCGCAACCGCATTAAAAAAAGATGGCTCCGTCAATGACAACGACCGCGTCGAAATAGGCCCCACTCCCCTGGCGTTCGCGGAGTGGGAGCGTTTGGGCCTGGAGCCGCCCCATTTGCCCACCCTGCGTACCTATCGATTGCAACGACTGGTTGATCAGTTGGTCGCCCGTGACCTGGGCGGCATTCTGTTATTCGATCCGCTGAATATCCGCTACGCGACCGACACCACCAACATGCAGTTATGGACGGCCCATAACCCCGCGCGGGCCTGCTTCGTCGCCGCCAGTGGGCACGTCGTGTTGTGGGACTTCCATGGCTGCGATCACCTTTCCGCCCATTTGCCGCTGATTACAGAATTGCGCAGCGGCGCGTCTTTTTTCTTTTTCGAGACCGGCGAGCACACCGATCGACACGCCAGGCATTTCGCCGCGCAAATCGACGAATTGCTGCGCCAACACGCCGGAGCCAACCGACGCCTTGCGGTAGACCGAATCGAAGTCGCCGGCGTGCGCGCATTGGATGCCCTCGCGATCGAGATGTGCAGCGGCCAGGAAGTCACCGAATTCGCGCGCATGATCAAAGGCCCGGATGAAATCAAGGCGATGCGCTGCGCGGTGGCCGCGTGCGAAGCCTCAGTGGCCGAAATGCACCAGGCGATGCGCGCCGGTGCGACCGAAAACGACGTCTGGGCCGCCCTGCATTCCGGCAATATCCGCCGTGGTGGCGAATGGATCGAGACGCGCATCCTCAGTTCCGGTCCTCGCACCAACCCCTGGTTCCAGGAGTCTGGCCCACGGGTGTTGAGCGACGGCGACCTGTTGTCGTTCGACACCGATCTGATCGGCACCTACGGCATGTGCGTGGACATGTCCCGCAGTTGGATTTGTGGAGAACTGGAACCTACGGCCGAACAGAAACGCCTGTATCGAATTGCCCATGACCATATCGTCCATAACACCGAGTTGATCAAGCCGGGCGTGCGCTTCACGGAACTGACCGCCAAGGCCCATCGGCTGCCCGAGTCCTGCCGCGCTCAACGCTATGGTGTGCTTTATCACGGCGTCGGCCTGTGCGACGAATACCCGAGCATTCGCTATCCAGAGGACCTGGAGTCCTACGGATACGAGGGCGAGCTGCAAGCGGGGATGGCCCTGTGTGTCGAGGCGTATGTGGGTGAAGTGGGTGGCCGCGATGGCATCAAGTTGGAGAACCAATTACTGGTCACTGAAACCGGCTATGAGTTGTTGACGCATTACCCCTTCGACGACAGCTTTCTACACATATGAAGCTTGATTGATGAGCCATTTAATTGAAGGCCATAAACCATCAAGCATCGGTTTTCTCTTGCTTGAGAACTTTTCCCTTACGTGCTTCACGCAATGCCTGGACGTGCTCGTGACGGCCAATCTGATCCGGCCAGGCTCGGTAAAAGTGCATACATTCAGTCGAAACGACTCCGAAGTCGTCAGCGACCTGGCCATCCCCATCAGGCCGGATACCCCCCTGACCGACATCAGGATCGCCGCCCTGGATCTGATGATTGTCTGCGGAGGGTTGCGCACGCCTAGAGTCGTGCCTGATGGGTTGGTGAAACTATTGAACAAACTCGCCAGCATGCCCATCGCGCTCGGTGGGTTATGGAATGGCGCCTGGTATCTGGGCAAGGCCGGGCTGCTGGATGGCTACCGCTGTGCCGTTCACGCAGAACAACGGATCGCGTTATCCGAATTTTCGCCTAACACGAACGTCACGTTGGACGCCGTGGTATTCGATCGAGACCGGCTCACGGCGGCGAGTCCCGCGGGCGCTTTTCAGATGATGATGAAGTGGCTTTACAAAGCGCTTGATCAGAACGTCGCGAACGCGGTTTTTGACCTGTTGGATCATGACCAATCCAGGTTTCGGACTTCAGTACAGGTGCAAGACGGCAAGGTCAGCGCCCCGCTACGAGAAATCATCACCTTGATGGAGAGTAACCTGGAGGAACCGCTGGGCCCGGATCAACTTGCCGAGTGTGTTCAATTATCAAGACGTCAGGTGCAACGACTTTTCCAGGAACAATTGGGCGTCCCTCCCCAGCGCTATTACCTGGAACTGCGACTTAAAGGCGCCCAACACCTGATACAGAATTCACGCTTGGCGATCATCGATGTTTCAATTGCCTGCGGCTTTGTCTCAACCCCGCATTTCAGTAAATGCTACAGCGCCTTTTTTGGTTACCCCCCGTCGAGGGAACGTCGCCACGAACTATGAGCGCTGCCTGGGTACGCATCGCATTCCCGGACCGTCACCGCCTCCGCGTAGACGGTGAGCGGATGTCGATGGAGCTCAAACGTGCAGAACCTACATCAACTCATGGCGGGCGACTTCGATAGGCTGTAGATGGGCAGTGTCGCAATCCTTGCACAGCCGACGGGCGATGCTGTGGCGCCGCGTGTCTTTTTCTAAAAGCTCGACCGCCATGAACGCTTCGATACCCGCCCCACCTTCAACTTTTTCAATAAAACTCAGAATGGCCTTTTTCATGAACCAATGGGCGGTGCGATCCAACTTAGCCGACGCGGACTTCAGCCTGGCCCGCGTCTCTTCGTCCAACTTGATGCCCTGTGTGGTCACCGCCATATCTCTTCCTCTCAATCATTACCCGAGTTCATCGCTTCTTATAACGAGGCATTAGTGCATCAAGCCCCACAGGGCCAGTAGTGGAGCATCTCTCGACTTCATTGCATGGACACAGGAGGGCGGGTTGAAAACCAAACCTCCCGCGCCAGGACTCCACCACCCCACCGCCTCCCTATACCACTCGCCCGGCGACAGAACGAGATAGAACTCGGCAGGCGGGTGTTGGTGATAGGGGTAGCAGGTTTCGGGCAGCATGAGCGCCAACCCCAAGGTCAGGGTGGAACATTCAAATAACCCTCCGGGGCCGGCGATCATCCCGTGGCGATGCCGCTCCACAAAAGCGCTGTCCTGGTCGGCCCGGGCCTGGCGATTCATCCAGGTGACATGGGGCAAGAGCGTGCCTAACGCACCCCGTATCGACAGCAGGTCATCATCGGTCCTGGGCGCAGCTTCAAGTGCCTCGGATAAGTGGGACGCCAAAAAGCCTGGCAGTGCATTTGAAGCTTGCGCAGCCGTCCTGATCGTCCATTGGGCCGACTTCAGGGACGCGACATGCGCTTGCGCCTCATCGCAGCCGCTGCCCGACAGGATGTTTTGAAGCGAACACCTGAGCGAGTCGCCGCTGCGGAGAATGTCCTGACCCCACGCTGGATTTTCAGTGCTATTCATCATCGTTTCGATCCCATTTCCCGAGTGACGTATCGGAGCGGCTTACAGACAACTCAGTTGTTCCAGCAGGTCAACGGGAACACTGATCCCATCATTCTGCGCGGTGACCGTTGAATGTTGCCGTTCCCATCCCGGCCTGTGGACGCCCATCTGCGCCAGGCGGGTCAGTTGACTTGAGAGCCGCAGCTCGAATCCCGCCGAAAAGAAATCCGGCGCCAACAGCTGGATCAACAGGCCACAGCCAGGCGTCTGGTTTCCCTGGTTGAAGTCCGGCGCATCCAGCGACCAGTTGGCGCCCGTGAGCCCCGCCGCCAGAACCTCGACCATGAGCATCAGGTTGGCCCCACGGTGACCGCCAAAAGGCAGCAGCGCACCGCCCAGCGCCGCCAGGGCATTACGTGTGCCGTTGCCCTCCTGGTCCACCGCCCAACCCTTGGGAATATCGTTGCCCGTCGAAGCGGCGTGGGCGATGTTCACGAATGCCGCGGCACTGCAGGCCTGGTCGAACAACAAGGGGATGCCATCGGCCGAGGGCGCGGCAAACGAGAGCGGGTTGGTCGAGTAGGTCTTGCCCTTGGCGCCAGGAACGGCCACCAGCGCCGGTCCGTTTGCGACCGCCAAGGCAATCAGCCCGGCCTGGGCAAACCGCAGCGTGTAGTCGCCCAACTCACCGCTGGTAAAACTGTTGCATTGGCTCAACGTGGCCATGCCATTGGCGTGCGCGGCATGGCACAGCGAATCGAAACAGCGATCGACCCCCAACTGGGCAATTCCGCCTTGGGCATCGGATTTAAAGATCATCGCGCCAGCGCGGGAGATACTTGGCTCGGCACGTGGATCGATGCGTCCGGAGGAAAAGCCCGACAAGTAATCGGCAAGATGCCGGAACCCCACGGCCTGGTTACCGCGCGCTTGCGCAGCCACGGTGGCGTGGGCCAATGAGAGGGCAACCGCGGCTGAGCAGCCCTTCGCTGCGCAGAGGTGCTTCACCCAGCCGACCGCTTCATCCAGGGTAAAGCGACGGTAAGCGGTGGTCTTCAAGGGGATCGCCTGAATGTTCGTTCGATGCAGCCGATGCCCCTCACAAAGGGCATCGGACGGCAACACAACTATTGGATGACGGCCATTACTGAGCCGGTGTCGCGAAAGCGGTCTGGCTGCCGAACATCGCCTCGAAGCGCGGCTTGTTGGCGGCGTAATACTCCGCAACGACCTTGTCCGCCGAACTGTCACGAGCGGTCGCCATCAACTTCTCGAGGTCGGCCTTGGGGATCTTGAAGTTGGCGAAGAACCGGGCGACCTCGGGATGTTCGGCGCTGAAGCCTTTGCGAGCCACCGCGTGAATCTGCTCGGCGCCGCCGAAAATCTGCTTCGGATCGTCCAGGTAGCGCAGCGGCCACTTGGCGAACATCCAGTGCGGGCTCCAGGCGTTGATCAAGGCCCATTTGTCACGCTTGAGGTTGCGATCCAGCTCGCTCAACATGCCGGACTCCGAAGAGGCGACCATCTTGTAGCCCTCGAGCTTGTATTCCTTGATGGCCTTTTCCGTGAGTTTGTATTGGCCATTGCCCACTTCCGAGGTCAGGATCTTGCCGCCGAGTTTTTCCCGTACTTCAGGCTTGTTCAGGTCTTCGACACTGGCAATCTCGCTGGTGGGAATGGACGTTGGCACCGCCATGCCGATCCGACCTTCATACAACACGCCAAGGTCTTCGAGCTTGTCCTGGTATTTGTCGTAGAACGCCTTGTGAGTGCTCGGCAGCCAGACCATCGGGATCAGGTCGATATTGCCGTTGGCCAAGGCCTGGAACTGAATGCCAATATCGGCGAGCACCAATTTGACCGGTTGCTTCAAGTGGTCGCGCAATGCGGTATCCGCCAGCTTTACGGCAATTTCCGTATCCGACCAATTCACCCATCCGATGCGGATAGGCGTGGCTTCCTCGGCGTGGGTCATCAGGCTGCTGGCGGCCATCGCCAGGCCGGCAAACCAGCCGATACACGTCTTACTGGACAACGTCATCATGGTGCATCTCCGCGTACTGTATTAATAGTTATTGGCAGGGCAGCAGAAGAATTAACGTTCCCTCATCAGAGCAGAGTGCTATCACCCTCCTCAAGGGATTTAATGTTATGCATGGATAAGTTTTAGTTATGGGAACAGCTCATGTATTTCGGTCGCTCGGCCCTCCTCCGCCCTTTGGCGAAACTCTTTTGGTAATGCAGATTCCCTTAAGACTGTCGACAAACCGTGGCGAGGGAGCTTGCTCCCGCTGGGCTGCGTAGCAGTCCTTTTGTGAGCGCTTCGCACTGGAGCGCCAGCCCGGTCAAGCGGGAGCAAGCTCCCTCGCCACGGGTTCAGCGTTTTTCGTTAAGCACTCACAACGCTTTTTCGAGTGCCGGCAATGCTTCGAACAGATCCGCCACTAACATGTAATCCGCCACTTGGGCGATGGGTGCTTCAGCGTCCTGGTTGATCGCGACAATGACCTTTGAGCCGCTCATACCCGCCAAATGTTGAATGGCGCCACTGATGCCCGCCGCGATGTAAAGCTCTGGCGCGACGATTTTCCCGGTCTGCCCGACCTGCAAATCGTTGGGGGCAAAACCCGAATCCACCGCCGCACGGGAGGCCCCGACGGCGCCGCCAAGCTTGTCAGCCACTCGCTCGATCAGGGCGAAATTTTCTTTGCTCTGCATCCCGCGACCACCGGACACGACGACACGGGCGCTCGACAAATCCGGCCGTTCGCTGGCCGTCAGTTGTTCGCTCACGAAACGCACGTTGCTTGCGCTTTGCCCGCCCTCCACTGCCACCACTTCACAGCGATGTTCATGGGACAAGGCTTGGGCGAACGCCGAGGCGCGGACCGTGAGCAACTTGATCGGATCGAGGGACTGCACGGTGGCGATGGCATTGCCGGCATAAATGGGGCGCTGGAAGGTGTCCGCCGAAACAATGTGGGTGACGTCGGACAGCATGCCGACATCCAGGCTGGCCGCGACCCGTGGCAGCACATTGCGTCCCATGCTGCTGGCGTCGGCAACGACATGCGTATACCCCTCGGCCACCAGCGAAGTGATCAGTGGCTGGACATTTTCCGCCAGGGCATGCTCGAACATCGCCCCTTGTGCGAGCAGCACCCGGTCCAGGCCCTGGGTCAGCGCTGCCTGTTGCGCCACTGCCGACGCATCCGCCCCGCCCATCACCAGCAAATCCGTCTTGGCGCCCAACGCCAGGGCGGCGGTCACGGCACTCCATGTACCTGCCGTCAGTTGACCTGCACTGTGTTCGGCGATCACCAATGTGCGCATCAAATCACCCCCGCAACGTTCTTCAATTTATCCACCAGTTCGGCCACCGAACCGACGTTGATCCCGGCTTTGCGCACCGCCGGCGGCACTACGCCTAATAATCGAGCGTGTTCCTTCACGCACGCGCCCAAGGTGTCGGCGGCAATGATTTCAAGCGATTTTTTCTTGGCTTTCATGATGTTCGGCAACGAGGCATAGCGCGGTTGGTTCAGCCGCAAGTCGCAGGTCACCACGGCCGGCATGGCGAGGGCGACCACCTGGCTGCCACCGTCGACCTCACGCTCCACGACCCATTGCCCGTCGACCTGATTGACGGCCGAGGCGTAAGTGGCCTGGCCGCTGCCGATCAACTGCGCGACCATTTGCCCGACCTGGTTGTTTTCCTGGTCGATCGCCTGTTTGCCAAACAGGATCAATTGCGGCTGTTCCTGATCGATCACTTTGCTCAGGTACTTGGCGACGTTGAGTGGTTCGAGTAGCCCATTCGTCTCGACCAGCAACGCCCGGTCCGCACCGAGTGCCAAGGCCGTGCGCAGTTGTTCCTGCGCCACCGACGTGCCCACCGAGACCACCACCACTTCGGAGGCCAGCCCCTTCTCCTTGAGGCGAATCGCCTCTTCCACCGCGATTTCGCAGAACGGGTTCAAGGCCATCTTCACGCCATTGAGTTCGACGTCTGAACCGTCGGCTTTCACCCGGACTTTTACATTCGGGTCGATGGCACGCTTTACCGCAACGAGCACTTTCATGGTTCTTCCCATAGCCCCCTTGCACTGTGGATCGATGCGAGATGGCCGGCCGCACGAGCCGGTGCACCCCTGTTTCGACTGGATGGTAATCCTGGTTTTTCCGCCACGCAAGAAAAATGTACACCTGTGTCTCAATAGTTGACACACATGAACATTCAACATACCGTTATGTCAAACCAAGCCTGATGTTCTGTTCCCGGAGCGCAACACCATGTCCAGCGATCCTCTGCTGCAGCCCTATAAGATCAAGCACCTGACCCTCAAGAACCGGATCATGACCACCTCCCATGAGCCGGCTTATCCTGTCGACGGCATGCCGAAGGATTTGTACCGCGCCTATCACGTCGAACGGGCCAAGGCTGGCGTGGCGCTGACCATGACGGCGGGTTCCGCCGCCGTTTCCCGTGACAGCCCGCCGGTGTTCAACAACGTGCTGGCGTACAAGGACGAAGTGGTCAAATGGATGAAGGACCTGACTGACGAATGCCACGAACACGGCGCGGCAGTGATGATCCAACTGACCCACCTGGGTCGGCGCACACGCTGGGACAAGGCGGACTGGCTGCCGGTCGTCTCGCCGTCCCATCGCCGCGAAGCGTCCCACCGGGCCTTCCCGAAAAAACTGGAAGACTGGGACATCGACCGGATCATCAAGGATTACGTGGATGCCGCCGAACGCATGAAGGCCGCCGGTCTTGATGGCCTGGAACTGCAGGCCTACGGGCACCTCATGGATCAGTTCTGGTCGCCGTTGACCAACGATCTCGACGGGCCCTACGGCGGCTCGCTGGAAAACCGGATGCGCTTCACCTTCGACATCCTGCGTGGCATTCGCCAGCGTTGTGGCGAAGACTTCCTGCTCGGGGTGCGCTACACCGGCGATGAAGACCTGCCTGGCGGCTTCGGCGCCAGCGACGGCCTGCAGATCTCCCACATGCTCAAGGACAGCGGGCTGGTGGATTTCCTCAACGTCGTGCGCGGGCACATCGATACCGATGCCGGCCTCACCGACGTGATCCCCATCCAGGGCATGCGCAATTCGCCGCACCTGGATTTTGCTGGCGAGATTCGCTCGGCCACCGGTTTCCCGACGTTCCATGCGGCCAAGATTCCGGACGTCGCCACGGCGCGGCACGCCATCGCCTCCGGCAAGGTGGACATGATCGGCATGACCCGCGCGCACATGACCGACCCGCACATCGTGCGCAAGATCATTGAAAAACGCGAAGAAGAGATCCGCCCCTGCGTCGGCGCCAACTATTGCCTGGATCGCATCTACCAGGGCGGCGCCGCCTACTGCATCCACAACGCCGCCACCGGCCGCGAAACCACCATGCCCCATGAGATCCCGAAGGCGTCGGTCAAGCGCAAAGTGGTGGTGATCGGCACCGGCCCGGCGGGCCTGGAAGCGGCGCGGGTGGCTGGCGAACGCGGTCATGACGTCACGGTGTTCGAAGTGGCGGATCAGCCCGGTGGACAGATCCGCTTGACCGCCCAGAGCGAGCGGCGGCGCGAGATGATCAGCATCATCGATTGGCGCATGGCGCAATGCGAACGGCTGGGGGTGAAGTTCCATTTCAACACCTGGGCCGAAGCCGAGACCGTGATGGTCGAGGCGCCGGACGTGGTGATCGTCGCCACGGGCGGCTTGCCCCATACCGAGGTGCTCAAGCACGGCAATGAACTGGTGGTGTCGACCTGGGACATCATTTCCGGCGACGTCAAACCCGGCCAGAACGTGCTGATCTTCGACGACGCGGGCGACCACGCGGCGCTACAGGCGGCCGAGGTCATTGCCAACAGCGGTGCGAAACTGGAGATCGTCACGCCGGACCGGTCGTTTTCGCCAGAGGTGATGGCGATGAACCTGGTGCCGTACATGCGCAGCCTGCAAGACCTGAACGTCACCTTCACAGTGACCTATCGGGTCGATTCCGTAGAGAAGCGCGACGGTCAACTGATCGCCAACTTCGGCAGCGATTACGGCCAGGTGCACAAACAGCGCGTGGTCGATCAGGTGGTGGTCAACCACGGCACCCTGCCCCTGGACGACCTGTACTTCGAACTGCGCCCGCATTCGAGCAACAACGGCGCGGTCGAACAGCACAACCTGATCGCCGGGAAAACCCAGGACATCGTGACCAACCCCGAAGGTCGCTTCCAGCTGTTCCGGATCGGCGACGCAGTGTCGGCACGTAATACCCACGCGGCGATCTACGATGCGCTGCGGCTGGTCAAGGACATCTGAAATATTGCCCTGATCGTCAGGGTCAGGGACTGATGTTGCATTCAAGACGTTCGATGAGCCCGTGGCGAGGGAGCTTGCTCCCGCTGGGCTGCGTAGCAGACCCATTTTGTGAGTGCTTCGCACTGGAGCGCCAGCCCGGTCAAGCGGGAGCAAGCTCCCTCGCCACGGGTTCATCGTTTTCTCAAGTGATAGCGTTGCAACTAACACGATGCTTTTCCATGTCAGCACAGACCTTGAAACCAAGGGCTGCGGTCGCATTCGTACCGTCATTCATTTCTGAAATCCGCTCGTAAACCCAATGACCCAAAGAAAGGAAACCAAGATGTCCGTTTTTACCCATGTCACCGTCGGCACCAACAACCTGGCAAAAGCGCGTGCGTTCTATGACGCCACCCTGAAAGAGATCGGCCTCAAGCGTGTTGCCGACCTCAACGAGGCCGGCTCCATCTGGGGCGTCGACAAGCCGTCGTTTTTTGTCCTCAATCCGGCCAACGGCAGTGCGGCCACCATCGGCAACGGTGTCACGGTGAGCTTCGAAGCGCCGAACCGCGCGGCGGTCCAGGCATTCCATACGGCCGCCCTGGCAAACGGCGGCGTCTGCGAAGGCCTGCCAGGCCCGCGTGGCTGGGCGGACAACGCCTTCGCCGCTTATGCCCGGGACCTGGATGGCAACAAGCTGGCGGTGTATTGCTTCAAGGCTGAATAAACGCAGGCAGCACCACCGCTATCGCGAGCAGGCTCGCTCCCACAGGGATCGTGGGTGTTCATGAGTCTCATATTCACCACAGGAGTCTTGGGTGTTCATGAGTTTTGCATTGACCACAAGACCACTGTGGGAGCGAGCCTGCTCGCGAAGACGGTGGCACAGACAACATTGATTCAAGCTGACCCACCGCTTTCGCGAGCAAGCCCGCTCCCACAGGGATCTTGGGCGCTTATGAGTCTCATATTCACCACAAGACCATTGTGGGAGCGGGCTTGCTCACGAAGAGGCCGTCACAGTCACCTGCATGCAGATTGCCCATCGCTTTGGCAAGCAGCCTAGCCCCCATCGGTATCGATATCGGCATCCGTGCTTTCACCGGATTTCGGCCGGTCCGGATCAGGCTTGAAGCCGGGGCTGAAGGTGTTGTCATTGTCCTGGTGATGCTGCTTCTGATCGACCTCAGAGGCGGCGCTGTCAGCCTGGTCCGTTCCGGCAGGATTGACTGGCTCGGCATCAGACGCTTTGCCCGGAACCTGAGGGTCGATGGCCGGATCATTACGCGCAGACGGCGTCTGTGGCTGAGTGTTTGCGGGATCGTCGTTCATAGGCACCTCGTTCATGGCAGGGCCGGATGGTTGACCGGTCTTGAACATTCGAAGGTGACGCAACGGCTTCGGTTCCATTTGTTTAAAACGCAGCGATCAACCGCCCAACACGCTCCTGACCATCCGGGCCAATGCGTCCGGGCCGTAGGGTTTGCTCAACAGATGGGTGTCGGGGCTCAATTGATGGTTTCGGGAGATGATGTCCCGGGTATGGCCCGAGGTGAACAGCACCGGGACCGGCGGGCTCTGCACCTTGGCCCAAGCGGCCAGGTCGGAACTCTTGATCAGGCCAGGCATGACCACGTCGGTGAAAATCAGGTCCACCGCGGTGCCGTCCAGCAGCAGTTTCATCGCCTCATCGCCGTTGGCGGCCGTGAGGGTCCGATAGCCTGATTGCTCCAGCAGGTCCACCGACGCACTGCGCACCTCGTCGTTGTCCTCCACCACCAGAATCGTCTCTTGCCGGCCGGACTGAAGCGCGTCGTATTGCTCGGTTTCCCCTACTTCAGGCGCAAGGCTTCGAGGGAAATACATCCGCACCCGCGTGCCTTCACCCAGGTCGCTGGATATCTCGATATGGCCGCCACTCTGCTTGACGAACCCGAACACCATGCTCAATCCAAGCCCAGTGCCCTGGCCATCGGTCTTGGTGGTGAAAAACGGTTCGAACACTTGCTGCAGGACATCGGGCGGCATGCCGGCACCGCAATCGATCACCGACAGCCGGACATAGTCACCGGCCGGGATTCCCTTGCGGGCGCAGAACGCTTCATCGAGCACGATGTTATCGCCGAGCAGGCGGATCGTGCCCTCGCCGTCCATGGCGTCACGGGCATTGATTGCCAGGTTCAACAGGGCGTTTTCCAGTTGGTTGCGATCGACGTGGATGCACCAGGGCGCCTGAGGCAGGCTCACTTCAATCTGGATGGTTTCGCCCAGGGCCCGTTGCAGCAACTCACCCATGCCCTCATAGATGCGCCGAGGGTTGTAGACCGCCGGTGACAAGGGCTGGCGCCGGGCAAAAGCCAACAGCTGCGAGGACAGTTTGGCCCCCCGCTCCACGGCTTCGATGGAGGCACTGACCCGTCGTTGCACATTGGCATTGTCTCGTTCGTGGCGTGCCAGTAAATGCAGGTTGCCGGCGATCACCTGCAGCAAGTTATTGAAGTCATGGGCCACGCCACCGGTGAGGCCGCCAATGGCCTCGAGCTTCTGTGACTGGCGCAACTGTTCTTCCGCTGCCAGCCGCGCCTGCACCTCGTTGGCAACGCGCTGCTCCAAATCGCGGGTGAACTTGAGCAGCGACGCTTCGGCCGTCTTGCGCTCATCGATATCAATCAGCACCCCCGGAAAACGCAGGGGCTTGCCCGCCCCATCGAACTCGCATCGACCGCTGGCCAGTACCCACCGGTAAGTACCGTCCAGGCGACGAACCCGATATTCGGCGCTGTAAGGCGCGCCCGTGTGCACGGTCAGTTCGACCCGCTGGTTGACTTCATCGAGGTCGTCCGGGTGGATGCCCTGGCGGGCGATCTCGACTGGCAGCGCGTCCAGCGAGCAGTCGGGTGGGTAGTTGAAGGTACGGGCGAAACGCTCATCGCCCGACAGCGTGTCGGCCTGGATGTCCCAGACGAACGACCCCAGCAATGGCCCGGCCGAGAGCGCCAGTTGGATACGCTCATTGACCGCGCGGTAACTGCGTTCGGCCGCTTGCCGGGCGCGCTCGGTCAATACGTGCTCGGTGGTTTCCACCACAATCGCCAGTACGCCCGCTGGAGACTGGTCGTCATCGGGCACCGGGCTGTAATAGAGATCCATCCACACCTCTTCAGGCTTGCCATCGCGCAACAGGACCAGCTCTTTGCTGCGGTAGGACAAGGTGCCACCGGCCAGGCAGACGTCCAGTACATGGCGGTTGAATTCGGCGACTTCCGGCCACCCCAACTCCACCGCACACCCCAGCAGGTAGGGATGGCGGCCGCCAGCGAACTCGGCATAGGCATCGTTGTAGATCATGAAGCCCTGGCGGCCCCACAACATCACCATCGGCAGGGGCGAAGCCAGCAACAATTGGACAGCGCTGCGCAAGCTGGCGGACCAGTGCTCGATGGCGCCCAACTCGGTTCGGCTCCAATCGAACGCCCGGATACGCCCGGCCATCTCACCGCCCCACCCAGGGCACCCGTGATTCTGGGATAGAAACTGCATGGTCGACTCTGAGCCTCAAAATACCTGCAGGGAATCGGCACACAAATCCCTTGCGATCAGAGCTTCGAGCGTCGGGTTGGCGTTTGGTTTCATGCTGACCGGTTTGCGCACGATCCCTGTGGCGAGGGAGCTTGCTCCCGCTGGGCTGCAAAGCAGCCCCAAAAAAGGCGGCTGCAATCCTTCAGGTACACCGCGTCAATCGGTTTTACGACGGCTGCGCCGCCGAGCGGGAGCAAGCTCCCTCGCCACAGGGTTGTGGTGTTATAGCAACCTCAGCGGAAATCGCGGCTTTGCACCTGGATACCCGCCAACAATTCAGTCAGGTCGCTCAAACGCCCGGCGATCAAGTGGCGGACCTCGCCGACGCTTTCCCAGCGCCCGTCCACCCTGAGCAATTGCGAGCCCACCAGGGTCTTGCGCTGGCGCTCGGCCAGGTCGCGCCAGACCACCACGTTGAGGTTGCCGAATTCATCTTCCAGGGTGACGAAGGTCACGCCGCTGGCCGTGCCCGGGCGTTGGCGGCCAGTGACCAGCCCGGCGACGCTGACGTTGCGGCCATGCTCCACGTCCTGCAACTCCCGGGAGCTGCGGCAGCGCCGGGCGCGCAGTTCGGGACGCAGCAGGGCCAGCGGATGAGGGCCTAGAGTCGTGCCCAGTGTGGCGTAATCGGCAAACAGGTTTTCCCCCAGCGTGGGTTCGGGCAGGGTCACGGGCGGTTCTTCCTGGCTGGGCAAACCGGCGAAAAGGCCCAGTTGCTTCTGCACCCCGGCCACTTCCCAGCGAGCCCGATGGCGATCCCCGGCCAAGCCCTGCAAGGCCCCCGCGTCCGCCAGTTGCGCCTGGGCCCGGGCATCGAGTTGCGCGCGTTCACCCAAGTCGGCCACGTCGTTGAAGGGCCGCTGCCGGCGCGCCGCTTCGATACGGCGGGCATCCTCTTCGCGAAACCCCTTGACCAGGCGCAGCCCCATGCGGATCGCCGGTTGCCGGCCGTCCATGGGCTCGAGGCTGCACTCCCAATCGCTGGCGCGCACGTCCACCGGGCGGATCGACAGTTGATGCCGGCGGGCATCCTGGAGGATCTGGTCCGGGCTGTAGAACCCCATCGGCCAACTGTTGATCAAGGCACAGGCAAACGCCGCCGGTTCGTGGCATTTGAGCCAGCTGCTGGCGTAGGTCAGCAAGGCGAAACTGGCGGCGTGGGATTCGGGAAAACCGTAATTGCCGAAGCCTTTGATCTGTTCGAAGATTTGCGCGGCGAATTCAGCGGTGTAGCCATTGTTCTTCATCCCCTGCGCCAGGCGTTCCCGATGGGGCTCCAACCCACCGTGACGTTTCCAGGCAGCCATGGAGCGCCGCAATTGGTCTGCTTCGCCCGGGGTGTAGTCGGCCGCGACGATGGCGATCTGCATGACCTGCTCCTGGAACAAGGGCACACCCAGGGTGCGGTCAAGCACTGTTTTCAGCGCTTCAGAGGGATACGTCACCTCTTCTTCTTTATTTCTGCGCCGCAGGTACGGGTGCACCATCCCTCCCTGGATCGGCCCGGGCCGCACGATCGCCACTTCGATGACCAAATCGTAGAACCTCTCGGGTCTCAGCCGAGGCAACATCGACATCTGCGCCCGGGATTCGATCTGGAAGACACCGATGGTGTCGGCTCGCGAGATCATCTGGTAGGTCGCCGGATCTTCCTGGGGCAACGACGCCAAGGCATAACGCTGCCCCCGGTACTGCTCGATCAGGTCGAAACAACGCCGAATCGCGCTGAGCATGCCCAAGGCCAGGATATCCACCTTGAGCAGCCCGACCGCGTCCAGGTCGTCCTTGTCCCACTGGATGATGGTGCGCTCGGCCATGGCCGCGTTTTCCACCGGCACCAGGGTGTCCAGGGGCTGTTCGGAAATCACGAAGCCGCCAGGGTGCTGGGATAAGTGCCGGGGGAAACCGATCAATTGCTGGGTCAGGCCCAAGACCCGGCGCAACACCGGGCTGTCCGGGTCGAAGCCGCCTTCACGCAAGCGCTCCACCGGCGGCGCCTCGTCGCTCCAACGGCCGCAGCAATCGGCCAGGGCATTGACCTGGTCCGGCGGCAGGCCCAGGGCCTTGGCCACATCGCGCACCGCCCCGGCGCCGTGGTAACTGCTGACCACCGCCGTCAAGGCCGCACGATGACGACCGTAGCGCTGGAACACGTACTGCAGCACTTCCTCGCGACGGTCGTGTTCGAAGTCGACGTCGATGTCCGGCGGCTCGTTGCGCTCCCGGGACAGGAAACGCTCGAACAACAGGCTGGTGAGACTGGGGTCGATTTCGGTAATACCCAAGGCGTAGCACACCGCCGAGTTGGCCGCCGAACCGCGCCCCTGGCAGAGGATATGGCGGCTGCGGGCAAAGCTGACGATGTCCTGCACGGTGAGGAAATAGCTGTCATAGCCCAACTCGGCGATCAGGCTCAGCTCCTTGTCTATCTGTGCCCGCACCTTGTCTGTCACGCCATCCTTCCACCGCTCGCGCATGCCCCGCTCGGTCAGCTCCCGCAGCCAGGACGCCGGATCATGCCCCTCGGGCACCAGCTCACGCGGATATTCATAGCGCAGTTGGCCAAGGTCGAAGGTGCAGCGCCGGGCGATGGCCAGGGTTTCGTCGAGCAAGGCCCGCGGGTAGAGCTCGGCCAGATCCTTGCGGCTGCGCAAGTGGCGCTCGCCGTTGGGGTGCAGGCGCTGGCCGGCCTCGGCCACCGTGACGTGGTGGCGGATGGCGGTCATGGTGTCCTGCAAGGCACGACGACCGCGCACATGCATGTGCACATCGCCGCTGGCCACGGCCGGAAGATCCAAGCGTTCGGCCAGCGCCAGGCAGTCCGCCAGCCGTCGGCGGTCGTCCTGCCCGCAATGCAACTGGACCGTCAGCCACAAGCGCCCGGCAAAGATCGGCTGGAGCCAACGCCCGTGCTCCTCGGCGGCGTCCTTGCCCTCGGCGACCCACAACGCCAGCAGCCCCGGCAAAGGCTCGTCGAAGTCCTCCCGCACGATGCGATAGTGGCCCTTCTCGCTGCGGCGACGGGCGCGGGTGATCAACCGGCACAAGGCTTGATAGCCGTCCAGGTTTTCCACCAGCAGCACCAGTTTCGGACCGTTCTCGACCTGGATTTCGCTGC
Organism: Pseudomonas sp. Z3-6; assembly: GCF_051131985.1. Taxonomy (NCBI): domain Bacteria; kingdom Pseudomonadati; phylum Pseudomonadota; class Gammaproteobacteria; order Pseudomonadales; family Pseudomonadaceae; genus Pseudomonas; species Pseudomonas sp. Z3-6. The sequence goes on from NZ_CP071644.1 coordinate 4,725,514, forward strand.
CGACAATCAATTGCAGCGCCAACTCCTTGGCCGCCTGCCAGGCCCGGACGATCCCGGCCAGGGTGCATTCATCGGTGATCGCCAAGGCCTGATAGCCCTGCTGCTTGGCGCGACGGCACAATTCCAGGGCACTGGAGGCGCCGCGCTGGAAGCTGAAGTTCGACAGGCAATGCAGTTCGGCATACTCAACGCTCATGCGAACCAGCCCTGCAGCCACAGCGGCCCGCCCTCACCCACCGGTCGATAGGCCCAGCCCCGTTGTCCGCTGCGAGTTTCGATCAGGTAATAGTCGCGGCGCACATCCGCGCCATCCCACCAACCGGTCTCGATACGCTCGGGCCCCATGAGGATCTGTGCCTGGCCTTGCGGCAAAGCCTGGGGTTCATCCAACAGCCAGCCGGGACGCTGCACGCCCTCGCGCGCCGGACAAGCCTGGGATCGGGGCTGGGAAGTCGTCTGCCAGGCGCACTCAGGCCGATGGTCGTCGCGAAACCCCAAGCCTTGCACGGCATCATCCCCCAGGCGGGCCCGCAGCCGTTCCCGCAGTTGCTCCCAGGGCAATGACTGTTGCGGGCGTTCGTCAAACAGCTCCAGGCGCTGGGGCACGAAACTCGGCAGGTCTTCGGCACACAAGCGAAAACCCCGCACCGGGGCCTCGACCTGCACTTGCTCCAAGCGACCGCGGGCCAGTTCGAAGAGCATCGCCGGGTCGCGTTCGGCGCTGAGCAGGCCGACCTTGATCACCGTATCCGGCAACCCGGCGTGTTCCAGGTGCAAGTCGAAGCGCTGCACGCCGCTGTCGCGTCCGCAGAGGAAGGCCGACAGGTCACCGGTCAGGCGGCGCAACGGGAACAGCAGCGCCTGATGGGATTGCACGTCATAGTTGAGTTCGATGCGCACATCGAAACGGTCGGGCGGCAGGTAGAACGACAGCGCCAGGGTGCGGCTGCCCGTCAACGCATCGAGGTGCTTGAGCACCTGGGCCTCGAAACGCCGAGCCAGGGTCTGTCGGGGCAAGGCCTGGACCTGGCTCAGGCGGCGCAGGCCCATGCGCGACAGCGCCGTGGCGACGTCGGGCTCCAGGCCAATTCGTTCCACGGGCATGTGGCCCAGGCAGTGCTGCAAGGTCTCGGCATCGGGCACCACCAGGGCGTCATAGGCATTGGCCAGCACCCGCGCCGCCACCGGGTTGGGGGCGGCGACGATGCGATGACGAAAGCCCAGCTCGTTCAGCTCGGCTCGCAAGCGCGCCTCGAACACCGGCCAAGGCCCGAACAGGCCCAGGCTCGACTCGATCTCGAACAGCAGAGTACGCGGGTAATGCACGCTGACCTGGGAGCTGAAACGGTAGGCCCAGGCCGCCAGGAACTGTTGCCAATACTCGATCTGCGCCGCGTCGTACTCGGCGGTGGCAAAGCCTTTGCTCAAGGCCTGGGCGGCGGTCATGGTCTGGCCGGGACGCAAGCCCAGGGCCCGTGCCGGCGCGTTCACCGCTTGCAGGACCCGGCGCTGGGCCGGACCGGTCAGCAAGGCCAGGGGCTGGTCGGGATCGGGGCGCTGACGCAGCGCGGCGTCCAGCGCCAATTGCGGGAAAAGAATACAGACCCAGCGCATCGCAACCTCAATGCCCGGTTTGTGGGGCGAGCGTGGCAAAGGCAATCGGCGCCGAACGGGCCAGCCCGCCCCGGCACTTGAGCACGCGCAATTGCGCCGGCCGGGTATCGATGGCGATGCGCAAAGCCGCCGGCGACGGGTTGATAGCCTCCTGGATCGGGCGCCAGGCGAACGCCAAGGTCTGACCGGTTTCCGCCGCCACTTGCAAACGGCGCAAGGCCCGGTCGTCCGCTTGGCGGGGCCAGCACAGCACCGCGCCACAACTGCCCGACCGCAGGCATTGTTCGGTGGCCCACAAGGCCTCACGCTCATCGGCACGGATGATCGACAACTGGCGTAGGTCGATGCCGGCGTTCTGCCAAGCCTGGGGATAAGGCACGAATGGCGGCGCCACCAACACAATCCGCTCCCCCGCCGCCGCCAGCCGCGCCAGGGTCGGCCAGACCAACTGCAACTCGCCCACGCCCGGCGCGGCGATGAGCAGCTCCGTCAACGCCGCTTCCGGCCAGCCGCCACTGGGCAACGTCGCGTCCAGTGCATCATGGCCAGTGGGTTGCGGGCTGGCAGCCGGCGGCGCAGGCCGGCCCTTCCAGACTTGGCCGCCGTTGAACAGCGTGTCCAGCGCAACGACAGCGCCCATCAGCCTTGCCTCACCAAACCACAGAACACTCCTTCTATCGCCAGGTCCTGGTCGGCCTCGACGATGATCGGCTGGTAGGCCGGGTTGCGCGGCAGCAAACGCACCCGCTCGCCGATGCGTTCGAAGCGCTTGATGGTGACTTCACCGTCCAGGCGCGCCACGACGATCTGGCCGTTGGCAGCCTGCGGCGTACGCTGCACGCCCACCAGGTCACCGTCGAGAATGCCGTCCTCGATCATCGAATCGCCCTGGACCCGCAACAGGTAGTCCGGCGCCTTGGTGAAGATCGCCGGGTCCAGGATCAGGCGACTGTGAACCTCAGCATCGGCGCCAATCGGCAGGCCGGCAGCCACTCGCCCCAACACCGGCACATCGAGCAGTTCGGGCCGCGACGGCTGGTTCAGCAAGCGAATGCCCCGGGCCTGGTGCGGATTGACTTCGATGAAACCAGCCTCGGTCAACGCCAGCACATGCTTGCGCGCCACGCTGCGAGAGGCAAAACCGAACGCCTCGCTGATTTCAGCGAGGCTGGGAGGCTGACCCTGATCGGCGATGCGTTCGCGGATAAACGTCAGGATGGCGGTGCGGCGGGGAGTGAGAGTCGTCATGGAGTACATTTGTACTCTTCTGGGATTTTCCTGACAAGCACCGCCAGTCAGTTCACACAGCAATACCCTGTGGGAGCGAGCTTGCTCGCGAAGGCATCAGCACATTCAACACCCAGGCAAGCTGACCCACCGCCATCGCGAGCAAGCTCGCTCCCAAAATGGGATCGAAGTACGACTGTCAGGACAGGTCGGTTGAAAGACCGTCTTCGCGAGCAGGCTCGCTCCCACAGGGGGAACGTCTTCGCGAGCAAGTCCGCGGATATACACACAAAACCCGCCCCCTCTCAAAAACCAAAAAAAACGGCACTTCCCATTTCTGAAGAAGCACCGTTTTTCCAGATGAACAGCCCAGCCAGATTCGGCCAAGCCTCAACAAGCAATCAGAAACGCTTGATATCCGCCTGACTCTCCAACTGCTTGCGGTACGCCGCAAAGTCCTGCTGACCCACGCGGGACGCAAGGTAGCGGCGATATTGCGCCTTCTCTTCGTCAGTCGGTGCAGCCGCTTCGTTTACACCGTTCAGACGCACGACCACCAGGCTGCCGTCAGGCAAGGTCACGCTGCTGAAGGTCGGCTTGTCCTTGGACTCAGGCTTGGGCATGCGGAACAGCGCTTGCAGCACCGCCGGGTCGATGCCTTCCTGGTTGCGGGTGACCGCCTCGGTGGCTTTCCAGCCCTGGCCGTCGACCGGTTTGTCCAGCGGCGTCTTGCCATCACGCAGGCTGGCGATCAACTCGTCGGCGCGGGTCTTGGCCGCTGCGCTGGCGTGTTCCTTGGTCAATTGAGCACGAATAGGGCCAGCCACTTTTTCCAGCGGCAGTTGCTCAGGCTTACGGTGCTCCTTGGCACGCAGGACCACGACGGTTTCCGGGTCCAGCTCGATGGCGGTGCTGTTGGCACCCTCTTCCAGCACTTCCGGGCTGAACGCCGCGGTCACCACCGCGCGATTGGCCGCAATGCCTTCGCCGCCTTCACGACCGAACGGGGCCGATGTGTGGACGGTCAGCTTCAGGTCCTGAGCCGGTTGCGCCAGGTCGGACGCTTCGAACGAGGCATCTTCCAATTGCTTGGTCGCCTCCACGAAACGCTGCTCCACCTGCTGGGTCTTCAGATCGCGGGTCAGTTTGTCCTTGAGGCTGGCAAAGCTCGGCACTTCAGGCGCTTCGACACCCAGCAGCTTGATCAGGTGCAGACCGAAGTCGGTGCGCACCGGTGCCGAGACCTGATCCTTGTTCAGGGCGTACAAGGCCTTTTCGAACTCCGGATCGTAGACGCCTGGGCCGGCATAGCCGAGATCGCCGCCGTTATTCGCCGAACCCGGATCCTGGGAAAACTCCTTCGCCAGCGCTTCAAACGATTCGCCTTTGGCCAGGCGAGCCTGGACCTCTTCGATCTTCGCCTTGGCCTGGGCTTCGGTGACCTTGTCGTTCACTTCGATCAGGATGTGCGCAGCCCGACGTTGCTCGGACAGATTGGCGATTTCTTTCTGGTAAGCCGCTTGCAGGTCTTCGTCCTTGACGCTGACCTGATCGAAGAAAGAGGCTTTCTTCAGCTCGAGGTAATCGATGACCACCTGGTCAGGCGTCATGAATTCCTTGGCGTGTTGGTCATAGTAAGCCTTGACCTCATCATCGGTCAGCTTCACCGACGCCGGATCGGCCTTGATGTCCAAGGTGGCGAAATCACGGGTCTGCTTTTCCAAGCGGGCGAATGCCAGCACCTGGGCATCGGTGACGAAACCGCTGCCTGCCAGGCCGGCGCGCAACTGACCGATCAGCATTTCCTGAGCCAGCATCTGGCGGAATTGCATACGGCTGTAACCCAGCTGGCGGATCACTTGATCGAAACGCTCGGCGCTGAACTTGCCATCGACCTGGAACTCAGGCGTTTGCAGGACCACTTGATCGAGCGCAGCTTCGGAGAAAGCGAATTTCGCATCGTGTGCGCCTTGCAGCAGCAACTTGCGATCGATCAGGCCCTTGAGTGCCGAATCGCGCAGCATTTTTTCGTCCAGCAGGGAGGCGTCGAAATCCTTGCCCAACTGTTGCATGAGCTGACGGCGTTGCATGTCGACCGCTTGGCTCAGCTCGTTCTGGCTGATCTCTTCGCCGTTGACCTTGGCCGCTTCATTGGTGTTCGAGGTGGCTTGAAAAATGGCTTCGAAACCGGTCAACGCCATCAATGCGACGATGATCCCGATGATGGTCTTGGCAATCCAGCCTTGTGAATTGTCCCTGATATTCTGCAGCATGCGTCCCCCAGAAACGGTTGAACTTCAAATTTAGGCAACCGTGGAGCGTGGGTAGAATCCGGATAGAAGAAAGGCGCATCCGAGGATGCGCCTTCTCGTAACTGGCGGAGCGGACCGGGCTCGAACCTGCAAGCCCTGGCGTGCCAGACCGGTAGCAACCGGTCGTATTACCGCTCCGCTGCCAAGCCAGGCATGACCCCGACCCGGATAAACTCAACGAAACCTTAGTTAACGGCTTCTTTCAGTGCTTTACCAGCTTTGAAGCCTGGCTTTTTGGCAGCAGCGATTTCCAGCGTCTTACCGGTCTGCGGGTTGCGACCGATACGAGCAGGACGATCGGTCACGGAGAAGGTGCCGAAACCAACCAGAACAACGGAGTCGCCAGCCTTGAGAGCGCCAGTGACGGATTCGATTACAGCGTCCAGCGCACGGCCAGCAGCAGCTTTCGGGATATCAGCGGATGCAGCGATAGCATCAATCAGTTCCGACTTGTTCACTCTAAGTCCCCTTATATCTATTTGAGATGATTCTAAGTTTTTTTGGTGAAAGCAAAAACGAGTGCTGAATGGCCTGCAGACACTTAAGAGCCGCTTTATAACAAGGGCTCTAAAAAACTGTCAAGGAAGGCCCCCCAGGCAAATGCGTATTAATGCGTGCTAATTCTTTCCTTAGAGTCAGACTCTCGCTTTTCTTCCTTCGCGACAATCTCCGGAGCCACATCCGGCAAGGGCTCCGGCGCGTATTGCAGCGCAATTTGCAGGACCTCGTCAATCCATTTAACCGGTTTGATCTGAAGATCTTGCTTGATGTTGTCAGGAATTTCCTTCAGATCGCGGACATTCTCTTCGGGAATGATCACGATCTTGATCCCGCCACGGTGTGCCGCCAGCAGTTTTTCCTTCAATCCACCAATCGCCAGCACTTGACCGCGCAGCGTGATTTCACCCGTCATGGCCACGTCGGCGCGCACCGGAATACCGGTCAAGGCCGAGACCAGGGCCGTGCACATGCCTACACCCGCGCTTGGGCCGTCCTTGGGCGTAGCCCCTTCAGGCATGTGGATGTGCGTGTCGCGCTTCTCATGGAAGTCCAGGGGAATGCCCAGGCTCCGGGCGCGGCTGCGAACCACCGTCAGTGCCGCGGTGATCGACTCGACCATCACGTCGCCCAGGGAACCGGTCTTGATCAGTTGACCCTTGCCCGGTACCACGGCCGCTTCGATGGTCAGCAACTCGCCACCGACCTGAGTCCACGCCAGGCCAGTCACCTGGCCGATCTGGTCCTGCTGCTCGGCCAGGCCGTAGCGGAACTTGCGCACGCCCAGGAAGTGCTCCAGCAGGTCCGCAGTGACCTTGACCGCGAAGCGTTTTTCCAGCGCATGTTCCTTGACCGCCTTGCGGCAAACCTTGGCAATCTGCCGCTCCAGGCCACGCACACCGGCTTCGCGGGTGTAGTAGCGGATGATGTCGCGAATCGCTTCCTCGTCGAATTCCAGCTCGCCTTTTTTCAGGCCATTGGCCTGGATCTGCTTGGGCGAAAGGTACTTCACGGCGATGTTGATCTTCTCGTCCTCGGTGTAGCCCGGCAGACGAATCACCTCCATCCGGTCCAGCAACGCTGGCGGAATGTTCATGGAGTTGGAGGTGCAGAGGAACATCACGTCCGACAGGTCGTAGTCGACCTCCAGGTAGTGATCGTTGAAGTTGTGGTTCTGCTCCGGATCGAGCACTTCGAGCAATGCAGAGGCAGGATCGCCGCGCATGTCGCTGCCCATCTTGTCGATTTCGTCCAGAAGGAACAGCGGATTGCGCACGCCGACCTTTGTCATCTTTTGAATCAATCTTCCCGGCATCGAACCGATGTAGGTACGGCGATGACCACGAATTTCCGCCTCGTCACGCACGCCACCCAGGGCCATGCGCACGAATTTACGGTTGGTCGCGTGGGCAATCGACTCCGCCAGGGAGGTTTTACCCACCCCGGGAGGACCGACCAGGCACAGGACCGGACCGCGAATCTTCTTTACGCGCTTCTGCACGGCGAGGTATTCAAGGATGCGTTCCTTGACCTCTTCCAGACCGTAATGGTCGGCATCGAGGATGTCTTCGGCGCGTGCCAGGTCCAGACGCACCTTGCTCTGGGCTTTCCACGGCACCTGGACCAGCCAGTCGATGTAGGAGCGCACCACGGTGGCTTCGGCAGACATCGGCGACATTTGCTTGAGTTTGTTCAATTCAGCCTGGGCCTTGGCCAAGGCATCCTTGGGCAAGCCGGCGGCATCGATGCGCTTTTTCAGCTCTTCGATTTCGTTGTGGCCTTCATCGCCATCACCCAGCTCTTTCTGAATGGCCTTCATCTGCTCATTCAGGTAGTACTCGCGCTGGCTGCGCTCCATCTGCTTCTTGACGCGACCACGAATGCGTTTTTCAACCTGCAACAGATCGATTTCGCCATCGAGCAATGCGAGCACGTGTTCGACACGGGCCGACAGATCGATGATCTCGAGAATTTCCTGCTTCTGCTCGATCTTGAGGGCCATGTGGGCCGCCATCGTATCGACCAGCCGTCCAGGCTCGTCGATGCTGTTAAGCGACGACAGGACCTCTGCAGGCACCTTCTTGCCCAATTGCACGTATTGTTCGAACTGTGACAGCAGGCTACGGACAAATACCTCTGATTCACGCTCGGGCGCATCGACTTCTTCGATCAGCGACACCTCGGCCCGGCAGTGGCCGTCCACTTCGCTGAAACGTTCGACAGTACCGCGCTGCTCGCCTTCGACCAGGACCTTGACGGTACCATCGGGCAACTTGAGCAACTGCAGAACCGTTGCAATCGTACCTACGCGATAAAGTGCGTCTTCGCCGGGATCATCGTCGGCTGGATTTCTCTGAGCCAGCAGCAGAATCTGCTTGTCACCCGTCATCGCAGCCTCAAGGGCTTCGATGGACTTCTCGCGCCCCACGAACAGCGGGATAACCATGTGCGGATACACCACGACATCGCGCAATGGCAGGAGAGGCAATTCGATGGTTGTCTTCATGATTTCGCCTCTACGGCGGCCCTAGGGCCGGAAACAGATGGAAGTAAGCTTGAAACCAAGATGGGGGCAGCCTTGAAAAAAAACAAGCGCTAAGACACGTCTAAAACGCGCTAAAAGCAAAGGGGCCCGAAGGCCCCTTCTTTATTCCGGCAGCGGGACGCTTAAGCGTCCGGTGCGGCCTTGGCAGCCGGCTCATTGTTTTCATAGATATACAATGGCTTGGACTTGCCTTCTATAACGCTTTCGTCGATCACGACTTTACTCACCTCGGACTGCGAGGGGATTTCATACATCGTGTCGAGCAATACGCCTTCGAGAATCGAGCGCAACCCACGGGCACCGGTCTTACGCTCCAGGGCACGTTTGGCGACCGATTTCAGCGCGTCGGAACGGAACTCCAGGTCTACACCTTCCATTTCGAACAGCTTGGCATACTGCTTCGTCAGGGCGTTCTTCGGCTCGGTCAGAATCTGCATCAACGCCGCTTCATCCAACTCATCCAGCGTTGCCAGGACCGGCAGACGACCGACGAATTCCGGGATCAGACCGAACTTGACCAAATCGTCAGGCTCGACTTCACGCAGGGACTCACCCACCTTCTTGCCTTCTTCCTTGCTGCGCACTTCGGCGTTGAAACCAATGCCGCCACGGGTGGAACGGTTCTGAATAACCTTTTCCAGGCCGGAAAACGCACCGCCGCAGATGAACAGGATGTTACGGGTATCAACTTGCAGGAATTCCTGCTGCGGATGCTTGCGACCACCTTGGGGTGGAACGGAAGCGACCGTGCCTTCGATCAACTTGAGCAAGGCCTGCTGCACGCCTTCACCGGAAACGTCCCGGGTGATGGACGGGTTGTCGGACTTGCGGGAAATCTTGTCGATTTCGTCGATGTAGACAATGCCCATCTGGGCCTTTTCCACATCGTAGTCGCACTTCTGCAACAACTTCTGAATGATGTTCTCGACGTCTTCACCGACATAACCCGCCTCGGTGAGGGTGGTTGCATCGGCGATGGTGAACGGAACGTTCAGCAAGCGGGCCAGGGTTTCGGCAAGCAGGGTCTTACCCGAGCCTGTCGGGCCGATCAGCAAGATGTTGCTCTTGCCGAGTTCGACCTCGTCATTCTTCTTGTCACGCTGGTTCAGGCGCTTGTAGTGGTTGTACACCGCTACGGCCAGTACCTTTTTCGCACGTTCCTGACCAATCACATACTGATCAAGGATGCCGCTGATTTCTTTAGGCGAAGGCAATTTATGCGCGCTGCTCTCGGCCTGGGCTTCCTGCACCTCCTCGCGGATGATGTCATTGCACAGGTCGACGCACTCGTCGCAAATGAAGACCGAGGGGCCGGCAATCAATTTGCGCACTTCATGCTGGCTTTTGCCACAGAAGGAGCAATAAAGCAGTTTGCCGTTGTCCTCGCCGTTGCGGGTGTCAGTCATTCGATCGATCCAAATCCGATAGGCTTGCAACACAAGATGAAGGCAATTGCGGGCTTTTTCAAGCCCGCAGGTGATCGGACCTGCCGATCAACCTCATTTTGAGCTGCTTATTTTAAGCGGGGCGCTGGCTGATCACTTCATCGATCAGACCATATTCACGTGCGGCTTCAGCGCTCATGAAATTGTCGCGATTGGTATCGCGCTCGATTTCTTCAAGCGTGCGCCCGCTGTGCTTGGCCATCAAGGTGTTGAGGCGCTCGCGGATGAAGAGGATTTCCTTGGCATGGATTTCGATATCCGATGCCTGGCCCTGGAAACCGCCCAGTGGCTGGTGAATCATCACGCGCGAGTTCGGCAGGCAATAACGCTTGCCATGGGCACCAGCAGTCAGCAAAAACGCGCCCATGCTGCACGCCTGACCGATACAGGTCGTCGAAACGTTAGGCTTGATGAACTGCATGGTGTCGTAGATCGACATGCCCGCCGTCACCGAACCGCCCGGGGAATTGATATAGAGATGGATATCCTTGTCCGGGTTTTCGGCTTCAAGGAACAACAGTTGCGCACAGATCAGGTTGGCCATGTAGTCCTCTACCGGGCCCACCAGAAAGATGACGCGTTCCTTGAGCAGACGCGAGTAGATGTCATAGGCACGTTCGCCACGGGCGGACTGCTCGATAACCATCGGGACCAGGCCGCCTGCGGCCTGGATGTCAGAGCTCTGCTGATAAAAAGAATTGCGGGACATGTCTCGCAGTCACTCCCAAATAGTTATGTCTTGAATACGCATAAGCCAGCACGAAGGCTGGCTTATGGGTGTTTATTTCTTACCGCAGAACCATCAATCGGCTTGTGGAGCTTCCACCGGCTTGACCGCTTCTTCGTAAGAGACCGCTTTATCGGTCACGCTAGCTTTCTGCAGAACAGTATCCACAACTTGTTCTTCCAGCACAACCGAACGGACTTCGTTCAGTTGCTGGTCGTTCTTGTAGTACCAGGACACGACTTGCTCAGGCTCCTGGTAGGCCGAGGCCATTTCCTGGATCAGCTCGCGAACACGGGCTTCGTCAGGCTTGAGTTCGAACTGCTTGACCACTTCGGCGACGATCAGGCCCAGCACGACGCGGCGCTTGGCTTGTTCTTCGAACAGCTCGGCAGGCAGTTGGTCCGGCTTGATGTTCCCGCCGAACTGCTGAACAGCCTGTACGCGCAGACGGTTCACTTCGTTGTCCAGCAGGGCCTTTGGCACTTCGATCGGGTTGGAAGCCAGCAGACCATCCATGACCTGGTTCTTGACCTTGGACTTGATGGCCTGGCGCAGTTCACGCTCCATGTTCTTGCGAACTTCGGCGCGGAAACCTTCCAGACCGGTTTCCTTGATGCCGAACTGGGCGAAGAATTCTTCGTTCAGTTCAGGCAGTTTCGGCTCGGAAACGCTGTTGACGGTCACGGTGAACTCGGCGGCTTTGCCAGCCAGGTCCAGGTTCTGGTAGTCCTCAGGGAAGGTCACGTTCAGCACGCGCTCTTCACCGGCCTTGGCGCCAACCAGGCCATCTTCGAAGCCAGGGATCATGCGACCGGAGCCCAGTACCAGCTGGGTAGCCTTGGCGGAACCGCCAGCGAACACTTCACCGTCGACCTTGCCGACGAAATCGATGTTCAGTTGGTCTTCGTTCTGGGCAGCACGCTCGGTCACTTCGAAACGGGTGTTCTGCTTGCGCAGGATGTCCAGCATCTTGTCCAGGTCGGCATCCGACACATCAGCGCTCAGGCGCTCGACGGCGATGGATTCGAAACCGGCAACCGTGAACTCCGGGAACACTTCGAAAGTAGCGACGAATTCCAGGTCCTTGCCTTTTTCCAGCACTTTAGGCTCGACGGACGGAGCGCCGGCCGGGTTCAGCTTCTGCTCGACGACCGCTTCGTAGAACGAAGACTGGATCACGTCGCCCACGGCTTCCTGACGCGCATCAGCTTCGTAACGCTGACGGATCACGCTCATTGGCACTTTGCCTGGGCGGAAACCTGGGATTTTGGCCTTTTGGGCAGTCTGCTGCAGACGCTTGTTGACCTGAGTCTCGATGCGCTCAGCCGGCACGGTGATGCTCATGCGGCGCTCAAGAGCAGAAGTATTTTCAACAGAAACTTGCATGGATATTCCTCGTTGCACAGACGTTGGCCGGGCGTTTCCGACCCCAGAATCAAGGGCATGCATTCTAGTAGGTCAAACTCAAGAAGTCACCCTACTGAAAACGCGCTGGAAACAGGCGCCGGATTTAGGACGGGACAAACGGTCATGCCCCACCCGGATTGCAAATACAGTCGATTCAGTCCAGGGCTCTGCGCCAACGCTTCTATATATAGAAGCGGCGTGTCCGATCGCGCAGCGCCCCGCCCCACAAGGAGACCGACGGGCATGCTACGCATCATCACGAAACATATTCGCGACAAACCGTCCGCTGTGCGCAACCGCAAAAACAGCGCCGACGCCAAGCACAGAACCACCGAAAACAAAAACGGCGCAGCCCTTTTCAGGTACTGCGCCGTTTTCTGCTATTTAAATAGCGACTTGTATGGTGCGGACGGAGAGACTCGAACTCTCACACCTTGCGGCGCTGGAACCTAAATCCAGTGTGTCTACCAATTCCACCACATCCGCGTATCAAGCTTTTAAAGCAAAGGCGCCAGATTGTTAGATCTGGCGCCTTTCTAGAATATGGGGTGGACGATGGGGATCGAACCCACGACAACGGGAGTCACAATCCCGTGCTCTACCAACTGAGCTACGCCCACCATATTGCCTTGTTGCCTTACTTGTGCCAAAGCTGCCTAATTGGCGCACCCGGCAGGACTCGAACCTGCGACCATCCGCTTAGAAGGCGGATGCTCTATCCAGCTGAGCTACGGGCGCCTTTTTAATCTGTATTCTTGGACGATTACAAACTAAGTGCTTTCAGTTTTGCCGAGTTGAAACAACCAACTCCGCTCGACCTTCTTAACCAGTGCTAGGCTGTGCCCGACAAGTGCGACGAATGTTATAGACGGCCTGATAGGTCGTCAACTCTTTTTTAAAAAAAATTCATTTAATTAAAGGGGTTAGGGGAATTTGCAGACCAAGCGCCTTTGCCCTCACGCCCCGGCGTGCGAGAATGCGCTCTCTTTTTTTCCCCTCTCGATGGTTAACCACGCGCAATGACTGCACAACTTATCGACGGCAAATCGATCGCCGCCAGCCTGCGCCAGCAGATCGCCCAACGAGTCACCGAGCGCCGCCAGCAAGGCCTGCGCACGCCCGGCCTTGCGGTGATCCTGGTCGGCAGCGATCCTGCCTCTCAGGTTTATGTCTCGCACAAGCGTAAAGACTGTGAAGAGGTCGGCTTCCTTTCCCAGGCCTACGACCTGCCTTCCGAAACCACCCAGCAAGCGTTGGCCGATCTGATCGATCGCCTGAACGACGATCCGAACATCGACGGTGTTCTGCTCCAGTTGCCGCTGCCTGAACACCTCGACGCCTCCAAGCTGCTGGAGCGTATCCGTCCAGACAAAGACGTCGACGGCTTCCATCCTTATAACGTCGGCCGCCTGGCCCAGCGTATCCCACTGCTTCGCCCCTGCACCCCCAAGGGCATCATGACCTTGCTGGAAAGCACTGGCGTGGACCTGTATGGCCTTGATGCCGTGGTGGTGGGTGCGTCCAACATCGTTGGTCGCCCGATGGCCATGGAGTTGCTGCTGGCCGGCTGCACCGTGACCGTGACCCATCGCTTCACCAAGGACTTGGCCGGCCATGTCGGCCGTGCCGACCTGGTGGTAGTGGCCGCCGGCAAACCCGGCCTGGTCAGGGGTGAGTGGATCAAGGAGGGCGCCATCGTCATCGACGTGGGCATCAATCGCCAGGACGACGGCAAGCTGGTGGGCGACGTGGTCTACGAGACCGCCCTGCCCCGCGCTGGCTGGATCACCCCGGTACCCGGCGGCGTAGGCCCGATGACCCGCGCCTGCCTGTTGGAAAACACGTTGTACGCGGCCGAAACACTGCATAGCTGACATATCGCTTCAATCCAGCCATAAACCCTGTGGGAGCGAGCCTGCTCGCGATAGCTTGGGATCAGCCAATATCAATGTTGGCTGAAACTCCGCTATCGCGAGCAGGCTCGCTCCCACAAGCGTTTTTGTCGCCTGATCCTTATCGACAGGCGTTGGCCTGTGCCGCGATTCCCTCGATCGCGAAAACTACGAATTTTTCAGATTCGATTCGCCAGAATCCCCCTTCATTAAACTTTATTTATTCACAACCCCTGGCGGTACAGGCATATAGCGCTGCTGTCGCCCATACTCCTAGAATGCGACGTTTTTTTTAAGTCGTTGCTCAACGGCACCTTCAACTCCATCGAGTCTACTCGCGTGAAAATCCATCTTTCGATCATCAGCCTGTTCATCGCTTTCACAGGCAGCTTTATCACGCAAAACGTCGTTGCGCAGGAAACCATCGCGGCCCCTCGGGATACGGCCAAGCTGCAAGTCGCCTCGGGCAGCGCGATGTTGCTGGACTTGCAGACGGATAAAGTCGTCTATTCGAGCAACCCCGACGTGGTGGTGCCGATCGCTTCGGTGACCAAGTTGATGACCGGCCTGATCGTGCTGGATGCCAAACAGAACCTGGATGAATACATTTCCATCACCATCGCCAACACTCCGGAGATGAAAGGGGTGTTTTCGCGGGTCAAGCTCAACAGCGAGCTGTCACGCCGGGATGTTTTGCTGATCGCCCTGATGTCTTCGGAAAACCGCGCCGCCGCCAGCCTCGCCCACCACTATCCGGGCGGCTATGCGGCGTTCATTGCCGCCATGAACGCCAAGGCCAAGGCGCTGGGCATGACCAGCACGCATTACGTCGAGCCGACGGGCCTGTCGATCAACAACGTCTCCACTGCCAGGGACCTGACCAAGTTGCTGATCGCCGCCCGCAAGTACCCGCTGCTGAGCGAATTGAGTACGACCAAGGAAAAGACCGTTACCTTCCGCAAACCGGTGTATAGCCTGGGGTTTCGCAATACCGACCATTTGGTTCACAAGGCCAACTGGGATATCCAGTTGACCAAGACCGGCTTTACCAACCAAGCCGGCCACTGCCTGGTGCTGGTAACGAAGATGGGCAATCGTCCGATGGCGCTGGTGATCCTCGACGCCTTTGGCAAGTACACGCACTTCGCCGATGCCAGCCGGATTCGTAGCTGGGTGGAAACCGGAAAAAGCGCCGCCGTGCCGGCGGTTGCCCTGCAATACAAGGCCGCCAAGAATCTCAAGAGCCGCCAGAGTGGGGTGGTGGAAGCCTCCAAGTAATCCACGAATCAAAAAGCTCCGACTCGTAACGGGGCGCCCGAGATCAACGTCCATCGCGAGGCGGCCTGATAGCCGACCTGGCTCTTGATGGGACCGCGTTTCTTCTGTGGGAGCGGGCTTGCTCGCGAAAGCGGTGTGTCAGTTGACGGTGATGTTGGTGGGCCGGCCTCTTCGCGAGCAAGCCCGCTCTCACAGATGGTCTTGGTGTTCATAAGTTTTCTGCTCACCACAGGCCTATTGTGGGAGCGAGCCTGCTCGCGAAGGCGGTGGGTCAGTGTGCGGTGATGTTGGATGGCCTGGCCTCTTCGCGAGCAAGCCCGCTCCCACAGGTGGTCTTGGTGTTCATAAGTTTTATGTTCACCATAGACCTATTGTGGGAGCGAGCTTGCTCGCGATAGCGGTGGCTCAGCCACATAGATGCCGGCACGTGCCCAGCTCTTGCTCTTGCTTTGGCTTTGATCTTGGTCTTGATCTGGGCGCCCCGTTAAACCACGCTGGCCGAAGTGAGGGCACACCGAGCCTAGGCGAGGTGCCGAGTGGTGGGGCAAAGCGCTTTTGGTTACTTTTGGCTGGTCCGGCTCCCGGCTCTTCCAAAAGTGACCCGCCGTAAGGGCGGCCCCCTAAGCCGCCGTTACCGCAGCAACGGACATACACACCAACCAAGCCTCTCAAAACAGATGACGTCTAGGCCTTCAAGTCACCCAGCGGATCATAAGGCTCAGGCTTTCGCTCATCCTTTTTATCCAGCGGCGCCTTGGCCGGCCCGACCGGATCGACCTGGGGATCCTCAAGGTCCGGCGAGTCCGGATCGAACCCCAAATCATCACCACTGGAATGCTCGGATGAATGTGGCCCCGTAGGTGTTTTCGACTGTGCCATGCGTGCCTCCTCCTATCATGGTCGGAAAAATGCCCAACCCTGACGATAAGAGCCTCAGCCCTGCCCGGTCGTGCCCGGCAAGTGACGAACGGGATGAACGATCAATGCGCGGCGCTGAGCGCCTTGGTGGCCCGCGCCGCCGCTTGCTCCTGCCCTGCCCCGGCCAGATCGGCCGCCGCTTTCAACCAACGCTGTGAGTCGACATTGGCCGGAAGCTGCGTAGGGCGCTGAACCAGCACCGCCCAGCCACCCGCGCTCTGGAAGGCCGATTCGAAGGCACTGAAACTCATCAACTGCCGACGATTCATGCCTGCACGCAACAACACCGTCTGCTTCTGGCGGTTGTAGCCGGCGAGAATCCCATACCGAGGCGCGGCCCAGAACGCCGAACCATCGACATAGCGCACCAGCACCGGATAACCCGCCGCGACCTGCTCCAACAGCGCGGGCAGCCTGGCGTCGAGGGGATACACCAGCAGCCCGTACTCGCGCGCCAGTGTTTGCATGTTTTTCTGCAAATGGGCTTCGCCACCGGGTAGATGCAAGGGTTTTTCCAACAGCCCTGGAGTGATCACGGTGCCTTGCAACGTCAGCAAGGCGGCCAGGGATTGCGGGGCGCCCTGGTGCATTTCGCCACGATAGAACGGCACGCTGTTGAGCTCTACCCGTTCCGGCAGGCGCTGGATCTGCGGCGATACGCTGCCCGCGCAACCCGCCAGGGCGACGAGGCAGGACACCGCCAGTACCAATGATCGAAACGATGGAATGACTGGCGACATGATGACTCTCTTGTTCAGGTACCCGGCATCCGGGCCAGGCGTGGGTCGACGATCATAAGGTGCGCACAGCCCTGGGTATAGCCATAACCATCGTTTTAAAAGGGCGATAGAACGAACCGATCCATACCCCAGCGCCATACATCGACAAGCTGCAACACTTGAGCGACTAGACTGTCCATTGTACTGGGTGCGTTATCCCGAACCGGGGATAGAAGGAGGCACAAATGAGCCTGACGACGACAATCCTGATGCTGATATTCGGCTGGCTGAGCGTAGCCACGGCCATGCTGTGGGGCGTGCTTCGAATCGCTCGACGCCACCATCACGCGCCACCTGCGCCATCGGGAAAAGCCGCCAAACCTGCCCGGCACCACGCCGCCGCGCACTGACCTCTCACGTTCAAACCCATCGTTCTCAAATCCAAAAAAAAGCCACCCGGGCCTGGACCCGGGTGGCTTCTGCCTGCTGCCTGGAATCAGGCGTTGTCGGGCAGCGCCTTTTCCTTGGCCCTGCGGGACAACATGTTCAACACCTCGATCGCCGCCGAGAACGCCATGGCCGCATAGATATAGCCTTTCGGTACATGGGCGCCGAAACCTTCGGCGATCAGCGTCATGCCGATCATGATCAGGAAGCCCAGGGCCAGCATGACGACCGTCGGGTTGTCATTGATGAACTTGGCCAGCGGTTCGGCCGCCAGCAGCATCACCAGCACCGATACGACGACGGCGATGATCATGATCGGCAAATGCTCGGTCATGCCCACGGCCGTGATGATGCTGTCGATGGAGAACACCAGGTCCAGCATCAGGATCTGACCGATGGCCGCGGCAAAGCCCAGCGTCACCCCGGACGTGGCCGACTTGGGATCATTCGGCGCCGGGTCCATGCTGTGGTGGATTTCAGTGGTCGCTTTCCACAGCAGGAACAGGCCGCCGGCGATCAGGATCATGTCTTTCCAGGAGAACGCCTGGCCGAGGATTTCGATGACCGGTTCGGTCAACTGCACAATGAAGGCAATCGTGCTCAACAGGCCCAAGCGCAGGATCAGCGCCATGCCGATACCGATCCGCCGCGCCTTGGCACGATGTTGTTCGGGCAGCTTGTTGGTCAGAATCGAAATGAAGATCAGGTTATCGATGCCAAGCACGATTTCCATCACGACCAGAGTCGCCAGGGCGATCCACGCGGTGGGGCTGGCGGCGAGCTGTAAAAGATAATCCATGGGTCAGTCCTGACTGATGTGACGCGTTAGATGGTTTTGGTAGGGGTTTGTGTTTCGTCAGCTTCGTCCGCTGGCTCTTTCTTCGGGCTGATCAAGCCGCCGGTGGCTTCGCTGATCGCCTGTTCGGCGGCCTTATGGGTATCGTCGATGGCCTGCTTGGCGGTTTCCGCAGCCTGCCCCATTAACTGCTGAGCACTTTTTTCAGCCTGTTCACAGCCCGCCAGTGTCGTTGCCGACATCACCAACAGGGCTGCAAGCCCCAGGGATTTATAGGTCATGGAATAAATGCCTCTTGAAGAATAGAAGGAGCTCGAAAGTGGCCCACCAATGGCCAGGCATTCTAGAGAGACGAATACTTCAGGATAATTCGTATTTTTAGCGGTTATACTTCGGTTTTTACGAAGCAATGTGAACCCATGCTCAATTATCGACAACTGCATTACTTTTGGGTCGTGGCGAAAACCGGCAGCATCGTGCGGGCGTGCGAGCAGTTGAACCTGACCCCACAGACCATCAGCGGGCAGATTTCCCTGTTCGAGCAAACCTATAACATCAAATTGTTTCGTCGTGTCGGGCGGCAGTTGGAACTGACCGAAGCCGGCCGCCAGACACTGCCCTACGCCGAACACATGTTCCAGTTGGGCGGTGAGCTGGAACTGATGCTGAGGGCCCAGCCCAACGAACAGCAAACCCTGTTCCGGGTCGGAGTCGCGGATGTGGTGCCCAAGTCCATCGTCTATCGACTCTTGGCGCCGACCATGGAGTTGAGTGAACCGCTGCGCATCACCTGTCGCGAGGACAAGCTCGAACGGCTGCTGGCGGACCTGGCGATCCAGCGCCTGGACCTGGTGATTTCCGACAGCCCGATGCCGACCCACCTGGACATCAAGGGCTACAGCCAGAAACTGGGGGAATGCGGGATCAGTTTTTTTGCCACCGCCGCGCTGGCCGAACGCTACGGGCAGGATTTCCCCCATGGCCTCAATGACGCTCCGCTGCTGATTCCCGGGCCGGAAACCGTAGTGCGCAGCCGCTTGCAACGCTGGTTCGCCGAGCAACAGATCCAACCGCGCATCGTCGGCGAATTCGATGACAGCGCCTTGATGCAGGCCTTTGGGCAATCAGGCAGTGGGATTTTCATCGGCCCGAGCGTGATCGCCGAAGAGGTCAAGCGGCAGTACGGCGTAGAAGTGATCGGCCAGACCGATGCGGTGAGCGAATCCTTCTATGCCATTTCCGTGGAACGCAAGGTCAGCCATCCTGGCATCGTTGCGATTGCCGAAGGCGCCCGTCGCGAGTTGTTCAGCGCTTAGTTATCCAGGCAAGTCGCGCGGGGCTTGAAAGTCATCAGGAGCAACGCCAGCAAAATCGAGACGAAGATGAACCCGGCGGCCGCGAACCCGACACTGCCCAGGCCCAGGGTATCGATGACCCGGCCACCGATCATCGCCCCCAGGCCAATCCCCAAATTGGCCCCGGCGATGTTCAACGAGGCGGCAAACGCCGGGGCCTGCGGGGCTGCCTTCATCAACCGCACATGGCTGACCAGAAACAACGCGGCCTGGGTCACGCCCCAGATGCCCATCGCCGCCGCCAGCGCGAGGGGTGAATGAATGCTTGGGACCAACGCCACCATGCCGCCGATCAGGAACAGGCAGAACACCATCGACGCGATCAGCGGATGGCGGTCCACCGCACGGCCGCCCAAGGAGTTGCCCAACAGCCCGACGGCGCCGAAGCCCATCAGGCACCAGCCCACCAGGGTGCCATCGAATCCGGCGAGGCGTTCGAGGATATCCGCCAGATAGGTGTAGGCGGTGAACATGCCGCTGAACACCAGGATCGACAACAGCACGTGCCCTTGCATCAACGGGCTGCGCAGGATCTTCAACTGCGAACGGAAGCTCACCTGATGCAGGTGCAGGTTGGTTTTCGGCAAATAGATAAACAGCAACAAGGCCTTGGCGAAGGCAATGACCGCCAGGATCGCGAAGGCACTGCGCCAGCCAAACGCATCGGCGATCAACGTGCCCACTGGAATGCCGAACACCGTGGCACAGACGATGCCGAAGCCGATCCGGGCGATGGCCCGCCCGGCCAGTTGCGGCCCGACAATGTCCACCGCCGTTTCACTGGCCAGCGCCCAGAACACCGGCAGGCCCAGGGCCGGGATCAATCGGGCAAGGGCCATTACCCAAATGTTGGGGGCAAAGGTGGCCAGCAGGTTGGCCAGACCGAACATCACCAGCACACTGATAAACAGCTTGCGCCGCTCGAAGCGGGCGAACCAGGCCGTGAGGAACGGCCCGAACGCCGCCACCGTAAACGCAAACAACGTCACCAGCAGCCCGGCCTGGGGAATGCTGACGTGCAGGTCGCGAGCGATGGAGGGCAACAGGCCGACGATGACGAATTCCGTGGTCAGCACGGTGAAACCGGCGGCCGACAGCAGGAAGATGGGTAACAACATGTGGAACTCCAGCGAAACGACGACACCAGCGTTTAGTGGCCTGTGTGGTTAGTTCGTTAGTTCAAGTTCGGATGACAGGAGTCCATAGCCAAGGCGCTGCGACGAGTCATAGCCCGCTATGGCGAGGAGCAGCAACGCAGGATATGGACTTCTGGCGCCGAACTTGACTAACAGAACTGACCACACAGGCCACTAAGGCCCGCTGGCGGAAAGAAGGTGAGAACGGCAAAGCCTAACAGAATGCACGCGTCTTACAAACGCACCTTATGGCCCGGATAAGGGTGACGGACTGTCACAGGTCCGTCAGATTTATTACCGGCTGTGCTAAAGTCCGCGGCCTGCAAATGCCGTACTTTCTCTCGGTTCGCTCATGTGGCCTGCCCGCTTGTTGCCCTGATCTGTCGACCGTTGAACACAATAAAATCAGAGATGCCGCTATGACAGCTTCGTCCGTTACCCCTTTGCAACGCCTTAAACGCACCAGCCTGGTGACGCAAATCATCATTGGCCTGATCGCCGGTATTGTCCTGGCATGGCTGGCGCCCGACGTGGCCAAGTCCAGCGCCTTCATCGGCAACGTCTTCGTCTCCGCGCTCAAGGCCGTGGCGCCGATCCTGGTGTTCGTGCTGGTCATGGCGTCGATCGCCAACCACAAGCACGGCCAGGAAACCCATATCCGCCCCATCTTGTTCCTCTACCTGCTGGGCACGTTCGCCGCGGCGGTGGTCGCGGTGGTTGCCAGTACGTTGTTTCCGTCCAGCCTCGTGCTGACCACCCATGACGTCGCGGTCACCGCACCCGGCGGCATCAGTGAGGTCCTACAGGGCCTGTTGCTCAGCGTGGTGGACAACCCGGTCCGCGCCCTGCTCAACGGCAACTTCATCGGTATCCTGGCCTGGGCCATCGGCATGGGCATCGCCATTCGCCATGCTGGCCAGACCACGCGCACCGTGCTCGAAGACCTGTCCAACGGCGTGACCGTGATCGTGCGCCTGGTGATCCGCTTCGCCCCGCTGGGGATCTTCGGGCTGGTGGCCTCGACCCTGGCCACGTCCGGCTTCGGCGCCCTGCTCGGCTACCTGCACCTGCTGACCGTGTTGATCGGTTGCATGCTGTTCGTGGCGTTGGTGGTCAACCCACTCATCGTGTTCTGGAAACTGCGTCGCAACCCTTACCCGCTGGTATTCACCTGCCTGCGCGAGAGTGGCATCACAGCGTTTTTCACCCGCAGCTCGGCGGCGAATATCCCGGTGAACCTGGAACTGAGCAAACGCCTAGGCCTGCACGAAGACACCTATTCGGTGTCGATCCCACTGGGCGCGACCATCAACATGGCGGGCGCTGCCATCACCATCACCGTACTGACCCTGGCGGCCGTACATACCTTGGGTATTGCAGTTGACCTGCCAACGGCCGTGCTGCTGAGCGTTGTCGCCGCCATTTGCGCCTGCGGTGCGTCCGGGGTGGCCGGCGGTTCGCTGTTGCTGATTCCCCTGGCGTGCAGCCTGTTTGGCATTCCCAGTGAGATCGCCATGCAAGTGGTCGCTGTGGGTTTCATCATCGGTGTCCTGCAGGACTCGGCGGAAACGGCGTTGAACTCGTCGACGGATGTGCTGTTCACGGCGGCGGCGTGCCTGGGTGAGGAAGCGAAGCTCGCGCGTACGGCTTAAAAGATCGGGGCAAACTCGACCCTATGGGACAACTGATCCACCGCCTTCGCGAGCAAGCCCGCTCCCACAAGGGTTATGTGGTGAATACAAAATCAATGTGGGAGCGGGCTTGCTCGCGAAGCAGGCGCCTCGGTCGATCAGAATCCCCCCAAATACCAAGGTCACAAAAAAGCCCGGGAACGGCCCAAACCGTCCCGGGCTTTTTCATGCCGGCGGGGTTAGAACGCGCCCATGTAGTCGCGCTTGCCCACTTCCACGCCATTGTGACGCAGCAATGCGTAGGTGGTGGTGACATGGAAGAAGAACTGCGGCAGGCCGTAGGTCAGCAGGTAGTTCTGGCCACTGAAGCGCTTCTCCTTCGGCGTCCCCGGACGGGTAACGATTTCGATGCCTTCCTTGCCATCGATCTGCGCAGGCGCGATGCCATCGATAAAGGCCAATACCTTGGCGATCAGGGCTTGCAGCTCGGCGAACGTGGTCTCGCTGTCGTCATACTTTGGCACTTCGATCTCGGCCAGGCGCGCGGACACACCCTTGGCGAAATCCACCGCGATCTGCACCTGGCGCACCAGCGGGAACATGTCCGGGTACAGGCGGGCTTGCAGGAAAGCGTTCGGGTCGATGTTTTTCGCGGTGGCGTGGGCTTCGGCCTTGTTCAGAACGTCGCTCAACGCGTTGAGCATCTGCTTGAAAACCGGGACGGAAGCGGCGTACAGGGAAATAGTCATGGCAATCTCATGCAGGTGGCAGGAAAGAATGAATCAAACGGCAGCGATTATAGCCACGGCTGATTGCACGGCTTGTCTTTTATTGCGCAAGGATTAGGCTAGGCGGCTTCCACAGCATAGGGAACGCGCGATGAGCATCGAAGAACAACAGCAGGCTGAAGAACCACGGCTCAATAGCACGGAAATCCGCATCCTCGGCGCGCTGGTCGAGAAACAGGCCACCAACCCCGAGACCTACCCGCTGACCCTCAACGCCCTGGTACTGGCCTGCAACCAGAAAACCAGCCGCGAACCGGTGATGAACCTTAACCCCGGCCAGGTTGGCCAGAGCCTGCGGGCGCTGGAAGGTCGCGGTTTTACCAAGCTGGTGATGGGCAGCCGCGCCGACCGCTGGGAACATCGGGTCGACAAAGCCCTGGAGCTGGTGCCGGCCCAAGTGGTCCTGATGGGCTTGCTGTTCCTGCGTGGCCCGCAAACGGTCAATGAGTTGCTGACCCGCAGCGGACGGATGCACGACTTTGAAGACGCCGAGCAAGTGGTGCACCAACTCGAACGCCTGATCTCCCGGGGGCTGGCGCTGCTGGTGCCACGCCAGGCCGGCCAGCGCGAGGACCGCTATGTGCACGCCATGGGCGACCCGGCGGACATCGAAGCGATTCTCGCCGCCCGCCAGCACCCGGTGGAGCGTGGCGCGGGCGGCGGTGTCTCGCTGGAGCGCATCGAAGAGCTCGAAGCGCGGATCGCCGCACTGGAAGAACGCCTGGCAAGACTGGAGTAACTTACTGGAATTCCGGCAGGAGCTGTGTAGGAGCTGTCGAGTGCAACGAGGCTGCGATCTTGTGACAGACAATTGAGTCGAAAGCCAAAGATCAAAATCAAAAGATCGCAGCCTTCGGCAGCTCCTACGCGGACCGGGCGAAAGCGACGGCTTTTTCGAATTGCTCCAGGTTGGGCCGCACGCCGGTGTACAGCACGAATTGCTCCAGGGCTTGGATCGCAATGACTTCCAGCCCGGTGATGACCCGTTTGCCTTCGGCCCGGGCGCGCACGATCAGGGGCGTTTCCGACGGAATCGCCACCACGTCGAACACGGTTTCGGCGGCGGCGATGGTCTCGGGCTCGAACGCCAACTGGTCGGCTTCCGGGCCGCCGGTCATGCCGATCGGCGTGACGTTGATCAGCATCTGCGGCCGTCGCGCACCCAGTTCAGCTTGCCATTCATACCCCAGGGATTCGGCCAAGGCTCGCCCTGCGGCTTCATTGCGGGCGACGATCAGCCCTTTTTTATAGCCCCCATCATGCAAGGCGCTGGCCACCGCCTTGGCCATGCCGCCGCTACCGCGCAAGGCAAAGGTGGCGTCCTTGGGCACGGCGTGGCTTTGCAACAATTGGGCAATGGCAATGTAGTCGGTGTTGTAGGCCTTCAGATGACCGTTGGTATTGACGATGGTGTTGATCGACTGGATCGCGGCGGCGGAAGGGTCCAACTCGTCCACCAGGGCGATGCAGGCTTCCTTGAACGGCATCGACACGCCGCAGCCACGAATACCCAAGGCGCGGATACCGCCCACCGCGCCAGGCAGGTCCTGGCTGCTGAACGCCTTGTAATAGAAGTTCAGGCCCAGTTGCTCATACAAATGGTTATGAAAGCGCAGGCCAAAGTTTCCGGGACGCCCCGAGAGCGACATGCACAGCTGGGTGTCTTTGTTGGGGTTGATCTGCATGCGTGTCTCCTTGCATTCACTTTCGGACAAACGGAACGCCGCCCCGAAAGGTCTATTGGATGATGATACCGCCAGGTCCGGCCAGATCCAGGCTGCTGGATGACGCGGCGCGGTAAAAAAAGCGCTACAGACCTTACACAATATTTACCCAACGGCGGCGCAAATCCTGAGAAAATCGCTGTCATAGCAGTATCCCCGCGACGCTCATCGGGTCTGTCGCAGACCACAGGCGCCGGGGCCGAAACGAGGAACAGCCATGAATCGTAGACTTCCCATCATCGCCCTGCTCATGGGGGCACTCACGGTCACCGGCCAGGCATCCGCCCACGGTCGTGGTGGTTGGGAGGGGCCCGCCGTGTTTGGTGCCATCGTCGGTTCGGCCATTGTCGGCTCGGCCATCATCAACCGTGATCGTCCGGTGTATGTGCAGCAACCGGTCTACGTGCAACCGCAACCGGTCTATTACCAGGCACCACCGCCGGTCTATTACCAACCGCAGCCGGTGTATGTAGAGCGGCCAATCTACTATCGCCCGGCACCGGTGTATTACGGGCCACCACGAGGCTACTACTATGGCCCGCCTCGTGGTCATTACGGTCGCTGGTAATCAGCCTTCCGGGTGGCACAAAAAAGCCTGTGATCGATGATCACAGGCTTTTTCATGTCCACTAGATAACCCCTGTGGCGAGGGAGCTTGCTCCCGCTGGGCTGCGCAGCAGTCCTAAAACAGGGCCGCTTCGCGTCCAGCGGGAGCAAGCTCCCTCGCCACAGGGCTTTGTCAGACGTGCTCGCTGCTTTTCAGTCGGCTCGGCCCATGTTCCGCTGGTTCGTGAACAGGCTCTGCCACCACCGGAATCTCGTTGCCGTCACAATCATGCAGCTTGCCGTCGCTGAAATAATCGCCTTCGCGCAGCGCTGCCAAGTCCTGGTAGCGCAACACCCGCTCGGTGCCGGCGGCGAAGACTGACTGTTGGTCGGAATTGCCCGTGGTGAAGTGGTTGAACGCCAGGTTCAGCATGATCGCCATGATCGCCGAGGAACTGATGCCTGAATGGAAGATGGTCGCGAACCAGCTCGGGAAATGATCGTAGAAGTTCGGTGCGGCGATGGGAATCATGCCGAAGCCGATAGAAGTGGCGACGATGATCAGGTTGACGTTATTGCGGTAGTCGACTTTCGACAGGGTGCGAATGCCACTGGCCGCCACCGTGCCAAACAATACGATGCCGGCACCGCCCAGCACCGAGGTCGGCACCGCGGCGATCACACGGCCCATGAACGGCAGCAGGCCGAGTACAACCAGGAACACCCCGCCGGTTGCCACCACGAAACGGCTCTTGATCCCGGTGACCGCCACCAGTCCGACGTTCTGGGCGAAGGCACTCTGGGTGAAGGAACCGAAGATCGGCGCGATCATGCTCGACAGCATGTCGGCCCGCAGACCGTTGCCCAGACGCCTCGAATCGACCTTGGTGTCGATGATTTCGCCCACCGCCAGGATGTCGGCAGAGGTTTCCACCAAGGTCACCATGATCACAATGCACATCGACAGGATCGCGGCGATATGGAATGTCGGCATGCCGAAATGGAACGGTGTCGGAAAACCGAACATCGGGCCTTGGCTGACCGACGAAAAGTCCGCCATGCCGAGGAACACCGCGATGACCGTACCGATGACCATCGCCAACAGAATCGACAGCCGCGAGATGGTTGCGCTGCCCATCTTGCTCAGCAGCAGTACCAGCACCAGGGTCACCGCGGCCAGGCCAATGTTCGCCATGCTGCCGAAATCGGCGGCGTGACTGTTACCGCCCATCGCCCAACGCGCCGCCACCGGCATCAAGGTCAGGCCGATGGTGGTGATCACGATGCCGGTGACCAGGGGTGGGAAGAACCGGGTGATGCGGGAAAACACTGGAGTGATCAACAAACCAATCAGGGACGCTGCGATCACCGCGCCGAGGATGGCTTGAAAGCCCCCCTCCCCGCCACTGCCGACAATCGCCACCATGGTCGCGACGCCCGAAAACGATACGCCCTGCACCAAGGGCAGTTGGCAGCCAAAAAACGGCAGGCCGAGGGTTTGCAGCAATGTGGCCAGGCCTCCCGCGAACAACGACGCGGCAATCAACAGACCGATGTCCGCCGGCGACAGCCCGGCCGCCTGGCCGATGATCAACGGCACGGCGACGATGCCACCGTACATGGTCAACACATGTTGCAGGCCGTAAGCCATATTCGCGCCGACGCCGAGGTTTTCGTCCTCGGGCCGTGGGAGTGAAACATGGGGCGTTTTCATGGTTCGGGGATTCCCTGTTTTTTGTTATGGGCACACTGTATTCAAAACTCGGGACAAATGTCCATAGAGTTGTATACAACTTGTTGCATGCCCATCAGGAACAGCGCCCCGACCCAGCGCCTTTTATGACTGCAGCAACCCCACCACCGCGGGCCGCAACAGCTCGCGCGGCGGTACGCGCAGGCTGAATTCCTGCTCCAGCAAATCGATCAACTCATCGGCATCAAGGATCACGCGTCGCTCACTCTCCTGCCCTATCCGGTGTACGGCATAGCTGTTGCCGTTAAGGGTCTTGCGCAACCCGTCGCCGGTGCGGGCCACCATCAACCGCCCCATGAACGGCGACTCAGGGTGATTGCAGACGTACCAATTGCCGACGGTGTAGTCGATGTCTTCCTGGCGCTGCAGGTCGAACAGGTACATCGGTCGCCATTCGTCGGCGACGTTGGCGCGCAACAAGTAACCGTCCGTGTGGGTCTCGATGCGGTACGGCTCATGGGGCGTGGCCTGGGCCTCACGACTATCGAGCAACAACGGCGCGGTGGGCACCATGCCGCCAAAGCCGACGTCGGTGATGTAGCGCACACCCTCGATCGTCACCAGGCTCAGCCGATGGGTCCGGGCGGTCCAGGCGCCCTCAGGCGCATTCATCACCACGCGCCCGGTGATGCCGCGGGCGTCGTAACCCAGTGCTTGCAACAGCGCCAGGAACAGCTGGTTAAGTTCATAGCAATAGCCGCCGCGCCCCTCTTCGAAAACCTTGCGCTCGACCGATTCAAGGTCGATGGGCACGGGCTGACGCAGCAACGTCGACAGGGTTTCAAAGGGGAATTCGGCAGTATGGCGCCATTGCAGTTGACGCAAGGTGTCGAGGGTCGGCGCCGGTGGTGCGTCGAAACCCAGGCGCCGCAGATAACGAGCCGTATCGCTCAGTTGGGGATGACTCATGAGGGTGTCCTTTTCCAGGGTCGGCGCAGCGCTCACAAGCGCACTGCTATTGGGCGCCAGGTATAAGGCATTCCCCTCACAGAGACAACAATCGCCCCCGGTCAGCGCTGTTTGCGCGAAGCCAGCCGGATCCAGGTGGGTGCATGATCGCTGGGGTGGGGCTGGTTCCTGACCCAGGCATCCACGCCCGCCTCGCTCAGGTAGGCGCTGGCGGCCGGGTTGAGCAACAGGTGATCGATGCGCAGCCCGGAGTTCTTCTGCCAGTGCTGGCGGAAATAGTCCCAGAAGGTGTAGATCCGCTCCTCCGGATAAAGGTGGCGCAGCGAATCGGTCCAGCCCTGGTCCAACAAGCGCTGATAGCATTCCCGGCTTTCGGGTTGCAACAGCGCATCCTTGAGCCAGGAGCGCGGGTTGTAGATGTCCATGTCGGTGGGCACCACATTGTAGTCACCGGCCAGCACTACGGGATGATCACTGGCCTGCAACCCTTGGGCATAGTCGATCAGCCGTTCGAACCAGGCCAGCTTGTAGTCAAACTTGGGACCCGGTTGCGGATTGCCGTTGGGCAAGTAAAGGCACCCTACCAACACGCCATGCACCGCCGCCTCCAGATAGCGACTGTGACTGTCGTCGTCCCCGCCGGGCAAGCCTCGGCGGCTCTCCAATGGCTGCGCACCGCGGGCCAGGATCGCGACACCATTCCATGACGCCTGCCCGTGCCAGATCGCCCCATACCCCACCGACTCCAGCTCCGCCGCCGGGAAGTCCTTGTCCCCCGCCTTGAGCTCCTGCAAACAGGCAATGTCGGGTTTCTCCCGCTCCAGCCATTCCAGCAGGTTGGGCAGCCGGGCCCGGATGCCATTGATGTTGAAGGTTGCGATCCGCAGGTTTTTCATAGGACCCTTACTCGAAATGCCACGTTACTGGCTGTGACCGTCAACCCGTCGCGGTGGTTGCAACGAGTCTTCAAGAGCCGGTTTTCGGTAAGGCCCGACCGTTCTCCAGCAACTGCGCAAAGGCCTGTTTATCGATCGGCCGGCTGAGGAAATAGCCTTGTACCTCGTGGCATTGGTCCGAGCCCAATGAACCGAGCTGGGCCAGGGTTTCCACGCCTTCGGCAGTGACCGTCAGCCCCATGGCCTTGCCCAGGTTGATGATCGCCTGCACCACGGCGCGGTCGTTGCTGCTGTTGCTCATGGAGGCGATGAAGCGCTTGTCGATCTTGATGCCGTCGAATGGATAGGTGCGCAGGTAACCCAAGGACGAGTAACCAGTACCAAAGTCATCCATGTTCAAGCGCACGCCCAATTCCTTCAGGGCATTCATGACCTGCAGGGCGCCATCGACGTCGTTGAGCATCACGTTTTCAGTGATCTCGAGCTCCAGGCGACTCGCCGGAAAACGGGTTTCGATCAACACCTGTCGCACATCCTCCACCACGTCACTGCGCTCGAACTGCGCCGGCGAAAGGTTGACCGACACCATCAATTCCCCCGGCCAGGTCAGTGCGGTTTCGCAGGCCTCACGCAACACCCAACGAGACAGCGGGACAATCAGGTCGGTTTGCTCGGCCAACGGAATAAAGGCATCGGGGCCCAACAAGCCTTGCGTCGGATGCTGCCAGCGAACCAATGCCTCGACCGCCACGATCTCCCGACCATCGACGGTGTAGCGCGGCTGGAAATGCAGGACGAATTCATTTTTCTTCACGGCCTGCCGCAGGTCGCTTTCCAGTTGGCGACGGTGCTGGATCTGATCGTTCATTTGCGAGGCGAAATAGCACCAGGTTTTCTTGCCCTCGGACTTGGCCTGGTACAAGGCAATGTCGGCGCAGCGGATCAGTTCACCGGGCACGTAACCCTGACGGCGACTGACGGCGATACCGATGCTGGCACCGATGTGCAGCGAATGGGTTTCGTAGAGAATCGGTTGCTGCAAG
Source organism: Pseudomonas sp. Z3-6 (assembly GCF_051131985.1). NCBI lineage: Bacteria > Pseudomonadati > Pseudomonadota > Gammaproteobacteria > Pseudomonadales > Pseudomonadaceae > Pseudomonas > Pseudomonas sp. Z3-6. The sequence continues at coordinate 4,755,120 of NZ_CP071644.1, forward strand.
CTGTCGATCAACCGCTCACAGAATCGATCGATTTCCGTGGTGTGCTCCATGCCGTTGAGCACCACCACGAACTCGTCGCCCCCCAGCCGCGCCACCAGATCTTGCTCGCGGGTGCTGTCGCGCAGCCGCTGAGCCACTTCCAGCAACACCGCGTCGCCGGCCGGGTGGCCAAGGGAATCGTTGATCGGTTTGAAGTTGTCCAAGTCCACCATCAACAACGTCAGGGGGGCGGCATGTTCCTTGGCCACCAGCGCATCATCCAGGTACCGCGCCAGCTTGTTGCGGTTCGGCAAGCCGGTCAGCGCATCGTGCATCGACAGATGCTGGACCTGGGCATGGGCCGCCACTTCATCGGTGATGTCACTGGCCGTACCGCGATAGCCCACCACTTCGGTCTTGGTGTAGATCGGGCGTGCCGACACGCGACAGAAACGCAATTGCCCGGAATGATCGCGGTAGGAGCAGCGCAAGTTGCTGGTGCTCTGCTCCTCCGTCAGCTTGCCCAGCCAAAGGGCGATTGGCGTGGTGTCGCAATACAGCAGTTGCTCGATGTCCTGCCCCAGCCATTGCTGGTCGGAAAACCCGGTAACCGTATTGAAACGCGCCGACAGATACGTGATGCGCTGCTGACCGTCGATTTCCCAGATCCAGTCGGAAGCCGCCTCGGCCACGGCCCGGAAGCGCTCCTCGCTGGCCTCGAGGGCGTGCGCGGACCTTTCCAGGCTGTCGTAACTGGCGTCCACATGCCGTGCCGTGCGCAACGCATAACGAAAGAAGTAAGCGGTCAGCAGGGCCAGGATCAACAGCGCGGCCCCCAGCGGCGGCACCAGGGACCAGAGCAATTGCTGGCCCGGACGCTCGAGTCGGGACACCAGACTGTAGCCGGTACTGTCCAGTGGCACGGCTGGCTGGCCGGGCTCGAGCTCGGTGTCTTTCTTGAGATTCAAGTCGGAGAGGCCATAACTCTTGCCCATCTTGCGCAGCTTGACGGGCGTCAGTTGATCGACGAACAGCAACACCGAGGTGCCTTTGGCCTCGACCTGGGGCCTTTCGTCGTTGGGCAGGATCACCGACGCCGTGACGACGGCCGGCCAACCCTCGAACAATGTGTAGCGGATCGTCGACATCGTCAGGTCGGGCTGTGCCTGGAGTTGGTCCACCAGCTCCGCCAGCGGCGTGTCCATATAAACCGAGGCGTCATCCTCGACATTGCGTCCACGCACCACGGCATATTTGGTGCGTTGCCGATCGATGACAAACACGCCTTCGTATTCGTCATTGGTGAACAGGGTCTTGCCCATGTTCTGTTCGGCGTAGGCCCACTGCACATCGACTTCACCGTTAAGGTGGTCATAAGCCGTGGTCCAATAGGCATAACTGGCAATGTAGTTCTTCGATGCGGTGATACGATTCTCTAGGGCGCGCTCGATATAGAAATGCGTCTTGCGCACGTCCTCCGCGTCCAGCTTTTGCGCGATGTTGAACAGCGCGGCGATCGCCACCAGGACGCCCAAGACAAACAGTCCCGCGACGGCCACGACCAGACGACGGGTAATGGGGGTGTGACGTGCCGTGCCTGAAGGGGTATCGGCAGTGGAATCCATTGACCTGCTCCTATCCTGTCAACGCTGGCCTCGGTGCCTGGAAAAATGAGGACCGAGGCCAGTCGTTCGTAACCTTAGCAGCCACTGCTCGATCCGTTGGCGAGCCCACGATGTTTTGCGAAAGAGCCTACACGCTGCTGGAGACCCGCCCGCGCGATGCCTGAATAGTTGACCGTGGCAGGCTGCCGATGATTCCAACCGATCTCAACGATCCGAGCGCGCCAAGCTGTCGAACCCGCCTTCGGTCGATAACACCGCCACCCGGTTGCGGCCGCTGTGCTTGGCCTGGTAAAGCGCCGCATCGGCGCGCTGGATGAAGACTTCGATGCTGTCCAGGCTGCTGGGCACAAAGGCATAGCAGCCCAGGCTCACCGTGAGGTAGCCGGTCGGGGAGCCGGAATGGGTGATGTGCCTGTCGATGACAGTGCGCCGGATCTGCTCGGCCAACGCCATGGCCCCCGAAAGATTGGTGTCAGGCAACAACACGGCAAACTCTTCGCCGCCATACCGTACCGCCAGGTCGGCCTTGCGATGGCAACAACTCTTGAGCACCTTGGCCACTTCCGCCAGGCAATGATCCCCGGCCACGTGCCCATAGGCGTCGTTGTAGTGCTTGAAAAAATCGATGTCGAGCATGATCAGGCTCAAGGGGCTGCGCTGACGGGCGCCCCGGCCGAACTCGATATCCAGGGCCCGCTCGAACAACCGCCGGTTCGCCAGCCCGGTGAGGCTGTCGTGAGTAGCAATCAGTGCCAAGGCTTCCTGGGCCTTGCGCAAATCCGCTTCGATCTTTTCGCTGTTGCGGACCTGGCGCACGAATACCCAGCCGAACAAGCAGATGCCCAGGACCACCAAGCCCACGATGAGGCTGGATTGGAAAGCCCGGTCGTGCCAGCCCGCGAGAATCGATTCTTCGGACATCGCGGCGGTGACCACCAGCGGATAAGCCTGCAAATGTTGGTGCCCATACAACCGGATGACGCCGTCGATGGCTGAACGGATGGTCGCATCGCCAGACATCCCGCCGGTCAGGGCATGGTTGTAGATATGCTCCTCGTCCAACGGGCGGCCGATCCGCGCCTCATCGAAGGGGCGACGGGCCAACAGTGTCCCGTCAGACAAAGCCAGGGCCATCTCGCCTTGCTCATCCAGGCTGAAGCTTTTAAAGAACCGGTCGAAGTAGGACCATCTTGATGCCGGCCATCAACACGCCCTGGAAGTTGCCGTCTTTATCATTCAGGCGCCGGGAAACCGGAATGATCCAGTCGCCGTTTTGCCGACTGCGGACCGCCGGGCCGATATGGGCGATCAGGGAAGCATTCTGTTGATGGAAAGCGAAATACTCTCGATCCGCCACCCCTGCTCCCCTGTGCAGGTAGTCAAAGGAGGTGGTGATCCAGTGACCGTGCTTGTCGAACAGGAACAGCCCATGCAACTGCTCAAGCGATTGCACACGGCGGGCGAGGGTTTGTTGCAAGCGTGGCAATACCGCGGGGCCGACCCCGTCGATCTGGATCCAATCTGCCAGGCTGGCCAGGACCAGATCGGCCTGGAGGAAGGTGTCCTGGGCCTGCTGGGCCATGGCCCGGGTAAGGGTGGCCGAGGCGATGCGGGCCGACTCCAAGTCGTGGCGACGGGACTGCTCCAACTGCAGGAAAAGTAAACCGCACAGGCACAGGCACACCGCCGCGATAAACGTCACCGCGGCCTTGAGCAACGGCAGGCGTTTCAGGGCGCCGGCAGGGGTATGGAAAGGGTCGTAAATGGAGATAGGCAAGCGAGTTCCTGAAGGGGGCAAAAGCATGAGCAAATTCGCCCATAACCCTTAATATTCGTGAGCTTAGCCTACCGCTTGTGAGGCGGCAATTTGCCTGTGCAACGGAGCCGATGGGTGGCTTGAGTGGATCCAAAACGCCGCCCGCCAGCCGACTGAAATGCGCGTTCCTGAATGAAGAAGTACCCGTGTTTACAAGCAAACCTTCCTGGGGGCTATCTAAATTGCGTAACGCCCCATAACGTATGGGCGCCTTCGACTTTTAAGTGCCCCGCTGCCCATGAGCAAATCGACCCGAACCGATGACGAACAGCCCCTGACCCGACCCGGCGCCGTCAGCCTACGAGAAGCGTTCTGGTTCTGGCTCAAACTGGGCTTCATCAGTTTCGGCGGCCCTGCGGGGCAGATCTCGATCATGCACCAGGAACTGGTGGAACGTCGGCGCTGGATTTCCGAACGGCGCTTCCTGCATGCCCTCAATTACTGCATGTTGCTGCCAGGGCCCGAGGCCCAGCAACTGGCGACCTACCTGGGCTGGTTGATGCACCGAAGTTGGGGTGGCGTGGTCGCCGGGGCGTTGTTCGTACTGCCTTCGTTGTTCATTCTCATCGCCTTGTCGTGGCTGTACATCGCCTTTGGCGAAGTGCCGGTGGTAGCAGGTATTTTCTACGGCATCAAGCCGGCCGTGACAGCCATCGTGGTGCATGCCGCCCACCGGATCGGCTCCCGCGCGCTCAAGAACAATTGGCTGTGGGCGATCGCGGCGGCATCGTTCACGGCGATCTTTGCCTTTGATCTCCCCTTCCCGTTGATCGTACTGGGTGCGGCTGCCGTCGGTTATTTCGGCGGTCGCTGGGCACCGGATAAATTCAGCCTGGGCGGCCACGCTACCCAGCACAAGTCCTTCGGCCCCGCCTTGATCGACGACGACACGCCAACCCCGGACCACGCCCGGTTCAGCGCTACCAGGTTGGCCCGGCTGGTCGTCGTCGGCGCGCTGTTGTGGGTCGTGCCAATGGGCCTGCTGACCGCTGTGTTCGGTTGGGACGGCACAATGACGCAAATGGCCTGGTTCTTTACCAAGGCCGCATTGTTGACCTTCGGCGGCGCCTATGCGGTTTTGCCCTACGTCTACCAAGGCGCCGTCGGACACTTCGGCTGGCTGACCCCGACACAAATGATCGACGGCCTGGCCCTGGGCGAAACCACCCCCGGGCCGCTGATCATGGTTGTGGCCTTCGTCGGCTTCGTCGGCGGCTACGTGATGCAGGTGTTCGGCCCCGAACAGGCCTTTCTTGCCGGGGCCGTCGCGGCCACGCTGGTGACCTGGTTTACGTTCCTGCCCTCGTTCCTGTTCATCTTGGCTGGCGGCCCGCTGGTGGAATCGACCCACAACGCATTGAAATTCACCGCGCCGCTGACGGCGATTACCGCAGCGGTGGTCGGAGTGATCCTTAACCTGGCGTGCTTCTTCGGTTACCACGTGCTCTGGCCCAACGGTTTTGCAGGTGCCCTGGACTGGCCGTCGGCGATCATTGCAATTGCCGCGGCCGTGGCGCTGTTTCGCTACAAGCGCGGGGTGATCCAGGTCTTGCTGGCGTGCGGCCTGGCCGGGCTGGCGGTGCATTTGCTGCGCTAGTGGCCTGTACGGTTAATTCGAGTACTCAAATTCGAGTGCCAGGGCTTGCCAGGCAAGGCGCCATGACGAGTCGTAGCCCGCTACGGCGAGGAATGGCAACGCAGACTGGCAAGTTCTGGCGCCGAAGTTGAGTGCACGAATTAGCCACACAGGCCACTAGACGAGGCGCTTGCTCAGGTACGTCGCCGAAGCCGGGCACAAGGTCTTGAACTGGGCCGTCGCGCTGATCGAAACGGGCGCCAGCGAGCGGTCCCCCGGCTGATAGCCCTGGCCGGTAAAAAACGCGGCGGCGCTCTCGGTCAGCAAGTGAAGCCGCTCTGCCCCCTCGCGTTTTGCAAACGCTTCGATAGCGGCCAGCACCGCCGCACCAGTGCCCTTGCCTCGCAGCCCCTCAAGCACAACCAGCGAGCGCAGCAACCGCTCGGCCCCCTCTCCTTCTATGCCGGCAAACGCCACTTCAACGCCTTGGTGGCTGAAGCTGAAGAACTGTCGGCCAGGATACGTCAGGTCGTCCACGGGTAGGCCGGCCAAGCTAAGCGCAACGCGCAGTGGTCCCAGGTGGTTATTGCTTAGAGCTGTCATACGCATGGTTTGGGCTCGCTCCTATTCATTGGTTATCCTCTATTTTGGTTACAACCGACAGGGTGAACAGGAGGATGGAATTCCAATAACATGTCCCATCGTCAGGCACTGGAGATAACCGTGAGCATTTTTTCGATGAGCTGATGGAAAGCGTGCAACAGATGGACGAACTCGTCCACGCTAAGCAGCTACCGTCACCACCACCTTCCGGCAACCCACCACCTCATGACCCAGCGCAAACGAACCCCCCAGCCCATCAGCTAAGCTCAACCTATCATCACGACAGGGAATCGACATGAGCAAGGCAGACGAGCTAGCGGCCAAACTGAGGAAAACCCAGCAGACCCGCGCGGATACCGACAACTGTGCCGACCTGGCAATCGAGCACTGGCCCGCCCAGGTCTACGAACTGTATCGCCAGATCGAAATCTGGCTGGCGCCCGTGTGCGAGGCCGGCCTGGATATCCGGCGCAATCCCACCCACGTATTTGAAAGTCATTCCAGCGGTTCGACGTATAACTACGCGATCGATCAACTGGTGATCGAAGGCAATCATCGCCGCATTTCATTCGACCCGATTGCGCGTTTTTCGCCCCAGGGCGAGGGCTGCATTGAAGTCCATATGAAGGGGCAGGAACACTGCATCGTGCGCTCGCTCGGCGAGCATGGCGAATCGCTTTGGCATATCCAAGCCCTGCGATCGGCCGGGCAACCGCGTCCTGATCCTATCATTCTGGACGAGGACACTTTGCTCTCGCTGATAGAAGAAGGCCTCGGCCTTTAAGGCAAATGGGCGACTCTTGAGGTTAATGCCAGTCAGCTAAGCAGTAATCCTGTGGGAGCAGAGCTTGCTCGCGATTGCGGTAAGCCAGCCGACTACGATATTGGCGACTCTGCCGCTATCGCGAGCAAGCTTTGCTCCCACAGGATTTATGCCGTTTGCTGCTTAACTGACAGGTACTAACCCTAAAGTTCACCCATTTTCATCGCGGCGCTGATTCAAGCGTTGAGTCGGGCCCGGGAACCAGTAGCGTCAATGCTTGCGCCGGTCTTCCCACAAGTTTATTCAAGGCATTGTCGATTTCGTCAGCCGCACCTTGCGTATATTGGGCATCTGCCCAGACCCAGTACGGATCGGATATCAGCCCGCCCACGGCGTGCGCACACAATTCATCGCTACTGATGCCCATCTTCCCGGCAGCAGCGATCACAGCCATCAGGGCTTGTTCTAATTGGGAAATTCGCTCGGTAGTCACAATCAACCAACATGCTGGATAAACAGACCCCGAGCATAACAAGCCATCAATGTGCCACCAAGCTCAGGCGCCCAACGGTCGCCCTCTCCTGGCTTACAGGACTGGCCTCAATCCGCCGCGCTATAAGAGGCCGTATCCGAAATCGACGAAGGCTCTCGGACCGCTGAACGAGCAGCCAGCACCGTCAGCACCGCGGCCATCCCCAACACGGCCGCACCGGTTTCGAACGTCGCGCGATAGCCATTCAGATCAAACAGAACGCCACCCACGGTCGCGCCTCCGGCGATGGCAAGTTGGACGATCGCCACCATAAGGCCGCCGCCGGCTTCGGCATCTTCCGGCAGCGTTCGCGAAAGCCAGGTCCACCAGCCGACGGGCGCGGCCGTGGCCGCCAGACCCCACAGGCCGAGCAAGAGCGTCGTGACCGTGACCGACCCGCCGAACCCCACCAGCGCAATGGCAATCGCGGCCATCAGCAGAGGAATGACGATGAGCGTCCGATAGAGGTTGTTTTTCAAGCAGGCGCCGATCAGGAAAGTGCCCAGCAGCCCCGCCACACCGATCACTAGCAGCATGAAGGACAGCGTGGATACGCTCACTTGTGTCACCGACTCGAGGAACGGTCGCAGGTAGGTGAACAGCATGAACTGGCCCATGAAAAACGTGCTGACCGCCAGCATCCCCAGCGCGACCGGTGTCCGGGCCATCAACTTGAAGGCGTTGGTGGTGCCCCGCTTCGCCTGCGAAGGCATGGCGGGCAGGCGTAACAACAGCCAGACCAGGGCGATGGCAGCAACAGGCACGATGCAGAAAAACGCGCCACGCCAACCAATAATCGCCCCGAGGAAACTGCCCAGCGGCGCCGCGACCACCGTCGCCAAGGCGTTGCCGCCGTTGACGATGGCCAGCGCTTGCGGGACGCTATCTTCCGGCACGAGCCGCATGGCCGTGGCCGCCGACAGCGACCAGAAGCCGCCAATCGCCACGCCGATCAACGCACGTCCGACCATGAATACCGCGTAGTTTGGCGCGAACGCCACCACGGTACCTGAAACGATCATCAGCAAGGTCAGTCCCAGCAGGAGCCATTTGCGATCAACCCGGGCGGCGATCGAGGCGATAAACAGACTGGTGATCAGGGCAAAGGCGCCAGAGACGGCAATGCCTTGACCAGCCTGCCCTTCGCTGACCTGAAGATCCGCCGCCACCGGCGTCAGCAAGCTGACCGGCATGAACTCTGAAGCCACCAGTACGAACGCGGCGAGGGCCATGGCAAATACCGCGCCCCAGGCGGGCGGGTCTTGTGGCAATGATTTATCGGTCATTGAATGACAATCCTGTATTGCTTGATGAACCTGTGGGAGCGAGCCTGCTCGCGATGGCGTCGGCACAGCCAACATCGCTGTCTCAGGCAGACCGCTATCGCGAGCAAGCTCGCTTGCACCGTTTTGAATGGCGGCGTTCACCTATTCCGTGCCCGCTATCTTCATCGCCCAGGTCAATGCGCAGGTAGTGCATACCGATGAGATTCTTGCCTGATCCTAGGCGTTGTTCCCGCGCATATAGGCAGCGCTTCGCTTAGCGCGTTAATGTCCTGCCTATAGCGCTCGAGCCGAGACGACACCCGGAGCCGACATGGCCACCCAACGCAGATCCATACAAGAAACAATGACCGCCATCATCGACGACTGGACCCCACACCCGGGCGACGTCGAAACGCCCATCCCCGGCCTCGCCTTCTTCCGACGTGAAGCCCCGGCACCGCCAGTGATTTGCATGATCGAGCCGAGCATCGTGCTGGTGGCCCAAGGCGTGAAGCAGGTATGGATCGGTGGCGAGGCCTATGGCTACGACACCGGGCGATTCCTCATGACGTCCCTGGACATCCCGGCCAATTCCGAAGTGCTGCAGGCAAGCCCCGAACAACCCTGCCTGGGCCTGGTCCTGAAGCTCGACTTGCGCATGGTTGCCGACCTGATCGCCCAAGGCAGCCTGTCGCCCCCGCGTGATCGAGCGGTCGGGATTGGCGCCGGCATCGGCACCGCGACGCCCGACCTCTTGGCGCCGTTTGCACGCCTGCTGGCGTTGTTGGAAGAACCCGAAGCGATCCCCATACTGGCACCGTTGATCCAGCGCGAGATCCACTACCGTCTGCTGCTCAGCGACCAGGCCGCGCGGCTACGGCAGATCGCCTCGGTCGATAGCCAGGGCTACCGGATCGCCAAGGCCATCGACTGGTTGAAACTGAACTACACCGAGCCCGTGCGCGTAGACGACCTCGCGGCGCGGGTCCAAATGAGCGCGCCGACGTTTCACCACCACTTCCGCCAGCTCACGGCGATGAGCCCGCTGCAATACCAGAAGTGGCTGCGGTTGAACGAAGCAAAACGCTTGATGCTCAACGAGCACGTGGACGTGGCGAGCGCGGCCTTCAAAGTGGGTTATGAAAGCCCTTCCCAGTTCAGCCGCGAATATGCCCGCTTGTTTGGTGCACCGCCCAAGCGGGACATCGCGGCGTTGCTCGGGCTAGGCAATCACACCAAAGCGGTTTGATTGATCCGGGCTTGATCCGGGCTTGATCCATTGTGGCTTGATCCATTGTGGCTTGATCCATTGTGGCGAGGGAGCTTGCTCCCGCGGGCTGCGTAGCGGCCCGCTTTTTTGTGAGCGCTTCGCACTCAAGCGGGAGCAAGCTCACTCGCCACAAGGGCCAACTTTCACCCGTCAAATCGCGGCAACATGCTCCAGGCTGTTCAAGACATTAAGCTTGCCAGCCCCCTGCGCCAACGCCACACACTTCAACGCCAGGATCATCGTCGGATCAACAAGCGCCACCCTATGCCCGTTGATCTCGAACGCCTCGCAATGCCCCAGCACTAGCGGCAACTCCGTGCACCCCAGGATCAGCGCGCTCGCGCCCAACTCGCACAAATGCTCGGCCGCCAGCAACAGTTGCTCCTTGCAAAGGCCTTGCGTGAAGCCGGCCTTGATACCCCGCGGTCCGTAGATAGCGTCCATGACCATCGCCTGATAATCGACACCGGGCGTGAGGACCTGGAGCCCGGCATGACGCGCCGCCTGATGATAGACCTGGCTCTGCACCGTACCGGAAGTCGCCAGCAGGCCAATCGCCTGGCCCGAACCATGGGTGCGCGCAATCCACTCCACCGTCTCGCTCAACATGTTCACGATGGGCACCCTCAAGTGCGCCTGGATCCGCTCGACGAAGGCATGGGCGGTGTTGCAGGGAATCGCGATGGCGTTGGCGCCGGCGCTTTCAAGACGTTTGCAGGCGGCGTACATCGCCATCGTCGGATCGGTCTCGTCCCGCAGCAGGCTGGCCGTCCGATCCGGTATTTGCGGGTTTTGCTCGACCACCATCTTGATGTGGTCCTGGTCCCTTCCCGCCGGCGTATTGGCTACCACCTTGGCCATGAAATCCACCGTGGCAGCAGGCCCGACGCCGCCCACGATGCCCAGCTTGAAGGGTGGGCGCATGGGCTGCTGGTCCAGCGTCGCGAAGTCGGCGTAGATCTCATTGATGTCAAGCACGGTAATCCCGCGACGCTGCAAATCGGCACACACCAGGGACAGCTCAGTCATGCCGGGCAGGATCACTGTCGCCCCCTGGGCCTGCAACGACAGGCACGCCTGATAGACCGCTTCAAGTGGGGCGCCCTCGAGGTGACCGTCCTTGATGCCGTTGAGACCGTACATCGCCTCCATCAACTTCGCTTGAGCGTCTGCGTCGGGGTAAACAATCTGGAAGTCTTTCCCGAAATGTCGCTCGAACAATCCGCAATGGCGCACGAAGTCGGAGGCGATCACCCCCAACGTCGTCCGGGGCGACACCGTATGGCGGACGTGCCGGGCCAAGGCCACCATCATGTCCAGCACCGGAATGCCCAGCTCCTCCTCGATTTCAGCGCGAAATGTCTGGCTGGCGAAGCACGGAAGCATCACCGCATCGAAGCCACTGTCCTCGAACGACTTGCACACCTGGAACACATAGAACTTGCGCGACGTCATGCTCGAGCCCTGGTCCAGCGGCAGCAGCACGTCCTTGAAGGGGTGCTGCTCGAACAGGAAATGGTAGCGGCCCTGATCCTCGAGCACCGCCCGGGACTTGACCAACTTGTAGAACAGATCGCCCCCGGCCAGTGACCCAAGCCCGCCCACGATGCCCAACTTGCGCACCACGGAAGCCTGTTGACGCGATCTCGATTTAGCCTTCATGACCGTCTCCTCAAGCCGCCGGCACCGGCTCGGACCGCGACTGAATAGGGGCATGTACATCCTCGTCCTCGTCGGCTTCTTCGTGGGGTTCGGACTTGGCGACCACCGCCGTGGCAATGCTGTTACCCACCACGTTGGTGGCAGTGCGGGCCATGTCGAGGAACTGGTCGATGCCGATGATCAACAGCAACCCCGCCTCGGGCAGATTGAACATCGGCAACGTGGCCGCGACCACGACCACCGAAGCCCGGGCGACACCGGCCATGCCCTTGCTGGTGATCATCAATGTCAGAAGAATCAGCATCTGTTGAGTGAAACTCAAATCGATGTTGTAGGCCTGGGCGATGAACAGGATGGCGAACGCCTGGTACATCATCGAACCGTCGAGGTTGAACGAATAACCCAACGGCAGCACGAAGCTGGACACGCGTTTTGGCGCGCCAAACTTCTCCAGCGCCTCGATGGTTTTCGGGTAGGCGGACTCGCTGCTGGCAGTGGAAAAGGCCAGGAGAATCGGTTCGCGAATGAGCTTGCCAAGGTGGAAAACCGAGCGGCCAAGGAACAGGTAGCCAGCACCGAACAGCAACGCCCAAAGGATCAAGATCCCCAAATAAAACTCGGCAATCAGCTTGCCGTAATCCACCAGCAACCCAAGCCCCTGAGTCGTAATGGCCGAGGCGATGGCGGCAAACACCCCAATCGGCGCGAAGGCCATCACATAGTCGGTGATCTTGAACATCACCTTCGCCAACTCCTCGATGGAATCGGTGATCCGGGTGTAGCCCGCCCGTTTCACGCCCGCCAGTGCAAAGCCGAAGAACAGCGAAAACACCACGATCTGCAGGATCTCGTTGTTGGCCATCGCTTCGGCAATGCTGCGGGGAAACACGTGGCCGATGAACGCCTTGAGACTGAAGTCACCGGTATTGACCGGCACGGCCACAGCCGCATGCTGGGCCACGTCCATGTTCAGCCCGGCACCGGGTTGGAACAGGTTGACCAGCCCCATTCCGATCAACAGCGAGACCACCGAGGCGGTGACAAACCAGGCCATCGCCCGCGCCCCGATCCTGCCGACGGAACGGGAATTGCCCATGCTGGCGATACCGCCCACCAGCGTTGCGAAGACCAGGGGCGCGATGATCATCTTGATCATGCGCAGGAAAATATCCGTGACCATCGAGAAGTAACTGGCGATCTCTTTGGCACTTTGCTCGCTCCCTGCGAAATGGTGACACGCCCAACCGACCAGCACGCCCAGGGCAATGCCCATTGCAATACGACGTGGGAGCTTATTCTTCTTCACGGTGCTGTCCTCAAGTAGTTCTTGGAGTTTTTTACTTGGCAGGATCGATTCTAAGGAGCGGACTCAAGAGGATGATGAGTAATCCAGCTAGCCCCATGCGCTTTTGGAATAGTTAGCGAAAGGCCGCGCTATGCCGGGAGATCGCGCAGTAAAATCGTGCTCTCACAGCGGGAGTTCTCGATATGCAACTCAAATGGCTGGACGATCTTCTGGCGATTGGCGAATGGAAAAACTTCTCCCGCGCGGCCGAGGTACGTTGCGTGACGCAATCGGCTTTGTCCCGGCGTATCCGTTCACTGGAGGAATGGGTGGGCGTCAAGCTGGTGGACCGGGGCACCTACCCTGTCCAACTCACACCCGCGGGAGTCACCTTCTGCGATGAAAGCCGAGAGGCGCTCGCCGGGTTATTGAGGTTGCGCTCGACCCTGCGGGACGTGGAACGCATGCCCGGACGCTCGATCCAGATCACCGCCGGCCACAGCCTGTCGATGACCTTCCTGCCCAAGTGGCTTTCGCAGTTCCAGCCACACAACGAACAGTTCAACGCCCGGGTGGTGGCCGCCAACATTCACGACGCCGTTATTGCCTTGGAAGAAGGCAGTTGCGACTTGATGATGGTCTACCACCACCCACTTGCCCCCATCCTGCTGGACCCCGAGCGGTTCGGCAGCCTGGTGCTCGGCCACGACGCATTCATCCCCCTGTGCGCGCCCAACCGCAAGGGCGAACCGCTGTTCCGCCTGCCCGGCCGCGCCGGCAAACCGGTGCCCTACCTGGCCTACACGGCAACGACGTTCCTCGGTCGCGTCGCCGACATCGTCATCAACAACGGCCCTGAACCGATCGCGCTGGAGCGCTGTTATGAAGCGGACATGGCGATGCTGCTGATGCGCATGGCCATCGAGGGCTACGGCGTGGCCTGGTTGCCGCAGAGTGCGGTGGCCGACGAGTTGGAGCGCGGGCTGTTGGTGCGGGCCGGTGGCGAGCAATGGAGCACGCGATTGGAGATTCGCTCGTACTGTGCGATTGCCAATCGCAATCCGACGATGCGCAAGCTGTGGAAAACGTTGGAGGGGGCTTCGTTGCAGCGGCCGGGCAGCGCGCCCTCTGCGCCCACGGAGGCGAATTGATCAACGTTACTCAAGCACTGCTCACAAGTTTTACTGTGGGAGCGAGCTTGCTCGCGAAGACGGCAGCACATCCAGCCACTCATCAACAGACCCACCGCTATCGCGAGCAAGCTCGCTCCCACAGTGGATTTAGGGTGTACGCACTGTCTGTGAACACCCCGGAAAAAACTGTGGAAGCGAGCCTGCTCGCGAAGACGGCAGCACATCCAACCTCTCAACCAACTGACCTACCGCTATCGCGAGCAAGCCCGCTCCCACAAATCGCTGGCTGCAAAGGTGACCTTATGAGATCACCCATTTCCATTACAACGCCAACACCTGCGCCTGCAATCGTCGCCCAATCACATCCAGCAAATCACACCCATCGCGCAGGGGGATCGCCAGCACTTGGGCAAAATCATGAAGTATCACGGCATCCGTACTGATGTCGGAACGCATGGCGAGGTTTTCCAGTAACTGGGTGACAGTGGCAATGCGGTAAGCGGCGGTGTCGTGCAGCACGTCCAGCGGCGCTTCTGTGTCGATCAGGAGCGCGTGGAAATTGTTTTCGATACCGGTGATGGGCATGTAGCGGGACATGAGGGATTTACTCCTGCGGGGATGGGAGGTCAGTGGCGGATTGGGATGCCGCTGGCAAAGGGAGCGAATCCGGGATCGAGCTTCGGATATTTAGCAGGAGATGTTCGTGGGTGACGCTAGACGAAAGCCACCTTGGATTGGCTGTGGCTTTCGGAGGGTTGGGGGTGAGCTTTTTCATTTGGCTTATATCCTAGATTATGTAAAGGAACTGCCTTCACCACTTCCACATGGTGGGTGGCAGCTGTACGCGGGTGTGGAAGACCGAGAATCTAGGACCCGGCGCACCCGAAGGTGCCCCGCGTACAGCCGCCGTAATTTAACAGCAGACCCAGGAAAAGCGTCTGCTTTTTAATTTAGCGGCGCAACGCGCTAGATTTTCGTGAGGGCTTCCACACCCTGCCGCTGAATTTGCAGCGACGGAGAGAACTTAGCGCACGGCGTGATTGGCTGGATAGTCAGCGGGGAGCGACGCGGCTTGAACGAAATTTCCGATGGGGGTGTCCGGCGTTGGACTCAGTAGTTCAGTTGATGGGACGCAAGAATGATTTCGATACGAATGAGCGCTCAACGCCATAAGCGAGAGCTGAGGTTCATCGTATGGTTGAACGCACCCGTACTGCCCGCAAGCCAAACGAAAGGGCTGACACAGGATCTTTTTTATACATATAGAATATGCATAATGACAACATTCAGAATTCAATATGCGACTAGCCTCCAAAAAAGAACTGCGTCAGTACCTGGGAGGTTGAACCTCATGAAAGAAGAATACGATTTCAGCACAGCCAAGCGTGGGGCGGTTGCCAGCAGCAAAGGCAAAACCCGCATAACCATCATGCTTGATGATGACGTGATCGAGGCCGCTCGCGAACGCGCCGAAAGTGCTGGTACTGGATATCAGACCATCATCAACAATTTACTGCGTCAGGCTCTGGTATCTGAAACTGCCCACAATCTGGCACCGGCAGCCCAAAAGCGAACCCGAACAGTCAAACCCTATGCAAACGGCATTACCCGGTCCGATGTGAAGGATCTGGAAAAGCGACTAGCCGCTATGACTGAAGAGCTGCACAAGATGGTGGACGCATCTAAGCCCGGTAAAGCCAAAGCATCGGTATGAACTGAGAAGATCCGATTTACTCAGGGGCAAGGCACTGTCTTAACTCAGTGCCTTCACCCAGACCGACAATAATCCGCTTGCCCATTTTCTCCCCCACCTCCAACGCCTGCCCATCCCGCTGCTTCCCCCGCCGCGCCAACCCCACCAGTCGAGGAATCAACTCCCCTTCCGGCAAGTGCCGCCAGAATCGCCCCGGCATGTGCTGACGCAGCGCCTGGGGATTGAGCCGCGCCGGGTTGAAAATGTGCTTGTAATAAGTTCGCCACAGCTCCGCGCCGGGATCCTCGGCGTGACGTGCCCAATGCTGCCATTGCGCGGGACAACGTCGCCGGTAATCCAATGACTGCCCATCAAAACGGATGCCGTCGCGCGGCGTTGCGATCAGCCAGCGTTGCTGCCCCAGCCGCTCGGCAAAATGGCCGCTGGCGCTTTCGAGGATGTCGTGGGCCGGCTGATGAAAAGCGACCAGGTCCAACTGCAGTTGCTCGGCCAATTGCTGCGTCAGGGGGATAAAACGCACGAAGGCATGCAGGTGATGAGCCTCGCGTTGCACCTGCTTGATCCGCCGCTGCAATTCACTGCCCAGGCGGTCACCGGCGAGCATGGCCGTGCGGTCGCCGTGGGCAACCCGCCAAAGCACTTCGTACAACAGATTCCAGCGTTGTTCGCCCTGGTAGCGGCCAGCCTGTTCGAGCTGAGTCAGCAAGGCCGCAGGGACCCGCGTATGGAACGGGCCAAGCTCTTGAGGCAGCGCTGCCGGCACGGCCAACAGATCGGCCATCGGACCTTGGGCCCAAGTGACATTGCTCGGGTCGATACCGTGGCCAAGCAACGTTCGAGCCTGGTCGCGCCACGTGGAGAAATCATCCTCACAATCCAGGGCAATCACGACCACAGCCCCATCTGCTCTGGCCGCTGGGGGTCGCGCAACCGCGCCCGTAGCAAACCGCTGCGCACCTGGGCGTCGGCAGGCCGATAATCGCTGGTCACAATGAACGGTCGCGCCTTCTCCAGCACGCACCGCAACTGCACCAGGTCGTCATAACGCACCCGCCGCTCCCGACGCAGTGCAACCAAGCGTTGCACGCTACGCAGGCCAATCCCCGGGATACGCGCCAGCAATGCGGGTTCGGCGCGGTTGATATCCAGCGGAAACACCTCACGATTGGCCAGCGCCCAGGCCAGCTTGGGGTCGATGTCCAAATCCAGGTTACGGGTTTCACTCAAAAGCTCCCCCGCCTTGTAACCGTAACCGCGCATGAGAAAGTCGGCCTGATACAGCCGATGCTCCCGCAACAACGGCGGTGCCGCCAGGGGCACGCTGGCGGGGCTGTCGGGAATCGGGCTGAACGCTGAATAGTAAACCCGCCGCAAACCGTACCCCTGGTAGAGCGACTCGGCGTTGCTCAAGATGGCGTGATCATCAGTGGTATCCGCCCCCACAATCACCTGCGTGCTCTGCCCGGCCGGGGCGAAACGCGGCGCTCGCGGCTCGCCGACTACCGCCTGTTGTCCCAGATGGATAATGCCCATGGCCTGGCGAATGGTCGTCAATTGCTTCTCCGGCGCCAGGCGCTTGAGGCTGATATCGGAGGACAACTCGATATTCACGCTCAAGCGATCAGCCAACCGCCCCGCTTCCTCGATCAACAGCGGGTCGGCATCGGGAATGGTCTTGAGGTGGATATAGCCACGAAACTGGTGCTCCTCTCGCAACAACCGCGCCACCCGTATCAACTGCTCCATGGTGTAATCGGCCGAACGAATGATGCCGGAACTCAAAAACAACCCGCTGATGCAGTTGCGACGATAAAAATCCAAGGTCAGCCGGACCACCTCCTCCGGCGTAAAACGCGCCCTCGGCACATTGCTGGAGCGACGGTTAACGCAATACTGGCAGTCGTACAGGCAAAAATTGGTCAGCAGTATTTTCAGCAACGAAACGCAGCGTCCGTCCGGCGTATAGCTGTGGCAAATGCCCATGCCATCGGTGGCCCCCAGCCCCTCACGACCACGGGAGCTACGCTTGGGAGCACCGCTGCTGGCGCAGGAAGCGTCATATTTGGCAGCGTCGGCAAGAATGCCGAGCTTGGCGATCAGTTGCATGGAACGCTCTCGAATACTGGATATAAACACAGTATTTTGAGGCGCGCCGAGATGCAAGCGCCATTGGTCATTTCCGCGACATAGGTCATGCCAACGGGATGGGCTATAATCCGTCCATCAACGCGATTTGAGGTCCAGCCCATGGGCAATGTCAGCCTTGAAACCAAAAAGGCCTACGCCGCGAGAACACGTAGATCCAACTACGCGGCCAGCCTCCGTCTGGAAGGTTTCAAAACGACCTTCGCCGACGGCGAACACAAAATGCCAACGCGTGAAGAGGTTTTAAAGGCTTTCAGCAAGACAGAACCTGATGCCTGATAAGTACGGAGTCGGTGAAGACGCTTACTGCTATCCCGGCTCCACGGTCCTGCGCAACAAACTCGATATCCGTGACGAACCGACCCTAAGTGAAGCCGAACAACAGCTCTCGGCCATCGCAGCGGACAACGTCGAATTCTGCCCTCCTCCCTACAGCCTGGCCTACCTTCAAAACATTCATCGAATTCTCTTTTCGGACTTGTTCGAATGGGCTGGAGAGTTGCGCACCGTTGGCATGTCCAAACAAGCCACCCGCTTCTGCCAACCTGAGTACATGGAGAAAGAAGCCAATAAAATCTTCGCCAACATGGCCGCGGCAAACTGGTTCGAGGGCATGGAGCGGACTGAGCTGATCGTCGCTGTGGCAGAGGCTTATTCCGACATCAACGTCGTACACCCCTTCCGCGAAGGCAATGGCCGTGCGCAACGCATCCTGTTTGAACACCTCATCATGAATGCAGGGTTTGAAATCAGTTGGTGGGGGATTGAAAAGGACGAGTGGATCTTCGCCAATATCGCGGCTTACAACGGCGTCATGGAGCCTATGGAGCAGGTTTTTGAGAAGTGTATTGGTGAGGCGATTCAAGCTTGACCGTACAACCTTATTCCCTCGCTCAGCGCCTTACGGTAAGTGATACAGTCACCGCCAATCAACATCTGCTGAAGCACCGAAAATGTACAGGACGAGATCTTTCCCAGCCAACAAAAAAGGTCGCGATTTTGTGGTGGGCGACATTCACGGGTATTTCAAACTTCTAACAGCAGCCTTAAACAAACTAGACTTCAACACTGAGCTGGATCGCATCTTTTCCGTAGGCGACCTCATCGACCGAGGCCCCGACTCCATAGACGTATTGAACTGGCTTGAGAAGCCTTGGTTCCACGCCGTACGCGGCAATCATGAGCAGATGCTTATTGACTGTATCTCCGGCCAAGGGGACATACCCCGACACATCCGAAACGGTGGTGCCTGGCTCTACGAGCTACAACCCGACATTCAGCAAGAACTATCAAAAGCCCTGCAAGCACTTCCACTGATCATTGAAATCAAACTTTCAAACGATCATACAATTGGAATAGTTCATGCTGAAGCCCCCGTCATCCAAAGTAGCGATGACTGCCAGGAAGCCAAAGAGGCTATTACTGGAAATTCTGGGGAGCCACGTCAGCGGCACGCCTTGAAAACAGCGCTGTATGCAAGAGAAAAAATCGAGCAACAAGACCTCACGTCCATTAAAGGAATAGATCGGCTCTATGTCGGGCACTCAACAGTACCCGGTGTCATACGCTTGGGCAACGTCGTTTATATCGACACAGGCTGCTCATTTTCCGACGGCGCATTGAGCTTGGTAGACATCCAAACCGAAACCATAATCAGCATAGGCATGGACCAGTGAGAATGGAGCAGTCTCATTTGCCTTGATCCTCGGTGTGAGATCAACGTCATGCCATTCCATATCCCACATTTATCCGCAGGACGGCGTCTGTGAGGCTTTTCAGATCAGCGCACGAGGGGAACAATTCACGTCGAGACACACCTTGCGACGGCCTGCTGATTCAAGCGCTCGGTCAACGGTGTAAGATGCCCGAAAACGTCCACCATCGAGGCTGCCATGTCCGGCATATCCCTGAATCTGCCCGAAGACCTATCGAACTCCCTCGCCGACCTGGCCAAGACCAACGGGCAAAGTGCGAGCTACCTGGCGATGGACATTCTTCGCGACTACATCGAACACGAAAAAGCGCTGACCACACAGATCGAACTTGCCGTAAAGGAAGCTGACCAAGGAAAATTCGCTACCGATGAGCAAGTGGCAGCGATGCGTGTCCGGCGATGGGGTCAGAATGCAGGTTGAGTGGCTGGAAAAAGCACTCAAAAACCTGGAGGACGAAGCCAACTATATTGCACTTGAAAACCCCAAGGCTGCTGACGACTTTTCCGAAGCGATCTTCGCCAGCGTAGATAAATTGGCTCAGTTTCCCGCAATGGGTCGGGAAGGACGAGTTAAACAGACGCGGGAATGGGCAGTCCCAAACTAGTCTTATCTGATTCCATATCGCGTACACGGTAATCGCCTTCAAATCCTCGGCGTATTTCACACTCGACAACGCCCCCGCACCAACTGGTGAAGTCGGCGTAATATTGCCCTCCCACCACGTCCTGCCCTTCCCTGATAGACTGTGCCATCCACCTCGCTTATACCGTTACCGAGGCAAAGCTAATCAGCACGCAGCAAAAAGCCGCCTCATCGGCGGCTAATTTTTTACGAACAGTATTTAGCAACTAAGCCTTCAGTTCTTCTGGTGTATGCGTCTTGAGCCAATCGGCCAAGGCGGCGTTCATCCGTGTTTGCCAGCCCGGGCCAGAAGCTCTGAATCTCTCCAACACATCTGCATCGAAACGAACATTGACGTGCTCCTTAGTGGTTACCGACTTGGGGCGACCACGCTTTGGCTTGAGCATTTCCTTTGCCTGGGCTTTGCCAAACAACTCAACAAGCACCTCGCTGGCTGGTTTGGCCTTGGCAAAGTCTTCGGTCGACCATTCGGGGTTTGCCGTATCGACCCTCTCAGGACTGGGTTTCTTGGTCATAATTCTTGACCTCCCGTTTGTTGGCTTTACGAAAGCTGATGACGTGCAAACGGAAGTCCACGTTCTTCGACGTTGCGAGCGTCTTTGGCTGGGTCATAGGTAATCTGCATGCAATTATCGTAGCCACATTAAATCACCAATACAAGGTGCGCGTTGAAACCTGACCGAGCATGCGCTCTGCCTGGTTGTCATCAAAGATTGAGTGGCTAGGCTTGAGAGCCCGTCAAGTACCCGACAAGCATCCCTGATAAACTGCGGCCATTCGCCCCAATGACTCAGATTCCCAATGTCCCTACAAGCTGCCCCACTGTCCCGCCGCTTCTCCGTCGCCCCGATGATGGACTGGACCGACGCCCACTGTCGCTTCTTCCTACGCATCCTCTCCAAACACGCCCTGCTCTACACCGAAATGGTCACCACCGGCGCTTTACTCAACGGCGACCACGAACGCTTCCTGCGCCACCACTCATCCGAACACCCCCTGGCCCTGCAACTGGGCGGCAGCGTTCCAGCCGACCTCGCCGCCTGCGCCCGCATGGCCCAGGAGCACGGCTACGACGAGGTAAACCTCAACGTCGGCTGCCCCAGCGACCGGGTGCAGAACAACATGATCGGCGCGTGCCTGATGGGGCATCCGGGTTTGGTGGCTGACTGTGTGAAAGCCATGCGCGATGCGGTATCGATTCCGGTGACGGTCAAGCACCGCATCGGGATCAATGGGCGGGACAGTTACGAGCAGTTGTGTGAGTTTGTCGGGACAGTACGCGAGGCAGGTTGCACGAGTTTTACCGTGCATGCGCGGATTGCGATTCTGGAGGGGCTGTCGCCGAAGGAGAACCGTGACATCCCGCCGCTGCGTTATGACGTGGCCGCGCGGTTGAAGGCGGATTTTCCGGAGTTGGAGATTGTGCTCAACGGCGGAATCAAGACGCTGGAAGCCTGCCACGAGCATTTGCAGACCTTCGACGGCGTGATGTTGGGACGCGAGGCTTATCACAACCCGTATCTGCTGGCCGAAGTGGACCAGCAGTTGTTCGGCAGCACTGCGCCGATCATCTCTCGGGCCGAGGCGCTGGCGCAGTTGCGGCCTTATATCGCCGATCACTTGGCCGCGGGTGGGGCGATGCATCACATCACCCGTCACGTGCTGGGGCTGGGGACCGGGTTCCCGGGGGCGCGGCGGTTTCGGCAGTTATTGTCGGTGGATATTCACAAAACCAAGGATCCGCTGGGGTTGCTGGATCAGGCGGGGCAGTTGCTGGAGGGGCGTTAACCGTCACTTGCTTTGAACCTGCGGGCGGTTTTGGCATCGTATCTACCGATACCGCCCCGGCCTTTCAAACAGCCGTTTTCAGGTTGTTGCCGCTGGGGCCCGTCGATACCTCTTCACGCCCTTGAGTGGCTGCCGGCCCTCGGGTAATGTCAACAGACCCATAGGACAGAGCACGCTCATGACTTCCAAGCTGGAACAACTCAAACAGTTCACTACCGTCGTGGCCGATACTGGCGACTTCGAAGCCATCGCCCGCGTCAAACCCGTCGACGCCACCACCAACCCTTCCCTGCTGCTCAAGGCGTCGGCCATTCATGGCTATGCCGAGCAACTGAATGCCTGCGTGGCGGACTGCAAGGGCGATGTGGGTTTGGCCAGCGACCGTTTTGCCGTGGCGGTCGGGCAAGAAATCCTGAAAGTGATTCCAGGGCGTATTTCCACTGAAGTGGATGCGCGCCTGTCGTTCGACACCGAGGCCATGTTGAAGCGTGCGCATCGTCTGATCGATCTGTACGAAAAGGCCGGCATTGGCCGCGAGCGCGTGCTGATCAAGATCGCCTCCACCTGGGAAGGCATTCGCGCGGCCGAGCAGCTGGAGCGTGAAGGCATCCAGTGCAACCTGACCCTGCTGTTCTCCTTCGCCCAGGCCGCCGCCTGTGCCGATGCCGGGGTGTTCCTGATTTCGCCGTTCGTGGGCCGTATCTACGATTGGTACAAGAAAGCCAACGGCAACGATTACACCGGCGCGGATGATCCGGGCGTGCAGTCGGTGACGCGTATCTACAACTACTACAAGGCCAATGACTACAAGACCGTGGTCATGGGCGCGAGCTTCCGCAACCTCAACCAGATCGAGCAACTGGCCGGCTGCGACCGCTTGACCGTCAGCCCGGACCTGCTGGAAAAACTCGCCGCAGACGAAGGCAAGCTGGAGCGCAAGCTGGCACCTGGGCAAGCCGGGGAAGCGCGCTTGATCCTCAACGAAGCGCAGTTCCGCTGGTTGTCCAACGAAGACGCCATGGCGACCGAGAAACTGGCTGAAGGCATTCGTCAGTTTGCCCGGGACCAGGAGAAGCTGGAGGCGTTGCTGCAAGCCAAGCTTTGAGCTGATTCAGCAGGCATGCAAAAAGGGCGAACCTGGGTGGGTTCGCCCTTTTTTATGCGGTTTGGCCTAGGGGATGTGGTGGATTGATAAATGCCATCGCGAGCAGGCTCGCTCCCACAGGAGATTGGGGGCAGATCCAAAAGTGTAGTCTATGCAAGACACTGTGGGAGCGAGCCTGCTCGCGAAAGCGTCAGTTCGATCTACACAAGCCCAAGGCTCAGGGACGCTCCAACGCATTCACCAGATCATGAAACGCTTCACGATTGGAGTCGTTCAGCCCCATGAGAATCTTGTGGGCTTCGAGCACCTTGATCCGCACTTCCTCTTCGGACTGGTCCTGGTCAGGCAGGTCGTCCAGGCATTCCGGGCACGGCACAGGGTCGCCCACGATGTTGAACACCTGGTCGAAGCCCATCGATTGCAGCAGACGGGTAATGTCATTGTGGGTGGTGACGACGGTCGGCAGCAGGCCGACCTTTTGCCGCGACAGAATTGACAGCTTGGCCAACAGGCCCAACGTGGTGCTGTCGATGCTGCGGGTTTCGGTCAGGTCGATCACGATGGCGCTGAAATTCAGCGCGGTGAAGATCCGCTCAATAGTCGCATCCAGCGCCGAACACAGGGTCAGGCGCACTTCACCGACAAACTTCAGGACGAAGGTGCCGTCCTGCTCGGCGAACTGGATTCTACCGGTACTCATCAAAGGTTCCTGCTCAACACTAACAGGGCGATATCATCCGGCATCTCCCCGAGCGTGGCTAATCCAAACACTTGGCGCAAGCCTTCCAGGCTGCCGCCCGCTGCACTCACCCGTTCAGGCAAGGCCGCTTCTTTCTCTTTGAGTGTAGGTTCTGTCAAAAGGTCCAAAATGCCATCAGACATCAGCGTCAGGCTGAAGGTCGGCGGCAATTCAAGCACATGGTCTTCGTAGGTGGCCTCGTTGAACAGGCCCACCGGCAAACCACGCCCTTCCAGGTAACGAACACTGTCTGGCGTATACAACACAGGCAAAGGCAGGTGACCGCCGATGCTATAGGTCAACAAACCAGTCTCCTCGTCGATGACTCCACCGACCATTGTGACGTGTTTGCCCAGCTTACAACTGATCAGGCCTCGGTTGATATGCCCAAGGACTTCCGAAGGCTTGAACTCTGGCAAAGTGCCGTTGCGCTTGGACTCGAACAACAGCCGCGTGGTCATGAACTTCAACAGCACCGTCACGAAGGCCGAAGACGCACCATGGCCAGAAACATCCGCCAGGTAGAACGCCACTCGCCGCTCGTCAACGCGAAAATAGTCCACGAAATCGCCCGACAGGTACAACGACGGGATGATCTGGTGGGCAAAGCGGAAATCGTCGACGGTCCAAGGGCTGACCGGCAGCATGTTCATCTGCACTTGGCGACCGGCGTTCTGGTCTTCCTGCAACAGGTTCAGGCTGGCTTCCAGCTCGCGGTTGGCGGTTTCCAGCTTCTCGCGGTAGCGCTGGTTTTCCACCAACAGGCGCGAACGGTCCAAGGCCCGGCGCACCGAATGCTCGAGCACGGCAAGGTCTTCAAGGGGCTTGATCAGGTAATCCGCCGCGCCCAGGCGCAATGCCTCGACCGCGTCGTTCATCACGCCCGCGCCCGACACCACGATCACCGGCGTCTGCGAGGAGATCTCGGTGACTTGGCGAATGAGTTCGAGTCCGCCCATCTGCGGCATGCGCAAGTCGCAGATGACCAGGTCGGGCTTGTCTTGCTCGAATACCTGAAGACCCTGTTGGCCATTGCTGGCCTGCAGGACGCTGAAACCACTGTCTTCCAAGTAGGCTGCGAGACTGGCTCGCACCACTTCGTCATCGTCGATTATCAGCAGCGTGGCACTGGTTTTTGGCATGTGGGCAAACGGCGCCAGAATTAGGTTGGCGTAGCGGGCTGGGCGGTCTGGCCTGGCACGCACTACTGGATTCGCTTTCTAGCCTCTCTGTCGTACCGGTTTCAGGCCATTGCCCTACACACAATTACATCAGAGGTGCCCTTCTAAGGCGCAGACGGTACTCCCATCCGCGGGGCGTTTCAAGCTCATGCAGATAGCCGCTTGCCGTCTTTATTTGTCAAAGCACAGAGAGTTATAAGAACCGAGCGAAGCGTAACTCAATGGAAGGATCAAACCCGCTCAAACCCGCCCCGAAAGCACAGAAGGCGGCCTTATGGGCCGCCTTCGTGGTTTACAGGACGAAATTAAAAGTCGTCTTCGACCTGCCCATCCTTGACCTTGAACTCGCGGTTTTGCAGGTAGGCGTTGCGGATAAAGACATATTTGTCGCCACTCACCATTTTCTCGGCCGACAACAGGCTGGCGCGGGTGTCGACGATGTTCAGGCCCCAGATGGAGTTACGCACCGAAACGTTATCGATATAGCGATACGGGGCGGTGTAGTTATCCACCAGCTTGGCCGGCGCATCTCGCAGGGTGCTTGGCCCCATCAGCGGCAGCATGACATACGGACCACTGCCCACGCCCCAGTAGCCGAGGGTCTGGCCGAAATCTTCGTCGCTGCGCTGCAGGCCCATCTGGGTACCCACGTCAAAGAAGCCCAGCAGGCCGAAGGTGGTGTTGAAGATCAATCGGGCGGTGTCGACCCCGGCAGCGGCCGGCTTGGCCTGCAGCACGTTATTGGCCAAGTTGCCGACGTCACCGATGTTGCGGAACATATTGTGGATGCCGTCTTCGAGGAACTGCGGCGTCACGTATTGATAGCCCTGGGCCAGTGGCTTGAGCGCATAGGTATCGAGGGTGTCGTTGAAGGTGAAGATGGGCCGGTTGACGCTTTCCCAAGGATCTTCTTCCGTAGCGGCCTGGGCGGCGAACGGAACCAGCAGGACGCAGGCGGAAAGACACAGCTGAGCTAGACGATGGCTCCAGCGCATAGGGGAAAACTCCTTGGATTATTCAGGCAAGGGCGCCGAGCCCAGGCGGTAAGCTGGCTAGTATAAGACGGAACGCGAGGATAGGCAGCACCGAAAAAACATGCCGGCCGTAGGATGTTTTCGCTACTGGCGCCCTTCACTTCACTGTCACCGGACTGTCATCCACGCGCTTTAGGCTGCTGGTTATTTCAAGGACGTTCCCATGCCCCGCACCGAAGCCCTGCCCCTTCCTGCTCCCAGCCTCACCGCTGTACTGTTTGGCCTGAGCGGGTGCCTGGTGGATTTCGGCGCGCGCATTCGTCAGCCAGGGGCAGCGCCGGCGGATCACGCCCAGCCGACACCCGGCGCGTTGGAAAGCCTGCAAAGCTTGCAGCATCTGAACATCCCCTGCGCCTGGCTCGACGAATTGCCCCCCGCCACCAGTCATGGCCTCGCGGCCGCATTGCCTACGTCCATCAAAGCACCGCAACTTCCTGCAACAAATTATCCATGGCCGGCTCCGCACGCCTGCTGGCAAGCCCTGATGGCGTTGAATGTCCAGCAGTTGGACGGCTGCGTGCTGGTCAGCGGCGAACCCCGGTTGTTGCAGTCTGGGCTCAACGCAGGTTTGTGGACCATCGGACTGGCCTCCTGCGGCTCTTTGTGTGGCCTGGCGCCCGCCGAGTGGCAGGCATTGAGCCAACAGGCGCGGGAAGCCAAACGCGCCAAGGCCACCGTGCAGTTGTTCAGCCTGGGGGTGCATTCAGTGATCGATCACTTGGGCGAACTCGAGACTTGCCTGGCCGACATCTGTCTGCGTCGCATTAAAGGCGAGAAGCCCTGACCGGGATCATGCAGGGCGCGTGAGTGTGGATTACTCTTAAGGCAGGCCATGGACTTTTGACACATCGTCGCGGTCCATGGTGTGCCTATCAATAAAGGGAGTACGCCAATGCCTGCCCGCGAATTGCAAGAACAGCTCAATAAACTGCGCGAGCAATTGGACCACAATCCACCGCTGTCCGAAGCCGAGCGCGAAGACCTGCACGCGCTGATGCAACAGATCGAACTTGAGCTTGAGTTGGAAACCAAAACACAGGACACCAACCTCGCCGACAATGTGAACCTGGCCGTCGAACGCTTCGAGCTGGAGCACCCCACCTTGGCCGGGACCTTGCGCAACATCGTACAAACCTTGGGCAACATGGGGATCTGAACCCTTTAAATGCAAAAAGCCCTGCTATCGCTAGCAGGGCTTTTTAATGTCGGCGTTCTGAAACGCAATCCACTGTGGGAGCGGGCTTGCTCCGGGCGGCGATCCGACGAAGGCGGTGTGTCAGCCAAATGGATGTCGACTGATACACCGCCTTCGCGAGCAAGCCCGCTCCCACATTAGCTACTCATTGGCGGACCAGGCGATGGTTCGGCAGTTGAACGGCTTCAGTACTGCGATACGGGTTGATGTCCAGCCCACCACGGCGCACATACCGCGCATACACCGTCAGTTTCTCCGGCTTGAGCAACCGCTGCAGGTCAAGAAAGATTCGCTCCACGCATTGCTCATGGAAATCCGAATGCTGGCGGAAGCTGACGATGTAGGCCAGCAGGCTTGCCGGGTCCAGGGCCGCGCCGCGATATTGCACCGCCACGCTGCCCCAGTCTGGCTGGCTGGTCACCGGGCAGTTGGACTTGAGCAGGTGGCTATGCAGGCTTTCCTCGACGATGCGCGAAGCATCGCAACGCAGCAGTTCCGGGCGCGGATGCGCGTAGGAATCGACGCTGATGTCCAAGTCGTCAATGCACGCACCGGGCAGCGCCACGACGCCTTCGCTTTCCACATCCTTGAGACTGCGAATCCGTACACCCACTGGCTTGCCGGCAGCCGCCGAAAGGTCTTTGCGCAGCGTCGCTTCCAGGCTCGCGGTGTCGGCGAACGGGGTCTGGTTCAACGAATTGAGGTACAGCTTGAAGGATTTGGATTCGATGATATTCGGTGAATCCGCCGGGATCGCGAATTCGCCGATGGCCACCACCGGCTTGCCGGACGGCAGCAGCCACGACAGCTCGAAACAGTTCCAGAAATCCACGCCCTTGTACGGCAGGGTCTCGGCCGTCAGGCCCAGTTCCGCCCATTTCGCGGTGCGCGGGATCGGGAACAGCAGTGACGGCGTGTACGTGGCGATGTATTCGCTGGACTTGCCCAGCGGCGAATGTTCGGCTGCGGGATGCATGATGGAAACCTGACTGAAGAATCAGCGGATTCTATCAGCCTTTGCCGCCGCCTTTGAGTGCTTACTGACTGACTGTCAGGTCGCCCTTCATCCCGGCCTGGTAGTGGCCGGGAATATTGCAGGCGAATTCCAGGCGCGTGGCCTTGCTGAAGGTCCAAGTCAGCTCGCCGGTCTTGCCCGGCTCCACCAGCACGCTGTTGGGATCATCGTGGCGCATGCTCGCCTGGTCGTGGCCCATGGCGGCGTGATCCATCCCTGGCTTCATCGCGGTCGGCAACAACTGGCCGCTCTGCTGCATCTTGAGCATTTCCTGTTGATGGTCGGCGTGCATGGCCGCGTTGCCCAGGTTGAATTCGTGGAGCAACTGGCCTTTGTTGACCAGCACGAACCGAACGGTCTCGCCGGCCTTGATATCCAGTGCACCGGGATCGAACGTCATGTCACCCATCACCACCTCGATGCTGCGACTGGCCTTGGTCGCCGGTGCAGGCTGGCCGAAATCATAATGCCCCGGCGATGCCCACGACGGCGCACTGAGGGCCAGTGCGCAAGCGGCCAGGATCAAGCGTTTTCCCATCAACATGTCCATACTCCAATCAGGTTCGGCGTGTGGGAAACTCTATCGTTGCAGGCCTGCCAATCGGCTTACAGCTCGATTACAACTTTGTCAGGTTGCGCCACGAACCCACCCGCCACGGTATAACGCCCTCGTCCCAACCTGCCTCGAGCCGCCCATGAAATTGCTGATCGTCGAAGACCAAACCAAAACCGGCCAATACTTGCGCCAGGGCCTCGGCGAAGCCGGGTTCACCGCCGACCTGGTGGCCGACGGTATCACTGGCCAGCAACTGGCCTTGAGCGGTGAATACGCCTTGCTGATCCTCGACGTGATGTTGCCCGGCCGTGATGGCTGGCAGATCCTCCAAGCGGTCCGCGGGGCCGGCCTGGATACCCCGGTGCTGTTTCTCACCGCAAGGGATGCGGTGCAGGACCGGGTCCACGGCCTGGAGCTGGGCGCCGATGATTACCTGGTCAAGCCCTTTGCCTTTTCCGAGTTGCTGGCGCGGGTGCGCAGCCTGTTGCGTCGAGGCAATTCGACGCAACAGGAAACCAGCCTGCAACTGGCCGACTTGCGCCTGGACCTGATCCGCCGCCGCGTCGAACGCAGCGGCCGGCGCATCGACCTCACCGCCAAGGAGTTCGCGTTGCTGGAAATGCTTCTGCGCCGCCAGGGTGAAGTGCTGCCCAAATCGCTGATCGCCTCCCAGGTCTGGGACATGAATTTCGACAGCGACACCAACGTCATCGAAGTCGCCATCCGGCGCCTGCGCATCAAGATCGATGATGAGTTCCCCAATAAGCTCATCCACACCGTGCGCGGCATGGGCTATGTGCTTGAAGAGCGCAGCCTGTGAGGGGCCGGTGGTCGCTGAGCAGCCGCCTGGCGCTGCTGTTCGCCGCCTGCGCGGCGGTGGTGTCGTTGTTCGCCGGGGTCTTGTTCAGCCGGGGTAGCGAGGCGCACTTCATCGAGCTGGACCAGCAATTGCTCGAAGGCAAGCTGATCGGCCTGCGCCGGGCCCTGCAAGACCTTAACGCCGAGCAGACCCAGAGCCGCCTGGAAGATGAACTGAGCCGTCAGGCCGATCTGGCGCTGCGCATCAAGGGCAGCGATGGCGTGCGTTGGTACGACAGTTCGATCCGGATTCCAGCGCAATTGCCGGAGCGCCCCGGCCTGTCGACCCTCAGCGATGCCGACAACGATTATCGAGTGTTGAATGCGCCGCTGTACCCCGACCGAACCAATTCGCCGCAACTGACCTTGCTGCTGGATATCACTCATCACCAGCATTTCCTGCAGCGCATGCAACGGCTGATCTGGCTGACCGTCGGCCTCTCGGCCCTGGCCACCGCCCTGCTCGGTGCCTGGGCCGCCCGGCGCGCCTTGCGGCCGTTGCGACGCATGGGCGCCATTGCCGGCAATGTCTCGGCCCGCTCCCTCAACGCCCGGCTGCCAGAGGAACAAATGCCCGCCGAACTGGCGGAATTGGCCCACAGCATCAACGCCATGCTCGGACGCCTCGACGACGCGTTTCAACGGCTCTCCGCGTTCTCCGCCGACATCGCCCACGAATTGCGCACACCGCTGTCGAACCTGCTGACCCACACCCAAGTCACCCTCACCCGCGAGCGCTCCCTTGAGGATTACCGCGAGGCGTTGCACAGCAATCTCGAAGAACTGCAATGGATGGCGCAACTGGTCAACGACATGCTGTACCTGGCCAAGGCCGACCACGGCCTGCTGGCGCTCCATCGCGAACCGCTGCAATTGGCCGAGGAAGTGGACATGTTGCTGGATTTCTTCGCGCCCCTGGCCGAAGACGCCAACGTACGCCTGAGTCGCGACGGCGAGAGCCTGATCGAGGGTGATCGCAACATGCTACGTCGAGCCCTTTCCAACCTGCTGGACAACGCCCTGCGCTTCACCCCGGTTGACGGCGAAGTGCGGGTGAGGATGGTCGATGGGGCTCAAGGGGTGAGCGTAAGCGTGGAAAACAGTGGCGAGGGAGTTCCAGCGGATTTACTGCCGCGCCTGTTCGACCGATTCTACCGCGCCGACCCGGCCCGCCAGGAAGGCAGCAGCGAACACGCGGGGCTTGGACTGGCGATCACCCGCTCGATCATCCGCGCCCATGGCGGGCAGATCCGTTGTGAATCGGCCGATGGCTGGACGCGGTTTTTGATTGAACTGCCAAAGGGTAATTAAGGCCGACGCAAGTCCCTGTGGCGAGGGAGCTTGCTCCCGCTGGGCTGCGCAGCAGCCCCAAATGCTGCGCACGCATGCGCGGAACTTACGTTTTTTGGGAGCGCTTCGCGCTCCAGCGGGAGCAAGCTCCCTCGCCACAAGAGCAATCGTCACTTGCCAGTGGGCTTGCAGTGAGTCAGCAAATCCACTGTTGCAGGGGCCTCAGGAATACCGCAACGCCTGCGCCGGTTCGATCTTCGCCGCGCGCCACGCCGGGTACACGGTGGCGAGGAAGCTCAGGATGAACCCGGCCGAGCAGATCAGAACAACGTCCCCACGCTGCAGCTCCGACGGCAGGTTGCTGACGAAGTACACGTCGGAACTGAAGATGTGCTGGCCACTGACCCGTTCCAGCCAACCCACCAGCGCACTGACGTTCAACGCCGCGATCACGCCCAGCACGCCACCGATCAGCGTGCCGACGACGCCGATCACCGTGCCCTGGACCATGAAGATCGCCATGATCTGCCGCGGCGTGGCGCCAATGGTGCGCAGGATCGCGATGTCCGCGCCCTTGTCGTTCACCACCATGATCAGGGTCGCGATGATGTTGAACGCCGCCACCGCGACGATCATCAGCAACAGCAAGCCAATCATGGTTTTTTCCATTTTCATGGCGCTGAACAGGCTGCCCTGGGTGTGGGTCCAGTCGTCAGACTTGTAACTCGCACCAAGACCGGCGGCGATGTCACCCGAGACCTTCGGCGCCGCGTACAAGTCTTTCACCGCCAGGCGCACGCTTTGCACCTGGTTCGGCTGCCAATGCTGCATCTGCGCGGCATCGGCCAGGTGAATCAGCGCCATGGAGCCGTCCAGCTCCGCACCGACCTTGAACACACCCACGACATTCAAGCGCTGCATCCGCGGGGTAATACCGCCCGGCGCGGTGCTGACTTCCGGCACGATGAGGGTCAGTTTATCGCCCACGTTCAGGCGAAAACGCCGAGCCGTGATCTCACCGATCACGACGCCAAACTCGCCCGGCTTCAAGGCATCGAGACGCCCTTGGACGATATGCTGGGCAACGATGGACACCTTGCCTTCCTGGGCCGGGTCGATGCCGCTGATCTGGATCGGCTGCATCGAACCCTTATGGCTCAGCATCCCTTCCATCTCGGTAAACGGCACGGCCGCCGTGACTGCGGGATTTTTCAGCGCCGCGGCGGCCACCGGCTGCCAATCGTCGATCGGATTGACGCCGACGATAGTGGCGTGGGGCACCATGCCGAGGATGCGCGAGCTCATTTCGCGCTGGAAGCCGTTCATCACCGACAACACCACGATCATCGCCAGCACGCCCAGGGCGAGGCCGATCATCGAGGTCATGGAGATGAACGAAACAAAGCGATTGCGGCGCTTGGCGCGGGTATAGCGCGTGCCGATGAAAATTGATAACGGTCTGAACATTCGCTGGGCACCGTATGCAAATAAAAGACCCGGCACTTGCAGCAAGTGCCGGGTTTCGGTCGGTCAGATGGGGGTCAGGCAACCTTCCTGCAAATGCAGGACGCGGTCCATCTGGCGGGCCAGGTTCATGTCGTGGGTCACCACCAGGAACGCCGTGCGCATCGAGGTGCTGAGTTCCAGCATCAAGTCCTGGATGCCTTGGGCGGTGTGGGAGTCGAGGTTGCCGGTCGGCTCGTCGAGCATCACCAAGCCAGGTTTGTTGACCAGGGCCCGGGCAATCGCCACGCGCTGGCGCTCGCCACCGGACAGTTCGGCTGGCTTGTGCTCCAGGCGATGCCCCAACCCTACCCGCTCCAGCAACGCCGTGGCACGCTGACGAGCCTCGGGAATCGCCGTGCGGCCGATCAACAGCGGCATGCAGACGTTTTCCAGCGCGGTGAACTCGGGCAGCAGGTGGTGGAACTGGTAGACAAAGCCCAGGGAACGGTTGCGCAGCAGGCCACGGGCCTTCTCGTTCAATGCCGACAGTTCCTCGCCGGCCAGCCAGACGCTGCCAGCGGTCGGCGTATCCAGCCCGCCCAGCAGGTTGAGCAAGGTACTTTTGCCCGACCCGGAAGTGCCGACAATCGCCACGCGCTCGCCCGGATGCAACTCCAGTTGCAGGCCCGACAACACCACCACCGACTCTGGGCCTTCCTCGTAGGATTTGCCCAGGTTGCGGCAGCTCAAGATTGCTTTTTCACTCATGCCCGACTCACTCATAACGTAACGCCTCCGCAGGCTGGGTGCGCGCGGCACGCCAGGCAGGATACAGGGTGGCGAGGAAACTCAAGACCAACGCGGCGCCGCAGACCATCAACACGTCATCGGACTGCAACTGCGATGGCAGGTAGTCGATGAAGTACACGTCGGCGTTGAGGAACTTGTGCCCGATCAGCCCTTCGAGGCCGGCGATCGCAGCGCTGACATTCAGCGCGGCGAACATGCCGACCAACGCGCCGACGAACGTGCCGATGACGCCGATGACGGTGCCCTGGACCATGAAGATCCGCATGATCTGCCCCGGCGTGGCACCGAGGGTACGCAGGATGGCGATGTCGCCCTTCTTGTCGTTCACCACCATCACCAGCGTGGAGATGATGTTGAACGCCGCCACGGCGACGATCAGCAACAGCAGCAGGCCGATCATGGCTTTCTCCATGCGGATCGCCTGGTACAGGTTGCCGTGGGTGCGGGTCCAGTCCCGGGCGTAGTAGCGGTCTTCGCCAAGCTGCTGGGCGATGGTCCAGGCCACTCGAGGGGCCTGGAACAGGTCATCGAACTTCAAGCGCAGGCCCTGCACCTGATCCGGCTTCCAGCGATGCAGGCGGGCGAGATCCTGGAGATTGGTCACGCCGAGGTAGCCGTCCAACTCGCCAGCGCCCACATGGAAAATGCCGACCACGGTAAAGCGCTTCATGCGCGGGAACATGCCGCCCGGCGTCACGGTGACTTCCGGCGCCACGAACGTCAGCTTGTCGCCGATGGCCACGCCGAGCTTCGCCGCGGCCTTGTCGCCGATGACGATGCCGAAGCTGCCCGGCGCCAGGTCGTCGAGTTTGCCCTGCTTCATGAAGTTGTCGATGATCGACACCTGCCGTTCCAGCCCGGGATCGATGCCGTTGAGCAAGACCTTGGACACCTTGCCGTCGTTGGTCAGCAGCCCCTGCATCTGGGTGAAGGGCGCCACGGCCAGCACCTGCGGGTTCTGCTTGACCTTGGCGGCCAGGCTTGGCCAATCGCTGATGGCTTCGCCGGTTTCGAGGGTCGCGTGGGGCACCATGCCCAGCACGCGGGTGCGCATCTCATGGTCGAAGCCGTTCATCACCGACAGTACGACAATCATCACGACCACGCCGAGGGCGAGACCGATGATGGAGGTCAGGGAAATGAACGATACGAAATGATTGCGACGCTTTGCACGGGTATAACGCGTGCCGATAAATACGAAGAGAGGTCTGAACATGTCGGGGCTTGTTCGGAGGGAAAAGGAACGTCCTTGTGGCGGGGGTCACAAACCAGCTTTACACTCAGACCACCGCCGCTACCATGGGTTCGCCATGTCGACATTAGATGAAGAAGATCGCCGCGAATACTACCGTATCGAGGACACGATCGCACTGGAAATTCGGCCCCTGTCCATTCCTGAAGCTGCTGGCCAGGAAGTGTTGCAGGATGCTTCTCCATTGTTCAATCTGCTCAGCGAACTGCACCTGAGCGAATTCGAGTCGCAACACCTGCTGCGCCAGATCAGCGAGCGCGAACGCAGCATCGCGGCGTACCTCAAGGCGATGAACAAACGCATCGACCTGCTCAGCCAGGTCATTGCCCTGACGGTGCTCGGCGAAATTGGCGATCCGCAGCCGGTGATCATTTCCGAAGGCGGCATCGACTTCCAATACCCCACCCCCATCGCCGTCGGCGCGCACCTGTCGATCAAGCTGGTGCTGATGCCCCAGGCCCTCGGCTTGCTGCTGCGGGCGCGGGTCACGCACTGCGACCCCAAGGGCGACGGCTACGACGTGGGCACCGAGTTCGAACGCCCGACCGACGCCCAGCGCCAGTTGCTGGCCCGCTACATCCTGCAGAAACAGGCGCAAGAACGGCGCCTGGCCCGGGAACTGAACGAATCAGGCATCAATAAGGAAGAACCGTGACCCTCATTTATGGCCACCGCGGCGCCAAGGGCGAAGCGCCGGAAAACACCCTGACCGGTTTTCAGGAGTGCCTCAAGCACGGCGTACGCCGTTGCGAGCTGGACCTGCATCTTTCAATGGACGGCGAGTTGATGGTGATCCACGACCCGACCCTCAAGCGCACCACCGACCGGCGCGGCAAGGTGGTGGAGCATTCCGCCGCCGAGCTGGTGACCTACGATGCGCGCAAGGGTGGCCCGGGATGGATCAAGCCGTGCCCGATCCCGCGCTTGGAGGAGCTGTTCGAGCAGTGTGATTTCGAGCATTGGCAACTGGAGGTCAAGAGCGCTTCACGCACCCGCGCCGCCGCCACCGTGCTGGGCATCCGCGAAATGGCCCAGCGTTTCGGGCTGCTGGACAAGATCACCATCACTTCCAGTTCCCGGGAAGTGCTCAAGGCGGCCTTGGACCTGACCCCGGACATTTCCCGTGGACTGGTGGCCGAATACGCCTGGCTCGACCCGTTGAAGGTCGCCCAGAGCTACGGCTGCGAGATTCTGGCGCTGAACTGGACCCTGTGCACGCCGGAACGCCTGGCCAAGGCGCAGCGCCAGGGGCTGCATGTGTCGGTGTGGACCGTCAACGAGCCCGCGCTCATGCGCAGGCTCGCCGACTTTGGCGCTGACAGCCTGATTACAGACTTTCCCGGTTTGGCCACTGCCACCCTCGAGAATTGCTGAAATCGGTCTCCCCGGCCGGCTCAGGCCACCGGCCGGAGCCGCTCAAAAAAGCCGGTTGAGCCCGTCGTAGGCGGCTACCCGATAGGCTTCGGCCATGGTCGGGTAGTTGAACGTGGTGTTGACGAAGTACTTCAGCGTGTTCAGTTCGCCCGGCTGGTTCATGATCGCCTGGCCGATGTGCACGATCTCCGATGCCTGGTAGCCGAAGCAGTGCACGCCGAGCACTTCCAGGGTCTCGCGGTGGAACAGGATCTTCAGCATGCCTTGCGGCTCGCCGGCGATCTGCGCACGCGCCATGCTCTTGAAGAACGCCTTGCCCACCTCGTACGGCACCTTGGCCTGGGTCAGCTCCTGCTCGTTCTTGCCGATCGAGCTGATCTCCGGAATGGTGTAGATGCCGGTCGGCACGTCGTTGACGAAGCGCCAGCTGCCATTGTCGACAATACTGCCGGCGGCCGAACGACCCTGGTCGTGAGCGGCACTGGCCAGGCTCGGCCAGCCGATCACGTCACCGGCACCGTAGATGTTCGGCACGCAGGTGCGGTAGTTCTCGTCGACTTCGATCTGGCCACGGCTGTTGACCTTCACGCCGATGTTTTCCAGGCCCAGGGTGTCGGTGTTGCCGGTACGGCCGTTACACCAGAGCAAGGCGTCGGCCTTGATCTTCTTGCCAGACTTGAGATGCAGGATGACGCCATTGTCGACGCCTTCGACGCGGTCGTAGTCTTCGTTGTGGCGCACGGTGATGTTGTTGTTGCTGAAGTGATAGCTCAGGGCCTGGGAAATTTCCGAGTCCAGGAAGCTGAGCAACTGGCCGCGGTTGTCCACCAACTCCACCAGCACACCCAGGCCGCTGAAGATCGAGGCATATTCGCAACCGATCACGCCGGCACCGTAGACGATGAGCTTACGCGGGGTGTGACCCAGGCTCAGGATGGTGTCGCTATCGTAGATCCGCGCATGGTTGAAATCGATGTCGGCGGGGCGATACGGGCGCGAACCGGTGGCGATGATGATGTGCTTGGCCACCAGCTTCTCGACCACGCCGTTGCCACAGACCACCTCGACCGTCTGCTCATCGGCAAAGCTGCCGGTGCCGAAGAACACGTCTACGCGGTTGCGGGCGTAGTAGCCGGTACGCGAGGCCACTTGCTTGGAGATAACCTTCTCGGCGCTCTTGAGCACGTCCGGGAAGGAGAACCAGCGCGGCTCGCCGATGGCCCGGAACATCGGGTTGGTGTTGAACTGCATGATCTGCCGGACCGAGTGACGCAAGGCCTTGGACGGGATGGTACCCAAGTGGGTGCAGTTGCCGCCGACCTGCCGACGGCTGTCGACCATCGCCACCTTGCGCCCTGCCTTGGCCGCGTTCATTGCCGCGCCTTCCCCCGCCGGGCCGGAGCCCAGTACCACCACGTCGTAGTTGTAGACAGCCATGCGTACTCCTCAGAACAGGCCGCAGTGCCTCACTTGGCACCGACGGCTAAATCATGCCGGCCTGCGGCATGAAGGAACAATTTGGGGCCGGTTCACGAGCCCGGCCACAGTCTATAGAAGCGTCAACGCCGCGCACATTACCCCTTGGTCGCGCCGTAGGCTAGTTTTGCCTGCGCTATTTCGCCACAGGTAACCTTTCAGGGCGCTGTCATTGCATGACGCTCATCTCAAGCTCGCTTGAATCATTGTGGCGAGGGAGCTTGCTCCCGCTGGGGTGCGTAGCGCCCCCCCTTTTGTGAGCGCTTCGCACTCAAGCGGGAGCAAGCTCCCTCGCCACGGTAATCCCGCTTCAGTGGTCATTGGGTTTTTCCACGGGTCATCCGTTCAAAGATGTCGTTGGTGCGGCTGACGAAACGCTCCCCATCCCGCACTACGAAAAATACCCCAATGTCATGCTTCTGGGCATAGTCCCAACCCCGTTCAGGACCGAGAATCAGCAACAGCGTCGATAGTCCATCGGCCATCATCGCCGAAGGATGAATCACCGTGACGGACGCCAGGTTGTGTAGGACCGGCGCACCAGTACGCCCATCAAAGGTGTGGGAATAACGCTGGCCGCCCTGCTCGAAATATTTACGGTAGTCACCCGAGGTGGAAACCCCGTAGCCGTTGACCTCGATGATACGCTCAGCCACTTGCCGGTCATCCCGAGGCTCTTCCAGGGCAATGCGCCAGGCCGAACCATCAGGCTTACGCCCGACAGCCTTGAGTTCACCGGTGGCTTCGGCCAGGTAACTGTCGATGCCCAAGGCCTGGAGCCTGGCGGCGATGCGGTCGACGGCATGACCGGCGGCGATACTGTTGAAGTCGACTTCCACCGCCGCATCCTTGCACAACCGGTCGCCCTCAATGCGCAGATGCTCGTGGCCAACGCGCTGGCGCACCTCGGCCAGCGCCTCGGCGCTCGGCACTTGCTCTGTGCGGGACTGGGGACCGAAGCCCCACAGGTTCAACAGTGGCTCCACCGTCAGGTCGAAGGAGCCATCGCTTTGGACCGACAATTGCTCGCCCACGCGGATCAACGCCAGGACCGGGCCAGGCATGACCTGGCAACTGTTGGCCGGCAGCGCATTGAAACGCTCGACGTCCGAGTCGCTGCGATAGGTCGAGAATTGCCGATCCACTTCGGCCAGGATGTTTTCCACCTCGGCCTGCACCGTTTTCGGAGCGGGCCCGGCGGGAGGCCTGACGTACTGGATGGAATAGTGACTGCCCATGGTCGGGCCGTCGAAGCGCTCCAAGGTGTCGCCACCGCCGCAACCGGACAACACGCCAGCCAGCACCACAAGGCCTATCCATCGTCCAGTTAACAAATCTTCATCTCCTCTCAAAACCGCGCCGGCCATTATGAACGCCAGCGCGTGCAAAAAACCCTGTGGGAGCCAATGGAGCCCTGTGGGAACCTGTTGAAGCCTGTGGGAGCAAAGCTTGCTCGCGATGAACGATGACGCGGTCTTGCAGTTGAACCGTATCGTCTGCATCGCGAGCAAGCTTTGCTCCCACAGGGCTCCATTGGCTCCCACAGGTCTTCACAAGACTTCCCACAGGGGGTGCAGCGCTTTCATACAAGATTTACCAGAGTGAGTACCAACCCATGCCTTCCAATACAAGCAACGGCAAGGCGATTTTTCGCGTTGTCAGCGGCAACTTCCTGGAGATGTTCGACTTCATGGTCTATGGCTTCTACGCCACGGCCATCGCCAAGACGTTCTTCCCCGCCGACAGTGCGTTTGCCTCGCTGATGCTGTCCCTGGCCACGTTCGGTGCCGGGTTCCTGATGCGCCCCCTGGGGGCGATTTTTCTCGGTGCCTACATCGACCGCCACGGCCGTCGCAAAGGCTTGATCATCACCCTGGTGCTGATGGCCATGGGCACCATACTGATCGCCTGCGTGCCGGGCTATGCCGTCCTCGGCGTGGCGGCGCCCTTGCTGGTGCTGCTCGGCCGCTTGCTGCAAGGTTTCTCCGCTGGTGTGGAATTG
The DNA here is from genome assembly GCF_051131985.1 of Pseudomonas sp. Z3-6. NCBI lineage: Bacteria > Pseudomonadati > Pseudomonadota > Gammaproteobacteria > Pseudomonadales > Pseudomonadaceae > Pseudomonas > Pseudomonas sp. Z3-6. The sequence goes on from NZ_CP071644.1 coordinate 4,793,966, forward strand.
GGTGGCGTGTCGGTTTACCTGGCGGAGATCTCCACGCCGGGGCGCAAGGGCTTCTTTGTCAGTTGGCAATCGGCCAGCCAACAGGCCGCCGTGGTGTTTGCCGGTCTGCTGGGGGTTGGCCTCAATCACTGGCTGAGCCCCCAGGAAATGGGGGATTGGGGCTGGCGCGTACCGTTCCTGGTGGGTTGCATGATTGTCCCGGCGATCTTCATGATCCGTCGTTCGCTGGAAGAAACACCTGAGTTTCAAGCGAGAAAACACCGTCCCAGCCTGTCGGAAATTGTCCGCTCAATCGGTCAGAACTTCGGCATCGTCCTGGCCGGCATGGCGCTGGTGGTGATGACCACCGTATCGTTCTACCTGATCACGGCTTACACACCGACTTTCGGCAAGGCCGAGTTGAACCTGTCGGACCTGGACGCGCTGCTGGTCACGGTGTGCATCGGCTTGTCGAATTTTTTCTGGCTGCCAGTGATGGGGGCGTTTTCCGACAAGATCGGACGCAAACCCCTGCTGCTCGGTGCGACTGTCCTGGCGATCCTGACCGCTTATCCGGCCCTGTCCTGGCTGGTGGCGAACCCCAGTTTCAGCCATTTGTTGATCGTCGAGCTGTGGCTGTCGTTCCTGTATGGATCCTACAACGGTGCAATGGTCGTCGCCTTGACGGAAATCATGCCGGTCGAGGTGCGCACCACCGGGTTCTCCCTGGCCTACAGCCTGGCGACGGCAACGTTCGGTGGGTTTACCCCGGCAGCCTGTACCTACCTGATCCATGTGCTCGACAACAAGGCCGCGCCGGGGATATGGCTCACTGGGGCGGCAGTGCTGGGGCTGATTGCCACCCTGGTGCTGTTCAAGGGTAATCGGCATGAATTGCGGACGGCGCAGGCTTCCGTCATAAGCGGTGCCTGATAGATTGCCTTCGTCGGATCGCCGCCCGGAGCAGGCTCGCTCCCACATTGGACCGAGTAGTTGCGGATGCATGCGGTAAAGCGTGGGAGCGAGCCTGCTCGCGAAGAGGCCAGCCCAGGCACCACAAACTCCAGACAAAAAAACGCCCCGACAAGTCGGGGCGTTTTCACAAGCGGCTAACGCTTAGCGCGGGAACGCTGGCGGGTTTACCCCGGCCATGTCTTCCATCACGCGAACCACCTGGCAGCTGTAACCGAATTCGTTGTCGTACCAGACGTACAACACCACGCGGTTATCTTGGCTGATGGTGGCTTCAGCGTCCACCACACCGGCGTGGCGCGAGCCCACGAAGTCGGTGGACACCACTTCCTGGGAATTGACGAAGTCGATCTGCTTATGCAGGTCGGAGTGCAGCGCCATGTAGCGCAGGTACTCGTTCATCTCTTCACGGGTAGCGGCTTTCTCAAGGTTCAGGTTGAGAATGGCCATCGACACGTTCGGCGTCGGTACGCGGATCGCGTTGCCGGTCAGCTTGCCGGCCAGTTCAGGCAGGGCCTTGGCGGCGGCGGTGGCGGCACCGGTCTCGGTGATGACCATGTTCAGCGCGGCGCTGCGGCCACGGCGATCGCCCTTGTGGAAGTTGTCGATCAGGTTCTGGTCGTTGGTGTACGAGTGAACCGTTTCGACGTGACCGTTGACGATACCGAACTTGTCGTTCACGGCCTTGAGCACCGGCACGATGGCGTTGGTGGTGCAAGAGGCGGCGGAGACGATCTTGTCGTCGGCGGTGATTTCGCCGTGGTTGATGCCGTGAACGATGTTCTTCAGCTTGCCCTTGCCAGGCGCGGTCAGGACAACGCGGTCGACACCCGGGCAGGCCAGGTGCTGGCCCAGGCCGTCGGCGTCACGCCATACACCGGTGTTGTCCACCAGCAGTGCGTCCTTGATGCCGTACTGGGTGTAATCCACCTCGGTCGGGTTCTTCGCGTAGATCACCTGGATCAGGTTACCGTTGGCGGTGATGGTGTTGTTTTCTTCGTCGATGGTGATGGTGCCGTTGAACGAACCATGGACCGAATCGCGACGCAGCAGGCTGGCGCGCTTGGTCAGGTCGTTCTCGGCGCCCTTGCGCACCACGATGGCCCGCAGGCGCAGGCCGTCGCCACCACCGGTTTTTTCGATCAGGATGCGCGCCAGCAGACGGCCGATACGACCGAAGCCGTACAGGACCACGTCAGTGCCTTTGCGAGCCGAAACGTTCTGCTGGCCAACCACATCAGCCATCTCTTCACGTACGAATTGCTCGGCGCTACGGCCATTGCCTTCGTTGCGGAATTTGAATGCCAACTTGCCCAGGTCCACCGAAGCCGCGCCGAGCTTGAGCTCGCTCATGGCCTTGAGCAGAGGGAATGTTTCGTGGACGGAGAGTTCGCTGTCGTCGGAAGAACGGTGGCGCGCAAAGCGGTGGGCTTTGAGGATCGCGATGACAGACTGGTTGATCAGGCTGCGGCCATAGATCGAGCTCACCACGTTGTTATTGCGGTAGAGCTGACCGATGAGAGGGATCATCGCTTCGGCGAGCGCTTCACGATCAATCCATTCACCAAGACACTGGTCGGGCTTCTGAGTCACGGTAACCTTCCACATGTAGGGGCTGAAAAAAGGGGCTACATTATGCCGCCGAGTCCTCTGCGGAGCAATGCGCGCCCGTCGCGCCGTGGTTTTCCTGCCTGCCTGGGTAGTCTGCGACTGACAGCAGCCCCCTTCCCCCGCTACAATTGTCGACTTTGTCGCAATGCTGGAGCTCAATCTTCCGTGCCCGTTCTGCGTCTTCCGCTTCTCCCTGCCGCGGCAGGTAAACAGCACTGGGGCAACCTGCCCGGTGCCGCCCTGAGCCTGGCCATCGCCGAGGCTGCCAGCGCTGCAAAGCGTTTCACCCTGCTACTGACCGCCGACAGCCAAAGCGCCGAACGGCTGGAACAGGAGCTGAGTTTCTTCGCGCCGGATTTGCCGGTCTTGCATTTTCCGGACTGGGAAACTCTGCCCTACGATCTGTTTTCGCCGCACCAGGACATCATTTCCCAGCGAATCGCCAGCCTTTATCGGCTGCCGGAGCTCAGTCATGGCGTTTTGGTAGTGCCGATCACCACAGCCCTACATCGCCTGGCCCCGACCCAATTTTTGCTCGGCAGCAGCCTGGTGCTAGACATCGGCCAGAAGCTCGACGTCGAGCAAATGCGCACCCGCCTCGAGGCCAGTGGCTATCGGTGCGTCGACACGGTGTATGAGCACGGCGAGTTCGCGGTGCGTGGCGCCTTGATCGACCTGTTCCCGATGGGCAGCAAACTGCCGTATCGCATCGACCTGTTCGATGACGAAATCGAGACGCTGCGCACCTTCGACCCGGAAAACCAGCGCTCCATCGACAAAGTGCAGTCGATCCGCCTGTTGCCCGCCAAGGAATTCCCGTTGCAGAAAGACGCCGTGACCCGCTTCAAGGCGCGCTTTCGCGAACGCTTCGATGTGGATTTCCGGCGTTGCCCGATCTTCCAGGACCTGAGCAGCGGGATCACGCCCGCCGGTATCGAGTACTACCTGCCGCTGTTTTTCGAAGAAACCTCCACCCTGTTCGATTACTTGCCCCAGGACACCCAGGTGTTTTCCCTGCCGGGCATCGAGCAAGCGGCGGAAAATTTCTGGAACGATGTGCGCAACCGCTACGAAGAGCGTCGCGTCGATCCGTCCCGGCCTCTATTGCCGCCAGCCGAGCTGTTCCTGCCGGTGGAAGATTGCTTTGCCCGTCTCAAGAGTTGGCCGCGCGTGGTGGCGAGCCAGCAGGACGTGGAAACCGGCGTCGGTCGTGAACGCTTCCCGGCCAAGGCATTGCCGGACCTGGCCATCGAAGCCAAGGCCACGCAGCCGCTGGCGGCGCTGGCGGGTTTCCTCGATGCATTCCCCGGCCGCGTACTGTTCACCGCCGAATCCGCGGGACGTCGCGAAGTGCTGCTGGAACTGCTCGAACGTTTGAAGCTGCGACCGAAGACTGTCGACAGCTGGTCGGACTTCGTTGCCGGCAAGGATCGCCTGGCGATCACCATCGCGCCGCTGAACGACGGCCTGGTCCTGGATGCGCCAGCCTTGGCGCTGGTGGCCGAAAGCCCTTTGTTCGGCCAGCGGGTCATGCAGCGCCGCCGTCGCGAGAAACGCGCCGACGCCGCCAACGACGCCGTCATCAAGAACCTCACCGAGCTGCGCGAAGGCGCGCCCGTGGTGCACATCGACCACGGCGTGGGCCGCTACCTGGGCCTGGCGACGCTGGAAATCGACAACCAGGCCGCCGAGTTCCTGACCCTTGAGTACGCCGAGGGCGCCAAGCTCTACGTGCCGGTGGCGAACCTGCACCTGATCGCTCGTTATACCGGCAGCGACGACGCCCTGGCCCCGCTGCATCGCCTGGGCTCGGAAACCTGGCAGAAAGCCAAGCGCAAGGCGGCCGAACAGGTGCGCGACGTGGCTGCCGAACTGCTGGACATCTACGCCCGTCGCGCGGCTCGCGAGGGTTACGCCTTCGCCGATCCGAAAGCCGACTACGAAACCTTCAGTGCCGGCTTCCCCTTCGAAGAAACCGTCGACCAACAGACCACCATCGAAGCCGTGCGCGCCGACATGCTCGCCCCCAAGCCCATGGACCGACTGGTGTGTGGCGACGTGGGCTTCGGCAAGACCGAAGTGGCGATGCGCGCCGCGTTCATTGCCGTGCATGGCGGCAAGCAGGTGGCGATCCTGGTCCCGACCACCCTGCTTGCCCAGCAGCACTACAACAGTTTCCGCGACCGCTTCGCCGACTGGCCAGTGACCGTGGAAGTGATGAGTCGCTTCAAATCCACCAAGGAAGTGAACGCCGCCGTGGCCGACCTGGCCGAGGGCAAGATCGACATCGTCATCGGCACGCACAAGCTGCTGCAGGACGACGTGAAGATCAAGAACCTGGGGCTGGTGATCATCGACGAAGAGCACCGTTTTGGCGTGCGCCAGAAGGAACAGCTCAAGGCCCTGCGCAGCGAGGTCGACATCCTGACCCTGACCGCCACGCCGATCCCGCGTACGTTGAACATGGCGGTGTCGGGCATGCGCGACCTGTCGATCATCGCCACGCCGCCGGCCCGGCGCCTGTCGGTGCGCACCTTTGTCATGGAGCAGAACAAAAGCACGGTCAAGGAAGCCCTGCTGCGTGAGCTGCTGCGCGGCGGCCAGGTCTATTACCTGCACAATGACGTGAAGACCATCGAGAAATGTGCCGCCGACCTGGCCGAGCTGGTGCCGGAAGCGCGCATCGGCATCGGCCACGGACAGATGCGCGAGCGTGAACTCGAACAGGTGATGAGCGATTTCTACCACAAGCGCTTCAACGTGCTGATCGCCTCGACCATCATCGAGACCGGCATCGACGTGCCGAGCGCCAATACCATCATCATCGAGCGCGCCGACAAATTCGGCCTGGCCCAACTGCACCAGTTGCGCGGCCGGGTCGGTCGTAGCCACCACCAGGCCTATGCCTACCTGTTGACGCCACCGCGCCAGCAAATTACCCCGGATGCGGAAAAACGCCTGGAAGCCATCGCCAACACCCAGGACCTCGGCGCCGGTTTCGTGCTGGCCACCAACGACCTGGAAATCCGCGGCGCCGGCGAATTGCTCGGCGACGGCCAGAGCGGCCAGATCCAGGCCGTCGGCTTCACGCTGTACATGGAGATGCTCGAACGCGCCGTCAAGTCGATCCGCAAGGGCGAGCAGCCGAACCTCGACCAACCCCTGGGCGGCGGGCCGGAAATCAACCTTCGAGTACCGGCACTGATCCCGGAAGACTACCTGCCGGACGTCCACGCACGGCTGATCCTCTACAAACGCATCGCCTCGGCCAGCGACGAGGAAGGCCTCAAGGACCTGCAAGTGGAGATGATCGACCGCTTCGGCCTGCTGCCGGAACCGACCAAGAACCTGGTGCGCACCACGCTGCTCAAGCTCAAGGCCGAGCAACTGGGCATCAAGAAAGTCGATGGCGGCCCCAATGGCGGCCGGATCGAGTTCGAGGCCCAGACGCCGGTCGACCCACTGGTGCTGAT